>NZ_CP047605.1:0-5155009 GCF_009905295.1 Serratia sp. NGAS9
GTGTCACTTTCGCTTTGGCAGCAGTGTCTTGCCCGATTGCAGGATGAGTTACCTGCCACAGAATTTAGTATGTGGATTCGCCCATTGCAGGCGGAACTGAGTGACAACACCCTGGCGCTGTACGCGCCTAACCGTTTTGTGCTGGATTGGGTTCGCGATAAGTACTTAAACAACATCAATGGTCTGCTGAATGATTTCTGCGGCACGGACGCGCCTTTGCTGCGTTTTGAAGTCGGCAGCAAGCCGATCACGCAGGTGATCAGCCAGACCGTGACCGCCAGCGTCAGCAGCGCCCCTGCGGCCCCGGCGGCGCGTACGGCTGCACCTTTGCGCCCGAGCTGGGACAACGCGGCGGCGCAGCCCGAGCTCTCTTACCGCTCCAACGTCAACCCCAAACACACCTTCGACAACTTCGTCGAGGGTAAGTCCAACCAGCTGGCGCGCGCGGCGGCTCGCCAGGTGGCGGACAATCCGGGCGGCGCCTACAACCCTTTGTTCCTGTATGGCGGTACCGGCCTGGGTAAAACTCACCTGCTGCACGCGGTCGGCAACGGCATCATGGCGCGCAAGGCCAACGCCAAAGTGGTCTACATGCACTCAGAACGCTTCGTGCAGGACATGGTCAAAGCGTTGCAAAATAATGCCATCGAAGAGTTTAAGCGCTACTACCGTTCGGTCGACGCCTTACTTATCGATGACATCCAATTTTTCGCCAACAAGGAGCGTTCGCAGGAAGAGTTCTTCCATACCTTTAACGCCCTGTTGGAAGGCAATCAGCAGATCATCCTGACCTCGGATCGCTACCCTAAAGAGATCAACGGGGTGGAAGATCGCTTGAAGTCCCGCTTCGGTTGGGGGCTGACGGTGGCGATCGAGCCGCCGGAGCTGGAAACCCGCGTGGCGATCCTGATGAAAAAGGCCGACGAAAACGACATTCGCCTGCCGGGCGAAGTGGCGTTCTTCATCGCCAAGCGCCTGCGTTCCAACGTGCGTGAGCTCGAAGGGGCATTGAACCGCGTGATCGCCAACGCCAACTTTACCGGCCGGGCTATCACCATTGATTTCGTGCGCGAAGCGCTGCGCGATCTGCTGGCGCTGCAGGAAAAGCTGGTCACCATCGACAATATCCAAAAGACGGTGGCGGAGTATTACAAGATTAAAGTCGCGGATTTGCTGTCCAAGCGGCGTTCGCGATCCGTTGCCCGCCCGCGCCAGATGGCGATGGCGCTGGCGAAGGAACTCACCAACCACAGTCTGCCGGAAATCGGCGATGCGTTTGGTGGCCGCGACCATACCACGGTGTTGCACGCCTGCCGGAAGATCGAGCAGCTGCGTGAGGAAAGTCACGACATCAAAGAAGATTTCTCCAATTTAATCAGAACATTATCTTCATAGCACTATGAAATTTATCGTTGAACGTGAGCATCTGCTAAAACCGCTGCAACAGGTGAGCAGCCCGCTGGGCGGCCGCCCGACCTTGCCGATCCTGGGCAACCTGCTGTTGCAGGTGACGGAAGGCTCCCTGCTGCTGACCGGCACCGATCTGGAGATGGAGATGGTGGCGCGCGTCGCCCTGTCCCAACCGCATGAGCCGGGCGCGACCACCGTGCCTGCGCGCAAATTCTTTGATATCTGCCGTGGCCTGCCGGAAGGGGCGGAGATCGCCGTCACGCTGGAGAGCGAGCGCATGCTGGTGCGATCCGGCCGCAGCCGTTTCTCACTGTCTACGCTGCCCGCGGCGGACTTTCCGAACCTGGACGACTGGCAGAGCGAGGTGGAGTTCACCTTGCCGCAGGCGACGCTGAAGCGCCTGATCGAAGCTACCCAGTTCTCGATGGCCCATCAGGACGTGCGTTACTACCTGAACGGCATGCTGTTTGAAACCGAAGGCGAAGAGCTGCGCACCGTCGCGACCGACGGCCACCGCCTGGCGGTGTGCTCGATGCCAATCGGCCAGCAGCTGCCGTCGCATTCGGTGATCGTGCCGCGTAAAGGGGTGATGGAGCTGGTGCGCCTGCTGGACGGCGGCGATTCGCTGCTGCAGTTGCAGATCGGCAGCAACAACATCCGCGCCCACGTCGGCGATTTCATCTTCACGTCCAAGCTGGTTGACGGCCGTTTCCCGGACTATCGTCGCGTCTTGCCGAAGAACCCGGATAAAACGCTGGAAGCCGGCTGCGATCTGCTCAAGCAGGCGTTTGCCCGCGCGGCCATTCTCTCGAACGAGAAATTCCGCGGCGTGCGGCTGTACGTCAGCCAGAACCAGCTGAAGATCACCGCCAACAACCCGGAGCAGGAAGAGGCGGAAGAGATCCTCGACGTCAGCTACGACGGCGCGGAGATGGAGATCGGTTTCAACGTCAGCTACGTGCTGGACGTGTTGAACGCGCTCAAGTGTGAAGACGTGCGCCTGCTGTTGACCGACTCGGTCTCCAGCGTGCAGATCGAAGACGGCGCCAGCCAGGCGGCGGCCTACGTTGTCATGCCAATGCGGTTGTAGTCTCGTTACCTTGAATTACAGCACCGTCATCGGTAAAGAGATTGCATGGCTCTGACGCGTTTATTGATTAAAGACTTCCGCAATATCGAGGCGGCGGATTTGGCGCTAGCGCCGGGATTCAACTTCCTGGTTGGCGCCAACGGCAGCGGCAAGACCAGCGTGCTGGAAGCGGTGTATACGCTCGGCCACGGCCGTGCCTTTCGCAGCCTGCAGGCTGGTCGGGTGATTCGCCACGACCAACCGGAGTTCGTGTTGCATGGCCGCATCGAAGGTGCGGAGCGCGAGCTGTCGGTAGGATTGAGTAAGAGCCGTCAGGGTGACAGCAAAGTACGCATCGATGGCAGCGACGGCCACAAGGTGGCCGAGCTGGCGCAGCTGCTGCCCATGCAGCTGATCACCCCCGAAGGTTTTACCCTGCTGAACGGCGGGCCGAAATTCCGGCGCGCCTTCCTGGACTGGGGCTGTTTTCATAACGAACCCGGTTTTTTCACCGCCTGGAGCAACCTGAAACGGTTACTGAAGCAGCGCAATGCCGCGCTGCGCCAGGTGAGTCGCTATGCGCAGATCCGCGCTTGGGATCAGGAACTGATCCCGCTCGCGGAGCGCATCAGCGAATGGCGGGCGGAATACAGCGACGCGATCGCCGCGGATATCACCGCGACCTGTGCGCAGTTTCTGCCTGAATTCGGCCTGAGCTTCTCCTTCCAACGCGGCTGGGACAAAGAGAGCGACTACGGCGAGCTGCTGGAGCGCCAGTTTGAGCGCGACAGGGCGTTGACCTATACCGCGGTGGGGCCGCATAAAGCGGACTTTCGCATTCGTGCCGACGGCACGCCGGTAGAGGATTTGTTATCGCGCGGTCAGCTTAAGCTGCTGATGTGCGCGTTGCGCTTGGCGCAGGGTGAGTTTCTCACCCGGCAGAGCGGGCGGCGTTGCCTGTATCTGATTGATGATTTTGCCTCCGAGCTGGACACCGGCCGTCGCCGGTTGCTGGCCGATCGCCTGAAAGCCACCCAGGCCCAGGTTTTTGTCAGCGCAGTCAGCGCTGAACAAGTGACCGACATGGCCGGTGAAAAGGGCAAGATGTTCCGCGTGGAACAGGGTAAAATAGAGGTTCAACCACAGGACTAAAATGAGCGAGAAACGTTGATGTCGAATTCTTATGACTCCTCAAGTATCAAGGTATTAAAAGGGCTGGATGCGGTGCGCAAGCGCCCGGGCATGTATATCGGCGATACCGATGACGGCACCGGTCTGCACCACATGGTATTCGAGGTTGTGGACAACGCTATCGACGAAGCGCTCGCGGGCCACTGTAGTGACATTCAGGTCACCATCCATGCCGACAACTCGGTATCGGTGCAGGATGACGGCCGCGGCATTCCGACCGGCATTCACCCTGAAGAAGGGGTTTCAGCCGCAGAGGTCATCATGACCGTGCTGCACGCCGGCGGTAAATTCGACGACAACTCCTATAAAGTTTCCGGCGGCCTGCACGGCGTGGGCGTCTCGGTGGTTAACGCCCTGTCGGAGAAACTGGAGCTGGTGATCCGCCGCGAAGGCAAAGTGCACGAACAAACTTACAGCCACGGCGAGCCGCAGGCGCCGCTGAACGTGGTGGGCGAAACCGAGCAGACCGGCACCATGGTGCGCTTCTGGCCGAGCCACCAGACCTTCACCAATGTGACCGAATTCGAGTATGACATTCTGGCCAAGCGTCTGCGCGAGCTGTCCTTCCTCAACTCCGGCGTGTCTATCCGCCTGAAGGACAAGCGTACCGACCGTGAAGACCACTTCCATTACGAAGGCGGCATCAAGGCGTTTGTCGAGTACCTGAACAAGAACAAAACCCCGATCCACCCGAACGTGTTCTACTTCTCGACCGTGAAAGACGACATCGGCGTGGAAGTGGCGCTGCAGTGGAACGACGGTTTCCAGGAAAACATCTACTGCTTCACCAACAACATCCCGCAGCGCGACGGCGGTACGCACCTGGTCGGTTTCCGTACCGCGATGACCCGTACGCTGAACAGCTACATGGAGAAGGAAGGCTACAGCAAGAAGGCCAAGGTCAGCGCCACCGGCGATGACGCACGTGAAGGCCTGATCGCCGTGGTCTCGGTGAAGGTGCCGGATCCGAAGTTCTCTTCTCAGACCAAGGACAAGCTGGTCTCTTCCGAGGTGAAAACCGCGGTTGAAACGCTGATGAACGAGAAGCTGGTGGATTACCTGATGGAGAATCCAGGCGATGCGAAAATCGTGGTCGGCAAAATCATCGACGCGGCGCGCGCGCGCGAAGCGGCGCGTAAAGCGCGTGAGATGACCCGCCGCAAAGGCGCACTGGATCTGGCCGGCCTGCCGGGCAAGCTGGCGGACTGCCAGGAACGCGACCCGGCGTTGTCCGAACTGTACCTGGTGGAAGGGGACTCCGCGGGCGGCTCTGCCAAGCAGGGGCGCAACCGCAAGAACCAGGCTATCTTGCCGCTGAAGGGGAAAATCCTCAACGTCGAGAAAGCGCGTTTCGACAAAATGCTCTCCTCGCAGGAAGTGGCGACGCTGATCACCGCGCTGGGTTGCGGCATCGGCCGCGACGAGTACAGCCCGGACAAGCTGCGTTATCACAGCATCATTATCATGACCGATGCCGACGTCGACGGTTCGCACATCCGTACGCTGCTGTTGACCTTCTTCTATCGCCAGATGCCGGAAATCATCGAGCGTGGCCACGTGTTCATCGCACAGCCGCCGCTGTACAAGGTGAAGAAAGGTAAGCAAGAGCAGTACATCAAAGATGACGAGGCGATGGATCAGTACCAGATCGCTATTGCGATGGACGGCGCTACGCTGCACACCAATGCCAGCGCACCGGCGCTGGGTGGCGAACAGCTGGAAAAACTGGTGGCTGAGCACTATGGCGTGCAGAAGCTGATCGGCCGCATGGAGCGCCGCTACCCGCGCGCGCTGTTGAACAGCCTGATCTATCAGCCGACGCTGAACGAAGGCGATCTCAGCGATGAAGCCAAGGTGAAAACCTGGATTGCTTCGCTGGTGCAGGCGCTGAACGACAAAGAGCAGCACGGCAGCAGCTATGACTTCGTTATCTTCGAGAACCGCGAGCGCCAGATGTTCGAGCCGGCGCTGCGCATCCGCACCCACGGCGTGGATACCGACTATAAGCTGGACTTCGACTTCATCCACGGCGGCGAATACCGCAAGATCTGTCAGCTGGGCGAGAAGCTGCGCGGGCTGGTCGAAGAGGGCGCGTTCATCGAGCGCGGCGAACGCCGTCAGCCGGTAGACAGCTTCGAGCAGGCGTTGGAGTGGCTGGTGAAAGAGTCGCGCCGCGGCCTGTCGGTGCAGCGTTATAAAGGTCTGGGCGAGATGAACCCGGAGCAGCTGTGGGAAACCACCATGGATCCTGAAAGCCGCCGTATGCTGCGCGTGACCGTCAAGGATGCCATCGCTGCCGATCAGCTGTTCACCACGCTGATGGGCGATGCGGTTGAACCGCGCCGCGCCTTTATCGAAGAAAACGCCCTGAAAGCGGCGAACATCGATATCTGATGCGTTAATGGCTGTGAAAATCCGCGCCGGGCGACCCGCGCGGATTTTTTTTGCGCCTTTTTTGGCGCTGACAGCCGAGGCTGAAACGCGTTAGCATGGGAAAAAACCACTGGGAGAAGCGTTGAATGGCTATTGAACTGATTGCGATCGACATGGACGGCACGTTGCTGGATCCGCAGCACCAAATCACGCCGGCGGTAAAGCAGGCTATCGCGGCGGCGCGGCGCAAAGGGGTGCACGTGGTGTTGGCCACCGGGCGGCCTTATGTCGGCGTGCAGGATTATCTGCGCCAGTTGGACATTCAGGGCCCCGGCGATTTCTGTATCACCTATAACGGCGCGCTGGTGCTGCGTGCGGTTGACGGCGCCTGCATTCTGCAAGAAACGCTGGGCTTTGAGGATTATCTGCACTTTGAGCAGATGGCGCGCGAGTTCGGCGTTCACTACCAGGCGTTTGATTTCGATACCCTGTATACCCCGAACAAGGATATCGGCAAGTACACCATACACGAGGCGGAAATGACCGGTATTCCGCTGAAATACCGCAGCGTGGAAGAGATGGATCGCCAGATGCGTTTCCCTAAAGTGATGATGATCGACGAGCCGGAGCTGTTGGACCGCGCTATCGCGCGCATCCCGGCGGAAACGCGCGAGCGTTATACCATCCTGAAAAGCGCGCCTTATTTCCTCGAGATCCTGCACAAGAACGTCGATAAGGGCGCCGGGGTGAGAATGCTGGCCGAGCATTTGGGCGTGGCGCGGGAAAACATCATGACGCTGGGGGATCAGGCCAACGATACGGCGATGATCGAATATGCCGGCGTCGGCGTAGCGATGGGCAACGCCATTCCCGAACTGAAAGCGGTGGCGCAGTTTGTCACCAGCGCCAATACAGAGGACGGCGTGGCGCGCGCTATCGAGAAGTTCGTGCTCAACGCCTGATAACGCGTGGGCGCTGCGGCGCCCCTTTATACTTTCGCCAACACCCCTTTGGCGATCTGCAGATCCTGAATCGCCAAGCCGGTGAGATCGGCGATGGTGATGTGCTGCGGCTCGCGTCGTACCCGCCCTCCCTGCGCCAAGACGGCGCCCATTTCGACGATTGGCGTTGAAATCAGCCTGTTTTGCCGATAAGCCGTCGCGATCTCGCCATAGTCCGCGCACTGCGTCAGGGCATCGACCAGCAGCGCGTCTGCGTTGGCCACCAAATCGGTCGCCAGTTCCTGCTTGCCGGGCGCGTCGGCGCCCACGGCGGTGAGGTGCGTGCCGGGCCGAATATCCGCCGCCTGCAATATCGGTTCGCGGCTGGGCGTGGTAGTCACGATCAGCCGACAGTGCGCTGCCAGTTCCGCCGCATTCTGCGTAACCCGCACCCGAAAACCCTCGGCTTCGGCATCGCGCCGATACGCCGCCAGCGTCTGTTCGTCTCGTCCCCACACCCATACGTCTCGGCAATCGGTCACCGGTTTCAGGCATTGCAGCTGCAGCCGCGCCTGCAGACCCGTGCCGACCATGCCGATCGCCTGAATATGCGGCGGCGCGCACAGCTCGGCGGCGATGCGGCCGGCCAGGGCGGTGCGCAACGCGGTCAGCCAACCTTCATCCTGCAGCAGCGCCTGCGGTTCGCCGGTCTGGGCGGAGAACGCCATCACCAGCCCCTGATTGCTCGGCAGGCCGTGTTCGGCGTTGCGATAGAAACCGGCGGAGATCTTGACCACGAACAGTTCGTCACCTTCCAGCCAGGCGGACTTGATGCAGCAGTCGCCGGCGGCACGCTCGAACAGGAAATGCTGCACCGGCGGTTGTTGCACTCGCTGTTGCGAGTAGGCGATAAAACCCTGCTTCAGCAGCGGCGTTATGGTCTCGGCGTCGAACGCGGCGAGGATTTGCTGCCGATTAAGGATGTGCATCGGCGATGGCCTTGAGGTATTTCTCCAGCACGATGTTCTTGCCGCACAGTACCACCGCCACCTTTTTACCCTGGTATTCCGGCGCCAGTTTGATCGCCGCCGCCAGCGCCACGCCGGCCGCGCCTTCGATAATCCAGCGATCGCTGGCGGCGATCCGGCGCATCGCGTGTTTGATCTCTGCCTCGCTAACCAGCACTTTGCGGTCGATCAGCTGTTGGCACAGCGGAAAGGTCACGGCGCCCGGCTCGACGCCGCCGGCGGTGCCGTCGGACAGGGTTTCTTGCTCTTCCACCGGGAAGATATGGCCCGCTTCCAACGCGCTGTACAGGCTGGTGGCGTTTTCCGGCCAGCAGGCGATAAGCTGCGTGTTCGGCGACATTTGCCGCAGAACGGTGCCGATGCCGGCGATATAGCCACCGCCGCCCACCGCCACGAACACCGCGTCCAGATCGGTGAGTTGTTCAACCAGCTCCATGCCGCAGGTGCCCTGGCCGGCGATCACCTGCTCGTCGTTATACGGCGAGATATAGGTTTTTCCCTGTTCGCGTGCGGCCTGTTCCCCCGCCAGTTCGGCGTTCAGCGCATCGCCCGGCACCAATTCCACGGTGCCGCCCAGTGCACGAATGGTGTCGAGCTTGATGCTCGCGGCCGTCTCTGGCGCATAAACCGTGACGCCAACCCCCATCAGGTACCCCGCCAGGGCGACCGCTTGGCCGTGGTTGCCGGTTGAGGCGGCGATCACGCCGCGCCGGCGTTGCTCGTTATCCAGCAGCCGCAGCTTGTTGCTGGCGCCGCGAAATTTAAAGGAGCCGGTGTGCTGCAGATGATCGCATTTCAAATACAGCTCGCAGCCCAATTGCTGAGAAAGCAGTACGCTGCGCTCCAATGGCGTGACCCGAACCTGAGGGCGCAGTTGCTGATGGGCAAAAACAATGGCATCGAAGAGGGGATTCATACCGGCTCCAGAATATTTTGGACTTAAAAATCCATATTGTACTTTTTTGTATTGATTGTAAACCCTGCCATCCGACCGGCGGGTAAGCCGGCCAGCAAACGGCAATGGCCGGAGAAGAGCAGCGGGTTGGCGGTGAAAGTAATCATTAATCTGTCGTTTAGCGACACGATTTTTTATTTATTTGCGTTAAGAAAGGCGCTGCCGCTGAATTATTTTGATCAAGTAAATGAGAATGAAAAAATAGCGCTCGCGGCATCTGCCTATACGGCATGGGCACCGCTGAGTTTCGCTGCCTGGAATACGGCCGCCTACCCGGGCGTTTATTTCCTGCCGGCGCCGCCGAGCGGCTTAAATGATAAGACGCTGAAAAATAATTGCGCCAAAATGCCCCCGAGCGCCTCTCGCTGGCCATATGAAACGCTGCCGCCGATCCGGTAAGATGGCCGTTCAGTGCCAGCATGCGCAGGAGAGCCGCCATGAGCCATCGGGAAAAACAACTGACTTTCGACCCACGCGGGCATCAGTTAACCAATATCAACGTCTGGACGCCGGATAGCCAATGGCTGGCTTATGACGTGCGCCCGCGCGGCGCCTCTTTCACCGGCCTTAGCATCGAGCGGGTCAACGTCACCAGCGGCGCGGTGGAGGTGGTTTATCGCGCCCAGCACGGTGCCCACGTCGGCGTGGTTACGGTCAGCCCCGATGCGCCGGCGCGCTACGTCTTCATCCACGGCCCGGAACATCCGGACAGCGCCTGGCAGTATGATTTTCACCACCGCCGCGGGGTGATCGTCAGCGAACCGGATCGCGAGTTGGCCATTACCCTCGACGCGCTGGATATCACGGCGCCCTACACGCCCGGTGCGCTGCGCGGCGGCAGCCATGTGCACGTTTTCAGCCCGGACGGCAGCCGCCTCAGCTTTACCTACAACGATCACGTGATGCATGAATGCGATCCGGCGCGCGATCTGCGCAACGTCGGCGTGGCTGTGCCGCTGCACGGGGTCAATCCGCCGAAACAGCATCCCCGTGAATATGACGGCAGCCACTATTGCGTGCTGGTCAGCGAGACCGTGCCGCAGCCGCAGCCGGGCAGCGATCAGATCAATCGCGCCTACGAAGAGGGCTGGATTGGCCGCGAAGGTTACCGTAAGGCCGACGGCAGCCGGCAGCGCTGGGCGCTGGCGTTCATTGGCGATACGTTGTCCGCCGCCGGAGAGAAACTGCCGGAGGTGTTTATTGTCGACCTGCCGGAGAACGACGCCGATTACGCCAGGGCGGGCGCTTTGCCGCTGCAGGGGACGGAAAGCGAGCTGCCGGCGCCGCCGCTTGGCGTCAGGCAGCGGCGGGTAACCTTTACCGGGGAGCGTCGTTTTCCGGGCGTCGCCGGTGCGCCGCGCCATTGGCTGCGCAGCTCGCCGGACGGCAGCCAAATCGCATTTTTGATGAAGGATGACGGCGGCGTGGTACAGCTGTGGACGGTGTCGCCGAACGGCGGTGAGCCGCGCCAGGTCAGCCGCGCCGAGCATGACATCCAGTCGGCGTTCAGCTGGCACCCGCAGGGCGGGGCGATAGCCCTGGTGTGTGACAACAGCGTGATGCTGTGTGAGGTCGCCAGCGGCCGCCTGCAGCGTTTAACGCAGCGCAGCCTGCAGCCGCCGTCGGGAGATGCCGTGGTGTTTTCGCCGGATGGCAAGAAAGTGGCGTTTATGCGCGAGATTGCCGGATTCAACCAGATCTTTGTGGTTGAGGCGTAAGGCGGGCCTGATGGCCCGCTGCGTGCGTGATTAGTGTGTGGCGGTGCTGTCGTTGCCTTCGCCGGGGTTGCCGGTTGCCGCCAGATTCTGCTGCTCGCTGCGCAGGATGCGCGCTTTTGGCGAGTCTGCGGTGGCGTCATTGCCTGAACGCAGATAGTCGTAAGGCAGCAGCACGGTATCCATTACTGCGGAGAACGGGAGATCCAGCGCCACCAGCGGCATCATCGCCCAGCTGGTGTTGTCGTCCTTCAGCATGTCCACGCTGGCGCGGGTGCCGGGATAGTAACCCTGATTCGGGCCGGTATGGCTCATCACGCTGGAGCAACCGCTGGTCGCCAACAACATGCAGCCCGTCGCTATCGCTTTCATCGTCGTCATTAATCCATCCTGCAGGGTTGCTGTGCCCCTAAATTAAGCTGATTTATAACATCCTGTTGCTGCTTTAAAAGAAGCAAAATCCCGCTCTGTGGCGGCTCTCTCACTTTAGTGTAAGTGGTAAAAAAACTTTCACCTAACCGAAAAGCGCTTTTTTTGATCCTCGCCCGTTGAATTGATGAAATCAACCCCCATTTTATCATCAGAGCCGGATTGAGAATTTGCCGTAAGGGAATTCTGGCTTAATTAGCCTGTCCAGAATGGAAGGCGTATTTATTTCAACCTCGCTGAAGTGCCTTAGGAGGCTGTTTTATGCGTAATTTCGATCTTTCTCCGCTATACCGTTCCGCCATTGGTTTCGATCGCCTGTTCAACGCGCTGGAGGCCGGCCAGAGCCAGGGCAACGGCGGTTATCCCCCTTATAATGTCGAGCTGGTGGACGAAAATCATTATCGCATCGCCATTGCGGTAGCCGGGTTTGCCGAGCAGGAGCTGGAGATCACCACGCAAGATAATCTGCTGATCGTGCGCGGTGCGCACAATAACGAACCGGCAGAAAAAACCTATTTATATCAGGGCATCGCTGAGCGTAATTTCGAGCGTAAATTCCAGCTGGCTGAACATATTCAAATTAAAGGCGCCAAACTGGAAAACGGCCTGCTGTATATCGATATGCAGCGCATCGTGCCGGAAACATTAAAACCGCGCCGTATCGAAATTAAATAATTCCCTTTTCGCCGGCAGGAACGCTGTCGGCAAATATGCAGTAACAATCCGCCTGCCGTCAGGGGGCTGAATAAACACATCTCGCTTAATGAAAGGAGTTGTTCCTATGCGTAATTACGATCTATCCCCGCTTCTGCGTCAATGGATTGGTTTTGATAAATTGGCCAGTTCAATGGGCGGCCAGGAACCCCAGGGGTTCCCGCCGTATAACATCGAGAAAAGCGATGACAATCACTACCGTATTTCTCTGGCGCTGGCCGGTTTCCGGCAGAGCGAACTGAATATCGAAGTGGAAGGGCCGCGGCTGACCGTCAGCGGTAAACCCACGCCGCCGGAAAAACAGGTCGAGTACCTGCATCAGGGGCTGGTGTGCAAAGAGTTCCAGTTGACCTTTACCCTGGCGGAACATCTGCAGGTGTCCGAGGCCAAATTTGAAAATGGCCTGCTGCACATCGATCTGGTGCGTCAGGTGCCGGAAGCCTTACAGCCGCAGCGCATCGCCATCGGTGCGACGCCGGAGCTGGAAGCCAAATAACCGACTGAAAAACGGTCATCATCATGCGGGGGAGATCCAGACGGATCTCCCCCGTTGCGTTATGTGGCGCACGCCACAGTCCCCCCGACAGTCCGATGTCATAATCCTTATTAATTGTGTGTCTTTGGCCGCAAATTCCCTCTTCAATTTTGGCAAGGATGTGACCTATGAGCGATATCGCCCTGACCGTCAGCATGTTGGCGCTGGCGGCCGTCATTGGGCTGTGGATGGGGAACTGGAAACTGTACGGCGTCGGGCTGGGCATCGGCGGCGTGCTGTTCGGCGGCATTCTGGTCGGCCACTTTGCCCAGAGCGGGCAAATCAGCCTGAATGGTGACATGCTGCACTTTATCCAGGAGTTTGGCCTGATCCTGTTCGTTTACACCATCGGCATCCAGGTCGGTCCCGGTTTCTTCTCTTCGCTGCGCGTCTCTGGTCTGCGCCTCAACGCCTTCGCGGTGCTGCTGGTACTGACCGGCGGCGCAGTGGCGGCGGCGGTGCACAAGCTGTTCGACGTGCCGCTGCCGATCATCCTCGGCGTGTTCTCCGGCGCGGTCACCAACACCCCGGCGCTGGGCGCCGGTCAACAAATCCTGACCGATCTCGGTTCCGATCCGGCGTTGGTGGACGGCATGGGGATGGGCTACGCCATGGCCTACCCGTTCGGCATTTGCGGCATCTTGCTGGTGATGTGGCTGATCCGATTGGTTTTCCGCATCAACATCGAGCGCGAGGCGCAGGCGTTTGAAAACAGCCTGGGCAATCAGCGTGAGCTGCTGCACGCCATCAACGTGGCGGTGCGCAATCCCAACCTGCAGGGCATGGCGATTAAGCAGGTGCCGTTGCTCAACGGTGAAGCGATCGTCTGTTCGCGCCTCAAGCGCGGAGAGCTGCTGATGGTGCCGGCGCCGCACGAGCGGCTGGAACTTGGCGACTACCTGCATCTGGTGGGCAAGCGTGAAGATCTGGAGAACGCCCGGCTGGTGATAGGCGAAGAGGTGGACGCCTCGCTGTCGACGCGCGGCACCGCGCTGCAGGTGGTGAGGGCAGTGGTGACCAACGAGCAGGTGCTGGGCAAGAAAATCCGCGATCTGAACCTGAAGCAGAAGTATGACGTGGTAATTTCACGCCTCAACCGCGCCGGCGTCGAGCTGGTGGCCGGCAGCAACGTGACGCTGCAGTTTGGCGACATTCTCAACCTGGTCGGCCGGCCGGAGGCCATCGACGCGGTGACGGCAATCGTCGGCAACGCCCAACAAAAACTGCAGCAGGTGCAGATGCTGCCGGTCTTTATCGGCATCGGTCTCGGGGTGCTGCTGGGCTCCATTCCGCTGTTCGTGCCCGGCTTTCCGGCGGCATTGCGGCTGGGGCTGGCTGGCGGGCCGTTGGTGGCGGCGCTGATCCTGGGGCGCATCGGCAGTCTCGGCAAGCTGTATTGGTTTATGCCGCCGAGCGCCAACCTGGCGCTGCGCGAACTGGGCATCGTGCTGTTTCTGGCGGTGGTCGGTTTGAAATCGGGCGGCAATTTTATCGATACGTTGCTGCACGGCGAGGGGCTGACATGGATTGGTTATGGCGCGTTAATCACCGCCATTCCGCTGCTGAGCGTCGGTATTCTGGCACGCACGGTGGGCAAGATGAACTACCTGACGCTGTCCGGCATGCTGGCGGGATCGATGACCGATCCGCCGGCGCTGGCCTTCGCCAACGGTCTGCATCCCACCAGCGGCGCCGCCGCGCTGTCTTACGCCACCGTGTATCCGTTGGCGATGTTCCTGCGCATCATGTCGCCGCAGCTGCTGGCGGTGCTGTTCTGGACGCTGTAGTGCGGATCGTCTACAGCCGATAAGGCATCAACACGCCATTGTCAGTGCCGAAATCTTTGGGGTTGCGGGAGATGAGCATCCGGAATCCCACCTGCGCTGTGGCCCAGATAATGGCGTCTGGCAGTTTCACATGCTGTGAGTGGCGCAGTTCTACGGCGCGTTCAGCGACTTCATCGGTAATAGGCAGCAGCAGAAATTGCCCTAAAAACTGACGTGTTTTCAGCTCCAGTGCCGGACCCTGTTTTTTAGCACCTACCATCACTTCCATCCAGGTGATGGCGCTGATGGCCGGATTGATGTGATACTCGACCAGAACGTCCCTGGCTTGAGGAATGCCGTTGAGATAATCGATCAGGATATTGGTGTCGAATAACGCCCGTTGAGCCACCATTATTCCCACTCCTCGCGCTGACGATTTTCGTACTCCACGCCATCTCCCATCGCCCCGGACCAGAGCCCGAAAGCGTTGCTGGGATCTTCCACGTGGTTCTCCGTCAGATAGCGGGAGACTGCTTGACGAATGATCTCGGCCCGCGGAACGTGGCGGATATTTTTCAGATTATCGAGCTGCCGCAGGTCTTCTTCAGGTAAATCGATCACGATGCGAGTCATCGTTGGCCCTCCAAAAAAAGATATACGATATATGCATCGTATATCTTTGTCGGTCAATTTTCAATCAGTCGGCGTTAGCCTTTCTGATGTGCGCGCTCGATCTCTTCCGCCAGAATAGCCACGCCGCGCTCGATTTTCTCCGGATCGGGCACGTAGTTCATGCGCATGCACTGGTGGGTGTGCGGCCATTCGTGCTCCAACCCCGGGAAGAAGTAGTGGCCCGGCACCATCAGCACGCCGCGCTTTTTCAGGCGCTGATACAGCACTTCGGTGGTGATCGGCAGATCCTTGAACCACAGCCAGAGGAAGATAGCACCTTCCGGTTTGTGGATCAGGCAGCGCTCCGGCGACAGGTAGCGGCGAATAATCTCGATGGTGTGCTCGACGCGCTGTTTGTAGAACGGGCGAATGACCTCGTTCGACAGGCGCAGCAGATCGCCGCGCGCGATCATTTCCGTCGCCATCGCCGGCCCCATGCTGCCTGGTGACAGGCTGATGATGCCGTTCATGTTGGTTAGCGCGGTGATCACCTTCTCGTCGGCGATCACGATGCCGCAGCGCGAGCCCGGCAGGCCGAGCTTGGAGAGGCTCATGCACAGGATGGTGTTCGGGTTCCACAGCGGCGTGGCGTCGCTGAAGATGATGCCGGGGAACGGCACGCCGTAGGCGTTGTCGATCACCAGCGGAATATCACGCTGCTGCGCCAGCAGGTCGAGCTTCATCAGCTCTTCGTCGGTGATCACGTTGCCGGTCGGGTTGGTCGGCCGTGAAACGCAGATCATGCCGATGTCATCGCCGATGGTGAGATGTTCGAAATCGACGTGATACTTGAACTGGCCGTCCGGCAGCAGCTCGATGTTCGGTTTGGCGGAGACGAACAGCCCTTCGTCCAGCCCGGCGTCGGCATAGCCGATATATTCCGGCGCCAATGGGAACAGCACGCGGCGGCGCGAACCGTCGGCGTAGCGGCCGGCGAACAGGTTGAACAAGTAGAAAAACGCGCTTTGGCTGCCGTTAGTCAGTGCAATATTCTGTGGCGAAATCTCCCAGCCGAGCTCGTCGCGCAGCAGATTGGCCAGCGCTTTCAGCAGCGCGTCCTTGCCTTGCGGGCCGTCGTAGTTGCACAGCGCCTCGGTCAGTTTGCCCTGGTCGAGCATCTCCTGGCACAGCTGTTTGAAGTAGGCTTCCATCTCTGGGATCTGCGCCGGATTGCCGCCGCCGAGCATGATGGCACCGGGGGTGCGCAGGCCTTCGTTCAGGTCGTCCATCAAACGGGTAATGCCCGCATAACGGGTAAATTTTTCGCCGAAAAGTGAGAAAGTCATAGGTGCAGCAGTACTGTTTCTTAGCAGGTAATCACCCACCATACCGCCAGACAAATCCCGCTGCAATGCGGCCGACAAATCGGCCAATGGGCACAAACTTCGCTCATTGGCCGATTAGCAGCATATTACGCTGGATTATTGTGACCGTTCGCCGGCCCACACCACCATCACCTTATCGTCGCCAAGCCGGCGGCTGAAGGCGTAATAGGCGGCGTGCGCCTGCGGGGTTTGCACGCCGCCGCCGATCGCCGGGTGGCGAGCGCGGAACTGCCCTAACCGTTGCCAGTGGGTCAGCAGCGGGGCTTTTTCTCCCTGCAGCTCACGCCAGTTCATGTCGGAGCGGGTACCCTGCAGCGGATCGGAACCGGTTGGGCCGAGCGGGCGGCCGCTTTCATCGCCGTAGTAAATCTGCACCGCGCCCGGCGCCAGCAACAGCAGGTTCGCCGCCCGCTGTTGGCGAGGCAGCGAGCCTTTGGCGTCGCTGGCGAAGAACAGCCGGGTGTCGTGTGAAGAGAGATAGCTCAGCACGTTGAAATCCTGCAGCCGCTCGGCCATCTGCCGGTAGGTGGCATCGATGTCGGCGAAGCAGCCCAATGCCTGCGACGCCTGGTCCTGGAAATCGAAGTTGATCATCGCGTCGAAGCCGTTTTGGTAATAGTCGCTTTTCATCACCCCGTGGCCCCAGGCCTCGCCAGTCATCCAAAACGGCGCATCATCCAACGCCTGCTGCGGATGCTCCGCTTTCCATGCCGCCAATGCCGCCGTGGCGCGCTGTTTCAACAGCGCCAGCGTCGGTTTTTCCACGTGCTTGGCGGTATCGACGCGAAAACCGTCGATGCCGTAATCGCGCACCCACTGGCTGAGCCAGGCGGTCAGGTAATCGCGGGGGGTGGCGCCGGGCATGTCGCGCGCGGCGGTGTCGGGTTTGTGGCGATAGAACAGCGGCAGGCCGCTGGCGCCGGGCGCTTCGGTTTTGATATCCGGCAGGAAGGCCAGTGACATCGTCAGATCGTCATAGCCCGGCGCGTCATAGTCGCCGATGTCGGTGCGGATCCAATTTTTCCCCCACCATGGGCGCCAGCCCGCCTTGTCGCTGAAGTTGATGTAATCGTTGAAGCTGTGCCAGTTTTGCCCTGGCCCGGGGCGCCAGTCGCTCCAGTTTTTCCCCAGGGTTTTCTCCACCTCTGCGCCTTGCAGATACAGCGAGCCGAAGTGGAACGTCTGCATATCCGCCAGCGTGGCGTAGCCGACGTGGTTCACCACCACGTCGAACAGAATGCGAATGCCGCGGCGATGCGCCTGCTCGACCAGCGTGCGCAGCTCCTGTTCGGTGCCCATGTTGGCGTCGAGGCGAGTCCAGTCCAGCGCGTAATAGCCGTGATAGGCGTAATGCGGGAAATCACCTTGGGTGCCGCCGCCGACCCAGCCGTGGATCTGCTCCAGCGGCGAGCTGATCCACAAGGTGTTGACGCCGAGCTGCTGCAGATAATCCAGCTTCTGCGTCAGGCCGGCCAGATCGCCGCCGTGAAAGGTGCCTATTTCCTGCAGGCCGTCGCTGCGGCGCCCGTAGCTGTGGTCATTGGCCGGATTGCCGTTCTCAAAGCGATCGGTCAGCACGAAGTAGACCGTGGCGTTATGCCAGCTGAACGCCGCCGGTTTCGCCGTGGCGGCGGATTCCAGCAGCAACAGGCCGCCGCTGGCGGGGGCGGGCTGCAGCGTGATTTTTCCCTGGCTCACCTGCGCCGTTTGGCCGGAATAGAAATCGCGCAGCGTTTCGCCTTCGGTGAAGGTGGAGGTGACGTCGACCGTGACCGGCTTACCGTCCCAGCGCGGGCAGCTGCGGACGGCAACGGCGGCGCTTTCCGGCGCGCTGCTCAGGCTGAGCTGCAGCGTCGGCGTGCCGCTGCGCGTATCGACGCGCACCTGATAGTCGCCGGCGCGGAACTGCCGCCAGCTGACCGGCGGGTTGGCGTCGCAGGGGTGCAGCGACAGCGTCTGGTTAAGTTTTACCGCCTCCGCCGGTTGCCAGCAGCGGTTATCCTGATACAGGCGCAGCGGCAGCTGGCCTTTGGGCAGCGTGGCCTGGCTGGTGAACAGCCCGGCGGCCGTTTCGTCGAAGGCCGGGAAACCCGGCAGTGTCCAGCTGGCCAGCGCCGAAGGCGACAGCAGCATCAATAAGGGCAGGGGTAACAGTTTCATGGCTCTCCTTACGCGCGGCAGGAAGCGTTTTTCTCGCAGGGTAGCGCCCAGTGTGGCAAACGACGGAAAAATGGCCTCCTCCCTGCGAGGGTTTTTCGAGGAGGAGAGGAAGGGCGGAGCGTTTTCGGATTGATTCGGCTTGGCTTTGTGCGCGCGCTGCGGCAGATTAAACGGTGAACATCAAAGGAGGTTAGCGATGACGGACAAAAACTGGCGAGAAGAGATCGTTCAGGCAATTCAGGATGCCGAATTGCAGCACTTCGCCGAAGAACATCAGCTGCAGGCGCTGTTCGCGCCGCAGCAGGAAGAGCAACACGGCCGGTTATCCTCAGACCACCGGCCGCGCTGAGTTATTTCCGCAACAGCTGCGGGTTGACGCAGTTTTCTTTCACCGTGCCGGTCAACGCGGCGATCAAATTATCCACCGCGCAGGCGGCCATGCCGTAGCGCGTTTCATGGGTGGCGGAGCCGATGTGCGGCAACGCCACCACGTTCGGCATGCTGAGCAGCGGCGAGTTGGCCGGCAGCGGCTCTTTCTCGAACACATCCAACCCGGCGGCGTGGATCACGCCGTTTTGCAGCGCTTCGATCAGCGCCTGCTCATCCACTACCGGCCCGCGGCCGGCGTTGATCAGAATGCCACTTTTCTTCATTTTCGCCAGCTGTTCGCGGCCGATCATGTGGAAGGTTTGTTCGGTCAGCGGCAGCGTGATGCAAACGAAATCCGACTCGGCCAGCAGGGTATCCAGATCGCAGCGACGGGCGTTGAAGCGTTGCTCCGCCTCTTCGTGCGTGCGGCGGGCGTTGTAGAGCACCGGCATGCCGAAGCCGAAGTGCGCGCGCTGCGCCAGCGCCAGGCCGATGCGGCCCATGCCGAGGATGCCGATGGTTTTGTGGTGCACGTCGACGCCGAACCAGTCCGGCCCGATGCTGCCGCGCCATTCGCCGGCCTTCACCCGCTCCGCCACTTCCACCACCCGGCGCGCGGTCGCCAGCACCAGGCTCATGATGGTGTCGGCGACGGTTTCGGTCAACACCGTCGGGGTGTGCATCAACAGCACGTTATGGGCGTTGAGCGCCTCGACGTCGAAGTTGTCGTAGCCGACGGAAACGGTCGAGGCCGCGCGCAGTTTGGGCGCCTGCTGCAGGAAGGCTTCGTCAATTTTACCGCCGGAACCGATGATCCCTTCGGCCTGCTGCAAAGCCTGGCGCAGTTCGTCGCGGTTCTCCGGCTGCAGGCCGTTGAAGGCGTGCACGGTGAAGTGCTGTTCCAGACGTTCAAGCAGATCGGCGGGCAGGCTTTTGTACAATACGATAGAAGGCTTCATCACGAACTCCAGCTGGGCCAAAGGGGGCATGGTGCCCCCCCGGTTGGGTTAACAGATAAAAAGTATAACTGGATCAAGCCAATTGCGGCTGGATCTCGTTGCGGGCGGGCTTGACGATCAGCGTCAGCACCACCGCCACCACCAGTGCGATGGCCATGAACATGTAGGAAGCCGCCGGGCTGCCGGTGGCGCCATTCAGATAGCCGACGAACCACGAACCGAAGAACGAACCCAGCGCGCCCATGCTGTTGATCAGCGCCATGGCGCCCCCGGCAACGTTTTTCGGCAGCATTTCCGGAATGATGGCGAAGAACGGCCCGTAGGGGGCGTACATCGCGGCGCCGGCGACCACCAGCAGGCCGTAGGAGATCCAGAAGTGGTTGGCGCCGACGGCGTAAGAACCGAAGAACGCCAGCGCGCCGATCAGCAGCAGCGGCCAGACGAACAGCTTGCGGTTTTGCATTTTGTCCGACGCCCAGGAGACCACGATCATGGCGATGGTTGCCGCCAGGTAAGGCACCGCCGACAGCCAGCCGGCTTCCACCATGCCCATCTGCATGCCGCTGCGCAGGATGGAAGGCAGCCACAGCACGAAGCCGTACACGCCGATGCTCCAGGCGAAGTACTGCACGCACAGCAGGATCACGTTGCGTGAGCGGAAAGCTTCGCCGTAGTTGCGCACGGCCTTGATGCCTTTTTGCTCTTCGTCCAGCTGCTGCTGCAGCGCCTGTTTCTCATCGGCGCTCAGCCAGCCGGCCTGCGCCGGTTTGTCTTTCGCCAGCACCCACCAGCAGAACGCCCAGATAACCGCCGGAATGCCCTCGATGATGAACATTTCACGCCAGCCGAAGGCGTGGATCAGGTAACCGGATACCACCGACATCCACAGCACCGTCACCGGGTTGCCGAGGATCAGGAAGGTATTGGCGCGTGACCGCTCCGATTTGGTGAACCAGTTGCTGATGTAGATCAGCATCGCCGGCATCACCGCCGCTTCCACCACGCCGAGGATAAAGCGGATGGCGGCCAGCATCGGAATATTGCTGACCACGCCGGTCAGCGAGGCGCAGCCGCCCCACAGGATCAGGCACCAGAAGATCAGTTTTTTGACGCTGCGACGTTCGGCGTAGATGGCGCCGGGAATTTGGAAGAAGAAATAACCGAGGAAAAACAGCGCGCCCAACAGCGAGGCCATGCCTTTGGTGATGCCGAGATCTTCATTGATGCCGGCGGCAGAGGCGAAGCTGAAGTTGGCGCGATCGAGATAGGCCAGGCTGTAGGTGATAAACACTATGGGCATGATGTACCACCAGCGTTTGGCCGCGACAGTCGCTTTGTTCATGTTCAGTATCCTTCAGTGGTGTTGCATCCCCTTCGCCCGGCACGCTGGGCGTGAAAGACGAAGGGGCAGATGCTCTCCCGACGCGTCCCGGTTGTAGGGCCAGAGGCTGACGTCATGCGGAGAAGTCGTTTTTTTTTATTGTTATTCGGCCAGCGCCGCACGGGTCGGCAGGCCTTCGCTGTCGCCGATGGCCTGGATCGCCAGCGAGCCGATTTTGTTGCCGCGCTGCACCGCCTGTATTAGCGTTTTGCCTTCCAGCAGGGCGCTGAGGGTGCCGACGGCAAAGCCGTCCCCGGCACCGACGGTATCCACTACGTTGTCGACCTTGACCGCGGCCACTGCCGCCTTATCGCCGGCGGCGGTTTTAAACCAGGCGCCGTCCGGGCCGGTTTTGATGATCACCGCCTGCACGCCGCGCTCCAGATAGAAATCGGCGATGCCTTCCGGCGTCGACTGGCCGGTGAGGATCTGTCCCTCTTTCAACCCCGGCAGAACCCAGTCGGCGGCGAACGCCAGCTGGTTCAGCTGCTCGATCATCACCTCGCGGCTGGGCCACAGCACCGGGCGCAGATTGGGATCGAACGAAATGGTTTTACCCATGGCACGCATCTCGCGCGCCGCATGGTGGCACAGCGCCAGCGACTCGCTGGACAGCGCTGCCGCCACGCCGCTCAGGTGCAGGTGGCGCGCGGAACCGAAATACTCGCGGTTGAAATCGGCAATCGACAGGTGGCTGGCCGCCGAGCCTTTACGGAAGTATTCCACGCTGGGATCGGTACCATCGGTGGTTTTGGATTTCACCTGAAAACCGGTGGGGTAGTGGCCGTCGACCGTCACCTGCCGGTAATTGATGCCTTCTTTTTTCAACTGCTGCAGGGTGAAGCGCCCGAACGAATCGTTGCCGACGCGGCTGACCCAGCCGACGTTCATACCCAGACGCGCCAGGCCGATCGCCACGTTCAGTTCGGCGCCGGCGATGCGTTTGGTGAAGGTTTCCACCTCCGCCAGATCGCCGGTTTGTGCCGCCACGAACATCGCCATGGCTTCACCCAGCGTGACCACATCCAGGGGCGCCTGCTGCGCCGTCGTTGCCGTTAACGTTGTCATCATGGGGTTACTCCGCACGCAAGATATTGACGTAATGGCGGGTGACGGCTTCCAGGTCATCGCCCTGCAACGGGAATTCGATACCGCGCGGCGCATCGTGCGGCAGGCGGGCCAACAGGTCGCGCCAGCTGCCGTCGGTCTCGTCCAGCGCGATGGCGCGCCAGCCGCGCGGGCCTTGGGTGGCGGCTTTGACGTGCACGTAACCGACGTGGCGGGCCAGGCGTTCGGCGGCGGCGAAGGCGTCTTGCCCCACCCACAGCCAGTTGGCCATATCGAAGGTCATGCTGACCGGCAGGTGGCTATCTTCCGCGGCGTGGAAAAAGGCGTTCAGCATCGACAAAATGCCGCAGTCCGGCGTTTGGTCGTTCTCGACCACCAGCTTGACCGGGTGTTGCTCCAGCGCCACTTTCAACTCGGTAAAATCAAAGCCGGGGCGGAAATGGCCGAGGGAGAGCTTCAGCTGGCGCGCGTTCAGCGCCTGCGCTTCCGCCAGCAGCGCCGACAGGTTGGGGTTCAGCGTATGTTGCGGTGTGAACAGCGCCTCAGGGGCGGAATAGACGGCGAACAGCTGCTGGCGATCGATCTCTTGCGCCAGCGCCGGCAGGCTGTCCAGTTCACCGGCGGTGAACAGTTCGCGGCGGATCTCCACTCCGTCGGCGCCCGCGCCGGCGATGATGGGCAACAGCGCGCGCTGGCCGCCGTGTTGTTTGACGGTATCGGTGCCGTAGGCGCCGGTGACCACGATGATTTCTGTTTTCATTTTGACTCCTGAGGCGGCATTGTCGCCGCCGCTGCTGTTACCGGTACGTTAAATGGAACCGGTTCCAGCGAAAAGCGACAGAGTGTAAAAATATGATCGCAATCACGAAGCTGAGCAAAAAACAGCCGATTCAGATAGAGGCGGGGCGGTCAACGGCCCCGGAGAAGGTGGATTAGCGGGTGGTGGAGCCGCGGACGATCAGCTCGCCGGAGAACATCTGCTCACCGCTGGGGGTGGCCAGGCCCTGAATGCGCTGCACCAGCCGCTCCAGCGCCGCGTGTCCCATTTGGTAGGTAGGTTGTTTCAGCGTGGTGATGCCGACGCCCGCCAGCTCCGCCCACTCCAGCTCGTCAAAGCCCAGCAGGCCGATGTCGTTGCCCCACTGGATGCCGAGCCGACGCATGGCGCGCGCCACCTGCAGCGTCAGGGCGCCGTTGGCGGAGATCACCGCTTTGCGCATGCCGCGATGGCGGCCGCTGAAATCGCTCAGCACTTGCTCCAGCTTCTGCCGATCGTTGAGCGGCGTTTCGGCCTGCTCCGCCAACAGCGCGGGGTGCTGCGCCATGGTATGTCTGAAAGCGTGCAGGCGTTCGAGACGGGTATTGACCGTACCGAGCGGCTCGCTGAGGAACAGGATCGCTTCGAAACCTTGTTGCAGCAGGTGTTCGGTGGCGACGGTGGCGGCTTCGCGGTTGTTCAGGCCCACCACGTCGCAGGCGAAGTCGGGGATTTTTCGGTCGATCAGCACCATCGGCAGCATCGACTGTTGCAGCGTGGATAATGCTTCCTCGCGCATGCCGACCGCGTTGACCACGATGCCTTCTACCCGGTAACTGCTGAGCAGCTGCAGGTAGTGCTGTTCCTGATTGACTTCGTTGTTGGTGTTACACACCAGCAGGGTAAAACCGTGTTGACGGCAGGCGGCCTCGATGCCGCGCATCACGTCCACCGAATAGGGGTTGGTGATATCGGCGAGGATCAGGCCGATCAGGCGGGTCTGGCCGCCCTTCAGGCTGCGCGCCATCTGGCTTGGCCGGTAGTCGAGCTGCTGGATAGCCTGTTCGATGCGCTGTTTGAGATCGTCGGAAAGCAGGTGCTGTTCACCATTCAGATAGCGCGATACGCTGGTCTTGCCGGTTTTGGCGATGCTGGCCACATCGCTGATGGTGGCGCGTCCTGAGGTGCGCGTTGCCTTGCCTGTGCTCACAGCCGATCCCTCCTGCGGTTAATTGCCAAGGAGACTACCATACCCGATGTGCGAGCGGGAATATTGAAGGATAAGGAGAAAGTCGGGAGGAAGCGGCGGGGCACCGGTGGCGCCCCGCACGGGATTACTGCAGCGGGCTGAGGGTGATCTCGACGCGGCGGTTTTGCGCCTTGCCTTCCGCGGTGCTGTTGGAGGCGATCGGGTTGTCCGGGCCGGCACCGGTGGTGCGGATACGGTTCGCCGCCACGCCCTGGGTGATCAGCGCGCTGGCTACGCCGTCGGCGCGCTGCTGCGACAGGTTCATGTTGAGCGAGCGGGAGCCGGTGCTGTCGGTGTAGCCGACCACGTTGACCGCGGTTTTCGGATACTCTTTCAGCACCATGGCGACGCCGGTCAGGGTGTTGGCGCCCGCCGGTTTGAGCGTGGCGCTGCTGCTGTCGAAGGTCACATTATTCGGCATGTTCAGCACGATGTTGTCGCCCTGGCGGGTGACGCTGACGCCGGTACCTTTCATCTTGTCGCGCAGTTTGGCTTCCTGCACGTCCATGTAATAGCCTGCGCCGCCGCCGAGGGCTGCACCGGCCGCTGCGCCGATCAGCGCGCCCTTGCCGCGATCTTTCTTGGAAGAGGACAGCACGCCGACGCCGGCGCCCAGTGCGGCACCGAGGCCCGCGCCGATGCCGGATTTACCGACTTCGGATTCGCCGGTGTAAGGGTTGGTGGTACAGGCCGACAGCGTGAGCGCGACGCTCACTGCGCCGGCAATAATTGCAATGCGTTTTTTCATGTTCTTGTCCTTAATGGCATCAATTCTGTACGCGCCGGCCCAACACGGGGGCGCAAAAAGTAGGCGACGCAGGTGGGGCCCGCATCACCGCGCTACTATGACGCGTTGGCTCGCCGGCAGTTCCGGAGAAAAACGTGACAAATGATGAGCGCGGGTAAGTGCTGGGGGAGTTATGCGATAAAACGCCGGGCGGCGCCATGCAGCGGATTCCTAATTGCGCGCCGCCAGGGCGCGAATGCGCCTTTTTTAACCGTAACCGGTTGAATTCTCGATTGCCGGCCAGTTCATGATCAGCGTATAGGCTTGGGTTTCGTCGTTAAACAGGCGTTGCGTCACCTGAAAACCGTGCTTGTGGTAGAACGCGCAGGCTCGCAGGTTCTGCTGATACACCTCCAGGCTGAGCCGGCGGTAGCGCTGCTGCACGTGCGTCATCAGCGCCTGGGCGACGCCGCGGCCGTGATACGCCCGATCGACGAACAGCGCGCCGATGAACTGCTCGTCCAGCACGCTGATAAAGCCGACGATCTCGTCGTTATGCCAGCAGGCCCAGCTTTGCGCGCGCGGCAGGTAGTTTTCCCGCACCAGTGCGGCGCTCTCATGCCAGTATTTTTCCGCCACGAACGGATGGGCGGCGATGGTGCTGGGCAGCCACAGCGCCATCAGCCGTTCGATATCCTCCGGGCCACAGGGGCGGATCACCGTGGCTTTGGGTAGCACATGCACCCCGTGAGATGATCGTTCACCAGCCCGCTGGCCTGCATGAAGGCGTAACAGATCGTGGAGCCGATAAACTTGAAGCCGCGCTTTTTCAACGCTTTGGACATGGCGTCGGACTGCTCGGTTTTAGCCGGCACCTGGCTCAGCGCCTGCCAGCGGTTGAGCTGCGGCCGGCCGCCGACGAAGTCCCAGATGAAGGTAACGAAATTCTCGCCGGACGCCTCCATCGCCAGATAGGCTTTGGCGTTGGTGATGATGGCTTCTATCTTGCCGCGGTGGCGGATGATGCCGCTGTCCTGCAGCAGGTTTTCCACGTCCTGCTCGGTCATGGCGGCGACCCGCTGCGGATCGAAACCATGGAAAGCACGCCGGTAATTCTCGCGCTTTTTCAGGACGGTGATCCAGGAAAGGCCGGCCTGCTGCCCCTCCAGACACAGCATTTCAAACAGCTCGCGCGCGTCGGTGGTGGGCGCGCCCCATTCCTTGTCGTGATACTCGAGATACAACGGATCGGCCGTCACCCAACCGCAACGTTCGTCTGCCATCCTGACTGTCCTTATGCTGTGTTTATGAACAGTAATCATCGCTCGAAGCGCCGAACTTGGCAAGCCTCTGATTGTTTTGTCATCAGCCCGCTTGACGTGGTGAAAAAGCCGACAATAGTTACTACATGGCCGGTGGAAAACCGGCCAACGATAAAAACGACATTGCCTTCATTTGCAGGCTCTCAGGAGTCGATTCATGCCTCTAAAAATAACGTGCATGCCCCGCCCGGCGGCGCTTGCAGTGGCGTTGCTTTGCAGTATGACCCTTCCGGCTCAGGCGTACGATCAACTGTACGTCTTTGGCGATAGCCTGAGCGATACCGGCAACAACGGCCGGTTCACCTATGACGGCAGTCAGCACCTGCTGTACGACGAAGCGTTGGCGCAACGCATCGGCGCGGCGCTGGTGGCCTCGGACAACGGTGGTGAAAACTACGCCGCCGGCGGCGCCGTGGCGGTGCCGGGCCTGAACCCGGTCGACAACACCCAGGATCAGGTGCAGCACTACCTGAATCGGGTTAACGGCCAGGCCGATGGCGACGGTTTGTATATTCACTGGATCGGCGGTAACGATTTGGCGGCGGCGGCGCTGAATGCCGCTACCGCGCCCGGCGTGGCCTATAACAGTGCCGCGGCCGCCGCCGCGCAGGTGCATTCGCTGCTGAACGCCGGTGCCGGCACGGTGATCGTGCCGACGGTGCCGAACATCGGCTCCACGCCGCAGCTGATGGAACTGATCATTCAGCAGGCGCTGCCGCCGGTACAGGGGGCGGCGATCCAGGCGGCCTATGCCACGCTTAATTCGGTGGCTACCCCGGACAACGCTTCGCGCACGCAGGCGATCCACGCGGCGTTGGCCGCCGCGGCGAAGCAGGGCAGCGCCATTCCTCAGGTACAGCAGGCGATCGCCGCGCAGCTTATCGCGGCGTATGACAGCCTGAGCGCGCAGGCCGCCCAGCTGACCGATTTCTATAATCAAAGTGAAGACCGTCTGCTGGCGCAGGGCAGCGGCAATATCGTGCGGGTGGACGTCAACAAGCTGTTCGCCGAAGCGATCGCCAATCCGGCGCAGTTCGGCTTCGCCAACACGGCCGGCATGGCTTGCCCGGCGGGCGTTTCCTCGGCGGTTTGCCGTTCCGACATGCCCGGCTTCGACGCCGGCCAGTCCTATCTGTTCTCCGACCATTTCCACCCCAGCCCGCAGGCGCACCTGCTGATTGCGGATTATATTCAGGCGGTGTTGGATGGCCCGGCGCAGGTGGTGGCGCTGAATCAGGCGACGGCGGCGATGGCGCGTGACAGCCGCGCCACGCTCGACAGCCGTTTCCAGCAGCTGCGCAACGGCGACAACCCGCAGGGCTCGCTGGGCGTGTTCGGCGGCTACGCCGGCCAGCACTACGACTATGCCGATAATCGGGCGGCGGGGGACGGCAACGCCACCACCCACAACCTGACCGTCGGCGTGGACTATCAACTGACCGACAGCTGGTTGATCGGTGCGTTGATCGCCGGCTCCAACGACGATCAGCATCCTTCCAGCCGTTTTGATTACAAGGCGCGTGGGCTGCTGCTGTCAGCCTTCAGTTCGCTGGCGCTATTCGAGCAGGGCTGGGTCAACGCCGATCTGCACTATGCGACGATGGACTATGACGACATCCGCCGCAGCATGCGGCTGGGGCCGCTGACGCGTACCGAAACCGGTTCGACCACCGGCAAGCAGTGGGGGGCGCGCGTGACCGCCGGCTATGACTTCCCGATCGCCTCTTACCTGACCACCGGGCCGGTGGCGCAGTTCGCCTGGGACTACAGCCGCGTTTCCGGCTACAGCGAAGATGGCGATGACAGCACCGCCATGCGCTTCAACGATCAAACCTATCACTCGCAGATCGGCGCGCTGGGTTGGCGGCTGGATACGCAATTCGGCGTGTTTAACCCTTATGCGGAAGTGAGTTATCAGCATCAGTTCGGCGACGACGTCTACCGCGCCGGCGGCGGCCTGAAATCGACGCAAACCTCGTTTACCCGCGACAGTGCGGGCCAGGACAAAAACTGGGTGGATGTCACGCTGGGGGCCAACATGCCGTTGACGGACAGGGTATCGGCCTTCGCCACCGTTTCGCAAACCGGCGGGCTGAGCAGCGGCGAGCAGTTTATGTATAACGTCGGCGTCAGCGCGCGTTTTTGAATTGGCCATCGGCGCGCTCAAGGGCGCAGGATAGTCATAAGGTCTGATAAGGGATTTATGAGGAAGGCGGCCTGGGGTGAATTATGCGGGCCGCAATGACGTTGGCGGAAATACAAAAAAAAACTGATCCTATGAAAGGATCAGGTAGCCACTTGGCCAACACCAGGGAAAATTTTATTTATTATTGTATAACCAAAGATTAACTGTCAATTTGTTTCTGTGGCCCGTTAGCGCCGTCTTTCATCCCTGGCCGTTCCTCCCATGCCCCGACCGTCGGCACGCCGCGTGATATCGCCTTATTGTTCACGATAATAAGAAATAATCTGGCACTTGATCACATTATCTCTCGATGAGGGGAGTTTTTTAGTTGATAAAATTAACAAAAATAACATTGTCGCAACTTTATCTCGTGGCAAATATAAAGATACACGCACGGAAATCAGCCTGAATTTGACCGGCGAGGGGAGAAATAGCGTTCAGCTAATTGACTATTTAAACGGCGGTGAGTGATATTTTTGTTTAGATACTCTAATGTTTTTGCCGGGTGTGTCTTTCTGGACGGCGAGGCGACCGGCCGGCGCGTTGTCCTTCCCTCGGTGCCCGCCGCGTGAAAATCCAGCGCTTCTCACCCCGATTCGCACTTGTTGCCGGATTCTGGCTGTATATCTTACGGTCAAAGGGTATACTGGCGCATTCCATCTAAATCCACTTGTATCGCGTGCGAATTCAACATGCAAAAGTTTGATACCAAGACCTTCCAGGGCCTGATCCTGACACTGCAGGATTATTGGGCGCGCCAGGGCTGCACCATCGTTCAACCATTGGACATGGAAGTCGGCGCGGGAACCTCACACCCGATGACGTGCCTGCGCGCACTGGGGCCGGAGCCGATGGCGACCGCCTATGTGCAGCCATCCCGTCGCCCGACCGACGGCCGCTACGGCGAAAACCCGAATCGTCTGCAGCACTACTACCAGTTCCAGGTGGTGATTAAGCCATCGCCGGACAACATTCAGGAACTCTACCTGGGCTCGCTGAAAGAGCTGGGTCTGGATCCGACCATCCACGACATTCGCTTCGTGGAAGACAACTGGGAAAACCCGACGCTCGGCGCCTGGGGCCTGGGTTGGGAAGTGTGGCTGAACGGCATGGAAGTGACGCAGTTCACCTACTTCCAGCAGGTCGGCGGCCTGGAGTGCAAGCCGGTGACCGGCGAGATCACCTATGGTCTGGAGCGTCTGGCGATGTACATCCAGGGCGTGGACAGCGTATACGATCTGGTGTGGAGCAACGGCCCGCTGGGTGTCACCACCTACGGCGACGTGTTCCACCAGAACGAAGTGGAGCAATCCACCTACAACTTCGAATACGCCGACGTCGACTTCCTGTTCTCCTGCTTCGAGCAGTACGAGAAAGAAGCCCAATCGCTGCTGGCGCTGGAAAAACCGCTGCCGCTGCCGGCCTACGAACGCATCCTGAAGGCGGGCCATACCTTTAACCTGCTGGACGCGCGCAAGGCGATTTCGGTAACCGAGCGTCAACGCTACATTCTGCGCATCCGCACGCTGACCAAAGCCGTTGCCGAAGCCTACTACGCTTCCCGCGAAGCGCTGGGCTTCCCGATGTGCAACAAGAAGAACGAGAACTAAGAGGCAGCCATGACTCAACAGACTTTCCTGGTGGAAATCGGCACGGAAGAGCTGCCGCCGAAGGCGCTTCGTTCCCTGGCGGAATCTTTCGCCGCCAACTTCACCGCCGAGCTGGACAACGCCGGCCTGGAACACGGTGACGTGAGCTGGTTCGCCGCACCGCGCCGCCTGGCGCTGAAAGTGGCCAACCTGAGCGCGGCACAGGCCGATCGCGAAATTGAAAAACGCGGCCCGGCGATCGCCCAGGCGTTCGACGCCGAAGGTAAACCGAGCAAAGCGGCCGAAGGCTGGGCGCGCGGCTGCGGCATCACCGTCGATCAGGCTGAACGCCTGGTGACCGACAAGGGCGAGTGGTTGATGTACCGCGCCCACGTTAAAGGCCAGTCGGCGCAACAACTGCTGGCCGGCATGGTCAGCACCGCGCTCGGCAAGCTGCCGATCCCGAAACTGATGCGTTGGGGCGACTCCGACGTGCAGTTCGTGCGTCCGGTACATACCGTCACGATGCTGCTGGGCGCCGATCTGATCCCAGGCACCGTGCTGGGCATCGAATCCGCGCGCACCGTGCGCGGCCACCGCTTCATGGGCGAAGCCGAGTTCACCCTCGACAATGCCGACCAATACCCGCAGATCCTGCTGGAGCGCGGCAAAGTGGTCGCCGACTACGAAGCGCGTAAAGCCCTCATCAAGCGCGATGCCGAACTGGCGGCGCAGAAGATTGGCGGCAAGGCCGATCTGAGTGAAAGCCTGCTGGAAGAAGTGGCTTCGCTGGTGGAATGGCCGGTGGTGCTGACCGCCAAATTCGAAGAGAAATTCCTGGCGGTGCCGGCGGAAGCGCTGGTGTACACCATGAAGGGCGACCAGAAGTATTTCCCGGTGTACGACGCCGCGGGCAAACTGCTGCCGAACTTTATCTTCGTAGCCAACATCGAGTCGAAAGACCCGCAGCAGATCATCTCCGGTAACGAGAAGGTGGTGCGTCCGCGTCTGGCCGACGCCGAGTTCTTCTTCAACACCGACCGCAAGAAGCGTCTGGAAGACAACCTGCCGCGCCTGGAAACCGTGCTGTTCCAACAGCAGCTGGGCACCCTGCGCGACAAGACCGACCGCATTCAGGCGCTGGCGGGCTGGGTTGCCGGCCAGATCGGCGCCGACGTCAACCACGCTACTCGTGCGGGCCTGCTGTCGAAGTGCGACCTGATGACCAACATGGTGTTCGAATTCACCGACACCCAGGGCGTGATGGGCATGCACTATGCGCGCCACGACGGTGAGGCGGAAGACGTCGCCGTTGCGCTGAACGAGCAGTATCAGCCGCGCTACGCCGGCGATGCGCTGCCGCAGTCGCTGGTGGCCTGTTCCCTGGCGATCGCCGACAAGATGGACACCCTGGCCGGCATCTTCGGCATCGGTCAGCATCCGAAGGGCGATAAAGACCCGTTTGCGCTGCGCCGTGCCGCGCTGGGCGTGTTGCGTATCATCGTCGAGAAAAACCTGCCGCTGGATCTGCAGACACTGACCGAAGAGGCCGTGCGCCTGTACGGCAGCAAGCTGACCAATGCCAAGGTGGTCGACGAGGTGGTGGAATTCATGCTGGGCCGCTTCCGCGCCTGGTATCAGGAAGAAGGCCACGCGGTCGATACCATTCAGGCGGTGTTGGCGCGCCGTCCGACCAAGCCGGCCGACTTCGACGCGCGCGTCAAGGCGGTATCCCACTTCCGCACGCTGGACGAGGCGGCGGCGCTGGCTGCGGCCAACAAACGCGTCTCCAACATTCTGGCGAAGTCTACCGAAACGCTGAACGACAGCGTGCGCGCCTCGGTGCTGAAGGATGCGGCGGAGATCCAGCTGGCGACTCACCTGGTGGTGCTGCGCGACAAGCTGCAGCCGTACTTCGCGGCGGGCAACTACCAGGAAGCGCTGGTGGAACTGGCCGCGCTGCGTGAGCCGGTGGATGCGTTCTTCGACAACGTGATGGTAATGGCGGACGATGCGGAAGTGCGCGTGAATCGCCTGACGCTGCTGAGCAAGCTGCGCGAACTGTTCCTGCAGGTGGCGGATATCTCCGTACTGCAGTAAGCGATTCTCTGCTGTGAAAAGGCGCCTGCGGGCGCCTTTTTTATTTTCGTTTCCTGGGTGCGAAGGCAAGGTCGCCTGGCGACTTGGGGGGCGACTTGGGGGGCGACTTGGGGAAATTGAAGCGTCCGGTCGCCGACGGCAATGAACCTCAGTGCGTTTTGCGCACGATGTTCAACCGCCTCCGGCCGAGACAATGTTCACCGCAAACGGAATCGCGTATCGGAACGCCGCCAGTTGATCTATTCTTATAGGCGCACGGAGTGCGCAAAAAGGGGCGGAGTCCAATGAAAAAGCAGGTTTATAACAGGAGTTATGTCACATGGCGGTAGGGATCCAGAGCAGAGGTTTCGCGCGTTGGTTGGCACCGGTATTGGCATTGTTGGTGGTCATGCAATTGACCGCCTGCGGCGATAAAGAGCCGGAACAGCGCAAAGCATTTATCGATTACTTACAGAATACCGTGATGCGCAGCGGGGCGAACATCCCCACGCTGAGCGAAGACCAGAAACAGAAGTTCGGCAACTATGCCGGTGATTACGCGATTTTGGTCGGCTTTTCGCAGCAGTTGTCCAAGTCGGTCGGCGCCAGCCTGACCCCGGCGCTGGATCAGATTAACCAGATCCGCACCGCGCAGGACTACCTGAACAAACGCGACGCGCTGCAGCAATCGGTCGGGGCGTTGAACCTGCTGGGCCAGCAGATCCAGTCGGCCAAGTCGCAGGCGGATACTGCCCACGCGGCGCTGAAACAGCCTGACGATCTGAAGGCGGTGTACAACCAGGCCTATGACAAAATCGTCACCGCACCGGCCAACGCCTTGATGCCGGCGATCCCGACCACCGCCAGCTTTGTGCAGGATCTGGTGCAGGTCGGCGATTTCCTGCAGAGCCAGGGCAATCAGGTCAGCTTCAACAACAACGGCGTGCAGTTCCGCACCGCGCAGCAGGTGGCGCAGTACAACACCATGATGTCGAATCTGGTGGCCAAACAGCAGAACCTGATGAATGCGCAGAAGACCATTCAAAGCGTGACGCAATAACGCGTCCAGGCGCGAAACAGGCCGGCATTGCCGGCCTGTTTTATTTCCCCTCAGCGTTTCCAATAGCTTGCTGGTTTATTGCGCAGGCTTCTGTACTACACTTCAATTAATCCATTCATTAGGCAATGTAGTTTTCTTTCATTCATCACTTCGCTAGTTCCCGGCGGGATGAGTGCTCACAGGGAAGATCAAACAGAGCGTTGCGATCGGCGCTGCAGCTAAAAATAAATTGTGACTAATGTCACAATTCAAAAACAAAACGCCAATTTAAAAATGTGATCATAGTCACTTTATTGGGGGTTTTGTGGCGACTTTTTTCTCACTGTGCTTTTTTTACACGTCATAAATGTGATCTTTATCACTATAAATGAGGGTTTGCTGGGGTGTTGTGTGTGACTTGTATCACAAAAAATTCGTGAAGTTCGCGTGACAAAAACAGCGTGATAGAGTCCGTTTCGCATACAGCGGCAACACGGCTGGATCGTCACAACAATAATCACGCGCTCTATTGTCAGCGCGTAACAATAGGGGTGTGTTTTATGTTTTCACCAGACATCAAGGTTAAAGTGCAAAACTTTGGCCGCTTCCTGAGCAACATGGTGATGCCCAACATCGGCGCCTTTATCGCCTGGGGGATTATCACCGCGCTATTCATTCCAACCGGCTGGCTGCCGAATGAAACCTTAGCCAAGCTGGTCGGCCCGATGATCACCTACCTGCTGCCGCTGCTGATCGGTTATACCGGCGGGCGGCTGGTGGGCGGCGATCGCGGCGGCGTCGTGGGTGCCATCACCACCATGGGCGTCATCGTCGGTGCCGACATGCCGATGTTCCTCGGCTCGATGATCGCCGGCCCGCTGGGTGGCTGGGCTATCAAGCATTTCGACCGCTGGGTGGACGGCAAGATCAAAAGCGGCTTTGAAATGCTGGTGAACAACTTCTCCGCCGGCATCATCGGCATGCTGCTGGCGATCCTGGCCTTCCTGGGCATCGGGCCGCTGGTGGAGGTGCTCTCCAAGCTGCTGGCGGCGGGCGTGCACGTGATGGTGAAGAACAACCTGCTGCCACTGGCGTCCATCTTCGTTGAACCGGCGAAAATCCTGTTCCTGAACAACGCCATCAACCACGGCATCTTCTCGCCGCTGGGTATCCAGCAGGCCACGGAAGCCGGCAAGTCGGTGTTCTTCCTGATTGAAGCCAACCCAGGCCCGGGCATGGGCGTGCTGATGGCCTACATGTTCTTCGGCCGCGGCAGCGCCAAGCAATCCGCCGGCGGTGCGGCGATCATTCACTTCCTGGGCGGCATCCACGAAATCTACTTCCCTTACGTGCTGATGAATCCACGTCTGCTGCTGGCGGTGATCCTGGGCGGCATGACCGGCGTATTCACCCTGACGATGCTGAACGGCGGCCTGGTTTCTCCAGCTTCCCCGGGTTCGATCCTGGCGGTGCTGGCGATGACGCCGAAAGGCGCCTACTTCGCCAACATTGCGGCGGTGTGCGCAGCCTTTGCCGTCTCCTTCGTGGTGTCCGCTTTCCTGCTGAAAACCTCCAAAGTGAAAGAGGATGACGATCTGGAAGCCGCGACCCGCCGCATGCAAGAGATGAAATCGCAGTCCAAAGGCGGCGCAGCGGCGCCAGCGTCGGTCGACGGCGATCTGAGCACCGTGCGCAAAATCATCGTCGCCTGCGATGCGGGCATGGGTTCCAGCGCCATGGGCGCCGGGGTGTTGCGCAAGAAAGTGGCGGACGCCGGGCTGAAGAACATCTCGGTGACTAACAGCGCCATCAACAGCCTGCCGGACGATGTGGATCTGGTCATCACGCACCGCGATCTGACCGAGCGCGCGATGCGCCACGCGCCGCAGGCCCAGCACATCTCGCTGACCAACTTCCTCGACAGCAAGCTGTACAGCGATCTGGTCGACCGTTTGGTAGCGGTCAACAAAACCACCGACAACCAGCAGAAGGTGCTGGGCGCGCTGGACGACAGCTTCGAAGCCGGGGAACCGAACCTGTTCAAGCTGAGCGAAAGCAATGTGTTCCTCAACCTGCAGGCTAGCGACAAAGAGCAGGCGATCCGTTTCGCCGGCGAGCAGCTGGTGAAAGGCGGCTACGTCGAGGCGGAGTACGTGCCGGCGATGCTGGAGCGCGAAAAGCTCACCTCCACCTACCTGGGCGAGTCGATCGCCGTGCCGCACGGCACCATCGAGGCCAAAGACCGGGTGCTGCGCACCGGCGTGGTGTTCTGCCAGTACCCGCAGGGCGTGCGCTTCGGCGATGAAGAGGATGAAGTGGCTCGCCTGGTGATCGGCATCGCCGCGCGCAACAACGAGCATATTCAGGTGATCACCAGCCTGACCAACGCGCTGGATGACGAGAGCGTGATTGAGCGGCTGGCGAATACCACCAGCGTCCAGGAAGTGCTGGACCTGCTCGGCGGCAAAAAAGCTGGATAACAGAATCATTTTAAAGGGTGCAGCTTGCTGCACCCTTCGACATTAAGAAGGTAGAGTTATGAAAGCATTACATTTTGGCGCAGGGAATATCGGCCGCGGTTTTATCGGCAAGCTGCTGGCGGACGCCGGGGTTGAACTGACCTTCGCCGACGTCAATCAAACGGTGTTGGATCTGCTGAACAGCCGTAAAAGCTACGCGGTGCACGTGGTGGGCGAGCAAGAACGCGTGGAGCGCGTCAACAACGTCAGCGCCGTCAACAGCGGCAGTGAGGCGGCGGTGGCGCTGATCGCCGAAGCGGATCTGGTGACCACCGCCGTTGGCCCGCAAATTCTCGCCAAAATCGCCGGCACGATCGCCAAAGGGCTGGTGCTGCGTCATCAGCAGGGCAATGTGCAACCGCTGAACATCATCGCCTGCGAGAACATGGTGCGCGGCACCAGCCAGCTGAAACAGCATGTGTTCGCCGCGCTGCCGCAGGATGAGCAGGCATGGGCTGAGCAGCATGTCGGCTTCGTCGATTCGGCGGTCGATCGCATTGTGCCGCCGGCGGACAGCAACGACCCGTTGGAAGTGACGGTGGAAACCTTCAGCGAATGGATCGTCGATCAGACCCAGTTCAAAGGCCAGCCTCCGGCGATCGCCGGCATGGAGTTGACCGATAACCTGATGGCGTTCGTCGAGCGCAAGCTGTTCACCCTCAACACCGGTCACGCCATCACCGCCTACCTCGGCCAACAGGCCGGGCTGCAAACCATTCGCGACGCCATTCTCGACCCGGCGATCCGCCGCGTGGTGAAAGGGGCGATGGAAGAGAGCGGCGCGGTGCTGATCAAGCGCTACGGCTTCGACGCCGACAAGCACGCCGCCTACATCAACAAAATCCTCGGCCGCTTCGAAAACCCGTATCTGCACGACGACGTCGAGCGCGTGGGCCGTCAGCCGCTGCGCAAACTGAGCGCCGGCGATCGCCTGATCAAACCGCTGCTGGGCACGTTGGAATACGGCCTGCCGCATGCCAACCTGATCCAGGGCATCGCCGCCGCCATGAGCTACCGCAGCGAACAGGATCCGCAGGCGCTGGAGTTGGCGGAACTGCTGAACACGCTCGGGCCGAAAGCCGCGCTGGCGCAAATTTCCGGCCTGCCGGCGGAAAGCGAGGTTGTAGAAGAGGCCGTTGCTGTGTATAACGCCATGCACAAGTAGAATCGTGATGATGAACACCCGAGCGCAGCTTGCTGCGCTCCTGCAACCCGAGTTCGGCATCGACGGCCCTCCCCACGCCTTTCGAAAAGCGACGATGGAAGAAGCACAGGCATTTGAAAACCAGGTTCTGGAAAAGCTGAACGCGGGCAAAACGGTGCGCAGCTTCCTGATCGCAGCGGTAGAGCTGCTGGCGGAAGCGCTCAACGTGCTGGTGGTGCAGGTATTCCGCAAGGATGACTACGCGGTGAAATATGCCGTCGAACCGCTATTGTCCGGCAGCGGCCCGCTGGGGGAGCTGTCGGTGCGCCTGAAGCTGATGTACGGCCTGGGGGTGATTTCCCGCCACGAATATGAAGATGCCGAGCTGCTGATGGCGATGCGCGAAGAGCTGAACCACGACGGGTCGGAATACCGCTTCGTCGATGACGAAATTCTCGGGCCGTTCGGCGAGCTGCACTGCGTGGCCGCGCTGCCGCCGGTGCCGACCTTCCTGCAGCCGGGCGAGGCGGATGAAGCGCTGATCGCCATGCAGCGCCAGCGCTATCAGCAGATGGTGCGCTCCACCATGGTGCTGTCCATTACCGATCTGATCGCCGGCATCGGCGCCAAACAACCTTCCCGACTCTCTCCTCTCGGCCGCGGCTAAGCAAAGGCCGCGCGCCACTCGTCGAACAACAGCCATAGCGCGGTGGCGGCCATCAGTCCGGACATCACGCCGTTGAAGGCGCGCAGTTTCCAGGTCACTCGCAGCGCGTTGCGCAACCGGTCGCCCAGCACCGCCCACAGCAGCACGCACGGCAGGTTCAGCAGCGCGAAACCGGCGATGACCGACAGCGTATGGACGAAGGTGGCGCCTTCGCGCGGGGTGAACAGGATCGCCACGTTGATCACCATCAGCCAGGCTTTGGGGTTGACCGCCTGAAACAGTGCACCGTTGAGCAGGCTCATCGGCTGCGCCTGCTCTTTGGCGTCCGGCGAGGCCGCCTGAAACAGCTTCCATGACAGCCACAGCAGATAGGCGCAGCCGATCACCGCCAGCGGGAGGCGGATGACGCCGGCCCAGCTCAACGCCAGCGCCAGCAGCGGGATAATGATCGCCAGCTGTACCGCACAACCGACACAGATGCCAAACAGCATCGGCAGGGTGCGGCGCAGGCCGAAGTTGACGCCCGACGAGGCCAGCAGCAGGTTGTTGGGGCCGGGGGTGATCGACATGACGGTGACGTAGCTGACAAAGGCGGAGTCCAGCATGGCAGGTTCCTTGAAAATGACGGTGATAACGAGAGGATCAGCATAATCGCTGCAATGGGATGGTGACAGAACCACAAATCGGATATTGTCATGGTTACAGTTGTGCAAAATGTAAACTGTACCCATTACCTGGAGAGAAACTGTGACCTTGCTCGATGAAACCCCGGATACCCGCTACCTGCAGCTGGCGGATACGTTGGCCGAGGCCATTCGACGCGGCACGCTGCTGCCCGGTGACCGCTTGCCTTCGGTGCGGCGCTGTGCGCAAACGCACCGCGTCAGCATCAATACCGTGGTGTCGGCTTACCGCACGCTGGAGGATCGCGGGCTGATCGAAGCGCGACCGCAGTCGGGGTTTTATGTCCGCAGCACGCTGCCGGCGCTGAAGATGGCCTCGGCGCCCAGCGGCCGCATCGAGCCGCCGGCGGACGACGTGCTGGCGCTGATCGATACGGTATTCGCCGCCCAGCAGAATCCGGCCTTCACTAACATTGCGCTGGCCTGCCCGCAGACCAGCGACTTCTATCCCGGCGGCAAGCTGGGGCGTATGTTGTCTTCTCAGCTGCGCCGCCAGCCGGATCTGATCGGGCAGTATCCGTTGCCGCCCGGCAGCCTACGGCTGCGCCAGCAGATCGCCCGCCGCTCGATGACGCTGGGCATGTTGCTGGAGCCGGGCGACGTAGTGCTGACCCATGGCTGCATGGAGGCGCTGCAGCTGGCGCTGCGCGTCACCACCAAACCGGGTGACTGCGTCGGGCTGGAGTCGCCAACCTATTTCTATCTGCTGCCGCTGCTGGCCAGCCTGGGGCTGAAAGCGCTGGAAATCCCCACCGATCCGCAGCTGGGGCTGTCGCTGGACGCGCTCGAGTTGCTATTGAACGAGAAGCGGCTGAACGCGGTGATCGCCATGCCGACGGTGCAAAACCCGCTGGGTTGCACCATGCCGCTGGCGGCGAAAAAGCGGCTGGCGCGGCTGATGAACGATCATCAGGTGCCGTTGATTGAAGACGGGCTGTATGCCGAGATCCAGTTCGGCGGCGCGCTGTCGCCGGCGGTGAAGGCGTTCGATCGCGACGGCTGGGTGCTGTTTTGCTCCAGCTTCACCAAAACGCTGGCGCCGGATTTTCGCGTCGGCTGGATCTGCGGCGGCCGTTTTCACGAGGCGTTGCGCAAGCTGAAGGCGGTGTCGTCGATGTCCGAGTCGCAGCTGCTGTCGGAAACGCTGGCGACCTTCCTGGAGAGCGGAGGCTACGATCACCATTTGCGCAACCTGCGCAAGCGCTATGCGGCGCAGGTCGACGAGGCGCGGGCGCTGATCGCCCGGCATTTCCCACGCGGCACGCTGGCCACGCAGCCGGCGGGCGGCTTCGTGTTCTGGGTCGAATTCCCTCCCGGCGTGGACAGCGTGGCGCTGTTCCACCAGCTGTTGGAGGAGCAGATCTGTTTGACGCCGGGCACCCTGTATTCCCCCAGCGGGCGCTACCGCAATGCGCTGCGGCTCTCCTGCTGCTACCCGTTCAACGCGCGCTACACCCAGGCGTTGGCCCGGCTCGGCGCCAAGGCCTGCGAGATGAGCGGCCTGCCGCCCGGTATTGCGCAGGACGGGTAACGGCGCGCGCCTTTTGCTACAATGCCGGTATCATTGATTAGCGTGCCATTTTGGGCACAACGGGCCAGAGACCATGAAAGAGAAAGAAAAGGCAGAGATCAAGCGCCTGAGCGACCTGCTGGACGCCTTGAACCACAAAGACGCCACCGTGATCCAACAGGGCAACCCTGAGTTGATCGCGCAGCACACCAAAGAAAAAGAGAAACTGGCGACGGAGATCGAGCGCCTGAAAGACGTGCGTGGCGAGAAGCTGAGCGCCGAAGCGCAGAAGCTGAGCAAGCTGCCGTTCAGCCGCGAGATCACCAAGAAAGAGCAAGCCGATATGGGCGCGCTGAAGAAAAGCGCGCGCGGGCTGATTGTGGTGCACCCGATGACCGCGCTGGGCCGCGAGATGGGCCTGAAAGCGGTCACCGGTTACGCCAAGAAAGCGTTCTGAACCCCCGGGCGTCAGACCTTGGTGGTGAAATACGCCTTGGTCTGATAGGGCACGGTGACCGTGTCCTGGCCCTGCAACTCCTCTTCTTCCGCCACCAGCTGGCGCAACCGATCGATAACCTGCTCCTGTTGCGCCTGTGGCAGTGCGGCGATAAAGCTGGTTGAACGTACCCGGTTGTAGATCACGTCCTCCACCGCGCCGCGGTGGCCCAGCATAAAGACCTGCTCCTGCAGCGGTTCAAAGCCTTTGAACGGGAAGAATTTGCGCCATTCGCCGGTATAGAAACGCGGCGCATCCCCTTCGTGGCTGTCGACGATCTGATTCAGTTTACGCACCCAACCGACGCGCGCATCGCGCATGTTCCACACCAGACCGAGTTTGCCGCCGGGCTTGAGAATACGCTGGATTTCCGCCAGCGCCTGCGGCGTGGCGAACCAGTGGAAGGACTGGGCGCACACCACGGCATCGACCGACTCGTCCGGTAGCGGGATCGCGTCGGCGGTGCCCGCCAGCGTTTTCACCTGCGGCAGCGCCGCCGACAATTTTTCCAGCATTTGCGGCACCGGTTCGACGGCGATCACCTGCGCGCCGGTTTCCAGCAGGCGCGGAGTGAACTTGCCGGTACCGGCGCCGAGATCGATGACCGTCATGCCGGCGTGCAGGCCGATAGACTCACGCAGCCAGGCGGCGATTTCCGGCGGGTAATCCGGCCGGCCTTTCACATAGCGATCGGCGTTGGCCTGATAGCCCTCGGCGGCGGCGTGATGAATCGAATGGGTCGGGGTGGTCATATACCTGGCTCCTGGCTGAAAAACACGCGGCTACAGTATAGGCGGAAGAAGAGGGTTAACGCGGCATTCGGCGCACGTTTTTCATCTTTTCCGCCAGCGATTTCAACGGCCGAGCAGGCGACGGTTGAAGTCCTCGAGGCGCCCTTCGGCAAGCCGCGTGAGCATGGTCTTGCTCCAGCTGGCGGAGAGGCCGGCCACCGCCAACAGGCGGCGATATTGTTCCGCGTCGAACGGCATGTGCCAGGCGATGGCGATGGCTTCGGCCACCGACACGTCGCTGTTGCGCGCCGCCAGCTCCAGCGGACGATCGCCGCTGACCGCACCCGGCGAGACCACCCGATACAGCCAGCCGCAGAGGCCGCTTTGCTGCATCAGCACCGAAATATCCTCGATGGCGAAGTGGTAGTTGAGCTTGAAGCACGGCGAGCGCGGCTGGGTGACCTGGATCAGCGCTTCGCCCCAGCGGAAGATGTCGCCCATAAACACATTGTGTTCGGTCAGTCCTTCGGTGGAGATATTCTCGCCGAAGGCCGGGGCGCAAAACTGCTCGGCCTGCGCCGGAAACTGTTCGCGCCAGTGGGCATAATGCTCGCGCGGGTAGTGGCACAGCGCGCGGTCCGGCCCGCCGTGGTAGCTTTTCTCGGCTTGCTCGTCGCCTTCCAGGCCGAGCGGCGTGAGCCGGATGGCGCCATCCACCTGGCGTTTGGCGATGGCGCTGGGGCGCCCGCCTTCATAGGGTTGAATATTGCCGATGTAAACGTCTGGGTGATGCATGTGCGCCTCCGTGTCTCGCGTCGAGGGCTCAGCATAGCCTGAGTTGTGTCAGGGGGACATAACAACCCGCCCGAAAATCCTCGGGCGGGGGCGTGGCGTCAGAAGGTGGTCCAGTTCTCCTCCGCTGCGGCGTTGGCGGCCGTGGTTTTTACGGCAGGCGCTTTCGGCGCGGCGGTTTTCACGGCGGTGGGTTCGGTCTGCTCCGCCAAACGGAACACCGAAACGCTCTGCAGCAGCATGTCGGCCTGTTCTTCCAGCGAATCGGCGGCGGCGGCGGACTCTTCCACCAGCGCGGCGTTCTGCTGGGTGGTGTGATCCATCTCGACGATCGCCTGGCCAATCTGGGCGATGCCGCGCGTCTGCTCATCGGAGGCGGCGGCGATTTCAGCCATGATGTCGCGCACGTGGGTGACCGAGCGGACGATCTGTTCCATGGTGTTGCCGGTGCTTTCCACCAGTTCGGTGCCGGTTTTCACCCGGCTGACCGACTCGGCGATCAGCCCTTCGATCTCCTTGGCCGCTTGGGCGCTGCGGCTCGCCAGGCTGCGCACTTCGCTGGCGACCACCGAGAAGCCGCGTCCCTGTTCGCCGGCGCGCGCCGCTTCCACCGCGGCGTTGAGCGCCAGGATGTTGGTCTGGAAGGCAATACCGTTGATCAGGGTGGTAATTTCAGCGATACGCTGCGAACTGCTGGAGATATCGCGCATGGTGCTGACCACGTTCTCCACCAGCTTGCCGCCCTGTTGCGCGGTCTGCGAAGCGTCGGTGGCCAGCTGATTGGCGTGATGGGCATTGTCGGCGTTTTGTTTCACCGTGGCGGTCAGCTGTTCCATGCTGGCCGCGGTTTCTTCAACCGCCGCCGCCTGCTGTTCGGTGCGGGAGGAGAGATCGGTGTTGCCGGCGGCGATTTCCGCGGAGGCGGTGGAGACCTGGCTGACTCCCATCTGGATCTTCTCAATCATAGTGCGCAGATTTTGGCTCATCGCCGCCACCGCGTTCAGCAGTTGTCCCAGCTCGTCGCGGCGGGTGCTGGTCTGCGCCTGGCGCAGATCGCCGCTGGCGATGCGTTCCGCCATCGCCAGCGTGCTGTGCAGCGGACGGGTGATCTGCAGCGTGATACGCCAGGCGATAAGTATCCCGGCGATGATGGCGATCAGGGTGGTGATGCCCATCTGCAGCTGCGCCAGGTTGATGTTGCTGCGCGTCTGCGCCAATTCGTCCTGCATAAAGGCGTTCACCAGCGTGCCGATCTCATGCGCGCGTTCGCCGAGCTGCCGGCTGATCTGCTGTTCGTGCTCATAGGCCGGCAGGTAGGCCGCGATGCGGTTTTTGTAATCGTCCAGGGCGGCCAGCAGCGGTTGCAGCTGCGGGCGCTGCGCGTCGCTGACCCGGCGGCTCAGGGCGTTGGCCGCGTCGCGCGCGTCGTCGATGGCCGCCATCAGCGGCGCTTCGGTTTCCTTGTTCAGGCTCAGCAGCAGACCGCGCGCGCCGTAGCGCACCTGGGTCAGCTTCTGGTTCAGTTGAATGAAGGCCAACTGCAGATCGCCGTTGGTGAGCTGGCGCTCCACCTGGCTCAGGCTGGCCTGCACTTCCGACATGTTCCAGCTCTGGCGCACCGCGTCTTTCGCCGAGACCGCCTGCTCAAAGATTTTTTGCTGTTGCTGATATTCCCCAATCAGCGTCACCAGACGCTGCAGATCCTTGCGGCTTTGGGCGTCCCAGTCCAACGCCTGGCCTTGGTCTATCAGTTTGACGGCGTTATCGATATTGGCGCGATTGTTCTGCAGATACTCCGGCTGGTAGGTCTGGCCGTACATGGCGCGGTTGTATTTGGCCTGGTTGATCTCCTCGTTCAGCCGGTTGCTGAAGTCGATGCGATCGGCGCGGGATTCGATGATGTGCAGGTATTGCGCCCCGGTGCCGGCGATGACGACCGCCAACAGCAACAACAGCGCGAAGCCGAGGCCGAGCTTTTTACCTACGGTGAGATGAGTGAACTTTCCTGCTAATGCTTGCAATGCCGCCATAGCGTTTTTCCTTCTCCGGGCGAACGTCAATTGAACAAACCATCGGCAAGAAGTGGTCAAACTTTAGCGGATTTCAGGCAAAAAAATACCCGCCGGCGGCGGGCATCTTCATCAACGGGGGCGAATTACTTCTTCGCGGCGAAGCGTGCGGCGGCTTCGTCCCAGTTGACCACGTTCCAGAACGCCTTGATGTAGTCAGGGCGTTTGTTCTGGTATTTCAGGTAGTAAGCGTGTTCCCACACGTCCAGGCCGATGATTGGGAAACCGGAAGCGCCGGCGACGGCTTCGCCCATCAGCGGGCTGTCCTGGTTGGCGGTAGACACCACGGCCAGCTTGCCGTCTTTCAGCACCAGCCAGGCCCAACCGGAACCGAAGCGGGTGGCTGCGGCTTTCTCGAACTCTTCCTGGAATTTCTCAACGCTGCCGAAATCGCGCTCGATGGCCGCTTTCAGATCGCCGCCCAGCGTGGTGCCGGTTTTCAGGTTTTTCCAGAAGAAGCTGTGGTTGGCGTGGCCGCCGGCGTTGTTGCGCATGAAGGTGCGTTTGTCGGCAGGCACTTTATCCAGATCCTGGATCAGCTCTTCAACGCTGTATTTGGCCAGCTCAGGGTAGGCTTCCAGCACGGTGTTGGCGTTGTTGACGTAGGTCTGGTGGTGTTTGGTGTGATGGATTTCCATCGTCTGCTTGTCGAAATGCGGTTCCAGTGCGTCGTAAGCGTACGGCAGGGATGGCAGTGAATAACTCATAATCATCATCTCCAGTGGTGTATGGGCGGCGCAAAGGGCGAGCACCGCGTAAGCAGTCGGATCATTATAGTTAATTAAATGATATTGAAAATGATTATCAATGCCCTGTGAAGTGTGTGGTTAATGTACAAATCGATGCGCTAACATACTGATAGGAGAGGGCGGCGGGTGGCCGCGTCAAGCCATCGCCCCGGCACGTGGGTTACTCTCTATACTGTAGAGAGCGCCAAGGTCGAAATGTATCGAAATGTGCCAATGCGTTCACTGAATGAGCACGAGTGTGTAACAACCACAAGCACGCTGTGGTAATATGGCCGGCGTTCGTAGCAAGCATAACAACAGTGACATTCGCGTTTGCCGCGCTAGCGGGGCAGGCGCATTTGAACAATGTGACAATCGAGAGTAAAGGAGACCCCCATGCAGGTCAGCAGAAGGCAGTTCTTTAAGATCTGCGCTGGCGGTATGGCAGGAACGACGGTGGCCGCGCTGGGCTTTGCCCCCGAAGTGGCGTTGGCGGAAACCCGGCAGTATAAACTGCTGCGCGCCCGTGAGACCCGTAATACCTGTACGTATTGTTCCGTCGGCTGTGGGCTGTTGATGTACAGCCTTGGTGATGGCGCCAAGAACGCCAAAGAAAGCATTTTCCATATCGAAGGGGATCCGGATCACCCGGTGAACCGCGGCGCGCTTTGCCCGAAAGGCGCCGGCCTGGTTGACTTCATCCACAGCGAAAGCCGCCTCAAGTACCCGGAATATCGGGCGCCGGGGTCGGACAAATGGCAGCGCATCAGCTGGGACGACGCCTTCACCCGCATCGCCAAGCTGGTGAAAGAAGACCGCGATGCCAACTTCATCAAAACCAACGACCAGGGCGTTACCGTCAACCGTTGGCTGACCACCGGCATGCTGTGCGCCTCGGCCGCCAGCAACGAAACCGGTTTTCTGTCGCAAAAATTTAGTCGCGCTCTCGGCATGCTTGCCGTAGACAACCAGGCGCGTGTCTGACACGGACCAACGGTAGCAAGTCTTGCTCCAACATTTGGTCGCGGTGCGATGACCAACCACTGGGTTGATATCAAGAACGCGAATTTGATTATCGTCATGGGCGGTAATGCGGCGGAAGCGCATCCGGTGGGGTTCCGCTGGGCGATGGAAGCCAAAATACACAACAATGCCAAGCTGATCGTGATCGATCCGCGCTTTACCCGAACCGCATCGGTGGCGGACTTCTACACGCCGATCCGCTCCGGGACCGACATTGCTTTCCTGTCGGGCGTGTTGCTGTATCTGATGACCAACAACAAGTTTAACCGCGAGTACGTCGAGGCCTACACCAACGCCAGCCTGCTGGTGCGGGAAGACTTTGCCTTCGAAGACGGCTTGTTCAGCGGCTACGACGCGGAAAACCGCAAGTACGACAAAACCACCTGGAACTACCAGTTCGACGAGAACGGCTTCGCCAAGCGCGACGTCACGCTGCAGGATCCGCGCTGCGTGTGGAACCTGCTGAAGCAGCACGTGAGCCGCTACACGCCTGACGTGGTGACCAACATCTGCGGCACGCCGAAGGACGATTTCCTCAAGGTGTGCGAATACATCGCCGAAACCTGCGTCGCGGATAAAACCGCTTCGTTCCTGTACGCCCTGGGCTGGACTCAGCACTCGGTCGGCGCGCAGAACATCCGTACCATGGCGATGATCCAGCTGCTGCTCGGCAACATGGGCATGGCGGGCGGCGGCGTCAACGCGCTGCGCGGCCACTCCAACATCCAGGGTCTGACCGATCTCGGCCTGCTGTCGCAGAGCCTGCCGGGCTACCTGACGCTGCCGTCGGAGAAACAGACCGATCTCGACACCTACCTGAAGGCCAACACGCCGAAAGCACTGCTGCCGGGCCAGGTGAACTACTGGGGCAACTACCCGAAATTCTTCGTCAGCATGATGAAGACCTTCTACGGCGACAAGGCGCAGAAGGACAACAGCTGGGGCTTTGACTGGTTGCCGAAGTGGGACAAGGGCTACGACGTGCTGCAGTACTTCGAGATGATGGCGCAGGGCAAGGTCAACGGCTACTTCTGCCAGGGCTTTAACCCGGTGGCGTCGTTCCCGAACAAAAACAAGGTAGTGGCTTCGCTGTCCAAGCTGAAGTTCCTGGTGACCATCGATCCGTTGAACACCGAAACCTCCAACTTCTGGCAGAACCACGGCGAGTTCAACGAGGTGGATCCTTCGCAGATCCAGACCGAAGTGTTCCGCCTGCCGTCCACCTGCTTCGCCGAAGAGAACGGTTCGATCGTCAACTCCGGCCGCTGGCTGCAGTGGCACTGGAAAGGCGCGGACGCCCCGGGCGAAGCGCTGAACGACGGTGAGATCCTGGCGGGCATCTTCAGCCGCCTGCGCGAGATGTATGCGCGCGACGGCGGTGCGGTGCCTGAACAGGTGCTGAACATGACCTGGGACTACCTGACGCCGGACAACCCGGCGCCGGAAGAGGTGGCGCAGGAGAACAACGGCAAGGCGCTGGCGGATCTGCTGGATGCCGACGGCAAAGTGCTGGTGAAAAAAGGCGAGCTGCTCAGCTCGTTCGCGCAGCTGCGCGACGACGGCACCACCGCCAGCGGTTGCTGGATCTTCGCCGGCAGCTGGACGCCGGCCGGCAACCAGATGGCGCGGCGCGACAACGCCGATCCGTCCGGCCTCGGCAATACGCTGGGCTGGGCCTGGGCATGGCCGCTCAACCGCCGCATTCTGTACAACCGCGCCTCGGCGGATCCGCAGGGGAAACCGTGGGATCCGAAACGCCAACTGCTGGAGTGGGACGGCGCCAAGTGGGTCGGGGCCGATATCCCGGACTACAGCACCGCCGCGCCGGGCAGCGACGTCGGGCCGTTCATCATGCAGCCGGAAGGCATGGGCCGCCTGTTCGCCACCGACAAGATGGCGGAAGGGCCGTTCCCTGAACACTACGAGCCGTTCGAAACGCCGCTCGGCACCAACCCGCTGCACCCGAATGTGGTGTCCAACCCGGCGGCGCGCGTGTTCAAGGACGATCTGGCGGCGATGGGCAAATCCGACAAGTTCCCGTACGTCGGCACCACCTATCGTCTGACCGAGCACTTCCACTACTGGACCAAGCACGCGCGGCTGAACGCCATCGCGCAGCCGGAGCAGTTCGTGGAGATCGGCGAAAAGCTGGCGGAGAAGAAGGGCATCAAGCAGGGCGATACCGTGAAGGTCAGCTCCAACCGCGGCTACATCAAGGCCAAGGCGGTGGTGACCAAACGTATTCGCACGCTGCAGGTGCACGGCCAGGAAGTCGACACCATCGGCATCCCGATCCACTGGGGTTACGAAGGGGTGGCGAAGAAAGGCTTTATCGCCAACACGCTGACGCCGTTCGTCGGCGACGCCAATACGCAAACGCCGGAGTTCAAGGCGTTCCTGGTCAACGTGGAAAAGGTGTAACGGAGACGAATCATGGCCATGCAATCTCAAGACATCATTCGTAAATCCGCCACCAATGGTTTCACGCCGGCGCCGCGCGCCCGTGACCACCAGGAAGAAGTGGCCAAACTGATCGATGTCACCACCTGTATCGGCTGCAAGGCCTGTCAGGTGGCCTGTTCCGAATGGAACGACATCCGCGACGAAGTGGGGCACAACGTCGGGGTGTACGATAACCCCGCCGATCTGACCGCCAAGTCGTGGACGGTGATGCGCTTCTCCGAGGTGGAGGAAAACGGCAAGCTGGAATGGCTGATCCGCAAGGATGGCTGCATGCACTGCGCCGATCCGGGCTGCCTGAAGGCCTGTCCGTCGGAAGGCGCGATCATTCAGTACGCCAACGGCATCGTCGACTTCCAATCCGAGCACTGCATCGGCTGCGGCTACTGCATCGCCGGCTGCCCGTTCGACGTGCCGCGCATGAACAAGGACGACAACCGGGTGTACAAGTGCACCCTGTGCGTCGACCGCGTGGACGTCGGCCAGGAACCGGCCTGCGTGAAAACCTGCCCGACCGGCGCCATTCACTTCGGTACCAAGGAAGCGATGAAGCAGGTGGCGGCGGATCGCGTCAGCGAGCTGAACACCCGCGGCTACCAGAACGCCGGTCTGTACGATCCGGCAGGGGTGGGCGGCACGCACGTGATGTACGTGTTGCACCACGCCGACAAACCGCAGCTGTACCACGGTTTGCCGGACAACCCGAGCATCAGCCCGGCGGTGACCTTCTGGAAGAGCGTGTGGAAACCCCTGGCGGCCATCGGTTTTGCCGCCACCTTCGCGGCCAGCGTGTTCCACTATGTCGGCGTCGGGCCTAACCGCGTCGACGATGAGGATGAGCACGACGAGTCGCATGACGAGGAGACGCGCAAATGAGAAAGGAAAAGCCCATTCAGCGTTACAGCGCACCGGAGCGCATCAACCACTGGATCGTGGCATTTTGCTTCGTGTTCGCCGCCATCAGCGGGCTGGGGTTCTTCTTCCCCTCCTTCAACTGGCTGATGAACATCTTCGGGACGCCGCAGCTGGCGCGCATTCTGCACCCGTTTGTCGGGGTCATCATGTTCGCCGCGTTCCTGCTGATGTTCCTGCGCTACTGGAAGCATAACCTGATCAACCGGGAAGATATCGTCTGGGCCAAGAATATCCACAAAATCGCCATGAACGAGGAAGTGGGTGACACCGGGCGCTATAATTTCGGCCAGAAGTGCGTGTTCTGGGCGGCGATTATCAGCCTGGTGCTGTTGCTGGCCAGCGGCGTGGTGATCTGGCGGCCGTATTTTGCGCCGTCGTTCTCCATCCCGCTGATCCGCATCGCGCTGCTGGTGCATTCGCTGGCCGCGGTCGGCCTTATCATCGTGATTATGGTGCACATTTACGCCGCATTGTGGGTAAAAGGCACCATTACCGCGATGGTGGAAGGCTGGGTGCCGGCGGCCTGGGCCAAGAAACATCATCCGCGCTGGTACCGTGAGGTCCGCGAGAAACGACAGGAAGATAAACCCTGATGAGTATCCGCATCGTTCCTAAAGAGCAGTTAGGGGCACAGCGTGAGAAGTCCACAACGGCGGAGAACATCCCGCCGTTACTTTTCGCCAACCTGAAAAGCCTGTACAGCCGCCGCGCCGACCGTCTGCGTCAGCTGGCGGTCGACAACCCGCTGGGCGACTACCTTAACTTCGCCGCCGAACTGGCGCAGGCGCAGCAGCATGCGCTGCACGATAATCCGCTGGCGCTCGATCTGAGCGAAGCGTTGGCGCAGGGCGCCGCCAGCGGCAAACCGCCGCTCGATCTGAGCGTGTTCCCGCGCAGCGAGCACTGGCGCAAGCTGCTGACGTCGCTGATCGCCGAGCTGCGCCCGCAGGCGCCGGAGCACATTCTGACGGTGCTGGACAACCTGGAGAAAGCTTCGGCGCACGAGCTGGAGCTGATGGCCGACGCTTTGCTCAACCGCGAGTTCGGCAAGGTGGGCAGCGAGAAGGCGCCGTTCCTCTGGGCCGCGCTGTCGCTCTATTGGGCGCAGATGGCCAGCCTGATCCCCGGTAAGGCGCGCGCCGAATACGGCGAGCAGCGTCAGTTCTGCCCGGTGTGCGGCAGCATTCCGGTCTCCAGCATGGTGCATATCGGCACCGTCAACGGCCTGCGCTACCTGCACTGCAACCTGTGCGAAAGCGAATGGCACGTGGTGCGGGTGAAGTGCAGCAACTGTGAGCAGACCCGCGATCTCAACTACTGGTCGCTGGACAGCGAACAGGCGGCGGTGAAGGCGGAAAGCTGCGGCGACTGCGGCACTTACCTGAAGATCCTCTATCAGGAAAAAGACCCGCAGGTTGAAGCGGTGGCCGACGATCTGGCTTCGCTGGTGCTGGACGCCCGCATGGAAGAGGAAGGCTTCGGCCGCAGCAGCATCAATCCGTTCCTGTTCCCGGCGGAGTAACCGCCCGGCCCCGTTCGCGCGGGGCCGGACCCGCAATTTAAGAACGGGCTTCTGGCATTCGCCCGGGCGAGTTGCTACGTTTAGGCCATGACGCGCCAAGCGAAAGGAACCACGATGTTAAACACCCTGGCAAAACTGACCGCGGTCGCTGTGCTGGCGATCGGACTGGCGGCCTGCGACAACAAGGACGACACCAAACCGGCGGTGCCGCCACCGGATACCAAACCGACCGTGACGCAGCCCGCGCCACCGCCGCCTGCGCCGGTAGAAACCCCGCCCGCGCCGCCGGGGCTGAACGTGTCGCTGCAGAAGGGCAAAATCACCTTCGAGTTGCCGCCAGGCTTTAGCGATCAAACGCTGAACAGCGGCATCGTCAATGACAGTACCTCCACCATCCAGCGCTTCCTCGATGGCAAGTCGCGCCAGAGCGCGGTTTCGTCCGAAGTGATCCCGCCGGACGGCATGAAGATCAATACCAGCGACAAAATGCTGAAAGAGCTGACGCAGAGCGCCATTACGGTGCTGGCCGAGCGCTATCAGAATATCCAGACCACCAAAGAAGAGAACTTCACCGTCGGCAAACAGAAGTTTCGCCGGGTGGATACCGAGCAGACCGTCAACGGGCAAAAGGTGGTTTCCACCCTGGTGTTGACGGTGTTCAACAAGCGAGTAGTGACGCTGCAAATGCTGTCGCCGGCCAAAACGCCGGAAGTGCATCAGGCGCTGGTGCAGCGGATTATCGATACTCTGGCGGTGAAGTAAGGGCATTGCGCCGCGGCCAGGACGAAGCGGAGGAGACCGGATGAAGCTTATCGGCAGTTACACCAGCCCCTTTGTGCGCAAGATTTCCGTGATGCTGCTGGAGAAGGGGATCGCGTTTGAATTCGTCAACGATCCGCCGTATGAGCCCGGCAGCCGGGTGAAGGAACTGAACCCGCTCGGCAAAATACCGGTGCTGATCGCCGATGATGGCGAGGTGTTTTACGACTCGCCGATCGTGGCCGAATACCTCGAACTGCTGACGGTGGAGCCGGCGTTTTTGCCGGCCGATCGCGCCACCGCGCTGCGCGTCCGCCGGGTGGCGGCACTGGCGGACGGCGTGACTGAAGCGGCGGCGACGCTGTTCCGCGAAAGCCGGCGCGCGCCGGAAAAGCAGGACGAAAACTGGATGCTGCGCCAGCGTGACAAGCTGACGCAGGGCCTGGACGCATTGGAGGCGCTGGCGCAGGAAAAAACGTGGCTCAATGCCGAGCGGCTGACGCTGGCGGATATCGCCACCGGCTGCGCGTTGGGCTACCTCAATTTCCGCCACATTCTGCCCAACTGGTGCGTCCAACGTCCGGCGCTGGTCAAGCTGGCCGAACGCCTGTTCGCCCGCGAAAGTTTCGCCCGCACGGCACCGCCCTGAACGTTCTTTTCTCCCCGCCGCGGCGGGGTTTTGCTATGCCGATACGTCTAAATTGAAAACCGAGCGACCATGAGCACTGAATCCCACCTTCTTTACAGCCAACTGCCCGCCATCGACCGTCTGCTGCGTGAACCCGCGATTGAACCGCTGGTGGCTCAGCATGGCCAGACGCTGATCGGCGAACTGTTGCGCCGGCTGCAGGCCCAGGCGCGCGACGCTATCAAGCAACAGCAACGTTTACCGGCCTGGTGCGGCGACTGGCCGCAGGCGCTGCGGGCGGAGCTGGCCCGGCAGCAACGCCCGGCTTTGCTGCCGGTGTTCAACCTCAGCGGCACCGTGCTGCACACCAACCTCGGGCGCGCCCTGCTGGCGCAGCCGGTGAAGGACGCGGTCAGCGCGGTGATGGGAGAGGCGGTGACGCTGGAGTACGATCTGGACGGCGCCGGGCGCGGTCATCGCGATCGGGCGGTGGCGAGTCTGCTGTGCCGGCTGACGGGCGCGGAAGACGCCTGCATCGTCAATAACAACGCGGCGGCGGTATTGCTGATGTTGGCGGCGATCGCCCCCGGCAAAGAGGTAGTGGTGTCGCGCGGCGAGCTGGTGGAAATCGGTGGCGCGTTTCGCATTCCCGACGTGATGCGTCAGGCCGGCTGCCAATTGGTGGAAGTCGGCACCACCAACCGCACCCATCTGAAAGATTACCGCCAGGCCATCAGCGAGCAGACTGGCCTGTTGATGAAAGTGCACACCAGCAACTACAGCATTCAGGGCTTTACCGCGGCGGTCGACGAGGCTGAACTGGCGCAGCTCGGGGCCGAACAGGGCGTGCCGACCGCCACCGATCTGGGCAGCGGCTCACTGATCGATATGGCGCAGTACGGCCTGCCCGCCGAACCGATGCCGCAGCGGCTGCTGGCCGCCGGCGTCGATCTGGTGACGTTCTCCGGCGATAAGCTGCTGGGTGGCCCGCAGGCCGGCATCATCGTCGGCAAAAAGGCGCTGATCGCGCGCCTGCAGCAGCACCCGCTCAAGCGCGCGCTGCGCGTCGGCAAGCTGACGCTGGCGGCCCTGGAGGCCACGCTGCGGCTCTATCTGCAACCGGAAAAACTGGCAGAGCAGCTGCCGACGCTGCGGCTGCTGATCCGCCCGCAGCAGGAGATGCAACAGGCGGCCGAGCGGCTGCTGGCGGCGCTGAGACCACGGTTCACCGCCGATTTCGACTTGCGCGCCGAACCGTGCTGGTCGCAGATTGGCAGCGGTTCGCTGCCGGTGGATCGCCTGCCCAGCTATGCGCTGACCTTCACGCCGCGCGACGGCCGCGGCGCCACGCTGGAAGCGTTGGCTGAGCGCTGGCGCCGCCTGCCGCAGCCGGTGATCGGCCGCCTCGGCGACGGCCGGCTGTGGCTGGATCTGCGCTGTCTGGAACAGGAAGGGGCGCTGATCGACGCGTTGAGCGCATCATGATCATCGCCACCGCCGGCCATGTCGATCATGGCAAAACCACCCTGCTGCAGGCGATCTCGGGGATCAATGCGGATCGCCTGCCGGAAGAGAAGCGCCGCGGCATGACCATCGATCTGGGCTACGCCTACTGGCCGCAACCGGACGGCCGGGTGCTGGGCTTTATCGACGTGCCCGGCCACGAGAAATTCCTCGCCAATATGCTGGCGGGCGTCGGCGGCATTGACCATGCGCTACTGGTGGTGGCCTGCGATGATGGCGTGATGGCGCAGACCCGCGAGCATTTGGCGATCCTGCGCCTAAGCGGGCGCCCGGCGCTGACGGTGGCGCTGACCAAGGCCGACCGGGTGGAGGCGGCGCGTGTCGACGAGGTGCGCAGTCAGGTGCGTGATGAGCTGGCGCGCCAGGGCTGGCCCGATGCGCCGCTGTTTGTCACCGCGGCGGCGGCGGGAGAGGGCATCGAGGCGCTGCGCGCGCATTTGCTGGCGCTGTCGCCCGGCGAGCACGCGCTGACGCGCCGTTTTCGCCTGGCGGTAGACCGTGCGTTCAGCGTCAAAGGGGCGGGGCTGGTGGTGACCGGCACCGCGCTCGGCGGCCGGGTGAAGGTGGGGGATACGCTGTGGCTGACCGGCGCCGACGCGCCGGTGCGGGTGCGCGGCCTGCATGCCCAGAATCAAACCGTGGAACAGGCGCAGGCCGGGCAACGCATCGCGCTTAACATCAGCGGCGATGTCGATAAAGAGCGGATCGCGCGCGGTGATTGGCTGCTGGCGCAGCGTCCGCCCGAAGCGGCGGAACGCATTCTGGTGGCGCTGGAGACGGATCGGCCGATCCGCCATTGGCAGCCGCTGCATCTGCACCATGCCGCCAGCCACATCACCGGGCGCATTTCGCTGCTGAACGACGGACTGGCGGAACTGATCCTCGATCGCCCGCTGTGGCTGGCGGAAAACGATCGGCTGGTGCTGCGAGATATCGGCGCGCGGCAAACGCTGGGCGCGGCCCGGGTGCTCAGGCTGAATGCGCCCAAGCGCGGCAAGCGTCAGCCGGACTATCTGGCATGGCTGCAGGCCTTGGCGCAGGCGCAAGACGACGTGCGGGCGCTGGCGCTTGAGTTGCCGCAGGGCGCGCTGTCTCTGGCGGCGTTCGCCTGGGCGCGTCAGTTGACCGACGACGGCCTGGCGGCACTGCTGGCGAACCGCGATCTGCTGATCGTCGGTGACCGAGCGCTGGCGCAGGATCAGGTGCAGCAGGCGGAAAGCCGCCTGCTGCAGGTGCTGGCGGAGTATCACCAACAGCACGCCGATCAGCTGGGCTTAGGACGCGCCCGCCTGCGGCGCATGGCGCTGCCTCAGCAGCCGGAAGCGCTGGTGTTTATGATGATCGATCGGCTGCTGAAGGCCGGCGCGCTGCGCAATACGCGCGGCTGGCTGCACTTGCCGGAACACGGCCTGGCGTTCAGCGCCGACGAGGCGCCGCTGTGGGCGCGCATCGAACCGCTGTTCGGCGACGAGCCGTGGTGGGTGCGCGATCTGGCGAGCGAACTGGGCGAGGAAGAGAGCCGGGTACGGGCGCTGCTGCGCAAGGCGGCTCAACTGGGCCATGTGACGGCGGTGGTGGTGGATCGCTACTACCTCAGCCGGCGCATCGATCAGTTCGCGGCGCTGATCCGCGAGCTGGATGCGGAGCGCGGGGGCGCCAACGCCGCCGATTTCCGCGATCGGCTCGGCGTCGGGCGCAAGCTGGCGATCCAGGTGCTGGAGTTCTTCGATCGCAGCGGCTTTACCCGCCGCAAGGGCAACGAGCATCTGCTGCGCGACGGCGGGCTGTTCGGTAGCGAGTCCCCTACCCGATAAACCTGACGGCGGCCCGGCTGACGTCGGGCGTTTGGGCGGTGAGAAACGCCTGTAAACGTTCGATCAGCGGCCGTTTTGCCGATTCTTCCGGCCAAACCAGATAGTAACCGTCGCCGGTACGCACGGCGGCGTCACAAGGCAGCGCCAATAACCCCTCCTCCATCGTCCGCAGGCTCAGCGCCAGATCGCCGATCGAGACGCCGTGCCCGGCGATGGCCGCCGCGTTGCCCTGTTCCAGTGAATCAAATACCTGGCCGCGTGTGAGATCGATCGGGGCTGCGATGCCGCTTTTTTGCAGCCAGCGTCGCCAGTCGCGCCGATCGGGCGAAGGATGGATCAGCGGGCAGGTGGCGAGATCGCGCTGCGCGTCGGCGAGCAGCGCGGGGGCGCAAATTGGGATCAGCCATTCGTCGAACAGCTTGGCGGCGGCGGTATTGGCGCCGAAATGTCCGTTGCCGAGCAGGATGGCGCAGTCGTAGGGTTCGCTGAAAAAATCCACGCTGTCGATGTCCATCCACACGCTGGCTGCCTGCACCTCGAACGCCTGCGCCGTTTGCCGGAATCGGCTCAGGCAGTCCAGCAGCCAGCGTAGGGTCAGGGTGGAGGGCGCCTTCATCCGCAGCAGATCGCGGTGGCTTCTGAACAGCTCGCAGGCTTGTTCGATGCGGCCAAACCCTTGCTGCAGCTCGGCGGCGAAGATTTTTCCCTGCGGGGTGACCTCGATGCGTGGGCCGTTGCGCTGGAACAGCCGACAGCCGAAGTGCTGCTCCAACGTTTTGATGTGCTTGCTGACGGCGCTGGGGGTGAGATGCAGCTCGTCGGCGGCCAGCGTGAACGAGCCGGTGCGGGCGGCGCTCTCGAAAGCGCGCAGGGCGTAAAGCGGCGGAAGGGAACTGGCCATCGCGGCGTCTCTAAGAATGAGTCTGGCTCACAGTAAACGACAGGATTACTCCTTTTTCAAGGCGGGGGCTACGGCACCATAATGATCCGACGCCAACCGCCTGAATGTGAGTGAAATAAAGATGAACCTGTCGTTGCTGGCGGCGTATTTCGCCGCCATTTTCTTGCTGATCGCCACGCCAGGGCCGGTGGTGATGATGGTCGCCAACACCGCGGCGCGCTTTGGCGCCCGGTGCGCGCTGTTGACCGCGCTGGGCAGCAATGGGGCCTCTTTGTTGCTGATCGGTATTGCCGCGCTGGTTGTCACCGGGCTGTTCGCGGTGGATATGCGCTTGCTGCAGTGGATAGGCCTGCTGGGCTGCCTGTTTATCGGCCGCATGGCGATCGCCTCGCTGTATGAGGATTTATCCGCACGAACCCCCGATGCGCAGCCCGTTGCACCATCGCAAAAACGCTCGGCGATGGCAAACGGTTTTCTGGTAGGCATCGCTAACCCCAAGGACATCATCTTCTTCGTCGCCTTTTTCCCGCAGTTCATCGCCGTCACTCCCTCGATCGGCGCCAGCCTGACGCTGCTGACCGCGCTGTGGGTGCTGGCGGATTTCGCCATCTTGCTGGCCTATATCACCCTGCTGTCGGGAAAGGCGCTGCAGCGCGCGCGGCGGGCGATCTCTGTCCTGTCGGCGTTGCTGCTGTTGGGGGTGGCGGTAGTGGGAGCGGGGTATGCGCTGTGGGGGCTGCTCGGCTGAGGCCGCATAAAAAAACGCCGGTCGGGAAACCGGACCGGCGTTTTATCGTCGCGTTTACACCGCGCCGGTCGGCTGCGGTGTGGGGTCGCCGTTGCGGCGTTTGCCGAGGAACAGCGCCACCAGCGTCAGCCAGCACAGGCCGCTGATGAGGTTGAACAGGTTGAACAGCCCGCTGCCGCCCCAGACGTAGGCGACCTTGGCCAGCTCGATGCCGACGGTGAATACCATCATGCTCAGCATGCCCATAGTGGCCGACACCGTGCCTTTGCTGACATTGCTGGAGAACAGCGTCAGGCGGTACAGCCCGGCGTTGGCGAGGCCGATGCCGAAAGCGTACAGGCTCAGGCCGGCGGTCATCCACAGGTAGGCGTGGCTGGAGAACTGGGTTGCCAGCGCGGCGATCAGCAGCCCCAGCAGCATCGGGCCCGCGCCCAGCTTGATCAGGCGCTCCACGCTGTTTTTGCCGGTCAGGCGCGCCAGCGTCAGGTTGCCGAGGATCAGCGCGCCGAACACCGGGATTTGCAGCAGGCCGTAGTCCAGCGTCGACAGCGACTCACCGCTGATCAGGATCACCGGTGACTGGGCGATCCAGGCCAGCAGCGGCAGGCTGGCGAAACCGATCGCCAGCGCGCCGCACAGGAAGCGGCGGTTGCCCAGCACCTGGCGGTAGTCGCGCCACAGGTTGGCGGCGGAAAACGCCTCGCCCTGCAGCGTGGCGGTTTCCGGCATGGCTTTCCACAGGCCGTAGAAGGCGATGGCCGCCAGCGCCGCAAACAGCACGAACATGCTCTGCCACGGCGCGACGTGGATCAGCGCCGCGCCGGCCAGCGGCCCGAGCAGCGGGGCGATCAGCGCCACGTTGGCCATCAGGGCGGTGATTTTGATGCACACCGATTCTTCAAACGACTCCTGGATGGTGGCGTAGCCGACCGCGCCGATAAAGCACAGGCCGATGCCCTGCAGGAAACGCATGGCGATGAACTGCTCGATGGTGGTGACCAGCAGGATCGCCAGGCAGGAGACGATAAAGAACGCCACCCCGGCCAGCATCACTGGGCGACGGCCGCGGCGATCCGACAGCGGCCCGAGCAGCCACTGCAGGAAGATGCCGCCGGCCAGATAGGCGGTCATCGAGGTCGGTACCCACTCTTCGCCGGCGTTGAAATCCGCCACGACGGCCAGCATGCCCGGCTGAATCATATCGTTGCCGATATAGGTGGCGAACTCGAACAGCACCAGACAAAGAGGGAATAAAAGCGCCTGCCGGCCCAAACGTGCCGCAGGTGGTAATGTCGTTTTCATATTATTGTACTGATAGTAAAAGAGAAAAAGGAACTGCCAGGGCGGGAAGCGCAAACTGAGCGAGTTATGGCGGCTATTTTGCCGCCAATTGTTCACCTTCGCAATCATAAGGTGTTGTTTAAGTGCATTCTGATATTTCGCTTTTGGGTTGTCGCCGAACGCCGTGCCCGATAACCTCTTCTTAACATATCAATATGACACAAGATCGGGCGAGCGTTTGAGCGAGAAAATCGGCTGGATAGACAACCTGCGGGCGATGGCGTGCATGATGGTGGTGATGATCCACGCCACCACCTATTACGTCACCAACGGCGCGGCGATAGGGCTGCACAACTGGGATATCGCCAACGTGCTGAACTCGCTGTCGCGCGTATCGGTGCCGCTGTTCTTTATGATTTCCGGCTACCTGTTCTTCGGCGAAAAGAGCGCCGGCCGCCGGCATTTCACCCGCATCATCTGCTGCATTCTGTTCTACAGCGCCATCGCGCTGATCTATATCGCGGCCTTTACCAAGATCGGTTTCTGGCCATCGCTGCGCGGCATGTTGCAAAAGCCGGTGTTCTATCATCTGTGGTTTTTCTACGCCATCGCGGTGATTTACCTGCTGTCGCCGCTGATCAGCGTCAAACCGGTGTCGCGCTACGCCCTGGCCGCCGCGCTGGTGGTGTTGGCGGTGATCGCCAACCCGAATACCGACAAGCTGACCTTCGGCAACGCGCACCTGCTGCCGGTTAACCTGTATATCTACGGCGATACCTTCTACTACCTGCTGTATGCGCTGGCCGGGCGGGCGATTGGCATGATGGAGGCGCGCGGGCGCGCCGTGGGCTGGCTGGCGGCATTGGGATTTGCGCTGTGCGTGGCGCTGATCGCTCGCGGCACCAAACACCAATTGTTCATCAACGGCAACTTCGCCGATACCTACTACATCTACAGCGGCCCGCTGGTATTTATGGCGGCGGTGGCGCTGCTGGTGTGGGTGAAACACTGTTTGCCGCAGCCGATCGGCTGGCTGAGCGCGTTCTCCCGCCATTCGCTGGCGATCTACGGTTTTCACGCCCTGATCGTCAACGTGATGCGCAGCCGGCACCTGGACTTCACCGGCCACCCGCTGCTGGATATCTTCTGGGTGTTCGGCGTGGCGCTGGGGCTCAGCCTGCTGCTGTCTGTCGGCCTGCAGCGGCTGGATACCCGCCGGCTGGTGTCATAGCGGCGAGTGCTGGCGCTGCTGGGCGCGGCGCAGCTGCCGCCCGGAAGAAAAACCGGCCGCCAGCGCGGCCTTCTCCAAGCCATACCCTTGCTGCAGGCGCTGTTGCGCCACCGCCAGCCGCAGCTGCTCATGATATTCCCGCACGCTGATGCCGACGTGGCTGCGAAACAGCCGCGCCAGGTGGCGGCTGCTGACGTGCGCCTTCTCCGCTATCTGCGGCACCGACCAGTCGGCCTCCGGCTCGGCGGCCATCACGTCCTGCGCGCGGTGCACCGCCGGGTGCAGGTGGTTGCGGTAGCGCAGCCAGGGCGACAGCTGCGGATCGTCCCCGGCGCGGCGGAAATAGACCACCATATCGCGGGCGACGTCGCGCGCCCGGCCGGAACCGCAGTGGCGGTGGACCAGGTGCAGCGCCAAATCGATGCCGGTGGTGATGCCCGCGCTGGTGTAGACTCCGCGATCTTCGACGAAGATACGGTTCTCTTTCACCTGCGCTGCCGGCGCCTGCCGGCGGATACGTTCGATGACGTCGTGGTGGGTAGTGCACTGATAGCCGTCGAGCAGCCCGGCCTGCGCCGCCAGCAGCGCGCCGGAACAGATGCACACCAGGGTGATGCGCTGCCGCTGCAGGTCGGGCCGCAGCGTCGCCAGCCAGCGGCGCGCCTGCTCGGCCTCTTCCCCGGCGAAATAGCGCTGCGAATCGCCGACGCCCGGCAGCACCAGGATGGCACCGTCTTCCAGGCGCTCGGGCAACGGCTGCAGGCCGCTCAGCGTCATGCCGATGGAACAGACGACCTGCGGCGCCGGGCTGAGATAACGCAGGGTGAACTGCCCGGCGAGGCGCAGGGTTTCCGCCGGGCCGCTGACGTCCAGCAACAGTACGTTGGGCAACAGCAGAAAATAGACGGCCTGCGACATGATTACTCCTGTGCGAGTTGCGCCAGCGCCTCATCCACGCTGGCGATGCGGGCGAAACGATCGACCAGTACGGTTTCAGTATGCCGCTTCAACTGCGCGGGGGTAAAGATTTCACCGTCGGGATGGCGCATCGGGAAGGTTAACGTCGCCTCGGTGACGAAAGTCACCCGATAACCGAGATCGGACGCCACCCGGGTGGTGGTTTCGCAGCACTGCTCGGTGCGGATGCCGGAGACGATCAGGTGGTTGATATCCCGCTCGCGCAGCCAGGCGTCGAGGCCGGATTCGGTCAGCGCATTGTGCACATGCTTGTGTACGGTGATATCCGCCTGGTGGGTGAGGAACGGCAGGCGCTGCACATGGCCCGAAGCCAGAGAGAACGGCCCTTGCGGCGAAACGTGCAGCACGTCGACCAGCGCTGCGCCGTGTCGTTGGCAGCCTGCGATCAGGCGCGTCAGCGCCTGTTGAAACGCCGGCAGATCGTCCTCCTGCCAGAATGGACGGTGCTGGAATGATTGCTGGACATCGATGATCAATAACGCGCTTTGTGACATTTTCGGCCCTCCATCAGTGTGTGTAGCGACCATCTTGCGCCGCGCCTTACTCTGGCAGAAGGCCAAAAACGGCCATCATGATGACAACAGCGGACCGACCTTAGGCTTTGCTTACCTGACCGGCGACCAGGCGCCCCTGATGGAAGGTGGCGCTGCGCGCCGGCAGACGGGCGACCGCCTCGGCGGAACAGCTGGCGTTGACCAATACGAACTCGGCGGCATCGCCGGCTTTCGGCCAGGCGCGTTGCCCCTTATCGTCCAGCGGCAGCACGCCGCCGGTGGAGATGGCCATGGCACGCGACAGGTGATACTCGTCGGAACCGCGGTACAGCTGGGCGTACAGATTGGCCTTCTCCAGGATGTCGCCGGTGCCGAAAGGCGACCAGTGGTCGATCACGCTGTCGGTGCCGGTCATCACGAACACCCCTTTCTCACTGAGCTGCGGCAGCGGCATCATCAGGCCGCCGATCGGCACCGTGGAGGCGATGGCGATCTGCTGCGCCGCCAGCCGGGTGGCGGTTTCCGCCAGTTCGCCCGGCGTCAGCGTGGTCAGGGCGAAAGCGTGGCTGATGGTGACCTTGCCGCGCAGCGCCGGGTTTTTCTCCACGGTGGCGATCATGTAGTTAATGGCGGCGACCCCAGCCGGGCTGGTTTCATGCAGGTGGATATCCACGCCTTTGCCGGTATCGAGGGCGATCTGGAACATGGCGTCGAGCGATTTCTCCATCGCACCGTCGACGTTGGTCGGATCCAGCCCGCCGACGTACTGCACGCCCATCTGCATCGCTTCGCGCATCAGCGCGTCGACCTTGGAGTGCAACAGACCGTGCTGCGGGAAGGCGACGATTTCACAGCTAAAATCCGCCCGGTGGTTTTCCAGCGCGCGCTGCAGGTGCTCCAGGCTTTTCAGGCCACTGACCGGATCGATATTGCAATGGCTGCGCGCCACGGTGCTGCCTTTGGACTGCAGCAAGGCGATCAGGTTTTCCGCCCGTTGCTGCGAGGTGGGCAGCAGTTTCGGGATCAGCGTCTGCTCCAGCGCGATCATGTCCATGATGGTTTTGCCCTGGCGCGGGCGCGGCGCCTGCCACGGGCCGCTGTAGAAGGTTTTGTCCAGGTGGATGTGCATATCGCGAAATGCCGGCAGCAGCAGCCGGCCCTGCGCCTTATAGCGGGGCACGCCGGCCGGCAACGCGGCGTTGGCGGCGTGAATGGCGGCGATCTTGCCGTCTTTGATCTCCAGGGTGTACAGCGCGGTGCGGGTGCCGATCACCGTTTCGCCGTCGTATTCAAAGCCGTCTTCCAGCCGCACCTCACTCAGGCAGTAGTGACGATCGGTCAGGGTCATCGGCGTTGGCGCACACGGCTCGCCGCCAGGCGAAGCGGCCTGCGCCATGCCGCCGGTCAGGCCGATCACCGCGCAGGCGGTGGTGAGTTTGCCGGTTTGGCTGAGGAAGGCTCTGCGGCCCGGTTGCTGAGGATTTTCCACGTTCGGTTCCTTAATCCAGAGGTGAGGGAGTGAAAATATCCCCCAATTTAGGAGAGGAACCGACCGGTTGGCAGCGACATTTGCCACTGGTGACTATTCGATTTGGTAATGATCGGCGTCTGCCGGCGGAATGGTGCTCTTGGCTTGCTCTTTCGTAGCTTTAATGGCTACATTTGTAGTCATTAAAGCTACATTGAGGTCAGCGTGATGCACGATCCGATGCTCGAATTACTGTTCAGCGAATACCGTAGAAAAGTGCTAAGCCTGCTGTTTATTGAAGCCGGGCAGGCGTTTCATGTGCGAGAAATTGCGCGGCGCACCGCAACTCAGGCCGGGACTTTACATAAAGAGTTGAGCCGGCTGGCTGAAGGCGGCATCTTGCTCAGGAAGCGGCAGGGCAACCAAATTTGCTATCAGGCTAACGCCGATTGCCTGATTTTTCCCGAGCTGGCGGCGATTTTCCGCAAGACCTGCGGCCCGGCTGCGCGCTTACGGCAGGTGCTGGCAGGATTTGGGGAGGACATTGAACGGGCTTTCATCTTTGGTTCCGTCGCCAGTGGCAAAGCGACGGCGGCCAGTGATATCGATGTTCTGATCGTCGGTAAACTGTCTTTTGCGGATGTAATTCAGGCGGTTTATCCGCTGCAGGCAACGCTGGGTCGGGAAATTAACCCCAAACTGTACTCGCCGGAAGAGTGGCGAGCGGTTTTGGCCGAGAACTCCGCGTTTATTCAGGACATTATGCAGAAACCCCAACTCTGGATTGCGGGAGACAAGGATGACGCTGGACAATCTGGTCGGGCTGGGACTGGAGGTGATAACGCCTGACGCGGGGGCGATTAAAAAACTGCTGGCCGCTGCCGCTCGCAACCGACGCGATGCGGGTATCACTCAGCTCAGCAATGAGAGCCGTTTCGACACGGCATATAAAGCGGTCATGCAAATGGCGAATGCCGCTTTGCAAGCCAAAGGATACCGCACGCTGACCAGCAGGCCTGGTCATCACCAGACCATGATCCAAACGTTGCCGCTCACTGTAGGGTTGCCGCGCGAGGCAATGATCTGCCTGGATGCATTGCGAAAACAGCGCAACGTGGCGGATTATTCCGGCGACTTGGTGACGGACGCGGCGGTACAAGCTTGCCTTGAGCAGACAGAAGCGCTGTGGGTACGGATTATCGACTGGCTGCAGCGCGAATATCCGCAGATAGTGGCGTAAGCGGTCTCATTTCAACCCGCAAAACACCGTTAGCCGCTGGGCCAGCGCCAGCGTGGCGGCAGGGGCGCCGTCGCGGTAGTAGAGCGCCAGTTCGAAGCTGTCTATCGGCGGCAATCCTTCGGCTCCGCCCAGCACCCGGTGCGCGGGCAGACGGCAGCCGGCCGGCAGCAGGGTGACGCCCAGCCCGGCGGCCGAAGCGGCGGTCAGCGCCGCCAGGCTGGCGCTGCTGTAGCCGATGCGCCAGCGTTTGCCGAGGTTGTCGAGCGCCTGGCACAGCTCGTCGCGGTACAGGCCGTTGAGCGGAAACACCGCCAGCGGCACCGGCGATTGCTCGATGGCCGGGAAGGCCAGGCTGTCCAGCCACAGCAGCGGTTCCGGCCGCGCGGCGCGCGGCGGTTGCCGGCGGCGCTGTTTCACCAGGATCAGATCCAGCTCTTCACGCGCGTAGGCGCTGTGCAGATCGGCGCTCAGGCCGCTGGCGACGTCCAGCCGCAGGTGCGGGTGCTCACGGCTGAAGTCGGCCAGCAGCTCGGTGGTGGGCACGGCGAAATCCTCCGGCATGCCGATCCGCAGCACGCCGTCGCGCCAGATGCCGGTCAGCGCGTCGTGGGCTTCTTCATTCAGCGCGATAATGCGGCGCGCGTAGCTCAACAGCTTGACGCCTTCTTCGGTCAGCAGCACCTGATGCGAGGAGCGCTCAAACAGCGGCTTGCCCAGCATCTCTTCCAGCCGGCGCACCTGCTGGCTGACGGTGGACTGCGACAAAAACACCCGCTCTGCGGCGCGGGTGAAGCTGTTGCTGTCGCACACGGCGACGAAGCTGAGCAGCAGCTGCGGATTGAACATCGGGTAGCGATTCATTTTCCCACTGTTGGCTATTTTATTATTTAATTTCCCAATACTAGCGGCGTTGCCTACAGTAACGCAACGCTGCGGCGATCGCGCTGTGACGCCGCACTCTTCATTTCGCAGTACCAGGAATATGCCGTGTTAAATCATTCTGTTAATTCACCTTCCCCGCGCCGCTGGCTCAACCCTCTGCTGCTGGCGCTGGTGTTGATCGGCCTGAACATGCGGCCGCTGTTGACCTCGATCGGCCCGTTGCTGCCGACGCTGCGCCAGGTCACCGGGCTGAGTTTTGGCGGCGCGGCGCTGTTGACCACGCTGCCGGTGCTGATGATGGGGCTGATGGCGCTGGCGGGCGGCACCATCAATCGGCTGTTCAGCGAACGCAGCGCCGTGACGTTGAGCCTGCTGGCGATCGGGCTGGGCGCGCTTTGGCGCGAACTGGCCCCCGGCAGCGTGCAACTGCTGATGAGCGCGGTGCTGGGCGGGCTCGGTATCGGGGTGATCCAGGCGGTGATGCCCGGCATCATCAAGCATCACTTCCTTAAAAGCATGGCGCTGGTGGCCGGGCTGTGGTCGGCGGCGCTGATGGGCGGCGGCGGGTTGGGGGCGGCGATCACCCCGTGGCTGATGAGCGTAGGGCACGACTGGCACAGCGCACTGGCCTGGTGGGCGTTGCCGGCCCTGGTGGCGCTGCTGGCCTGGTGGCCGGTCAGCCGCGGGCTGTCTCGCCTGGGCGCGGCGGGCGAAAACCGCGGGCCAGGCCTGCTGCGCAACCGGCGCGCCTGGCTGCTCGGCGCCTATTTCGGCCTGATCAACGGCGGTTATACCAGCCTGATTGCGTGGCTGCCGCCGTATTACATGCAGCTCGGCTGGCAGCCGCAGGCCAGCGGTTCGCTGCTGGCGCTGATGACCTTCGGCCAGGTGGTGGGCGCGCTGCTGTTGCCGGCGCTGGCGCGCAATCATGACCGGCGGCCGCTGCTGTTGCTGGCGCTGATGATGCAACTGATCGGCTTTATCGGCCTGATTTATCTGCCGCAGACTCTGCCGTGGCTGTGGGTGTTGCTTTCCGGGCTGGGGCTGGGCGGCGCGTTCCCGCTGTGCCTGGTGCTTGCGCTCGATCACCTGCACCAGCCGGCGGCGGCCGGGCGGCTGGTGGCCTTTATGCAGGGCGTCGGTTTCCTGCTGGCGGGCGTCACGCCTTACCTTTCCGGCCTGCTGCGCGACTACAGCGGCGGCTTCGTGCTGGACTGGCAGATCCACGCGCTGCTGGTGGTGGTGCTGATCGCCATCACCTGGCGCTTCCATCCGCACAGCTACCGGCGGGCGTTCGCCGAATAATATTTCTGTCATTGCCGCTCCCTATAGTGACGTTGCTTTTACTTCTGGGCGATAACAACGAAAAGGGACAATGACATGCACAACACCAAAACCCGGTTGGCGCTGCTGGTCGGCTGCATGGCGCTGAGCGCCAACCTGTGGGCCGACGCGCAGCCGGTGCAAGCGACGCTGGCCGGGCATGCGCTGCTGCCGGTGAAATCCGCCGTTTCCACGCCGAAGGACGCGCCGAGCGATCTGCAGCAGAGCGGCAAATACACCAGCGGCAAACGCGTCACCGAGCTGGGCAGCGTGGCGGGCAAATCCGCCGATCGCCTGACCGGCCTCGGCCTGCCGATCGACGGCCAGCCGCTGCAGGGCCACTCCGGCATCAAACACATGCCCGACGGCACCTACTGGGTGCTAACCGACAACGGCTTCGGCAGCAAGGCCAACTCCCCGGACGCCATGCTGTACCTCAACCACTACAAGATCGATTTCAAAGACGGCACGGTCGCGCCGCTGAAGACGGTGTTCCTGCACGATCCGGATAAAAAGGTGCCGTTTCACATCATCAACGAAAGCACCGAGAAACGTTATCTGACCGGCAGTGATTTCGATCCTGAAAGCTTCCAGTTTGCCGATGATGCCTTGTGGATCGGTGAAGAGTTCGGGCCTTACCTGATCAAGGCCGACCTGAACGGCAAGGTGCTGGCAGTGTTCGACACCCAGGTAGACGGCAAGGTGGTGAAATCGCCGGACAACCCGACGCTGACCCTGCCGGGCGCGCCGGACGGCAAGCAGAACTTCCAGGTGGCGCGCTCCAAAGGCTTTGAAGGCATGGCCGCCTCGCCGGACGGCAGCAAGCTGTACCCGCTGCTGGAAGGGGCGCTGTGGGACGGCGAGCAGTTCGAGAACGTCGGCGGTAAACGCTACCTGCGGGTACTGGAGTTCGACGTCAAACAGCAGGCCTGGACCGGCCGCAGCTGGCAGTACGTGCTGGAAGACAACCAGAACGCCATCGGCGACTTCAACATGATCGACGCCACCCACGGGCTGGTGATCGAGCGCGACAACGGCGAAGGCACGCCGGATAAAGCCTGCGCCGCCGGCGCGCCGACCGACAACTGCTTCAGCCAGGTGGCCAAGTTCAAGCGGGTGTATAAAATCGCCTTCTCGGACGCCAACGTCGGCAAACCGGTCGAAAAACTGGGCTATATCGACCTGATGAACATTCAGGATCCGAACAAGCTGGCGCGCAAGCCGCTGAACGACGGCGTGCTGACCTTCCCGTTCTTCACCATCGAGAACGTGGACGTGGTGGACGCCAACCACATCATCGTCGGTAACGACAATAACTTCCCGTTCTCCTCCAGCCGCCAGCCCAATATGGCGGATGACAACGAGTTCATCCTGCTGGACGTGAAGGATTTCCTGAAGTAGCGCTCCCCGGCCGCCGAATCGCCGGCGGCCGCCATTTCCCGCTTAGCGCAACGAACAAACTGCGCTATAATCAGCGCCTTGCTTCTTCTCTTCTCCAAGGAAGATCCTCGTCCCCGGTGGGGCGGCCGGACTTCAAATCCGGTTGGGGCCGCCAGCGGTCCTGGGCAGGTTCGACTCCTGTGATCTTCCGCCAAAGCTTGTCCGGGTAGTTCCTAATCAATCCATAAAAACACAATAAATCAATGGATTGATTGAGGTTTCTGTCCGTATAAGTCCGTGTGCTACTGCCTGAATCCGTGAAAAATGTGTATAGTGATGCGTATAGAGTTTTTATACACAGAATCCACTTATACACATGCTCCTAACTGACATACAAATTCGACGCTCCAAACCGCAGGAAAAACCCTACACCCTCAACGACGGCCAAGGTCTATCTCTTCTTATCAATACTGATGGGAGTAAAGGTTGGCGTTTTCGCTATCGCTATGCCGGAAAAGCCAAGCTAATGTCCTTTGGTACCTACCCGTTGGTAACGCTGGCCGACGCGCGAGAAAAGCGCGGAGAGGCCCGTAAGCAGGTTGCGAATGGCATTGATCCAGTAGCCGAGAAAAAGGCGCAAAAGCTCGCTCAGAAGCTTTCTGTCGAGAACTCTTTTGAAGCTATTAGCCGTGAATGGCACACGAACAAGGCTGACCGGTGGACTCTGGCTTACAGAGAAGAAATCATGCGCACCTTTGAGCAGGATGTGTTTCCGTATATTGGTCAACGCCCCATTGCCGAAATTAAGCCGTTAGAGCTGCTGGAAGTGCTGCGGCGCATTGAGAAGCGTGGGGCATTGGAGAAAACCCGTAAGGTACGCCAGCGCTGCGGAGAGGTCTTCCGTTACGCAATTATTACCGGCAGAGCGGAGTACAACCCAGCACCAGATCTCGCCAGTGCGCTGGCTGTGCCTAAGCAAAAGCACCATCCGTTCCTTTCGGCTGAAGAACTGCCTTACTTTGTTAAGGACTTGGAAGGGTATACCGGCAGCATCATCACGAAGAATGCAGCGAAGATCGTTATGCTGACCGGCGTCCGCACGCAAGAAATGCGCTTTGCTACATGGGAGGAAATTGATTTTGAGCGGGGTATCTGGGAGATTCCCGCCGAGCGCATGAAAATGCGCCGCCCGCATTTGGTGCCACTCTCCACACAGGTGATTGAGTTGTTTAAGCAACTAGAACCGATCACCGGTCACTATCCTTACATTTTCATTGGACGAAACAACCGTAGAAAGCCTATAAGTAAGGAAAGTGTGAATCAGGTAATAGAACTGTTGGGATATAAGGGACGAGCAACTGGTCACGGTTTCAGGCATACGATGTCCACTATCCTGCATGAGCAGGGTTTTGAGTCTGCATGGATTGAGATGCAGCTAGCGCATGTAGATAAGAATAGCATTCGTGGTATCTATAACCATGCTCAGTATCTTGACGGCAGGAATCGCATGCTTCAATTTTATGCCGACCAACTATACCCCAGGAAATAATTATTAGTTAACTAATTAAGGGTGATTAAAATGTCTTATTTTTTTGATACAGCAGTAAATATCGAAGGTAATACCAAGCTTAGAGCTCCGCAGATCGAAGCCTATATAAAAATAAAAGACTTCTTCAGTGATGTGGAAAATAAAGAAGCTCTAGTTGTCCTACCTACAGGCACAGGGAAAAGTGGCCTTATCTCAATAGCTCCGTTTGGCGTTGCACATAAAAAAGTTTTAATTATCACCCCAGGGCTTATCACAAAAGATAGCATCAGAAAAACCCAAGAAGTTCTCGCTGATAATTTTTGGGTAAACTTCGATGTTGTATTTAGCAGTAAAGACATACCCATTGTTAATGAATATTCTGCTGAGTTATCAGACGAACACCTTTTAAGTAGTCACATTGTTTACTCTAATATACAAAAGGTTTCATCAACTCGCGATAATGCATTAATCAATAGGGTTCCTTCGGATTTCTTTGATTTAATTATTATTGATGAGGCTCATCATGCACCTGCTCAAAGCTGGCGTGATACGCTCCGTTATTTCTCTAATGCGAAAGTACTTCACGTAACAGGAACGCCCTACCGGGGAGATAATCAGGAAATTCCTGGAGTAAAAATCCATGAAACACCTTTGTCTGAGGTCATGAGAGATAAATATGTAAAATGGTTAAGAAAAGAAACAGTAAATGCGCATGAGTTATTTTTTTCAACTCCAGAGCAACCCGGTGTAAAATTATCTAAAGAGCAAATATTAATGCTTAAGGATAAAGAATGGATTGAAAAAAGTATCGCATTATCTAAAGAGTGCTCTTTAGATGTTATAGACCATAGCATTAGTAAACTCAGAGAACTTAAAGAGGCCTCGCCAAACGTTCCTCACAAGATTTTAGCTGTGGGTTGTAGTATCGCTCATGCTGAAGATTTACTTACTTGGTATAAAGATAGAGGCATGACTTCTGTAATAGTACATAGTGAAATGGAACAAAATGAATTAGCTGATGCATTAATGAAAGTTGAACATCATCAGTGTGATGTTGTCATTTCCGTTAATATGTTAATGGAAGGCTATGACCATAAATATTTAACTGTTCTTGCTATATTTAGGCCATATAGAAGCCTTAATGCTTTTGCTCAAGTCGTCGGTCGTATTTTACGAGTTATTCCTGAATCTGAAATCAAACATTTCGAAATTGATAATAATGGAATAGTGATTTTTCATGAGGAAATAGGCTTGAATGTCATGTGGGAAAATTTCCAGAATGAGGTAGAAAAAGCTCGTAGAGCGACTGTACGCGAGTATACGTTCACTGACAGAGACTATGTTGAAAGAGACAACGAATTAGCAGGAGTAGAAAGTGAAAGCGTTTATGTCAGTGATAAAGACTCTTACTTAAATGACATTGATTTCAATGCATTATTCGAACAAAAACGCCATGAGATAAGCGATTCAGTAAACCAGCAAATAGAGAAAATTAGACTGTCTGGCCTAGACCTTCCAGAGGATACATTAGAAGAGTTACGCCAGAAATTAGCAGAAAAAGAAGTTCAGAAAGCTGCTGAATACATTGACCCTGAGTTAATTGAGAAAAGACCTCACCAAGCAAGAAAATTAATGAGGGATATTCTGAAAACACGCACTCAAGATGCGGCATCTAATCTACTGATTGATAATGGTATTGGTGAGAAAAGCTCAGAGCTTTATCCGATTTTTAGCCGTTACATGCCATATTTAAAGACAACTGAGGCTAATGATGCTATATTAGTAAGATATGTTTTTCTAAAGCTAGCCAAAGCTTATGGCCCAGTTGATAAGCGAGATAACAAAGCCCTTCTCCAATCGATTAATGATTTAGATAAGGTTCTCGCAGAAGTTGAGAGGATGATTAAATGACAAACTATACTCAAATCATGAAAGAGATTAATAAAATAATTTCTTTTTGCATGGTAAAAGGGGTGCAGCCTCATGAGTTGGTTACATCTATTTTTGAGCGTGAGTATCAACACATCGAAACTTATAAGAAAGGTGAGCTAGTTCATTTCATTTTAACTTATTCAGATATTCATGATGATGGTGTCAATTTAATTAAAATGAAATATGTCTATAACGATAGACAACAATTACTATCGATTGCTCAAAAAATTGATTCCTCAAGCTATAAGATCCAATGGGATCGCAGTGAAAAGCTTGATGCACTGCTCAGTAACTTGGCATCGCAGTTGCCTAAGAACAGTTCGATTATCGGTCAACTTAGAGAGGCGATTCCTGATGATTTTAAAACTATTTTTTATCCAGTTTTAAAAGTTGCCTGATAGTTCAGCTCCTTCATATCAAAGCCGCCAGCTGGCGGCTTTTTCATACTCGCCACCATCGCACCTCAGACGCACCACGCGCGCACGATCACAACCAACCACTAACGAACCAACATCAACCACGCCCGCGCCGTTACAACGCACTCAGACAATAATTATTAATATTAAACACCACCGCTGGCGCGCAATGCTATCCCCGCCTCGCCTGCCCGCTTTATGTGTCGCTTTTCATGCAGGTGCATGAGAGACCGCAGGCCGCGCTGCTACTGGTGTGGCAGGGGATAAAAAATGCATTTTCTTGCATGCAAAATCATGCACTCTATGCATGCACGCGTTCTTTGACACCCGCTAGCCAGGAAAAAGGCTGTTTTTGGGGGAAGGATAGGGGGCGCGTGATGGAAGCGGGCGTGATTATCCCATCATAGCGAGGCCCGTGATGGGGTCTTGCGCCGCCTTTCTTCCCGCCAGCGCTTTCGTTGTAGCCGCCTCAGATATTGACTGCAAAATCACCTTTGCGGTTTTAGTTCTTCTTTAAACTCTTCACTACTGTTCACTTGGATAAAAAATTAGTTAAATCAATAAATAAAACTGTGATGAGTCATTTCCTCACTCATCACCCGGTGTTCACTGCTGTTCACTCGGCTAAAAAGGCCCTTTTCTCTGGCTAGCCTGGGGTTGTGCCTGTATGCCTGTTTCTGCCTATTAATAAACGGCTATTCATGGCTCGTTCATTTCTTTGGGTTTGCCAAGGCTTGCCAATAAAGGTCAATATTAACCTATATGCCCATTTGATTGAAAAATAGGCATAAAAGCTGTCCCACCACACAACAACACCTTGTTGCCACCCCGGTAAATATTCACATAATAGGGCGCTACTGAAGTTCACACAGTCCCGGCCAGCGTTGGCCGGACACAAAGAGGTAGCGTTTTATGTTGACCGTTTCCACTTCCACCCCATTCACCCCGTCGCCGGTGCTTCCTGGCGGTTACACCCCGCGCGAACGTTTTATTCGCCTGCCGGAAGTGCTCTACACCACCGGTCTGTCCCGCTCCACCGTGTACGAGATGATGAGTCGCCGACAGTTCCCGGCTCAGGTCTCCCTTGGCGGTAAAAACGTCGCCTGGCTGGCCTCCGAGGTCGAACAGTGGATGGAAGAACGTATTGCCAACCGTCATCAGGGGAGCGCCAAGTGATGCAGTTAACCCTCGGTCGGCACAGTTTTACCCTGAGCGATAATGACGCCCGGTTTGTAGCGGAAGCCATCTTGTTGCAGCGCAAACACCCGGATATCGTCTTGCCTGAGCACCGCAGCGAAAAACACGGTGTGATTTGCCTGGCGAACCGGCAGGCTGAGCTGCGTCGTATCTGTGCCGACGAAGTGGTTGATCACAATGCGATCGATTGAACGTCCGGGTGCGTCTTACGGCTTGCCCCCACGTCCGGCTCTGCGCTATAGTCCTCCCGCTGTCGCAAAATCGGCAGCCGGGCGTAGGAACCCGTGTTACTTATTGGCGACACAACACGCGCCAGGCGTGTTTTTTTATGTCGTGGCCTTAGTGCGCTCATTTTTTGCGCGGTGGATGTTATGCTATCGCAGCAGTCAATCAATGGTGGCTCAGGCGGGGCAGCCTTCGGGCTGGCCGGTTTCCAATAAGGCCGGTATTCCTACCCCCGTCTGGGCTACCACCCATAAGTGTAGGAACTTCGGTGGTAGCAATAACCAATACTTATTGGAGGCTGCCACCATGGCTACGATCCTCACCCCGACTCATCCTACATTCTGCTTTCTGTTTGCGGCCGTGCGCCGGTCTGCGCTGACGGCTTCGCCCCGTATGGTGCGCACCGTGGCGGATAGCGAACGCAATGCCCGCCGCGTGCTGGCCCGTGATTACGTGTTGTCCTTTGCCGGTCGTCTGCCGGTTAAGGCGGCAGCATGAACACCCTGGCCGACCGCTACTACCGCGACACCCATTACCCTATCCCGCACGCCGATTTTCTGCGTCTTCAGCATGCGCACGCCACCGGCGTGCTGTTCCTCGACCTGCTGGACACCCTCGACCTGGGCGGGCAGCGCCCCGATGCCACGCAACTGGCATCGTTTGCCTCGGTCATTGCCCTGCTGACCGACCAGCTCGGCCACGTCGTCAACACCTGTGAATCCCAAATCCTTGCCCGCATGGAGGCCACCGCCGCATGAACACCTCATCCTGTTTACCGATTGAAGTCCGTTCCGCCGTTTTCCGTCGCGCCGTGGCGCAAGCCTATCTGGACACCTTCGCCTTTTACCGGGTGAGCCTGGGTTACACGCTGGACGAGCTGCAGATGACGATTGCCCTGCGTCTGGAAGGGCATTTTGTGCGTCAGTACGGTGCGGAGGATGGCATGGACATGGCGTGCACGATGTTGAGTGACATGGTGCAGCCGGACGTTCTGGTGGCCGCGCCACGCCTGACTGCGCTGGGGCAAAAGATGATGGACGAACTGTGCTGCGAGCGCCTGTCGGCGGCACAGAACGCCACCGTACACTGAGGAGAGAAAGGATGAGCGCCCACTTCGTTTCCCAGACCGTACGCACCGCCACCGGCCACTGGCCGGTGATACTCCCGGCCCTCGGCATTGCCTTGCAGCCGAACGGCAAGCCGCAGCCGTGTCCAACCTGTGGCGGTAAAGACCGTTTCCGTTTCGACAACCAGGACGGGCGCGGCACCTGGTTCTGCAATCAGTGCGGGGCCGGTGACGGCCTCAACCTGGTGGAAAAAGCCCTGTCGCTGTCAGCAAAGGCTGCTGCCGAACAGGTGGCCGCCGTGATGGGGAGTAACACCAACGCTCTGTCACCGGCCGCTGAGACCGCTCATTCACCACAAGACAAAGCCAAGGCCCAGCACAAGGCCGCGCGACAGGCACAGGCTCTGGTGGCCGCCGCTCAATGCAAAAGCGGCAACGCCTACCTGAGCACCAAGGGCTGGCCGGAGGTGGACACCCTGACCTTGCAGGGCCAGTCGCTGCGCGTCGGCGGTATCACCTTCCAGCCCGGCGAACTCTTGCTGCCGCTGTACAATGCCGGGGGAGAAGTGGTTAACGTGCAGCTGATTAACGCCGCCGGTGACAAGCGCATGCTGGCAGGCGGGCAGGTGAAAGCCGCCTGCCACATTCTGAACGGCCCGGACAACGCGGTTATCTGGCTCACCGAAGGCTACGCCACCGGCCTTACCGTGCACCGCCTGACCGGTGAGACGGTGTGCGTGGCACTCAGCGCCAACAACCTGGCGGCGGTGGCGGAGCAGCTGCGCAGTCATTACCCGGATGCACGGTTGCTGCTGGCGGCCGATAATGACCGAAACGGCACCGGGCAGACCCGCGCCGCCGAGGTGGCCACCCTAACCGGCGGCACTCCGGCACTGCCGCCCACGGAAGGCGACTGGAACGACGTTTACTGTCAGCAGGGCGCTGAGGCCACACGTACGCAACTCCAGGCGCTCAGCCAGCCGCCGCAGCCGAGCCCGTTCGACACGCTGAGCGATGCTGACCTCAAAGCCATGAGCGCCAGCGAGAAAGCCGAGCTGTTGGCCGAGCACTACGGCAACACCCTGGCGGTGCCGCCGGTGGGGGAAGAACTCTGCCGCTATACGCGCGGTGCCTGGCAGGTGCTGCCACACCGGCAACTGAGCCGGGAGATTGCCGCGTTGTTCCAGAAGGTGCGCGCACCGTTCTCCGCCGCCGGTATCAACAGCATTTTGGACACCCTCAAGCTGATGGTGCCGCAGATGGGCGAGCCTGCTCGCCGGTTGATTGGTTTTCGTAACGGGGTGTTTGATACCGTCAGCGGCCAGTTCAGCGCTCACCGGCAAGAACACTGGCTGCGCACTGTAAACAGCGTGGACTACACGCCGCCGCGCGCCGGGGAGAACCTGGCCGACCATGCACCGCACTTCTGGCAGTGGCTGACGCGGGCCGCCGGGGGCAACCACGATAAACAGGAGCGTATCCTCGCGGCACTTTTTATGGTGCTGGCCAACCGCTACGACTGGCAGCTGTTCCTCGAAGTGACCGGCCCCGGCGGCAGCGGCAAGAGCGTAATGGCGGCCATCGCCCGACTGCTCGCCGGGGCCGATAACACCACCGCCGCCACCATCGACAACCTGGAGTCGGCACGCGAACGGGCTTCGGTGGTCGGCTACTCGCTGATTATCCTGCCCGACCAAGAGAAATGGAGCGGCGACGGAGCAGGCATCAAGGCCATCACCGGCGGCGATGCAGTCGCCATCGATCCCAAATACCGCGATGCCTACGCCGCCTACATCCCGGCGGTGATACTGGCGGTGAACAACAACCCGATGCAGTTCAGCGACCGCAGCGGCGGTGTCTCCCGGCGTCGAGTGATTATTACCTTCCCGGACGCGATACCGCTGGCCGAGCGAGACCCGCAGCTGTTGGACAAAATTACTAATGAGCTGGCGGTCATTGTGCGCCACCTGATGCAGCGCTTCGCCAACCCGAACGAGGCCCGTGAACTGCTCCAGGCGCAGCAAAGCTCTGATGAGGCGCTGACCATCAAACGCCAGGCCGACCCGTTGGTCGACTTCTGCGGTTACCTGACGGTGCTGGGTGCGCCGGAAGGGATGATGATAGGCAATGCCAACATTACCCCACCGAACCCGCGCCGTTACCTGTACCACGCCTACCTGTCGTTTATGGCGGCACGCGGCTATCAGCATGTGATGAACCTGACGGCGTTTGGCCTGGCGGTGCCGCACACGCTGAGGGAGTATGAGAAAACCCTGCTTAAACGTAAAACCCGGCTGGGGATGCAGACCAATGTGGTATTGAGTGAAGAGTGCGAGGCGGACTGGCTGCCGAAGTGCGGTACGGTGTGATGATCGGCCGGGCCGATCAATCGCCCTTTATTGATCTGCCGAACCCATTGGACGCTCAATCGTTGCACCGCCTATAGTGACATTGAAAGATATACAGCAACACCAGGGCATTACCCCGGCCGCAGAGCGGCCAGTATAAAAACGACAAGCGCTCCTAAACCGGCTCAGGCCGGTTTTTTTCCTTCAAAGTATAGTGCTCAGCTTGCTAGCAATTCCACGATGTTAGAAATGCCTGCATTCCTGTCCTGAATCGTAATGCGCATTGCTGGCAAAGGGCATTCCTCCCCTTGCTCTGGTAACTTATAGCTTTGTTTTTTCCAGCATACGCATGACGAATAGATAGAAGACAGGAACAAAGAATATGGCTAATAATGTTCCACTTATCATACCGCCGAAAACGCCAGTGCCGATGGAGTGCTGGGTCTTATCACTGGCGCCGGTAGCGAGTATTAATGGTACAACACCGAGCGTAAAGGCGAGTGAAGTCATCATAATAGGGCGCAATCGCTGCCGGGATGCCAGCAATATTGCGGAAAAAATATCCATGCCTTGCATTCGTAGTTGTCTGGCGAACTCAATGATCAAAATGGCGTTTTTAGTAGAAAGCCCGATGATCGTTATCATTCCGACTCTAAAAAACACATCATTTGACATGTCAGCAATGAAGACTGCGCAAACCGCACCGATAAGCCCCAACGGCACAACCAACATCACGGCAAAAGGGGTTGCCCAGCTTTCATAAAGGGCTGCCAGCACCATGAATACAACAAGAATAGAGAGCAAAATAAGCAACGGAAGTTGTGAAGCTGACTCTTTTTCCTGGAGCGAACTACCTGCCCATTCAGCTTTAAAGCCTTCGGGAAGATCTCTTGCCAGTCTCTCCATCTCTGCCATGGCAGTTCCACTAGAATGCCCATTAGCGGCACTACCTGTCACTCTGAGTGCGGGATACCCTTGATAGCGATTCAATTGCTGTGGTGACAAAGTCCATGATGAAGACACGAATGTTGAAAGAGGCACCATCTCTCCCATTTTATTTTTGATAGAGATTTTGAGTAAATCCGCGAGTTGCATCCGGTAAGCTATGTCAGCTTGAATAATGACCTGCTGAACACGGCCGTTATCAGTGTAATCATTGACATAGTAAGATCCAGAAGCCGCAGAGAGCGCTTCGCCAATTTCATTAAATGATACGCCAAAAGTTTCGGCCTTCTCTCTATCGACGTTTAATGAAAGACTTACACCCTCAGGTAAGCCATCAATAGCTACCCCTCCCAAAACACTACTTTGATTAGCGTGCACAAGAAGCTGATCTGTTGCCTGTTTCAATGCGTGATAACCTTTTCCACCGCGATCTTCTATGTACATCATAAACTCTGAGGAAGTTCCCATATCAGAAATAGCCGGTGGCAATTGACTGGTTGTCTTACCATCATCAATATCCTTCATTGCGGCTTCAGCAAAATGAGCCTCATCCTGAGCCGTTGCCCCATTTCTATATGGCCAATCTTTTAGTGTTGTAAATGTCATCGCTGTATTTTGGCCCGAACCGGAAAAACCAAAGCCAAGGATAGAGACATTATTCTCGATGGCACTACGGGTTGCTATCGCCGCCTCGTAGTGTTTCACAACTTCACGAGTACGCTCCATGGTTGCGTCGGAAGGAAGCTGGATTGATGACATAAAATATCCCTGATCTTCCTCAGGAAAAAACGATGAAGGGAGCTTTTTCAGCCCTAGAAAAAGCAGGCCGCAGAGGACAACATAAAGTAACATTACTCGCCCCCCACGTTTCAATATATATATCAACCCCGTTTCATAACGAATAGTTAACGCATTAAATCTGCGATTAAACCAACGTGAAAAGCGACCCGATTGATTCTCTTTTGGTTCATGTGCTTTCAGCAGGGATGCACATAAAGCTGGAGTCAACGTTAACGCCAAAAACGCGGAGAACAAAATAGATACGGCCATAGAGAGCGTAAACTGTTTGTAAATGACCCCGACCGAACCGCTGGCGAATCCCATAGGGATAAATACTGCGGTCAAGACCAGAGTAATACCGACAATAGCGGGAGTAATTTCTTCCATGGCTTGGTGTGTCGCCTGCTTGGGAGGAAGCCCTTTCTCCTCTATCAGACGTTCGACATTTTCCACAACTACGATAGCATCATCTACAATGATGCCGATTGCTAACACCATGCCAAACATGGTCAGTACATTGATGGAAAAACCACTGAACAGCATAACGGTGAACGTGCCCAACAATGCAACCGGTGCCACGATAGCCGGAATAAGCGTGCAACGGAGCTTATGCAAAAAAAGCAGCATAACGAGGAACACCAAAACCATTGCTTCAATGAACGTTTGGATGACTTTCTGTACGGATAATTTTACAAACGGGGCAGTATCAAAAGGGACTGAAAATTCCATCCCTTGTGGCAACGTGCTTGAAAGCTCTTTAAGTCTCGCATGGATGCCTGCAGCCGTACTGATGGCGTTAGCGCCCGGTGATAGTTTGATGGCAGCAGAGGTTGCTGGTTGGCCATTTTCACGCGTTTCAAATGCATAACTTTGCAAGCCCTGCTCTACGCGAGCAATATCAGCCAGTTTTAAACGACCGCCGCTGACATTCGCTTTAAGGGTGATATTGCGAAACTCCTCGACAGAAGAAAGCTGTCCGCTCACAGTAATAGGGTAAGTTACTTTTTGCCCAACAGCTGCTGGAGCATCACCAATCCTACCGGGTGAAACCTGTAGATTCTGTCGGCTAATCGCGGTAATGACATCATTAACCGATAGCTTGTAGCTAAACATTTTTATCGGGTCCAACCAGACACGCATTGCCTTTTCTGCGCCGAAAAGCTGAACTTTACCTACACCTGGTACGCGACGCAGTTCATCAGTGATATGACGAGCAAAATAATCACTTAAGTCAGCCTCTTGATACTGGCCTGAAGGTGATTTCAAACCAATCAACATCAGAAAGCCGGAGTTGGCTGACTCCACGTTTATTCCATTCTGCCGCACAACTTGTGGAAGGCGTGCCTCTACCACCTTGATTTGGTTCTGAACGTCTACCTGAGCAAGTTTGATATCAGTACCAGGTTTAAACGTCATTGTTATTGAAGCGACACCTGATGTATCGCTGGACGACTCAAAATAAAGCAGGTTATCTACCGCAGAGATTTCACGCTCAAGCAGTGATATCACGGATGTATTCATGGTATCCGGTGTTGCCCCAGGATAGGTTACCGATATTGTCACACTGGGTGGTGCGACAGCGGGATATTGAGCTACCGGTAACTGGGGGATAGCAAGAACACCACCAAGTATAATAAATAGTGCGATAACCCAAGCAAAGACGGGGCGCTCAATAAAAAAACGGGACATATAACACCATCCAAATTCATTATAAAGTGGTTATGGATTAATGTGACTGCAAAGCATAAAATGCTATAGTATGCTGAATCAAAATACGGTTCACTTCTTCACCTTATATACACAGTTTCATACGTCAAAAACATCATGTAATAATAAGGATGAGCTCATTGTTCAACTTACTCTGATTCTGTATTGACACGTCTACCAATATCCTTGAGTTCGGAATATTTCTCCAGCAATCGAGGTCCATCATCCAGGCTTGTGGCAAACATCCATAAGTAAGTCATTACCGAATAAATATGACCGGCATTGATGTTCACTGAATTGGACATCCATATAATCGTCAGGCTAAACAGCATGGCGACAAGACCGCCGACCGACAAATACCCCAACGCTTCACGATCAGAAAGTCTTATGCGCAGCTTGGCAAGCGTAGAATAATGTCGGTTCAAAGATAACGTTGAAGCTTTGTTAACAAAGTCGACCTCTTTTTCAAGGCGATTGTTCAGTTTGTTATAAAGCACCTCATTTTTCCTGGTAAATCCGGACAGAAAGCAAGCCAGGAATACCAAGATGACCAAACATGAAATCCCTGCCCAGAATTCGATGATCAACAACATTACCGCTGCACCTATCATCGAGGAAAGCGATGTAATGAGCGTAGGTAGGTGCAACTCAAAGAAATCGACAAATTCTCTGGACAGTGTCACCCGGGCTGCAACGGTAGAGTGGTTAAGATTATTTCTGCGTTGCGCCATAACAACAGAAACCGCCAGAGCAGCATAAATCTTGGCAAAAGTGCGGGTGTCCACGCTTCTACGTGCAGCTCCAAGACACCAGATAAATAAGATCATCAATCCGTAAAGCATTGCATTCAGCGTCTGCCCGGCCATGATGGCATTGATGGCGATACCAGCCAAAATCGGGTACAGAAGATAGGTCAGGTTTTCGGCAACAACCAGAAAAAAGGTGATGAACAGCTTTTTCTTGTTTCTTTTTGCCAGTAATTTCAATGTATTGGTTGCACTTCCGACAGGCTTTTGGGCTGCGATATTATGACTGCTCATGACGTTTTTTTCTGTTAAAATTAAAAATTGAGCAACCGCTCAACACATGAGTGCATGCTATTTGAGCACTTGCTCAAAGTCAATGGAGGAGGTTAAATGAAAGCTAAATCAGAGCTCATGAGAGAAAAAATACTGAATGGCGTCGTCGAGCTATTTATCGAAAAGGGCATTGAAAACGTCACTACGCGTGAGCTTACTGAGCATATTGGTGTCTCCAGAAGCCATATTTATCATTACTTTAAAGATTGGCAATCGTTGAGCATCGAAGCCGTTGCTAATTTCATGCGCAGCGAATTGGCAGAGTTTCGCACTATCATCACACCGCTACCAGCTATTCAGAAACTTCAAGAGTTCATTCATGGCATGATCTCAGAAGAACCTGACCCTACCAGAAAACTATATGGTTCGTTATGGTTACTTTCCACCCACAACGGAGCTTATGCCGAACAGATGCAATTCTTTTTAGAGGAATGGCACAAGGTATTAACTTATATCATTGACTCCGGTATAGAGGAGGGTGTTTTTCAGCGAGTCGATGTACACCGTACAGCACGACAACTGGATGCAATGCTGTTTGGCTACAGCGAACATTTGTTTACTTTGCCCTCTTCAGTTGCGTTATTACAGGCAAAAGACGATGTTGAAAGTTTTATAGAGAGAAATTTACTCAGCGATAATATTAATGTTCTATAAAGAAACTGGCGGCAGTTATTATTGAATAGTGTCGCCAGGTCTTGATTTTGTATTTTTATTAAAATTAATAATGAAATAATTATTATTTCAAAGCATCAGGGATCTGCCTAAAGTTAACACGTTGCACCATTGCTTTTTATACTCCCATCGTGGATCTTCCATGCCTAACGAGTAGATTGTCTTAATATTTTTTTCTTTACCTATCTTTTTCGCTAACTCTATGTTTTTATACATAAGGAGACTCCCCACACTATAGTTGGCAAAGGCTTGATCAACACCACCATTATGGCAGTCAAAAAAAATCCACTCTTTGCATTCGGCCTTAAATACAAGGTCATATGCGCAGGGTACCCCGTTAATCAACAGTACATGGCCAAACACCAGATGGCGTAACTCACTAAAGACGTCTAATAGAATCTCCTCTGAATAACATTCTAGCTTTTTACCCCATCTTTTTTTAAATAAAGAAATATAAATCTCTGATAACTCCTTGTCAGAAAATTTATCAATAGATAAACATGCCCCTCCGTTATTAATGAAGTATTCATATTCGGCTCGTCTTTTTTTATGGGTTTTCTTAGAAAAGTCATCCTTGACTACACAGGTTTTCCTTTTTAATTTCTGCCAATGAATACAATTGGAGAAGTCCCCTTTATGATGATGAGATAGCTGTTTTGTCTTAAATGGCATTAAGATTTTTCCACTACCCTTCTTAAACGGGATAATGATATCATCAAAAAAAATAGGGTAATTATTCTTCTTAAGAGAAAGCTCATTATTTAGTGAAAAAGCAGCAGCTATAACATCACCTTTCCGTTTGTAAACATAAAAGTCAGGGGGAGCAAGACGCTTACTCAAAAAGTCAACCACATCGGGATGCGTACACACGCTCCCGCCGAAAAGAGAGTATGTATAACCATACTCTTCCCTGGTAGATTTTTCCCAGCCTAAAATACGTGCTTTCATATCGAACTTACCGCTATCAAAAAATAAAATGTAACAAAATGAATTAAAACGGTAGTCAAACGAACGAGTAAAAGTGGTGGTGCCTTGTGATTTCGTAATTAAATCATATGGTTGACTAGTGACATTCAAGGTGCACAACAAAATATATAACTTATAGTAGTGCAATAGGGTATTCCATGAATTACAAATAATCATTGTCATAGCAATGATAGTTTAAGAGTTGCTAGACCTGTTTTTATGAAGAGCCATATTTTTTTTGCAATAGTAAGGCTTTATAAGAAATTAGATAAGTAACTATTTGGCTTGTTAATCGAGGATGCTATCGTGAAAGAATTAATATTTTTTCAAAAATAACTTCCTAACCTGGTCCCGTTCTTATTTTTTTTCAATCAATAAGTCTCTTACCTAAACATCATCATGAAGAAACTAAATGATATACCGTAAACTTTATGGATGAGGCCACATCATCCTATTCAGGCTTTCGCGTTCGATGCACCTTGCAGTGGACGACAAATCACGGTCATAGCCGCAGCGCTGCACAAGGGAAACAGTGCCAACAGCAGCCAGGGATAAGTGGCCTGCGTTGAAGGTACCAGCGCCTTATCCAGCAACGGACCAAACAACAAATTACCGGTCAGCACCGCGAAGCCTCCGGCGGTGACTAACGCGCCATAGTGCGCGCCAAGCGTCGATTCATCGGCGAACCGCGGGATCAGATCCTTAGCCGACGGCACCAACAGCATCTGCCCTAACGTTAAAAGCGTGACCAGACAAGCCGAAGGCATTAACCGCAGCCAGCCAGCCAGCGGCGGTGTCGCGGCGAACATGGCCACACTCCCAAAAGCGGCAGACAGCAGCAAAAAACCCATCGGTAAGATTTTGAACGCTCCTACTCGCCGTGCGAAACGTGCAAGCGGAAGCTGGAGGGCAATGATCAGGACGGAAGCTAACATAAAGAGCGGGCCGAGATCTTTTTCGCTGCCGCCCGATCGTTGAATTTCAACCGGTAGCGCCAAATAGAGCTGGTTGTAGCTTAAAAGCCACGAACTGTAAGCGATGATAAAGGCGACGAAACGCGGCTGACGGAATGTCGTCCACCAGGGCACTATTTCTAGTGCCCGCTCGCTGCGACGAGCGGCAGGAAGGCAGAAGTACAGCACCGCCAAGGCGACAACAAAGACCCCAGCCCCTGCAAGTGCCACCTGGCGGAAGCCGAGCCCTGTCAGCAGCGCGCCGACAACCGGGCCCAACACGGCGCCGAATTCGCCGCACACGGCGAAAAGCGCGAACCACTCCGCGCGGCTGCGTTTTCCGTTTACCTCGCTGTGGGTGCCCGCTTTAGCCAACAGCGCTTCAATCGACGGAGAGAACAGTGCGCCGCCGATGCCGGTTAGGCAAGCCCCCAGAATGATGGGCCACAGGGATTGTCCAAGCGCTAGCAACAAATAGCCCGCAACGCGGATCATGCAGCCGCTCAGGATGACGACCTTTGCACCGTATCGGTCAGAAAGCGTGCCGCCCAAAATAAACATCCCTTGCTGCGAGAAGGTACGCAACCCGAGAATCAATCCGATAACGCCGCCGGAGAGCCGCATGTCGTCGCGTAAGAATATCGCCAGAAAAGGGACGACCGCGTAAAAGCCGATGTTGAAAACAAACTGGCTGCCCAGTAAAACGGGCGGCCGTAGCGTTGTGGCAGGACGAAGGGAGAAAAGAAACATGCCGCCGCATCCTAAACGATAAAATGAATGTGCTTTTTACCATGGAAGCGGGAGATCTCAATTTTCGTTTTCACCCTAAAGACGTCCCAGAGCAGCGTTTCCGACAAAATGTCCTCGGGGGTCCCCGTGGCGATGATTTGCCCGCCCTGCATCACAATCAGCGAATCACAGAACATCGCGGCGTGATTGAGATCGTGAATGGCCACAATGCTGGTGACGGGCAACTCGCTGATCAATTGCATGAGCTGCATTTGATGGTGAATATCCAGATGGTTGGTCGGTTCATCCAGCAGGATCTCGCTGGGCGTCTGCGCCAGCGCACGGGCAATGTGCACCCGCTGGCGCTCCCCACCGGAGAGACTCAGCCAACCTTGAGCGCTTTTTTCCAGCATGTCCACTCTTTGCAGGGCGGCGGTGACGGTTTCATCATCGTGCGCGCTCCAGTTCGAAAAAGCGGAGTGATGAGGAATACGCCCGAGTTTGACCACGTCGCGAACGCGCATGTTGGCCTCAGTCATGCCATGCTGCTCAACGAAAGCTACCCGGCGGGCAAGCCGCTTTTTGGCGATACGGGCAATGTCTTGCCCATCCAGCGTCACGCAGCCGGCATCCGGGCGCTGCAGGCCCGCCAGGATGCGCAAAAGCGAAGATTTACCGCAACCATTGGGGCCAAGCAGCCCCACGGTTTCACCGCGAGAAACGCTCAGCGAGACGCCATTGACGATGACCTTTTTACCTACCTTCCAGGTAATGTTGTCAGCGGAGATGCTCATCACTTATTCCTTGAACGGTAAATAATCACGGCAAAGAAAGGCACGCCGACCAGCGCAGTCACCACGCCGACCGGCAGAGTTTGCGGCGCAATCAGCAGACGAGAGGCAATGTCGGCCAGCACCATCAGGATAGCCCCGGCCAACGCGCTGGCAATCAGCAACGTCCGGTGCAGCGGGCCAAAAAAGAAACGCATCACATGCGGAACCACCAGTCCCACAAAGCCGATAGAGCCCGCCATACTGACGATGGTCGCGGTGATGAGCGCGGTGACGGTAAAAAGAGTCAGACGCACCCTGGGCACCGCGATACCGAGCGATGCGGCGGCATCATCACCGAAAGTAAATGCATCCAGTGCCCGGGAATAGTAAAGGCATACGGCAAGCCCTATCGCCACCACCGCCAGCACCAGCTGGAATTCAGGCCATCGCACGCCGCTGAAGCTGCCCAACAGCCAGAACATCACATCACGCGCCTGCTGCGCGCTAGCCGACGTGCTGATGGTGTAAGCGGTAATCGCATTGAAGAGCTGGGAAGCCGCAACGCCTGCCAGAATAGTGCGTTCATTTCCGCCGCGCGCGCCGTTGGTCAGAAAAGCGACAAAGGCAAAGGCGGCAAATGCCCCGGCAAAAGCACCCGCAGAAAGAGAGACGGCTCCGGTGCCTATGCCCATAACCACGACGGAAACCGCCCCCGTCGATGCCCCGGCAGAAACGCCGAGTACATAAGGCTCGGCCAGCGCATTCTTCAGCAAGCTTTGCAAAACGGCGCCGCAAATGGCTAACCCTGCGCCGCTGCATGCTGCCACCAGTGCACGGCTCAGACGGAAGTCCCAAATCACGCTTTCCTGGATTCGGCTGAGCGGCATTTCAGTCAGCCCCATTTTATTACTGATGGCATAAAAGACGCTTTGCAGCGGGATCGAAAGCTCCCCCACGCTCACGCCAATCGCGATCACCAGGAATAACAGCACCATGGCGAGCAAGATCGTGAAGCTCCGAAACAGCCCCTTGCGAGGCTGAAGAACGGCGGTCGTCATCAGTTCAGTCCCAGTTTTCTGAGTTGTTCGCCCACCTGTTCTGCACCGTAGAGCGTCCTGATTGTCGGGTTCATCGCCTGGCCGTCCATCACCACGATATGACCTTTTTTCACTGCGTCCAGTTGGCTGACGGCCGGGTCGCTTTTTAGGAATTTGATTTTTTCCGCCGCGTTGTCCAGCGCCCAACGATTACGATCCAGACTGGAGACCACGATCACATCCGGATTCGCCGCGATAATGCTTTCCCAACTTACCGTCGGCCACTCGGTCTCGGAAGTGATGGCGTTGTGTCCGCCCAGCACATTGGCGATAAATCCGGATGCGCTGTTTTTCCCCCCTACATAGGCGTCAGCTGAAGGGGATGAGCTAGAGAACCAAAAGACAAAGGAGAGATCCTGTTTGTTTTTACCGAACTCCCGGCGCAGGTTCGCCTCACGCTTTTTGAAATCGGCAATAACGGCCCGGCCGCGATCTTCAACGTTAAAAATGTTGGCGAGATCGGCAATTTCTTTATAGAGATAGGTCATATCCCACAGCTTCTGGCGGCTGCCATACATGTCGCCGATGGCTTTTTTGGTGGCGCACATGCCCGGTGACACATAGCTGTTCACGCCCAGGGTCACCAGATCTTCACGTTTGGCGACCTTGCTTTCAGGCCCCAGCAACAGCGGTAATTGAGCAGCAACGAAGTCTGGATTCTGCGCAAGCACGGATTCAAGCGTAGGGATTTCTACCGTCAGCGTCTTGATTTTTGCATTCTGTTCAGCCAACTGCGGCAAGACTTTGGTCGGCCAAAATGCACTAGCGATTACCTTGTTTTGCAGGTTCAGCAGGAGCAAAATCTCAACGGTATTTTGCCCCAGTGCAACCACGCGTTCAGGTGCTTGGGAAAATGTCTCTTTATACCCACAGTTTTCGATGGTTAAAGGATAGGTGGTTGCCAGAGCAGAACTGACCGAGGCAAACGCTATACCCAACGCGCAGATGACCTTTTTCATTAGCTATCCTTCATTAAAATCGTTTTTGAAAATCCGGGGTGTTTTTTGAATGAAAATGAAACTCATTACTGAGGCGGGATTTTATACAATGGCCAATATAGAGTGTCAATGAGATATGATTCCGTAACGTTATAGTCACTTTCACAATCACATATGAAATCACGGAGCCCTTGTGTTGAGGCGCAGAAGCTTGGAGGAAGAGGGGCAGTTCCTCGTATGAAGATAAAAATCAATAGCCAGATAAGGATGAAAGAGGAAGGAGGAATCTATTTACCGGGGGGCTGGAAAGCTCTTTTGTAACTCCTTCAAGACGGTGTTTTATTTCACGATCTCTTGTTGAAATGCGGACTGATGATGCAAAAAACAAAAAGTGCGTATCTTCGTTTTCCGGAGTCTGAAGAACGAATGGGTACCAGTGATGGGTTACGTAAGCTTCAGCGATGCAACTCACGCCATAACGAACTATATCGTTAGATATTACAGCTCGCCCAGACTGCATGAATATAACGGTGGTTTACCACCAAACGAATCGGAAAATCGATACTGGAAAAACGCTAAAGCTGTGGCCAGTTTTTGTTGACCACTTCAGCCAGGCAGTGCCGCAACCGCTGAAGGAGTATGAGCATACGCTGCTGAAACGCCGCACCAAACAGGGAATACAGACCAACCTGATATTGAGTGAGGAATGTGAGGCGGACTGGTTGCCGAAGTGCGATGCGGTGCGAAGATGAGCGAGTCGATCCTGGATATTTGCATTTTACTTGACTGCCTGTTTGCATTTCATTTGGACATCTCCAGCAAAAAAAGAAGGCACGTCACCTGCAGCTATGAGCGATGAGCGGACGTTGGCGTCGTTTATTAAAATCCGGTTTGTGTTGTTTTGCATTAGCTTAGAGACGAAAAATACTGCGTCGGTGATTTACCCAGCGCTTTTCTAAACATCGTAATAAAAGCGCTGACTGAATCATATCCCAGCATTCCGGCTACGTGCTGCACGGACTGACCTTCAGCCAGATGGCTCAGGGCAATCATCAAATGCAGTTGCTGACGCCAGCGACCAAAGCTCATTCCTGTCGCCTCTTTTATCAGCCTGGCCAGAGAACGTTCACTGATGGCCAGATGAGCAGCCCACTGCTTTAACGTTCGCCGGTCATCAGGTTCATTAAAAAGTGCCTCAGCCATATTCCGGATTTTAGGATGATCGGATACAGGAAGATGGAGCGCATTAACCGGTGCATCAGGAATATGTTCCAGCAGCACCGCTACGAGCCTGGCGGTTTTACTGTCAGGAGAATAAGCTTGTTCCTGCTCTGCAAGATACAGAACAAGCTCGCGGACCAGAGGCGTAATCGCCAGGGTACAGCAGATTTCCGGCATCGCTCCCGCGCCGGGTTCGATAAACAGAAAGCATGTATCTGCATTCTTCGTGACCCGGCAACTATGAGGGATTTCACCCGGAACCCAGACTGCATGTCCCGGTGGAACAAGCCACAGCGCATCCTCAACCTCACAGCTCACTGCACCGTGCAAAGAGAGAATCAGTTGTCCCTTGCGATGAGCGTGCGGATTCTGCCCGGCATACTCGCCTGACGATGATACATGCAGGGCAATAGCAGCCTGACTGAAAGCATCGGCGTTAAACTCCTCCGGAGAGGTCACAGGTTTTTTATTAATTGGCATGATTTAGCTATATTTTGTCAGGTTATCTATATTATGTAACTCATGCGTTCTTTAAAGTCTTTCTTTTTTCCAGAGAAAGCAAAATTTATGTCCCACACTACGAACAAGTGGTCTTCAATCATACTTGTGACCGGCATTCTTTTTATCGCCATTAATCTGCGTGTTCCTTTTACCGCTATTGCACCCGTTTTAGAGTCTATTCGCCATGATTTTGGGCTTAGTATCACAGCCGTTGGGTTGCTTAACTCGCTACCTTTACTGGCCTTTGCCGCCTTTTCTCCCCTGAGCGCATCCATCTCCCGCAAGTACGGTCTGGAACGTACCCTTTTTGGTGCTCTGGCCGTGATTTCAGCGGGCATCCTGCTTCGCTCCACAGGCAGCGTCTGGGCGCTTTATGGCGGAACCATATTAATAGGTATCGGGATTGCCCTGGGCAATGTCCTTTTGCCAGGCCTTATCAAACGTGACTTTTCCGGCAACGTGGCTTCCGTGACGGGGGCGTATTCCATCACTATGGGTGCCGCTGGTGCCATTGGTTCAGCCATTGTCATTCCTCTGACGCAGAGCTGGGGCTGGAACATCGCGTTAGCCATGCTGGTTATAGCACCGCTCCTTGCGCTGCTTTTATGGTTGCCTCAGTTAACGAACAAGCATCAGCTGCCAGCAGCGGGTGAGAAACAAACGGCGTCCGTCGCGGTCTGGCGCTCTCCTCTGGCATGGCAGGTCACCCTGTTTATGGGCCTGAATGCGATGCCGTTTTATGTTGCGGTGGGCTGGCTGCCAGCCATTCTTACGGACAGTGGACTCTCCTCAGCTCAGGCTGGCGAGGTACACGGCATCCTTCAGTTGACCACCGCCATTCCCGGCCTGATTCTGGCGGCCACGCTGCGTCGTCTCAACGATCAGAAATTAGCTGCTGCTGGTGTCAGCCTGTTAACCGCGGTGTCCTTTATCGGCATCCTGTATCTGCCGAATATGGCGATGCTGTGGGCTGCGCTTCTCGGCTTCGGCTCAGGTGCCAGCATGATGCTGGGTCTGACATTCATCGGGCTGCGTACTAAAAACGCTGGTGATGCTGCCGCGTTGTCAGGCATGGCACAGAGTGTCGGTTATCTGATGGCGGCGATGGGTCCGCTGTTGCTGGGCAAAGTACAGGAGTTATCCGGAGGCTGGACGGTGCCATTACTGATGACCGCAGCAATCGCTGTCGTAGGTGCCTGCACCGGAATGGCTGCCGGACGAAACGCTCACCTGGAACCTGCACTGTAGCCGGGCTGAATTCACAGACACAGCAGGGGGATCGTTCGGTCCCTCTGCTGAGGGGGCTATTAATTGTCGTTCTGAAGAGTCTTCCTCTTACCGGAGCCGTCTTTTACCGGAAAGACCTTTCTCACCTACGCTGTCGTTGAAAAGTCCGGCGACCCAGTCAGCAAAAGCACGCACGGCGGGAGAGAGAAAACGCTGATGCGGATAGAGCATCGTTACCGGCACGGAGGGTGGCTGCCAGTCCGCCAGAACCTCGACCAGTTTGCCTTGCTGCAGATTCTCCGAAATCACATTCTCAGCAAGCTGAGCCAGCCCAAAACCTTCAAGACACAGTCTGATGTAGAGTCCCGTTTCGTTGACGGCTGCATCCCCCTCCACCGGAACAGAGAAGGCCTCGGTCCCACTCGTAAAACGCAGTTCATTGGTGCGTCTTCCCGAACTGGAAAAGTAATGAATAGCCCGATGTTGTGACAACGCTTCAGGTGTCTCAGGGACACCGAACTTTCTGAGATAGTCCGGCGAGGCGCAAGTCACCCAGCGAAACCGGCCAAGCGGACGGGCAACCAGTGTGGAGTCAGTTAATTCCCCGGTTCTGATGACGCAATCCACCCCTTCCTGAACAAGATCGACCTGCCGATCGCTCACGCCAATCATCAGGTAAATATCCGGATAAAGTCGGTAAAAGTCTTTCAGGTTGGGCATCACTATGAACTGGGCGATCCCACCAGGCATATCCACCCGCAGCCGCCCTTGGGGGCGTCTGACGGAATCGGTCAGGCTGGATTCACTATGTTCAATCAGCGACAGGATCTCCCGGCATTGCGCCAGATACTGCAGGCCTTCAGGAGTAAGGCTGACCCGTCTTGTCGTACGGTTCAGCAGGCGCACCTGCAGGTATTTCTCCAGGTTTTTAATCGTGTTGGTAACGGTGGAAGAAGGCATTGAAAGTGTTTCTGCCGCACGTACAAAACTCCCGGCTTCAGCAACCCGTGTAAAAACCTGCATAGCCTGAATCCGATCCATCATCCTGTTCCCGGGTAAAAGTGAGTCTAATTATTCGTGAATTATGAATTATGAAAACACTTTAAGCATCTTTTTCAGGTCAATGGGGTGGCGTATCGTTTCCCCATTAATCAGGAAAGAGGCAACGTTAATGACAGATTACAACAGAAATATTGTCAGCAATCAGACTGTAGCTCCAGCGGCAACGCTAATTCGTGGCGCAACGATACTGAGCATGGATGAGAGCATCGGTAATATTGAACGCGGCGATATTCTCATCAACGGATCAACGATTAGCGCCGTGGGCCAGAACCTTGATTTGCCGGGTGCGCATGTCATTGATGCCACCAACATGATCGCCATGCCGGGAATGGTCGATTCTCATCGTCACGCATGGGAAGGACAGCTGCGCCGAATTAACCCAAACGCCACCTGCCTGGACGACTACAGCAACGCCACACACTTCTCCTTCGCTAAATATTACCGTCCTGCCGATATCTATGTTGGCAACCTGCTGACGGCGCTGGGCGCTATTGACGCGGGCATCACCACGATGATTGATAACTCGCACAACAGCCGAACCGCAGCGCATTCCGATGCCGCCGTCGAGGCCCTGCTTGATACCGGCATTCGTGCCATTCATGCTTCCGGCGCACCGGTAGCTGGCGAATGGGATAAAGCGCACTGGCCGGGAAACTGGCAGCGTCTACAGGATAAGTATTTCACCGACAACCCTGAAAGCCTTGTCTCTCTCGCCGTCATGGCCCAGTTGGAGCCAGAGTTGTGGGCCGAGGCCCGCAGGCTGGGACTATCGATTGTCACTGAGTTCTTTGGCGCTGAGATGGGGTCTGAACTTGAGTCGCTGCATCAGCAGGGGCTGCTGGGTCCGGACAATATTTTCAATCACTGCACGGCGCTGCCCGACCGGGGATGGAAAATTCTGCGGGAGGCCGGTGTCCGGGTGAATGTCTGCCCGCGCTCAGATTCGCACTATGGGATCGAAAGCGGAATGTTCGCCATAGAGTCCGCGCAGCGTCATGGCATCAATCCAGGCCTGAGCGTAGACAATGAAACGTCGTACAGCACCGATATGTTTATGGAAATGCGCGTCGCCTTTTACCTGCAGCGCGTAATGGGCATGCATCAGCAGCAGTGCTGCGATTCTGAACATGCGCTGAAAACGCTTCCGGCGGCGCGACTCCTTAAAGCCGCGACTCTTGATGGCGCAGCCTGTGCAGGGCTGCAGGACAAAGTGGGCAGCCTGACGCCAGGCAAACAAGCCGACCTGGTGCTGATTAACGCCGGTGATCTCAATCTTTATCCGTCCGGCAATGCCTTTGGCACGGTGGTTCATGCTGCCGAGCGCAGCAACATCGACACCGTCATGATCGGCGGATGCATCGTTAAACAGAATGGTAAGGTGCTGGGCGTAGACAGCGCGCGACTACGTGCGGCGATTGATGAGTCGCGTGAGCACCTTTTTTCAGCCTCTGGCTACGAGCCTGACATTTTTGCTGACACCTTCCTGCCGCTGGTGCAGGCAGACTGACCAGGATGAAAAGCATGGGTATGATCTATTACGTAATCGCCTTTGCCGCTGGTCTGGGGATCACCCTGCAGACGACCCTGAACAGCCAGTTGGCAAAGGGACTGGGCGGCGACCCGGTCACTGCGGCGCTGTTTTCCTTCACGGCGGGCGCGTTCAGTCTGGGGATTTACGCGCTGCTGCGGGGTGGGTTGATGACATCGCTAGCGGCGATCCCGTCGCAACCCCTCTGGAGTCTGGCGGGCGGAATGATAGGCGCATGTGCCCTTTTCAGCTATGTCGTGCTTGCGCCGAAAATCGGGTTATCAGCTCTGCTCGGGCTGGCGATTGTCGGACAGTTACTTTCCTCGCAGATGATTGACCATTTTGGCTTGCTGGGCGCTGTTCGGCGTCCGGTTTCGTTACTCAGGCTGGGGGGAATGGTTGTCATGCTGATCGGACTTGCCGTCATGCTTTTCGGCGATCGGCTCTCTGCACGTTTTCTACAGTAACTGCGTTATCCACTTTTTCCATCGTGCAGTACGACCTTTTATGTCCGGAGGATTATCATGTTTTCAATTGCAACTGAGGTCAGGAATACGCTCGGAGAGTGCCCGCTCTGGTGTGAAAGAACCCGCAGGCTCTACTGGACTGACATTGAAGCCAGTGAACTGCTCGCACTGGAAGAAGGCAATAACACTGTAATGCGCTGGTCGCTGCCTGAACGCCTTGGCTCCTTTGCACTGACTGAACAAAGTCACATTCTGCTGATGGGATTCGCGTCCAGGCTGGCTTTCTATGATCTCATCACCGGTCTGCTTATCCCTGTGGCCGCTTCACCTGGAGATACCGGCACCCGCATAGGTGATGGACGGTGTGACCGTGCCGGTAATTTTGTCTTCGGAACGATGGATGATGGTTATCCCGTTAAAGTCATCGGTAAGTTTCACCGGCTTAACGCGGCAACGCTGACTGTTGAGACGCTTGCACTGCCCGATGTCGCTATACCGAACAGCATATGTTTCAGCCCCGATGGTGGCACGTTCTATCATTGTGACTCGATGCAGGGTCGGATAATGTGCTGTGATTACCCCTCGCTGCAGAACCAGCGCGTGTTCGCCGAAAGCGAAGGCAGCGGCGCGCCTGATGGCTCCTGCGTGGATGCGATAGGCTATCTATGGAATGCTGAATGGGGTGGGAACCGTGTTGTCTGTTACCGCCCGGATGGGACCACAAACGCTATTCTGACGTCACCCGGAATCCAGAGCACCTGTCCGACACTCGCTGGTGAGGGTTTTACCCGTCTCTATTGCACCACGGCTGCAGTGGGACTCACTGCGCTGTCAGAATATGACGGTGCTTTGCTCAAAGCTGAATCTGATCTCAGTCCCGGATTACCTGAAAACCGCTTTGCTGCATACACAGTTTAACGGTTTTGATACTGATAGAACTTTGGCAGTTCAGGCTCAAAGAAAACGTCGGCTTCTGGCACACGGCAGACGTTCAGACGAAACTCTTTCACACATCGAATGTGTACGGTCAGATCTTATTGGTAATGGCCAAGTAATTGGCAAACGGTCGCCAAGTAAAAATGTAAACGGATAGTCAAGTCCGATGCAATTACGCATTGATCGGCTAGGCCGATCAATAAACCATGATTGATCTGCCGAACCCATTGGACGCTCAATCGCTGTGCCGCCTATAGTGGCAGTGACCCGAAAATATGCAGCAACACTAGGGTATCCTAACGGCCACTGAACGGCCAATATCATAACGACAAGCGCTCTCAAAACCGGCTCAGGCCGGTTTTTTTGTGCCTGTGATTAAGAGTGTGCACTTGGCAGGTGAACAGGGGGGTGCACTGAAAAGATGGCTAAACACCAATCAATGCATTGAAATAAAAGGATAAAATAAAAATGTGTATAGGGTGAACAGTTTTTCGATAAATCTTTTTTGTAAGTGGAGTAAGCGCCGGTATTGTCTGTAATTTAAACAACTCTGAATGTATCGGTAGCAAACATGTATATGCGTGTGTATATTCTGACTGTGTAGTATTAAATTGTTTTTTAATAACAGTATGTTGCATTGATTTTTATACTCCTGTGATCTTCCGCCAATCATCGTCTCCCTTGTTCTTCTGTGTTAGCCGAGCTCTGCAGCATAAATGACCGTCCACCTAGATGGATATGAGATCTTGCAGCCAGACAATGAGATTGTCCGGCTGCGCGAGGGATTACTACGGCTACTTATTGAATAGGTGCGTGCCGATGGATAAACAGCCGCTGAGTAAAAAAATGGATGACAGAACAGAAATGTAAATGAGTGACTTCATTCAGGCCTCTGACGATTAGAAAAGCGAAACGCAGCCGGATAACGCAAGCGTTGATGATAGGGTTAAAAGGTAATAGGCAATCTTTAGAAACATAAATTCATCCTGTTTTTGCGGTATCGACTCTCGGTTTGATAACGTCTGATTCATTTTGTAGAAAATGAATAACTGCATATTTAATCCGGCTATCCGGGTCTGGAAGACCGGGGTGTTTTCACTTTGGCGCCATGTTGAGCGTTTCTTTGCAGTGGATTGACACTGGGTTGATGATTTTTTGGCATGCTTTCATTTTGGGTGAATAAACCATTCAGACAGTTAAACTGTGATGAGGAAAGCCATCGTGAAAACCATGTCGTTAATCTTTTTACTGGTATCAATATTCATCACCGCGATTCATTGTCATGAAAGCCCATGTTCCGGCATTCAAAGCGGTATTGCCATACTCGGCAACGGAGCAGGAGCAATAACCTGTGATTTCAAGTCGTGCTCTTCTCATGATGTACCGCAATGCGTTAATGCCCCCAGGCTTTATATATTCAAACCGTTACTAAAGCGTTTGAAAACCGCGTTAAAACCCCAGTTTTTAACTTCATCAGTCAAATTTTCCTGAATCGTCGGTTGAAGAGTAATGAAACTTTAATTACAGCAAGCTATTGAGTGGAGGATCTTTAAAGTCCCATTACTCTTCTGAACGTCACTTTGCGGTTTCAGGTTTTTGCACTGGCTTAGAACGTGTAGCTTATTGCCACGACTCCCGTTGTCCCCTCCTTTTGTTTAACGATAGGGCTATTGGCGGCGTTATCCCCCAGCCAGGTATGGTTAATACCAACCCATCCACCCCAGGTTTCGGTAAACTGATGCGCCCACGTCAGGCTCACGTCGGTACCGTAATAACCGCCCGAGCTGTTATAACGTGAGTAACCCGAATTAGCGCTTTGCGTGCTATTAACGCCGTACCAGGTGTTCATATAGCGAGAGTCTGCAAATAATGCGCTGATTTTTAGCGCGACGGTATCCTCCTCATCCAGAACAGGAATGAAATCGACGGAGGTCGCGTAAGATATCCCCTGGCCATCACTCAGCGGCAGGGTGGCTTTTCCCTCTAAGACCAACCATGGCGTTACCGCCCATCCCAAGGCTAAGCCAGTGTTAACGGTTGCTGAAATATCCCCCATGCCTTTAAGCGCGTCAGAGCCCTTACGCCAACCTGAATCTTCATCGGTTCGCCCTGAATCATAGCCTATCGTTGGAATGAAATATAAACCGTTCTCGCTTTGGAAACGAAAACCAGCACCATTCATTGAATCGACAAAAAAGTTATCCTGTTGGAAATGAAATTGCGGTGCGGCTCCCCAGGTTTGCTCATTCGAACCACTGTATTTAGGTGATGATGCCGCGCCAAGGCTCACGGTAAATGCCGTTCCGCTGTTATCGTTATTACTTGCATGGCTGGGTGGAATGCTGGATATTATCAGCAGAGCCAACGTATTTTTAATGATTTTCTTTTCTAACATTATGAGCCTCGGTATTATGTGTATCGGTATGATAAGACTGTTCACGCAAGGCGGAGTATGCCGATGATTTGTCAATTAACCGTCAATGAATAATCAATAAATAGCCAAGATCCTTCAGGGGAATGAGATGCAAAATAAACGGGTTCTAGTCATTGAAGACGATGTCGATGCGGCAAATGTACTGGAGGCTTACCTTAAGCGTGAAGGCTATAATGTCGCGGTGGTGGGGAATGGGCTGATTGGTTTGAATACGGCTTTAACCTGGAAACCCGATCTCATATTACTAGATGTGATGTTGCCTGATATGAATGGAACGGAAATATTGGCGGCGCTCAGGCGCAAGGTGAATACGCCGGTTATCATGATCACGGCCATGGGGGAACCTCATGATAAAATTGGCGCTCTTCGTTATGGTGCGGATGATTATATCGTTAAACCCTATAACCCCGGTGAAGTTATGGCACGTGTGCAGGCAGTGTTAAGACGAAGCGGCGGAAGTCAGCTGGTTGGCGAAGAAATATTGCGCTGGGAAAGGCTCGAACTGGATATCGCTAATATGGTAGCGAGAGTCATCACGAGCGAGGACGGCGCCCATGTTCTGGATTTAACATTAACCGAATTTTCCATTCTCAGTACGTTAATGAAAGCGTCGACACGGCCACTGAGTCGTCAGCTATTACTTGAAAAATGTTTACCTGAAAGCGATGCGCTCGAAAGAGTGGTGGATACGCATGTTTATAATCTAAGACGAAAGCTTGAAGCGGCAGGCGTTGATAACGTGATTTTTAATGTGCGCGGCGTCGGCTATAGGTTTTGCAAATCATGAAAAGGAAAAATAAATCTCTTTTGTTTTGGGTGTCTGTTCGTATCGTCATCGTCGCCATCGTGACGCTTTTTACCATTATTCTGGCGATGTGGGGCATTTTTGCTGCCCAGTATTTTTATGTCATTCATGAAATGCCGGCATCGGTTTACGAAAGATTCTTGGTGCTGCGCGAGAACCCCAGCCTGGACATAGAGGCGTTTCATGAGATCGTCGATACGTATTGGGGGCTGGATTACAGTACACCTTCGCTGACTTCTTTAAATTGGGGATGGCTGCTTATTTTCCTGATCGTTGTCGTTCCATTGATAACGTTAATGTGCGTGCGCATCGCACGCCCTCTTACCGCCCAATTCCGAAATCTCACCGACGTTGCGGAAACCGTGGCTCAGGGAAATTTTAAGCAACAAGCCGAGCTGGTCCAGGCGTGTCCTGATGAAATAATAAGGTTCTCAATAAATTTCAATGAGATGGTCAATAAACTCGCTTTATACGAGCGTGAAATAAAAGCGTCGCATGTGGCGTTGGCCCATGAGTTGCGTTCACCGTTGACCGGGGCTATGGGCCGCCTTCAGGGCATGATAGACAACGTGTTTCCTGCGAGTCAGGCACAGCTGAATATGGTGATGACGCAATTAAAAAACCTGAGTTATTTGACTGACGATCTGTATTTCCTTTCTCTGGCCAGTGCGGGCCAACTGAAATTAAGTAAAAACGTTTTTACTATCAATAGCGTGTTAAAGGAGAGAGTCGCCTGGCTCAAACCTCAGTTGGAGGCTGCGGGCATGTCCATCTCTATCGAGGAGGGCGGGCCGCTTCATTTTATTGGGGATGAATTCAGACTAGGTCAGGTATTCAGCATACTTATCGAAAATATGCTTCGTTATTGTAGCCAGGGCGATCGAATGTGCATTCGTCTCGAACAGACCGCACAGGAAATCGTGTTGGCTTTTCAAGATACGGGGCCTGGCGTTGCACAGGATTATTTGCCGCAAATGTTTGAGCGTTTTACTCGCGGTGAGACTTCCCGCGCGCGCGATTCCGGCGGCAGCGGGCTCGGGCTCTCCATTGCGAAGGCGATTTGCGTTGCCCATCACGGAACGATAAAGGCCAGTCTGCCGGCCGGCAAAGGGCTGTTAATCACGATAAACTTGCCCCTGCCGGCGCAGGGCGTGGCTCACCGTTAGCGAGGCTTCTGGCGGCAGTGCCGTAATGCGCTGAAGGGGGTATTATGGGCGGCGAACCCCCTCACTCCCGCTGCAAAAAGAACTGCTTGATGGTCTGCCGCAGCCAGCGGTGCGCCGGATCGCGATCCAGGCGCGGGTGCCAGGCCTGGACGATAAACACCGATTCCAGCTCGAGCGGCAGCTCGAGCTCCGCCAACGGCAGGTGGATGTTGCTCACCCCCTGCAGCACGTGGCGCGGCAGCGGCAGGATAAAGTCCGATTTCATGGTCAGCATCATCGCCGAATGAAAGCCCGGCAGGGTCAGGGCGACGTTGCGCTGCAGGCCGAGATCGCGCAGCGCGTCGTCGATCGGCCCCTGCGTGCGTCCGCGGCGAGAAACGCTGATATGCGGGTAATGGGTCAGGGTTTCGGGCGTTACCCGGCCGATGATCGGGTGCCCAGGGCGCACCAGCGCCTGAAAGGTGCTGGTGAACAGGCTCTGCGTCTTGATTTCCGGGTGCCAGTCGCGTGAGGAACCGATCACCAGATCCACTTTGCCGCTGCGCAGCGCGTCATCCTCGCCGTCGCTTTCGGCGATGAATTTCAGGCCGCTCAGCGGCGCCGATTCCCGCAGCGTCTCCAGCAATCCGCCCGCCAGCGCGCCGATAAAGATATCGTTGGCGCGAATGGTGAAGGTTCTGGTCAGCTTGCCGGGTTCGAACGCATCACTCGGTGCGATCAGCGCAGTGGCCTGCTCGATGATGTCGCCGAGCTGGCGTTTCAACTCCAGCGCACGCGGCGTCGGCACCAGATGCTTACCGGCTCTGACCATGATCGGGTCGTCGAACTGCCGGCGGATGCGCCCGAGAATGCGGCTCATTGCCGGCGCGCTCAGATTCATCTTCTCGGCGGCGCCGCTCACGCTCCCTTCTTCCAGCAGCAGATTCAGCGCATAGATCAGGTTGAAATCAATTTTTTGCGGCATGGCCTCTCCGGGGGGGTGCGCTCAATGGGTTGCGTTTTGTGCAACTAGTTAATTACATCATTTCATTTTAAACAATCGAAATAACTCCGGATACTGCCCACGACAACAAAGATTGAGGCTGAAACAGCAGGAGTGGGGAATGGTTGAGGTGTCTGTTACGCCGCACCACAAAAATCGATGGCTCGCCAGCGCCGGTGAAATCAACGGCCGTACCTGGCTGGGGTTGTTCGGCGTGTTTTTGGCGGTGATGGCCAGCGGCGTGGGGGAAAACGCCAGCAAGTTTGCGCTGGCGGATATACAGGGTGGCATGCTGCTGAGCTTCGATGTCGGCAGCTGGCTGACCACATGCTACGTCACCGGCTTTGTGATCGGTTCCGGGTTCACGCCCTGTTTTTGGCCGACCTTTTCGCTGCGCCGGGTGGCGTTGACGATGTGCGGCATTTACCTGGCCGGTGGGCTGTTGACGCCCTGGTTGGGAGATCAGTATGGCGTGCTGCTGGCGGTGCGCAGCCTGCAGGGCTTCGCCGGCGGCGCGTTGCCGCCGATGCTGATGACGGTGGTGCTGCGTTTTATGCCGCCGCTGATCAAGGTGCTGGGGCTGGGTGCCTACGGCTGGGTCTCGGCCTGGAGCGCTACGTTGGGCGCTACCGCCGCCGCCTTTGCCTTTCACTGGGGCTGGAGCGGGTATTTCTACTGGAACCTGCCGCTGATGGCGATCGCCGCCGTGTGCATCGGTTACGGCCTGCCGCAGGATCCGTTGCGGCTGGAGCGCCTGCGGCAGTTCAACTGGCGCGGCCTGCTGCTCGGCGGCATGGCGCTCGGCATGTTGACGGTGGGTATTTCACAGGGGGAGCGCCTCGACTGGCTGAACTCGCCGCTGATCTACTTTTTATTATTGGGCGGCGGCGGATTATTGGCGTTATTTCTGATTAACGAATGGTATCACCCGCTGCCTTTTTTTAATTTGCAGCTATTAAGCAAAAGGAATTTGTCTTTCTCCTTAATTACGCTGGGTGGCGTGCTGTTAATTATGGTGTCGCTGGTTAATATCACGTCGGGATATTTAGCCACGATTCAGGGTTATCGTCAGGAACAAACCTCCGACTTAATGCTGTGGGTCGCATTGCCGCAATTAATTACGCTGCCGATCGTCGCCATAATTTGCAATACGCCGCGGGTGGATTGCCGCTGGGTGCTGGCGATCAGCCTGCTGTTGATGGCCACCGCCTGCGTGCTGGCGGCTCAGCTGACGCCGGAATGGAACGGCGACACGTTCCGCGTCATCGCGCTGTTGCAGGCGGTCGCTCAACCGATGGCGATCATCCCGTTGCTGATGCAGGCGACCGGCGGGCTGTTGCCGACCGACGGGCCGTTTGCGGCGGCCTGGTTCAACGCGGTGAAAGGTTTCGCCGCCACCGCTGCCGGCGGCGCCATCGCGCTGCTCAGCCGGCAGCGCGGGGATTATCACGCCAGTACGATCGCCGACGGCTTCGGCTCGGCCTACAGCCGCGCATCGGGGTCGGCGGAGCAGCTGGCGCAGCTTGCCGCCCGGCAGGGCCACGTGCTGGCCAGCGCCGATCTTTATCTGTTGGTTGCCGGCCTGGCGTTATTACTGACCGCGCTGATTTTAGTTATGCCGACCCGTATTTATCCGCCGCGTTCGGTCGCTGCCTGACATTTTATCATCAGAAATAAATATTAATTGGAGTCACTTTTATGGCTAACAAGAAAGTCGCCGTCGCCGTATTGGCGGTTGCCGTCATTACGCTGGGGTTATTAATCAATAAGTTCTTTATTAAAGAGACACAGCAGAATACCAACGACGCCTATATTCGCGCCGATATCTCGCGTATTTCTCCGCAGATTGCCGGTGAAATTGCGCAGGTGTTGGTCAGGGACAACCAGTGGGTCAAACAGGGGGAATTGCTGGCGGTGATCGATCCGCGTGAATTCAACGTCGCATTGGCGCAGGCGACGGCGCAGGAGCAATCCGCCCGCGCCCGCCAGGACGACGCCAGGGCCAACCAGACCCGACAGAGCGCGCTGATCGCCGCCGCGCAGGCGGAGCGGCAGGCGGCGCAGGCGGAGCTGGCGTTTGCGCGCCAGGAGCAGAACCGCTACCAGAGAATGGCCAGCAGCGGCGCGGGTTCACAGCAGGCGGCGCAGCAGGCGACAACGCGAGTGCACACGCTTTCCGCCAATGTGGCGCAGGCGGAGGCGACGCTTAAAGCGGCGCGAAACATGGAGCAGGTGCTGCAAGCCAAGCTGGCGGACAGCGATGCCGAGCTGATGCTGGCGCAGGCGAAGAAAGCGATGGCCGAGCTGAACCTGTCTTACACCCGCATCACCGCGCCGATCGGCGGCGTGATCGGCAAGAAAAGCCTGCGGGTCGGGGAGTTCGTCAAACCGGGCGATGCGCTGCTGGCCATCGTGCCGCAGGACAAGCTGTACATCATCGCCAACTACCAGGAAACCCAGTTGGAAAACATTGCGCACGGGCAGTCGGTGGACATCCATATCGATACCTTTCCCGGCCAAACGCTGAAAGGGCAGGTGGACAGCATCGCGCCGGCTTCCGGCGTCAGTTTCGCGGCCGTGGCGCCGGAGAACGCCACCGGCAACTTCACCAAGATCGTTCAGCGCATCCCGGTGAAAATTGTATTTGATATCAACAAAGAGCACGCCGCTTTGTTGAGCGCCCTGCGCGTCGGCATGTCTGCGGACGTCAGCATCAATACGCTGGACGGGGGCCTGCAATGAACAGAGCCGTGATCCCGCTGCTGCTGATTGCGCTGAGCGGCTGCCGGGCGGTGGGGCCGGACTACGCTCGGCCGCAGAACGCGCTGCCCGAGAGCTGGGGTGAGCAGGCCGGCGGCGGGGCGCTGCCGGTGGCCTGGTGGTCGATATTCAACGATGCGTCGCTGTCGCAACTGGTGCAGCGCGCGGCGGCCGGCAACCTGGATCTGCAGCTCGCCACGGCGCGCATGCAGCAAAGCCGCGCCTTGCTGGGCGTGACAGAGGCGGCGCTGATGCCGGATCTGAGCCTGGACGGCGCCTATCAGCGCCAGCGCGCCACCTCGGTGGGCAGCATGGATCCGTCCGGCAACGGCGGAGAGGCGGATTATAACCTCTGGCGCGGCGGATCCAGCGCCACCTGGGAGCTGGACATGTGGGGCAAGCTGCGTCGCGCGTCGGAAAGTGCGCGCGCCGGCTTTGCCGCTTCGCAGGAGAACCGGCGCGCACTGCTGACGTCGGTGACGGCGGAGGTGGCGAGCGACTATCTACGCCTGCGCGCCACGCAGCAACAGCTGGCGGTGGCGCAGGAAAACCGCGCCACGGCGCTGCGCACGCTGCAGCTGACGCAAAGCCGTTATCAGAGCGGCGCGGGCAACGAACTGGATGTCGATCAGGCGCAGGTGCAGTTGGCGCAGGTGGATGCCCTGCTGCCGGCGCTGTTCGATAGGCAGGAACGCTTGATCAACGCCATCAGCCTGCTGTTGGGCGAGCGGCCGGGCGCGCTGAAAGCGATGTTGTCGCCGACGGGGCCGCTGCCGACGCTGGCGCGCGCGGTGCCGATGGGCGTGCCGTCGGATCTGGCGCTGCGCAGGCCGGATATTCGCGAAGCGGCGGAGCGTTTGCATCAGGCAACCGCCGAGATCGGCATCGCCACCGCCGACTACTATCCGCGCATCACGCTGACCGGCAATGCGGGCTATCAGGCACTGGCGCTGGCGGATATGGGCAGTTGGTCCACGCATACCTTCGCCATCGGCCCCGCCCTGTATTTGCCGCTGTTCGACGGAGGGAAAATCACCCAACGGGTGCGCCTGAGCGAATACCGGCAGCAGGAAATGGCCATCGCCTACCAGCAAACGGTGCTGCGCGCCTGGCACGAGATCGACGACGCGCTTTCCGGCTATCGCGCCCAGCAGCGCCGCCAGACGCACCTGACCGAGGCGCTGGCCGCCAACCGACACGCGTTTGCGCTGGCGCGCGACAGCTATCTGAACGGTGCGAGCGATTTTATCCACGTTCTGAGCACGCAGCGTGCGCTGCTGGATCTGCAGTCCGCGCAAATTGTTTCAGAGGAGGAGACGGCGATCGCCGTGGTGAATATCTATCGAGCGCTGGGCGGCGGCTGGGAACACACCTACCCGTCGGCGGCGCCACAGGAGAAGGCTGATGCACAACACGCTGAATAAGATTGTCGACGAGATGCTGGAAAGAGACACCCGCCGCAAACGGGAGACCCGGGTGAGCGCCGTGCGGCAAGTCACCGCCCGGATCCGCCGCATCACGTTGAGCGGCGACGATGTGGATAAGTTTATCGCCGATCCGCGCGCGCAGGAGCCGGCCAGTTGGGTCAAAGTGTTCTTCCCGTGGCGCGACACGCTGGCCGGACGGGCTTACACCCTGAGCGGCATCGACAAACTCGCCCGCACTTTCGATATCGATATGGTGCTGCACGGCGAAGGCCCGGCGTCGAACTGGGCGCGCGACGCGATGCCGGGCGACAAGCTGGGGTTCGCCGGCCCTTGCTCCGGCGGCTTCCGATTGTTGCCGCAAACTCGCTGGCTGCTGTTGCTGGGCGATGAGACCGCGTTGCCCGCCATGCGCACCATTCTCGCCTCGCTGTCCGACCCGTTGCCGGTGCTGTGGTTCGCCGAAGTGGGCGATGCGCAGGAGATTCAGGATGTCGATTATTCCTTTTTGCAGGTGAACAGCTGGCAAATTCGCACCCGACATTTTGACAGCGTGATGAACAGCCCGCTGGTGCAGGCCGTCAGCCATTGCGAACTGCCGTCCGGCGAAGGGCAGGTATGGCTGGCCTGCGAACACCAGATTGCCGCGTACCTGAAGGCGCGCTTTATCAACGAAATGGGTATCTCCCGCGCTGCGCTGTTTGCCAAGGGGTATTGGAAAAAGGGCGAAGCCAACTTCAAGGGCGCGATTTAACTCAGGCGAGTGAGGATGGTTATGATTGAGAGAGTGTTATTGGCGGTGGACTGCTTTGAACACAGCGGCAATGCCCTGGATTTTATGGCGCGCCTGCAAGGCTGCATCGGCGACGTGATCGTGCTGACGGTGGTAGACAATGCCTTTACGCTCAGCCGCAGCGGCCTGCGTTTCGACAGCGATGAGCGCGAGGAGTACCCCGCCGCTCAACGGGAAGAGGCGCTGGCGGAAAAGCAGGTCGGTCAGGTGACGCGGGCGCTGAAGCAGCAGGGTTTCAACGCCCAGGGCTTGCTGGCAGCGGGGACGCCCATCGAGGTGATCCCGGAACAGATGGCGCTGTTCAACTGCGATTTGCTGATCATCTCGCACCGCCACCTGTCTTCGTTGGGGCGCTGGCTGAACGCCTCCGTCACGCGTGGCCTGCTGGATGAGATTGGCCAACCGGTATTGGTGATCCCGCGCTAAGCTATGGGTAAGGGCAGCCGCATGCGGCTGCGCGCGTTCGGCGACGAAGGCCGTACATACCGGAGGTCAACATGCGAAGTCTGGAAGATCAACTTGCCGCTTACGCCGCCTATCATCGTGATGCGCGCAATATCGTCACGCACTTTATCGGCATCCCCCTGATCGTCGTCAGCCTGCTGACGCTGCTCTCCCGGCCGGCATGGGGTGCGGGGTGGCTGCCGTTCTCGCCGGCCTGCGCGGTGGTTATCGTTTCGGCTCTCTATTACCTGCGGCTGAGCCTGCGCCTTGGCGTCATGATGTTGGCGTTGCTGCTGCTGTGCCTCGGGGTCGGCGCCTGGGTGGCGTCGCTGTCGACGGCGGCGTGGCTGAGCGTCGGCATCGGCGGCTTCGTCATCGGCTGGCTGTTTCAGTTTGTCGGGCATTTCTGGGAGGGACGAAAACCGGCGTTTATGGATGACGTGACGGGCCTGATCATCGGCCCGCTGTTCGTGCTGGCGGAAGCTTGCTTCCTGGCCGGCGGGCTGCGCGAACTGCAGCGGAACATCGAAATGCGCTCGGGCAAAGTGCGCAACGGGAGGGCATGAGGTGGCGCTGATTCCCACGGTGGCGGCATTTCCGCTGCAGCGGGCTTTTATCCCGCTGCTGGAAGCGCTGACGGCGGGGCTGCCACGCCAATTCCCGGCACTCATCCACAGCATTTACCTCTACGGCAGCGTCGCGCGTGGCGAAGCCCTTCCCGGCGTGTCCGATCTGGACATCACGCTGTTGCTCAACAAGCCAGCCGATAGTGAGGCGTTACAGCGCCTTGAGGCGTGGCGGCAAGCCTTTCAGCTGGAGCAGCGGATCGTGAGCAAGGTCGACTTTGATATCGGCAGCGTTGATGAGGCGTTGGCGCCGGAGCATCACGATTCCTGGGGATTTTGGCTGAAGCATCACTGCCGCTGCCTGTGGGGCGAAGACCTGTCCGCCGCTTTTCCGCTGTTTCAGCCCGATCGGCGCATCGCGTTGGCGGTCAATGCCGATTTGCCCCGCGTATTGGCGCGTTATCGGGAGCAACTGCTGCAGGCCAGGACGGTATCGGATGAGAGGCGCTTAAAGCGCGAAGCGGCCAGAAAACTGATCCGAGCCACCAATATGCTGCGCGCCGAGGGAAGCCCGTTCTGGCCGATAACGTTAACCGACTATGCCGAACAGCTGTTGGCGCTTTATGCAGAGCAGCGAGATGAAATGGACTATTGGTTAGCGCACGCGGTGGGAGAGGCGAATGACGCGGATTTTAGCGACAGAATGATGCGATTTCTCGACTGGATCGAAGCACAGAAAAAATAACGCCGGCTTGAGCCGGCGTTGTCGGCAATCGTTATCCGATCGTCGGGTAATCGGTGTAGCCTTCCCGGCTGCCGCCGAAGAATTTCTCTTTGATTGGCGCATTCAGCGCCAGCCCGTGTTGCAGGCGGTGGGGCAGATCCGGGTTGGCGATGAACGGGCGACCGAAGCCGATCAGATCCGCCCAGCCTTTGGCCAGCGCTTCTTCAGCGCGTTCACGCGTGTATTTGCCCGAGTAAATCAGCGTGCCGCGGAAAATCAGGCGCAGCGATTCTTTGAACGCTGCCGGCATCACCGGGGCATCATCCCAGTCCGCTTCGGCGATGTGAATGTAAGCGGCGCCGATATCGTTCAGCACGCTGGCCGCTGCCAGATAGGTGGCTTCCGGGGTATCGTCCTGCGAGCCCATCAGGGTGGTCAGCGGCGCCAGGCGCACGCCCAGTTTCTCTTTGCCGATGGCATCCGCTACCGCCTGCGCGACTTCCCGCAGGAAACGCAGGCGATTTTGCAGTGAACCGCCGTATTCGTCGTCGCGCTGGTTTTCCCGCGAGTCGATAAACTGATTGATCAGATAACCATTCGCACCGTGCAGCTCTACGCCGTCGAAACCGGCGGCGATAGCGTTGCGTGCCGCTTGAGCGTAGTCGTTAACGATCGCCGGAATTTCTTCCCGCGTTAAGGCGCGCGGTGCGGAGTGCTGCACCATTTCACCCACGCCATGTTCCGGCCCGCGACCTTCGACATCCACGAACACCTTGACCCCGTCGGCCTGGATGGCGGAGGAGGAGACCGGCGCGGCGTGGCCAGGCTGTAAAATGGTATGCGACACGCGGCCGACGTGCCAAAGCTGCGCGAAGATCTTGCCGCCGGCCTGATGTACGGCGTCGGTCACTTTTTTCCAACCGGCGATGTGTTCCGGGGAGTAAATGCCGGGTGTCCAGGCATAACCCTGGCCCTGCTGGCTGATCTGCGTGCCTTCACTGACGATCAGCCCGGCGCTGGCGCGCTGGGCATAATATTCAGCCATCATGTCGGTGGCGACGTCGCCGGCGCCGGCCCGAGAGCGGGTCATTGGCGGCATGACGATGCGATTGTTCAGCGATAAACCGTTTAAAGAATACGAGTCAAAAAGCATGGCGCTTCCCTCTATGTGAATTAGGTCGTAGGGCATTGATGTTTTACTGAGGCCATTATATTTCGTCGTTTAATTCTAAAAACGCGCACAATAACAAAACACTTTTGCTCTGTGTTCAATAGTTGCGGCAGCCGCCGATGGGTCGGTATGGCGGCTTGCACAGGTGGTGCGAATGAACCCGATGTGCGCTCGGGCGACGGCTGCTATTGCTTGTCGGTGCGTTGCTGAGATAGAGTCGGCGGCTGTTTTTCCCCACGATTTTTAACAAAATCGCAAAAGTCTTTTAGCCTCCTGCCTGCTTATCTTTGGTGTGATCAATGTCATACTTTTGGCATCTTAACTTTCCCGCGCTTCGGCAGCGGTTAACCGGAGTTGTTGAATGAAAATTAACTTTCCCTTATTAGCCCTGGCGGTGGGGGCGTTCGGCATCGGCACGACCGAGTTTTCCCCGATGGGGTTGCTGCCGACCATCGCCAAAGGGGTGGACGTCTCCATCCCGATGGCCGGCATGTTGATCAGCGCCTACGCCGTTGGCGTGATGGTTGGCGCACCGCTGATGACGCTGCTGCTCTCGCACCGGGCGCGCAGAAGCGCGCTGATCTTCCTGATGGCGATCTTTACCCTGGGTAACGTGCTGTCGGCCATTGCGCCTGACTACACCACCCTGATGCTGTCGCGCATCATCACCAGCCTGAACCACGGCGCGTTCTTTGGTCTCGGTTCCGTGGTAGCTGCCAGCGTGGTGCCGAAGGAGAAACAGGCCAGCGCCGTGGCGACCATGTTTATGGGGTTGACCATCGCCAATATCGGCGGGGTGCCTGCCGCGACCTGGCTGGGTGAAACCATCGGCTGGCGCATGTCGTTCCTGGCCACCGCAGGGTTAGGGGTGATCGCCATGTTGGGGCTGTGGTTCTCGTTGCCGAAAGGCAGCGCCGGCGCGCGCCCGGATGTGAAGCGCGAACTGTCGGTATTGGTACGCCCGCAGGTGCTGTCCGCCTTGCTGACGACCGTGCTGGGCGCGGGCGCGATGTTCACGCTCTATACCTATATCTCGCCGGTATTGCAGCACATCACCGATGCGACGCCGCTGTTCGTGACGTCCATGCTGGTGTTGATCGGCGTCGGTTTCTCCATCGGCAACTACCTGGGCGGCAAATTCGCCGACCGCTCCGAGAGCGCGACGCTGAAGGGCTTCTTGCTGCTGTTGGTGGTCATTATGCTGGTGATCCCGTTCCTGGCGCGCAGTGAAATCGGCGCGGCAGTCAGCATGGTGATTTGGGGCGCGGCGACCTTTGCCGTGGTGCCGCCGCTGCAGATGCGCGTGATGCGTGTCGCCAGCGAAGCGCCGGGCCTGTCGTCCTCGGTCAACATCGGTGCCTTTAACCTGGGCAATGCGCTGGGCGCCGCCGCCGGTGGCGCGGTGGTCTCCGCCGGGCTGGGATACAGCTTCGTGCCGGTGATGGGCGCAATTATTGCCGGATTGGCGTTGCTGCTGGTGCTGTTCACCCACCGTCAGGCCGAAAAAGTGGCCTACGCCAGCAACTAAGTTGTACCTGCACGGCGGAACTCTCCGCCGTGCTCACTCAAAGCCCAGCAGGCTGAACGCATCGTCCTGCGGGGCGTAGCCGAGCAGGCGTCGGGTCTCTTCCAGCGATAAACGTTTGTAGCGGTTGTTGGAAACCCCGTGCACCACCGCATATTGCACCCCTTCGACACGAATGCAGCGCTCCAGCAGATCGGCGGCGTCGCGATGGCTGAGAAAAGCGCTCATGTCGCGGGCGCTAAGCTGTTCGCCCCGGCTCAGGGTGGTGAAGTTGGCGATGCGCACCGACAGGGCGGAAAGCCCTTCCTGATGGGCGAAGTAGGCGGCGATGCCTTCGCCGAAGGCCTTGCTGGCGCCGTACAGGTTTTTCGGCTTCGGCGCGTCATCCGGGCGGATTTGATAGTCGAGCGGATAGCCTTCCACCGCCTGCGCGCTGCTGGCGAACACCACCCGGCGGCAGCCGGCGTCTTTCGCCGCGCGGAAGATATTGAAGGTGCCCAGAATGTTGTTGTCCATCAACGAACCGCAGAAGTCGGCATCGGGGGAGGGATCGGCCGCCAGATGCAACACGGTGTCGATATTGGCGCAGGCCGCGCGGCAGGCGTCGAGATCGGCGATGTTGAAGCTGATGACTTCGTCGCCGGGCTGCCGATCGCGCAGCAGGCTGACATCCCGTTCCGCCAACCGTAGCGGGTAGCGATCGCCCATCGCCTGACGAAACGCCGTGGCTACCCGGCCGCCGGCGCCGGTGATCAGAATCCGTCCTACATCAGTACGCAACACCATGGTGACTGCCATCCCTACTCTCGATTAAGCGTTGACCAGTAATAATCCCCTGCGTGACTTTTGTCCAGTATTTATATTAGTCATTCTGATGCTTTATGCCGGCAATGGGCACGTTTTGCCGAGCGTTTCGGCCAGGAAATTCATCACCGCGCGCACGGCTGCGGTGCGCGCCAAATCGGGATACGTCACCAGCCAAAGCTCACGCGTTGGCGCGGCGTTGGCCGTTGGCAATGCGACCAGCTCCGGATCGCCATCGGCGACGAACGTCGGCAAAACGGCGGCGCCCAGCCCTGAACGCGCCGCCTGTTGCAGTGAAAACAGATCGCTGGCCTGAAAGACCACCGGACGCCCCTGCAACAGCTGCACCAACCATTGCTGATGCGGCTGCTGCCGATAGTGATGGTCATAGGCGAGAAAGCGGCGCGCCGCGTCGGGCAGAGCCGCGTGCTCCGGTGCGGCATACAGCGCGTAGCGCATCATGCCGATGCGCTGCGTCAACAGCTCCGGTTGCTGTGGGCGCACCATGCGCACGGCGATGTCGGCTTCGCCGCGATCCAGCTCGGCGAGCGCCGATTCACCCGACAGCGTGACGACGATCTGTGGAAAAGCCTGGTTAAATGCGGCAATGCGCGGCGCGAGAATATGCGCGGCGATCGACGGCGGCGCACTGATGCGCACCCCGGCCTGTGGCGTTGCGCCGGCGCTGCGCGCATGGCGGGCAATAGCCTGGCTTTGCGCCTCGATCTCCGCCGCCAGCCCGGCAATCGCCTGCCCGTCCTGGGTCAAGGGCGTGCTGCGTGGCCGACGCACGATCAAACGCAGGCCGAGCGCCTGTTCCAGCGCCGCTACGCGTCGCCCGACGGTGGCGTGATCGCAACCCAGCTCCCGCGCTGCCGCCGACAAGGAACCGGTACGCGCCAGCGCCACGAAGTGTTTTAAATCCTGCCAGTCAAACATCGGTGAATTCCTGCGCATTGATGATGAGATTTTAGGGAATATTCACACGAATAACGGTGTGATTCAATGTGTGAATGTTCCCTTTAAAATCGAAAAAATTAGGTTAGGTTTTCTTATGAATCTACAGTTGCAACACCGTACGGCATTGGTCACGGGCGCCAGCGAAGGGATCGGTGCCGGCATGGTCAGGGTATTGGCTGCTCAAGGGGTCAAGGTGGTGGCTACCGCACGACGCGGTGATCGGCTGCAGGCGTTGGCGGATGAGGTTGAACGGCAAGGGGCGGTGCGCCCGTGGGTAGCCGTTGCAGACGTGACCGACCCCGACGCGATAACCCAGCTGGCGGCGCAGGCGCTGCGCCAGGCGGGGACAGTCGATATTCTGATCAACGCGGTCGGTGCGTTTCACCCCACGACGCTGAACGACAGCGATCGCAGCTGGGATGACGCCTTTGCTTTGAACTTCACACCGGCCCGGCGGTTGACTCAGGCGCTGTTGCCGGCCATGCAGGCGCAAGGCTGGGGCCGGGTGATCAATATCAGCGGATCGATGGAGCCGCGCAGCCTGAGCGCCGCCAGCGCCGCCAAGGGCGCGCTGCATCTGTGGGCCAAAGGATTGGCCAGCGACGTGGCTGCGCAGGGGATTACCGTCAATACGTTACAGCCGGGGCGCATCAACAGTGAACAGATCCGCGAGCGCTTATACGCTTGCGATGAAGCGCGCCGGGCGTTCATTGCGCAACATATCCCGATTGGCTACTTCGGCGAACCGGAAGATATGGCCTATCTGGCGGCGTTTCTTTGTTCCCCGCTCGCGCGATATATCACCGGCGCGGTGATCCCGGTAGATGGCGGCATGCATTATTTCGCGCATTGAGGCCGTTTTGCCCTCGCGATCACAGTTCGGCAATTTGCCGGCGCAAAGCCTTGCCCCGGCAAAATCCACGGTGTTAACGTCATAGCTCAACCGATTTAGGGTTGTTACTGCTGCGGCAGGCAAAACCTAAACCTCGCGTTTCTGTTCCCCGATGGGACAGAGGCCGCGAGGTTTAGGTTTTTTTTTGCGCCGCATTTCGCCCCGGCGCCAGGCCAGTGCGGGGAGGGGAGCGGCAGAACGCGAAGTCTAAGGATAACCGTATGAAATATGACACATTAGCCAGTGAGATTTTGGCCGGCGTCGGTGGCCGCGACAATGTGAAAAGCTTGGTGCACTGCGCCACCCGCCTGCGTTTCAAGCTGCGCGACGACAATCGCGCCAACGCGGCAGCGCTGAAGAAAAACCCGGGCGTCATCATGGTGGTGGAGAGCGGCGGCCAGTTCCAGGTGGTGGTGGGCAACCACGTGGCGGAGGTGTTCGACGCGGTCAATCGGGTCGGCGGATTGGCCGAGGGCGCGCCGAGCGACGACGCGGGCGGCAAAAAAGACAACCTGCTCAGCCGCTTTATCGATCTGGTGTCCGGCATTTTTACCCCGCTGCTCGGGGTGATGGCCGCTTCGGGGATCCTAAAAGGCTTCCTGGCGCTGAGCCTGGCCTGCGGCTGGCTGCTGGAGAGCGGTGGCACCTTCAAAATGCTGTTCGCCGCCAGCGACTCGCTGTTCTACTTCTTCCCGATCATGCTCGGCTACACCGCCGGGAAAAAATTCGGCGGCAACCCCTTCGTCACCATGGCGATCGGCGGCGCATTGACGCATCCGCTGATGATGGCGGCGTTCGAAGCGGCGCAGCAGCCGGGCGCGGTGCGCGAATATTTCTTCGGCATTCCGCTGACTTTTATCAACTATAGCTCGTCGGTGATCCCGATCATCTTTGCGGCCTGGGTGTCCTGCCGCCTGGAGCCGTTGTTTAACCGGGTGATCCACAGCGCGCTGCGCAATTTCATCACGCCGCTGCTGTGCCTGGCGATCACCGTGCCCTTGACCTTCCTGCTGATCGGCCCGGCGGCAACCTGGCTCAGCCACCTGCTGGCCAACGGCTATCAGAGCATTTACGCCTTTAACCCGATCATTGCCGGCGCCTTTATGGGGGCGATGTGGCAGGTGTGCGTGATCTTCGGCCTGCATTGGGGATTGGTGCCGTTGATGATCAACAACTTGAGCGTGCTGGGGCGCGACACCATGGTACCGCTGCTGTTGCCGGCGGTGATGGGGCAGGTCGGCGCCACGCTGGGCGTGATGCTGCGCACCCGCGACGCCAAGCTGCGGGCGCTGTCTGCTTCAGCCATCGGCGCCGGGATCTTCGGCATCACCGAACCGGCGGTGTACGGCGTCACGCTGCCGAACAAACGCCCATTCATCTTCGGCTGCATCGGCGGCGCGCTGGGCGGTGCGGTGATTGGCTACTTCCATACCTCGGTCTACTCGTTCGGCCTGGTGAGCGTATTCACCTTTGCGCAGATTATCCCCGGCGGCGGCATCGACGCCACGGTATGGGGCGCGATCGGCGGCACCCTGCTGTCGTTCGTGTTCGCCGCGCTGGCCAGCTATCTGTTCGGCGTCGCACCGGCGGAAGAGACGGTACAGCCTGAAGCCGCCGCGCCGCTTAACCGCAAACAGGCCATTCTCAGCCCGATCGCCGGCGATATCGTGCCGCTGGATCAGGTGAACGACGCGACCTTCGCCAGCGGCCTGCTGGGGAAAGGGGTGGCGATTGCGCCGCAGCAGGGGCGCGTAGTGGCGCCGGTCAGCGGCAGCGTGGCGTCGCTGTTCAAAACCAAACACGCCATCGGCATCGAATCGGACGACGGCGCGGAGATTCTTATCCACGTCGGCATCGATACCGTGAAGCTCGACGGGGCGCATTTCACCGCCCACGTGCGGGAAGGCGAGCGGGTCGCCCCGGGCGATCTGCTGATCGAGTTCGACCAGGCGGCGATCCATGCCGCCGGCTATGACACCACCACGCCGATCATCATCAGCAACAGCGATGACTACGTGGACGTGTTGACCAGCGGCCTGTCTCCGGTGCAGGAACAGGCGCCGCTGCTGACTTTATTACGTTAATTGAGGAGCAAGCGATGAACGGCAAGTTTCCGCAACATTTTCTGTGGGGCGGCGCGGTAGCGGCGAACCAGGTAGAAGGCGCGTATCAGGCTGACGGCAAGGGGCTGTCGACCTCCGATCTGCAGCCGCAGGGCATCTTCGGCGCGATTACGCCGCGCATGGCGGGCGACAGCGGCATCAAGGACGTGGCGATCGATTTCTATCATCGTTATCCGGAGGACATCGCGCTGTTCGCCGAAATGGGCTTCAAGTGCCTGCGCACCTCGATCGCCTGGACGCGCATTTTTCCACAGGGCGACGAAGAGACGCCGAACGAAGCCGGGCTGGCGTTTTACGATCGGCTATTCGACGAGATGGCGAAATACGGTATTCAGCCGCTGATCACGCTGTCGCACTATGAGATGCCTTACGGTCTGGTGAAGCGCTACGGCGGCTGGGGCGATCGGCGCACCATCGATTTCTTCGAGCGCTATGCGCGCACCGTATTCGAACGTTATAAGCACAAGGTCAAACGCTGGCTGACCTTCAACGAAATCAACATGTCGCTGCACGCGCCCTTCACCGGGGTTGGCCTGCCGCAGGAGAGCGACAAGAGCGCCGTCTATCAGGCGATCCACCATCAGTTGGTGGCCAGCGCCAAAGCGGTGAAGGCCTGTCACGAGATCGTGCCGGAGGGCCAAATCGGCAACATGCTGCTGGGCGGCATTCTGTACCCGCTGAGCTGCAAGCCGGAAGATCTACTGGAAACCCAGCGGCAAAACCGCGACTGGCTGTTTTTCGGCGACGTGCAGGCGCGCGGCTATTACCCGGCCTATATGCAGCGCTTTTTCCGTGAAAACGGCATTCAGGTGACGATCACCGAGGAAGATCGGCAAACGCTGCGCGAAACCATCGACTTCATCTCGTTCAGCTATTACATGAGCGGCTGCGTCACCGCCGACCCGGAGCAGTACGAGACGGCGCGCGGCAACATTCTCGATATGGTGCCGAACCCGCACTTGGCCAGCTCGGAGTGGGGGTGGCAAATCGACCCGATCGGGCTGCGCTACCTGCTCAACGTGCTGTACGACCGCTATCAGAAGCCGCTGTTCATCGTCGAGAACGGGCTGGGCGCCAAAGACCGCGTCGAGGCGGACGGCAGTATCAACGACGACTACCGCATCAACTACCTCAATGACCATCTGGTGCAGGTGGCGGAAGCCATCGACGACGGCGTCGAGGTGATGGGCTACACCAGCTGGGGGCCGATCGATCTGGTCAGCGCCTCGAAGGCCGAAATGTCGAAGCGCTACGGCTTCATTCACGTCGACAGAGACGATGCCGGCAACGGCAGCCTCGAGCGCCGCCGCAAGAAGAGTTTCTACTGGTACCGCGATGTGATCCACAGCAATGGCGCCAGTCTGAAAGACCGACGGTAACCCTTCAGCCCGGCGGCAAGCGCCGGGCGTTAACCTAACGTTATTCGCTGCTGTTCATGATGGGAAATTCTCTCCCAGGGAATGCTGTTGCCCGCAGTCAGCCGTTATGCGGAGAAATATAATAATGATGAAAAGCTTATTACCTCGTTCCATGACCCTGGCGGCGCTGGCGCTGTGGTGCAGCCAGGCGCAGGCGGAAACGCTGCAAACCGGCAAGGACGTTGAAGCCCCCACCGCCAAATGGGAAGGGGTGGCGCTCGGTTTTGAACCGCCGCAGCCTGGGCTGTTGGGGGATATGCTGGGGATCAGGCCGATCCTGGAGGATCATGGCTTCCACTATAACCTCGGCTACCTCAGCCAGCTGTCGTATAACGCCGGCGGCGGTTACAACCACGATAAACAGGCGTCGTATATCGACCAATTTTCGCTGACCTTCAGCCAGGATTTGCAGGCGCTGACCGGCATTCCGGACGCGGCGATCGAAGGCAATATCGTCAACCGCAACCATGACAACAACCTGACCCGCGATCGGCTGCAGGATCCGCGCGTCGGCCTGACCGATCTGTCGCAAGAGAGCTATGGCGGACAGTCGATTACCCGGCTGGGTTGGTTGACCTTCAGCCGTTCTTTCCTCGACAGCCGGCTGCAGTGGCGCATCGGCATGATGAACAAGGTGCAGGATTTCGATCAGATCATCCCCTGCGATTTTCAGACGCTGACGCTGTGCGGCGGCAAGTCCGCCAACTCGTTGACCTGGTACAACTGGAACGTGCATTACTGGGGCACCACGCTGCAGTACAAGCTGACCGATGGCCTGACGCTCAAGGGCGGCGTGATGGAGCAGAACCCGAGCGCCCCCAGCCGCAGCCACGCCTGGAGTTGGTCCACCAAGGGCAGCAAAGGCTTCCTGTTGCCGATGGAGCTGGAGCTGAAAACCCACGCCGTCAACCAGCTGCCGGGGGTGTATAACCTGGGCGTGCTGTTCACCAACGCGCGCCAGAGCGATCTTTATGAAGGGGTGTCCGGCGGGCCGGGCGCCAGCGATCCGCAGGGCTATCGCAACCACGATCGCACCTGGTTCCTGTATACCGGTTTCAACCAGCAGGTGACGCGCCATGCGGATGACGTCAACCGCGGCTTGAGCGTGTTTTACAGCCTGGGGCTGGGAGATCAGCGCAGTAACTACCTGCACTGGTCTACCTCGACCGGCATTCGCTATCGCGGGCTGTTCGATGCGCGGCCGGACGACTGGCTGGGGCTCGGCGTCTCGGTGGTGAAACTGAGCGACCGCTATAAAGACAATCAGCGGTATCTCAACCAGATGAGCGGCATCAGTGATTATCACGATCCGAACTACCGGCCAGTGCCGGGCCACTCGGTGACGGCGGAGCTGTATTACCGCGTTAACGTCACGCCGTGGCTACAGCTGCAGCCGGGCCTGCAGTACTGGCATCACCCGGCGGGCGTCAGCGAGACGCAGGACGCCTGGGTGACGGCGTTGAAAACGGTGGTGACCTTCTGATCAGGCCGCGTCGCTCTCGCGGTAGCGCCGGCGGGCGTGTTCGAACCAGCTGGCCGGCACGTTGTGCGGTGGTTGCTGCAACCTGAGCAGCCCCTGTTCAACGATATGGCTGGCCTGGCGCCACAGCGTCGGGTCGCCTTCGGTCAGCACCTCCAGCAGGCGCTGTTTCTCGATCAGGTAGGTCTGGGCGAAGTGGCTGTCGTAGTCCAGCAGCGAGCGGGTGTTGTCGATTAGGTCCGCCAGCTTGATGGTTTTGGCCTGCGGCGACGCGCCGGCGCTGTGGCGCCGATCGCGGTTTTTACGCTCGAAGCGGTTGCCGTCCTCGGCGTGGCTGACGTTGGTCAACATCCGCACCAGTTCCGCCACTTTTGGCCCAAAGTGGCTGTCGATATCGCCGAGGGTGGTGGGTGTGTCTTCCACCGTATCATGCAGCCAGGCGGCCGCCAGCATCTCTTCGGTGTGCGGCACGCTGCGCACCAGCTCCATCACCGCCTGCGGGTGGACGATATACGGATCGTCGGTGTATTTGCGGCGCTGATCGATGGCCGCATGCGCCTTGGTGGCGTAGCGGCGCGCGCGTTCTACAAGCGTGTTCGTCATTTCCTTTCCCTCCGAGCATCCTCTGCATAAAAAAAGGTAGCATACCTCACAAGAAATAGCTTGCGATTACATCGTGCGCTATCTATATTCGTACGCATGAAAAGCACCGATACCGAACAACCCAAGGCGAAGAACCTGCTACAGCTCGATCAGCAGCTCTGTTTCGCGCTGTACTCCGCCAACCTGGCGCTGCACAAAGTCTACCGCAAGCTGTTGAGTCAGCTCGAACTCACCTACCCGCAATACCTGGTGATGATGGTGCTGTGGGAACGCGATCGGGTGACGGTATCGGATATCGGTGAGCGGCTGTTCCTCGATTCCGCCACGCTGACGCCGCTGCTGAAGCGGCTGGAAACCGCCGGTTTGCTGGTGCGCTATCGCGCCACCACCGACGAGCGGCAGGTGATCATCGCACTTACCGAAGCCGGCCGCGCGCTGCGCGAGCGGGCGCAATCGGTGCCCGAGGCGGTGATGTGCGCCACCGACTGCAGCCTGGACGAGATCGTCTCGCTCAAACAGCAGCTGGAAAAGCTGCGCGGCAGCCTGATCGATCAGATTTGACCCACCGCCGCCAGACGCAAGAACGGCACGGGTGGTCTACACTGGTTAATAAGTGTCAAAAATAAGTAGTGCGCGATTTAATCGCAAAAGATAAATATGTGACCGGCTTTACCTCGTGGAAGCCGTAGTCATCTCGCCAACCAGCAAGAAGGAATGAACGATGTCTATTGAGAAAGTGGTTTACCGCGCTCACGCCACCGCAACCGGCGGCCGCGACGGCCGTGCGACCTCCTCCGACGGCGTGTTGGACGTGAAATTGGGCGTGCCGAAAGAGATGGGCGGCGCCGGCGGCGAAGTTACCAATCCCGAGCAGCTGTTCGCTGCCGGTTACTCGGCCTGTTTCCTCGGCGCGTTGAAGTTTGTCGCGGCGAAGGAAAAGGTCAAAATCCCGGCCGAAGCCAAGATCGACGGCACCGTCGGCATCGGTGAGATCCCGAACGGCTTCGGCATCGAAGTGCAGCTGGATATCTCGCTGCCGGGCATCGAGCGCAGCGTGGCGGAAGATCTGGTGAAAAAGGCGCACGTGGTGTGCCCATACTCCAACGCTACCCGTGGAAATATCGATGTGACTCTGAACGTTAAGTAAGATTTTTGCCGAAATATGGAAAAAATGGAGGGTTTGTCCCTCCATTTTCTTGCGTGCCCTGCCTGAAAATCGTTCAAAAAAACGGTAAATTTTGTCCGTTTTGTGAGAATTCTCTTGATTATTACCCGCAAAATAACGCTTATTGCCGGTTGGCTGAACCAGAAGCCGCAATCAGTGTCTGACTGAGTCAGAACCGCTACACCGCCCCCGGAGCCACCGCGTTACATGAACAAAGTTAAATCGCTATCGCAGCAGAATTTATCGTTATTGTTAGCGATCTATATCGGCATCTTTCTCAACCTGTCCGTTTTCTATCGCCGTTTTGATTCGTTGGCGCATGGCATTCAGGGGATTAAGCTTATTTCGGCGGTGACGGAAGTCATCGCTATCGTCCTGTTCACATTCTTCATCATGCGGCTGGTATCGCTCGGCGGCCGGCTGTTTTATCGCATCGTCGCCTCGCTGCTGGTGTTGATTTCGGTGGCTGCCAGCTACTACATGACGTTTTTCAACGTGGTGATTGGCTACGGCATCGTGGTGTCGGTGATGACCACCGACATCGATCTGTCGAAAGAGGTGGTTGGCCTGCACTTTGTGCTGTGGATGGTGGCGCTCAGCGCCTTGCCGCTGCTGCTGATCTGGAAAAACAGCCTGCGTTACACCCTGATCGAACAGCTGAAAACCCCCGGCCATCGCATCAAACCGCTGCTGGTCTTGCTGGCGGTGGTGGCGTTGGTCTGGCTGCCGCTGCGCATGCTGGACGATGAGCAAAGCGTGCAAGAGAAGCTCTCCAACGTCGATCTGCCGAGCTACGGCGGCGTGGTAGCGCACTCGTATCTGCCGTCCAACTGGCTGTCGGCGCTGGGGCTGTTTGCCTACACCCGCTATGACGAAAGCCAGGACCAGAGCACGATGTTCGATCCGGGCAAACACTTCACTTATGTACCACCGGCGGATATCGACGATACCTACGTGGTGTTCATCATTGGTGAGACCACGCGCTGGGATCACATGGGCATGCTGGGCTATGAGCGTGATACCACGCCGCGGCTGTCTAAAGAGAAGAATCTGGTGGCGTTCCGCGGCGAGTCGTGTGACACCGCTACCAAGCTGTCGCTGCGCTGCATGTTCGTGCGCGAAGGCGGCACCGAAGACAACCCGCAGCGCACGCTGAAAGAGCAGAACGTGTTCGCGGTGCTGAAGGATCTGGGCTTCTCTTCCGAGCTGTTCGCCATGCAGAGCGAGGTGTGGTTCTACAACAACACCGAGGTGAACAACTATTCGTTCCGCGAGATGATCGCATCCGAGAAGCGCAACGACGGTAAGGCGGTCGACGATATGCTGCTGGTGGACGAAATGAAGGAGTCGCTGGCGCGTTATCCGAAGGGCAAACACCTGGTGATCCTGCATACCAAAGGCTCGCACTACCTGTACTCGCAGCGCTATCCGCGCAGCTATGCGCGCTATCAGCCGGAGTGCATGGGGGTGGATGATTCGTGCACCAAGGCCCAGTTGATCAACGCCTTCGACAATACGGTGCTGTATACCGACAGCTTTATCAGTAATGTGATCGACCAGGTGCGGGACAAGAAGGCCATCGTGTTCTATGCCGCCGATCACGGCGAATCGATCGGTGAGAATACGCACCTGCACGGCACGCCGCGCGAAATGGCGCCGCCGGAGCAATTTCGCGTGCCGATGATCGTGTGGGCGTCGGACAAGTTCCTCGAAAACCCGCAGCACCTCAGCGCCTTTGAGCAGCTGCAGGCGCAGCAGCGCATCGGCAAAACGCATCGCCATGTCGAGCTGTTTGACACCCTCCTTGGCTGCCTCGGATACACGTCTCCCGATGGCGGCATCGTGGATAAAAACAACTGGTGCCATCTGCCACAGGATAAAACGGCGCCAGCCCGTCTGTGATCCCTCCCGCCGGGTGCCTGCCTTGCGCACCCGGTAATTTCACCCAATACATTCTCTTCATCAATTATTCCGGTGTGTGCATACGGTATACTTGCGCACTTCCCCTTCTAACCGGAGATTTCCATGACCCTGCGCGTGGCGTTTATCGACGATCATGACATTGTGCGTTCGGGCTTTGTGCAGCTGCTGTCGCTGGAGGCCGATATTCAGGTGGTGGGCGAGTTCAGCAGCGCGGCGCAGGCGCGCGCCGGCCTGCCGGGGCTGGAGACGGAAATCTGCATTTGCGACATTTCGATGCCGGACGGCAGTGGGCTGGATCTGCTGGCGGACATTCCTTCCGGCATCCGCGTGGTGATGCTGTCGATGCACGATAACCCGGCGCTGGTGGAAATGGCGCTGGAACGCGGCGCCAGCGGTTTCCTCTCCAAGCGTTGCAAACCGGAAGATCTGATCACCGCGGTGCGCACCGTCGCCGGCGGCGGCGTCTACCTGATGCCGGAAATCGCGCAGCAGTTGGCGCGGGTGAAGGTGGATCCATTGACCCGCCGCGAGCGCGAGATCGCGCTATTGCTGGCGCAGGGCCAGGAGGTGCGCGAGATCGCCGCCGCCTTGGGGCTGTCGCCGAAGACGGTGCATGTGCATCGCGCCAACCTGTTCGCCAAGCTGGGCATCACCAACAACGTTGAGCTGGCCAGACGGATGCTGAACCTGTGACGCAGCGTCTGATCACCCAGTTGGCGCTGTTCTTCATCTATGCCGCCAGCGCGTTTTGCCTGTGGGGCATCGGCACCGCGCTGATCGACCCGCCCTGGCAGGCGCTGCTGTTGTTCCCGTTTGGCCTGCGCATGGGCATTTTGCTGCAGAGCCCGTACCGTTTCTGGCCGGGGATCCTGCTGGCCGACCTGCTGCTGATGGCGCTGCTGGCGGACCAGTTCGGTTACGGCCCGGCGCTGTGGGCGTCGGTGGCGGTGCTGGTGCTGACGGTGCTGCTCAGCCTGCTGGCCTCGCCGTGGCTGTTGCGCCATCAGCAGAGCGACAGCGAATGGCGATGGCCGCTGTTGCAGGGCGCGGTGGTGGCCACCGCCGCCTTGCTGCAGGCGCTGGTGTGGCAGCTGGTGAGCGGCGAAGGCGCCCGTGCGCTGCTGCTCGGCCTGACCGGCGGTTTCACCATCGCGCCGACCTGCCTGCTGTTGTGGCACTATCTGGCACGCCAAATCTGGGTGCCGCTGGAGCCGGGACTGATCCACAAGCCGGTGGAGCTGCGTCTGGGCCACCTGGCCAGCTATCTGCTGCTGTTTGCATTCAGCATCTGGCTGCAGCAGCAGGTGAACGCCGCCGAGCTGCGGCGTTTCGCACCGTTCTGCCTGGCCATTCCTATCGTGTTCATGTCTTATCGCTATGGCTGGCAGGGCGCGTTGTTGGCGACGCTGCTCAACGGCGTGGCGCTGATGGTCAACGAGCCGCCGCAGCCGGAGTCGCACCGCGATCTGCTGCTGTCGCTGCTGGCTCAAAGCCTGACCGGGCTGCTGCTGGGCGCCGGCATTCAGCGCCAGCGCGAACTGAATCAACAGCTGCGGCTGCGGCTGGCGGAGAACCGCCAGCTGGCGCGGGCGCTGGTGACGGCGGAGGAGCAAACCCGGCGCGAGGTGGCGCGCGAGCTGCACGATGAAGTGGGGCAGACCATCACCGTGATCCGCACCCAAGCCAGCATCGTCAAACGCCTGGCGCCGGAACCGGCGGTGATCGGCTGCGCCGACACCATCGATGCGTTGGCGCTGCGGGTCTACGACGGGGTGCACGACGTGCTGACCCAGCTGTGGCCGGCGGCGCTGAACAACCTGCCGCTGTCGGCGGCGGTGGCGGCGATGCTGCGGGAATCGCTGCCGCAGGACGCGTCACTGGTGAGCAGCCTGCAGTGGCAGGTACCGGACGAGCTGCTGGATGAAACGCTGAAAATCACGCTGTACCGGGTGTGTCAGGAAGGAGTGACCAATGTGTGCCGCCACGCCGGCGCCAGCCGCCTGGAGCTGGACGCACGCCTGCAGCCGCGCAAAGGCGCCGCGCCGCTGATCGCCCTGACCATCCGCGACAACGGCGTGGGCTTCGAGGCGGAAAACCATCAGCCGGGGTATGGCCTGCGCGGCATGCAGGAGCGCATCAGCGCCCTCGGCGGCAGCCTGCGGCTCACCTCGGAGCGGGGCGCCTGTTTGAGTGTGATCTTGCCCACAGTTTCACCGGAGCAAGCGCAAAACTAGGAAAAACTCCTAACTGCGTCGGGAATCCGGCGTAAGCCTCCCGCGCGCGCGGGGAGCATCATAGCGGCACTTTATTCAATCCTCTGAGGTTCCACATGTGGTCTTTCCTTAAAAGCCGCTCGGACGCGCCGCAGGTCACCGATCAACGGCAGATCGACGCCAGCTACAAATACTGGCGCATCCAGCTGATGTGCACCATGTACATCGGCTACGCTGCGTTTTACTTCACGCGCAAAAGCTTCAACTTCATCATGCCGGCGATGCTGAGCGATCTGGGTCTGACGATGTCCGACGTCGGTATCCTCGGCACGCTGTTCTACATCACCTACGGCTGCTCGAAATTCATTTCCGGCATGATCAGCGATCGCTCCAACCCGCGTTACTTTATGGGGTTGGGCCTGATCATGACCGGGGTGCTGAATATCTTCTTCGGCCTCAGCTCGTCGCTGCTGATGCTGGGCACGCTGTGGATCCTCAACGCCTTCTTCCAGGGTTGGGGGTGGCCGCCGTGCTCCAAAATCCTCACCAGCTGGTATTCGCGTTCCGAGCGCGGCAGTTGGTGGGCGATCTGGAACACCTCGCACAACGTCGGCGGCGCGCTGATCCCGCTGCTGGTGGGCTTTATCTCGCTGCACTTCAGCTGGCGTTACGGCATGATCATTCCTGGCATCATCGGCGTGGTGCTCGGCCTGCTGATGTGCTGGCGCCTGCGCGACAAGCCATCCACCCTGGGGTTGCCGAGCGTCGGCAAATGGCGTAACGACGCCATGGAGCTGGTGCAGGAATCGGAAGGCCAGGGGCTGAGCAACCGCGAGATCATCAAACGCTACGTGCTGACCAACAAGTACATCTGGCTGTTGGCGGTCTCTTACGTGCTGGTGTACATCGTGCGCACCGCGATCAACGACTGGGGCAACCTCTACCTGACGCAGGAAAAGGGCTATTCGCTGATGACCGCCAACTCGGCCATCTCGCTGTTTGAAGTGGGCGGTTTTATCGGTTCACTGGTGGCCGGTTGGGGCTCCGACAAGCTGTTCCGCGGCAACCGCGGCCCGATGAACCTGATTTTCGCCATCGGTATCTTCCTGTCGGTGGCGGCGCTGTGGCTGATGCCGGGCGTGACCTACCTGCTGCAGGCCTGCTGCTTCTTCGCCATCGGCTTCTTCATCTTCGGCCCGCAGATGCTGATCGGCATGGCGGCGGCGGAGTGCTCGCACAAGGATGCGGCGGGCGCGGCGACCGGTTTCGTCGGCCTGTTCGCCTACCTGGGCGCAGCGCTGTCCGGCTATCCGATTGCGCGAGTGATGGAAGTCTGGCACTGGAACGGCTTCTTCGTGGTGATTTCCATCGCCGCCTGCCTGTCGGCGCTGTTCCTGCTGCCGTTCCTGCGTGCGCAGACGCCGGCGCTGAAACCGGCCAAGGCCTGAGTAAAATTCGCTGCGCAGCCCCCGGCGCAGCGCATTATGGCGCTTTTATCATCACTTGAAATGCAGGGGAAAAAAAGTGATTGACGCCTATAACCGCCAGCAGTAAGATGCGCCCCGCATCGGCGAGTAGCGCAGCTTGGTAGCGCAACTGGTTTGGGACCAGTGGGTCGGAGGTTCGAATCCTCTCTCGCCGACCACCATTCGAAAAACCTGCTTTTTAAAGCAGGTTTTTTTTCGCCCGTAGTTTATGAGGATGAGTACCTCCGCAGGAGGTTCGAGCCTCGCGAAGCGAGACAACGTTGCTTTAGCAACGGCCCGCAGGGCGCGCATCAAAGATGCGCGTAATCCTCTCTCGCCGACCACCATTCGAAAAACCTGCTTTTTAAAGCAGGTTTTTTTTCGCCTGTCGTTTATGAGGATGAGTACCTCCTCGCTACGACCGGCTTCGCTTTATGGCGTGCCTCAATCTGCCGTCCTCGTGAAATATATTTATCCTTTACGCTTAATTAATTCACATTCCTTATTCCCATTAGGTTCTTATTTTCATGTTTAAATAAATTCATGCTTGCCAAATAAAACCCGATTGATAGCGCTCTTGTTTTCACGTTTTTTTTACCTATAGTCTAAATGGACAACGCGGGAACTCTTATTCCCGTCGCGTGGGAAATACCGTGATTATTTATTAACGTTAATCTTCGTGGATTATTGCGGAATTTTTTCGCTTCGGCAATGCGTAGCGACGATTAACTCTTTTATGTTTATCCTCTCGGAATAAAGGAATCAGTTATGCGCAAATTTAATAAACCGCTGTTGGCGCTGTTGATCGGCAGTACGCTGTGTTCCGCGGCGCAGGCCGCCGCGCCGGGCAAGCCGACCATCGCCTGGGGCAACACCAAGTTCGCCATTGTCGAAGTCGATCAGGCGGCCACCGCTTATAATAATCTGGTGAAGGTAAAAAATGCCGCCGACGTTTCTGTCTCCTGGAATTTATGGAATGGCGACACCGGCACGACGGCAAAAATTTTATTAAATGGCAAAGAGGCGTGGAGCGGCCCTTCAACCGGTTCTTCCGGTACGGCGAATTTTAAAGTGAATAAAGGCGGCCGTTATCAAATGCAGGTGGCATTGTGCAATGCCGACGGCTGCACCGCCAGCGACGCCACCGAAATTGTGGTGGCCGACACCGACGGCAGCCATTTGGCGCCGTTGAAAGAGCCGCTGCTGGAAAAGAATAAACCGTATAAACAGAACTCCGGCAAAGTGGTCGGTTCTTATTTCGTCGAGTGGGGCGTTTACGGGCGCAATTTCACCGTCGACAAGATCCCGGCGCAAAACCTGACCCACCTGCTGTACGGCTTTATCCCGATCTGCGGCGGCAATGGCATCAACGACAGCCTGAAAGAGATCGAAGGCAGTTTCCAGGCCTTGCAGCGCTCCTGTCAGGGCCGCGAGGACTTCAAAGTCTCGATCCACGATCCGTTCGCCGCGCTGCAAAAAGCGCAGAAGGGCGTGACCGCCTGGGATGACCCTTACAAGGGCAACTTCGGCCAGCTGATGGCGCTGAAGCAGGCGCATCCTGACCTGAAAATTCTGCCGTCGATCGGCGGCTGGACGCTGTCCGACCCGTTCTTCTTCATGGGCGACAAGGTGAAGCGCGATCGCTTCGTCGGTTCGGTAAAAGAGTTCCTGCAAACCTGGAAGTTCTTCGACGGCGTGGATATCGACTGGGAGTTCCCGGGCGGCAAAGGCGCCAACCCTAACCTGGGCAGCCCGCAAGACGGGGAAACCTATGTGCTGCTGATGAAGGAGCTGCGGGCGATGCTGGATCAGCTGTCGGCGGAAACCGGCCGCAAGTATGAGCTGACCTCCGCCATCAGCGCTGGCAAGGACAAGATCGACAAGGTGGCTTACAACGTTGCGCAGAACTCGATGGATCACATCTTCCTGATGAGCTACGACTTCTATGGCGCCTTCGATCTGAAGAACCTGGGGCATCAGACCGCGCTGAATGCGCCGGCCTGGAAACCGGATACCGCCTACACCACGGTGAACGGCGTGAATGCGCTGCTGACGCAGGGCGTCAAGCCGGGCAAGATCGTCGTCGGCACCGCCATGTATGGCCGCGGCTGGACCGGGGTGAACGGCTACCAGAACAACATTCCGTTCACCGGTACCGCCACCGGGCCGGTTAAAGGCACCTGGGAGAATGGCATCGTGGACTACCGCCAAATCGCCAGCCAGTTCATGAGCGGCGAGTGGCAGTATACCTACGACGCCACGGCGGAAGCGCCTTACGTGTTCAAACCTTCCACCGGCGATCTGATCACCTTCGACGATGCCCGCTCGGTGCAGGCCAAAGGCCAGTACGTGTTGGATAAGCAGTTAGGTGGCCTGTTCTCCTGGGAGATCGACGCGGACAATGGCGATATTCTTAACAGCATGAACGCCAGCCTGGGCAATAGCGCCGGCGTTCAATAATCGGTTGCAGTGCGTTGCCGGGGGATATCCTTTCGCCCCCGGCTTTTTCGCAGCCGAAAGTTTTTTTACGCCGCACAGATTGTGGGCCTGCCCGGTGCAAAACGCGCTCATCGGACTCACCCTTTTGGGTAATCCTTCAGCATTTCCTCCTGTCTTTAACGGCGATCACAAAAATAACCGTTCAGATATTCATCATTCAGCAACAAAGTTTTGGCGTTTTTTAACGGAGTTAAAAACCAGTAACTTTGTTAGGGTCAGACCAATGCGCTAAAAATGGCCGCTTAGCATAAATTTTCATGCTGGAACTGTTAACAAAAGGTTTTTTTTATGTTTGTTTGCTGTTTCTCACAGTCTGCGTAAATCCCCACTGGTTATATTGACGACACCCCAAACAGTTGGCAACTTGATAGCCTCAGGGGTAAGAGCGAGAGTTGTTTGAGTGAATTCCACGCGCTCAGACGTCCCCGCCGCGATGCGTTCCATCCGGCATTCTCTCCTCGTACGCCTTCTGCCTTCGGGCGCCGATCGCACAGGCCACGCAATAAAAAATACAGGTCTGGCGGCAATTACACACATCACATCACACAATGGAGCACTAACGATGACACGTTCCTTGGGTAAATCGGGGATTCTGAAATTCGGTATTGGGCTGATCGCGCTGACCGTGGCGGCCAGCGTACAGGCCAAGACGTTGGTTTACTGTTCTGAAGGTTCCCCGGAAGGGTTCAACCCGCAGCTGTTTACCTCCGGCACCACCTACGACGCCAGCTCGGTACCGATCTACAACCGCTTGGTCGAATTCAAAATCGGCACCACCGAACTGCAGCCGGGCTTGGCTGAGAAGTGGGACGTCAGCGAAGACGGCAAAACCTACACCTTCCACCTGCGCAAAGGCGTGAAGTGGCAGAGCAACAAAGACTTCAAACCGACGCGCGATTTCAACGCCGACGACGTGGTGTTCTCCTTTGAGCGCCAGTTGGATGCGAACAACGCCTACCACAAAGTGTCCGGCGGCAGCTACGAATACTTTGAAGGCATGGACATGCCTAAGCTGATCGCCAAGATTGAAAAAGTGGACGACAACACCGTGCGCTTCGTGCTGAACCGCCCGGAGGCGCCGTTCCTGGCTGACCTGGGCATGGACTTCGCGTCCATCCTGTCCGCCGAATACGCCGACGTGATGATGAAAGCCGGCACGCCGGAGAAAGTCGACCTGAATCCGATCGGCACCGGTCCGTTCCAGCTGCTGCAATACCAGAAAGACTCCAAGATCCTGTACAAGGCATTCGACGGTTTCTGGGGCACCAAGCCGAAGATCGATCGCCTGGTGTTCTCCATCACGCCTGACGCCTCCGTGCGCTACGCCAAACTGCAGAAAAACGAATGTCAGGTGATGCCGTACCCGAACCCGGCCGATATCGCCCGCATGAAGCAAGACAAGTCCATCAACCTGATGGAACAGCCGGGCCTGAACGTGGGTTACCTGTCGTTCAACGTCGAGAAAAAGCCGCTGGATAACCTGAAGGTGCGCCAGGCGTTGACCATGGCGGTCAACAAGCAGGCGATCATCGACGCGGTTTATCAGGGCGCGGGCCAGGCGGCCAAGAATCTGATCCCGCCAACCATGTGGGGCTATAACGACGCGGTGCAGGATTACGCTTACGATCCGGCCAAGGCGAAAGAGTTGCTGAAAGAAGCGGGCATGGCCGACGGTTTCAGCATCGACCTGTGGGCGATGCCGGTACAGCGTCCTTACAACCCGAACGCACGCCGCATGGCGGAAATGATCCAGGCCGACTGGGCCAAGATCGGCGTGAAAGCCAAAATCGTGACCTATGAGTGGGGTGAATACCTCAAGCGCGCCAAAGCGGGCGAGCACCAGACGGTGATGATGGGCTGGACCGGCGACAACGGGGATCCGGATAACTTCTTCGCCACGCTGTTCAGCTGCGCGGCGGCGAAAGACGGCTCCAACTACTCCCGCTGGTGCTACAAGCCGTTTGAAGATCTGATTCAACCGGCGCGCGCCGAATCCAACCACGACAAGCGCATCGAACTGTACAAACAGGCGCAGGTGGTGATGCACGATCAGGCTCCGGCGCTGATTGTCGCACACTCCACCGTGTACGAGCCTGTGCGTAAGGAAGTGAAAGGCTACGTCGTGGATCCGCTCGGTAAGCATCACTTCGAGAATGTCTCTGTAGACTGATTTCGACCGCTTTACCGGAGACGCACGAATGGACTTGCAGGGGCGCAACAGGTTTGAGCCCCTGCTGACCAGTCTCCGGCGTATGGCCGTCGAATCGTTCAAAGGCATGTGAGCGTTAATAAGCCTGGCGGACGATGAGCTGCCGGGCATTGATACAGAGAGTTCGGGATATGTTGCAGTTCATACTCCGACGTTTGGGGTTAGTTATCCCAACGTTTATCGGCATTACATTGCTGACTTTTGCATTCGTCCATATGATCCCCGGCGACCCGGTGACCATCATGGCCGGGGAACGCGGTATCTCCGCCGAGCGCCACGCGCAGCTGATGGCGGAAATGGGGCTGGACAAGCCGCTTTATCAACAATATTTCTCCTACGTGTCCAACGTGCTGCACGGCGATCTGGGCACCTCACTCAAAAGCCGCATCTCCGTCTGGAGCGAGTTCGTTCCGCGCTTTCAGGCCACGCTGGAGCTGGGCTTCTGCGCGATGCTTTTCGCGGTGCTGGTAGGCATCCCGGTCGGGGTGCTGGCGGCGGTCAAACGTGGCTCGGTCTTCGATCATACTGCGGTGGGCATCTCGCTGACCGGCTATTCGATGCCGATTTTCTGGTGGGGCATGATGCTGATCATGCTGGTGTCGGTGCAGCTTAACCTGACGCCGGTGTCGGGGCGCATCAGCGACACGGTATTCCTTGACGACAGCCAGCCGCTGACCGGCTTTATGCTGATAGACACCCTGATCTGGGGCGAGCCGGGCGACTTTATCGACGCGGTGATGCACATGATCCTGCCGGCCATCGTGCTGGGCACCATCCCGCTGGCGGTGATCGTGCGCATGACCCGTTCCTCGATGCTGGAGGTGTTGGGTGAAGACTACATTCGCACCGCCCGCGCCAAGGGCGTGAGCCGTATGCGGGTGATCGTCGTCCACGCGCTGCGCAACGCGCTGCTGCCGGTGGTGACGGTGATCGGGCTGCAGGTCGGCACCATGCTGGCCGGCGCCATTCTGACCGAAACCATCTTCTCCTGGCCGGGGCTGGGCCGCTGGCTGATCGACGCGCTGCAGCGCCGCGATTACCCGGTGGTGCAGGGCGGGGTGTTGCTGGTCGCCTGTATGATCATTCTGGTTAACCTGCTGGTAGACGTGCTCTACGGCGTGGTCAACCCGCGTATTCGCCACAAGAAATAAGGGGCGCTCTCATGTCTCAAATCACTGAGTCTGCAGTTAAAGGTGCGCCGAAGCCAATGACCCCGTTTCAGGAGTTCTGGCACTATTTCAAGCGCAATAAAGGGGCCGTGGTCGGCCTGGTGTATATCGTTCTGATGCTGGTGATCGCGCTCGGCGCCGGCGTGCTGGCGCCGCATGCGCCGGCGGACCAGTTCCGCGATGCTCTGCTCAAGCCGCCGGTGTGGCAAGAGGGTGGCAGCTGGCAATATATCCTCGGCACCGACGACGTGGGCCGCGACGTCCTGTCGCGCCTGATGTACGGTGCACGGCTGTCGCTGTTGGTCGGCTGCCTGGTGGTAGTGCTGTCGCTGATCATGGGCGTGATATTCGGCCTGCTGGCCGGTTACTTCGGCGGCGTGGTGGACGCGATTATCATGCGCGTCGTCGACATCATGCTGGCTCTGCCGAGCCTGCTGCTGGCACTGGTACTGGTGGCGGTATTCGGGCCGTCGATCGTTAACGCTTCGCTGGCGCTGACCTTCGTCGCCCTGCCGCACTATGTACGTTTGACGCGCGCGGCGGTGCTGGTGGAGGTCAACCGCGACTACGTCACCGCATCGCGGGTGGCGGGCGCCGGCGCACTGCGCCAGATGTTCGTCAATATTCTGCCTAACTGCCTGGCGCCTTTGATCGTGCAGGCTTCTCTCGGTTTCTCGAACGCCATTCTGGACATGGCCGCGCTCGGCTTTCTGGGCATGGGCGCGCAGCCGCCGACGCCGGAGTGGGGCACCATGCTCTCCGACGTGCTGCAGTTCGCGCAAAGTGCCTGGTGGGTGGTGACCTTCCCCGGCGTGGCGATCCTGCTGACGGTGCTGGCATTCAACCTGATGGGGGACGGTTTGCGTGACGCTCTCGACCCCAAACTCAAGCAGTAACAGAGGACGAGAGAGATGGCGTTATTGAATGTAGACAAGCTTTCGGTGCACTTCGGTGACGAAGGCACCCCGTTCCGCGCGGTAGACCGCATCAGTTACAGCGTGGAGCAAGGTCAGGTGGTCGGCATCGTCGGTGAATCCGGCTCCGGCAAATCCGTCAGTTCGCTGGCGATCATGGGCCTGATCGATTTCCCCGGCAAGGTGATGGCCGACAAGCTGGAGTTCAACGGCCAGGATCTGCGCAAGATCTCCGAAAAAGAGCGCCGCCAGCTGGTGGGCTCCGAAGTGGCGATGATCTTCCAGGATCCGATGACCAGCCTGAACCCGTGCTATACCGTCGGTTATCAGATCATGGAGGCGCTGAAGGTGCATCAGGGCGGCAATCGCCGCACTCGCCGCCAGCGTGCTATCGACCTGCTGACCCAGGTGGGCATTCCGGATCCGGCTTCGCGGCTGGACGTATACCCGCACCAGCTTTCCGGCGGCATGAGCCAGCGCGTAATGATCGCCATGGCCATCGCCTGTCGGCCGAAGCTGCTGATCGCCGATGAGCCGACGACCGCGCTCGACGTGACCATCCAGGCGCAGATCATCGAGCTGTTGCTGGACCTGCAGCAGCGCGAAAACATGGCGCTGCTGCTGATCACCCACGATCTGGCGCTGGTGGCGGAAGCCGCGCATCACATCATCGTGATGTACGCCGGCCAGGTGGTGGAATCCGGCAAGGCGGCGGAGATTTTCCGCGCGCCGCGCCACCCGTACACCCAGGCACTGCTGCGCGCGCTGCCGGAGTTTGCCGCCGACAAGGCGCGGTTGGCTTCGCTGCCGGGCGTGGTGCCGGGCAAATACGATCGCCCGACCGGCTGCCTGCTCAATCCGCGTTGTCCGTACGCCAACGAGCGCTGCCGTAACGAGGAGCCGGAACTGCGCAGCATTCCCGGCCGTCAGGTTAAATGTCACACACCGCTGGATGATGCGGGGAGGCCGACCGTATGAGCCAGAATCAACCTTTACTGCAGGCGATTGACCTGAAGAAGCATTACCCGGTGAAAAAGGGCCTGTTCGCGCCGGAGCGGCTGGTCAAGGCGCTCGACGGTGTGTCCTTCACCCTGGAGCGCGGCAAAACGCTGGCGGTGGTCGGCGAATCGGGCTGCGGCAAATCGACGCTCGGCCGCCTGCTGACGATGATCGAAGTGCCGACCGGCGGCGAGCTGTACTACCAGGGGCAGGATCTGCTGAAGCCGGACGTCTCGGCCGAGAAACTGCGACGCCAGAAGATCCAAATCGTGTTCCAGAATCCTTACGGATCGCTCAACCCGCGCAAGAAGGTCGGGCAGATCCTCGAGGAGCCGCTGTTGATCAACACGTCGCTCAGCGCCGCCGAACGGCGGGAAAAAGCGCTGGAGATGATGGCGAAGGTCGGCCTGAAGACCGAACATTATGACCGCTACCCGCACATGTTCTCCGGCGGCCAGCGCCAGCGTATCGCCATTGCCCGCGGGCTGATGCTGAATCCGGACGTGGTGATCGCCGATGAACCGGTGTCGGCATTGGACGTGTCGGTGCGCGCGCAGGTGTTGAACCTGATGATGGATCTGCAGCAGGAGCTGGGGCTGTCCTATGTGTTTATCTCGCACGATCTGTCGGTGGTGGAACACATCGCCGACGAGGTGATGGTGATGTACCTCGGTCGCTGCGTGGAAAAGGGCAGCAAAGAGGCGATCTTCAACAACCCGCGTCATCCGTACACTCAGGCGCTGCTGTCGGCGACGCCGCGGTTAAACCCGGATATGCGCCGCGAGCGCATCAAATTGACCGGCGAGCTGCCCAGCCCGATGAATCCGCCGCCGGGCTGTGCGTTCAATGCCCGCTGCCGCCGCGCTTTTGGCACCTGCGTACAGCTGCAGCCGCAGCTCAAACAGTACGGTGAGCAGATGGTGGCCTGCTTTGCGGTCGATCAGGACGAACATCCGGGGGCGTAAGGCGTCGAACGTCATCGCTTAAATTCACGCCGGCATCACGCCGGCGTTTTTTATTACTCAATCAAAGGGTTAGTCAGTAAACGATCGCGACAACCCATTTTTTAAATTATTCCCTTAACGTCATTCTGACAAATCGTTATTTTTTTAAGAATCTTCGCATGAAAATAATAATCGAATAATAGAATTCAATGGTTTGTTGTTAATAACATTCTGTCGGTCGAGCTGTTTCGCCATTTCTATTATAAAACCCTAATAAAAAAGCACGCCGGCGGCGTGCTTTAGGTTGATGAGGTCGCGCTTATTGCGGATAAGGCACCCAGTCGCCGCCGTTCAGGCGAATGTAAGGCTTGCCCTGATATTGCATCACGATAGCGTTGTCGTTTTCGGAGATGACCGGGGTCTGCGGCAGCGCCTGCGTCAGTGTCTGCCAATCGACGCTGGATTCGCTGAAGACCTTGCCGTCCACCAGGCGCGACACCAGTTCAGACAGCGCCAGATAGCTGCTCGGCGTTTTGATCTGCAGTGGACTGCCCTGATGCGGTGCCTTCATGCCCACCAGTTTGATGCCGACCGGCGTATGGGTGATGTTCGGGCTGGGGATATCGCGCAGGCCGGACATCTGCATCTTGTCACCCACTAACGCCGCCCCGTGTTCCGGCACGATCACCACCACCACTTTGCGGCCGGATTTTTCCAGCTGATCGAGGAAGGTGTTCAGCTGATCGAACAGCTTCTGCGCGCGTGGCTGATAGTCGGCGCTCTTGTTGGCGCCGACGAAGCGGTTGCCGTCGTGCAGCGGGATGACGTTGAAGAAGGTAGCGGTGCGGCCGTCGCCGCCTTTTTGCTGCTGATCCAGCCAGCGGGTCAGCAATTCGAGATCGTTATAAATCGGCTCACCGTCGAACGACGTCAGCTCGTTGCCGATGCCGGCCTGCGACATTAACGGCGCCTGCATGTCGCCCTGTTCACGCAGCTCTTTCAGGTAGTTGCCGAATACCCCGGAGTGATCGAGCATCAGCTGTTCCTTGAAGCCGAGTTTTGTCAGGTTGTCGAACAGGTAACACTGCTGGTTCACCGGCTGGTACAAATCATGATGCGAAAGCTGGCCGCAGCTGGCGCGCAGCAACCGTATCGAGGCCGGGCCGCTGTAGGCGGTGGCCGAATTGAAGCTGTCGAACATGATATCCATCTTCGACCACAGCGGATGATTCTGCAGGTTGACCGCGTCCATATCGGCCCAGGCCAGCGAACAGATGTTGATCACCAGCAGATCGAACGGCTGGGCGTCGGCGGGCAAGGTGGTCGGGAACGCGGTGGCGCGGCCTTTTTCCCGGTCGTAGAACTGGTTCAGGTAGGCCGTCAGGTTGGCGCTGGTCGGCGGCAGGCTGTCCGCCGGCGCAGCGTCCCCCGCCGCCGGCGCGGCCGTGGCCGGCGTATTGGCGCTGCCGGCCGAGGCTGTGGAGGTCGCGGGCAGCAGTGAGACCGCCGGCCCGGCAATGTTGACGATATTGAGCCACACCAGCGCCGCCACGGTGAATACGGTGACGCGCACCCATTGCGCGACGAACAGGTAGGCGATAAACAGTACGAAGGCCGCGCCGATCATCTGCCAGTTGATAAAGCGGTTGACCAGTTCCAGCAGATACTGGGCGCTGAAGCCGGCCAGCTGCGACCCCTGGCTGAGAATGCTGTTGATGCCCGGCAGCCAGGTGTCGTGGTAGAACAAGGCGATGCCGATCGGGATGGCGAGGTAGTGGCGCCAGCGATGCAGGCGTTGCGAAGGGATCGGCATCAGCAGAAACGCCATGAACACCAGGTTCGGCAGCGCGTGGAAATTCAGGTAGCCGAACCACAGCAGGGCGAATTTAGCCAGAAAATAAAGGTTCCAGCCACCCAGCCCACGCCAGTAGCGCCACAGAGCGTTATCGGATTGCGTATTCGAGTTTCGATTCATGGCTGCTTCTTACGTTTAATCTGAGATGAGGAGCCAGTGCGCACCCACAAACCGGCGGATTTCAAATAGCGCGGCGATAACAACAGGTTTTGCCAGTATTGACGCAAATGCGGAAAACGCCGGTGAAAGGCGTAACCCAGCGGAATGAAGATCAGCGCGCACAGCAGGATCAGTTGCACGATATCGTTAAGGTTCAGCATGCGGTTCCTCCTGCGGGTCAAGCGACAGCGTGAAGGCGACCGGCTGCCGCCGTTCCACGGGTTCCTCGGCCACCGCCACGCTGGGGCGCGGCGCGGCGCCGGCGGTACCGGTAGCCGAAAGCTGCCAGTGCCCCTGGGCCATGCGTTTGATTTCCGAAACGATATCGACGTCCTGGTGCCACACCACCCGGTTGCTGAAGGCTTCATCCACCGGCAGGCGGAAGATGAACTTCAGCGCGGTATCCAGATCGTTGATGCGGCAGGTGGACAGGAACAGCACCAGCCGCCCCTGCACCACGGTCATCACGTCGCCGAACCGCCGCAGGTGGCACAGGGTCATCGCCTGTTCGGCGCGTAGGCCGGTGGCCGGGCGCAGCGCCACCATCACGCCTTTGCCGTCCTCAGGCAGCAGCGTGTTGCCCATCAGCGAAAGCACCGCCTGGCTGAACGCCTCCGGCCGCATATAGCCTTTGAGCTGCAGCGGGCGCAAACCGGCCAGCAACGCATCGATGTCGGCGGGCACATGGCGAGAGAAACGCTGCCCCTGGATGCCCTCGAGCATGGTGAGAAAACGCGACAGCGGCGCGACGTGCGGCACGATCAGATTGGCGCCGCAGGCCAGCAGCAGCCGTTCGTCACTGTAGCGCAGGCTGGCGCTCATCTCGCGCACCGCGATTTTCAGGCCGCTGCCGCGGCTGCGTCGCAGGGTGTGGATCTGGTGCGCCAGGTGATCGATTTGGTCGCTTTGATACAACGCGAAAATCAACGTTGCCGAGAGTCTCAGCATGCCGTGCTGCGCCAGTTCGTCGTTGCTCTCCAACAGCTGCCAGTTGGCGGACAGCGGCGGCGCGCCCTCCAGAATGCTGCGTTCGGCCAGATACTGACCTTCGTCGCTGCGCAAGGCGGTGGGGGAGGGTTGACTATTTTCATCCTCGCCCTGCCAGCCGCGTTGCGCGGCGTACAACGTCAGCAGTTGATTGGCGTTGATGCCGTTTTCGGTGCTCCACCAGTTCACCAGATATTGCGCGCTGTCCTGCTGCCATTGCAGGCTGGATAGGCCGTTCAGGATACGATGCTGTGCGCTGAGCTGCCCTTTAAGCTTATTGATGCCGCCGCCGTGGCTGAGGATCAACAGCGTGCAGCCCTGCCGCCGCAGCCAGGCGGCGAGGGTACGTGTCCACTCGCGCAGCTCTTCGGTGGTGAAGGTTTGCCACAGGCTGGCGTGGGCCAGCAGGATAAGCAAGCGATTCTGCGGCCGCAGGGCGCGCATCAGATCGTCGCTCAGCTGCGTCAGCGCGGCTTTTTTCTCTGGTAATTGATACAGCGGCAGCTTTTGCAAAGCGGGCGAAGCCAGCTCGGCCAGCAGGCTTTCGGGTTTGTCGCCGCTGCAGATCAGGGCGACTTTGTGAGTGGCCGGCTGGGCGGCGATCACCTGGCGACACAGCAACGCGGCGTCGCTTTGCCTGTCGATATTGATCCAATAGAGCCCCGGAGCCTGCATCACCGAGAGCTCTTCCCAAATCTGCCGAATGCCTAGAGAAAAAGAGTGCGCCATAGGATGTGTTCTACTTTCGTTGAAAGCCGACTAAAGGCGTTTATATTTAAAGATAGCCATTTTTACTCTGGCAATAACAAATATCCGACGCTATTCGGCAATATTTGTTGAGAATCATCTTATTGCCTGTCTCTTTTTGTATCGTTGCTATAGTTAATTAACATAGCCTATTTTCGCCAAGGCGGAAGAATGAATAACGCACCTACCCATTTTCGTGCAGCGGCGCCTGGGGAGAGCCAGGATGACCTGCAGGCGCTCAGCCAGGCTTTTTCATTGCCGAAATTAAGCTATGTCGATATTTCGCGGCAGGAGCGGCTAACGCACATGATGACGCGCTGGTCACTGTTGGCCGAATTGGCGCAGACTGTGGGGAGCCATTGATCTATGCCGGTGATCGCGCTGCAAGGGCTGCGGGGTGGGATGGGGACGACGTCGGTCACGGCGGCGCTCGCCTGGGCGTTGCAGCAGCTGGGTGAGTCGGTGTTGGCGATCGATTTCACGCCGGATAATCTGCTGCGCTTGCATTTCAACACGCCGTTCGAACTGGCACGCGGCTGGGCCCGCGCGGAGCAGGACGGCGGCGGTTGGCAGGAAGGCGCGCTGCGTTATTGTGAAAACCTTGATTTTCTGCCGTTTGGCCGCCTGAATGCGGCGGAACGGCTGGAAGTGCAGCGTCAGTGTCAGCAGCTGCCCGAACGCTGGCGCGACAACCTGCGCCAACTGAGCGCCGGCGATCCGCAGCGCTGGATCCTATTGGATGTTCCGATCGGGGACGGCGCTCTGGCGCAGCAGGCGCTGCAGCTAGCCGACAGCGTGTTCATGCTGTTGAACCCCGACGCCAACTGCCAGGTACGGCTCCATCAGCAGACGCTGCCGAACGACTGCCGGTTCCTGGTCAATCACTACTCCTCCGCCAGCCAGCTGCAGCAGGATTTGCATCAGCTGTGGCTGCAAACCCTGAGCGGTCTGTTGCCGGTGGTGATCCACCGCGATGAAGCGCTGGCGGAAGCGCTGGCGGTCAAACAGCCGCTGGGCGAGTACCGCCCCGAGAGTCTGGCGGCGGATGAAGTGCTGACGCTGGCCAACTGGTGCCTGATCAACCTCAAACGGGGTGTTGCGCCATGAGCCGGGTGCTGAGCCTGCTGCTGGTGCCGCCGGTGCGTCAGGCGGTGCAGGCGCGCTACCGCGGCTATCGCCGCAACGGCGCGTCGGCGCTGACCGCGTTTTTTGCCACGTTGCTGGTGGCGCTGGGGTGGATGCTGCTGCGCTTTGAATCACCGGCCTGGCAGCGTGTGCGTACCGGCCGCGCTTACTGGTTCCCGCATCTGTCCGCCGAACGCCCACGCCCGGCGGATGCGCTGCGCTATCTGCTGCAGGGCCTGTGGCTACTGCTGTTCCGCAGCGGCCGCGCGCCAGTGCAGCGTGACTATTTCGCTGGGTGGCGTCGGCTGCAGCAGCGCTACGCCGATTGGCTGCAGGGCCTGCCGCAGCGGCTGAAAAACGCCGGCGTGGAACAGCGTTCGGTAGAGCGCCTCGGCCGCATGAACCGCGGCATGCGACGCGCGCTGTTTATTCTGGTCGGCGTGCTGGCGGCGATCCTCGCCATGCTGTGCATCTCGCAACCGTTCGATCTGTCGGCGCAATTCGTGTTCGTCGTGCTGCTGTGGGGGATCGCGATGGTGGTGCGCCGGGTGCCGGGGCGCTTGCCTGCGCTGATGCTGATCGTGCTGTCGCTGACCGTCTCCTGCCGTTACCTGTGGTGGCGCTATACCGCCACGCTGAACTGGGACGATCCACTTAGCCTGGTGTGCGGCCTGTTGCTGTTGGTGGCGGAAACTTACGCCTGGGTGGTGCTGGTGCTGGGCTATTTCCAGACTATCTGGCCGCTTAATCGCCAGCCGGTGCCGTTGCCCGCTGACAGCGCGACCTGGCCAACCATCGATTTGATGGTGCCGACTTACAATGAGGACCTCGGGGTGGTGAAGCCGACCGTCTATGCGGCGCTGGGCATCGACTGGCCGAAGGAAAAGGTGAATATCTATATCCTTGATGACGGTAATCGCCCCGAATTCCGTGCGTTCGCCGCCGAAGTGGGGGTGAAATACATCGCCAGGCCGACCCACGAACATGCCAAGGCCGGCAACATCAACAACGCGTTGAAGCAGGCCACCGGCGAGTTCGTGGCGATTTTCGACTGCGACCACGTGCCGACGCGCTCTTTCCTGCAGCTGACCATGGGCTGGTTCTTCAAAGACAAAAAGCTGGCGATGCTGCAGACCCCGCACCACTTCTTCTCGCCGGATCCGTTCGAGCGCAACCTGGGGCGTTTCCGCCAGACGCCCAACGAGGGCACCTTGTTCTACGGGCTGGTGCAGGACGGCAACGACATGTGGGACGCCACCTTCTTCTGCGGCTCTTGTGCCATCTTGCGCCGCAGCGCGCTGGACGAGATCGGCGGCATCGCGGTGGAAACCGTCACCGAAGACGCCCACACCTCGCTGCGTTTGCACCGGCGCGGGCATACCTCGGCCTATATCCGCATTCCGCAGGCTGCCGGGCTGGCGACCGAAAGCCTGTCGGCGCACATCGGCCAGCGCATTCGCTGGGCGCGCGGCATGGTGCAGATCTTCCGGCTCGACAACCCGCTGCTGGGCAAGGGGCTGAAACTGGCGCAGCGCCTGTGCTACGCCAACGCCATGCTGCACTTCCTGTCGGGCATTCCGCGGCTGATCTTCCTCACCGCACCGCTGGCGTTTTTGCTGCTGCATGCCTACATCATCTTCGCGCCGGCGCTGGCGATCGCGCTTTATGTGCTGCCACACATGATCCACGCCAGCCTGACCAACTCGCGTATCCAGGGGAAATACCGCCATTCGTTCTGGAGCGAAATCTATGAAACGGTGCTGGCCTGGTATATCGCGCGGCCGACCACGGTGGCGCTGTTCAATCCGCACAAGGGCAAATTCAACGTCACCGCCAAGGGCGGGCTGGTGGAGGAGGAGCACGTAGACTGGGTGATCACCCGACCTTATATGTTCCTGGTGATCCTTAACCTGGCCGGGCTGGCGTTCGGCGCCTGGCGGCTGGCCTATGGCCCGACGGACGAGGTGATGACGGTGATCATCAGCCTAGTGTGGGTGCTGTACAACATGACCATTCTCGGCGGCGCGGTGGCGGTGGCGGTAGAGGCCAAGCAGGTGCGTCAGGCGCACCGCGTGGAGATCGCCATGCCGGCGGCGATCGCGCGTGCCGACGGCCACCTCTACCCCTGCACGCTGCGCGATTACTCCGACGGCGGCGTGGGCATTGAGATGCGAGTGGAAAACGCGTTGAAAGACGGCGACAAAGCCTCGCTGCTGCTCAAGCGTGGCCAGCAGGAGTACAGCTTCCCCTGCGTGGTGACGCGCGCCTTCGGCAACAAGGTGGGGGTGCGTCTGGTCAGTCTCTCTACCCGTGAACACATCGATTTCATTCAGTGCACCTTCGCCCGCGCCGATACCTGGGCGCTGTGGCAGGACGGGTTCCCTGAAGACCGGCCGATCGAAAGCCTGCGCGACGTGCTGGCGCTGGGCTTCCGGGGCTATGTGCGCATGGCGGACTACGCGCCGCCGCTGGTGCGCGGTTTGCTGGTCGGGGTCACGTCGCTGACCGCCTGGGTCGTGTCGTTTATTCCGCGCGGCGTCGGCAGGGATCCGACCTTGGGTCAACAAGAAACAGTGGGTTAGCTGCGAGTTCAACCGCCCGCTCACTCGCCCGGTGAACAGGCTCCAACATTGATGATGATACGATGACGCGAAAAATAACCTGGTTAACTGCTCTGGCCTTAGGCATCAGTACCCTGTCGCAGGCCGAAACCGCCACCGCGCCGACCGTGGCGGCCCAGCCGCCGATCGCCGCGGCGGCCGATACGGCGACCGCGCCACCGCTGGCCACCGCACCGCAGGATCCGAATGCGCCGGTGCGCGACGTATCGCTGTCGTTTGCGCAGATAGCGCCGCCGCCGGGCACCTTTGTTCTGCGCGGCACCCGGCCGGACGGACAGATCGAATTCGGCGTGCGCAGCGATGAGGTGGTCTCGCAGGCGATGCTCGATATGGAGTTTACGCCGTCACCGGCGCTGATCCCGGTGGAGTCGCACGTCAAGGTCTATCTGAACGACGAACTGATGGGCGTAACTACCCTCGCCAAAGAGCAACTGGGCAAGCCCAATCGCATCCAGATGGTGATCGATCCGCGCTATATCACCGATTTTAACCGCGTCCGGCTGGTGTTCGTCGGTCATTATCAGAACATCTGCGAAAACCCGGCCAGCACCTCGCTGTGGCTCGACGTCAGCAAGTCCAGCGCGCTGAAGCTGCGTTTCCAGACGCTGCCGGTGAAAAACGAGCTGTCGCACTTCCCTGAGCCGTTCTTCGACAGCCGTGACAATCGGCCGCTGACGCTGCCGATGGTGTTCGCCGGCCAGCCTGACCTCACCCAGCAGCGCGCGGCGGGTATTCTGGCCTCCTGGTTCGGCAGCAAGGCGCAGTGGCGCGGGCAATCCTTCCCGACGCTGTACAACGCGCTGCCGACGCAGCACGCGGTGGTGTTCGCCACCAACTCGCAGCGCCCGGATTTCCTGCGCGATTATCCGGCGGTCAACGGCCCGACGGTGGAGATGATCAGCCACCCCGACAATCCGTACGTCAAACTGCTGTTGATTCAGGGGCGTGACGACAACGATTTGATCACCGCGGTGAAGGGCATCGCGCAGGGCAACATTCTGTTCCGCGGCCAGAACGTGACGGTGGACAAGGTGGAACAGCTCGCGCCGCGCCAGCCTTACGACGCGCCGAACTGGGTGCGCACCGATCGGCCGATGACCTTCGCCGAGCTGCAGCAATATGCCGAACAGCTGCAAACCAGCGGCATCGAGCCTGGCCCGATTTCGCTGACCATGAACCTGCCGCCGGACCTGTTCCTGATCCGCAGCACCGGCATCGATATGCACCTGAAATACCGCTATACCGCGCCGCGCATTCAGGACGGTTCGCGGCTGAGCGTCAGCCTGAACAACCAGTTCGTGCAGGCGTACTCGCTGGTGCCGGAACACGAACAGGGCGCGCAGCTGCTGCGCCTGCCGTTGACGCAGGGGCTGCTCGACTCCGACAAGAACGTCAATATCCCGGCGCTGCGGCTGGGGGCTACCAACCAGCTGCGTTTTGACTTTGACTACACCACGCTGCTGGCCAGCGGCGCGGAAGGGCGCTGCGAAACCTATTCCTTCACGCAAAACCATGCGGTGATCGACGGTGCGTCTACCATCGATTTCTCCGGCTACCGCCACTTTATGGCGATGCCGGACCTGCGCGCCTTCGCCAACGCCGGCTTCCCATTCAGCCGCCTGGCGGATCTGTCGCAAACGCTGGTGTTGGTGAACCAGAAACCGCAGCCGGCGCAGGTCAGCGCGCTGCTGAACGCGCTGGGTGTGATCGGCGCGCAAACCGGTTATCCGGCGCTGGCCTTCACGCTGAGCGACGACTGGTCGCAGGCCAAGGATCGCGACGACGACATCCTGATGGTCGGCACCATTCCGCCGGCGCTGCGCGACGACAAGAAAATCAGTCTGCTGGTGGACGCGACCCAAAGCTGGGTGAAACAGCCGACGCGGCAGCCGCCGCTGCCGAGTGCGGAAGTGCTGGCAGAGGACACCAAGCCGGACAGCAAGACCACCGTCAGCTCCGAGGGCGCAATGTCGGCGATCATCGGCGTACAGTCGCCGTTCAACGACCAGCGCAGCATCGTGGCGCTGTTGGCGGACAGCCCGCGCGGCTATGAGCTGCTCAACAATGCCCTGCTGGACAGCGGCAAGCGCGCCGCGGTGTTTGGTTCGGTGGCGGTGATCCGCGAATCAGGGGTCAACAGCCTGCGCGTCGGCGATATTTACTATGTCGGCCACCTGCCGTGGTGGGAGCGGCTGTGGTATGCCCTCTCCACCCATCCGGTCCTGCTGGCGGTGATCGCGGTGGTGCTGGTGGTGATCCTGGGGCTGATGCTGTGGCGCGGCCTGAAGGCCTTCAGCCGGCGTCGTCTGGCGCCTGAAGATCGGGATTGACGGCGGTGAGCGCGATGCTGCAACGCCTGTCGCTCGGCATGCTGCTGCTGTGTGCGTTCAGCGCGGCGGCGGTCTGCGAGTGGCCGGGCTGGCAACAGTACAAGCAATTCTACATCAGCCCGCAGGGGCGGGTGATCGATCCGAGCAGTCCGAACAAGATCACCACCTCCGAGGGACAGAGTTACGGCCTGTTCTTCGCTCTGGTGGCCAACGACCGGCCGACCTTCGATCGGCTGTTGGCCTGGACGGAGAACAACCTGGCGGCGGGCGATCTCAGCGCCCGTTTGCCCGCCTGGCTGTGGGGCGAGAGCGACGACAAGCAGTGGAAGGTGCTGGACGCCAACTCGGCGTCAGATGCCGATCTGTGGATCGCTTATAACCTGCTCGAAGCCGGCCGCCTGTGGAAAAGCCGGCGTTATCAAACCCTGGGAACGCTGCTGCTGCAACGCATCGGCCGCGAGGAAGTGGCCGACATCCCCGGCCTGGGCCTGATGTTGCTGCCGGGCAAAGTCGGGTTTGTGGCGGAAGATCGCTGGCGGCTGAACCCCAGCTACCTGCCGCCGCAGCTGCTGGCGCGTTTTGCGGCGCTGAACGGCCCGTGGCGCGCGATGCGCCAGGTCAATCAGCGGCTGTGGCTGGACAGCGCGCCGCACGGCTTCTCACCGGACTGGGTGGTGTGGCGAGTCGGCACCGGCTGGCAGCCGGATACCGTCAAGCCGAACGTCGGCAGCTACGACGCGATTCGGGTCTATCTGTGGGCCGGCATGCTGGCGGACGACGATGAGCATAAGGCGGCGCTGCTCGCACGCTTCCAGCCGATGGCGCAGCTCACCGCCAAACAGGGTGTGCCGCCGGAGAAAACCGATACCGCCAGCGGCAAAACCACCGGTGACGGCCCGGTCGGCTTTTCCGCCTCAATGCTGCCGATGTTGGCGACGCAGGCCGAGGCGCTGGCGACACAGCGGCAACGCATCAGCGAACATCCGCCGGGTGACGACGCTTATTTCAGCGCCTCGCTGACGCTGTTCGGTCAGGGGTGGGATCAACAACGTTATCGCTTTAATCGTCAGGGTGAATTGCAACCCTCGTGGGACGGCCAATGCACAACTTCAAAATAAACTGGCTGAATTTGATTCCGCTGAGCCTGGCGATGCTGCCGCAGGCGCGCGCCGCGGAGGCCGTGGCCCCGGAGCAGTGGCTGCTGGAGCAGGTGCGCATTGGCGAGGCCGGCAACAAGGACGATCTGGTGCGCCAGTCGCTGTACCGGCTCGAGCTGATGGATCCGAATAACCCGGACGTGATCGCCGCGCGCATGCGTTTGGCGCTGCGGCAGGGCAACATGGCGCTGGCGCAACAGCAGTTGGACAAGCTGAAAACCCTCGCGCCGCAGTCCAGCGCCTATCGCCAGGCGCAAATGAACATGCTGCTGACCCAGCCGGAAACCCGGCAAAAGCTGCAGCAGGCGCGCCTGATGGCGACCGCCGGCCGGTTGCCGGAGGCCAAGGCGCAGTACGATGCGCTGTTCCACGGCGAGCCGCCGACGCTCGATCTGGCGGTGGAGTATTGGCGGCTGGTGGCGCGTTTGCCGGGGCAGGAGGCGAAGGCGTTAAAGCAGTTGCAGGCGCTGGACCAGCAATATTCCGGCAACGTGGCGCTGCGCATGTCGCTGGCGCGCATGCTGTTCAGTCAGAATCAGGACGCGCAGGCCTATGAACTGCTGCAGAAGATCGCGGCCGATCCGGCCGGGCGCGGCGATGCCGCCGATCTGTGGCTGGACAAGGTCAAAGCGATGCCGGTCAACGCGCAAAGCGTGGCGGCGCTCAACCGCTTCCTCGGCGTGTTCGATACCGGCGATCAGGCGACCCGCGCCCGTGAAGAGCTGGCCAGACAACAGAAACTGTTGGCCGATCCGGCTTATCAGGCGCGGGTGCGCGGCCTGGCGCAGGTGGATAAAGGTGGCAGCCGGGCGGCCATTCCGGCGTTGCAAAAGGCGCTGGCGGCAGCGCCGAACGACGCCGAGGTGCTGGGCGCGCTCGGCCAGGCCTATTCGCGCGCCGGTAACCGCCCGCAGGCGCTGAAGCTGTTTCGCCAGGCGCTGGCCGCCGACAAGAATGGCTACGGCAGCGGCAAATGGCAAAGCCTGATCAAGAGCACCGGCTACTGGCTGGCGATCGACGAGGGCGACAAAGCGCTCAAGGCAGGCAATCTCGCGCTGGCTCGGCAGAAATATCAGCAGGCGCGCCAGCTCGACGACAGCGACGGCGATGCGTTTATCGGCCTGGGCGATGTGGCGGTGGCGAGCGAGGATGACGCCGCGGCGGAAGGGTTTTATCAGCAGGCGCTGCGACGCGATCCCGGCAACGGCAGCGCGCTGCGCGGCCTGGTGAATATCTATCAACGGCAGTCGCCGGAAAAAGCGCTGGCCTATCTCAGCGGCCTGCCGCGCAGCCAACAGGCCAAGCTGCGCAGCACCTTCGACGGGCTGCGGCTCGACATGTTGAAACAGCAGGCGGAGACGCTGGCGCAGCAGCAACAGTGGCAACAGGCGGTGGAAATTTATCGCCGCGCCCAGGCGATGGATCCCGACGATGTCTGGCTGACCTATCGCTACGCGCAGGCGCTGCGTCAGGCTGGGCAGCCGCAGCAGGCGGACGCTCTGTTCCGGCAGCTGGCGCAGCGCCAGCACGCCAATCCGCAGCTGACCTACGCCTATGCGCTCTATCTTTCCGGCAGCGATCGCGACAGGCAGGCGCTGGCGCAGCTCAATACGCTGCCGGCGGCGCAGTGGAACGACAACATGCGCGAACTGGCGCAGCGGCTGAAAATGCAGGCGACGATCGCGCATGCCGAAGGGCTGCGGGCGGCCGGTGACGAACCGGCGGCGGAAGCCTATCTGCGCCGGCAGCCGGCGGACACGCGCATCGATTTGCTGCTCGCCGACTGGGCGCTGGCGCGCGGGGAGTATGCGGCGGCGCTGGACGACTATCAGCGGGTGAAACGCCGTGAACCGAACAACCCGGATGCGCAGCTGGGCGAGATCGAAGCCTATGTGGCGCAGGGAGATCTTGACGCGGCGCGCCAGCGGCTGAAAACCGAACCGCAGCCGCAAGACGCTTCGCTCAACAGCCAACGGCGGGTTGCCAACGCCTGGAGTGCGGTCGGCGATGCGCAGCAGGCCGACGCGCTCTTCGGCCGGCTGAAAACGGCGGCGGCTTCAGAACCCGTCGGGCAGACCAAGGCGCTGATCTACCGTGACGCCGCCCGTCTGGAGCGGGCTCAGCAACAGCCTGAGCGGGCGCAGCAGGATTTCCGGCAGGCGATGGTGGCCGGCGGCATCACGCCGACGCTGCCGCAGGATAATGACAGCTACACTTATTTGACGCGCAATAACGCGGGCGACGACTGGCTGAAACGCGGCATCCGCTCCGACGCCGCGGATCTGTATCGACAGCAAGACGTGAACGTCACGCTCGATCACGATTACTGGCGCTCGAGCGGCACCGGCGGCATTTCCGACTTCAACGCGCACGACACCATGCTGCAGGTGGACATGCCGCTGTATGACGGGCGCGCCTTCTTGCGCACTGACACCGTGCAGCTGGATGCCGGCCGCTTCTCGACCGACGGCAGCGGCCACTATTACGAGACCTTCGGCACTTGCAACACGCAAGGGTGCCGCGGCGATGAACACCAGAAAACCACTGGCACCAGCGTGGCGGCCGGCTGGAAAAACGATCGCTGGGCCGCCGATATCGGCACGACGCCGATGGGCTTTGAGGTGGTCGACTGGACCGGCGGCCTGGCCTACAGCGGCGACTGGAACCACATCGGTTGGACGCTGGCGGCCTCGCGGCGGCCGATCTCCAGCTCGCTGCTGGCGTTCGGCGGTGCCAAAGATCCGAACACCGGTACCACCTGGGGTGGCGTGCGCGCCACCGGCGTCAGCCTGAGCGCCAGCTACGATCGCGGCGAGGCGAACGGCGTATGGGCCGATCTCAGCGCGCACCAGATTACCGGCAAGAATGTGGCGGACAACCAGCGGCAGCGGTTGATGGCCGGTTACTACTACAAGCTGATCAACGAAGACAATCGCCGCCTGAGCGTCGGGCTCAATACCATGCTGTGGCATTACCAGAAGGATTTGAGTGGTTATTCGCTGGGGCAGGGCGGCTATTACAGCCCGCAGCAATACCTGTCTCTGTCGCTGCCGGTCAACTACCGTCAGCGCACCGAGAACTGGTCGTGGGAGCTGGGCGGTTCGGTTTCGCTGTCCCATTCCAAAACCGACAGCCAGCGCCGTTATCCACTGCAGGGGCTGATCCCGGATTCGTTGCCCGATAAGTTCGCCGTCGAGGACGGCAGCTCCGCGAGCGGCGTCGGTTATACCCTGCGGGCAATCGTCGAACGCCGTCTCAGTTCGCACTGGACGCTCGGCGCCGGCATCGACATTCAACAGGCGAAGGACTATACGCCGAGCCACGCGTTGATTTATCTGCGCTATTCCCTGGCCGGCTGGCAGGGGGATCTCGATTTGCCGCCGCAGCCGCTGACGCCTTACGCCGACTTTAAGTAGTCGGAAGGGGAAAGATTCGGAGTGTCGGACGCCGGGGAGTTTTGTTACCCTGTGTCCGGGTCGTGTTTGTTCGCTTTAGGAAAAGACTGAAACCCGCGATTTTCTTGGTTTTGCCTGCGGCATAGCCAGATAAAAACAGCCGATGATCGAGTATACTCAGCCCGGTTCGAGGGGGCGGGTGAGAGTCAGCCCCCTTTTTGTTTTAGCCCGATTTCACGGAGAGCAGGTTTGCGGGTCAGGCGTTCGTTAACGATTAAGCAGATGGCGACAGTGTCCGGCGTGGCGCTGGTCACGATCTGCATCTTTATCGTGATCCAGTTATTCCACTTTGTGCAGCAGCGCAGGGATGACTACGCCCAGCAACTGGAGAATATCGCTCACTCCGTGCGCCAGCCGCTGGCGGAAGCGGTGCTGCGGATGGACGTGCCGGAAGCCAAAAGGGTGCTGAACACCCTGTTGCCGGTCGGCATTCTCAGCCGGGCGGATATCGTCTTGCCGAACGAGTTTCAGGCGCTGCACGCCAATTTCCCGCCGGAGCGGCCGGTGCCGACGCTGATCGCCCGGCTGTTTGAACTGCCTATCCAAATTTCCGTGCCGCTCTATTCGCTGGAACGGGTGCCGGCCAACCAGCAGCCGCTGGCCTATCTGGTGCTGCAGGCCGATTCGTTCCGCATGTACCAGTTTATCCTCAGCATTTTGTCGACCATGCTGTCGACCTACCTGCTGCTGGCGCTGATCCTGTCGGTGGCCATCACCTGGTGCATGAACCGGTTGATGGTGCACCCGCTGCGCGCGATGGCCAAAGAGCTGGAGAACATCTCGCAGGACGAAGCGCCCTATCACCAACTGATGCTGCCGGCGCTGCACCAGGACGACGAGCTCGGCCTGCTGGTGCGCAACTACAACCGCAATCAACAGACGTTGGCCAAGGCGCATGCCGACATGAGCCGCCTGAGCACCCGCCACCCGGTGACCGAATTGCCAAATCCGGCGTTGCTGAACGCGTTGCTGGAACAGCATATCGCCTCCAGCCTGCGCCCCGAGCGTTTTAACCTGTTGGTGATCGGCATCGAGACGCTGCATGAAGCGTCTGGCGTGATGAGCCCGGCGATGCGTGAAGCGTTGCTGCTGGCGTTGGCGAAGAAGCTGCGCGGCTGCATCGACGAAAACGGCGTGCTGGCACAGCTGAGCAATACCGAATTCGCCATTCTGGCCAAGGGCATCGAGCGGCCGTTCCACGCCATGCAGCTGGCGCGGCGTATCATGGCGGAGATCAACGCGCCGTTGACGCTGGAAGGTTTGGCGCTGCGGCCCAACGCCAGTATCGGCATCGCGCACTACCTCAATCAGGGGGAGAGTGCGGAACAGCTGCTGCGCAGCGCCACCTCGGCGATGATGTCCGCGCACCGCGAAGGAAAAAATCAGATCCTGTTCTTCGAGCCCAGCCTGACGGAACGCACGCAGAAGCGGTTGACCCAGGAGAGCGAGATCTTGCACGGCATCGAGCAGCGGCATTTCACGCTGTTCCTGCAGCCGCAGATCGACATGCAGTCCAACGAGGTGATCGGCGCCGAAGCGCTGCTGCGTTGGCAGCAGTATGACGGCAGCTATACCCTGCCGGCCGACGTTATCCCGCTGGCGGAAGAGCTGGGTGTGATCGTGCCTCTCGGCAACTGGGTGTTGGAAGAGTCCTGCCGCATCCTGGCAGACTGGCAGCAACGCGGCATTGCGCTGCCGCTGGCGGTCAACGTTTCCGGTATTCAGATGCAACATGAGGCGTTTGTTCCGCATCTGAAAAACCTGCTGGCGCAGTATCGGATCGATCCGCGCAAGCTGCTGCTGGAGATCACCGAGACGGTACGCATCGACGATCTCGACCACGCGCTGGCGCTGCTGCGTGAGCTGCACGATCTGGGATTGTCTATCGCGCTAGATGACTTCGGCATGGGCTACTCCAGCCTGGAGTACCTGAACCGGTTGAAATCCCTGCCGATAGATTTGATTAAAATCGACCGCAGCTTCATTCAGGGGCTGCCGGCCGACGATGCGATGGCGCGTATCGTCAGTTCGATCTCCGAAGTGCTGGCGTTACCGGTGATGGCCGAAGGCGTGGAAAACGCCGGGCAGCGCGACTGGCTGCTGCAGCACGGCATTCGCAGCGGGCAAGGATTCCTGTTCGCCCGGCCGCTGCCGCGCGAAGCGTTCGAAGCCGAGTTTTGCCGCGCGGCGCCGTGAGCGCCGCGTGACCTTTCCGGTACTTTTCCCCGTCCGAAAATCGCCATTCTTCATATACCTCTTTTGCGTTAGTGCAAACAAAGGCTTACGCAATTTTCAGCTTTGCACCTCGACTGACGCGTTTCAGCTCTTAAATTCACATCAACCCGCAAGGGCGGGTGCAACAAATTATTTCCATGTTGTTAAGTGGGTGTTATTTTCCGCGCAAGCAATGAACAGGCTGGATTTTTAGACTGCTGCCTGGTGCGTGTCTTCCCCCCATAGGATGTTCATATGAAAACAACGATCTTTAAGAGCCTCTATTTTCAGGTACTGACGGCGATCACGCTGGGTATCCTGCTTGGCCATTTCTACCCTGACCTCGGCGCCGAGATGAAACCTCTGGGCGATGGCTTCGTCAAACTGATCAAGATGATCATCGCACCGGTGATCTTCTGCACCGTGGTGACCGGCATCGCCGGCATGGAAAGCATGAAGGCGGTGGGGCGCACCGGCGCCATCGCGCTGCTGTATTTTGAAATCGTCAGCACCATCGCGCTGATTATCGGTCTGGTGATCGTCAACCTGGTGCAACCGGGCGCCGGCATGAACGTCGATCCCGGCACGCTGGACGCCAAGGCGGTGGCGGTCTACGCCGAGCAGGCACAGCAGCAGGGCATCATTCCGTTCCTGCTGGACATCATCCCCGGCAGCGTGATCGGCGCGTTCGCCAGCGGCAACATTCTTCAGGTGCTGCTGTTCGCGGTACTGTTCGGCTTCGCCCTGCATCGTCTGGGCGACAAAGGGCAGCTGATCTACAACGTGATAGACAGCTTCTCGCGGGTGATTTTCGGCATCATCAACATGATCATGCGCCTGGCGCCGCTGGGGGCCTTCGGCGCTATGGCGTTTACCATCGGTAAATACGGTGTCGGCACCCTGGTGCAACTCGGCCAACTGATCGTGTGCTTCTATATCACCTGCATCCTGTTCGTGGTGGTGGTGCTGGGCAGCATCGCCCGCGCCAACGGCTTCAGCATCTTCAAATTCGTCAACTACATCAAAGAAGAGCTGCTGATCGTGCTGGGGACCTCGTCGTCCGAATCCGCGCTGCCGCGCATGCTGGATAAAATGGAGAAGCTGGGCTGCAAGAAATCAGTGGTGGGTCTGGTTATTCCGACCGGGTACTCCTTCAACCTGGACGGCACCTCTATCTACCTGACCATGGCCGCGGTGTTTATCGCGCAGGCGACCAATACCCACATGGACATCATGCATCAGATTACCCTGCTGGTGGTGCTGCTGCTTTCCTCCAAAGGGGCGGCGGGTGTCACCGGCAGCGGCTTTATCGTGTTGGCCGCCACCATCTCCGCCGTCGGCCACCTGCCGCTGGCCGGCCTGGCGCTGATCCTCGGCATCGACCGCTTCATGTCGGAAGCCCGTGCGTTGACCAACTTGGTGGGCAACGGGGTGGCGACCGTGGTGGTGGCAAAATGGTGTAACCAGCTGGATGAAAAACAGCTGAAAGACACGCTGAACAACAAAAACTCCGGCGCGGACAAAACGCTGCCTTCCGCCTGATATCGGCGGTAAATCACCGGCCGCATCCGCGGCCGGTGAGGTTCTTCCTCTGCCTCGTAACGATTTTTTGCATTAAAAACCCCGCAATCCATTATTTTTCACTCTAATGAGTGACATCCGCAAAGGCGCGCGGTCTAACACGGTGGTACACTTTCTGCTTTCCGCCCCACCGTGAAACTCAGGGCGTATTTTTATGATTCCATTGAATGGAATACACGCATTTGCATAAGAAATTGGATAGTCATTAAGTAGGGGTTCACATGCAGGGCACCAGAATTCATCTTATAGTTGGTGGGTTGCTATTGGCTGCAGCCAGTAGCAGCGTGCAGGCTGAAGCACTACAACCCGACCCTGCCTGGCAGCAGGGGGCGTTGGCCAACGGGTTTTCATGGCAGATTCTCGATACGCCGCAGCGGCCGAGTGACCGCGTTGAACTGCGGCTGATCGTCAATACCGGCTCTTTGGTGGAGTCTTCTCAGCAGACCGGCTTTGCCCATCTGCTGCCGCGGCTGGCGTTGGCGCGTAGCGAAAGCTTCACGGCCCCGCAGCTGCGCGCCCTGTGGCAGCAGAGCGTGGACAACGAGCGGCCGCTGCCGCCGGCTATCATCTCGTATGATTTCACCATGTATAACCTCAGTCTGCCGAACAACCGGCCCGACCTGCTGAAAGAAGCGCTGGCCTGGCTGGCAGATACCACCGGCAAATTGGCGATCGACGAGCATACGGTGCATGCGGTGATGAATTCCAGCATCAATCCGGTCGGCACTTTCCCGCCTAATACCCAAGACGTCTGGTGGCGTTACCGCCTGAAAGGCTCGACGCTGCTGGCGCACGATCCGGCGCAGCCGGCAAAACGGCCGGTCAACCTCGAGCAGCTGAAGAAATTCTACCAACAGTGGTATACCCCGGATGCCATGACGCTGTTCGTGGTCGGCAAGGTTGACAGCCGCAGCCTGGGCGAGCAGATCAACAAGGCGTTCTCGCCGCTGCAAGGCAAACGTGAAACCCCGGCCCCGATGCCGACGCTGACACCGCTGCCGCAGCAGCCGGTGAGCCTGATCAGCGAGCAGGTGAAACAGGATACGCTGTCGATCATGTGGGATTCGCCGTGGCACCCGATTCGCGATTCGCAGAGCCTGCTTCGTTACTGGCGTGGCGATCTCGCCCGCGAGGCGCTGTTCTGGCATCTCCAGCAGACGCTGGAAAAAAGCGAACAGAAGAGCCTGCATCTGGGCTTTGACTGCCGCGTGCAGTATCAACGAGGGCAGTGCGCCATTCATCTGGATACGCCGAACAACAATCTGAACGGCAGCCTGGGCTTTATTGCCCGCGAGCTGGCCAACGTGCGTGACAACGGCCTGTCGAAAGAAGAATTCGATGCGCTGCTGGCGCAGAAAAACGATCAGCTGAGCAAGCTGTTCGCGACCTACGCCCGTACCGACACCGATGTGCTGATGAGCCAGCGTCTGCGCTCGCAACAGAGCGGGGTGGTGGATATCGCGCCGGAGCTGTATCAGAAGCTGCGCCAGGAGTTCCTGTCCAGCCTGACGCTGGAGACGCTGAATCAGGCGCTGAAGCTGCAGCTTTCTCAGGAGGCGACGCTAGTGCTGATGCAGCCGAAGGGCGAGCCGGAAATGAGCATGAAGCAGCTGCAGGAAACCTATGACGGCATCATGATGCCGGCGCCGGCGGTGGTGACGGAAGACGCCAAGCCGGCCGACGCCGCGGTGGCAGCGCCGGCGACGGACGCCAGCGCGCAGTAATTCGCCGCAGGGGGGCTCAGGCCCCCTCAGTTGCGGTACAGCACCTTGATGATGTGGTAACCGAACTGGGTTTTGACCGGGCCGTAAGGTTTGAGCAGCGGGATGCTGAACACCGCTTTATCGAACGCCGGCACCATCGCGCCTTTGTTGAACTCGCCCAGCGAGCCGCCGTTGCGTTTTGACGGGCAGCTCGAGTATTTGCGCGCCAGCGTGTCGAAGCTGACGCCGCGCTTCAGCTTGGCCAGCAGCTCGTTGGCCAGCTTTTCATTGTCTACCAGAATGTGCAGGGCGCACGCCGTTTTTGCCATGGTATTGCCTTTGTCGATGCGAAAATTGCGCTGATTATACCCGCTAAATCTCGTCGGCGCTTTCTGCTACAATTCCCTTCCACGTTTTACAGCCGAGCAAGCCAGCACCATGCGATTAAACCCCAGCCAACAACAAGCCGTCGAATTCGTTACCGGGCCCTGCCTGGTGTTGGCCGGTGCCGGTTCCGGCAAGACGCGCGTTATCACCAACAAGATAGCCCACCTGATCCACCACTGCGGCTACCAGGCGCGGCACATCGCCGCCGTGACCTTTACCAACAAGGCCGCGCGCGAGATGAAAGAGCGCGTGTCGCAAACCCTGGGGCGCAAAGAGGCGCGCGGGCTGATGATTTCCACCTTCCATACCCTGGGGCTGGAGATCATCAAGCGGGAATACGTGGCGTTGGGGATGAAATCCAACTTCTCGCTGTTCGATGACCAGGATCAGCTGGCGCTGTTGAAAGAGCTGACCGAAAAGTGGCTGGAAAGCGATAAAACGCTGGTGGCGCAGCTGATTTCGACCATCTCCAACTGGAAAAACGACCTGATCGATCCCCAGCGGGCGGCGGAGCTGGCGCGCTCGGAGCGCGACAAGCTGTTCGCCCACTGCTACGGCCTGTACCACGCCCATATGCGGGCGTGCAACGTGCTGGACTTCGACGACCTGATCCTGTTGCCAACGCTGCTGTTGCAACGCAACGAAGAGGTGCGCGAACGCTGGCAGCAGCGCATCCGCTACCTGCTGGTGGATGAATACCAGGATACCAACACCAGCCAGTACGAGCTGGTGAAGCTGTTAGTGGGCAACCGCGCGCGCTTTACCGTGGTGGGTGACGATGACCAGTCGATCTACTCCTGGCGCGGCGCGCGGCCGCAGAACTTGGTGCTGCTGAAGGAGGATTTCCCGGCGCTGCAGGTGATCAAACTGGAGCAAAACTACCGTTCCAGCGAGCGCATTCTGAAGGCGGCCAATATCCTGATCGCCAATAACCCGCACGTGTTTGAAAAACGGCTGTTTTCCGAGCTGGGGTATGGCGAAGAGCTGAAAGTGGTGACCGCCAACAACGAGGAGCACGAAGCCGAGCGGGTGGTGGGGGAGCTGATCGCCCACCACTTCGTGAAAAAGACCAACTACGGCGACTATGCGATCCTGTACCGCGGCAACCACCAGTCGCGGGTGTTTGAAAAGATGCTGATGCAGAACCGCATTCCGTACAAGATTTCCGGCGGCACCTCGTTCTTCTCGCGCCCCGAGATCAAGGATCTGCTGGCCTACCTGCGCGTGCTGACCAACCCGGAGGACGACAGCGCCTTCCTGCGCATCGTCAATACCCCCAAGCGCGAGATCGGCCCGGCGACGCTGCAGAAGCTCGGCGAATGGGCCAACCAGCGCAATAAGAGTTTATTCCACGCCAGTTTCGATCTGGGGCTGAGCCAGCACTTGACCGGGCGCGGGCTGGAATCGTTGCAGCGCTTCACCCATTGGCTGGGCGGCATCGCTCAACAGGCGGAGCGTGAGCCGGTGGCGGCGGTGCGCGATCTGATCCGCGGCGTGGATTATGAAAGCTGGCTGTTTGAAACCTCGACCAGCCCGAAGGCCGCCGAAATGCGGATGAAGAACGTCAACACGCTGTTCGGTTGGATGACGGAGATGCTGGAAGGCAACGATTTGGACGAGCCGATGACGCTGACCCAGGTGGTGACGCGCTTCACCCTGCGCGACATGATGGAGCGCGGCGAAAGCGAAGAAGAACTGGATCAGGTACAGCTGATGACGCTGCACGCCTCCAAGGGGCTGGAGTTCCCTTACGTGTTCCTGGTGGGCATGGAAGAGGGCCTGCTGCCGCACCAGAGCAGCATTGACGAAGACAATGTCGACGAAGAGCGGCGTCTGGCCTATGTGGGGATCACCCGCGCGCAAAAAGAGCTGATCTTCACCCTGTGCCGCGAGCGCCGTCAGTACGGTGAGCTGGTGCGGCCGGAGCCGAGCCGCTTCCTGCTGGAGTTGCCGCAGGACGATTTGGCGTGGGAAACCGAGCGCAAAGTGGTAAGCCCGCAGGAGCGGATGCAGAAAGGGCAGAGCCATCTGGCCAATATCCGCGCCCAGCTGGCCAAGGCCAAAGGCGGGAATTAAAAAGACAGGGCGCTCATCGCGCCCTGGTCATTTCAACGTTGTTCTTCCAACCGCAGCGTCCAGTGGACGTAGCTCTGCCAGTGGCTTTCCTGCTCCAGCGCCTCGGCGCGCAGCGGATGCTGTTCCAGCCACCCCGGCGGCAAAATCACCGTCAGTTCATCGTCCTGATTGGCGCGTAAACGCACCGCCGGCAGCGTGTCGTCGCGGCGGCGGCTGGCGAAGATGATCGCCAGGCGCAAAATGCGGCACAGACGCTGCGCGGTGCGCGGCGGCAGGGCGTTTTGCTGGTTCAACAGCGACAGGTCGAGAGGGTTGCTCTGGTTTTGCAGCAGGGTGGCCAGCAGTTTTTTCTGCGCCGGGGTAAAGCCGGGTAAGTCCAGATGGCGGATCAGGTAGGCGGCGTGTTGCGGCGCCTGCTTGAAATCGACGCTGAGGCCGAGTTCGTGGATCAGGCTGGCGCTGTGCAATAGCTCGCGACATCGTGCGTCCAACTGCCATTCGTTGGCGACCTGCTGCGAGAAATTGGCGGCGAGCTGGCTCACGCGTTCGGCCTGCTCGGTATCGATCAGGTAACGGCGCTGCAGGTTGCGGATGGTGCGGATGCGAATATCCTGCTCCACCGGCAGATGCAGCATGCCGTAAACCAGGCCTTCACGCAGCGCTCCGCCGGCCAGCATCATGCTCTCGATGCCGAGCTCCTGGAAAATGGCCAGCAGAATGGACAGGCCGCTCGGGAAGACCAGCGCGCGCTCCAGCGTCAACCCTTCGATCTCCAGCTCTTCCAGCTTGCCGCACTGAATGGCACGCTGTTTCAACTGGCGCAGCTTGGGCAGGGTGATGCGTTCATCCATGCCTTGCGCCACCATGATCTCCTGCAGCGCTTGCACGGTGCCGGAAGCGCCGACGCAGATCTGCCAACCTTGCTGGCGCAGCTGCGGTGCGATCGGCCGCACCATTTCGCGCGCGGCCTGTTCGGCGCGCTCGAAGTTTTCTTGCCCGAGGTTGCGGTCGCTGAAGTAGCGCTCCAGCCAGGTAACGCAGCCCATCGACAGGCTATACAGCTGCGATGCCTGTGCGCCGGTGCCGGTGACCAGTTCGGTGCTGCCGCCGCCGATGTCGACGACCAGCCGCTGATCCGGCCCGCCGGTGGTGTGCGCGACGCCGTGATAAATCAGCCGTGCCTCTTCTTCGCCGCTGATCACCTGCACCGGGCAGCCGAGGATTTGCTCGGCGACCTGCAGGAACTCATCGGCGTTGGACGCCAGGCGCAGCGTGGCGGTGGCGACGACGCGGATCTGCTCGCGCGGAATGTCCTGCAGGCGTTCAGAGAACAGCCGCAGACACTGCCAGCCGCGCTGCATGGCCTCATGCGACAGGTGATTGTGCTGATCCAGCCCGGCCGCCAGGCGCACCTTGCGCTTGATCCGCGCCAGAGTCTGAATGCTGCCGGCTACCTCGCGCACCACCAACATGTGGAAGCTGTTGGAGCCGAGGTCGATGGCAGCATAAAGCGTGCTGGAGCTGAGCATGGCGATCAGCTCGGGCGTTTACGGTTGCTGCGCGGCGCGCCGCCGCGACGAGGCGCGGAGTTGCGACGTGGGCCGTTGCCGCCGCGCGGACGCGACAGGCGCTTCGGCGCCGGCAGATCGGTCAGCAGCGCATCGCTGTTGTACTTGCTCACCGGAATGCTGTGGTCGATATAGGTCTCGATCGCCGGCAGGTTGAGCGCGTACTCTTCACACGCCAGGCTGATGGAGTGGCCGCTGGCGCCTGCTCGGCCGGTACGGCCGATGCGGTGCACGTAGTCTTCGCAGTCGTCAGGCAGATCGTAGTTGAAGACGTGCGTGACGGCGGGAATGTGCAGACCGCGCGCGGCGACGTCGGTGGCGACCAGGATATCCAGGTTGCCCTTGGTGAAATCGTCGAGGATGCGCAGGCGTTTTTTCTGCGCCACGTCACCGGTCAGCAGGCCGACGCGGTGACCGTCGGCGGCCAGATGGCCCCAGATGTCTTCGCAGCGGTGCTTGGTGTTGGCGAAGATGATGGCGCGATCCGGCCACTCTTCTTCGATCAGCGTCTGCAGCAGACGCATTTTTTCTTCGTTGGACGGGTAGAACAGCTCTTCTTTAATGCGGTGGCCGGTTTTCTGTTCCGGTTCCACTTCAACATATTCGGCGTTGTTCATCTGCTCGAAGGCCAATTCGCGTACGCGATAGGACAGGGTAGCGGAGAACAGCATGTTCAGGCGTTGATCGGCCGTAGGCATACGGCGGAACAGCCAACGGATGTCTTTGATAAAGCCAAGATCGTACATGCGATCGGCTTCATCCAGCACGACAACCTGCATCGCGCCGAGATCGACATAGTTCTGCTTGGTGTAATCGATTAAACGGCCGGTGGTGCCAATCAGAATGTCCACGCCGCTTTCCAGCACTTTCAGCTGTTTGTCGTAGCCGTCGCCGCCGTAGGCCAGGCCCAGTTTGAGGCCGGTGCTCTGGGAGAGCGCTTCAGCATCGGAGTGGATTTGCACCGCCAGTTCACGCGTAGGCGCCATGATCAAGGCGCGCGGCTGATTGGTCTGGCGATCCTGTTTCGCCGGGTGAGTCAGCAAATAGTGAAAAGTAGACGCCAAAAACGCCAGCGTCTTTCCGGTACCGGTTTGCGCCTGACCTGCAACGTCACGCCCGGAGAGCGTGAGCGGCAATGCTAACGCCTGGATAGGCGTGCAATTGTGAAACCCTTTTTTCTCAAGGGCTTCAAGGACTAACGGGTGCAGGGCGAAGTCGGAAAACTTCTGTTCGGTCAAGTGTGTTTTGCTCATAGTGTGGTAGAATATCAGCTAACTATTGCTTTACGAAAGCACATCCGTTGAAATAAACGCGGTGCAATAAAATCACCTTGAGTTGGTTAATGCTACACCAACAAGGTAGACATAATCCTGTGGAGTAGAACATGAGCGATAAAATTATTCACCTGACTGACAGCAGCTTCGAAGCCGATGTGCTGAATGCGGAAGGGCCGATCCTGGTCGATTTCTGGGCTGAATGGTGTGGGCCGTGCAAGATGATTGCTCCGATTCTGGATGAGATTGCCGAAGAGTTCGAAGGCAAACTGACCATCACCAAGCTGAATATCGATCAGAACCCGGCTACCGCGCCTAAGTACGGTATCCGTGGCATCCCTACGCTGTTGCTGTTCAAGAACGGTGAAGTGGCCGCGACCAAGGTTGGCGCGTTGTCTAAAGGTCAGCTCAAAGATTTCCTGAACGCGAATCTGTAATCGAGCGGGAAGCCCAGTATCAGGTGCCTGGCGGTGATGTTCAATTCACCGCTAGACGCCTGCCAAGAAGCGTGTTAAGTTTAACCACACTGCATATAGAACTTGCCCGAAGTTTTAAATCTAAAGAGTTTGAATCTAAAGCTATACTCTGTGTCGAACCACTGGCGTTGAAAGTAAACTGAACTCAGCCCGTGTTTTGGCAATCAAACGGTTTTGCAAAAATCATTTTTAAGGTACCTTCGATCTTCAACCGTCAATGCGTGCGCCCGATGTAAGCCATTTCTTACCGCGACGGCTCTGCGCCCGGTGATCGAACGTCCAGTAAACAGGCACGCATCTCGCTGCCATACCATTCACGATACAAGTTCGAGACATACCCCGAGTTTAAGAACCCACCACTATGAATCTTACCGAATTAAAGAATACGCCGGTTTCTGAGCTGATTACTCTCGGCGAAAATATGGGGCTGGAAAACCTTGCCCGCATGCGCAAGCAGGACATTATCTTCTCCATTCTGAAGCAACATGCGAAAAGCGGAGAAGATATCTTCGGCGACGGCGTGCTCGAGATATTGCAGGATGGATTCGGTTTCCTCCGCTCTGGAGACAGTTCCTACCTCGCCGGTCCCGACGACATCTATGTATCCCCTAGCCAAATCCGCCGCTTCAACCTCCGCACAGGTGACACCATTTCCGGTAAGATTCGTCCGCCAAAAGAAGGCGAGCGCTATTTTGCCCTGTTGAAAGTCAACGAAGTCAACTACGACAAGCCGGAAAACGCCCGCAGCAAGATCCTGTTCGAGAACTTGACGCCGCTGCACGCCAATTCCCGTCTGCGGATGGAGCGCGGCAACGGCTCGACCGAAGACCTGACGGCGCGCGTACTGGACCTGGCGGCACCGATTGGCCGCGGCCAGCGTGGCCTGATCGTGGCACCGCCGAAAGCCGGTAAAACCATGCTGCTGCAGAACATTGCGCAGAGTATCGCTTACAACCACCCAGACTGCGTGCTGATGGTGCTGCTGATCGACGAACGTCCGGAAGAAGTGACCGAGATGCAGCGCCTGGTGAAAGGTGAAGTGATCGCATCGACCTTCGACGAACCGGCTTCGCGCCACGTGCAAGTGGCCGAAATGGTAATCGAGAAGGCCAAACGCCTGGTTGAGCACAAGAAAGACGTGATCATTCTGCTTGACTCTATCACCCGTCTGGCGCGTGCCTACAACACCGTGGTACCGGCTTCCGGTAAGGTGCTGACCGGTGGTGTGGACGCCAACGCCCTGCATCGTCCGAAGCGTTTCTTCGGTGCGGCACGTAACGTGGAAGAGGGCGGCAGCCTGACCATCATCGCGACCGCGCTGGTTGATACCGGTTCGAAGATGGACGAAGTGATCTACGAAGAATTTAAAGGTACCGGCAACATGGAATTGCACTTGGCGCGTAAAATCGCCGAGAAACGCGTATTCCCGGCGATCGATTACAACCGCTCCGGTACCCGTAAAGAAGAGCTGCTCACCACCTCCGAAGAGCTGCAAAAAATGTGGATCCTGCGCAAAATCATTCACCCGATGGGTGAGATTGACGCGATGGAGTTCCTCATTAATAAGTTGGCGATGACTAAAACCAACGATGAATTCTTCGATATGATGAAACGCTCATAATTCGTTAAAAAATTCGCTGAACGCCACGCCTAGTCGTGGCGTTTTTCGCTTTTGGCGGATACGATAAGTAGCAGTAATGGAAAAGTAAGTTGTTTCCTCGACTTATTGAGAATTCATCTTGTTTGTCGGTCGGCGTTGCGTCGGTCGGCTTTGCTGCTGTCGTTTTGTCAGCCGATGCGAAGAAAATAGGCATGAATCACCGTTGTCATAGGAAATGACCGAAAGGTGGCGGGGGCCGATGGCACAAGCTATTGCCCGTGGTAAGCTGCCTTATCTTCTACAGAGATCTGTTAACTGTGAACTTACTCACTATGAGTACTGAAATTCTATTTGTTTTCCTGTTTTCTTTGGCTTTTCTCTTTGTTGCCCGCAAGGCGGCAAAACGTATTGGTCTGGTAGATAAACCCAATTATCGCAAACGCCATCAGGGGCTGATTCCTCTGGTCGGCGGTATTTCCGTTTATGCCGGATTGTGCTTCGCATTTTGGATCTCCGAACAGCCTATCGCGCACGCCAAGCTTTACCTCACCTGCGCCGGCATTCTGGTGTTTGTGGGCGCGCTTGACGATCGTTTTGACATCAGCGTTAAGATCCGCGCCCTGGTGCAGGCGTTGGTCGGCATCGCCATGATGGTGTTCGCCGGTCTGTATCTGCGCAGCTTCGGCCATGTGCTGGGCGACTGGGAGATGTTGCTGGGGCCGTTCGGCTATTTGGTGACGCTGTTCGCGGTATGGGCGGCGATCAACGCCTTCAACATGGTCGATGGCATTGATGGCCTGCTGGGTGGGCTGTCATGCGTTTCCTTCGGCGCGCTGGGTCTGTTGCTGTACCTGAGCGGTCACCATGAGATGGCGTTCTGGTGCTTTGCGATGATCGCCACCATCGTTCCCTATATTTTGCTCAACCTCGGCATCCTCGGCCGCCGTTATAAGGTGTTCATGGGGGATGCCGGCAGTACCCTGATCGGCTTTACCGCCATTTGGCTGCTGTTGCAAAGCTCGCAGGGCAAGGCACACTCGATTAACCCGGTGACTGCGCTGTGGATCATCGCTATTCCGCTGATGGACATGATAGCAATCATGTATCGTCGTTTACGCAAGGGGATGAGCCCCTTCTCTCCCGATCGTCAACATATTCACCACCTGATCATGCGCGCCGGCTTTACGCCACGGCAGGCTTTCGTATTGATCACCCTGGCGGCCGCATTGCTGGCGGCGGTGGGCGTGATCGGCGAACGCCTGACTTTTATCCCTGAGTGGGTTATGTTGGCATTATTCTTGCTTGCTTTCTTCCTGTACGGTTACTGCATCAAGCGCGCCTGGCGGGTTGCGCGGTACATTAAGCGTATCAAGCGCCGGCTGCGGCGTTCGGGCGATAACAAGCAAGTACCTTAACCAGAGACCAGAGGCTTTTTGGCTGTGATGAATCCAGAAACAACGTCTGACAAGCATACCCCGGCGGTGGATAACGAACTCGATATCCGCGGCCTGTGCTGCACCCTGTGGCGCGGCAAACCGTGGATAATCGGCATTGCGGTGCTGTTCGCGGCGGTCGCGCTGATCGTCTCTTATCTGGTTAAGCAAGAATGGAGCGCGACCGCAATCACCGACAAACCCACGGTGAATGCGCTGGGCGGTTACTACTCCCAGCAACAGTTCCTGCGCAATCTGGATGTGCGCACGTTGCCGGCGACGGCGGGCGATCAGCCGAGCATCGCGGATGAAGCGTACAATGAGTTCATCATGCAACTGGCGGCTTACGATACGCGTCGCGATTTCTGGCTGCAGAGTGATTATTACAAGCAACGTCAGGAAGGGGATGCCCGCGCCGATGCGGCGCTGCTCGACGAGCTGATCAACAACATCCTGTTCACGCCGCGTGACGACAAAAAAGTCCCGAACGACGGCGTGAAGCTGACGGCGGAAACCGCCGCGGACGCCAACCGCCTGCTGCGTCAATACGTGGCTTTCGCCAGCCACCGTGCTGCTCTGCACCTGAACGAAGAGATCCAAGGGGCATGGGCCGCTCGCACCACCTCGATGAAGGCGCAGGTCAAGCGTCAGGAAGCGGTGGCAGAGTCGGTTTACAAGCGCGAGCTGAATACCACGCAGCAGGCGCTGAAAATCGCTGAAAGCCAGGGGATTAGCCGCACGCAAACCGACACGCCGGCCGAGCAACTGCCGGATTCGGATCTGTTCCTGCTGGGCCGGCCAATGCTGCAGGCACGTCTGGAAGGCCTGCAGGCCTCCGGCCCGACCTACGATCTGGATTACGATCAGAACCGCGCGATGCTGGCGACGCTGAACGTTGGCCCGACGTTGGATGAGAAGTTCCAGACCTATCGTTATTTGCGCACGCCGGAAGAGCCGGTAAAACGTGACAGCCCACGCCGGGTATTCTGGCTGATTCTGTGGGGCGCGATGGGCGCTTTGGTTGGCGCGGGTGTTGCCTTGGCGCGTCGGCCGCGTAGTTAAAAAATAATATAATAATCTGATGCAGGCGCGTGAGCTCCCCATTCGCAGGCGGTGCCTGCGATTAACCGACCAAAAGAGATTCGCTGTGAAAGTGTTGACTGTTTTCGGCACCAGACCTGAAGCCATTAAAATGGCGCCGCTGGTACATGCACTGGCCCAGGATGAGGCCTTTGACGCAAGAGTCTGCGTAACGGCACAGCATCGTGAGATGTTGGATCAGGTATTGCGGTTGTTTGAGATCACGCCGGATTACGATCTGAACATCATGAAACCCGGCCAGGGGCTAACGGAAATCACCTGTCGCATCCTGGAAGGGTTGAAAGGGGTGCTGGAAGACTTCAAACCGGATGTGGTGCTGGTGCACGGCGATACCACTACCACGCTGGCGACCAGCCTGGCGGCGTTCTATCAACGCATCCCCGTTGGGCATGTCGAGGCCGGGCTGCGCACCGGCAATCTGTATTCTCCCTGGCCGGAAGAGGCCAACCGCAAACTGACCGGCCATCTGGCGATGTACCATTTCGCGCCAACCGAGAACTCGCGCCAAAACCTGTTGCGCGAGCTGCTGCCGGACAACCGCATTTTCGTGACCGGCAATACGGTAATCGACGCGCTGTTCTGGGTGCGCGACCGTGTGATGAGTGATGCTGCGCTGCGCGCGGGCCTGGCACAGCGTTACCCGTTCCTCGACGCCGACAAGAAACTGATCTTGGTCACCGGCCATCGCCGCGAAAGCTTTGGCGGCGGCTTTGAGCGGATTTGCAGCGCGCTGGCGGAGATCGCCAGCAATCACCCGGAAGTGCAGGTGGTGTATCCGGTGCATCTCAATCCAAACGTCAGTGAGCCGGTGAATCGCATTTTGAAAGGCATCGACAACGTCATGCTGATCGAACCGCAGGATTATCTGCCGTTTGTCTATTTGATGACCCAGGCTTACATGATCCTGACCGATTCCGGCGGCATTCAGGAAGAGGCGCCCTCGTTAGGCAAACCGGTGCTGGTGATGCGCGACACCACCGAACGCCCGGAGGCGGTAGATGCGGGCACGGTGCGTCTGGTCGGCACCGATGTGGCCAAAATTGTTGAAGCGGTGACCCGGCTGTTGACGGACGAAAGCGAATATCACGCGATGAGTCGGGCGCACAACCCGTACGGTGACGGGCATGCCTGTCAGCGTATCCTCGAAGCTTTAAAGAATCATCAGGTGAAACTATGAGTTTTGACACTATTTCGGTTATCGGCCTGGGTTATATCGGCTTGCCAACGGCGGCGGCGTTTGCCTCCCGCAAGAAAAAAGTGGTGGGTGTAGATGTTAACCAACATGCGGTAGATACCATTAACCGCGGCGCGATCCACATCGTTGAGCCGGATCTGGATAAAGTGGTCAAGGACGCCGTCGACGGCGGGTTCCTGCAGGCGGTGACCAAACCACGGGCGGCCGATGCGTTCCTGATCGCAGTGCCTACCCCGTTCAAAGGCGATCACGAGCCGGATCTGGCCTATGTCGAAGCGGCGGCGAAATCGCTGGCGCCGGTGCTGAAAAAAGGCGATCTGGTGATCCTGGAGTCCACCTCGCCGGTGGGCGCCACCGAACAAATGGCAGAATGGCTGGCGCAGGCGCGCAGCGATCTCAGCTTCCCGCAGCACGCGGGTGAAGCGGCGGACGTGAATATCGCCTACTGCCCGGAGCGCGTGTTGCCGGGGCAGGTGATGGTGGAGCTGATTCAAAACGACCGCGTGATCGGCGGCATGACGCCGAAGTGCTCGGAGCGCGCCAGCGCGCTGTACAAGATTTTCCTCGAGGGCGAATGCGTGATCACCAATTCGCGCACCGCCGAGATGTGCAAGCTGACGGAAAACAGCTTCCGCGACGTGAATATCGCCTTTGCCAACGAACTGTCGCTGATTTGCGCCGAGCAGGGGATCAACGTCTGGGAGCTTATCCGCCTGGCAAACCGCCATCCACGGGTGAATATTCTGCAGCCGGGGCCGGGCGTCGGCGGTCACTGCATTGCCGTCGATCCGTGGTTTATCGTGGCGCAGAATCCGCAGCAGGCGCGCCTGATCCACACCGCACGCCTGGTGAACGACGGCAAACCGCTGTGGGTGGTCGACCGTGTGAAAGCGGCGGTGGCCGATTGCCTGGCCGCCACCGACAAGCGCGCGTCCGAGGTGAAAATTGCCTGTTTCGGCCTGGCCTTCAAGCCGAATATCGACGATTTGCGTGAAAGCCCGGCGGTAGAGGTGGCGCACCTGATCGCCGAATGGCACGTCGGCGAAACGCTGGCGGTGGAACCGAACGTCGAACAGTTGCCGAAGTCGCTGGCGGGCCATGTGACGTTGACGCCGATTGCCGAGGCGTTGCAGCAGGCTGATGTGATCGTGATGTTGGTCGATCACCAACAGTTCAGGGCCATCCGGCCGGAAGATGTAAAACAAACATGGGTTGTTGATACCAAAGGAGTATGGCGTTGAAACGTATTTTAGTTACCGGTGGTGCCGGTTTCATTGGCTCCGCAGTTGTGCGGCACATCATCGAGGCCACCGGCGACAGCGTGGTGGTGGTGGATAAGCTGACCTATGCCGGTAACCTCGAGTCGCTGGCGGTGGTGGCCGAGAGCGAGCGCTATGCTTTTGAGCAGGTCGACATCTGCGATCGCGCCGGGTTGGATCGGGTATTTGCCCAGTATCAACCGGATGTAGTGATGCACCTGGCGGCGGAAAGCCACGTCGATCGTTCTATCGACGGCCCGGCGGCCTTTATCGAGACTAACGTGGTTGGCACTTACACGATGCTGGAAGCGGCGCGCCATTACTGGCAGCCGTTGGCGGCGGAGAAGAAGCTGGCTTTCCGTTTCCATCATATCTCCACCGACGAAGTGTACGGCGACCTGCACGGCACCGACGATCTGTTCACCGAAACCACGCCCTATGCGCCGAGCAGTCCGTATTCCGCCTCCAAGGCGTCGAGCGATCATCTGGTGCGTGCCTGGTTACGCACCTACGGTTTGCCGACCCTCGTGACTAACTGTTCGAATAACTACGGTCCTTATCACTTCCCGGAGAAGTTAATTCCGTTGGTGATCCTGAATGCGGTAGCCGGCAAACCGCTGCCGGTATACGGCAACGGCGCGCAGGTGCGTGACTGGTTGTATGTCGAGGATCACGCGCGTGCGCTCTATCAGGTCGTGACCGAAGGCGTGGTGGGCGAAACTTACAATATTGGTGGCCACAACGAGCGCAAGAATATCGAAGTGGTACAGACCATTTGCGATCTGCTGGAGGAACTGGCGCCAAACAAACCAGAAGGCGTGGCGAACTACCGCGATCTCATCATTTACGTGAAGGATCGCCCGGGCCACGACATGCGTTATGCCATCGACGCTGGCAAAATCGATCGTGAGTTGGGCTGGCGGCCGCAGGAAACCTTCGAAAGCGGCATTCGCAAGACGGTAGCCTGGTACCTGGCTAACGAAACCTGGTGGCGCCGGGTGCAAGACGGTTCTTATGCCGGCGAGCGTTTAGGGTTGTCAGATTAATTTAACGCCGCGTCGCTCTGCGGCGGCGCGGCGGTTTTTGGAGTAAGTATGAAAGGTATTATTCTGGCTGGCGGTTCCGGTACGCGTCTGCATCCGATCACTCGTGGCGTGTCCAAGCAACTGCTGCCGATTTATGACAAGCCGATGATCTATTACCCGATGTCGGTACTGATGCTGGCGGGGATCCGCGACATTTTGATCATCTCGACCCCGGAAGATCTGCCGTCCTTCGAACGTTTGTTGGGTAACGGCGAACAGTTCGGCGTCAATCTCAGCTACGCTGCGCAGCCTAAGCCTGAAGGTCTGGCGCAGGCGTTTCTGATCGGCGAGGAGTTTATCAACGGCGATTCTTGCTGCCTGGTGTTGGGCGATAACATCTTCTTCGGCCAATCTTTCAGCCCGAAATTAAAAACCGTCGCGGCCCGCACCGAAGGGGCCACCGTGTTCGGTTATCAGGTCATGGATCCTGAACGCTTTGGCGTGGTGGAGTTTGACGGCAACTTCCGTGCGCTGTCGATCGAAGAGAAACCGAAGAAACCGAAATCCGATTGGGCGGTGACCGGTCTGTACTTCTACGATAGCCAAGTGGTGGAGTTTGCCAAGCAGGTGAAGCCTTCTGAGCGCGGCGAGCTGGAAATCACCAGCATCAACCAGATGTATCTGGAGCGCGGTGAACTGACCGTCGAGCTGTTGGGACGCGGTTTCGCCTGGTTGGACACCGGGACTCACGACAGTCTGCTGGAAGCCAGCAGCTTCGTGCAGACGGTAGAAAAACGCCAGGGCTTTAAAATCGCCTGTCTAGAGGAAATTGCCTGGCGCAACGGTTGGCTGGATGACAAGGGACTCAAACGTGCCGCCAACGCCTTGTCGAAAACCGGTTACGGTAAGTACCTGTTGGATCTGCTGCATGTGCGTCCACGCCACTATTGAGCCTTTGGCGTGGGAAAGCGAGTTTTTCGCGCTAGACAGCGCGAAACTCAGCTTCTCCTCCTCGGCTCCGGCGCTTGCCGAAGCCGATCTGGCGGCTTATGCCTTGGTGCAGGCCAAAGTCCCCGCTCAGCACCTTGCGTTGGCGGACGGTCTGGCTGATTTGGGATTTCGCCTGGTTGAGGGCGAGGTCGATCTGGTTCTGGCTCTTGAGCATGATCACGTGGTTGAACCGGGTTTCGTCGCCCAGACGTCCCGCCTGGCGGCAGAAGCCGATATCCCGGCATTGCGCACCGCGGCGGCTCAGGCGTTCACCGTCAGCCGCTTTCGTACCCCCTGGTATCAACCTGATGACAGCGGCCGGTTTTATGCTTTGTGGATCGAAAAGGCCGTTCTGGGCACCTTCGATCATCAGTGCCTGTTGGCGCTGGACGAACAGGGGCGGCCAGAGGGATTTGTCAGCCTGCGTGACATTGGCGGCCAGGAAATGCGTATCGGCCTGCTGGCGGCTTTCCCCGGCGTATCAGGCCGGGGCATTGGCACTCGGCTGATGACTGCGGCGCTGGCCGAATGTCGGCGGCAAGGAATGCAGCGCCTGCGGGTCGCGACCCAGACAGGCAATATCGCCGCATTACGACTCTATCAACGACAGGGTGCCGTGATTGAAAGCACCGCGTACTGGTTATACAGAGGTAGACATGATTCCATTTAACGCTCCACCGGTTGTTGGCACTGAACTGGAATATATGCAGGCTGCCATGGGCAGCGGCAAATTGTGCGGCGACGGCGGCTTTACCCGTCGCTGCCAGCAGTGGATGGAACAGCGTTTCGGCAGCGCGAAAGTGTTGTTGACGCCTTCCTGCACCGCGTCGTTGGAAATGGCCGCCATCCTGCTGGATATTCAGCCGGGTGACGAAGTGATCATGCCGAGCTTTACCTTCGTTTCAACCGCCAACGCCTTTGTGCTGCGCGGTGCCAAAGTGGTGTTCGTCGACCTGCGTCCGGACACCATGAACATCGACGAAACCAAAATCGAAGCGGCGATCACCGATAAAACCCGCGCGATTGTGCCAGTGCACTATGCCGGCGTTGCCTGCGAGATGGATACCATCATGGCGCTGGCGAAGAAATATAACCTGTTCGTGGTGGAAGACGCCGCGCAGGGTGTGATGTCGACCTACAAAGGCAAGGCATTGGGCACCATTGGCCATATCGGCTGCTTCAGCTTCCATGAAACCAAAAACTACACCGCCGGCGGCGAAGGCGGCGCGACGCTGGTGAACGATCCGGCCCTGATCGATCGGGCGGAAGTCATCCGCGAGAAAGGCACCAACCGCAGCCAGTTCTTCCGTGGCCAGGTCGATAAATATACCTGGCGCGACATCGGTTCCAGCTATTTGATGTCTGACCTGCAGGCCGCTTACCTGTGGGGCCAGCTGGAAGTGGCGGAACGCATCAACCAGCGCCGTTTGGCACTGTGGCAGAAGTACTACGACAGCTTCCTGTCGTTGGCAAAGGCCGGCCGCATCGAACTGCCGAGCATCCCAGCCGACTGCGTGCATAACGCGCACATGTTCTATATCAAGCTGCGTGATATCGAAGAGCGCACGGCCTTTATCGACTACCTGAAGGAAGCCGAAATCATGGCCGTGTTCCACTATATCCCGCTGCATGACTGCCCGGCCGGCGAACAGTTTGGCCGCTTTGCCGGCGAAGATCGTTACACCACGCAGGAAAGTGCGCGTCTGGTGCGCTTGCCGCTGTTCTACAATATGTCTGATGTCAATCAGCGTACGGTAATCAATACCATCCTGAGCTTCTTTGCCTGATATGTCGTTGGCAAAAGCATCGATATGGACCGCCGGCTCCACGCTGATCAAAATTGGCGTGGGGCTCTTGGTGGTGAAACTGCTGGCGGTAGCGTTTGGCCCCAGCGGCGTGGGGCAGGCGGGTAACTTTCGCCAGTTGATCACCGTGCTGGGCGTGCTGTCCGGCGCGGGTATTTTTAACGGTATAACCAAATACGTTGCGGAGTACCATCAGGATCCGCAGCGTTTGCGCCTGGCGGTCGGTACCGCGTCGAGCATCGTGCTGGGCTTTTCGACCTTGCTGGCGCTGGTGTTTCTGTTCGCCGCCGAACCGATCAGCATCGGGCTGTTCGGGCATGCCGATTACGTCGGCGTGGTGCGCGCCGTCGCTTTCATTCAGATGGGCATCGCCTACGCCAACCTGTTCATGGCGGTGCTGAAAGGCTATCGCGACGCGATGGGCAATGCGCTGGCGGTGATCGGCGGCAGCCTGATCGGCGTGGTGGCATATTACCTGTGCTTCAAGCTGGGTAGCTATGAAGGCGCGCTGGCGGGGCTGGCGTTGGTGCCGGCGTTGGTGGTGCTGCCGGCCGGGCTGATGCTGTGGCGGCGCAAAACGCTGCCGCTGCGCTATTTGGCGCTGCGTTGGGACAAACGGGTGGCCGGTAACCTCGGCAAATTCACTGTCATGGCGTTGATCACCTCGGTGACGCTGCCGGTGGCCTACGTCATGATGCGAAACCTGCTGGCCGCGCATTACGGTTGGGATGAGGTGGGGATCTGGCAAGGCGTCAGCAGCATTTCCGATGCCTATCTGCAGTTTATCACCGCCTCGTTTACCGTCTATCTGCTGCCGACGCTGTCGCGGCTGACGGACAAGGGCGCTATCTCGCGGGAGATCGTGCGCTCGCTGAAATTCGTGCTGCCGGCGGTAGCGGCAGCGAGCTTTACGGTCTGGGTGCTGCGCGATTTCGCTATCTGGCTGCTGTTCTCGGATAAATTCGTCGCCATGCGCGATCTGTTTGCCTGGCAACTGGTGGGTGACGTGCTGAAAGTCGGGGCTTATGTGTTCGGCTATCTGGTGATCGCTAAAGCGTCGCTGCGCTTTTATATCCTGACGGAAGTCAGCCAGTTTCTGCTGCTGACGCTGTTCTCGCACTGGCTGATCCCGCAGCACGGCGCGCTGGGGGCGGCTCAGGCCTATATGGCAACCTACATCGTGTATTTCGCGCTCTGTAGCTGCGTGTTTCTTATTTATCGTAGACGAGTATGACCACACTGATTCACGTTCTGGGATCCGATATCCCGCATCATAACCAGACGGTGCTTCGCTTCTTCAACGACGTGCTGGCGCCGCGTTTGCCGGCTGAGCAGACGCGGCATTTTATGGTGGCGGCCAAGGATGTGGCGGCACTGGGGGATTTCCCCGCCCTGAATATTGAGCCTTACGCCGATAAGAAAAGCCTGGCGGCGGCGGTGATCGCCCGCGCCCAGGCTGATCGCGCTGCGCGCTTCTTCCTACACGGCCAGTTTAATCCGGGGCTGTGGCTGGCGCTGTTGAGCGGCAAGATCAAGGCGCGTCAGGTCAGTTGGCATATTTGGGGCGCCGATCTGTACGAAGACGCCACAAGCTGGAAATTCAGGCTGTTTTATCTGCTGCGCCGCATTGCCCAGGGGCGGGTGGGGAATGTATTTGCTACCCGCGGCGACGTGATTCACTACCAGCAGCGCCATGCGCGGGTACCGGCTTCGCTGCTGTACTTCCCGACCCGCATGGATCCGGCGCTGACCGACGTTCACGTCGAGAAAAATCTGGCCGGGCCGATGACGATTCTGGTGGGCAACTCCGGCGATCGCAGCAATCGGCATATCGAAGCACTGCAGGCGATCCATCAGCAGTTCGGCGCCGACGTGCGCGTGATCCTGCCGATGGGCTATCCGGCCAATAACGACGCTTACATCGAGCAGGTGCGTGCCGCCGGATTGCCGCTGTTCGGCGAGAAAAATCTGCAGCTGCTCACGCAGCAGGTGGCATTTGAAGACTACCTCAATATTCTGCGCGCCTGCGATCTCGGCTATTTCATTTTCAATCGCCAGCAGGGGATAGGCACCTTGTGCCTGCTGATTCAGTTTGGCGTGCCTTTCGTGCTCAGCCGGCAGAACCCGTTCTGGCAGGATTTGGCGGAACAGCACCTGCCGGTGCTGTTCTACGGTGACTCGCTCGACGAGGCGGTGGTGCGCGAAGCGCAGCGTCAGCTGGCGGCGGTGGATAAACAGGCGATCGCCTTCTTTAATCCGAACTATGTCGATGGCTGGCAGCAAGCCCTGGCGCTGGCGGCGGGAGAGCACTCATGACGTTGGCGCAATTCGGCGGTCTGTTCGTCGTCTACCTGGTCAGCCTGACGTTTATTCTGACGCTGACCTACCAGGAGTTTCGGCGCGTGCGCTTTAACTTCAACGTCTTCTTCTCGCTGCTGTATTTGCTGACGTTTTATTTCGGCTTCCCGCTGACCTGTCTGCTGGTGTTTCAGTTTGACGTCGAGGTGGTGCCGGTGGAGTTTCTGCTGTACGCCTTGCTGTCGGCGACGGCGTTTTACGCCATCTATTACGTCACCTACAAGACCCGGCTGCGCAAGCGCCGCTCTCAACCGCGTGCGGCGCTGTTCACCATGAACCGGGTGGAAACCCATATGACCTGGGTGCTGCTGGCCCTGGTGGCGATCGGGACCGTGGGTATCTTCTTCATGCAGAACGGCTTCCTGCTGTTCAAGCTCAATTCCTACAGCCAGATCTTCTCCAGCGACGTGTCCGGCGTGGCGCTCAAACGGTTCTTCTACTTCTTCATTCCGGCGATGCTGGTGGTCTATTTCCTGCGGCAGGATCTGCGCGCCTGGTTCTTGTTCCTGGTGGCGACGGTGGCGTTCGGCATTCTGACCTACGTCATCGTCGGCGGCACCCGCGCCAATATCATCATCGCCTTCGCGCTGTTCCTGTTTATCGGTATCGTGCGCGGCTGGATCACGCTGTGGATGTTGGCGGCGGCGGGCATATTCGGTGTGGTCGGCATGTTCTGGCTGGCGTTGAAGCGCTACAGCCTGGACGTCAGCGGCGCGGAAGCGTTTTATACCTTCCTTTATCTGACCCGCGATACTTTCTCGCCGTGGGAAAATCTGGCGCTGCTGCTGCAAAATTACGACAAGATCGATTTCCAGGGCCTGGCGCCGATCCTGCGTGATTTCTACGTCTTTATCCCAACCTGGCTATGGCCAGGCCGGCCGGACGTGGTGCTGAACTCGGCCAACTATTTCACCTGGGAAGTGCTGAACAACCACTCCGGGCTGGCGATATCCCCGACGCTGATCGGTTCGCTGGTGGTGATGGGCGGCGCGCTGTTTATCCCGCTCGGCGCGATTCTGGTGGGCATGATCATCAAGTGGTTCGACTGGCTGTATGAGTTGGGTAAAACCGAACCGAACCGCTATAAGGCGGCCATTCTGCAAGGCTTCTGCTTCGGTGCGGTGTTCAACATAATCGTATTGGCGCGCGAAGGGGTGGACTCATTCGTGTCGCGCGTGGTGTTCTTCTGCATTATTTTCGGCGCCTGTCTGGTGCTGGCGAAGTTGCTGTATTGGCTGTTCGATACCGCCGGGCTCATCAAGGCCAGAGTGACGCGCGCCCGCGCGCTGGCGTCTCCGCCTCGGGCGAACGGTCTTTTGTAAGGGTAATGAGAACGATGGAAACAAAGATTTCGGTGCCGCAGTATGAGCTGCGCGGTTTCAGCCTGTGGGGCTTTCGCGATATGGCGCACTGCATGGACTTTCTGTTCGACGGCGGCCGGGTCAAACAGGGCACGCTGGTGGCCATGAACGCGGAAAAGATCCTGAAGGCGGAAGAGGACCCGGCGCTGCATGCGTTGCTGGATGAGGCGGAGTACAAGTACGCCGACGGCATCAGCATGGTGCGCTCGATTCGCCGCAAATACCCGGCGGCGGACGTTTCGCGCGTTGCGGGCGCCGATCTGTGGGAAGCCTTGATGCAGCGCGCCGGTCGTGAAGGCACGCCGGTCTTCCTGGTCGGCGGCAAACCGGAGGTGCTGGCGGAAACCGAGCAAAAGCTGCGCAGCCAGTGGAATGTCAACCTGGTGGGTAGCCAGGATGGCTATTTCAAACCGGAGCAACGTGAGGCGCTGTTCGAGCGTATTCGCGCCAGCGGTGCCGCTATCGTGACGGTGGCGATGGGATCGCCGAAGCAGGAGATCCTGATGCGCGACTGCCGCAAGGTGCATCCGCAGGCGCTGTACATGGGCGTGGGCGGCACCTACGACGTCTTTACCGGCCACGTGAAGCGTGCGCCCAAGGTGTGGCAGAACCTCGGTCTGGAGTGGCTCTACCGCCTGCTCAGCCAGCCCAGCCGCATCGGCCGGCAGTTGAAGCTGTTGAAGTTTGTCGGCTACTACTACAGCGGCAAGATGTAACCTCTACATCCGGGGCGGAAAGTGCTGTTCCGCTCCGGTCTGCTGTACCAATAATCTGCTTTTGCACGTTTCTCCCGCATATCTATAACCCCCAGCCCTAAACGCAGCCGCATTTATTCCATAAAGTTTTAAATTGCGGTTTGCTTATAGCGGCGAAATGCGAAACGATACCGCCCGGAAATTATCCCCGGCCGCTGAAGCCTGATGCGACAGCGCTGAACGATGTTCTTCTCACGGTAACTTCGCTCCGACTACCCGTTGATGCCAACCCGAACGGCAGGGGATGATTTATTCTTTTAATAATGACAATAACGACCGGCAGCGGCCGGCAGGCAAACACAACCCGAGAAAAATTATTGAGGATTTATGGCACACAAAGAGAAACCGCAAGGGCTACACCGGGGCCTTGAGGCCCGGCACATCGAGCTTATCGCTCTGGGGGGCACCATCGGCGTCGGCCTGTTTATGGGTTCGGCCAGTACGCTGAAATGGGCCGGGCCGTCGGTGCTGCTGGCTTACATCATCGCCGGGCTGTTCGTGTTTTTCATTATGCGTTCGATGGGGGAGATGCTGTTCCTCGAGCCGGTCGCCGGGTCGTTTGCCGTTTACGCGCATAAGTACATGAATCCCTACTTCGGTTACCTGACCGCCTGGGGTTACTGGTTTATGTGGATCGCCGTTGGTATTTCTGAGATCACCGCCATCGGGGTGTATGTGCAGTTCTGGTTCCCGGAAATACCGCAGTGGGTGCCTGCACTGATCGCCGTGGCGATGGTGGCGCTGGCCAACCTGGCGGCGGTGCGCCTGTACGGTGAGCTGGAGTTCTGGTTCGCCATGATCAAGGTCACCACCATCATCGTGATGATTCTGGTGGGGCTGGGGGTGATCTTCTTCGGTTTCGGCAACGGCGGTGAGCCTATCGGTTTCGCCAATCTGACGGCGCACGGCGGTTTCTTTGCCGGTGGCTGGAAAGGCTTCCTGTTTGCGCTGTGCATCGTGGTGGCGTCCTATCAGGGGGTTGAGCTGGTAGGCATCACCGCCGGGGAAGCCAAGAACCCGCAGGTGACGCTGAAACGCGCGATCAACAATATCCTGTGGCGCATCCTGATCTTCTATGTCGGCGCAATCTTCGTCATCGTGACCATCTTCCCGTGGAACGGCATCGGCACCACCGGCAGCCCGTTTGTGCTGACCTTCGCCAAGATCGGCATCGTCGCCGCCGCCGGCATTATCAACTTTGTGGTGCTGACCGCCGCGCTCTCCGGTTGCAACAGCGGCATGTACAGCGGCGGCCGCATGCTGTACGCCTTGGCCAAGAACCGCCAACTGCCGGCGGCGTTGACCAAGCTTTCCGCCAGCGGTGTGCCGGTGAACTGCATCGCCGTCACCATCGCCTGTCTGTTGGTGGGGTCCGCGCTGAACTACATCATCCCGAATCCGGAGCAGGTGTTCGTGTATGTCTACAGCGCCAGCGTGCTGCCGGGCATGGTGCCGTGGTTCGTGGTGCTGATAAGCCAGCTCTATTTCCGCCGTGCCCATAAGGAAGCGATCAAAACCCACAGCTTTAAGTCGATCATGTTCCCGTATGTGAACTATCTGACCATCGCTTTTCTGGTTTGCGTGCTGGTCGGCATGGGAATCAACCCAGATACGCGAATTTCCCTGCTGGTCGGTGCGATTTTCTTAGCCGGCGTCAGCCTGTGCTACTTCGCTTTCGGTATGCATAAGAAACATCATCCGGCTGAAAATCGGGTAGAAACGCGGCAATAAACGGTGAAAAGGGGCTACGGAGTGCGCTTTCCTGCGCAGGAGTGAGCAAAGCGTAATCAAACGCAACATTTCTGCGAAAAAGCACTAGACAGGATTGGCGTAAATCCGTAGTATCCCCTCCCGCAACGGCGCTACGCGCCCGTAGCTCAGCTGGATAGAGCGCTGCCCTCCGGAGGCAGAGGTCTCAGGTTCGAATCCTGTCGGGCGCGCCATTAAGTTTGTGCGCAGGAGCTGCGGTGGTAATATTACCGCGTGAGTAAGAAGTAGTAGTAATGGTGGCTATAGCTCAGTTGGTAGAGCCCTGGATTGTGATTCCAGTTGTCGTGGGTTCGAGTCCCATTAGCCACCCCACTTCCTAACGAAGTGAAGATTTAGCAGTATTTTGTGACAGTGCGAAGGTGGCGGAATTGGTAGACGCGCTAGCTTCAGGTGTTAGTGTTCTTACGGACGTGAGGGTTCAAGTCCCTCTCTTCGCACCACGCAAAATATCTGATAAATATAAGATTTATATGGACAACGGTCTGATAAATCGGGTAGTATGAGCAACACAAATCGGCGAGTAGCGCAGCTTGGTAGCGCAACTGGTTTGGGACCAGTGGGTCGGAGGTTCGAATCCTCTCTCGCCGACCACATTCGAAAAACCTGCTTTTTAAAGCAGGTTTTTTTTCGTCTGCGGTTTATGAGGATGAGTACCTCCGCAGGAGGTTCGAGCCTCGCGAAGCGAGACAACGTTGCTTTAGCAACGGCCCGCAGGGCGCGCATCAAAGATGCGCGTAATCCTCTCTCGCCGACCACTTTCAAAGAAACCGACGCAAGTCGGTTTTTTTACATCTGCCGTTTATGAGAGCAAGTTTTCTCAGCATGACGAAGCTAATACCGACAAGCCCGTGCAGCAATGCGCGGGTTTTTTGCGTATCGAAGGATGGGCATTTTGTCTCTGCTGGCAAGCGTGTTGGTTTTCAGCGACAACGCCATCCAGCGCTGTCGTCAGGTTGAGACAAATAATTAATTGATTTAAAAAGATAAAGTTGGCTTTGGCTTAAGTCGTCGTTTTGAGGCGACATCCTGATAACGGCCGCTGGCAAGGAATGCCAGGAAGTGGTTTGCAACGCAAAGGATGGAATTAAATAAAAATCAATATTTTCAATATCTTGAATTCTATTTTCTTATGGGGATGGACTCAATATAAAAGTTGGCACGCCAAATGCTATATCTATAGCGTAGATGCTCATTCCACCTCTTATGTTCGCCTTAGGCTTCATAAACCCTGGGAATGACGCAGAGCCGATTTAGGGTGCCTATCGCCCACGAGAACGATGACTAACCCGTCATCACGCTCAGGGCAGAACGTTGAGTGAGGCACCGCCCCTGTTGTCCTAGACCTGATTGCTTCTTTATACACTTGCCATACGGCAAGTGTTTTTTTTGCGCCACAGAAAAACCCTGAGCAAAAAAAAAGCGCGGCATCGGGGCCGCGCTCTTCTCTCTCGGGCAGGGCGTTATTCGCCGCCGTTCTGTTTCAGCGTCAACATCAGCCCCTCACGCCGCATCTGCGCCGCTTCATCCGAACGATGCAGTTTCTCCAGCGTATCGGCCAGCCAGGCGTAATCGTAGGCGTCCGGACGCTGTTTCAGCGCTTCGCGGAAGGCGTCGGCCGCTTGCTGCCACTCGCCGTGCTTCATCAGCAGTTGCCCCAGCGTGCTGTTTAACAGCGGCGTCGCGCCGTGTTGTTTCATCTGCTGACGCAGCGCTTTCTCAAGCTGCTCGGGGTTGCCGGACTTCAGCCGCGGCAGCAACAGCACCAGGCGCTCGTCGTATTGGCGCTTCAGGCTGTCGAGCACAATCTCCTGCGCCAGTTCGTGGTCGTTGCATTCGATCAGGTGTTCCACCATCGCGATTTGCAGCGGCACCTCGTGACGCGTCTTGCGGCTCTGATCTTTCCACCAGCGCTTCAGGCCTTCGCTGCCTTCGTCCGCCATCGCCTGATTCATCAGCCCGATATAAGCCTGTTGCTGCAATGCCTGCAACTGCTCTTCACTGTGGAGTTCGATTTTACGCATCGACGGCAGCACTTCCAGCAGCGACGCGTAGGCGCCGGTGCGCAGATAGGCTTGTTCCGCCAGGCGCAGCACTTCCGGATGGCGCGGCGCCTGGTTCAGCAGGCGATCGACGCCGTGGCGCGCGGCGTGGTTCTCGCCCTGCGCCAGCTGGATGCGAACCCGGGTGATATCCACCGGCAGCTGATCGGTGTCGGCGGCTTCGGCGGCGCGTTCCAGATATTGATTGGTACGGAAGTCATCGCCGCGTTGCTGCGCGGCCTCGGCGGCCAGCAGGTAGTTCACCACCGGCTGTTCAGCGTGATCGGCGTTGCGCGTCATCAGCTTCTCAACCTGCTTATAGTCGCCTTCCGCCAGTTTGATCAGCGCGGCTTTGGTTTGCTGGCGCGCGCGGGTGCGCTTGCGGCCGATAAACCAACCGCGCGTGCGGGCGCCGGTACGGAAGATGCGGCGCAGGATCCACTCGATCGCCAGCAGCACCACGAACAGCAGCACCAACATGATCACCAGGCCGGTGACGCTGGTTTCGATATTGTAGTTATCGGTCTGGATCAGCACGTAGCCCTGATGCCCGGCCAACATCGGCCCGAGCACCACGCTGGCGATCACCACCAGGAACAGAAATAGCACGCGTAACATGGCTTAACCCTCCTGGTGAGCGGCAGGGGACTGGGTCATCAGGTTGCGCACCCGGGTCTGCATCACTTTTTCGAGCAGCGGCTGGCTTTTCAGCTGATCCGGCACGTCCATCGAGATCGACTGTTGGCTCAGGTTATCCAGCTCTTCCAGGAAAGCCTTGGTCGCCGGATCGGTGGTGTCGAAATAGGCGCGCACCCAGGTGGAGACGGTTTCCAGCGATTGCTTGTAGGTCTCGTTCTGGTGGCGTGGGATGGCCTGTGCGGCCACCAGCAGGCGCGAACGGATATTTTCGCGGAGGTAGATGTCCTGGTTCGGCGCCAGCAGCGGTTCGGCGCTGGTATCGCGACGGCGGATGGTGATGAAGTCGGCCATGAAATTGCGCCAGCTCTTGGCCAGGTTCTGCCGCCATTCGCCGATCGAGCCGGAGAGCTCGCTGCTGTTTTGATCCATCGGCGCTTCGTCGGTGTCGTTATCGGCCAGGCGCAGGTTATCCACCTGGTTGGACAGCTGATTGACCTTGAGGATGATGCCGTCGTAATCGACCTGGGTCAGCGTAGAAAGCGTGCTGATGTCTTCGGTAATGGCGCGGCGCACGTCGAGCAGGCTAGGATCGTTCATGTCCGCCAGGCTGGCGTCGGCGCTTTTCAGCAACGCGGCGGCGCTGGTCACGTCTTGATCGCTCCACAGCTTGCGGCCGGCCATTTTCACCAGGAAATCGGCCTGCGCCAGCAGCCAGGTTTTTGCGTCGCTGCCGGAGATGGTCGCCACTTTTTCCTGCAGCTCGCTCAGTTGACGCGCCAGATTCGCCTGCTCGCGATCGGCGGCGTCCAGGGTTTTACCCTGCTGCTGCAGCAGGCCTTCCAGCGCATTTCTTTCCTGCTGTTGGCTCTGCTTCACGCCTTCAAGCTGCTGCTGCAGCGCCTGATTGGCGGCGATCAGCTGTTGCGCCTGCTTGTGCGTGTGGTAATAGCCGCCCGCGCCGAGGGCGATGACCAGCACGATAGCGATCGCGCCGAGCACCGGGCCGGTGTTCTTGCCTTTGCGGCTGGCAGCGGCTGGCTGCTGGGAGCTCTCAACCGCGGTGGTTGGCTCTTCAACCGGGGCGGCTGGGGTATTTTGTTCCGTCATAGTGGCACATCCCATAGTCAGATTATTGTAGCGCGCGGATCAGCGCGTCATTATCGGCATTGTCAGCTACCCGAATCGTACGCCAGCCCAAATCCCGGGCGAGGGTAGCCAGGCGTTCGCTCACTACTACCAGGCGGCAACGCAGCAGCCATGAAGAACGATAGTAATCAGGAACTAAAGTATAGAGCTGTTGTAACATTTCACCGCTGGTCACCACCAGCGTATCCACACCGGCACGCTGCCAGTGGGCGCTTTGCTCGCTGCCGTCGTAGTGCACCGGGCTGCGTTGATAGCATTCATAATAGCTGACGTCGGCGCCGCGCTCGCTCAGCGTTGTGCCCAGCAACTCGCGGCCGCCGTTGCCGCGTAAAATCAGCGCGCGTTTGCCCGCCAGTTTCTGCAGCGCCGGCAGCAGCAGCAGCGTTTCGCTGATCTCGCGTTCGCGCGGGTATTCCACCGGCAAACTGCTGATGCGGTGCAGCGCCAGCCCGGTGGTACGGCCAATGGCGTAATAGGCCAGGTGAGCGGGCCAGCTCAGTCCGGCGCGGCCGATGACCGAATCGGCATAGTTCACCGAATGCTGCGACAGCACGAATACCAGATCGCCGGCGTTCAACTGCTGCAACGCCTGCGGCAGCTGCGGCAGATCGCTGCCGGGGGCGAAGTCGATCAGCGGTGCATGATAGGCAACCCGGCCGAGTGCGCGCAGCCGGCTCACTAACCGCTCTCCCGAAGGCGATGGGCGGGTTACCAGGATCGTCATGCCGGCGGATTTCCCTGATAAACTTCGCGCAGGATCTCGCGCGCGCCGCGCGCCAGCAGCTCTTCCGCCAGCTCAACGCCCATCCGTTCGGCTTCGGCGGCCGGGCCGCGGCGTTCGCCGCGCACCATCTGGCTGCCGTCCGGCGCGCCGACCAGGGCGCGCAGCCACAGGCTGTCGCCATCCAGTTCGGCATAGCTGCCGATCGGCACCTGGCAGCCGCCTTCCAGGCGAGTGTTCATCGCCCGTTCGGCGCGCACGCGGGTTTCGGTAGCCGCATGGTTCAGCGGCGCCAGCAGCGCGCGGGTGACGCTGTCGTCGAGACGGCATTCAATGCCGACTGCACCCTGGCCGACCGCCGGCAGGCACTCTTCGGCGCTCAGCGGGCTGCGGATGCGTTGCTCCAGCCCCAGGCGCTTCAGGCCGGCCACCGCCAGAATAATCGCGTCGTAGTCGCCGTTGTCCAGCTTGGCCAGGCGAGTGCCGACGTTGCCGCGCAGGTCGCGTACGATCAGGTCCGGGCGGCGTTCGCGCAGTTGGCACTGGCGGCGCAGGCTGGAGGTGCCGACCACGCTGCCCTGCGGCAGCTGATCGAGCGAGGCGAAACGATTGGAAACAAAAGCGTCGCGCGGATCTTCGCGTTCGCAAATGGTGGACAAACCGAGGCCGGCAGGGAAATCGACCGGCACGTCTTTCATCGAGTGCACGGCGATGTCGGCGCGGCCTTCCAGCAGCGCGAGCTCGAGTTCTTTAACAAACAGGCCTTTACCGCCGACTTTCGCCAGCGGCGTATCCAGAATAACGTCGCCGCGCGTCACCATCGGCACCAACTCGACCTGCAGGCCGGGATGGCTGGCCATCAGACGTTGCTGCACATAATGTGCTTGCCAGAGTGCAAGCGGGCTTTGTCGGGTGGCAATTCGAATAATTTTGTCTAACATGCTTGTTACCGTTTTTATATTTCGCCATCCATCCTACCACTGAGAGCCAATACTGTCAGTGCAAGAAGCCGGAGGCGGAAAAAGGACAACGGAATCAAAGGGACGTGTGATGTGCTTTGGGGCAGTTAACACTGCGGGTAAATCGTTTAGGGAAGCGCTACAATAATTGTGAAGCGTTACCTCCTTTACGGTCAATCAGCAAGGTGTTAAATTGATCACGTTTCCAGCAATAAGTCGCCAAATATTCTTCTTACACTAACGGCGCTTATGGAATACGGGTTTTTTTCTAAACACCGGGATAATCAGGCGAGACGTCTTGTACCTCTACATCGAGACATTGAAGCAGAGACTGGATGCGATCAATCAGCTACGCGTCGATCGCGCCCTAGCGGCTATGAAGCCCGCGTTTCAACGGGTATACAGTCTGCTGCCCACCTTACTGCACCACCACCACCCGCTGATGCCGGGTTACCTGAACGGTAACGTTCCCCATGGCATTTGCCTCTACACGCCTGATGAAACTCAACAAGATTACCTGAACGATTTAGAAGACAAATGGGGCAGCCCGTTTGACAAGCCGGCCAGCGGCGAGCTGCCGATCACCGGCGTCTACTCGATGGGCAGCACCTCGTCTATCGGCCAAAGCTGCAGCTCGGATCTCGACATCTGGGTCTGCCACCAGTCCTGGCTGGACAACGAAGAACGCACCCGTTTGCAGCAAAAATGCAGCCTGCTTGAGAAGTGGGCCGCCTCGATGGGGGTGGAAGTCAGCTTCTTCCTGATCGACGAAAACCGCTTCCGCCATAATGAAAGCGGCAGCCTGGGTGGCGAAGACTGCGGCTCGACGCAGCACATCCTGTTGCTCGATGAATTCTATCGCACCGCTGTGCGCCTGGCTGGCAAACGCATCCTGTGGAACATGGTACCGGGCGAAGAAGAAGCGCACTACGATGAATACGTGCTGTCGCTGTACGCGCAGGGTGCGCTGACGCCGAACGAGTGGCTGGATCTCGGTGGCCTGAGTTCGCTGTCGGCGGAAGAGTACTTCGGCGCCAGCCTGTGGCAGCTGTACAAGAGCATCGATTCGCCTTACAAGGCGGTGCTGAAGACCCTGCTGCTGGAAGCCTATTCCTGGGAATACCCCAATACCCAACTGCTGGCGACGGACATCAAACACCGGCTGCATCAGGGTGAGATCGTCAGCTTCGGGCTTGATGCCTACTGCATGATGCTTGAGCGCGTGACCCGCTACCTGACCGACATCAACGATACCACCCGCCTCGATCTGGCCCGCCGCTGTTTTTACCTGAAAGTATGTGAAAAGCTGTCGCTGGCCAAGGCCTGCGTCGGCTGGCGACGCGAGATCCTCAGCCAATTGGTCAGCGAGTGGGGCTGGAGCGAAGAGCGTCTGGCGATGCTGGATAACCGCGCCAACTGGAAAATCGAGCGGGTGCGCGAAGCGCATAACGAACTGCTCGATGCGATGATGCAAAGCTACCGCAACCTGATCCGTTTCGCTCGCCGCAACAACCTCAGCGTCAGCGCCAGCCCGCAGGATATCGGCGTGCTGACCCGCAAACTGTACGCGGCGTTCGAAGCGCTGCCCGGCAAGGTGACGCTGGTGAACCCGCAGATCTCACCGGACCTGTCGGAAAACGATTTAACCTTTATTCACGTGCCGGTTGGCCGCGCCAACCGCACCGGCTGGTACCTGTATAATCAGGCACCGGCTATGGATTCGATCGTCAGCCATCAGCCGCTGGAATATAACCGCTACCTGAACAAGCTGGTGGCCTGGGCCTATTTCAACGGCCTGCTAACGCCGCAGACCCGCCTGCACATCAAGAGCGGCAACCTGTGCGACACCGCCAAGCTGCAGGAGCTGGTGGCCGACGTTTCTCATCACTTCCCGCTGCGCCTGCCGGCGCCGACGCCGAAAGCGCTGTACAGCCCGTGCGAAATTCGCCATCTGGCCATCATCGTCAATCTGGAAAACGATCCGACCGCCGCCTTCCGCAATCAGGTGGTGCACTTCGATTTCCGCAAACTGGACGTGTTCAGCTTCGGCCAGCAGCAGCAGTGTTTGGTGGGCAGTATCGATCTGCTGTATCGCAACTCCTGGAACGAAGTGCGTACCCTGCATTTCAGCGGCGAGCAGTCGGTGCTGGAAGCGCTGAAGACCATTCTCGGCAAAATGCACCAGGACGCCGCGCCGCCGGAGTCGGTGGAAGTGTTCTGCTACAGCCAGCACCTGCGCGGCCTGATCCGCACCCGTATCCAGCAGCTGGTGTCGGAGTGCATCGAGCTGCGCCTGTCCAGTACCCGGCTGGAACCCGGCCGCTTCAAGGCGGTGCGCGTTGCCGGGCAGACTTGGGGGCTGTTCTTCGAGCGCCTGAGCGTGTCGGTGCAAAAGCTGGAGAATGCGGTGGAGTTTTACGGCGCCATCTCCAACAACAAGCTGCACGGCCTGTCTATCAAGGTGGAAACCGATCAGGTGCATCTGCCGCCGGTGGTGGACGGCTTCGCCAGCGAGGGGATCATCCAGTTCTTCTTCGAAGACACCTCAGACGACAAGGGCTTCAACATCTATATTCTGGATGAGTCGAATCGGGTGGAGGTGTATCACCACTGCGAGGGCAGTAAAGAGGAGCTGGTGCGCGACGTCAGCCGCTTCTACTCATCGTCGCACGATCGCTTCACCTACGGCTCCAGCTTCATCAACTTCAATCTGCCGCAGTTCTATCAGATCGTGCAACTCGACGGGCGCACGCAGGTGATCCCGTTCCGCAGCAACGTGCTGTCCAGCCTGTGCGTGACGGTGGCCGACGGCGCCGCTCAGCCGCTGAAACAGCAGTTCCAGCTGCATTGACGCCGCAAGGGCTCGGTTGCCGAGCCCTGCTTAGCCTCAGGAAAAATGCAGTTCCTCGCCGGCCTGCGCGCTGGCCGCTTCGCTGAGCAGCTGATAAAACGGCTGTCCGCTGCGATCGCATAGCCAAACGCCGTCGCGGTAGTTGAAGTGATAACCGCCGGCCTTGGTGGCGAGCCACACCTGGTGCAGCGGCTCCTGGCGGTTGATGACGATTTTGGTGCCGTTTTCGAAGCTCAGCGTCATTACGCCGCCATTGGTTTCGTAATCGATATCCGCATCGCCGTCAAAATCGTCCAGTGTCTCTTCAATATTCAGCATCAGCTGGTCGGCCAACTGGTGAAACTCACTGTCGTTCATATTCAATTCCTATTGCTTTTCATGATCCACCTGCGATTATAGAGACCTTGGACGCATGAATTACAGGCATTAATGCAAATGAAAAAACAACTACGCTATGCGCTGATGGCAGTTCTGGTTACCGGCCTCGCCGGCTGCGGTCTGAAAGGCCCGCTTTACTTCCCGCCTGCCGATCCCGCCAGCCAGAAACCGGCCAAGCCGCCGGTGCAAACGGGCGATCAGGTGCAAAAGAACCAGCAGGAGCAGTCTGGCTCTCAGCAAAAACCGTCGATGGTTGACCAGTAAACCCCGGTTTGCGGTAGCGAGCGCCACCGCAACATCAAGACGGATAGCGCGTCCAGATAGCGGAGTATGATATGCAGTTCTCCAAAATGCACGGTCTGGGCAACGACTTTATGGTGGTCGATGCCGTTACACAGAATGTCTATTTTTCACCTGAGCTGATCCGCCGGTTGGCCGATCGGCACCTGGGCGTCGGCTTTGACCAGATGCTGGTGGTAGAACCGCCTTACGATCCCGAACTGGATTTTCACTACCGAATTTTTAACGCCGACGGCAGCGAAGTGGCGCAGTGCGGCAACGGCGCGCGTTGCTTCGCGCGTTTCGTGCGGCTGAAAGGGCTGACCAACAAACGCGACATCCGTGTCAGCACCCAAACCGGGCGCATGGTGCTCAGTGTCACCGACGACGATCTGGTGTGCGTCAACATGGGCGAACCGAATTTCGACCCGCAGGCGGTGCCGTTCCGCGCCACTAAGGCTGAAAAGACCTACATCATGCGCGCGGCGGAACATACCGTGCTGTGCGGCGTGGTGTCGATGGGTAACCCGCATTGTGTTTTGCAGGTGGACGATGTCACAACTGCCAAGGTGGAGCTGCTTGGGCCGGTGCTGGAAGGGCATGAACGCTTCCCGGAACGGGCCAACATCGGCTTTATGCAGGTGGTGAGCCGCGATCACATCAAGCTGCGCGTTTATGAACGCGGCGCTGGTGAAACGCAGGCCTGCGGCAGCGGCGCCTGTGCGGCGGTGGCGGTGGGGATCCAACAGGAATTGCTGTCAGAAGAGGTGCATGTAGAACTGCCGGGCGGCAGCCTGCATATTCGCTGGAAAGGGCCGGGCAATCCGCTGTTTATGACCGGTCCGGCAACCCATGTCTATGACGGATTTATTCATCTATGAAAAGCGTAGAAGAACAGAGCGTCGCCGGCCTGGCGCTGGATGACGACACCATGATGCAGTACCTGCTGCAGAACCCGGATTTCTTTATTCGCAACGCGCGCCAGGTTGAGCAGATGCGCGTGCCGCACCCGGTGCGCGGCACCGTTTCGCTGGTGGAATGGCACCTGGCCCGCCAGCGCAATCACATCGAACGGTTGGAAGAAGAGATCACGCTGTTGATGGAGCAGGCCAGCGCCAACGAAGGGCTGTTCGCCCGGTTGCTGCACCTGCAGGCCGATTTGGCCACCGCCGACAGCCTGCAGGACATGCTCAACCGGCTGCAGCGCTGGGCGCGCGGCTTCGGTTTGGCCGGTGCCACGGTTCGGCTGTTCGCCGAGCGCTGGAATATCGGCGCGCCTTCCGATTTCACCCACCTGGCGCTGACGCGTTCGGCGTTCGAGCCGTTCCGCATTCAGCGGCTGGGCAGCGAACAACACTACCTCGGCGGCCTGAACGGCCCCGAGCTGCTGCTGCTGTTGCCGCAGGCCAAACAGATCGGCCAGATTGGCTCGGTGGCGCTGTCGATGCTGGGCGACGACGGCGAGCTGGGCATGGTGATCTTCAGCAGCCGCGATACGCAACACTATCAGCAGGGCATGGGCACGGTGATGCTCAATCAACTGGCGCGCATGCTGCCGGCGCTGCTGGAACGCTGGATCGAACGAGCATGACGCCGATTGCGCCCAGCCTGCAGCAGCCGGTGGACGCGTTTCTGCGTTATCTCAAGGTAGAACGGCAACTCAGCCCGCTGACGCAGCTCAGCTATTCACGCCAGCTGGCGGCGCTGATGCGCCTGGCGCAGGAGATCGGCGTCACCGACTGGGCAGCGCTGGACGCCGCCCGGGTGCGCATGCTGGCGGCGCGCAGCAAACGCGCCGGTCTGCAGTCCGCCAGCCTGGCGCTGCGGCTCTCTTCGTTGCGTAGCTTCCTCGATTGGCTGGTCAGCCAGGGCGTGCTGCACGCCAACCCCGCCAAGGGCATCCGCACGCCGCGCAGCGGCCGCCATCTGCCTAAAAATATCGACGTCGATGAAATGAACCAACTGCTGGAGATCGATCTCAACGATCCGCTGGCGGTGCGCGATCGCGCCATGTTGGAGGTGATGTACGGCGCCGGCCTGCGCCTCTCCGAGCTGGTGGGGCTGGATTGCCGCCATGTCGATATGGCCGCCGGCGAGGTGTGGGTGATGGGGAAAGGCAGCAAAGAGCGTAAATTGCCGATCGGGCGCACCGCCGTCACCTGGCTGGAACACTGGCTGGCAATGCGCGATCTGTTTGGGCCGCAGGACGACGCGATGTTCCTGTCCAATCAGGGGCGGCGCATCTCGACGCGCAACGTGCAAAAACGCTTCGCCGAGTGGGGCGTGAAACAGGGCGTTAACAGCCATATTCACCCGCACAAACTGCGCCACTCCTTCGCCACCCATATGCTGGAGTCCAGCGGCGATCTGCGCGCGGTGCAGGAGCTGCTCGGCCACGCCAACCTGACCACCACGCAAATTTATACCCACCTCGACTTTCAACACCTGGCGAACGTGTACGATGCCGCGCATCCGCGTGCCAAACGGGGGAAATCCTGATGCATTTTTATCGCCCGCTGCGCCCGCTGGCGGCGCTGACTTTCGATCTGGACGACACGCTGTATGATAACCGTCCGGTGATCCGGCAAACCGAACAACAATCGGTGGCCTTCCTGCAGAGTTACCACCCCGGCCTGAGCAGCTTTCAGTCGGCGGACTTCCACCGCCTGCGCCAGGAGCTGCGCGAGCAGGAACCGGAGATCTACCATGACGTCACCCAGTGGCGCTGGCGCGCTATTCATCTGGCGCTGAGCCGGCAGGGGCTGCGCGACGCCGAAGCGGCGATCGGGGCCGATGCGGCGATGCAGAACTTCGCGCTGTGGCGCAGCCGCATCGAGGTGCCGGAAGCGACCCACGCCACGCTGAAGGCGTTGGCCGCGCGCTACCCGCTGGTGGCGATCACCAACGGCAACGTCGATCCGTCTCTGTGCGGCCTGGACGGTTATTTCCAGTTCGTGTTGCGCTCCGGGCCGGACGGGCGCGCCAAGCCGTATCAGGACATGTACCACCTGGCCGTTGAGCGGCTGGGCGTGGCGCCCGAGCAGATCCTGCACGTGGGCGACGATCTGACCACCGACGTGGCCGGCGCGCTGCGCGCGGGGCTGCAGGCCTGTTGGATCAACGATCGGCAACGCTGCCTGATGCAGGCTGCCGACAGCCGCTTGCTGCCGCATATTGAGATTTCGCAGTTGGCATCGCTGACAGCATTGTTATAATCCCTGCCAGAACTCTGTATAAATTTCCAGTGAAAAACCCGTCACCGGCGGGTTTTCCCTTAACCATTAGTGGTGCCTATGGACGTCTCCGATCTGCTCGACAGCCTGAATGAAAAACAACGTGAAGCCGTGGCGGCGCCGCGCAGCAACCTGTTGGTTCTGGCCGGAGCGGGCAGCGGCAAGACGCGGGTGCTGGTGCACCGCATCGCCTGGCTGCTGTCGGTGGAGAACTGCTCACCGTATTCGATCATGGCGGTGACCTTCACCAACAAGGCGGCGGCGGAAATGCGCCACCGTATCGAACATCTGATCGGTACCAGCCAGGGCGGCATGTGGATCGGCACCTTCCACGGCCTGGCGCACCGCCTGTTGCGCGCCCACCACCTGGAGGCCAACCTGCCGCAGGATTTCCAGATCCTCGACAGCGACGACCAGCTGCGGCTGCTCAAGCGCATCATCAAGGCGCTGAACGTTGACGAGAAGCAGTGGCCGCCGCGTCAGGCGATGTGGTACATCAACGGCAAGAAAGACGAGGGCCTGCGGCCACAGCACGTCGAGACATACAACAACCCGGTAGAGGCCACCTGGCTGCGCATCTATCAGGCCTATCAGGAAGCCTGCGATCGCGCCGGGCTGGTGGATTTCGCCGAGCTGCTGCTGCGCGCGCACGAACTGTGGCTGAATAAGCCGCATATCCTCAACCACTACCGCGAGCGTTTCACCAACGTGCTGGTGGACGAATTCCAGGATACCAACAGCATCCAGTACGCCTGGATCCGCCTGCTGGCGGGCGGCAACAGCAACGTGATGATCGTCGGCGACGATGACCAGTCGATCTACGGCTGGCGCGGCGCGCAGGTGGAAAACATCCAGCGCTTCCTGAAGGACTTCCCCGGCGCGGAAACCATCCGCCTGGAGCAGAACTACCGTTCCACCAGCAACATCCTGAAAGCGGCCAACACCCTGATCGCCAACAACGACGGGCGCATGGGCAAAAATCTGTGGACCGAAGGCGGCGAAGGCGAGCCGATTTCCCTCTACTGCGCCTTCAACGAACTCGACGAAGCGCGCTTCGTGGTCAACCGCATCAAGACCTGGCAAGACAACGGCGGCGCGCTGAACGACTGCGCCATCCTGTACCGCAGCAACGCCCAGTCGCGCGTGCTGGAAGAGGCGCTGCTGCAGACGGCGATGCCGTACCGCATCTACGGTGGCCAGCGCTTCTTCGAACGCCAGGAAATCAAGGATGCGCTGGCTTACCTGCGCCTCATTTCCAACCGCAACGACGATGCGGCCTTCGAGCGCGTGGTCAACACCCCGACGCGCGGCATCGGCGATCGCACCCTCGACGTGGTGCGCCAGGCGGCGCGCGATCGCCAGCTGACGCTGTGGCAGGCGACGCGCGAGCTGATGCAGGACAAAGTGTTGGCCGGCCGTGCCGCGTCGGCGCTGCAGCGCTTTATCGAACTGGTGGAGTCGCTGGCGCATGAAACCGCTGACATGCCGCTGCACGTGCAGACCGACCGGGTGATCCGCGATTCCGGGCTGTTCATCATGTATGAGCAGGAAAAGGGCGAAAAGGGGCAGGCGCGTATCGAAAACCTTGAGGAACTGGTGACGGCGACGCGTCAGTTCAGCTATCAGGAAGAAGATCAGGATCTGATGCCGCTGCAGGCGTTCCTGTCGCATGCGGCGCTGGAAGCGGGCGAAGGTCAGGCCGACGCCTATCAGGACGCGGTGCAGCTGATGACCCTGCACTCGGCCAAGGGCTTGGAGTTCCCGCTGGTGTTTATCGTCGGCATGGAAGAAGGCATGTTCCCGAGCCAGATGTCGCTGGATGAAGGCGGCCGTCTGGAGGAGGAGCGCCGTCTGGCCTATGTGGGCGTAACGCGCGCCATGCAGAAACTGACGCTGACCTATGCCGAAACGCGCCGTCTGTACGGCAAAGAGGTTTACCATCGGCCGTCGCGCTTTATCGGCGAACTGCCGGAAGAGTGTGTGGAAGAAGTGCGCCTGCGCGCCAGCGTATCGCGCCCGGTCAATCACCGCCGCATGGGCACGCCGATCAGCGAGAACGATACCGGCTACAAGCTGGGCCAGCGCGTGCGCCATCCCAAGTTTGGCGAAGGCACCATCGTCAATCTGGAAGGCAGCGGCGAGCACAGCCGGTTACAGATCGCTTTCCCGGGCGAGGGCATCAAGTGGCTGGTGGCGGCCTACGCTCGCCTGGAAACGGTATAAAGAGAGGGGAGAGTTGCAGGGGCAGGCCCCTGCAATCGTTCATTATCAGTGAGGGTAGCGATCGCCGACCTGCGCGGTGGCATACCAGCGCATCACCGCTTCGGTGCCTTCGCCGCCTTCCTGCGGTGCCCATTGCATGCAGTCCTCTTCGGTCAGCGCCTGATACGGGCCCTGCTTCACTTCGAACACCACGCCGCCGGCATCGACCGACAGCACCGCATGCCAGGTAAAGGCCGGCATCTCCAGCACTTTGGTTTCTTCGCCGAGCAGGGTGCGCTGCATGACGACGCCGTCATCGTTGAACTGCAACACGACAAAACGACCGCGCAGCGGCGTCAGCAGCTCCCAGGTTTGCGGGTGGCGGTGCGGGCGGATATAGGTGCCGGGCTCCATGGCGATCGCCAGGCGTTGCACCGGGTCGCTCAGCTCTTCGTGTAAGGTGCGGTGCGCGCGCAGGCGGGGCACGCTGGCGGCCTGTTCGCTCATCGCGGTCAGTTCATGGGCGGTAATCTGTTTCATCGTTTAAATCCGCATGCTTGTCGTACCATTAGGGTGATGTCATCTTAGCAACATTCTTGATGGCGGTAAGCGATCGTCGCGACTTTTTCAGTACGGTTTAAGCGTCATTTCTGCCATTGATCATCGTGATGATTTGTTGCGCAATTATCCCGCCTAACGTGTTGACAGGCTTTTTCTTCTCGGCGTAACATGCGCGCACTATTATCATTGAGGACAGACGCCTTGGACACACCCAGTAGATACTGGCTCACTGACCTGCGCCGCAGGTATAACTTCTAAGGCTCTCCGTTTTTGCTGATAGCCTTCGTGGTTGTCGGCGACCCCGCAAAGCGTCGCTATGAGTCAGATCTCTTCATGGTCTGAAACAATCGGTGATACGCATCCCCTCTGTTTCTGTGCTTCAACGCGTTGTCCGCACCCGTTACCTTCACGGAGTTTTGGCACATGCTGAGCGCTTTTAAATTAGATAACCGCCGCTTGTCCCGTCTGGAACTGGACGACTCGGATGATCTCACGTCATCGCTGTGGGTTGATCTGGTCGAGCCGGAAGAGGGCGAGCGTGAGCGCGTGCAGAATGAGCTGGGACAAAGCCTGGCGACGCGTCCCGAACTGGACGATATCGAAGCCTCCGCCCGTTTCTTCGAAGACGAAGACGGTCTGCATATCCACTCCTTCTTCTACTTCGAAGATGCGGAAGATCACGCCGGCAACTCCACGGTAGCCTTCACCATCCGCGACGGCCGCCTGTATACCCTGCGCGAGCGTGAACTGCCGGCGTTTCGCCTGTACCGCATGCGCGCCCGCAACCAGACCATGCTCGAAGGCAACGCCTACGAACTGCTGCTGGATTTGTTCGAAACCAAGATTGAACAGCTGGCGGACGAGATAGAGAACATCTACAGCGATCTGGAACAGCTCAGCCGGGTGATCATGGAAGGGCATCAGGGCGACGAATACGACGCCGCGCTGTCGACGCTGGCGGAGCTGGAAGATATCGGCTGGAAGGTGCGTTTGTGTCTGATGGATACCCAGCGCGCGCTCAACTTCCTGGTGCGCAAGGCGCGTTTGCCGACCGGCCAGCTGGAGCAGGCGCGTGAAGTGCTGCGCGACATCGAATCCCTGCTGCCGCACAACGAATCGCTGTTCCAGAAGGTGAACTTCCTGATGCAGGCGGCGATGGGCTTCATCAATATCGAACAGAACCGCATCATCAAGATCTTCTCGGTGGTGTCGGTGGTATTCCTGCCGCCTACGCTGGTGGCCTCCAGCTACGGCATGAACTTCGAATTCATGCCGGAACTGAAATGGTCGTTCGGCTACCCGGGCGCCATCACGCTGATGATCCTGGCCGGCCTGGCCCCTTACCTGTACTTCAAGCGCAAGAACTGGCTGTAACCCGGCGGCGCCGGGCTTAGCGCAGCTTGCGTTGGGTGTAGAGCGCGTCGAGGGTGAACAGGATCAGCGCCGCCCAGATAAAGCCGAAGGTCACCAGCTTGTCCTGGCCGATGGTCTCACCGTAGAAGGTGACCGCCAGCAGGAACATCAGCGTCGGGCCGAGATACTGGAAGAAACCGAGCGTCGACAGGCGCAGCCGGGTAGCCGCCGCGGTGAAGCACAGCAGCGGTACGGTGGTGACGATGCCGGCGGCGACCAGCAGCAGGTTCAGCGACCACGGGTTGGCGCTCAGGTGGCTGGTGGGGCTGTCGGCGAACAGGAACAGATAGGCGGCCGCCACCGGCAGCAGCCATAGCGTCTCAATCAGCATGCCGGTCTGGGCGTCGATGGCGATTTTCTTGCGCAGCAGGCCGTAGAAAGCGAAGCTGAACGCCAGCCCCAGACCGATGATCGGCAACGAGCCGAACTGCCAGAGCTGCACCAGCACCCCGGTGAATGCCAGCGCCACCGCCACCCACTGCATGCGACGAAAGCGCTCGCCGAGAAACAGCATCCCCAGCAGCACGTTAACCAGCGGGTTGATGAAGTAGCCCAGGCTGGCTTCCAGCATATGGTGATTGTTCACCGCCCAGATGAACAGCAGCCAGTTGCCGCCGATCAACAGCGCGGTGACCGCCAGCAGCAGCAGTCGTTTGCGGTTTTGGCAGGCGGCGCGCACTTTAGGCCAGTTGCGGCCCAGCGTGATCAGCGCCAGCATGAAGAAAAACGACCAGATGATCCGGTGGGTGAGGATCTCGTCCGCGGACACTTGCTGGATCAGTTTGAAATAGGCCGGGGCAATGCCCCACATAAAATAGGCGGCCAGGGCGAAGAAAATGCCCTGACGCGTTTGCTTTGCGTCCATGACGTCACTCTGGTGGGGAACTTAAGATGCGGTGAGTGTACTGAAGACGCTCACCGCACACAATCATCAGCCGACCAGATAGGTGGCGGTGGCGGTCGCGATATGCAGGCCGTCGTGGTTATGCAGTTCTACGCGCGCCACGGCGACCTTGTTGCCGCTGCGCAGCACGCTGGCGGAGGCGACGAAGTGTTCACCGCGGCCGGGGCGCAGATAGTCGACGCGCAGATCGATGGTGCCCATGCGCGACAGCTTGGCGGCGATCTCTTCTTCGATCAGCGGCTCCAGGCGCGTCAGCACGCCGCCGGCGCAAGCCAGCCCGGCGGCGACGTCGAGCACCGCGGCGATCACGCCGCCGTGCAGAATTTCCTGTGCGGCGTTGCCCACCAGCTTGCGCTGGTTGGTGAAGCTCAGCTCGACGTAGTCATCGTCGAAGCGGCGCAGCTCCAGGCCAAGCTCGCGGTTGAACGGCATGTGGTAGACAAAGATTTCGCCGATCTTGCGGCGGGCGGCTTCCAGGGTCAGTGGTGTGGTCGACATAGCGGGTTTCCATTTTTCTTTTGCGTTTTAAGGGAGCTAACTGGTCAGTCCAGGTTAATGAGATGTTGATTTTATGCTTAACCTTTGTTGCTTTCCAGACTATTCCAATAAAACCGGCCTGCGCTGCGGTAAAACGCCCTTTGTGTGTAAAATGGCCTGATTTTTTCCGGGCTTGCCCTTTTTCGTTGGAGTGAGGAGAGGTTATGCGCATTTTGTCAGGGATCGTTTCCGCCACGCTGCTGATGCCGGCGCTGGCATTGGCTGAGGAAGCCAAAGAGCAGCAGATTCACGATAAGCCGGCGGTGCGCGGCAGCATTATCGCCAACCTGCTGCAGGAGCACGAGAATCCGTTCACGCTGTATCCTTACGATCCCAATTATCTGCTGTACACCGACACCAGTGATATCAACAAAGAGGCCATCAAGACGTACAACTGGGGAGACAAGGCGCGCAAGGACGAGGTGAAATACCAACTTAGCCTGGCGTTTCCTCTGTGGCGGGGCATTGCCGGCGACAACTCGGTGCTCGGCGCGTCTTATACTCAGCGCTCCTGGTGGCAATTGTCCAACCGCGGCGAGTCTTCGCCGTTCCGCGAAACCAACTACGAGCCGCAGCTGTTCGTGGGGTGGGCGACCGATTACCGTTTTGCCGGTTGGACGCTGCGCGATGTTGAAATCGGCGTTAACCATCAGTCTAACGGCCGCTCGGATCCGACGTCGCGCAGCTGGAATCGCGGCTATGCGCGGCTGATGGCGCAAAACGGCAACTGGCAGGTGGATCTCAAGCCCTGGTTCCGCTTCTCGGAGAGCTCGAGCAACGACGACAACCCGGACATCACCAAATACATGGGATACTACCGGTTGAAGGTCGGTTACGCCTGGGGCGACAGCGTGTTCAGCGTCGACAGCCACTATAACTGGAACAGCGGCTACGGCGGCGCGGAGCTGGGCTGGAGCTATCCGATCACCCGCAACGTGCGTTTCTATACCCAGGTATTCAGCGGCTACGGCGAATCGCTGATCGACTATAACTTCCGGCAGACACGGGTGGGCGTTGGTGTCATGCTGAACGATATTATGTAATCATACCCGCTGGGTGTGTACCGATGAAAAAATGGGGAAGTGTGTGTCAACCGCAGCAGTGATTAACAGAGAGTTGCTGGCCGAGCAGGTATTGCGCGATACCTTTGGCTACCAGCAATTCCGTCCGGGGCAGCAAACGATTATCAACGCCGCGATCGGCGGGCAGGATTGCCTGGTGGTGATGCCGACCGGCGGCGGCAAGTCGTTGTGCTACCAAATCCCGGCGCTGGTGATGGACGGCCTGACGCTGGTCGTTTCCCCACTGATCTCGCTGATGAAGGACCAGGTCGACCAACTGTTGGCCTACGGCGTTTCCGCCGCCTGCTATAACTCGACGCAAACCCGCGAGGAGCAGCTGGACGTTATGGCCGGCTGCCGCAACGGTAACATCAAGATGCTGTACATCGCGCCGGAACGGCTGATGATGGAAAGCTTCCTCAACCTGCTCGACCACTGCCCGCCGGCGATGCTGGCGGTGGATGAGGCGCACTGCATCTCGCAGTGGGGCCATGACTTCCGGCCGGAATATCGCGCGCTGGGCCAACTGAAACAGCGCTTCCCGTCGATGCCGGTGATCGCGTTGACTGCCACCGCCGACGAGTCCACCCGCGGCGATATCGTGCGTCTGCTGTCGCTGCAGGATCCGCTGGTGCAGGTCAGCAGCTTCGACCGGCCGAACATCCGTTACACGCTGGTGGAAAAATTCAAACCGCTCGACCAGCTGTGGCGCTTCGTGCAGGATCAGCGCGGCAAGAGCGGCATTATCTATTGTAACAGCCGCGCCAAGGTGGAAGACACCGCTGCGCGCCTGCAAAGCCGCGGGCTGAGCGTCGGTGCCTACCACGCCGGGCTGGACAACGATCGCCGCGCGCAGGTGCAGGAAGCGTTCCAGCGCGACGATCTGCAGGTGGTGGTGGCCACCGTCGCCTTCGGCATGGGCATCAACAAACCCAACGTGCGCTTCGTGGTGCATTTCGACATCCCGCGCAATATCGAATCCTATTATCAGGAGACCGGCCGAGCCGGGCGCGACGGCCTGCCGGCCGAAGCCATCCTGCTGTACGATCCGGCCGACATGGCCTGGCTGCGCCGCTGCCTGGAGGAGAAACCCGCCGGGCAACAGCTGGACATCGAACGCCACAAGCTGAACGCCATGGGCGCTTTCGCCGAGGCGCAAACCTGCCGTCGCCTGGTGCTGCTCAACTACTTCGGCGAAGGCAAGCACGAGAACTGCGGCAACTGCGACATCTGCCTCGATCCGCCCAAGCGCTACGACGGGCTGGAGGACGCGCGCAAGGCGCTGTCCTGCGTGTACCGCGTCGGCCAGCGCTTTGGCCTCGGGTACATCGTGGAAGTGCTGCGCGGCTCCAACAACCAACGCATTCGTGAATACGGTCACGACAAGCTGCCGGTGTACGGCATCGGCCGCGATCAAACCACCGAACACTGGACCAGCGTGCTGCGTCAGCTGATCCACCTGGGCTTTATCACCCAGAACATCGCCATGCACTCGGCGCTGCAATTGACCGAGGCGGCGCGTCCGGTGTTGCGCGGCGAGGTGGCGCTGCAGCTGGCGGTGCCGCGTATTCAGAGCCTGAAGTCGCGCAGCAGCACCAACCAGAAATCCTACGGCGGCAATTACGATCGCAAGCTGTTCGCCAAGCTGCGCAAACTGCGCAAATCGATCGCCGACGAAGAAAACATTCCGCCCTACGTGGTGTTCAACGACGCCACGCTGCTGGAAATGGCCGAACAGATGCCGATCAAGGCCGGCGATCTGCTGAGCGTCAACGGCGTCGGCCAGCGCAAACTGGAGCGTTTCGGCGCGCCCTTTATGGCGATGATCCGCGACCATCTCGACAATGATGAAGACTGAGGGCGATAAATCATGCTGATGCTGTTTCTCACCGTGGCGCTGGTGCATCTGATTGCGCTGATGAGCCCGGGGCCGGACTTCTTTTTTGTGTCGCAAACCGCCGCCAGCCGCTCGCGCCGTGAGGCGATGATGGGCGTGGTCGGCATTTCGCTCGGCATCGTGGTATGGGCCGGCGTGGCGTTGATGGGGCTGCATCTGATCCTGCAGAAGATGGCCTGGTTGCATCAGATCATCATGGTCGGCGGCGGCATTTACCTGTGCTGGATGGGGTGGCAGCTGCTGCGTTCCGCGCGGGCGCAACGAGCGCAGCCGGCGGCGGAGGCCCAGGTGGCGTTGCCGAAGGCCGGGCGCAGCTTTATTCGCGGCTTCCTGACCAATTTGTCCAACCCGAAAGCGGTGATCTATTTCGGCAGCGTGTTCTCGCTGTTCGTCGGCGACAGCGTCGGCGCCGGCGCGCGCTGGGGGCTATTCTTGCTGATCGTTGCCGAGACCTTCGTCTGGTTCAGCCTGGTGGCGGTGGTGTTTGCGCTGCCGGCGATGCGCCGCGGCTATCAGCGGTTGGCCAAGTGGATAGACGGGGTAGCGGGCGTGTTGTTTACCGGCTTCGGGTTACACCTGATCTTTACCCGCTGACCGGCGGTGAGATGCCCAAGGCCGAGCAGCGATGCCCGGCCTTTTTTGTCAGGCTTTGCGGGCGGTCGCCAGCAGCCCCGCCACCAGAATGAACAGCGAACCGAACACCCGGTTAAGCAGCTGCATCTGGCGCGGCGTTCTCAGCCAGCCGGCGATGCGCGTCGCCAGGGTGGCGTAACCGATCATCACCAGAATATCCACCACCACGGTGGTGACGCCGAGCACCAGGTACTGCTCGGCCTGCGGTTGATTGGGCAAGATGAACTGCGGGAACAGCGCGGCGAGGAACACGATGCTTTTCGGGTTGGTCAGGTTGACCAGCACCGCGCGGCGGAACAGACGGCGGCGCGGCATGCTGCCCGCCAGCGCATGCAGATCCAGCGCGCCGGCGGCGCGCCATTGCTGGATGCCGAGCCACACCAGGTAGGCGGCGCCCAACCATTTCAGCAGTTCGAACGCCAGCAATGATTGAGAAATCAGCGCGCCGAGACCGATGCCCACCAGCACGATGTGCGCGCTCAACCCGACCTGCAGCCCGGCGATTGACGCGGCGGCGCCGCGATAGCCGTGGCTGATGCCGGTGCTCATGGTGTTGATGGCGCCGGATCCAGGGGACAGGCTAAGGATAAGCGTGGTCAGCAGGTAGGTTAACCACCAGTCCAAGGTCATGGTTCTCGGCTCCCTGAAAGTGTCGTTTTGTGCCACAATGCGCCGAGGCGGCGCCGTTTTTTGTCAGAATTGAATCACAATACGCTAGTATGATTTATTGTGCCAGCGGTCACATTTTCCGCCGGCCCCACAGGGAAAACGCTCTCGATGACCTCGTTCACTCTCAGCTCCGATGACTGGTTAACGCGTGAAACGCAGTTCGCTGCCTTCGCCACCGGGCCGCTGCTGGATTTCTGGCGGCTGCGCGAAGAAGGCGAATTCAGCGGCGTGGACGGCGTGCCGATCCGCTTTGTGCGTTTCAGTTCCGCGCGGCATCAGCGCGTGGTGGTGGTCAGCCCCGGCCGCATCGAAAGCTACGTGAAATACCCCGAGGTGGCCTACGATCTGTTCCACTGCGGTTACGACGTGGTGATCGTCGATCATCGCGGCCAAGGGCGTTCCGGGCGTTTACTGGCGGATACGCACCGCGGTCATGTGGTAAACTTCGCCGACTACGTGGACGATTTCGAGCAGCTTTGGCAGCGCGAAGTCGAGTCGCGCGGTTACCGGCAGCGCTTCGCGCTGGCGCATTCGATGGGCGGCGCGATCCTGGCGCAGTTCCTGCAACGCCGGCCGCAGGCGTTCGATGCGGCGGCGTTTTGCGCGCCGATGTTCGGCATCCAGTTGCCGATGCCGGGCTGGCTGGCCGACCGCATCCTCGACTGGGCGGAGACCCGTCCGGCGATCCGCGACTACTACGCGGTGGGCACCGGCCAGTGGCGGCCGCTGCCTTATGTGGTCAACGTGTTGACCCACAGCCGCGAACGCTACCGGCGTAGCCTGCGCTATTACGCCGATTACCCCGAGCTGCAGGTGGGCGGACCGACCTACCATTGGGTGCGGGAGAGCATCCGCGCCGGCCGGCAGATCATCGCGCAGGCCGGGGAGATAACAACGCCGCTGTTGCTTTTGCAAGCCGGTGAGGAACGGGTGGTTGACAACCGTTCGCACCAGGCTTTTTGTCAGGCTCTGTCAGACGCGGGGCGCCCTTGCGAAGGGGGGCTTCCGTGGGTTATCAACGGCGCACGCCATGAGATCCTGTTCGAGCGGGACGCGATGCGCGCCGAAGCACTGAACGCAATCCTGCGCTTCTTTGCTCAACACTTAGGTGGCGCGCTGCCGCCGACAACTCCATCAGAGGTTAGAACATAACGCTATGTATCACGTCGTCGCTTCCGATTTAGATGGCACGCTGCTGTCTCCCGACCATACCCTGTCGCCGTACGCCAAAGAAACGCTGAAGTTGCTGACCCAGCGCGGCGTGCATTTCGTGTTCGCCACCGGCCGCCACCACATCGACGTGGCGCAGATCCGCGACAGTCTGGAGATCAGTGCCTTTATGATCACCTCCAACGGCGCGCGGGTGCACAACACGGCCGGCGAGCTGATCTTCAGCCACAACCTGGACGAGGATATCGCCCGCGATCTGTACGGCATGCTGCACGACGATCCGGAGATAACCACCAACGTCTACCGTAACGATGACTGGTTCATCAACCGCGAAAGCCCGGAGCAGGAAGAGTTCTTCCAGGAGTCGGTATTCAAATATCAGCTGTTTGAGCCGGGCCTGCTGGAAACCGACGGCGTCTGCAAGGTTTACTTTACCTGTGAAGATCATGAGCGGTTGCTGCAGGTGGAAGACGCCATCAACGCGCGCTGGGGCGATCGGGTCAACGTCAGCTTCTCGTTCCCGACCTGTCTGGAAGTGATGGCGGGCGGCGTGTCGAAAGGGCATGCGCTGGAAGAAGTGGCCAAGATCATCGGCTATACGCTGCAAGAGTGCATCGCCTTCGGCGACGGTATGAACGATCTGGAGATGCTGTCGATGGCCGGCAAGGGCTGCATCATGCGCGACGCGCATCAGCGCCTGAAGGATATGCTGCCGGAGCTGGAAGTGATCGGCTCCAATGTCGATAACGCGGTGCCGCACTACCTGCGCAAGATGTTCCTCTGAAATAACCAGGCCGTTTCTCTGAAATAACAAGGGCGCCTTGCGGCGCCCTTGGCATTACTTGTGCTGGCCCTGCTTCTGCAGGAACTGCACGCCCTTGTCCGGGAAGTCGGTGAACACGCCGTCGACGCCGGCCTGGTTGTAAATCACGTCATACAGCTGGTTTACGTCGGTCACGTACTTCGGCAGCGCATCGGCGCGGATGGTGAACGGATGCACCGCCAGCTTGCTGGCATGCGCTTCTTTCACCATGTCGGTCAGCACGATGTGGCCCGGCTTGGATTGATCCGCCACCACCAGCATGTGGTAGTCCGGCCCGATACCGTCGGCATACTGAGCGATTTTCTTCATCGCGCCCGGTTTGAACATCCAGTCGTAGTCGTATTCTACCCACTTGCCGTCGGCTTTCTGCTCGTAGGTTTCCTGCCAGTCGTTATAGGCGATCAGCTGCACCAGCTTCAGATCCATGCCCAGCTTCGGCTCCAGCTCGTTCTTGATGCGCTTGAGCTCGTTGGCGTCGAAGCACTGCAGGTAGACGTTGTCGTTCTTGCCGGTGTAGCCGTACTGCTTGAGCACCACCAGCACTTTGCTGGAGATGTCTTTGCCTTCCTGCTTGTGGAACCAAGGCGCTTTGATTTCAGGATAGATGCCGATGTTTTTGCCGGTCGAATGGTTCAGACCCTGCACGAACTCGATCTCTTCCTGGAAGGTGTGTACGCGGAAGTCGGATTTGCCCATCGGGAAGCGGCCTGGGTAGCCCTGTACCTTCTTGCCGTTTTCGATGTCAAAGCCTTCGGTAAACTTCAGCGATTTGATCTCCGCCAGCGTAAAGTCGATGGCGTAATAACGGCCGTCTTTGCGTGCGCGGTTCGGGAAACGTTCGGCGACGTCGGTGACGCGATCGAGGTAATGGTCGTGCAGCACCACCAGCTCGTTGTCCTTGGTCATCACCAGATCTTGTTCGAGGTAATCGGCGCCCTGCGCGTAGGCCATTGCCTTCGCCGGCAGAGTGTGTTCCGGCAGGTAGCCGCTGGCGCCGCGGTGGGCGATCACCACTTTGTCCGCCGCCTGGGCGGCGCTGACCATTGAGGTGGCGAGAATGATCCCTGTCAGCAGGGCTTTGACTTGAGTCCGCATTCCGTTTTCTCCGTGTTGTTGGGGGCAGGGTAGTAAAAAGGCCGCAGGGCGGCCTTTAAATCATGCAAAAGTCGTGTGACGGTTAGCCGCGCTTGCCGGCAGCGATTTCCGCGTGGTGTTTCTTCTCGTTCAGCATGGTCAGCAGCAGCAGGATAACCGCCAGCACGCCGCCGCCGATCATCACCATGAAGCCGCCGTCCCAACCGAAGAAGTCTACGGTGTAACCGACGATGGCGCTGGCCGCAACCGAGCCGCCCAGGTAGCCGAACAGGCCGGTGAAGCCCGCGGCGGTGCCGGCGGCTTTCTTCGGCGCCAGCTCCAGCGCGTGCAGGCCGATCAGCATCACCGGGCCGTAGATCAGGAAGCCGATGACCAGCATACAGATCATGTCCACGGTCGGGTTACCGGCCGGGTTCATCCAGAACACCACGGTGGCGATGGTCACCAGCGTCATGAAGAACACGCCGGTGGCGCCGCGGTTGCCTTTGAACACTTTGTCCGACATCCAGCCGCACAGCAGGGTGCCCGGGATACCGGCGTATTCATACAGGAAGTAGGCCCAGGAAGACTTGTCCAGCGCGAAGTGCTTCACTTCTTTCAGGTAGGTCGGTGACCAGTCCAGAATGCCGTAACGCAGCAGGTAGACGAACACGTTGGCGACCGCGATGTACCACAACAGCTTGTTCGGCAGGATGTACTGCATGAAGATCTGCTTGGCGGTCAGCTCTTCTTCGTCTTTTTCGCTGTAGTCGTCCGGGTAGTCGTTTTTGTACTCTTCAATCGGCGGCAGGCCGCAGGATTGCGGGGTATCGCGCATCAGGGCGAAGGCGATCAGGGCCACCAGGATGGCGCCGAAGGCCGGCATGTACAGCGCCGCGTGCCAGTCGTTGAACCAGGCCATGCCCAGCAGGAACAGCAGCGGCGGCAGGCCGCCACCCACGTTGTGGGCGCAGTTCCAGATGGAGACGATGCCGCCGCGTTCTTTCTGCGACCACCAGTGCACCATGGTGCGGCCGCACGGCGGCCAACCCATGCCCTGGAACCAGCCGCACAGGAACAGCAGAACGAACATCACCGCGATGCTGGAAGTTGCCCACGGTACGAAGCCCATGAACAACATCACCGCCGCCGCCAGGATCAGGCCGGCAGGCAGGAACACCCGCGGGTTGGAACGGTCGGAAACCGAACCCATGATGAATTTGGAGAAGCCGTAGGCGATAGAGATGCCCGACAGCGCGAAGCCGAGGTCGCCGCGGCTGAAGCCTTGTTCGATCAGGTAAGGCATGGCCAGGGTGAAGTTCTTACGCACCAGATAGTAGGCGGCGTAACCGAAGAAGATCCCCAGGAAAATTTGCCAGCGCAGCTTACGGTAGAGCGGATCTACCTTATCGCTCGGCACACGGGCGATGTGTGCGGCTGGCTTAAAAATACTCAACATGAGCGCCTCCGATGGCTTTATCTGTTATCACATCAATATGACCTTTTACGTTCATTTGATGATTGAGCGGATATCGAATGTGGTGTTTTTGTGTTCCATAACGAGCGCCATTGTCATCAAATACGCCTGGTGTCGCTGTGACGAATGGCGCAATTGTTACACTTTCATGAAACCACGGCGGATTTTGAGCGATTCGTTAACGTTATGAAATAGAAAAACGTCCAAAAATCGTGATTATGATCACATTGATGGTTTTTTGTGGTCATTTTTATTTCGTTTTATGTTCGTTATTGTTCCTTATCAAACAAAGACCCCAATAACCGTGGCTCAATAGGCTCATAACTACCGATCCTGAGGGAGCGACATGAGCAGCTATTTTGACGGCGGCGAAACGGATGTGATCATCATCGGCGGCGGCGCCACCGGCGCAGGCATTGCCCGCGACTGTGCGCGGCGCGGCCTGCGATGCATTTTGCTGGAGCGCCACGACATCGCCACCGGCGCCACCGGCCGCAACCACGGTTTGCTGCACAGCGGCGCGCGCTATGCGGTGACCGACGGCGAGTCGGCGCGCGAATGCATAGAAGAGAACCGCATCCTGAAACGCATTGCGCATCACTGTATCGAACGCACCGATGGGCTGTTCATCACCCTGCCGCAAGACTCGCTGGACTATCAGCAACAGTTTATCGCCGCCTGTCGCCAGGCCGATATCGACGCCGAAGCGATCGACCCGCAGCTGGCGTTGCGGTTGGAGCCGGCGGCTAACCCGGCGCTGATCGGCGCGGTGCGCGTACCGGACGGCACCGTCGATCCCTTCCGGCTGACCGCCGCCAACATGTTGGACGCGCGCGAGCACGGTGCGCAGATCCTGACCTACCACCAGGTGGTGGGATTGTTGCGCAGCGGCGATCGGGTAACGGGCGTGCGCGTTTACGACCATCAGAATCAGCGGCGCTATGAGCTGCACGCGTCTGTGGTGGTCAACGCCGCCGGTATCTGGGGCCAGCGGATTGCCGAATATGCCGATTTACGCATTCGCATGTTCCCGGCCAAGGGGGCGCTGCTGATCCTCGGCCATCGCATCAACAACATGGTGATCAACCGCTGCCGCAAACCGGCGGACGCCGACATCCTGGTGCCGGGCGACACCATCTCGCTGATCGGCACCACCTCGACCCATATCGACTACGACCAAATTGACAACATGCTGGTGACCCCGCAGGAGGTGGACATTCTGATCCGCGAGGGGGCGCTGTTGGCGCCCACCCTGGCGCAGACCCGCATTCTGCGCGCCTATGCCGGGGTGCGGCCGCTGGTCGCCAGCGACGACGATCCCAGCGGGCGCAACGTCAGCCGCGGCATCGTGCTGCTCGATCACGCCGCCCGCGACGGGCTGGAAGGGTTTATCACCATCACCGGCGGCAAGCTGATGACCTACCGCCTGATGGCGGAGTGGGCCACCGACAAGGTGTGCGAAAAGCTTGGCGTAAACCGTCCGTGCACCACCGCGCAGGACGCGTTGCCCGGATCCCGCCAGTCGGCGGAGGAAACGGTGCGCAGCGTGGTTTCACTGCCCGCCAGCATCCGTGGTTCGGCGATTTACCGCCACGGCGATCGCGCCAGCCAGGTGCCGGCGGCCGATCGGCTCGACACCAGCCTGGTGTGCGAATGCGAGGCGGTGACCGCCGGGGAAGTGCGTTATGCGGTCAATTCGCTGACCGTCAATAACCTGGTGGATCTGCGCCGCCGCACCCGCGTCGGCATGGGCACCTGCCAGGGCGAACTCTGCGCCTGCCGCGCCGCCGGGCTGCTGACGCGCTTTAACGTCAGCACGCCGCAGCAATCCATCGCGCAGCTGTCGCAGTTCCTCAACGAACGCTGGAAAGGCGTACGGCCGATCGCCTGGGGCGATGCGCTGCGCGAGAGCGAATTTACCAGCTGGGTTTACCAGGGATTATGCGGGCTTGAAGCCCAGGCCGACCAGGAGCAGGAGGCAGATGATGCGATTTGACGTCGTGGTGATTGGCGGCGGTCTGGCGGGCCTGAGCTGCGCCATTGCCGTGGCCGAACAGGGCAAGCGCTGCGCGGTGGTCAGTTCTGGCCAGAGCGCGCTCTACTTCTCCTCCGGCTCGCTCGACCTGTTGACGAGATTGCCGGATGGCACGCCGGTCGAGATGCCGCTGGCGGCGTTGCCGCAGCTGGCGCAGCAGGCGCCGCAGCATCCGTATGCCCTGATCGGGCCCGGCCGGGTGGCGGCGCTGTCCGCTGCCGCACAGCGGCTGCTGGCGCGCTGCGGGTTGAACCTGCAGGGGGAGGGAACCAATAACCATCTGCGCATTACGCCGCTGGGCACGCGCCGCGCCACCTGGCTCAGCCCGCAGGCGATCCCGACGCTGCCGCTGACCGGCCAACTGCCGTGGCAGCGCATCGCGGTGATCGGCATCGAAGGGTTCCTCGACTTCCAGCCGCAGATGGCCGCCGATTCCCTGAGCCGCGAGCTCGGCGTGCAGACGGACGTGGCCTATCTGCACATGCCGGCGCTGGACAGATTGCGCAATAACCCCAGTGAGTTCCGCGCGGTGAACATCGCCCGGGTACTGGATTTGATGGAAAGCCTGCCGCCGATGGCCGAAGAGCTGCGGCGGCTGGCGGGCGAGGCCGAGGCGCTCTTCCTGCCGGCCTGTCTGGGCCTGGAGGACGATGCGTCGCTGGCGGTGTTGCAGGATGCGGTCGGCAAACCGATCCGACTGCTGCCGACGTTGCCGCCTTCGGTGCCCGGCATGCGCTTGCATCAGGCGCTGCGGCGGCGTTTTCAGCAGCTGGGCGGCATTTTCATGCCCGGCGACAGCGTGCTGCGCGCCGAGAGCGAGGCCGGCCGCATCACCGGTTTGTACACCCGCAACCACGGCGATATTCCGCTGCGAGCGCAGCAGGTGGTGCTGGCCAGCGGCAGCTTCTTCAGCAATGGGCTGGTGGCCGATTTCGACCGGGTGCGTGAGCCGATCTTTGGGCTGGACGTACACAGCCGGGCGGATCGCGCCGACTGGAGCCGACGCGAGCTGTTCGCGCCGCAGCCTTACCTGCAGTTCGGCGTGCGTACCGACGGCAGGCTGCGGGCGATGAAGCAGGGAGTGCCGTTCGACAACCTGTACGCCATCGGCGCGGTCGCCGGTGGCTACGATCCGCTGCAGCAGGGCTGCGGCGCCGGCGTGTCATTGATCGGCGCGCTGCACGTCGCGCAGCAGATCGCCGCGGAGGAGAACGTATGAGCCTGCATCGGGACCACAGCTTTGAAAGCTGCATCAAATGCACCGTCTGCACCACTTACTGCCCGGTCGCCAAAGTGAACCCGCTCTACCCGGGGCCGAAACAGGCGGGGCCGGACGGCGAGCGGCTGCGGCTGAAAGACCCGGCGCTGTACGACGAAGCGCTGAAATACTGCACCAACTGCAAGCGTTGTGAAGTGGCCTGCCCGTCCGACGTCAAAATCGGCGACATCATTCAGCGCGCCCGCGCCGACTTCGCCCAGAGCAAGCCGACGCTGCGCGACGCCATCCTCAGCCACACCGATATCATGGGCTCGCTGTCGACGCCGTTTGCGCCGATCGTCAACGCCGCTACCGGGCTGAAACCGGTGCGCAAGCTGTTGGACAAGGCGCTGAAGATCGATCACCGCCGTGAACTGCCGAAATACTCGTTCGGCACCTTCCGCCGCTGGTACCGGCAACAGGCGCAGGCTCAGCAGCGTTACGCCGAGCAGGTGGCATTCTTCCACGGTTGCTTCGTCAACTATAACCACCCGCAGCTGGGCAAGGATTTGGTCCGGGTGTTCAACGCGCTGGATATCGGCGTGCAACTGCTGAAACGCGAGAAATGCTGCGGCGTGCCGCTGATCGCCAACGGGTTTATCGAGCAGGCTAAAAAGCAGGCCAGGGTCAATGCCGAATCGCTGCATGAAACGGTGCTGGAGCGCGGCATTCCGGTGGTGGCGACCTCATCGAGCTGCACCTTCACCCTGCGTGACGAATACCCTCATCTGCTGGACGTAGACACCACTGCGGTGCGCGATCGGGTGGAGCTGGCGACGCGCTATCTCTATCGCCTGATCAATCAGGGGCGCAGCCTGCCGCTCAAGCGTACGCCGCTGCGGGTGGCTTATCACACGCCTTGCCATATGGAGAAGATGGGCTGGACCGCCTACACCCTGGAGCTGCTGCGGCAGATACCGGGGCTGGAGCTGGTGGTGCTGGATTCGCAGTGCTGCGGCATCGCCGGCACCTACGGGTTCAAATCGGAGAACTACGCCACGTCGCAAGGCATCGGCGCGCCGCTGTTCCGGCAGATAGAAGAGAGCGGGGTGGATCTGGTGGTGACCGACTGCGAAACCTGCAAATGGCAGATAGAAATGTCCACCAGCAAGCGCTGCGAACATCCGATCACCCTGCTGGCGCAGGCGCTGGTATAAAAACGAAAGGGCCGGCAAACCGGCCCTCTGTGGGATTACTGCTTCAGCTTCAGAGTGGAGATGATGCCTTCGGCTTCGGTCTGCGCCTGCTGCTGATTGTCTGCCGGCAGCGTTACCTGGATGGTCAGCATGTTGTTGTTCAGCGAACCGATCAGGACGGAAGAATAAGCCTTTTCACCGCCGCTGGTGATGATGCTGTCCAGCTGACGCAGCGGCACGCCGTTGACGTCGAGCGCCTTGTTGGTGATCACCTGCAGGTTGGCGTCACGCGCGCGCTGGGTATTCTCCAGGCGTTTGGCCAGGGTCTCCAGGCTGTCGGCGGTCTTGTCGCCCAAGATGACGATCACCGCGCGCTGGCCGGTGCTGTCTGCGTAAACATGCATGTTGTTAGCCTGGTTGCCCAGCTTGCCGCTCTGATCCGCCATGCCGACCGGCAGGGTGAACGCCAGTTTACCGTCCAGCAGGCTTACCTGCTGCCCGGCCGGCGCGCTGGCCGCCGCGCCGTCTGGCGCTGCCTTGGTGTCTTTGGTGTTGCCGTCGCAGGCCGCGAGGCCAAGCGCCAGCAGGCTGATACCCATCAATTTCGCTACTTTACGCATCGGGCTTCCTTCTTCCTTTCCGGTAGGGATTTACTGTCGTATCGCAACCTATTCCAGGTTGAAATGCAAGGCAGATGTTGTCACAAGTTTTTTTCCAGTAATAGCCGATAATCAGCCACTTCGCCTTTCTTTTCCAGTTGAACAATCTGATAGTGGTGGGTGAGCAGCATCGTCAGCATGGCGCGGAACCGGTTACGGGTTTTGACCGTCAGTTGGCGATAGCCCTGCGCCCGAGCCCAGCGTTCCTGTTCGGCCAACAAGGCCTGCGCCACGCCGTGGCGACGGAATGCCGGCAGCACGCCACCCAGCCAGCTGTAAAACACCGTTTCCTGCCGTTGATAACCGAGTTTGAAACCGGCCGGCTGCCCGTCTATCTCGGCGATCAACAGGCTGGCGGGGGCGGTGCCGATACGCTGCTGCAGATCGGCCAGGCTATGCAGGCCGCCGAATTCGGGGATGCGTTGATAAAGGCGGTGGATTTCTTCGAGCGTGGCGGTGCGGACGATTGGGGTCATGAGCGGCCTCCAAGGATAAGGCCGCCCAGAATAGCATGGCTCAGCTCGGCTGCAGGCTGCCGCTGCGCGCCGCGATGCGTTTGAGCAGCATGTTCAGCAACACGCCGTACATCGGCAAGAAGAACAGCAGGCAGATCATCACCTTGAAGCTGTAATCCACCAGCGCAATCTCCACCCAGTTGTTGGCCATGAAGGGATCGCTGCTCTTGTAGAAGGCGATGAAGAAGAACGCCAGCGTATCGCTGATGTTGCCGAGGAACATCGCCGCCGCCGGCGCCACCCACCAGGCGCTGCGTTGGCGCAGACGGTTAAAGACGTGTACGTCGAGGATCTGGCCGAGCACATAGGCCATAAAGCTGGCCACGGCGATGCGCGCCACGAACAGGTTAAAACTGCTCAGCGCCGCGAAGCCCTGCCATTCTCCCTGATAGGTGACGGTGGAGATCACATAAGAGATGAACAGCGCCGGCACCATCACCGCCAGGATAATACGTCGCGCCAGCGGCGCGCCGAAAATGCGCACGGTCAGATCGGTCGCCAGGAAGATAAACGGGAAGGTAAAGGCGCCCCAGGTGGTATGGAAGCCGAAAACGGTGATCGGCAGCTGCACCAGGTAGTTGCTGGAGGTAATGATGGCGATATGAAACAGCGAAAGCCAGACCAACGCCGTGAAGCGCTGCTGTGCGGTAAACGAATACATGTTGTAGCCTTTTTAGCAGTGGGGTGAGGGAACCCAGTGTGTCTTGTCAAAACAGCAAAAAACGCTGCGCGGCGGCATGATACGCGTTTGCGCAACCAATGCAATGGTTAAATTTAACGCAAACGTTAACGCATCTTGCGCAGAAAAACTACCGGCGTAAACTAGGCGCTAATGAGATGCGGCGAGCGTTCGCCGATCGTTTTTAACGAGAAAAATTGCATGACTGACTTATTTGCCCAGGCAGACCAGACGCTCGACGCGCTGGGGCTGCGTTGCCCAGAACCGGTGATGATGGTGCGTAAAACCGTGCGCCATATGGACAACGGCGAAACGCTGCTGATTATTGCCGACGATCCGGCCACCACCCGCGATATCCCGGGGTTCTGCCGCTTTATGGAGCATACGCTGGTGGCGCAGGAGACCGAGCAGGCGCCATACCGTTATCTGCTGCGTAAAGGCGTATAACGGCGGCGCGGCCGAGTTAAAAGTTCCCTCCCCCAATGACAACGGGCGCGGTATGCCGCGCCCGTGTTTGTTTCAGAGCTTAGCTGCGCTTTCTCAACAGCCGCAGCGCGTTGGCGGTGACCAGCGCGGTGGCGCCGGAGTCGGCCAGCACCGCCAGCCACAGCCCGGTTAACCCCAGCAGGCTGGTGATCAGGAAGACCCCTTTCAACCCCAGCGCGATGGTGATGTTTTGCCGGATATTGGCGTGGGTGGCGCGCGAGATGCGGATCATTTCCGCGACGCCCACCAGTCGGTTGTGGGTCAGGGCGGCGTCGGCGGTCTCCAGCGCCACGTCGGTGCCGCTGCCCATGGCGATGCCGATGCTGGAGGCCTTCATCGCCGGGGCGTCGTTGATGCCGTCGCCGATCATCGCCGTCGGGCGCAGTTCGCTCAGTTCGGTGACCGCGCTGACCTTATCTTCCGGCAACAGACCGGCACGATAGTCGAGGCCCAGCTCGCCGGCGATCGCTGCGGCGGCGCGCGGGTTATCCCCGGTCAGCATCACGCCGCGAATACCCAGCGCGTTCAGTTCGGCTATCGCCTGTTTGGCGTCGCTGCGTAGCGTATCACGCAGCGCCAGCAAGCCGATGGGCGTGCCGTCTTCCAGCACCACCACCGCCGTTTTACCGGCGTTTTCCAGCTTGTCTACCTGGCTCTGCCATTGTGTGGCGAGCAGGCCCGGCGCCAGCTTGCCCGGCGCACTGATCAGCACGGTCTTGCCGTCCACGATCCCTTCCACACCGACGCCGGCCAGCGCGCGGCGCGCCTGCGCCAGCGGCAGCTCAGCCCCGCTTGCGGCGGCGCGGTTGATGATCGCTTGCGCCAGCGGGTGATGTGAACCGGCCTCTACCGCGGCGGCAAGCTGCAACAGCCGTTGTTCGGTCAGCGCGCCGATGGGCAGCACGTCGGTGACCGTCGGCTTGCCTTCGGTCAGGGTGCCGGTTTTATCGAAGGCGATGGTTTGAATCTGGCCCAGTTGCTCCAGCGCCGCGCCGCCTTTAATCAGCGCGCCGCGCCGCGTGGCGGCCGCCAGCCCGGATGTGATGGCCGCCGGCGTCGAGATCACCAGCGCGCATGGACAGCCGATCAGCAGCAGCGTCAGGCCGCGATAGATCCAGGTCTCCCACGGCTGCGAGAACAGCAGTGGCGGTACCAGGATCACCGCGACGGCCAGCAGCATGATGGCTGGGGTGTAATAGCGGCTGAAGCGATCGAGGAAGCGTTCGATCGGCGCGCGGCGTTCTTCGGCCTCTTCAATCAGCTGCAAAATGCGGTCGATGGCATTTTTGCCGGGCTCGGAAATCACCTTCATCTGTGCCGCCTGATCGACGGACAGGCTGCCGGCGGCCACTTTTTCCCCTTGTTGACGCTCGACCGGCACCGATTCGCCGGTCAGGGCGCTTTCGTCAAAGCTGGCGAACGGATTGAGCAGCTCGGCGTCGGCCGGCAGGCGCCCGCCGGGCGCGATTTCAATCACATCGCCAGGGCGCAGGCTGGCGACCGGCACGCGTTTGCGTTCCGTGCCTTGCAGCAGCAGCGCATCTTCCGGCACCAGCTCCATCAGCGCCTTCACCCCGCGACGCGCACGGTTGGCGGCGTAGGATTCCAGCAGCTCGCCGACCATAAACAGCAGCAGCACCATCGCCGCCTCGGCGGTGGCGCCAATAAACAGCGCGCCGATGGCCGCCACGCTCATCAGCGTTTCGATGGCGAACGGCGTGCCGGAGCGAATCAGACGCAGCGCCTTGGCGGCGACCGGCGCCAACCCGACCAGCGTGGTGGCGATAAAGGCGATGCGACCCAGCTCCGGGTTAACCCGATCCAGCACCCAACTGACCACCATCAGGGTAGTTAACAACAGCAGCGGCGCAAATTCGCCGAAGCGCGAGGCTTTTGGCGCGGCATCTTTGGCGGTCTGAGTGCCGAGCAGGGTAAAACCGGCCTGGGCGACCGCGTCCTGGATCCGCAGGCTGAGATCGGACTGTGCGTCGACCACCAGTTTTTCAGTGGCGAACAATACGCGTGCGCTGTCAACGCCGGGGAGCGCGGTGACGGCATTTTCGATTTTCTTGGCGCAGCTGGGGCAGTCCATACCGGTGACTTTCCAGCTGAAACGTTGGCTGCCGGAAGGGGGAGCGGCGGCCAGCCTGTCGCTTTCCTCGTCCGGATCGTCGGGCGCGGTGGCGCAGCAGCCGCTATCGCCATGATCGTGATGATGGTGGGCGTGTTCGGCCTGTACGGCTGCGCTTTTCGGCTCGCTGCTGCAGCCATGCTGCGTTTTGCTGTGGCTGTGGTTGCAGCCGCACCCGCCTTCGGCGTGGTGATGTTCCTGATGATTATGGTTTTGCTGATTGTGCATAACGTCCCCCTTCGGGCTGTTAAACGGGTTTGCTCAGCTGACTCTACACCCTGGAGTCCACTCCAGAGTCAAGCGCCGGATGAGAATTATTGCTAACGGCGTTCGGGCGTAGAAAAGGGGGATTCATTCAATAATGAATAATGCGAATTTAAATATATCGGCTTTTCTTATCCCCTATTTGGGCGAAAAGGCTCGCTGCCGTTAGTTTAAATAAGAAAATAATATTCCTATAGAAACTAAAAAATCGCCCGACCTAATAATAAAGAGTTATTAATCTATAACGCTTTAGCAAAATTTACCTTTTCCCCTGAGTAAAGCCAGCATGATTCGCTTGACTCTGCAGGCCGCGTTGCTATTGAAGTTTGGTGCCAACTTATCCTCATCAAGTTTCGTTTGCTTTGTAAAGAAGCCTAAAAAGCAGCATAACAAACTTTCGTTGCGATAATAAATGGTTGATTATTTTATGTGCAGTTTTACGGTCCTGCCTATAATTGGAATCGATTACCATTTTTAATGGTGATCTTATTTGCTGATATATATGCATTAATTCTACCTAACACACTGCCGGTAACGGCGCATAAGCCCCTTCCAGCAAGCTTGAGGTTCATTAACCGTGGCTTACGGGGAGGTTATGTCTATCTGTCTGATTGATATCAATCAGGTAATGAGTGGAATCGAACCAATGCAATCTACTAAAAAGGCAATTGAAATTACTGAATCCAGCCTCGCGGCCGCCACAACCGGTTACGATGCTGTAGACGACCTGCTGCATTATCATGAGCGGGGTAACGGGATTCAGATTAATGGCAAGGATTCATTTTCTAACGAGCAAGCTGGGCTGTTTATTACCCGCGAGAACCAAACCTGGAACGGTTACAAGGTATTTGGCCAGCCGATCAAATTAACCTTCTCCTTCCCGGATTATAAGTTCTCTTCCACTAACGTCGCCGGCGACACCGGGCTGAGCAAGTTCAGCGCGGAACAGCAGCAGCAGGCTAAGCTGTCGCTGCAGTCCTGGGCCGACGTCGCCAATATCACCTTCACCGAAGTGGCGGCCGGACAAAAGGCCAATATCACCTTCGGCAACTACAGCCAGGATCGCCCCGGCCACTATGATTACGGCACCCAGGCCTACGCCTTCCTGCCGAACACCATTTGGCAGGGCCAGGATCTGGGGGGCCAGACCTGGTACAACGTCAATCAGTCCAACGTCAAGCATCCGGCGACCGAAGACTACGGCCGCCAGACGTTCACCCATGAAATTGGCCATGCACTGGGTCTGAGCCATCCGGGCGATTACAACGCCGGTGAAGGCAACCCGACCTACCGCGACGTCACTTACGCGGAAGATACTCGTCAGTTCAGCCTGATGAGCTACTGGAGTGAAACCAATACCGGTGGCGACAACGGCGGTCATTACGCCGCGGCTCCGCTGCTGGATGACATTGCCGCCATTCAGCACCTGTATGGCGCCAACCTGTCGACCCGCACCGGCGACACCGTGTACGGCTTTAACTCCAACACCGGTCGTGACTTCCTCAGCACCACCAGCAACTCGCAAAAAGTGATCTTTGCGGCCTGGGATGCGGGCGGCAACGATACCTTCGACTTCTCCGGTTACACCGCTAACCAACGCATCAACCTGAACGAGAAGTCGTTCTCCGACGTGGGCGGCCTGAAGGGCAACGTGTCGATCGCCGCCGGTGTGACCATTGAGAACGCCATTGGCGGTTCCGGCAACGACGTGATCGTCGGCAACGCGGCCAATAACGTGCTGAAAGGCGGCGCGGGTAACGACGTACTGTTCGGCGGCGGCGGGGCGGATGAGCTGTGGGGCGGTGCCGGTAAAGACATCTTCGTGTTCTCTGCCGCCAGCGATTCCGCACCGGGCGCTTCAGACTGGATCCGCGACTTCCAGAAAGGGATCGACAAGATTGATCTGTCGTTCTTCAACAAAGAGGCGCAGAGCAGCGACTTCATTCACTTCGTCGATCACTTCAGCGGCGCGGCCGGTGAAGCGCTGCTGAGCTACAACGCGTCCAACAACGTGACCGATTTGTCGGTGAACATCGGGGGTCATCAGGCGCCGGACTTCCTGGTGAAAATCGTCGGTCAGGTAGACGTCGCCACTGACTTTATCGTGTAACTCAGCAACGGAGCGCCCGGCGCAGTCTCGGCCGGGCGTGATGTGGGAGCCGGTATGAAAGGTACTTTAACGCGCGCCGCGCTGGCGGCGGGAGGCATGATGGTGACGAGTGCGGTGATGGCCGGCAGTCTGGCGCTGCCGACCGCGCAGTCGCTGGCGGGGCAATGGCAGGTAGCCGACAGCGAAAGGCAATGCCAAATCGAGTTTCTGGCCAATGAGCAAAGCGAGACCAACGGCTACCAGCTGGTGGATCGGCAGCGTTGTCTGCAAAGCGTATTTGCGGCCGAGGTGGTGGGCTGGCGCCCGGCGCCGGACGGCATCGCCCTGCTGCAGGCGGATGGCAGCACGCTGGCGTTCTTCTCGCGCGACGGCGATCTGTACCGCAATCAGCTGGGTGCGGGTGATGCCCTGACGTTGAAAGCGCTGGCTTGATGAAGAAACGGGTTCGGCGCGCCGAACCCGCGGCAGGTCTCTACAGGTAGAGCGAACGCACGATCAGGAAGTGGCCGGAAAAGTAACAGAAAGCCACGATGGCGTCCGCCGCGCGGAAGGTGAAGCGGTAGCGGTTGAGCAGCCAAACCACGTTGGCCAGCAGCAGCAGCGAGGTGCCGGCCAGCAGCGAGAAGCCGAAATCGGTGCTGCGCAGGAAATATTGTTCGCCTGCCAGCCAGACCATCAGCAGCGTCATCGCCACGTAGGTGACGATTGGCCAGCGCATCTCTTCCAGCCGGGTCCAAAGGGTGGCCAGCAGCAATGCACCGATCGCCAGCAGCGCCAGCGGCAGCGGCCAGAACAGACTGAACGTCATCTGGCTGGCGAAACTCAGGGTGTACAGCAAGTGGGACAGGAAAAAGGCGCCGATGGCGTACAGCACCCGCTCGCGCGGCAGCAGGAGCAGCGCATCGCCGATCAGCGTCGCCAGCAGGCCGAGTACGATCAGATAACCCGCCGCGCTGAGCACCGGCGCCTGCCAGGCAAGCAGCAACAGCAGCAACAGCGTGACGGGTTTGAACACCCAACGCTGCCAGCGCGGCCCGCGGTAAGAGGCGTCGACGAACAGCCAACCGGAAAAGAATACGGCAAGGAACGGCCAACTCATTGATGTCATCCTTATGTAGGAGGGAGCCGCAACCACCGGCTCCAAACTGTCACCCATGTCACTTCTTATTTCAGTGTAGGTAGCCTGCCGACGATCGACAATGCTTTCTTGAGAATGCTATGTTTACGCCGATTTGGCCGTGAAGGAAATGGGAAACCGATGAGTAAGCCACCGTTATTTTTTGTCGCCGTCATTGCGTTGATCGCCGTGCTGGCCACGCAACGCTACTTCAAACAGCGCCAGCAGGAGACGGAAAACGATCGTGCGCCGATGCGTAGTCTGCAGGTGACGGTGAGCGACAAGCGGAGCTTCCCGGTCGCCAAGACCCGTGCGCCGCAGCGCGAGCCGTTGGTCAACGAGCCGATGTATTACGAGGTGGTGTTCAGCCCGAACCAGGGCGGTGAAGACATTACGCTGCGGCTGAAGCAATGGCAGTACAACCCGATAGAAAAAGGCGCGCACGGCACGTTAAACATGCAGGGCACGCGGTTCGTCTCGTTCACCGTTCAGCCGTAGCGGTCACTTTTTCTTGATGGGCGGCTGTTTCTTTTGCCAGGCCAGCAGCTCAAACACGCCAAAGATAAAGATCTTGGCCTCTTGCCAGTAGCTGATCGGCTGATCCTTCGGCTGGGTGGATTTCAACAGCACCAGCTGCAGGCCGTGCATCACCACCATAAAGAACAGCGCCACGTCGATGAAATACTTCAGCGGCTTGGGAAACGGATGGAACAGGTTAGAGAGCAGGAAGCCCCACACGCACAGCATCAGCAGGCGGCCCAGATTAATCAGCATGGTCGGTTTTCTCTTGCGAACGAAGATAAAGGCGATAAGCCACCTGGCCGGCGACCTTCTCCCGGTGCAACTGCCAGCTGGCAGGCACGTCCGCCGCGGCGCTTTCCGCCTCGGCTTCTACATAGATCCAGGCCTCGTCGGCCAGCCAGCCCCGCTGCTCCAGCAACAAGACGGTCTCCGCCAGCAGGCCTTTGCGAAACGGCGGATCGAGGAACACCACGTCGAACGGTTGACCGTCGCCCGCCAGCCAGCTCAGCGCGTTGGTGTTGATAACTACCCCTTTGCCCTGCAGCAGCGCCAGATTTTTTTCCAGTTGCTGCGCCACCGGCCGCTCGAATTCCAGCAGCGTGGCGCTGCCGGCATAGCGCGACAGCGCTTCCAGCCCTAATGCGCCGCTGCCGGCGAAGCAGTCCAGGCAGCGCGCGCCCTGAATCACCGGCGCCAGCCAGTTGAACAGGGTTTCGCGTACCCGATCGGTGGTGGGGCGCAGCCCCGGGCTGTTCGGCACCGGGAGTTTGCGGCCGCGCCATTGGCCGCCGATGATGCGGATCTGTCCGGCTGCGGCCTGGGGCGGCTTTTTGGCCGCGGCCCGTGGCGAGAGTCTTGTCATAAGCGTTGTTTGATTTCTTTTGCGGCGCGGGGCCGCAGAGGTTAACGAAAAGTTGTCCCTATTCTACCGGTGACGGGCGTCGGGGGGAACGGTAAAACGTTGTTGTCTGATTTCACACCGGAAAGCATGCCGGATGCGTGTTGCTGCGCGAGGGAAAGTGATAGACTCGGCGGATTATTGTCAGCATATATCCTTCAGGTATGTAGGGTAAGCGAGCCTTCGGTACGGAGTAGAGTCATAACATGGCAAAAGATAAGAAACGTGGGTTTTTCTCCTGGCTGGGCTTTGGCCAGAAGGAAAAGGAAGAAGAGCAACAGCAACCTGAGCAGCCGGTAGAGCAGGCGGAACCTCAGGCCGCGGAGACGCCGGCTGAACCGGCCGCCGTCAAGCTGGATGACAAGCTCCCCGCCCAGGAATCTGAACCTGCCGCCTCCGTCGACACCCCGGGGGAGTGGGATAACGGTCAGGCCGGCGAGCAAATCGCGGAAAACCTGCCGGCGGCGGCTGAACATCCGGCGGCGCCGCAAGCGTTGGCTGAAGAGATCGTCAGCGTCACCGAGCAAGTGGTGGCGCAGCAGCAATCGGTGGTTGAACCTGAGCCGGTCGTCGAACCTGAGCCGGTCGTCGAGCCTGAGCCGGTCGTCGAACCTGAGCCGGTCGTCGAACCTGAGCCGGTCGTCGAGCCTGAGCCGGTCGTCGAGCCTGAGCCGGTCGTCGAACCTGAGCCGGTCGTCGAACCTGAGCCGGTCGTCGAACCCGAGCCGGTGGTCGAACCTGAGCCGGTCGTTGAACCCGAGCCAGTGGTTGAGCCCGAGCCGGTGGTTGAACCCGAGCCAATCGTCGAACCTGAGCCGGTCGTTGAACCCGAGCCAATCGTCGAACCTGAACCGGAGCCGGAAGAAGCGCCGCTTGAACCTGTGGTGCCGGCCGCTGCGCAAGAGCAGGAACGCCCGACCAAAGAAGGCTTCTTCGCTCGCCTGAAACGCAGCCTGCTGAAGACCAAGCAAAACCTCGGTTCCGGCTTTATGGGGCTGTTCCGCGGTAAAAAGATCGACGACGACCTGTTCGACGAGCTGGAAGAACAGCTACTGATCGCCGACGTCGGCGTGGAGACCACGCGCAAGATCATCACCTCCCTGACTCAGCACGCCAGCCGCAAGCAGCTGAAAGACGCTGAAGCGCTGTACGGCAAGCTGAAGGAGGAAATGTCCGAAATTCTGGCCAAGGTCGATCAGCCGCTGGATGTCAGCGGTAAAACCCCGTATGTCATCCTGATGGTCGGCGTGAACGGCGTGGGTAAAACCACCACCATCGGCAAGCTGGCGCGTCAGTTCCAGGCGGAAGGCAAGTCGGTGATGCTGGCGGCGGGGGATACCTTCCGCGCCGCCGCGGTGGAGCAGCTGCAGGTGTGGGGCGAACGCAACCGCATTCCGGTGGTGGCGCAGCATACCGGCGCGGATTCCGCTTCGGTGATCTTCGATGCGGTGCAGGCCGCCAAGGCGCGCGGCATCGATGTGTTGATCGCCGATACCGCCGGCCGTCTGCAGAATAAATCGCACCTGATGGAAGAGCTGAAGAAGATCGTCCGCGTCATGAAAAAACTGGACGACCAGGCCCCCCATGAGGTTATGCTGACGCTCGATGCCAGCACCGGCCAGAATGCGGTCAGTCAGGCGAAATTATTTAATGAGGCCGTGGGCTTAACCGGCATCACGCTGACTAAACTGGACGGTACCGCCAAGGGCGGGGTGATCTTCGCCATCGCCGATCAGTTCGGTATCCCGATCCGCTATATCGGCGTCGGGGAAGGCATCGAAGATTTGCGGCCGTTTAAGGCTGACGATTTTATTGAGGCACTTTTTGCCCGAGAGGATTAATACGGATGATTCGCTTTGAACAGGTCAGTAAAGCTTATCTGGGCGGACGGCAAGCGCTGCAGGGGGTTGATTTCCATCTGCGCCCGGCGGAAATGGCGTTTCTGACCGGCCATTCCGGCGCGGGGAAAAGTACCCTGCTGAAACTGATTTGCGGTATCGAACGGCCCAGCGCCGGCCACATCTGGTTTGGCGGGCACGACATCAGCCGTTTGAAAAACCGCGAGGTGCCGTTCCTGCGTCGGCAGATCGGCATGATCTTCCAGGATCACCACCTGCTGCTGGATCGCACGGTGTATGACAACGTGGCGATGCCGCTGATCATCGCCGGCGCCAGCACCGAAGATATCCGCCGCCGCGTTTCCGCCGCGTTGGACAAAGTCGGTTTGCTGGATAAAGCGAAAAACTTCCCGATTCAGCTGTCCGGCGGTGAGCAGCAGCGCGTGGGCATCGCCCGCGCGGTGGTGAACAAGCCGGCGGTGCTGCTGGCGGATGAACCGACCGGTAACCTGGATGATGCGCTGTCGGAAGGCATTCTGCGCCTGTTTGAAGAATTCAACCGCGTCGGCGTGACCGTACTGATGGCGACGCACGACACCGGGCTTATCGCCCGTCGCAATTACCGCATCCTGACGCTGAGCCAGGGCCGCATGCAGGGGGGCGCTCACCATGGCCAATAACGCAAAAACCGCCAAGAGCAAGGCGCTGCGCGGCGGCTGGCGCGAACAGTGGCGTTACGCCTGGATGAACGCCATCAAAGACATGCTGCGCCAGCCGTTGGCGACGCTGCTGACGGTGATGGTGATCGCCATCTCCCTGACGCTGCCGAGCGTGTGCTACATCGTGTGGAAAAACGTCAGCACCGCGGCCAGCCAGTGGTACCCGACGCCGCAACTGACGGTCTACCTGGATAAATCGCTCGATGACGACGCGGCGCTGAAAGTGCTCGACGCCATCAAGGCGGAAGCCGGCGTGGAGAAGGTGAACTACCTGTCGCGTGAAGAAGCGCGCGGCGAGTTCCGTAACTGGTCGGGCTTTGGCGGCGCGCTGGACATGCTGGAAGAGAACCCGTTGCCGGCGGTGGCGATCGTCACGCCGAAGATGAGCTTCCAGAGTTCGGACACCCTCAACACCCTGCGCGATCGCGTAGCGGCGGTGCAGGGCGTGGAAGAAGTGCGCATGGATGACAGCTGGTTTGCCCGCCTGGCGGCGCTGACCGGGCTGGCGGGCCAGATCGCGGCGATCATCGGCGTGCTGATGATCGTGGCGGTGTTCCTGGTGATCGGCAACAGCGTGCGTCTGAGCATCTTCAGCCGTCGCGACACCATCAACGTGATGAAGCTGATCGGCGCCACCGACGGCTTTATTCTGCGGCCGTTCCTCAACGGCGGGGCGATGCTGGGCTTTGCCGGCGCGCTGCTGTCGCTGGTGCTCTCCGGCGCGCTGGTGTGGCAGCTGGAGTCGGTGGTCGTCGGGGTCGCCAAGGTATTCGGCACCACCTTCACCCTGCACGGGCTGGGCTGGGATGAGGCGCTGCTGCTGCTGATCATCTCCGCGATGATCGGCTGGATCGCCGCCTGGCTGGCGACGGTGCAACATTTACGCCGATTTACACCACAGTAAGATTTTTTTGGTATACTCTTCTCCTGCTGCTTTTGATCGCGTTGCGGGAGAAGAGTGACCTCAAGCGAAGTCAGCACCATCCCTCTCTTCTTAGCGCACAAATTCCCTATCGGCCTTCATCCTCGTCACGTATTGTCAGCGACAATGCTTGCAAAAAAGGGTGAACTTTTAGGGCAGAGTACGGTCAAAAATTGCAGCAAATGTTAAGGTGCCCGGCGTGTGGAACCGCTTTTGCTTCAGCAACTGCCGTAGAATCAATCATTTCCCCGCTGTAATAATCACCTGCATGATTTTGTATTCTCATAGAGAGGGTTTGAATGACCAAAGAAATGCAAACTTTAGCCTTAGTACCCCAAGGTAGCTTGGAAGCCTATATCCGGGCAGCCAACGCCTATCCGATGCTGACGGCAGAGGAAGAGCGGGAGCTGGCTGAACGGCTGCATTATCAGGGCGATCTGGATGCCGCTAAGCAGCTCATCCTGTCTCACCTGCGCTTTGTCGCTCATATTGCCCGCAACTATTCAGGCTATGGTCTGCCGCAGGCGGATCTGATTCAGGAAGGCAATATCGGCCTGATGAAAGCCGTTCGCCGCTTCAACCCTGAAGTCGGCGTGCGTCTGGTTTCCTTTGCGGTGCATTGGATTAAGGCGGAAATCCACGAGTACGTATTGCGCAACTGGCGCATCGTGAAAGTGGCGACCACCAAAGCGCAGCGCAAGCTGTTCTTTAACCTGCGCAAAACCAAACAGCGTTTGGGCTGGTTCAACCAGGACGAAGTGGAACTGGTGGCCCGCGAGCTGGGCGTAACCAGCAAAGACGTGCGCGAGATGGAATCTCGCATGGCGGCGCAGGACATGACGTTCGATCCGACTCCGGACGACGAGGCCCGCGATGGCCAGTCGATGGCGCCGGTGCTGTACCTGCAGGACAAAAGCTCGGACTTCGCCGAAGGCATCGAGGAAGATAACTGGGAAAGCAACGCCGCAGACAAACTGGCCTATGCGCTGGAAGGTCTGGACGAGCGCAGCCAGCATATCATCCGCGCCCGTTGGCTGGATGATGACAACAAATCGACGCTGCAGGAGCTGGCCGATCAGTACGGCGTTTCCGCCGAACGCGTGCGTCAGCTGGAAAAGAACGCCATGAAGAAACTCAAAATGGCGATCGAAGCCTGAGTCGATGCGAGATTCGATAAAAAAAGCCCGGCTTGCCGGGCTTTTTAGTGCCTGAAATTCGGCGTTATGGCGCCACGGCGGTGAAGTCCGGCGCCGGGCAGTCGTAGCCGAATTTAGCCGCCCACGGATAACGGGTGCCGGTGTTGATATAGCGCTGATAAAGCGCACGGCCGGTTTTGGCATCACGCTTGATAACCCAGCTGGCAGCGTTACACAACACGGCGGCATAGGCCTGGCTCTTCGGCGGCAGCAGATCGGCCGCCTGTTGCGCCAGCCCCACCGCCTGCCAGCGATAGTGCAGGAAACGGTTGTCTTCCTCCGGTAGCGCCGCCTTGGCGCGCGCCGCTTCTGCGCTGTCGATCCAGCTTTTATGCTTCAGCTCGCGAGTATCGAACGCATCCCCCAGATAGGAATAGCCGGCGCCATAGATGGCGTAATCCGGCGTCATCTCATACCCGGTAAACTCCAGCCCCTGGGCGCGCAGCAGGTTGGCGGCGCGATAGTAAGCCTGCGCGCGCGTCAGCGGCGCGGCGGATTTGTCCTTGGCGGCCTTCAGTTCGTCGGCGAACTGCTGCGCCGCTTGCCGGTAGTTGGGGATATCGAAATAGGCCAGCGCTTCCGGCGCTCGTCCGGCGCGCATCAGCCGCCGCGCCAGCAGTTCGCGCAGCTGCACTTCCGGCGTGATCTGCTGGCCGCCGTAGTCGTCCGGATTAACCGGCTTGAGCGGCGTCGTCGGCGCCGGGGCGTGCTTATCGACAAAGCCTTTCAACTCATCGACGGTCAGCACCCGCTCCGCCACGTCGGCCACGTCGGCCCAGTAGAGCGCTTTGCCGCGATACAGCAGGTCCATCGCCTGCAGATAGTCGCCGCGATTCAGCGCCAGGATGGCCTGTTCGCCGGCCACCCGGCACTCGGGCACGATGGCTTCTGCGACGAAGTCGGCGTTGCGTTGTTCACCCCAGCTTTCGTCGGCGGGGAACGCGCTTGCCGCCTTGGCGTAGGCGGCAGTGGCGGCTTTCACGTCGCCGTCGCGCAGCGCCATTTTCGCGCGCAGCCACCACGCCAGGCCGCTGTCGCCGGCGTTTTTCAGCAGGCTCGCCGCCATCGGGTACTGCCCCGAACGGTAAGCCAACGCCGCCAGCCGATCGCTGCCGGCGAAGCCGCTTTTCACTGAGCCGTCCAGCAGCGTCAGGATCTGGCTGATGATCTGGGCGGAGCGGCCGTTGCCGTCGGTATCCGCCATTTGCAGGTTGCCGCTGCGCGCGAACAGCTCAATGGTCACCAACTGCTGGATCAACGGATCGCCGATAATCTGTTTCAGCGTGTCCAAATGGTCGGGGTTGACCAGGAGGCTGGAGACGTACTGCAGCGACTGCCCGCCGTTCGGATCGCCCTGCGCCGCCTGTTGCGCATAGAGGTGGGCGGCGGGGGCGACGTCACCCAGCCACAGGTGGATGCGCGCCTGCTGCCCAAGGCTGCTCAATGCCAACTGATCGGGATCGGCGGCGCCGCTTTTCACCCGGTCGATCACCTGCTGGAATGCCGTCAGCGCCTGTTCAAGTTCGGCTTTAGGCGGATGCTCGGCGGCGGGAACTGCTTCACCGGATTCATTCACCGGTGTACCGTGGTCAGCCATCAGGACGCGGCCAAGCGAATACTGCGCCCGCAGTCCCCAGTCGCTCTGCTCGGCGGCCGGTAGCTTCAGCACCTGCTGGAAATAGTCTGTGGCGCGCGGATCGTGGCTGGCGAAAGCGACGGCGCCCAGTTGATAGAGACGCGCGGCGTTGGACAACCCCTGCGCATTGACGGCGTCAGCCTCTTCCACCGTTTTGGCTGCGCGCATTTTACCGATCGCGATCGTTTCCGGCGATTGCGGCATCGGTTTCGGCGGCATCGGCGGCGGCGGGGCTTGCCAGTGCGGCAACTGTTTATCCATCGGCACCAGCCGGCCGGCTTCGAAGGCGAAATTGCCCTCCGGCATATACAGTAGGGTACCGTTGCGGTCGATCAGCAGCCGGTTAGGAAAATCCGGGCCGCAGGCATAGCCGCTCAGCGGCAGTGCGGCGCCGATCAGCATGGCCAGCGGAAGAAGGCGGCGGGTGTTCCGTGCCGCGCGCGAATCAAGGTGTGACAAGGGGGCCTCCTGGCGTCAGTTGTTGGCAGCGCAGCCAACCCAACGGCCGGGATTGCCCGGCGCGCAGTTGGTCGCTGCTGATGCGAATAAAGCGTTGCCGTTGCGGTGCGGATTCCAGCCGGTAGTTGCCGACCGCGTCCGCCGCCAGGCAGTCGTCGGCGCGGATGACCACCTCTTGCGGCAGCGGGGCATCTACCGGCCCGTTGTTATGAATTATCAGGTCATACAGCCCGTTTTGCTGTGGCTGAGGCCTAAATTTTACCTGCCAGTCGACGTTCAGCGGCCGGCGCTCGATCACCGCTCGCAGCGTGGCGAGCGACCAGGCGCGCCGATCGTCCGTCAGCGGCAAGCGGAACCAGAGAATGCCGCGTAGCCGGGGCGGCGTTTGCTGCGCCAACGTCTGCAGAAAATCGGCGATCTGCTGCGGCGCGACCGTCAGCTCACGGCCGTTGCCCGCCACGCGCAGCGAGGATTCGCTCTCCACCTGCGCGCCTTGCGCATCAAAACCCAACAACGCCATGCCGTAGGCCGGCAGCGCGACGCGAAACGGCTTCGGTGTGACGGCAGCGTACTGCCGCACCCAGCGCAGCGCCAGCGGGCCGTCAAACAGCCCCTGCTGCGGCGAGAGCACCGCGTGCACCTGCAGGACGGAACTGTCGGCCTGTTGCAGTACGCCGAGCAGGTTGGATGAGCCGATCCAGGCCGGCAGGGCGGTGATGCCGAGTTGCAAAGCGGCGGGCAGCCGTTGGCGCAGCCGCTGCAGAAAGCGTTGGTAGTCCGGCAGGCGGGCGGTGGCGGCATCATGATCGATCTCGACGCCGGTGACGGGCAGCCCGGCCGCCTGCCAGCGCTGGGTGAGCGCCAGCAGGCGCTGGATAATGGCCTCTTGATCCAGCTGCGGCAGTTGGCCGTCGAGGCGGGCTACCAGCCAGAGTGGGTGGCCGTCCTGCTTCAGCAGGCTGAGATCGGCCGGGATTTCCCGCCAGCCTTCACGCGGATGCACCTGCAGCGCCAGCACCCGCAGCCCGGTAAACAGATCGCGGCTGTGCGCCAGCGCATCGGCGTGCTGCGGCGTCCAAACTCGCTGCCAGACATAAACCTGCTGATCCCAGCCTGAGGCCAGGCGCAGCGCCTGCTGGCGCCCGGCGAACCAGGCCGCCAACCCCAGCGCAATCAAGACCAGCGCCGCCAGCCGGCGTTTCATTTTAGCCAGAGATCGCCCTGCGGCGCGAAGCCGCAGGCGCGCATGAAGTTATCGACTTCCCCACGTTCGCGCGGCGCCAGACCGGCGGTCGACAGCTGCCAATGGGCGACCTGCGGCAGCTGACGCTGCGCATCCTGTACCAGGTAAAGACCGACGCCGCGGCGGCGCGTAACTTCGCGCACCAGCAGGTCCTGCAGCTCGGCGCGGTCGTCCTGCAGCGCAATTTTTACCGCACCCAGCAGACGCTCGTTGAAGCGGGCGGCGAACAGCGCCTTGCCGTCGCTCAGCCAGCCTTGCCACTGTTCCGGCTGCTGGTGCGGCCAAATTTTACCGAGGTCGATGAGATCTTGCGGGGACAGCGCGGTCAGGCGCTCGATGGTCAGTTTCATGCAGAATTTCCGCGCAGCTAAATGATGTCGACAGTGTAATAGATCTTGTGCAGAGCGTTGTGTAAGTTTTTCTGTACGATTACTGTGCAATATGTTTTTTGCACGGGGCATTTTCCGAGTAAATAGTTAGTAAACGGATTGTTAACCAGCACAACGCACTGCGCCTAAAGGTAAAGAGCGCAGATTTAATTCGAATTTTATCCTGTTTACACCGCTTGTTTCTGCCAGATGAAGTTGATTTGCAGAAGAAAATTCCTGTTTAATGGTATGAAAAATAAAGTCTTATTAGAAAATAATGCCGACAAAACGCCTAAATCATTATTACTTATAACAAAAGCGGTCAATAACGATCGGGCGCAGGCAAACACAACAGGTACGTTCACAACGACAGATGGGGATTTGCGGATGAAATTAACAACAGGTAAGGCACTGCTGGCGGGTTGTATTGCGATGGCCATGAGCCAGGCGGCCATGGCGAAAGACATCAAGGTGGCGATCGTCGGGGCAATGTCCGGCCCGGTCGCGCAGTATGGCGACATGGAGTTTACCGGCGCGCGCCAGGCGATTGCCGACATCAACGCCAAGGGCGGCATCAAGGGCGACAAGCTGGTCGGCGTGGAATACGACGACGCCTGCGACCCGAAACAGGCAGTTGCGGTCGCCAACAAGGTGATCAACGACGGTATTCGCTACGTGATCGGCCACCTGTGCTCCTCATCCACCCAGCCGGCGTCCGATATCTATGAAGACGAAGGCGTGATCATGATTACCCCGGCGGCCACCAACGCGGATCTGACTACCCGCGGCTACAAGATGATCCTGCGCACCACCGGCCTGGATTCGGATCAGGGCCCGACCGCCGCCAAATACATCCTCAGCGACATCAAGCCGAAGCGCATCGCCGTGGTGCACGACAAGCAGCAATACGGCGAAGGCCTGGCGCGCTCGGTGCGCGACAGCCTGAAAAAACAGGGCACCGAAGTGGCGATGTTCGAAGGCATCACCGCCGGCGACAAAGACTTCTCCACCCTGGTGGCGCGCCTGAAGAAAGAAAATATCGACTTCGTGTACTTCGGCGGTTACTACCCGGAAATGGGCCAGATCCTGCGTCAGGCCAAGCAGGCCGGGTTGACCACTCGCTTCATGGGGCCGGAAGGCGTGGGCAACTCCTCGCTGTCCAACATCGCCGGCGCCGCCTCGGAAGGCATGCTGGTGACGCTGCCGAAACGCTACGATCAGGTGCCTGCTAACCAGCCGATCGTCGATGCGCTGAAAGCCAAGAAGCTGGATCCGACCGGCCCGTTCGTCTGGACCACCTATGCTGCGCTGCAGTCGCTGACCACCGGCATGGAGCGCAGCGGCAGCCAGGAGCCGGCGGACATCGTCAAGGATCTGAAAACCGGCAAGCCGGTGGACACCGTGATGGGGCCGCTGACCTGGGATGACAAGGGCGATCTGAAAGGCTTCGAGTTCGGCGTGTTCGAATGGCATGCCAACGGCACGTCCACACCGATCAAATAAGCCATAATGATTAGGGTGGGGCGCAGCCCGCTGCGCCCGGCGGGTCGGCTTGCCGGCCCCGTCTCCCTTTACCCGCCGGTTCTGCGCCGGCGGGGTTCGCAGCCAAGGGTTCAGAGTATGTCAGAGCAACTCCTCTATTTTCTGCAGCAGATGTTCAACGGCTTAACGTTGGGCAGCACCTATGCATTGATCGCCATCGGTTACACCATGGTTTACGGCATCATCGGCATGATCAACTTCGCCCACGGCGAGGTGTACATGATCGGCAGCTATGTCTCCTTTATCGTTATCGCCGCCCTGATGATGCTCGGCATCGACGTCGGTTGGCTGCTGATCGGCGCCGCGTTCCTGGTCTCGATCGTTATCGCCAGTGCCTACGGCTGGAGCATCGAACGGGTGGCCTACAAGCCGGTGCGCAACTCCAAGCGCCTGATTGCGCTGATCTCGGCCATCGGCATGTCGATATTCCTGCAAAACTACGTCAGCCTGACGCAGGGCTCACGCGATCTGGCGTTGCCTAGCCTAGTGACCGGCCAGTGGGTGCTGGGAGAAAGCAACGGCTTCGCCGCCACCATCAGCACCATGCAGCTGACCATCTGGCTCGTGACCTTCCTGGCGATGCTGGCGCTGACGCTGTTTATCCGCTATTCACGCATGGGCCGCGCCTGCCGCGCCTGTGCGGAAGATCTGAAGATGGCCAGCCTGCTGGGCATCAACACCGACCGGGTGATCTCGCTGACCTTCGTCATCGGGGCGGTGATGGCGGCGGTGGCCGGAGTGTTGCTCGGCCAGTTCTACGGCGTCATCAACCCTTACATCGGCTTTATGGCCGGTATGAAAGCCTTCACCGCCGCGGTTCTGGGCGGTATCGGCAGCATTCCCGGCGCGATGATTGGCGGCCTGGTGCTGGGCGTGGCGGAAGCGCTGACCTCCGCCTACCTGAGCACCGAATACAAAGACGTGGTGTCGTTCGCGTTGCTGATCGTGGTGCTGCTGATCATGCCGACCGGCATCCTTGGGCGCCCGGAGGTTGAGAAAGTATGAAACTCAATCTGCTCAATGCGCTGATCGCCACGGCGGTGCTGTTCGTGATGGCGTCGTTCCTGATGGGGATGCAGCTCAGCCTGGACGGCACCAAGCTGGTGGTGCACGGCGCGGCGGAAGTGCGCTGGATGTGGATCGGCATCGGCTGTGTCATCGTCTTTTTCTTCCAGCTGTTGCGCCCGCTGCTGCAGCAGGGATTGAAAAAAGTCTCCGGCCCGGCGTTCGTGCTGCCGAGCTTCGACGGCACCACGCCGCGGCAAAAGCTGCTGGCGGCTCTGCTCATCGTCGCGGCGGTCGCCTGGCCGTTCCTGGTCTCGCGCGGCACGGTGGATATCGCCACCCTGACGCTGATCTACGTGATGCTGGGCCTCGGCCTCAACGTGGTGGTGGGCTTGTCTGGTCTGCTGGTGCTCGGCTACGGCGGTTTCTACGCCATCGGCGCTTACACTTACGCGCTGCTGAATCACTATTACGGCCTCGGCTTCTGGGAGAGCCTGCCGCTGGCGGGCATCGTCACCGCCGCCTTCGGCTTCCTGCTCGGTTTCCCGGTGCTGCGGCTGCGCGGCGACTATCTGGCAATCGTGACGCTCGGCTTCGGTGAGATCGTGCGCATCCTGCTGCTGAACAATACCGAGATCACCGGCGGGCCGAACGGCATCAGCCAGATCCCGAAACCGACCTTCTTTGGCCTGGAGTTCAACCGCAGCGTGCGCGACGGCGGCTGGGATACCTTCCATAACTTCTTCGGCCTGAAATACGATCCGAGCGATCGCATCGTGTTCCTGTACCTGGTGGCGCTGCTGCTGGTGGTACTGACGCTGTTCGTCATCAACCGCCTGCTGCGTATGCCGCTGGGGCGCGCCTGGGAAGCGCTGCGCGAAGACGAGATCGCCTGCCGCTCGCTGGGCCTCAGCCCGACGCGCATCAAGCTGACCGCTTTTACCATCAGCGCCGCGTTCGCCGGGTTTGCCGGCACGCTGTTCGCCGCGCGCCAGGGGTTCGTCAGCCCGGAATCCTTCACCTTCGTCGAGTCGGCCTTCGTGTTGGCGATCGTCGTACTGGGGGGCATGGGCTCGCAGTTCGCGGTCATTCTGGCGGCGATCCTGCTGGTGGTGTCGCGCGAACTGATGCGCGATCTGAATGAATACAGCATGTTGCTGCTGGGTGCGCTGATGGTGCTGATGATGATTTGGCGGCCGCAGGGGCTGTTGCCGATGAAACGGCCGCAGCTGAAGCTGCAGGCGGCGGACATTCACGCGGGTAAGGGGGAGCAGGCATGAGCGTTCAACCTTTACTGCAGGTAGAGGGCCTGTCGATGCGTTTCGGCGGGCTGCTGGCGGTCAACAACGTGGCGTTGACGCTGAACGAAGGCGAAATCGTGTCGCTGATCGGCCCCAACGGCGCCGGTAAGACCACGGTGTTCAACTGCCTGACCGGTTTTTACCGCCCGACCGGCGGCACCATCAAATTGCGCGATCGCCACCTGGAAGGGTTGGCGGGGCAGGCCATCGCCCGTATGGGCGTGGTGCGCACCTTCCAGCACGTGCGGCTGTTCCGTGAAATGACGGTGATCGAGAACCTGCTGGTGGCGCAGCATCAGCACCTGAAAAGCGGCGTGTTCGCCGGCCTATTGAAAACCCCGGCTTTCCGCCGTGCCGAAGCCGAGGCGCTGGCGCGCGCGGCGGAGTGGCTGGAGCGCGTCGGCCTGCTGGAGATGGCCAACCGTTCGGCGGGCAACCTGGCCTACGGGCAGCAGCGGCGGCTGGAGATCGCCCGCTGCATGGTGACCCGGCCGGAGCTGCTGATGCTGGATGAACCGGCCGCCGGCCTCAACCCGAAAGAGACCGACGAGCTGGATCACCTGATCGTCGAGCTGCGCGATCGGCATAAGGTCTCGGTGCTGCTGATCGAGCACGACATGAAGCTGGTGATGGGCATCTCCGACCGCATTTACGTGGTGAATCAGGGCACGCCGCTGGCGCAGGGCACACCGGCGGAGATCCGCAACAACCCGGACGTGATCCGGGCTTATTTGGGCGAAGAATAATATGTTGTCATTCAATCAGGTATCCGCCCATTACGGCAAAATTCAGGCGCTGCATCAGGTCAGTCTCACGATAAGTCAGGGCGAAATTGTGACGTTAATCGGCGCCAACGGCGCCGGTAAAACCACGCTGCTCGGCACCTTGTGCGGCGAACCGCGAGCCAGCGAAGGCAGCATCGTCTTTCAGGACCAGGACATCACCCAGTGGCAAACCTCGCGCATCATGCGCGAAGCGGTGGCGATCGTGCCGGAAGGGCGGCGCGTCTTCTCGCGCATGACGGTGGAAGAAAACCTGGCGATGGGCGGCTTCTTCGCCGATCGCCAGCAGTATCAACAGCGCATTGAACGGGTGTTCACGTTGTTCCCACGCCTGCTGGAGCGCCGAAGCCAGCGTGCCGGCACCATGTCCGGCGGCGAACAGCAGATGTTGGCCATCGGCCGCGCGCTGATGAGTCAGCCGAAGCTGCTGCTGCTCGACGAGCCCTCGCTGGGGCTGGCGCCTATCATTATCCAGCAGATTTTCGACATCATTCAGCAACTGCGGGAAGAGGGCATGACCATCTTCCTGGTGGAGCAAAACGCCAATCAGGCGCTGAAATTGGCGGACCGCGGTTATGTGCTGGAAAACGGCCGCGTGGTGTTGGAAGATACGGGGGCTGCATTGTTAGCCAACGAAGCAGTGAGGTCGGCGTATCTGGGCGGTTAATCCGCCCCCCTACGAATTAAAATAATCAGGTACGAGAAGAAGAAATGAAGACAGAAGGGTTACTCGCGCAGCGCATCGTTAACGTAAAAAGTTCGGCCATCCGTGAATTGCTTAAGCACAGCAAGATGGAACACGTCATTTCGCTGGCGGGCGGCATCCCCTCTGATGCGCTGTTCGATTTCGAAGGATTGAGCATCGCCACCCAGCAGGCGATCACCGAACAGCCGAAAAGCGCATTCCAGTATGGCCTGACCGAGGGCAGCCCGCTGCTGCGTGAGCGCATTTGCGCGCTGTGCGCCGAGCGCGGCGTCACCGCTGGCGCGGAAGAGGTAATGGTCACCGCCGGCTCACAGCAGGCACTGGATTTGGTGATGCGCGCCATCGTCAATCCCGGCGACGTGTTCGTGGTGGAGCGCCCGACCTACCTGGCGGCGCTGCAAACGCTGGAGCTGGCGGAGGCCAACATCATGTCGGTCTCGTCCGACAGCGACGGCATGGTGGTGGAAGAGCTGGCCGAGCTGCTGAAAACCCAGCGCATCAAGGGCGTGTACGTGGTGCCGAACTTCGGCAACCCCAGCGGCATCACCCTCAGCGCCGCGCGCCGTGAACTGCTGGTGAAGCTGGCTGCTGAACATAACTTCCTGATCATCGAAGACGATCCGTACGGCGAATTGCGTTTCACCGAAGAGCGCCACCCGACGCTGCATCAGGTGTCACAGCAGGTGCTGGGCAACACTGACCACATCATCTATACCTCGACCTTCTCCAAGATCCTGGCGCCGGGCCTGCGCTTGGGCTGGGCGATCCTGCCGCCGTTCCTGCTGCACAAAGTGGCGATCATCAAACAGGCGGCGGATCTGCACGCCAGCGCGTTGTCGCAGAGCATCGTCGAATGCTATCTCGGCCTGGATCGCCTGCCGGCGCAGATCGACAAGATCCGCGCCGCTTACAAGCAAAAGGGCGAGATCCTGGCCGGTTTGGTGGAGCAGGAGCTGGGCGACTACATCACCTTCGATAAGCCGAAGGGCGGCATGTTCCTGTGGGCGCGCTTCCGCCAGCCGTTCAACGCCACCGAATGGCTGAACACGACCTTGCAGCAGGGTGTGGTGTTCGTGCCGGGGGAATACTTCTTCTCCGACAACCCGGATCGTTCAACCTTCCGCCTGTCGTTCGCCACCGCCACCGAGCAGCAGATGCAAGAAGCGGTGGCGCGCCTGCGCCGTTCGCTGTAATCCTCGCGGCGGCGGAGCCCATGCCCGCCGCCGACATCAAACCGCCATCTTCACTTCACCTTGCCGTCATGTGGCTGTCATATAACGGTTATTTTTCTGTCATCCGCGCATGGCATGTTAGCTTCCGAACAAAAAACTGATTCTTTTCGCTCACGCGCTTTTACACCAGCTTTTTCAGGAGTTAGGCATGCTCACCTACGCTATTCGCAAAACCACGCTGTGCGTCGCGTTGACCCTGGCGGTCAGCACTCAGGCGCTGGCGGCGACAGAAATCCCGTTCTGGCATTCAATGGAAGGTGAACTGGGTAAGGAAGTGGATTCCCTGGCGGATCGCTTCAATCAGTCGCACAGCGACGTCAAGATTGTGCCGGTTTATAAAGGCAACTACGAACAGAGCCTGGCGGCGGGCATCGCTGCTTACCGCTCCGGCAAGGCGCCGGCGATCCTGCAGGTTTACGAGGTGGGCACCGCCACCATGATGGCCAGCAAAGCCATCAAACCGGTCTATGAAGTGTTTAAAGAGGCCGGCATCAACTTCGACGAGTCGGTGTTCGTGCCGACGGTGGCCGGCTATTACACCGACAACAAGAGCGGACATCTGCTGTCGCAGCCGTTCAACAGCTCCACGCCGGTGCTGTACTACAACAAAGATGCCTTCAAAAAGGCCGGCCTAAACCCGGACCAGCCGCCGAAAACCTGGCAGGAGCTGGCGGCGGATACCGCCAAGCTGCGTGAGGCCGGCATGAAGTGCGGCTACGCCAGCGGCTGGCAGGGTTGGATCCAGCTGGAGAACTTCAGCGCTTGGCACGGCGTGCCGTTCGCCAGTGAAAACAACGGTTTCGGCGGCACCAACGCCAAGCTGGAGTTCAACCAACCGCTGCAGGTCAAGCACATCGCGCTGCTGGAGGCGATGAACAAGAAGGGCGACTTTACCTACTTTGGCCGCAAAGACGAATCCACCGAGAAGTTCTATAACGGCGACTGCGCCATCACCACCGCCTCTTCCGGTTCGCTGGCGGACATCAAGCACTACGCCAAATTCAACTACGGCGTCGGCATGATGCCGTACGACGCCGACGCGAAAAATGCGCCGCAGAACGCCATCATCGGCGGGGCCAGCCTGTGGGTGATGAACGGCAAAGATGCCGCCACCTACAAGGGCGTGGCCGAGTTCCTGCAGTACCTGGCGCAGCCGGAAATTGCCGCCGAATGGCACCAGAAGACCGGCTATCTGCCGATCACCACCGCGGCTTACGATCTGACCAAGCAGCAGGGCTTCTACGACAAGAACCCGGGTGCCGACGTCGCCACTCGCCAGATGCTGAACAAGCCGCCGTTGCCGTTCACCAAGGGCCTGCGCCTGGGCAACATGCCACAGATCCGCAGCGTGGTGGATGAGGAGCTGGAAGGCGTGTGGACCGGCAAGAAAACGCCACAGCAGGCGTTGGACGCCGCCGTACAGCGCGGTGACGTGCTGCTGCGCCGCTTCGAAGCATCGACCAAGTAACCCTGCGTCGCGAGCCCGACAGACCTGGCTCGCATCTTCACGCCGATCCTTCCTTACCCGATCAATGGTTTAACTGCTATGTCATCTTCCCGTCCCGGTTTCGGCTGCAGCTGGTTGCCCTATGCGTTGGTGCTGCCGCAGCTGCTGATTACCGCCGTCTTCTTTTTATGGCCCGCCGGCGAAGCGCTGTGGTATTCGGTGCAGAGCCTCGATCCGTTCGGCCTCTCCAGCCAGTTTGTCGGGCTGGATAACTTTAAACAGCTGTTCCAGGATCCTTACTACCTCGACTCGTTCTACACCACGCTGATCTTCAGCTTCCTGGTGGCGGGCATCGGGCTGGCGGTTTCGCTGTTCTTCGCCGCGCTGGTGGACTACGTGCTGCGCGGCAGCCGCCTCTATCGCACGCTGATGATCCTGCCCTACGCGGTGGCGCCGGCGGTGGCGGCGGTATTGTGGATCTTTCTGTTCAACCCCGGCCTGGGGTTGATCACCCATTTCCTCAACGGGCTGGGCTATAACTGGAACCATGCGCAAAACAGCGGCCAGGCGATGTTCCTGGTGGTGCTGGCCTCGGTATGGCAGCAGATAAGCTATAACTTCCTGTTTTTCCTCGCGGCGCTGCAGTCTATCCCGCGTTCGCTGGTGGAAGCGGCAGCCATCGATGGCGCCGGCCCGGTGCGGCGCTTCTTCCATCTGGTGCTGCCGCTGATCGCGCCGGTGAGCTTCTTCCTGCTGGTGGTCAATCTGGTGTACGCCTTCTTCGATACCTTCCCGGTGATCGACGCTGCCACCGGCGGCGGGCCGGTGCAGTCCACCACCACGTTGATCTACAAGATCTACCGCGAAGGCTTCGCCGGGCTGGATCTCTCCAGCTCCGCCGCACAGTCGGTGATCCTGATGCTGTTGGTGATCGGCCTGACGGTGATCCAGTTCCGCTTCGTTGAACGTAAGGTGCGCTATCAATGATTGAGAATCGACGCGGGCTGGATATCTTCAGCCATGTGATGCTGGTTATCGGCGTGCTGGTGGTGCTGTTCCCGCTGTACGTGGCCTTTGTCGCCGCCACGCTGGATGACAAACAGGTGTTTCAGGTGCCGATGACGTTGGTGCCCGGCGGCCACCTGTGGGAGAACATTCGCAATATCTGGCAGGGCGGCGTGGGCAACCTCAAGGTGCCGTTCTCGCTGCTGCTGCTCAACAGCGTGATCATGGCGTTGGTGATCACCTGCGGCAAAATCGCGGTGTCGGTACTGTCGGCTTACGCCATCGTGTATTTCCGTTTCCCGCTGCGCAGCCTGTTTTTCTGGCTGATTTTCATCACCCTGATGTTGCCGGTGGAAGTGCGCATTTTCCCGACGGTGGAGGTGATCTCCAACCTCAACCTGCTGGACAGCTATACCGGCCTGACGCTGCCGCTGATGGCCTCGGCCACCGCTACCTTCCTGCTGCGCCAGTTCTTCATGACGCTGCCGGATGAGCTGCTGGAGGCGGCGCGCATCGACGGCGCCGGGCCGATGCGTTTCTTCTGGGACATCGTGCTGCCGCTGTCGAAAACCAATCTGGCGGCGCTGTTTGTCATCACCTTTATCTACGGCTGGAACCAATATCTGTGGCCGATCCTGATCACCAGCGACGCTTCGATGGGCACCGCGGTGGCGGGCATCAAGAGCATGATCTCCACCTCCGGCGCGCCGACCCAGTGGAACCAGGTGATGGCGGCGATGATTCTAACTTTATTGCCACCGCTGGCGGTGGTGCTTCTGATGCAGCGCTGGTTTGTGCGCGGTCTGGTTGATAGCGAGAAATAACGACGATGGCAGGATTAAAACTACAGGCGGTCACCAAGTCTTACGACGGTAAAACGCCGGTGATCAAACAGATCGACCTCGACGTGGCGGACGGTGAATTCATCGTGATGGTCGGCCCGTCCGGCTGCGGCAAATCTACGCTGCTGCGTATGGTGGCCGGGCTGGAGCGCACTACCAGCGGCGATATCTATATCGATACCCGGCGCGTGACCGATCTGGAGCCTAAGGATCGCGGCATCGCGATGGTGTTCCAGAACTACGCGCTCTATCCGCACATGAGCGTGTACGACAACATGGCTTACGGCCTCAAGATCCGCGGTTTCGGCAAGGAGCATATCCGCCAGCGGGTGGAGGAAGCGGCGCGCATCCTGGAGCTGGAGCCGCTGCTCAAGCGCAAACCGCGCGAACTTTCCGGCGGCCAGCGCCAGCGGGTGGCGATGGGGCGCGCCATCGTGCGCGAACCGGCGGTATTCCTGTTCGATGAGCCGCTGTCCAACCTGGACGCCAAGCTGCGGGTGCAGATGCGCCTGGAGCTGCAACAGCTGCACCGCCGTCTGAAAACCACCAGCCTGTACGTGACTCACGACCAGGTGGAGGCGATGACGCTGGCGCAGCGGGTGATCGTGATGAATAAGGGCGTGGCAGAGCAGATCGGCACCCCGAGTGAAGTGTACCAACGGCCGGCTTCGCTGTTCGTCGCCGGCTTTATCGGCTCGCCGGCGATGAACCTGCTGCCCGGCACCCTGAGCGCCGACGGCGGCCAGCTGCTGTTGGCGGACGGCATGACGCTGCCGTTGCCGGCGGCCAAGCCGCAGTGGGCGGGGCGGCAGTTGACGCTGGGTATTCGGCCGGAGCATATTCAATTGGTGGCGCAAGGCCAGGGCGTGCCGCTGCAGCTGCAGACGCTGGAACTGCTGGGAGCCGACAATCTGGCGCACGGCCAGTGGGGCGGTCACGGGGTGATCGCGCGGCTGTCGCATGAAACCTTGCCGACGGCGGGCAGTACGCTATATTTGCAGCTGCCTGCTCAGGCGCTGCACTTCTTTGACACCCACAGCGGATTACGGATGGATTGATGACAAGACCCTGGCCTTACCCTCATATTGTCGCCCACCGCGGCGGCGGTTCTCTGGCGCCGGAAAATACCCTGGCGGCGATCGACGTCGGCGCGCGCCACGGCCACAAGATGATCGAGTTCGACGCCAAGCTGGCGCAGGACGGGCAAATTTTCCTGCTGCACGACGACACGCTGGATCGCACCAGCAACGGTTGGGGCGTGGCGGGCGAGCTGCCGTGGGACAAACTGGTGCAGCTGGACGCTGGCAACTGGTACAGCTCGGCCTTCAAGGGCGAGCGGTTGCCGCTGCTGTCGGAGGTGGCGGAACGCTGCCGGGAACACGGCCTGATGGCCAATATCGAGATCAAACCGACCACCGGCAGCGACGATGAAACCGGCCGGGTGGTGGCGCTGGCGGCGCGGTTGCTGTGGCAAGGGCAGACCGATCCGCTGCTTTCTTCCTTCTCGGTAGAAGCGCTGGCGGCGGCGCAGCGCACCGTGCCGGATTTGCCGCGCGGCTTGCTGCTGGAGGCCTGGGACGACAACTGGCGCGAGCTGACCGAACGCTTGGACTGCGTCTCGCTGCATATCGACCACAAAGTGCTGACCGCCGAGCGGGTGAAAGCGTTGAAAGACGCCGGGCTGCGTATTTTGGTGTATACCGTCAACCAACCGGATCGCGCGCGCCTGCTGCTCGACTGGGGCGTTGACTGCATTTGCACCGACCGGATAGATTTGATTGGCCCGGCTTTTTAATCCGGCGCCGATGAATCCCGCGACGACAAGCCTTGCCGCCGCACCACCGGAAGGAATGCGATGCCTGGCTTTATCCTGTCACTGTGGCACCAGATCGTGCTGTCTTTACCGCTGTTCGTCCTGATCGCATTGGGTTATGGGCTGATTCGCTGGGGGAAATGGCCCTCCAGCATCACCGATGGCCTGACGCGCTTCGTGTTTTCCCTCGCCTTGCCCGCCATGCTGTTTCGCATGATGTGCGACTTCTCGCAGCGCCCGGCGGTCGACGCCCGGCTGCTGATCGCGTTCTTTGGCAGCTGCCTGATCGTATTTGTGCTTGGCCGCCTGGTCGCCCGGCACCTCTTCCGGTTGGATGGCGTCGCCGGATCGGTGTTTGCGTTAGGCGGTATTTTCTCCAATAACGTGATGCTCGGTTTACCTATCGCCAGCGTAATGCTGGGGCAGGCGGCGATCCCGTCGGTGGCGCTGGTGCTGGTGTTCAACGGCCTGATCCTGTGGACGCTGGTGACGGTGTCGATCGAATGGGCGCGCAACGGCTCGCCGACGTTGAGTGGTTTCGCTAAAACCGCGCGCAGCGTGCTGACCAACCCGCTGATCGTCGGCATTTTGTCCGGCACGCTGTTTAGCCTGACCGGCTTGCCGCTGCCGGACTTCGTCGATCGACCGGTCAGCATGCTCGGCCAGGTGGCGGCGCCGCTGTCGCTGGTGGTGCTTGGCATGGGGCTTGCCGAGTACCGCATCAGCGAAGGCTGGCAGCTGAGCAGCGCCATCTGCGTGCTGAAGTTGCTGGTGCAGCCGCTAGTGATTTGGCTGCTGGCCTGGATGATGGATCTGCCGCCGATGGAAACCCGCGTTGTTGTGCTACTTGGATCGATGGCGGTGGGGGTGAACGTCTACCTGATGTCGCGCCAGTTCAATACGCTCACCGGCCCGGCCGCCACCAGCCTGGTGATGTCCACCGTGCTGGCGGCGATCACCACGCCGCTGATCCTCACCGTTATGGGCGTGCGGGCGTAGCCGGCATCGGCGCCTGCGGCACCGCCGGTGCGGTGCGATTGAACGGATCGCGCGGCTGGTTGCCGTTAGGCAGCAACTGCCCGCCGTTCGGCGTGGTTTGCATCAGCTGTTGCCGCTGATTGTCGAACTGTCGCTGCTGCTGCAGGCGGCGTTGATCCATCTGCCGGTTGTTCAACAAGCGCTGTTGCTGCGCTTGCTGGTTGTTTTGGTTGAGTAACTGCTGCTGTGAGCGCAGGTCGGTTACGCCGTTGGCCGCCGCCGCCAACCCAGGCAGCAACAGCAGAGCGAACAGAATGTGAGACGTTTTCATGATGGTTACCTCGCCTTTTTATTAAGCCTAACCCAGCGGTGAAATTTTGCCGGTAGTTTGTCTTTTGTTCAGATGTAAACTGCCTTTCATCCCCTTAGGCGTCCATCTTCCGTTACAATCGCCCTTTCGGTCTTTTTAGGGTGAACCCATCGTGCTGCTTTTGGTTATAACCACCATTCTGTGGGCATTTTCTTTCAGCCTGATTGGCGAGTACCTGGCGGGCCACGTCGACAGCGGATTCTCGGCGCTGGTGCGCATCGGGCTGGCGGCGCTGGTGTTTCTGCCGTTTCTGCGTTGGCGCAACATCAAACTCAAGGTGATCCTGCTGTATATGCTGGTGGGGGCCTTCCAACTGGGCATCATGTACCTGTTCAGCTTCCGCGCCTATCTCTACCTGACGGTGCCGGAATTCCTGCTGTTCACCGTGCTGACGCCGCTGTACATCACGCTGATCTACGACTTGCTGAGCGGCCGACGCCTGCGTTGGGGCTACGTCTTCAGCGCGCTGCTGGCGGTGCTGGGCGCGGCGATCATTCGCTATCACCAACTGAGTGAACACTTCTGGTGGGGGCTGCTGTTGGTGCAGGCGGCGAATATCAGCTTCGCCATCGGCATGGTCGGCTATAAGCGCCTGATGGAAGTGCACCCCTTGCCGCAGCACACCGCCTTTTCCTGGTTCTACCTGGGGGCGGCGGTGGTGGCGGTGGTGGCCTGGTTCCTGTGGGGTAACCCGCAGCAGCTGCCAACCACCAACCTGCAGTGGGGCGTGCTGATCTGGCTGGGCGTGGTGGCGTCGGGACTGGGTTACTTCATGTGGAACTATGGCGCGACGCAGGTCGATGCCGGCACGCTCGGCATCATGAACAACATGCATGTGCCGGCCGGGCTGCTGGTCAATCTGGCCATCTGGCAGCAGCAGCCGCACTGGCCGAGCTTTATCATCGGCGGGGCGGTGATCGTCGCTTCACTGTGGGTGCATCGACGCTGGGTGGCGCCGAAGCAGCTCGGCTAAACGGGGGCCGGCAGTTTATACGCCGGCCGCCAACGCTTTGGCGCCGGTCGCGCCAGGGCGTGCGGCGTCGCGCACGAACGGCAGATGATCGCAGGCGTGCTGGCGGGCCGAGCGGATAAAGGCTTCGGTCACCGCCTGGCGCTGTTCACCGTCGCGCACGGCGGCGTACAGGCGGCTCCACAGGCCGTCACCCAGGGTTTTGGTCACCACCAGCCCCTGCCGTTCGAAACTCTCCACCACCCAATGCGGCAGCGCCGCAATCCCCATCCGCGCCGATACCATCTGGATCAGCAGCAGCGTGTTATCGACGTTCTTCAATGCCGGGTTGACGCCCGCCGGCTGCAGGAAATGCCGCCAGATATCCAGCCGTTGGCGCTGCACCGGGTAAATCAACAGTGTTTCATCGCTCAAGTCTTCCGGCTCGATGTGCGGCTTGCCGGCGAGCGGATGATCCGGCGCCAGCACCAGACGCACCTCGAAATCGAACATCGGCGAATAGTGCAGGCCGCTGCGCGGCAGAATATCCGACGTCATCACCAGATCCAGCTCGCCCTGTTGCAGGGCCGGCTGCGGATCGAAAGTGACGCCGGAGGTGAAGTCCATCACCACCTGCGGGAAACGCTGGCGGAAGTTGTCCAGCGCCGGCGTCAGCCACTGAATGCAGCTGTGGCATTCGATGGCGATGCGCAGCGTGGTCTGATGCGGCTCGTGGCAGGCCTGCAGCGCCTGTTGGATCTGCGGGAGGACCTGCTCCGCCAGCTGCAGCAGGATCTCGCCCTGGGCGGTGAAGCGCAAGGGCTGGCTCTTGCGCACGAACAGCTTGAAGCCCAGACGTTGTTCAAGATCGCTGAACTGGTGCGACAGGGCAGACTGCGTCTGGTGAAGTTGGGCCGCCGCCCCCGCCAGCGAACCGCTGTTGCGCAGGGCCTGCAGCGTCCGTAAATGTTTCAGTTCGATCATGAGAGTCCTTCACATTGACAGTGAATAAATTGCGCTTGTGGTTAATACAGTACCTGCTGATTATGGATGTGTAAACATCTGGACGGCTAAATGGGGAATATGACGATGGCAATTTTGAATCACACACTGGGTTTTCCTCGCGTTGGGCTACGACGTGAGCTGAAAAAAGCTCAGGAAAGCTACTGGGCCGGCAACTCAACGCAGGAAGAGCTGTTGGCGGTTGGCCGCGAGCTGCGCGCTCGTAATTGGCAACAGCAACAGCAGGCCGGGGTGGATTTGGTGCCGGTCGGCGATTTCGCCTGGTACGATCATGTGTTGACCACCAGCCTGCTGCTGGGCAACGTGCCGGCGCGCCATCAGAATGCGGATGGCTCGATCGATCTGGACACGCTGTTCCGCATCGGCCGTGGCCGCGCACCGACCGGCGAGCCGGCGGCCGCGGCGGAAATGACCAAATGGTTTAACACCAACTATCACTACATGGTGCCCGAATTCCAGCAAGGCCAGCAGTTCAAACTGGGCTGGACTCAGCTGTTGGACGAAGTGGATGAAGCGCTGGCGCTCGGCCATCGCATCAAGCCGGTGCTGCTTGGCCCGGTGACTTATCTGTGGTTAGGGAAAGTGAAGGGCGAGCCGTTCGACCGCCTGTCGCTGCTGAAAGAGATACTGCCGGTTTACCAGCAGGTGCTGGCCGAGCTGGCGAAGCGCGGCGTCGAGTGGGTGCAAATTGACGAGCCTGCGCTGGTGCTGGAGCTGCCGCAAGCCTGGCTGGACGCGTTCAAACCGGCTTACGACGCGCTGCAGGGGCAGGTGAAGCTGCTGTTGACCACGTATTTCGACAGCGTAGGCCACAACCTCGACACCATTCGCACGCTGCCGGTGCAGGGGCTGCATGTCGATCTGGTCGCCGGTCATGACGATATCGCCACGCTGAGCACTGCATTGCCGCAAGACTGGCTGCTGTCGCTGGGGGTTATCAACGGCCGCAACGTTTGGCGCGCCGATCTGAGCCGCTGGTTTGAACGTCTGCAGCCGCTGGTGGGCACCCGCCCGCTGTGGATTGGCTCCTCCTGTTCACTGCTGCACAGTCCGATCGACCTGAGCGTGGAAAGCCGTCTGGACGAAGAAGTGAAAAGCTGGTTCGCCTTCGCGCTGCAAAAATGCGCCGAGCTGGCGCTATTAAGCTCGGCGCTGAACGCGCCTGACACGACGAAACAGGCTGAACTGGACGCCTACAGCGCGCCGATCCGCGCCCGCCGTCAGTCGAGCCGCGTGCATAACCCACAGGTTGAGCGCCGGCTGGCCGCGATCACCGCGCAGGACAGCGAACGCCACAGCGCTTACGCCGAGCGCGCCAGGGCGCAGCGCGAGCGTTTCAACCTGCCGGCCTGGCCGACCACCACCATCGGTTCGTTCCCGCAGACCACCGAGATCCGCGGCCTGCGTCTGGACTTCAAACAGGGCCGTTTGGACGGCAACAACTACCGCACCAGCATCGGTGAGCACATCAAACAGGCGATCGTCGAGCAGGAGCGCCTCGGGCTTGACGTACTGGTGCACGGTGAAGCCGAGCGCAATGACATGGTGGAATATTTCGGCGAGAACCTGGACGGCTTCGTGTTTACCCAGAATGGCTGGGTGCAGAGCTACGGCTCCCGCTGCGTGAAGCCGCCGGTCATCATCGGTGACGTCAGCCGCCCGGAAGCCATCACCGTCGAATGGGCCAAATTCGCCCAGTCGCTGACCGACAAGCCGGTAAAAGGCATGTTGACCGGCCCGGTGACCATCCTGTGCTGGTCGTTCCCGCGTGAAGACGTGACCCGCGAAGTGATCGCCAAGCAGATTGCGCTGGCGCTGCGCGACGAGGTGGAAGATCTGGAAAAAGCCGGTATCGGCATCATCCAGATCGACGAGCCTGCGCTGCGCGAGGGGCTGCCGCTGCGCCAATCCGACTGGGCCGCCTACCTGAATTGGGCGGTGGACGCCTTCAAACTGAATGCCGCCGTGGCGCAGGATGACACCCAGATCCACACCCACATGTGTTACTGCGAGTTCAACGACATCATGGACTCCATTGCCGCGCTGGACGCCGATGTGATCACTATCGAGACCTCGCGTTCCGATATGGATCTGCTGGAAGCCTTCAAAGAGTTCGAATACCCGAACGAAATCGGGCCGGGTGTCTACGATATCCACTCGCCGAACGTGCCGAGCGTGGAATGGATTGAAGCGTTGCTGCGTAAAGCGGCGCAGAACATCCCGGCGGAACGTCTGTGGGTCAATCCGGATTGCGGCCTGAAAACCCGTGGCTGGCCGGAAACCCGGCAGTCGCTGGCCAACATGGTATTGGCGGCGCAGCGCCTGCGCGAGCACGCGTGATGCCGTGCGGCGGGTAAACCGCCGCTTATAGATTTACTGGTGTGATGATTGGGCGCTTCGGCGCCCTTTTTTATGCGCGGGAAATTATTTGACGCCGTGCTGGGCGAACCACGCCAGCATGCGCTGCCAGCCGTCCTCCGCCGCTTCGGCGTTGTAGCTGGGGCGATAGTCGGCGTTGAATGCGTGCCCGACGCCAGGATATACCACGATTTCGGCCTCGGCGTTGGCGGCGCGGATCGCCTGACGCATTGTTTCCACCGTCTCCAGCGGAATGCCGCTGTCCTGCCCGCCATACAGCCCCAGCACCGGCGTTGACAGGTGGGTGGCGACATCGACCGGATGCTTCGGTGAGTTCAGCGTTTTCTCGCCGACCAGTTTGCCGTACCAGGCGACCGCCGCCTTCAACTGCGGGTTGTGCGCCGCGTACAGCCAGGTAATGCGGCCGCCCCAGCAGAAACCGGTGATCGCCAGCTTGCCGGCGTCGCCGCCGTGGCGGATAGCCCAGTGCGCGGCGTGATCCAGATCCGACAGCACCTGACGATCCGGCACCTTGGTCACCAACTGCTGGAACAGCTCGCCGATATCGGTGTAGTCGTTGGCGTCGCCCTGGCGGAAATAGAGCTCGGGCGCGATCGCCAAATAGCCCTGCTTGGCCAGGCGGCGGCACAGATCCTGAATGTGCTCATGGACGCCGAAGATTTCCTGCACCACCAGCACGATGGGGAAAGGGCCGTTATGGTCGGCGGGTTTGGCGACGTAGGCCGGCAGCGCGTCGCCCTGAGAAGGGATGGTCGTTTGCCCGGCGTGAATGCCCTGTTCGTCGGTGATAATCGCGGAGGCGGCCAACGGCGCGGCGGCCGGGGCGAATCCCCCCTGAGCCTGTTCTAATGTCATCACATGTTCGGTTTTCATTGCGGTCTCCGTGCAATAGAAAAAAGCGCTGAGATTAACTATAGGAAAGATTACCCATTATTGGCGCTGCGTGGCGCACTTTCGGACAAGTCGATAAAAAAAGGCTAATTATCTGGCTTTGCGGCATTTTTAAGCGCTTTTTATCATGTTATTACGCGTTTTGACCCGCGTAAGTGCCATAAGGTGCGTTAGAGGGCTTTTTTGTCCCTAAGCAACCGATAAGATGGGGGTATTTCGGATTGATGAGCTAGATAGTTTCAACGAGCAACCAATCGGCAGAGAGACAGCAAGATTTGTCGGCTAGACTGAGATTTAGCGGTGCGTTCTGGATGCGTCATAGTGATTTTTTTTCGTGATAAAAATCACAAAAAATATGTAGCATGTGATTTGTTTCTCTTTTCATAGTGACTATCGTCACGAAATTAAGCGGCGATTTTCAGTAGAGTGCTTTTTTGTTCCTCCCAATAAACATGATCCATGAGGAGTCTCGTATGTCTCAGTCTGACGTTTTTCATCTCGGCCTCACCAAGAACGATTTACAAGGGGCCCAGCTTGCCATCGTGCCGGGCGATCCGCAGCGCGTAGAGAAGATTGCCAAGCTGATGGAAAATCCGGTGCATCTGGCCTCCCATCGTGAATTCACTACCTGGCGCGCAGAGCTGGACGGCAAGGCGGTGATCGTCTGCTCCACCGGTATCGGCGGCCCGTCTACCTCTATCGCGGTGGAAGAGCTGGCGCAGCTGGGCATTCGCACCTTCCTGCGCATCGGCACCACCGGTGCCATTCAGGCCAATATCAACGTCGGCGACGTGCTGGTCACCACGGCGGCGGTACGTCTCGACGGCGCCAGCCTGCACTTTGCGCCGATGGAGTTCCCGGCCGTCGCAGACTTCGCCTGCACCACTGCGCTGGTGGAAGCGGCCAAGGCCAGCGGCGCCACCACGCACATTGGCGTGACCGCGTCTTCCGATACCTTCTATCCGGGCCAGGAACGTTACGATACCTACTCTGGCCGCGTCGTTAGCCGTTTCAAAGGCTCGATGGAAGAATGGCAGGCGATGGGCGTGATGAACTATGAAATGGAATCCGCGACGTTGCTGACCATGTGCGCCAGCCAGGGCCTGCGTGCCGGTATGGTGGCCGGGGTGATCGTCAACCGTACCCAGCAAGAGATCCCGAACGCCGAGACCATGAAAAACACCGAAAGCAAAGCGGTGCAGATCGTAGTGGACGCCGCCCGCCGCCTGCTGTAATCGCCTTCCCTCAACGGGCCGCTGACGCGGCCCGTTTTTCCATTCGCGGCGAATCTGTTACGGTGATACTCCTCAGCGCTGCGCCGATGGCTGCCGCGCGTTGTCATAACAAAAACAACGAGGACGTTTATGACCGCCCAGATCCTGCTTCATCCTTCGCTTGCGCCGCTCGACGGTGGCATCAATTTCCGCGACTTCGGTGGCAACGGCGTGGCCGACGGGCGCCGCATCAAACGCGGCCTGCTGTTCCGCTCCGGTTCTCTCGAACGGCTGACGGAAAGCGACTGCACTTTCCTCGCTGGAGTGCCGGTACGTTCCGTGCTGGACTACCGCGATGCCGACGAGGTGCAAGCCAAACCGGATATTCTGTGGAATGGCGCCGACTATCACCACGTGCCGGCTAACCCGCTGAGCAGCGAAGTTAACGCCAACCTGGAAAAGCTCACCAACGAAACGCTGGCCGCTTTCGACGCCCGGGCGTTCATGCTGGAGCTGTATCGCCGCCTGCCGTTCGGCAATGCGGCCTATCAGCGGCTGGCGCAGCTGTTGAGCAACCCTGGCGGCGGCGCGATCGTGCAGCACTGCGCGGTCGGCAAGGATCGCACTGGCGTCGGTTCGGCGCTGGTGCTGTTCGCGCTGGGCGCCGACGAAGCGACGGTGCTGGAAGACTATCTGCTGACTGAAACCACGCTGGCCACTTTCCGCGAGCAGATGCTGGATCAGCTGTCTATCAAGCTGAATGCGGCGGCGCTGGAGCAATTCGCCTACGTGCTCAGCGCGCGCGAGGAGTTCCTGATGACGGCGCTGGGCTGCATCCGTCAGCAATACGGCTCCACTGACCGCTGGCTGGAAGCGGAATACGGCCTGGGCGCGGCCCAGCGCGAAGCGCTGCAGGCGTTTTACCTCGAGTAAATTACCGCGTGTTTAGCCGGGGTTTAACTCGCCCCGGCTTATCCTAGGCGGCGAATCATCGCGTATCAGGAGCCCTGCATTGAGCCTCAATGACGTTATCAACTGGGTCAGCGACGTCGTGCGTCAGCACGAAGGCTGGGCCATTCCCATCATCTTCTTCCTGGCGTTCGGTGAGTCGCTGGCGTTTTTGTCGCTGCTGCTGCCGGCCACGGTGATCCTGCTGGCGCTGGGCGCGCTGATCGGCGAAAGCGGCATCGCCTTTTGGCCGATTTGGGCCGCCGCCGCCGCCGGGGCGTTTTTCGGCGACTGGCTCTCTTACTGGATCGGCTATCACTATCAGGATCGCGTGGCCCATATGTGGCCGCTGTCGCGCAATCCGCAGCTGCTGGCGCGCGGCCATGCCTTCTTTGAGCGCTGGGGCGTGCTGGGCATTTTCATCGGCCGCTTTTTCGGCCCGCTGCGCGCCGTGGTGCCGCTGGTGGGCGGCATTTGCGGCATGCCGCAGCGCTATTTCCAACTGGCCAACGTCACGTCGGCGATGATCTGGGCGTTCGGCATTCTGGCGCCGGGGGCGTTCGGCATCAAGTGGCTCAGCCAGTGGCTGGGCTGATTTCTCGCTAAATTGCGTAGCGCCGCGCAATATTGTGCGCGGCGGGCAAAATCAGGCTGGACATCCATACAGCCTCCCCTTAACGTGACGGGCAATGGGCGTGCGAAACGCCGGAACGGCAAGGTGCAACAGGAGGCAGGGTGGATACCAGTCTGATTTATGGGATTGGCGGTGTCGCGATCGGCATGCTGTTGGGGTGGCTGATCGCCAGTCTGCGGGTGCAGCAGACGAATGCGCAACATGAAACCGAACTGCGGTTGCTGGAGCAAGCATTGCAGCAGGCGCAGCAGGAAACGGCCGTGCGGCAGGATACCCTGCAGCGTCACGAGCAGCAGTTGCGCCAGAGCGAGCTGGAGCTGCGCAACCTGCACAGCCAGCTGGCGGCCGGACATGAGAAGCTGCAACAGCTCAATCATTGGCGCAACGAATGCGAACTGCTCAATCAGGAGCTGCGCGCCCAGCGCGAGGTTAACAGCGCGCAGGAGGCCGAGCTGCGCGAAGTCACCATCCGTCTGGAAGAGACGCGTATGGCGGCGGAGGAGAAGCAACGCCTGCTGATCAACAGCGAACAGCGCCTCACCACCCAGTTTGAAAATCTCGCCAATCGCATTTTTGAACACAGCGGCCGCAAGGTGGACGAGCAAAATAAGCAAAGCCTGGATCGTTTACTGCTGCCGCTGCGCGAACAGCTGGACGGTTTCCGCCGCCAGGTTCAGGACAGCTTTGGCCAGGAGGCGCGGGAGCGCCACACGCTGACGCACGAGATACGCAATCTGCAGCAGTTGAACGCGCAGATGGCGCGCGAGGCGATCAACCTCACCAAGGCGCTGAAAGGCGACAACAAAACGCAGGGCAACTGGGGCGAGGTGGTGCTGAGCCGGGTGCTGGAAGCCTCTGGCCTGCGCGAAGGGCATGAGTATGAAACGCAGGTCAACGTGCGGGTGGATCACCAGAGCCGCATGCAGCCCGATGTGATCGTACGCCTGCCGCAGGGCAAGGATGTGGTGATCGACGCCAAGATGTCGCTGATCGCCTACGAGCGCTATTTCAACGGCGAGGATGAGGCGGAGCGCGAGGCGGCGCTGAGCGAACATATCGCCTCGCTGCGCGGTCACATCCGCATGCTGGGCCGCAAGGACTATCAGCAACTGCCGGGGCTGCGCTCGCTGGACTATGTGCTGATGTTCATTCCGGTCGAGCCCGCCTTCCTGCTGGCTATCGATCGCGAGCCGGAGTTGATCAGCGAAGCGCTCAAGCACAACATCATGCTGGTCAGCCCGACCACGCTGCTGGTGGCGCTGCGTACCATCACCAACCTGTGGCGTTATGAGCATCAGAGCCAAAATGCCCAGCGCATCGCCGATCGCGCGGCGAAACTGTATGACAAGATGCGGCTGTTCGTGGACGATATGTCCGCGCTGGGGCAGAGCCTGGACAAGGCGCAGGGCAGTTATCGTCAGGCGATGAACAAACTGAGCGAAGGCCGTGGTAATCTTATCGGCCAAATTGAAGGTTTCCGCGCGCTGGGGGTTGAGGTCAAACGGCCGATCAACCCGCTGCTGGCGCAGCAAGCCGGCGCGCAACACGATGACGCGGAAGAGGCGAACGACGATGATGTCGCCGCGCTGCCGCAGACGAAAGACGATGACGATACCGCCGGGGAGCCGGGCTTCGTTTCGCACGGCTGAGGCCGTGGCGAGGTGGGGTATTCCCCAGGCTTCTGGTACACTCATCAACACAAAATTGACTGAATAGCAGGCAGGACAATGGCAGATCAACCGCAGGAAACCACCGATTTCGGTTTTCGCACCGTCGCTAGAGACGAAAAACAGGCCATGGTGGCGGACGTTTTTCATTCGGTAGCGGCAAAGTATGACGTGATGAACGACCTGATGTCGTTCGGCATCCACCGTATCTGGAAGCGTTTCACCATTGACTGCAGCGGCGTGCGCCGTGGGCAGCGCGTGCTGGATCTGGCCGGCGGTACCGGCGACCTGGCGGCCAAGTTCTCCCGCATGGTCGGCGAGCAGGGGCAGGTGGTGCTGGCGGACATCAACGATTCGATGCTGAGGATGGGGCGGGAGAAGCTGCGCGATCGCGGCATCGTCGGCAATATCAATTACGTGCAGGCCAACGCCGAGGCGTTGCCGTTCCCAGATAACTACTTCGATTGCATCACCATCTCCTTTGGCCTGCGTAACGTGACCGACAAAGACAAAGCGCTGCGCTCGATGTTCCGCGTGCTGAAGCCGGGTGGGCGCCTGTTGGTGCTGGAATTCTCCAAGCCGCTGCTGGCTCCGCTGAGCAAGGCTTATGATGCCTACTCCTTCCATGTGTTGCCGAAGATCGGCGAGCTGGTGGTGAAAGATCCGGACAGTTACCGTTACCTGGCGGAATCGATCCGTATGCACCCCGATCAGGAAACCCTGAAAGGCATGATGGGCAACGCCGGTTTTGAAAACGTCACCTATTTCAACCTGACCGGTGGGATTGTCGCCCTGCATCGCGGCTTCAAGTTCTGAGAGGGAGATGCCGATGCTGTTTACCCCTCTGCTGACCGGTGCGCTGGAAACCTCGCTGAATAACCTGCTGTTTCGCGATCGCAGCATGAAAGCCGCTCGCCAACGCCTGGCGGGCAAGGTGCTGCGCATCGAACTGGAAGAGTTGGCTTCACCGCTGGTGCTGGTGTTCAGCGAACTGCGTGTGGACGTGCTGGGGCAGTCTGAAGACAGTGCCGATTGCACCGTGCGCAGCCGCATTCCCGCCTTACTGAAGCTGCGCGATCGCCAGCAGTTGCCAGTGCTGATGCGCAGCGGCGAATTGACGGTGGAAGGCGATATTCAGGTGGTGCAACAGCTGGTTGGCCTGCTCGATCTGGCGGAGTGGGATCCGGCGGAATGGCTGGCACCTTATATCGGCGATATCGCCGCTCAGGGCATTACGCAGGCGCTGGGCAAAGGCGCTTCGTTACTCAAGACCGGATTGATGCGTCGGCAGCAAGACATGGCTGAGGCGCTGACTGAAGAGTGGCGTCTGGCGCCGGGGCCGCTGGAAGTGGTGTGGTTCAATGAAGAAGTGGATGCGCTCGCCCGCGGCGCGGAAGCGCTGATTGCCCGCATGGATAAGTTGGAGGGCAAGCGATGACCCCAGGCGAACTGCGTCGTTTGTATTTTATCGTCCGCGTTTTTCTCAGCTATGGGCTGGACGAGCTGATCCCGACAATGCGTTTGACGCTGCCGCTGCGCTTCGGCCGCCGGCTGCTGTTCTGGATGCCTAATCGGCACAAGGACAAACCGCTGGGCGAACGTCTGCGGCTGGCGCTGCAGGAATTGGGGCCGGTCTGGATCAAATTCGGCCAGATGATGTCGACCCGCCGCGATCTGTTCCCGCCGCACATTGCCGATCAGCTGACGCTGCTGCAGGATCGGGTGGCGCCTTTCGACGGTGCGCTGGCGCGCAAGCATATCGAGCTGGCGATGGGCGGCCCGCTGGAAGCCTGGTTCGACGACTTCGATCAGCAACCGCTGGCCTCTGCCTCGATCGCGCAGGTGCATACCGCGCGGTTGAAAACCACCGGCCAGGAAGTGGTGCTGAAGGTGATCCGACCGGATATCGGGCCGATTATCAAAGCCGATGTGCGCTTGATGTACCGGCTGGCCGGTTGGGTGCCGAAGCTGTTGCCGGACGGCCGCCGCCTGCGTCCGCGCGAAGTGGTACGCGAGTACGAGAAAACCCTGCTGGACGAATTGAATCTGCTGCGTGAAGCGGCCAACGCCATTCAGCTGCGTCGCAATTTCGACGGCAGCCCGATGCTGTACGTGCCTGAAGTCTACTCCGACTACTGCCGCGAAAGCGTGTTGGTGATGGAGCGTATCTACGGCATTCCGGTCTCGGACATCGCCACGCTGGAGCAGCAGGGCACCAACATGAAACTGTTGGCGGAACGTGGCGTTCAGGTGTTCTTTACCCAGGTCTTCCGCGACAGCTTCTTCCATGCGGACATGCATCCCGGTAATATTTTCGTCAGCTACGAACATCCGGAAGATCCCTGCTACATCGGCATCGACTGCGGCATCGTGGGTTCGTTGAACAAGGATGACAAACGCTATCTGGCGGAAAACTTCATCGCCTTCTTCAACCGCGATTACCGCAAGGTGGCGGAACTGCACGTCGACTCCGGTTGGGTGCCGCGTGACACCAACGTGGAAGATTTCGAATTTGCTATCCGCACCGTGTGCGAACCGATTTTCGAGAAGCCGCTGGCGGAGATTTCCTTCGGCAACGTGCTGCTGAATCTGTTTAACACCGCGCGCCGCTTCAATATGGAAGTGCAGCCACAGCTGGTGTTATTGCAGAAGACCTTGCTGTATGTTGAAGGACTGGGACGTCAGCTCTACCCGCAGCTGGATCTGTGGACCACCGCCAAGCCGTTCCTCGAGAGCTGGCTGCGCGATCAGGTCGGCATTCCCGCCGTGGTGCGTGCGTTGAAAGAGAAAGCGCCGTTCTGGGCGGAGAAACTGCCCGAACTGCCCGAGCTGTTTTACGACAGCCTGCAGCAGCATAAACTGTTGCAACAAAGCGTTGATAAGCTGACCAACCAGATGCAGGCTCAGCGGGTTCGTCAGGGGCAGTCACGTTATTTGTTCGGCGTTGGCGCTACACTGTTGGTAAGCGGCACGCTGTTGCTGCTGGGGCAAATCGAGGTGTTTCCCGCCTGGATGATGGCCGCCGGCATCGTATGCTGGGTGATTGGCTGGAAGCGAACCACCTGATTTAATTCGTTACTCTGGTAAAGTCGGCTCTATAATGCGGGCTGGCTTTAAAAGACCCTTTAAAATTAGAGGTAATTAAAATGGGCGGTATTAGTATTACGCAATTGTTGATCATCGCAGTGATCGTGGTGCTGCTGTTCGGTACCAAAAAACTGCGCACGCTGGGCTCCGATCTCGGCGCCTCGATCAAGGGCTTCAAAAAAGCGATCGGCGACGATACGCCGTCGACCCCCAATACGGCTGAAAAAAGCAGCCTGGATGATGCTGACTTCTCGGCCAAGCCTATTACCGATAAGCAGCCGGAAGTGAAACCGGAAGAGTCGAAGAACAAAGAGCAGGTATAAACCGTGTTTGACATTGGGTTTAGTGAGCTGCTGCTGGTGCTGGTGATCGGCCTGGTTGTTCTGGGGCCGGAACGCTTGCCGGTTGCGGTCAGAACGGTATCGGGCTGGATCCGCGCGCTGCGCTCGCTGGCGGCCTCGGTGCAGCACGAACTGTCTCAGGAGCTGAAGCTGCAGGAACTGCAGGACAGCCTGAAAAAAGCCGAACAGGCCGGCCTGCAGAACCTGACGCCGGAGTTGAAGGCGTCGATGGATGAGCTGAAAGACGCGACGGAATCTTTGAAACGCACCTACCGGGGCGAGAAAGAAGAGCTGGCGAACACCATTCATAACCCGCAGGCCATCGATCCGGAAGCTTTGCACGACGGCGTGACGCCGGCGGAAGCGGCAACCAGCGCCAGCGCGCCCGCCGCGGTGCCTAAACCGGCAGTGGAACCTGAAGCCGTCGTGGCGGCGCAACCGGCTAAAGCGCCGGTGGAAACCGTGCCTGCTCCTATCGAACCTGTTGCGGATAAAACCCCAGCGTCTCACCAACCTAGTGGCGATCGTTAATACATGGCTGTTGAAGATACCCAACCCCTTATCAGTCATCTGATAGAGCTGCGCAAGCGGCTGCTTAACTCGATTATTTGCGTGCTGGCGGTATTCGTGGTGCTGGTGTTTTTCGCCAACGACATCTACCAGCTGGTCTCTGCGCCGCTGCTCAAGCAGCTGCCGGCCGGGGCGAGCATGATCGCTACCGACGTGGCGTCGCCGTTCTTTACGCCGATCAAGCTGACCATGATCGTCTCGGTGTTCGTCTCTGCGCCGATGATCCTGTATCAGGTGTGGGCATTCATCGCGCCGGCGCTGTACAAGCATGAACGCCGCCTGATGATGCCGCTGCTGGTGTCCAGCAGCCTGTTGTTCTACCTCGGCATGGCTTTCGCCTACTTCATCGTGTTCCCGCTGGCCTTCGGTTTCTTCGCCAAGACCGCGCCAATGGGGGTGACCATTGCGACCGATATCAAAAACTACCTCGATTTCGTCATGGCGCTGTTTATGGCGTTTGGCGTCGCTTTCGAAGTGCCGGTCGCCATCATTCTGCTGTGCTGGAGTGGCGTCACCTCACCGGAAGATCTGAAGAAGAAACGGCCGTATGTGTTGGTTGGCGCGTTTGTGGTCGGCATGTTGTTGACGCCGCCGGACGTGTTTTCGCAAACCCTGTTGGCGATACCGATGTATCTGCTGTTTGAAGTGGGGGTGTTCTTCGCTCGCTTCTATACCGGAAAACGTCGTCCACAGGCGGAAGAAGAAGACGAGGGTGACGAACCCCCAGCCCCCTGATCCATCTTGATTGCTAAGCCGCCCATTGGGCGGCTTTTGCTTTGGAAAAAACCATGTTTGATATCGGCGTTAACCTCACCAGCAGCCAATTCGCCAAAGACCGCGAGACCGTGGTGGAGCGTGCCCGCGCGGCGGGCGTTACCGGGATGTTGATTACCGGCACCGATCTGCCTGAGAGCCGCGAGGCCGCCAAACTGGCGCAGCAGCATGCGGGCTATTGCTGGTCCACCGCCGGTGTGCATCCGCATAACGCCAGCAGCTGGGATGAACACAGCGCCGAGCAGATTTATGCGTTGGCCGCGCACCCAGAAGTGGCGGCGATCGGCGAATGCGGCCTGGATTTCAACCGCAATTTCTCGACGCCCGCACAGCAGGAAGCGGCGTTCATTGCGCAGCTGGCGTTAGCGGCGGAATTGGCGCTGCCGGTGTTTCTTCATTGCCGCGACGCACACGCACGTTTTGCCGAGCTACTGACGCCGTGGTTGGATAAACTGCCCGCGGCCGTGGTGCACTGTTTCACCGGCACCGCCGAAGAATTAGCAAGCTGCCTGTCGCTGGGACTGTCGATCGGGATTACCGGTTGGGTCTGCGACGAGCGGCGCGGCCTGGAGTTGCGTGCCCTGTTGCCGCAGATCCCGGCCGAGCGTCTACTGCTGGAAACGGACGCCCCTTATCTGTTGCCCCGGGATTTACAGCCTAAACCCGCATCTCGCCGCAACGAACCCTGTTTCCTGCCCCATATCGTGCATCAGGTCGCCGTCTGGCGACAGGAAGAGTCGCAATGGCTGGGGCAAAAAACTGATGAGAACGCCCGCCGGCTATTCCGGCTGGTTTGAGCTAGGAGAAAACTATGAGCTATGCATTTCCGGGTACCTTCCCTGGTCGTCGTATGCGCCGCGTGCGCCGTCATGACTTCAGCCGCCGCCTGGTCGCCGAGAACCAACTGACGGTCAATGACCTGATTTATCCGGTGTTTGTCATGGAAGGCAGTAACCGCCAGGAAGAAGTGGCCTCGATGCCGGGCGTATCGCGCATGACGATCGATCTGCTGATTAAGGAAGCGGAAACCATCGCCAAACTCGGCGTGCCGGTGATCTCCCTGTTCCCGGTGATCGAACCGGGTCTGAAATCGCTGCATGCGGAAGAAGCCTATAACCCAGAAGGGCTGGTACAGCGCACGGTGCGCGCGCTGAAAGACGCGGTGCCTGAGCTGGGCATTCTGACCGACGTCGCGCTCGATCCCTACACCACCCACGGGCAGGACGGAGTGATCGATGAGCAGGGCTACGTGATTAACGACGTGACCAAAGACATTCTGGTGCGTCAGGCGCTGTCTCATGCCGAAGCAGGCGCAGAAATCGTGGCGCCGAGCGACATGATGGACGGCCGTATCGGGGCGATCCGCGATCGTCTGGAACTGCAGGGTTTGGTGAATACCCAGATTATGGCCTACTCCGCCAAGTATGCTTCCTGCTACTACGGTCCGTTCCGCGATGCGCTGGGTTCCAGCGGCAACCTGAAGGGCGGCAACAAAAAAACCTATCAGATGGATCCGGCCAACAGTGACGAAGCGCTGCAGGAGATTGCGCAGGATCTGCAGGAAGGTGCGGACATGGTGATGGTGAAACCGGGCATGCCTTACCTGGACGTGGTGCGCCGCGTGAAGGATACCTTCGGTGTGCCGACTTTCGCTTATCAAGTGTCCGGCGAGTACGCCATGCACATGGCGGCGATTCAGAACGGCTGGCTGCAGGAGCAACCTGCGGTGATGGAGTCGTTGATGTGCTTCAAACGCGCCGGCGCCGACGGCGTGCTGACCTACTTCGCCAAGCGTGTCGCCCAGTGGCTGCACGACGACGCGATGCGCCGCTAAGCGGAACATGAGCCAACAAAAAGGCGCCTGAGGGCGCCTTTTGCATTACATCTTCTGGAACTGTCGGTTGTCGATGCTTTGACTGACCTGCTTGTTGATCAGGTTCAGCAACAACATGGAACGCGCCTCGCCGTCCGGCTCGGTGTAGATCGCCTGCAGCCCTTCGAACACGCCGTCGACGATCAGAACAGTATCCCCCGGCTGTGGGGTTTCCGGATCGACATAGGTTTCGCAGGCGTGCGTGCGCAGTTCATCGATCACCTTGCTCGGGATGACGCTCGGCAACGTGCCGAAACGCACGAAGTGGCTGACGCCACGGGTAGCGCTGATGGTGGTGGTGTGAATGCGCTCCGGGTCGAACTCCACAAACAGATAGTTGGGAAACAGGGGTTCGCTGACCGCGATGCGCTTACCACGCACGATCTTTTCCAGCGTGATGATCGGGCTGAGGCAGTTTACCTGCTGCCGCTCCAGATGTTCCTGCGCTCGCAACAGCTGACCGCGTTTGCAATAAAGTAGATACCAGGATTCCATAGTTTCACATGCCTTTCTGCCAGCCGGTAAGCATATCAAAAGCTATTCCGGATACATAGTGATGCAAGTTTCAGCGTGTAACATCACCTATCTCTATGAATCTGCGGCTATTAGCGAGGGGTCACACACTTATCGATACGGCGCTGGTATAACAGAGGGCTAAAAATTTGTTACCGTCACAGTATGGCAAGGCGTTGCGCTACCGGCTGTGACGCTATTCATCGTTTTCGACCGAGGGAGAAAGAAATGGAGCTGTTTCTGTTGAGCAACGGCAAGCTGTCTGGTGAAGCCGAGCTGCTGGGGTACGCTAAAAGCCAACTGCTGGCGATGATTGCGCGTCGTGGCATCAAATCCGCCGTCTTTATCCCTTACGCCCTGATCCGTTACGACTACGACCAGCGTGCGCAGGAACTGGCGCAAACGCTGGGCATCGAAGTCACCAGCATCCACCACGCCGCTTCACCGGCGGCGGCGATCGCGCAGGCGGAATGCATTTTGGTCAGCGGCGGCAATACCTGGTTGCTGAACCAAATGCTGCACGAGCAAGGCCTGATCGTGCCTATCCAGCGCGCGGTGCGCGAGCGTGAAGTGCCTTACGTCGGCTGGAGCGCCGGTTGCAATGTGGCCACGCCGAGCATTCGCACCACCAATGACATGCCGGTGCGCTGCAGCGTGGTGCTGTCGGCGCTGGGGCTGTTCCCGGTACAGATCAACCCGCATTACATCGACGCGCACATCAGCGGCCACATGGGCGAAACCCGTGACGAGCGCCTGGCGGAGTTCTGCGCGATCAACCCGAGCGAATCGGTGGTGGCGCTGCGGGAAGGCAGCCTGCTGCATGTTGAAGGCAATGCGCTGCGTTACTTCAGCGCTAATGGGCAGGGCTTCAAGGTGTTCTGCCATGGCGAGGAGACGCGCGAATATCAGGATACGCGCGCGCTGGCTGCGCTGGTGCCGTTCAACTGCGGCTGAGAGCCACCCGGCAGCGGGCGGCGTTAACAAAATTGCAGCAACAACCGTGAAGAGGGCTTATAATGCCCTCCCCACAGGCCGTTATAATGATCAGCATGAAATACCGTGACTTACGCGATTTCCTCTCGTTGCTGGAGAAGAGAGGGGAACTAAAACGCATCAGCCAGCCGATCGATCCTTACCTGGAAATGACGGAGATTGCCGATCGCACCCTGCGGGCAGGCGGCCCGGCATTGCTGTTTGAAAACCCGAAAGGGTACGACATGCCGGTGCTGTGCAACCTGTTCGGCACCGCCAATCGCGTGGCGATGGGCATGGGGCAGGAAGACATCAGCGCGCTGCGCGAAGTCGGCAAACTGCTGGCGTTTCTCAAAGAACCGGAGCCACCGAAAGGCTTCCGCGATCTGTTCGACAAAATGCCGAAGTTCAAGCAAGTGCTGAACATGCCGACCAAGGTGCTGGGGTCCGCGCCTTGTCAGGAGCAGGTATGGCAGGGTGAGGATGTCGATCTGGGCCGTATTCCGGTGATGCACTGCTGGCCGGAAGACGCCGCGCCGCTGATCACCTGGGGGCTGACGGTGACCCGTGGCCCGCATAAGGAACGGCAAAACCTCGGCATCTATCGTCAGCAGGTGCTGGGCAAGAATAAAGTGATCATGCGCTGGCTGTCGCATCGCGGCGGCGCGCTGGATTATCAGGAGTGGTGCCAGGCGCACCCCGGCGAGCGTTTCCCGGTTGCGGTGGCGCTGGGTGCCGATCCCGCCACTATCCTCGGTGCGGTCACGCCGGTGCCGGATACCCTGTCTGAATATGCCTTTGCCGGGCTGCTGCGCGGCAATAAAACCGAAGTGGTCAAGTGTCTTTCCAACGATCTGGAAGTGCCAGCCAGCGCCGAAATCGTGCTGGAAGGCTATATCGAGCCGGGTGAAATGGCGCCGGAAGGCCCCTACGGCGACCACACCGGTTACTACAATGAAATCGACCAGTTCCCGGTGTTCACCGTCACCCACATCACCCAGCGCCGCAACGCCATCTACCACTCGACCTATACCGGCCGCCCGCCGGATGAGCCGGCGATCCTGGGCGTGGCGCTGAATGAAGTGTTCGTGCCGATCCTGCAAAAACAGTTCCCGGAAATCGTCGATTTCTATCTGCCACCGGAAGGGTGCTCGTACCGCCTGGCGGTAGTGACCATGAAAAAACAGTACGCCGGCCATGCGAAACGCGTGATGATGGGCGTCTGGTCGTTCCTGCGGCAGTTTATGTACACCAAATTTGTTATCGTCTGCGATGACGACGTCAATGCGCGCGACTGGAACGACGTAATTTGGGCGATCACCACACGAATGGATCCGGCAAGGGATACCGTTCTGGTGGAGAATACGCCGATCGACTATCTGGACTTCGCCTCGCCGGTTTCCGGTCTGGGTTCGAAGATGGGGCTGGACGCCACCAATAAATGGCCGGGTGAAACCGATCGCGAATGGGGCCGTCCGATTCAGATGGATGAAAAGGTACGTGCGCGCGTCGACGAAATCTGGGATGAGCTCGCAATCTTCAGTGACAGGGAACCGACGCTGTAGCGTCAGGCCCTGTTCTCAGCTTTGCATTGATGACCCGACAGAGGGAACGCATGACAATATTGAGCTGTAAAGTGACCTCGGTAGAGGCCATTACCGATACGGTTTATCGGGTACGTCTGGTGCCCGAGCAGCCGTTTTCTTTCAAGGCAGGGCAATATCTGATGGTGGTGATGGACGAGCGCGACAAGCGCCCGTTCTCGCTGGCATCAACCCCGACGCAGCAAGAGTACATCGAGCTGCATATCGGTGCTTCGGAGCTGAATCTGTACGCCATGGCGGTGATGGATCGCATCCTGAAAGAGCAGGCGATCACCGTTGACGTGCCGCATGGCGACGCCTGGCTGCGGGAAGAGGGCAGCCGTCCGCTGGTGCTGATCGCCGGCGGCACCGGTTTCTCTTACGCGCGTTCAATCTTGTTGACCGCGCTGGAGCAGCAGCCCGATCGCGACATTTCAATCTACTGGGGCGGGCGTGAGCTGAAGCACCTGTACGATTTGAGCGAGCTGGAAGCGCTGTCGTTGCAGCATCCGAATCTGAAGGTGATCCCGGTGGTCGAGCAGCCGGAAGCCGAATGGCGCGGCCGCAGCGGCACCGTGCTCAGCGCGGTGCTGCAGGATTTCGGTACGCTGGCGGAGCACGACATCTACATCGCCGGGCGTTTCGAGATGGCGAAAATCGCCCGCGAGCGTTTCTGCGCCGAACGCGGCGCGCAGGAAGCGCATATGTTTGGCGACGCGTTTTCGTTTATCTGACCGAGGCGATACGCAGTGAACGGGGTGGCCGAGGGTCGCCCCGTTTTTATTTGGGCGCCGGCAAACTTCAGGCATAAAAAACCCGCCCCTGACAGGCGGGAAGAACGGCAACTAAACTTGGCGGGATGCCGCGATTTGAAGTGGTGACGCGGTCATCCCAAGATAGACACAGCTAAACGCGTTCAAATACGGTGGCGATGCCCTGGCCCAGGCCGATGCACATGGTCGCCAGACCGAACTGTGCGTCGCGACGTTCCATGTTGTTCAACAGGGTGGTCGAGATGCGGGAGCCTGAACAGCCCAGCGGGTGGCCGAGCGCGATGGCGCCGCCGTTCAGGTTGATCTTGTCGTCGATACTGTCCATCAGCCCCAGATCTTTGATGCACGGCAGCGACTGGGCGGCGAACGCTTCGTTCAGTTCGAACAGATCGATGTCCTGCACGCTCAGACCGGCGCGTTTCAGCGCCAGCTTGCTGGCCGGCACCGGGCCGTAGCCCATGATGGAAGGATCGCAGCCGACGACCGCCATCGAGCGAATGCGGGCGCGGGCCTTCAAACCGAGCGCTTTGGCGCGCGACTCGCTCATCAGCAGCATGGCGGAAGCGCCGTCCGACAGGGCGGAAGAACTGCCAGCGGTGACGGTGCCGTTGATCGGATCGAACGCCGGACGCAGGGCCGACAGGCTTTCGACGGTGGTTTCCGGGCGAATGACTTCATCGAAATCGTAACGGGTCAGCACGCCGTCGGCGTCGTGGCCGTTGGTCGGAATGATCTCGTTTTTGAAGTAACCCGCCAGCGTCGCTGCATGTGCGCGCTGGTGGGAGCGGGCAGCAAACTCATCCTGCATCTGGCGGCTGATGTTGTGCATCTTGGCCAGCATTTCGGCGGTCAGCCCCATCATCCCGGCGGCTTTTGCCACGCTTCGGCTCAGCCCCGGATGGAAATCCACGCCGTGGTTCATCGGCACATGGCCCATGTGTTCCACGCCGCCGATCAGGCTGACGTGTGCGTCGCCAACCATGATGGCGCGCGCCGCGTCGTGCATTGCCTGCATCGAAGAGCCGCACAGGCGGTTAACGGTCACCGCCGGCACGCGGTGCGGGATTTCGGCCAGCAGTGCGGCGTTGCGGGCGATGTTGAAGCCTTGCTCCAGCGTCTGCTGCACGCAGCCCCAGTAAATGTCATCGATCTCGGCGGCGTCCAGCGCCGGGTTACGGCTCAACACTTCACGCATCAGGTGAGCGGAGAGATCTTCGGCGCGCACCTGGCGGAAGGCGCCGCCCTTGGAGCGGCCCATCGGCGTGCGTACGGCATCAACAATAACTACGTTTTCCATCTTTATGACCTCATGCCGGTTGGCGGGTAGCGACGTCGGACAGCGGTGTCGCCACCGGGTAGTAGCTTTCATTGCGCTCGGCCTTGGCGCGCAGACCGGCCGGCACCTGATACAGGGCGCCGAGGTGTGCGTAACGCTGGGCCAGCTCAACGTAGTTGGCGGTGCCGAGCGTATCCAGGTAGCGGAATGCGCCGCCATGGAACGGAGGGAAGCCGATGCCGTACACCAGTGCCATATCGGCTTCCGCCGGGCTGGCGACGATCTTCTCTTCCAGGCAACGCACCACTTCGTTGATCATCGGGATCATCATGCGCGCAACGATCTCTTCGTCGCTGATGGTCTGGCGCGGTTGGCTCACTTCGGCCAGCAGCGCATCGGTCTGCTCGTCGTTTTCCTTGCGCGGCTTACCTTTGTTGTCCTGGCTGTAGCGGTAGAAGCCCAGCTGGTTTTTCTGACCGAAGCGCTGGTTGTCGAACATCACGTCAATGGCATCGCGATAGTCTTTGCTCATGCGCTCCGGGAAGCCGGCGGCCATTACCGCTTGCGCGTGGTGTGCGGTGTCGATGCCCACCACGTCGAGCAGGTAGGCCGGGCCCATCGGCCAACCGAACTGTTTTTCCATCACTTTATCGATCTGACGGAAGTCGGCGCCGTCGCGCAGCAGCAGGCTGAAACCGGCGAAGTATGGGAACAGCACGCGGTTGACGAAGAAGCCCGGGCAGTCGTTCACCACGATCGGCGTTTTGCCCATGCGGCTGGCGTAGGCCACCACTTTGGCAATGGTCTCGTCGCTGGTTTGTTCGCCGCGGATGATTTCAACCAGCGGCATGCGGTGTACCGGGTTAAAGAAGTGCATGCCGCAGAAGTTTTGCGGGCGCTTCAACGATTTTGCCAGGTGATTAATCGGAATGGTCGAGGTGTTCGACGCCAGAACGGTCTCTTCGCCGATCAGGTTTTCCACTTCCGACAGTACGGCGGCTTTGACCTTCGGGTTCTCCACGACCGCTTCGACGATCACCTGCGCGCGCTCGATGCCGGCGTAGTCCAACGTTGGTTGAATGGTCGACAGCACCTGCGCCATTTTCAGGCCATCCAGTTTGCCGCGTTCCAGCTGCTTATTGAGCAGCTTGGCCGCTTCGTTCATGCCCAGCGTCAGTGATTTGTCGCTGATGTCCTTCATGATCACCGGCACGCCTTTCAGCGCCGATTGGTAGGCGATGCCACCGCCCATGATGCCGGCGCCCAGCACCGCCGCCTGTTTCGGCGCGTCCACATTCTTGGCCAGCTTTTTCGCCTGGCCTTTCACGAACTGATCGTTAAGGAAGATGCCGACCAGCGCACGCGCTTCGTTGGATCGTGCCAACGGCACGAAGCTGGCGGTTTCCAGTTTCAGTGCCTCATCGCGGCCCAGCTTGGCGGCGGCTTCAATGGTTTTCACCGCGGTCATCGGTGCCGGGTAATGTTTACCGGCGGTCTGCAGCACCATGCCTTTGGCGGTGGTGAAGCTCATTGCCGCTTCGATCGGGCTGAGCTTCAGCGGCTCCAGCTTAGGTTGACGCGCGGCGCGCCAGTCCAGCTTGCCGTCGATCGCCTGTTGCAGCATTTTCAGCGCCGCTTCGGCCAGTTTTTCCGGTGCTACCACCGCATCCACCAGGCCGACTTTCAACGCGTCTTTGGCGCTGACGTCTTTGCCGGCGGCGATGATTTCCAGCGCGCTGTCGTTACCCAGCAGGCGTGGCAGGCGGACGGAACCGCCGAAGCCCGGCATGATGCCCAATTTGGTTTCCGGCAGGCCGATGCGCGCGTCCGGTGAGGCGACGCGGAAATCGGTCGCCAGAATGCATTCGCAACCGCCGCCGAGTGCATAGCCGTTAATGGCCGAAATGGTCGGTACCGGCAAATCTTCCAGCCGGTTAAAGACGTTGTTGGCGAATACCAGCCACTCGTGCAGCTTTTCAGCCGGTGCGGCGAACAGAGAAAGGAATTCGGTGATATCGGCGCCGACGATAAACGCGGCTTTGGAGGAGCGCAGCAGCAACCCCTTGAGCTCAGGCTGGTTTTCCAGCACGGTGAGCGCTTCACCCAGGCTGGCGACGGTGCGGGTGTCCAGCTTGTTGACCGAGCCTGATGCGTTGAACACCAGCTCGGCGATGCCGTTATCGAGCCAGTGCAGTTGTAATGTTTCGCCTTGGTAGAGCATGTCTATCTCCTGAATCAGCGTATGATCTGGTATGACCAGATGAAGAGGAGTGTGGTTTTTATGTTAAAAATATGCAAATGAGAGATTGCATATTTGCTGGTCGGATCACATGTCGCCAAGTTAGTTTTTTGATTTGAAACGAAGTTATATTTTATGTGCTATCGGCATTTGCTGGAGTGTGTCGGCACTCATACACTTGCTCGCAGCGAATGAACATTCAGACGAGGTTACGCATGACTAAGGCGGCTTGTGTTAAACGCAGCGGCTTGTGGAGCATTCCCGCCAGAACCATGGCGCTGGCGTGTCTGTTGGTGTTTATGGCGCAAATGGCGACGACCGTGTATTTGCCTTCGCTGCCAACGGTGATGCGGGAGCTGGCGATGAGCCGGCGTGCCACCGAGCTGTCCATTTCAATCTTCGTCATCGGCGCCGCCTTGCCGGTGCTGTTTTGGGGCGCGGCCGCCGATCGCTTTGGCCGCCGCGCGCCCCTGACGCTGTCTTTGTTTCTTTTCATTGGCTGCAGCGGGCTGTTGGCGCTGTGCAGCAACGGCGCCCAATTGCTGACGCTGCGTGCGCTGCAGGGCGTGGGTGCCGGCGGTGCGGCGATCATCGCGCGTATCATCGTGCGGGATAACTGGAGCGGTGACGAGCTGGCGCGACGGCTGTCGGTGCTCTCCATCGCTTTTATCACCGCGCTGGGCGGCGGCCAGTTCGTCGGCGGCCTGCTCAGCCAATATTCACACTGGCAGATGGGCTTCGTCTTGATGGGCGCCACCGGTTTGGCCATTCTGGCGCTGATGGCGACGCTGCCGCTGGAGGCAGGGCGCGCTCGTGGGCCACGTCCGGCGATGGCGGCCATCTACTTCGCCATCCTGCGGCGGCCGGGATTTTTTTGGCCGGCCTGCGTCGGTGGGCTGGGTTTTGCCACCACGGTGACACTGCAGGAAGTGAGTCCGTTCGTCATGCAGCAGGGGTTTGGTCTCAACGTCACGGCGTTCGGCGCCCTGGGGCTGGTGATCGGCGTCGCCTACTTCAGCGGGGCGCTGACGGTGAACCGTACGGTGGCGCGTCTCGACGGGAAAAAACTGATGCAGGCCGGCAGCGGCATCGTGGCGCTGGCGACGGCGGCGATCCTGCTGCTGTGGTGGAGCGGCGTCCTGGCCGGCCTTTCCGGTATGGCGCTGTTCATTGCGCTGTATTGCCTGACCATTTTTGGCCAGGCGGTGCTGTTTCCCAACAGCATGGCGATGGCGGTCAGCGATGCCAAAGAGTACGGTGCCTATGCGATGGCGCTGTGCGGCTTTCTGCAGCAGTGTCTGGCGGGCGTCGCCGCGGCCGGTGCGGTGTTGTTGGAACACCATGGCCTGTGGGCGCTGGCGATAGCGCTGCTCGGTTTGGGCGGCTGGTTAATGGTTAAGCTGCGGATGTAACGGCATTTGCAGGGAATTGCGAGCTGCTCCGCATGCCCAACGCGATGAGGTTGGAGCGTCGGAGCGCTGTGTTAAGATGACTTCTTTCGTGCTAAGGCATAAGGGTACTGTGATGGAAACGCTGGCTTCTTTGTATAACGACCACCTAGCAGAGCTGCAAAAACGCGCGCGCGAAGTGCTGGAGCGCAACAAGTTGGATGCGCTGCTGATTCACTCCGGGGAACTGCAAAAGGTATTTTTGGACGACCATAGCTATCCGTTCAAAGTGAACGCGCATTTCAAAGCCTGGGTGCCGGTGACGTCGGTGCCGAACTGCTGGTTGTGGATAGATGGCGTCAACAAGCCGAAGCTGTGGTTCTACTCCCCGGTTGACTACTGGCACAGCGTAGAGCCGCTGCCGGACAGTTTCTGGACCAAATCCCTTGAATTGATGCCGCTGGCCAACGCCGACGCCATCGCCCAGCAGCTTCCGCCGCAGCGCGAGCGCGTCGGCTATATCGGTTATGTCCAACAGCGCGCCCGCGATCTCGGCATCCCTTCGGAAAACATCAACCCGAAAGCGGTGCTGAACTACCTGGATTTCCACCGTTCGATTAAAACCGGCTATGAGCTGGCCTGCATGCGCGAAGCGCAGAAGACGGCGGTAACCGGCCATCGTGCCGCGCATGAGGCCTTCCTCTCCGGCATGAGCGAATTCGACATCAATCTGGCCTACCTGACGGCGACCGGCCACCGCGATACCGATGTGCCTTACGACAACATCGTGGCGTTGAACGAGCACGCTTCGGTGCTGCACTACACCAAGCTGGATCATCAGCCGCCGGCCGAGTCCCTGAGTTTTCTGATCGACGCCGGGGCGGAATATAACGGCTACGCCGCCGATCTGACGCGTACCTATGCGGCGCAAAGCGGCAGCGAGTTCGCTCATCTGGTGAAAGATCTCAATAGTGAACAGCTGGCGCTGATCGACACCATTAAAACCGGCGTGCGCTATACCGACTACCATGTGCAGATGCACCAGCGCATCGCCAAGTTGCTCAAGAATCACAAACTGGTGAATGGCCTCAGCGAAGAGGCGATGGTTGAAACGGGCATCACCACGCCGTTCCTGCCGCACGGGTTGGGCCATCCGTTGGGCCTGCAGGTGCACGACGCCGCTGGCTTTATGCAGGATGAGCAAGGCACCCATCTGGCGGCGCCGTCCAAGTATCCGTTCCTGCGTTGTACCCGCGTGTTGCAGCCGGGCATGGTGTTGACCATCGAGCCGGGTCTGTACTTCATCGAATCTCTGTTGGCGCCGTGGCGCAGCGGTGAGTTCAAGCAGCACTTCGCCTGGGATCGCATCGATGCGCTGAAACCGTATGGCGGTATTCGCATCGAAGACAACATCGTGATCCATGAAAAGCGTATCGAGAACATGACGCGCGATCTGAACCTGGCCTGATGCGGCCGTACCCGATACCGGCGGAAGCAACCCGCTTTACCGAAGAAATAAAGAAGAGCCGTTTTATCACCCTGCTGGCGCCAACCAGCGGGGTAGAAGCGGCAAAGGCGTTTATTCAGCAGGTGCGGGATGAGCACCCGGCGGCGCGGCACCATTGTTGGGCCTTCGTCGCCGGTAGCCCCGATGACTCACAGCAGCTGGGGTTCTCCGACGATGGAGAACCGTCGGGCACCGCTGGCAAACCGATCCTCGCGCAGCTGATGGGCAGCGGTATCGGCGAAGTGACCGCCGTGGTCGTTCGTTACTATGGCGGCGTCAAGTTGGGCACCGGCGGGCTGGTGAAAGCCTATGGCAACGGTGTTCAACAGGCGTTGAAGCAGCTGGTGTTGGTAGAAAAGGTGCCGGAAGCCGAATATATCTTGCAGTGCGACTATGCGCAGTTGGCGCTGGTGGAGAACTTGCTGCAGCAAACCGCAGGTCGGATCCTGCAGGGCGAGTACGGTGCCGCCGTCGTGCTGCATCTGGCGTTGCCGGCCACCGAGGTCGAGCTGTTTGGGAATAAATTGCGTGATCTCAGTCGCGGTAATTTGCAATTAACCCCCATTTCGCAATAATTCCTCCCAATTGAATTGCTAAGGATCGTGCTGAAATGCATTTTCGCGCCATAACCCGTATCGTTGGTCTGCTGGTCATCCTGTTCTCCGGGACGATGTTTATTCCCGGCCTGGTGGCATTGATTTATCGCGATGGGGCGGGGCGCGCGTTCAGCCAAACGTTCTTCGTGGCGCTGACCATCGGGCTGATGCTGTGGTGGCCGAACCGCAAGCAAAAACACGAGCTGAAGCCGCGTGAAGGCTTCCTGATCGTCGTGCTGTTCTGGACCGTGCTGGGCAGCGTGGGGGCATTGCCGTTCCTGTTTTCGGAACGGCCCAATTTGTCGCTGACCGACGCCTTCTTTGAATCCTTCTCGGGATTGACGACCACCGGTGCGACGACGCTGGTGGGGTTGGACTCGCTGCCGAAGGCTATTCTTTTCTATCGCCAAATGCTGCAATGGATGGGCGGCATGGGGATCATCGTGTTGGCGGTGGCGATACTGCCGATACTCGGCGTCGGCGGCATGCAGCTGTATCGGGCGGAAATGCCCGGGCCGCTGAAAGATAACAAGATGCGTCCACGCATCGCCGAAACCGCCAAAACCCTGTGGCTAATCTATGTATTGCTGACCGTCGCCTGTGCGCTGGCGCTCTGGGGGGCTGGGATGTCGGTGTTCGATGCCATCGGCCACAGTTTCTCGACCATCGCCATCGGCGGTTTTTCTACCCACGACGCCAGTATCGGTTATTACGCCAGCCCGACCATCAACACCATCATCGCCGTGTTCCTGCTGATTTCCGGCTGTAACTACGGCCTGCACTTCGCTTTGCTGAGCGGCCGCAGCCTGAAGGTGTATGGGCGCGATCCTGAATTCCGCATGTTTATCTTCGTTCAGTTGACGCTGGTGGTGGTGTGTACGTTGGTGCTCTGGGGACATGGCGTCTATAAGAGCGGTATGGAAACGCTCAATCAGGCGTTCTTCCAGGTGGTATCGATGGCGACTACGGCCGGTTTCACGACCGACAGCATCGCCAAGTGGCCGCTGTTCCTGCCGATGTTGTTGCTGTGCTCGGCGTTCATCGGCGGTTGCGCCGGCTCGACCGGCGGCGGCCTGAAGGTGATCCGTATCCTGCTTCTGTACCTGCAAGGCTCGCGTGAGTTGAAAAGGCTGGTGCACCCCAACGCGGTCTATACCATCAAATTGGGCAACCGCGCGCTGCCGGAACGCATTCTGGAGGCGGTGTGGGGATTCTTCTCTGCCTATGCGCTGGTGTTTATCGTCAGCATGCTGGCGATCATTGCCACCGGCGTTGACGACTTTTCCGCGTTCGCCGCAGTGACGGCAACGCTCAATAACCTTGGCCCCGGCCTGGGCGTAGTGGCGGATAACTTCACCACGATGCCGGCGGCGGCCAAGTGGGTCCTGGTGGTGACGATGCTGTTCGGGCGCCTGGAAGTATTTACATTGCTGGTGCTGTTCACGCCAACCTTCTGGCGTGAGTAAGCCTGATATAAGGAGTACGCCATGAAGGCATTGATACTTTATTCGAGCCGTGACGGGCAAACACGTGCTATCGCTTCTTATATAGCAAGCAAGTTGCAGGACACGCTGCGTTGTGAGGTGATCGATCTGCTGCAGGCAGAACAGATCGATCTTAACCAGTATCAGCAGGTGATGATCGGCGCTTCTATCCGTTACGGGCACTTTAACCCGGCGCTGGATAAATTCGTCAAGCGTCATGCTGAGCAGTTGAATCGGATGCCGAGCGCATTCTTTGCCGTCAACCTGACCGCGCGCAAACCGGAAAAGCGTTCGCCACAAACCAACGCCTATACCCGTAAGTTCCTGTTGGCTTCGCCGTGGCAGCCAAAACAGTGCGCGGTGTTTGCCGGCGCATTGCGTTATCCGCGCTATCGCTGGTTCGATCGCATCATGATTCAATTCATTATGCGTATGACGGGCGGTGAAACGGATACCAGTAAGGAAGTGGAGTACACAGATTGGCAACAGGTCGACCGCTTTGCCCAGGAATTTAGCCAGATCCAGTACGAAAAGTGACAAAAACGCGGGTTTGGCCAGCGTTTTGCCGAAAAAATCCGCGCTTGAAAAGTTTTTTGCATTTAGGGGTTGCGGCCTGCCGAGAACTCCCTATAATGCGCCTCCACTGACCGGGAACAACGACTGACAAGCCGCCGGGTCAGCGAGAGGAAAGCGAAATAAACGCTTGACTCTCAGGGCGAAAAGCGTAATATACGCAGCCCGCGCCGATGAGTTTCTCGGCACTGCTCTTTAACAATTTATCAGACAATCTGTGTGGGCACTCCACAAGACGATATCCAGCATCTTCGGATGCAAAAAAATATCAAGTCTTGAAGAGTGACTAACTGAAGTAAAATTCATGCAGTAAATCTTTGAGCATCGCTTCTCGAGTGGAAGCAAATCAAGCTTTTAATTGAAGAGTTTGATCATGGCTCAGATTGAACGCTGGCGGCAGGCTTAACACATGCAAGTCGAGCGGTAGCACAGGGGAGCTTGCTCCCTGGGTGACGAGCGGCGGACGGGTGAGTAATGTCTGGGAAACTGCCTGATGGAGGGGGATAACTACTGGAAACGGTAGCTAATACCGCATAACGTCGCAAGACCAAAGAGGGGGACCTTCGGGCCTCTTGCCATCAGATGTGCCCAGATGGGATTAGCTAGTAGGTGGGGTAATGGCTCACCTAGGCGACGATCCCTAGCTGGTCTGAGAGGATGACCAGCCACACTGGAACTGAGACACGGTCCAGACTCCTACGGGAGGCAGCAGTGGGGAATATTGCACAATGGGCGCAAGCCTGATGCAGCCATGCCGCGTGTGTGAAGAAGGCCTTCGGGTTGTAAAGCACTTTCAGCGAGGAGGAAGGTGGTGAGCTTAATACGCTCATCAATTGACGTTACTCGCAGAAGAAGCACCGGCTAACTCCGTGCCAGCAGCCGCGGTAATACGGAGGGTGCAAGCGTTAATCGGAATTACTGGGCGTAAAGCGCACGCAGGCGGTTTGTTAAGTCAGATGTGAAATCCCCGGGCTCAACCTGGGAACTGCATTTGAAACTGGCAAGCTAGAGTCTCGTAGAGGGGGGTAGAATTCCAGGTGTAGCGGTGAAATGCGTAGAGATCTGGAGGAATACCGGTGGCGAAGGCGGCCCCCTGGACGAAGACTGACGCTCAGGTGCGAAAGCGTGGGGAGCAAACAGGATTAGATACCCTGGTAGTCCACGCTGTAAACGATGTCGATTTGGAGGTTGTGCCCTTGAGGCGTGGCTTCCGGAGCTAACGCGTTAAATCGACCGCCTGGGGAGTACGGCCGCAAGGTTAAAACTCAAATGAATTGACGGGGGCCCGCACAAGCGGTGGAGCATGTGGTTTAATTCGATGCAACGCGAAGAACCTTACCTACTCTTGACATCCAGAGAACTTAGCAGAGATGCTTTGGTGCCTTCGGGAACTCTGAGACAGGTGCTGCATGGCTGTCGTCAGCTCGTGTTGTGAAATGTTGGGTTAAGTCCCGCAACGAGCGCAACCCTTATCCTTTGTTGCCAGCGGTTCGGCCGGGAACTCAAAGGAGACTGCCAGTGATAAACTGGAGGAAGGTGGGGATGACGTCAAGTCATCATGGCCCTTACGAGTAGGGCTACACACGTGCTACAATGGCATATACAAAGAGAAGCGACCTCGCGAGAGCAAGCGGACCTCATAAAGTATGTCGTAGTCCGGATTGGAGTCTGCAACTCGACTCCATGAAGTCGGAATCGCTAGTAATCGTAGATCAGAATGCTACGGTGAATACGTTCCCGGGCCTTGTACACACCGCCCGTCACACCATGGGAGTGGGTTGCAAAAGAAGTAGGTAGCTTAACCTTCGGGAGGGCGCTTACCACTTTGTGATTCATGACTGGGGTGAAGTCGTAACAAGGTAACCGTAGGGGAACCTGCGGTTGGATCACCTCCTTACCTAAAGATATTAGTTCGAGTGGCGTGCTCACACAGATTGTCTGATGAAAAGTAACGAGCAAAGCGCTACCTGTTGATGCCATGAGTCATTCATGCTGATACGAACCGATTAAGTTATTCAGTTTAATCGGATTTTCGTGTCCCCATCGTCTAGAGGCCTAGGACACTGCCCTTTCACGGCTGTAACAGGGGTTCGAATCCCCTTGGGGACGCCATTCCGATAATGAGTGAAAGACATTATCACCGGTTAGCGATAACCGAAAAAATCTTAAAGATGACTTGCGAGTCATGTTTAAGATATTGCTCTTTAACAATCTGGAACAAGCTGAAAATTGAAACATGACGGCTGAAATTTATCCCTCCGTAGATGTACTGGGATAAAGAGTAACCTGTCATAGAGTCTCTCAAATGTTTGCAGCACGAACGATGGAAACATCTTCGGGTTGTGAGGTTAAGTGACTAAGCGTACACGGTGGATGCCTAGGCAGTCAGAGGCGATGAAGGGCGTGCTAATCTGCGAAAAGCGTCGGTAAGGTGATATGAACCGTTATAACCGGCGATACCCGAATGGGGAAACCCAGTGTGTTTCGACACACTATCATGTCATGAATACATAGTGGCATGAGGCGAACCGGGGGAACTGAAACATCTAAGTACCCCGAGGAAAAGAAATCAACCGAGATTCCCCCAGTAGCGGCGAGCGAACGGGGAGGAGCCCAGAACCTGAATCGGCTTGTGTGTTAGTGGAAGCGTCTGGAAAGTCGCGCAGCAAAGGGTGATAGCCCCGTACACTAAAATGCACAGGTCGTGAGTTCGATGAGTAGGGCGGGACACGTGACATCCTGTCTGAATATGGGGGGACCATCCTCCAAGGCTAAATACTCCTGACTGACCGATAGTGAACCAGTACCGTGAGGGAAAGGCGAAAAGAACCCCGGCGAGGGGAGTGAAATAGAACCTGAAACCGTGTACGTACAAGCAGTGGGAGCACCTTCGTGGTGTGACTGCGTACCTTTTGTATAATGGGTCAGCGACTTATATTTTGTAGCAAGGTTAACCGTATAGGGGAGCCGTAGGGAAACCGAGTCTTAACTGGGCGAATAGTTGCAAGGTATAGACCCGAAACCCGGTGATCTAGCCATGGGCAGGTTGAAGGTTGGGTAACACTAACTGGAGGACCGAACCGACTAATGTTGAAAAATTAGCGGATGACTTGTGGCTGGGGGTGAAAGGCCAATCAAACCGGGAGATAGCTGGTTCTCCCCGAAAGCTATTTAGGTAGCGCCTCGTGAACTCATCTTCGGGGGTAGAGCACTGTTTCGGCTAGGGGGCCATCCCGGCTTACCAAACCGATGCAAACTCCGAATACCGAAGAATGTTATCACGGGAGACACACGGCGGGTGCTAACGTCCGTCGTGAAGAGGGAAACAACCCAGACCGCCAGCTAAGGTCCCAAAGTCATGGTTAAGTGGGAAACGATGTGGGAAGGCATAGACAGCCAGGATGTTGGCTTAGAAGCAGCCATCATTTAAAGAAAGCGTAATAGCTCACTGGTCGAGTCGGCCTGCGCGGAAGATGTAACGGGGCTAAACCATGCACCGAAGCTGCGGCAGCGACGCTTAGGCGTTGTTGGGTAGGGGAGCGTTCTGTAAGCCGTTGAAGGTGGCCTGTGAGGGTTGCTGGAGGTATCAGAAGTGCGAATGCTGACATAAGTAACGATAAAGCGGGTGAAAAGCCCGCTCGCCGGAAGACCAAGGGTTCCTGTCCAACGTTAATCGGGGCAGGGTGAGTCGACCCCTAAGGCGAGGCTGAAAAGCGTAGTCGATGGGAAACAGGTTAATATTCCTGTACTTGGTGTTACTGCGAAGGGGGGACGGAGAAGGCTAGGCTAGCCGGGCGACGGTTGTCCCGGTTTAAGCGTGTAGGGGGTGTGACCTGGTAAATCCGGTTGCATACTAACCCTGAGGCGTGATGACGATGCACTACGGTGCAGAAGTAGTTGATGCCCTGCTTCCAGGAAAATCCTCTAAGCATCAGGTAACATTAAATCGTACCCCAAACCGACACAGGTGGTCAGGTAGAGAATACCAAGGCGCTTGAGAGAACTCGGGTGAAGGAACTAGGCAAAATGGTGCCGTAACTTCGGGAGAAGGCACGCTGGCATGTAGGTGAAGTCCCTCGCGGATGGAGCTGAAGCCAGTCGAAGATACCAGCTGGCTGCAACTGTTTAATAAAAACACAGCACTGTGCAAACACGAAAGTGGACGTATACGGTGTGACGCCTGCCCGGTGCTGGAAGGTTAATTGATGGGGTCAGCCGCAAGGCGAAGCTCTTGATCGAAGCCCCAGTAAACGGCGGCCGTAACTATAACGGTCCTAAGGTAGCGAAATTCCTTGTCGGGTAAGTTCCGACCTGCACGAATGGCGTAATGATGGCCAGGCTGTCTCCACCCGAGACTCAGTGAAATTGAACTCGCTGTGAAGATGCAGTGTACCCGCGGCAAGACGGAAAGACCCCGTGAACCTTTACTATAGCTTGACACTGAACATTGAGCCTTGATGTGTAGGATAGGTGGGAGGCTTTGAAGCGTGGACGCCAGTCTGCGTGGAGCCATCCTTGAAATACCACCCTTTAATGTTTGATGTTCTAACTCGGCCCCATAATCTGGGGTGAGGACAGTGTCTGGTGGGTAGTTTGACTGGGGCGGTCTCCTCCCAAAGAGTAACGGAGGAGCACGAAGGTTAGCTAATCACGGTCGGACATCGTGAGGTTAGTGCAAAGGCATAAGCTAGCTTGACTGCGAGAGTGACGGCTCGAGCAGGTACGAAAGTAGGTCTTAGTGATCCGGTGGTTCTGAATGGAAGGGCCATCGCTCAACGGATAAAAGGTACTCCGGGGATAACAGGCTGATACCGCCCAAGAGTTCATATCGACGGCGGTGTTTGGCACCTCGATGTCGGCTCATCACATCCTGGGGCTGAAGTAGGTCCCAAGGGTATGGCTGTTCGCCATTTAAAGTGGTACGCGAGCTGGGTTTAGAACGTCGTGAGACAGTTCGGTCCCTATCTGCCGTGGGCGTTGGAAGATTGAGAGGGGTTGCTCCTAGTACGAGAGGACCGGAGTGAACGCACCACTGGTGTTCGGGTTGTCATGCCAATGGCATTGCCCGGTAGCTAAGTGCGGAAAAGATAAGCGCTGAAAGCATCTAAGCGCGAAACTTGCCTCAAGATGAGTCTTCCCTGGGCCTTTAAGGCCCCTGAAGGAACGTTTAAGACTAAGACGTTGATAGGCTGGGTGTGTAAGTGCAGCGATGCATTGAGCTAACCAGTACTAATGATCCGTGAGGCTTAACCTTACAACACCGAAGGTGTTTTTTAGAGAGATTTTCAGCGAAGTTCCGAGATTGGTTCTGATGGCTTCACGGGAGTGAGGCGGTTGGAATGAAACAGAATTTGCCTGGCGGCAATAGCGCGGTGGTCCCACCTGACCCCATGCCGAACTCAGAAGTGAAACGCCGTAGCGCCGATGGTAGTGTGGGGTCTCCCCATGCGAGAGTAGGACACTGCCAGGCATCAAATAAAGCCGAAAGCCCTGAACTGACGTTCAGGGCTTTTTGCTATGCGTAAAATAAATATCCTGACTGTATCTATTACTTTGAAAAATACCTTTTTGGCATATGTAGCTTATTCTTATAAGGAAGCATAATGTTTTTTGCCGGAGAAATAGCCAGATTAATATATAATTGATAGCTTCAGATTATTATTTAAATAATAAAAATGCCTATTTATTAATGTGTTAATAAGAAATATCTGGTTATATCAAAGATAAATCTTAATTCTTTAGTGTATTATTCGATAAATTTCACGTTAATTAAAACAAATATTAGCCAGACGCCTCGAATCGAGTAGACTAGGCGAAAGATTATTTCCGTATAGGTACTGAACGTTATGTCTACTGAAAGCGCGTCTTTAAAAAACCACAATACGTTTGCGCTCCCGGTCAACGCAGCGCACCTGATCATGGCCGATAGAATTGAGCTGATGCTCAAGGTATGGCAACAAACGCGCAAGCGTCAGGAGCCGCTGCTGATTCTCGGTGAAGGTAGCAACGTGCTGTTCCTGGAGGATTTCTCGGGCACGGTAATGGTCAATCAGTTGAAGGGTATCGATGTTCGAGAAGATAACGATGCCTGGTATCTCCACGTCAGCTCCGGTGAAAATTGGCATGACCTGGTGCAATATACGCTGCAGGCTGGGATCTGCGGCCTGGAAAACCTGGCGTTGATCCCTGGATTGGCCGGTTCCGCCCCTATTCAGAACATCGGCGCCTACGGCGTCGAATTGAAAGACGTCTGCGAGTATGTCGATTTGCTGGACTTCTCTACCGGCGCTATCGATCGCATCCCGGCTGCCGAGTGTGGTTTTGGCTACCGGGAAAGCATTTTCAAGCACCGTTTCCAAACTGGGCATGTCATTGTCGGGCTGGGTCTGCGTCTCAACAAACAGTGGCAACCCAAATTGAGTTACGGCGATCTGGCCAAGCTGGAGCCCACCACGGTGACGCCGCTTCAGGTATTTGAATCCGTATGTGCTATGCGTCGCAGCAAGCTGCCCGATCCGCGCGAAACCGGCAATGCCGGCAGCTTCTTCAAGAATCCTTTGGTGAACGCAGAGAAAGCCGCAGAACTCGTCGCCAAATATCCTGGCATGCCGCATTATCCGCAGCAGGATGGTCAGGTGAAGCTGGCCGCCGGCTGGCTTATCGACCAATGCGCGCTGAAAGGATATCGCATCGGTGGTGCTGCGGTACACCGCCAGCAGGCGCTGGTGCTGGTGAACATCGACAATGCCCACAGCCAGGATGTGGTGGCGCTGGCGCGCCACGTACGCAAGACGGTGGCCGATAAATTCGGTGTGTGGTTGGAGCCTGAGGTGCGCTTTATTGGCGCGACCGGTGAGCTGAATGCCGTGGCGGTGCTGTCATGAAAGATACCAAGGTTCCGTTAAAACTGATCGCGTTGTTGGCCGACGGCGAATTCCATTCCGGGGAACACCTCGGTGAGTCACTCGGCATGAGCCGTGCTGCGATCAATAAGCATATTCAAACCATTCGCGAGTGGGGGCTGGATGTCTTTACCGTGCCTGGCAAAGGGTACAGCTTGCCTGCCCCCATGCCACTATTGGAGGCGGAACGCATTCTAAAAGGGTTGGACGACAAACGCGTTACCGTGTTGCCGGTAGTCGACTCTACCAATCAATATTTGCTGGATCGTATCGAAACACTACAATCTGGCGACGCCTGCATCGCTGAGTATCAACTGGCTGGCCGCGGTCGTCGTGGGCGCCAGTGGATTTCGCCGTTTGGCGCCAATTTATACCTGTCGATGTTTTGGCGATTGGAACAGGGGCCAGCTGCGGCGATGGGGCTGAGCCTGGTGATCGGCATGGTGATGGCGGAGGTCTTACAGCGCCTTGGCGCTAAAGACGTACGGGTAAAATGGCCCAACGACCTCTACCTGAACGATCGCAAATTGGCAGGGATCCTGGTCGAGTTGACAGGAAAAACTGGCGATGCGGCTCAGTTGGTCATCGGTGCTGGCATTAATTTGGCGATGCGGGATACCAATGCCGGGGGGATCAACCAAGGTTGGATCAACCTGCAAGAAGCCGGCATTAACATCGATCGTAATGAGCTGACTGCTACTTTGCTCAATGAATTGCGGCAGTCGTTAAAACAATTCGAGATAGATGGGCTGGGGCCATTCATTGGTCGTTGGCGCACGTTGGATAATTTTATCGACAGACCGGTCAAACTGCTGATTGGTGAGCGGCAGATTGTAGGCATCGCACGAGGCATCGATTCGCAGGGGGCACTGCTGCTGGAACAAGATGGGGAGATCAAACCCTTTATCGGCGGAGAGATATCGCTGCGCAGTGCAGAATAGCGAGAGCAACCAAGGGGACGTTACCGTCCCCTTGAGCGATCGGTAGTATTACTTTCTTAAGCGCACGCTTTCAACGGCATGGTTGGCGCTTTTGGTCATGATCAGGCTGGCGCGTTCGCGGGTAGGTAGTATATTCTGCTGCAAATTCAAGCCGTTAATTTCATTCCACAATTGTGTAGCGATATTAATCGCTTCCGGTTCCGGCAATTTTGAATAGTTATGGAAATAAGAATCGGGATTGGAAAATGCGCCCTGACGGAATTTCAGGAAACGATTGATATACCAGCTTTGCAATAGCGTCTCCGGGGCATCGACATATATGGAGAAGTCGACAAAATCGGAAACGAATACGCGATGAGGATCGTGCGGGTAATCCATACCGCTTTGCAATACGTTAAGCCCTTCCAGGATCAGAATATCCGGTTGCTCGATGACTTTATTACCCTCAGGTACAACGTCATAGATTAAATGAGAATAAACCGGAGCGGTAACGCGTTTGGCGCCGGATTTCACTTCTGACACGAATTTCACCAGGCTATGCATATCGTAAGACTGCGGGAAGCCTTTTTTCTTCATCAGGCCGCGTTCGTTCAGCACCTTATTAGGATGCAAGAAGCCGTCGGTCGTGATCAACTCAACGCTGCGGTGTTCCGGCCAGCGGCTCAGCAACGCCTGCAACAGACGTGCGGTCGTGCTCTTACCTACGGCTACGCTGCCGGCGATGCCGATGACATAGGGAATTTTTTGCCCGTCGGTGCCGAGGAATTGCTCGAGCACCGCCTGTCGGCGCAGGTTGGAACTGATATAGAAGTTCAATAGTCGTGACAGCGGCAGATAAATCTGCGCAACTTCTTCCAACGAGAGATCTTCGTTAATCCCTTTCAGCTTAACGATCTCTTCTTCCGATAACGTCAGCGGCACCGAATCTCGCAACGCAGCCCATTGGGTACGATCGAACTGTAGGTAAGGCGTTGCTAAAGATTGATCTCTTTTTATCATAAGCCAAATTCTGCCTGTTAACGCAGGTTGGGAAAGGCGCCGGACGCCAACTCCAGAGAATAAACAAGCTGCATATTATAGACAGCTTCGTTTTTGGCGTAGACTTTTTTCGCAAAAGTTGTCGATAGGCAGCAGTTTATGTCAATTGTGCGAAGCGGCGCGCAGTTGATAAGGCGGGGTTGCAAGGCGGTATCATCGGGGCCGGATACCGCCTGAAGGCTAGCAGGCAATGGCGCGCGAAGGTTGGTTTACGGTGAATAGACGTTTGTAATAAATGACGGTCGGATGATAATGCCCATCGGGGCCCGCTGCATAATCCGGTAGCTCGCCCAAACAGCGATAACCCAGGCTGCGATAAAGCGCTTCAGCCGCTGAGCCAGCCTGCGTATCCAGGTACAATAGCCCGCGCTGCTGTTGCAGTGCCGCCTGCTCCAACGTCTTCATCAGCGCCAGACCTACGCCGTTGCGGCGAGCGCGGCTATGCACCAATAGCTTCACCACCTCCGCACGATTACGGCCATTCGGTTTCTGGCAGAGCTCGAGTTGCACGGTGCCAACGACGCCGCGTTCGTCGCGGGCAATCCACAATAGCAGCTCGCTTTTGGCCAAGGCGGGACGCAGGCTGTGGAAGTAACTCTCGGCGTCTTCATGCGGGATTAAGGTGTCGTAGCCCACTGAAGCACCGTGGGTGACCGCATCGGTCAACAGGCGAGCCAATTCATCGCGATAAATCGGGAGCGTAGCGGCGTTGATAGGCACTATTTTCATCGGTCATTCCTCCAGAGATGGGGGTAATGAAGATAAGCAATAACTGCGCCAGAACGACGAAAGGCATAGCCACGGCGAAAGAGCGAGCAATAAGTGTAGTTCACGCCACGAACCTGGGCAGCGATCCTCTTTTTGGTGCATCGATCCCGCTCACGGTTTACCGACGCAGGTTACGTGTTTTGAGAAGCCCGACACGGAGAAAGGGGCTCTCAATGCTTGCAAAAAGTGGATAAAATTGTAGAGAATGATTGCCGCAAGTGATGAATGTTTGCACGCCGCAGGCTGCGAATTGCATGACAGCATGCAAAATTGACTGATTTGTGAGCGAAAGTGCGCGTAAAGCAATTTTTTTGTTGCATAGGCCGTCCGCTCTACCTAGAATGCGCTGCACTTGATGCCGGCTTAGCTCAGTAGGTAGAGCAACTGACTTGTAATCAGTAGGTCACCAGTTCGATTCCGGTAGCCGGCACCATTCAAGTCACAAGTAGTTAAAATCTGGTGGGGTTCCCGAGCGGCCAAAGGGAGCAGACTGTAAATCTGCCGTCACAGACTTCGAAGGTTCGAATCCTTCCCCCACCACCAAATCTTGCCTTCGGCGATTAACTGAGATGCGATAAATACCGCAGCGGTTGATGGCGGGAGGAGAGGGCGAAAGCCTTCGGCAAGGTTCGAGCTGTGCAGCGCAAGGCGCAGCCGGCCCGAAGGATGCGAAGCGAGTGATGAATAGTCCTGCTCCATCCCAAAATTCTACAGAAAAATCAGGTAGCCGAGTTCCAGGATGCGGGCATCGTATAATGGCTATTACCTCAGCCTTCCAAGCTGATGATGTGGGTTCGATTCCCACTGCCCGCTCCAAGATGTGCTGATATAGCTCAGTTGGTAGAGCGCACCCTTGGTAAGGGTGAGGTCGGCAGTTCGAATCTGCCTATCAGCACCACTTCTTAATTTCTCGCCCCCTGATTTTCTTTCTGTTCTGGATTCAACGAGCAAATGCTTGGTTGATGTGGTGATACCACCGATTTATCCGTGTCTTAGAGGGACAATCGATGTCTAAAGAAAAGTTTGAACGTACAAAACCGCACGTTAACGTCGGTACTATCGGCCACGTTGACCACGGTAAAACTACCCTGACTGCAGCGATCACCACCGTTCTGGCTAAAACCTACGGCGGTTCTGCACGTGCTTTCGACCAGATCGATAACGCGCCAGAAGAAAAAGCTCGTGGTATCACCATCAACACCTCTCACGTTGAGTATGACACCCCGACTCGTCACTACGCGCACGTTGACTGCCCAGGGCACGCCGACTACGTGAAAAACATGATCACCGGTGCTGCTCAGATGGACGGCGCGATCCTGGTAGTAGCTGCGACTGACGGCCCAATGCCTCAGACTCGTGAGCACATCCTGCTGGGTCGTCAGGTTGGCGTTCCTTTCATCATCGTATTCATGAACAAATGCGACATGGTTGATGATGAAGAGCTGCTGGAACTGGTAGAAATGGAAGTTCGCGAACTGCTGTCCGCGTACGACTTCCCAGGCGACGACCTGCCAGTGATCCGCGGTTCCGCGCTGAAAGCGCTGGAAGGCGAAGCTGAGTGGGAAGCGAAAATCATCGAACTGGCCGAAGCCCTGGACAGCTACATCCCAGAGCCAGAGCGTGCTATCGACAAGCCGTTCCTGCTGCCAATCGAAGACGTATTCTCCATCTCCGGTCGCGGTACCGTTGTTACCGGTCGTGTTGAGCGCGGTATCATCAAAGTTGGCGAAGAAGTTGAAATCGTTGGTATCAAAGACACCGTTAAGTCTACCTGTACTGGCGTTGAAATGTTCCGCAAACTGCTGGACGAAGGCCGTGCTGGTGAGAACGTAGGTGTTCTGCTGCGTGGTATCAAACGTGAAGAAATCGAACGTGGTCAGGTACTGGCTAAACCAGGCTCCATCAAGCCACACACCCAGTTCGAATCTGAAGTGTACATCCTGAGCAAAGATGAAGGTGGTCGTCACACGCCATTCTTCAAAGGCTACCGTCCACAGTTCTACTTCCGTACCACTGACGTGACCGGTACCATCGAACTGCCAGAAGGCGTAGAGATGGTAATGCCAGGCGACAACGTGAACATGGTTGTCACCCTGATTCACCCAATTGCGATGGACGACGGTCTGCGTTTCGCAATCCGTGAAGGCGGCCGTACCGTTGGCGCAGGCGTTGTTGCTAAAGTTATCGCTTAATCGCTGATAAAGTTTGACGCGACACGCGGTAAAAGGGCATCATTTGATGCCCTTTTTCTACGCTGTGAACTAGAACCTATCTCATCAGCGATTTTGCAGTCATAATCATTGGTGAGATGGGCTCTTAAACCGTATTGACTGAATACGTCATGGCGTAAAACACCGGGATATTGCTATTGCGGTATCCGATCGGTTTGGTTTGCCTCGCAATGCGAGGCAAAGTTGTTTGTTCTGAATCATCATTGTGACAGGTTGGTTTATGAGTGCGAATACCGAGGCTCAAGGGAGCGGACGCGGCCTGGAAGCGGCAAAGTGGCTGATCGTCGCCGTTCTGTTGGTTGTGGCTATTGTCGGTAACTATTACTACCGTGATTTAAGCCTGCCATTGCGCGCGCTGGCAGTTGTGCTGATCATCGCCGTTGCAGGTGCAGTGGCTCTGATGACCACCAAAGGCAAAGCCACCGTTGCGTTTGCCCGCGAAGCGCGTACCGAAGTACGTAAAGTGATTTGGCCAACTCGTCAGGAAACGCTACACACCACGTTGATCGTTGCCGCGGTAACCGCCGTGATGTCACTGATTCTGTGGGGACTGGATGGTATTCTGGTCCGTCTGGTGTCGTTTATTACTGGCCTGAGGTTCTAAAATGTCTGAAGCTCCAAAAAAACGTTGGTACGTCGTTCAGGCGTTTTCCGGTTTTGAAGGTCGCGTAGCGCAATCGCTGCGTGAACACATCAAACTGCACGATATGGAAGAGCTGTTCGGCGAAGTGATGGTGCCTACGGAAGAAGTGGTTGAAATCCGTGGTGGCCAGCGTCGCAAGAGCGAGCGTAAATTCTTCCCTGGCTACGTGCTGGTGCAGATGGTGATGAATGACGCCAGCTGGCACCTGGTGCGCAGCGTACCGCGTGTCATGGGGTTCATCGGCGGCACGTCTGACCGTCCTGCGCCTATCAGCGATAAAGAAGTTGATGCGATCATGAACCGCCTGCAGCAGGTTGGTGACAAACCGCGTCCGAAGACGCTGTTCGAGCCGGGCGAGCTGGTGCGCGTCAACGATGGCCCGTTTGCAGATTTCAACGGCGTGGTCGAAGAAGTCGATTACGAAAAGAGCCGCCTGAAAGTTTCCGTTTCCATCTTCGGCCGTGCAACGCCGGTGGAACTGGACTTCAGCCAGGTTGAGAAAGGCTGATCGAATAATCAGCAATGAGTGGCGCGTTGCCGCTTGTCAAAGGCGCGAAATTGAACTACAATTTCGCGCCTTTTGTTTTTAGATGCCTTGCCTGATGCCTGTCTGGCGAGGTGAAACACGGGGAGCCTTTTGCGAGGCGATACTACCCAAACCGAGGAAATTTAAATGGCTAAGAAAGTACAAGCCTACGTCAAGCTGCAAGTTGCAGCTGGTATGGCGAACCCGAGCCCACCAGTGGGTCCAGCTCTGGGTCAGCAGGGCGTTAACATCATGGAATTCTGTAAGGCATTCAACGCTAAGACTGACAGCGTTGAAAAAGGTCTGCCGATTCCGGTTGTTATCACCGTTTATTCTGATCGCTCCTTCACTTTCGTTACCAAAACCCCGCCAGCAGCAGTTCTGCTGAAAAAAGCGGCTGGTATCAAGTCTGGTTCCGGTAAGCCGAACAAAGACAAAGTAGGTAAAGTGACCCGTGCTCAGGTACGTGAAATCGCAGAAACCAAAGCTGCGGACATGACTGGTTCTGACGTTGAAGCGATGACTCGCTCCATCGAAGGTACCGCTCGTTCCATGGGCCTGGTAGTGGAGGATTAAGAGATGGCTAAGCTGACCAAGCGCATGCGCGTGATCCGTGACAAAGTTGATGCTACTAAACAGTATGACATCACCGAAGCTGTTGCTCTGCTGAAAGAGCTGGCCACCGCTAAATTCGTAGAAAGCGTTGACGTTGCCGTTAACCTCGGCATCGACGCTCGTAAATCTGACCAAAACGTTCGTGGCGCTACCGTTCTGCCACACGGCACCGGTCGTTCCGTTCGCGTTGCCGTATTTGCCCAAGGCGCTAACGCTGAAGCAGCGAAAGCTGCCGGCGCAGAGCTGGTAGGTATGGACGATCTGGCTGACCAGATCAAGAAAGGCGAAATGAACTTCGACGTTGTTATTGCTTCCCCGGATGCAATGCGCGTTGTAGGTCAACTGGGCCAGATCCTGGGTCCACGCGGCCTGATGCCAAACCCGAAAGTGGGTACCGTTACTCCGAACGTTGCTGAAGCAGTGAAAAACGCTAAAGCTGGTCAGGTTCGCTACCGTAACGACAAAAACGGCATCATCCATACCACTATCGGTAAGGTTGATTTCGACGCAGACAAGCTGAAAGAAAACCTGGAAGCCCTGCTGGTTGCGCTGAAAAAAGCAAAACCTTCTCAGGCGAAAGGCATGTACATCAAGAAAGTTAGCCTCTCCACCACCATGGGTGCTGGCGTTGCTATCGATCAGAGCGGTCTGTCTGCTGCAGCGAACTAATCGCACTTGCGATTATCGCTTTGACTTGGGGCCGAGATTTGTCTAGAATCTTATGCCCCAAGGTTTTGCTACTGGCTATGCCGTAGGCAAAACAAAGATTTTTCGGTTGGAGCCTGGCCTATCCAGGCCTCCGTCCAAGACCGCAGGTGTATCGCAAGATACTTAATCCTTCCTGCGTAGACGGTGACAGAGCCTAAGAAAATTTTTCTTTTTTATAAAAGAATGTCTTTGCTGGATTCTGCTCACCGTGTTAAGCCGCTCGGCGTGGCGTTTTACAAAGCGCCGAGTGAAGTGAGTTCCGGGGGATTTTCCCCGGCTAATCCAGGAGCAAAAAGCTAATGGCATTAAATCTTCAAGACAAACAAGCGATTGTTGCTGAAGTCAGCGAAGTAGCCAAAGGCGCGCTGTCTGCGGTTGTTGCGGATTCCCGCGGTGTTACCGTAGATAAAATGACTGAACTGCGTAAAGCAGGTCGTGAAGCTGGCGTTTACATGCGTGTTGTTCGCAACACCCTGATGCGTCGCGTAGTTGAAGGCACTCCATTCGAATGCCTGAAAGACACGTTTGTCGGTCCAACCTTGATTGCATTCTCTCACGAACACCCGGGCGCTGCTGCTCGTCTGTTCAAAGAGTTCGCGAAAGCGAATGCAAAATTCGAGGTTAAAGCTGCGGCCTTTGAAGGTGAGCTGATCCCAGCGGCGCAAATCGACCGCCTGGCGACGCTGCCAACTTACGAAGAAGCGATCGCACGCCTGATGGCAACCATGAAAGAAGCCGCTGCCGGCAAACTGGTTCGCACTCTGGCTGCAGTACGCGATCAGAAAGAAGCGGCGTAAGCCACTCTTTCTTAGCCTTTGCTAACGTATTTAAACTATTTCTGAATTTTAGGAACAATTGTTATGTCTATCACTAAAGACCAAATCCTGGAAGCAGTTGCCGCTATGTCCGTAATGGACGTTGTTGAACTGGTTTCCGCTATGGAAGAAAAATTCGGCGTTTCTGCTGCTGCTGCTGTAGCTGTAGCTGCTGGCCCAGCTGAAGCTGCTGAAGAGAAAACTGAATTCGACGTTATCCTGAAAGCTGCAGGCGCTAACAAAGTTGCTGTTATCAAAGCAGTACGTGGCGCTACCGGCCTGGGTCTGAAAGAAGCTAAAGACCTGGTTGAATCTGCTCCAGCCGCTCTGAAAGAAGGCGTGAGCAAAGATGACGCAGAAGCTCTGAAAAAATCTCTGGAAGAAGCTGGCGCAGAAGTTGAAGTTAAATAAGCCAACCTTTCCGGTTGCAGCCTAGTCTTTTAGGCTGATGGCTGGTGACTTTTTAGTCACCAGCCTTTTTGCGCTGTAGGGCGCCAGTAGCGTTTCACACTGTTTGGCTGCTGGTTTCGCCTCCCAATGTTTGTTTCTGTTGACGACTTAATATACCGCGGTCTTTGCACTACCAGGAGTTCTGGGGGAAGACGCGATGAAATGGTTTAAGCGTGATAGCAAGAGACATTGCGGAAAGTGTTCCCGCTTTCCGGTCGACAAAACGGTGTTGCATGAACTGTCCCTAATCGGACGGACAGATTGGGTCACTGATCAGCGAGCTGAGGAACCCTATGGTTTACTCCTATACCGAGAAAAAACGTATTCGTAAGGATTTTGGTAAACGTCCACAAGTGCTGGACATACCATATCTCCTTTCTATCCAGCTTGACTCGTTCCAGAAGTTTATCGAGCAAGATCCAGAAGGGCAGTACGGCCTTGAAGCCGCATTCCGTTCTGTTTTCCCTATCCAGAGCTACAGTGGCAATTCGGAGCTGCAATACGTTAGCTACCGTCTTGGTGAGCCGGTCTTCGACGTCAAAGAGTGCCAGATTCGTGGTGTGACGTTCTCTGCACCGCTGCGCGTAAAACTGCGCCTGGTTATCTATGAGCGCGAAGCGCCTGAAGGTACGGTCAAAGACATCAAGGAACAAGAAGTCTACATGGGCGAAATTCCGCTCATGACCGAAAACGGCACCTTTGTGATCAACGGTACTGAGAGGGTTATCGTATCTCAGTTGCACCGTAGTCCTGGCGTATTCTTCGACAGCGATAAGGGTAAAACCCACTCTTCGGGTAAAGTGCTGTACAACGCACGCATCATCCCTTACCGCGGTTCATGGTTGGACTTCGAGTTCGATCCGAAAGACAACCTGTTCGTGCGTATTGACCGTCGCCGCAAACTGCCTGCGACCATCATTCTGCGCGCGCTGAACTACACCACTGAACAGATCCTCGACCTGTTCTTTGACAAGATCGTCTTCGAAATCCGCGACAACAAGCTGCAGATGGAGCTGGTGCCAGAGCGCCTGCGTGGTGAGACCGCTTCGTTCGATATCGAAGCCAACGGCAAGATCTACGTAGAGAAAGGCCGTCGTATCACCGCCCGTCATATCCGTCAGCTGGAAAAAGACGACATTCAGAGCATTGAAGTACCGGTAGAGTACATCGCGGGCAAAGTGGTCGCGAAAGACTATATCGATACCAATACCGGCGAACTGATCTGCGCAGCCAACATGGAGCTGTCGCTGGATCTGCTGGCCAAGCTGAGCCAGTCTGGCCACAAGCGCATCGAAACGCTGTTCACCAACGATCTGGACCACGGCGCGTACATCTCTGAAACGCTGCGTGTCGATCCGACCAACGATCGTCTGAGCTCGCTGGTAGAAATCTACCGCATGATGCGCCCTGGTGAGCCGCCAACGCGCGAAGCTGCCGAAAGCCTGTTCGAGAACCTGTTCTTCTCCGAAGACCGCTACGATCTGTCCGCGGTGGGTCGCATGAAGTTCAACCGTTCTCTGCTGCGCGACGAGATCGAAGGTTCGGGCATCCTGAGCAAAGACGACATCATCGAAGTGATGAAGAAGCTCATCGATATCCGTAACGGCAAGGGCGAAGTGGACGACATCGACCACTTGGGCAACCGTCGTATCCGCTCCGTCGGCGAAATGGCCGAGAACCAGTTCCGCGTAGGTCTGGTGCGTGTTGAGCGTGCGGTGAAAGAGCGTCTGTCTCTGGGCGATCTGGATACCCTGATGCCTCAGGACATGATCAACGCCAAGCCGATTTCGGCGGCGGTGAAAGAGTTCTTCGGTTCCAGCCAGCTGTCCCAGTTCATGGACCAGAACAACCCGCTGTCCGAGATCACGCACAAGCGTCGTATCTCCGCACTGGGCCCGGGCGGTCTGACCCGTGAGCGCGCCGGCTTTGAAGTTCGAGACGTACACCCGACCCACTACGGCCGCGTGTGCCCAATCGAAACGCCGGAAGGTCCAAACATCGGTCTGATCAACTCCCTGTCCGTGTACGCACAGACTAACGAGTATGGCTTCCTGGAAACCCCGTACCGCCGCGTGCGTGACGGCGTGGTGACCGATGAAATCAACTACCTGTCTGCTATTGAAGAAGGCAACTTCGTTATCGCCCAGGCGAACTCCAACCTGGATGAAGAAGGCCGCTTCGTAGAAGACCTGGTCACCTGCCGCAGCAAAGGCGAATCAAGCCTGTTCAGCCGCGATCAGGTTGACTACATGGACGTATCCACCCAGCAGGTTGTTTCCGTTGGTGCCTCACTGATTCCATTCCTGGAACACGATGACGCCAACCGTGCATTGATGGGTGCGAACATGCAACGTCAGGCCGTACCAACCCTGCGCGCTGACAAGCCGCTGGTCGGTACCGGTATGGAACGTGCTGTAGCGGTTGACTCCGGCGTAACCGCCGTTGCCAAACGCGGCGGTGTGATCCAGTACGTGGATGCTTCCCGTATCGTTATCAAAGTTAACGAAGACGAGATGTACCCGGGCGAAGCAGGTATCGATATTTACAACCTGACCAAGTACACCCGTTCTAACCAGAACACCTGCATCAACCAGATGCCGTGTGTGAGTCTGGGTGAGCCAATCGAGCGCGGTGACGTGCTGGCGGATGGCCCATCGACAGACCTGGGCGAACTGGCACTGGGCCAGAACATGCGCGTAGCGTTCATGCCTTGGAACGGCTACAACTTCGAAGACTCCATCTTGGTCTCCGAGCGCGTGGTGCAGGAAGATCGCTTCACCACCATCCACATCCAGGAACTGGCGTGCGTGTCTCGCGACACCAAGCTGGGGCCTGAAGAGATCACCGCCGACATCCCTAACGTGGGTGAAGCTGCGCTCTCCAAGCTGGATGAATCCGGTATCGTGTATATCGGCGCTGAAGTGACCGGCGGTGACATCCTGGTCGGTAAGGTAACGCCTAAAGGCGAAACCCAGCTGACGCCGGAAGAGAAACTGCTGCGTGCGATCTTCGGTGAGAAAGCGTCTGACGTTAAAGACTCTTCTCTGCGTGTGCCGAACGGCGTTTCCGGTACGGTTATCGACGTGCAGGTCTTCACCCGCGATGGCGTGGAAAAAGACAAGCGCGCGTTGGAAATCGAAGAGATGCAGCTGAAACAGGCGAAGAAAGACCTGACGGAAGAACTGCAGATCCTGGAAGCCGGCCTGTTTGCACGTATCCACGCGGTGCTGGTTGCCGGTGGCATCGAAGCCGACAAGCTGAGCAAGCTGCCGCGCGATCGCTGGCTGGAACTGGGCCTGACCGACGAAGAGAAGCAAAACCAGCTGGAACAGCTGGCCGAGCAGTACGACGAACTGAAATCCGACTTCGAGAAGAAGCTGGAAGCCAAGCGTCGTAAGATCACTCAGGGCGACGATCTGGCGCCGGGCGTGCTGAAAATCGTCAAGGTTTATCTGGCTGTTAAACGTCAGATCCAACCGGGTGACAAGATGGCGGGCCGCCACGGTAACAAGGGTGTTATCTCCAAGATCAACCCGATCGAAGATATGCCTTACGATGAAAACGGCACGCCGGTAGACATCGTACTGAACCCGCTGGGCGTACCATCACGTATGAACATCGGTCAGATCCTGGAAACCCACCTGGGTATGGCTGCGAAAGGCATCGGTGAGAAGATCAACCAGATGCTGAAGCAGCAGCAGGAAGTGGCCAAGCTGCGTGAGTTCATCCAGAAGGCCTACGATCTGGGCGACGACGTTTGCCAGAAAGTTGACCTGAACACCTTCAGCGACGACGAAGTGCTGCGTCTGGCAGAGAACCTGAAAAAAGGTATGCCGATCGCAACACCGGTGTTTGACGGTGCGAAAGAGACTGAAATCAAGAAGCTGCTGGAAATGGGTGGTATCCCGACCTCCGGTCAGATCACGCTGTTCGATGGCCGTACCGGTGAGCAATTCGAGCGCCAGGTTACTGTCGGCTATATGTACATGCTGAAACTGAACCACTTGGTTGACGATAAAATGCACGCCCGTTCAACCGGTTCTTACAGCTTGGTTACTCAGCAACCTCTGGGTGGTAAAGCGCAGTTCGGTGGTCAACGCTTCGGTGAGATGGAAGTGTGGGCACTGGAAGCATACGGCGCGGCTTATACCCTGCAGGAAATGCTCACCGTTAAGTCGGATGACGTTAACGGCCGTACCAAGATGTACAAAAACATCGTGGATGGCGACCACCGGATGGAGCCAGGCATGCCGGAATCCTTCAACGTACTGTTGAAAGAAATCCGCTCGCTCGGCATCAACATCGAACTGGAAGACGAGTAATCGTCATTCCGGCTCAGGCTCCCCGCCTAAGGGAGCCTGAGGGTGGTTGTTCAGGTCACACGGGTACCTACTGCGGTTGTGGGTACCCAACAGGTTTAACTCCGACAGGAGCCAATCCGTGAAAGACTTATTGAAGTTTCTGAAAGCGCAAACTAAGACCGAAGAGTTTGATGCGATCAAGATTGCTCTGGCCTCGCCAGACATGATCCGTTCGTGGTCGTTCGGTGAAGTTAAGAAGCCGGAAACCATTAACTACCGTACGTTCAAACCAGAACGTGACGGCCTTTTCTGCGCCCGTATCTTCGGGCCGGTAAAAGATTACGAGTGCCTGTGCGGTAAGTACAAGCGCTTGAAACACCGCGGCGTGATCTGTGAGAAGTGCGGCGTTGAAGTGACCCAGACCAAAGTGCGTCGTGAGCGCATGGGCCACATCGAGCTGGCTTCGCCGACCGCGCACATCTGGTTCCTGAAATCGCTGCCATCCCGCATCGGTTTGCTGCTGGATATGCCGCTGCGTGATATCGAACGCGTACTGTACTTCGAATCCTATGTGGTGGTCGAAGGCGGTATGACCAACCTCGAGCGTCGTCAGATCCTGACCGAAGAGCAGTATCTGGACGCGCTGGAAGAGTTCGGTGACGAATTCGACGCCAAGATGGGTGCGGAAGCTATTCAGGCCCTGTTGAAAAACATGGATCTGGAAGCCGAGTGCGAGCAGCTGCGTGAAGAGCTGAACGAAACCAACTCCGAAACCAAGCGCAAGAAGTTGACCAAGCGTATCAAGCTGCTGGAAGCGTTCGTACAGTCCGGTAACAAGCCGGAGTGGATGATCCTGACCGTGCTGCCGGTACTGCCGCCGGATCTGCGCCCGCTGGTTCCGCTGGATGGCGGTCGTTTCGCGACCTCGGATCTGAACGATCTGTATCGCCGCGTGATCAACCGTAACAACCGTCTGAAACGCCTGCTGGATCTGGCTGCGCCTGACATCATCGTGCGCAACGAAAAGCGTATGCTGCAAGAAGCGGTAGACGCCCTGCTGGATAACGGCCGTCGCGGTCGTGCCATCACCGGTTCCAACAAACGTCCTCTGAAATCTTTGGCCGACATGATCAAAGGTAAGCAGGGTCGTTTCCGTCAGAACCTGCTCGGTAAACGCGTTGACTACTCCGGCCGTTCCGTAATCACCGTAGGTCCATACCTGCGTCTGCATCAGTGCGGTCTGCCTAAAAAGATGGCGCTGGAGCTGTTCAAACCGTTCATCTACGGCAAGTTGGAGCTGCGTGGCCTGGCCACCACCATCAAAGCCGCCAAGAAAATGGTTGAGCGTGAAGAAGCCGTCGTTTGGGATATCCTGGACGAAGTGATCCGCGAACACCCGGTACTGCTGAACCGTGCACCAACCCTGCACCGTTTGGGTATCCAGGCGTTTGAACCGGTTCTGATCGAAGGTAAAGCGATCCAGCTGCACCCACTGGTTTGTGCGGCCTATAACGCCGACTTCGATGGTGACCAGATGGCTGTTCACGTACCGCTGACGCTGGAAGCCCAGCTGGAAGCGCGTGCGCTGATGATGTCTACCAACAACATCCTGTCCCCAGCGAACGGCGAGCCAATCATCGTTCCTTCTCAGGACGTTGTACTGGGTCTGTACTACATGACCCGCGACTGTGTTAACGCCAAGGGCGAAGGCATGGTGCTGAACGGTTCCAAAGAAGCTGAGCGTGTTTACCGCGCCGGCCTGGCGTCTCTGCATGCGCGCGTTAAAGTGCGTATCACCGAAGACGTCAAAAACGCCGAAGGCGAATGGACTTCTCAGACCAGCATCATCGACACCACCATCGGCCGCGCCATCCTGTGGATGATCGTACCGAAAGGTCTGCCGTACTCGATCGTTAACCAGCCTTTGGGCAAGAAAGCGATCTCCAAGATGCTGAACACCTGTTACCGCATCCTGGGCCTGAAGCCGACCGTTATCTTTGCTGACCAGATCATGTACACCGGTTTTGCTTACGCAGCCCGTTCAGGCGCTTCCGTAGGTATCGACGACATGGTTATCCCGGCCAAGAAAGCGGAGATCATCGAAGAAGCGGAAACCGAAGTTGCCGAGATCCAGGAGCAGTTCCAGTCTGGTCTGGTTACCGCCGGCGAACGCTACAACAAAGTGATCGATATCTGGGCTGCAGCGAACGAACGCGTTGCGAAAGCGATGATGGAAAACCTGTCGGTAGAAGACGTGGTTAACCGTGACGGCGAAGTGGAACAGCAAGTTTCCTTCAACAGCATCTTTATGATGGCCGACTCCGGTGCGCGTGGTTCCGCCGCTCAGATTCGTCAGCTGGCCGGTATGCGTGGCCTGATGGCGAAGCCGGACGGCTCCATCATCGAAACGCCAATCACCGCGAACTTCCGTGAAGGTCTGAACGTACTCCAGTACTTCATCTCCACCCACGGTGCTCGTAAAGGTCTGGCGGATACCGCACTGAAAACCGCGAACTCCGGTTATCTGACCCGTCGTCTGGTTGACGTGGCGCAGGATCTGGTTGTGACCGAAGACGACTGTGGCACCCACGACGGCATCCTGATGACTCCGGTTATCGAAGGTGGCGACGTGAAAGAGCCGCTGCGTGAACGCGTTCTGGGCCGTGTGACGGCAGAAGACGTCCTCAAGCCGGGTACGGCGGACATTCTGGTGCCACGCAACACCCTGCTGAACGAGAAGGCGTGTGACCTGTTGGAAGAGAATTCTGTCGACAGCGTTAAAGTCCGTTCCGTAGTGAGCTGTGAAACCGACTTTGGTGTGTGTGCAAACTGCTACGGTCGCGACCTGGCACGTGGCCACATCATCAACAAAGGTGAAGCCATCGGCGTTATCGCGGCACAGTCCATCGGTGAGCCGGGTACACAGCTGACGATGCGTACGTTCCACATCGGTGGTGCGGCATCTCGTGCGGCTGCTGAATCCAGCATCCAGGTGAAAAACAAGGGTAGCCTCAAGCTGAGCAACGTGAAGTTCGTTATGAACGCCGCGGGCAAGCTGGTGATCACCTCGCGTAACACCGAACTGAAACTGATCGACGAATTCGGCCGTACCAAAGAAAGCTACAAGGTGCCTTACGGTGCCGTGATGGGCAAAGGCGACGGTGAAGAAGTTAACGGCGGCGAAACCGTTGCTAACTGGGATCCGCACACCATGCCGGTCATCAGTGAAGTCAGCGGCTTCATTCGCTTCGCGGATATGGTTGACGGCCAGACCATTACTCGCCAGACCGACGAACTGACCGGTTTGTCTTCTCTGGTCGTACTGGACAGCGCAGAGCGTACCGGTAGCGGTAAAGACCTGCGTCCGGCACTGAAAATCGTTGACGCTCAGGGCGAAGACGTATTGATCCCAGGTACTGATATGCCTGCTCAATACTTCCTGCCGGGCAAAGCGATCGTTCAGCTGGAAGACGGCATTCAGATCGGTGCGGGTGATACCCTGGCGCGTATTCCTCAGGAATCCGGCGGTACCAAGGATATTACCGGTGGTCTGCCGCGCGTTGCCGACCTGTTCGAAGCACGTCGTCCGAAAGAGCCGGCAATCCTGGCTGAAATCAGCGGGATTATCTCGTTCGGTAAAGAGACCAAAGGCAAACGTCGCCTGGTGATCTCTCCGCTGGACGGCAGCGACGCTTACGAAGAGATGATCCCGAAATGGCGTCAGCTCAACGTGTTCGAAGGCGAAGTGGTGGAACGTGGTGACGTCGTTTCCGACGGCCCAGAGTCTCCGCACGACATTCTGCGTCTGCGTGGCGTGCATGCGGTTACCCGCTACATCACCAACGAAGTGCAGGAAGTTTACCGTCTGCAAGGCGTTAAGATTAACGATAAGCACATCGAAGTTATCGTTCGTCAGATGCTGCGTAAAGGCACCATCGTTAGCGCTGGTGGCTCCGAGTTCCTGGAAGGCGAGCAGGCTGAAGTGTCTCGCGTCAAGATTGCCAACCGTCAGCTGGAAGCTGAAGGTAAAATCGCGGCAACCTTCTCGCGCGATCTGCTGGGTATCACCAAGGCTTCCTTGGCGACCGAGTCCTTCATCTCCGCTGCATCGTTCCAGGAAACGACGCGCGTTCTGACCGAAGCTGCCGTAGCCGGCAAGCGTGATGAACTGCGTGGCCTGAAAGAGAACGTTATCGTGGGCCGTCTGATCCCAGCCGGTACCGGTTACGCTTATCATCAGGATCGTATGCGTCGCCGTGCTCAGGGTGAAGCGCCGGTTGTTCCGCAAGTCAGCGCGGAAGAAGCGACGGCTAACCTGGCCGAGCTGCTCAACGCAGGCCTGGGCGGCAGCGACGACGAGTAATCGTCATCCGCGCCGCGGGCCCGGTACGCCGGGCCCATCGCCAGATAAACCGCCCCTTCGGGGGCGGTTTTTTTTCGCCTCGTGCCGGGTTAAGACAAACTTTGCTACTATGGTTCCAGCAGAAATTGACCGGCGCTTTTTATCTGACAATTAAGGACAGTGTGAAACATGGACAGCCTCATTACCTTCGAAAAATTGACGGCGCAACACCTGCCATACCTGTATGAGATCCGCTTTTCCGTTGAAGAAAACCTGCTGCATCCGCATCAGGTCCAGTATCTGCAGCGCAAACAGGCGCTGGAGGACATCAACCAGGGCGGCGGTTGGATCTGCAAGTATGGCGACGACTATGCCGGCGTTGGCTTCGGGTTATTCATCCCTGAACCGCTGATCGGCGGCCTGTTCGTGAAGCCGGAATACCAGTCTAAGGGGATCGGCTCTGCCTTACTGGCACGGGTCACTCACTGGATGTTTGAGCACGGCGCCGAAGCGATCCACTTAACCACCGATCTCGGCTCCAAGGCCGAAGGCTTTTATCAACGTCACGGCTGGGTCGTGGTCGGGCAGGATGAATTTGGCCAGGCCGAACTGGTGAAACGCAAAGAGGGTGAATGATGAAAATCAAAGGATTGATGACGTTACTGCTGCTTTCGCTGTTTAGCGCGCCGCTGTATGCGGCCGTTGACTATTTTTATCTGAAACCGCTCGACGGCGAGAAGATCAAAATCACCCGGCAGATGCTGGAGGCGATGCCGCCGCACACGATTAAAACCTCGACCAATTTCACCCCGGAAGATACGTTTACCGGCGTTGAGTTTGCTGAGCTGGTGAAAGCCTATCATCTGAAAGGCCAGTCGGTGCGCGCTTTCGCCTGGGACGATTACTCCTACTCGATGCCGATTGACGAGATGATTAAATACCGCGTGATTGTCGCCTATCTGCGCGGCGGTAAGCCGATCGACGTGGGGGAGCTGGGGCCATTCGCCATTATTTATCCGCGCGATGGCTACGCTGAGCTGAATAACCTGGATGTGAATGCGAAAACCGTCTGGCAAGTTAAACGGTTGGAGATGAAATAAGATGAGCAAAAAACTGATCGGTACTCTTATCGCGTTGGTTGCCATCTTCTCTTTATTGATTTTGTTGATTGCTATTAACTTCGGTGGCGTAAAAGAGCGCTATAAGCAGATCGAGCCCAATCTGGACAACTACTCGGTGGCCGAGATCCTCTTTCTGGCGTTTGAAAGGACCAAAACCGCGCTGCTGCTCAGTGAAAATAACGACTACGACGCTTTCCTGATCAAGAAGAAAATCTTTTACTCGAAGATTCAGATCCTGGAGAGCCGTTCGACCTTCAGCGACTCTTTTTATTACGACGACGAGTTCATCAAGAATGTTGCGCTGCTGAAGCAGCAGTACCGCACGTTGGACGATCTCTCCGCCGGCTTGCTGGTGGGGCAGAAAAACAAGGCGGATATTCTCTCTTATATGGATGATATCGAGGGCACGCTGGTCGATATCCAGGAAATTATTTATCGGATACAGATTAAAAACTTTACCGAAGTGAAAGGCATCATCCAGGACAACTCGAGTAAAGCCGAGATGTTTGCCCTCTTTTCGCTGATGTTGGTGTTCCTGATGATGTTCCTGGTGCTGAGAAATGCCTTCTCGTTAAAAGAGATCATCAAGAATAAGAACATCTTTATCTCTTCCATCTACCACGAGATCGCCGGCTCGACTCAGGCCATCGTCATTGCTGCGGATATCATGGAGCACGAGCTAGCGCAGGAAGAGTTGAAAAAAGAAGCTCGCCTGATCTCCTATCACGGCAATAAGATCACCGAACAAACGCGCGAGGTGATGGATTATTCGCGGCTAGAGATGGGGGAGGTCAAAGTGAATATATCCACCTTCCGTCTGAATGAGGTGGTGGACGATGCCATGACCAGTATCAGCGCCGGGCGCGGTAATCGCATCGTGGTGCGTCGTTCATCCTATGTTGGTTTGATTTGCTCCGACAAATATAAGCTCTACCGAATATTGGCCAATCTGCTCAGCAACGCGGACAAATTTACTCACCACGGTGCGATTATCCTCAATGTGAAGGTGTGCCACGGCAATCTGTATTTATGGGTAAAAGACACCGGCATCGGGTTTAACGTCGATAATCTGGAACGATTATATAAGGCGTTCAATCAGGGGGTGGAAAGGGAAACGCGACAGGGATTGGGGCTAGGGCTGACCATTATCAAAAATTACGTCACGACGATGAAAGGCGACATCAAGGTCAAATCCGTCGAAGGGGTTGGCTCGTCGTTTTTGATCCGCATCCCGGTCAAACTAATTAAAGAATAAGTTCGACAGCAGCAGCGAAGAGATAATCAGCGGTTTGGTCGGTTTTTCCACCAGATGCACGTCATAGTGCAGGATCATATCGCCGATGTTTTTCTCGTAGTGATTCAGCTGGCCGGTCAAAATGATGATGCGGGCATGCGGATCGAGGGTGTCCTTTATTTTCTTCACGACGCGTTCGGAAGTCTCGCCGAAGTCCAACAGCCAGTCCAAAATAAACGCCTCAAAAGACTGGTGCTCCAGCGCGGCCAGCATGGCGTCCGCCGTTTGAAAGGTCTCGGTCTCGATGCCGTAGCGGTAGGCGATCTTCTTCAACAATTCGAGAATATCACTGTCATTGTCCAGGATCGCGATACGCGGAGCCGGCAGAAAGTCTATCTTGTTGACTTTGTACCGTGGGGCATCGGCGGCATGTTCCCGGTTGGTGTTGATGATGAAAAGATCGTCTTTTTTGTAGGCGTAGGTTTCGTCGCTGTCTGCTTGCGTGGCCGGGCGCTCGTCGACCTCAATGTTGCAGCGCTTGTGAATGCTGTTCATGATAAAGACGCCGTTATGCGTCCTTTGGCCAGCAAACGGTTCGTTGAAATACTGAAAAACCTTTTTGATTTCATCGAGGGTGATGCCCCTTTTGCCATCCAGTTTTTGTTTGGCGCTGTTGTACTGAAGGTTCAGTATGTTGGCCATCGTGGAGGCATGTTTTCTGTCGCCAACTCCTTTCAGAGTGAGCAACGCGCTGATTGCATCGATATAATTTGGCGTTTTCTTCATGACAACCTTGGCTTTTTTGATGTTGACCGCGAGCGCTGAAAAACCTGCGCGAGAACCCGTGCTGGATTATAGATGATGCCCCGGTGGTTGCGGTGATATCAGCTTGATTTCCTTTGGCAAACTCAAAACATACTCGATACTAAATAAAAAAACACTCAAAAGACATTCACATTTAATCGTTTATGTGGTTAATTAGCGCACATACTGTGTGATTCGCGTCCTGGGGGGGTGCCAGTCTCACAAAATAAACCGCCTGCTCTTGTCCGTAAGCAGGGAGCAGGCGGCAAAAAAATCTGCGGTCAACACCAGGGCTATTGGCTGCATCGGGGATGACCATTCGAACCTCTCTTCGTCGCTGTATCTTCTTTTTTCCTCGTTCCTCACTGTTCTGCCGCAATAGCGCCCTATGAATATCACTCCTAAGTGAATACCGAACGCAGATATCGCATCTTTCTGACAGCCCATTAACCGACAAGACAACCTATCCGTACGCCCTTACAGGCCGCGATACGGCATATGCGCGTTGCCGCGGACGAGGGCCGGAGTCGCGCAAGAGGATCTCCGGCGCGATCCGGGATGGGATAAGGCGGGGCCATCGAGAGGGTGACGGCCCCGGCCGACGCCGGGTTTGGCGGTCGGCAAGGCCACTATAGTCGGCGCGTTTGCCGGCGCCAGCGCTGCCGTTCGGCATTGCGCGGCCGCTCCAGCGTTTTCTTCACACGGCGGCAAACGTTGCTGTTTATTGCGCGCCGCGTCCCAGATAACCGTCCCAGTCTTTCCACACCGGCTGCAGCCCGGCGTGGCTGATGGCCTCGGCGACCTGCTGCGGCGTGCGGCCGTCGTGCGGTTCGAACTGTTCCAGCTCCGGCGGTACGTCATCGGCATAGCCGCCGGGCTGCGTCTTGGATCCGGCGCTGACGCTGTTGATCGCCACCGGGATCATATGATCGCGGAAGTAAGGCGACTCCCGGGTAGACAGCGACAGCTCAACGTCTGGCGCGAACAGCCGGAAGGCGCAGATCAGCTGCACCAGCTGAGGCTCGCTCATGATCGACGCCGGTTCAATGCCACCGGCGCAGGGGCGCAGACGCGGGAACGAGATCGAGTAGCGGCTCTGCCAGTAGGTTTGCTGCAGGTAGAACAGATGTTCCGCCAGCAGGTAGCAGTCGGTGCGCCAACTGTTGGACAGACCGATCAATGCGCCGAGGCCGATCTTGTCGATCCCGGCGCGCCCCAGGCGATCCGGCGTGGCCAGGCGCCAATGGAAATCCTGCTTCTGGCCGCGCAGGTGGTGCTGCAGATAGGTGGCCGGATGGTAGGTTTCCTGGTACACCAGCACGCCGTCCAGGCCCAGCGTTTTCAGTTCGGCGTATTCCTCCTGCGCCAGCGGCTGCACTTCCATCATCAGCGAGCTGAAGTGCCGGCGGATCGTCGGGATGTGCTGGCGGAAATAGTCCATGCCAACCTTGGTCTGATGTTCGCCGGTGACCAGCAACAGATGTTCGAACCCCAGCGCCTTGATGGCTTCGCACTCGCGTGCGATCTCCGCCGCATCCAGCGTTTTGCGCTTGATGCGGTTGCTCATCGAAAAGCCGCAGTAGGTGCAGTCGTTGGCGCACAGGTTAGAGAGATACAGCGGCACATAGAAGCCGACGACGTTACCGAACCGCTGGCGGGTCAGCTGCTGTGCGCGCTGCGCCAGCGGTTCCAGATACGGCGCGGCGGCGGGGGAGATCAGCGCCATAAAGTCGTCGCGCGTCAGCTTGTCGGCGTTCAACGCGTGCTCTACGTCGCGCGTAGTTTTGCCGTTGATGCGCAGCGTAATGTCGTCCCAATCCAGCTGTTGCCAGCGGCTACTGAAATCGTCGGCCATCATTGCGCCTCCTCTGGCTGGCTGAGAAAAGCGGTCAGCGGGCTGGACGCGACCGCGCCGCGCTGGCTGGAGCCTAATCCGGCGCTGCGTGCCAGCTCGCCGGCCTCCAGCGCCAGGCGAAACGCCCGTGCCATCTGCACCGGATCGCGCGCCACGGCAATGGCGGTATTCACCAGCACCGCGTCGGCACCCAGCTCCATCGCCTCCAGCGCGTGGCTTGGCGCGCCGATGCCGGCGTCTACCACCACCGGCACCTTGGCTTGCTCGATGATGATTTCGAGGAAGTCACGGGTGCGCAGACCGCGGTTGGAGCCGATAGGCGCACCGAGCGGCATCACCGCCGCACAGCCCACCTCTTCCAGCCGTTTGCACAGCACCGGATCGGCGCCGCAGTAGGGCAGCACCACAAAACCGTCTTTCACCAGCGTTTCCGCCGCTTTCAGCGTTTCTATCGGATCAGGCAGCAGGTATTTCACATCGGGATGGATCTCCAGCTTCACCCAGTGGGTGCCGAGCGCTTCACGCGCCAGCCGGGCGGCGAACACCGCCTCGGCGGCCGTTTTGGCGCCGGAGGTGTTGGGCAACAGCCTGACGCCCAACTGCTGCAGCGGCGCCAAAATGGCGTCGTTGCCGCCGCGCAGATCGACGCGCTTCATGGCCATGGTCACCAGCTGTGAGCCGGAGGCCGCCAGTGCCTCCAGCATCAACGCCGGGGTGGCGAACTTGCCGGTGCCGGTGAACAGGCGCGAGGTAAAAGTGGTATCGGCGATTTTCAGCATGTCAGCCTCCGGCGATCGCTTGAAACAGCAAAATGTCGTCACCGTCCTGCACCTGATGATCGGCCCAGTCGGCGCGTGGAATGATGGTTTGGTTGATCGCCAGCGCGGTGCCCGGCTGGTGGCGTTCCAACTGGGTCAGCAGGGCGGCGACGCTGAGCGGCTGCGCCAGCTCAAGCGGTTGGTCGTTCAGCCGGATTTTCATGCTGCGCCTCCGCATACCGGGCAGGCGCGGGCCTGGCTCAGTTGCAGCGTGCTCCAGCTCTGCTGCTTACCGTCGAACAGCCGCAGTTTCCCGCTGAGGGAGGAAGGCATGCCGGCCAGCATCTTGATGGCCTCCAGCGCTTGCAGGGTGCCGATTACGCCGACCACCGGGCCGAGTACCCCGGCAGTGCGGCAGTTGCGCTGCGGTTCTTCCTGCTCCGGATACAGGCAGGCGTAGCAGCCGTGCGCATAGGGCGGCTCGAGCACCAGCAGCTGGCCGCTGAAACCGACCGCGCTGCCGCTGATCAGCGGCTTGGCGGCGGCGATGCAGGCGGCATTGACCTCATGACGGGTCGCCATATTGTCGCAGCAGTCCAGCACCAGATCGGCGCGGGCGACCGCGTCGCGCAGCGCTTGCCCCTGTAGCCGTTGCGCCAGCGGGATGGATTCCACCAACGGGTTCAGCGCCTGCAGGTGGCGTTGCGCCAGCGCCGCCTTACCGGTGGCGGTATCGGCGCTGCGGTAGAGGATTTGCCGCTGCAGGTTGGTAACGTGCAGCTGGTCGTCGTCGGCCAGCAGCAGCGTGCCGACGCCGGCGGCGGCCAGGTACAACGAAGCCGGGGAACCGAGCCCGCCCAAACCGACGATCAACACCGTGGCGCGCTTGAGTTTCTCCTGGCCTTCCGGGCCGACGTCCTCCAGCAGCAGCTGGCGGCTGTAGCGCAGGAATTCCTGATCGTTAAGCATCGCTCGACCCCTCGCCTTCGATCAGCCGCAGCAGCTCGGCCGTCGCCGCGCGCCAATCCGGCGCCTGGGTGATGGCGCTGACCACCGCCACGCTGCCGACGCCGCACGCCAGCACTGCCGGTACGCGATCGATACTGATCCCGCCGATCGCCACCGTCGGGTAATCCGCCAGGCCGGCGATGTGGCGTTTCAACTCCGTCAGCCCCTGCGGCGCCGAAGGCATGTCTTTGGTTTGGGTCGGGAAGATGTGCCCCAGCGCGATGTAGGACGGTTTCACCGCCAGCGCGCGCGCCAGTTCGGCGTCGTCATGGGTGGACACGCCGAGCCGCAACCCGGCGCGGTGAATGGCAGCCAGATCGGTGGTATCGAGATCTTCCTGGCCCAGATGCACGCCGTAGGCGCCATGCTTGATCGCCAGCCGCCAGTAGTCGTTGATGAACAGGCGCGCCTGATAACGCTGGCCCAGCGCGATGGCGGCGGCGATATCCTCTTCGACCTGCTCGTCAGGCAAATCCTTGATGCGCAGCTGGATCGTGGTAACGCCGGCCTCCAGCAGGCGAGCGATCCATTCCACGCTGTCGACGACCGGGTAGAGTCCCAGCTTGTGGGGCGTTGCCGGGAAGGGGGTCGTGATATCAGTCATTGTTTGTCTCCTCTTGCAGGGTGCCGGCGCTGTGATACAGCTCGCTGCCGCGGGCACGGAATTCGGCGGACATTTTATCCATGCCGGTCAGCTGCACTTCGATCGGCTTGGCGGTCTCCTGGGCGGCGGCGTAGTCGCGCACCTCCTGCGAAATCTTCATCGAGCAGAATTTCGGCCCGCACATTGAGCAGAAGTGGGCGACCTTGCCGGATTCCTGCGGCAGGGTTTCGTCGTGATAGGCGCGCGCGGTGGCCGGATCGAGCGCCAGATTGAACTGATCTTCCCAGCGAAATTCGAAACGCGCCTTGGACATGGCGTTATCGCGGATCTGCGCGCCCGGATGGCCCTTGGCCAGATCGGCGGCGTGGGCGGCGATCTTGTAGGTGATCAGGCCCTGTTTGACGTCTTCTTTGTTCGGCAGGCCGAGGTGCTCTTTCGGCGTGACGTAACACAGCATGGCACAGCCGAACCAGCCGATCATCGCCGCGCCGATGCCGGAGGTGAAATGGTCATAGCCCGGGGCGATATCGGTGGTCAGCGGGCCGAGGGTGTAGAACGGCGCTTCGTGGCAGTGTTCCAGCTCTTCGGTCATATTGCGGCGGATCATCTGCATCGGCACATGGCCCGGGCCTTCGATCATCACCTGCACGTCGTATTCCCAGGCGATTTTGGTCAGCTCGCCCAGCGTATGCAGCTCGGCGAACTGGGCTTCGTCGTTGGCGTCCTGAATCGAGCCGGGGCGCAGGCCGTCGCCGAGCGACAGCGAAACGTCGTAGGCGGCGCAGATCTCGCAGATTTCACGGAAATGCTGATAGAGGAAGTTTTCCTGATGGTGCGACAGGCACCATTTGGCCATGATCGAGCCACCGCGCGACACGATGCCGGTCAGGCGTTTGGCGGTCATCGGCACATAGCGCAGCAGCACGCCGGCGTGGATGGTGAAGTAATCGACCCCTTGTTCCGCCTGTTCCAGCAGCGTATCGCGGAACATCGCCCAGGTGAGGTTTTCCGCCACGCCGTTGACCTTCTCCAGCGCCTGGTAGATAGGCACGGTGCCGATGGGCACCGGGCTGTTGCGCAGGATCCACTCGCGGGTTTCGTGAATATAGCGGCCGGTGGAGAGATCCATCACGGTGTCTGCGCCCCAGCGGGTGGCCCACACCAGCTTCTCCACCTCTTCTTCGATCGACGACGTGACCGCCGAGTTGCCGATATTGGCGTTCACCTTCACCAGGAAATTGCGGCCGATGATCATCGGCTCCGCCTCCGGGTGATTGATGTTGGCAGGAATGATGGCGCGGCCGGCGGCCACTTCCTGGCGCACGAACTCCGGCGTGATGTTGTCCGGCAGGTTGGCGCCCCAGCCCTGGCCCGGATGCTGGTGGCGCAGCACCTCGCCGCGAATGCGCTCGCGCCCCATGTTTTCACGGATGGCGATAAACTCCATCTCCGGGGTGACGATGCCGGCGCGGGCATAGTGCAGCTGGGTCACGCACTTGCCCGGCAACGCCTTGCGCGGCAGCGGCAGATGTTCGAAGCGCAGGTGATCCAGCCCCTCGTCCGCCAGCCGCTGTTGGGTGAAGCCGGAACTGGCGCCGCTCAGGGTCGCAGTATCGCCGCGCGCGTCGATCCAGCCGGCGCGCAGCTTGGCCAGGCCGGCGTGCACATCGAGCTCGGCCTGCGGATCGCCGTAGGGGCCCGCGGTGTCATATACCGGGATCGCCTCGTTCTGTTCATACTGCGGGCTATCTTTGCTGCCGCCGACCAGGGTCGGACTGAGCTCAATTTCGCGCATCGGCACCTGGATATCGCGGCGCGAGCCCTGTAGGTAGATGCGGCGTGAGTTTGGGAAAGCCATGCCTTGCAGCGTGTCGATAAACTGCTGGGCGGCTTCGCGTTGCGCTTTACGGGCGCGCGGTGGATTAATGTTAGACATAGCAAGTTCCTACCAGTGTGTTGGGTTGGGAAAGTTGCTTGTCTGGAGCTCGGAGGGAGTAATGATGGTGGCCGATAAGGCAGGGCGCCCGCAAGGGGGAGGCCGTGCCTGTGGCGATAGATTACTCTTGTTCCCTTCGCGGGTATTAACCCGATCAGGTTCCGCGGATCCCGAATTAACGGTCTCAGCCTGGCTGATTCGATGAACAAATCAGGCGCTAGGCACTCCGACAAGATGCCCCCCAGTATAGGAGGGATATGAAAAAAAACTATAAAATTTTAACGCGCCGGATCCAGCGTCTGGTCCGGCAGCGGTTGCTGCGCGGCTTCTGCTTCCAACTGGATCAGCTTATCTTCCAGCGCAAAGCGCGCCGCCAGCGTTTCGCCGATATCCGACAAGGCCTGGTGGAATTCCAGACAAACCTCCTGATCGATATCCACTTCGGTATAGCGATCGTGGAACGCCATGATCTGTTCAGTATTGGCCCACAGCTTGGGATAGATGTTCACCGCCAGCGACATTTTCGGACTGGCTGCGCCTTCCACTTGTTTGATAATTCTGTCATAGATATGAAAATGCCCTGCGGAGAGGTAATCCACCAGGTTGTGGCAAAAGTTCTCCAGCGCTTTTTCATTCAGCGGCGTATGCTTTTCTTTATTCGGTTTGAGGCCTACCAGCGTGCAGTAGGCGACCAGCAACTGTTTGCGGGCCTGAAGCCATTGATCAACTAATTCATTACTACCGCCAACGCGCTGAGTCAGCCTTTCCAAACGGTTGAGCATGTTTGACTCCGTGTAAGTAACAAAAGTAACCGGTAAGTTATTAAAATGTAACAAAGCCGATTTGTAGAGTGCCAGTGAAGCTGAGGTTGTGCAACAACGATATGGAACTTGCATTAACGGGCAATGAAAACGGCTGGTGGATCGTCAGCCATGAAAGCAAACTTTGGTTACCGAACGGTGAATTACCGTCGGGGACGGCCGCCGCCCTCGGGCTGCAGGGCCACATGGCGCGCACCATCGGTGAATGGGAGGGCGCGCCGGTCTGGCTGGTACGCCAGGCGATGCCGCGGGAGATGGGATCGGTGCGTCAGCTGTTGGATCAGGATCGCGGTCTGTTCCAGCTTGCCGGGCGCGGCGTTCAGTTGGCGGATTTCTACCGCTCTCATCGCTATTGCGGCTACTGCGGCCATGAGATGCACCTCAGCCGCTCCGAAAGCGCCTGCCTGTGCGGCCACTGCAAAGAGCGGTACTACCCGCAGATTGCGCCCTGCGTGATCGTCGCCATTCGGCGCGACGATCAGATCCTGCTGGCGCAACACGTGCGCCATCGCGGCGGCATCCATACGGTGCTGGCCGGCTTCGTCGAGGTGGGCGAAACGCTGGAACAGGCGGTAGCGCGCGAAGTGATGGAAGAGAGCAATATCGAAATCAAGAACCTGCGCTACGTCACCTCACAACCCTGGCCGTTCCCGCACTCGCTGATGATGGCCTTTATGGCCGATTACCATCAGGGCGACCTTCGTCACGATCCCAAGGAGCTGCTCAACGCCGGCTGGTATCGCTACGACCAACTGCCGCTGTTGCCGCCGCCCGGCACCGTGGCGCGCCGGTTGATTGAGGACACCGTGGCGCTGTGCCGGGCAGAATAATGTACAATGGCCGGCAGATTATTAAGGGAGCCCCATAAATGACTGAGTTGAAGAACGATCGCTACCTGCGCGCGCTGTTGCGCCAGCCGGTGGATGTGACCCCCGTATGGATGATGCGCCAGGCCGGTCGTTATTTACCGGAGTACAAGGCGACCCGCGCCCAGGCCGGTGATTTCATGTCGCTGTGCAAGAACGCGGAGCTGGCCTGCGAGGTTACACTGCAGCCGCTGCGCCGCTATGCGCTGGACGCCGCCATCCTGTTCTCCGACATTCTCACCATTCCCGACGCCATGGGGCTCGGCCTGTACTTTGAAGCCGGCGAAGGCCCGCGTTTCAGCTCACCGGTCACCTGCCGTGCTGACGTCGACAAACTGCCGGTGTTCGATCCGGAAGTGGAGTTGGGCTATGTGATGAACGCGGTGCGTACCATCCGCCGCGAGCTGAAGGGCGAAGTGCCGCTGATCGGCTTCTCCGGCAGCCCGTGGACGTTGGCTACCTATATGGTTGAAGGCGGCAGCAGCAAGGCCTTCACCAAGCTGAAAAAGATGATGTATGCCGAACCGGCCACGCTGCACCTGTTGCTGGACAAGCTGGCGGACAGCGTGATCCTGTACCTCAACGCCCAGATCAAGGCCGGCGCGCAGTCGGTGATGGTGTTCGACACCTGGGGCGGCGTGTTGACCGGGCGCGATTACCGCGAGTTCTCGTTGCACTACATGCACAAGATCGTCGACGGGCTGCTGCGTGAAAATGACGGCCGCCGCGTGCCGGTGACGCTGTTCACCAAAGGCGGCGGGCAGTGGCTGGAGGCGATGGCCGCCACCGGCTGCGATGCGCTGGGGCTGGATTGGACCACCGACATCGCCGACGCGCGTCGGCGCGTGGGCGATAAAGTGGCGCTGCAGGGCAACATGGATCCGTCGATGCTTTATGCTTCCCCGACGCGCATCGCGGAAGAAGTGGAGACCATTCTGGCCGGTTTCGGCCACGGCAACGGCCATGTGTTCAACCTGGGCCACGGCATCCATCAGGATGTGCCGCCTGAGCACGCCGGCGCCTTCGTCGAGGCGGTGCACGCGCAGTCGGCGAAATACCACCGTTAAGGATTCGATGTGATCGATATGCAGGCCCTGCGCGCCGAACAGCTGCGGCGCGCGGCTGAAGTCATTCGCTACGACGATCTGCCGGCCGACCCGCCGGCCTTCATCGCCGGCGCCGACGTGGGCTTCGAGCAGGAGGGGGCGGTGACGCGTGCCGCCATCGCCATCCTGCGCTATCCGTCGCTGGAGCTGGTGGAGTATCAGGTGGCGCGTATCGCCACCGTCATGCCTTATATCCCGGGCTTCCTGTCGTTTCGCGAATACCCGGCGCTGTTGGCCGCCTGGGCACAGCTGCGGCAAAAGCCGGGGCTGATCTTCGTCGATGGGCATGGCATTTCGCATCCGCGGCGTCTCGGCGTCGCCAGCCATTTCGGCCTGCTGGTCGATGTGCCGACCATCGGCGTGGCCAAGAAGCGCTTGTGCGGCAAATTCGCACCGCTGGAGGCCGCCGTCGGTGCGCTGGCGCCGTTGGAAGATAAGGGTGAACAGCTGGGCTGGGTATGGCGCAGCAAGACGCGCTGCAACCCGCTGTTCATCTCTACCGGTCACCGCGTGGGCGCCGACAGCGCGCTGGCGTGGGTGCAACGCTGCATGGCGGGCTACCGTTTGCCGGAGCCGACCCGTTGGGCTGATGCCATCGCGTCGCGCCGTCCGGCGTTTCAGCGTTGGTTGCAGCAGCATCCGGAGGTGTCGCCATGAGCGATTTCGGGTACACTGCGCCGCAGATAACGCGTAAGAGAGTAAAGCATGCTACGTAACCCGATTCATTTACGTCTGGAACGGCACGAGGCTTGGCAACATTTGACCTTTATGGCCAGTTTGTGCGAGCGTATGTACCCGAATTACCAGATGTTCTGCAAACAGACCGAGTTCGGCGATCCGGCGGTTTATCGCCGCATTCTGGATTTGGTGTGGGAAACGCTGGTGGTGAAGGACGCCAAGGTCAACTTCGACAGCCAGCTCGAGAAGTTGGAAGAGGCGATTCCGTCGGCGGAAGATTACGATCTTTACGGCGTTTACCCGGCAATTGATGCCTGTATCGCATTAGGGGAACTGATCCATTCGCGGCTCGGCGGGGAGACGCTGGAGCACGCCATCGCCATCAGCGAAACATCGATTCGCACCGTGGCGATGTTGGAAATGACTCAAGCCGGTAAGGAAATGACCGACGAAGAGTTGGGCAGTTTGCCTGCGGTAGAGGAAGAATGGGACATTCAATGGGAAATTTTCCGCCTGTTGGACGCCTGTGAAGAGCGCGATATAGACCTGATCAAGGGGCTGCGATCCGACCTGCGAGAGGCCGGTGTCAGCAACATCGGGATAAATTTAGCGCAATAAGGCAGCAAAACGTGATTTAACGCCTGATTTGTCATGCCTTAAGGCTTCACATCCGCACCCTGTCTGGTCTACATTTGGGGGGCGTAAAAAAAGTGGCTATCGGTGCGTGTATGCAGGAGAGTGCTGTCAATCGGCATATCCGTCGCACTCGATGCTTTGCAAACGATAAACACACTGTAAGGATAACTTATGAACAAGACTCAACTGATTGATGTAATCGCGGACAAGGCTGACCTTTCCAAAGCACAAGCTAAACTGGCTCTGGAATCCACCCTGGCTGCTATTACTGAGTCTCTGAAAGAAGGTGATGCAGTACAATTGGTTGGCTTCGGTACTTTCAAAGTAAACCATCGTAGCGAGCGCACTGGCCGCAACCCACAGACTGGCAAAGAAATCAAAATCGCAGCAGCCAACGTGCCTGCGTTCGTTTCTGGCAAAGCACTGAAAGACGCTGTTAAATAAGACCGCGCCTCGGTGAAAAGATTAAACAGAGGGGCGATGGCGCCCCTTTTGTTTACTCGTCGGGTGCTCATGGCCGCCGGCATCGCCCTCGGTCTGAGCGCCTGCAGTTTCCATTCCGATATTCCCAGCTTTACCGCCAGCGGCTTTGTGGCCGATCAGGGCGTGATACGCCTGTGGCGTAAAGACGATGAGCAACATCGTCCGCAGGTGCTGGTCAGTGTCTATAGTCCCTACCGGGGGCCGGGCACCATCACTACGTTGTACACCTATCAGGGCGACGTGCTGCGCCAAATCAAACGCAACGATGCCGACGGCGATCGAGACTCCATTCAACTGCGCTTTGCCGACGACGGCACGGTGAGCTTTATGCAGCGCCAGCTGGCGACACGCCGCGAACCGCTGACCAGCGATGAGATAGCACTGTACCAATATCAGGCGCGACGTATCCTCGAGGTCAGCAATGCGCTGCGCGCCGGCAAGGTCAAATTACTGCAGGGGCGTTGGATGCAGGGCGAGGTGCAAACCTGCGACGGCCAGCGCTTAAAACCCGGGTTGGATGCCACCGCCATCGGCTGGATCGAAAAACGCGCCCGCAGCAGCAGCCGGCCGGTGAGTGTCGCCTGGTTGGAAGCGCCGGAAGGCAGTGAACTGCTGCTGGTGGCGAACGACGACTTCTGCAGCTGGGAACCGAAAGAAGACCAGCTATAAAAAAGGCCCCGCGCCGCGGAGCCTCTTGTCATGACCTTATCAGGTCAAATCACTTGCCGCGCGCAATCGCGCGATAACCGATATCTTTGCGGCAGAAGCTGCCCGGCCACTGAATGCCTTCCGCCAGCTGATAGGCGCGTTGCTGCGCCTGCGCCACGGTGTCGCCCAGCGCCGTCACGCACAGCACGCGGCCGCCGCTGGTGACGACGTCATCGCCCTGCAGGCGCGTACCGGCGTGGAAGACCTTACCGTCGGCGCTTTCCTGCTGCGGTAACCCCTGGATCACCTCGCCGTTGCGATAATCACCCGGATAACCGCCGGCCGCCAGCACCACGCCGAGCGCAGGGCGTTCGTCCCAGTCAGAGCTTTTCTCGTTCAGGCGGCCTTCGGCACCCGCCAGGCACAGCTCCACCAGATCGGAGCGCAGGCGCAGCATGATCGGCTGAGTTTCCGGATCGCCAAAACGGCAGTTGAATTCGATCACCTTCGGCTGGCCGTCGGCGGAGATCATCAGGCCGGCATACAGGAAGCCGACGTAGGTATTGCCTTCCGCCGCCATGCCGCGCACCGTCGGCCAGATCACCTGGTCCATGGCGCGCTGGTGGATTTCGTCGGTCACAACTGGCGCCGGAGAGTAGGCGCCCATACCGCCGGTGTTCGGGCCGGTGTCGCCGTCGCCGACGCGTTTGTGGTCCTGGCTGGTGGCCATCGGCACCACGTTCTCGCCATCGACCATCACGATGAAGCTGGCTTCTTCGCCGTCGAGGAACTCTTCCACTACGATGCGATGACCGGCGTCGCCGAAGGCGTTGCCGGCCAGCATGTCACGCACGGCTTCTTCCGCCTCCTGCAGCGTCATCGCGACGATCACGCCTTTACCGGCGGCCAGGCCATCGGCTTTGATGACGATCGGTGCGCCTTTGCGGCGCACATAGGCGAGTGCCGGCTCCACCTCGGTAAAGTTTTCATATTCGGCGGTCGGGATGCGGTGGCGCGCCAGGAAATCCTTGGTGAAGGCTTTAGAGCCTTCGAGCTGCGCGGCGGCCTGCGACGGGCCGAAGATTTTCAGACCGGCGGCCTGGAAGGCGTCGACTACGCCGATCACCAGCGGCGCTTCCGGCCCGACGATGGTCAGACCGATGTCATGGCTCTGGGCGAACGCGACCAGGGCAGGGATATCTGTGGCGGCGATCGCCACGTTCTCCAGATTGGCTTCCAGCGCGGTGCCGGCGTTGCCCGGCGCAACGTAGACTTTGTCCGCCAGCGGAGACTGGGCGGCTTTCCAGGCCAGCGCGTGCTCGCGCCCGCCGTTGCCGATAATCAAAATGTTCATCAGGGGCTCCACGAATGGCGTGCGCCGGAGCGCACGCGGCAAAAGGAATTAATGGCGGAAGTGACGCATGTCGGTGAAGATCATCGCGATGCCGTGTTCATTGGCGGCGGCGATCACTTCGTCGTCGCGGATTGAGCCGCCCGGCTGGATCACGCAGGTGATGCCGACTGCCGCTGCGGCATCGATGCCGTCGCGGAACGGGAAGAAGGCGTCGGAGGCCATGGCGGATCCTTTCACCTCCAGCCCTTCGTCGCTCGCTTTGATACCGGCGATCTTGGCGGAGTAAACGCGGCTCATCTGGCCGGCGCCTATGCCGATGGTCATATTGTCACGTGCATAAACGATGGCGTTGGATTTCACGAACTTGGCCACTTTCCAGCAGAACAGCGCGTCACGCAGTTCCTGCTCGGTCGGCTGGCGCTCGGATACCACGCGCAGATCGGCGGCGGTCACCATGCCGAGATCGCGATCCTGCACCAGCAGCCCGCCGTTGACGCGCTTGAAGTCCAGCCCCGCCACGCGTTGCTGCCACTGGCCGCAGGCCAGCACGCGCACGTTCTGTTTGGCGGCCAGCAGGGAGCGCGCTTCCTGGGTGACGTTTGGCGCGATGATCACTTCCACGAACTGGCGGCTGATGATCGCCTGCGCGGTGGCGGCGTCCAGCTCGCGGTTAAAGGCGATGATGCCGCCGAAGGCGGAAGTCGGGTCGGTTTGGTAAGCGCGCTCGTAGGCGGCCAGGATGTCGTCGCCGATCGCCACGCCGCAAGGGTTGGCGTGCTTGACGATCACGCAGGCCGGTTCGGCGAACTCTTTCACGCATTCCAGCGCGGCGTCGGTATCGGCGATGTTGTTATAGGACAGCGCTTTGCCCTGCAGCTGCTCGGCGGTCGCGACGGACGCTTCCTTTACCTCTTCTTCTATATAGAAGGCGGCCTGCTGGTGGCTGTTCTCACCGTAACGCATATCCTGCTTCTTGATGTAGTTGAGGTTCAGGGTTCGCGGGAAGTGGCCGGACGGCTGTTCGGTCTCGCCGTGGTACGCCGGCACCAGCGCGCCGAAGTAGTTGGCGATCATGCTGTCGTAGGCGGCGGTGTGTTCGAAGGCTTTGATGGCGAGATCGAAGCGGGTGGCATAGCGCAGCGAGCCGTCGTTGTTGTCCATCTCGGTAATGATGGCGGCGTAGTCGCTGCTCTTCACGACGATGGCGACGTCTTTATGGTTCTTGGCGGCGGAGCGCACCATGGTCGGGCCGCCGATATCGATATTTTCGACCGCGTCTTCCAGCGAGCAATCTGGGCGCGCCACGGTTTGGGCGAACGGGTACAGATTGACGACCACCATGTCGATAGGCTGGATGTCATGCTGATTCATGACCGCGTCGTCCTGGCCGCGGCGGCCGAGGATACCGCCGTGAACTTTCGGGTGCAGGGTCTTAACTCGTCCGTCCATCATCTCCGGGAAGCCGGTGTAGTCGGAAACTTCGGTAACGGGCAGACCGGCGTCTGCCAGCAGGCGGGCGGTGCCGCCGGTGGAGAGCAGTTCAACGCCGCGCTGGGAAAGCGCTTCGGCGAATTCAACGATACCGGCTTTGTCAGACACGCTGAGCAGGGCCCGGCGGATTGGACGAGGTTGTTGCATGGTTTTATCCCTTGGCTTTGAGTCGCAATTAAAGAGCGTTACGTGAATGTCCACCTCGTTCTCTCTATAAGGAAGGGTTTTTTGCCTTATAAAGGGAGGGTCAGGCACATATTCAGGTAGCGCCCCCATAAAAAGGGGGATCGTTTCGTCGCGGGGAATTGTAGCGAAAACGTTTGCGTGGCGCTCGTAAATTTTCCGTGCAAATCGCATCTGTGGATAACACTGTGCGCAAGTTGGTATAAGGCGGGGTTTTGCTGTGGAATGCAGCGAACGATCGTTTTTGCTGAAAATACCTGTTGCGGCCTGCGAGGAACTCCCTATAATGCGCCTCCATCGACACGGAACATGTGAACAACTTCACAGAGTATCCGGGGGTCGCAGAGAAAAAATCCTGAAAATTAGGGTTGACTCTGAAAGAGGAAAGCGTAATATACGCCACCTCGAGTTAGCAAGCGAAAGCACCTAACTCACTGCTCTTTAACAATTTATCAGACAATCTGTGTGGGCACTCCACAAGACGATATCCAGCATCTTCGGATGCAAAAAAATATCAAGTCTTGAAGAGTGACTAACTGAAGTAAAATTCATGCAGTAAATCTTTGAGCATCGCTTCTCGAGTGGAAGCAAATCAAGCTTTTAATTGAAGAGTTTGATCATGGCTCAGATTGAACGCTGGCGGCAGGCTTAACACATGCAAGTCGAGCGGTAGCACAGGGGAGCTTGCTCCCTGGGTGACGAGCGGCGGACGGGTGAGTAATGTCTGGGAAACTGCCTGATGGAGGGGGATAACTACTGGAAACGGTAGCTAATACCGCATAACGTCGCAAGACCAAAGAGGGGGACCTTCGGGCCTCTTGCCATCAGATGTGCCCAGATGGGATTAGCTAGTAGGTGGGGTAATGGCTCACCTAGGCGACGATCCCTAGCTGGTCTGAGAGGATGACCAGCCACACTGGAACTGAGACACGGTCCAGACTCCTACGGGAGGCAGCAGTGGGGAATATTGCACAATGGGCGCAAGCCTGATGCAGCCATGCCGCGTGTGTGAAGAAGGCCTTCGGGTTGTAAAGCACTTTCAGCGAGGAGGAAGGTGGTGAACTTAATACGTTCATCAATTGACGTTACTCGCAGAAGAAGCACCGGCTAACTCCGTGCCAGCAGCCGCGGTAATACGGAGGGTGCAAGCGTTAATCGGAATTACTGGGCGTAAAGCGCACGCAGGCGGTTTGTTAAGTCAGATGTGAAATCCCCGGGCTCAACCTGGGAACTGCATTTGAAACTGGCAAGCTAGAGTCTCGTAGAGGGGGGTAGAATTCCAGGTGTAGCGGTGAAATGCGTAGAGATCTGGAGGAATACCGGTGGCGAAGGCGGCCCCCTGGACGAAGACTGACGCTCAGGTGCGAAAGCGTGGGGAGCAAACAGGATTAGATACCCTGGTAGTCCACGCTGTAAACGATGTCGATTTGGAGGTTGTGCCCTTGAGGCGTGGCTTCCGGAGCTAACGCGTTAAATCGACCGCCTGGGGAGTACGGCCGCAAGGTTAAAACTCAAATGAATTGACGGGGGCCCGCACAAGCGGTGGAGCATGTGGTTTAATTCGATGCAACGCGAAGAACCTTACCTACTCTTGACATCCAGAGAACTTAGCAGAGATGCTTTGGTGCCTTCGGGAACTCTGAGACAGGTGCTGCATGGCTGTCGTCAGCTCGTGTTGTGAAATGTTGGGTTAAGTCCCGCAACGAGCGCAACCCTTATCCTTTGTTGCCAGCGGTTCGGCCGGGAACTCAAAGGAGACTGCCAGTGATAAACTGGAGGAAGGTGGGGATGACGTCAAGTCATCATGGCCCTTACGAGTAGGGCTACACACGTGCTACAATGGCATATACAAAGAGAAGCGACCTCGCGAGAGCAAGCGGACCTCATAAAGTATGTCGTAGTCCGGATTGGAGTCTGCAACTCGACTCCATGAAGTCGGAATCGCTAGTAATCGTAGATCAGAATGCTACGGTGAATACGTTCCCGGGCCTTGTACACACCGCCCGTCACACCATGGGAGTGGGTTGCAAAAGAAGTAGGTAGCTTAACCTTCGGGAGGGCGCTTACCACTTTGTGATTCATGACTGGGGTGAAGTCGTAACAAGGTAACCGTAGGGGAACCTGCGGTTGGATCACCTCCTTACCTAAAGATATTAGTTCGAGTGGCGTGCTCACACAGATTGTCTGATAGAAAGTAACGAGCAGAAATACCTTTATAGGCTTGTAGCTCAGGTGGTTAGAGCGCACCCCTGATAAGGGTGAGGTCGGTGGTTCAAGTCCACTCAGGCCTACCACTTCTTCGAAGTGGAAAAGGTACTGCACGTGACTGTATGGGGCTATAGCTCAGCTGGGAGAGCGCCTGCCTTGCACGCAGGAGGTCAGCGGTTCGATCCCGCTTAGCTCCACCATATAGTCCGGTATTTCAATACTTCAGAGTATATTGGCGACAGTATGCTGCGAAGTATTTTGCTCTTTAACAATCTGGAACAAGCTGAAAATTGAAACATGACGGCTGAAATTTATCCCTCCGTAGATGTACTGGGATGAAGAGTAACCTGTCATAGAGTCTCTCAAATGTTTGCAGCGCGAACGATGGAAACATCTTCGGGTTGTGAGGTTAAGTGACTAAGCGTACACGGTGGATGCCTAGGCAGTCAGAGGCGATGAAGGGCGTGCTAATCTGCGAAAAGCGTCGGTAAGGTGATATGAACCGTTATAACCGGCGATACCCGAATGGGGAAACCCAGTGTGTTTCGACACACTATCATGTCATGAATACATAGTGGCATGAGGCGAACCGGGGGAACTGAAACATCTAAGTACCCCGAGGAAAAGAAATCAACCGAGATTCCCCCAGTAGCGGCGAGCGAACGGGGAGGAGCCCAGAACCTGAATCGGCTTGTGTGTTAGTGGAAGCGTCTGGAAAGTCGCGCAGCAAAGGGTGATAGCCCCGTACACTAAAATGCACAGGTCGTGAGTTCGATGAGTAGGGCGGGACACGTGACATCCTGTCTGAATATGGGGGGACCATCCTCCAAGGCTAAATACTCCTGACTGACCGATAGTGAACCAGTACCGTGAGGGAAAGGCGAAAAGAACCCCGGCGAGGGGAGTGAAATAGAACCTGAAACCGTGTACGTACAAGCAGTGGGAGCACCTTCGTGGTGTGACTGCGTACCTTTTGTATAATGGGTCAGCGACTTATATTTTGTAGCAAGGTTAACCGTATAGGGGAGCCGTAGGGAAACCGAGTCTTAACTGGGCGAATAGTTGCAAGGTATAGACCCGAAACCCGGTGATCTAGCCATGGGCAGGTTGAAGGTTGGGTAACACTAACTGGAGGACCGAACCGACTAATGTTGAAAAATTAGCGGATGACTTGTGGCTGGGGGTGAAAGGCCAATCAAACCGGGAGATAGCTGGTTCTCCCCGAAAGCTATTTAGGTAGCGCCTCGTGAACTCATCTTCGGGGGTAGAGCACTGTTTCGGCTAGGGGGCCATCCCGGCTTACCAAACCGATGCAAACTCCGAATACCGAAGAATGTTATCACGGGAGACACACGGCGGGTGCTAACGTCCGTCGTGAAGAGGGAAACAACCCAGACCGCCAGCTAAGGTCCCAAAGTCATGGTTAAGTGGGAAACGATGTGGGAAGGCATAGACAGCCAGGATGTTGGCTTAGAAGCAGCCATCATTTAAAGAAAGCGTAATAGCTCACTGGTCGAGTCGGCCTGCGCGGAAGATGTAACGGGGCTAAACCATGCACCGAAGCTGCGGCAGCGACGCTTAGGCGTTGTTGGGTAGGGGAGCGTTCTGTAAGCCGTTGAAGGTGGCCTGTGAGGGTTGCTGGAGGTATCAGAAGTGCGAATGCTGACATAAGTAACGATAAAGCGGGTGAAAAGCCCGCTCGCCGGAAGACCAAGGGTTCCTGTCCAACGTTAATCGGGGCAGGGTGAGTCGACCCCTAAGGCGAGGCTGAAAAGCGTAGTCGATGGGAAACAGGTTAATATTCCTGTACTTGGTGTTACTGCGAAGGGGGGACGGAGAAGGCTAGGCTAGCCGGGCGACGGTTGTCCCGGTTTAAGCGTGTAGGGGGTGTGACCTGGTAAATCCGGTTGCATACTAACCCTGAGGCGTGATGACGATGCACTACGGTGCAGAAGTAGTTGATGCCCTGCTTCCAGGAAAATCCTCTAAGCTCCAGGTAACATTAAATCGTACCCCAAACCGACACAGGTGGTCAGGTAGAGAATACCAAGGCGCTTGAGAGAACTCGGGTGAAGGAACTAGGCAAAATGGTGCCGTAACTTCGGGAGAAGGCACGCTGGCATGTAGGTGAAGTCCCTTGCGGATGGAGCTGAAGCCAGTCGAAGATACCAGCTGGCTGCAACTGTTTAATAAAAACACAGCACTGTGCAAACACGAAAGTGGACGTATACGGTGTGACGCCTGCCCGGTGCTGGAAGGTTAATTGATGGGGTCAGCCGCAAGGCGAAGCTCTTGATCGAAGCCCCAGTAAACGGCGGCCGTAACTATAACGGTCCTAAGGTAGCGAAATTCCTTGTCGGGTAAGTTCCGACCTGCACGAATGGCGTAATGATGGCCAGGCTGTCTCCACCCGAGACTCAGTGAAATTGAACTCGCTGTGAAGATGCAGTGTACCCGCGGCAAGACGGAAAGACCCCGTGAACCTTTACTATAGCTTGACACTGAACATTGAGCCTTGATGTGTAGGATAGGTGGGAGGCTTTGAAGCGTGGACGCCAGTCTGCGTGGAGCCATCCTTGAAATACCACCCTTTAATGTTTGATGTTCTAACTCGGCCCCATAATCTGGGGTGAGGACAGTGTCTGGTGGGTAGTTTGACTGGGGCGGTCTCCTCCCAAAGAGTAACGGAGGAGCACGAAGGTTAGCTAATCACGGTCGGACATCGTGAGGTTAGTGCAAAGGCATAAGCTAGCTTGACTGCGAGAGTGACGGCTCGAGCAGGTACGAAAGTAGGTCTTAGTGATCCGGTGGTTCTGAATGGAAGGGCCATCGCTCAACGGATAAAAGGTACTCCGGGGATAACAGGCTGATACCGCCCAAGAGTTCATATCGACGGCGGTGTTTGGCACCTCGATGTCGGCTCATCACATCCTGGGGCTGAAGTAGGTCCCAAGGGTATGGCTGTTCGCCATTTAAAGTGGTACGCGAGCTGGGTTTAGAACGTCGTGAGACAGTTCGGTCCCTATCTGCCGTGGGCGTTGGAAGATTGAGAGGGGTTGCTCCTAGTACGAGAGGACCGGAGTGAACGCACCACTGGTGTTCGGGTTGTCATGCCAATGGCATTGCCCGGTAGCTAAGTGCGGAAAAGATAAGCGCTGAAAGCATCTAAGCGCGAAACTTGCCTCAAGATGAGTCTTCCCTGGGCCTTTAAGGCCCCTGAAGGAACGTTTAAGACTAAGACGTTGATAGGCTGGGTGTGTAAGTGCAGCGATGCATTGAGCTAACCAGTACTAATGATCCGTGAGGCTTAACCTTACAACACCGAAGGTGTTTTTTAGAGAGATTTTCAGCGAAGTTCCGAGATTGGTTCTGATGGCTTCACGGGAGTGAGGCGGTTGGAATGAAACAGAATTTGCCTGGCGGCAATAGCGCGGTGGTCCCACCTGACCCCATGCCGAACTCAGAAGTGAAACGCCGTAGCGCCGATGGTAGTGTGGGGTCTCCCCATGCGAGAGTAGGACACTGCCAGGCATCAAATAAAGCCGAAAGCCCTGAACTGACGTTCAGGGCTTTTTGCTATGCGTAAAACGTAAAAAAGCGCAGCTACGCTGCGCTGCTCTCCCCAGCTTATCTCCGACAGACAGCCAGAGAAAAGGCCCCGAAGGGCCTTTGATTAGGGTGTGTTTGCTTTTTTTCACTTATTATTCGATTAATGCGAGCTGCCCTGAGAGATACCCAGCCCGGTTTGCGAACGGACAAACTGCGCCCGGAAGCGTTCCCGCTCCTGCTGCCCGGCCAGCGAGCTGTCGGTGATCGAGAACAGCCAGGTGCCGACAAAGGCCACGATCATCGAGAACAGCGCCGGGTATTCATACGGGTAAATCGGTTTTTCATGGCCGAGGATCTGCACCCAGATCGTCGGGCCGAGGATCATCAGAATCACCGCCGTTAACAGACCCAGCCAGCCGCCAATCATCGCGCCGCGGGTCGTCAAACGCGACCAGTACATCGACAGGATGATGATAGGGAAGTTACAGCTGGCAGCGATAGAGAACGCCAGCCCGACCATAAAGGCGATATTCTGCTTCTCGAACAAAATCCCCAGGGCAATAGCAACCAGGCCCAATACCACGACGGTGATCTTGGAGACCTTCAGCTCGTCACGCTCGGTCGCCTTGCCGTTTTTCATCACGCTGGCGTACAGATCGTGGGAAACCGCTGAGGCGCCGGCCAGCGTCAGGCCCGCGACGACCGCCAGAATGGTGGCAAAGGCTACCGCCGAGATAAAGCCGAGGAAGAAGTTACCGCCAACGGCATTGGCCAGGTGCACCGCCGCCATGTTGGTACCGCCCAGCAGCGCGCCGGTGGCGTCTTTGAACGCCGGATTGGCGCTGACCAGCAAGATGGCGCCGAAGCCGATGATAAAGGTCAGAATATAGAAGTAACCGATAAAGCCGGTGGCGTAGAACACGCTCTTGCGCGCTTCCTTGGCGTCACTGACGGTGAAGAAACGCATCAGGATGTGCGGCAGACCGGCGGTGCCGAACATCAGCGCGAGACCGAGCGACAACGCGGAAATCGGATCGGACACCAGACCACCGGGGCTCATGATGGCGATGCCTTTCGGATGCACCTTCACCGCTTCGGCGAACAGGGTATTGAAGTCGAAGTTAACCGACTTCATCACCATCAGCGCCATAAAACTGGCGCCGGCCAGCAGCAGCACCGCCTTGATGATCTGCACCCAGGTGGTGGCCAGCATGCCGCCGAACAGCACGTACAGCACCATCAGGATGCCGACCAGGATCACCGCCACATGGTAGTTGAGCCCGAACAGCAGCTGGATCAGCTTGCCGGCGCCGACCATCTGCGCGATCAGATACAGCGCCACCACCACCAACGAGCCGCAGGCCGAGAGGGTGCGGATCGGTTTCTGCTGCAGACGGTAAGAGGCGACATCGGCAAAGGTATAGCGGCCGAGGTTGCGCAAGCGCTCCGCGATCAGGAACAGAATGATCGGCCAGCCGATGAGGAAGCCGATGGAGTAAATCAGTCCGTCATAGCCCGAGGTGTAGACCAGGGCGGAGATACCGAGGAACGAGGCGGCGGACATGAAGTCACCGGCGATCGCCAGCCCGTTTTGCAGACCGGTGATGCGCCCGCCCGCGGTGTAGTAGTCCTGACGGGAACGGGTGCGTTTGGAAGCCCAGTAGGTGATGTACAGGGTGGCGCCGACAAACAGGATAAACATCACGATCGCCTGGATGTTCAGCGGCTGGCGATGCACCTCGCCGCCAATGGCGTCGGCGCAGGCCAGACCGGGCAGCAACAGCAGCGCGGCGGCGGACAATAAGCGCTTCATTGTTTCACCTCGCGCAGAATCTCTGCGGTGAGGCGATCGAATTCGCCGTTGGCGCGAAACACGTAGATCCCGGTCAAGACGAAAGAGATCACGATCAGCCCGACGCCGACCGGGATCCCGCGGGTGATGGTCGATCCGGCGGCGATCGGCGTGCCGAGCCATTGCGGATCGAAGGCGATCAACAGAATAAAGCCGACGTACAGCGCCAGCGTAATCAGTGAAAGCAGCCAGGCGAACCGGCCGCGTTTTCTCACCAGCTCTTTAAAGCGCGGGTTTTCTTCAATCCCTTGATAAATGGTGTCATTCATCAGAGTGTCTCCAGTCGGTATTGAGAGAGTACGCCGCGCCAGGGCCGCTCAACGGTGCGTGATCCGGATTGAGCGGCCTGAAGCGGCATAAATTATGACGGCACTTTCATTGATTGTTTTTCTTCCAACAGCTTGTCGACGACGGCCGGATCCGCCAGCGTAGAGGTATCCCCCAGGTTGCTGGTGTCGCCGGCGGCAATTTTGCGCAGGATACGCCGCATGATCTTGCCGGAGCGCGTTTTGGGCAGCGAATCTGTCCAGTGCAGTACGTCCGGCGTGGCGATCGGCCCTATCTCTTTGCGCACCCAGTTGCGCACTTCGGTATAGAGCTCCGGCGTCGGTTCTTCGCCGTGGTTCAGCGTGATGTAGGCGTAGATCGCCTGGCCTTTGATGTTATGAGGAATGCCGACCACTGCCGCTTCGGCGATTTTCGGGTGCGATACCAGCGCGGACTCAATCTCGGCGGTGCCCAGACGGTGGCCGGAGACGTTCAGCACGTCATCGACGCGGCCGGTGATCCAGTAGTAACCGTCTTCGTCGCGGCGTGCGCCGTCACCGCTGAAGTACATGCCTTTGAAAGTCGAGAAGTAGGTTTGCTCGAAGCGGTCATGATCGCCGAACAGGGTACGCGCCTGGCCCGGCCAGGAATCGACGATCACCAGGTTGCCTTCGCAGGCGCCTTCCTGCGGTGTGCCGACGTTATCGACCAATGCCGGCTGTACGCCGAAGAAAGGCCGCGTAGCAGACCCGGCTTTCAGCTCGGTGGCGCCAGGCAGCGGGGTAATCATGAAGCCGCCGGTTTCGGTTTGCCACCAGGTGTCGACGATCGGGCACTTTGCATTGCCTATCTTGTTGTAGTACCACTCCCAGGCTTCCGGGTTGATCGGCTCGCCGACCGAGCCCATGATACGCAGCGAATCGCGTCGTGTGCCCTCGATCGCCTTGTCGCCTTCGGCCATCAGGGCGCGAATGGCGGTCGGTGCGGTATACAGAATGTTGACCTGGTGCTTGTCGATCACTTGCGACAGGCGATTAACGCCCGGATAGTTAGGCACGCCTTCGAACATCAGCGTGGTGGCGCCGCAGGCCAGCGGGCCGTACAGCAGATAGCTGTGGCCGGTGACCCAGCCCACGTCGGCGGTGCACCAATAGATGTCGCCGTCGTGGTAGTCGAACACATACTTAAAGGTCATCGCGGCGTAGACCAGGTAGCCGCCGGTGGTGTGCAGCACGCCTTTCGGCTTGCCGGTCGAACCGGAGGTATACAGGATAAACAGCGGATCTTCGGCGTTCACTTCTGCCGGCGGGCAGTCGGCGGAGACGCCCTGGGTCAGCTCATGCCACCACAGATCGCGCCCTTCCTGCCAGTAGCCCGGTTTCCCGGTGCGTTGGAACACCACGACGTTGGCCACGCTGACTACGCCGGGATTTTTCAGCGCATCGTCGACGTTCTTTTTCAGCGGCACGGCACGGCCGGCGCGCAGGCCTTCATCGGCGGTGATCACCAGCCTGGCGTTGGAGTCGATAATGCGTCCGGCGACCGCTTCCGGTGAGAAGCCGCCGAAGATCACCGAATGTACGGCGCCGATACGCGCGCAGGCCAGCATCGCGACCGCCGCTTCCGGCACCATCGGCATATAGATAGCCACCACGTCACCTTTTTTCACGCCGAGCTTTTTCAGCACGTTGGCGAACTGGCAGACGTCATGGTGCAGCTGTTTGTAAGTCACCTTTTTGGATTGGGTCGGGTCGTCGCCTTCCCAGATAATGGCGGTCTGGTCGCCGCGCTCGGCCAAATGACGATCCAGACAGTTGGCCGCCAGGTTCAACGTGCCGTCTTCAAACCAACGGATGCTGACGTGGCCCGGATCGAACGAGGTGTTTTTGACTTTGGTATAGGGTTTGATCCAGTCCAGGATTTTGCCATGCTCACCCCAGAAAGCCTCTGGGTCTTGAACCGACTGTTGATAATACTGTTGGTATTGTGCCGGATTAATCAGGGCGCGTTCTGCAATTGCAGAAGGAATAGCGTGTTTATGCAGTTGGCTCATAGCTTTTCTCCTTGAAGTTGTTAATGATATGTCAACTGAAGGTTAAGTATAGTTTGCTACGATTCTTTGTTTCTTTTTTGCGCGGCAGATCACGCAACAAAGATATTGATTTGTAATCGTTCTGTCGCATTTGCAGGGCATATCTATCTATTTGGCGCTTAAATCCTCATAAACCCACGTTTTTAACCAAAAACACTTATCTAAAGAACAAAAAAGAATAAAAAAAGGCGAGGGTATTTGCCTCGCGATTAATAAGGATGGGAGAGACCAGCATTATTTCGCGCTATAAATCTTTTTTGATTATTTTTCGCTATTAATATTCGAAGTTGGTATTAACGCGATATAACGATGGACGGCACATCGTGAAATAACGTTCTATTAATGCTTCATACCTGATGAAAACTCGGGAAATACCCTATGGCATTCATCCTGCGGTATCGTTCGATTTTTAATCTAAATATAAAATGGCGCTGCATTTATGGGTGAAAATGTCACTCGGCCAATTCCCATTTATTTGACTTTTGAGTAACAAAATATAAACATTCGGTGCGGACTAAATATGCAGAATGGACGAAAAATAACGCATTTTAATCGCGTTCAAAAAAACGTCACCGGCGCGGTTATGTGCTTCATTATCTGAAAAATTATGTTTTTAATAACAAGCAATTATGCCATTTGAAATAGTTACGCGAAATTTTTGTGATTCGATTCAGCGCTCAACCCTGACAAATCAAGGCTTGCAGAGCATGCCGCCCGGATGATACAGATTTATACTGCGTCGCACCCAGGGCAGGTGAACGCTTCCACTGAATTAACATAAGCCTGTAATAAATGATTAAGTATTCTTTTCGCCGTGTTGCGACTTTGTACGGCGCAAAGAGTCTTTGAGGACTTTTTGGGTATGAAAAGTGTAAAAATTAGCCTGGCTTGGCAAATCCTGATCGCGTTGGTACTGGGTATTATTGTTGGCGCGGTATTGCACAACCAGACAGAATCTCGTGAGTGGCTGGTCAGCAATATTCTCAGCCCGGCGGGTGATATCTTTATTCGTCTGATCAAGATGATTGTGGTGCCGATCGTTATTTCCACGCTGATCGTCGGTATTGCCGGCGTGGGGGATGCGAAAAAGCTGGGCCGCATCGGATTGAAAACCATTATTTACTTCGAAGTGATCACCACGATCGCCATCGTGGTGGGGTTGACGCTGGCCAACGTATTCCAACCCGGCCACGGCATCGACATGTCGACGTTGACCACGGTGGACATTTCGCAGTATGAGAAAACCACCGAACAGGTGCAAAGCGGTTCGCACAGTCTGGTGGCGACCATTCTGTCGCTGATCCCATCGAACGTCTTCTCGTCGATGGCCAAGGGCGACATGCTGCCGATTATCTTCTTCTCGGTGCTGTTCGGTCTGGGGCTGTCGTCGTTGCCGAAAGAGACCAAAGAGCCGTTGCTGAAGGTGTTCAAGGCGGTGTCCGAGAGCATGTTCAAAGTCACCCACATGATCATGCGCTATGCGCCGATCGGGGTATTCGGTCTGATTTCGGTCACGGTAGCCAACTTCGGTTTCGCTTCGCTGCTGCCGCTGGCCAAGCTGGTGCTGCTGGTATACTTCGCCATCGCGTTCTTCGCCCTGGTGGTGCTGGGGGCGGTCGCCCGGCTGTGCAATCTGCGCATCTGGACGCTGATCCGCATCCTGAAAGACGAACTGATCCTGGCTTATTCCACCGCCAGCTCGGAAACGGTGCTGCCGCGCATCATCGAAAAGATGGAGGCTTACGGCGCGCCCAAGTCGATCACTAGCTTCGTGGTGCCGACTGGCTACTCCTTTAACCTGGATGGCTCGACGCTGTACCAGAGCATCGCCGCTATCTTTATCGCCCAGCTGTACGGCATCGAACTGTCGTTGGGGCAGGAGATCGTGCTGGTGCTGACGCTGATGGTAACCTCGAAAGGGATCGCCGGCGTGCCGGGGGTCTCGTTCGTGGTGCTGCTGGCGACGTTGGGCAGCGTCGGCATCCCGCTGGAAGGCCTGGCGTTCATCGCCGGCGTGGACCGTATCCTGGATATGGCGCGTACCGCGCTGAACGTGGTGGGCAACGCGCTGGCGGTACTGGTGATCGCCAAGTGGGAGCACCAGTTCGATCGCAAGAAGGCGCTGGCCTACGAAACGGAGTTCCTGGCACAGAAGGTGAAGCCGGCCAACCAGGCCTAATCACCGAGTATCGCCGACGTTAAAAACGCCCCAGGCAGTTGTGCCGGGGCGTTTTGTTTTTATGGCCCTCCAACCCGCCACTTTCTTTTCTCTGCTCTACAGCGCGACTTGCATCCCCGCTTAACAAAATCTAAAGTGTTACCAAATTAATAGAAATGATAATAGATGTTATTATCATTTTCATTTGATGATGTATGGAGACACGCAAAAGCCGTTGAACAGTGGGGTTACGCCCGTTCGGCGTCTTTATTCGGGCTTATCAAAGGTAGGTAACATGTCGGACACCGCTTTGGCCTCTGAATGGTTGCCGCTGGCGCCAGCGCAGCTTGATTTCTGGGAAGAACACACCTTGCACCCTGGGCAGACTCTGTCCACCGTCGCACATTGCACCGAACTGTGCGGCGCGGTAGAGGAAGCGACGCTCTGCCGGGCGATCGCCACCACTCTCGCCGAGACGCAGGCGTTTGCCTTGCGCTTTGGTGAGCGGCATGGCGACTCTCCCCCGCTGTTACGTTACGATCCACAGCGCACACCGCCATTGCAACGCATCGATCTGCAAACGCACGACGATCCCTGGCAGGCGGCGCAAAACCTGATGCGCGAAGATATCGCGCAGCGCCGGGCGCTGCACAGCGAACCGTTAGCCGCAGCCTGGCTGCTCAAGCTGGGGCCGGAGCGCTACCTCTGGTACGTGCGTGCGCACCATATTCTGGTTGATGGCTTCGGCATGGCCCTGATCGAACACCGCTGCGCCGCGTTATATGCGCACTATCTGGGTGAGGGCAGCGCAGGTATGCCTCTGGGCGCCTTCGACGTCTTTCAACAGGCCGAGCTGGCCTACGCTGATTCTGAGCGATGCGAGCGCGATCGGCGCTTTTGGCAGACCTATCTGCCGCCGTCGCAGGTGCTGCCGACGGTGCGCAAGGGCGGTGAGGCCTATGGCGTACGGCGTCTGAGCACCCACCACCGGCTGCCAGCGGCGGTGTCGCACTCTCTTGCGCAGTTGGCGGAGCGTAGCGGCATCAATTGGCCCGACTTGCTGGTGGCGCTGTCGGCGGCCTGGCTGTTTCAGGTGATGCCGCGCTGTGCCCGGCAAGGCGATACGCTGCCGATGTGGATGCCGGCGATGAATCGCCGTGGGCAGGCAGCCACTAACGTGCCTTCGCTGGCGGTCAACACTCTGCCGCTGCTGGTGTCACCGCCGCAAGCGGAGACGCTGGGGAGCTTTCTCACCACGCTGACGCAACAGCTGCGGGAGCTGCGCAGCCACGCCGGCTACCGTCTGCGCCAATTGGCCGCCGATCGCGGTGTGGATCCGGGCTCGCGCTTCTTTATTTCCCCCTTCATCAACGTGCAACCCTTCGATGCGCCTCGTTTTACTGGCTGTCGCGGTACCCGCAGCGTATTGGCCGGCGGCTCGGGCGACGGTTTTAACCTGACGTATCGCGGCCGCACCGACGCCCGCGATCTGCAGGTGGATATCGATATTTATCTGGAACAGTTCCCGACGGAGGATGCGTTGGACTATGGCGAGGCGCTGCAAGAATTTCTGTTGCGTGCGCTGCAGCAGGAAGCCTGGGAGCAACCGCTGGCGGCCCTGACGGCGTTACCCGCCTGAGAAAATGCGGGCGGGGGATGTCCCCGCCCGAGTGGTATGGTTTCAGCTGACCAGCAAAGCCGCCACTTCGCGTGCGTTCTTGCATGGCAAGAGCGCACTGCTTACCAGACGGGTGCCGAAAGCGTCATTGAGGCGTGCCGCCACCTGTTTGATATGCGGCAGCTTCAGTCCCATGGCGATAAACGCCGTCTCTTCCCCCCATTCCGGGCGCGGCGTTACGCCAATCGCCTGCCAGTAAATGGTCAGGATCTCGGCGCTGCGCGCCACCGGTGCGTTCGGCGGCGGGGCCGCGCAGGCGTTCAACGCCGGCGCGGTTTGCTGGTGGCTCAGGTCGGCGCGGATGCGATGGCGATCGGTTTTACCGTTGGCGGACAGCGGCAGCGCTTCGGCATGGATAAAGCGCGTGGGGATATGGGTACAGGGCAGATAGCCGGTGGCGAAGGCGCGGATCTCGGACAGCGGCAGCGGCTTGCCGTCGCGGGTCAGATACAGGGCGCCGAGCGCTGCCTCGTTGTTCTCTCCGCTGGGATAATCCACTACTACCATATCCAGGATCGCCGGATGGCGGCGCAGCACGTCTTCGATTTCCGGCAGCGAGACGCGCACGCCGCGGATCTTCACATAGCCGTTCACCCGGGTGGCGAACATGATGTTGCCGTCCGCACGGTAATAGCCCTGATCGCCGGTGCGGAAAGCGCGCAGCGGTTGCCCGTCCGGTCCTTCGAGGGTAACGAAATCGTGCTGCTTCAGCTCCCCCTGCTCCAGATAGCCTAACGCCAGGTTCACCCCGGCGGTGTGAATGCGGCCGACCACGCCGGCCGGGCAGTGGCTGCCGTCGTCATGGCAGATGAAGTAGCGGTTAGCCGGCAGCGGGCGGCCGTAAGGCACGGTGCCGCTCTCCTGTGGGGCGATCGGGTGCCAGATGCTCCAGATGGTGGTTTCGGTCGGCCCGCCGAGTGAGAACAGCGCGAGATCCTGGTGCAGGGTACGCAGGGTTTGTACCGTCGCCGGCTTGATATAGTCGCCGCCTTGCGCCACCAGGCGCAGCGAGCGCAGGCTGTCGGCCGTTTTGCAGGTGAGCAGCATCTCCAGAATGGCGGGTACCGAACACCACAGGGTGACCCGATGTTTTTCCACCAGTTGGTTCCAGCTGATGGCATCCTTTTCCTGATGTGGCGCCGGCAGCACCAGCGTGGCGCCGGCGCACAGCGAACCGAACAGATCGAACATCGACATGTCATGGTGCGGCGGCGTAACGGAAATGAAGACATCGTCGGCGGTGACTCTCCAGCGCTGTTGGGTTTGGTGCACGACGTTGGCGGTGGCGCGGTTGTTAAGCACCACGCATTTAGGCTTACCGGTGGTGCCGGAGGTATACAGGTAGTAGCTCGCGGCCTGGCTGGCGCTGCGTTCAACCAGCGTCCGTTCATCCGGCAGCGCGGGTGCGCGATCCGCCTGCGCCAGCAGGGTCGCCGGCGTCACGCCGATCGGCGTTTCGAGATCGCCGCCGTGCACTACCAGCGTCGGCCGGCAATTCTCCAGCAGGTAGGCGGTGCGTTCCGGCGGCGAGTTGATATCGATAGGCACCCAGACCACGCCCTGCAGGGCGCAGGCGAGGCTGAAGATGATCTGTTCCGGGCTGCGCGGCAGATACAGTGCCACCACGTTGCCCGGCTGCACGCCGCGGCTCTGCAGGTTGGCGATCGCCGTGGCGATCCGCTGGCCCAGCTCGCGGTAGGTTAGCGTCTGCTCGCCGCAGATCAGCGCATTGCCGCCGTCTTGCGCGCCGAACAGCCGCTCGGCCAGCTGCGCCAGATAAGGATAAGGCGCGTAATTCGCTTCGCTGTCGTTGTGGCGGTAATGCGCCAGATCGATGAAGTCGCGCGGCGCGATCGCCAGGTCGGCCCGTTGGCAACTGTGCAGGATGCGTCGCTGCAACGCGGCCAGCATCGCTTCTACCTGTTCGCCCTGCAGCGCCTGCTCGGCGTAGTCTACGCACAGCTGCAGGTTTTTTTCGCTGTCCAGCGTCAGGCGGATATCGATGGCGACCTGCGGCGTTTGGGTCAGGCCGTCGTGGAAGCGCACCGGCGCCTCGGCCGGCAGCGTCTCCCAGCCCAGGCAGTTGGTCAGGATCACCGGCAGCGCCGGGCCGCCTTGGCTTTGGCCGAGCAATTGCCGCGCCAGATCGACGCCGGAAAATGCCAGGTGATCGAGCGCGCCGAGCACGTCGTCCTGCAAGGCTTGCGCGCGCTGGATAAAATCTTCGCCGTGGCGGGAATAGCGCACCGCCACGAAGCTGGAGGCGTTGCCCAGGGCGCCGTCGGCGGCGGGGAACGCCACCGGCACCCCGACGCACAGCTCGCCGTCGGTGGTCCAGTGGGCCAGCGTATCGAGGATCATGTTGCGCAGCAGCGCATGCGGCGATCCCAGACGGCCAAGCTGTTTAACCGTGTCGTGCGGCAACGTCAGGCTGGCGCGGCGATAGCGTGATGAGGTGAGATTGGCGAGCGGGGCGCGCCACGGCAACGCCGACGGGGTGGTGACATCCTGCAGCTTTTCGCGCCAGTAGGCGGCATCGGCCTGGCGTTGCGCCGCCGATGCGGCGGGGGGCGTCAAGGCGGCGGCGGTCGGCGCCAGAGGGCGATCGTCGAACAGGCGCGCGATCACGGTGGAGATCCCCTGGCCGTCTAAGATCAAGGCATCGAAGCTGGTAAAGATCAGCGTATCGTACGGCGATCCCGTCGGATCCTGCTGTTCGGCAAGTTGGATCACGGCGATGCGCCACAGCGGTTGGCTCGGATCGTGGCGCTGGTGGGAGTAACGCGCGCGCAGTTGTTCGACCTGGCGCTGCGCCGCTTCACCATCAAGGGCACGCAGATCGTGTCTATCCAGATGCAGCGTCACCTCCGGGCGTACGTGCTGCGTGCCGCGCGGCACATCGATGCAGGTGCGCAGTGCCGGGTAGTGTTGAACCAGCTCGGTCAGGCGCGCTTCAAGGCGCGGTACGTCCAGCTGCCGGGCACGGTATTCGCGAAAGTCGTGCATCGCCACGCCGCCCAGCGGCCATCGATCGCTGCGGCCCAGAAGATAGGCCTGCTGCAGTGCGGTTAATGGTGTCTCCATGGTACTTCCCTATAGTCGCTAACCGATTAAATCTCAGTGCTGCGGCGCCAGCGCGGCGAGCAGCGTTTTCGCATTCCGTCCTGCCTCGGGCGAGCGTTGGCAGATCAATGCCGCCAGCGCCGCCGGAGAGGGATGCGCCGCCAGATCCTGCGCCGTCAGCGCCGCCGCCAGATATTTGTTGAGCACCGTCAGCAGCGCGTTCACCCCAGCATCCGGCAGGGCCAAGCGGTGGATATCGTCGTGGTCGTGCAAGCTGGCCTCGGGAGCCACCCGCGCCAGCAGCCGGTGCAGCACCTGGCGCACCGGTGCCTGCTGCGCCAGCGCGTCGGGTGTGCATTGCGCCAACAGCTGTGACAGCGGGCGATCGAACGCCTCCGTTTGCCGTGCGGCCAGGTGCAGCAGCGCACGATAACAGGCCAGCAGGCGCGGCAGCGCGTGCTCGGGGAATGCGTCCAGCCGCACGTCCCAGTTAATCAGAATGCCGTCGTCGACGTGGGCGACCTGCGCATCCAGCGCAACCTGCGGTCCTTGAGAGATGACCCAGCCGAGACGGCCGAAGGTGTCGGTGACCCGTTCGGAAAACAGCGTCTTGCCGCGGATGCCGAAACCGGCGGTAAACACCACCGGAGAAGGCTGCAGGCTGCCGTGCAGGCGCGACAGATCGCGCATCACGCTCACGCCGGGGTAATCCGCATGTTCGATAAGCTCTGCCAGCTGTGCCATCAGGCGCCGGCAGAAAGCGCTCAGGTTTTCCGTCGGGTTCAGCTCCACGCCGAGCAGCACCAGGTTAGAGAAATCGCCGATAAGACGATGCGCGTCCTCCCGTTCGCTTTCGCGGTGGAACAGCGGCACGTTGAGCCGGAAGCGCGTCATATTCCAACCCTGGCCGACGGCCAGTGCGAACAGCGCTAAAAACAGCGTAGAGAGGGAGGTGTGGTGCCGCTTGGCGACATTCTCCAGCGCGCGGCTTTCTTCTGCATTCAGCTGTACGGCCAGGCGATCGCTGCGGCAGCGGTCCGGCGTGCGCAGCAGGCGCGGCGCCGGGGGCACCTGCGCCAGGCGTTCACGCCACCAACGCTGGCCGCGTTCGCGCCGCTGGCGTAGCGCCTCGTCGGCGTCGCGTCGTTCGAGGTGATCAAAGTAGGCCGCTGGTGCGTCATCGGAGGGGGGCGGCGGACACCGGTGATAAAACGCCGTCAGATCCTCCATCAACAGGCGAAAGCTCATGGCATCGCCGGCGATCATGTCGAGATCGACATGCAGGCGGCTGCGCCCTTCCGGCAACAGGCTCAGGCTGATATCGCAGGGCACGCCCTGTTCCAGCGGCAGCAGCTGGGTGCTTTTTGCCTGGCGTTTGGCGGCGAGCGCGGCTGCCAGCGTTGCTTCATCGGCGTGCTGCCAATCGTCGAGATGCAAGGCGTGCCGAGGGCCGGGAGGCGCGATCGTCTGCCGGCCATCGTCGGTAATGCGCAGGCGTAACAGCGGATGGTGCAGGTACAGCGCCTCGACGGCCTGGCGCAGCCGAGCGGTATCCAGCTCGCCGCCGTCGAATTCCGCATACAGGTGGGCGGCCATGCCGCCGAGGGGAGGAGCGGACTGTCGGCCTACCCAATAGGCGGCCTGCATCGTGGTCAAAGCTTTCATCGGGTATCCATTTTGATTCAGCCAACGAGACTGCAAGAATATATCCAAATGTTAATAGGAATGAAAATTATTATTATTTGATCCATTTGGCGATCGGGTGCTATCTATAAGGCGTTTTAGCGACGCCGGGCAGTGAGGGCATTGGGTGTGAATAATTTATCTATATTATTCTTAGCATTGAAATGATTGCTTGTTATTGCAGCGCTCGTTTTTCCTGCGAAAGTATAAGGGTTTCTGGCAGTTATCTTGTCAGGCCTCACACCTTTGTTGATAATGATTTGCATTAGAAAATGCAAAATATTATCATTCTTAACATTATTTTACGTTTTTATACAAGCTGCCGGCCGCTCCGCCGGCGGCTTAGCCGTGGACGGGGCCGCGCCCGTCCGGCCGCGAAAGGCATGGGTTTGCCGCAGGGATAAGCAACAGCAAGGCCGGGAAGGCCGCAGCGTCATGGTCTGTGTGAGTGTCGATGTAGGTTGTGTAAAAAAAATCAAATTTTGTGCACCTCTGGGATGAAAGGAGAAGACATCTATGGGCAAGCATTTTGCGGCTCAACGGCATGAAAGCGTAGGAAACGGGGAAAAGGCGGGGTTGAAAGCCATTGGGGCGTTTTCCTCCGTATTTTTAGGGGTTTGTTCACTGGCGATCGGTAACGTCAACGCGGCGGAAACCAAGAGCAACGAAACCTACCAGGACGCGGAAACGCTGCTGGTCACCGGTGAGAAGATCAAACGTTCCATTTTCGACACCGGCTCCAGCGTGCAGGTGTTCGACAGCAACCGCATCGCCTCGATGCCTGACGCAGTGCAGATCCCCGATCTGCTGCGCATGACCCCCAACGTGGTGGATCTAGGCATCGGCAACGAACTGCCGACCGTGCGCGGCATCGACGGTTCCGGCCCGAACGTTGGCGCCAATGCCTTCCTCAGCGGCACCCGTCCGCGCCTCAATCTGTCGTTGGATGGCCGTTCGCTGACCTATAACGAACAGGCTTTCGGCCCACAGTCGCTGTGGGATCTGGATCGCGTCGAAGTGTTCCTCGGCCCGCAAAGCTACATTCAGGGGCGCAACGCCATCGCCGGCGCCATCGTCATGGCCAGTAAAGATCCGACCTTCGAATGGGAAAGCGCCTTCAAGGGCGGGGCCGGCAACCAGCACTCTTCACAGCTGGCCGCCATGGCGTCCGGCCCGCTGGTGGAAGATCAGCTGGCGTTCCGCGTCAGCGTCGATCGCCAGCGCCGCCGCAGCGAAGCCGATCTGCCGGCCTATGCGCCGGTGGGCGATCCACGCGAAGTGGAAGCCACCACCGCCCGTGCCAAGCTGTTGTTCAATCCGGCCGGCCTGCGCGATCTGACCACCAAGCTGACCTTTAACCACTTCGGCAGCACCGCGCCACAGAACGAAAGCCTCAACCCGCAGCCGCATCCGACCAACCCGCGCCACGATCCGCGCCGCGCCGTGTTCAAAAGCAACATGAACAGCACCATCTGGGATCTGGCCTGGGAGGCCTCTGATGCGCTGACGTTTGAAAACCGCGTTATCTATACCGATTTCAACATCAACCGTCCGACCGCTTACAACATCCAATACGCCGAGATCGACGGCCAGGAAGTTCACGTGGAGCCGGTGGTGCGCTTCGGCGGTGCGGACAGCCGCCTGCACGGGCTAGCGGGGCTGCGTTACTTCCACGGCACGCAGGATGAGTTCGTCAACATCTTCGGCGGATCGACCTTCAAAGATAAAACCGATACCCATTCGGCGTTCGCCGAGCTGACCTATGCGCTGACGCCGCAGGTGGACGTGACTGCCGCCAGCCGCCTGGAACGCGAACACCGTCGCCGCGACGGCGGCAGCCAGGCGGTGCGCATCGATTTCGACGAAACCTACACCGTGTTCCTGCCGAAGCTGGACGTGGCCTGGAAACCGACGGATACCCAAACCTACGGTGCCAAGATTGCCCGCGGCTATAACGCCGGCGGCGGCGGCATCACGATCGGCACGCCGGTGGTCAGCTACACCTACGGTTCCGAGTATGTCTGGAACTACGAGTTGTACACCCGCCATCACCTGAAAGACGCCAACGTGGTGCTGACAGGTAACATCTTCTACAACGATTACAAAGACATGCAGCTGCCGTACTCGCTGGGTGAGAACTCCAGCGTGATCCGCAACGCCGACAAGGTGGAAACCTACGGTGCGGAAATCGGCGCCACCTGGCAGCCGCGCTGGGATTTCGAGCTGTTCGGCAACCTCGGCCTGCTGAAAACCGACATCAAGAAGTTCTCGGGCAGCGGCGTGGAAGGGCATGAGCTGGCGCGCGCACCGGCTTACACCGCCAACATGGGGGCCAAATATCAGTTCCTGAAAGGATGGGAGCTGAGCAGCAACGTGGCGTTTACCGACTCCTACTATTCGCAATACGACAACGACTCGCGCGGGCGCATCGGCTCCTATTGGACGGCTAACGCCCAGCTGGCTTACACCTTCGACTACGGTCGCGCCACGCTGTATGCGAAAAACCTGTTTGATTCCGACCGTCGTGAGATGGTCAGAAGCAATGACATTTACACGGCGACTCTCCAGCGAGGCCGCCTGGTCGGCGCGGCGGTTGAGCTGAATTTCTAACGCTATCGCGATGATGGGGGGACGAATGTCCCCCGTTTTATGCGCTATCCCGGCACGGCCGGGCAAAGGAGATAACGCAGTGATCGGTGATTTTGACAGCATTCTGAGCGATGAAGAGGCCCAGCGGCTGGAGAGCGCGTTTCAGGCGCTGGGCGCGCCGTCGGCGAACGGCGAGCGGCCGGTAAGCGAAGCCGAAGAACGGGCATGGTTTGCCCATCTGCAGCAGGGTGACGCACGCGGGCAGCGGGCGCTGGCCTGGCGCCTGACGGGAGAGGTGGATATCGCCCAACTGACGGCGGCGCTGCAAGCGCTGGTGCGGGAAACGCCGGGCGTGAACGTGCGTTACGTTTTTGATGACGAAAACGGTTTGGTTAAACGCGCTGCCGATTCGGCGCCGTTGCCGGTGAGCCTGCGTCAGGTGGCGGATGAACAACATGCCATTTGTCGTCTGCTGCACGTGCAGGCGGCGCCATTTGAACTGGAAAGCGAAGCGCCGCTGCGCTGCCTGCTGTTGCTCACGCCTGCCGATGACGTGATTTTGGGCGTGGTATTGCATGACATCCTGGCGGAAGCGCTGCCGTGGCGCCATCTGCCGGCGATGCTGTCCGCCCGCTATAACGGAGATGCGATGCCTCTGCCTTTCGCGGCGGCGCCGGTCGAGCTGCCGGAAATCCCGGCGCCACAGCTGCCCTGGGCGCGCCAGGCGGTCTCGCTGCAGGATTACCGCAGCCCGGCGCAGCGTACTGAAGCGTTGCCGCCGGTGGGCGCGCGCGTGGTCACACGCATTGATCGCTCGCTGTTGCCCGCCAACGACACGCCGCGGGCCTTGCTGGCGGCGGTGGCGGCACGGTTTGCCGAGTTCGTCGCCGCGCAGGCCGGCGGCCAAGCGGTGCAGCTGTGCGTGCCGGCCGCAGAAACGGCAGAGTTCGTCGGCCTGGATCTGGGCCTGACGGCGGCGCCGCTGATGCGCCTGACCGTGCAGCATGGCGAGGGCGACGTCGGGCAGCGGCTGCTGGCGCAGGCCGTGGCTGAACAGCCGGATCCGCAGCGGGCGCAGTTGCTGGTGGCCTGGCGTGACGATCTGGCCGCAGAGTGGCGGCTGGAAGGCGTTCACGCCGAACGCCTGTTGCTGCCGCCGCTGCATACGCCGTTTGAACTGGCGCTGCTATTGGGCTTGCCCGAAGCGGAAGCGTTAACGCTGGAGCTGGTCACCGACCCGCGCCTGTCTCCGCACGCGGCGCCTTTCCTGCTGGAGCAGTTCAGCGCGTTCCTGGCCGGGCAGCGAATTGCCGTCGCATTGCCGGTGGCTGAGGCCGTTTCCCCGGCAATGGCCGCGCCGGCGGCGAACGGCGACGCCGACGAAAGCGTTGCGCCGCTGATTTTGCAGGAGTTCCGTGAGGCGCTGGTGGCGCCGGAAATGACCCTGGATGAAGACTTCTTCGATCGCGGCGGCCATTCGCTGGTCGCTACCCGGGTGATCGGCCGCTTGCTGAGCCTGCATCAGATCGAAATCAACATTAACGATCTGTTCAGCCATCCGACGGCGCGCGGGTTGGCGGGCTACGCCAAACGCCTGAACGTTGCGCAGCCGAATGCCGCGCTAGCCATCGCCGACGATCATGAGGGGGCGCAGGCGCCGCTGTCGCTGGCGCAGGAATCGCTGTGGAAGGTGTATGAAGCCTTCGGCCATGACGAGATTTTCAACCTGCCGTTCTCTCTGCGCTTCTTCGATGCGGTGGACGAAACGGCGCTGCACCAGGCGTTTATCGACGTCATGACTCGTCATACCGTGCTGCGTTCACGCTTCGTCGAGCAGCAGGGGGAGGTGGTGCAGGTGGTGGTGCCGGCCGCAGAATTGCCGGATTATCAGTGGTTCCGCTTCTCCCACGAGACGCCGGCGGGTAATGCCGCCGCCCTGTTGGCCGACGCCGGCCAGCACCGGTTCGATCTGGCCGCCGAGCTGCCGCTGCGCGCCACGCTGCTGCGCGATGCGGACAACGGCCAACAGCTGCTGTCGCTGCTGTTCCACCATGTGGTGCTGGATGAATGGTCGCTCAACCTGATGATGGACGAGCTGGGCGTCGCCTATCGCTATCGCGTCGTCGGCCAGGCGCCGCAGTGGAGCGGGCAGCCGCCGCAGTTCCACACTTTCGCCCGGCAGCAGCGGGCCTCCGGGGTGCAGCAGCAACATCTGGACTACTGGCTTGATGCGCTGCGCGGCGCGCCGGTCGGCCAGCCGATCTTCCGGCAAGAAGCATCCACCCATCCGGCTGTGCCGGCACCGGCGGACGTCAACGGCGGCTGGCTGGAGTTCGAGGTCGATCCTGCCGTGGCGGAAGGCCTGTATCAGCTTGCCCGCCGCAACAACGCGTCGCTGTTCAACGTGGTGTATGCCGGGATTACCTCGGCGCTGCGTCTGCTGGGCGGCCCGGCGGATCTGCTGGTGGGCACCTCGACTTCCGGCCGTAACGACGCCGAGTTCTTCGATACCGTCGGCTATTTCACCACCGTGGTGGTGCACCGCGTGCGCTTCGACGAGGGGCTGACGGTGGCCGGGTTGGTCAGCCAGGTGAAAAACACCATCAATGGCTCGCTGCCGTACACCGACATTCCGATCGATCTGGTGGAAGAAGGGCTGTTCGGCGTGGACGCCGACCGCAAGAACCACATGTTCGAAGTGTTCATCCAGATCCACAGCCGCATCAAGCTGAACGGCGAGTTCCGGCTGCAGGACGGCAGCACGATCGCCTACCGTCAGGTGGAGCCGGAGAAAGCCGAATCGTTGCTCGGCCTGCAGTTTGAGGTGATGGAAGACGATCTGGCCGGGAAGAAATCCCTGCGGGTGATGATGACCTACCGTCAGGACCACTACAGCCGGGAGCAGGCCAATCTGATCGCCGATGGCGTTCAGCACGTCTTTACCCAGTTTGCGCAGCACATCGCTGGCGATATCGCTCTGGCGGCGTTGCCGCCCGGGCCGCAGGCATGACGTTGTTTCACTCTAACCGAAAGCATGATTTTCAAGGAGATAAAAGGATGTCTGGAACCCTAGCAACCCCGCGCGCGCTACTGTCGCTGCTGGTGGCGGCCTCTCTGGTGGTCGCCGGCGCCGCGCAGGCGGACGATGTCGGCATCAAACCGCAGGACATCAAGCGTGAGGCGCTATCGTCGACGGTGGTGGAGATGGCCTACAGCACCTCGCAACAGGCGCTGTTCGTCAGCGCGCCGGACTGGAAGGAAGAGGCGCGCTCCCGCGTGCTGCGGCTGGATCCCAACACCCTGGCGATCAAGGCAGAGATCCCACTGCAGGTGAAAGGCTTCGGCGTGGCGCTGAACGACGCGGGCAATCGCCTGTACCTGACGCAGGCCTTCAACGGCGAAGTCGGGGTGGTGGACACCACTACCAACCACGCGCTGGGCAGCATCAAGCTGCTGGACAAAGCGGTGCTGGAGCAGGCTTACAAGCAGGCGGGCATCAGCGGCAAGCGCCTGGACTTCCTGTTGGCGGAGCTGAAGAAATTCAAAATCACCGAGGACTACCTGTACCGCCTCCGCGAGCTCAAGTATGACGCGCAAAGCGGCCGTCTGTTCCTGCCGGGCCTGGGCTTTGGCGTCGACAGCGTGCTGTACGTGGTCGATACCAAAGCCGGCAAGCTGGAGAAAGTGATCCCGGGCTTCGGCTACAACGCGGTGGGCATCACGCTGGATGAGAAGGGCCGTCGGGTATTCGTCTCCAACATGCAGGGGCAGGTGATCACCCTGAACGCTGACACGCTGGTGATCACTGCCACCCACGAAGTACAGGCCGATCAGCTGCTAAACCTGGTGTATGACCCGGCGAGCAATCGCCTGTTGGGCGTCGATCAGGGTATCGATCGCGACGACTACCGCAACCATCATCTGGGGCACGACTACGTGAAGCGCAGCAGCGGCCACCGGGTGTTTGCGCTGGATGCGGACAGCGGCAAGGTGCTGGCCAGCGAGCTGACGGATGAGGTGCCGATCGGCCTGCTGCTCGACGAACGCAGCCAGCGGCTGTATGTCGCCAACCGCAAAGGCGTGCGCGTGGATCATGGCGCCGGGACGCTGACGGTGTTCGACGCCAAGACGCTCAAACGCCTGCAAACCGTAGACCTGCCGCCGCACCCTAACAGCCTGGCGTTGGATCCGAAAGGTGACGCGCTGTTTGTGACGGTGAAAAACGACGGCGCTTCCACCAAGGCCGGCAAGCCGGAAAGCGTGGTGCGCATTCAGCTGCACACCAGGTAACGAGAGAGCGAAAGTAAAAAGGGGCGCCGCGGCGCCCCTTTTTCGTTGGGTCATGTCATCAGAAGTGGGTGTTGATGCTCATGTAGTAGGTACGGCCCGGTTCGTTGTAGGTGGCCGCGCCCGCGCCGGCGATGTTGATCGCGCCGGTAATCGGGTCGCCCACGTTCTGCGCGTTACCGGCGCGGAACTGGCGTTTGTCGAACAGGTTGTCGATGCCGGCGGTGACGCTGACGTTTTTGGTCAGGTCATAGGTCGCACTGGCGCCGACGATGGCGTAAGGGCTAACCTCGCGGGTTTCGCCGCCGGTGGCCGGTTTACCCTGGTAGTTGTACTTCTTCGGCTTCTGACGGCCGTACCAGGTCAGGGTGGACTGCATCGACAGATCCTGCGTAGCCTGCCAGCTGAGGGTCGAGTTGACGGTGAACTTCGGGATCACCGACAGGTAATCGCCGGTGGTCTTGTTCTTGTTCTCGATCATGTAGGTGGCGTTGTTGCTCCAGGTGACGGTCTCACTGACCGGCACGTTCAACGAGCCTTCCAGCCCCTGCACCACCGCCTTCGGAACGTTCTCCCACTGATAGACCGCCGTACCGGTGCTGCTGGTGGCGATGCGCGAGTTACCCGCTTCAATCTTGTTGTGGTAATCGTTGCGGAAGTAGGTGACGCCGGCCAGCCAGCCTTCGTTATGGAACTCCAGCCCGATCTCTTTGTTGACGCTGGTTTCCGCCTTCAGATCGTCGTTACCGAGCAGGTAGCAGCCGTTTCTGACATCGCTGCCCGCACACCCTTGGCCTTTGCTGTACAGCAGGTAGTTGCCGTTGGTCTGGTACAGGGTCGGCGCCTTGTAAGAACGGGCGATGCCCATTTTCAGCGTGAAGTAGTCGCCCAGTTCCTGCGACAGGTTCAGCGCCGGGCTCCAGTTGTTGCCGGATTCTGAATGCAGATCGTAACGCAGACCCGGCGTCAGCATGGTGGTGTCGGTCAGCTCGATGTTGTCTTCGGCGAACAGCGAGAAGATATGCGCGGAAGCGTAAGGGCTGCGCGTGCCGTTGCCCATGCCGGGAATAGTGCCGCCCATCAGCGTTTGGCTGGTGGACGTGCCGTCTTTCATCCGCTGTTGGGTCCACTCGGTACCCAGCGTGGCGGTCTGTGAAACGCCCAGCTCAAACGGCACGCTGACTTCGCTGTGCGCCAGGAAGTCGTCCAGCTTGGTGGTGCCGAAACCGGTATTTTTGGTGTCGAAGATGCCTTCGGTGCCGCCGGCCAGCCCTTCGTTCAGGCGGGTATTGCGGGTGCGCTCGAACTGCACGTAGTTGTTGGTGCTCACGCCGTTGTCCCAGGCGCCGCGGTGGGTCAGGCCGAAGGTTTCACGGTAGATGCGGTTGGTCTCTTTGCCGTAGTTGCTCTGCACCAGGGCATTGGTGTTGGTGTTCTGGGTATCGCCAGAATACAGGTTGCCCTGGCGGCCATAGGCGTACTCGAACTCCAATGACTGCAGATGGGCGAAGTCCCAGTGCAGCAAGGCGTCGATGTTTTTATCGACCACCCCTTCACGCCCGGCGGGCAGGCTGTTGGCGTAGGCGCCTACGCGTTCGGACTTGTGTGATTCGTTAATGTCCCAGGCGTCGGCCTGCGTTTTGCTGTAGCCGCCGAACAGGCGGAAGCTCAGGGAGTCGCTCAGCGGGCCGGACAGGCTGAAGTCGGTGCGCTTGGTGGCGCCTTCCTGCTTGTGCTGCGGCACGTTGAAGTAGCCATTCAGCGAGCCGTGCAGCGCATCGCCGGCCTTCTTGGTGATGATGTTGACCACGCCGCCCGCGGCGCCGTTGCCGTAGCGCGCTGCGGCAGGGCCGCGCAGCACTTCGATGCGCTCGATCATTTCTGGCGGCACCCAGGCGGTATCGCCGCGCGAGTCGCGCTCGCCGCGCCAGCCCTGACGCACCGAGTTGCGGCTGGAGGCCGGTTTGCCGTCGATCAGAATCAGGGTATTTTCCGGGCCCATACCGCGGATATCGATCTGGCGGTTGTTGCCGCGCTGGCCGCTGGTGGAGTTGCCGGTCAGGTTAACCCCGGGCATGGTGCGGATCAGTTCGCTGATGTCGCGCGCCGGCGGGCGTTTTTTGATCTCTTCGGCGGTGATGGTGGACACCCCCGGCGCCTGCAGGTTCTGCCGGGCGGCGGTCACGACGATGGTGTCTTCGCCGCGCGGCTTTTTATCCGCTGTGCCGCTGTTTTCTTCCGTGGTGGGGGTGTCGGTCTGCTGCGCGGCGTTGGCGAACGCGGACGCGCCCAATCCCAAGCCGATAAGAGTGGCTAAAGAATAACGTGATAGCTTGCTTTTCATTTGAGTGTCCTACCTTGCTGCCATCCCTCGCCGAACGGGGGGAAGGGCGGTTGTAGTTTTTGTGTAGTCGGAAATAGAAAATCGGCTGCGGCAAGGGATGCCATTGATGTATCCCCGATCCCTGTCCGTTGCGCGCAATACCAGCACGATCTCCAAGCCTTACACACTATTGCAAATGCAAATTATTATCAATAGTATTTGGCGTACAGTGCGTTCGGGCGGTGGCCGGCGATAGGGAAAAGTCGACGTTCCCGGTGCCGCCAACTACAAAATGGGTAGGCGTTGTGAATACAGAACTACAGTCAGAAAGCAGCAGATTATTGGCCAGCAGCAATGCGGGCAGTCCAGGGTGGTGGTTGACGGTGGCACGGCGCGGTACGCCATGGGTAGAACCGGCGGGTAACGGCCGCTGGCGAACCACCTTTTTCTGGCGCGATCCTCAGGGATGCGAATTGACCTCCGCCTACCGTCGCGTGTGGATTAACATTAACTGCTTGACCGACCATCACCAGCCGAATCCGCCGCAAAGCCTGCAGCGTTTGGCCGGTACCGACGTGTGGTACTGGCAGACCGAGCTGAGCGGCGCCTGGCGCGGCAGCTACTGCTTTATCCCCTGTTTTGACGAGCGGCCGCCGGCGTTCAGCGGCGACGATGCGCACGCCAACATGCACAACCTGCGCCACTGGTGGCATCAGGTGTTCGCCAGCGCCACCCCCGATCTGCTCAACCCTTATCGCTCCTGGCAAAGCGCCAGCGGCCACAGCGTCTCCGGCCTGCACATGCCGGATGCGCCGCCGCAGCCGGTATGGCGCTCGTTCGACGAGTATGAGATCGCCAGCGGGCGCTGCACGCCGCCGCTGCCGGCGCGTTTGCAGCGCCATACCTGGTGCAGTGAGCGCCTGGGCAACAGCCGCGATGTCTGGATCTACACGACCGGCGACAGTAAGCCGGCCGAGCGCCCGCTCGCGATCCTGCTCGACGGCCAGTTCTGGGCGAAGCAGATGCCGGTTTGGGAGCCGCTGATGCAGCTGACCCGCGAGGGGGCGTTGCCGGAAGCGGTGTATGTGCTGATCGACATCATCGATCTGCCGCACCGGGCGCGAGAATTAACCTGCAAGGACGATTTCTGGCTGGCGGTGCAGGAAGAATTGATGCCGCAGCTGGCCGACTGGGCGCCGCACAGCGACAAACCGGCCGACACGGTGGTGGCGGGGCAAAGCTTTGGCGGCCTGGCTTCCCTGTATGCCGGGCTGCGCTGGCCGCAGCGCTTCGGCGCGGTGATCACCCAGTCCGGTTCCTATTGGTGGCCGCGGCGCGACATGCTGCAGCTGCCGAGCATTCCCGACGATGCCTGCTGGCTGATGCAGCAGGTGGAACGGCACGGTTTGGGCAACCACGGCGCGCTGAAGGTATTTATGGAAGCCGGTTCGCAGGAAAAGCTGGTGCACCGGGTCAGCGGCGAAATGGCGGTGCGCCTGAGCGACGCCGGCCATCGGGTGCACTACCGGGTGGTGGAAGGCGGGCACGACGCGCTGTGTTGGCGCAGCGGCCTGACCGATGGGCTGCAGGCGGTCTGGGCTTCCGCTTTCGCCACCGCTTACCCGGCATCGGCGACGGCACGAGGAACACATGATGGAAAGCCTGAATCCGTTCGATGATCAACAGCAGCGCAGCCTGGTGCTGCGCAACGTACAACAACAATACAGTTTGTGGCCGGATTTCCGCGCCATTCCGTCCGAGTGGACGATCGTCTTTGGCCCGGCGGCGCACACCGCGTGCGCCGAATGGCTGGAACAGCATTGGCAAGACATTCTGCCGGTCGCAGCACGCGAGGCGTGACCGGCGCCAGGTAATCACGGGAGCAATAAGCAGTGTCACACACCCCTAACTCTCTCAGCGGCCCGGCGCTTGCGGGCGAATGGCCGTTGGTCGCGGCGCAACCCGGCATCTGGGTCGCCGATCAAATCTCCCCGCATCGCAACGCCTACGCGGTAGCACATGCCATCGAACTCAACGGCCCTGTCACCGTAGAGCCTCTGCTGCAGGCCATCATCCAGGGCCTGAGCGAGGTGGACATGCTGCGCCTGCGTTTTGCGGAACGCGACGGCGTGCCGGTGCAATGGCTGGACGACGCGCTGGCGGTGTACGAGCCGGAACTTGTCGATCTGACGACGTCGCCGGACCCTGAAGCCGCCGCGCGTGCCCTGATGGACATCGATCTGGCGAGCGATCTGCGCGCCGGCAGCGGCGCACCGCTGTATCGCCATGTGGTGATGCGTTTGGCGGATGACCGTTGGTTCTGGTATCAGCGCTATCACCATTTGCTGGTGGACGGTTTCAGCTTCACCGCCATCGCGCGCCGCGTGGCGGCGATTTATACCCACCTTTGCCGCGGTGACGCGCTGGAGCCGACGCCTTTCACGGCGTTCAGCGACGTGGTTGCGGAATACCAGGCTTACCGGCAGGCGCCGGCCTGGCAACGCGACGCCGATTTCTGGCGCGAAAAAGCGCGGCAGTTGCCGCCGCCGGCCACGCTCTGCCCGCAGCCGCTGGCTGGGCAAACGCCCACGCCGCGCATCCATCGATTGGAACAGCGCTGCGATCCGCAGGCCTTCGCCGAACTGGTGCAGTGTGGCGCACAGCAGAAGCTGAACGCCGCCGATATGGCGGTGGCGCTGGTGGCGCTGTGGGTATCGCGCCTGAGCGGCCAACCGAGCTTCAGCGCCGGTTTTATCTTTATGCGCCGCACCGGATCGGCCGCCCTGTGCGCTGCCGGCCCGGTGATCAACGTGTTGCCGATGGAGATGCACCTCGAGCCGCAGGCCACGCTGTATGAGGCTGCCACCCGCATCAGCCGCGAGCTGAAAACGGTGCGCCGCCATCAGCGCTACGACGCCGAACAGGTGCAGCGCGATCTGGGCCGCATCGGCGACGGCGAACCGCTGTACGGCACGGTCTTCAACTTCAAAATGTTCGATTACCAGCTGGATTTCGCCGGTATCGAAGGCATTACCCACGATCTGGCCTCCGGGCCGGTGCGCGATCTGGAGATTGCGCTGTTTATCGACGAACACCATCAGCTGAAGGTGGAGCTGCTGGCCAACGCCGAGCGTTACAGCCGCCAGGAACTGCAGGCGCACCTGCAGCGGTTGCCGCTGCTGCTGGCGCAGTTCGCCGCGCAGGCAACGTTGCCGATCGGCGAAGCCGATATGCTGACCGCCGACGATCACGCGCTGCTGGCGCGGGTCAACGACACGGCGCACCCGGTGCCGGCGACCACGCTGAGCCAGTTGCTGGCGCAGCAGGCGCAAACCACGCCGGACGCACCGGCGCTGGCGGATGCGCATTTCAATTTCACCTACCGCGAAACGCGCGAGCAGGTTACGGCGCTGGCGCGCGAGCTGGTGGCGCAGGGCGTGCGGCCGGGCGACATCGTGGCGGTGGCGCTGCCGCGTTCGGTGTTCCTGTCGCTGGCGTTGATGGCGATCGTGGAAGCGGGCGCCGCCTATCTGCCGCTGGACACCGGTTATCCGGACGAGCGGCTGGCGATGATGCTGGAAGACGCCGCGCCCCGGCTGGTCATCACTAACCCGGCGCAGCAGGCGCGTTTCGCCGACAAGGGCGAAATCTTGCTGTATGACGCGCCGCTGGCGGCCGATCACGCCGCCGGGGTGGCGATCGCGGGCCCGACGCCGGACCATGCGGCCTATATCATCTTTACCTCCGGCTCCACCGGGCGCCCGAAAGGCGTGCTGGTCGGCCATCAGGCGATCGTCAACCGCCTACTGTGGATGCAACACCAGTATCCGCTGGGGGCGGACGACGCGGTGCTGCAGAAAACGCCGTGCAGTTTCGACGTCTCGGTGTGGGAATTCTTCTGGCCGCTGATGGTCGGCGCCCGGCTGGTGATGGCGCCGCCGGAGGCGCATCGCGATCCGCAGCAGCTGCAACAGCTGATCGCACAACACCGCATTACCACGATGCACTTCGTGCCGTCGATGCTGGCGGCTTTCGTGGCCGCACTGGACGACGACGCGGCGGTGGCGAACTGCGCCGCGTTGCGCCAGGTGTTCTGCAGCGGCGAAGCGCTGCCGGCGGAGCTGTGCCGCCTGTGGCAAAGCCGCACAGCGGTGCCGTTGCACAACCTCTACGGCCCGACCGAAGCGGCGGTGGACGTGACCTGGCATCCGGCTTACGGCGACGCACTGGCGAAAGTGACCGGCGCCAACGTGCCGATCGGCCTGCCGGTATGGAACACCGGGCTGCGCATTCTGGACGCGCGCCTGCGGCCGGTGCCGCCGGGCGTGGCGGGCGATCTGTATCTGACCGGCGTGCAGCTGGCGCACGGCTACCTGGGCCGGCCGGATCTGACCGCCAGCCGCTTTGTCGCCGATCCGTTCGGCGAGGGCGGGCGCATGTACCGCACCGGCGACGTGGCGCGCTGGCTGCCGGACGGCACGGTGGAATATTTGGGCCGCAGTGACGATCAGCTGAAGATCCGCGGGCAGCGTATCGAGCTGAGTGAAATCGACCACGCCTTGCTGTCGCTGCCGGGCGTGCGCCAGGCGGTGACGCACGCGCTGGTGCTGCAGGGCACGCCGGTGGATGCCGGCGGCGATGCGCGCCAGCTGGTGGGCTATCTGGTGATGCAGCCTGGCGCGAGCTGGGATGCGCAAGCCCTGCGCGCGGCCCTGGCCGACCGTCTGCCGCCGCACATGGTACCGGTGGCGCTGGTGGAAATGAGTGATTTGCCGCTGAGTGCCAACGGCAAGCTGGATCGCAAGGCCTTGCCGCAGCCGCAGGGCGGTGAGCGCAAGGCAGGACGGCCGCCGCAGGCCGGGCTGGAAAGCGAGATCGCGGCGGTGTTCGCCCGTTTGCTGCAGCGCGAGCAGGTGTTCGCCGATGACGACTTCTTCGCGCTCGGTGGCCATTCGCTGCTGGCGATGCGGCTGGCGGCGGAGCTGCGCCGCGATCTGGGCAAGGCGGTGTCCGTCGGCCAGGTGATGGTGGCGTCGCGCGTCGAGCAACTGGCTGTCTTGCTGGCGGAAGATCGCACGCAGGAAGAGGCCGATCGCAGCGGCTTCGACAGCGTATTGCCGCTGCGCATCACCGAGGGGCCGACGCTGTTCTGTCTGCACCCGGCGTCCGGTTTCTCCTGGCAGTTCAGCGTATTGCCACGCTATCTCGATCAGCACTGGTCGCTGGTCGGTATTCAGTCACCGCGGCCGGACGGCCCGCTGGCGCTGAGCGAAGATATGGATCAGGTGGTGGATGCCCACCTGCAGACGGTGTTGCAGGTCCAGCCGCACGGGCCGTACCACTTCATCGGCTACTCGCTGGGCGGCACGCTGGCCCAGGGCATCGCCGCCCGGCTGCAGGCGCGCGGCGAGCAGGTGGCGTTCCTCGGCCTGCTGGATACCTATCCGCCGGAGACCCAAAACTGGGACGTGATGCTGGACGACAACGTGTTGAAGGAAGTGCAGCGCGAGCGCGAGCAGTTTCTGGCGGTGTCGCAGGATACGCTCGATCCGGCGCTGGGCGAGACGCGCACGGCGATGTTCGACAACATCGAAGCCAACTACGCCGATTCGGTGCGGTTGCTGTCGCACACGCGTACCGCTCGCTTCCACGGCCAGGCGACGCTGTTCGTCGCTAAACGCACGCTGCAGGAAGGGATGGACGTGCAGCAGACCTGGTCGCAGTACGTCGATGCGCTGCAGGCGCACGAGCTGGACTGCGCGCATGTCGATATCGTTTCGCCGGCGTCGTTCAAAGTGCTGGGGCCGCTGCTGAACCGGATCTTGCGCACGCTGTGATCGCGCCCGTCATCTCGCCGCCAGGCACGGGGATTACCCCGCGTGTGGCGGCGTTTCTTGCGGTTGCTCACAATTGAATATCAATGATTTTTATTATCATTATTGATTTCGTCATCTGTGCTAGCATAGCGCTCCGCAATTGCAGAATCCCCGTTTAAAGATGTGGTGAACAACCGATGAGTAGCAAACCCTCCATCCTGCTTGATTTCAGCCTGTTGAAAACTAACCGGGCTTTCCGCGCGGTGTTCTGCGCGCGCTTTATCTCCATTGTGGCGCTGGGGTTGATGGCGATCGCCATCCCGGTGCAGATCCAGGCGCTGACCGGTTCCACCCTGCAGGTCGGGTTGGCGGTGACGCTGGCCGGCGGCGGCATGTTCGCCGGGCTGCTGATGGGGGGCGTATTGGCCGATCGCTATGAGCGGCGCCGGTTGATCCTGTTCGCGCGATCCACCTGCGGCATCGGCTTCGTCGGCCTGTGCCTCAATGCCCTGTTGCCGTCGCCTTCGCTGGCGGCCATTTATCTGTTGGCGGTGTGGGACGGTTTCTTCGGCGCGGTGGGGGTGACGGCGCTGCTGGCGGCCACGCCGGCGCTGGTGGGCCGCGAAAACATCGTGCAGGCGGGCGCCATCAGCATGCTGACGGTGCGCTTCGGCTCGATTCTTTCCCCGGCGATTGGCGGCCTGGTGATCGCCCATATGGGCATTGCCTGGAACTATGGCCTGGCGGCGTTCGGCACCCTGCTGACGCTGCTGCCGTTGCTGAGCCTGCCGCAGCTGATGCCGCCACCGCAGCCGCGTGAACACCCGCTGCGCGCGCTGGCGGGCGGCTTCACCTTCCTGTTCCAGAACAAGGTGATCGGCATGGTGGCGCTGATCGGCGCGCTGCTGACCATGGCCAGCGCGGTGCGCGTACTGTACCCGGCGATGGCGGAAAGCTGGCACATCGACGCTGCCCACCTCGGTTATATGTACGCCGCCGTGCCGCTCGGCGCGGCCATCGGCGCGTTTACCAGCGGGCGCGTGGCGCACGTGGCGCGCCCCGGCTGGGTGATGCTGCTGACGGCGATCGCGGCATTCGCCGCCATTGGCCTGTTCGGCCTGATACCGTGGTACAGCCTGGCGTTGCTGTGCCTGGTGGCGTTCGGCTACCTGAGCGCGCTGAACTCGCTGCTGCAATACGGCCTGATCCAGAGCCTGACGCCGGACAACTTCCTCGGCCGCATCAACGGCCTGTGGACGGCGCAGAACGTGGTGGGCGATGCGCTGGGCGCACTGCTGCTGGGGGCGATGGGCGCCTTCATGCTGCCGGCGATGAGCGCCAGCGGTTTCGGCTTCGGCGCGGCGCTGCTCGGCATCCTGTTGCTGTTCGCCATGACCGGTTTGCGCCAGGTGACGCTGCACAAACCGGAGCCGCAGCCCGCCACAGAAAAGTAGTCGAACGCGTTAAGACAACGCTGTGGGATCAAATAGCAATGCTTATCATCGGCATGCGTAAAACCCACAGCGTTTATGTCATGATTTCGAAATGAAAGAAGTGCTTACGTTTATTGACATAGCAAATATCGGCGAGTAATTTAGCGCGGAATTAACTCAAATGATAATCATTATTATATTGGTTATCACTTCAAAAGATGAGGGCGAAGCGATGGATACTGCCGTGAACGACATCAATCGAAAGGAAATGCAGGAGCGCGAAGAACACCGGTTCGCCGCTGATTTTTCTCCGGCGTCGGGCTTCTTCTTTACCTCCCCTTTCCGCAGCTTGACCACCACCGGTTGTTTCAGCCGCATTCGCCTGCCGGCCGCGGACGGCGCCGATCTGAACGGCGAGTTCCAGCGCAGCGTACGGCAGGCGTTTGCCGAAGCCCGTCAGGCCGGCATCAAAAAACCGCTGCTGTGCGGCGCCATCCCGTTCGATACCCGGCAGCCTTCGGCGCTGTTTATTCCGCAGCAGAGCCGCTGGTTCGATCGCGCCGCTTTTATGGCTGGCGTTCGGCCGCCGGCGAACGGTCCTGAACTGGCCGGAGTGACGGAGCTGCCGCCGCAGCAGCCGTTTATGAAGATGGTCAGCGATGCCGTCGATGCGATGAAGGCCGGTGAGCTGGATAAAGTGGTCTTGTCGCGCCTGCTGGAGATCGAAACGCGCCAGCCGGTGGATCGCCATGCGCTAATGGCGCGCGTGATCGCCCAGAACCCGCACGGTTTCCATTTCCATGTGCCGCTGGAGCAGGGCGCGCTGTTGGGCGCCAGCCCAGAGCTGCTGCTGCGCCAGGACGGCGGCCGTTTCTATTCCAACCCGCTGGCCGGTTCCGCCCGGCGCGAGGCCGACCCGCAGCGCGATCGCGAAGTGGGGGAGCGTCTGATGGCCTCGGCGAAAGATCGCCACGAGCATCGCATCGTCACCGAAAGCATGCGTGACGTGCTGGCCGGCCGCTGCCGCTACCTGAACGTGCCGCACACCCCTGAACTGCTGACCACCACGACGCTGTGGCATCTCTCCACGCCGATCGACGGCGAGGCGGCGTCTCCTGACGAAAATGCCCTGTCGCTGGCCTGCCTGCTGCACCCGACGCCGGCGCTGTGCGGCATGCCGACGGCCGAGGCGCACGCCCTGATCGGCAAGCTGGAGCCGTTCGATCGCGGCCTGTTCGGCGGCATCGTCGGTTGGGGCGACGACGAAGGCAACGGCGAGTGGGTTGTGACTATCCGCTGCGGCACCGTTGACGGCAACCGGGTACGGCTGTTCGCCGGCGCCGGCATCGTGGAAGACTCTTCACCCGAATCTGAATGGCATGAAACAGGCACCAAACTCAGCACCATTCTGCGTGCCTTTGGTATGAATCAAGGATAACGACAAGATGAGCATTGCCTTTACCCCCTGGCCGGCGGAGTTCGCCAGCCGCTATCGCGAGCGCGGCTACTGGACTGACAAGCCGCTGACCGAAATCCTCGACCGCCAGGCCAACAACGACGCCCCGGCGATTATCGATGCCCAGGGCAGCCTGACCTACCGCGAGCTGCAGCAGCGCGCCGATCGCCTGGCGGCCGCTTTGTTGCGCCGCGGCGTGAAATCCGGCGACACCGCGTTGGTCCAACTGGGCAACGTGGCGGAGTTCTATATCGTGTTCTTCGCGCTGCTGAAGATTGGCGTGGCGCCGGTCAACGCGCTGTTCAGCCATCAGCGCAGCGAACTGAATGCCTATGCCGAGCAGATCAAACCGGCGCTGCTGATCGCCGATCGCCAGCACGGGCTGTATGCCGACGATCAATTCCTGAATACCTTCCGCGATGCGCATCCTTCGCTGCGGGTTGTGGCGCTGCGCAGCCAGCCTGAGGGTGAGCTGGCGCTGGCCGCCTGGCTGGACGAAGCCAGCGACGGTTTCGTCGCGCAGCCTTCTGCGGCCGATCAGGTGGCGTTCTTCCAGCTTTCCGGCGGCAGCACCGGTACGCCGAAGCTGATCCCGCGTACCCACAATGACTACTACTACAGCATTCGCCGCAGCGTGGAGATCTGCCGTTTCGACGCGCAGACCCGCTATCTGTGCGCGCTGCCGGTGGCGCACAACTACCCGATGAGCTCGCCGGGCGTGTTGGGTGTGTTTTATGGCGCGGGGCGGGTAGTGTTCGCCGCCGATCCGGACGCCGCGCAGTGCTTCCGCCTGATCGAACAGCACCAAATCAACGTGACGGCGCTGGTGCCGCCGGCGGTCACGCTGTGGCTGCAGGCGATCGAAGAGTGGGGCGGCAATGCCCAGCTCGCCAGCCTGAAACTGCTGCAGGTGGGGGGCGCCAAGCTAGGCGAAACGCTGGCGGCGCGCATTCAGAACGAAATCGGCTGCCAACTGCAGCAGGTGTTCGGCATGGCGGAAGGGCTGGTGAACTACACCCGGCTGGACGACGACGAACGCCACATTCTGACGACGCAAGGGCGGCCGATGTCGCCGGACGACGAAGTATGGGTGGCGGATGACGACGGCAATCCGTTGCCGGCGGGCGAGGTCGGCCGGTTGATGACGCGCGGGCCTTATACCTTCCGCGGTTACTACCAGAGCCCGGCGCACAACGCCGACGCCTTCGACGCTGACGGTTTCTACTGCTCCGGCGATCTGATCAGCATCAGCGAAGACGGTTACATCACCGTGCAGGGGCGGCAAAAAGACCAGATCAACCGCGGCGGGGAGAAGATCGCCGCCGAGGAGATCGAGAACCTGCTGCTGCGTCATCCGGACGTGATCAACGCCGCGCTGGTGTCGATGCCGGACGCGCTGATGGGGGAGAAGAGCTGCGCTTATATCATCGCCAACGCGCCGCTGAAGCCGGTGGTGCTGCGCCGCCACCTGCGCGAACAGGGCGTGGCGGACTTCAAACTGCCGGATCGCTTTATTCAGGTGGACAGCCTGCCGCTGACCCCGGTCGGCAAAGTGGACAAAAAACGGCTGCGCCAGCAGCTCGATGCGCAACTACAGACTCAGGCTCAGGGAGATTAATCGATGGCCATTCCAAAACTTAATGACTACGCGTTGCCGACGGCGGACGAACTGCCGCAAAATAAAGTCACCTGGCAGGTAGAACCGCAGCGCGCCGCGCTGCTGATCCACGATATGCAGCAGTATTTCCTCAATTTCTGGGGCGAAGACAGCGCGCTGATCAAACAGGTGGTGGAGAACATCGCCAACCTGCGCCGCTACTGCAAACAGCAGGGCATTCCGGTGTTCTATACCGCACAGCCGAACCAGCAGAGCGATGAAGACCGCGCGCTGTTGAACGACATGTGGGGGCCGGGCCTGAACAAGCACCCTGAGCAGCAGGCGGTGACCGCCGCGCTGGCGCCGGACGAAGACGACACGGTGCTGGTGAAATGGCGCTACAGCGCCTTCCACCGCTCGCCGCTGCAGGAGATCCTGCAGGAGTCCGGCCGCGATCAGCTGATCATCTGCGGCGTGTATGCGCACATCGGCTGCCTGACCACCGCCATTGACGCCTTCATGCGCAACATCCAGCCGTTCATGGTGGCCGACGGCCTGGCGGACTTCTCGCGCGACGAACACCTGATGGCGCTGCGCTATACCGCCGGCCGCTGCGGCCGGGTGGTGACCACCGCGTCGCTGTTGCCGGCGGCAGGCATTGCCAGCATCGATGCGCTGCGTCAGCAGATCCTGCCGCTGCTGGACGAAGACAGCGAAGACATGGGCAACGATGAAAACCTGATCGATTATGGCCTGGATTCGGTGCGCATCATGGAGCTGGCGACCCGCTGGCGCAAGATCCGCGGCGACATCGACTTTATCGCGCTGGCGCGCAACCCGACCATCGACAGCTGGTGGGCGCTGCTTTCCGAAGAGAAAGCCTGATTTTAATAACGATGAGAGGGCGGCCGCTCGGCTGCCCCGTTGGCTCTATAAGGAGATTTCGATGAATGCTTTGATCACCAAGGGAAAACGCGCGGCATTCCCGCTGATGCTGCTGTCCACGCTGCTGTTCTCCAACTCGTTGCTGGCGCAGACTGCGCCGGAAGTGCTGCGTAAGCCGGTTGGCAAGGGCGCCTATGAAATGGCCTACAGCCCGAGCGAGAACGCGCTCTACCTGGCGACGTCGCAGAGCCGCAAGCTGGACAAGGGCGGTATCGTCTACCGTCTGGATCCGACCACGCTGGACGTGACCCAGATTATTCATAACGACATCAAGCCGTTTGGCGCCGCCGTCAACGCTAAAACCGGCACGCTGTTCTTCGGTAACACCGTCAATAACTCGGTGACCGCCATCGACGCCAAGACCGGCGAAGTGAAAGGCCGCCTGGTGCTGGACGCGCGCCAGCGCTCTGAGACCGTCAAGCCGCTGGCGCCGCGCGAGCTGGTGGCGGATGCCGACAGCGATACCCTGTACATTACCGGGCTGGGTGAATCCAGCGTGGTGTGGGTGGTGGATGGCAAGGATCTGACCCTGCGTGCCACCGTGACCGACACCGGCAAATACGGCACCGGCCTGGCGCTGGACGCCGCCGCCAAGCGCCTGTACGTCACCAACGCCGACGGCGAGCTGGTGACCATCGATACCCAGAGCAATAAGGTGCTGTCGCGCAAGAAGCTGGATGAGGCTAAAGAGCACTTCTTCCTGAACATCAGCCTGGATACCGCCACCCATCGCGCGTTCATCACCGATTCCAAGCAGCCACAGGTGCTGGTGGTGGATACCCGCAGCGGCAACATCCTGAGCAAGATCGACGTGCCGGAATCGCTGGCGGTGCTGTTCAACCCGGCGCGCAATGAAGTTTACGTGACCCATCGCCAGGCGGGTGAAGTGAGCGTGATCGACGCCAAGAGCTACAAGGTGCTGAACACCATCAAGACGCCGACCCACCCGAACAGCCTGGCGCTGTCGCCGGACGGCCAGACGCTGTACGTTAGCGTCAAGCAGGCTTCCAGCCGCGAGAAAGAAGCGACCGCGCCGGACGACGTGATCCGCGTAGCGCTGAAATAATCCCGCGCAGGGTAAACCCCCTCGAACAGGCGAAGCGGCGACGCTCAGCCTGTTTTTTTTCGCCGTGCGATCTGCGGTATAAAGTGTGGATTGCCTTATTGATCCGAAGGAACGTGGGTTATGCCTGCCTCACGCACACCGCTGTTGTTGTCCGTTATCACCCTGCTGCTGCTGGCCGCGCTGATCCACAGCGGCATCAGCCCCTACGATCGCACCACCTGGTTGATGGAGGTGGCGCCGGTATTGATTGTTTTGCCGTTGCTGTGGCTGACCCATCGCCGTTATCCGCTGACGCCGCTGCTCTACACGCTGATTTTCTTCCATGCGCTGATCCTGATTTTCGGCGGCATGTACAGCTATGCTCGCGTGCCGCTGGGCTTTGAGGTGCAGCAGTGGCTGGATCTTGGCCGCAACCCGTACGACAAACTGGGGCATTTCTTCCAGGGATTGGTGCCGGCGCTGGCGGCGCGCGAGATCCTGCTGCGCGGCGGTTATGTGCAGGGCCGCAAGGTGCTGGGCTTCGTGGTGTGCTGCATCGCGCTGGCGATCAGCGCGGTGTATGAGTTGATCGAGTGGTGGGCGGCACTGGCGCTGGGCCAGGGCGCCGACGAGTTTCTCGGCACCCAGGGCGACCCGTGGGACACGCAGTCCGATATGTTCTGCGCGTTGCTCGGCGCGATAGCCGGCCAGTGGCTGTTCGGTGGCTGGCAGGGTAGGCAACTGCGGCGTTTAAAAGAGTAAGCCTTGTTGCGTTAAGCCTAGTGAAAATAGCGACTTCTCGTGCCGCCCAGTATTTTCCGGGCGGCATTTTAATGTCGACATGATAAGAAATAGATAATCATCAGTTAAATGTTTGGCACCCTGTGAGACAGCACAATGTTATTTCTTATATTTATGATTATTTAGCTTTTTATGCGTTTTTCTAGGAATTTTCTTAACTCGCGCCGTGTGCTACTATTCTCATGTTTAACAAGGGCTAATTATTATTAATTAGTTTTTTGAGCGGGGAATAATGAGATACATAATTAATAATAAGATTAAATATCATGAAGATAGATCAGAGTTGGTGGATATCAATGCTGAGCTGCCGCCTCAACCGCTCACCGCCACCCTGAACCGCCTGCTGTCCGCATTGGTCAGAAACAATAAACTGGTGCTCTCCCGCGATACCCTGCTGACGCAGGTATGGGAAGCGCACGGCCAGGTGGCCTCCGGCAATAACCTCAATAACACCATTTCCATCCTGCGCAAGATGTTCGCCGCCCTGGGCGAGGACGATATTATCGTCACGCTGCCGCGCCAGGGATTTATGTTTACCGCCACTTCGTTGAAGACGACAGACAGCTTGGCGGAGAGTTCGCCGGAGACGCCGATCCCGGCGGCTGCAGAAAGCGCCTTGCCGACCAAGCCGCTGCGAGCGCAGCGATTTAAGCGCCTCGGGTTGGCCGCGTTGCTGCTGTTGGCGGCGGGGAGCGGTCTGTGGGCCTGGCAGGACGCCGGCTATGCGCCGATCAGCACGGTAAGTGTAGGCAACATCGGCAGCTGTGAGGTGAAGTTTATCGCTTCTTATCATAAGACCGGTTCCGGCAAGGCGGATTTGGCGCACTTACAAACGTTGCTGGATAAACGAAATCATATTCACTGTAGTGAACCGGCGACGCTGCTCTATTACGACAGCCAGTCGGTGGTACCAGGCAGCGCAGAACGCGTGCGATCTTCTTACTTCTTTTATTGTCCGCAGACGGCGATGGCAGCGGGCAAAGCGCAATGCGAGAACTACTATGAAAGTCTGGAAAAATAACCGGATATGGCATTACCGTTACGCGCTGTTAGCCTTTGCGGCGCTGGCCTGCTGTTGCGCCGCCGCCTATGTGCTGTTCGCTATGCCGCAGGTGCCGGAATGCCGGGCGTCGATGCGGGTGCATAATCAGGATAAAGATGCGGCGATGGAGCGTGTGCTGCTGGTGAGCATCGTGCCTGAGGGCGCGCGACAGCTCACTATGTTGATGAGCGGCAGTTTTTTTGATGGTGATACACGTTATGTGGTCGATCGCTCCGTGGAAATGAGTTACCAGCGTCGCGGCAGCAACTACACCATGTGGGTAACGAAAAATACCCGCAAGCCGCAGGACTCTGTTATTCGCGAGGATATGAATCGCCGGTTACCTATCGCCGGGCAGCAGCTGCATATGCGCATCGAGCGTATCGATCGGCATCACTATCTGTTTACTGATAACCATTCGCCGCTTTTTGTCTGCGTGACTGGCGCATAACGGTCACCCCCAGAATTACTGGGGGGGCCGATGTTGTCTCTGACCCTGGGTGTCAAGAGCGAAAAGATTAAGGTGGATTGCCAGCTATATAGTTATATTGATGCAAGGGCTGTTGCCGGTACGCGGGCAGTAGGTGACCTGCTGTTCATCCTGGTTAGTGCTCTCATTAAGAATGTTAGCGTAATAATAGACGTCGGCCCGCGTACGGCAATTGAAGCCCGCCTGTTGTATCACCTGCTTGATGTTCTCCAGGCTGCCTCCACCTAAAGTCATGCTGTACACCTGGCAGCTTTGGTAATTCCCAAGGGGATAAACGCTGATGCGCGTGCTGTTTTGATACAGCACAATGATGGCAAAAGGCACCAGGCAGGCAGCGGCAATCATTATTAAGCGTTGTAATGCTCGTCGGATGCCGGGGGGAGAAGTCCCGGGGGGCGGCGTAGACGCTATTTCCGTTTCACGGTGCTTTTCTTCTCTATATATTTCCACCTTATTTTCATTCGCTTCATGAATGTTTCGAGCAATAAATTTAAACCCCTGACGTGGATAGGTGACGATAATCTCCTCGGCGCCAAACTGCGCCAGTGATTTACGTAACCCGGAAACGTAATTGTTTAAGTTATTGTTGGAGGCTTTCAGCCCATAATCGACCCAAACATCATTAAGCAACCTCTCTCGCAACAACAGCTTGTTATTATTCTTGATGAACAACGAAAGCAGTCTGCTGGTCGGCTTCAGTAAAGCTATTTTATTGCTGGCATTATCGACATGCATCAATGTGCCTTCCTCCTCGTTATAGAGGATGCTCTCATTTATAATGAAAATCATTTTATTTACCCGTCAACTTTCCTGTCGAGAGATTATTCTGAGACCTCTGTGTACTTTTTTCAATCCCTTGAGTTGCAGGGCAATAGGATTTTTCTCTTTATTCGTGTAATTGAAATGAAATGTTTATCTGCTTACAAGTTTTTTAATATAAATACTGATAATTAAATCCTATTTATCGTGATTTTAATCTATTTAATTATTATTTTATCGATAATAATCCTGTGTTTTTGTATTTTTGCGACATAACGTTTCAAATGGAAGGCGCTAAGTGTAAATTTGTTTCCACTGATACGGGGCGCGGAAACGCAGCGTATTAGCCACGGAGACAATGCGCAGGAATCTCAGGAATAAAGCTGCTGCATTGCATGCGTGACTTTAAGGATTTAATTCTTCTCCACTACTTACTAAGGAATGTAAGGAATCTCTATGAAACTGAACAAAATTATGATTGCAGCGGTATTGGCCTTCGGCGCTTCTTCTATGATGGCCCAGGCAGCTAACACCGGTAAGGTTCACTTTGAAGGTTCTATTGCGAAAGCTGCATGTTCAATGGATCAGAAGAGCGTTGAGCAAACTGTAAAAATGGGCCAAATCGGCGACTCCAGCCTGCTGAATGGCCGTGATTCCGCTGTTAAGACTCCGTTCGATATTGTGCTGAGAGACTGTATTTTGCCTGACGCTCCTACTGAGACGGCGATGACGATCACTTTCAACGGTCTTAAAGGTGTTAAAGACGATATGCTGCAATTCGGTCCAATGAGCACCGCTAAAAACGCCGGTGTCGTTATCTCTCATGGCGCGGACACTGTTAAGCTGGGTACGCCAATTAACATTGGTGTACTGAAAGCGGGCGCAGATACTGAATATACTCTGAATTTCACCTCTCACCTGCGTGGTAATGGAGACGATAAAAATAAACCAATTCAAGCCGGTACCTTCTTCAGTACTGCTAACTTCATTGTAAATTATAACTAATCGATTTACGACAGGTTGAATAATTATAGCATGCGGGACTAGCCCGTATGCTTTTTCCCCGAATGGATTCCTGTTTGCAAGGGATAATCTCTATGGCCCTTATTGGCAAAAATGTAGTGGCGCCTTCCCTATTGGTCGCGATTTTTACGGCCCAGACGATGCCGGCAACGGCTTCGGTTATTGGCTGGGGAAGAGTCAATATGGAAGGCGCTATTGTCAACGCGGCCTGCGCCCTTGAAGCGGCCAGCCGTGATCAAACCATCGATATGAAAATTTTGCCGGTGGAACAAATTACCCGTGATGGGCACGGGCTGACCCGCCCCTTTACGCTGAAGCTGGTGAACTGCGGGCTGGCAGGGGAAAACAGTACCAATACCGGGCGCCAGCATTTCCGCATGATATTTGACGGTAATGCGGAAGGAAAAAACTTCGGCGTCATCGGCGATGCCCGTGGCGTGGCGTTACGCATTGTCGATAGCATCGGCACAGATATTTACCCTGGGGTGCCGATGTCAATAGAAAATACCCTAACAAAAGATTATCGATTGAATTATTCAATGCAGCTGGTGGCTAACAGCCAGGTATTGCGCGCAGGGGATTACCGCTCCGCCATTCGTTTTAAATTGGATTACTACTGATTATAAATAAGTTAAAGGTTGGCGGGATCATGGATGCGAGAAAATTTAAATCGGGGGCGCTCCCGTTAAGTTTATTAGGGATATGTATTTCTCTGGCTCTCTGCGGCCTGGCGTTGCCGGGACGGGCGGATGATGCAATTCAGTTCAACACTGACATCCTGGATATCAACGATCGTAAAAATATCGATCTCGGCCGCTTTGCCAAAGGCGCCTTTATTATGCCGGGCAAGTACAGCATGACGGTAGTGGTGAACAAGCAGCCATTGGATGAGCAGCCGGTGGTTTTCTATCCGCCGGAAAACGATCCCGATGGCAGTGCGGCCTGCGTCTCGCCGGAGCTGGTTGAAAAACTGGGCCTTAAAACCGAGTTTCTCAAGCAGCTGCGCTGGTGGCATAACGAGCAGTGCCTAGATCTGAGCAGCCTCAAGGGCATCGAGGCCAGGGGCGATCTGGCGGTGTCGGCGCTGTATCTGAACATTCCCCAGGCCTATTTAGAGTACTCCTCGCCGGATTGGGATCCGCCGGCGCGCTGGGATAACGGCATTCCCGGCCTGCTGCTGGACTACAACCTGAACGGCCAGGTGCAGCAGAATAGCAACGGCGGCGGCCAGACGCAGCGCCTGGGCGGTAATGGTGCGGTGGGCGCCAACCTGGGCGCCTGGCGGCTGCGGGCCGATTGGCAGACCAGTCTCAATCACCAGACCGGCTCGGGGGAATCGAGCCAGAGAACGTTTGACTGGAGCCGCTATTACGCTTTCCGCGCGTTGCCGCAGTGGGGCGCGCGCCTGGCGTTGGGAGAGGATTCGCTGCAGAGCAACCTCTTCGACAGCTTCCGCTTTACCGGCTTCAGCCTGATGTCGGACGACAACATGCTGCCGCCCAACCTGCGCGGCTATGCGCCGGAGGTGACCGGCATCGCCAAAACCAACGCCAAAGTCACCATCAGCCAGCAGGGGCGCGTGCTGTATGAGGCGCAGGTCGCCGCCGGGCCGTTCCGCATCCAGGATCTGAGCGATTCGGTGATGGGCAAGCTGGACGTCAAGGTTGAGGAACAAGACGGCAGCGTGCAGCAGTTTCAGGTGGACACAGCCAGCATTCCTTATCTGACGCGCCCTGGCATGGTGCGCTTCAAGTTCGCCGGTGGTCGGCCGTCGAACTGGGAGCACCAGGTGCAGGGGCCAACCTTTGCCACCGGTGAATTCTCCTGGGGGGTCAGCAACGGTTGGTCGCTGTACGGCGGGGCTATCGCCGGTGGCGATTATAACGCGCTGTCGCTGGGGCTGGGGCGCGATCTGCTGGTGCTCGGCGCGCTGTCGTTTGATACCACATATTCGCGGGCCAGATTGCCGATTGACGACGGCACCAAAAAAGGCGGCTCGTACCGTTTGAGCTATTCGAAAAGCTTTGATGAATACGACAGTCAGATCACCTTCGCCGGTTATCGCTTCTCGGAAGAAAATTTTATGACCATGAGCGAATACCTGGACGCGCGTTATCACGGCTTGCGGAACGGCAAAAGCCGAGAAATGTACACCATCACCTTTAACAAGCAGTTCCGCGATCTGGGGGTCAGTACCTATCTCAACTACGACCACCAGACTTACTGGGATAAGCCGACCGACGAACGCTACAGCCTGGCGCTGTCGCGCTATTTCAACCTGGGATCGTGGAAAAACCTGAGCGCCTCACTCTCGGCTTATCGCAACAAGTCCAGAGGGACCAACGACGACGGCATGTATCTGAGCCTGACGGTGCCGTGGGGAGAAGATACCAACCTCAGCTACAGCAGTTCGTGGAACCGTAACAATAACAACCAGCGGGTGGGCTACTACCAACGGTTGGATGAACACAACAACTATCAGCTGACCGCCGGCAGCTCGCGCAACGGCGGCTCCGCCAGCGCGTTTTACAGCCACGACGGCGACGCGGCGCGTATCGACGCCAACGCGAGTTATCAGGGGGGCCAGTACTCCGCGTTCGGCATGAGCCTGCTGGGCGGGGCCACGCTTACCGCCCAGGGGGCGGCGCTGCACCGTAGCGGAAGCTTCGGTGGTACCCGCCTGATGCTGGACACCGATGGCGTGGCCGGGGTGCCGGTACGTGGCTATGGCGCCACGAGCCGCACCAACATGTTTGGCAAAGCGGTGGTGACGGACGTCGGCAACTTTTACCGCAGCCGGGCGAGCATCGATCTGACCAACTTATCGGACGAGGCTGAAGCGACGCAGTCGGTGGTGCAGGCGACGCTCACCGAAGGGGCCATTGGCTACCGGCGCTTCAACGTGATTTCCGGCCAGAAAGCGATGGCGGTGATCCGCCTGGCGGACGGCAGCACGCCGCCGTTTGGCGCCGAGGTGTTCAACCGCCGCAGGCAGCAGACCGGGATTGTGAATGACGGCGGCAGCGTTTACCTCAGCGGTATCCGCGCCGGTGAACAAATGACGGTGCATTGGGAAGGGAAGGCGCAATGCGAAATCGATCTGCCGGCGTTGCGCACGGATGTTGCTCTGAGCGATCTGCTGCTGCCGTGCCGGCGCGTGGCCGCAGGCAGTGAAGGCCAGGCAGATGCCCCGGAAAACCCGTAAATGCAATTTTTGACCAAATGGAAGCTTATTATGCGAAACAACACTGTAAAAACGCTGTCGGTAGCCGGCCTGCTAACCACCACCTTGCTGAGCGGCCAGGCGCAGGCCGCTATCGCGCTGGATCGCACCCGCGTGATTTTAAACGGCGGCGATAACTCGGCCAGTATGAGCATCACCAATAAAAACACCCAACTGCCTTATCTGGCTCAGGGCTGGCTGGAGAATGAGCAGGGTGAAAAAATCAACAGCCCGCTGATCGTGTTGCCGCCGGTGCAGCGGGTGGAGCCGGGCGCGCAAAGCCAGGTCAAGGTGCAGGCGCTGCCGGCCGCCAAGGCGCTGCCGCAGGATCGCGAGAGCCTGTTCTACTTCAACCTGCGCGAGATCCCGCCGAAGAGCAACAAGGCCAACACGCTGCAGATCGCGCTGCAGACCCGCATCAAGCTGTTCTACCGCCCGGCGGCGATCGTGCCGAACAAAAATGCCGCGTACAGCCCGTGGCAAGAGCAGTTGACGCTGACCCGCCAGGGCGCGGGCTTTAGGGCCAATAACCCGACCCCGTATTACATCACGCTGGTCGATGCCCGCAGCAGCAAGAGCGGTAAAACCGCCGCCGGTTTTGAACCGCTGATGGTGCCGCCGAAAGGCAGCGTGGCGTTAGGCGCCACTGGCCTGGGCAATGCACCGGTGCTGACTTATGTCAATGACTATGGCGGCCGCCCGGATCTGACCTTCAAGTGTGGCACCGGTGATTGTCAGGTGGTGCCTGAGAAGCAAGGATAATCGGCGCCGGCAGCGGCGTTCCATCAGTTGAAGCGGCAGGGAAACTAATGCAAATAATCGATAGCGGCTGCAACAGCCAGGAGAGAGGTGCTTTAACGCGACGGGCAGGCCAGGCGGCGTTATTGGCGCTGGTTTTGCTGACGAATCGGGCAGAGTCAGGTAACCACGGCATGCTGTTTGTGCATGGCGCGCTGACCGAAGGCGCCTGCCGGCTGGAGATGTCTTCGGCCTACCAGGATATCTGGCTGGGCGAAACCACCACGAGCAGCCTGGCGGCGCCCGGCAACCGCACGCAGCCGGTGGCCTTCCAACTGCGCTTGCGTGACTGCACGCGCATGGGGGCGGCCATCAGAGACACTCGCCTGGGTTACCGGCTGTGGGATGCCTACCAGCCGGCAGTAACGGTGAGCTTCACCGCCCCGGCCGATGCGGATAACCCGCAGCTGGTGCAGGTGCAGGGCGCCGAAGGCCTGGGGCTGCGGCTGTTGGATGCGGATAACCGCGATGTGCGGCTGGGCAGCCGCAGCCGGCCGCAGCTGCTGGCGCTGGGCGATAACGGGCTGCAGTTTTATGTGATGGCGGAGCGCACGCGTGCGCCGCTGTTGGCGGGCGCCTACCGCGCGGCGATCGATTTCCGGCTGAACTATGACTGAGGTGGACGGTATGGGCGATACAGGGCGACGCACGCTGGCCATCGGCGGCGAATATCTCCTTCTGGGCTGTGCGCTGGCGGCCAGCACCGCTGCCGCTTCGGCGCTCACCCTGCTGGCGGTGCTGAGTTTTGGCCAGCTGGCGCAGGCCGCCACGGTGAATGTCACGGTGAAAGGTGAAGTGCTCGCGAAACCAAAGTGTGAAATCAACGGCGGCAATGACATCGATGTGCCCTTCGGCGAACTGAATATCGCAGACATTGACGGCGTCAACTACGGCAAGAAAAAGATCCCCTATAGCGTGAGCTGCAGCGGCGATACCTCCGGCTCGAACGGAAATATGAAAGTGTCATTGCAGGGCGAGAACTCAAATTTTGGCGTCGGTTTGCTGCGCACCCGCGAGAAGGAAGATTTGGCGATCAAGCTGCTGTTCGAAAATGGCCAGCAGCTAAAGCTGAACGAGTGGCATAACTTTTTTTATCCCAATTATCCACTGCTCTATGCCGTACCGGTCAAGCGCGGCGGCGCCAAGTTGAGTGGCGGGAACTTTTCCAGTTCAGCCACATTATTAGTCGAGGTTCAATAAGGAGATGAAGATGAAATATATTCCAGGGCTGGCCGCCTTGGCCTGTATGGGGTTGCTGGCCAGCGGCGCGGCGCAGGCGATAAATGTGAACTTTACCGGTAAGCTGGTGGCGGCGCCCGACTGCGTCCTCAACACGGGTAAAGATATCAGCGTTGATTTTCAGGAAGTGGTGGGCACCAAGGTTGATGGTAAAACCTACAAGAAAATGCAGATCCCCTACACCGTCAGCTGTAGCGGCGGTTCACCAGGCAGCGGCCAGCTTAAGGTGATGCTGGGCTATACGACTGTCCCATGGGGCGATTACAGCTCGATCCAGGCCCAACCCCTCCAGCAATTTGCTAATTTCGGGTTGCGTATCATCGAAGGGGACGCGGATAAAACCTATGTGCCTAACACCAAGGTGGTGGTTGCCGATCAGAATAATCCGCCTAAGTTCTACGCCGTACCGATCGGCAAAGAGAACGCGGGTTTACCTGTGGGAAGTTTCACCGCGTCGGCAACCATGACCGCCATATATGAGTAAAACGTTAGACCGGCACCGAAGCTGCACTGCTCCGGTGCCGGGCTGCGGCAGCAATTAAAGCCGCCGCGTTATAAACGCGGTGGAAAGAGGCGCACCGACGGCACTTAACCGGCGGAATATTTTCGCCATTGGCGATGGTCGGATAAGCTATTTTTCCGGCAGGGTAACCAGATGAAAAAGATTTTTTTATTATTGCTAATCGTATTTTTCGGCGGCATGAATGCGGCCCGCGCCGCTAATTTTGAGGCCATTCCTCGTATAGAGCCTACAAGTGGATCCTATGCTTTCCTCTCTTTTACGTTTCTCCGTATTTTACCGGAGTCGCAGGAACCCAACCCATGTTATGGACAAAGAGACTGCATGTTATCTGTGGTGATGACCTTATCGAGCTCCCCACGTGCCTCTGTGGCGTTGGCTGAGGCCAACAGCAGCTGTAACACGGCGGATTGCAAGACCAGCACGAGCACGGCCAAAACCATGGGGGAGCTCGCGCCGTTAGTCAGGTATTTAGGGCGCAATGGGACGAACTCGACGAGAGATATAAACCAGGTTGGCAGCTGGCCTCTTCGACTCTGCTTCGGTGTGGCAATTAACGGTAGATGGAGTGGCGCTTTCGGCTGTGGCCCCGAAATACCCAAGACGAACAGTTGCGATATTCTTGACACTAACGCCATCGTTGACTTTGGCACATTCAGCAGCGATGTCACGGCCCGGCAGGCCACGGGAACCATCAAGATAAATTGTGCCAGCGAGGCTTACTTGCGCGTTAAGTTTAATTCCAATGTCACCAATATGCCGTTAAGCCAGGACGGGCGAATGACCGCCAGCCTGAAGTTTAGAGATCTGATCGCTGGCGAGGGCGAGAATTATGTCAAAGTGCCAGGCGGCAATAGAGAAATCTTTATCGATGGTGATCTCAGGAATAACAATACCTCGCATACCGGCCCGTTTTCTGTGCCTGTGGTGGCTATTGTTGAGTTAATGTAAAAGATCGCGTGTTAGAAGCGATATGAAGGATGAATCTAGCTTAATACGCTACGGGTTATAGTGCGTGCGATTGCGCCGTTTTTATAAGGCATAAGAAGATTGAGGGCGGTTTTACCTATTTAACTAGGGGCTGGCATGCAGATTGTTTGTTTATTGTGGCAATCGGTATGAAATTTTTATGATGTCTAAGGAGGGATAATGTTTCTACGTCAAGGGCACACGATGAAAGGGTTTTTATTATTTCTGGGCATATTGCTGGGATGGACCAACTGGGCGAATGCGGCATATCACGACGCGCCCACCAGCGTCAGAAAAGGAGAGGAACCGGGGACTTATCTGATCACCACTACGCTGAATGATATAGCACCGATACCCAGTTGGAATATATGTCACTACACCACATCTAATACCGGATATTCATGTGGCTACGTCTTTGGGCTCTACTCTGCTCATTGGGATGGCAATGTCTATCCCGGTGGAGCCATGATCTCTATACCTTTGGTTGATCGAACCCCCCCTAACCAGTGTAATACGAGTAACTGTAATACCAGTTTAGGGACTGCCCAAACCATTGGGGAATTGGTGCCGCTGATGAAGCTCCGTGGCGGATTCGGAGTAACCAAGTCGGCATTGTACCGTCCGGGGGCCGAGGGGAAAAGGCCGGGGTTTAAAACCTGTATCTATAATTGGCGAGCTTCTGCTGTCGGGAATGTCAGTGGCAGCCTGTTTGACTGCAGCGAGCTTATTCCTCTGACAGCAAGCTGCGATATTCTTGACACTGATGCCGTAGTCGATTTTGGTCCAATCAGAAGCGATGTTGCCAGCCGGCAGGCCAGCGGTTCATTTAAAGTTAATTGCTCGAATGATACGGATATACGAGTTAAGTTTGCCTCCAGTGTAACGGATATGAAGTTAAGTCAAGATGGCAGGCTTAGTGTCAGCTTGAAAGTGCGAAACGCGAAGCCCGGCGTTAACGCTCTGGAGAGCTTTGTTACGGTGGTTGCTGGTACGCAAGAGATATTTATCGACGGCGATCTCAAAAATGCGAACACCTCACACACGGGACCCTTTTCTACTTCGGTAGTGGCCATTGTGGAGGTTGCATAAAATAATCTGCTATCGAGCGTATTAACTAAGTCGTTATCAGTAAGTTTATCGCAGCATAACCGCTTATTTTGTAGGAAGAACGCATGTGATGTTTTCCTGGCGATGTAACGGGTTGGGCCTGAAAGATTCGCTATTGTTTAAACATATATCGTGAGAGCTTGAGTAAAAATCCATCGAACGGTTATCGCTGGCGCGAATTAATACTATGCCTACAGGAGGCTCAGGGAATGAAATCGATCAATATTGTGATTGATGACGAAAATCGCTATTTCGCTACCGGCTTGCGGTTAAGTATTGCGAAATATGCGCAGCAGTATAATAAAGTCGCGCATTTCCTGCCGCCAGGCAGCGATGAGCGGCCTGACATCGTGTTGACCTCACAAATCCGGCGCGCCCGGTGTTGGACTGCCTATTCAAGGGCACACGTCGTCACCATTAAAGAAAGGCAGACCGTTGCAGCCAGGCGAGCGAAGCGAGTGCTTTACCGAACCGACGATCAACAACGGCTGTTTACGCTGTTGACCGATGCCCTGGCCAATCCCGGCCCGGTATGCCATTTTTCCGGTCTAATGCTGACCCCTCGTGAGCGGCAGGTTATCGGCTATATGCGGCGTGGGTTGGATCAATCGCAAACCGCCAGAATAATGGGGGTGAGCGTTAAAACGGTGCACAGCCATAAACGTTCGGTAATGGGTAAGCTGATGTTAAATCGCAGCCATGATTTTATGTATTGGTTACTATCACCAGAGGCAGAGTATTCCTAACCGTGATGGGGAATGATTATAATTATTCTCGTCTGTTATCTTTAGAACGCTAAAGGATAGTTGATTCTGATTAAAATCCATCAGGGAAATGTTAATTCTCGATTTATTCATTTATTAAATAACAAAAAGGGAAAAATATGAAAAAGACAGCGGCTTTACTTATTGGCGCTTGCATCATGATGGCATCTTATGCACATGCCGGTTTTAACGGCAATCATAACGTGCAGGGCAATAATGGCAACGCCAGCGGTGCCGGCAATAGCGATTTTGGCCAATGCATCAATGGTCAAGGGAAAAATGGCGGGCAATGTGCGGGCAACACCAACACAGGCGCCAAGCCTAAAGAAAAAGATAAAGGCGAAGTCATGAATGCGATTTGTGAATCGCCGTTTATGAAAAAATACTCGCCGCTATGCCAGTAATATTGATTTTTAAATGACAAGCAGGGTTATCCTCCCTGCTTTTTTTGTGACTGTTGATTAAATATCCTGTTGTTCCGACTAAAAATATAAGTTCGGTGAATTATTATCGTTGGCAGTGATGGTAGCTGTACGTAATTTACGTGGGGTATTATCTACACCAAGGGAAAGGTTAAGTGGATTTGTTTTATTTCGCGATATTCTTGTTGTGTTTAAGCATCTATTCATTCTACAAACATGCGCAGCGGATGAAAAAAAGGCAGCTATCTATTCAAGAACTCGGCCATTCTTCCCGTTGGTTGGCATTGCGACGTCATCATTGACGCTGCTACGCATTGTATGACGTAGCGTTTTTTACCAGAGAGTAAGTATCCGCCTCAACGAAATTGGGCATTGCTCGTCTAGCGTCGCCACTTTCACACCTAATGCCGAGAATGCGGCAATTCGCTTACCCTTGGCGCCAACGTTTTTGGGGGATGCAAGTAGAGAAGGGAGCATTCGCCTATGCCGCTGGCCCGCAGTGTAAGCTCCTTTGGCCGAATAATCGAACGCAGTTCGATGGAGAGTCCTGTTCCTGAAAAGCAAAAACCCAGCCATAGGCTGGGTTCTCTAAATAGTGGTGCCCGGACTCGGAATCGAACCAAGGACACGGGGATTTTCAATCCCCTGCTCTACCGACTGAGCTATCCGGGCAACGGGCAGCATTAAACCGTATTGGCCGAAAGCCGTCAACGGCTTTATGCGTGAAAGACGTTAAAATGCCTCCGGTTGCTGGCTTTTCAGGCAAAGGGCGCAAAAAATGCGCCTGTTCTGGCTATCACCTTGGGTTGGCTGTGCCGCCAACCCTGCCGATTCAGCTTAACGCCCCGTTGCGGCGGCACTGCGCCACCTGCAAGATGTCTTCCGCCAGCCGTTTGGCGACCGATACGTCCTGGAGCTGGCGTTTTACCAGCAGTTTGCTCAGGCAGCCTTCCTGAATCAATTCCATTTGCTGCGCCACCATGTCGGCGTCGTCGGCGTCCATGTCGCGCAGCAGTTCGCGGGTTAGCTCCAGCGAGGTCAGCTTTTGCTGCTCCGCCAGTTGGTGGATCGGATGATCCGTTTCCGGGAAGAAGCTGCAGGCGGCGATAAACAGGCAGCCGGGGTAGCGGTCTTGCTGCACGTATTCCGCCAGCACGTCATAGCGCGCCAGCAGCTTTTGCTGCGGGCTCAGGCTCTCGTCCAGCAGCAGCTGGCGGCGCCAGGTGTCGATCTGTTGGCCGTGGTAGCGCAGGCAGTCGTACAGCAGCGCTTCGCGATCTGGCCAGAACCGCTTGAGATCGCCGGGCTGAACGTCGAGTTTTTCCGCCAGCATCTCTAATGTGGCGGTCGCCAGGCCCTGTTGTTCCAACAGGCCCAGCGCGGTATCAAGGACGTGTTCACGTTGCACTTGTGCTTCCTCCTCTTCGGTTCAGAACCTCAGTGTTATTTATCACATCACTTTCTGCAAATGCGCGTTGAAGGCTTCCGCCTTCATAAAACCGGTGACCCGCTGTGCTGTCAGTTCCTGGCCCGCCGGATCGAAGAACAGGATCGTCGGCAGCCCCAGCACCTGCAGGTGCTTCAGCAGCGCCGCCTGTTCCACGCTGTTAGCGGTCACATCCGCCTGCAGCAGCACCGCGTTGGCCAGGCTCGCCTGTACCGCGGCGTCGCTGAAGGTGTATTTCTCGAACTCTTTGCAAGCTACACACCAGTCGGCGTACAGGTCCAGCATCACCGGTTTGCCCCGCGCCTGTTGCAGCGCGAGATCGAGCTGTTCGACGTTGTTGATGCGGGTAAAGGCCAGATGCGGTTGAGCCGCCTGCTGCGCCTGGTCGGTGCCGAAAGCCCAGTCCTGCAGCGGCCGCGCGGCGATCACCGCCGCCGCCAGCAGCAGCAGTTGCAGAGCGCGCGTCCAGCCGCGTGTGCTTCTCAGGCTCAGGGCGAAGGCCCAGCCGAAGAACGCCAGGCCGAGCAGGCTCCACAAGCGCATGCCCCACAGGTCGCCGATCACTCGCTCCAGCAGGAACACCGGCAGCGCCAGAATGACGAAGCCGAAGGCCTCTTTCACGTACTGCATCCACGGGCCGCTGCGCGGCAGCAGGCGGTTGCCGAACAGGGTGACGATCACCAGCGGAATACCCATTCCCAGCGCGTACAGGTACAGCGTACCGCCGCCGGCCCACAGATTACCGCTCTGGGCGATATACAGCAGGATGGCGCTGAGCGGCGCGGTGGTGCAGGGGGAACAAATCAGCCCGGCCAGGGCGCCCATCAGGAACACGCCGGTCAGTGAGCCGCCGCGCTGGGTGTTGCTCCAGTTTGCCAGCCGGGTTTGCAGCGCCGAGGGCAACTGCAGGGAATAGAGGCCGAACATCGACAGCGCCAGCGCGATGAACAGTACCGACAGGCCAATCAGGACGTAAGGATGCTGCAGCGCCGCCTGGAACTGCAATCCGGCGGCGGCCACCACCAAGCCCAGCAGGGTGTAGGTGAGCGCCATGCCCTGCACGTAAACCACCGCCAGCGCCAGAATGCGGCCGCTGCTTTGCGGCCGGTCGCGGCCGAGGATGATGCCGGAGATCAGCGGGTACATCGGCAGTACGCACGGGGTGAAGGCGATACCGATGCCGATCAGCAATGCCCACAGCGGCGAGAACGGCAGGCTGGCCGGTGCGGCGGGGGCTTCAGCCGGCGCAGAGGCCGAGAGCGGCGCGGCTGCGCTGACCGCGTCCAGCGGGATGGTTCGGGTTTCCGGCGGATAGCAGAAGCCGGCCTCGGCGCAGCCCTGATAGGTGACGCTGAGGCTGGCGTTGGCCGCCGCCTGTTGCAGCGGCACCTGCAGATTCAGCTGCTGTTTGAAAATCGCCACTTCGCCGAAGAATTCATCCTTGTGGCTCAGCCCTTCGGGCAGGGTAAACGCGCCGAGCGTCGCCTGCTGCGGCACCAGTTTGATCTGCTGACGATACAGGTAGTAGCCGGGGCGGATCTGCCAGTTCAGCGTTACCTGGTTGCCTTGCTGTTTGAAATCGAAAGCGAAGGCCTGATCGACAGGCACGAACTGGCTGCCGCCCTTCGGCGCGAACAGCGAAGCCTGCGCCGCCTGCGGCAGGAAGCACAGGCTGCACAGCAGCAAAATCAATTTAAGGAAGCGTTGATCCATAACAGGTAGTCTTTATCTCCGGCCATCACCGGCAAGACCAGCAGCTCGGGCGTCTGGTAAGGGTGATGTTGTTTCAGGGTGTCGAGCAGGGCTTGCTGACGGCGGCGATCGCTTTTGAACAGCATCTGCACTTCGTATTCCTGTTCCAGTTTCCCTTCCCAGTAATACAGCGAGGTGGCGCCGGGCAGCAGCGTGGCGCAGGCCGCCAGCTTATCGCCCAAGACCCGCGCCGCCAGTTCCTGGGCGCTGGCTTCATCGGGTGCGGTACAGAGTATGACGACAGCTTCGCAATCAGACATCTTCAGCCCTCTCATCGGTTTGAATGGGCACTATACCCTGAAGGCGGATTGGCTAGAAGGCGAGTTTATCGCCAGAAAGAAAACCGGGGCCGCAGCCCCGGTCGATGCCTTACAGCATGACGCTGCCGAGCAGGAAGCCGAATACCACCGCGAAGATCACGCCCATGGTGCCGGGAATGAAGAACGGATGGTTGAACACGAAGCGGCCGATGCGCGTGGTGCCGGTATCGTCCATCTGCACCGCGGCGACCAGCGTCGGGTAGGTCGGCAGGATGAACAGGCCGGAAACGGCGGCGAAGGAGGCGACGGCGGTCAGCGGCGACACGTTCAGCGCCAGCGCCATCGGCATCAGCGCCTTGGCGGTGGCGGCCTGCGAGTACAGCAGCGCCGAGCAGAAGAAGAAGATCACCGCCAGCAGCCACGGGTGCGCCTGAATGACGCTGCCGGCCGTCTCTTTGATCCAGTCGATGTTGGCTTGCACGAAGGTGTCGCCCAGCCAGGCGACGCCGAGGATACAGATACAGGCGCTCATGCCGGCCTTGAAGGTGCTGGAGTTCAGCACCATGTCGGTGTCGACGCGGCACAGCAGGGTGGTCAGCGTGGCGACGCTCAGCATGATGATCAGGATGGCGTTGGTGGTGTTCATCAGCGGCTTGGCCACCAGGCCCAGGCCCGGGCTGTTGATGATGGCGTAGGCGACCACGCACAGCACGCCCAGCAGGAACAGCAGCACCGAGGTTTTGGCGCGCGGTTTGATCGCCAGCGCGTTGTTGCCGCGCAGGGTGATCAGGCCTTCTTCCAGGCGTTTCAGGTACACCGGATCGTTAGACAGCTTGGAGTCGAACAGCCAGGTCACCAGCAGCGACATCACCAGCACGGCGCAGAAGGTGGATGGGATCACCACCATCAACAGGTGCAGGTAGCTGACGCCGTGGCCTTCCATCACCGAAGACATGTACACCACCGCGGCGGAGATCGGCGAGGCGGTGATGGCGATCTGGGCGGAGACGACGGCGGTCGACAGCGGGCGGCAAGGCTTGATGCCCTGCTCTTTCGCCACCTCGGCGATCACCGGCAGCGCCGAGAGCGAGATGTTGCCGGTGCCGGCGAAGATGGTCAGGAAGTAAGTGACGATAGGGGCGAGAATGGTGATGTGTTTGGGGTTCTTGCGCAGCAGTTTTTCGGTCTGCTGCACCAGATAGTCCATCCCCCCGGCGACCTGCATCGCGGAGATCGCCGCGATCACCGCCATGATGATGGAAATCACGTCGAAGGGAATGCTGCCTGGCTTGACGCCGATCAGCGCCAGGACCAGAACGCCCAACCCCCCCGCGAACCCGATACCGATACCGCCCAACCTGGCCCCTAAAAAGATGGCCAGCAGAACGATAACCAATTCTACGGCTAGCATAGTGTTTACTCCTTAAAATGAGAGAAATTGAAAATCAAACGTTAAAATTTTGTGGGCGCCGGAAAGTAAAAAGGCACGCTATCCAGAGGATTTAGCGTGCCTTTCAGGGCTACCGGGTAGGTCTGTTATTGTTCATTTTCATCCGTATAGCGTTTGGCTTTATAGGCCGGGTGCATCAGGTTCTCCACGGAGAAGATGTCATCCAGCTCGGCTTCGGTCAGCAGGCCGCGTTCCAGCACCACTTCGCGCACGCTCTTGCCGGTTTCGGCGCAGATCTTCCCGACGATGTCACCGTTGTGGTGGCCAATGAACGGGTTCAGATAGGTGACGATACCGATCGAGTTGAAGACGTAGTGTTCGCAGACTTCTTTATTCGCGGTGATGCCGTTAATGCATTTTTCCAGCAGGTTGTAGCAGGCGTTGGTCAGGATGTGGATCGACTCGAACATCGCCTGGCCGATCACCGGCTCCATCACGTTCAGCTGCAGCTGGCCCGCTTCGGCCGCCATGGTAACGCAAGTGTCGTTGCCAATCACCTTGAAACACACCTGATTGACCACTTCCGGCACCACCGGGTTCACTTTGGCCGGCATGATGGACGACCCCGCCTGCAGCTCCGGCAGGTTGATTTCGTTCAGGCCGGCGCGCGGGCCGGAGGAGAGCAGGCGCAGGTCGTTACAGATTTTGGACAGTTTCACCGCCAGGCGTTTGAGTGCGCTGTGCACCATCACGTAGGCGCCGCAGTCGGAGGTGGCTTCGATCAGGTCTTCCGCCGGTACCACCGGCAGGCCGCTGACTTCCGCCAGTTTTTGCACCGCCAGCGGCTGATAGCCTTCCGGGGTGTTGAGTGCGGTGCCGATGGCGGTGGCGCCCAGGTTAACTTCCAGCAGCAGCTCCGCGGTGCGGTGCAGGTTGCGGGTCTCTTCGTTCAGCAGCACGCTGAAGGCGTGGAATTCCTGGCCGAGGGTCATCGGCACTGCGTCCTGCAGCTGGGTGCGGCCCATTTTCAGGATGGTTTCGAACTCTTTCGCCTTGCGATCGAAGCCTTCACGCAGCTGGTTGATGGCGTCGATCAGTTTCTGGTTGGAGGCGTACACCGCGATGCGGAACCCGGTCGGGTAGGCGTCGTTGGTGGACTGGCACTTATTGAGGTGATCGTTCGGGTTCAGGTACTGGTATTCGCCTTTTTGATGGCCCATCAGCTCCAGGCCGATGTTCGCCAGCACTTCGTTGGTGTTCATGTTCAGCGAGGTGCCTGCGCCGCCCTGGAACACGTCCACCGGGAACTGATCCATGCACTTGCCTTTATCCAGCACCTCGTCGCAGGCCTGGATGATCACGTCGGCGATTTTGCGCGGGATGGTTTTGAGTTCTTTGTTGGCCATCGCCGCGGCCTTTTTCACCATCACCATGCCGCGAACGAACTCGGGGACATCGCTGATTTTGCTGTTGCTGATGTAGAAGTTTTCAATCGCACGCAGAGTGTGAACTCCGTAGTAAGCGTCTGCGGGGACTTCACGTGTTCCTAACAGGTCTTCTTCGATACGAATGTTGTTTGACATGAGAACCTTCTCTATGTGTTGCTGCCGAATTAATAATTTGTCAGGTCAAGGCTAGTAAGGGCACAGCCTAAATTAATGTTGCCGAAGGCTTGGGGCGTGAAACGATTAACCAAATCGCCCGTTGCTGCCCAGATCATATGCTGGTTGATAAGAAATGACTGAATCCAGATCACCTTATGGTGTTTAAGGATATGCCCTTTTCCGGTTCTGTGACTTCTTTCACGTTTGTGAACTTTAGCAATAAAAACCGGCTCTCGGTTGAAATGGTGGGGGGATGCCCTCATTGTAATGGTGTCGGCCGTTTACGGCCTCTTTTTTCGCGCCGTCGCCCCGTGGCGGCCGTGCCTTACCTACCGATAGGAGAACCAGGTGCGCTGGTTACCGCTACTGCTGATATTTCTGCTGGCTTACATAGAAATATCCATCTTTATCAAAGTCGCCGCCGTGCTCGGCGTGGCTGTCACCCTGCTGTTGGTGGTGTTCAGCTCCTGCGTCGGCATTTCGCTGGTGCGCAATCAGGGCATGAAAACCTTCGTGCAGATGCAGCAAAAACTGGCGGCCGGCGAAAGCCCGGCGGCGGAAATGGTGAAAAGCGTTTCGCTGGTGCTGGCGGGCTTCCTGCTGCTGATACCGGGCTTCTTCACCGATTTCCTCGGCCTATTGCTGCTGCTGCCGCCGGTGCAAAAATCGCTGACGCTGAAGCTGATGCCGCACCTGTCGGTGTATCGCCCCGGCGGTTGGACGGGCGGTGACGCCGCCAACGGCAATACCTTCGACGGCGAATTCCAGCGCAAGGACGACGAACGCCCGGTGCTGGAACACCGCCCGGACGAGGATCGCAAACCTCACGATCGTTAAGCAAACGCGGCTCAGGCCGCGTTTTTCATCTCTGCGGCACTCGCCGAACCGAAAATGCGAAATTTTTTTTGTTCGCCCCCTTGAAGGGGGCTGGAACGCCCCCATCTCAAATGCCACGAGGCCGGTAATAACAACCATCCGGTGTACAACCCTAAATCTGATAGAGACCTTCTTACAGGAGAGCGTTCAATGAGTATTCGTCCATTGCATGACCGCGTTATCGTCAAGCGCAAAGAAGTTGAATCAAAATCTGCTGGCGGCATCGTCCTGACTGGCTCTGCTGCGGGTAAATCCACTCGCGGTGAAGTGGTTGCAGTGGGTAAAGGGCGTGTGCTGGAAAACGGCAACATCCAACCGCTGGATGTGAAAGTTGGCGATATCGTGATTTTCAACGACGGCTACGGCGTGAAAGCAGAGAAGATCGACAATGAAGAAGTGTTGATCATGTCCGAAAGCGACATTCTGGCAATTGTTGAAGCGTAATTGCGCTTTATCTTCTGAACTGAACGAGTTGAAGGGAAATACCAATGGCAGCTAAAGACGTAAAATTCGGCAATGACGCTCGCGTGAAAATGCTCCGCGGCGTGAATGTTCTCGCTGATGCAGTAAAAGTGACCCTGGGCCCGAAAGGCCGCAACGTAGTGCTGGATAAATCTTTCGGCGCACCGACCATCACCAAAGACGGCGTTTCCGTTGCGCGTGAAATCGAACTGGAAGACAAGTTCGAGAACATGGGCGCACAGATGGTGAAAGAAGTGGCCTCCAAAGCGAACGACGCGGCGGGCGACGGCACCACCACTGCAACCGTACTGGCTCAATCCATCATCACCGAAGGCCTGAAAGCGGTTGCTGCAGGCATGAACCCGATGGATCTGAAGCGCGGCATCGACAAAGCGGTTGTCGCTGCGGTTGAAGAACTGAAAAAACTGTCCGTACCTTGCTCCGATTCCAAAGCTATCGCTCAGGTCGGCACCATCTCCGCCAACTCCGACGAAACCGTGGGTAAACTGATCGCGGAAGCGATGGAGAAAGTGGGCAAAGAAGGCGTTATCACCGTTGAAGAAGGCACCGGCCTGCAAGACGAGCTGGACGTGGTTGAAGGTATGCAGTTCGACCGCGGTTACCTGTCTCCATACTTCATCAACAAGCCGGAAACCGGTTCTGTTGAGCTGGAAAGCCCGTTCATCCTGCTGGCCGACAAGAAGATCTCCAACATCCGCGAAATGCTGCCGGTGCTGGAAGCCGTTGCCAAAGCAGGCAAACCGCTGCTGATCATCGCTGAAGACGTAGAAGGCGAAGCGCTGGCGACCCTGGTGGTCAACACCATGCGCGGCATCGTGAAAGTGGCTGCCGTTAAGGCGCCTGGCTTCGGCGACCGTCGTAAAGCCATGCTGCAGGACATCGCTACCCTGACTGCCGGTACCGTTATCTCTGAAGAGATCGGTCTGGAACTGGAAAAAGCCACCCTGGAAGATCTGGGTCAGGCGAAACGCGTTGTCATCAACAAAGACACCACCATCATCATCGATGGCGTGGGCGACGAAGCGACCATCCAGGGCCGCGTTGCTCAAATTCGTCAGCAGATCGAAGAAGCGACCTCTGACTACGATCGTGAAAAACTGCAGGAGCGCGTAGCGAAACTGGCCGGCGGCGTTGCCGTTATCAAGGTTGGCGCAGCCACTGAAGTTGAAATGAAAGAGAAGAAAGCCCGCGTTGAAGACGCCCTGCACGCAACCCGCGCCGCAGTGGAAGAAGGCGTGGTTGCCGGCGGCGGCGTCGCGCTGATCCGCGTTGCAGGCAAAATCGCCTCGCTGAAAGGCGACAACGAAGACCAGAACGTGGGTATCAAAGTTGCGCTGCGCGCAATGGAAGCCCCTCTGCGTCAGATCGTGGTCAACGCCGGTGAAGAAGCTTCCGTTATCGCCAACCAGGTGAAAGCGGGCGAAGGCAGCTACGGCTACAACGCTTACTCTGAAGAATACGGCGACATGATTGCGATGGGTATCCTGGATCCAACCAAAGTGACCCGTTCTGCTCTGCAGTACGCGGCTTCCGTGGCTGGCCTGATGATCACCACCGAATGCATGGTCACCGACCTGCCGAAGGCTGACGCACCGGATCTGGGCGCAGCAGGCGGCATGGGTGGCATGGGCGGCATGGGCGGCATGATGTAATCATCCCCCACACGCTTGTGTGCTGAGAACCCCGGTCAACTGACCGGGGTTTTTTTTAGCTTAAAAATCAATTAAAAGGATGTTTTGTTAGCTTGTTATTAGTTTGGTGAATGAATAATTGCATTATTTTGTTTTTACCCTAAACCGTTGTCGTTTAGTACCGATATAGCCCCTACCAGGCGGGGAATTTCCCCTCGCCGGTGTGACTGTCAACGGAGACGACTTATGCTGAAAAATATGAAAATAGCCACCTGGCTGATGATGATGCTGTTGCTGCTGGGCTTGATGCCCATGGGAACCGGCGCCATTGCCTTCTATTTCATGCAGCAAAACGGCCACAGTATCGACAGGATGAGCACCTTCTCCGACGAGGAAGCGGCGCTGAACCGCAGTTGGCGTGCTTTGCTGCAAACGCAGACGCTGATCGACAACATGGCGTTCGAGCGCTGGGCGCAGACCAGCAGAGCCGATATTCAGCAGGGTATCGATGAGGCGCGAGGTGAGCTGCGCAGCGCTGACGTCGCGTTCAACCTGTTTTGGGAGACGCCGGGCCTGACGGTATCGCGCCCGGATCTGGGCGAGGCGATGAAAAAGGTTTACCTGGCGCAGCAGGCGGTGCTGAAGCAAGAACTGACGCTGTTGGCCGACACGCCACAGACGGCGCTGATCGAGCGGCTGCACGCCATGGCGGCAGAGAAGCGCCAGGTGCGCCAGCGGCTGGATAACCAGTTTGCCGACTACATGCGGGCCACGGTGGCCGCCCACCGTCTGGCAGTGGAAGAGGCGGAGCAGACCCAAAAAGTCTTCGCCCGCCTGCTGAGCGGCACCCTGGCAGCGATCCTGTTGCTGCTGGTCGCCGTGCAGCGTGATTTCCGCCGGCGCTTGATTCTGCCGCTGCGCCAGATCGCCGAACACTTGCAAAAGGTTGGGCGCGGCGATCTACGCAGCGAGATCGCGGTACGCAACAACAATGAGATCGGCATGCTGTTCGCCAGCCTACGGACGATGCAGCAGGAGCTGAGTGCGACCGTGCAGCAGGTGCGTGACGGTGTGGAGTCGATCAACCACGGTACGCACGAGATCGCCGTCGGCAACGCCGATCTCTCCAGCCGCACCGAAGAACAAGCCAGCGCGCTGACGGAAACCGCCGCCAGCATGGAGCAGATTACCGCCACGGTGCGGCAAAACGCCGATAACGCCACTCAGGCCGCCGGCATGGTCAATCAGACCGCCGGCATTGCCCGCAACGGCGAAACGCTGATGGCCAGCGCGATCGACAAGATGCGGGCGATCAACGACAGCGCGCGTCAGGTGGGGGATATTACCAGCGTGATCGACGGCATCGCCTTCCAGACCAACATTCTGGCGCTGAACGCCGCCGTCGAGGCCGCCCGCGCCGGGGAGCAGGGGCGGGGTTTTGCGGTGGTAGCCGGCGAAGTGCGCAATCTGGCGCAGCGCTGCGCGACTTCGGCCAAGGAGATCAGCGGTCTGGTCGACGGCGTAACCGGCGATATCGCCGCCGGCGTGCGGCTGGTGGAACAGGCGGGCGAGACGATGAATGCCATCGTCGGCTCGGTGAACCAGGTGACGTCGCTGATGGATAACATCTCCTATGCGTCGGAAGAGCAAAGCAAAGGCGTCGAGCAGGTCGGGGTGGCGGTGACCCAGATGGATCAGGTGACCCAGCAGAACGCCGCGCTGGTGGAGGAGGTGGCGACCACCGCCGTCGGCGTGGAGGAACAGGCGGCCCTGCTGGCGCAGGCGGTGGCGGTATTCAAACTGGCGGAGGGGGAACCGCGCCAGGGCGACGTGGAGGCGCAGGCATCGGCGGCCGTTGCCGGTTGGGTATAACGCCGCCGCACTGTATTTGATGATATTTTTGCCGCCCGGGGCGATTTAGCTGGTAAACTGGTAAGTCATCAGCTGTCGCTCAAGACGTTGGCCCGCTCGCGCGGCAACGGATGCTTAAGAGATGGCATCGCTTTCTGATATACCCTATGAATTTCAAGTTGTAGCTAGGCGGCCAGCTCGTGAGTCCCCAGGCGCTTACTTGAGTAAGTAACTGGGGTGAGCGAGTGCAGTCAACAACGCTACAGCTTGAAAGGCGACGGGTAGAAGATTTTGCGTAATTCTCAACATCGAATGGGGAACAAGATGCGGATTAAAGCCTTACTGGGTCTTTCGGCAGCGATGCTGCTGGCGGGTTGCAGCACCACTCATGAACTGACCGCTGCGGGTCAGCAGATCAAGTTCACCGACAGCAAGCCGGCGGCGGAATGCCAGCTGCTGGGGGAAGTGACCGGCACCCAGAGCAACTGGCTGTCCGGCAACGGCGGTGAAGGCAGCTCCATGCGCGGTGCGGCCAACGATCTGCGCAACAAGGCAGCGGCGATGGGCGGCAACGTGATCTACGGCGCCAACAGCCCAAGCCAGAACCTGCTCTCCAGCTTCGCGCCGCTGGACAGCAAAATGGTCGGCCAGGTTTACAAGTGCCCGTAAGGCGCTGAGGCCAAACGCCGCACAGAGATAAAAAAAGAGGAATGCCACGGCATTCCTCTTTTCGTTCCATCGGGCCATGTGGCGCGCGTCACTCCGGCATCAGGCGCAGGTCGATCGGCGTTTTGCTCGGTTCGCCGCCCACTTCACGCGTCAGGCGCGGCACCAGATAACCGGACACCTTGCTCAGCAGCGCCTGCATGATGACGCGCGCTTCATCGTCGCTGACCATGAAATGCGCCGCGCCCTGCACCTTGTCCAGCACGTGGATGTAATAGGGCAGGATGCCGGCGTCGAACAGCGCGTTGCTGAGTGCCGCCAGCGTATCGGCATTGTCGTTGACGTCGCGCAGCAGCACGCTCTGGTTGAGCAGCGTGACGCCGGCGAGGCGCAGCTGCGCCATGGCGCTTTGCAGGTCGCGGTCAATTTCGTTGGCGTGGTTGATGTGCGTGACCATCAGCACCTGCAGGCGCGAGGCCGACAGCAGGCGGCACAGCGCTGGCGTAATGCGCGCCGGGATCACCACCGGCAGACGGGTGTGAATGCGCAGGCGTTTCAGGTGCGGAATGGCCTCCAGCTCGCCGACCAGCCACTCCAGCTCGCTGTCTTTGGCCATCAGCGGATCGCCGCCGGAAAAAATGATCTCGTCCAGTTCCGGGTGTTGGCGGATATAATCCAGCGCCTGCCGCCAGTTGTTCTTGTTGCCCTGATTATCCTGATAGGGGAAGTGACGGCGGAAACAGTAACGGCAGTTGACCGCACAGCCGCCTTTGACCAGCAGCAGCGCGCGATTGCGGTATTTGTGCAGCAGGCCCGGCACCACGCTGCGCTGTTCATCCAGCGGATCGGTGGTGAACCCTGGGGCGTTGATGAACTCCTCTCTGGCGGTCAGCACCTGGCGCAGCAGCGGGTCGTTGGCATCGCCGGGGCGCATGCGCGCAGCGAAGGCGCGCGGCACGCGCAGGGCAAACAGCCGACGGGCATCGCGCCCCTGCGGCAGTTCCGGGTGCGTATTCAGTGACAAAAGCTGCAGTAATTCATCGGGATCGGTAATAACATCGGCGAGTTGATGCAACCAATCTTCTCTATGTGCCGTACTTTGGGTTATAATGTGTGCCATTTTTTTGGCTAAGCTACCAGTTCAAATATTCAGAGGGCCATCATGGCGACTTATTCTAGCAACGATTTCCGTCCGGGTCTTAAAATCATGTTCGAGGGCGAACCTTACGCCGTCGAAGCCAGTGAGTTCGTTAAGCCGGGCAAAGGCCAGGCGTTCGCGCGCGTGAAAATGCGTCGTCTGCTGACCGGCACCCGCGTGGAAAAAACCTTCAAGTCTACCGATTCTTGCGAAGGCGCAGACGTGATGGACACCAACATGAACTACCTGTACAGCGACGGTGAGTTCTACCACTTCATGCACCCTGAGTCTTTCGAACAGCATCAGGTTGACGGCAAAACCGTCGGCGACGCGGCCAAATGGCTGCAGGATAACGCAGAGTGCATCATCACCCTGTGGGATGGCCGTCCAATCGCCGTTCAGCCGCCGAACTTCATCGAAGCGGAAATCACCGATACCGATCCTGGCCTGAAAGGCGATACCGCAGGGACTGGCGGCAAGCCGGCTACCCTGAGCACCGGCGCCGTGGTGAAAGTGCCGTTGTTCGTCCAGATCGGCGAAGTGATCAAGGTTGACACTCGCTCTGGCGAATACGTCTCTCGCGTTAAATAAGTTTCAAAACAGAGGAACCCACGCGGTTCCTCTGTTTTATCCTATCCCCGTTCGTTGGCAGAAAATCCGCATGTTCAAGAAAACGTTGTTGGCCGTGCTCTCCCTGTTGTTCCTTTTCTCCCTCAGCAGTTGCAATACGTTTCGCGGTTTCGGCGAAGACGTTCAGCATCTCGGCGGCGCCATCTCCCGCACGGCCAGCTGATCCCGCCTTTAACCCGATGTATTTGCGCCACAAAGCCGGTCACGATCCCACACCCTCCGTCAATTTTGACTACGCTTAGAAAGCCGTACTTTTTCATCAACGACAAATAAGGACTTTCTTATGCTGAAGAAAAGTATTATCGCGATCTTCTCTTTGATGATTTTGAGCTCGCTGACCGCCTGCAATACCACCCGCGGTGTGGGTGAAGACATTCAGGCCGGCGGCAAGGCTATTCAGCGCAGCGCGGAATAATCCGTTCTCTACCCGGCGGCGTTCCGGCTGCGGAGAGCCGCCACATTTCTATCCCTTGCCTGAGCGTTAACGCTGCTGCTATCCTGCCGCAGTGCGGGTGAGGTTACCCGTCATGCGTCACCTCGCTAAACGGGACGACCCGTTTACGCGTCATTTTATCGGGGACGACCCCAGTGGTAGGGAGGCCGTCTCATGGCCTGGATTATTCTGCTTATCGCCGGTTTGCTCGAAGTGGTTTGGGCTATCGGTCTGAAATACACCCACGGTTTTACCCGGCTGACGCCGAGCATCATCACCATCGCTGCGATGGTGGTCAGCATGTTGCTGTTGGCCAACGCCATGAAAACGCTGCCCGCCGGCACCGCCTATGCGGTGTGGACCGGCATCGGCGCGGTGGGTGCAGCCATCATGGGCATGGTGCTGTTGGGTGAATCGACCAATATTGCGCGCATCATCAGCCTGTGCCTGATCGTGGTCGGCATACTCGGGCTGAAGTTCAGCAGTCACTGATCGGCGGACTGTTGCACCCAGATCAGCTTGTCGATGGCGAAACCGTAGCCTTTGGCCGTCTGCAATAAGCTGTCGCGTACGCTGGCGTCAAGCGTCGGCGTGCGCGACAGGATCCACAGATAGTCGCGGTTAGGGCCGCAAACCAGCGCGTAGCGATACGCCGGGTCCAGGGCAATCACGTTATAGCCGCCGTAGAAGGGGCCGAAGAACGACACTTTCAGCGCCGCGACCTGGGGTGAACCGATAAAGTAGGCTTTGCCTTCGCTTTCTTGCCATTGCTGTTTTTGCGCATTGAAGCCGCGATTGATGACTTTCAGCCCGCCGTCGGCGCGCGGGCTGTAATGGGCGGTCACCTGCTGCAAACCGCGTTCAAAACGATGATCCAGACGAGCGATCTCATACCAGGTACCGAGATAGCGCTGGCTGTCAAAGGGGGTCACGACCTTGATGTCTTTAGGCGGGGAGACGCTGCAGGCGACGGAGAGCAGGGCGGAAAGCATGACGCTAAGCTTTGACCATAAACGCATCGGTGACTCCTGTTTACCGGGGGCGAGTAGACAGTGTAGCCGATGAGAAAAGGGCGGCCAACGGGCGTTGGCCACCCGAGCGGTTTACAGAGTGACGACGCCGATGACGGTGACGACGCTGAGGATTGCCGCCAGACCGTAGAACACCCACTTGCCGGCCGGCACGTGGATCTTCAGATCGTGCATCGCATGGTGGATGCGGTGCAGGCCGCACCACAGCGGCAGAATGATCATCAGCAGCAGGAACAGGCGGCCGATCAGGCTCTGGCAGAACGCCAGCACGCGCTCGTAACCCAGCGCTTCACCGGGGAACAGCCCCAGCGGCAGCAGAATGCCGACCAGCAGCACGATAGCCGGCGCGACGATCGCGCCCCACATGCCGCCGGCGCCGAACAATCCCCAGAAAACCGGCTCGTCGGAGCGTTTAGGTGCTTGATTTATCATGTTTCCTCCGGATTAGAACAGGGCCACGGCCAGGATGACCACGCTGACGACGATCGTGACGGCCCACAGCCCTTTCACGATGGGGCCCGGTCCCATTTTCTCGCTGTTGACCACGATATTGGCGGCCTTCGGCGCCAGATCGAACCAGGTTTTGGTGTGCAGCGCCGCCGCCAGCAATGCGACGACGTTGATTAACAGCACCAGCGGATTCTGCAAGAAACCGACGAAGCCGGCCCAGCTCTCGGCGCCGCCCTTCAACGCGAACACGCCGTAGAGCAGCACGATGCTGAACCAGACCGCTAGCACCGAGGTGCCTTCGCGCAGCATGTAGAAACGGTAAAAGCCGAGCTTTTGCCACCAGGTGGGCGTCATGGTGCGCACATAGGGCTTACGTTGAGTTGTCATGGCAATTTTCTCCCTTATTGCGGCTTCAGCATGGCGATCATGAAGTCTTTGGCGCTCTCCACCTTGCCTTGCTGGATAGCGGCGGCGGGATCGACGTGTTTCGGACAGACTTCGGAGCAATAGCCGACGAAGGTGCAGCTCCAGACGCCGTTTTGGCCGTTGAGCTGCGGCATGCGCTGTTTCTTGCCGTGGTCGCGGTTGTCCAGGTTATAGCGGTGCGCCAGCGTGATCGCCGCCGGGCCGATAAACTCGGGGTTGAGGCCGAACTGCGGGCATGCCGCGTAGCACAGGCCGCAGTTGATGCAGCCGGAGAACTGGTGGTATTTGGCCATCTGCGCCGGAGTCTGCACGTTTGGGCCATCCTCCGGTTTGCGATCGTTGCCGATGATGTACGGTTTGATCGCCTCCAGGCTTTCGATGAAGTGGGTCATGTCGACCACCAGATCGCGCTCGATCGGGAAGTTGCCCAGCGCTTCAACCTTCATGCCGCCGACGTAGTCGCGCAGGAAGGTTTTGCACGCCAACTTCGGCACGCGGTTGACCATCATGCCGCAGGAGCCGCAGATCGCCATGCGGCAAGACCAGCGGTAGGAGAGGTCCGGCGCCAGGTTATCCTTGATGTAGCCCAGCGCATCGAGCAACGAGGTCTGTTCGTCGTAAGGCACGGCGTAAGTGACGAAATGCGGCTCGGCGTCGCTTTCCGGGTTATAGCGCATGACGTCGATCTTCAGGGTTTGCATCTCAGCCATTTGCCTGCTCCTTATTCTTTTTCTCCTGCGCTTCGGCTTCTGCGCCGTAGACGCGTTTGGCCGGCGGCAGCTTGGTGATTTTCACGTCGCTGTATTCGAGACGCGGCGCGCCCTGCGGGTTATGGAACGCCAGCGTATGCTTGAGGAAGTTGACGTCGTCACGCTCGGTGCAGCCTTCGTCCAGGCGCTGGTGGGCGCCGCGCGACTCTTTGCGGTTAAACGCGGAGTGCGCCATGCATTCGGCGACGTCCAGGCCATAGCCCAGCTCGATGGTGTACAGCAGATCGGTATTGAAGACGCTGGTGTTGTCGGTGATGTTGACGCGCTTGAAACGCTCTTTCAGCTCGGCCAGCTTATCGATGGTTTTTTGCATCAGCTCCGGCGTGCGGTAGATGCCGCAGCCTTCTTCCATCGACAGCCCCATTTCGTCGCGGATCTTCGCCCAGTTTTCGTTGCCTTCCTGCTTCATCAGGTTGCTCAGGCGGGTTTCGACGTCGCGGGTTTGCGCATCCAGCGCGCTGCCGTTGGCCGGCGCGGTCTCGAGCGCGCGGCGCGCGGCGTGTTCACCGGCGACGCGGCCGAACACTACCAGTTCCGCCAGCGAGTTGGAGCCGAGGCGGTTGGCGCCGTGCAGGCCGACGGAGGAGCACTCGCCGACCGCGAACAGCCCCTTGATGCGGGTTTCACAGTTCTGGTCGGTTTCAATGCCGCCCATAGTGTAGTGCGCGGTAGGGCGCACCGGGATCGGATCTTTCACCGGATCGACGCCGACGTAGGCCTTGGCCAGTTCGCAGATGAACGGCAGCCGCTCCAGCAGCTTTTTCTCGCCCAGGTGGCGCAGATCGAGGTAGACCACGTCGCCGCGCGGGGTGGCGATGGTGCGGCCGGCGCGCCATTCATGCCAGAAGGCCTGGGACACTTTATCGCGCGGGCCCAGCTCCATGTATTTGTTCTTCGGCTCGCCCAGCGGGGTTTCCGGGCCCATGCCGTAGTCTTGCAGGTAACGGTAGCCGTCTTTGTTCACCAGGATGCCACCTTCGCCGCGACAGCCCTCGGTCATCAGGATGCCGGAACCGGGCAGGCCGGTCGGATGATACTGCACGAACTCCATGTCGCGCAGCGGTACGCCGTGGTGGAACGCCATGCCCATACCGTCGCCGGTAACGATGCCGCCGTTGGTGTTGTAGCGGTAGACGCGCCCGGCGCCGCCGGTGGCCATCACCACCGCGTTGGCGCGGATCTGCACGCGGGTGCCTTCCATCATGTTGAGCGCCACCAGACCACGCGCCTGGCCGTCATCCACCAGGATATCCAGCACGAAGTGCTCGTCGAAGCGTTGGATCTGCGGATATTTCAGCGAGGTCTGGAACAGGGTGTGCAGCATGTGGAAGCCGGTCTTGTCGGCGGCGAACCAGGTGCGTTCGATCTTCATGCCGCCGAAGCGCCGCACGTTGACCGACCCGTCCGGTTTGCGGCTCCACGGGCAGCCCCACTGCTCGAGCTGGGTCATCTCGCGCGGGCACTGATGCACGAAGTGATCGACCACGTCCTGCTCGCACAACCAGTCGCCGCCGGCGACGGTGTCGTTGAAGTGGTAGTCGAAGGTATCGTGATCCTGGGTGACGGCGGCGGAGCCCCCCTCGGCGGCGACCGTGTGGCTGCGCATCGGATAGACCTTAGAGATCAGCGCGATTTTCAGTTGGGGATTGGCTTCCGCTGCGGCTATTGCTGCACGTAAACCAGCGCCCCCGGCCCCAATAATGGCAAGATCGGCGTTAAAGGTTTGCACTGCATTCCTCCAATGTTCTTGTTAAGAACGGCAAGTTAAATATCTATGCTTAAAATTTAGCGAACTCTTCGGGTGCTAACTAATTGAACCGATTAATGTTGCTTAAAGGTTAAGGATAGATATCTCCCACCAATAATGGGGAATTAACTATACCTAAAGTTAAGTAGTCGAAATTTGATGTGATCGATTGTTTTGTCGATTAACGCTCGACCAACAGGCTTGCCTGTTTTTTTGCGCGTTTGGCCTGCTTTACCCTTTTTAACGCGCTTTTGCCGCCCATTTATCGGAAATTGGCGTTATGGACGGTTGTGCATCGTGAAGAATTTGTTTGGCTGCAAGGATGCGAGTAGACTGCATCCCCTGTTTGATTTCGGAGTTAATTACCATGAGCGAAACGGCAAGCTGGCAGCCTAGTGCACCCATCGCCAATTTGTTGAAACGCGCAGCGATTCTGGCTGAGATCCGGCGTTTCTTCGCCGATCGTGGCGTGCTGGAAGTTGAGACGCCCACCATGAGCCAGGCGACGGTCACCGACGTTCACCTGTTCCCGTTCGAGACGCGTTTCGTCGGGCCGGGGGCGGCAGAGGGCCTGACGCTATACATGATGACCAGCCCGGAATATCACATGAAGCGCCTGTTGGCGGCGGGCAGCGGCCCGATCTACCAAATGGGGCGCAGCTTCCGCAATGAAGAAGCCGGGCGGCATCACAACCCGGAATTCACCATGCTGGAGTGGTACCGTCCGCACTACGACATGTACCGCCTGATGAACGAGGTGGACGATCTGCTGCAACAGGTGCTGGACTGCGAGAGCGCGGAGACCCTGTCCTATCAGCAGGCGTTCCTGCGCCATCTGGACATCGATCCGCTGTCGGCGGAGAAGGCGCAGCTGCGTGAAGCGGCAGCCAAACTCGATCTGAGCAACATCGCCGATACCGAAGAAGACCGTGATACGTTGTTGCAGCTGCTGTTCACCGTGGGCGTGGAGCCGCATATCGGCCGTGAAAAACCGGCGTTCGTGTACCACTTCCCGGCCAGCCAGGCGGCGCTGGCGGAGATCAGCACCGAAGACCACCGCGTGGCGGAGCGTTTCGAGGTGTATTTCAAGGGCATTGAGCTGGCGAACGGTTTCCGCGAGCTGACCGACGGCCGTGAACAACAGCAGCGCTTCGAGCAGGACAACCGCAAACGTGCGGAGCGCGGCCTGCCGCAGCAGCCGATCGACTACAACCTGTTGGCGGCGTTGCAGCACGGCATGCCGGAATGCTCCGGCGTGGCGCTGGGCGTGGATCGCCTGGTGATGCTGGCGCTGGGCGCCGAGAGCCTGAGCGAAGTTTTAGCCTTCCCAGTCGGGATCGCCTGAGTTTCAGGCGGTAAGAAAAGCAAAAAAGGCCGGCATTTGCCGGCCCTTTTTTTATCGCGAGAAACGCTTACAGCCCCCCGGCGTCGCGCTTGGTGTTCGGCGCCGGCGTGGACGGCGGCGTACGGCCGTTGTTGGTCAACCGCGACAGCGTCTCGGTGCGCACCTGGAACGGCGGGTACGGCAGCGTGATGCCGTGCTCGCGGTAGCCCGCCAAGATCAACTGGTGGATCTCGTGACGCAGCGGCATACGGTGGCCCATCTCGGCGGCGTAAATACGCATCTCGAAGATCTGGATGCCCTGTTGCAGATCGACCAGGTAAACCTCCGGCGCCGGGTTATCCAGCACCAGCGAGCAGCGCTCGGCGGCGTTCATCAGGATCTTGGTCACTTCTTCGCTGTTGGCTTCGCCCGGCGCCGGTACGGTCAGCACCACACGGGTCAGGGTGTCGGACAGCGACCAGTTGACGAACTGTTCGGTGATGAAGGCTTTGTTCGGCACGATGATCTCTTTGCGGTCCCAGTCCGAGATGGTGGTGGCGCGGGTGTTGATCTTGGTGACGGTACCGGTCAGGTTGCGGATCGTCACGGTGTCGCCGATGCGGATCGGTTTCTCGAACAGGATGATCAGGCCGGAGATGAAGTTGGAGAAGATCTCCTGCATGCCGAAGCCCAACCCCAGACTGAGCGCGGTAACCACCCACTGCAGTTTCGACCATTCGATGCCGATCCAGGCGAAGCTGAGCACCGCGCCGAACACCAGCAACAGGTACTTGGTGATGGTGGTAATGGCGTAGCCGGTGCCCGGCGTCAGATCCAGGTGCTGCAGCACTGCCAACTCCAGCAGCGCCGGCAGGTTGCGCACCAGCTGCATGGTGATGATCAACACCAGAATGGCGATCAGAACCGCGCCGAGAGTGATTGGATGGGCGGTTTCCACGCCGTTCACCGTCGAGGTCACGTCCCACAGCGAGATGTTTTCCAGGAAGGCGAACGCGGAGTGGATCTCCGACCACAGCACGATCACCGACACCAGCGCGATCAGCGTCAGGATCGAGCGCACCAGCCGCAGCGACTGGGCGCTGATGGTGTCCAGATCGAAGTCCGAATCGTCCGGATCGATGGCGCCTTCAGTGCTGTTCGGGGTGTGCGAGGTTTCGTCTTCGCCGCGGGCGCGCTGGGCCAGGATGTCGGCGCGGCGCTGTTTGGCGCGATCGAAGGCGATGCGCCGCCGTTGGATCAGCATCCAGCGGCGGATGATGTGGTAGATGACCAGCAGCAGGAACCAGATCGCCACCGAGGTTTCCAGGCGCGCCAACAGCGCCTGCGCGGTGGTGAGGTAACCGACGGTCGAGGCCAGTGCCGCCAATAGCGGCGCCGACAGCAGCAGCCCCCAGAAGGCGCTGTTGAGCATGTTGTCGCCGGAGCCGTTTTTATCCAGATACAGCGGGATACCGGCGCGCTTCAGGCTGTGGGTGACCAGCGCCAGCGCCAGACACAGCAGGATGAAGCACAGCCGTCCCAGCGTGTTGGCGAACTCGCGTTCTTTCAGGCTATCGAAAGTGATCAGCGCCATGATCAGCGGCACGATCAGCCAGATCGACATCTTGTAGTAGCGCATGGCGCGCGAAACCTGCTTCGCCGGCCAGCGGAAGTGCACGATGAACAGCCCCTGAGGGTGGGCGAAGGCGGCGCAGATCATGCAGATCCACAGGATCGGCAGCGTGGCGGTCACCCCTTTGCCGATCGCTTCCGCCACCGGGTAGTTCCAGGCGCTCTGCAGACCGTAACCGAGCGCGGCCCATAGCACTGGCAGCGGCATCGCCACCAGAATCGACCAGAATACGGTGCGCACCGTCAGGAAGAATTCGTCCTGCGTCACCTTGCCGACGCGGCTGCTGGCGCGCTCGAGGAAGGCGTGATAGTGCTTGCGCGAACTGATGCTGAAAATCACCAACAGCAGGGCGCCGAAGATCGGGATCAGCGTTTCGCGGCTGGTCACCATCATCATGAAGGCGCCGCCGAGCTGCGACAGCGTGTCCAGCGACAGGACGCGGGTCAGATCGTGCGCCACGTTGAGCGGGTAGGAAAAGTTGATCGGATTAACGTCCGGCACCCAGAACAGATAGCGGTGGGTGGCGTCGCGGATCTCGTTCAACGCTTCGATCAGCTGGGTGTTGGCCACCTTCAGCTTGGTCAGCTCGAGGATTTGGGTGTCGCAACCGGACAGCAACGAGTTGAGCAGTTCGCGCTGGGTGCGCAGCTGAGCATCGACGATGCGCTGCTCCTGGTTGGTCAGCGCGCTGCCGTCGTCGCGTTTGAATTCGCGCTGCGACAGTTTTTCCAGTTGATTTTCAAACTGCAGGCGCTGCACGCGCAGCTGGGCCATGTCGCCGTCCAGCTGTTGTGGCTTGGGCATTTCCGGCAGCGTCGCCACCTGAGCGCGCAGGGTTTCCCCTAACGCCGACGACGAGCCGAGCCACTGGGCCTGTTCGATAATGGTGCTCAGCGCCTGGCGCACCTGCAGCGTCTGCGCCGCCGCCTGCCGCTGCTGCGATGAAATCAGATCCATGCGCTGCGCCTGGCTGTTCAGCGCGGCGGACAGTTCGCGGTTGATCTGCAGCTGTTGGCTGAGGCTTTTTGGCAAATCGCCGTTCTGCTCGGCCAGCTGCTCGGTTTTTTCCAGCGCCAGTTCCGCTTCGCGTTGGCGCTGGGCGTTGAGGTTGTTGCGCAGCGCCTGCAGCTGAACGTCTATTTTCTCGTGGCGCTTTTTATAGACCTCGGCGCGCATGCGCGCCAGCTCCTGACGGTTGTTGGCCGACAGCTGCGCCAGCTCCAGCTCGTCCACTTTGGCTTTGCGCGCCGCGGCTTCGGTCTGCAGCAGGGCCAGGGCGGCCTGCGCGTACGGGGTGGTCGGGTTGGCGGGCTGCGCCTGCAGACGGCGCTGCACTTCGGTCAGCGCGCGGCGGGCGTCGGTCTGCTGCTGCGGCAGCTGGCCGAGCGAATCGCTGATTTCCCGCGTGCGATCCTGCTCTTGCTGCAGCAGGCGCGCCTGTTCCAGCAGCAGGCTGCTGGTTTGCAGAATCTGCTGTTCCAGCTCGGCGGCCGGCAGATCGTCGCCGTTCGGCAGGATCTTGTTGCTTTCCAGCACCAACTGACGGCGCAGCTCCTGCGTCATCTTCGGGAAATCGTCGATCACCCTCTGATACTGCTCGGAGCGAGTCTGCGACTCTTTACGCTCCGTCAGCCAGTTGAGGGCGCTTTGCAGCGCCTCGGTGGTTTCCGCCTGATTCGGCGCGTTTTTGCTGCTTTCCGCCTGCTTCAGCTCCTGTTTGAGCTGGTTCTCGGTCGGCACGGGGGCGGCCAGCGCCGGTTGCCACAGCAGGCAACCGAGCAAAAGCGTGATGATCAGGCGCACGGCGTCGATTCCTTTAGAGCGGGGTCTGTGGTGTTTCAGCGGCGGCCGGGATTTCGGCGAAGGCCTCACCCATGCGGGTGACGGTGCCGTTATGCAGTTGCGGCGCAAACTGCACGCTGCCTGCGGTAAACAGGTTGATCACCGTGGAGCCGAGTTTGAAACGGCCCATCTCGGCGCCTTTTTCCAGCGCGATGGCGCCTTCTTCGCCGGCGGCCGGGTAGGTCCAGCGTTTGATGATGCCTTCGCGCGGCGGCGTGACGGTGCCGGCCCAGATGGTTTCGATGCTGCCGACGATGGTGGCGCCGACCAGGATTTGCACCATCGGCCCGATGTCAGTGTCGAATACGCAGATCACGCGCTCGTTGCGAGCGAACAGGTTAGGCACGTTGGCGGCGGTGAGCGGGTTGACCGAGAACAGATCGCCCGGCACATAGATCATTTCGCGCAGTACGCCGGCGCACGGCATGTGTACGCGGTGATAGTCGCGCGGTGCCAGGTAGGTAGTGGCGAACAGGCCGTTGCGGAACGGCTCGGCCAACAGGTAGTTGCCGGCCAGCAGTGCTTCCAGGCTGTAGTGGTGGCCTTTGGCCTGGAAGATTTGATCCTCGCGGATCGGGCCGAGCTGGCTGATGGCGCCATCGGCAGGCAGCGCCAGCCAGTTGGCGTCGGCGATGATCGGGCGCGCACCATCGCGCAGCGGGCGCACGAAGAAGTCGTTGAAGGTGGCGTAAGACGTCAGGTCCGGGTTTTGCGCTTCCTGCATGTCCACGCGGTAGTAGCGGGCGAAGGTTTTGACCACCAGTTGGGTCAGCCAGCCTGCCTGTTTGTCGGCGCCCCAGCCCGCCAGGCGGGTCAGCGCCAGCTTCGGTAGCCAATATTGCAGTTTAATCTTGATGCTATCCAGCACGTTAACCTCGTGAATCAGGGTAAAGGGCGCGCATTGTAACGAGGGCCTCGCCGTCGTCAATGCTCGCCCGTCAGTGTCAGTCTGCGGCGTCCGTGAAGTTCTTGCGAACCTTCACCTGAGCCATGCTTTCCAGAATGCGGTGATAGTTGTCGAAACGCTCTTCCGCGATATCGCCTTTCTCCATCGCCGCGCGGATGGCGCAGCCGGGATCGGTATCGTGGCGGCAGTCGCGGAATTTGCAACCGCCTAAATAATCACGGAATTCGACAAAGCCGCGGGTGATTTGTTCCGGCTCCAGGTGCCACAGGCCAAACTCGCGCACCCCCGGGGAGTCGATCACGTCGCCACCGTGCTGGAAATGGTACAGCCGCGCGGCGGTGGTGGTATGTTGCCCGAGGCCCGAGACGTCGGAAACCTGATTTACCAGAATTTGCTCTTCAGACGGCGGCAGCAGCGCGTTCAGCAGGCTGGACTTGCCGACTCCCGACTGGCCGGCGAAGATGCTGATGCGCCCGGCGAGCGCCTGTTCGAATTCCGCCATGCCTTCCCGCGTCTGGCTGGAGACTTCCAGCACCCGGTAGCCAATCTTGCGATAGATATCCATCATGCCGTCGACCAGCTTGCGCGCTTCGGCGTCCAGCAGGTCAATTTTGTTGAGCACGATCAGCGGCTCGACTTCGAGCGTTTCGCAGGCCACCAGATAGCGGTCGATGATGTTCAGCGACAGCTCGGGCAGGATCGCTGACACGATGACGATCTGATTGATATTGGCGGCGATCGGTTTCACGCCGTCGTAGAAGTCCGGGCGCGTCAGCACCGAGGTGCGCTCGTGCACCGCTTCCACAATGCCTTTTACCCCTTCATGGGTGCCCAGGCCGGGGCGCCACACCACGCGATCGCCGGTGACCAGCGAACGCAGCGTGCGGCGGATATTGCAGCGGTGCTGAGTGCCATCCGGCGCCTCAACGTCGGCGTGCATGCCGAAACGGCTGATGACGACGCCTTCCTGCGGCTCGCCCAGCTGGGAATCATCCGGTTCCGGTTTGTTATCAGCGCGTTTCAGACGGCGCTGATGGTTCGCCTGCACGCGGCGTTGCTGACCTTTGGACAGTTTGTTCTTACTCACTGCGCCTCACTTGAATCGGTTTTATACCTTTACGTATACGCACAGCTGCGGCGAGGGACTAGCCCCGGGCGCAGCCTTGAACCCGTCAGGGTATATGTCGCCGATGGCGACCAAAAAGACTATGATACACGCTATTTTATATTAAATAACCGTTGTTAGCCGCCGGCTGCGGCGCGTTGCCACCGGCGGCGCCCGTCGTCTCGTCCGCACAGCGTTTTTCTCTCGGCTTTTAGGCAGGAAACATCATGACAGGAAACGAAAATAACCTGATTTGGATCGATTTGGAGATGACCGGGCTGGATCCCGAGCGTGACCGCATTATTGAGATCGCCACGCTGGTCACCGACGCCAACCTGAACATCCTGGCGGAAGGGCCGGTGATCGCCGTGCACCAATCCGACGAGCAGCTGGCCTTGATGGACGAGTGGAACGTGCGCACCCATACCGGCAGCGGGCTGGTGGAGCGGGTGAAAGCCAGCCGCCAGGACGATCGCGCCGCTGAGCTGGAAACGATAGCCTTCCTGCAGCAGTGGGTACCGGCCGGCAAATCGCCGATCTGCGGCAACAGCGTGGGCCAGGATCGCCGTTTCTTGTTCCGTTATATGCCGGAGCTGGAGGCCTACTTCCATTACCGCTATCTGGACGTCAGCACGCTGAAGGAGCTGGCGCGCCGTTGGAAGCCTGAAATTCTCGGCGGCTTTAAGAAGCAGGGCACCCATCAGGCGCTGGATGACATCCGCGAATCGGTGGCCGAACTGGCTTATTACCGCGAACATTTCATTCAGCTTTAAGGCGACGACGGCCCCTGCGGGGAAAAAACGCCGTTTTTAGCCGCTTAATTCGCCAATCTGGCGCTTTAATCGGCAATCAAACAAAAATCGCGTTTTTTTGCTTTCAGGGGCTTGCGACAAAAAGGATTTCTCGTATAATGCGCACCCCGTACCGATGAAGAATTTCGTAACGTTCCACCATCGATACGCCGGGCGGGAATAGCTCAGTTGGTAGAGCACGACCTTGCCAAGGTCGGGGTCGCGAGTTCGAGTCTCGTTTCCCGCTCCAAATTCAACAATGTCGCGATGCGGCATGATGAATAAATAAAGCAGTATCAAGCAGTACCTATGCGACGCGGGAATAGCTCAGTTGGTAGAGCGCAACCTTGCCAAGGTTGAGGTCGCGAGTTCGAGCCTCGTTTCCCGCTCCAAAAATTCAAAGGTCACGCCAGTGTTTGGTGGCCGGATGCCAAAAGCATCTCAATGCGGGAATAGCTCAGTTGGTAGAGCACGACCTTGCCAAGGTCGGGGTCGCGAGTTCGAGTCTCGTTTCCCGCTCCAATTTTCTCTTCGTTTCAAACTCAAATCCAACGCCTTATCCGGCGCGGGTTTTTGTCCCGTTTTACACGCCTGGTAAAAATGTTGTAAACAGAGTTATCCACAGCCTCTGTACATAAACTCGCCTGTCTGAAAAATCAACGTCATACAAATTAAATATTTATCTATTTGATTTATATGCTTATTTATTTATCCCAAAACGTTATGCCGATCACTTGCTCTTTTTGTTGCAGTTGAAAGACAACGTGTTTTTATTTTTATGCACAAATCCACAGAGTGAGTCTTCCGGCGATACGCCTGAATGGCGTACGCCGTCAGGCATCCCTTGGCAAACCTTTTTCCACAGCCCGTATCAGCCGCTTTTTCTGCGCCGTCTGCACCTCGATACCCTGCGCTTCGCGGCGAGCGAGCTGTTGCGCCAGCGCCCAGTGGATATGTTCATCCAGCATGGCGTCTTGGCCCAAACGCGTGCGCAGTGCGAGCACGATGCTGTCTTCGTAGGGCGCATTGCCCAGCGCCACGGCGATATTGCGCAGCCAGCGCAGGTGGCCGATGCGGCGTATCGCCGAGCCTTCGGTGATGCGCAGGAATTTTTCTTCCGTCCAGTTGAACAGATCGAGCAGCTGCGGCGCATGCAGCGCGGCGCGGGGGCTGAAATCGTCTTCGTCGGTGAGCTGAGAAAAGCGGTTCCACGGGCAAATCAGCTGGCAGTCGTCGCAGCCGTAGATGCGGTTGCCGAGCAGCGGACGGAATTCTTCCGGGATCGCGCCTTCCAGCTCGATGGTTAGGTAGGAGATGCAGCGCCGGGCATCGACGGTGTAGGGCGCGACGATGGCGCCGGTCGGGCAGGTGGTGATGCAGGCAACGCAGCGGCCGCACTGCTCTTCCTGCGGCTGATCCACCGGCAATGGCAGGTCGATCAGCAGTTCGCCGAGGAAAAACCACGACCCGGCTTCACGGTTGAGAATTAGTGAGTGTTTACCAACCCAGCCAATGCCCGCTTTGGCGGCCAGCGCGCGCTCCATCACCGGCGCAGAATCGACAAAGGGGCGAAAATTCAACTCGCCGCAGTATTCCTGGATCTGATCGCCCAGCTTTTTCAGACGCTGGCGCAACAGCTTGTGATAATCGCGCCCCAGCGCATAGCGGCTGACGTAGCCCAATTGCGGGTTCTGCAGGGTGCTGGCGAACGCCGCCTTGGCCGGCAGGTAGTTCATGCGCACGCTGATCACCCGCAGCGTGCCCGGCAACAGCTCGTGAGGGCGTGCGCGCAGCATGCCGTGGCGCGCCATCCATTCCATCTCGCCGTGGTACTGTTTGTCGAGCCAGGCCTGCAGCTTCGGCTCTTCCAGGCTCAGATCGGTATCGCAGATGCCAACCTGCTGGAATCCTAGCGATTGCCCCCATTGCTTGATATGTTGGGCGAGTTGATGGAGATCGAGGGGGTGCGTCATGACGGGCCACAGTGAAAAAGCATACGCTGACAGTTTACCACACTCTGTCTGGCCTGCGGATTGGATCCGTCGCTCGGAACCCGCGGCGGCGGCCTCGCTCGGTCTTTCTCTTTACGATTTAATGCTGCGCGCCGGTCAGGCGGCCTACGTTCTGGCGCGCGACACTTATCCCTCCTGCAACCACTGGCTGGTGCTCTGTGGCCACGGCAACAACGGCGGCGACGGCTATGTGGTGGCGCGCCTGGCGAAGGCGGCGGGCGTGCAGGTGACGCTGATCGCCTGCGAAGGCGCGCGGCCTTTGCCGCCGGAGGCCGCAGCGGCCCGCGAGGCCTGGCTGGCTGCCGGCGGCGACATTCTGCCGGCGAACAGCCGCTGGCCGGCGTCTGTTTCGCTCATCATTGATGGCCTGCTAGGCACCGGCCTGGGCAGCGCGCCGCGTGCGCCCTACGACGCGCTGATCGAGGCCGTCAACCGCCATTCGGCGCCGGTGGTGGCGCTCGATATCCCGTCCGGCCTGCTGGCGGAAAGTGGCGCGACGCCGGGCCCGGTCGTGCGTGCCGCGCACACCATCACGTTCATTGGCCTCAAGCCGGGTTTGCTGACCGGGCAAGCGCGCGACTGGGTCGGGCAACTTCATCAGAATACGCTAGGCTTATCGGATTGGCTGGCGAAGCAACCGGAGCAGATTCAGCGGCTTACCGCCGAGGTGTTACCGCGCTGGCTGCATCCGCGTCGTCCCTGTGCCCATAAAGGCGAGCATGGCCGTCTGCTGTTGGTGGGCGGCGATCGCGGGTTCGGTGGCGCCATTCGCATGGCGGCGGAAGCGGCGCTGCGCAGCGGGGCTGGGTTGGTGCGAGTGCTTACTCACATTGAGCACGTCGCGCCGCTGCTGGCGGCCCGGCCGGAGCTGATGGCGCAGGCGCTGGACGAGGCGACGCTTCGGCAGGCGATGCAATGGGCGGATGTGCTGGTGATCGGTCCGGGGCTTGGCCAGGCTGAGTGGGGCAAAAATGCCTTGAACGTGCTGCAAACCAGCGATAAACCGGCCTTGTGGGACGCCGATGCGCTGAACTTGCTGGCATTAAATCCCGAGAAACGGCAGAATCGCGTGATGACTCCGCATCCTGGAGAGGCTGCGCGGCTGTTGAGCTGCAGCACTGTCGACATCGAGAGTGATCGCTTACTTGCCGTGCGCAAGCTGACGGCACGCTACGGCGGCGTGGCGGTGCTAAAAGGCGCCGGTACGCTGATCGCCGATGAGCAGGGGCAGATGGCGATCGCCGACGTCGGCAACGCCGGCATGGCCTCCGGCGGCATGGGCGATGTGCTGTCGGGCATCATCGGCGGTTTGCTGGCGCAAAAGCTCTCGCTGTATGATGCCGCCTGTGCGGGCTGCGTCGTACACGGCGCGGCCGGCGATCGCGTAGCGGAAAGACAAGGAACAAGAGGCATGTTGGCGACCGATTTACTGCCGGACATCCTTCATTTCGTTAACCCTGAGTGGGCAAAATAGACTTTATCGAATGAAAGAACTCGTTTTACCTCTGCCGGACGAGGCAGCGACTGTCGCTTTGGGCACCACTTTGGCCAAGGCCTGCGATCGCGCCAGCGTCATCTATCTCTACGGCGACCTGGGCGCCGGTAAAACCACCTTCAGCCGTGGTTTCCTGCAGGCGTTGGGGCATCAGGGCAACGTCAAAAGCCCAACCTACACGCTGGTGGAACCCTATGCCTTGCAGCCGCTGGCGGTGTATCACTTCGATCTGTATCGCCTGGCCGATCCGGAAGAGCTTGAATTTATGGGCATTCGCGATTACTTCGCGCAAGACGCCATCTGCCTGGTCGAATGGCCGCAGCAGGGCACTGGCGTGCTGCCGGAGCCGGATCTGGCGCTGTACCTCAGCTATCAGGGCGAGGGGCGAGAGGCGAAGATCGAGGCGATTTCCGCATACGGCAGCCAGCTGTTAGACCGCATTCATGGATCACAGGGATGATGCTGCAATGACGCATGTGTTGAAAAAATTTGCGGTCATCATGCTGATCGCCGTGCTGGGGCCGCTCGGCGCGTTGAACGCGCTGGCGGCGTCCTCGCTGTCCGATATCAAAGTGTCCAACGCCCAACGCGAAGCGACGGTGTCGGTGAGCTTCAATGGTCCGCCGGACTACGCGTTTTTCCCGCTTCACGGCCCGGAGCGCGTGGTGCTTGACGTCAACCAGAAAGGCAAGGTCGGCGGCCTGCCGCTCAATTTCAGCGGCCAAAACCTGGTGAAGAGCATTCGCTCCAGCGCGCCGAAAGACGCTCAGAGCGTGCGTTTGGTGTTTGACCTGACGCAGCGCGCCAAAACCCGCGTCGCCACCCGCCAGAACGGCGGCGTGCACACCGTAGTGTTCACTATCACGGCCGAAGGCAGTGCCAATACCGTAGTGCGTAAAGCGCCGGTTGCGGTCAATCCACCGCCGCGTCAGGCGCCCGTCACGGTCAGCCAGCCACCGCGCCAGGCGCCGGTGGCGGTGCGTGAAGCGCCGGAGCCGCCGCTGCGCAAAGCGCCGACGGGATCGAATCCGTTTACCAATAAACAGACCGTGGTTGCAGGCACCGCCACCGAGGTGACGCCGCGCAGTAGCCGCGTTTCCGCCGGTTCCGGCGATCGGGTGGTGGTAGCGATCGACGCCGGCCACGGCGGCCAGGATCCGGGCGCCATTGGCCCGAGCGGACTGAAAGAAAAGAACGTCACCATCGCCATCGCGCGTCGCCTGCAGGCGATGCTGGACGCCGACCCGCAGTTCAAGCCGGTGCTGACGCGTAACGGTGACTATTTTATTTCGGTGATGGGACGTTCCGACGTTGCGCGTAAACAGGGCGCCAACGTACTGGTCTCCATCCACGCCGACGCCGCGCCAAACCGCAGCGCCAGCGGGGCTTCCGTATGGGTGCTGTCCAATCGCCGCGCCAACAGCGAAATGGCCGGTTGGCTCGAACAGCATGAGAAGCAGTCCGAGCTGCTCGGCGGCGCCGGCGACTTGCTGGCCAACAGCCAGGCCGACCCTTATCTGAGCCAGGCGGTGCTGGATCTGCAGTTCGGCCACTCGCAGCGCGTTGGTTACGATGTGGCGGTGAAGGTGCTGCAGCAGCTGCAGAGCGTCGGATCGTTGCATAAACGCCGGCCGGAACACGCCAGCCTGGGCGTGCTGCGTTCGCCGGATATTCCCTCGCTGCTGGTGGAAACCGGATTTATCAGTAATAGCACGGAGGAGCGGCTGCTGGGCAGTAGCGCGTATCAGGAGAAGATTGCCAAGGCCATTCATAACGGCCTGCGCAGCTACTTCCTGACGCATCCGCTGCAAGCCGACCCAAAGGTGGAAAACCGACCGCTGGACGTCGCAGCGGCGGTTAACACCTCAACACCAGACGTGCGCCAGCCTGAGCCTATCGTGAGCTCGGCTGGCGCGAGCCGCAGCGAAAGCGGCAAGACTCAGATCCACGTGGTGAAACGAGCGGAGACGCTGTCTGGCATCGCCGACAGCTACGGCACGACCATGGCGGCGCTGCGGGATCTGAACAAACTGAAAAAAGACGGCGTGTGGGTCGGGCAACGTCTGAAGGTGCCGGCGGGGAAAACCGCCGCCGTCACCGCCGTCGCCAAGGCGAAAACGCCGGCGAAGAAGCCGTCTAAACATAAAGTGGCCCGCGGGGACACGCTGTCCTCTATCGCCTCTCGTTATGGGGTCAGCGTCGGCGATCTGAAACGGGTCAATAATCTGAAGTCGGACGTCGCGCCGCTGGACCGGACGCTGACCATTCCGCAGGCCTAGCGCCACCGCTACAGGAGTCAGCATGCCTATCCAGGTGTTACCGCCACAGCTCGCCAACCAGATCGCCGCCGGAGAGGTGGTTGAACGCCCCGCGTCGGTCGTCAAAGAGCTGGTGGAAAACAGTCTGGACGCCGGTGCGACGCGCATCGATATCGATATCGAACGCGGCGGTGCCAAGCTGATCCGCATTCGCGATAACGGCTGCGGCATCGGCAAGGACGATTTGGCGCTGGCGCTGGCGCGGCACGCTACCAGTAAAATCAGCACGCTCGATGACCTGGAAGCGATCGTCAGCCTCGGTTTTCGCGGCGAAGCGCTGGCCAGTATCAGCTCGGTTTCCCGTTTGACCCTGACGTCGCGCACCGCCGAACAAAGCGAGGCGTGGCAAGCCTATGCCGAAGGGCGCGAGCAGGCGGTGACGGTCAAACCCGCCGCGCACCCGGTCGGCAGCACGCTGGAGGTGCTGGATCTGTTTTACAACACGCCGGCGCGCCGCAAGTTCATGCGTACCGAGAAAACCGAATTCGGCCATATCGATGAAGTGGTGCGGCGCATCGCGCTGGCGCGTTTCGATGTGGCGATCAACCTCAGCCACAACGGCAAACTGATCCGCCAATACCGGGCGGCGAAAGAAGAGAGCCAGCACGAACGCCGTTTGGGCAGCATCTGCGGCCCGGCGTTTTTACAGCATGCGCTGAACATCGACTGGCAACACGGCGATCTGAGTATCCGCGGCTGGGTGGCGGATCCGGCGGGGGCGCGCCAGCTGGGTGAGATGCAATACTGCTACGTCAATTGCCGCATGATGCGCGATCGCTTGATCAATCACGCGATTCGTCAGGCCTATCAGGATCAGTTAAAAGACGATCAGCAGCCCGCTTACGTGCTGTATCTGGAAGTCGACCCGCACCAGGTGGACGTCAACGTTCATCCCGCCAAGCACGAGGTGCGTTTCCATCAGGCGCGGCTGGTACACGATTTTATCTACCAGGCGGTGACCACCGTGCTGCAACAGGCCAGTCAGACACCGTCGCTGCCGCTGGCGGAAACGCCCGACGAAGCGCCCGCGCCGGTCTGGCAGCAGGAAAACCGCGTCGCCGCCGGCGGCAACCATTTTTCTCAGCCGGCGCCGCGTCGCGAAACGCCGTCATCGGCCGGCGCCGTCCGCGAGCGCGCGCCGCAGCCCGGTTGGCAAACGGCGGGCGGTTACCAGAAACGCGAAGGCGAGCTGTATGGCAAACTGATGCAGCCCGCCACCGAGCCACCGGCCGATGCGGCGCCGGAAGTTTCGAGCAAGCCGCCGCTGTTCCCGCCGGCGAAAGCCGCCGTGGAAACGCCGTTGGCGAGCGGACAACACAGCTTTGGCCGGGTGCTGATGATCCATCCGCCGTGCTACGCGCTGATTGAACAGCGCCAGCAGCCTGCGTTGCTCAATCTGACGGTGGCCGAACGCTGGCTGCGCCAGGCGCAGCTCAATCCGCCGACGGAAGGGCTGCGGCCGCAACCGCTGCTGATACCGATCAAGCTGACGTTGGATAAGAACGAAGCAGCGGCCATTGCACGGCATCAGGCGCTGCTGACGATGATGGGGCTGGATCTGCAGACGGATCACGGCCGTGTGACGCTGCGCGCAGTGCCTTTACCATTACGCCAACAAAATTTACAAAAACTGATACCCGAACTGTTAGGCTATCTGGCCGAACATCAGGAGATGTCGCCCGCGGTGCTGGCCACCTGGCTCGCTCGCCGTCTTGGCAGCGAACATGAACAGTGGAACACCTCGCAAGCGATACAATTGCTGACCGACGTTGAACGACTTTGCCCGCAGCTGGTCAAATCGCCACCGAGCGGACTTTTACAACCCGTTGATTTACAGGCCGCACTGGCGGCCCTCAAGCATGACTAACACTGAAATGACACCACGTCCCCCGGCTATTTTCATCATGGGGCCGACCGCCTCAGGCAAGACCGCGCTGGCGATCGCGCTGCGCGAACGCCTGCCGGTGGAACTGATCAGCGTCGATTCCGCGCTGATTTACCGCGGCATGGATATCGGCACCGCCAAGCCGAGCGCCGAAGAATTGGCGCAGGCGCCGCATCGGCTGATCGATATTCGCGATCCCGCCGAAGCTTACTCGGCCGCGGAGTTCCGCGCCGACGCGCTGAAGGAGATGGCCGATATCACCGCCGCCGGGCGCATTCCGCTGCTGGTCGGCGGCACCATGTTGTATTTCAAGGCGTTGCTGGAAGGATTGTCGCCGCTGCCCTCCGCCGATCCCGCGGTGCGCGAGCGCATCGAACGCCAAGCGGCGGAGCAGGGCTGGGAGGCGCTGCACCGTCAGTTGCAGGCGATCGATCCGGTCGCGGCAGTGAGAATTCATCCGAATGATCCGCAGAGACTGTCCAGAGCACTGGAAGTTTTTTTTATTTCGGGTAAAACTTTAACGGAACTGACTCAAATTTCGGGTGAATCGTTACCGTATCAAGTTCACCAATTTGCGATAGCGCCGACCAGCCGTGAGTTGATCCATCAACGCATCGAGCTGCGGTACCATCAAATGTTGGCGGCGGGTTTTGAGACGGAAGCGCGTGCACTTTTCGCACGGGGTGATTTGCATACGGACTTGCCCTCCATTCGCTGTGTCGGTTACCGCCAGATGTGGTCATACTTGTCTGGTGAAATTAGTTACGATGAGATGGTTTATCGTGGTATTTGCGCAACACGTCAGTTGGCTAAACGTCAGATGACCTGGTTACGGGGTTGGGAGTCGGTCCATTGGTTGGACAGTGAAAAGCCGGGAGAGGCTTTGGACTCGGTGACACAGGTTGTTAGTGCATAGGTTGGGTGATTGTGTACAATTGCTGAGTATTCAGCGCGCAAATTTTTTACGTCGTTTATTTTAGAGCCGACAGGTTCTTAGTTACAAACAACAAGCAAATAAGGAAAAGATAGAATGGCTAAGGGGCAATCTTTGCAAGATCCGTTCCTGAACGCATTGCGTCGTGAACGTGTTCCGGTTTCTATTTATTTGGTGAATGGTATTAAGCTGCAAGGCCAGATTGAGTCTTTTGACCAGTTTGTCATCCTGTTGAAGAACACGGTTAGCCAGATGGTGTACAAGCACGCTATCTCTACCGTTGTCCCGTCACGCCCGGTTTCGCATCACAGCAACAACCCGAGCGGCGGTTCAAGCAACTATCACCATGGTAGCAATCCGTCTGCGCAGCAACAGCCGCAGCAGGAAAGCGATGACGCTGAATAAAGCGCGTTGCAAGTCAACCATGACGGGGAGCATAAGCAGCCGCGGGCTGTTTATGTCCCCCAAACTCACGGTGAGTGTCCGTTTGAGAGGTTGCACGCTTGTTTGACCGTTATGAAGCCGGTGAGCAGGCCGTACTGGTTCATATCTATTTCTCGCAAGACAAAGATACGGAAGACCTCAACGAGTTCGAATCGTTGGTCTCCTCAGCCGGTGTCGAAGCTTTGCAAGTGGTGACTGGTAGCCGCAAAGCCCCGCATCCGAAGTACTTTGTCGGCGAAGGAAAGGCCGAAGAAATTGCAGATGCGGTGAAAGCCAGCGGCGCGTCTGTTGTCCTGTTTGATCATTCCCTTTCCCCGGCGCAGGAAAGAAACCTCGAGCGCCTGTGCGAATGCCGGGTGATCGATCGCACCGGGCTGATTTTAGACATCTTCGCCCAGCGTGCCCGCACCCATGAAGGTAAGCTGCAGGTGGAGCTGGCGCAGTTGCGTCACATCGCCACGCGTCTGGTACGCGGTTGGACGCACCTGGAGCGGCAAAAAGGGGGGATTGGCCTGCGCGGGCCGGGGGAAACCCAGCTTGAGACCGACCGTCGCCTGTTGCGCGATCGCATCAGCTTGATTCTGCGCCGTCTGGAGCGGGTAGAAAAGCAGCGTGAACAAGGCCGACGCGCGCGGACCCGTGCCGATGTGCCGACCGTATCGCTGGTGGGCTACACCAACGCCGGCAAATCCACCCTGTTTAACCGAATAACGTCTGCCGAGGTGTATGCGGCGGACCAGCTATTTGCCACCCTGGATCCTACGTTGCGGCGCATTGACGTGCCGGACGTGGGGGATACCGTGTTGGCGGATACCGTAGGCTTTATCCGGCACCTGCCGCACGATCTGGTGGCCGCCTTCAAGGCGACGCTGCAGGAAACGCGCCAGGCGTCTTTGCTACTGCACGTCATCGATGCCGCAGATCCGCGCGTCGATGAGAACATCGAAGCGGTGAACACCGTGCTGGCGGAGATAGACTCGGATGAAATTCCTACACTGTTAGTGATGAACAAAATAGATATGCTGGACGATTTTGTGCCGCGTATCGACCGCAACGACGAAAACCTGCCGATCCGGGTGTGGCTGTCCGCCGCCAGCGGAGAGGGTATTCCGTTGCTGTATCAGGCGTTGACGGAGCGCTTATCGGGGGAGATCGCGCATTACGAATTGCGCTTACCGCCACGGGCAGGCCGTCTTCGCAGCCGTTTTTACCAGCTTCAGGCGATTGAAAAAGAGTGGAACGAAGAGGACGGCAGCATTGGCGTGGTGGTGCGAATGCCGATCGTCGAATGGCGTCGTCTCTGCAAGCAAGAACAGGACCTGATTGACTTTATCGTATGATCATATCCTGTTACATTTATGCTTCGCGAAAGCCTGAAGTACCCAATCACAGAATATGGAGCTAAAACATGGCGTGGAATCAGCCCGGTAATAACGGACAGGACCGCGACCCGTGGGGGAGCAGCAATAATAATGGCGGCAACTCTGGCGGTAACAACAAAGGCGGTCGTGATCAAGGGCCACCTGATTTGGACGATATCTTCCGCAAACTGAGCAAGAAATTGAGCGGTTTCGGCGGGGGCAAAGGCTCCAACAGCAATAGCGGCGGCACCGGCACCTCTGGTCCGGGCTTCAGCGGCCGCATTATCGGTATCGCGGCGGTTGCCGTGGTGGTGATCTGGGCCGCCAGCGGCTTCTACACCATCAAGGAAGCCGAACGTGGCGTTGTGACGCGTTTCGGTAAGTTCAGCCACCTGGTGCAGCCGGGCCTGAACTGGAAGCCGACCTTCATCGATGACGTGCGTCCGGTGAACGTGGAGTCCGTGCGCGAGCTGGCGGCGTCCGGCGTGATGCTGACCTCCGATGAAAACGTGGTGCGCGTGGAAATGAACGTGCAGTACCGCGTGACCAACCCGGAAGCGTACCTGTTCAGCGTCGTCAATGCCGACGACAGCCTGAGCCAGGCGACCGACAGCGCCCTGCGCGGCGTGATCGGCAAATACTCGATGGACCGCATCCTGACCGAAGGCCGTACCGTGGTGCGTAACGATACGCAGCGCATGTTGGAAGAGACTATTCGTCCTTACAAAATGGGTATCACGTTGCTGGACGTCAACTTCCAGGCGGCGCGTCCACCGGAAGAGGTGAAGGCGTCGTTCGACGATGCGATCGCTGCGCGTGAGAACGAGCAGCAATACATCCGTGAAGCGGAAGCTTACGCCAACGAAGTTCAGCCGCGTGCGAACGGCCAGGCGCAGCGTCTGCTGGAAGACTCCAAGGCTTATAAAGACCGTACCGTCCTGGAAGCTCAGGGTGAGGTGGCGCGCTTTGCCAAGCTGTTGCCGGAATACAAGTCCGCACCGCAGATTACTCGCGAGCGTCTGTATATCGAAACCATGGAAAAAGTGCTGGGCCATACCCGTAAGGTGTTGGTGAGCGACAAAGGCAACAACCTGATGGTGCTGCCGCTGGATCAGATGCTGCGCGGTCAAGGTGCGGCAACGGAGAGCGGCAACAAAGACACCAGCCTGATTCGCCTCAATCCGAATCCTGCGCCGGCTGCCAACAGCAGCGCTCCGCGTACCAGCGGCGGTTCGATTATGGATCAGCGCCGGGCGAATGCGCAGCGTGACGACACCACTCGCGTAGGGAGAGAGTAATCAATGCGTAAGTCTTTTGTAGTTATTGTCCTCGCGGTGCTGGTGGTGCTGTACGCTTCGCTGTTCGTGGTGCAGGAAGGCCAGCGCGGCATCGTGCTGCGCTTCGGCAAGGTTCTGCGCGACGGCGAAAACAAGCCGCTGGTGTATGCGCCGGGTCTGCACCTCAAGATCCCGTTCATCGAGACCGTGAAGAACCTGGATGCGCGTATTCAGACCATGGACAACCAGGCCGATCGCTTCGTGACCAGCGAGAAGAAAGACCTGATCGTCGATTCCTATCTGAAGTGGCGCATCAGCGACTTCAGCCGCTACTATCTGGCGACCGGCGGCGGCGACGTCTCCCAGGCCGAAGTGCTGCTGAAACGCAAGTTCAGCGACCGTCTGCGTTCCGAAATCGGCCGTCTGGACGTGAAAGACATCGTGACCGACTCGCGCGGCAAGCTGATGTCTGACGTGCGTGACGCGCTGAACACCGGCACCGTGGGTGACGGCGAAGAAGTGGCGACCACCGAAGCCGATGACGCTATCGCCTCTGCGGCGGCGCGCGTTGAACGGGAAACCACCGGCAAACAGCCGCAGGTTAACCCGAACAGCATGGCGGCGTTGGGCATCGAGGTGATCGACGTACGTATCAAGCAGATCAACCTGCCGGCCGAAGTGTCCGACGCCATCTACCAGCGTATGCGCGCCGAGCGTGAAGCGGTAGCCCGTCGTCTGCGCTCGCAGGGCCAGGAAGAAGCTGAGAAACTGCGCGCCAGCGCGGACTACGAAGTGACCCGTACCTTGGCGGAAGCCGAGCGTCAGGCGCGTATCACCCGCGGTGAAGGCGATGCCGAAGCGGCTAAACTGTTCGCCAACGCGTTCAGCCAGGATCCGGACTTCTATGCCTTTATCCGCAGCCTGCGTGCCTATGAAGCCAGCTTCAAGGACAACCAGGACGTGCTGGTACTGAGCCCGGACAGCGATTTCTTCCGCTACATGAAGTCGCCTGATACCCTGCGCAAATAAGCGCGGCAGGCAATCTGACCGAGGGCCCGTTTACGCGGGCCCTTTCTCGTTTTTGGGGGATGCATGAACTCAACGATTTGGCTGGCGCTCGGGCTGGTCCTGGTGCTGGAAGGGTTAGGGCCGATGCTGTTTCCGCAGGCCTGGCGCAAAATGATTGTGGCGATGTCGCAGCTGCCGGACGCGACGCTGCGGCGATTTGGTGGTGGAATAGTGGTTGCGGGCTGCGTGATCTACTACATGTTGAGCGGCCGCACGGGTCTTTAAAGTCTAGCCCAAAATTTATGCAATCGTATGCTAAAAGTGCTGAAAATCGAAAATTACGGTGGTAGAATCCATTTTTAAGCAATCGGTGATTTTGAAAAATGGGTAAGAACGTCGTCGTACTGGGCACCCAATGGGGTGACGAAGGTAAAGGCAAGGTTGTAGACCTGCTGACTGAACGGGCTCAATATGTTGTGCGCTACCAAGGTGGCCATAACGCTGGCCACACTCTGGTAATCAACGGTGAAAAAACCGTCCTTCATTTAATTCCTTCAGGTATTCTGCGTGAAAACGTCACCAGCATCATCGGCAACGGTGTTGTTCTGGCGCCGGACGCGTTGATGAAAGAAATGGGTGAACTCGAAGCGCGTGGCATCCCGGTACGCGAACGTCTGTTACTCTCTGAAGCTTGCCCGCTGATCCTGCCTTACCACGTTGCGTTGGACAACGCGCGTGAGAAAGCGCGCGGCGCGAAAGCGATCGGCACCACCGGTCGCGGCATTGGCCCGGCTTACGAAGATAAAGTGGCTCGTCGCGGCCTGCGCGTCAGCGACCTGTTCAATAAAGAAACCTTCGCCGTTAAGCTGAAAGAGATCGTCGATTACCACAACTTCCAGCTGGTCAACTACTACAAAGTTGAAGCCGTCGATTATCAGGCGACGCTGGACTACGTACTGTCTATCGCCGACATCCTGACCGCCATGGTGGTTGACGTTTCCGAACTGCTGGACGGCGCACGCAAGCGTGGCGACCTGATCATGTTCGAAGGCGCTCAGGGCACCCTGCTGGATATCGACCACGGTACTTATCCGTACGTGACCTCTTCCAACACCACCGCCGGCGGCGTGGCTACCGGTTCCGGCATTGGCCCGCGTTATGTGGACTACGTGCTGGGCATCGTGAAAGCCTACTCCACTCGCGTGGGTGCCGGCCCGTTCCCAACCGAACTGTTCGATGAAACCGGCGAGTACCTGTGCAAGCAGGGTAACGAGTTCGGCGCCACCACCGGCCGTCGTCGTCGTACCGGCTGGTTGGACGCGGTAGCGGTGCGTCGTGCCGTGCAGATCAACTCCCTGTCCGGCTTCTGCCTGACCAAACTGGACGTCCTGGACGGCCTGAAAGAAGTGAAGATCTGCGTGGGCTACCGCATGCCGGACGGCCGCGAAGTGGACACCACTCCGCTGGCGGCTGAAGGTTGGGAAGGCATCGAGCCTATCTACGAAATCATGCCGGGCTGGAGCGAAACGACCTTTGGCGTGAAAGAGCACAGCAAGCTGCCTCAGGCTGCGCTGAACTACATCAAGCGCATCGAAGAAGTGACCGGCGTACCGGTAGACATCATCTCTACTGGCCCGGACCGCAGCGAAACCATGATCCTGCGCGACCCGTTCGACGCATAATCAGGCTTTGCGGCATTAAACAAACCGGGCGCGTCCCGGTTTGTTTTTATCCTGACTCCCTCCGATTGCGGTTTCACGTCAAAAAATCCTTTCATAAACTCGCCTTAGGGCGCGGGATCCGCTAAATAATTAGCGACGAACTCTCCGGCTGGTTTATTATCCAATGAGTAATCTTTTGAATAGCGCCGAAAAGCGGCGTATCAGACGGGTAAAGTGATACCCAGAGGTAAGATGTGCAGTTAACAAGTTTTACTGATTATGGCCTGCGGGCGTTGATCTACATGGCCTCGTTGCCGCAGGACAAGATGACCAACATCTCGGAAGTGACTGAGGTTTATGGCGTGTCCCGCAACCATATGGTGAAGATCATCAATCAGTTGAGCCGGGTCGGTTTTGTCACGGCGGTGCGCGGCAAGCATGGCGGCATTCGTTTGGGTAAACCGGCCGAGAGCATTCGCCTCGGTGACGTCGTGCGGGCGCTGGAGCCGCTTGCGCTGGTTAACTGCAGCAGTGATTTTTGCCACATCACCCCTGCCTGCCGATTGAAGCAGGTGCTCCAACAGGGCGTACAGAATTTCCTTGAAGAGCTGGATAAACATACGTTGGCCGACATGGTCGAAGACAATCCGCCGCTCTACAAGCTATTGCTTGTCGAATAAAACGACGTTGAGAAGACAAGGCTCAACGTCATCCTGCTGATGACAACGGAGGAACCGCAATGTCACAAGATCCATTCCTGGAACGAGAAGCAGAAAAATACGAATCCCCTATCCCCAGCCGTGAATATATCCTGGCCCATTTGGCGAAACGAGAAACGCCGGCCAGTCGCGAAGAACTGGGCAACGAATTGGGCCTCAGCGGTGAAGAGCAGCTGGAAGCGCTGCGTCGCCGCCTGCGCGCCATGGAGCGCGATGGCCAGTTAGTGTTTACCCGCCGCCAGTGCTATGCGCTGCCGGAGCGTTTGGATCTGCTGCGCGGCACGGTGATCGGCCACCGCGACGGCTACGGCTTCCTGCGCGTTGAAGGCAGCAAAGACGATCTGTACCTGTCTGCCGAACAGATGAAAATGGCGATCCACGGTGATGTGGTGCTGGCGCAGGCGCTGGGTGCGGACCGTAAAGGGCGCCGCGAAGCGCGCATCGTGCGCGTGCTGGTGCCGAAAACCAGCCAGATTGTCGGCCGCTTCTTCATGGACGCCGGTACCGGCTTCGTGGTGCCGGACGACAGCCGTCTGAGCTTCGATATTCTGATCCCAGCCGACAGCGTCAGCGGCGCGCGCATGGGCTTTATGGTGGTGGTGGAGCTGACTCAGCGCCCGACCCGCCGTACCAAGGCGGTCGGCAAGATCGTCGAGATCCTCGGCGACAAAATGGGCACCAGCATGGCGGTGGACATCGCGCTGCGCACCCATGAGATCCCGCATACCTGGCCGCCGCAGGTGGAAAAGCAGGTGGCCGATCTCAGCGAGCAGGTGCCGGAAGCGGCCAAGAAGGGCCGCGTCGATCTGCGCAAACTGCCGTTGGTCACCATCGACGGTGAAGATGCGCGCGACTTCGACGACGCCGTGTACTGCGAGAAAAAACGCGGCGGCGGCTGGCGTCTGTGGGTCGCGATCGCCGACGTCAGCTACTATGTGCGTCCACGCACCGCGCTGGATGACGAAGCGCGCAGCCGTGGCAACTCGGTCTACTTCCCGTCGCAGGTGATCCCGATGCTGCCGGAAGTGCTGTCCAACGGACTGTGCTCCCTGAACCCACAGGTCGATCGCCTGTGCATGGTATGCGAGATGACCATCTCTGCCCAGGGGCGCCTGTCCACGGCCAAATTCTACGAGGCGGTGATGAGCTCGCACGCCCGCCTGACCTACAACAAGGTGTGGCACATTCTGCAGGGCGATCAGGAGCTGCGCGAGCATTACCACCCGCTGGTCAAGCACCTGGAAGAGCTGCACACGATGTATAAGGTGCTGGATAAGGCGCGCGCCGAGCGCGGCGGCATCGCGTTTGAAACCGAAGAAGCCAAGTTCATCTTCAACGCCGAACGCCGTATCGAACGCGTGGAGCCGACGGTGCGCAACGACGCCCACAAGCTGATCGAAGAGTGCATGATCATGGCCAACGTGGCGGCCGCGCGCTTTGTCGAGAAACGCAACGAGCCGGCGCTGTACCGCGTGCACGATCGTCCGAGCGATGACCACATCTCCGCGCTGCGCAGCGTGCTGAGCGAACTGGGCCTGACGCTGGGCGGCGGCAACAAACCGCAGCCGAAGGACTATGCGGTGCTGATGGATGAAGTGTCCGAGCGCCCTGACCACGAAATGCTGCAAACCATGTTGCTGCGCTCGATGAAGCAGGCGATTTACGATCCGGAAAACCGCGGCCACTTCGGTCTGGCGCTGGCGTCTTACGGCCACTTCACCTCGCCGATCCGCCGTTATCCGGATCTGGCGCTGCACCGCGCGATCAAATACCAGCTGGCCAAAGAACACGGCGAGCCGAAAGAGCGCTGGACGCCGACCGGCGGCTGGCACAGCGAATTCGAAGAGATGCTGCAGCTGGGCGAGCACTGTTCGATGACCGAGCGCCGCGCGGATGAAGCGACGCGCAACGTCGCCGACTGGCTGAAGTGCGACTTCATGCAGGATCACGTCGGTGAAGTGTTCAGCGGCATCATCTCCAGCGTGACCGGCTTCGGCTTCTTCGTACGCCTGAACGATCTGTTTATCGACGGGCTGGTGCACGTATCAACGCTGGATAATGATTACTATCGCTACGATAATATCGGCCAGCGCCTGATCGGCGAATCTTCCGGCACGGTCTATCGCCTGGGAGATACGGTGGAGATCCGCGTGGATGCGGTGCATATGGACGAGCGCAAGATCGACTTCGCGCTGGTATCCAGCACCCGCAAAGCGCGCGGTGAAGGCAAAACCGAGCGTGATCGCGCCAAGAAGGGCGGCCAACGCACGCTGCGCGACAACGGTAGCGCGGGGCGCGGCAAGCGCCGTGGCGGCAAACCGCCAGCCAACTTCGAACCGGACAGCGCCTTTCGCAAGCAGGATGACACCAAGCCTGCGGACAACGTGAAGAAGGCGAAAAAGAAAGCCAAGAAAGCGTCCGACAAAACGCGGAAAATCGCGGCGGCGACCAAAGCCAAACGCGCAGCCAAGAAGAAAGGTGCCGAGCAGGCTTAACCTGCCGCACATCGTTATCATCGGCCGGTTATCGCCGGCCGCACGAATTTAAAAGAGCATCATGAGCGAAATTATTTACGGCATCCACGCCGTCAAAGCCCTGTTAGAGCGCGATCCGCAACGCTTCCTGGAAGTGTTTATCCTGAAAGGCCGCGAAGATCGCCGTCTGCAACCGCTGATCGCCGAGCTGGAAGCGACCGGCATCGTGATCCAGGTGGCGAACCGCCAATGGCTGGATGACAAGGTTGAAGGCGCGGTGCACCAGGGGATCATCGCCCGGGTGCGCGAAGGGCGTCAGTATCAGGAGAACGATCTGCCGGGCCTGCTGGAAAGCGTGGCGACCCCGTTCCTGCTGGTGCTGGACGGCGTGACCGACCCGCACAATCTCGGTGCCTGCCTGCGCAGCGCCGACGCAGCCGGCGTGCACGCGGTGATCGTGCCGCGCGACCGTTCCGCCCAGCTGAACGCCACCGCCAAGAAAGTGGCCTGTGGTGCCGCCGAAAACGTGCCGTTGATCCGCGTGACCAACCTGGCGCGTACGCTGCGTCTGCTGCAAGAGATGAATGTCTGGGTGGTGGGCACCGCCGGCGAAGCCGACCATACGCTGTATCAGAGCAAAATGACCGGCCCGATGGCGCTGGTGATGGGCGCGGAAGGCGAAGGCATGCGTCGCCTGACTCGCGAACACTGCGACGAGCTGATCAGCATCCCGATGGCCGGCACCGTCTCTTCGCTGAACGTGTCGGTCGCCACCGGCATCTGCCTGTTCGAAGCGGTGCGTCAGCGCGGCTGATTCTTCTGACGGGGGCCCCGTGCCCCCGTTAATTCCCCCTCTTGTGATCCCGCCTGCGGCAGAAATCTCTGCGCCGACCATACTTATTCCTGACGCTTTTTTCAGGGAGCACTCTCATGGTCTGGACTACGCACACCGTTTTTAACCAACCCAAGCCGCTGGGCAACAGCAACCTGTTTCTCTCCGATACGCCGCTGCGCGAAGCGTTGCAGCGTGAACAAGGCGGTTGGGACGCCGAGGTATTGGCCTCGCTGGGCCAGCAGCTCGGTACCCAGGAGTCGCTGGAGCTGGGGCGGCTGGCTAACGCCAACCCGCCGGAACTGTTGCGCTACGACGCCACTGGCCAGCGGCTGGACGACGTTCGCTTTCACCCCGCCTGGCATATTCTGATGCAGGGCCTGATCGCCAATCGGGTGCACAACCTGCCCTGGCAGGAGGATGCGCGCATCGGTTCCTTCGTGGCGCGCGCCGCGCGCTTTATGCTGCATGCGCAGGTCGAGGCCGGCACGCTGTGCCCGGTGACCATGACCTTCGGCGCCACGCCGCTGTTGCTGCAGGCGTTACCGGCCGAGTTTCGCTCCTGGCTGACGCCGCTGCTGTCGGACCGTTATGACGCTCACCTGCTGCCGGGCGGGCAAAAGCGCGGCCTGCTGATCGGCATGGGCATGACGGAGAAACAGGGCGGCTCCGATGTCTTGAGCAATACCACCACCGCCACGCCGCTCGGCGCGCGCGGGCCGGGCGAAGCCTACCGGCTGGTGGGGCACAAGTGGTTCTTCTCAGTGCCGCAGAGCGATGCGCACCTGGTGCTGGCGCAGGCCGAAGGCGGGCTGTCCTGCTTCTTCCTGCCGCGCATTTTGCCGGACGGCAGCCGCAACGCCATTCGCCTTGAGCGGTTGAAAGACAAGCTGGGCAACCGCTCCAACGCCAGCAGCGAGGTGGAGTTTCAGGATGCCACGGCCTGGCTGCTGGGCGATGAGGGCGACGGCGTGCGGCATATCCTGAAGATGGGCGGCCTGACCCGTTTCGACTGTTCGTTGGGCAGCCACGGCCTGATGCGCCGCGGGCTGTCGGTGGCGCTGTATCATGCGCTGCAGCGGCAGGCGTTCGGCAAGCTGTTGATAGAACAACCGCTGATGCGCCAGGTCTTGGCGCGCATGGCGCTGCGGCTGGAAGGGCATACCGCGTTGCTGTTCCGGCTGGCTCGCGCCTGGGAAAGCCGCAGCAATGAAGGCGAACTGATCTACAGCCGTCTGCTGACGCCGGCGGCCAAATACAGCATTTGCCGCCAGGGCATGCCGTTCATCGCCGAGGCGATGGAGGTGCTGGGCGGCATCGGTTACTGCGAGGAGAGTGAACTGCCGCGCCTGTACCGTGAAATGCCGGTGAACAGCATCTGGGAGGGCTCTGGCAACATCATGTGTCTGGACGTGTTGCGCAGCCTGCACAAACTGCCGGGCGCGCTCGAGATGTTGCAGTTCGAGCTGCAGCCGGTGCGCGGCCAGAATCGGTTGTTCGATCGCGCCTGGCGGCAGTGGCAGCAGCGTGCCCGGCAACCGCGTGAAGAGATGGGGCGGCTGCTGACCCAGCAGCTGTTCGACCTGTGCTGCGCCGCGCAGCTGCTGCAGCACGCCAGCCCGCAGATCGCCGACGCCTGGTGTCATCTGACGCTGGATCACCGTGGCGAGAGCCTGCTGTCGGCCGAGGTGTGCGAACTGCTGCTGAACCGCGCCATCGGCGGTTAGGGAAAAGGGTGGCGCCCGGCGGCGAAAACCTTTTTAATTCAGCCTCACTCTGACAGGAAAATGCACATGGATATTCTCAGCGCGTTGGCGGCGTTTGCCTCTTACTTCTTCAGCGGCTTCGCCATGATTTTGGTGTTTCTGTTCGTCTATACCCGTATCACCCCGCACGATGAATGGGCGCTGATCAAGGCCGATAATCAATCCGCCGCCTTTGCTTTCATCGGCGCCTGCCTGGGGTATGTGATCCCGTTGGCCAGCGCGGCGATCAACTCGATCAGCCTGCTGGATTACCTGCTGTGGGGCGTAGTGGCGCTGGTGGTGCAACTCTTGCTGTTCGCGGCCGTGAAGATCTACATGCCGCGTATCAGCGACAAGATCGAAGCGAATCACCTGGCCGCCGGGATTTTCCTGGGGGGCGTCTCCGTTAGCGGCGGCGTGTTGAATGCGGCTTGCATGAGCTATTAAAGGTATAAGATGGCGGAGGCGCGCCAGCCAAGCGGGTGCGCCTGTTCTTCCATCCGCAGGATGCGGTAATAGCTGGCGCCGTGTTGGTCGGCGGTGCGGGCAATGGCCAGTTCCGCTTCCTGCGGCGAACCGGGCAGATCGTTGAAAGTGATCTCGGCGATTTCACTGAGCGGCGTCACGCGATCGGCGGGCGCCAGCTCGGCGGACTGTGCGCCGGTGCTGAGCAATCCCATGGAAAGCAAGAGGGAGGTGAGTGCGGTGGAGCGTTTCATGGCGTTCCCCTTCGTCAGATCCTGAATCGACACCCGCAACATGCGGCATGCTGTCCCTCAGTGTGCAACACCCTTCTTCAGCCAGTGCAAAGCCAGTGTAAATCTGCTTAAAAAATCCCCGCCTTAACGATACAGGATCGCCTGGGAATACCATTGGCCCGGCACGACGGTTTCGCTGTTCATGATGATCACGTAATAACGGGCGCCGGCGGCGGTGGCCTTGCGTTGGATCTCCGCTTCCACGTCCATCGGACTGCCGCGCACCACGGCGGTGATGGTACCGATTTTCACCAGCTCGGCGGTCTGCGCGCGGACGATCTCCTGCGCCTGTGCGGTGGGGGGCGGCGGCGGTTTCGGCGTGGTGGTCATGATGCCGCAGGCGGAAAGCTGTGCGGCCAGCGTCAGGGCGATGAGTGTGCGGACTAGCGTCATGGTGACCTCGAAAGAGCCGGTGCGATGGCTTCAGTGTAACGCAATATAAGCTGTAACAGATTGAGCTAACGCTGTTTCGCGCAAGTTTGTCATGATTAAGGCCAACAGGTGGAGTGAGGATGAACGGATGATCGAAATTCATGACGAGCGAGTGGGCGATATCGCGGTGATCCATGCGGTGCCGGCGGGGCAGTATCATCGGCCGCTGCCGACGGTGTTCTTCTGCCATGGTTATACCTCGTCGAAAGAGGTGTACGCCTACTTCGCCTATGCGCTGGCGCGTGCCGGTTTTCGGGCGGTGTTGCCGGATGCCGATCGGCACGGCGAGCGATTCGACGGCGATGAGGCGCAGCGCCTGGCGTCATTCTGGGAGCTCCTGCGCAGCAATATCGACGAGCTGCCGCAGATCAAGGCGCATTTCGAGCGGCTCGGCCTGATTGCCGACGGGCGTATCGGCGTCGCCGGCGCCTCTATGGGCGGCATGACCGCGCTGGGCGCCTTCGCGCGTTTCCCGTGGATCCGGGCGGCCGCCAGCCTGATGGGTTCCGGCTATTACCGTTCGCTGGCGCAAACGCTGTATCCGCCGTTGGGCGAAGAGGGCGAGGCGCTCTCGCCGGCGGCGTTTGCGGCGCGCACCGCCGTATTGGCGGAGTATGAGCTGGAAGGGCGTTTGGAGACGATTGCCGGGCGGCCGCTGCTGCTGTGGCACGGCGAGACGGACGACGTGGTGCCGGCGGCGGATAGCCTGCGTTTGGCGGCTGAACTGCGGCAGCAAGGCGCAGATGGCCGCTTGACGTCGTTCGTCGAGCCGGGCGTGAAGCACCGCATCACGCCGCTGGCGCTGTCCGCTACCACCGATTTCTTCCTCCGCGAGCTGTAATACGCATCCGGGCGCGATGCGTGGAATTGCGCCGCTCTCTGCGGGCTGTTTCGGTCATTGTTTGACGCATGGCGGAGGAGAATGTCAGCGTGAATTCTTTCAGGGCAGCAAGGAGCGGAGAGCATGATAAAAGGTATCAGCAATACGGCCGAGACAGCGCGCGGGCTGGTGGGAACGATGAAAGTGCGCGCCGATCTTAACTCAGCGGCCTTCAGCGAGATGTTGGGGGCAGCCGACGGCAAGGTGCGGCAAAACAAGGCGGATCCGCTGTCGCGCATCACCGCGCAGACGGTGCAAAACCTGACGGCGCTGTTTGCCTTCGCGCCGAAAGCGGCGGCCACTCACACCGCGGCGGCCGGTACGCTCTCCTTCGAGCAGCGGGTGACGCTGACGCAAAGCGCCGAGCTGTTGCAAACGCGGACAAACTATCTGCGGATGGCGCTGCAATTGCACAATCCGGGCAAAGCGTTCAGCGCGCCGGCGTTGCTCAAGCTGTGACAGGTGAGAAAGTGGAGCGCCCGACAAGCGGCGCTCCGGCGAGGATTGAGCGGGCTTTCTGATGAAGCCCTGGGGATTTCCCTGGCGTGGCGCGTCTTTTTAGCGGTACAGCTCGGCGCTGACGTGCATCGTGCTGTTGTCGCCCGGTTCGTGCAGGGCGATGATGCGATAAGAGGTCGCGCCGCGTTGATCGGCGATTTTACTGACCTGGCTGCTGGCGTCATCCGGCGAAACCACGTTCTGGTTCAGGGTGACGAAGCCAACGCTCTGGCGTTGATCGGCCTGGTGCGAGCTAATCTCCGTCGCGGCCATCACGTTGGCGGAGAATAGGGCGGCCAGCGCCGTCGCGAGAATAATGCGTTTCATAGTGCCTCTCTTAACCCTTTGCCGTTACGGCCTGACAGCGAGTGTCGCTGCGGCAAAAAGTCATTTATCTGCATTGAATAACCTGAAATCTTTTTCGTCGCGCTGTCTGCGGCGGATATGGTTAATTTTAGTCCGTTACTGCGGATTAAAAAGTGGGGTGTTTTGATGACCTCTTTCAAAAAAAATGAAATAGATTTGTGACTCAGCGCTGATTTCATTGAAAGATTTTTGAAACCCATGGATCGGCGTACATAGGTTCACCCACGAGCAAATCGTGCTATTTCCCATAGCGCCTCGCATTAACGCGAATAAAACCCACGCAGTCCTTGAGTTTCCCGCCCTGCGTCAGTATGATTACGCGTCATTTTTCAGCCGCACACTAAACACGTTCCTTGCTTCCATGGGCCGCGGTTGACCCTGACAGGAGGCTGAATAATCCGTAAGGAGCAATTCGATGCGTCATTACGAAATCGTTTTTATGGTCCATCCTGACCAAAGCGAACAGGTTCCGGGCATGATCGAGCGTTACAGTGCTACCATCACTAACGCGCAAGGTCAGATTCACCGTCTGGAAGACTGGGGCCGCCGTCAGCTGGCTTATCCGATCAACAAACTGCACAAAGCTCACTACGTTCTGCTGAACGTTGAAGCGCCGCAGGAAGCGATCGATGAGCTGGAAACTAACTTCCGCTTCAACGACGCCGTTATCCGCAGCATGGTTATGCGCGTTAAGCACGCGGTAACTGAAGCATCTCCGATGGTTAAAGCGAAAGACGAACGTCGTGGCGATCGCCGCGAAGACTTCGCTAACGAAACCGCAGATGATGCAGATGCTGGGGATTCTGAAGAGTAATTGCCGTCGTGACGGCTAATCGTCTGGTCTTGTCGGGCACTGTGTGCAAGGCGCCGGTTCGAAAAGTGAGTCCTTCCGGGATACCGCACTGCCAATTTGTGCTAGAGCACCGTTCGCAGCAGATGGAAGCCGGATTCAGCAGACAAGCATGGTGCCGAATGCCCGTGGTTGTCAGCGGACAACAGTCACAAGCACTAACTCAAAGATTAACGGTCGGCAGTCAGATTACCGTGCAAGGCTTTGTAAGCTGCCATCAAGGGCGCAATGGGCTGAGCAAATTGGTTCTGCATGCCGAGCAGATTGAATTGATAGATTCTGGAGACTAGCCAAATGGCACGTTATTTCCGTCGTCGCAAGTTCTGCCGTTTCACCGCGGAAGGCGTTCAAGAGATTGACTATAAAGACATCGCTACGCTGAAAAACTACATCACCGAAAGTGGTAAAATTGTACCGAGCCGTATCACCGGTACTCGTGCAAAATATCAGCGCCAGCTGGCCCGTGCTATCAAGCGCGCGCGCTACCTGTCTTTGTTGCCGTACACTGATCGTCATCAGTAATCGGCCACTGTCCATTAACGACTTTGAGAGGATAAGGTAATGCAAGTTATTCTGCTTGATAAAGTAGCAAACCTGGGCAGCCTGGGTGATCAAGTTAACGTTAAAGCGGGCTACGCTCGTAACTTCCTGGTACCACAGGGCAAAGCTGTTCCTGCTACCAAGAAAAACGTTGAGTTCTTCGAAGCACGCCGTGCTGAACTGGAAGCCAAACTGGCTGACGTTCTGGCTGCTGCTGAAGCTCGCGCAACCAAGATCAACGAACTGGGTTCAGTGACCATCGCTTCCAAATCTGGCGACGAAGGTAAACTGTTCGGCTCTATCGGCACCCGCGACATCGCTGACGCAGTGACTGCGGCAGGCGTTGAAGTTGCCAAGAGCGAAGTTCGTCTGCCGAACGGCGTTCTGCGTACCACTGGTGAGCACGAAGTGCACTTCCAGGTACACAGTGACGTGTTCGCACAGCTGAATGTAGTTGTGGTTGCAGAAGCGTAATTTACGCTGCTGTTAACCCGGTTAAAACGCCAGCCTCGCGCTGGCGTTTTGCTTTTCTGCGCCCGGCAAAACGCGCTACGCTTGAAGACGGGATAAAAAGGAGAGCGAGCGATGGCAAAGATTATGCTGCAGCGGGTTTATGACTTCAGCGCGCCGGCGCCGGAACACTGCTATCTGATAGACCGGCTATGGCCGCGCGGTATCAGCAAGGAGCGGCTGACGGGCGTGCAGTGGCTGAAACAGGTGGCGCCGGATGACGAACTGCGCAAGTGGTTCCATCAGCATACCGACCAGTGGACAGTCTTCGAAGAGCGTTACCGCCAACAGCTGGCTACCAACGACGCCTGGCAGCCGCTGGTGGCGCTCTTACGGCAGGGGAAAACGCTGACGCTGCTGTATGGCAGCAAGGACACCGAGCACAATCAGGGCGTGGTGCTGCGCGAGTTTTTGCTGGCGCAGCTGTAGGGATTAGCGTTCCCGGCGGTAGCTGCCGTCGGCCTGGCGGCGGAACAGCGCCTGGCTGTTGTCCACGGTGGTGACTGACAGCGCGTTAATCACGCCGTTAGCGTCGCGTTCGATACGCACTTCCTGGCCGGCTTTCATGTTGCTCAGCGGCTTGTCGCCGCCTTCCACCTGCGCCATGGCAAACACTTCATTTACCGGCAGATTGTTATCGCGAAACAGCTGGGCCAGGGTCTGGCCTGGCTGGATTTGGTAACGCTGCCAGTTGCCCGCCGGCGTCGGTTCGTTGGCTGAAGTGGTACCGCCGTCGTTTTGCAGATCGGCCTGCAGTGGCACGCTGGTTTCTTGGTGGGAGACCGGGAACGGCTGTCTTTCGGGCGAATAGGGCCACAGCAACGCCAACAGCAGAATGATGCCAAAGATCAGCACCCAGCGGCGGTGAAAGTAGGGCAGCGGCTCCATCCAATGGAAACGGTCCGGCAGATGCCAGACTTTGGCCAGCAGCGCTTTGAGCTGCTGCATTTTATCGTTGGCCGACGGTGGCTCCGATGGCGGTTCCGCGCCTTCAGACGTGGGTGCGGCGCCCGGTTTCAGGCGCTGGCTGACGTTCAGCCAGGTGCGCAGCAGCGGCTGGTAGATGCGGGTGGTTTTCCTTCTCCTGGGCGCGATTCTGCCCATGGTGACCTCTCTTCGACGGCGTAATAATGAGCGCGGCGCGGCAAGCGCGTTGCCTGCCCGATATCCTGCTTTCAGTATAGTCCGCTAACTGATTGAAGTGAAAGGCGGCTGAGCGGCAGGGCCGGCGTTTGCGGCTGCGGGCGTTAACAGAAGGTTATTGTTTCTTTTTCTACGACAAAAGTCATCATTCTCCACACAAGATTTTACCCGGCATTGACGCGCTGTTATGCTGCGCTTTCGACTTTTTACAGACTTAAGGAAAACCCCATGACAACCCCTTCTTTTGACAGCGTTGAAGCGCAAGCAAGTTACGGGATTGGTTTACAGGTCGGCCAGCAGCTGCAAGAGTCCGGGCTGGAAGGTTTGCAACCGGAAGCTTTGCTGGCGGGTCTGCGCGACGCGCTGGAAGGGAATGCCCCGGCGGTTCCGGTAGACGTGGTGCACCGTGCGCTGCGTGAAATCCACGAGCGTGCGGATGCGGTGCGCCGTGAGCGCCAGCAGGCGATGGCCGTTGAAGGCCAGAAATTCCTGGACGACAACGCCAAGCGCGACGACGTGACGCTGACCGAGTCTGGCCTGCAGTTCTCCGTACTGGAGCAGGGCAACGGCCCAATCCCGTCCCGTCAGGATCGCGTGCGTGTGCACTACACCGGTCGTCTGATCAACGGCGACGTGTTCGACAGCTCGGTCGAGCGTGGCCAGCCGGCAGAATTCCCGGTCAGCGGCGTGATCCCAGGCTGGATTGAAGCGCTGACCCTGATGCCGGTCGGTTCCAAATGGCAGCTGTATATCCCGCACAACCTGGCCTACGGCGAACGTGGCGCAGGCGCGTCCATCCCGCCGTTCAGCGCGCTGGTGTTCGACGTCGAGCTGCTGGAAATCCTGTAATCCTACCGAAGATTGCTCTGGGCGCCTTTATGGCGCCCTTGTTTTATGCGCCGCTCAGCGCGCGCGGGAACAGCAGATTGTTTTCCAGGCTGATGTGCTCCATCAGATCGCCGATGAACTCGTCGAGGCCGTTGTACAGCGCCCGCCAGGTGGTGCAGGCGCCCTCCGGTGGCGTCACGTTATCGGTGAGGAACTTCACCACCTCCAGTTGTTCACCCGCCTCGTCATGCTCATGTTCCATCACTGAGATCGGTCCGGCGGCCTGCGGCCCCATGCCTTGTTTGATCAGCGGGAACAGGATCTGTTCCTCTTTCATCATGTGATTCTCCAGATCCAGGCGGATCAGGTTCAGCTGCTTCGCCAGTCCGCGCGGGCAGGTGGGTTTGTCACCGTGCACACGTTCGACTTTTTCCGCCATCAGCACCAGTTCGGCCAGCTGCTCGCGGTGCCGCTGATGAAAGCGCGGCAGAATGTAATCAATTACTTCACCGAGCGGCGCCGTGCGCCAGTCCCGACTCTGCTCCGGTGTGGCGGCCAGGGCGGCCAGTTCGTTTTCCAGTGTGTCGATATCCAGCCCTTTGCGCTCGGCGGCGCGTGCCAGCGATTGCCGGCCTCCGCAGCAGAAATCCAGCTGATGCTGGCGAAACAGGCGGGATGCCCGGGGAATGGCGATAGCGAGCGCGCCAAGGGATTGATTGCGGTAATCCATGGTAGTGCCTCTTTAAACGAAGGGATTTTATAACATGCATTTTAAATGCAATTTAAAGGGCGCGCCAGCGGGAAAATAGAGGTGATGGCCGGGGGAGTGCCCCGGCCTGGTGATTATTTCGCGCTTAAATCGATGCGATAGACCGCGAAACCGATACGGTCATTGCCTTCGGCGGTCATCGGGTATTGGGCGTGCTCTTTGATAAACGCCGTCGCTTTGTCCGAAGGCGAGGTCTCGAAGCGAATATCCAGCGGCTGCTTGCTGCTGAAGTTAGCCAAACGCCAATTGTTGTCCGCCTGCGGGCGCACCGCGCCATGCCGCTGGGTTTCGGCGCTGATGTAGGTCGCCAGCACCGAGCGGTTTTCATCCGGCGAAGCGAAGGCGATATGTTTGTCGCCGGTGCCGGCAAACTTGCCGCCGTAGGCGCGATAGTTGTTGGTGGCAACCAGGAAGGTGGCGTTCGGATCGATAGGCTTGCCGTTAAAGGTCAGCTGTTTGATACGCTCCGCCTTCTCGTTGATCAGCTGGCATTCGCCGTCGTAACGCGCCGGCTGGCTGACGTCGATCTGGTAGTTGACGCCGTCGATCACGTCGAAGTTATAGGTGCGGAAGCCGTCCCAGTTGATCAAGCCCTGCGGCTTGGCGCTGTTGACGTCGATCTGGTTGAACTGGCCGGCGGAGCACTCCAGCCACTCTTTCACCTCTTTGCCGCTGGCCTTCACCACCACCAGCGTATTGGGATAGAGATAGAGATCGGCGGCGTTGCGGAAGGTGAGCTGGCCTTTTTCCACTTCGACGAAGCTGGCGGGATCGTTCTTGCGGCCGCCGACCTTGAACGGCGCCGCCGCCGACAGCACCGGCAGATCGGCCAGGTCCGGGTCGCCCTGAATGTAATGTTCGACGTAGGCCTTCTGCGCATTGTTGACGATCTGCACCGTCGGATCGTCCTGCACCAGCGCCAGGTAGCTGTACATGTTGCCGTCGGATTTACCGATCGGCTGGCTGACGAACTCGCGCGTGCCTTTGTGATCGTCCGCCAACACTTTCACCAGCGCGGCATCTTCCGCCGCCAGCGATGTCTTGTTCTCTTTGTCATAGATCGGCCGTGCTTCCGCTTTGGCGGCGGTCACTTTCCAACTGCCGTTATCGTTGTTGAGCTGCAGATCGACCACGCCGAGATGATCGCCCCATTGGCCCGGCATCACCGCCGGTACGCCGTTCAGCAGGCCTTTGTCGATATCCGCGCCTTTGATGTTGGCGAAGTCTTTGCTCGGGAACACCGCATGGGCGTGACCGAACATGATGGCGTCGATGCCCGGCACCTGGCTGAGGTAGTAGACTGAGTTCTCCGCCATTGCCTTGTAAGGCTCGCTGGACAGCCCGGAATGCGGGATCGCCACCACCAGATCGGCGCCCTGTTTACGCATTTGCGGCACGTAGCGCTTGGCGGTGGCGGTGATGTCGTCCACCGTCACCTTGCCCTGCAGGTTGGCTTTGTCCCACACCAGGATCTGCGGCGGCACGAAGCCGATATAGCCGATGCGCAGCGTATGCGCCTTGCCGTCACGGTCTTTCACCGGCGTATCGACGATGATGTACGGCGTGAACAGCGGTTTTTGCGTTTTGGCGTCGATGACGTTGGCGTTGATATACGGGAATTTGGCGCCGGCGATGGCGTTCTTCAGATAGTCCAGCCCGTAGTTGAACTCATGGTTGCCGATGTTGCCGACGACGTAGTCCAGCGTGTTCATCGCCTTATAGACCGGGTGCACGTCACCCGGTTTCAGCCCCTTGGCTGCCATGTAGTCGCCGAGCGGGCTGCCCTGAATGATGTCGCCGTTGTCCACCAACACCGCGTTGGCGGCCTGCTGGCGCGCCTGTTGGATCAGGCTGGCGGTGCGCACCAGGCCGAATTTGTCGGTCGGCGTGTCCTTGTAGTAATCGAAGTCCATCATGTTGCTGTGCAGATCGGTGGTTTCCAGCACGCGCAGATCGACGGTCGCCGCCTGCGCCGAGGCGCACACCAGCAGCGCAAGCGCGGACAGCGTCAGTGGATGCTTCATCATTTGGGGTTCTCTCCATTCCATTATTCGAGTGTTATCACAGAGGGAAATGTAATTAACACTGCTTGCCACAGTAAACTGTGAAGTGTGGCAGAAAACGGGAGCAGGTAACGCGGGGAAGTTCACAGTTGTGCCCAACAAGATCTGAGGATTTCCCGTGGCTTAGCCGGTTGAGATGGATATTCGGCGTAAAAAAAACTAGTCTGCTAGCAGAGACAGAGGGAAATTTCCCACGGAGATGCAGAGTTGAGGTGCATGATGTTAGAGCGAATTTGCCAACTGTCCCGCGAGGCGGGGGCGGCGATCATGGCGGTGTACGACGGTGAACAACCGCTTGATGTCGCACAGAAAAAAGATGACTCACCGGTGACGGCGGCCGATCTGGCGGCGCATCACATCATCAAGCGCGGCCTGGCGGCCCTGACGCCGGAGGTGCCGCTGCTGTCGGAAGAGGATCCGCCGGCGTGGGAAGAGCGCCGCAACTGGACGCGCTACTGGTTGGTCGATCCGTTGGACGGCACCAAAGAGTTTTTGCACCGCAACGGCGAGTTCACGGTCAATATCGCCCTGATTGAAGACGGGCAGGCGGTGATGGGCGTGGTGTATGCCCCGGCGATCGACGTGTTGTATCTGGCGGAGCGCGGCAAGGCCTGGAAAGAAGAGAAGGGCGTGCGGCAGGCGATCGGCGTCAGCAACGCGCATCCGCCGCTGGTGGTGGTGAGCCGCTCGCATATCGACGACGAGCTGAAAGATTACCTTCAGCAACTGGGCGAGCACCAGACCGTGTCCGTCGGTTCCTCGCTGAAGTTTTGCCTGGTGGCGGAAGGCAAGGCGCAGCTTTATCCGCGCTTTGGGCCGACCAACATTTGGGATACCGCCGCAGGGCATGCGGTGGCGGTGGCTGCCGGGGCGCAAATTCACGATTGGCAGGGCAAGCCGTTGCTCTATACCCCGCGTGAATCTTTCCTCAACCCCGGCTTCCGGGTGTCGCTGTTCTGAGTTAGTTCGCCAACAGCTGGTGCAGTTTGGATATCACCTGCTGCACCTCTTCCGGCGTCAGCGCGCCGTCTTTAGCAAACTGAATGCGCCCTTGCTTATCCAGCACCACGATGGCTGAGCCTTTCGGCTGCAAATCCCAGGCCTTGCGCACGTTACCGTCGCTGTCGACGATAAACTGCGACCACGGGAACTCCTTCTTGCTGTCTTCAATGCTGCTGCGCACGAACATCGCGGTGCCCATCAGGGCATCGTCGGTGTTGACGATTGTCGTCGTTTGGTAACGATCGTGTGGTAGCTTCGCTTTCTTGATCGCTTCAATCAGTGGGTCGTTCATGTCTTTGGCGGAGCTGCGGCCGGCAATATGTTGTATCACTCGCACTTTTCCACTGAGCTGCGCGCTGTTCCAGTTTTGGTAGCTAAAATTACCGTCAGCGTAGTTGAGCTCTCCTTTGTCGCTGACGCCAACCGGCGCTACGCGCTGCTGGAGCTGGAAGTTGTGCGCGGAAGCGAAAAGTGGGGCGAGCAGCAGGGATACCATCAGCATGCGACTTGTTTTCATGCTTTCTCCTTGTAATGGGGGGAATTTGTGCGACAGCACTTCGACAGCCTAAAGCATAGGATGTGATAAGAGGTCTGTCCTGTTAACCGGATCGCAGATTTTCCCTTGGTTCGCTAATCATCAGATTTTGAAGGGATATCCTGAAAACGTTATAAATTATCATATACAATTCTGTCAAAAAGTGTAAATCCAGCGTAGATAACCAGGCAGAAGTGAACGTTCTGGTCTTTACTGGGTCTACTACATGCAATCAAGTTGCGTTCTGAATTTCGAGGCTGCCACCTTTGGCGGCTCGCTGAGCGCATGGATCAACGGGAGGAGCGTAAAAGAATGAGAATCTTCCAGCGTTATAACCCTTTGAAAGTGGCGAAGTACGTTAAGACCCTGTTTCGTGGAAGGCTGTATATCAAGGACGTAGGCGCATTTGAATTCGACGAAGGGAAAATCCTGCCGCCGAAGATTCGCGACAAGCGCCATTTCAGCGTGATGTCTGAAGTGAACCGTCAGGTGCTGCTGTTGCAGACCGAGATGGGGTGAACACCTCGCTGACAGCGGTAAAAAAATGCGGCCCCGATGGGGCCGCTGATGTTTCTGTCCTTCGCGCCGTCAGGCCGCCGGGGTGTCGTCTGGCGCTTTCGGCAGCACCGCCGCCGGTTTGTCGCTCAGCCGGGTGACCAGCAGCTGGTCTATCTTGTAGCTGTCGATATCCACCACCTCGAACTTGTAGCCGGCGTATTTGACGAAGTCGGTGCGTTTCGGGATCTTGCGCAGCATATACATCATAAAGCCGCCGATGGTCTCGTAGTTGCCCGCCTGCGGGAATTCGTCGATGTCCAGCACGCGCATCACGTCGTCGATCGGCGTGCCGCCTTCAATCAACCATGAGCTTTCGTCGCGCGCCACGATCTGTTCTTCCTGGCCCTGGCCGACCAGATCGCCCATCAGCGTGGTCATCACGTCGTTAAGGGTGATGATGCCCACCACCAACGCATATTCATTGAGGATCACCGCGAAGTCTTCGCCGGCGGTTTTGAAGCTTTCCAGCGCTTCGGACAGCGTCAGCGTATCCGGCACGATCAGCGCCGAGCGGATCTGCACGCCGCTGCTCAGCACCAGGCTCTGGTTACCCAGCACGCGGTTCAGCAGGTCTTTGGAATCGACGTAACCCACCACCTGATCGATATGGCCGTCGCACACCAGGAACTTGGAGTGCGGATGGGTCGAGACCTTCTCCTTGATGCTCTCTTCGCTTTCGCGCAGATCGAAGTACACCACGCTTTCGCGCGAGGTCATCGAAGACGGCACGGTGCGCGATTCCAGTTCGAACACGTTTTCAATCAGCTCGTGCTCCTGCTTGCGCAGCACGCCCGCCAGGGCGCCGGCTTCCACCACCGCGTAGATGTCATCGGAGGTGATATCGTCCTTACGCACCATCGGCAGCTTGAACATGCGGAAGATCAGGTTGGCCATGCCGTTGAAGAACCACACCAGCGGGCGGAAGATCATGATGGAGAAACGCATCGGGTTGATGATCCGGACGGCGACCGTCTCTGGTGCAATCATACCGATGCGCTTCGGGGTCAAATCGGCGAACAGGATAAACAGGCTGGTCACCAGCACGAAGGAGCAGATGAAGCTGACCTGTTCTGCCAGTTCAGGCGACAGGAAGCGATCGAACAACACCTTGAAGGTGGGAGAGAAAGCCGCGTCGCCGACGATACCGCCGAGGATGGCCACGGCGTTCAGGCCGATCTGCACCACGGTGAAGAAGATGCCTGGGGTTTCTTGCAGCTTGAGCACTCTGGCGGCGTTGACGTTACCTTCGTCGGCCATCAGCTTCAGTTTGATCTTGCGCGAGGCGGCCAGAGAGATTTCCGACAGTGAGAAGAACGCACTCACCGCGATCAGAAAAAGAATCAGTAAAATACTGTTTAACATAATCTATCCATACGTGCCGACGGGATGACGGCGCTCTTGAGGAAGGGTAGTACATAGTAAAAAAAGCAGCGATAACAACCAGAAGGGAAGCTATCGGGCCGCAGAAGTGGCCCGCATAGTATAGCAGTTGCCCCACAGGGGCCGCCAGCGGTTAAAAAAGTGCCGCCGGCCGGCATCAAATCAGCCCTGCGGCGGCAGGCAAACGCCGATGCCGCCCAGCCCGCAGTAACCTTCCGGGTTTTTGAACAGGTACTGCTGATGATCGTCTTCCGCATAATAGAACGGCAGCGCCGGCGCGATCTCGGTGGTGATGACGCGCTTGTCGCCCGCCGCGTCCATCGCCTGCTGGAAGCGTTGCAGGCTGCTTTCCGCCTCGGCCTGCTGCTCTGGGCTCAGCGTATAAATCGCCGAGCGGTACTGAGTGCCGACGTCCCCGCCCTGGCGCATGCCCTGCGCCGGATCGTGATTTTCCCAGAATACCTGCAGCAGCTGTTTGTAGCTGACGACCTGCGGATCGAACACCACGCGCACCACTTCGGCGTGGCCGGTCTGGCCGCTGCACACTTCGCGGTAGGTCGGGTTCGGCGTATAGCCGCCGCTGTAGCCGGCGGCGGTGCTGTAGACGCCCGGCTGCTGCCAGAACAGACGCTCAACGCCCCAGAAACAGCCCATGGCGAAGATCGCCACTTCCATGCCGGCCGGCACCTGAGTCATCGAGTGTTCGGTGACGACGTTGAGCGTTGCGACAGGCATTGGCGTGGCGCGGCCAGGCAGCGCGCTTGCCTTATCGACGGTTTGTGATTTATCAAAAAATGGCACCACGGTTGACTCCTGTTGTCACAATAAGAATTGACCCTACATGGCGGCGGTTCGGTTGTATCTCACCGCGTCTTTGCCCACAATAAGCGGCAAGTGGGATTTTGTATAAGCTTAACGCAGTATTTTGAGCGCCAAAAGTGAAGAATTCGCCTGTTGCGCGGCGGCAAAGCGCAGCGGGCGGCGTCCGGAAGAAGGTTGAAGAGGGCTGCCGTCATGATAGCGCGGAGTCTGCCCTGGCCCCGGAGCGAACACCATAACAGGAAAGTAAAATCAATAAGGAGAACACGTGCCAAAGTACCCGGTCATGTGCTTGATATCTGTGTTGCTTGCGGCACCTGCAGCCTATGCGGCCAACGTGCGGCTGCAGGTGGAGGGGTTAAGCGGAGAGTTGGAAAAAAACGTCCGGGTGCGGCTGTCGTCGATCACGCCTGAAGAGGTCGGCACCGACGGTCGCTTCCGCGCTCGGGTGGATGAGGCGGTGCGCCAGGGGCTGCGCGCGCTCGGCTATTACCAGCCGACCATCGAGTTTACGCTGGACGATCGGCCGGGGATGTCGCGTCCGGTGCTGCATGCCAAGGTCAATCCGGGCGAACCGGTGCGCATCGCCGGCGCCAACATCGTGCTGGAAGGCGGCGCGAAGACCGATGAGGACTATCTGGCGCTGGTAAAGAAGGATCGGCCGACCATCGGCGAGATCCTCAACCACGGTAAGTATGACAGTTTCAAAGGCTCGCTGACCGGCCTGGCGCTGCGCAAAGGCTACTTCGACGCCGACATGACCAAAAGCCAACTTGGCGTGGCAGAAGATCTGCACAAGGCGTTTTGGGATATCGATTTCAACAGCGGCGAACGTTACCGCTTCGGCAAGGTGAAATTCACCGGTTCGCAAATCCGCGAAGACTATCTGCAAAATCTGGTGCCCTTTCATCAGGGGGATTACTACAGTTCGGAGGATTTGGCCGAGCTGAACCGCCGTTTGTCCGCCACCAACTGGTTCAACTCGGTGGTGGTGTCCCCTGATTTCAACGATGCCAAAGAGAACAAGATTTTGCCGTTGGACGCGCTGGTAACGCCGCGTACGCGCAATACCATCGAAACCGGTATCGGTTACTCCACCGACGTCGGCCCGCGGGTGAAAGGCACCTGGAAAAAGCCCTGGCTCAACGATCGCGGCCACAGCCTGGAAACCAGCGCCAGCGTGTCGGCGCCGGAGCAGCAGCTGGATCTGACCTATAAGATCCCGCTGCTGAAGAATCCGCTGGAGCAGTATTACCTGCTGCAGGGCGGGCTCAAGAACGTCGATCTTAACGACACCAAATCCGTGACCTCCAAAGTGGTGGCCTCGCGCAACTGGGATCTCTCCAGCGGCTGGCAGCGGGCGATCAACCTGACCTGGCGCTGGGATAACTTTACCCAGGGCAACGTCAGCAACACCACCATGCTGCTGTACCCCGGCGTCAGCTTCAACCGCACCCGCTCGCGCGGCGGCCTGATGCCGACCTGGGGCGACAGCCAGCGCTACTCCATCGACGTATCCGACACCACCTGGGGCTCGGGCGTGGACTTCGCGCTGATGCAGGCGCAGAACGTCTGGATCCGCACGCTCGCCGACAAGCATCGTTTCGTGGCGCGCGGGCAGGTGGGATGGATAGAAACCAACGACTTCGACAAGGTGCCGCCGGATTTGCGCTTCTTCGCCGGCGGTGACCGCAGCATTCGCGGCTACAAGTACAAAGACATTTCGCCGCGCGGCGACGATGGCAAGCTGACCGGCGCCTCCAAAATGCTGACCGGCTCGCTGGAGTATCAATACAACGTGACCGGCAAATGGTGGGGGGCGATGTTCGTCGATTCCGGTGAAGCGGTGAACGATATCAAGAAAAGCAACTTCAAGACCGGCGCCGGTGTCGGCGTGCGCTGGCAGTCGCCGGTGGGGCCGGTGAAGTTGGATATCGCCGCGCCCGTGGGAGATAAGGACACTCACGGGATGCAGTTCTACATCGGTTTGGGGCCTGAACTATGAGCCTGGTTAAAAAGATTTGTCTCGGATTTCTGGTCGTCCTGCTGTTGCTGATCGGCGGGCTGGCCTTTCTGGTGGGCACTACCACCGGTTTGCATATGGTCATCAACGGCGCGGCGCGCTGGGTGCCGGGGCTGGAGATCGCCGGCGTCAGCGGCGGCTGGCGCGATCTGACGCTGAAGGGCGTGAAGTATCAGATGCCGGGCGTGACGGTCAACGCTGGGCAATTCCATCTGTCCCTCGATCTCTCCTGCTTTAAACGCAGCTCGCTGTGCGTCAACGCCTTGACCGCTCAGGACGTGGACGTGGCGGTGAACACCAAAGAGATGGCGCCCTCCACGCCGGTGGAGGAGAGCAGTGAGCCGACCTCCAATCTCAGCACCCCTTATCCGATCACCCTGCGCCTGTTGGCGCTGAACAACGTCAAGGTCACCGTCGACGACACCGCCATTTCTCTGGCCGAGTTTCGCACCGGCGCACAGTGGCAAGAGCACGCGCTGACGCTGATGCCAACCAAGATCGGCTCGTTGCTGATCGCCTTGCCGAAAACGCCGCAAAATCCGTTGCCGGAAGCGGTGCAACCGGCGGTTGAGGTAGCGAAAAAGGTCGGTGAGCAGGTTACCGACGCGGCGAAACCGGCGCCGCAGCCGGAAGAGAAGCCGCTCGGCGAAACGCTGAAGGAACTGTTCGCCAAACCGCTGTTGCCGGATCTGCCGGACATCCGCCTGCCGCTGGATATCACCGTCAAAGAGATCAGCGGCGAACAGCTGCGCTTGACCGGCGATACCGACGTGCTGATCACGAGTCTGTTGCTGCAGGCCAGCACGCAGGATCAGCATATCCAACTGGACAACTTCGACGTGAAGTCGCCGCAGGGCACGCTGTCGGTGCAGGGGCAGGCGACCCTGACCGGCGACTGGCCGGTGGCCCTGACCGCCAACAGCGCGCTGAACATCGAACCGCTGAAGGGCGAGAAGGTGAAGCTGAACATCGGGGGCGGGTTGCGTGATGAGCTGAAGGTCGCGCTGAACCTGTCCGGCCCGGTCGGCGCCCAGCTCGATGTGCAAACCCGGCTGGCCGAAGCCGGCCTGCCGCTGGCGCTGACGTTGCAGAGCAAACAGCTGAAATGGCCGCTGAGCGGCGAGGCGCAGTACCAGGTCAACGATTTTCGCCTGCGCTTTAACGGCAAGGCGACCGACTATGCGCTGTCGACACGCGCCAATCTGAAAGGCCAGGATCTGCCGCCGGCGGTGCTGACGCTGGACGGCAAAGGCAACGTTGAGCAGTTCAAGCTGGAGCGCCTGCGGCTGGCGGCGCTGCAGGGCAATACCGATCTCACTGCGCTGGTGGACTGGAGCAAGGCCATCAGCTGGAACTCGCAATTGACGCTGAGCGGCATCAATACCGCCAAGCAGTGGCCGGAATGGCCGGCGAAGCTGGATGGCAAGATCACTACGCGCGGCAGCCTGCACGGCGGCAGCTGGCAGCTGCAGGTGCCGGTGCTGCAGCTGGACGGCAACGTGAAGCAGAACAAGGTCACGGCGCGCGGTACGCTGAGCGGCAACGCCGCCGGGCAGTGGAAAATCCCCGGCATCGATCTGACGCTGGGGCGCAACCAGCTGAACGTCAAAGGGCAGCTGGATGAGAAAAGCTGGAACCTGGACGCCAACATCGACGCGCCGCGTCTGGACGGCGCGCTGCCGGGCCTGGGCGGCACCGCCAAAGGGCTGTTGAAACTGCGCGGCAATCTGCAGGCGCCGCAACTGCTGGCGGATTTGACCGCCTCCGGCTTGCAGTGGCAGGCGCTGCGCATCAACCGCGTGAAAATAGACGGCGACGTGCGCTCCACGGATCAGATCCAGGGGCAGTTGGCGGTACGCGTCGAGCAGCTGAAGCAGGATGCGCTGGAAGTCAGCCTGCTGACCCTCGACGCCAAAGGCAGCGAGAAGCAGCATCAGCTGCAGTTGAAGATCGACGGCAAACCGGTCTCCGGCCAGCTGGCGCTGCAGGGCAGCTTCGATCGTCAGCAGCAGCGCTGGCGCGGCAATCTGAACAATACCCGCTTCGATACGCCGGTAGGGGAGTGGCGCCTGACGCGCGCCATCGCGCTGGATTACCTGAACACCGCGCAGAAAATCAGCATCGGGCCGCACTGTTGGCAGAACCCGAACGCCGAGCTGTGCGTGCCGAAGACCATTGAAGCCGGCCAGAGCGGCCAGGCTAGCGTGGTGCTCAATCGGTTCGACCTGGCGATGATCAAGCCGTTTCTCGGCCCGGAAACCGCCCTGAGCGGCGTGTTCACCGGCCGGGCCGACGTCAGCTGGAAACCAGGCGGCGCGCTGCCGGAGGCGAAAGTCACGCTGGCCGGCAACGGCGTCAAGGTGGTACAGCAGGTGCAGGGCAACGCGCTGCCTATCGCTTTCGATACGCTGACCCTCAACGCCGGCCTGAACAACGGTCGCGCGCAGGCCGACTGGCGGATCAAACTGACCAACAACGGCCAGTTTGACGGCAATATCCAGGTGGTGGATCCGCAGGTGCGGCGCACCATCAGCGGCAACGTCAATATCACCAACATCTCGCTGGCGCTGATCAACCCGGCGCTGATGAAGGGCGAAAGTGCAGCGGGCATGCTGAACGCCAACCTGCGTCTGGGCGGCAGCGCGCAGAAGCCGCTGGTGTTCGGGCGTCTGGCGTTGGATCGGGCGAAGGTGCAGGGGCACTGGATGCCGTTCGATATGACCGACGCGCGGCTGGCGGTGAATTTCAACGGCATGACCTCGACGCTGGAGGGGCTGCTCAGCACCACCCGCGGCCAGCTGAATCTGGCGGGCGATGCAGACTGGCGTGACATCAACGCCTGGCGTGCGCGCATTGCCGCCAAGGGCGACAAGCTGCGGGTGACGGTGCCGCCGATGATCCGCATCGACGTGTCGCCGGATCTGGTGTTCGAAGCCACGCCGCAGCTGTTCTCGCTCAACGGCAAGGTCGACATTCCCTGGGCGCGCATTACGGTGCAGGAGCTGCCGGAAAGCGCGGTGGGCGTCTCTTCCGACGAGGTGATGCTGGACGATCAGCTGAAGCCGATTCAACCGAAGACCGCTTCGATCCCGATCAACAGCAACCTGATGATCCACGTCGGCAATGACGTGCGGCTGGACGCCTTCGGCCTGAAAGCCCGCTTGAAGGGCGATTTGAAAGTGGTACAGGACAAGAAAGGGCTGGGCCTCAACGGCCAGATTGACATCCCTTCCGGTCGCTTCCATGCTTATGGTCAGGATTTGATCGTGCGTAAAGGGCAGCTGATGTTCTCCGGCCCGCCGGATCAGCCGCTGCTCAATATCGAAGCGATCCGCAACCCGGAATCCACCGAGGACGACGTGACTGCTGGCGTGCGCGTGACCGGCCTGGCGGATGCACCGAAGCTGGAAGTGTTCTCCGATCCGGCCAAATCGCAACAGGAAGCCTTGTCTTATCTGCTGCGCGGCCAGGGCTTGAGCAGCTCCGGCGCCGACGGCAATGCCATGACGTCGATGTTAATCGGCATGGGGGTTGCACAAAGTGGTCAACTTGTGGGTAAAATCGGCGAGGCATTCGGCGTGAGTAATTTGGCTCTGGACACTCAAGGGGTTGGCGACAATTCCCAGGTTGTCGTGAGCGGCTATGTCCTCCCAGGCTTACAAGTAAAATATGGGGTGGGCATTTTCGACTCGCTGGCCACGCTGACGTTGCGTTATCGCCTGATGCCTAAGTTGTATCTTGAAGCGGTGTCTGGTCTCGACCAGGCATTAGATTTGCTCTATCAGTTTGAGTTTTAGCGATGCGAATAATTGTCTACGGCAGTTTACGGCGCAAACAGGGAAACAGCCATTGGATGACCAACGCCCAATGGCTCGGCGAGCACGAGCTCGAAGGCTATCAGATTTATAATCTGGGCCATTACCCGGCGGCGATCCCTGGAGAGGGCACGATACATTGCGAGGTGTATCGTATTAACTCATCGATTCTGGCAGAGCTGGACGAACTGAAAAGCAACACCAAGGACTATAAGCGCGAGCTGATTCAGACGCCTTATGGGAGTGCGTGGATCTACCTGTACAAACACAGCGTGGACGGTTACCCGCGAATTACCAGCGGTGACTGGCTGAAGCGTCTCGAAGAACAGTAAGAAAAAAAACACCGCTCAATGAGCGGTGTTTTTTCATCGGACGGCGGCTGGAATTACTTCTTGGCAGCGCGTTCGAAGGAGGCGATGATTTCCGCTTTAGCCGCGGCAGCGTCTGCCCAGCCTTCCACTTTCACCCATTTGCCTTTTTCCAGATCTTTGTAGTGCTCGAAGAAGTGAGCGATCTGGGCTTTCAGCAGTTCCGGCAGGTCGTTCACGTCTTTCACGTGATCGTACTCTTTGGTCAGCTTGCTGTGTGGTACCGCAACCAGCTTGGCGTCTTCACCGGCTTCGTCGGTCATCTTCAGTACGCCAACCGGACGGCAGCGGATCACGGAGCCCGGCTGCAGCGGGTATGGGGTTGGGACCAGTACGTCAACCGGGTCACCGTCCAGAGACAGGGTGTGGTTGATGTAGCCGTAGTTGCACGGGTAGAACATCGCGGTGGACATGAAACGGTCAACGAACAGCGCGCCGGTTTCTTTGTCGATTTCGTATTTGATTGGATCGGCGTTGGCCGGGATTTCGATTACTACGTAGATGTCTTCCGGCAGGTCTTTGCCAGCAGGGACCAGATTCAAGCTCATGTCGGTTTCCTTTAATCATCAAACCAGAAATGGAGTGGCGGCTATTATAGCGGACTCTTTTGCGATTTCCTGCCCTTTTCATCGTCGAAAACCCAGTGTGCCGGCGCAGGGATAATTTCCAGATTAATCCCGCCGCGGCATGAAGTTTTGCCTTCGCCTGCCGATAACTTCAACAAACAATAATGAGCCAGCAAAGCTGGCTCCGCGTTTTGCCACCCCTACTACGTCTGATCTCACAATTTCTGAAGCCGGGAAGAACTCATGCTAAAAAAGATTACGGTGAAGGCTGGGCTGATCGCCTTGCTGAGCCTGATGACCATGTTGCTGATCATGGTCAGCGTTATTGGCGTCAACGCGATTAACGAAGGATCGCGCTCGATCCATACCTTGAACCAGATCCTCGGTGAAGAGCTGGGCTCGCTGGCCAACAGCTCCAACCTGACGCTGCGCGCCCGAACCGCCGCTTCGTTGGCGGTGCGCCAACGGGAGATCGGCCAGATCGATGTGTCCGACGCCACCGTGGGCCGCATCTACGGTTACCTCGATCAGTCAAACAAGGAAATGGCGCGTTTTGTCGGCGTTGGCACCGTGACCGATCGCGGCCGCGAACTCTCCAATCGTCTGCAAAACAGCTATCGCGCCTACCTCGAGCAGGGCGTGAAGCCGATGGCTGCCGCCATCAAGGCCGGCAAAATCGATGAGTATTACCATATTCAGGAGACCCGCATCTCTGCGCTGAGCATCGCGTTTGAAAAGGATCTCAGCGATTTCCGCAGCTTTGCCATGAAGCTCGGCGAAAAGCAGGTGTATGACGCGGAAAACAACGCCAGCACCAAGATCTCGTTGATCGTGGTGGCGGGCCTGCTCAGCGTGCTGCTGGCGGTGCTGGCCTGGTTCGCGCTGCGCGTGATCATTTTGCGCCCGTTGGACGAGTCCATCGCGCAGTTGGAACACATCGCCGGCGGCGATCTGACCCATGAGATCCGCGGTGAGGGTGATACCGAGATGGGCCGCCTGGTGCGGGCGATGCAGCGTATGCAGCAGGCGTTGGCCAGTTCGGTCAGCAAAGTGCGCGATGCCAGCAGCCAGATCGACACCGGTTCACGCGAACTGGCGGCCGGTAACCTGCATCTGGCGCAGCGTACCGAAGAGTCGGCCGCTTCGCTGGAAGAGACCGCCGCCAGCATGGAACAGCTGACTTCGACGGTGAAAATGAACGCCGAGAACTGCGAGCAGGCCAACCAACTGGCGCTGAGCGTGTCCGATATCGCCAACCAGGGCAGCGACGTGGTCAGCCAGGTGATGAGCAAGATGCAGGCGATCACCGACAGTTCGCGCCGCATCGCCGACATCATCAGCGTGATGGACGGCATCGCCTTCCAGACCAATATCCTGGCGCTGAATGCGGCGGTGGAAGCGGCGCGCGCCGGTGAGCAAGGCCGCGGTTTCGCGGTGGTGGCCGGTGAAGTGCGCAGTCTGGCGCAGCGTAGCGCCCAGTCGGCGAAAGAGATTAAAGGGCTGATTGAAGCGTCGCAGAACCGGGTGCAGGAAGGCGAACAGATGGTGGAGTCGGCCGCGCAGACCATGAGCGGCATCACCGGTGAAGTGGGCCGGGTGACGGCGTTGATGCGTGAGATCTCGGCGGCGACGCGCGAACAAAGCAGCGGTATCGAACAGGTAAACCTGGCGGTGGCGCAGATGGATCAGGTGGCGCAGCAGAATGCGGCGCTGGTGGAAGAGTCGGCGGCGGCAACGCGCTCGCTGGAAGATCAGGCTCAGCTGCTGGCGCAGAGCATGGCGGCGTTCAAGCTGTAAGGCGATAAGGGTTCGGCGCGGTGCCGAACCCTTGCCAGAAACGCGTTACTCGTCCGGGTTTTCGGCGATGAAGCGTTCTGCGTCTTCTACCATCGACTTGGTGCCGACGAAGAATGGCGCGCGCTGGTGCAGTTTCACCGGCGTGATGTCCAGAATGCGGTTTTTGCCGTCGCTGGCTTTACCGCCGGCCTGTTCGGCCAGGAACGCCATCGGGTTGCATTCGTACAGCAGGCGCAGCTTGCCTTGCGGATGGCTGGCGGTGCTTGGGTAGATGTAGATGCCGCCTTTCAGCAGGTTGCGGTGGAAGTCCGCCACCAGAGAACCGATGTAGCGCGAGGTGTAAGGGCGCTGCGTCGCTTCGTCCTGCTCCTGGCAGTACTTGATGTATTTCTTCACGCCGAGAGGGAACTTGATGTAGTTGCCTTCGTTGATGGAATACATGTTGCCGCTCGCCGGGAAGCGTACTTTCTCGTGGGAGAGGCAGAACACGCCCAGAGACGGGTCGTAAGTAAAGGCGTGGACACCGTAACCAGTGGTGTACACCAGCATGGTGGACGAACCGTAAACCACATAACCCGCTGCGACCTGGGCGCTGCCCGGCTGCAGGAAGTCTTCTTCGGTCACCGGCGTGCCGACCGGCGTGATGCGACGGTAGATAGAGAAAATCGTACCGACCGAGACGTTGACATCGATGTTGGACGAACCGTCCAACGGATCCATCAATACGACATACTTGGCATTTTCAGCTCGCTCGCCGTCGAATATCACGATTTCATCTTCTTCTTCGGAAGCGATACCCGCAACTTCACCACGCGCTTTCAACGCCGCTTTCAGTTTTTCGTTCGCGTACAGGTCCAGTTTCATCTGAACTTCGCCCTGTACGTTGGACACCCCGCTGGTCCCCAGAATATCAACCAGGCCAGCCTTGTTGATGTCGCGGTGGATGATTTTGGCGCCCAGTTTAATGGCAGAAAGTAACGCGGTCAGCTCGCCGGTGGCGTGCGAGAAGTCGTGCTGTTTCTCGACGATAAATTCGCCTAACGTTTTCATGACACAATCCCTGAATCTACGGATGGATAGCGGCCTGTTAACAAACCGCCAACGTTTTCGCGAGCAGTGTAGCCCAAAGATGCGCGCCATTCATAGGCAAATCCATTTCTTCTGGACGATTCTGAGCGTTAGAATATGCCGACATTCGATGCACTCACATGAGAAACCTATGCGCATTCACATTCTTGGGATCTGTGGCACCTTTATGGGCGGGCTGGCGATGCTGGCGCGTTCACTGGGGCATGACGTCACCGGTTCGGACGCCAACGTCTATCCGCCGATGAGCACGCTGCTGGAGAACCAGGGGATCGATCTTATTCAGGGTTATGATCCAGCCCAGTTGGATCCGGCGCCGGATCTGGTGATCATCGGCAACGCCATGACGCGCGGCAACCCGTGCGTGGAGGCGGTGCTGGAGCGTGGCATCCCTTACGTTTCCGGCCCGCAGTGGCTGCACGACGCCGTGTTGCGCGATCGCTGGGTACTGGCGGTCGCCGGCACCCACGGTAAAACTACCACCGCCGGCATGGCGACCTGGATCCTCGAGGCCTGCGGTTACCAGCCCGGCTTCGTCATCGGCGGCGTGCCGGGCAACTTCGACGTCTCGGCGCGCCTCGGCGGCAGCCCGTTCTTCGTGATCGAGGCCGACGAGTATGACTGCGCGTTCTTCGACAAGCGCTCCAAGTTCGTGCACTACAGCCCGCGCACGCTGATCATGAACAACCTGGAGTTCGACCACGCCGATATCTTCGACGATCTGAAAGCCATCCAGAAACAGTTCCACCACTTGGTGCGCCTGGTGCCGGGCAAAGGCAAGATCATCCTGCCGGACAACGACAGCCACCTGAAGCAGGTGATGGCGATGGGCTGCTGGAGCGAACAGGAGCTGGTGGGCGAAGAGGGTACCTGGCGTGCGCAGAAGCTGACGCCGGACGCCAGTCATTACGCGGTGTTCCTCGACGGCGAGCAGGTCGGCGAAGTGAACTGGGCGCTGGTGGGCGAGCACAACATGCATAACGGCCTGATGGCCATCGCCGCGACTCGCCACGTTGGCGTGCAGCCGGCAGACGCCTGCCGCGCGTTGGGCGATTTCATCAACGCCCGCCGCCGCCTGGAGCTGCGTGGCGAAGCCAACGGCGTCACGGTTTACGACGACTTCGCGCACCACCCGACCGCGATCCTGGCCACCCTGGCCGCGTTGCGCGGCAAGGTCGGCGGCACGGCGCGCATTCTGGCGGTGCTGGAACCGCGATCCAACACCATGAAAATGGGCATCAGCAAAAACGATCTGGCGCCTTCGCTCGGCCGCGCCGACGAAGTGTTCCTGTTCCAGCCGCATCACATTCCATGGCAGGTAGCGGAAGTGGCTGATGCCTGTGTGCAGCCGGCGCACTGGAGCGCGGATCTCGACACGCTGGTGGACATGGTGGTGAAAACCGCACAGCCGGGCGACCACATTCTGGTGATGAGCAACGGCGGTTTTGGCGGCATTCACGATCGCCTGCTGGACGCGCTGGCGAAAAAGCAGGAACCGAAGGTGACCTACTGATTGTTCAGTAGCATAAGCCACTCTAAGGGCCGCATTTGCGGCCTTTTTTACGCCCATAAAAAAGCCCTCGCGAGCGAGGGCAACGGGGTTCGTCGGATAGGACGACGAGAGGGTCTCTGGGAAATCGGCGTTTGCGTCAGAACTCGGCAGTGGCAGTGACGAGGGTAATCAGCTCTGCAAAGCCGTTCCCAGAGTTGTTATTTGTAAATCTCGGCGGTGGCGTGGTAGTTGCCTTCGTTACGCGCTTCGATCACGCGGTAGGCGGTCGCGCCTTTAGCGTCGGCTTTCTCCGACAGCGCCTGGCGAATGTCGGTCGGTGCGCCGTCGATACCGCTGACGGTAATGGTGCCGATAGATTGCAGATTGGCGGTCTGATCGTTAGTCACCAACTGGGCGGCAGATGCGCCGAAGGAGATGACGGACAGCAGACCGAGTGCAGCAAGAGTAGTTTTCATGTTCATGATAGCGATCCTTGGTCATAACCGCCTGGAAGGGCTTGGCAGCGATTTTTATTCTTGAAGGCCGTTATGACAGCGTTTGATTCCAGAGATGTATTGCCCGTTACCGGGTAATGTCGTTACTTATTTGTAGATTTCAGCGGTCGCGTGGAAGTTGCCGTCGTTGCGCGCTTCGATCACGCGGTAAGCGGTCGCCCCTTTGGCGTCAGCTTTGTCAGACAGTGCCTGGCGAATGTCGGAAGGCGCAGCGGCGACGCCACTCACGGTGATCACACCGGCGGGTTGCAGTTGTGCGGCCCGGGTTGCATCAACAGATTGTGCTGCGAATGCACCAAATGAAAGCATGGACAGAACGCTCAGGGTTGCAACGGTAGCTTTAATTTTCATCATCTCACCTCATCGTATTCTTTTATCAGTTCCAACGAACTGTGATTCAGTTCACGAAAATGAGTATACAGCTAGTAACGCGAAAAATTAATAGTTCGCTAACAGTTTCTAGTGAAACTTTAACCTTATGATCCTTATTTTTTATAACTGCAAGGAATAAAAAACGCTCATAAAACGATCTTTTGATGTTAAATTTATGTAATTTCAATAAGGTAAGTGCTTTTAACCAAAAGTGCGGAAGATCACAGTGGGTACTGCTGGTTACATGGCGATGTCATGGAAATGTGTTGTTGCAGGATAAAAAAGCAGTGTTAAACGCGGTTAAAGGCCGGGGAGGTAACGCGAGGGTTAAAGAAGCGCTAACAAAATGCGGAAGGTAGCCGCACTTTGTTAGCGCCAGGTTTCACAGCTCTTGCTCAAACACGCCCAGGATCGCTTCATGCAGCTTCTGAGCGGTAAAGCCGCTGGACGGGGTGACGAAAATGGTATCGTCGCCGGCAATCGTGCCGAGGATGCCCTGGGATTTACCCAGTGAGTCGAGCAGGCGGGCTATCAGCTGCGCGGCGCCCGGGCTTGTATGGATCACCACGACGGCGTCGTTATGGTCGACGTCCAGCACCAGATTCTTCAACGGGCTGGTGGTGGTCGGCACGCCGAGTTCGGCAGGAAGGCAATACACCATTTCCATTTTGGCATTGCGCGTACGTACCGCGCCGAACTTGGTCAGCATGCGCGATACTTTGGATTGGTTAATGTTTTCGAAGCCTTCTTCTTGCAGCGCCAAAACGATCTCGCCTTGAGAACTGAATTTTTCTTCTTTCAATAACGCTTTGAACGTCTTGATCAGATCTTCCTGTTTTGCGGGATTACGCATTTTGCACCGTGGAATGTTGATAGTGGAAGTCATGATTATGCATATAGATGAATTTTTATGCAACAAAGGCAGCCCCAAAGAAAATAAAAAAGACCGGGCGGCGAGGAAAGGGCGGCATTTTAACAAAATCCGGCCGCGATGAATATGCCCTTTTGACGACGGAAAATCGGCCTACGGTGGTAAATAAAATGTTATTAAAATGATGTTGTTCTGATGTTGCGTAAGGGTGTAATGTAACGGCCGGTTAACTTGCTCGTGAATAACCTCGCACTATTTTTGATTAGTGTGCGCTATGCCCTTCATGCGCAAGCGATTTAATCTAAAATGGGCGCGACAGCGGCCGTTTTATTACACCTGCAGGCAAGAATTGACTAATTTATTGTTTTGAAAGGTGTAATGACTCAAGGTTCGTAACCAACACATTCACGGCGCTTTATATATTTAAGATAATAAAGGAGTATAGGATGAAAGTTGCAGTTCTCGGTGCTGCTGGCGGTATCGGCCAGGCCCTCGCCCTTCTACTCAAAACCCAGCTTCCTTCAGGTTCTGAACTCTCTCTCTACGACATTGCCCCCGTTACCCCAGGCGTTGCCGTCGACTTAAGCCACATCCCAACCGCAGTTAAAATCAAAGGCTTCAGCGGCGAAGACGCGACCCCGGCTCTGCACGGTGCGGACGTGGTGCTGATTTCCGCCGGTGTGGCCCGTAAGCCAGGCATGGATCGCTCTGATCTGTTCAACGTTAACGCCGGTATCGTGCGTAACCTGATTGAGCAAGTGGCGAAAACCTGCCCGAAAGCCTGCATCGGCATCATCACCAACCCGGTTAACACCACGGTCGCCATCGCGGCGGAAGTGCTGAAAAAAGCCGGCGTTTACGACAAGAACAAACTGTTCGGCGTGACTTCGCTGGATATCATCCGTTCCAACACCTTCGTGGCCGAGCTGAAAGGCAAGCAGCCGGAAGAGCTGAACGTGCCGGTTATCGGCGGCCACTCTGGCGTGACCATTCTGCCTCTGCTGTCGCAGATCCCTGGTGTGAGCTTCACCGATCAGGAAGTGGCGGATCTGACCAAACGCATTCAGAACGCCGGTACCGAAGTGGTAGAAGCCAAAGCCGGCGGCGGGTCTGCAACGCTGTCCATGGGCCAGGCGGCCGCACGTTTCGGTCTGTCTCTGGTGCGTGCGCTGCAGGGCGAAAAAGGCGTTGTGGAATGCGCTTACGTTGAAGGCGACGGCAAATACGCTCGCTTCTTCGCGCAGCCGCTGGTGCTGGGCAAGAACGGCGTTGAAGAGCGTAAAGATATCGGCACCCTGAGCGCCTTCGAGCAGAAAGCGCTGAACGAGATGCTGGACGTGCTGCACAAAGATATCGAACTGGGCGAGAAGTTCATCAATAACTGATCGATACCGAGAGTCAGCCGATAAACGCCGCCGGACGCTGTTCCGGCGGTTTTTTTTTGTTCCGCGTTCACGACTTGATGCGTGCTTTGCGATCCAGCAGGCAATCGCTGTGCGGATCGTAATAACGGCTTGGCCAGATCTCCGATGGGTGAATGCCTATCGCTTCGGCGATCAGCCATTCCCCCTTCGGCCACGGGCGCGACAGCGCATTGGCCAGCGTCGATGAGCTCAATCCGGCCTTGCGCGATACCGCCGCCAGCGTGGTGCCCTGCTTGCGTAGCGCCGCGATGATATCTGCTGGGTGCCAATCTGGGTTCCTTGAATTCATGTTTACATTCCTTTTCTGATTAGCCAAAGTTGCGTTAGTGGTATAACTAACGAGTCAAAGTTAAGCGTTTGAACAACGTGAAACGTTTATTCGGAAACCAGAATACCATTAAATTTCCTAAAAAATACCCAGGTAATTTCCAAAAATGACGTTGCCCACTATTGCCCAGAGATGATGGCCATGAAAAACGAGTGGTTTGCCGCCAAGGAACTGACAGGCATCGCAGGATTACCCTCCTCACCACAGGGAATCAATTTGATGGCCCGGCGCGAAGGCTGGATCAGCCGCAGGCGTAAAGGCGTGCAGGGAAAAGCGTTGGAATACCATATCGATAGCCTGCCTTCAGGTGTGCGTAACCTGCTGGTGCTGAAGGAAGACGGGGCGGCCTATGACGTAGAACGCCAGGATCCGTTGGCGGTCTGGATCGAGTATTACTACCATTTGACGGAGAGCGAGCGCGAGAAAATGGTGGCTTTCCTGATGCGGGAAGGGATTGGCGGCCTGCTGGCGCGTATCGACGAAGAGAGCAATACCTAAGCAGGCCCGCGTACGCGGGCCTGATGAGTGTATTGCGAAATCACGATTTCTTAAAAATCGCGTTGCACCGCTAAATGGGCCAGGCCTTCCAGCGCCGTGCGGTGCTCCGATGCCGGCAACACCTGCAGCGCGGCGATCGCCTTGTCGGCCTCTTCCTCGGCGCGTTGGCGGGTGTATTCCAGCGAACCGCATTGCTGCATCGCCTGCAGTACCGGCTCCAACAAATGACGGCCGTTGCCTTGCTCAATTGCGCCACGGATCATGTCACGCTGGGCGTCGTCGCCGTTGTGCATCGCGTGCAGCAGCGGCAGGGTCGGCTTCCCTTCGTTCAGATCGTCGCCGGTGTTTTTGCCCAGGGTGCTGCCGTCGGCGCTGTAGTCGAGCAGATCGTCGATCAGCTGGAAAGCGGTGCCGAGGTAGCGGCCATAATCTTGCAGCGCCTTCTCTTGTTCGGCGCTGGCGCCGGACAGGATCGCCGACGATTGCGCCGCCGCCTCAAACAGACGGGCGGTTTTGCTGTAGATCACCCGCATATAGCTTTCTTCGCTGATGTCGGGATCGTGCACATTCATCAACTGCAGCACTTCGCCTTCGGCGATGACGTTGACCGCCTCCGACATCAGCGCCAGCACGCGCAGGGATTCCAGGCTGGTCATCATCTGGAAGGCGCGGGTATAGATAAAGTCGCCGACCAGCACGCTGGCGGCGTTGCCGAACGCCGCGTTGGCGGTGGCTTTGCCGCGGCGCATGTCCGATTCGTCGACGACGTCGTCATGCAGCAGCGTGGCGGTATGAATGAATTCGATCAGGGCGGCGACGGTGACGTGCTTGTTGCCTTCATAGCCCAACGCCCGCGCCGCCAGGACGGCGATCATCGGCCGGATGCGCTTACCGCCACCGCTGATAATGTAATAGCCAAGCTGATTGATGAGCGTGACATCGGAATTCAGCTGTTCGAGAATTGTTGCGTTCACGGCCGCCATATCTTGCGCGGTTAACTCGGTAATTTGCTCTAGGTTCATTGTGTTTTTTTCAGCTGTGTTTCTCTTCACCGCGTTGAGATCGCTGCTCACATCGGTACATGGCGGTAACTGTCCCTATGATTGTACTTGAAAAACGGTTCAGATAAACGCCACGAAAGAAACTGCGCTTTTTTTCTTCTTTTTTCTTGTTCTGGTCTTATTCTGCTCTTGTCATACGCTGCTTTTTTGCGTAGAATTCGCGCCCTATTGTGAATATTTATAGCGCGCTCTGAACTAACACAGTCGGGCACGCGGAAAGCGGAGTTTTATATGTACGCGGTTTTCCAAAGTGGTGGTAAACAACACCGAGTAAGCGAAGGTCAGACCGTTCGCTTGGAAAAGCTGGACATCGCAACTGGTGAAGCGGTTGAGTTTGACCAGATTCTGATGATCGCTAATGGCGAAGATATCAAAATCGGCGTTCCTTTCGTCGATGGCGGCAAGATCAAAGCTGAAGTTGTTGCTCACGGTCGTGGCGAGAAAATTAAAATTGTTAAGTTTCGTCGTCGTAAACACCACCGTAAGCAGCAGGGCCACCGTCAGTGGTTCACTGACGTTAAAATCACCGGCATCAGCGCTTAAGTTAGGAGAGCGGATTAATGGCACACAAAAAGGCTGGCGGCTCGACTCGTAACGGTCGCGATTCAGAAGCTAAACGTCTGGGCGTAAAACGCTTTGGCGGCGAAGCAGTACTGGCAGGCAGCATCATCGTTCGTCAGCGCGGCACCAAATTCCACGCTGGTACCAACGTGGGTTGCGGCAAAGACCACACTCTGTTTGCTTTGAAAGACGGTAAAGTCAAATTCGAAGTTAAAGGCCCGAGCAATCGTAAATTCATCAGCATCGAAGCTGAATAATTTTTCGAGCCTTACGAAATAGATGTAAGCCCCGCAATTCGTTGCGGGGCTTTTTACATTTATGGGTTGCCTGAGGGCAGGCCCGTCAGCGTTGGCGAAGGTGATATGGATACGAAGCAGCAGGTCGGCGTTGGCATTTCTCTGGCGTTAACCACGGCGGTTTGCTGGGGCGCGTTGCCGATCGCGATGAAAGAAGTGTTGGTCGTGATGGAGCCGTTTACCGTTGTCTGGTATCGCTTTACCATGGCCGCCATCGGTTTGGGCGTGATCCTCGCGGTACGCGGCAAGCTGCCGCGGCTGACGATGTTCCGCCAGCCGCGTTGGCTGCTGCTGTTGGCGATCGCGACGGCGGGGCTGCTAGGCAACTTTGTGTTCTTCAGCTCTTCGCTGCAATACCTGAGCCCGACGGCGTCGCAGGTGATTGGCCAGCTGTCGCCGGTGGGCATGATGTTCGCCAGCGTGCTGATTTTAAAAGAACGTATGCGCATCACCCAGGTTATTGGCGCCCTGATGCTGATTTGCGGACTGATGCTGTTTTTCAACGTCAGTTTGATAGAGATCTTCACCCGGCTGACGGACTACACGCTGGGCGTTATGCTGGGCGTGTGCGCGGCGATGGTTTGGGTGAGCTACGGCGTGGCGCAGAAGGTGTTGCTGCGCCGACTGGCTTCGCCGCAGATCCTGGTTATGTTGTACACTTTATGTGCGATAGCGTTGTTCCCTCTGGCCAAACCCGAGGTGATTTTCCAGCTGAGCGGCTGGCAATTGGCGTGTCTGCTATTTTGTGGCGCCAACACGCTGATCGGTTACGGCGCGTTGGCAGAGGCGATGGCACGCTGGCAGGCGGCGCAGGTGAGCGCGTTGGTGACGCTGACCCCGCTGTTTACCCTGCTGTTTTCAGATTTATTGGCGCTGGCCTGGCCCCAGGCATTCGCTGCGCCGACGCTGAACATCGTCGGCTATGTGGGTGCGTTTGTGGTTGTGGCGGGCGCCATGTTTTCCGCAATTGGTCACCGGTGGTGGCCGCGACGGGCAGAACCCCCCCTGGTTGCTCCTTTGAAGCAGCCCGGTGAATGATTTACGGAGACGGTAAATGAAGTTTGTAGATGAAGCAGCGATTCTGGTCGTTGCAGGCGACGGCGGCAACGGGTGCGTCAGCTTCCGCCGCGAAAAATATATCCCGAACGGTGGGCCTGACGGCGGTGACGGCGGTGACGGCGGCGACGTTTACCTGCTGGCGGATGAGAACCTCAACACCCTGATCGACTACCGCTTTGAGAAGTCTTTCCGCGCCGAGCGCGGCCAGAATGGCCAGAGCCGCGATTGTACCGGCAAACGCGGTAAAGACGTCATCATCAAGGTGCCGGTCGGCACGCGCGTGAAGGATCAGGGCACCGGCGAGATCCTCGGCGACATGACGCGTCACGAGCAGAAGCTGATGGTCGCCAAAGGCGGCTGGCACGGTCTGGGCAACACCCGTTTCAAATCTTCGGTCAACCGCGCGCCGCGTCAGAAGACGCTGGGTACCGCGGGCGAAGCGCGTGACCTGTTGCTGGAGCTGTTGCTGCTGGCCGATGTGGGCATGCTGGGGCTGCCGAACGCCGGTAAATCGACCTTCATCCGCGCGGTGTCTGCTGCCAAACCTAAGGTGGCCGATTATCCGTTTACCACGCTGGTACCGAGCCTGGGCGTGGTGCGCATGGACCACGAGCAGAGCTTTGTGGTTGCCGACATTCCGGGGTTGATCGAGGGGGCCTCCGAAGGGGCGGGCCTGGGGATTCGCTTCCTGAAACACCTGGAGCGTTGCCGCGTGCTGTTGCACCTGGTGGACATCGCACCGATCGACGAAACCGATCCGGTGGAAAACGCCAAAGTGATCATCAACGAGTTGAACCAATACAGCGAAAATCTGGCGCAGAAGCCACGCTGGCTGGTGTTCAACAAAATTGATGTGATTGGTGAGGAAGAAGCTGCCGAACGCGCCAAAGCGATTGTGGAAGGCATGGGTTGGGAAGGGAAGTACTACATGATCTCCGCCGCCAACCGCGAAGGCGTCAACGCGCTGTGCTGGGACGTGATGAACTTCATCAACACTCAGCCGAAAGCGATGGCGATCGAAGAAAGCGCGCCGGAAAAAGTCGAATTCATGTGGGATGACTACCACCGCGAGCAAATCGCGGAGGTGGAAGCCGAAGCGGAAGATGACTGGGATGACGACTGGGACGAAGACGACGACGAAGGCGTCGAAATCATTTACCAGAAGTAATTCGGTGATAAAGGGCTCAGCAACGCTGGGCCCTTGTTATTTGAGCGCCTTTTCCGGCAACCAGCACTGGGCGTTCAGGCCGCGCGCATCGCGGCGGTTTTCCAGCGTCAATCGCCCCTGGTGCAGTTGCGCGATGCGGATCACGATATTCAGGCCCAGTCCGCTGCCGCCGTAGCGTTGATCCATGCGGCGAAACGCCTGCGTCAGCTCCCCAACCATCTCTTCCTTGATACCCGGGCCATCGTCGATGACCTGCAGCAGATAGCCGCTGTCTTGCGGCGTTAATCGCACCTGTATCGCGCCGCCTTCCGGGCCGTAACGGTGGGCATTTTCGACCAGGTTGCGCAGCAGCAACCGCAGCAGCACCGGATCGCCGTTCACCGCGGCGACGGCCGGCAATTGCCAATCCAGCGTCTGCCCGCGTTGGGCGGTCATTTCGTCGAGTTCTTCGCGCAGCGGTTGGATCACATCGGCCACCCAATCGAAATGCTGATAATGGCCGCTGGCGAAGTCTTGCCCGGCGCGCGACAGCATCAGCAACTGCTCGACGGTGTGCATCAGTTGATCGATGCGGGCGATCAGCGCCTGGCTGCCCTTGACGCCCTGCTTTTCCATCAGTTCTAGGTGCAGGCGGATGCCGGCCAGCGGCGTGCGCAGCTCGTGGGCGGCGTCGGCAGTGAACAGGCGTTCCTGTTGAATGGTGTTATCCAGCCGTGAGAACAACTGATTGAGTGCATTGGTGACCGCTACCATTTCCTGGCTGTCGCTGGTGATTGGCAGCGGCGTCAGGTTATCGGCAGAGCGCTTTTCCAGCCGCTGCTGCAATTGGTTTAGCGGGCGGATGATCCAGCTGATGGCCCAAAACGACGCCAGCAGCGTGACGACCATCATGATCAGCGAAGGCGCCAGCAGCGACGCGATGGCCTCGGCGATCTCGGTATCGACGCGCTCGGTACGCACTTTGGCGGACAGGGTTTCATCCACCAGGAAACTGATCTGCTCCTGGCTTTCGTGCCACAGCCAGAAGGCGCTGATGAGTTGTGTGACCAGCAGGATCAGCGCCAGCATCAGCAGCAGGCGGCGGCGCATGCTGATCATGACGAGGGTTCCAGGCGGTAGCCGATGCCGCGCACGGTGCGGATGCGATCCTTGCCCAGTTTGCGGCGCAGGTTGTGGATGTGCACCTCCAGCGTGTTGGAACCCAGGTCGTCCTGCCAGGTGTAGAGATCCTGCTGCAGGAGTTCACGATTGACCGTCTGCCCGGCACGCATGATAAGACGCGCCAGAATGGCAAACTCTTTCGGCGTAACTTCCACCGGCTGTTGCTGCAGGTAGACCTGCTGGCTGGAGAGGTTCAACTGCAGGTCATCCACCTGCATCAGATTGTCGCTGTGGCCCTGGTAGCGCCGCAGAAGGGCCCGCACGCGCGCCTGCAGCTCAACCAGCGCGAAGGGTTTGACCAGGTAGTCATCGGCGCCGGCATCCAGCCCGTCGACGCGATCTTCCAGGGCATCACGGGCGGTCAGGATCAGCACCGGCAGATCGATCTGCTGGCGGCGCCACTGCCGCAGCAGTGCGGCGCCGTCCATGTCCGGCAGACCGAGATCCAGGATCACCATGCTGTATTGGCTGGTGATGAGTAGGCTGTTGGCCTCCGCCGCCGTGGCGGCGCAGTCGCAGACGTAACCTTCGCCGGTCAGCGCCAGTGCCAGCCCCTGTTGCAACAGTTCATCATCCTCAACGACCAGCAGCTTCATGACGATCCTCAGTTGTTTTGGTAAATATCCCGATACAGGCGGCTTTCGAAGCGCACCAGCGGGGCGCGGCGCTGTTTCTGATCTTCCGGCGGCACGGCGTAGCCGGAGAGATACTGCACGAAGGCCATGCGCTGGCCGCTGGCGGTGGTGATGAAGCCCGCCAGGTTGTAGACGCCCTGCAGCGCGCCGGTCTTGGCCGACACTTTGCCGTCGACGCCGGCTTCGTGCAGGCCGCCGCGGTAACGCAGGGTACCGTCATAGCCGGACAGCGGCAGCATCGAGATGAAGTTCAGCTCGTTATCGTGCTGAGCGATGTACTGCAGCGCCTGCATCATGGTCGCCGGCGCCAGCAGGTTGTGGCGCGACAGACCGGAGCCGTCGGCGATGATGGTATTACCCAGATCGATGCCGGCCTTCTGGCGCAGCACCTGCCGCACCGCATCGGAACCCGCTCGCCAGGTGCCCGGCACGCCGAAGCGTTCGTGGCCGATGGTGCGGAAGACGGTGTCGGCGATCATGTTGTCCGATTTCTTCAGCATGATCTTCAACAGATCGTGCAGCGGCGCCGACTGGGTTTGCGCGATCACCGTGCCGGTGATGCCAGGGCGCGTCTGGCGCTTCAAGTGCCCGTCGATCTGGATACCGGCCTGGGTCAGTTCGTCTTTCAGGATGGCACCCGCGTAGCTGGCACCGTCCTGGATGGCGAAGGCCAACGGCAGCGGTTCGCTGCGCTGCGTCAGGCAGCCGGTCAGGGTAAAGCGGTTCAGCTCGCCCGGCACCACGTCCAGCTCGCAGTACTGCGCGTCTGCTGAACCGCGCGCCAGGGTGCGCACCTGGCTAAACATATTGACCGGATAATAGGAGGCGACGCGGATAAACGCCATGTCGCCCGGATTCGGCGCGCTGTACAGCGAGACCGAGAAACAGTTGCGATCGACGATGGCGGCGGCCGGCGGCGCGCTGAAGCACTGCGTCAGATCGTTCCACGGCCAGCCGGGCGCCTTGTCATGGCTGGCGAAGACCGAGGTATCGACCAGCACGTCGCCGCTGATTTGGCGCACGCCCTGTTTCTTCAGGACGGCCACCATATTGCGCAGGCTCTGGCGCTTGAAGGTCGGATCGCCGCTGAAGCGGGCGATCAGGTTGCCGCGCAGCACGCCATCGCGGATATCGCCCTGGCTCTCCAGCGTGGTGGTGAAACGGTAATCGGGCCCGAGTTGCAGCAAGGCCGCCAGCGCGGTCAGCACTTTTTGGGTACTGGCCGGCAGCGCCATCTGCTGAGAGTGATAATCGATCGTCGGCGCGCCGGCACCGATTTTCTGAACGACCAGGGCAAGGTTGGCCCCATCAGGCAGATATTGTGTGTACTCTTCAACCGGGGCCGCATTCGCATTCAGAACAAATGCGCAAGCCAATGCACTGACAATTCGTGAAAAACGCATAATCTCGGGATAACAGCTGGATAACGTGCCGTCATACTACGGTGCAATCAGGGAAAAAGTAAACGATGACCCTCAAGGAACTCTAGGCTAAAATGCGTATCAAAATGCAAAACCAATCTTGGCTTGGGCCTCGTTCCGAGTCAGGTTTCTTTTGTTTGTCGCCTGGAGGCGGGTGGCGGTATGCCAACCGTGTTTTCATACGAATACGTCAGGATGACGGTTATTTGAACAGGAAAGATTTAGAGGTATTTATACGATGAACCAAATTCCGATGACCTTGTTTGGCGCTGAAAAACTGCGCGAAGAGCTCGAATATCTGAAAAGCGTGCGCCGCCCGAAAATCATTGCGGATATCGCTGACGCCCGTGAGCACGGCGATTTGAAAGAGAATGCCGAGTACCATGCCGCCCGTGAACAGCAGGGTTTCTGCGAAGGCCGCATTCAGGAAATCGAAGCCAAGCTGTCCAATGCTCAGGTGATCGATATCACCAAGATGCCGAACACCGGCCGGGTGATCTTCGGTGCCACCGTATCGGTGATGAATCTGGACAGTGAAGAAGAAGTGACTTACCGCATCGTTGGCGACGATGAGGCCGATTTCAAGAAAAATCTGATTTCGGTAAACTCGCCGATGGCGCGCGGCCTGATCGGCAAAGAGCAAGACGACGTGGTGGTGATCAAAACCCCCGGCGGCGACGTGGAATACGAGATCCTGAAGGTCGAGTATCTCTGATCGAGGCCGTTGGTCATTAATGCGCCAACGTTTTGTAAAGATAGGAAAAAGGCCGCAAGCGGCCTTTTATCTTCGTCAGGCGCATGGCACCTTTTCGTTAACCTGATGGTTATTAACGCGGTAGACTGATCTTGCGCTCTTTCGACGGGCGGTAAAGAATAAGCGTACTGCCGATAACTTGCACATTGCAGGCGCCCGTTTCACGCACGATAGCGTCGGCGATCAGGGTTTTGGTTTCGCGATCTTCAGCGGCGATTTTTACCTTGATCAGCTCATGATGCTCCAGAGCCTGTTCAATTTCAGCCAGCACCCCTTCGGTAAGACCGTTATTGCCCAGCATTACCACCGGTTTTAACGGATGCGCCAGGCCTTTCAGGTGCTGTTTTTGTTTATTATTCAGATTCATTGTCTTTTTTGCTTAAGTTGGGATTGAAAACGGTACATTCTACCGCCATCTCATGTATATCACCAAATCGGTCTTCACCGGTGTGAGTCTACGTGAGCAGCGACCCTGACATAAGACTCTTTTTATGATAGTTGGAAAACGAGATGGCTAATAAAAAGCGTTCGGCTAGCTCCAGTCGCTGGTTACAAGAACACTTTAGCGATAAATATGTGCAGCAGGCGCAGAAAAAGGGACTGCGTTCCCGTGCCTGGTTTAAACTTGATGAAATACAGCAGAGCGACAAACTGTTCAAACCGGGAATGACCGTGGTTGATCTGGGCGCCGCACCGGGCGGCTGGTCGCAGTATGTGGTCACCCAAATCGGCGGTACCGGGCGCATCATCGCCTGTGATATTTTGCCAATGGATCCTATCGTTGGCGTCGATTTCCTTCAGGGCGATTTTCGTGATGAACTGGTGCTGAAGGCGCTGTTGGAACGAGTAGGCGAGAGTAAGGTTCAGGTGGTCATGTCCGATATGGCCCCGAATATGAGTGGCACCCCGGCGGTCGATATTCCAAGGTCGATGTATCTGGTGGAGTTGGCGCTGGATATGTGTCGTGATGTCCTCGCACCAGGCGGAAGTTTCCTGGTGAAGGTGTTCCAGGGAGATGGCTTTGACGAGTACCTACGGGAAATTCGCTCCCTGTTTACGAAGGTTAAGATTCGTAAGCCAGACGCTTCCCGCGCCCGTTCGCGCGAAGTGTACATTGTAGCGACAGGGCGCAAACTGTAGTACCCTAACGCTGTTTGTTAACACAGTTGTAAGATGAGGTTAATCCCTTGAGTGACATGGCGAAAAACCTAATTCTCTGGTTAGTCATCGCGGTAGTGTTGATGTCTGTATTCCAGAGCTTTGGGCCCAGCGAGTCGAATGGCCGTAGGGTGGATTACTCTACCTTCATGTCCGAACTGACCCAGGACCAGGTTCGCGAAGCGCGAATCAACGGACGTGAAATTAACGTTACCAAGAAAGACAGTAACAAATACACGACCTACATCCCTGTCAACGATCCTAAGTTGCTGGATACGTTGTTAACGAAGAATGTGAAAGTTGTCGGCGAGCCGCCTGAAGAGCCGAGCCTGCTGGCTTCTATCTTTATCTCTTGGTTCCCGATGCTGTTGCTGATCGGGGTCTGGATCTTCTTTATGCGGCAAATGCAGGGCGGCGGCGGCAAGGGCGCGATGTCCTTCGGCAAGAGCAAGGCCCGCATGCTGACGGAAGACCAGATCAAGACCACTTTCGCCGATGTCGCCGGTTGTGACGAAGCGAAAGAAGAGGTGAGCGAACTGGTGGAATACCTGCGCGAACCGAGCCGTTTCCAGAAGCTGGGCGGCAAGATCCCGAAAGGCGTGCTGATGGTTGGCCCGCCGGGGACCGGTAAAACGTTGTTGGCGAAAGCGATCGCCGGCGAAGCGAAGGTACCGTTCTTCACCATTTCCGGTTCCGACTTCGTCGAAATGTTCGTCGGCGTGGGTGCATCCCGCGTGCGCGACATGTTCGAACAAGCGAAGAAAGCCGCGCCGTGCATCATCTTCATCGATGAAATCGACGCCGTCGGTCGCCAGCGTGGCGCCGGCCTGGGTGGCGGTCACGATGAGCGTGAGCAGACCCTGAACCAGATGCTGGTTGAGATGGACGGTTTCGAAGGCAACGAGGGCATCATCGTCATCGCGGCGACCAACCGTCCAGACGTGCTTGACCCTGCGCTGCTGCGCCCGGGCCGTTTCGACCGTCAGGTCGTGGTCGGGCTGCCGGATGTGCGTGGCCGTGAGCAGATCCTGAAGGTGCACATGCGCCGCGTGCCGTTGGCTGCCGACATCGACGCCTCCGTCATTGCGCGTGGTACGCCGGGCTTCTCCGGTGCCGACCTGGCCAACCTGGTCAACGAAGCGGCGCTGTTCGCCGCCCGCGGCAACAAGCGCGTGGTGTCGATGGTGGAGTTCGAAAAAGCCAAAGACAAGATCATGATGGGTGCGGAACGTCGCTCCATGGTGATGACCGAAGCGCAGAAAGAGTCGACCGCGTATCACGAAGCGGGCCACGCCATCATTGGCCGCCTGGTTCCTGAACACGATCCGGTACACAAGGTCACCATCATTCCTCGTGGTCGGGCGCTCGGTGTGACCTTCTTCCTGCCGGAAGGGGATGCGATCAGCGCCAGCCGTCAGAAGCTGGAGAGCCAAATCTCCACCCTGTACGGCGGTCGTCTGGCGGAAGAGATCATCTACGGGCCGGAAAAAGTCTCTACCGGTGCGTCGAACGACATTAAAGTGGCGACCTCCATTGCCCGCAACATGGTGACCCAATGGGGCTTCTCCGAGAAGCTGGGGCCGCTGCTGTATGCGGAAGAAGAGGGTGAAGTGTTCCTGGGCCGTTCCGTGGCCAAGGCGAAGCACATGTCGGATGAAACCGCGCGTATCATCGACCAGGAAGTGAAGTCGCTGATCGAACGTAACTACACGCGTGCTCGTTCGCTGTTGATGGAAAATATGGACATCCTGCATTCGATGAAGGATGCGCTGATGAAGTATGAAACTATCGATGCGCCGCAGATCGACGATCTGATGAACCGCAAAGACGTGCGTCCGCCGGCGGGCTGGGACGATGCGAACAAAGGCAACAGCTCCGACAACGGTGGCACTCCGAAAGCCCCGACGCCGGTAGATGAGCCGCGCACCCCAACGCCGGGCAACACCATGTCCGAACAGCTCGACAAGTAACAGCGGCTGTGTAATAACATCAAACCCCGGTACGCCGGGGTTTTTTTTTGCCCGGCGGGCAGTGAACCAGGCAACAGTAAGGTGGACCAACCATGCAGTTAACCGTGCGCGACATGACGCTCAACCTCTCCTATCCGCAGGTGATGGGTATCCTCAATGTGACGCCGGATTCGTTTTCCGACGGCGGCCGTCACAACACCCTGAACCAGGCGCTGCTCCACGCGCATGCGCTGATTTCGGCCGGTGCCACGATGATCGATATCGGCGGCGAATCGACAAGGCCGGGGGCAGCTGAGGTGAGTGAAGAGGAAGAATTGGAACGGGTCGTGCCGGTGGTGGAAGCGCTGGCGCAGCGCTTCGAAGTCTTCATCTCGGTCGATACCTCGAAAGCGGGCGTGATCCGCGAATCGGCGCATGCAGGCGCACATCTGATTAACGACATTCGTTCGCTGCAGGAGCCGGGTGCCCTGGCGGCGGCGGCGGAAAGCGGTCTGCCGGTCTGTCTGATGCATATGCAAGGGCAGCCGCGCACCATGCAGCAGGCGCCGCATTACGATGACCTGATTACCGATGTTCAGGCGTTTTTCGAGCATCATATTCAGCGCTGTAACGAGGCGGGGATAACAAATCAGAAATTGCTGCTCGACCCAGGCTTCGGTTTCGGTAAAAATTTGGCGCACAACTATCAGCTTCTGGCACGGTTGTCGGAGTTTCATCGTTTCGGTTTGCCGCTATTGGTCGGCATGTCGCGTAAATCGATGATTGGGCAACTGCTGAACGTGCCGCCGGATCAACGGGTTATCGGCAGCGTGGCCTGCGCGGTAATCGCGGCGATGCAGGGTGCGCAGATTGTCAGAGTGCATGACGTTAAAGAAACCGTCGAGGCGATGCGTGTCGTCGAGGCAACACTTTCAGCTAAGGGACAGTAGAAACATGAGCGAGCGCAAATATTTTGGCACCGACGGCATCCGTGGCAAGGTCGGGGACAGCCCCATCACGCCGGACTTCGTGCTGAAGCTGGGCTGGGCGGCCGGTAAAGTGCTGGCGCGTCACGGTTCCCGCAAGATCATCATCGGTAAGGATACGCGCATCTCCGGCTATATGCTGGAGTCCGCTCTGGAAGCCGGTCTGGCGGCCGCTGGATTGTCCGCCTCCTTCACCGGGCCGATGCCCACGCCGGCGGTGGCCTACCTGACGCGTACCTTCCGCGCCGAAGCTGGCATTGTCATTTCCGCTTCGCATAACCCGTTCTATGACAACGGTATCAAGTTCTTCTCAATCGACGGCGCCAAACTGCCGGACAACGTCGAAGAGGCAATTGAAGCCGAGATGGAAAAACCGCTGACCTGCGTGGAGTCCGCCGAGCTGGGTAAAGCCAGCCGTATCATCGACGCCGCCGGCCGTTACATCGAATTCTGCAAAGGTACCTTCCCGAGCGAGCTGAGCCTGAAGGGGCTGAAAATCGTGGTCGACTGCGCCAACGGGGCGACTTACCACATTGCGCCGAGCGTGCTGCGCGAACTGGGCGCCACGGTGATCGCCATCGGTGTTGAGCCGGACGGTATGAATATCAACGAAAAATGCGGTGCTACCGACGTGCGTCAGCTGCAGGAGCGCGTGCTGCAGGAAAAAGCGCACGTTGGCCTGGCGTTTGACGGCGACGGCGACCGCGTGATGATGGTGGATCACCTCGGCAACAAGGTGGATGGCGATCAGATCCTGTACATCATCGCCCGCGAAGGCCTGCGTCAGGGGCAGCTGCGCGGCGGCGCGGTCGGTACCCTGATGAGTAATATGGGGCTGGAGTTGGCGCTGAAACAGCTGGGTATTCCGTTCGCTCGCGCCAAAGTGGGCGACCGTTACGTGCTGGAGAAACTGCAGGAACTGGGCTGGCGCATCGGTGCGGAAAACTCCGGCCATGTGATCCTGCTGGACAAAACCACCACCGGCGACGGCATCGTGGCCGGGCTGCAGGTGCTGACTGCCATGGTGCGCAACCACATGAGCCTGCATGACCTGTGCAGCGGCATGAAGCTGCTGCCGCAGATCCTGGTCAACGTCCGCTTCGCCGGCGAGCATAATCCGCTGGAGTCTGAAGCGGTGCGTAAGGTCACCGAGCAGGTGGAAACCGAGTTGGCCGGCCGTGGCCGGGTGCTGCTGCGTAAATCGGGCACCGAGCCGCTGATCCGCGTGATGGTGGAAGGCGAGGACGAGCAGCAGGTGACCGCGCTGGCGCATCGCATCGCCGATGCGGTGAAATCCGCAGGTTAAAACAGACAGTTAGCCATCGGGCTTGGCATCGCTGAGCCCGAATAGATGATTGTTGGCGTTTTTTTCCGCAAACGCGCCGGCGGCAGCAAATTGCCCTTGCGCGGGTTGGCGGCTTTGGTTAGTATTCACACCCGCTTCAGTAGGCAGTTTGTAAAAACGCCTGCTTGATGAGTGTGAAGCATTTGGCATGCGGTGAGGCCGCAAGGATACGGGTACTACTATGTACGAAGCTCTTCTAGTAATTTTCCTGCTGATCTCAATCGGGCTGGTTGCTCTGATTATGCTACAGCAAGGTAAAGGCGCTGATATGGGAGCCTCTTTCGGAGCAGGTGCATCAGGCACATTGTTCGGTTCGAGTGGTTCCGGTAACTTTATGACCCGCATGACTGCTGTGCTGGCGACGCTGTTCTTCGTCATCAGCCTGATTCTGGGCAACCTCAGCAGCAACCAAAGCAAGAAAGGCAGTGAGTGGGAAAACCTGGGTCAGCCAGTGAAAACTGAGCAGACGACCGCGCCGGCAGCACCAGCTAAGCCGAGCAGCGACATCCCGCAGTAAGCCGCAAAAAGTTTGTAAACGGTGGTTGTGAACTCGAAGGAACAACGGCCGTTAGCAGTAAGAATCAGTACCGAGGTGGTGGAATTGGTAGACACGCTACCTTGAGGTGGTAGTGCCCTAACGGGCTTGTGGGTTCGAGTCCCATCCTCGGTACCAAATCCCAGAGATAACTTGCAATTTTGCGATTATCGGCGTAGTATTTGCCACGTTTTCGGACGCGGGGTGGAGCAGCCTGGTAGCTCGTCGGGCTCATAACCCGAAGGTCGTCGGTTCAAATCCGGCCCCCGCAACCACTTTCCTTTAAGTGTTTATTTTCAAATACACTTTTCGATTGAAACCCGCTTTTCTCGATCAACATTTGAAAATGACACTTGCTCGAAAGTTGTACCGAGGCCGCCTAGCGGCAAACAGGGTCCAGTTGCATAAAGCCCCGATTTTTCGGGGTTTTTTGTTATTTGGCAACAGAATCACTGGGCTATTTAGCCCTTTTTTTATGTCTTGGGGGTGGGCTTGTCCACATTAGAGCAACAGTTAACAGAGATGCTTTCGGCACCCGTAGAAGCGTTGGGCTTTGAGCTTGTAGGCATCGAATTCATTCGTGCGCGCCAATCGACGCTCCGCATCTATATTGATAGTGATAACGGCATCAATGTTGATGATTGCGCTGATGTCAGCCACCAGGTCAGCGCTGTATTGGACGTCGAAGATCCAATCACGGTCGCTTACAACTTGGAAGTCTCCTCTCCTGGCCTTGATCGCCCGATGTTCACCGCAGAACACTATACGCGTTACCTCGGTGAAGAAGTCAGCCTGGTCCTGCGCATGGCGGTACAGAACCGTCGCAAGTGGCAGGGTATTATCAAGTCTGTCGAAGGCGAGATGATCACGGTTACTGTGGAAGGGAAAGATGAAGTGTTCGCGCTGAGCAACATCCAGAAAGCGAACCTGGTACCCCACTTTTAAAGTTTGGAAGAGGCAACTAGGATGAACAAAGAGATTCTGGCTGTTGTTGAAGCAGTTTCCAATGAAAAATCCCTTCCGCGCGAGAAGATTTTCGAAGCGCTGGAAACTGCATTAGCCACCGCAACCAAGAAAAAATACGAGCAGGAAATCGACGTGCGCGTCAGCATTGACCGTAGAACCGGCGATTTCGACACCTTCCGCCGTTGGGTCGCCGTAGACGAAGTGACTCAGCCGACGCGTGAAATCACGCTGGAAGCCGCTCAGTTTGAAGATCCGAGCATCGAGCTCGGCGGCTACGTCGAAGATCAGATCGAATCTGTGACCTTTGACCGTATCACCACCCAAACCGCCAAGCAGGTTATCGTGCAGAAAGTACGTGAAGCCGAGCGTGCGATGGTGGTCGACGCTTTCCGTGAACACGAAGGTGAGATCGTCACCGGCGTGGTGAAGAAAGTGAACCGTGACAGCATCGCGCTGGATCTGGGCAACAACGCCGAAGCGGTGATTGGCCGTGAAGACATGCTGCCGCGCGAAAACTTCCGTCCGGGCGATCGCATTCGCGGCGTACTGTACGCCGTGCGTCCTGAAGCTCGCGGCGCGCAGCTGTTCGTCAGCCGTTCCAGCTCGGAAATGCTGAAAGAACTGTTCCGCATCGAAGTGCCGGAAATCGGCGAAGAAGTGATCGAAATTAAAGCGGCAGCCCGCGATCCAGGCTCTCGCGCGAAAATTGCAGTGAAAACCAACGACAAGCGCATCGACCCGGTCGGCGCCTGCGTAGGTATGCGCGGTGCGCGCGTTCAGGCCGTGTCGAGCGAGCTCGGCGGCGAACGCATCGACATCATCCTGTGGGATGATAACCCCGCGCAATTCGTCATCAACGCCATGGCGCCGGCCGACGTCGCGTCGATCGTGGTAGACGAAGATAACTGCACCATGGATATCGCCGTTGAAGCCAGCAACCTGGCACAGGCGATCGGCCGTAACGGCCAAAACGTGCGTTTGGCTTCCCAGCTGCTGAAACAACACCGCGGCGACGATCGTTGGGAACTGAACGTGATGACGGCGGACGACCTGCAGGCCAAGCACCAGGCCGAGGCTCATGCCGCTATTGATACCTTCACCAAGTATCTTGATATCGACGAAGATTTCGCCACCGTACTGGTTGAAGAAGGCTTCTCCACGCTGGAAGAGCTGGCCTACGTGCCGATCAAAGAGCTGTTGGAAATCGACGGTCTGGATGAAGATACGGTTGAAGCATTGCGCGAACGCGCCAAAGCTGCATTGACCACGCTGGCCCTGGCACAAGAAGAAAGCCTGGGCGACAACAAACCGGCCGACGATTTGCTCAACCTGCCGGGTCTTGAGCGCAGCATGGCCTTTAAACTGGCCGCGCGTGGGGTTTGTACGCTGGAAGATCTTGCCGAGCAGGGTGTTGACGATCTGGCTGATATTGAAGGGCTTAGCGATGAGCAAGCCGGTGAGCTGATCATGGCTGCACGCAATATCTGTTGGTTTGGCGACAACGCGTAATAACTGTAGCAGGAAGGAACAGCATGACGACAGATGTAACCGTAAAATCGCTGGCAGCAGAGATTCAGACTCCGGTTGATCGCCTGGTACAGCAGTTTGCTGATGCAGGGATCAACAAGTCCGAGTCGGACTCTGTTACCCAGCAAGAAAAAGAAACATTGCTGGCGCACCTGAACCGTGAACACGGCAGCGCGCCAGGTAAACTCACTTTGCAGCGCAAAACGCGCAGCACCTTGAATATCCCGAGCACCGGCGGTAAAAGTAAATCGGTGCAAATTGAGGTCCGCAAGAAACGCACTTATGTAAATCGCGATACGCAGGAAGCCCAGTTGGCTGAAGCGGCAGAGCAGGCACAGCGTGAAGCGGAAGAGCAGGCACGGCGCGAAGCGGAAGAGCTCGCAAAACGCGAAGCGGAAGCGAAGCGCGCAGCCGAAGAGCAAGCCAAACGTGAGGCCGCGGAGATTGCTAAGCGTAATTCAGCGGAAAAAGAAAAAGTGACCAATCAACATACCGACGAAATGACCAAGCCAGCTCAGGCGGAAAAAGCACGCCGTGAAGCCGAAGCCGCTGAACTGAAACGTAAAGCGGAAGAGGAAGTGCGCCGCAAGGTTGAAGAGGAAGCCAAGCGCGTGGCGGAAGAAGCCCGTCGCATGGCCGAAGAGAACGGCGAGAAGTGGGCCCAGGCCGACGCGGCAAGCGCTGCGGTTGAAAGTGCCGACTATCACGTGACCACCTCTCAGCATGCGCGTGCCGCAGAAGACGAAAACGACGCCAAAGTTGAAGGCGATCGTCGTAGCCGCACCCGCGGCGGCAAAGCGACCAAGCAGAAGAAAGGCAACAAGCTGTCCGAATCCAAAGCGGATCGCGAAGAAGCGCGTGCCGTTACCCGTGGCGGTAAAGGCAAACGCAAGCCTAGCGCTCTGCAGCAGGGCTTCAACAAGCCGGCGCAGGTGGTTAACCGTGACGTGGTGATCGGTGAAACCATCACCGTGGCCGAGCTGGCCAACAAGATGGCGGTAAAAGGTTCTCAGGTCATCAAAGTGATGATGAAGCTGGGCGCGATGGCCACCATCAACCAGGTTATCGACCAGGAAACCGCACAGCTGGTTGCCGAAGAGATGGGCCACAAAGTTATTCTGCGTCGTGAAAACGAGCTGGAAGAAGCGCTGATGAGCGACCGTGATACGGGCGCTGCGGCTGAGCCGCGCGCGCCGGTCGTGACCATCATGGGCCACGTTGACCACGGTAAAACCTCTCTGCTGGACTACATCCGCTCCACCAAAGTGGCGGCGGGCGAAGCCGGCGGCATTACCCAGCACATCGGTGCCTACCATGTAGAAACCGAGAACGGCATGATCACCTTCCTGGACACCCCGGGCCACGCCGCGTTTACCTCGATGCGTGCTCGTGGTGCTCAGGCGACTGACATCGTGGTTCTGGTGGTGGCGGCCGACGACGGCGTGATGCCACAGACCATCGAAGCTATCCAGCACGCGAAAGCGGCGCAGGTGCCGTTGGTGGTTGCGGTGAACAAAATCGACAAGCCGGAAGCCGATCCGGACCGCGTTAAGCAGGAACTGTCTCAGTACGGCGTTATGCCGGAAGAGTGGGGCGGCGAAGCGCAGTTCGTTCACGTGTCCGCGAAAGCCGGTACCGGTATCGACGAGCTGCTGCAGGCTATCCTGCTGCAGGCCGAAGTTCTGGAACTGAAAGCGGTACGCAGCGGCATGGCGAGCGGCGTAGTGATCGAGTCCTTCCTGGATAAAGGCCGTGGCCCGGTGGCTACCGTACTGGTTCAGGAAGGTACGCTGAACAAGGGCGACATCGTCCTGTGCGGCTTCGAATACGGCCGTGTGCGTGCGATGCGTGACGAGCTGGGCCGTGAAGTGACCTCTGCCGGTCCGTCTATCCCTGTGGAAATCCTGGGTCTGTCCAGCGTGCCTGCAGCGGGTGACGAAGCGACCGTGGTGCGCGACGAGAAGAAAGCGCGTGAAGTGGCGCTGTATCGTCAGGGCAAGTTCCGCGAAGTCAAACTGGCGCGTCAGCAGAAGTCCAAGCTGGAAAACATGTTCGCCAACATGACCGACGGTGAAGTGTCCGAGCTGAACATCGTACTGAAGTCCGATGTGCAGGGTTCTTGCGAAGCGATCAGCGACTCGCTGCTGAAACTCTCTACCGACGAAGTGAAGGTGAAGATTGTCGGCTCCGGCGTAGGTGGGATCACCGAAACCGACGCGACGCTGGCTGCGGCTTCCAACGCCATCATCCTGGGCTTCAACGTGCGTGCCGACGCTTCTGCGCGCCGCGTGATCGAAGCGGAAAGCCTGGATCTGCGTTACTACTCCGTGATCTATAACCTGATCGACGAAGTGAAGCAGGCGATGAGCGGTATGCTGGCGCCGGAATACAAGCAGCAGATCATCGGCCTGGCCGAAGTGCGCGACGTGTTCAAATCGCCTAAGTTCGGCGCTATCGCCGGCTGTATGGTTACCGAAGGGACCATCAAGCGTCACAACCCAATCCGCGTACTGCGCGACAACGTGGTTATCTATGAAGGCGAGCTGGAATCCCTGCGCCGCTTCAAAGATGACGTTAACGAAGTCCGTAACGGCATGGAATGTGGTATCGGCGTTAAGAACTATAACGACGTGCGCGTCGGCGACATGATCGAAGTGTTCGAAATCATTGAGATCCAACGCACCATCGCTTAACGATTGCACATCTGCTTATATCTGTTTACGGGGGGCCTTTGTGCCCCCCGATTTGTCTGGAGAATCCAAAATGGCAAAAGAATTCAGCCGCGGTCAACGCGTGGCGCAAGAGATGCAGAAAGAGATTGCGATCATTCTGCAGCGTGAAGTTAAAGATCCGCGCGTCGGCATGGCGACCGTTTCCGGCGTGGAAGTGTCCCGCGATCTGGCGTATGCCAAGGTTTACGTCACCTTCCTGAACGTGCTGACCGAGAACCACGATCCGGATCTGGTCACCAACGGCATCAAAGCGTTGCAGGACGCTTCCGGCTATATCCGTACCCTGCTGGGCAAAGCGATGCGCCTGCGCGTGGTGCCGGAGCTGACCTTCGCTTACGACAACTCCCTGGTGGAAGGCATGCGCATGTCCAACCTGGTGACCAACGTGGTGAAGAACGACGCCGAGCGCCGTTCCGCCTCAGGCGATGACAAGGAGGATTAATGAGTCGCCCTCGTCGCCGCGGCCGTGACATCCACGGCGTGCTGTTGCTGGACAAGCCGCAGGGGTTGTCGTCCAACGATGCGCTGCAAAAAGTAAAACGTCTGTACAACGCCAACCGAGCGGGCCATACCGGCGCGCTCGATCCGTTGGCGACCGGCATGCTGCCTATTTGCCTGGGCGAAGCGACCAAGTTTTCGCAATACCTGCTCGATTCCGACAAGCGCTATCGGGTGATCGCCAAGCTGGGGCAGCGTACCGATACCTCCGACGCCGACGGCCAGATCGTGCAGGAGCGCCCGGTGAATTTCACCCAGGCGCAGCTCGACGCGGCGCTGGACACCTTCCGTGGCGACATCCAGCAGGTGCCGTCGATGTATTCGGCGTTGAAATACCAGGGCAAGAAACTCTACGAGTATGCGCGCCAGGGGATTGAAGTGCCGCGCGAAGCGCGCAGCATCACGGTGTACGAGCTGCAGTTTATCCGCTGGGAAGGGGATGAGCTGGAGCTGGAGATCCACTGCTCGAAAGGCACCTACATCCGCACCATCACCGACGATCTCGGCGAGCTGCTGGGCTGCGGCGCGCACGTGATCTATCTGCGCCGCCTGCAGGTGGCGACTTATCCGATTGCGCGCATGGTGACGCTGGAACAGCTGAACGCTTTGCTGGCGCAGGCGCAGGAACAAGAAATCGCGCCCGGCGAGCTACTCGATCCGCTGCTGATGCCGATGGATAGCCCGGTTGAGAACTATCCGGAAGTGAATTTGCTGCCGGTGGTTGCGGGTTACGTCAAGCAGGGGCAACCGGTGCAAGTCGCCGGCGCGCCGGCTTCCGGCCTGGTGCGTATCACCGAGGGTGAAGAGCGAAAATTCATCGGCGTTGGCGACATCGCCGAGGATGGTCGCGTGGCGCCGCGCCGCCTGGTGGTCGAGCATTTCGACTGACGGCGGGGCACTGCGTCACCTTGCGATCGCACTGCGCTAAGAGTAGAATGGCGCAGCTTATGCATTGGGTTGCTGAATTAGAGATCGGCGCCTGTTTTTATTATCTATAATCTGGAGTATTACAATGTCTCTAAGTGTTGAAGCTAAAGCTCAAATCGTAGCTGATTTCGGTCGTGGTACTAACGACAGCGGTTCTACCGAAGTTCAGGTTGCCCTGCTGACTGCGCAGATCAACCATCTGCAAGGCCACTTCTCCGAGCACAAAAAAGATCACCACAGCCGTCGTGGTCTGCTGCGTATGGTTTCTCAGCGTCGTAAGCTGCTGGACTACCTGAAGCGTAAAGATGTAGCACGTTACACCAGCCTGATCGAGCGTCTGGGTCTGCGTCGCTAATCTAGCAAGTTTCAGTGGAAAGGGGCCTATTTTGGCCCCTTTCTTCTAGGAAGCATAAGCAAATCAGGTTAATGTATTACTGATGTTTCCAAACAGGTTCTTCCGTTACAGAGGTTCGCGCGGCTAATGAGAGGCTTTATCTCCTGCCTGAGATAAGGATTGTCATTAGTCGCGAGGATGTAGTGAGAAGGCAAATCGAGTCACAGGCGTGTCGAGTCGTCAATGCGATTGCGCGCCGCTAATCAAGGATATAATTTTGCTGACACCGATCATTCGCAAATTCCAGTATGGCCAGCATACCGTCACCATCGAAACCGGTATGATGGCTCGTCAGGCCACCGCCGCCGTTATGGTGAGCATGGATGACACCGCCGTATTCGTTACCGTCGTTGGCCAGAAAAAAGCCAAGCCGGGCCAGAGCTTCTTCCCGCTGACCGTTAACTACCAAGAGCGTACTTACGCCGCCGGCCGCATCCCGGGCAGCTTCTTCCGTCGCGAAGGCCGTCCGAGCGAAGGCGAGACCCTGACTTCCCGTCTGATCGACCGTCCGATCCGTCCACTGTTCCCGGACAGCTTCCTGAACGAAGTTCAGGTGATCGCGACCGTGGTTTCCGTTAACCCGCAGGTGAACCCGGACATCGTCGCGATGATCGGCGCCTCTGCCGCCCTGAGCCTGTCCGGTATTCCGTTCAACGGCCCAATCGGCGCAGCGCGCGTAGGTTACATCAACGATCAGTATGTGCTGAACCCGACAACTGACGAGCTGAAAGAAAGCCGTCTGGATTTGGTGGTTGCCGGTACTGCAGGCGCGGTGCTGATGGTTGAATCCGAAGCGGAAGTGCTGAGCGAAGATCAGATGCTGGGCGCCGTGGTGTTCGGCCACGACCAGCAGCAAGTGGTTATCGAAAACATCAACTCCCTGGTTGCCGAAGCCGGCAAGCCGAAGTGGGATTGGCAGGCCCCTGCGGTCAACGAAGCGCTGCACGCGCGCGTGGCTGAACTGGCCGAAGCTCGCCTGGGCGACGCTTACCACATCACCGAAAAACAAGAGCGTTACGCTCAGGTTGACGCGATCAAAGACAGCGTGGTTGAAACCCTGCTGGCGCAGGACGAAACGCTGGACGCCGGCGAAATCCAGGACATCCTGGGCAACGTCGAGAAGAACGTGGTGCGTAGCCGCGTACTGCGTGGCGAGCCGCGTATCGACGGCCGTGAAAAAGACATGATCCGTGGCCTGGACGTGCGCACCGGCGTACTGCCGCGCACCCACGGTTCCGCGCTGTTCACCCGTGGCGAAACTCAGGCGCTGGTTACCGCGACCCTGGGTACCGCGCGCGACGCACAGAACCTGGACGAGCTGATGGGCGAGAAGACCGACAGCTTCCTGTTCCACTACAACTTCCCTCCGTACTCCGTAGGCGAAACCGGCATGGTCGGTTCTCCTAAGCGTCGTGAAATCGGTCACGGTCGCCTGGCGAAACGCGGCGTATTGGCTATGATGCCTAAACCGGAAGATTTCCCGTACACGGTTCGCGTCGTGTCTGAAATCACCGAATCCAACGGTTCTTCTTCCATGGCTTCCGTGTGCGGCGCATCTCTGGCGCTGATGGACGCCGGTGTGCCAATCAAGGCTGCCGTTGCGGGTATCGCGATGGGCCTGGTGAAAGAAGCCGATAACTTTGTGGTTCTGTCCGACATTCTGGGTGACGAAGATCACCTGGGCGACATGGACTTCAAAGTGGCCGGTAGCCGCGACGGTATCACCGCGCTGCAGATGGACATCAAAATCGAAGGCATCACCCGCGAGATCATGCAGGTGGCTCTGAACCAGGCCAAGGGCGCGCGTCTGCACATCCTGGGCGTGATGGAACAGGCTATCAGCTCTCCACGCGGCGATATCTCCGAATTCGCACCGCGTATTCATACTATCCGCATCAACCCGGATAAAATCAAAGACGTGATCGGTAAGGGCGGTTCCGTTATTCGCGCACTGACCGAAGAGACTGGCACTACCATCGAAATTGAAGATGATGGTACAGTTAAAATCGCTGCGACCGACGGTGAGAAGGCGAAATTCGCTATCCGTCGTATCGAAGAGATCACGGCAGAGATCGAAGTGGGCCGTATCTACCAGGGTAAAGTGACCCGTATCGTTGATTTCGGCGCATTCGTCGCTATCGGCGGTGGTAAAGAAGGTCTGGTGCACATTTCTCAGATCGCCGACAAGCGCGTTGAGAAAGTGACCGACTATCTGCAGATGGGTCAGGAAGTGCCGGTTAAGGTACTGGAAGTTGACCGTCAGGGCCGCGTGCGTCTGAGCATCAAAGAAGCGATGGCGCCGGAAGCAGGTTCACCTGCGCCTGAAGCAGAATAACTGTATAGATAGTTTTACAGCTCCCCGCCATGGGGTTGGGAGCTGTTCGTATCGCGCGGGTAGGATACCCGCGTTTTAGCAAACGGAGGACAGGACGTTCATCCAATGTTTGTCTTCGGGAGTGGGAAATGAAGCCTTTCTTGCGCTGGTGTTACGTTGCGACAGCACTCATGCTGGCAGGATGCAGCAACCATGATTGGCGTAAAGACGAAGTTTTGGCAATCCCGTTGCAGCCTACGTTGCAGCAGGAAGTGATCCTGGCGCGCATGGAACAAATTCTTGCCAGCCGGGCACTGACGGATGACGAACGCGCACAGCTTTTATATGAGCGCGGTGTGCTGTATGATAGCCTCGGGTTACGTGCATTAGCGCGCAATGATTTCTCGCAGGCGCTGGCGATACGTCCCGACATGCCGGAAGTTTTCAACTACCTGGGCATTTACTTAACGCAGGCAGGCAATTTTGATGCTGCCTATGAAGCGTTTGATTCTGTACTAGAGCTTGATCCAACTTACAATTACGCGCGTTTAAACCGGGGCATCGCACTGTATTATGGCGGCCGCTTCCCGTTGGCGCAGGATGATCTGCAGGCGTTTTATCAAGACGACCCAAACGATCCCTTCCGTTCGTTATGGCTGTATCTGGTGGAGCGAGAAATCGATCCCAAGAAGGCCGAAGTAGCGCTTCAGCAGCGCTATGACAAATCGGACAGAGGGCAATGGGGATGGAATATTGTCGAATTCTACCTGGGCAAGATCAGCGAAAAAACGCTGATGGAACGCCTCAAGGCAGATGCAACGGATAACACTTCGCTCGCTGAGCATCTCAGTGAAACTGACTTCTATTTGGGTAAACACTACCTGAGTCTGGGGGACAAGGACACCGCTTCGGCGCTGTTCAAACTGACGGTGTCTAACAACGTTCACAACTTCGTTGAGCACCGCTATGCATTGTTGGAATTGGCGCTTTTGGGCCAAGAGCAAGACGACCTATCGGAATCGGACCAGCAATAGCTGACGAACACCTATCAGCCTGATGAACATTGGTTTTTAACCAAAGTTATCGCCTTAACGGGCGAGGGCTTTTTTGTTCGTTTTATAATCTAATTTGAGCCGGTTCACACTTTTCAATGAAAATGACTGAAAATTTTCTCGACGAGTTATGTAGACTGGCTGCCATTATTAATGAGGCACGTGTACATGACGACTGAGTTTGAAACCTCTTTTGCTGATCTGGGGCTGTCTGCTCCAATCATTTCCGCCCTGAACGATCTGGGCTATGAAAAACCATCTCCGATCCAGGCTGAGTGTATTCCTCACCTGTTGAACGGCCGCGACGTGCTGGGCATGGCACAGACCGGTAGTGGTAAAACCGCAGCGTTCTCGCTGCCGCTGCTGCACAACCTGCAGGCAGACCTGAAAGCACCTCAGATCCTGGTGCTGGCACCGACCCGCGAACTGGCGGTTCAGGTTGCCGAAGCGATGACCGATTTCTCCAAACACATGAACGGCGTCAACGTGGTAGCCCTGTACGGCGGCCAGCGTTACGACGTACAGCTGCGCGCTCTGCGCCAGGGCCCGCAAATCGTTGTGGGTACCCCAGGTCGTCTGCTGGACCACCTGAAGCGCGGCACCCTGAACCTCTCTAACCTGAGCGGTCTGGTGCTGGATGAAGCCGACGAAATGCTGCGCATGGGCTTTATCGAAGACGTAGAAACCATCATGGCTGAGATCCCGGCAGAACATCAGACCGCGCTGTTCTCCGCCACCATGCCGGAAGCGATCCGTCGCATTACCCGCCGCTTCATGAAAGAGCCGCAGGAAGTGCGCATCCAGTCCAGCGTGACTACCCGTCCGGACATCAGCCAGAGCTACTGGTCGGTCTACGGCATGCGTAAAAACGAAGCGCTGGTGCGTTTCCTGGAAGCCGAAGACTTTGACGCGGCGATCATCTTCGTCCGTACCAAGAACGCGACCCTGGAAGTGGCCGAAGCGCTGGAGCGCAGCGGTTATAGCAGCGCCGCGCTGAACGGCGACATGAATCAGGCGCTGCGTGAGCAGACCCTGGAGCGCCTGAAAGACGGTCGTCTGGATATCCTGATCGCGACCGACGTTGCGGCCCGTGGCCTGGACGTTGAGCGCATCAGCCTGGTTGTCAACTATGACATCCCGATGGACTCCGAGTCTTACGTTCACCGTATCGGCCGTACCGGCCGTGCGGGTCGCGCCGGCCGTGCGCTGCTGTTCGTGGAAAACCGCGAACGCCGCCTGCTGCGCAACATCGAACGCACCATGAAGCTGACCATCCCTGAAGTGGAGCTGCCAAACGCAGAACTGCTGGGCGAGCGTCGTCTGGCCAAGTTCGCCGCGAAAGTTCAGCAGCAGCTGGAAAGCAGCGATCTGGATCTGTACCGCGCACTGCTGACCAAACTGCAGCCGGAAGAAGAGCTGGATATGGAAACCCTGGCCGCAGCGCTGCTGAAAATGGCTCAGGGCGAACGTCCGCTGATCCTGCCGCCGGATCCGGTCTTCAAACCGCGCCAGCGCCGCGAGTTCAACGACCGTGACGATCGCCGCGGCGACCGTCGCGACAGCCGCGATAGCCGTGACGGCGACCGTCCGCGTCGTGAACGTCGTGACGTTGGCGAAATGCAGCTGTACCGTATCGAAGTGGGCCGTGACGATGGCGTTGAAGTCCGTCATATCGTTGGTGCTATCGCTAACGAAGGCGACATCAGCAGCCGTTACATCGGTAACATCAAGCTGTTTGCTTCCCACTCCACCATCGAGCTGCCAAAAGGCATGCCGGGCGAGATCCTGAATCACTTCACTCGCACTCGCATCCTGAACAAGCCGATGAACATGCAGCTGTTGGGCGATGCACAGCCGTTCGAACGTCGCGAGCGTCGTGACGGTGGCAACGGTGGCGAGCGTCGTGGCAACGGTAACGGCCGTCCGTTCAACGGTGAACGTCGCGAAGGCGGCCCACGTCGTTCCTTCGGAGAACGTCGCGAAGGCGGTAACGGCGGCGAGCGTCGTGGCGGTAACTACAACCGTGACGGCAAGCCGGCGCCACGCCGTGATGACAGCGCACCGGCAGCACCACGTCGTCGTTTCGGCGACGCGTAATCGCTGATTCACCGTTCGCGGTGAAGCACTCTGAAAAACCAGCCTGCGGGCTGGTTTTTTTATGCCTGAAAATTGCCGTCAAACGCCCCTGAATGGCGTATCATTCATAAGGTTTTTTCTTATGGATGATATGCACGGGAGATGCCATGAGTTGGCAGCAGTTCAAATCTCAATACCTGGTGCGCTTTTGGGCGCCGCTGCCGGCGGTGATCGCTGCCGGGATCCTTTCTACCTACTACTTCGGCATGACCGGCACCTTCTGGGCGGTGACCGGCGAATTCACTCGCTGGGGCGGCCATGTGCTGCAGTGGTTCGGCCTGCACCCCGAGCAGTGGGGCTATTTCAAGGTCATCGGCCTGCAGGGCACGCCGCTGGAGCGCATCGACGGGCGCATGATCATCGGCATGTTCGCCGGCTGCATCGCCGCCGCGCTGTGGGCCAACAACATCAAACTGCGTCAGCCGCAGCACCGCATTCGCATCGTGCAGGCGCTGCTGGGCGGCATCATCGCCGGCTTCGGCGCACGCCTGGCGATGGGCTGTAACCTGGCAGCGTTTTTCACCGGCATCCCGCAGTTCTCGCTGCATGCCTGGTTCTTCGCGCTGGCGACCGCCGCCGGCTCCTACTTCGGCGCCAAATTCACGCTGCTGCCGATGTTCCGCATCCCGGTCAAATTGCAAAAGGTGAAGTCCGCCGCGCCGTTGACGCAGAAGCCTGAACAGGCGCGCTGCCGCTTCCGGCTGGGCATGGCGGTCTTCGGCCTAGCGGTGGCCTGGTCGCTGTGGACGCTGTTCGATGCGCCGAAGCTCGGTATCGCCATGCTGTTCGGTATCGGCTTCGGTTTGCTGATCGAACGCGCGCAGATCTGCTTCACCTCGGCGTTCCGCGATCTGTGGATCACCGGCCGCACTCACATGGCGAAAGCCATCATCATCGGCATGGCGGTGAGCGCCATCGGCATCTTCAGCTACGTGCAGCTCGGCGTGGCGCCGAAGATCATGTGGGCCGGCCCGAATGCGGTGCTGGGCGGCTTGCTGTTCGGCTTCGGCATCGTGCTGGCCGGCGGTTGCGAAACCGGCTGGATGTACCGCGCGGTGGAAGGGCAGGTGCACTACTGGTGGGTGGGGCTGGGCAACATCATCGGCGCTACGCTGCTGGCCTATTACTGGGACGATCTGGCGCCGGCGCTGGCGACCGACTACGACAAAATCAACCTGCTCGACACCTTCGGCCCGGTCGGTGGCCTGCTGGTGACCTATCTGCTGCTGGCGCTGGCCTTCGCCGCCATGCTGTGGTGGGAGAAACGCTTTTTCCGCGCCCGGCCTGAGGCGCAGGTGGTGAATTTGAGGAGCATGCCATGAAAGCGACGACGATAGTGCCGGACTACCGGCTGGACATGCTGGGTGAGCCTTGCCCGTACCCGGCAGTGGCGACGCTGGAGGCGATGCCGCAGCTGAAACCGGGGGAGATCCTGGAAGTGATCAGCGATTGCCCGCAGTCGATCAACAACATCCCGCTCGATGCGCGCAACCATGGCTATAAGGTGCTGGATATCCAGCAGGACGGGCCGACCATCCGCTACCTGATCCAGCGTTAACGCCGAGGCGGTGGGGTTCCCCACCGCCTTTTCGCTTTTTATCTCTTCACGATGTCGCCCTTCACGCCGGCAACAATCTCGAACGAACGCAGCCGCGCCTGGTGATCGAAAATCTGGCCGTTGACCATGATCTCGTCGGCATCGGTTTCACGCAGCAGCGTTTGCAGCCCGTGGCGCACCGTTTTTTCATCGCCGACGATCGACATCCGCAGCGCCTGCTCGACGCCGTATTGCTCGCCGGCGGTCCACAACGCGTGAATGTTATCCACCGGCGGCGGCAGCGGGCCGGGCGAACCGCGACGCAGATTGATGAATTGCTGCTGCATCGAGCTGAACAGGAAGCGCGCATCGCGGTCGCTGTCGGCGGCGATCACGTTGACGCACACCATGGCGTGCGGCTGCGCCAGCTGTTTGGACGGTTTGAAGTTCTCGCGGTACAGCTGCAGCGCCTGGAACAGCATATCCGGGGCGAAGTGCGAAGCGAAGGCGAACGGCAGGCCGAGCTGCGCCGCCAGCTGCGCGCTATAGAGGCTGGAACCGAGCAGCCAGAGCGGCACATGCAGCCCCTGGCCCGGCACCGCCTGCACCGGCTGGCCGGGCTGCGCATCGCAGAAATAGTTTTGCAGTTCCTGCACGTCGCGCGGGAAGGTATCCACATCGCCGGACAGGTGGCGACGCAGCGCCATCATGGTGCGCTGATCGGTGCCGGGCGCGCGGCCCAACCCCAAATCGATGCGCCCTGGGTAGAGCGACTCCAGCGTGCCGAACTGCTCGGCAATCACCAGCGGCGCATGGTTCGGCAGCATCACACCGCCGGAGCCGAGGCGAATGCTCTGGGTGCCGGCGGCCAGATAGCCCAGCAGCACCGAGGTGGCGGCGCTGCCGATGCCGGTCATGTTGTGGTGCTCGGCCAGCCAGTAGCGCCGGTAGCCCCAGCGTTCGGCGTGCTGCGCTAAGTCCAGCGAACAGTGGAAAGCGTCGCGCGCTTTGGCCCCTTGCGGGATTGGCGATAAATCCAGTACCGACAGCGGTACCGCAGTGTGTTCAGTCATGACATCGTCCATCAGAGAGTGGATCGCTTAAAGGGCGATTGCAGGAGTCTGCATACCAAAAAGCCGAAAAAAGATGCTTTTTAGTGTTAAAAGCATAATCCAATTTATAGTTATAAAAGAGGAGATATGTGCTTGTGATATCCTCATGAGAGCAATGGTGTTTTTTGGAGCAATTTGAGACATGGAAATGATGATCCCCGCCCGCCGCTTACCGTTCCGGGAGCTGACATAATGAAAAAAAAGACGCTGTTTACCCTGTTGCTGATGTTGGCGGCGATCGCATTGGCGATCCTGTTCCGCGCGCACAATCAGGATCTGTTGCTGCAGGGTGAAGTGGATGCCCCCGAAGTGATCGTCGCATCCAAGGCGAAAGGCCGGGTCGTTGAACGCCTGATCGAACGCGGCGACGACGTGAAAAGCGGTCAGCTGATCATTCAGCTCGATAGCCCCGAACTGATGGCGCAGCTGCGTTCCGCGCAGGCGACGCGCGACGAGGCCAAGGCGCAGCTCGAGCTGTCGCTGCACGGCACCCGTGAAGAGAGCATCCGCAACCTGCGCGCCAACCTGGCGCAGGCCGAGGCGCAGTACCGCAATGCGCAAAATGACTACAACCGCAACCTGAGCGTGGCCGGCAAGGGCTATATCTCGAAGTCCGAGCTGGACGCTTCGCGCCGGTCGCGCGACACCGCCTTCCAGCAGGTACAGGCCGCCAAGGCCAATCTGGATGAAGGCATTAACGGCGACCGCGTCGAGCAGCGGCAGCAATATGCGGCGGCGCTGCGGGCGGCGGAAGAGAATCTGCTGCAGATCCAGGCGCAGAGCGACGATCTGCAGGTGAAAGCGCCGGTGGACGGCGAAGTGGGGCCGATCCCGGCCGAAGTGGGCGAATTGCTGAACGCCGGCAGCCCGCTGGTGACGTTGATCCGGGTGCCGGACGCCTACTTCGTGTTTAACCTGCGTGAAGACATCCTGGCCCACGTGCGCAAAGGCGACAAGGTCACGCTGCGGGTGCCGGCGCTGAAGGACAAAATGATCGACACCGAGGTGCGCTACATCGCGCCGCTGGGGGATTACGCCACCAAACGCGCCACCCGCGCCACCGGCGACTTCGACCTGAAAACCTTCGAAGTGCGCCTGTATCCGTCACAGCCGGTGGACGGCCTGCGTCCGGGGATGAGCACCTTATGGCAATGGAAAGAGTAAGGGCCGGCTGGCGCTGCTTCAGTCACGCGTTCGACAAAGAGTGTCGCGTCGCCTTTCGCAGCCCGGTGGTGCACTGGCTGAGCTGGATCTTTCCACTGATCCTGTTTGCGCTGATCAGCAGCAACTTCTCCGAAGGCACGCTGCTCGATCTGCCGGTCTCGGTGGTGGACAGCGATCACAGCCCGCTGTCCAAATCGCTGACGCGGCGGCTGGACGCCGGTTCGCATGCCCACGTCGAGGCATATGGCGGCGGGCTGCCGGAGTCGCTGAGCCGCCTGCGCAGCGCGCAGGATTACGCGTTGCTGTATATCCCGCCGGACTTTGAGGCCAACGCGCTGTCGGGCAAACAGCCTAGCGTAGTGATGTACTACAATGCGTTGTTCTACGGCGCCGGGCTGTACTCCACCCAGGACTTTGGCGGCCTGATGAACGAAATCAACGCCAGCACCCGCAGCATCATCGCCACCGAGATGGGTAAAACGCTGCCGCCGTTGGCGGACGTGACGCTCTCCTACGGCAGCCTGTTCAACGCCAGCGGCAGCTATATCTATTACCAGCAATTCGCCGCCACCATCCACCTGCTGCAGCTGTTCGCGGTGACCTGCATGATCTACGTGCTGGCGCGCAGCAAGTCGCTGCTGCAGGCCAAGCCGTTCAGCCTGGCGCTGCTCGGCAAGCTGGCACCGTACACGCTGTGTTTCACCACCCTGCTGATGGTGGAGATCGCGGCGCTGGTGGGTATCTTTGACGCCCGCGTCAGCGGCAATCCGCTGTTTATGCTGATGATCGGCCTGTTCTACGTGATGGCGGCGCAGAGCATCGGCCTGCTGCTGTACACCTTTACCGGCAGCACCATCACCGCCTACAGCCTGATTGGTATTTTGGTCAGTATCGCGATGACCTTCTCCGGCATGGCGGTGCCTGAGCTGTCGATGCCGCTGCCGGCGCGCATCATTTCCAACATCGAACCGCTGACCCACGCGCTGTACGCGATGTTCGACGTGTTCCTGCGGCAGGTGCACGCCAGCGCCATCTTCAGCGTGTGCGCGCTGCTGGCGGTCTATCCGCTGGTGGCCGCGCTGCTGGTGCGCAATCGCCTGCCGGCGCGGCTGGCAAAAGAGGGGAACGCCGGATGAAGCTCTATTGGCAAACCTTCGTTAAGGTGCTGCTCGGCATGCTGGAGCGGCCGGTGTGGCTGATGCTGATCCTGTCGCTGTGCATCATGAGCCTGGTGTACGCCAACCGCACGGTGTGGGATCTGCCGGTGGGGGTGGTCGATCAGGACCACAGCACCGCCAGCCGCCAGCTGATCCGCCAACTGGACGCCACCTCCAAGATAGCGATTGAAACCTACGACAGCCTGGAACAGGCACAGCGAGATCTCAGCTGGCGCAAGCTGTTTGCGGTGATCATCATGCCGGTGGATCTGGAGAAGAAGATCCTCAGCGGGCAGAACATCGTGGTGCCGGTCTACGGCGACGCCACCAACCGCCTGGCCAACGGCCAGATCCAACAGGACGTGGTGGCGGCCTACCAGCAGCTGCTGACGGAGTACAACAACGGGCTGCTGCTGCGCAGCGGTTTCAGCGAACGGCAGGCGCAGATACTGCTGACGCCGATACTGGGGCAAACGCTGGACGTGTTCAACCCCGGCATCAGCTTCGCGGCGATCATCTTCCCCGGCCTGTTGGTGATGCTGTTGCAGCACTCGCTGCTGATCGCCTGTATCCGCGTCAATATCGCCATGAAGAGCATGCCCGGCGGCAAAGCGCCGCTGGCGGCGCACCTCGGCGGGCTGACGGCGCTGCTGCCGATCTGGCTGTTCCTGTCGATCGTGCTGTTCGTGCTGTGGCCGTGGGTATTGGGCTATCGGCAGACGGCGAACATCGCCGAACTGCTGCTGCTGACCTTCCCGTTCCTGCTGGCGGTACTGGGGCTGGGCAAGCTGGTGACCGAGTGCCTGCGCAGCGTCGAGATGATCTACCTGACGCTGGCGTTCATCACGACGCCGGTCTTCTACCTGTCCGGCACCATCTGGCCGCTGCAGTCGATGCCGGCCTGGGTGCGCGCCATCTCGTACAGCATTCCCTCCACCTGGGGCACCAAGGCGATCGCCGGCGTCAACCAGATGGGGCTGTCGCTGAATGAAGTGTGGGGCGACGTGGTGATGATGCTGATACTCGGCGTGGTCTACACCCTACTGGGCTTCGGCGTCGGCTTCTTGCGCAACAGCGTGGCGCTGCGCGGGATGTTCAGGAAACGGCGGGCGAGTTGATTGAAAACTCCCCTCGGTGAGGAGGGGAGCGAGGATCACCCCACCAACTCCAACCCCGCCACGCGGCGCCAGTAGCCGTTGCAGTCGACGTGGTTGGTCAAGGCCAGCGGCTGCTCGCCGCGCTCGTTGGCGCGGAAGGCGTCGATCTGTGCCAGCGTCTCGGCGCCCTGCGGCGACAGTCGCACGATGTCCACCAGCCCCTGCATGCTTGGCAGCTCGTTGCCGAGGTTGTAGCAGTAACCGCTCATGGTCTGGATGCCGTTGAGTACGAACACCTGCTGCTGTTCCTGGGAGCGCATCATGCGACCCTGCGGATACTTGATGCAGCAGGTTTCGCACTCGTCCTTGCCGCGGTTTTCCGAGCGGGCGGTGAAGCAGCGCGCCGAATAGGCCAGCGGCAGATGGCCGTAGCTCAGCACCTCCACCTCGAAGTCGTGGCGGAAGCCCAGCTCGTCGCACTGCGTCAGCAGATTGGCCAGCCAATCGCGTGACAGCTCGACCGGCATGCACCAGCGCATCATGCCCTGGCGGCGCAGCAGGCGCAGAGTATAGGCGTTGTAGCAGTTCAGCGCATGGCCGGCGACGAACGGCAGACCGCGTTCCGCCGCCATGTTCACTGCGCCCAGATCGTTAGCTTCAAACAGGAACTCGCCGTTCTCCACATAGCGTTTCAGCTCATTCAGTTCGGACGGCGCCTGCAGCAGCGCCAGCGTGGAGATCACCACCTGCTTGCCGCTGCGGGCGATGTCGCGCGCCAGCGCCAGCCAATCGCCGACCTTCATCTCGCGCCGCTTGGTGCAGACGCTCTCGCCGAGGTAAATGATGTCGGCGTTACTCTCCGCCGCCTGCTGATAGAACGCCGCGATGTCGTTTTTCGGCCAGTAGTAGAGTACCGGCCCCAGTGCGTATTTCATGTTTCCTCCGGCTACTGCCATTTGCGGTGATAGGCGCCCAGCGTGGTCTGGGTGCCCTCGGACATCGCGCCCAGCGTCTCCATCCAGGCGGCGTCGGCGCGGTAGGCGGCCGGATCGGCCTGGCAACGGTCGATCGCCTGGCGCCAGACGCGTGCCACCTGGCTGACGTAAGCCGGGCTGCGCTGGCGGCCTTCGATCTTCACCGAGGCAATGTTGGCGGCCAGCAGCTCCGGCAGCAGCTCCAACGTATTGAGGCTGGTGGGCTCTTCCAGCGCGTGGTAGCGCACGTCGTCCACCAGATAGCGGCCCTTGCACAGCGTCGGGTAACCGGCGTTTTCATGGTCCTGGTAGCGGTCGATCAGCACGTCGTTCAGGCGCGACTCCATGCCCTGTGCGGTTTGCTGCCAGCGCACGAAACGCGCCGGCGAACAGGCGCCGACGGTGTTCGGCGACTCGCCGGTCAGGTAGGAGGAGAGGTAGCAGCGCCCTTCGGCCATGATGCACAGGCTGCCGAAGGCGAACACTTCCAGCGGCACCGGGCTGGTGCGCGCCAGCTGTTTCACCTGGTGCATCGACAGCACCCGCGGCAGCACCACCCGGCCGACCTCGAAGTTGCGCTGGTAGAAACGGATCGCCTCCTCATTGGTGGCGGAAGCCTGCACCGAAACGTGGCGTTCCAGCTGCGGGTAGCGCTGGGCGGCGTATTCCAGCATCGCCAGATCCGCCAGAATCAACGCGTCGGCGCCCAGTTGGGCGGCCATATCCACCGCGCGCTGCCAGCGGGCGTAGCCGTCGGGATGGGCGAAGGTGTTGATGGCGATATGCAGTTTGCGGCCGTGGCGATGCACGTAATCGACCGCTTCCTGCAGCTTTTTCTCGGTGAAGTTAAGGCCGGCGAAGTGGCGCGCGTTGGTATCGTCTTTCAGACCGATGTAAACGGCATCGGCGCCGTTATCCACCGCGGCCTTCAGGGCCGGCAGGTTGCCGGCGGGACAAAGCAGCTCCATAGATTTATCCTGGCTTAGCCGTGCGCCCGGCCGGGCGCACGCTGTCTTTAAAGGTTGCCGGCGGCGGTGTTCCGCCGGCAAATGCGAATCGGGGAGGTCATTTTAGGCAATGGGGCACACACAGGTTTTGATTTGAGGCAGCTTATGGCGTATTGATAAACATGGCGGTGAAATGCACTATTTGTTGATATAGACCGCTGAAGCCGCGCGTCAGTGTGGCAAAATAGCGGTAGTCCGTATTGAAAGGAGTGGATGACCGTGTTGGAACAACTACGAGCACGCCTTGTGCGCCAGGGGCCGTCGCTGCTGCGCATCCCGCTGAAATTCACGCCGTTCGCTCTGCAGCGTCAGCTGCTGCAACAGGTGCTGAGCTGGCAGTTCCGCCAGGCATTGGCGGATGGGGATCTGGAGTTTCTCGAATCGCGTTGGCTGAAGATCGAAGTTCGCGATCTGGCGCTACAATGGTTTATGACGGTAGAAAACGACAAACTGGTGGTCAGCCAGCACGCCGAAGCGGACGTCAGCTTCAGCGGCGACGCCAACGATCTGATCCTGATCGCGGCGCGCAAGCAAGATCCGGATACGCTGTTCTTTCAGCGTCGGCTGCAGATTGAAGGGGATACCGAATTGGGCCTGTATGTGAAAAATTTGATGGACGCCATCGAGCTGGAAAGCATGCCTGCGCCGCTGCGCATGGGGCTGTTGCAGTTGGCTGATTTTGTCGAAGCAGGGTTGCAGGAGGGCACGGCGTCGGCTTCCCGTGTGGCGGTATCATGCTGATCCGCGTAGAGATCCCGGTAGACGCGGCGGGCATCGACACCTTGCTGCGCCGCGCCTTTGGCCGCGACGACGAAGCCGATCTGGTGCAGCAGCTGCGCGAAGACGGCCTGCTGACGCTGGGCGTGGTCGCCACTGACGACGAAGGCGGGGTAGTGGGTTACGCCGCGTTCAGCCCGGTAGACGTGGCCGGCGAAGACCGCCAATGGGTGGCGCTGGCGCCGCTGGCGGTAGACGAAAGCCTGCGCCGCCAGGGGCTGGCTGAAAAGCTGGTGTACGAAGGCCTGGATTCGCTGAACGAATTCAGCTACGCCGCGGTGGTGGTGCTGGGCGATCCGGCCTACTACGGCCGCTTCGGCTTTAAACCGGCCGCCACCTATGGCCTGAACTGCCGCTGGCCGGACACGGAAAGCGCGTTCCAGGTGTATCCGCTGGCGGAAGACGCCCTGAATGGCGTCAGCGGCGAAGTGGCTTTTTCGGCGCCGTTTAATCGCTTTTAACGACCGGCAATAGATACGCCAACGACAGCGGCGGGTGATTCACCAGCCGCTCTTTTTGTATTTTGCTCAGCTGTTTGACGCGGTATTCCAGCTTCAGCGCCGTTGAGCGATCCCCCACCTGGCAGTGAAACGCCAATGTCAGTTCCCCTTTACCGCGCAGCGCCTTGGCGCCTTTGCCGGCTTGGTGCTGTGCCAGGCGGCGCGCCACGTCGGTAGTGATGCCGGTATACAGCATGCCGCTCGGTAAACGCAGCATATAGAGGTGCCAGGGAGTGGGGGTAGTGTCGGTCATCGTACGCCGTTTCGGTGGCCAGGGTCGGCGTATGATGGCATGTTCGCCATCACAATCCCATCCCCGGCCGCCGGAGCCTTACCGCTTTACCCCTTTTTTCCCGCCAGCTCGAAGCGCGGCGAGACGATGCCGTACAGCGTCCAGCCGAGGAAGGTGGCGATGGCGCCCCACATCATCGCTTCTTCACCGGAGCTGTAGAGCGCATAGAAGCTGTACAGCGCGCCGATGCCGGCGATGATATTGGCGATGCGCGCCTTGTTGTCCGGCACCTTCGCCACTTTCTGAATAATGACCAGCGCCGCCATCGACAGGATGTAAGGGATGATGTTGGTCACCACCGCCAGGTTCACCAGCACGTTGAACTGCTTGTTCAGCGACGGGCTGATGGTCATCAGCGACAAACCGCTCTGGATGACGACGATGGTCAGCATGCCTTTAACCGGCGCGTCGGCCTTGCTCAGCTTGGAGAAAATTTTCGGGAAGAAGCCGCTGTCGGCGGAGGATTTGAACACCTGAGCGATGGTGAACTGCCAGCCGAGCAGCGAGCCGACGCAGGACATGACCATCAACGCCATGATGATCTTGCCGACCGTCGGGTTGAACATGTGGGAGAACGCCAGCCCGAACGGGGCGGTGGAGTTGGCCAGATCCATGTTCGGCACGATGCCGGCGATCACGTTGGTCGAAATGATATAGATCACCGCCGCGCTGAGGGTGCCGCCCAGTACGGCGATCGGCACGTTGCGCTCCGGGTTTTCCACCACGTCGGTGTTGGCGCAGGCGGATTCCAGCCCCAGGAACGCCCACAGGGTCATTGAGATCGAGGCGCCGATGGCTTCGAAGGTCGGCACCTGATGCGGGTTCCAGGCGGCGACGTAGGCGCTGCCGCTGAACCAGTACCAGCCGATGACCGAGATGCCCACCACCGGAATGATCACGCCCCAGACGGTGATGCCGCTGATTTTGCCGGTGATGCGCGCGCCGCCGAAGTTAGCGACGGTCGCCAGCCACAGCACGCCGATGGTGGCGATACAGATCCCGAGCGGGCTGAGCGTGGTGTCGAACAGCTCGGTGCCGTAGCCGACGGCGGAAATGGCGATGGCGATGTTGGCGATCAGCAGCGAAACGCCGTAGGTGTAGTTCGCCATGAAGTTGCCTGATTTACCGAAGGCGTATTCGGCGTAGCCGCCCATGCCGCCGGATTTACGGCTGAACATGCCGCATTTGGCGAAGGCGTAGGCCAGCGCCATCGAGCCGACAGCGGTCACCAGCCAGGAAACGATCGAAATCGTGCCCACTTCGGCCAGCTTGGTCGGCAGCATAATTATGCCGGAACCCATCATATTCACGGCGGTCAGGATCGTTAATTGCACGACCCCCATTTTATTATTGGACTTACTCATGATCATTTTCTCTTTTAGGATGCGATCCGGGCGGCGGGAATCATCGCCGCCCCGTAAGGTGATTAATTTTTCATGACGTAGCCGTAAGCACGGTTCCAGCCGTCCTCATCCTGTTGGATATAAACGCCCTGTAATTCCGGCGCGAATCCTGGCAATAAATTGATGCCTTCTTCCAGTGCCAGGAAATAACGCTGCGCGGCGCCGCCCCAAATTTCACCGGGCACCACGCACAGCACGCCTGGTGGGTAAGGCAGGGCGCCTTCGGCGGCGATGCGGCCCTCGGCCTTGGCCAGCGACACCAATTCCACATTGCCGCGCACGAACTCGGTATTGGCATCCTGCGGATTCATTACCACGCGCGGGAAATAACTTTTGCGGAACATCTCTTTTTGCAGCTCTTTAACGTCATAGCTGACGTAAAGGTCGTGCATTTCCTGGCACAGTTGGCGGATGGTGTAGTTTTTGTAGCGCTGCTGGTGGTTTTTATAGACCGCAGGCAGCACCTCGCTGAGCAGGGAGTTTTGCTCGATGTGCTTCTCGAAGCGGGCGATCAGGGCCACCAGGTGCTGCATCTTGGCGATGTCTTCCGCCGGCGTCAGCAGGAACAGGATCGAGTTGAGATCGCATTTTTCCGGCACGATGCCGTTTTCGCGCAGGTAGTTGGCCAGAATGGTCGCCGGGATGCCGAACTCGCTGTAGCTGCCGGTCGCGGTATCGATACCCGGCGTAGTGAGCAGCAGTTTGCACGGATCGACGAAGTACTGCGACTCGGCATAGCCCTCAAAGGCGTGCCACTTCTCGCCGGGCACGAAGTTGAAGAAGCGCAGATCGTTGGCCATCGCCGCGGTGTCATAGGCCTGCCACGGCTTGCCGTCGATCTGATCCGGCACGAACGGTTTGATCATCGTGCAGGTATCCAGCAGCATTTTGCGCGCTTCGATGCCCACGCGCACACATTCTTGCCACAGGCGCTGGCCGCTCTTGCCCTCGTGCATCTTGGCGTTGACGTCCAGTGCGGCGAACAGCGGATAGAACGGGCTGGTGGAGGCGTGCAGCATAAAGGCGTTGTTGAAGCGCTTGTGGTTGCAGTAGCGGCTCTGCCCCTTGATATGCTTGTCTTTTTTGTGGATCTGCGAGGTTTGCGAGAAGCCGGCCTGCTGTTTGTGCACTGACTGGGTGACGATGATGCCGGGATCGTTCTCGTTCAGCTCCAGCAGCAGCGGCGAGCAGTCTTTCATCATCGGAATGAACTGCTCATAGCCCACCCAGGCGGAGTCGAACAGGATGTAATCGCACAGGTGGCCAATCTTGTCGACCACCTGACGGGCGTTGTAGATGGTGCCGTCATAGGTACCGAGCTGGATGATCGCCAGGCGGAACGGGCGGGCTTCGTTGGCGCGTTCCGGCGCCACTTCGCGGATCTGCTGGCGCAGGTAGCGCTCGTCGAAGCAGTGCGCGTCGATGCCGCCGATAAAGCCGAACGGGTTGCGCGCGGTTTCCAGATAAACCGGCGTGGCGCCGGCCTGGATCAATGCACCGTGGTGGTTGGATTTATGGTTGTTACGGTCGAACAGCACCAGATCGCCGCGCGTCAGCAGGGCGTTGGTCGCCACCTTGTTCGAGGCCGAGGTGCCGTTGAGCACGAAGTAGGTCTTGTCGGCGTTGAACACCTTGGCGGCGTGCTGCTGCGCGGCGCAAGGCGCGCCTTCGTGGATCAACAGATCGCCCAGTTTGACGTCGGCGTTGCACATGTCGGAGCGGAAAAGCGTTTCGCCGTAGAAGTCGAAGAACTGGCGGCCCGCTGGGTGTTTGCGGAAGAACTCGCCGCCCTGGTGGCCGGGGCAGGCGAAGGTGGCGTTGCCCATTTCCACATACTGCGTCAGCGTGTTGAAGAACGGCGGCAGCAGTTCGCTCTCATATTTGGCGGCGGCGGCCTCCAGCTGTTTGCCGTAGAACTGGGTATTCTTGCCGCACAGTTCAAACACACCGTGCAGCGCCGGCAAGACGGCGTTATCCAGCTCTTCTTCGCAGCAGACGGCGACGAACAGCGGAATGTTCAGGCCGTGTTCTTCGATGCGCGCCACCATGCCTTGCGTGACGTCGTCTACCGACAGCACAATGGCGGCGACGTCATTGAAATCGCTGTGGTGCACATCGACGATGTCGCGTTCAGTTTCAAAGCAGCCGAGGGTTTGGGTGTTGGCGGCAATTTTTAATTTTTTCATTTTTCTCATTCTTCAGGCAAAGGCATTCCGCCGGCAAATAATTCCATTTGCCGTTAACGCCTTCACGAAAATAAAGGTGTGCGAGAACCCAGTGATGCCGAAAGGCATTAACTGTTTTCGCTGTTTTATTTAGCTTGGATGCGCTTGGCCGAAATTAAAAATGAATTGCGTGTCCTTCCCGGTTAGCGAGAAAGAGATATTATCACCGGCGTGCGGAGAATAAATAAAACGCAATGACACTCTTATCAACGGCGTAAGAGCGAGGGGGAGGGTTATCTGTAGTTGAAGAATGCGAAACTAAAGCAGCTGCGATGAGCCATCATCATAATATGGGTTGTGCGCCTGATGTGCGCCATTTTTCGGTTATTGTTTTCCATTTTCTAATCCACCTTGCTGAGTGAAAAGATGGCGCTATTTTAACGCAAGATGGGCTAAAAATCGTGATGAAAGTCACATAAATGCCGGTGTTTATAAATAACTATTCACCTGTTATGCAATGAATTGCATAAGTATCATCCGGGTCCAGAGGTTGGCATGTAAATGAATTGCTAATGCTCGCGGCCCTTAAGCGCTTAATTTCAATGGCGCTCGGAAAGGAATAAAAAAAGCGGTCAAATAACCGGCTGCATAACGATCAAATAAATCCGCTTTGTGTTTTTTATGTTATCAATCTGCTTTATGCAAAAATAAATAAAAATTCATTATTGTTGTGTTTATATTCATGTGTGATTTTTGATGATTATCGTTATTTGTGACTCGCCTCAACAACGCAGGGTAAGATGAAGTGAGTGAACCGGGAGGCGAGTAACCTTGAATACCTCAGAACAACGGCAACAGATTGCGGATTTCATCGGCAAGCAACATGTCTTAACGCTGTGCGCCGGCGACGGCCTCGACATGTGGTGCGCCAACTGTTTTTACGTGTTCGACGCCGCGACGATGGCGCTGTGGCTGATGACCGAACCGCACACCCGCCACGGCGGGCTGATGCTGAACAACGGCCGGGTGGTCGGCACCATCGCGCCGAAACCGAAAAGCATCGCGCTGATCCGCGGCGTGCAGTACCGCGCCGAGGCGGTGCTGCTGAGCGGCGAAGAGGCCGAGGCGGCGCACGCGCGTTACTGCAAGCGCTTCCCGATCGCCAGGGCGATGAAGGCTTCGGTTTGGCGGCTGGACCTGCACGAGGTGAAGATGGCCGACAACACCCTCGGCTTCGGCAAGAAGCTGCATTGGGCGCGGTCTATACTTTAAGTCGACGTATTGATTACAACGGGAGATTGCATGGCGCGAGCACTGTTAGTCGGCGCAACCGGGCTGGTGGGGCGCGAGTTGCTGCAGTTGTTGCAAAGCGATCCGCAGATAACGGCCATCGTGGCGCCGACGCGCACGCCGCTGCCGCCGCACGGCAAGCTGACCAATCCGGTCGGCGACGCGCTGTTCGAGCTGCTGAGTAGCCTGCAGCAGCCGGTCGATCTGGTGTTCTGCTGCTTGGGCACTACCCGCCGGGCGGCGGGCAGCGCCGATGCCTTCCGCTACGTCGATTACCAACTGGTGGTGGAGAGCGCGCTGGCCGGCCGCCGGTTGGGGGCGCAGCACTGTCTGGTGGTAAGCGCGCTGGGCGCCAACGCGGATTCCACCTTCCTGTATAACCGCACCAAAGGCGAGATGGAGCAGGCGCTGCGCGAACAGCACTGGCCGCGCCTGACGTTGGTGCGGCCTTCCATGCTGGTGGGGGATCGCCCCGCGCCGCGCCTGATGGAGCGCCTCACGCTGCCGCTGTTCAGGCTGCTGCCCGGCAAATGGCGCGCCGTCTCCGCCAAAGACGTGGCGCAAACGCTGCTGCAGCAGGCGTTCACGCCGGGCGAAGGGATCAGGGTGCTGGAGTCGGATCGGCTGCACTGCTACCGAGGCTGACGCTGAGGTGATCGAACGCCAGCTCCAGCCCGGCGGGCAGTTCGTTGTCCAGCAGCCATCGATCGAGATGATGGCTGATGTGCGTCAGCAGCGTGCGCTTGGGCTGCAGCAACCGCTGCGTCTCCTGCGCACGGGTTAGGTCGTTGTGGTTGCGCGGCACCTGCGGCTGAGGCGGCAGGCTGCAGTCGAGCACCAGCAGATCCAGCGCCACGTTCTGCAGATAGTCGGCGGTGGCCGGCGGCAGGCCGACGGTGTCGGTCAGGTAGGCCAGCGCAGCGCCCGCCGCCTGGATCAGATAGCCGTGGGTCAGTTTGGAGTGTTGCAGCGGCAGCGGGGTGATGCGCATGCCGCCCAGCTCGACGGTGGCGAAGGGCGCCAGCGGCGGCTGAAACGCCAGAATACCGGGGTGTTTGAACAGGTCGTCGCAGCCCTGTTCATCCGGCGGGCCATACACCGGAATGGAATTTCCGCACCCCCAACGCAAAGGAAATAACCCCTGAACGTGATCCATGTGGTAATGTGTCAGTAAAAAACGTTGAATTTGCCCCGCCGAAAATCGCCGCTCCAAAGCCGGCAATCCCGCATCCAATAAGGTCGTTTCTCCCTGATAGTTAAGCATGGCGCTGCACGCGCGCCGCCGAAATGCCGGCTCGCGCCGCGCCCGTTGGCAGCTCAGGCAGTCGCAGCCGAACACCGGCACCTGCTGCGCGCCGCCGGTGCCGAGAAAGGTCAGTTGCATCGCTCCCCTCCGTTAAAGGTACTTCTGCGCAAAGCGGTGGATGTCGCGAAAATCCGCCAGCCGCGCCTGCAGCGTGGCGTGATCCCAGTGCCACCACTGGCTGCGTTCGATACGCTCGATCAGCGCGTCGTCAAAGCGCATGCCGATCTTTTTGGCCGCCACGCCGGCGACGATGCTGTAAGGTTCCACATCCTTGGTAACCACCGCCGCGCTGCCGATCACCGCGCCGTTGCCGACGCTGACGCCCGGCATCAGAATGGCGTTATGGCCGATCCACACGTCGTGGCCGACGGTGACGTGGTGCTCGCGCCGCCAGTCGAAGAACGCCGCGTCGTCTTCCCCCAGCCCGTATTCGGAAGCGCGGTAGGTGAAGTGATGCTGCGCGATGCGCTGGTAGGTCGGGTGGTTGCCGGGATTGATGCGCGCATAGGAGGCGATGGAGACGAACTTGCCGATAGTGGCGTAAAAGATCTGGTTGTGCCCGGCGGTGTAGGAGTAATCCCCCATCTCCACCTCTTCCAGGATCGCATCGTCGGCCAGGTGCACATACTGGCCGAGCCGGGTGCGGTTAAGGGTCACGTTGTCGCCGATTTTCGGCTGGGCAAAGTCGTTCATGGCGTCGCATCCTGAGCTTCTCGGGTGGCGGTAGGCAGCAGCGCCAGCAGCGCCGCCAAGGTATCGTCGAGTGGGCCGTCGTTGTGCAGCACCCGGCAGCCGGCGGGCAGACTCTGCTGATATTCCGCCGCCCGCGCCAGCCGCTGCTCGATCTGTTCAGCGCTTTCCCGTCCGCGATCCTGCAGGCGCCGGCGCAGGATCGCGGCGTTGACCTGCAGGCATACCGGCAGCAGCTGCGCACCGTAGCGCTGCTGCGCCTGCGGCAGGTGGGCGCGCGAACCGTTGACCGCCACGTCGATCCCCTGCAGCAGCCAAAGATCCACTTCGATCCCGAACGCGTAGTGCTGCTGGTGGGCCTGCCAGTCGAGCGCGAACAGCCCCTTGGCGCGGCGGCGCAGAAATTCGGGTTCGCTCAGCGCGATGTGATTCTCGCAGCCGGCATCTGCCGGCCGGGTGATGTAACGGTGCGCCACCAGCGGCGCGCGGTCGGCGTCGGCCCGTAGCGCGGCCAGCAGGCTGTCTTTGCCTGCGCCGGAAGGCCCCATCAGATAGATGAGCCGCGCCATCAGAACACCTGCCTGCCCTGGCGCCACACGTTCTGCACATAAACGTGCTCGCCGTGCGGCCGCGCCAGCACCAGATCCGCCCGCAGCCCTTCGGCGAGGGAGCCGCGATCCTGCAGATCCAGCGCCCGTGCCGGGTTGCGGGTGATCATGCGCACCGCCTGGGGCAGATCGTAAGCGTTGCGTTCGTCCGCCGCGAGGCGAAACGCCGCATCCAGCAGGCTGGCCGGGTAATAATCGGAAGAGAGAATATCCAGCACCCCCAGCGCCGCCAGGTGGTGCGCCGCCACGTTGCCGGAGTGCGAACCGCCGCGCACGATGTTCGGCGCGCCCATCAGCACCTGCAGGCCCTGCTGGTGCGAAGCGCGGGCGGCCGCCTCGGTGGTGGGGAACTCGGCAATGGCGCTGCCCAGCGCGTAGGATTCGGCAACGTGCGCGGCGGTGGCGTCGTCATGGCTGGCCAGCGAGATGCGGCGCGCGCGGCAGTGGGCGGCGATCGCCTCGCGGTTCGGCGCGGCCCAGCGGGCGGACAGGGCGACCTGCTGCTCCTCGTACTCGCTCATCTGCTGGTCGTTGAGGTGGTATTTGCCCTGATAATATTCGCGGTACTTTTCGCGCGAGGCGAACTGGCGCTGGCCCGGCGAATGGTCCATCAGCGACACCAGCGACACGCCCGGCTTGTCCATCAGCTGTTCGAACAGCGGCAGGGTGCTCTCGTGCGGCAGCTCGCAGCGCAGATGCAGCCGGTGCTCGGCGCGGTTCACCCCGGCGCGCTGGCTGTGGATCACCGCGTCGATCATCTTTTGCAGGTTTTCCAGCCGGTGGCCGCCGTCGCGCACGTCGCCGATCGCCACCGCGTCCAGCACCGTGGTGATGCCGTTGGCCACCATCAGCGCATCGTGGCTGCTCATCGCCGAATGGGCCGGCCAGTCGACGTTCGGGCGTGGGGTGAAGAACTTGTCCAGGTTGTCGGTATGCAGCTCGATCAGCCCCGGCAGCAGCCAGCCGCCGTCGCCGTCCAGCGCCTGCGGCAGCCGGCTCGGGCCGTCGGCGAAGCTGCGGATCACGCCGTCCTGCATCTCCAGCGAGCCTTGCACCACTTGGTCATCCAGCACCAGCTTAACGTTATTGACGATCATCAGAGGGCCTCCAGCGCCTGTGGCGCCTGCATATCATAAAGCCGGTCGGCGACCTGTTGGCGGACGCCTTCATCATGAAAAATGCCGACGATCGCCGCGCCGCGCGCCTTGGCGCGTTCGATAAGCTGCACCACCGCCGCGCTGTTGCGGCTGTCGAGCGAGGCGGTCGGTTCATCCAGCAACAGGATCGGGTAGTCGACGATAAAGCCGCGCGCGATGTTTACCCGCTGCTGCTCGCCGCCGGAGAAGGTGGACGGCGCCAGCGGCCACAGGCGCGGCGGCACGTTGAGCGCGGCGAGCAGCGCTTCGGCGCGGTCGCGGCATTCGGCGCGCTCGACGCCCTGTTCCAGCAGCGGCTGCATCACCACCTCCAGCGCGCTGATGCGTGGGATCACCCGCAGGAACTGGCTGACCCAGCCCAGCGTATGGCGACGCACCGCCAGAATTTGGCGCGCATCGGCGCTGACCATGTCCAGCCAGTCGCCCTGGTGGTGGATCCAGATATGGCCGCTGTCCGGCAGGTAGTTGGCGTACAGCGAACGCAGCAGGGTGGATTTGCCGCTGCCGGAGTGGCCGTGCAGCACCACGCATTCGCCGCCGTGGACCGTCAGGTTGGCGTCGTGCAGCACCGGCAGGCGGGTGCCGTACTGCTGATGCAGCACAAAGGTTTTACTGAGATGTTCAACTCGGATTTGCATAGTCATCTGTTATCGCCTTGGGTTACGACAGCACCGAAGAAACCAGCAGTTGGGTGTAAGGATGGTGCGGATCGTCCAGTACTCGGTCGGTCAGGCCGCTCTCCACCACTTCGCCCTGTTTCATCACCAGCAGGCGGTGGGCCAGCAGCCGCGCCACGCCGAGATCGTGGGTGACGATCACCGCCGCCAGCTGCATCTCCACCACCAGGTTGCGCAGCAGATCGAGCAGGCGCGCCTGCACCGACACGTCCAGCCCGCCGGTCGGCTCATCCATAAACACCAGCTTGGGGTGGGTGACCAGATTGCGGGCGATCTGCAGCCGCTGCTGCATGCCGCCGGAGAAGGTGGTCGGCAGATCGTCGAGGCGCGACAGCGGGATTTCGACGTCTTCCAGCCACTGGCCGGCCTGGCGGCGAATGTCGCCATAGTGGCGCTGGCCGATGGCCATCAGCCGCTCGCCGATGTTGCCGCCGGCGGAGACCTGCGGCCGCAGCCCGTCGAGCGGATGCTGGTGCACCACGCCCCAGTCGGTGCGCAGCAGGCGGCGGCGATCGCTCTCCGCCATGGCGTACAGATCGTGTTCCTGGCCCGCCTGCGGGCGGTAAAGGATCTGCCCGCGCTGCGGCGCCAGCCGCGCCGAGATCGACTTCAGCAGCGTGGTTTTGCCGGAGCCGGATTCGCCGACGATGCCCAGCACTTCACCGGGGTAGATGTCGAACGACACGTCGCTGAAGCCCTTGCCGGGGGCGTACAGGTGGGTGAGCCGGTTCACCGACAGCAGCGGGGTGGTGCTCAAAGGGGTGGAAGTCATCAGTGCTGCGCCTCTTGCGAAGATTGCGCCAGCTGCTGCCGGCAGTAGTCGGTGTCCGAACAGACGAACATGCGGTTGCCCCGATCGTCGAGCACCACCTCGTCGAGATAGCTGTGGCGCGAACCGCACAGCGCGCAGGGTTCGTCCCACTGCTGCACGCTGAACGGGTGGTCGTCGAAGTCCAAGCTCTCCACTTTGGTGAACGGCGGCAGGGCGTAGATGCGTTTCTCGCGCCCGGCGCCGAACAGCTGCAGCGCTGGCATCATGTGCATTTTCGGGTTGTCGAATTTCGGGATCGGCGACGGATCCATCACGTAGCGATCGTTGACCTTTACCGGGTAGGCGTAGGTGGTGGCGATATGGCCGTAGCGCGCGATGTCTTCATACAGCTTCACCTGCATCACGCCGTACTCCTCCAGCGCGTGCATCTTGCGGGTCTCGGTTTCGCGCGGTTCGATAAAGCGCAGCGGCTCCGGGATCGGCACCTGATAGATCAGGATCTGGTCTTCGCGCAGCGCGGTTTCCGGAATGCGGTGACGGGTTTGGATCAGCGTGGCCTCCGGCGTGCGTTCGGTGGTGGCCACCCCGGCGACGCGCTGGAAGAAGCGGCGGATCGACACCGCGTTGGTGGTGTCGTCGGCGCCCTGGTCGATCACCTTCAGCACGTCGGCGCGGCCGATAACGCTGGCGGTGAGCTGAATGCCGCCGGTGCCCCAGCCGTAGGGCATCGGCATCTCGCGGCCGCCGAACGGCACCTGGTAGCCGGGGATCGCCACCGCCTTGAGGATAGCGCGGCGGATCATGCGCTTGGTCTGCTCGTCCAGATAGCCGAGGTTATAGCCGGTCAATACTTCACTCATCGCGGGCCTCCTGACGCTCGCTGTATTCCTGCCGCAGCCGCTTGAGCAGTTCCAATTCGGCCTGGAAGTCGACGTAGTGCGGCAGCTTGAGATGGGAGACGAAGCCGGCGGCCTCGACGTTGTCGGCGTGGGCCAGCACGAACTCTTCGTCCTGCGCCGGGCCGGCGATGTCTTCGCCGTAGTCGGGGCTTTGCAATGCGCGGTCCACCAACGCCATCGCCATCGCCTTACGTTCGGCGCGGCCGAATACCAGCCCGTAACCGCGGGTGAAGTGCGGCGGATGGTCCTTGGGATCGACGAAGCCGTTGACCATTTCGCACTCGGTCAGCAGGATTTCGCCGATATCGATGGCGAAACCGAGCTCTTCAGGCACGATCTCCACCGAAACGTGGCCGGTGCGGATCTCGCCGGCGAACGGGTGGTTGCGGCCGTAGCCGCGCTGGGTGGCGTAGCCGAGCGCCAGCAGAAAACCTTCGTCGCCGCGCACCAGCTGCTGCAGGCGCGCCGAGCGCGAACAGGGGTAAACCGGCGGGTTGCGGGTGATGTCGTCCGGCGTACTGCCGTCGTCCTGTTCCTCCCGCGCCAGCTGCTGGCGGCACAGCAGATCGAACACGTGGCTGCAGTTGTCCGGCAGCGGTTCGTCGGCCTGCGGCGCGCGCGGCGCCTCGCCTTCCGCCAGCAGCGCGAAATCCAGCAGCCGGTGGGTGTAGTCGTAGGTTGGCCCCAGCACCTGCCCGCCGGGCAAGTCCTTGTAAACCGCCGAGATGCGCCGCTCCAGCCGCATGTTTTCGCTGGCCAGCGGCTCGCTGACCGCCAGGCGCGGCAGGGTGGTGCGATAGGCGCGCAGCAGGAAGATTGCCTCCACCAGATCGCCGCTGGCCTGTTTGATGGCCAGCGCCGCCAGCTCGCGATCGTAGATGCCGCCTTCGGTCATCACCCGATCTACCGCCAGCCCCAGCTGCTGTTCGATTTGTTCCGCGCCGATCGCCGGCAGCGCCTCGTCGCCGCGCCGCAGCTGTTCCTGCAGCTGATGGGCGGCCTCAATGGCTTTTTCGCCCCCTTTTACCGCTACGTACATCAGCACACCTCCACGTGGGTGGTCCGCGGGATCGCCAGCAGGCGATCGCCGCAGGTCAGCAAAATATCCAGCCCCAGCGGGAAGCGCTGCGGGCGGTTGACCAGATAATCCAGCAGCGCCGGCGGCAGGCGCGGCGCAATCAGGCGTTGGCTCTCGATGCCGGGGCCGGTCAGGCGCAGCGCGGCGCCGTTCTCCAGCTCAGCAAGCTGCACCACCACCGTGGCGCCGCATTCCGGCGAGATTTCAGTGCCGTGCGGTAAGGCCTGCAGATCGGCGGCCTGCAGTTGTTCATCGAACAGGGCAAAACAGACCTCCTGCGCCGTGGCGGCCAGCGGCGCGCCGCTGTGAAAACGAATGTTTGTTAGCACTTGCTCACTTTTAAGCGCAGCGCACAGCAGCAGCGGCGTTTCCTGATCGGCCAGCGTCAGCAGCGCGGCGGTGCTGGCGGCGTTCAGCGGCGCCCAGGCTGGGCCGTTTGGCAGCGTCACCCGGTGGCCCGGTTCGCTCAAGGCTTTAAGAATCAAACGGAAAGCGTGCTGCGATTGGTCTATCGGTTGCTCAAAACCGGTCAATAAACTCATGGCTTAATCCCCTCGCACCAGCGTAAAGAAGTCCACCCGGCTGGCGGCGATCGCCCGGGCGCGCAGCTGGCGCTGCTCGTGCTGCAGCGCGGCCAGCGGCGCGATCAGCTGTTGTTGCAGGCGTTCGCCGTGTTCCGGCTGTTGCAGCAGCGCATCGGCCAGCGCGCACAGCTCGGCGTGCGCCTTGTCGCGCCCGGCGATATAGCTGTAGCCGTAGCCGCCGTTGTCCAGCTGCACCACCGCGCGGGTGACCGTCATGTCCCCCAACACGAAGCGGCGGCCGGTGGCGCCCATGCGCCCCTGCAGCTGGGCCAGGCCGATCTCCGGCGCGCGGATGCTGCGGTAACCCGGGCTGAGGTTCAGCGCCTGCCAGTGGCTGCGCAGCTGCTCGGGCCGGCTGTGCGCCAGCACCGACATCCAGCGTTGTCTCGACTCTAAGGCGTGCATTCAGTGCTCCATCGTCAGTTCAATCATGTCGGCGCGGGCCAGGCTGACGGAGTATTCCGCCACGTCTTCGCCGCCGCTGCGGACGTTAAGGGTGCGCACGCACAGCAGCGGCGCGTGGGTGGCGATCTCTAGCAGCCGGCTCTCTTTGGCCTGCGCGCGGCGCGCGCTGATGCGCGTCTGGCGGCGGGTCAGCGGCTGCTGGAGGTGCTGTTCGATAAACTGGTGCAGCGAACCGCTGTGGAACTGCTGCAGCGCCGGCCACCACTCCAGATCGGGCAGATAGTGGTCGATCACGCTCATCGGCACGCCGTTGACCCGGCGCAGGGTGCGCAGGTGGATCACCATTTCGCCTTCTTCACGCGAGAGCGCGCTGGCGACATGCCCATTGCACGGGCGCAATACAGCGAGTAAGCGCTCACTGGTGGGATGGCTGCCCTGCTCGAACAGGTTCTGGCTGAAGCGGGTATTGGCGTGCAGCGGGTAGTCGTAAGGCCGCATCAGCACCAGAATGCCGACGCCGTGGCGGCGCTGCAGCCAGCCGCGCTCCACCAGCTGATCCACCGCGCGGCGCAGGGTGTGGCGATTGACCTGATAACGCTCGGCCAGCTGCTGTTCCGAAGGCAGGTAGTCGCCGCAGCGGTATTGCGTGCGCAGCTCCTGTTCCAGCTGCGCGGCGATCTGCTGATAGCGCGTGGGGTAAGTGGTCGGATGTCTAGATAACTCCATCATAATAAAAACCTCGTCATACCGATGGCTGTGCGATGAAGGCGGAAGCGGTGCGTTTCATCGTGCGTCTACCCTGTGGTTTTCAAGTTGGCATCATGGTGCCGGGTGCAGATGACAATCGCGTTACGCGTCGGTGGCGAACAGATGAACTATTTAGGACAGCCCGGGCGTGCACGGGCGGCGACGGCGCGCTATGCTGGCGCCTCTGTTGACTGACTCTGGCCGCTACCATGCCGCAATCTCTGAATGCCCCTGAACACGTCCCACGCGCCTGGCCGCTGTGGAAACCGATCCTGTTTCTGCTGGTGGTGGCCGTCGGCCTCTACTACGTCAAATGGCAGCCTTACTATGGCAAGGCCTTCGTGGCGGCGGACAGCCACTCGATCGGCAAATCGATCCTGGCCGACGGCGCCGCGAGCCCCTGGCTGGCGGCCTGGCAGTACGCGCTGGTCTACTTCACCGCGGTGTGGAAGGCGGCGCTGCTCGGGGTGTTGTTAGGTTCGCTGGTGCAGGTGCTGATCCCGCGCGACTGGCTGGCGCGTACGCTCGGCCACCGGCGTTTTTCCGGCACCGTGCTGGGGGCGCTGCTCGCACTGCCGGGCATGATGTGCACCTGCTGCGCCGCGCCGGTTGCCGCCGGCATGCGCCGCCAGTCGGTATCCAGCGGCGCCGCGCTGGCCTTTTGGCTCGCCAACCCGGTATTGAATCCGGCGACGCTGGTGTTTATGGGATTTGTGCTCGGTTGGCCATTCGCCGCCATCCGTCTGGTGGCGGGCGTGGTGATGGTGCTGGGCATCGCCTGGCTGGTGCAGCGCGTAACCGCCCAGGACCCGCAGCCCGCCGCGCCGCAGCCGCCGGTGATGACGGCGCAGAGCGACGAACGGCCGTTTCTCGCCCGCTGGGGCAAAGCGCTGTGGGCGCTGTTTTGGTCGACCATCCCGATCTACGTACTGGCGGTGCTGGCGTTGGGCGCGGCGCGGGTCTGGCTGTTCCCGCACGCCGACGGCGCCGTCGACAATAGCCTGCTGTGGATCATCGGCCTGGCGATCGTCGGCTGCCTGTTCGTTATCCCCACCGCGGCGGAGATCCCGATCGTGCAGACCATGATGCTGGCGGGCATGGGTGCCGGCCCGGCGCTGGCGCTGCTGATGACCCTGCCGGCGGTCAGCCTGCCTTCGCTGCTGATGCTCAACAAGGCCTTCTCCGCCCGGGCGCTGTGCCTGACGGCGGCGCTGGTGGCGCTGTGCGGCGTACTGACCGGCGTGGTGGGGATGGGGTTGGTGTAACTTACCGTTGCTGATGAGTGGTTCGATGCTGTCTCAAGGAGGAGATGGCAATGGCCACGTTTAACAACCGGTAAAGCAGATCAATGGAGTCAGGGAGTTAACGCTTCTCCTGTCGGATATCATGACATGACATCGAGTTCACTATTGTGAATTTAAATTCACTATAGTAAATTGGCGTGGACTAATTTTGTGTGTAAATACACCCAGTAATGACCACGGTAAGGTAGAAGAATGTTAAAAATCAGAATGTCACGTCCATCTGAAGCGTCAGAAATTATACAAATCTGGAAAAATTCTGTAGATGCTACGCACGACTTTCTCACTGCGCACGATCGACAAGAGATCGAAAAAGAGGTTGTCGGTTTTTTTTCTGAAACCCCCGTGTGGGTTGCCGCCGATCGGGAAGACCATCCGCTGGGATTTATGTTTTTACACGATGGTCATCTGGAGGCGCTTTTTGTCGATGCAGCAGCTCGCGGACGTGGCGTCGGCAAGCAGTTGATATCACATGCGCTGGCGCTTCATCCTGATTTAAGCGTCGATGTGAATGAACAAAACCAACAGGCCGTCGGGTTTTATCAACATATGGGCTTTGAAGTTTCAGGGCGTTCCGAGTTGGATAATCAAGGAAGGGCCTATCCCCTATTGCACCTAAGCCGATCGGCGGGAGTGTAGCCGTCGTGGCAGTGGCGCCTTATTGATTTTTTTGGCTAAAAGCAACGACGTATGCACAACCCTGCTCACTGTCGGGATTGCTCATTTGGTACTCGCTGGCAAAGGTCAGGGCAAAACAGTCACCGGCGCGTAAATGATGGGTTTGATTATTGACCCGAAAATCAAGGCTGCCACTCAACACCCACAGCGTTTGGCCGGAAAGATGCTCACTGGCGGAAGCGGGTATCGTAAGTTGACCAAGAGCAGGAATTTCAACTTTGATAAGTTCGGGACATGCGCCCGCTGGGGACAGAGACCAGCGGGTAATGCCCGACTTTTCATCTGTCCAATGCTGCTGCTGATGAGCAAAGAGCACCAGTGAGTTCTGGTGTTGCTCAAGCTCTGCGAAAAGTTTTGATAGCGTGATATTCATCGCGTTGGCTAAACGGCCGAGGATCGTGGCGCTGGGACTGGAGGCCCCTCGTTCAACCTTGCTGATCATGGCCTGACTGACGCCCGACCGTTGGGCAAGCTCTGCTACCGTCCAGTTGCGTGCCTTCCTATGTTTAAGCAATAAACGTGCAATGTCGCTGTCTACTATCTGATTTTTAGATGTTTTATCCATTCTCACCCTCACTTTCGCCAGCCTGATTATGCCATTACCACAATGAGGCTGAAATCACTGATTTTACAAGTTTGAAAAATCAGTCGCTCTCTCAGTCAATCATACCCTCTGTAGTATCTACGGCATCATTAGAGCAAGGTTTGCACCCCTAACATCCGCTTTTGGCACAGAGCCGCCTGTCAGATTAACTCTATGCTGCCGATGCGTCAGGTCGAGTTTGGATGAATACCTATTGAAACGTGTGTTGTTGGCTCATCGCAACCTATGCACCACCTGGTTGCTACTGCCGCGCCAAATCAGCGCTGGGTCTTTCAAATCCTGCACGAACTTGCCGTCGATCAGCACGTTGATCCTGTCCACCACCTGCATTTGCTGTGCGTCCAGCTCCGCCAGCCGGTAGCCGGTCCACAGCCAGATATCCTTACCGGGGGATTCGGCGCGCACCCGTTTCACCAACTGCAAGATGCTCGGCACGTTGGCCGGGTGCAGCGGATCGCCGCCGGAGAGCGACAGCCCCTGGCGCGGCACGCGCGTATCGTTCAGATCGGTGATGATGCGGTCTTCCAACGCCGGGGTAAACGGCTGGCCGGAGTTGAGCCGCCAGGTGCTTTTGTTGTAGCAGCCGGGGCACTGGTGCACGCAGCCGGAGACAAACAGCGTGCAGCGGGTGCCGGGGCCGTTGACCACGTCGATCGGGTAGTACTGGTGATAATTCATGTGAGGCCTGCCCATCAGGCTATTTTACTGGCCATTTTGCCTCCGGGCAGTGCTGCCAATCCTCACGTACTGCGTGTACGCTGCGGTTGGTGCGCGCTGGCCGAAGGCAAACTGGCTGTGACAATCACGCCTGATGAACAGGCTTCTGCCTAGGTTGCACGGCGTTTCTCAGCCGAGCTGCCCGTTGCCGAGGTGTTTCACCCGGCGTTTCACCTCTTCCTGCTTGCCGGCGTTGAACGGCCGGGCATCGGGGCTGCCGAGATAGCCGCACACCCGGCGGGTGACCGAGACCTTGGCCGAGTCGTGATTGCCGCATTTCGGGCAGGTGAAGCCTTTGCTGGTGCAGGAGAATTCACCGGTGAAGCCGCATTCGTAGCACTCGTCGATCGGCGTGTTGGTGCCGTAGTAAGGCACCCGGGTGTAGCTGTAGTCCCACACGTCTTCCAGCGCCTTCAGGTTGTGCTGCAGGTTCGGGTATTCGCCGTAGCAGATGAAGCCGCCGCTGGCCAACGGCGGGTAGGGCGCTTCGAAGTCCAGCTTGTCGTACGGATTGACCTTCTTCTCCACGTCGAGGTGGAAGCTGTTGGTGTAATAGCCCTTGTCGGTGACGCCCGGCACTACGCCGAAATCGGCGGTGTCCAGTCGGCAGAAGCGATCACACAGGTTCTCGCTCGGCGTGCTGTAGAGGCTGAAGCCGTAGCCGGTCTCGTCTTTCCAGGCGTCGACGGCGGCGCGCAGCCGCGTGACGATCGCCACCGCTTTGGCGCGCAGCGCCTCGTCGTCATACACGTGGTTTTTGCCGCCGAACAGCGCGTTGATGGTCTCGTGCAGGCCGATGTAGCCCAGCGAAATCGAGGCGCGGCCATTCTTGAAGATATCCGCGATGTTGTCGTCGGCCTTGAGCCGCACGCCGCAGGCGCCTTCCATGTACAAGATTGGTGCCACCCGCGCCTTGATGCCTTCCAGCCGGGCGATGCGCGTCATCAGCGCCTTTTTCGCCAGCTGCAGGCGCTGATCCAACAGCGCCCAGAAGCGCGACTCATCGCCCATCGCCTCCAGCGCGATGCGCGGCAGGTTGAGGCTGATGACGCCGATGTTGTTGCGGCCGTCGTGCACCAGCTCGCCGTCCTGCTCGTAGGTGCCGAGGAAGCTGCGGCAGCCCATCGGCGTTTTGAACGAGCCGGTGACCTTCACCACCTGATCGTAGTTGAGAATGTCCGGGTACATGCGCTTGCTGGCGCACTCCAGCGCCAGCTGCTTGATGTCGTAGTTCGGATCGCCGTACTGGTGGTTGAGGCCGTCGCGGATGGCGAACACCAGTTTGGGGAACACGGCGGTCTTGCGGTTTTTGCCCAGCCCGGCGATGCGGTTTTTCAGGATCGAGCGCTGGATCAGGCGCGACTCCCAGCTGGTGCCGAGGCCGAAGCCGAAGGTGACGAACGGCGTCTGGCCGTTGGCGGTGTGCAGGGTGTTGACCTCGTACTCCAGCGACTGGAAGGCGTCGTAACACTCTTTCTCGGTGCGCGCCATGGCATAGCCTTTGGCGTCCGGGATCTGCCATTCTTCCGCCACCTGCAGGTGTTTGCGGAAGCTCTCGTCGACGAACGGCGCCAGGATTTCATCGATGCGGTTGATGGTGGTGCCGCCATAAATATGGCTGGCGACCTGGGCGATGATCTGCGCGGTCACGGCGGTGGCGGTGGAGATCGACTTCGGCGGCTCGATTTCGGCGTTGCCCATCTTGAAGCCGTTGGTCAGCATGCCTTTCAGATCGATCAGCATGCAGTTGAACATCGGGAAGAACGGCGAGTAGTCGAGATCGTGGTAGTGAATTTCGCCGCGTTCATGGGCCAGCACCACGTCGCGCGGCAGGATGTGCTGCTTGGCGTAGTGTTTGGCGACGATGCCCGCCAGCAGGTCGCGCTGGGTGGGGATCACCTTGCTGTCCTTGTTGGCGTTTTCGTTCAGCAGCGCGCGGTTACTCTGCTCGACCAGGCCGCGAATCTCCTGGTTCAGGCGGCCGCGCAGCTCGCGCGCCACGTCGCGATCGTGGCGGTATTCGATATAGGCGCGCGCCAGCTGCTTGTATTCGCCGGCCATCAGCTGGTTTTCCACCGCCTGCTGGATCTCGTGGATATCGACGCGCGGCTGCAGCTCCATGCGCTGAGCGACCACGCGGGCGACGGTAGCGCAGTAGTCGGCATCGACCACGCCCACCGCCAGCGCGGCGCGCTCGATGGCCTGCGCGATGCGCGCTTCGTCAAAAGGTACCTGGCAACCGTCCCGCTTAATCACTACTGGTTTCACGTTGTACTCCTTGTTCCCCGAGGGAGCGTTCATACCCGCCTGGCATGGCGAGCAACCGTCAAATTTCGCTTATCCACAGGGCAAAGCCGCAGCGCGCAAGGGCTGTGGCGGCGTGTGGATGATTTTGTGGATAACTACTATATATAGGTGTTCGCAATTCTTAATTCACTATATATAGATATTGGCGCGATTCTTTTGATGTAGAACAAGGAAAACGGAAGAGCGTGTGCAAGCTGAACAGACGTCAATCGCCGGTTGGTCGATCGCGAAAATGTTCCAGCAGAAAATCGACCCAGACGCGCACCCGCGGCGGCAGATCCGCCGAGGCGTAATAGAGCCACAGCTGCACCGGGCGCGGCCAGCATTCCGCCAGCACCGGCCGCAGCGTGCCCTGTTCGAAGTGCCTATCGAGGTACCAGCGCGCCAGGTTGACGATGCCCAGCCCGGCCAGCGCCGCATCCAGCAGCATCTCCGGACGGCTGGCCACCAGCCGGCCGTTCAGATCCAGCGCCAGCGTTTCGCCCTGATGGCGCAGCTGCCATTTGACGTGGCGGCCGTTGGCCGGGTTGCGGTGCAGCAGGCAGTCGTGCCGCAGCAGATCGTGCGGCGTTTGCGGTTCACCGCACCGCGCCAGATAGTCGGGCGACGCCGCCAGCACCATGTGCATCGGGTAGAGCGGGCGGGCCACCAGCCGGCTGTCGGGATCGACCCGGCTGCCGATGCCGACGTCGAAACCTTCGCCCACCAGATTCACCACCCGGGCGTCCAGCGACAGATCGAGATCGATCTGCGGATAGCGCGCCAAAAATTGCGGGATCAACGGCATCAGCATCTGGCGGCCGAAGCCGGGGATCATCGTGACGCGCACCACCCCGGCCGGCGCCTGCCGTTCGCCGCCGGCGCTTTCCAGCGTCGCCGCCAATGCCTGCCACAGCGGCGCTACCTGCGCCAGCAGCGCTTTGCCCTCGTCGGTCAGCAACACGTTGTGGGTGTTGCGCTGAAACAGCCGCAGCGCCAGCTTCTCTTCCAGCGCGCGGATGTTTTTGCTGACCGCCGCCGGCGTCACGCCCAGCTGGCGGGCGGCGGCGGAGAAATTTTGCGCCTGCGCGGCGGCGAGGAAGGCCGGCAACAGGCGATGCACGTCAAAGGGCAGCGACATAGTGGTTGATACTTTCGGTTGAAATTGAAGTGACCTCTAACAGCCTACACCCGAAGCGGCGGAAATGGAAAAATGCCCTCATCTTCTTATGACCGAGGAATCGTTATGCCACGCATTTTAGTGTTAACCGCCCACCGCACCCCCGACGAGTCGCGCATCAACAAAGCGCTGATCGAGGCCGTACGCACGCTGCCTAACGTGACCGTACATGAGCTGATCCGCGCGTACCCGGATTACCGCATCGACGTGGCGCGTGAACAGGAGTTGCTGCAGAGCCACGATGCGGTAGTGATGCTGTTCCCGTTTTACTGGTACAGCTCGCCGGCGATCCTCAGCGAATGGCAGGATGCGGTATTAACCTACGGTTTCGCCTACGGCAGCGAGGGCACTAAACTGCACGGCAAGCCGTTGCAGCTGGTGGTGAGCACCGGCGGTAACGCGCAGGCTTATACGGCGGAAGGGTACAACCGTTATCCGGTGCAGGATCTGCTGCTGCCGTTCCACGCCATGGCCAACCTGACCGGCATGGATTACCTGCCGCCGCATTTGGTGCAGGGCGTATTCGACATGAGCGATGAACGCCTGGCGCAAGAGGCCGCCGGGGTGGTGGCGCTGCTGGGGAAATGGTAGGGCGCAGCGCTCGCCGCGCCCTGCGGGGTTAGTCTTCGAGCAGCCACCACACCGCTTCGAACGGCCGCAGCGTCAGCGCCTGCGGCTGGTCCGCCGAATCGGCGTAGTTGCTCATTAGCGGGCGCCATTGCGCGGAGGCTTCCACGCCTGCCGCCGCCCAGGCCAGCGGTTCGCGGCTCAGGTTGGCCGCGACCAGCAGGCGCTGGCCGTTCCAGCTGCGCTGATAGCACCACAGCGCCGGGTGTTCCGGCGCCAGATCCTGATAGTCGCCGTGGGTCAGCAGCGGATACTGCTTGCGCAGGGTGATCAGCTGGCGATAGGCGTAAAACACCGAGTCGAGATCGGCCAGCGCCGCGTCGGCGTTGATCTGCGGGTAGTTCTCGGCGCAGCCGATCCATGGCGTGCCGGTGGTGAAACCGGCGTGCGGTGCGGCGCTCCACTGCATCGGCGTGCGGCCGTTGTCGCGCGATTTGTCGGCCAGGATCGCCAGCAGCTCGGCGTCGCTGCGGCCCTGGGCGCGCAGTTCGGCGTACATGTTCAGGCTTTCCACGTCGCGATACTGCTCGATGGCGCGGAAGCCGGGGTTGGTCATGCCGAGTTCTTCGCCCTGATAGATATAAGGCGTGCCCTGCATGCCGTGCAGCACCATCGCCAGCATTTTGGCGGCCGGCACCCGCAGTGCGCCTTCATCGCCGAAGCGCGACACGATGCGCGGCTGATCGTGGTTGCACCAGAACAGCGCGTTCCAGGCGCGGTTATGCATCCCTTGCTGCCAGTGGCGGAAGATCTGCTTCAGTTCCACGTAATCCGGCGCCGCCCGCGTCCATTTTTCACCGCCGGCGTAGTCCACCTTCAGGTGGTGGAAGTTGAAGGTCATCGACAGCTCTTCGCCGCTCTGCGCCGCGTAGCGCTGGCAATGCTCAAGCGTGGTGGAGGACATCTCGCCCACCGTCATCAGGCCGCGCGGCTGAAACACGTCGCGGCTCATCTCCTGCAGGAACTCGTGGATGCGCGGGCCGTCGGTGTAGAAGCGGCGGCCGTCGCCCTGGCTGTCGGACGGGAAGTCCTGCTGTTTGGACACCAGGTTGATCACGTCGAGGCGCAGGCCGTCGACGCCTTTGTCCGCCCAGAACTGACACACTTTCTTCAGCTCTTCGCGCACCGGCGGGTGTTCCCAGTTGAGATCCGCCTGCTCGGCGGCGAACAGGTGCAGGTAGTACTGGCCGCTGTCGGCGTGCCACTGCCAGGCGTTGCCGCCGAACTTGGAGCGCCAGTTGTTCGGCGGCGTTTCACCGTCGCCGTCGCGCCAGACGTAGAACTGACGATACGGGCTGTGGCGATCCTGCGCGGCTTTGAACCACGGGTGCTCGGTCGAGGTGTGGTTGAACACCATGTCCATCACGATGCGGATACCGCGCTGGTGGGCGGCGGCGATCAACTGCTCGAAGTCGGCCATCGTGCCGTAAGCCGGATCGATGGCGCAGTAGTCCGCCACGTCATAGCCGTTGTCCACCTGCGGCGATACGTAGACCGGCGTCAGCCAGATGGCGTCGACGCCCAGTTCCTGCAGATAGTCCAGCCGCCGGGTCACCCCGGCCAAATCGCCGTAGCCGTTGCCGGTGCTGTCCTGAAAACTCTTCGGATAAATTTGGTAGATGACGCCGTTCTGCCACCAGGGGGTTGGGTTGCTCATAGTTCAATACCTTTGAATCGTGACAACGGGCCCGCGTGAGCAGGCCCCTACATTCATCTTGCGTCAATCAAACCGGCAGCTCGCCGCGGGCGGCCTTGCGTTTGTAGACCATGATGGTCAGCACCAGCGGGATGACGATCGCCACCAGAATCGCCAGCGAGTAAATCAGCCAGAACTGCGGCTTGATAGACAGAATGCCCGGCAGGCCGCCGACGCCGATGCCGTTGGCCATCACGCCGTCCAGCCCGCAGATAAGGCCGGCGATCGCGGAGCCGATCATCGCGCACAGCATTGGGAAGCGGTATTTGAGGTTGATGCCGTACATCGCCGGTTCGGTCACGCCGAGGTAGGCGGAGATCGCCGCCGGCACCGAGATTTCACGCTCGTTGGCCTTGCGGCTGATGATGATGATGCCGAGCACCGCCGAGGCCTGCGCGATGTTGGACAGCGCAATCAGCGGCCACACCGGGGTGCCACCCATGCTCTGGATCATCTGCATGTCGATAGCCAGCGTGGTCTGGTGCACGCCGGTGATCACCAGCGGCGCATACAGGAAGCCGAACAGCGCGGCGCCCACCGGCGCGAAGCTGCCGGTCATCACCGATTTCACCGCCCAGGCGACGCCGTCGCCGATCATGCGGCCGAACGGCCCGATCAGCGCGTGTGCCAGGAACACCGCCAGCAGCAGCGAGACCACCGGCACCACCACCAGATAGAGATAGTCGGGAACGATCTTTTTCAGCCGGGTTTCGATCCAGCCCAGCGCCATGCCCGCCAGGATCGACGGGATCACCTGCGCCTGATAGCCCACTTTCTGGATCACGAACCAGCCGAAGTTCCACACTTCCGGCGTTTGCTGGCCGAGCAGGTAGGAGTTCATCAGCTGCGGCGACACCAGGGTGACGCCCAGCACGATGCCGAGCACCGGCGTGCCGCCCATCTTTTTCACCGTCGACCAGCAGATGGCCACCGGCAGGAACATGAAGATCGCTTCACCGAGCAGCCACAGGAAGTCGTAAACGGTTTTCCACGCCGGGTGCATCTGCGCCAGCGTTTGGCCGTCGGACATCGGGATGTCGCCGATCACGTTGCGGAAGCCGAGGATCAGACCGCCGCTGATCAGCGCCGGCAGCAGTGGGAAGAAGATCTCGGCGAAGTGGGAGATGGTGCGCTCAGTCCAGGTCATGTTCTGGCGCGCGGCCACCTTGGCCTGCTCCTTGTCGGCCTCGTTGACGCCGGTGCTGGCGATCAGCGCCTGATAGTAGTCGCCGACGTCGGTGCCGATCACCACCTGGAACTGCCCGGCGTTGGTGAAGCAACCCTTGACCATCGGCAGCGCTTCGATCTCTTTCGGTTTCGCCTTGTTGGGATCGTTGAGGACGAAACGCAGCCGGGTAATGCAATGGCTGACGGTGGCGATGTTCTCGCGGCCGCCGACCAAAACAATCAGGCGATCAATATCCTGCTGTTTTACTTTGCTCATTATGGGATACCTGCAGAGGTGTTGACTGAGTAATGATCAAAGCTTAGCCACTCGGCTTTTTGAATGAAATGGGAACGTTCCCGGTTTGGGGCGAGGATCACAAAATGACAAAAAATGGTCAACTTCTCATCAGGTCGTCAGGAAAGTTTGCTGGGCACCACCAGGCGGCGGATCCCCTGCTCGCCGCTGAGCTGCGCCAGCAACTGCTGCGCGGCCAGCAGGCCGGCGCTGCCGTAGCCGAACTCCACCGACAGGGTGTCGGGGAACAGGAAGCTGAGCAGCGGGGTGTTGCCGATGGCGCATACCTGGATGGCGCGCGCCGGCTGCTGCTGCAGGTATTTGATCGCCCCCAGGGCGATGCTGTCGGAGGCGCAAATCAGTGCGCTGGTGTGCGCATCGATCACTTCGGCGGCGTGCTGGAAACCGCTCTGGTAACTCAGCTCGCCCAGCGTGGCGCGCGGCGTGAGCGTGAGGCGTTCACAGGCGTTGAGATAGGCCTGATAGCGGCGCTGGCCGGTGGTGGCGTCGCTGAGCTGCACCCCCAGATAGCCGATATGCCGATGCCCTTGTTGATACAGGCGATCCATCAACAGGTTCACCGCGCCGGCATCGTCGTAGCAGACGGACGAGAAGCCGTCGTATTCGCGCACCATCACCACCATTTTTTCCTGCCACGGCTTGAGCATCGCCGCGGTCAGGCCGGTGAAGCCGAACAGGATCACGCCGTCGACGTTGCGCTGATGCAGTACGTGCAGATGCTCCTGCACCAGGCGGGTTTCGAACTGGCTCTCCATCACGATCGGATCGAAGCCTTGCTGATACAGCAGCGGCAGCATGGTGCGCACCGCCTGGTTTTCCGACGGCGAATCGAGACGGGAAACGATGATGCCCACCACTTTGTCGCTCTGGCCGCGCATGGCGCGTGCCGACTTGGAGGGGGTAAACCCTTGCTGACGGATCACCGCTTCCACCCGTTCACGGGTTTGCGGGCTCACGCTGCCTTCATTGTTCAACACGCGTGAGACGGTGGATTTACCTACGCCGCTCAGGCGTGCGATGTCCTTGATGGTCAGCCGGTTTTGCATGGTTTACTTTTCGTTGAGGTGGACAGGCGTAACATAACGGCCTGTAAAACAATGCCCGTCAGCATAGCTCATTTTCCCACGGGGATCTTGATGCAAAACGGGATTGTTGCACTGCGCTGAACGGCCGCTCCTGCCGCTCTGTTTTTCTCTTTACCGGAGGTGATCCCCCATATGGACCCCGACCCGACTGCTTTAGACACTCACTCGGTTCTCCGGTAAAACCTCTCCGCCTGGCGCTGCTGTTTTACCGGTGAAGTACATCACGGTAACCGGTAGCGCGCGCTTCGTCGTTCGCTCCTGCTGCTGAAAAAAAGAATAAGGATCTGCGTTGGCAGAGGCTTTTGGGCGCACCCGCCATCCGCCCGGCCGATGACGATCCCCGTTTACCCGCTGCCGTGAGGCACCGGGCGACGAGGTGCGAACCATGAAACTGAAAAAACTCCCCCGTCAGCTGCTGGGCCTGTTCGCCCGCGGCCTCCCGCGCCGTTTGGTGCGCCGCGACAGCCTGCTGGACAGCGTCGGCGGCGCTGCGCGCGACATGCCGGCCGGCCTGGCGCAGCAGCGGCTGGCATGCGCCGCCGCAGAAACGATGCAGCTCTTTGAGCGTTTCCACAGCCACCCGGAAGGCATTACCGCCCATGAGGCGGAGCAGGTGCGCCAGCGCTGCGGCGAGAACGTCATCGACGATCAGCAGAAAGAGGCCTGGTGGCAACACCTCTGGCACTGCTACCGCAACCCGTTCAACCTGCTGCTGACCGCGCTCGGCATGATCTCTTACGCCACCGAGGATCTCACCGGCGCCTTGGTGATCGCGCTGATGGTGCTGATCTCCACGCTGCTGAACTTCATCCAGGAGGCGCGATCCAACCGGGCGGCCGACGCGCTGAAGGCGATGGTGAGCAACACCGCCACGGTGATCCGCAGCGATGCGCTCACCGGCAAGAGTGAGCACGTGGAGCTGCCGATCGCGCAGCTGGTGCCGGGCGACATCATCAAGCTGGCGGCCGGCGACATGATCCCGGCGGATCTGCGCGTGCTGTCGGCCAAGGATCTGTTCATCAGCCAGGCGGCGCTGACCGGCGAATCGCTGCCGGTGGAGAAATCCGCGGCGCCGCAGGCGTTGGCGGCCGATCCGCTCGACTGCCAGAACCTGTGCTTCATGGGCACCAACGTGGTCAGCGGCACCGCGCTGGCGATGGTGATCGGCACCGGCGGCGGCACCTATTTCGGCCAGCTGGCGCAGCGCGTCACCAGCCAGGATGAGCAGCCGAACGCCTTCCAGAGCGGCATCAGCAAGGTCAGCTGGCTGCTGATCCGCTTTATGCTGGTGATGACGCCGATCGTGCTGCTGATCAACGGTTACACCAAGGGCGACTGGTGGGAGGCGGCGCTGTTCGCGCTGTCGGTGGCGGTCGGGCTGACGCCGGAGATGTTGCCGATGATCGTCACCTCGACGCTGGCCAAAGGGGCGGTGAAGCTGTCGCGTCAGAAGGTGATCGTCAAACGGCTGGACGCCATCCAGAACTTCGGCGCCATGGATATTCTGTGCACCGACAAGACCGGCACCCTGACCCAGGACAAGATCGTACTGGAGCGCCACACCGATGTGTTCGGTGCCAGCAGCGAGCGGGTGCTGCGCTACGCCTGGTTGAACAGCTTCTACCAGACCGGGCTGAAAAACCTGCTCGACGTGGCGGTGCTGAGCTGCGCGGAGCAAAATCAGCAGCCGGAGGCGCTGCAAAACTACCGCAAGGTGGATGAGATCCCGTTCGATTTCGTGCGCCGCCGCATGTCGGTGGTGGTGGCCAAAGACAACGAGTATCACGAGCTGGTGTGCAAGGGCGCGCTGGAAGAGATGCTGGCGATTTGCAGCCACGTGCGCCACGAAGACGAGGTGATCCCGCTGAGCGAGGCGCTGCTGGCGAGGATCCGCCGCATCACCGACGATCTCAACCAGCAGGGGCTGCGGGTGGTGGCGGTGGCCAACAAGATCCTGCCGGCGCAAACCCATGAATACGGCGTGGCGGACGAGTCGGATCTGATCCTCGAAGGCTACGTCGCCTTCCTCGATCCGCCGAAGGAAAGCACCGCGCCGGCGCTGGCGGCGCTGAAACAGAACGGCGTCACGGTGAAGATCCTCACCGGCGACAACGAACTGGTGGCCGCCAAAGTGTGCCGTGACGTCGGGCTTGAGGCCGATCATCTGCTGCGCGGCAGCGAGATCGAGCAGATGGACGACGAGCAGCTGGCGCAGGCGGCGGCGCGCACCACGGTGTTCGCCAAGCTGACGCCGCTGCACAAGGAGCGCATCGTCAAACTGCTGCGCCGCCAGGGGCACGTGGTGGGCTTTATGGGCGACGGTATCAACGACGCGCCGGCGCTGCGCGCGGCAGATATCGGCATCTCCGTTGATTCGGCGGTGGATATCGCCAAGGAAGCGGCGGACATCATCCTGCTGGAAAAAAGCCTGATGGTGCTGGAGCAGGGGGTGATCGAAGGGCGCCGCACCTTCGCCAACATGCTGAAATACATCAAGATGACCGCCAGCTCCAACTTCGGCAACGTGTTCAGCGTGCTGATCGCCAGCGCCTTCCTGCCGTTCCTGCCGATGCTGCCGCTGCATCTGTTGATTCAGAACCTGATGTATGACATCTCGCAGATCGCCATCCCGTTCGATAACGTCGACGACGATCAGATCACCCAGCCGCAGCGCTGGAACTCCGCCGATCTGGGGCGGTTTATGGTGTTCTTTGGGCCGATCAGTTCGATCTTCGACGTGCTGACCTTCAGCCTGATGTGGTGGGTATTCAAGGCCAACACGCCGGAAATGCAGACGCTGTTCCAGTCCGGCTGGTTCGTGGAAGGGCTGCTGTCGCAAACGCTGATCGTGCACATGATCCGCACGCGCAAAATTCCGTTTATCCAGAGCCGCCCGTCCTGGCCGCTGTGCATCATGACGCTGGCGGTGATCGCCACCGGCATCGGCCTGGTGTTCTCGCCGCTGGCCGGCTTCCTGCAGCTGCAGGCGCTGCCGCTCGGTTACTTCCCGTGGCTGGTGCTGATCCTCGCCGGTTACATGGTGCTGACCCAGTGCGTGAAAGGCTGGTTCGTGCGCCGCTACGGCTGGCAATAACCCGTTCGCCCCCTCCGGCCGGGAGGGGGCAACTGTGATCCCGTCCGCTTTTTCACCGCAACGGTTGGACATCTGTTCTGTGCTGAGTCTTTATCTACAGCGTTGGCTGTTTTCCCCTGCGCCTTTCAAGCCACCGCGTTGTTGGCTGTACGCCCGCCCCCCAGTGACTTAGCAGACCTAAGCGCCTGGGGATGCGGGCGCTTGCCGCCTAGCGGTGGTTTGAAATTCATTGGGGATATTTTGTTTTTTTCCTCTGAGGAATTTCCGATGCACAGACCTTTCCGTTATGCGCTACTGGCTTCATCGTTATGGTTTTCTTGCGGCGCGCTGGCGCAGCCGGCGGGTGATTTGCCGCTGATGCCCTGGCCGCAGCAGGTGGAAGTGACGCAACCGGCGGGCAAGCTGGTGCTGGATCGCCGATTGTCTCTGACGCTGCAGGGTGATGATTTGGGCGACGCGCTGCCGCGCTGGCGCCAGCGCATCGAGTTGCAGACCGGCTGGACGCTGGCGCTGAGGGAAGAAGCAAACGGCGCGGCGATCAAAGTGGTGATCAAGGACCGGGTGGCGGCGCAGCCGCTGCCGGGCAGCGATGAGAGCTACCGGCTGGCGGTCACGCCGCAGGGCGCCACGCTGACCGCCAACACTCGCTTTGGCGCGCTGCGCGGCATGGAGACCCTGCTGCAGCTGCTGCAGACCGACGGGCAAAACACTTTCCTGCCATTGGTGGATATTCGCGACGTGCCGCGTTTTCCGTGGCGCGGCGTGCTGCTGGATTCGGCGCGCCATTTCCTGCCGCTGCCGGACATTCTGCGCCAGCTTGATGGCATGGCGGCGGCCAAGCTCAACGTATTCCACTGGCACCTGACCGACGATCAGGGCTGGCGCTTCGCCTCCGAGCATTACCCCAAATTGCAGCAGCAGGCCAGCGACGGCCAGTTCTACACCCGTGAGCAGATGCGGCAGGTGGTGGCTTACGCCACGGCGCGCGGCATTCGCGTGGTGCCGGAGATCGACATGCCGGGGCACGCCTCCAGCATCGCGGTGGCCTATCCCGACCTGATGAGCGCGCCGGGGCCGTATCGCATGGAGCGCGAGTGGGGCGTGCATAAGCCGACGCTCGATCCGACCCGCGACGAGGTGTATCAGTTTGTCGATACGATCGTCGGCGAGCTGGCGGCGATCTTCCCCGATCCTTATCTGCACATCGGCGGCGACGAAGTGGACGCCAGCCAGTGGCGGGCGTCGCCGTCGATTCAGGCGTTTATGCAGCAGAACGGGCTGGCGGATACCCATGCGCTGCAGGCCTACTTCAACCAGAAGCTGGAAAAGATCCTCGAGAAGCACCAGCGGCAGATGGTCGGTTGGGACGAGATCTACCATCCGTCGCTGCCGCGCTCGATCGTCATTCAGTCCTGGCAGGGGCAAGACTCGCTGGGCGCCAGTGCGCAGGACGGCTATCAGGGCATCCTCTCCACCGGTTTCTACCTCGATCAGCCGCAAAGCACTGCCTATCACTACCGCAATGAAATTCTGCCGCAGCCGCTGGGGGTTGAGACGGCGGTGCAACCCGGCGAGCAGGCGCAAAGCTGGCGTTTCAGCATGCCGCGTCTGAAGGGTAGCGCGGTGGAGGGCAGCTTCACGCTGATCGAGGGCAAGCAGGGCTGGCGCGGCTTTATCGATTTCAACGGCAAGTCGCGCCGCGCGGTGCACGACATCGTCTGGCGCACGCCGCAGCAGGTGACGTTCCGCGTCGATACCTGGATGGGCGATACGCGGCCGGTGGTCACGCTGCAACAGGACAAGCTCAGCGGCTATACGTTGGTCGGCAACGTGCGTTACCCCACCAGCGGCGACAAGCTGGCGGCGGCGCCGACGGGCAAGATGCCGGTGGTGCCGGACGAGAAAGGGCAGGCCAATATTCTCGGCGGTGAAGCGGCGCTGTGGGCGGAAAACGTGCGCGCGCCGCTGATCGATCTCAAGCTGTGGCCGCGCGCCTTCGCGGTGGCGGAGCGGCTGTGGTCGGCGCAGGACGTTACCGACGAAAGCAACATGTACCGGCGGCTGGCGGCGATCGACGCCTGGTCGGTGGTGTCGGTCGGCCTGCAGCAGCATGCGGAAACGGCGCGCGAATTCACCCGGCTGAGCAACAGCGTGCAGATCGCGCCGCTACAGATCCTGGCCGAGGCGGTGGAACCGGCGCAGTATTACACCCGCCAGCACCTGAAGTTCCAGGCCGGCATCTATCATCAGTTCGAACCGCTGAACCGCTTTGCCGATGCGCTGCCGCCGGAGAGCGGCGCGGTGCGTGACATGCATGCCCAGGTTGCGGCTTTGCTGAAGGATAAGCGCGATAAGGCGGCGGCACAGGCGCTGCGCGAACGGCTGCAGCGCTGGCAGGCGAACGGCGCGGCGCTGCAAACGGCGATCGCGGGCAACCGCACGCTGCGGGAGCTGGCGCCGGTGGCGCAGGACGTCGATGCCCTGGCCGTATTGGGGTTAACGCTGCTGGATCGCCATCAGCAGGACAAACCGCTGAGCCGGGCCGAGGCCGAACAAGCGCAGCGCCGGCTGGATGCGGCGGCGCAGACGCGCGACGAAGTGGTGATTGCCGCGGTGTACCCGCTGGAGGCGCTGCTGCGGGGGCTTAAAACGGAGTGAGGGTGACGGGGCTCGGCCAGTTGAGCCCCGGTTTCATTACGCCTGTAGCGACAGCGGCGCATACCCGATGGCGTGCTGCAGGTAGTTCAGCAGCAGCTGGCGGGTGAAGCGCGGCTCATCGATACCGCTGCCCTGCAGGAAGCGTTGCAGGTTGCTGCAGTCCCACCGATAGGTGTCTTGATAGAGCTCCACCGTCGATAGCTCGTCCACCATAGGATCCTTGAACAGGCTGAGCAGCGGGTACAGCGGCGCGTCGCTGTCGTTTTCCCATTGGGCCCGCCACTGTGCGAAGGGCAAGGGACGAAAACGATAACCGAACTCGCGCTCCAGCAGGCTGAAAAACTCACGCAGCGTCAGATTATTGTCACCTTGATGGATCAGGTTGAATTTCTGCCCCAGCGCCTGCGGATTGCGAGAGACGTGGGCGATGGCCCGGGTCATGTAATCCACCGTGGTCAACCCTTCGCGCATATCCCGTAAATCCGGCACCGTGCCGCTGCTGATGCAGGTTTTCACCAGCCGTCCCCACCATTGATAATCGGCGTTGACGCCGGTACGGCTGTGGCAGGTGGCGTAGCCCAGGCGGAAGGTCATCAGCGGCAGGCCTTGCGCCGCCGCTAAATCGGCGATTTTCTCCATCACCCATTTGCTGCGCACGTAGCCGATATCGCGGCTGACCGCCGGCAGGTTTTGGTCGATATCGTCGCTTTCCCGCATCACCCGCTTGCCGGTGTGCAGATGCCCCCAGCTGTATACGGAGATGGTCGACAGCAGCATCAGCGGCTTGGTGCGGCTATGCGCCGCGAAGCGAATGATTTCCCGCAGGCCCTGCACGTTGTCGCGCTTCATGTAGGCGTAAGGCTGGATAAAATTCACCGCGCTGGCCGAATGGTAAATCAGATCGATATCTCGGCTTAACGCCCTGTAGGCCGCCGGCGTCAGCGAAAAGTCGTGTTCCGCTACGTTGCCAGGCACGATATGAATGCGCGCGTGCTGGCTGGCGTTCAGCGCGATCCGGTAGCGCTGCAGCACCGCCTCCAGCCGCTGTCTCGGCGGCAGTTTGGCGCCGTCGCGCACCAGACAGTACAGCTCGGCGTCGGTGGTGCGCAGCAGATCGGCCAACAGATGCGCGCCGACGAAGCCGGTGGCGCCGGTCAGCAAAATGGCGCGCGGCGCGCTGATTTGCCGCGGATCGAACGTCGGATCGATGACGAGATCCGACGGCAAATAAACATCATCCTGCAAGGCACGCGCTTCGCCTTGCCGCTGTGTCGGTTGCCGGTCTCTGCGTTGTGCCAGTGCCAGTGCCTGCGCCAGGGCGCCCAGAGTGGGATATTCATAGATGTCGTGCACCGAAGTCTCGACGGCAAATGCCTCGGCCAGCGCCGCCATCAGTTTGGCCGCCAACAGCGAATGGCCGCCCAGCGAGAAAAAATCATCGTCGGCTGCGGGCTGTTCCACTTTCAGCAGCGAGCGCCAGAGATCGGCGACGACGCGCTGGTCGGCGGTCAGCGGCTGCGCAACGCCGACACTGACGCTGACCGGTTGGTAATGCGCCAACAGAGCCGCTTTGTCGATCTTGCCGTTGTTGTTCAGCGGCATGTGTTCCAGTAAACGATAATCGGCGGGCAGAAATGCGGTGGGCAGCGTTTCTTTCAGTTTCTGTCGGACGCGTGCGGTCACGTTTTCGCTGTCACTCTCCGCGATCAGAAACGCCACGATTTTCTTGCCCAGCGGATCGTCAGCCATTGCCACGGCGGCCACCGCTTTACGGACGCCCGCAACCTGCAGCATGGCGTTTTCGATTTCGCCCAGTTCAATGCGATTGCCGCGGATTTTGACCTGATCGTCGATACGGCCCAGATATTGAATGCGGCCATCCGCCAGCCAACGAGCCCGATCGCCGCTGCGGTACAGGCGCAATCCGGCGAAGTGGGGCGGGGTGATGAAGCGCTCGGCGGTCAACGCCGGATTGTTCAGGTAGCCGCGGGCCAGACAGCGGCCGCTGATATACAGCTCGCCGGGGCGATCGCCGATCACGGGCTGCAGTCGGTCATCGAGGATGAAGATTTCGGTATCGCCGATGGGCTGCCCAATGCTGGCGGGCGGGTTTTGCGTGGCGCAAGCCACCCGGTTGCAGGTGGCGAATATGGTGGCTTCCGTCGGGCCGTAGTAATCGATCAATGAATAATCGATGCCGCGCAGATCGACCGGATGAAGTTTCTCCCCTGAGCTGAACAGATACCGCAGCGCCAGATTGGCCGGTTGCGGCGCGCCGACCACTTCGGCAACCAGTACGGCGGGCAGGCTGGCGTGGGTAATGCCCTGTTCGGCAAAGTAGGCCAGCAGGACTTCCGGCTGCAGGCGAGCGTCTTCCGGGGGCAGATACAATGTGCCGCCGCTGGTCAGAGGCGACCAGATCTCCCATTGCGCGACGTCGAAACTCAAGCCGGCGATCAGCGTAGAACGACTTTCGGCATCCATGGCGAATTGCTTGTTATGCCAGAGAATTAAATTCAGCAGTGACTGATGTTCTATCAGCACACCTTTCGGTTTGCCGGTGGTGCCTGAAGTGAAAATGAGATAAACGATGGCATCGGGGGACGGAGAAATGAACGTTATATTCTCCTGCGAAGAAGTTGATATATTATCAATATAAATAATATCCTCGCTGAAGTTATTTTCCGAAAGCGCTATCGTCGCGTTGCTGGCGAGTATTAAAGGGGAACCGCTTTGCGTGACGATATCCTGTATTCTTTTTTCCGGGTAACGGGCGTCGATGGGAATATAGCCTGCGCCGGCTTTGACGATCGCCAACATACCGATCAGCATTTCCGGCGTGCGCAGCGTGACGAGCGGCACATAGCTGTCGGGCGCCACGCCCCGCCGTAGCAACAGCGCGCACAGTGCGCTGCTGGCTTCATCCAATTGACGGTAGGTCAGGTGTTTATTATCGCCGACGACGGCGGTTTTTTCCGGATAACGGGAAACTTGTTGGATAAAATAATCCAATACGCTAGGTGCCATGGTTATCTCCTGTCATTATTCACGAAGTGAACGAAATGAAACAGCAATGACCCGGCCGGGTGAAAAATAATTATAGGCGTATTTTTATTAGGGAATTGTAAATGTGAACGATATTACGCTATCGCTATAAATTAATTGGGTTAATAAAATGATTATCAATAAAAACGGCCAGTCTGCACTGGCCGTGATTCGCATGCGTGTCGATTAACGACGCACGGCGATGGCTTCGATTTCGATCTTCACGTCTTTCGGCAGACGCGCCACTTCTACGCAAGAGCGGGCCGGGAACGGCGCGCTGTGCTCGGTGAAGAAGGCTTCGTACGCGGCGTTGACGGTGGCGAAGTCGTTCAGGTCTTTCACGAATACGGTGGTTTTCACGATGTCGGCAACGATCAGGCCGGCGGCTTCGACGATCGCTTTAACGTTTTCCAGCGACTGGCGCGCCTGTGCGGCGACGTCGTCGGCGACGGCGCCGGTTTTCGGATCGACCGGGATCTGGCCGGAAGTGATGATCATGCTGCCCAGATCAACGCCCTGCACGTAAGGACCAATGGCTGCCGGGGCGAGTTCAGTGCTGATATTACGTGACATGTTTTCTCCTGATAGACCCGTTGTCTTTCACGCCGCCGCGCGGTCGGCCGCAGCGTAAAATTCGGTGGGTAGCAACGTGGGTAGAGTAATTTTCAGAGGACCCATTATAGGGCGTCACCGGGAGAATGACAGCGCCATCTCCCGGCGCCCATGCCGGGCTTAGTCTGCCTGCAGTACCACCTGATGCTCGAACTCTTTTTCGCAGTAGCGGCATTTCAGGTGCACTTCGCCGCCGCGCGATTTGACGCTGAAGCTCGACGCCACCGGCTCGCTGCGGCTGATGCAGTTGCCGTTCGGGCAGGTCAGCACGCCGTCGATGTGGTCCGGCAGGCTGAGGGTCAGCTTGCGTACCACTTCATAGTTGTCGATGCGGTTTACCGTGGCCTTCGGCGCGTACATCGCCAGCTGGTTAGCCTGCTGCTCGGTCAGGAAGGTGTTCTCGATCTTGATCAGATCCTTGCGGCCCAGCTCGTTGGAGGGCAGGTTCAGGCCGATGGTGATGCGCTGGTCGGTGGCGGTCAGCTTGAACAGCGTCAGCAGCTTGAAACCGATCTGCGCCGGAATGTGGTCGATCACCGTGCCGCATTTGATCGCTTCGACCTGCAGTTTGTTGTCGTGAGTCATGGCGGTTCCCCCTTAAAGAGCCAAATCTGCGTTGAGCACCAGCGCCAGCAGCGCCTGACGGGCGAAGATGCCGTTGCCCGCCTGCTGGAAGTAGTAAGCGTGCGGCGTTTTATCCACGTCGGTGGCGATCTCGTCGATGCGCGGCAGCGGGTGCAGCACCTTGAGGTTGGCGCGCGCGCCGGCCAGATCCGCGGCGCGCAGCACGAACTGCGCCTTCACGTTGGCGTACTCGGAAGGATCGAGGCGCTCTTTCTGCACCCGGGTCATGTAGAGAATATCCAGCTCCGGCACCACTTCTTCAATGCTGCTGTGCAGGCTGTACTCGATGCCTTTCTCTTCCAGCATTTTCAGGATGTAGGCCGGCATCGCCAGCGCGTCCGGGGCGATGAAGTAGAAGCGGTTGCCTTCGAATTTGGCCAGCGCCTGGGTGAGCGAGTGCACGGTGCGGCCGTATTTCAGGTCGCCGACCATGGCGATGCTGAGGTTGCTCAGGCGCCCCTGGGTTTCCTGGATGGTGAACAGATCCAGCAGGGTCTGGGTCGGGTGTTGGTTGGCGCCGTCGCCGGCGTTGAGCACCGGCACGTTGCCGGAGAATTCCGAGGCCATGCGCGCTGCGCCTTCCTGCGGATGGCGCATCACGATGGCGTCCACATAGGTGCTGATCACCGAGATGGTGTCGGCCAGGGTTTCGCCTTTTTTGCCAAGCGAGGTGTTGCTGCCGTCGGCGAAACCGACCACCGAGGCGCCGAGGCGGTGCATCGAGGTTTCGAACGACAGGCGGGTACGGGTCGAGGCTTCAAAGAAGCAGCTGGCGATCACCTTGTGTTTCAACAGTTCCGGCTGCGGGTTGGCTTTCAGACCGGCGGCGGTGCGCAGCACCAGCTCCAGATCCTCGCGGCTGAGATCGTTAATAGAGATGATGTGTTTGTGATACAGCGGGTTGGCCATTTTTCACTCCTCCTCGACGCGTGCCCGTGGCGCGGGACTTTTTAAGGCAAAAAAAAGCCCCTCAATGAGGGGCTTGAAACGATCGGTTTAGCAACAGGAGAAACAACGGCAGCTGGCCGCCGATAGGCAGTCGGTTTTGTCGATTGCGGCTAACAAAACAAACGTCGTTTTTCATGCTTTCTCCTGGCAAATTGTGGCGCATTATACTCGCGCTTTTCGCCACTGCAAGCGTTAAAACGCCGTTTTTTGCCGCCCCGCAATCGATTGGCCGGCGATGGCCGCTCGCCGGCTATTTGCTGACGCGATCGTAGTAGACCATGTCGGCGTTCAACCCTTGTTGATAGCCTTTGACGTTGTCGCGCAGCACCACTTCGGTTTTAGCCTGATCGATAAACACGTACGGCGAACTGCGCTGCAGCTCCTGCTGCATGGCGGTGTACAGCGCGCGGCGCTTGGCTGGATCGGCTTCGGCCAGCGCCGCCAGCGTCTGCTTATTCAACTGCGGGATCTGCCAGCCGTTCAGCCCGGCCACCGTGCTGCTTTTGCCGTCGTTGTAGGCGAAGGCGCTGGCGTTGGAGTGGGCGTCGAAGTAATCCGGGATCCACAGCCGGATCGCCGCCTGATGCTGCCTGGCGCGCACGCGTGAGTAAACCTGGCTGCCCGCGGCCGGCAGCAGTTCGATCTTCACACCGGCGGCGGCGAAGCTGCCCTGCAGCGCCTGCGCGATGGTGATGAACGGCGGTTTGTTCTCTACGTCCAGCGTAAAGGCGGCGTGGGTGATGCCCGCCTTGGCCAGGATGGCTTTCGCTTTAGCCGGATCGTAGCTGAATGGGTTGGTCTCCAGCGCGCCCGGCAGCCCGACCGGCAGGAAGCTCTGGTGCACGAAGTATTGGCCCTTCAGCAGATCCTTCGTGATGCCCTGATAATCCACCAGATAGCGCGCCGCTTCCCAGAAGGCCGGGTTGTTCAGCAGCGGATTGGCGCCGTTGCCGGTGTTGAACACCAGGTAGTTTTGCTCGGCGGACGGGATCTCCAGCACCTTGACGCCCGGCTGGTTCTTCAGCGTGTCGGTCTGATCGGCGCCGAGTTCGCGGGCGATATCAGCGTCGCCCTGCTGGATCAGCAGGCGGCGGGTGGCCGGATCCGGTACGTTTTTAATGATGATGTTTTTCAGCTGCGGCTTGTCGCCCGGCGAGGTGGGGTTGGCGTCCAGCACGATCGCCTGATGCGGCTGATAGACGCGCATCTTGAACGGGCCGCTGCCGGCGGAGTGCATTTTCAGCCAGGCGTTGCCGAAGTCGCCGTCTTTGACGTTGGCCAGCGCCGCCTTGCTGTCGACGATCGAGGCGATCGGCGTCGAGAGGATATTCAGCGCCACCGCCGGGCTGACGTCCGCCGTCCAGCGCAGCTGCACGGTATGGTCGTCGATCTTCTTCAGCTGCGCGTCGATGTTGTCCGGTTGCCAGCCGAGCACGTTGAGGATGAACGCCGGCGACTTGTTCATTTTCACCGCGCGGCTGTAAGAGAAGATCACGTCGTCAGCGGTCAGCGGATTGCCGGAGGCAAACGCCGCCTGCGGCCGCAGTTTCACCGTCAGCGTTTTAGCCGCCGCATCGCCCTGCCAGCTTTCCGCCAGCACCGGCGCCACCTTAGCCGGATCGTCGCGATCCGCCTGCACCAGACGCTGATACAGGCTGGGCACTGTCTGGATGCTGGAGAGTTCGTTGGCTTCCGCCGGATCGAGGCTGACGATGTCATCCAGCGATTGCACCACCACCAGCGTATTCGGCGGCGTGGCGGCTAACGTGGCGGTGGGCAGGGCGGCGAGCAGGAACAGCGGCAAGAGTTTGGCTTTCATCGGTGTGTATCCCCTGAAGGCGCCGCAAGGCGGCGCTGAGAACGGTTTGTTATCGTTGGTTTTTACGGCGCGGGCGCCGTCGGCCTGTCACGGTAGAACCTTTGCCGGCGGCGGGCAAAGGCCAATCCGCTATTTGATATTCCAGGAATATATTAGCCGCCCTGGCCGGGGGTGCCAGGGCGGAGGGGGAACAATCAGAGGGTTTCGCTCAGCGTGGCGACCAGCACCGCCTTGATGGTGTGCAGCCGGTTTTCCGCCTGATCGAACACCACGCTGTGCGCCGATTCGAACACCTCGTCGGTCACTTCCATGCCGCCGTGCAGATCGTACTGCTGCGCCATCTGCTTGCCGAGCGTGGTTTGGTCGTCGTGGAACGCCGGCAGGCAGTGCAGGAACTTCACGTTCGGGTTGCCGGTCAGCTTCAGCATCGCCATGTTGACCTGATACGGCCGCAGCAGCGCGATACGCTCTTGCCAGGTTTCTTTCGGTTCGCCCATCGACACCCAGACGTCAGTGTAGAGGAAATCGGCGTCTTGCACCCCTTCGGCAATGTCTTCGGTCAGGGTGAGTTTCGCGCCGGTTTGCTGCGCCAGCGCCTGGCATTCGGCCACCAGCTCCGGCTGCGGCCAGCAGGCCTTCGGCGCCACCAGCCGCAGATCCATGCCCGCCAGCGCGGCGGCTTCCAGCAGCGTGTTGCCCATGTTGTTGCGCGCGTCGCCGACGTACGCCAGCTTCACCTCGCTCAGCGCCTTGCCCGGCAGGTGTTCCTGCACGGTGAGCAGATCCGCCAGCAGCTGAGTGGGGTGGAACTCGTCGGTCAGGCCGTTCCACACCGGCACGCCGGCGTGTTCCGCCAGGGTTTCCACCAGCGCCTGGCCGTAGCCGCGGTATTGAATACCGTCGTACAGGCGGCCCAGCACCCGGGCGGTGTCTTTCATCGACTCTTTATGGCCGATCTGGCTGCCGCTTGGGCCGAGATAGGTCACCTGCGCACCCTGATCGAATGCGGCAACTTCGAAAGAGCATCGCGTGCGGGTCGAGTCTTTTTCGAAGATGAGCGCAATGTTTTTGCCCTGCAGCCGGCGCTGTTCCTGCCCCTGCTTCTTGGCCTGTTTCAGATCGGCCGAAAGCCGCAGCAGCGCCTGCAGCTCGGCGGGGGTGAAATCCATTAACCTCAGAAAGTGACGTTGGTAGAACGCATTGCCGGTGCTCATAGTCCGATTCCCTGATTGTGTAATTGAATTAAAATTCACTTTATATGTATGAATATTCAATTTCAACCCCAGCGAGGAAATCTTTCACGTTTATCGTGGAAGCAATGTCGGCGGTGTGTGAAAATAGAAGGAATGAAGGCCATTTGACTTGAGGATATAGGCATGGCAAACCGCGAATTGCTGGAAGAACAACGTGAAGAGACCCGCCTGATCATCGAAGAACTGCTGGAAGACGGCAGCGATCCGGACGCGCTCTACACCATCGAGCACCATCTGTCCGCCGAGAAATTTGAGGTTCTGGAGCAGGCCGCCGTTGAAGCCTTCAAGCTGGGCTACGAAGTGACCGACGCCGAAGAGCTGGAAGTGGAAGACGGTTCGATGGTGATGTGCTGCGACGTGATCAGCGAAGTCGGCCTGAACGCCGAGCTGATCGACGCCCAGGTAGAACAGCTGGTGGCGCTGGCGGAACGCTGCGGCGTCAACTACGACGGCTGGGGCACCTACTTCGAAGATCCGAACGGTGAAGACGGTGAGGATGACGAAGACGGCGACTACATCGACGAAGACGACGACGGCAAACGCCACTAATTAACCTCGCTTATTCACATGGGCCGGTTCTCGCCGGCCCCTGATATCCCCGTCGTCTTTCAAGCTGCAGCGTTGTTGGCTGCACTCTCTCACCCCAGTCACTTACCTGAGTAAGCTCCTGGGGATGAGTGAGCTGGCCGCCTAGCTGCGACTTGAAATACATAGGGCAATGAAGCCGATGACATACCAATCCCTGTTAGCCCCGATTTTAAGCTTCCTGCACTGTGAAACTCCCGACGCCTGGATCGACGCCGCGCGCCGTCCGGAAAACCTGCAGCTGTTGCTGACCGACCACCTGGTGTGCGAGCTGAAAGCCGCACAGACCGGCATGTGGCTGATCCGCCGCTACGTGGCGGACAAAGAGAGCGGCGACGCGCTGTTGGCGCTGCTGCGGCCCTACGAGGCGTTTCTGCACGAGGCGCAGGGCGCGCCGGACACGCTGTTCCGCCAGGGCCAGTTCACCCGCAAGATCCTGCCGAAAAACGGCTCGGCCTACGGCCAGGATCTGGCGGATCGCATGGTGCTGTTGATCAAGGAAGAGTTGCATCACTTCTCGCAGGTGCTGGAGATCATGCAGGCGCGCGGGATCCCGTATCGCAAGATCACCGCCAGCCGCTACGCCAAGGGCATGATACGCGAGATCCGCACCCACGATCCGGCGACGCTGATCGACAAACTGATCTGCGGCGCCTACATCGAAGCGCGATCCTGCGAACGCTTCGCCAAACTGGCGCCACACCTGGACGATGAGCTGAACCGCTTTTACGTCTCGCTGCTGCGATCCGAAGCGCGGCATTATCAGGACTACCTGACATTGGCCGAGCAGATCGCCGGCGGCGACATCAGCGAACGGGTGGCGCATTTCGGCCGCCTCGAAGCCGAGCTGATCCTGTCGCCGGACAGCGAGCTGCGTTTCCACAGCGGCGTGCCCGCCGCCGCCTGACGTTGAAGCGCGCCCTTACTGCGGCGCGCCCAGCAACAGATCCACCGCCTTTTCCGCCAGCATGATGGTTGGCGCATTGGTGTTGCCGCTGGTGAGCTGCGGCATCACCGAGCAGTCGATCACCCGCAGCCGTTCAAAACCGTGCACCCGCAGCTGCGGATCGGTCACCGCGTCCTGTGGCGACGGCCCCATGCGGCAACTGCCCACCGGGTGATACACCGTCTTGCAGAAGTTGCGCACGAAGGCTTCCAGCTGAGCTTCGTCGCGTGTCCACTCCGGCTGCGGCATCAGCAGGTCTTTGATCAGCGGCTTCAGCGCCGCGGTTTGCAGGAAATCCAGGCCGAACTTCACCGCGCGCACGCTGCCGGCCAGATCGTCCGGGTGGCCGAGGTAGTTGGCGTGCAGCTTGACCGGATCGCGCGGGTTGCTGCTGCGCAGCTGCACTTCGCCGCGCGCCTTCGGCTGCAGGTAGCCGACCTTGAGCGTGAAGCCGTGAATGTTCGGCAGCGGCTCGCCGGGCACGTCGTCCCAGCTGTCCAGCAGCGGCAGGAAGTGGATCTGCACGTCCGGCCGGCCGTCGCCCTGGCTGTCGGTGAAGGCGGCGCCTTCCAGCACGTTGGATGAGAGCACCCCGCTGCGAAACGCCAGCCACTGCGCGCCGTGGCTCAGCGCCTGCAGGCCGCGATCGGCGCCGAACAGGCTGATCGGCTCGCGGGTGCTGACGTTGATCGACATGTGCAGATGGTCGTGGAAGTTTTTGCCCACCGGCAGATCCGCCCGCACCTCGATGCCCAGCTGCTGCAGGTGGTCGCGCGGGCCGATGCCGGACAGCATCAGCAGCTTCGGCGAACCGACCGCGCCGGCGCTGACGATCACCTCTTTGGTGGCGAGTGCGGTCACTTCCGCGCCGCCGTTCTGGCTGTAAACCACGCCGGTGGCGACGTTGCCCTCGAAGGTCAGCCGGTGCGCCAGGGCGTTCAGTTTCACCACCAGCCGCCGTTCGTCGCGCACTGCCTTCAGGTAGGTGCGGGCGGTGCTGGCGCGCTCGCCGTTGCGGGTGGTGGTTTGGTAGAAACCGACGCCGTGCTGGCTGTCGCCGTTGAAGTCGTTGCGATAGGGCAGGTTCAACTCCTGGCCGGCGCGGATAAACGCCATGCTCAGCGGGTGGCGGTAGCGGTTCTCGCTGACCGGCAGCAGCCCGTCGGCGCCGTGGTAGTCGTCGGACAGGCTTTCGTTGGCCTCGGCGCGTTTGAAGTAGGGCAGCACCTCCCGGTAGCTCCAGCCGGTGCAGCCGTAGCGTTCGGCCCAGTCGTCGTAGTCCTGCGGCTGGCCGCGCAGGTAGATCATACCGTTGACCGAACTGCTGCCGCCCAGCACCTTGCCCTGCGCGATCTGCATGCGGCGGTTATTGGCATGAGGTTCCGGTTCCGTCTCGTAGGGCCAGCTTTTTTTGGCGATGATCTTGGCCACCCCGGCCGGCATCTTGATAAACAGGTTATTGTCGTCGCCGCCGGCTTCCAGCAGCAGCACCCGCGCCTGGGTGCGGCGGATCAGCTGCGCCGCCAGCACGCAGCCGGCGGAACCGGCGCCGACGATGATGTAATCAAAGGTATTTTCCGACATGACAGCTCTCCGTGCGCGATTGGGATACTGGCAGAGTAGCGCGGGGGGAAAAACGGTCAATTTGCGATCGTTAATTTATTAACGAACTTCACATTAAATTTACATCATGGTTTTTAACGTCAGTTTATCTGCTTGAAAAACGGCGTTATAGCGAGTTTTACTGATTGATTGCGATATTAATAAAATGGCGCAGCACGCTGCGCCATGATAGAGAGGCGGGGGACGATTACAGCGTTTTCAGCATGGTGACTTCGCAATCGACGTGGCCGGTGGCGCCCATCGCGTGGTCGATGTGTTCGAAGCCCAGGTGTTCGTACAGTGCGACGGCCTGCGTCAGGCTGGCGGTGGTCTCGAGGTAACAACAGCGGAAGCCGTGCTGGCGGGCGAAATCCAGCGCCTGCAGCGCCAGGCGTTTCGCCAACCCCTTGCCGCGCAACACCGGCAGGAAATACATCTTCTGCAATTCGCAAATATCGTCTGCGCCGCCCTGCAGCGGCGCGATGCCGCCGCCGCCGGCGACCTGGCCGTCCACCTCGATCACCCAGTAAGCGCTGCGCGGCAGGCTGTAGAGCTGATACAGGGCGTCCAGATTGGGATCGGAGACGGTATAGCCTTTATCCGCCGTCAGGCCGTGCTCGGCGGAGACTTCGCGAATGACGTGAGCAATGGCGGGATTGTCTTCCGCCGTGATGGGGCGCACCAGCAGGCGCGCCGGGGTTGCTGTTGTCATGTTTACACTCGCCATTGAAAGAGACCACGTTCGTTTTTCGTTTTTATCGCAGCACGAAACGCGCCGGGGATTATTTCCCGGCGGCGTCCCTGCAGCAGTAATATCTTGTAATAACATCTAACCCGGCCCGGATGCAACGGCGATAAAAAAACAGCGGGGAAGACCCCGCTGTTTTTCAGGCGTTGGCGTGAGCCAGTGGATTACAGCGCGGCGATGGTCGCCTGCTGTTCCTGCAGCTTCACTTTGCCTTCTTTGCAGGCCGCCAGACGATCGCGCTCTTTGGCGACCACCGCCTCCGGCGCGCGCGCCACGAAGCCTTCGTTCGCCAGTTTGCCTTCGATCGAAGCGATTTCCGCATCCAGCTTGCCCATCTCTTTGGCCAGACGCGCGATCTCGGCGTCCTTGTCGATGAAACCGGCCATCGGGATCAGCAGCTCGGCGCCGTCCACCAGCTTGGTGACGGAGACCGGGCCTTTCTCACCGGCCGGCAACAGCGCGATGGATTCCAGGCGCGCCAGACGGGCGATAAAGCTTTGGTTCTCCTGCACGCGGCGCTGGGCGTCGGCGCTGCAGTTGCGCAGCAGCACGTCGAGCGCTTTGCTTGGCGCGATGTTCATCTCGGCGCGGATGTTGCGCACGGCGATGATGGTTTGCTTGATCCACTCCAGATCGTTCAGCGCCTGCTCGTCTTCCAGCGCGGCGTCGTAGGCCGGGAACGGCTGTAGCATGATGGTGTCTGCGGTCGTGCCGGTCAGCGGCTTCACGCGCTGCCAGATGGTTTCGGTGATGAACGGAATGATCGGGTGCGCCAGGCGCAGCAGTGCTTCCAGCACGGTGATCAGCGTGTGGCGGGTGCCGCGCTGTTCCGCTTCGCTGCCGTTGCTCACCACCGGCTTGGTCAGCTCCAGATACCAGTCGCAGAACTGGTTCCAGGTGAATTCGTACAGGATGTTGGCCGCCAGATCGAAGCGGTAGGTATCCAGCGCTTCGCGGTAGGCTTTCACCGTGCGGTTGAATTCGGCCAGGATCCAGCGATCCGCCAGCGACAGCACTTTCTCGCCGCCGTTGAAGCCGCAGTCGTGCGCTTCGGTGTTCATCAACACGAAGCGGCTGGCGTTCCACAGCTTGTTACAGAAGTTGCGGTAGCCTTCCAGGCGCTTCATGTCCCAGTTGATGTCGCGGCCGGTCGAGGCCAGCGCCGCCAGGGTGAAGCGCAGGGCGTCGGTGCCGTGCGGCTCGATGCCGTTCGGGAACTGCTTCTCGGTGCGCTTGCGTATTTTCTCCGCCAGCTGCGGCTGCATCATGTTGCCGGTGCGTTTTTCCAGCAGATCTTCCAGCGAGATGCCGTCGACCATGTCCAGCGGGTCGATCACGTTGCCTTTCGACTTGGACATCTTCTGGCCTTCGTCGTCGCGGATAAGGCCGGTCATGTAGACGGTCTTGAACGGCACCTGCGGCTTGCCGTTTTCATCCTTGATGAAGTGCATGGTCAGCATGATCATGCGCGCGATCCAGAAGAAGATGATGTCGAAGCCGCTGACCATCACGCTGGTCGGGTGGAAGGTTTTCAGCGCCTCGGTCTGCTCCGGCCAGCCCAGGGTGGAGAAGGTCCACAGGCCGGACGAGAACCAGGTGTCCAGCACGTCTTCGTCCTGGGTCAGCACCACGTCGGCGCCCAGGTTGTTCTCGCTGCGCACTTCTTCTTCGCTGCGGCCCACGTAGACTTTGCCGTTCACGTCGTACCAGGCCGGGATGCGGTGGCCCCACCACAGCTGACGCGAGATGCACCAGTCCTGAATGTCGCGCATCCAGCTGAAATACATGTTTTCGTACTGCTTCGGCACGAACTGGATGTCGCCCTGTTCGACCGCTTCCACCGCCACTTTGGCCAGCGGCGCGGTGCGCACGTACCATTGGTCGGTCAGCATCGGCTCGATCACCACGCCGCCGCGGTCGCCGTAAGGCACCGTCAGGTCGTGCGGTTTGATCTCGTCCAGCAGGCCCAACTGATCGAAGGCGGCAACCACCGCTTTACGCGCGGCGAAGCGCTCCAGGCCGCGGAACTCGGCCGGGATCTCGTTGCAGTAGTCGGTGCAGACTTCGCCCAGGGTGTTGAACACTTCCGCTTCCTGACGGATGTCGCCGTCGAAGGTCAGAATGTTGATCATCGGCAGGCCGTGGCGTTTGCCGACTTCGTAGTCGTTGAAATCGTGCGCCGGGGTGATCTTCACGCAGCCGGTGCCTTTTTCCATATCGGCGTGTTCGTCGCCGACGATGCGGATGCGGCGGCCGACCAGTGGCAGAATGATCTCTTTGCCGATCAGGTCTTTATAGCGTGGATCTTCCGGGTTGACGGCCACGCCGGTATCGCCCAGCACGGTTTCCGGACGGGTGGTGGCGACCACCAGATAGTCTTTGCCCTCGGCGGTTTTCGCGCCGTCGGCCAGCGGGTAGCGCAGGTGCCACATGGAACCTTTGGACTCGCGGTTTTCCACTTCCAGATCGGAGATGGCGGTGCGCAGCTTCGGATCCCAGTTCACCAGGCGCTTGCCGCGGTAGATCAGGTCTTCTTTGTGCAGACGGACAAACACTTCGCGCACCGCGTTCGACAGGCCTTCGTCCATGGTGAAGCGCTCGCGCTCCCAGTCCACGGAGTTGCCCAGACGGCGCATCTGGCGGGTGATGGTGCCGCCGGATTCCGCCTTCCACTGCCAGATTTTGTCGATGAACGCGTCACGGCCGTAGTCGTGGCGGGTTTTGCCTTCTTCCGCGGCGATCTTGCGCTCCACCACCATCTGGGTGGCGATGCCGGCGTGGTCGGTGCCCGCCTGCCACAGGGTGTTTTTACCCTGCATGCGCTGATAGCGAATCATGGTGTCCATGATGGTCTGCTGGAACGCGTGGCCCATGTGCAGGCTGCCAGTGACGTTCGGCGGCGGGATCATGATGCAGAAGCTTTCCTGGCTGGTGTCGCCGTTCGGCTTGAAGTAACCCTGATTCTCCCAGTGATCGTACAGCTTCTGTTCGATCTGTTTTGGGTCGTATGCGGTGTCGAGCTGACTGTTTGTCTTTTCCATTCTTTATCGTATTCAGTGAGTTGGCGGCGTAGCCGTGGTCAAATGGAAGCCGACGCTGCGATAGGCCTTGTAACGGTCGCGCGCCAACTGTTTCAGAGTGTCTTCGTAAGGAACGAAGTCTACCACTTCATGGAAAGCGGTAGCAAAATCGGCAAACTGCGGCAGCAGGGCGATCAGCAGATCGCGCGGGGCGTTGCCGCGCTTGCCGGGCCAGCACAGTTCCACCGGCGCGCCGTAGTGCGGCCCTTCGCCGGCCAGGTTGTGCGGCACGAATTCATGCGGCTCGCGCTGCCACAGCGCTTCGTCCAGCCGCTGGGCCTGCTCCTGGCTCTCGCAGGCGATCAGCACCCGCTTGCCGGCGCGGAAGCCGTTGGCGGCAACGGCGCAGGCCACGGCCTCATGGGCGCTGAGCGCGCCTGACGGTTCCGCGTTGTCGAGCAAATAAAACGTCGCCTGTTTCATTAAGGATCCACCGCTGCCGATAAAAAAATGTAGGGGCACAGCATGCTGTGCCCCTTGGGATTATACCTGAATTACCGCTCAGATTTAATCGTCGCCGTTCAGACCTGCACGGTTGAGCAGGAACTGCGACAGCAGCGCCACCGGGCGGCCGGTCGCGCCCTTGGCTTTACCGGAGCGCCAGGCGGTGCCGGCGATATCCAGGTGTGCCCAGGTGTACTTGCGGGTGAAGCGCGACAGGAAGCAGGCGGCGGTGATGGCGCCACCAGGGCGGCCACCGATGTTCGCCATGTCGGCGAAGTTGGAGTCCAACTGCTCGTAGTACTCGTCGGCCATCGGCAGGCGCCAGGCGCGGTCGCCGGCCTGCTCGGAAGCGCCCAGCAGCTCGTGCGCCAGCGGGTTGTGGTTCGACATCAGGCCGGTGATGTGGTGGCCCAAGGCGATCACGCAGGCGCCGGTCAGGGTGGCGATGTCGATCACCAGCTCCGGTTCGAAGCGCTCGACGTAGGTCAGGGTGTCGCACAGCACCAGGCGGCCTTCGGCGTCGGTGTTGAGCACCTCGACGGTCTGGCCGGACATGGTGGTCAGCACGTCGCCCGGACGATACGCCCGGCCGCCCGGCATGTTTTCACAGCCGGCCAGCACGCCGATCACGTTCAGCGGCAGGTTCAGCTCCGCCACCACGCGCATCACGCCGTACACGGTCGCCGCGCCGCACATGTCGTATTTCATCTCGTCCATGCCGTCGGCCGGTTTGATCGAGATGCCGCCGGAGTCGAAGGTCAGCCCTTTGCCTACCAGCACGATCGGCTTAGCGTCCGGATTTGGGTTGCCCTTATATTCCATCACCGACATCAATGATTCGTTCTGCGAACCAGCGCCGACCGCCAGATAGGCGTTCATGCCCAGCTCTTTCATCTGCTGTTCGCCGATGACGCGGGTGGTGATGTTGGTGCTGAAGGCGTCCGCCAACTGACGGGCCTGCGAGGCCAGGTAGCCGGCGTTACAGATGTTCGGCGGCATGTTGCCGAGATCTTTGGCCGCCTTGATGCCGGAAGCCACCGCCAGGCCGTGCTGAATCGCGCGCTCGCCGCTGGTGAGCTCACGGCGGGTCGGCACGTTGAACACCATTTTGCGCAGCGGACGACGCGGCTCCACCTTGTTGCTTTTCAGCTGATCGAAGGTGTAGAGCGTCTCTTTGGCGGTTTCTACCGCCTGACGCACTTTCCAGTAGGTGTTGCGGCCTTTCACGTGCAGTTCGGTCAGGAAGCAGACCGCTTCCATCGAGCCGGTGTCGTTGAGGGTATTGATGGTTTTCTGGATCACCTGCTTGTATTGGCGCTCATCGAGCTCGCGCTCTTTGCCGCAGCCGATCAGCAGGATGCGCTCGGAGAGAATGTTGGGCACATGGTGCAGTAGCAGCGTCTGCCCGACCTTGCCTTCCAGTTCGCCACGGCGCAGCAATGCGCTGATATAACCATCACTGATTTTGTCGAGTTGTTCTGCGATAGGGGACAGGCGGCGCGGTTCGAAAACGCCGACTACAATACAGGCACTGCGCTGTTTTTCCGGGCTACCGCTTTTTACACTGAACTCCATGCACTCTCCTGAATCTTAAAGACAAAGGCGGACGCTACGGCTAGAATAACCGACTCCGTAACGATCTCCTGCCATTTGAGTTAACGGATTATGTTAACCTGAACGGCATAAATTGCTCTGTTTTGGCGACTATAAGCAAGTTCCTATAGGACACCCAAACGGCTTGATGTTGTAATACTATTTTAGCTGTGAAGGTTGCCATATGATGAGAATAAATGGCGGATTAACGATGAAATTATCGATTTTCCTGCAAAAAGACAAGTTTTCACAGGCGTAATAAGCGTGATCATCATAAGATATCTGGTACGGGAAACGCTCAAGAGCCAAATCGCCATCCTGTTCATCCTGCTTCTGATCTTCTTTTGTCAGAACCTGGTCAGGGTGTTGGGCGACGCGGTGGACGGCAATATCCCGACAAACTTAGTACTTTCTCTGCTCGCTCTGGGCGTGCCGAAAATGGCGCAGCTCATCCTGCCTTTGAGCCTGTTTCTCGGCTTGCTGATGACGCTTGGGCGGTTGTATACCGAGAGCGAAATCACCGTCATGCACGCCTGTGGGCTGGGCAAACGCACCCTGATTATCGCCGCCATGATCCTGGCGCTGCTCACCTCTGCGGTCGCGGCGGTGAACGTGTTTTGGGCCGGCCCCTGGGCCTCGCGCTATCAGGACGTGGTGGTGAACGAAGCCAAGGCCAACCCGAGCATCGCCGGGCTGGCGGAAGGGCAGTTCAAGCCCTCGCAGGACGGCAACGCGGTGCTGTTTATCGGCAACGTGAAGGGCAGCACCTTCAACGACGTGTTCCTGGCGCAGCTGCGGCCGAACGGCAACCAACGCCCGTCGGTAGTGGTGGCCGAGCACGGCAACATCGTGCAGCAGAAAGACGGCTCGCAGGTGGTGACGCTCGACAAGGGCACCCGCTTTGAAGGCACCGCGCTGCTGCGCGACTTCCGCATTACCGACTTCACCGACTACAAGGCGGTGATTGGCCACCGCACCGTGGCGGCGGACAACACCGAATCCGAACAGATGTCGATGCAGACGCTGTGGGAATCCGACGATCCGGACGCGCGCGCCGAATTCCACTGGCGCCTGACGCTGGTGGTGTCGGTGGCGCTGATGGCGCTGCTGGTGGTGCCGCTCAGCGTGGTGAACCCGCGCCAGGGCCGCGTGCTGAGCATGCTGCCGGCCATCCTGCTGTATCTGATCTTCTTCCTGCTGCAGACCTCGCTGCGCTCCAACGCCGGCAAGGGCAAGCTGGATCCGATGCTGTGGCTGTGGCTGGTTAACGGCGTTTACTTCGCGATCGCGCTGGCGCTGAACCTGTGGGATACCGTGCCGATGCGCAAGCTGCGCGCACGCCTGAGAGGAGCGGCCTGATGTTTGGCGTATTAGACCGGTATATCGGTAAAACGATTTTCAACACCATCATCATGACGCTGTTCATGCTGGTGTCGCTGTCCGGCATCATCAAGTTCGTCGATCAGCTGCGCAAGGTCGGCCAGGGCGAGTACACCGCGCTGAGCGCCGGCATGTACACCCTGCTGAGCGTGCCGAAAGACATCGAGATCTTTTTCCCGATGGCGGCGCTGCTTGGCGCGCTGCTCGGCCTGGGCCAACTGGCGACGCGCAGCGAACTGGTGGTGATGCAGGCTTCCGGCTTTACCCGCCTGCAGATCGCCGGCTCGGTGATGAAAACCGCCATTCCGCTGGTGCTGCTGACCATGGCGATCGGCGAGTGGGTAGCGCCGCAGGGCGAGCAGATGGCGCGCAACTACCGCGCCCAGCAGATGTACGGCGGCTCGCTGCTCTCCACCAAGAGCGGGCTGTGGGCGAAGGACGGCAATGACTTCATCTACATCGAGCGCGTCTCCGGCGATAAAGAACTCTCCGGTGTGAACATCTACCACTTCAACGATCAGCGTCGCCTGGAAACGGTGCGCTATGCCGCTACCGCCAGCTTCGAGAACGGCCTGTGGCAGCTTTCGCAGGTGGACACCTCGGATCTGACCAACCCGAAACAGGTGACCGGCACCCAGACGCTGACCGGCGAATGGAAAACTAACCTAACCCCGGACAAGCTGGGCGTGGTGGCGCTGGATCCGGATTCGCTCTCTATCAGTGGGCTGCACAACTACGTGAAGTACCTGAAGCAGAGCGGCCAGGAATCCAACCGTTACCAGCTCAACATGTGGAGCAAAATCTTCTCGCCGCTGTCGGTGGCGGTGATGATGCTGATGGCGCTGTCGTTCATCTTCGGCCCGCTGCGCAGCGTGCCGATGGGTATCCGCGTGGTGACCGGCATCAGCTTCGGCTTCCTGTTCTACGTGCTGGATCAGATCTTCGGCCCGCTGAGCATGGTCTACAGCATGCCGCCGGTGCTGGGCGCGCTGCTGCCGAGCATGCTGTTCCTGCTGATCAGCGTGTATATGCTGCTCAAACGCAAGTAGCGGGGCGATCGGTAGTGAAGAAAGGCGTGGCCATGGGGCCGCGCCTTTTTTGTTGGGAGGATTAGCTGACGCTCAGCAGCGCGATGCCGGCATCCTGATAGGCCTGCGCATCTTCCGGCAGGCGATCCAGCACCAGGGTATCGATCTGTGCAGGGGAGGCGAACTGCGCCAGCGAGGTGTTGCTCAGCTTGGAGTGATCGCACACTACGATCACTTGATTGGCATGCTCCACCATCGCGCGCTTGGTTTCGGCCAGCATGATGTCGGCCACACAGGCGCCTTGTTTCAGCGACAATGCGTTGGCACCCATAAACGCCTTGTCGATGTTCAGCGTATCAAGCAGCGAACGGCCGTTGATGGCGACCGCGCAGTGATAACCCTTTTTGACGATGCCACCCAGCAGGATGATCTGGATCGATTCGACGTCTTCCAGACTCTTGGCGATCATGAAATCGTTGGTGACCACGGTCAGATTGCGGCGCTGGCGCAGATGGCGGGCGATCTGCAGGGTGGTGGTGCCGGTATCCAATACGATGATGTCGCCGTCTTCCACCAGGCCGGCGGCCAATTGACCGATTTGCTCCTTGGCACTGAGGTTCACCTCTTCACGCTGATCGGAGCCGACCTCGAAGCTGGCGCGGGTGCGCAGAATGGCGCCGCCGTGGGTGCGTGTCAGCATACCGGCGTCTTCCAGAATGCGCAGATCGGTGCGGATGGTGGCGCCGGAGACGTTAAAGCGCGAGCTCATTTCCCCCACGGAGAGCTTGCGCTTCTCCTTGAGAATGGCGAGGAGTTTTTCCTGGCGCTCTTCTGCGAACATGCTCACTCATTCACTCCTGACAGGCACAATGGACGTGCGGCTAATATACCCCGCGTATCGGCGGCAGGCAAAGCGCTTGCCGGCCACCGAGGGCAATATTCCACCGGGCATTATCCGTGCAAGATGTGAAGATTACGGCGCGTCGATCCTTTTTGGTATAGTCTACCCAGCAGCGTATTGGGTAGCGGGGCAGGCAGTTAATGGAATATGAAGAGAATATCAGTCACATTATCAGCAAGCATCTGGAAGCGGCATTAGGCGATTTCGGCGAGCTTATCTGGGCCTACGTGGTGTTATCCAAGAAAGATATGTCATGTATCTTTGGCGTCACCAATTATCCCGGTGAATGGGTAAAGCAATATAAAGAGCAAGGGCTACAATATACCGATCCGGTAGTCATTACGGCGCTCAATCGCCTGACGCCTTTTGCCTGGGATGAAAATCTGATGGCCGGTGCCGGCTTCCGCTTTTCTGAGTTGTTCGAGCAAGCACGCGAATTCGGCGTAGCCGACGGCTATACCTTCGTGTTGCATGATTTTAATAATAATCTGGTGACCCTTTCCTTTACCCTCGCTGCCGAGCGCAAGGCGGAAACCATGCAGATGCTGAATCAGCATAAAGGCGATATTTCGTTGCTGCTGGCATCGACCCATGAGATGTATTTGACGCTGACTTCACTGTCCGAAAAAAACACCGCGCGCCAGGAAAAAAACGCCCGTTTTACCGAGAGAGAAAACGAGATCCTCTATTGGGCCAGCGTAGGGAAAACCTACCAGGAAATGGGTATGATCCTGGGGATCAAAACTTGCACCATCAAGTTTCATATGGGGAACATTGTCAAAAAGCTGGGGGTGGCGAATGCCCGGCATGCTATCCGTTTAGGGATGGAACTTCAGCTGATTAAACCGGTGGGGTGATTAGAATGCAGGTTCGTCGCTCAACGGCCAGGCGTTTAGCATGTGCTCGTCTTGCGTATTCAACTTTTTGAATATTTTGTTTTTTAATGCCTCCTGGCTCTGACGATCAACGTGGCCCAACAGCAAATGAACGGGCTCGTTCTTTTCCGATATGCCTGTCTTCAGCAGCGTGACGTTCCAGCCGGAGCTTTTGATGATATGCAACATCGGATGGCTGGAGACGGCCAGTATGCCGTCATAGCCGTGTTGCCGCGCATAGTTGATCAGCGACAAGAACAGCGCCAGAGTCACAGGGAACCGGCGACCCAGCAGTGACTGGGTTCTTTCTTTATCAACGAAAAAGCGTGTGGATTCGATGAAATTCCCTTCTGGAATGACGATGTCATGAAAGAAAGAGGAAAATGCGCTGTTGAGCATATTCTTGTGTTTCATATCAATCATCCTGGTACCACAAACTATCATGTTGTCCTTTACGCCAAATATATAGTTTGTCTTATCATTATCAAACTCATCCAGCTCCTTGCCGTCTGAACAGTTCACGGCCCATTGCAGCCTGTCTTTAAAGACATTTTTCCTTAAAACATAAAGATCTGCTGATTTTTCGGTGCTCATTGATGCGTAGTTGGTGCTGTAAATATTAAACATAATGTTACCTTTGAATAAATTAAGAGAAATAACTTTATCCAGTAACATCAGCGAAGTTTCACTACGAGCATGCCGGTGCGTGAGAATGATAAGGCTTTTTAAGCGATCGGCGCTAACCTTATTATGCCGTGCCGCGAGGCAGTTTCAGGGCAATGGCACAGTGAACACAGCAGGCCGGCGAAATTGAACGGCCTGGCCGATTAAAGACAGGAGAGGATTCCAGAATTGCTATCATGGGCTGCCCGGCCTTGTCTGCCATGGCGAAATATTAACTGGTGATTTTATAATGAATGGTGTCTTAATTATTTTAATAGTGAATTGGTGATATTTTCCTACTGAAGATTTGCCTATAAGGCATGACTTCGTCGTCCCGCAGAGGAATAAGCGTGAAAATGGCGGCCAGTGTGATTTTTACAGTATGTCCTCGGACCTGTACTCCTGCGTGACCAAGTCCGCTCTTAAAAAATATCTGATAGAGATCACATTATTGTAATGACAGGAACGGTGCTATTTCGTGATGGTTCTGCGGGTATGTTGGGCTGCTGGGTGAAATGAGCAATGTGTGGTGGTCTTGATAGAACGCCGTGGCGGCTGAGATACAGAGCGAAAAATAGTGCTAGCACCCGATTTCCGCTATGTGAAATAATAACCCAACTGAACTGATGAAGGTCTAGTAGGGTACTATACTTTAGTCTAACTAGCTTCTAACTCCCTAAGGCGATACACTTTTCTAGTCAATTTTTGATGAAAAAAACATAAAAAAAACCTGACCTCGTAGGGTCAGGCTGCCAAGATCGGCCAACACCAGGGAAAATTTTCTTACACCATCTTAAAGCTATCAACTCAGCAGAGGCAAGTGTTCTCTGCTGGTTTTTAGCTCTGGGTTGCTGTTTTGTTACGTATGCACGCTATTTTCTGTTGGTTCTAGATAAAATCCCATATCAAGAAATAACATCTCTCCCCTGACAACCCCGTTCCCATTGACTTATTCCAGTTATGACTGCCGTAGATGAAAAAATAGTGTTGTCGAAATGTTGTGCAAACATATTTTTTATTGGCTGAATTATTGTGATGCAATTATTTTCAGCATTGTTATCCCGGTTCGGGATTATTTGGCATCGTTTACATAGATCGGGGGAGTAACAAGCATAACCCGACAAGCGGCGAGCCAAGGTTATAAAGACGCGTGAGCTGACAAAAAAGCGAATGAGGCCCGATGGCTTATAACAGCCATCGGGCCTTGTGCTATGTGGGAAGAAACATTACAACGGTTGGCTGAACTCCACTCGTTCGCCGTCCGGCCCGGCGATCATCAGATAGCGCACGCCGTTGGCGCCGCTGGGCTGCAGCGTCGGCCCTTCAATCACCGGATACCCCAGCTCCGCCAGCCAACGCTGCGTGGCCGCCAGATCGATGACCCGCAAAGCGATGTGGTCGATACCATAGGTGCTGGCGGGGCGAGTCAGCCCTTCGGCGGGTAGCTGGTATAACTCCAGCGTTAACTCACCCAACTGCAAAAACTGTACGGCGACGGGGCCGCTGAGCGCCAGCGTTTGCCGGGGTTCGAAACCGAGTGAACGATAGAAGCCGGCGGCTCGTTCGATATCGGCGCAGCGCAAACCGACGTGCATCAGCCCGTTAATTCGGTGTGCCATATCAAATCCCCTTGCGCGCGCAGTAGAAGCCATAGAAGGCGACGTAGGCGAAGCAGACCAGCGGCACCGCGAAGGCGATCTGCATATCGCCGCCGTTGAGATCGGAGATGATGCCCATGATTAACGGCACCACCGCGCCGCCGATGATCGACATCACTACGATCGAACCGGCCACCTGAGTTTCTTCGCCCAGCCCTTTGATCGTCAGGCCAAAGTTGGTTGGCCAGCACAGCGCCATGCAAAAGTTGACGCCCATGATCGCCACCACCGCCAGCAGGCTTTGGATGTTGACGGCCAGCAGCAACAGCAGCACGCATACCGAACAAAACACGCCGAGCAGCCGCGCCGGGCTGAACTTTTTCATCAGCGCGGTGGTGACCACCTTGCCGGCCGAGTAACAGACCAGCGTGGCCAGCAGCCAGTAGGTGGCTGAATGCTCGGTTGCCCCCTGTTCAATCATCTGCACAAAACGAATGGTGAAACTCCACAGCCCTACCTGCGCGCCGACATACAGGAACTGCGACAGCACTCCCAACCGGAAGCGCGGCAGCGCCAGCAGGATCTTCAGCGATTGCATCAGCGGCTTGCCTGCTCCCTGGTGCGAGCGTTGGGTTTTACAGGCGGGGAATTTCACCGCCACAAAGATCAGTGCCAACACGATCAGCACGCTGCCGATGATCAGATAAGGTGTGACCACCTGCGACACCATCTGGGTGCGTGCCGCTTCGGCCGCCGCCGGTGGCATCTGCAGCAGCTCGGCATGGCTGGGATCGTTTTTGCCGAACACCATCTGCTGGCCGATCAATACGCCAAAAATGATCCCCAGCGAGTTGAAGATCTGCGAGAAGTTGATGCGCTGGGTGGAGGTTTCCAGCGGCCCCAGCAGGCTGGAGTAGGTATTGGCGGAGGTTTCCAGGAACGACAGCCCGGTGGCGATCACCCCCAGGCAGGCCAGGAAAGCGCCGTAGGTCATGATCTGTGCTGCAGGGATAAACAGGAAACAGCCGAGCGCGTACAGGCACAGGCCGATCACGATCGCCACCTTGTACGAGTAGCGTTTGATTACCGCTGCGGCGGGCAGCGCCATCACGAAGTAGCCGAGGAAGAAGATCGACTGCACCAGTGCGGTTTGGGTATCCGACAGATCGAAGCCTTTTTTGAACTGGGCGATCAGAATATCGTTCAGGTTGCCGGCCATGCCCCACAGGGCGAACAGGCAGCAGACCAGCATCAGCTGCAGCCAGGGCGTGGCGGGCAGATAGGCGCTGCGGTCGATGCTTTCGGCCGCGGCGTGTTGCGCCACGTCGCCCTTATTAATCAGAGAGTCGCTCATTACGGTGTTCCTTCATCCGGAGAAAAAGAGAACGAGCTAATAACGTCAAGCTGCTCGTAGAGGGGCTGCGCCTGGCGGTAGAGCTGTTCGAACAGCTCGAAGCAGCGCAGGTAGTGCTCGTGCTGGCGTGGATCGGGAGTAAATTCGCGCTCGATGCTGACAGTGCGGCTCACCCCTTGGGCGAAACTGCTGAATAGCCCGACGCCGACCCCGGCGACGATCGCGCAGCCGGTGGTGCCGTTCTCCTGATTGCGCGTCTGCAGCAGCGGCAGGTTATAGACCGAGGCTTTGATCTGCAGCCACAGCGGGCTGCGCGCGCCGCCGCCGGAGGCGATCATTGCCTCCGGCTCCTGTGCGTGGCGCCTGAGCTGCTGCAGATTACGCAGGGAGGCCAGCGCTACGCCTTCCAGCACCGCGCGGTAGAGATGCGGCTGCCCATGCTTGCGCTGCAGGCCGAAGAACTGCGCGCGCGAGTTGGTGTGTTCCGCCAGCCGCTCGCCGGTCAGGTAGGGCAGGAACAGCAGCCCCTCGGCACCCGGCGGCACCTCGGCCGCCATATCGAGCATCTGTTGGTGGCTGAGTTGGCCGGCGCTTAGCGCCGAACGCGCCCAGCGCATGGCGTCGCCACCGGCATCGAGCAGGGTAAAGCCGCCCCAGGCCGAGTTGGCCAGGTGCAGGTTGTTGACGCTGGCAGAGAGCAGCGGGTGTTCCGAGACCACGGTGAGCAGCGTGGAGGTGCCGGTGCTGTCGGAGGCGATGCCAGCCTGATAGACGCCGGAACCGAGCAGGGTAGCGGCCATATCCGCCGTGCCCGCTACTACCGGCACGCCCGGCGGCAGACCGGTAACGCTTGCCGCTGCGGGCGTAATGTGGCCAATCACCTCGCTGGAGAGGTGGATGGCGGGCAGCTGATCGGCGCGCAGCCCGAACTGCCGCAGCGCCTCTGGCGACCACTGCAGCGTGGCGCTGTCCATCAGGTAATAGCAGGAGGCTTCACTGTAGTCGGTGGCGCGTACGCCGCAGAGCCGGAAATTGACGTAGTCCTTAGGCATCAACACCGTGGCGATGCGCTCCCACTGCGATGGGTGATGCTCACGCAGCCAGGCCAGCTTGAACGCCGGCCAGGCGGCGGTGGGGGGATTGTTCAACAGTTCGAGCCAGGGCTGCGGCGGCTGTTGGTGGCTAAAGCGCGCCACCTGCGGCTGCGCGCGTTTGTCGTTCCACAGCATGGCGCGATCGACGACCAGCTCGCCGTCGGCATCGAGCAAGACCGTGCCGTGCATCTGCCCGCAGGCGCCGACGGCGGCGATACGCGGCCAGTATTCGGCGTAGCGTGCGTACAGCTCCTGCGTACACTGGCAGACACTCTGCCACCACAGTGAAGGCGGTTGTTCCGACCAACCGGCCTGCTGCGTGATCTGTTCGTACTCACGCTGGGCGAAGCCAAGGATTTCCCCGGTGTTGGTGACCAGCCCGGCGCGGGTGCTGCCGGTGCCGATATCAAGGGTAAGAAGTAAATCTTTCATTGTTATCACTCCCGTGGCGGATGGTGCGGGCCACCCGCAGAAGCGTGCGCTGGGATCGCGCAAGATTAGTTATCGTTCAGCTCTGGGAACAGGCCTGGCTCCTGTTCGAGCTGCTCCAGCACGCGCTGGGTGGCCGCCGCGCTCATGCCAAAGCGGCGTACGCCCAGCCGATACAACGCGCGCACCGTGTCCAAATCGCGAATGCCGCCGGCCCCTTTGATCTGGATGCGGCCACGCAACTGATCGGCGATGATCGCCACTTTCTCTACCGTGGCGCCGGTCGGTGCCCAGCCGGTGGAGGTTTTCACCCAGACCATGCCGACTTCGACGGCGATATCGCACACCCGACGGATCTGCTGCTCGTTCAGATAGTGCGTCTCCAGAATGACTTTGGCCGGCACCGGTGCGGCGGCCTCGACTACTCGGCGCAGATCTTCACGCACGTAGCCGTAATCCCCCGACAGCACCTTGCCGATGTTCACCACCATATCGACCTCGCGCGCGCCCTCGGCGATCAGCTGGCGCACCTCCTGCACCTTGAGATCGGTGGTCTGCCCACCGCCGGGAAAGCCGACCGGCCCGCCAATCATCACGTCCGCCTGGCCGTGCTCCGGCAGCAGGGTACTGAGGAAACGCGTCCAGCACGGCAGCACGTGCACCGAGATGATGCGATAGCGGCTGGCCAGCGCGGCGCAGTGGCGCACGTCTTCCTCGGTATTGGTGGCCTGCACCGCGCTCAGATCGATCAACCTGGCCATGCGTCTGGTTGTTTCATTCATTGCGTTTATCCTTCTTTTATTTTCATTTGATTTTATTTATTCACCTTATTCTCTTTCATATGGCTTTAAAATCATCATTTGGTGAAATTGTGATCGGATCTGCGGTTTTGTGGTGAGGGGCGTGAAAGTGCGGGAGGAAGATGCGGTAAACGCCGCAATAAGAGGGTAAATGGGGATTGTGACGCTTTTTTCGACATTTAACTCATTGAATGCCTGATAACTCTTGCGCACCGATCGCGGGAAGGTATAATGCACCCGTTTTCCGCATACTACTTCAGTGCCGAAGTGGCGAAATCGGTAGACGCAGTTGATTCAAAATCAACCGTAGAGATACGTGCCGGTTCGAGTCCGGCCTTCGGCACCATTAAGTACCGCGTGAACAAGAAGCCACCGAAAGGTGGTTTTTTTGTGCCTGGAATTTGGTTGCGAACAGTCCCCCGCCTTTGTTCCTTGCTAACTCATAAGTAGAGTTATGTGTTTTGGGGTCATTCATATATCGCGATACGCCTTGGCTCAGTGCCATTGAGACTGATTTGACCGAGATTTGCTGATGCGACTGGCATGATTGCTGCCCAGTGAGAGGGCTCATAATCGATCTGATGAAATAGCTTATCTAGCGCATCAGTTGGCAAATTCGTGTAGAGATGCATCATTCATGTGATATTGATATTCATTCTCAATAAAGTGTATCAGTGATATGATAAGCACTTCCAAAATAAAGCCAGGGATGCTTTGATTAAATGTCTATTAAACCTCTATTTTTTATGTCCTTTCTTGCTTTGTCAGCCTGCAGTACGAATAAAGTCGTGGATACTTTTTCGGGAACACCGGGTACAGCAGGAATGGCATATTGTGTACGAGACTTGTGGGAGAATGATGCCATTGCCAATAATTATCCCAGCGGTCCAATCCGTATACTAGAAAATCGTAGTTGCACTGGCAGTTACTATGTTTTTGATGAGAAAGGGGAGGAGATGGTACAGGCCAAAGGTACGATTGGCTTGTGGTTTGGAGACAAGCCAGAAAAAATTGAAGTTAATTTCGTTATTCCCCAGGATAAGTCGATGACCGTTAGGGCAACACGCAGGCTAGAACTGAGCAAACAGTGTGCGGTTATCCCAACCAAGGTGCGAGAGGACAAATACTTACCGTCGGTGATTTGCACAGATAAGACCGCTTGCAACTTCAGGCGCGATATTTAAAAACACGCTGAATGTGTGACTACGTCAGTGAAGATGAGGGCGGTAGCTCATCATCTGGCAGCGTTAGTACAGTGCGAACAAGAAGCCACCGGTAGGTGGTTTTTTGTGTTAGGGATTTGCCCTGTATGGCTCATTTCAATTATCAGCCACGGGGTGATGCGCTTTTCACTTTAGTAAAAACCAGATCGTCCTGATGCTTTCATAACGCATATATAATTGACATTAAATGAAAAAATTGTATTTCATTGAACTCTTTCAGAACAAGGAGTTCCAGGATGGAGCCACAACAGAAAGAGATCACGCGGGCGTTAACGCCGGGCGAAGTCAACCTGGCGCGTTCAGCGTTTGGTAACACTATTTTCTATCTGAGCGTGGTGGTGCTACCTGTTTTTGGGCTGCAGAATCAGTACACGGCGATGAGCTCGCACGGGGAGTTGGGCCGTATATAAAAAATTATGCGAGCTAGGATCCTGAAGTGCAGCATCTTTTTATTCATGAGGGAAGTGCCAGTAAGAGAGCTTACGCTTTCTTGTTTTATTTTTTCTTTCCCCATGGAAGGTAATATAAATAGGTTAAATCGTCTAATTTGAAATTGATATAATCACCAACATTGCTTTTAACGGGCGGTAACTCGCTAAAAATAAATAAATATAGAGGTCTTGGTGGCGTGGCCATCGCAAGCTCATCCAGCTTCTCTCGTGAGGTTCTACGGTATTCGGAGCTATCAACAAGGCGAGAAGGGATAAAAAATGTTGGTTTATATTTTATCATTCCTGCTTTCATCTCATTATCGAAACGGACCAAGTAGTAGTCATCTTTACGGTTAATCCACGCTTTACCATAGTAAATTCGTGGCTCATCGATATATGTGCTTAAGTCTTTCCTGTCATTAATACTGATGAAGAAATCCCTTAAGTGGAGCTTACCTTCAGCTGTATTTAGGAAGAAATTCTCTTTTGCAATAAACGAATTAACCAAACCAGAAAGTCGTTTTCTGGAGTGACGACGTTGGTTATTATCTTCTTGCTCCTCACCCGCTATTTTTCGTTGACGCTTTGTTATGTCTTCTTCATCCTCTGAAGAGGGAATATCACGAATAAAACGCATATTTAGTGGAGACAAGTCAATGTCAACAATATCATCTCGTATAAAAGGAAGGGCTTCAGGGTCTTCTCTGACTGATTTTACTCGTCGTAGGTCTTCGTCCGTTTCGGCTTCAAGTTGGCAACCAGGGCTATGCTCGGAAACAAACTTAAAATAAGGATCGCGTTTGCGCAGTCGTTTTGGTCTGTCCAGGTTGGCACATGTGACTTGAGCTAAGCAATTTTTTTCAGGGCATTTAAATAGATGCTTTGATGCTACGATCTTTTCAGCGAATAATTTGTCAGCCTCTTCTGCTGTAATATCTTTTCCTAATTCAATGCTATAAGCCCGTTCGATTCTCATGCATTATCCTAATTTGAAGGTTGATTATACTTTGTTCTCTCTTCGCATCGCATGCTTGTAGATGTTTATCACTGTATAAACATGATTCGTCTTGATTTAGTTTCACAAAGTTGCAATTTTATGTCTCTACAAAGGTATTCCAAAATCCAGTCGATAAAGGTAAAGTGAGATTTCTTTGTTGAAGTTATATAACACATTGTTTTTTCTAACCTGAATATTGTGAATATAACCAGTATATTAGATGTTGAAAGATATTCCGATACTGGTTAGTTGAACATGTCGCATTTCGGAGCATATATGGCTATGGTTGGGCTAACTTGGGATCAGACTCTACGTTTTCGCTTGCTTGAGATCGTGTTGCAATGGGAGGGGCGGTTGACGACTAACCACCTTTGTACTGCTTTTAATATAGGCCGCCAACAGGCATCACGAGATATCAATTGGTATATAAATAATTATGCGCTGAACGGCGTAGAGTATGATTCTAAGCTAAAGGGATTCAGGCCGACCGCGCAATTTGTACCAAAGTTCAGTGAAGGGAAAGTTGATGAATACCTGATGCTGCTGCATCAGGAAAAACAGCAGACGAATGAATGCTTTGATAAGGGAGCTACTCTGCCATTAATGGATCTTCGATATGGTCATATCGAAATCTTGAGCGTCCCAACTCGTCATGTTAACCCAATAATGGTACGCGGATTGGTGCAGGCGGCGCGTTATCAATTGAGAGTGGATGTTGATTATGTTTCCCTCAACTCTGGGGAGCAAAGTGGCCGCAACATTGTTCCGCACACATTGGTTTATGATGGGATTCGTTGGCATGTTCGAGCTTATTGTGAGAAAAAAGGGAATTATTTGGACTTCGTCATGAGCCGTTTTCGCGGTATTCCTGAGTTGCTTGATGCCTCGGACAGAGGGCGGGATAAAGATAGTGAATGGAACACTTTTGTGACAGCCATTGTCGTACCGAATCCAGAGCTGAATGCTGCTCAACGCGCGATTATTGCCAGTGATTATGCGATGAGAGATGGGCATTTGTTGATTACTCAGCGGATGCCTTTGCTTCATTATGCTTTGGAGCGTTTGCAGGTAAATTTCACCGGGGAACATAGGGAAAATCCGTTGTTACATCCGTTGGTACTAAAAAATCGCCATGATTTGGTCTTGCAGGGGTGCTATTTCAAACTTACTGGCAGAGATTTTTCCATGGAGGAATAGATTTCCTTTAAGACCCAATGCGGTTGATATTTTGAATACCCTCAGAGTTTTTGCTGAATAATCAACCGCATTGTAACCGCCTATTACTATTTCACGGCTAATAATGTTGGTTGTTATCTTTATTGGTTTCTCTAATATTTAATCTGAAAAATATTTCATCTCTTAAAATATTTAATAAATCAATGGATTTGGATATATTCACATGATTTACTTTTTATGTGGATATCCGTATGCCGTTTACCGTAATCGCAGAAATGGATGAGTCAAAGTGGGATGATAAGCCCGGTGAGAAGTATCACTTCCCTAAGCGTTACACCGCTATGCTTACTCCTGGTACTCGAGTGGTTTACTACAAAGGTAAGTTGAGAGATAAGCTCTACCGAGATGAACGAATGACGGATGAACCGCATTACTTTGCGGTAGCTACTATTGCCTATGTTTATTCCGATCCAAATGCGCAGAATGGGGAATTATACGCGATAGTCGAGGATTTTCAGCCTTTCACTAAGCCGCTGTTGGCAAAGACCGCCACAGGTTATTTCGAGGTGATCCCGGCAAGTCGCCAATCGAACTATTGGCGTGATGGCGTGCGGCCAATCACTAAGGACATTTATCAGGCAATTGTGGCACAGGCGGTACTTGGCCCGGTGATTGAGTCTGTGATTGAAGAAGAGGATTACAACCAAAGTCTAGAATCTGCGGACACTCCTCAAGAAGGGGCAAAGATTGGTTATTTCACCACCAAATATGAGCGTAATCCCAAGTTAAGACGTGCAGCCCTGAAGTTACACGGTTCAACTTGCTGTGCTTGTGGTTTCAACTTTGAGGCCTTTTACGGGGACTATGCTGAAGGGTTTATCCATATCCACCACGTGGTGCCGGTCTCGGAATTTGGCGGAAAGAAAACAGTAGATCCTCAAACCGATCTGGTGCCCGTTTGCGCTAACTGCCATAGCATCATTCATCGTAAAAAAGATAAAACGCTTTCTATTGATGAGCTTAGAGAAATGATTGAGCGGCAGAAAGTATAGCGCTAATCTTTCAGTTCAAAAAAGAAGACGGTAGTTATGCAGTCTTCTTCACTGCAAGAAATACCCTATTTGCGTGAGTTATATGATGAGGTTTTACTTGGAAATTGAACTAGCCATTCTTAAATAGCGCCTTCTCGACCATCTCAGACACTACAACGCTTGAACACACCTCCTCGATAAAGCAAAAATCCCCAGCGCGCTGCCCAATGCCAGGGCGCTGGCGGCTGCCGTGGATAGCGCGAACTCGCGCGTGTAGGGCAGCAGCAGGCCAACCGCAGAGAGGCTGCCCAACAGCAGGCTAAAGAACAGCGCTTTTTTACGATAGGGCGCCTTTAGGTTGAGATAGGCGGCGACGGCGCAGACGATAAGGGGGCCACCGACGACGACCAACAGCGGCAGAATGATGAGCGCCCCGGCGAGGAGATTGGACAGCCCAACGTCCTCTACGCCGGCGTAAGAGACAATAAGAAACATGATGCCGATGGCTAACACCGTGCTCAGTTTGATGACGATATAGGCGCTCGCGCACAGGTTAAGCGCCTTTAATCCTACTATCATCACGTTGTTTGCCATCGTTCATCCTTGAGTTTGCTGGATATGGGCCGTGTTGGCCTGGGGAATGGTTTATCTTACCCCAATCCCCCAATCCTTCCTCGAATCTCCTCCTCCGGCAGATCCACGCCGATAAACACCAGCGTGCTCTTGCGCTCTTCCTCAGGCAGCCATTCCCGATCCCAGTCGGCGTTATACAGCCGCTGCACCCCCTGGAACAGCAGGCGGCGCGGCTCGTCTTCGATAGACAGAATGCCTTTGTAGCGCAGCAGGTTGTCGGCGTATTCCAGCAGCAGGCCTTCCATCACGTCGGAGATTTGCATCAGTGGCAGCGGGAGCTCCAGCGTCACGACAATTGAGCGGATGTCGCTCTGTGGCTGCGGGATGCGGCGGAACAGCGGGGCGGGCGGCGTCAGGTTGAGTTTGTCGTTCAGCGTGAAGCCTTCGATGTCGAACAGCACGCTCAGATCGATGTCGCCGTGCGTCACCTTGTAGACCGGCGCGCGGGCGTTCATCCGCTGCAGCCGCTGGATCAGCGCTTCGCAGTCCGGCGCCACGTCGGTTTTGGTCAGCAGGAGGCGGTCGGCGTAGCCCACCTGCGCCTGGGCGATGCTGAACTGGCTCAGCTGCTGCTCGGCGTGCGCCGCGTCCACCAGGGTGATGATGCCGTCCAGCAGGAAGCGCTCGCACAGGATCTCGTGCGAGAAAAAGGTCTGGGTAATCGGGCCGGGATCGGCCATGCCGGTGCATTCGATGATCAGCCGGTCGAACGCCAACTGGCCGCTGTCGACGCCGTCCAGCAGATCCAGCAGCGCGTCCGCCAGTTCGTTGGACTTGCTGCAGCAGATGCAGCCGTTGCTCAACGTGGTGATGCGGCTGGCGCGATCGCCGATCAGCGCATCGTCGATCGGCACTTCGCCGAACTCGTTCTCGATGACCGCGATTTTATAGCCGTGTTCGGCGTTCAGGATGTGGCGCAGCAGGGTGGTTTTGCCGGCGCCCAAAAAGCCGGTCAGGATGGTGACTGCAATGGGTTTCATACGGATCCTTGTGACTGCGGGTTAACAGCAGCGCATGCCGCCTTTGCCGTCGCCGCCGTAGCGCGCTTGCTGGCGCTCGCGGAAAAATTCTTTATAGGTCATCACCGGCTTGTCCGGGTGGTTGTCTTTCATGTGCTGGACGTAGGTATCGTAGTCAGGCACGCCCACCAACATGCGCGCCGCCTGCCCGAGATATTTCCCCGCCTGGCCGAGATTTCCGAACATAAGCCTTCTCCAACTTTACCCTGCATCACTACAGCGCTTGCTTAAGCCTGATATTAGGGGAAGCCGGGGGATGGGGTTCCCGCAGGGATGCCCCACCTCCGGGTCGCCCCGGGTATCTCGATTGCATCGCGCCGCACGCCTGGCATCTTGCGATACGTAGGCCGTGCGGCTTTGGGTACTACTTAACGTTTATTATGCAGGGTATCCGTTAAATCACATCAATGCTGGGTCGAAACTTTGACTTCCCCCTCAGTTACGCCGTCGGCGGGCGCGGCCTGCGGCACCGGCACGTAAGGCGTTTCCTGGTCGGTGCGTTTCGGGTTCTTGTGCGCCGCCATCGCGGTTTTCACCCCGTAGAAGATGATGCTGTACACCACCAGCAGGAACAGAATGCTCAGCCCGGCGTTGGTGTAGTTGTTTATCACGATGTGGTTCATGTTGGCGATCTGCTGGGCGCTCAGCTCGGCGCCGCCCTCGGCGATTTTGCGTTTGTACTCGCCGGCCAAGAAGAAGAAGCCTTCCAGCTGCGGGTTGTCGCTGAACAGCTTCAGGCCCAGCGCGTAGGTGGTGCAGATCAGCAGCCACACCGCCGGCAGCACGGTCACCCAGATGTATTGGGTGCGCTTCATCTTAATCAGCACCACGGTGCCCAGCACCAGCGCCACGGCGGCCAGCATCTGGTTGGAGATGCCGAACAGCGGCCACAGGCTCTTCACGCCGCCGAGCGGATCCACCACGCCCTGATACAGCAGGTAGCCCCACAGCCCGACGCAGCCGGCGGTGCCGATGATGCCGGCCACCAGCGAGTCGGTTTTCTTCAGGAACGGCACGAAGTTGCCGAGCAGATCCTGCAGCATAAAGCGGCCGGAACGGGTGCCGGCGTCCAGCGCGGTCAGGATGAACAGCGCCTCGAACAGAATGCCGAAGTGATACCAGAAGCCCATGTTGGCGCCCGGAATGATCTGGTGGAACACGTGGGCGATGCCCACCGCCAGCGTTGGCGCGCCGCCGGCGCGGTTCAGCACCGAAGGTTCGCCGATGTCGGTGGCGGTCTGCAGGATCTGTTCCGGGCTGATGACGAAGCCCCAGGAGCTGACCGCCGCCGCCGCGTGCACGGTCACGTCCTTCAGCGAAGCCATGATCATCGGTGCGTCTTCGGTGCCCAGGCGGTGCAGATCCGGCATGGTGATGCCCAGCGCCGCCGGCGGGGTGTTCATGGCGAAGTACAGGCCCGGCTCGATGATGGAAGCCGCCACCAGCGCCATGATGGCGACGAAGGACTCCATCAGCATCGCGCCGTAGCCGATAAAGCGCGCGTCGGTCTCATTGGCCAGCAGTTTCGGCGTGGTGCCGGAGGCGATCAGCGCGTGGAAGCCGGAGACCGCGCCGCAGGCGATGGTGATGAACAAGAACGGGAACAGCGTGCCTTTCCACACCGGGCCGGTGCCGTCGACGAACTGGGTCACCGCCGGCATTTTCAGCTCGGGGTTGAGGATCACGATGCCGATCGCCAGCCCGACGATCACGCCGATTTTCAGGAAGGTGGCCAGGTAGTCGCGTGGCGCCAGGATTAGCCACACCGGCAGCAGAGCGGAGACGAACGCGTAGCCGATCAGCGTGAAGGTGATGGTGGTGTCTTTAAAGGTCAGCGCCGGGCCCCAGTACGGGTCGTGCGCCACCACGCCGCCGAACCAGATGGCGGCCACCAGCAGCACGATGCCGATGATTGACACTTCACCCACGCGGCCGGGGCGCAGGTAGCGCATGTAGATGCCCATAAACAGCGCGATCGGCACGGTGGAGCAGACGGTGAACACGCCCCACGGGCTTTCCGCCAGCGCTTTCACCACGATCAGCGCCAGCACCGCCAGGATGATGATCATGATCAGGAAGCAGCCGAACAGCGCGATGGTGCCCGGTATCGGCCCCATCTCTTTTTTGATGATCTCACCGAGCGAGGCACCGTTGCGGCGCGAGGAGATGAACAGCACCATAAAGTCCTGCACCGCCCCCGCCAGCACCACGCCGCCCAGCAGCCACAGCGTACCGGGCAGGTAGCCGACCTGCGCGGCCAGCACCGGCCCCACCAGCGGCCCGGCGCCGGCGATGGCGGCAAAGTGGTGGCCGAACAGCACGTTCTTGTTGGTCGGCACGTAGTTCAGGCCGTCGTTGTTGACCACCGCCGGGGTGGCGCGGCCGGCGTCCAGCTTCATCACCTTGGTGGCGATGTACAGGCTGTAGTAGCGGTAGGCCACCAGATACACCGCCACCGAAGCGACGACGATCCACAATGCGCTGATGTGTTCGCCGCGGCGTAGCGCCACCACGCCGAGGCAGGCTGCGCCGAGTATCCCCAGCAGCATCCACGGAATGTGCTTTAAAATCCCCTCTCGTTTCATGAGGTATCCTTAATTCCAGTCTGCAAAATATGAATGAACTCATCCGCTTGTAAGAGATGTCAGAGTGGCGCGGTGAGCCGTAGCGTCTTTCCCGAGGTAAGGCGGGTTTAGGAACAGCTCATCATCGCCGGGGGTAAGGGGGGAAGACAGGCGTATTTCGGTCAGCGGTCAGATCCGCCGGGTGAACGGTTGGATTGGCGGGGTAAGCGGTTTGTTGCATAACCAACAGCCGCCCGTCAGCCGCTGTTGCCAATGCAGCACCCGCCCGAACCCGCTGGCTTTAAACTCCCGGTTTTTCAGCCAGATGCCTTAACGTGGCGGTTGGCACGCATCCTGCTATCGGTTTTATAACCAAAACAAGGTTTTCAATATTTGGAAATCAATAATGGTTATATGCGCGCTGCATAACGGCGCCGACGGTCAGAGGGAGAGAAGCATGTCAGCAGCAAACCACTCGCAGCAGCCGATTCAGTTCGCCTACTGGGTGCCGAACGTTTCCGGCGGCCTGGTGATCAGCAATATCCCGCAGCGCACCGGTTGGGACATCGGTTATAACCGCAAGCTGGCGCAGATCGCCGAGCGCGCCGGTTTCGACTACGCGCTTACCCAGATCCGCTTCACCGCCGGTTACGGCGCGGAAAACCAGCACGAATCGGTGTCGTTCTCACAGGCCCTGTTGGACGCCACCGAGAAACTGAAAGTGATCGCCGCGCTGCTGCCGGGGCCGTGGAACCCCACGCTGGCGGCCAAACAGATCGCCACCATCAGCCATCTTTCCAACGCGCGCATTGCGGTGAACATTGTCAGCGGTTGGTTCCGCGGCGAGTTCAAGGCCATCGGCGAGCCGTGGCTGGATCATGAGGAGCGCTACCTGCGTTCGGAAGAGTTTATCCGCTGCCTGCGCGGCATCTGGACTGAGCCCAGCTTCACCTTCGCCGGCGATTTCTACCGTTTCCGCGACTACTCGCTGAAGCCGAAGCCGCTGGCGCCGTTGCCGGAAATTTTCCAGGGCGGCAGCTCACGCGCGGCGCGCGACATGGCGGCGCGGGTCTCGGACTGGTATTTCACCAATGGCAACAGCGTGGAGGGCATTCGCCGGCAGGTGGAGGACATCCAGAGCAAGGCGCAGGCCAATCACCATCGGGTGAAGGTGGGGGTGAACGGTTTCGTCATCGCCCGCGAGAGCGAACAGGCGGCGCAGGCGGTGCTGCAGGAGATCATCGATCACGCCAACCCGGAGGCGGTGCAGGGCTTCGGGCACGAGGTGAAAAACGCCGGGGCGGCCTCGCCCGAGGGCGAGGGCAACTGGGCCAAGTCCACCTTCGAAGATTTGGTGCAGTATAACGACGGGTTTAAAACCAACCTGATCGGCACGCCGCAGCAGATCGCCGAGCGCATCATCGCGTTGAAAGACGCCGGGGTGGATCTGCTGTTGCTGGCATTTCTGCACTTCCAGGAAGAGGTGGAGTACTTCGGCCGCGAAGTGATCCCGCTGGTGCGCGAACTGGAGCGCCAGCGGGCAGCGGCCTGAGCGTTCAACCCGTTTGCAGAGTTTGTAGCAGGTGGATAAAGGCGGCGCTGAGCGGCGGCGTGGCCGGCTCATGGCGGGTAAAGACGTAAAAGCGCGCGCTGATGTCGATCTCGTGCGTCGGGATTTTCTGCAGGTGAAGCTGCGGGGCGTAGTGCGCGACCACCCGATCGCTCAGCAGCGCGATATAGCCCTGCTGCCTGACCAGGCACCAGGTCGCCAGAAAGGAGTCGGTCTCGACGATCTGGCCGTGCGGCGTGTAGCGTTCGGCGATCTCGCGGATGGCGGCGTGCCCCACCGAGCAGGAGCGCGGCACCACCCATTTGGCTTCGGCCGGCGGCTGCCCGGCGGCGGTCAGGTCGCCCCCTTGATAGAGCGAGAAGCGCTCGCTCTTCAGCGCCTGCATGGCCAGATCGGCGCCGCCCGCCGCGCCGTTCAGGCTGCTGACCGCCAAATCCAGCTCGCAGTTTCTCAGCCGGGCCAGCAGGCCTTCCGGGCCGTCTTCCACCACCGTCACCCGGGTATGCGGGTAGCGGCGGTTGAAGCCTTCAAGCACCTGGGGCAGGTAGCACAGCAGCGGATCGACGCTCATCCCCACCCGCAGGCGCTTCTCGCCGCCGGCGCTCATGCCGCGCAGCTCGTCAAACGCGCTGAGCAACTGATTGGTGGCGGCGTCTATCCGCCGGTAAAACAGCTCGCCGACCGCCGTCAGGCGCACGCCGCGGTTGCTGCGCTCCAGCAGCCGCGCGCCGATGGACATTTCCAGCTCTTTGAGCACCCGGCTGAGCGTCGGTTGCGAGACGGCCAGTTTTTTCGCGGCATCGTGCAAACTTCCGCAGTGAACGATGTCTTTGAACATCGTCAGATGAGCCAGTTTTGGCATGGTTTTCATGGTGGATCTCCCTGGAAGTGAACGGCATTAGCCGGAGCCGGCGATGCGGCTGTAATAGGCCTGTTTCATCATGCTGTCGTTCAGCAGTTTATTGATGGTCTGGTCGAGCACCGGCGTGGTGACGGAGGCCGGCATCAGCGTGGCGGTGATCTCCACGTCGTCGTCGCCAAAGGGTTCGATATCCAGATGCGAGATAAAGCAGTTTTCTCCTTGCAGCACCTGTTTGAATTTGGCCAGCGCTTCACGCTGTTCATGCTCGAAGGCAATGACGCAAATCTGGTAGGTGGATTCGCCGTTAACGTCATTGAAGGGCTGTTTGTTGACCATATTGACCAGAGGGCGCAGCAGGGTGTTGGCGGCGAGCACGAACAGCGTGGCGGCTAGCGCATCGCCGTACAGGCCGCAGCCGGCGCAGGCGCCGACCGCCGCGGAGCCCCAGAGCGTGGCGGCGGTGTTCAGGCCGCGGATGTTCATCCCTTCTTTCATGATGGCCCCGGCGCCGAGAAAGCCGACGCCGGAGACCACGTAGGAGATGACGCGCACCGCGCCGCCGCTGCCGTCGATGGTCATGGCCAGGTGGACGAAGATCGCCGCGCTGGTGGCCACCAGCGTATTGGTGCGCAGCCCGGCGGTGCGCTGGCGGAATTGTCTTTCGTAGCCGATGGCGGCGCCCAGGACGGACGCGGTCAGCAGCGTCAGCAGTGTATGAATGAAATGCATGATAATAACTCGATGTATTATCCGCTTATCATGAGCCACCCGTGGCGGGGTAACTCTTGATAAACAGGTAGTTAAGTTGGCGGGACTCGTCCCGCCAGGCCAGGCCAGGGCGGCGCTCAGTGCGCGGCGGCGATCTGCCGGCTGAGCGTCTCGCTGATTTTGTCCGTCAGCGGCTGCATCCCCTCGCGGGTGCGCGTCTCGCGGCGCTGCGCGATGTGATAGCAGCCGTCGAGGGTGCCGGCGCCCAGCAGGAGGATGCGATCAGACATCATCACCGCTTCCTCTACGCTGTGGGTCACCAGCACGATGGAGCGGGTTTTGATCTGGCGCGTGCTCCAGATGCGCAGCAGATCGCTGCGCAGGTGTTCGCCGGTATAGACGTCCAGCGCGGAAAAGGGCTCGTCCAGCAACAGCAGCATCGGTTCTACCGCCAGCGCGCGCGCAAAGCCGACCCGTTGGCGCATGCCGCCGGAAAGCTCGCGCGGGTAGGCGTCGCGGTAGGGCGCGAGACCGACCAGATCGAGCATTTTCAGCGTCTGGGTTTCGACCACCTGCGGCGGCAGATCCTGCGCCTGCAGCCCGAAGGCGATATTTTGATAGACGTTCAGCCACGGGAAAATGGCGAAGGTCTGGAACACCATGTTGATCTGCGGATTCGGCCCCGAGACTTTTTTATCCCCCAGCATCACGGTGCCCAGATCCGGCGCGATCAGGCCGGAAAGTATGCGCAGCAGGGTGGATTTGCCCGAGCCGGACTGCCCCAAAATGCTGACGACCTCGTTATCGTAGAGGCGCAGGTTGATTTCATTCAGCACCAGGCGTTTTTTTTTACCGGTAGGCTGAACGCTTTTGCTGACGTTATTAACCGTCAGCAGCGTGGTTTTTTTTACCATCATGATGTTTCTCCACTCAATTAAAAATATGAGCATGGGAAAATGGCCGATAGTTATCGCCGCGCAGGGGTAAAATAAATGCGAGCGCAAATAAGCCTGAGCGTTATCGGACTGTTAATAAGCGTATGCTGGAAGGATTAGCCTGTCAGGCGCGCCGGAGCGGCGTACGCGGAGGCCATGTGCTGAAGGGGTAAAGCGAAGGGATGTGGTAACTGACGCATATCCTGACACTTTCAGGATGCAATGGGATGACTATTGCTCCTGTGACCTCAGCGATTCCAACAATAAAATAAACAACCAACTGTCGCCGTCCATATCATTTCCCCGTTATTTTTCGTGTGGCCATAATACGCGTGATATTGCCTGTGATTCAATGTGGTTAGGCGGAATTATCGCGGCAAAATGTAATTTAATATGAATACGGGAAAGTTTTTCTTTATTTATTAAACGGGGCGTCAACGAAAATCATGAGAGTGAATATAGGCGCTATTTTATGGAAATATAAACCTGAATTAAACGAGAGAATAACAGGGCGGGCGCAAGACAAATAATGAACCGGCCGCAGCGCGCGCTGCGGCCGGTATCGGGTCAGAACTGATACATGATGCCGGTTTCGACAATGTCGTCGGCGCCGGCGCCGACGGCGTTCTGCCGTTGCAGCAGGTTGAGCTTGTACTCCACGTAGGTCGACATATTGGCGTTGAAGCTGTAGTTCAGCGCCAGATCCAGGTATTTGACCAGATCGGCGTCGCCGATGCCGGGCAGGTTACGGCCGCGCGTTTGCAGGTAGGCTACCGAGGGCGTGACGCCGGAATCGAAGTGATACTGCGCGACCGCCTCAATAGCGTCCGCGCGGGGGGCGAAGCCGGCGTAGCGATCGCCGTCGACGTAGGTCATGTTCTCGGTGCGCGCGTAGCTGGCCGCCAGGTAGAGGTTGTCCTGGTCGTATTTCAGCCCCAGGGTCCAGGCCCGAGCGCGATCGCCGTCAGCCAGGCCGAAGCGCTGTTGCGCCAGCGTGCGCGCAGAGTTGGCGTAGGCGCCGCCAACATTGAGCCCCACGCCGGTGTCGTAGGTGGCGGAAAAGGCGTAGCCATCGCCGTTTTGCGTCTGGATATCCTTCGCCCGCAGAGCGTCGTCCCCCCGATTCTTCCCCTGATATTGCAGGCCGAGATCCAGGCCGTCGACCAGGCCGCCCAGGCTGCGGTTGTGGTAGGTCAGCAGGCCGTTGGCGCGGCCGGTCATAAAGTTGTCGGCCGCTTCGTAGCTGTCGTTGCCGAATTCAGGCAGCACGTCCGTCCAGCCGGCCACGTCATACAGCAGGCCGTAGTTGCGGCCGTAGTCCAGGCTGCCCCAGTGGCCGAACGTCAGCCCGGCGAAGCCCAGCCGGGTATAGCTATTGCCCGGCCCGGCGCTTTCCGGCTGATCGAGCCCCGCCTGATATTCCCATTGGCCATACCCTGTCAGCCCGTCGGCGATCTGCGTCTCGCCTTTGAAACCGAAGCGGGTATAGGAGCGGTCGCCGTTATTGTCGGCGTCGCTGCTGAAGTAATGCACGCCGTTCAGCTGGCCGTACAGATCCAGTTTATTGCCGTCTTTATTGATGATTTCCGCGCCGGCGGCGGCGGCCGGCAGCAGGATGACCAGCGCCATCAGTAAGCTTTTATGTTTCATTTCACTACCCTGAGTTAACGAAAATGCGGCCTTATCCGGCCGGTTGCGCCCGCGCGATTTTTTTGTACAGGCAGCTGCGGATCCGATCGGTGAGGTGCCGCAGGCTGTCCCGGTTGCGCGCCGCGCGGGGAATATTGATGCTGAATTCGTCATCGATCCGTTTGCTGGTCGCGTCCAGGATCAGCACCCGATCGGACATCAGCACCGCCTCTTCGACGTCGTGCGTCACCATCACCATGGCGCGCGTGCGCAGCCGGTTGTCTCTCCACAGCGCCAGCAGATCGCTGCGCAGTTTTTGCGCGGTAAAGATATCGAGGGCGGAGAAGGGCTCGTCCAGCAGCAAGACATCGGGCTCTACCGCCAACGCCCGGGCGAAGCCCACGCGCTGGCGCATGCCGCCCGAGAGCTCGCGCGGCCAGGCGTGCTCATAGCCGCTCAGCCCCACCAGGCGCAGCAGCGCCCCCAGCCGCTCGGCGATCGTCTGCGGCGGCAGCCGTTGCGCCAGCAGCCCGAAGGCGATGTTGTCGTACACCGTTAGCCAGGGGTAGAGCGCGTAGGATTGAAACACCATGCCGGCGTTCGCGCTCGGGCCATTGATCGGTTTGCCCGCCAGGGTGAGCGTGCCGCTGTCCGGCGGGATCAGCCCGGCCAGCATGCGCAGCAGCGTGGACTTACCCGAACCGGATTGCCCCAGAATGGTGACGAACTCGCCGGCGTGCACGGTCAGCGACACGTCGCGCAGCACGGGGGTGGGGCGCTTGTTTTCGCCGATAAACGTCTTGTTCAGCCGGCGGGCGCTGATAATTACCTCTTGAGTCAGCATGTTGTTCCCCCTTGATCAGTCATATTTGAATTTGGTTTCCGCGATGCGATACAGCGGTTGCCAGACGAAGATGATGCACAGCGCCACCAGCGCGCACATGGCGGCGCAGCCCAGCGCAGACTCCGGGTTCTTGCCGGCGTCGGTGACGACGGAAATGAACGCGCCCAGCCCGGTGGCGCTGAGGGTGGTGCTGCCCCACTGGATCACCTCGGCGGCGATGGCGCTGTTCCAGGCGCCGCCGGCGGCGGAGATGATGCCGGTCACGATGTAGGGGAAAATTGCCGGCAGCATGTAGTAGCGCCACCAGCGGAAACGGCGCAGCCCGAAGGTTTCGCTGACCTCGGTGATCTGCGTCGGAATGGCGGAAACGCCGGCGATCACGTTGAACAACACGTACCACTGGGTGCCCAGCATGATCATCGGGATGGCCCACCAGCCGAGATCCTGGTGATAAATGGCGATGAAGGCGGCGATCAGCGGGTAGAAAATATTGGGCGGAATGGCCGCCAGGATCTGGATGATCGGCTGGAAGATCTTCACCAGCCGCGGATTCATGCCGATCCACACCCCCAGCGGCGTGAAGATCGCCACGCTAAGTAGCATGGCCGCGGCCACGCGCGCGGTGGTGAGCAGCATCCATTCCGGCAGCATGGCGAAGTACTGTTTGGGGAAGTATTCCCACAGCCGGTAACCGAACCAGACGCAGGCCAGCACCACGCCGAGATACCACAGGCTGCGCCACAACCAGTTCCCCTTGGCGGCGAGCCTGAACAGGCGGTGCAGGCCGAGGGCGTACCACAGCCGCGGCAGTTTGAACAGCCACAGGTCAGCCAGCGCGCGCAGCGTGCGGCCGAGCGCCGCGCCGACGTGCGAGAAGGCCAGGCTGTTGTAAAACCACGGATTGCCGAGCGGGCGATTGGCGGTGACGTCTTCGTATTTGAAGCGGGCGGTGTAACGCACCAGCGGGCGGAAAACCAGCTGATCGAGCAGCACGATGTTGGCGGCCAGCGCGACGATCGCATACAGGATCGCCGGCACGTTCTGCTGCGCCAGCGCTTCGGCGATATAGGAGCCGACGCCGGGCAGTTCGACCGAGCGATCGCCGACCGGAATGGCTTCGGAGGCCACCAGGGCGAACCAGGCGGCGGATTGCGACACCATGGCGTTCCACAGCAGGCCCGGCACCGAATAGATGAATTCCAGCCGCCAGAAGCGTTGCCACGGGTTGTAATTGAAGCTGCGGGCGGCTTCATCCAGCTCCTTGGGCACGATGCGCAGCGTCTGATACAGCGTCAGCATCATGTTCCAGGCCTGGCCGGTAAACACCGCGAAGATGGCGGTGCACTCCAGCCCCATCACGCTGTGCGGGTAGAGGTTGAGAAAGTACACGGTCGTGAAGGTCAGGAACCCCACCAGCGGCACCGACTCCATAAAGTTGACGAAGGGCAAGATCACCCGGCGCAGCGGCGCATAGCGCGCGGCCAGCACGGCGAACACCACAGAAAACAGCAGCGACCAGGCCATGCCGAGGAGAAAACGCATGCTGGTTCTGAGCGAATAATAAAGCAGGTTCCAGGCATCGAGACTAATGGCAGAGACGTTTTGTTCATTGAAGTCGCCGTGCATGTCGCCCCACGCGCGAATAAAAAAGGCAATGAAGAAAACGCCGATGGCGATAACGATAAAGTCATTTAAATAAGACTTTCTGAAAATAGATGTACCCCGGTTATTTTGCATAACGCAATACCTTATTTTTCCCATAAGAAATCCGTCGCCGCTCGGGTAATAGGCCCGGCGACACCAGATAAATACCGCTGTAGCGGTTGAGACAGACGTTGTTTTCGCAGCGGGGCGATGGGCGGGCAGGCAGAGCGGGAAAACCGTCAGAAGGGGAGCGGATGCCGCATTCTGTGTCTTTCAGAATGCAACGCGGATGGCATTACTGAAAGACGCCCAATAGCATTAGCGTAAAACTAAAACTTTCATCGCCCATGGGGCCCTCCTCGGTTTAAATATGGCAGGGAGAGGGTAATGTGTTTCGCTGATAAAAAGCAATTGGCGGCGTAGGGTTTTTACGGTTGATATGTAACAGGATGAATATTCATTTTTTAATCGCTATATTCAGAAAATAAAATAACCTATTTTGATGGCGGTAAATACGGTGAAAATAAATCACGGCGAAATAAAACGGCGCGCCCGAAGGGGGCGCACCGCCGTAAATCAATAAATCTGCCTGCCGTTGATGCCGGCGGGGAAAATGCCGGTGGCGAACAGATGCCCGTTGGCCTGGATCTGATCGTCGGGCAGCATCTCCAGCGGGAATTCGCCCGCCAGGCAGCTGAGAAAGGCGTTGCGATCGTCGGTGGTGGTAAAACCGATCAAATCGTAGAACAGCAGCGACGCGATCAGCTGGCGATGTTCCGGGATGCGCCGCAGCAGCGCCGCCGACGGAAACGGCAGGTGGAAGAAGAACGCGCAGGCGTTCAGCAGCCCCTGTTCCTTCAGCGCCTGCGCGCAGGGCAGCAGCTGGTAGTCGTCGATGCAGACGATGTCGCCCGGGCACAGGTGTTCGCAGGCGATATCGGCGAAACGGCGGTTCAGCTGCCGGTAGGCGCGGTAGTTTTCCGGCGTGAAGTGCGCTTTCTCCGGCTGGTTGTGGAACACCGGCCACAGGCCGTCGTGGTAGTAGCCCTGATAGTGGCGGCGGAACTCTTCGATCGACAACGGGAAGGTCACCTGATCATAACCGGCACGTTGGCGGCAACTGATCGGGCGCTGCGCGAAATTCTGCACGTCGCCGTTCCAGCCGAGCCACAGCCCCGGTTCGGCGTCGGCCGCCAGCGTCTGGCCGGCGCAGGCCAGATCCTTGCCGTCGCACTGCTTGTTGGAAATCAGCACCAAACGAGACATGAGGGTCTCCTTATCAGTGAAGGGCACGCAGGGCGTGCGCCGAACCATCGGCGCGCCAGGGCGCTTGCAGAGCGGGCAGCGTGACGCGCAGGCCGCGCAAAGCCGGGTGCGCCAGGCAGCAGCGCGCCAGCCAGCTTCCCAGCCCGACGCCGCGGTACTCGGCGCTGACGAACAGTTCGCTCACCGAGGCGAAGGTGGCGTAGTCGGTCACCATGCGGGCGAAACCGAGCAGGTGGCGCTTGCGGTATAGCCCGAAGCACAGGCCGTGGTGTACCAGGCGCTCCGCCGCCGCCCGATCCTGCAGGCTGAGGAAACGCTGGATCGCGTCGATATCCAACAACTGCCGATCGGTGCTGATATGAAAAACGCCTTTGCGCCAGCAGAGCAGCGGCTGCACGGACGCCCGTTGCGGTTGCATGTTCATGATTATCCTTAGGTTAACGAATCGGAGGTCGGTTACAGCATCCAGCCGAGTTCGGCGGCGGTGACCTGTTCCTCGAAGCGGCGCAGCTCGGCGCTTTTGCAGGTGTGCCACAGGGTACAGAACGCCGGGCCGAGCAGCTCACGCAGCGGATCGCTGTGGCGGAACAGCGCCAGCGCCTCCTGCTGGCCGAGCGGCAAGGGCGCGGCGTTATCGCTCTCGCAGCCGTTGGCGGCGGGCGGCAGCGGCAGCGGGTGTTCCAGCCCGTGCAACAGGCCGCCGAGCATCACCGCCAGCGCCAGATAAGGGTTGGCGTCGGCGCCGGCCAGGCGGTATTCGATACGCTGGTTGGCGCTGTCGGCGCAGGGCAGGCGCAGCGCCACCGTGCGGTTGTTGTGGCCCCAGGAGGCGCGCAGCGGCACGTGCATGCCGGGGCGGAAGCGGCGAAACGCGTTGATGTTGGGCGCCAGGATCGCCATCGATGCCGGCATCAGCGCCAGCATGCCCGCCATCGCCTGCTGCATGTTATCGCTCAGTTCGCCCGGCGCGCCGGTCAGCAGGTTCTCGCCGTGCTCGTCCTGCAAGCTGATATGGAAATGCAGCCCGCTGCCGGCGGCGTGGGCGCAGGGCTTGGCCATAAAGCAGGCGTGCTGGTGATGCTGCTCGGCAATCTGCCGCGTCAGGCGTTTCAGCGCCATGATCTGGTCGCAGGCTTCCAGCACGCGCCGGCTGTGATGCAGATTCAGCTCGTATTGGCCGGAAGCGGCTTCGGCCACCACGCCGGTCAGCGGCAGGCTTTGCAGCCGCGCGTGCCGTTCGATGTCGCTCAGCAGCGCATGGTGGCGCTCGGGCGCATCCACCGCGAAGCTCTGCGTCGGGCAGGTTTCCGCCTCGGCGGGGCGCTGCGGATCCTGCAGGTAGAACTCCAGTTCGGCCGCCACCACCGGGAAGCAGTTGCGCTCGTGCAGGCGCTTCAGCACCCGTTGCAGCACCACACGCGGCTCCAGCTCGCAGGCGCCGCCGTCGGCGTTTTGCATCGTCAGCAGCAGCTGGGCGTGGCGTTCGGGATCGCGCGCGCAGGGGCGCAGCGTGCCGGGCACCGGCAGGCACAGCCGATCCGGCTCCCCCGCCCGCTGCCCCAGCCCGCTTTCTTCAATCACCCGGCCGTGCAGATCCAGGGCGTAGATCGACAGCGGGAAGTAGCAGCCTTTTTCCAGGCCAAAGGCTTCGGCGATCGGCAGGCGCTTGCCGCGCAGCTGGCCGTTCAGATCGTGCAGATAAATATCCAGCTGTTCGGTATCCGGATAGCGCTGCAGGTAGTGTTCCAGCTCTTTGCGGAAGGTGCGCGTCGGCGATGTGGGCAGCTCCGCCAGCAGAGGATTGAAGCCGATGATATTAGAATGCATGGCGCGCTCCAGAACGAAGACCGGTCACGGCCAGAGGCAGGGATAAACGCATGAGACAACTCTCTTGTGAGGCCATAGCGGCGATGTGAAAAGGGTATCTGCGGCGGCAAAAACTGTCTGTAAAAACGCCGTAACGTTAACGGGGCGCGGAATAAAAATGCCGTAAAGAGCGCGGCGGGCTGGCCGGGTCGGCACGGTCTATACTGGCGAGATGGGCCGTAGAAGGAGAGATAACGATGAAGAGAATAGGGCTGCTTATCGCCGCGCTGGCCGCGTTCCACGCCACCGCGTCTTCCCCACAGGCGTGGGCCGAGAGCGAGCGGGCGATGCGCGCCGCCTGCCTGAAAGCCAGCGGGCTAAAAAACGCCAGGGTGGAAGGGGCGATCGTTCACTACGGTGATGACGTCGGCTATTCGGCGCTGTTTATCGGTGGGCGCTACCCGCAGCCGTTTATGAAAAACCAGCCGGGCAGGGAGCTGTGCTTATATCAGCGCGCCACGCAGAAGGCGGCGGTGCAGGCGGTGGAGGGGGATTAGACCGACTTCAGGAGACACATGATGATTAAGAGTGCTCCTTGTAACATTAATAATCTGAAATCATTACGGATCCAATTTTTTAACCTTGGTGATGAAGCTGCTCGAACGAAATCGTAGGTTTTGGGACTTAGCCAAACGTTGCGAGTCAGTTTTAATTTCCGGTTGTTCAAAATCCAACGAAACCACTGGGCTTTTAGTGAAACACCGATGAAGTTAAGGTTGTCCGCTATCACGACAAAAAGTGGAACAGGGTGTTTACTCACCACATAGTGTTGATAAAAGAGATCAAACTCTTTTTTATGAAGTCGATAGTAAATAAATTGGATAATAGCGATAAGAAGGAAAAGAAAGAATAGTAATACCACTAAGAGTTTTATCTCTTTTATGTAAGACTCAATATAATTGATCATTTTTATACGCTGATTTTGATGAGATAAATAAAAATACAGCCCACGGTGGTAATAATGGCTTCTACGAGCAAAAGTATAAAGTCCATCGCCAGCCACTTCTGTAGCTCAGGAGAGGCGGTTTTTTGCACGAAATCGTAGGTTTTCGCATCGAGCCAAACTTGATCCCTTATTTTTATTTTTTTCCTTTTCAGAATCCAAAGAAACCACTGTGCTTTCAATGAGGTTCCAAGCATGCCGAGGCTATCGGCAAAGGCGACGTAGGGCGGAATAAAATGTCCGCTGCCAGCGTAATGTTGATAGAAAGCATCAAACTCTTTTTTATGGCGACGATAACCAATGAACTGGATGAAGGCGCTTAAAACCAGCAATATCAAACACGATATGACGATAAATTTCATCATTCACCTACCACTAACGTCGTCAAATAATCGGAACCCATGCCATCCAGTGTGGATCCTGCTGCGCCGCCTATAGCGGCTCCAGCGATACCACAAACGATCACACCTGTTCCTGCTGTTGCTGCACCTAACACAATTGAACAGGCTGCAATCGCAAGACCTGCACCTGCATTCCCTACCCAAATCCCCGCCGCAGTACTTGCCGCAAAATGACTGTATCCCTTCACCGCGATCTTGGCGCACTCCTGTTCGCGGCCGGTGGTGCAGGCCAGGTTCTGGCCTCACGCTCTCGATCGGAGAATCATCTGAAAATACAACGATGGGTAGCTTAATGATCGCTACGTAATAGTGTCTTTCCATTACGCTCGATGCTCAAAGTAAAGGTTCTCATGTATTTACGCCTTTCCGTATCGTTATTCATCGAGACGCCGAGCAAGACCGAGTATTCTCCCGCAGCCCAGTTTACCTGCGGATAAGTGACGCATTGCCCTGGTTTCAGGTCAGGCAACGGAGTGACTTCTGGTGAGGTCCAGACGATATGCCATTGCCGTTGTTCCTGTCGTGAGACGATCACTCCCCGGTTTTGCAGGCTGTCGCCGCTGCGAACACTGTTGATAGGCACTGCAAAGCAAGGTTGGTTGTCTTTTAGTGAGACATCCAACGGATGGTACCAGGGTTGAGTGGATTGACAGCCGTTCAGTAGCAGTGCGCACAGTAACGAGAGATAAAGTCTTATCATGACAAGGTGTTCCGGTTCTTTGGATTGTTCAGGAAAGCTCGCAATACCCATTCATAGCGTTTTTTGATGTCTGGCCCAATAATGCCGCTGTAGTTGGTGATTACTTGAAAGCCATTGCGTCCGAATTTAGTTAGGTAGAAATAGTCAGCAATGATACTTGCCTGTGCCTCCATTCCATAATCGGATAGAAGATGATAATTGGGCAAGGAATACTGATAGGAAACCGCCCAACTAGCCAACCCGCGCAGACGTACGTTCATGCCTAATTGATATTGCCAGACATGCGCCATTTCATGGATAAACCAATGCTGATCGTAGGCGTTTGCCGTGGCAAAGTCTTCTTGAAAGTGTTTGGGCATAAAATAGAGCGTGCCATTTGGTGTTACGGCCGTATCTTCATGCTGTAAGCCGAAGGGGAAATAGCTGCCGTTATGGACGCGAACGCGGGAGTAATCGACAGCATTTTTGTAGAGCAGTCTAGCCAATGTGATTTCACCGGCCGTAAGTTTTCTGGCGTTTCCTTGAGTTGTGGCCATGGTTTTAATCCGTTAAAACATGAAAAAAGCACCATAGCGAAAGTTCAGACATGATTAACCCACTTTGTCATAATCTTTTGCGTTCGCTCACAAGACGGAAAGGCAAAGGCGTGCTTGGTGTAATTAATTGATTGATATGGAGAATGATTTATTATTTTTATATTAATTCATAAATAAAAAATCGGGTTGCGTGCTTCATTACCTCGCCAAATCCGCATGTTTTCTTCTCTGCCCATCGCGGATGCGCAGTTCACCCAATATTTGATGTGTTATTTCAAGGAGTAACCCATGAGTACCTTAAAGCAACTGCTGGCCTCCCGCACCGCGGAGAGCCGCCGGTGCATCGAGGAAATGGCCGAAGAGATGCTGTTTGAAGCACACCTGCACCAGCTGCGGGAAGCGCTGAATATTTCCCAACAGGAATTGGCGAAAACGCTGGGCATTTCCCAGCCTTCGGTCGCGGCCATCGAAGGGCGCGGCAATGAACTGAAGATTTCGACCCTGAAACGCTACGTGGAAGCGATGGGCGGCACGTTGCGCCTGGACGTTGAGCTGCCGGGCGGCAAGCACGTCGGGTTTACGGTTTAAGCGCAGGCTGCCCGCCACTCCCCGCCATTTCTCGTTCGATCACCGTCGCCAGCGCCTGCGCGGCGGAAGAGAGTTGGTGCTGCGCCAGGCGGATCAGGCCCACGCGCCGTTCGATGATCGGGCCGATCAGCGGCACGCAGACCGCCCCCAGCTCATCCATCTGTTTCTCGCACAGCGCCGGCACCGCGCTGGCACCGAGGCCATTGGCCACCATGCGCCCGACCGTCACCAACTGGTGGCTTTCAAACGCCACCTCCAGCGTTCGCCCGCTGCGGGCCAGCTCCTGCTCCAGCAGCAGCCGCACCGCCGATGGCCGCTGCAGGGTGATGAAATCCAGCGTCAGCAGCTCCTTCCAGCTCACCTGCGCCTTGCGCGCCAGCGCCGAATCCTTCGGCACCACCGCCAGAAAGCGATCGCGGCACAGCGGGGTGAAGTGCAGGGTGTCGCTCGGCTCCGGCTCGAAGGCGATGCCCATCTCTACCCGCCCTTCGCGGATCATTTCAAACACCTGTTCGTTGATGACGTCATGCACCGCCACGTTGATGCCGGCATAGCGATCGCGAAACGCCTTGAGGATCGGCGGCAGCGGGTTGCCGGCGAACGACGGCATGGCGGCGATCGCCACCTTGCCCATCTGCAGGGTGAAGCGCTGACGCATCGCCTCTTCCGCGTTGTCCCAATCCGCCAGCAGCTGGCGCGCCATCGGGAAGAAGGTTTCCCCCTCCGGCGTCAGCGTCACCCGGCGGGTGGTGCGCAGCAGCAGCGGCCCGCCCAGCGCGTCTTCCAGCCCACGGATCGCCAGGCTGAGCGCCGGCTGAGAAATATTCAGCCGCTCGCTGGCCTGGGCGAAATTCAGAGTGTGAGCTACCGCTAAAAACGCACGTAACTGTTTGATGCTCATTTTCATTTTGGTTGGCGTTAACTCTTTGTTAATTGTCGGTTAACGACTGATTAATAAAAATTCTAAATGAATGCGGCATAAAAACAAAATTAACAAATCATTTTTGTGACCTGAAGATGCCCTCACGCAAGCCAGGGCATTTCGCCCTGCGCCGCAACATGCAGGGGCAACGATATGGCAGGGCTCGACAAACGCGTCGGCAGCTACCAGGAAGCGCTGGCAGGCCTGACGGACAACATGACGGTGCTGGCGGGCGGCTTTGGCCTGTGCGGCATCCCGGAAAATCTGATCGAAGAGATCCGCCGGCGCGGCGTGCGCGGGTTGACGGTGGTTTCCAACAACTGCGGCGTCGACGGGTTCGGCCTCGGGCGGCTGCTGGAAACCCATCAGATCCGCAAGGTGGTGGGATCTTACGTCGGTGAAAACGCGCTGTTCGAGCAGCAGGCGCTCAGCGGAGAGCTGGAGGTGGATCTCACGCCGCAGGGCACGCTGGCGGAGAAGATCCGCGCCGGCGGCGCCGGCATCCCGGCGTTCTTCACCGCCACCGGTTACGGCACGCCGATCGCCGAAGGCAAAGAGGTGCGCGAGTTCAACGGCCGCCCCTACATCATGGAAACCGCCATCACCGGCGATTTCGCCATCGTGAAAGGCTGGAAGGCCGATTACTTCGGCAACGTCATCTACCGCCACACCGCGCAGAACTTCAATCCGCTGATGGCGACCGCCGGGCGCATCACGGTGGTGGAAGTGGAAGAGATCGTCGTACCGGGCGAGCTGGATCCGGCGGCGATCCACACCCCCGGCATCTACGTCGATCGGCTGATTCAGGGCACCTTCGAAAAGCGTATCGAACAACGCACCCTGCGGGCATAAGGAGAATTCGCATGCTTACCCGTGAACAAATGGCGCAGCGCGTGGCGCAAGAGCTGAGGGACGGTTACTACGTCAACCTGGGCATCGGCATCCCGACGCTGGTGGCCAACTACGTGCCGGCGGGCATGGACGTGATGCTGCAGTCGGAAAACGGCCTGCTGGGGATGGGCGAGTTCCCGACCGAGCAGCAGCTGGACGCCGACATGATCAACGCCGGCAAGCAGACGGTCACCGCGCGCCTCGGCGCGTCGATCTTCGATTCGGCGCAGTCGTTCGCCATGATCCGCGGCGGCCACGTCGATCTGACCGTACTGGGGGCGTTTGAAGTGGACGTCGAGGGCAACATCGCCTCGTGGATGATCCCCGGCAAGATGGTCAAGGGCATGGGCGGCGCGATGGATCTGGTGGCGGGGGCGGAGAACATCATCGTGGTGATGACCCACGCCGCGAAAGGCGGCGAGTCCAAGCTGCTGCCGCGCTGCACGCTGCCGCTGACTGGCGCCAACTGCATCCGCAAGGTATTGACCGATCTGGCCTATCTGGAAATTGAAGAGGGCGCCTTCGTGCTGCGCGAACGCGCGCCGGGCGTCAGCGTGGCGGAGATTGTCGCCAAAACCGCCGGCCGGCTGATCGTGCCGGAGCATGTGCCGGAAATGCGTTTCTGAAACGGGAGGTGAATGTGCAACAACGTGAAGTGGTGATTGTGGCGGCGACGCGCACGCCGGTCGGCAGTTTTCACGGCGCGCTGGCGCCGCTGACGGCGGTGGAGCTGGGCACGGCGGTGGTGCAGGGGCTGCTGGCGCAAAGCGGCGTGGCGCCGCAGCAGATCGATGAAGTGATCCTCGGCCAGGTGCTGACCGCCGGCTGCGGGCAGAATCCGGCGCGCCAGACCGCGCTGAATGCCGGGCTGCCCGTGACGACGCCGGCGCTGACCATCAACAAGGTGTGCGGCTCCGGTTTGAAGGCGGTGCATCTGGCGGTGCAGGCGATCCGCAGCGGCGACGCCGACGCGGTGATCGCCGGCGGCCAGGAGAGCATGAGCCAGTCGCCTTACCTGATGGCCGGCGCGCGCGCCGGCCTGCGCCTCGGTCACGCGCAGATGGTGGACAGCGTGATCCACGATGGCCTGTGGGACGCGTTCAACGACTACCACATGGGCATCACCGCCGAGAACCTGGCGGAGAAATACGCCATCAGCAGGGAAGAACAAGACAAGTTCGCGCTGCGCTCGCAGCAGAAGGCGCAGGCAGCACAGCAGGCCGGGCGTTTTGTGCAGGAGATCACGCCGGTGACGGTGCCGAAGCCGAAGGGGGAAGCGCTGAGCGTTGAGCACGACGAACAGCCGCGCGACACCAGCCTGGAGGCGCTGGCGCGGCTGCGCCCGGCGTTTCGCAAGGAAGGCACGGTGACCGCCGGCAACGCTTCGTCGCTCAACGACGGTGCTGCCGTGGTGCTGCTGATGAGCGCGGAAAAAGCCGCCGCGCTGCGCTTGCCGGTGCTGGCGCGCATCGCCGGTTACGCGTCGTCGGGCGTCGATCCGGCGATCATGGGCATCGGCCCGGCGCCGGCCGCGCGCCGCTGCCTGGAAAAAGCCGGCTGGCGGCTGGAGGAAGTCGATCTGATCGAAGCCAACGAAGCCTTCGCCGCGCAGGCGCTGGCGGTGGGCAAAGAACTGGGCTGGGAGGCGGAGCGGGTCAACGTCAACGGCGGGGCGATCGCGCTGGGGCATCCGATCGGCGCGTCCGGCTGCCGCATTTTGGTGTCGTTGCTGTTCGAAATGCAGCGCCGTGGGGTGAACAAGGGGCTGGCGATGCTGTGCATCGGCGGCGGGCAGGGCGTGGCGCTGGCGGTAGAGCGCCCGTAAACAACCGAGGAGGGCACCATGCAGTCATCTGACTATGCGGTACTGGGCGCCGGGCTGATGGGGGTGGGTATCGCCACCCACTTTATTCGCCACGGCCATGAGGTGCTGCTGTATGACCCGGATCCGCAGCGGCGGGTGGAAGCGCCTGCGGTGGCGAGCGGCATTCTGGCCGAGCTGAGCGACGTCGGGCAGTTTGATAACGCTGAGCGCGATGCGGCGCTGGCGCGCCTGCGTGTGACCGGCGATCTGAACGACGTGGCGCGCGCCCGGCTGCTTATCGAGGCGATCCCGGAACGGCTCGAGCTGAAGCACGCGCTGTATGAGCAGTTGGAAGGGCTGATCGCCGACGACGCGGTGATTGCCAGCAACACCAGCGGCCTGCCGCCGGACGAGTTGGCGGCGCGCATGACCCATCCGCAGCGCCTGCTGATCGCCCACTTCTGGCACCCGCCGCACCTGATCCCGCTGGTGGAGATCGTGCCCGGCCGCGCCACCGATCCGCGCCATCTGGCGGCGGTGCAGGCGCTGCTCGGCGGGATGGCGTTGGAGGCGGTGCTGCTGGAGCGCGCCGCGCCGGGGTTTGTCGGCAACCGGCTGCAGTTTGCGGTGCTGCGCGAGGCGCTGCACATCGTCCACAGCGGCATCGCCAGCGCCGAGGTGGTGGATCAGGTGATGCGCGCCTCGCTGGGGCGGCGTTACGCCATGGTCGGCCCGCTGGAGGCCGCCGACATGACCGGGCTGGCGACGGTGGCGGACATCGCTCGCCACCTGTTCCCGGAACTGGCGACCGGCGACGAGATGATGGCGCTGGTGGAACAGCGGCTGCAGCGCGGCGATACCGGCCAGCGCAGCGGCCGGGGATTTTATCTTTGGGATGAAGCCCGCAGGGAACGCATTCAACGGCGACGGGCGCATCAGCTGCGCTTTGCGCTGAAACCGTAATTTCGCACTCCGTACCTGACAATAACAACGATAGCGAGGTGTCCGATGAGCGTTTTGATTGCCCTGGCAGCACTGGGATTACTGATGCTGGCCGCCTATCGCGGCTACAGCGTGATTTTGTTCGCCCCGATCGCCGCGCTGGGCGCGGTGCTGTTGACCGATCCCGGCGCGGTGGCGCCGACCTTCACCGGGCTGTTTATGGAGAAGATGGTCGGCTTCGTGAAGCTCTATTTCCCGGTGTTCCTGCTGGGGGCGGTGTTCGGCAAGCTGATCGAGCTGTCCGGCTTCTCCCGTTCGATCGTCGCGGCGGCGATCCGCATTCTCGGCCGGCGTCACGCCATTCCGGTGATCGTGCTGGTGTGCGCGCTGCTGACCTACGGCGGGGTGTCGCTGTTCGTGGTGGCGTTCGCGGTCTATCCGTTCGCCGCCGAGCTGTTCCGCCAGAGTAGTATCCCCAAGCGGCTGATCCCGGCTACCGTGGCGCTCGGCGCCTTCTCCTTCACCATGGACGCCTTGCCGGGCACGCCGCAGATCCAAAACATCATCCCGACCAGTTTCTTCGGCACCAATGCCTGGGCTGCGCCCTGGCTGGGGCTGATCGGCTCGCTGTTCATCATCGCGGTCGGTCTGCTGTATCTTGAACGCCAGCGGCGCAAGGCGCAGCTGAAGGGGGAGGGTTACGGTACCGATCTGCTGAACGAGCCGGAAACCCCGGACGACATCAACCTGCCGAACCCGCTGATCGCCATCCTGCCGTTGATTTTGGTCGGGGTATTCAACCTTGGCTTCACCCATTGGATCCCGCAGTGGTACGGCGCCAGCCACGACCTGACGCTGCCGGGGCTGGCCAAGCCGATCACCACCGATGTGGCGAAGATCACCGCCATCTGGGCGGTGGAAGCGGCGCTGGTGTCGGGTATTCTGCTGGTGGTGGTGTTCGGCTTTCGCAATATTCGCGGCCGGCTGGCGGAAGGCAGCAAGACGGCGGTCGGCGGCGCAATTCTGGCGGCGATGAACACCGCCTCCGAATACGGCTTCGGCGCGGTGATCGCCGCGCTGCCGGGCTTTTTGGTGCTGTCGCAGGCGCTGTCGGCGATCCCCAACCCGCTGCTGAACGAAGCGATCAGCGTCACCCTGTTGGCCGGCATCACCGGGTCGGCCTCCGGCGGCATGAGCATCGCGCTGGCGGCGATGTCCGACAGCTTTATCGCCGCCGCCCATGCGGCACAGATTCCGCTGGAGGTGCTGCACCGGGTGGCCTCGATGGCCAGCGGCGGCATGGACACCTTGCCGCACAACGGCGCGGTGATCACCCTGCTGGCGATCACCGGCCTCAGCCACCGGCAGGCCTATGGCGGCATCTTCGCCATCACCCTGATCAAGAGCGCCGCGGTGCTGTTCGTGATCGGCGTGTTCTACCTGACCGGCATTGTTTAAAGGAGCGATACCATGAGTGTACAAGGCAAAACCGCGCTGGTGACCGGCTCGACCAGCGGCATCGGCCTCGGGATAGCATCCGTGCTGGCCGCCGCCGGCGCGCGCGTGATCCTCAACGGCTTCGGCGACGTGGAGCAGGCGCAAATGCAGGTCGCGCGGCTGGGCGCCGCGCCGGGATATCACGGCGCCGATCTCGGCGATGCGGGCCAGATAGCGGACATGATGCACTATGCCGAACGCGAGTTCGGCGGCGTGGATATTCTGGTGAACAACGCCGGCATTCAGCACGTGGCGCCGCTGGATCAGTTCCCGGTGGAGAAATGGAACGCCATTCTCGCCATCAACCTGTCGGCGGTGTTCCACACCTGCCGATTGGCGCTGCCGGGGATGCGCGAGCGCAACTGGGGGCGCATCATCAACGTGGCGTCGGTGCACGGGCTGGTGGCGTCGAAAGACAAGTCGGCCTATGTGGCGGCCAAGCACGGCGTGGTGGGGCTGACCAAGACGCTGGCGCTGGAGACCGCGCGCACGCCCGTCACCTGCAACGCCATCTGCCCCGGCTGGGTGCTGACGCCGCTGGTGCAGCAGCAGATCGACAAACGCATTGCCGCCGGGACCGATCCGCAGCAGGCATGCGATGAGCTGTTGGCGGAGAAGCAGCCTTCGCAAGCGTTCGTCACGCCTGAGCAGCTCGGCGAGCTGGCGCTGTTCCTGTGCAGTGATGCGGCGGCGCAGGTGCGCGGCGCCGCCTGGAACATGGACGGCGGCTGGCTGGCGCAGTAGTGAATTCTCTCTCCCGGAGCGCGCAACGCGCTCCGTCGTTATTTCCCGCCTTTAGTTAATTCCCCTGCGTGACGGTTTACCTGCGGCAATAATATTTATTTGTTATTTGCTATCTTTATTCCCGGATAATCACGCCGGGTTATTTTGGATAAAAGATGCGGATTGGTTTATTTCGTGCTGCGGTTATTACATTGTTTTTCTTCGCGTTACAGATGAACACGTTTATGCTGAAAATAAAGCCAGCCTGGAATAATGGCAGATTATGACGTGAGTTTTTATATCTTGCGTGCGCTGTTTACATCGGGTAATTATTTCCGCGTGGCTTAAGACCACCGTGTTTATAACAATAATTTTTTCGGGCAGGGGTAATAATGAGAAAAAATACAACGCCAATATTCATTGGCGGCGTCTTGCTGTTGGCGTTATCCGCCGGCGCACAGGCCGAGATCACCATTCTGGATAAAAACCCGCAGAGTAATGTGTTGCTGGCGCCGCTCAGTTTAAAGGTGGGCGGCAGCATTCGCCCCGAGTGGATCTTCAATAACGGCCCGGAGCCGGGCTATGACAAAAACGGCCACGACGGCGGCACGCGTTTTCGCTTCAGCGGCGACTATGCGCTGACGCAGGACACCTCGATCATCGGCTATTACGAGTGGGGCGTGGATCTTGCGCACGCGCTCAGCTGGGACGGGCACTATAACGAAGACGGCAAGCGCGACTATCAGCGCCAGCTGTACGCCGGTTTCAAGGACGATCGTTACGGTACCCTGACCTACGGCCATCAATACGGCATCTATTATTCGGTGGTCGGCATCAAAAGCGACGTCTGGGATAACGATGGCCATGCGGGCGGCACCGGCATCGGTATTTCCGGCGACTACGACGGCGGCAATAAACCGAAAAACAGCATCAAGTACACCAATGATTTCGGGCCGGTGACGCTGTACGCCAACTATTTATTGCCGGAAGACGATCTGCACACTGCGGATAACCTGATTTACCGCCGCAAGGGCGGAGGTGGGTTGGGCTTCGATTACAAGGTGACGAAAGACTTCACCTTCAGCGCGGCCTACAGTTATACCGATGCGAAGATCAAAGACAATCTGTACAGCGAAAAGGATTATCACCAGCAGCTGTCCGGCACCGCGTTGACCTGGCAGCCGAACAACTGGTACATCGTCGGCACCGCCAGCTATTACAAAGACTATGTGCCGAGCACCCGCCAGCGCACACTGTCGCACTTCTTCGCCGGTGACGGCTACGGGCTGGAAGGTTTTGTCGGTTACACCTTCAATATCGACAAGCCGTTCCTCAAATCGATCCAGCCTTACGTGGCGGCGGACTCGCTGCGGCTGAAGGGTGACGAGGCGTATCACGCCAACCACGTTTACCTTGGCGCGGGCACCACCATTGGTTACGGTCTGTCGGTGTATGTGGAGCGCACGCTGGCCAACAGCAGCGACAACGAGCCGGACTCCACCTGGATTACGGTGTTCTACGACTTCTGATCCGCCTCTTGCCAGGCCGGCATACGCCGGCCGTTCACATGCTGATCGCGCCGCCCAGGGGTTGCCCGGAGGCGTTGCGCTCCGCCAGATAACGCGCCGGCGGTTTGCCCACCGCCTTTCTGAACATGGTGACGAAGCCGCTGGCGCTTTCATAGCCCAGATCCAACGCTACCGTCTGTACGCTCTCGCCCTGCGTCAAGCGCTGCAGCGCCAGCATCACGTGCAGCTGGCGCCGCCAGTGGCCGAAGCTCATGCCCATCTGCTGTTGCAAGGTGCGGCTGAGGGAGCGCTCGCTCATGCCGATGCGCTGCGCCCACTGCCCGAGGGTGGATTTGTCCGCCGGGCAGCTCAGCATGCCTTCGGTCAACTGCCGGATGCGCGCGTCGTCTGATACTGGCAGGTGCAGATTCTCGATCGGCGCGGCCACCAGCTGATCCAGCAGTACCGCCGTCAGGCGCCCTTCGGCGCCCTGTTCGTCGTAGAGCGGCTCGAAGGTGGTGGCCTGCAGCAGCAGTTCGCGCAGCAGCGGCGAGACCGACAGCGTGCAGCAGCTTTGCGGCAAGCCTGCGACGACGTGTTGATCGACGAACAGGCAGTAAGCTTCCGTTGAGCCGGCGCCTTGGGCGTTGTGCAACACGTTGCCCGGCATCCACAGCGCGCACTGCGGTGGCACCAGCCACAGGCCGTTTTCCACTTCGCAGCGGATCATGCCGCGCACGGTATAGATCAGCTGCGCCTTTTGATGACGGTGCGGCTCGACTTCCCAGTCCTGTTCGATAGTGGAACTCTGTACGGCGAACAGCGGGCGCGGCACCTGATCGATATCGAGATTGCGGCGAGGGATCTGTACTTTCATGAGAATAATTCTCAATTTGGCGGAATTGAAAAGTATTATGTCCTGATTGCGCAATGTGGTCTAGCGTCGGTGCCGATAAAGTAAGCGCCAGTCCTAAAACCCTTTCGCGAGGAAACTGATTATGTCACTCGATACCGCCACTTTTCCGCTGGTGTGGATGCGCCGAAACGGGCGCGATACCCAGGCCGAGCTGGCTGAATTCAGCGCGCTGTTGGCGCGCGCCGAACCCTTTGTCTTGATGACCGACCGCAGCGTCGGCGATGAAGGTGAAGAGCACGATCGCGATGCCCGCACCCAGGTGGCGCTGTGGAAACGCGATAACCGCGAGGCGCTGAAGCAGTGGGTGAAAGGCATGATCATGCTGGAGCCGGACGACGCCAAACGCGCGGCGGCGGAAGAATTCGCCGAATACGGCGCCAAATTCTGGGGTTATCCGATACTGGTGGCCACCGATGAAGCCACAGGCCGGATGCTGGCGCAGACATTACTGAGCAAATAAGGGGAATACCATGCACCAGCAACAGGTGATTGAACAGCTGCTGGCCTGGATCGAACAGAGCCTGGATCAGCCGCTGACGCTGGACGACATTGCCGCCAAGTCCGGCTACTCCAAGTGGCATTTGCAGCGGATATTCAAGCAGCATACCGGCCATATTCTCGGCACTTACGCGCGCCGCAGAAGGCTGACCGCCGCCGCGCGCGAACTGCGCCTGACCGGCACCAGCGTGGCCTGCATCGCCGATACTTACCAGTTCGATTCACAGCAGACCTTCACCCGCTGCTTCCGCAAGCAATTCGGTTTGCCGCCGGCCAGCTATCGCCGCAGCCAAGATTGGTCGAGCTATGGCCTGCAGCCGCCGCTGCGGCTGACCGAAGCGCCGTTGCCGCAGGCCGACATCGTGACGCTGCCCGCCATGCAGCTGGTGGGCAACACCCAGCGCCGCAGCTTCACGCTAGGGCAGTTGGCGGACTCCAAGTGCGAGCTGCGCCGCCATGCCTGGCGGCAACTGCTGCGGCCGCAGGCGCTGCCGGAGGTGGTGTACGGCCTCACCAGCCTGGAGGTCGACAGGCAACGCCGGGGCTGCCCGCGTATGGCGTATACCGCCGCTTTGCCGGACGAAGGGGCGATGGGGGAGCGGGTGACTATCGAACAGGGGGAGTATGCCCGTTTCACCTATCAGGGGCAGGCGGAAGGGTTACAAAACTTTATTGTCCGATTGTATGACACTGCCATGCCGCAGATGAACGCCATCCGCCGGCCGGGGCAGGATATCGAGCGTTTCTACCCGGCGCAGGAGGGCTGTTGCCCGCTCGGCGGCGCGGCGATCCGCTGTGAATATCTGATCCCCATTCGGCGGGGGGAAGCGTTGGCCGCCGCCAGTTAGGAGGCGGTTCTCGCAAAAAATCGCCTTCGTGGCGCGTCAGGTTACAAAAAATTGCGATATTACATCGGTAATGGTTCACACTTTGATTGATGTGCACATATAATGCGCATCCGGTCAAACCCCCCTGGCTTTTCAGGCCGCAGCGCCGTTGGCTGTCGGCTGAAATTCAACGGGGTAAAGTGGCCGTAGAAACCGATACCCATAATCGCCAGTGGCCTTGACCAACACGAAGATGAAAATGAGCATTCGCGCGTTACTAACCCTGTTTACGGCACTGGTTGCATTCAGCCAGGCTGCCTTCGCCGTCGTCTACCCGCTGCCGCCAAAAGACAGCCGTTTGGTGGGCGAGAATATCCAAATCACCGTACCGGAAGACAGCAAACTGCCGCTGGAAAGCTTCGCCGCCCAGTATCAGATGGGGCTGAGCAACATGCTGGAGGCTAACCCGGGCGTGGATCCGTTCCTGCCGAAGGCCGGCAGCACCCTGACCATTCCGCAGCAGCTGATCCTGCCGGACGCGCCGCGTGAAGGCATCATCATCAACAGCGCCGAGATGCGTCTGTACTACTACCCGAAAGGTTCCAACACCGTGGTGGTGCTGCCGATCGGCATCGGCCAGCTGGGTAAAGACACCCCGCTGAACTGGACCACCACCGTGCAGCGCAAGAAAGACGGCCCAACCTGGACGCCGACCGCCAAGATGCGCGCTGAATATGCGGCTGACGGCGAGATCCTGCCTGCGGTGTTCCCGGCCGGCCCGGACAACCCGATGGGGCTGTATGCGCTGTATGTTGGCCGCCTGTACGCCATCCACGGCACCAACGCCAACTTCGGTATCGGCCTGCGCGTGAGCCACGGCTGCGTGCGTCTGCGTGCCGACGACATCAAGTACCTGTTCGAGAACGTGCCGGTCGGCACTCGCGTGCAGTTCATCAACGAACCGATGAAAGCCACCGTCGAACCGGACGGCTCGCGCTATGTGGAAGTGCACAACCCGCTGTCGGCCAACGAAGAGCAGCTGCAATCGAAAGATCCGGTGCCGCTGACCATTTCCGCGCCAGTCGGCAAAGTGCTGATGGACGCCGGTGTTAACCAGAGCGAAGTGGACGCGGCGATCAAGGCCCGTTCCGGTATGCCGGTGAAAGTGAACTGAAAGCCTTCCGGCCTCAGTGAAAATGCCAAGAAGACGCCTGCGGGCGTCTTTTTTTATGCTTGTAAAACATGTTGTTGCGTGTGCGTTCGCAATGATGCCCTCAGCATTGCACAGAAAGAAGTCATGATGCGCGCCATCATGCAAATCGGGTTTCCCATGGTGGCCATCATCGACGTTTGAGGTGATGCTGGCGAGAAGGAATGCTCTGGAAAAGTGTTTCACTCAGTGCTATGTTTCATGGGGAAGTCATTGCAATGCGTACATTTAAAACTCGTTGGTTTAGCAAGAAGGCTCAGGCGCACGGCATTACCGATAAGGCATTATGTCGGGCGGTACACGATGTACAACGGGGTTTGGCTGTGGATTTAGGCGGTGGTGTATTTAAAAAACGTCTTAATCACAATCGGGACCGTGCGTTGGTATTAGCGAAAAACGGTCGGCATTGGGTGTATGTTTTTTTGTTTGCCAAGCAGGTCCAGGCCAATATCTCTGGGGCGGAATTGCAAGCTTTTCGCAAGTTGGCGGTGCATTTTGGCGCGTTGAGCGACGAAATGCTCCAATCCTTGGTCGTAAAGAACGAATGGATGGAGATTTGCCATGAAGAAGGAAAAAACGTTTCGGAGTCCGGCCTTTGAGGCGATTCACAGCGCGGCTGAAGGATTGCATCGTACTGGCGCCATTTCTCTGGAAACCCTACGCAGTTTCGACGAGTCTTGCCTTGCTCCGGTCGAGATGTTACAGCCCCAAGAGATCAAAGCCTTGCGTGAGCAGCTATGTTTAAGCCAACCGGTTTTTGCCCGTTATCTGAATACCAGCGTATCGACCATACAGAAGTGGGAGACGGGGGTGAAACGGCCCGGCGGCGTGTCGCTTAAGCTGCTTTCGATCGTACGTAAGCACGGGCTTGAGGTCTTGTTGTAGTGACCGTTTGGGCTGTCACTATTCTCACATTATCCTCTCTGGCTTTGGCTCTCTGAAATACCCATATCGCAATTATTCCAATAAAAACTATCGCTAATTAATAAGTTATATCTTCTCCCTTATCGCCTGCCATTGAAAAAATTCTCGCAAAAAAACCACACTGTGAAAATAAGATCACACAAGCGTAACAAAAGGTAAACATACCCCTCCTATATTGGCTGCTTCGCTTTTGGGAGGGAGTGTCATGCGTAACTGGAACGAACCGAAAAAGAACAAAGCGCACATCGAACTGATCCCGATGATCGACGTGATGATGTTTTTATTGGTGTTTTTCGTCTTGATTAGCCTGAACGTCATTCCGGCGCTCGGGCTGAAAACGCAGCTGCCGTCCGCCGGCAGTGCGCAGCAGCTGAAACCGCAGAAGAAAGCGATTATCACGCTGGGGGCCGACGAACAGCTGCAGCTGGATGGCCAGCCGATCGCGCTCGGCGCGTTGGTCACTACGCTCAAGCAACAGCAGCAGGCCAACCAGACCACCACCATCATCGTCAACAGCGACAAGGGCGTGGCGGTCGAGCGGCTGGTGGCGGTCATGGACAACCTGCGCCAGGGCGGTTTCTTCTCCGTCTCCATCGCGACACGGAAGCTGTGACATGTATCTGCTCTATCGCTCACGTCATCTTTTCAGCTGGCTGCCGGCGCTGATTGTCGCCGGTTGCCTGCTGTTCGCCAGCCAGCAGGCGGCGCTGAAGATCCAGCCGCGCTACGACGAAACTGCCATCGAACTGGCGCTGCTGGAGCCTGAACCGGCGCCTGAACCTCAACCGGAAACGCCGCCGGAACCTCAGCCCGAACCGCCGCCGCCCGAGCCGGAGCCGATCCCCGAACCGGTGGTGCCGGCGCCGGAACCGATCGTGGAAGCCAAGCCGGTGCCGAAACCGCAGCCGAAGCCGAAGCCCAAGCCGGTAAAAGAGAAAGCCAAACCGGTAGAGAAACCTAAACCGACGCCGGCGCCCGCCGCGCCGCGCGCGCTGGTCAGCAAACCGGCGGCGCAGCCCGCACCGGCCGCCCCCGCGGCGCCGAAGGTGAACGCGCAGGCGATTGAAAACGGCTATCTGCTGGCCTTGCGCCGCGAGCTGGAACAGCGCAAGCGCTACCCAAGCGGGCGTCAGGCCTCACTCGAGCGCCCGCAGGGCAACGTCGAAGTGTGGCTGGAGGTCGATCGCAGCGGGCGGGTGCTCTCTTCCGGCATCGCCAACAAAGCCGCCAGCATGCTGTTGAACCGCGCGGCGATGAGCAGCCTGCAAAGCATCAGTTCAGTGAAGCCGTTCCCGAGCGAGGCGTTCGCCGGGCAAACAACCAAAAGATTTACCGCAACGTTCAATTATCAGGCGCCTTAGCGCAAGGGTTAATCGTTTGATTTTTATGGGATGCACACAATGAAATCGTTTAATCGTTCTGGGATCTATCTGGCGGTGATGTCGGCGATGCTGCCGGGCGCCGCGCTGGCGGCCGACGCCACCGATGTCGGCACCATCAGCGTCAAGGGGCAGTCGCTCGGCGGCGGCATGATGGTGCAGGATGACAGCGCCAAGGCGCGTTCTACCGTCACCAAAGAGGCGATGGACAAAATGCCGTCGGCGGCCAACGCCATCGACAAGCTGAAATACACGCCGGGCCTGAACGTCAACAGCAACGACGCCAGCGGCCTGAGCGGCGTGGACTACACCATGCGCGGCATGAACTCGGATCAGATCGGCCTGTCGATGGACGGCATTCCGATCAACGACTCCGGCAACTACGCGGTATACCCGAACCTGCTCGGCGATGCGGAAAACCTGGAGGAGGTGTTCGTCACCCAAGGGTCTTCCGAAGCGGACGGCCCGCACATCGGCTCCAGCGGCGGCAACATCGGCCTGGTGACGCGCCGCCCGGCGAAAGACTTCGGCGGTTTCGTCAAGCAAACGCTGGGCAGCAACAGCCTGAGCAAAACCTTTGCCCGCCTGGAGACCGGCGAGTACAACGGCTTCAGTAACTGGCTCTCTTATTCGCACACCGAGGCGAAGAAGTGGCGCGGCGAGGGGCGACTGTATTCCGACAAGTTCGAGATGAACTCGCTGTACGAAGACGGCAACGGCAACAGCAGCAACCTGGTGATGAAGTACAACCGCCAGAACAACACCAACTACAACACTCTGAGCAAGGCGCAGTTCCAAAACGACGGCCGTGACACCGACTACGTCACCACACCGGAGTACAACAGCAAAGGGCAGTTGAACAAGTACTACAAGATTGAACGCAACCCGTTCGAAACCTTCACGCTGTCGTTCACCCAGAAGCTGCAGCTGCGCGATAACCTGTCGCTGACTCTGCAACCGTATTACTACTGGGGCAACGGCGGCAGCTTCAACGGCCAGACGGCCTCGGTGCTGTCCAGCACGTCGGACAAGGCCGGGCAGTATGACCTCAGCAACCTGCAGTCCAACACCTATTACCGCCCGTCGTGGACCCAAACCTGGCGGCCGGGCATCACCACCAAGCTGAAGTGGGACATCAACGATCAGCACAGCCTGGACATCGGTTACTGGTACGAGCGCGCGCGCCAGCTGCAGACCCAACCGTTCATCAGCATCAAAGATGATGGCAATCCGGCGCAAATCTCGGGCAAACCGGGCGGATCCGATCAGGTGAAGGACGCCAACGGCAATACGGTGCAGGGGCGCAACCAGTACACCATCACCCCGGCGCAGAAGGTGTGGCTGCAGGACACCTGGTTCGCCACGCCGGACTGGACCTTCGTCGGCGGCCTGGCCTATCAGTACGTGGAGCGCAAAGGGGACAACCGCGGCAGCCTGTACAACGTGCCGGAGAAGCGCAAAGCCACCTATCACGAATTCCTGCCGAACTTCAGCGCCAGCTATAAGGTGAACCAGGAAAACCAGGTGTTCTACAACCTGACGCGCAACATGCGCACGCCGCCAAACTACGTGCTGTACAACGTCGGCGACTCGCTCAGCACCAAGCCGGAACTCAGCTGGAACCACGAACTGGGCTGGCGTTTCCAGCAAGAGGACATGCTGCTGAGCGCCACGCTGTTCTACATGCGCTACAGCGATCGCCAGATCTCCACCACCAACTCGGCCGGCGATTACGAGATGATGAACATCGGCAATGTGGAGAACAAAGGGCTGGAGCTGGAGTGGAGCGGCCAACTGCCGCATAACTTCAACTACTACACCTCATATACCTATACCCAATCGAAGCAGAAGAGCGACATCGTCAGCAACGGCGGGCAGCCGCTGCCGACCTCCGGCAAAGAAGTGCCGAACGTGCCGAAAAACCTGCTGAACATGACGTTGGGTTATGACGACGGGCTGTATTACGGCAGCGTCAGCGGCAAGTACGTCAGTGCGTTCTACGGCGATCTGACCAACGACGAGAAGATCGGCGGCCGCACGGTGTTCGATCTGGCGGCGGGGGTGCATCTGCCCGTGGACAAGAAAATCGTCAAAAGCGCCGCGCTGCGCTTTGGCATCAGCAACCTGTTTGACAAGGAATACCTGACCTCGGTGCGCACCACCACCTTCAACGCGGCGCCGTACGGCGGCGTGAAGGCCAGCACGCCGTATTACAACGTCGGCGAAGAACGCACCTTCAGCGTCTCGCTGGAAGCCACCTTTTAACTGAATACCCCGCCGCCTGCCCGGCGGCGGGGAAGAGGAGCCCTGTATGGACGCCAATCTGTTGCACGACATTATTTTCTACGTGATGTACGCCGCGCTGGCGATCGCGCTGGTGATCATCATCGAACGCACGCTGTACTTCGCCTATACCCAACGCCAGGCGCGCCGGCTGGAGCAGGCGCTGACGCCGGACGTACGCCGCGCCGCCGATCTGCCGGACGAGCTGACCCAGCGCAACAGCCTGCCGATGGCGGTGATCGCGCCGGTATTGGCGCAGAAGCACCGCGCCGGCGACCGCGAGGCGATCGGCGATCTGATCGACGCCCAGTACCTGCTGAGCAAGCCGCCGATGGCGCGCGGCCTGTGGCTGCTGGAAACCGTGGTCACCGCCGCGCCGCTGCTGGGGTTGCTCGGCACGGTGATGGGGATCATCGAAACCTTCAAGGCGCTGGCCGCCTCGGGGGTGTCCGAGCCGAGCCTGGTGTCGGCCGGGATGGGCACCGCGCTGTACGCCACTGGCCTCGGCATCGCCATCGCGCTGCTGTGCCTGGTGGCCAACAACTTCCTGCAGAGCCGCATGGAGCGCATCAACGAGCTGCTGAAGGTGCTGCTGATCCGCGCCGGTCAGCCGACCAGCCGCCCGGAGAACGGCAGCGGCGAACAATGGGTTGACAGCGGAGCGCCGCGCTATGCCTAATGGCCATCCAGTACGGCGGCCGCTCGGCCGCCTTTATGCGGCATTGTGGAGCGGTTGTTTGTTGATGTTGAGCCAGAGCGCTGCGGCGCGTTTTGCGATTCCCGGCTATGAGCTGGTGTACACCGCGCCGGTGGAAACCGCGCTGCAGGCCGACGACCTGCGCAACACCGCCGAGGTGTGGCGCGAGATGTTCGACGCGGCGAAAACCCGCATCGACCTGGGGCAGTTTTACGTGGCGAATCAGGACGGTTCGCTGCTGGACGGCGTGCTGCAGCACCTGAAGGCGGCCGGTGAGCGCGGGGTGAAAATCCGCTTTTTGGTGGAAGAGAAGGGCATTCGCATTTCTACCGCCGAAACGCTGGAACAGCTGAAGACGATCCCCAATCTGGAGCTGCGCATCATTCCTTACCAGAAGCTGAGCGGCGGCATCCTGCACGCCAAATATCTGCTGGTGGACGGCGAGCAGGCGTTTGTCGGCAGCCAGAATTTCGACTGGCGCGCGTTGGAGCATATTCACGAAACCGGGCTGCGCATCAGCGATGCTAAAGTGGTGGGGCAGATCCAGGCGATCTTCGAACAGGACTGGCGGGCGCAGGCGCTGTTGGCGCAGGATAAGCCGGTGCCGGCGTTGCCCGATTCGCCGCCGACGGCGCAGCCGCAGGGCAACTATCTGGTGGCCAGCCCGCGCGCCTACAACCCGGCGGGCGTGCTCGATTCGCAGGCCGAGCTGCCGCGCTTGCTGGCCGGCGCCAAACGGCGGGTGCGGGTGCAGGTGATGGACTACGCGCCGCTGTCGTTTGGCCCGGAGCGCAGCCGTCCCTTCTACGCGGTGATCGACAACGCGCTGCGCAGCGCGGCGGCGCGCGGCGTGCAGATCGAGCTGATGGTGGCCAACTGGAACACCAAAAAGCCGGATATCGCCTGGCTGAAGAGCCTGGCGCTGGTGCCGAACGTGCAGATCAAGGTGGTGACCATTCCGCCGGCCAGCAGCGGCTTCATTCCGTTTGCCCGCGTGATCCACAGCAAGCTGATGACCATCGACGATGAGATTGCCTGGGTGGGCACCAGCAACTGGACCGGCGGCTATCTGGACAACTCGCGCAATCTGGAGCTGGTGATGCACAGCGCGGCGATGAGCGGGCGGTTGGACCAGCTGTACCAACAGCTGTGGAACAGCGTCTACGCCGAACCGTTGCGGCTTGATTACGACTATCCGACGCCCAAACCGGGCGGCGAATCCTGACGGTCAGGGCGCGTTAACCCGCGCCCCGCGTTGTTTACCGCCGCCAGCCGGCCTTCTCCAGCGCCGTCACCAGCTGTTCGGCGCTTAACCCTTCCGCCCGATGGCCGTTGCCGCTGACGGTATTGGCCGCCAGCAGCGCATTGACGATCGCCTCTTCCACCGCTTCCGCCGCCGCGGCGAACAGCGCCGAAATGTAGTCGTTGTTCACCATGCGCAGCGGCGTGGTAAAAGCGCCTTTATTGGCGTAGTCGGCGGGCGGCAGGCCGTCGTTGCCGGTGGCGAAGGCGATAAAGATATCGCCGCTCGAATCCTCGGTGCCGCCGCCGGTGCGGGCGATGCCGATGCTGGCGCGCTGCGCCAGCCGCGCGCACTGGTGCGGCAGCAGCGGCGCGTCGGTCGCCAGCGCCACCACGATGGAGCCCATGCCGGGATGCGGCAACTGCGGCGTGAACGGCGAGGGGATATGCCTCAGATGCCGGCCCACCGGGTAACCGCCGACCAGCAGCGACTCGCGCTTGCCGTGGTTGGCCTGCACGATAGCGCCCACCGTCCAGCCGCCTTGATCGGCAGGCAAGCGGCGCGAGGCGGTGCCGCTGCCGCCTTTGAATTCATGGCAGATCATGCCGCTGCCGCCGCCGACCGCGCCTTCCTGCGGCAAGCCGCCCTGGGCCGCCTGCTGCGCCTCGCGCACGTGCTCGGCCTTGACGTGAAAGCCGTTGATGTCGTTGAGCAGGCCATCGAAGGTTTCCATCACCACCGGCATATTCCAATACACCGCGTTGTCGCCTGCGGGCAGCGCTTCACGCTCCAGCGCGATCAGCGCATCGCGCACCACGCCCACGCTGTGGGTGTTGGTGAAGGCGATCGGGCTGGTCAGCAGGCCCGCTTCGCGCACCCATTCCAGGCCGGTGGCGTCGCCGTTGCCGTTCAGCACGTGCACGCCGGCGAAGCAGGGCGCGTGGCGGGCGGAGCCGGGGCGCGGTTCGATCACCGTCACGCCGGTGCGCACGCTGCGCCCGTCCGCCAAGTCGGCATGAATGCTGGCATGGCCGACGCGCACGCCGGGCACGTCGGTGATGGCGTTCAGCGGGCCGGGCGTGCCCTGGCCGATGATGATGCCCAGATTCTGAGCGCGCTGCGTCATGGTTATTCTCCTTCTATTGAGGGGGCGGCGAGGGGCGCCGTCTGGCGGCCGCGCAGATGGTTCAGCGCCAACCCGAAGCCGATGATGCCGGCAATGATAATAAAGTCTTTCAGGCTGCTGGCGATCAAAATCGTCCATAGCACGTACAGGCAGCACAGCAGCGCCACCACCACCGGCAGCGGCCACAGCGGCATCAGGTACGGGTGGTGGAAGTGGCGGCGACGGCGACTGATCAGCGCCGCCACCGCCATAATGATGTACACCAGCAGCAGCAGGATCACGGTGAACGAGGTCAGCGATTCGAGATCGGAGCAAAACGCCAGCAGCGCCGACGGCACGCCGAACAGCAGGGTGGCGATCCAGGGGGTGCCGAAACGCGGGTGGATGATTTTCAGCGCCCGGTTGAACGCCGGCAGCCAGAAGCCGTCACGTCCGCTGGCGAACATCATGCGGCTGAACTGCGCCACGATGGCGATAATGGCGTTGAACACCGACAGATAGATTGCGCCACTCACCACCCGCGCCAGCGTCGGGCCGCCGAGCTGGGTGACCACGTAGCCGACCGGATCGGCCTGTTTGGCCATCTCCGTCAGCGACGGCGAGCCGATCAGCAGGGCGGTGAACGGCACCAGTTCCACCAGCACCACGATGACCAGCGTCAGCATGATCGCGATCGCCATCGGCCTGCCCTGTTCGCGCATGTCTTCCGCCATGTACACCGCCGCGCCGTAGCCGTTGTAGGAGAACAGCGCGACCCCGACCATGGCGACGATCAGCGGCAGCGATACCGGCGCCAGGCTGCCCTGCGCGTCCAGCATCACCGGCGCGGTGAGGATCTCCGTACTCTGATGCGGGTGGCTGAAGCCGAGCCAGGCGATCAGCGCCAGCACCGCCACTTCCACCACCAGAAAGGCGCCGGTCAGCAGGGCGTTGGCCTTGATGTTGAAAATGGCGCAGATACCGCCGACCAGCACGGTGAGCATGCCGGCGGTCGAGGCGTCGAATTGGGTGCCCAGCGCGGTGTTCAGGTAAGGCACTGCGCCGGTGGCCAGCACCGCCGGCACGAACAGCGAGGCGCTGAGGATAAACAGGTAGGTCTGCAACCCGCACAGGGTGCCGAACAGGCGCTTGATGATGCTGTATTCGCCGCCGGCGCTGGGGTGTGCGGCGCCGAGCTCGGCATAGCACAACGCGATGGCGGCGGCGACGCAGGCGGCGATCAGAAACGACAGAAAGGCGCCGCTGCCGGCGTTGGCGATCGCCAGCGGCGCGATAACGAAGATCGAACTGGCCGGCGTCACGCCGGACGCGGTGATCATCACCACGTCGAGGACGCTGAGATTGCCTTTGAAGGTGTGTTCAGGGGCGGACTCTTTCATGGGATAACGACTCCATTAACGTGTGAGTGAGTTATTGTTTTGCTGCACAGGCTGTACGCAGGAATCAAATGGAGCGCGCTAAATGCCGGGGAGCGTTGCTCCCCGGAAGTTTATTGTTCTTATGTGTTACCCCTGCCCCGACGGGAAGCTGAAGCTGGCGCGGCGGGCATCGCCGGAGGCCGGCCAGCGCTGGGTCACGGTCTTGCGTTTGGTGTAGAACCTGACGGCGTCCGGGCCGTAGGCGTGCAGATCGCCAAACAGCGAGCGCTTCCAGCCGCCGAACGAGTGGTAGGCCACCGGCACAGGCAGCGCCACGTTGATCCCCACCATGCCGACCTGAATGCGGCTGGAAAAGTGGCGTGCCGCTTCGCCGTCGCGGGTGAACAGGCAGGTGCCGTTGCCGTATTCGTGGGCGTCGATCAAGGCCATCGCCTCCGGCAGCGAGGCCGCGCGCACCACGCCGAGCACCGGGCCGAAGATCTCCTCCTGATAGATGCGCATGCCGGGCGTCACGCGATCGAACAGCGTCGGGCCGAGGAAATACCCCTGGCTGGGGCGGCCGTCGGCGCCGATCACGCTCAGCTCGCGGCCGTCCACCAGCAGCTCGGCGCCTTCGGCTACGCCCTGATCGATATAGCCTTTCACCTTCTGATAATGCTGCTGGGTCACCAGCGGCCCCATGTCGTTGCGGTTGTCGCTGCCGGGGCCGACGCGCATGGCGGCCATCTGTTGCCGCAGCCCGGCGATCAGCGCGTCGGCGGTGTCGTCGCCCACCGCCACCACCAGCGGGATGGCCATGCAGCGCTGGCCGCACGAGCCGAACGCCGCGCCCATCAGCGCGCCGACCGCGCCGGGGATATCGGCGTCCGGCAGCACCACCGCGTGGTTTTTGGCGCCGCCCAGCGCCTGCACCCGTTTGTTCTGGCCGCAGCCGGTGTGATAGATGTGCTCCGCCACCGGCGTCGAACCGACGAAGCTGATCGCTTTGACGCGCCCGTCATGCAGCAGCGTCTCCACCGCTTCACGATCGCCGTTGACCACGTTGAGCACCCCCGGTGGCAGCCCGGCTTCCGCCGCCAGCCGGGCGATATACAGCGCGGCGGAAGGCACTCGCTCGGAAGGTTTCAGCACGAAGGTGTTGCCGCAGGCGACCGCCATTGGCCACATCCACAGCGGCACCATCGCCGGGAAGTTGAACGGGGTGATGCCCGCCACCACCCCCAGCGGCTGAAACTCGCTCCAGCTGTCGATGCCCGGGCCTGCCTCTTTGCTGTGTTCACCCTTCAGCAGTTCCGGCACATAGCTGGCGTATTCGATATTCTCAATGCCGCGCTGCAGTTCGCCCAGGGCGTCGCTGAGCACCTTGCCGTGCTCGGCGGTGATTAACTGGCAGATGGCGTCGGCGTGTTGCTCCAGCAGATCCTTGAGCTTCATCATGATGCGCGCGCGCTTCAGCGGAGGGGTATCGCGCCAGGCGGGATAAGCCTGTTCGGCGGCGGCGATGGCGCGCTCCACCGTGGCGCGGTCGGCCAACTGCACCTCCTGCGCCGATTGGCCGGTGGCCGGGTCGTAAACCGGCTGGCTGCGTTCGCCGCCGGCGGCGGGCTCGCCGTTGATCCAATGGGTGATGGTCATGGTTCTCTCCTTATTCGGTGGCGTTGAGGGCGTCGCCCACGGCGTTGATCAGCGCATCGATCTGCGCTTCGCTGCTGATGAACGGCGGTGCCAGCTGCAGGGTGTCGCCGCCGTAGCGCACGTAAAATCCGCTTTCCCAGCAGCGCATCGCCGCCTCGAAGGGGCGCCGCGCCGGCTCGCCGGGCCGCGCCGCCAGCGTGATGCCGGCCGCCAGGCCGATATTGCGAATGTCGGCGACGTGTTTGGCCCCCTGCAGGCTGTGCACCGCGCGCTCGAAGTAGGGCGCCAGCGCCTGTACGCGCTCCACCATCTGTTCGCGCTGCAGGATGTCCAGCGTCGCCAGCGCGACCGCGCAGCTGACCGGATGGGCGGAGTAGGTGTAGCCGTGCGGGAATTCGAGCTGGTAGTTCGGCTCGCCGCCGTTCATGAAGGTGTGGTAAATCTCCGGCCGTACCACCACCGCGCCCATCGGCTGCGCGCCGTTGGTCACCTGTTTGGCGATGTTCATGATGTCCGGCGTGACGCCGAAAGCCTCGGCGCCGGTCATCGCGCCGCAGCGGCCGAAGGCGGTGATCACTTCGTCGAAGATCAGCAGGATGTCATGCTGGGTACAGATTTCGCGCAGGCGCTGCAAGTAGCCGACCGGCGGCACGATCACCCCGGCGGAGCCGGAGAACGGCTCGACGATCACTGCGGCGATCGTCGAGGCGTCGCGCAGCGCGATGATGCGGCTGAGCTCTTCCGCCAGCTCCGCCCCCTGTTGCGGCATGCCGCGCGAAAAGGCGTTGCCGGCCAGCAGGGTGTGCGGCAGATGGTCCGCCTCGGCGCCGGCGCCGAACGTCTTGCGGTTGCCGGCGATGCCGCCGACCGAGATACCGCCGAAGTTAACGCCGTGATAGCCCTTCTCCCGGCCGATAAAGCAGGTTTTGCCCGCCTGGCCTTTGGCGCGCCAGTAAGCGCGCGCCATTTTCAGCGAGGTGTCCGCCGCTTCCGAGCCGGAGCCGGTGAAGAACACGTAATCCAGCCCCGCCGGCGTCAGCGCCTTGATTTTGTTGGCCAGCTCGAACGACAGCGGGTGGCCGAACTGAAACGCCGGCGAGTAATCCAGCGTCGCCAGCTGGCGCTGGGCGGCGTCGGTGATTTCCTGCCGGCCGTGCCCCAATCCGCAGCACCACAATCCGGACAGGCCGTCGAAAATCTTTCTGCCGTCGTGGCTGGTGTAATACGCCCCTGCGGCCTGAGTAATGATGCGCGGCTGCGCTTTAAAATTACGGTTGCCGGTAAAAGGCATCCAATGGGCCTCTAACCCTTCGGCATCGAGACGATTAAGCGAATAATTTTCAGCGGCCATGTTTTCCTCCGGGCAGGAAAATAAGTGCGATTAATTAAATAAAATGAGTTGTTAACGAATTGTTGTGCGAAATTGACTATGTACCGCTTGTTCTCTACTGTGAATAATCATATGTCGAAACTTACTTAAGGTTTTATGCAAGTAAAAAAGCGCGCGCTGTTAGGGCAATTGTCGGATATGGATCTGCGTTTGCTGCGGGTATTCAAGGCCGTGGTCGACTGCGGCGGCATGAGCGCCGCCGAACTGGAGCTGAATATCAGCCTGTCGACCATTAGCAAGCACATCAAGGATCTGGAGCAGCGGCTGGGCCTGACGCTGTGCCAGCGCGGGCGCGAGGGTTTTGCGGTTACCGACGAGGGGCTGTTGATCTATCAGGAAACGGTCAACCTGCTGGCGGCCACCGAGGCGTTCCGGCGCGGGGTGGACGAGGTGCACCAGCGCATGGGCGGGCAGCTGCACGTGGCGATATTCGACCATACGGTCAGCAATCCGCAGGCGCAGATCGGCCGGGCCATCGCGTTATTCAGCGAGCGCGCGCCGGAGGTTTCTTTGCAAATGTACGTGGAGCCGATTAATACCATTGAACGCGGCGTCATTGACGGGCAATTTCAGGTTGGCGTTATTCCCATGCACCGCAGCGCGGAAAGTTTATCTTATCATTCGTTATTCAGTGAGAGGATGTTCTTATATTGCGGCGCGCAGCATGAATTATTTTCCGGCCCCCATGAAACATTAAATTGGGATCTGCTGCACAATTATGCCTTCGCCGGATTAGGCTATCATTCGCCGAATATGGAACTGAGCCTGCAGCAACATTTGCATCGCAAGGCGACGGGGTTTGCGCAGGAGTCGATCGCCACGCTGATCCTGTCCGGCAAATACGTCGGCTTTTTGCCTGATCACTACGCGGCGTTTTTCGTGGCGCAGAATATGATGCGGGCGATCAAACCGGCGCTGTTCCGCTATCACTGTGAATACTCCAGCGTGCTGCGCCGCTCGCCGGTGCCGCAGCGGGTGGTGAAGCTGTTCCATGAGTGCCTGCTGGCGGCCCACGGAACAGCGTGACGCTTACTGCTCTTTCTTCTTGCCGAAGATCCTGATCAGCGCGCCGACCAGGATGCCGACCGCGATGCCGGCGAAGATCCAGCCGATGATGCCCATTTTCTTAACTCCTGCTAGTGCGTTGATCTGATTATATAATCATTCGACGCGAAACGCCTCTTCGATCATCCGTTGCCGCTGCGCCGGCGCATAGTCGATCCAGGAATTCTTGCTGTTGGATTTCTCCAGCGCCACCGCCAATTCCTGGCCGGAAATCGGCAAATCGTCCTGCCAGAACGGCGCAATGGCGTGGCGGGTGATGAAATCGGTCAGGTAGCTCTCCGGGCTGCCCTGCCAGTGCGGGTACAGGCGCGCGGCCAGCTCGGCCATCAGCGCGCGTTGCTGCGGCTGTTCGCTGGTTTCCAGCAGGGCGAGGAACGGCAGCAGCAGGCGGCCACAGACTTGGCCGTGGTGGTAGTCGCGCAGCGCGCCGATCTCGCCGGCGATGCCGTGAATGACCCCCAGCCCGGCGGCGCTCAGCGTCAGCCCGCCGAGGTAGGAAGCCTGCATGATCGCCTCGCGCGCCGCATCGCTGCGGTTGAGCGCCGGCCAGGCGGCGAGGAAGTGGCGTATGCCGTTCAGCGACATGTCGCGCGTCATGGCGCCGGCGGTTTTCGACAGATAGGCCTCGAACAGGTGGGTGAAGGCGTCGATAGCGCAGTAGGCCAACACTTTGTCCGGCGCGCCCGCCAGCAGCTGCGGATCGAGAATGGCGGTGTGCGGCACGAAGTTATTGTGGCGCAGCGAGGCCTTCACTTTGCTGACCTGGGTGTCGGTGATCACCGCGTTCTGCGTCACCTCGCTGCCGGTGCCGGCGGTGGTGGGAATGGCGATCAGCGGCAGGGTGGCGCCGCTGATTTTGCTGTCGCCGACTTTTTCCATATAGCGCAGCGTCGGCAGCGGATGCTCCACCAGCGCGGAGAACGCCTTGGCGGCGTCCAGCACGCTGCCGCCGCCGATGGCCACTACGCGCCGCGCCTGGCCGCGCCAGCGCGCCACCCAGGCGTCTATTTCCTGCGGCGACGCCTCGTGGCTGACGATCTCCGTGCCGATAAGCAGCGGCGTCAGCGATTCGCGCAGGCCGGCATACACCGGGCCGTTGAGAAAAGATCGACAGCTGAACAGCAGCGTCGGCTGCGGGTCGGCAAGCAGCAGCGGCGGCAGCTGCTGGATGCTGCCGTGGCCGAACCAGGTCTGGCGATTGGCGATGATGTGGCTGACGGACATGAGATCTCCTTGACGGCGTTGCAGAGCGCGATGCCACAGCATAAGCCAGCGGGCGCGGAGCGGCCACCGCTTTCCCCGCCGCGGCAACCTGTGAGTTGTTTAACATGTAAACGATCGCGTTCTTGCATTTCGGCGTTTTGGGTGCTTTTTTTAACAGTACCGGCCGTCGTGCGGCCAACCCCATCCGAAATCGGTAGATTGTTAATGTGTTAATAATGGCGAGGCGGGTATGGAAATTCAGGTTGAACGCTTGTCTGCGGTGATCGATGCGGTGGCTAGCCCGCGTTTTTATCCCAGCCTGTTGAATTGGCTGGAGGGATTTTTCGCCTTCGACAACGCCATCGTCTATGCCTTCGAACGCGGCCGGCCGCCGCGCTGCCTGATCAAAACCGAGCGGGAAAACAGCGATGCGGTCAATCAGATCTACCAACAGGGCGCCTACCTGCAGGATCCGTTTTACCGCGCGCTGAGCGACGGCGGCGAAGGCGAGGTGCTCACGCTGCGCCAGCTGGCACCCTGCGGGTTTTATCACAGCGATTATTACCGTAATTTTTATCGCAAGACCGGCTGGCACGACGAGGCCGGCGTGCTGCTGCAGCTGACGCCGGAGCGCGGGCTGGGGGTATTCTTCGGCTCGGTGCGCCGCACGGTGGCGGTACGCTATCCGCAGCGGGCGGATCTGCGCAGTGCGCTGACGCTGGTGAAAAGCGTGGCGCGGCTGCACGGCGAAGTGGTGGCGGCGCCGGCCGAGGCCGCGACGGTGAACGATGACGGCGGGCAGGCGCGTTATCTGCTGACGCCGCGCGAGCGCGAGATCGTCGATCTGATCCTCGCCGGCTGCGGTTCGCAGCAGATTGCCGACCGGCTGTTCATCAGCCTCGGCACGGTAAAAAATCACCGCAAGAACATCTACGGCAAGCTGAACATCGGCTCGCAGGCCGAGTTGTTTAGCCTGCTGCTGACCGCCCCGCAGCGGCGCAGCGCGTGAATGTTAATTTTTTGTAGCGAATGTCCCTAAGGGGACATAGCGAACGATCCCACTGCTCCCGATAATCCGATGTCATGGCATAGGCAATCGGGAGTGCGGCAGTGAACAACGAAATCGAGTCCTTAACCTACTACGCGGCGACCAAAAAATACGATCTGCGCTTCCCGACGCTGGAAGAGGATCTGGACGTCGACGTGGTGATCATCGGCGGCGGCTTCTCCGGCATCAACACCGCGCTGGAGCTGGCGGAGAAGGGCATCACCAACATCGCCATTCTCGAAGGCCGCTATCTGGGTTACGGCGGCACCGGACGCAACGGCGGCCAGGTGATGGCCGGCATCGGCCACGATCTGGAGAAGATCAAGCGCCACGTTGGCCCGGCCGGGCTGGAAACCATCTTCAAAATCAGTAACCTCGGCGCCGGCATTATCCGCGAGCGCATCAAGAAATATGACATCGACGCCGACTTCTGCTTCGGCTACGGCTATCTCGGCAGCAACGCGCGCCAGGAGAAGACCCTGCGCGGCTGGCTGAAGGAGTTCAAGGCGGTAGCGCCGCAGGAGGAGATTGAGCTCTACACCGGGGCGGAGGTGAAGCAGGTGGTGGGCTCAGACGCCTACACCTGCGCGCTGAAGCACATGGGCGGCGGCCACGTACATTCGCTCAACCTGCTGCTGGGCGAGGCCAAGGCGCTGAGCGGCTACGGGGTGAAAATCTTTGAGAACAGCAGCGTGCTCAACGTGGAGTATGGCCCGCGCATCACGGTGCGCACCGCCATGGGCTCTGTGCGCGCCAACAAGATGCTGTGGGCCTGCAACGGCTTTCTCAACGGCATGGAGCCGCAGATCTACCGCAAGACCATCAATACCTACGCCTTCCAGCTGGCCACCGAGCCGCTGTCTGACGATCTGATCCGTCAGATCAGCCCGATCCGCGGCGCCTACAGCGACATCCGCCCGGTGATCGATTATTACCGGGTGACCAACGAGAACCGGCTGCTGTTCGGCAGCGCCACCCGCCTGATCGAATATTTCCCATCGGATCTCAAGGCCTGGAACCGCAACCTGATGCTGAAGGTGTTCCCGTACCTGAAAGACGTGAAGATCGATCTGGCCTGGGGCGGCCCGCTGTGCTGTAGCGCCAACCTGTTCCCGCAGATCGGCACGCTGCCGGATCGCGACAACGTGTTTTACGTGCAGGGCTACTCCGGCTTCGGCGTGACGCCGAGCCACATCGTGTGCAAGGTGCTGGCGGAGGGCATGAGCGAAGGATCCGATCGGTACGATCTGATGAGCTCGATCCCGCACGTCAACATCTTCGGCAAGGACAAGCTGCGGCGGGTGATGACCACCGCCGGTAAGGTTTGGCACCAGACATCCGGCTACTGGAAAGGCCGCCGTTAACCCTCAGAGGAGAATCTCATGAAACCGTTATTGCTTAAACAACCGCTGCCAGAACTGCTGGAGATCGGCAGCGTCAGCAACCTGGGCGCCACGGTGATCGCCGGCACGCCAAACGTCGGCGTGGCCAGCATCTTCGGCGAACCGACCGACAACTTGAACTGCGGCGTGTTCAGCTGCACCCGCGGCAGCTTCGTGATGGAGTATCCGTTCGCCGAGCACGCTACGGTGTGGGAAGGCAGCGCGACCCTGACCAACGAACGCACCGGCGAATCGGTGCAGTATCAGGCCGGCGATTCCTGGTTCGTCGAGAAAGGCACCCCGGTGCGCTGGGACATCACCTCGGATCGCTTCGTCAAACACTACCTCGCCATCGTCGAAGGCTGACGCCGTCATGCCCCCCTCAGCAGGCTGAATGCCGAGGGGGAGCGCCTTAGCCTAACGCCCGCGTAATAAAATCAGTCACCCGCTTGAGGATCTGATCCTTATTGGTTTCGTTAAAGCTCTCGTGCCGCCCGCCCGCATTGATCATCCGTTCGAAATCGTCGCCGCGCAGACGATCGAGCGCGGTTTGCGTTTCGCTCATCAGCACCAGCCGATCGTCGTCGCCATGGATCCACAGCGTGGGCAGCGCGCCGAAGCCCGGCCCGGCGTTGATGGCGGCGAGGATCCGCTGCATGGCGCGTAGGGTGGGACGCTTGAACGGCCCGTGCCACACCAGCGGATCTTCCTGATACGCCGCGCCAACCGCCGGATCGCGCGCCAGGGTCGCGGTATCCAGCGGCGCGTCGGGGATCGTCGGCAGTTCAGCCAGATCGGAAATCGCCGTTCTGTCGCCGAGCAGCGGGCCGGACAGCACCAGCGCGCGTACCTCCTCGCCATGGCGCTGCACGTAGCGGGTGGCGATCATGCCGCCCATCGAGTGGCCGATCACCACCAGCGGCAAGGTGGGGTATTGCTGCCGGAAATGGCTGACCACGCGCTGCACGTCGTCGACCACGGCGTCATAATCTTCGATCAGCACGCGCTCGCCCTGCGACAGGCCGTGGCCGAGATGGTCGGGGCCGAACACCCGCGCGCCCTGCGCCTGCAGCGTGCGCGCCACGTATTGATAGCGGCCGAGGTGCTCGCCGTAGCCGTGCACCAGCAGCGCCAGATAGTGCGGCTTGTCGTTTCCCCAGTCGTGCACGGCGATGTCGCCGTGACGGCCTTTGATAAAGCTGACGGTTTGTTCGGACATGTTATTGTTCTCATGGTGGTAGGGTTGCCTTTCAGCGTAGCGGCTGGCGGCGAGGTTGTCAGGGGCGCCGGGTGCGGCGCCCGCAGAGAGGGGATTACAGGCTGAACTGGCGCGCCAGCTCGTCGAGCGCTTCGCGCTGGAAGCGGTTGAAGGCGTCGCGCGGCTGCTGCTGTTGGATGAACGTCAGCAGCGGATCCTGCACTTCAGTGCGCACGCCGCTTAGCTGTTCCATCACCGCCAGCCCGCAGAACGGCACGTAGGATTCGGCGTAGCCGCCTTCATGCACCATCACCAGTTTGCCGCCGCATAGCCGGTCGGCGGCCTCCTGCACCAGCGCGGTCATGGCGCGGAAGCTGTCGCTGTGCAGCTGCATGCGCGCCAGCGGATCGAGGGCGTTGGCGTCGTAACCGCAGGCGACGATGATCAGCTCCGGCTCGAATTTTTCCAGTACCGGGATGATGATGCGCCGCATGGCGTGCAGGTAGCCGTCGTCGCCGGCGCCGGCCAGCATCGGCACGTTAACGTTGCAGCCCGCCCCGTCGCCTTCGCCGCGATCCTGCTCGCCGGAATAGCCCGCCGGGAAGCAGCCGTCCTGATGCAGCGACAGCGTCAGCACGTCGCCGCGCTGCCAATAGATGTGCTGGGTGCCGTTGCCGTGGTGCACGTCCCAGTCGAGCACCGCGACTTTGCCGAGGCCGTAGCGGGCCTTGGCGCGCTCGATGGCGATGGGAATATTGGCCAGGAAGCAGAAGCCCATCGATTGATCCGGCAGGCAGTGGTGGCCCGGCGGGCGCGACAGCGCATAGGCATTATCCAGCTCGCCCTGCAGCACCGCCTCCACCGCCGCGCAGGCCAGCCCGGCGGAGAGTTTGGCGATTTCATAGCTGCCCGGCCCCAGCGGCGCTTCCTCCCCCAGCAGGCCGCCGCCGCTGTCGCTCACCTGTTTGAAGCGCTGCAGGTAGTGGGCGGGGTGGATGCGCAGCAGGTCTTCTTCCGTCGCCGGTTCGGCGCTCAGCAGGGTGAGCTGGCGCGACAGGCCGGATACGTCCATCAGGTTCTTCATACGCCGTTTGGTTTCCGGCGATTCGGCATGGCCGGCGCCCGAGGGCGGTTGCACCCAGCCGCCGACCGGCAGGGTGGTGGCGTGCAGGCCGGTGCTGTGCCAGAAACAGCGTTCATCAAACAAGAAACCGGTTGTTCTTTTCACCTTTCTCCTCCTGTTATACGGCGCGGTGCGCGCGGTGAAGCCAGCGAAATCAACAGCAGCGACAGCAGCGCGCAGCCCAGCGCGCCGAACAGCAAGGCGTTGAAACCGCCGGAAGATTCGATCAGAGAGCCGGCCAGCGTCGGGCCGATGGCCATGCCGCCGCCGATCACCAGGTTGATGCCGTTCATCAGCTTGCCGTCGTTATCCAGCCCGGCGACCCGCGCCAGAATGAACGGCAGCACGAAGGTCCAGGTGAATTTGAACAGCAGGGCGGCCAGGGCGAAGCGCAGGAGCAGGGGCTGGCCCATCAGCAGCGCCACGCTGGCCAGCAGAAGGGCGTACCCCAGCACGATCAGGCGTCCGCCGCCGAAGCGCGCGCCGATCAGCGCCGCGGCCCCCGCGCCGACGATGCCGATCAAGGTGGCGACGGCCAGCACCTGGCCGCTGTGGGCCGGCGACAGCCCGGCGCCGGCGGCGATGCCGCCGATAAAGGTCCAGACCGCGCTCAGGCTGATGTAAAAGGTCAGCACCGCCAGCACGGCGCACAGCTTGCGCGCCAGCGAGGCGGCGGGGCCGCTGCGGGCGGTGCGGGCGGCGGTGAAACCGTTGGGGAACGCCGGGATGAGCGGCAGGCAGCACAGCATGATGGCGGCCAAAATCAGGTAGACCGCCATCAGGCCGAAGAGCGCAAACAACGGTGGCAGCACCAGCAGCCCGACCGCGCCCAGCACCAGCTGGCCGAGCACCCAGAAGGCATAGACGCGGCTGGGATTGGCGGTGCCGGCAGCGCAGGTGATGCACAGGATCATCAAGGTGCCGCCCGCCAGCGAGGCGATAAAGCGCAGCGGTAGCAGCAAGGTAAAATCTTGCACCAGCGCCGAAGCCAGGTTGCCGGCGATAAACACCAGCGCCGACAGCGTAGCGACCCGCCGCCAGTTGATGCGCCCGATCCACCACCACGCCGGCAGCGTGGCCAGGCTCATGGCGCCGAGTTCGGTGGAGAACAGGTGGCCGATCTGCGCCGGGCCGAGCTGCCACTGAGTAGCGAGCTGGGCGGCCACGGCGGGGGCGGTCATCAGAATGCCCGGCGCGATGGCGGCGAAGACGATAATGGCGGTCAACAGCCGCGGCGGGCAGGGGAGCGCCGCGCCGACGGCGGGCGCGGAAACCGAATCACTGGACATAAACCTTTTCCCCAAGCGTTGAGTGACGATGAAATATCCCGCCTGGCCCGATTGCGGGCAGGGGGAGGCCGCGCCATAAATGGCGAATACGTTTTGGCGTTATTTTCCGGCCGTCGGCAGCGGCGGCCGTTATCGGGCGTTAACCGTGGGCGAGAAAGCCGCCGGCGACCAGTTCGGTGCGGTTCACCACGTCGGTTTTGGCGAAAATATTGCGCATATGGGTTTTCACCGTGGACAGCGAAATGCCCAGCTTCAGGGCGATGCGCTTATTGCTGGCGCCTTCGCGAACCAGGTTGACGATCTCTTGCTCTTTGGCGGTCAACAGCTGCGCCTCGCCGTCGGGCAGCAGATCGCGCGTCGCCAGCTCGATCAGCGGCAGCACCGCGCGCAGGCGGCCGCGCTCCACGTCAGTAAACGGCGTATCGCGGATCAGCGATACCCCGGCGACGATGCGCTTGCGCTGGCGGATGAAGATCTCCGTCATGTCGCGCATGTCGTTCGGCAGCATAAAGTCGTGGTAATAGCGGCGGTTGCCGGCGATCGCCGCCGGGCTCATGCCGACCATGGTGATGTCCTGGCGATGGAAATTGGCCGGCTGCAGCGGGTCTATCTGCTGGAAGTGGTTCAGGTACTGCTGATGCGTTTTATCGGGCATGCCGTGCAGGATGTAGTGATCCGGCCGCAGGTCGCGATCGACCAGATAAAACACCCCGGCGGACACCGGGATCAGGTGCGTAATGGTCGCCAAACAACTGTTGATAAAGGCATCGGATGCGGTGCTGTGCATGATTCGTATTCCTCCCTTTATCGTTCAACTGGAGAATGTTGGCGGTCAATATATGAACGATACAAGCATAGTTGTAGCAATTTGGCAACACAATAAAAACATATTAACAACGTGAGGCCGATTGCAATAAAACACATAAATAACAAGATGACACTGCGTTTATCAGGGCTTTTTAGGGCGGATTTTTCGCGATTTTCATTAATAGGTTAATGAAATAGTTCGTCGCTTTTCCCGCTGAATTTACAGCGCTTTTGAATGCTTGCCTGGGCGAGGCCCTCGCCGCTCTGCGCGTGCTACAACCGGCGCGACCGTCGCCGTCCCTCGTTCTTAAGAACGATAGCCAGGCTTTTCCACCGCTTCCTACACTGCGAATTGAAGATAGCGCCAGGCGGCGCCAAACGTATAAGACGAAAAAATGATGACCTTTCTCGGGCTGAGGCGTCGGGTTGTTCAGTCCGCATGACCATACGGGGAACGAACGATGCAGAAAAAAACGTTGGCGGTGGCGTTGAGCGGTGCCTTATCGGGCCTGGCTCAGGGGGCGGACGCCGATCGCCCCAATGTGCTGATCATTCTGGTGGACGACATGGGCTACTCCGACATCAGCCCGTTCGGCGGCGAGATACCGACCCCCAACCTGCAGGCGCTGGCCGAGCGGGGCGTGCGCATGAGCCAGTACTACACCTCGCCGATGTCGGCGCCGGCGCGGTCGATGTTGATGACCGGCAACACCAACCAGCAGGCCGGCATGGGCGGCATGTGGTGGTATGAGAGCACCGCCGCGCAGCCGGGCTATGAAATGCGGCTGACCGACCGCGTGACCACATTGCCGGAGCGTTTTCGCGATGCAGGTTACGCCACCATGATGGCGGGCAAATGGCACCTGGGCTATGTCGACGGCGCCAAACCGACCGATCGCGGCTTCGAGCGCGCCTTCGCCTTTATGGGGGGCGGCACCAGCCATTTCGACGATGCGAAACCGCTGGGCACCGTGGAGGCGTTCCATACCTTCTACACCCTGAACGGCAAACGCGTGTCGTTGCCCAAAGATTTCTATTCCAGCAAGGCCTATGCCGATCAGCTGGAACAGTGGATCCGCGATACGCCGCAGAGCAAACCCGTCTTCGCCTATCTGGCGTTTACCGCGCCGCACGATCCGCTGCAGGCGCCGGATGACTGGATCGCCAAATTCGACGGCAAATACGACGCCGGCTATCAGCAGGCCTATCAGCGGCGCATTCAGCGCCTGAAGGCGCTGGGGTTGATTTCCGATCGCACGCCGATGCCGACGCTGGCGCTGGATAAGGCCTGGAACACGCTGACGCCCGAGCAGCAAAAATATGAAGCCAAGACCATGCAGGTGTACGCGGCGATGATCGCTTATATGGACGATCAGATCGGCGCGGTGCTGAACACCCTGAAGCAGACCGGCCGTGACCAAAATACGGTGATCGTGTTCGCCACCGACAACGGCGCCAACCCCGCCAGCGGCTTCTACTACGGCTCGAAGCCGGAGTATTGGCGGCAGTTCGACAACAGCTACGCCAACCTCGGCCGCAAGGGATCGTTCATTTCCTACGGGCCGCACTGGGCCAACGTCAGCAACGCGCCGTACGCCAACTACCACAAAACCACCAGCGCGCAGGGCGGCATCAATACCGATTTCATCATCTCCGCGCCGCGGCTGAAGGGACGCGGCGGCATCGACCGCACGCCGATGGCGGTGTATGACATCGCGCCGACGCTGTATGACTATGCCGGCATCGACGCCAACAAACCGCTGAAGGCCAAACCGACGCTGCCGATGGTCGGCGTCAGCTTCAAGCGCTATTTCAGCGGCGAGGCCGACGGCGTGCCGCGCGCGACCTACGGCGTGGAGCTGCATAACCAGGCCGCCTATGTGGATGGCGTCTGGAAGCTGCGGCGGTTGGTGAAGGCCGGGCCGACGGCGCAGATGGCGCCGTGGGGGCTGTTCAACCTGCATGACGATCCGCTGGAAACGCGCGATCTGGCCGCCGCCAACCCGGATCGAGTCAAACGGCTGAGCGAGGCGTATCGTCGCTTTGCGCAGCAGGGCATGGTCATTGAAGCCAAAGGCGCAGCGATCGACTACCTCGGCGTTGACGCCAGCACCGGTGACTACATCGGCCTGGATCCGCTGACCCACAAACCGTTGCCGCAGGCGGCGCCATGAACCTGGCCCAGCTGCGCGCGCAGCAGATCCCGGTAGAGAGCGAACCGCGCGCGGCGGCGCCTTTTCATTTGCTGGTGAAGCCGATCGGCGCCGGCTGCAACCTGGGTTGCCGCTACTGCTACTACCCGCAGCGCCAGCAGGAGCGGACGCGCAAGATGGACGACGACCTGCTGGCGGAATTTATCCGCGGCTACATCGCCGCCCAGCCGCGTTACAGCCGCGAGATCAACTTCGTCTGGCAGGGCGGTGAACCGCTGCTGGCGGGGATCGGTTTTTACAAGCGGGCGCTGGCGTTGCAACGCCGCTACGCGCCGCCGGGCATGCGGATCAGCAACAGCCTGCAGACCAACGGTACCCTGCTGAACGACGCCTGGTGCCGGCTGTTCCGGCAGCATCACTTTATCCTCGGCGTCAGCCTGGACGGCGACCGCGAGGTACAGGACGCCCACCGGCCGGACAAGCGCGGCGGCGCCAGCTATGACGCCGCGCTGCGCGGCATTGCGTTGTTGCAGCGCCATCAGATCGACTTCAACCTGCTGATGGTGGTGCACGACGGCGTCGCGGATCGCGCCGAGGCGATCTACGATCATGCGGTGGCGATCGGGGCGCGTTATCTGCAGTTTCAGCCGCTGATGCTGGAAGGGGATGCGCCCACCGCCGGTTACGGACTGAGCGCCGCCAACTGGGGGCGCTTTATGCTGGCGGTATATCGCCGCTGGCGCAGCCGCGGGCATATCGGCCAGGTCTTCGTGATGAACATCGAACAGGTCTACGCGCAGTATTTCACCCACGTCAGCCCCAGCTGCGTGCACGCCGAACGCTGCGGCGGCAATCTGGTGATGGAGCCGGACGGGCGGCTTTACGCCTGCGATCATCTGATCAATGCGCAGCATCTGCTCGGCCATGCCGATCGCCACACGCCGCTCGCCACCCTGGCGGCAAGGGCGGCGGAGATGCCGTTCGGTAAAAACAAGAGCCTGCGCCGCGAGTGCCAACGCTGCAGCGTGAAAAGCGTCTGCCAGGGCGGCTGCCCGGCGCATGTGGGCGAAGATCGCTATAACCGGCTGTGTGCCGGTTATTACGCCTTCTTTTCCGCGCTGCTGGCGCCGCTGCGCGCCTACCCGCGCAGCCCGCAGGGGGCGATGCAATGGCGCGCCGCCGTGAGCGCCGCCGCAGGTTGAAACCGTCTCGTCCTTAAGGACGATAGTCAGCATTTTCCTTTCCTCTCTATAGTGAGATTACCGCCGCTGGCGGTGAAAAACCTGCAAGCACCTGCATGCATCAGGCCAAAACTATAAGAGGAAATAACCATGAACCTGTCGTCGCGGTTGCACGCCCACCTGGCTAGAGGCAAGGTCGGCTTTCCCACCACCCTGGCCAGTTCGGTCGGGGTGATCATGGCCAGCCCGGTGATCCTGACGGTCACCAGCGGCTTCGGCATCGGCGGCGACACCTTCGCGCTGGCGATGCTGATCGCCTTCATCATGATGCAGGCGCAGCTCACCACCTTCTCCGAAGCGGCGTCGCTGCTGCCGACCTCCGGTTCGGTTTACGACTACATCTCCTGCGGCATGGGGCGCTTTTTCGCCATCACCGGCGCGCTGTCGGCCTACCTGATCGTGCATATCTTCGCCGGCACCGCCGAGACCATTCTTTCCGGCATCATGGCGCTGGTGAACTTCGAGCACCTCAACACCCTGATGGAAAGCCACAATGCCTCCTGGATGGTCGGCGTCGGGCTGGTTGTCGTGTTCGGCCTGCTCAACGCGTTTGGCATCGAGGCCTTCGGCAAGGCGGAGATCGTGCTGACCTTCGCCATGTGGAGCACGCTGGTGATTTTCGGCATCGTCGGGCTGCTGTCGCCGCATGCGGTGCCGCTCGAGGGCTGGTTCGGCAGCACGCTGAGCCTGAACGATCCGTTCGCGGTGTTCAGCCTGATCGGCATGGCGATGTTCATGTTCGTCGGCTGTGAGCTGGTGACACCGATGGCGCCGGAGATCAAACGCTGCGATTGGGTGATCCCGCGCGCGATGGCGCTCGGGCTGTGCGGCGTGGCGGTGTGCATGGCGCTGTATGGCGCGGCACTCAGCCATCAGGTGGAAAACGTGGTGATCGACGCCGCCAGCGGTACGCGCCTGCTGGAAACGCCGATGGCCATCCCGGCGTTCGCCGGCCAGGTGATGGGCCAGTTAGGCAAATACTGGTTGGGCGTCGGCCTGCTGTTGGCGGGCGCGGCGACCATCAACACGCTGATGGCGGCGGTGCCGCGCATTCTGTACGGCATGGCGCTGGACGGCGCGCTGCCGCGCATGTTCGCTTATCTGCACCCGCGCTTTAAAACGCCGGTGGTCGGCATTTTGGTGGCGGTCCTGATCCCCTGCGTACACGCCTTCGCCATTCAGGGCAACCTCGACAGGATCATTCCGCTGGTGCTGGCGGCGGTGTGCGCCTGGGGCGTGGCCTACCTGCTGGTGACCTGTTCGGTGGTGATCCTGCGCGTGCGCCGCCCCGACCTGCCGCGCGCCTATAAATCGCCGTGGTTCCCGCTGCCGCAAATCGTTTCCAGCGTCGGCATCGTGCTGGCCATCGTCTACATCACGCCGCCGGGGATGAACCCGAGCGACATCTACATTCCCTTCGGCTGGATGATCGGCCTGACCGCCGCCTATGCGCTGTTCTGGACGCTGTGCGTGCAGAAAGTGAACCCGTTCAAGCCGGTGCCGGTCGAGCAGGTGCTGGAGAACGCATTTGCCAAGGGTGAAAACGAGGAGGCGCAGTTTGATCGGCTTACTTCCCTCACTTAATCGCGCCTGGCGGCGCGCGCCGTCGGGCTATCGGCCGGGCGCCGCGCTGGATCGTCTGGCGCGCAATCTGGAACCCTACGCGTGCGAACGCCTGGCGCCGGGCCTGCTGCGGCTGACGCTGCCGCAGGGGCCGCAGATCGAGATCGGCGAACAGGTGCAGGGGCTGTTTATGGCGCATATCGTCAGCCACCGTTTTCGGTTGCAGGGCGCATGCGCAGAGCAGCCTCCGCTGACGCTGGACGTGGTGACCGGCGGCTGGCTGCGGCGGCGCGGGGTGCGCTATCTGTTGCGCCAACGCCATGCAGCCGCGCAGCGAGTGCTGGAAGGGCTGCAGCGCTACCCGCAGATCGGCGAGACGCTGGCGCAGCTGGATTTTCGCCGCGTGCGGCTGACGGTGAACGACGGGCGCTGGCAGGTGGATATCGAGCATTTTGCCGCGTCGGAGGTGGTCAGCCGTTTGCCGGCCGGCCGCCGCTATCTGCGGCTGGATGCCGAACAGCGGCGGCTGCTGTTGAGCAGCCTGCTGATGATCGGCCAACTGATGGAGAAGCTGAATCATGAATAGAGTGGTTGTGATTACCGGCGGCGGCACCGGCGTCGGCGCCGCCTGCGCCCGTCTGCTGGCGGCGCAGGGCGATCGGGTGTTCATCATCGGCCGCCGCCCGGAACCGTTGGCGGCGCTGGCGCAAGAGATCGGCGCGCAGGCTTTGGTGGGCGACGCCGCCAGCGGCGAGAGCTGGAACCACACGCTGCTGCCGGCGATTCTGCGCGACGCCGGGCGCATCGACTGCCTGATCGGCAGCGCCGGCGGCATGGGCTTCAAGCGCATCACCGAGATGACCGACGCGCAGTGGCAAGGGGCGATGGACAGTAACCTCAACAGCGCTTTCGCCAGTGCGCGCGCCTGCCTGCCGGAGCTGATTAAAAGCGGCGGCAACCTGCTGTTCGTGGCCTCGATCGCTTCGCTGGCCGCAGGGCCGGAGGTCTGCGGCTACGTTACCGCCAAACATGCACTGATCGGGCTGATGCGCTCCATCGCCCGCGACTATGGCCCGCTGGGCGTGCGCGCCAACGCGGTGTGCCCGGGCTGGGTGACCACGCCGATGGCGGACGAAGAGATGCAACTGCTGATGGACGCCCATCAGATTTCGCTGGAGCAGGCCTACCAAATGGTCTGTCGCGACGTACCGCTGCGCCGGCCGGCCAGCGCCGAGGAGATCGCCCGCGTCTGCCGTTTCCTCTGTTCCAGCGAGGCTTCAATCATAACCGGCGCGGCGCTGGTGGCCGACGGCGGCTCCACCATCGTCGATGTGCCGACCCTGGCTTTCACTTCCCTGTAAGGAGCATTTCCATGAGTTCAGAAGCGGTATTCATTCAGGTTGGCGCGCTGGCGGAAGGCTTTGCGCCGCACAGCAATACGCTGGAACGCCAGCACGGCCTGGCGGGCACCACGCTGACGCTGCGCTTTAGCGACGGCGCGACGCAGCGCTGTCGGTTTACCGACGAGCAGACGATGGAGTGGGGGGAGCGGCGCGGCGTCGCCTATCGCGCTACCAGCATTCGCCCCGGCGTGTTGTTCATCGATTTTCTCGATCCTGCCCGCGCCAACGCCAGCATTACGCTGGTATGCGACCGTAATCAAGGCAACTTCACTGCGGTATACGGCCAACTGCCGGACGAAGCGCAGACGCGGCTCGATGCCTTCAGCCGGGTGGAGCAGGGGCTGCCGCTGACCGCGGTCGAGGCCGAATTCCGCTTCGGCACGCTGGACGACGCCGACGTGGCGCCGCCGGGCTTTACCGACGAGCTGATCGGCATGCGCAACATGTACACCTACAGCCCGACCGAGCGGTACGAGCATATCTACCTGAACGACAACTTCTACGCCTGGCAGTGTCTGGACGGGGTGGAGAAAGGACTGGCGGACGTCGATCGCTGCCACTACGTGAAGGTGGCGGATCAGCTTTATCTGTTCGTCTGGCGCGAGAAGATCATCCCGACGCTGGGCGTGGTGATGATCGATCTGCAGGGCATGCGCACCGACGGCAAGATCCTCGGCTATCAGGGCAGCGATTTCAGCGCGCTGAGCAACTTTGCGGTCGGCGCCCACGCGCAGGTGCTGAACACCACGCACCACCCGCGAGGATAGGCCGATGAGCGCAACCTATGCGGCCAATGCCTTCGCGGGGCAGGTGGTGCTGGTGACCGGCGGCGCTCAGGGCATTGGGCTGGCGATTGTCAGCGCCTTTGCCCGGCTGGGCGCCGAGGTGACGATCGCGGACGTGCAGCTGCCGCAGGCGCAGGCGGCGGCGCAAACGCTGCGGGACGAAGGGCTGAGCGTACAGGCGCTGGCCTGCGATCTGGCCGAGCCGGGGCAGATTGCCGAGGGAGTGGCGGCGGTGGGTGAGCGCCGTCAACGGTTGGACGTGGTGATCCACAACGCCGCCTATTTTCCGCTGACGCCGTTTACCGCCATCGACGCGGCCTTGTTGCAACGCACGCTGAGCGTCAATCTGATGGCGCCGTTCTTTCTGGCGCAGGCGGCGCTGCCGTGGATGCGCCGTCGGGGCGGAGGCTGCATTCTGGTGACCTCGTCGGTGACCGGCCCGCGGGTGGCCTACCCGGGGCTGGCGCACTATGCGGCCTCCAAGGCCGGGGTGAACGGATTTATTCGCGCGGCGGCGCTGGAGTTGGCGGCGGAGAACATTCGCGTCAACGGCGTGGAGCCGGGGATGATCCGCACGCCGGCGATGGCCAACCTGGGCGACGCGCAGGTGAATCAGGCGATCGCCGCCTCGGTGCCGCTCGGGCGGCTGGGGGAACCGGAAGACATCGCCGCGGCGATGGTGTTTCTCGCCTCGCCGGCGGCGGCCTACATCACCGGCCAGACGCTGGTGGTGGACGGCGGCGCGCTGTTGCCGGAAACGAATTCTCTGCTTACTTGACGCTGCAGCGTTGTTGGCTGCAACGCCAATTAATTTGAGCATTCCGGTTGGTTAAATCACTGCTTGGCGGGATGCGCGGCGACGTTGGCAGGCAGGCTGTCACCCAGGGTGATCAGCTCGTCCAGCAACGTCATCAGCTGGTCCATTTTCTGCCGCGAGAAAGCGGCTTCAATCTCGGCGTAGCCCTGTTCCACCTGGTGGCGCGCCACTTCATACAGATCCTGGCCCTGCTGGGTCAGCGACACGTACAGCTTGCGCTGATCGTTAACCGGCTTGAGGCGGAAGATCAGCTTATCACGCTCCATGCGCGACAGAATGCCGGTCAGGCTGGGGCGCAGGATGCAGGTTTCCGCCGCCAGTTCGTGGAATTCGATCGAACGGCTGTTGGCCAGCACGCGGATGATGCGCCACTGCTGCTCGGTCAGGTTGTGGCTTTTCAGGATCGGGCGAAAGAACCCCATGGCGGTTTCGCGCGCCTGCAGCAGGGCGATGGTTAACGATTCATGCATAAGTTTGGCCTTAGCTATCAAGGTGTTCGTTGTCACGGCGCTTACCGCAGGGCTGTTACCCCGCCAGGCCCGATTTTATTAATAACTTAATAGTAGCCAAAGTTACCCGCAGGGATAAAGCAAAAATGCGCGGGGCAGCGAAAAATGGCGATAAAAATGATTAATACGCTGAATAATCACGCTAATGTTCGTTGTTTGTGAATATTTTGTTATCACGATCACAAATCACTCCAAGCGCGTTGCGTAAAAGCTGCACAGCGTATAAAAGTAATCATTAATATATTAATGAATGCCGGTTGTCATGTTTTGCCATTGGAGGAGTTCGCATGAAAGGCACCGTATTTTCCGTTGCGCTGAACCACCGCAGCCAACTGGACGCCTGGGATCAGGCGTTTCACCAGCCACCGTATCAAACCCCACCCAAAACCCCGGTGTGGTTTATCAAACCGCGCAACACCCACCTCGCCAACGGCGGGGCGATCCCGTTTCCGGCCGGTGAAACCGTGCAAAGCGGCGGCACGCTGGCGGTGATCATCGGCGATACCGTGCGCAAGGTGCCGGCGGCGCAGGTGAGCCGTTATCTGGCCGGTTACGCGCTGGCCAACGACGTCAGCCTGCCGGAAAGCAGCTTCTACCGCCCGGCGATCAAGGCCAAATGCCGCGACGGGTTCTGCCCGCTGGGGGAGATTGGTCTGCTGGAGAATGCCGATCGGCTGGAGATCGTCACCGAGATCAACGGCGTGGAGCAGGACCGCTGGTCCACCGCCGATCTGGTGCGCTCGGTGCCGGAACTGATCGCCGCCATCAGCGATTTCATCACCCTGCAGCCGGGCGATGCGGTGTTGATCGGCACCCCGCACCAGCGGGTGGAGATCAAACCGGGGGATGAGGTGACGGTGCGCGCCGCCGGCCTGCCCACTCTCACCAACCGCGTCACCCAGGCAGGAGCCGCATCATGAAACATGCCCGTATTCGCCATCATGGCCAGATCGTCAACGTTCAGGTGGACGACCAACTGCGTGTCACGCTGCCGAACGGCGAGGTGCTGCAGGAGCGCGAAGTGGAATGGCTGCCGCCGGCGCAGGGCACGGTGTTCGCCCTGGGACTGAACTATGCCGACCACGCCAGCGAGCTGGAATTTAAAGCGCCGGAAGAGCCGCTGGTGTTCCTCAAGGCGCCGAACACCCTGACTGGCCACCGTCAGGTGTCGGTGCGTCCGGCCGGCGTGGAGTACATGCATTACGAAGCCGAGCTGGTGGCAGTGATCGGCAAGACCGCGCGCAACGTCAGTCGCGAGCGCGCCATGGAGTATGTGGCGGGTTACACCCTGTGCAACGACTACGCCATCCGCGACTACCTGGAGAACTACTACCGGCCGAATCTGCGGGTGAAGAGCCGCGACACCCTGACGCCGATCGGGCCGTATATCGTCGATCGCGACGACGTCGCCGATCCGCATCGGCTGGCGCTCAGCACCTATGTCAACGGTGAGCTGCGCCAGCGCGGCAGCACCGCCGACATGATTTTCGACATTCCGTTCCTGATCGCCTACCTGAGCGAATTCATGACGCTGCAGCCGGGCGACATGATCGCCACCGGCACGCCGAAAGGGCTGGCCGACGTGCAGCCGGGCGACGAAGTGGTGGTGGAGATCGAAGGTATCGGCCGTTTGGTTAACCACATTATCAGTGAAAAAGATTACGAGGAGAGCCTGCGATGAAAACCATCAACCACTGGATCAACGGTAAGAACGTCGCCAGCAAAGAGTATTTCACCACCACCAACCCGGCGAACGGCGAGGTGCTGGCGGAAGTGGCCTCCGGCGGCCAGCTGGAGATAGACCAGGCGGTGGCCGCGGCGAAAGAGGCGTTCCCCAAGTGGGCGAATACGCCGATGAAAGAGCGCGCGCGCCTGATGCGCCGTTTGGGTGAACTGATCGACCAGAACGTGCCGCAGATCGCCGAACTGGAAACCGCCGACACCGGCCTGCCGATCCACCAGACCAAAAACGTGCTGATCCCGCGCGCTTCGCACAACTTCGAGTTCTTCGCCGAGGTGTGCCAGCAGATGAACGGCAAGACCTACCCGGTGGACGACAAGATGCTCAACTACACGCTGGTGCAGCCGGTAGGGGTATGCGCGCTGGTATCGCCGTGGAACGTGCCGTTCATGACCGCCACCTGGAAAACCGCGCCTTGCCTGGCGCTGGGCAACACGGCGGTGCTGAAGATGTCCGAACTGTCGCCGCTGACCGCCGACCGCCTGGGCGAGCTGGCGCTGGAGGCCGGCATCCCGGCCGGGGTGCTGAATGTGGTGCAGGGCTACGGCGCCACCGCCGGTGACGCATTGGTGCGCCATAAAGACGTGCGTGCGGTCTCCTTCACCGGCGGCACCGCCACCGGCCGCCGCATCATCGAAAGCGCTGGGTTGAAGAAATTCTCCATGGAACTGGGCGGCAAGTCGCCGGTGCTGATCTTTGAAGACGCCGACATCGAGCGGGCGCTCGACGCCGCGCTGTTCACCATCTTCTCGATCAACGGTGAACGCTGCACTGCCGGTTCGCGCATATTCATTCAGGAGAGCATCTACCCGGAATTCGTCAAACGCTTTGCCGAGCGCGCCAACCGTCTGCGCGTGGGCGATCCGCAAGATCCCAACACCCAGGTGGGCGCGTTGATCAGCCCGCAGCACTGGGAAAAAGTCTCCGGCTATATCCGCCTCGGGGTGGAAGAAGGGGCAACCCTGCTGGCCGGCGGCCCGGACAAACCGGCCGGTTTGAGCCACGGCAACTTCCTGCGCCCGACGGTGCTGGCGGATGTCGATAACCGGATGCGCGTGGCGCAGGAGGAGATTTTCGGGCCGGTGGCCTGCCTGCTGCCGTTCAAGTCGGAAGAAGACGGCCTGCGCATGGCCAACGACGTGGAGTACGGCCTGGCGTCGTACATCTGGACGCAGGATGTGAGCAAGGTTCTGCGCCTGGCCCGCGGCATTGAAGCGGGCATGGTTTTCGTCAACACCCAAAACGTACGCGATCTGCGCCAACCGTTCGGCGGCGTGAAAGCCTCCGGCACCGGCCGCGAAGGCGGCGAATACAGCTTCGAAGTGTTCGCCGAAATGAAGAACGTGTGCATTTCCATGGGCGACCACCCGATCCCGAAATGGGGCGTTTGAGCCTCAGGCCACAATAATAACGAAAGAGATGAGAACAATGACGACAAAACTGACCACTGATGCTGTCCCTGCTCCCGACGTCGTGCGCTGTGCCTACATGGAAATTCAGGTCACGAACCTTAAAGCCGCACGCGAATTTTACGTCGATATCCTCGGCCTGGTCGTGACCGCCGAAGAGGATAAAACCCTCTACCTGCGTTCGATGGAGGAGTTTATTCATCATAACCTGGTGCTGCGCGAAGGCCCGGTCGCCGCCGTGGCGGCGTTTGCTTTCCGCGTGCGCACGCCGGAAGACGTCGATCGCGCCGAAGCGTATTTCAAGGCGCTTGGCTGCCGTACCGAGCGTCGGGTGAACGGGTTCGCCAAAGGCATCGGCGATGCGGTGCGGGTAGAGGATCCGCTCGGTTTTCCGTATGAGTTTTTCTACGACGTGCAGCACGTCGAGCGTCTGGCCTGGCGCTACGATCTGTATACGCCGGGCGCGCTGGTGCGCCTCGACCACTTTAACCAAATCACCCCTGACGTGCCGCGCGCCGTGGAATACATCCAGGGGCTGGGCTTCCGCGTGACGGAAGACATCCGCGATGAAGACGGCGTGGTTTACGCGGCCTGGATGCGCCGCAAGGCGACGGTGCACGATACCGCGATGACCGGCGGCGCCGGGCCGCGCATGCACCACATCGCCTTCGCCACCCATGAAAAGCACAACATTTTGGCCATCTGCGACAAGCTCGGCGCGCTGCGCAAATCCGATTTGATCGAACGCGGCCCTGGTCGCCACGGCGTCTCCAACGCGTTCTATCTCTACCTGCGCGATCCCGATGGCCACCGGGTGGAAATCTACACGCAGGATTACTACACCGGCGATCCGGACAACCCGACCGTGACCTGGGACGTACATGACAACCAGCGCCGCGACTGGTGGGGCAATCCGGTGGTGCCGAGCTGGTACACCGAAGGATCGCTGGTGCTGGATCTCGATGGGCAGCCGCAGCCGGTCATCGAGCGCAGTGCGCCCAGCGAAATGGCCGTCACCATCGGCGCAGACGGTTTTTCCTATACCCGCGAGGGCGATACGGAAAAAGGTTTCAAACTTGGCAATACGCTGTAAATGCCGCTGCGCGGGCCTTGCCCGCGTCTATGCGCCGTCTGGAGAACGCTATGCCCCATTTTTACGCTGAATGTACCGACAACATCCGCCGCGAGGCGGATTTGCCCACCCTGTTCGCCAAGGTCAACGAGGCGCTGGCGGTGACCGGTATCTTCCCGCTGGCCGGCGTGCGCAGCCGCGCCATCTGGCTCGATACCTGGCAGATGGCCGACGGCAAGCAGGATTACGCCTTCGTGCACATGACGCTGAAGATCGGCCACGGCCGCAGTCTGGAAAGCCGGCAGCAGGTGGGCGAGATGCTGTTTGCGCTGATCAAGGAACACTTTGCCGCGCTGATGGCGCAGCGTTACCTGGCGCTCTCTTTCACCATGGAAGAGCTGGATCCGGTGCTGAATTACAAACAGAACAATGTCCACGCGCTGTTCAACAAGGCGTGAATAAGGGGTCGTACATGCTGGATAAAGAGCAGATTAACCGCGCCGTGCAGCGCCTGCATCAGGCGGAAAAGAGTCGTGAGCAGATCCGCGCGCTGTCGCTCGATCATCCCGAGATCACCATTGAAGACGCCTATGCCATTCAGCGGCAGTGGGTGGCGCTGAAGATCGCCGAGGGGCGCACGCTCAAAGGCCACAAGATCGGCCTGACGTCGCGCGCCATGCAGGTGAGCTCGCAGATCACCGAGCCGGACTACGGCGCGTTGCTGGACGACATGTTCTTCAACGACGGCAGCGACATTCCGATCGACCGCTTTATCGTGCCGCGGGTGGAGGTGGAACTGGCGTTCGTGCTGGGCAAGCCGCTGCGCGGGCCGAACTGCACGCTGTTCGACGTCTACAACGCCACCGACTACGTCATTCCGGCGCTGGAGATCATCGACGCGCGCAGCCACAACGTCGATCCCGAGACGCAGCGGCCGCGCAAGGTGTTCGACACCATCTCCGACAACGCCGCCAACGCCGGGGTGGTGATGGGCGGGCGGCCAATCAAGCCGGATGCGCTGGATCTGCGCTGGATCTCCGCGCTGCTGTACCGCAACGGCGTGATTGAAGAGTCCGGCGTGGCGGCGGCGGTGCTCAATCATCCGGCCAACGGTGTGGCCTGGCTGGCCAACAAACTGGCGCCGTATGAGGTGGAGCTGGAAGCGGGGCAGGTGATCCTCGGCGGTTCCTTCACCCGGCCGGTGCCGGCGCGGCGCGGCGATACTTTCCACGTCGATTACGGCCCGATGGGCTGCATCAGCTGCCGCTTCGTCTAATAAGCCGGCTCGGCGAACCGGGCCGCAATAATCGGGCGGGGGCCACGCGTCGCGCCCGCTTGTCAGGGAGAATGCGATGTTAACCAACCACTTCAAGCGAGCGCTGCAGGAAAAACGCCCGCAGATCGGGCTGTGGCTCGGGCTGTGCAGTAGCTACAGCGCCGAGCTGCTGGCCGGCGCCGGTTTCGACTGGCTGCTGATCGACGGCGAACATGCGCCCAACAACGTGCAAACGGTGCTGGGGCAGCTGCAGGCGGTCGCGCCTTACCCGAGCCAGCCGGTGGTGCGCCCGCCGTGGAACGACGCGGTGATCATCAAGCAACTGCTGGACGTCGGCGCGCAAACCTTATTGATCCCGATGATTCAGAATGCCGAACAGGCGCGCGACGCGGTGCGCGCCACGCGCTATCCGCCGCACGGCGTGCGCGGCGTCGGCAGCGCCCTGGCGCGCGCCTCACGCTGGAACCGGGTGCCCGATTACCTGCAGCAGGCCGATGAGCAGATGTGCGTGCTGGTGCAAATTGAAACCCGCGAAGCGGTGAAAAACCTCGACGCCATTTTGCAGGTGGAAGGGGTGGACGGCGTGTTTATCGGCCCGGCGGATCTCAGCGCCGACATGGGCTTTGCCGGTAATCCGCAGCACCCGGAGGTGCAGCGCACCATCGACGACGCCATCGCGCGTATCCGCGCCGCCGGCAAGGCGCCGGGCATTTTGATGGCCAACAAGGTACTGGCGCAGCGCTATCTGGAGGCCGGCGCGCTGTTCGTTGCGGTGGGGGTGGATACCACCCTGCTGGCGCGGGCGGCGGAAGCCCTGGCGGACGAGTTCAAACAGGGCGGGGCGCAAGCGCCTTCATCGGGAGTCTACTGAACCATGAACCACGTCGATTCGCTGCCGCCGGCCAACCCGGCGCAGCAACATAAAGCGTTAACCGCCGCCGAGCAATCGGTGATTAAAAAGTTGTTTCGGCGCCTGATCATTTTCCTGTTCGTGTTGTTTGTTTTCTCTTTCCTCGATCGTATCAACATCGGCTTCGCCGGGCTGACGATGGGCAAAGATCTCGGCCTCAGCTCGACCATGTTCGGGCTGGCGGCGACGTTGTTCTATGTCACCTACGTGATCTTTGGCATACCGAGCAACATGATGCTGAGCCGGGTCGGTGCGCGGCGCTGGATCGCCACCATCATGGTGCTGTGGGGCATCGCCTCCACCTGCACCATGTTCGCCACCGGGCCGACCAGCCTGTACGTGCTGCGCATGATTGTCGGCATCACCGAGGCCGGCTTCCTGCCGGGCATTCTGGTGTACCTCACCTACTGGTTCCCGGCGTTTTACCGCGCCCGCGCCAACGCGCTGTTCATGATCGCCATGCCGGTGACCATGGCGATCGGCTCGCTGGTCTCCGGCTATATCCTGGCGCTGGACGGGGTGATGAACCTGAAGGGTTGGCAGTGGCTGTTCCTGCTGGAAGGCATTCCATCGGTGCTGCTGGGCGTGGTGGTGTGGTTCTATCTCGACGACACCCCGGCCAAGGCCAAGTGGCTGACCGACGAGGAAAAAGCCAGCCTGCAGGCGATGATGGAGGCCGACAAGCTGCAGCTGGTGCAGCCCAACGGGCCGAGCAGCCACCGCGCGCTGCAGCAGCGCAGCCTGTGGCGTGAGATCTGCACGCCGATTGTGCTGATGTACACGCTGGCCTATTTCTGCCTGACCAACACCCTGAGCGCGATCAACATCTGGACGCCGCAGATCCTGCAGAGCTTCAACCAGGGCAGCAGCAACGTGACGATCGGCATTCTGGCGGCGATCCCGCAGATCTGCACCATCGCCGGCATGGTGTGGTGGAGCAAACGATCCGACAGGCTGCAGGAGCGCAAGCATCACACCGCGCTGCCGTACCTGTTCGCCGCCGCCGGCTGGCTATTGGCGTCCGCCACCGATCACAGCCTGATCCAGCTGCTCGGGATCGTGATGGCCTCGGTCGGCTCCTTTACCGCCATGGCGATCTTCTGGACCACGCCGGATCAGTCGATCAGCCTGGAAGCGCGGGCGGTGGGGATCGCGGTGATCAACGCCACCGGTAACATCGGATCGGCGCTCAGCCCGCTGCTGATCGGCTGGTTCAAGGACATGACCGGCAGCTTCAACTCCGGGCTGTATTTCGTTTCGGCGCTGTTGATCGTCGGCGCCGTGCTGGTGTGGCGCATTCCGATGAAGGATTCGCGCCCGAGAGCGACGCCTTGATGCGCAAGTGGGCATGATTGCAGGAGGTCATGAGGTGCGGAAAAGTACCGGCTTTATCGCCAACATCGATATTTGCAAAGAGTATGACGCGCGCTACGCCGCCGACGAGGTGCACTACGAAACCTTCGCCGGGCTGGCGGCATTCTTCGGCCGCGACATGCAGGTGCACTGGCACGACTGCTTCTTCCAGGTGCATTTCCTGGAGACCGGCAAGATAGAGTTGCAGCTCGACGATCAGCACTATTCGGTGCAGGCGCCGCTGTTCATCCTCACGCCGCCGTCGGTGCCGCATGCGTTCTTCACCGAACCGGACAGCGACGGCCACGTGCTGACGGTGCGCCAGGAGCTGATTTGGCCGCTGCTGGAGCGCCTGTACCCCGGCAGCAACCTGGCGCTGGACATGCCGGGCATCTGCCTGTCGCTGGCCGATGCGCCGCAGGAGCTGACGGCGCTCAGCCACTACTGGGCGCTGATCCGCCGCGAGTTCGCGCAGAACCTGGCCGGGCGCGAACAGACGCTGGCGCTGTTGGCGCAGGCGGTGTTCACGCTGCTGCTGCGCAACACCGCGCTGGAAGACAGCGCCAACAGCGGCGTGCGCGGCGAACTGCAGCTGTTTCAACGGTTTAACAAGATGGTGGACGAGCGTTTCCGCGAGCATCTGCCGGTGCCGGAGTATGCGCAGGCGTTGGGCGTGACCGAATCGCGGCTCAACGACCTGTGTCGGCGCTTCGCCAACCGGCCGCCCAAACGGCTGATTTTCGATCGGCTGCTGCGCGAGGCCAAGCGCATGCTGCTGTTCAGCGCCTGCACGGTGCATGAAACCGCTTACAGCCTCGGCTTCAAGGATCCGGCCTATTTCGCCCGTTTTTTCAATCGGCTGGAAGGCTGTTCCCCCTCGACCTACCGCGCGGCGCAACACGCCCTTTCGTAACCGCGATCACAGTTTGCCGCGAAAGCGGCAAACTGACCTGAAAAGTACCGGCGATTGCCGCAAAAGTCTCTTCTCGAAACCGGCTTTGTCAGCTTCAATTAAGCAACCAAAAGAAAACATTATTTTAACAAATGGCCGACTCCGCGGCCTGAAAAATGCCGATGACGAGGAAGACCCGATGAAACCAGAAGACTTTCGTGCCGACAGCAAACGCCCGTTCACCGGCGCCGAATACCTGAAAAGTTTGCAGGATAGCCGCGAAATCTACATTTACGGCGAACGCGTAAAAGACGTCACCACCCACCCGGCGTTCCGCAACGCGGCGGCGTCGGTCGGCCAGCTGTACGACGCGCTGCACGATCCGGCCAGCCAGGATCGCCTGTGCTGGAATACCGACACCGGCAACGGCGGCTATACCCACAAATTCTTCCGCTACGCCCGCAGCCCGGAAGAGATGCGCCAGCAGCGTGACGCCATCGCCGACTGGTCACGCCAAAGCTACGGCTGGATGGGGCGCACGCCGGATTATAAGGCGGCCTTCGGCTGCGCGCTGGGCGCTTATCCGGAGTTCTACGGCCAGTTCGCCGATAACGCGCGCCACTGGTACAAACGCATTCAGGAAACCGGGCTCTATTTCAACCACGCCATCGTCAACCCGCCGATCGATCGTCATAAGCCGGTCAATGAGGTGAAGGACGTCTACATTCAGGTGGAGAAAGAAACTGACGCCGGCATCGTGGTCAGCGGCGCCAAAGTGGTGGCTACCAACTCGGCGTTGACCCACTACAACTTCATCGGCTTCGGTTCGGCGCAGGTGATGGGCGATAATCCGGACTTCGCGCTGATGTTCGTGGCGCCGATGGACGCCGAAGGAGTGAAGCTGATTTCGCGCGCCTCCTACGAGCTGGTGGCCGGCGCCACCGGATCGCCGTTTGACTATCCGCTCACCAGCCGCTTCGACGAGAACGACGCGATCCTGATCATGGATCATGTGCTGATCCCGTGGGAAAACGTGCTGATCTACCGCGATTTCGACCGCTGCCGCCGCTGGAGCACCCAGGGCGGTTTCGCCCGGCTGTTCCCGCTGCAGGCCTGCGTGCGCCTGGCGGTGAAGATGGATTTCATCACCGCGCTGTTGCAAAAGAGCCTATCGTGCACCGGCGTGCTGGAGTTCCGCGGCGTGCAGGCCGATCTGGGCGAAGTGGTGGCCTGGCGCAACCTGTTCTGGTCGCTGAGCGACGCGATGTGCGCCGAAGCCACGCAATGGGAAAACGGCGCCTACCTGCCGGATTCCGCCGCGCTGCAAACCTACCGCGTGATGGCGCCGATGGCCTACACCAAGGTGAAACACATCATCGAGAAGAACGTCACCAGCGGCCTGATCTACCTGCCGTCCAGCGTGCGCGACATGAACAACCCGGAGATCGACAAGTACCTGGCGCGCTACGTGCGCGGATCGGACGGCATGGATCACGTCGAGCGCATCAAGATCCTCAAGCTGATGTGGGACGCGATCGGCAGTGAGTTCGGCGGGCGCCACGAGCTGTATGAGATCAACTACGCCGGCAGCCAGGATGAGATCCGCCTGCAGTGCCTGCGCCATGCGCAGGGATCCGGCAATATGGATCGCATGATGCAGATGGTCGACAAGTGCCTGGCCGATTACGATCAGCACGGCTGGAAGGTGCCGCACCTGCGGAACAATGACGATATTAATCAGTTGGATAATCTGCTGAAGTAATTCAGGAGGAGGTTGTATGTCTCAGGAAAATGAACAGCGCCTGCGCTTTCGCGACGCCATGGCCAGCCTGTCGGCGGCGGTGAATATCGTCACCACCGACGGCCCGGCGGGGCGCTGCGGCATCACCGCCACGGCGGTGTGCTCGGTAACCGATACGCCGCCGACGCTGCTGGTGTGCATCAACCGCAACAGCGCGATGAACCCGGTGTTTCAGGAAAACCGCAGGCTGTGCGTCAACGTGCTCAACCATGAGCAGGAGCTGATGGCGCGCCACTTCGCCGGCATGACCGGCGTCAGCATGGAAGATCGTTTCCGGCTGGAAGAGTGGCAGCTCGGCGCACTGGGGCAGCCGGTGCTGCGCAATACCCTGGCCAGCCTGGAAGGGGAAATCGAGCAGATCCAGAGCATCGGTACCCACCAGATGTACCTGGTGCAGATCAAGCAGATCGCGTTGAGCGAAGCCGGTAACGGCCTGATCTACTTCAAGCGCAACTTCCATCCGGTGATCCATCAGATGGCGGTGCTGGCCTGAGACGTGGGGGCGCAGCCAGCTGCGCCCCACATATCAACTCTTGTTGGCTGCCAGATCGCTCACCAGGCGGTTGACCGGATCGCTCATGTTGGTGAACTTACTCAGCTCCGAACGGGTCACCACCACGAACACCCCGACATTTTTCGCCGGGATCATCGCCATGTAGGTGATGAACCCGCCGCCGCCGCCGGTCTTCTGAATGATGCCCGGCAGCCCGTCCTTCGGCGCCATATACACCCAGCCTAACCCCAGCGCATCTGCTTGCCCCGGCACGTCCATGCCCTTCAGCGACACCAGATCGTGGCGCTGGAAGTACATGGTTTGTTCGCTGGCGGCGGTGGCTTTGCGCGGGCCGCTGGCGCTGGAGGAGAGGAACTGCTGCATCCAGCGCTGCATGTCGCGTGGGGTGGAGTAGACGCCGCCGCTGCCGGCTGCGGCGGTGGTGTCGCGGCAGGCGCTCGGGCCGGCCGCCGCCACCATCAGGCGCGAACACTGTTCAGGGCTCGGCGTCAGCGTGGTATCCACCATGCCGAGCGGCGCGGTGATTTTCTCTTTCAGCAGCGCGTTGTAGGGTTTGCCTGCGGCGCGCGACAGCGCATCGGCCAGCAGATCGTACGCCAGGTTGGAATAAGCGGCGTGTACGCCCGGCGGCACCGTGACGTTGGCATGCGCCAGCCATTGCCAGCGCTGGGCTTTGGTCGGCCAGGTGAAGACCGGCGTTTTAGGCGGCTTCTTGCCCGGCTGCTCGCGCGGCAGCGCGCTGGTGTGGGTGGCCAGGTTCAATAACGTGATCGGCTGGCCGGCGTTGTAAGCCGGCACATAGGCGCCTTTGGGAGCGTACTTGCGCAGCGGATCGGTCAGTTTGACCTGGCCTGCCGCCGCCATTTTTACCATCACTTCACTGGTCATCAGCTTGGTGATCGACGCGATGCGGATCAGCGAATCCGGGCGCGGGCGCAGGTTGTTGCCGGGCTTGGTGTCGCCGAAGCTGCGGTTAACCACCTGATTGCCGTCGATCACCACCAGCGCCATGCCGGTGGCGCCGCTGTTGTAGAAAATATGTTCGGCATACTGGTCGACGATTTGCGAAGCCAGCTGCGGGGGCGCGGCCTGCACGGCCAGCGGCGCGGCGCACAGGCCCAGCGCCAGCAATAAAGCGGAGACAGAGTTCTTCAACGGTCGTTATCCATTTAACAATGCAGCGGGGAAAGGGCTTATTCGTCGCCCAGTGTAATGCCCCCAGGCCCCGGCTGCATGTAGAAAAAAGAGCGGTGGCGATAAAATTTTTTCACCGCCGGCGGCCTACTGCGCGCGGGCGAAAATGGCGATCACTTCGTCCAGGTGCGCCTTCATCGCCTTGCGGGCGCCGCGCACGTCGCGCGCTTCGATCGCCGCCAGGATCGCCCGGTGTTCCAGCTCGGAGCGGTGCGGCATGTCGTCCGGCGTATAGTGGCGCTGCAGCACGCGGAACATGCTGCCGTAACGGTGGCCGAGCAGGTGGCCGATGATGAACGCATAGGCCGGGTTGCCGCTGGCCTGGGCGATGCGGATGTGGAACAGCCGATCGCCGGGGTGGGTGGCGGAACCGGCGCGGTTATCGCGGCAGTTCTGTTCATAGGCGGCGCGGATACCCGCCAGCTCTTCGTCGGTGGCGTGGCGCGCGGCCAGCGCGGCGGTCTCCGGTTCGATCAGCAGGCGGGTTTGCAGCAGAGAAAACGGCGGCAACTCGGCGTTGAAATCCAGCTCGATGTTCAGTTCGTCGTCGATCTCCGCCCACTGGTTGCGGCCGGCTTGGGCCATCACCGGCTCCTGCGACGGCGCCAGCGGCGTTGGCGAGCGCACGATCACCCCGTTGCCGACCTTGACGTCTACCAGGCCGATCACTTCCAGCGCGATCAGCGCCTCGCGCACCGACGCGCGGCTGACCTGCAATTGCTGGGCGAGATCGCGCTCCGAGGGCAGACGGCTGCCCGGCGGAAATTCGTTATTTTCGATCAGACGTTTGAGTTGGTCAGCTATCTGTCTGTAAATTCTTGGGTTTTCCAGTCGGGTAATCGGCATTTTTGACCTTTGACGATTCGGCGTTCAGTGATTTGGCGCACAATTATGCGATAAGGCGCTTGAGTAATCGTTATTCAAGTGTAAAAAAATGGTTAATTGAAATGCGGTTTCAAGGCTGTTTTTATTAACTTCTTCCCCCAACGATAACGCGTAAAGCGTCTTTTGTCATGTTAGAGGCCTGACCTTTAACCGCCTTTAGTGGCCTGACCATTAGACCTTTAGGCCGAGGAGTCAAGATGGATTTAACCGGGAAACGCGTACTGATCACCGCCGCCGGGCAAGGGATCGGATTCACCACCGCCAGGCTGTTCGCCGCCGCCGGCGCTGAAGTGATCGCCAGCGACATCAACCTCGAGCGCCTGCAGGGCTCCGCCGGGATCCGCGCGCTGACGCTGAACGTCACCGATCCGGCCGCCATCGCGGCGGCGGCGGAAGCGATCGGCCCGATCGACGTGCTGTTCAACTGCGCTGGCGTGGTGCACAGCGGATCGATCCTCGACTGCAGCGAAGATCAGTGGGCGTTCGCGCTCGATCTCAACGTCACCGCGATGTTCCGCATGATCCGCGCCTTCCTGCCGGGCATGTTGGCGCGCGGCAAAGGCTCGATCATCAACATGTCTTCGGTGGCCTCGAGCGTGAAAGGGGTGCCGAACCGCTTCGCCTACAGCGCCAGCAAGGCGGCGGTGATCGGCCTAACGCGCTCGGTGGCGGCGGATTACGTCACCCAGGGCATCCGCTGCAACGCCATTTGCCCCGGCACGGTGGAATCGCCGTCGCTGCGCCAGCGCATCGCCGAGCAGGCGCGCGAACAGGGGCGCAGCGAGCAAGAGGTGTATCAGGCGTTCGTCGCCCGTCAGCCGATCGGGCGCATCGGCACCACCGAGGAAATCGCCCAATTGGCGCTGTATCTGGCCTCCGACGCCAGCTCGTACACCACAGGAACGGTGCAGATCATCGACGGTGGCTGGAGCAACTGAGCCGCCAGTTTTGAGAGAGGAACGCATGAAACTTTTACGTTATGGGGAACCCGGGCAAGAGCGCCCCGGCATGTTGGATGAGCAGGGCCGCCTGCGCGATCTGTCGCAGCATATCGCCGACGTGGGCGGCGCCGCGTTATCGCCGGCGTCGCTCGCCAAACTGCGCACGCTGGACAGCGCCGCATTGCCGCTGGTCGAGGGGCAGCCGCGTCTCGGCGCCTGCGTCGGCGGCATCGGCAAGTTCATCTGCATCGGCCTGAATTACGCCGATCACGCGGCGGAGACCGGTGCGGCCATTCCTGAGGAACCGGTGGTGTTCAACAAATGGACCAGCGCGGTGGTCGGCCCCTACGACCGGGTGGAGATCCCGCGCGGATCGCAGAAAACCGACTGGGAAGTGGAGCTGGGCGTGGTGATCGGCCTGGGCGGGCGCTACATCAGCGAAGCGGATGCGATGCGCCACGTCGCCGGTTATTGCGTGATCAACGACGTCTCAGAACGCGAATATCAAATTGAGCGCGGCGGCACCTGGGACAAGGGCAAAGGCTGCGACACCTTTGGGCCGATCGGCCCCTGGCTGGTGACCGCCGACGAAATCGCCGATCCGCACAGCCTGAACCTGTGGCTGGAGGTGGACGGCAAGCGCTATCAGGACGGCAACACCAGCACCATGATCTTCCGCATTCCGCAGATCGTCAGCTACCTCAGCCGCTTTATGAGCCTGCAGCCGGGCGACGTGATCTCCACCGGCACGCCGCCGGGCGTCGGCATGGGGCAGAAACCGCAGCCCATCTACCTGCGGGCGGGCCAGACGATGCGTCTGGGCATTGAAGGGCTGGGCGAACAGCGCCAGCAAACCGTACAGGCTTAACCGGGAGCGCCGCCATGACCACCATTACCGCACTGCGGGTTGAAGACATTCGTTTCCCCACGTCGCTGGGGCTGGACGGATCCGACGCCATGAATCCGGATCCCGACTATTCCGCCGCCTACGTGATCCTGGAGACCGATCGCGCGGATCTCAGCGGCCACGGACTGACGTTCACCATCGGCCGCGGCAACGAGATCTGCTGCGCGGCGATCCGCGCGCTGGAGCATCAGATCGTCGGTGAGCGGCTGGAGACGATCGCCGCCGATATGGGCGCCTTCTGGCGGCGCTTCACCAGCGACAGCCAGCTGCGCTGGATCGGGCCGGACAAAGGCGCCATTCACCTGGCGACCGGCGCGGTGGTCAACGCGGTGTGGGATCTGTGGGCCAAATCGGTCGGCAAGCCGGTGTGGCGGCTGGTGGCGGAGATGACGCCGGAGGAGCTGGTGCGCTGCATCGACTTCCGTTACATCACCGACTGCATCACGCCGCAGGAAGCGCTGGCGCTGCTGAAACAGCGGGCCGAGGGCAAAGAACGGCGCCTGGAGCGGCTGCTGCAGGAGGGGTATCCCTGTTACACCACCTCCGCCGGCTGGCTGGGCTACCCGGACGACAAGCTGCGCCGCCTGTGCCAGGAAGCGGTCGACGCCGGTTTCTCCTACCTGAAGCTGAAGGTCGGGCGCGATCTGGAAGACGACATCCGCCGGGTGCGCATCGCCCGCGAGGTGATCGGCCCAGATCGCCGGCTGATGATCGACGCCAACCAGGTGTGGGAAGTGGACGAAGCCATTCCGTGGGTGAAGCATCTGGCGTTCGCCAAACCCTGGTTTATCGAAGAGCCGACCAGCCCGGACGACGTGGAAGGGCATCGCCGCATCCGCGAAGGGGTGGCGCCGGTCAAGGTGGCCACCGGTGAGATGTGTCAGAACCGCATCATGTTCAAGCAGTTCATCATGCGCGGCGCGGTAGACGTGGTGCAGATCGACGCCTGCCGTCTCGGCGGCGTCAACGAAGTGCTGGCGGTGATGCTGATGGCGGCCAAATACCAGCTGCCGGTCTGCCCGCACGCTGGCGGCGTCGGGCTGTGCGAGTACGTGCAGCACCTGTCGATGATCGACTACCTGTGCATCGCCGGCACCCACGAAGGCCGGGTGATCGAGTACGTCGATCATTTGCATGAACACTTTGTCGATCCCTGCGTGATCAACGGCGCGGCCTACATGCCGCCGAGCCGTCCCGGCTATTCGATCGAGATGCATCCGTCGTCGATCGAGCAGTATCGGTTCCGCGGGTGAGGCGGGAGGATCGCATGCCGCGCATCGACGCGCATCAGCACTACTGGCGCTATCACCCACGGCACTACCCGTGGATCGACGAGCGGATGCGGGTGCTGCGGCAGGATTTCGATCCGCCCCGGCTGCGGCCGCTGTTGCAGGAACACGGTTTCGACGGCGCGCTGGCGGTGCAGGCGCGCCCCAGCGAGGACGAGACGCTGACCCTGCTGGCGCTGGCTGAGCAGAGCGAGGGCGTATGCGGCGTGGTGGGCTGGCTGGATATCGCCGCGCCGCAGCTGGCGCAGCGCCTGGAGGCCTTGCGGCCTTACAGCGCGCTGCGCGGGGTGCGCCATCAGGTGCAGGACGAAGCGGATCCGGCGGCCTGGTTGGCGCGGCCGGAGGTGGAACGCGGCATGCAAACGCTGCAGCGCGCCGGGTATGTGTACGAGATCCTGGTGACGCATCGGCATCTGGCGGCCGCGGCGGCGTTCGCCGCCCGCCATGACGAACACTGGCTGGTGCTGGATCACCTCGGCAAGCCGGACATCGCGCGCGGCGTGCGGCACTGGGCGCAGCAAATCCGGCCGCTGGCGGCGCTGCCGCACGTGGCCTGCAAGCTATCGGGGCTGATCACCGAGGCGCCGGGCGGCCGGTGGCGGGCGGAAGAACTGCTGCCGTTCTTCGACGCCGCGCTGGAGGCGTTCGGCCCGGAGCGGCTGATGTTCGGCTCCGACTGGCCGGTGTGCCTGCTGGCCGGCGACTACCGCCAGGTGGTGCAACTGTGCGAACGGGCGCTGTCGACGCTGGGGGCCGCCGAGCAGGCGGCGATTTGGGGCGGCACCGCCTGGCGAATTTACGGTTTAACGGAGTCTGGTTATGGATCTGTATCTGCAAGATAAGGTGGTGCTGGTCACCGGCGGCGGTGCCGGCATCGGCGCGGCGATTGCTCATGTGCTGGCCGAGGAGGGGGCGATCCCGGTGCTGGTCACCAACGCCGCGCCGGAGGCGGCGCTGCTGGCCGATTTGCAGCGGCTGCAGCCGCGCACCGAGGTGATCCTCACCGAATTGTGCGACGAGGCGGCCTGCCGCCGGGCGGTCAGCCAGACGCTGGCGACCTTCGGCCGCATCGACGGACTGGTGAACAACGCCGGGGTCAATGACGGCGTCGGGCTGGAGGCGGGGCGTGAAGCGTTCGTCGGCTCGCTGGAGAAGAACTTGGTGCACTACTACCTGATGGCGCACCTGTGCCAGGCGGCGCTGCAGGAAAGCCGGGGCGCCATCGTCAACATCGCCTCTAAGACCGCGCTCAGCGGGCAGGGGGGCACCAGCGGCTACACCGCCGCCAAGGGCGCGGTGCTGGCGCTGACGCGCGAATGGGCGGTGTCGCTGCGCCATGACGGGGTGCGGGTGAACGCGGTGGTGCCGGCGGAGGTGATCACCCCGCAGTACCAGCGCTGGCTCAACACCTTCGCCGAGCCGCAGCGGCAGATGGAGAAAATCACCGCGCGCATTCCGCTCGGGCAGCGCATGACTACGCCGCAGGAGATCGCCGATACCGTGGCGTTTCTGCTGTCGTCGCGGTCATCGCATACCACCGGGCAGTGGCTATCGGTGGACGGCGGCTACCTGCATCTCGATCGGGCGCTGACGTGAGCGGCGCGGCGGCAGGGCGGCGCCGTTTCTGCCAGGCGCTCGATCTGATTGACTCACCGGCGCTGATTGCGGAGTACCAGCAGCATCATCAGCGCATCTGGCCGGGCATCGCCGCGCATTTGCGCAAGCACGGCATTCTGGACATGGAGATTTACCGGTTGGGCACCCGGCTGTTCATGATCGTGGAGGTCAGCGCCGATTTTGACGCCGCGCGTTTTGACGCCGCCAGCCTGAACAACCCCGAAGTACAGCGATGGGAAGCGCTGATGTGGCACTACCAGGCCGCCACCCCCTGGACGCCGCAGGGCGAAAAATGGGTGGAAATGGCGCGGATTTTCTCTCTGCAACAGCAATAACGCCAACATCATCATCGCCAGACGATACGAGGGTATCACCATGCTTGCTGAAAAAAGTGCGGCCTCCGCGCAGCCGGGCGTCCCCGTGACCGCCAATCTGCGCTGGGCCTTTATCCTGGTCACCAGCCTGTTCTTCATGTGGGGGCTGTCCTATGGCCTGCTGGACGTATTAAACAAACATTTTCAGGAGACGTTGCACGTCACCAAGGCGCAGTCGGGGCTGCTGCAGGCGGCCTATTTCGGCGCCTATTTCCTGGTGGCGCTGCCCGCCGGGTACTTTATGGATCGCAAGGGCTATAAGGCGGGCATTCTGGTCGGGCTGTGCCTGTATGCGCTGGGGGCGCTGCTGTTCGTGCCGGCGGCGTCGGCCAACAGCTTCGGCGTATTCCTGTTCGCGCTGTTCGTTATCGCCAGCGGCCTGGGCTGCCTGGAAACGGCGGCCAACCCGTACGCCACGGTGCTGGGCGATGCGCAGGGCGCCGAACGGCGGCTGAATCTGGCCCAGTCGTTCAACGGCCTCGGGCAGTTTATCGGCCCGCTGATCGGCGGCACGCTGTTCTTCTCCGCCAGCCAGTCCACCGGCGGCGGCGATCAGAGCGCGGTGAAGATGACCTATGTGGCGATCGCCGCGCTGGTGCTGCTGATCGCGCTGTTGTTCAGCCGCACACGGCTGCCGGCGATCCGCGAAGAGGAAAAACCGGTGCACGGCGTGATAGCGCAAGGATTGTGGCAGCATCCGCATTTCGTCGGCGGGGTTATCACACAGTTCTTCTACGTGGCGGCGCAGGTGGGCGTCGGGGCGTTCTTCATCAACTACGCCACCGAGCACTGGCGCGAGGTGTCTAACCAGAGCGCCTCTTACCTGCTGTCGATCGCCATGATCTGCTTTATGGTCGGACGCTTCTTCAGCACCTGGCTGATGGGGCGAGTCAAACCGGCGACGCTGCTGGCGGCCTATGCGCTGATCAACATCGCGCTGTGCGGCGTGGTGATGCTGAGCGTCGACGGCGTATCGGTGGTGGCGCTGATCGCGGTGTTCTTCTTTATGTCGATCATGTTCCCGACCATTTTCGCCCTGGGGGTGAAAAATTTGGGTAAACACACCAAGCGCGCCAGCTCCTTTATGATCATGGCGATCGTCGGCGGCGCCATCATGCCGTACTTTATGGGGGCGCTGGCCGATCGTTACAGCACCGCGATCTCTTATCTGCTGCCGCTGCTGTGCTTCGCGGTGGTGCTGGTTTACGGCCTGCGGCAGCGCCGCGCTTGATTCAACCCGGCGGCGAATCGGCCTTCGCCGCCGTTGCCAGCGTCTGCGGGCGGGTTCGTATCAGGATCGCCAACGCCAATAGCAGCACCATGCCGGACAGCACGCCGTTTATCGTCAGGCCTCCGGTGTCCACCACCAGCCCACCCGCCAGCGAACCGCAGGAAATCGCCAGATTAAACAGCGCGATATACAGAGAAGAGGCGACCTCTACCGCGTCGGGGGCCGCCTTGAGCATCCATGCCATCAGTGAAACGGAAACGCCGCCGTAGGCGATGCCCCACAGCAGGAGGAAGGCACTGCCGCTCAGCGGCGCGTGGCCCAGCAGCGGCAGCAGCAGGACGGCGAGCGCCAGCCCGAGGGCGATCAGCGCCAGAGTGCGGCGCAGCCGTTTGGCGGCGGCCTGGCCGGCGATGAAATTCCCGGCGATACCGGCGACGCCGTAGGCGAACAGCAGCGGCCCCACCCAGCGGCCCTCGATGCCGGCGACCGTCTGCAACAGCGGGCGAACAAAGGTGTAAGCCATAAAGTGGCCGGCGACCAGCAGAAACGTCAGCAGCAGCCCAAGGAGCAGTCGGCGATTCGCGCGCTGCGCGGTGAACGACCGCCAGCTTATCGCCTGCGTGACCGGCAGCGACGGCAGCACGCACAGCAGCAACAGCAGGGTCAGCGCCGCCAGGACGGCGACGGCCAGAAACGCCATGCGCCAACCCAGCGCTTCGCCGAGGAGCACCCCGAGTGGCACGCCGAACACCGAGGCCGCCGCTACGCCGCCGAAGATGACGGACAGCGCCAATCCGACGGAGGCCGGCGGCACCAGGCGTTCCGCCAACCCGCCGGCGATGGCCCAGATACCGCCGATGCAAAAGCCTAGCAGGATGCGCGCGGCGAACAGCAGGGCCAGGGAGGTGGCAGCGGCGGCCAGCAGGTTAGCGGCGATCAGCAGCAGCAGAAAGCCCACCAACAGGCTGCGGCGATCCGTGCGCCGGGCGCCCAGCACCACCAGCGGGGCGAACAGCGCGGCGAACAGGGCCGGCAGGGAAATCAGCAGCCCGGCACGGCCTATCGATGCGTTCAAGGTGCTGACGATCGGAGTCAGCAGCCCGACGGGCAGCATTTCTGCGGTGACGACGGTAAAGGTGGACAGGCCGACCGCGAAGGTCGCCAGCCAGGGTTTTGCGCCGCCGTCGGCGTGTAAGGCATTCATAAGGATCCTCCCAACAGATGAATAACCTCAGTGTATCCGCGCCAAAATGGCTGATAAACTGGCCTGATTGCGCAACATTGGGGACAAGTCGTGGCTAATTTACCGTCTATGCCGTTGGATAACCTGACAGACCTGCTGGTGTTCATCCGCGTCGCCGACGCCTGCAGCTTCACGCTGGCGGCCGAGAGGCTGGGTATCTCCCGATCGGCGGCGGGCAAATGCGTGAACCGATTGGAGGAGCGATTGGCGACCCGGCTGCTGCAGCGCACCACGCGCAGCGTCAGCCTGACCGAAGACGGCGCGGTGTTTTACGAGTATGCGCAGCGCATCCTGTCGCAGGCCGAAGAGGCGGAAACGGCGCTCAATACGCGGCGGCAAACCCCGCGCGGGCGGCTGCGGTTGGATCTGCCGGTCTCGCTGGGGCGGTTGCATATCCTGCCGATTTTACGGGAGTTTTTGGCACAGTGGCCGGAGGTGGACGCCGACGTCAGCTTCTCCGATGAGTACAGCGATCTGGTGCGCGACGGCATCGACGTAGCTATCCGGGTCGGCGGCAGCGACGACAGCCGGCTGGTGCGGCGAGTGCTCGCGCCGCATCGCCTGATCACCTGCGCGGCGCCGGACTATCTGGCGCGCTACGGCACGCCTGCGAAACCGGAGGCGTTGGGCGATCACGAGACGCTGGTCTTCAGCCATCAGGGGCTGCCGGCGCCCTGGCGCTATTTGGTCAACGGCCAACTGCACGAACAGCCGGTGCGCGGCCGGATGCGTTTCAACAACGTCGAGGCCTTGCGGGATGCGGCCGTCGCCGGGGCGGGTCTGTGCCAAGTGGGGGCGTTTCTGGTCGGCGAGCAGATTGCGGCCGGCATGCTGGTGCCGGTGCTGGAGCGCTATTGTCGCCCGGGGCCGCCGATCTGCGCCGTCTATCCCAGCCGGCGCCATCTCTCCCCCAAGGTGAAACTGTTTCTGACGGCGATCGAACGGCGCTGGCAGGGCAAGGCGATTTGGGAAACCGCTTAGCGCGGGCGATTCACGCCGCTTTCAAGGCCAGCGTTCGCTGCATTAAGCGGTAGCCGCCGGCCGCCACCAGCAGTACGACCAGGCCGGCCGTGAGCGTGACGCCAAAGCCGGCCGTTATCCCCGCAGCGTCGATCGCCAGGCCCGCCAATGCGGCGCCGAGTGCCACGCCTATCCCCAGGCCGGTGACCATCCAGGTCAATCCTTCCGTCAGCCGGGAGGGCGGCACGATGTTTTCAACCAGCCCCATGGCAACGATCATGGTCGGCGCAAAAAACAATCCGGCGACAAACATCGACGCCGCCAGCGTTAAAACATTGTGCACCCACAGCAGCGGCAAGGTGGTGAAAGCGGTGGCGAACGCCGCGTATAAGAACAGACGAGGCAAGGGGACGGGGATCTTCATTGCGCCGAAAATCAGCCCGGCCAGGCAGGAGCCGAACGCGTAAACCGACAGTACGATGCTGGCGGCGGCCGGCTGCCCTTGCTGCTCGGCGAAGGCCACGCTGATGACGTCCACGGTGCCGACGATGGTGCCGAGGGCGATCAGCGCCAGCACCAGGATCTGCATCGACGGCATGGTCAGGATGGCGCGCTGCCGCTGGTTATTGTGGGCGTAAACCGGGGGCTGGGTGCTTTTTTGCGCGGCGAATGCCGCAACGCCCGCCACCAGAAGCAGCGCGGCCACCAGAGGGCCGGCCTCTGGGAAGAGTGAAACGCTAAGCCCCACGGCGATCGGTGGGCCGACGATAAAGGCCACCTCGTCCAATACGGACTCGAATGAAAATGCCGTGTGCAGCTGTGGCGTGCCGCGATAAATTTCGCTCCAGCGGGCCCTGACCATCGCGGAGATGCTGGGCATGCCGCCCGCGAGCGCGGCGAAGACAAACAGAGTCCAGTCCGGTGCCCGATAGTGGGTGCAGAACAACAGCAGCAGCAGGGCGATCGCGCTGATCCCGGTGGCATACGGCAACACGCGGCTTTGGCCGTGACGATCCGCCGCGCGCGCGATTTGCGGCGCAAGCAGCGCCATGGAAAAGGCGAACGTCGCCGCCACCGCACCCGCCAACCAATAGGAACCGCGTACCTGCGAGAGCATGGTGATGATGCCGATACCGGTCATCGAGACCGGCAGGCGCGCGATTAGCCCGGCAGAGGAAAACGCCTTGCTGCCCGGGGCGTTGAACAGTTTGAAATAAGGATTTGCCATGGAAAGGGCTCCGGAATGTTGGCGGCTCGGTATTCGCTCAATGTCCATCATTGACATACGCCACGTATGTTACGTTAATTGACATACATGGCGTATGTCAATTATAACGTCATCAATATGAGGCGGAGTGGACCCATGGCACGTAAAGCGCGCACCGAAATGATTGAAGAAACCCGACAAAAGCTGGTGGCGGCGGCCCGCCGGCAGTTTGGCAGCGTGGGGTATGCCGAGACGGTGATGGATGATCTCACCGCCCAGGCCGGCCTGACGCGCGGCGCGCTCTATCACCATTTTGGCGATAAAAAGGGGCTGTTCCTGGCGGTGGTGCAGGCGATAGACTCGGAGATGGATGCGCATCTGGCTGACATAACCGCGAGTACTGCGGATGACTGGGAGGCTTTTGCGGCGCGTTGCCGCGGTTATCTGATCATGATGACGGAGCCGCAAGCGCAACGCATTCTGTTGCGTGATTCACCTTCGGTGCTGGGAGCTGAATATCTGCGGGCCAGCAAGCTGGCGTGCATCAGCTGGATGACGGGCGCATTGCAGGCCTTGATGGCGCAGCGGCGCATCGCCGTCGCCGAGCCGGAATCGCTGGCGCATTTAATCAACGGCGGCCTGATGGATGCCGCGCTGTGGGTCGCCCATCATCCGGAAAAAGACGTGGGGCTGGAACAAGCCTTGGTCAGTTTGAATCTGTTGCTGAACGGGCTGCGTTCCACCGCCGTATAGCCGTATAAGTGTTGATGTCAGCCGCCGCGCCGTTACGGCGGCGGCTTAAGGGTGAACGGCGGCGGGCTCGACGTTTTGCGCCAGCTGAATATTGTTGCGGCCGCTGTGCTTCGCCAGATAGAGCGCGGCGTCGGCTGCGCCTATCGCCGATTCGATGTCCAGTTTTTCCAGCGCGGAGATGCCGGCGCTGAGCGTCAGCGTGCCGCTGTGCTGCGGACTGGCGCCGTGCGGGATGTTCAGCTCCGCCACGCGTTGACGCACCCGTTCGGCCAGCTGCGCCGCATAGCCTTCGTGCACGTTGGTCAGCAGCACCAAAAACTCTTCCCCGCCGTAGCGCACCACGATGTCGCGCGAACGTACCGCATCGCGAATGGCGACCGCTACCTGCACCAGCGCCCGGTCGCCCATGGCGTGGCCGTAGCTGTCGTTGTAGACCTTGAAGTGGTCGATATCCAGCAGCAGCACGTAGTGGCGGCCGGTTTGCGGTTCCAGCAGCATAGTGATCTTATTTTCCAGGCCACGCCGGTTATAAAGGCCGGTCAGGGGATCGAGCATGCTCAAATTATTGAATTTGTCCCGCTCGTTATACAGGTTGGCCACCAGCGCGTGGGTAAAGATTTCACTGCGTTTCAACATCAGGTGATGAATGGAGAAAGCGATAATAGGTAATAGCGTGGTGAATAATATCCGCAGGGTATTATGCATGCCGTCTAAAGCCAGGATCACCATTGCGGAAGGCACGGCGTGTAAACAAAAGGCGGTAAAGTTATCCGTCAGAGAAATAGCGCTGATAAAAAAGATGCTGAACAAACTAATTAATAAAAAATCTTGGTTATTCGGCAAGCAATATTGACTTTTAACGTAAATATGTGCGGCCCATAGCAGGCCAAGCACGCTGGAGAACAGGTTGAGTTTGCACAAATATTTACGTGGCGTTTGCAGAGAAAATAGCGCTGCTACCAGACAAAATAGCGGTATACATAATAAAGGTAGGGTAAATGCGGGCGTATCCCTAAAAGGGAACAATAATGTAAATACGGAAGAGGCGGCATTCATTATCAGAAAAAGAAATAATGCCAGGCGCTGCTTGCTGTTCAGTAATTCCTGATAAGAACGGGCGTTCATACGGAGGTCACTCTTTGCAAAGTCGTTCTGTCGAATAATTAAGGTTGAGAAGCATTCCCTTGGCGCGAATATCCACTTGAATTGCATGGTTGAGGATTGTGATTATTATCATGCAAACAGGACTAGGAATTTTCTTATGTCAAATTATCATTTTTTCCTGCTGGTGTCATCTGAGTTTGGTCAGCGCAGTGAAAATGATGCGGCGGCCAAAAAAGTGTTATATGATATTGGTTATCATTATCACTTGAGGAGGGTTGTCATGCTCACTGCCATGATTGCCGCGTGCGGGCTGTGGGGCGTCAGTTGGTGCCTCGGCGATCGCCTGGCCAGCGCCTGGGGCGTTTTGCTGCCTTGTGCGTTGATGCCGCTGTTGGCCCTGATCAACCTGGATATGCTGCAGTTGCGCACCCTGATCGTGATAGCGATGTTGGCCACGCTGGTGATGCTGTTCAACAGCCGGCTGCGCCACTATCTGCTGCTGCCTTCCTGTATGGCGCTGGCGGGCGGCCTGGCGGCGGTCAGCCTAAACTTCAGCTTCGGGTGAAACGCCCGAAACGGCAAAACCACGCTTTAGCGTGTGATTCATCAATGCGTTGGGATTTTTTCGGGGAGACTACCGGAGAGATCATCAATTGGTGCGAAGAGAGGGACTTGAACCCTCACGTCCGTAAGGACACTAACACCTGAAGCTAGCGCGTCTACCAATTCCGCCACCTTCGCACAGTCGATGTTGTTGCTTTGATTTATATTACGTCGCCAGCGTGGTGCGAAGAGAGGGACTTGAACCCTCACGTCCGTAAGAACACTAACACCTGAAGCTAGCGCGTCTACCAATTCCGCCACCTTCGCATCGATGCTGAGTGCAATATAAATCATGTGGTTATTTGGTGCGAAGAGAGGGACTTGAACCCTCACGTCCGTAAGGACACTAACACCTGAAGCTAGCGCGTCTACCAATTCCGCCACCTTCGCGTACCAGAAACATTACCGGAGTAACGTTACCACGGAGGCGAATTCTAGAGATTTTGGCGGGCACGTCAACAGTTATTTCCCCGCTTTGCGGGCGTTTGCTGGAAAAACAGCCATATCGCCGCTTTTCTGCTGGTCAAACAGCCAAATCAGCCAATCAATCAACACCCTGACCCGTGGCGCCAGGAAACGGCCAGGCGGATACATGATGTAAATCGGCATCGGCGGGGGCGGCGTGTCCGTCAATACTTCCACCAGTTCGCCCTGTTCCAGCCAGGGGGCAAGCGAATAGCGCGCCGCCTGTATCAATCCCATACCGGCTCGCGCGCCGGCGATATAGGCGTCGGCGCCGCTGACGCTCAGCCGGGCGGGGAGTTCGCGTAGTTCCAGCTTGCCGCCGCGGCAGAACTCTAGCGGGTAATCGCGGTTGCTGGCCAGCGAAAAATACCCCACCGCGCGGTGCGGCGCCAGGCTATCGATGTCGAGCGGCGTGCCGCAGGCCTGCAGGTAAGCGGGGGAAGCGCAGGTGATCTGTGGCAACTGGGCGATGCGCCGCGCCACCAGGCTGTCGTCTTCGGTTTCCCAGGCGCGCAGCACGCAGTCAACGCCTTCGCGCAACAGATCGACGTGGTTGTCGTTGGCACCCAGCGCCAGGGTGATGTCGGGATAACGCTGGTAAAAGTCGTCCAACGCCGGAATGACGATCTGGCGCGCCAGCGAATGGGGCATATCGATGCGCACCTTGCCGGACGGCTGCAGCTTATGGTGACTGAACAGCGTGTCCGCCTCCTCCAGTGCCCCCAGCAACTGCACGCAGCGTTGATAGTAGAGGCTGCCTTCGCTGGTCACCTGTACCTGGCGGGTGGTGCGGATCAGCAGGCGAACGCCCAGCCGCTGCTCCAGCCGTTTTAACGCGTTGCTGACCGTGGCGCGCGGCAGCTGCAGGCGTTCGGCCGCCCGGCTGAAGCTGCCCAGTTCGACGATGCGGGTAAAAATGCGCATGGCTTGAACCTGATCCATGTCCACTCCGGATTGTTGGTGATTTTTGAACAGTGATGTGCAATCTGCATTATTTATCTTTGTAGTGTAAACAACCAGACTTTGCTGCGTTATCCATTCACCGCATGAGGGCAGCACAATGCAACAACGTAAACTGGGTTCCCACGGTCCCGTCGTCTCCGCCCTGGGGCTGGGATGCATGGGCATGAGCGACTTCTACTCCACCGGCGCCGATCGGCAAGAAGCCATCGCCACGCTGCACCGGGCGCTGGAGCTGGGCGTCACGCTGCTCGACACCGCCGACATGTATGGCCCGCACACCAACGAAGCGCTGGTGGGGGAAGCGATCAAAGGCAAACGGCAACAGGTGTTCCTGGCCACCAAGTTCGGCATCCTGCGCGATCCGGCGGATCCTTCGGCGCGCGGCGTCAGCAGCCGCCCCGAGTATATCCGGCGCTCCGTCGAGGGCAGCCTGCGGCGCTTGGGCGTGGAGGAGATCGATCTTTATTATCAGCACCGGGTCGATCCGCAGGTGCCGATCGAAGACGTCGTGGGCACGATGGCGGATCTGATCCGCGAAGGCAAGATCCGCCACATCGGCCTGAGCGAGGCGTCGGTCGCCACGCTGGAGCGGGCGCACAAGGTGCATCCGATCACCGCGCTGCAGACCGAGTATTCACTGTGGACGCGCGACGCCGAGCAGGGCGTGCTGGCGGCCTGTGAGCGACTGGGGATCGGCTTTGTGCCTTACAGCCCGTTAGGGCGCGGTTTCCTCACCGGCGCTATCCGGCGGCCGGAGGATCTGGCCGAGGACGATTTCCGCCGCGGCAACCCGCGTTTCCAGGGGGAAAACTTCGCCCGCAACCTGGCGCTGGTGGAGAAGGTGGGCGAGCTGGCGGCGCAGAAGGGCGTCAAACCTTCGCAGCTGGCGCTGGCCTGGGTGTTGGCGCAGGGCGAGCACATCGTGCCGATCCCCGGCACCAAACGCCGTCGCTACCTGGAAGAGAACGTCGCGGCGGCGGAGATAACGCTGAGCGCGGCTGAGCTGGCGGCGATCGACGCGGTGTTCCCACTGAGTGCGGCGGCCGGCGAACGCTACGGCGCCGAGTCGATGACCTATATCAACGGCTAAAAAAAAGCGCGGCCTCAGGCCGCGCTCTGTCGTTTTCCGCCAACGGCGAATTATTTCTTCTTCGGCGCGCGCGGCGGGCGGCCGACGGTGGCCTGATACACCTTGAAGCGGCCGTTCTGCGCCAGCACTTCATGGCTGCCGAAGGTGGCGTCCAGAATGTCCGGGTACGGCAGGAAGGCGTTGGCGACGATGCGCAGCCTGCCGCCGATCGGCAGGTGCTTCACCGCGCCGCGGATCAGGGTTTCAGCAGCGGTCAGGCTGGTCTGCAGCCCGTCGTGGAACGGCGGGTTGGAGATGATCATGTCGAAACGGCCGGTGATGTCGGAGTAAACGTTGCTGACGATCACTTCGCCTTCGATGCCGTTGGCGGCCAGCGTTGCGCGGCTGGATTCCACCGCGGCGGCGTTGACGTCGCTGAGGGTCAGTTTCACCTTCGGCGACAGCTTGGACATTACCGAGGCCATGACGCCGGCGCCGCAGCCGATGTCCAGCACCTTGCCTTTCATGTGTTTTTCCAGCGTCGACAGCAGCAGCGAGCTGCCGACGTCCAGACCGTCGCGGCTGAACACGCCCGGCAGCGTTTTCACTTCCAGATCGTGCAGCTGATAGCTGTCCCACCAGTCGTTCAGGTCGAACTCGGTCTGCGCGTCCAGGCGGCCATGATACAGGCCGCAGCGGCGCGCACTGTCGATTTTCACCAGCGTGACGTGGCCTTCCAGCGTTGGCTCGGCGCTGCGCACGCCGCTGCGGTTTTCACCGACCACGAACACGTCCGCGCCCACCGGCAGCAGCGCCAGGAGGTTGCACAGCTGGAATTGCGCTTCCTGCTTGCTCTTCGGCCAGTAGTAAACCAGCGTGTCGCAGTCGGCGACGAAAGCGGGATCGACGGTCAAACCGAACTGCACGTTATCGCCCATCGTCCGGTTCAGTAACTGCCAGTGATGGTATTGCTGAGTGTGGACGCGCACGTCCGCGGCCTCGAATTGGGCCGGCAGGCTGTCCTGCAGGTCGCCGGCAAACAGCACGCGGCGTTCGATAAATTCATCACTGTGGCGCAGCATGACTTCACTGGCGGGGGTTAATGCAGACATCAGATATTGGCTCCTGGAAATGAGACCGGGGATTATAGAGCTTTGTGGCGATATGTTCGACGGGTTTGTTGGCGCGGGCTGCGCGGGTTTGTTAGCATAGCGCGGCGCATGGCAGGCATGGCGCACCACAACGGGTAGGAATCGGCATGGCATCAAAACGCGACTGGCTGTTACAACAACTGGGTATTACGCAGTGGACATTGCGCCGCCCGAGCGTGTTGCAGGGCGAAGTGGCGGTCAGTCTGCCGCCCGAGACGCGCCTGCTGGTGGTGGCGCAGACGCTGCCGGCGCCCGACGATCCGCTGTTTTGCGACGTGCTGCGCAGCCTGGGGCTGACGCCGGCGCAAACCTACAGCCTGACGCCGGAACAGGTGGCGATGCTGCCTGAAGAGACCGCATGCAACAGTTGGCGGCTGGGCGTGACGGAACCGCTCGCGGTCGCCGGCGCGCAGCTACACAGCCCGGCGCTGGCCGAGCTTTCCCAAGACGCGGGGGCCAAACGCGCCCTCTGGCAGCAGATTTGTCATCATGAACACGATTTCTACCCTGACGGCGGCCGACCTGGCCACGGCCTTCAACATTGAGCAAGCCAGCCACGCTTTCCCCTGGACGGAAACCACCTTTGCCAGCAATCAGGGCGATCGCTACCTTAACCTGAAGCTGAGCGCCGATGGGGAGATGGCGGGGTTCGCCATCACGCAGATCGTGCTGGACGAAGCCACGCTGTTCAACATCGCCATTCATCCGCGGCACCAGCGCCGGGGCTTTGGCCGCCTGCTGCTCAACGCGGTGATCGAACAGCTGGAGAGCCGCGGCGTGGTTACGCTGTGGCTGGAAGTCCGCGCCTCCAACCAGGCGGCGATCGCGCTGTATGAAGATCTCGGTTTCAACGAGGTCACCGTGCGCCGCAATTATTACCCGAGCGCCCACGGCCGCGAAGACGCGATCGTGATGGCGCTGCCGCTGGGGTAATCTAAAACATCCTGTTTATTGTTTGCATTCCCTTTTACAACTAAAAAGTTGTTTCTTCATTAATTTACATCAAAAAAGTTGTTTTTCACTGTCTCGACAACTAATTTGTTGTTTATTGCTGGTGAGACAATCAATGCGTTGTTTGGAGGCGCGGATGAGAAAACTATCCGAAATATCAGCGTTGCTGAAAGAAAAACGCAGTGAGTTGGGTTGGAGTCAAAAAGACTTTTTAATGAAGATTGGCATGACCCAACAGCAATATCAGCGTATTGAAGCGGGGAGCGATATGCGGGTAAGCACGTTGCTACGAATATTGGCGGCGATGAATTTGGAATATGTCATCGTGCCAAAAAAGTCTGCCCGTGATGTGGAGTGCCTGCTGCAACAGGAAGTGAGTAGCGCACCGGAAGTCGGTAAGCCGCAGGATTTTGAAAAAAAACTGAAAGATCTCGAGGACTAGCTGATGAAAGGGCTGCGACAGGTTGAATCGGTACAGGCATTAGCCTTGATATTGCATGGCGTGCGTGTTGGCGTGCTGGCGCATTACAGCGGCGGCAGAAACATCCTGACGTTTGATCCACACTACCTCGCTTTGCCGGAGCGTGTTCGTCCTTTGTTTACGCTCAGGCAGAAGGCGCACGCGGGGTATCTTGAGCAAGTTTTACAGTCATCGCAGCGTCTGCCGCCCGTTTTATCCAACTTGTTACCCGAAGGCGCACTGCGCGCTTGGGTGGCACAGTCGTTGAAAGCCCATGTGAATGAGGAGTTTCCTTTAATTGCCTGGGCCGGTGGAAACTTGCCGGGAGCGCTTGAAGCACGGCCGTTGGCTGCCAGTGACATACCCGCCTGGGCGTTAAGGTCGCGCGGCGAGTTGGAAGCCGTGCAAATTGATGTTGGGATGGAGGCGCAAAAGTTTTCTCTGGCAGGGGTACAAATGAAATTTTCCTCTGTGCGCAAAGAGGGCCGCTTCAACATTTCTTCTCAGGTGGGCGCTGATAGCTGGATCATTAAAACGCCTTCAACGGTTCATCGTCATCTCCCTGAAAATGAATATACGGCAATGCGTTTGGCGCAAGCCATCGGCGTGGATATTCCTGATATTGAGCTGGTTGAACTGACACGACTTGAACACTTGCCTGATATTCGCTTGGCGGATGAACCCTATGCTTATGCCACCCGTCGTTTTGACCGCAGCGAAAGCGGGCGAGTGCATGCAGAAGATTTTGCCCAGATATTCGAGATTTACGCGCACGATAAATACCGCGGCAAAAATTACGATCAAATAGCGGCTTATCTCTATGAGTATGGCAGTGAATCTTTAGCGGATGTGCAGCAAATGGCGCGCCGTCTGTTGGCGAATATTTTGCTCGCCAATGGCGATGCGCACGTAAAAAATTGGTCCATGTTCTATCCAAACCAGACTGATATTCGGCTTTCTCCCGCTTATGACATCGTCACTACGTTGGCTTATATTCCTGGTGAGTCTGAGGCTGCGCTCAATATGGCGAAGGAAAAGCGCTGGGATAGGATCTCAATGCAAACCTTCGAACGCTGGGCTGAACGGGTCGATATTCCCTGGTCTGCGATACGGGTGCACCTGGTGGATGCCATCGACAAGGCGCGAAATTTGTGGCCGGCCTTATTGGAAGAGCTGCCGATGGCGGACGATCACAAATCGGTATTGCGCCGGCATTGGGCCGCTTTGTCTCCCGATTTCCGCCTGCGTTAGCGGGAAATCGGATCCATTGATTGTCACCGGTTGGCAAATCGGCGAAAATGCCCGGCTGTTATCTTTTATTCACCGCTTTGCCCGGCGCCGCGATCGGCGCGTTCTGATGATGTCGCAGGGCGGACTAACCGTAGAACCTGAAAACCATGTCTCCTAGTGAATTTGCCCGCGAAGTCTCCAAAAGAAGAACTTTCGCCATCATCTCGCACCCCGATGCCGGTAAAACCACCATTACCGAAAAAGTGCTGCTGTTCGGACAGGCGATCCAGACCGCCGGTACGGTAAAAGGCCGCGGCTCCAGCCAGCACGCCAAATCCGACTGGATGGAAATGGAAAAGCAGCGTGGGATCTCGATCACCACCTCGGTGATGCAGTTCCCGTATCGCGACAGCCTGGTCAACCTGCTGGATACCCCGGGGCACGAGGACTTCTCCGAAGATACGTACCGCACCCTGACCGCCGTGGACTGCTGTCTGATGGTGATCGACGCCGCCAAGGGCGTTGAGGATCGTACCCGCAAGCTGATGGAAGTCACCCGTCTGCGCGACACGCCGATCCTGACCTTTATGAACAAGCTGGACCGCGACATCCGCGATCCGATGGAGGTGATGGACGAAGTCGAACGCGAACTGAAAATCGCCTGTTCGCCTATCACCTGGCCGATCGGCTGCGGCAAGCTGTTCAAAGGCGTTTACCACCTGTACAAGGATGAAACCTACCTGTACCAGACCGGTAAAGGCCACACCATTCAGGAAGTGCGCATCGTCAAAGGCCTGAACAACCCGGAACTGGATATCGCCGTGGGCGAAGATCTGGCGGCGCAGCTGCGCGATGAGTTGGAACTGGTGCAGGGCGCTTCCCATGAGTTCGATCAGGAGGCCTTCCTGAGCGGCGAGCTGACGCCGGTGTTCTTCGGTACCGCACTCGGCAACTTCGGCGTGGATCATATGCTGGACGGCCTGGTGGCCTGGGCGCCGGCGCCGATGCCGCGTAAAACCGACACCCGTGAAGTAACGGCGGCGGAAGAGAAATTCACCGGTTTCGTGTTCAAGATCCAGGCCAACATGGATCCGAAGCACCGCGACCGCGTGGCCTTTATGCGCGTGGTGTCCGGCCGTTACGAGAAAGGCATGAAGCTGCGCCAGGTGCGCACCGGCAAAGACGTGGTGATCTCCGACGCGCTGACCTTTATGGCCGGTGACCGTTCGCACGTGGAAGAAGCCTACCCGGGCGACATCATCGGTCTGCACAACCACGGCACCATTCAGATCGGCGATACCTTCACCCAGGGCGAAGACATGAAGTTCACCGGCATCCCGAACTTCGCGCCGGAACTGTTCCGCCGCATTCGCCTGCGCGATCCGCTGAAGCAGAAACAGCTGTTGAAGGGGTTGGTGCAGCTGTCCGAAGAGGGCGCGGTGCAGGTGTTCCGCCCGATCGCCAACAACGATCTGATCGTCGGTGCGGTCGGCGTGCTGCAGTTCGACGTGGTCGTGGCGCGTTTGAAGAGTGAGTACAACGTGGAAGCGCTGTATGAGTCGGTCAACGTGTCGACGGCGCGCTGGGTTGAGTGCGACGACGTGAAGAAGTTCGAAGAGTTCAAGCGCAAGAACGAGATCAACCTGGCGCTGGACGGTGGGGACAACCTGTCCTACATCGCGCCGACCATGGTGAACCTCAACCTGACGCAGGAACGCTATCCTGACGTGACCTTCCGCAAAACCCGCGAACACTGATAACTCTGCAGGGCGCCCGGTGCGCCCTGCCAGCTCCCCGTATTCTCACTCCGCTAATTAATAAAACTTCCTCATATTTTATCCTGCGAATCGACATCGCCAAGGCGAGACGCGATTGGCCTGCGTTTTCCGCCGCATGGTCTATCTTTAACGAGATGTCCGCACATTGCTTGAGAGTAAATCACTGCAATACGCTGATTATTTGGTGAGTTATTCTGATGTGTTGCCGATGGGAGACAGTCTGTTTCCTTAAATATCAATGAGATGACTATTTTACCGTTTCGTGTCACTTAGTCTGTCGTCAATAGGCGACAGTTTTTTGATTAAAAATCCGACTCAACGCTTCTTTTTCTTGATTTTAAAGGTGTTTATTGAGTTGGCACGGCTGTTGCAATATTCCTATCGTGAACGCTTAATCGTATAGCGATGATGAAGTATTTACCGAGAGGCCGCGTGAAGGTGGCTGAAGGGTTCCAGCACTCTGGCGCTGCGGGCCCCCAACAAAAGGAAGAGATCGATGAAAAAGACCAAATTTGCACACTCGCTGATGGCTGTTGTTTTGGGTTCTGCTTTGGTGAGCGGCACTGCGCTAGCCGAAGACAGTCTGCTCAACAAGGCGTCTAACGCCGCGGACAGTGCCGGTGCCAAAATCGATAGCTCCATGAAAAAAGTTGACGGTTACATGGATGACAGCGCGATAACGGCTAAAGTTAAAAGTGCGTTGGTGGACGATAAGACCATCAAAAGCACTGACATTTCGGTGAAAACCGAAAAAGGCACCGTGATCCTGAGCGGGTTTGTCGGCAGCCAGGCGCAGGCGGAGCATGCAGTTGCGGTTGCCGGCAAGGTGGAAGGCGTCAAAACCGTTAGCGACAAGCTGCACGTGAAAGATGAAGCCAATCAATCGATCAAATCGTATGCCGGCGACACCGCCACCACCAGTGAGCTGAAAGCCAAGCTGCTGGCCGATGACATCGTGCCGTCGCGCAATGTGAAAGTGGAAACCACCGATGGCGTGGTGCAGCTTTCCGGTGAAGTGAAAACGCAGGCGCAGTCTGAGCGTGCCGAAAGCATCGCCAAGGCTATCGATGGCGTGAAAAGCGTGAAAAACGACCTGGTGGTTAAGCAGTAATCCCGCCAGGCGCCCGTAACAAGTAACAACAAGCCGCATCTGTCGGGCCGTCAAGGCGGCCCGACGTGTACCACCAAAAAAAGAAACTGATTTGCCGTCGATGTCCCGTTGTCGGGGCGGTAGACGGCAGCGAATTTTTTCACAATGGTAAGGAGAAGCTTATGTTTCGTTGGGGCATTATCTTTTTAGTTATCGCGCTTATCGCTGCAGCACTGGGGTTCGGTTCGCTGGCGGGCACCGCCGCCTGGGCGGCTAAAATCGTGTTCGTCGTCGGCATCATCCTGTTCCTGGTCAGCCTGTTCACCGGCCGCCGGCGCCCTTAGCTGGCCGGCATTTTCCCGTAAACTGTAACAAAGCTTAACTCCTTTTCTCACGTCGGGGAGGGCCGGACATGAACAGCGACATCATCGTCGGGCGCTGGAAACAGCTGAAAGGCCAGGTATGGCAGGCGTGGGCCGAATGGTCCGGCAGCGATTGCGCCTGGCTGGCCGGCAGCAACGATTTCCTCGCCGGCGTACTGCAAGAGGATTACGGAAGAGAGCGAGACGCGGTATCCTCGGAGAAAACGTCTCACTGAGGATGCCAAGTTGGGATACAGAATACCCATCACGCTCGGCAATATAGAACCGCTGGCGTCTAAACCCTTTCGGCCAGGCAAAATGGCGCTGGTCTGCGAAGGCGGCGGCCAGCGCGGCATTTTCACCGCCGGCGTGCTGGACGAGTTTCAGCGCGCGGGCTTTAACCCTTTCGATCTGTTGATCGGCACGTCGGCCGGCGCCCAGAATCTGTCTGCCTATATCTGCGGGCAGATGGGCTACGCGCGCCGGGTGATCACCCGTTACACCACTTCGGCACAGTTCTTCAATCCGCTGCGCTTCGTGCGTGGCGGGCATCTGATCGATCTCGATTGGCTGGTTGATACGGCGGCGGCGCAGATGCCGCTGGCGATGGACGTGGCGGAACAGCATTTTACCGACGGGCGCGAATTCTTACTGTGCGCCTGCCGCAGCGACGATTTCGAGCCGACCTATCTGCCTGCGCAGCGCGAACGCTGGCTGCCGGCCATCAAGGCATCCAGCGCCATTCCCGGCTTCTATCGCCAGGGCGTGGAGCTGGACGGCGTCAGCTATCAGGACGGCGGCATCAGTGATGCGATCCCGGTGGAAGAGGCCTATCGCCGCGGCGCCGACACTATCGTGGTGATCCGCACCGTGCCTTCGCAGATGTACTACACCCCGCAGTGGATGAAGCGCATGGAGCATTGGCTGAGCGACAGCAGCCTGCAGCAGATGGTGCGCATCCTGCAGCATCACGAGCAAAGCTATCACCGCATCCAGCGCTTTATCGAAAAGCCGCCGGGCAAGCTGCGCATCTTCGAGATCTTCCCGCCGAAGCCGTTGGCCAGCAATGCGCTGGGCAGCCGATTGGGAGCGCTCAATCAGGATTATCACCTGGGGCGCCGCTGTGGCCGCTACTTTCTGGCCACCGTCGGCCAGTGGATGGCACAGCCGGAGCCCGACGGCATCAAGGTGCGAAAAGCGTTGTCGCGCCGCCTGATCCAGCCGGAGAACGTCAGAATGCCTTCGCCGATCGTGACCGACATCGCCATGCCCACCGAGCGGGCGGCGCAGCCGGAGGCGGCGGTAGCGGCGCCGAAAATCATCCTGCCGGGCGATTTGCCGCCGGGTGAAGGGGGGGCGCTGTGAGTTACGCCTTTACCGATACCCACTGCCATTTCGATTTCCCGCCCTTTACCGGGCATGAAGTCGAGAGCCTGGCGCGGGCGGCAAGCGCCGGCGTGCAGCGCATCATCGTCCCGACGGTCACTGCCGATCGCTTCGCGCGGGTGTTGCGGCTGGCGCAGGAGCATGCGCCGCTGTTCGCCGCGCTGGGTCTGCACCCGCTATATATCGCGCAGCATCATGAGCCGCAGATGGAACAGCTGGCGATGCTGTTGGCCGAACGGCCGCACAAGCTGGTGGCGGTGGGGGAGATCGGGCTCGATCTGTATATGGACAACCCACAGTTCGAGCGGCAGCAAAGCCTGCTGCTGGCCCAGTTGAAGCTGGCGAAACAGTATGACCTGCCGGTGATCCTGCATTCGCGCCGCACCCACGATCAGTTGGCCGCCGCGCTGCGGCGCATGCAGCTGCCGCGTCGCGGTGTGGTGCACGGCTTTGCCGGTAGCCTGTCGCAGGCGCAGGCGTTTATCCGCCTCGGCTATTACATCGGCGTGGGCGGCACCATCACTTATGAGCGGGCGCAGAAAACGCGCGCCGTGATGGCGCAGCTGCCGCTTGAGGCGCTGCTGCTGGAGACCGATGCGCCGGACATGCCGCTGGCCGGCTATCAGGGGCAACCGAATCGCCCCGAACGCGCCGCCGAGGTGTTTCAGACGCTGTGTGAACTGCGCCCGGAACCGGCCGACGAGATCGCCGCCCACCTGCAACGCAATACCCAAGCGCTGTTCGCCATGCCGAATTGAGGTCTGCATAACGTGACCTACGTCACGTTATAAGATTTTCATTTGCGTCTCGTTGTATACATTTGTGACATAAATCGGTGCGAGGGTGACCTCGCTCAGTATAATCCCCCCGAAACTCTCCAATAGCAGACCTCTCTTCATGAGCAGGGATGTATTTTATTTTTTGCAACAGGGAAACTTTGCATGCAACTCATCATGAGTCTGGTTGGCATGGCGGTGCTGATCGCCATTGCGGTGCTGCTCTCCAGCAACCGCCGGGCCATCAAATTGCGCACCGTCGTGTGGGCGTTCATCATTCAGATCGGCATCGGCGCGCTGGTGCTCTACGTGCCGCTGGGCCGCAGCATCCTCGGCAGTATGTCTAACGGCGTGGCAAACGTTATCGCCTACGGCAATCAGGGCATTTCGTTCATCTTCGGCGGGCTGGTGTCCGACAAGATGTTCGAAGTGTTCGGCGGCGGCGGCTTCGTGTTCGCGCTGCGCGTTCTACCGGTGATCGTGTTCTTCTCCTCGCTGATTGCGGTGCTGTACTACCTCGGCATCATGCAGTTGGTGATCCGCGTGCTGGGCGGCGGCCTGCACAAGCTGCTGGGCACCTCGCGCACCGAATCGCTGTCGGCGACCGCCAACATTTTCGTCGGCCAGACCGAAGCGCCGCTGGTGGTGCGCCCGTATATCGCCACCATGAGCCAGTCAGAACTGTTCGCCGTGATGTGCGGCGGCCTGGCCTCGGTGGCCGGTTCGGTGTTGGCGGGGTACGCGCAGATGGGCGTACCGTTGGAATACCTGATCGCCGCGTCCTTCATGGCCGCGCCGGGCGGGCTGCTGTTCGCCAAGCTGATGGTGCCGGAAACCGAGCAGACCCACGATAAAGACGATGCGATGAAGCTGATCGCCGAAGAAGAGCGTCCGGCCAACGTGATCGACGCGGCGGCTTCCGGCGCGGCCTCCGGCATGCAGCTGGCGCTGAACGTCGGTGCGATGCTGCTGGCGTTTATCGCGCTGATCGCCTTGCTCAACGGCATTCTCGGCGGCATCGGCGGCTGGTTCGATTACCCGCAGCTGTCGCTCGAACTGATCCTCGGTTGGGTGTTCTCACCGATCGCCTTCCTGATCGGCGTGCCGTGGAGTGAAGCGATGACCGCCGGTTCGTTTATCGGCCAGAAGATCATCGTCAACGAGTTTGTCGCCTACATGAACTTCGGCGCCTATCTGCGCTCGGACGATGTGGTGGCGGCAGAAGGCCTGCAGGTGCTGTCAACGCACACCAAGGCGATCATCTCCTTTGCGCTGTGCGGTTTCGCCAACCTCTCCTCGGTGGCGATCCTGCTGGGCGGTTTGGGCAGCATGGCGCCCAACCGTCGCCATGACATCGCGCGCTTCGGTCTGAAAGCCGTGGCGGCGGGCACGCTGTCCAACCTGATGAGCGCCACCATCGCCGGTTTCTTCCTGGCGCTGTAAGCCTTCACGGAGCCCGCGACGGCGCGACCGATCGCGGGACTCCGCCTATACTCTAAGCAACGTGGGTGTTTGTCGCACCCGCGATCTTCAGCCGCTTCTTTAGCGAATTTGTGAACGATATCGCGTTATTTTGTGATGTTCTTCACATATAATTCCGGTCTGTTACAGTGCTATTTCATATAGTGTGACGATGAACGCGAATCGCCCTCGGCATTCGTGTTCAAATAGCTATTACTGGCCGGCCGCAAGGCGGGTGGCCATGTGCGGTGAGAAGGATCTCAGTTGCCGCCGCGGGAACGCCGTTCCCCTGCGCTATCTTCATGGAACCAAGTCCGCTCGCCAACACCCAGGTACTCAGTTGGAGAGTTTTATGACCGAATTAACCGCAGCAGCGCAACGTGCGCTGAACTTGATGGATTTAACCACGCTGAATGATGATGACACCGACGAGAAAGTGATCGCCCTCTGTCGTCAGGCCAACAGCCCGGCCGGCCACACGGCGGCCATCTGCATCTACCCGCGTTTTATCCCGGTGGCGCGTAAGGCGCTGCGCGAGCAAGGCACGCCGGACATCCGTATCGCCACCGTGACCAACTTCCCGCATGGCAACGACGATATCGACATCGCGCTGGCGGAAACCCGCGCGGCCATCGCCTATGGCGCGGATGAAGTGGACGTGGTGTTCCCTTACCGCGCGCTGATCGCCGGCAACGAACAGGTCGGCTTCGAGCTGGTGAAACAGTGCAAGCAGGCATGCCAGGCGGCCAACGTGCTGCTGAAAGTGATCGTCGAAACCGGTGAGCTGAAGCAGGCCGATCTGATCCGCAAAGCGTCCGAGATCGCCATCAAGGCCGGGGCTGACTTTATCAAGACCTCCACCGGCAAGGTGCCGGTCAACGCCACCCTGGAGAGCGCCGAGCTGATGATGTCGGTGATCCGCGATATGGGCGTGGCGAAGACCGTGGGCTTCAAGCCGGCCGGCGGCGTGCGCACCGCGGAAGACGCGCTGCATTATCTGCAACTTGCCGATCGTATTCTGGGCGAGGGGTGGGCCGACGCGCGGCATTTCCGCTTTGGCGCTTCCAGCCTGCTGGCCAGCTTGCTGGCCGCGCTGGGCCACCAAACCCAGACCGCCGGCGGCGGCTACTGATCGATATCGTTGGCGGGCGCCAGGCGCGCCCGTCTGCACCGACTCTCGGCGACACAGGGGGATGCCTTGTTCCTGGCTCAAGAAATTATTCGTAAGAAACGCGACGGCCAGCCGTTAAGCGAAGCGGAAATCCGCTTCTTCATCAACGGCATTCGCGACAATGTGGTGTCGGAAGGGCAGATCGCCGCGCTGGCGATGACCATTTATTTCCATGACATGAGCATGCCGGAGCGCGTGGCGCTCACCATGGCGATGCGCGATTCCGGCACCGTGCTGGACTGGAAGAGCCTGGCGCTGAACGGCCCTATCGTCGACAAGCATTCGACCGGCGGCGTGGGCGACGTGACCTCGCTGATGCTCGGCCCGATGGTGGCGGCCTGCGGCGGCTATGTGCCGATGATCTCCGGCCGCGGCCTGGGGCATACCGGCGGCACGCTGGACAAGCTGGAAGCCATTCCGGGCTTCAATATTTTCCCGGACGATAACGCCTTCCGCAAAATTATTCAGGACGTCGGCGTGGCGATCATCGGCCAGACCAGCTCGCTGGCGCCGGCGGACAAACGTTTCTACGCCACCCGCGATATCACCGCCACCGTGGATTCGATCCCGCTGATCACCGCCTCCATTCTGGCCAAGAAGCTGGCGGAAGGGCTGGATGCGCTGGTGATGGACGTGAAGGTGGGCTCGGGCGCCTTTATGCCGACCTATGCCCTGTCGCAAGATTTGGCGCAGGCGATCGTCGGCGTGGCCAACGGCGCGGGCTGCAAGACCACCGCGCTGCTGACCGACATGAATCAGGTGCTGGCTTCCAGCGCCGGTAACGCGGTGGAAGTGCGCGAAGCGGTGCGCTTCCTGACCGGCGAATACCGCAACCCGCGCCTGCTGGAAGTGACGCTGGCGCTGTGCGTGGAGATGCTGCTGTCCGGCGGCCTGGCGCAAGACGAGGCCGATGCGCGCGCCAAACTGCAGGCGGTGCTGGACAACGGCAAAGCGGCTGAGGTGTTTGGCCGCATGGTGGCGGCGCAGCAAGGGCCGATAGACTTCGTCGAACGTTATGATAGCTATCTGCCGGCGGCAACGCTGAGCAAGCCGGTGTATGCTGAAAAGCCGGGCATCATCAGCGCCATGGATACCCGTGCGCTGGGTATGGCGGTGGTGTCGCTGGGCGGCGGCCGTCGCCGGGCGAGCGACGCCATCGATTACAGCGTTGGCCTGACCGAGGTGGCGCGCCTGGGCGATAAGGTGGATACCCAGCAACCGCTGGCGATGATCCACGCCAACGATGAAGAGAGCTGGCAGCTGGCGGCCGATGCGGTGCGCAGCGCAATGACGCTGAGCGACAAGGCGCCGGAAGCGACGCCGGTGGTGTATAAGCGCATCACGGAATAACCCAAGAATCAGGAACGACCGCGGCTTTTTCGCGGCCGTCCAAAGCGTGAGAACACGCAGGAGAGCACAGATGAAACGTACATTTATTATGGTATTGGACTCCTTCGGTATCGGTGCCAGCGAAGACGCCGAACGTTTTGGCGATCGGGGTTCTGACACCCTGGGCCATATTGCCGAAGTTTGCGCGCGTGGTGAGGCCAACGTGGGCCGCCAGGGCCCGCTGACGCTGCCTAACCTGAGCCGCCTGGGCCTTGGCAAAGCGGCGGAAGAGTCCACCGGCAACTTCCCGCAGGGGCTGGATCGCAACGCCGATATCATCGGTGCTTACGCTTACGCCAGCGAACTCTCTTCCGGTAAAGACACGCCGTCGGGCCACTGGGAAATCGCCGGCGTGCCGGTGCTGTTCGACTGGGGTTACTTCAAGGACGAGCACAACAGCTTCCCGCAGGCGCTGCTGGACAAACTGGTCGAACGCGCCAAGCTGCCGGGCTACCTGGGCAACTGCCACTCATCCGGCACCGTGATCCTCGATCAGCTGGGCGAAGAGCACATGAAAACCGGCAAGCCGATTTTCTACACCTCCGCTGACTCGGTGTTCCAGATCGCCTGCCATGAAGAAACCTTCGGCCTGGATCGTCTGTATGAGCTGTGCGAAATTGCGCGTGAAGAGCTGACCGAAGGCGGTTACAACATCGGTCGCGTGATCGCGCGTCCGTTCGTCGGCGATAAGCCGGGCCACTTCCAGCGCACCGGCAACCGTCACGATCTGGCGGTAGAGCCGCCGGCGCCGACCGTGCTGAAAAAGCTGGTGGACGAGAAGGGCGGCGAAGTGGTGTCGATCGGTAAAATCGCCGACATCTACGCCAACGTTGGCATCACCAAGAAGGTGAAGGCGACCGGCATCGATGCGCTGTTTGACGCGACCCTGATTGAAATGGAAAAGGCCGGCGATAACACCATTGTGTTCACCAACTTCGTGGACTTCGACTCCTCTTACGGCCACCGCCGCGACGTGGCGGGCTACGCCGCCGCGCTGGAGCTGTTCGACCGCCGCCTGCCGGAGCTGCTGAAGCTGGTGAAAGACGAAGACATCATCATCTTCACCGCCGACCACGGCTGCGACCCAACCTGGCCGGGCACCGACCACACCCGCGAGCACATCCCGGTGCTGGTTTACGGCCCGAAAGTGAAACCGGGCTCGCTGGGCCACCGCGAGACCTTCGCCGACATCGGCCAGACCGTCGCCAATTACTTTGGCCTGTCGCCGATGGATTACGGTAAGACCCTGTTCTAAGCTCTGTCTTTCAAGCCGTAGCGTTGTTAGCTTCACGCGTGAACCCCAGTCGCTTACTCAAGTAAGCGACTGGGGATTCACCCGCTAGCTGCCTGGCTGCAACTCGACATTCAAGGCTTAGATGTTTGACGTTTTTATTAAATAAGATTTCTAAAGGAAGAAAATTATGGCTACGCCGCACATTAATGCTGAGATGGGTGATTTCGCTGACGTAGTACTGATGCCGGGCGACCCGCTGCGCGCAAAATACATCGCCGAAACCTTCCTGGAAGGCGCGGTGGAAGTGAACAACGTGCGCGGCATGTTGGGCTTCACCGGCACCTACAAAGGCCGCCGCATCTCCGTAATGGGCCACGGTATGGGCATCCCGTCCTGCTCCATCTATGCGCGCGAGCTGATTGCCGAATTCGGCGTGAAGAAGATCATTCGCGTCGGTTCCTGCGGCGCGGTGCGTGACGATATCAAACTGCGCGACGTGGTGATCGGCATGGGCGCGTGCACCGACTCCAAGGTGAACCGTCTGCGCTTCAAGGACAACGACTACGCGGCGATCGCCGACTTCGACATGGTGCGCAACGCGGTCGACGCGGCGGCGGCGCAGGGCATCCCGGCGCGCGTGGGCAACATCTTCTCCGCCGATCTGTTCTACACCCCGGATCCGGACATGTTCCAGGTGATGAAGAAGTACGGCATCCTGGGCGTGGAAATGGAAGCGGCCGGCATCTACGGCGTGGCGGCGGAGCTGTACGAAGAGTTCGGCTGTAAGGCACTGACCATCTGCACCGTGTCCGACCACATCCTGCGTCACGAAGCGACCACGGCGGCGGAACGCCAGACCACCTTTAACGAAATGATCGTTATCGCGCTGGAATCCGTGCTGCTGGGCGACAAAGCGTAATACCGCGGCGGGCGTCGTCATGGCGCCCGCCTGTCAATCTATTCATTCCGCACGGCCATTTTTGGCTAACGCTTTACCTTTCAATTGGTTGTGGATCCCGTTGTTACGGACAATCTATTCACCGAAAGGACAAGAAAACGGCACGAGCGCATTCAACGCTTGGCCTGAGTTATTCCTTCTTCGGCGCTTCCTGCTTTGTCTCCGGCGCATCCTCTTCGTCGTCTTCCACCGTATTGCCTTCTGCCAACGGCGTGTTGGCGGTCAACAGGTACGGCGACTGCTGCCAGCGGCTGCGGCGGTGTTGCAGCAGGGTGCGCGCCAGAATGATGCCGATCGCCAGCGCCAGCAGGATCATCAGGCGCAGCAGGTTGGTGGTGTTGTCCACCTGCTTGGATTCGGTCGCCAGCACGTGGGTGTCGAGGGTGATGCGGATAAAGCCGATCGGGCCGTCTTTGCCCTGAATGGATTCGACCAACTGGTGGTTGAAATAGCTGCCGGCGCGCTTGCCGTCGAGCGACAGGCGATCGCGTATACTTATCTGTTCCCCGGCGTGGGAGACCAGCGTGCCATCCTGCTGATACACGCTGACGTCGAGAATGCGGCTGTGATCGGTGAGCTGCTTGAGGATGGCGTCGATGCGCGGGGTGTTGCCGTCGTCGTCCAGCAGCGGCGCCAGGCTGTAGGCGACCTGTTTGGTCAGCGTCTGCGCCAGCTCTTCCACCTGCTCGGATCGCGCCATTTGGTGACTCAGGCTAAAATAAGAGGCGCCCTGCATCAGCAGCACCAGCAAAGCCAGGCAAATCAGGATAATAGCGGTGCGGTGCAGGCGAAATTTCAGTTTAGCGCGAGCCATGCAGGTTCCTTGGGCATCGGGGACACTTTATGTTGCCAGAACCGCTGGCGATAGGATAGCTTGATGCGTCGTTTTATCATGCAGCGTTTTTGTCCATTCAGGAGTCAATGATGTCAAACAGTCTGACCTATTGCGATCTTCCGGCGGAGATCTCTCAATGGCCGGGTCTTCCCCTTTCGCTCAGCGGCGACGAAGTGATGCCGCTGGACTACCGGGCGGGTAATACCGGGTGGCTGTTATATGGCAGAAAGCTGGACAAGGCGCGCATTACCCAATTCCAACGCAAGCTGGGCGCGGCGATGGTGATCGTCACCGCCTGGGGCGTGGACGATTATCAGGTGGTGCGGCTGGCGGGAACCTTGACGCCGCGCGCCAAGCTGCTGGCGGCGGAGAGCGGGCTGGATGTGGCGCCGCTCGGCAAAATCCCGCACCTGCGCACGCCGGGGCTGCTGGTGATGGATATGGATTCGACGGCGATCGAGATCGAGTGCATTGATGAGATCGCCAAGCTGGCGGGCGTCGGCGAGCAGGTGGCGGAAGTCACCGAACGCGCGATGCGCGGCGAACTGGATTTTACCGCCAGCCTGCGCCAGCGCGTCGGCACGCTGAAAGGGGCTGACGCCAATATCCTCAAGCAGGTGCGCGACGAACTGCCGTTGATGCCGGGGCTGACCAGCCTGGTGGGTAAGCTGCAGGCGATGGGCTGGCATGTGGCGATCGCCTCCGGCGGTTTCACCTACTACGCCGAATACCTGCGCAACCGGCTGCGGCTGGTGGCGGCGGCGGCCAACGAGCTGGAGATCCGCGACGGCAAGCTGACCGGCGAAGTGTTGGGGCCGGTGGTGGACGCGCAGTTCAAAGCCGATACGCTGCTGCGGCTGGCGGAGAAGCTGGAGATCCCGCTGGCGCAAACCGTGGCCATCGGCGACGGCGCCAACGATTTGAAAATGATGCAGGCGGCGGGGCTGGGCATCGCCTACCACGCCAAACCGAAAGTGTATGAAAAAGCGCAGGTGGCGATCCGGCATGCGGATTTGATGGGCGTACTGTGTATTCTCACCGGCAGCCTGAAACACGAAGTGCGATAACGAAAGATTGAGGTAAGACGTGGCAAAAGCGGCAAAACGGGCATTTGTGTGCAATGAGTGCGGGGCGGACTATCCGCGTTGGCAGGGGCAGTGCAGTGCCTGCCATGCCTGGAACACCATCACGGAAGTGCGTTTGGCCGCGTCGCCCGCTGCGGCGCGCAACGATCGCCTCAGCGGCTATGCCGGCGACGCCGGCGTCAGCAAAGTGCAGAAGCTGTCGGAAATCAGCCTGGAGGCGCTGCCGCGCTTCACCACCGGCTTTCTCGAGTTCGACCGCGTGCTGGGCGGCGGCGTGGTGCCCGGCAGCGCCATTCTGATCGGCGGCAACCCCGGCGCCGGCAAAAGTACCCTGTTGCTGCAGGTGTTGTGCAAACTGTCCGAACAGATGAAAACCCTGTACGTCACCGGCGAGGAATCGCTGCAGCAGGTGGCGATGCGTGCTCACCGTCTGGGGCTGCCGACCGGCGGCCTGAACATGCTGTCGGAAACCAGCATCGAGCAGATCTGCCTGATCGCTGAGCAGGAGCAGCCGAAGCTGATGGTGATCGACTCGATTCAGGTGATGCACATGGCGGACATTCAGTCTTCGCCGGGCAGCGTGGCGCAGGTGCGGGAAACCGCCGCCTATCTGACGCGCTTCGCCAAGACGCGCGGCGTGGCGATCGTGATGGTCGGGCACGTCACCAAAGATGGCTCGCTGGCCGGGCCAAAAGTGCTGGAACACTGCATTGACTGTTCGGTGCTGCTGGACGGCGACGCCGATTCCCGCTTCCGTACCCTGCGCAGCCACAAGAACCGCTTCGGCGCGGTCAACGAGCTGGGCGTGTTCGCCATGACCGAACAGGGGCTGCGCGAAGTCAGCAACCCTTCGGCGATCTTCCTTAGCCGCGGCGATGAAGTCACTTCCGGCAGCTCGGTGATGGTGGTGTGGGAAGGCACCCGGCCGCTGCTGGTGGAGATCCAGGCGCTGGTGGATCACTCGATGATGTCCAACCCGCGCCGCGTGGCGGTGGGCCTGGAGCAGAACCGGTTGGCGATCCTGCTGGCGGTGCTGCACCGGCACGGCGGGCTGCAGATGTCGGATCAGGACGTGTTCGTCAACGTGGTCGGCGGGGTGAAGGTCAGCGAGACCAGCGCCGATCTGGCGCTGCTGATGTCGCTGGTCTCGAGCCTGCGCGATCGGCCGCTGCCGAACGATCTGGTGGTGTTCGGCGAAGTGGGGCTGGCGGGGGAGATCCGCCCGGTGCCGAGCGGCCAGGAGCGCATCTCCGAAGCGGCCAAGCACGGCTTCAAGCGCGCCATCGTGCCGCACGGCAATATGCCGAAGAAGCCGCCGGCCAACATGCAGGTGTTCGGGGTCAAGAAGCTGGCGGACGCGCTGGACGTGCTGGAAGAGTTTTATTAATGTCGCTGACGGCGAGCAAGATATGCTATTTTGTTTAGCATATTAAACGGAGGTGGCCATGCCGCAATTTGATTACCTGAAGACGTCCATCAAGCAAAAGGGTTGTACTCTGCAGCAGGTGGCGGATGCCAGCGGCATGACCAAGGGCTATCTGAGCCAGCTGTTGAACGACAAAATCAAAAGCCCGAGCGCGCAAAAGCTCGAGGCGCTGCACCGTTTTCTCGGGCTGGAGTTCCCGCGCAAAGAGGTTAAAGTCGGAGTGGTGTTTGGTAAATTTTACCCACTGCACACCGGCCACATCTATCTGATCCAGCGCGCCTGCAGCCAGGTGGACGAGTTGCACGTTATTTTGTGCCACGACGAACCGCGCGACCGCGAGCTGTTCGAGAACAGTTCGATGTCGCAACAGCCGACGGTCAGCGATCGCCTGCGCTGGCTGCTGCAGACCTTCAAGTATCAGAAAAACATCCATATCCACTCGTTCGACGAGCAGGGCATCGAACCGTATCCGCACGGCTGGAACGTGTGGAGCGACGGCATGAAGGCCTTTATGGAACAGAAGGGCATCGTGCCGAGCTTTATCTATTCCAGCGAAGCGCAGGATGCGCCGCGCTACCGCGAGCATCTGGGCATCGAAACCATTTTGGTTGATCCCGAACGGTCGTTCATGAACATCAGCGGCAATCAGATCCGCCAGGATCCGTTCCGCTATTGGGATTACATCCCGACCGAGGTGAAGCCGTTCTTCGTGCGCACCGTGGCGATCCTCGGCGGTGAGTCGAGCGGCAAGTCGACGCTGGTCAACAAGCTGGCCAACATCTTCAACACCACCAGCGCCTGGGAATATGGCCGCGATTACGTGTTTTCGCACCTGGGCGGCGACGAGATGGCGCTGCAGTACTCCGACTACGACAAAATTGCCCTCGGGCAGGCGCAATACGTGGACTTCGCAGTCAAATATGCCAACAAGGTGGCGTTTATCGATACCGATTTCGTGACTACGCAGGCGTTTTGCAAAAAGTACGAAGGGCGTGAACACCCCTTCGTGCAGGCGCTGATCGACGAATACCGTTTCGATCTGGTGATCCTGCTGGAAAACAACACGCCGTGGGTGGCGGACGGGCTGCGCAGCCTCGGCAGCAGCGCCGATCGCCTGGCGTTCCAGCGCCTGCTGGAGGAGATGCTGCGCGCCAACAACATCGAGTACGTGCACGTTGAGTCCAGCGATTACGAAGAGCGCTTCCTGCGCTGCGTCGAGCTGGTGCAACAACTGCTGGCGGCGGACGCCGGCCGGCTGGCGAATGCGCCCGCCCATCGCCACGCCGCAGGCTGAGGGAAATTAGCGTAATGTGCGATCGCGGCGGCAGAAACGGCCGCCCGGGCGCACATTTAACGGCTTGTTTAAACATGGTTCATTCGACAGCGACTAAGTTAAGATTTTCTTTACAATAACGCTCAGAAGAAGTCATGTCTTATCGCTTACTCGCTCTCTGGTTGGTCTGCTATGCCGCAGCCTGGACGCTGCTGACCGTTCATCTCGATCCTACCCTGCCTTACGACGCCGTTGAGGCGCTCAACTGGGGCCTCAACGGCGAGTGGGGCTCACCGAAAAATCCTTGGTTGGTCGGTGCGGCGATGCAGCCGGCGATCTGGCTCTCGTGGCTGCCGCTGAACGTTTACTGGTACGGCGGCCACTTCATCGCCATCGCCATCGGCATGTTGGGCGTCTGGCTATTGGCGCGCCGCCTGAGCGGCAGCACCTCGCTGGCCTGGATGGCGCTGCTGACGCTCAACCTGTCCGGCATCATCAATTTCGACATCATTCCCTACAACGACAACTACCTGTTGGTGATGCTGTGGCCGTGGATGGCGCTGTTCTTCCACCTGGCGATCTCGCGTTCGGCCAACTGGTGGCCGGCCTTCGCATTGGCCGCCGGGCTGGCGATGATGGCGAAGTACTCGACCTTCGCCTTCGTCTATTTCGCGGCGCTGTCGACGCTGTTCGTACCGCAGATCCGCCGCTGCTACCGCCAGCCGCAGTTCTATCTAGCGGTGGCGATCTGGTTGGCGCTGGTGCTGCCGAACGTGTTCTGGCTGTGGAATCACGACTTTGCCGCCTTTAAGTGGGTGGATTCGCAGATCAAGATGCAGCTCAATCTCGACATGCTGCAGTCGCTGCTGCTGGTGTTTTATCCGTCGCTGGTGCTGTGGGGGATCCTGCGGCGCAGCGGGGCGGTGCTGGCCTGGCCATCGGCCTTGCCGATGCGGGTGTTGCTGTGGGTCTACCTGTTGCCGCTCGGCATCATTACCTTCTGGTTCTCTTTCAACGTCGGCGGCCGGCTGACCGAATGGCTGCAGCCGTTCTTCATGCTGGCGCCCGCGCTGCTGGTCGGTTGCGTGCGTCAGCCGCCGGTGCGTTCGCTGCGCGCGGCGACCCTCGGGCTGATGTGCGCAGCGCTGGCGGTCTATCTGGGGTATGCCGCGGTGATGCTGGGCAACGTGCGCAACGCCGGCCAGAAGATGGTGGGTATCAAGGCGTTCAGCGCCGGGGTGGAGCGGCTGTGGCGGGAGCGGTATGGCGTCGACCTACGCTACGTCGGCGGCGAATACCTGTCGCAGTGGATGACGGTGTACGCCGGTTCCCGGCCGCAGACCATTACGCGCTGGTCCAATCATACGCGGCCGAATATCTACAACGTCAACATCAGCTATCCGCAGATTGCGCAGCACGGCGTCGCCCTGTTCGGGCGGTTGGGTGAAGACTGCGCGCATAGCGATTTCGGCGGGGAGCTGGCCCACTGGCCGAAACTGCGCCTCGACTGGCAGCAGACGCTGACCTTCCGCGCCGATCCGCAGGCCGATGAGCAAACGCTGTGCGTCGGTTTCGTTCGTCCGCAATAACGGCGGCGCAGAACGCCGCCGCGATGCGAACTTAGTAAGCGATAACCAGCTTGCCTTGCATGTGGCCGCCGAGTAGCTGTTGATGTGCGGCGGTCAGCGTGTCTACCGACAGCCCGTGCAGGGTTTCGCTCAGCGTGGTGCTCAGCTTGCCCTCGTCCAGCAGCTGCGCCACTTGCTGCAGGATCTTGCCCTGTTGCGCGATGTCCGGGGTGGTGAACATGCTGCGGGTGAACATGAATTCCCAGTGCAGTGCGGCGCTTTTCAGCTTCAGCGCGTTTTGATCCAACGGCTGCGCGTTCTCGACGATGGTGCAGATATGGCCGAGCGGCGCGACCAGCTCGGCCATCGCCGGCCAGTGGCCGTCGGTGTCGTTCAGACACAGGATGTAATCCACCTGCTCGATGCCCTGCTGCGCCAGGTTGCCCTTCAGATCGCGGTAATCCACCACCAGATCGGCGCCGCGCTCACGGCACCAGGCGGCGGATTCCGGTCTTGATGCGGTAGCGATTACTTTCACCTTGCTGCGCAATGCGGCCAGCGGAATGGCCAGCGAGCCGACACCGCCGGCGCCGCCGATGATCAGCAGCGTCTTGTGCTCCGGCGCGTCCTGAATGTTCAGGTGTTCGAACAGCGCTTCCCAGGCGGTGAGGGCGGTGAGCGGCATGGCGGCGGACTCGGCCCAGTTCAGGCTGCGCGGTTTGTGAGCGGCGATGCGTGAGTCGATCAGCTGGTGGCTGCTGTTGCTGCCGGGCCGGGTGATGTCGCCGGCGTACCACACTTCATCGCCGGGCTTGAAGCCGCTGACGCTGCTGCCCACGCCCACCACGATGCCGCTGGCGTCCCAGCCAAGGACGCGTGGCTGCTGCAGGCCGCTTTTCTGCAGACCGGCGTGCACTTTGGTGTCCACCGGATTGACCGACGCCGCTTTCACTTCCACCAACAGATCGTACTGACCGGGTACCGGCATCTCCGGTGAGATTTCGATGAAACCGGCGGGGTTCTGCGGGTCTACGGCAATGGCTTTTATCGACATGATTGTACTCCTTTCAAATGATGCCCCCAGTGTAGACCCGCAGCAGTGGAGTGATAAGATGGACAATATCTAACGGAGTGTTCGTTTAAGGTGAACAATGGAATTCAAACAGCTGCAGGACATGGCGCTGTTCGCGCTGGTGGCGGAGTGCGGCAGTTTTACCGCCGCCGCGCAGCGCGTCGGGCTGCCGAAGTCCAGCGTCAGCCAGCGTATCAGCCAGCTCGAACAAACGCTGGGGCTGCGATTGCTCAATCGCACCACGCGCCAGCTGAACCTGACCTTCGCCGGTGAGCGTTATCTGGAGCATTGTCAGGCGATGATGTCCGCCGCCGAACGCGCCGATCTGGCGCTGCAGCGGCTGCGCGATAACCCGAGCGGCCGCCTGCGCATCTCGACGCCTGCCGGGCTAGGGGCAACCCTGGTGGCGCGGCTGGCGGCGGATTTTCAGCGCCAGTACCCGGACGTTTCGCTGGAGGTGTCGGTGTCCGACGCCATGGTGGATCTGGTGCAGGAAGGTTACGACGCCGCACTGCGTACCGGCAAGCCGCAGGATTCTTCACTGATCGGCCGCCGCCTCGGGTACGCGCCGCGCTATCTGTTGGCTGCGCCGTCCTATCTGGCGCAGCATCCGCCGATCGAACACCCGCAGCAACTGCAGCAGCATCGTTGCATCGCCCATCGGGCTTGGACGGCGTGGAACCTGCGCTGCGGCGACGATTATTACCGCTGGCAGCTGCCGCTGGCGCACACCACCGACAACCTGCTGTATGCACGCGAATGTGCCATTGCCGGTGCCGGCATCACGCTGCTGCCGGCGTTTCTCAGCCGCGAGGTGGTGGCGCAGAAGCTGTTGGTGGAGGTGTTGCCGGCGTGGCGTGCGGAAGGGAACGAGCTGTATCTGGTCTACCCGAGCCGCAAGCTGAATTCCCCGGCGCTGGCCTGTTTCATCGATGTGGTGCTGCAGCATCCGGCGTTCGACGACTACGCGCGCGAGCTGGCGCGGGAGTAAAAAAAAGGCGCCGCATGCGGCGCCTTGGGGATTACTTGGCGATCTTCTTGTACTTGATGCGGTGCGGCTCGAGCGCGTCGGCGCCCAGCGTACGCTTCTTGTACTCTTCGTACTCGGTGAAGTTGCCTTCGAAGAATTCCACCTTGCCCTCGTCCTGGTAGTCCAGGATGTGGGTGGCGATACGGTCGAGGAACCAACGGTCGTGCGAGATCACCATGGCGCAGCCAGGGAATTCCAGCAGGGCGTTTTCCAGTGCGCGCAAGGTTTCGATATCCAGGTCGTTGGTCGGTTCATCGAGCAGCAGCACGTTGCCGCCAACCTGCAGCAGCTTGGCCAGGTGCAGACGGCCACGCTCACCGCCGGACAGCTCGCCCACGCGTTTGCCCTGATCGACGCCCTTGAAGTTGAAGCGGCCGACATAGGCACGGCTCGGCATCTCGGTGTTGCCGATGCGCATGATGTCCTGCCCGCCGGAGACTTCTTCCCACACGGTTTTCGAACCGTCCATGCTGTCGCGGAACTGATCGACGGACGCCAGCTTGACGGTATCGCCCAACACGATGCTGCCGGAGTCAGGTTGTTCCTGACCGGACATCATGCGGAACAGCGTGGATTTACCCGCGCCGTTCGGGCCGATGATGCCGACGATTGCCCCTTTAGGCACCGAGAACGACAGGTCATCGATCAGCAGGCGGTCGCCGTAGGACTTGCGCAGGTTGCTGACTTCGACCACTTTATCGCCCAGGCGCGCGCCAGGTGGGATGAACAGTTCGTTGGTTTCGTTACGTTTCTGGTATTCGGTGTTGTTCAGCTCTTCGAAGCGGGCCAAACGGGCCTTGCCTTTGGACTGACGGCCTTTGGCACCCTGACGCACCCACTCCAGCTCTTTCTCGATCGACTTGCGACGAGCGGCTTCGGCGGACGCTTCCTGCGCCAGACGCGCGTCTTTCTGCTCCAGCCAGGACGAGTAGTTGCCTTCCCACGGGATGCCTTCGCCGCGGTCCAGTTCGAGGATCCAGCCGGCCACGTTATCCAGGAAGTAACGGTCGTGGGTGATCGCCACCACGGTGCCTTCGAAGTCGTGCAGGAAGCGTTCCAGCCAGGCCACGGACTCGGCGTCCAGGTGGTTGGTCGGTTCGTCCAGCAGCAGCATGTCCGGTTTTTCCAGCAGCAGGCGGCACAGCGCGACGCGGCGGCGTTCACCCCCGGACAGGTGGGCGATTTTGGCGTCCCAGTCCGGCAGGCGCAGCGCATCGGCGGCGCGTTCCAGTTGGGCGTTGAGGTTGTGACCGTCGTGCGCCTGAATGATCTCTTCCAGGCGGCCCTGTTCGGCGGCCAGCTTGTCGAAGTCTGCGCCTTCTTCCGCGTACAGCGCGTACACTTCGTCCAGGCGTTTCAGCGCGCCGACCACTTCCGCCAGCGCTTCTTCCACCGATTCACGCACGGTGTGTTCGAGGTTAAGCTGCGGCTCCTGCGGCAGATAACCGATCTTGATGCCCGGTTGCGGGCGCGCTTCCCCTTCGATATCGGTATCGATGCCGGCCATGATGCGCAGCAGGGTGGACTTACCGGCGCCGTTCAGGCCCAGTACGCCGATTTTTGCCCCAGGGAAGAAGCTCAGGGAGATGTTTTTCAAAATATGACGCTTCGGCGGTACTACCTTGCCGACGCGGTGCATGGTATAGACGTATTGAGCCACGTTGCTCTAAGCCTCTCTATATCAGTATTTATAGGATGTCTGGCGGCATGAGTGTAGCCCGTTTCGATCTCGGATCCCAGACATCGCTCAGCGATCGCTAAGTATAACCGTTTATGCGCCGATAAAGGCGCATATTGGTGGCTTATGGCGTGACGACGATCGCGACGCGGCGGTTTTCCGCGCGGCCGCTGGAGGTGCGGTTATCGGCAACGGGGTCGCGTTTGCCCATGCCGCGAGTTTCGATATTGGCGCGCGGAATGCCGACGCTGGCCAGCAGATCGGCCACCGCATCGGCGCGGCGCAGGGATAGCTGGTCGTTGTAGCTGTCTTCACCGTAGTTGTCGGTATGGCCGTCCAGGCGGAACTTGGTGATGCCGACGCTCAGCAGCGCACGGCCCATCTTCTGCACCGTCTCGGTGCTTTCCGGGTTCAGCTTGCCGATATTGTTGCCGAACAGTACTTTATCCGACAGGCCGAACTCCCAGCCGTTATCGGTCAGTTTGAAGCCCTGCGATTGCAGCAGTGCAACCTGCTCGGGCGTCAGGCCCTGCGGTTTGCTCTGGCAGCCGGCGAGCGCCAGCAGGGCGACGAACGCCATCGCCAGCAGTGAAAAACGACCTTTAAACAGTTGCTGTATCATAGTCAAAATCCCTAGTTCAAGTGTTATAGCCGGGGCTCTTATTTATGTATAGCCAGCCGCCAGCCTCCGTTATAACGATGCTTTGCCTGATACATCGCATCGTCAGCTTCGTGCAAAAGACCCTGAGGCGTTGACGCGTGATCAGGGTACAGCGCAATACCGATACTCAGAGAGGTAATGACCGTCTCGTCGTTCGGCAAAATGACCGGTTGCGTCATGCAGTCGATGATGTTGTCAGCGATCTGCAAGACATCTTCCGTGCCGTGTACCGGCGCCAGCAGCACGGCGAATTCATCCCCTCCCAGGCGTGCGACCAGATCGGTTTCGCGCAGCTGCGCGCGAATGCGCCCGGCAATGGTGGTCAGCACCGCATCGCCTGCGGCGTGGCCGTAACTGTCGTTCACCTCCTTGAAACGATCGCCGTCGATAAACAGCACCGCCAATTTCGCCGGCGATTCGATATCGCCCAGCGCCCGGCTCAGTCGCCCTTCGAAGAAGGCGCGGTTCGGCAAACCGGTCAGGCTGTCGTGCGTTGCCCGGTGCGCCAGCGAGTCGTTCTCCTGCTTCAGATGGGCCTGCCAGGCCTCCAGCTCGTCGAGCAAGCCGTTGAAATCATTGCTGAGCTCATGCAACTCGGCGATAGGCGCCGACGGCACCCGCAGGCCGAAGGTGCGATCGCGGCGCACCGCATGCGCCACATTGGCGATGTCGTCCAGCGAACTGACGATGCCGACCAGCATACGGCGCGACAACACCAGGGCGCACAGGGTGCTGAGCACCAGGCAGGCGATCATGCCGACCATGCCGCGCAACAGGAAACGCAGCAGGCTGCCGCCGTTACCGCTCAGCCAGACCTGACCGACCTGCTTGCCCTCGTGGGTGATAGGCAGAATGACCGGCTCGGGCAGCGCCCAGTGCGCGACGATCTGCTCAAGGCCATGCAGCGGCCCATCGGTGGGATGGCGCCAGTTGGCTAGCATCTTGCCGTTGTTGTCGAGGATCCGCACGTCCGATACCTCTTCGTTGGAGGCGATCAGCATCAGCGCCTCGCGCGCGGCAGTGCGATCTTCAAACACTACGGCGGCTTCGACGGTATAGCTGATGGAGCGCGCGATCAGGTGCAGGTTGTGATTGGCATAGGCGCGCAGCGCAAACAGCGCCACCAGCGTCAAAAAGATGCCGGCGGTGCCGACGGCGATCAGCGCCAGCCCAAGATGCACCCGCTGCAGCACTCGGCCCAGCGTCGGGCGCGCATTGCCGGAGCGGTTTCTACGCAACAGCCTCATAGCGGCGGCGCCTGTTTGCGTGCCAGCTGCAGCACGTTGGGGTGAACGCGCACGCCGCTGCGCGCCAGAGCGTCCAGGTTGACCTTGAAACTGGCCTGGTCCCCATCGATCTGCAGGCAAAAAGCGCTGCCGGCGGAGCATTCGCTATCGTTTTCGCTGATGCTGAGAATGGAGTTGCCGGAAATGCGCTGCATGAAATTTTGTCTCTGCGCGGCGGTGATGTTCCCTAAGTAGATGACATCGCAGCCGGTACTCAGCGTTGGGCTGTCGAACGGCACGCGCTCGGCTTTAATCGGGCGCGGCGCGCTCAGCAGGATCGGATCGAACAGCCCTTCGGCATACTGGGTGGGCGCGGTCACGCACAAGCGGATCGGATTGGGTTCACGCGACCAGCGGGCGTAGCTGATGATGCCTACCACCACGGTCGTCACGGCGTGCGTGCGCTTTTGATAGGGATCATCGGCGGCGTGCGCAGGCCCGGACAACGTCAGCAGCGCTAACAAAACGATCAGCAGCAGGCGACCGATATTCAGGCGTGCGCCAAGGAAGCCCGGCTCGGGGCTTTTTGCGCAACGCATTGCTATCGCGGTCTTATTCGCCATCTTCACCCGCCATTCCGGCCTGATCCACCGCCCGCAGGCCGTGGCCTGACAAGGAAAAATCTGGCCCGCTTGAAGGGACTATCGTTTTGCTGAAAGCTGTCAGTCGCACTGCCTAATGAACACTATCTAACCCATAATTGGCGCGGATTGTATTATAAGATGTCTTCGTTGGGCGCTTTATGTGCTGTTTTCTCGGAATTATCCTACTTATTTTTGATAGTATAAAAATGCCTACCCGGGTTTGCCACCGCTTTTCTGCAAAGTTGGCGCGTTTGGCCAGCTGTCAGGCGATTTGCGCAACGGCGGGCTCATATCTCAAATGAAATAATGTGATAGCTAATAATTAAAAAGCATTTTACTTCTTTCATAAACACCGGGCCGGTTAATAAAAATCCGGTGACTGGAAATATCCCGGCGACCTGATTTGTCAGTCAAAGTAAACGTTTTTTACCTGGCTCCCGTCATGGCGATACACTTCTTCTTCTACAGTATTGAATGGATAAGCGATTGCGCTGTCTATGGTAGATATCTGCGTCCGGGCCGTGCGCCCGGCTTTATTTTGTCCCGCGGCGCCGTGCGCGGCGGTCACCGGGGGGGCTGGGCGGCTCCCTCGGTACAACCAGTGAGGAAAGAGCGAGGATGGTCAAGGTGGACAAGCGACGGCTGTTGGCAATGGGGCTGTGCCTGACGGCGTTTTCAGGCGCGGCGCTGGCGGATTCTCTGGATGCGCAACGTCAGCGCTACCAGCAGATCAAACAGGCGTGGGACGGCAATCAGATGGACGTGGTGGCGCAGCTGATGCCGACGCTGCGTGATTATCCGCTTTATCCTTACCTGGAATACCGCGAGCTGACACAGGATCTTAGCCAGGCGGGGTTCTCCGAGGTGAACGACTTTATCAAGCGCAACCCGACGCTGCCGCCGGCGAAATCGCTGGCGCCGCGCTTCGTCAATGAGCTAGCGCGGCGCGAAGACTGGCGCACCCTGCTGGCCTTCAGCCCACAGCCGCCCAAACCGATGGCGGCGCGCTGCAACTATTACTACGCCAAATGGGCTACCGGCGACCAGCAGGCGGCCTGGAGCGGCGCCGATGAACTGTGGTTGAACGGCAAAACGTTGCCGAGCGCCTGCGATCGGCTGTTCAGCGTCTGGCGCGGCGCAGGCAAGCAAACGCCGCTGGATATTCTGGCGCGTATGAAGCTGGCGCTGAAAGAGGGCAACAGCTCGCTGGTCAGCAACCTTTACAGCCAACTGCCGGCCGACTATCAAACCATGGGCAACGCCCTGGTGCGCTTGCAAAACGATCCGACCACCGTGGAAGCCTTCGCCCGCAGCGTAGGGCCGACCGACTTTACCCGTGCCGCCACCGGCATCGCCTTTGAACGCCTGGCGCGGCAGGATGTGGAAAACGCGCGGGCGATGATCCCGACGCTCGCGCGGCTGCAGAAAATGAGCGACGACGAGCGGCTGGGGCTGGAAGAGTCGGTGGCCTGGCGCCTGATGGGCAGCGACGCTACCTATGAACAGGCGCAGTGGCGCGATCAGGTGATTCTGCGCAGCCGTTCGCCTTCGCTGCTGGAGCGCCGGGTGCGCATGGCGCTGGGTAACGGCGATCGGCAGGGCGTCGCGACCTGGCTGGCCCGTCTGCCGGAAGCGTCGCGCAACAAGGATGAGTGGCGCTACTGGCGCGCCAGTCAGCTGATGGACGAAGGCAAACGCGCCGAAGGCGAGGAGATGTTGCGCAACCTGATGACCGAACGCGGTTTCTATCCGATGGTGGCGGCGCAGAAGCTGAACGCCACTTATCCAGTGATGGTGGCGGTGGCGGCCAAGCCGCGCACGTCGCTGGTCGACGGGCCGGAGGTCGCCCGGGTACGCGAGCTGATGTACTGGAATATGGACAACCTGGCCCGCAGCGAATGGGGCTCCTACGTCGCTAGCCGCAGCCGGCCGGAACAAGAGGCACTGGCGCGCTACGCCTTTGAGCAAAAATGGGCCGATCTGAGCGTGCAGGCGACCATCGTCGGCAAGCTGTGGGATCATCTGGAGGAACGCTTCCCGGTCGCTTGGCCACAGGAGTTCCGCCGCGCCACCGATGACAAGGGGATCACCAGCAGCTATGCGATGGCGATCGCGCGCCAGGAGAGCGCCTGGAATCCGAAGGCGCAGTCGCCGGTCGGTGCCGCCGGCCTGATGCAGGTGATGCCGCGCACCGCGCAGCATACGGTGCAGATGTTCAATATTCCCGGCTATGTCGGCCCGAGCCAACTGTTCGATCCGCAGACCAATATCACCATCGGCACCAGCTATCTGGAGTCGGTCTATCAGCAGTTCGGCCGCAACCGCATTCTGTCGAGCGCCGCCTATAATGCCGGCCCGTCGCGGGTGAATACCTGGCTGGGCAACAGCGCGGGGCGGATCGATCCGGTGGCGTTCATCGAAAGCATTCCGTTCTCTGAAACCCGCGGCTACGTCAAGAACGTGCTGGCTTATGATGCGTTTTACCGTTATCTGACGCACCGGCCGGCCAAGGTGCTGACCGACGCCGAGTGGCAGAGACGTTATTGATTTTGACGGCCCTATGGTATGCTGCTGTACTAGTTAAATAGTATGGTGGCTGCCATGACGCAATTATCGTTAAACGACCCCGCTCTTTCAGAACAAGGCAATGAGGATTGGCTGCGCTTCGTCGCGCTGCTGCAGAATTCGTTTGCGCAAGAACTTCATCAACCGCTGTTGCAGCTGATGTTGACGCCGGACGAGCGCACCGCGCTGGGCACCCGGGTGCGGATCATTCAGGAATTGATGCGCGGCGAGATGAGCCAGCGCGAGCTGAAAAATGAACTGGGCGCGGGGATCGCCACCATCACCCGCGGTTCTAACAGCCTGAAAGCGGCTTCACCCGCGCTGAAACAGTGGCTTGAGCAGCAGTTGCTGCACGACGCGCCCTAGCAGACTCAGCGTTATTGCTGATAGATGGCGTTGTGGAACGGCACCAGCGCCAGCAGCAGCGCCTGGTGGTAAACGCTGGTGCGGCTCAGCCGGCCGTCGGTGAAGACGCCGATGGCGCCGCCCTGACGTTTCACCTCGGCGTTGCCGGTGATCGCCGCCATTTCGCTGCCCAATTCGCGACCGGCGCGAATACCTTGTAAGATGACTTCCGGCAGCATCAGGCTCGCCGAGCGGGATTCGCCACGGATGTGCGGGTTCTCGATGGTCATCCAGGCGAAGGTCATATTCTCTTCAATCCCGGCTTCCACGCCGACCCAAAAATCGGCCTCGGGCCTGACCTGGCGCGCTTCCATGACGCGTTGACGCGAACCGGTGCGGGTTTCGTGGTTGCCTATCGGCTGCAGCGAGACGCCGCTGGCGACGTCAACGGATTCAATGCGGTATTGGCCCGCGCCAAAGACGTCATCGAAGGCGAGTTGAATAGCCTTGATCTTTGCCGGGTTGGTAGTTGCAGCGACAACATGGTACATAACGGGTTTGATATCCTTCTGGCCGATACGCCGGGCAGCGGCAAAAGCGCCGCCGGGCCGGGGATAAACGCAAATTTCACGCAGTATAACGGAAAACAAAAATGTTACAGGTATACCTCGTTCGCCATGGCGAAACGGAATGGAACGCGGCTCGCCGCATCCAGGGTCAGTCCGACAGCCCGTTAACCGCCATGGGTGAACACCAGGCCCGTCTGGTCGCCAGGCGGGTCAGCAAAGAAGGCATTACGCACATCATTACCAGCGATCTGGGGCGCACGCGCCGCACCGCGCAAATCATCGCCGAAGCCTGTGGCTGCGAAGTGATTGGCGATCCGCGTTTGCGTGAGCTGCACATGGGGGTTCTGGAAGAACGCCTGATCGACAGTTTGACGCCGCAGGAAGAGCAGTGGCGCAAACAGATGGTCGATGGTACTCCTGACGGCCGTATCCCTCAAGGCGAATCCATGGAGGAACTCGGCGAGCGCATGCGCGCCGCGCTGGAGAGCTGCCTGATGCTGCCGGAAGGCAGCAAGCCGCTGCTCGTCAGTCATGGCATCGCTTTGGGGTGTTTGATCAGTACGGTGCTGGGGCTGCCGGCCTATGCGGAACGCCGCTTGCGCTTGCGCAACTGCTCACTGTCGCGCGTCGATCATCAGCAGAGCCCGTGGCTGGCTTCCGGCTGGATCGTGGAAACGGCGGGCGATGTCACGCACCTGGACATGCCCGCGTTGGACGAACTGCAGCGTTAACGCCGAATCGGGATCAGGTAATCGCACTTGATCTCGATAGGCGCCTGATGCGGACGGCGCTCGCCTTTCGGGTAGAAGCGTTCGATGTCGTGCCCTTTGCGGCGCGTCAGCTGGAGCGCCGGCAGGCAGGTGCCGTACACCGTCAGAATAAAGTCTTGCAGGTTCTCGGTTGGCCCTTCGTAGCTGAACATCGCAAACTCACCGCCCGGCAACACCAGCGGCTGGCCTTCCTGTACCTTGTCAGGCACCTGATCCGGCTCCAGCGCCGTGGTATACAGCACTTCCTGTTCGTCGTCCTTCTCCTGGCTTGGGCGCGAGTGGTGCAGCCCGTACAGCACCGGCGGCAGGGTTTCGACGTCACCGAGGAACTGACGCCAGAACTGCGAGCGCAGTTCAGTGCGCACGGTGGTGATCTGTTCCAGCGTACAGGAGTAGCTTTGGGTCAGGCCGACCAGGTGTTTGTCTGGCAGCGAGACGAATTCCGGCTGCGGCAGAGTGAAGGCCCCCAGACGGATCGGCGGACAGATGCCGAACGCATTCCAGTCCTCGGCGCGGCGGTACAGCGCCGGCGTTTGCGCAAACTGTTTTTTGAAGGCGCGGGTGAAGGTCTGCTGCGAGTCGAAACGATATTGCAGGGCGATATCCAAAATCGGCCGGCTGGTCAGACGCAGCGCGACGGCGGCTTTGGACAGTCTCCTTGCCCGGATGTAAGCACCGATGGCATTACCGGTAATATCTTTGAACATCCGTTGCAGATGCCATTTGGAGTAGCCGGCCTTGGCCGCCACGTTATCCAGCGACAAGGGTTGGTCCAAATGGCTTTCCAGCCAGCTAAGCAGATCACGAATGATACCGGCTTGATCCATAGATCTTCCTCGTAAAGCTTGGGGGTAGGAACCCGAACTGTTGATTCGTCACGCTGGTGCTGCGCTATCAGACCGATCCATGAGCCATTATGCGTTGCACTCTTTGCCTCTGCTGCGCATGCCGCGCCAGAGTTGGATTGGGGTACACCGTAGTGGGCGCAAAGAAATAACGACGCCGCATCATAGCAACTTTTTTACTCCGCGACTCTCAAAGATTTTTGTCACGCTCTGTGCTAAAACGGACGGTGCGGACCCGTATAAAACCGATTCCGTGAGCTTAGACATAAATAATGGCGATCGCCGAACCTATTTTTGCGGCAAGGTTATATCGGAGTTAAGTAAATGAAAAAAAGCTGGATATTTTTATTCGGTTTGGTTTGCGCAACCGTGGGAAGCGCACAGGCGGAGCAAGTGGGCTCCGTTGATACGGTGTTTAAATTGTTGGGGCCGGACCACAAAATCGTGGTCGAAGCGTTCGACGATCCGGATGTTAAAAATGTAACTTGTTATATCAGCCGCGCCAAAACCGGCGGTATCAAAGGCGGCCTGGGGCTGGCGGAAGACACCGCCGACGCGGCCATTTCCTGCCAGCAGGTCGGGCCTATAGAGCTGAGCGACAAGATCAAAAACGGCAAGGCGGAAGGCGATGTGGTGTTCCAGAAACGCACTTCGCTGGTGTTCAAGAAGCTGCAGGTGGTGCGCTTCTACGACGCCAAGCGCAATTCACTGATCTACCTGAGCTATTCCGACAAGGTGATCGATGGCTCGCCGAAAAATGCGCTGAGCGCGGTGCCGATCATGCCGTGGGCTGAGACGAAATAAAAAAAACGGGGTTCAGCATGCTGAACCCCGTTTTCATGACGGCAGGCGGGAGTTACTCTTCCAGCTCGCCGCAGAAGCGGTAGCCTTCGCCGTGAATGGTGGCGATGATTTCCGGCGTGTCCGGCGTCGATTCGAAGTGTTTGCGAATGCGACGGATGGTGACGTCCACGGTGCGGTCATGTGGCTTCAGTTCGCGACCGGTCATCTTCTTCAGCAGTTCGCCGCGGGATTGGATCTTGCCCGGGTTTTCGCAGAAGTGCAGCATGGCGCGGAATTCACTGCGCGGCAGTTTGTACTGTTCGCCGGCCGGGCTGATCAGCGAGCGGCTGTTGATGTCCAGTTCCCACCCGTTGAACTTGTAGCTCTCGACCAGGCGGCGCTCTTCGCCCAGGCTGCCCAGATTCATGGTGCGCGACAGCAGGTTACGTGCGCGGATAGTCAGCTCACGCGGGTTGAACGGCTTGGTGATGTAATCGTCGGCGCCGATTTCCAGGCCGAGGATCTTATCCACTTCGTTATCGCGGCCGGTCAGGAACATCAAGGCGACGCTGGCCTGTTCACGCAGTTCGCGCGCCAACAGCAGGCCGTTTTTGCCTGGCAGGTTGATGTCCATGATGACCAGATTGATATCATTTTCAGACAGGATATTGTGCATCTCTGCACCATCATTGGCTTCATGAACAATGTAGCCTTCCGCCTCGAAAATGCTCTTCAGGGTGTTACGAGTGACTAACTCGTCTTCGACAATCAGAATGTGCGGGGTCTGCATATTTGCTACCTAAAATTGCCAACAAAATAGAAAATAGGAAGTACAGAAGTCTCTGTTTTCTTAGAGGAGGGCAGAGATAGCGCCACGTTCCCTCTCAGCAAATGACTAAAGTACGTAAACTCGTTCTTGATGCACTTTCCATCTCATGTCAACAAGATCGCTAGCCTGGTGGGGATGCTGTTCCCTACAACCCCTGGGGTGCCAAATCGGCGCATATCCTAACCCCATTAACAGCAATATAACAGCGCGTGCCGAATTCATCACCCAACAAAACTACGCTTTGTTGACATATATCAAATTCAATTGTAGCACGTTAACAGATTTGTGAAAAACACTTACAGAAATGCCAGTTTAAGTCACAGAACCTCAAATTCTGTGAACGATTCAGCATTATCGGGCCCGATAGGATACAATTATTCGCTTATTGATCATCGTCTTGTTTTAACTCATTGATAAATAAATACAGTAAAACATAAGCATGAATAATGACTATTACGGCGGATTTATTAGCTCAACGAGCCGTTTAATCTTGTTTGTTGCTATTAACGCGTTTATTGTTACGCAATTGTAAATATAAGCGGGCGCTGCGATACCGCCAAAAGCGCAGGCCCGCCTTCGGTGGAAGAGTGATGCAGCTTCATATTGTTTTAGTGGCTCCGGCGCGGCCGGAAAACGTCGGCGCGGCGGCGCGCGCGATGAAAACCATGGGCTTCGCTTCGTTGCGCATCGTCGACAGCGAGGCGCACCTGCAGCCGGCTGCACGCTGGGTGGCACACGGGGCCGGCGAGATCCTCGACGGCGTGCAAACGTTCGCCACGTTGGAACAGGCGCTGGCGGATGTAGACTTCACGGTCGCCACCACCGCCCGCAGTCGCGCGCGTTTTCACTACTACTGCACGCCGCCTGAGCTGCTGGAACAGCTGAGTGAGCGTAAGCAGTGGGTCGGCCAGGCCGCGCTGGTGTTCGGCCGCGAAGATTCCGGCCTGACCAACGAAGAGCTGGCGCTGGCGGATTTGCTGACCGGCGTGCCGATGCAGGCGGACTACCCGTCGCTTAACCTGGGCCAGGCGGTGATGGTGTACTGCTACCAGTTGGCGAGCCTGATGGGCGTCAGCACGCCGCAGGAAAAGGTGGCGTCGGAAGGGCCACTCAAAGCGCTGCGCCACCGCGCCGATGCCTTGTTGAACGCTTTGGATGTCGGCGATGACCAAAAATTGCGCGATTGGCTGCATCAGCGCCTCGGGGCGTTGCAACAGCGAGACACGGCGATGTTGCATACGCTGCTGCACGACATCGAAAAAAAACTCGCCAAGTGATAGCGGCTCCATCAGACGGTTACCCAGCGTGATCCACTAGTAAATCGGCTTTAAGTTGTTTTTTTGTTCTGTCGTTTTGCTTTTCACCTCCGATATCGCGCAATGTCGCCGCTGAACGGAAAATAAGCAAAAAAAAGAAATAGTTTGACTTGGGATAGCGATTGCTTTAACCAATAGAGGGGACAGAGTATTTCATGAGACAGACAGACAACATGCGCAACATCAGCCTGAAAACCACAATTATTACCACCACCGATACCACAGGTAACGGGGCGGGCTGACGCGCACAGGAAACACAGAAAAAAGCCCGCACCTAATCAGTGCGGGCTTTTTTTTCGGCTTAAATTCGGAGAGATGACACATGCGAGTGCTGAAATTTGGCGGAACCTCGGTAGCGAATGCGGAACGTTTTCTGCGCGTCGCCGACATCATGGAGAGTAACGCGCGTCAGGGACAGGTAGCCACGGTCTTGTCCGCCCCCGCAAAGATCACCAACCATCTGGTGGCGATGATCGACAAGACGGTGGCGGGTCAGGACATTCTGCCGAATATCAGCGACGCCGAGCGGATCTTTGCCGATCTGCTGAGCGGCCTGGCGCAGGCGCTGCCGGGCTTTGAATACGATCGCCTGAAAGGCGTGGTCGATCAGGAGTTCGCGCAACTCAAGCAGGTGTTGCACGGCGTCTCGCTGCTGGGGCAGTGCCCGGACAGCGTGAACGCGGCGATCATCTGTCGCGGCGAAAAACTCTCCATCGCCATCATGGAGGGGGTGTTCCGCGCCAAGGGCTATCCGGTCACGGTGATCAACCCGGTGGAGAAGCTGCTGGCGCAGGGCCACTACCTGGAGTCTACCGTGGACATCGCCGAGTCCACGCTACGCATCGCCGCCGCGGCGATCCCGGCCGACCACATCGTGCTGATGGCCGGTTTCACCGCCGGTAACGACAAGGGCGAGCTGGTGGTGTTGGGCCGCAACGGCTCCGACTATTCCGCCGCGGTGCTGGCCGCCTGCCTGCGCGCCGACTGTTGCGAAATCTGGACCGACGTCGACGGTGTGTATACCTGCGATCCGCGCACCGTACCGGACGCCAGGCTGCTGAAATCGATGTCGTACCAGGAGGCGATGGAGCTCTCCTACTTCGGCGCCAAAGTGCTGCACCCTCGCACCATCACACCGATTGCCCAGTTCCAAATCCCTTGCCTGATTAAAAACACCTCTAACCCGCAAGCCCCCGGCACGCTGATCGGCAAAGACAGCACCGATGACGCGATGCCGGTCAAAGGCATTACCAACCTGAACAACATGGCGATGATCAACGTCTCCGGCCCGGGCATGAAAGGCATGGTCGGCATGGCCGCGCGGGTGTTCGCCGTGATGTCGCGCGCCGGCATTTCGGTGGTGTTGATCACCCAATCCTCTTCCGAATACAGCATCAGCTTCTGCGTGCCGCAGGGTGAACTGCAGCGCGCCCGCCGGGCGCTGGAGGAGGAGTTCTACCTGGAGCTGAAAGACGGCGTGCTGGATCCGCTGGACGTCATGGAACGCCTGGCGATCATCTCGGTGGTCGGTGACGGCATGCGCACCCTGCGTGGCATCTCCGCGCGCTTCTTCTCCGCGCTGGCGCGCGCCAACATCAATATCGTCGCTATCGCCCAGGGCTCTTCCGAGCGTTCAATTTCGGTGGTGGTCAGCAATGATTCCGCCACCACCGGCGTGCGCGTTAGCCACCAGATGCTGTTCAACACCGATCAGGTGATCGAAGTGTTCGTCATCGGCGTCGGCGGCGTCGGCGGGGCGCTGATCGAGCAAGTCTACCGCCAGCAGCCGTGGCTGAAGCAAAAACATATCGATCTGCGGGTGTGCGGCATCGCCAACTCGCGCGTGATGCTGACCAACGTGCACGGCATCGCGCTGGACAGCTGGCGCGACGAGCTGGCCGGCGCGCAGGAGCCGTTCAATCTCGGCCGCCTGATCCGGCTGGTGAAGGAGTATCATCTGCTGAACCCGGTGATCGTCGACTGTACCTCCAGCCAGGCGGTGGCCGATCAATACGTGGACTTCCTGGCGGACGGTTTCCACGTGGTGACGCCGAACAAAAAGGCCAACACCTCGTCGATGAACTATTATCAGCAACTGCGCGCGGCCGCTGCCGGTTCGCACCGCAAGTTCCTCTATGACACCAACGTCGGCGCCGGTCTGCCGGTGATTGAGAACCTGCAAAACCTGCTGAACGCCGGCGATGAGCTGGTGCGCTTCTCCGGCATCCTGTCCGGGTCGCTGTCCTTTATCTTCGGCAAGCTGGACGAAGGGATGTCGCTGTCGGCTGCGACCCTGCAGGCCAGGGCCAACGGCTACACCGAACCGGATCCGCGCGACGACCTGTCCGGTATGGACGTGGCGCGCAAGCTGCTGATCCTGGCGCGCGAGGCCGGTTACAAACTGGAACTGAGCGATATCGAGGTTGAGGCGGTGCTGCCGCCGTCCTTCGACGCGTCGGGCGATGTGGATCAGTTCCTGGCGCGGCTGCCGGAGCTGGATAAAGAATTCGCGCGCAACGTGGCCAACGCCGCCGAGCAAGGCAAGGTGCTGCGCTATGTCGGCCTGATCGACGAAGGGCGCTGCAAGGTGCGCATCGAGGCGGTGGACGGCAACGATCCGTTGTATAAAGTGAAGAACGGCGAGAACGCGCTGGCCTTCTACAGCCGCTATTATCAGCCGCTGCCGCTGGTGCTGCGCGGCTACGGCGCCGGTAACGATGTGACCGCAGCGGGCGTGTTTGCCGATCTGCTGCGCACACTGTCATGGAAGTTGGGAGTTTAATATGGTTAAGGTGTATGCACCGGCCTCGATCGGTAACGTCAGCGTCGGTTTCGATGTGTTGGGCGCGGCGGTTTCGCCGATCGACGGCACGCTGCTGGGCGACTGCGTCAGCGTCGAAGCCGCCGAAACGTTCACTTTGCAGAATGCCGGGCGCTTCGTCAGCAAGCTGCCGGCCGAGCCGAAAGAGAACATCGTTTATCAATGCTGGGAGCGTTTCTGCCAGGAGATCGGCCGCGAAGTGCCGGTGGCGATGCGGTTGGAAAAGAACATGCCGATCGGATCGGGGCTGGGTTCCAGCGCCTGTTCGGTGGTGGCTGGGCTGATGGCGATGAACGAATTCTGCGATCGGCCGCTGGATAAAATGACGCTGCTCGGCCTGATGGGCGAGCTGGAAGGGCGCATTTCCGGCAGCGTGCATTACGACAACGTGGCGCCATGCTATTTGGGTGGCCTGCAGCTGATGCTGGAAGAAGAAGGCATCATCAGCCAGGAGGTGCCGTGCTTCGACGATTGGCTGTGGGTCATGGCCTATCCCGGCATCAAGGTGTCCACCGCCGAAGCGCGCGCCATTTTACCCGCACAATACCGTCGTCAGGATTGTATCAGCCACGGCCGCTACCTGGCCGGCTTTATTCACTCCTGCCACACCCGGCAGCCTCAGCTGGCCGCCAAATTAATGCAGGACGTGATCGCTGAACCGTACCGCACCCGGCTGTTGCCGGGCTTCGCCGAAGCGCGCAAGGCGGCGCAGGACATCGGCGCGCTGGCCTGCGGCATCTCCGGCTCCGGCCCGACGCTGTTCGCCGTCTGCAACGACGGCGCCACCGCGCAACGCATGGCCGCCTGGCTGCAACAACACTATCTGCAAAACGACGAAGGTTTTGTTCATATTTGCCGTCTGGATACCGCAGGCGCTCGACTACTGGGATAACGCATGAAACTGTACAACCTTAAGGATCACAACGAGCAGGTCAGCTTCGCGCAGGCGATCAAACAAGGCCTGGGCAAGCAGCAGGGGCTGTTTTTCCCGCTGGAGTTGCCGGCGTTCGAACTGACCGAGATCGACCAGCTGCTGGAGCAGGATTTTGTCACCCGCAGCAGCCGCATTCTGTCGGCCTTTATCGGCGAAGAGGTGCCGGAAGCGGCGCTGAAGAAACGCGTACAGGCCGCCTTTGAGTTCCCGGCGCCGGTGGCGAAAGTGACGGAAGACGTCTCCTGCCTGGAGCTGTTCCACGGCCCGACGCTGGCGTTCAAAGACTTTGGAGGCCGCTTTATGGCGCAGATGCTGGCGGAAGTGGCCGGCGATCAGCCGGTGACCATTTTGACCGCCACCTCCGGCGACACCGGCGCCGCCGTGGCACACGCCTTCTACGGCCTGAAAAACGTCCGGGTGGTGATCCTGTATCCGCAGGGCAAAATCAGCCCGCTGCAGGAAAAGCTGTTCTGCACCCTGGGCGGCAACATTCATACCGTGGCGATCGACGGCGACTTCGACGCCTGTCAGGCGCTGGTGAAGCAGGCGTTCGACGATCAGGAGTTGAAAGATGCGCTACACCTGAACTCGGCCAACTCGATCAACATCAGCCGCTTGCTGGCGCAGATCTGTTACTACTTCGAAGCGGTGGCGCAGCTGCCGCAGGAAGCGCGCAATCAGCTGGTCATTTCGGTGCCGAGCGGCAACTTCGGCGATCTGACCGCCGGGCTGCTGGCCAAGTCGCTGGGTCTGCCGGTGAAGCGCTTCATCGCCGCCACCAACGCCAACGACACCGTGCCGCGCTTCCTGACCAGCGGCCAGTGGCAGCCGCACGCTACGGTCGCGACGCTGTCCAACGCCATGGACGTCAGCCAGCCAAACAACTGGCCGCGCGTGGAAGAGCTGTTCCGTCGTAAGGTCTGGCAACTGAAAGAGCTGGGTCACGCGGCGGTCAGCGATGAGACCACCAGGGAAACGATGCGTGAACTGGCCGAGCTGGGCTATATCTCAGAACCACACGCGGCCATTGCCTATCGCGCGCTGCGCGATCAGCTGCAGGAAGGAGAGTTTGGCCTGTTCCTCGGTACCGCGCATCCGGCCAAGTTTAAAGAGAGCGTAGAAGCGATCCTCGGCCAGGAACTGCCGTTGCCGAAAGCGCTGGCGCTGCGGGCCGATCTGCCGCTGCTGTCGCACTCGCTGCCGGCCAATTTCGGCGAGCTGCGCAAGTTCCTGATGGGACTGCCGGCCTGAAGTTCAGCAGGCTAAAATGCGAAAAGCCGTCTTGCGACGGCTTTTTTTATGCCTGCTCCGGGCGTTTGAACACCAGTTCATTACCCTGCGAGGCGGCTTCGTCGAAGGCGTAGCCTTCCAGGTTGAAGTCCACCAGCTGTTCGCTACGCGTCAGGCGATTTTTGATGATAAAGCGGCTCATCAACCCGCGCGCTTTCTTGGCGTAGAAACTGATGACCTTGTACTTGCCGTTCTTCTCGTCGAGGAACACCGGTTTGATCAGCGCGCCGTGCAGTTTGGCCGGCTTCACCGCCTTGAAATACTCGTCGGACGCCAGATTGACCACCACGTCATCGCCCTGTTGCTCCAGCGCTTCGTTGAGCTTTTTGGTGATCTGATCGCCCCAGAAGCTGTACAGGTCTTTGCCCTTCGGGTTTTCCAGCTTGATGCCCATCTCCAGCCGGTACGGCATCATCAGATCGAGCGGGCGCAGCACGCCATACAGGCCGGACAGCATGCGCAGATGCTGCTGGGCGAAGTCGAAATCGGCTTCGTTGAAATCCTGCGCCTGCAGGCCGGTGTAAACGTCTCCCTTGAACGCCAGCAGCGCCTGACGGGCATTGTCCGGGGTAAATGTCGGCTGCCACTCGCTAAAGCGCGCGGCGTTCAGCCCGGCCAGCTTGTCGCTGATGCTCATCAGGCTGGCGATTTGCGCCGGCGTCAGCTCGCGGCAAATTTTGATCAGCTGTTTCGACTTGTCCAGCAGTTCGGGCTGCGTGAAGCGTTCTGTCGCCAGCGGGCTTTCGTAATCGAGCGTTTTTGCAGGGGAAATAATAACGAGCATGGCCAGATCCTGTTTATCCAAGTGCGGATACTGTAGCAAAAAGCGCGGGAAAAAGGGGCAATCGGTCCAATAGGCCGGGGCGCGTATCGCAGGCGCCCCGGAAAACTCAGCGCGGCGGCTTTTGGTCGTCCCACACGCCCGGCTCCAGCTGCGACTTCAGCTCCGGATAACGGGTGGCGTCGAAGGTTGGCAGCTTGCCCAGGCGGCGTTGGCGATGGTAGTCGTCGGCCAGTTTCAGCGCCACCCGCGACAGCAGCAGGATCGCCGTCAGGTTGGTGATCGCCATCAGGGCCATGGAGGTATCTGCCATTTTCCACACCAGCGGCAGCTCCGCCAGCGCGCCGAACATCACCATGCCCAGCGCCACGCAGCGGAAAATCAGCAGGCCGCCCGGGTGGTTGTGCTCGAGGAACACCAGGTTGCTCTCGGCATAGGCATAGTTGGCGATGATCGAGGTGAAGGCGAAGAAGAAGATGGCGATGGCGACGAACGGTGCCCCCCAACTGCCGACGGCGGTTGACAGCGCGCGCTGGGTCAGATCGATGCCGCTGATGCTGTCGGTCGGCTGATCGAGTATGCCGGAAGAGAGGATGATCGCCGCGGTGGCGCTGCAGATGACGATGGTATCGATAAACACCCCGAGCATTTGCACATAACCTTGCGAAGCCGGATGCGGCGGATAAGGCGAGGCGGACGCCGCCGCGTTGGGCGCCGAGCCCATGCCGGCTTCGTTGGAGAACAGGCCACGCTGCACGCCCTGAGTCATCGCCTGGGAAATACCGTAACCGACGGCGCCGGCCGCGGCTTCCTGCAGGCCGAAGGCGCTTTTGAAGATCAGCGCCAGGATCGCCGGCATGTGTTCGATGTTATGGCCAATCACCCAGAGAGCCAACAGCAGGTAGGCGCCGGCCATCAGCGGCACCACCAGTTCGGCCACTTTGGCGATGGAACGGATGCCGCCGAAGATCACCACGCCGCTCAGCAACACCAGGCCGATGCCGACGTGCAGCGGCTGCAAATGGAAGGCGACGGCGGAGGCCTGGGCGATGGAGTTGGCCTGCACGGCGTTGAATACCAGGCCGAACGCGATGATCAGGAAGATGGAGAACAGCACGCCCATCCAGCGCATGCCGAGACCTTTTTCCATGTAATAGGCCGGGCCACCGCGGTAGTTGCCGTTATCGTCTTTGGTTTTGTAGAGCTGAGCCAGCGAGCTTTCCACAAAGGAGGTGGCCATGCCGATAAACGCCACCACCCACATCCAGAAGATGGCGCCGGGGCCGCCGGCGGTGAGGGCAATGGCGACGCCGGTCAGGTTACCGGTGCCGACGCGCGCCGCCAGCGTGGTACAGAGCGCCTGAAAAGAGGAGATGCCGGCGCTGTCGCTTTTATTGCTGTTTTTCAACACCGAGAACATGTGGCTGAAGTGGCGAAGCTGGATAAAGCGGGTACGCAACGTGAAGTAGATGCCGGTGCCGAGCAACAGATAAATCAGCACTGACCCCCACAAAATGTTGTTTATAAAATTCATCAGGTCCGTCAAGGGATCCCTCCTCTTATCGAAATGTCATGCGCACCTGGCAGCATCCACCGCAGGTGAAAAACATTGGCCTATTTTTTACAAGAGCTTAGCTGGAATCGGTCCGGCGTCAGTCGATTAAGATTTTTCGCAGATTAGCGGACGAATTGCATCAATTTTTTCGAATTTAACATAATTTATTCGGGCGATAGCACGTTATTGCCTTTCCATCCGCTCGGTTATGGCGAAAGATATCGGCGTAAACGGTTGCTCGCCCAAGGATAAAACAGATGCTTGCGCGCCGCGGTTTTCCAGCCTTGCGCCGGGCTTGGCGCATGTTATTATCAGGGCAGGGCATGGTTGAACAATGCCAAAAGTTCATGCACAAACGATGAGATAATGCCAACATGACCGACAAATTAACTTCCCTGCGCCAGCTGACTACAGTGGTTGCAGATACGGGTGATATCGCGGCAATGAAGCTGTATCAACCGCAGGACGCCACAACCAACCCTTCGCTGATCCTCAATGCAGCCCAAATTCCTGAATACCGCAAACTGATTGACGAAGCCATCGCCTGGGCGCGCGGCCAGAGCAGCGATCGCGAGCAGCAGATCGCCGACGCCGCCGACAAGCTGGCAGTCAACATCGGTCTGGAGATCCTCAAACTGGTTCCGGGCCGCATCTCCACCGAGGTTGACGCGCGTCTGTCTTACGACACCGTTGCCAGCGTGGCCAAGGCCAAGCGCCTGATCAAGCTGTACAACGAAGCCGGCATCAGCAACGATCGCATTCTGATCAAACTGGCCTCGACCTGGCAGGGCATCCGCGCGGCGGAGCAGCTGGAGAAAGAAGGCATCAACTGTAACCTGACGCTGCTGTTCTCCTTCGCTCAGGCTCGCGCCTGTGCCGAAGCCGGCGTTTACCTGATCTCGCCGTTCGTTGGCCGTATCCTCGACTGGTACAAAGCCAACGGCGACAAGAAAGAGTTCGCCCCGCACGAAGATCCGGGCGTGATCTCCGTGACCGAAATTTACCAGTACTACAAACAGCACGGTTACAACACCGTGGTGATGGGCGCCAGCTTCCGTAACGTCGGCGAAATCATCGAACTGGCCGGCTGCGACCGCCTGACCATCGCGCCTGCGCTGCTGAAAGAGCTGGCGGAGAGCGAAGGCGCGCTGGAGCGCAAACTGTCTTACACCGGTGAAGTGAAGGCGCGTCCTGCCGCACTGACCGAACCTGAGTTCTACTGGCAGCACAACCAGGATCCGATGGCGGTTGAGAAACTGACCGACGGCATCCGCAAGTTCGCCGTAGACCAGGGTAAACTGGAAAAAATGATCGCCGACCTGCTGTAATTCCTGCAGATCGCGCAGTAAAAAGGTGGCTCAGGCCACCTTTTTTTATGCCCGACGCTCCCGCCGGCGGGGGAAGCCCTTATACTCTCGGCAATGACAACAGAACGGGAGACGAACCCGTTCGGACCCCATCAGGCTGTAGAGGTTACGCATGGATATTTTACGTATTGGTTTGGTTTCCGTTTCTGACCGCGCTTCCGGCGGCGTTTACCAGGATAAAGGCATTCCGGCGCTGGAGGAGTGGCTGGCCGGCGCGCTGGCGACGCCGTTCAAGCTGGAAACCCGGCTGATCCCCGATGAGCAGACGCAAATTGAACAAACGCTGTGTGAGTTGGTGGACGAAATGGGCTGCCATCTGGTGCTGACCACCGGCGGCACCGGGCCGGCGCGTCGCGACGTCACCCCCGACGCCACGCTGGCGATCGCCGATCGCGTGATGCCCGGCTTCGGCGAGCAAATGCGTCAGATCAGCCTACACTATGTGCCAACGGCAATTCTTTCTCGCCAGGTGGGAGCGATCCGCAAGCAGGCGCTGATCATCAACTTGCCCGGCCAACCGAAGTCGATCAAAGAAACGCTGGAAGGGGTAAAGGATGAGCAGGGCAATGCGGTGGTGCACGGCATCTTCGCCAGCGTGCCTTATTGCATTCAACTGCTCGACGGGCCTTACGTCGAAACGCACGCCGCGGTGGTAGCAGCATTTCGGCCAAAGAGCGCGCGTCGCGAGATAAACCTCTAAATTTCAGCGTTCTGCGAGATCGGCTTCAGCCCGTCTGGTGTGAAAATAATTTGCCGTTATAGTAAGGATTCTTTTACAGAAAGCCTGCGGCTTTTATTTTTACAGCCTTTACCGACGGTGCCCTATGCCTCACGACAATAATCGCCGGCTGAACCGGCAAGACTACAAAACGCTGACGTTGGCCGCGTTGGGCGGCGCGCTGGAGTTTTACGACTTCATCATCTTCGTGTTCTTCGCCGCCGTGGTCGGCGATCTGTTCTTCCCGGCGGACATGCCGGAGTGGCTGCGGCTGGTGCAAACCTTCGGCATCTTCGCCGCCGGCTATCTTGCCCGCCCGCTGGGCGGCATCGTGATGGCGCACTTCGGCGATCTGGTCGGCCGCAAAAAGATGTTTACCCTGAGCATTCTGCTGATGGCGTTGCCGACGTTGGCGATGGGTCTGCTGCCGACCTACGCCAGCATCGGCATCGCCGCGCCGCTGCTGCTGCTGTTGATGCGCGTGCTGCAAGGCGCGGCGATCGGCGGTGAGGTGCCGGGCGCCTGGGTCTTCGTCGCCGAACACGTGCCGCGCCGGCGCATCGGTTTCGCCTGCGGTACGCTGACCGCCGGGTTGACGGTAGGCATCTTGCTGGGTTCGGTGGTGGCGACGGTGATCAACACCACGCTTAGCCCGCAGAGCATCGCCGGTGGCGGCTGGCGTATTCCTTTCCTGTTGGGTGGCATGTTCGGCTTGGTGGCGATGTACCTGCGCCGCTGGCTGCAGGAAACGCCAATCTTTATCGAGATGCAGGCGCGTAAAGCGCTGGCCGAAGAGCTGCCGCTGAAATCGGTGGTGCTCAATCACAAACGGGAAGTGGTGGTGTCGATGCTGCTGACCTGGTTGCTCTCTGCGGGTATCGTGGTGGTGATCCTGATGACCCCAACCTATCTGCAAAAACAGTTCGCCATTGCGCCGGCTTTGACGCTGCAGGCCAACAGTATCGCCACCATCATGCTGATCGCCGGCTGCATTGTCGCCGGTTTGTCGGCCGATCGCTTCGGCGCCAGCAAAACGCTGGTGGTCGGCAGTGTGCTGCTGGCTGGCTGCAGCTGGCTGTTCTATCAAACGGTGGGTGTGCGCCCGGAAATGTTGTTCGCCTGCTATGCGCTGGTGGGCTTCAGCGTAGGCGTGGTGGGGGCCGTGCCGTATGTGATGGTGCGGGCCTTCCCGGCGGAAGTGCGGTTTACCGGCATCTCGTTCTCATATAACGTCTCGTACGCTATTTTTGGCGGTTTAACCCCTATTTTTGTGACGCTGATCATGAAATTGACCCCGTTAGCGCCCGCTTACTATGTGCTGGCGCTGTCGCTCATCGGGCTGCTGCTCGGCGTCTACCTGCATCGCGACCTGAACAGCGAAGCCGGCGAGCGGCGAGCCGATTCCTACAGCTAAAAAAAAGCCCTGCACTGCAGGGCTTTTTCGTCAGGGAAGGGCGATTACGCCGTGACCGGCGAGGCCGCGACGCGGGCCGGAGCCGGCTCGCCAATTGGCAGCACGGTGCGGCCGTATTGCTCGTTGAGCACTTCGGCCATCGCCAGGTAAATGGCGCTGGCACCGCAGATGATGCCCTCATAACCGGCGAAGGTCAGCAGTGCGTGGTTGCCGGTGATATTGCCGACGGCCAGCAAGGCGAACAGCAGCGTGAGGCTGGCGAACACGAACTGCAGCACGCGGTTGGCGGCCAGGGTGCCGAAGAACATGAACAGGGTGAAGACGCCCCACAGCGCCAGGTAGATGCCCAGCACGTGCGCCTCGGTGGCTTCAGCCAGGCCCAGACGCGGCAGCAGCAGCAGGCCGACCAGGCTCAGCCAGAAGCTGCCGTAGGCGGTGAACGCCGTCATGCCGAAGGTGTTGCCCTTCTTGTACTCCAGCAGACCGGCCAGGATCTGGGCCAGGCCACCGAAGAAAATCCCCATGCTGATGATGGCGGAGTTCAGTGGGAAAAAGCCCGCGTTGTGCAGGTTCAGCAAGACGGTGGTCATCCCGAAGCCCATCAGGCCGAGAGGGCCGGGATTCGCCAACTTGTTGGTGTGCATAAGTCCTCTGCGATAACAGAAAATTAACGGAAACAGCGAAGTAAAATCATAAATGGTCTGAATGGCCAAAAAATCGAAGTTTTCCACCAGAGCGCGCGCATCATAATGATCCCCGCAGCCGGAAACAATGATCTGAATGACGATAAAAAAAGAAATTTTTTTCGCCTTGCCCCTTGATGCCGGACGGGATGGCCCCATCTTATTTGCAACCGCAGCTGCTAACCGCGGGTCGCACTGAGATATCGGGCAGTTGAAAAGCAAAAAATCGCCCGCATATAGGTTAGCAACCTGACTGATTATGAATTTTTTAGTGGAGACGTTTAGATGGGCAAAATTATTGGTATCGACCTGGGTACTACCAACTCTTGCGTAGCAATTATGGATGGTGCCAAGGCACGCGTGCTGGAAAACGCCGAGGGCGACCGCACCACTCCTTCTATTATCGCATATACCCAGGACGGTGAAACTCTGGTTGGCCAGCCGGCTAAGCGTCAGGCAGTGACCAACCCTGAAAACACCCTGTTCGCCATCAAGCGCCTGATCGGTCGCCGCTTCCAGGATGAAGAAGCGCAGCGCGACAAAGCGATCATGCCGTACAAAATCGTCGAAGCCGACAACGGCGACGCCTGGCTGGAAGTGAAAGGCCAGAAAATGGCTCCGCCGCAGATCTCTGCGGAAGTGCTGAAAAAAATGAAGAAAACGGCGGAAGATTACCTGGGCGAACCGGTAACTGAAGCGGTTATCACCGTACCGGCTTACTTCAACGACGCCCAGCGTCAGGCGACCAAAGACGCCGGCCGCATCGCGGGTCTGGAAGTCAAACGCATCATCAACGAACCGACCGCTGCGGCCCTGGCCTACGGCCTGGACAAAGAAGTCGGCAACCGCACCATCGCGGTTTATGACCTGGGCGGCGGTACTTTCGATATCTCTATCATCGAAATCGACGACGTTGACGGCGAAAAAACCTTTGAAGTGCTGGCGACCAACGGTGACACCCACCTGGGTGGCGAAGACTTCGACAGCCGTCTGATCAACTACCTGGTGGAAGAGTTCAAGAAAGATCAGGGTATCGATCTGCGCAACGATCCGCTGGCGATGCAGCGCCTGAAAGAAGCCGCTGAGAAAGCGAAGATTGAACTGTCTTCCGCTCAGCAGACCGACGTTAACCTGCCGTACATCACTGCAGACGCGACCGGTCCAAAACACATGAACATCAAAGTGACTCGCGCCAAACTCGAGTCTCTGGTTGAAGATCTGGTTGCGCGTTCTATCGAGCCGCTGAAAGTGGCGCTGAAAGACGCAGGCCTGTCGGTTTCCGACATCCAGGACGTGATCCTGGTGGGCGGCCAGACCCGTATGCCAATGGTGCAGAAGAAAGTCGCAGACTTCTTCGGCAAAGAACCGCGTAAAGACGTGAACCCGGACGAAGCGGTTGCCGTAGGCGCTGCGGTACAGGGCGGCGTGTTGGCCGGTGATGTGAAGGACGTTCTGCTGCTGGACGTGACCCCGCTGTCGCTGGGTATCGAAACCATGGGCAGCGTGATGACGCCGCTGATCACCAAAAACACCACGATCCCGACCAAGCACAGCCAGGTGTTCTCTACTGCGGAAGACAACCAGTCTGCAGTAACCATCCACGTGCTGCAGGGTGAGCGTAAGCGCGCCAGCGATAACAAATCTCTGGGCCAGTTCAACCTGGACGGCATCCAGGCGGCACCGCGCGGCATGGCGCAGATCGAAGTGACCTTCGATATCGATGCTGACGGCATCCTGCACGTGTCTGCCAAAGACAAGAACACCGGTCGTGAGCAGAAGATCACCATCAAGGCATCTTCTGGCCTGAACGAAGACGAAATCCAGAAAATGGTGCGCGATGCCGAGCTGAACGCTGAAGCTGACCGCAAGTTCGAAGAGCTGGTACAGACGCGTAACCAGGCGGATCACCTGATCCACGGTACTCGCAAGCAGCTGGAAGAAGCGGGTGACAAACTGCCGGCGGAAGATAAAACGGCGATCGAAGCGGCGCTGAAAGATCTGGAAGCGGCGGTGAAAGGCGAAGATAAAGCCGAGATCGAAGCGAAGACTCAGGCGCTGGTGCAGGTTTCCGGCAAGCTGCTGGAAATGGCTCAGGCGCAGCAGGCTCAGCAGGGTGCTGACGCCGGCGCGGACAACGCGGCGCAGAAAGACGACGACGTGGTTGACGCTGAGTTCGAAGAAGTTAAAGACAAAAAATAATCGCCCTTAAGCGGGCACGGGGCGGCCGAGATGCCGCTACCGAAAACCAGCACGGGCGTCGAGGCAACTCTGCGCCCGTGCACGCATGTTAAGGGTAAGCGAAAGAATGGCGAAGAAAGACTATTACGAGATTCTCGGCGTCAGCAAGACGGCGGATGAACGTGAGATCAAGAAGGCGTATAAACGCCTGGCGATGAAATACCATCCTGACCGCAACCAGGAACAAGACGCCGAAACCAAGTTTAAAGAAGTTAAAGAAGCTTACGAAGTCCTGACCGACGACCAGAAACGCGCGGCCTACGACCAGTATGGCCACGCGGCCTTTGAACAGGGCGGCATGGGCGGCGGCGGCTTTGGCGGCGGTGCCGACTTCAGCGATATCTTTGGCGACGTGTTTGGCGATATCTTCGGCGGAGGCCGCCGTCAGCGCGCCAGCCGCGGTTCTGATCTGCGCTATAACATGGAGCTGACCCTCGAGGAAGCGGTACGTGGCGTCACCAAAGAGATCCGCATCCCGACGCTGGAAGAGTGCGACGTCTGCCACGGCAGCGGCGCCAAGCCGGGCAGTTCACCGGTCACCTGCCCAACCTGTCACGGTCAAGGCCAGGTGCAAATGCGTCAGGGCTTCTTCACCGTGCAGCAGGCGTGTCCACACTGCCATGGCCGCGGCCAGATCATCAAAGATCCGTGCAACAAGTGCCACGGCCACGGCCGGGTTGAGAAATCCAAAACGCTGTCGGTGAAAATTCCGGCCGGCGTCGATACTGGCGACCGCATCCGCCTGGCGGGTGAAGGCGAAGCCGGCGAGCACGGCGCACCGGCGGGCGATCTGTACGTTCAGGTGCAGGTGAAGGCGCACCCGATCTTCGAGCGTGAAGGCAACAACCTGTACTGTGAAGTGCCGATCAACTTCGCCATGGCAGCGCTGGGCGGCGAGATTGAAGTGCCGACGCTGGATGGCCGGGTGAAACTGAAGGTGCCTTCGGAGACCCAAACCGGCAAGCTGTTCCGCATGCGCGGCAAGGGTGTGAAATCGGTGCGTGGCGGCAGCCAGGGCGACCTGCTGTGCCGCGTAGTGGTGGAAACACCGGTCAATCTGAACGACAAGCAGAAGCAACTGCTGCGTGAGCTGGAAGAGAGCCTGGGCGGCCCATCCGGCGACAAGAACAGCCCGCGCTCGAAGAGCTTCTTCGACGGGGTGAAAAAGTTCTTTGACGATCTGACTCGCTAACCTTCTGTTTCTGTTGGTTTATGTTAGAACCCCGGGCATTTGCCCGGGGTTTTTATTTGCGTGCTACAACGCTCGTTCCCTAAGAATAATGTGATTTACTCGTGCTTTTGATCGGTTTTTTCGAGTTATTTAGCATTTATAAACTTATTTTTTCGAACTAAAACGCCCTCTATACTCACTTCATGACTGTGGTTCGCAGGGCGCTACGTCCTGCACAGATTTGGAGAGGCGTACTGTGACCAACATCATTCGTCAATTTTTACGTCAGGAAGCCGCGGGCGGCATCATTCTGATCGCGGCGGCGATCGTCGCCCTGATCATGGCCAACAGCCCGGCGCAGGGGATCTATCAGGCATTCCTTAACCTGCCAGTGATGGTGAAAATTGCTTCGCTGGAGATCGCCAAGCCGCTGCTGCTGTGGATCAACGACGGCCTGATGGCCATCTTCTTCCTGGTGGTGGGGCTCGAGGTCAAGCGCGAGCTGATGCAAGGCTCGCTGTCCGGGCGTGACAAGGCGGTGTTTCCGGCGATCGCCGCACTGGGCGGCATGCTGGCGCCGGCGCTGATTTACCTGCTTTTCAACGGCGCGGATGAAGTCACTCGCCAGGGTTGGGCAATCCCGGCGGCGACCGATATCGCCTTCGCGCTGGGCGTAATGGCGCTGCTGGGCAACCGCGTGCCGACTAGCCTGAAAGTATTCCTGCTGGCGTTGGCGATCATCGATGACCTGGGCGTGATTATCATCATCGCGCTGTTCTACACCCACGAAGTGTCGATGGTGGCGCTGGGCGTGGCAGCGGCGGCGACGGTGCTGCTGGCGGTGATGAACTGGCGTGGCGTGGGAAAAACCTCGCTGTATATGATGGTTGGCCTGGTGTTGTGGGTGGCGATCCTCAAGTCCGGGGTGCACGCGACGTTGGCCGGGGTGATCGTCGGCTTTATGATCCCGCTGAACGTCAAGAAGGGGCCATCGCCATCGGAAACGCTGGAGCATGAGCTGCACCCGTGGGTCGCGTTTATGATCCTGCCGCTGTTCGCTTTCGCTAACGCCGGGGTCTCTTTGCAGGGCGTATCGCTGGAAGGATTGACGTCGCTGCTGCCGGTCGGGATTGCGGCTGGCTTGTTTATCGGTAAGCCGCTGGGGATTTTCCTCTTCAGCCTGCTGGCGGTGAAAATGGGCATCGCCCGTTTGCCTGAAGGCATCGGCTTCAAACAGGTATTTGCCGTTTCGGTGCTTTGCGGTATTGGTTTCACCATGTCGATTTTTATCGCCTCGCTGGCGTTCGGCGAGGCGGATATGGCGCTCAGCACCTATTCCCGCCTGGGGATCCTGTTGGGCTCGACGGCTGCGGCGGTGGTAGGGTATGGATTGCTGCGTCTGGCGTTGCCGCGCGTACGTTAATCCTGAATGTGCCCGGTAAGGGCACATAATAAAATGGCTGGTCGGAGCTGTACGGTATAAAATATGTGCAGCTTCGGCCGTTCTTCGTTGGGACTAATGGGGCTATACGTTGTCTGAAGCAGGGAAAGGAAGTTTGTCGCTCGTCACGGCACACCGTTTGCCGCTGCGAAACGTTGTTAAGGAGAGCCGCTCGTGAGGATGTCGCATATCAACTTTAATCACCTTTACTATTTCTGGCAGGTCTGCAAGGCCGGTTCCGTGGTCGGCGCCGCTGAAGCGTTGTTTCTGACGCCGCAGACCATCACCGGCCAGATCAAGGCGCTGGAAGAGCGGTTGGACGGCAAGCTGTTCAAACGCCAGGGGCGCGGGTTGGTGCCTTCGGAGCTGGGGCAGTTGGTGTTCCGCTATGCTGACAAGATGTTTATGCTCAGCCAGGAAATGCTGGATATCGTCAACTATCGCAAAGAGTCGAATCTGCTGTTCGACGTCGGCGTGGCGGACGCGCTGTCGAAGCGCCTGGTCAGCCAGGTGTTGGAAACGGCGGTGGTGGTGGACAACGAACAGATCCACCTGCGTTGTTTTGAATCGACGCACGAGATGCTGCTGGAGCAGCTCAGCCAGCACAAGCTGGATATGATCCTGTCGGATTGCCCGGTGGACTCCAGCCAGCAGGAAGGGCTGTTCTCGCTGAAGCTGGGCGAGTGCGGCATCAGCTTCTTCTGTCGCCAGCCGGTGCCGGAGTTGCCGTTCCCGGCCTGCCTGGAGCAGCGTAAGTTGCTGATCCCCGGCCGCCGTTCGATGCTGGGGCGCAAACTGCTCAACTGGTTCAATACGCAGGGCATCCAGGTGGAGATTCTGGGCGAGTTCGACGATGCGGCGCTGATGAAGGCTTTCGGCATGTACCACAACGCGATCTTCGTGGCGCCGACGCTGTATGCGCAGGATACCTACAACGATGATAACGTGGTGGAGATTGGACGTATAGACAGCGTGCAGGAGGAGTATTACATCATCTTCGCCGAGCGCATGATCCAGCATCCGGCGGTGCAGCGCGTCTGCAACAAAGACTTCTCGGCGCTGTTTTCCTGCTAGCGGTTCACTGAACGCAGGGCGTAAAAAAACCGGCCTGAGCCGGTTTTTTTATCAAGCAGATAACGAAATGCTTACTGCATTGCGTTGATGCGTGCAGTCAGGTTTGACTTATGACGCGCTGCTTTGTTTTTGTGGATCAGGCCTTTAGCTGCCTGACGGTCCACCAGTGGCTGCATTACCAGGAATGCATTTTGTGCTGCTTCTTTGTCGCCAGCTGCGATAGCTGCGTCTACCTTCTTGATGAAGGTACGCACCATTGAGCGACGGCTTGCGTTATGCTTGCGGCGTTTCTCAGACTGTACGGCGCGTTTCTTAGCTGATTTGATATTAGCCAAGGTCCAACTCCCAAATATATTCTATTGAGGACAATTCAAAGGCCGAGGAATATGCCCTTTTAGCCTTCGTTTGTCAATGGATTTGTGCAAATAAGCGCCGTTTGTACAGGCGGCACTCGCTACGTTGTGATGGCGCAGGATTTTACCAGCTTCGCTCTTGGGAATACAGTGTTTCGCGAGAAAATTCGCCAATGTTTTGCCGCGGCGGACGCAAGCCGTTGGCCGCGGTCGAGAATCGGCCCGGTGGCGCCGGATAAACTGCGGCGAAGCCGTTTCACGCGCAGATTATCTCCGGTATGGTATGTCTATTACATAAAGGCACCAATCGCGGGTTAACCTTACCGGCTGTACAAGGTATAATCCGCCGATTTCCACTGTTTTGAGCCAGCTATGGAGCTAATTCGCGGCATTCACAATATCCGGGCGCGCCACCATGGTTGCGTGCTCACCATCGGCAACTTTGACGGCGTACACCGCGGTCATCAGGCGCTGCTGGAGCAGTTGAAGCAACAAGGGCAACGCCTCGGGCTGCCGGTGATGGTCATGATCTTTGAGCCGCAGCCGCTGGAGATGTTCGCCGCAGACAAGGCGCCGGCCCGTTTGACGCGCCTGCGCGACAAGGCCAACTATCTGGCGCAGGCGGGCGTTGATTACCTGCTGTGCGTCAAGTTCGATCCGCGTTTCGCCGCCAACACCGCGCAGGCGTTCGTCGCCGAGCTGCTGGTGGAAAAACTGGGCGTCAAATTCCTGATGGTGGGGGATGATTTTCGCTTTGGCGCCGGGCGTCAGGGCGATTTTCCGCTATTGCAGCAGGCCGGAAAAGAGTACGGCTTCGATGTGGTCAGTACCCCGACCTTCCGCGAAGGCGAGCGGCGCATCAGCAGCACCGCGATCCGCACCGCGCTGAGCGAGGACGATCTGCCGCTGGCAGAGACCCTGCTGGGCCACCCGTACAGCATCTCCGGGCGCGTGGTGCACGGCGATGAGCTGGGCCGCACCATCGGCTTCCCGACCGCCAACCTGCCGCTCAAGCGCCTGGTGGCGCCGGTGAAAGGGGTGTATGCGGTGGAGGTGTACGGCCTGGGGCCGCAGTCGCTGCCGGGCGTGGCCAACATCGGCACGCGTCCGACCGTCGCCGGCGTGCGCCAGCAGCTGGAAGTGCATCTGCTGGATGTCACAATGGATCTTTACGGGCGCCATATTGAGGTGGTGCTCCGCGCAAAATTGCGCAATGAACAACGGTTTGCTTCGCTCGATGCCCTGAAGCAGCAAATCGCCAATGATGTGGTGACGGCCCGGAAGTTCTTCGGGCTACAGACACCGGTTTAATCTCTATAGCCGAAAACGGAACCGAGAATCTAATGAGTGACTACAAGAATACCCTGAACTTGCCGGAAACAGGGTTCCCGATGCGCGGCGATCTCGCCAAGCGCGAACCTGGCATGCTGCAACGTTGGTATGAACAGGATCTGTACGGGATTATTCGTACTGCCAAAAAGGGCAAAAAAACCTTCATTTTGCATGACGGCCCTCCGTATGCGAACGGCAGCATTCACATTGGTCACTCGGTTAACAAGATTCTCAAAGACATTATCATCAAGTCGAAAGGGATGGCCGGCTTCGACTCGCCTTATGTGCCGGGTTGGGATTGCCACGGCCTGCCGATCGAACTGAAGGTGGAACAGCTGTACGGCAAACCGGGCGAGAAGCTGACGGCGGCCGAGTTCCGCCAGAAGTGCCGCGAGTACGCGGCCGAGCAGGTTGAAGGTCAGAAGAAGGACTTCATCCGCCTGGGCGTGCTGGGCGACTGGGATCGTCCCTACCTGACCATGGATTTCAAAACCGAAGCCAACATTATCCGCGCGCTGGGCAAGATCATCAGCAACGGCCACCTGCTGAAAGGCGCCAAGCCGGTTCACTGGTGCACCGACTGCGGCTCATCGCTGGCGGAAGCGGAAGTGGAGTACTACGACAAGACTTCGCCGTCTATCGACGTGACCTTCCACGCGGCCGACGCGGCTGCCGTGGCGGCCAAGTTTGGCGTGAGCCACTTCAACGGCGCCATCTCGCTGGTTATCTGGACCACCACCCCGTGGACCCTGCCAGCCAACCGCGCGATCTCGCTGCATCCGGACTTCACCTATCAACTGGTGCAGGTTGACGGCCAGTGCCTGATCCTGGCGGCCGAACTGGTGGAAAGCGTGATGAAACGCGCCGGCATCACCGAGTGGACGGTGCTGGGCAGCTGCAAAGGCGCCGATCTGGAGCTGCTGCGCTTCAAACACCCGTTCATGGACTTCGACGTGCCGGCGATCCTCGGCGAGCACGTGACGCTGGACGCCGGTACCGGTGCGGTGCACACCGCGCCAGGCCACGGCCCGGACGACTTCGTGATCGGCCAGAAATACGGCCTGGAAGTGGCCAACCCGGTAGGGCCGAACGGCTGCTACCTGACCGGCACCTACCCGCTACTGGACGGCAAGTTTGTTTTCAAGGCTAACGATCTGATCGTCGATCTGCTGCGTGACAAAGGCGCGTTGCTGCACGTCGAGAAGTTCCTGCACAGCTATCCGTGCTGTTGGCGCCACAAGACGCCAATCATCTTCCGCGCCACGCCGCAATGGTTCATCAGCATGGATCAGAAAGGCCTGCGTCAGCAGTCGCTGGAAGAGATCAAGGGCGTGCAGTGGATCCCGGATTGGGGCCAGGCGCGCATCGAAATGATGGTCGCCAACCGCCCGGACTGGTGCATCTCGCGTCAGCGCACCTGGGGCGTACCGATGTCGCTGTTCGTGCACAAAGAGACCGAGCAACTGCACCCACGCACCGTTGAGCTGATGGAAGAAGTGGCCAAGCGCGTCGCGCAAGACGGCATTCAGGCCTGGTGGGATCTGGACGCGGCCGACATCCTCGGCGCGGAAGCCGCCGACTACGTGAAAGTGCCGGATACGCTGGACGTGTGGTTCGATTCCGGTTCTACCCACGCCTCTGTTGTCGATGTGCGCCCTGAATTCAACGGCCACGGCGCCGACATGTATCTGGAAGGCTCCGACCAACACCGCGGCTGGTTCATGTCATCGCTGATGATCTCCACCGCGATGAAGGGCAAGGCGCCTTACAAGGAAGTGCTGACTCACGGCTTCACCGTCGACGGCCAGGGCCGCAAGATGTCCAAGTCGATCGGCAACACCGTCAGCCCGCAGGACGTGATGAACAAGCTCGGCGGCGACATTCTGCGTCTGTGGGTGGCGTCGACCGATTACACCGGCGAGATCGCGGTATCCGACGAGATCCTCAAGCGTTCCGCCGACTCTTACCGCCGCATCCGCAACACCGCGCGCTTCCTGCTGGCCAACCTGAACGGGTTCGAGCCGAGCACCGACTGCGTGGCGCCTGAAGACATGGTGGTGCTGGATCGCTGGGCGGTCGGCCGCGCGCTGGCGGCGCAGCAGGATATCGAACAGGCTTACGCCAACTACGATTTCCATGAAGTGGTGCAGCGTCTGATGCAGTTCTGTTCGGTCGAGATGGGCTCCTTCTACCTGGATATCATCAAGGATCGCCAGTACACCGCCAAGAGCGACAGCGTCGCCCGCCGCAGCTGCCAGACCGCGCTGTATCACATCGTGGAAGCGCTGGTGCGCTGGATGGCGCCGATCATGTCGTTCACCGCAGACGAGATCTGGGGCTTCATGCCGGGCAAACGCGCGCAGTACGTGTTCACCGAAGAGTGGTACGACGGCCTGTTCGGGCTGGCGGAAGGCGAGCCGATGAACGACGCTTTCTGGGCTGAGCTGCTGAAAGTGCGCGGCGAAGTGAACAAGGTGCTGGAGCAGGCGCGTGCCGACAAACGCCTCGGCGGTTCGCTGGAAGCGGCGGTGACGCTGTATGCCGACAGCGAGCTAGCGGCTCGCCTGAACAGCCTGCAGGATGAGCTGCGCTTCGTGCTGCTGACCTCTGCGGCAAGCGTTGCGCCATTGGCGGATGCGCCGGCCGACGCGCAGGCCTCCGAGCTGTTGAAAGGGCTGAAGATCGCCTTCAGCACGGCGCCAGGTGAGAAGTGCCCGCGCTGCTGGCATTACACCACCGATATCGGTCTGGTGGCGGAGCACGCAGACATCTGCGGCCGCTGTGTGAGCAACGTCGCCGGTGACGGCGAGAAGCGTAACTTTGCCTGAGAACTCGCGCCTGATGAGTAAACCAATTTGTTCGACCGGCCTGCGTTGGCTGTGGGTTGTAGTGGCGGTGCTGGCGCTGGATTTCGGCAGCAAGCAGTGGATCCTCGCTAACTTTACGCTGGGCCAGTCCCAGCCGTTGATCCCGTCGTTCAACCTGTTTTACGCGCGCAACTACGGCGCTGCGTTCAGCTTCCTGGCCGATCACGGCGGTTGGCAGCGCTGGTTCTTCGCCGGCATCGCCATCGCCATCGTCGCGGTGCTGCTGGTGATGATGTACCGCAGCGCGGCGCAGCAGAAGCTGAACAACATTGCCTACGCCTTCATCATCGGTGGGGCGTTGGGCAACCTGTTCGATCGCCTGTGGCACGGTTTTGTGGTCGATTTCATCGACTTCTACGTCGGTGACTGGCACTACCCGACCTTCAATCTGGCGGACAGCTTTATCTGCGTGGGTGCGGCGATGATCGTGCTGGAAGGTTTCCTGTCGCCGGCGAACAAAGGCGCAAAGAGTAAAGGTGAGTAACATGACGGCTCAGATTATCAGTGACAGCGCGGTGCTGGTTCACTTTACGCTGAAACTGGAAGACGGTTCGACCGCCGAATCTACCCGCAGCAGCGGCAAACCTGCGCTGTTCCGTCTGGGTGACGGCAGCCTGTCGGCGCCGCTGGAAGCGCAGCTGCTCGGCCTGCGAGCGGGCGACAAGTGTGCCTTTACCCTGCAGCCGGAAGCGGCGTTCGGCGCGGAGAACCCGGATCTGGTCCAGTTCTTCTCGCGCCGCGACTTCGCGGAAACCGGCGTGCCGGACGTGGGCACCATCATGCTGTTTACCGCCATCGACGGCAGCGAAATGCCGGGCGTGGTGCGCGCGGTGGCGGAGGATTCAATCACCGTCGATTTCAACCATCCGCTGGCGGGCCATCCGGTGACCTTTGACATTGAAGTGCTGGAGATCGATCCGCAGCAGGAGGAGACGCATGCAAATATTGCTGGCTAACCCGCGTGGCTTCTGCGCCGGGGTTGATCGTGCGATCAGCATCGTGGAACGTGCGCTGGAGCTGTATGGCGCGCCGATCTACGTACGGCATGAAGTGGTGCACAACCGCTACGTGGTTGACAGCCTGCGTGAGCGGGGCGCCGTGTTTATCGAAGAGATCGCCGAAGTGCCGGACGGTTCTATCCTGATCTTCTCGGCGCACGGCGTGTCTCAGGCGGTACGCGCCGAAGCCAAGGCGCGCGATCTGACCATGTTGTTCGATGCCACTTGCCCATTGGTGACCAAGGTGCATATGGAAGTGGCGCGCGCCAGCCGCCGCGGCACCGAAGCGATTCTGATTGGCCATGCCGGTCATCCGGAGGTGGAAGGCACCATGGGCCAGTACAGCAACCCGAAGGGCGGCATGTACCTGGTCGAATCGCCGGAAGACGTGTGGAAGCTGCAGGTGAAAGACGAAAGCAATCTGTGCTTCATGACGCAGACCACGCTGTCGGTTGATGATACCTCGGACGTGATTGACGCGCTGCGTCAGCGCTTCCCGAGTATTATCGGTCCGCGTAAGGATGACATTTGCTACGCCACCACTAACCGTCAGGAAGCGGTGCGTAACCTGGCCGGCGATGCGGATGTGGTGCTGGTGGTGGGGTCAAAGAACTCTTCCAACTCTAACCGTCTGGCTGAACTGGCGCAGCGCGTGGGCAAACCGGCTTATCTGATCGATTCGGCGGCGGATATTCAGGAGAGCTGGCTGAGCGAAGCGCGCAATATCGGCGTTACCGCCGGCGCCTCGGCACCGGACGTGCTGGTGCAGGAGGTGATCTCTCGCCTGAAAGCGCTGGGCGGCCTGGACGTGCATGAAATCAGCGGGCGTGAAGAGAACATCGTGTTTGAAGTGCCTAAAGAGCTGCGGGTGGACGTTCGTCAGATTGACTGACATGCGCCGGCGGATGACAGCGGGGAGCTTAGGCTTCCCGTTTTTTTTGGAATCGTGCCGCGTTAAAAATAACATGCCATGCATATTCAAATTTTCTGCTAACTAAAGTCAAATTTATTCTGAGTATTTGAAATAACGTCGGTGTAATTAATTATATAGGCTGGCGAAAAGTCATTAATCAGAATATCATTAGGCTGCAATCTAAATGAAGCCCGGTGTTGGCAAAGTGATTACAATAATTACAATAATGGATGTTGCAGATGTTTCTTATTTTATTCCTGTCGAATATGTTCTACGGCCGTTAATCCCTTCTCCTGCAAATAGAGTTTCATATGTTCCAGCAACCGTCTGACTTTTAATGGCTGGATCTCCCTGCGCGGCATAATGGCATAGCAATTAATTTCCGGTAACCGCCAATCAGGCAATATTTCAATCAGCTCACCGCTGCGCAATTCACGTTCAACGTTGGCGAAGAAATTGCGAATGATCCCCTTGCCGGTCAGCGCCAACTCTTTCATCGCCATACCGCTGTTGGTGAACAAACGCCCCGTCATACGCATGCGGTGTTCGCCGCCGTCGCGATGGATAAGACGGACAAACTGCGGGTTGCCGAGCGGTGTAAAGGTGACCCAGTGGTGATGGCTCAGCGCCTGCGGTGAATCCGGCACGCCGTGGTGTGCCAGGTAGGCCGGTGAGGCGCATAACACTTCACGGCAGCGCGCCAGCCGCGTGGAAACGTAGCTGGAGTCGGCCAGCACGCCGCCACGTATCGCCAGATCGATGCGTTGCGTGATGAGGTCTATCTTCTCATCGTGGATTTCCAGTCGCAGCGTAAGCTGCGGGTGTTCATCGAGGAAGCTTTGCAGCGCCGGCACCAGATAGTGGGTGGCGAATTCAGTGGAGGTGGCGACACGCAGTTCGCCGACCAGCTCGCCACGCAGCGCGGCGATCCGTTGTTGGCCACGTTCGGCTGCGTGGATCATCAGCAGGCAATCTTCATAAAAACACAATCCTGCTTCGGTCAGACTCAATGAACGCGTCGATCGCAACAGCAATTGAATGCCCAGATGTTCCTCCAGCTGGCGAATATGTTGGCTGACGGCGGAGGTCGTCATGCCCAATTCTTTTGCCGCCATGCTGAATGCGCCGCAATCGACCACTTTTGAGAAAATGGCCATGCGTTTTAAAATATTGCTCATAGTTTGTTAAGCACAACTTAACCAAGATTGTGAATTATACGGGCTAATAATATAGCACCATCTCTTCTATATTGCCTGAAGCATATAAACGCCGGGCTGATTATTATTTTGCAGAGATTTTTTCTCTTTTTGATAAATCTTATTGCGCTTATCAATAATACACCCGCGCCACATCGCAACAGGAGCTCATTGTGGACAGCGCTCAGAAAGAAGAAATATCGTTAAAGATCCTACGTGAATTATTGCAATACCGCCGCCGTTTCCCCGGCGACGACACCTCGATCGCCGAAGAAGAACGGCGGGTCACTCAGGTGCAATTGCCGCGTATTCGGGCATTCATCGAAAACGAGCAACGTATCGAATTCGTGCTGCCGGCTTTCCCGACCAAGTCGCCCAACACCAACAAGGTGATCGGTGCGGTGCCGGACATGGCGGAGCGGCTGTCGCTGATCTTCCTCAACTCGCTGTGCCAGCGCATTCAGCTCTATTACCCGCCGGGGGCGCATATCGTTATCTGCTCCGACGGTCACGTGTTCGGCGATCTGATCCGCGTCAGCGACGACGCGATCAACCACTATCAGCGCGAGATTGAAAGCCTGCTGCATGAAGTGGGCGCGACATACCTGAGCGTGTTCAACCTCGGCGATGTCAAAGGCCTGGCGGAGCATACCGATGATTATGATCTGCTGCGCCGATTGTTGGTGGAGGGCTATGCCGAATCGGAAGAGGCGATCAAACAGCAACTGATGCAGGACGAACAGGGCCTCTTGCTGTACCGCGCCATCACGCGCTTCCTGTATGAAGACAGCCAACTGCCGGGCTACAGCGGTTCCAACGCCGCGCTGCAGAAAGACGCCAAACAGCGCGCTTGCGGCGTGATCCAGCGCAGCTGGGCCTGGGGCAATCTGCTGGCGCAGCACTTCCCGGCGGCGATCCGTCTGTCGATTCACCCGCAGCCGGTCGACAGTCTGAAAATGGGTATCCACATGATGCCGACCAAAGACGACTGGCTGACGCCGTGGCACGGCGTGGCAGCCAACGTGAACGGCCAGTTCGTGCTGATGAAACGTAAAGACGCGCAGAGCCTGGACGGCGAGCTGGTAGAGATCCGCGGCACGCCGAGCCATTACCTGATCGAACAACCGCAGATGGCCCGAGGCCGCTGCATGCTTTTGCGCCCGAAATCCTGACGGGCGCGTTTTTGACGGCACGTTGCCGTGTGAGCAGCACATTCGATGCAAGGAGAATACTGATGAACAACCAACCGCTTAATTGCCATATCCAACCGAATACCCCGTTCGGCGCGATCCTGACGCCGCAGCATCCGGGGCAAAAGATCGGCGAGCTACCGGTGGCGGCGCTGCGAGCGCTGGCGCAGGAGCACCACTTGCTGGTGCTGCGCGGATTCGACTCCGGTTTCAGCGATGGGGAGGTTCTGACGCGCTACGCCGAGCAGTGGGGCGAGATCATGATGTGGCCGTTCGGCGCGGTGCTGGACGTGAAGGAACATCCTGACGCCAAGGATCATATTTTCGACAGCAGCTACGTCCCGCTGCATTGGGATGGTATGTATAAGCCGACCATCCCCGAGTTCCAGCTGTTCCACTGCGTGGCGGCGCCGTCGCAGGACGAAGGCGGGTGCACTACCTTCGTCGATACCACGCGGCTGCTGGCCAATGCGGACGAAACGTTGCTGGATCAGTGGCTGTCGGTGTCGATCACCTACCGCATCAAGCAGGTGGTGCATTACGGCGGAGAAGTCTGTTCGCCGTTGGTGGTGCAGCACCCGAACGGCAGGGGCTTGATCATGCGCTACAATGAACCGCCGACGGAGGGGAAAAAATTCCTCAACCAGCATGCGCTGGAATATCACGGCGTGCCGGAACAACAGCAGGAACAGTTCCATCACACTCTGCAGCAGCACCTGTACGATCCGCGTCACTATTATGCCCATCAGTGGCAACAGGGCGACGTGGTGGTGGCGGACAACTTCTCGCTGCTGCACGGCCGTGAGGGCTTTACCGCTCGTTCCGCGCGTCATTTGCAGCGCGTGCATATTCAGAGCAACCCGGTGTGCGCCAATCTGGCGCTGAAGCCGGCCAACGCAGAAGCGTAAAGGAGCATTATGGCAAGGATACTGATGGCGGCGGTCGCCACTCCGGGGCACGTCTACCCGATGTTGGCCATCGCTCGCCACCTGGTTGCCCAAGGGCATCAGGTGCGGGTGATGACCGGCGCGCTGTTCCGCGAACGCGCCGAAGCGGCTGGGGCGAGCTTCGTGCCGTTCGACGCGCAGGTGGATTTCGACTATCGCCACCTGGAGGAGCATTTCCCCGAGCGCGCCGCGCTGCCGCCGGGCAATGCGCAGATGGCGCTGGCGCTGAAAGATTTCTTCGCCGCGCCGATCCCACTGTTGGATCGTCAGCTGCGTGCGGCCATCGCCGCCGAAAAGACCGATCTGCTGATGGTGGAGAACTGCTTCTACGGCGTGCTGCCGCTGCTGCAGTCCGCCGAACGGCCGCCGGTCTTCGGGATCGGCGTCACGCCGCTGTCGTATTCTTCGCGCGACGCCATTTTCTATGGCCCGCGCATCCCGCCGGCGCTGCTGCCGCGGGCGCTGACCCGCGAGCAATTGGTGGATGAAGCGACGCGGGTGTTGCTTGATGAGGTGCAGCAAAGCTTTGATGCCGCGCTGGTGCAAGCGGGCGGGCGGCCGCTGAATCGCCCGTTTACCGATGCGCTGATCGGCGGCTGCGAGCGTTTCCTGCAGTTGGCCACCACGGCGCTGGAATATGAGCGCGACGACCTGCCGAGCGGTGTGCGCTTCGTCGGGCCGCTGCGCAGCGGTGGTCAACCGGCCGCGGAAGAGGCGCTGTGGGAGGAGGACGATCGTCGGCCGCTGGTGATCGTGTCTCAGGGCACGCTGGCCAATGTCGATCTGCATCAGCTGATCGTGCCGACGCTGCAGGCGCTGGCGCATCTGCCGGTGCGGGTGTTGGCCACCACCGGCGGGCGAGCGACCGAAGGGCTGATGGACGCGTTGCCGGACAACGCCCGAGTGCGGGCGTTCATCTCCTTCGAACACTGGTTACCGCAGGCGGCGCTGCTGATCACCAACGGCGGTTACGGCTCGATCAACTATGCGCTGGACAGCGGCGTGCCGCTGATTGTCGCCGGCACCGGCGAGGACAAGCTGGAGGCGGCCGCGCGCGTGGTGGCCGCCGGCTGCGGCATCAGTCTGCACACCAGCACGCCGAGCGCAGAACAGATCCTGGCGGCGGCGTCGCGTATTCTGCAGCAGCCGATCTATCGGCAACGCGCAGCGCTGGTGCGTGAGGACTATGCCCGCCACGATGCGCTCACGGCGATCGCCAACGAAGTGGCCGCCATTACCGCCTGACCTCGCAGTGTTCCTTTCCCCAGGCGCCGTTTTCGGCGCCTTTTTTCTGCATTTTCTTGCCATGGAAACTGCATGATTATGTACAATCGTCGCAGGCCGCCAAATCGGTTGAATGTTAATCTCACGACAGCGCCGCTGATGAAAGCGGGGGAATATCATAATTTTCTAATTATGAAATGAATCCTCTGGCGACGCTGAAGTGGGACGGTTACCCTGAATCGATAGCCTAATGGGATAGGCGTCAAAACAAGAAGAGAGCAAGCATGAGTGATTCACAAATCCGCATTGCGATTGCGGGCGCCGGCGGCCGGATGGGCCGTCAGTTGATCCAGGCGGTGCAGCAGGCGGAAGGCGTGGTGTTGGGAGCGGCGCTGTCGCGCCCGGGTTCAAGCCTGATCGGCGTCGACGCCGGCGAGCTGGCGGGCATCGGCGCGCTGGGCGTCAAGGTGAGCGACAGTCTGGATAACGTGGCGAGCGAGTTCGACATTCTGATCGACTTCACCCGCCCTGAAAGCACCCTGGGCTACCTGGAATTTTGCGTGGCGCACCATAAGGCGATGGTGATTGGTACCACCGGCTTTGATGACGCCGGCAAGCAGGCGATCCGCGATGCGGCGCAGCATATCGGCATCGTGTTCGCCGCCAACTTCAGCGTCGGCGTCAACCTGGTGCTGAAACTGCTTGAGAAGGCCGCGCAGGTGATGGGCGACTATACCGATATCGAAATCGTTGAGGCGCACCATCGCCACAAAGTGGATGCGCCGTCGGGCACGGCGTTGGCCATGGGCGAAGCGATCGCCGGCGCGCTGGGGCGCGATTTGAAAAGCTGTGCGGTCTATGCGCGCGAAGGCCATACCGGCGAACGCGATCCGAAAAGCATCGGCTTTGCCACCATTCGCGCCGGCGACATCGTCGGCGAGCACACCGCGATGTTCGCCGACATCGGTGAACGGGTGGAAATCACCCATAAGGCCTCAAGCCGTATGACTTTTGCCAGCGGCGCGGTGCGCGCGGCTTCCTGGTTGCATAACCGGGATAAAGGCCTGTTTGATATGCGCGATGTGCTAAGTTTGGACCAGATATAACTAAATTGAATACCATCGTGATGTGGTTGTGTTGATCATAATGCTATGATAATAGGGCAATAATTTTATTGTCCTTTTTTTTAACATGATAAATATTATGTTTTGTTTACTTTGTCATTGAAGTGGTTGTTTTTGTGTGTTTATCCTGCTGATTACCTCCGTTTTTTCCGCTTACAGCTTTTTTAGCGTCTTTTTCGTCCCATTCTGGCCGCGTTTTCCGTCATTCTTCCCCGCAACCGTTTCCTAGCCCCGGTTTTCTGTGTTTTTATCGCCGCTCACGCCGCATGAGCGCCGAGAACTGCAAAAATAAAACAAAAATTGGCAGTTTGGGTAGACAAGCCAGGCACTCATCATTAAAATGCGCCCAATTTGCCAAAAATTGGCCTCGCGGACGGTTTTTGCATTGATTTAGATCGCGATATCTGAATTAATATGCAAATATTGTGATTGATTATTCCTCGGAGGATGTTTTGATAAAGTCAGCGCTATTGGTTCTGGAAGACGGAACCCAATTCCACGGTCGGGCCATCGGGGCAGAGGGAGCGGCAGTGGGGGAAGTGGTCTTCAATACGTCGATGACCGGTTATCAAGAAATCCTCACTGATCCTTCCTATTCCCGCCAGATCGTTACTCTTACTTATCCTCATATCGGCAATGTCGGCACCAATGCTTCCGACGAAGAATCCTCCGCAGTACACGCCCAAGGCCTCGTCATTCGTGACCTCCCGCTGATCGCCAGCAACTACCGCAGTGAAGAAAGCCTGTCCGACTACCTCAAGCGTCACAACATCGTGGCGATCGCCGATATCGATACCCGTAAATTGACCCGCCTGCTGCGCGAAAAAGGCGCCCAGAACGGCTGCATCGTTGCCGCCGATTCGCCGGACGCCGCGCTGGCCCTGGCCAAGGCGCAAGGCTTCCCGGGGTTGAAGGGCATGGATTTGGCGAAAGAGGTCACCACTCAAGAGGCCTACAGCTGGCAGCAAGGCAGCTGGACGCTTGAAGGCGATCTGCCGGAAGCCAAAACCGCCGCGGAACTGCCGTTCCACGTGGTGGCTTACGACTACGGCGCCAAGCGCAACATCTTGCGCATGCTGGTGGATCGCGGCTGCCGCCTGACCGTGGTGCCGGCGCAGACCCCAGCCGACGAAGTGCTGAAAATGAATCCGGACGGCATCTTCCTGTCCAACGGCCCGGGCGACCCGGAGCCGTGCGACTACGCCATCGCCGCCATCAAACAGTTCCTGGAAACCGACATTCCGGTGTTCGGCATCTGTCTGGGTCACCAGCTGCTGGCGCTGGCCAGCGGGGCGAAAACCATGAAGATGAAGCTCGGCCACCACGGCGGCAACCACCCGGTGAAGGATCTGGACAACAACACCGTGATGATCACCGCGCAGAACCACGGCTTTGCGGTAGATGAAAACAACCTGCCGGCGAATCTGCGCGTGACGCACAAATCGCTGTTCGACCACACGGTGCAGGGCATTCACCGCACCGACAAGGCGGCGTTCAGCTTCCAGGGGCACCCGGAAGCCAGCCCAGGCCCGCACGACGCCGCGCCGCTGTTCGATCACTTTATCGAACTGATTGAGACTTACCGTTCTAACGCCAAATAATCAGGAGCAGTAAAAAATGCCAAAACGTACAGACATAAAAAGCATCCTGATCCTCGGCGCGGGTCCGATCGTTATCGGCCAGGCGTGTGAGTTCGACTACTCGGGCGCCCAGGCGTGTAAAGCGCTGCGCGAAGAGGGCTACCGCGTCATTCTGGTCAACTCCAACCCGGCGACCATCATGACCGACCCGGAGATGGCCGACGCGACCTACATTGAGCCGATCCACTGGGAAGTGGTGCGCAAGATCATCGAAAAAGAGCGCCCGGATGCGGTGCTGCCGACCATGGGCGGCCAGACGGCGCTGAACTGCGCGCTGGAGCTGGAGCGTCAGGGCGTGCTGGCCGAGTTCGGCGTCACCATGATCGGCGCGACCGCCGATGCCATCGACAAGGCCGAAGACCGCCGCCGTTTCGACGTGGCGATGAAGAAAATCGGTTTGGATACCGCGCGTTCCGGCATCGCGCACACCATGGAAGAAGCGCTGGCGGTAGCCGCTGACGTCGGCTTCCCGTGCATTATCCGTCCTTCCTTTACCATGGGCGGCACCGGCGGCGGCATCGCTTACAACCGCGAAGAGTTCGAAGAGATCTGCGAACGCGGTCTGGACCTGTCGCCGACCAACGAGCTGCTGATCGACGAATCGCTGATCGGTTGGAAAGAGTACGAGATGGAAGTGGTGCGTGATAAGAACGACAACTGCATCATCGTTTGCTCCATCGAAAACTTCGACGCCATGGGCATCCACACCGGCGACTCGATCACCGTTGCGCCGGCCCAGACCCTGACCGACAAGGAATACCAAATCATGCGCAACGCCTCGATGGCGGTGCTGCGTGAGATCGGCGTTGAAACCGGCGGCTCCAACGTGCAGTTCTCGGTTAACCCGAAAACCGGCCGCCTGATCGTCATCGAGATGAACCCGCGCGTGTCGCGCTCTTCGGCGCTGGCGTCGAAAGCCACCGGCTTCCCGATCGCTAAGATCGCCGCCAAACTGGCAGTGGGCTATACCCTCGATGAGCTGATGAACGACATCACCGGCGGCCGCACTCCGGCGTCGTTCGAGCCGTCCATCGACTACGTCGTGACCAAGATCCCGCGCTTCAACTTCGAGAAGTTCGCCGGCGCCAACGATCGCCTGACTACCCAGATGAAGTCGGTCGGCGAAGTGATGGCCATCGGCCGCACTCAGCAGGAGTCGCTGCAGAAAGCGCTGCGCGGTCTGGAAGTGGGCGCCACCGGCTTCGATCCGAAAGTGAGCCTGGACGATCCGGAAGCGCTGACCAAAATCCGCCGCGAGCTGAAAGACGCCGGTTCCGACCGCATCTGGTACATCGCCGACGCCTTCCGCGCCGGTCTGTCGGTCGACGGCGTCTTCAACCTGACCAACGTCGATCGCTGGTTCCTGGTGCAGATTGAAGAGCTGGTGCGCCTGGAAGAGCAGGTAGCCGAAGCGGGCATCAACGGCCTGGACAAAGACTTCCTGCGCACGTTGAAGCGCAAGGGCTTCGCCGATGCGCGTCTGGCCAAGCTAGCCGGTGTCGCCGAGAGCGAAATTCGCAAGCTGCGTCACAGCCACGGTCTGCATCCGGTGTACAAGCGCGTGGATACCTGCGCGGCGGAATTCGCCACCGACACCGCCTACATGTACTCCACCTATGAAGAAGAGTGCGAGTCCAACCCGACCAACGACCGGCCGAAAGTGATGGTGTTGGGCGGCGGGCCGAACCGTATCGGCCAAGGCATCGAGTTCGACTACTGCTGCGTGCACGCCTCTCTGGCGCTGCGCGAAGACGGTTACGAGACCATCATGGTCAACTGTAACCCGGAAACCGTCTCCACCGACTACGACACCTCGGACCGCCTGTACTTTGAGCCGGTGACCCTGGAAGACGTGCTGGAAATCGTGCGCATCGAGAAACCAAAAGGCGTTATCGTACAGTACGGCGGCCAGACCCCGCTGAAGCTGGCGCGTGAGCTGGAAGCCGCAGGCGTGCCGATCATCGGTACCAGCCCGGACGCCATCGACCGTGCCGAAGACCGCGAACGCTTCCAGCAGGCGGTCAACCGCCTGGGCCTGAAGCAGCCGGCCAACGCCACCGTTACCGCCATCGAGCAGGCGGTCGAGAAGGCGGCGGGCATCGGCTATCCGCTGGTAGTGCGTCCTTCCTACGTGCTGGGCGGCCGGGCGATGGAAATCGTCTATGACGAAACCGACCTGCGCCGTTATTTCCAGACCGCGGTCAGCGTGTCCAACGATGCGCCGGTGTTGCTGGACCGCTTCCTGGACGACGCGGTGGAAGTGGACGTCGATGCTATCTGCGACGGCGAGCGCGTGCTGATTGGCGGCATCATGGAGCACATCGAGCAGGCGGGCGTGCACTCCGGCGACTCCGCGTGCTCACTGCCGGCGTACACCCTGAGCCAGGAAATTCAGGACGTGATGCGTCGCCAGGTGGAAAAACTGGCGTTCGAGCTGCAGGTGCGCGGTCTGATGAACGTGCAGTTCGCGGTGAAAGACAACGAAGTCTACCTGATTGAAGTCAACCCGCGCGCCGCGCGTACCGTGCCGTTCGTGTCCAAAGCGACCGGCGTGCCGCTGGCCAAAGTGGCCGCGCGCGTGATGGCGGGCAAAACGCTGGTTGAGCAGGGCGTGACCGAAGAAATTATCCCGCCGTACTACTCGGTGAAAGAAGTGGTGCTGCCGTTCAACAAATTCCCGGGCGTCGACCCGATTCTGGGGCCGGAAATGCGCTCTACCGGGGAAGTGATGGGCGTAGGCCGCACCTTCGCGGAAGCCTTCTCCAAAGCGATGCTGGGCAGCAACTCGGGCATGAAGAAGCAGGGCCGCGCGCTGCTGTCGGTGCGCGAAGGCGATAAAGCCCGCGTGGTCGATTTGGCCGCCAGCCTGCTGAAGCAGGGCTTCGAGTTGGATGCCACCCACGGCACCGCGGTGGTGCTGGGCGAAGCGGGCATCAACCCGCGTCTGGTCAACAAGGTGCACGAAGGGCGTCCGCATATTCAAGACCGTATCAAGAACGGCGAGTACACCTACATCGTCAACACCACGGCAGGCCGCCAGGCGATTGAGGACTCCAAGCTGATTCGCCGCAGCGCCCTGCAGTACAAGGTGCACTACGACACCACGCTGAACGGCGGCTTTGCCACCGCGATGGCGCTGAAAGCGGATCCGACCGAGCAGGTGACTTCGGTGCAGGAAATGCACGCGCGTATCGGCAAATAACCGCGCGAGAACGTTATGCCAGGGCGCTGCAGATGCAGCGCCTTTTTTTATTCAGCGAATTTGTCGGCTGGTGTTAAAAATTTCCGCTATCAATCAGTGGGCAAACTGTCACTCTGTGTGATTGGTATATGCTTGGTGTATTGGCAAGAAACGAAGGAACGACGATAACAATGATTCTGATAATTTATGCTCACCCGTATCCCCGGCATTCGCATGCCAATCAGCGCCTGCTGCAGGCGGTGAGGGATCTCCCCGAGGTAGAGGTGCGCTCGCTGTATGAGCTGTACCCCGATTTCAATATCGATATCAACGCCGAGCAACAGGCGCTGGAGCGCGCCGACCTGGTGGTGCTGCAGCATCCGATGCAGTGGTACAGCTTCCCGCCGCTGTTGAAGCTGTGGATCGACAAAGTGCTGGAGCACGGCTGGGCCTACGGCCACGACGGCAATGCGCTGGTGGGTAAAGACTGCCTGTGGGCAGTGACCAGCGGCGGCGACGAGCACCACTTCGAGCTGGGCGACTTTCCTAACTTCGCTACGCTGGCGCAGCCGCTGCAGGCTACGGCGATCTATTGCGGCATGAACTGGCAACCTTATTTCGCCGTGCACAACACCTTTACCTGCAACGAGCCGGCGCTGCTGGCCGCCGGCGAAGCCTACCGCCAGCGGTTGGTTGACTACCTGATGGAACATGCCGAAGCGGAAACCCGGGAGGCCAGCCATGGATAACCATCACATGATGATCGAGGGACTGATCTACCTCGGCTCCGCGGCGCTGTTCGTGCCGATCGCGGTGCGACTGGGGCTGGGCTCGGTGCTTGGCTACCTGATCGCCGGCTGTATTATCGGCCCCTGGGGGCTGAAGCTGGTGTCGGATGCCGAGTCGATCCTGACCTTCGCCGAGATCGGCGTGGTGCTGATGCTGTTTATCATCGGCCTGGAGCTGGATCCCAAGCGGCTGTGGACGCTGCGCGCCTCGGTGTTCGGCGGCGGCAGCATCCAAATGGTGGGCTGTGGCCTGGCGCTGAGCGCCTTCTGTTACTTCCTCGGCCTCAACTGGAAGGTGGCGCTGCTGATCGGTTTGACGCTGGCGCTTTCATCTACCGCCATCGCCATGCAGGCGATGAGCGAACGTAATTTGACGCCGTCGCCAATCGGCCGCAGTGCGTTTGCGGTGCTGCTGTTCCAGGATATCGCGGCGATCCCGCTGGTGGCGATGATCCCGCTGCTCGCCAGCAGCGGCGCCACCACCACGCTGGGCGCTTTCGTACTGTCGGCGGCCAAGGTGGTGGGCGCGTTGACGATGGTGGTGCTGCTCGGCCGCTACGTCACCCGCCCGCTGCTGCACTTTGTCGCCCGTTCGGGCATGCGCGAGGTGTTCAGCGCCGTGGCGCTGTTCCTGGTGTTCGGTTTTGGCATCCTGCTGGAGATGGCCGGACTGTCGATGGCGATGGGGGCGTTCCTCGCCGGGGTACTGCTGGCGAGCTCGGAATACCGTCACGCGCTGGAGAGCGATATTCAGCCGTTCAAGGGGTTGCTGCTGGGGCTGTTCTTTATCGGCGTTGGCATGTCGATTGACTTCGGCACCCTGTTCCATCACCCGCTGCTGATCGCCTCGCTGCTGCTGGGCTTTATGTTGATCAAGGCGGCGCTGCTGTGGCTGATTGGGCCGCTGCTCGGGGTGCCGAAGCGCCAGCGCGGCCTGTTCGCCATTCTGCTGGGCCAGGGCAGTGAGTTTGCCTTTGTGATTTTCAGCGCCGCGCAGCTGGCCGGCGTATTGCCGGTCGAATGGGCCAAGTCGCTGACGCTGGCGGTAGCGCTGTCGATGGCGGCCACGCCGCTGTTGTTGGTGATCGCCGCGCAGCTGGAAAAAAATGCGCCGAAAGAGGAGCGCCCGGCTGACGTCATCGACGACGAGAATGCCAGCGTGATCATTGCCGGCTTCGGCCGTTTCGGCCAGATCGCCGGCCGTTTGCTGTTGGCCAACGGCGTGCACACCGTGGTACTGGATCACGATCCGGACCATATTGAAACGCTGCGCAAATTCGACACCAAGGTGTTTTACGGCGACGCCACGCGGGCCGATCTGCTGGAGGCCGCCGGCGCCGCTCACGCCAAGGTGCTGATCAACGCCATCGACGATGTGGAAGACAGCCTGGCGTTAACCGAGCTGGCCAGGCAGCACTTCCCGCATCTGAAGGTGGTGGCGCGGGCGCGCGACGTCGATCACTGGTATCAGCTGCGGCAGCTAGGGGTGGAAAAACCGGAGCGCGAAACTTTCGAAAGCTCGCTGCGCATCGGCCGTGAAACGCTGGAACTGCTGGGGCTGGACGCCTATGAGGCGCGCGAGAAGGCGGACACGTTCCGCCGCTATAACCTGAAGATGCTGGAAGACACGCTGGAGAATTATCAGGATACTGAATTCCGTATCGCCAGCCTGCAGCGAGCCAAGGAGATGCTCAGTGCGGCCATCGAGCAGGATCAGAATCGGCTGTCGCGGGTGCAGCAGACCGGCTGGCGCGGCAGTATCGACGGCAAGGCGCCGGAAGATGAGGTGGTGGAAGCCAAAGGATAACAGCAGGGGCGCCGTAATGGCGCCCCGTTTTTTTGCTTAGCTCAACGCGACCTTGATCCCTAAGGCGATCAGCATGCCGCCCAGCAATTTGTCGACGACCTTCTGCGTCTTTTCCAGCCCGCGGCGCACCGGCCCGCTTTGGATCAGGAACACCAGCAGCGGCCACCAGATGACCGACAGGCCGAGAATAATCCCCGCGTACCACAGCTTGTCGCCCAGGCCGGAATCGATCTGCAGCACCTGGGTAAATACCGCCAGGAAGAACAGGGTGGCTTTCGGGTTCAGCAGGTTGCACAGGTAGCCTTGCGCAAAGGCGCTCTTCAGGCTGACCTGCTGCTGCGGCAGATTGCTGACGTTCATTTTGCCGCCGCCGCGCGACAGCAGCGCCTGGATGCCGATCCACACCAGATAGACCGCCCCGGCGTATTTCAGCAGGTTAAACAGCCACGGCGTGGTGGTGATCACCACCGCCAGCCCGGCGACGCAGTAGGACATGTGGGTGGCGACACCGCATATCACGCCGAATGCGGTCATCATGGCGGCTAGCCGAGGATAGCGGGCGGCGTTTTTGATCACCAGGAAAAAATCCGGGCCGGGGGAGAGCATGCCGAGGGCGGCAATGCCGGCGACGAACAGCGAAGTTTCAAGCATGGGAGCGTCTCGCGCAAAAGACAGAGTTCTGGCGATAATAACGCCGCTTCCTCTGATGCGCATCAACCCAATGAGGTATTGTTAGGCTCTATGATAATAATTCATCTACCGCCAGCGACGGAGCACCATGCAGCAGACTACCGCCACAGAGAGGCCGGAGCCGCACCGGCAACAGCGTGAAATTACCCGCTTGTGCATTCAATGCGCGCTGCTGCTGTTGCAGCACGGCGCCGAGAGCACGGTGGTGGAACAGCTGTCGACCCGCCTGGGGTTGGCGCTGGGGATGGACAGCGTGGAAAGTTCAATCTCCGCCAATGCGGTGGTGTTGACCACCCTCAGCCACGGCGCCTGCCTGACCACCACCCGCAAGAATGTCGATCGCGGCATCAATATGCAGGTGGTGACCGAAGTGCAGCATATCGTGATCCTCGCCGAGCATCGCCTGGCGGATGCGCACGACGTGGCGCGTCGCTTTGAAAGGATCCGGCCGCTGCGCTACCCGCGCTGGCTGGTGGTGCTGATGGTGGGGTTGTCCTGCGGGTGTTTCAGCATGCTCAACGGTGGCGGCGGCGACGCCTTTTTGGTGACCTTTATCGCCAGCGGCGCGGCGATGCTGGTGCGCCAGATCCTCACCGCCCGCCAGATGAATCCGCTGATCAATTTTTGCCTGACGGCGTTTGTCGCTACGTCGATATCTGGGCTGCTGCTGCGCCTACCGGCGTTTAAAGAGACCTCGAGCGTGGCGATGGCCGCCAGCGTGCTGTTGCTGGTGCCGGGCTTCCCGCTGATCAACGCAGTGGCCGATATGTTTAAGGGGCACGTCAACACCGGGCTGGCGCGCTGGGCGATGGCCAGCCTGCTGACGCTGGCGACCTGCATCGGGGTGGTGATGGCGATGTCGCTGTGGGATCTGCGGGGGTGGTCATGAATCTGCTGTGGGCATTGTTGCAGGAGATGCTGTTGGCGGCGGTACCGGCGCTGGGCTTCGCCATGGTGTTCAACGTACCGCTGCGCGCGCTGCGCTATTGCGCGTTGCTCGGGGCAATCGGGCGCGGCTCGCGCATGTTGATGATGCACGCTGGCATGAATATCGAGTGGGCGTCGCTGCTGGCGGCGATCCTGATCGGTATCATCGGCATCTACTGGTCGCGCTGGCTGTTGGCGCATCCGAAGGTATTCACCGTGGCGGCGGTGATCCCGATGTTCCCCGGCATTTCCGCCTATACCGCGATGATAACTGTGGTAGAGATCTCGCATCTTGGCTACAGCGAAGCCTTGATGGAGACCATGATCACCAACTTCCTCAAGGCCAGTTTCATCGTCGGCGCGTTGTCGATCGGCCTGTCGTTACCGGGCCTGTGGCTGTATCGCAAACGCCCCGGCGTGTGAAATTTCCCGGCGGGCGATCGTTGGTTATTAGATATGCTGATAAGAGCTATCTTATATATTCATCTTGCTTGATTAGCCTATCGACGGCACTCAGGCCTTTACGTATAGTGTCACCAATTTTGCTGCCTACACAGGGTTAAACAATGATTATCAGCCTGATCGCTGCCTTGGCGGCGGATCGCGTTATTGGCATGGAAAACGCCATGCCGTGGCACCTGCCGGCGGACCTGGCGTGGTTTAAACGCAACACGTTGAATAAGCCGGTTATTATGGGCCGCAAGACCTTCGAGTCCATCGGCCGCCCGCTGCCGGGCCGCCACAATATCGTTTTGAGCAGCCGCCCAGGTAATGCCGCCGGGGTGACCTGGGTGACCTCGCTGGATGAGGCGCTGGCCGCCGCGGGTGAGGTGGAAGAAGTGATGGTGATCGGCGGTGGGCGCATCTATACCCAGCTGCTGCCGCGCGCCGATCGCCTGTACCTGACGCACATCGACGCCGAAGTCGGCGGTGATACTCACTTCCCGGATTACGAGCCGGACGAGTGGGAAACCACGTTCAGCGAATTCCACGACGCCGACGAGCTGAATTCGCACAGCTACTGCTTCGAAATCCTGCAGCGCCGCTGATTTCAGCGCGTTAGCCAGCTATCCCCGGGGGCGCAAGCAATTGCGCCCCCGGTCTTTTTGCGCCGGTCATTCGTAACCTTTCCGTCACATTACCTGATTAGTATGAAGCCCAACTCCGAGCGCCACGGCAACTCTGGTGAATCTTGACCGCGGCGCCATAACTAAAAAGGTAACCACGTTATGACCAAGCAAATTGAGCAATTAGACGCCGACCGCCTGATCGATCCCACTCGCCGCAAGCTGCTGCTCGGCAGCGCCGGCGCCGTCGGCCTGGCCGGTTTTCTCGGCGGCGGCATCTGGTCGGTCTCCGCCGAGGCGTTAGCCGAGGATCTGCCGCCGAACACGCTGCTGGGTTTCCGGGGCATCGCCGCGTCTACCGCCGATGAAGTGACGATAGCGCCAGGCTACCGCGCCGAGGTGCTGATCTCCTGGGGCGAGCCGCTGGTGGACGGCGCGCCGGCCTTCGATCCTCAGGGCAACAACAGCGCCGCCGATCAGGAAAAACAGTTTGGCGACAACAACGATGGCATGAGCTTCTTCCCTATCGATGACAATCACGGCGTGATGGCCATCAATAACGAATACGTTAACGAGCAGTACCTGTTCGCCCACGGCGGCGCCAAGGCCACCAGCCTGGAAGAGGTGCGCAAATCGCAGGCGGCGCACGGCGTCTCCATTGTCGCGGTCAAGCGGGTCGGCGACGGCCAGCGCTGGGCGGTGGAGCGCCCGTCGCGCTATAACCGCCGCATCACCGCCAACAGCGAGATGCAATTCAGCGGCCCGGCCGCCGGACATCCGCTGTTGCAGACCGCCGCCGATCCGAGCGGCCGCAAGGTGCTGGGCACCTTCGGCAATTGCGCCAACGGCAAGACGCCGTGGGGCACCTACCTGACCTGCGAGGAAAACTTCGACACCTATTTCGGCACCCGTCAGGCCGATTATCGAACCACGCCGGAACAGAAGCGCTACACGCTGAAGGTCAACGAACCGGAGCGCAACTGGCCGGGCTATGACGAGCGCTTCGATGTGGCGAAGAATCCCAACGAATTCAACCGCCACGGCTGGATCGTGGAGATCGATCCGTTGAATCCGACCTCGACGCCCATCAAGCTCACCGCGCTCGGCCGCTTCAAACATGAAAACGCGGCGGTGACCGTGGCCAAAGACGGCCGTCTGGTGGTGTATATGGGCGACGACGAGCGCGGTGAACATATCTATAAGTACGTTTCCAAAGGCGTGGTCGACGCCGCCAATCCGGCCAACAATCGCACGCTGCTGGACGAGGGAACGCTGTACGTGGCGCAGTTCGACGGCGACGAAGCCGGCACGCTGCTGAAGGGCAAAGGGCGCTGGATTGCGCTCGAGTTCGGCAAGAACGGCCTGACGCCGGAGAACGGCTTCCGCGACGAGGCCGAAGTGCTGATCTTCGCCCGCAAGGCGGCGCAACAGGTCGGCGCCACCAAGATGGATCGCCCTGAGTGGATCGCGGTCAACCCGCATGACGGGCGCGCGTACTGCACGCTGACCAACAACAGCAAGCGCGGCGAGGAAGGGATGCCGTTGAACGCCGCCAACCCGCGACCGAACAATATCTACGGCCAAATCATTCGCTGGGACGAGGGCGGCGACGCCACCGCCGACGTCTTCGCCTGGGACATCTATGCGTTGTGCGGCAACCCGATCGCCCACCCCGAAGGCGTCAACCGCGGCACGCCGAATATCACGGCGGAAAATACCTTCAACAGCCCGGACGGGCTGGGCTTCGATCGCGCCGGCCGCCTGTGGATCCTCACCGATGGCAAGTACAGCAACAAGGGCGATTACGTCGGGCAGGGCAACAACCAGATGCTGGTGGGCGATCCGGTCAGCGGCGAGATCCGCCGTTTCATGGTGGGGCCAAAGTCCTGCGAACTGACCGGCCTCACCTTCACCCCGGACTACAAGACGATGTTCGTCAACGTACAGCATCCGGGAGAAGAGGGCGATTCGCACTTCCCGAACAACAGCCCGCGCCCGCGTTCATCGGTGTTGATGATCACGCGTGAAGATGGCGGAGTGATTGGAGCGTAAGGCGGCAATCAATACAGAACAAAGGCGGCCACCGGGCCGCCTTTATCGTTTCAGGATGCGGCTAATCTGCCGGCGTGGTCAGGCGCTTCGCCGCGATTGGCGGGTTGCGTGAAGTAACGGCGGTCTTCCCAGCGCAGCATCGTCAGATCGCCGCCCCAGCAGCAGCCGGTATCCAGCCCGATCACGCCCTCCGGCGTACCCTTGCCTTCCAGCGAGGCCCAGTGGCCGAAGATGATGGTGTATTCCGGATCCACCAGGCGCGGCAGCTCGAACCACGGTTTCAGCGGCGCCGGCGCGCTGCCCGGCGCATCTTTGCAGATCATGTCGAGCTGGCCGTTGGGGAAGCAGTAGCGCATGCGCGTCAGCGCATTGGTGCTGAAACGCAGGCGCGCCAGGCCGCTCAGCTCCGGCGCCCAGTTGTTCGGCATGTCGCCGTACATGGCGTCGAGGAACAGCGGATAGCTGTCGCTGCTCAATACCGCCTCCACTTCGCGTGCGCACATTTTCGCGGTGTCGATGTCCCACTGCGGGGTGATGCCGGCGTGGGCCATCACCAGCTTTTGCTCATCATCCACCTGCAGCACCGGTTGGCGGCGCAGCCAATTGATCAGCTCGTCGGCGTCCGGCGCTTCCAGCAGCGGCGTGATGCGATCTTTGGGTTTGTTGCGGCTAATGCCGGCGTAAACCGCCAGCAGGTGCAGATCGTGGTTGCCCAGCACCATGCGCACCGCCGGGCCGAGCGAGCGCACATAGCGCAGCACGTCCAGCGAGGCGGGGCCGCGCGCCACCAGATCGCCGGTCAGCCACAGTTGATCGCGCTCGGGATCGAAAGCAGCCTGAGCCAGCAGCGACTTCAGTTCATCGAAACAGCCGTGAACGTCGCCGATAAGGTATGTCGACATAGTTAATGGATCAGCGTTGGAATGGCTAAGCGGAACACGGGAATAGCGGTGCGGAACGGCTGACCCTGATGGTCCACCATTTCGTAATGGCCTTCCATGGTGCCCAGCGGCGTTTCCAGAATGGCGCCGCTGGTGTACTGAAACTCGCCACCGGGCGGAATGACGGGCTGTTCGCCGATCACGCCTTCGCCCTGGACTTCGGTCTGACGGCCGTTGCTGTTGGTGATCAGCCAGTAACGGCCCAACAGTTGCACGTCGGTCCGCCCCAGATTGCGGATGGTGATGGTATAGGCGAAGACGTAACGCTCTTCTTCAGGGATCGACTGTGATTCCACATAGATGCTCTGAACCTGAATACACACGCGGGGCGAATCAATCATGACAACAACTCCTTATTGCTGCGGCGCCGGATTGGCTGACAGCCAGTTCGCCAGCTTGCAGTACTGCGCCACAGAAATATTTTCTGCTCTGAGCGAAGGATCGACGCCCAGCTCCGTCAGCTGCTCCGGCGTGAACAGGTCGCCCAGGCTATTGCGGATGGTTTTCCGCCGCTGGTTGAATGCCTGCGTGGTGATGCGGCTCAGCATGCGCACGTCGCCCACCGGGTTCGGCAGCTCGGTGTGCGGCACCAGACGCACCACGGCGGAATCGACCTTCGGCGGCGGCGCGAACGCGGTCGGCGGCACTTCCAGCACCGGAATGACGTTGCAGTAGTACTGCGCCATCACGGTCAAACGCCCGTAGGCCTTGCTGTTCGGACCGGCCACCAGACGGTTGACCACCTCTTTTTGCAACATAAAGTGCATGTCGCGGATTGCCTGAGTATAGCTGAAAAGGTGGAACATCAGCGGCGTCGAAATATTGTACGGCAGGTTACCAAATACGCGCAGCGGTTGGCCAGCTTCCTCGGCCAGTTCGGCGAAATTCACCGTCATGGCGTCCTGCTGGTGGATGGTCAGCTTGTCTTTCAGCCGCGGGTGGTTCTCCAGCCGGGTGGCCAGATCGCGGTCCAGTTCGATCACCGTCATGCGGTCCATGCGCGCGCCGACCGGCTCGGTCAAGGCGCCGAGGCCGGGGCCGATCTCGACCACCGCTTCGCCCGGCTGCGGGTGAATGGCGGAGACAATGCTATCGATGACAAACTGATCGGTTAAAAAGTTTTGTCCAAAGCGTTTGCGGGCAAAGTGCCCTTGGTGGACTCTGTTATTCATTACAATTAATTATCATTTTAATGGCGAGATTCAGGGCCGTTTGGAAACTGCCGACATCGGCGGTGCCGGTGCCGGCCAGTTCCAGAGCGGTACCGTGGTCGACCGAGGTGCGTATGAAAGGCAAACCGAGGGTGATATTCACCGCGCGGCCGAACCCTTGGTATTTTAGCACCGGCAGCCCCTGATCGTGATACATCGCCAGCACCGCATCGGCATCTTGCAGATATTTGGGCTGGAACAGGGTGTCCGCCGGCAGCGGGCCGACAAGATGGATGCCGTCAGCGCGCAGCGCGTCGAGCGCCGGGATGATGGTGTCTATCTCTTCGCGCCCCATATGGCCGCCTTCCCCGGCGTGGGGATTCAGACCGCAGACGTAAATGTGCGGCTGGGCGATGCCAAATTTGGTTTTCAGATCGTGGTCGAGGATGCGAATGACTTCGAACAGGCTCTGCTGCGTGATGGCGCCCGGCACCGCCAGCAGCGGCAGATGGGTGGTCGCCAGCGCCACGCGCAGCTCTTCGGTCGCGAGCATCATCACCACGCGATCGCAGCGGCTGCGATCGGCAAAGAATTCGGTATGGCCGATAAACGGCACGCCGGCGTCGTTGATCACGCCCTTGTTCACCGGGCCGGTGATCAGCGCCGCGAACTCGCCGTTCAGGCAGCCGTCGCAGGCGCGCGCCAGGGTTTCCACCACGTAGGCGCTGTTGCCGACGTTCAACTCACCGGCGGTCACCGGGTGAGCGAGCGGGACCGGCAGCACGGTCAGCGTGCCGGCGCGTTGCGCTTCGGCCGGTTGCTGCGGCTGGTAGTCGCGCAGCGTCAGCGGCAGGCCCATACGCTTGGCGCGTTCAAGCAGCAGGGCCGGATCGGCGCACACCACCAGCTCAACAGGCCAATCCTGTTGCGCCAGCGCTGCCACCAAATCCGGCCCAACCCCGGCAGGTTCGCCGGGGGTAATGACGACGCGTTTATTGCTGTGCATCGCTGCCATCGAGGATCTTCACGTAAGCCTGGGCGCGCTGTTCCTGCATCCAGGTCTGCGCTTCTTCGGCGAACTTACGGTTGAACAGCATACGGTAAGCGCGATCTTTCTGCGCAGCGTCGGTCTTATCCACCTGGCGGGTATCCAGCAGCTGGATCAGGTGCCAACCGAAGGAGGAGTGGACCGGCGCGCTGATTTCACCCTTGCTCAGTTTCAGCAACGCATCGCGGAAGGCCGGATCGTAGATGTCCGGGGAAGCCCAGCCCAGATCGCCGCCCTGCATCGCAGAACCCGGATCTTGCGACAGCTGTTTGGCTTCGTCGGCAAACTTGGCGCGGCCGCTCTTGATCGCTTCCGCCACGGATTGCAGTTTGGCGCGAGCCTGGTCGTCGGTCAGCACCACCGAAGGTTTCAGCAGGATGTGACGGGCGTGCACTTCGGTGACCGACACCGACTGGCTGGCGCCGCGAATGTCGTTCACTTTCAGGATGTGGAAGCCGACGCCGGAACGGATTGGGCCGACGACGTCGCCTTTCTTGGCGCTCACCAGACGTTCCGCGAACAGGGTCGGGATTTCTTGCAGTTTGCCCCAGCCCATGTTGCCGCCTTTCAGCGCCTGAGAGTCGGCGGAGTAGGTGATCGCCAGCTTGCCGAAGTCGGCGCCGCTGTTGATCTCACCCACCAGACGTTTGGCCAGCTCTTCGGCTTTGTCGACCTGCTGCTGCGACGGGTTCTCCGGCAGCGGGATCAGGATGTGGCTGATGTTCATTTCGGTGTCGCTGCCGTTCTGCGCGCCCACCTGTTTCGCCAGCGAGTCCACTTCCTGCGGCAGGATGGTGACGCGGCGGCGTACTTCGTTGTTACGCACTTCGGAGATCAGCATCTCTTTACGGATCTGCGAACGGTAGGTGTTGTAGTTCAACCCTTCGTACGACAGGCGGCTGCGCAGCTGATCGACGCTCATCTTGTTTTGCGCGGCGATGTTGGCGATCGCCTTGTCCAGATCGGCGTCGGACACGGTGATGCCCATTTTCTTGGCCATCTGCAGCTGGATGTTATCCATGATCAGGCGTTCGATGATCTGATGACGCAGCGTCTTGTCGTCCGGCAGCTGTTGGCCGGCCTGCTGGGCGTTGAGCTTCACGGACTGCAACAGACCGTTGACGTCGCTTTCGAGTACCACGCCGTTATCCACGACGGCGGCGACTTTATCCACTTCTTGGGGTGCTGCGAACGCGGCATTGGCGCAAACCACCAATCCGAGAATAAGCGTTCTCCAGTTCTTCATACATTTCCCATTATGTAATCCGCAAATGCGGGTGAAAGTTCTCGTTTTCAAAGTGTTGCAAAGCGTCAGAATGCGCGCTGATACGGCAGAATGCCGGAGCGCAGCATTTCTGCGGAGCCGAGACTATGATCGCTGCTCAGGCCGCGCAGTTCGACGTTGAACGAAACTCTGTTGTCGTAAACGCTGGTATTGTTGCTGTTGTTCCAGTCGGTGATCTTGCGCTCATAGCCCAGCGTCACCGCCCAGCAGCAGGTGTTGTACTTCAGCCCCACCAACTGATCGGCGGATTGTTTGGCGCGGGTGTCGTAGTAGTACGCCCCGACCACCGCCCAACGATCGGCGATCGGCCAACTGCCGGTGATGCCCACCTGCGAGATGCCGTCCTGGAAGGCCGGAACCGTTTTGGTGTTCAACGCCGTCTGGATATATTCCGGCGTGGCGTAACGGTAGTTCAACTGCACCACGCGCTCGGCGTCCTGGCGGTATTCCACCACGCCGTTGCCCAGCGAGACGCTGTTCAGGCGGGTGTCGTACTGCAGGCCGCCGCGCAGGCCCCAACGATCGTCGATTTTCCAATAGGTATCGCCGGCCCAGGCTACGCTGCCGGTATCGTCGTTGTTGTCGTAACCGGTCATCTGGTCACCGGTACGCGAACGGCTGAAGTAGTAGATTTGACCCACGGAAGCGTTAAAACGTTCAACCAGGGCGTCATCATAAATGCGGGTGGTCAAACCGGTAGAGACGCGGTTCTGCGAAGCGATGCGATCCAAGCCGCTGTAGGTGCGATCGCGGAACAGGCCGGAGTAGTCGGTCTGCAGCAGCGTGGTGTCGTAGGTGTAGATGTTGCTCTGGTCGCGGTACGGCACATACAGGTACTGCACGCGCGGCTCCAGCGTCTGGGTAGCGCCCTCGGCCCAGATCATCGGCCTCTCGAACACCAGCTTGCCGTCGACTTTGAACTGCGGCAGTACGCGGTTGACCGAATCATCGAGCTCCGGCGCGGCAGCGTTTTTGCGGCTCTGGTAGTTGGCAGCGAAACCGTCAGGAATATCCTGCTGGTAGTGGGTCGCCATCACCTTGGCTTCGGTGTTCAGGCTGGCCCAGCCGTTAGTGAGCGGCAGACTCAGCGTCGGCTCCATGTGCAGACGGGTGGCGTCAGGGCTATATGGGTTGACGCTGGTGAACTTGGCCGCCTGGCCGTAAATATGGAAGTCGAACGGGCCGAGGTCGTTCTTGTAGTAGTTCAGGTCCAGCTGCGGCTGAACTTTATACGAGTCCGACTGTGAACGATCGGTGTCGTCGTAGATCTGGAATTGTTTGGAGCTCAGCGTGGCGTTCCAGTTTTCGTTGGCGTAGCCGAGGCTGAATTTCTGCGTGGCGTAGCCGTCGGTGGTGGAACCGTATTTGGAGTCCAGATCGGTGAAGTATTTGGAATCGCTGACCTTGGTGTAGTCGACGTTGAAGCGCCATACCTGATCCATGACGCCGTTATGGTTCCAGTAGAACAGCCAGCGTTTGTTGTCGTCATGATCTTTGCCGTATTCCTTGTCGTCCGGCAGCCAGTCGAACTCCATCAGGCCGAGGCCCGGCTGCACCAGATAACGGAACTCGGTCTGCCACTGCAGGCCGCGCTTGGACATATAGTGCGGTGTGATGGTGGCGTCGTAGTTCGGCGCGATGTTCCAATAGTACGGCAACATGAACTCGAAGCCATTGTTGCTGCCGTACTTGGCGTTCGGGATCAGGAAGCCGGAACGGCGCTTGTCGCCGACCGGCAATTGCAGGTACGGGCTGTAGAACACCGGCACGCCGCCGATGCGGAAGCGGGCGTTCCAGATTTCCGCCACCTGCTCTTCGCGATCGTGGATCACTTCGGAACCGACCACGCTCCAGCTGTCGTCGCCCGGCAGGCAGGAGGTAAAGGTGCCGTTTTCCAGGATGGTGTAACGGTTGGCGCCGCGCATTTTCATCTTGTCGGCGTCGCCGCGACCCTGACGTCCGACCATCTGGTAGTCGCCTTCATAGACGTCGGTATCTTTGGTATTCAGGTTCGACCAGGCCTTCGGGCCTTTCAGTTTGATCTGATTGTCGCTGTAGTGCACGTCGCCGGTAGCGGTGACGGTGCGCACCGGATCCGTCTGGCCGGGGTTTTCCGTCTGGTTCAGCTCAACTTCTTTGGCGGTCAGGGTGCTGTTACCCTGCTCGATATGCACGTTGCCGCTGAACAGGGCGCTTTTCGGGTAGTCGGCGCGCGAGTCATCGGCATTGATGGTCACCGGCTGGCTGTTCGGATCGCCGCTGACCAAAGGCTTGTCGTAAACGGGAACGCCAAGCATGCATTGCTCGGCCAGATCAGCCAGCGCATGCTGACTGTAGAGTGCCGTCCAAATCATCGTGGCCAGCAGTGTTGGGAAACTTTTTTTCATACGCGGTTTTGGTGTTCCGTCATCAGAGGCGTCGTGTCCGGCAAACGGTCAGAGACTATATTACTCATCTGCGTTGCGCTAGTGCTAAATCCAGCCGTTTACTTGCGTCGTCGTTAGGCGCAAAGATAAATGACAGGTATGATAATCCAAATTCTAGGAAAAATCGCCTGCGCCCTTTCCTGAAACGGAGGAGAGCGGGCGGCTTTCGGCATGATAATTGAGGAGTATATGCAGTATTGGGGAAAACTGCTCGGCGTCATCGTCGCCATCTGGTCTGGCGCGGGATTCTGGGGTGTAGTTCTGGGGCTGATTATCGGTCATATGATCGATACGGCGCGCAGCAACAAGCGCAGTCGGGGCTTTTTCACCGACCAGCAAACGCGGCAAACGCTGTTTTTCCGCACCACTTTTCAGGTGATGGGCCACCTGACCAAATCCAAAGGACGCGTCACCGAGGCGGATATTCAGATCGCCAGCCTGTTTATGGATCGCCTTCAGCTGCACGGCGAAGCGCGCACCGCGGCGCAGCAGGCGTTCCGCGAGGGCAAACAGAGCCAGTTCCCGCTGCGTGAGACGCTGCAGCAGTTCCGCAGTATCTGTTTCGGCCGCTTCGATCTGATTCGGATGTTTCTGGAAATTCAGATACAGGCGGCGTTCGCCGACGGCTCGCTGCACCCGAACGAACGTCAGGTGCTGTATGTCATCGCCGAAGAGCTGGGCATTTCGCGCGCGCAGTTCGATCAGTTCCTCAGCATGATGGAGGGCGGGCGTCAGTTCGGCGGCGGTCAGCAGGGCGGGTATTCGCAGGGCGGCTATCAGCAGGCTCAGCGCGGCCCGACGCTCGACGATGCGTGCAAGGTGCTTGGCGTGCGCAGCAGCGACGATGCCGCCACCATCAAACGCGCCTACCGCAAGCTGATGAGCGAACACCATCCGGATAAGCTGGTGGCGAAAGGCTTGCCGCCGGAGATGATGGAAATGGCCAAGCAGAAAGCGCAGGAGATCCAGGCGGCGTACGACCTGATCAAACGCGAGAAAGGTTTTAAATAAGCGATGAAAGCGGGCCCGGCATGCCGGGCCCGTTTAACATGGGGTTCAGAAATCCGGCTCGGCGCGAAAGTGCATCGGCGTCTGGAAGGCGGGGTGGGTGATGCGCAACTCCTGCGCGTGCAGCTGCAGCCGCGGCGCCATCGCTTTGGCTTCCGGCGGGGCGTAGAAACCGTCGCCGAGGATCGGGTGTCCCAGCGCCAGCATGTGCACCCGCAGCTGGTGCGAGCGGCCGGTGATCGGCGTCAGCTTCACGCGGGTGCTGCCGTCGGCGTCGCGCGACAGCACCCGATATTCCGTCTGCGCCGCTTTGCCGGTGTCAAAACACACTTTTTGCAGCGGCCGGTTCGGCCAGTCGCAGATCAGCGGCAAATCCACTAACCCTTCATCATGCGCCATATGTCCCCAAACGCGGGCGATATAGGATTTCTTCGGTTCGCGTTCGCGAAATTGACGCTTCAGCTCACGCTCGGCGGCCTTGTTGAGCGCCACCACGATCACCCCGCTGGTGGCCATATCCAGCCGGTGCACCGATTCGGCGGCCGGATGATCGGCCTGAATGCGGGTCATCAGACTGTCTTTGTTTTCCGGGGCGCGGCCGGGTACCGACAGCAAGCCGCTGGGCTTGTTGACCACCATGATGTGTTCATCCTGATACAGGATGTGCAGCGGGTCCTGCGGGGGATTGTAGGGTTCCATCTTGGCTCCGCGAAAAGGGCCGAACGGGGAGACGGTGGCCTCCCCGCATCGCGCCGGTTATTGGTGGGTGACCACCACCAGTCGAATGGCGTCGAGACGCCAGCCGGCTTCATTGAGGTTGGCCAGCACCTGACGGCGGTTGAACTCCAGCGTCTCGACTTCGTCGTCGCGGATGTTCGGGTTGACCGCCTTCAGCGCTTCCAGACGCGCCAGCTCGGCGCTCAGCTTGTCGTCCGCCTCTTGCTTCGCCTGTTCGATAAGCTGGCGCGCCTGCGCTTCCACCAGGCTTTCCGCCTGCTGCAGCATGGCGTGCACGTCTTGTTGCACGGCATTGACCAGCTTGCTGGAGGTGTGGCGGTTGACCGCGTTCAACTGACGGTTGAAGCTTTCGAACTCGACCTGCGCCGCCAGGTTGGTGCCCTTGCGATCCATCAGCATGCGGATCGGCGTCGGTGGCAGGAAGCGGGTCAGCTGCAGGTGTTTCGGCGCCTGGGCCTCCACCACATAGACCAGTTCAACCAGCAGGGTGCCAACCGGCAGCGCTTTGTTTTTCAACAGGGACACCGCGCAGCTGCCGGTATCGCCGGACAGGATCAGATCCAGGCCATTGCGGATGATCGGGTGCTCCCAGCTGACGAACTGCGCGTCTTCGCGCGACAGCGCCTGATCGCGGTCGAAGGTCACGGTGCAGCCGTCCTGCGGCAGGCCCGGGAAGTCCGGCACCAGCATATGGTCGGACGGCGTCAGCACGATCAGGCTGTCGCTGCGGTCTTCCTGATTGATGCCGACAATGTCGAACAGGTTGAGCGCGAAGCCTACCAGGTTGACGTCGTTATCCTGCTCGGCGATGGCGGCGGCCAGCGCCTGGGCTTTGTCGCCGCCGTTGGAGTGCATCTCCAGCAGCCGGTCGCGGCCCTGTTCCAACTGCGCTTTCAACTGATCGTGCTGCTGGCGGCAGGCGTGGATGAATTCGTCGAAGCCTTCTTGTTCAGTCGGCGCGGCCAGATAGCCGATCAACTGCTCGTAGCAGCTGTCGTAGATGGTGCGGCCGGTTGGGCAGGTGTGTTCGAAGGCGTCCAGCCCCTCGTGGAACCAACGGCCCAGCACCGCCTGCGCGGTGTGCTCCAGGTAAGGCACCATGATCTGGATATCGTGCATTTGGCCGATACGGTCCAGACGGCCGATACGCTGTTCCAGCAGATCCGGGTTGAACGGCAGATCGAACATCACCAGCTGGCTGGCGAACTGGAAGTTGCGGCCTTCGGAGCCGATCTCGGAACACAGCAGCACCTGCGCGCCCTCCTCTTCGGAGGCGAAGTAGGCGGCGGCGCGGTCGCGCTCGATGATCGACAGCCCTTCGTGGAACACCGCGGCGCGGATCGCTTCACGTTCGCGCAGCACCTGCTCCAGCTGCAGCGCGGTGTCGGCTTTGGCGCAGATCACCAGCACTTTTTCGTTACGGTTGGCCAGCAGGTAGTCCAGCAACCACTCGACGCGCGGGTCGAAGTTCCACCAGGTGGCGTTTTCGCCTTCGAATTCCTGGTAGATCTGCTCCGGGTACAGCATGTCGCGCGCGCGTGCTTCGACGGACTTCTTGGCACCCATGATGCCGGAGACTTTGATCGCGGTCTGATACTGGGTCGGCAATGGCAGCTTGATCTGGTGCAGGTTGCGGTGCGGGAAGCCCTTCACGCCGTTACGGGTGTTGCGGAACAGCACGCGGCTGGTGCCGTGGCGATCCATCAGCATGGAAACCAGCTCCTGGCGCGCCTGCTCGGCGTTGTCGCCTTCGCTGTTGGCCGCTTTGAGCAGCGGTTCGATGTCCTGTTCGTCGATCAGCTCGCCCAGCAGGTTCAGCTTGTCGTCGGCCAGGCGTTCACCGCTCAGCAGCAGGGTGACGGCGTCGGCCACCGGACGGTATTTTTGCTGCTCGGCAACGAACTCGCCGTAGTCGTGGAAACGGTTCGGATCGAGCAGGCGCAGGCGCGCAAAGTGGCTCTGTTGGCCCAGCTGTTCCGGGGTGGCGGTCAGCAGCAGCACGCCGGGGATATGCTCGGCCAGCTGTTCGATCACCTGATATTCGCGGCTCGGCGCTTCTTCACTCCAGGCCAGGTGGTGCGCTTCATCGACCACCAGCAGATCCCACTGGGCGTCCGCCAGCTCTTCCAGGCGCTGCTTGTTGCGGCGCACGAAGTCCAGCGAGCAGATCACCAGCTGTTCGGTCTCGAACGGGTTGCTGCTGTCGAGCTTGGCTTCGGCGTAGCGGCTGTCGTCGAACAGCGAGAAGTAGAGGTTGAAACGGCGCATCATCTCCACCAGCCACTGGTGCTGCAGCGTTTCCGGCACCACGATCAGCACGCGCTCGGCGCGGCCCGCCAGCAGTTGCTGGTGGATGATCATGCCGGCTTCGATGGTTTTGCCGAGGCCGACTTCGTCCGCCAACAGAACGCGCGGCGCATGGCGCTGGCCGACTTCATGAGCGATGTGCAGCTGGTGCGGGATCAGGCTGGCGCGCATGCCGCGCAGGCCGGCGAACGGCAGGCGATACTGCTCGCTCTGGTATTTGCGGGCGCGAAAACGCAGCGCGAAACGGTCCATGCGGTCGATTTGGCCGGCGAACAGGCGATCCTGCGGTTTGCTGAAGGTCAGTTTGCTGTCCAGCAGCACTTCGCGCATCGCCACGCCGCTTTCCTGGGTGTCCAGGCGGGTGCCGATATAGGTCAACAGACCGTTTTCCTCTTTCACCTCTTCCACCTGCAACTGCCATCCCTCGTGGCTGCTGACGGTATCGCCCGGGTTGAACATCACGCGGGTGATCGGCGAATCGTTTCTGGCATAGAGGCGGTTTTCACCGGTGGCGGGGAAAAGCAGGGTAACCATGCGCGCGTCCAGCGCCACGACGGTGCCCAGTCCTAATTCGCTTTCCGTATCGCTGATCCAGCGTTGACCAAGAGTAAAAGGCATATATTGTCGGCTCGATTCTTTGTAAGTAAGTCTTGTTACCGGGCGGGAAGGGCCGCGGCACCTGTACTGAACATCGGTTAATCCCGGTTTGTTTTAAATTTGACGGGCAATAGCCGTTCACGCCATGCAGACGTCGCGAGACGGCAGGGCTAAGCGTGGTTCAGTTTTGGGAAGGGCGCTATGGTAATGGAAGGCGGCGCGTTCGTCACCTGCAAAACCGGATGATTTTTCTTAACCTGGCGCAATCTCAAAACAGCCCCATCTGCCCGGTGACCAGCGTAGTGAAATCGTCGTGCAAGAAAGGGAGTATAGCGTCTGCCACCGGTTGCAGCTGGCGTTCGAGGTAATGCTGATAGTCGATGGGCGAATGACGGGTTTCCAGCGGTTCCGGCCCGGCGACGGTCATCACGTAGCTGATCCAGCCGCCGTTTTGATACTGCAGCGGCCGCCCCTGGCTGCGGTTGTAGTCGTCGGCGATGCGCGCGGCGCGGGCGTGCGGCGGCACGTTGCGCTGATAGTCGTCGAGCTTTCTGCGCAGCCGTTTGCGGTACACCAATTGATCGTCGAAGTCGCCGTTCAGGGTTTTGCCGACGTAGTCGCGCACATAGTCCTGGTAGGGTTGCCGTTTGAAGATGCGCTGATAGAGCTGCTGCTGGAACTGCTGCGCCAGCGGCGTCCAGTCGGTGCGCACCGTTTCCAGGCCTTTGTACACCATTTCTTCCTGGCCGTCGGCACGCGCGATCAGGCCGGCGTAGCGTTTCTTGCTGCCCTGCTCGGCGCCGCGAATGGTCGGCATCAGGAAGCGGGAATAGTGGGTTTCGAACTCCAGCTCCAGCGCGTTCTCCAGCCCGAACTGCTGCTGCAGATGCTGTTGCCACCAGGCGTTGACCCGTTGCACCAGCGCCCGGCCGATCTGCGCGGCCTGCTGCTCGTCATGCGGCTGTTTCAGCCAGACGAAGGTGGAGTCGGTGTCGCCGTAAATCACCTGATAGCCTTCGGCTTCGATCAGCTCACGGGTTTGGCGCATGATCTCGTGGCCGCGCAGGGTGATCGACGACGCCAGCCGCGGATCGAAGAAGCGGCAGCCGCTCGATCCCAGCACGCCGTACAGCGCGTTCATGATGATCTTCAACGCCTGCGACAGGGGCTTGTTGTGTTGGCGCTTGGCGGCCTCGCGCCCCTGCCAGATCTGTTCGACGATCGCCGGCAGGCAGTGTTTGTTGCGCGAGAAGCGGGCGTTGCGAAAGCCGGGCACCGAATCGGCGTCGCTGGGGTGGCGCATGCCTTCCACCAATCCGACCGGATCGATCAGGAAGGTGCGGATGATCGACGGGTACAGGCTTTTATAGTCCAGTACCAGCACCGAATCGTACAGGCCGGGCTGGGAGTCCATCACAAAGCCGCCGGGGCTGTGCTCCTCCGGCTGTTCGCCGAGGTTGGGGGCAACAAAGCCCAGGCGATGCATGCGCGGCATATAGAGGTGGCTGAAGGCCGCCACCGATCCGCCGCTGCGATCGGCCGCCAACCCGGTGACGGTGGCGCGCTCCAGCAGGAAGTTGAGCAGATCGGCCTTGGCGAAGATGCGCGTCACCAGCTCGCAGTCCTTCAGGTTGTAGCGGGCCAGCGCCGGCTTGTCTTCGGCGAAGCGTCGGTCGATCTCCGCCATGCGCTGATAAGGGTTGTCGATAGCCTTGCCTTCGCCCAGCAGTTCCTGCGAAACGTATTCCAGGCTGAAGGAGGGAAAATTCCAGGTGGCGGATTTCAGCGCCTCGATGCCGTCGATGATCAGGCGGCCGGCGGCGGCGGCGAAAAAGTGATTCTGCTTGAAGCCATGCTCGCGCCATTCCAGCAGGTTGCCGCCGCGCCCTAGCCGCAGCGGGATTTGGTAGCGCTCGGCGTGCTTTTGCAGCACCCGCAGATCGAACTGCACCAGGTTCCAGCCGATGATGGCGTCGGGATCGTGACGCTCCAGCCACGCGTTTAGCCGTTCCAGCAGTTGAGGGCGGCTGGCGCAGTATTCCAGATCGAAATCCAGCGGCTCATCGCCGCCGTTGGCCGGCCCCAGCATGTAGACCTGCCGCTGGCCACAGCCTTCCAGCGCGATGGAGTAAAGCTCGCCGTGGGCGGTGGTTTCGATATCCAGCGACACCAGCCTGAGCGTCGGGCGGTAGTCCGGTGCCGGCTTCATCTGGCCGCTGAGCAACGGCCCATCGCCGTTGCCCTGGCCGTTGAACCACACCGGCGCGGTAATGAAGCGTTCCATCAGGTAGCGCTCGGGCGGGCGAATGTCGGCCTCGTAGACCGCAACGCCGCCTTCCCGCAGCAGCTTTTCCAGCTTGATGAGCTGACGGTGCTGGCGGCAGTACAGCCCCAGCATCGGGCGGTGATGAAAATCCGTCAGTGCCAGCGGTTTCAGTTCCACCTGCCGCTCTTCACGCAGCAGCAGTTCCGCGCGCTGCCTTTGTTCGGCGGGGATAAACGCCACCGAGGTCTGCGGCGGCAAGCGCAGTTGGCGCGGGCCTGCGTCGGTCGCCAGCCAAAATTCGACCTCGGTGCCGGCGGGCGTGTCGCGCCAGTGGCGAGTGAGCAGGAACCCCTGTTGCAGTGCTGTCATAACCCCTTCGTTTTCCACCGGGCGGCGTGCGCGACGTTCAGCGTGATGTCGGTTTTGGCGCTAATATAGATATATTATAGTATGGGTTTTTATACAGTGATTGTCCATCGCCGCGCGCGTTGCCAAATACGCATACAATTCATCGATTGACTCGCCAGCGGCGGCGCTGGAAAATCCTCCGCCCCGTTTGGCCCGAATAATCCGCAGAGGTGTAATGGAAGCCTATTTACAAGATTTGATCACCCAGTCACTGGCTTTCACCCTGATGGTCGTTCTGCTGGTCGCTTTTCTCGAGTCGCTAGCGCTGGTGGGGCTGCTGCTGCCCGGCACGGTGATGATGGCCAGCATCGGTGCGCTGATCGGCAGCGGCAAGGTGGATTTTTACTACGCCTGGGCGGCGGGCATCGTCGGCTGCCTGCTCGGCGACTGGATCTCCTATTTCGTCGGCCGCGCTTTTAAGGGGCCCTTGCACCGCTGGTCGTTCCTGAAAAAGAACAAAGCATTGCTCGACAAAACCGAACATGCCTTGCACCAGCATAGCATGGCGACCATTTTGATCGGCCGCTTCGTTGGCCCGACGCGCCCGCTGGTGCCGATGGTGGCCGGCATGCTCGATTTGCCGCCGTACAAGTTCGCGTTGCCGAACATCATTGGTTGCCTGACCTGGCCGCCGGTCTATTTCTTCCCCGGCATCCTGGCGGGCGTGGCGATCGACATTCCCGCCGGCGCCAACAGCGCGATGTTCAAGTGGTTGCTGCTCGCTGCGGCGCTTACCCTCTGGCTGGCGGTGTGGCTGAGCTGGCGCTGGTGGCGTGAGGGCAAGCGCAACGCCGATCGGCTGAGCCGTTGGCTGACGCCGCTGCGGCTGCGCGTGGTGTGCGGATTGAGTTGGCTGGCGGCGTTGGCGGTCGGCTATCTGCTGAGCCAACAGCCGCTGATGCCGGTGTACCGGCACCTGCTGTGGAAAGTGCTGGCCGGGCAATGATTGCGGGGGCGTAAGCCCCCTTCGTATCACTGGAAGAAGGCTTCCAGCTGTTCAAATACCCGCACGTCTTCGCTGTGGCGCTTCACCTGCAGCACGTCTTCCAGCTTTTCTACCTGGCTTATCATTTGCTCCAGCCGCTGATCGTCGGCGACCAATAGCCAAATGCGGCTCTGCTGGCCGTCCTTCAGCGGCAGACACAGAATGCCTTCGACGTTGAACGCGCGGCGGGCGAACAACCCACAAACGTGCGACATGACGCCGGGATGGTTGCGCACGGCCAGCTCCAGGATCACCTGGGGTTTATCTTGTGGTTGCAGCATGGCTTATTCTCCAATCATGTCGATGTTGGCGGCGCCCGGCGGCACCATCGGGAATACTTTTTCGTTGATATCGATCAGCGCATGGATCAGGCAAGGGCCTGGGCGCTGGATCGCCTCCGCCAGCGCCGCCTGCGGATCTTCCGCAGCATTCAGATCGCAGGTATCCAGCCCGAATCCGGCGGCGATTTTCAGGAAGTCGGTACGCTTCGGATAGGCGGCGGCGAAGATGCGCTGCTGGTAGAATAGGGTTTGCTGCTGGTGCACCAGCCCCAATGCCTGGTTGTTCATCAAAATGATTTTCACGTCCAAATCGTGCTCGACCGCGGTGGCCATTTCCTGAATGTTCATCATCAGGCTGCCGTCGCCGGAGAAGCACAGTACTTTGCGCTCGGGCTCTGCCAACGCCGCGCCGATCGCCGCCGGCAGACCGAAGCCCATGGTGCCCAGGCCGCCCGACGTCAGCCACTGGCGCGGCCGGCTCAGCGGATAGGCCTGCGCTACCCACATCTGATGCTGGCCCACGTCGGTGGTGATGATGGCGCTGTCGTCCACGCAGCGCGCGGCGGCCAGCACCAGGCCGTAATGGCTCAGCGGATCGTCGGCGTTCGGCATGTTGAACGGGAATTCGCGTTTCAGGTCGTTGACGGTGTTCAGCCATGCGCTGCGTGGCTGCGTGTCGATCTGCGGCAGCAGCTGTTCCAGCACCTGGCCGACGTCGGCATGGATTGCCACGTTGGCCTGTTTGACCTTGCCCAGCTCGGCGCGGTCGATATCCACGTGAATGATGGCGGCGTTAGGGCAGAACTGCTCGGTTTTGCCGATTGCCCGATCGTCGAAGCGTGCGCCCAGCACGATCAGCAGATCGGCCTCCTGCAGAATGAAGTTGGTGCTGCGCGCCGCGTGCATGCCCAGCATGCCCAGCGACAGTGGGTGTTCCACCGGCATCGCGCCCAGCGCCATCAGCGTCATGGTGGTAGGCAGACCGGCGCGCTCGGCCAGTTCCACCGCCTGGCGGTGAGCGTCGGCGCAGATGATGCCGCCGCCCAGGTAGAGGATCGGGCGTTTCGCCTGGTTGATCATCGTGGCGGCCTGAGAAACCAGCGCCGGATCGAAGCTCGGAGCGGCGTCCGGCACGGCGATCGGCGGCAGTTCTTCCAGGGTAATGGTGGCGGTTTGCACGTCTTTCGGCACATCGATCCAGACCGGGCCGGGGCGGCCGGACTCGGCGATGCGGAACGCGTCGCCAATCACCTGCGGCAGTTCGCAGATATCGCGCACCAGATGGTTGTGCTTGGTGATCGGGATGGAAATGCCGTAGGTATCCACTTCCTGGAAGGCGTCAGTGCCGATCATCGAGGAGGGCACCTGACCGGTGATGCACACCAGCGGAATGGAGTCGAGCTTGGCGTCGGCGATAGCGGTGACCAGGTTGGTGGCGCCCGGCCCGCTGGAGGCGATGCACACCGCCGCCTTGCCGTTGGCGCGCGCCATGCCTTGCGCCATAAAGCCCGCGCCCTGTTCGTGGCGCGCCAGCACGTGGTGAATGCGGGTGCTTTGGCTCAGCGCGTCATACAGCGGCAGCGCCGCACCGCCGGGGATGCCGGCGACGGTGGTGATGCCCTGACGCTCCAGCAAATGAACGATCAATTGTGCGCCGGTGAAGCGGGTACTCGATTGAGGCGTGCCCGAAGTTGCCATGTTCCTGTCCTTTCTCAAGGCCGGTGAGCTTTGCTGGGCAGGGTGCTAAAACAAGAAACCCCGCCCGGTTTGCGCCGGCGGGGTTTGGGAATCGATGCGTTGATTCGGACCCTACGGCGCATTGCCGACGACCACCACCACACGCACGACGACCACCGCGGCTGGTAGCGCGGTAACTAGTAGGGTCGAAGTCAGCGAGGATGCGATCACAGGGAACCTTATCATCAGTAAAAAAAGTCAGGTTTTTATAAAAACACAGGCGCAAAATTCGCACAACAGGTTTATTGGCGCAGCATAAAAAACGCGCGTCAGATCACGCTTTACCCGAAATGCCCAGCACGCGCGCTTCCGGTGCGCTGCCGTCCAGCAGGGCCTGCGTCGGGCCGTCGTAGTAGATGCGGCCGTCGACCACCAGCAGCGTGCGCGGTGCGATGCGTGCGGCGTCGTCGAGATTGTGCGACACCATCAGCAGCGTCAGATTACGCTGTTCGCACACCGTCTGCAGCAGCTGCAACATCTCGTTGCGCAGCGCCGGATCGAGCGCCGAGAAGGGCTCGTCGAGCAGCAGGATCGGCCGTTGGCGAATCAAACAGCGCGCCAGCGCGGCGCGCTGACGCTGGCCGCCGGAAAGCTGCGACGGCAGGCGCTCCAGGTGCTCCTCCAGGCCGACCTGACGGGCGATATGCGCCCGCTGTTGGCGCTGTTGTTCAGTCAGGCGCAGGCCGGGATCCAATCCCAGCCCGATGTTCTGCGCCACCGTCAGGTGCGCGAACAGGTTGTTCTCCTGAAACAGCATCGACACCGGCCGCTTGGCCGGCGGCGTGGCGGTATGATCTTCGCCGTTCAGCAGCAGCCGGCCGCTGGCCGCCGGCAGAAAACCGGCGATCAGGCTCAGCAGGGTACTTTTACCGGCGCCGCTGGGGCCGAGCACCGCGACGCGCTCGCCCGGCTGGATGCGCAGATCAAAGCGCATCGGCAGGTGTTCATACAGGTAGGTCAGTTTTTCAAGCGTCAGCATGGCGCCCCGGTAAGCGTTCGATCAGGGTAAACAGCAGGAAGCACAACAGCAGCAACAGCAGCGCGGTCACCGCCCCGTCGTTGCTGCGGTAGGCGCCAATCTGCTGATACAGGTAAAAAGGCAGGGTACGGAAATGCTCATTGCCAAACAAGGCGACCACGCCGAAATCGCCGATCGACAGCACGCAGGCGAAGGCCAGCGCCTGCGCCAGCGGGCGGCGCAGGGCGCGTAGTTCGATCAGCCGCAGCCGCTGCCAACCGCGGATATCCAGCGACAGGCACAGCGGGTTGTAACGTTCGGCGAGGTCGCGCATCGGGTTCTCCAACACCTTCAGCGCATAGGGCACCGCCATCAGCGCATTGGTGAGGATCACCAGCGCATAGGGCGACTGCGGCAGCCCGATCGTATCGCTCAGCAGCAGGAAGAAGCCAGTGGCCAGCACGATGCCCGGCATCGCCAGGATCACCATGCCGCTCAGCTCCAGCGCCTGGCCGCCGCGCAGTTGCTGTCGCAGCTTCAGCTCGCGGCTGCTCCACAGCAGCATCATCGTGAGCGCCACGCACAATAGCCCGGCGCCGAGGGCGATGCGCAGCGACGTGAACAGCGCCTGCCACAGCACCGGCTGGCGCAGCACGCTGACGACGGCCTGATTGGCGCCGTCGGCGATCACCGCCAGCAGGGGCGGCAGCAGCAGCAGCAGCGCGGCGGCGATCAGCAGAAAATCGCTGATGCGCCGCCACCGGCTGTCTTCCGGGTTGCGCCAGCACTGGGCGTGGGTATGGCCCACCGGCAGCACCTGGCTCAGGCGCTGGCTGATCAACACCAGCCCCAGACAACAGCTTAACTGGATCAGCGCCAGCATGGCGGCGCGGCCCAGATCGTAGTCGTAACTCAGCGCCTGGTAGATCGCCAGTTCGATGGTGGTGGCCTGCGGTCCGCCGCCCAGCGACAGCACGGTGGCGAAGCTGGCGAAACACAGCATGAAGATCAACGCGCCGCTCGGCAGGATCTGGCGGCGCAGCGCCGGCCATTCGACGAAGCGGAACTGCTGCCAGCCGCTCATACCCAGTTGGGCGGCCAGTTGGCGTTGCTCCACCGGAATGTTCTCCAGCGCCTGCAGCAACAGGCGGGCGGCCAGTGGCAGGTTAAAGAACAGGTGCGCCAGCAGAATGCCCTGCAGCCCGTAGGGCGAGAAGCCATATTCGACGCCCAGCCAGCCGCACAGCGTCGCCAGCCAGCCCTGGCGCCCATAGACGCTGAGCAGGCCGAACACCGCCACCAGCACCGGCAGCACCAGCGTCATGGCGCACAGCCGCAGCAACAGCTGCCGGCCGGGGAAACGGCGGCGATAGAGCGCACGCGCCAGCAGAACGGCGGGCAGCACCGAAATCAGCGCTGACAGCAGCGCCTGCCAGAAGGTGAAGCGCACCACGTGCCACAAGTAGCTGTCCTGCCACAGGCCGCGCCAGTCGCTGTCCGGCGCATGGCGCCACAGCGAACCCATCGCCAGTGCTGCGACCAGCAGGATCACGCCGGCGGCCAGCAGCCCCGGCCAGAGCCAGCGGGGGATCAGCGGCTGACGGCGGTTTGCCATGCCCGGATCCAGCCGCCGCGTTGTGTGGCCACCTCTTCGGCGCTGTATTGCAGCGCGGTCTGCGGCACGTTCATCTGCTCAAAGCCGACGGGCAGCGGGGTGTTGATCACCGGATACATCCAGTTGCCGGTCGGGATGGTGTTCTGGAACGCCGGCGTCACCATGAACCGCATGAAACGCTCGGCCAGCTCAGGCTGTTTGGCGGCCTTCAGCTTGCCCGCCACTTCCACCTGCAGGTAGTGGCCTTCGCTGAACGTGGCGGCGGCGTAAAGGTCTTTTTTCTCTGCGATCAGGTGATAGGCGGGAGACGTGGTGTAGCTGAGCACCAGATCGCCTTCGCCTTTCAGGAACAGGCCATAGGCCTCGCTCCAACCTTTGGTGACGGTGACGGTCTTCTTCGCCAATTGCTGCCAGGCGGCCGGCGCCTTGTCGCCATACACTTTTTGCATCCACAGCAGCAGGCCGAGGCCCGGCGTGCTGGTGCGCGGATCTTCGTAAATCACCTTCCAGTCGCGATCGCTGCTGATCAGCTCCTGTAGGCTTTTCGGTGGATTCTTTAGTTTTTCTTTGTTGTAGACGAAGGCGAAGTACCCGTAGTCGTAAGGCACGAAGGTCGTATCCTGCCAGCCGCCCGGCACCGTCAGTTTGGCGGTGTCGACGCCGCTCGGCGCGAACAGGCCGGTTTGCTGCGCCGCCTGCAACAGGTTGTTGTCCAGCCCCAGCACCACGTCGGCGGCGCTGTTCTTGCCTTCCATGCGCAGGCGGTTGAGCAGTGAGACGCCGTCTTCCAGCGCCACGAACTTCAGCTCACAGTCGCACTCGGCTTCGAAGGCTTTTTTTACCGCCGGGCCAGGGCCCCAGTCGGCGGCAAAGGAATCGTAGGTGTAAACCGTCAGCGTCGGCTTGGCGAACACCGGCGCGGCGCACAGCAGCAATAAGCAGGGCAGATATTTTTTGACCACGTTGCACTCCTGAAAAATAAGGGGGCAAGGGTATCTGAGGGGGCGAGGCGGCGTCGCCGGTTCGCTGGGCTCAAATCCCTCCGCCGGTATTGACCGGATCAGGTTCGACGGGTGTGCTCTCAGCGGAAAATCGGGCTTATGCACACGGCCCGACTCACCGCACCCCGTTGAGACGGCGCTATTGTAAAGATTAACCGACCCGGGCGAAAGGCGCTTATGCCTCCGGCGGGGCAAACCAGGCTGACTTGAAGTCGAACCAGCCGAGGGTGTTCATTCGCACGCCGCGCATGCTGCGCTGGCCGTGCAGCTGCAGCCAGTGGTGGAACAGCGGATGTAGCTGGTGGTTGCTGACTAGCCGCTGGCAAAACTCCGCCAGCGGCAAGCGGTTGGCGCGCCATAACTCCGCGTCCTGCGCCAGATCCTCGTTCATGCAGTGCTGCATCAGCGGCAGTTCGTACAGCGTGGCGAACAGCGAAAACTCCAGCGGCAGATAGAAGTTGGCGCTGCCGAGCCACAGATCGCTGCGCGCGTCGCCCTGGTGCCAGGTGGCGTAATCCACGCTTTGTACGATCAGGCGGATGCCGTGCTGCGCCAACAGCGGTTCGATCGCCTGGCGAATGGCGTGAAACTCCGAATGCTCATTGAAGTGGGTCATCGTCAGTTCAGTCAGCCCCGCCGGTTTGGGTTGCTGCGCCAGCGTGCGGTTGTGGTGCCAGCGCGGCAGCAGGCCGTATGCCGGCGACCAATAGCGCTGGTAGAGCGGCCCGGCGTGGCTCAGCAATGAAATGGGGTTGATCAATTCGCACAGCCAGCTGCGAATGGCGGGGTCGGCGGCCAGCGGGGAACGCTGATCGAACAGCAAGAAATAACAGCCCTCTTCCAGTCGGCTTTCCAGTTCGTTTTTGCCGGTTTCATCGCCCTGCAGCTGCACGCCGGAGTGCACCAGCTCTTCGGAGAACTCCGGCAGCACCCAGATGTTCACCTCGTCGATCAGCGCCCGGTAGCCGAAATAGTCGTCGAAGGCGTGGATCTTCATCTGGCTGGGAAGATTGCGCACCACGCGGTAGGGGCCGGTGCCGACCGGATGGCGGGCAAAGTCCGGCAGTTCGCGCCATTCGCGCGGCAGGATCATGGCCTGCACGCTGCCCAGCAGCCAGGGTAGCCAGTGGTCGGGGCTGCGCAGATGCACGTCGATAACGAACGGCGTCGGCGAGGTGACGCTTTCGATATGTGAGAACAGCGGTTGCGAGGTCAGACGCGAGAGGGAAGTGATGACGTCTGCCATCTCCAGCTCGCGACCGTGATGAAAATGGATCGCCGGGCGCAGGTAAAACCGCCAGTGCAAGGGCGTCAGCGCCTGCCAATGGTGGGACAGATCGGACTCCAGTTCCCCGTTTTCCTCATTTATGCGCGTCAGGCCGTTGAAGATCTGGCGCGCCAAATGGGTTTCCGAACGCCGCAGCGCCGAGCCGGGCAGCAGGTTGTACAACTGCCGGTAGTAGAGCACCCGCAGGATGTGTTTACCCTGGCGGAAGCTGCGCCCCAGCTGCGACAGCAGCATTTGGCGCACCACGTTTTTGTCGCCCACCAGCTGCACCAACTGATCGATGCGATCCTGTTCCAACAGCTCCTCGGCCCGCTGTTGCTGCAGCGCCAGGCCGGTGTAGTGGAAGGTTAACCGTGAACGCTTGCCGCGCCCCGACTCCGCCTGCCAGGTGAGCCAGCCTTCCCGCTGCATGGCGCTCAGCAGGGAGCGCACGTGGCGCCGCGAGCAGCTGAGCACCTCCGCCAGATCCTGCAGGGTGGTGTCGGTGGTTTCACCGTGGCAGCGCTGCCACAGGCGGATGAACTGTTGCTGCAATCTGGACGTGGACATAAAAGAGGAACGCTCCCGCCTCAACTCGTCAATTTTTCTTTCCCTATATTACGCCGATAATTTTCATCAATGAAAGGGGAGGGCGTAATCATGAAAGCTTTCTTATCCAAACAGTTCTATCAGCGCTATTTCAGCGCGGTGCGCCGTCAACGCGCCGACTGGCTGAGCGTGGTGCCCGAACAGGCGCGGCTGGCGATGCTGGCACACCTGACGCAATGGGACATCAAAGAGATGACCGATAAGCAATATCGCGAGCACCTGTAGGGGCTGCGGCAACAAGTTTCTGAGTAATGGTGCTGTTTCACCAGCCAGTGGGGCAACCCACTGGTTTTTTTATGCATGGACATGGCGATGCGCTTGCATTTTTCTTGCCGTGGCCTAAGGTTCTTTCTTCTGCTTTGAGGTCAGGGAAGACGATATGCAACGCCTGAGCCGGTTGTCACTGCGCATTAACCCCATCTTTGCCGCATTCCTACTGATCGCTTTTCTCTCCGGCATCGCCGGCGCATTGCTGACGCCGACGCTCAGCCTGTTTCTGACCACCGAAGTTAAGGTGCGGCCGCTGTGGGTCGGGCTGTTTTACACCGCCAACGCGGTGGCCGGCATCGTCGTCAGCTTCCTGCTGGCCAAACGTTCCGACACTCGCGGCGATCGCCGCAGACTGATCCTGCTGTGCTGCCTGATGGCGGTCGGTAACTGCCTGTTGTTCGCCTTTAACCGCGACTACCTGACGCTGATCACCGCCGGGGTGCTGATGTCCGCCGTTGCCAACACCGCCATGCCGCAGATCTTCGCGCTGGCGCGGGAATATGCCGATAGCGAGGCGCGTGAAGTGGTGATGTTCAGCTCGGTGATGCGCGCCCAGCTTTCGCTGGCGTGGGTGATCGGCCCGCCGCTGTCGTTTGCGTTGGCGCTGAACTACGGATTCACCGTGATGTTCCTGATTGCCGCCGTCACCTTCGCGGTTTGCGTGCTGCTGGTGGGGTTTATGCTGCCTTCGGTGCCGCGCGCGGCGGAAAATGAGGGGCTGCAGGGTGGGGTGTCTGCGCCGATCGCGCCCGCCAGTGCCTGGCGCAATCGCGACGTGCGGCTGCTGTTCATCGCCTCAATGCTGATGTGGACCTGCAACACCTTGTATATCATCGATATGCCGCTGTATATCACCGCCGATCTCGGCCTGCCGGAAGGGTTGGCCGGGGTGTTGATGGGCACCGCCGCCGGGCTGGAGATCCCGGCGATGCTGCTGGCCGGTTACTACGTCAAACGTTTCGGCAAGCGCAACATGATGCTGCTGGCGGTGGTGGCAGGCGTGCTGTTTTACCTCGGGCTGACGGTACTGGAGAGCAAGCCGGCCCTGATCGCGCTGCAGCTGCTCAACGCGGTGTTTATCGGTATCGTCGCCGGTATCGGCATGCTCTATTTTCAGGATTTGATGCCGGGCCGACCGGGCGCCGCCACCACGCTGTTCACCAACAGCATCTCGACCGGGGTGATCCTGGCCGGGGTGCTGCAGGGCGCGCTGGTGGAGAACCTCGGTCATGGCTCGGTGTATTGGATGGCGGCGCTGTTGGCGCTGGCGGCGCTCGGGATGAGCGCCAAAGTGCGTGAAGTGTGAGGTTAAACGACGGCATTCTTGATGCAAGTCATTGAGAAGGCTGAAGCGGACGCCCAAGCTGAAGGCATATGGAGCGCGATCGTTGCGCCCACGCCCGTCTCGCTATTGAGATGCCGCCTTGTTGTTTAGAACAGTGGGAACGTTATGGATAAACTCACACCGCTCAAACCGCTTCCTTCCTTGTGCGCCCTGCCCGCCACGCTGATTATCTGGTTCCTCATTCCCGTGCCGGAGGGCGTTGCGCCCAACGCCTGGCAGCTGCTGGCGCTGTTTATCGGCACCATCATCGCCATTATCGGCAAAGCGATGCCGATTGGCGCGGTCTCGGTGATCGCCATCGCCCTGGTGGCGGTGACCGGCGTCACTAATCCCGGCAAGCCGGGGGCCGCGCTGGACGATGCGCTCAGCGGTTTTTCCAACCAGCTGATCTGGCTGATCGGCTTTTCGATCATGATCTCCCTCAGCCTGAACAAAACCGGGCTGGGCGCGCGCATCGGCTACTATTTTATTTCGCTGTTCGGCAAAAAAACGCTGGGCATCGCCTATGCGCTGACGCTGGCGGAAACCACGCTGGCGCCGGTGACGCCGAGCAACACCGCGCGCGGCGGCGGCATCATTCACCCGATCATGAAATCGATCGCCGACAGTTTCGGTTCAAAACCGGAGCTCAATACCTCCGGCAAGATCGGCCGCTACCTGTCGCTGGTGAACTACAACATCAACCCGGTCACCTCGGCGATGTTTATCACCGCCACTGCGCCTAACCCGTTGATCGTCAGCCTGATCGCCAAAGGCACCCATGGCAGCTTCGAGCTGTCCTGGTCGATGTGGGCGATTGCCGCCCTGGTACCTGGGCTGTGTTCGCTGCTCGTGATGCCGCTGGTCATCTACCTGCTGTATCCGCCGGAGGTGAAAAGCACCCCGGACGCGCCGCGCTTCGCGCGCGAAAAACTGCAGGCGTTGGGGCCGGTGACGCTGCCGGAAAAAATTACCCTCGGGGTGTTCGCGCTGTTGCTGATACTGTGGGCCGGCATTCCGGCGATGATCTTCGGACCGGCGCTGGCGGTCAATCCCACCACCGCGGCGCTGATCGGCCTGGCGGTGTTGCTGGCCACTGGCGTGCTGAGCTGGGAGGATGTGCTGAAGCATAAAGGGGCCTGGGACACCGTGGTGTGGTTCTCGGCGCTGGTGATGATGGCCAGTTTCCTCGGCAAGCTGGGGCTGATCGGCTGGCTGTCGCAGACCGTGGGCAACGGCATTGACCATATGGGTATGAGCTGGGTGGGCGGTACGATCTTGCTGACTCTCATCTACTTGTATTCGCACTATTTCTTCGCCAGCACCACCGCACACGTGACGGCGATGTTCGCCGCCTTCTTCGCCGCCGGCATCGCGCTTGGCGCGCCACCGGCGCTGCTGGGCCTGATCCTGGCGTTTTCTTCTTCGCTGATGATGTCGCTGACGCATTACGGCACCGGCACCGCGCCGATCATCTTTGGCTCCGGCTATGTGACGCTGGGAGAATGGTGGAAAGCGGGATGGGTGATGAGTGTGGTTAACCTGCTGATCTGGATGCTGATCGGCGGGGCGTGGTGGAAGCTGCTGGGCTACTGGTGAGGAAAAAATTCACCCGCCGGGCGGCGGGTGAAGGGGATTAATTCAGAAACGCCGGCTGCTGCGCTTCGTAGCGGGAGATGTCCGCTTCGTGCTGCAGCGTCAGGCCGATGCTGTCCAGCCCGTTGATCATGCAGTGGCGGCGGAAGCTGTCGATTTCGAACGGATAGCTTTTGCCGCCGGCGTTGACCGTCTGGTTCTCCAGATCCACCACGAACTCCGTCCCTTCGTTGGCGTCTACCAGTTTGAACAGCTCATCCACCTGCTGCTCGCTCAGCGTTACCGGCAACAGCTGGTTGTTAAATGAGTTGCCGTAGAAGATATCGGCGAAGCTCGGCGCGATCACCACTTTGAACCCGTAGTCGGTCAGCGCCCAAGGGGCGTGTTCGCGCGAGGAGCCGCAGCCGAAGTTCTCCCGCGCCAACAGGATGCTGGCGCCTTTATAGCGCGGTTTGTTCAGCACGAACGCCGGGTTCGGTTGCTGGCCGGCATCGTCGAGGAAGCGCCAGTCGTTGAACAGATGCTGGCCGAAACCGGTGCGGGTGACCTTCTGTAAGAACTGCTTGGGAATAATGGCGTCGGTGTCGACGTTGGCCGCATCCAAAGGCACCACTAAGCCGGTATGTTGAGTAAATTTAGCCACGTTAGCCCCTTAGTGAATATCACGGATGTCGGCGAAGTGACCGGCGACGGCGGCCGCGGCGGCCATCGCCGGGCTGACCAGGTGGGTGCGCCCACCGCGGCCCTGACGCCCTTCGAAATTACGGTTGCTGGTGGATGCGCAGCGCTCGCCCGGATTCAGACGGTCGTTGTTCATCGCCAGACACATTGAGCAACCCGGCAAACGCCATTCGAAACCGGCTTCGATAAAGATTTTGTCCAACCCTTCGGCTTCCGCCTGGGCCTTCACTGGGCCGGATCCCGGCACCACGATGGCCTGCACGCCGCTGGCGACCTTGCGCCCCTTGGCGATCGCCGCCGCCGCGCGCAGATCTTCGATGCGTGAGTTGGTGCAGGAGCCGATGAACACTTTGTCGATCGGCACGTCGGTCAATTTGATGCCCGGCTTCAAATCCATGTAGGCCAGCGCTTTCTCGGCGGAGGCGCGCTCGACCGGATCGTTGAACGATTCCGGCGCCGGGATCGCCTGATTGACGGCGATCACCTGGCCGGGGTTGGTGCCCCAGGTGACCTGCGGTGCGATCTCTTCGGCGCGCAGCGTCACCACGGTATCGAACTGGGCGTCGGCGTCGGACTTCAACGTGCGCCAGTAAGCGACCGCCTGCTCCCAGTTTTCGCCGGTTGGCGCGAACTGGCGCCCCTTCAGGTAGGCGAAGGTGGTGTCGTCCGGCGCCACTAAGCCGGCTTTGGCGCCCATTTCGATCGCCATGTTGCACAGGGTCATGCGGCCTTCCATGCTCAACGCTTCGATCGCCTTGCCGCAGAACTCCACCACGTGGCCGGTGCCGCCGGCGCTGCCGGTTTTGCCGATCACCGCCAGCACGATGTCTTTGGCGGTGATGCCCTCGGCGGCGTCGCCGGTAACCTCAATCTTCATGGTTTTGGCCCGGCCCTGCTTCAGGGTTTGGGTCGCCAGCACGTGTTCCACTTCGGAGGTGCCGATGCCGAACGCCAGCGAGCCGAAAGCGCCGTGGGTGGCGGTGTGCGAGTCGCCGCAGACGATGGTCATGCCCGGCAGCGTCATGCCTTGCTCAGGCCCGATCACGTGCACGATGCCCTGGAAGGGGTGATTCAGGTCATACAACGAAACGCCGAATTCCGCGCAGTTCTTGATCAACTCCTGCATCTGGATACGTGCCATCTCGCCGCTGGCGTTGATGTCTTTGGTCTGGGTCGACACGTTGTGATCCATGGTGGCGAAGGTTTTGCCGGGCTGGCGTACCTTGCGGCCCATGGCGCGCAGGCCGTCGAACGCCTGCGGCGAGGTGACTTCGTGCACCAGGTGACGGTCGATATACAGCAACGGCGTTTCGTTCGGCGCTTCGTATACCACGTGGGCGTCGTACAGCTTCTGATATAAGGTCTTGGCCATGTTATGCCCCCTGAGCTACAAAGCGAGCGATGATGTCGCCCATTTCATCGGTGCTGACGGCTTTGCCGTCACCGGCCAGATCGGCGGTGCGGTAGCCCTGTTCCAACGCCTGGTTGATGGCGCGCTCCACGGCGTCGGCCGCTTCATCGGCGCCCAGGCTGTAACGCAGCAGCAGGGTGGCGGACAGGATCTGCGCAATTGGGTTGGCGATGCCTTTGCCTGCAATATCCGGCGCGGAACCGCCCGCCGGTTCGTACAGGCCGAAGCCTTGCTCGTTCAGGCTGGCGGATGGCAACATGCCCATCGAGCCGGTGATCATCGCGCATTCGTCGGACAGGATGTCGCCGAACAGGTTGGAGCACAGCAGCACGTCGAATTGGGACGGATCCTTGATCAGCTGCATGGTGGCGTTGTCGATATACATGTGCGACAGCGACACGTCCGGGTAATCCTTGGCAACCTGATTGACCACTTCACGCCACAGGATGGAGCTTTGCAGTACGTTGGCCTTGTCGATCGACGTCACCTTGTGGCGGCGCTTGCGGGCGGATTCGAAGGCGATGCGTGCGATGCGTTCAATCTCGAAACGGTGATACACCTCGGTATCGAAAGCGCGCTCCTGCATGCCCTGGCCTTCGCGGCCCTTCGGTTGGCCGAAGTAGATGCCACCGGTCAGTTCGCGCACGCACAGAATGTCGAAGCCGCGGGCGGCGATGTCGGCGCGCAGCGGGCAGAATGCCTCCAGCCCTTGATACAGGCGGGCCGGGCGCAGGTTGCTGAACAGTTTGAAGTGCTTGCGCAGCGGCAACAGCGCGCCGCGTTCCGGCTGCTCGGCCGGCGGCAGGTGTTCCCATTTCGGGCCGCCCACCGAGCCGAACAGGATGGCGTCGGCCTGCTCGCAGCCGGCGACGGTCGCCGCCGGCAACGGGCTGCCGTGGCGATCGATGGCGATGCCGCCGACGTCGTACTCGGCGGTGGTGATGCGAATATCAAAGCGTTGACGCACCGCGTCCAATACTTTGCGCGCCTGAGCCATTACTTCCGGGCCGATGCCGTCTCCGGGCAAGACGGCAATGTGATAAGTCTTCGTCATGTTCACACCGTTTCCTGATTATTTTGATGTTTGTTTTGCTGCAGGCGCTGCTTTTCTTTTTCTACCTGCTGTGAGCGCCAAATATTGTTCAACACGTGCACCATTGCCTTGGCAGAGGATTCGACGATGTCGGTCGCCAGGCCTACGCCGTGGAAGCGGCGGCCGTTGTAAGAGACGACGATATCCACCTGGCCCAGCGCGTCGCGGCCATGGCCCTTGGCGGTCAACTGGTACTTCACCAGCTCGATCGGGTAATCGGTGATGCGATTGATCGCCTGATAGACCGCATCGACCGGGCCGTTGCCGGTGGCGGCTTCGGCTTTCTCTTCGCCGCCGCAGATCAGTTTCACCGAGGCGGTGGCCATGATGCTGCTGCCGGACTGCACGCTGAAGTAGCCCAGGCTGAAGTGCTCCGGCTCTTCCTGCTGTTTATTGATGAAGGCCAGCGCCTCCAGGTCATAGTCGAACACCTGGCCTTTTTTGTCGGCCAACTTCAGGAAGGCGGCATACAGGGTATCCAGGTTGTAGTCCTGCTCCTGGTAGCCCATCTCTTCCATGCGGTGTTTCACCGCCGCGCGGCCGGAGCGGGAGGTCAGGTTCAACTGCACGTCCTTCAGGCCGATCGACTGCGGGGTCATGATTTCGTAGTTTTCGCGGTTCTTCAGCACGCCGTCCTGGTGAATGCCGGAGGAGTGGGCGAAGGCGTTGGAGCCGACGATCGCCTTGTTGGCCGGAATCGGCATGTTGCACAGCTGGCTGACGATCTGGCTGGTGCGGAAGATTTCCTGATGATTGATGTTGGTGTGCACGTTCATGATGTCCTGGCGCACTTTAATCGCCATGATCACCTCTTCCAGTGAACAGTTGCCGGCGCGCTCACCGATGCCGTTCAGGGTGCCTTCCACCTGACGGGCGCCGGCCTGGACCGCGGCAATGGAGTTGCCGACCGCCATGCCCAAATCGTCGTGGCAGTGTACGGAGATGATGGCTTTGTCGATGTTCGGCACGCGGTCATACAAGGTGGTGATGATGCCGCCGAACTGGTTCGGCGTGGTGTAGCCGACGGTGTCCGGAATATTGATGGTGGTGGCGCCGGCGTTGATGGCGGCTTCGACCACGCGGCACAGATTGTCGATCGGCGTGCGGCCGGCGTCTTCACAGGAGAACTCTACGTCGTCGGTGTAGTTGCGGGCGCGTTTGACCGAGCGCACCGCCATCTCCAACACTTCGTCGAACGAGCGCTTCAGCTTCGATTCGATATGCAGGGTGGAGGTGGCCAGGAACACGTGGATGCGGAACGCTTCAGCGACGCGCAGCGCTTCGGCGGCCACGTCGATGTCTTTGTCCACGCAGCGGGCCAGGCCGCAGACGCGACTGTTCTTGATCTGGCGCGCGATGGTTTGCACCGATTCGAAGTCGCCCGGCGAAGAGACCGGGAAGCCGACTTCCATCACGTCAACGCCCATTCTTTCCAGCGCCAGCGCAATCTGAATCTTCTCTTTTACGCTCAGGCTGGCCTGCAATGCCTGTTCGCCGTCACGCAGCGTGGTATCGAAAATAATGACTTGTTGGCTCATCGGTGCATTCCTTATCGTGTTGATTTCACGCTAAGCGGGCAAAAAAAAACCCGCGCAGTAGCGCGGGTTTCTTATGGGTGATCGGCTGAGTCAGCTCCGAACTTCATCCACAGGCATACCGCGCAAACAAGATGCGTTGAGTAGTAGGCCTAGTAGACGGTGGGTACGGATCATAAGGGTTCAGCTTCTCTTAAATTGGGTGTCTGCCTAATTTGATACGTGATTGGCCTGGCGATGTCAACACCTGATTGAATGCGGGGACAATGCACCGGCTAAGTGGCCAAACAGAGGAACATTCGGTAAAAATGCGGTGCTCTAGAGAAAAAGTGGGGCGCAGTTTGCGCGTTGCTTAGCATAAACGAATCGAATAGAGACTGCGCTAATTGCTTCTGGATTTTGTTGGGTTAAGATTTGTGATGAAAATTAAGAGAGATTAATCACGGGAGGCAATAAAATAACATTTTTAATTCAAATGATTGAAATTGGATTCATATGATTAATTGATTGTTTTGGTCATAATATAACAAAATAATGCGATTTTACACAAAGTGAGCGGTGTTTTTAGATGGTTTGATTGCTTATGATGTGTTTTTATAGTTTGTCTCATACAGTGCGGTTACGTTGTTTAATTGTATTAATCATTGTTAATACCTAATTGTTGGTACCACCCAGGTAGCATTCTTCCTGCTGACGGGATAAGTGACTGACATGCATTCCATATACGACTTATATCGTGTCGATAACACGAGGTTTTTTATCGGCTCATGACGGTAATAGCAGGATTTGTCGTGCAAAGATAAGACAATGCGGCGTTTCATTGTTTTTCGAGCATAAGGATTAGATTATCTACACAGGATTTAGTGGAGTGAAATATGGCTGAATATGATTCAGAAATCGCCATGGTCAAAGAGCCGGCGGACATCCATTTGCGCAGCGTCGATCTTAATTTGCTGACGGTGTTTGACGCCGTGATGCAAATGCAAAATATTACGCGAGCCGCTAATTCGTTGGGGATGTCGCAGCCGGCGGTGAGTAACGCGGTGGCGCGCCTGAAGGTGATGTTCAACGATGAACTGTTTGTGCGCTGCGGGCGCGGGATTCAGCCCACTATGCGCGCCAGGCAGCTGTTCGGGCCGGTGCGGCAAGCGCTGCAGTTGGTGCAAAATGAGTTGCCGGGATCTGAGTTTGAGCCGCTGACCAGCACGCGAGCGTTCTCCTTGTCGCTGTGCAGCCCGCTCGATTTACGTCTGGGCGCTGGAATAATCAATCACGTCAAACAGATCGCGCCGCAGCTTAACCTGCAAATAAAGTCATACATTAACAATAATATCGAACATCAATTGCGTTATCAGGACGTCGAGTTTGTCATCGGCTACAGCCGTTTCGAGTCGGCGGAGTTTCGCAGCCTGGCAATGTTCGACGACGAATTAGTGCTGGCGGTCGCGCAGGCGCACCCGCGAATAGGGGAGGAGGTGACGCCGGAGAAAATGTTGGCCGAACAGCACGCGGCAGTTTCCCTGGAAAGTTTTGGTTCTTTCAGTAAACCTTTTTATTTAGAGGAACCGATGCTGCGCACCGTGACACAACAGTGCACGGATCTCTACAGCGTGTTGAATATGGTGTCGCAAACGGACATGGTGGCGATTGCGCCCGCCTGGCTGGTGCGGCAACAGACGGAAGCGTTGAAAATAAAGTCGGTTCCTTTATGTGGCAACGATAATAAAGCCACTTGCTATCTCTCCTGGCATGAATCCTCCGAGCGGGATAAAGGCCACCAGTGGATGAAATCCGTTCTGATTGAGGCCGGTAACCCAAAGTAACGCGATAAAAAATGGGGTCATACAAAAATAATATTCAACTGAGCGTTTTTTTCTCATGATAAAAGCTAAGAACTATCTGGGTTTTTATTAAGATGTTTCTTGGTTTTGCGGCGATAAAATAACTTATTTTCAGGGTGGGTTGGTTCGTTTACCAAAAATAATTAATATAAATTAATATTCTGATTTTTACTTTTCGGCTGGTATTTTAAACTAATTCGATGCGGCGGCCCGGATGGGCCGCGTTTTATTGCTGCCACCCAACCTTTTCCTTCCCGTTCTGTCCAACCCATGAAAGCACGAAAGCCGGCCTGAGTTTTGGCTCACACTTCTACGCTGAAATCACTTTTCCCTCTGCCTGAGAGTAGGTAGACTGCGCGGAAAAAAGTAAACACGTGTAAGCTGAGATGAGGGCCGCAAGGCGTCGTTCAGGCTTAACTGTATGATTCATTTCAGGCTTAGAGCACTATGATCACTAATCTGCTGCAATACCATCTTATCCATCGTATACAGCATCAAATCACCCATCGAGCCGATCGCACAGCTTTTCGCCAATGGTCGCCCAACGGCGAGTTTCAACTGACCTGGGGAGAGGCTGCCACCCGCATCGATCGCATTGCCGCCGGGCTGTTGGCCCTTGGGGCCGAAGTGCAAGAGCGCATAGGTATATTCGCCAATAACGGCATAGCCTGGTCGTTGGCCGATCTCGCTATCCTGCATCTGCGCGGCGTCAGCGTGCCGCTGTATTCCACCAATACGCCGGCGCAGGCGACATTTGTCATCAACGACGCCGACATCCGTATACTGTTCGTCGGCGAGCAGGCGCAGCTTGACGCCGCCATCGCGCTGCGCGGCGTTTGCCCACAGCTGCGCCATATTATCGTGTTTGACGAGGATGCCGATCTGCGCGGCTGCGAGATCGCACAGCATCTGAGCGCCTTCGAGCGTGCCGCCGATCCGGCGGCTTTTATCGTTCAACGTCGGCAGCGCATTGAAGAGTGCGACCTTCAGGATCTCTTCACCCTGATCTATACCTCGGGCACCACCGGTGAGCCTAAGGGGGTGATGCTGGACTACCGCAATCTGGCGGCGCAGCTCTACCTGCATGATGAAAGGCTGACGGTCGGCGAAGAAGATGTGTCGCTCAGTTTCCTGCCGCTGTCGCACGTGTTCGAGCGTGCCTGGAGCTTCTTTGTGATGCATTCCGGCGCGCAGAACGTCTTCCTGCCGAACACCGACTGGGTGCGGGAAGCGATGGGGCAGGTCCGCCCGACGCTGATGTGCGCGGTACCGCGTTTCTACGAGAAGATTTTCAGCGCGGTGCATGAAAAAGTGGCGCGGGCCCCTTGGCTGCGCCGCGCGCTGTTCCACTGGGCGATCGTCTGCGGGGAGCGCAAGTTCCTGCAGGAGCGGGCCGGCAAACCGTTGGGCAAACTGTTCGAACTCTCCCATCGCTGGGCCGACAAGCTGGTATTGAGCAAGCTGCGCGGTATCCTCGGCGGCCGGGTGCGCTTTCTACCGGCGGCGGGTGCCAAGCTGGATGACAATGTGATCCTGTTCTTCCAGGCGATGGGCGTCAACATCAAGTACGGCTACGGCATGACCGAAACCTGTGCGACCGTGTCCTGCTGGGAAGAAGGGCATTTCCGTTTCGGCTCCATCGGCAAACCGCTGCCGGAGGTCGAGGTGCGCATCGGTGAAGAAAATGAAATCCAGGTGCGAGGGCCGATCGTGATGCGCGGCTATTTCAACAAGCCATTGGAAACCGCCGCGACCTTTACCGCAGACGGCTGGCTGAAAACCGGCGATGCCGGGGCGATCGATGAAGAGGGCAATCTGTTCATCACCGAGCGCCTGAAGGATTTGATGAAAACCTCCGGCGGCAAATACATCGCGCCGCAGATGCTGGAAGGTACGCTGGCGCAGGACCGTTTTATCGAACAGGTGGCGATCATCGCCGATGCGCGCAAGTTCGTTTCCGCGCTGATCGTGCCGTGCTTTGAGTCGCTGGAAGAGTACGCGAAGTCAGTCAACCTGAAGTACCAAGATCGTCTGGAACTGCTGCGCAACGGTGAAATTCTCGAGATGTTCGAAAAGCGTCTGCGCGAGATGCAAAAGGAGCTGGCGCGCTTCGAACAGGTGAAGAAGTTCACTCTGCTGCCGGCGGCCTTTTCCATGGAGCTGGGAGAGCTGACGCCAACGCTGAAGCTGCGCCGCAAAGTGATCCTGCAGCGCTATCAGCGTGAAATCGACTCAATGTACCAGGAACAGGCTTGACGCCGCCGCCGGATCGCGCGTCCGGCGAAAAAAACGGCATATACCTCGCCTGATTTAGTTCTGTAATTTTCCCTCTGTTCGAAACAATGCCTAGCCTGACGCCTCTGGGGCTAGCGCATTGTTTTTATAAAGCCGCGATCTCCAGCCGCTTGGCAATAACCCCGCCGCCGTTAAGCCATTTTGCCGTTTGCCTGCCCCATCTTCTGACGTTATGTTAATTCGATAGCGACAACCCATAAAAATTTAGGGGCATTGCCCCGCAGCAGGCGCTACGTTCCGGCGCCAGAGAAGAATAAGCAAGCCTGGAGGCAAACCCATGGAGATGTTGTCAGGAGCCGAGATGGTCGTCCGATCGTTGATCGATCAGGGCGTTAAGCATGTATTCGGCTATCCCGGCGGGGCGGTGCTCGATATCTACGACGCCCTGCATACGGTCGGAGGGATCGATCATATTCTGGTGCGCCACGAGCAAGGTGCGGTGCACATGGCCGACGGTTACGCGCGCGCCACCGGTGAAGTGGGCGTGGTGTTGGTGACCTCCGGCCCCGGCGCCACCAATGCCATTACCGGTATTGCCACCGCCTATATGGATTCGATCCCGATGGTGGTGCTGTCGGGACAAGTGCCCAGCTCGCTGATCGGCTACGACGCCTTCCAGGAGTGCGATATGGTGGGGATTTCGCGTCCGGTGGTGAAGCACAGCTTCCTGGTAAAACGCACCGAAGACATCCCGGCGGTGTTGAAGAAGGCCTTTTACCTGGCCTCCAGCGGCCGCCCCGGCCCGGTAGTGATCGATCTGCCGAAAGATATTGTCGGTCCGGCGGTGCGGATGCCTTATGCCTACCCGCAGGACGTGAGCATGCGTTCTTATAACCCGACGGTGCAGGGCCACCGCGGGCAGATCAAACGCGCGTTACAAACCATTCTGGCGGCCAAAAAGCCGGTGATGTACGTCGGCGGCGGCGCGATCAACGCCGGTTGTGAAGCTGAATTACTGTCGTTGGCGGAGCAGCTGAACCTGCCGGTAACCAGCAGCCTGATGGGATTGGGCGCTTTCCCCGGCACCCATCGTCAGAGCGTCGGTATGCTCGGCATGCACGGAACCTATGAAGCCAACAAAACCATGCACCATGCCGACGTGATCTTCGCCGTAGGCGTGCGCTTCGACGATCGCACCACCAACAATCTGGCTAAATACTGCCCGGACGCCACCGTGCTGCACATTGATATCGATCCGACTTCGATCTCCAAAACGGTGGACGCCGATATTCCGATCGTCGGCGATGCCAAGCAGGTGTTGGTTCAAATGCTGGAGCTGCTGGCGCAGGATGAGAAAGCGCAGGATCACGATGCGCTGCGCGACTGGTGGCAGTCTATCGAGCAGTGGCGTGCCCGCGACTGCCTGGGTTACGACAAGCACAGCGGCACCATCAAGCCGCAGGCGGTGATCGAAACCCTGCACCGCCTGACCAAAGGCGACGCCTACGTCACCTCGGACGTGGGCCAGCACCAGATGTTCGCCGCGCTCTATTATCCGTTCGACAAACCGCGCCGCTGGATCAACTCCGGCGGCCTCGGCACCATGGGCTTCGGCCTGCCGGCGGCATTGGGCGTCAAGCTGGCGCTGCCGGAAGAAACCGTGGTGTGCGTGACCGGCGACGGCAGCATTCAGATGAATATTCAGGAGCTGTCCACTGCGCTGCAATATAACCTGCCGGTGGTGGTGGTGAACCTCAATAACCGTTATCTGGGCATGGTGAAGCAGTGGCAGGACATGATTTATTCCGGCCGCCATTCGCAGTCTTACATGGATTCGCTGCCGGACTTCGTCAAGCTGGCCGAGGCTTACGGCCATGTCGGCATCGCCATCCGCACGCCGGATGAGCTGGAAAGCAAGCTGGCGCAGGCGCTGGCGGAAAAAGAGCGGCTGGTGTTCGTCGACGTGACCGTCGATGAAACCGAACATGTTTACCCGATGCAGATCCGCGGCGGAAGCATGGACGAAATGTGGCTTAGCAAAACGGAGAGGACCTGATCATGCGCCGTATTTTATCTGTCTTGCTGGAAAACGAATCCGGCGCCTTGTCGCGCGTGGTCGGGCTGTTCTCCCAGCGCGGTTATAACATTGAAAGCCTGACGGTGGCGCCGACCGACGATCCGACGCTGTCGCGCATGACTATCCAGACCGTCGGCGACGAGAAAGTGCTGGAGCAGATTGAGAAACAGCTGCACAAGCTGGTGGACGTGCTGCGCGTCAGCGAGCTGGTGCAAGGCGCTCACGTCGAGCGCGAGATCATGCTGGTGAAGCTGCAGGCCAGCGGTTATGGCCGTGAAGAGGTGAAACGCTGCGCCGACATTTTCCGCGGCCAGATCGTCGATGTGACGGCGACGCTGTACACGGTACAGCTGGCCGGCACCAGCGACAAGCTCGACGCCTTCCTGAGCGCGGTGCGTGAAGTGGCGGAGATTGTGGAAGTGGCGCGTTCCGGCGTGGTCGGCGTGTCGCGCGGCGACAAAATCATGCGCTGAGCGCGGTTTAGTGGCGAATAATCGGGGCGCGGCATGGCTGCGCCCTTTGTTTTTCGGCATTTTTTTGCCCGATTGCTGGCACCTTTCGGCAAAAGCGGTTGCTAGGTAGTGTTTTCTGCTGTTAGATCGCAGAGGCTGGATTGAATAACCGCACGGGATGTCATGGTTAATCCGAGCACAGCCTTCACTTCTATTTTCAGCGTCATTAAGGGGTTAATGTGAAACTGGATGAAATCGCGCGTCTCGCGGGCGTTTCGCGCACGACGGCCAGTTATGTCATCAACGGCAAGGCGAAGCAGTATCGTGTCAGCGATAAAACCGTCGAGAAAGTGATGGCCGTGGTCAGGGAGCATAACTACCACCCGAATGCCGTCGCGGCAGGGCTGCGCGCTGGGCGCACCCGTTCTATCGGTCTGGTGATCCCGGATCTGGAAAATACCAGCTATACCCGTATCGCCAACTACCTGGAGCGTCAGGCGCGCCAGCGTGGTTATCAATTGCTGATCGCCTGCTCCGAAGATCAGCCGGACAACGAAATGCGCTGTATCGAGCACTTGCTGCAGCGTCAGGTGGACGCCATCATCGTTTCCACCGCCTTGCCGCCGGAGCACCCCTTCTATCAACGCTGGGCCAACGATCCGCTGCCGATCATCGCACTGGACCGCGCGTTGGATCGCGAGCATTTCATCAGCGTCGTCGGGGCCGACGAGGAAGATGCCTTTGCGCTGGCGCAGGAGCTGCGCACCTTCCCGGCGGAGTCGGTACTGTACCTGGGCGCCTTGCCGGAGCTTTCGGTCAGCTTCCTGCGTGAGCAGGGCTTCCGTCAGGCCTGGCAAGAGGATCCTCGCCATGTCGATTATCTGTACGCCAACAGCTATGAGCGTGAGGCCGCCGGCGCGCTGTTTGCCGAATGGCTGAAAACGCACCCGATGCCGCAGGCGCTGTTCACCACGTCGTTCTCTTTATTGCAGGGCGTGATGGACGTGACGCTGAAGCAACGCGGCCGTTTGCCGACCGATCTGGCGATTGCCACCTTCGGCGACCATGAGCTGTTGGATTTTCTGGAGTGCCCGGTGCTCGCGGTAGCGCAGCGCCATCGCGACGTGGCCGAACGCGTGCTGGAGCTGGTGTTGGCCAGCCTGGACGAACCGCGTAAACCCAAACCGGGACTGACGCGGATCCGCCGTAATCTGTTCCGCCGCGGTAGCCTGAGCCGCAAATAGGCCGCTCTACAGGAGCCCGCGTTGTCGGGCTCCTGGTTTAGACGTAACCCGCGACCCGAAACAGCCGTCGGCAATATTCCAGGAAATAGCCATACACCACGCCCATCGCCATGGAGACCAGCGCATTGCTGGTCACCGCCGTCAGCATTTGTTGGCCGTCGGCGCCCACGCTCCACAGAATGGCGGCATAAACCGGCGACTGGAAACTGACGTAAGCCAGCAGATCGGCGAGGTTGCGCAGTAGGAATTGGCCGCGTGGGCAGCGGCGTGCCGTGCGGATAAACAGATCGCGATAGCGGCCGTAAGGCCAGGCGATCAGGATGTTAACCGGGATCGACAGCAGGCGCGAAGAGAGGGATTGCTGGAAGCTCATGCCGGAGATCAACACTTCTATCGCCATGCCGGCGATAAAGCAGTACACCACCAGTGCGAACGTATCGGCAGCGGCGCTACGCCAGTGAGGGGCGGGCGAAAGCATGCACTCTCTCCTTTTTTTGGTTAATATTCTGTTAAATTATTTATTTGTGGTTGTTAGTTCTGGTTTTTTGCGCTTCATATAGTGTACTAATCTGTATTGTGTTTTTTAACTGGATTTAAATTTTTATTTTTAACATTTGTTCGGTTTCTGTCCCGCAAAACAGGGGCACAGGATGGGACAGGGAGATTAAAATCGGTGAATTTAAATAAATTCATTAAAAACATGCAGTTGCGATTTTTGGTGTTTGAAGAGGTTTTTTTCCGGCAAAAATTGTGGAAATAAAGGTGTAAGAAAATGAAACCATAATTGTAAACAGGTATTTTGGGAATAATCTTACCAAATTGATTTAAATCGAAATTACTTCTGCTCGTAATATCCGAGCCATTTATTTTTATCGTGCTCTCATCATGGCGGGACAAATTGAAGTAAAATAGCGCGCAGTTTCACGGTGAATAACGATTGAGCGTTATTAACTCAAGGGGTTATGGCCTTATTCTTCGGTCGATTCGCCAGGCGCTGAGCCTTGGCGGGCGCGGGGCGGCAGCGGTTACAGCCCTGAGATTGCCGAGCTGAAAAATGAGACATGGCTTGCAGAAGGAAGTAATGAGTTAATTAATCGCCAGTTCGTCAGGTTTTTAATCAGATTCTTTCCGCTTAGAAAATTCTCTCCGTTTATCATGGTGTTAATTTTTAATCGTCGAATAATCAGAGTTTCTTTCGCGAGTCAGCTCCCAAAATGACCAGAGAAATATTGCCAAAGCGCTGGCGCTCTGGCTTGACAAGGTTTTCATACCCTCCGTAAACTCCATTGTGTGGGAATTTGTGGGGTAAAGTGGTGAAAACGGTCACTAAGGGGTAGCTCAGGAATGTTCCGTGGAGCGACGATGGTCAACCTCGACAGCAAAGGGCGGCTCGCCGTACCTACCCGATATCGGGAATTGCTCAACGAGGAATCGCAAGGCCAAATGGTCTGTACCATTGACCTCCATCAGCCCTGCCTGCTGCTTTATCCTTTGCCCGAATGGGAAATTATTGAACAAAAATTATCACGTCTGTCGAGCATGAATCCCGCCGAGCGCCGCGTTCAGCGCCTGCTGTTGGGGCATGCCAGTGAGTGTCAGATGGATAGTGCCGGTCGTTTGCTGCTTGCCAATACGCTGCGGCAACACGCCGGGCTCACAAAAGAAGTGATGCTGGTCGGTCAGTTCAACAAGTTTGAACTGTGGGATGAACAGACCTGGTATCAACAAGTCAAGGATGATATTGACGCTGAACAGTCGACTCAGGAACCGTTGTCTGAGCGGCTACAGGACTTGTCGCTATAAGCATGTTGGAAAACTATAAACACACCACCGTCCTGCTGGACGAAGCCGTCAACGGCCTCAACATCCGCAGCAACGGCATATATATCGACGGTACTTTTGGTCGCGGTGGCCATTCTCGTCTGATTCTGTCCCAGCTGGGGCCGGAAGGGCGCTTGCTGGCAATTGACCGTGACCCTCAGGCGATTGCAGCCGCCAAATCTATTGAAGATCCTCGTTTCACCATCGTACACGGCCCATTTTCCGAGTTGTCGCACTATGTGCGGGAGCGCGAACTGGTCGGCAAGATCGACGGCGTTCTGCTCGATCTGGGCGTTTCCTCGCCGCAGCTTGACGACGCAGAGCGCGGGTTCTCCTTCATGCGCGACGGTCCGCTGGACATGCGCATGGATCCGTCCACCGGCCTGTCCGCCGCGGATTGGCTGATGAAGGCCGAGGCGGACGATATCGCCTGGGTGCTGAAAACCTTTGGCGAAGAGCGTTTCGCCAAGCGCATCGCACGCGCCATCGTCGAAAGAAACCGCGTGGAGCCGATGACGCGCACCAAAGAGTTGGCGGATCTGATTGCCGATGCCAGCCCGTTCCGTGAAAAGCACAAGCATCCGGCGACGCGCAGCTTCCAGGCGATCCGCATCTATATCAACAGCGAGCTGGAAGAGATCGAGCGTGCGCTCGACGGCGCGCTGGAAGTGCTGGCCCCACAGGGCCGTTTGTCGATCATAAGTTTCCACTCGCTGGAAGACCGCATCGTCAAACGCTTTATGCGTCACCACAGCCGCGGCGCTCAGGTGCCGGCGGGCATTCCGTTGACCGAAGAGCAACTGCGCAGCATGGGCGGACGAACGCTGAAAGCGCTGGGCAAAATGATGCCGTCGGAAGCGGAAGTGGCGGACAACCCGCGTGCGCGCAGCTCGGTGCTGCGTATTGCTGAGAGGATGCCCGCGTGATCGGCAACGAACGTCACGGTCTGGTTGGGGTCATTGGCGGCGATCTGCTGCGCAACGCCAAGATCCCCCTGATTTTACTGATTGCGTCACTGGTCTCCGCGATTTTCGTGGTGACTACCGCGCACCGCACCCGCCTGCTGACCGCCGAGCGCGAACAGCTGGTTCTGGAGCGCGATGCGCTGGACATCGAGTGGCGCAACCTGATTTTAGAAGAGAACGCCCTCGGCGATCACAGCCGGGTTGAACGTATCGCGACAGAAAAACTGCAGATGCAACACGTTGATCCATCGCAGGAAAATATCATCGTTAAACAATGAATGGTTTAACCGGAATAATGACACGGAGTAGAAAGGAAACGCATGAAAGCAGCGCGCCCCGGTAAGTTGAGACGCCAGGAAGATCAGGCCAGCTTTGTCAGCTGGCGTTTTGCGTTGCTGTGCGGCTGCATTTTGCTGGCGATGGTTGGCCTGATGTTGCGCGTCGCGTACCTGCAGGTCATCAACCCCGATCGTCTGGTGAAAGAAGGTGACATGCGTTCGCTGCGCGTGCAGGAAGTGCCGACCGCGCGCGGCATGATCAGCGATCGCGCCGGCCGTCCGTTGGCGGTCAGCGTGCCGGTGAATGCGGTGTGGGCCGATCCGAAAGAGCTGAACGAGCGCGGCGGCATCACGCTGGACAGCCGCTGGAAAGCGCTTTCCGATGCGCTGAACATCCCGCTGGACCAACTCTCCAACCGCATCAACGCCAACCCGAAAGGGCGCTTCGTTTATCTGGCGCGCCAGGTTAACCCGGCGATCGGCGACTACATCCACAAGCTCAAGCTGCCGGGGATCTACCTGCGGCAGGAGTCGCGCCGTTACTATCCGGCGGGGCAGGTGACGTCGCACATCATCGGCGTGACCAACATCGACGGGCAAGGTATCGAAGGCGTAGAGAAGAGCTTCGACCGCTGGCTGACCGGGCAACCGGGCGAGAGAACGGTGCGTAAGGATCGTTTCGGCCGGGTGATCGAAGACATCTCCTCCGTCGACAGCCAGGCGGCGCACAACCTGGTGCTGAGCGTCGATGAGCGCCTGCAGGCGCTGGTGTATCGCGAGCTGAACAACGCCGTGGCGTTCAACAAGGCCGAATCGGGCACTGCGGTGCTGATCGACGTGAACACCGGCGAAGTGCTGGCGATGGCCAACAGCCCGTCTTACAACCCGAACAACATGGCCGGTACGCCGAAAGAAACCATGCGTAACCGTGCTATCACCGATATTTTTGAACCCGGTTCAACCGTGAAGCCGATGGTGGTGATGACCGCGCTGCAAAACGGCGTGGTGAGAGAAAACAGCGTGCTGAACACCATCCCGTACCGCATTCAGGGCCACGAGATCAAAGACGTGGCGCGGTACTCGGAGCTGTCATTGACCGGGATCTTGCAGAAGTCGAGTAACGTCGGTGTTTCAAAGCTGGCGTTAGCGATGCCGTCCTCAGCGTTAGTAGATACTTACTCTCGTTTTGGGCTGGGAAAAGCGACCAATTTGGGGCTGGTCGGAGAAAGCAGTGGCATATACCCAAAAAAACAACGGTGGTCTGACATAGAGAGGGCCACCTTCTCTTTCGGCTACGGGCTGATGGTAACTCCGTTACAGTTGGCGCGAGTCTATGCAACGATCGGCAGCCTGGGCGTGTATCGCCCATTGTCGATCACCAAGGTTGACCCTCCGGTCGCCGGCGAACGCGTTTTCCCTGAACCTCTGGTGCGCACCGTGGTGCACATGATGGAAAGCGTGGCCTTGCCGGGTGGTGGCGGCGTGAAAGCCGCCATCAAGGGGTACCGTATCGCCATCAAAACCGGTACCGCGAAAAAAGTGGGCCCGGACGGCAAATACGTCAACCGATATATCGCTTATACCGCCGGCGTCGCGCCGGCAAGTAACCCCCGTTTTGCCCTGGTGGTCGTCATCAACGATCCACAGGGTGGGAAATACTATGGTGGCGCAATCTCCGCGCCGGTGTTCGGCGCCATCATGGGCGGCGTATTACGCACCATGAACGTCGAGCCTGACGCGTTGCCTACCGGTGACAAAAGCGAATTAGTGATTAACAAGAAAGAGGGTTCAGGTGGCAGATCGTAATTTGCGCGACTTACTCGCCCCGTGGGTGCCGACGGCACCCGGGCGCGCGCTGCGGGAAATGACATTAGACAGCCGTGTGGCGGCTGCCGGGGATCTGTTTATCGCCGTGGTCGGCCATCAAACGGATGGACGCCGCTATATTCCGCAGGCCATTGCGCAGGGCGTCGCCGCCGTGATCGCCGAAGCTGACGGTCAGGCCGAAGACGGCGCCATCGTTGAGATGCACGGCGTGCCGGTGATCTACCTGAGCCAACTGAACCAGCGCCTTTCCGCGCTGGCCGGGCGTTTTTACCACCAGCCGGGCGAGCGTCTGCGTCTGGTCGGCGTGACCGGCACCAACGGCAAAACCACCACTACGCAGCTGTTGGCGCAGTGGAGCCAACTGCTGGGCGAAACCAGCGCGGTGATGGGCACCGTCGGCAACGGCCTGCTGGGCCAGGTGTGTCCGACCGAGAATACCACCGGTTCTGCGGTGGATGTTCAACACGTATTAAACGAGTTGGCGGAACAGGGCGCGACCTTCGCCGCCATGGAAGTTTCTTCCCACGGTCTGGTGCAACACCGGGTGGCGGCGCTGCCGTTCGCCGCGGCGGTCTTTACCAACCTGAGCCGCGATCACCTGGATTACCACGGTGACATGGCCAATTACGAGGCGGCCAAATGGTCGCTGTTCGCCGCCCACAGCGTGGGGCAGGCGATCATCAACGCCGACGATGAAGTCGGTCAGCGCTGGCTCGGCAAGCTGCCGGATGCGGTGGCGGTGACGATGCAGGGCAACCTGCAGCCGGGCTGCCACGGCCGCTGGTTGAAAACCACGGCGGTCGATTATCACGACAACGGCGCCACCGTTCGTTTCAGCTCCAACTGGGGCGACGGCGAGATCGAAAGCCGCCTGATGGGCGCGTTCAACGTCAGCAACCTGCTGTTGGCCTTGGCGACGCTGCTGTCGCTGGGCTATCCGCTGGAGGCGCTGGTGGAAACCGGCAGCCGTCTGCAGCCGGTCTGCGGCCGCATGGAAGTGTTTAACGCGCCGGGCAAACCGACGGTGGTGGTGGATTACGCCCACACGCCGGATGCGCTGGAGAAAGCGCTGGAAGCCGCGCGCCTGCACTGCCAGGGGCAGCTGTGGTGCGTCTTCGGCTGCGGCGGCGATCGCGACAAGGGCAAGCGTCCGCTGATGGGCGGTATTGCCGAGCAGTTCGCCGATCGCGTGGTGATCACCGATGACAACCCGCGTACCGAAGAGCCGCGCGCAATTATCAACGACATCCTGACCGGATTGCTGGACGCCGGGCAGGCGCTGGTGATCCACGGCCGCGCCGAAGCGGTAACCAGCGCCATCATGCAAGCGCAGGCGCAGGATGTGGTGTTGGTGGCGGGCAAGGGCCATGAAGATTATCAGCTGGTGGGCAACCGCCGCCTGGATTACTCCGACCGCACGACGGTCGCCCGACTGCTGGGGGTGCTGGCATGATCCCTGTCTCTCTTCAGACACTGGCTGAGGTATTGAGCGCTGAACCGATCGGCGCCGATTGCCAAATTGTCGAGGTGACGACAGACACCCGCAAGGTGACCGCCGGTTGCCTGTTTGTGGCGCTGAAAGGTGAGCGTTTCGACGCTCACGACTTCGCGGCGGATGCCGTAGCCGCAGGCGCCGGGGCGTTGCTGGTCAGTAAGCGCTTATTGGTGGACGTGCCGCAGTTGGTGGTGGAAGACACCCGTTTGGCGCTGGGGCAGCTTGGCGCCTGGGTGCGTCAGCAGGTGCCGGCGCGCGTGGTGGCGCTGACCGGCTCCTCGGGCAAGACATCGGTGAAAGAAATGACCGCCGCCATTCTGCGTGAATGCGGCGAAGTGCTGTATACCGCCGGTAACTTCAATAACGACATCGGCGTGCCGCTGACGCTGTTGCGTCTGGAGCCGCAGCATGATTTTGCCGTGATAGAGCTGGGCGCTAACCACATTGGCGAAATCGCTTACACCACCGCATTGACGCGTCCGCAGACCGCTTTGGTGAATAACCTGGCGGCGGCGCACCTGGAAGGCTTCGGCTCGCTGGCCGGCGTCGCTCAGGCGAAAGGTGAAATCTTTACCGGCCTGCCGGCCGACGGCGTGGCGATCATCAACGCCGATAACAACGATTGGCCGCACTGGCAGAGCATACTGGTCGGCAAAACCGTCTGGCGCTTCTCGCCGCAGGCCGCCGAAGGTGTGGACTTCTTCGCGGACAACGTGCGGGTGAATGGCGCAGGTACGCAGTTCACGCTGCACAGCCCGTTCGGCACCGCCGAGATCGCACTGCCGCTGCCGGGGCGCCACAACGTGGCCAACGCGCTGGCGGCCACGGCGCTGGCGATGTCGGTGGGCGCGACGCTCGAAGCGGTGCGTCAGGGGTTGAAACAATTGCAGGCGGTGCCGGGGCGCTTGTTCCCGGTGGCGCTGGCCGAAGGCAAGCTGCTGCTGGACGACAGCTATAACGCCAACGTCGGGTCGATGACCGCGGCGGCGCAGGTGCTGGCGGAAATGCCGGGCTACCGCGTGATGGTGGTCGGCGATATGGCCGAGCTGGGCGCAGAAGCGGAAGAGTGCCACCGTCAGGTGGGTGAAGCCGCCCGCCTGGCCGGGGTCGATAAAGTGATCAGCGTCGGCGGGTTGAGCCGCGTGCTGAGCGAAGCGTCCGGCAACGGCGAACATTATCAGGGCAAGACAGCAGTGATCGCGCGCGTGGCGGAATTACTGTCGGAACATGCGGTCATCACCGTGTTAATCAAAGGTTCACGTAGTGCCGCAATGGAGCAGGTAGTACGCGCGTTACAGGAGAAAGCACCATGTTAGTTTGGCTGGCCGAACATTTGGTCAAGTATTACTCAGGCTTCAACGTCTTTTCTTATCTGACGTTCCGAGCCATTGTCAGCCTGCTGACCGCGCTGTTCCTGTCGCTGTGGATGGGCCCGCGGGTGATCAAGCGCCTGCAAGAAATGTCCTTCGGTCAGGTGGTGCGCAACGACGGCCCCGAGTCGCACTTCAGCAAGCGCGGCACGCCGACCATGGGCGGCATCATGATCCTGACCTCCATCACCATTTCGGTGCTGATGTGGGCCTACCCGTCCAACCCATATGTCTGGTGCGTGCTGTTTGTGCTGGTGGGTTACGGCATCGTCGGCTTCGTCGATGACTACCGCAAGGTGGTGCGTAAGGACACCAAAGGGCTGATCGCCCGCTGGAAGTATTTCTGGCAATCGGTGATTGCGCTGATTGTCGCATTCGCCATGTACGCCGTAGGAAAAGACACGCCAGCCACCGAGCTGGTTGTGCCGTTCTTTAAGGACGTGATGCCGCAGCTGGGCCTGCTGTACATCCTACTGGCCTATTTCGTCATCGTCGGCACCAGCAACGCGGTCAACCTGACCGACGGCCTGGACGGCCTGGCGATCATGCCGACGGTATTCGTGGCGGCCGGCTTCGCGCTGGTGGCCTGGGCGACCGGTAATATGAACTTCGCCAACTACCTGCATATTCCGTATCTGCGTCATGCCGGTGAGTTGGTGATCGTCTGCACCGCCATCGTCGGCGCCGGCCTCGGCTTCCTGTGGTTCAACACCTACCCGGCTCAGGTGTTTATGGGCGACGTCGGTTCGCTGGCGCTGGGCGGCGCGCTGGGCACCATCGCGGTGCTGCTGCGCCAGGAGTTTTTGTTGGTGATCATGGGCGGCGTGTTCGTGGTAGAGACGCTGTCGGTGATCCTGCAGGTGGGATCGTTCAAGCTGCGCGGACAACGCATTTTCCGCATGGCGCCGATTCACCACCACTATGAATTGAAAGGCTGGCCGGAGCCGCGCGTGATCGTGCGCTTCTGGATCATTTCGCTGATGCTAGTGCTGATTGGCCTGGCAACGCTGAAGGTGCGTTAATCATGGCAGACTATCAGGGTAGAAAAGTCGTCATCATCGGGTTGGGCCTCACCGGCCTGTCCTGTGTCGATTTCTTCATGGCGCGCGGCGTGACGCCGCGCGTGATGGATACCCGTATCGCGCCGCCAGGGTTGGACAAACTGCCTGAAAGCGTGGAGCGCCATCTGGGCGATCTGAACCAGGACTGGCTGCTGGCGGCGGATCTGATCGTCGCCAGCCCGGGCGTCGCGCTGGCGACCCCGGCATTGAGCGCCGCGGCGGAAGCCGGCGTGGAAATCGTCGGCGACGTCGAACTGTTCTGCCGCGAGGCGCAGGCGCCGATCGTGGCGATTACCGGCTCCAACGGCAAGAGCACCGTCACCACCCTGGTGGGCGAGATGGCGAAAGCTGCCGGTTGGGCGGTGGGCGTGGGCGGCAATATCGGCCTGCCGGCGCTGAGCCTGTTGCGCCAGGAATGTCAGCTTTACGTGCTGGAGCTGTCCAGCTTCCAGCTGGAAACGACGTATAGCCTGCGGGCGGCGGCGGCGACCATCCTGAACGTGACCGAAGATCATATGGATCGCTATCCGTTCGGTCTGCAGCAGTATCGCGGTGCCAAGCTGCGCGTGTATGAAAACGCCGCGGTGTGCGTGGTGAACGCGGACGACGCGCTGACCATGCCGGTGCGCGGCGCCGACGAACGCTGTGTCAGCTTCGGCGCGGACGTAGGCGACTATCACTTGAACCGCCAGCAGGGGGAAACCTGGCTGCGGGTGCGCGGTGAGAAGGTGCTGAATACGCGCGAAATGAAGCTGACCGGCCGCCACAATTACACCAACGCCCTGGCGGCGCTGGCGTTGGCGGATGCGGTCAATATCCCGCGTGCGTCCAGCCTGAAGGCGCTGACCACCTTCACCGGCCTGGCACACCGCTTCCAGCTGGCCTGGGAGCACAACGGCGTGCGTTGGATCAACGATTCCAAAGCCACCAACGTCGGCAGCACCGAAGCGGCGCTGAACGGCCTGCAGGTGGACGGCACGCTGCATCTGCTGCTGGGCGGCGACGGCAAGTCCGCCGATTTCTCGCCGCTGGCGCGCTATCTGCAGGGCGACAACGTGCGTCTGTATTGTTTTGGCCGTGACTGCGCTCAGCTGGCACAGCTGCGGCCGGAAGTGGCGACGTTGACCGAGACCATGGAGCAGGCGATGCGCACCATCGCCGGCCGCGTACAGCCCGGCGATATGGTGCTGTTGTCGCCGGCCTGCGCCAGCCTCGATCAGTTCCGTAATTTTGAAGTGCGCGGCGATGAGTTCGCCCGCCTGGCGCAGGAGCTTGGCGGATGAAACTACGCTTGCCGAACTTCGGGCTGACAGAACGGCTGAAAGACTGGGTGACCGGCGCGCGCGACAACGACGCGGTCAACATGGTGCTGTACGATCGCACCCTGCTGTGGTTGACCTTCGGCTTGGCGATCATCGGCTTCGTGATGGTGACCTCGGCCTCGATGCCGATCGGCCAACGCCTGGCGGACGATCCGTTCCTGTTCGCCAAACGTGACGCGCTGTACCTCGGCCTGGCGTTCGGCCTGTCGCTGGTGACGCTGCGCATCCCGATGGAAATTTGGCAGCGCTACAGCAACGTGATGCTGCTGATGTCGATCGTGATGCTGCTGATCGTCCTGGTGGTGGGGAGCTCGGTAAACGGGGCCTCGCGTTGGATCGCACTCGGCCCGCTGCGTATTCAGCCCGCGGAGCTGTCCAAGCTGTCGCTGTTCTGCTACCTGGCGAGCTATCTGGTACGCAAGGTGGAAGAGGTGCGCAGCAACTTCTGGGGCTTCTGCAAGCCGATGGGCGTGATGGTGGTGCTGGCGGTGCTGCTGCTGGCGCAGCCGGATCTCGGCACCGTGGTGGTGCTGTTCATCACCACGCTGGCGATGCTGTTCCTGGCCGGCGCGAAAATGTGGCAGTTCCTGGCGATCATCGGCTCCGGCGTGTTCGCCGTGGTGCTGCTGATCATCGCGGAACCGTACCGTATGCGCCGCGTGACGTCGTTCTGGAACCCGTGGGCCGACCCGTTCGGCAGCGGCTACCAGCTGACCCAGTCGCTGATGGCGTTCGGCCGCGGCGAGTTCTGGGGGCAGGGGCTCGGCAACTCGGTGCAGAAACTGGAGTATTTGCCGGAAGCGCACACCGACTTCATCTTCTCCATTTTGGGTGAAGAACTGGGCTATATCGGTGTGGTTTTAGCCCTGTTAATGGTATTCTTCGTCGCTTTTCGCGCGATGTCCATCGGGCGCCGCGCGCTGGAGATCGACCAACGCTTCTCCGGCTTCCTGGCCTGCGCGATCGGCGTGTGGTTCAGCTTCCAGGCGCTGGTTAACGTCGGCGCCGCCGCGGGCATGTTGCCGACCAAAGGTCTGACGCTGCCGCTGATCAGTTACGGCGGCTCGAGCTTGCTGATTATGTCGACGGCGATCGTGCTGTTGCTGCGAATTGATTATGAAACGCGCCTGACCAAGGCTCAGGCGTTTGTGAAGAGGTAAGGGATGAGCGGGAAACCTAAGCGTTTAATGGTGATGGCAGGCGGTACCGGCGGGCACGTGTTCCCGGGGCTGGCGGTCGCGCATCATCTGATGGCGCAGGGCTGGCAGGTGCGCTGGCTCGGAACCGCAGACCGAATGGAAGCCGATCTGGTGCCGAAGCACGGGATCGAGATTGATTTTATCCGCATCTCTGGCCTGCGCGGCAAGGGCCTGAAGGCCCAGTTGACGGCGCCGCTGCGGATCTGGCAGGCGGTGCGGCAGGCGAAAGCCATCATGCGCAGTTATCAGCCGGATGTGGTGCTGGGGATGGGCGGTTACGTTTCCGGCCCCGGCGGCCTGGCGGCCTGGCAGTGCGGCATCCCGGTGGTGCTGCACGAGCAGAACGGCATCGCCGGCTTGACCAACCGCTGGCTGGCGCGCATCGCCGCCAAAGTGATGCAGGCCTTCCCCGGCGCGTTCCCGAACGCCGAGGTGGTGGGCAACCCGGTGCGTACCGACGTGTTGGCGCTGCCACTGCCGGCAGAGCGGTTGCAAGGGCGCGAAGGCCCGATCCGCGTGCTGGTGATTGGCGGAAGTCAGGGCGCCCGCGTGCTGAATCAGACAGTTCCTGAAGTCGCGGCGCGTTTGGGCGATAGAATTACGCTCTGGCATCAGGTTGGCAAGGGCGCGCTGGAAACGGTGCTGCGCGACTACGAAAGGGTAGGGCAGACGCAGCACAAAGTGACCGAGTTCATCGACGACATGGCCGCCGCCTATGCCTGGGCCGACGTGGTGGTCTGCCGCTCCGGCGCGTTGACCGTCAGTGAAATCGCGGCGGCGGGGCTGCCGGCGATCTTCGTGCCGTTCATGCACAAGGATCGTCAGCAGTACTGGAACGCACGCCCGCTGGAAGAAGCCGGCGCAGCGAAGATTATCGAACAGCCGCAGTTTAACGCCGATGTGGTGGCCGAACTGCTGGCGAGTTGGGATCGCAAGACGCTGCTGGCCATGGCCGAGAAAGCGCGTGCGGTCGCAATTCCGGATGCCACCGAGCGCGTGGCGGCGGAGCTGGTGCGGCTCGCCAAGTAACGAGTGCAGGGGTTCGGCGCGCCGAACCTGAATAAAAGCAATGTGATGTAGGGCCGGGGTACCGGATCCGGATTAGAGAGAGTGATGAATACACAACAACTGGCGAAACTACGTACTATCGTGCCCGAGATGCGTCGCGTCCGGCACATTCACTTTGTCGGCATCGGTGGTGCCGGCATGGGTGGTATCGCCGAAGTGTTGGCAAACGAAGGGTATCAGATCAGCGGCTCCGACCTGGCGCCGAATCCGGTCACCCAACAGTTGAGCGCGCTCGGGGCGACGATTTATTTCAATCACCGTCCGGAAAACGTGCTGGATGCGAGCGTGGTGGTGGTGTCTACCGCCATCTCCGCCGACAACCCGGAGATCGTCGCCGCTCGTGAAGCGCGCATCCCGGTGATCCGCCGCGCTGAAATGCTGGCGGAGCTGATGCGTTTTCGCCACGGTATCGCTATCGCCGGCACGCACGGCAAAACCACCACCACGGCGATGGTCTCGAGCATTTACGCCGAAGCCCGCCTGGACCCGACCTTCGTCAATGGCGGGCTGGTGAAGGCGGCGGGGACCCACGCACGACTGGGGTCCAGCCGTTATCTGATCGCGGAAGCGGATGAGAGCGATGCGTCGTTCCTGCATCTGCAGCCGATGGTGGCCGTGGTCACCAACATCGAAGCCGACCACATGGACACCTACCAGGGCGACTTCGAGAACCTGAAGCAGACGTTTATCAATTTCTTGCACAACCTGCCGTTCTACGGCCGCGCGGTAATGTGCATCGACGATCCGGTGGTGCGCGAGCTGTTGCCGCGCGTGGGTCGCCATATCACCACCTACGGCTTCAGTGAAGATGCCGACGTGCGCATCGAAGACTACCGGCAGATTGGGCCGCAGGGGCACTTTACCCTGAGCCGTCAGGACAAACCGTTGCTGACGGTGACGCTGAACGCGCCGGGCCGCCACAATGCGTTGAACGCAGCGGCGGCGGTGGCGGTAGCGACCGAAGAAGGCATCGACGACGAAGATATCCTGCGCGCGCTGGCGGGCTTCCAGGGCACTGGGCGCCGCTTCGATTTCCTCGGTGAGTTCCCGCTGGAGCCGGTCAACGGCAAAGCGGGCAGTGCGATGCTGGTGGACGATTACGGCCACCATCCGACCGAAGTGGACGCCACGCTGAAAGCGGCGCGCGCCGGCTGGCCGGACAAGCGTCTGGTGATGATCTTCCAGCCGCACCGCTACACGCGTACTCGCGATCTGTACGACGATTTCGCCAACGTGCTGTCGCAGGTGGATGTGCTGCTGATGCTCGACGTGTACGCCGCCGGCGAAGCGCCGATCCCGGGCGCGGACAGCCGCTCGCTGTGCCGCACCATCCGCAGCCGCGGCAAGCTGGATCCGATCCTGGTTTCTGATGCCGATACCGTGCCGGAAACGCTGGCGCAGCTGCTGCAGGATGAAGACTTGGTGCTGGTGCAAGGCGCCGGCAACGTGGGCAAAATCGCCCGTAAACTGGCCGAGCTGAAGCTGCAGCCGCCGAAGAAAGAGGAGGAGCACCATGGCTGATAAAGTTGCAGTTCTGCTGGGCGGCACCTCCGCTGAACGTGACGTTTCTCTGCAGTCCGGCGCCGCGGTGCTGGCCGGGTTGCGCGAAGCCGGCATCGATGCGCACGGCGTCGATACCCGCGATTTCCCGGTGACCCAGCTGAAAGATCAAGGGTTCACCAAAGTGTTTATCGCGCTGCACGGCCGCGGCGGCGAGGACGGCACCCTGCAGGGGCTGCTGGAGTTCCTCGAGCTGCCTTATACCGGCAGCGGCGTGATGGCCTCGGCGCTGACCATGGACAAATGGCGCACCAAGATGGTGTGGCAGTCGATGGGCTTGCCGGTGGCGCCTTACGTGGCGCTGAATCGCCAGCTGTATCTCGGCGCCGAAAAAGCGGCGCTGCTGGCGCGCGTGGCGGATCTCGGCCTGCCGCTGATCGTCAAGCCGAGCCGTGAAGGCTCCAGCGTCGGCATGAGCAAGGTCACCGAGAGCGCTGCGTTGGAAGCCGCGCTGGAAGAAGCCTTCCGCCATGACGACGATGTGCTGGTGGAGAAGTGGCTGAGCGGCCCGGAATACACGGTGGCAATGCTGGGCGACCAGGTGCTGCCGTCGATCCGCATCCAGCCGGCCGGTGTGTTTTACGACTACCAGGCCAAGTACATTTCGGACGACACGCAGTACTTCTGCCCGAGCGGTTTGAGCGCCGAGCAGGAAGCCGAGATGGCGGCATTGGCGCTGCGCGCCTACCGCGGTCTGGACTGCAGCGGCTGGGGCCGCGTCGACGTGATGCAAGACAGCGATGGCAGCTTCTATCTGCTTGAGGTGAACACCTCTCCGGGCATGACCAGTCATAGCCTGGTGCCGATGGCAGCGCGCCAGTTTGGATTAAGCTTCTCGCAGCTAGTGGCGAGAATTTTGGAGTTGGCCGACTGATATGTCGCAAGCTGCCCTGAATGCGCGCGATCGCGAGGTGGATAACGGCCCGCGCCGCAGCAATGGAACCCAGTTGGCGGGAATGATTTTCCTGCTGATGGTGTTGGGAACGGTCGTGTGGAGCGGTTGGGCGGTGCTTGGCTGGATGAAAGACGCCAGCCGCCTGCCGCTCTCAAGGCTGGTGGTGACCGGCGAACGCCACTACACCACCAACGATGATATTCGTCAGGCGATCCTGGCGCTGGGCGCCCCCGGCACCTTTATGACGCAGGATGTGGACGTCATCCAGCAGCAGATCGAACGTCTGCCGTGGATCAAGCAGGCCAGCGTGCGCAAACAATGGCCGGATGAGCTGAAGATCCATCTGGTGGAGTACGTCCCGGTGGCGCGCTGGAACGATTTGCACATGGTGGACGCCGAGGGCAAAGCGTTCAGCGTGCCGGCGGAGCGGGCGGGTAAGCAGAAGTTGCCGCTGCTCTACGGGCCGGAAGGGAGCGAGCAGGATGTGCTGGAGGGCTATCGGGCGATGAGCGCCACGTTGGCGGCCAGCAAATATACGCTGAAAATGGCGGCGATGACCGCGCGCCATTCCTGGCAGCTGGCGCTGGACAACGATGTCCGGCTTGAGCTGGGGCGCGATGACCGCAATGGGCGTTTGCAGCGGTTTATCGAGCTTTACCCGGTATTGCAGCAGCAGGGCCAGGCGGAGAGCAAGCGTGTCAGCTATGTCGATCTGCGCTACGAGTCCGGCGCTTCGGTAGGGTGGGCTCCGGTGTTGGTCGATCCGCAGGCGCTTGGCGGTCAGCAAAACAGTAATCAGCAACAGAATCAGGCACAGGCAAAACAACAATGATCAAGTCGACGGACAGAAAACTGGTAGTTGGACTGGAGATCGGTACTGCAAAAGTCTCCGCGTTGGTAGGGGAAGTTCTGCCCGATGGCATGGTCAACATTATCGGGGTGGGCAGCTGCCCGTCTCGCGGCATGGATAAGGGTGGCGTAAACGACCTGGAGTCGGTGGTGAAGTGCGTACAACGCGCCATCGATCAGGCCGAGCTGATGGCGGACTGCCAGATCTCGTCGGTGTATCTGGCGCTGTCGGGCAAGCACATCAGCTGCCAGAACGAAATCGGCATGGTGCCGATCTCGGAAGAGGAAGTGACGCAGGACGACGTGGAGAACGTGGTGCACACCGCCAAATCGGTGCGCGTGCGCGACGAACACCGCATTCTGCACGTGATTCCTCAGGAATACGCCATCGATTATCAGGAAGGCATCAAAAACCCGGTTGGGCTGTCCGGCGTGCGCATGCAGGCCAAGGTGCATCTGATTACCTGCCATAACGATATGGCGAAGAACATCGTCAAGGCCGTGGAACGTTGCGGCTTGAAAGTTGACCAACTTATTTTCGCCGGTCTGGCCGCGAGCTACGCGGTGCTGACCGAAGATGAACGCGAACTCGGCGTTTGCGTGGTGGATATCGGCGGCGGCACCATGGATATGGCGGTGTACACCGGCGGTGCGCTGCGCCACACCAAAGTGATCCCTTACGCCGGGAACGTGGTCACCAGCGATATCGCTTACGCCTTCGGCACGCCGCCGACCGACGCGGAAGCGATTAAAGTTCGACACGGTTGTGCGCTTGGGTCGATTGTTAGCAAGGATGAGAATGTAGAGGTGCCTAGCGTCGGGGGACGTCCTCCGCGCAGTCTGCAAAGACAGACGCTGGCTGAAGTCATTGAGCCACGCTACACCGAACTGTTGAATCTGGTTAACGATGAAATTTTGCAATTGCAGGAGCAACTGCGTCAGCAAGGGGTGAAGCATCATCTGGCGGCAGGTATCGTGCTGACCGGTGGCGCCGCCCAGATTGATGGCCTGGCAGCCTGTGCGCAACGGGTGTTCCACACCCAGGTACGCATCGGCCAACCCTTGAACATCACGGGTCTGACGGATTATGCGCAGGAGCCTTACTACTCGACGGCGGTAGGTCTGCTGCACTATGGAAAAGAGTCTCACCTGAGCGGTGAGACAGAAGTAGAAAAACGCGCCTCGGTGGGCAATTGGTTTAAACGCATCAATAGCTGGCTGAGAAAAGAGTTTTAATGTTTCAACAAAGAGATCATGCTGAGTAATCTTTTTATGATCTCGCAGCGACAGGCACAAAACGGAGAGAAACTATGTTTGAACCAATGGAACTAACCAATGACGCGGTGATTAAAGTCATCGGCGTCGGCGGCGGCGGTGGCAACGCCGTTGAACACATGGTGCGCGAGCGCATCGAAGGTGTTGAATTCTTCGCTGTGAACACGGACGCCCAGGCGCTCCGCAAAACGGCGGTTGGCCAAACCATCCAGATTGGTAGCGGTATTACCAAAGGTCTGGGTGCGGGCGCGAACCCTGAAGTGGGTCGCAATTCAGCGGAAGAAGACCGCGAAGCCCTGCGCGCAGCGCTGGACGGCGCAGACATGGTCTTCATCGCAGCCGGCATGGGCGGCGGTACCGGTACCGGTGCAGCGCCAGTGGTGGCTGAAGTGGCTAAAGATTTGGGTATTCTGACCGTGGCCGTGGTGACCAAGCCTTTCAACTTCGAAGGCAAGAAGCGCATGGCATTCGCGGAGCAGGGTATCGCTGAGCTGTCCAAACACGTGGACTCGCTGATCACTATCCCGAACGACAAGCTGTTGAAAGTTCTGGGTCGCGGCATTTCCCTGCTGGACGCGTTCGGCGCGGCCAACGACGTGCTGAAAGGCGCGGTGCAGGGTATCGCCGAGCTGATCACCCGTCCGGGCCTGATGAACGTCGACTTCGCCGACGTGCGCACCGTGATGTCCGAAATGGGCTACGCGATGATGGGTTCCGGCGTGGCTTGCGGTGAAGACCGCGCCGAAGAAGCGGCCGAAATGGCGATCTCCAGCCCACTGCTGGAAGACATCGACCTGTCCGGCGCGCGCGGCGTGTTGGTCAACATTACCGCTGGCTTCGACCTGCGTCTGGATGAGTTCGAAACCGTGGGTAACACCATCCGCGCGTTCGCTTCCGACAACGCTACCGTGGTTATCGGTACCTCGCTGGATCCAGAAATGAACGACGAACTGCGCGTAACCGTGGTTGCAACCGGTATCGGTATGGACAAGCGTCCTGAAATCACCCTGGTGACCAATAAGCAGGCCAGCCAGCCGGTGATGGATCACCGTTATCAGCAGCACGGCATGTCGCCTCTGCCGCAGGAAGTGAAACCTGCCGCGAAGGTGGTCAACGACCAAGCTGCGCAGCCGAATAAAGAGCCCGACTATCTTGATATTCCAGCCTTCCTGCGTAAGCAGGCAGACTAAGAATATCCTGAGAATTTGGAATCTCCGCTCTTTGTGCTAAACTGTCCCGCCAGCCATGCTGTATGCTTGGCTGGTAGGATGGATAACATTGCGAGATAAAACGATGATCAAACAAAGGACATTAAAACGTATTGTTCAGGCGACTGGCGTCGGTTTGCATACCGGCAAGAAAGTCACGCTGACAATGCGCCCAGCGCCGGCTAATACCGGGGTCATCTATCGTCGCACTGACTTGAATCCACCGGTTGATTTTCCGGCTGATGCAAAATCCGTGCGTGATACCATGCTCTGTACTTGCCTGGTGAATGAGCATGACGTGCGTATTTCGACCGTTGAGCACCTCAACGCCGCGCTGGCTGGGCTGGGCATCGACAACATCGTCATTGAAGTCGACGCCGCTGAAATCCCAATCATGGACGGCAGCGCCAGTCCGTTCGTGTTCTTGCTGCTGGATGCCGGCATCGAAGAACTGAACTCGGCGAAGAAATTCCTGCGTCTGAAAGAGACTGTGCGTGTTGAAGATGGCGATAAATGGGCCGAGTTGTCCCCGCATAACGGGTTCCGCCTGGACTTCACCATTGACTTCAACCACCCGGCTATCGACGCCAGCTCTCAGCGCTATCGCCTTGATTTCTCGGCTGAGTCGTTCGTGCGTCAAATCAGCCGCGCGCGCACCTTCGGGTTTATGCGTGACATCGAATACCTGCAGTCCCGTGGCCTGGCCCTGGGCGGCAGCTTCGATTGCGCCATCGTGGTAGATGATTACCGCGTGCTGAACGAAGACGGTCTGCGTTTCGAAGACGAATTCGTACGTCACAAAATGCTGGACGCCATCGGCGACCTGTTCATGTGCGGCCACAACATCATTGGCGCGTTCACCGCGTTCAAGTCTGGCCACGCGCTGAACAACAAACTGCTGCAGGCCGTGTTGGCCAAGCAGGAAGCGTGGGAATACGTGACCTTCCAGGACGAAGCCGAAATGCCATTGGCATTCAAGGCACCGTCTACCGTATTGGCGTAAGGTCTGAATTCCTCGCCTGCGAATAACGGCAGGCGCATCCCCTGAGAGCCTGAGAATTCAGGCTCGCGATGGTGTGATGCCGGCTGTCGGGTGTTTTGCAGTTCGTGTCGCTGATTACTTATCACGACTGGTTGTGTTGGTACCCTCTCCGGCCAATGCAGCCAGCCGTTCCAATATCTTGCGCAGCTTTTCCGGGCTACGGCTCGCCAATCCTCTCAGTTCCTTCGCACTTTCCAGACTCAAATGTCGCATTGGCACGGGTTTTTCAGGCGCTTTTTCGGCGTTTTGCACCTGGTTGCTGCCTTTCGCCATCAAGGCCGGATTAATCCTGATGTCGATCGACGACAATGATGGTAGAATTTGCGCTCGTAGTGCAGACAGCAAAGCGGGTTGTTCGTAGCGCAAGCGCATCATCCAACTGGCATTTGCCGTTTCGAGCACTAAAATACCCTGTCGGAAATTCGCGACGCGGCACCAGGGATGCAGGGGAGCGGGCAACAGGCCCTTCACTGCACGGTTAAGCTTGAGCAGCGCCACCGCGCGTTGCTGGACGTTTTGCAGCGTCCCTTTGCTGCCGGCAGACGCGTCGTCGAACAGGACATCTAATAATTGTGGACGGCTATCGCGCATAATGGGCTCCGGCGGATTATAAACTCGTGATCGGTATTCTAAATCGTTGGCGACAATTTGGCAGACGTTATTTCTGGCCCCATCTCCTGTTAGGGATGGTTGCGGCCACGCTTGGCGCACCTTCCAATTTGTCCGGCGCCCCCGATCAGGCCGCACTGCCGAGCACATCGTCCAGCCTTAACCGGCAAAATTCGGCCAACGGCACCTTCAACAGCCTGGCCCTGCTGCAGGACGCACATCGCCGTCCTACCTTCAGCGTAGATTATTGGCAGCAACATGCGCTGCGCACCGTCATTCGTCACCTCTCTTTCGCGCTGGCGCCGCAGGCGGTTTATGCGCGGGTGCAGGAGAGCGAAGCCGAAGCGGAACCCCCTTTGCAAGTGGCGCAACTGGCGCTGCTTTCTACTCTCAACGCGCTGCTGACGCACGAGCCGAAGCCGCCGACCATCATTCGTCACACCCACCTTGAGGTGTTGCCAACGCTGGCACGGCATCAGACCGGCTTGTGGGTGGCGCAGGTGCAAGGCATTCGTGCCGGGCCCGCCGCACTCGTCTGACTTCGCCCTTCGGGCACAAAAACCATAAATAATAGCAAGTTGACTGCCGTGCTCGGCCGTCATGACAGAGATATCAAACATCATGTTAGTGAAATTATTAACCAAAGTTTTTGGCAGCCGTAACGATCGTACCCTGCGCCGCATGCGCAAAGTGGTTGAGCAGATCAACCGCATGGAACCGGACATGGAAAAACTGTCCGATGACGAGCTGAAAGCGAAAACCAACGAGTTCCGCGCGCGCCTGGAGAAGGGCGAGTCGCTGGACAGCCTGATCCCTGAGGCCTTCGCCGTGGTGCGTGAGGCGAGCAAGCGCGTGTTCGGCATGCGTCACTTCGACGTGCAGCTGCTGGGCGGTATGGTGCTGAACGATCGCTGTATCGCCGAGATGCGCACCGGTGAAGGTAAAACCCTGACCGCGACGCTGCCGGCTTATCTGAACGCCCTGAGCGGCCGCGGCGTGCACGTCGTGACCGTCAACGACTATCTGGCGCAGCGTGACGCCGAAAACAACCGTCCGTTGTTCGAGTTCCTCGGCCTGAGCATCGGTATCAACCTGCCGGGCATGCCGGCGCCGGCCAAGCGTGAAGCTTACGCCGCCGACATCACCTACGGTACCAACAACGAATACGGCTTCGACTACCTGCGCGACAACATGGCGTTCAGCCCGGAAGAGCGCGTGCAGCGCAAACTGCACTATGCGCTGGTGGATGAGGTGGACTCCATCCTGATCGATGAAGCGCGTACGCCGCTGATCATCTCCGGCCCGGCAGAAGACAGCTCCGAGATGTACATCAAGGTCAACAAGCTGATCCCTAAACTGATCCGCCAGGAAAAAGAAGACTCCGACACCTTCAAGGGTGAAGGGCACTTCTCGGTGGATGAGAAGGCGCGTCAGGTCCACCTGACCGAACGCGGCCTGATCCTGATCGAAGAGATGCTGGTGGAAGCTGGCATCATGGATGAAGGCGAATCGCTGTACTCGCCGACCAACATCATGCTGATGCACCACGTTACCGCCGCGCTGCGTGCCCACGTGCTGTTTACCCGCGACGTGGACTACATCGTGAAAGACGGCGAAGTGATCATCGTCGATGAGCACACCGGCCGTACCATGCAGGGCCGCCGCTGGTCCGACGGTTTGCACCAGGCGGTGGAAGCCAAAGAAGGCGTGGAGATCCAGAACGAGAACCAGACGCTGGCTTCGATTACCTTCCAGAACTACTTCCGTCTGTACGAGAAGCTGGCCGGGATGACCGGTACCGCCGATACCGAAGCCTTCGAATTCAGCTCGATCTACAAGCTGGACACCATCGTGGTGCCAACCAACCGTCCGATGATCCGTAAGGATATGCCGGATCTGGTGTACATGACCGAGAAAGAGAAGATCGGTGCCATCATCGAAGACATCCGCGAGCGTACCGCCAAAGGCCAGCCGGTGCTGGTGGGTACCATCTCAATCGAGAAATCCGAAGTGGTTTCCCATGAGCTGACCAAAGCGGGTATCGAGCACAAGGTGCTGAACGCCAAATTCCACGCCATGGAGGCGGACATCGTTGCCCAGGCGGGTCAGAGCGGTGCGGTGACCATCGCCACCAACATGGCGGGCCGTGGTACCGATATCGTGCTGGGCGGCAGCTGGCAGGCCGAAGTGGCGCTGCTGGAAGAACCGACCGAAGAGCAAATTGAAGCCATCAAAGCCGCCTGGAAAGTGCGCCACGACGCGGTGCTGGCGGCGGGCGGCCTGCATATCATCGGCACCGAGCGCCATGAATCGCGCCGTATCGATAACCAGCTGCGCGGCCGTTCCGGTCGTCAGGGCGACGCCGGTTCATCCCGCTTCTACCTGTCGATGGAAGATGCCCTGATGCGTATCTTCGCCTCGGATCGCGTGTCTGGCATGATGCGTAAACTGGGTATGAAAGAAGGCGAGGCGATTGAGCACCCGTGGGTGACCAAGGCGATTGCCAACGCTCAGCGCAAGGTGGAGAGCCGTAACTTCGATATCCGTAAGCAACTGCTGGAATACGACGATGTCGCCAACGATCAGCGCCGCGCTATCTACAGCCAGCGTAACGAATTGCTGGACGTGTCCGACGTGAGCGAAACCATCGCCAGCATCCGCGAGGACGTGTTCAAGAGCACCATCGACAACTACATCACGCCGCAGTCGCTGGAAGAAGAGTGGGACATTCAGGGGCTGGAAGAGCGCCTGAAGAACGACTTCGATCTGGAGATGCCAATTGCCCAGTGGCTGGACAAAGAGCCGGAGCTGCACGAAGAGACGCTGCGCGAACGTATTCTGGAGAACGCCAAAGAGCAGTACCTGCGTAAGGAAGACGTGGTCGGCAGCGAAATGATGCGCAACTTCGAGAAGGGCGTGATGCTGCAGACGCTGGATTCCCTGTGGAAAGAGCACCTGGCGGCGATGGACTACCTGCGTCAGGGCATCCACCTGCGCGGCTATGCGCAGAAGGATCCGAAGCAGGAGTACAAGCGCGAATCCTTCAACATGTTCGCCACCATGCTGGAATCGCTGAAATATGAAGTGATCAGCGTGCTGAGCAAGGTTCAGGTGCGGATGCCGGAAGAAGTGGAAGCGCTGGAACAGCAGCGCCGTGAAGAGGCTGAGCGCCTGGCGCAGCAGCAACAGCTGAGCCACCACGACGAGAACGCGCTGGTGACCGAAGATCCGAACGCGCCGACCACCGCCGAGCGCAAAGTGGGCCGCAACGATCCTTGCCCATGCGGTTCCGGCAAGAAATACAAGCAGTGCCACGGCCGCCTGCAGTAATGCCGGCTGCGGTTAACCGATAACACCCAGGGGTTCAGCTTGCTGAGCCCCTGTTTTTTGGCACCCATCAGGAGGGTGAGATGAAACATCTGAATATCGCCGTGGGCATCATCCGCAATGCTCAACGGGAGATCTTTATTACCCGCCGCGCCGCTGACACGCACATGGCCGGATTTTGGGAGTTTCCCGGCGGCAAGATCGAACCGGGTGAGACGCCGGAACAGGCCCTGAGCCGCGAGTTGCACGAAGAGACCGGTATCGAAGCCGAGCGGGCCGAACTGTTGGAGGTGGTGGAACATCGTTTCAGCGATCGCATCGTGACACTGAATTTTTATCTGGTGGAGCGTTGGGCGGGCGAGCCGTTTGGCCGTGAGGGGCAGCCGATGCGCTGGGTAAAACAGGCCGATCTGCGTGAAGACGAGTTCCCGGAAGCCAACGTCGGCATTATTCAACTGCTGGTAGCGCAGGCAAACGCCGCGCAATAACAAGATTGGCCTGGCGTCCGCCAGGCCTTCAACCGGCGACTAGCGGTCGTCGAGTTCGCTCCAGTCTTCGCTTTCCGACAGATCGCTGTTGCTCGGAATGCGCTTCTCTTCATCGGCCCACTCGCCAAGATCAATCAGCTGGCAGCGCTTGCTGCAAAACGGCCGGAACGGGCTGACTTCACCCCAAACCACGCCGGTGCCACAGGTTGGGCATTTCACTACGGTCGTCATAACGGTTCCTTACGCCTTCTGTCAGTGCTGAGAAGGCTTGCTTTCATGAGTTCAACAACAGGCCAGTTCGAACGTCAGGCGTTCAGGCACCACGCCATTTTCGCTGTCCAGCGGCAGGAAACGAATGGCATAACGCGTCTTGTGGCCAGAAATCTGCGGATAAAGCTGCGGCGCCAGATGGAGGCGCAGGCGTAGCAGATCCGCCCCTTCGGCGTTGTCCTGGAAAAAGCCGTTCAGGCTGATTTGATTGCGGAACGGCCCCGACTGACGGATCAGATCCAGCACCATGATCAGCGCCTGGTTCAGCGGATCCAACGACTGCAGCCAGGCGGCGACGTCGGCGTCGCGATCCTGCTGCGGCGCGTGCATCCACATGTGCAGGGTTGGCAGATCGAAGCTGCAGCAGCCGCCGGGAATGTTCAGCCGCTGGCGCACCAGGCCGATCAGCCGGTCTTCACGCAGCGCCTGACCGAGGCGCGGCGCCGCCATCAGCGCCGATGAGCGCGACTTCAACTGGCCGCGCAGCTGATCGATCAGCGCCATATCCACGCCCGGCACATCGGCCCAGGCCAACAGTTTTTGCTGCTGGCGCTCCAGCTCTTTGAGCAGTTCGGTGCGCACTTCGCCGCGCTCCAGCACGTCCAGCAGGTCGGAGATGGTGCGAAAGAAGGTAAGGGCGATGGCGGTTTCGCTCAGGGCGCGCTGCCCGTGCAGCTGTTGCAGCAGAAATTCGATGCGCAGCCAGGTGCGCATTTTTTCGTTAAGCGGGTGTTCAAAGAGAACGGTTGGGGAAACATCACTCATGCAGTTTAATCCTGTTGGGGCGCTGTTGCCGCCAGTTCAAGGTAGCGACGATGCAGTGCGGCGACCTGTGGCTCTATCCCCTGAGCGGCGCCGCTGTTGTCAATAATGTCATCCGCCACGGCGAGGCGCTGCTGGCGCGTGGCCTGGGCGGCGAGAATGCTCTGCGCTTGCTCGCGGCTGACGCCGTCGCGCGCGATGGTGCGAGCCAACTGGGTCTCAGCGTCGACGTCGATCACCAGCACCCGATCGGCGCGATCCTGCAGGCGGTTTTCCACCAGCAGCGGCACCACCCACAGTGCGTACGGGCTGGCAGCCTGCGCCAGTTGGCGTTGGGTCTCGCGGTGTATCAGCGGATGCAGTAGTTGGTTCAGCCAGGTTTTGTCATCGGGGTGGCTGAAGATGCGCTGACGTAGCGCAGCGCGGTTGAGCGCGCCGTCCGGCAGCAACATTTCATTACCAAATTGTTCGGCGATCGCGGCCAACGCAGGGGTGCCCGGCTCGACGACCTGACGGGCGATCACGTCGGCATCGACAAGGGTTGCGCCGTGGCGCGCAAAGGCGTTCGCGACGGTCGTCTTGCCGCTGCCTATCCCCCCGGTCAACGCAACAATGTAGGCCATGGTGTTAGGTGCATCCGATGTTCATAAAAAAATAATAGACGAATCATAAAGCGATCGCGCAGAAGTGCAAGTCGGCAGGCGGCGCTTGCGCGTCGGCCCCGTTCGGGCGGCGAGAAAAAGCGCAGCGGCACGGCAAAAATGAGCGGGTAATCACACTGCGATTATGCAGGTAAATTTGTCGGATTGTAGCGTAAATAAAGGCGAATTCGCAGTCTTGTTCGGCGATTATTAGCGCGTATTATAACGTCACTGGAACTGGCATTAATCTCGCCGCCGTCTTTTTGCGCCACTGGAAAGCCGTCGGGCAGAGGTTCGAACATCCTCCTTGCGATCCGTCGCCATTAACCAGGAAATCATAAGTCATGCGTATTGAAGAAGATTTGAAGTTGGGTTTTAAAGACGTGTTGATCCGCCCTAAGCGCTCCACGCTGAAAAGCCGTTCCGAGGTTGAACTGGAACGTCAGTTTACCTTCAAGCATTCAGGTTGCAGCTGGTCCGGCGTGCCGATTATCGCCGCCAACATGGACACAGTGGGTACCTTCCGCATGGCCGAGGCCCTGGCTTCTTTCGATGTTCTCACCGCCGTACACAAACATTACAGCGTCGAGCAATGGGCTGATTTCGTGCAGCGCATGCCGGAATCGGTGCTGCGCCACGTGATGGTGTCCACCGGCACTTCCGAAGCCGACTTCACCAAAATGCAGCAGATCCTGGCCCTGTCTCCGGCGCTGAAATTCATCTGTATCGACGTGGCCAACGGCTACTCTGAACACTTCGTCGCCTTCCTGCAGAAAGCGCGCGAAGCCTGCCCGAATCACGTGATCTGCGCCGGCAACGTAGTGACCGGCGAGATGGTGGAAGAGTTGATCCTCTCCGGCGCCGACATCGTTAAAGTCGGCATTGGCCCGGGGTCGGTATGCACCACCCGCGTGAAAACCGGCGTGGGCTATCCGCAGCTGTCGGCGGTAATCGAATGCGCCGATGCGGCCCACGGGCTGGGCGGCCAAATCGTCAGCGACGGCGGCTGCTCGGTGCCGGGCGATGTCGCCAAAGCCTTCGGCGGCGGCGCGGACTTCGTGATGCTGGGCGGCATGCTGGCCGGCCACGACGAGTGTGAAGGCACCGTGGTGGAAGAGAACGGCGAGAAGTTCATGCTGTTCTACGGCATGAGCTCCGAGTCGGCGATGAAGCGCCACGTCGGCGGCGTCGCGGAGTATCGCGCGGCCGAAGGGAAAACCGTCAAGCTGCCGCTGCGCGGCGAGGTGGAGTTTACCGTGCGCGATATCCTCGGCGGCCTGCGTTCCGCCTGTACCTACGTCGGTGCAGAGCGCCTGAAAGAGCTGACCAAGCGTACCACCTTTATCCGCGTGGCAGAGCAGGAAAACCGCGTCTTCGGCAGCAAATAAGCCACAGCTTGCATTCGGGCGCAGCACACCGCGGCGCCCGCTATCCTCTTCCCCTTATCCCAACACGCTGCCCAGTTGAAAGATAGGCAGGTACATGGCGATCACCAAAGCGCCGACAATCCCGCCCACCATCAGCATCAGCAGCGGCTCCAGCGTTTGCGCCAGCGTATCGGCCAGCTCGTGCGTCTGCCGTTCATACCACTGTGCCAATTTATCCAGCAAGGCGTCCAGCGAACCGGACTCTTCGCCCACCCGCACCAACTGCCGGCACAGCGGCGGAAACAGCGGTTGCAGGCCCATGGCTTGATGAAAGGCTTCGCCTTCGGCGATCTGCCGTCGCACCTGCTCCAGCGCCCGTCGGTACAGCAGATGGTCAGCCGCCAGCGCCGCCGCGCTCAAGCCTTCCACCAGCGTCAGTCCGGCGCGTTGGGTCATGGTCAGGATGCGAAATGTTTGGCTCAGCGCGCCGCCGCTCACCAGCCGGGCGATCAGCGGCAGGCGAAGCAAGAGTGCCTGTTCACGTCTGCGCCACGGCGGGCGCGGATGCAGCCAGCGGCAGTAGCCGAACAGCGATGCGCCGAGCAGCAGCGCCAAATAGGGGCCAACGGCGATCAGCAGCGCGGACAACTTCAATAGCCCTTGGGTAAACCAGGGCAGTGGCGCATCGAACGATTGATAAACCTTGGCGAATTCCGGCAGCACCATCACCAGCATCAGCACGCTGACCAGCAGCGCCACCGCACAGATGAAGAGGGGATACCGCAGCGCCTTGGTCACCTTGCGGCGCAGCAGCAGCTGGGCTTCTTGCTGTTGTGCCAGCTGCAGGCAGCAGCGATCGAGGTTACCGGTCAGTTCGCCGATGGCGATCAGCTGGCGGTAGATCAGGGGAAAAATCCCCGGTTGTTCGGCGAGGGTTTCGGAAAGCGGTTGCCCTTCGCGCACCTGGTCGGCCAGCTGGCGCAGCAGGCAGCGCCAGGCTGCCGAAGGATGCTCTGCTGCCAGCAACTGCAGCGCATCGACCAGCGGCAACCCCGCCTGCAGCAGAGTGGCGAGCTGGCGGGTGAAGTGGATTAAGGGTTCTCCACGCCATTGGCCGGGCGTAACGCGTTTGCCGTGCCCGATTCGGCACGGTTGCATGCCTTGCTCAATCAGTAATCGGCTCACCTGCCGTTTTTCTTCGCTCATCAGTTCGCCGCGGCGTAAGGCGCCCTGAGCGTCGAAAGCCTGCCACAGAAACAGGCGGCGCGCTTTCATGACGTGGTTGCGCCGAGCTGGACGACGTCGATCACGCGATACAGTTCTTCCAGCGAGGTCGTGCCTTCGGCGGCCAGAGTCAGCCCGGCCTGCAGCAGCGAAAGCTGCCCCTGCTCACGGGCGATATTCGCCAGCAGGCTAGGAGCAGCGTTCGCCAGCAGCGCCGCCTGTATTTCCGGCGTAATGGCCAACAGCTCATACACGCCGATGCGCCCATAGTAGCCGCCGAAGCAGTGCTCGCAGCCGTCGGCGCGCCAGGCGGTCAGCGGTTCTGGCCAGATAGCGGTGGGAAAATGCGTCGGCTGGCTTTGCGGATAGCGGCAGTGGCGGCACAGCCTGCGCACCAACCGCTGCGCGACGATCAGCTTCAGGCAGCCGGCGAGCAGGTAGCCGGGGATCCCCATGTGCATCAGCCGCGTCAGGGTTTCGCCAGTGGAGTTGGTATGCAGCGTTGACAGCACCAGGTGGCCAGTTTGCGCGGCCTTGACCGCGATCTCGGCGGTTTCCGTATCGCGGATCTCGCCGATCATGATGACGTCCGGATCCTGACGCAGCAGGGCGCGCAGCACCCGGGCGAAGCTCAGTTCGGTTTTGGCGTTGATCTGGGTCTGATTAATGCCGAACAGCGGGATCTCGACCGGATCCTCGACGCTGCATAGGTTGCTTTGCGCATCGTTCAACTGGCGCAGACCGCTGTACAGCGTCACCGTCTTGCCGCTGCCGGTCGGGCCGGTCACCAGGATTAACCCTTGCGGGCAGGCCAGCGCCGTCGCGTAGCGCGCCAGATCCGCCCGGCTCATGCCCAGTTTATCCAGCGGCAGCTCCTGCTGCTCACCCTGCTGGACGCGCAGTACCACCTTTTCGCCGTGCAGCGTCGGCAGGGTGGCGATACGCATGGCATAGCGCGCGCTGTCCAGCGTCAGGCTGAGCTGCCCGTCCTGAGGCTGACGGCGCTCGGCGATATCCAACTGGCCGAGGATCTTCAGCCGGGCGATGAGGCGCGCGGTCAGCTGCGGCGGCGGTGAGGCGAGGGTTTGCAGCACGCCGTCGATGCGCAGACGAATGCGAAAATGCTGCCGAAAGGGCTCGAAGTGGATGTCCGAGGCGCGGCGCTGAATGGCCAGGCGCAGCGTCTGGTTGATGAACTGTACCACCGGTGCATCGCCGTCGTCGGGGTAGGCGATATCGGTCGTGTCCTCTTCGGCCGCCAGCGGTGCCGAGAGCGGCTCGTGGTGCTGATTCAGCGCCAGCTCCAACCTGGCCGCCGGCCATTGTTCCAGATGGATGCGTTTGCCGGTGGCGAAACGCAGCGCCGCCAGCAGCCCCTGCGGCGCTTCTTCGCTGAGCGCGACCGTCAGGGTGGTCGGGTCTTCGCTCAGCGCCAGCGCCTGATAGCGCCGACACAGGGTGTGAACCTCTTCGCTGATTTGCGCGTTCATCGCTGCTACTCCGCCGCGTCGTCGAAGCGGAAGACTTCCCGGCACACCTCAACCAGCGTCGCGTTTTCGCTGCTGCACAGCCGGGTCCAGTGGGTCAGCCCATCTGCGTTCGATTTGGGGGTTAACGCCACCGCCAGCCCCTGCAGCGTTTGGGCGCCGGTCAGCGTGATGACGCCTTTAACGACTTTCACCCCGCTGACGTAACGCGACGCGCCGCCGGTGGGAATGCCTTTGCTGCCAGCGTCACAGCCGGCGGGCGCGCCTTCATCCAGCACGCACAGTTCGACCGCCAGTTTATACGGCGCCATGGTTTGCAGCATGTCGGTCATCGCCGCTTTCTGGATGTAGCGCTGGTAGGCGGGAATGCCGATGGCGCTGAGGATGGCGATGATGGCGATCACCACCATCAGTTCGATCAGGCTAAAGCCGCGTTGCGTTTCCATGCGTTGTTTCCTCCATAAGGGTGTGGAAAACAACGGTAGCGGTTTGCGCGGGGGAACGGCGAGCGGGTTTTACGCGTTTCTCGGCGTGCTTCCATCAGTAATGATGCCGTTTGCAGCGGAGGGAAAAACGGTGCGAGGGGCTTCGCAAATCTGCGGTAACGCCCCCGGCGGCGGCCGGGGGCGAGGGGATCATTTGAAGCGCATCGACAGATCGAGCGCGGTCACATGTTTGGTCAGCGCGCCGACCGAAATGTAATCCACGCCGGTCTCGGCGAAGGTGCGCAGCGTCTCGCTGGTGACGTTGCCGGATACCTCCAACTGGGCGCGGCCCTGGGTTTGGGCAACCGCCTGACGCATCATCTCGACGCTGAAGTTGTCCAGCATGATGATGTCGGCGCCGGCGTCCAGCGCCTGCTGCAGTTCATCAAGCGATTCGACTTCCACTTCCACCGGCACGTCGGCGTGCAGCCAGAAGGCTTTTTCCACCGCGTTTTTGATCGAGCCGGAGGCGATGATGTGGTTTTCCTTGATCAGGAAGGCATCGGACAGCCCCAGCCGGTGGTTGCTGCCGCCCCCGCACAGTACGGCATATTTCAACGCGGTGCGCAGGCCGGGCAAGGTCTTGCGGGTATCGAGCAGGCGAGTCTGGGTGCCTTCCAGCAGAGCCACATAGCGGCTGACCTCGGTCGCCACGCCGGAGAGCATCTGCACGAAGTTCAGCGCGGTGCGCTCGCCGGTCAACAGCACCCGCGCAGGGCCGCGCAGCCGGCAAAGCGGTTGGTTCGGTATCAGACGGTCGCCGTCTGCCACCAGCCACTCCACCTGCACCTGGTTGCCCAACTGAATAAAGACTTCGTTCAGCCAGCGGCGGCCACAGAACACGCCGGCTTCGCGGGTAATGACGGTGGCTTCGGCCTGCTTGTCCGCCGGTAACAATTGCGCGGTAATATCGCGCCCGGCGTCAACTTCACCTCCCAGGTCTTCGCGCAGCGCCTGGGCGACGGAATAGGGAATATCACTTTCAATACGTTCAAGAAGCTCGGTACGGCGACGGTCGGCACTGTAGCGGCGTGTCGGCATGGAAAACTCCGAAATGGACGGTTAGATCGTAGGGGAACATGCTACTCTGTTGCAGGAATAAGTACCACCGCAGAGAGGTGTCTGATGCAGTTGGAAAATGGCTGGATTGTCGGGGTGACGCGAGTGGTTTCGCCGCACTGCGATCGTCGCCCGGATGACGAGCCGCCCTCGCTGCTGGTCATCCATAACATCAGCCTGCCGCCCGGCGAATTCGGTGGCCCCTATATCGACCAGCTGTTCACCGGCACGCTCGATCCCGCGCAGCACCCTTATTTCGCCGAGATCCATCAGCTGCGAGTGTCTGCGCACTGCCTGATCCGCCGCGATGGGGAGATCGTGCAGTATGTGCCCTTCGACCAGCGCGCGTGGCACGCGGGCGTTTCTCTGTATCAGGGGCGCGAACGGTGCAACGATTTCTCCATCGGCATCGAGCTGGAAGGCACCGACCAGTTAGCCTACACCGAGGCGCAATATCGCACGCTGCAGGCGGTCACCGCGCTGCTGGCCGAACATTATCCGCCGTTGGCGGCGCATATCGCCGGGCATTGCGATATCGCCCCCGGCCGCAAAACCGATCCCGGGCCGGCGTTCGATTGGGATCGCTATCTGGCATCTCTGGAACAACGCGGCGCGCCTGCCGACGCTATGCTTGAGACAAGAAAAAGGGAGAGGAATCGCTAATGACGCTGTTTACGCTGTTGCTGGTTTTGGCCTGGGAGCGCCTGTTCAAGCTGGGGGAACACTGGCAGCTGGATCATCGCCTCGAAGTGGTATTTCAGCGGCTGCATCGGGTTTCGCTGGCGCAGACGCTGGCGATGACCGCCGCCTGGATGGTTGTCGTCTGGGGCGTTCTGTGGTTGTCGCACGGGTTATTCTTTGGCGTGGTGACGCTGCTGCTGTGGATCGTCATCGATCTGCTGTGCGTCGGCGCCGGCATCAAGCGCAAACACTACCGCGCCTACCTGAAAGCGGCGCGGCAGGGGGATACCCATGCCAGCGATCAGATGGCGGAAGAGCTGGCGTTGATCCACGGTTTGCCGGTGGACTGCAGTGAAGAGCTGCGTCTGCGCGAGCTGCAAAACGCGCTGCTGTGGATCAACTTCCGCTATTACCTGGCGCCGCTGTTCTGGTTCGTGGTCTTTGGGCCGTACGGGCCGATCGCGCTGGCGGGATATGCCTTCCTGCGCGCCTATCAAACCTGGCTGGCGCGCCACAATACGCCGCTGGAGCGTTCGCAGTCGGGCATCGATCACCTGCTGAACTGGCTGGACTGGATCCCGGTGCGTTTGGCCGGGGTGGCCTATGCGCTATTTGGCCACGGCGAGCGGGCGCTGCCGGCCTGGTTCGCCTCGCTGGGGGATCGGCATTCGTCGTCGTATCAGGTGTTGACGCGGCTGGCGCAGTTCTCGCTGGCGCGCGATCCGCATATGGATCCGGTGCAAACGCCGCGCGCGGCGGTGACGCTGGCGCGCAAGGTGACGATGATCATCGTGGTGGTGGTGGCGCTGTTGACCATTTACGGCACGCTGCTGTAAACCGCAGCGAAAAACAAAACGGGCGCCGAGGCGCCCATTTTTTTGGCCATCCGGCCGGGATTACAGCTTGGCGAAGCAGCGACGCGCGGCGTCGATGGTGCGCTGGATGTCTTCTTTGCTGTGCGCCACGGACATGAAGCCCGCTTCGAAGGCGGACGGTGCCAGATACACCCCTTCTTCCAACATCAGGTGGAAGAAGCGCTTGAAGCGTTCCACGTCGCACTGCATCACGTCCTGGTAGCAGGTGACCGCCGGCGCGTCGGTGAAGAACAGGCCGAACATGCCGCCGACGTTGTTGACCACCAACGGGATATTCTCTTCCTGCGCCGCATGCAGCAGGCCTGCGGCCAGCATCTCGGTCAGTTCGGTCAGCGTCTGGTGCACGCCAACCTGCGACACTTCGGTCAGGCAAGCGTAGCCCGCCGCCATGGCGATCGGGTTGCCGGACAGGGTGCCCGCCTGGTAGACCGGACCGGTCGGCGCCAGCGCCTCCATCACATCGCGACGGCCGCCGAAGGCGCCCACCGGCATGCCACCGCCGATGATTTTGCCAAGGCAGGTCAGATCCGGCTCGACGCCGTAATAGGACTGCGCGCCGGACAGCGCCACGCGGAAGCCAGTCATTACTTCGTCGATGATCAAGAGCGCGCCGTACTTGTCGCACAGGGCGCGCAGGCCCGGCAGGAATTCCGGCAGCGGCGGCACGCAGTTCATGTTGCCGGCGACCGGCTCGACGATGATACAGGCGATCTCGGACGGGTACTGTTCGAAGGCGGCGCGCACCGAATCCAGATCGTTATAGGTGCAGGTCAGGGTGTGTTTGGCGAAGTCGGCCGGTACGCCCGGTGAGTTCGGCTGGCCGAGGGTCAGCGCGCCGGAGCCGGCTTTCACCAGCAGGCAGTCGGCGTGGCCGTGGTAGCAGCCTTCGAACTTGATGATTTTATCGCGGTTGGTGTAGCCGCGCGCCAGGCGGATGGCGCTCATGGTGGCTTCGGTGCCCGAGTTCACCATGCGCACCATATCCATCGTCGGCACCAGCTCGGTGACCAGCTGCGCCATTTTGACTTCCATCTCGGTCGGCGCGCCGAAGCTCAGGCCGCGCTGCGCCGCTTCGATCACCGCGTCGCGGATCGCCGGGTGGTTATGCCCCAGCACCATCGGCCCCCAGGAACCGACATAGTCGATATAGGCCTTGCCGTCGGCATCGAACAGGTAAGCCCCGTCTGCGCGCTCGATAAACAGCGGCACACCGCCCACGCCGGTGAATGCACGCACCGGAGAGTTTACCCCGCCGGGGATCAACTGTTGCGCCTGGGCGTACAGACTTTCGGACTTGCTGTGTAGGCTCATAAATCGGCTCCTGGATTCTCTTTTGAATGATTTGACCGCGCTATTCTAGAGGAGAGCGCTGCGTTATGAAACGATCACAGTCAGATACCATTAACGGCAGCGCCCGCCGCCGGGTTGGGGTAGAATTATCGCCCTGCCTATTTGTATTACAAATTACCTGACGAATCACTCGCGATGACAGAATCACACTCACAGCCCGTCGGGACGTTGAGCCCGCGTCTTAGCCGCAGCGATGCGGTGCGCCAGTTTATCCGCCGCGACAAAACGCCGGTGGCGATCCTGTTGATGGCCGCGCTGGTGGGGACGCTGGCCGGTTTGCTTGGCGTAGCCTTCGATAAAGCGGTGGAGTGGGTGCAGCAGCAGCGGCTGGCTTCGCTGGCGCAGGTCGCCGACTCCTGGATCTTGGTGTGGCCGCTGGCGTTTATCCTGTCCGCCGCGCTGGCGGCGCTGGGCTATTACCTGGTGCGGCGCTTTGCGCCTGAGGCGGGCGGCTCGGGCATTCCGGAGATCGAAGGCGCGCTGGAGGAGCTGCGGCCGGTGCGCTGGTGGCGCGTGATACCGGTGAAATTCATCGGCGGCATGGGCACGCTGGGGGCGGGCATGGTGCTGGGGCGCGAAGGGCCCACGGTGCAAATGGGCGGCAACGTCGGGCGCATGGTATTGGACGTGCTGCGCATTCGCGGCGCCGAGGCGCGTCATTCGCTGCTGGCGACCGGGGCCGCCGCCGGGCTGTCCGCCGCGTTCAACGCGCCGCTGGCCGGCATTCTGTTTATCATCGAAGAGATGCGGCCGCAGTTTCGCTACAACCTGATCTCGATTAAAGCGGTGTTTATCGGCGTTATCATGTCGAGCGTGGTGTACCAGCTGTTTAACGGCCAGGGCTCGGTGATCGCGGTCGACAAACTTTCTTCGGCGCCCATCAACACCCTGTGGCTCTATCTGGTGCTGGGGGCGATATTCGGCGCGGTGGGCGTGGGGTTCAACGCGCTGATCTTCCGCACCCAAGACATGTTCGCGCGCCTGCACGGCGGCAGAATGCGCAATATCTTGTTGATGGGTGGGTTGCTCGGCGGCGTGTGTGGCATTCTGGGGTTGATTCAGCCAGAGGCGGCGGGCGGCGGCTTTGGGCTGATCCCGATCGCCGCGGCGGGCAATTACAGCGTCGGCATGTTGATGTTTATCTTCATTACCCGCATCTTCACCACGCTGCTGTGCTTCGGTTCCGGCGCGCCGGGTGGCATCTTTGCGCCGATGCTGGCGCTGGGCACGCTGTTCGGCACCGCCTTCGGGCTGGCGGGGGCGCATCTGTTCCCGCAATACGGCATCGAAGCGGGCACCTTCGCCATCGCCGGTATGGGGGCGCTGTTCGCCGCCACGGTGCGGGCCCCGTTGACCGGTATCGTGCTGGTGCTGGAAATGACCGACAACTACCAGCTGATTTTACCGATGATCATCACCTGCCTCGGCGCCACGGTAGTGGCGCAGCTACTCGGCGGCAAGCCGCTGTATTCATCGATCTTGGCTCGCACCCTGCAAAGGCAGGAGGCGCAGCTGGCACGGGAAGCGGCGGAGAAAACAGGTAAAGAAAATACAACAAATGCGGTGAATACTTGAACGCAACACTCAGGTATCGGATAATCGTTAATATTAATCAGGCAGCCATAGTCGCGATCTGATGCTGAACAATGTTGGGAGTAAAGAGTATGAGTGATCAAACGGCACTGCCCCTGCAATTTACCGAGGCAGCAGCAAACAAGGTTAAGTTCCTGATTGCTGACGAAGAAAACCCGAACCTGAAGTTGCGGGTTTACATTACCGGCGGCGGCTGCAGCGGATTCCAGTACGGCTTCACTTTTGACGACAAGGTCAACGATGGCGACATGACCATCGAGAAGCAGGGCGTGGCGCTGGTGGTCGATCCGATGAGCCTGCAGTATCTGGTCGGCGGTTCGGTGGACTACACCGAAGGGCTGGAAGGGTCGCGCTTCGTGGTGACCAACCCGAATGCCAAAACCACCTGCGGTTGCGGTTCGTCGTTCAGCATCTGAGTTTGCCTGTCAGAACATCAACCCGCTCGCCTTAGGCCGGCGGGTTTTTTTATGCCTACCATTACCATTCCACGAGGATCACTTCCGCACCGTTCTGCTGCGTCGGTGGGTTGCGGATGATCTTCGGCTGCGCCGTCGCGTGGCTGCATTCGGCCTGGGGGACGGCGGCTTCGAGGCGCACGGCGCATTGCGGTTCAATGGTCAGGGTAACGCCGATCTGGCCGCTGACGGCATCGGCATACGCGGCGCCACTCAGCAGGGCGCCACAGCAGGCAAGCAGAATTTTTTTCATCATTGCGGGAATAGTCATCCGTAAGCCATCTTGTGATGACTTATCGGCAAAAAGTTAAAAAGTTTTAACAGCGTGGGGAAGGGATTAACCTGCGGGTAACAGAATTTTACATCGACACTACGCTATTTTTTGGACGAAAATAATACCACTGAACCCGTTTTTAGTCTAATAAATCACCCGGTGCGGCGTTGCCACGCGTCGCCCCGCAGGGCGACGGCTCAGCGTTCGAGAATAAAGGCGGGCAGCTTGAGGTGCCAGCGGATGGCCGCCAGCCGAATGGCCAGCGTGATGATCATGCCCAGCATCATGGCCTGTTGCAGCGGCATGTGGAAGGTGTAAAACGCCGTAGCGTGCACGATGCCGCCGATGATGCAGGCGGTGGCGTAAATTTCGGTGCGCAGGATCATCGGGATCTCGCGCGCCAGCACGTCGCGGATAATGCCGCCGCCGACGCCGGTGATCACTCCCATGCAGATCGCCACCAGCGGGCCGGTGCCGGCCGCGAAAGCCTTGTTGACGCCGATGCCGACGAACACCGCCAGCCCGACGGCGTCGAGCACCGGCAGCACCCATTTCGGCAGGCGGCGCGGCTGGCGCACCAGCAGCAGCGTCAAGACGCAGGTGATCATCGCCACCACCAGATCGGTGGGATCCTTGACCCAGAACACCGGGCCGTTGGCCAGCGCCATATCGCGGATGGTGCCGCCGCCGACCGCGGTGACCACGCCCAATACCAGTACGCCGAACGGATCCATGCGCAGCTTGCCGGCTAACAGTACGCCGGAGACGGCGAACACCGCCGTGCCGAGAATATCCAACCAGAACACCAGCATCAGCGGATCTCCGCCAGCTGGCGGCACAGCTGCTGCGCCGCCAACAGCAGGCGCGGCCCGCCGCGATTGAACCAGTCTTCGTTCAGCGCGATCACCGGCACCTGCAGCTGCGGCGCCCAGAAGGCTTTCACATTGGCGGCCTCTTTCGCGCCGCCGGTGATGACGATGGCCTGGGGTTGACGCGCCAGCACCTGCTCGCGGCTGATCTGCGGCCAAGGGGTGCGGCTATCGGCGAAGACGTTCTGCCCGCCGCACAGCGCCAGCACCTGGCTTTGCAATGTGGCGCCGGAGCTGGTGAACAGCGGCTGGGTGCCGAACTGCAGCAGCACGCGCCGTGGTGAGTTAGCGGCGTATTGTTGCTTGAGAGCGGCGAACTGTCGGCGAAGGTCGTCTGCCGCCTGATGCGCCTGATCCGGGTGCGGGCTGTATTGCGCCAGCTTATCCAGCAAGCCGGCGATCCCCCCGAGGTTGTCGGCGTCCGCATAGAAGATCGGGATGCCGAACGCGGCGAGCTGATCCAGCACGCGCTGCGGATTGCCGCCGCGCCAGGCGAGGATCAGGTCCGGCTTGAGCGCCAGCACCCGCTCCAGGTTGATGCCCTGCCAGGAGGCCACCTGCTCCAGCTTGGCGGCCTGCGGCGGGTAATCGGAATAGGCGCTCGCCGCCACCAGCACCTCGCCCATGCCGGCGGCATAGGCGAGCTCGGTGGCGCTGGGCGCCAGGCTAATCACCCGCTGGGCGGCGCCGACCGGCAGGGCCAGCCAGAGCGCCAACAGACAGAGCATCGAGGTGAAGCGCAGCCTCACATCAACCGCGCTTGGCCAGGGTTTGCAGCATGGCATTGACCATCAGCGTAGACTGCTTGGCCGCTACCACCAGGAACTCGTCAAAGCTCATGTGCGACTCGCTGTCGGCGACGTCGGAAATGGCGCGCACCACCACGAACGGCGTGCCGAACAGATGGCAGACGTGGGCGATCGCCGCGGCTTCCATTTCCACGGCGGCGACGCGCGGGAAAGTGGCGCGGATGCGCGCCAGCGGCTCGGCGCCGTTGATGAAGGCGTCACCGCTGCAGATCAGGCCGCGCACCGCGTGCAGATCCAGCTGTTTGATGCAGCTTTCCGCCAGCGCGATCAGCGCGTCGTCGGCGACGAACGCCGCCGGGCAGCCGGCCATCTGGCCCGGCTCGTAGCCGAAGGCGGTGACGTCGGCGTCGTGGTAGCGCACTTCTTCCGACACCACGATATCGCCCACGCGCAGGGTGCTGGCCAGGCCGCCGGCGGAACCGGTGTTGATCACCAGATCCGGGCTGCAGTGTTCCAGTAGCAGGGTGGTGCCCATGGCCGCAGAGACTTTGCCGATGCCGGATTTCAGCAAGGCCACGTCAACGCCGCCGATCTGGCCGGTGTAGATTTCGCAGCCCGCGCGCTGGATGGTTTGACGGTTTTCGATTTGATCGCGCAGCAGGGTGACTTCCTGCTCCATTGCGCCGATGATGCCTACTTTCATAAATAACACTCGCTGATTGGCCGTGAGAATTGCGGCATAGTCTATCATGGCTGTGTATCAGAGATAATGCGTTGCATCCGCTGCCGGGAATTGTTATCACGGGGGCAGGGCGCAACGGCGGAGAAACAGATGTCCGGGATCGACTTCAAGCAAAAAATCAGCTTCCAACGGCCTTTCAGCAAACCGATCGAGGCCGAGGAAGAGTACGACATCGTGCGGCAGTTCGAGAGCGATCGCGGGCGCATCGTCAACTCGGCCGCCATTCGCCGTCTGCAGCAAAAAACCCAGGTGTTTCCGCTGGAACGCAACGCGGCGGTGCGCAGCCGCCTGACGCACTCGATGGAGGTGCAGCAGGTTGGGCGCCACATCGCCAAAGAGATCCTCAATCGCTTCAAACAGGCGGGGAGAATTGATGAGCTCGGCTTGACCCGGCTGCTCGATCCGTTTGAAAGCATCGTGGAAATGGCCTGCCTGATGCACGACATCGGTAATCCGCCGTTCGGACACTTCGGCGAGTCGGCGATCAACGACTGGTTCGCCCAGCGGCTCGATCCCGCCAGCTGCGGCAGCGAGCCGGGCAGCCACGATCGCTGCCAGGTGGCGACGCTGCGCCTGCATGAAGGGGAGGGCGATCTGAACCGGCTGCGCAGCCGGATCCGTCAGGATCTCAGCCACTTCGAGGGCAACGCCCAGGCGATCCGCATGGTGTACAGCCTGCTCAAGCTCAACCTGACCTACGCGCAGGTCGGCTGCATTTTGAAATACACCCGCCCGGCCTACTGGGCGAGCGACATCCCTGCCAGCCACAGTTACCTGATGAAAAAGCCCGGCTACTATCTGGCGGAAGAGGCCTTCGTCGATCGGTTGCGGCGCGAGCTGCACATGGGCGAGTTCGATCGTTTCCCGCTGACCTATATTATGGAGGCCGCCGACGATATCTCGTACTGCGTGGCCGATCTGGAAGACGCGGTGGAGAAGAGCATTTTCACCGTCGAGCAGCTGTATCAGCACCTGATTCAGGAGTGGGGCGAGGTGGTGCCGGGCGATCTGTTCGACAAGACCGTCGCCAGCGCGTTTCGCAAGATCGATCGCGGCGGCGCGCGGCGCAGCGCGGAAGATCAGTTCTTCATGTATCTGCGGGTGTTTACCGTGGCGCGGCTGGTGCCGCATGCGGCGCAGCGCTTTATCGACAATCTGGACGCGGTCTATCAGGGCAGTTTCAATCAGGCGCTGCTGGAGGATTCCAGCCCGGCCTATCGGCTACTGAAGATATTTAAAAATGTGGCGTTCAAGCACGTGTTCAACCACCCTGAGGTCGAGCAGCTCGAGCTGCAAGGCTATCGGGTGATCAGCGGCCTGCTGGACATTTACAGCCCGCTGTTGGCGATGTCGCTGGCGGACTTCAGCCAGCTGGTGCGCGAGGACAGCCATCGCGCTTATCCGATTGAAACACGCCTGTTCCACAAGCTGTCCACCAAGCATCGGCTAGCGTATGCGGAGGCGGTAGAAGGGCTGCAGCATTTATCGCCGGAGCAGCAAGGCATTCGGGAATATTATTTCCGCGCGCGTTTATTGCAGGACTATATCAGCGGAATGACCGACCTGTACGCCTATGATGAATATCGTCGATTGATGGCGGCAGAATAATTGAGCTGAAGAATAATTGCCAGCAATTCCAACCGGTTGGCTGTCTCGAGTTTTGTAAAGACGGACAATATTTGTTTACTATTGCCAATCATCTGTGCCGGAACTTCGGGCTATTAATTAACTCTGAATAAGCACGCAAGACGGCCATTCTTTTTGAACGACTTTATAAGAGACACACAGATGAAAAAAACCGCATTAGTTCTGAGCGCACTGGCATTCAGTATCGGTATGGCGATGGGCCCGGCGACGGTCAGCGCCGCTGAAACCGCCTCTTCCAGCACCCAACAGCTGCCGAGCCTGGCACCGATGCTGGAGAAGGTGATGCCTTCCGTCGTGAGCATTAACGTTGAGGGCAGCACCACGGTCAATACGCCGCGCATGCCGCAGCAGTTCCAACAGTTCTTCGGTGAGGATTCGCCGTTCTGCCAGGACGGTTCGCCGTTCCAAGGCTCGCCGATGTGTCAGGGCGGTGAACAGCCAGGGCCGGATGGCCAGCCGCAGGGCACGCAGCAGAAATTCCAGGCGCTGGGCGCCGGGGTGGTCATCGATGCCACCAAGGGCTATGTGGTGACCAATAACCACGTGGTGGACAACGCCAACAAGATCCAGGTGCAGCTGAGCGACGGACGCCGCTTCGACGCCAAAGTGATCGGCAAGGATCCGCGTTCCGATATCGCGTTGATCCAGCTGAAAGACTTCAAGAACCTGACGGCGATCAAGATGGCGGACTCCGATCAGCTGCGCGTCGGCGATTACACCGTGGCGATCGGCAACCCGTACGGGTTGGGTGAAACCGCCACCTCGGGCATCGTGTCCGCCCTGGGGCGCAGCGGCCTGAACATCGAAAACTACGAAAACTTTATCCAGACCGATGCGGCGATCAACCGCGGTAACTCCGGCGGCGCGCTGGTTAACCTGAACGGCGAGCTGATCGGCATCAACACCGCGATCCTGGCGCCGGACGGCGGCAATATCGGTATCGGCTTCGCTATTCCGAGCAACATGGTGAAAAACCTGACGGCGCAAATGGTCGAGTATGGCCAGGTGAAACGCGGCGAGCTGGGCATCATGGGCACCGAGCTGAACTCTGAGCTGGCCAAGGCGATGAAGGTCGATGCGCAGCGCGGGGCCTTCGTCAGCCAGGTAATGCCGAAATCTTCCGCCGCGAAGGCGGGCATCAAGGCCGGCGACGTGATCGTCACCATGAACGGCAAGGCCATCTCCAGCTTCGCCTCGTTCCGGGCGGAGATCGGCACGCTGCCGGTCGGCAGCAAGATGTCGCTGGGCATTATTCGCGACGGCAAGCCGGTAACCATTGACGTCACGCTGGAGCAAAGCGCGCAGACCCAGGTGGCCTCGGGCAATATCTACACCGGCATTGAAGGTGCCGAGCTGAGCAATACCCAGGTCGGCAACGTGAAAGGCGTCAAGGTCGACAGCGTGAAAGCCGGCAGCGCCGCCGCGCGCATCGGCCTGAAAAAGGGCGACGTGATCCTGGGCGTGAACCAACAGCCGATCCAGAACCTGGGCGAGCTGCGTAAAATCCTCGACAGCAAACCGTCGGTGCTGGCGTTGAATATTCAGCGTGGCGATAGCCAACTGTACCTGCTGGCGCAGTGATAAACGTCAGGCGCTAAAAGCAACAAAGGCACGCTACGGCGTGCCTTTTTGCATTATGGCCTGAGGATTCAGGCCGGTTGCGCCAGATGCGCGCGCGCCGCGTGGATCACCAGTTCAATCTCATCCAACAGCTCCAGCCACTCCGGCTCCAGTTCGTCGTTGGTGATGCCCTGGCGCAGCTGCCGCTCGAGGTAGAAACACAGCTGCTTGAGGCGCGGCACGCCGCTGTAGCTGCAGCTGCCGTGCAGCTTATGGACCAGGTCGAGGATCTCGTCGTCGTGTTGCCCCTCGAGCAGCGCCTGCACCCGTTCGCGCACCTGCGGCAGGAAATCGAGCAGCATTTGCAGCAGATCGCGCGCCAGATCCGGTTTATTGGCCGCCTGGCGCAGCGCCAGCGGCCAGTCGAGCGACAGCGGGGCATCGTCGGCGACGGCGCTTTCCACGTCGCCGCTATGGTAGCGCGACAGCACGCGGGTCAGCATTTTCTCGTCGATCGGCTTGGCCAGGTAGTCGTCCATCCCGGCCTGCAGCAGATGCTCGCGTTCGCCGCTGGCGGCATGGGCAGTGACGGCGACGATCGGCGTGGAGTTGTGGTGCGGCAGTTGGCGGATCAGTTCGCTGGCGTGAATGCCGTCCATCTTCGGCATTTGAATGTCCATCAGGATCAGATCCAGCACGTTGTTGCGCGCCAGCGCCAGCGCTTCCTCACCGCTCTCGCACAGCAGCGTTTTTTCCACCTGTTCGCCCAGCAGCGTGCCGATCAGCTTCAGGTTGGCCGGATTGTCGTCCACCGCCATCACCGTCAGCGGCAGACGTTTACGCTCAGGTGGGGCGGCGAGCCGATCGGGCGTCTCCATTCTCAGCAGCGGGAACAGACGCGTGCTGGTGATAGGCTTGATCAGGCAGCCAAGCGCACCTTGTTGCTTGAGCAGTTCGGCGTCGATCTGCGCCTGGCACGGCAGTGCCAGAATCACCCGATCGGCCAGCTTCAGCGAGGCCAACAATTTGTCCTGATGCTGCGCCATGTTGTCGCGGAACGGGATCGGCACGCCGGCCAGCAGGAAATCGTAATGGCCTGACGGCAGCTGGCCCAGCGTCGGCGAGTGGGTGATCACCAGCTGCGTGACGCTGAGCATGTTGAGCGTCGCCTGTGCCGCCGTCGGGTTGGACTCGATATAGGCCAGCGTTTTGCCGTTCAGATCCGGCAGGCTCGGCGCCAGCGACAGCATGCCCTCGTTCAGATCCAGCGTGATGTGGAACCAGAAGGTCGAGCCGCGATTCAGTTGGCTGTGGAAGCAGATGTCGCCGCCCATCTCCTTCACCAGCTTTTGCGTGATCACCAACCCTAGCCCGGTGCCGCCGTGGCGGCGGGAGATGCTGGCGTCTGCCTGACGGAATGCCTGGAACAGCTGCGACTGCTGGCGTTCGGAGATGCCGATGCCGGTGTCGTGGATCTGCACTTCCACTTCCACCCGGCGATCCAGCTGTTTGCGCAGCTCGACGCGGATATCGATATTGCCGGTTTCGGTGAACTTGATGGCGTTCCCCAGCAGGTTGGTGATGATTTGCTGCAGGCGCAGCGAGTCGCCGATCACCTGCTCCGGCACGTCGTTGTGCACATCCAGCGTCAGCTCCAGCCCTTTGTCGTGGGCGCTGGGGGCCAGCAGCACCACCACTTCGTCCAGCGTTTCGCGCAGGGCGAACGGAATATGCTCCAGCACCAGCTTGCCGGCCTCCAGCTTGGAGAAGTCCAGCACATCGTTGATGATGGTCAGCAGGTTGTTGGCCGAGCGTTCGATGGTCTGCAAATAATCGGTTTGGGTTGCGCTCAGATCGGTTTTCAGCATCTGGCGGGTAAAACCGATCACGCCGTTGAGCGGGGTACGCAGCTCGTGCGACATGTTGGCCAGGAATTCGGACTTGATGCGCGCTGCCTCCTGCGCGCGTTTTTTCGCCAAATCCAGCTCGACGTTCTGGATCTCCATTTGCTCCAGCGTTTCACGCAGGTCGGAGGTGGCCTGATCGATGTTCTGCTGCATCTCTTCGTGATAGGCGGTAAGCGACATCGCCATCGAGTTGATGCCGTTCTTCAGCATGTGCAGCTCGCCGAGCATGTAGCCCTCCACGCGGCTGTCGAGCTGGCCGCGGCGGATGCGGTCGACGGTGTTCACCATGTTGCGGATCGGGCCGGTCACGTCGCGCATCAGCCGGTAAGCAAACAGGATGGCGATACACATGCACAGCAACAGCAGCAGGGTGGAGACGAACACCTCTTTATATTGCTGCAACCGCACCGACTGCAGATCCAGCTCGATCGCCACATAGCCCAGGTTGTTGTCGGGGTGGCTGCCGCCGTCAGCGGTTTCATCCGGATATTGGTTTTCCGACAGGATCGGCGTGCGGAGGATCAGCGAATCGCCGCGTCGGGTGAGCATCAGCTCGGTGGGCAACGGCACGCCTTTCGGCAGCTGCAGCTGAGCGAAGTTGTGATGATAATTGGAGGTGACGAACAAATTGTTCTGCGCATCGAACACGGTGATCGAACGCACGATGTCCGAATGGCGGCGGTGCAACAGGCTGACCAACTGCCTGACCGATTCGCGGCTGCGGAACGTCATGCCGTACTCGCTGGCCACCGCCAGCGGCTCGATGATGCTGGCGCCGGCGTCGACCAATTGCTCCTGCAGCTCGTTATAGCGGTGCACCACGAAGAAGGTGCTGAGCAGCAAACCAATCAGCAAGGTCGGGGCCAGAATCAGGATCATCATGCGCGCACGCAGGCTGTATTTGGTCATGGGATTCCAATGTGGGAGAATTGACAGCTGACACTAGCTTAATGAACCAGCACACAATCGACAAATATGGCGCAATTCTACTCTCCCAAACGCCGCGTGACGACCCGGCAGAGCTCACAAATCTTCACCGTGACGGTGAGCGATCTCGATCCTTTCGGCCAGGGCGTGGCGCGCCACGACGGCAAAGCGGTGTTCGTGCCGGGCGTATTGCCGGGCGAGCAGGCGGAAATCCAGCTGACCGAAGACAAGCGCCAGTTCGCCAAAGGCAAGCTCAAGCGCCTGCTGAGCCGCAGCCCGCAGCGGGTGGCACCGCGCTGCCCGCATTTCGGCGTGTGTGGCGGCTGCCAGCAGCAGCATGCGGATGAGGCGCTGCAGCAGCAGAGCAAGGCGGCGGCGCTGGTGCGCATGATCGCCCGCGAAACCGGGGTGACCCCGCAGCAGGAACCGGTGATCGCCGGCCCGGAATACGGCTATCGCCGCCGCGCCCGCCTGAGCCTGGCGTGGCAGCCGAAGCTGCAGCGCCTGATGATGGGGTTTCGACAGGCGGCCTCCAGCGAGCTGGTAGCGGTGGAGCACTGCCCGGTGCTGCGCCCGGAGCTGGAACAGCTGCTGGCGCCGGTGCGCGCCTGCCTGAGCGGGCTGCAGGCGGTGCGGCGGCTGGGGCATGTGGAGCTGGTGCTGGCGGATAACGGCCCGCTGCTGGTGCTGCGCCATCTCGATGCCCTGAAAGAGGCGGATCGCCAGGCGCTGTTGGCGTTTGGCGAGCGGGAAAACGTCGCTGTTTATCTGGCGCCGGACAGCGACCGCGTGGAAAAACTGTGCGGTGAAACGCCGTATTATCAGGTTGACGGGCTACGCTTAGACTTCAGTCCGCGCGACTTTATTCAGGTCAATGACGCCGTAAACCAACAAATGGTGGCGCAGGCCCTTGAATGGCTCGACATTCAACCCAATGATCGGGTGCTGGACCTGTTCTGCGGCATGGGGAATTTCACCCTGCCGCTAGCGCGCCGCGCCGCTGCGGTGGTGGGCATCGAAGGTGTTGCCACGCTGGTAGCGAATGGGCAATATAATGCACATAAGAATAAGCTGAATAATGCGTCGTTCTTCCATGAGAATCTGGAGAACGACGTTGAGCGGCAACCATGGGCAGCACAAGGGTTTGATAAGGTGATGCTGGATCCCGCCCGCGCCGGTGCGGCCGGGGTGATGTCACACATTGTAAAACTGGCGCCGGCGCGGGTGGTGTATGTTTCCTGTAACCCCACCACGCTGGCTCGCGACAGCAAAGTGCTGTTGAACGCCGGTTATCGTCTTGCGCGCGTGCGGATGTTGGATATGTTTCCGCACACGGGGCATCTTGAATCAATGGCGCTGTTTATCAACGAGCGCGCGCCAGAGGTCGCTGCAAAGTAGGGAGAAGTTATGGTTGCGGTAAGAAGTGCACATCTGAATACGGCGGGTGAGTTCGCTCTCGATGAGTGGATCGCCGGCTTGGGGCTACCCAACCCGCAGTCATGTGAGCGATTGGCCGCAACCTGGCGTTATTGTGAGCAGCAGACCCAAAACCATCCCGACGCCTCGCTGCTGCTGTGGCGCGGCCTGGAGATGGTGGAAATCCTCTCGACGCTGAGCATGGACAACGACAGTATGCGCGCCGCGCTGCTGTTCCCGCTGGTGGACGCCGGCATCGTGCAGGAAGAGACCCTGACCGAAGCGTTCGGCAATGGCATCGTCGCGCTGGTGCACGGCGTGCGCGACATGGACGCCATTCGTCAACTGAAAGCCACCCAAAACGACTCGATGGCCTCCGAACAGGTCGACAACGTGCGCCGCATGCTGTTGGCGATGGTGGAGGATTTCCGCTGCGTGGTCATCAAGCTGGCGGAACGTATCGCCCACCTGCGCGAGGTGAAAGACGCGCCGGAAGACGAACGCGTGTTGGCGGCGAAAGAGTGTTCCAACATCTACGCCCCGCTGGCTAACCGGCTCGGCATCGGCCAACTGAAGTGGGAGCTGGAAGATTTCTGCTTCCGCTACCTGCACCCGGAAGAATACAAGCGCATCGCCAAGCTGTTGCATGAGCGCCGCATCGATCGCGAACAGTTCATCGACGACTTCGTCGCCGGGCTGCGCGCCGAGATGGCCAAAGAAGGCATTCGGGTGGAGATTTACGGCCGGCCGAAACACATCTACAGCATCTGGCGCAAGATGCAGAAAAAGCACCTGGCGTTTGACGAACTGTTCGACGTGCGCGCGGTGCGCATCGTGGCGGAGCGTCTACAGGATTGCTACGCGGCGTTGGGCATCGTGCATACCCACTTCCGCCACCTGCCGGACGAGTTCGACGACTACGTCGCCAACCCGAAACCCAACGGCTACCAGTCGATCCACACCGTGGTGCTGGGGCCGCGCGGCAAAACCGTCGAGATTCAGATCCGCACCCGGCAAATGCATGAAGACGCCGAGCTGGGCGTGGCCGCACACTGGAAGTACAAAGAGGGCGCGGGGGTGACCGTGCGCTCCGGCTACGAAGAGCGCATCGCCTGGCTGCGTAAGCTCATCGCCTGGCAGGAAGAGATGGCGGACTCCGGCGAAATGCTCGACGAAGTGCGCAGCCAGGTGTTCGACGATCGGGTCTATGTCTTTACCCCGAAAGGCGACGTGGTGGATCTGCCGGCCGGCTCCACGCCGCTCGATTTCGCTTACCACATTCACAGCGACGTCGGTCACCGCTGCATCGGCGCCAAGATCGGCGGCCGCATCGTGCCGTTTACCTATCAGCTGAAGATGGGCGATCAGATTGAGATCATCACCCAGAAACAGCCAAACCCGAGCCGCGACTGGCTGAACCCGAACCTGGGCTACGTGACCACCAGCCGCGGGCGCTCGAAGATCCACAACTGGTTCCGCAAGCAGGATCGCGACAAGAACATTCTCGCCGGCCGCCAGATGCTGGACAACGAACTGGAGCATCTCGGCATCAGCCTGAAAGAGGCTGAGAAGCTGTTGATCCCGCGCTACAACATGAACTCGCTGGACGAGGTATTGGCGGCGATCGGCGGCGGGGACATTCGCCTGAACCAGATGGTGAATTACCTACAGGGCAAGTTCAACAAGCCGAGCGCCGAAGAGCAGGATCGCGAGGCGCTGCGCCAGCTGGTGCAGCAGAAAGCGCCGCCGCCGACCCGCAACAAGGATAACGGCCGCGTGGTGGTGGAGGGCGTGGGCAACCTGATGCACCACATCGCCCGCTGCTGCCAGCCGATCCCGGGCGACGACATCGTCGGTTTTATTACCCAGGGGCGCGGTATTTCGATCCACCGTGCGGACTGCGATCAGCTGGTCGATCTGCAATCGCATGCGCCGGAGCGCATCGTCGATGCGGTGTGGGGCGAAAGCTACTCCAGCGGTTATTCGCTGGTGGTGCGCGTGATGGCCAACGATCGCAGCGGGCTGCTGCGCGATATCACCACCATTCTGGCCAACGAAAAGGTCAACGTGCTGGGCGTCGCCAGCCGCAGCGATACCAAGAAGCAGTTGGCCACTATCGACATGGATATCGAAATCTACAACCAGCAGGTGTTGAGCCGGGTACTGGCGAAATTGAATCAGCTGCCGGACGTGATAGACGCCAAGCGTTTGCACGGCAACTAAGCCCATATCGCCTTTCGGGCCGTATCGATAGCGGATGCGGCCCGAAATCCATGAACTCTGCGGGCGCTCCCCTGCGCCCCCATTCTTTCTCAGAGATTTTTTATGACCCAATCCACTCCGCTGCAGCGTCTGCTGAACATCATGAAAACGCTGCGCGACCCGCAGCTCGGCTGCTCGTGGGACCGCAAGCAAACCTTCGCCACCATTGCGCCTTATACGTTGGAAGAGACTTACGAAGTGCTGGACGCCATCGAACGGCAGGACTACGCCGATCTGCGCGACGAGCTGGGCGACTTGCTGTTTCAGGTGGTGTTCTACGCCCAGATGGGGCAGGAGCAGGGGCTGTTCGATTTTGATGAGGTGTGCACCGCCATCAGCGACAAGCTGGAGCGCCGACATCCGCACATCTTCGGCGACGCCGAGGGCGGAGACAGCGAAGCCGTGGCGGCGCGCTGGGAGCAGCTGAAGGCCGGCGAGCGCGCCGAAAAAGCGCTGCACTCGGTGCTGGACGACATTCCACAGGCGCTGCCGGCGTTGATGAAGGCGCACAAGATCCAAAAACGCTGCGCCTCGGTCGGCTTCGACTGGAACACGCTGGGGCCGGTGCTGGACAAAGTGTATGAAGAGATCGACGAAGTGATGCACGAAGCCCGCCAGGCGGTGGTCGATGAGAGCAAGCTGGAAGAGGAGATCGGCGATCTGCTGTTCGCCACCGTGAACCTGTCGCGCCATTTGGGCCACAAGGCCGAGAACGCGCTGCAGGCGGCGAACCGCAAGTTCGAACGCCGCTTCCGGGAGGTGGAGGCGATCGTCCAGCAACGCGGGCTGCGGCTTGAAGACGCCACGCTGGAGCAGATGGAAGACGCCTGGCAGCAGGTGAAGCGCAAGGAAAGTTGAATCGCTGCAACGACAATGTTGATCGCAAACAAGGTTCACTCAGGCTGAAACGGTTAAGCTTACGGTCAGGTCACAGGCGCAGGGCTGCCGTCGGCAGCAAAAGGCCAACAAACTGAAATCTAAGGCGTTTTATCGCTCGACAGGGGCGGTAAAAAGAAATTTTCTCCGCTAACTCTTTGTATTTCCTAGAGGGTTTAGGCGGCGCCGGCGGAGTAAACCCTGATGAACACGGGAGGGCGGCCGAGATGATGGACAGCAAAACGATCGTTTGTAGGTCAGGAGAGGTTCGGGTATACTACTTTCCCGTCCTGGTTCTTCCATCGTCTTTAAACCTAAACTCTCAGGTTCAGCATGACAACTAATTATATTTTTGTGACCGGCGGGGTCGTATCCTCTCTGGGTAAAGGCATTGCCGCAGCCTCTCTGGCGGCTATTCTTGAAGCCCGTGGCCTCAACGTTACCATCATGAAACTGGACCCGTACATCAACGTGGATCCGGGCACCATGAGCCCGATTCAGCATGGGGAAGTTTTCGTCACCGAAGACGGCGCAGAAACCGATCTGGATTTGGGTCACTACGAGCGCTTCATCCGCACCAAAATGTCGCGTCGCAACAACTTCACCACCGGCCGCATCTACTCCGACGTGCTGCGTAAAGAACGTCGCGGCGACTATCTGGGCGCGACCGTGCAGGTCATTCCGCACATCACCAACGCGATCAAAGAACGCATCATCGAAGGCGGCGAAGGCCACGATGTGGTGCTGGTGGAAATCGGCGGCACCGTCGGCGATATCGAATCGCTGCCGTTCCTCGAAGCCATCCGTCAGATGGCGGTGGAAGTGGGCCGCGAGCACACCCTGTACATGCACCTGACGCTGGTGCCTTACATGGCGGCGGCGGGCGAAGTGAAAACCAAGCCGACCCAGCATTCTGTAAAAGAGCTGCTTTCCATCGGTATTCAGCCTGATGTGCTGATTTGCCGTTCCGATCGCGCGGTTCCTGCTAACGAACGCGCGAAAATCGCGCTTTTCTGTAACGTGCCGGAAAAAGCGGTTATCTCTCTGAAAGACGTTGATTCTATTTATAAAATCCCAGGCCTATTGAAATCTCAGGGGCTGGACGATTATATTTGTAAACGATTCAGCTTGAACGCACCGGAAGCCAACCTGGCCGAATGGGAACAGGTGATCTACGAAGAAGCCAATCCGGGCGGCGAAGTGACCATCGGTATGGTCGGCAAATACGTTGAGCTGCCGGATGCCTACAAGTCGGTGATCGAAGCGCTGAAACACGGCGGGCTGAAAAACCGTCTGACCGTGAACATCAAGCTGATCGACTCGCAGGACGTAGAAACCCGCGGCGTGGAAGTGCTGAAAGGGCTGGATGCGATCCTGATCCCGGGCGGCTTCGGCTACCGCGGCGTGGAAGGCAAAGTGATGACCGCACGCTATGCGCGCGAGAACAACATTCCTTACCTGGGCATTTGCCTGGGCATGCAGGTGGCGTTGATGGAGTTCGCTCGCAACGTGGCCGGCATGGAAAACGCCAACTCCACCGAGTTTATGCCAGACTGTAAGTACCCGGTGGTGGCGTTGATCACCGAATGGCGCGACGAAGACGGCAACGTCGAAGTGCGCAGCGAAGAAAGCGATTTGGGCGGCACGATGCGCGTAGGTGGCCAACAGTGCAACCTGAGCGACAACAGCCTGGTGCGTCAGCTGTACGGCGAACCGACCATTGTCGAGCGTCATCGTCACCGTTACGAAGTTAACAACATGCTGTTGAAGCAGATCGAAGCCGCAGGGCTGCGTGTCGCCGGCCGTTCCGCCGACAACAAGCTGGTCGAGATCATTGAACTGCCGAATCACCCGTGGTTTGTAGCCTGTCAGTTCCACCCGGAATTTACGTCTACGCCGCGTGATGGGCATCCGCTGTTCGCCGGCTTCGTGAAAGCCGCAGGCGAGCATCAGAAGCGCCAGGTGAAATAAAATATTTGGTGGGCGGCGCGCGGTGAGAACCGCGCGCTGTTTGTCTGGAGTTTTAGTTTAACTTGTACTGAGGAAAACCTAATGTCCAAAATCGTTAAAGTCATCGGTCGTGAAATCATCGACTCCCGCGGTAACCCGACTGTTGAAGCCGAAGTTCATCTGGAAGGCGGTTTCGTCGGCTTGGCTGCTGCGCCGTCAGGTGCTTCTACCGGTTCCCGCGAAGCGCTGGAACTGCGTGACGGTGACAAGTCTCGTTTCCTGGGTAAAGGCGTACTGAAAGCCGTTGCTGCAGTAAACGGTCCGATTGCTCAGGCAGTACTGGGTAAAGATGCCAAAGACCAGGCGAACATCGACAAGATCATGATCGATCTGGACGGCACCGAAAACAAATCCAACTTCGGCGCCAACGCCATTTTGGCGGTTTCCCTGGCAGCAGCGAAAGCGGCCGCAGCCTCTAAAGGCATGCCGCTGTACGAGCACATCGCTGAGCTGAACGGCACCCCAGGCAAATTCTCCATGCCACTGCCGATGATGAACATCATCAACGGCGGCGAGCACGCTGACAACAACGTCGACATTCAGGAATTCATGATTCAGCCGGTTGGCGCGAAGACCCTGAAAGAAGCGGTGCGCATCGGTTCTGAAGTGTTCCACCACCTGGCGAAAGTTCTGAAAGCCAAAGGCATGAACACCGCCGTGGGCGACGAAGGCGGCTACGCGCCAAACCTGGGTTCCAACGCCGAAGCGCTGGCCGTTATCGCTGAAGCGGTAAAAGCGGCGGGCTACGAGCTGGGCAAAGACGTTACTCTGGCGATGGACTGCGCGGCTTCCGAATTCTACAAAGACGGTAAATACGTGCTGGCCGGCGAAGGCAATAAAGCCTTCACTTCCGAAGAGTTCACTCACTTCCTGGAAGAGCTGACCAAACAGTACCCAATCGTGTCTATCGAAGACGGCCTGGATGAATCTGACTGGGCGGGCTTCGCTTACCAGACCAAAGTGCTGGGCGACAAAATTCAGCTGGTGGGCGACGACCTGTTCGTGACCAACACCAAGATCCTGAAAGAAGGCATCGAGAAAGGCATCGCTAACTCCATCCTGATCAAATTCAACCAGATCGGTTCTCTGACCGAAACTCTGGCTGCAATCAAGATGGCGAAAGACGCTGGTTACACCGCGGTGATCTCTCACCGTTCCGGTGAAACCGAAGACGCGACCATCGCCGACCTGGCGGTAGGGACTGCGGCTGGCCAGATCAAAACCGGCTCCATGAGCCGTTCTGACCGCGTTGCTAAATACAACCAACTGATCCGTATCGAAGAAGCGCTGGGTGACCGTGCGCCATTCAACGGCCTGAAAGAAGTTAAAGGCCAGTAAGTTCGACCGATTCGGTTGTTAAATAAAAACCCGCTGCGGCGGGTTTTTTTGTGGCTATAACCGATATATTAACCAGTAGTTATTTATTAAAAACGGTAGTTTTTAACGGGGTAAATTTATTCCGATATCTCTCTTTCCCGTTTTTATATTCCCATTTTATTTGCTTTATAACTATTCGTTACTAGACTGCCAATAAGGCAGTTTATTTCTCGCCGTTCTGCCGTAGAACTTCATCATCACCATACCTTAATACTGCCGGCTTGCTGGCCGGTTGAGCGGGGGCTTGATGCGACAGCGAATCATCATTATCGGCGGTGGAACCGGCGGCACCATCCTGGCCAATTTATTGGCCGCAAAATTACACCAAGAGATTATTAATAATAAAGTCGAGTTATTAATGATATCGGATTCGCCGCTGCATTATTACAAGCCGGCGTTTATGTATGTGGCGTTCAATGCTTTTTTCAAGCAAGAGCTCACGCGTTCACAGCGGAGTTTATTGCGGCCTGAAATACAGTTTATTGTTGATAAAGCGCAATCTTTCGATTTAAAACAGCGAAGTATAGCTACGCAAAGCGGTAAAATTTATTCCTATGACTTTCTGGTCTTTGCTACCGGCTGTGTCCCTTGGCCAGAGCGCATCGAAGGATTGGCGCAGGCGGGCGATCATTTTTATCAGTATCAGGCCGCCAGGCGGCTGGCGCATAAGCTGGCGACGATCGAAAAAGGCCGAATTTTCATCACCGTGTCCTTCCCCGAAACGCCCAACGTGCCCCATCAGTGCGGCATTGCGCCGATCGAAACCACCTTGATGCTGGACGACTACCTGCGGCGGCGCGGCGTGCGCAAGGCGGTAGAGATTGTGTACACCTACCCGACCATTTCCCAACTGCTGCGCAACTGCCTGTTTTTGCAGCGGCCGACCGGCGAAGCGCTGCCCGCCATTTTTGCCGCGCGCGACATTCGCCACCAGCGTGGGTTTACCCTCAGCCGGGTAGACGCCCAGCGTAACATCGCCTATTCCGCCGAAGGGGAAGAACAGCCGTTCGACATTCTGATGGCAACGCCGCCGATTCGCGCAGTCGAGGCGGTGCGCAATACCGGGTTGAGCGAGAGTCAAAACGGCGAAGGCTGGCTGCCAACCGATCATCAAACGCTGCAGGTCTACGGCCAGCAGGGCGTATATGTGATCGGCGATACCGTGGATTTGCCGGTCAGCAAGGCCGGCGGCTCTTGCCATAATCAGGCGCCGGTCATTGCCGACAACATCGTGGCGGAAATGCGGCTGGGCCAGCCCGTGAGCCATTACGATGGCAAGGTGCAGGCGGTCGCGCAAATGGGGCTGAATGCTGGCATGCCGCTGGTCTACGACTACCGGCATGACGTACTGCCGACGCCCGCCACCAAGGTAGGCGGCATGCTGCGTAATGGGTTTAACCGCGGCCTTTACTGGGCCACGGTAAGGGGGCTGATATGACGGAAAGCACGGTGCATGCGGCGGACCTGCAATCATTGGCGGCGTTGCTCGAGAAATTGCAGCCGCTGCTGGCGGGCGGGCGGTTGGATAACGTGGTCGATCTGTTGTCGCTGTTGTCGGACGTGGTGGATATCGCCGACAACGCGCTGGTGGAGAAACTGGCCGGCGTGTTTGAAGGGCTGGTTACGGTCGGTTGGGAGGGGGGGACTGCGTTGCAGATGGCGCACAGCGAGCTGCAATTGAATCCTCCGCCGGCCAGTTTTCGCGCGCTGTACGCCTTGCTGAAGCAGCCGGATACCCTGCTGGGGTTGACGCTGCTGCTGCGTACTTTACAAATCATCGGCCAGCGCACGCGAGACAGCGCATTGCCGCCGGCCCTTTCGGATGAATCAACGAATTAAGCTTCACCCACTCAGGTAAGGAGTTGTGTTATGTCCGCTACAGCAGTTGGCCACGACTTTGCCACCCGGGCTATTCATTACGGCTACGATCCTCAGCGGTATCAGGGGGCACTGTCTCCGCCGGTGTTTATGAGCTCTACGTTTGCTTTTCCCACCGCGGAATACGGCGGTGCCTGCTTTGCCGGCACCGAGCCGGGGTACTTTTATTCGCGCATCGCCAATCCGACGTTAACCCTGCTCGAGCAACGCATCGCCAACCTGGAGGAGGGGGAGGCGGCGGTGGCGTTCGCTTCCGGTATGGGGGCGATCACCGCGTGTTGCTGGACGCTGCTCAGACCGGGCGATGAGCTGATTGTCGATGAAACCGTCTATGGCTGTACCTTCAGCTACTTTCATCATGGCCTGGCACGCTTCGGCGTCAAGATAACCCACGTTGACCTGACCCGGCCGGAGCGGCTGGCGTCGGCCATGGGTCCGCATACCCGACTGGTGTATTGCGAAACCCCGGCCAATCCCAATATGCGCTTGGTCGATATCGCCGCCGTAGCGGAGATCGCCCATCGGCATCAGGCGCTGCTGCTGGTGGACAACACCTACTGCACGCCCTATCTACAGCGACCCTTGGCGTTAGGTGCCGATATCGTGGTGCACTCGGCGACCAAGTACCTCGGCGGGCACGGCGATCTCTTGGCCGGGATAGTGGTGACGCGTCAGGCGTTGGCCGAGGCGATCCGTCTGGAGGGGCTAAAGGACATGAACGGGGCGGTACTGTCGGCGCAGGATGCCGCGCTGGTGCTGCGTGGGATAAAAACCTTGCCGCTGCGCATGGATCGTCATTGCGATAACGCGCAGCGCCTGGCAGAGATGTTGGCGGAGCATCCGGCGGTCGAGCAGGTGTATTACCCCGGCCTGGCGAACTTCCCGCAGCATGCGTTGGCGCAGCGGCAAATGGCGCGCCCCGGCGGCATGCTGGCGTTTGAACTGCGGGGCGGCCTGCGTGCAGGCATTCGCTTCCTCAATGCGCTGCAGCTCATTTTGCGCGCGGTCAGCCTGGGCGATTGCGAAAGCCTGGCGCAACACCCGGCCAGCATGACGCACTCGGCCTACACGCCGGAAGAGCGGAAACGGCACCACATCAGCGAGGGGCTGGTGCGGCTGTCCGCCGGGCTGGAGGCGTTTGACGATCTGCAGGCCGATATCCTGCAGGCGCTGGCGCAAGCGCAATAAAAAAACCCGCCGCAGCGGGTTTTATCAACAGCGGGCGTTACATCTGTTGCGTCGCCGCGGTCACCGGCGAGCCGCCGCCTTTTTTGCGCACCCACAGCCAGTAAGCCACGGTGAGTAAAGCGATCCACACCAGCCCGACGTACAGCGCGATGCGGCTCTCTTCGAAGTAGCCGAGCAGGCCGATGACGAACGCCATAAAGGCGGTCGCCAATGCCGGCGCCACCGGCCACCACGGCACCGGGAAGCTCAACTGACGAGTTTCTTCCGGCGACAGCGTGCGGCGCATGACGATCTGCGACAGCAGGATCATCAGCCACACCCAGACGGTGGCGAAGGTGGCGATCGAGGCGATGATCATGAAGACCTTCTCCGGGATCAGGTAGTTGAGCACCACCGCCAGCAGCAGGGCGACCGACATCACCAGCACCGTCATCCACGGCACGCCGCTGGCGGTCAGTTTGGTGAAGCTGCGCGGCGCCTGGCCGTCCTGCGCCATGCCGTACATCATGCGGCCGGCGCCGAAGATGTCGCTGTTGATGGCCGAGATGGCCGCGGTGATCACCACCACGTTCAGCACGTTGGCGGCGGAGCTGATGCCAAGGTTGCTGAAAATCTCGACGAACGGGCTGCCGTTCTGGCCGATGCTGTTCCACGGATAGATCGCCATCAGCACCGTCAGCGTCAGCACGTAAAACAGCAGGATGCGCACCGGCACGGCGTTGATCGCCTTCGGCAGCACTTTGGCGGGGTCTTTCGCCTCGCTGGCGGTAATGCCGATGATCTCGATGCCGCCGAAGGCGAACATCACCACCGCCAATGACGCGACCACGCCGCCGAAGCCGTTAGGCATAAAGCCGCCGTGCTGCCACAGGTTGCTGATACCGGTGGCGTGTTGGGTCTGCCCGAAACCGAACAGCATCACCGCCGCACCGCCGACGATCATCGCCACGATGGCGGCGACCTTGACCAGCGACAGCCAGAACTCCAGCTCGCCGAAGACCTTGACGCTGCACAGGTTGAGCGCGCCAATAAACAGGATGATGCTGAGCACCCAAACCCACTGAGCGACGTCCGGGAACCACAGCCCCATATAGATGCCGAAGGCGGTGACGTCCGCCAGGGCGACGATCACCATTTCAAAGGTGTAGGTCCAGCCGGTGAGGAACCCGGCCAGCGGGCCGAGGTAGTGGCTGGCGTAGTGGCCGAACGAGCCGGAAACCGGCTGGTGTACCGCCATTTCACCCAGCGCGCGCATCACCATGAACACCGCCGCGCCGCCCACCAGGTAGGCCAGCAGCACGGCCGGGCCGGCCAGCTGGATGGCGCCGGCGGAGCCATAGAACAGGCCGGTGCCGATCGCCGAGCCGAGAGCCATGAAACGGATATGCCGCGCGTTTAGTCCGCGTCTGAGTTGTGTCGTTTCGTTACGCATGTTGTTTCCCGTTAAGTGTTTGCCGAACAGGCACGCGCTGCCCGCGCCGGGTGGAATGCACCCGGCGGGGCAGAACAAACTGCGTGATTCAGTGTGTGATGATTATGCCTGGCTAGGCAGCAGCGCCGCAGGCAGCAGCGATGTCAGGTGACCGGCCGCCAAAAGTTGGCTGGCGGCTTCAATGTCGGGGGCGAAGAAACGATCCTTGTCGTAGAAACTGACATGCTCGCGCAGCAGACGGCGCGCCTGCTCCAGACCTTCCGAGGTCTTCAGGCCGTTGCGGAAATCCAGGCCCTGGCAGGCGGCCAGCCATTCGACCGCCAGAATGCCGCGCACGTTGTCCGCCATGCTCCACAGGCGGCGACCGGCGGCCGGCGCCATGGAGACGTGGTCTTCCTGGTTGGCGGAGGTCGGGATGCTGTCGACGCTCGACGGATGCGCCAGCGCTTTGTTTTCGCTGGCCAGCGCCGCGGCGGTGACCTGGGCGATCATGAAGCCGGAGTTCACGCCGCCGTTTTCCACCAGGAACGGCGGCAGTTGCGACATGTGTTTGTCCATCATCAGCGAGATGCGGCGTTCGGACAGCGAACCGATTTCGGCAAACGCCAGCGCCAGGTTATCGGCGGCCATCGCTACCGGTTCGGCGTGGAAGTTGCCGCCGGACAGCACGTCGCCCTGTTCGGCGAACACCAGCGGGTTATCGGAGACGGCGTTGGCTTCGATTTCCAGCACCTCGGCGGCCTGGCGGATCTGCGTCAGGCAGGCGCCCATCACCTGTGGCTGGCAGCGCAGGGAGTAAGGATCCTGCACTTTTTCGCAGTTGCGGTGCGAGTCGGAGACTTCGCTGCGCGCGCCGAGCAGGTGGCGATAGGCGAGGGCGGCGTCGATCTGGCCGCGCTGGCCGCGCACCTCGTGGATACGCGCATCGAACGGGCTGCGAGAGCCCAGCGCCGCTTCCACCGTCAGACTGCCCGCCACGGTCGCAGCGGCGAACAGATCTTCGGCATCGAACAGGCCGCGCAGCGCGAAGGCGGCGGAGACTTGGGTGCCGTTCAGCAGCGCCAGGCCCTCTTTCGCCGCCAGCGTCAGCGGTTTCAGGCCGGCTTTGGCCAGCGCTTCGGTCGCCGGCAGCCATTGGCCCTGATGGCGCGCCTGGCCTTCGCCCAGCAACACCAGGCTCATGTGCGCCAGCGGCGCCAGGTCGCCGGAGGCGCCGACTGAGCCTTTCAGCGGAATATGCGGATAAACTTCGGCGTTGACCAGCGCGATCAGCGCCTGAATGACTTCCAGACGAATGCCGGAGAAGCCGCGCGACAGGCTGTTGATCTTCAGCACCATGATCAGGCGCACCAGGTCGTCGTCGGTCGGCTCGCCCACGCCGGCGGCGTGTGACAGCACGATCGAACGCTGCAGGTTTTCCAAATCGTCGCGGGCGATGCGGGTCGAAGCCAGTAGGCCAAACCCGGTGTTGATGCCGTAAGTGGTGCGGTTTTCTTCAACGATGCGTTCCACGCAGGCCACGCTCTGTTGGATAGGGCCGTAGGCGTTGTCGTCCAGCGTCAGCGTCACCGGATGTTGATACACGTCGCGTAGCTGGGCCAGCGTCAGTTTGCCCGGGCGAATAGTCAGCGCTTTCATGCTTTTTCTCCTTGGGTCGCGGCAACCATCGGCAGGTTCAGGCCTTGCTCGCGGGCGCAGTCGATAGCGATATCGTAACCGGCGTCGGCGTGACGCATGACCCCGGTAGCCGGGTCATTGTGCAAGACGCGGGCGATGCGCTCGGCGGCCTCGTCGGTGCCGTCGCAGACGATCACCATGCCGGAGTGTTGGGAGAAGCCCATGCCGACGCCGCCGCCGTGGTGCAGGGAAACCCAGGTGGCGCCGCTGGCGGTGTTCAGCAGGGCGTTCAGCAGCGGCCAGTCGGAAACCGCATCGGAACCGTCTTTCATCGCTTCGGTTTCACGGTTCGGGCTGGAAACGGAGCCGGAATCCAGGTGGTCGCGGCCGATGACGATCGGGGCGGACAGTTCGCCGCGGCGTACCATCTCGTTGAACGCCAGGCCCAGCTTGGCGCGCTGGCCGAGGCCAACCCAGCAGATGCGCGCCGGCAGGCCCTGGAAGCTGATGCGCTCGCGCGCCATGTCCAGCCAGCGGTGCAGGTGTTCGTCATCCGGGATCAGCTCTTTCACCATGGCGTCGGTTTTGTAGATGTCCTGCGGATCGCCGGACAGCGCCGCCCAGCGGAACGGCCCGATACCGCGGCAGAACAGCGGACGGATGTAGGCCGGCACGAAGCCCGGAAAGTCGAAGGCGTTGTCGACGCCGGTTTCTTTCGCCATCTGGCGAATGTTGTTGCCGTAGTCGAAGGTTGGCACGCCCATCTGCTGGAACGCCAGCATGGCTTTGACGTGATCGGCCATCGACTGCTTGGCGGCGGCGACCACTTTGGCCGGCTCGGTTTGCGCGCGCTGGCGATACTCTTCCCAGCTCCAGCCCTTCGGCAGGTAGCCGTTCAGCGGATCGTGGGCGCTGGTCTGGTCGGTGACCATGTCCGGGCGCACGCCGCGGCGCACCAGCTCAGGCAGGATTTCCGCCGCGTTGCCGCACAGAGCGATGGAGATGGCTTTGCCTTCTGAGGTGTATTTCTTGATGCGGGCCAGCGCGTCGTCCAGATCTTTGGCCTGCTCATCGACGTAGCGGGTTTTCAGACGGAAATCGATGCGGCTCTGCTGACATTCGATGTTCAGCGAGCAGGCGCCCGCCAGCGTCGCGGCCAGCGGCTGCGCGCCGCCCATGCCGCCCAGACCGGCGGTCAGCACCCAGCGCCCCTGCAGGCTGCCGTCGTAGTGCTGGCGGCCCGCTTCAACGAAGGTTTCATAGGTGCCCTGAACGATGCCCTGGCTGCCGATGTAGATCCAGCTGCCGGCGGTCATCTGGCCGTACATCGCCAGGCCTTTGGCGTCCAGCTCGTTGAAGTGTTCCCAGGTTGCCCAGTGCGGCACCAGGTTGGAGTTGGCGATCAGCACGCGTGGCGCGTTGCTGTGGGTTTTGAAGACGCCGACCGGTTTGCCGGACTGCACCAGCAGGGTTTCGTCTTCTTCCAGCGTTTTCAGGGTTTCGACGATCTTGTCGTAGCAATCCCAGTCGCGCGCGGCGCGGCCGATGCCGCCGTACACCACCAGCTCGTGTGGGTTCTCCGCAACTTCAGGATCGAGGTTGTTCATCAGCATGCGTAACGGCGCTTCGGTCAGCCAGCTTTTTGCGTTTAATTGTGTGCCGCGTGGCGCGCGTACATCGACATTGCGAACTTTGTTATTTGTAGTCACAGCAGTTTCCTCAAACAGTATCGGTGCAGATTCCATGCCGCGGTGGGGATGAGTACCACGGCATAACAATGCATAGGGCTTATTAACATATACTTGTATGTACAAGCATATGCAACACTGACCAGTTGCCGCTGAAAAGTGGCATAAGAAAAAGTTATTTTCTTTTTATATCAGGTTGATATGCGATTTTTTATCGCCGGTCTCAGGTACGGAAAGCCGGAGAAAAGTGAGCTGTTCGGCAAAAATGAATTAAAATTGACTCATTTTTGGGCGGCTAGTCACAATATTTTTACAGTCTGATTACAGTTGACGGCGCAGGATAAAAAAGCCCTATCACCGAAGGAAGAAAGCCCGCCGTGGGCGGGCTAGCAAGGGTCAGGCGGCCGGCTGCAGCGTCGGTTTGCGGCTCATCTTGCACACCGTGGCGATGGCGGCGATCAGCGCCGGCACGCACAGGAACATCAGGATGCTCTGCACTTCCCACTGCATCGCCAGCAGTTGGGCGCCCATCATGGTGCCGGCGACGCCGCCGAAGCGGCCGATGCCCTGCATCCAGGCGATGCCGGTGGCGCGGCTGTGGGTCGGGTAGAAGGTCGCCGCCAGCGTTTGCAGCCCGGACTGCGCGCCGTTCATGGTGACGCCCATCAGGAAGATGAAGGCGCCCAGCAGCACGATCTGTTTATCTTCGGTGGCCATCGCCACGATCAGCAGGGCGGTGACGACAAAGCCGCTCGAGACCACTTTATGCGCATTCCAGCGATCCATCAGCCAGCCGGCCACCAGAATGCCCAGCGTGCCGCCGAAGGTGAACAGCGAGGTGAGCATCGCCGATTGTTCCAACTGGTAACCCAATCCCTGCATCAGGATCGGCATCCAGCTCAGCAACACGTAGTAGATCACCAACCCCATAAAGTAGGTCAGCCACAGCATCAGCGTGCCGAGCAGATAGGGGCGGCTGAACAGCAGGCCGACGCTGGTTTTGGTCTGCGCCAGCTTCTCTTCGTACAGGTAAAAACGCGTCACGCCGTCGAGGCTCCGGTTGACGAAACGCTGCGCGATGCGTTTGATCTTCGCCGCATCCTGGCCGCGGTTAACCATATATTTAACCGACTCCGGCAGCAGCAGGATCAGCAGAACCGTCAATACCAGCGGCGCAATGGCGCCGAGCAGCAGCACACTGTGCCAGCCGTAGCTCGGGATCAGCCACGATGAAATGGCGCCGCCGCCGGCTGCGCCCAGCGGAAAGCCGCAGTACATGGTGTTGATCGCCAGCGAACGGCAGCGCTGCGGCGCGTATTCGGAGATCAAGGTAATGGCGTTGGGCATCGCCGCCCCCAGCCCGAGGCCGGTGAGGAAGCGCCACAGCGTCAGGCTGTTGAGCGAACCGGCGTAGGCGGTGGCCAGGCTCGACAGGCCGAAGAACAGGCAGGAAAACACCAGCACGCGCTTGCGGCCGATGCGGTCGGAGATCGGCCCGGCGATCAGCGCGCCGAGCGACAGCCCCAGCAGTGCGGCGCTCAGCACCGGCCCCAGATCCTGTTTGACGATGCCCCAGTCTTTGGCGACCGAGGGGGCGATATAGCCCATGGCGGCGGTATCGAAACCGTCGATGGCGAGGATCAGAAATCCGAGAATGATCAGGGTCCAGTGAAACAGCGAAAACTTGCTGTCGTCGATGGCCTGTTGAATGTTTAACTCGCTGGTGGAATGAGTCATGGCACCCTCTAAACGCAGATGTAGTCGTGATGGAACGTGGCCGAAACTGGCGCTCGGCTTGTGTTTGCTTGTATATACATCTGCGTGTCAGCGCTTTATGTCAAATATAATTATCTTATTTGTTAACTGCGTGTTGTTTTCTGTGGAGCAGGTTGCACCGCCGATGAAAGGCCAAAGACCGGTTAACAAATTAAATGAACGCCATTGGCGGTGAGATATGCTGATGGCGGCGCGGAGGATAAAATTTAATACAATTTTGGCCGTTTGGTCGCCGGGCCGGAATCTGCGATAATCGCTTTTTACTTTTCCAGATTGAGAAACCGATGCAGTACCCGATCAACGAGATGTTCCAAACCTTGCAGGGCGAAGGCTTTTTCACCGGCGTGCCGGCCATTTTCATCCGCCTGCAGGGCTGCCCGGTAGGGTGCAGCTGGTGCGACACCAAACATACCTGGGAAAAGGAAGCCCATCGGGAAGTCGACCTGCAACGGATCCTGGTCAAAACAGAAGAGAGCGACGCCTGGGGCAATGCCAGCGCCGAGCAGCTGTTGGCGGTGATGCGCCAACAAGGCTACACCGCGCGTCATGTGGTGATCACCGGCGGCGAACCCTGCATTTACGATCTGGCGCCGCTGACCGAGCTGTTCGAACAGCACGGCTACCGTTGCCAGATTGAGACCAGCGGCACCCACGAAATTCGCTGCTCCGCCAACACCTGGGTGACGGTTTCACCCAAGGTGAATATGCGCGGCGGCATGAAGGTGCTGGATCAGGCGCTGCGGCGCGCTGACGAGGTGAAGCATCCGGTGGCGCGCGAGCGCGACATCGAGGCGCTGGATGCGCTGCTGGCGACGTTGCAGGATGACAAGGCGCGGATTATCGCGCTGCAACCGATCAGCCAGAAAGAAGAGGCGACCGGCCTGTGCATCGAAACCTGCATTGCGCGCAATTGGCGGCTGTCGATGCAGACCCACAAATATCTGAATATCGCCTGAGTTTTTTATTGGCCGCAGGCCTTCGAACGGGACGGGAGTTACGGTGAAAATTGTATCGCGTGCATTCGAGGCGGTGACGGAAGCGGAATTGCGGTCGATTCGCTCGCTGTTGTCCGACGCTTTCCCCGAGATAACCGACGGATTTTATCGGCGGCAGGTGCCGGTTTGCCTGGTGACCGCCGCGGAAGGCGAGGTGATCGTCGGCCAATTGGCGGTGCATAAGCGGCCGGTGTTGATTGACGGTGAGACCGAGGTGATCGGCATCATCGGGCTGGTGGCCGTGGCACACACGCATCGGCGCCGCGGCGTGGCCGCAAACATGCTGGTGAAGGCGCATGACTATTTGCGCAGTAAAGGGATCGCGTATTCCATACTGTTTGCGGTAAGCGAAAAGTACTATACCGGCGCCGGCTATCGGGCGATGGAAAACGAGACGGCGTTCATTGAGGATGGCGAGAGCAAAACGTTTGTCTATCGCGGGGGAATGGTGCTGAGCCTGTCGGAAAGGCCCTGGGTGGCGCGGCGCCTGGATCTGCAAGGCGAGGTAGTGTGAGGGTATCTGCACATACCCTCACGGCATCAACCTTTATATACGCATCCCGCCGTACAGGTCTCTTTCACCATCACCGCAGTCAGTTCCGGTAACTGAGGCTTGAGCTGCTGCCAAATCCAGGCGGCGAGCACTTCGCTGGTGGGATTTTCCAATCCTGGAATATCGTTCAGATAATGGTGATCCAGCCGCTCCCAGATCGGGGAAAACACAGCCTTGAGCTCGGCGAAATCCATCACCCAACCGGTGTGGGGATCCACGTCACCGGTCACTTCCAGACGCACCATAAACGAATGCCCATGCAGACGGCCGCATTTGTGGCCCTCCGGTACATGCGGCAAACGGTGTGCGGCTTCAAACTGAAAATCTTTAAACAGCGTGGTTGCCATTATTACGGCCTCATTGACTCAAAAACCGCCGCATAGTACCGGAAAGCGCGCCTGCTTGCCATTTATACCGTTATGGTCTACCGCCACGGCAAACGCACCCGGTTAACACTTTTTTTGTTTGGTGTCTGCGGCACCTATCGGCTGGGGTTATGAGCCGAAATGTTGAACGGTGAAAAAATGATGAAAAAAAGTGCTTTATTTTCATCTGGATAAAAAACTTTGTTTAACGGTTTAAGCGTTATCCCTTACCAGAAAAACAGCTTAGTCATTTTGGTTATGATTTATTGCTATCCCTTATTTAATCGTTGCTATTCTGCTCGGTAACCTTACAAACTCTCCTGATCTTTTCCGCACACCCGACGCAGCGAAGAGACAGCGACTGGCACTGGCGCGCGCCTGGCAGGAAAGGCGCTAAGTATAGGAAATAAGTACAGCAATGACGACTCAGGCTCCTCCAACATCTTTGCTCCCGCTGACGCCCGAACAGCTGGCGCGCTTACAGGCGACGATCGGCGACTATTCGCCGACGCAGCTGGCGTGGCTGTCCGGTTATTTTTGGGGCATGGTCAATCAACAGCCCGGAGCCGTGGCCATTGCGCCTGCCGCCCCTGCGGCTGCGGCCGCCATCACCATCATTTCCGCTTCGCAGACCGGCAATGCGCGCCGCCTGGCGGAGCAGTTGCGCGACGATCTGTTGGCCGCCAATCTGAGCGCCACGTTGGTCAGCGCCGGCGACTACAAGTTCAAACAGATAGCGCAAGAGCGCCTGTTGGTGATCGTCGCCTCCACACAAGGGGAAGGCGAACCGGCGGAAGAAGCGGTGGCGCTGCATAAATTCCTGTTCTCGAAGAAGGCGCCGAAGCTCAATGACACCGCGTTTGCGGTGTTCGGGTTAGGCGACACCTCTTATGAGAATTTCTGCCAGTCAGGTAAAGATTTCGACGGCAAGCTGGCCGAGCTGGGTGCCGAGCGCCTGGTGGAGCGCGTAGATGCCGACGTGGAGTACCAGGAGCTGGCCGCCGCCTGGCGCAAACAGGTGGTGTCGGTGCTGAAGGCGCGCGCGCCGGCGGAAAGCGCTGCGCCGGGCGTGTTGGCCAGCGGCGCGGTTGACCTGATCGACAGCAGTCCGTACAGCAAGGAACAACCGCTCACCGCCCAACTGGCGGTCAAGCAGAAAATTACCGGCCGCGCGTCGGATAAAGACGTGCGCCATATCGAGATCGATCTGGGCGACTCCGGCCTGCGCTATCAGCCGGGCGATGCGCTCGGCGTATGGTTCGACAACGATCCGGCGCTGGTGGACGAACTGGTGCAGCTGTTGTGGCTGAAAGGCGACGAGCCGGTCGAGGTGGAAGGGCAGACCCTGCCGCTGGCGCAGGCGCTGCGCAGCCATTTCGAACTGACGCAGAACACCACGCCGATCGTCGATAAATACGCCGCGCTGTCGCGCGACGAAACGCTGATCGGTCTGTTGGCGGATAAGGCTGCGCTACAGCAGTATGCGCACAACACGCCGATCGTCGACATGGTGCGCCAGGCGCCGGCGGATCTGAGCGCCGAACAGCTGGTCGGGCTGCTGCGTCCGCTGACGCCGCGCCTGTACTCCATCGCCTCTTCGCAGGCGGAGAACGAAAGAGAAGTGCACATCACCGTGGGCGTGGTGCGTTACGACATCGACGGGCGCGCCCGCAGCGGCGGCGCCTCCGGCTTCCTGGCGGATCGCCTGGAGGAAGACGGTGACGTGCGTGTGTTTATCGAGCACAACGACAACTTCCGCCTGCCGGCCAATCCGGAAGCGCCGGTGATCATGATTGGCCCGGGCACCGGCATCGCGCCGTTCCGCGCCTTTATGCAGCAGCGCGACGCCGACGGCGCCGGCGGCAAGAACTGGCTGTTCTTCGGCAACCCGCACTTTACCGAAGATTTCCTGTACCAGGTCGAATGGCAGCGCTACGTGAAAGACGGCCTGCTGACCCGCATCGATCTGGCCTGGTCCCGTGACCAGCAACATAAAATATACGTACAAGACAAACTGCGCGAACAGGGCGCAGAAGTGTGGCGCTGGATTCAGGAAGGCGCGCACATTTACGTCTGCGGCGATGCCAATCGCATGGCGAAAGACGTGGAAAACACATTACTGGAACTGGTGGCCGAGCACGGTGGCATGGATACCGAGCAGGCGGATGAATTTTTAAGTGAGCTGCGCCTTGAGCGCCGTTATCAGCGAGATGTTTACTGATGAGTGATAAACACCCCGGGCCTTTGGTAGTCGAAGGCAAACTGGCCGATGCGGAGCGCATGAAGAAGGAAAGCAACTTCCTGCGTGGCACCATCGCCGAAGATTTGAACGACGGCCTGACCGGCGGCTTCAACGGCGACAACTTCCTGCTGATCCGTTTTCACGGCATGTACCAGCAGGATGACCGTGACATTCGTGCCGAACGCGCCGAGCAGAAGCTGGAGCCGCGCCACGCCATGATGCTGCGCTGTCGCCTGCCGGGCGGCGTCATCAGCCCGCAGCAGTGGCTGGGCATCGACAAGTTCGCGCAGGAGAGCACGCTGTACGGCAGCATTCGCATCACCAACCGCCAAACGTTCCAGTTTCACGGCATTCTGAAAGGCAACGTCAAACCGGTGCACCAGTTGCTGAATCGCCTGGGGTTGGACGCGCTGGCGACCGCCAACGACGTGAACCGCAACGTGCTGTGCACCTCCAACCCGGTGGAGTCCGAGCTGCATCAGGAAGCCTACGAGTGGGCGAAGAAGATCTCCGAACACCTGCTGCCGCGCACCCGCGCCTACGCCGAGGTGTGGCTGGATCAGGAAAAGGTGGCCACCACCGACGAAGAACCGATTCTGGGGCCGACCTACCTGCCGCGCAAATTTAAAACCACGGTGGTGATCCCGCCACAGAACGACGTCGATCTGCACGCCAACGACATGAACTTTGTGGCGATCGCCGAAAACGGCAAGCTGGTAGGCTTCAACCTGCTGGTGGGCGGCGGGCTGTCCATCGAACACGGCAACAAGAAAACCTACGCGCGCCAGGCCAGCGAGTTCGGCTACATTCCGCTTGAACATACGCTGGCGGTAGCGGAAGCGGTGGTGACCACGCAGCGCGACTGGGGCAACCGCACCGATCGCAAGAACGCCAAGACCAAATACACGCTGGAGCGCGTCGGGGTAGATGCTTTCCGCGCCGAAGTGGAAAAGCGCGCCGGCATTACTTTCGCGCCGATCCGGCCGTATGAATTCACCGGCCGCGGCGATCGCATCGGTTGGGTGAAGGGCATCGACGATCAATGGCACCTGACGCTGTTTATCGAGAACGGCCGCCTGCTGGACTATCCGGGGCGCCCGCTGAAGACCGGCATGGCGGAGATCGCCAAGATCCATAAAGGTGACTTCCGTCTGACGGCGAACCAAAACGTGATCATCGCCGGCGTGCCGGAAAGCGAGAAGGCGAAGATCGAAGCCTTGGCGCGCGATCATGGCCTGATCGACGACGAGATCAGCGAGCAACGCAAGAATTCTATGGCCTGCGTGTCGTTCCCGACCTGCCCGCTGGCGATGGCGGAGGCCGAGCGCTTCCTGCCGCAGTTCGTCACCAAGGTGGAAGGGATCATGCATCGGCACGGGGTGGGCGACGAGCATATCGTGCTGCGCATCACCGGCTGCCCGAACGGCTGCGGCCGCGCGCTGCTGGCGGAGCTGGGGCTGGTGGGCAAGGCGGTCGGCCGTTATAACCTGCATTTGGGCGGCAACCGCGAAGGCACGCGCATTCCGCGCATGTACCGCGAGAACATCAACGAAGACGAGATCCTGAACGAGATCGACCTGTTGGTGGGGCGCTGGGCGGAGGAGCGCAACGGCGGCGAAGGCTTCGGCGACTTCACCGTGCGTGCGGGCATCGTCAAACCGGTGCTGGATCCGGCGCGAGATTTCTGGGAGTGAGGCCGGGCGGCCTCTGGGCAGAGGGGCCGCGCAGGTAATTTCAAGCATCAGGAGAGACAACATGGCTGAATTCGATCTGGCGGCGCTGAACGCGTTGCCCAAATCCGGGCAGGCGCTGGCATTGGCGGTAGTCAACGGCCAACTGGAGACCCTCAGCGCCGAACAGCGCGTTGCATGGGCGCTGGAGCATCTGCCCGGCGAGTTCGTACTCTCGTCCAGTTTCGGCATTCAGGCGGCGGTATGTCTGCACCTGGTGACGCGCATCCGGCCGGATATCCCGGTGATCCTGACCGACACCGGTTACCTGTTCCCGGAAACCTATCGCTTTATCGATCAACTGACCGACCAGCTGAAGCTGAATCTGCAGGTGTTCCGCGCCGAACAGTCTCCCGCCTGGCAAGAGGCGCGCTATGGCAAGCTGTGGGAACAGGGCGTGGAAGGGATTGAAAAGTACAACCAGATCAACAAGGTTGAGCCGATGAACCGCGCGCTGGAGACGCTGGGGGCGCAGAGCTGGTTCGCCGGTCTGCGGCGCGAGCAGTCCGGTAGCCGCGCCAATCTGCCGGTGCTGGCGGTGCAGCGTGGGGTGTTCAAGATCCTGCCGATCATCGACTGGGACAACCGCAAGATTTACCAGTATCTGACCGAACACGGGCTGAGTTATCACCCGCTGTGGGAACAGGGCTACCTGTCGGTAGGCGATACCCACACCACCCAGAAATGGGAGCCGGGCATGAGTGAGGAAGAGACGCGTTTCTTCGGCCTGAAGCGCGAGTGCGGTCTGCACGAAGGCTAAAAGAGGCGAATCACCCGACAGGGCTCAGCAATGCTGGGCCCTGTTTTTTTGTAGGCTACTTTTTCTTTTGTGCTTTCGGCGGGTGCGCCTGCGCCAACTCTTTGATCAGCGGCAGCAGGATCTGCACGCTGTCGCGGCTGCGTTTGTCGATCCGCCCCGGCAGATAGCGATCCAGATACTGCAGGTTGTCGTATTGCGGGCGGTGCCAGGTGATGCCCTGCGGGAAGTGCGGGCTGACGGCGCGCTGCTGATAGCCGTCCTTCTCCCCCAACGACCAGTTGGTGGCCTCTACCGACAATACCGGGATGCCTGCGGCATCGAACACCTCTTGATCGGAGCAGCAGCCGGTGCCCTGCGGATGCTGTGCGCTGCCTGGATTGGTGGCGGCGGCGATGCCGTAGCGATGGGCGATATCCAGCGCGCGATCGCGGGAGCGCTTCGCCATCTGCGGCGGCGAGTTGCGCCCGGCGTTGAAGTACAGCCGATCGCCAGTGATCAGGCTGTCGAGATTGATCACCAGCACGGTGTTGCTTTTCTCTTCCGCACTCATTCGCTGCAGGTAGTTCTGCGCCCCCAGCGAACCGAGCTCTTCGGCGCTGGTGGCGACGAAGCGCAGGCCGTAGGCGGTGGGGATGTTCTTCAGGCGTTCCGCCAGTTCCAGCATTACGCCGATGCCGGAGGCGTTGTCGTCGACGCCCTGCAGCGTCAGGCCACCGAGGTTGTTATCCAGATCCTCGTCGCTCTGCGGCGTATAGGTGTCGAAGTGGGCGACGACCACGATTTGTTTCGGGCTGTCGCCGTTGCGGGCGGCGATCACCGAGCTGGCGGTGACGTTGTTCCAGTTCTTCTTGCCGTCTTTGCTGGTGTAGAGATAGCGCGTATTGACGCTGCGAATATCGCTTTGGTAACCCATCTTGCTGAATTGCTGCTTCAGGTAGTCGGCGGTGAGCAATTCGGCCGGGCTGCCCGCCATGCGGCCGGGGAAGTAAGTGGCGATGTGGCGGGTCTGTTCGGCGGCGAAACGGCCCATTGGCGCGTCTTTTACGGGCTGTGCGGCACACACGCTGAAGACGCCGCCGAGTGCGAGGGCCAGCAGGCTGGTCTTCAGGTAAAAACGGGAAAACATACCGAAAAATCCTTCTTTGCTATCGGCGCTGCCGATCATTTTTCTTCGGCACCCAGTATGAGACGCCGGGCGGCATTACACAATTTCCCTGTCTCTTAATTTTCGCGCCAACGCGCAAACTGCTGTCGTGAGTATCACCGTTTGCCTTCGGCGTTGCGGCCTATATTCCATAAAGGAACTAATCATTCCTTTTCGTCATTTCAGAGGCTAAATCTCAGCCCGTATAGTCACACTATCTTTCTGTTATATGAAAAGGCTGTTGTGGACTATCTACCAATATTCGCCGACCTGAAACAACGTCCGGTACTGGTCGTTGGCGGTGGTGACGTGGCGGCGCGCAAAGTCGATCTGCTTCAGCGCGCCGGGGCTGAAATACGGATAGTTGCGCAGTCGCTCTCACCGGAACTGGAACAACAACGTCAGCAAGGGCAGGTGCTCTGGCTGGGGAAAAGCTTTGATCCGCAGCAGCTGGACGACGTGTTTCTGGCGATCGCCGCCACGGACGACAACGCGCTGAACGCCGCGGTGTTCGCCGAGGCGGATAAACGCCGGGTGCTGGCCAACGTGGTGGACGATCAGCCGCGTTGTTCGTTCATCTTCCCGTCGATCATCGATCGCTCGCCGCTGGTGGTGGCCGTATCGTCCAGCGGCCAGGCGCCGGTGCTGGCGCGGTTGCTGCGCGAAAAGCTGGAGGCGTTGCTACCCGCCAGTTTGGGGCAGATGGCGCAGGTGGCGGGCCGCTGGCGCGGCCAGGTCAAACAGCGGCTGGCCTCGATTGGCGAGCGTCGCCGTTTCTGGGAGAAAACCTTTGGCGGTCGTTTCGCCACGCTGGTGGCCAACGGCCAGACGGCGCAGGCGGAACGGCAGCTGGAGCAGGATTTGCACCGCTTCGCCGCAGGCGATGAAGGCGCGCAGGGCGAGATCGCTCTGGTGGGCGCCGGGCCGGGCGACGTGGGGCTGTTGACCCTGCGTGGGCTGCAGGTGATGCAGCAGGCGGACGTGGTGCTGTATGACCATCTGGTCAGCGGCGAAATCCTCGATCTGGTGCGCCGTGACGCCGAACGCATCTGCGTGGGCAAGCGCGCCGGCGCGCACTCGGTGATCCAGGAGGAGACCAATCGGCTGCTGGTGGAACTGGCGCAGCAGGGCAAACGCGTGGTGCGCCTCAAGGGTGGCGATCCGTTCATCTTTGGCCGCGGCGGCGAAGAGCTGCAGGTGGCTGCCGCCGCCGGCATCCCGTTCCAGGTGGTGCCGGGCGTCACGGCCGCCGCGGGGGCGACCGCCTACGCCGGCATTCCGCTGACGCACCGCGACCACGCGCAGAGCGTGACCTTTATCACCGGCCACTGCCGCCCCGACGGCGATGGCCTGGACTGGGCCGATCTGGCTCGGGCGCGGCAGACGTTGGCTATCTATATGGGCACGATGAAGGCGGCGGACATTAGCCAGCGGCTGATCGCCCACGGTCGCGCTGCCGCGACGCCGGTGGCGGTGATCAGCCGCGGCACGCGCGCCGATCAGCAGGTGCAGATCGGCACGCTGGAACAACTGGAACACCTGGCCCAACAGGCGCCGCTGCCGGCGCTGTTGGTGATCGGCGAAGTGGTGGAACTGCACCATCAAATCGCCTGGTTCGGGCATCAATCGCAGACGGAAGGGGCAGCGCGCCCGGCCGTCGTGAATTTGGCATAGGCAAGGCTTTTAAGGACCTGTTATGGACGAAAAACGACTCACTCATTTGCGGCAATTGGAGGCGGAGAGTATCCATATCATCCGTGAAGTCGCCGCTGAATTCGCCAACCCGGTGATGCTGTATTCCATCGGCAAAGACTCTTCCGTGATGCTGCATCTGGCGCGCAAGGCGTTCTTCCCCGGCACGCTGCCGTTCCCGCTGCTGCACGTCGATACCGGCTGGAAATTCCGCGAAATGTACGAATTCCGCGATCGCACCGCGAAGGAGTACGGCTTCGAGCTGCTGGTGCATAAAAACCCGGAAGGGGTGGCGATGGGCATTAACCCGTTCGTGCACGGCAGCGCCAAGCATACCGACATCATGAAGACCGAGGGCCTGAAGCAGGCGCTGAACAAGTACGGTTTCGACGCCGCCTTCGGCGGTGCGCGGCGCGACGAGGAGAAATCGCGCGCCAAAGAGCGCATCTATTCGTTCCGCGATCGCTTCCACCGCTGGGATCCGAAAAACCAACGGCCGGAGCTGTGGCACAACTACAACGGCCAGATCAACAAAGGGGAGAGCATCCGCGTCTTCCCGCTGTCGAACTGGACCGAGCTGGATATCTGGCAGTACATCTTCCTGGAAAAGATCGACATCGTGCCGCTGTACCTGGCGAAACCACGCCCGGTGGTGGAGCGCGACGGCATGCTGATGATGGTGGACGACGATCGCATCGATCTGCAGCCGGGCGAAGTGATCAGCCAGCGCATGGTGCGTTTCCGCACCCTGGGGTGCTGGCCGCTGACCGGCGCGGTGGACTCGCAGGCGCAAACCCTGCCGGAGATCATCGAAGAAATGCTGGTCTCCACCACCAGTGAACGCCAGGGGCGGATGATCGATCGCGATCAGTCCGGCTCGATGGAGCTGAAAAAGCGTCAAGGGTATTTCTAAGGAGCCGCCGGATGAACAACGCAATTGCACAACAAATCGCTGACCAGGGCGGCGTCGAGTCCTATCTGCACGCGCAGCAGCACAAGAGCCTGCTGCGCTTTCTGACCTGCGGCAGCGTCGACGACGGCAAAAGCACCCTGATCGGCCGCCTGCTGCACGATACCCGCCAGATCTACGAGGATCAGCTGTCGACGCTGCACAGCGACAGCAAACGCATCGGCACCCAGGGCGAGAAGCTCGATCTGGCGCTGCTGGTGGACGGCCTGCAGGCCGAGCGCGAACAAGGCATCACCATCGACGTGGCCTATCGCTACTTCTCGACCGAAAAACGCAAGTTTATCATCGCCGATACCCCGGGGCATGAGCAGTACACCCGCAACATGGCCACCGGTGCCTCTACCTGCGATCTAGCGATCCTGCTGATCGACGCTCGCAAAGGGGTGCTGGATCAGACTCGCCGCCACAGCTTTATCGCGACCCTGCTGGGCATTCGCCATCTGGTGGTCGCGGTGAACAAGATGGATCTGGTGGACTATCAGGAAGCGGTGTTCGAGCAGTTCAAACAGGATTACCTGACCTTCGCCCAGCAGCTGCCAGGCGACCTGGACATCAAATTTGTGCCGCTGTCGGCGCTGGACGGCGACAACGTGGCGAGCGAAAGCGCCCATATGCCGTGGTACAGCGGCCCGACGCTGCTGGAAGTGCTGGAGAGCGTTGACGTGATCAGCGAGCGAGAAAACCAGCCGCTGCGTTTCCCGGTGCAGTACGTCAACCGCCCGAACCTCGATTTTCGCGGCTATGCCGGCACGCTGTCTGCCGGCGTGGTGCGGGTGGGGCAACGGGTCAAAGTGCTGCCTTCCGGTGTGGAGTCCAGCGTGGCGCGCATCGTGACCTTCGACGGCGATCTGCAAGAAGCGGTGCCGGGCGAGGCGATTACGCTGGTGCTGAAGGATGAAGTGGACATCAGCCGGGGCGATCTGCTGGTCGACGCTGGCGAAAGTCTGCAGGCGGCGCAGAGCGCGCTGGTGGACGTAGTATGGATGGCCGAGCAGCCGTTGGTGCCGGGCCAGAGCTACGACATCAAGATCGCCGGTAAAAAGACCCGCGCACGCGTGGAGAGCATCCGTCATCAGGTGGAGATCAATACGCTGACGCAGCATCCGGCCGACACGTTGCCGCTCAACGGCATCGGATTGGTGGAACTGACCTTCGACGAACCGCTGGTGCTGGACAGCTACCAGAACAATCACGACACCGGCGGGCTGATCTTTATCGATCGCATGAGCAACGTGACGGTTGGTGCCGGTCTGGTGCGTGAGACGCTGCAGGCCGCATCGGCGGCGCGCGGCGAATTCAGCGCCTTCGAGCTGGAGCTGAATGCGCTGGTGCGCAAGCACTTCCCGCACTGGGGCGCGCGCGATCTGCTCGGTGGCCGATAAGGTGGCCGTTGAACTGAGGGCGACCGGGCCGGACGACGAAAATGTGGTTTGGCATCCGCACGCGGTGACGCGCGCGGATCGCGAAGCGCGCAACGGCCATCGCGGCGCGGTGCTGTGGTTTACCGGGCTGTCCGGCTCGGGCAAATCCACCGTCGCCGGCACGCTGGAGCAGGCGCTGCATGGGCTCGGCGTCAGCACCTACCTGCTGGACGGCGATAACGTGCGCCATGGCCTGTGCCGCGATCTCGGCTTCTCCGACGAGGATCGGCGCGAGAACATTCGCCGGGTGGGGGAAGTGGCCAAGCTGATGGTGGACGCCGGGCTGGTGGTGCTGACCGCGTTCATTTCGCCGCACCGCGCCGAGCGGCAAATGGTGCGCGAGATGCTCGGCGACGATCGCTTTATCGAGGTGTTTGTCGATACGCCGTTGGCGATCTGCGAGGCGCGCGATCCGAAGGGATTGTATAAGAAAGCGCGCGCCGGCGAGCTGCGCAATTTCACCGGTATCGACGCGGTTTACGAGGCGCCGCAGCAGCCGGAAATCCACCTTGATGGCCAACAATTGGTAACAAATTTGATTGCGCAATTGTTAGACGTGTTGCGTGGTCAGGCTATTATCAAACCCTGAATTCAAAAAAAGCGTGTGGCGTTTTTCGCCATGCGCTTTTTACTCTAAGCCGCCGCAGAGCGAGCCGAATAACCAGGGATCACTATGCAAAATGTCACGCCTATCTTGATCGACGCCAAGCAGTCAAAACAGGAGAGAGAGGAGCCTTCTTATTCTTTCCTGGGCGGCGTTAGCGGCTTTGTTTTCTACTGGCTGGCGTTCGCGTTGCCGTTTCTGGTTTACGGTTCCAACACGCTGTTTTTCCTGCTCTATACCTGGCCATTCTTCCTGGCGCTGATGCCGCTGTCGGTGCTGATCGGCATCACCCTCAGCATGCTGTTGCGCGGTCGTCTGATTTTGACGCTGCTGCTGACCGGCACCATTGTGCTGTGCCTGTTCTGGCTGGTGTTCAGCTTCCTGACCGGGTGGTAAGAGAGCGGGCGCCGATGCCGGCGCCCGAAGGATTGCAAAGCGGTGCCGAAGGTTACAAAACTTTGCTTAGAAATGCCTGAGTGCGCGGATTGGTCGGATGGCTGAAGATCTGCTGCGGCACCCCTTCTTCCTGAATGATCCCCTGATCGATAAACAGCACCCGGTCGGCCACCTCGCGGGCAAAGCCCATCTCATGCGTTACCACCACCATGGTCATGCCCTCGTGGGCCAGCGATTTCATCACTGCCAATACTTCGCCCACCAGCTCCGGATCGAGCGCGGAGGTCGGTTCGTCGAACAGCATGATCTTCGGCTCCATCGCCAGCGCGCGGGCGATCGCCACCCGCTGCTGCTGGCCGCCGGACAGGCTGTTGGGGTAGGCGTCAATCTTGTCGAGCAGGCCGACCTTGCGCAGCAGCTGTTCAGCTTGCGTAATGGCTTCGGCGCGCGGCAGTTTCTTCACGCTTACCGGTGCCATGATGATGTTTTCCAACACCGTCATGTGCGGGAACAGGTTGAAGCGCTGAAATACCATGCCCACGCTTTCACGCATTTTGTTCAGGTCGGTTTTCTGATCGTGGACGGCGAAGCCATTCACCTCGATCTCGCCGCCGGAGAGCGTTTCCAGCGCGTTGATGCAGCGCAGGAAGGTGCTCTTCCCTGAGCCGGAAGGGCCGATGACGCACACCACTTCATTGGCGGCGATCTGACAGGAAATGCCGCGCAGCACGTGGCTTTCGCCGAACTGTTTTTGCAGGTTATGTACGCGAATCACTTTTACCGAACCTCTTTTCCATGTGTTGCACCAGCAGCGAGAGCAGGAAGGTGATGACCCAATAGACCAGCGAAATGGTCAGATAGGGCTCCCAGTAAGTGGCGTAGGCGCCGGAGACGGTACGGGCGGCATAGGCCAGATCCGCCAGGCCGATGGCGGAGGCCAGCGACGAATCCTTGACGATCGCGATGGCGTTGTTGCCCAGCGGCGGCAGCATGCGGCGGAAGGCCTGCGGCAAGATAACCTGTCGCATGGTCTTGCCGTAGCTCATGCCCAGCGAACGCGAAGCCTCCATCTGACCGCGATCGATCGATTGGATCCCGGCGCGGAAGATCTCCGACACATAGGCGCCGGCGTTGAGCGTGATCGCCACCACGCAGGAAAGAAAGGCACCGTAGTCGGCGCGCAGAGCACGGGCGAAATCGACGCTCATCAGGCCGCTGGTGACCAACAGGCCGTCGCGCGGATTGATGAACAGCGGCACCAATGCAAAGTGCACCACCATGATCTGCACGAACAGCGGCGTGCCGCGAAAGGCGCTGATGTAGATGCGTACCGGCCACTGAACGCCGTAATGCAGGATGGGTTTCCAGATGCCGTGCGGCGCCTGCGCCAAGCGGCCCAGCCCGAGGATCAAGCCCCAGGTGGTGCCCAGCAGCACGCAGATAATGGTGCATTTGATGGTCATCCAGGCGCCTTCCATAAACAACGGCGCGTATTCCTGGATGATCTCCCAGCGGAAGTTCAAAGGGTGTTCCTTCTTGGTAGGCTGAAACGGTGGCGCGCCGACGCCCATGCGGGCGCCGGCGGCAGGGCATTATTCCGCCGGCAGCGTCGGTACGTTGCTGTCGAACCAGGTTTGGTAGATCTTGGCGTAGGTGCCGTCGGCGACGATTTTCTTCAGGCCGGCGTTGATTTTGTTGCGCAGCTCATCGTTGCCTTTGGCGACGGCGATGCCGAAATACTGGCGCTCAAACTTGGCGTCGGGCACCAACTTGAAGGCTTTCTCAGGGTGGGTTTTGATATAGAACTTGGCCACGCCGACGTCGCCGACCGCCGCGCCGATGCCGTCTTCATACAGCTCCTGCAGCATCAGCGGGGTATTGTCGAAGCGCTTGATGGCGGTGCTGTTTTTACCCAGCACGTCGGACACCACGATGTCGCCGGTGCTGGAGTTCACCACGCCGACCTTCAGCGCCTTCAGCGCGGCGATGGAGTCCACCGTCGAGTCTTGCGGCACCACGATAGCCTGTTCGGCCGGGAAGTAAGGCGCCGAGAAATCAACCATTTGCTTGCGCTTGTCGGTGATGGTGATGCCGGAAATGATGATGTCGCGATCGCCGGAATTCAACGTGGCGAAGATCCCCTCCCACGGCGTATTGATCAGTTTGATTTGGAAGCCTTCGGCTTTGGCCACCGCTTTGATGATGTCGATGTCGAAACCTTCCAGCTGCTTTTGGCTGTTTTCAAACTCGAACGGCCGATAGGTGCCGCCGGAGCCGACGACGTAGGTCGTTTCAGCCGCTAACGCGGCGGTGGAGAAGGTGGCGGCCAGGCAGGCGCCGATCAGAACTAAACGTTTTAACATCGCGATCCCCGATAATGAATGGTTATATATTGGAGTTATTTATGCACTATGAATGCATAAAAATAAGCTTCAATGAATGAAAGTGCAACCACTGCATGAGGATTATTCTTTCTATGGTGTTAAATATTCACTTTTGACGTTGCTTTGGCGTAAGCGATGGGTCAGCAAGCGGCGATGCAGTGGTTCTTGCTGCATAATGGGGGGAGGGCAGTGTATGTCTCATCGGAAAATGCGTCGCGCATGCCGGGCAAAAGGGGCTTTTTTTACCGCTTTCGCGGCGGAATTAGGCGATAAAGTCGGGAATCCTTCATCCGTATTCTGAATTTGGCGTTGAAATGCCGCTCTCAGTGTGGAGTCCAACGAGAAGTTGTGGGATGATTGGTCGGTTTTTCAGGGGGCGGAGATGGGAAAACTTACGCTGCTATTGCTGGCATTGCTCGGTTGGTTACAGTATTCACTGTGGCTGGGCAAAAATGGTATTCACGATTACGTGCGAGTCAATGAAGACGTTGCGGTCCAACAGGGCAGTAACGCCAAGTTGAAAGCGCGTAACGATCAGCTGTTTGCCGAAATCGATGATTTGAACGGCGGTCAGGAAGCGATCGAAGAGCGAGCGCGTAATGAGCTGGGCATGATCAAGCCCGGTGAGACTTTCTATCGTCTGGTTCCTGACCAATCCAGACGCAACGCGGCGTCTTCCTCGCAAAATAACGCACAAAAATAACGCATGAATCACTCCGCAGGCACCTTTCCCTCGGTGATTGCCGTCCTGCCCGCTGCCGGTATCGGCAGCCGCATGCAGGCGGAATGCCCGAAGCAATATTTAACCATTGGCCGACACAGTATCGTCGAGCACGCTATCCATGCCCTATTGCGTCATCCGCGCATTGAACGGGTGATCGTGGCGATTAGCCCGGAAGATCGCCAGTTCGAACGGTTGCCCATCGCCCAGGATCCGCGGGTGACCGTCACTGAGGGCGGCAAACAGCGCGCCGATTCGGTGATGGCCGGACTTAAACTGGCGGGCGATGCGGACTGGGTACTGGTGCACGACGCTGCACGCCCCTGCCTGCACGCCGACGATCTCGAGCGCCTGCTGGCGATCACCGCACACAGCAAGGTCGGCGGCATTCTCGCCGCGCCGGTGCGTGACACCATGAAACGCGCCGAACCCGGCCGCGAAACCATCGCCCACACCGTCGAACGGCAGGATCTGTGGCACGCGCTGACGCCGCAGCTGTTTCCGCTGCCGCTGCTCAAGCAGTGCCTGCAGCGCGCGCTGGATGAAGGTGCGAACGTCACCGACGAAGCCTCGGCGCTGGAGCATTGCGGTTATCATCCGCAGCTGATCGCCGGCCGGGCGGACAACATTAAAGTAACGCGGCCGGAGGATTTGGCGCTGGCGGCGTTCTATTTGACTCAGTTAGACAATTAAGGAGCGCATCATGCGTATCGGTCACGGTTTTGACGTACATAAATTCGGCGGCGAAGGCCCGTTGGTGATCGGTGGCGTTCGCATCCCTTACGACAAAGGTTTGCTGGCCCACTCGGACGGTGACGTTGCGCTGCACGCCGCGACCGATGCTCTGCTGGGCGCGGCGGCGCTGGGCGATATCGGCAAACTGTTCCCCGATACCGATCCGGCGTTCAAAGGCGCCGACAGCCGCGAGCTGCTGCGCGAAGCCTGGAAACGCATTCGCGCCAAAGGATACCGCCTCGGTAACCTCGATATCACCATTATCGCTCAGGCGCCGAAAATGGCGCCGCACATCCCGCAGATGCGCGTCTTCCTGGCGGAAGATCTGCAGTGCCATATGGATGACGTCAACGTGAAGGCCACGACCACCGAGCAGCTCGGCTTCACCGGGCGCGGCGAGGGCATCGCCTGCGAAGCGGTCGCCTTGCTGATCAAGGAATAACCGCATGGATATGGCGAATCTGACCTGGCTGCATGGCCGGCCGCAGAGCACCGGGGTGTTGAAAGCCAATCCGGAAGATTTCGTGGTGGTGGAAGACCTGGGCTTTGCGCCGGACGGCGAAGGCGAGCATGTGCTGGTGAACATCCGTAAAAACGGCTGCAATACCCAGTTCGTGGCCGACTATCTGGCGCGCTTCGCCGGTATTCACGCTCGTTCGGTCAGCTATGCGGGGTTGAAAGACCGCCACGCGGTGACCGAACAGTGGTTCTGCCTGCACATGCCGGGCAAGGACACGCCGGATTTCTCCCAGTTTGCGCTGGAAGGCTGCGAGGTGCTTTCGTTCGCCCGCCACCTGCGTAAAATGCGCATCGGCAACCTGAAGGGCAACCACTTTACGCTGGTGCTGCGCCAGATTTCCGATCGTCAGGACGTAGAGCGCCGTCTGCAGGCCATCGCTGCGCAGGGCGTGCCGAACTACTTCGGCAGCCAGCGTTTCGGCCGTGGCGGCAACAATCTGGTGATGGCGCGCCGCTGGGCGAACGACGAAATCCGCGTCAAAGAGCGCAGCAAGCGCAGTTTCTACCTGTCCGCCAGCCGCAGCGCGCTGTTTAATCAGGTCGCGAGCAGGCGCCTGGCCGATGGCCTGCAGCGCACGGTACTGGAAGGGGACGCCCTGCAGCTGAGCGGCCGCGGCAGTTGGTTCGTCGCCAAGGCCGATGAGCTGGAGACGCTGCAACAGCGGTTGGATGCCGGTGAGCTGGTTATCACCGCGACGTTGCCGGGCGACGGCGAGCCGGGCACCGCCGGCAAAGCCTTGGCTTTTGAACAACAATGCTTGGCGGAACAACCGGAATTGCTTACGCTTTTAAAGCGCGAGCGTGTCGAACCCGCTCGTCGGGCCCTGCTGTTGCAGCCGCAAAATTTGCAGTGGAACTGGTGGGATGACGTTACCGTGGAACTGCGCTTCTGGCTGCCAGCAGGCAGCTTCGCCACCAGCGTAGTTCGCGAAATCATGCAGCAGGATAACAGTGATGCGGATATTGCTGAGTAACGATGACGGCGTTAGCGCCCCGGGCATTCAGGTGCTGGCGGCGGCGCTGCGGGAGTTCGCCGAGGTGCAGGTCGTGGCGCCGGATCGTAACCGCAGCGGTTCTTCCAACGCCCTGACGCTGGAGTCGCCGCTGCGCACGCAGACGCTGGCCAACGGCGATATCGCGGTGCTGCAGGGGACGCCGACCGACTGCGTTTATCTTGGCGTCAACGCATTGATGCGCCCGGCGCCGGATATCGTCGTCTCCGGCATTAACGCCGGACCGAATTTAGGTGATGACGTCATCTATTCCGGCACCGTCGCGGCGGCGATGGAGGGCCGGCACCTGGGGCTGCCCGCACTGGCGGTGTCTCTGAACGGTCACCAACACTACGCAACCGCAGCGGCCATTACCTGCCGCATCCTGCGTGCGCTGCAGCGTGAACCGTTACGCACCGGAAAAATCCTGAATATCAATGTGCCGGATTTGCCACTGGCGGAGGTCAAAGGCCTGCGCGTCACTCGCTGTGGTAGCCGCCATCCTGCCGATAAGGTCTTCTGCCAGCAGGATCCGCGTGGACAAAATCTCTACTGGATCGGGCCGCCTGGTGATAAATTTGATGTCGGGCCGGATACCGACTTTGCGGCGGTGGAACAAGGCTATGTGGCGATCACGCCGCTACAGGTGGATTTGACCGCCTACGCGGCGCAGGAAGTCGTGACAACATGGTTAACCAAGGCAGAGGTTAGCGGGGAATGGTGAACAAGCGTATGCAAACATTGCTGACGCAGCTGCGTCAGCAAGGGATCCGGGACGAAAAGCTGCTGAGAGCGATCGAGGCGGTGCCGCGCGAGCGTTTTGTCGACGAAGCGCTGGATCACAAAGCCTACGAAAACACTGCATTACCGATCGGTTCCGGCCAGACCATTTCTCAGCCCTATATGGTGGCGCGGATGACCGAGCTGCTGAATCTGAAGCCCACTTCACGGGTGCTGGAGATCGGCACCGGTTCCGGTTATCAAACCGCCATCCTGGCGCATCTGGTGCAACACGTTTGTTCTGTCGAGCGCATCAAGGGGCTGCAGTGGCAGGCCAAGCGCCGCCTGAAGCAGCTCGATCTTCATAATGTTTCCACTCGCCACGGCGACGGCTGGCAGGGCTGGGCGTCGCGCGGCCCATTCGATGCGATCATCGTCACTGCCGCGCCGCCGGAGATCCCGCAGGCGCTGGTGGAGCAGCTGGACGACGGCGGCATTTTGGTGTTGCCGGTGGGCGAGCAGGCCCAAACCCTCAAACGCATTCAGCGTCATGGCAACGATTTCGTGGTCGATGCGGTAGAAGCGGTGCGCTTTGTGCCGCTGGTGAAAGGCGAATTGGCCTAGCGATTGTCTGATTTTTCGACCGTCTGCAAAATCTGTTGCACTTTCATCACGTGCGGATAAGGTTTTCTCGTTCCAATCAGGCTAATTTTCACTAGAATTGGCCTTTCTACGTAGTTGTCTTATGGTGCGGCGACGCCAATGTGGTTAGCATTGGCGCGCGTTTTGATGCTCCGGCGGGAGATGACCTGGCGTTCAGGGATCGGCCGGCGGCGCCTTTACATCGCAGAAACTGGGAAGTGGCAAAAGCTCGGCTACGATGTAAAGGGTATTTTGGATATATCACTGATATTGCTGTCATGGGGGAAGCATGAGCACGGGAAGCCCAATGATTACGTTACGCCGGGTAGCGGTGTGTACGATGGTAAGTTTGTGGTTGGCGGGTTGTACGAATACGGCCTCAACGTCGGCCCCTATCAGCAGCGTGGGCGGCGGCGCCGTTCCATCCGGCAATAATAATGGCGGAGCGCAGCAGGCCAGCCCAGAGGGCCGCATTGTCTATAATCGCAGTTATAACGCCATCCCTAAAGGGAGCTACAGCGGCGGCGAAACTTATACGGTCAAGCGCGGCGACACGCTGTTTTACATCGCCTGGATCACCGGCAACGATTTCCGCGACCTGGCGCAGCGCAACAATATTCCCGAGCCATACAGCCTGAATGTTGGCCAAACCATTCAGCTTGGTAATGGTTCTGCCAACGGCGGCGGCGGCATGTTGACGACGACAGACGCGACCAAAGGCGGCGTTCCGAAGCCACCTTCCAGCGCCCAGATCCAGACGGCAACGGTTGATTCTCAATCAACTAACGCGTATTCTGAAAACTCGGGTAAACAGAATGTAGGTAAGATGTTACCTGCAGCAGGTGCCGCAGCGGTTGGGACCGCGACTGCGCCTGTTACCGCGCCGGAAGCCGCTCCTCCCGTGAGCAGCACCGTCAGCAACAGCGCTCCGGTCAGTACCTGGAGATGGCCGACTGACGGTAAGGTTATTGATAACTTTTCCTCATCAGAAGGTGGGAATAAAGGTGTCGATATCGCCGGTTCTCGTGGGCAGCCTATCTTTGCTACCGCCGATGGTCGCGTAGTGTATGCAGGCAACGCTTTACGGGGTTACGGTAATCTAATCATCATCAAACATAATGATGATTACCTGAGCGCCTACGCTCATAACGACACAATGCTGGTCCGGGAACAACAAGAAGTGAAGGCGGGTCAAAAAATAGCCACCATGGGTAGCACCGGTACCAGTTCAGTACGTTTGCATTTTGAAATTCGTTACAAGGGGAAATCCGTAAACCCGCTGCGTTATCTTCCGCAGCGATAGATTGGGCAGAATACGCTGAGATTCTGCTCGCGGTATCACGGGTAGGAGCAGCATATGAGCCAAAATACGCTGAAAGTTAACGAGTTACATGATGATGCGGATTTCGACGAGAATGGAGCTGAGGCCGAGTCGTTTGATGAAAAAGCGCTGGTAGAAGAAGAGACCAGCGAGAACGATTTAGCGGAAGAAGAGCTGTTGTCTCAAGGCGTTACGCAACGCGTATTGGATGCGACGCAGCTCTATCTGGGTGAGATCGGTTATTCACCTCTGCTGACCGCAGAGGAAGAAGTCTATTTTGCGCGGCGTGCTCTGCGCGGTGACGTGCCGTCCCGCCGTCGCATGATTGAAAGCAACCTGCGGCTGGTGGTGAAAATCGCCCGTCGCTACAGCAACCGCGGTCTGGCGCTGCTGGATCTGATCGAAGAAGGTAACCTCGGTTTGATTCGCGCAGTGGAAAAATTCGACCCGGAGCGCGGTTTCCGCTTCTCCACTTATGCAACCTGGTGGATCCGTCAGACGATTGAACGGGCGATCATGAACCAAACCCGTACTATTCGTTTGCCTATCCATATCGTCAAAGAACTGAATGTCTATCTGCGCACCGCGCGTGAGCTTTCCCATAAACTGGATCATGAACCGAGCGCTGAAGAGATTGCCGAGCAACTCGACAAGCCGGTGGATGATGTCAGCCGCATGCTGCGCCTGAATGAGCGCATCACCTCGGTGGATACGCCGCTGGGCGGGGATTCGGAGAAAGCGCTGCTGGACATTCTGGCCGACGAGAAGGACAACGGGCCTGAAGACACCACGCAAGACGATGATATGAAACAAAGCATCGTCAAATGGTTGTTCGAACTGAACGCCAAACAGCGTGAAGTGTTGGCGCGTCGTTTCGGCCTGCTGGGCTATGAAGCGGCGACGCTGGAAGACGTAGGCCGGGAGATTGGCCTGACGCGCGAGCGCGTCCGTCAGATTCAGGTTGAAGGTCTGCGCCGTCTGCGTGAGATTCTGCAGATGCAGGGCCTGAGCATTGAGGCGCTGTTCCGCGAATAACGCCGGTTGTTGAACCGCATCAAATAAAAACGGTGAGCATTATGCTCACCGTTTTTTTATGCCTGCGTCTGGCGCCTGATTACACCATATTTTTCAGCCGGTAGATCCATTCCAGCGCCTGGCGCGGCGACAGGGAATCCGGATCCAGCGCTTCCAGGGCTTCAACCGCCGGCGAGGCCTCTTCCTGCAGCAGCGTCATCTGGGTGGCATCGACGCTGCCCGAAGCGGTGTGGCTGGAGATAGACTCCAGCTCGCGCAGCTTCTGGCGGGCGCGCTTGATGACGTCGCGCGGCACGCCAGCAAGCGCGGCGACCGCCAGGCCATAGCTTTTGCTGGCAGCCCCGTCCTGTACGCTGTGCATAAAAGCGATGGTGTCGCCATGTTCGAGCGCGTCCAGATGCACGTTGACCACGCCCTCCATTTTCTCCGGTAGGGTCGTCAGTTCGAAGTAGTGGGTGGCGAACAGTGTCATCGCCTTGATGCGGTTAGCCAGGTTCTCGGCGCAGGCCCAGGCCAGCGACAGGCCGTCGTAGGTGGAGGTACCGCGGCCGATTTCATCCATCAACACCAGGCTGTGCTCGGTGGCGTTGTGCAGGATGTTGGCGGTTTCGGTCATCTCCACCATGAAGGTGGAGCGGCCGGAAGCCAGATCGTCCGCCGCGCCGACGCGGGTGAAGATGCGATCCACCGGGCCGATGGTGGCCTTGGTGGCCGGCACGTAACTGCCGATGTGCGCCATCAGCACGATCAGCGCCGTTTGTCGCATATAGGTGCTTTTACCGCCCATGTTTGGGCCGGTAATGATCAGCATGCGGCGCTGCGGCGACAGGGTGAGCGGGTTGGAGATAAACGGTTCGCTCAGCACCTGCTCCACCACCGGGTGGCGGCCTTCGGTAATGCGGATCCCCGGCTGCTCACTCATGGTCGGGCAAGCGTAGTTCAGGGTATCGGCGCGCTCGGCCAGGTTGGCCAGCACGTCCAGCTCGGCCAGTGCGGTGGCGCTCTGCTGCAGCTCCGCCAGGTGCGGCAGCAGCAGATCGAACAGTTCGTCGTACAGGCTTTTCTCGATCGCCAGTGCCTTGCCCTTGGAGGTGAGCACTTTGTCTTCGTACTCTTTCAATTCCGGGATGATGTAGCGCTCGGCGTTTTTCAGCGTCTGGCGGCGTACATAATGAATCGGCACCAGGTGGCTTTGGCCGCGGCTCACCTGAATATAGTAGCCGTGTACGCCGTTAAAACCGACCTTGAGCGTATCCAGCCCCAGCTTTTCACGCTCGCGGATCTCCAGCCGGTCGAGGTAGTCGCTGGCGCCGTCGGCCAGCGCGCGCCACTCGTCCAGCTCGCTGTTGTAACCGGGGGCGATCACGCCGCCGTCGCGCACCAATACCGGCGGCGATTCAATCACCGCGCGTTCCAGCAGCTCGCGCAGCTCGTCGAACTGGCCCACCTGCGACAGCAACTGCTGCACGTGCGGGGTGTCCACGTCTTGCAGCAGCGCGCGGATGTCCGGCAGTTGCTGGAAAGCATGACGCATGCGCGCCAGATCGCGCGGACGCGCGGTACGCAGCGCCAGGCGCGCCAAAATTCGCTCCTGATCACCCACCTGGCGCAGCGAAGGCTGCAGATCGGCGAACAGCTCCTGCAATGCGCCGATCGCCTGTTGGCGGGCGGTCAGCACCTTGATGTCTCGGGTCGGCATGTGCAGCCAGCGTTTCAGCATGCGGCTGCCCATCGGCGTGACTGTGCGATCGAGGATCGCCGCCAGCGTGTTGTCGCTGCCGCCGGACAGACTCTGCGTCAGCTCCAGGTTGCGGCGGGTGGCGGCGTCCATGATGATGCCGTCCTGCTGACGCTCCATGGTGATGCCGCGAATATGCGGCAGCGAAGTACGCTGAGTATCTTTGACGTACTGCAGCAGACAGCCGGCGGCGCGCAGCGCCTGGTGCGCCTGCTCGACGCCGAAGCCGGTCAGATCGCGGGTACCGAACTGCAGGTTGAGCTGTTGGCGTGCGGTCTCCAGTTCGAATTCCCACAGCGGGCGGCGGCGCAGGCCGTGGCGTTGTTCGATCAGCGCCATTTGTTCGAAGGTTTCCGGGTAGAGCAGCTCGGCTGGATTGGTGCGCTGCAGCTCGGCAGCCATGGTTTCCAAATCCTGCGGCTCGGCGACGCGGAAGCGGCCGGAGCTGACGTCCAGCGTGGCATAACCGAAGCCACGCGCATCCTGCCAGATCGCCGCCAGCAGGTTGTCCTGGCGTTCTTGCAGCAGCGCTTCGTCGGTGATGGTGCCGGGGGTGACGATACGCACCACTTTGCGCTCGACCGGCCCTTTGCTGGTGGCCGGATCGCCGATCTGCTCACAGATGGCGACGGACTCGCCAAGCTGCACCAGCTTGGCCAGGTAGTTCTCTACCGCGTGGTGCGGCACGCCGGCCATCGGGATCGGTTCACCCGCCGAGGCGCCGCGTTTGGTCAGCGAGATATCCAGCAGTTGGGAAGCGCGCTTGGCGTCGTCGTAAAACAGCTCGTAGAAGTCGCCCATGCGGTAGAACAGCAGGATTTCAGGATGCTGGGCCTTGAGGCGCAGGTACTGCTGCATCATCGGCGTGTGCGAATCGAGTTTATCGGTGCTATTCATGCGATTATTTTTCCAATCCATTGAATGTAAAGGGAACTGTGATTTTCATTGTCGTCATTCGCTATCACATTGTTTCAGCAGACGCCGCCCCTTTTAGCGCTTGCCGGGCGGCGCAAATCAAATCATCAAAACGCCAAACGGCGCGCTCAAACCCAAGGTTTGCACAGACGCTTATACTAGCCCAGCGGGCAATCGGCTGTCACAGGTAAAAATGGGAAGCGCTGCGCAAGGCCGGTTTGTAACGCAGCGAGATTGTCGTTCGCCTGCGGGCAACAACGCAAGTCGCCGCCCGCAGTGGGGGGGCGACTTTATTGCGCGGCGGTGAGAGGCAGGGGCAGTTGATAGAGGCGGAAACTGTCGGGCACTTCGGTTTCATGGCCGGGCAGCAGACGGTGGCGGATGCGCGACTCGCTGACGAAGGCGCAGCCTTGCGGGGTGATAGTCAGGTTGACCGGCGACTCCATGCCTTCGCGCAAGACCTCAAGCTGGTGCATCCCTGCCGCCTTGGGTGACGGGATCCGCAGGATCCGCCCTTGGCCGCTCTGGATCCCGTTTTCCAGCACGATCAGCGCGCCGTCCGGTGCCAATCCCATCCCGTCCGGGTTTTCAATCAGGCGCGGCAGCTGCATTTCCGTCAACTGCGGCTTTGGATCGTTATAGCTGAGGGTGTAGAGCTTACCGGTGCCGAAATTGGCGACTGCCATCAGCCGGTCGTCGAGCAGCACGATCCCGGCGGCCCCCAACCCGCTGGGAGCCGCCAATTGCGGATCCCGATACAGCGTACTGAATGCCGCTTCGCCCGGCCGCAGGCGCAGGATGCCGCCGCCGCGGGTTTCCGTTACGTACACCGTGCCGTCTGCGCCGAGCACGATATCGTTGCCCATTTCTCCCGCCGGCAGCGCCAGGCTGCGGTTGAGGGTGCCATCCGCGACGTTCAGCGCATAGATGCGGTTGGCGCGCGCTTTGCCGCCGGAGAGAAAGTCCGGCGAATTGCCCCACAGCAGCCCGCGCCGTTCGTCCAGCCGCAGCGCATTTGAGGCGAACACCGTGTCCGCACCGGGGAAAAAGGTTTCCCACGCTTTACCCGGCCGTTTGCGCAGCACGTTGCCGCTGGTGATCAGCCCGACATACAGCGTACCGTCCGCTGCGCGGGCGATGCCGTTGGGGTAAAGCGCGCCGGGCGGCAGCGTTATGCTGCTTTCTGTGCAGTCTGCGCTGACGGCGGCCTGCGCCGGTGGGCTAAGAGTGAGTGCGGTAGCGAGGGTGAACAACGCCGCTCGCGCGGTAACAGCGTATGACATGTTTCTCTCCGGGAATGGGGGAAAAGGGGCTACCAGCGCTCGGGGCGGGCAGCCTGTGCCATTGGCGCCTCCAGTGCGGCGACGTCTTCCGGCGATAGCCTGAGGGTGAGCGCTGCCAGCGCATCCTGCAGATGGTGCGGCTTGGACATGCCCACCAGCGGTGACGTCACGCCGGGTTTGGCCAACAGCCAGGCCAGCGCGATCTGCGCCGGTGGAACGCCGCGCGCGGCCGCCACCTCCGCTACCGCATCGACGGTGCGCTCTACCTCGTTTCTGCCGTTATACCAACGGGGGACCTGTTCGTCGGTGGCGGCGCGCAGCGTGCCGCCACTGCCGGAACCGGCCAGTACGCCGCGGGCCAGCGGCGACCAGGGCGTCAGGCCAAGGCCCTCCTCCAGACACAGCGGGATCAGCTCCTCTTCGTCTTCACGCGTCACCAGGTTGTATTGGCTTTGCAGCGAAATAAACGGCGCCAGGCGGTGTTGACGTTGAAAGGCCAGCATTTTCATCAGGCGCCAGGCGTGCAGCGAAGAGGCGCCGAGATAGCGGATTTTGCCCGCCCGCACCAGGCCGTCGAGGGTGTCGGCAGTTTCTTCGATCGGCGTTTCGGTGTCGAAGCGGTGCAGCACGAACAGATCGAGATAATCCGTCCCCAACCGCTGCAAGGAGGCGTCGACGCTGTGCAGCAGGTGCTTGCGCGACAGTCCGCGGCTGTTCGGCTGCGCGTCCATCGGAAAGTAGGCTTTGGTGGCGATCACCACGTCTTCACGGCGGGCGAACGCCTTCAGCGCGCGGCCGAGAATGCGCTCGCTTTCTCCGCCGGAGTAAATGTTGGCGGTATCGAAAAAATTGATGCCTGCTTCCAGCGCCTCGCGGATAAAGGGGCGCGCTTCATCTTCTTTCAGCACCCAGGGCCGCCAGGCCGGATCGCCGTAGGTCATGCAGCCCAGGCAGAGGCGGGACACCTGCAGACCACTGTCGCCAAGCCGTACGTAGTTCATGGCGTCGTCTCCTCAGCGCATGCCGGCGATGGTGTAACCGCCGTCCACCAGCAGGCTTTGGCCGGTGATGAAGCGGGCTTCGTCCGTCGCCAGCCACAGCGCCACATCGCCGATGTCTTCCGATTCGCCCAGGCGGCCGGCGGGCGTGTGGGCGATAAAGGGCGCGAACGCCGCGCTGTCGGCCACGCTGCCGCGCGCCATCGGCGTGTCGATGATGCCGGGGTTGATGTTGTTGACGCGGATGCCCTGGCCGCTGTATTCGAGCGCCACCGCGCGGATCATCGCATCGAGCGCGCCTTTGCTGGCGGAATAGCTGGATGAGCCGGCCAGCGCGCCGTGGGTCAGCCAGGAGGACGTGTTGATGATCACGCCGCCTGAATGCTGTGCCAGGAAGGTTTCAATCTCGTATTTCATCGCCAGCCAGACGCCACGAAGGTTAATGGCGATCACGCGGTCAAAATCCTCGCTGCTCTGTTCGGTGATGGGGGCGAAGTTGCCGATGATGCCGGCGTTGTTGAAGGCGACGTCGAGCCGGCCGTAGTGGGCGCTCACCGTGGCGAGCAGCCTGCGGATATCGTCTTCCTGGGAGACGTCGGCCACGATGGGCAGGGCGTCGCCGCCGGCCAGCGCGATGTCGCGCGCCGTGGCTTCGATTTCCGCCGCGCGACGGCCGACCAGCGCGACGTTGGCACCTTCGCGGGCATAGGCCAGCGCCGCAGCGCGGCCGATACCGGTACCGCCGCCGCTCACCAGTACGACTTTGTCCGCCAAACGGCGCGGTGTTTCATGAGTTGGAGCTGTAGCATTAATCATCGCTTCGATACCTGGTAATGGGTTCGATCGCAATGCTATGTTGTTAGATGACGGATAACTATCCGCTAAAAATTCATCTCACTATTAGATAATTTATATTAATAGCATGAAGAAACCCGAATTGTCCGGCCTGGCGGCCTTCGTGGCTATCGCCAGTGAACGCAGCTTCCGCCGTGCCGCCGCCCGATTGGGCGTGACGCCGCCGACGCTGACCCACACCCTGCGCGAATTGGAAGCGCAGGTGGGCATTCGCCTGCTGAATCGCACCACCCGCAACGTCTCGCCGACGGAGGCCGGTGAGCATCTGCTGGCACAGTTGGTGCCCGCTTTTACCGACATCGACGCCGCGCTGGAGAGCCTGAATGCGTTTCGCGAAGGGCCACGCGGCCTGGTGCGTATCAACGCGCCGCGTTCGGCGATCGATCTCGCCATCGTGCCGCATCTGGGGCGGTTGGCCAGCGAGTACCCCGGCATTACGCTGGAAGTGGTGGCGGACGAGGGGTTCGCCAACATCGTCGAGCAAGGCTTTGACGCCGGCATCCGGCTCGGCGAGGATCTGCACAACGATATGCGCGCGGTGCGCCTGACGCCGGATCTGCGTTTTGCCATCGTCGCCACGCCGGACTATTTTCAGCGGCACGGCGAGCCGACGCATCCGCGGGATTTACTGCAGCACCGTTGCATCGGTTGGCGCAAAGCCTCTTCAGGCGAGCGCTACAAATGGGCTTTTCAGCAGGGGGAGCAGCGATTTTCTGTGGCGGTTAACAGCCCGTTGATACTCGATGACGGCAGGATGATGGTGCAGGCGGCGCTGGCGAACGTCGGCATCGCTTTTGCCATCGAGCAGGAGGTGGAAGAATACCTGGCGAGCGGGCGGTTGCGGCGGGTGCTGGCCGACTGGTGCGCGCCGTTTCCCGGTTTTTACCTCTATTACCCCAACCGCAGGAACCATTCCGTGGCGCTGGCCACGGTGATCGAGTTGCTGCGTCTGCCCATGTAATCCTCTTCGCCTGCTGCCGTCGCGTTCGGATGGCAGCAGCCGAATCAAGCTTGAACTATTTTTATTCCCTCGCCGTTTGTTCAGGCGCAAATAACCTCTTAAATTCTCAGCGAGTTCATAACTTGCTGTTTATAATTGTTATTTGATTATTTATTAAGAATATTCTGAGTTTTTGGCGGTTATTTGAGAGCCCGGTCACACTATTTTTTTGTGCAAAATGTGAAGAGGGTCAATCCATCAGGTCAATGAGAGACGGTTCTGTCTCCTCTTGGCTTACCGATCCGTTTTTCATGCTCCGTATACTGTCTGTAACCAGGGCAACGTGACGGAAATTTTCATAAGGAATGTGCGTGAAGCAATCGTGATTGCATCTGGCATACAAATAACACCGGGTTTTTTTGATTATCTGAGGTGCTTGGTATGGAAAAGAAAAAAATCTATCTGTTTTGTTCTGCCGGTATGTCCACTTCCCTGTTGGTATCAAAAATGAAGGCGCAGGCCGAAAAATATGAAGTGCCGGTGATCATCGCCGCCTATCCGGAAGCGCTGGCCGCGGAGAAAGGCGTTGAAGCGGATCTGATCCTGCTGGGGCCGCAGATCGCCTACACCCTGCCGGAAGTGCAGAAACAGCTGCCCAATAAACCTGTTGAAGTCATCGATCCGCTGTTGTACGGCAAGGTCGATGGGCTGGGCGTACTGAAGGCCGCGGTGGCCGCCATCAAGAAAGCCAATCAATAACAGGAGGCCGCCGTGAATACCCTCATTGCCTCGCTCGAGAAGGTTATCCTGCCTTTCGCCGTAAAAATCGGTAAGCAGCCCCACGTCAACGCCATCAAAAACGGCTTTATCCGCCTGATGCCGCTGACCTTGACCGGGGCGATGTTCGTGTTGATCAATAACGTGTTCCTGAGCTTTGGCGAGGGATCGTTCTTCTATTCGCTGGGCGTGCGATTGGACGCGTCCACCATCGAGACGCTCAATAGCCTGAAGAGTATTGGCGGCAGCGTTTACAACGGTACGTTGGGGATCATGTCCCTGATGACGCCGTTCTTTATCAGCATGGCGCTGGCCGAAGAGCGCAAGGTCGATCCACTGGCCTCGGCGCTGCTGGCGGTGGCGGCCTTCATGACCGTCACGCCGTTCAACGTCGGCGAGGCCTATGCGGTGGGCGCCAATTGGCTGGGCGGCGCCAACATCATTTCCGGTATGGTGATCGGGCTGGCGGTGGCTGAGATGTTTGCTTTCATCGTACGGCGCAACTGGGTGATCAGCTTGCCGGACAGCGTGCCGGCTTCGGTGTCGCGCTCTTTCTCGGCGCTGATCCCCGGCTTTATCATCCTCTCCATCATGGGGCTGGTGGCGTTCGCGCTGGCGCACTGGGGCACCAACTTCCACCAGATCATCATGGACGGCATTTCGGCGCCGCTGGCCAAGATGGGCAGCGTGGTGGGCTGGGTGTACGTGCTGTTCTCCTCGCTGCTGTGGTTCTTCGGGGTGCACGGCTCCATGGCGCTGGCGGCGCTGGACAGCGGCATCATGACGCCGTTCGCGCTGGAAAACGTGGAGCTGTACAACAAATACGGTTCGGTCGAAGCGGCGGTGGCCGCCGGCAAAGAGTTCCATATGTGGGCGAAACCGTTCGTCGACTCCTACATCTACCTTGGCGGCACCGGCTCGACGCTGGGCCTGATCATCGCCATCTTCATCGCCTCGCGCCGCGAAGATTACCGCCAGGTCGCCAAGCTGGCGACGCCGTCCGGCATCTTCCAGATCAACGAACCGATTCTGTTCGGCCTGCCGGTGATCATGAACCCGGTGATGTTCATTCCGTTCATCCTGGTGCAGCCGGTACTGACCATTATCACCTCGCTGGCTTATTACTCCGGGCTGATCCCGCCGATCACCAACATTGCGCCCTGGACCATGCCGGTCGGCCTGGGGGCATTCTTCAACACCAACGGCAGCATCATGGCCATGTTGCTGAGCCTGTTCAACCTGGCGGTCGCCACCGTGATTTATCTGCCGTTCGTGGCGATCTCCAACAAGGCGCAGAGCCAGATCGACGCGGCGACGGAAAGCGAAGAAGACATCGCCAAGGCGCTGAAATTCTAACTGTGGAACGGGGCGGCGCGGCCGCCCCGCGAGGGACACGAGTATGGAATATCAATTTGCCGACGGGTTCTGGTGGGGCAGCGCCACCTCCGCGCCGCAGTCTGAAGGTGCGGCAGCGCGGGACGGCAAGAGCCGCAATATCTTCGATTATTGGTACGAGATCGCGCCCGAGCGCTTTCACGATCGGGTGGGGCCGGCCGAGGCCTCGACCTTTTACGACCATTTCCGTACCGATATCGGGCTGCTCAAAACGCTGGGCCACAATACCTTCAGAACCTCGATTTCGTGGTCGCGGCTGATCCCGGACGGCGACGGCGAGGTGAACCCGCAGGCGGTGGCCTTCTATAACGCGATGATCGACGAGCTGCTGGCGCAGGGCATCACCCCGTTTATCAATCTCTTTCACTTCGATATGCCGCTGTGCATGCAGCAGCGCGGCGGCTGGGAAAACCGGGCAGTGGTCGAAGCCTATGCGCGTTATGCCGACATCTGCTTCGGTCTGTTTGGCGATCGGATCACCCACTGGTTCACCTTCAACGAGCCGATCGTGCCGGTGGAGGCCGGTTACCTGAATGACCTGCATTACCCTTGCGTGGTGGATTTCAAACGGGCGATCACCGTGGCGTATCACAGCGTACTGGCGCACGCCATGGCGGTGCAGCGTTTCAGAGCGCGCGGGCTGCCGGGGAGCATCGGCATTATTCTGAATCTGAGCCCGACCTATCCGCGCTCCGACGCGCCGGAGGATCGGCAGGCCGCATACGACGCCGATCTGCTGCTCAACCGCAGTTTCCTCGATCCGGTCGCCAAAGGGCGTTATCCGGCGGCGTTGCTGCACTTGCTGGAGCGCCATGGGCTGATGCCCTACTGCGAGCCGCAGGATGCGCAACTGATCGAAGGCGGCGTGGTGGATATCCTCGGCGTCAATTACTACCAGCCGCGCAGGGTACAGGCGAAAGAGGGGCGTCGTGCCGAGGGGCCGATCGCATCGCCGGAGGATTTGTTCAGTTACTATGCAATGCCGGGCCGCAAAATCAATCCGCACCGCGGCTGGGAGATCTACGAGAAGGGGCTGTACGACATCCTGATGGATCTGAAAGAGAACTACGGCAATCTGCCTTGTTATATTTCCGAAAACGGCATGGGCGTCGAGGGCGAAGAGGCGTTTATCGGCGCCGATGGGCGGGTGGAGGACGATTACCGCATCGACTTTATTCGCGAGCATCTGAAGTGGCTGCACCGCGCGCTGGCGGAAGGCTCGCAGTGCAAGGGCTATCATCTGTGGACCTTTATCGACTGCTGGTCCTGGCTGAATGCCTACAAGAATCGTTATGGGCTGGTGCGCTTGGATCGGGCAGATCAGCGCCGCACCATCAAGAAAAGCGGCTACTGGTTTGCCGAGGCGGCCAGACGCAACGGGTTTGACTAACGGGAGGCCGGTGCCGTGTCCGATAACCGAATTTCGCTGAGTGCCAACGACGTGAAGCTGATTCGCGAGCAGGATTTCTTTAACTGCAAAGATTTTCACCTGTTTATCTACAACAAGGTGGAAAGCGCCACCGGGCTGCATCAGCACGATTATTACGAGTTCACCATCGTGCTGAGCGGCAAATGTTATCAGGAGATCAACGGCAAGCGGGTGCTGCTGGAACGCGGGGATTTCGTCTTTATCCCTATCGGCTCCTACCACCAGAGCTTTTACGAGTTCGGCGCGACGAAAATCTTCAACGTGGCGGTCAGCAAAGCGTTCTTTGAAGAGCACTATTTGCAGCAGCTGCCGCGTTGCTTTGTCGCCTCGCAAGCCTACAGCCTGAGAAGCGAGTTCTTGGCCTACATCGAGTCGGTGGTGAGTTCGCCACAGTTTCGCGAGGATGACTTCGCCGAATTTCTCGAAACGCTGACCTTCTATGTGATCAGCCGTATTCGTCACTATAAAGAAGACAATGACGGCGGCGATGATATCCCGCAGTGGCTGAAGAACACCCTCGCCGGCATGCATGACAAGGCGATGTTCGGCGAAAGGGGGTTGGCGAACATGGTGGCGCTGTCGGGGAAAACCCAGGAATATCTGACCCGGGCGATGCGGCGCTACTACCAGAAGACGCCGATGCAGGTGATCAACGAGATCCGCATCAACTTCGCCAAGACGCAGCTGGAGGTCACCAACTATTCGGTTTCCGATATCGCCTTTGATTCTGGCTATGGCGACGTCAGTCTGTTCATTAAAAACTTCAAGCGGCTCACCGACGTGACCCCAGGCAACTACCGAAAAAAGTGTTACGGCCCTCTTTAGGGCCGCTCCCGATCAGTATTAACGCCGATATGCCGATGAGCTTTAGGCCGCCGGCCGGTTAATCATTCGATTTTTACCTTCGAGAAGGGGAATGCCGCGCCGGTCGGTCGGCCTTTCCTTGCCGAAAATTCATCCTGCGGGAGCCATTATGGAAAAACTACTGATCGTGAATGCCGACGACTTCGGCCTGAGCAAAGGACAGAACTACGGTGTCGTCGAGGCGTATCAGCATGGCGTCGTTTCCTCCACCACGACGATGGTGAACGGCGGCGGCGCGGAGCATGCTGCAGCGCTCAGCCGGCAATATCCCGGATTGCCGATCGGGCTGCATTTCGTTTTGACCCATGGCAGGCCGCTGGGCGCCATGCCTTCGCTGGTCAATGAGCATGGCGAGCTGGGCAAATGGCTGTGGCACCGCGCCGAGGCCGGCGAGCTGCAGCTGGACGAGATTCAGGAGGAGCTGCAGCGCCAGTTCACGCGGTTTGTGACGCTGTTCGGCAGGGCGCCAACGCACATCGACAGCCACCACCATGTGCATATGCAGCCGCAGATTTACCCGCTGGTGGAGGCGTTTGCGCAGGCACAGGGTCTGCCGCTGCGCCTCGATCGCGAAGAGGCGAAACGGCGCGGTATTGCGTTGCAGACGCCCTACAGCACCGACGCGTTTGACGCGGGATTCTACGGTGAAACGATTTCCGAAGCCTTGTTCCTGCAGAGGTTGGCGCGCGCCGACGCGCAGGGCGCCGAGTCATTGGAAATGATGTGCCACCCGGCGTTCCTCGATGCGACGATCCTGCAGAGCAAATACTGCCACCCGCGCCTCGTCGAGCTGGATGTGTTGACCGCGCCGACGCTGAAAGCGGCGATCGCCGAACGCGGTTTTATGCTGGGCTCCTTCCAGGATCTGTAGCACCACCGTTTACAGCATGGCGTGCGCCTTTTTCAGGCCGGTGTCCTCTTGCGGATCGGCTCCCTGAGGCAAGGGTTCCTCCTCCTGTTCTTCGGGCTGTGGCTCCTCGACATCGGGCGCCGCTTCCGGCGGCGGCATGGTGTCGTGAATGATCTGCTCATCGAAGGTCGGATTGAGCGCCGGCGACAGCGGTGAACTGGCGAGGCTGTCTGGCAGCGCAATGTGCGGCACCGGCGCGTCCTGTGCCAGCTGCGGTTCCTCCGCTTTCGCCGTACGGCCGAGGGCCGCCAGCAGTACGCCGCACAGAGCGAAGAAGGCGTACAGGATATTGCCGCCAAGCGGTTCGATCAGTGCGCCGACCGCCAACGGCCCGATGCTGGCGCCGACGCCGAACGCCATCAGCAGACAGGCGGCCAGCGAGACGCGGCGCTCCGGCTCGATCAGATCGTTGGCCAATGCCACCACCAGCGGATAGAGCGTAAACTGCAGCATGCTGACGACGAACCCCACAGCCAGCAGCAGCGGGAAATCGATGTGCGGCAGCAGCGCCAGCGGCAGCGCCGCCACGATCAGCAAAATGGCGTTGAAGCGCATCAGCAACGGGCGGTTATAGCGATCCGACAGCCAACTGAGCGGGAACTGCGCCACCAACCCGGCGAAGATGGCCAGCGCCATGAACAGGCCGGTTTGCTGAGTGGTTAAGGATTGCAGGCTGGCGTAGACCGGCGCCAGGCCGTAAAACGAGCCCACCACCATGCCGATCACCAACGTGGTGGCCAGCACCTTGGGAATGGCGCCGACAAAGTAGCGCAGCTCCATCGGGGCCGGCGACATGTGGCGCGCATTGGTGCGGGTGGTGAGAGCGATCGGCACCAGACAGAGCGCGAAACACAGCGCGATCACCAGCAGCGTGGTGATGCCCAGATTGCTTTGCAGCATCAGCACGATCTGGCCCAGCGACATGCCGAGATAGGTCGCCGCCATATAGAAGCCGAACACCATGCCGCGCTGGTTGGATTCCGCCTGGTCGTTCAGCCAGCTTTCCAGCACCATATATTGGCACATCATGCACAGCCCGATCACCAGACGCAGCGCGACCCAGGCGGGAATGAACTCCGTCAGGCCGTGCCCCAGCACCGCGGCGGTGATGATGCCGGCGCAGGCCACGTAGGCGCGGATATGCCCGACGCGGGCGATGAGAAAGTGGCCGACCTTACCGCCGATCACCAACCCGATGTAGTTGGCGGCGATGATAGCGCCGATCAGCACGCTGCTGACGTGGATGGAGGTCAGCCGCAGCGAGACGTAGGTGGTGAGCAGGCCCGAGCCCAACAGCAGCAGCAGGGTGGTGGTGTACAACGGCAAGAATACGCCCAACGTTTTTTTCACGCTATCATCCTAATCTCTTCTGGTGCGCCCTGAGGCCGCCGCCGCAGCGTGCCGCCTCCGTGATGTTCCTTGTGCTGGTGCGCCGCCGCTCGATGGGGCGCTTCTTTTGATACTAGCAGCTTGGCCGGGCGCTTAAAACCGCACCTCCTGCGAGGCGCTGCGCATTTCAACGTGTCAGCCGCTGCAGCGCCTTGATAAATGCTACTATCGGGCGCATATACCTGAATTCGCGAGGGAGGGATTATGAGTGAAAACCAACTGCGTCAGCTCAGCGTGCTGGCAGGGGAGAAACTGAAGGCTCAGGGCCGCTGGATCACCTGTGCGGAATCCTGCACCGGGGGGGGGATCGCCAAGGCCATTACCGATATCGCCGGCAGCTCCGCCTATTTCGATCGCGGTTTCGTCACCTACAGCAATGCGGCAAAGCATGACCTGCTGGGGGTGAACGAAGCGACGTTGGCGGCGCACGGCGCGGTCAGCGAAGAGGTGGTGCGCGAGATGGCGATAGGGGCGCTGCGTGCGGCGCAGGCCGATCTGGCGCTGTCGGTGAGCGGCATCGCCGGCCCGGACGGCGGCAGCGCGGAAAAGCCGGTCGGCACCGTGTGGTTCGGTTTCGCCGGCAGCGATGGCCGGGGGCTGTCGCGCAAGATGCAATTCGAGGGCGACCGCGATGCGGTGCGGCTGCAGGCGACGATTTTCGCGCTGCAAACCGCCATCGACGAATTTTTGTAAATTAGGCTTGATACTGTATGACCATACAGTATAATTAGTGACATTTCCTGCACAACATACATTCAGTGGCAGTGTGGGGTAACACCGGCATTGCGAAACGAAGGAGCAAAAATGGCTATTGATGAGAACAAGCAAAAGGCGTTAGCTGCGGCACTGGGCCAGATTGAGAAACAGTTCGGCAAAGGCTCCATCATGCGCCTGGGTGAAGACCGCTCCATGGACGTGGAAACGATCTCCACCGGCTCACTGTCACTCGATATCGCTCTGGGCGCTGGCGGCCTGCCGATGGGCCGCATCGTCGAAATCTACGGCCCGGAATCGTCCGGTAAAACTACCCTGACGCTGCAGGTGATCGCCGCTGCGCAGCGCGAAGGAAAAACCTGTGCGTTCATTGATGCTGAGCATGCGCTGGATCCTATCTATGCGAAAAAGCTGGGCGTTGATATCGACAACCTGCTGTGCTCCCAGCCGGACACCGGCGAGCAGGCGCTGGAAATCTGTGATGCGCTGACCCGCTCCGGCGCGGTTGACGTCATCATCGTCGACTCCGTGGCGGCGCTGACGCCGAAGGCGGAAATCGAGGGTGAAATCGGCGATTCGCACATGGGTCTGGCGGCGCGCATGATGAGCCAGGCGATGCGTAAGCTGGCCGGCAACCTGAAAAACGCCAATACCCTGCTGATCTTCATCAACCAGATCCGTATGAAGATCGGTGTGATGTTCGGCAACCCGGAAACCACCACCGGTGGTAACGCCCTGAAGTTCTACGCTTCGGTACGCCTGGATATCCGTCGTATCGGCGCCATCAAAGAGGGCGACGAAGTGGTGGGCAGCGAAACCCGCGTGAAAGTGGTGAAGAACAAAATCGCTGCGCCGTTCAAACAGGCTGAATTCCAAATCATGTACGGCGAAGGCATCAACAGCCGTGGTGAGCTGGTCGATCTGGGCGTGAAGCACAAGATGATCGAAAAAGCCGGCGCCTGGTACAGCTATAACGGCGAGAAGATCGGTCAGGGCAAGGCGAACGCCTGTAACTTCCTGAAAGAAAACCCGGCTATCGCCGCCGAGCTGGATAAGAAACTGCGCGACCTGCTGCTGCACAGCGGCGGTGAGCTGGTGGCTGCCTCCGGTGACGACTTCGAAGATGACGAAGCGGAAACCAGCGAGCAGTTTTAATCGCTGAAGATGTGCGCCGCCGTTTATGTGGCGCACATCCCCTGAATTCAGGCTCAAATGATGAATGACTTGCTAAGCCGCGCCATGCGCCTGCTGTCGCAACGCGATCATAGTGAAGCTGAACTGCGCCGCAAACTTGCGGCGCAGCCGTTTGTGGCGAAAGCCCGTTTTGGCGGCAAGGGGCCACATGCGTCGACATCACCGCCGGTGGCTGAAGAGCCGGTAGATCCTGCGCTGATCGAGCAGGTTATCGCCTACTGTTATCAGCATAATTGGCTGGACGATAAGCGTTTCGCCCACAGCTACATTGGCAGCCGCAGCCGCAAAGGTTACGGCGCGCAGCGCATCCGCAGCGAACTGATGCAAAAGGGCGTCGACAAAGCGCTGGTACAGGACGCGCTGGCGGAATGCGACATCGACTGGTGTGAACAGGCGAAACAGGTGGCGCAGCGAAAATTTGGCGATGCGTTGCCAACTGACTGGAAAGAGAAAGCCAAAGTGCAGCGTTATCTGCTCTATCGCGGCTTTTTCCAGGAAGAAATTCAGTCAATTTACCGTGATTTTGCGCAATGAGCGCACACGGGGTTTTACTTCCCTCTGAAGAAAATTTATCTTATCCCCACTTTTTGTTCGTGAGCTGGTTGTCATCGTCGGGATGACGCGCCACCGGCTCACGTGTCGTTATTCTAGCCTTTCCAGGAAAATTATGAGCAAGAGCACCGCTGAGATCCGTCAAGCGTTTCTCGATTTCTTTCATAGTAAGGGTCATCAGGTTGTAGCAAGCAGCTCCCTGGTGCCTAACAATGATCCGACATTGCTGTTTACCAATGCCGGCATGAACCAATTTAAGGATGTTTTCCTGGGGCTCGACAAACGCGCCTATTCCCGCGCCACTACCTCGCAGCGCTGCGTGCGCGCAGGCGGCAAGCATAACGACCTGGAAAACGTCGGGTATACCGCTCGTCACCACACCTTCTTTGAAATGCTGGGCAACTTCAGCTTCGGCGATTACTTCAAGCACGATGCGATCAGCTACGCGTGGGAACTGCTGACCGGTGAAAACTGGTTCAACCTGCCGAAAGAGCGACTGTGGGTCACCGTGTATGAAACCGATGACGAAGCATTCGACATCTGGCAGAAGCAAATCGGCGTACCGGCCGAGCGCATTATCCGCATCGGCGACAACAAGGGCGCGCCTTTCGCTTCCGATAACTTCTGGCAGATGGGCGATACCGGCCCATGCGGCCCGTGCACCGAGATTTTCTACGATCACGGCGATCACATTTGGGGTGGTCCTCCGGGCAGCCCGGAAGAAGACGGCGATCGCTACATCGAGATCTGGAACATCGTTTTCATGCAGTTCAACCGTCAGTCCGACGGCACCATGTTGCCGCTGCCGAAACCTTCGGTGGATACCGGTATGGGCCTGGAACGCATCGCGGCGGTGTTGCAGCATGTGAACTCCAACTATGAGATCGACCTGTTCCGCACCCTGATTGCCGCCGTGGCGAAAGTGACCGGTGCGACCGATCTGGACAATAAATCTCTGCGCGTTATCGCCGACCACATCCGTTCCTGCGCCTTCCTGGTGTCTGACGGCGTGATCCCGTCTAACGAAAACCGCGGCTACGTGCTGCGTCGCATCATTCGTCGTGCGATCCGCCATGGCAACATGCTGGGCGCGAAAGACACCTTCTTCTACAAGCTGGTGGCGCCGCTGATCGAAGTGATGGGCCCGGCGGCCGATGAACTGAAACGCCAGCAGTCGCTGGTGGAGCAGGTGCTGAAAACCGAAGAAGAGCAGTTTGCCCGTACGCTGGAGCGTGGTCTGGCGCTGCTGGACGAAGAGCTGGCCAAGCTGCAGGGCGATACCCTGGACGGCGAAACCGCTTTCCGTCTGTACGATACCTACGGCTTCCCGGTGGACCTGACCGCTGACGTCTGCCGCGAGCGCGGTCTGAAAGTCGACGAAGCGGGCTTTGAAGAGGCGATGGAAGCACAGCGCCGCCGCGCGCGCGAATCCAGCGGTTTCGGCGCCGACTACAACAGCCTGATCCGTGTGGACGGCAGCAGCCAGTTCAGCGGCTACGATCACGACGAGCAGCAGGCGATGGTCATTGCGCTGTTCCGCGACGGCCAGCCGGTCGATCAGATCAACGCTGGCGAAGAGGCGGTGGTGGTGCTGGACGAGACGCCGTTCTACGGTGAATCCGGCGGCCAGGTCGGCGATAAAGGCGTGCTGAAAACCGCAGGCGCCGAGTTTGTGGTCAACGACACCCAGAAATACGGTCAGGCTATCGGCCATCAAGGCAAGCTGGCGCAAGGTTCGCTGAAGCTGAACGATCGCGTGGACGCGCAGATCGACACTGAGCGCCGCAACAGCATCCGCCTGAACCACTCCGCGACCCACCTGCTACACGCTGCGCTGCGCCAAACGTTGGGCGAGCACGTTGCGCAGAAAGGCTCTCTGGTTAACGACAAATACCTGCGCTTCGACTTCTCGCATTTCGAAGCGATGAAGCCGGAACAAATTCGCGCGGTGGAAGATCTGGTTAACCAGCAGGTGCGTCGTAACCTGCCGGTGCAGACCGAGCTGATGGCGTTGGAAGATGCTAAAGAGAAGGGTGCGATGGCGCTGTTCGGTGAGAAGTACGACGACAACGTGCGCGTGCTGACCATGGGCGACTTCTCCACCGAGCTGTGCGGCGGCACCCACGCCAGCCGCACCGGCGATATCGGCCTGTTCCGCATTCTGAGCGAGTCTGGCACCGCGGCGGGCATCCGCCGTATTGAAGCGGTAACCGGCGCTGGCGCTATCGCTACGCTGCATCAGCAAAGCGATTTGTTGCAAGACGTTGCGCAGTTGGTGAAGGGCGATAGCAACAACCTGACCGATAAAGTGCGCTCGGTGCTCGATCGCACCCGCGTGCTGGAAAAAGAACTGCAGCAACTGAAAGATCAGCAGGCGGCGCAGGAAAGCGCGTCGCTGTCCAGTCAGGCGAAAGTGGTTAACGGCGTGAAGCTGTTGGTCAGCCAGTTGGACAATGTCGAAGCCAAAATGCTGCGCACTATGGTGGATGACCTGAAAAATCAATTGGGTTCGGCCATTATCGTGTTGGCGACGACGGCTGATGACAAAGTCAGCCTGGTCGCGGGCGTGACCAAGGATCTGACTGACCGCGTGAAAGCCGGCGAGTTGATCGGCAACGTGGCGCAGCAGGTCGGCGGCAAGGGCGGTGGTCGCCCAGATATGGCGATGGCGGGGGGGACGGATATCAACGCCCTGCCAGCGGCGTTAAACAGCGTAGAAGCCTGGGTGGCCTCGAAGCTGTGAACATAAATAAATAGCACGCACAAACGCCATAATACTTTGTTGATTATGGCGTTTTCATACTGTGCTAACACAATTTAGTTACAATTGCGGGAACAAAGTTTTTCAGGTCGGCTAAACTTACCATTATCTGAGGTGGGACCAAGTCTGCTTACACTTATTGTGGATTGCGCGGCTTACGTTTTCACCACATATGATGGATAATGACGGGGAAACTGAGAGACCCGACTCTTTTAATCTTTCAAGGAGCAAAGAATGTTAATTCTGACTCGTCGAGTTGGTGAAACCCTCATGATTGGCGATGAGGTTACGGTCACTGTGCTAGGGGTAAAAGGCAACCAGGTGCGTATTGGTGTGAATGCCCCCAAAGAGGTTTCGGTTCACCGTGAAGAAATCTATCAGCGCATTCAGGCAGAGAAGTCTCAGCAGACGACTTACTGATTCCGAAGCAGCGTCTCGTTGCCAGACGAGACGCTACTGCATCGTTTTACCCACTTCTTTCGTTCCCCCCTCTCTTTTTCGTGATTATTTTCCCGGTGAGTTTCCTGCTTTGTTGCCACAGACGCTGCGGTTGCCTGTTGATAAAACGCCCTTTTTGCCGTGAAATCGCCCATGTTGGGTGTGAATTGTGCAAACGCGCATGAGTTGGGAAAAATTGTTTGACTTAAAAGTCGGAGAAAGTAATATGTGCGCCACGCAGTGCCGATGAGCTTCTCCAAAGCAAGTTAGGCACAATTCGAAAGAAGCGTATGGTGAGGTGGCCGAGAGGCTGAAGGCGCTCCCCTGCTAAGGGAGTATGCGGTCAAAAGCTGCATCCGGGGTTCGAATCCCCGCCTCACCGCCATTTGCATCCATAGCTCAGCTGGATAGAGTACTCGGCTACGAACCGAGCGGTCGGAGGTTCGAATCCTCCTGGATGCACCATATTTTGCAGTATGGTGGGGTAGTAACAACGTACCATACGGTATCAAAAAAGAATTCCTGTGCATCCATAGCTCAGCTGGATAGAGTACTCGGCTACGAACCGAGCGGTCGGAGGTTCGAATCCTCCTGGATGCACCATTCTTTCTGTCGTGTTTCGTTAGCGAAGCAGGCAAGCAGTAAAAAAATAGACATGCATCCATAGCTCAGCTGGATAGAGTACTCGGCTACGAACCGAGCGGTCGGAGGTTCGAATCCTCCTGGATGCACCATCTAAGAGAAACCCGCCTCGGCGGGTTTTTCGCTTTTCAGCCTTTATCTATCTCCCCCTCTTTCCCCTTTGTGTACGATTAGGCACAGCACATTCCGCTATGACGCAGTCAGCGACAACCCATCGGCTTTACGCTAAAGTAGTTTTCTTTCCTCAACGATCATGGAGTAACGATGTACGACCGCTATCAGGGTCTTATTTTCGACATGGACGGCACGATTCTGGACACCGAGCCAACGCACCGTAAAGCGTGGCATGAAGTGTTGTCCCGTTATGGCATGACGTTTGATGAAACGGCCATGGTGGCGCTGAGCGGTTCGCCGACCTGGCGCATCGCTCAGGCGATTATCGCCAGCCATCAGGCCGACCTCGATCCCCATCACCTGGCGGCGGAGAAAACCCGCGCGGTGGAAGCGATGCTGCTGGATAGCGTGCGTCCCTTGCCGCTGATCGAGGTGGTGAAGTCCTATCACGGTCGCCGTCCGATGGCGGTCGGTACCGGCAGCGAGCACCGCATGGCGGAAATGCTGCTGCGTCATCTCGGCCTGTTCGACTGCTTCGACGCGATCGTCGGCGCGGACGACGTACAGCGCCATAAACCGGAGCCGGATACCTTCTTACGCTGTGCTGAACTGATCGGCGTGCCGCCGGAAAAATGCGTGGTGTTTGAAGATGCCGAATTTGGCATTCAGGCGGCGAAAAGTGCCGGTATGGCTGTGGTAGACGTCCGCACGCTGTGAGTAGTACGCTAGCCGTAATATCGTTATTTGGCAGTAGCTTCCTCAGTGCGACGCTGCTGCCGGGAAATTCAGAAATCGTTCTGGTCGCCTTGCTGACCCAGAGTCGCGTCTCGCCGGAATTGCTGGTGCTGGCCGCGACCCTGGGCAACACGCTGGGCGGCTTGACCAATGTCATTATCGGGCGCCTGTTACCGGCGTTGAAACCACAGCGGGGGCTGGCAACGGCGCTCGGGTGGCTGCAACGCTTCGGCCCGGCTGCGCTGTTGCTCAGTTGGGTGCCGGTGGTGGGCGATTTGTTGTGCGTGTTGGCAGGTTGGCTGCGCATGCCCTGGGGCTCTGTCGCGCTGTTTCTGTGTATCGGAAAGGCGCTGCGTTACATCGTTTTGACTATGATAACGGTACAGGGCATCGCCTGGTGGCAGTAACCAAGTGAATATAACTCAATATTCTCTCGGGTGCGGATTCAGTATGCTTACGAGTTATTGTTTTTAGAAGCGGGAGGTCAATTTGATCCCGGACGTATCACAGGCGCTTTCTTGGTTGGAAGCCCATCCTCAGGCATTAAAAGGCATTCGTCGCGGCATCGAGCGTGAAACGCTGCGAGTCACGCCGAACGGCACCTTGGCGACCACCGGGCATCCGGAAAAGCTGGGGGCGGCATTGACGCACCACTGGATCACCACGGACTTCGCCGAGGCGCTGTTAGAGTTTATTACGCCGGTTGATGACAATATCGATCACCTGCTGACGTTCCTGCGCGATATTCATCGCTACGTGGCGCGCAATATTGGCGATGAGCGCATGTGGCCGCTCAGCATGCCGTGCTTTATCGAAGCCGAGCAGGATATTGAGCTGGCGCAGTTCGGTTCGTCGAACATCGGCCGCATGAAGACGCTGTACCGCGAAGGGTTGAAGAATCGCTATGGCGCGTTGATGCAGACCATTTCCGGCGTGCACTACAACTTCTCGCTGCCGCTGGAGTTTTGGCAGGCCTGGGCTGGCGTGCAGGACGCAGAAAGCGGTAAAGAGCAGATCTCGGCGGGGTATTTCCGCCTGATCCGCAACTATTACCGTTTCGGTTGGGTGATCCCGTATCTGTTCGGCGCATCGCCGGCCATTTGTTCTTCGTTCCTCAAAGGGCGCGAGACCACTCTGCCGTTCGAACGCACCGAGCAGGGGATGTGCTATCTGCCGTACGCCACCTCGCTGCGTCTGAGCGACCTGGGTTACACCAACAAGTCGCAGAGTAATCTGGGCATCACCTTCAACGATCTGCACAGCTATGTGGCCGGTCTGAAGCGGGCGATCGTTACGCCTTCCGAAGAGTTCGCCAAGCTGGGCGTGAAAGAGGGTGACCGCTACCTGCAGTTGAACAGTAACGTGCTGCAAATCGAAAACGAGCTGTATGCGCCGATCCGGCCGAAGCGCGTGACCAAAAGCGGCGAGACGCCGTCAGACGCGCTGCTGCGCGGCGGTATCGAATATATCGAAGTGCGTTCGCTGGATATCAACCCGTTCTCGCCGATCGGCGTGGATGCGGTGCAGGCGCGTTTCCTGGATCTGTTCCTGGTGTGGTGCGCGCTGGCCGATGCGCCGGAGATGAGCAGCGATGAACTGCTGTGCACGCGCAAGAACTGGAACCGGGTGATTCTGGAAGGGCGCAAGCCGGGCCAGACCATCGGCATCGGCTGTGGTGCCAGCCATGAGCCGCTGGAAAAAGTGGGTAAGGCGCTGTTCGCCGATCTGCGTCGGGTCGCGGAAGTGTTGGACGGCGAAGCCGGCAACCGTCAATACCAGCAGGTGTGCGATGAGCTGGTCGCCGCATTTGACGATCCTGAGCTGACCTTCTCCGCGCGCATTCTGAAGGCGATGAAGGCGGAAGGCACTGGGCGCGTCGGTCTGCAGCTGGCGGAGCAGTATCGCCAGACGTTGCTGGAAGAACCGTTGGAAATCCTGAATGAGGCCGAGCTGGATAAAGAGCGGGAAGCCTCGTGGCAGCGCCAACGCGACATAGAAGCCAATGATACGCTAAGCTTTGAAGCGTTCCTGAAGCAAAACGGCGGAAGCTGAAAAAGAAAAAGGCCACATCAATGTGGCCAAATATGCATCTCTGATGACAGGGATGATGATAACAAATGCGCGTCTTTCACATACTCAGACTCGCAGGGTTGGAAAAGGTTTCCCGGTTAGGAAAAAAAGTTTCGAAATAAATGCTCTTTTACGAGGAGGTAGCGAAATGCCATTGCTGGATAGCTTTACCGTCGATCATACCCGTATGGCAGCCCCGGCTGTCCGCGTTGCGAAAACCATGAAAACGCCTCATGGTGATACCATCACGGTATTTGATCTGCGCTTTTGCCGCCCGAACCTGGAAGTGATGCCCGAACGCGGCATTCACACGCTGGAACACCTGTTCGCCGGCTTTATGCGCGACCACCTGAACGGCCAGGGCGTGGAGATTATCGACATCTCCCCAATGGGCTGCCGCACCGGTTTCTACATGAGCCTGATCGGCGTGCCGGAAGAGCAGCGCGTTGCCGATGCCTGGAAAGCGGCGATGGCCGACGTGCTGAAAGTGACCGACCAGCGCAAGATCCCTGAGCTGAACGAGTACCAGTGTGGTACCTACCACATGCACTCGCTGGAAGAAGCGCAGGAAATCGCCAAGCACATTCTGGATAACGGCGTGGTGGTGAACCACAACGACGAGCTGGCGCTGCCGAAAGAGAAGCTGCAGGAGCTGCATATCTGACCGTACGTTTCCCGCAGAAACAAAAAAGACGCGATTTCGCGTCTTTTTTACGTTCTGGCCGGCGGTCAGTGATGGCCGACGCTGGACTGCAGCGAGGTGATCGGCGTGACTCGCACCTGTTTGATCATGTTGCCCTGTACGTCGAGAATGTCGATATCGTAATGGCCGATACGCACCCGGGTGCCGATTTCGGGGATCTCTTCCAGTTCTTCCAGCAGCATACCGTTGACGGTACGGGCTTCATTGGCCGGCAAGGTCCAGTTGAAGGCTTTGTTCAGCTCCCGTACGTTGGCGGTGCCGTCGATCAAGACCGAACCGTCGCTCTGCGGCGTGACTTCTTCCGCCAGCGTCGGTGACATCGAGGTGGTGAAGTCGCCGACGATCTCCTCGAGGATGTCTTCCACCGTGACCAGGCCCTGAATGTCGCCGTACTCGTCGACCACGATGCCGACCTTCTCTTTATTGCGCTGGAACTTCACCAACTGCACGTTGAGCGGCGTGCCTTCCGGCACGAAATAAATCTCGTCGGCGGCGCGCAGCAGGTTCTCTTTGTTGAACTCTTTTTTCTCGGTCATCAGGCGATAGGCTTCGCGCACGCGCAGCATGCCGATCGCATCGTCCAACGAGCTGCGATACAGCACGATGCGGCCGTGTGGCGAGTGGGTCAGCTGGCGCATGATCGACTTCCAGTCGTCGTTGACGTCGATGCCGACGATCTCGGTGCGTGGCACCATGATGTCGTTGACCGTCACCTTTTCCAGATCCAGCACCGAGATCAGCATGTCCTGATTGCGGCGGGAGATCTGCGACTGGGATTCGCGCACGATGGTGCGCAGCTCATCCTTGCTGACGGCGTCGCTGATGCGCACGTTGGTGCGAATGCCGAACAGGCGCAAGGTCAGGCTGGTGATGCCGTTAAGCAACCAGACCAGCGGGAACATCACCTTTTGCAACGGGGCCAGCAGGACGCTGCTGGGGAAGGCAATACGTTCCGGATAGAGGGCGGCGAAGGTCTTCGGCAGCACTTCGGCGAACAGCAGCACGGCGAAGGTCAGTATGCCGGTCGCGATCGCCACGCCGAGATCGCCATACAGCCGCATGCCGACGATGGTCGCCAGCGCCGAGGCGAGGATGTTGACCAGGTTGTTGCCGATCAGCACCAGGCCGATCAGCCGATCCGGTTTTTGCAGCAGCTTCTCCACCCGACGCGCCGAGCGGTTGCCCTGTTTGGACAGATGACGCAGGCGATAACGGTTGAGCGTCATCATGCCGGTTTCGGAGGCGGAGAAGTAAGCGGAGACCACGATCATGATCACCAGGATAATGATGAGGGTCCCCGTCGACACATGCTCCAATGCAGTATTCCTTATAGAGAGGGAGAATTGAGCCAGGCTGGCCTAGCGCACCATCACCTGCTGAATCAGACGGCTGCCGAAATAGGCGAGCGTCAGCAGGAAGGCGCCGGCGAAGCTGAACCAGACGACGCGGCGGCCGCGCCAGCCTTCATGGTAATGGCCCCACAACAGCACGATATACACGAACCAGGCCATGATCGACAGCACGGCTTTATGCACGTTCTCTTTGCTGAACAGGTTATCCATGTACAGCAGGCCGGTACACAGGGTGAGCGTCAGCAGCACCACGCCGATCTGGGTGATATGGAACATCTTGCGCTCGATGCTCATCAGCGGCGGCATGTCGGCGCTGAAGGTCAGCTTCTTGTTTTTCAACAGGTAGTCGAGCCAGGCGAGCTGCAAGGCGTAGAGTGCAGCGATGATCAGGGTGGCGTAAGAGAACAGCGCCAGACCGATATGCACCATCAATTCCGGGCTGGCCTCCAGGTGAGTGATAAACTCGCCGGGCATAAAGCTGGCGAAGGCCAGGTTGATCATCGCGAAGCTGTAGACGATCGGCAGCAGGAACCAGCCGCGGTCGCGCGAAGCGACGAAGGTCATCACCGAGCAGATGATCAGGCTGACGATAGAACCAATGTTCAGCAGGCTGAGATTCTGCCCGGCGCTGACGTCAAAGATGCGCTGCTGCAGCGCGATGGCGTGGCAAATCAGCGCCACCACCGCCGAGACGAGGGCCAGTCGACGGTATGCGCTGTTCTTCCGCAACAAGCTGGGAATGATCAGTCCAAGGCTGAGCAGGTAGGCCATCAAAGCCACAATGGAGAAAACTGGCATAGCGTTTAATTTTGCTTCGGCGTGGTTAATTGGAGTGTCAGTATAACGTTGCGCGCGTTTCACTCCAACCTATCTCCAACGCTGAGGCAGAGATCCTGCTCGCTTCGTGTTATCATCGGCGCAATTGTGTCGCCGGAGCGGCCTGTCATTACACGTTGAGCATGAGACGATGTTTGAAAATTTAACCGATCGATTGTCGCGCACGTTGCGCAATATCAGCGGCCGCGGGCGGCTGACCGAAGAAAATATCAAGGAAACCCTGCGTGAAGTGCGTATGGCATTGCTGGAAGCGGACGTTGCGCTGCCGGTGGTGCGCGACTTCATCAACCGCGTCAAAGAGAGCGCGGTTGGCCATGAAGTCAACAAGAGCCTGACGCCGGGGCAGGAGTTCGTCAAGATCGTCAAGGGCGAGCTGATCGCCGCGATGGGCGAAGTCAACACCGAGCTGAATCTGGCGGCTCAGCCGCCGGCCGTGGTGCTGATGGCGGGCCTGCAGGGCGCCGGTAAAACCACCAGCGTCGGTAAGCTCGGCAAGTTCCTGAAAGAAAAACAGAAGAAGAAAGTGTTGGTGGTTTCCGCGGACGTTTATCGCCCAGCGGCGATCAAACAGCTGGAAACGCTGGCGGAAGGTGTCGGCATCGATTTCTTCCCGTCTGACGTCAAAGAAAAACCGATCGACATCGTCAATCGCGCGCTGCAACAGGCCAAGCTGAAATTCTACGACGTACTGATCGTCGATACCGCCGGCCGTCTGCACGTTGACGAAGCGATGATGGACGAGATCAAACAGGTGCATGCGGCGATCAAGCCGGTGGAAACCCTGTTCGTGGTTGACGCCATGACCGGCCAGGACGCCGCCAATACCGCCAAGGCGTTTAATGAAGCGCTGCCGCTGACCGGCGTGGTGCTGACCAAGGTCGACGGCGACGCGCGCGGCGGTGCCGCATTGTCCATCCGCCACATCACCGGCAAGCCGATCAAATTCCTCGGCGTGGGCGAGAAGACCGAAGCGCTGGAGCCGTTCTACCCGGATCGCGTGGCATCACGCATCCTGGGCATGGGCGACGTGCTGTCACTGATCGAAGATATCGAAAGCAAGGTCGACCGCGAGCAGGCGGAGAAACTGGCCAACAAGCTGAAGAAGGGCGACGGTTTCGATCTGACCGACTTCCTGGAGCAGCTCAAGCAGATGCGCAACATGGGCGGTATGGCCAACATGTTGAGCAAGCTGCCGGGCGCGGGCCAACTGCCGGACAACGTCAAATCGCAGATGGACGACAAAGTGCTGGTGCGCATGGAGGCGATCATCAACTCGATGACGCTGAAAGAGCGCGCCAAACCTGAAATCATCAAGGGCTCGCGCAAGCGCCGCATCGCGATGGGGGCCGGCATGCAGGTGCAGGACGTCAACCGCTTGCTGAAGCAGTTCGACGAAATGCAGCGTATGATGAAGAAGATGAAGAAAGGCGGTATGGCGAAGATGATGCGCGGCATGAAAGGTATGATGCCACCGGGCTTCCCAGGCCGCTGATGGGCCTCCGCACGCTGAGTGCGGGCGCTTTCAGGATTCGCCGTTCGCGGTGAAAACCGCCCGAAATTTGACAGGCTGCAAAAGTTATCCCCTGCGATCGACGCTTTAGATTGCTTTTTGCGCCAAAATGAGTAAAATTTTCGGGCTTTTTATATTGCAACCGGGCCCCGTCCCTCAATGGGGCCCGGCTGTTTTATTAACTAAAGAGGATGTTATGGTAACAATTCGTTTGGCACGTGGCGGCGCTAAAAAGCGTCCGTTCTATCAAGTAGTAGTGACCGACAGCCGCAACGCTCGTGATGGTCGTTTCATCGAGCGCGTTGGCTTCTTCAACCCGATCGCTTCCGGTCAGGCTGAAGCACTGCGTCTGGACCTGGACCGCATCGAGCACTGGGTTGGTCTGGGTGCAACCGTTTCTGATCGCGTTCACGCGCTGATCAAAGACGCTAAGAAAGCAGCTTAATCTGTCGCGGTGGTGGCAATGAGCAAGCAACTCAAACCGGTAGCGCCTAAGCAGCCGATTGTACTCGGTAAAATGGGGTCCGCTTACGGCATTCGTGGTTGGCTCAGAGTGTTTTCATCCACCGAGAACGCCGAAAGCATTTTTGACTATCAGCCGTGGTTTATCCAGCAGGCGGGTCAGTGGCAGCATATCGAGTTGGAAGACTGGAAGCGCCACAGTCAGGATCTGATCATCAAGGTCAAAGGCATTGACGATCGGGACGCGGCGAATCTGCTGACTAATCGCGAGATTATGGTGGATTCTGAGCAACTTCCTCCGCTGGAGGGTGACGATTACTACTGGAAAGACCTGATGGGCTGCCAGGTAGTCACCACCGCCGGCTACGAGCTGGGTAAAGTCATCGATATGATGGAAACCGGCTCGAACGATGTGATGGTTGTGAAAGCGAACCTGAAAGATGCGTTCGGCATGAAGGAGCGGTTGATTCCGTTTCTTCATGGGCAGGTTATCAAGAAAGTCGATCTCACTGCCCGCGTGATTGAGGCAGATTGGGATCCTGGTTTTTGACCCCCGGATCAAACGGTCGAAGCAAGTGGAATAACGGTAAGGGGATGGGCTTGTGTTCATCGGTATTGTAAGCCTGTTTCCTGAGATGTTCCGCGCTATCACCGATTACGGGGTGACTGGCCGGGCAGTAAAAAATGGCCTGCTGAGCGTGCAGTGTTGGAGTCCTCGCGACTTCACCTACGACCGGCATCGTACCGTGGACGATCGCCCTTACGGCGGCGGCCCGGGAATGCTGATGATGGTGCAACCTTTACGGGAAGCCATTCATGCGGCGAAAGCAGCGGCAGGCGAGGGAGCAAAGGTGATTTATCTGTCACCTCAGGGGCGCAAGCTGGATCAAACCGGCGTGTGCGAACTGGCGGCCAATCAGAAGATGATTCTGGTATGCGGCCGTTACGAAGGGATAGACGAGCGCGTAATCCAAACCGAAATTGACGAAGAATGGTCAATCGGCGATTACGTTCTCAGCGGCGGGGAACTGCCGGCAATGACCCTGATTGATTCAGTCGCCCGTTTCATACCGGGTGTGCTGGGCCATCAGGCCTCAGCGGAGGAAGACTCCTTCGCCGACGGATTGCTGGACTGCCCGCACTATACCCGCCCAGAGGTGTTGGAAGGGATGGAGGTACCGCCAGTTCTGCTGTCGGGTAACCATGCCGAGATACGTCGCTGGCGCTTAAAGCAGTCGCTGGGCCGAACCTGGCTTAGAAGACCTGAACTTCTAGAAAGCCTAGCTCTGACTGACGAGCAAGCGGTGTTGCTGGCTGAGTTCCAACGGGAACATCAGGCCAGGCAACAGGACTATGAAGGAAACGTCTGACAACAGACGGGACCGATATATCAGTTTACCTAGGGTAAGAGACATATTATGAGCAACATTATTAAGCAACTTGAACAAGAGCAGATGAAACAAGACGTACCTGCATTCCGTCCGGGTGATTCCGTGGAAGTGAAGGTATGGGTCGTTGAAGGTAGCAAAAAACGTCTGCAGGCATTCGAGGGCGTGGTTATCGCTATCCGTAACCGCGGTCTGCACTCTGCATTCACTGTTCGTAAGATTTCCAACGGCGAAGGTGTTGAGCGCGTATTCCAGACTCACTCCCCAGTAATCGACAGCATTGCTGTGAAACGTCGTGGTGCCGTTCGTAAAGCTAAACTGTACTACCTGCGTGAGCGTACTGGTAAGGCTGCTCGTATCAAAGAGCGTCTGAACCGCGTTGGCTAACGCTGCATCCAAAAGTTAATAGTTATCAGGGGTTGGCATTATGCCAACCCCTTTTTTTATCTTAAATCTCGACTGGTTACATTTGCGAGATTTCGTCTGCGCGCCGCCAACATAATAAAGCCTGCATAAGCAGGCTTTTTGCATTATAGCGCCGCGGCGCTTTGTTTATGCTGACTCTCCGGCGGGTGAGGCTGCGCCGGGATAATGTCATCGCCAGGTTTGACGATCACCCGCGCGACGGACTCGTGCGTGGCGAACGTGCAGCTGCAATTGATGTTGCGGCATTGATGGTAACGCTCTTTGGTCGACTCGCTCAGATAGCGGCTGGAGCGAGTGTGGGCCACGTGACCGCATAGTGGACAGTGCATCATAAGAACCCCCTTGAACAAATTAAGTGAAATTGTTGTGGCATCACCCTTTGGCGAGCGAACTCGTCATGATGAGGCAATCCCCTGCAAGCACAGTGCGCGTTCCATGGCGCGTCGCTGTTCCAGCCCCTTATTTTTCTTTCCGTTTACGTAAATCCAGCGTGGTAACTGATCGCAGGCCTGCCGCCATTGGCGCTGTTGCAGCAGCGCGACCAGCGTAGAGTGGCAGGCTGCGCCGACGCCCACATTGAAGGCGAAGGCGATCACTGCGTCATAGGTTTGTTGCGAGAGCGTATGCGGCAGGCAAGCGGCCATGCCGCGTTCGGTGCGGCGAACATCGTCTACCAAATCCACCGCGGCTTTGCGTTCATCTATCATCTTGTCTGGGATGACGCCGGCAGTGTGTCCAATGCCCTGTGTCCACACCCCGGCGCTACACTGGTAAGGCGACAGGCGGCAGCCTTCGAGATCGGCGATCAGCCTGAGGCCGGCTTCTGAGGTTTGCAGCTCGCCAAATGACGGCAATAGCACGGCGATGGCCAAAACGGTGGCGACGCTGCAGCGCTTAACGATTGCATTCATCGTAAATTTTCCTCCGTGATGCCGCATTGCGTTCAATAGCCTTCAAGATCTGCAGGCTTTTACGTCGGTAGTACCAGTTCACCAGAAACGTGCCGATGCCTACCGCCGCACCGACTAGAAAGGCAATGTCCTGCGGTGACAGCTTGCCGAGCCAGGCGAGAAACAACGCCATGGCGTAGGTGATGAATGAGGTGATTTTCTCCATAGCTTATGCTCGCTTTGTTTACAGTCTCTCGGGAACTGTGGCGGCTATCGATGCGTTTCTGGCCACTCTCTATCGAAATCCATCATGCCCCGAGGCTGTATAATAATTACTGTATATGCATACAGTATTAAGCTATTTGCTAAAGTCGTCAATGGGTGGGGTGAATATTTTTAGCAGATTGTGCAAAAGAGGGCGGCAGGCATAAAAAAAAGCCCATCAATGATGGGCTTTGAGAAATATTGGGGGAAAATTACAGGCCGTAGACCAGCGTGACCGAGGTCGTCGTGTCGGTGTTCTTCGGCGCCGAGGCCGGCGGTTTGCTGTTGTAGGTCACAGTGTAAGCCACGCGCAGCGAGAAGCGATCGTTGATCGCCACGTTCAACGCGCTTTCCGAGTTCAGCGTGGTTTCTTCGTTCGCCAGTGCGGAAACGCCCTGAATGAACTTGGTGTTGTCGGTCAGCTGATAGGAATAGTTGGCCGCGCCATAGGCCAACCCTTTGGTCGAGCGGCCGCCGCCATGGTATTCGTCATGGCGCACGCCGGGACCGAATTCCACCCGCAGATCGCTAAGCGGCCCGTTGAGGAGTTGACGGCCGTAGCCGCCGGTCAGCGTGGAGCGTGAGTCGTAACCGTTGAAACGGTCGCTCAGCCAGCTGGCCTGGCCGAACAGGTAGTTGCGATCGGTCAGGTTATAGCGCGTACGGCCACCGGCCTGGTATTTTTCGGACGAGCGCACGTTGGAGGAGGTGGTGTTGTTAGCCGCCCCCCACAGGCTGTACGCCGCGTCGCTGTTGAACCAGGTCATGTTGGTGTTGGCAAGCAGGGTGGAGCTCTGCGAGTTGCCTGACTGGGCGTTGTAGCCCGCCTGCACGTTGCCTTCGAATGGTTTCTTGGCGGTGGCCGGATCGTCCATCGCGGTGAAAAGCGTATTGTCGGCAAAGGCTGAAACACTGGTGAAAGTCGTTAAGCAGCAAATATACAGCGGAAAAGCGCGACGAGCGCGAGAAGAGAGCATCTTGGATCCAGTTGTTAAGGGTGGTTATTGTTGATGACGGTCACATTATATCGGTTCATTTCAGCGACAAAAATAGCCGCTATTAGCTTAAGTTTTTAATTTTTATTCCTCATTTATTCGCTTTTCTTCTACTGAAATTCATCGCTTTCGGCGGCATTTCGTGCTGAGTCTGACGGTATCCGCGCCTGCCCGTTCGTTGGCGCCGAGACCGGGCGGCGTATCTTGCCTGTAAAACAAATTGTACACATATGTTTACGATATGGGGCTTTCGCCGGGAAGGCGAACAGGTGCGTTTTGAGGCGTTCGTGAATTTATTATTTAATTGAATTTGTTTGTTTTTATTGTATTTTCTTGATGTATTTATGCATGTTCTTTCATAAGATAAATTATGGTAATTTTTTATTTACGGAAATTGGATTGAAAACTTTACATATCGTGATAGGGTAGAGCCCTGAAACGCTCAATGTTCCATTTCAACGCATAACGCCAAACGACAGGAATAGCATCATGCAAAAAGACGCGCTCAATAACGTACACATCAGTGCAGAACAGGTTCTCATCACGCCGGAGGAGCTGAAGAACCAGTTCCCGCTCAGCGCCGACGACGAAAATGAAATCGCCACCGCGCGTAACACCATCGCCAACATTTTGCAGGGGCGCGATCATCGCCTGTTGGTCGTGTGTGGGCCTTGTTCGATCCACGATCCGGATGCGGCACTGGACTACGCCCGTCGTTTGAAAACCCTGGCGGCTGACTTGAGCGATCAGCTGTATATCGTTATGCGCGTTTATTTTGAAAAACCCAGAACCACTGTCGGCTGGAAAGGTTTGATCAACGATCCGTACATGGACGGTTCGTTTGACGTTGAAGCAGGCTTGCATATCGCGCGTCGCCTGTTGCTGGATCTGGTGGGCATGGGCTTGCCGTTGGCTACCGAAGCGTTGGATCCGAACAGCCCGCAGTACCTGGGGGACTTGTTCAGCTGGTCGGCGATCGGTGCGCGTACCACCGAATCGCAGACCCACCGTGAAATGGCTTCTGGCCTGTCGATGCCGGTCGGGTTCAAAAACGGCACCGACGGCAGCCTGGGTACCGCCATCAATGCCATGCGCGCCGCCGCTATGCCGCACCGCTTCGTCGGCATCAACCAGGCGGGCCAGGTTTGCTTGCTGCAGACTCAGGGCAATCCGGACGGGCACGTGATCCTGCGCGGCGGTAAAACCCCGAACTACAGCGCCGAGCACGTTGCGGCCTGTGAAAAACAGATGCTCGAGGCGGGACTCCATCCGTCCTTGATGATAGATTGCAGCCATGGCAACTCGAATAAAGACTATCGCCGTCAGCCGGCGGTGGCCGAGTCCGTGGTGGAGCAGATTAAAGCGGGTAACCGCTCGATTACCGGCATTATGCTGGAGAGCCATCTGCATGAGGGCAATCAGTCTTCCGAACAGCCGCGTGCTGACATGCGTTACGGCGTATCCGTCACCGACGCCTGCATCGACTGGGAGAGCACGGAAACGCTGCTGCGCCACATGCATCAGGAACTCGGCGCTGCGCTGAAGGCACGCACGGGAGAAAAGTAAGTTATGGTGGCAGAACTGACCGCGCTGCGCGATCAAATCGACGAGGTGGACAAAGCGTTGCTGGATCTGCTGGCGAAACGCCTGCATCTGGTAGCGGAAGTGGGGGAGGTGAAAAGCCGCCACGGTTTACCGGTTTATGTGCCGGAACGCGAGGCGGCGATGCTGGCCTCGCGCCGCCAGGAGGCGGAAAACCTCGGCGTGCCGCCGGATTTGATCGAGGACGTCTTGCGCCGTGTGATGCGCGAATCGTACGTCAGCGAGAACGATAAAGGTTTTAAAACTCTGTGCCCGCAGCTGCGGCCGATCGTCATCATCGGCGGCAACGGCCAGATGGGCCGGCTGTTCAACCGTCTGCTGACGCTGTCGGGTTATCAGGTCAGGGTATTGGATCAGGAAGATTGGCCGCAGGCGGAACAGCTGTTGGCCGACGCCGGTATGGTGATTGTCAGCGTACCGATCCATGTGACCGAGCAGGTGATAAGCCGCCTGCCGCCGTTGCCCGACGACTGCATTCTGGTGGATCTGGCGTCGGTGAAGAATCGTCCGCTGCATGCTATGTTGGCGGCGCACAGCGGCCCGGTGGTGGGGTTGCATCCGATGTTTGGTCCGGACGTGGGCAGCGTGGCGAAGCAGGTGGTGGTTTACTGCGATGGCCGCCAACCGGAGGCTTACCAATGGCTGCTTGAACAGCTGCAGGTGTGGGGGGCGCGGCTGCATCGTATCAGCGCGGTCGAACACGATCAGAATATGGCGTTTATTCAGGCGCTGCGGCACTTCGCCACCTTCGCCTACGGGCTGCACCTGGCGGAAGAGAACGTGCAACTGGAGCAGCTGCTGGCGCTCTCCTCGCCGATCTACCGGCTGGAGCTGGCGATGGTTGGCCGCCTGTTCGCGCAGGATCCGCAGCTGTACGCTGACATCATCATGTCGTCGGAAGAAAACGTGGCGCTGATTAAGCGTTACTACCAGCGCTTCGGCGAGGCGATCAAGCTGTTGGAGCATGGCGACAAACAGGCGTTTATCGATAGCTTCCGCAAGGTAGAGCATTGGTTCGGCGATTACGCCCAGCGCTTTCTGGTGGAGAGCCGCACGCTGTTGCGGCAGGCTAACGACAGCCGGCAGTGAAACGCGGGCAGTAAACGTAAAGGGTTCGGCCAAGCCGAACCCTTTTTTTATGGTTTCAGGATGGGTTGACCGGCACCACGGTGTCGCTCGGGTAACAGCCCAGCACCTTCAGCGAGCGGGTGATTGGCGTCAGATCGCGCAGCGCTTTTTGCATCGCCTCGGCGCGTAGGTTGGCCTGCACATCGATATAAAACATCTCTTCCCACGGATTGCCGTTGATCGGGCGTGACTCCAGCTTGGTCATGATTATGCCGTTGTCGCGTAGTACCAGCAGCGCTTCGACCAGTGCGCCGGATTGTTGGCCGGTCGCCATGATCAGCGTGGTTTTGGCCGGCACCTGTTCGGAGACGTCGATCGCTTTGCGCGCCAGGACGATAAAACGGGTGATGTTCTGCTGCTGGTTGGCGAGGTTATGTTCCAGCACCTGCAGCCCATACAGTGCGCCGCCGGCTTCGCTGCCCAGAGCAGCCACCTTCGGCGAATTCAGCTTGGCGACTTTCTCCATCGCGGCCGCTGTGCTTTCAGTGTATTCGATTTTCCAGTGCGGGAAGCGGTTCAGGAACTGGCTGCACTGCTGGAACGGTTGCGGGTGGCTGTAGACGGTTTCAATCTGGCTCAGATCGCTGTCGCCGGCAATCAGAACGCAGTGATTGATCGGGTTGGTCAGTTCGCCGACGATCGACAGGCTGGTGTGCTGCAGCAGATCGTACACCTCGTTAATCGACCCGGAGCTGGTGTTCTCGATAGGCAGAATCGCATAGTCCGCCTGGCCGGTTTCCACCTGGGTGAAGATATCCTGAAACTTCTGGCAGCCGCATTCGATCAGCTGATCGAAGTGGCGGGCAGCGTATTGGCGTGCTGCCAGATGTGAGTAAGAGCCTTTTGGGCCGAGGAAGGCGATGCGGGCGGAATGTTGGCTGACGGGGTTGAGCTGGTGCTGTAGCAACGCCTGCTGGGTCAGGACGGAATCTTCGATGATCAGTTGAAACAGGCGGGTGACGTAAAAGCCGTCCAGGTCGTAAGGCTTGGCGGCGGCGATCAGCGCATCCAGCAGATCGCGCTCGCGCTCTTTATCGCGGATCGGGCGATGAGAGTGCAGCTTGGTCTTGCCGACTTCGATCGCCAGCTCACGGCGTTCCGCCAGCAGGGCCAACAGTTTCAAGTCCAGTGCGCTGATGCGCTCGCGCAGCACCAATAACGGGTTGTCAGTCATAATCAGCTTCCGCCTTCAGTTCTTATTCGTTGTAAAACAGCCATAAAAAAAGCCTCCTGTTTCCAGGAGGCTTTGTTGTTCGTCTTCGCATTCTTTCTTACACGACGAAACGCCTCCCAGTCAGGGGAAGGTAAAAAAGAATGCGAAGAAAAACGGTGTGCGTGGCATGGTCTACCTAAGGTTAATGCGAACAGGTTTTAAAGTAACCGCTGGCTTTTACCCCGTCAACAAAAATACCCGACAAAAAACGCGCCCTCGGGCGCGTTTGATGCGGCAATCGCTGTCGGACGGTTATTCCTGCTCTTGCGTGACTTCCGGCACGATGTCTTTCACGCTGGCATTGCAGCGGCGCGCTTCGCCTTTATGCTGCACCTTGTTCAACTGGCGTTCCAGCTTGGCGATCAGCTCATTAACGGCGGTGTACATGTCATCATGTTTGGCGCTGGCGACCAGCGGGCCGTTAGGCGTGGTAATGGTAGCGTCGGCGACAAACCCCTGCGGTTCTTTAGATAAGACGATATGTGGGTTTATCAGCTGGGTCTGCCATTTTTCCAGTTTGGTGAGACGGTCTTCGACGTGATTGCGGATTGCGGGAGTGATATCCATTTGTTTGCTGGTAATGTTCAATGTCATATAACTTACCTCTCTGTCTTTCCGTCTTGGTGAACCCAGCATACCCCGCTTTTTGTTTAAATGCGTGATGTAAATCACGATTTTTTGTCACTTTTTGCAAAGTTAGTTCAATCTGTGATTCAGCATTTGAATTGGCTATCTAATGCTTGAGAGTTGCCGCCGGATGGCGCATTATCGATGAGTTGACCGGTGAGGAGCGCTAGCTAACACCGTGTTTTTACTTGTGTATTTTTCCAGTGAAAACCCGGTCGACGCCAATGAAAACGGCAGCCGAGGCTGCCGTTTTGTTTTTCTGCCGTTACCGACGCGCGCTTATTGCGGGTTGGCGGCGATCACTTTGGCCACTTTGTCAGCCTGGCCGTTCAGCTGCAGCTGCTTGTAGGCATTTTCCATCAGCGGCAACACGTCGTGCGTCGCTTTGGTATCCGGGAATTCACGCAACATCTGTTCGGCGCGATTAACGACCGCGACGTAAGCACCGCGTTTAGTGTAGTATTCCGCCACCGAAAGCTCATACTTGGCCAAGCGGTCTTTCAAATACACCAAACGCTTGTTGGCGTCGGTCGCGTATTGGCTGTTCGGGTATTGCTGAATCAACTGGCTGAAGTCGCGGAACGCAGCGCGAGCGTGCTGAGGATCGCGGTCAGAACGGTCAACCCCGAAGAAGCCCTGCAGCGCGCTGTCATCGAGCGCCATGTCGGTCAGGCCGCGCATGTACATCACGTAATCGATGTTCGGGTGCGTCGGGTTCAGACGCATGAAGCGATCGATGGATGCCTGAGCCATCGGCAAGTCGGCGGCCTTATAGTAGGCGTAAATCAAATCCAGCTGGACCTGCTGGGAATACGGCCCGAAAGGATAGCGGTTATCTAACGCTTCGAGTTGCGTAATCGCGCCCTTGAAGTTACCGTCCTGCAGTTTTTGCTGCGCGGTAGCATAGATTTCCGAAGGTGGGTTGTCGGGAACCGCATCCTTGGATGTGGAGCAACCTGCCAGCGCCAGGCTCAACGTGGCTGCCGCCACCAGATATTTCATACGCGTCATGACGTTTTGATTATCCTCAGGGTGTTATTCCGGGAGACTGTCCGTTAAGCTCCCGACAAAGACCAGGTACAATAGCACATTATATTAAACGGCATCGCCGTGAAAACCCAACGTTAACGAAGAAGCTGCATATGGCACAACAAGTACAACTCACCGCAACGGTGGCCGAATCTCAACTCGGACAACGTTTAGATCAGGCTTTGGCCGAATTGTTCCCTGATTATTCACGATCTCGCATAAAAGAGTGGATCCTGGGCGATCGGGTGAAGGTCAATGGCAAAACGTCAAATAAACCGAAAGAGAAGGTGCTGGGCGGAGAGACAGTCGCCATCGATGCACAGATTGAAGAAGAGGCGCGTTGGGAGCCACAGGATATCGCGCTGGATATCGTCTATGAAGACAGCGACATCCTGGTGATCAACAAGCCGCGCGATTTGGTGGTGCATCCCGGTGCCGGTAACCCAGACGGCACGGTGCTCAATGCGCTGCTGTATCATTATCCGGAAATCGCCGACGTGCCGCGTGCCGGCATCGTGCACCGTCTGGATAAAGACACCACCGGCCTGATGGTGGTGGCGAAAACCGTGCCGGCGCAAACCCGGCTGGTGGAAGCGCTGCAGGCGCGTGAAATCACCCGTGAATACGAAGCGGTGGCGATCGGCACCATGACCGCTGGCGGCACGGTAGAAGAGCCTATCGCGCGTCACTCCACCAAACGCACTCATATGGCGGTGCACCCGATGGGTAAACCGGCGGTAACGCACTATCGCATCATGGAGCATTTCCGTGCGCACACCCGCCTGCGTCTGCGTCTGGAAACCGGCCGTACTCACCAGATCCGCGTACACATGGCTTACATCAGCCATCCGCTGGTGGGCGATCCGCTGTACGGCGGCCGTCCACGTCCGCCGAAAGGCGCTTCGGAAGCCTTCATCAACACGCTGCGCGGCTTTGACCGTCAGGCGCTGCACGCCACCATGCTGCGTTTGTATCATCCGATCAGCGGCATCCAGATGGAGTGGCATGCGCCGCTGCCGCAGGACATGGTTGATCTGATCAACGCGCTGAAGGCGGACACCGAAGAATTCAAAGATCAGATGGACTGGTAATGAGCTCGCTCATTCTGCCTGACTGGCCGTTGCCTCCCGGCGTTAAGGCCTGCAGTACCACGCGCGGCGGCGGCGTCAGCCTGCCGCCTTATGACTCGCTGAACCTCGGCACCCACGTCGGTGACGAGGAGCAAGCGGTGACACGCAATCGGGAACGATTGGTTATCGCCGCCGGTTTGCCGCAGATGCCGGTGTGGCTCGAGCAGGTGCACGGCACTCGCGTGGTGACGTTGACGGGGAAAGCACCTGCCGATTTGCGGGCGGATGCGGTGTACAGCAATGTGCCGGGGCAGGTGTGTGCCGTGATGACGGCGGATTGTCTGCCGGTGTTGTTCTGCTCGCAGCACGGTGACGAAGTGGCTGCCGCCCACGCCGGCTGGCGCGGATTGTGCCACGGCGTGCTGGAGCAAACCGTGGCGGCGTTCAGCGCCGCACCGAGCCAGATTAGCGCCTGGCTGGGGCCGGCGATCGGTCCGCAGCAGTTTGAGGTCGGGCCAGAGGTGCGGGCCGCTTTCATGGCGGAAGATGCTGAAGCTGCAGCGGCATTTACCCCGCACGGCGATAAGTTTTTGGCTAATATCTACCTGCTGGCTCGCCAACGCTTGTTGCGTGCAGGCGTTCAGGCCATCTATGGTGGCGATCGCTGCACGGTTAACGAAACGAGCCATTTTTTCTCCTATCGACGCGACGGAATAACCGGACGTCTGGCAAGTTTAATCTGGCTGATATAACCTATTGAATTAGGACGATCCAACGACGCATGGCGTTGTACCGAAAATTTAGCGTCGAGATAACCTTGAAAATTTGAGGGATGACCTCATTTAATCTCCAGTAGCAATTTCGACCCATCTTGGAGGTGTTATGCGTCTGGATCGTCTTACCAACAAATTCCAGCTTGCCCTCGCCGATGCCCAGTCACTAGCCCTTGGGCACGACAACCAGTTTATTGAACCGCTACATCTGATGAGCGCCCTGCTTAATCAGGAAGGGGGCACGGTTCGTCCACTATTAACTTCCGCAGGTATCGATGCCGGGCGTGTGCGCACCGAGATCGAACAGGCGCTGTCCCGTTTACCGCAGGTAGAAGGCACCGGTGGCGACGTTCAACCGTCCCATGAGCTGGTGCGCGTCCTGAACCTGTGCGACAAGCTGGCGCAGAAGCGCGCGGACAAATTCATTTCTTCCGAGCTGTTTGTGCTTGCGGTGCTGGAAGATCGCGGCTCGTTGACCGACTTGTTGAAAGCGGCCGGCGCGACGGCCGACAAAATCAGCAAAGCTATTGAACAAATGAGAGGCGGTGACAGCGTGGAAGATCAAGGCGCCGAAGACCAACGGCAAGCATTGAAGAAATACACTATCGATCTGACCGAGCGCGCCGAGCAGGGCAAGCTTGATCCGGTGATCGGCCGTGACGAAGAGATCCGCCGCACCATCCAGGTGCTGCAACGTCGTACCAAAAACAACCCGGTGCTGATCGGCGAGCCTGGCGTGGGTAAAACCGCCATCGTCGAAGGCCTGGCGCAGCGCATCATCAACGGCGAAGTGCCGGAAGGGCTGAAGCACAAGCGCGTATTGTCCCTCGATATGGGCGCCTTGATCGCCGGGGCCAAATATCGCGGCGAGTTTGAAGAGCGTCTGAAAGGCGTGCTCAACGATCTGGCCAAGCAGGAAGGCAGCGTTATCCTGTTTATCGACGAATTGCACACCATGGTCGGCGCCGGTAAGGCGGATGGCGCGATGGATGCAGGCAACATGCTGAAGCCGGCGCTGGCGCGCGGCGAGCTGCACTGCGTTGGCGCGACTACGCTCGACGAGTATCGTCAATATATAGAGAAGGATGCGGCGCTCGAACGTCGTTTCCAGAAAGTGTATGTGGCGGAGCCGAGCGTGGAAGACACCATCGCTATCCTGCGCGGCCTGAAAGAGCGTTATGAACTGCACCACCACGTGCAAATCACCGACCCGGCCATCGTGGCGGCGGCAACGCTTTCGCACCGTTATATCGCCGATCGTCAATTGCCGGACAAGGCTATTGACCTTATCGACGAAGCGGCGTCCAGCATCCGTATGCAGATGGACTCCAAGCCGGAGTCGCTCGACAGGCTTGAGCGCCGCATCATCCAATTGAAGCTGGAACAGCAGGCGCTGAATAAAGAGTCTGACGACGCCAGCAAGAAACGCCTGGACATGCTCAGCGATGAGCTGGGGCAGAAAGAGCGCGAATATTCTGAGCTGGAAGAAGAGTGGAAAGCGGAAAAAGCGTCGCTCTCCGGCACCCAGAACATCAAGGCTGAACTCGAGCAGGCCAAAATCACCCTGGAGCAGGCGCGCCGCGTCGGCGATCTGGGGCGGATGTCGGAACTGCAGTACGGCAAGATCCCTGAGCTGGAGAAACAGCTCGCCGCCGCTACGCAGGCCGAAGGCAAGAGCATGAAGCTGTTGCGTAACCGGGTGACCGATGCGGAGATTGCTGAAGTGCTGGCGCGTGCCACCGGGATCCCGGTGGCCAGAATGCTGGAAGGTGAGCGCGACAAGCTGCTGCGCCTGGAGCAAGAACTGCATTCGCGAGTGATTGGCCAAGACGAAGCGGTCAGCGCGGTCTCCAATGCGATCCGCCGCAGCCGTGCGGGGCTGTCCGATCCTAATCGGCCGATCGGTTCGTTCCTGTTCCTCGGCCCGACCGGGGTGGGGAAAACCGAGCTCTGCAAGGCACTGGCTTCGTTCCTGTTCGACAGCGACGACGCTATGGTGCGTATCGATATGTCCGAGTTTATGGAGAAACACTCCGTGTCGCGTCTGGTCGGTGCGCCTCCAGGTTATGTCGGTTATGAAGAGGGCGGCTACCTGACGGAAGCCGTACGTCGCCGGCCTTATTCGGTGATTCTGCTGGATGAAGTCGAGAAAGCGCATCCGGACGTGTTCAATATTCTGTTGCAGGTGTTGGATGACGGCCGCCTGACCGATGGTCAAGGCCGTACCGTCGATTTCCGCAATACTGTGGTGATCATGACGTCCAACCTGGGGTCCGATCTGATCCAGGAGCATTTCGGTCAGATGAACTACGCGCAGATGAAAGAGTCGGTGATGGAGATGGTGAGTCACCACTTCCGTCCGGAGTTCATCAACCGTATCGACGAAGTGGTGGTGTTCCACCCGCTGGGCGAGAAACACATTGCCGCGATCGCCAAGATTCAGCTGTCGCGTCTGTACAAGCGTTTGGAAGAGCGCGGTTACGAAGTGACCATGACCGAACCGGCCCTGGCTCTGTTGAGCAAAACCGGTTACGACCCTGTGTATGGTGCGCGTCCGTTGAAGCGTGCTATTCAGCAGGAGATCGAGAACCCGCTGGCGCAGCAAATCCTGTCTGGCAAGCTGATCCCCGGCAAGCTGGTAACGCTGGATGTGGAAAACGACCATATCGTTGCCCGACAATAACGGCAATTAAGCGTAATAAAGATGAAAGGGAGCGGGTGACCGCTCCCTTTTCTTTACCTTCGTTTGCCCCTGTTTACAGGGTTTGCCGCTATTACTGTGCTAAAACCGGTATTTTCTGACTAATAAACATCCTAAAAAGGCGTTTTTGGTGATTATTTGAACGCTTGAAAAGTTTTTTGCATTTAGGGGTTGCGGCCCGCCGAGAACTCCCTATAATGCGCCTCCACTGACCGGGAACAACGACTGACAAGCCGCCGGGTCAGCGAGAAGAAAGCGAAATAAACGCTTGACTCTCAGGGCGAAAGGCGTAATATACGCAGCCCGCGCCGATGAGTTTCTCGGCACTGCTCTTTAACAATTTATCAGACAATCTGTGTGGGCACTCCACAAGACGATATCCAGCATCTTCGGATGCAAAAAAATATCAAGTCTTGAAGAGTGACTAACTGAAGTAAAATTCATGCAGTAAATCTTTGAGCATCGCTTCTCGAGTGGAAGCAAATCAAGCTTTTAATTGAAGAGTTTGATCATGGCTCAGATTGAACGCTGGCGGCAGGCTTAACACATGCAAGTCGAGCGGTAGCACAGGGGAGCTTGCTCCCTGGGTGACGAGCGGCGGACGGGTGAGTAATGTCTGGGAAACTGCCTGATGGAGGGGGATAACTACTGGAAACGGTAGCTAATACCGCATAACGTCGCAAGACCAAAGAGGGGGACCTTCGGGCCTCTTGCCATCAGATGTGCCCAGATGGGATTAGCTAGTAGGTGGGGTAATGGCTCACCTAGGCGACGATCCCTAGCTGGTCTGAGAGGATGACCAGCCACACTGGAACTGAGACACGGTCCAGACTCCTACGGGAGGCAGCAGTGGGGAATATTGCACAATGGGCGCAAGCCTGATGCAGCCATGCCGCGTGTGTGAAGAAGGCCTTCGGGTTGTAAAGCACTTTCAGCGAGGAGGAAGGTGGTGAGCTTAATACGCTCATCAATTGACGTTACTCGCAGAAGAAGCACCGGCTAACTCCGTGCCAGCAGCCGCGGTAATACGGAGGGTGCAAGCGTTAATCGGAATTACTGGGCGTAAAGCGCACGCAGGCGGTTTGTTAAGTCAGATGTGAAATCCCCGGGCTCAACCTGGGAACTGCATTTGAAACTGGCAAGCTAGAGTCTCGTAGAGGGGGGTAGAATTCCAGGTGTAGCGGTGAAATGCGTAGAGATCTGGAGGAATACCGGTGGCGAAGGCGGCCCCCTGGACGAAGACTGACGCTCAGGTGCGAAAGCGTGGGGAGCAAACAGGATTAGATACCCTGGTAGTCCACGCTGTAAACGATGTCGATTTGGAGGTTGTGCCCTTGAGGCGTGGCTTCCGGAGCTAACGCGTTAAATCGACCGCCTGGGGAGTACGGCCGCAAGGTTAAAACTCAAATGAATTGACGGGGGCCCGCACAAGCGGTGGAGCATGTGGTTTAATTCGATGCAACGCGAAGAACCTTACCTACTCTTGACATCCAGAGAACTTAGCAGAGATGCTTTGGTGCCTTCGGGAACTCTGAGACAGGTGCTGCATGGCTGTCGTCAGCTCGTGTTGTGAAATGTTGGGTTAAGTCCCGCAACGAGCGCAACCCTTATCCTTTGTTGCCAGCGGTTCGGCCGGGAACTCAAAGGAGACTGCCAGTGATAAACTGGAGGAAGGTGGGGATGACGTCAAGTCATCATGGCCCTTACGAGTAGGGCTACACACGTGCTACAATGGCATATACAAAGAGAAGCGACCTCGCGAGAGCAAGCGGACCTCATAAAGTATGTCGTAGTCCGGATTGGAGTCTGCAACTCGACTCCATGAAGTCGGAATCGCTAGTAATCGTAGATCAGAATGCTACGGTGAATACGTTCCCGGGCCTTGTACACACCGCCCGTCACACCATGGGAGTGGGTTGCAAAAGAAGTAGGTAGCTTAACCTTCGGGAGGGCGCTTACCACTTTGTGATTCATGACTGGGGTGAAGTCGTAACAAGGTAACCGTAGGGGAACCTGCGGTTGGATCACCTCCTTACCTAAAGATATTAGTTCGAGTGGCGTGCTCACACAGATTGTCTGATGAAAAGTAACGAGCAAAGCGCTACCTGTTGATGCCATGAGTCATTCATGCTGATACGAACCGATTAAGTTATTCAGTTTAATCGGATTTTCGTGTCCCCATCGTCTAGAGGCCTAGGACACTGCCCTTTCACGGCTGTAACAGGGGTTCGAATCCCCTTGGGGACGCCATTCCGATAATGAGTGAAAGACATTATCACCGGTTAGCGATAACCGAAAAAATCTTAAAGATGACTTGCGAGTCATGTTTAAGATATTGCTCTTTAACAATCTGGAACAAGCTGAAAATTGAAACATGACGGCTGAAATTTATCCCTCCGTAGATGTACTGGGATAAAGAGTAACCTGTCATAGAGTCTCTCAAATGTTTGCAGCACGAACGATGGAAACATCTTCGGGTTGTGAGGTTAAGTGACTAAGCGTACACGGTGGATGCCTAGGCAGTCAGAGGCGATGAAGGGCGTGCTAATCTGCGAAAAGCGTCGGTAAGGTGATATGAACCGTTATAACCGGCGATACCCGAATGGGGAAACCCAGTGTGTTTCGACACACTATCATGTCATGAATACATAGTGGCATGAGGCGAACCGGGGGAACTGAAACATCTAAGTACCCCGAGGAAAAGAAATCAACCGAGATTCCCCCAGTAGCGGCGAGCGAACGGGGAGGAGCCCAGAACCTGAATCGGCTTGTGTGTTAGTGGAAGCGTCTGGAAAGTCGCGCAGCAAAGGGTGATAGCCCCGTACACTAAAATGCACAGGTCGTGAGTTCGATGAGTAGGGCGGGACACGTGACATCCTGTCTGAATATGGGGGGACCATCCTCCAAGGCTAAATACTCCTGACTGACCGATAGTGAACCAGTACCGTGAGGGAAAGGCGAAAAGAACCCCGGCGAGGGGAGTGAAATAGAACCTGAAACCGTGTACGTACAAGCAGTGGGAGCACCTTCGTGGTGTGACTGCGTACCTTTTGTATAATGGGTCAGCGACTTATATTTTGTAGCAAGGTTAACCGTATAGGGGAGCCGTAGGGAAACCGAGTCTTAACTGGGCGAATAGTTGCAAGGTATAGACCCGAAACCCGGTGATCTAGCCATGGGCAGGTTGAAGGTTGGGTAACACTAACTGGAGGACCGAACCGACTAATGTTGAAAAATTAGCGGATGACTTGTGGCTGGGGGTGAAAGGCCAATCAAACCGGGAGATAGCTGGTTCTCCCCGAAAGCTATTTAGGTAGCGCCTCGTGAACTCATCTTCGGGGGTAGAGCACTGTTTCGGCTAGGGGGCCATCCCGGCTTACCAAACCGATGCAAACTCCGAATACCGAAGAATGTTATCACGGGAGACACACGGCGGGTGCTAACGTCCGTCGTGAAGAGGGAAACAACCCAGACCGCCAGCTAAGGTCCCAAAGTCATGGTTAAGTGGGAAACGATGTGGGAAGGCATAGACAGCCAGGATGTTGGCTTAGAAGCAGCCATCATTTAAAGAAAGCGTAATAGCTCACTGGTCGAGTCGGCCTGCGCGGAAGATGTAACGGGGCTAAACCATGCACCGAAGCTGCGGCAGCGACGCTTAGGCGTTGTTGGGTAGGGGAGCGTTCTGTAAGCCGTTGAAGGTGGCCTGTGAGGGTTGCTGGAGGTATCAGAAGTGCGAATGCTGACATAAGTAACGATAAAGCGGGTGAAAAGCCCGCTCGCCGGAAGACCAAGGGTTCCTGTCCAACGTTAATCGGGGCAGGGTGAGTCGACCCCTAAGGCGAGGCTGAAAAGCGTAGTCGATGGGAAACAGGTTAATATTCCTGTACTTGGTGTTACTGCGAAGGGGGGACGGAGAAGGCTAGGCTAGCCGGGCGACGGTTGTCCCGGTTTAAGCGTGTAGGGGGTGTGACCTGGTAAATCCGGTTGCATACTAACCCTGAGGCGTGATGACGATGCACTACGGTGCAGAAGTAGTTGATGCCCTGCTTCCAGGAAAATCCTCTAAGCATCAGGTAACATTAAATCGTACCCCAAACCGACACAGGTGGTCAGGTAGAGAATACCAAGGCGCTTGAGAGAACTCGGGTGAAGGAACTAGGCAAAATGGTGCCGTAACTTCGGGAGAAGGCACGCTGGCATGTAGGTGAAGTCCCTCGCGGATGGAGCTGAAGCCAGTCGAAGATACCAGCTGGCTGCAACTGTTTAATAAAAACACAGCACTGTGCAAACACGAAAGTGGACGTATACGGTGTGACGCCTGCCCGGTGCTGGAAGGTTAATTGATGGGGTCAGCCGCAAGGCGAAGCTCTTGATCGAAGCCCCAGTAAACGGCGGCCGTAACTATAACGGTCCTAAGGTAGCGAAATTCCTTGTCGGGTAAGTTCCGACCTGCACGAATGGCGTAATGATGGCCAGGCTGTCTCCACCCGAGACTCAGTGAAATTGAACTCGCTGTGAAGATGCAGTGTACCCGCGGCAAGACGGAAAGACCCCGTGAACCTTTACTATAGCTTGACACTGAACATTGAGCCTTGATGTGTAGGATAGGTGGGAGGCTTTGAAGCGTGGACGCCAGTCTGCGTGGAGCCATCCTTGAAATACCACCCTTTAATGTTTGATGTTCTAACTCGGCCCCATAATCTGGGGTGAGGACAGTGTCTGGTGGGTAGTTTGACTGGGGCGGTCTCCTCCCAAAGAGTAACGGAGGAGCACGAAGGTTAGCTAATCACGGTCGGACATCGTGAGGTTAGTGCAAAGGCATAAGCTAGCTTGACTGCGAGAGTGACGGCTCGAGCAGGTACGAAAGTAGGTCTTAGTGATCCGGTGGTTCTGAATGGAAGGGCCATCGCTCAACGGATAAAAGGTACTCCGGGGATAACAGGCTGATACCGCCCAAGAGTTCATATCGACGGCGGTGTTTGGCACCTCGATGTCGGCTCATCACATCCTGGGGCTGAAGTAGGTCCCAAGGGTATGGCTGTTCGCCATTTAAAGTGGTACGCGAGCTGGGTTTAGAACGTCGTGAGACAGTTCGGTCCCTATCTGCCGTGGGCGTTGGAAGATTGAGAGGGGTTGCTCCTAGTACGAGAGGACCGGAGTGAACGCACCACTGGTGTTCGGGTTGTCATGCCAATGGCATTGCCCGGTAGCTAAGTGCGGAAAAGATAAGCGCTGAAAGCATCTAAGCGCGAAACTTGCCTCAAGATGAGTCTTCCCTGGGCCTTTAAGGCCCCTGAAGGAACGTTTAAGACTAAGACGTTGATAGGCTGGGTGTGTAAGTGCAGCGATGCATTGAGCTAACCAGTACTAATGATCCGTGAGGCTTAACCTTACAACACCGAAGGTGTTTTTAGAGAGATTTTCAGCGAAGTTCCGAGATTGGTTCTGATGGCTTCACGGAAGTGAGACGGTTGGAATGAAACAGAATTTGCCTGGCGGCAATAGCGCGGTGGTCCCACCTGACCCCATGCCGAACTCAGAAGTGAAACGCCGTAGCGCCGATGGTAGTGTGGGGTCTCCCCATGCGAGAGTAGGACACTGCCAGGCATCAAATAAACGTTATCAGTGTGACGACTGGTAATGCGCAAATCGCAAAGCGCGAATTTGCCGGCATCGAGAGATGCAACGTAAAAGAATCGGTGGAGCGGTAGTTCAGTTGGTTAGAATACCTGCCTGTCACGCAGGGGGTCGCGGGTTCGAGCCCCGTCCGTTCCGCCACTTAATTGATAAGCCCTGAGTCTCTGACTCAGGGCTTTTTCATATCTATATTTTGCGATTTTCAGGCCGGAATTGTCCTTCCTTACCGCCTTACTCCCCATATTGTTGCCTTTAGATCAAAAGTCTTATGCCGAACCAGGCGTTTTTGATCAATAAAAAAGTTGCCATAATCTTCCTCATACCACATCTACCCATTAATGAGAGAAAACATTATGAGCATCCCTGCATTTGGTTTAGGTACTTTCCGCCTTCAGGATCAGGTTGTTATCGATTCTGTCAGCACCGCACTCGAGCTGGGCTATCGCACTATTGATACTGCACAGATCTATGAAAACGAAGCGGCTGTTGGCCAGGCTATCGCTGCCAGCGGCGTGAAACGTGAAGACCTGTTCATCACCACCAAGATTTGGATCGCGAACCTGGCGAAAGGCGCGCTGATCCCAAGCCTGCAAGAAAGCCTGAAAAAACTGCAAACGTCCTACGTTGATCTGACGCTGATCCACTGGCCGTCACCCAACGACGAAGTGCCGGTTGCCGAATTTATGGCTGAGCTGCTGGAAGCGAAAAAGCTGGGGCTGACCCGCCAAATCGGCGTATCTAACTTCACCATCGACTTGATGCAGCAAGCGATTGACGCGATTGGCGCCGATGAAATCGCCACCAACCAAATCGAGCTGTCACCGTTCTTGCAGAACCGCAAGGTGGTAGAATTTGCGCAGCAGCACGACATCGCCATCACCTCTTACATGACGTTGGCCTACGGCAAAGCGCTGCAGGACGAAACGATCAAAAGCATTGCTGCTCGTCACAATGCGACCCCAGCACAGGTTGTCCTGGCTTGGGCATTGAAGCTGGGTTATGCGGTTATTCCTTCTTCGACCAAGCGTGAAAACCTGGCGAGCAACCTGTTGGCGCAGCAACTGACGCTGACCGACGAAGATATGGCGCAGATTGCCGCACTGGAGTGCAACGGCCGTCTGGTTAGCCCAGAAGGTCTGGCGCCAAACTGGGATTAATCATTCCTCGCAGTAGTCAGCATAAGGCGTCCATCGGGGCGCCTTTTTTATCGTTTCAGGTATTCACTCACAAAATCAATAAAACTGCGGAGACGGTTGCTGACGGCGCTGTCGCTGTAATAAACCGCGTTGATCGGCATGGCGACCGGCAGTGTCGCTTCCACCAGAATCGGGACCAAATCTCCACGTTTGATATCTTCGTCGCTCATAAAGTCCGACAGGCAGGCGATACCGTTGCCATGCAGACAGAGATGGCGCTGGGTTTCTCCGCTATTGGTCGTCAAGCCTGGGGTGATTTCCAACTGGCTGCCATCTGAGCAAGCCAGTGGCCAGCGGTTCAAGCTGGGAAGGTCGTTGAAGCCGATGCAGCAGTGATGTTCAAGATCTTCTACCGTTAGCGGCGTGCCGTGTTGAGCCAGATAGGCGGGAGAGGCGAGCACATGCCGGTAGCTGGTCATCAGTTTGCGCGCTTTCAGTGTGGAATCGGTCAGTTCGCCTACGCGGATTGCGATATCCACTTTTCGCTCGATCAAGTTGATAAAGTTTTCCGAAGACACCAACGATAACGACATTTCAGGATAACGTTCGCGGAACTCCGCCACTAAAGGCGTCAGCATGTGCAGCACCACCGGCGTTGCCGCGTCGACGCGCAGCAGACCTTGCGGACGCTGGCGGCTTTCCATCAGCGCATTTTCCGCCGCGGCCATGTCGTTCAGTACCTTCTGCACCTGGCGAAAGTAATTCTCTCCTTCCTGAGTCAGGCTGATTTGGCGCGTGGTGCGGTTGAGCAACGTCACGCCCAGTTTGCTTTCCAGTTTTTTTACCGTTCGGCTGACTACGGAGTTCGCTTGTTCCAGGCGTTCGGCCGCCCGGCTGAAACTGCCACTTTCCACTACGGTGACAAAAGTGATCAGCTCGTCTGAGTTTGCTTTCATTTTTGCTCCGATAGCAAAGTTAATTTGAAATTTTGAGCATTTTTATCATTTAAGCATAGGCAGATAATAGCCGTCATCAACTTGAATGCTATTTCGGAGTAAAAAATGCCACTCGCATTACTTGCCTTAACCATCAGCGCTTTTGCTATCGGCACGACCGAGTTCGTGATTGTTGGGTTGATCCCGACTATCGCGGAGCAGATTGGGGTGACCGTACCGTCCGCTGGATTGCTGGTGACTATCTATGCCCTCGGCGTGGCCATTGGCGCGCCGGTGCTGACGGCCCTGACCAGCCGTATACCGCGCAAGCTGCTGCTGGTTGGCCTGATGGTGCTGTTCACTCTCGGTAACCTGCTGGCCTGGCAATCACCCAGCTATGAATCGCTGGTGATTGCCCGGTTGTTGACCGGCCTGGCGCACGGCGTGTTCTTCTCTATCGGCTCCACTATCGCGACGAGCCTGGTGGCGAAAGAGAAGGCGGCTTCCGCCATCGCCATCATGTTTGGCGGCCTGACGGTGGCGCTGGTGACCGGCGTACCGTTAGGGACGTTCATCGGCCAGCAGTTTGGCTGGCGTGAAACCTTCCTGGCCGTTTCTCTGATTGGCGCGGTCGCTACGGTGGCCAGCATTATTCTGGTGCCGAACAATATCAAGAATCAGGGCAGCGCCGGCGTGCGGGAACAGATGAAAGTACTGACCCATCCTCGTCTGCTGCTGATTTACGCAATTACCGCATTGGGATACGGCGGGGTCTTCACGACCTTTACCTTCCTTGCGCCAATGATGCAGGAACTGGCGGGCTTCTCTGCTCCGACCGTGAGCTGGATACTGTTGGCTTATGGTGTCGCGGTGGCGGTGGGTAACATCTGGGGGGGCAAGCTGGCCGATCGCCATGGGGCGGTGCGTGCGTTGAGCTTTATCTTTGCCGCGCTGGCTGTTTTGTTACTGGTGTTTCAGTTTACCGCCAGCCACAGTATTGCCGCTTTGCTGACGGTGATTGCGATGGGCGTGTTCGCTTTCGGTAACGTGCCGGGGCTGCAGGTCTATGTGGTGCAGAAAGCCGCGCAATACACGCCAAATGCGGTGGATGTGGCGTCCGGTCTCAATATCGCGGCGTTCAACATCGGTATTGCGCTCGGTTCGGTGATTGGCGGTCAGACCGTCGCCTCACTGGGGCTGGCGCAGACCCCCTGGATTGGCGCGCTGATCGTGGTAGTTGCACTGTTGCTGGTTAGCCTCAGCGGCCGCCTGGATAAAAAGTCTCAGCTGCAAACAGCTTGATACACAAAATCATTGTTGTCTGGCCCGCATTTTGCGGGCCTTTTCGCATTTTTCACCTATTACTCCCTGTCTTTACACAGCTATACCGTCAGAAGATTGAAATCGCTGCAGGTGGCCCCTATAACTGAAAAGGTGATGCCCGCAAAAGCCATGCCCTCTATGCGGGGTAGGCGTATAATCAATTCATCGTTGGCGAGTCTTCATCGCCAGTTTTCATGTTAATGGGTAATAGGCGAATCGCGTGCCGAAACGAACTTATGCAATGAGGTATGTTGCAGGTCAGCCAGTTGAGCGAATCTTTCCTGGCGCCGTTAACCAGCCGTTGCCGCCAGGGGCGGCGCTGCCGACGACCGGCGCTCTGCGCGTTATGGTATGGAATATTTTCAAACAGCAGCGAGCCGACTGGCTTTCGGTGCTGAAAAACCATGGCAAAGACGCGCAGCTGGTGTTGTTGCAAGAGGCGCAAACCACGCCGGAACTGGTGAGCTACGCTACCGCCAACTATCTGGCGGCCGATCAGGTTCCGGCCTTTGTGCTGCCGCAGCATCCTTCCGGCGTGATGACGCTGGCGGCCGCTCATCCGGTTTACTGCTGCCCGCTGCGCGAGCGAGAGCCGCTGCTGCGGCTGTCCAAGTCGGCCCTGATCACCGTTTATCCGCTGTACAATGGCGAACTGTTGATGGTGGTGAACATTCATGCGGTGAACTTTAGCCTGGGCGTCGACGTCTACAGCAAGCAGTTGGGGCCGATAGGCGAACAGATCGCCAGTCACCGGGGGCCGGTGATTATGGCGGGGGATTTCAACGCGTGGAGCCGCAAGCGCATCAATGCGCTGTATGACTTCGCCGGCGAAATGGCGCTGCGCGAAGTGAGCTTCACCGACGATCACCGCCGCAAGGCTTTTGGCCGTCCGTTGGACTTCGTGTTTTACCGCAATCTTGGGGTCGTAGAGGCGTCGGTGCTGGTGACCAGCGCGTCGGATCACAATCCGTTGTTGGTGGAGTTTCATCCGGAGAAAGACTCGCCGGTATGGTGAATCGCAGGTAATAAAAAAGCACCCCGAAGGGTGCTTTTTTTGTGCCGATGACCCGTCCTGAATAGCGTTGACACATTTTACTCACGCACAGAGGAAAATGTGATGAACCAGTATATTAAACGCACACAACGCGATTACTCTCTATCCTTTAAACTGGCTGTCGTCGAACAGGTCGAAAAAGGCGAGATGACATACCGCCAGGCGCAAGATCGCTACGGTATCCAGGGCAGCCAGACTGTCATGAACTGGCTGCGCAAATACGGTCAACTTGACTGGCGAACTTCTCCTTCCACCAGAACGTGCGGAGACAACATGCCCAAACTCCCCCTGACGCCCGAACAGCGTATTAAAGAACTTGAGCAGCAACTGGCTGAATCTGAAGTCAAAGCCCAGTTCTTCGAAGCTGTCGTCAAAGTGATGAACACCGACTTTGGCGCCACGCTGACAAAAAAGCAGCTAACCGCCTTATCGCGCAAACACAAGTACCGGGACTCACAGTAACGCGGGCCTGCCGATGGATGGGCATCAGCCGACAAGCGTGGTATCAGTCCCTGCAGCGTGAAGCAGGCAAAGAGGAGCAGGCCCGGCATCTCGTCGAACAGGTGACGGCCATCCGCTTGCACCAACCCCGACTGGGGACACGTAAGCTGCATCACCTGTTGCGGCAACACCCTGAACCGGCGTTGCATGTGGGCCGTGACCGGCTGTTCAGTATCCTGCGCTGCGCGCGGTTACTGGTGATGCCTAAACGGGCATATCACAAGACGACGCACAGCCATCATCGTTTTTATCGCCATCCCAACCTGCTAAAAGCGGGAGACAATCAAGTAATAGCCAGCCGTCCGGAACAGGTATGGGTGGCGGATATCACCTACCTGCCGCTGAGAACGGGGACGGCGTATGTCAGCCTGGTAACGGATGCCTGGTCGAGAAAAATCGTGGGATATCACGTGCATGACAGTCTGCATACCCGGCATGTCGCCTGCGCGTTCAAAATGGCACTGGCCGGCAGACGCACGGCGTTGCCGTTGGTGCATCATTCGGACAGGGGTATCCAGTACTGCTCGCAGGAATATCAGGCGTTACATCAGCAGTATGGCGTCATCTGCTCGATGACGGACGGGTATGACTGTTATCAGAACGCGCTGGCGGAACGGATAAACGGGATACTCAAAACGGAATACCTGCTCGGCAGGCCAGAAGATATCGCGCAGGCAAGAAAGATGGTCAGGGAATCGGTGAACCTCTACAACACGCGGCGGCCGCACTTGTCGCTGAAATACAAAACGCCCGATGAGGTTCATCGGGCGTTATCCGGCTGAAAAGTGTCAACCTATATCAGGACTAGTCACGAACATTTAAGTATCCGGCGTCATCTTGTTGCCGACAAACAGGGTCAGCTTCAGACCTGGCTGCAGGTTGCCTTTGGCGAGCGTTGAATTCCAACGCATCACGTCGTTAATATCGACGCCGTGACGACGTGCGATACTGGCGAGCGAATCACCTTTACGAACCTGGTAGGTGATACTGCTGTTACTGCCAGTATTGCTGGCCACTTGCAGGGTTTGCCCAACTTTTATGGCGCTCTTGGCGCGTAAGTTGTTCCAACTCTGCAAATCGCTGGTCTTAACGTTCAGCCGCTTGGCAATGCCCGATAAAGTGTCGCCTGAGCGCACTTTATACGAACTGCCACCGGTCAAACCGCTGTTCTTCGCCAACTGCGTCGTTGGCTGAGTCACGGCGATCTGGCCATCGGCCAGCGAGTCTTTCAGCTGATCGGCATGCCCTTTGGGAACCATGATGTAATGGGGCCCGTTGGGTGCCGTAACGCCTTTTTTGTAGCCTGGGTTATACGCTTTCATCTTGGTGACTGAAAGCCCTGCCATCTCAGCCGCCTGAGTTAGCTGGATCTGCTGCCCGACATCGATACGAGCCAGCGCACGGGTTTCATCCGTTTTCGGGAGTTTCACGCCGTATTTCTTGCTGTTCTTGATGATGTCGCTCAGTGCCAGCATTTTCGGGACATAGATTGACGTTTCACGCGGAAGCGACAATGCCCAGAAATTGGTTGGCTTACCCTGGCGTTTGTTTGCCTTCACCGCTTGCATCACGCGGCCTTCACCACTGTTATAGGCGGCTACGGTCAGTAACCAGTCGCCGTTAAACATGCGGTTCAAGCGCTGCATCATGTTAAGCGCAGCGGTTGTCGAGGCGACGACATCGCGTCGACCGTCATACCACTGATTGTTTTTCAAACCATAATTGCGACCCGTTTGCGGCACGATTTGCCATAGCCCTGCGGCGTTGGCACTTGACGTGGCGTGTGGGTCAAAAGCGCTCTCCACTATGGGTAGCAGTACCAGTTCCATCGGCATATTACGTTTCTTAATCTGCCCGACTATCCAGTACATGTACGGCTCTGCCCGTAATGTTACATCGTGGAGATAGCTCTTACTTTTTAAGTACTTTCTTTTCTGATCACGGATCCGGGAATTTTCCGGAACCTCCATCTTCAGCTCGTCGCTAATGAAGTTCCACAGGTCCTGTTGCGCGGCGGGACTGTTGTTATCCAACCACCGCGCCGAGCTCGCTCGGCCATTTGCTGTGTACTCTCCTGCTTCACCATCTTGACCAGCCGAAGACAAACTCTGTGCATGCTGTTCTGGCGCCGGTGCGTCCTGCCTGGACGACTGGCAACCCACTAGCAAGACTGAGGCGAGAAATATCGCTTTAGCCTTCATGTGTGTGTCAATGTAGTTGCTTAAAAGACGAGCAATAATACTTTGCTTCGCCAAATAACACAACTAAAAGCTTAGAAGTTATCTTTCCGCAGGCGTAATTCGGAAAAAACTGAATGAAGGCTTTTCGGTGGTGAATTAAAGCCTAATTTCTTTTGTAAATCAGCGTCATGGCAACGTAAAAACAGGTTAATTTTGCGCTCTAATTGCAACGTGGTCGGCACACTGGCTTGGCCTTTTGCCCTTAACGCTTCAACATGTTGTTGATATGTTTCAATCTCTCGATCTTCCGGCAAAATAGCCCGCGCAAACTTAAGATTAGAAAGAGTATATTCATGCGCGCAGCAAATTAAGGTGTTATCGGGAAGTTGCGCGAGTTGTTGAAATGAGTCGTACATTTGTTTGGCGGTGCCTTCAAACAGCCTGCCGCAGCCGGCGGAGAAAATGGTGTCGCCGCAGAACAGATAAGGGGCACTATAGAATGCCACATGGCCCAACGTATGGCCGGGAACGGCGATAGTCCTGTATTGGCGGCCATCGATGTCAAAGGTGTCGCCGTCGCGGACGATGTGGTTGGCGCCTTTGTCCGCGGTTTCTTGCGGCCCATAGACGGCCAGCCCGGGATACTTCGCTACGATTTGCGCCACGCCGCCGACGTGATCGTGATGATGGTGGGTCAGCAGGATCGCCGCCGGCGCCAGCTGCAGGCGCTGCAACGCTTCGAGTACGGGCTGCGCTTCACCCGGATCGACGATAATGCAGCGCCCCTGTCGGTCATCCAATAACCAAATGTAATTGTCCTGGAAGGCGGGAATGCTGATAAGATTCATGGTGTACCTCTCGTTGGCAACGGCTTGAAAGAAGATAATAAATCATGAAACCAGCCCATACTCTACAAAAGCTCACCGGCCCGCAGTCCTGGGCTGAGCTGCCGTGGGGGGAGTACTATCGTGAAGCGCTCGAGCGGCAGTTGCAACCCTGGTGGCCCAAGCTGTTCGGTTTCCATCTGCTGAAGATGGGCATGCTCAGCGCCGAGCTGGCCACGGACAAATGTGCGATTTCCCATCAGGTCAACGTAGGGCTGGAGGGGGACGGGCTGCAGGTGATCGCCGATGCCTATCAACTGCCGTTCGCCGCCAAGTCGGTGGATGCCTGCCTGTTGGCGCATACGCTGTCCTATGCGGACGATCCGCACCGCATGCTGCGTGAGGTGGACAGGATATTGATCGACGACGGCTGGTTGGTTATCAGCAGCTTCAATCCGTTCAGCCTGCTGGGATTGGGCAAGCTGGTGCCCGGGTTGCGTCATCGCCAGCCCTATGTCAGCCGCATGTTTACCCAGATGCGGCTGTTGGATTGGCTCAGCCTGCTGAATTATGAGGTGCTGCATCAGTCGCGTTTTCACGTGCTGCCGTGGCACCGCAAGGGCGGCAAGTTTTTATGTACCCATTTGCCAGCGCTGGGCTGCATGAGCGTGATTGTGGCGCGCAAACGCACCTTGCCGCTAACGCCTACGCCGATGAAACTGGGGGCGAGAAAGCCGTCTCTTAGCCGCGCGGTGGGCGCGACCAAGAGCTATCGCAAGCTGCCTTAGGCTTCCGGTTGGTAACCGACGTCTTCCTGCGTCGGCTTACCGGCCGCTTCGCGCGCCAGCACGTCACAACGTTCGTTCTCCGGATGGCCGGCGTGGCCTTTGACCCATTCCCATTTCACCTCGTGGCGCTGAATGGCCAGATCCAACCGCTGCCACAGATCGACATTCTTGACCGGCTTTTTGTCGGCGGTTTTCCAGCCGCGCTTCTTCCAGTTATGGATCCAACTGGTGATGCCCTGGCGCACATACTGGCTGTCGGTACTGAGCGTCACGGCGCAGGGCACGGTCAGCGCTTCCAGCGCCACGATCGCCGCCATCATTTCCATGCGGTTATTGGTGGTCAGACGAAAACCCTCGCTGAAGGTTTTTTCCGTTTGCTTATAGCGTAATATCGCGCCGTAGCCACCGGGGCCGGGGTTGCCAAGGCAGGAGCCGTCGGTGAAAATTTCTACCTGTTTGAGCATCTCTGGTAGACTCTTCCTATCAGTTTTATAAAAGCCAAGTCTGACATAAACGAGCGCTGTGAGCACTGCAATATGATCTCTACAACCACCAGACAGATTGTCCTCGATACCGAAACCACCGGTATGAACAAGCTTGGGGTGCACTACGAAGGGCACCGTATCATTGAAATCGGTGCGGTGGAGGTGATTAACCGCCGCCTGACTGGGCGCAACTTCCACGTTTACATCAAGCCGGATCGGCTGGTGGATCCGGAAGCGTACGGCGTACACGGCATCAGCGACGACTTCCTGGCCGACAAGCCGACCTTCGATCAGGTTGCCGACGAATTCCTCGACTTTATCCGCGGCGGCGAGCTGGTGATCCATAACGCGGCGTTCGATATCGGCTTTATGGATCACGAATTCCGCATGTTGCAGCAGGGCATCCCGAAGACCGAGACCTTCTGCACCATCACCGACAGCCTGCTGATGGCGCGCCGCCTGTTCCCGGGCAAGCGCAACAACCTCGATGCCTTGTGCAGCCGTTATGAGATAGACAACAGCAAGCGTACGCTGCACGGCGCATTGCTCGATGCCGAGATCCTGGCGGAAGTCTATCTGGCGATGACCGGCGGTCAGACCTCGATAGCGTTCCAAATGGAAGGCGATACCCAGCAAAACGACGCCACGCAAGAAATTCAGCGCATCGTCCGCCCGGCGACGGCGATGAAAGTGGTCTACGCCAGCGACGAAGAAGTGAAGGCGCACGAGGCGCGTCTGGATCTGGTGGCGAAAAAGGGCGGCAGCTGCCTGTGGCGCGGTGCGCCGGCCGAGTAACGGCATTTTTGCACGAAAAAAACGCACCGGATGAACCTTCGTTGAAAAACTGTGCAAACGGTTCATTTGGTGAGAAAAAGGCGTTGACGGAACCGAGAGGCGTCCGTAATATGCGCCTCGTTCCCCCGCAAGAGGGAATGGCGCGGAGCGGTAGTTCAGTTGGTTAGAATACCTGCCTGTCACGCAGGGGGTCGCGGGTTCGAGCCCCGTCCGTTCCGCCACTATTCAGAAGCCCTGAGTTAGCGATAACTCAGGGCTTCGTCGTTTCTGCTCTCGGCAAAACGGTACGGCCCAATGAACGGGGCCGGCAGACCGGCCCCTTATTCCTCAGAACAACACCGAGTAGTTCAAACCGAAGGTGCGTCCGCGGCCCTTATAGCTGTACAGCTCAGGCGAGCCGTAGGTCGGGCTGTACAGGATCGGCGCGCGTTGGCCCCAAACGGTGGTGTATTCCTTGTCCAGCAGGTTTTCCACGCTGAAGCTGATTTTCCCTACCGGCAGGGTATAGCTGCCGAGAAAATCGAGGGTGTTGTAGCCATCGATTTTGCGGCCTTGGGTGGAGTTGGCCTTGGTGTAATCGCCGTCGTCCGACACATCGAAGGTTTGCTGCGACTGCAAGCGCAGATTCCAGTCGCCCGGCGCCCAGCCGACGTAAGCGGTGACTTTCGATGGGCTGGCGGTATCGACCACCAGCTTCTTCCATTCGCCGTTGACCTTGGTTTCGGAACGGATAACGTTGAAGTTGGTGCCGGCGCTCCAGTCGCTGTCTTCAAAGAAGTAGTCCACCGCGCCTTCCAGCCCATAGATGCGCCGCTTGTCCGCATTGACGTTAATGGTCATGTCGGTTTTGTTGATAGCGATGCTCTTGTCGGACAGCGAGTAGTAAGCGGCGATTTGCGTGCGCAGGTTATCGCCGGTATAGCGCCAGCCCAGCTCGTAGGCATTGACCTTGATGCCTTCCAGCTTGGAATCGCCGACGTTGACGCTCTTCAACAACTGGTAATGGCCGCCGTTCAACGCGTAGGTGCCGTTACCGTAATATTTGCCCGGATCCGGGATCTCGAAGCCCTGAGAGAAGTTGAACCAGGTTTGCTGGCGCTCGGTCAGATGTGCCAACAGGCCGGCGTTGAACAGCGCGTTGTTGTAGTCGGTTTTCCCGCCCGGTATAGCGTCGGCGGATGTCGCGGCGCCGGTGGCGATCGCCTGCTGCTGGTTATAACCGACGAAGTCGTCGATCTTGTTTTCGGTGTACTGGTAACGCACGCCGCCGCTCAGGGTGAAAATGGGATTAATGTCGTAACTGGCCTGCAGGAACGACGCCAGGTTGCTGGTGGTATAGCTCGGGTAGCGGCCGGTGCTGTAAGCGTTCTCCAGCATCATGCCGCCGGACTGCTGAGCCTTCGCCAGGTTAAAGAACTGCTGATTGGCGTTGAAGCTTTCATGCTCGGCGTCAATGCCGTAAGTCAGCGTCAGTGCGTCGACAGGTTTGCTGTTTAACGTCAGCTTGCCGCCGTAGAAATCGGTTTTTTGCTGTGAAGCACCAATGCTGTTGACGTAATAGTTCGGCGCTTTGCCCGCCAGCGTCGGGAACGGGTAGAAGGTCAACGTTTCGTCGCGGTAGTAGACCTGCGCCACCAAATCCTGGCCGAGGAAATCAGTGTTGGAATACTGCAGGTTGATCAGGTGGCGTTCGGTACCGGGGATGCGGTCGGAATTTAAGTTACCGCTGTTATATGCCTTGGCGTTGCCCGTCACCGCCGCAAAGTTCTCTCCCAGGAACAGGCCGTGATCGCCGTCGGATTGGCTTTTGTAGTATTGGGTGGTCAGCTGCAGCTGTTGATGATCGTCGATGTTGAGGGTGCCGGTGCCCATGACGTCGAGGCGATCGGAATACTGCAGGCCGGTTTGGGTATTGTCGATCAGTACCTCATTGCCTTTGCCGTCATACCAGCCGCCATAGCGCTGGTAAGAAACGGACAGGCGCCCAGAGGCGTTGTCGTTGCCGCCGCTGACCGCCGCCGCCACGTTCTCGTCGTGATCGTTATGGCCGCCAAAGCCGGTTTTACCGCCGACCTGCAACTCGACCTGCTGTTCCTGTTGCCCTTTTTTGGTGACGATATTGATCAGGCCGCCGGTGCTGCCGCCGCCGTACAGAGAGGTCGCGCCGGAAATCACCTCGATATGATCGATATTGAATGGATCGATCGAATCCAACTGGCGGCTGTCGCTGCGCGATGAATTCAGGCGTACGCCGTCAATCATCACCATCATCGAGCGGCCGCGCATATTCATGCCATAGTTGGTACGGCCCTGACCGCTGACGTCCATGCCGGGGATCAACTGCGCCAACATGTCCTTGATCTCTTTACCGCCCTGAACCTGCTGTTCGATCTCCTGGCTTTCAATAATCCAAGTGGTCTGTGCCATTTCCGCCGTGCTGCGGTGCGAACGGCTGGCGGAGACCACCATCTGCTCTTCGGTGCCGGCTTTCTGATCTTCAGCCCAAGCCGCCGGCGCAAGCATTGCCAGCAGACAAGGGTTCAATACCCAAAGGTGTTTGCGTTTCATCGTTATTTCCTGGTGATATTGTTATTGTGTTTTTTTGAGAATGCTTCTTTTATCAATAACGTTTCTTGTTATCAATAAAATCGTGATATGATTTTTTGCGATACATTAACGTAATTAATTAGTTTTATTAACATTTTGCCCGCTGCGCGATCGAGCACCCCACGCCGTCAACACGGCAGCCGATCGGCCATACGCACAAGCGACAGCCGTTGCCGGAGAATCGAGAACATGTCCGCCAGCTACAGAATTTTTGATATCACCTTGAAAAGCAAAACGCTGATTTCATCTTCGCTGGTGCGCTGCGTGTTTGAAGGTGCGGATATTCATCGGATGAAGCTCGAAGCGCCGGACCAGCGCATCAAACTGTTGTTCCCGGCGGCGGACGGCAAGATCCCGCAGTTGGTCAACAGCTCTGACTGGTACGGCGATTACATGGCGATCCCCAAAGAACAGCGTCCGGTGATGCGCACCTATACGTTGCGTGCGCTGCGCCGCGAGCAGAATCAGATGGACGTCGAGTTCGTGTTGCATGGCGTGAACGGCCCGGCTTCCGCCTGGGCGACCCATGCCGAACCCGGAGACACGATTCAAACGGTCGCCCCCAACGGTGACTTCGACGGCGACAGCGGCGGTTACGAATGGGCGCCGCCGGCGCAGTTGCAACAGGCGTTGCTGATCGCCGATGAGACGGCGGTGCCGGCGGCGATGGCGATTCTGGAACAGCTGGCGCAGCAGGCCAATCCGCCGCGGGTGCAGGCGTTTTTTGAGGTGCCGGTGGCGGGGGATTGCCTGGATTTGGCGCATTTCCCGTTCGCCGAGGTCTACTGGCTGCCGCGTGACGTCGGCCGCCAGCTGGCACACGGTACGCTGCTGGTGGAAGCGGTGCGCCAGCGGGTGGATATCCCCGCATCGGCGTGCGCACAGGCGCAGTCACTGGCGGAAAGCAGCCTGAGCGATGAGGTGCTGTGGGAGCGGGCGGCCGGCAGCAACGCTTTTTATGCCTGGGTGGCGGCCGAATCTTCTGCGGTGAAAACGCTGCGGCGTTACCTGATTGGCGAACGCGATCTGGATCGCTCCACCGTCAACTTCATGGCCTATTGGTGCTGAACGAGCCGTCCTTTTCCGGCATCGGCGCGGAGTCTTTATCTCTCTGCCGAAGATCGACGCGCTAATCGCCGGCTGGGAGCGTGTTTAATCAGTCGAGACGCAGAAAGCTGTCGGCATCGCGCCAGGCCGGGAAGGCGCTGCGGTAGCTCTGCAGGGTTTCCAGCGACAGCTCGGCGTCCAGGCGCGTGGCCGCGCCGGGTTCCGCATCCGCCAGGATCTCGCCCTGAGGGCTGATGATTAAGCTGTCTCCGCTGTAGCTCAGTCCGTTAGGATCTTCGCCCACCCGGTTGCAGCCCGCCACATACACCTGATTCTCAATCGCCCGCGCCGTCAGCAGCGTTTGCCAATGGTGGCTGCGCGGCGCCGGCCAGTTGGCGACGTACAGCGCCAGATCGTAATCCTGCTGATAGCGCGCCCAGACCGGGAAACGCAGGTCGTAGCAGATCTGCGGCAGGATGCGCCAGCCGCGCCACTCGAAGATTTCACGCCGGTTGCCGGCCTGGTAATGCAGGTGTTCGCCGGCCATGCGGAACAGGTGGCGTTTATCATAGGCATGCACCTGGCCGCCCGGCTCTACCAGCAGGAAGCGGTTGACCGCGCCTTCGGGCGTTTTCAGCGCCACGCTGCCGCCGATTAACGCGTGGCTTTTCACCGCCCAACTGCGCAGCCAGTCGATCACCTGCTGTTCGGGCAGGGCGCTCTCGCCGGCATCCATGGCAAAACCGGTGGTGAACATTTCCGGCAAAACGATGAGATCGCGCCCGGCGATCGGCGCCAGCAACGCGTCGAAGGCGGCCAGGTTAGCGAGGCCGTCGCGCCAGACCAGAGGTTGCTGCAACAGGGTAATTTTTAAAGTCGACATAACCGCTCCGCAGCTGCATCCAGCGTGGCGTCCTGTTTAGCGAAGCACAGCCGGATCAATTTATGGGGGAAAGGATCGGCACAGAAGACCGACAGCGGAATGGCCGCCACGCCCACGTGCTCGGTTAACCAATGGCAGAACGCCACATCGTCCAGATCGGAGATGGCGCTGTAGTCCGCCAGTAAGAAGTATGTACCCGCGCAGGGTAAAATTTCCAGTCGGCTGCGCGCCAGCGCCTGCACAAAGCGATCGCGCTTGGCGCGATAGAACGCCGGCAACTGCCGCCAGTGCTCCGGCTCGGCACGCAGGCTATCCGCTAGCGCCAGCTGCGCCGGGGTGTTGACCGAAAAGGTCAGGTATTGATGCACCTTGCGCACCTCGGCGCTCAGCGCGGCGGGCGCCACGCAGTAACCCACTTTCCAGCCGGTCATGTGGAAGGTTTTACCGAAGGAGGACACCGCGATCGCCCGTTGGCGCAGCTGCGGGTGGGCCAACACGCTGGCGTGGCCGCCTTTGGCGAAGCAGATGTGTTCGTAGACTTCGTCGCTGAGCACGTAGATTTCGCGTTCTGCAATGGCGTGCCACAGCTGCTGCATATCTTCCGCCTGCCAGGCGGTGGCGGACGGGTTGTGCGGCGTGTTGACGATCACCAGGCGGGTGCGCGGCGACAGCGCGGCGGCGAACTGTTGCCAATCCACGGCAAACGCGGGCGGCTGCAGGGCGAGGCGTTTGAGTACGCCGCCGGCCAGCGTCACCGCCGGCGCATAGCTATCGTAGCTGGGATCGAAGCAGACCACCTCATCGCCGGGGCGCACCAGCGCGCTGATGGCGGCGAACAGCGCTTCGGTGGCGCCGGCGGTGACGGTCACTTCAGCAGCGGCGTCCGGCTGCCAGCCATACAGCTCGGCGGTTTTGTCGGCGATGGCTTCGCGCAGCGGCGCCACCCCGGTCATCGGCGCATATTGGTTGGCGCCCTGGGCGACGTGCCAGGCCAAGCGTTCTTTCAGGTAGTCCGGCCCGTCGAAATCAGGGAAGCCCTGAGACAGGTTGATCGCCTGATGCTGCTGCGCTAGCGCGCTCATTTGGGTAAAGATGGTGGTGCCCAGGGCAGGCAGTTTACTTTCGGGAATCAATGCGGAAGTGCTCATAGCAGGTGAATACTCCAGGCGCTTATATTGCCGTCAATATAACACGATGCTAGTATTTGGCAATCAAGACGCTTAGATGGCTAAATGCGAAAAAGTGCTTAGCCCGCCACGCGGCAGGCAAAGTTTCATCTGCCGGCCGCCTTACAGAACGGGAAATGATAATAATGACGGATAATCCGCAATTTACCGCATTGCTGGCGGCCTGCCACTGGATTGGCGACAAAGGCTGGTGCCCGGCGACCGGCGGCAACATGTCGCTGCGCCTCGACGAACGTCAGTGCCTGGTCACCGAGTCCGGCAAAGACAAGGGCAGCCTGAGCGCCGCCGATTTTCTGCGGGTGGATATCGCCGACAATCATGTGCCGAGCGGCCGCACGCCGTCGGCGGAGAGCGGGCTGCATACGCTGCTCTACCGCCTGTCTGCGCACATCGGCGCGGTGCTGCATACCCATTCCGTCAACGCTACCGTACTGTCGCGGGTGGAACGCGGCGATGCGCTGGTGCTGCAGGGATACGAAATGCAGAAGTCGCTGGCCGGCCAGCGCAGCCACCTGGACAGTGTGGCGATCCCCATTTTTGATAACGATCAGGATATCCCCCGGTTGGCGGCGCGCGTGGCGGCCTATGCCGAGGCCACGCCGCTGCAATACGGCTTTCTGGTGCGCGGCCACGGTCTGTATTGCTGGGGAAGCCAGGTGGCGGAAGCCCGCCGCCATCTCGAAGGGCTGGAATTCCTATTCCAGTGTGAACTGCAACGCCGCTTACTGGAGGCGAAATGATCCGCGCCATCGTGACCGATATTGAAGGCACCACCAGCGATATTCGCTTTGTGCATCAGGTACTGTTTCCTTATGCCCGCGAACGGCTGGCGGATTTTGTGCGCCGCCATGCCGCTGAGAGCGAAGTCGCCGCGCCGCTGGCGGCGCTGCGCGCTGAAATTGACCAGCCGCAGGCAGATCTCGATGCGCTGATCGCCGCCCTGTACCGCTTTATGGATGAAGATCGCAAATCCACCGCGCTCAAGGCGTTGCAGGGCATCATCTGGCGCAGCGGTTACCGCGAAGGGGATTTTCGCGGGCATCTGTACCCGGAAGTCGCCGGGCAGTTGGCCGCCTGGCAGCGGCAGGGAGTGAAGCTTTACGTCTATTCCTCCGGTTCGGTGGAAGCGCAGAAGCTGCTGTTCGGCCACAGCGACGCCGGCGATCTGCAGCCGCTGTTCAGCGGCTATTTCGATACGCACGTCGGCGCCAAGCGTGAAACCGCGTCGTACCGCAACATCGCGCAGGCTATCGGCATCGCGCCCGACGAGCTGCTGTTCTTGTCCGACATCCACCAGGAGCTGGACGCCGCGCAGGCCGCCGGCTGGCATACCTGCCAGCTGATCCGCGATGAGGCGGACGAGCAAAGCCGGCATCCGCAGGTTAACCGTTTTGATCGTATCGATTTAGGGGAGTTCGTCTCATGAGTGGATTGACCATTTTCAGCGATAAAGCGCCGCAGCAGCCGCTGTGGCAGAGCCGCGACGCGCAGGAGATCCAGCGCCAGCTGGCGCAAATCGGCGTGCGCTTTGAGCGCTGGCAGGCGGATCGCGAGCTGGGCGACAACCCGCAGCCGGAGGCAGTGATCGCCGCCTACCAGCATGAGATCGACCGGCTGGTGGCGGAAAAGGGCTACCAGAGTTGGGACGTGATCAGCATGCGGCCGGACCACGAGCAGCGTCAGGCGCTGCGCGAAAAATTCCTGTCCGAACACACGCACGGCGAGGATGAAGTGCGCTTTTTCGTTGAAGGGGCGGGGCTGTTTTGCCTGCATCTGGACGGCAAGATCTTCCAGATCCTGTGCGAAAAGAACGATCTGATCTCGGTGCCGGCCAACACCCGTCACTGGTTCGATATGGGCTCGGCGCCGCACTTTACCGCGATCCGGGTATTTGACAACCCGGAAGGCTGGGTGGCGCATTTCACCGGCGACACGATCGCCGATGCCTATCCGCGTTTGGACTGATCGTCAACCGGCGGGCGTTACCCCAGCGCCCGCTGGAAAATCCCCGCTTCAACCTGTTGCGGCGTGATCACGCCGCTGTCGAACACCCACCCGCTGATAAGCTTCGCCGGCGTGACATCGAACGCCGGATTGTACACCGGTGCCTCGTTCGGCGCCCACTGGCAGGCGCCGAAGCTGCCTGAAACGCCGGTGACTTCGGCCGCCGCGCGTTGCTCGATCGGGATGGCGGCGCCGTCCGGACAGTGCGGATCGTGGGTGGTGTGCGGGGCGGCCACGTAGAACGGGATGCCGTGATAGTGCGCCAGCACCGCCAGGCTGTAGGTGCCAATCTTGTTGGCGACGTCGCCGTTGGCGGCGATGCGATCCGCGCCGACCCACACCGCATCGACCTGGCCCTGCGCCATCAGGCTGGCGGCCATCGAATCGCAGATCAGACGATAGGGAATGCCCAGCTCGCCCAGTTCCCAGGCGGTCAGACGACCGCCCTGCAGCAGCGGCCGGGTTTCATCGACCCACACCTGTTGCACTTTGCCCTGCTGGTGGGCGCGCAGCAGCACCCCGATGGCGGTGCCGACGCCGGCGGTGGCCAACCCGCCGGTATTGCAGTGGGTCAGCAGGCGGCTGCCGGGCTTGACCAGCCCAGCGCCGTGATCGGCGATGCGATCGCACAGCCGGCGATCTTCCTCCACCAGCCGCAGCGCTTCGTTCACCATTGCCGGCGCCCAGTCAGGCTCCGCCAGCGCCAGCTTCATGCGATCCAGATTGTTCATCAGGTTAACCGCCGTCGGGCGCGCGGCGCGCAGCGTGTGCAGCGCCTGTTCCAGCTCGGCGCGCGGCAGACCGCGTTCCGCCAGCAGCGCCAACAGCAGGCTGGCGGACAGCCCGATCAGCGGCGCGCCGCGCACCCGCAGGCTGTGAATGTGCCCGACCAACTCTTCCACGCTGTCGCAGGCCCGCCACCGCTTTTCCTGCGGCAGAGCTTGCTGATCGAGGATCCAAAGGCGGTTATCTCGCAGGGTCAAACTGGTGGTGTTAAGCGCTTGCATCGGCGGTTAATTCCTTGTTGCGTGGTTATTGCATCTGAAACGCTATTCTGCCAACATGACTTCCAGATGTATAGACGTCCAAATGCTTTTACGTCTAAATAATCAGAGTCGCTGGGTCAGTGAGAGAGAACAGAGGGGTTGGGGAATGTCGCTTTATCGTACGTTTACGGCTGCCGATGCCGTTGAATATGCCCGCCAATACGGGCAGGTGGCCGAACCGCAGGCGCTGGTGAGCGCCGACGAGATCGGTGACGGCAACCTGAACCTGGTGTTCAAGATCCGCGATCGCGAAGGCGTGAGTCGGGTGATCGTCAAACAGGCGCTGCCCTACGTGCGCTGCGTGGGCGAATCCTGGCCGCTGACGTTGGATCGGGCGCGCATCGAAGCGGAAACGCTGCTGGTCCACGGCAGTTTCTGCCCAAGGCATACGGTAAAAGTCTTGCATCACGATCCCGAATTGGCGGTGATGGTGCAGGAAGATCTCTCCGATCATCGCATCTGGCGCAGTGAACTGGTGCAGGGGAACTATCACCCGCTGGCGGCTGGGCAACTGGCGGAATACCTGGCGCAGACGCTGTTTCACACCTCCGATTTTTATCAGTCGGCGCAGCAGAAGAAGGCGGAAGTCAGCCGTTTCACCAACCCCGAGCTGTGCCAGATCACCGAAGATCTGTTCTTTACCGACCCCTATACCGACCATGAGCGCAATCAGTTCGAGGCGGCGCTGTTGCCGCAGGTGCAGGCGCTGCGTGAGGATGCGCCGCTGAAGCTGGCGGTCGCCGGCCTGAAACATCGTTTCCTCAGCAAAGCGGAGGCGCTACTGCACGGCGATATTCACAGTGGTTCAATTTTCGTGGCGGAAGGGCGGTTGAAAGCGATCGACGCTGAATTCGGTTTCTACGGCCCGATCGGTTTCGATGTCGGCACTGCGTTAGGCAACTTGCTGCTCAACTATTGTGGCCAGCCGGGGCTGTTCGGGCCGCGCGACGCCGCCGCCGGACGCGAGCAGCGCCTGCAGGATGTGCGCGAGCTGTGGCTGATTTTCGCCGATCGCTTCCTGGCGCTGTGCCATCAGCAAAGCCGCGATGCGGCGCTGGCGACGCCGGGTTACGCCGAGCAGTTCCTGCAGCAGGTCTGGGCTGACGCAGTAGGGTACTGTGGCACCGAACTGATCCGGCGCACCATCGGCCTGGCGCACGTCGCCGATCTGGACAGCATCGCCGACGCCGACATGCGCCTCGACTGTCAGCGTCACGCCCTGGGATTGGGGCGCACGCTGATCGTCAATGCGCCGCAGATCGAGCATATCGATGCGCTGTTGGCGCGTATTCGCCAGCAGGGCTGAAAAGGCGGGTGCTCGTGGATCCTGCCTGACATTATCAGCCAACGGGCGGGGCGAACCCCGCCGTTGGGTTGCCTTACCGTTCGGATTCGTAAGCCAAAGTGGCCGCAACCTCCGAGTCTCCCAACCTGATGCGCAGTTCGCACAGCGAACCGCGGGTTAGCCAGATGAACGCGATCAGCGTCATACAGACGATCACCAGTTTAAGTACGACCCGTTTTTGCTGCATTTTTGACCTCCCTATCCTTGCCTTGCGGCGGGCAAGAGGCTAACCTGAGGTTGCTTGGCATCAGAGTGGCCTCGGGTTGATAATATCGACTCGGGGCCTTTCTCTTTCTCTCCTTTGCCAAGGCTCCGGACAGAAAGATCCAGAGCACCCGCTGCGCAGTCTACTCGAACTTCCTTCCCGTGAAATCTGCCGTTGCGCCAACCTGCGGCGCGGTGCGCAGTTTGTGGTGCAAGAAAAGAAAAAGGGGCGATGATGATCGCCCCTTGGATGCGTGGAGTGGGAATTGGCGTTAAGCCGCTTCGGTCTGCTGTTGGCGCTTAGACTGCGCCGCCGGCTTTTCCGGCTTAGCGGCCGCCAGCGCATCCGGTGCAAAGTCGTCCACGTTGATGGAGCGCAGACGGCTCTCTTCGGCTTTCACCAGGATCTTCGCTTCGTCGGCGCTGATCTTGCCTTCTTCCAGCGCGCGTTCCGCCAAACGATCCAGACGGGTGAACGGCAGGTTTTTGCCGGCTGCCTTGCACAGACGTTCGTGAATCGGCTCGGCGGCCATCACGTCGGCCAGCGCCGCTTCCAGCAGGCCGATTGGGTTATGTTCGCTCGGCGTCAGGTACTGACCGCGCCCCAGGCGGCTGCGGGTGGCGGAAGGCACCTGCAGGATCTTGGCCAACTGGTGATCCAGGCGATCGGACGGTGCGGTATGCACGCGGCCGAACGGGAAGACCACGAAGCGCATCGCGCCAGCGATAAAGCGGTTCGGGAAGTTGCGCAGCAGGTCATCCAGCGCCTGTTCGGCTTTATGCAGGCTGTCTTGCACGCCCCAATGCACCAGCGGCAGATCTTCTTTCTGACGGCCTTCGTCGTCAAAGCGTTTCAGCACGGCGGAAGCCAAATACATCTGGCTGAGGATATCCCCCAGGCGAGCGGAGATGCGCTCACGGCGCTTCAGGCTGCCGCCCAGCACGCCCATGGAAACGTCCGACAGCAGCGCCAGGTTGGCGCTCAGGCGGTTCAGCTGCTGATAGTAACGACGGGTCGCGTCCTTGGTCGGCGTGGCGCTGGTGCGGCCGTTGGTCAGGCCCAGCCAGAAGCTGCGTACCTTGTTGCTGCCGACGTGGCCCAAGTGGCCGAACAGCGATTTATCGAAGGCGTTCAGATCGTTGTTCTGTGCCGCTGCCATTTCATCCAGCACATAAGGATGGCAGCGGATTGCGCCCTGGCCGAAGATCATCATGGTGCGGGTCAGGATGTTCGCGCCTTCCACCGTGATGGCGATCGGTGCGCCCTGATAGGCTCGAGCCAGGAAGTTGGATTCGCCCAGCATGATGCCTTTACCGCCGGCGATGTCCATGGCGTCAACGATCGACTGCTGGCCGCGGTGTGTACAGTGGTATTTGACGATGGCCGACAGCACGGCCGGTTTCTCGCCCTGCACCAGCGCGTAGGTGATCAGCGAAGCGGCGGCGTCCATCACATAGGTGTTGCCGGCGATGCGTGCCAACGGCTCTTCGATCCCCTCCATCTTGCCGATGGAGATCTTGAACTGACGGCGAATGTGCGCGTAGGCGCCGGTCGCCAGGGCGATGGATTTCAGGCTGCCGGTAGAGTTGGACGGCAGGGTGATGCCGCGACCGACCGACAGGCATTCAACCAGCATGCGCCAGCCCTGGCCGGCCATTTTCGGGCCGCCGATGATGTAATCGATCGGCACGAACACGTCGGTGCCGCGGGTTGGGCCGTTCTGGAACGGCACGTTCAGCGGGAAGTGACGGTTGCCGATTTCCACGCCCGACGTGCTGGTTGGGATCAGCGCACAGGTGATGCCCGGGGATTCGTTGTCGCTCAGCAGGCGATTCGGGTCATGCAGTTTGAACGCTAGGCCCAGTACGGTAGCGACCGGCGCCAGCGTGATGTAGCGCTTGTTCCAGGTCAGGCGCATGCCCAGTACCTGCTTGCCTTGCCATTCGCCCATGCACACGGTGCCCACGTCCGGGATCGCGCCGGCATCGGAACCCGCTTCCGGGCTGGTCAGCGCGAAGCAAGGAATTTCGTCGCCGCGCGCCAGGCCCGGCAGATAGTGGTTTTTCTGTTCTTCGGTACCGTAGTGCTGCAGCAGTTCGCCCGGGCCGAGGGAGTTTGGCACGCCGACGGTGATCGCCAGGATGCCGGAAACGCCGGCCAGTTTTTGCAGCACCATCGCCTGAGCGTAAGGTGAGAATTCCAGACCGCCGTACTCTTTCTTGATGATCATCGCGAAGAAACGGTGTTCTTTCAGGTACGCCCAGAGTTCAGGCGGCAGATCGGCCAGTTCGTGGGTGATCTGGAAGTCGTTGGCCATGCGGCAGGCTTCTTCCACCGGGCCGTCGATAAACGCCTGCTCTTCTTCCGTCAGGCGCGGTTTCGGGTAGCTGTGCAGCTTGTTCCAGTCCGGCGCGCCGCGGAACAGATCGCCTTCCCACCAGGTGGTACCGGCGTCGATCGCTTCCTTCTCGGTGGTGGACATCGGCGGCATCACCTTGCGGAAGGCGCGCAGCGCCGGCGCGGAGAGCAGGGAACGGCGTACAGAGGAAAGGTTCAGCGGCAGCAGCACGATCGCCAGCGGCAGCAACAGCCAGAAGCTCCACAGGCCGATAGCACCCATGGCGGCAGTGTACGCCACCAGGATCAGGCTGCTGAGGGTAAGGTTCACTCGGTGGTAGAACACCACGCCGAGGAGAGCCAGGAAAACGACGATACTAAGAACCATCATAAGAAGCTCCGAAGTAGTAAGAGGTCTGACCTGTTGTGTGTATGTAATAGGTTTTAGTACAAGGCAGAATTTTTATCAATGCGTTTACAGTTTAATTACAACTCAGGTCACAAACTGACAGCACCAATCATCAAAAACCTCTCCGCTTCCTTAACTGGCGCGCTGTTTGGCTGAGAATGCTTCTCGCTGTTTCCGCGATCCGGTACACTGCGAAGCGGAAGATTTGACGATAACAAGAGGTTCCTCATGTACCACGACCTTATTCGCAGTGAACTGAACGAAGCAGCTGATACCCTGGCGAAATTTATCAATGACGACGCCAACATCGACGCCATCCAACGTGCGGCGGTGCTGCTGGCGGATTCCTTCAAAGCCGGCGGTAAAGTGATTTCCTGCGGCAACGGCGGTTCCCATTGCGACGCGATGCACTTCGCCGAAGAGCTGACCGGCCGCTACCGTGAAAACCGCCCGGGCTACCCGGCAATTGCCATCTCGGACGTGAGCCACCTGTCCTGCGTCAGCAACGACTTCGGTTATGAGTATGTGTTCTCGCGCTATGTGGAAGCGGTGGGTCGCGAAGGCGACGTGCTGCTGGGCATTTCTACTTCCGGCAACTCCGGCAACATCATCAAGGCCATCGACGCGGCGCGTGCCAAGGGGATGAAAGTGATCACCCTGACCGGCAAGGACGGCGGCAAGATGGCGGGTTCCGCCGATGTGGAAATTCGCGTGCCGCACTTCGGCTACGCCGACCGCATTCAGGAAATCCACATCAAAGCGATTCACATCTTGATTCAGCTGATCGAAAAAGAGATGGTTAAGGCTTGATAGCCTTCGGGGAGCTGCGGCTCCCCATGAATAAGACGGCGGACGCCGCATGGTGCGTCCGCACAGCCTGTGTCAGTGTGGTTAAGGAGTGCTGGCGATGTGTGAACTGCTCGGGATGAGCGCAAACGTACCGACCGATATCTGCTTCAGCTTTACCGGCCTGGTACAGCGCGGCGGCCGCACCGGGCCGCATAAGGATGGCTGGGGCATTACCTTCTATGAAGGGAACGGCTGCCGCACATTCAAGGATCCGCAGCCGAGCTTCAACTCGCCGATCGCCCGCCTGGTGCAGGACTATCCGATCAAGTCCTGCGCGGTGGTGTCCCATATTCGCCAGGCCAACCGCGGCGAAGTGGCGCTGGAAAACACCCATCCGTTCACCCGTGAACTGTGGGGCCGCAACTGGACCTACGCGCACAACGGCCAATTAAAAGGCTATCGTCAGCTGGATACCGGCACGTTCCGCCCGGTCGGCCAGACCGACAGCGAATACGCGTTCTGCTGGCTGCTGCATCAGCTGGCGCTGAAATACCCGCGCACCCCGAGCCAATGGCCGGCGGTCTTCCGCTATATCGGCCTGTTGGCGAGCCAGCTGCGCAAGAAAGGGGTGTTCAACATGCTGTTGTCGGACGGGCGCTTCGTGATGGCCTATTGCTCCACCAACCTGTATTGGATCACGCGCCGCGCGCCGTTCGGTAAGGCGACGTTACTGGATCAGGATGTGGAGATCGATTTTCAGCAGCAGACCACACCGAACGATGTGGTCACGGTGATCGCCACCCAACCGCTGACCGCCAACGAAACCTGGCACAAGATTGAGCCAGGCGAGTTCGCGTTATTTCACTTCGGTGAGCGGCTTGTTCTGAGCGAAGGGATTGGTGTTGGGCGTCGGGCTGGCTGACGCGTACTGCGTCATCTGGCCGCTGCTCATCAACGGTTGACCCAGCACATACTGGCCGTTGTCTACGGTCATCATCGGCGGCTGGTGGTTCTTCGCGAAGTAATCGTAACCCGGCTTCAGCTGGCGCCAGAAGGCGATATAGCTGGATGACGCATGGCGCTTGAGGTTTTGCTCGGTCATGCGGAACGGATAAATGCTGATATCGACGCGGCTTTGGCCATAGGCAAAGGCGGCTTCGACGTAGCGATAGATCTCATCCATATAGGTGTTGGTCATCGCGTAACAGCCGATCGATTTACATTCGCCGTGGATCATCAGATAAGCGCCGGAATAGCCCTGCGATTTATCGTAATCGTTAGGGAAACCGATATTGATCGCCCGATAATACTTGCTGTCGGGTTTCAGATGGCGTGCGTCAACGCTATAAAAGCCTTCCGGACTTTTAAAGTCGCCTTCACGACGTTTAGGACCCAGCCCGCCGGAGAAATTACAGATCGGGAACGTGTTGACCAGGCGGAATTCATTGCCCATTTTGGCATACAATTCCAGCTTGCGTTCCTCTTTGAAGATCTGAATATAGACCGGCGAACCCAATAATTGCTGTTTAACTACCGGTGCTTCGGGTACCTGCTCGCTGGCGCTGCAGGCCGTGATCATCGGCATAGAAACAAGCATCGCAAACAACAGCGCGATTTTGCTCATTATTATTCCTGCTTATATTTATCTGCCGGCGCAATTGAGGTTGGCCAACATGCCACTGATTATTGTTTTTACTGCTGCAAAACACCGCCAGATTACCAGCGCGTTTATTTTTAGCAATACGTGATATGTATAAAAAAACGACAAAGCTCGATAAAAGTGAAATGACCGGCAGATTTTAACGATAAGTAGTGAAAAACAGGCGAAATTTAATTGCGTTTGCTTGACCCAAGTCACGACGTAACGCAGAACAATGTTGCGAACAATGTTAATATTCTCTCTTCAATTTAACGCGCTGTGGCGATTGAAGCGGCAAGAGTTATTGCATATAACCCGGCCGTTTTGATGGTTATTTGGCTACATGCCGTTAACACATCGACTGTCGCGCAAACAACGGAAAGGGGGACTCAAGGGAATGCGCGTTACCCCAGTTTTTCACTGCGAGAAAGTTCATGTTGGGCGTGCCGTTGTGCGCACTGCCCGGCAATCCTGGCATCGTCAGCACCCGCCTCTGGGGCCGGGCAGACGTGTAAACCCAACTACATCGTATAAATCCTATGATTAAGATCAGAAAAGGGTTAGATCTGCCGATAGCCGGAGCCCCGGTTCAGGCGATCCAAGATGGCCCGAACATTCAGCATGTCGCCCTGCTTGGGGAAGAGTATGTCGGAATGCGCCCCTCCATGCTGGTGCAGGAAGGCGATACCGTTAAGAAAGGCCAGGCGTTGTTCGAAGATAAGAAAAACCCCGGGGTTTTCTTCACGGCTCCCGCCAGCGGCCGCATCGTCGCGATTAACCGCGGCGAGCGGCGCGTATTGCAATCGGTGGTGATTGCGCTGGAAAACGGCGGCGACGATCAGCTCGAGTTTGCGCACTACCCGCAGGGGGAATTGGCCCAGTTGCCACGCGAACAGGTCGAGAGCGAACTGATCGCCAGTGGCCTGTGGACCGCACTGCGCACCCGCCCGTTCAGTAAAACGCCAAGCCCCGGCAGCGAACCGCGCGCCATTTTCGTCACCGCGATGGATACCCAACCGTTGGCCGCCGATCCGCAGGTGATCATCGCCGAGCAGCAGGCGGCGTTCAACGCCGGGCTGGTGGTCTTGGCACGCCTGACGGCGGGCAAGGTGCACGTATGTCACGCCGCCGGCGCCTCCGTTGGCCAGCAGAGCGGCCCGCAGATCGCCTACAGCGAATTTGCCGGCCCGCATCCCGCCGGGCTGGTGGGCACCCACATTCACTTCCTTGAACCGGTTAGCCTGAAGAAAATCGTTTGGCACATCGGCTACCAGGACGTCATCGCCATCGGCACGCTGTTCACCACCGGTAAGCTCGATACCCGCCGGGTCGTGGCGCTGGCCGGGCCGCAGGTGGCGCAGCCGGCGCTGCTGCGCACCCGCCTGGGGGCCAGCCTCGAGGAGCTGACCGCCGGCCGCCTGAAAGACGGCGAGAACCGGGTGATCTCCGGTTCGGTGCTGAACGGCATGCACGCCGCCGGGCCGAACGCCTGGCTCGGCCGTTTCCACTCGCAGGTGTCGGTGCTGGAAGAAGGGCGCGACAAAGAGCTGTTCGGCTGGATCGTGCCGTCGCCGAACAAGTTCTCTATTACCCGAACCACGCTGGGCCACTTCCTGAAAAACAAACTGTTCGCCTTCTCGACCACCACTAACGGCGGCGAACGCGCCATGGTGCCGATCGGCAACTACGAGCGGGTGATGCCGCTGGATATTTTGCCGACGCTGCTGCTGCGCGATTTGCTGGCGGGCGACAGCGACAGTGCGCAGGCGCTGGGCTGCCTGGAGCTGGACGAGGAAGATCTGGCGTTGTGCACCTTCGTTTGCCCCGGCAAGTATGAGTACGCGCCGGTGCTGCGCGAGGTGCTGACCAAGATTGAGCAGGAAGGATAACCGATGGGCCTGAAGAATTATTTTGAGAAGATAGAGCATCACTTCACGCCGGGCGGCAAACTGGAAAAGTGGTACCCGCTGTATGAAGCGACCACCACGGTGTTTTATACCCCCGGAACGGTGACGCGCGGCGCTTCGCACGTGCGCGACGCCATCGATTTGAAACGCATGATGATCCTGGTGTGGCTGGCGGTGTTCCCGGCGATGTTCTGGGGCATGTACAACGTTGGCCAGCAGGCGATCCCGGCGCTGCACCATCTGTACAGCGGCGACGCGCTGCAACAGGTGCTGGCGGGCGACTGGCATTATCGTCTGGCGCAGTGGCTAGGCGCCTCGCTGGCGGCCGACGCCGGCTGGGTCAGCAAGATGGTGCTGGGCGCCTGTTACTTCCTGCCGATATACGCCGTGGTGTTCGTCGTCGGCGGTTTCTGGGAAGTGCTGTTCGCCATCATCCGCAAGCATGAGGTCAACGAAGGTTTCTTCGTCACTTCAATCCTGTTTGCGCTGATCGTGCCGCCGACCCTGCCGCTGTGGCAGGCCGCGCTGGGCATCACCTTCGGCGTGGTGGTGGCCAAAGAGATCTTCGGCGGCACCGGGCGCAACTTCCTCAACCCGGCGCTGGCCGGCCGCGCCTTCCTGTTCTTCGCCTATCCGGCGCAGATCTCCGGCGATTTGGTGTGGACCTCCGCGGACGGTTTCTCCGGCGCGACGCCGCTGGCGCAGTGGAGTGCAGGCGGGGCGCACAGCCTGAGCAACGTGGCCACCGGCCAGTCCATCAGTTGGCTGGACGCCTTCCTCGGCAACATTCCCGGCTCCATCGGTGAAGTCTCCACGCTGATGATCCTGATCGGCGGGGCGATTATCCTGTTCGGCCGCGTGGCCTCCTGGCGCATCGTCGCCGGCGTGATGCTCGGCATGGTGGCTTCTGCACTGTTGTTCAACGCCATCGGTTCGGACACCAACCCGATGTTCGCCATGCCGTGGTACTGGCATCTGGTGCTGGGCGGCTTCGCCTTCGGCATGATCTTTATGGCGACCGACCCGGTTTCCGCCTCCTTCACCAATAAGGGGAAATGGTGGTACGGCATTCTGATCGGCGTGATGTGCGTGCTGATCCGGGTGGTCAACCCCGCCTATCCGGAAGGCATGATGCTGGCGATCCTGTTCGCCAACCTGTTCGCACCGCTGTTCGATTACCTGGTGGTGCAGGCCAACATCAAGCGGAGAAAAGCCCGTGGCGAATGAAGCGAAAAACGACGGCATCGGTAAAACGCTGCTGGTAGTGCTGCTGCTGTGTCTGGTGTGTTCAGTGGTGGTGGCGGGCTCCGCCGTCGGCCTGAAGTCCAAACAGCAGGAGCAAAAGCTGCTCGATAAGCAGCGCAATATTCTCGACGTAGCCGGCCTGTTGCAGCCGAAAATGGAGAGCGAGCAGGTCAAGCGTCTGTACAGCGAGCGCATCGAACCGCGCCTGGTGGATCTGAACAGCGGCGAGTTTGTCGCTGGCAAGGCGGCGGCGTTCGATCTGGGCGCCGCGCTGCGCGACGACGCCAAAAGCGTGGCGTTGCCCGCGGGCGACGATCCGGCCGGTATCAAACGCCGTAGCAACCAGGCGGAAATCTACCTGGTGCGCGACGAAAGCGGCCAGGTGAACAAGCTTGTGCTGCCGGTATACGGCACCGGCCTGTGGTCGATGATGTACGCCTTCGTGGCGCTGGATAACGACGGCAATACGGTCAAGGGCATCACCTACTACGACCAGGGGGAAACCCCAGGGCTGGGCGGTGAGGTCGAGAATCCGTCCTGGCGCCAGCAGTGGGTCGGTAAACAGCTGTTCGACGACAACGGCCAGCCGGCGATCCGCGTGGTGAAAGGCGGCGCACGTCAGGGGGATGTGCACGGAGTGGACGGCCTATCCGGCGCCACGCTGACCTCCAACGGTGTGCAGCATACGTTTGATTTCTGGTTGGGCGAGCACGGCTTCGGCCCGTTCCTGAAAAAAGTTCGTGAAGGAGCGCTGAAAAATGGCTGATTCCAAAGAGATAAAGCGGGTCCTGCTGGGGCCGCTGTTCGACAATAACCCGATCGCCCTGCAGGTGTTGGGCGTCTGTTCTGCGTTGGCGGTGACCACCAAGCTGGAGACGGCGGTGGTGATGACCATTGCGGTGACGCTGGTGACCGCGTTCTCCAGCTTCTTCATCTCGCTGATCCGTCACCATATTCCCAACAGCGTGCGCATCATCGTGCAGATGGCGATCATCGCCTCGCTGGTGATCGTGGTCGATCAGCTGCTGCGCGCCTATGCGTTCGAGATCTCCAAGCAGCTGTCGGTGTTCGTCGGCCTTATCATCACCAACTGCATCGTGATGGGGCGCGCCGAGGCTTACGCCATGAAGTCGCCGCCGATCGAGAGCTTTATGGACGGCATCGGCAACGGGCTGGGTTACGGGGTGATCCTGGTGCTGGTCGGTTTCCTGCGCGAGCTGATTGGCTCCGGCAAGCTGTTCGGCGTCCCGGTGCTGGAAACGGTGCAGAACGGCGGCTGGTACCAGCCGAACGGCCTGTTCCTGCTGGCGCCGAGCGCGTTCTTCATCATCGGCCTGCTGATCTGGGTGCTGCGCACCCTGAAGCCGGCGCAGATCGAAAAGGAGTAAAGGCCGATGGAACACTATATCAGCCTGTTTGTGCGCGCCGTGTTCGTCGAGAACATGGCGCTGGCGTTCTTCCTCGGGATGTGTACCTTCCTGGCGGTGTCGAAGAAGGTCTCGACCGCCTTTGGCCTGGGCATCGCGGTGACCATCGTGCTCGGCATTTCGGTGCCGGTGAACAACCTGGTCTACAACCTGATCCTGCGCGACGGCGCGCTGGTGGAAGGCGTCGATCTGAGCTTCCTCAACTTCATCACCTTCATCGGCGTGATCGCGGCGCTGGTACAGATTTTGGAGATGATCCTCGATCGCTTCTTCCCGTCGCTGTATAACGCGCTCGGCATCTTCCTGCCGCTCATCACCGTGAACTGCGCCATCTTCGGCGGCGTGTCCTTCATGGTGCAGCGCGACTATAACTTCGCCGAATCGGTGGTGTACGGCTTTGGTTCCGGCACCGGCTGGATGCTGGCGATCGTCGCCATGGCGGGGATCCGCGAAAAACTCAAGTATGCCAACGTGCCGGCAGGGCTGCGCGGCCTGGGCATTACCTTTATCACCACCGGACTGATGGCGCTGGGCTTCATGTCCTTCTCCGGTGTTCAGTTGTAAAGGCAGGAAGAATTTATGGAAATTATTTTAGGCGTAGCAATGTTCACCACCATCGTGATGGTGCTGGTGTTGCTGATCCTGTTCGCCAAATCGAAGCTGGTGAACACCGGTGACATCGCGGTGGAAATCAACGGCGATCTGGATAAGAGCTTCCATGCGCCGGCGGGCGACAAGCTGCTCAACGTGCTCTCCAGCCAGGGGATCTTCGTCTCCTCGGCCTGCGGCGGCGGCGGTTCCTGCGGCCAGTGCCGGGTGGTGATCAAAGAGGGCGGCGGCGATATCCTGCCGACCGAGCTTTCGCACATCAACAAGCGCGAAGCGAAAGAAGGGTGCCGCCTGGCGTGCCAGGTGAACGTGAAGCAGAACCTGAAGATCGAGCTGCCGGAAGAGATCTTCGGCGTGAAGAAATGGGAGTGCGAGGTTATCTCCAACGATAACAAAGCCACCTTTATCAAAGAGCTGAAGCTGAAGATCCCCGATGGCGAGGACGTGCCGTTCCGCGCGGGCGGCTTTATCCAGATCGAAGCACCGGCGCACGACATCAGCTACGCCGACTTCGACGTGCCGCAGGAGTATCGCGGCGACTGGGACAAGTTCAACCTGTTCCGCTACCGCTCGACGGTGAACGACACCACGGTGCGCGCCTACTCGATGGCCAACTACCCGGAAGAGAAGGGCATCATCATGCTCAACGTGCGTATCGCCACGCCGCCGCCGAACAATCCGGACGTGCCGCCGGGCATCATGTCTTCCTATATCTGGTCGCTGAAAGCCGGTGATAAGGTGACCATCTCCGGGCCGTTCGGCGAGTTCTTCGCCAAGGACACCGACGCCGAAATGATCTTCATCGGCGGCGGCGCGGGCATGGCGCCGATGCGTTCGCACATCTTCGACCAGCTCAAGCGCCTGAACTCGAAGCGCAAGATCACCTTCTGGTACGGCGCGCGTTCGCTGCGCGAGATGTTCTATGAAGACGACTTCAACCAGCTGCAGGCGGAGAACGAAAACTTCACCTGGCACGTGGCGCTGTCGGATCCGCAGCCGGAAGATAACTGGACCGGCTACACCGGCTTTATCCATAATGTTCTGCTGGAGAACTACCTGAGGAACCACCCGGCACCGGAGGACTGCGAGTTTTACATGTGCGGGCCGCCGATGATGAACGCCGCGGTGATCAAGATGCTCAAAGATCTGGGCGTCGAAGACGAAAACATCATGCTGGATGACTTTGGTGGCTAAATTGCGCGCATTGGCGATGAAGAACTGGCTGACGGGTGTGGCGCTGAGCGCCACCCTGCTGCTGACCGGCTGCGGGCCGGAACAGGTGGACCTGATGGGTAAAACCATGGGCACCTCGTATTCGATCCGTTACGTGACCGGCGAAGATACGCCGTCGGCGCGCGAGATGCAGGCGGAGATCGACAAACGGCTGGAGCAGGTGAACGATCAGATGTCCACCTACCGGCCGGATTCCGAGCTGAGCCGCTTCAATGCCAACCGCGACATTGACCGGCCGTTCCCGGTTTCGCCGGCCACCGCCGAAGTGGTGCGCGAAGCGCTGCGCATCAACCGCGTCACCGACGGCGCGCTGGACGTGACCGTCGGGCCGCTGGTCAACCTGTGGGGCTTCGGCCCGGAAGGGCGGCCGGACAAAGTGCCGAGCGAGGCGGAACTGGCGCACCGCCGCGCCTGGACCGGCGCCGACAAACTGTCGGTGCAGGGCAGCGCGCTGGTGAAAAGCATCCCTGAGCTGTACGTCGATCTGTCGTCGATCGCCAAAGGGTATGGCGTGGACGTGGTGGCGGAATATCTGCAGTCCCGGCATGTGAAGAACTACATGGTGGATATCGGCGGCGAGGTGCGCACGCGCGGGCATAACGGCGAGCAAAAGCCGTGGCGCATCGCCATCGAGCGCCCGACCGCCGGTACGCAACAGCAGGCGCAGCTGGTGATCCAGCCGGGGGAGATGTCGATCGCTACCTCGGGTGACTATCGCAACTACTTCGAGCAGGACGGGGTGCGCTATTCGCACACCATCGATCCGGTCACCGGCCGACCCATTCACCACCGTTTGGTGTCGATCACCGTGCTGAGCCCGACCTGCATGACCGCCGACGGCCTGTCCACCGGCCTGAACGTGATGGGGCCGGAGCGCGGCCTGGCGCTGGCCAACCTGCTCGGTATCCCGGTGTTCATGATCGTGAAAACCGCCGACGGGTTTGAGGAGCGTTACTCAGACGCGTTCAAGCCCTATCTGAAAAAGCGTTCGTGAGGTTGCTATGTTGACGGTATTCGCCGCTACTTTCGTGTTGTTTCTGCTGATCGTCGGCGGCATGTCGCTGGGCTATGTGTTCAAACGCAAAAGCCTGCAGGGCAGCTGCGGCGGCATCACCGCGCTGGGCATGGAGAAAGTCTGCGACTGCCCGGAGCCGTGCGATGCGCGCAAAAAGCGCGAAGCCAAAGCGGCGCAGCGGCGCGAGCAGTTGGAAAAGCACCGTATTCTGTAGCGAAAACCCGGCCTTGGCCGGGTTTTTTATTTCGCCTTGCGGAAGCTTTTCGCCTCGGCCGGTGAGTTGACCATCACGCCGTCGGCGCCCAGCGCCAGCGCCTGCTGATATTCCTGCGGCGAGTTGACGCCGAACAGAATGATGTGCGCCGGACCCTGCGAGCGGAAACAGTCTATCGACTCTTTATCCCAGGTCAGAAACGCCTTAGAACGCCCTTCGCCGAGGGTATATTTCTCCACCACTTCCACCTCGCGCTTCAGCTCCAGTCCGTACCAGCGCTGCTGGCGGTTGTCCGGTTTGACGTCGCACTGGTGCGCCATGGTGATATTGGCCAGCAGCGTGCGGGTTTCGTCGCGGCTTTCAAAGCGCGGGATGGCCGGTGGCAGCGCCTGCAGGTATTTGGCGTCGGTAGAGTAGACGCGGGTGCGATTCAGGCTGTCGGTGCTTTCCAGCGTCGCCAGCAGCGCCTGGCCAAACTGCGTCGGATCGGCGTCCGGGGATTTGATGTCCAGATAAAAGGTGACGTGCGGAAACGCTTTAAGCACGTCGTCGAGCCGTGGAATGCCGATACCCTGGCCGCGAAACGGGTGCGCATCACCCTTGGCGAAGGCCCAACCGGCGTCGGTCTCGGCCAACTGGGCGGCGGTATAGGCAGAAACCGGGCCCTGCCGGTTGGTCAGCGCTTTCAGGTCCGAGGGGCGATACAGCACGATGACGCCGTCTTTGGATGCTTGCAGGGTGATCCAGATGGCGTCGGCGCCGTTTTTCAGCGCGGTTTCGATGGCGATGCGAGTGTTTTCCGGCGCATCGGCGGTGCCGCCGCGATGGGCGACGATCGCCGGCGCATGACCGGCGGCGGCGCTGGCCGCCAGCGCGCTCAGCGACAGCGCGGAAGCCAGCAGCAAATGAGAAAATCTGATCATGTAGGGTACCTTGTCGTTATCGTTGTGGTGAGCCGCACGGGATGGCGGAAATCATACTATTGAAAAATTAAGCTTTTTTAACAACGCGGAAATATCTGTCAGAAACGCCGCTTTCCTCGAGCTCTGCGGCCTTGAGCTTTTGGTGCCTGGCTGTATACTTATACAGTATTGTTGGAGGGTGCGATGCGTAAAATCATTCATGTCGATATGGACTGCTTCTTCGCGGCAGTGGAGATGCGCGACGATCCCAACCTGCGCGATATCCCGCTGGCGATTGGCGGTAGCGCCGATCGCCGCGGGGTGATCAGCACCGCCAACTACCCGGCGCGGCGCTACGGCGTGCACAGTGCCATGTCCACGGCGATGGCGTTCAAACTGTGCCCGCATCTCACCCTGCTGCCGGGGCGCATGGCGGCCTACAAAGAAGCTTCGCTGCACATCCGCGAAATCTTTGCCCGCTATACCCCGTTGATCGAGCCGCTTTCGCTCGACGAGGCCTACCTCGACGTGACCGACAGCCCGCAATGCAACGGTTCGGCGACGCTGATCGCCCAGGAAATCCGTCAGGCGATCGCCGACGAGCTGAACCTCACCGCGTCGGCCGGCATCGCGCCAATCAAGTTTCTCGCTAAAATCGCCTCCGAGATGAACAAGCCGAACGGGCAATACGTGATCACGCCGGCGCAGGTGCCGGCGTTTTTGCAGCAGCTGCCGCTCAGCAAGATCCCCGGCGTCGGCAAGGTGACCGCCAAGCGGCTGGAGGAAGTGGGGCTTATCACCTGCGCCGACGTGCAGCAATACGATTTGGCGCAGCTGCTCAAGCGCTTCGGCAAGTTCGGCCGGGTGCTGTGGGAGCGCTGTCAGGGCATCGATCGGCGCGAAATCTCTCCTGAGCGGCTGCGCAAATCGGTGGGGGTGGAGCGCACGCTGGCGGAGGATATTCACGACTGGGAAGACTGCGAAACGCTGATTATCGACAAACTCTATCCCGAGCTGGAGATGCGGCTGCGCAAGGTGAAGCCGGATCTGCACATCGCCCGGCAGGGCGTGAAGCTGAAGTTTCAGGATTTTCAGCAAACCACCCAGGAGCACGTGTTCCCGGTGCTGAACCGGCAGGATTTGCTGGAGGTGGCGCGGCAGGCGTGGCGCGAGCGGCGCGAAGGGCGCGGCGTGCGGCTGGTGGGGTTGCATGTGACGCTGCTCGATCCGCAGCTGGAGCGGCAGCTGGCGCTGTCGTGGGAATAAAAAAGCCGGCGGTCGCCGGCTTTTTGCGTTAAGCGTGCAGATTACGCGCGCTCAGGGATTGCTTTCAGCAACGAGGTCAGCAGCTTCCAGTACAGGCCGACGCTTTCGATATGCACCTGCTCATCCGGCGAATGCGGGCCGGTGATGGTTGGCCCGATCGATACCATGTCCATGTTTGGATATGGCTTTTTGAACAGACCGCATTCCAGACCGGCGTGGATCACCATGATGTTCGGCGTCTTGTCGAACAGATCCTGATACAGCTCGCGCACCAGGTGCATCACCGGCGAGTCGGCGTCCGGCTGCCAGCCCGGGTAGCCGCCCTTCGGCGCCACTTTAGCGCCGGCCAGCTGGCCCAACGCGGTCAGCATCTCGACCACGTAGTCTTTGCCACTGTCGATCAGGGAGCGGATCAGGCAGATGATTTCCGCTTCGTTTTCGCTGGTGGTGACCACGCCGACGTTCAGCGAGGTTTCCACCACGCCTTTCACCGCGTCGCTCATGCGGATCACGCCGTTCGGCGTGCCGTTCAGCAGCGCCAGGAAGCGCTGCTGGCTGTCGGCGCTCAGCGCCAGCGAAGCGCTGGTGGTCGGCTCCAACAGCACGGTGATGTTCTTCTCTTTGGCGGAGAGTTCGTTCTGCAGCACGGCCAGGAACTCCTGGCTCAGCGCTTTCAGTACGTCGGCCTTGTCCGCCGGCACCGCTACCACCGCGGAGGCTTCACGCGGGATGGCGTTGCGCAGGGTGCCGCCGTTCAGGTCCAGCACGCGCAGGTTCAGCGCCGCCGCATGGGCGAACAGGAAGCGCGCCAGCAGTTTGTTGGCGTTGCCCAGCCCGACGTGGATCTCGGCGCCGGAATGGCCGCCTTTCAGGCCCTTGAGGGTCAGCTTCAGGGTTTGGTAACCGGCCGGCACCGCTTCGCGCTGCAGCGGCAGGGTGGTGATGAAGTCGATACCGCCGGCGCAACCCATGTAGATTTCGCCTTCTTCTTCGGAATCGGTATTGATCAGGATATCCGCCTGCAGCCAGTTCGGCTGCAGCCCGAAGGCGCCGTCCATACCCGCTTCTTCGGTCATGGTCAGCAGCACTTCCAGCGGGCCGTGCTCAACGCTGTCGTCGGCCAGCACCGCCAGGGCGGAGGCCATGCCGATGCCGTTGTCGGCGCCCAGCGTGGTGCCGCGTGCTTTCACCCACTCGCCGGCGATATAAGGCTGGATCGGATCCTTGGCGAAGTCGTGCACGGTGTCGTTATTCTTTTGCGGCACCATGTCCAGGTGCGCCTGCAGTGCGACCGGCTTGCGGTTTTCCATGCCTTTGGTGGCCGGCTTGCGCAGCAGGATATTGCCGACCTGATCACGCTCGGCGTGCAGGTTCTTTTCTTTGGCCCAGGTGAGGATGTGCTGCGCCAGCGCTTCTTCATGATAAGAAGGGTGCGGGATAGAACAGATCTTGGCGAAAATATCCCACAGCGGCTGTGGCGAAAGCTGAGACAATTCAGACACTATAAGTCTCCTGTGACGGCAGGCTCCGACAGGACGGGCATGCCGCGCGGTTAAGGTGAGCGGGTATCTGTGCGTCGTGGCACGATCGTCAGAGAATATCACTTTATTTCCGGCGGTGCGCCCCCCGTATTGTGCGGTTTAAGCGCTTGATCACATGGCTTCGCTGCGGGAACGCTCGCTTTTTCAGCATCAATCACCGAAAAGCCGCCCGGCGGAAATCGCGAGGTTTTCCTCGGTACAGCTGGAATTCAACGCGGCCAGTCTCTATAATCTCGCGCAACCTTTTTTCCCCTGAACTACAAATAAGCCGCTTCACCGCCGGCTGGGACACGATTCTATGAGCGAAAAATACGTTGTTACCTGGGATATGCTGCAAATGCACGCACGCAAGCTGGCGCACCGCCTGCTGCCTGCCGACAAATGGACAGGCATCATTGCCGTAAGCCGCGGCGGTCTGGTACCGGCGGGCCTGCTGGCGCGCGAACTGGGCATCCGCTATGTGGATACCGTCTGCATTTCCAGCTATGACCATGACAACCAACGCGAAATGAAAGTGCTCAAGCGCGCCGAAGGCGACGGTGAAGGCTTCATCGTGGTGGACGATCTGGTGGATACCGGCGGCACCGCGAAAGCGATCCGCGACATGTACCCGAAAGCGCATTTCGTCACCATCTTCGCCAAGCCGGCGGGCCGTCCGCTGGTGGACGACTACGAAGTCGACATCCCGCAGGATACCTGGATCGAACAGCCGTGGGACATGGGCGTCAGCTTCGTTCCCCCGATCGGCGGTCGCTAAGTCCAGCCAGTTCCAGCCCAACGCCCGGTTATGCCGGGCGTTTGCGTTATCTTGGTTTATCCCGCCAGAGTTAGGTACACTACCTCCAGTTAAGTAGGCCTTTTGCGGCCTATCGCCAGATTTACGGAGGCTGTTGTTACCATGGCACAGGCCAACCTTTCTGAAATTCTTTTCAAGCCCAAATTCAAACACCCTGAAACCTCGACGCTGGTGCTGCGCGCGCGCAACAAAGTGAGCGCCGCCATGCATTCCGCATTGGAAGGCGACACCACCGGCAGCTGGTATCGCATGCTGAATCCGTTGCTGTGGGCCTGGCGCGGCGTCAGCCCGATCGAAATCCACGAAGTGCTGGCGCGCATCGCCGCCTCGGACGCCGAGCGCAGCAATCCGCAGCGGCTGGATACCGTGGTGGGCTACCGCAACGGCAACTGGATCTACGAGTGGATCCATCAGGGCATGCAGTGGCAGCAGCGGGCGACGGAACAGCAGGATCCGCTGCTCGGCGGCGAGTACTGGCTGAAGGCCGCGAGCCTGTACAGCATCGCCGGTTACCCGCACCTGAAGGGCGACGAGCTGGCCGAACAGGCGGAGATGCTCGCCAACCGCGCTTACGAAGAGGCGGCGCTGTTGCTGCCGTATCAGCTGAAAGAGCTGGAGTTCCGCATCGAAGGCGGCGGCAGCGTCACCGGTTTCCTGCACATGCCGGAGAAGGGCGAGGCGCCGTTCCCGACGGTGCTGATGTGCGGCAGCCTCGATACGCTGCAGACCGACTATCATCGCCTGTTCCGCGACTACCTGGCGCCGCACGGCATCGCCATGCTGACGCTCGATATGCCGTCGATCGGTTCTTCGTGCAAATGGAAGCTGACGCAGGACTCCAGCTACCTGCACCAACAGGTGCTGATCCAGCTGGCCTCGGTGCCGTGGGTGGATCATCAGCGGGTGAGCGCCTTCGGCTTCCGCTTCGGCGCCAACGTGGCGGTGCGGCTGGCCTATCTGGAGCCGCAGCGGCTGCGCGGCGTAGCCTGCCTGGGGCCGGTGGTGCATCGCCTGCTGTGCGACAGCAGCACCCAGTTGAACGTGCCGGACATGTATATGGACGTGCTGGCCAGCCGCATGGGCATGGCTAACGCCTCGGACAACGTGCTGAAGGTGGAGCTGAACAGCTACTCGCTGAAAATGCAGGGGCTGCTGGGGCGCCGTTGCCCGACGCCGATGATCTCCGGCTACTGGGAGCGCGATACGCTCAGTCCGAAAGAGGAGTCGCAGCTGATCGTCACCTCCTCGGTGAGCGGCAAGCTGGTCGCCATCCCGCGCACCCCGGTGTACGACAGCTTCCACCGGGCGTTGCTGCAGATGTCCGGTTGGCTGAGGGACAAAATGCGTTAATTAGTTGCTAAATTTTAACAGTTTGTTAAAAAGAGTGGTCTACATTGAGGAGGTTAGAGAATGACGTTACCGAGTGGTCACCCTAAAAGCCGACTAATGAAACGTTTTGCCAGCTTGGGGCCGTACCTGCGTGAAGGGCAATGTGAAAACGACCGTTTTTTCTTTGATTGTTTGGCCGTCTGCGTCAATGTAAAGCCCGCTCCGGAGAAGCGTGAGTTCTGGGGCTGGTGGATGGAGCTGCAGGCGGAAGAGGCGCGCTTCACCTATTCGTACCAATTCGGCCTGTTCGACAAGGAAGGCGACTGGACGGCGCAAAACATTAAGGATGATGAAGTAAACGCCAAGCTGGAAGACACCCTGCGCGACTTCCATCGCCGCCTGGGCGAGCTGCTGGCGACCATGGAACTGGGGCTGGAACCCGCCGACGATTTCAAAGAAAAACTGATCAAACTCTCCGCCTGACCCCGTTTGACCACGTATTGTGCTGATTTCGCGTTGTGCCTGTTGGCATAACGCGTCTCTCCTGTTACAAAGACCTTTGCACTCTTCTTCTCATCATTACACACGGCAGAAATACTATGAACGGCAGCCAGACATTGGTTGTGAAATTGGGCACCAGCGTGTTGACCGGCGGATCGCTGCGTCTGAACCGCGCCCACATTGTCGAATTGGTGCGCCAATGTGCGCAGCAACACGCCGCGGGCCACCGCATTGTCATCGTCACTTCCGGCGCCATCGCCGCCGGGCGCGAACACCTGGGCTACCCCGAGCTGCCCGCCACCATCGCCTCCAAGCAGCTGCTGGCAGCGGTAGGGCAGAGCCGGCTGATCCAGCTGTGGGAACAGCTGTTCTCCATTTACGGCATTCACGTCGGGCAGATGCTGCTGACGCGTGCCGATCTGGAGGACCGCGAGCGCTTCCTCAACGCGCGCGACACCATGACGGCGCTGCTGGATAACCGCATCGTGCCGGTAATCAATGAGAATGACGCCGTCGCCACCGCCGAAATCAAGGTGGGCGACAACGATAACCTGTCGGCGCTGGCGGCCATTCTGGCCGGGGCTGACAAACTGCTGCTGCTTACCGATCAGCAGGGCCTCTACACCGCCGATCCGCGCAACAACCCACAGGCCGAACTGATCCGTGAAGTGCACGGCATCGACGACGCGCTGCGCGCCATCGCCGGCGACAGCGTCTCCGGTCTGGGCACCGGCGGCATGGGCACCAAGCTGCAGGCGGCCGACGTGGCCTGCCGCGCCGGCATCGACGTGGTGATCGCCGCCGGCAGCAAGCCGGGCGTGGTGGCGGACGTGATCGAAGGCAAACCGGTGGGCACCCGTTTCCACGCGTTGGAAACCCCGCTGGAAAACCGCAAGCGCTGGATCTTCGGCGCGCCACCGGCCGGTGAGATCACCGTCGACGATGGCGCGGTGGAAGCGATGATGGCGCGCGGCAGCTCGCTGTTGCCGAAGGGCATCCGCGAAGTGAAGGGCGACTTCTCGCGCGGCGAAGTGATCCGCATCCGCAACCTGGCGGGGCGCGATCTGGCGCACGGCGTCAGCCGCTACAACAGCGACGCGATGCGCATGATCGCCGGGCACCACTCGCAGGAAATCAGCGAGATCCTCGGTTATGAATACGGTCCGGTGGCAGTGCACCGCGACGATATGATTGTCAGTTAAGGAGTGAGCATGCTGGAGCAGATGGGGAAGGCCGCCAAGCAGGCCTCCTGGCAGCTGGCGGTGCTGAGCACGGCGAAGAAAAATCAGGTGCTGTCGGTGATGGCCGACAGGCTGGAAGCCAACAGTGAAGCGATCCTGCTGGCGAATGAACAAGACATGGCGCAGGCGCGCGCCACCGGCATGAGCGAAGCGCTGCTCGACCGCCTGCTGTTGACCCCGGCGCGGCTGGCGGCGATCGCCAACGACGTGCGCCAGGTATGCCGCCTGAACGATCCGGTCGGCCACGTGCTGGACGGCCACGTGCTGGACAGCGGGCTGAAGCTGGAGCGCCGCCGGGTGCCGCTCGGCGTGATCGGCGTGATTTACGAGGCGCGGCCGAACGTCACCATCGACGTCGCCAGCCTGTGCCTGAAAACCGGCAACGCGGTGATCCTGCGCGGCGGGAAAGAGACGCACAACACCAACCAGGCGACGGTGAAAGTGATCCAGCAGGCGCTAGAACAGTGCGGCCTGCCGGCGGCGGCGGTGCAGGCGATCGACAGCCCGGATCGTGCGCTGGTGAACGAACTGCTGCGCCTGGATCGCTATGTCGACATGCTGATCCCACGCGGCGGCGCCGGCCTGCACAAGCTGTGCCGCGAGCAATCGACCATCCCGGTGATCACCGGCGGCATCGGCGTGTGCCATACCTACGTGGATGCCGATGTCGATTTCGACAAGGCGCTGACGGTGATTGAAAACGCCAAGATCCAGCGCCCGAGCGCCTGTAACTCGCTGGAGACGCTGCTGGTGAACCGCGGCATCGCCGCCGAGTTCCTGCCGGCGCTGAGCGCCAAAATGGCGGCGGCGGGCGTGACGCTGCACGCGGCGGAAAACGCGCTGCCGCTGCTGCAGGGCGGCCCGGCGACGGTGGTGCCGGTGAACGCGGAGGATTACGACGACGAATGGCTGTCGCTGGATCTGAACGTGCTGCTGGTGGACGATATCGATCAGGCCATCGACCACATCCGCACTCACGGCACCAACCACTCCGACGCGATCCTCACCCGTTCGCTGAACAGCGCCGAGCATTTCGTGCGCGCAGTGGACTCCTCGGCGGTGTACGTCAACGCCAGCACCCGCTTCACCGACGGCGGCCAGTTCGGCCTGGGCGCGGAAGTGGCGGTGAGCACCCAGAAACTGCACGCCCGCGGCCCGATGGGCCTGGACGCGCTGACCACCTACAAGTGGATCGGCTACGGCGACGATCTAGTGCGCAGCTAAGGCCGCATTGCGGTCATTCATAAAGAGGTCAGGGCGCAGCAGGCTGTGCCCTGATTGTTTTTGGAAAAGAGGGTCTGCACGACAGTCTGGTTGCTTGCAAAACAACCAAACACCCCGGCGGCTATTGACTCATTTCGCGCGCAGGTCTACCTTGTTCAACGCACTTCCGGCTTGCCCCGCAGGCCCGGCTCGATGCCGATATAGCTCAGTTGGTAGAGCAGCGCATTCGTAATGCGAAGGTCGTAGGTTCGACTCCTATTATCGGCACCATCTCTCCTTCAGATTCCCTTTGCTTACCTTTTCGTCGGTTAAACAACCGTTTAATTAATCACTGTTATAATTACCCCTGTTGAGCCTTGATGGGTGAATGTTTTCTCCTCAAGCACTGCGATGCGGCGCTCTGCGGAGCGGCATCCGTTTTTTGGACATGCCGGTGGTTCGGTGAGAAGTAAGGAGAAGTGCACTATGAGCAGAAAAGACAAGCTCGCGGCGGCCCTGCTGGCCATCTTCCTGGGTGGGCTGGGCATTCACAAGTTTTACTTAGGTATGAAGTGGTGGGGGCTGTTCTACCTGCTGTTCTGCTGGACGGGGATCCCGGCGATTGTCGGCTTTATCGAAGGCATTATTTATCTGTTCCAATCGGAAGAGAAGTTCAACCAGAAATACAATCCGGGTCTGATTTAAGGCTTTGCTGACGGCGCTTCCTGTTGCGGGAAGCGCCGTTTTTCATTCCGCTACTGTTTCTTCATCATCTTGCCGCGCATCTCTTCACTCATCATTTTATTCGAGCTGGAGATCACGCAGTTATATTGCTTGCCTTGGTTGATGACCATAAAGGTGCTGACCGGATTTTTAAAATCTTTGTCGATGGTGAAATAAATATAGGCCTGCGGCAACGCGGCCGGTTTAAAGGCGCCGAAGGCATACACATCCGCCAGGCCCAGCGCGGAGAGATCGACCGTCAGTTCCATCGGCTGTTTGTCATTCGGCGATGGGAACATCGATTTGGCCGACATCATCATGGTGCTGCTGTTGATGCTGTAATCGGTTTTAACCTTCATGCCGATATATTTCGATTCCGGCATGGAAAGTTCTTTTTGGCAGGCGGCGTCGTGCTGTGGCGCCGGGCTGCCGTTTTCCATCACGGCGTGCACGTGTTCCAGCGTCACTTCCGCGCTGCCTGTGGTAGGCTGCGCATCGGCCGCGTAAGCCGCGCCGCTGAAGGCGGCCACAGAGGTAAGGATAATGCCCGTAACGATTTTCATTGTCGGTCTCCGGAATGCTAATAATGATATTAATTGCGGTGTGTAGCCTATTGGTCCGATAAAATGCAAAGTGACCCGTTCCGCGGAGATAAAATACCCTCGGAATTTTTATAATTAATAGCGTTTCACCCACACGGTATGCGAGGTTTGTTTAATTATATTGGGAGCCTTTCTCTTTTGTTTTTCAGTCTGTTTACCTGCATATAAAGAGTATGTATAAACATAGTCAATGTTTAGAATATGCACAAATTACTGCAGTTTTTTTCCCTTTTATCTTTTGGTTTTTAATAGGGTTGCGAATATTGCATTGAGATACAGGGAGTTGTCTTTTCTACGTTCAAATCACTCTTTGAAGCGTTATTTATGTGATCTTTGTAGTCACAGAAATAACGCTGAAATTATTATCTTTCTATTTAACGGCTAATTATTCATGGCATAGGCTTCAACCCTTTGCGTTTCCTGCGCTAGAATCAGGCGGTTTTCTCGTGGAAAAGGATATCGCCATGGCCGCCTGGGCCTTTTTGATCGTCGGTTGGGGGTTGATTTGGCAGGATCACCCGATTTTCGGCGTGCTGTGCATCGCGCTGTTTGCCGTGCTGCAATGGGTGAAGTACGCCGCTAAAGGCGTGCAAGACCCCGAAGAGGCCGCAGAGTGGCGCAAAACCGACTGGCATTCGCAGCCGATTGAAATGGCGCACGCCGGCGACAGCGATCGGCAGATTGGCGGCGTGGGGGAGCTGGGCATGGGCGGCCCCAGTTTTTGGACGCTGCTGCTGCGTGACGGGGCGATTGTGCATGGCGCCTGTGCGGCGCCGCAGGACGTGGACGATGGCAAGCTGCGCCTGATCCCGACCCGCAGTCGTGAGGGTGAGGGGCTGACGGTGTACGAGCCTGCTGCCCGGATGATGTACGCGCTGCCGGCATTGACCGATCGCGAGCAGGACGCGCTGGCCGCCGGTACCGCCGAGGCGCTGGCGCGGCTGCGGGCGACGTGTCGGCAGGTGGAGGCCACGCCGTTGCACCTTGTGCGCGGTCTGTGGGTGCCGCAGTGGGTAGCGGATCCGGCCGATCGGCTGGAGATCACGTTGCCCAGCGGCCGCGTGCTGGCGGCGCGCTCGATGTTGCCGGCGGATCTGCGCCAGGCGGACGATCCTGCCGCGCTGCTGCATACGCCGCCTTATGAACTGTTGCTGGATAACAGGCCGACCGATCGCTTCGTGCGCGATCTCGAACGCGTGGCGGAATCCCCGGCGGGTGACGGTTTGAGCGTCGGCGGCTGCCAGTTCCGCGGCGAGCATATCGTCGATGGCCTTTACCATCTGTACTTCGCCGGCGAGTGGTTCAGCCTGCTCTCTTACGCGCATAAACCGGCGGGCGGGCGCGGTTCGGACACCACCTTTTTCGTCGAGCGGGTCGAGCCGCAAGACGGCGGGGTGTTTGTGATTGAGTGGGATGCCTACAGCGTGGGGCCCGACGGGCGTGAGCCGCGCGTGCCGGCCCCGCCGGTATTGGTTATCGCGGTGAGTTGGCAGGAAACGCCGCTGCAGTTGCCAACGGCCAACAACCGCGTGACCGTGCGCTTGCCCAACGCCGCGGCGTAAGGCTTAAGGCAGCACCCTGACTTCGCCGTCGTGCAAGGTCAGCACCGCGATCGGGCTGCCGGAGAAGCACTCCCTAAAGATCCAGTCGCTGGGCCGAAACGCCGCCGCAGGCAGCCCGGCCTGCCACTCCTCCCACTGCGGGGTCGGCTTATCCGGCGGTAAAGAGAAAGAGACCAGCCAACCCGCTTCGCAGTGCACCCTTTGGCCGCTCGGGCGGGTAAAGGTGTGCGCGCTCGCCAGCTCCATCACCGGCGGTAAAACCTCGAAGGCGATGATCGGCACGCCGGCCACGCTCTGCGGCTGAGGAAAACGCACGGCGGTCACGCCGTTCATCGTGATAGGGCTGTCTTCGGTGCCGGGCAGGCGTGGCTCCTGGCGGTTTACCCAACTGCCTTTCGGCAGCGTCGTTTCACCGAACGGCTTTGCCTCGTCGAGCGTCAAGTAGCTGCGTTGATTCCAACGATCTTCCGCCCGCTGGCTCTTGATGTCCTGGATGGCCATGCCGATCAGCATCAGCGCGAACGCCACCGGGTAGATCGCCAGCGCCGAGGCCAACAGATAGCCGCCCCAGGAAAGCGGCGGGCGCGGGCGGCCGCAGCGGGCGGCGGCGTAGCGCCAGCCCCACCAGGCGAGCAGGATGCCGGCGAGCAGCAGGGCCAATAACAGCGCCAGCAGGCCGGCGGCGCCGGCGCCATAACCTAACAGCATGGCAAGTTCCTTATGTTCACGGCGTGGTGGAGCGATAGCGAACGAAGTAGGGCAGCGCCGGGATCTCCCCGTCATCGTCATAGTGGCTTTCTGGTTCGATCACGGTTTGGCGCGCGTCGTCGCGCCCGTTGTACCGGTACTCCAACGGCTGTCGGTAGTGCACGTCGGATGAGCGCAGATCGAAAATCAGCGAAAGACGCGCATCGCCGTTATCCGTTTGGGCGACCAGCTTATCGTTGCCCGCCCAGAGCTGATACAGCGATTTATCGCCGGTCTCCAGCAGCACCTTCAACTGCCCGTCGGATTGATAACGCAGAAGCTGATACAGCCCTCTGTCCAGCGTTTGTGCGATCAGGTAGATGCCGCCGTCCGGGGCTTGCGCGCTTTCCTCCACGCGCACCAGCAGCCAATGCATTTCAATCACCTCGCCGGTTTTACCGTTAACGGCGATGTGTAACGCGCCAGATCCGAGCACCGGGTTCATCCAGAAATGCACGCGGTCGCCATCAATGGCGGTGAATATCTCGGGTACGGATTTGCGCTTACCGGAGGCGTAAGCCGTCGGTGACTCCTCCTCGCCGCGCTCAAAGCCCAGCAGTTGCCGCGCGTCCAGCAGCGCCGGCAGATCCAGCGTCTGCCGCCAATGGGCGCCGAAGTCCGGGCTGTAGAATACGCCTTCGGTGCTGATGAGATACAGCGCGCGTTTTCCCGGTTGCGCCACCAGTTTGCCGCCGACAAAGGAAGGCCGGTTGTCGTCGCCCTCCGGCCAGGGGATCAGCGCCCCGATGGTACCCCGTTGCACATCAACCAGCCTGCGGCCCTCAGAGAGAAAAAGCACGCACTCCTGCTCGCCGCAAACCGCATCGTGGATCAAGTCGTCGAGTTCCCCCAGCATTTGTAACCCTTTTGGGCCGGCAAACAGCACCTGGCTGAGGTAGTTGGCCGCCCAACCGTAAAAGCTATTGTACGCGCGGTCTTCACTTCTTTTGCTGGTGAGCAGCAGGGCGCCGTCCGGCGCCGGGTAGCTGTGGATGAGATCGTAACGGGCTATCGTCGGCAACGCCTGGTCGCCCCGAGTCCATTGCCACTGCGCATAGCGTTGCTCAGGGGCGAGCAAATAGACGCCCAGCGCGCTGGCTAAAAACAGCGTCAGGATAATAAGGGGTCTTTTATAAAGCGCTAACGTCATCATTTCAGCTCCGTCACCTGAGCCTGCCGCCACAACCTGCGGCGCAGATTTCGCAGGTATTTAAACGTTTTAAACGTGCGGTGCTGGTCAAAAGAGTACAGGCGACAGATCTGGGCGAAACCCTCGATCAGCAGCGCCAGGCCGCTGACCATCAGCATCAGCAGCAGAATAATCGGCGGCAATTCACTGCCGAGGCGCTTCAGGGTCCAGGCATCCAGGTAAAAGCCCGCCGGGGTATCGGCGTTATCCACCACCGTCATGCCGAGCACAAAACACGCCACGATTGCCCCAAAAATGAAGACAACGCGCGCGCACAGGTTAAGGCCGGCTTCGGTGAAGTAGCGGCTGCCGCCGATGAGATAGGTTTGGCGATCGCGATGATTGATGATCCCACGCACCGTCGGCAACTCGGGGACGGTGTCGTTTTCGCAATACAGCACCTGCAGCGGATCGCCTTTGGCGATGAAAAGCGGATGTTGCCGACGAAATACTGGGTGCAGTTTGGTATTGGGGACGTTGAGCGCGCGGGTCGTCAACGCGAAGTGCCTCTCCTTCTGACGCCACGCATAAGTGTCCAAATACTGCACCTGCCGCGGGATCTCATAGTGGCAGAGTTCGTAGCTCAGGGCGTTGACCGTCTCTATGCTGGAGGCCTCGACGCCCTCGGGGAGGGGGAACTCGGTTTGTGGCATTGCGGGCACTGGCGCGGCGTCTGCGCGGACGGCCCGGTATCTGATGCCGGGGATTTTCAGGCTGAGCGAGCCGGGCGGCGTGACGTCTTGCCCCTGCAGCACGCGATCCAGCGCTCTGAGCAGGCGCCTGCGGCCGCGGTGCGCAATCAACAGGAGCTCCGAACCGACGAACAGCACCATGCCGATGCCGATAAGGCCGGCGATGATGGCGATAAAGAACAGGACGATGGTCAGCCAGGAATCTTCCCGGTCCATGATGAAAAAGGCCGCCGGGAAACCGCCGGCCAGCGCCGCGCCCAGCAGCAGCAGGGCGAAGTATTTCAGCTTATATTTCAGCGTTCTGTCAGGCTCCAGCCGGCCTTTCGTGCCGTGCAGCAGCCAGTGCAGCCAGTAGCTGCCGTCCCGCAGGCGGTGGGCGCCGATCTTCACCCGATCGCCGGCAGCGAGCCTGGCCAGCAGATTTTCGCTGTCGCTGAAGTCATCGCGATAAAAAAAGAACGTCTGGCCGGAGGCGATGATCCTCACCAGATTGTCGGGCGCCGTCTGTTGGCAAGCGCATTGCTCGACGGTCACATGAAAAAATTGGGTTTGCATATCATTCCCTGTCAGCAGGCGTGGCCCGAAAATTCATCCCTGGCGCCGGATGGTCAGCGCTTTTTCATCAGTGGCAGCATGCGCACCAGCGCATTGTCCTTGACGATATAGTGGTGGAATAGTGCGGCGGCGGTATGCAGGCCGATCAGCCAGTAGCCGAATGACGCCAGCGTTTTGTGCCAGCCGATAATCGCCCGCGCCTGCGGCCGATCGGCCACGTCGGCGAACGGCATCGGCAGGCCGAATAGATACCACTCTTTGCCCCCCAGATAGCGCGAATAGACCCCCAGCACCGGCAGCGTCAGCAGCAGCAGGTAGATCAGGGTGTGCGTCAGGTGCGCCAGGCCGGTTTGCCACTTCGGCGGTTTGGGCGCGATGGCGGGCGAGGGGTGGCGCCAGCGCAGGAACAGGCGGGCGATCATCAGCGCAAATACCGTTACGCCGCAGCTGAAGTGGGTGACAACCAGCACGTACCAAGGGGCGCTGCCCGGTTCGGCAAAGCCCCGCAGCTCGATGGTGACACAGGTGATGACCAGCAGGATCGCCACCAGCCAGTGCAGGCGAATTTGCCACGGCATGTAGGTGTTCTGCACCGGGTTACCTTTTGATGTTAAAGGGTCTGTGCGTCGATGGTAACGAAATGTTACATCGGAGGAAAGCGCGTGCGCGCAATTTAGGCAAAACGCCAGGTTCAGCTCGCTTATTAAGCTATTGGTTTAGTGGGATATGCGTCTGGTGATAGGTGAGCGCCGTAAGTTATGAAGCTAATAATGATAGGTTCAGAGGCTGGCAGCTTATTAAGCGATGAAGCGGGTTACGCCGCAGCCCTCGCTGCGGCGCCTAAGATCAGTTCAATTTGGCCTTGGCGAAATCGCTGCCGTTCACGTCCACCACATAGCCGCTCAGGTTGCTGCGGGTGGCGTAGAACACTTTGCCGGTGGCCAGCGGCAGCCACGGCGCCTGTTTGGCGAAGATCACCTGCGCCTGTTGATACAGCTTGGCGCGCGCCTGCGGCTGGTTCTCCTGGATCGCCTGCTGGATCAGCCGGTCATAATCCTTATCGCACCAGCGTGCCACGTTGGCGCCGCTCTGCACGCCGGCGCAGCCGAGCAGGGTGGCGAAGTTGTCCGGATCGCCATTGTCCGACACCCAGCCGTACAGCGCGCTCTGTTGCTCGCCTTTGCGCAGCCCGGCCAGATACTGCCCCCACTCCCAGGTGACGATCTTGGCCTTCACGCCCACCTTCGCCCAGTCGCTCTGGATCATCTCGGCGATGCGCTTGGAGTTCGGGTTGTAAGGGCGCTGTACCGGCATCGACCAGATGTCGGTTTCAAAGCCCTGTTCCAGCCCGGCCTGCTTCAGCAGCTCGCGCGCCTTCTGCGGATCGTAGGCGTACTCCGGCAGTTTGTCGTTGTAGCCCAGCATGCCCGGCGGCAGCAGTGAATTGGCCGGCGTGCCGCTGTCTTTGAACACCGCGGCGACGATCGCTTTCTTGTCCACCGCGTAGCTCAACGCCTGACGCACCAGCAGGTTGTCGAACGGTTTTTTCTGGGTGTTGAACGCCAGATAGCCGACGTTCAGCCCGGTAATGTCGTGCAGCTGCAGGTTGCCGTCGGCCTTGATGGCGGCGAACTGTTCCGGCAGCGGCGCGGGGATGATCTGGCATTCGTTGGTTTTCAGCTTGGCCAGCCGGGTTTGCGGATCCGGCGTGATGGAGAAGATGAGGTGCTTGCTGGCCACTTCGCCCTGCCAGTAGTGCGGGTTGGCGATGTAGCGGATCAGCGAATCCTGCTTGTACTGCTGCAGCGCAAACGGCCCGGTGCCGATCGGCCAGTTGTCGACGTATTCCGGCGTGCCCTTTTTCAGCATGGCGTCGGCGTATTCGGCGGACAGGATCGAGGCGAAATCCATCGCCCAGTCAGCGACGAAGGCGGCGTTGGGCTGGCTCAGCGTGAAGCGCACGTGATGCTCGTCCACCGCTTCCACCTTGGTGATCAGCTTATCCAGGCCCATGTCGGTGAAGTATTCATAGTTGCCGCCGGAGACCTTGTGATAAGGGTTAGCGGGATCCTTCTGCCGCATCACGGTGAACACCACGTCTTCGGCGTTGAAGTCGCGTGTCGGGGTGAAGTATTTGTTGCTGTTGAATTTCACGCCCTGGCGCAGGGTAAAGGTATAGGTCTTGCCGTCCGGGCTGACGCTCCACTCGGTGGCCAGCGACGGGGCCGGGGTTTTATCGCTTTCGCGCAGCGTCACCAAGCGGTTGTACAGCACCTGCGAGGTGGCGATAAAGGTCGGCCCGGAGCTGGAGAGCTGCGGGTTGAACGATTCCGGCGAGGCGACGGTGCAGTACACCAGCGCATCGGAAGCGGCCAGCGCGCCGCCCGCCGACAGCAGGCCGCAGCCGGCCAGCACCAATCCGGCGATAGGGTGTTTTAAAAACGTCAAGGCAAGATCCTCAGGTGGAGTGGGCCGTTACCGGCGAATTGATCTAACTATAGATAACGGATGGCGAGACGGGGAACAAGCGTCTCACCTGCGCATTCTGTGCGCCCCGCGTTGCCTGCCGCCGCAGCGCAGATCTACACTGCGGGACAGTCAGTCACTCGCAAGGATTTCCCGATGAGCCACTTTCGTCCTGTCGCCCTCGAACACGCCAGCCGCCTGCTGAACCACGGCCCGACAGTATTGATCACCAGCCGCAGCCACGACGGCGCCAAACGCAACGTGATGGCCGCCGCCTGGTCGATGCCGGTGGAGTTCAGCCCGCCGCGCATCGCCATTGTGGTGGACAAAGGGGCGCACAGCCGGCAAATGATCGAGGAGAGCGGCGCATTCGGCATTTGCGTGCCGGCGGCCATGTTCATCGACGCCACCTACGCGGTTGGCAGCGTGTCCGGGCTGGATGAAGACAAGTTTGCCCGCTTTCACATCGCCGCAGCGCCGAGCGCCACGCTGCAGGTGCCGCTGATCGAACAGGGTTGCGTGGCGTGGCTGGAGTGCCGCTTATTGCCGGAAAGCGGCGCACAGGAAAAATACGACACCTGCTTCGGCGAGGTGTTGAGCGCGGCAGCGGACGAGCGGGTGTTCCAGCAAGGGCGCTGGAACTTCACCGCCGCCAATGCGGATCTGCACACCATTCATCATCTGGGGGCCGGCAACTTCGTGCGCAGCGGCGAGACGCTGCGGGCCAAACCGCTTTAATCGGTCTCGCGTCCGCGGTCGGCATCATAGCGCTCGCGGGCGGCGTCCAGCTCGGGGAAATGGTATTCCGCCCATCGGTCCAGCGCCGCCAGCGTCTCGACCAGCGAGCAGGCGACGGCGCTGAGCCGGTATTCCACATGCGCCTGATTCTTTTCACTTAAATCTAGCCGTTCGAGCAGCCCGTTGCGTTCCAGCTGGCGCAGCGTTTGCGTCAGCACCTTCTGCGAAATGCCGTCGATGCGGCGCAGCAGCTCGCCGTTGCGCATCGGGCGCTGCGCCAGCGCAGGCAGGATCAGCATCACCCACTTGCCGGAAATCAGCGCCAGCGCATCGCGTGCGGAACACTTGCTCGAATAGACGTCGCCGGGATAAGCCATTGGGGGTTACCTTCAGGTGCGTAATTGCCAAGGGGACGATAAAGCCACAGCATAACAGCACCACCTTACAACGGGAGACACAGGATGAACGTGCTGATTGTGCTGGCTCACCCCGAGCCGCATTCTTTCAATGCCCATTTGGCCGAACAGGCGCGGCAGGCCTGGCTGGCGCAGGGGCATCAGGTGAAAACGGTCGATCTGTATCAGGAGGGGTTTGATCCGCGCGAGGGCGCCGGCCATTACCCCAGCAGAAAGCAGGTGGACCGGTTCGATGCGATGCAGGAGCAGCGCCATCACTGGACGATCCAGGCGCTGCCGGCGGAGATCCGGCGGCATATCGAGCTGTTGCGCTGGGCGGATACGCTGGTGCTGCAGTTCCCTTTCTGGTGGTTCGGCGCGCCGGCCATCATCAAGGGCTGGATGGATCGGGTGTTCGTTTACGGCGGGATCTACGACAGCCGCCACCGCCATGAGAACGGCGTGATGTGCGGTAAGCGGGCGCTGCTGACCGTGACCGCCGGCGCTTCCGCACAGGCCTGCGCGCCGAACGGGCGCGACGGCGATATGCGGCTGATGCTGTGGCCAATCATGCATGCGCTGCACTATATCGGCTTTAGCGTGCTGGAGCCGTTCCTGGTCTATGGCGTGCGCGGCGGGTTGGCGGGCGAAGCTCTGGAGGCGCAAAATGTCGCTTTGGCACAGGTGACACAGACGTACCGGGACGGTTTGAACGCGTTTTCCACCTGGCCGGCGGTGCCGTTCAATCGCAATGAAGATTTTGACGCCGATCTGGCGCTGAAGCCCGGCGCGCCGGTCTACAGTCCGTTCGTGCGGCACCGCGATCCGGATTAGAACCCGGCCTTCAGCAGTTCCTCGCGCAAATCGTCGATAATCGCCGGTTCGATGTCGGGGAACTGTTGCTGAATATCGGCGATGGCTTCGGCCACGCTGGGGCCGGCGAAAGTGCCGGAGAAGGGCAGCAGCGGCAGATTGGCGTCGCTGTCCGGCAGTTCGCCGCGGATGGTGCCGGTGATCATGCCCGCTTTTTTTTCCGCCGTGAGGTCGTACTCCCCCACGTTTTTGTCGATCGGTTTCATTGGCCGCCTCGCTGTCGGTGAGTGTTTACCCTGTTCTGTTAAAGCATAGTGTTTCAGGCAATGAATACCAATCAGTGTATATAATATTAATATAAAACAATGTGATGCGTTTTTTGTCGTTTGACGTTTGCCGGGTGGCGGCGCTATGCTCGTGGCGCTAAAGGAACCTTCCTCACTGACAGGGACAGACGACATGAAAAGACTGAAAAGCGCGGCGCTGTTGTTGCCGCTGTTGGCGCTCAGCGCCTGCACCCATCACCTCAGCAGTGCCGAGCAGCATGCCAAACACTACGTTTATCAAACTCGCGACGATTTTGATCCGCAATTCCGCACCGATGTGAACGGCAGTATTAAGAACGCCGTGCCGATGTTCGAACAGTTCTACCAGCTGGGGAAAAAGGATCGCGCGGCAGGCGTGGCGCGCAGCGAGGCGCAGAAAAAGGCCGATTACCTGGCCAGCGCGGAGTTCCAGCAGAACATGGAACACAAAACCATTTTCATTAATCGCGCCTACAGCAGCGCCGACAATCCTAAGCGCCGCCAGGTGCTCTCACAGGAAGCGGTAGGTGCGTACTGGGACGGTTACGAAGGTCGCTGAACATAATCCCTCACAAATAGAAGGTAATAAAAACTGGTCTTCTGGCGGTTATTTGATTATAAAAACCGCCGCTAAGGACGATGTTCATAGATGAAACCAGGAGTGTTTATGTTGGCAAAAGTTAAGCGTTCGTTCGCCGCCGCCGTCGTATTGATGTTGGCGCTGCCTGCGGTTCAGGCCGCGGATTACCGTGCGGGCGAGCAATACACCCGGCTGGATAAGCCGGTGGCCGCCGCGCCGGCGGTGGTGGAGTTCTTCTCCTTCTACTGCGGCCCTTGCTATCAGTTCGCCGATACCTATCGCGTAGGCAGTACCGTGGCGCAGGCGCTGCCCGCCGGTGAGAAAGTCACCAAATATCACGTCAGCCTGATGGGCAAACTGGGCAATGAGCTGACCGAAGCCTGGGCGGTGGCGACGGTGCTGGGCGTGGAAGACAAGATTGAAGGGGCGATGTTCGACGCGGTGCAGAAACAGCGCGCCGTCAACGGCGCCGACGATATTCAGCGGGTGTTTACGGCGGCCGGCATCGATGCCGCTACCTATGAAAACGCGCGCCACAGCCTGCTGGTCAAAGGATTGATCGCCAAGCAGAACGAAGCGGTGAAAGCATTCGAGGTGCGCGGCACCCCGTCGTTCTACGTGGCCGGCAAATACAAGATAGACAATGCCGGCATGGCCAGCACCAGCGTTGAAGGCTACGCCAAAGAGTACGCGGCGGTGGTGCGTTACCTGTTGGACAAACAGCCGTAAACCGGGCCGTCAGGGCCCGGTGCTAGCCGCCGGGTCTATTTCGCCGCGGGTAAATCCAGCGCCTGGCGCAGCTCGTCGCGTGCTTGCCGGTACTGCTGCTGGAAATCCTGCTGCTGTGAAAGCTGCTGGCTGATGACGCTGCCGGCGATGCGGCCCATCTCGATATCGGAAGGGTAGTGGATCCCCGCCACCACCCGGTTGTCGCCGTATTGCCAGGCGCGCGTCATGATGGCGGCACGCTTCTCCGGCACCATATTGGCCAGGGTGATGCCCATCAGCGTGCCCAGCGTGGTGTGGCCGGAAGGCCAGGAGCCGGAGCTGGAGCGCTTGACGATCGGCTCGATGCGGCTGTCCAGCATATGCGGGCGCGGGCGCTTCCAGAAATCTTTCGCCGGATCGACCACCGCCGCTTCGGTTGCGACGATGCGATCGAAGAAGGCGCTCACGGCCGGCAACGCTTCGGCGTTGAACTTCGGCCCCATCACGTTGCTGTATACCCAGACGTTCTCTTCCGCATCCGCCTTAGCCTGGCTGGCCATTTCCGGCGTGCGTTTCTGCTGCATGTCGAGCACTTCCCGCAGTTCGCGCTGGGTCTGCGCCGAGTCGTTGGCCGGCGGCGGCGGCAGGATGTGGGTCAGATCCACCTGCTGCGCGGTGGTGAACGGTTGGGCTTCCTCTGCCGCCTGCGCATGGAACGCGGCCAGGGCGCTGGTGGTAAACAAACACAGCGCTAAAATGGATTTCTGCAACGATTTCATCGGGTCATGTCCAGGGAGTCAACGTGAAGGGGGAACAGCCTGTATTTTTGGCGAGGCCTGTGACGATGAGATGACGGTTTCGTGGCGGATTGATGACGGGCGCCCGATGATCTGTGATCGCGGCGCCAAATCCCCCGCTCGCCATTGATTGTGTGTTAACGGATTGTTATGGTGTTTTTCTGTTCAACGGCGCAGCACCGCTGCTGTTTGAAGGGAGAGATCATGACGGCATTGGCAACGCTCCGGGACGTCGGCTTCGAAGAGTGGCTGGGGAAAATCAACACCGCCTGCGGCCGATTCTGCGCGAAAACGTTGGGGCCCGGCTTCAGCGGGGCGATGCAGGAGTTTCGCGCCCATGCCCTGCGCCTGAGCGTGGTCGATGTGTCCCAGGCTCGGCTGTACCGCACGCCGCGTGAAATTGCCCGCAGCGACGGTGCGCACTTTTTCACCGTCATCCAGCTGCGCGGCAGCGCATTGATGGAGCAGGGCGATCGCCAAACGGTGCTCTCTCCCGGCGACATGACGCTGATCGATGCCTCACAGCCCAGCAGTTTCACTTTCCAGCGCGATTCGCGCCAAATCTCCCTGTTGTTGCCGCGCGGCTGCCTGCCGCTGCCGCCGCCTTGCGCTCAGCGTCTGGGAGCCGAGCTCAGCGCGGTGCGCCTCAGCCGCCAGCTGGTGCTGAGCAGCATGCAGGATCCTCAGCTTGCCGCGGCGGAAAGCGAGGCGGTGCTGAATGCGCTGGCGGCGCTGCTGCGCCCGGCCCTGGCGCTCGAGCAGGCGCGGCCGGAGGGGCAGCAACCGGTCTTTGACAAGGCGCTGGCATTGATCGACAGGCATATTCAGTCGGCGCAGCTGCGCCCTGAGTGGGTGGCGGCCGAGTTGGGGGTGTCGTTACGCAGTCTGTATCGGGTGTTCGCCCGTCAGGGGCTGGTGGTGGCGCAGTACATCAGGAACCGCAGGCTGGATCTGTGCGCGCAGGCGCTGCGCAGCGCCGCCGGGCAGGAAAAACTGGCCGGCGTCGGCCTCGACTGGGGCTTCACCGATCACAGCCATTTCTCGACCGCTTTCAAGCAGCGTTTCGGCATGTCGCCGAGCGAATACCGTCGGCAGTATCAGTAAGTCAGGGCGCGGGCCAGGCCCGCGCCGCTTCACTCAATAGCGGATGCAGACCGATTTCGATTCGGTGTAGGCATCCAGCCAATCCGGGCCGAAATCACGGCCGCTGCCCGACTGTTTGAACCCGCCGAACGGCATGTTCGGGTCGATCAGCGTATGGGTGTTGACCCACACGGTGCCGGCCTGAATGCGCGGCGTCAGCGCCATCGCCTGCTGCAGGCTGGTGGTCCACAGGCTGGCGGTCAGCCCGAAGTCGGTGTCGTTGGCCTTGCTCAGTGCCTCTTCGGCGCTCGCCACCCGAATCAGGTTGACCACCGGGCCGAACACTTCCTCGCGCGTCAGGTTCAGCCGATCGTCCGGGTTGATCACCAGCGTCGGCGGAATGTAGAAGCCGTTGGCGTCCGGCCCGGCCGCGCCGCCGATAAGCTCAGCGTTTTTCGCCCGGGCGTCGTCCAGGTAGGCCGCCACCTTGTTGCGGTGCGCGAGCGACACCAGCGGGTTGATTTGCGCGCCGGTATCCATCCCCGGCCCGACCGACAGCGATTTCACCGCCTGTTCGAATCCGGCCACCAACCGATCATAAATCGGCGCTTCAATATAAATTCGCGAGCTGGCGGCGCATACCTGCCCCTGATTGAGGAAGCTGCCAAGCATCAGGCCTTCGATCACCTGCTGCGGATCGGCATCTTTCAGCACGATGGCCGGGTTTTTGCCGCCCAGCTCCAGCGTCACGCGGGTCAGGCGATCCGCCGCCGCGCGCGCGATGCTTTTGCCCACCGGGGTGGAGCCGGTAAAGCTGACTTTGGCGATCAGTGGATGTTCGGTCAGCGCTTTGCCGCACACGGTGCCGCGGCCGGTGACCACGTTGAACACGCCCGGCGGCACGCCGGCTTCGCTCGCCAGCTCGGCGATGCGCAGCAGGGTGAGCGGGGTGGTTTCCGACGGCTTGATGACGATGGAGCAGCCCGCGGCCAGCGCCGGCATCACTTTCCACATGCCGATCATCAGCGGGAAGTTCCAGGGCACGATGCCGGCGACCACGCCGATCGGCTCTTTACGGGTATAAACCTGATATTTGGCGCCCGGCGGCATCGGAATAGAGACGTCCAGCGTTTGACCGGTGATTTTGGTCGCCAGCCCGGCGGTGTAACGCATCCAGTTCAGGGTGCTGCCGACTTCGAAAGCGCGGGCGATGTTGATGGATTTGCCCTGCTCCAGGGTTTCGAGCTGCGCCAGCTCTTCGGCGTGCTGCTCCACCAGATCGGCGAAGCGCAGCAGGATACGTTCGCGCTCGACCGGTAGACGCTGCGCCCAGACGCCTTCACTGAAGGCTTTGTGGGCGGACTGCACCGCCAGTGCGACGTCGTGTTCATTGGCGTCGGCGGTGGTGGCGATCTGCTGCCCATTGGCGGGGTTATACACCGCCAGGCGGCCTTCCGCGGCGGACGCGCGCCACTGGCCGTCGATATACAGCCCATGCTGACGATCGAGAAAACGCGATACGCTATCCAGCACGGCTACGGTATTGTCAGACATACATCCTCCGATCAGGCTCATCAGGTTATCGTTAACCCTGCAAGTCTAGATCAGCGGGAAAGCGGCGGCTTTGGTCTGCCTGACATTCGGTTTGTCCTGCGTGTCATTTTGCCGTGACGGAAGGGTAAACCGAGGCCGGCGGGCGCCGGCCGGGAGGGATCACGAGCTCAGGGTCGCCAGACGGGTGGCGAAACCAAGGAACAGCAGGCCGATCAGGCCGTTGCCGAGCTTCGCCAGGCCTTTCTTGTGATTGAAGAAATGCGCCAGCATCGCGCCGGAGAAGATCAGCGTGCTCATGTAGATAAAGCTGACGGCTTCGAGGATCAGCGCCAAAATGGTGAACGACAGCCCGGTGTGCGCATAGTTGAAATCGATGAACTGCACGAAGAACGACACGTAAAACAGGATCGCCTTCGGGTTGGTCAGGCTCAGCGTCAGCGATTTTCGCAGAATGCTGTGGCCGCCCTCAATCTGCTGCTGTTGCGCCTGCGCCTTCTGCACGAAGGTGGCGTAGAGGATTTTTGCGCCGAGGAACAGCAGGTAAATTGCGCCGAGAAAACGCACCAGGGTAAACAGGAACGGCGTGGTGCGGATCAGCGACGCCACGCCGATATAGGCGCAGAAGATCAGGATCGCATCGCCGATAAACACGCCCAGCGCGGCGGTATAGCCGGCGCGCACGCCGCGCGATATGCCGGTTTTCAGCACGTACAGCGTATTCGGCCCCGGCAGAATGATGATGAAGACCACCCCGGCCAAATAGGTCCATAAATTCAGGACGCCAAAACTCTCTAACACAATAACCTCTCCATGCGCGCAACTAACAGGCAAAAACACTGGCCACGCCCGTGGCCGGCCGCGATCCTAACGCCGTGCAACCAGGTTGGCAACGTAATAAACTTCATGTTGTTGGTTAAAAATTGTCGAAACATTGTTGAAAACGTCGGCGCCGAATTAAAAAGCAAGAGTCGGCGTGTTTCGCCAACGGCCCGTCACTATGCTGGTTAACATCGAAACCGCAGTGAGGAACGGATGATGAAAAACGTAATCGACAGCGCCGATCCGCGCTGGCTGGCGATCGTCAGCCGCGACAAGCACGCCGACGGCCGCTTTATCTACGCGGTGAAAACCACCGGCGTGTATTGCTCGCCTTCTTGCCCGTCACGTCAGCCGAATCGGCAAAACGTGGAGCTGTTCGACGATGCCGAACAGGCGGAAGCGGCGGGTTATCGGCCCTGCAAACGCTGCCGCCAGGGGCTGACGCCGTTGACGGAACAGCATGCGCGGCAGATAGCCGAGGCCTGCCGCTATATCGAACGGGCGGAGAAAGCGCCGTCGCTGCAGACGCTGGCGCGCCACGTCGGGTTGAGCCAATACCATTTCCACCGGCTGTTCAAAGCGATCACCGGCCTGACGCCGAAAGGCTACGCCGACGCGCAGCGCAGCCAACGCTTGCGCACCGGCCTTACGCAGCAGGAAACGGTGACCGACGCGATCTTCGACGCCGGCTATGGCGCCAACGGCCGCTTCTACCAGCAAGCCAACGCCGCGCTGGGCATGACGCCGAAGGCCTACCGAGCCGGCGGCAAAGGCATGCGCATTCATTTCGCCGTCGGGCGCTGTTCGCTGGGCGAGATCCTGGCGGCGCAGAGCGAGGTGGGCATCTGCGCCATTCTGCTGGGGGACGATGCGCAGCAGCTGGTGCAGGATCTGCAGGACAAATTCCCCAACGCCGAGCTGATCGGCGGCGACGCGCAGTATGAAGCGCTGATGGCGCAGGTGGTGGGCCTGATTGAAGCGCCGGAGAACGGGTTGGCGCTGCCGCTGGATATTCGCGGCACCGCGTTTCAACAGCGGGTCTGGCGGGCGCTGCAGGCGATACCGGTCGGGGAAACCGTCAGCTATGCCGATATCGCCCGGCGCATCGGCGCGCCCAAAGCGGTGCGCGCGGTGGCCGGCGCCTGCGCCGCCAACATGCTGGCGGTGGCGATCCCTTGCCACCGGGTGGTGCGCAACGACGGCACGCTGTCCGGCTACCGCTGGGGCGTCGATCGCAAGAAAGCGTTGCTGGAAAAAGAGGCGCAGCGATGAGCGGCGCGCTGGCGACCCGGCTGGCCGAATTGGACTGGGCGGCAATTGAACGTGAACTCGATGCGCAGGGCTGCGCGCGTCTGCCGGGCGTGCTCAGCCAAGAGCTGTGCCGCGAGCTGACAGCGCTCTACCCGCAGGATGCGCATTTTCGCAGCCGCGTCGTGATGGCGAAGCACGGTTTTGGCCGCGGCGAGTACCGCTATTTCGCCTATCCGCTGCCGCCGCCGGTGGCCGAAGCGCGCAGCCTGATGTATGCGCGGCTGGCGCCGGTGGCCAACCGTTGGAACGCCTTGTTGGGGCTGGCGGCGCGCTATCCCGCCGCACATGAAACCTACCTGGCGGAATGCCACCGGGCCGGCCAGCGGCGGCCGACGCCGCTGCTGTTGCGCTACGAAACGGGGGATTACAACTGTCTGCATCAGGACCTGTACGGCGAACGAGTGTTTCCGCTGCAGGTGGCGTTTCTGCTCTCCGCCCCCGAGCAGGACTTCACCGGCGGCGAGTTCGTGCTGACCGAACAGCGGCCGCGGATGCAGAGCCGGGCGGAGGTGGTGCCGCTGCAACAGGGCGACGCGGTGGTGTTCGCCGTGCATCACCGGCCGGTGGAGGGAGTGAAAGGCTGTTATCGGGTCAATCTGCGCCACGGCGTCAGCCGAATACGCGCCGGCCAACGCCACACGCTGGGGATTATCTTTCACGACGCGCTATAGCTTGCGCGCCAGCAGGGTGGCGAAGCGCAGCGAGATACGGTTGCCGGCGGCGTCGGTCTTGTGCAGTTGGCCGACGTCCTCGTTGTATTTGAGGATCTCCCAGTCGCGATAATAATGCTTCAGCTCACCCGGGCTGAAGGTGAACGGGAACGGCAGCGGGCAGGGATAATCCTCGGTATCCATCGCCGCCACGATCAGGTTATGGCCGCCGCGCACGGTGCTGTCCTGCATGTTTTGCACGATAGGCGGGATCTGCTGCCGCTCGAGGAACATCATTACCACGGTGGACAGGATGAAGTCGTAGTCGCCGCTGAAGCGATGGGTATTGAGATCCTGCACCCCGGCACTCAGGCGGGTCAGCTGCTCGGCGTCGACGATCTGATTGAGGCGGGCTATCGACGGCGCGTGCTTGTCCCAGGCGGTGACGTCGAAACCTTTCAGATTGAGATAGAGCGAATTGCGCCCGCCGCCGCAGCCCAGATCCAGCGCCTTGCCCGGCGCGATGCGCGCCGCCGCTTCGATCACTTCGGAGTGGGTGCGCGTCAGTTCGTATTTCTTGTGGTAGTAATCTTCCGGCGCGCAGTAAAACGCCAGCCGGCAGGTCATGTCGTCCGAAAAGGAAACGATGCGATGCCACTGCTGCGGTGCGATAAACGGCGGCTGGCTTTCGGGGCTGAACTGCCAGGTCTCGGTGGTGGCGCCGTCTTCGGTCATCATGGCGAACGTCAGGTTGCCGCTCAGTACGGTGAGCTTCGCCCAGGTGCCGCTCTGGGTGTTGTGGCGCTGGCGGAAGGCCGCCGGCAGCGTGTCGCTGTTCCATTCTGGCAGGGTTTTATAGCAAAGCAGCTGCTGCTCCATAGGGGGCTCCTTTGGCTGGGCAAGCAAAGTGATTTATATGATGCATATAAAATACATCTTTATTCGTCATTTGAAAATCCCGAGCTTCGCAAACCTATTGCTACAAACGGCGGCGCATACGGGTGGTGACCGCATCGAAACCTAACTTGGAATACAGGCGCGCGGCCGTCGGATTATCGTTGAACACCGTCAGTTCGGCATATTCCGCCCCCTGTGCTCTCGCCGCGTCCAGCACCGCATTTAGTACCCGCTCGCCATAGCCTTTGCCACGCCAGGCGTGCGTCACTTCAAAATCATAGATAAACAGCTGCTTACCGAAGGTTCGTTGCTCAATGGCGTACCAGACGGTGGCGATGCTGTCCTCGACATTCGGCAGCCTCGCGCATACCAACCGTTGGCCGGGCATCGCCAGCCCTCGTTTGAAATTGGCTTCGGCCTCGATCAACGCGTGTTCCTGGCTGAGCTGAAACGAACGCGCCAAATCGTCTGCGTAAGCCTTTACCCCGTATTTACGGTAGTGATCCAGTTCCTGCGCCGTCATTTCTTTGAGTTCGATCATTTTGTTCTCCCTGCGTTGTTGGGTATTTCCCGGCCCACCTGTGCGGCGGAACGGGTATATTTATACTGGATTGTGCGCGGCGGCTGGGCTAATTTCAGTGCTGTTCATGTCATCACGTTCAGGGAAAAGATGCCGATACTTCGTTTATTCCACCCGATGCCCTTCCGTTTGCTAAGCCTGGCCGCGCTGCTGGCGCTGGCGGGCTGTACCAGCAAAACCACCACCACGGCACCGGCGGCGCGCCCCGCCGACGTCAAAGCCCGGCTGATGATGCTGATCCCGGCCAACGCCGGCGATCGGCAGGGCTGGGCTACCGATATTACCGCCGCCTTCGCCGCGCAGGGCATCGAGCCGAGCGATGAGAACCTGTGTTCGGTGCTGGCGGTGACCGAACAGGAGTCGACGTTCCAGGCTAACCCGCAGGTGCCGGGGCTGCCGAAGATCGCTTGGAAGGAGATCGACCGCCGCGCCGATCAGATGCACATCCCGAACTTTTTGGTGCACACCGCATTGAAGATTTCGTCGTCGAACGGCCAGAGCTACAGCGAGCGGCTGGATAAGGTGCGCACCGAGAAGGATCTGAGCGATATCTTCGATGACATGATCGACCGCGTGCCGATGGGGCAGAAGCTGTTCGGCCATTTAAATCCGGTACATACCGGCGGCCCGATGCAGGTGAGCATCGCCTTCGCCGAGGTGCACGCCAAAGGGTACCCTTATCCGGTCGACGGCTCGATTCGCCGCGAAGTTTTCAGCCGGCGCGGCGGTATGTACTTCGGCATTATGCATTTGCTGGGGTACCCGGCCGATTACAGCCGGCCGATTTACCGCTTCGCCGACTTCAACGCCGGCTGGTACGCCAGCCGCAACGCGGCGTTCCAAAACGCGGTCAGCCGGGCGAGCGCCATTCCGCTGGCGCTGGACGGCGATCTGATCGACTTTGGCAGCGACAAGCCCGGTTCGACCGAGCTGGCGGTGCGCACGCTCGGCAAGCGCCTGAACATGAGCGACAGCGCCATTCGCCGGGCGCTCGAGAAAGGCGACACGGCCGACTTTGCCGATACCGACCTGTATAAGAAGGTCTATGCGCTGGCGGGCGGCAAGCTGCCGCGCGAGATGCTGCCGGGTATCCAGTTGGAGAGCCCGAAAATCACCCGCAAGCTGACCACCGCCTGGTTCGCCAAGCGGGTGGACGAACGCCGCCAGCGCTGCATGGCGCGCGCCGGCGGGTAACGGCATAAAAAAACGCCGCCGGTTTCCTGAACCACCGGCGGCGCGATCGCGCATCAGGCGCTGCGACGCGGGTTGGTCAGGCCAAAGTTAAAGCTGTTGCAGCGGTTACAGAACTCTTTCATCACCGGCGGCGTGTCCATCATCGGCACTTTCACCTCGATAAACGCCAGCCGATCCTGCCGCGAGGCGTGTTCCAGGGCCATTTCCAGCTGTTGCGTGGTTTCCACCGCCACGCTGAACGGCTGCGCCTGGGTATTCAATACCGCCGGCAGTTTGGCGTAGTCCCACGGGCTGATGTCGTTGTAAGACGAGTTTTCGCCGAGGATATAGCGTTCAATGGTGTAGCCGTCGTTGTTGATCAGGAAGATGATCGGCTTTTGCTCGCAGCGCAGCAGGGTAGACACTTCCTGCGCGGTGAGCTGGAAGGAGCCGTCGCCGATGAACAGCAGGTGGCGGCGCTCCGGCGCCGCCATCAGGGTGCCGAGCAGCGCCGGCAGGGTATAACCGATCGAGCCCCAAATCGGTTGGTTGACCACCTTGACGCCCCCTGGCATGCGCATGCCGCCGATGGCCGCGCCTGAGGTGCCGTTTTCCACCACTACCACGTCATCCGCCTGGATGAAGCGTTGGATGCGTCGCCACAGATAGGCCTGGTCGATAGGCGCGTCGCTCGGCGTCGCCAGCTTCTCACGGGGATCGGCCAGCGGTGATAAACGCTGCGCCGGCGCGTCTTCGCTCAGATCCAGCAGTGCCTGCAGCAGATCCGCCGTCGCTACCGCTGGGTAGGAGGTGTTGTCCAGTTTCATCGAAAACGGCTGAATATCCACCTGAGCGGCGGCGGGAATTTGCTGCGAGAAATAGCCGGTGGTGGAGTCTACCAGACGTACGCCGAAGCTCAGCACGCAGTCCGAGTGGGCCATGTGTTCATACAGTTCGGGGCGCGACAGATTGCCGCTGTAGCCGCCCATCCAACCGGCGGTGTTTTCCGGGATAATGCATTTGGCGGTGGGCATATTGGTCAGCGGAATGGCGAAGCGGTGAGCGACCGCGATGACCAACTGCTGCAACTGGTAGCGATCCACCATTTGATCGACCAACATGATTGGGCGCTGTGCGCGTTTGATTTTGGTTAACAGCGCCATCGCCGCTAATTGCACATTGTATTTATCGCTGGCCGGTAATTGCGGTGCCGTCGCCGCCGCGGCGATTTCAATTTCCACATCGCAAATATCCGACGGCAGCTGTAAATACACCGGTTTCTTCTCTATCCAGGCGCGGGAAATAACGCGTGGTATTTCTTGTGCGGCATTTTCCGGCGTGATCAGAGCCTGAGCGACGGTGAATTGTTTAAAGCAGTTCATGACGTTGTCGAAATTCCCATCGCCCAGGGTATGGTGCAAGAGCTGATGATTCTTCATCGCATGCAGCGGCGGCGTGCCGGCGATGCAGATAACCGGCGAAGATTCGGCATAGGCCCCGGCGATGCCGGACAGCGCGGCCAGATCGCCGACGCCGTAGGTGACGATCAGCGCGCCGGCGCCTTTCATGCGGGCGTAACCGTCTGCGGCGTAGGAGGCGTTCAATTCATTGCAGTTGCCGACAAACGCCAGCCGCTCGTCGTTTTCCAGCAGCTCCAGCAGGCTGAGGTTATAGTCGCCGGGCACGCCATAAATACGATCGACGTTCAGGGCGTGAAGCTGTTGCAGAATGAATGACCCGATAGTTATTTTCATTGATTGCTCCGGATTATTTATCTTTATTTTGTCAGGCGAAAATCAGCAAAAATAAATTGCTGGCGATGTTGTGTCGTTAGCATTAACAGTTATTTAAAGTCTCAGCTTGTTCAAGATAAGGGGGGCGGCCGGTGAATAGGCGGTTTGTATTCGGCGCTTTACGCGATTGAGTAATACATAAAAAGTAGGGGTATTGGATATTGGAAAGAGACGGTATTTTTCATTGTCGGTATATCGCTAGAGAAGCGGCGGCGCATTGGCATTTATCGTGATGCAGGGTGAGTCATCCGGTACTTTTGACGCCGCGTTAAATCCCATCGGGTGGCGTAACGCTTTTTGCCTGGGAAAGAAAAGCAGAACCTGGCGTAAAGGGGGATTTTGGTGATCCGCCGCACGCTTATTTCATGAAACCACCTTGTAACCAATCAAAAACAAAAAATTAACAACGATCGTTTTTTGTCCGCCTTTTTTCGTCAGCTTTGCTTTACGGGCCTGCAGTGCGCGCCACGTCGGGCCGGCGCTAAAATGTGCCGTCACGGGCATTAATATAACGTGGTGGCCATCACATTCCGTAGGAAGTGATACGTAAACTTTTCTCTACGTGCGCGCAGATGGCGTATACCTACCAGAGGGGATGATGTCCCAGCGGTACTGGCCTGTGGGGGGAACTGCGATGAAAAGCTATCGACATATTCTGGTACTGATTCATGATGAGCGTGACGGGCTGCCGTTGCTGCGTCAAACGGTGGCGATGGTGCGCGGGCTGCCGATTGCCCTCACCGTCGGCCACCTTAACGCCGACTACGCCGAGCTGGAGTACGGCAGCGATGCGCTGGTCAAAGATCGCCAGGCGCAGGAGGTGATCGCCGCCAAGGCGATGCTGAGCCGGCTGGTGAGCGCCGTCGAGGCGCCGGTTGCGGTCAAGGAAATCGTCACCATCCGGCGCTTTAAGGACGTGAGCGATTTCATTCATCAGGCTGGCATCGATCTGGTGGTGGTCGGGCACCAAAACCGCCTGTTCGGCCTCTATTCCTCATATTCTCTGGAATTTGTGAACCGCCTCGATGTCGATGTATTGGTCAAGCACCTGGCCCGCGAGTAGCGAACGACAAAGCGGACTTTTCCCACGGTTTTGCCCTCCTAAAGGCGATAGCATAGGGGAAACCGGTGCAACCTGTTAAAAATTATTGGGAATATTCCGGTGCTAAACTTAACCAAAGCACAACGGGCGTTGGATAAATTAGATACAGCTTGATCTTGCTTGGGCTATCGGTAAGAATCTGCGGCCGTATTTTTACAGGAGCTTTACGATGTTTCTCAAACGGACTCTTTTGGCATGTTCTCTGGCGTTGATATTTCCTGCACTGCCTTCTTACGCTGAGGTTGGTACAGAAAGTGGCAATACCGCACAGGCTGAAAAACCGGGTCTATGGCAGCGTTTTACCGATAACGTGGCGGAGACCTGGAACAACTCGCCTAACCACGATCTCTATATCCCGGCCATCACCTGGCACAACCGTTGGACTTACGATGATGAACATATCGATAAGTACAACGAGCGCCCGTGGGGCGCCGGTTACGGCATCTCCCGCTACGACAGCGACGGTGACTGGCACGGCATCTACATCATGGCGTTCAAGGACTCCTTCAACAAATGGGAGCCGATCGGTGGTTACGCCTACGAGAAGATCTGGCGCCCGCTGGATGACAAGGATTTCCGCCTGGGGCTGGGCTTCACCGCCAGCGTCACCGCGCGCGACAACTGGAAATACATCCCTATTCCGGCGCCGCTGCCGCTGGCCTCTATCGGCTATCAGCGGCTGACGTTCCAGGCGACCTACATTCCCGGTACCTATAACAACGGCAACGTGTTCTTCGCCTGGCTGCGCTGGCAGTTCTAAACTTCCTGAATTCCGAAAAACGGCGCGGTGGCGAGATAAAAGGAACTTGTCGCCGTCGGCGGCGTCGGAAGGGTATCCCGGCGCGCTGCGCCGATCGCATGCCGTTATTACAGGAGTTTCACCACTATGATCACCAAACATCGTTTACTGCTGGCCTTGGCGCTGTCCGCTACCCTGGCCAGCGGTGCCTCCCAGGCCGCCGGGCTGATGGATTCCCTCAGCAGCGCGGCGGGTGAACTGAGCAAGTCGGGCGGCGATAGCAGCAGCGGCATGTCACTCTCCTCGTTGACCGGTCTGCTGAACGGCGGCGACAAGGCGCTGAGCTCCAGCAGCATGACCAATGCCGCCGGTATCCTGCAGTACTGCGTGAAAAACAACGTGCTGTCGGCTAACGGCGCCGAAGGGGTGAAAGATCAGCTGCTCAGCAAGCTGGGCATCACCAGCACCGAAGACGCCAAGAGCCAGGATTATCAGCAGGGCCTGGGCGGCTTGCTGCAGACTGGCGAAGGCAAGAGTCTGGATCTGAACAGCCTGGGCACCTCGCAGATCACCGAGAAGGTGAAGCAAAAAGCCTGCGATCTGGTGCTGAAACAGGGCAAATCCTTTATTTCATGATGAGCGAACGGCGGAGCGCTCCGCCGTTCGTTTTTGCATAAGCTGAAAAAATGAAAAAAACGTTGATGCTTTCCCTGCTGGCAGGGATGACGATGTTGCAGGGGTGTTCCGTGAAATCCAACGAGGCGCCACCACCGCCGCAGGTGAAACCGATCGGCATGGCGAACCCGGCCGACGTGTATTGCACCAAAATCGGCGGCAAGCTGAACGCCAAAGAGAATGCGGCAGGCCAGTATTCCACCTGTACCTTGCCGAGTGGGCAGGAAATTGAAAGCTGGGAACTGTTCCGCCGCGATCATCCGGTGAAAAAGTAACCCTATGCGGCGCCGGCTCTTTCTGCCCGGCGCCCGATCAGAATTGGCGATCGCCTATAGATTGCAGCTGCAGGCTGCCGTCCTTCTGTAGCGTCAGCGGCATGCGCCAATCGCGCTGTTTATCCAGGTTGAATGACCTGGAGCGGAACATGCAGCCGGTCTTGATGTTCTTGATTTTCATCACGTGTTCCGCGTCGGCATTGATTTTTACCTCGAAGCTGCCAGCGGGCGGAATAAAGACTTCCGCCAGCTGCTGCGGCGCCGCCGGCGTTTCCAGCTTGACCAGCACCGCGAAATCGTTGCCCTGATTATCCAGCGTCAGCCGATGCAGACTGGTCGCGGGCAGCCTGGTCGGCTGATGCAGATAACCGGCTGAGGCGGGCCACGGCTGGCCGGCATTGTCGTGCAACGGCCCACCGCACTGTTCACGCGCTTCGCGCAACGGCATTTCGCGCTTTATTGCGCGGTTGTAATCGGCGGGGGCGGCGAGGCTGAACTCGTCGTCATACTGGTGGGCGCGCAGATAGCGCTTGGCGCCGAGCACCGCGATGGCGACCAGCATGAAGAACAAAAATATCCTCAGGCGATTTTTGAAAATCAGCCCGAACAGCTTCCCGGGGAGTTGAAACAGCCACCTTGCGATCGTCAATAACATCGTTTTCCCTTTACGCCCAAGCCGTTACGTCTGCGGTAACTTCGCTTGCCACAGTATAGCCAAAGCGTTGCCATCGGGCGGCATGCGCCATGAAATTCCCGTTTTTTACCCCAAACCTTCCTCTAGCAACAACAGCAGCAGGAAGCCGGTAAAGAACATCGCGGTGGCGAACGGTGTCTCTTTCCCGCCCTCATGCGCTTCGACCAGCAACTCCTCGGTCACCAGGTAGAGCAGGGCGATCAGGCCAAAGGCCAAAAAGGCGGTCAGCCAAAATGTGCCCAGCATGGCCACCGGCGCCCCCAGCAGGCCACCGATGGGCAGCAGCAGCGCCAGGCCGACTATCGCCGCCATGGCACGCAGCCGCCTGCCGAGAAAGTCTTTCAAATCGCCGACGATCGATAATCCGAGGAACAGCACTTCCAGCGTTAACGCCAGCGTCAACAGCAGGCCGGCCTTGGCGCCGGCCGCGAAGGCAATACCCAGCACCAGCCCATCGATAAAGATATCGACGCCGACCGCGGCGATAAAACCGACCGGCCCCTGCGCTTTTTCACCCAGCCGCCGAACCAGCAGCATTAACAGCACCCCCGCAGCGCCGCCCAGCAACACCGCCACAGGCGACTGCTGCTTGAGATCGGGCAGGATTTCGGTGGCGGCGGCGGCGAAAACGATGCCGGCGGTAAAGTGATGGATGACGCGCATTGCGGCGTCACCGGGGCGGCGATAGAGCGCCACCGCTGCGCCGACGACGGTGGCTGCGGCGGGAAACAGCGTATAAAGCACGGCGGAGGTCATCGCGTCATAATCCCTTATTGGTGATGTCACTTTCAGTCTAGACGAGCACTGCCGCTCGAGTGTTACCAAAAAAGTGATTGTTCGATTATGTACGTTTGTGTACATTTATGATCACTTTAGCGCCACCGGATCCCCGCGATGTCCAAACTGTTACCCAATGAGCGCCATCAGGCCATTCTCGACACGCTTCGCCAACAGGGGCGGGTGCTGGCCCTGGAGATGGCGCAGCGGCTGAATACCACCGAAGCGACCATCCGCCGCGATCTGCGCCAGTTGGCGGCGCAGAACCTGTGCAAACGCATCTATGGCGGTGCGCTGGCGCCGACCCCGGCCGAAGGCCCCATGACGGCGCGCATTGCCCTCAGCGGCGATGAGAAGCTGGCGTTGGCGCAGACCGCGCTGGGGGTGATCGGCGAAGAACAGCTGATCTTCCTCGATGCCGGCAGCTCCCACCTGTATCTGGCAGAGCTGTTGCCACGCGATCGGCGTTTGACGGTGGTAACTAATGCGTTGAGCATCGCCGGCAAAATGCTGGAACGGCCGGGGATCCGCACCATCCTGATCGGCGGCGAACTGGATGCGCAGGTCGGCGGCTGCGTGGACGCCAAGGCGGCGGAAGAGATAGACGGGTTCCATTTCGATCTGGTGTTCACCGGCATCTGCGCATACGACCCGGCCGGTGGCTTTTCCGCATTGAGCTATCAGGACGCCACGTTCAAAAAGCGCTTACTGACGCGCGCCGGCAGCGTGGCGGTGCTGTGCACCCGCGACAAACTCAATACCTATGCCCCTTACCCCTTCCTGCCCGCCGGGCGGGTGGATCATCTGGTGACGGCGCGCGGCGCGCACCCGCAGCTTGAGTTGCAGGTGGCGCAAGGCGGCGGCCAGATCTGGCACAGCGATTTATCGATCGGAGAATGATGATGAAAATAGCCCATGTTGCCCTGTGGACCCATGACATCGACGCGCAGCTGGCGTTCTGGCAGCGCTATTTCAACGGTGAAGCGGGGGAGGAGTATGTCAGCCGCAACCGGCCGGGGTTCGTTTCCCGCTTCGTCAGACTGGCGGCCGGGCCGTCGCTGGAGATCATGTGCGTGCCGACGTTGCTGCCGGCGCAGGCGCAGGAGGAGCGGGTCGGTTGGGCGCACATCGCGCTGTCGCTGGGGGATGAGCGGCAGGTCGATCGGTTGGCGCAGCGCGCACAGCAGGAGGGCATTTTGCTGTCCGCGCCGCGCTGGACCGGCGACGGCTTCTACGAGGCCGTCATTCGCGATCCGGATGGCAACGCGATCGAAATCACCGCCTGATCACTCTTCTTCAATGCTGGCGAATTGCTCCCCCAGATAGTCGAGCAGCAGCCGCACTGCCGGCAGCAGGCCGCGGCGCGACGGGTAGACTGCGTGCACCACGCCGCCCTGTGGCTGCCAGCCCGGCAACAGTTGCACCAGCTCGCCGCGCAGCATGTCGTCGCGCATCATCATCGCCGGTAGCTGAACGATGCCGGCGCCGGCGATGGCGGCGGTACGCAGCATCAGCATGTCGTCGGTGACCAGCCGCGGCGTGTGTTCCCACTCCACCCGTTCACCCTGCGGGCCGGTCAGCCGCCATTGGTGCTGAGCGCGCGCCGGGCCGAGATCGAGCGTCGGGTATTTACGCAGGTCTTCCGGCGTTTGCGCCGGCCCGAGGGTGCGCACCAGCGCCGGGCTGGCGGCGACGCACCAGGTGCGCTGCGCGAGGATCTTCAGCACCAGATCGCTGTCCTCCAGCGGCGGCGGCCGTACGCGGATCGCCAGATCCAACCCTTCCCCCACCACGTCCACCCGGCGGTTGGTGGCTTCCAGATGCACCGTCACCTTGGGGTAATCGGCCATAAAAGCTGCCACCATGCTGCCGACGCGGGTGTGCAAGATCGCCACCGGGCAGGACATGCGCACCGTGCCGCAGGGCTCGGCGCGGGTCTGCTCGATCGCTTGCTGCGCCGCTTCCGCTTCCACCAGCATCGCCTTGCAGTGCGCGTAATAGGTTTGGCCGAGCTCGGTCACCGAGAAGCGCCGCGTCGAGCGCTGGATCAGGCGCACGCCCAACCGCTCTTCCAGCAGCGCCACGCGGCGGCTGAGCTTGGATTTGGGAATGCCCAGCGCCCGGCCGGCGGGGGCGAATCCCTGGTGATCGACCACGCTGGCGAAGAAAAACAGGTCGTTCAGATCGGTCAGCATCGCATCCCTTATCGTTCTATCAGTAGAACGCTGAGTGTACATCTTGCCTACTACTGCAGCAAACCCCGGCGGATTAAACTTCTGACATCAACTTAAGGCCGTGAGGTCTGAAACGGGAGTTCAAGATGAAAAAAATCCTCGGTATTCACAACAGCCCGGAAGCACATTGGGTCGGTAACGGTTTCCTGGTGAATTCGCTGTTCTCTTATAACGATTTGGGGGCGGAAATGAGCCCGTTCTTGCTGCTGGATCACGCAGCGCCAACCAAATTCCGCTCCGCCTCCGGCACTCGTGGCGTGGGTCAGCACCCGCATCGCGGGTTTGAAACGGTGACCATCGTCTATCAGGGCGAAGTGGAACACCGCGACTCGACCGGCAGCGGTGGGGTGATTGGCCCCGGCGACGTCCAGTGGATGACCGCCGCCTCTGGCATTCTGCACGAAGAGTTCCATTCTCGGGACTTCTCGCGCAAGGGCGGCACCATGGAAATGGTGCAGCTGTGGGTTAACCTGCCGGCCAAGGACAAAATGGCCGAGCCGGGTTACCAGACGCTGCTGAACGCCGATATTCCGGTGGTTCCGCTGGCGGACGGCGCCGGGCAGGTGCGGGTGATTGCCGGTGACTTTGGCGGCCACGCCGGCCCGGCACGCACTTTCAGCCCGCTCAACGTGTGGGACATGAAGCTGAATGCCGGCCATACCACCACGCTGACGGTGAAAGAAGGCCATACGCTGGCGCTGGTGATGTTGCACGGTGCGATCCTGGTCAACGGCGAAGACGTGGTGCGCGAAACCCAAATGGTGCGTTTCGACCGGGCGGGGGATTCGATCACCATCGAAGCTAACAATGACGTCGCACTGCTGGTGCTGAGCGGCGAACCGATCGATGAGCCTATCGTCGGCTACGGCCCGTTCGTCATGAACAGCGACGCGGAAATCCAGCAGGCGTTCCGCGATTTCAACAGCGGTAAGTTCGGCAGCATGAACGCCGAAGCGAGCGCCGGTTGAACTTTGGCGCCTGGGGCGGGCCGTGTTCCCCGGCTCAGGCGCTACACTTAAACCTCAACGCCCCGCCGCCAGGCGGGGCGTTTCATCCGCAACATCAACCCCACAGGAGTAAAACCATGACTGCAAACTACAAGCGCCTCGACAAAGACCAGGCCGCCGTATTGCTGGTGGATCATCAGGCAGGGCTGCTTTCGCTGGTGCGTGATATCGATCCCGATCGGTTTAAAAACAACGTGCTGGCGCTGGGTGATTTAGCGAAATACTTCAACCTGCCGACCATTCTTACCACCAGTTTCGAAAACGGCCCCAACGGCCCGCTGGTGCCGGAACTGAAAGCCCAATTCCCCGATGCTCCCTTCATTCCTCGCCCTGGCCAGATCAACGCCTGGGACAACGACGACTTCGTCAAGGCAGTAAAAGCCACCGGCCGCAAGCAACTGATCATCGCCGGAGTAGTAACCGAAGTGTGCGTGGCATTCCCGGCGCTGTCGGCGCTCAATGAAGGTTTCGAGGTCTTTGTGGTGACCGACGCCTCCGGCACCTTCAATGAGTTGACGCGTCAGTCGGCCTGGAGCCGCATGGAGGCCGCCGGCGCGCAGTTGATGACCTGGTTCGGCGTCGCCTGCGAGCTGCACCGCGACTGGCGCAATGACATCGAAGGGCTGGGCGCGCTGTTCTCCAACCATATCCCGGACTACCGCAATCTGATGACCAGCTACAACACGCTGACGAACGGCAAGTAACGCGACGGCCCTTTACCCAACCTTTCGCCTTTCATCACGTTAGACGCGGGATGTAAGCAAAACGTAGCGGGGCGAAAAGATAGCGAAAAGCGGCTTTCTCATGGGCCGGGGGCGGGGTAGCGTAATCCCGAACCCGGCAAATGAGGCTAATTCAATGAAACAAGCAATCAAGATCCTGGCGCTGCCCTGCATGGGCATGGCGCTGTTGTTCAGCGCGAGCGCGATGTCGGCCCCCGAGGCGCCTGCGGCCAAAGCGTTGCCGCCTGTGGCGGATGAACCGATGCGCATGCCGCCTTTCCCGGGCGGGCACCCGCCCAAGCCGGGGTTCTGCCACGGCGGCGAGCTGTTCTGCGCCACCTCGGCCAGCGACAATCCGGTGGAAACCATCAACAAACTGACGGCGGTGATCCCGGCGGGCAGCGCCAAACATTACGAAGTTCGCGTCGCGGTGGTGGCGGTGCCTGACGCACCGCCCGCGCCTTAACACGCCCTGTCATCCCGCTCTGGCCTGGGCGCGCTAGGCGCGTTAGGCTAAGGCGAGCGTTTTTCGGGAGGCGGGATGACCCCTTTATCACATCTGCCTTATCTCCAGCCCGGCGATCGCGCGCTGTTGTTCGACGGCGAATGTAATCTGTGTCACGGGCTGGTGAGGTATCTTATTCGCGCCGATCGGCAGCGGCGCATTCTGTTGGCGACGGTGCAATCCGCCGAAGGGCAGGCGATCCTGCAGGCGCTGGGATTGCCTACCGATCGTTTCGATTCCGTGGTCTATGTTGAGCAGGGGCGCTGTTGGCTACGTTCGGCGGCGTTGTTTCAGGCGCTGCGTCAAGTGGGGTGGCCGTACCGCGTACTGGCGCTGGCGCGTTACCTGCCGCCGCGACTGGCGGACAAGGTCTATGATGCGGTCGCCGGCAATCGCTACCGGCTGTTTGGCCGCAACGACGGCACCGGCCTGCCGGGCACCGATCAGCCCGGGCGTTATCTGCCCCGGCGGCAGGAACCGCCGGCCTGAGCTTTACGCTTCTTTACCATCCAACCGCTTGAAATATCAACACTCCAGCTCCATATAATGGAGCGTTCAGCCAACAAGGAGCGCGTATGGGAATCAGTGAAGAAGAGCACATCCGCCGTTTGACCCAGGAGAAGAACGACATGGGCAATACGGCGAAATGGGTGGCGATCGTTTCCGCCGTGTACTTTGCCTTGATGGTGTTTTACGGCCACCCGACCGGCGTGTTGGCGATGTCGGGCGCGGTGTTTATCGTGTCTACCACCACCTGGTTGAAAAAGCGTCAGAAGGTCAAATCTTACCGCATGGCGTTGGCCAAAATCAGCGACGATCAACCCTGATAGTCGCCGCGCTTTAGCGTATACACCAGGCTCGGCGCTGCGCCGGGCACGTCATCCAGCGTATCCACCCGCCGTAAACCGACCTTTTCCAATACTCGCCACGAGGCCTGATTCTCCGCACGTACAATGGCGGAAATCTCCTCCAGCGCCAATCCGACAAAACCGTATTGCAGCGAAGCCCGCGCCATCTCGGTGGCCAATCCCATGCCCCAGACGCGAGTATCGAAGCGATAGCCGAGGTTCACGGTGCGCTGCGCCCCGAGCGCTTTCCGGGACAATCCGCCAAAGCCGATAATCCAATCCGGCCGTTCGCGCAGAGCGATCGCCCAGGAACCGTAACCGTGTTGTTGCCACCCGGCAATCCTCTCGTGCAGCGCCGATGCGGCCTGCGCTTCGCTGGTGAGTGGGCCGGCGGGATTGAAACGCTGCGTTTGCGGATCGCCAAAGATGGCGTAGAAACGTGCGAGGTCCGCCATTACCGGTGGGCGCATCTGCAGGCGTTCGCTGAAGAAAGGGGTGGCAGGATTAAAGCTTGTCATCGTTTCTCTCCGCTGGATAAATGAACAGTGTTCACTGTAGACCAGATTGGCGAAACGGGAAATCCCCTCTGCGGGTGAGAGGGGGAGAGGGCATTACAGGAAGGAGTCGTCGTCGTCGCTGTAATCGTCGTCGGCGTAGTCCGTGTCGTCCTGATAGTTGGCGTTCTGGAAGCCGTTGTCCTGGTTCAGGAAGCTGCCACCGTCGCCGTTGTTGAAGGTATCAAGGTTGTTGGAGGCGTCGAAATTGCGCATCGCGCTGTCGTCCAGCGGCGCCGGGGTTTCTTCGATAATATTCACGATTTCCTGCGGCTGCGAATGGCGGAACATGCCGGTCAGCATGTCGGCCAATACCACGCCGCCGGCGACGCCCGCCGCCGTTTGCAAGGCGCCGCCCAGGAAGCCGCCGGCACGTGAAGGCGCCGCCTGCTGCGGTTGGGCATAGGCCGGTTGCTGAGGCTGTTGCTGCGCGTTGTTCCAGGCCGCCGTATTTTGCTGCTGCGCCTGATACTGTTCGCGCGGGCTTGGCGTGCGGCTGCCGCCGCCAAACAGACCGGCCAGGAAACCGCCGCTGCTTTGCTGGCCGTGGGCGGTTTGCTGCAGCTGCGCGACCTGGGCTTCCAGATCTTTGACCCGCTGGTCCATCTGCTTGAGCGCTGCTTCCTGAATGATCATCGCCTGCGCCATGTAATAAGGGGCGGAAGGCTGCTCGCGAATATGCTGGTTGATTTGCTGCTCTGCCTGGAGATCCCGTGGGCCCGTCTTGGTCTCGGCGTCTTTCAGGCGGCCAAACAGACCATCGATAAGGCGTTGTTCTTCGGATTGCATAGGCGTACCTCGGGAGATAAATAACGTTGCTGGATGATGACTATCATCGGTAACAATCACCCTAGCGCGTTTACATGAACCAATAAATAAATGGTGGGTAAACCTGCCTATGAATTTGTTACCAATTGCGGCAGCGGGATCAGCATCACCAGCTTCAGACCGGCGTGCTCCGCCGGATGGAAGGTGAGTTGGCGATAGCGCAGTGCGCCTTGCTGAGGATGTTCGAACGCTCTTTCGCCGCCTTCGCGCGCCATCACGTCATGCTGCTTCCACCAGTGATTAAAGTCCGCGCTGTTGTGCGTCATGTTGCGCACGAAGGCGCGCATCTCTTCGGTATTTTGATGATGGCTGGTCTCGGCGCGAAACTCGGCCACCACGCGGCGAGCGCGTTCCTCCCAATCGCTGACCAGCGTTTTCGCCAACGGGTGGAAGAACATGAAGTGCAGCAGGTTGGGGCTGTTGGCCACATCCAGCCAGCCGCGGAACAGCGCCGCCGCCTGCGGGTTCCAGGCGACGACGTTCCAGGTCACGTCCAGTAGATAGCAGGGCACCGTCATCTGATGCACGCTCTGCAGCACCGCGTCGTTGGCGGTTTCGCGGTGCGCTTCCTGCTCGGGATCGGCGATGCGCGCCAGGGTAAACAGGTAGTGGCGTTCGGCCGGGCCGAGCCGCAGCGCTTTGGCGATGCGTGCCAGCGTATAGGGGGAAATAGACACCTCGCGGCCCTGTTCGATCCAGGTATACCAGGTGGCGCTGATGCCGCTGATTTGCGCCAGTTCTTCGCGGCGCAGGCCGCTGGTGCGGCGGCGCGAAGAGCTAGGCAGGCCGATCATTTCCGGCGTGATGCGTTCGCGGTGCGCGCGCAGAAATGCGCCGAGGGCTTTTGGCCCGGATAAGGCTTCTGATGACATAGCGTGGTACCTATTTATACCAGGATAACTGCTCATATTGTACCCGTATAGTAGCCTGATTATAGTAGCCGAAAAGCCTTCAGGCACAGGCGCAAGCCGGATAATAACAGGAGCAAACATGAGCAACAGCAACAGCCACAAAAACGCGGTAGACCGGCAGTTCGGCGAGCAGGCCAACGCCTACTTAACCAGCGCGGTACATGCGCAGGGCAAGGATTTGCAACGCCTCGCGCAGTTACTGGCGCCGCATGCCGACGCGCGTCTGCTCGATTTGGGCTGCGGCGCCGGGCATGCCAGCTTCACCGCGGCGGCCAGGGTGGCGCAGGTGGTGGCCTACGATCTGTCGGCGCAAATGCTGGCGGTGGTGAAGCTGGCGGCGGCGGAAAAAGGCCTGGGTAACATTCAGCTGCAGCAAGGCGTGGCGGAGTCTTTGCCGTTTGAGGACGCCAGCTTCGATCTGGTCATCAGCCGCTATTCGGCGCACCACTGGCACGATGTCGGCCAGGCGCTGCGTGAGGTCAGGCGGGTGCTCAAACCGGGCGGCAGAGCGATCTTTATGGACGTGGTCTCGCCGGGGCATCCGCTGCTGGATATCTACCTGCAAACCGTGGAAGTGCTGCGTGATACCTCGCATGTGCGCAACTATGCGCCAGGCGAGTGGCTGGCGTTATTGACCGAAGCCGGGCTGGTGGTGCGTGAGGTGACGTCGGATCGATTGATGCTGGAGTTCGACAGCTGGGTGGCGCGCATGCGCACCCCGGCGCATTTCGTCACCGCGATCCGCGCGCTGCAGCAAAGCGTGTCGCAAGAGGTGGCGGAGCATTTCGCGATTCAGCTGGATGGCTCCTTTACCAGCGATATCATGATGTTTGAAGTGACGAAGGGCTGAAAGCAACGGGGCAGCCGATGAAGGCTGCCCCGTGAAACGCGATCGACTGCGATACGCTTATTTTTTGTCTTCCAGCAGGCAGCGGTAGATCAGGCCGCCGATAATGCCGCCGACCAGCGGCACCAGCCAGAACACCCACAGCTGCTGCAGCGCCCAGGTGCCCTGGAAGATCGCTACGCCGGTGCTGCGCGCCGGGTTGACGGAGGTGTTGGTCACCGGGATGCTGATCAGGTGGATCAGCGTCAGCGTCAGGCCGATCGCCAGCGGGGCAAAGCCTGCCGGCGCGCGCTTGTCGGTTACGCCATGAATAACGATCAGGAAGAAGGCCGTCAGCACCAGCTCAATCACGATGGCTGATTGCAGAGAATAACCGCCCGGTGAGTGTTCGCCGTAACCGTTGGAGGCGAAACCGCCCGCGGTGGCGTCGAAACCGGCTTTGCCGCTGGCGATCAGATACAGCACCGCCGCTGCGGCGATACCGCCGATCACCTGTGCGATCACGTAAGGGATCACGTCTTTCGCCGCGAAACGGCCGCCGGCGAATAAGCCGACGGTGATCGCCGGGTTAAAGTGCCCGCCGGAAATATGGCCGACGGCATAGGCCATCGTCACCACGGTCAGACCGAAAGCGAGCGCGACGCCGAGGAAACCAATACCCAGTTGTGGGAATGCCGCTGCTAATACTGCGCTACCACAACCACCAAACACCAACCAAAATGTGCCAAAAAATTCAGCAAAAAGTCGCTTTGACATAGATTCCATCCTGCGGAATTGACTAACGGGCGTTAGCACTAAAAACTATAGAACAGCTTTTTCAGTTCATGCAGATATTCTATAGAATTTTCTTAATGCACCTTGAATAACGGCGGTATTAAATCCCTGGTATTTTATTTTGTCTATGAGAAAACACCGTTTTTCGCCGTGTTGACGCGCGTTTGCCGATTTTTTTATCTTTGTTATCAGAATTTACCCTAAGCAAAATGACGGGTTATTTCCGGGCGGTTTTTTCCAGCGGTTTTCTCCATTCAATACGCTCAGGTTAATTGCTAATTTCTATTTGCCAGCCAGCCTTATTGCCTGATGTGCATTTGACGAATTGCCTATTGTCATCTAAGTGTCATGCTAAATTAATATCGTCTTCTGCCTGACAACGCTTCATTTAACCTCGGGTAATAAATATGAAAATAAAATCGCTCTCCCTGCTGTTGGCTTCACTGTTTCCTGTATTGGCCCACGCTGCCGACATTGAGGTGGCGCGTTATGTGGTCGGCTTCCCCGGTGGGGAACGCGTCGCCTATCAGGGGGCGTTCGCCAAGCATTTCCCGCAGGGGTTGCCGGTGGGGATCGGCTCCGGGTTGATGTTCAACAAGAAGCAGGGCGACGATTTGGTGCTGACGACGCTGACCGATCGCGGCCCGAATGCCGATGCCCCGGCGGTAGGCAAGCAAGAGGCCAAGATTTTCGCCAATCCGCAATTCACGCCTCTGTTGATGGACATTCGTATCGGCGGCGGCAAGGCCGTGGCCGAGAATGCGCGGCCCTTGCATGACGAAAAAGGGCCGATTAGCGGGCTGCCGCTGCCGAGTGAGCTGATTGGTTCCACGAACGAAGTGGCGTTGAACGACGCGCTGCAACCGCTGTCCGGCGATCGCCGCGGGTTGGATACCGAAGGCATCATCGGTGACGGTAACGGCGGTTATTGGCTGTGCGATGAGTACGGCCCGTTTCTGATCCATGTCGACGGCAAAGGTAAAATCCTCGCCAAATATGGCCCAACGCCGCAGGCCGGCGAGCAGGCGGTGGTGAGCGGGTTACCGAACATCCTGAAGTGGCGCCAGCCTAACCGCGGTTTTGAGGGGCTGACCCGGATGCCGGATGGGCGCATTCTGGCGGCGGTGCAGAGCACGCTGGATGTCGACGGCAAAAGCAAAAACAAGGCGCAGTTTACCCGGCTGGTGAGCTTCGATCCGCGCAGTGGCAAAACCGCGATGTACGGCTATCCCATCGATATCGACAGCTATAAAAAAGCCAAAGACGCCAAAATTGGCGATGTCGTGGCGTTGGACAACCAGCGCATCCTGTTGATTGAACAGGGAACCGGTAAAGAAAAGACGATGATCAACAAGATCTATCTGGTGGATCTCGCGCAGGCCAGCGATCTGAGCGCGTTTGACGGCCAGGGTAAAGCGCTGGAGTTCGATGATGCGAAAGATCTGGCTAAACGCGGCGTGAAGCTGGCGCAGAAACGGGAAGTGGCGGATCTGCGTCAGTTGGGTTGGCGCCAGGAGAAAGCGGAAGGGTTGGCGCTGATCGACAATCGCACGCTGGCGGTGATCAATGACAACGATTTCGGCTTGCAGGCCAAGCTGGTGGATGCGTCGCCAAAGAGCAAGAAAATCGGTGACTATCAGCTGGAGAAAGGAGGGCGGCTGAGCCTCGAAGGCGACAAAACCGACGCCCGCATCGAATTGCGCCCTCTGGAGCAGCCGGAATCGCTGAGTGAGCTTTGGGTGCTCACCTTGCCGCAACCCTTGAAGTGACCGAGATAGGGGGGCGATAGCGCCCCCGTCAGACCGTTGACAAAGGAGGAAAAAACGTGGTTTTTCCTCCTTTGTGGCCATCAGCCGAAAATCAATAAATTGATTTTCCTTGTTTTTTATCCGCTGCTCTTTGCAAACCCGGCAATGGCATGAGGTTTGTCATCAATCTCACAGCGGGGGCGATAGCGCCCCCGTTTGTGTCAGGCTTCCGCATGCTGCTGCGGCGCTCTGCCGCGCGAGATGCTCTCCCACACCGCCACCATCACCATGATCAGCGTCGTCAGGCCATTGACCATCAGCAGATCGGTTAAATAGGCGATAGGGGCCAATACCGCCAGCGCCAGCAGCCCAACCAGGTGCGACAGCGGAAAACGGTGATACACCAGCCGTTTGTACAGCGCGTTGGCGAACAGGTAAATCGCCGGGCCGAGCAGCAGCACCGCCGCCGTGGCGTGTTGGATACGGCCGTCGGGATGGGCGATCACCAGCTCGTTGGCCACGGCGCAGACGATGATCGCCCCCACCAGCGCGACGTGCACATAATGGAAATAAGCGCCCAGTTGGCCGGGGTTTTCCGCCTGGCTGATGGCGTGGCTGCCGGCTTTGCTGCTGGTGTCGAAGTAAACCCACCACATCGCCAGGCTGCCGAGAAAGGCCACCAGCGAGGCGATGAGCACCGGCAGACTCCAGCTTTCCATCTCGCTCAGGGTGGCGCCGGTGATCAGAATGGTTTCTCCCAGCGCTACGATCACGAACAGCTGGCAACGTTCTGCCAGATGGTGGCCTTCGATGGTCCATTCGCTGCTGCTGTCCGAGCGCCCCAGGACCGGTAAACGGAAGCCGAACATCGGCGAGACGTATTCGCACAAGACGGCGATCGCCCACAGCGCCAGGCGGGCATTGCCTTCTGCCAGCCCACCGACGATCCAGAAGACGGCGGAGATGCACAGCCAACCGAGAATGCGGCGAAAGTTTTGTTTTAACGGATGATCGGGCGCCAGCAGGCGTAGCACCGTGACGGAGCGGCCAACCTGAATGGCGACGTAGAACAGCGCGAAGATCAGACCGCGTTCGCCAAACGCCTGTGGCAGCGCGGCGGCGGCGAACAGCCCTAGCAGCATGATCGCGAACAGCAGCAGGCGGATCTGACGGGTATCGGGATTGAACCAGTTGGTGACCCAGGCGGTGTATTGCCAGGCCAGCCAGACGGCGAACCACAGCAGCAGGGTTTCCAGCGCGCCGGTCAGCGTCAGGTGATGCAACAGATAGTGGGAAAGTTGGGTCACGGCGAAAACGTAGATCAGATCGAACAGCAGTTCGGAGAATGAGACCGACGCGCCCTGACCGTCACGCACGCGCAGCAGGTTTTGCGACATAAGCGTTCTTCCTTAAAAGGGTAAGCCACAAAATCAGCGTAGCTCAGCGCGCCTCGGCGGGTAAAAAATCTTAAATAGCGGCGGCGTGCGTTCTTTCTTTCGCCCTGTCTTTAATTGTTCATCAAATAGGGGTAAGGTGAACTCAATAAAGTCATTCCTGCCTGAAAATACACACTCGCACTCATATCCTCCTTATTCTCCTCACAATGATTGATGTTCTTTACGTTGCATGACGTCCGTTTTCATTGGCTAGCGGATAATTAACATCACTGACAACGAGCTAATAAACAAGAACACCTGGAGTCAATCATGAAACTTATCCCAAGCATCGCAGCCGTATTGATCGCCGCCGCTTCCTTCTCCACTTTCGCCGCGCCGCTGTCGTCGGTGAAACAGGTCAACAGCGAGCAGGCCGCCAATCTGCAAAGCATCGGCGTCGTGTCGGTTTCCGGCATTAGCGGCTCACCGCATGACGCCATCACCGCCCTGAAAGAAAAAGCCGCGGCGGACGGCGCCAGCCATTACCGCATTATCGGCCTGGACACCCCCGGGGACTCCAGTAACTGGCGCGGCAATGCGGAAATTTATCGCTAAGCGTTGATTGTTACTCTCTGGCCACGGCAACGTGGCCAATAAAATAAACGGTCGTAATAATTATCTGAACAGTCGGCGCATAAACGGCTTATTTTCAGGTCATTATTACGACCGTTTTTCTTTGTGCCGTCGTGGCTGAGGTCGCATTTTATTACAACTGTGTCTGCCGCTTTCGGAATCATGTTAATGATTACTTAAGAAATTCGGCTCACATTGGGGGCTTAACCCAAGGAGGCCTCAATGTTAAATGCGACCCGGCTGCAACTGATGAATCACTTCGCTTACCTGCAGCAATTTATGGCTTCACCGCGCACCGTCGGTACGCTGGCGCCTTCTTCCCCGTGGCTGTGCCAGGCGATGCTGAACCAGATTGAATGGACCCGTGCGCTGTCGATCGCGGAGCTGGGCGCGGCGGACGGCGTACTGACCAAACGCATCCTGGGGCGGATGCGCGCCGATGCGGCGCTGGAGGCTTTCGAAATTCAACCGCATTTCGTGCATCGGCTGCGGGGGATAGACGATCGGCGGCTGCAGGTGATGCCCCATTCGGCGACCCAAATGGCCACGGATTACGACGTGGTGTTTTCCTGCCTGCCGCTGCTGTCGATCCCGGTCAGGATCAGCGTGCGCATTCTTCAGCAGGCCCGGCAGCGGCTGCTGGCGCGCAACGGCACGCTGGTGCTGTTCCAATACAGCCACCTGTCGGAAAAATTGCTGTCCCGCTATTTTCACTGGAAGCGCCTGCGGGTGGTGCGCAACTTCCCGCCGGCGCTGGTGTATGTCTGTACGCCGCGTTAGCTACAGCGTTTTCGCCATTACTACCACTTCTTCGTCATGCTGCCGCCGGCGTTCCACGGGATGCCAACCCCAGCCGGCGTACAGCGCTTCCGATTTGTCGGTGATGAGATGCAAAACCGAGTGATGGCGTTGCCGCGCCGCCTCGACGATGGCCATCTCAAGACGGTGGGCGATGCCCTTGCGGCGGTGATCGGGATGCACGAAGACGCCGGCCAGCCATGGGGTGAGATCCTGGCGCTGATGATCGTCGCTGGGCCACAGGCTGGCCATGCCCACCGGACGATCGCCGTCGATCATCATCAGCGTCAGGTGATCGTCGCTTGGCCGGCTGCAGTGGGCGAAGCGCAACTGGGTGCGCTCCAGCGAACCGCCACGCTGTGAGCCCCATTGGCCGAAGGCCCAGGCGGCGCACACATCGGCAAACTGCGGGCAATCCGACAGCGGAATGATGCGTTGAGTCATGGAGGTCTCCCGGTTTTTAGCTGTTTCCCCGTTCTATTTAACCGATTTCCCCGCCATTTTTTTAACTTTTTAAAGCCGTTATTTTAGCGGTTTCGCCGTGTTTGCCGCGCGCCCGGCGCCGTTTCCCGGATTTCTTTTGGCAATCGCGGCGTGGGATTGCAAGTGTTAATGAGAGTGATTATCATGCGCACATTATTTCCCCCGTTTCGGCTCAATCATGCGCAATTCCCTCATTTTACTGCTGCTTTCTCTGTGGTTCGGCGTGTTCTCCGCCCAGGCGAAGACGGTGACCGATATCACCGGCCGTCAGGTTGTGGTGCCGGACAATCCGCAGCGCATCGTGGTGGGGGAGAGCCGCATGTTGTATACGCTGGCGCTGCTGGAGCCGGGCAACCCGGCGCAGCGCATCGTCGGCTGGCCGGCGGATCTGGCGCGTTTCGATGCGCAAAGCTGGCAACGCTATACGCAGAAGTTCCCGCAGATCGCCGCGATCCCCATTATCAGCGGCAATAATTTCCGCCAGGTCAACATCGAAAGCCTGCTGCAGCTGAAGCCGGATCTGGTGATCCTGGCGCGCTACGCGCGTGAAGACGGTAACAACGATCTGCTGGTTTCCGCGCTGAACAAGGCCGGTGTGGCGGTGATCTACGTCGATCTGCGTATCGATCTGCTGAACAACACCGTGCCGAGTGTGCGGCTGCTGGGCGAAGTGCTCAATCGCCAGCAGCGCGCCGAGCAGTTCATCGCGTTTTATCAGCAGCATATGGCGGTGGTTCAGCAACGGCTGGCGGGCTATCAGGGGGCGAAGCCCAAAGTGATGCTGCACCTGCATCTGGGGCGGCGCGATACCTGTTGCACCACCGCCGCACACGGCAACCTTGGCGATCTGCTGACCTTCGCCGGCGGCGACAACATCGCCAACGCCAGCGTCAAAGGGGTGTATGGCGAACTGAACCCGGAAACCATTCTGAGCGCCAATCCTGATGTGTACCTCGCCACCGGCATGGCCGGCCCGCAGGGCAAACGGCTGTCCGATCTGCGCCTCGGGCCGCAGGTCAGCCCACAGGAGGCCGCCGACAGCTTCCGCCGGCTGATCGCCAAACAGCCGATGCTGACCAACCTGCAGGCGGTGAAAAACCACCGTGCCTGGAGCGTCTGGCACAACTTTTACCTCAGCCCGTACCACGTGGTGCTGGTCGAGATGTTCGCCAAAGCGTTTTACCCGGATCTGTTCGCCGACATCAACCCGCAGCAGACCTTCCAACAGCTGTATCAGCAGTTTTTACCGTTACCTTTTTCAGGGACCTATTGGAGTCAGTTAGATAATGAATAACAACAAGCGCGGCTGGTGGTGCGCATTGCCTTTGGCGGCCTGCGCAACATTGCCGACGTGGGCGGCGGAAAAAGTCGCGTCGAAAGAAGAAAGCCTGACGGTGATTGGCCGCAAAGACGCCGACGGTGTGCAGAGCTATCAGCCGTTGACCAGCGTCACCGGCACCCGCAGCGAAACCAACCTGTTGAATGTGCCGCAGGCGATCGACGTGGTGCCGCAGCAGGTGATTACCGATCAGGCGGTCAGCAGCCTGGACGAAGCGCTGTACAACGTCAGCGGCATTACCCAGGCCAACACGCTGGGCGGCACTCAGGACGCGGTCATGAAACGCGGCTTTGGCGACAACCGCGACGGCTCTATTCTGCGCGATGGCGTGCGCTCGGTGCAGGCGCGCAACTTTACGCCGACCACCGAGCGGGTGGAGGTGCTCAAGGGGCCGGCCTCGATGCTGTATGGCATGGGCGAGCCGGGCGGGATGATCAATATGATCACCAAAAAGCCCCAGCTGCAGCAACATACCCACGTGGAAGGCTGGGGCAGCAGCTTCAACGGCGGCGGCGGCCAGCTCGACGTTACCGGGCCGCTCGGCACGTCGGGATTCGCCTATCGCATGATCGTCGATCACGATGAAACCGACTACTGGCGCAACTTTGGCCGCAACCGCCAGACGGTGATCGCGCCCTCGCTGATGTGGTACGGCGAGAACACCACCGTGCGCTTGGCCTACGAGCATATGGAATATCTGGTGCCGTTCGATCGCGGCACCATTATCGATTCGCGCACCGGCAAACCGGTGAATACGCCGCGCGATCGCCGTTTCGACGAAGCCTATAATGCTACCCGCGGCGATCAGGACAGCATTACCCTGCAGATCGATCAAACGCTCAACGAGCGCTGGAAAAGCTCGCTGACCTACGCCTACAGCCGCAACAGCTACAGTGACAACCAGGCGCGCGCCACGGCGCTGAACCCGGTGACCGGCGTGTTGAGCCGCCAGGCCGACTCGACCGCCAACGCCGTCAGCCACGCCAACGCGGTGCAGCTGACGCTCAATGGCGACGTGGACTGGGGCAGCATCAACCACCAGATGCTGTTCGGCTTTGATTTTGAAGATAACCGTACCTACCGCGGCGATATGATCCGCGGTAAAAAGAACAGCGATTTCAATATCTATCATCCGGTATACGGCCTGATGCCGCCGTCGACCGCGGTCAGCGCCAAAGACAGCGACCAGCGGGAAAACCTCACCAGCTACGGTTGGTTTATGCAGGATTCTATCCAATTGACTGATAAATGGCTGGTGATGGGTGGGCTGCGTTACGACGCTTTCGACGTCTATGCCGGCAAGGGGCGGCCGTTCCAGACCAACACCGACAGCTCGGACGGCAAGCTGGTGCCGCGCGCCGGGGTGGTCTACAAGCTGACGCCTTACGTGTCGCTGTACAGCAGCTATACCGAGTCGTTCAAGCCGAACTCTTCCATCGCCACCCAAATTGATTCGCTGCCGCCGGAGCAGGGCAAGTCGTGGGAAGTCGGCGGCAAGCTGGCGTTGCCGAACGGCGTTACCGGCACGCTGGCGCTGTTCGACATCACCAAGCGTAACGTCATGGTCAATGAGCTGGTGGAGGGCGAAACCGTGACGCGCACCGCCGGGCGCGTGCGTTCGCAGGGCGTGGAGCTGGACGTGGCCGGCAATCTCACCGACTCGCTGAGCCTGATCGGTTCCTATGCGTATACCGACGCCCGCGTGGTGGACGATCCGGACAACAAGGGGAAAGAGATGACCAACGTGGCGCGCCATACCGCCTCGCTGTTTCTGACCCAGAACCTCGGCAGCCTGGGCCTGTACAGCGGAGATGAGGTGCGTATCGGCGCCGGCGCGCGCTACGTGGGCCGGCGCCCGGGCGACGCCGCCAACAGCTTCTACCTGGATAACTACACCGTTGCCGATGCGTTCGCCGCTTACACCATGCCGATCAACGGCTATCGGGTGAAATGGCAGCTGAACGTGAAGAACCTGTTCGATAAAACCTACTATCCGTCCAGCGGTGGCAATCTGCGCGTGGCGGTGGGAGAGCCGCGTGAGGTGGTGCTGCGCGGCAGTATCGATATCTGAGCCACGGGCGGTGGAATTTGTTTAAATAACCGCCCCAACGTTAAGGAGAACTCATGAGCCTGCAGATCCGTTTGGCGCAGCAGCGAGATATCGCGCATCTGATGGCGGTTGAACGTTCGGCGGCGCAGCTGTTTCGCCAGCAGCCGGAATGGCGCTTTATCGCCGAAGGCGAGGTGATGGCCCCGAAACAGCACGCCGCGTTTATCGCCGAGCGCCGTGAATGGCTGGCGGAAAGCGACAACGGTGAGTGCGCCGGTTTTATCGCCGTGTTGGCTCAGGGGGAAGACTGGCATGTCGCCGAATTATCGGTCGCCGCTGCCTGGCAACGGCAGGGCGTCGGCCGCCGCCTGATCGGCGCGGTGGTGGAAGAAGCCAAACGGCAGGGCGCCACTCGCCTGACGCTCACCACCTTCATTGATGTGCCGTGGAATGCGCCCTACTACCGGCGGCTGGGATTCCGGCCGCTCGACGACGCGCGGCTCACGGTCGCCCTGCGGCGGCACCTGGATGAGGATCTGGCGCACGGCTTTGCCGTCGGCAGTCGCTGTGCCATGGAATTTACACTATCGTAAATATTGAAATACAGAGCGGGCAGGGTATGATGCAGCCACCACGCCATCGCACCCGCTCGGTATTTTGGTATGCAATGCACTCAAGTCACCGCATAAGGGACAACCCGTAATGACACAAACCCTGTTCATGATAGGCGCTCGCGGAGCCGGCAAGACCACGGTAGGCAGCGCATTGGCGCTGGCGTTGGGCTATCAGTTTGTCGATACCGATCTGTTTATGCAGCAAGCGGTACAGATGAGCGTGGCGGAAATGGTCGAGCGCGAGGGCTGGCTGGGGTTCCGTCGCCGCGAAACCATCGCGTTGCAAACCGTGACCAAACCGTCAACTGTAGTTGCCACCGGTGGCGGCGCGATCCTGGCGGAAGAGAACCGTCAGTTTATGCGCCAGCATGGCACCGTTATCTATCTGCGCGCGCCGGCCAGCGTGTTGGCGCAGCGGTTGGAAGAGTACCCGGAAGATGCGCAGCGCCCGACGCTCACCGGCAGGCCGATCGCCGAAGAGATGCTCGAGGTGCTGGCGGCGCGTGAAGCGCTGTATCAGGACGCCGCGCATTACGTGATGGACGGCGCCGCCGATCCGCAGCGGGTGGTGGAGCAAATCCTCGCGGTGCTGCCGCGTGAGACGGTGAAATAACCCTTTCTTCTCTTCGGGCGCTGGGTGCCCGTTTTCCTATTACGTTTGCCGAGCGGCCGCAAAGTACGCCCCGGGCGTGACGCCGAAGCGGCGGCGAAAGGCGGCGATGTAGGCGCTGACGTTGTCGTAGCCACAGGTGTCGGCCACTTCGGCGACCGCTGCGCCGCGTGATAATCCCTCCAGTGAACGCAATACCCGCGCCTGCTGGCGCCACAGCGCGAAGCTGATGCCGGTTTCCTGCACAAAGCGGCGGCTCAGGGTGCGCGGGCTGAGCCCGGCCCAGTCGGCCCAGTCGCGCTGGCTGCGCAGGCTGGCGGGATCGTTCAGCAGCGCCCGGGCGATGTTCAGCAACCGGGCGTCCTGCGGCAGCGGCAATTGCAACGGCGCGTGGCTTGCCGTATGCATTTCATCCAGCAGCACCTGCAGCAGCCGCCGTTGCGGCGCACTCAGTGGGCCGGCGGGGAACTGCGCGATACGCTCCACCAGGGCCTGCAACAGCGCAGAGGCCGTGAACAGCTGCGGCTGCGGCGGCATCTCCGGCACGCTTTCCCCCGGTAGATACAGACTCCAGCCCGCCACGTCGCCGCAGGCCAGCGCCTGATGGGCGCATCCCGGCGGCAGCCAGCCCAGCGTACCGCCGGTGATCGCCCATTGCCGGCCCGGGAGTTCCATTGCCAGCATGCCACGCGTCAAGAGATAGATCTGGCCGCCTTCGTGCCGGTGCCAGGGCGTCAGGTGCTTTTTTTCATGCTGAAGGCGTTGGCTGCGGATCTGCGTCATGTTGGCCGTTTAACGTTATTGAAAGTCTTGATGTGGTTATTATGCCATCGCCTGGCCGGGATAGGATCGCCGTTCACCCTATTTCGGAGAAACGTGATGACTCAAGTTACCCCACTGAACCTGGTGCTCGATACGCTGCAGCAGGTCGTCGCCAGCCCGGAGCATCGGCCGACGCAGCTCGCTGCCCGTTTCAGCGCAGACTACCGCCAGCAGGTGGATGGCAAGGTGCTGAACTTCGCGCAGTTTGAGCAACATATGGCGCTGCTGAAACGGCAAACCCGCCGCATGACGCTGAGCGTGATCGCGGCGGCGGAGCAGGGCGAGGCAGTGCTGACCCACCATCTGGTCGAGGTGGAAAAGCGCGACGGTACCCGCAGCCGCGTGCGGGTGCTGGCGCACTTCACCGTGCGTGAAGGTCGCATTTGCGCCTGCGACGAACTGACCGAGCTGTTGGCGGGCGCCCCCGGCGATCGCGATCTTGGCTCGCGCGTGCCGGAATGAGGGCGGCTGCTATACTTGCTACTGTGTGAAACACACGGGAGAACGGCATGCGCGAAAATGATCAACCTGCTTATCCACGGAGCGCCCGCGTCGTTGAGGTGTTTCGGGGCGACCCGAACCTGCATCTGCGCCGTTTTGAAGTGCGCACCGACGACATTGAGCCGAATACGCTGCTCAGTGAACATGAAACCGAGCAGGAAGCGCTCGACGCCAAGCACCGCTATGAAGACGAGGCGCTAGAGCTCTGACCTGCTGCACAGCGGAAACCGGCGCCAGGCCGGTTTCCTGTTTATCCCCCCGCGTTAGCATATATTTCCCAGAACAATATTGATAATGATAATCATTTATGTGATTTTTATCGCCCCTATTGGGTGTTTCACTTCTGGGAAAAGAGATGTCCAATTCCGAGTTGCAGGCGCTGTTTCTGCGCCATATGCGGCCGCTGCAAGCCTATTTGAACGCCAAACTGCGCGACCCTCAGCTGGCCGCGGATTTGGCGCAGGAAAGTTTTACCCGCCTTACCGAGCAATATCCGCAGGGTAACATTCTCGATATCGAAGCCTACCTGTACAAAACCGCCAAAAACCTGATGCTCGACCATCTGCGGCAGCAGCAGCGGCGGCAGACCGAAGCGGTCGAAGACGACATTCTGGCGCAGTATCCCTCCGGTGAACCGGCGCTTGAACAACGGGCGATCGATAGCCAATTGCTGCAGCTGTTGCAGCAGGCGCTAGCGGACATGCCGCCGCGCACGCAGCAAATTTTCCGCCTTAACCGGCTCGATGGCCTGACCCAGGCGCAGGTGGCGGCGCAGCTGGGCGTGTCGCTCAGTACGGTGGAAAAACACCTGGCCAGCGCGCTCGAGCGGCTGATGGCGCGGATGGAAGAACAATAATGGCAATTTTTTTACGGGTTTATCCGCGCTCAGACGTCTTAACCTATAACCAGAAAAAACAGAGGTCTATGCCATTATGAAACCGCTAACCGCACAGGCGCGACAGCAGGCGGCCGCCTGGGCCGTGAGTCTGGCCGAAGGGGCGCTGCCGGCCGATCGGCGGCGAGCGTTGGACGCCTGGCTGGCCGCCGATCCGCAGCATCCGGCGGCGCTGCGTCAGGCTCGCCTGCTGTGGACGACGCTTGGGCAACTGCCGCCTGAGCAGCGGCAGGCGTTACAACCGCAGGTGGCGGCGCTGAAAACGCCCTCTCGCCATCGATGGCCCCGCTGGGCGGTGGCAGCGGTGGTGGCGCTCGCCGTTTCGTTCGGCGTTTATCGCGGGCCGGATCTGTGGATCGGCCTGCAGGCCGATTATCAAACCGTTCGCGGTGAGGTGCGCGAAGTTGCTTTGCCGGACGGCAGCCGGGTGGCGCTGGACAGCGGCAGCGCGATCGCGCTGGCGTATTCCGCAGATGAGCGCAAGGTGCGGCTGCTGAGCGGCGCCGCCTATTTTATCGTCGCGCCGTTGGGCGGGGCGGAAAGCCGTCCGTTCAGGGTGGAAGCGAAAAACGGCGTCACCCAGGCGCTGGGCACCGAGTTCAGCGTGGCGCGCACTGAACAGGGCGTGGACGTCAGCGTGCATCAGCACAGCGTGCGGGTGACGCTTGAGCGCGGCGAGCGCTCGCTGGTGGTCGCGCAACGCCAGGCGGCGCATTACCGCAACGGGCAGCTGCAGCTGACGCGGCAAACGGCCGGTGATGACGCTTGGCGACGCGGCTGGCTGGTGATCGACCGCCAACCGCTGACGCAGGCGCTCGTGCAGCTCAATCGCTATCGCGAAACCCGCATCGTGGCGGTCAATCCCGCGCTAAGAGCGCGCACGGTGAGCGGCGTGTTCGCGCTCAATAAACTCGACGACGGCGTCGGCGCCATTCGTCAGGAACTCTCCGCCCGCCAACTGAATCTCCCCGGCATCACATTGCTTTACTGAGCGGCTAAAGGCGGGCCGGGATGCCCGCTTCGCCGCTATTTTCACTTTCTGTAAAAAATCTTTACGGGTTTTTGCCTCCCGGAACGTCCTTATGTTTAAACGAGATTGATTTCCATTATCACTTAGTTTGGCATTCTTTCGGGTGGAACACACACGCATGTTTATTCACAAGGGAACCACGCCGGCCGGCCGATTGGCCACGGCGGTACGCGCCGCGCTGGCGGCGATGATGCTGACTCAGCCGGCGGTAGCGCTCGCCGCCCAGGCTGATGCGAGCAGCGCGCAGGCCGCACAGCAAAAGAATTTCAACATTGCGGCGCAACCGCTGCAGAGCGCCATGTTGCGCTTCGCCGAGCAGGCCGATATGCAGGTATTTTTCGACGAGGTGAAGCTCGACGGCATGCAGGCGGCGGCGCTGAACGGCAGCATGAGCGTTGAACAGGGCCTGCGGCGCTTGATTGGCGACAATCCGGTGGCTTTCCGCCTGCAGCCGCAGGGGCAGATCGTATTGAGCCGGTTGCCAGCGGCAAACGGCGACGGTGGCGCGCTGGCGCTGGACAGCCTGACGGTGCTGGGCGCCGGCGGCATCAACGCCAACGATTGGGTTTACGACGAACCGCGCTCGGTCAGCGTCATCAGCCGCGAACAGATGGATAACCGCCCGGCGCGGCACGCGGCCGATATTCTGGAGCAGACTACGGGAGCCTATTCCAGCGTCAGCCAGCAAGATCCGGCGCTGTCGGTCAACATCCGCGGCATACAAGACTATGGCCGGGTGAACATGAACATCGACGGCATGCGGCAGAATTTTCAAAAGAGCGGCCATGGCCAGCGTAATGGCACCATGTACATCGATTCCGAACTGCTGTCCGGCGTGACCATCGACAAGGGCACCACCGGCGGCATGGGCAGCGCCGGCACGCTCGGCGGCATCGCCACCTTCAATACCGTCAGCGCGAGCGATTTCCTGGCGCCGGGCAAAGAGCTGGGCGGCAAGCTGCACGCCAGCACCGGCGATAACGGCACCCACTTCATCGGCAGCGGCATACTGGCATTGGGCAACGAAACCGGCGATATCCTGCTGGCCGCCAGCGAACGCCACCTCGGCGACTATTGGCCCGGCAACAAGGGCGATATCGGTAACATTCGTATCAATAATGACACCGGCAATTACGATCGCTACGCCGAGAGCATCAAGAACAACAAAATCCCCGACACAAATTACCGCATGCACTCGCGGCTGGCCAAGGTGGGCTGGAATCTGCCCGCCAATCAGCGCCTGCAGCTGAGCTATCTGCAGACCCAGACTGCGTCGCCGATCGCCGGCACGCTGACCAACCTGGGCACTCGCCCACCCTATGAACTGGGCTGGAAGCGCACCGGTTACAGCGACGTGATGGCGCGCAACGCGGCGTTTGATTACAGCCTGGCGCCGGAAGGCGTCGACTGGCTCGATTTTCAGGCCAAGCTGTATTACGTCGATACTCAGGACGACAGCGACACCTACAGCACCAGCTCGCTGCTGGACAACGGCTACGCGACGCGTACCCGGCTGCGTACCTATGGCGCGCAGGCGCAAAACACCTCGCGCTTCAGCCTGGCGCCGGGGCATGACTTCCGCGCCAACTACGGGCTGGAGTTCTATTACGACAAGGCGACCAGCGACTCTTCTCGTCAGGGCATGGAAGGGGTGACGCCGGCCGGCAACCGTTCGGTCGCCAGCCTGTTCGCCAACCTGACCTACGACTACGACGGCTGGCTGACGTTGGAGGGCGGGCTGCGTTACGACCGCTATCGCCTGCGCGGCCAGACCGGCCTGAGCTATCCGGATTTGGCCAAGGATGGGCAACGCTACACGATTGACAATCCTTGCAAAGCGCTGCGTCTGACCGGTTGTTCAACCACCACCCGCGAAGATTGGGCGGTTGACCGCGATCAGGGCAAGCTGTCGCCGACGCTGGCGGTGGCGGTGCGTCCCGGCGTGGAGTGGCTGGAGCTGTATTCCACCTACGGCAAATCCTGGCGGCCGCCGGCGATCACCGAAACGCTGACCAACGGCAGTGCGCACGGCTCCTCCACGCAATACCCCAACCCGTTTCTGCAGGCCGAGCGCTCGCGCGCCTGGGAAGTCGGGTTCAACGTGCAGCAGCCGGATCTGTGGTTTGAGGGCGATCGGCTGGTGGCCAAGGTGGCCTACTTCGACACCAAAGTGGATAACTACATCAACCTGGCGATAGACCGCAATAAACCGGGGCTGGTGCAGCCGAGCATCGGCAATGCCGCTTACGTCAACAACCTGTCGAAAACCCGCTTCCGCGGGCTGGAGTACCAGCTCAACTATGACGCCGGGGTGTTCTACGCCGACCTGACCTACACCCACATGATCGGCAAAAACGAGTTCTGCTCGAACAAGGCCTGGTTGGGAGGGCGTCTGCGCTATGGCGACGGATCGCGCCGCGGCAACTTCTATGTTGAACCGGATGCCGCGTCCAATGATGCCGTCACGTGCGACGGGGGTTCGCAGTTCGGCACGGCAGCCTATCTGCCGGGCGATCGCGGCTCGGTCACGCTGGGCGGCCGCGCTTTCGATCGCAAGCTGGACGCCGGGGTGACCGTGCGCTTCGCGCCGGGCTATCAGGACAGTTCGGTGCCGTCCAACTACCCGTACCTGGCCGACTGGCCGAAGTACACCCTGTTCGATCTGTATGCCAGCTACAAGCTGACCGACAGCCTGACGCTGCGCGGCTCGGTGGAGAACCTGACCAACCGCGCCTACGTCGTCAGCTACGGCGAGACGCTGGCCAACACGCTGGGGCGCGGCCGCACCGTGCAGGGCGGGGTGGAATACCGTTTTTAAGCAGTAAAAGGGCGTTGCTCATTCTTGAGCACAAGGGCGGCCTCGCAAGGGGCGCCATTCATCAATGGAGATAGAGAAATGGCATTTTCAGTCAACTATGACAGCAGCTTCGGCAGCTACAGCATCCATAACTATCTGAACGAGTGGGCGTCGTCATTTGGCGATATCAACCACACCAACGGTAACGTCACCGACTCCAACAGCGGCGGCTTCTATGGCGGCAGCCTGTCCGGCAGCCAATACGCCGTGACCAGCACCGCCAACAACGTTACCTCGTTCGTGGCGGGCGGCAACCTGACCTACACCTTGTTCAATGCCCCGGCGCACACCCTGTACGGCCAGCTGGATTCGCTGTCGTTCGGCGACGGCCTGAACGGCGGCGGCTCCACGCCGTACAACATCCAGGTGCCTGACGTCAGCTTCGGCGGCCTGAACCTCAGCAGCCTGCAGGCGCAGGGCCACGATGGCGTGGTGCACCAGGTAGTGTACGGCCTGATGTCCGGCGATACCGGCGCGCTGGAAACCGCGCTGAACGGCATCCTCGACGACTACGGCCTGAGCGTCAATTCCACCTTCGATCAGGTGGCGGCGGCGACGGCGGTGGGCGTGCAGCACGCCGACAGCCCGGAACTGCTGGCGGCCTGATCGCGGCCGTTTGCCCGCCGGCGCCGCGCGCCCCGGCGGGCGTTTTCTCGTTTTTAGCCGATGGAAAACGCCATGAAAAACGCCGTCAGGCGCGGAGAAGTGATGAGCGTGCTGGCCGCATACCGGCGCGGATTTTGGGGCATCGCGCTGTTTACCGCGGTGATCAACCTGTTGATGCTGGCACCGGCGCTGTACATGCTGCAGGTCTACGATCGCGTGTTGCCGTCGGGCAACCGCATGACGCTGGCGATGCTGACCCTGATGGTGGTCGGTCTTTACCTGTTTATGGGGCTGCTGGAGTGGGTGCGCAGCCAGGTGGTGATCCGCCTCGGCGCCCAGATGGATATGCGCCTGAATCAGCGGGTCTACGACGCCGCCTTCGAAACCAATCTGAAAACCGGCAACCCGCTGGCGGGGCAGGCGCTGAACGATCTGACCAACCTGCGCCAATTTGCCACCGGCAATGCGCTGTTCGCCTTTTTCGATGCCCCCTGGTTCCCGGTTTATCTGCTGGTGGTGTTTCTGCTCCACCCCTGGCTTGGCGCGTTGGCCAGCGCCGGAGTGATCGTGCTGGTGCTGCTGGCCTGGCTCAACCAGCGGGTGTCGCAGGCGCCGCTCGCGGAGGCCGGCCGGGTCGCGCTGAGCGCCACGCAGCAGGCCAACGGCAACCTGCGTAATGCCGAAGCTATCGCCGCCATGGGGATGCTGACCGACTTGCGCCTGCGCTGGCTGCGGCAGCATCAGCAGTTCCTGCTGTTGCAGAACCGCGCCAGCGAGAAAATCGCCGCCGTCACCGCCTGGTCGAAAACCGTGCGGCTGGCATTGCAGTCGCTGATGTTGGGCTGCGGCGCGCTGCTGGCGGTGAACGGCGACATTACGCCGGGCATGATGATCGCCGGATCGATCCTGATCGGCAGGGTGCTGGGGCCGATCGATCAGCTGATCGGCGCCTGGAAGCAGTGGTCGTCGGCGCGCCAGTCCCTGCAACGGCTGGAGGTGATGTTGGCCGCTAATCCGCCGCGGGCGGCGAGCCTGCCGCTGCCGGCGCCCAACGGGACATTGACCGTGAATCAGCTGGCCGCCAGCGCGCCCGGCGGGAGCGCACCGGTATTGCACGGCGTCAGTTTTCGTCTGGAGGCCGGCGAGGTGCTGGGCGTCATTGGCGCATCCGGCTCCGGCAAAACGTTGCTGATGCGCCAACTGGTCGGCGCGTTGACGCCGCTCAGCGGCGACGTGAGGCTGGACGGTGCAGATATCCGGCAGTGGGATAAACAGCAGCTGGGGCCGCATATCGGCTACTTGCCGCAGGATATCCAGCTGTTCGCTGGCACCCTGACGGAAAACATCGCCCGCTTTGGCCAGGTTGACGCCGAGAAGGTGGTGGCCGCCGCCGCGCTGGCCGGCGTGCACCAATTGATCCTGCATTTACCCAAAGGGTATGAAACCGAGCTGGGCGAGGGCGGCAGCGGCCTGTCCGGCGGCCAGCGTCAGCGGGTGGCGCTGGCGCGCGCGCTGTATGGCTCTCCGGCGTTGGTGGTGTTGGACGAACCGAATGCCAACCTCGATCGTGAAGGGGAAGAGGCGCTGCAGCGGGCGATCGAAGCGCTGAAGGCGCGCGGTACCACCATCGTGTTGGTGACCCACAAACCGGCGATCCTGGCGACCACCGACAAATTGCTGGTGCTGGCCGCCGGCCAGGTGCAGCACTTCGGCCCCAGCGACGCCATCCTGAAGAAACTGCCTGGTTTTGCGCCTGCAGCCGTACCGGCCAACGTCGGCCGCAGCAGCGGCGGCTTCAACGTCAACTACGCCAACTTTGCCAAAACGGCCAGCGGTGAACGAAAAGTATGAGCAATCAGAGTGTGATCCCCGGCGATATCGACGCCCTTTCCCGACAGTTCGACGAAGGGCGCCATCTGCGGCTCGGCGGCTGGCTGGTGCTGTTGGGGTTTGGCGGCTTCCTGCTGTGGGGGCTGTTGGCGCCGCTGGACAAAGGCGTGCCGGTTTCCGGCAGCGTGGTGGTGGCCGGCAACCGTAAGGCGGTGCAGCACCCGAGCGGCGGCGTGGTGTCGCAAATTCAGGTGCATGAAGGCGACCGGGTTCGCGCCGGGCAGGTGCTGTTGCTGATGGATACCGTCGACAGCCGCACCCAGCGCGATGCGCTGCGCAGCCAGCAGTTGAGCAACGCCGCGCAGCGGGCGCGGCTGCAGGCCGAACGCGACGGCTTGCAGGCGATCGCTTTCCCGGCATTGCTGCAGGCGCGGCGGGAGGAGCCAGAGGTGATGTCGTTGATGCTGCTGCAGCAGCAGCTGTTCACCAGCCGCCGAGCGGCGCTGCAGAGTGAGCTGGCGGCGATCGCGGAGAGCATTGCCGGATCGCAGGCGATGCTGGAAGGGATCCGTCAGTCTTACGCCAGCAAGCAACGGCAAAAGGCCATGTTGCAGGAGCAGCTGAGCGGTATGCGCAAACTGGCTGCGCAGGGGTATGTGGCGCGCAATCGGCTGCTGGATCTGGAAGGGCAGCATGCGCAGATCGACGGCCAGGCGTCCGAGGACACCGGGAATATCGGCCGCCTGGGCCGCCAAATACTGGAGCTGAAGTTGCGGGCGATCCAGCGGCGGGAAGAGTATCAGAAAGAGGTCAGTAGCCAGCTGGCCGAGGTGCGGATGAAGCTGGACGAACTGGATAACCGCCTGGCCAAGGCGGAGGCCGATCTGGGTCATACGCAGGTGAAAGCGCCGGTGGCGGGCACCGTGGTGGGGCTGAGCGTGTTCACCGAAGGTGGCGTGATCGGCGCCGGTCAGCAACTGATGGAGATCGTGCCCAGCGATCGGGGGCTGCAGGTGGAGGCGCGTATCCCGGTCGAACTGATCGACAAGGTGCAGGTAGGGCTGCCGGTCGAACTGTTGTTCTCGGCGTTCAACCAAAGCACCACGCCGCGCGTCGAGGGCGAGGTGACGCTGGTCGGGGCCGATCGCCTGACCGACGAGAAAAGCGGCGCGCCCTATTACAGCGTGCGCGCCAAGGTCAGCGAAGAAGGGTTGCAACGTTTGAACGGGTTGGAAATCCGCCCGGGGATGCCGGTCGAAGGCTTCATTCGCACCGGCGAGCGTTCGATGATGAACTACCTGTTCAAACCGCTGACCGATCGCCTTCATCTGGCCTTGACGGAAGAGTGAGCATGTCGGTTTCGCCGCTGCCTTTCGCCGCACCCGGTGCCGTCATGCCCTGGCGCCGTTGCCTGGTGCTGGTGCTGGCATTGCACCTGCTGGTCGTGGCGCTGTTCTGGCCCTGGCGAGACAAGGCCGCGCCGGCGTGGGTGCCGCCGCCGGCGGTCATGGTGGTGATGGCCGCCGCACCGCAGGCCCCGGCTGAGGTAAAACAACCGCCGGGGCAAATGACGCCGCCGCCTCAGGTTGAACCGCCGTCGCCGCCGGAACCCTTGCCGACGGTGAAGGTGCCTGAAGCCGTGCGGCCGAACATCGCCGTACCGCCGAAGCAGAAAAAACCGCCCAAGCCGGTGAAGACTCCCCCCCTGCCGCGCACACCGCCGCAGGAGAAAACGATCGCGCCGCCGAAGGTTCAGGAGCAAAGCGTCGGTGCGCCACCGCCGGGCCGGGCGGATAAAACGGCCGCGCCGCAAACTCGCCTGACGCCCTATGCTCAGGCGGGGGTGGACAACTGGCGCAGCCGCATCAGCGGCCGCCTGAATCGTTTTAAACGTTACCCCAAAGACGCATTGCGGCTAAAGCGCCAGGGCGTCGGGCAGGTGCGTTTCACGTTGGACAGGCAGGGCCATGTGCTGGCGGTGACGCTGGTCAGCAGCGCCGGGTTGCCGTCGCTGGATCGCGAAATCCAGGCGCTGGTCAAACGCGCTTCGCCGCTGCCCACGCCGCCGGCGGACGCCTACGTCAACGGCACGGTGGAATTGACGTTGCCGATCGATTTCAGTTTGCGCGGCGCGGGTTTCTGAGCCGCGGCAATATCTCCTCCTGAGAAAATCATTTTTCAGCAGCTTGTCCTGCTATTCATTATTTTCAGAGCGTATCGTTATTTTATTCGGCGCGGATAAGTCGGCGTTCTACGCAATATTTTCATTTGAAAAGCACGAATGCCTTTTATTTTGCGGCTGACAAAAAATAAACAGCTTGACGCTGCGGAGTTCGGGTTTTAGTTTTTAATTATAAAACAGGAACTGAGTTCCATATAGTGGAACAAGGCGGATCATGACAACGCTGGAAAATGCCGCTGCGGTATTAAAACTCTTTTCTCAACAACGTGTGATGCATGGCCAACCGGGTATTGCATTCAGCGACGTGGTTGAGCAATTGGCGCTGCCGAAAAGCACGGTATCGCGCCTGCTGCAGACCATGGAAAATCAGGGCATGCTGGAGCGCGATCCCGATAGCCGGCGTTATCACATCGGCGCGCTGTTGCTGGCGGCATCCAGCCACTATCTGTCGATGCCGCTGGTGGACAACCTGGCGGCCAGTATGGCGCAGCTGTGCCGCCAGACGGCCTGTACCGGCTACCTTTCTATATTGGAAGGGCAGGAGATCATGGTGATGCGCATGTTTCCCGGCCGCCACTTTTTGCAGGTGGTCACCCCGGCGGGTTACCGTTCGCCAGCGGCGGAAACCTCGGTCGGCCGGGCGATACTGGCGCGTGAAAGCGACGAGCAGGTTCGGGCGCGTTACGCCGGCGGTTACCGGGCGACTTCGCCCAATGCGCCGCAAACGTTGGATGCGCTGTTGCAGACGTTGCAGCAGGTGAGGCGTCAGGGATGGTCGCTGGCGCGCAATGAAACCTTGAACAGCATCAGTTCGCTGGCGACCGCGCTGGTGAACAAGCACGGCAGCGAGACGGTGGGGTTGTGCCTGTCCTTCCCCTCGCAGGGCGAGGAGCAGCCGTTTGTACCGGAAGTCTTGGCCGAATTAACCGCAGTCAGCCGCCAACTGGCGGAAAAATATGGCGATGATTATTGGCAGCAGATCAAATAACGCGCCTGAGCTATCGTGTTGCATCATAATTAACGAGCGCCGACACCAGGGAACTCATTAATTATATTTCACCGTATTTTATTGGTAAGAAATAGACAGGCTGAATAAGAAAATAATCACGTTGTGACACCGGTAGTTCCAAATAATGGAACTGCCGCGGCGAGCTATCGTTTGGCGTTATTTCCGCCACGCAGTAGGAAATATTCAGGGAAACCAAGCATGAAATCAAATAATCCGCTAAAAGAGGCCGGCACGCTGTTGGTCATGGCGTTACTTTCGGTGGTGGGGGCGATCATCGGCGTTCAGCTGATCACCACGCTGGGCGTGACGCCCAACACCTCGATCATCGGTGCGCTGATTGCCATGCTGTTGGCACGCATTCCGCTGAAAATGTTCCAACGCTACCGCTCGGTGCACACTCAGAACCTGGCGCAGACGGTGATCTCCTCTGCCACCTTCGGCGCGGCCAATTGTCTGCTGATGCCGATTGCGGTGCCTTACGTGATGGGGCAACCGCAGCTTATTTTACCGATGTTCTGCGGCGTGGCGGCGGCGATGTTGCTTGACGCCTATCTGCTTTATCGCCTGTTCGATACCAAAGTGTTCCCCGCCGCCAATGCCTGGCCGCCCGGCGTCGCCGCCGCGGAAGCGATTAAAGCCGGCGATCGCGGCGGCAAGCAGGCCTGGCTTTTGGTGGTGGGCGTAGGGGTAGGTATCGCCGGATCAATGCTCAAGATCCCCATGGCGGCCTTCGGCACCGCCTTTATCGGCAATATCTGGGCGCTGAGCATGTTTGGCGTCGGGTTATTGTTGCGGGCTTACGCCGATCCGGTGGCCGGTTTCGATATCAATGCCCATTTTATTCCGCACGGCGTGATGGTCGGCGCCGGCCTGGTGGCGCTGATCCAGGTTGCGCAGGTGATCCGCAGCCGCCGCGCCGATAGCGCCGGTTATACCCAACCGGACAGTGCGGTAAGCAAAGCGCTCGGCCTGGGCGCGGTCGGCTACATCGCCATCGCCGCGTTTTTAGCTCTGATCGGCGGGCTGTTCAGCGAGATGTCGCTGCCGATGTTGGCGCTGTTCGTGATATACGCGGCGTTCGCCGCTTTCGTTCATGAGCTGATCGTCGGTATCGCCGCCATGCACTCCGGCTGGTTTCCTGCGTTCGCGGTGGCGTTGATCACCCTGATCGTCGGTATCCTGATCGGTTTCCCACCGCTGGCGCTGTGCATCCTGACCGGTTTTACCGCCGCCACCGGGCCGGCCTTCGCCGACATGGGCTTTGATTTGAAAGCCGGCTTCATCCTGCGTGGCTACGGCGAGGATCTGCGGCAGGAGCTGCTGGGGCGCCGCATTCAGCTGTTTGCGGCGCTGATTGCCTTCCTCATCGCCATTCCGGTGGTTTACCTCTCTTATCACAGCTATTTCCTGCAGGACCTGATCCCGCCGGTCGCGCGCGTTTACGCGAAGACCATCGAGGCCGGTGCGCAGCCGGGCATCGCCTGGAGCCTTTTGATCTGGGCGATCCCCGGCGCCGTGGTACAGCTGATCGGCGGCCCTAAGCGCCAGCTCGGCGTGTTGCTGGCGACCGGTCTGCTGATCAATAACGCCTTGGCCGGGTGGGCGGTGCTGGTGGGTATCGCGCTGCGCGTGGCGATCCTGCGCCGTTGGGGCGATCGTGGCCGCACACCGATGGAGATCATGGCGGCCGGGTTTATCGCCGGCGACGCGCTCTACAACTTCTTCAGCTCGATTTTTTCCAGCAAGGGCAAATAGCCCCTGCCGATGACATTGGTGAGGTAAAACGACCATGAGTTTGCAACAAACGCTGCAGGTTTTTGAATTGATTGATAGCGCATTCGTCAGCGGCCAGGACGTCGTCGATCTGTTTGCGCCTTACCCGGCGATCCGGGCCAGCACCTTGCGCGCCGACGGGCCGAAGGGCGGTACCGATTTCGTGCGCATCGAGATCCCCGGTAGCGCAGGCCAATTCGCTGGTGGTGCGGCGCCGACGCTGGGCATTATCGGCCGCCTGGGCGGCATCGGCGCGCGGCCGACGCGTATCGGGCTGGTGTCTGACGGCGACGGCGCGATCGCCGCCATTGCCGCCGCGCTGAAGCTGGCAGAGATGCAGCGTAAGGGCGACACGCTGCCGGGCGATGTGATCGTCACCACTCATATTTGCCCGAACGCGCCGACCCGGCCGCACGATCCGGTCGATTTTATGGATTCGCCGATCGATGACGTGACGATGAACGATAATGAAGTGGTGCCGGAGGCTGACGCCATCCTGTCGATCGATACCACCAAGGGCAATCGCATCATCAACCACAAAGGCTATGCGCTGTCGCCGACGGTGAAAGAGGGCTACATCCTGCGGGTGGCGGAAGATCTGCTGCGCATCATGGAGATGACCAGCGGCCGCCCGGCGGTGACCTTCCCGATCACCACGCAGGATATCACCCCTTATGGCAACGGCGTGCATCACCTCAACAGCATCCTGCAGCCCTCGACCGCTACTGCGGCGCCGGTGGTCGGCGTGGCGATTTGCAGCGAATCTGTGGTGCCGGGCTGCGGCACCGGCGCCAGCCACGAAACGGACATCGCGCTGGTGGTCAAATTCGCGGTGGAGGTCGCCAAAGAATTTGGCCGCGGCACTTGCCGGTTCTACGATGCTGCCGAATTCGGCCAGCTGCTGGCGCTGTACGGCAGTCTGAGCCACCTGCAAAAAAGGAGATAGACCCATGACGGCTTCATTCGCCACGCTGACCCTCGGTCAGGCGCCGCGCAGCGATATCATGCCGCTGCTGTCTGCTTATCTGCCGGCGGAGCGGGTGAGGCACGTCGGTTTGCTGGACGGCCTGGATGCCGGGCAGATCGCCGAGCGTTATGCGCCGCAACAGGGCGATAAGCTGCTGGTGTCGCGCCTGTTGGACGGCACGCAGGTGACGCTCTGTGCCGCTCGCGTTGAAAGCGGGTTGCAGCAGAAGATCCGCGAGTTGGAGGCGGCGGGGTGCCAGGTGATCCTGCTGCTGTGCACCGGCGAATTCGGCCAATTGCAGGCGGAACAGGCGCTGTTGCTGGAGCCGGATCGCATTATTCCGCCGTTGATCTCCGCGATCGTCGGCGCACACCGCGTCGGCATCGTGGTGCCGATGGCGGAACAGGTTGAGCAGCAGGCGCGTAAATGGCGGCAGCTGGCGACGCCGCCGAGCTATGCCGTCGCCAGCCCCTATCTGGCAGATGATGCCGCGCTGGAGCAGGCGGCTTGCGCACTGCTGCGGCAGGGGGCGGAGGTGGTGGTGCTAGACTGCATCGGTTATCACCAGCGTCACCGCGCCTTTTTGCAGGCGCGTCTGTCGGTGCCAGTGTTGTTGTCGAACGTACTGGTCGCCAAGCTGGCTGCAGAGTTAGTCGACTGATTCAAATAGCGAAAAGTTACCGCTCGACGCGGTCTCAGGCGCTTTGCTCCCCTGGATCTCCCTGGGCTTCAGCAGCCCTGACTGCCGGTGAGAAGCCCGGCAGCGTTTTACTCTGCGCAGCGATCGCATTTCGCGCGAAAAACCAGTGACAGATCAACCGCAATCCCCCAATATGGATTTTCCATCAAGATGATTACGCGGGTGCCAGTCTATGCTGAAAGTGAATGAGTATTTTGCCGGAAAAGTGAAGTCTATCGGTTTTGACAGTAGCAGCATCGGTCTTACCAGCGTGGGCGTGATGGAAGAGGGCGAATACACCTTCTCCACCGCGCAACCGGAAGAAATGACGGTGATCACCGGGGCGCTGAAAGTGCTGCTGCCAGGGGCGCCGGACTGGCAGGTGTTTACGCCGGGTGAGAAGTTCTTCGTGCCGGGGCACAGCGAGTTCAACCTGCAGGTGGCCGACGCGACCGCCTATCTGTGCCGCTATCTGAGCAAATAAACGTTGCTCGTTAGGGGAACGCAGGGCTCAGCGAAGGCTGGGCCCTGGTCGTTTCTGCGGCGGGATTAACGCTGGGCTTCGCCGCCGAGCGCTTCGATGGTGTTTTTGATCAACGCCGCCAGCTCGCTGGTCATCAGGATAAAGTCGGCGTCAAAGCGCTGGGCGAAGTCGTCGCGATCGATGTCGTCGTTCTGCTCGCGCAGCGTGTCGGCGAACTTCAGGCGCTTGAGCGAGCCGTCGTCCGATAGCATCAGCTGAATGCGCTCCTGCCAATCCACCGCCAGCTTGGTCACCAGCTTGCCGGCTTCGATATGCACCGCGATTTCGTCGCTGATCAGATTCTGTTTCTTGCAGCGGATCACGCCGCCTTCTTCCAGAATCGCTTTCAATTCCGCTTCATCCTGAATGGCGAAGCCGGCCGGCATCTCGCCGGAACGCACCCATTCGGTCAGCGTCAGTTCGATCGGGCTTTCCATCGTCAGCGGCACCACCGGCAGCGAGCCGAGGCTCTTGCGCAGCAGCGCCAGCGTATCTTCGGCGCGTTTGGCGCTGGCGGCATCGACCATGATCAGATCGTTGACGGTGTCGATCCACATGAAGGTCTGGTTGAAGCGGCTGAACGCGCGCGGCAGCAGGCTGTGCAGCACTTCGTCCTTCAGCGCGTCTTTCTCGGTTTTCTTCAGTTTGCGGTGTTGTTCCGCCTCCAGGCGCTCAATCTTGGCCTGCAGCTCTTGCTTGATGACCGGCGACGGCAGGATTTTCTCTTCCTTGCGCGCGCAGATGACGATCTGGCCGTTGACCGCGTGCGTCAGCGCATCGCTGTGCGAGCCCATCGGGGAGACCCAGCCAGTCTTCGCCATGTCCTGGCTGCCGCACGGCGTGAAGGCGAATGCGCTGAGTTGTTTTTCCATTTCATCCGCGTTTAACGCCACTTCGCGGCTCAAACGGTAAACCATCAAATTCTTAAACCACAGCATAATGTTATCCCTGGCTGGGCGTGCGCTCGGCACGCTGATTCGTCAAAAACAGGGCGGCATGATAACGAATTGACGCTGAAAAATCGCCCCATTCTCTCCGAATTGCGTTGCTTTACGCACCGAGAAAGGGCGGGGTGGAGGGTGGGAAACAGGTGATTCATCTGCGCGCTTACATTAGGCTGTGGCAACGCTACGTGGCATCGAGGAGAAAAATACGTGCGCATTGGCATCGACTTGGGTGGGACGAAAATTGAAGTGATTGCGTTGGCGGACGACGGGCGGGAGCTGTTTCGCCATCGCATCGCCACGCCGCGCCATGACTATGGGCAAACCCTGGCGGCGATCGCCGGGCTGGTGAAGCTGGCGGAAGATCATACCGGCGAATTGGGATCGGTCGGGATCGGCATTCCCGGCACGCTGTCGCCGTTTACCGGGCGGGTGAAGAACGCCAACTCGGTATGGCTCAACGGCCAACCGCTGGACAAGGATCTGTCGGCGCTGCTGGCGCGCGAGGTGCGTATCGCCAACGACGCCAACTGCCTGGCGGTGTCGGAAGCTACCGACGGCGCAGGCGCTGGCGCGAAAACGGTGTTCGCGGTCATTATCGGCACCGGCTGCGGCGCCGGCGTGGCGCTGAGCGGCCAGGCGCATTCTGGCGGCAATGGCATCGCCGGCGAGTGGGGCCACAACCCGCTGCCGTGGCAGGATGACGATGAGCTGCGTTACGCTCGCGACGTGCCGTGTTACTGCGGCAAGCCGGGCTGCATCGAAACCTTTATTTCCGGCACCGGTTTCGCTACCGACTATGCGCGCCTGAGCGGCAACGCGCTGCAAGGGCATGAGATCATGGCGCTGAGCGAGCGGGGCGATGCGCTGGCGGAGCAGGCGATCGTTCGCTACGAAATGCGGTTGGCGAAATCGCTGGCGCACGTGATCAACATGCTGGATCCGGACGTGGTGGTGCTCGGCGGCGGCATGAGCAACGTGGATCGCCTGTACCGCACGGTGCCGCAGCGGGTGAAAAGTTGGGTATTTGGCGGCGAGTGTGAAACGCCGATCCGCAAGGCGGTTCACGGCGACTCCAGCGGCGTACGCGGTGCGGCCTGGCTGTGGCCGCAACAGCAGCGCTAAACGTTGCAGCAAAGCGCGAGGCTGCTCGCGCTTTAAACCCTTCCCTGTACAAAAACTGGACGGCGTTTTATGATTTAGCTAACTTAGCTAAGGAGGACGCGTATGCCGATTCAGGCCAATATGCACGAAGCCAAATCCAATCTGAGCCAGTTGGCGGACAGAGCCGCGGAGGGAGAAACCGTGATTATTGCAAAAGCAGGGAAGCCGTACGTACAGCTGGTCGCCATCAAGGGGGAAGCGCGCCGCCCTGGCGCCGCCAAGGGCAAGTTCACCGTGCCGGCGGATTTCAACGCCGAGGACGCGGCCATTGCGGCGCTGTTTGAGGGCGATGCATGAAGCGCTTGCTGCTGGATACCCACGCGTTGCTGTGGTGGCTGATCGATGACGCCTGCTTGGGCGCGAACGCCAAAAGGCAGATCGCCGATCCGGGCAATGCGGTGTACGTCAGCGCGGCCAGCATTTGGGAGATCTCGATCAAGCAGGCGCTGGGCAAACTGGCGCTGCCGGAAGATATCTTTGCGATCATCGAGGCCGAGGAATTTCTGTCGCTGCCGATGGACGCCTTTCACTGCCAACAGGCCGGGCAGTTGCCGCCCTATCATCAGGATCCTTTCGATCGCATGCTGATCGCACAGGCGCAGGCCGAAGGGCTGACGCTGGTCTCCGCCGACGCGGTGTTTCCGCAGTACGGCGTGCGGGTAGCCGACGCTCGCCGTTAAGCCGGCTTTTCCTCGCTTTCGCTGCGCACCCGTTCGATATGAATGGTTAGAAACATCATCTCTTCCGTGGTGAGCTGATGCTGATAGTGCTTTTCGATGTGGCGGTTGATCTTACCGGCGCAGGCGAATGACTCGCGGTACTTCTCTTTCACCACCTGATAGAGCGAGTCGTCGTCGCTGTCGACGTAGTTTTTCCCCAGCAGGCGCTGGGCGAAGAATTTCAAATGGGTGACGAAACGGTGGTAGCTCAGGGATTCCTCGTTGTAATCAAAGCGGAAATGGTATTTGACCAGGTTGAGGATCTCTTGCATCACGCGGGTAATATGCAGCGTGTTGTGCATCTCGTCGTTAAGCTGGGCGTTGACCAGGTGTAGGGCGATAAATCCGGCTTCGTCCTCCGGCAACGCGGTGTCCAGCCGTTGGGCGATCAGGGCCAGCGCCTCCAGCCCGACGGCGAACTCGGCCGGATAGAGCTTTTTAATCTCCCACAGCAACGCATTTTTGATATCCAGCCCTTGCGCATGGCGCTGCAGGGCGAAGTGGATGTGATCGGTCAGCGTGATGTAGACGATGTTATGCAACTTGCCCGGCAGGCGTTCGCGGGCGAGAGTAATGATCTTGTCGGCGGTGGTGACGCAGGCTAATGGGATCTCGGCGAGCAGCTCTTTATAGCGCTCGGCGGTTTCTCCGCCGTTATGGGTGAATACCTTTTCGATCAGGCTTTCGTCCAGCGTATCGCCGGGCTTCTTTTTAAAGCCGATTCCTTTTCCCATCACCACCGTCTCTTCCTGACGGTCGTCCAGCGTAATCACCACGTTATTATTGAGTATTTTAGCGATTTTCATGGTTTTTCCCGGTGTTTCAGCATCCTGAAAACGAAAAAACCTGACGCCCGGAAGCGATCCCGGGTGTCAGGTTTTGCCTGTATTTTATGTTTCTTCCCTGCGGCCCTGAGCGGCGGAGGGGATACAGTAACAATCCTATTATGTTGGCATAATAACCCGTGCCCGCCGCGGCTCAACGCTTTTCACTGCGGAGTGCCGCCGCGGTCACACTTCTGCGCCGCGCGCCGCGGGATCATTCCAGCCTGAAATGCGCCTCCAGCCGGCTGACGCCGAGCCCGTTGACCTTTTTCACCTTGATCTGCACCGGAATACGTTCTTTCATCGCCTCGACGTGGCTGATCACGCCGATGGTTTTGCCGGAGGCATTCAGGCTGTCCAGCGCGTCCAGCGCGGTATCGAGGGTTTCGGCGTCTAGCGTGCCGAAGCCTTCGTCGAGGAACAGCGAGTCGATGCTGGTTTTGTGGCTGACCAGATCGGACAACGCCAGCGCCAGCGCCAGGCTGACCAGGAAGCTCTCACCGCCGGACAGGGTGCGGGTATCGCGCAGCGCGTCCGCCTGCCAGGTGTCCACCACCTGCAGCTCCAGCGCATCGCTGGTTTTGCGCTGCAGCAGGTAGCGCCCATGCAGCCGGCCGAGTTGCTGGTTAGCCAGATAGACCAGATGATCGAGCGTTAACCCCTGAGCGAAGCGGCGGAACTTGTCGCCTTCTTTCGAGCCGATCAGCTGGTTGAGGTAGCTCCAGTCGTCGTAGTCTTGCTGACTGCGGGCGATCTGCTCGAACAGCGCCTGCTGATTAAGGCGACGGGCGGCGTCGCTTTCCAACTGGTTGCGCAGTTCACCCTGGCGCAGCTGCAACGTTTTCAACTGCTGTGCCAACTCGGCCAGCGATTGGGTGAGCGCGTCGAGATCCGTGTTGGCTTCATCCACCCCCTCAGGGCGGTTCAGCCGATGCTGCTCCAGCGTTTGCGTCGCCTGCGTCAGCAGGGCCGCGGCCTCTACCTGCCGCTGTTGCAGTTGCTCTCTACGCTGCTGCAATTCGCGGCGCAGTGTGTCGTCCAGCAGCGCGGCGGTGAAGGCGGTTTCATCAGCGAATTCGCTGTCGGCCAGCGCCTGCTGCCACTGCTGCTGCGCCTGCTGCAGCCGCTCCTGCATCAGGGTGTGTTGTTGTTGTAACCCGGCCTGCTGGCCGGTCAGGCGCTCGCGCAGTTCCTGCGCCTTTTGCCACTGCTCGGCGGCCTGTAAGCTGGCCTGTTCACTGGCGGTTTGTTTGGCGCGCAGCTGTTCCCGTACCTCGGCGACCCGCTGTTCGCCGAACAGCGCCAGCCGCTGCGCGCGCCGCTCTGCGAGGGTTTTTTCGCCTTCCTGCCAGCGTTGTTGCAGGTCTTGCTGCTGTTGCAGGCTGTCGGCATAGGTTTTCTGCAGCAGCGTAAAGCGCTCTTCGAGCAGCGCCAGCTGTTGCTGCGCCTGCTGCTGCTGCGTTTGCAGAGCGGCGAGCGCGTCTTTTGCCTGTTGTACTGCCTGCGCCGCCTGTTCATGCTGCTGCAGCGCGTGCTGCCCGCGCCGCTCTTCATCGTCGCAACCGCTCAGCCAGGCGCTGAGTCGCTCGCTCTCCGCCAGCGTAAAGTCGAACGCCAGCGGTGCGCTGAGCTGCTGCCACTGCTGCTGTTGGGCAGCCAACTGCTGTTCATCCTGCGCGATGGTTTGCTGCTGGCGTTGTTGCTGTTCCTGCAGGCCTTCGCAGCGGGTGCGCAACTCGGTGCCCTGGGTTTGCAGTTTCTCGGTGAGAGTACGCATCTCAACCAAACGCTGTTCCGTGGCCGAAGGCTGTACAGCCTGATACTGCTCTACTGCTGGATGGCTGGTGGAACCGCACAGTGGGCAGGGGGCACCGCTTTGCAGCAGGGCGCGCTCCGCTTCCAGACTGACGATGCGTTTTTCCAGTTCGTGGATCTGCTCCACTTCCTGCAGCTGCGCCTTGTGCTGTTTGAATTGCTGACGCGCGCTCTCCAACTGCTGTTGCAGCCCGGCGAGCTGCGTTTGCCGCTCGGCGTGCTCCGCCTGTTGCCTAGCCAGACGCTCGCGGGTCTGACGGTTAAGGGACGCCAGAGTAAACAGCTGCTGGCGTGTTGGGCGCAGATCCGCCAGGGCGCTCAGGCGTTGGCGAAGCGGGGCCAACGGCGTTTGCGCCTCCAGCGCCTGTTGCTGCTGTTGTTGAACGGCCAGCGCTTCGTTCAGCGCGTTCAACTGCTGCTGATGTAGTGCGCCCTGTGCCGTCAGCTGGCTGCGCTGAGCGGTGAGCTGCTCCAGCGTAGTTTGCTGCTGGGCGCACTGCTGCGTGGTGGCATCGGCGGCCTGTCGTCGCTCGGCCTGTGTCGACTGCAGTTGGGCTATTTGGTGGTCGAGCGGAGCGACTTGCTCATCGATCAGCTGTTGCTGTTGCCGCATATGCTCGGCATGGGTTTGCTGCGCCAGGCGGGCTTTTTCCACCGCCTGCTGCAGCGGCGCCAGCTGCGCCGAGTGCTGTTCCTGTTGCTGCGTCAGCTGGGCTGCCTGCTGTTGTATCGTCTGCAGTTCGGCGCGGCAGCGATCGCGTTCGCCGCGCAGCGGCCGCAATTTCTCGGCCGGTTCGCTGAGCGCCAGCTGCTGCAGCTGCGGGGCGGCCTCCGCCTGCTCGCGCTGGGCGGTTTCCAGCCGCCGTTGACCCTCGCCTTGCTGTTGCCGGAGGCGTTGCCATTGCTGCAGCCAGCTCAGCGCCTGTTGCTGTCGCTGGGTTTGCTCGCCGAGGGCGATTTCCTGCGCGCTCAGCGCCGTCAGCTGTTCGGTCAGAGACTGGCGCTGCTCGTCGTTCAGCAGTTCGATGCCGCTGGCGCGTTGGTGTAACCCATCCAGGTCGGTTTTGGCCTGCTTGTGCGACTCGAACACCTGTTCGGACAGTCGCCCATAGATTTCGGTGCCGGTCAGCTCTTCCAGCAGTTCGGCGCGATCGTTGGCATCGGCATTGAGGAAGGCGGCGAACTGCCCCTGAGACAGCATCATCGATTTGGTGAAGCGGCCAAAGTCCAGCCCGGTGATGGTTGCGGTAAGCTCCAGCTTGTCGCGCACCTTGTCCGCCAGGATCTTGCCGTCCTCGCGGCGCGCCAATTCGACCTTCGGCGCCTGCAGATTGCCGTCCGGCGCATTCTTGGCGCGGCGCTGGCTCCAGAAGGCGCGATAGCCGACGCCCTTGACCTCGAATTCGACCTCCGCCAGCGATTCGGCGGTGTGGCGGGTCATCAGTTCATTCTGGCTCGGCGTGACGTTGAGGCGCGGCGTCTGGTGGTACAGCGCCAGGCAAATGGCGTCCAGCAGGGTGGTTTTGCCCGCGCCGGTCGGGCCGGTAATGGCGAACAGGCCGTTGCTGGCGAACGGCTCGGCGGTGAAGTCAATTTTCCATTCGCCCTGCAGCGAGTTGAGGTTTTTTAACCGCAGGCTGAGGATCTTCATGGGTTGGTCTCCTCAGGATTGTGCTGCACCGCATCGACCACCTGGCGGAACAGTTGGTGCATCCGCCGTTGGCGTGCTTCGGGCATGTCGGCCTCCTGCGCCAGGCGCCGTTCGAACACCTCGTTGACGCTCAGTTCGTTCAGCGTTTCCTTATCCTGCTGCGCGATTGCCTGGCGGCGCTGCTCTTTGCTGCGCCGCAACAGCACCACTTCCACCGGCAGCTCATCCGCCATCAGTTGGATGCGGCGCTGAATATCGCTGAGGTAGTCCTGCGTCGCCACTTCGATATCCAGCCACACCGGCAGCTCGCCGGCATAGTCGGCAAATTGCTGCAGTTGCCGTTCGATCTCGGCCAGATCCCCTTTGATCAGCTGCATGGGCTGGAACTGCGGGATCGTTAACGCATCTACCTGCTGGAGGGCTCCGTCGGCGAAATCGACCAGGAAGACGCTTTTGGCTTTGCCCAGCTCATCGAAGCTGAGCGGGATCGGTGAGCCGCTATAGCGAATATGCTCTGACTTGGCGACGTTCTGCGCGCGGTGAATGTGGCCGAGTGCGATGTAATCGGCGGGCGGGAAGGCCTGCGCCGGGAAGGCGTCCAGAGTGCCGATATAGATGTCGCGCACCGAGTCGGAGGTGGTGACGCCGACGGTGGTCAGGTGGCCGGTGGCGACGATCGGCAGCGGCAAGCCCAGCTGGTCGCGGCGCTCGCAGGCCGCCTGATACAGCGTCTGATAATGTTCGGCGATGGCTTCCTGCAGCGCCTGCTGTTTCTGCGCGCCGGATTCGCCGGCGCGGCTGGTAAGCAGATCGCGCGGCCGTAGGAACGGGATGGCGCACAGCACCGCGCCCGGCTGGCCGTCGCGCTGGTTAAGCACCACGATCTGCTGTTCGGCCGCGCCTTGCGCGCTCGCGATCACCGTGGTGTTCAGGCAGGAGAGCAGTTCCCGCGATTCGTTCAGCGTCGCCACCGAATCGTGGTTGCCGCCCAACACGACCAACTGGCAGCCGGTGCGCTGCAGTTCCACCACGAAGCGGTTGTACAGCTCGCGGGCATAGCTGGGTGGTGAGCCGGTATCGAACAGATCCCCGGCGACGATCAGCGCATCCACCTGTTGCTGTTCGATCTGTTCGATCAGCCAGTTCAGAAAAGCCTGGTGCTCGGCGGCGCGGCTTTTGGTGAAAAAGTACTGGCCAAGGTGCCAGTCAGAGGTGTGGATCAGGCGCATGACACTCCCGGATGCAAAGATAATGGCGATGATTATAAAGGCCGCGGCGGCGGCTGTCCCGGCGCAATGATGATGACAACCGGATGATTTTTCTTTACTGCGGGAAATAATCGCTATGCTTACTGCCTATAACAGCCGGTTTTTTTCATAAAAGTGTCACAAAACTGACGCATAATGGCGCCCGAAAAGTCGCTAACACATTGGCAGGATTGACGATGGCAAGACGCATACTGGTGGTGGAAGACGAAGCGCCGATCCGTGAGATGGTGTGCTTTGTGTTGGAACAAAATGGTTACCAACCGTTGGAAGCCGAGGATTATGACAGCGCCGTGACGCGTCTGTCTGAGCCGTTCCCTGATTTGGTGTTGCTTGACTGGATGTTGCCCGGCGGTTCCGGCATTCAGTTTATCAAACATATGAAGCGCGAAGCGCTGACCCGCGATATTCCGGTCATGATGCTGACCGCGCGCGGGGAAGAGGAAGACCGCGTGCGCGGCCTGGAAGTGGGGGCGGATGATTACATTACCAAGCCGTTCTCGCCCAAGGAGCTGGTGGCGCGCATCAAGGCGGTCATGCGCCGCATTTCACCGATGGCGGTGGAAGAAGTGATTGAAATGCAAGGCCTGAGCCTGGACCCGTCCTCCCACCGCGTGATGGCGAACGATCAGGCGTTGGACATGGGGCCGACCGAGTTCAAGCTGCTGCACTTCTTTATGACCCACCCGGAGCGGGTTTATAGCCGTGAGCAGTTGCTTAATCACGTCTGGGGCACTAACGTTTATGTGGAAGACCGTACCGTTGACGTGCATATCCGTCGGCTCCGCAAAGCGTTAGAATCCAGTGGGCATGATAAAATGGTTCAAACCGTTCGGGGCACCGGCTACCGGTTCTCAACGCGCTACTGATCGCGCTGCGCTGGAGAATATGCCGTGTTAGAACGTCTGTCGTGGAAGAGGCTGGCTCTGGAGCTGGCTCTTTTTTGTTTGCCCGCCTTGCTGCTGGGGCTGATTTTCGGTTATCTGCCCTGGTTTCTGCTGGCCTCCGCGCTGGCTGCGCTGGTGTGGAATTTCTACAACCAGCTCAAACTCTCCCATTGGCTGTGGATTGACCGCAGCATGACGCCGCCGCCCGGCCGCTGGAGCTGGGAGCCGCTGTTCTATGGCCTGTATCAGATGCAGCAGCGCAATCGCCGCCGCCGGCGCGAGCTGGCGCTGCTGATCAAGCGCTTTCGCAGCGGGGCCGAATCGTTGCCTGACGCGGTGGTGATGACCACCGTCGAGGGCAATATCTTCTGGTGCAACGGGCTGGCGCAGCATCTGCTCGGCTTCCGCTGGCCGGAAGACAACGGCCAGCACATCCTCAACCTGCTGCGCTATCCGGAATTCAGCCACTATCTGCAACAGCAGGAGTTTTCACGCCCGCTGACGCTGCAGCTGAACAACGAACACTACGTCGAATTCCGCGTGATGCCGTATTCCGAAGGGCAACTGCTGATGGTGGCGCGCGACGTCACCCAGATGCGCCAGCTGGAGGGCGCGCGGCGCAACTTCTTCGCCAACGTCAGCCATGAGCTGCGCACGCCGCTGACGGTGCTGCAGGGCTACCTGGAGATGATGGGTGACGAAGAGCAGGATGGTTCGCTGCGCAGCAAGGCGCTCGGCACCATGCAAGAGCAGACCCGCCGGATGGACGGGCTGGTCAAGCAGTTGCTGACACTGTCGCGCATCGAGGCGGCGCCCAATGTCGACATGAACGAGCGCGTGGATATCCCGCTGATGCTGCGGGTGTTGCAGCGCGAGGCGCAGTCGCTGAGCGGCGGCAATCACGAGATCACCTTCCGGGTTAACGAGCAGCTCAACGTGTTCGGTAATGAAGATCAGTTGCGCAGCGCGGTGTCTAACCTGGTGTACAACGCGGTCAACCACACGCCGAAGGGTACCCACATCGAAGTGAGCTGGCAGCAGACGGCGCACGGCGCGCAGTTCCAGGTCAGCGACAACGGGCCGGGCATCGCCGCCGAGCACCTGCCGCGCCTGACCGAGCGTTTTTACCGCGTCGACAAGGCCCGTTCGCGCCAGACCGGCGGCAGCGGGCTGGGGCTGGCGATCGTCAAACACGCGCTCAGCCATCACGATGCGCGGCTGGAGATCCTCAGCGAACCGGGGATCGGCACCCGCTTTATCTTTACCTTACCCAATCGGTTGATTGTTCCCGCCGCTTTATCAGAGAATGCGGTGAAAAATTAACGCGAGACACCGGTATGACCCGAATAACCCGAGGGCTGTTGCTTTGCCTGGCGCTGCTGGCCGGGCGCGGCGCGCTGGCGCAGCCCGACGGCATGCTGGCGGGCAACCTGTCCAGCGTCGGTTCCGACACCCTGGCGAATCTGATGGCGCTATGGGCGCAGGATTTCAGCCAGCATTATCCCAACGTTAACCTGCAGATCCAGGCCGCCGGATCGTCGACCGCGCCGACCGCGTTGGCGGCGGGCGCCGCGCAGCTGGGCCCGATGAGCCGGCCGATGAAGGCCGCCGAGGTTTCGGCGTTCGAACACCGTTACGGCTATGCGCCGCTGGCGGTGCCGGTAGCGGTGGATGCGCTGGTGGTGTTGGTGCATCAGGACAACCCGCTGCGCGGCCTCAATCTGCAGCAGCTCGATCGCATTTTCTCCGCCACCCGGCGCTGCGGCGAAAGCAAACCGCTGACGCGCTGGGGCGAGCTGGGGCTGAGTGGCGACTGGGCGACGCGTTCGCTGCAGCGTTTCGGCCGCAACTCGGCGTCCGGCACCTACGGCTATTTCAAACTGCGTGCGCTGTGCGGCGGCGATTTTATGCCGCGCGTCAATGAGCTGCCCGGTTCAGCCTCGGTGGTGCAGGCGGTGGCCGGTTCGCTCAACGGCATCGGCTACGCCAGCATCGGTTTTCGCGCCAGCGGCGTGCGGCTGCTGCCGTTGGCGGAGTCGGGAGAGGACTATGTTGCGCCTACCGCCGCCAACGTGCGCAACGATCGCTACCCGCTGTCGCGCTATCTGTATATCTACATCAACAAAGCCCCTAATCAACCGCTGGAGCCGCTGACCGCCGCGTTCCTCGACCGCGTGCTGTCGACTGCCGGGCAGAGCCTGGTCAATCACGACGGCTATCTGCCGCTGCCGCCGGGCGCCCTGCAGAAGACCCGTCAGGCGCTTGGGTTGCCACCGCTCGCGCCGGCCGTGATGAAATAACCGACAAAATGCGACGTAATTTTCGCCTTTTTTCACGGCCAAACGAAGCTCGTGCCACGCGAAAATCGGGCTTATATTGGCGTTTTCGCGCGGTAAAGTGATATATGCTTCACGTTTCGTGAATCTGCTGTTCAAAAATGATACAAATCATGTAGTGTATATTTATTGATAGCCAATATGATCGACTGGTGGCTAAAGTTTATATGGTCGATAGCTCTGCTTTTCGCCGTGCGTCTTGCCTTGAAGCGCTATAAACGTTTACCTTAGCCCTCGTTGTCGGATTAAACCTCCATTTTTATAACTCCTAAAATTTCGCCCATCTTCATGAGCGGCCACTTTCGAATAGGGACATAAACGCCGGATCGACTGCGTTTAGGGTGCTTATTTGGCGCTGCAACGTTAGGGCATGCCGGCAACCGGGTGGGGCGTTACGCCACCACGCTATCGGACCCTTTTTTTCATTTGAACAGGCAACACGACATCGTATGAGTCATCGTTTAACGTCAAAAGATATCCTGGCACTGGGTTTCATGACCTTTGCCTTATTCGTTGGGGCCGGGAACATCATCTTCCCGCCGATGGTCGGCTTGCAGTCCGGTGAACACGTCTGGACCGCAGCGCTGGGCTTCCTGATCACCGCCGTGGGTCTGCCGGTCATCACCGTCATCGCGTTGGCGCGCGTCGGCGGCGGCATCGACGCCCTCAGTTCGCCGATCGGCCGCGGCGCCGGCCTGCTGCTGGCGACCGTCTGCTACCTGGCCGTCGGCCCGCTGTTCGCCACGCCGCGCACCGCCACCGTATCCTTTGAAGTGGGCATTGCCCCGCTGACCGGCGACGGCACCATGCCGCTGTTCATCTATAGCCTGGTGTACTTCGCGCTAGTGATCGGCATCTCCCTGTATCCGGGCCGTCTGCTCGATACCGTCGGCCACGTGCTGGCGCCGCTGAAGATCGTGGCGCTGGCCGTACTGGGCATCGCCGCGCTGCTGTGGCCTGCCGGCGCGCCGATCCCGGCGACGGCGGCTTACCAGAGCGTGCCTTTCTCCTCTGGCTTCGTTAACGGCTATCTGACCATGGATACGCTGGGGGCGCTGGTATTCGGTATCGTTATCGTCAACGCGGCGCGTTCACGCGGCGTGAAAGACGCCGGTCTGTTGACTCGTTACACCATTCTGGCCGGTTTGATCGCCGGCGTGGGCCTGACGCTGGTTTACCTGAGCCTGTTCAAGCTGGGCTCCGGCAGCGGCGCGCTGGTGCCTGACGCCACCAACGGCGCGGTGATCCTGCACGCTTACGTTCAGAACACCTTCGGCGGTTTGGGCAGCTTCTTCCTGGCGGCGCTGATCTTCATCGCCTGCATGGTGACCGCGGTAGGCCTGACCTGCGCCTGCGCCGAGTTCTTCGCGCAATATCTGCCGTTCTCGTACAAGACGCTGGTGTTTATCCTGGGCCTGTTCTCGATGGTGGTGTCCAACCTCGGCCTGAGCCACCTGATCCAGATCTCCATTCCGGTGCTGACCGCGATTTACCCGCCGTGCATCGTGCTGGTGGTGCTGAGCTTCACCCTGCGTTGGTGGCACAGCGCGCCGCGCATCATCGCGCCGGTGATGCTTGTCAGCCTGTTGTTTGGTATCCTTGACGCGGTGAAAGCGTCCAGCTTCCAGCAGCTGCTGCCGGCCTGGACCACTCACCTGCCGCTGGCGGAGCAGGGGTTGGCATGGTTGCCGCCTTCGCTGCTGATGCTGGCGCTGGTCGCGATTTATGATCGGGTGTGTACGCGTTCCCAAGTGACCGCGCACTGATAATCCCCCGGCTTAATCTAGGGCCACGGACATGTCCGTGGCTTTTTTACGTTTAAAACTATGGGTCATTTTCATGCAACAACAGTCACCCACCACTGTCCCCGACAATAAGCTGAAACGCGGCCTCAGCACGCGTCATATCCGCTTTATGGCGTTGGGGTCAGCCATCGGCACCGGGTTGTTCTACGGCTCGGCGGACGCCATCAAAATGGCCGGCCCGAGCGTGCTGCTGGCTTACCTGATCGGCGGCATCGTGGCCTTCATCATCATGCGCGCATTGGGGGAGATGTCGGTCAACAACCCGCAGGCCAGCTCATTTTCCCGCTACGCGCAGGACTACCTCGGCCCGATGGCGGGTTACATCACCGGCTGGACTTACTGCTTTGAAATCCTGATTGTCGCCATCGCCGACGTGACCGCCTTCGGCATCTATATGGGGGTCTGGTTCCCGGAAGTGCCGCACTGGATCTGGGTGCTGAGCGTGGTGCTGATCATTGGCGCCATCAACCTGATGAGCGTCAAGGTATTCGGCGAACTGGAATTCTGGTTCTCGTTCTTCAAGGTCGCCACCATCATCATCATGATCGCGGCCGGTATCGGCATCATCATCTGGGGTATCGGCAACGGCGGGCAACCGACCGGTATTCATAACCTGTGGTCGAACGGCGGCTTCTTCAGCAACGGCTTTATCGGCATGATCCTGTCGCTGCAGCTGGTGATGTTCGCTTACGGCGGCATTGAAATCATCGGTATTACCGCCGGCGAAGCCAAAGATCCGAAAAAATCGATACCCAAAGCCATCAACTCGGTGCCGTGGCGCATTCTGGTGTTCTACGTCGGCACGCTGTTCGTCATTATGTCTATCTACCCGTGGAACCAGGTGGGTACCAACGGCAGCCCGTTCGTGCTGACTTTCCAGCATATGGGCATCACCGTGGCGGCAGGCATCCTCAACTTCGTGGTGATTACCGCGTCGCTGTCGGCGATTAACAGCGACGTGTTCGGCGTCGGCCGCATGCTGCACGGCATGGCCGAACAGGGCCACGCGCCGAAGATGTTCAGCAAGGTGTCGAAGCGCGGCATTCCTTGGGTGACGGTAGTGGTGATGATGTTGGCGCTGCTGCTGGCGGTATACCTCAACTACATCATGCCGGAGAGCGTGTTCCTGGTGATCGCCTCCCTGGCGACCTTCGCCACCGTGTGGGTGTGGATCATGATCCTGTTCTCGCAAATTGCCTTCCGCCGCAGCCTGAGCAAAGAGCAGGTGAAACAGCTGGCGTTCCCACTGCGCGGTGGGGTATTCACCTCGGTGGTGGCGATCGTGTTCCTGGTGTTCATCATCGGCCTGATCGGCTACTTCCCGACCACGCGCGTCTCGCTGTACGCCGGCCTGGTTTGGGTGGTGTTGCTGTTGGCGGGGTACTGGTTCAAGGTCAACCATCAGAAAAAACGCGCGCCGTTGGCGACGCAGCAAGACTAAATGGAAAAACACCGGCTGAGGCCGGTGTTTTTTTAGCGTTTGTCTTCCACTTCATCCTCCCCGGCGGCGCGCGCTTCGATACGCATGTCGCCGCCGTTAAGGCGTTCTTCCTCCTCCTCGCCGGCGCAGCGCGCCAGCACTTCGCGAATATCTTGCAGGTTGCTGCTGAGCGCACTCAGCGAAGGTTGCAGATTGCGGGGCATGCGGCTTTCATCCAGCGACGCGCTGTGCAGGCAGCCGATAAACAGCAGGGTGGCCAGCAGGGTAAACAGTCGGTGACGTAACCGTTTCAGCAAGGGCTTTCCCTCTCGGTAGTGAAGGTGATGGCGCATTAACGCCGTTTTCGCCGGGGAAAAGAAGGGGATGGAGATATCTGCTGGCAATTGAAAGAGAATAATTACCAGCAGACACAGTTACGTCAGCCGACGTCAGGAAGCGTTCGCGCTTTGTCGCAGCATGCCGCGCAGGTCGTTGCCGGTTGGCGTTTGATGCACGCGCAGGCCGAACTCGTCGATCACCGCCAGGAGATGGTCGAAAATATCCGCCTGAATGCTTTCGTACTCCGCCCAGACCGTGGTGTTGGTAAAGGCGTAGATTTCCAGCGGCAGGCCCTCCGGCGTCGGCGCCAGCTGGCGCACCATCAGCGTCATATTCTGGTGAATGCGCGGGTGAGCGCGCAGGTAGGCTTCCAGATAGGCGCGCAGCGTGCCGAGGTTGGTCAGGCGGCGGCCGTTGAGCGGCGAGGCCAGATCGACGGCGATCTCCTGGTTATGCTGGCTCAGCTCCTGGGTCTTGACGTTCAGGTAGCTGTGCAGCAGCGGGTTGCGCTGCAGGCGGCGCTGTTCCTCTTCCGACAGGAAGTGCACGCTGCCGGTGTCGATATTCAGGCTGCGCTTGATGCGGCGCCCGCCGGATTCCGACATCGACCGCCAGTTCTTGAACGAGTCGGAGATCAGCGCGTAGGTAGGAATAGTGGTGACGGTGTTGTCCCAGTTACGCACTTTGACCGTGGTCAGGCCGATGTCGGTGACCGCGCCGTCGGCGCCGTATTTCGGCATTTCCAGCCAGTCGCCGATCTTCAGCATATCGTTGGCGGAGAGCTGAATGCCGGCCACCAGCCCGAGGATCGGATCCTTGAACACCAACATCAAGACCGCGGTCATGGCACCCAGGCCGCTGAGCAGCAGCAGCGGCGATTTGCCCATCAGCAACGAAACGATCATGATGCCGATCAGGATCGCCGCCACCAGTTTCAGGCCCTGGAAAATGCCGCGCAGCGGCAGCTGATTGGCGATCGGACTTTGGCGCAGCAGCGCCAGCAGCGTATCCAGCAGCGAGAACAGCGACAGCAGGGTGAAGGCGAGGATCCACACCTGCGCGGCGGTGACGATCACCGCCTGGGTTTGGCTGCCGCTCTGCAACCACAGCGTCGCCTGGATGCTGATGATCACCCCTTGCAGCAGCAGCGCCACGCGCTGGAACAGTTTGTATTGGGTTATGGCCTGTTGCCAGACGCGCTGCGATTGCTGGCCGCGGCGCTGAAGGGCGGCCAACACCACCCGGTGCAGCACCAGGTGGATCACCACCGAGATCAGGACAATCAACCCCAATACCATCAACAGCGACATCACTCCGCCGAATTCCAAACCAAACTGTTCCAGCCAGCGCGTTATCTGTTGTTGCATTACCGCTCCTTAAAAAATGCGCAAAAAATATCCTGTAAGCTCAAAACGCGTTAGCCTAAGGGGTAACGTGAAGGATTTGTGCCTGTTTACCTTTTTTTACATCGAGTTAGCGTTATTTTTCGGTCTCCGCCCCCCGGCTCATCCCTGGGTTTTGCGGCCAGAGAGGAGGGGGAGTTGCACTTAACGTGGCATTGTTCGCTTCTTGAAGAACGCCGTCGATTTCGTTTGGTACAGCAGGAGAAACAGTATGCTTAACGCCTGGCATCAACCGGTCCCGCCTTTTGTGGTGAAGCAAGGGCAACGTTTGGATATCACGCTGTGGTTACAGGGGGATGAACTGCCGGAACGGGTGTTTTTGCGCGCCGAACCGGACAACGAAGAGTGGCTGCTGGTGATGAAAGCGCAGCGCTACGAGGGGATGCGGCGCTACCAGGCCAGCCTTACGCTGAATGAGGGCGAGCCGACGCGGCGTTACTGCTTCAAGCTGCTGTGGGCCGATCGCCAGCAGTGGTTCGGCCCGCAGGGCTGGTCGCCAACGCCGCCGGGCCAGCTGGCGCAGTTCGCCGTCGACGAGCCCGACCATGGCCCCGAGTGGGTGGCGGATCAGCTGTTCTACCAGATTTTCCCCGATCGTTTCGCCAGCAGCGGCGGCGAGCACGGCATCCAAAGCGGCAGCTACCGCCATCACGCGGCCGGTGCCGAGGTGATTCGGCGCGACTGGCAGCATCCGCTGGAGGATCGTCACGCCGCCTCGACCTTTTACGGCGGCGATCTGGACGGCATCTGCGCCAAACTGCCGTATTTGCAGCAGCTGGGCGTGACGGCGCTGTATCTGAACCCGATTTTTACCGCGCCGAGCGTACATAAGTACGATACCGAGGACTATTACCAGGTCGATCCGCACTTCGGCGGCAACGCGGCGCTGCAGCGTTTGCGAGTGAGCACTCACAAGGTGGGCATGAAACTGGTGCTGGACGGGGTCTTCAACCACACCGGTGACTCGCATCCATGGTTCGACCGCCATCGTCAGGGCGAAAACGGCGCCTGTCACCATCCCGATTCGCCGTATCGCGGCTGGTTCAACTTTTACCCGGACGGCCGCGCGCTCGACTGGAAGGGCAACGCCAGCCTGCCGAAGCTCAACTTCGCCGAGCCGCAGGTGGCGGAAGCGATCTATCGCGGGGAAGGCAGCGTGGTGCGCCACTGGCTGCGCCCGCCGTACAGCATCGATGGTTGGCGGCTGGACGTGGTGCACATGCTGGGGGAGAACGGCGGTGCCACCGGCAACCTGCACCACCTGGCTGGCATCTATCAGGCGGTGAAGCAGGAGAATCCGCAGGCCTACGTATTGGGCGAACACTTCGGCGACGCGCGCCGCTGGCTGCACGCCGGCGTGGAGGATGCGGCGATGAACTACATGGGCTTTGCGCTGCCAGTGCGGGCATTCTTGGCGGGGCTGGACGTGGCCTATCACCCGGTGCGGCTGGACGCCGCCGGGTGCGCGCAGTGGATGGACGGCTACCGCGCGGGGCTGCCGCACGGCCGCCAGCTGATCCAGTTCAATCAGCTGGACAGCCACGATACCGCGCGTTTCCTCACGCTGTTGCAGGGGAACGCGGCGCGCATGCAGATGGCGGCGGTGTGGTTGCTGAGCTGGATCGGCGTGCCTTGTCTCTATTACGGCGATGAGATTGGCCTGGACGGCGGCAACGATCCGTTCTGCCGCAAGCCGTTCCCGTGGGACGTCGGTGACTGGGATCGGCCGCTGCTGGCGCTGTTCCAGCGCATGGCGGCGCTGCGTAAACAGAGCCTGGCGCTGCGTCGCGGCGGCTGTCAGGTGCTGTACGCCAGCGGAGAAACGCTGGTGTTCGTGCGTCTGTATCAGCAGGAGCAGGTGTTGGTGGCGCTGCAGCGCGACGGCAGCGGCCAGGCGCAGCTGCCGCACAACCCGCTGTTGGCCCGCGGCCCGTGGCGGCGTGTGGAAGGGCGGGGAGAGTTGAGCGAAACGGCCGGCGGGCTGCGCCTGCAGCTGGCGGAAGAGTCGGCCACCGTGTGGCGGTATGAAGGCTAAGGGAACTGCGGGGGCCGTAAGGCCCCCGCGATCAAGGTGAGTAGGCGTTTACATCAGTAACCGACCGCGGAGCCTGCCGGGCGACGCACGTCGTTGGCGCCGTACAGGTAACCTTCGCGCACTTTGCCGGAAACCGCCGAATCGTTGCCGGAGTTGGCCGGGCTGACGCCCGCCGCGCCCGGCAAACCGACCAGAATCAGTTCGGCGGCGCCCCATGGCGTTTGCTCGACCATCTTATAGCCCATGCCGCTCAGCAGCTTCAGCGTATCGGCGGAAACGCCGCGCTGTTCGTAGTACACCTCATCCGGCAACCATTGGTGATGGATGCGCGGTGCGTCCACCGCTTCCTGCGGCGCCATACCGTGGTCGATCACGTTCAACGCGGTCTGCAGGGTAATGGTGATGATGCGTGAGCCGCCCGGCGAGCCCAGCACCATAAAGATCTTGTTGTCCTTGGTCACCAGCGTCGGGCTCATCGACGATAGTGGGCGCTTACCGGGGGCAATGCTGTTGGCGGTGCCTTGCACCAGCCCGTACAGGTTTTTCTCGCCCACTTTCACCGTGAAGTCGTCCATCTCGTCGTTGAGGAAGAAGCCGGTGCCCGGTGCGATCACCACGGCGCCGAAGCGGCCGTTGACGGTATAGGTGGTGGAGACCGCGTTGCCGTCGTGGTCGACGATCGAATAGTGGGTGGTTTCCGGCTTCTCATGCGGTTCCATGCCGGGCTGCACATTTTCCGACGGCGTGGCCTTGTCCGCGACGATTTTCTTGCGGATCTGCTCGGCGTAGCTCTTGCTCACCAGCCGGTCGATCGGGTTCTTGATGAATTCCGGGTCGCCGAGGTAGGTGTTGCGGTCCATGTAGGCATGGCGCATCGCTTCGGTCATGGTGTGAATGGCCGCCGCCGAGTTGAAGCCCATGCTTTTCAGGTCATAGCCTTCCACCACGTTGAGGATTTCGCACAGCGTGACGCCACCGGAGCTGGGAGGCGGCGCCGACACGAACTTGTAGCCGCGATAGCTGCAGGTGATCGGCGGCGTTTCGGTGACCTTGTAGTCGGCGAAGTCGGCGGCGGTCAAAATGCCGCCGCCCTGTTTGGCCGCCGCCTCCACCGCCTGTGGGATCTTGCCTTTGTAGAAGGCGTCGGTTCCCCCTTTGGCGATGGCTTCCAGCGTATTGGCCAGATCGGTTTGCACCAGTTTGTCCCCCGGCTGCAGCGGGCTGCCGTCCGGGCGCAGGAAGATTTTGGCCGACTCGGGATCCTGTTTGAAGCGTGCGACGGTGGTGTCGAGAATATCGGTATCGGCGCGGGTCAGCACAAAGCCTTCGCGCGCCAGCCTGATCGCCGGCGCCAGCACCTGTTCGCGGCTCAGTTTGCCGTACTTCTCACGCGCGGTTTCCATTCCCAGCACGGTGCCCGGCACGCCCGCCGCCAGATAGCCGTACAGGCTGGCGTCTTTCTTCACCTTGCCGTCGGCGTCCAGATACATGTTGGCGCTGGCCGCCGCCGGCGCGGTTTCGCGGAAGTTGATGAAGGTGTCGGTGCCGTCCGCCAGGTGGACGGTCATAAAGCCGCCGCCGCCGATGTTGCCGCAGCAGGGGTTCACCACCGCCTGCGCGTAGCCGACCGCCACGGCGGCGTCGATGGCGTTGCCGCCCATCTTCAGGATATCCACCCCGACCTGCGAAGCCAGATGCTGCGAGGTGACCACCATGCCGTTTTTGGCTTCCACCGCTGGGTTGGATGCCGCATGCAGGCTGCCGCTGACCAGCAGCGCCGCCATGGTCAGGGGTTTGCTCCATTTCTGTAAAAACATAGTTATTCCTACCCTGTCAGTTTTTTATTGTGTTGTGTTTGCTTGGCTGTTGTTCACTTGCAAAGCGCGAGCCAGCGTTATTGATAGTAGCCGCAGATGGGCGCACACGCGGCGAGCAGGGTGGAAAATGTGAGCGGAAACAGGGAAATAAAGCACTGAAGGCGGGCGGTCTGCCCCAAAAAGGGGCATAAAAAAACCGGCCGCGTGGGCCGGTTGATTCACTATCAGGCTGAAATTACAGCTTGGCAGCGTTTTCAGACAGGTATTTTGCCACGCCGTCTGGAGAAGCGCCCATACCTGCTTTGCCTTTTTCCCACTGAGCCGGGCACACTTCACCGTGCTCTTCGTGGAATTGCAGCGCGTCAACGGTACGGATCATTTCGTCGATGTTACGGCCGATTGGCAGGTCGTTAACAACCTGAGCACGTACGATGCCGTCTTTGTCGATCAGGAAGGAGCCGCGCAGCGCAACGCCAGCTTCCGGGTGTTCGATGCCGTAAGCTTTCTGGATTTCACGCTTAACGTCAGCAACCATTGCGTATTTCACTTCACCGATGCCGCCTTTGTCGACAGGGGTTTTACGCCATGCGTTGTGGACGAATTCTGAGTCGAAGGAAACGCCAACCACTTCAACGCCACGCTTCTGGAACTCTTCATAGCGGTGATCGAAAGCGATCAGCTCGGAAGGGCATACGAAGGTGAAGTCCATTGGCCAGAAGAACAGCACGGCTGGTTTGCCGTTCAGGTGCTTCTTCAGGTTGAAGTTTTCAACGATTTCGCCGCTACCCAGTACGGCAGCTGCAGTGAAGTCAGGGGCTTGACGAGTTACCAGGACCATAATTACTCCTGTAATAGGTGTTAAAGGGTGGATGTAAAAACAAGGGCCAGTATAGGGGCCACGACTTGGCGAATAAAGGGCAAAAGACCAATCGATGAGATAGCTTTTACCTATTAAATTCATTAATTAAATTTGACAGGCTTTAAAAATAACCTTTTCCCACAAAAGGGCAAGCGGCAAAGCGTAAATTCTTGCAAGGCGCTGCAATTTCAAACGCTTGAGCTTGACCTCAGAGCGTTTTTTCCTTCGCCTGCTGCATCATTTGCGGATAAAACTGCCAGAATTGTGTTTCAAGCTGATGATAATGTCGCTCGACGTCGGCGAACGAGCCTGCCAGGGCATCGAGGCGCGGACGGCGGCTGGCCATGCCCTGCAGCACCCGGGCGATGAACGGCAATTCGGCGTAGCGTTCCAGCCAGCGTTCCGGCCACAGATAGCCGTTCAGGTTCTGAAAGCGTGGCGGCGTGAGCGGCAGGTAAGGTTCGATCTGGCTGCGGGCTTCCTGGGTAAACTGGTGCAGGTCGCGTGAGGGCTCCAACTGCTGCCAGTGGCGCGCCAAAAAATGGTCCCACACCACGTCGAGGGTGATCGGCGCCACGCGGCGGTAGGGGGCGCTGAAATAGTCGCGGCAGGCTTTGACCTGCGGCAGGCTGTCGGTCAGCACGTCGACGCGACGGTGCATCATGATGCCGGCCACCACGTCGGGCTGGTAGTCGGCGGCGGGGTTGCCACGCACGAAATCGGCCAGCAGGTTGCCCAGCAGCGAGCTGTCCGCCAGCATGGCCAGGTGAAGATGAGCGAGAAAATTCATCCCTCAACTATACCCGAAGTCAGGCAAATCCTCCTTATTTCTTGCCGCTGACCGCCCCCGGCTTTAGACTAGGCCGCCTGTTTTTTACCAACCAGCCATAAATTGAAGAAGTGAATACCCATGCGCGTCGCTGATTTTTCGTTTGAACTTCCCGAATCCCTGATTGCCCACTATCCCCAGGCCGAGCGCAGCGCATGCCGCCTGCTGCAGCTGGACGGGCCGAGCGGGGCGCTGACGCACGGCGTATTCACCGATCTGCTGGATAAGCTGGAAGCCGGCGACCTGCTGGTGTTCAACAATACCCGCGTGATCCCGGCGCGCATGTTCGGCCGCAAGGTCAGCGGTGGCAAGATAGAAGTGCTGGTGGAGCGCGTGCTGGACGACCATCGCGTGCTGGCGCACGTGCGCGCGTCGAAAGCGCCCAAGCCGGGGGCCGAGCTGCTGTTGGGGGATGATGAGAGCATCGCCGCCACCATGGTGGCGCGCCACGAGACGCTGTTCGAGCTGCGCTTCAACGACGAACGCGATGTATTCACCATTCTCAACGCGGCCGGCCACATGCCGCTGCCGCCTTATATCGCTCGCCCGGATGAAGACGCCGACCGTGAGCTGTATCAGACGGTCTACAGCGAGAAACCGGGCGCGGTCGCCGCGCCGACCGCCGGCCTGCACTTCGACGAACCGCTGCTGGCGGCGCTGCGCGCCAAAGGCGTGGAAATGGCGTTCGTGACGCTGCACGTCGGCGCCGGCACCTTCCAGCCGGTGCGCGTGGAAACCATCGAAGATCACGTGATGCACGCCGAATACGCTGAAGTGCCGCAGGAGGTGGTGGATGCGGTGCTGGCCTGCAAAGCGCGCGGCAAGCGCGTCGTGGCGGTGGGCACCACCTCGGTGCGTTCGCTGGAAAGCGCCGCGGCGGCCAGCAAAGAGGCGCTGATTGCGCCGTTCTTCGGCGACACCAGCATCTTTATCTATCCGGGCTATCACTACCAGGTGATCGACGCGCTGGTGACCAATTTCCACCTGCCGGAATCGACCTTGATCATGCTGGTGTCGGCCTTCGCCGGCTACAAAAATACCATGAACGCCTATCAGCAGGCGGTGGCCGAGCAGTACCGCTTTTTCAGCTATGGCGATGCGATGTTCATCAGCCGTAATCCGCAGGCGGAAAACGAGTCCGTCGGCGGTTAATTTCCCGGGCTGCGCCCACGGCGCGGCCCCGTTTCAACGACATCAGACTGTTTCTCTGATGCTGGAGGCTTTGTGAAGTACGAACTACAAACTACCGATGGCCGCGCACGCCGCGGCCGCCTGATTTTCGACCGCGGCGTGGTGGAAACCCCGGCCTTTATGCCGGTCGGCACCTACGGCACGGTCAAGGGCATGACGCCGGAAGAAGTGAAAGAAACCGGCGCGCAGATCCTGCTGGGCAACACCTTCCACCTGTGGCTGCGCCCTGGCCAGGAGATCATGAAGCTGCACGGCGATCTGCATGATTTCATGCAGTGGCCGGGCCCGATCCTCACCGACTCCGGCGGTTTTCAGGTGTTCAGCCTGGGGGCGATGCGCAAGATCAAAGAGGAAGGCGTGTACTTCCGCAACCCGATCAACGGCGACAAGGTGTTCCTGAGCCCGGAAAAATCGATGGAAATCCAGTATGACCTGGGTTCCGACATCGTGATGATCTTCGACGAATGCACGCCGTACCCGGCCGACTGGGACTACGCCAAGCGTTCGATGGAAATGTCGCTGCGTTGGGCGCAGCGCAGCCGCCAGCGTTTCGACGAGCTGGAAAATAAAAATGCGCTGTTCGGCATCATTCAGGGCGGCGTTTACGAAGATTTACGTGATGTTTCCGTCAAAGGGCTGGTGGATATCGGCTTTGACGGGTACGCTGTGGGCGGCTTGGCTGTAGGCGAGCCGAAAGAGGATATGCATCGCATTCTTGAACACGTTTGCCCGCAAATTCCGGAAGATAAGCCACGCTATTTGATGGGCGTCGGCAAGCCGGAAGATTTGGTGGAAGGCGTGCGCCGCGGCATCGACATGTTCGACTGCGTCATGCCGACCCGCAACGCCCGCAACGGCCATTTGTTCGTGACTGACGGTGTGGTAAAAATCCGTAATGCCAAGCACAAGGATGATACTTCTCCGCTGGATAAGGACTGTGATTGCTACACGTGTCGCCATTACAGCCGCGCCTACTTGCACCATCTCGACCGTTGCAACGAAATATTGGGTGCTCGACTGAACACAATTCATAACCTGCGTCACTACCAGCGCCTGATGGCGGGTTTACGCCAGGCTATCGAAGAGGGTAAATTAGAGCAGTTTGTTGCGGATTTCTATGGTCGGATCGGCAAGCCGATTCCGCCTTTAAACGCTTGATCTAATAATTGATAACTTAATGAGGGAATTTCAATGAGCTTTTTCATTTCTGACGCCGTCGCATCCGCAGGGGCTCCGGCTCAGGGAAGCCCGTACTCTCTGATCATTATGCTGGTGGTGTTCGGCCTGATCTTCTACTTCATGATCCTGCGCCCACAGCAGAAACGCGCGAAAGATCACAAGAAGCTGATGGACTCCATCGGTAAAGGCGACGAAGTGCTGACCACCGGCGGCCTGATCGGTCGTGTGACCAAAGTGGCCGACACCGGCATCATCGCCATCGCGCTGAACGACACCACGGAAGTGATGATCAAGCGTGACTTCGTGGCGGCCGTTCTGCCGAAAGGTACCATGAAGGCCCTGTAATCTTTTTTCCCGAAGGGAATTGCCGTGCTAAACCGTTATCCTTTGTGGAAGTATCTGATGTTGATCGTCGTGATCCTCGTCGGTCTGCTTTATGCGCTTCCCAACATCTACGGTGAGGATCCGGCCGTACAAATCACTGGCGCGCGCGGTGTCGCCGCCAGTGAAACTACGCTGGACCAGGTCCGTACCGTATTAGAAAAAGACAACATCGCGAGCAAGTCGATTGCGCTGGAAAATGGCGCTATCCTGGCTCGCTTTAAAGATCCTGACGTTCAGCTGCGCGCCCGCGAAGCGCTGGTGACCGAGCTGGGTGACAAATTCGTCGTGGCGCTGAACCTGGCGCCGGCCACGCCGACCTGGCTGGCCATGCTGGGCGCAGAACCGATGAAACTCGGCCTGGACCTGCGCGGCGGCGTGCACTTCCTGATGGAAGTGGACATGGACACCGCGTTGAGCAAGCTGCAGGAACAGACCATGGATACCCTGCGCAGCGAGCTGCGCGAGAAGGGCATTCCTTACGCGTCTATCCGCAAGCTGGACAACAACGGCGTGGAAGTTCGCTTCCGTGACGATGCGGCTCGCGACCAGGCCATCAGCTACATCGGCCCGCGTCAGCGCGATCTGGTGCTGTCCGCCAACGGCGCCAACACCATGAAAGCGAACCTGACGGACGCCCGTCTGAGCGAAGCGCGTGAATACGCCGTCCAGCAGAACATCACTATCCTGCGTAACCGCGTCAACCAGCTCGGCGTCGCCGAACCGCTGGTGCAGCGCCAGGGCGCTGACCGCATCGTGGTCGAGCTGCCGGGCATTCAGGACACCGCGCGCGCCAAAGAAATTCTGGGCGCCACCGCGACCCTCGAATTCCGTCTGGTGAACACCAATGCGGACGCCACCGCGGCGGCCAATGGCCGCGTGCCGGGCGATTCCGAGGTGAAATATACCCGCGACGGCCAGCCGATCGTGCTGTACAAGCGCGTGATCCTGACCGGTGACCACATCACCGACTCCACCTCGAGCACCGACGAATACAACCAGCCGCAGGTTAACATCTCGCTGGATAGCGCCGGCGGCACGTCGATGTCCAACTTCACCAAGGACAACATCGGCAAGCCGATGGCGACCCTGTTCGTGGAGTATAAGGACAGCGGTAAGAAAGACGCCAACGGCCGTGCGGTGCTGGTGAAACAGGAAGAAGTGATCAACGTGGCGAACATTCAGTCGCGTCTGGGCAACAGCTTCCGCATCACCGGTATCGGCAACCCGAACGAAGCGCGTCAGCTTTCGCTGCTGTTGCGTGCGGGTGCGCTGATCGCGCCGATTCAGATCGTTGAAGAGCGCACCATCGGTCCAACCCTGGGTCAGCAGAACATTACCCAAGGTCTGGAAGCCTGTCTGTGGGGCCTGGTGGCGTCCATCGTCTTCATGGTGGTCTGGTACCGTAAGTTCGGCGTGATCGCCACCACGGCGCTGGTCGCCAACCTGGTGCTGATCGTCGGCGTGATGTCCCTGTTGCCGGGGGCGACGCTGACCATGCCGGGCATTGCCGGGATCGTGTTGACGCTGGCGGTGGCGGTCGACGCCAACGTACTGATTAACGAACGTATCAAGGAAGAGCTGAAGAATGGCCGGTCCGTTCAGCAGGCAATCCATGAGGGCTATAAAGGCGCGTTCTCCAGTATCGTCGACGCCAACATCACCACGCTGATCACCGCGGTCATCCTGTACGCAGTGGGCACCGGTTCGATCAAAGGCTTTGCGATCACCACCGCGATCGGTGTGGCGACGTCCATGTTCACCGCGATTGTCGGTACCCGTGCCATCGTCAACCTGCTTTACGGCGGCAAACGCATTAACAAGCTGTCTATCTGAGGAGTGCGTTGTGGCACAGGATTATACTGTTGAGCAACTCAACTACGGCCGTAAAGTCTACGACTTTATGCGCTGGGACTATTTGGCCTTCGGCATCTCGTTGCTGCTGTTGGTCGCGTCGATCGTCACCATGTCGGTGCGCGGGTTTAACTGGGGTCTGGATTTCACCGGCGGTACGGTGATTGAAATCAACCTGGAGAAGCCGGCTAACCTTGACCTGATGCGCGACACGCTGGAGAAGGCCGGGTTCCAGGATCCGATCATCCAGAACTTCGGCAGCAGCCGCGACGTGATGGTGCGCATGCCACCGGCGACCGGCACCGCAGGCCAGGAACTGGGCAACAAGGTGATCGGCGTGATCAACGACTCGGTGGATAAAAACGCCACCGTGAAGCGCATCGAGTTCGTCGGCCCGAGCGTGGGCAGCGAGCTGGCGCAAACCGGCGGCATGGCGCTGCTGGTGGCGTTGATCTGTATCCTGATCTACGTCGGTTTCCGCTTCGAATGGCGCCTGGCGCTGGGGGCGGTTATCGCGCTGGCGCACGACGTGATCATCACGCTGGGCGTGCTGTCGCTGTTCCACATCGAGATTGACCTGACCATCGTCGCTTCCCTGATGTCGGTTATCGGTTACTCGCTGAACGACAGCATCGTGGTCTCCGACCGTATTCGTGAGAACTTCCGCAAGATCCGCCGCGGTACGCCTTACGAGATCATGAACGTGTCGTTGACCCAGACGCTGAGCCGTACGCTGATGACTTCCGGTACTACCCTGATGGTGGTGCTGATGCTGTACATCTTCGGTGGCGCGATGCTGCAAGGCTTCTCGCTGGCGATGCTGATCGGCGTGTCGATCGGTACCGTTTCCTCCATCTATGTCGCGTCCGCGCTGGCGTTGAAGCTGGGGATGAAACGCGAGCACATGCTGCAGCAAAAAGTGGAAAAAGAGGGCGCGGATCAGCCTTCGATTCTGCCTTAACCGCCGCAGTATTCAGCGAAAAATGAGAAGGAGCGCCAATGGCGCTCCTTTTTTTGCTTTGGGTTTCAGCGTTGCTGCACCACCGCCGGTTGGGCGGTGGCCACCAGACTGTGCAGACGGATATAGCCGAGCTGTTCCGGCGTCAGGCCGCTGAAGCGTAGCTCGAAGTCCTGACCGGGTTTCGGCAGCAGCGAGTCGGCGCTGGCGATCGGTTGCGACAGTGCTTCGGCGGTCAGCGGCCGGCCGGTGGCCTCATCCAGTTGACCCCATTCCACCACCGCGTTGAACGGCGGCAGCGTAGCCTGTGAGAGGATGCGCACATGCAGCTGCGCCTGCGTGCCGTTGGCTTCGCTCTTGATGTGGCTCAGCGAAACGCTCAGTTCGCCGATGCCGCTCTGCAAACGGGCAGCGCTTCGAGCCGCCGGCAGCAGGTAGACGCCATTGTCGGAGTGCTGATTGAGCAAATTCTGCCGCTCCAGTGCGGTGGTTTGGTCGGTTAGTACGCTCACTTTCTGGTTCAGCGCGGCGACCTGATGGCGCAGTTGAGGCACGGCGGTGTTGTGCGCGCAGCCCGCCAGCAAAATGGCGGCGGCGAGCAGGGCGATTTTAGGGTAACAGGTTGTCATGACGGCGATTTCCTATGCTGAGTCTCCTGCTATCAAGCTTAGTCCGCATAGTGGTGAAAGTCATATCGCTGCCACCTTCCCGCCGCCTGTCGCAACAAATGGCCGCCGCCCTTTGTTGTGGCTGCACTTCGGGTTAAACTGCATTTATCTATAAAAAACGTTTATCAGGACGTGTTATGCATTGCCCTTTCTGCGCCGCCGTTGATACCAAAGTCATCGATTCCCGCCTGGTGGGGGACGGTTCGCAAGTGCGCCGCCGCCGCCAGTGTCTGGTATGCAATGAACGCTTCACCACCTTCGAGGTGGCCGAGCTGGTGATGCCGCGAGTGATTAAAAGCGATGAGGTGCGCGAGCCGTTCAACGAAGACAAACTGCGTCGCGGCATGCTGAAAGCGCTGGAAAAGCGCCCGGTCAGCTCGGACGATGTGGAAAACGCCCTTAATCATATCAAATCCCAACTGCGCGCCACCGGCGAACGCGAAGTGCCGACCAAGTTAGTCGGCAATCTGGTGATGGATGCGCTGAAAAAGCTGGATAAGGTGGCCTACATTCGCTTCGCGTCGGTGTACCGCAGCTTCGAAGACGTGCGCGAGTTCGGTGAAGAGATTGCCCGCCTGCAAGACTAAAGGATCTTTCATGCATCACGACGAATTTTACATGGCGCGCGCCTTCGAACTGGCGCGGCTGGGGCGTTTCACCACCGCGCCCAATCCGAACGTCGGCTGCGTTATCGTGCGCGACGGCGAAATTGTCGGTGAAGGCTATCATCTGCGCGCCGGCGAGCCGCATGCGGAAGTGCACGCGCTGCGCATGGCGGGCGACAAGGCGCGCGGCGCCACTGCCTATGTCACGCTCGAACCGTGCAGTCACCACGGCCGCACGCCGCCCTGCGCCGATGCGCTGGTGGCCGCCGGCGTGACGCGGGTGGTCGCGGCGATGCAAGATCCCAATCCGCAGGTGGCGGGGCGCGGCTTGTACAAGCTGCAGCAAGCCGGCGTCGAAGTCCGTCATGGCCTGATGCTGGCCGAGGCCGAAGCGGTCAACCTGGGCTTCCTCAAACGCATGCGCACCGGTTTCCCCTATGTGCAGCTGAAGCTGGGCGCGTCGCTGGACGGCCGCACGGCGATGGCCTCCGGCGAAAGCCAGTGGATCACCTCACCCGAAGCGCGTCAGGACGTGCAGCGCCTGCGCGCGCAGAGCGCCGCCATTCTCAGCACCAGCGCCACCGTGCTGGCGGACGATCCGTCGCTGACGGTGCGTTGGGATGAGCTGGACGCCGAGACGCAGCGCCTCTATCCGCGCGAAAATCTGCGCCAGCCGCTGCGCATCCTGCTCGACAGCCAAAATCGCATTACCCCGCAGCACCGCGTGGTGCAGCAGCCGGGCGCTACCTGGCTGGCGCGCCTGCAGGCGGATGAACAGGCCTGGCCGCAAGAGGTCGAACAGTTTATCTGCCCGGCGCACGGCGGCGGCATCGATCTGGTGGTGATGATGATGCTGTTGGCCAAGCGCCAGGTGAATTCAATCTGGGTAGAGGCGGGCGCAACGCTGGCCGGCGCGCTGCTGCAGGCTGGCCTGGTGGATGAGCTCATTTTGTACATCGCGCCGAAACTGTTGGGCGATAATGGCCGTGGCCTGTGTCATCTGCCGGGCCTGGAACGGCTGGCCGACGCGCCGGAATTCGTCTTTAGTGACGTGCGTCAGGTTGGCCCCGATCTGCGTTTGCGCCTGCGGGCGAAACACTGAATCTCGCGCCCGCGCGCCGGTTTTACAAAAGCGCCGCGCAGGCGATGAAAGAATATGATAGAATCCGCCCCCCTGCGGGGTATTGAACCCATTTTTAAGGAAAGCCCATGAAAGTTATCGAAGGTGTTGTTGCTACTCCAAATGCCCGTGTGGCGATCGCAATTGCACGTTTTAACAATTTCATCAACGACAGCCTGCTGGAAGGTGCTATCGACGCGCTGAAACGCATTGGTCAGGTTGCTGACGACAACATCACCGTTGTCTGGGTCCCGGGCGCTTACGAGCTGCCGCTGACGGCGAGCGTATTGGCTAAAACCGGCAAATACGACGCGGTTATCGCGCTGGGCACCGTTATCCGTGGGGGCACCGCGCACTTCGAATATGTAGCGGGCGAAGCCAGCTCCGGCATCGGCAACGTTGCGATGAATGCCGAAATCCCGGTTGCCTTTGGCGTGCTGACCACCGAAAGCATCGAACAGGCGATCGAACGCGCCGGCACCAAAGCGGGCAACAAGGGCGCTGAAGCCGCGCTGACCGCACTTGAAATGATTAATGTTATCAAAGCTATTAAAGCCTGAATTTAGTTAAGGGGAATTCCGTGAAACCTGCTGCTCGTCGCCGCGCTCGTGAGTGCGCTGTTCAAGCGCTTTACTCTTGGCAGTTGTCTAAAAACGACCTTGCCGATGTTGAACACCAGTTCCTGACGGAGCAGGATGTCAAAGATGTTGACGTCGCCTATTTTCGCGAGTTGCTGTCCGGCGCGGCAGTGAATGCAGGTATGCTGGACGAACTGATGGCGCCTTACCTGTCGCGTCAGCTCGAAGAGCTGGGCCAGGTGGAGCGCGCGGTGCTGCGCGTCGCGCTGTTTGAACTGAAAATGCGCGAGGATGTCCCTTATAAGGTGGCGATTAACGAAGCGATCGAGCTGGCGAAAACCTTCGGCGCGGAAGACAGCCACAAGTTTGTGAACGGGGTGCTGGATAAAGTGGCGCCAACCCTTCGCAAGAAAAAGTAAAACATTAAGGCCGGCATTCCCGGCCTTAATTTCTTCTAGTGGAATATCGATATGGCATGCGGCGAATTTGACCTCATTGCCCGCTATTTTGACCGGTTTAAGCGCGTGCGCCGGGATGTACAGTTGGGCATTGGAGATGACTGCGCACTGCTGGCAGTGCCGGAAAAACAGCTGGTGGCCGTCAGTACCGATACACTGGTGGCGGGCATTCACTTCCTGCCGGACATCGATCCGGCCGATCTCGGTTACAAGGCGCTGGCGGTCAATCTGAGCGATCTGGCGGCGATGGGCGCCGATCCTGCGTGGCTCTCGCTGGCCCTGACCCTGCCGGAGGTGAACGAGCCGTGGCTGAAGGCCTTCAGCGACAGCCTGTTCGATCAGCTCAACTATTACGGCATGCAGCTGATTGGCGGTGATACCACGCGCGGCCCGCTGAGCATGACGTTGACCATTCAGGGGCTGATCCCGGCCGGCCGGGCGCTGACCCGCAGCGGCGCGCGCATCGGCGACTGGATCTATGTGACCGGCACGCTGGGCGACAGCGCCGCCGGTCTGGCGATCCTGCAGGATCGCCTGGCGGTGACGGATGCGGCGGCGCGCGATTATCTGGTCGCGCGTCATCTGCGGCCGCAGCCGCGGGTGTTGCAGGGGCAGGCGCTGCGCGATCTGGCCAGCTCGGCGATCGACATCTCCGATGGCCTGATTTCCGATCTGAAGCATATCCTGAAGGCCAGCGACTGTGGCGCACGCATCGTACTGGAGGAGCTGCCGATGTCGCAGGCGCTGAGCAGCCACGCCGATGCCGAGCAGGCGCTGCGCTGGGCGCTGGCGGGCGGCGAAGATTATGAGCTGTGCTTCACCGTGCCGGAGATCAACCGCGGTGCGCTGGAAGTGGCGCTGAGCCACCTCGGAGCCGACTACACCTGTATCGGCCAAATTGGCCCGCTGTCTGAAGGTATTCGCTATTATCGCGACGATGAGGCGGTAGAGCTGGACTGGGCCGGCTTCGATCATTTCAACGCGGAGCCGGGCACCGATGGATGAAGCCAAGCGCCGGCTGCGGATGAGCAATCCGTGGCACCTGCTGGCCACCGGTTTTGGCAGCGGTTTGTCGCCGGTGATGCCGGGCACCATGGGATCGCTGGCGGCGATCCCGTTCTGGCTGCTGCTGATCCAACTGCCGTGGCAGCTTTACTCGCTGGCGGTGATGTTCAGCATTTGCATCGGTGTCTATATTTGCCATCGCACGGCAAAAGACATGAAGGTGCACGATCACGGCAGCATCGTCTGGGACGAGTTCGTCGGCATGTGGATCACGCTGATGGCGTTGCCGGTCAACGATTGGCGCTGGGTCGCCGCCGGTTTCGTCATCTTCCGTATTCTGGATATGTGGAAACCGTGGCCGATCCGCTGGTTCGACCGCAACGTGCATGGCGGCATGGGTATTATGGTCGACGATATCATCGCCGGCGTGCTGTCCGCCGGCATCATCTACCTGATTGGGCACCACTGGCCGATCGGGCTGTTCTGACAGACGGGCGCGCTTCTTCGCGCCCGCTTCTCTTTATTCAAACCCTGTCACCCGGTGCGGCACGTAAGCCGTCTCCAGTTCCGCCACCTCTTGCGGCGACAAACTCAAATCGACTGCGGCGATGGCGTCGTCCAGCTGTTCGCTGCGCGAAGCGCCGACGATCGGTGCGCTGACCGCCGGCTTGTTCAGCAGCCAGGCCAGCGCGATCTGCGCGCGTGACACGCCGCGTTCGTCGGCGAGGCTGGCGACGCGCTCGGCGATAATGGCGTCAATGCCTTCGGTTTCCTCGTACAGGCTCTTGCCGAACTGGTCGGAAACCAGCCGCGCGGTGGTTTCGCCCCAGGGGCGGGTCAGGCGGCCGCGCGCCAGCGGGCTCCACGGCAGCACGGCGATGCCTTCGGCGGCGCACAGCGGGTGCATCTCGCGCTCTTCTTCGCGCTGGATCAGGTTGTATTGATCCTGCATGCTGACGAAGCGCGTCCAGCCGTGCAGATCGGCGGTATACAGCGCCTTGGCGAACTGCCAGGCGTACATCGAGGAGGCGCCGATGTATCGCGCCTTACCGGCTTTCACCACGTCGTGCAGCGCTTCCAGCGTCTCTTCCAGCGGCGTTTCGTAATCCCAGCGATGGATTTGCAGCAAATCGACATAGTCGGTGCCCAGACGCCGCAGGCTGTCGTCGATGGATTGCATGATCTTGGCGCGCGACAAACCGCGCTCCAGGTTGCTCAGCGGGAAATACACCTTGGTGGCGATCACCACCTCCTCGCGGCGCGCATAGTCGCGCAGTGCCCGGCCGAGGATCTCCTCGCTGCTGCCGTCGGAATAGCTGTTGGCGGTGTCGAAAAAGTTGATGCCGGCTTCCAGCGCCTGTTTCAGCAGCGGACGGCTACTCTCTTCAGGCAGCGTCCAGGCGTGATTGCCGCGGTTCGGTTCGCCGTAGGTCATGCAACCCAGGCAGATGCGCGAGACGTTCAGATCGGTGTTGCCCAGTTTCAGGTACTTCATGCTTGCCTCCCATTCACAGCTCAGACAGTAACTGTAGCGCGGATCCCGAAGGGCGGAAACGAAAACGCCCCCGAGAGCGGAGGCGTTTTTTCAGGCGCGGGGGCTGATTACTGCGCCAGCCAGGTTTCGATTTGGCGCTGAATGCCGGCGGCGTCCAGCCCCAGATCGGCGCGCAGCTCTTCCTGGCTGCCCTGCGAGACGAAGCTGTCCGGCAGGCCGAGGTTCAGCACCGGCACCGGGCGGCGTTTGGCCATCAGCAGTTCGTTAACGCCGCTACCGGCGCCGCCCATGATCGCGTTCTCTTCCAGCGTGACCAGCGTTTCATGGCTGGCGGCCAGTTCGAGCACCAACTGCTCGTCCAGCGGTTTGACGAAGCGCATGTCGACCAGCGTGGCGTTGAGCGCTTCCGCCGCTTGCGCGGCCTCCGGCAGCAGGGTGCCGAAGTTGAGAATGGCGATCTTTTCCCCCTGACGGCGCACCACGCCTTTGCCGATCGGCAGCAGGCTGAGCGGCTCCAGCGCAGCGCCGGTGCCGGTGCCGCGCGGATAGCGCACGGCGCTCGGGCCATCGTTATAGTGATAGCCGGTATACAGCATCTGCCGGCATTCGTTCTCGTCGCTTGGCGTCATGATCACCATGGTCGGGATGCAGCGCATGAACGACAGATCGAACGCCCCCTGATGGGTCTGGCCGTCGGCGCCGACGATGCCGCCGCGATCGATGGCGAACATCACCGGCAGGTTTTGGATCGCCACATCATGGATCAGCTGATCGTAGGCGCGTTGCAGGAAGGTGGAATAGATCGCCACCACCGGCTTGTAGCCGCCGATCGCCAGCCCGGCGGCGAAAGTGACCGCGTGCTGCTCGGCGATCGCCACGTCGAAATATTGCTGCGGGTAGTCGCGAGAGAACTGCACCATGCCGGAGCCTTCGCGCATCGCCGGCGTGATCGCCATCAGCGAGCTGTCTTTGGCGGCGGTTTCACACAGCCAGTCGCCGAAGATTTTCGAATAGGTCGGCAGACCTCCGGCGCTTTTCGGCAGCGTGCCGCTGGCGGGATCGAACTTCGGCACCGCGTGGAAGCTGATCGGATCCTTCTCCGCCGGCGCGTAACCACGGCCTTTCTTGGTCATGATGTGCAACAGCTGTGGGCCTTTCAGATCGCGCATGTTTTTCAACGTGGCGACCAGGCCCTGTACGTCGTGCCCGTCTACCGGGCCGATGTAGTTGAAGCCCAGCTCTTCGAACAGCGTACCCGGCACCACCATGCCTTTCAGGTGCTCTTCGGTGCGTTTCACCAGCTCCTTGATCGGCGGCACGCCGGCCAGCACTTTCTTGCCGCCTTCGCGCAGGGTGGAGTAAAGCTTGCCGGACAGCAGCTGCGCCAGGTGATTGTTCAGCGCGCCGACGTTTTCCGAGATCGACATCTCATTGTCGTTCAGCACCACCAGCATGTCCGGATTGATGTCGCCGGCGTGGTTCATCGCTTCGAACGCCATGCCGGCGGTGATGGCGCCGTCGCCGATCACGCACACCGTGCGGCGGCCTTTGCCTTCACGCTCTGCCGCCACCGCCATGCCGAGGCCGGCGCTGATCGAGGTCGATGAGTGGCCGACCGACAGCACGTCGTATTCGCTTTCGGCGCGCCACGGGAAGGGGTGCAAGCCGTTCTTTTGCCGAATGGTGGCGATGCGGTCGCGACGGCCGGTCAGAATTTTGTGCGGGTAGGCCTGGTGGCCGACGTCCCACACCAGATGATCGAACGGCGTGTTGTAGACGAAATGCAACGCCACCGTCAGTTCGACGGTACCCAGCCCGGAGGCAAAGTGGCCGCTGGAACGACTGACGCTGTTCAGCAGGTATTGCCGCAGCTCATCGCACAGCTTCGGCAAGCTCTCTTTGGGCAGCGAGCGGAGTTCCTCGGGGTTTTCCGCTAGCGCCAGGGTTGGGTATTTGGCTATATCAAGACTCATTCGATACTCATATCAGAGGAGTTAACGTCACACGTTAATTGTCGCGTTCAATAATGAAGCTGGCTAACGCTCGCAATGGCGCTGTGTTATAAGATTGCGCTGCCAAAGTGTCCAATGCAGCTAATGCTTCCTGATAGAGATCCCACGCTTTTGCTTTCGCGCTGTCAAGCCCGAGTAACGCCGGGTAGGTACTCTTTCCGTGTTGTTGGTCCGCTCCCTGGCGCTTGCCGATTTTCTCAGTCTCGCCGACAACGTCCAAAATGTCATCCTGAACCTGGAACGCCAGGCCGACCGCGGCGGCGTAACGATCCAGCTGCGGCAGCGCCGCTCGCCCGGCTTCGCCGGCGCTCAGCGCGCCCAAGCGCACCGCCGCGCGGATCAGCGCGCCGGTTTTGTGGCGGTGGATCTGCTCTAGCGCCTGCAGATCGACGCGCTTGCCTTCGGCTTCCAGATCCAGTGATTGGCCGCCGCACATGCCGGCTACGCCGCTGGCGGTCGCCAGTTCGGAGACCATCGCCAGCCGATCGCGCAACGCCACGTCAGGCATTTCGGCATCGGCCAGGATCGAAAACGCCAGCGTTTGCAGCGCATCGCCGGCCAGGATCGCGTTGGCTTCGCCGAATTTAATGTGGCAGGTCGGCTGGCCGCGGCGCAGATCGTCGTCGTCCATCGCCGGCAGATCGTCGTGGATCAGCGAGTAGGCATGAATGCATTCTACCGCTGCCGCCGGCGCATCCAGGTTGCTCAGCGACACGCCGAACATCTGGCCGGTGGTGTAGACCAGGAATGGCCGCAGGCGCTTGCCGCCCAGCAAGGCGCCGTGACGCATCGCCGCCACCATGTTGCCGTCGTTGAACGGCAGCGGGGCGATGAAGTCCAACAGCGCGCGATCGGCACGCTGGCGGAAAATCTGCATTTGATCGGCAAAAGCGGCCGATGGGGCGATCTCAGACATGTCGGTTACTCGGTATCCGGTGTAAAAGGCGTCAGCGCCGCATCGTCGGCGCTGTCGTTAAGGAGTATCTGCACACGCTGTTCCGCCTGTTGCAGTTTCTGCTGGCCTTGACGCGCCAGCTGTACGCCACGTTCGAACTCGTTCAGCGCGTCTTCCAGCGGCAATTCGCCTGACTCCAGACGCGTCACGATGCTTTCCAGCTCGCCGAGGGCGCTTTCAAAGCTGGCAGTTTGCTCTGTACTGGCTGATTGTGCTGGTTTTTTCGGCATAATTTTCTTTTTACGTCATCATGTGAACCGTGGCGCCAGAGCCTATCCTAGCGGATCTTGATTAGCAAATCATGGCGCTCATGTGTGGTTTTGTGCGCAGAGCACGGCGATATGGTGATATACTCCGCGCCGTAATTCTTATCTGACAACAAAGACCGCCATGAAGTTTATCATTAAATTGTTCCCGGAAATCACCATCAAGAGCCAATCTGTGCGCTTGCGCTTTATCAAGATTCTCTCGACCAATATTCGCAACGTCCTGAAGCAGTATGATGAAACGCTGGCGGTCGTCCGTCACTGGGATCATATCGAAGTTCGCGCCAAAGATGAAAACCAGCGGCCGATCATCGCCGACGCCCTGACGCGCATTCCCGGCATCCACCATATTTTGGAAGTGGAAGACCGCGCTTATACCGACATCCACCACATCTTCGAGCAGACGCTGGAAGCCTACCGCGCCCAGTTGGAAGGCAAAACCTTCTGCGTGCGCGTCAAGCGCCGCGGCAAGCAGGCGTTCAATTCGCAGGACGTAGAGCGCTACGTCGGCGGCGGCCTGAACCAGCATATCGAGAGCGCGCGCGTTAACCTTAGCCGCCCGCAGGTCACGGTAAATCTGGAGATTGAAGACGACAAGCTGATGCTGGTCAAACGCCGCCTCGAAGGCATCGGTGGTTACCCGGTCGGCACCCAGGAAGACGTACTGTCGTTGATTTCCGGCGGTTTCGACTCGGGCGTCTCCAGCTATATGTTGATGCGTCGCGGTTGCCGCGTGCACTTCTGCTTCTTCAACCTGGGCGGCGCTGCGCACGAGATCGGCGTGAAGCAGGTGGCACATTATCTCTGGAATCGCTTCGCCAGTTCGCACAAGGTGCGCTTCGTCGCTATCGACTTCGAGCCGGTGGTGGGCGAGATCCTGGAGAAGGTCGACGACGGCCAGATGGGCGTGGTGCTCAAGCGCATGATGGTGCGCGCCGCTTCGCAAGTGGCCGAACGCTACGGCGTGCAGGCGCTGGTGACCGGTGAGGCGCTGGGGCAGGTCTCCAGCCAGACGCTGACCAACCTGCGCTTGATCGACAATGCGTCCGATACCTTGATCCTGCGTCCGCTGATCTCGCACGATAAAGAGCACATCATCAAGCTGGCGCGCGAAATCGGCACTGAAGACTTCGCCAAAACCATGCCGGAATATTGCGGTGTGATTTCGAAGAGCCCGACGGTAAAAGCCGTCAAGGCCAAGATCGAAGAGGAAGAGAGCCACTTCGATTTCAGCATTCTTGACCGGGTGGTGAGCGAGGCGAAGAACGTTGATATCCGCTCTATCGCCGAACAGACGCAGGAACAGGTGACCGAGGTGGAAACCGTCGCGGCCTTTGGCGCCGACGAGGTGATCCTGGATATCCGCTCCAACGACGAGCAGGAAGAGAAACCGCTGCAGCTGGAACAGGTTGAAGTGAAAGCGCTGCCGTTCTACAAGCTGAGCACCCAGTTTGGTAATCTGGACCAGAGCAAAACCTACCTGCTGTACTGCGAGCGCGGCGTGATGAGCCGCCTGCAGGCGCTGTACCTGTTGGAGCAGGGCTTCAACAACGTGAAGGTTTATCGCCCGTAACGCACGGAGCGGCATCAACGAGAAGGGCTGAACCGATGTTCAGCCCTTTTTTTATCGGCAAGCCGCTCAGTCGCGGAAGTCGTACATCCCCGGGATCAGCACCAGCTGCGCGGCGATCTCCGCCGCCTTGGCTTTACCAAGCAGCAGGTCTATCAGCTTCAGCGCGAACTCCATCGCGGTGCCCGGCCCCTGGCTGGTGAGCAGGTTGACGCGGGCATCGTACACCACGCGGCGCTCCATCCATTTATCCGCCGGTATCTGGTCTTTCAGGCCCGGGAAGCCGGTCATGTTGCCGATCGGGAACAGATCGTGGTGTTGCAGCACCAGCGCCGGCGCCGCGCAGATGGCGGCGACGATGTTGCCCTGCAGATGCATTTGCCGCACCTTCTCCACCAGCAGCGGGCTGTCGCGGAAGCATTCCGCGCCTTTCAGGCCGCCGGGCAGCACGATGGCGTCGAACGGCTCATCGACGATCGCCACCAGCGGCGCGTCGGCCAGCAGCTTGACGCCGCGCGAACAGACGATAGTCAGCTCGCCGTCGCCGGCAACGCTGGCGGTAGTGACTTTTACGCCCGCCCGCACCAGCAGGTCGATGGTGGTGACGGCTTCGGTTTCTTCGCTACCAGGTGCCAGGCAGACCAGCGCCGATACGCTCATATTCATTTTCCTTTCGTTTAATCAATTCAAACAGCCGCGCATTCTCCGGCAGCGTGAGGCCGTGGCTGCGCGCGCGGCGCAGCAGGTAACCGGTGATGTAGTCGATCTCGGTGTGCCGCTGGCTGCGGATGTCCTGCAGCATCGACGAAATGTTGTCGGCGGTGCTGTGGATCACGTCCATCACGTATTGCATCAGGCCTTCACAGGAGGTGTGGTAGCCCTCCATCGCCATCACGCTGGCGACTTCACGGCACAGCGTTTCGATCTGTTCCGGGTAACGCTGCAGGTCGCCGTTGCGGCAGCCGTACAGCGCCGTCAGCGGGTTGATCACGCAGTTGACCGCCAGCTTGCGCCAGTTGGCCGAGGCGATATTGTTGTGCCAGGCGACGTCAGGCAGTGCCTGATGCAGCACTTCCGCCAGGTGGCTGAGGTGTTGGGCGGCCGGCGAGGTTGGGCCGATGTGGGTGATGCCGGTGGCGACGTGGATAATGGTGCTGCCTTCGTGGCGCGCAGCGTGGGTGGTGGTGCCCTGCAGGATGGGCTGGCCGTTCGGCGGCAGCTCTTCCTGGGTGCCCATGCCGTTGTGCAGCAGCAAAATAGCGCACTGGGGGTTCAGCTTCGGCAGCAGCGTGCTGACCGCGCTGGACACCTGCCAGGCTTTTAGCGTCACCAGCAGCAGCTCGCTTTGCGCAAGATGCTCCGGATCGTTGGTGGGCAAATTGCGATTGAACGAGACGCCTTCCGGCTCTATCACGTTCACTGCGCAAAAAGGCTGTGGCACTCTTAGCCATCCCTGTACATCGTGGCCCTGCTGATACAGCCGGGAGAGCCACAGTTGTCCGAGCGCGCCGCAACCAAGAATGGTTATTTTCATTCAGTCTCCTTGGAAACACGGGAATACCGCTCAATTACCGTGAATTAACTATAGGCTTTATGGCAGCCCGAAGCGCTATCCCTGCGTGCGTTCAGCAGATTTTGTCTGAGGCGGCAAAGCGGTTATCATGCTCGGCATCAAAATCGCCTAAGCTATTAGGCACTCATTCAGGAGGAAGAAGTATGCCATCTTTCGACATCGTTTCCGAAATTGATATGCAGGAAGTGCGTAACGCCGTTGAGAACGCTACCCGCGATCTCGGTACCCGCTGGGATTTTCGCAACGTGCCGGCCAGCTTTGAGCTAAACGAGAAAGACCAAAGCATCAAGGTTGCCACCGAGTCTGATTTCCAGGTGCAACAGCTGCTCGACATTCTGCGCGAAAAGCTGAGCAAGCGCAGCATCGACGGCGCTGCGCTGGAGATCCCGGAAGAGTTTACCCACAGCGGCAAAACCTACAGCGTGGAAGCCAAGCTGAAGCAGGGGATTGAAACCTCTGTGGCGAAGAAAATCGTCAAGCTGATCAAAGACAGCAAGCTGAAGGTGCAGGCGCAGATCCAGGGTGAAGAAGTACGGGTGACCGGCAAGTCACGCGACGATTTGCAGAGCGTGATGGCGCTGGTGCGCGGCGGCGATCTGGGGCAGCCGTTCCAGTTCAAGAACTTCCGCGATTAATCTCTACGGGGCCGGCATTGCCGGCCCTGATTCTTTACAGCGAATTGACCAGCGCTTCCAGCTGACCGCGATTGGTCTGCTTAGTATCCACCTTGACGTAGGCGCTGCGCTCTTCCGGCACGACGATCGCCTCGGCCACACCGGGCTGCGCCTTCAGGCGGCTTTCCAGCGCCGAATCCTTCACCGCCAGTTCCGACAGCGTAATGCGCAGGCTGCTGACATACGGCGGCTCTTTCATGGTGCTGCTGACCAGGAACCAGACTGCGGCCAGCACGGCGCCGGCGATAAACACCAAGCCCGCCCCCTGCAAACCGTACAGCCAGCCTCCGAGGCTGCCGCCGATCGCCACGCCGATAAACTGGCTGGTGGAGTAGACCCCCATCGCGGTGCCCTTGTAGCCGGCCGGTGATTCTTTGCTGATCAGTGAAGGCAGAATGGCTTCCATCACGTTGAAGGCCATGAAGAACAGCTGCACGCCGGCGATGATGCCCCATAGATGAGCGCCGGAGAGCCACAGCAGCACTTCGGCGCAAAACAGCACCGCCACGCAGCCCATAAACACCTGCTTCATGCGGCGATATTTTTCGGCATAGATGATGAACGGCACCACGGCGGCGAACGACACCAGCATGGTCACCAGGTAGACGATCCAGTGTTCGCTGGCCGCCAGCCCGGCTTTCTCCATCGCTAGCGGCAGCGCCACGAAGCTCGACATCAGCAGGATATGCAGGCACATGATGCCGAAGTTGAGCTTCAGCAGGCGCGAGTTGCTCAGCACTTTGCGGAAGCTGCCGCGCACGATGCTGGACTCGCGGTTCAGCAGATGGGTATCGGCGGAAGGTACTACTGCCAGAGTGATGACGATGCCGGCCAGCGCCAGCACGGCGATCATCCAGAACAACGCATGCAGGCCCAAGGCATGGGTGATGATGGGGCCCAGAACCATGGCGATGGCGAAGGTGATACCGAAGCTGACGCCGATGAACGCCATCGCTTTGGTGCGGTTCTGCTCGCGGGTCAGATCGGAGAGCAGCGCCATTACCGCGGCGGCGATGGCGCCGGAGCCTTGCAACGCGCGGCCGAGGATCACGCCCCAGATAGAGTCAGTGACGGCGGCGATCACGCTGCCGAGGGCAAAGATCAGTAGGCCGCCGACGATCAGCGGCTTGCGGCCTATGCGATCGGACACCAGGCCGAACGGGATCTGAAATACCGCCTGTGCCAGGCCGTAAATGCCGATGGCGATGCCGATCAGCGCTTCGCTGGCGCCGTTGAGCGCCATGCCGTAGGTGGTCAGCACCGGCAGTACCATAAACATGCCGAGCATGCGCAGGGAGAATACGGTGCCCAATCCCCAGGTGGCGCGGCGCTCCTGCGGGGTCATTGAATTATCGTTCACATCAAACCTCGGTAAAAACCATGCCATCAGACGTTGCGACAGCGCCTGATGGCATGATTTCTGTAAAGCTGCGTCATTTTAGTGTGCAGGGCAGGGGGGGTAAATCGAATGTTGTTTAACAGATATTACAGTTTGGCCGCTTTTCGGCGTGACAAATAAAATGGGCCGCAAAAGCGGCCCATTCACAGATGATTTGGCTTACCAAACGTAGGTCACCAGCGCTTCAGGCGCCGCCGTGGCGCTGAAGTCGATCGACATCATCACGCTCAGCGAGGTGATGGCGACGATGGAGAACACGAACAGTTTACGCGCCCAGACGCTGTCGTTTTCGGTCTTGTAACCGCGCAGCGCCATGCCCAGCCACCATACGCTCACCGCCGCAGCGACGATCAGGTACTTGTAGCCGGCATAACCAACCAGGGTCAGCATCAGCGTGGCGATCATAAATGCCAGGATGTAGACCGTGATGTGGTTCTTGGCGACGGAAATGCCTTTCACCACCGGCAGCACCGGAATGTTGGCCGCCTGGTAATCTTTAAAGCGGAAGATAGCGATCGCATAAGAATGCGGCATCTGCCACAGGCTAAAGATAGCCAGCAGGATCAACGCGCCGGCGTCGAACTCGTTGGTCACCGCGCAGTAGCCGATAACCGGCGGCGCGGCGCCCGACAGGCTGCCGATCAGCGTGCCGTAGACCGAGTGGCGTTTCATGTACAGGCTGTAAACGCCGACATAAACCACGAAGCCCATCACCGCCAGCCACATGGCCAGCGGGTTGGCTGCGATATACAGCAACGCAAAGCCCACAATACCCAAAGCGGTCGCATAAACCAGGGTGACACTCGGCGCGATCAGGCCTTTTACCAGCACCCGATTCTTCGTTCTCTCCATTTTCTTGTCGATGTCGCGGTCGATGTAGTTGTTAAACACACAGCCCGACGCGACCACCAACGAGACACCCACCAGGGTGGCGAGAAACAGGGGATAGTCGATGCTCCCTTTGGAAGCGAGCAGGAATCCCCCGACGACAGAAATTAAATTGCCGAAAATAATTCCTGGTTTAGTGACTTGCAGGTATTGCTTAATCATCACGTGCAGCTCAGCTCTTAATCGACCATCATATTGATGTTGAGGTTGTACATAATCCAGAGTGAACCTACAACAACGATACCGATGATCATAGCGGTGAACAGCAATGCCACCAGGTTCCAGCGCTCTTCCGATGAGGTGTTCATGTGCAGGAAGTAAACCAGGTGAACAATCACCTGGATAACCGCCATACCGACAACAACCGCCAGGATGGTGGAATGAGAGGCGGAGCCGTTCATTACCATCGCAAATGGAATTACCGTCAGGATGATCGACAGGATAAAGCCGATCAGGTATGACTTCACGCTGCCGTGGCTTGCGCCGCCGTGAGAGGTTTCATGGGATGAATGGCTCATTACATAACCCCCAGCAGGTAGACAACGGTAAATACGCAGATCCAGACCACGTCCAGGAAGTGCCAGAACAGGCTCAGGCACATCAGGCGGGTTTTGTTGGTCGCGGTCAGGCCGAACTTGCTCACCTGAATCATCAGCACGATGATCCAAATCAGGCCAGAAGTCACGTGCAGACCGTGGGTGCCGACCAGCGCGAAGAAGCTGGACAGGAACGCGCTGCGATCCGGACCGAAGCCTTCGGCGATCAGGTGATGGAATTCATAGATTTCCATCGCCACGAAGCCCAGACCAAACAGGAAGGTCAGGAACAACCAGGTGTTTACACCGCCAACTTTACCTTTGTTCATGGCGATCATCGCCATGCCGTAGGTGATGGAGCTGAACAACAGCAGGAAAGTTTCGACCAGGACAAACTTCAGGTCGAAGATGTCTTTGCCTGAGGGACCGCCAGCGGTCCCGTTCACCAGGACTGCATAAGTCGCGAACAAGCTCGCAAACAAAATACAGTCGCTCATCAGGTAGATCCAGAATCCGAAGACTTTGGTCTCTCCTGCGTCGTGGTGCCCATGCTCTGCATGGGCTGCGTTATGATTGGTCAGAGTTTCAGTTGACATGGTTCACGCCTGCTTTACGGATTTGTTCGTAGTGTTGGTTCTCAATGCGTTCGATTTCATCAACCTGCACATAGTAGTCAACATCGTGATCGAAGCTCTTGCCGATCCAGACAACGATCATACCGATGAAGCCGGCCAGAGCCATCCACCAGATTTCCCAAATCATTGCGAAACCGAATACCAGGCTGAAGAAGGCGATGATAACGCCGGCGCCGGTGTTCTTAGGCATATGAATCGGTTCGTATTTAGCCGGTTTCTTATACGCTTCGCCTTTTTCTTTCATGTCCCAGAACTCATCACGGTCATGGATCTGTGGCACTACGGCAAAGTTATAGAACGGCGGTGGAGACGAGGTTGACCACTCCAGAGTACGAGCACCCCATGGGTCACCGGTCAGATCGCGGTTCTGTTCGCGGTCACGGATACTGACGAAGATCTGGGTCAGCTGGCACAGGATGCCGCAGGCGATCAGCGCCGCACCGCCGGCTGCAACCAGCAGCAGAGGGTGGAACTCAGGGTTGATGTTCTGGCTGATACGACGGGTCATGCCCATAAAGCCCAATGCGTACAGCGGCATGAAGGCGGTGAAGAAGCCGATGATCCAGAACCAGAACGCGCGGATGCCCCATTTTTCGTTCAGCGTGAAGCCGAAGGATTTCGGGAACCAGTAGGTCAGGCCCGCGAAGCAACCGAACACCACGCCGCCGATGATGACGTTGTGGAAGTGAGCGATCAGGAACAGGCTGTTGTGCAGCACGAAGTTCGCGCCCGGTACCGCCAGCAGAACGCCGGTCATACCACCCACGGAGAAGGTGATGATGAAGCCAACGGTCCACAGCATCGCGGAGTTGAGCTTGATACGGCCCTGATACATGGTGAACAGCCAGTTGAAGATTTTCACCCCGGTCGGGATGGAAATGATCATGGTGGCGATACCGAAGAAGGCGTTAACGTTCGCGCCGGACCCCATGGTGAAGAAGTGGTGCAGCCAGACGATGAACGACAGAACGGTAATCGCGATGGTTGCCCATACCAGTGAGGTATAGCCGAACAGGCGTTTTCTGGAGAAGGTTGCGGTGACTTCGGAGAACACGCCGAACACCGGCAGAACCAGGATATACACCTCTGGGTGACCCCAGGCCCAAATCAGGTTGATGTACATCATCATGTTGCCGCCCATATCATTGGTGAAGAAATGGGTGCCCAGATAGCGATCCAGGGTCAGCAGCGCGATGGTGACGGTCAGAATTGGGAAAGAAACGATGATCAGGACGTTAGTACACAGTGCCGCCCAGGTGAACACCGGCATCTTCATCAGAGGCATGCCAGGGGCGCGCATCTTCAGAATGGTGGCGAAGAAGTTCACGCCGGTCAGCAGGGTACCCAGACCGGAAATCTGCAGACTCCAGATCCAGTAATCGACCCCGACGCCAGGACTGTACTCTTTACCCGACAGCGGCGGATACGCCAGCCAACCGGTCTGAGCGAACTCACCGACCCCCAGGGAGATGTTGATCAGCACAACGCCCACCACGAAGAACCAGAAGCTCAGGGAGTTCAGGAACGGGAAGGCAACGTCGCGCGCACCGATTTGCAGCGGTACCACGACGTTCATCAGGCCGACTACGAAAGGCATCGCCATGAAGAAGATCATGATAACGCCGTGCGCGGTGAAGATCTGGTCGTAGTGGTGCGGCGGCAGGAACCCGGCTTCGCCGGCGGACGCCAACGCCTGCTGGCTACGCATCATGATGGCGTCGGCGAAGCCGCGCAGCAGCATGACCATCGCCACGACGATGTACATGATACCAATTTTTTTATGGTCGACCGAAGTCAGCCATTCGCTCCACAGCCACTTCCATTTGCCGAAATAGGTCAGCAGCGCCAGCACTGCCAGGCCCCCGACAATAATTGCGGCTACGGTGACCATGATGATCGGTTCGTGGTACGGAACCGCATCAAGTGTTAATTTTCCCAACATCAGTTATTCCTCGGCTCCGGCGTGAGCAGCATGTTCACCCATGTCCATACCTTGGCTCATGTCCATGCCTTCGTGCGCGCCAGCGCCCTTGTGCATATCCATGTCGCCCATGAATTTGGCAATTGTTTCTTTGAACAAATTCGGTTTGACAGCGGCAAAGTACTCAACCGGGTTGTTTTCACTCGGCTCTGCCAGTTTGTTAAAGTCGTCGGTGGTGTTCAGGTTTTTAGACGATGCCTTCACCTTGGCCACCCACTGATCGAAGTCGCCTTCGGTCGGGGTAACGATCGCGGTGAATTTCATACCGGAGAAGCCTGCGCCGCTGTAGCTGCTGGAGATGCCCTTGTAGGCACCGGCTTCGTTGCCGATCAGGTGCAGTTTGGTCTGCATGCCGGCCATCGCATAAATCTGTCCACCCAACTGCGGGATAAAGAACGAGTTCATTACCGAGTTAGAGGTGATCTTGAATTCGACTGGAACATCTTTCGGGAAAGCCAGCTCATTAACCGTCGCAATGCCTTGTTCCGGGTAGATGAACAGCCATTTCCAGTCGAGCGACACCACTTCGATCGTCATCGGCTTCTTGTCGGTGACAATCGGCTTGAACGGGTCGAGTTCGTGGGTAGTCTTCCAGGTAATGGTGCCAAGGATGGCGATGATAATGATAGGAATGGTCCAGACGACCGCTTCGATCTTGTTGGAGTGGGCCCAGTTCGGACTGTACTTGGCGTCTTTGTTGGAAGCGCGATACTTCCAGGCAAAGGCGAACGCCATGAAGATAACTGGCACCACCACGATCAACATCAACGCGATTGCAGTGATAATCAGTGTCCGTTGCTCAACACCAATTGCTCCTTTGGGATTCATCAAAACCATATCGCAACCACTGAGCAATACAGTGGCTGCGATTAATGACAGCATCCCAATACTTTTATTGTATTTCTTAAGTCTCATCTAACGACCTCAATAACAAAGGCTCAATTGTCGTTTCATGTGTGCGGGCATTTTACGGGAAGGTTGCAGTACTGTAAACATGCTTAAGGGAGTGTCAGCGGCTTGTTGACACTTTCTGTTAAGGGGGTCACAGATGTAACCCTACGTGACAATTTACTAATGACAACAACGCGTTGGCACGCTGAATCGTGACGAGCAGCCCGTATGTTAAGGAAAACTAAAGGTATGATGAATTTGGCGAAGAAATGCGCGGCGGGGAAATACGCAGAAAAGGTTTATTTAATGTAAAATAATTGTGTCTTAAAGGTGAATTTAATTTTATTTCCGAGCGCCGCAGTCGGATAAAAAAATAATTTCCGCGCCGATTATCTTTTTTTAGCGAAATAAATATATCCTCGGATCGCTTTTTTTTCGGCCGGCGAAATCGCCGGCCGGTCAGGTTATGCCAAACGGGTGCGGCGCAACGCCAAGTAATCCAGCGTGCTGCCCATTGCGACGCCGAGCAGGCTCAGCGCGGCGCCGACCTGCAGCAGCCGATCGGCCAACAGCGGTGCCTGTGCCCAGTCCAGCGCATTGGCGATCAGCAACAGCAACCACAGACCCAGCAACGAACAGCCTAGCGTCAGCAAGCGCAGAGCCCAACGGTAAGATTCTGAAAACTCGGTGCGCGGCATAAAGTCGCCATGCTGCTGGGTGTGTTCCAGCGTCTGGCGGCAGATGCCGAGCAACAGCAAGCCCGGCAGGGCGGCGGCGATCGAGAACAGATAGAACAGCGGCCAACCATGGGCTTCGACGAACCAGCCGGCGATCGGGCCGACATAGACGCGTCCTACGGCGGACAACGCCGACAGCAGCGCGAACTGAGTGGCGGAGAACGAGCGGTTGCACAGCGTCATCAGCAGTGCCACGAAGGCCGCGGTGCCCATGCCGCCACACAGGTTTTCGAGGAAGATGGCGCTGCCCATGGTGAGCAGACTCTTGTCGGTCACCGCCAGGATCCAATACCCGAGGTTGGAGACTGCCTGCAGGACGCCGAACAGCATCAGCGCACGGAACAGGCTGAGACGCTGCATCAGCACACCGCCGAACAGGGCGCCGACGATGGTAGCGAACAGGCCGAGGGTTTTGTTCACCAGTCCGACTTCACCGGCGTCGAACCCCACGCCGCGGATCAGGAACGTGGTGCTCAGGCTGCCGGCGAAGGCGTCGCCCATTTTGTACATCACGATCAGCAGCAGGATCAGCCAGGCGTTGTTGCGGCCGAAGAAATCGCGCAGCGGCGCGACGACCGCCTGTTCCATAGTGCGCGGCGCCGGGATGCTTTCGTCCGGCTCCGGCGCCAGCAGCGTGGCCGCCACGCCGATCAGCATCAACCCGGCCATCAGCCAGTAGGTGGCTTGCCAGCCGAAATAGCGATCCGCCAGCCACAGCGCCAGGCCGCCGGAAACCAGCATCGCCAGCCGGTATCCCAGCACCGATATCGCCGCACCCGTGCCGCGCTCTTCGGCTTTCAGCAGGTCGGTTTTATAAGCGTCGAACACGATATCTTGCGAGGCGGAGCAGAACGCCACCAGCACCGCCAACGCCGCCAACCACCACAGGTGCTGCGCGGGTTGCATGAAGCCCATCGCCACGATCGCGACCACCAACAGTAACTGGCTGATCAGCAGCCAACCGCGGCGCCGTCCAAGGAACGGCGGGGTATAGCGGTCCATGAACGGCGACCAGAGGAATTTGAAGACATAGGCCTGGCCCACCAGCGAGAAGATGCCGATGGTTTTCAGATCGATATTTTCGACGGTCATCCAGGCTTGCAGCGTGCCGGAGGTCAATGCCAGCGGCAGACCCGACGCGAAGCCCAGCAGCAGCAGAATGGCGGAGTTACGCTGGGTGAAGATGTTCAGATAGTGTTTCGACATGAGTTCCCTGTCTGCGCCGCCCGATCCGCCGGGCGGCGCAAGGTGCGGTGATTAGCGCGCGTTTTGCTTGATGAAATCGTTGACGCTGGTGTCCTGTGCCATGTCGGCGATCACGTCGCCCAGCACGGAGTTGACGGCGTCGGTGATCTTCTCGTTGGTCGCCGTGAAGGCGCCCTGCACGTTATAGGTCGAGCGGTAATTCTTCACCTGCTTGTTGCCGTTCTTCGCCTGGGCGATGATCGAGATGTCGGCTTTGGTGGTGATGTTGTAGCGCAGGTTGCCTTCGGAGACGTCCGCGTACAGGTTATTGACGACGATCTGCAGCGCCACCGGGCCGTCGGCGCCGATCATGTAGCCGCGTGCGCCCATCTGTTTCTCCAGCACTTCCTGCAGCAGGAAACGCAGATCGCGCGATGGCGTCAGCGTGACCAGCTGGCCGTCGCGGTTTACCTTGGCCAGCGCCTGGTCGGTACGCTGATCCGCACCGTTGATGCTGACGGTGATGCCCTGCAGGGTAGGATCCTGCTGCGGCAGAACGATTTTCGGCGTGACGTTCAGGGTGTTGCTGCTGGTTGCGCAGCCGGCCAGCAGCAGGGCGGCCAGCAAAGGAAGACAAAGTTTCTTTAACATGTTTTCTGTCTCATTCTCGATGGATTTAGCAATAATCAGAGTGGGATAGCCGACAACAAATTGCCGACATCATAGCATCGCCGCCGTGCGGTGGAAGCGCGGAAGGCGCCAGAGTGACAAATTTTTACCTGCCGTTGATAAAAACACGCTTTTTTGTCCCGCTCAATCGGATAATCCCCCAAGCGACGGGGATAGCGCTCATCATTTGACCGCAGAAAAGAGAAATTTGTCCCTGCGATGGTCTAAACGGGGGAAAACCGGCTAATATTGAACTAGATGGGCACGGTCCTCTGCCGGTGTTGTAAGGAGATCCTATGATTCGCGAGCAAATAGAAGCAAAGTTAAGGGCGGCGTTTGAGCCCGCGTATCTGGAAGTCGTTGATGAAAGCTATCGTCATAACGTTCCGGCGGGTTCAGAAAGCCATTTCAAAGTGGTATTGGTCAGCGATCGCTTCGTCGGCGAACGTTTTTTGACGCGCCACCGTTCCATCTACGGCGTGCTGTCGGAGGAGCTGGCGGACGGCGTACACGCGCTGGCGCTGCACACCTATACGCTCAAGGAGTGGGAAGGGTTGCAGGATACCGTGCCGGCCTCGCCGCCGTGCCGCGGCGCTGGGACGCTGGCCTGAGGGGGAAATTTTCAGGTATCAGTGGAACTTTGCCCTTGAATTAGGGTATTACTACTGACGAATTTTGAAACGGCCTGCGGGCCGTTTCTGTTTTTGACGACGACACGGCCGACGCGCAATGTGGCCAACGTTCGGTCTGTTTTGGCGGCCTTTTGGCGATCGAATCGGCAAAAGTGTGAGTTTTAGCGCGCCTGCGCCGCCTAGCTTTCCTCGACTCGCCACGCATGCGCCGCTATAATGTCGCGTCTTATTTTTCCGGAATGGTTTCGGGACGCTTCTGTCATCAGGGAACTCGGTTCTTATCTGTAGCCGTCCTGGTTCTTGGAACGGAGTTGACCGAGCACTGTGATTTTTTTGAGGTAACAAGATGCAAGTTTCAGTAGAAACCACTCAAGGCCTTGGGCGCCGTCTCTCTATTACTGTACCGGCTGATACTATCAAGCAGGCGGTGAAGAAAGAGCTGATCAACGCAGCGAAAAGCGTGCGTATCGACGGCTTCCGCAAAGGCAAAGTGCCGATGAACATCGTGGAACAGCGTTACGGCGCTTCTGTTCGTCAGGACGTGCTGGGCGAAGCGATGCAGCGCAGCTTCGTTGATGCGATCATCAAAGAAAAGATTAATCCGGCCGGCGCACCAAACTACGTGCCGGGCGAGTACAAAGAAGGTGAAGACTTCACTTTCGCCGTTGAATTCGAAGTGTATCCAGAAGTTGAGCTGAAAGGCCTGGAAAACATCGAAGTTGAAAAACCTGTGGTCGAAGTGAACGACGAAGACGTCGACGCGATGCTGGACACCCTGCGCAAGCAGCAGGCGACCTGGAAAGAAACCGATCGCGCAGCGGAAGCTGAAGATCGCGTGACCGTTGACTTCACCGGTTCTATCGACGGTGAAGAGTTCGAAGGCGGCAAAGCGTCTGACTTCGTGCTGGCAATGGGCCAGGGCCGCATGATCCCAGGCTTCGAAGAAGGTCTGGTCGGTCACAAAGCGGGCGAAGAGTTCTCCATCGACGTGAACTTCCCGGAAGATTACCACGCGGAAAACCTGAAGGGCAAAGCGGCCAAATTCGCTATCGTGCTGAAGAAAGTTGAAGAGCGCGAACTGCCGGAACTGACCGAAGAGTTCATCAAACGTTTCGGCGTGGCGGACGGTTCCGTTGCCGGTCTGCGCACCGAAGTTCGCAAGAACATGGAGCGCGAGCTGAAAGGCGCCGTGCGTAACCGCATCAAGTCTCAGGCGATCGATGGCCTGGTGAGCGCGAACGAAATCGACGTGCCTGCTGCCCTGATCGACGGCGAAATCGACGTACTGCGTCGTCAGGCTGCACAGCGTTTCGGCGGCAACGAGAAGCAAGCGCTGGAACTGCCACGCGAGCTGTTCGAAGAGCAAGCGAAACGCCGCGTAGTGGTTGGCCTGCTGCTGGGCGAAGTGATCAGCACCAACGATCTGAAAGCTGACGAAGACCGCGTGAAGACGCTGATCGAAGAAATGGCTTCTGCCTACGAAGATCCAAGCGAAGTCATCGAGTTCTACAGCAAAAACAAAGAGCTGATGAACAACATGCGTAACGTGGCTCTGGAAGAGCAAGCGGTTGAAGCCCTGCTGGCAAAAGCGAAAGTGACAGAAAAAGCCACTACCTTCAGCGAGCTGATGAACCAGACTCAACAGGCGTAATGCCGGCGTGCCGGGCGCAATGAACGGCGCCCCCGGTTTCGCCTGGCGAACCGGCGCACGATGAAAAAGCCCGCAACCTCAGGTTGCGGGCTTTTCTTTTTGCCACGTTGCTGATTAATCTCAGGTTAAACGGGGCAATATGCACTATATTTACCCTGTTGCCTGGGGAACTGGCTGGCATGATAACGGTCAGATTAACGGCATCGTTTTCGGCGCGCGGAGAAAATCGGCCTCTGGGCTTGAAATCGCGCCGGGCTCCCCCAATCTGTAAAGAATAATTCTGGGGCTGTTTGCCAAAGTGCGCGGGATGAAATAACCGTCGGGTACGTGTGGCGCGGGTCGAATGCTTGAGCATAGTCATCATGGCCGTTCTCAAGTAGAATCGGCGTATTAGGGTGACACCCTGGCCGCCAAGGCAATTTCTATTAGGAGACGGTAATGTCATACAGTGGCGAACGAGATCAATTTGCACCGAACATGGCGCTGGTGCCGATGGTGGTAGAGCAGACTTCACGCGGGGAGCGTTCTTACGACATCTATTCCCGCCTGCTGAAAGAGCGCATCATTTTCCTGACCGGCCAGGTGGAAGATCACATGGCCAACCTGATCGTGGCGCAAATGCTGTTCCTCGAAGCGGAAAGCCCGGAAAAAGACATTTACCTCTACATCAACTCGCCGGGTGGGGTAATTACCGCGGGCATGTCGATTTACGACACCATGAAGTTCATCAAGCCGGACGTCAGCACCATCTGTATGGGCCAGGCGTGCTCGATGGGCTCCTTCCTGCTGACCGCCGGCGCCAAAGGCAAGCGTTTCTGCCTGCCGAACTCGCGCGTGATGATTCACCAGCCGCTGGGCGGCTACCAGGGCCAGGCGACGGACATCGAAATCCACGCGCGTGAAATCCTCAAGGTGAAAGCGCGCATGAACGAACTGATGGCCGAGCATACTGGCCAGCCGCTGGAGCAGATCGAACGCGACACCGAGCGCGATCGCTTTATGACCGCGGAAGAAGCCGTGGAATACGGCCTGGTTGACGGCATTCTGACACACCGCAGCTAGAACCACGCGGCGCCGATGGACTATAGTAATCAGAGTGGGCAGGGGCTCGCTCTGTTGTAGCCCCTCGGCGTTCCCGATATGAGTTTGGGCGCACTGCCGCCGTGATTTTCCTGCGGGACAAGACTAAAGAAGAGGTTTGACTGATGACAGATAAGCGCAAAGACGGTTCAGGAAAGCTGCTGTACTGCTCTTTTTGCGGCAAAAGCCAGCATGAAGTGCGTAAGCTGATTGCCGGGCCGTCAGTGTATATCTGCGATGAATGTGTCGATCTGTGTAACGACATTATTCGCGAAGAGATTAAAGAAGTTGCCCCGCATCGTGAGCGCAGTGCGCTGCCGACGCCGCACGAAATTCGCCACCACCTGGATGACTACGTCATCGGCCAGGAGCAGGCGAAGAAAGTGCTGGCGGTTGCGGTGTACAACCACTACAAACGCCTGCGCAACGGCGATACCAGCAACGGTATCGAGTTGGGCAAGAGCAACATCTTGCTGATCGGCCCGACCGGCAGCGGTAAAACCCTGCTGGCGGAAACGCTGGCGCGTTTCCTGGACGTGCCGTTCACCATGGCCGACGCCACCACGCTGACCGAAGCCGGTTACGTGGGCGAGGACGTGGAAAATATTATCCAGAAGCTGTTGCAAAAATGTGACTATGACGTGCAAAAAGCGCAGCGCGGCATCGTTTATATCGATGAAATCGATAAGATTTCCCGCAAGTCCGACAACCCGTCGATCACGCGTGACGTCTCGGGTGAAGGCGTGCAGCAGGCGCTGCTGAAGCTGATTGAAGGCACCATCGCCGCGGTTCCGCCGCAGGGCGGGCGCAAGCATCCGCAGCAGGAGTTCCTGCAGGTCGATACCTCCAAGATCCTGTTTATCTGCGGCGGCGCATTTGCCGGCCTGGATAAGGTGATCGGTCAGCGCGTCAACACCGGCTCCGGCATCGGCTTCGGCGCGACCGTCAAGGGCGAGTCCGAGAAGGCGACCGAAGGCGAACTGCTGCTGCAGGCCGAACCGGAAGACCTGATCAAATTCGGGCTGATCCCTGAGTTCATCGGCCGTTTGCCAGTCGTGGCGACCCTGAGCGAACTGAGCGAAGACGCGCTGATTCAGATCCTGAAAGAGCCGAAGAACGCCCTGACCAAGCAGTACCAGGCGCTGTTCAACCTGGAAGGCGTGGAGCTGGAGTTCCGTGACGAAGCGCTGAACGCCATTGCCAAGAAAGCCATGGCGCGCAAAACCGGCGCCCGCGGCCTGCGTTCCATCGTGGAAGGCGCGCTGCTCGACACCATGTACGATCTGCCGTCGATGGATAGCGTAGACAAAGTGGTGATCGACGAGTCGGTGATCGCCGGCCAATCCAAGCCGCTGCTGATTTACGGCAAGCCGGAAGCCCAGGCATCTGGCGAATAATTAGCCAGTCAAACCAGAGCGTTATCAGCAAAATGGGGGATTTCATCCCCCATTTCTTTTTCCTGCATTCTTGCCGTTGAATGTAAGAGATTCATCCCCATATACTCATTAACCAGATTTTATGAAACGTTAGATGCTTGCGTCTCATGAGATTCCCCCTCAACCTGGCGGAAATTAAACTAAGAGAGAGCTCTATGAACCCTGAGCGTTCCGAACGCATTGAAATCCCCGTCCTGCCATTGCGCGACGTGGTGGTTTATCCGCACATGGTGATCCCGTTATTTGTTGGCCGGGAAAAATCGATTCGGTGCCTCGAAGCCGCAATGGATCACGATAAGAAGATCATGCTGGTGGCACAGAAAGAGGCCTCAACGGATGAACCTGGCATTAACGACTTGTTCTCGGTTGGCACCGTAGCGTCGATCCTGCAGATGCTGAAGCTGCCGGACGGCACGGTAAAAGTGCTGGTCGAGGGGCTGCAGCGCGCGCGCATCACTACGCTGTCCGACAGCGGTGAGCATTTCGCCGCGCAGGCGGAATACCTGGAGTCGCCATCGATCGACGAGCGCGAGCAGGAAGTGCTGGTGCGCACCGCGATCAATCAGTTTGAAGGCTATATCAAGCTGAACAAAAAAATCCCGCCAGAGGTGCTGACCTCACTGAACAGCATCGACGACGCCGCGCGCCTGGCGGACACCATCGCTGCCCACATGCCGCTGAAACTCAGCGACAAGCAGTCGGTGCTCGAGATGTCCGACATCACCGAGCGTCTGGAATACCTGATGGCGATGATGGAATCGGAGATCGACCTGCTGCAGGTTGAGAAACGTATCCGCAACCGCGTCAAGAAGCAGATGGAGAAGAGCCAGCGCGAGTACTATCTGAATGAGCAGATGAAGGCGATTCAGAAAGAACTGGGCGAAATGGACGACGCGCCGGACGAGCACGAAGCGCTGAAGCGCAAGATCGATGCGGCGAAAATGCCGAAAGAGGCGCGCGAGAAAACCGAAGCGGAACTGCAAAAGCTGAAGATGATGTCGCCGATGTCGGCGGAAGCGACCGTGGTGCGCGGCTACATCGACTGGATGCTGCAGGTGCCGTGGAATGCGCGCAGCAAGGTGAAAAAAGACCTGAACAAGGCGCAGGAAGTGCTCGATACCGATCACTACGGCCTTGAGCGCGTCAAGGATCGCATCCTCGAGTACCTCGCGGTTCAGAGCCGCGTCAGCAAAATCAAGGGGCCGATCCTGTGTCTGGTGGGGCCACCGGGCGTGGGTAAAACCTCACTGGGGCAGTCGATCGCCAAAGCGACCGGTCGCCAGTACGTGCGCATGGCGCTGGGCGGCGTGCGTGACGAAGCGGAAATCCGCGGTCACCGTCGTACCTACATCGGTTCGATGCCAGGTAAACTGATCCAGAAGATGGCTAAGGTTGGGGTGAAGAACCCGCTGTTCCTGCTGGATGAGATCGACAAGATGTCTTCCGACATGCGCGGCGATCCGGCTTCCGCTCTGCTGGAGGTGCTGGATCCGGAACAGAACGTGGCGTTCAACGACCACTACCTGGAAGTCGATTACGATCTGTCCGACGTGATGTTCGTTGCCACCTCTAACTCGATGAACATTCCTGCGCCGCTGCTGGACCGTATGGAAGTGATCCGCCTGTCGGGTTACACCGAGGACGAGAAGCTCAACATCGCCAAGCAGCACCTGCTGCCGAAGCAGCTTGAGCGCAACGCGCTGAAAAAAGGCGAGCTGACGGTCGACGACAGCGCCATCATCGGCATCATTCGCTTCTACACCCGCGAAGCCGGGGTGCGTAGCCTGGAGCGTGAAATCTCCAAGCTGTGCCGTAAAGCGGTGAAAACGTTGCTGATGGACAAGAAGCTCAAGCATATCGAGATCAACGGCGACAACCTGAAGGATTACCTGGGCGTGCAGCGCGTCGATTACGGCCGTGCGGATACCGAAAACCGCGTGGGCGAAGTCACCGGGCTGGCGTGGACGGAAGTGGGCGGCGATCTGCTGACCATCGAAACCGCCTGCGTGCCGGGCAAAGGCAAGCTGACCTACACCGGTTCCCTGGGTGAGGTGATGCAGGAATCGATTCAGGCGGCGCTGACCGTGGTGCGTGCGCGCGCGGAGAAATTGGGCATCAACGCCGATTTCTACGAGAAACGCGACATCCACGTGCACGTGCCGGAAGGGGCGACGCCGAAAGACGGCCCGAGCGCCGGTATCGCGATGTGCACCGCGCTGGTCTCCTGCCTGACCGGTAACCCGGTACGCGCCGATGTGGCGATGACCGGCGAGATCACGCTGCGCGGCCAGGTGTTGCCGATCGGCGGCCTGAAAGAGAAGCTGTTGGCGGCGCATCGCGGTGGCATCAAAACCGTGCTGATCCCTTACGAGAACAAGCGCGATCTGGAAGAGATCCCGGACAATGTTATCGCCGATCTGGAGATTCATCCGGTGCAGCGAATCGATGAAGTTTTGAACATTGCGTTGCAAAACCCGGCCTTCGGCGCACTGCCGGTAGCGGCAAAATAGTGACGAATCGCAAAAACCATTGATAAAACTTATACTGGCAAGCCATTTCGGACTTGCCAGTATTTTTTTGTACCGCTAAGTTAGATCTCTGTCGGCCCGCGTTTTGCCACCCAGTCGGTGGCTTGCCAAGGTTCGATGGGATTGATATAACAGCTGCGCTGTCGCAACCGTAGGGATTTTTCGGTGCGACGATAGAATTCTAGAGGGGATGATAGAGTGAATAAGTCACAACTGATCGACAAGATTGCCGCAGGTGCTGATATTTCCAAAGCGGCAGCGGGACGTGCTTTAGACGCAGTAATCGCTTCCGTTACCGACTCTCTGAAAGCAGGGGATGACGTGGCTCTGGTAGGTTTCGGTTCCTTCACCGTGCGTGAACGTTCGGCTCGTACCGGCCGCAACCCGCAGACCGGTAAAGAGATCAAAATCGCGGCAGCCAAAGTACCGGCCTTCCGTGCAGGGAAAGCGCTGAAAGACGCTGTAAACTGATTTAGCGTCTAACCGTTTAGCGTAACAGGGTTTTGTAATAAACAATCACCTGACGCAGCGGTGCTGGTAAGGTAAGATACAAGGCGCATCGGACTGATGCGCTTTTTTTATTTTTGTCGCAGGGAACGCGCCTGCACAAGGGTTGTTAATCCACATCACAGCGGAGTGTTGTCACACTATGATGGACAATTTACGCGCGGCTGCCAATCACGTCGTGCTCAAAATCATCCTGGCCCTGATCATCCTGTCATTCGTTCTGACCGGGGTGGGTAACTACCTGATCGGCGGCTCCGGCGATTATGCTGCGAAAGTAAATGGTCAGACGATCGAACGCGCTCAGCTGGAACAGGCTTTCCAAAGCGAGCGTAGCCGCATGCAGCAGCAACTGGGTGACCAGTTCTCCGCGCTGGCCGGCAACGAAGGCTACATGCAGCAGATGCGCCGTCAGGTGTTGTCCCAGTTGATCGACAACATGCTGCTCGACCAGTACGCCAAGAAACTGGGCCTGACGGTCAGCGACGATCAGATCAAGGACGCCATCCGCAAGGCGCCTTACTTCCAGACCAACGGCCAGTTTGATAACGCCAAATACCTCGACCTGATCGGCCGCATGGGCTACACCGCCGACAATTTCGCGCAGTCGATGCGTCAGCAATTGGTCAATCAGCAGGTGATCCAGGCCTTCGGCGATTCCGGCTTTGTGCTGCCGTCCGAATCGCAAGCCATGGCGGCGTTGGTGCTGCAGGAGCGCGACGTGCGCCTGGCGACCATCGATTTGAAAGCGCTGCAGGCGAAACAGAGCGCCGGCGACGACGAACTGAAGGCGTATTACGATCAGAATAAAAACAGCTTCATCGCTCCGGAGCAGGTGAAGGTGAGCTATATCCCGCTGGACGCCGCGTCCATGCAGGACAAGGTGAAAGTGAGCGAAGAGGACATCAGCGCTTACTATGACCAGCACAAGAGCAGCTATGGCCAGCCGGAGCGTAAAAACTACAGCGTGATCCAGCTGAAAACCGAGGCGGAAGCCAACGCGGCGCTGGACGAGCTGAAGAAGGGTGCCGATTTCGCCACCCTGGCGAAAGAGAAATCCACCGACATCATCTCACGCCGTACCGGCGGTGAGCTGGGTTGGCTGGAGCCGGAAACCACCGCCGACGAGCTGAAACAGGCTAACCTGACCGAGAAAGGGCAGCTGTCCGGCGTGGTGAAATCCTCTGTCGGTTTCCTGATCGTGCGTTTGAACGACATCGAACCTGAGAAACTGAAACCGCTGAGCGAAGTGCATGACGCTATCGCCAAGCAGGTGCAGCAGGAGAAAGCGGTAGACGCGTATTACGCGCTGCAGCAGAAGGTGAGCGAAGCGGCGACCAGCGACAACGAATCACTGGCCTCGGCTGAAGAAGCGGCCGGCGTGAAAGCGGCGCAAAGCGACTGGTTCACCCGCGACAACATTCCCGCCGCGCTGAACTTCAAGCCGGTCGTGCAGGCGATCTTCGACGGCTCGCTGATCGGCGAGAACGGCGCGCCGGGCAGCAACTCTGACGTTATCACCGTAGACGGCGACCGCGCCTTCGTGGTGCGCGTGAGTGGCCACAAGCCGGAAGGCATCGAGCCGTTCGACCAGGTCAAAGACCGCGTGGCAGATCTGGTGAAGCGCAACAAGGCGCTGCAGGCAGCGAAGCTGCAGGGCGAGAAGCTGCTGGTTGAGCTGAAGCAGGGCAAGGGCGACGAGGCGATGAAAGCCGCCGGCCTGAGCTTTGGCGCCGTGCAGAAGATGGCGCGCGCGCCGGAAGACAGCCAGCTGGTGGAGAGCGTGTTCGCGCTGCCGCACCCGCAGGACGGCAAACCGGTGTACGGCATGTCGCAGGATCGCCAGGACAACGTGGTGCTGATCGCACTCGATGCGGTGAAGCCAGGCACGCTGCCGGAAGACGAAATGAAAACCTTCGTCGGCAAGATGGAAGAGGGCGCGACCGGCGTTTCCTTCGATTCGCTGCTGGCGAGCCTGCGTAAAGAAGCCAAAATCAAAATGGGCGCCGCTGAGCAACAGCCGCAGTAATCGCCGCATTTTTCTGCAACGCAGTGCAACAAACAAAGGCCGCTTTCGCGGCCTTTTCCACATCTGATATCCGCCGATTGCTGAATATCCGCCGCCGCGGCAAGGTAGCCGTGCTGTCACACACAAGGAGGATACAGCATGCAACATACAGAGAAAAAAGCGTTATCAGGTTACCGTCATCACGTCAAAGCGGCGCTGACCGCGCTGTTGTTATGCCTCGCGGGGCCAGCCGCCGCGGTAGATAAAGCCGATGCGCCGGCGCCGATGCTCTCAACACCGGCGGGCAATGGCGGGCAACAGGTGATGACCAAGGCGGCCGAAGAGACGGCGGTCAGCATCAATCAGGCCACCGCCGAACAGCTGGCTGCCGCCCTGAGCGGCGTCGGTCTGAAGAAGGCGGAAGGCATCGTGCGCTACCGCGAACAGAACGGGCCGTTCACCCAGGTTGAGCAACTGCAGGAGGTGCCGGGCATCGGGCCGGCGCTGTTTGAGAAGAATCGCACCCGACTGAAAATGTGATCCCGGTCGCGGCTGCGTGGCAAAATGCCGCTGAGGCCGTGACTCCTCTGCTACATTTTACAGGTCTTACCAGTTTGGCGCGTTGACCAAACGGGCGAGGGAGCCTCTGCGGCTCCCTCTTTCTGTAATCACCAGGCAGGAGCGATCGTTCCCTATGCAAACCTTTATCAAAGTTCGCGGTTATCACCTTGATGTTTACCAGCACGTTAACAACGCCCGCTATCTGGAGTTTCTGGAAGAGGCGCGCTGGGAGTGGCTGGAAAACGAGGCCGGGTTCCGCTGGATGACGGAAAACAACATCGCTTTCATCGTGGTGAACATCAATATCAATTACCGCAGCCCGGCAGTATTGGGGGATAAGCTGCGTATCGACAGCCAGATGGTGCAGCTCAACGGCAAGAGCGGGGTGCTGAGCCAAAAGGTGACGCAGGATCCGGCGGGGACGTCGGTGGCCGACGCGCTGCTGACTTTCGTGTGCGTCGATCTGAAAACGCAGCGGGCGCTGCCGATTGAAGGCGAATTGCGCGAGCACCTGGAGGCGCTCACGCTGAAGGAAAACCCGCAGTAAACTCACGGGCGGCAGAGGTTGCCGCCGTCACTGCCTCAGGCCAGAGCGGCCTTCTGTTTCAACGCCGCCATCACTTCCGCCTGGTTGGCCCGGTATTGCATCAGGCCATTGGCGCGCAGGTTGCAGGCAGCGCATTCACCACAGCCGTCACCCTTGATGCCGTTGTAACAGGTCAGCGTATCCTGCCGCACGCGATCCAACTGGTGGTAATAATCCGCCAGCGCCCAGGTCTCGGCCTTGTTCAGCCACATCAGCGGCGTTTCGAAGCGGATATCGCGGGCGATGCCCAGCGTCACCGCTTTGTTCAGCGCTTTAACGAACTCGTCGCGGCAATCCGGGTAGCCGGAGAAGTCGGTTTCACACACGCCCGTGATCACCGCTTCCGCTTCCACCTGGTAGGCGTAGATCGCCGCCAGCGTCAGGAACAGGATATTGCGGCCCGGCACGAAGGTGCTCGGCAGCGCGTTTTTCTGGTTGGGATCGTAGGCGGGAACCGGAATATTGTCGCGCGTCAGGCTGCTGACGGCCAGCTCATTGAGCAGCGTTACGTCCAGCACCTTGTGCGCTTTGGCGCCGAGGGCCACCGACAGCTCTTGAGCCACTTCAATCTCGGCGCGATGGCGCTGGCCATAATCGAACGTGACGCAGTGAACTTCGTCATACTGTTGCAATGCCTGGATCAAGCAGGTCGTGGAGTCTTGTCCACCGCTGAAAACGACAACCGCGCGCTTCATAAAATCACCTTTTTGGACTTTGGCCATTCCCGATACACATTCGGGCGGCAGGATAAAAATTGCGTTGCGGCGACAATAGTAGCAGAAAGGGCCGCCAGGCGCAGGGCGGTTCGGCTCAGGTCGGTGCGTCGTCCACCGGCGGCGGCAGCCACGCCTGGCAAAAATCGAACCAGCCGTGTGCGGTCAGCGTCACGCCATGCATGCGCGGCGGCGCGCTGATCTGATACTGGTAGTGGAACAGCGGCGTGATGATGGCGGCGGCCATCAGCCGTTGGTAATAGGCCTGCAGCCGCTCGAAGCGCGGTTGCTGCGCCTGCAACTGCTGGATCTGCTGCAGCGTCTCCTGTTGCTGCTGCCAGCGGCTTTCCGTCAGGATGCCGCGCCACAGCGTATCCTGCCGCAGCCAGCTCTCCAGCGTCGCCTCAGGCGCTTCGCCGATCAGGTTGTCCGCCAACAGCAGGTCGGCCTGGGCGATCTGTTCCTCGCTTTGCCAGCGCTTGCCGGCGTAGTAGCGCACCTCCAGCTCGCAGCCGTGCTGCGCCAACAGCTGTTGCAGCGCGACCGTCACCGTTTCCAGCTCGACCGGCGGCCGATACAGCAGCGTCAGCCGGGCAGGCAGGGGGACATCTTCTTCAATCTGTTGGCTGGGAATGCGCCAGCCGGGCAGCATTTCATGGCTGGGGGTGATCACGCTGTTGGGGATCGGCAGATGGTTCAGCAGGCCTGACTGCTGGATCAGCATCAGCAGCTTTTGCCCCTGGGCTTCGCTCAGCACGCCGTGGCGCAGGTTCAGCGCCAAATAACACCAGCCCAGGCTCATGCTGCGCTGTACCGGCCGGGCCTGCGCCAAATCGTCTTGCTGACCGATGGTGATGCGCACCGGATGCTGGCAGCTGGCGTCGGCGCCGGCGGTGGGCAGATCGGGGGTGATCCAGTATTCGATGGTGTCCAGATACGGATGCTGCAGATGGTAACCGGCGTGCTGTTCTAGCCGCACCAGCTGCGGTTCATTCAACGTCAGTTTGAACGGGCCGGCGCCGATGGCCGGCAGCTCCGGATGGGTCATCAGACAAGGCAGCTCCGCCAGCCGGTGGGCCAGCCAATAGTCCGGCAACTGCAGATCAAACTGAATGCACAGCGGATGCGGCAGGCTGATGTTCGCGACGTTGGCCAAGCTGGGTTGGCTACGCGGGTGGCGCTGCAGTTTTTCCAGCGTTTGCAGCAGCTGGTGGCCGGTCAGCGGTTCACCGTTGTGCCAGCGCAGCTGGCTGCGCAGAAAGAAGCGCCAGCGCAGGCCGCGATCGTCAATCTGCCAGTGGTGCGCCAGATCGGGCTGCGGTTCCGGGTTACCGGTCACCAGGCGCGTCAGCCCGGCGTGCAGGGTCGACACCAGATGTTGTTCGGCGCGGCCGGTCAGCGTGAGCGGGTCGAGCGCTTCCAGCGTGCGGTAATAGGGAATGCGCAGCGTCGGACTGCCGGCCTGCCATTGCCCGCCGAGGTGCGGGCTGAGCAGATCCTGCAGGTGTTGCGGATCGAGTTGCGCCATCTCCAGCGCCCCCTGATGGTTGCCCTGTTGCAGTAGCTGTTGCAGTAGCTGCGCGCGCAGTTCATCCGGGGTTTTCAGGCAGTGCAGGCGAGCGCGTTTGCCGCGGCCGGGCTGCGAATGCCAGCTCAACCAGCCTTGATCCTGCAGTTGCTGCACCAGCGTGCGGGCGTGCCGCTCGCTGCAGTAGAACATCGCCGCCAGTTCGCCGATGGTCACGGCGACCGGTGCGCTGCCGAGTTGATGGTACAGGCGTTGATATTGGCTGAGACGGTGAACCAGGCGCATGAGTAGAAATCCGGAACAGTTTTCTCAAATTGTTCACTATTACTTCCGCAAATGCCATCCCATACTGCAGTGATTGTAATCGCGTTCACATTCAGAGGTCTCTATGTATCGCCTGGCAGCTTTCGATATGGACGGCACGCTGTTGATGCCGGATCACCGGGTTGGCCCGGAAACGCTGGCGGTGCTGAACCAGCTGGTGGAACGGGAGATGGTGGTGACGTTCGCCACCGGACGGCACTACCTCGATGCGCAACCGATCATGGCGCAGCTGGGGCTGCAGGGCTACTTGATCACCGGCAATGGCACGCGGGTGTATGACAACCGCGGCCAGCAGCTGCATGCCACCGATCTGCCGGCGGCGGTCGCCGAAGAGGTGCTGCATCATCATTGGCGCACCTGCGCCAGCATGCATGTGTTCCGCGACGAAGGTTGGCTGACCGAATTCCCCGTGCCGGAAGAGATGCTGCGGGCGCATCACCTGAGCGGCTTTCGTTTTCAGTTGGCCGACGTGCGCCGTCTGCCGGCGTTCGGCAACAGCAAGGTGTGTTTTGTCGCGCCGCATGAGGAATTGCTGGCCTTGCAGGTGCAGCTGCGGGCACAGCTGGGTGGTGAGGCCGATCTGTGCTTTTCCGCCTACGACTGCCTGGAGGTGTTGCCGCTCGGTTGCAACAAGGGTACGGCGCTGGACCGGCTGAGCCGCCATCTGGGGCTGAAGATGGCCGACTGCATGGCGTTCGGCGACGCAATGAACGACAAAGAGATGCTGGGGGCGGTGGGGCACGGCGTGGTGATGGGCAACGCCCTGCCGCAGCTGAAATCCCTGCTGCCGCAGCTACCGGTTATCGGCCATTGCCAGCAACAGGCGGTGGCCCACTATTTACAACATTGGCTGCGTTCACCTTGCCTCACCTATTCCCCCGAAGAATGAGGTTCTCCTTACAGCCGGCCGGGTATGACTACCCGGCTTTTTTTTTACCTAACGCCTGGCGTTACAAATCCGCCAGCTGCGCCAGATACGGCTGCAGATCGCCGATGTTGTTGCTGACCCATTCCGGGTTGTAATAGGTATCCAGGTAACGCTCGCCGCTGTCGCACAGCAGGGTGACGATCGATCCTTGCTCGCCGTTTTCCCGCATCTGCTTCGCCAACTGCAGCGCACCCCAAACGTTGGTGCCGGTAGAGGCGCCAACCTTGCGGCCCAGCACGCCTTCCAGCCAGTGAATAGTAGCGACGCTGGCAGCATCCGGCACGCGCAGCATGTTGTCGACCACCGACGGGATGAACGACGGCTCGGCGCGTGGGCGGCCGATGCCTTCGATACGGCTGCCGCAGCTGCCGATCAGGGTGCGATCGCCGTGGTGGAAGCAGTCATAGAACACCGAGTTTTCCGGATCGACCACCGTCAACCGGGTGTCGTGCCCCTGATAGCGGATGTAGCGCCCCAGCGTGGCGGAGGTGCCGCCGGTGCCGGCGCTCATTACGATGTGTTTCGGCACCGGGAAGGGTTCGCGCGCCATCTGGCGGAAGATGCTGTCGGCGATGTTGTTGTTGCCGCGCCAGTCGGTGGCGCGCTCGGCGTAGGTGAACTGATCCATATAGTGGCCGTTCAGCTCTTTCGCCAGCAGTTCGGAGGCGGCGTAGATCTGGGCGGCGTGATCGACGAAGTGACAGCGGCCGCCGTAAAAGGCGATCTGTTCCACCTTGCGGCGCGCGGTGCAGGACGGCATCACCGCGATGAACGGCAGGCCGATCAGGCGAGCGAAGTAGGCTTCGGACACCGCGGTGCTGCCGGAAGAGGCCTCGATGATGGTGGTGTTCTCGGTGATCCAGCCGTTGCACAGGCCGTAAAGGAACAGCGAGCGCGCCAGGCGGTGTTTCAGGCTGCCGGTCGGGTGGGTGCTCTCATCTTTCAGGTACAGGCAGATGCCAGGAAACGCCGGCAGGTTCAGGCGAATCAGGTGCGTATCGGCGGAGCGTTGAAAATCCGCTTCTATTTCACCGATAGCATATTTTACCCAAGAGTTTGTCATGATTTGGCCTCAGAATAGGGGGCTGATTTATGGCGTAGCATAGCCTGTCGGCGGGAAAAAAGGATTGCCATTTTTCCTGTTTAATCGCCTAATGAGAGAAAATTTTTCTCCTGGTGGCCGCTATGTTAGATAAAACAGACCGTAAGCTGCTGTGCATGCTGCAGCAAGATTGCACCCAGTCGCTGCAGGCGCTGGCGGATGCGGTCAATTTGACCTCGACGCCGTGCTGGAAACGCCTGAAGCGTCTGGAAGACGAGGGCTATATCCGCGGTCGGGTGGCCTTGCTGGATAATGAAAAGCTCGGCCTGGGGCTGACGGCGTTCGTGCTGATCAAAACCCAGCAGCACAGCAGCGAGTGGTATCAGGCTTTTGTGCAGCTGACCAGCCAGATGCCCGAGGTGCTGGCGTTTTACCGCATGGCGGGAGAGTACGACTACCTGATGCAGGTCGAAGTGGCGGACATGAAAAGCTACGACGGCTTTTATAAGCGTCTGGTGAACGGCGTACCGGGCCTCATCGACGTCACCTCGAGCTTTGCCATGGAAAAAATCAAATACACCACCGCGCTGCCGGTGCCGGAGTGAAAAGTTCACCGGACGGGCGGCTCAACGGTGGTATCCTGCTCTGCTGAAGCAGAAAAAGAGACAAATCCCATAAAACCCTGGAATCAAACTGCGTGAGATTATTTGCTCAAATCGGCTGGTACTTCCGCCGGGAGTGGCGCCGCTACCTCGGGGCGGTGGTGCTGCTGATCGTCATCGCCATCCTGCAACTGCTGCCGCCTAAGCTGGTCGGCATCATCGTGGACGGCGTCACCGAAAAACAGATGTCCACCGGCGTGCTGATGGCCTGGCTCGGGTTGATGATCGGTACCGCGATCGTCGTTTACCTGCTGCGCTATGTGTGGCGGGTGTTGCTGTTCGGCGCGTCCTACCAGCTCGCGGTCGAGCTGCGCGAAAACTTTTACCGTCAGCTCAGCCGGCAAAACCCCGCGTTTTACCTGCGTCACCGTACTGGCGATCTGATGGCGCGCGCCACCAACGACGTGGATCGCGTGGTATTCGCCGCCGGTGAAGGCGTGCTGACGCTGGTGGATTCGCTGGTGATGGGGTTGGTGGTGTTGGTGGTGATGAGCACCCAAATCAGCTGGCAACTGACAGTGCTGGCGTTGATCCCGATGCCGTTGATGGCGATCGCCATCAAATATTACGGCGATCAGCTGCACCAGCGCTTTAAATCGGCACAGGCGGCGTTTTCCAGCCTGAACGATCAGGCGCAGGAAAGCATGACCAGCATCCGCATGATCAAGGCCTTCGGGCTGGAAGATCACCAATCCAACCGCTTCGCCGAGGTGGCGGCGCAGACCGGGGCCAAGAACATGCACGTGGCGCGGGTGGATGCGCGCTTCGATCCGACCATTTATATCGCCATCGGTGCGTCTAACCTGCTGGCCATTGGCGGCGGCAGCTGGATGGTGGTGAACGGTTCGCTGACGCTCGGGCAACTGACCAGCTTTGTGATGTATCTCGGCCTGATGATCTGGCCGATGCTGGCACTGGCCTGGATGTTCAACATCGTCGAACGCGGCAGCGCGGCCTACAGCCGCATCCGCAGCCTGCTTGATGAGGCGCCGGCGGTGCAGGATGGCCCACAGGCGCTGCCGGCCGGGCGCGGCGTGCTGGACGTGGATATCCGCGCGTTCCACTACCCGGAAAACCCACATCCGGCGCTGCACGATGTGGCGGTGACGCTGAAACCAGGGCAAATGCTGGGGCTGTGCGGGCCGACCGGGGCCGGTAAATCGACGCTGTTGTCGCTGATCCAGCGTCAGTTCGACGTCGACCAAGGGCAGATCCGCTATCACGGCCTGCCGTTGCCGCAGGTCAAACTCGACGACTGGCGTTCGCGACTGTCGGTGGTGAGCCAAACGCCGTTCCTGTTCTCCGATACCGTGGCGAACAACATCGCGCTGGGCCATCCGGGCGCGACGCAGGCGCAGATCGAACAGGCAGCGCGGCTGGCCAGCGTCCATGAGGACATTTTGAGGCTGCCGCAAGGCTATGACACCGAGGTGGGCGAACGCGGCGTGATGTTGTCGGGCGGGCAGAAACAGCGCATCTCCATTGCGCGTGCGCTGCTGCTGGATGCAGAGATCTTGATCCTCGACGACGCGCTGTCGGCGGTGGACGGCCGTACCGAACACCAAATCCTGCACAACCTGCGCAGCTGGGGGCAAGATCGCACGGTGATCATCAGCGCGCACCGGCTGTCGGCATTGACCGAAGCCAGCGAAATCCTGGTGATGCAGCACGGCGGTGTAGCGCAGCGCGGCGATCCGGCGGCGCTGGCGGCGCAGCCGGGCTGGTATCGTGATATGTACCGTTATCAGCAGCTGGAAGCGGCACTGGACGAAGCGCCGGAAAATGGCGAGGAGGCGTTGGCCAATGAATAAAGTGCAAAAGCTGTGGCCGACGCTGAAGCGGCTGCTGGCCTACGGCTCGCCGTACCGCAAACCGCTGGGGCTGGCGGTGCTGATGCTGTGGATAGCGGCGGCGGCGGAAGTCGCCGGGCCGATCCTGGTCAGCTATTTTATCGATAATTACGTCGCCAAAGGGCAACTGCCGCTGATGATTGTCGGCGGGCTGGCGGCGGCCTACATTCTGCTGGAGCTGCTGGCGGCGGCGCTGCACTACTTCCAGGCGCTGTTGTTCAACCAGGCGGCGGTGGGCGTGGTGCAGCGGTTGCGTACCGACGTGATGGACGCCGCGCTGCGCCAACCGCTCAGCGCCTTTGACACACAACCGGTCGGGCAATTGATCTCGCGCGTTACCAACGACACCGAAGTGATCAAGGATCTGTACGTGATGGTGGTCTCCACGGTGCTGAAAAGCGCCGCGTTGATCGGCGCCATGCTGGTGGCGATGTTCAGCCTCGACTGGCGCATGGCGCTGGTGGCTATCTGCATCTTCCCGGCGGTGTTCGTGGTGATGGGCATCTATCAATACTACAGCACGCCGATTGTGCGCCGGGTGCGCAGTTATCTGGCGGACATCAACGACGGTTTCAACGAAGTGATCAACGGCATGGGCGTGATTCAGCAGTTCCGCCAGCAGGTGCGCTTCGGCGAGCGCATGAGCGCCGCCAGCCAGTCGCATTATCTTGCGCGCATGCAGACCCTGCGGCTCGACGGTTTTCTGCTGCGGCCGCTGCTCAGCCTGTTTTCGGCGCTGGTGCTGTGCGGCCTGTTGATGCTGTTCGGCTTCAGCGGCGAGGGCGTGATTGGCGTCGGCGTCCTCTACGCCTTCATCAACTACCTGGGGCGTCTGAATGAACCGCTGATCGAGCTGACGTCACAGCAGTCGATCCTGCAGCAGGCGGTGGTGGCCGGCGAACGCATTTTCGAGCTGATGGATCGCAGCCAGCAGAGTTACGGTGCCGACGATCGTCCTCTGGCCGGTGGCCGCATCGACATCACCGATCTGAGCTTCGCTTACCGTGCGGACAAAAAGGTGCTGCAGCATATTTCGCTGGCGGTGCCCTCACGCGGCTTCGTGGCGCTGGTCGGGCATACCGGCAGCGGCAAGAGCACCTTGGCCAACTTGCTGATGGGCTATTACCCGGTCAGCGAGGGGGAAGTGCGTCTCGATGGACGCCCGATATCCAGCCTGTCGCACCGCACGCTGCGTCAGGGTGTAGCGATGGTGCAGCAGGATCCGGTGGTGATCGCCGATTCGGTACTGGCCAACGTCACGTTGGGGCGTAACATCGAGGAAGACGCCGTTTGGCGGGCGCTGGAAACGGTGCAGTTGGCGAGTCTGGTGCGCGGCTTCCCGCAGGGTATCCACACCCGCCTGGGGGAGCAGGGCAATAACCTGTCGGTCGGGCAGAAACAGCTGCTGGCGATGGCGCGGGTCTTGGTGCAGGCGCCGCAGATTTTGATTCTCGACGAGGCGACTGCCAATATCGACTCGGGCACCGAACAGGCGATCCAGCGGGCGCTGCGTGCGATCCGCGAGCACACCACGCTGGTGGTGATCGCCCACCGGCTGTCGACCATCGTCGATGCCGACTCCATCCTGGTGCTGCATCGCGGCCAGGCAGTGGAGCAGGGCAACCATCAACAGCTGCTGGCGCAGCAGGGGCGCTACTACCAGATGTATCAGCTGCAGCTGGCGGGCGAGCAGTTGGCGGAAGCGGTGCGCGAGGAGAGTCAACCCGCCTGATCCCAGGGGCCGCGATCGCGGCCCTTGTTTCTTTCCCACGCACCACAAGCAGGCAACCCGCCTGTGCCATGCCCCCTTTCTGCACTTTTTCGACGCGATGTGCACCAAATCAGTGCGCATTATTTAACCCATTCAAGGTATCGGCGCTGCGCTGCGTCGCGGCGGCGCCCGCGTGTGCGCTAATCCGCTGAATCGTCATGCAAAATTAAATTTGGCACAGCCCTTGCTACATATGACGCGTACCAGGGGTGAGTTTGGGCTTAATTCGTGGAGGGGCAATATGAAGCTGGTGACCGTGGTAATCAAACCGTTCAAGCTGGAGGATGTGCGCGAGGCTCTGTCCTCCGTGGGCATTCAGGGGTTGACCGTAACCGAAGTGAAGGGCTTTGGCCGCCAGAAGGGGCATGCCGAGCTGTATCGCGGCGCCGAATATAACGTCAACTTCTTGCCCAAGGTCAAAATCGATATCGCTATCGCCGACGATCAGTTGGATGAAGTGGTTGATGTGATTAGCAAAGCCGCCTACACCGGTAAAATCGGCGACGGCAAAATTTTCGTTGCCGAGTTGCAACGCGTGATCCGCATTCGCACCGGCGAAACCGACGAATCGGCACTGTAACCACGAACTCAGTTAAGCAATGGGGATGGATTGATAATGAAAAGACTGTTATCCATGTTGGGCCTGAGTTCGGTAACCCTGGTTCCTTCTTTGGCCCTGGCCGCCCCGGCGGTCGCCGATAAGGCCGACAACGCCTTTATGATGATCTGCACCGCGTTGGTGCTGTTCATGACGCTGCCGGGCATCGCGCTGTTTTACGGCGGCCTGCTGCGCGGCAAAAACGTGCTGTCGATGCTGACGCAGGTCACCGTCACCTTCGCGCTGGTCTGCGTGCTGTGGGTGCTGTATGGCTACAGCCTGGCGTTCAGCGAAGGCAATGCGGTGTTCGGCGGATTCGAGACGGCGATGCTGAAAGGCATCGGCATCGACAGCGTCACTGGCAGCATCAGCCAGATGATCCACGTCGCTTTCCAAGCCTCCTTCGCCTGCATTACTGTGGCGCTGGTGGTGGGGGGCTTCGCCGAACGCATTCGCTTCTCGGCGGTGCTGATCTTCGCGATCCTGTGGTTCACCCTGTCTTACCTGCCGATCGCGCACATGGTGTGGGGCGGTGGCTATCTGGCCACCGACGGCGCGCTGGACTTCGCCGGCGGCACCGTGGTACACATCAACGCCGCCAGCGCGGGGCTGATCGGCGCCTATCTGCTCGGCAAACGCGCCGGCTTCGGTAAAGAGGCGTTCAAACCGCACAACCTGCCGATGGTGTTTACCGGGGCGTCCATCCTGTATATCGGCTGGTTCGGTTTCAACGCCGGTTCCGCCAGCGCGGCCAACGGCATCGCGGCCCTGGCATTCCTCAACACGGTGGTGGCTACCGCGGGCGCCATTCTCTCCTGGACCTTCGCAGAGTGGGTGCTGCGCGGCAAGCCTTCGCTGCTGGGCGCCTGCTCCGGCATGATCGCCGGGCTGGTTGCGGTGACGCCGGCGGCGGGCACCGTCGGCGTGGGCGGCGCGTTGATCATCGGCCTGGTGGGCGGTGTCGCCGGCCTGTGGGGCGTCGTGACGTTGAAGAAATGGCTGAAAGTGGACGACACCTGCGACGTGTTCGGCGTGCACGGCGTGTGCGGCATCGTCGGCTGTCTGCTGACCGGCGTGTTCACCGCTTCTTCCCTCGGCGGCACCGGCTATGCCGAAGGGGTGACGATGGGGCATCAGGTGTGGATCCAGCTGCTGAGCGTCGTGATTACGCTGGTGTGGTCAAGCATCGCCGCCTTTATCGCCTTCAAGATTGCGGGCGCGATGGTGGGGCTGAGAGTGCCGGAAGAGCAGGAGCGCGAAGGGCTGGATGTCAACAGCCACGGCGAGAGCGCCTACAACCAATAAGACTCGAAGCAGGGCAGTGCGCGAAAGACTAAAATAATGATGAAGCAAAAAGGGGCGATGGAAACATCGCCCCTTACTTTATATTGCGGATTAGGCATCGCGCTGGCGAATCACCCCTTCCTGCACGGTGGTGGCGACCAGTACACCGTCGCGAGTGTAGATCTGGCCGCGCACAAAGCCCCGTGCGCCGGAGGCGGAGGAGCTCTCCACCGCGTACAGCAACCAGTCATCCATACGGAACGGACGGTGGAACCACATTGAGTGGTCAATGGTGGCCACCTGCATGCCCGGCTCGAGGAAGCCGACGCCGTGTGGCTGCAGCGCCGTCGGCAGGAAGTTAAAGTCCGACGCGTAGCCCAGCAGATATTGGTGGATGCGCTGATCGTCCGGCATGCTGCCGTTGGCACGGAACCACACGTAGCGATGCGGTTCTTCCACGCTGCCTTTCAACGGATTGTGGAATTTCACCGGGCGCATTTCGATCGGCTTCTGGCCGATAAATTTTTCGCGCACTTTTTCCGGCAGCATATGCGCCAGCTTCTGGGCGATCTCTGACTCGGACAGCAGCCCTTCTGGAGGCGGCACGTCCGGCATCAGGTTCTGGTGCTCGAAACCGGTTTCCGGGCTTTGGAAAGAGGCGGTCATATAGAAAATAGGTTTGCCGTGCTGAATAGCGCTGACGCGACGGGCGCTGAAGCTGTTGCCGTCGCGCAGGGTTTCTACGTCGTAAACGATGGGTTTGCTGCTATCGCCCGGGCGTAGGAAGTAGCTGTGGAACGAGTGCACGCTGCGCTCGTCCGGCACCGTCTGCTTGGCGGCGTAGAGCGCTTGGCCGACAACCTGTCCACCGAACACCTGGCGCAGCCCCAGATCTTCGCTTTGGCCGCGGAACAGTCCTTCTTCGATTTTCTCCAGATCCAGCAGATCAAGGAGGTTTTGCAATGCCTGGCTCATAAAATTGTTACCTTTCTAATAATCATTTTGCGCAGTGTGCGGAATATCACGGCGTGGCGTCAACATTTTGCATTACAGGGCCGATGAGAATGCTCTTAATCGTGGGCACCTTGGGCTGTTTAAGTGATTAATAGGCGGGGTAAAGTGGATTTATCAGTGTTTTGTGCTAGGTTTAATAAGTGCGGTGGTGAAAGCCACCAACATGTTGATAATAAAAAAGGAGACCGATCCATGAAACTCTGGCAAATCGTAGGCGGTGCCGCGGCACTGACGATCACGCTGGCAGGATGCGCGCAAAAGAGTGCTGATGTGCCTACACAGGCGGCCGGTAATCCGGCGGCTGCGCAAACGCAGATTCAAGGCCCGGCGGTGACAGGTTCGGTTAATATACGTCAGCGTATTGCGCTGCCGCCGGACGCCGTACTGACGGTCACCCTCTCTGACGCCTCGCTGGCGGATGCACCGTCCAAAGTGATTGCACAGCGCGCGATACGTACTGAAGGGCAACAGGCGCCATTCAACTTTACGCTACCGTACAATCCGTCAGACATCCAACCGAATGCGCGTATCATTCTGAGCGCGGCGGTGACGGTCAACGGGCGACTGATGTTTATTACCGACACTATCCAGGAAGTGGTTAACCGCAACGGTACCCGCGCCGATCTGCTGCTGGTTCCGGTTCAGGGTGTGCCGATTCAGGCTGCGCCAACCGCCATGCAGTAAATTTCCTGCGGTACAGCAAGATGAAATCAACAGCCTTTGCGCTTCGGCCAAAGGCTGTTTTGTTTTACCAGCGCCAGCCGTAGCGCTCGAAATCGACCGTGCTGTGCGGGCCGAAAATAATCCCTTCCGCCAGCAGTGCCTGCCGTTGCCGTTGAAAATCCTCCCCCTGCTGCGAGATCTGTCCGTGCCGGTTGATCACCCGGTGCCAGGGCAGCGCGCTGCCTTCCGGCAAACGCCGCAGCACGCCGCCAACCTGGCGCGCGGCGCGCGGTGAACCGGCCAGCCGGGCGACTTCGCCGTAGGTGGTGACTTTGCCGTAAGGAATGGCGGCCACGATGTGGAATACCCGCTGGCTGAAAGAGGCATCTTCTGGTTGCATATTGCTGTTCCTGCGCGAGTCAAAACCCAGGCGAAGAGTGTGCCACAGTGCAGGTGGGTAAGAAAACAGCGGTTAGCCCCGGTTGGCTTGCTATTTGGCGGGGCATCGCCGATAATGCCCACCGCTTCAGAGTACAGAAGCCGTCAATGGGGGCCCTGTTGGTTCTCCCGCAACACTAACTTGTGAACTCGGTCAGGTCCGGAAGGAAGCAGCCGCAGCAGGTGACGTGTGTGCCGGGATGTAGCTGGCAGGGTCCCCACCCATTTGGCCTTCGCCAATCCGCACTTTTGCCGTTTCTCTTCTACTCATCGATTATCCCTTTCTGTCATCAGGCAGAGCGACAAGGCATTTCTTTTCTTCCCGCCCTCAATTCTTTTGGATAATGAATTAGCGGTTCTGGATGCAAGCATAATGAGGGGGCGATGGCGTAACCTGTCTCGATTTAAAAAGAAAATTGCTTCCAGGCAATATTATTATTGAAAGGGGGAGTGCAAATGAAGTTTTACTGTCAATAGGAAAAGTACGTATTCAGCTTGAACATTGAAGCCGATAAAAGCATCGGCTCAACGCGTTGGGGGTCTGATTATCTGACATATTTCCAAACGGAGGTGGGGATTTTGTCATACAGTTTGTTCATGGTGAGCTCTGCCAGACGGTGATCGGCCGCTGAGTAAAACAGCTCCAGTTCATCATCGGAAAGCTCGTACTTATTTTTCTCAATAACACGTTCGAGAGTATCAATCGTGGTGCATTTACGTAAACGCATCAGATAGTCGGTTTTAGTCATGGTGGCCTTTAGTTTAATAACCGTAAAAATAGCTCGGGAATAATTATCCCTTAAGTTTTCATTGTCGTACAGATGTCCTCTCCTGAGAACATTCTGAATAATCTCGCCTTGGTTTTTTGCCAGCGGCGCAGGTCGGAATCATTGATACCGTAACTGCTGAACAGCGTATAGGTATCATCGAGATATTCTTCGACTAACTCCGACAGGTCAGATTCGTCCATGTATTTAATTTTATAGCTCATCACAAACGAAGCGATATGTTCGATCAACTCATTAAGCTGCAGGTTGACGGAGGACGTCGGATCGTTGACCCACCCATGATGACTGTCTCCCAGGGTAGCGATACCTTCATCATACAAATTTTCGCACAAGAATTTGAGCTGAGCAATGTCGTGTCGCTTAGGCGAATACTCATCCATATCATCCCCTCCGTAAGTCTTAATTGCGGTGTGATAACACTATGTGAGTAAGCTGATTTACATCATGGACGGAGGCAGCTTAACGGTCTTTAAATAAACTTCCCGTAAAGTGAATATAAATCATTTTTTCGCGTTTGGCCTGTAGTTATTACGTAAACTTACAATTCATCCGCTGTAGATGGACGTGAGTTATCAATGATGTCGAAGATTAAACCCCGTTCTGTCACACGGAACCGGACGCTATCGCTGAGAGTGTCTTCGCTGTTGATATCCAGGCAGGCATTAAAAATGCCCCACTTATAACGATAACTCATTGAATAATCGCTACCACCCTGTTGCACTATATCAAGTATTTCTAATGAATCTTCGGCATAGCGTGCGCTTTCAGAATAAAAACTGAGTCCGCTGGTCAGCGCCGGCACTAACTCCGCTATATTGTCATTAATCACTTTCTTTAATTTGTTAACAGAAAGTGCGTTGACATCCAGGTTACAGGCAAGGGTAACAAGCATTAATCTCGGCCAACAGCAATGTTATCTGCTTATCTTACTCCTTTTCCTCCCTCGTCGGTAAATTTTTCGATTTACCGCTGTTCTTTACCTTACGCCAACATTTCAACCGAATGGGAATATCCCTGGATTTGATAAGGAAGCTTGGGGGGAAAGTGCCGCTGCGCGAGAGATTGTTACGTTCCGTTGCATTATTGTCGCGCCATAGCTTGAGATGCGACAGTGTATGTGATGTTATATTATAACTATAAACCCATCATTTTTGGCTACGACATTGACTCCCACTTCGCAACATGACGCCACGCCGTCACTGAATTCGTTGTTCACCACCTCTGCTGCCGCGCGTTGCGCAGGTGCCGTTATGCTGCTGGCCCTGCTGTGGCTCGGCATCTTCTGGGCGGTGTCGCTGCCATGATTACCTTGCGTCAGCTGGCGATAGGCTATGGCGCCACGCCGCTTTTCCCGCCGCTGAGCGGGCAGTTTACCGCCGGATCGCTCACCGCGGTGGTGGGCGTCAACGGGGCAGGTAAGTCGACGCTGCTGAAAACCTTCGCCGGATTGTTGCCGCCGCTGGGCGGCAGCCTGAGTTTTATCGGCGGAAAGCCGCCGCGCAGAGCTTATCTACCGCAACAGGCGGAGCTGGATCGGCAATTCCCGATTGCGGTAAGCGATCTGGTGGCGATGGGCTGTTGGCCGCAAAGTGGCATGTTCGGCGGCATGAACAAGCGTGCGGCGAGCCAGGTCAATGAGGCGTTGGCGAGCGTTGGCATGAGCGCGCTGGCGCACACTCCGGTGGGTGAACTGTCCGGCGGCCAGCTGCAGAGGGTGTTGTTTGCGCGCCTGCTGGTCCAACAGGCGCCGCTGATTTTGCTGGATGAACCTTTCACCGGTATCGACAGCGCCACCACGCAAATTTTGCTGCAGGTGATTGCGCAACTGCACCGGCAGGGGAAAACGGTGATCGCCGTGCTGCACGATATGTCGATGGTCGCCGAGCATTTTTCACAGGTACTGTTGCTGACGCCGCAGGCTTGCCACTGGGGCGCGGCCAAGCGGGTGCTGGAACAGGTGCCGAGGTATCACGCCGCCGAACGGCAGCCGGATCTGCGGGCGGTGGCGCCATGATGTTGTTGCATGGGCTTATCGATCCTTTCCTCTCTTTCGGTTTTATGCGCCGCGCGCTCATGGCCTGTCTGGCGTTGTCGCTCAGCGCCGCCCCGCTGGGCGTGTTTCTGCTGCTGCGCCGCATGAGCCTGGTCGGGGACGCATTGTCCCACGCGGTGTTGCCGGGCGCGGCGATCGGTTATCTGATCTCCGGCATGTCGCTGGTGGCGATGGGGGTGGGCGGTTTTATTGCCGGGTTGGCGGTGGCGATGCTGTCCGGCCTGGTGAGCCGCCGCACGCCGTTAAAAGAAGATGCCAGCTTCGCCGGGTTCTATCTGGGGTCACTGGCGCTGGGGGTCACGCTGGTCTCGCTGCGCGGTTCCAGCGTGGATCTGCTGCACGTGCTGTTCGGTTCGATTTTGGCGGTGGATGCGCAGGCCATGCTGATGGTCGGTGCGATCGCCTCGGTTTCGCTGCTGGCATTGGCGGCGCTGTACCGCGCGTTAGTGATCGAATCCTTCGACGTCACTTTTCTGCGCGTCAACGCCCCGCGCCGGTTGGCGCTGATCCACGGCCTATTTCTGGCGCTGGTGGTGGTCAATCTGGTGGCAGGATTCCAGATCCTCGGCACCCTGATGTCGGTGGGGCTGATGATGCTGCCCGCCGCCAGCGCGCGCTTCTGGGCGCGCAATCTGCCGCAGACGCTGGCGACGGCGATGGGCATCGGCGCGCTGTCCAGCGTGATTGGGCTGGTGTGGTCCTACTATGCTTCGCTGCCTGCCGGCCCGGCGATCGTGCTCAGCGCCAGCGTCATCTTTTTCGTCTCGATCCTGTTTGGAACGCGCGGAGGCATTTGCGCCTTCGCGCGCCGTTGAGAAGTGCCATTTGCAAGGAGAAAGTATGAAACGTTTACCTATATCGCTGGCGGTTGCTGCTCTGCTGGCCAGCCCATGGGCGATGGCGAAGACCGTCGACGCCGTCGCCAGCTTTTCCATTCTGGGTGATATCGTCAAAGAGGTGGGCGGCGATCACGTTAAGGTCAGCACGCTGGTGGGGCCGGATGGCGATCCGCACAGCTTCGAGCCTTCGCCGCAGGACGGCAAGAAGCTGGCTCAGGCTGATGTGGTGTTCGTCAGCGGTCTGGGGCTGGAAGGGTGGATCGATCGCTTGGTCAGCGCTTCGGGTTATAAAGGGCAGGTGATCACCGCTTCACAGGGGATCAGTACCCGCCAGATGGAAGAGGACGGCAAACCGATTACCGATCCTCACGCCTGGAACAGCATGAAAAACGGCGTACAGTACGCCACTAACGTGATGAACGCCCTGATTGCCGCCGATCCCGAGGATGCCAACTATTTTCGCCAGCGCGGAGCCGAATACATTCAGCAGCTGCAAAAACTGGACCAGTGGGCCAAAACCCAGTTCGCCGCAGTGCCACCACAGAAACGTAAGGTGCTGACCAGCCATGATGCGTTTGGCTACTTTGGGCAAGAGTATGGCGTCACCTTCCTTGCCCCGGTCGGGTTTTCCACCGAGGCCGAAGCCAGCGCCAGCGACGTGGCCAATCTGATCAAGCAAATCAAACAGGAAAAGGTCAACGCTTACTTTATCGAAAATCAGACCGATCCGCGGTTGGTGAAACAGATCGCCGCCGCCACCGGCGCCAAGGCGGGCGGCGAGCTGTACCCTGAAGCGCTCTCCCGCGCGGGCGGCCCGGCGGCCACCTATGAGCAGGCGTTCAAGCACAATGTCGACGCGCTGCTGAGCAGCATGAAGTAATCTCCGCCCCCGCCTGCCGGCGGGGGACGGCTTGCAGGTACTTTCTCGCCGTAAAAAAAAGCCCCGTTGAGCAGCAACGGGGCTTTGCGACAGATGACACTTTGGAGTTAACGCTTTTTCTTACGTCCCTGTACCGCTTTGAATCGCGGATTGCTTTTACAGATCACATAGATGCGGCCACGACGACGCACGACTTTGCAATCCGGGTGGCGGTTTTTCGCCGAACGCAATGAACTCAATACCTGCATGGGGTTTCCTTGTTACTTATTGCCGATAAAGCGGCCAAAGCGCTGCTGGAAGCGCGCCGTGCTGCCTTCTTTGGAATAGTCTTTCTGCTTGCCGGTGTAATACGGATGCGAAGCAGAAGAGACGTCAAGGGTGACATACGGCCAGCTTTCGCCGTCCAGTTCGATGGTGCGATCGGTTTTGATGGTCGATCCCACTTTGAAGTAGGCATTGGCGCTGACGTCGTGGAACACCACGGTGCGGTAATCGGGGTGGATGCCGGGTTTCATAATGGCCCTCTCGTGTAATGTTATACTATAACAATAATTATGCGCCGACCTGGCATCGCGATCAAGCGCAAATTGCACACAAAAGTGAATTAATGAGAACGGTTTGCATTAAGCAACTGAAGCAAAAGAAAAAGGCCGCATGCGCGGCCTTTTCGGTTATCGGGTGGAGCTCACATCACTGAGCGATCAGTGGTGCTCTACCGGATGGCTGTGTTCCAGGTCCTCGTTCTTCTTGCTGAAGCGGCGGCGAACCACCACGAAGAACACCGGCACGAAGAAGATCGCCAAGACGGTGGCAGTGATCATCCCGCCCATTACGCCGGTACCTACCGCGTTCTGTGCGCCGGAGCCTGCGCCGCTGCTGATAACCAGCGGCAGAACCCCGAGGATGAAGGCCAGGGACGTCATGAGGATTGGACGCAAACGCATACGCACCGCTTCCAACGTCGCTTCGATCAGACCTTTGCCTTCTTTCTCCATCAGATCCTTGGCGAACTCAACGATCAGGATGGCGTTCTTCGCCGATAGACCGATGGTGGTCAGCAGCCCCACCTGGAAGTACACGTCGTTGTTCATGCCGCGCATCGTCGCGGCCAGCAACGCACCGATAACCCCCAGCGGCAATACCAGCATGACCGAGAACGGCACGGACCAGCTTTCATACAGCGCTGCCAGACACAGGAACACCACCAGAATCGAGATGGCGTACAGCGCCGGCGCCTGGTTGCCCGACAGACGTTCCTGATAGGACATACCGGTCCAGTCGTAACCGATGCCACTTGGCAGTTTGGATGCCAGCTGTTCCATCAGGTTCATCGCTTCACCGGTACTCTTGCCCGGTGCGGCCTGGCCCAGAATTTCCATCGACGGCAGGCCGTTATAGCGTTCCAGACGCGGTGAGCCGTATTCCCACTTCGCCGAAGAGAAGGCGGAGAATGGCACCATCTGGCCGCTGGTACCGCGCACGTACCACTTGTTGATGTCTTCCGGCAGCATACGGAACGGCGCGTCGGCCTGTACATACACCTTCTTCACACGACCGCGGTCGATGAAGTCGTTGACGTACGAACCACCCAGGGCGGTGCTCAGCGTGCTGTTGATGGTAGTGATGCTGACGCCCAGCGCCTTGGCTTTCTCCTGATCGACGATCAGTTTGAACTGCGGCGTATCTTCCAGGCCGTTCGGGCGCACACCCACCAGCACGTCCGGATGCTGAGCAACCATGCCCAACAGCTGGTTACGCGCTTCGGTCAGTTTTTCGTGCCCCAGGCCACCCTGGTCAATCAACTCGAAGTCGAAGCCGGTTGCGGTACCGAGTTCGATGATCGCCGGCAGGTTGAACGGGAACACCAGGCCTTCTTTAATCTGCGAGAAGGCACCCATGGCACGGCCCGCGATCGCCTCGACCTTGTTCCCGGCCCCTGGACGCTCACCCCAGTCTTTCAGGCTGACGAATGCCAGGCCGTTGTTCTGGCCGTTACCGTTGAAGCCGAAGCCCGCGACGGTAAACACCGAAACCACGTTGTCCTTTTCCTTGTTCAGGAAGTAGTCGGAGACTTCTTCCAGCACTTTGTTGGTACGGGACTCGGTGGCACCGGCAGGCAACTGCACCATGGTCAACAGAATGCCCTGATCTTCGTCCGGCAGGAACGAGGAAGGCAGGCGCAGGAACAGCAGGCCCATGCCAACCACGATCAACAGGTAGATGATCAGATAGCGGCCGGTGCTGCGCAGGATGTTGCCCACGCTGTCGGTATAGTGATGCGTGCTCTTCTCGAACATGCGGTTAAACCAGCCGAAGAAGCCTGTTTTAACCCCGTGATCGCCTTTCGGGATCGGTTTGAGTAGGGTGGCGCACAGCGCCGGCGTCAGGATCAAGGCCACCAGCACCGACAGCGCCATCGCGGACACGATGGTGATCGAGAACTGGCGATAGATGGCGCCGGTTGAACCGCCGAAGAACGCCATCGGCACGAATACCGCCGACAGCACCATGGCGATACCCACCAGCGCGCCCTGGATCTGGCCCATCGATTTACGGGTAGCTTCTTTCGGCGGCAGCCCCTCTTCGGACATGACGCGCTCGACGTTTTCCACCACCACGATGGCGTCATCCACCAGCAGGCCGATCGCCAACACCATGCCGAACATCGTCAGGGTGTTTATCGAGAAGCCGAACGCGGCGAGGATCGCAAAGGTCCCCAGCAGTACTACCGGCACCGCGATGGTTGGGATCAGCGTCGCGCGGAAGTTCTGCAGGAACAGATACATCACCAGGAAGACCAGGATGATGGCTTCGATCAGCGTTTTCACCACTTCGTTGATGGAGATTTTAACGAACGGGGTGGTGTCGTACGGATAAACCACTTTCATCCCTTGCGGGAAGAATGGCGCCATCTTGGCCAGCTCGTCTTTCACACCTTTGGCGGTGTTCAAGGCGTTGGCGCCGGTCGCCAGTTTGATACCCAGGCCGGCGGCAGGCTTGCCGTTGTAGCGAGCGGTAACGGCATAGCTTTCCGCGCCGCGCTCGATATGAGCGACGTCGCGCAGGCGTACCTGAGAACCGTCGGTATTCACTTTCAGCAGGATCTTGCCGAACTCTTCCGGCGAAGTCAGACGGGTCTGCGCGATGATCGAGGCGTTCAACTGCTGCCCCGGCACCGGCGGCAGGCCGCCCAGCTGGCCTGCGGCGATCTGGTTGTTCTGCTCGGTGATGGCGGAGGTCACGTCCGTGGTCGTCAGTTGGAAGTTGTTCAGCTTGTTCGGATCCAGCCAGATACGCATCGCGTACTGGGCACCGAACAGCTGCACTTCACCCACGCCGGACGAACGGCTGATCGGGTCCTTGATGTTGGACGCCACGTAGTCCGCAATATCGTCCTGAGTCATGTTCGGATCGTCGGAAACGAAGCCGGCCACCATCAGGAAGCTGCTGCTGGATTTTTCTACTTTCAGGCCCTGTTGCTGAACTTCTTGCGGCAGCAACGGGGTGGCCAACGACAGTTTGTTCTGAACCTGAACCTGCGCGATGTCAGGATCGGTGCCGGAATCAAACGTCAGGGTAATGGTGACGCTACCAGAGGAATCACTGGTGGAGGACATGTACATCAGGTTATCGATACCGTTCATGTTCTGTTCGATAATCTGCGTGACGGTATCCTGCACCGTTTTGGCATCTGCGCCCGGGTAGTTGGCGGAAATACTCACCGCCGGCGGTGCAATAGTGGGATACTGCGCGATTGGCAGTTTCATTATTGCAAGCACCCCCGCCAACATGACGATGATGGCGATTACCCAGGCGAAAATCGGGCGATCTATAAAGAACTTAGCCATGTATTACAGGCTCCTTTTTATGACTTCTGCGCTTCAGACTGCGGCTGTTTTTGCGCCTGAGTGTCAACTTCCTGCACTTTTACCTGCGCGCCCGGATGCACTTTCATCAGGCCGGAGACGATCACGCGATCGCCGGATTTCAGGCCATCGGTAACCAGCCATTTGTCGCCGATCGCCTGGTCGGCCTTCAGCGTGCGCAGCTCAACTTTGTCGTCTGCCCCTACCACCAACGCCGTCGCGTCGCCGCGCGGGTTGCGGGTAACGCCTTGCTGAGGCACCAGCAGCGCATCGCTGCGCACGCCTTCGTCCAGACGGGCGCGTACGAACATGCCCGGCAACAGCGTATCGTTCGGGTTAGGGAACAGGGCGCGAATGGTGATGGAGCCAGTGGTTTCATCGACGGTGACGTCAGAGAACTCCAGCGTGCCTTCCTGCGCGTATTCGGTGCCGTTTTCCAGCATCAGTTTCACTTTTGCCTTGCCGTTTTCCTGCTTCAGCGCGCCGCTGGCCAGCTCTTGCTTCAGGCGCAGGAAATCAGTGCTTGACTGGGTGACGTCGACATACATCGGATCCAGCTGCTGCACGGTAGACAGTGCGGTTGCCTGGCCGTTGCTGACCAGAGCGCCTTCGGTCACGGCGGACTTGCCGATGCGGCCGGAGATCGGAGAGGTCACCTTGGTGTACGCCAGGTTGATGCGCGCGGTTTCCACGGCGGCCTTGGCGGCCACGACGGCGGCGTCCGCCTGCTGCAGCGTGGAGACGGCGTTGTCGTAGTCCTGTTTACTGATGTAGCTCGTGCCCAGCAATGGCTTGTAGCGGTTTACCGTCACGCGTGCGATGGAAGCGCTGGCCTGTGCTTTGGCCAAATCGCCTTTCGCGCTGTCGTAGCTGGCTTGATAGGTTGCGGGATCGATTTGGTACAGAGACGTCCCGGCCTTGATATCGCTGCCTTCAACGAAGTTGCGCTTCAGGATGATGCCGCTGACCTGAGGGCGAACTTCGGCGATACGATACGCAGCGGTGCGGCCAGGAAGATCGGTAGTAATGTTGAGAGGCTCAGCCTTCAAGGTGACTACGCCCACTTCAGGCGCCTGTTGTTGGGCGCCTTGCTGTTGGGTTTCTTTATCGTTACATCCTGTTAGCACTAAGCTGCCTGAAAGCATCAGAACGGCCGCCAGAGGCGTTAACCCTCTGTTTTTGTTCATAGAAAAACCTCAAGTGTCCGATTTCAAAATGATCAATGGATCACAAGCTTTAAAACCCATTGCTGCGTTAATTATATGTGCGTGCTATGGTACATACATTCGCGAATGTATGTAAATCACACTCCCCCTAAATAACAATGCCATGGCACGAAAAACCAAACAGCAGGCGCAAGAAACCCGACAGCAAATCCTTGATGCTGCGGTGAGAGAGTTCTCTGAACGTGGCGTTGCTGCAACGTCACTGACAGATATTGCCACCGCTGCCGGGGTTACGCGTGGAGCCATCTACTGGCACTTCAAGAATAAGGTAGACCTGTTTAATGAAGTTTGGGAATCTACCGAGCCGAAAATTGACCAGCTCGAAACAGAGTATCAGGCAAAGTTTCCCGATAATCCACTGCGGGTTATCCGAGAAATTCTGATTTACATTCTGACGTCTACGGTTGAAGACGGCCGTAGGCGGGCGTTGATGGAAATTATATTCCACAAATGCGAGTTTGTCGGTGAAATGATGCCGCTGCTGGATTCGCGCAAGGTGCTGTACCTCGCCGGTTATGAACGCATCGAAGCGGTGCTGTATAACTGCATTCACCACGGGCAATTGCCCGCCGATTTACATACCCGTCGTGCGGCGATCATCCTGCGCGGTTATATCACCGGCCTGATGGAAAACTGGCTGTTTATGCCGGAAAGTTTCGATCTGCGGGCCGAAGCCGAAGCGCTGGTGGACGCGTTTTTGGAGATGCTGCAGTTTTGCCCCACCTTGCGCCTCAAACCCGACGCGGTGACGCCTGACGCCGACCGCGTTCCTTTATAAGGAGAGATTTCATGTCATCAGTTGTTCTTATTGCCAATGGCGCCGCCTATGGCCATGAATCCTTGTTCAATGCGCTGCGGTTGGCCATCGCCATGAAAGAGCAGCAGAGCAGCCTCGACCTGCGGCTGTTTCTGATGTCCGACGCGGTGGTGGCCGGGCTGGCCGGACAGCAGCCGCACGAAGGGTACCATCTGCAGCAGATGCTGGAGATCCTCACCGCGCAGCAGGTGCCGGTCAAGCTGTGCAAGACCTGCGCCGACGCGCGCGGCGTCAGCCGCTTGCCGCTGGCGGACGGCGTGGCGATCGGCACCTTGGTCGAGCTGGCGCAGTGGACGCTGGCGGCGGAGAAAGTGCTGACTTTCTGATTTCGCGACAACGAGACATCACCGGCAACGTTTTTGTTGTTCGTTGCCCGCCGGCGGTCGTGATAATCTTCAGGCTTCTTTACCGATCCGAAGCCAAATCATGCATCGCTGGTTGACTCTGCCTTCTCTGACGCCGCTCACGTTTGTCGGCGCATGCCGGCGGCGCATCGCCGCCGTGACACTCCTTTTCCTGATTTTTGCGTGTTGCTTGCCGGCACAGGCGGCGCTGAACGGCGATCTGCCGCAGCGCAGCGAAGTGCAAAGCCAGCTGGAAACGCTGAACAAACAAAAAGCCCTGACGCCGGTCGAAAAGCTCTCCCAGCAGGATTTGACCCGCACGCTGGAACTGCTGGATGCCATCGAGCGCAACCGGCAAGACGTCGCACAGCTTAAACAGCAGGTGCAGCAGGCGCCGGCGAAGCTCAATCAGGTCACCGCCGAACTGGATGCGCTGAAGCAGCCGACGGACAACGCGGCCGCGCGCGCCGCGCTGTTGCCGCTGTCGCTGCGCCAGCTGGAAAGCCGGCTGTATCAAACGCTCGACGAGCTGCAAAGCGCGCAGGAGAGCCTCTCGACCTACAACAGCCAACTGGTGTCGCTGCAAACCCAGCCTGAACGGGTGCAGAGCACCATGTACGCCGCTTCGCAGCGCCTGCAGGAGATCCGCAGCCAGCTCAGCGGCCAGACGCCGGGGCAAGATTCGCTGCGCAATAGCCAGCAGGTCATGCTGGCCACCGAACAGGCGCTGCTCAACGCGCAGTTGGAGCTGCAGCGCAAGAGCCTGGAAGCCAACACCACGCTACAAGATCTGCTGCAAAAACAGCGTGATTACACCACGGCGCATATCGATGCGCTGGATCGGTCGGTGCAGCTGCTGCAGGAGCTCGTCAACAGCAAGCGCCTGACGCTGTCTGAAAAAACCGCCAAAGAGGCGCAGAACCCGGAAGACGCCACCGATATCCAGCACGATCAGCTGGTCAGCAAGCAGCTGGACGTCAACCGACAGTTGAGCCAACAGCTGATTGCCGCCACCGAAGAGAGCAACACCCTGTTCCAGCAGAATATTCGGGTCAAAAACTGGCTCGATCGCGGTCTGCAGGCGGAACGTAACCTGAAAGAGCAGATCCAGGTGCTGAAGGGCAGCCTGGTGCTGTCGCGCATTCTGTATCAGCAGCAGCAGAGCCTGCCGCAGGGCACGCTGCTGGCTGATATAGACACGCGCATCGCCGATCTGCGGCTGGAGCAGTTCGATATCAATCAGCAACGCGACGATCTGTTCAAGGGTGAGGATTACATCAACCAGCTGGTGGCCGAAAGCAAGGAAAAGGCCGGCCCGGAAGTGATCGACGCACTGAACGAGATCGTCGACATGCGCCGCGAACTGCTGGATCAGCTGAACAAGCAGCTCAGCAACCAGCTGTCGCTGTCGATCAACCTGCAGATCAACCAACAGCAGCTCACCAGCGTCTACGGCTCGCTGCAGGATACGCTGACCCAGCAGATTTTCTGGGTCAACAGCAACAAGCCGGTCGATCTGGCGTGGCTGAAGGCGATGCCCGAGGCGGTGCGCGATCAGATTGCCGGGCTCGATCTCAAATTCGACGGCGGCAAGCTGGTGCAGGGCGGGTTGAATGCGCTGGTGTTCCTGATCCCGTTGCTGTTGGCGATCGGGGTATTGCGCTGGCGCTACCGGCTGATCGACAGTCATTTGCAAAAACTGGCCAACGACGTGGGGCAACTGAAGCGCGACGGCCAGCTGCACACGCCGAAGGCCATCGCGCTGACCTTGCTGAAAGTGTTGCCCGGCGCCGCGTTACTCCTCGGCGTCGGTTTCTGGATGTATCGCGCGGATTTCGGCATCAGCGACTTTATCTGGGCATTGTCGCAGCAGCTGGCGCTGTCATGGCTGGTATTCGCTTTCAGTTACCGCATGCTGAAACCGGGCGGCATCGCCGAGCGGCATTTCAACTTCGGCGCCAACCTGTGCGCGCATTACCGCCGCCAGACGCTGCGGCTGGGGCTGGCGCTGCAACCGCTGATCTTCTGGTCGGTATTGGGCGAGAAAGCGCCGCTGCGCCTGGTGGAAGACGTCATCGGCCAGATCGTGGTGATGTTGACGCTGGCGCTGCTCACGGTGCTGGTGTTCCCGCTGTGTCGCGACAGCTGGCGTGAAAAGGGGTCGCACGCCGTGCGGCTGGTGATGGTCACTGCGCTGGCCGCCACGCCGCTAATCCTGCTGGGGCTGATGTTCGCCGGCTACTTTTATACCACGCTGCGGCTGGCCAGCCGCTGGATAGACAGCCTGTATCTGTTCTTTCTGTGGAATATTGTGTACCTGACCGCGCTGCGCGGCCTGAGCGTGGCGGCGCGGCGTCTGGCCTACCGGCGCGCGCTGGCGCGGCGGCAAAACGTGGCGAAAGAGGGAGCCGAAGGCGGCGAAGCGGTGGTGGAAGAGCCGCCGCTGGCGCTCGATCAGATCAACCAGCAGTCGCTGCGCCTGACCACCCTGGTGCTGTTCGCCATCTTCGCCAGCGCCTTCTACGCCATTTGGTCGGATCTGGTGACGGTCATCGCTTATCTGGACAGCATCACGCTGTGGCATTACACCAGCACCGTAGCGGGCAGCAGCGTGTCGCAGGCGGTGACGCTGGGTAACATGATGGTGGCGATCGCCGCGGTGATCGTCGCTTATGTGCTCACCCGCAACTTGCCCGGCCTGCTGGAGGTGGTGGTGCTGTCGCGGCTGCAGCTGCGGCAGGGGGCGTCTTATGCCATCACCACCGTGCTCACTTACCTGATCACCGCCGTGGGCGCCGTGGTTGCGCTGGGATCGCTGGGCGTATCCTGGGACAAACTGCAATGGCTGGCCGCCGGTCTGACGGTCGGGCTTGGCTTTGGCCTGCAGGAGATCTTCGCCAACTTCGTCTCCGGCCTGATCATTCTGTTCGAACGCCCGATCCGCATCGGCGATACCATCACCATCGGCACCTTCTCCGGTTCGGTCAGCAAGATCCGCATTCGTGCCACCACCATTACCGACTTCGATCGCAAAGAGGTGATCATTCCGAACAAGGCGTTCGTCACCGAGCGGCTGATCAACTGGTCACTGTCCGACACCATCACCCGCGTGCTGATCAAGGTGGGCGTGGCCTACGGTTCCGATCTCGACAAGGTGAAAAAGGTGCTGCTGCAGGCGGCGCACGACAACCCGCGGGTGATGACCGATCCCGAACCGCAGGTGTTCTTCCTCAACTTCGGCGCCAGCACGCTGGATCACGAACTGCGGCTCTATGTGCGGGAACTGCGCGATCGCAGCTACACGGTGGACGAACTGAACCGCTCAATCGACCGCTTGTGCCGGGAAAACGACATCGACATTGCCTTCAATCAGCTGGAGGTGTATCTGCATAATCAGCAGGGCAATGAAGTGCAGGAAGTGAAAAGAACGCTCTCGCCGGATGAAGGCGGCCAGACGGCGGGCTGATGTGCGTTGAAAGATGGAAGGGACAGCGGTGCTGTCCCTGGTTACTGTCCGGCAGGCAGATAGGGAGAGGTGACGCCGGCGCGCTGCAGCTTTTCCTGATAATCCCGTTTGACGATATCCAGTGCTGCCAACGCGGTAGCCGGATCGATCTCGTTGCATTCCAGCAGGTAAATCAAGTCTACCGCCAGCTGCAGTTCGGGTGAGGCATTTTCCAGAGACATAGCACCTGCGCTTATTAATTAATGGGATGAAAAACTCGTGTCTCGCCAGAGTATAGTGAACCCGGCGCGCAACCGGGAATAATCATTAAAATATTGTGATAAATCTTCAAAAACCGTTTTCTTTGCGCTCGATATTGCGCTCGATGCGCGCCAGCGCCTGACGGCAGCGCATCAGTCTCCCCTCCAGCGCCGCCAGCTCGTGCTGCAGCTTTTGTTGCGCCGCCAGCGTGGTCTGGCGCCCCAGCAGGCTTTCCCGATCCTGAATCATGGCGATCAGCCGGCGTTCGTAATCCTGGTGCTCGGCCAGCTTGTGGTACAGATCGGCCTCGGGGGCTTCCTTCGGCTGATTCTTGCGCCGTAGCGCCTGGGTTGCCAGCTCGCGCTGCAGGGCAGAGATTTGGGCAACCAGTTTTTCGGCCAGAAAGGCCACCTGGCTGGCGCGGCTGTCGTTAGCGGCGTTTTGCAGCTGGGCGAAGTTTTTCTCCACCTCGGCCAGGTAGTCGCGCAGCCGCGTGCCGCGGTTGGCGAACAGGGCGGCGTCGAAGCGCGCCTGCGGGATCGGGGCGTCGCCGCGCGGAGTGACTTCGGCCGCCAGCGCCGCGATCTGCTGCGCCAACACCTGTAATAGACGCTGAGTGCTCACATAAGCTCCCTCTTGATTTCAACAGGCGTAAGCTTGCCCGCGATGCCGCCCTGAAACAAGCGCCGCATGCATATTCCGCCGGCGCGGCGCCGATGCTACAGTAAGCCGCAACCGATTGAGGAGCGAAGAGCCGCATGAAGCGAGGGTTATTGATCATTTTGGGCTGGCTGGCGGTGGTGCTGGCGACGTTGGGCGTGGTGCTGCCGCTGTTGCCGACCACGCCGTTCCTGCTGTTGGCTGCCTGGTGCTTCGCCCGCTCTTCGCCGCGCTTTCATCACTGGCTGCTGTACCGTTCCTGGTTTGGCCCTTATCTGCGCCACTGGCAGCAGCATCGCGCGCTGCCGCCGGGAGCGAAGTGGAAGGCGGTGCTAGTGATCGTGCTGACCTTCGCCTGTTCGCTGTGGCTGGTGAAAATCTGGTGGGTGCGCGGTCTGTTGCTGCTGATGTTGGCTATTTTGCTGACCTTTATGCTGCGCCTGCCGGTTATTGACCTGTCGCAACAAAAACAGCGCTGATTGTGCGCCGCTGGTTGCATTTGTCCGCCAGTTTGCATAGATTTGGGCGTTTTCGTGCGCGGATCGCCTGCCATTCCTTCTCCGGTGTGTTTCACCCAGAGGCGGCGGGTGAGCGGCGCGCCGGTTTTCAGGCAGCTTTATCAGGCAACAATTATGACCGCTACTGCGCAGCAGCTTCAGTTTATTAAAGACAGTATCAAAACCATCCCGGATTATCCGAAGCCGGGCATCCTGTTCCGCGACGTGACCAGCCTGCTGGAAAACCCGTTGGCCTACGCCGCCAGCATCGAGCTGCTGGTTGAGCGCTATCGCGAAGCGGGCGTGACCAAGGTGGTGGGTACCGAAGCGCGTGGTTTCCTGTTCGGTGCGCCCGTCGCGCTGGCGCTGGGCGTCGGTTTCGTGCCGGTGCGCAAACCGGGCAAACTGCCGCGTGCCACGCTCAGCGAAAGCTATGAGCTGGAGTACGGTACCGACAAGCTGGAGATCCACACCGACGCCATCACCGCGGGTGACAAAGTGCTGGTGGTGGACGATCTGCTGGCGACCGGCGGCACCATCGAAGCAACCACCAAACTGATCCGCCGTCTGGGCGGTGAAGTGAAAGACGCCGCGTTCATCATCAACCTGCCGGATCTGGGCGGGGAAGCGCGTCTGAACAAGCTGGGTATCGACTGCTACTGCCTGGTGGACTTCGCCGGCCATTGATGCGGCATCGCCCCTTGGGCACAACGGCCTCGCGGATCGCCGCGGGGCTGTGTTAGCATGACCCTCCAGATTACTCGACTTCTCCGGTATTAATGAGCTATCAGGTTCTCGCCCGTAAGTGGCGCCCTCAAACGTTCGCAGACGTGGTCGGCCAGGAACATGTCCTGACCGCGCTGGCCAACGGCCTCTCGCTGGGGCGGATCCATCACGCCTATCTGTTCTCGGGCACCCGCGGCGTGGGGAAAACCACCATCGCGCGCCTGCTGGCCAAAGGCCTGAACTGTGAAACCGGCATCACCGCCACGCCGTGCGGCCAATGCGACAACTGCCGTGAGATCGAACAGGGGCGTTTCGTCGATCTGATCGAGATCGACGCCGCTTCCCGCACCAAGGTGGAAGATACCCGCGATCTGCTGGACAACGTTCAGTACGCGCCGGCGCGCGGCCGCTTCAAGGTCTACCTGATCGATGAAGTGCACATGCTCTCGCGCCACAGCTTCAACGCGTTGCTGAAGACGCTGGAAGAGCCGCCATCGCACGTGAAATTCCTGTTGGCCACCACCGATCCGCAAAAATTGCCGGTGACCATTCTTTCCCGCTGCCTGCAGTTTCACCTCAAAGCGCTGGACGTCGATCAGATCCGTCAGCAGCTGGAAACGGTGCTGACGGCGGAGCAGATCACCAGCGACGCCCGCGCGCTGCAACTGCTGGCGCGCGCCGCCGACGGCAGCATGCGCGATGCGCTGAGCCTGACCGATCAGGCGATCGCCATGGGGCAGGGGCAGGTGACCGCCGCCACCGTCAGCCAGATGCTCGGCACGCTCGATGACGAGCAGCCGCTGGCGATCCTCGAAGCGCTGGTCAGCGCCGACGGCGAAAAGGTGATGGCGCAGGTCGCGCAGGCCGCTTCGCGCGGCGTGGACTGGGAAAACCTGCTGGTGGAGACGCTGGCGTTGCTGCACCGCATTGCGATGGTGCAACTGCTGCCTTCGATGCTCGACAACCACTACGCCGCCGTAGAACAACGGCTGCGTGAGCTGGCGCGCACTCTGCCGCCGGCCGATGTGCAACTCTATTACCAAACGCTGTTGGTGGGCCGCAAAGAGCTGGCCTATGCGCCGGATCGTCGCATGGGGGTTGAGATGACCCTGCTGCGTGCGCTGGCGTTTCACCCGAAAGCGGTGATCCCGGAGCCGGTGGCGTTGGTGCAGACCGCGCCGGCGCCGATGGCGCAACCGCAGCAGGCCACATCGCCACAGCCGCCGCAGTTTCAGGACGTGCCGCCCCCGCTAGGGCAGCCGGCCGCGCCGCAGCGACAATCATCGACCCCTTTACCGGATGCCACCGCCCAGCTGTTGAAAGCGCGGTCCCAGCTGCAACGGCAGCAGGGAGCATCCACACCAAAAAAGAATGAGCCGGCGGCGCCAGGAATAGCGCGGCCGGCAAACTCGGCGCTGGGGCGTTTGGCTTCCGTGACCGAGCGTAGCCAGCAGCGCCTGGCGGAGAAGAAGGTGCCGGAAAAACCGGCGAAGCCGGAAGCCTATCGCTGGCGCGCGCAGACCGAGCCGGAAGCGGCGCCGGAACCGTTGGCGACGCCGAAAGCGCTGCGCACGGCGTTGGAGCACGAGAAAACGCCGGAGCTGGCCGCCAAGCTGGTGGTGGAATCGCTGGAGCGCGACGCCTGGGCGGCGGAAATCGATAAGCTCAAGATCCCGAAACTGGTGCAGCAGCTGGCGTTGAACGCCTTCAAGCAGCAGCCGGAAGCGGGCAAGATTAACCTCCATCTGCGGTCTTCGCAGCGCCATCTGAATTCGCCTTCGGCGCAGAAGACGCTGGCCGAAGCGCTCGGCGAGCTGTACGGCAGCCCGGTTGAGCTGACCGTGGTGGAGGACGATAATCCGGCGGAGCGCACCCCGCTGGAGTGGCGACAAGCCATCTATGAAGAAAAGCTGGCGCAGGCGCGCCAGTCCATCGTTGCGGATACCCATATCCAGACGCTGTGCCGGTTCTTCGACGCGGATCTGGATGAAGAGAGTATCCGCCCCCTTTAAACGCCGCGCGAGGTGCGCGGCCCTAGCGACGAGAGACGACTATGTTTGGTAAAGGCGGTCTGGGCAACCTGATGAAGCAAGCCCAGCAAATGCAAGAAAAAATGCAGCAGATGCAGGAAGAAGTCGCCAAATTGGAAGTGACCGGCGAGTCTGGCGCAGGCCTGGTGAAAGTCACCATCAACGGCGCACACAACTGCCGCCGCGTGGAGATCGATCCTAGCCTGATGGAAGATGACAAAGACATGCTGGAAGATCTGATCGCCGCCGCGTTTAACGACGCCGCGCGCCGCATCGAAGAGACTCAGAAAGAGAAAATGGCCTCCGTTTCCAGCGGCATGCAGTTGCCGCCTGGCTTCAAGATGCCGTTCTGATGCAAACCAGCCCGCTCCTTGAATCCCTGATGGAGGCGCTGCGCTGCCTGCCGGGCGTCGGCCCGAAATCGGCGCAGCGCATGGCGTTTCAGTTGCTGCAGCGCGATCGCAGCGGCGGCATGCGCCTGGCGCAGGCGTTGACGCGCGCGATGTCGGAAATCGGCCACTGCGCCGACTGCCGCACCTTCACCGAGCAGGACATCTGCACCATCTGCGCCAATCCGCGCCGTCAGCAAAACGGCCAGATTTGTGTGGTGGAAAGCCCGGCGGATATTCACGCCATCGAGCAGACCGGCCAGTTCGCCGGGCGCTACTTTGTGCTGATGGGCCATCTGTCGCCGCTAGATGGCATCGGGCCGGGGGATATCGGTCTCGATCGCCTGGAGCAACGGCTGGAAAAGGAAAGCATCACCGAAGTGATCCTCGCCACCAACCCGACGGTGGAAGGGGAAGCGACTGCCAACTACATCGCCGAGATGTGCGGCCAGTATGGCGTGCTCGCCAGCCGCATCGCCCACGGCGTACCGGTGGGTGGCGAGCTGGAGATGGTCGACGGCACCACGCTGTCGCATTCGCTGGCCGGGCGTCACGCCATCAAGTTCTGATGTTTTCCCGGACGGGGCCACTCGGCCCCGTCGTTTTTTTGCCAAAAATTTCCCGCCGTCCGCTTGAAAAACAAGACCCTGACCCTCATCTGATCCTCATTGTTCGATTTTGGTAGCCATTGTCTTTTGAGGTAATCAATGAGTATGAAAGGTCAAGAAACCCGCGGGTTCCAGTCTGAAGTAAAACAGCTGCTTCATTTGATGATCCATTCGCTGTACTCCAACAAAGAAATTTTCCTGCGCGAGCTGATTTCCAACGCCTCTGACGCCGCCGACAAGCTGCGCTTCCGCGCCCTGTCCGCGCCAGAGCTGTATGCCGGCGACGGCGAGCTGCGCGTGCGCTTGTCCTTCGATAAAGAGCAGCGCACCCTGACCATCGCCGACAACGGTATCGGCATGCGCCGCGAAGAAGTGATCGAAAACCTCGGCACCATCGCCAAATCGGGCACCAAAGCGTTCCTGGAATCCATCGGTTCAGATCAGGCGAAAGACAGCCAACTGATCGGCCAGTTCGGCGTCGGTTTCTACTCGGCGTTCATCGTGGCGGACAAAGTGACCGTGCGCACCCGCGCTGCCGGCGCCGCCGATGACGAAGGCGTGTTCTGGGAGTCCGCCGGTGAAGGCGACTACACCATCGCCGACATCACCAAAGAGACCCGCGGCACCGAAATCACCCTGCATCTGCGCGAAGGCGAAGATGAGTACCTCGACGCCTGGCGCTTGCGCTCGGTGATCGGCAAATATTCCGATCACATCGCCCTGCCGGTAGAGATCGAAAGCAAGAACGAAGAAGACGGCACCGTCACCTGGGAGAAGATCAACAAGGCGCAGGCCCTGTGGACCCGCAGCAAGGCTGACGTCACCGACGAAGAGTACAAAGAGTTCTACAAACACATCGCCCATGACTTCACCGATCCGCTGAGCTGGAGCCACAACCGGGTGGAAGGCAAGCAGGAGTACACCAGCCTGCTGTATATCCCGGCGCAGGCGCCGTGGGACATGTGGAACCGCGATCACAAGCACGGCCTGAAGCTGTACGTGCAGCGTGTGTTCATCATGGACGACGCCGAGCAGTTCATGCCGAACTACCTACGCTTCGTGCGCGGCCTGATCGATTCCAACGATCTGCCGCTGAACGTGTCGCGCGAGATCCTGCAAGACAGCCGTGTGACGCAGAACCTGCGCGGTGCGCTGACCAAGCGTGTGCTGCAGATGCTGGATAAGCTGGCCAAAGACGACGCCGAAGGCTACCAGAAATTCTGGCAGCAGTTCGGTCTGGTGCTGAAAGAAGGCCCGGCGGAAGACAACGGCAACCAGGAGGCGATCGCCAAACTGCTGCGCTTCGCGACCACCCACGGCGACAGCTCGGCGCAGACCGTGTCGCTGGAAGAGTACGTCGGCCGCATGGCGGAAGGGCAGGAAAAGATTTACTACATCACCGCCGACAGCTACGCCGCCGCCAAGAGCAGCCCGCATCTGGAGCTGTTCCGCAAGAAAGGCATCGAAGTGTTGCTGTTGTCCGATCGCATCGACGAGTGGATGATGAGCTACCTGACCGAGTTCGACGGCAAGCCGTTCCAGTCGGTCAGCAAAGCGGATGAAACGCTGGATAAACTGGCGGATGAAACCGAAGAGCAGAAGGCGGCCGAGAAGCAGCTGGAACCGTTCATCGAACGTGTGAAAACCCTGCTGGGCGAGCGTGTGAAGGATGTACGCCTGACGCACCGCCTGACCGATACGCCGGCGATCGTGGTGACCGACGCCGACGAAATGAGCACCCAGATGGCCAAGCTGTTCGCCGCCGCCGGTCAGCAGGCGCCGGAAGTGAAGTACATTTTCGAGCTTAATCCCGAGCATGCGCTGGTCAAACGAGCATCCGACGTGGGCGATAACGAACATTTCGCCGAATGGATCGACCTGTTATTGGATCAGGCGCTGCTGGCTGAACGCGGCACGCTGGAGGATCCGAACTTGTTCATCCGTCGCATGAATAAGTTGCTGTCCGCTTAAAAGCTGAAGATATGCGCCCTTAACGGCACCGTTAGGGGCGTATTTCCGGTTTTTCCCCGCTTTTTCTTGCCTTTTGTTCGTCCGTTTTTTTGCACATTCCGCAATCGATTTCCTTCGCGCGCCTTGAGCCTGCCCCCCCTGAAATGGTATCGTTGAGCGTTTTCGCAATTTTATAAAAACTACATAGCAAGGGGATTTACGCAATGCGTATCATTCTGCTGGGCGCTCCGGGCGCTGGTAAAGGTACTCAGGCTCAATTCATCATGGAGAAATACGGCATTCCGCAAATCTCCACCGGTGACATGTTGCGCGCAGCCGTGAAGGCCGGCAGTGAACTGGGCAAGCAGGCGAAAGAGATCATGGACGCCGGCAAGCTGGTGACCGATGAGCTGGTGATCGCGCTGGTCAAAGAGCGCATCACGCAGGAAGATTGCCGCAAGGGCTTCCTGCTGGACGGCTTCCCACGCACCATTCCGCAGGCTGACGCGATGAAAGAAGCCGGCATCAACGTGGACTTCGTGCTGGAGTTCGACGTGCCGGACGAGCTGATCGTTGACCGCATCGTTGGCCGCCGCGTACACGCGCCGTCCGGCCGCGTCTACCACGTGAAGTTCAACCCACCGCAGGTGGAAGGCAAAGACGACGTGACCGGCGAAGAGCTGACCACGCGCAAGGACGATCAGGAAGAGACCGTGCGCAAGCGCCTGGTGGAATACCATCAGATGACTGCGCCGCTGATCTCTTACTACAGCAAAGAAGCGGCAGCGGGCAACACCCAATACCGCAAAATCGACGGCACCCGCAAGGTGGCCGAAGTGAGCGCAGAGCTGGCGACTATCCTCGGTTGATAGCAAACTGGCTGTGCATGACGCCGGGCCTGTGGTCCGGCGTTTTTTTTTGCCGTTTTCCCGCCAAATTGTGATCGCGGCAGCTTGTTGCGGCCGTGCCCGTTAATCGCCCGCGCCAAATGGCGTATAACAAGCCTGCGTTTTCACCCTCAGCAGGGAGCCGGGCATGCTCAGACAAACCAATCTTCTGGCGGAAGCCACCGCGCGCCAGATCGTCCAGCGGGCGATGGGCATCATCAGCCATTCCGTCAACGTGATGGACAGCAACGGCGTGATCATCGCCTCCGGCAACCCGCAGCGCCTGTTCCAGCGTCATGAAGGCGCGGTGCTGGCGCTGGCGGAGAACCGGGTGGTGGAAATCGACCGCGCCACCGCCGAACACCTGAAGGGCGTGCGGCCCGGCATCAACCTGCCGTTCAGCTTTCGCAATCAGCGGGTGGGGGTGATCGGCATCTCCGGCGAGCCGGCCGAGGTGCGCGCCTATGCCGAGCTGGTGAAGATGGCGGCGGAGATGATGGTGGAGCAGGCGGCGCTGCTGGATCAGCACCAGTGGGAAAAACGTTACCGGGAAGAGCTGGCGAATCAGCTGCTGCAACCGCAGCCGAACACCGCGTCGCTGGAGGCGATGGCGGCGTATCTGGGATTGGATCTGCGCCAGGCGCGCATCGTCTGGATCGTCGAGCTGCAAGAGGCGCAGCCGCACCTGCTGCGTGAGCTGTTGGCGGAGCTGGAGGCCACCCAGCGCGACGCGTTGATCGCCATTACCGGCTTCAATGAAATGACCCTGTTGCGCCCGGCCTGCATGGCTCAGGGCGAATGGAGTTTGAAGCTGGAGCGCCAGCAGGCGCAGCGTTTGCAAAACCAGCTAAAACACCGCTTTCGGGTGCGGCTGATCGTCGGCGGTTTTTATGACGATCCGCAAAGCGCCTACCGTTCCAGCCTGACGGCGCGTGCCACCCAGGCAATGGCGCAGCGCCTGAAACTGCGTCACGCCACGCTGTTCTACCACGACTATCCGCTGCCGTCGCTGCTGTGCGATCTCGGGGAGGACTGGCGAGCGCAAGAGCTGGGGCGCCCCTGGCGGACGCTGGGCGAACAGGATGAAAAAGGCGTGCTGCGCGCCACGCTGCGCCACTATTTTTCGCAGAATTGTGATCAGACGCAGGCCGCCGCGCAGCTGCATATTCACGTCAATACCCTGCGCTACCGCCTGCAGCGTATCGAAGCCATAACTGGCATGAAAATCAATCAATTAACCGACGCTCTGCGGTTGTATATCGGCATGCTGATGCACGACTGAGTTGTGCCAACCCACAAATTTCGCGCCGTTCCTTCGGCAATTTTTTGTTGTTTCCCCTCAGGTCAACGCCGGGCGCGCGGGATATGTTGGCCTGCACATCAACCACGGAGAAAACAACAATGACAACCGTATCCACTCTGGGAGCGCTGGTGGCGTTAGCCGTCGCCATCGTCCTGATCCTACGCAAGGTGCCGCCGGCTTACGGCATGATTGCCGGCGCGCTGGCGGGCGGGCTGTGCGGCGGCGCCGATCTGGTGCAGACCGTAACGCTGATGATCGGCGGGGCGCAGGGCATCACCAACGCCGTGATGCGCATTCTGGCGGCGGGGGTGCTGGCCGGGGTGCTGATCGAATCCGGCGCGGCGCACACCATCGCCGGAACCATCGTGCGCAAGGTGGGCGAAACCCGCGCGCTGCTGGCGCTGGCGGTGGCTACACTGATCCTGACGGCGGTGGGGGTGTTTATCGATGTGGCGGTGATCACCGTCGCGCCGATCGCGCTGTCGATCGCCCAGAGGGCCGGCATTTCGCGCGCGGCGATCCTGCTGGCGATGATCGGCGGCGGCAAGGCCGGCAACGTGATGTCTCCCAACCCGAACACCATCGCGGCGGCGGACAACTTCCACGTGCCGCTCACTTCGGTGATGATGGCCGGCATCGTGCCGGGGCTGTGCGGCCTGGTGGTGGCCTATCTGCTGGCGCGCCGCCTGAGCGATAAAGGCGGCAGGGTGATGGCTGAAGAGCTGACTCAGCATGCCGAAGGGGCGCGGCCGGGCTTCGCTGCGGCGATCAGCGCGCCGCTGGTGGCGATCCTGCTGCTGTCGCTGCGGCCGATCGCCGGTATCGCCGTCGATCCGCTGATCGCGCTGCCTGCTGGCGGGTTGGCGGGCGCGCTGCTGATGGGGCGCATCCGCCAGTGCAATCAGTTTATGGTTTCCGGCCTGTCGCGCATGGCGCCGGTGGCGATTATGCTGCTCGGCACCGGCACGCTGGCGGGCATTATCGCCAACTCGGCGCTGAAGGATGTCTTGATTAACGGTTTGACGCACACCGGGCTACCGGCCTGGCTGCTGGCGCCGCTGTCCGGCGCGCTGATGTCGATGGCGACCGCCTCGACCACCGCCGGCACCGCCGTGGCTTCCGGGGTGTTCAGCTCCACGCTGCTCGAGCTGGGGGTGAGCGGATTGGCCGGTGCGGCGATGATCCATGCGGGCGCCACGGTGCTGGATCACCTGCCGCACGGCAGCTTCTTCCACGCCACCGGCGGCAGCGTCAATATGGCGGTGCACGAGCGGCTGAAGCTGCTGCCGTATGAAACGCTGGTGGGGTTCACCATTGCGGCAATCTCGGCGCTGATGTTTGGCGTATTTAACCTGGCGGGATAAGGAACAGTGATGAAAACGCTGAAAAAAGTGGTTATTGCCCCGGATTCTTTCAAAGAGAGCCTGAGCGCGCTCGGCGTCGCTGACGCCATCGAGCGGGGATTCCGCCAAATTTACCCGCAGGCGCACTACGTGAAGCTGCCGATGGCGGACGGCGGCGAAGGCACAGTGGAGTCGATGGTGGCGGCCACCGGCGGCGAAATCGTCCAGGTGACGGTCACCGGGCCGCTGGGGGAGCCGGTGTTGGGATTTTATGGCCTGCTGGGCGACGGCGAAACCGCGGTGATTGAAATGGCCGCCGCTTCCGGGCTGCATTTGGCGCCGCCCAACCGGCGCGATCCGCGCATCACCACCAGTTACGGCACCGGTGAGCTGATGCTGGCGGCGCTGGAGCGCGGCGTGAAGGCGATCATTCTCGGCATCGGCGGCAGCGCCACCAACGACGGCGGCGCTGGGATGATGCAGGCGCTGGGCGTTAAATTGCTGGATAAGGATCGCCGGCCGCTGCCGGTGGGCGGTGCGGCACTGGCGCAGCTGGCGCATCTCGATCTCGCCGGGCTGGACGCGCGTTGGCAACGGGTGAGCGTAACCGCCGCCTGCGACGTGGATAACCCGCTGTGCGGCGAAAAGGGCGCGTCGGCGGTGTTCGGGCCGCAGAAGGGGGCGACGCCGGAGATGGTGGCCCAGCTCGATGCGGCGCTGCATCACTATGGCGAACTGCTGGAGCGGGAAACCGGCCGCGCCGTGCTGACCCAGCCAGGGGCGGGCGCGGCCGGCGGCATGGGGGCGGCGCTGCTTGGCATGCTCGAAGCGCGCTTGCGGCCGGGCATCGAGATTGTCACCGAAACCCTGCGCCTGGATGAAGCGGTGCGCGATGCCGACTTGGTGATCACCGGCGAAGGGCGGCTGGACAGCCAGTCGATCCACGGCAAAACGCCGATCGGCGTGGCGCGAGTGGCCAAGCGTCACGGCGTGCCGGTGATCGCCATCGCCGGCAGCCTGACGCCGGATTATTCGGTGGTGCATCAACACGGCATCGATGCGGCGTTTTCGGTGCTCGATCGCATCGTGACGCTGGAAGACGCGCTGGCGGACGCCGATCGCAATCTGCAGGTGACGGCGCGCAACGTGGCGGCGGTATGGCAACTGGCGCAAGGGGGAAGCCCACAGGGATAACCTGTTGCTGTTATCGGTTCCGACGCAGGACTTTTCCGTTACAATAGCCGGCATTAATGGCTGCTGACATCCCGACCCAGAACGGAATGCCGGCCGGAAAGGAAATGAGGGGAACTGAGATGAAGCAAGAGAAACACGGCGTATTGCTGGTGAACCTGGGCACACCAGATGCGCCGACCTCGTCGGCGGTCAAACGCTATCTGAAGGAATTCCTCAGTGACGATCGCGTGGTCGACACGGCGCCGCTGATCTGGTGGCCGATCCTCAACGGCGCGATCCTGCCGATCCGCTCGCCGCGCGTGGCGAAGCTCTATCAGTCGGTGTGGATGGAAGAAGGCTCGCCGCTGCTGGTATACAGCCGCCGCCAACAGCGGGCGCTGGCGGCGCGCATGCCGAATACGCCGGTGGAGCTGGGAATGAGCTACGGCTCGCCAAGTTTGGCGGAAGCCATCGACAAGCTGCTGGCGCAAGGTGTGACCAACCTGGTGGTGCTGCCGCTCTACCCGCAATACTCCTGTTCCACCAGCGCGGCGGTATGGGATGGCGTAGCGCGAGTGCTGAAAGGCTATCGCCGCTTGCCGTCGGTGGCCTTCATCCGCGATTACGCCGAACACCCGGCCTATATCGCCGCGCTGCAGCAAAGCGTGGAGCGCTCGTTCGCCGAGCACGGCCAGCCGGATCGGCTGGTGCTGTCGTTCCACGGCATCCCCAAACGCTATGCGCGCCTGGGCGACGACTACCCGCAGCGCTGCGAGGATACGCTGCGTGCGCTGAGCGCCACGCTGCCGCTGGCGCCGGAGCGCGTGATGATGACGTACCAATCGCGCTTTGGCCGCGAGCCGTGGCTGACGCCATACACCGATGAGACCCTGAAGGGGCTGCCGGCGCAGGGCGTGAAGCACATTCAGCTGATTTGCCCCGGTTTCTCGGCGGACTGCCTGGAAACGCTGGAAGAGATCAAAGAACAGAACCGCGAGATCTTCCTCAAGGCCGGCGGCGAGAAGTTTGAATATATCTCGGCGTTGAACGACGAGCCGGCGCATATCGATATGATGCAGCAGCTGGTGGCGCAGCGCCTGTAATCATCCATAATCTGTCTATTAGATGCATCGTGATCGGGCGGGGATGTGTTAACATTCTCCGCTTGTTAAACCGTCACCACCGCCAATCACATGAAATTTCCTGGTAAACGCAAGTCCAAACACTATTTCCCGGTGAGCGCCCGCGATCCGCTTCTGCAGCAGGCTCAGCCCGAAAGTGAAATCAGCACCTCGTATATCGTCGGCATCGATCAGACGCTGGTGGATATCGAGGCGAAAGTGGACGACGCTTTTGTCCAGCGCTACGGCCTGAGCCTGGGCCACTCTCTGGTGATCGAAGACGACGTCGCCGAGGCGCTGTATCAGGAACTGAACGAAAACAACCTGGTTACCCATCAGTTCGCCGGCGGCACCATCGGTAACACCATGCACAACTATTCGGTGCTGGCGGACGATCGCTCGGTGCTGCTCGGCGTGATGTGCAGCAACGTGAAAATCGGCAGCTACGCCTACCGTTATCTGTGCAATACCTCCAGCCGTACCGATCTCAACTATCTGCAGGGCGTAGACGGCGCCATCGGCCGCTGCTTCACGCTGATCGGGGAAAGCGGCGAGCGCACCTTCGCCATCAACCCTGGCCAAATGAACCAGCTGCGCCCGGAAAGCATTCCTGAAGAGGTGATCGCCGGCGCGTCGGCGCTGGTGCTGAGCTCTTATCTGGTGCGCTGTAAGGAGGGGGAGCCGATGAAGGCCGCCACCCTGCAGGCGATCGAATATGCCAAAAAACACGACGTGCCGGTGGTGTTGACGCTGGGCACCAAGTACGTGATCGCCGACAACCCGCAGTGGTGGCGCGACTTCCTGAAGGAAAACGTGACGATTCTGGCGATGAATGAAGACGAAGCGCTGGAGCTGACCGGGCTGAGCGATCCGCTGACCGCCTCGGACATGGCGCTGGAGTGGGTGGATCTGGTGCTGTGCACCGCCGGGCCGAACGGCCTGTATATGGCGGGTTACACCGAAGAAGCCAACAAGCGCCAGACCCAGCACCCGCTGCTGCCGGGGCATATCGCCGAGTTCAACCGCTACGAATTCAGCCGCGCCATGCGCCGCGAACACTGTGAAAATCCGCTGCGCGTTTATTCGCACATCGCGCCTTATATGGGCGGCCCCGAGAGGATCATGAACACCAACGGCGCCGGCGACGGCGCACTGTCGGCGTTGCTGCACGATATCGCCGCGAACGGCTATCACCGCCATAACGTGCCGAATTCCAGCAAGCACGTGCGCAGTTACCTGACATACTCTTCGTTGGCGCAGGTGTGCAAATACGCCAACCGCGTCAGCTACCAGGTGTTGAACCAGCATTCGCCGCGCCTCACTCGCGGCCTGCCGGAGCGCGAAGACAGCCTGGAAGAGTCTTACTGGGAGCGTTAACCCGCGCGCACAAAAAAAGGTCCGGCATGCCGGACCTTTTTTTGTGCGCGCGGGGCGTTTCAGATCGGGCAGCCGCCCATTTTTTCTTCTTCGCTCAGGGTGTCCAGCTGCAGGATGTTCAGCATGCTGTTGGCGATCTCCCGTTCGCCCATTACTACCTGATTGGCGCCGCGATCGGTGATGTAGGCCACCTCGTCGTCGTAGTGGGCGCGGGCGATGATCTCGATGTTCGGGCGCTTGGCGCGCGCCGAGGCGACGATCTCGCCGGCCTCATAGCCGTTGGGGATAGTCAGCAGCAGCCAGCGTGCGCAGTCGAGCCGCGCCAGATCCATCACTTCCGGATTGGCGGCGTTGCCCAACACCGTCTTGATGCCTTGCTCGCGCAGCGCTTCCACCCGCGGGCGGGAGTTTTCGATCACCACCAGCGGAATGCCCGCCTCGGCTAGTTTGCCGCCCAGCAGGCTGCCGACGCGGCCGTAGCCGACCACCAGCGCATGGTTGCACATCTCTACCGGGATCTGCTTCTCTTCTTCCACCGCCTCTTCGAGGATTTGCTCTTCGATGGTTTCGGTCTTGGCCAGATAGCGCTCCAGCAGGGTGAACAACAGCGGGTTGAGCATGATCGACAGGATAGCGCCTGCCAGCACCAGATTGCGACCGTGTTCCGACATCATGCCGAGCGTGATGCCAAGGCCCGCCAGAATAAAGGCGAACTCGCCGATCTGTGCCAGGCTGGCGGAGATGGTCAGCGCGGTGCGCTTGGAGTGGCCGAACATTTTCACCAGCAGGAACGCAGCGGCGGATTTGCCGAACACGATGATCGCCAGCGTCGCCAGCACCGCCAGCGGTTCGTTAATCACGATCATCGGATCGAACAGCATGCCGACCGAGACGAAGAACAGCACCGCGAACGCGTCGCGCAGCGGCAGGGTATCGTGCGCCGCGCGGTGGCTCAGTTCGGACTCGTTCAGCACCATGCCGGCGAAGAAGGCGCCCAGGGCGAAGGAGACGTCGAACAGTTTCACCGCGCCGTAGGCGATGCCGAGCGCCAGCGCCAATACCGCCAGGGTGAACAGTTCGCGCGAGCCGGTGCTGGCGGTTTTCGACAGGATCCACGGTACCAGACGGCGGCCGACCACGATCATCAGCGCGATGAAGGCGATGACCTTGCCGATGGTCAGCGCCAGCTCCATCAGCAGTTGGCCGCTGCTGGCGTTGTTGTTGCCCAGCATGTTGCCGAAGGCCGGTAGTAACACCAGCGTCAGCACCATCGCCAAATCTTCGACGATCAGCCAGCCGATGGCGATTTGCCCGCGCTGGCTGTCGATCAGCTGCCGTTCCTCCAGCGCGCGCAGCAGCACCACGGTGCTGGCGGTGGAGAGACAGAGGCCGAACACCAGCCCGGAGATCAGATCCCAGCCGAGCAGCTTGGACAGCCCCATGCCGAGCAGGGTAGCGACGGCTATCTGCGCCACGGCGCCGGGTATGGCGATAGATTTTACTGCGAGGAGGTCTTTCAAAGAGAAGTGCAGGCCAACACCGAACATCAACAGGATAACGCCGATTTCCGCCAGTTCCGGCGCCAGTGAGGTATCAGCAACGAAACCGGGGGTGAACGGGCCGGCGAGTACCCCTGCGGCCAGATACCCCACCAGAGGGGAGATGCGCAGGCGGTTCGCCAGCATGCCGAGGAGGAAGGCGAGTACTAACCCTCCGACGATGGTGGTAATGAGCGGTGTTGAATTATGCATCCATACTCCTTCTGGCTATGCATCGCGGCACGGGAGAAACGCAACAAAGTTACGAAAAGATACATTTAGTTTATTGCATTTGTTCGCGGCTTGCTTGGCTAATTTGGCCTTTTTTGTAAAAAAGCAGAGGATTTCACTCAAGGCGGGGCAATAAGGGAGTTTTGTGTCAGATAAGCCAAATAACATTGATTTATCCGTAGGATAACCCGGATGAATAAATAATTTCATCCGGGCGGTTCGCGGGGTTATTGCGGTTTATGCTCCATATTGGGCAGTAGCGCGGTGATAATGCCGATCAGCGGTAGGAAAGCACAGATTTGGTAGACCAGTTCGATACTGGTTAAATCGGCGACATAACCAAGAACTGCCGCGCCTAACCCGCCCATACCGAAAGCAAAACCGAAGAATAAGCCGGAAACCATGCCGACTTTACCGGGGATAAGCTCCTGAGCGTAGACCAGAATGGCGGAGAACGCCGAGGCGAGAATAACCCCGATGATCACCGTTAAAATGCCGGTCCAATAGAGTGATGCATAGGGTAAAACAAGGGTAAATGGCGCAGCGCCGAGAATAGAGCCCCAAATAACGTATTTACGCCCTATCTTATCGCCAAGAGGCCCGCCGATAATGGTGCCAGCCGCTACTGCGAACAGGAAGGCGAACAGATGAATTTGCGCATTCTGCACTGAAACGCCGAACTTATGTATCAGATAAAAGGTGTAATAGCTGCTAATGCTGGCCAAGTAGAAGTATTTGGAGAAAATTAGCACCAGAAGAATGCCCAGCGAGTAGGCAACGGTACGTTTTGGCAGCGGTTTCAGCATCGACGGGCTTTTCGGCTGCCCTTTAGTTGCCCGGTGCTGATGTTGATACCACTTGCTGACCTGCAGCAATACCACGATCGCCAGCAGTGCCGCCAGCGTGAACCAGGCGACGTTGCCTTTGCCGTAAGGCGCGATGATCAGCGCGGCCAGCAGCGGGCCGAGCGAGCTGCCGAAGTTGCCGCCGACCTGGAACAGCGACTGCGCCAGGCCGTGTCGTCCGCCGGAGGCCATGCGCGCCACGCGCGAGGATTCCGGGTGGAAGACCGATGAGCCGGTGCCCACCAGCGCCGCCGCCAGCAGCACCAGCGGGAAGGTGTTCGCCACCGACAGCAGCAGCAGGCCGGACAGGGTAAAGCCCATGCCGATCGGCAACGAGTAAGGCTGCGGGTGTTTATCGGTGTAATAGCCGATCAACGGCTGCAGCAGCGAGGCGGTTAGCTGATAGGTCAGGGTGATCATGCCGATCTGCACGAAGCTGAGGTGAAAATCGGCTTGCAGGATCGGGTAGATCGCCAGGATCAGCGACTGGATCATATCGTTGAGCAGGTGAGACACGCTGATGGCGCCAAGGATGGAGAAGGCGGTTCCCTTCACCGCACTGCCCTTGGCGGGCGGCATCGCGCTTTGGCTACTGTCGGTCATATTATTATTAGCCTGAGAAGTTGTTGAGCACAGAGATGACATCTTAGGCAGGGCGCCCAATTTTTACCATATCTGAAATAATCAGACTCACATCGCAAAAATTTGAAATCAGCTGTCATTAATTCGCGCTACAATTCCGCCCTCATCATAAAAGCTATTGAATACACGGAGATCCGCCATGCGTTTTTCGCTGAAAACCACCGCATGCGCGCTGGCCGTTTCCCTGACGTTGCTGTCGGGGGCCGCCAGTGCCTGGGAAAAGGATAAGACCTACGCCATCACCATTCTGCATACCAACGATCATCACGGTCACTTCTGGCAGAACGATCACGGCGAATACGGTCTGGGCGCGCAGAAAACGCTGGTGGACGGCATTCGTCAGGAAGTGGCGGCGCAGGGCGGCAGCCTGCTGTTGCTGTCCGGCGGCGATATCAACACCGGCGTGCCGGAATCGGATTTGCAGGACGCCGAGCCGGACTTCCGCGGCATGAACCTGGTGGGCTATGACGCGATGGCGATCGGCAACCACGAATTCGACAACCCGCTGAGCGTACTGCGCCAGCAGGAGAAATGGGCGACCTTCCCGCTGCTGTCCGCCAATATCTATCAGAAAAGCACCGGCCAGCGCCTGTTCAAGCCTTACGCCTTGTTCGACAAGCAGGGCATCAAGATTGCCGTGATCGGCCTGACGACCGACGACACCGCCAAGATAGGCAACCCGGAGTACTTCACCGACATGGAATTCCGCGTGCCGGCGCAGGAAGCGAAGCAGGTGGTGGAGCAACTGCGTAAGGACGAGAAGCCGGACGTGATCATCGCCGCCACCCACATGGGGCACTATGACAACGGCGAACACGGCTCGAACGCGCCGGGCGACGTGGAGATGGCGCGCAGCCTGCCGGCCGGATATCTCGACATGATCGTCGGCGGCCACTCGCAGGATCCGGTGTGTATGGCCGGCGACAACCGCAAACAGGTGGATTATGTGCCGGGCACGCCGTGCTCGCCGGATCGCCAGAACGGCACCTGGATCGTGCAGGCGCATGAGTGGGGGAAATACGTCGGGCGCGCCGACTTCGAATTCCGCAACGGCGAGCTGAAGCTGGTGCATTATCAGCTGATCCCGGTAAACCTGAAGAAGAAGGTGGAGAAGGCGGACGGCACCAGCGAGCGGGTGTACTACACCCAGCAGATTGCGGAAGATCCGACCATGATGAAGCTGCTGACGCCGTTCCAGGATAAGGGCAAGGCGCAGCTGGGCGTGAAGATCGGCAGCGTCAACGGCAAGCTTGAAGGCGATCGCAGCAAGGTGCGCTTCGTGCAGACCAACCTGGCTCGGGTGATGCTGGCGGCGCAGAGGGAGCGCGCCGACGCCGACTTCGCCGTGATGAGCGGCGGCGGGGTGCGCGATTCGATTGAAAGCGGCGATATCACCTACAAGAACGTGCTCAAGGTGCAGCCGTTTGGCAACACGTTGGTGCATGTCGATATGAAAGGCCGTGAGGTTGAACAGTATCTGGCGGTGGTGGCCAACATGAAGCCGGACTCCGGCGCCTACGCCCAGTTCGCCAACGTCAGCCTAGTGGCGGACGGCAAGGGCGTCAGCGAGGTGAAGATTAACGGCCAGCCACTGCAGGCGGATAAAACCTACCGCATGGCGACACTGAACTTCAATGCGCTGGGCGGCGACGGCTATCCGAAGCTGGACGGGCTGCCGAGCTACGTCAACACCGGCTTTATCGATGCCGAAGTGCTGAAGCAGTACATCGAGAAACACTCGCCGCTGGATGCGGCGGCCTACGAGCCAAAGGGCGAGATCGTCTATCGATAGAGGTGTAGCGGAACGGCGTTCTCGCTTGTCGCGGGGGCGCCGTGCCCGCCTTCGCGAGCCTCCTCTCCATCAACGCCTTCTGTCGGCGTTGCCGTTTTAGACGGCGTCTTACTTTCGTCTCTCCATATACGCCCTCGCTGGGCAACCCATCATATTCTTGAAAAAAGTGGCGAAGGCGCTGTCGCTGGAAAACGCCAGCTGGCCGGCGACCTCGGATTGGCTCAGCCCTGCGGCCAACATCTCTATCGCTTTGATCAGGCGCCATTGCTGACGCCACTGTTGATAACTGAGACCGGTTTCACGGCGGAAAATCCGGCTGATGGTTTTCTCGGAAGCGCCGCCATAGCGCGATAGCTCGTGCAGCGGCGGAAGCATGTCCAGATTGGCCAGATGGCGCAGGCGCCGGTCGCTGGGCAGCGGCAGCAACGTCAGTTCGCGCGGTGCGGCGGCGATCTCGTCGAGGCAGACCGCCAGAATATTGGTGTGAGGCCCGTGCTGCCAGTCGGTGTCGAAGGCGGCGAACGCGATGCGTTCCAACACCTCGCGCAGCAGCGGCGAGGCTGTCAGTACGGCAAGCTGCGCAGGCAGACAGGCATAGCGATCGGCGTCGAGATAAAGCGAACGGTAACCGACGACGCCGTTGACCTGAACGCGGTGAGCCACCTGCGGCGGGATCCAGGCGACTCTGCCCGGCGGCAGCATGCAGATGCTTTGGTTGAGCGTGATGCGCATGCTGCCTTGCTGACAGAACAGCAACTGCCCCCTGTCATGCCAATGCGTGCCCGAGTCGTGCTGCGCCAGTTCGGCGGCGATCCCGAGTACCCCGTTGTCGAGCGTATCCGGATTAAAACTGTCCTGCGCCTGAAGCCACGCCATAGTATGTCCGATTTTGTAAATTTATTGTCTTTTATATTGTAATCGGTACCGGGGAGCTGATGCTACCTTGTGCAGCCTATTCTTGGCTACAGGATCTGTTATGCAACGTAAACTGACACTGACGTTGGCGACGTCGATGATGATGTTTCCCCAGGTGGTGGAGACCATCTACAGCCCGGCATTGACGCACATTGCGCACGGTTTCCGGGTCAGTGCGGAGATGGCGGCGCAAACGCTCTCTTGTTACTTTTTCGCTTTTGCGCTCGGCGTGGTGGTATGGGGGCGGATGTGCGACGTCATCGGGCGGCGTCCTACCATTTTGGCCGGGCTGACGCTCTATCTGCTGGCTTCTATCATCGCGCTGTTCAGCGGCAGCTTCAGCGTGCTGCTGGCGGCGCGTGTGCTGGCCGCCTTTGGCGCGGCGGTCGGTTCGGTCGGGACGCAAACGGCGATTCGCGATCGCTTCGACGGTTATGAGTTGGCGCGGGTGTTCTCGGTGATGGGGATCGCCATGGCGATCAGTCCGGCGGTTGGCGTGTTGAGCGGCGCAGTGCTGACTTACTATTGGGGCTATCAGGGGGTGTTCGGCGGTTTGGCGCTGTTGGCGGCGCTGTTGTTGGGCTATGCCGGTTGGCAACTGCCGGAGACGCGTCCGCAACAGGTGGTGAAGAGTTCATTTTTCGGCACGCTGGGGCGGATGATCAAGGACGGGGATATTTGGCTCAGTGCGCTGTTGGTGGCGTTGTTCAATATTTGCATGTTCAGCTATTACCAACTGGCGCCATTCCACTTCTCAGCGTTGGGATTGCCGGCGCAGTGGTTCGGTTATACCGGTTTGGTATTGGCGGTCGGAGTGGGTATCGGCGCGGCGATCAACAAGTTTTTGATCGGCAAACGCTGGCTGTTCCCCGCACTGTTGATGCTGGCCTGCGCGCTGTCGCTGACCGGCGGCCTGCTGGTATTGCTGCTGGAAGGGACCTTGTGGTTTGTTCTGCCGATGCTGCTGGTGGTGATGGCGTACGGCATCGCCATTCCCAATATTCTGGCGCGCGCGCTGCGCCATTATAAAGACTGCATGGGCACTGCCGGCGCCATCCTTGGCCTGATGTATTACCTGATGCTCGGCGGTGGCCTGGTGCTGGCGGGGCTGTCGCTGCACCTGGGTGCCGTGCTGTCGCTCTGCAGTCTCTGCGTGCTGCTGTTGGCGTGGCGGGTGGCGCACAACGAGCGTCGTTTGGCGTTGCCTGCGCGTAGCTGAATGATAAACGGGGCGGACATTCTCGCCACCGCTGCCTTCCAATGATAGCCTGAGCGACAATTTGGTTTTGATAACGCAAACAGGAAGATGACATGTTGAAAACCGCAGGCTGGCTGCTGCCCGCCATCCTGGCGCTGGCGGGGTGTTCGTCATCCGGCCAAGGTCATGAGCAAACGCTTAGCCAGGCGCTGGCGGCCCTCGGCCAGGACAAGGCGCTGGTTGGGGCGTCGAGCGGCGTGATGGTGCGCGATGCCGAGAGCGGCACCGTGCTTTATCAGGCGCACGCGGAGCAGCGTTTGGCGCCGGCTTCCAACATGAAGATGTTCACTTCTCTGGCGGCGTTCGGCGTGCTGGGGGCGGATTACCGGTTTGAAACCCGGCTGCTGACCACCGGTGAACAGCGCGGCAACACCTTGCAGGGGGATCTCTATCTGCAGGGCAGCGGCGATCCGACGTTGCATCCTGACGATCTCGACACCTTCGCCGCCACGCTGGCGCAGCGCGGCGTTCGCCAGATTCATGGGCGGCTGATCCTGGACGCCAGCGCGTTCGATCAAACGCCATTCGGCGCCGGCTGGAGCTGGGACGATGAACCCTTTGCCTTCGCTGCACCGATCTCGGCGCTAAACTACGCCTTTACCCCCGGCGGCGATATCAACGTGGTGCGGGTGGATGTGCAACCGGGCGCCCGCGCCGGTGCGCCGGGGCGGGTGAGCTTCTATCCCGCCAATGACGCGGTGACGCTGGTCAACCGTACCAGCACCGGCGGCGACACCGCACTGGCGTTCGAGCGCCAACCGGGCAGTAACCGGGTTGTGGTCAGCGGCACCATTGCCGCGCAGGCGGAGGCCCGTTCGCGATTGATCACTGTCGATCAACCCACCCGCGTGGTTGGTGCCTTACTGCAAAATGCCCTGCGCGCGCACGGCATTACCCTGCGCGGTAATGCTGAAGAGGGTGTGACGCCAGCCGGCGCACAGCTGCTGGCGCAAAAAAACTCGCCGCCGCTCTCCCGCCTGATCGTCACCTTCCTGAAAGTGTCCAATAACGGTTACGGTGAGGTACTGACCAAAGCGATGGGCCGCAAAACGCAGGGTAAGGGGGATTGGGCCGCCGGCCTGCAGGCGATCGGCCAGTTTGTGCAAAGCCAGGGCATCGCGGCCGGCGCGTACCGTCAGGTGGACGGTTCAGGGCTGTCGCGCATGAACCAGATCACGCCGCAACAGCTGACGACGCTGCTGTTGGCGGCCAGAAAACAGCCGTGGTTCGCCGACTGGTATCGCGCTTTGCCCGTCGCGGGCCAGCCGGGGTTGCTGGTGGGCGGCACGCTGCAGCACCGTATGGTAAAAAGCGCGGCGGCGGGGCGCGCCCACGCCAAGAGCGGCTCCATGACCGGGGTCTCGTCGCTCAGCGGCTATGTCGATTCGGCGACCGGACGGCCGCTGGCGTTCGCCATTATCAGCAACAACTATCTGGTGCCCGGCGCGGAGGTGAAGGCGCTGGAGGACCGCCTGGTGGAGACGCTGGCAGCCTGTGACGCCACGGTGGTGTGCCGCTGAGTACGCGGCGTCAGTCGCGTTTGGCGATGTCGGCGAAGCTGCCGGCCAGCAGGCGGCACAGATCGGCGGCGGCCAGCTCGATGTCCAGCCCGCGTTTGCCGCCGGAAACGTAGATGGTGGCGAACGCTTGCGCCGGGCTGTCGATCACCGTCGGCAGCCGTTTTTTCTGCCCCAGCGGGCTGATGCCGCCCACCAGATACCCGGTGACGCGCTGCGCCAGCTGCGGATCGGCCATCTCGGCCTTTTTGGCGCCGAGGGCGCGGGCAACCTTTTTCAGATCCAGCTGGGTGGCGACCGGCGTGACCGCCACCGCCAGGTGTTTGGCGTCGCCGTTCAGCGCCACCAGCAAGGTTTTGTAAACCCGATCGGCATCCAGCCCCAGCTTTCTCACCGCCTCATCGCCGAAGTTGGTTTCGTCGCTGTCGTGGTGATAAGGATGGAGGGTGAAGGCGACCTTTTGTTTCTCAAGCAGAACGACTGCGGGCGTCATGATGTGTTGTCCAAAATGTCCCCAGCGGGGAAGGGGTGATAACCAGTCTTAAAAATACAAAAATCCAACCTGCCCGGCAACCTGAACGGCTGTTACATAAAGCGGGTTGCCAAGATATTCACCGGGTTGCTACCCTGTTTACTGTAACCGTTAACACGGTTGCTATGCGTATAACTAGAATACAAGAAATTCCTCTTTGACTGGCCAATAGCGATATTGGCCACTTTTTTACCCCTGTGGCTGCAGCATCGCCGGCAGGTTATCCTCGCCATACAGGTGCAATGCGCCAACCGCCACCACATAGTCCCCGGCCGGCAGCGCCTCCAGCTGACGCCGCCAGTCGCGATTGCGCTGATGCATCAGCACGTCGTACAGCCCGGCGCTGAAGGTGGCCGGCAGCGTGTCCAGCGTGCCGCGCGGTTTGGCGTCCAGCCACCAGCTCACCATGGTTTGCAGCAGCCGCGCGTTGGTATGCCAGTGTTCCAGCGTATCGCGCAGCAGTGCGATGCCGCCTTCCGGCAGCTGTTCCAGCATTGCCAACTGCTGCTGCGCCCCTTCAAGTTCGATCACCGGTTTGTCCTGCGCCCGGGCGGCCTGCAGCAGCTGATAATCTACGCCGTACTCTGCGCGCAGCCCCAGACGCTGAGCCTGCCGCGCCTGCATCATCAGCGCCACCTGCCAGCCGGGCAGGGTGGCGAAGGCGTGCGGATCGGCGCCCAGTTCGTGGCACAGCGCCAGCAGCTGTTGATACTCTTCGGCGGACAGGCGCTGTTCCAGCTCCGGCTGCTGTTCGGCGTGGTCGAAAGGGGAGGCGGCGCCGGTGATATCGGCTTCGACGATCAGCGCGTCGGCCTGTTGCAGCCGGGCGGCCAGCCGGGGCGGCAGCGGCGACATATCGACGGTGCCCATATGGATGCTGCCCACCAGATGCAGCCGACGTTCGCCCGGCAGGGTGATGTCCAGCGCCGGATAAGCGTAACTTTTGGGCGAGATCAGGCCGAGAAAGGCGGCGAGGCGGCGTAACAGTTGACCCATACGGCGTGGCTCCTGAATAACGGGTGCGCGTTTTCGCGTGCAAGGCGAGGTAAAATCGTCATTCATGCTAAACGCTATCCGCCGCGCAGGGAAGCCCGGAAAACAGCGGGGCGCCTTGACGGCGCCCCGGAGCTCACTTCCTGGGTTTAAAACGCAGCAGCCGGTTGGCGTTGCTGACTACGGTAATCGATGACAGCGCCATCGCCGCGCCCGCCACCACCGGGCTGAGCAGCGTGCCGGTCAGCGGGTAGAGCACGCCGGCGGCGATTGGAATGCCCAGCGTATTGTAGATAAAGGCGCCGAACAGGTTCTGCTTCATGTTGCGCAGCGTGGCCTTCGACAGTTCCACCGCATCCGCCACCCCGTGCAGGCTATGACGCATCAGGGTGATGGCGGCGGTCTCGATGGCGATGTCGCTGCCGCCGCCCATCGCGATGCCCACGTCGGCCTGCGCCAGCGCCGGGGCGTCGTTGATGCCGTCGCCGACCATCGCCACGCGTTGGCCCTGCGCCTGCAGCTGTTTGATCGCCGCCGCTTTGCCGTCCGGCAGCACGCCGGCAATCACCCGATCGATACCGGCCTCTTTGGCGATGGCGTTGGCGGTCACCGGGTTGTCGCCGGTCAGCATCACCAGCTGATATCCCTGCTGGTGCAGGCGCTGCAGCGCCGCGACGCTGTCCTCGCGTAGCGGATCGCGAATGGCGAACAGCGCGGCCGGTTTACCGTCAACGGCCAGCAGCACCGGCGTCACGCCGCGTTCGGCCTGGGCGCGCATCGGCGCATCCAGTTCGTCGGCCGCGACCTGATGCTGTTCCAGCAGCGCGGCGTTACCCAGCAGCAACTGCGCGCCGTCGATCTCCCCGCTGACCCCGGCGCCGCGCAGGGTGCGGAACTGCGCCACCTGCGGCAGCGTTTGCCCGGCGGCGCGTTCCATGATGGCGCGCGCCAGCGGGTGGTTGGAGCCTTGTTCCAGCGCGGCGGCCCAGCCGATCGCCTGCTGCTCGCTGACCTGATTGAAGGTCAGGATCTCCACCACCTGCGGTTTCCCTTCGGTCAGGGTGCCGGTTTTGTCGAACACCAGGGTGTCCAACTGGCTGGCCTGTTGCAGGGCGTCGGCGTCGCGAACCAGCACGCCGAACTCCGCCGCGCGGCCGACGCCGGAGATGATCGACATCGGCGTTGCCAGGCCCAATGCGCACGGGCAGGCAATGATCAGCACCGTAGTGGCGATCACCAGCGTATAGACCAGCTGCGGCTGCGGGCCGAAGAAGTACCACATCGCTGCGCTGAACAGGGCGATCGCCACCACCGCCGGCACGAACACCGCCGAGACGCGGTCAGCCAACTGGCCAATCGCCGGTTTACTGCTCTGCGCCTGACGCACCAGTTTGATGATGCGCGCCAGCGTGGTTTGGCTACCGATGGCGGCGGCGCGGAACAGCACGCTGCCGTCGTCGACCACCGTCCCGGCATGCACCGTATCGCCGGGGCCTTTCTGCTGTGGCACCGCTTCGCCGGTCAGCATCGCTTCATCGAGCCAGACTTCGCCCTGCACGATTTCACCGTCGACCGGCACGCGATCGCCGGTGGTCAGCCGCAGCGTCATGCCGAGCTGCACCTCCGCCAGCGGGATATCGCGTTCGCCGTCGTCGGTCACCAGCCGCGCGGTGGGCGGTGTCAGATCCAGTAACCGCTCCAGCGCCTGTGAAGAACGCTGACGAGCGCGCTGCTCCAGCGCATGGCCGAGGTTGATCAAACCGATGATCATCGCGCTGGCCTCGTAATAGAGGTGGCGCGCTTCCGTCGGGAAGAAATCGGGCCAAATGTTGACGGCGATCGAGTAAAGCCAGGCGGCGCCGGTGCCGAGTGCCACCAAGGTATCCATGGTGGCGCTGCCGTTCATCAGCGCGCGCCAGGCGTTGCGGTAGAAGTGCCCGCCGGCAAACACCATCACCGCCAGGGTGATGACGCCGACCAGCAGCCAGGGGCGCTGGGTTTCCGGCGTCAGCGTCATGCTGCCGCCGAACAGCCCCCAGGCCATCAGCGGGATACCCAACGCCAGCCCCAGCGCTGCCTGCCAGCTAAAGCGCTTCATGTTGGCGCGTGCGGTCTGCTGTTGGCGTTCGCGACGTTCGGTCTCGTCCTGAATCATCTCGGCACCGTAGCCGGCTTTTTCCACCGCCGCTACCAGTGCCTGCGCATCGGCGGCGCCGGTGACCAGCGCACTGCGCTCCGCCAGGTTGACGCGCGCGTGTTCAACGCCGGGGACGCTTTGCAGCGCATGCTGCACTTTATTGACACAGCTGGCGCAAGTCATGCCGCTGAGCAGCAGCTGTACGCTGTCGTCCGCGTTGTCGGTTGCCGGAAGGGGAGGCTGCGCCGCTGGCTGAACGTCCGGCAACGAAGGTGTTGCGTCAGTCAACGGCTCAGTTTTTGGGACGACGGCACCCGCCACGCTGGCGTGATAACCGGCATGTTCCACCGCGGCGATCAGCGCCTGCGGATCGGCATCGCCGTACACTTTCGCGCTGTCGATCTCGACCTCGGCGGCGAACACCCCCGGCACCGCTTCCAGCGCCTTGCGGGTGCTGCCGACGCAGTGCATGCAGCTCAGACCGCTCAGCTGCAGTTTGGTGTCGGCGCGCGGCGCGACTTCGGCCTGATAGCCGGCGGCGATCACGCTGTCGATCAATGCGCTGTCCGGCGCTTCGCCGGTCACTTTGGCGTAATGAACGTTAACCTCCGCCTGTTCGACATCGCTGCGGCTTTCCAGGGCTTTTTTCACCCGCTGCGCGCAGTTCATGCAGGACAACCCCTGCAATGCCAGCATAGTGGTGTGTGACATGATTGAACTCCTTGCGTAGAGGCGGTGTTTAAAGGTTGACCGCCTGACCTGTTTTCACTAAGAATGGAGCTTAAACCTTCCAGCAAGGGTAAGGTCAAGGAGGGAAAATGAATATTAGCGACGTCGCGAAAAAAACCGGGTTAACCAGCAAGACGATTCGTTTTTACGAAGAGAAAGCGCTGATTACCGCCCCGATCCGCAGCGACAACGGTTACCGCCACTATTCCGCCAAGCATGTCGAAGAGCTGACGCTGCTGCGTCAGGCGCGGCAGGTGGGCTTCAACCTGGACGAGTGCCGCGAACTGGTGGCGTTGTTCAACGATCCGGCCCGCCACAGCGCCGACGTGAAGGCACGCACGCTGCAGAAGGTGGCGGAGATCGAAAAGCACATCAGCGAGCTGGGGAACATGCGCCAGCGCCTGCTGACGCTGGCGGAACAATGCCCGGGCGATGAGGGGGCGGAGTGCCCCATCATCAATAACCTGGCGGGGTGTTGTCGTTCTAATTAACGGCTGATGGCGCGGATCACCAGCGTGACCCCTTCCACCGCCACCACTTCCACCTCGGTGCCGGCGGGCAGATCTTCCGCCGCCTGCGCGCGCCAGCTGCTGTCGCCGATATTAATGCGCCCCATACCGTTGTGCATCGGCTCCGTCAGCGTGGCGCGGGTGCCGATCAGCTGGCGGTTGCGCTGGTTGAGCACCGGCGACCCGCCGGATGCGGCTGCCGGGCGCCGACGCAGCCAGTACCACCACAGGTAAGCGACGACGACGGTCAGGACGGCGAAGATCATGCCTTGCCATGCCCAGGAAAGCGGCGGCAGTAGCCAGATCAGGGCGCCGACCAACAGCGCCGCCACACCGCTCCACAGCAGGTAGCCGCCGGCGCCGAGCATTTCCGCCGCCAGCAACACGCCCCCGAGAGAGAGCCAGAACCACAGCGGATTCGCCGCGATCAGTTCGAGCATGATTATTTGCCTTTGCTTTCTTTCAGCAGTTCGGTAATGCCGCCGATCGAGCCGAGCAGGCTGCTGGCGTCCAGCGGCATCATCACCACTTTGCTGTTGTTGGAGGAACCGATCTTTTGCAGCGCGTCGGTGTATTTCTGCGCCACGAAGTAGTTCACCGCCTGAATGTTGCCGCTGGCGATGGCGTCGGATACCAGCTGGGTGGCGCGCGCCTCGGCCTCGGCGGCGCGTTCACGCGCTTCCGCCTGCAGGAACGCCGACTGGCGTTCGCCCTCGGCCTTCAGGATCTGCGATTGTTTCTCCCCCTCGGCGCGCAGAATGGCCGCCTGACGCACCCCCTCTGCCTCCAGGATGTCGGCGCGCTTGGTGCGCTCGGCCTTCATCTGGGCGTTCATCGAGGCGATCAGTTCCGCCGGCGGCCGCACGTCGCGGATCTCGATACGGGTGATTTTCACCCCCCAAGGATTGGTCGCTTCATCGACGATGTGCAGCAGGCGGCTGTTGATGCTGTCGCGCTGCGACAGCATTTCGTCCAGCTCCATCGAGCCGAGCACGGTGCGGAAGTTGGTCATGGTCAGGTTGACGATCGCCTGTTCGAGGTTGCTAACCTCGTAGGCGGCGCGCGCCGGATCGACCACCTGGATGAAGCACACCGCGTCGATGGCGACGTTGGCGTTATCGCGGGAAATCACCTCTTGGGAAGGGATATCCAGCACCTGCTCCATCATGTTGATTTTGCGGCCGATGCGGTCCATGAACGGCACCACCAGGTTCAGCCCCGGCATCAGCGTTTTGGTGTAGCGGCCGAAGCGTTCTACCGTCCATTGGAACCCCTGCGGCACAATTTTGACGCCGGCGAACACCACAATCAGCGCGACGACGATCACGATGGGAATAAAAGTAAGCATGCAAACCTCCTGTCAGACATATGTAAACAGATATTACGTCAGCGCCGGAAAAATGCCTACTGATACCGCGACTTAATCCAGGGCGCTGACGCAACCCGCGAGCGGTGGATCCCGCGTCTGGAACAGAGTGTTGTCACGACAAGTGTGGCACAGCTGAAAAATAAGTATGCCTAAATGGCATGATTTCAATAATTTTTATTCATTTCATGCTGTTGCTCGCCTTGGCTAGAGTAAAAACACCCCCTGTATTTACCGTCAAAAAGTTGTCATTTTTATTTGCGACTATGCTTTTTGAAATGACATTTCGGCCAAGGATTGTTATGGATTCGCTCAGTGTTGATGAACTCGCCCAGAAGAAGGATCGTTGGTATCGCATTGTGGAGGAGATGTTGGCGGAAGCCGGCGTCGCCATCAACGGCCCGCGCGCCTGGGATATCCGGGTGCATAACCCGGCGCTGTTCAAACGCATTTTGCAGGAAGGCTCGCTCGGCTTCGGCGAAAGCTATATGGACGGCTGGTGGGAGTGCGAACGGCTGGACATGCTGTTCACCCGCATTCTGCAGGCCGGCGTCGATGAACGGTTGCCGAAAAGCCTGAGCGACATCGCGCGCATCGCCTATGCCCGGCTGTTCAATCGCCAATCGCGCAAGCGTGCCTGGCAGGTGGGCAAAGAGCACTACGACATCGGCAACGACCTGTTCCGGGCGATGCTCGATCCTTATATGCAATACTCCTGCGGCTACTGGAAAGAGGCGCAGACGCTGGAGCAGGCGCAGCAGGCCAAGCTCAGGATGATCTGCGAAAAACTGCAGTTGAAACCGGGCATGACGCTGCTGGATATCGGTTGCGGCTGGGGCGGATTGGCGCAGTTTGCGGCGCAAAACTACGGCGTCTCGGTGCACGGCGTGACCATTTCGGCCGAGCAGCAGAAGCTGGCGCAGGCACGCTGCGCCGGGCTGGACGTCGAGATCTTGCTGCAGGATTACCGCGATCTGGATCGTCAGTTTGATCGCATCGTGTCGGTCGGCATGTTCGAGCACGTCGGGCCGAAAAACTACGAGACCTACTTCAGCGTCGCGGCGCGCAACCTGAAGCCCGACGGTCTGTTCCTGTTGCACACTATCGGTTCCAATCAAACCGATCTCAACGTCGACGCCTGGATAGACAAATACATCTTCCCCAACGGCTGCCTGCCTTCGGTGCGGCATATCGCCGAGGCCAGCGAAGGGCGTTTCGTGATGGAGGATTGGCACAACTTTGGCGCCGATTACGATCGCACGCTGATGGCCTGGCTGGAGAATTTCAAACGGGCGTGGCCGGATCTGATGGGCGGTTATTCCGAGCGCTTCGAACGCATGTTCACCTATTACCTGAACGCCTGCGCCGGCGCGTTCCGTTCGCGCAACATTCAGCTGTGGCAGGTGTTGTTCAGCCCGGCGGGCGTGGAGGGCGGGGTGCGGGTCTATCGCTAATCCCCGTCATATTTCAAGCTGGCTGCACGTTCGAGCCCTGGTCACTTAGTTATCTAAGCTCCCAGGGCTTTTCACATTTGCCGCCTGGATGCAGCTTCAAGTATGACGGATATCAGTACAGCAGGGAGTACAGCTGGCGGCGATATTTAGCGGCCAGCGCGTCGCCGGTGCCGAGCGCGGCCAGAATGTCCATCAGGGTTTTGCGCGCGCTGCCGTTGGCGGCGGCCAGATCCTTCTTCAGATGCCCCATCAGCAGTTCCAGCGCTTCTTCGTTACGCCCGACCTGATGCAGCTGCAGCGCCAGCTGCACCGCCAGTTCGACGTTGTCCGGCTGCTGCTGCACCTGTTGTTGCAGCTGCTGGATTTCCGGCGTGTCCGCCGCCTGCTTCAACAGTTCAATCTGCGCCACCAGGCCCTGATAGCGGGTATCGCGATCCTGCAGCGGGATGGTCGCCAGCACAGCTTCGGCATCTTCGCTGCGGCTGAGGGCGATCTGGGTTTCGGCCAACGTCAGACCGATGTCGCTGCGCTGCTGGCTGCTCTGCCAGGCGTCTTTCAGCAGCGGCAGCGCTTCGGCGGCGTTGCCGGCGGCCAGCAGCTCCTGCGCCTGTGCCAGTTTCAGATCTTCTTCCTTCGGCAGGAAACGCTGCAGCAAATCGCGAATCGCTTCTTCCGGCTGCGGGCCCTGGAAGCCGTCGACCGGCTGACCGTCTTTGAACAGGTAGACCGTCGGAATGGAACGCAGCCCGAATTGCGAGGCGATCATCTGTTCGGCGTCGCAGTCCACCTTGGCCAGAATGAACTGACCGGCGTATTCCGCCGCCAGCTTGTCCAGCACCGGCGTGAGCTGCAGGCAGTGTTGGCTGCGCTCGGACCAGAAGTAGAACAGCACCGGAATGGACATCGATTGTTCCAGCGTCTGGTGCAGGTTAGTTTCGTTAATATCAACAACAGCTTGAGCTAGCATCTTTTTTCTCTCTGATCGTGCGGAGCCATGGGGTGTAGATGGGGGCGCGCCGCCATTCTTCAACCCCGGCGGGCGAATTAAGCGTTGCTGCGCAGCAGCCAATCCAGACAGCGGCCCGGCAAAATGCGGCGCAGCACGCTCATGGCGTGCGCCAGCAGGGTCACCGGGTAGCGCAATTTGGCGCGCGGGCTTTCCAGCGCGTGGCGCAATTTGGGCAGAATGGCCTCCGGCGGCAGCGTCAGACGCTTGGCGATACCGGGATTGTGCACCGGCTTGTCGCTCTGCGCCTGGTTGACGTTCTGGCTAAAGTGGGTGGAGATCGGCCCCGGTTCGATCAGGCTGACCTGAATGCCGCTGCCGTGCAGCTCCATGCGCAGCGCGTCCGACCAGGCTTCCAGCGCGAACTTGCTGGCGGCGTAGGCGCCGCGCCCGGCGCTGGAAACCAGGCCCATCACCGAACTGGTCTGAATAATGCGCCCTTCGCCGTGCGGCAACATCGCGGGCAACAACAGTTGGGTCAGTTGGTGGGTGCCGAACAGGTTAGTGGCGAATTGCCGCTCAAGCTGGCTGCGCGAAATGCGGCTGAGCGGGCCGTAAACGCCGAAACCGCCGTTATTGAACAGGCCGTACAGGCGGCCGTCGGTCAGCGCGATCACCTCGGCGGCGGCGCGCTCGACGCTGGCGCTGTCGTCCAGATCCAGCTCGATGCCTTCCAGCCCGAGCTGGCGCATGTTTTCCACGTCCTGCGGTTTGCGGCAGGCAGCCAGCACCCGGTAGCCGCGGTTGCGCAGATCCTGCGCCGCAATCAAGCCAATCCCGCTGGAACAGCCGGTTATCAATACCGCTTTTTGCATAACTTTACCTAGTGTACGACCCTAATTTAGTGAGACTCATGCTTTACTAGAGGCTCCAGGCGCTCCGCCATCCAGGTGGCGATAAACGGCTGGGCATCCCCATTGGGGTGCAATCCGTCATCCTGCATCCATTCCGGCTTCACCACCACCTGTTCCATATAGAACGGCAGCAGCGGAATGTTGAACTGTTTGGCCAGCGCCGGGTAGACGGCGCTGAACGCTTCAGTATAGCGGCGGCCGTAGTTCGGCGGGATGCGGATCTGCATCAGCAGCGGCTGCGCGCCGGCTTGCTGCACCAACGTGATGATTTGGCCGAGATCGCGCTGTACGTCCTGCGCCGGGAAGCCGCGCAGGCCGTCGTTGGCGCCCAGCTCGATCAGCACCCAGCGCGGCTGATGCTGTTTCAGCAGCGCGGGCAGACGCGCCAGCCCCTGCGCGGCGGTGTCGCCGCTGATGCTGGCGTTGACCAGCTGCGGCGCGCCCGATTTTTTCTGCCACTGTTCGGCCAACAGCGTCGGCCACGCCCGCTCGATCGGCAGGCGGTAGCCGGCGCTTAAACTGTCGCCCAAAATCAACAAGGTATCGGCGGCGGCAGCGCGTAAACTGAATAATCCCAACAGCAAAAGGAAGGGAAGATGCCAGCGGAAAACGTTCTTGAAGTTCATCATCTTAGTAAACACGTTGGTCAGGGTGAGCATCAGCTCACCATCCTTACCGGAGTCGAGCTGCTTGTCAAACCCGCGCAGACGATCGCCCTGATCGGCGAATCCGGATCGGGGAAATCGACCTTGCTGGGCATTTTGGCCGGGCTGGATGACGGCAGCGAAGGCGAGGTGCGCTTGCTCGGCGAGTCGCTGACCGCGCTGGACGAAGAGGGGCGCGCCGCGCTGCGCGCCAGGAATGTCGGCTTCGTGTTTCAGTCGTTCATGCTGGTGCCGACGCTGAACGCGCTGGAGAACGTGCAGCTGTCGGCGCTGTTGCGCGGCGAGAGCGACAGACAGAGCCGCGAGCAGGCGGTGCAACTGCTCGATCAGTTGGGGCTGGGGAAACGGCTCGATCACCTGCCGGCGCAGCTGTCCGGCGGCGAGCAGCAGCGCGTGGCGCTGGCGCGCGCCTTCAGCGGCCGACCGCGGGTGCTGTTCGCCGATGAACCGACCGGCAACCTCGATCGTCAGACCGGCGATCGCATCGCCGACCTGCTGTTTTCCCTCAACCGCGATTTTGACACTACCCTGATCCTGGTGACCCATGACGAAACCCTGGCGGCGCGCTGCCAGCGGCGGCTGCGGCTGCGTGAAGGCAAGCTGTGGGAGGAAGCATGATCTGGCGCTGGTTCTGGCGCGAATGGCGCTCGCCGTCGCTGCTGATCGTTTGGTTGGCGTTGACGCTCTCCGTGGCCTGCGTGCTGGCGCTGGGCAGCATCAGCGATCGCATGGACAAAGGGCTCAGCCAGCAGAGCCGTGACTTTATCGCCGGCGATCGGGTGTTGCGCAGCGCGCATCCGGTGCCGGAAGGCTGGCTGCTGGACGCGCAGCAACAGGGGCTGAAGGTGAGTCGTCAGCTGTCGTTCACCACCATGACCTATGCCGGCGATCGGCCGCAGCTGGCGGACGTGAAAGCCACCGATCTGGCCTATCCGCTGTACGGCAAGCTGGAAACGCGCCCGGCCAACATCCAGCCCGAACCGGGCAGCGTGCTGGTGGCGCCGCGTTTGCTGGCGCTGCTGAACGTGAAAGTGGGGGATTCGCTCGAGGTGGGCGACACCACGCTGCGCATCGCCGGTGAAATCATTCAGGAGCCGGACGCCGGTTTCAATCCGTTCCAGACCGCGCCGCGCATCATGATCAACCTGGCGGACGTCGATAAGACCGGCGCAGTGCAGCCGGGTAGCCGGCTGACCTACCGCTACATGTTCGCCGGCGCCGAGCCGGATATTCAGCGTTACGAAGCGCGGTTGACGCCGCAGTTGACGCCGGATCAGCGCTGGTTCGGGCTACAGGAGTCCGGCAGCGCGCTCGGCAAGTCGCTGCAGCGCTCCCAACAGTTCCTGCTGCTGTCGGCTCTGCTGACGCTGCTGTTGTCGATCGCTGCCGTGGCGGTGGCGATGAGCCACTATTGCCGCAGCCGCTACGATCTGATTGCGGTGCTGAAAACTCTTGGTGCCGGGCGCGGCGCGCTGCGTAAATTGATCGTCGGCCAGTGGCTGGCGGTGATGGCACTGGCGGCGGTGTGCGGCGGGGCGATCGGGCTGGCGTTCGAAGCGCTGCTGATTCGCCTGCTGAAACCGGTGTTGCCGGCTGCATTGCCCGCCGCCGGCGCCTGGCCGTGGCTGTGGGCGCTCGGCGCGCTGGTGCTGATTTCGCTGCTGGTCGGGTTGCGGCCGTATCGCCAGCTGCTGGCTACCCAGCCGCTGCGGGTGCTGCGCCGCGATGTGGTGGCCAACGTCTGGCCGCTGCGCTACTTCCTGCCGGTGACGGTGGCGATCGTGGTGGCGCTGTTGGTGACGCTGATGGGGGCCAGCACGCTGCTGTGGGCGATTCTGGCGGGTATGGCGGTACTGGCGCTGCTGCTGGGCGGCATCGGCTGGGGCAGCCTGCTGCTGCTGCGCCGCATCACGCTCAAGAGCCTGGCGCTGCGGCTGGCGGTCAACCGCCTGCTGCATCAGCCGTGGGTGACCATCAGCCAGCTGGCGGCGTTCTCGCTGTCGTTCATGCTGCTGGCGCTGCTGTTGGTGCTGCGCGGCGATCTGCTCGAACGCTGGCAGCAACAGCTGCCGCCGGACAGCCCGAACTATTTCCTGCTCAACATGACCGAGGCGCAGGTGCCGCAGGTGAAAACCTTCCTGCAGCAGCACCAGATCAAACCGGAAACCTATTACCCGATCGTCCGGGTGCGCCTGACCGAGATAAACCAGCAGGTGGCGACCGAACGGGTGCATGAAGACGATCCGGGCGGCGAGGCGGTGAACCGTGAGCTGAACCTGACCTGGCTGGCCGAACTGCCGGATCACAATCCGTTGGTGGCGGGCAATTGGCCGCCGAAAAGCGGCGAAGTCTCGATGGATGAAGGTATCGCCGGGCGGCTGAAGATCACGCTGGGCGACACGCTGACCTTCAGCGGCGATACCCAGGCGTTCAGCGCCAAAGTCACCAGCCTGCGCCAGGTGGATTGGGAAAGCCTGAAGCCGAACTTTTACTTTATCTTCCCGCCGGGCGCGCTGGACGGCCAGCCGCAGACCTGGCTCACTAGCTTCCGCTACGACGGCGACGGCCAGATGCTGACCCAGCTCAACCGCCAGTTCCCAACGCTCAGCCTGCTGGACATCGGCGCGATCCTGAAACAGGTCGGCGGCGTGCTGCAACAGGTCAGCCGCGCGCTGGAGGTGATGGTGGTGCTGGTGGTGCTGTGCGGCGGCCTACTGCTGCTGGCACAGGTGCAGGTCGGCATGCGTCAGCGCCGCCAGGAGCTGGTGGTGTACCGCACGCTGGGGGCCGGCAAACGGCTGCTGCGCCGCACGCTGTGGTGCGAGTTCGCCCTGCTGGGGCTGGTGGCGGGCATCGCGGCGGCGGTAGGCGCCGAGGCGGCGCTGTGGCTGCTGCAGAGCCGGGTGTTTGACTTCCCGTGGACGCCGACGCCGGTGCTGTGGTGGGCGCTGCCGCTGGCCAGCGCGCTGCTGCTGTCGCTGTGCGGCGGCTGGCTGGGCGTGCGCCTGCTGCGCGGCCGGGCGTTGTTCCGCAGTTATGAGGGCTGATCTTGCTGTCGCAGGTCCGTTGCCGCCAAGCGTGGCCGGGCCTGCCGTTTTTCTTGGGCGCGTTACTGGCGCTATTCCTCTTCATGCCTACCTTGAGTGAAATCGATTACACTTATGTTGTGTCAATACGGCTACCTTTGATAATCGGTGCAACGGATATCAGGTCGGTTTCGCCTATTATATGCATTAATTTATAGGGTTATGCATAAATTAAGCGACTTTATCCACCTTGAAAAACAGCATATCCATTTTTAATGGAATGTAACCGTTTTCACTAATGTGATCGCACTCACTTATCTTCGACGCATTGCCTCCTATCATGTCGCACACTGATGACCGTTTTCTCCTGGAGGCTGTATGAGCGATACCGTCAAAGTGACACCGGCGGAGAAAAGCCCGACTCATGTCGGCATGACTTTTTTCGTCTGTTTTTTAGCCGCCTTGGCCGGCCTGCTGTTCGGTCTTGATATCGGCGTGATCGCCGGCGCCCTGCCGTTTATTACCGAGACTTTTCAGATCACCAGCTCTCAGCAGGAGTGGGTGGTCAGCTCAATGATGTTTGGCGCCGCCGTCGGCGCTATCGGCAGCGGCTGGATGAACTTCCGGCTGGGGCGCAAATACAGTTTGATGATCGGCGCTATCCTCTTCGTGGCGGGATCGCTGTGTTCTGCGTTCGCCCCCAACGTGGAGGTGTTGATCGTTTCACGTATTCTGCTGGGATTGGCGGTGGGGATCGCTTCTTATACCGCGCCGATTTATCTTTCTGAAATCGCGCCGGAGAAAATCCGTGGCAGCATGATCTCGATGTATCAATTGATGATCACCATCGGCATTCTGGCCGCTTACCTGTCTGATACGGCATTCAGCTATACCGGTGCCTGGCGCTGGATGTTGGGCGTCATCACCATCCCGGCCGGGCTGTTGTTGGTCGGCGTGTTCTTTTTACCTGACAGCCCGCGGTGGTTGGCCTCGCGCAATCGTCATGAGCAGGCGCGTCAGGTGTTGGAGAAGCTGCGCGACAGCAGTGCCCAGGCGCAGTATGAACTGAATGAAATTCGTGAAAGCCTCAAACTGAAGCAAAGCGGTTGGGCGTTGTTCAAAGGCAATAAAAATTTCCGCCGCGCGGTTTTCCTTGGCATTCTTCTTCAGGTGATGCAGCAGTTCACCGGGATGAACGTCACCATGTATTACGCGCCGAAGATTTTCGGTCTGGCGGGCTTCGCCAGTACGGAACAGCAGATGTGGGGCACGGTGATCGTCGGTCTGGTCAACGTGCTGGCCACCTTTATCGCTATTGGGCTGGTAGACCGCTGGGGCCGCAAGCCCACTTTGATCCTTGGGTTTATCGTGATGGCCGTCGGCATGGGGGCGCTGGGAACCATGATGAACATCGGCATGAACTCGGCGGCGGAGCAATATTTCGCCATCGTCATGCTGCTGATGTTTATCGTCGGCTTTGCCATGAGCGCCGGCCCGCTGATTTGGGTGCTGTGCTCAGAGATCCAGCCATTGAAAGGCCGCGATTTCGGCATCACCTGTTCCACCGCCACTAACTGGATCGCCAATATGATCGTGGGGGCGACATTCCTGACCATGCTGAATTCGTTGGGTAGCGCTCACACCTTTTGGGTCTATGCGGGGCTTAACGTGCTGTTTGTTTTCATCACGCTGGCGCTGATCCCGGAAACGAAAAATATTTCTCTGGAACATATTGAACGCAATCTGATGGCCGGCAAACCGTTGCGTAACATCGGCTCGCGTTGATCTTTGCGGCAAAAAAAAGGTTCAGCCTGGGCTGAACCTTCTTCTTTTCGGCGGTATAAACCGTTAAGCCAGCTTCTGCTGTGCCCAGGCCAGCCCGCTTTGGTATTCACCCGGCAGCAGCGGTGCCAGCGCCTGCAGCGCCTGGCGCAGATCGGCGGCGCTCGGGTCGTTCAGATTGAGGTGGCCGACCTTGCGGCCCGGGCGCACCTCTTTCTCATACCAGTGCAGATGCACCAGCGGCAGCGACAGCCACTGTTCGTTGACGGCGGTGCCGATCAGGTTGACCATCACCGACGGCGTGCTCACCACCGGCTGCGGCAGCGGCAGGCCGAGAATCGCGCGCAGGTGCAATTCGAACTGGCTGATGGACGCGCCGTTTTGCGTCCAGTGGCCGCTGTTGTGCACGCGCGGCGCCAGTTCGTTGATCAGCAGCCGATCGCCGACGATAAAGCACTCCATCGCCATCACGCCGACGTAGTTCAGCTCGTTCAGGATCGCCGCCAGCATCTGCTCGGCCTGTTGCTGCAGTGCCGGGTTGGGCTGCGGCAGCGCCACGCTGGTGCGCAGGATGCCGTCTTCATGCAGGTTGTGGGTCAGCGGGTAGAATACCGAACGGCCGTCGTGGCCGCGCGCGCCCACCAGCGACACTTCGCCGGAGAAATTGATGCCTTGCTCGACGATGCACTCGCCATAGGCGTCGGCCGGCAGTTCGGCTTCCTGGCCCGGGCGCAAGCGCCATTGACCGCGGCCGTCATAGCCGCCGACCCGGCGTTTGACGATCGCCAGCTCGCCCAGCGCAGCGAACACCTGCGGCCATTCGGCGGCGCTCGCCAGCAGCTGCCACGGCGCGGTCGCCAGGCCGAGCTGGTCGAGCAGCTGTTTTTGCGTCAGGCGATCCGCCAGACGCGGGAAGATGTCACGGTTGACGAAGGCGCTGTGGGTCGCCAGCTCGCGCGTCAGCGCGGTTTCTGGCCAGCGTTCGATCTCGGCGGTAATGACGCTGTTCTGATACGGCACCGCTTCAGGTTCGGCATCGATGCCGACAGGGTAGACGGCGATGCCCAGCGGTTCGCCGGCCTGGCGCAGCATGCGCCCCAGTTGGCCGTTGCCCAGTACGCAAACCGGCTTCATGCGTCCTCCCGCGGATCGGGGTGGTTCAAGACGTCTTCGGTCTGCGCCTGACGCCAGTCCGCCAAACGCTGCGCCAGCGCGGCGTCGTGCAGCGCCAGGATCTGCATCGCCAGCAGCCCGGCGTTGGCGGCGCCGGCTTTGCCGATCGCCAGCGTGCCCACCGGAATGCCGCGCGGCATCTGTACGATGGAGTACAGGCTGTCTACGCCGCTCAGCGCGGCGCTTTGCACCGGCACACCCAGCACCGGCACCAGGGTTTTCGCCGCCAGCATGCCCGGCAGGTGCGCCGCACCGCCGGCGCCGGCGATGATCACGTCAAAGCCGTTGGCGGCAGCCTGCTCGGCGAAGCTGAACAGCTTGTCCGGCGTGCGGTGAGCGGAAACGACTTCGACATGGAAGGGGACATCGAGCTGGGTCAGGACTTCGGCGGCGAACTGCATGGTGGCCCAGTCACTTTTCGATCCCATTACAATTGCGATTTTAGCCCCGGTAGTGGCGGCTGAAGCGGCGTTGGCTCCCATGGGTGTAAGGCTCCTGTGATTTTTCTGGCGTCGGCTGAGGGCCGAATGAGGGCGTAGAGCATACCATGAGCGCACGGCTAGGAAAACGGTTGCGTCGCCGGTTTTCACCGTCGAAAGCGCGAATTTTTACTCGCGCGCCAGTGCGGAATTCAGAATGGGAATGAGATCAGCTCGACGGCGTCGGCGCTGACTTTGATCATCGATCCTTCGACGTGCCAGGCACCCAGCACCGCGCGATGGGCTTCGCCGTTGCTCAATGCCAGCCGGTGCACCGCCGGGCGATGGGTATGGCCGTGGATCATCCAGTGCACGTCGTGGCGCAGCATGGTTTGCTCGACCGCCTGCGGGTTGACGTCCATGATGGCGTCCGACTTGTACTGGTTGGATTGCTGGCTGCGGGCGCGCATCTTGGCGGCGATCTTCAGTCGCCAGCGCAGCGGCATCGCGAGGAACAGTTTTTGAATCAGCGGGTTGTGCACTTTACGGCGGAATTGCTGATAGGCTTGATCGTCAGTGCACAGGGTGTCGCCGTGCAGGATCAGGATCCTGCGGCCGTACAGCTCCAGCACTTTTTCTTCCGGCAGCAGCTGCATGCCGCTGGCGCGGGCGAAGCGTTTGCCGAGCAGAAAATCGCGGTTGCCGTGGATGAAATAGCAGGGCACGCCGGCCTGTTGCAACGTTTTCAGCGCCGCGGCGATCTCCGCATGCAGCGGCTCGGGATCGTCGTCGCCGATCCAGGCTTCAAACAGGTCGCCGAGGATGTACAGCGCGTCGGCGTGCACCGCTTCGCGCCGTAAAAAACGCAGAAAACCGGCAGTGATTGCCGGTTCCTGTGCGCACAAGTGCAGATCTGCGATGAACAGCGTACTCATGCAGCCGCGATTACTCGCTGACGGTCACGCTGTTGATCACGACGTCTTCTACCGGTACGTCCTGGTGCATGCCGCTGCGGCCGGTTTTCACGCCTTTGATCTTGTTGACCACGTCCATGCCTTCAACCACTTCTGCAAACACGCAGTAGCCCCAACCTTGCGCGTTTTCGCCGCGGAAGTTCAGGAAGTCGTTGTCAGCCACGTTGATGAAGAACTGTGCGGTGGCGGAGTGCGGATCGTTGGTACGTGCCATTGCCAGGGTGCCGATGGTGTTTTTCAGACCGTTGTTGGCTTCGTTCTTGATAGTCGCGTTGGTCGCTTTCTGGTTCATGCCCGGCTCGAAACCGCCGCCCTGGATCATGAAGCCGTTGATCACACGGTGGAAGATGGTGTTGTCGTAGAAACCGGCGCGGCAGTAGTTCAGGAAGTTTTCAACGGTAACCGGCGCTTTGTCAGCAAAGGTCTTGATAACGATATCGCCGTGATTGGTGTGGAAAGTAACCATAGTTTTAATCCTAACAAGGTGAAGTGAGACGTCACGTAAAGCGAGTGAACATTCAGACCGCCCTTATAACATATCCGCCCCAGCGAGTCAGCAGCGGCTCAACCGCGCACTGTCTGTGGTAATTGCATTTATGTTATATTATAACAATTACGCCGACCGCCGAATTTCGCGCATTTTATTCGCGTGAAATCAGCAAAGCATGGCCTTAACCTTGCAATAGATCAGGCTTCAGGTTTCAATACGCTACCGGGCGGAAAACCTGAAGCCCGGTTATCTTTTTTGTTATCACGCACACCACGGAATCTCCCGATGCTAAAGATTTTTAATACCCTGAGTCGTCAAAAAGAGGAATTCAAACCCATTCATGCCGGGAAAGTGGGCATGTACGTGTGCGGGGTAACCATCTATGACCTGTGTCACATCGGCCACGGTCGTACCTTTGTCGCTTTCGACGTGGTGGCGCGTTACCTGCGCTACCTCGGCTATTCGCTGAACTACGTGCGCAACGTCACCGACGTGGACGACAAAATCATCCGCCGCGCGGCGGAAAATCATGAAACCTGCGACCAGCTGACCGAACGCATGCTGGCGGAAATGCACGCCGACTTCGACGCGCTGCTGATCGACCGCCCGGATCAAGAGCCGCGCGCGACCCAGCATATCGCCGAGATCATCGAGATCACCCAGCGCCTGATCGATCGCGATCACGCCTATGTGGCCAGCAACGGCGACGTGATGTTCTCCATCGACAGCGATCCGCAATACGGGCTGCTGTCGCGCCAGGATCTGGATCAGCTGCAGGCCGGCGCGCGCGTGGAAATCGACGACGTGAAGCGCAACCCGATGGATTTCGTGCTGTGGAAGATGTCCAAGCCGGGCGAGCCGAGCTGGCAGTCGCCGTGGGGGCCGGGCCGTCCAGGCTGGCACATCGAATGCTCCGCCATGAACTGCAAGCAGCTGGGCACCCACTTTGACATTCACGGCGGCGGTTCCGATCTGATGTTCCCGCACCACGAGAACGAGATCGCACAGTCGAGCTGCGCCCACGACGGGCCGTACGTCAATTACTGGATGCACTCCGGCATGGTGATGATCGACAGAGAGAAGATGTCCAAATCGCTGGATAACTTCTTCACCATCCGCGACGTGCTCGGCCATTACGATGCGGAGACGGTGCGTTACTTCCTGATGTCCGGCCACTATCGCAGCCAGCTGAACTACAGCGAAGAGAACCTCAAACAGGCGCGCACCGCGCTGGAGCGCCTCTATACCGCGCTGCGCGGTACCGACGCCGATGCCGCACCGGCCGGCGGCGAAGCGTTCGAAGCCCGCTTCCGCGAAGCGATGGACGACGACTTCAACACCCCGGAAGCCTACTCGGCGCTGTTCGATCTGGCGCGCGAAGTTAACCGCCTGAAGGGTGAAGACATGGCGGCGGCCAACGGCATGGCGGCGGAACTGCGCAAGCTGGCGAACGTGCTCGGCCTGCTGCAGCAGGAGCCGGAGCAGTTCCTGCAAGGGGGCGCTCAGGTTGACGACGGCGAAGTGGCGGAGATTGAAGCGCTGATCAAACAGCGTAACGAAGCGCGCGCCGCGAAGGATTGGGCGCTGGCGGATGCCGCTCGCGATCGGTTGAACGAGATGAACATCGTGCTGGAAGACGGCCCGCAGGGCACCACCTGGCGCCGTAAGTAATCCGGCCGCAGGGAAAAACAAAAAAGGCGCTGAATTCAGCGCCTTTTTCTATGGCTGCGGGTTAGGGTTTAACCATGACCTTGCCGCCGTTGAACTCCACGACCTGATCGGCGACGATCTTGCAGCGTTTGCGGGTTTCGACCTTGCCGTCGACTTTCACCCGCCCTTCGGCGATGACTTCTTTGGCGCCGCCGCCGCTTTCACACCAGCCCTGGAACTTCAGCAGATCGCACAGTTCGACGTGGGGATGATTGTCCAGATTGAAAATTTCCATACTGCCTTACTTATTTAGGTTGAACGTCGTGATATTCCTCGCAGGCCTGCAAGGTATTTTGGATCAGTGTAGCAACGGTCATCGGGCCGACGCCACCCGGTACTGGGGTTATGTAGGCGGCGCGCTCGCTGGCGGCGTCGAAATCGACGTCGCCGACCACTTTACCGCTTTCCAGACGGTTGATGCCGACGTCCACCACGATGGCGCCCGGTTTGATCCAGTCGCCCGGAATGAAGCCCGGCTTACCGACCGCCACCACCAGCAGATCGGCGTTCTCGACGTGATGACGCAGATTTTTGGTGAAGCGGTGGGTGACGGTGGTGGTGCAGCCGGCCAGCAGCAGCTCCATGCTCATCGGGCGGCCGACGATGTTGGACGCGCCGACCACCACGGCGTTCAGGCCGTAGGTATCGATGTTATAACGCTCCAGCAGGGTGACGATGCCGCGCGGCGTGCACGGGCGCAGCTTAGGCGCGCGCTGGCACAGGCGGCCGACGTTGTACGGGTGGAAGCCGTCGACGTCTTTGTCCGGGTGGATGCGTTCCAGCACCTTGACGTTATCGATGCCGGCCGGCAGCGGCAGCTGCACCAGAATGCCGTCGATTTCTGCGTCGGCGTTCAGCTGGTCGATCAACGCCAGCAGCTCGGCTTCACTGGTGGCAGCGGGCAGGTCGTAGGAGCGGGAAAGGAAGCCGACTTCATCGCAGGCGCGGCGCTTGCTGGCGACGTAAATTTGCGAAGCCGGATTCTCGCCGACCAACACAACCGCCAGCCCTGGGGCGCGCTTGCCGGCCGCCAGACGTTGTTTCACTTGCTCAGCCACTTCGTTTCTAACCTGCTGCGCAATCGTTTTACCATCAATAATCTTTGCTGACATCAGTGTGGAAATCCATCAATTAAGAAAAGCGGGGATGCCGCTATTCTGGCAGAAGCTGAGCGCGCTGTCAGGCGCAGAATCACCCTCGCCGCCGTTGCCGACGGCGATTTACGCTTTTTTTATATCGGCCTCAGGATCCTCTACGCCATTTTTACCTGCATTTGCATACGCTGGGGCCATACACAGGGCGAAAGAGGGCAGGATCATGAGAGCGATAACCCGGCTTTATCCGTTGCATCATCAACCTGATCAGCAACCGGCGGAGCCTAAACACGTAGGGGAGACGGTGTTCGATTCTTCACGGCATCCGGCGGGCAGTGCGCAACTCACCGCGCTGCATCAGCTCGGCCAGCACCAGGCAGCGCCGTCGTGGCGGGCGCGCCTGAGCGCGCTGTGGCGGAAGCTGTGCGCATGAACGGCAGCGCATGGGGAGGTTGCGCGCTATTGCTGGCTTGGGCGCCGTGGAGCCAGGCATCCTTAAACAGCGCACGCCCTGACTCCGCATTGGGGGAAAGGGGGGAAGCGACCTGCAATATGCAGGTGGTTGAGCATGCCGATTGGGGGGATATTGCCGCAGTGGTACAGTCTACGCGCCTTTGTCTGCGGCGGGGCGGTGGGCGGCAAGAGGCTGAGCGCACACCAGGCGATACCGCGGTCGGCCTGGCGCACCGTAACATAGCGCGGGCGCTGGCGGAAAAAACGCCATAAAGCGCCGTCGCCGCCGTAACGTCATGAAAAGGCATTGACTCGCTAACCTCTGACCGTATAATCGCAACCCGCAACCACAGGTTGCCGCATCTCAATGCGCCCTTAGCTCAGTTGGATAGAGCAACGGCCTTCTAAGCCGTAGGTCATAGGTTCGAATCCTATAGGGCGTGCCATTACTTCCTTGATTTTCTTCCCCCCGACTTGTTCCCTCAAAAATTCGACTGCGTAATCCATACTCTCGTTGGCTCGCCATTGAGCGCCATGCTATGTTCGTTCGCTAACTTTTAGTCAGTGGCAGAGAGCAACATGCAAAGCTTATTCGTTTACGGCACCCTGGGGCCGGGCAGACCCAACGCGCACATTATGGAAGCCATCGGCGGCAGCTGGGAAGAAGGCAGCGTCGGCGGATCGCTGCTTAACGAAGGCTGGGGCGCCGAGATGGGCTACCCAGGCATCGTGTTGGATAACAGCGGCAATCGGGTGAACGGTTTTCTGTTCCGTTCAGCTAATCTCGTCAACCACTGGCCGACTCTCGATGCGTTCGAAGGTGAGGGGTATGAACGGGTGGCGGTCAGCGTCTCCACCGCCGGCGGCGAAACCGTCGATTCGTTTATCTACATGTTGAAGAAATGAGATGAAGCCGCCTCGCCGAGTGAGTGCGAGGCGCTTGACCCGCCGGCAATTGAACTTTCGTTTATTTTGCCGCGCTACAATAGGCGAAAATTTCCCCATGGAGCCTATCGTGCGCAAATCCAGATTCCTGCTCGTGACCTTGCTGTGCCTGTGCGCCGCCGCCGTGCTGTACGTCATGGCTTACCGGGCGTTGGGGCATTACCTCAGCGACGGGGAGAAAGCCTACCCGGATATCAGCGTTGAAATCCGCTGAGGGCCGTGCGGCGCCGCGGTGATTGCACCGACTTTTTCGCACTGATTTACCCGCCATTTACCCGCCGTCGGCAATGATGACGCTGCGTCTCCACACGGTGTGGTTCTCTTGGGCGGAATGCCGTTATGTCACTGCAGCAGGTATCGAATGTTTCTTTGAGCAACAACGGCTTAAAGGGCATCGGTTACAAACATTACGCGTTGGCGATCGTGGCGTTTTCGGCGATCGTGCGATTTATTTCCTTATCAGATCGGTATTTTTGGTGCGATGAAGCCTCCAGCGTACTGACCAGCCGCTATGACGTGGGCGCTTTGCTGTACCACGCTTCTTTCGATGTTCACCCGCCGCTTTATTACCTGTTGCTGCATGGCTGGATGGCGCTGTTTGGCGACGGCATCATGGCGGCCCGCTCGCTGAGCCTGGTGTTCGGCGTGATGACGGTGGCGCTGGCGATGCGTTTTACCCGTTGGTTGACCAATGAGCGGGCGGCGCTGATAGCGGGGTGGCTGATGGCAATCATGCCGATGGCGGTGCGTTACAGCCAGGAGGCGCGCATGTATGCGCTGATGGGGCTGCTGGCGATCGCCGCCGCCATGGTGCTGGCAAAATGGCTGAAAACACCGGATAACCGCCGCTATCTGGCGCTGTATGCGCTGTTGATGACGCTGAGCTTTTATACCCACTACTTCACGATTTTTACGCTGATCGCTCACTGGCTGGTGCTGCTGGCGCTGTCGTGCCGCCGCGAAGGCGTACGTTACATCAAGCAGCCGGCGTGGTGGCTGGCCAATGTGGCGATCGGGGTGGCCTACATTCCCTGGCTGCTGGTGCTGTTCAATCTGCTGGCGCATATCGCCGAGCTGCGGGTCGGCGGCGACGTCGGTTGGATCCCTCAGGTTTCCTGGGGCGATCTGCCGGCGATGTATTGGCGTTTTCTCACTGGGCATGATGGCAGCAATTATCCGACGGTCATTCTCTGGCTGCTGCCGGCGATGTTTATCGCCTTATGTTCATTGCTACTGTGGCGGCGGGAGACGCCGAGAACATTCTCGCTGCTGCTGCTCGGCGGCATTCTGATCCCGGTGACGTTGGTATTCGCCATTTCCTGGCGCTCGCCGCTGTTTGTCGATCGCTACCTCTATTCGGCCGCGCTGGGCATTCCGCTGGTGTTGGGCGTGCTGATCGCCGGCACGAAAAGCCGGGTGCGCGGGATTTCTTTGCTGCTGTTCTTCAGTTTGCTGTTCGGCTGCGGCGTGCGTAACGATTACCCGGTCGAGAAAGATGAGTTCAAAGTGATGGTGCACTACATCAACAGTCTCTATCAGCCTAACGATGCAGTGGTGGTCAGCAACATGTTCAACTATCTGAGCTATGTGTATTACAACAAGCAGGGCTATCGCGCCCTGTTGTATACCCCGGCCAGGCCCAACGGCATTTCGGGCAAGCCCAATGCCTATGGTTTCGGCACCTTTTTCCACGATCGGGCGGCGCAGACTTACGTCGATAATCTCAGCGCGTTAGCGAAAGGCCATCGCCGGGTCTGGCTGGTCAGCGGCGGCGATTTCAATCAGGACTTCGGCCGTTCGCCGCCGGGATGGGTCAATACCGGCACCTTCAAAAGCGGCGGTTTCGAATCGCGCCTGTTCGTGGTGCGTTGAGCAAAATGTCATATTTCCCATTCGGCGTTACATCTGGCCGAGCAAACTTACGCGGGGATGACAGTTCTATACATTGGGATTGGTACTGTAGCTCTACCCGATGATGTTGTGTGTTATCCATTCCCTGTAGTGTATTACCCCATCCCTGTTAAGTTTATCCCGCCTTGTGCGGGATTTTTTTTATCTGCGCATACCCGGCGGTGCGTAACGCGATTTTTTTGAATAACACCGTCAGTTTTATTCGGTATTCAGCCGCTGCGCGCTTGATTAGATTGAACGCGAGAGGGGGCGCCGTCGGTGCCTTTGTGCAATGAGTGGAGAATTTCTATGGCGAAGACAGTAGTGGTGTTTCATTCCGGCTACGGCCATACCGAGCGTTTGGCGAAAGTCGTGGCGGAAGGTGCGGGGGCGGAACTGATCGCCATCGATCAGAACGGTGACATCAGCGACGAAGCCTGGCAGACGTTGGATGAGGCGGACGCCATCATCTTTGGCTCGCCGACCTATATGGGCGGCCCGTCCTGGCAGTTCAAGAAATTCGCCGACGCGAGCTCCAAAGCCTGGTTCGGCCGCAAGTGGCAGGACAAAGTGTTCGGCGGCTTTACCAACAGCGCCAGCCTGAACGGCGACAAGCAGGTCACGTTGATCGCGCTGCAGACGCTGGCTTCGCAACATGGCGGCCTGTGGGTCAGTCTGGGGCTGCTGCCGGCCAACACCAAATCGGCGCAGCGTACCGACGTCAATAACCTGGGCGGTTCGGTGGGGCTGCTGGTGCAGACCCCGGCGGATGCCGGCGTGGATGAGATGCTGTCGGGCGATCTGGCGACCGCCAAGCTCTATGGCCAGCGCGTAGCGGGCTTTGCCGCCAAACTGGCGTAAGGCCTTACCGTGTAGATGGGGTGGCGGTGCGGTTGAACGGATGCCGCGTTCATTTTCTCTGCACAATTGGCGTGTAGGCTGCGAAATGTTATTAGCCTGCTTGGGCTAACACTGCATTTCGTACAAATATTCCCGGTTCCTAGGCCGGGTTTTTTGTTGCTAAGGTCTGCTTAAGCTTTCACCGCTATACTGCGTGGCAACACGGGCATTCAAGGCATGGCCGTGTTGTAACTGTCGATTTGCTGTTGTTCAAGCAAGCCCGCTTCATGCGGGCTTTTTTTGGGTTGTTATTGCACGGGCGGCCCAGTTGCAGGAAAATAATCGCGCAGTTATTCAAACATCATTCAACGACCAATAACCACAAGCTTATTAATGTAATTGACGCCGTCGGCGACCTATTACGCTATGCGCTATGCTGACAGCAGAGTAGCCATTATTTGCTGACGCTACGCGGGTGTGCCCGCCGCAGCCGAACGGGGCTAAGAAAAGTCTGTTAATTAAATGTTAACGTTTTTTATTATTGATTTGTCTGGCTTTTTTGGTTGAAATCCGGGTTGACTATCCCTCACTGGCCGGGCGAGAGAGTATGCACATTATTATTCTGGTTATTAGCAAAATATGGGCAAGGCGATGAACGCCAGAATAAACGCCAGGCATGGCCTGCCGCTAACGGTTCAGCTGATCAATCTTTTCATGCTGGCTTTTTTGCTTTCCCTGGTGGGTATTCTTAGCCGGCCGATTGGCTCGCTTTCCTTATTTTGGCCGGTGAATGCGATTCTGCTCGGTCTGCTGCTGCGCAAACCCATTTACGGCACGCCGCTCGGCTGGCTTACCACCTATCTGGGCATGGTCGCCGCCGATCTCAGCACCGGCGAAGGTTGGTCTCTGGCGCTGTGGCTGAACGCCTGCAACATGTCGCTGATCGCCGTCGGTTACGGCATCATGCTGATGCTGCCACAATCTCAACGGCGCATGGGCAAGCCCCAGGCGATACTCTATATGTTCAGCGCCAGTTTGGCCGGCGCGGCGGTGGCGTCGACGCTGTCGGTGCTGCGTAATGATAGCCTCTATAACAACACGGTGGTGATCGCCTGGCTGGCTTGGTTCAGTGAGCAATTCTCGACGACCTTGCTGCTGTTGCCGGTGCTGATGGCGGCGCCGCGGCTGAAGCAACTGCTGCGCATGCAGGTACGTTGGCGCCTGAAAGGCTGCCTGCCGTTGCTGGCGTTGCTGCTGTCGCTGGCGTTCAGCGTCTATATCGGCGGGCCGGGCGCCATCGCCTTCCCGATCCCGGCGCTGCTGTGGTGCGCGGTACGCTACCCGCTGTTCCCCGTGACGTTGCTGACGCTGTTGACCGGCATGACCGAGATCAGCAGCATTTCTGCCAACCTGGTGCTTTATGAAACGCCGAACAACCACAACGCCTTCCTCGATACCCTGATGTCCGCCCGATTGGGCATCGCCATGCTGGTGATGGGGCCGCTGATCCTCGCCAGCTCCATCGCCGCCAACCGCAAGCTGATGCGACGTCTGGAGCACAGTGCCAACCACGATTTTCTGACCGGGGTGCTGGCGCGCAGCGCGATGACCCGCAAAGCGGGCGAGTTGCTGGAGCATAAACACCGTTCCAAAGAGGCGGTGTCGCTGCTGCTGATCGACATTGATCATTTCAAGCAGATCAACGATACGCACGGCCACAGCGCCGGCGATCAGGTTTTGGCGTCGTTCGCGCACATCGTGCGGCGCGAGCTGCGTCACGATCAGCTGTTCGGCCGCTTGGGCGGGGAAGAGTTTGCTATCATGCTGCCGCGCGCGCTGGCGGCGCAGGGCGTGGCGCTGGGGGAACATTTGCGCCGGCTGGTGGAGCAGACGGAGCTGCAGGCGGAAGGCAAGCAGACGTTGAAAATCACCATCAGCGTCGGCGTCGCCAGCCTGGCGATGAATGAGGTGAAATCGTTGGAACAGCTGATGAATATGGCGGATATCGCGCTGTATCGCGCCAAATCGCAGGGGCGTAATCGGGTGGAGTCGTTCAACGTGATCAACGGCAACAGCGTCGAGCATATCCTGTTCCGTTAACCGTTTTCAGCCTTGCCTGGGCTCGAAGCGGGTTTCGCAATTAGGGCAAATCAGTATCACATCTTGCAGCATTGCTGCGCATTTTTGCCGGGTAACATAGCCGCATTTAGGGCAGACGATTTGGGTGGAGCGGTTGATAAAACCTTTGACGCTGCTGGAATCGGACATATCAATAGCCTGTGTCAGGTGAAAACTCACGCTAACACAGGCAACGACAAATTTCGTTGGTTATTTTCCGTACGCAGATACTTACAGGCTTTTCAGCGCCTTGATGGTTTCATCCATATCGATCTCGTGCTCGGAGAAGGTATGGGTGGTGTTCTGGAAGGTGGTAATGGTCAGCATGCGCAGCGTTTGCATGGTCTGCGCCTGATCTTCGGACTGTGGGCGAATGCGGTTCATCAGCAGGCCGACCGACAGCACGGTGTTCTCTTTATCCACGTCGGCTTTGACCGGCACTTCCTTGGTGAAGGTATTAAAAGACTTGATGCTGGTGATCTTGATTCTTTCATTGGCGATGATGATGTATTTGCTGGGCGCCAACACTTTTACCGCATAAGCCGACGGGCCTTTGGTGTTGTTGGTTGGCTCGAAGGTGACCGCCGCGTTTTTCTTAATCAGCTCCGGGTTCTGCACTTTAATCACGTGAAAATAACGATTTTCTCCGTTCTCGTCGGTAATAAAGCCGAAGCCTTTGTCTTCAAAAAAAGTCGTTATCTTGCCGTTCATCGCTATTCTCACAAAAGGGTTCAATACAGCGCTTATGATAGCGCGGAATGCCTTGCAGCGACAGATTGCGCGGGCGGCATTTAGTCATGCGATAACGGCATTTAGCGGCTTCCTGGCCACATGCTATGTTCATGCTGACTTCATTCAATGCGAAAAAGGAATATCGATGGGCATCAAACGTCTCAATCACGCCGTGCTGTATGTCAGCGATGTGCGGCAGAGCGCCGACTTTTATCATCAGGTCTTGGGCTTCAAGCTGAAGCCGTCCGACAGCCCCGATCGCGCAGTATTTACCCAGGCCGCCGATTCGGAAAACGATCACGATTTGGCACTGTTCAGCAAGAATCTGGGCCAGCAGCGCGCCGGGGTGTTTCGCGCCAACAACGAGCCGCCGGCGGAGCATGAGCCACCGGCCGGGCTGTACCATCTGGCCTGGGAAGTGGACAGTCTGGAAGAGCTGGAGCGCATTCGTCACCAGTTGGCCGAACGCGGTATTCTCGGGCTGGAAGAGGATCATGGCGTGCACAAAAGTATTTATGGTCACGATCCGGACGGGCTGCTGTTCGAGGTGACCTGGTTTATTCCGCCGGCGTTGCTGACCGACGAGGATAAAAACCAGCAGGGGATCCGCCCGCTGGATTTCGCCGCCGAGAAGCGGCGTTTCGCCGGCCTATAAGCGGCTCAGGTGTGGGGCGCCACGGCGCCCCGACGATCACAGCACTTTGTTGAGGAAGTTAACGGTGCGCGGATGCTGCGGTTGGGACAGCACCTGCCTGGCGTCGCCCTGTTCGACGATCTGCCCGTCGACCATAAACACCACCCGATCCGCCGCTTCGCGTGCAAAGCCGATTTCATGCGTGACCACCACCAGCGTGACACCCAGATCCGCCAACCCCTTAATCACGTCCAGCACTTCGCCGACCAGCTCGGGATCGAGCGCGGAGGTCGGTTCATCGAACAGGATCACCTTCGGGTTCAGCGCCAGCGCGCGCGCGATGGCGATGCGTTGTTGTTGGCCGCCGGAGAGGTGGCGCGGGTAGGCATCCGCCTTGTGGCGCAGCCCGACGGTATCCAGCAGCTCATAGGCGACCGCCTTCGCCCGCTCGCGGGAGTGAATTTTGTGCACCACCGGCGCTTCGATGATGTTTTCCAGCACCGTCAGGTGCGGGAACAGGTTGAAATTTTGGAACACATAGCCGACGTTGATGCGCTGCCGGAGGATGGCCTTTTCCTTCAGCTCGTACAGCCGGTTGCCCTTGCGGCGGTAGCCGACGTAGTCGCCGTCGATGCGGATAAAGCCCTCGTCGACGCGCTCCAGGTGGTTGATCGCCCGCAGCAGCGTCGATTTGCCGGAGCCGGAAGGGCCGAGGATCACGGTCACGGTGCCCGGCTGCAGCGTCAGGCTGACGTCGTCCAGCGCCTTGTGTTTGCCGAAGAACTTGCTAACGTTGCTGATTTCGATCAGGCCGCGTGCCGGCACCGGGGTGAGATTGCGTACCGGCTGCTCGGGCAAGGCGTAATAATCAATGGCTTCAGACATGTTGGTCTCCTAACGTTTTAGCCAGCCGGCCAGTTTCTGCCAGGGCGTCGGCGGCAATTCGCGCACCGCGCCCCGGGCGAAATAGCGCTCGATATAGTATTGGATCACCGACAGCGCGGTGGTGATGAACAGGTACCAGACGGTGGCGACCATCAGCAGCGGTATCACCTGCTGGGTGCGGTTATAGATAACCTGAATGGTGTAAAACAGCTCCGGCAGCGCCAGCACGTAAACGATAGAGGTGCCTTTCGCCAGGCTGATGATCTCGTTGAAGCCGGTCGGAATAATGGAGCGCAGTGCCTGCGGCAGAATGATACGGAAGGTGCGACGATAGCCCGGCAGGCCCAGCGCCGCCGCCGCCTCGTGCTGGCCGTAATCCACGCCCAGGATGCCGCCGCGGATGATCTCGGCGGTGTAGGCGGACTGCACCAGCGTCAGGCCCAGCACCGCCACGGCGAACTGGCCGAGAATGTCGATGGTGGGAAAGCTGGCGAACACCACGGAGGTGAAGGGAATGCCCAGCGAGATGGCGTCATACAGATAGGAGAAGTTGTACAGAATGATCAGCACCAGGATCAGCGGCAGAGAGCGAAACAGCCAGATATAGCCCCAGGCCAGCGACGCCAGCAGGTAGGAGCGCGACAGGCGCGCCAGCGCCAACAGGGTGCCGAACAGGATGCTGAACAGCGTACCGAGCAGCGTCAGCAGCAGGGTTTGCCCCAGCCCCGCCAGTACCGCCGGCGCGAAGAACCACTCGGCGAACACGCCCCATTCCCAGCGCGCGTTACCCGCCACCGATTGCACGATGGCGGCCAGAATAAACAGCGAAAACAGCGCGCCGATCAGCCGCAGCGGATAGCGGGCGGGCACCACTTTCAAGACTTCTTGTTTGGACATGTCATGTCTCCCGATACAGATAAAGGGGTCTTAGGCGATTTTCCTTTCCGACGCGCAACAACACGCGTCCTCTGCAATCAGGCTTTTGCGGAACGGCAGGCGGCCATCGTAGGGCGGCCGGCTGTAAACCTCGCTGTCGACGGTGGGATCGAACTGCGGCTGATACCCGTTGTTCAGATACAGGCCCACCGCTTCGGGCTGGCGAAAGCCGGTGGTCAGATAGAGCCGGCGATATCCCTGCGCCAGCGCCAGCGTTTCCAACTGCTGCAACACCCGCTGTGCCAGGCCCTGGCGGCGCAGATCGCCTCGCGTCCAGATGCGCTTCAGCTCGGCGGTCTGTGCGTCATAGCGTTTGAAGGCGCCCATGGCGATCGGCGCACCGGCGCGCAGCAGCACGATGAAGGCCCCTTGCGGCGGCGCGTACAGGTCCAGCGCTTCCGGTTCCTGGTCACCAAAATAGTCGCCGTAACGCTGGCGATATTCGCCGAACAGCCCCTCGATCACCGGGGCGATCAGCGGGTCGGTCGGCAGCGTCTGAATGAAAGTGTCTTGCGTCATCGCGCGCTCCTAATCGCCCAGGCCGGGCGGGTTGATTTCCGACTGCGCAAGGCGTTCGACGCTCTCGCCCCAGCGGTTGAGCACCCGATCGTACTGCCCGCCGCGGATCGCGCCGTTCAGCGCTTCGTTCACCGCCTGCACCAGGCCGTTGCCTTTACGGGTGGTGACGGCGATGTGTGCCGCCTTGGGCCAACCGCCTTCCACCGTGCCCGCCAGCCGGGTGCGGCCGTTCAGCGCCGCTTTATAGGCGCCCAGCACGTTCGGCCCGAAGTAGGCGTCGGCGCGGCCGGACTGGATCGCCAGCGTGGCGGCCGCATCGTCGGTCACGTAGATCGGCTGGAAGGGTTTGAGCCCCTGCTGCCGGTTCTGTTTGTCCCACGCCAGCAAAATTGCTTCCTGATTGGTGCCGGAGCCAACGATGATCTTTAATCCGGCGATATCGGCAGGCTGTTTGATCGTCGCGATCTTGCCGCCGGTTTTGACGTAAAAGCCGAGCGAATCGATGCGGTAGGTGGCAAAGTCGAAGCGGGTTTTGCGCTCTTTGGTGACGGTGACGTTGGTGATGGCTGCGTCATATTTGCCGGAAACCACCCCCAGCGGCCAGTCTTCCCACGAGGTTTGCACCACGTTTAATTCAAGCCCCAGGCTGTCGGCCACCAGCTGCGCGATATCCACTTCGCTGCCGATCAGCCGCCGGTTATCGGCGGCAAACAGCGCCAGCGGCGGCGTGTTGAGCGCGGCGATTGCAACGGTGAATTGGCCCGGCTTCACGAAGTGGAAATCGGCCGGCAGTTTGGCGATCGCCTGCGGGTTTTTCGGCGCGTGGATCGGGATTTCATTGGCCTGTAAATCGATGCCGGTGCCCGCCTGCGCGGCGCCGGTCAGGCTCAGCAAGGCCGCCACGAGGGCGGCGGTAACGGTTTTCTGCATAGCGGATATCCCTGAAAACGATCTTATTATTGGGTGAATCTGTTCAACGGGCGCTTCAGGCCCAGGTGCTCGCGCAGCGTATCGCCGTGGTACGCCTGACGGAACAGGCCACGCTGTTGCAGGATGGGTACCACCCGATCGACGAAGTGGCCGAAGGCGCTGGGCGTACCGCCGCTGATGATGAAACCGTCGGCGGCTTCACCGTCGAACCAGCGTTGCAGGCCGTCCGCCACCGCTTCCGGCGTGCCGCTGAACACCGGGCGCGGCGAGGCGGCTTCCAGCGCCACCTGGCGCAGCGTGAGGTTACGTTCGCGGGCGCTGCGCTTGATGGCGTCGGTAGTGCTGCGGAAGCTGTTTTGCCCCAGATCGCCGATGTCCGGGAAGGGGGCGTCCAGCGGATGGCGGGAAAAGTCGTAATGCTCGAAGTAGCGGCCAAGATAGTTGAGGGCGTTCTCAATGCTGACCAGGCGGGCGGTCTCCTGGTACTGGCGCTCGACGTCCGCGTCGTCGTCGCCGACGATCACGCTGACGCCCTGGAAGATGCGCAGGTCGTCCGGCTCGCGCCCCTGTTCCACCAGCTGCCGCTTCACGTCCTGATAAAAATTCTGCGCTTGTTCCAGCGTGTCGTGATGGGTGAAGATCGCATCGGCGTGTTGAGCCGCCAGCCGTTTGCCGTCTTCGGAGGCGCCGGCCTGGAACAGGATCGGGCGCCCCTGCGGCGTGCGGCCGATGTTCAGCGGCCCCTGCACCGAGAAGAACTCTCCCTGGTGATTGAGGGTGTGTAGCTTGCCGGTGCGGAAGAATTCGCCGCTAGCCTTGTTGCGCACAAAGGCATCGTCTTCCCAGGAATCCCACAGCCCTTTGGCGACGTCGAGAAATTCGCCGGCGATGCGGTAACGCAGGCTGTGTTCCGGGTGTTCGGCGCGCGAGAAGTTTTTGGCCGAGCCTTCCAGCGGCGACGTCACCACGTTCCAGCCGGCGCGGCCGTTGCTCAGGTGGTCGAGGCTGGCGAACTGGCGGGCGACGGTGAACGGATCGCTGTAAGAGGTGGAAAGGGTGCCTACCAGGCCGATTTTATCGGTGGCGGCGGCCAGCGCGGCCAGCAGGGTGAGCGGTTCGAAACGATTAAGAAAATGCGGAATGGATTTTTCGTTGATATATAACCCATCGGCGACAAACACGAAATCGAATTTCCCCTGTTCGGCTTTTTTCGCCGAGGCGATATTAAATTCGAGGTTGATGCTGGCGTCGGCGGTGGCATCCGGGTGGCGCCAGGCGGACATATTTCCCGATGCGCCGTGCAGAATGGCGCCCAGCCGTAATTGCCGTTGATTATTCGCGTTGTCGCTCATCGTGATTATCCTGTCATGCGCCGCAAAGGCGCGCGGTGTCTGATGTGTCCACTATTGATGAGCGGCAACGGGATGTAAAACAACAAAACAGCATATTCAAATGTTGAAAACTGCAAATATCACGGCGAGCGAAAATAATAATCCCCGGCGCGGTATCTGCGGCGTCGGGGAAATACTATTTCACGTTATTCAGGCGTTGCTGAGGGCTTTTTCTGGCGCGGTAGTGAGCTGTTGCAGCGTGCGTTCCGCCAGCAGCGTAAAATATTGTGCCGCGGGGAACAGGGCGCGTTCATCGGGATTGAAACGCGGATGATGCAGGCCGAACTCGCTGGCGGAGCCGATGCTGACGAAGACGCCCGGCACGTGATGCAGATACAGCGCGAAATCTTCACCCCCCATTTGCAGCTCCGCCTCTTCGACCCGGTAGCCGGCCTCGGCGGCGACGGTTTTGCTGAACGCCGCCCAATGGGCGTCGTTGATCACCGCCGGCGGCCCCGGCTGCCAGTGGAGTTCGGCCTGCGCGCCGAGCGCGGCGGCAACGCCGTCGATCACCTGGCGAATTTTATCAGGCACCTGGCGGCGCACCGCGTCGCTGTGGGTGCGCACCGTGCCTTCCAGCTCCACGGTTTGCGGCAGCACGTTCCAGGTATTGCCGCCTTCGATGCGCGTCACGCTCACCACCAGCGATTCCAGCGAGCTGAAGCTGCGGCTGGGCAGCGTCTGCAGCGCGCCGACGATCTGGCTGGCGGTGACGATGGTATCGACGCCCTGTTCCGGTTTGGCGGCGTGGGCGCCTTTGCCGGTGATGAGGATCTGGAAGCGATCGACGTTGGCGTAGAACGGCCCGGCGCGGGTGGCGAAGGTACCGGTGGGCAGCTCCGGCGCGTTATGCAGGCCAAATACCGCCGCAACGTTATCCAGCGCGCCGGCGTCGATCAGGTGCCGGGCGCCGTTGAAGGTCTCTTCCGCCGGCTGGAAGAAGATGCGCACCGTGCCGGGCAGCTCGGCCTCACGCGCTTTGAGCAGGTGCGCGGCGCCGAGCATCACCGAGGTGTGAAAGTCGTGGCCGCAGGCGTGCATTACGCCGCTGTTTTGCGAGCTGAAGGGCACGTCGGCGATTTCGTCGATCGGCAGAGCATCAATGTCGCCGCGCAGCGCGATAATCGGCCCCTTGCCGCTGCCGATCTCCGCCACGACGCCGGTTTTCAGCGCCAGCGGCAGCAGACGGATGCCTGCCTCTTCCAGCCAGCGGGTCAGCCGGGCGGTGGTGGCGAATTCGTGATTGGAAAGTTCCGGGTTTTGGTGCAGCTCACGCCGATAGGCGATGATTTTGTCTGCCAATTGGCTGGTCATAGGCTTGGCTCACAGTGGGAAATAAACCCTAACCCTAGTGCAGGGACCGCCGAAGCAAAAAGACCATCTGGTTATATTTCATAGCGATTGCGTCTGCATGGGGGCGTCAACGCTGGGGGAAGCGGGCGAGTTTGGGCGTTCGCTCGTTGTTCGCCGGCGCAGGGAGAGGTTTGGCCTGGAACGGTAACGTATCGCAACCGGTGCAATCCATTTACACCGGACAACACGGATTTTTTCACTCTTTATCGGATTTCTGTGATCGCGGTGGTGGACAAAATCCTGCCTGCTTGCTGTACTGTAATCGACACAGGTTTTGTGTCTTTCATTCACGTTAAAGGTAAGTTTGATGTCTAAGATTAAAGGTAGCGTTAAGTGGTTTAATGAATCCAAAGGCTTCGGTTTCATTACTCCGGAAGATGGTAGCAAGGACGTTTTCGTCCACTTCTCTGCCATCGTTAGCAACGGTTTCAAAACGCTTGCTGAAGGCCAGCGTGTAGAATTTGAAATCACGAACGGTGCCAAGGGCCCATCTGCCGCTAACGTTACTGCTATCTAAGCTGCGTAGCTGAATTTCTTAAAACCCGCTCATTGAGCGGGTTTTTTATTGGGCGCGTTATGCGTCGTTGCGGCGGGCCAACAGGCCGAACAGCAGGATGGCGATGGCGTAACAGCCGACGATGGTCAGCGCCATCGACAGGCCCGAGGTGCCGCCCAGCCCGGTGAGCGGCACGGCGCAGGCGCCGAGGGCGAACATGCACACGCCGATCAAGGCCGAGGCGCTGCCCGCTTTGTCTCCCTGGCTTTGCATCGCCAGCGAAGAGGCGGTCGGGCCGACGATGCCGATCACCGCTACCGAGAAGAACAGCGGCACCAGCAACACGACCAGCGGCGCATGCAGCGCGGCGGCCAACAGCAGCAACAGCGACGCGACGGCCGCCAGCGTTAACCCGCCCCTCAACACCCGGCGTTCCCCCCAACGCGCACTGAGACGGCTGGCCAGCTGTGCCGCAATGATCAAGCCGACGCCGTTAATGGCGAAGCATAGGCTGAACATCTGCGGGCTGAGGCCGTAGATCTGCTGCAAGACGAAAGGCGAGGCGCCGATATAGGCGAACATGCCGGCCATCACGAAGCCCTGTGTCAGGCACAGGCCCATGAAATAGCGCTGGGTCAGCAACCCGCCGAGCGACATCAGCATCGCCAGGATACCGCCCTGGCTGCGGCGCTCGATCGGCAGGGATTCGCGCAGCTTCAGCGCCGACAGGCTGAACAGCAGCACGGCGATGGCCGCCAGCACGCCGAAGATACCGCGCCAATTCATTACCTGCAGCATCACGCCGCCCAGCACCGGTGCGACGATCGGCGCCAGGCCGTTAACCAGCATCAGCAAGGCGAAGAAACGGGTCAGCTCATGGCCGGCGTACAGATCGCGAGCAATGGCGCGGGAAATCACCGCGCCGCCGGCGCCGGCGATGCCCTGGAGTAGGCGGGCGATCAGCAGTTGGTCGATGCTGGGCGCGAGGGCACACCACAGCGAAGCGCCCAGCAGCAGGATCAGCGACAGCAGCAGCGGGCGCATGCGGCCCAGTTTGTCGCTGTAAGGGCCGAAAATCAGCTGGCCGACGCCCAGGCCGAGCAGCCCGGTGGTCAGGCTGAGCTGCGCGGCGGCGGTAGAGGTATTCAGCTCACCCGCCATTTCCGGCAGGGCGGGCAGGTAGAGATCGGTGCACAGCGGCCCCAGCGCGGCCAGCAGGCCAAGCACGACGGCGTACACCAGACGCTGTCTGGCTAAGTGTTTGGTCATGGGAGATTAGAGTTTCCTGAACAGGTGAGAAATGGCCTGCTGATACAGATCGCGCAGCAGGGACGCATCGGCTTTTTGCGTGGTAAGGATACGGTAACCGGTGCCTTCGCTCATGACGGCGATAAATTCCACCCGGGCGGCGATCTCCTCCGCGCTGAAATGGGGATACAGCCGCTGCAGATTGTGGCACACGTGGCGAAACAGCCGCGCTTCCGCATCGCTGAGCAGTTTGGCCACCACCGGGTTGCGCGTGGCCTCGGCGGTCACTTCCAGCATCAGCATGTGATCGGTTTCGCTCTCGCCCGGCTGCTGAAACAGCGTGCGCGCCGCCAACGTGCCGGCGATCAGGTTGATGTGATCGCCAAGGTTTTCCAGCCGCTGCATCTTGTTAGTGATGATGCGGTTGACGATCTCTTCGATAATCGCGTCTTTATTGGCGAAATAACGATAGATTTGCCCGACGCTGAGCTGCGAGCCTTGGGCGATCTCCGCCATGCTGGCGGCGTGGAAGCCGTGGCGGCGGAAACTGATTTTCGCCGCTTCGACGATCTGATCGCGGCGCGCCTGCACCTTGGCCTGTTTACTGTCGTTGGGGGAGAGCATCTGCCCGATCCTTTGCTACGCGTGAGCCGGGTTCACATTTTTGGGTGTGAACGTTCATTCTCAATTGTAGTGTAAACGGCCGGAAAGACGCAAGATGAACGCGTGCTGCGGGTAAGGGCGCTTAAGCGAACAGGTAGGATTTGATAAAGGCGGCGACGATCAGGACGCACAGCGCAATGGCAATCGCTTCGGCGGCGGTTTTCGGCAGGCTAAACATAGCGGTTTCTCATCCAGTCAGGAGTACTGGATGAGATTATGCGCATGCAAGATTAAGGAAACATTAAGGGCTTAGCGCCCGTTGAGCCACATCACCAGCATAAAGGCCAGCAGCGTCATCGCCAGCGAGCCGGCCAGGTTGAGCAGCATGTTGGCCAGCGCCCAGCCGAAGCGGCCATCTTGCATCAGGTATACCACCTCCAGCGAAAAGGTGGAGAAGGTAGTCAGGCCGCCGCAGAACCCGGTGGTAATCAGTAATTTCCAGGTGGGATCCAGATGCGTCATGCGGGTGAAAATCGCCATCGCCAGGCCGATGATAAAACCACCGATCAGATTGACCATCAGCGTACCGAGCGGAATGTGGGCATTCAGCGGATTCATTTTCATGCTTACCGCCCAGCGCAAAACGCTGCCGACGCCGCCGCCGATAAATACGGCCAGTAAAGAACTCAACATGGGGCAACTACCTTTCAATCAGAGAAATTCACGGGACTCGGAAAGGGACAGGCGTAACGCTACGCGCCTCTCTCCGAGAGGTTACGTAGACATCATCAGCCTGTGAAGGCGGTTAGGGAGGAATGTCATCTCCAGCGTGCCGCACGGCCTTTTTTGCCGTACCCGGTGGATGTTACACCTAACGCCATCTATTTTGTAGTATCGACACTCTGCGAGGTCACCCTATGCAAATCAGAACGGCGCGCCTGAGCGATCGCCATGCTATCGCCTAATTAATGACGGCGTTGGATTATCCCGGCACCGAGGCGTTTCTGACGCAGCGCATGCAGCAACTGTTGGCGCATCCGGATGAGGCGCTGCTGGTGGCGACGGACGGGGAGCAGGTGTTGGGCGTGTTGTCGCTGCATTTCCTGCCGCAGCTGGCGTTGGCCGGCGACATTGGCCGCATCAGCTATTTTTGCGTCGATGACCGAGCGCGCGGCGCGGGCGTAGGCCGGCGGCTGCTGGCGGAGGGCGAGGCGCTGGCGCACCGTCGCGGCTGCGATCGGTTAGAGGTCCATTGCCACAGTCGCCGCGAGCGAGCGCATACGTTTTACCGGCGCGAAGGCTTTGTCGAAGCGCCGAAGTATTTTGCCAAGTTATTAAGTCAGTAAGTTACTCCCCTGGCGGCACTGCCGTTTCCAGCCGGTTGCGGCCATTATGCTTCGCCCGATAGAGCGCACCGTCGGCCGCTTTCAGCCAGTCAAGATAGCCGCCCAGCGCGGGGTGGTAGTTAGCGATGCCTGCGCTGATCTGCAGCCGCAGCTGCGGCGCCTCCTTGAAACTGACCGCGTCCAGCCGCTGCTGGATGCGGTGCAGGACGATTTCCGCCTGTTCGGCGTTAGTGTTCGGCAGCACCGCGCCAAACTCGTCGCCGCCGTAGCGCCCGACGATATCCACGTTGCGCAAGCCGATCAGCAGCTCTTCCGCCAATACCGCCAGGGCTTCATCCCCCAGCGCATGGCCGAAGGTGTCGTTGATGGTTTTGAAGCGGTCGATGTCCATCAGGATCAGCGTGGCGTTGTCCTGGTAGCGGCGGCAGCTATCGAACTGGCGATGCAGAAGATGTTCCCAGTGGCGACGGTTATATAAGCCGGTCAGCCCATCGCGGGTGCTGATGCGTTGCAGCTCCTGTTTTTTTTCCGCCAGCCGTTTGGCGGTGCGGTAGGTCACCAGCCCCAGCAACGTCGGATAAAGGTAGATCATCGGCAGGCACAGATAGACTTGCAGCGGCGTGCTGTATGGATGAAACGGGAAGCCGAGCAGCGCGCCGGTGAGCATCGCCGTGGCCAATTGAATCGCCAATCCTTTGACAAACAGCGCTTTGCCGGCCGAAGCGATGTTGTTCATGCTCATCATCGACAGGATGACGATCGCCGGCAGGGCATTGAATGCCATCATCGCTGCCCAGAAGCCGCCGAAGGCGGAGTCGATCAAGAGGTTGCGGATCTCGGCTTTGAACGGATCTTTGGCGCGGTAGGCCAGGCGATAGGCCAGATGCGGCCAGAGAAAGCCGTGAAAGGCCAGCAATAGCCAGACCGCCGCGGGCGGAGCCAAGGGATAGAGCGCGGCGCAAACGCAGATAAACCCGAGCCCCAGACCGGCGACGCGGGGCAGATAGGTGCGTTTGGCGAAGCTGAGGCCGGATTTTCGGGCATCGAAAATGGATGGGGCAATATACATCCGGCATCTCCCTGATGAGTATCACGGCAGCGTATCATGCGGGTGATAAACTAAGAATAGTCTGGGATTCACGCCGCGAGGTTGCGTGACATTCCTGCAACGGATCTCACTCTGTTACATGTTGCGGTTGTGTGAGCCGAAGGAAAGTCGCTAAATATTCGCAGGCAAGGTCAGTTTTTCTCGCTGTTCACACAGCGCTCTATGATAAGAAGGTGAGTATGGAAGGTATCAGCATTACCAAACTTCTGGTGATTGCGGTGTTGGTGATTTTACTGTTCGGCACCAGCAAACTGCGCACGCTCGGCGCCGATCTTGGCGCGGCGCTGAAAGGCTTTAAAAAAGCGGTGGGCGACGACAGCACGCCGCCGGCCGCCGGCAACAGCACCGCCGAGAGCCAGTCCGCTCAGCAGAGCGTCGAAAAGAAAGACGTTTAATTCCGTCTGACTGCGCGCAATAAAAAACGGATGCCTTGCGGACATCCGTTTTTTGGCGTTTCCGCCGTCTTTAGCGTAACAAACTATTACGCGTTATTTCACTTCCATCCCTTTGGCCTGCAGATCGGCGTGGTAAGACGAACGCACGAACGGGCCGCAGGCGGCGTGGGTGAAGCCCATCGCCATCGCTTCTTCTTTCATCTCGTCAAACTCGGCCGGGCTGACGTAGCGCTGCACCGGCAGGTGGTGACGGCTCGGCTGCAGGTACTGGCCCAGCGTCAGCATGGTCACGCCGTGGCGACGCAGATCGCGCATCACTTCAACGATTTCCGCGTTGGTTTCGCCCAGGCCGACCATCAGGCCGGATTTGGTCGGGATATCCGGGTGAGCTTCTTTAAAGCGCTCCAGCAGCTTCAGCGACCACTCATAGTTGGCGCCCGGGCGCACCTGGCGGTAGACGCGCGGCACGTTTTCCAGGTTGTGGTTAAATACGTCCGGCGGCGTGGCGGTGAGGATCTCCAGAGCGCGATCCATACGGCCGCGGAAGTCCGGCACCAGCGTTTCAATTTTGATGTTCGGACTCTTGGCGCGGATGGCCGAGATGCAGTCGGCAAAGTGCTGAGCACCGCCGTCGCGCAGGTCGTCGCGGTCAACCGAGGTGATCACCACGTAACGCAGCGCCATGTCGGCGATGGTTTGCGCCAGCTTTTCCGGCTCGTTAGCGTCTGGCGCGATCGGGCGGCCGTGGGCCACGTCGCAGAACGGGCAGCGACGGGTGCAGATAGCGCCGAGGATCATAAAGGTGGCGGTACCGTGGTTGAAACACTCGGACAGGTTAGGGCACGAAGCTTCCTCACAGACGGAGTGCAGGCCGTTTTTACGCATCGCGGCTTTGATGCCCTGAATGCGCGTTGAGTCGGCAGGCAGTTTGATCTTCATCCACTCGGGTTTACGCAACAGCTCCTGCCGTTCGGTGACCACCGTTTTGACCGGGATCAGCGCCATTTTGTCAGCATCGCGGTATTTGACGCCGCGTTCCATCTGAATTGGTTTACTCATAATCGTGCAGGTTCCAGTTACGAAGCTCGACCGTCTGGTAGCCGAGTAAATGAACAAATTCCTGTACCAGGATTGGGTGTATGTCTTCAAGGCCAACGCCGGGCGCCAGCGCGCTGACCTGCGTCATCTGCATGCCGGCGTAACCGCAAGGGTTGATGCGTTGGAAGGGGCTGAGATCCATCGCCACATTCAGGGCCAGGCCGTGGAATGAGCTGCCTTTGCGGATCCGCAAACCCAACGAACAGATTTTCTGCTCCCCCACGTACACGCCAGGCGCATCCGGACGGGCGCGCGATGCGAGGCGAAAGTGGGCGAGAGTGTTGATAACCGTATCTTCTATCGCCGTGACCAATTGACGTACGCCGACCTTGCTGCGTTTCAGATCGACCATCACGTACATCACTTGCTGACCCGGCCCGTGGTAGGTCACCTGGCCGCCGCGATCGCTCTGGACAACCGGGATGTCGCCGGGCATCAGCACATGTTCGGCTTTGCCGGCCTGGCCTTGGGTGAACACCGGGTGATGCTGTACCAGCCACAGTTCGTCCGGCGTAGTCTCGGTACGACTGTCGGTGAAGTTATGCATGGCTTGGGATACAGGCGCGTAGGGCTGCAACCCCAGCTGACGCAAAATAATCTTGTCTGGTTGCAAAAGAGTCATCGTCAGGTTACAGAAGTGGTAAAGCCATTATACCGGGCGCTCCGGCTTGCGGCCAGCCTTTCGCTGACCAAAAATGCGCAACCCGGGAAGACGCTGCGCCATCCCGGGTTGATAAGCAGGGGTTTATGCTGGAATTACAGCACCATGCGAACAATTTCAATGTTGCCTAACTCTTCGTACAGGGTTTCGACCTGCTCGATGTGAGTGGCATTGATGGTGATGGAGACGGAGTGGTAGTTGCCTTTGCTGCTTGGCTTGACCTGCGGGTTGTAATCGCCCGGCGCATGGCGCTGCACCACTTCAACTACCTGGTCAACCAGCTCAGGCTGCGCCAGGCCCATCACCTTGTAGGTAAACGAGCAAGGGAATTCGAGCAGTTCGTTCAGTTTAGTTTTTTGCATGTGCGTGCGCTCCAGAGTGCTAGCTAATCTATAAATTATAACTCCCGCCGGGGCGGGAGTTAATGTTATTCAGTATATGGGGGCAATTTCGCCCGTTTCAACCATTAACCGAACCAGTGGTGGAACATCAGTTTGATGTAGTCCACGATGCGGCTGAAGAAACCGCCTTCTTTCACTTCGTTCATCACCACCAGCGGGCGCTGATCGATGGTTTTGCCGTCCAGCTGGAAGTTGATGCTGCCCACCACCTGGTTTTTCGCCAGCGGCGCGTGAATTTCCGGCGTGTTCAGCACGTAGCTGGCCTTCAGATCTTTCATGCGGCCGCGCGGAATGGTCAGGTAGACGTCTTTGTCCACGCCGAGCTCAACGCGGTCGGCATCGCCGAACCAGACAGGCTCGGAGGCGAACTCTTTACCGACTTTCAGCGGCGCCACGGTTTCGAAGAAGCGGAAGCCCCAGGTCAGCAGTTTCTTGCTTTCGGCTTCACGGCCTTTGTAGGTGCGGCCGCCCATCACGGCGGAGATCAGGCGCATTTGGCCTTCGGTCGCCGAAGCCACCAGGTTGTAACCCGCCGCGTCGGTATGGCCGGTTTTGATGCCGTCGACGTTCAGGCTGTTATCCCACAGCAGACCGTTGCGGTTCATCTGGCGGATATTGTTGAAGGTGAACTCTTTTTCTTTGTAGATCGCGTACTCTTCCGGCACGTCGCGGATCAGCGCCTGGCCGATCAGCGCCATGTCGCGCGCCGAACTGTACTGGCCCTGGGCATCCAGGCCGTGTACCGTCTGGAAGTGAGTGTTCTGCAGGCCCAGCTTGCTGACGTAGGTGTTCATCAGGTTAACGAACGCGTCCTGGCTGCCGGCGACGTAGTCGGCCATCGCCACGCAGGCGTCGTTACCGGACTGCAGGTTGATGCCGCGGGTCAGTTTGGAGACCGGCACGCGATCGCCCGGCTTCAGGAACATCAGCGAGGAGCCTTTGAACACCGGGTTGCCGGTCGCCCAGGCGTCCTGGCCGACGGTCACCAGATCGTCCTGGCCGATTTTACCCGCTTTCAGCGCCTGGCCGATGACGTAGCTGGTCATCATTTTGGTCAGGCTGGCCGGATCGCGACGCGCATCGGCGTTCATCTCGGCCAGCACCTTGCCGGAGTTGTAATCAATCAGGATGTACGCTTCCGCATCGATCTGCGGGACACCTGGGATCATGGTTTTGATGTTAACGTCATCGGCGTGCGCAACGGAGGCTGCGCTCATTGCGATAACGGTGCCGAGGGCGATGCTTTTGATTAAGCGAAAAGAAGTTACTTGTTTCATGATCGGGACTACAACATCCGTGAAAGTAAAGTTAAAAAACGAGCCACACTATAGCAGATGCGATCCCGGCAGGCATTACCCATTCATCTGACTAATTGCGGTTAGTGCCCTTTTAGCTGCAAGAAAATGTTTCAGCTAAATAACCGCTTATCGGCCGTGAATGCCCACCGGGCTTAATGCTCAGGGTGCAGCAGTAACGAAAGACTGTTGTTGCGCTTCGTTCGCCAGGCGTTGCTGCAGCTGGGCCGCCTGCTGACGGCTGCTGAACGGGCCGAGCTGGACGCGATAAACGTTGCCGTTGGCCGCCACTTTGCCCGGGACGCCAAACTGTTGGCTCAGGCTTTGCTGCCAGCTCTGGGCACGCTCGGCGCTGCTCAGCGCACCGACCTGCACCACGTAACCGCCGGAGGACGAAGCGGCAGCCATGCCGGCAGCTGCGGCGCCGGCCGCGACCGGTGCAGCCACGGCGGCGGCTTCAGGCTCCGAACCTTCCAGCACGCCGGCCGGCAATGCGCTTGGCGCGCCGAGGAAACCGCTGCGGCCGCTACCGGCGTTGCCGCCGGTTGCTGGGGCGTTGTCGTCGTCGGTGCGCAGGGTGCTGTTATCGATCGGGCGTACCGCCGCGCCGCTGGCGACCGGCACGTCCTGTTGGATGGGGGTGCCCATGCCGCTGGCGCCGAGATCCGGGCGCGACGGCAGGGCATAGCTCTGCTTCGCCACGATGGTACCGATGGTGCCTGGGCCGCTCAGCGTGCCGTCCGGCGCCACGTTGATGAAATCGACTTTGACCTTGGTGTTGTTCGACAGGTTGAGGCGATCGGCGGCGGCTTTCGACAGATCGATAATACGGCCCTTGGTGTAAGGCCCGCGATCGTTGACGCGCACCACCAACTGACGGCCATTGGCCAGGTTAGTGACGCGCACATAGCTTGGGATCGGTAAGGTCGGGTGCGCCGCAGTCAGACCGTTGGGGTCGAACTGCTCGCCCAGCGCCGTGGTGTTGCCGTTGGCTTCTTCGCCATACCAGGCCGCCAGGCCGGTCTGCGAGAAGTTCTGCGGATCTTTTACGATGCGGTAAGTATCGCCATTAACCTTATAATCCTGCATGTTATTAGGGTTATAGGGTTCATATTGAGGCTCGACGCCACCGATCTCCACCACCGGGCCGTTGTACGGCTGCTGTGGTGCTTGCTGTTCCGTGGTCGGGGCGGTACAGGCGGAGAGCAACACCGCCGCGACGCCGATCCAAAGCCATTCCTTACGCATTACTCACCTCTTATAAACTTTTAGACAGCATTTTCCGATGCGTGTGGATCGACATGATGATGCCGAAACCGGCCATCAATACTATCAGCGCCGAACCCCCGTAACTGACCAGAGGCAAAGGTACGCCAACTACCGGCAAAATGCCACTGACCATACCGATGTTAACAAAGACATAAACGAACAAAATCAGCATCAAGCCGCCGACCATGACGCGGCCAAAGGTGGTTTGCGCCTTGGCGGCGATCATCAGCCCGCGGATGATCACCAGCAGGTAAAGCGCCAGCAGCACCAGCACCCCGATCAGCCCCAGCTCTTCGGCCAGGACGGCGAAGATAAAGTCGGTATGGCGCTCCGGCAGAAACTCCAGCTGCGACTGGGTGCCGTGCAGCCAGCCCTTGCCGGACAGGCCGCCGGAGCCGATGGCGATCTTGGATTGAATGATGTGATAACCGGCGCCGAGCGGGTCGCTCTCCGGATCGAGCAGCATCATGACGCGGTCGCGCTGATAGCCGTGCATCAGGAAGAACCACAGCACCGGGATGAAGGCCGCCAGCGCGACGGCGGCGACGGCGATCAGCTTCCAGCTCATGCCGGACAGGAACAGTACGAACAGGCCGGAAGCGGCGATCAGGATAGAGGTGCCCAGATCCGGCTGCGCGGCCACCAGCAGCGTCGGCAGGAAGATCAGCACCAGCGCGATGGCGGTGTTTTTCAGCGAAGGCGGGCAGACGTCGCGGTTCATAAAGCGCGCCACCATCAGCGGCACGGCGATCTTGGCGATTTCCGACGGCTGGAAGCGCACCACGCCGAGATCCAGCCAGCGCTGCGCGCCTTTACTTATCTGGCCGAAGGCGTCCACCAGGATCAGCAAAATCACGCAGAAAATATACAGATAGGGCGCCCAGCTTTCGTACACGCGCGGCGGGATTTGCGCCATGACGGCCATCACGATCAGCCCCATGACGATCTGCCCGATCTTGCGCTCCATCATGCCGATGTCCTGGCCGCTGGCGCTCCACATCACGAAGGCGCTGTAGACCAACAGGGCCAGGATCAGCAGCAGGAACGTCGGGTCGATGTGGATTTTGGTCCAGATCGAGCCTTTTTGTTGGCTTTCAGTCATGTTCTACCTTAGTCACCTTCTACGCCAGGCGGCAGCGGGGCCTCGCTTGGCAATTGCGTATTGTTGTCGCCCAGCAGAATGTGGTCGAGGATCTGGCGGGTGATGGTTCCCACCGCCGGACCGGAGCCGCCGTTTTCCAGAATGATGGCGACCGACACCGTCGGATTGTTGAACGGTGCGAAGGCGGTCATCAGTTTGTGATCGCGCAGGTGCTCCGCCAGTTTGTGGGCGTTGTAGGTTTCATAGCCGAATACCTGTGCGGTACCCGATTTCGCCGCGGCTTTATAAGGTGCGTCCGCAAAGTATTTGCGCGCCGTCCCGTTCGGACGGTTGGCCACACCATACATGCCGTCTTTGGCGATTTCCCAGAAGCCGGAGTGAATATCGCCGATCTGCGTGCTCTCTTCCTGTTTGAACGGCACCAGCGCGCCGTTGACGCGGGTACTCTGCAGCAGGTGCGGCGTTTTGACGGTGCCGTCGTTGATCAGGGTGTTCAGTGCTTTGGCCATCTGGATCGGCGTGGCGGTCCAGTAACCCTGGCCGATACCCACCGGAATGGTGTCGCCCTGATACCACGGCTTTTTATAGCGTTTGAGCTTCCACTCGCGCGTCGGCATTAGGCCGGATCGTTCTTCGGACAGATCGATGCCGGTGTACTGGCCGTAACCGAATTTGGTCAGCCAGGTCGACAGCCGATCGATCCCCATGTCATAGGCGACCTGATAGAAATAGGTATCTGCGGACTCTTCCAGCGCCTTGGTGACGTTCAGGCGGCCGTGGCCCCATTTTTTCCAGTCGCGGAAGCGTTTTTCCGAGCCGGGCAGTTGCCACCAACCGGGATCGAACACCACGGTGTTTTTGGTGATCACTCCGGCGCTCAGCGCCGACACCGCGATGTAAGGCTTCACCGTTGATGCAGGCGGATAGACCCCCTGCGTGGCGCGGTTGATCAGCGGGCGATTCGGATCGTTCAACAGCCCCTGGTAGTCCTTGCTGGAAATGCCGTCGACGAACAGGTTCGGATCGTAACTCGGGTTGGACACCATCGCCAGGATGGCGCCGGTGCGTGGATCGCTCACCACCACCGCGGCGCGGCTGCCGACCAGCAGCTGCTCGATATAGCGCTGCAAATCAAGATCGAGCGTCAGGTAAACGTCCTGACCGGCGGAAGGCGGCTGTTCGTGCAATTGGCGGATCACCCGGCCACGGTTGTTGACCTCGACCTCTTCATAGCCGGTTTTGCCGTGCAGCGTGTCTTCGTAATAGCGTTCGATACCCAGCTTGCCGATATCGTGGGTGGCGGCGTAGTTGGCCAGCTTGCCGTCTTTATCCAGGCGTTCGACGTCGCGGTCGTTGATCTTCGACACATAGCCGGTGACGTGGGTGAGGGCGGAACCGTAGGGGTAGTAGCGGCGCTGGTAGCCTTTTACTTCCACGCCGGGGAAGCGGAACTGATTGACCGCAAAGCGGGCGACCTGCACCTCGGTTAGCGCGGTTTTCACCGGAATGGAGACGAAACGGCGCGAACGCTTGCGCTCTTTTTCGAAATTGGTGATGTCGTCGTCGGTCAGATCGACCACCGTGCGCAGCGCCTGCAGCGTGGCTTTGAGATCGTCAACCTTCTCCGGCATCAGCTCCAGCTGATAAATGGTGCGGTTGAGTGCCAGCGGGGTGCCGTTGCGATCGTAGATAATGCCGCGGCTGGGCGCGATGGGCACCAGCTTGATGCGGTTTTCGTTGGAGCGGGTGCGGTAATCCTCGACGCGGACCACTTGCAGATTATACAGGTTGGCGATCAGGATGCCGGACAGCACCAGGATGACCAGGAACGCCACCAGGGCGCGGCGTACAAACAGGGCGGATTCAGCCGTATAGTCGCGAAAAGGGTTACGTTCTATTTTCATCCCGCTGCTTTATTTCACTCTGTCACGGTCACCACCGGCTATTCCCGGTGGTAAGGATGATTTGTTGTAATACTCCAGGCGCGGTAGAGGCTTTCGGCCACCAGGACGCGCACCAAAGGATGCGGCAGCGTCAACGGAGAAAGCGACCAGCTCTGCTCGGCAGCGGCTTTGCAGGCGGGCGCCAGCCCTTCCGGGCCGCCGATCAGCAGGCTGACGTTGCGGCCATCCTGCTTCCAGCGCTCAAGCTGCTGCGCCAGCTGCGGCGTTTCCCACGGCGTGCCTGGGATATCCAGCGTAACGATGCGGTTGCCTTTGCCCACCGCCGCCAGCATCTGTTCGCCTTCCTTGTCCAGAATGCGTTTGATGTCGGCGTTTTTGCCGCGTTTGCCCGCCGGGATCTCGGTCAGCTCAAACGGCATATCTTTGGGAAAGCGGTGCAGGTAATCCATAAAGCCGGTTTGCACCCAGTCTGGCATTTTGGTGCCGACCGCCACCAATTGCAGTTTCACCGCTTAGCTCCAGAGTTTTTCCAGCTCGTACAGGCGACGGCTTTCTTCCTGCATCACGTGCACGATCACTTCGCCCAGATCGACCACGATCCAGTCGGAGGCTTCCTGGCCTTTCATGCCAAACAGCTCCATGCCTACGGCACGGGATTCCTGTACCACGTGGTTGGCGATCGACATCACGTGGCGAGTCGATGTGCCGGTGCAGATGATCATGCAATCAGTGATGCTGGATTTGCCCTGTACGTCCAGAGCGATAATGTCTTGGCCTTTCAGGTCATCGATTTTATCGATGACGAAATCTTGGAGCGCTTTACCTTGCAAAGGTTCCCCCTCGGGTGTGTTCTGTTCAGTCGGCTGCAGCGGGCAACATGCGCACGCCGCGGCGTAACCGGATAATGGTTTCGGCAGGCTGCCGCTGAAAGCCAGCTAACTGGTGACTGCCCGGCCAGCTAAGGTTTCCGGGGTTTTCAGCGGATACCTGAAAAATAGCGGCGCAGTATATCACGCACCTTTCGCTAGCGATATAAACCCTGCAACTCGATATAGCGCTGCACCGGGCGTGGCAGCAGGTCGTCGCAGTTGAGGCCCTGATGGCGGCGCTGGCGGATCTCGGTGGCGGAAATTTCCAGTTCCGGCGTATCTGCCAGATAGATATGGCCGTGCGGGCGGCGGCTGAGCATCGCCGGATCGGCGGTGCGATGACGTTCCAGCCACTGCTGCAGTTCCGGTGTGTCCATGCGATCGTTATAGCCCGGGCGCGCCAGCACCAGCAGGTGGCAGACGTCCAACAGCGCCTGCCAGCGATGCCATTTATGCAATGTCAGCAGCGAGTCCTGGCCAATAATAAACGCCAGTGGCTGGGCGGCGCCACGCTCTTTACGAATCGTTTCCAACGTCTCGATGGTGTAGGAGGGGGTGGTGCGGTGCAGTTCGCGATCGTCGACCGCAAACAGCGGGTTGCCGGCGATCGCCAGCTCGACCATCTTCAGGCGTTGCTGCGCATTGGCCTCCGGCTGCGGGCGGTGCGGCGGCACGTGGTTAGGCAGCAGCGTGACGCGATTCAGGCCCACTTCGGCGGCCAACGCCTCCACCGGCCGCAGGTGGCCATAGTGGATAGGGTCAAAGGTGCCGCCGAACAGCGCGTGCAAAACGGTGGGGTGTTCCGGATTAGTGGGCATCGGTAAAACTCGTGGCCAGGGGTTTGCCGCACAGCAGCATCGACAGGGTTTCCAGTTCCGGCCAGACCGACTGGCCATAGTCCTGCTTGAGGGTCAGCTCGATTTGCGTCAGCAGCTGTACCGCTTGCTGCAGCTGGGCGCCGGACAGGCGTTGCAGCGCCTGGGTCACCAGCGGGCGGCGGTTCTGCCAAACCTTGTGCTGATCGAACAGCGTGCGCAGCGGCGCGGACGCCATGCGGCGCTGCAGCGTCAGCAACAGCAGCAGTTCGCGCTGTAAGGTGCGCAGCAGGATCACCGGCTCCACGTCCTCTTGCTGCAGCTGCTGCAAGATATGCCAGGCGCGCTTGCTTTTGCCGGCCAGCAGGGCATCCAGCCAGTGGAACGGCGTGAAGTGGGCGGCGTCGTTCACCGCCTGTTCGACGCGCGGCAGCGTGAGTTTGCCGTCCGGGTGCAGCAGCGACAGCCGCTCCAGCGCCTGCGACAGCGCCAGCAGGTTGCCTTCGTAGCAGTAGCACAACAGCTGATTGGCCGCGTCGTCCAATTCCAGCTTCATCGCCTTGGCGCGCGTGGCGACCCAGCGCGGCAGCTGTGCCTGTTCCGGCGTCTGGCAACTGACGAGGGCGCCGTGCGGGCTGAGCGCCTTGAACCAGGCGCTGTTTTCCTGCGCTTTGGTGAGGCGCGGGCCGCGCAGGATCAGCAGAATATCCTCGTGCAGCAGCGTGGCAAGCTTGGTCAGCTGTTCGCCGATCGGCGCCGTCGGGCCGTTTTCCGGGAAGATCAGCAGCAGCGTCTGGCGGCTGGCGAACAGGCTCATCGCCTGGCAGATGCCGAAGATGGCGTCCCAGTCGGTATGGGCGTCGAGGGAAATGCTGTAGTGCTCGCTGAACTGCTGCTGTTGCGCAGCCTGCCGGAGCAGATCCTGGCTTTCCTGCAGCAGTAGCGGTTCATTGCCGCTCAATAAATAACAAGCGCGCAGCCCCTCTCGGAGCTGCGCGGCAAGTTGTTCCGGATAAATGCGGATCATTGTGCGGTTTGGCTTGCCGCTCGTTCGCCGACGGCAGCGGCTTTCTGCCGGTTTTCTTCTTCCGCCGCGTGCACGGTCAGCAGTTTGCGCACCAGCTGTTGCGCCGCCTGCTCACGCATTTCCTGGCGAATGATCTCCTGCTCGGAGTCTTTGGCCAGCGCGGTCAGCGGGTTGTCGAAGAACGAACGGAACACTTTTACCGACAGCGGGTACAGGTCGTGGCCCGGGAGCAGCACCTGGGCCTGCACGGTCAGCACCAGCTGGTACTCGGCGGTTTTACCGTCCTGGAAGATCGAGGCGGTATCCTGGCTTTCCGTCGCGCCGACGATGCGCAGGGAAGGCACGTCTTTACGCTTCGGATCGCTGACGATGGTCACGGCGTTCAAACGCAGCTGCTCACGCACCGCGCGCGTCAATGGTCCGTAAGGATCCGAACTGTCCAGGATCAGCGTTTTCATTTCATTAGGCACCTGCGTGGTGCCACGCAGGTGAAAACCGCAGCCGGCGGTGACCAGCACCGCCAACCCCAGCAACAGCGTCAGAATACGTTGTCGCACAACTCCTCCTTGTGTTAACCCACAACCAGGTTAAGCAGTTTGCCCGGAACGTAGATCACTTTGCGAATCGTGACGCCGTCCAGATATTTAGCCACCAGATGCTCTTCGGCAGCGCGCGCGCGCACTTGCTCTTCGGTCGCATCGGCAGATACGGTGATTTTAGCGCGAACCTTGCCGTTCACCTGCACCACCACCAGCTTGGAGTCCTCGACCATCGCCTGTTCGTCGGCAACCGGCCATGGCGCGGTGTCCACGTCGCCTTCGCCGCCCAGCGCCTGCCACAGGGTGAAGCACACGTGCGGGGTGAACGGATACAGCATGCGAACCACGGCCAGCAGCGCTTCCTGCAGCAGCGCGCGATCCTGCTCGCTCTCCTGCGGCGCGCGGGCCAGCTTGTTCATCAGCTCCATCACGGCGGCGATCGCGGTGTTGAAGGTCTGACGGCGGCCGACATCGTCGGTCACTTTGGCGATGGTTTTGTGCAGATCGCGGCGCAGCGCTTTCTGATCTTCGTTCAGCGCCGCCACGTCCAGCGGCTGTACCGCGCCTTTTGCCACGTGATCGTAGGCCAGTTTCCACACGCGTTTCAGGAAGCGGTTAGCCCCTTCCACGCCGGACTCCTGCCACTCCAGCGTCATTTCTGCCGGTGAAGCGAACATCATGAACAGACGCACGGTGTCCGCGCCGTATTTTTCCACCATTTCCTGTGGGTCGATGCCGTTGTTCTTCGACTTCGACATTTTGCTCATGCCAGCATAGACCAGTTCACGGCCTTGCGGATCGGTGGCCTTGATGATGCGGCCCTTGTCGTCACGCTCGACGGTGGCGTCAACCGGAGATACCCAGACGCGCTCGCCGCTGTTGCCGGTGTAGTAGAAGGCGTCGGCCAGCACCATGCCCTGACACAGCAGGCGCTTGGCCGGCTCGTCGGAATCCACCAGGCCCGCATCGCGCATCAGCTTGTGGAAGAAGCGGAAGTACATCAGGTGCATGATGGCGTGTTCGATACCGCCGATATATTGATCGACCGGCAGCCAGTAGTTGGCGGCGGCCGGATCCAGCATGCCCTGGTCGTACTGCGGGCAGGTATAGCGCGCGTAGTACCAGGAAGACTCCATAAAGGTGTCGAAGGTGTCGGTTTCACGCAGCGCCGGCTGGCCGTCAACGGTGGTCTTCGCCCACTCAGGGTCGGCCTTGATCGGGCTGGTGATGCCGTCCATGACCACGTCTTCCGGCAAGATCACCGGCAGCTGATCTTCCGGCGTCGGCATCACGGTGCCGTCTTCCAGCGTCACCATCGGGATTGGCGCGCCCCAGTAACGCTGACGGGAGACGCCCCAGTCGCGCAGACGGTAGTTGACCTTGCGCTGGCCCACGCCCTTGGCGACCAGTTTGTCGGCGATGGCGTTAAAGCCGGCTTCGTTGTCCAGACCGTCAAACTCGCCGGAGTTGAACAGCGCGCCTTTGTCGGTCATCGCTTCGGCGCTCACGTCAGGTTGGCTGCCGTCGAGGTTCAGGATCACCGGTTTGATCGGCAAATCGTATTTGGTGGCGAATTCCCAGTCGCGCTGGTCGTGAGCCGGTACCGCCATCACGGCGCCGGTGCCGTATTCCATCAGCACGAAGTTGGCGACCCACACCGGCAGCTTCTCGCCGCTCAGCGGGTGGACAACGAACAGGCCGGTTGGCATGCCTTTCTTCTCCATCGTCGCCATTTCGGCTTCGGCCACTTTGGTGTTGCGGCATTCGTCGATGAAGTCGGTCAGCGCCGGATTGTTGCGCGCGCCCTGTTGCGCCAGCGGGTGGCCCGCGGCGACCGCCACGTAGGTGGCGCCCATGAAGGTGTCGGGACGGGTGGTGTAAACCGTCAGCTTCTCTTCGCTGTCCGCCACGTCGAAGGTGATTTCCACGCCTTCGGAGCGGCCAATCCAGTTGCGCTGCATGGTTTTCACCTGCTCCGGCCAGCTTTCCAGCGTGTCCAGATCGTTCAGCAGCTGATCGGCGTAAGCGGTGATTTTGATGAACCACTGCGGGATCTCTTTACGCTCGACCTTGGTGTCGCAGCGCCAGCAGCAGCCGTCGATAACCTGTTCGTTGGCCAGCACGGTCAGATCGTGCGGACACCAGTTCACCGCCGAGGTCTTCTTGTAGACCAGGCCTTTTTCATACAGCTTGGTGAAGAACCACTGTTCCCAGCGGTAATATTCCGGCTGGCAGGTAGCGATTTCGCGATCCCAGTCGTAGCCGAAGCCCAGCAGTTTCAGCTGGTTCTTCATGTATTCGATGTTGTCGTAGGTCCACGGGGCCGGTGCGGTGTTGTTTTTCACCGCCGCACCTTCCGCCGGCAGGCCGAACGCATCCCAGCCGATCGGCTGCAGTACGTTTTTACCCAGCATGCGCTGATAGCGCGAGATCACGTCGCCGATAGTGTAGTTACGAACGTGGCCCATGTGCAGTCGGCCGGACGGGTAAGGCAGCATGGATAGGCAGTAGTACTTTTCCTTGCTGTCGTCTTCGGTAACTTTGAAAGTCTGCTTCTCTTGCCAGTGAAGCTGTACGTTCGATTCTATGTCTTCTGGACGGTATTGCTCTTGCATGGCGGCCGGTGGTCCTGTAGGTGTAAACCGTTGCCCCGGTCAGAGGCAACGCAATGAACATTTAGTATTCGTAGATCCGCATAGCATAGCTGATAAGACCTCTCGGCAACAACTCCAAGCGCCTGACTCGGCGCATTTAAAAAAAACGCCGCCATGACGCGGCTCACAACCTGCGGATCCCGCGTCTTGCCAAGTGACATCAGTCATTTACGGCTAAAATAAGAACAAGTAGCTTAGGGGTATCCCTACAGCCAAGCCCGGCGCAGCGTTTATCGAGGAGAGTCTATGAACAAGGTTGCTCAGTATTACCGCGAATTGGTGGCATCACTGACCGAACGCCTGAAAAACGGTGAACGCGATATCGACGAACTGGTGGCCAGCGCGGAGCGGCGGTTGAACGAGGCCGAAGATCTGACCCGCGACGAGGTGCGGCAGGTGACGCAGGCGGTGCGGCGCGATCTGGAAGAGTTCGCCCGCAGCTATCAGGAAAGCCGGGACGAGTTTACCGACAGCGTGTTTATGCGGGTGATCAAAGAGAGCCTGTGGCAGGAACTGGCGGATATCACCGACAAAACCCAGCTGGAGTGGCGTGAAGTGTTCAAGGATGTCAGCCATCACGGCGTTTATCACAGCGGTGAAGTGGTGGGGTTGGGCAATCTGGTGTGCGAGCAGTGTCACTACCATCTGGCGTTTTACACGCCGGAGGTGCTGCCGCTTTGCCCGAAATGCGGTCACGACCAGTTCCAGCGTCGGCCGTTTGAGCCTTGATGACGTTCCCCGCCAGGGCGGGGAACACTAAGGCCGGCGTTTAACGGAACAGTTTCTTCAGCAGGTTGCTCAGGAAACCGCCGCTGACGGCTGCTGGGGCGGCTTGCGCCTGCGCCGGTGCGCTGGCCGGTACGGCGACGCCGGCCGGGATTTTCTGCGCGACCGCGACGCGGCTGTCCTGGGCGGCTTTCTCCGCCGCTTCCGGGCCGTAGGCGAAGCCCTCCGCCAGCACGAATTCAACGTCGGTGATGCCGATAAAGCCCAGGAACAGCTTCACGTACGGCGTGATCAGATCCGTCGGCGTGTCGGCGTGGATGCCGCCGCGGCTGGAGATGACGATCGCTTTTTTGCCCGTCACCAGCCCTTCGGCACCGGCGGAGGTGTAGCGGAACGTCTGACCGGCGCGGGCGATCAGATCGAAGTAGATTTTCAGCTGCGTCGGGATGTTGAAGTTGTACATCGGGGCGCTGATGATCAGCGTGTCGTGCGACTTCAGCTCGGCAATCAGCTCATCGGACAGCGCCAGGGTGCTCTGCTGATGCGGCGTCAGCGGGTTGTCGCCGGCGGTAAAGCCAGCCATCACTTCGCCATCCAGCTCCGGCAGCGTTGGGTTAGCCAAGTCGCGCACGGTGAACGTGTCTTCTGGGTGAGCTTCACGCCATTGTTCAACAAAAAAATCGACTAATTTTCCAGACTGGGAATATTCACCCAGAATACTTGATTTCAGGACCAGTACGCGGCTCATTGGCTTATCTCCAGGCGAAGTTTAATCGGTGACGATGTCAGTCGGTGTAAACGCATGGTAGAGGCAAGCCATGAACAGTGATAGCGCAAAAATTCGCTGAGTTAAATCAAAAAAGTTGAATGAGGGGCGCGAGCGCGCCCCGATGGGATCAATAACGCGCCAGGCGCTCGGCCAGCAGATCGATAAAGCCTTCGCGGTTGATGCCGGTCAGCACTTCCACGTTGGCCGCGTTGCCGGTTTGCTGGAAATAGTCCACCACCGTCATGCCGACGGTGTATTCCCCTTTGGTCTCCACACCGACCCAGCGTTCTATGCCGGTGAACAGCTGCGGCGCCAGCAGCCAGGCGATGGTGCAGGGATCGTGCATCGCAGCGCCGGGCAGGCCGCGCGGATGGCTGAGGTACAACGGCAGGTAAAAATCGAGCATCTCCGCGACCGCCTGCGCGACCGGATTGTCTATCTGGCGAATGCGCTCGATATCCTGCGGCAACACCAGCGCTTGATGGGTGACGTTCAGCCCGGCCATGGTCAGCGGCACCCCGGATTTCAGCACCATTTCGGCGGCTTCGGGATCGACGAAGATGTTGAACTCCGCGACAGGCGTAGTATTGCCGGCGTTCATACCGCCGCCCATGAATACGATGCGCTCGATATGGCTTTTCAGCTCGGCATGCTGGGCCAGCAGCAGGGCGATATTGGTCATCGGGCCGGTCACCACCAGGGTTATCGGCTGCGGGCTGGCGCGCAGCAAGTCGGCGATCAGCTCGACGGCGCCGCGGGGATCGGGTTTGATTGTCGGCGTCGGCAGGTGGGTGTTGCCCATGCCGGTTTTGCCGTGGACATAGTCGGCGATCACCAGTTCGCGCATCAGCGGGCCGCTGGCGCCGGCGGCGACCGGGATGTCCTCGCGCTGCATCAGGGTCAACAGGCCCAACGCGTTATGCAGGGTTTTTTCCGGCGTCTGGTTGCCGGCGGAGGTGGTGATGGCTTTGATGTCCAGTTCTGACGAACGCAGCGCCATAGCCAGCGCGATGGCGTCGTCGAGGCCAGGATCGCAATCGATGATAATAGGGCGGGGCATGTTCTTTCTCCTCTGTTTGTTATCCAGCGAGCATCGGATCAAAACCGGGGAGAAACAAGCGCTTTTAGTGCCGGGGGAAAAGATGCGCCCCTGGCGGGGCGCATAGGCAGAGCGTTTAGTGCAGGATCTTGGCCAGAAAATCCTTGGCGCGATCGGACTCGGGGTTGTTGAAGAAATCGTCTTTGTTGCGGTCTTCGACGATTTTGCCTTCGTCCATAAAGATCACTCGATTCGCCACCTTGCGGGCGAAGCCCATTTCGTGGGTTACCACCATCATGGTCATGCCTTCGTTCGCCAGTTCGACCATCACGTCCAGCACTTCGTTGATCATTTCCGGATCGAGCGCAGAGGTCGGCTCATCGAACAGCATGGCGATAGGATCCATGCACAGCGCACGGGCGATGGCGACGCGCTGCTGCTGGCCGCCGGACAGCTGACCGGGGAACTTGTTGGCATGGGCGGAGAGGCCGACGCGCTCCAGCAGCTTCAGACCCTTCTCGCGTGAGGCGGATTTGTCGCGCTTGAGCACTTTCACCTGCGCCAGCGTCAGGTTGTCGATGATAGACAGGTGCGGGAACAGCTCAAAGTGTTGGAACACCATGCCTACCTTGGCACGCAGCTGCGCCAGGTTGGTTTTCTTGTCGTTGACCGGCGTGCCGTTCACCAGGATATTGCCCTGCTGGATCGGCTCGAGGCCGTTGACGGTTTTGATCAGGGTGGACTTGCCGGAACCTGAAGGACCGCAGACGACGACCACTTCGCCTTTTTTCACTTCGGTGGTGCAATCGGTCAACACCTGAAAGTGACCGTACCACTTAGAAACATTTTTCAGGGATATCATCAAACAGTCCTTTTCTTCAAATAGCTTACCAGCGCCGAGGCGGCGAGGCTGATAACAAAATAGACAAAGCCGGCGAACAGGATCATTTCAACCTGGGTGCCGTCGCGTTCGCCGATGGTCGACGCGGTGCGGAAGAAGTCGGCCAGGCTCAGTACGTAAACCAGCGAGGTATCCTGGAACAGGACGATGCCCTGGGTCAGCAGCAGCGGCACCATGGCGCGGAACGCCTGCGGCAGGATCACCAGCCGCATGGATTGCCAATGGGTCATGCCCAGCGCCAGCGCGGCGGAGGATTGGCCGCGCGAGATGCTGATGATGCCGGCGCGGATGATTTCCGAGTAATAGGCCGCTTCAAACAGGGAAAAGGCTACCATAGCCGAGATCAGGCGAATATCGGTTTTCGGCGATAAGCCTAGAACCTGTTGTAATAAGCTTGGAACCACCAGGTAGAACCACAGCAGCACCATCACCAGCGGCACCGAGCGGAACAGGTTGACGTACAGGGTGGCGAACCAGCTGATCGGTTTGAACGGCGACAGGCGCATCACCGCCAGCACGGTACCCCACAGAATGCCGACCACGATGGCGGTCACGGTGATCTTCAGCGTGATTACCATGCCCTGCAGCAGAAACGGGAAGCTTGGGACGATCGACGCCCAGTCAAATTCGTACATTATTTACTCCCCAGGTTGCCAGGCAACTGCACTTTCTTTTCGACCAGACGCATAAACAGCATGATAACGGCGTTGATGCCGATATAAGCCAGCGTGATGGCGGTAAAGGATTCATAGGCGTGTGCGGAGTAATCCAACAGCTTGCCGGCCTGCGCGGCCATGTCCACCAGCCCGATGGTAGAGGCGATGGCGGAGTTTTTGACCAGGTTGAGCATCTCCGAGGTCATCGGCGGCACGATCACCCGGTAGGCGTTCGGCAGCAACACGTAGCGGTAGGTTTGCGGCAGCGTCAGGCCCATCGCCAGCCCGGCCGCTTTCTGGCCGCGCGGCAGGGACTGGATGGCGGCGCGCACCTGTTCGCAAACGCGGGCGGCGGTAAACAATCCCAGGCAAAGCATGGAAGAGACGAAGAACTGCACGTTGGGATCCAGCTCGCTTTTAAACCAGGTGCCGATATTGGCCGGCAGCAGCTCGGGGATCACCAGATACCAGGTAAAGAATTGCACGATTAGCGGCACGTTGCGGAACAGTTCGACGTAACAGGTGCCGAGGGCGGAAAGAAAGCGGTTGGGTACGGTACGCAAGATACCGAACAGCGAACCGACGAAGAAAGCGATAATCCATGCACAGACGGAGAGGGCCACCGTGACCTGAAAGCCGGACCAGATCCAGCCGAGGTAAGTGGTGTTCCCAAACGGGGCCTGCTGCAGGAAGATACCCCAGTTCCAATCTATTGACATAACAAACTCCGGTAAACGGGCGCAGAGCGCCGAAGATTGATGACTTGATGAGCGCCGATCGCCGCGCGGCCAGTCTGGCTGGCTTATTGTGTGCGGATGTCGGTGATGCGCCTTGGGGAAAATGAGGGAGGGGAACGGCCCCCCTCATACCTGTCTGTCCCAGTCATCAACTGGGCCGGTTTGGCCTGGCGGCCGCCCCGGCTGTCATTCTATTTAGTTCAATGCCTTGTCGTTAGGTTCTTTGAACAGCTGCTTCATGTCGTCCGACAGTTCGAAGTTCATGTTGAGGTTTTTCGGTGGAATCGGCTGCTTGAACCATTTATCAAACCACTTGGCCGCTTCGCCGGAGGTTTGCGCCTGGGCGATGGTGTCATCGACCAGTTTCTTGAACGCAGGATCGTCTTTACGCAGCATGCAGCCGTAGGCTTCTTTCGACTGCGGTGTGCCGATGATTTCCCACTGATCCGGCTTCTTGGCCTTGGCGCGCTCGCCCGCCAGCAGGGCGTCGTCCATCATAAAGGCCACCGCGCGGCCGCTTTCCAGAGTGCGGAAGGAGTCGCCGTGGTCTTTGGCGCTGATGATGCGCATGTTCATCTTGCCGCTGTCGTTCAGCTTGTTCAGCAGCACTTCAGAGGTGGTGCCGGAGGTGACCACCACCGGTTTGCCGGCCAGGTCTTTAAAGTCTTTGATGTCGGAGCCTTTTTTCACCAGCAAGCGGGTGCCGACCACGAAAATGGTGTCGGAGAAGGCGGCCTGTTTCTGGCGCTCGAGGTTATTGGTGGTGGAGCCGCACTCGAAATCATAGGTGCCGTTTTGCAGCAGCGGGATGCGGTTCTGCGAGGTAATCGGCAGCATTTTCACCTGCAGATTCGGTGCATTCAGCTTTTTCTTAACGGCTTCAACGATTTGGTTGGAGTAGTCCTGAGAGTAGCCCACAACTTTTTGTTGGTTGTCGTAGTAGGAGAACGGCACTGACGATTCGCGGTGGCCGACAACGATCACGCCATTGTCTTTGATTTTCTTCAGCGTACCGGTCAGGTCTTCCGCGTGCGCCACGCTACCTGCCGCACCGAGCAGCAGTAACGATAACGCCAATTTACGCATTTGCATGGTCCAACTCCTTTACTGTTGTTGTGGCTCTGACTAAAGAGCGTCAGGTTAAATCGACTGTTTATTGCTCAAGCTATAAAGATAGTCTTATGAACTGAACGCTGTTAAAAAATAACCGATTGTGAACACCTTGAAACTAAAATGTTTCATTTTTTGAGACGCCGCGCGCACCAAATCAATGCAACAAAACGTCGGTGCACCCGTGTGGTGCGTTCAATGCACCCAAAATGTGCGCAGGTGCGACAAAACGTCAGCAAAAGTAAACCGGCGCGCGATGTCGCCATAGATAAAAGCAAGGAGTGTGCCAGCCGCGTTGATTTAACGGCGTTTTCTGACTGAGGGAAGATTTGACGGGAAAGCGGGGCGCAGCGGGTGCGCCCCGACGAAGAGGGCTATTTGCGGCGCAGGCCCAACATCAGCGCCCAGCCGCCCAGCAACAGGGTGATCACCCACAGCGGCGTGGCGCCGAAGCGCGCATAAGGCGTGAGGCCGGTGGTCGGCGTGACTTTCACTTCGAGTACCTGACGGGTGAACTGCGGGATCTCGGCGATCACCTCGCCATTCGCGTCCACCGCGGCGGTGACGCCGTTATTGGTGCTGCGCAGCAGCGGTCGGCCGAGCTCCAGCGCCCGCATGCGTGCCATCTGGAAGTGCTGCCACGGGCCGATGGAGTGGCCGAACCAGGCATCGTTGGAGATGGTCAGCAGGAAGTTGGTGTCCGGGCGGAAGTTATCGCGCACTTGCTGGCCCAACACGATTTCGTAGCAGATGGCCGCCGTCAGGTTGTAGCCGCGTACGCTGAGCTGCGGTTGTACGTAGTCGCCGCGGCTGAAGGAGGACATCGGCAGGTCGAAGAACGGCGCCAGGGGCCGCAGCAGCGTCTCGAGCGGCACGAACTCGCCGAACGGTACCAGGTGGTGCTTGTTGTAGCGATCGTTGGCCGGGTAACTGTACGGCGTCGGTTCACCGAGCACGATGGCACTGTTGTAGATTTGCTGGCCCTGCGGCGTGGCACGCACGTCGACGATGCCGGTGATCAGGCTGCTGTTCTTCGCCCGCATCAGGTCGTCCATCATCGTCAGGAAGCCGTTCTGATTGGCTTCATAATCCGGAATGGCGGATTCCGGCCAGATGACGATCGGCGCCTTGCCCATGTAGGGACGGGTTTCGTCCAGATAGGTTTGCAGCGTGCTGACCAGCGCTTTCGGATCCCATTTCATCGATTGAGCGATGTTGCCTTGCACCATGGCGACGTTCACCGCTTTCTCCGGCTGCGGGGTAAACCACTGCAGCTGGCGCAGCGGCCACGGCAACAGCAGCAGCGCGGCGGCAATCACGGCTGCCGAGGGGCGGCGCTGATTGACGGCGTACACCAGCAGGCCGGCGATGGCCATCAGCACAAAGGTGATGGCGTCGACGCCCAGCAGCGGCGCGATGCCCTTCAGCGGGCCGTTGATCTGGCTATAGCCGAACTGCAGCCACGGGAAGCCGGTCAGCACCCAGCCGCGCAGGAATTCGGTCACCTGCCACAGCACCGGCGCGGCGATGGCCAGCCGCCACCAGCGGGTGGCCGGCCACAGGCGCGTCAGCAGCCCGGCGAACAGCCCGGTATACAGCGACAGGTAAGCGGCGAGCAGCGCCACCAGGAAGATGTTGACGGCGAAGGGCATGCCGCCGAAATCGGCGATGCTGACATACACCCAGTTGATCCCGCTGCCGAACAACCCGAAGCCCCAGACAAAGCCGAGCAGGGCAGACTGTTTGGTGGTGCGATTGAGGGTAACGGCCAGCAGGCCGAACAGGGAGACGATGGCCGCGGGCCAGAAATCGTAGGGCGAGAACGCCAGCGTCCCGCCGGCACCTGACAACAGCGCCAGCAGGGCGCGAACCCACTGGCGTTCAAGTAATGAGGCTTTAGCCATGTTGGATTTAATCTTCCAGTTTCGGTGGTGGAGAGTCGTCCGGAATTTTTACATGAACCTGGATGATACGTCGACTGTCTGCCATGGCAACTTTAAATAGGTAACCTTCGATTTCAATGGTTTCCCCGCGCGCCGGCAGGTGGCCGAAGGCCTGCATCACCAGACCGCCGATGGTATCGACCTCGTCGTCGCTGAAATGGGTGCCGAAGGCGTCGTTGAAGTCTTCGATCGGCGCCAGCGCGCGCACGGTGTACATGTGGCGGCTGAGCTGGCGGATATCCAGATCGTCTTCGTCGTCGTATTCGTCTTCAATCTCGCCGACGATCAGCTCCAGGATATCTTCGATGGTGACCAGGCCGGACACGCCGCCGAATTCGTCAATGACAATCGCCATGTGATAGCGCTGGGAGCGAAACTCTTTCAGCATCCGGTCGACGCGCTTGCTTTCCGGCACCACCACCGCGGTGCGCAGCACTTTGTCGATGCTGAACGGCTCGGAGTCTGCGCGCATGAACGGCAGCAGATCCTTGGCCATCAGGATGCCTTCGATGTGATCTTTATCTTCGCTGATTACCGGGAAGCGCGAGTGGGCGGAGTCGATAATCACGTCCAGGCACTCTTCCAGCGTCTGGTTGCGCTTGAGCGTCACCATCTGGGAGCGGGGGATCATGATGTCGCGCACGCGCTGTTCGGCGATATCCATCACGCCTTCCAGCATGTCGCGGGTATCGGGATCGATCAGGTCGTTTTGTTCGGAATCACGGATCAGCTCGACCAGATCGCCACGGTTTTTGGGCTCGCCGTGGAACAGCTGGTTAAGGATAAGAGTAAAGAACCCCTTCTTGGGACTGGGGCTGTCATTGCTTTGTGAATGGTCGTCGCTCATGGCGTTTTAGTTACTGTCACTCATGTCAGAGTTAAGGGGCGTCAGCGACAGCCCCGCATGGGGGCTGTGGGGTAAACGGCTGACGTCAGACGGGGTCTTTTTCCGCCAGGTACGGATCAGGATAACCCAGTCCGTGCATGATTTCGGTTTCCAAAGACTCCATTTCTTCGGCTTCATCGTCTTCGATGTGGTCATACCCTAGCAGATGAAGACTGCCGTGGACAACCATATGCGCCCAGTGGGCCTCCAGCGTTTTGCCTTGCTCAATCGCTTCCTGCTCAACCACCTGGCGGCAGATGATCAGATCGCCGAGCAGCGGCAGCTCGATGCCCGGCGGGGCTTCGAACGGGAAAGAGAGCACGTTGGTCGGCTTGTCTTTGCCGCGGTAGGTCAGGTTCAGCTCGTGGCTTTCCGCTTCGTCCACCAGACGCACGGTCACCTCGGCCTCTTCCTGAAATTGCGGCAGCACGCCTTCCAGCCAGCGCTGGAAGGTGGCCTCATCCGGCAGGCCGTCGCTGCTTTCACAGGCAATCTGCAGATCCAAAATCACCTGACTCATGGTGTCTCCTGCTCGGAGGCGGCGAGCGCCTCGCGCTTACGTTGTTCGGCAATCGCGTCTTTGCGTTTCTGTTCGGCGGCTTCCCAGGCCTCATAGGCGATGACCACGCGGGCCACCACCGGGTGGCGCACCACGTCTTCGCTGTGGAAGAAGTTGAAGCTCAGCTCCTCCACGTCCGACAGCACTTCCACCGCATGGCGCAGGCCGGATTTCTGGTTGCGCGGCAGGTCGATCTGGGTGACGTCGCCGGTGATGACCGCCTTCGAGTTGAAGCCGATGCGTGTCAGGAACATCTTCATCTGCTCGATGGTGGTGTTCTGGCTCTCATCCAGGATGATAAAGGCGTCGTTCAGCGTGCGGCCGCGCATATAGGCCAGCGGCGCGACTTCGATCACATTGCGTTCGATGAGCTTCTCCACGCGCTCGAAGCCCAGCATTTCGAACAGGGCGTCGTACAACGGGCGCAGATAAGGATCGACCTTCTGGCTCAGATCGCCGGGCAGGAAGCCCAGCTTTTCGCCGGCTTCGACCGCAGGGCGGGTCAGCAGTATGCGGCGAATTTCCTGGCGTTCCAGCGCATCCACCGCAGCGGCGACCGCCAGGTAGGTTTTGCCGGTGCCCGCCGGGCCGATGCCGAAGGTGATGTCGTGATCGAGAATATTGGCGATGTACTGCGCCTGGTTAGGCGTGCGCGGTTTCACCATACCGCGCTTGGTTTTGATGGTGACCGCCTTGCCGTAATCCGGCACGCTGTCCGCCACCTGTTCCAGCACCCGACTCTCTTTGATCGCCAGATGGATTTGCTCCGGATCGATATCCGGGATCACGCCGCGAATCGGCGCGGTATCCACGTACAGATGGCGCAGGATATCGGCGGCGGCAACCACGCACAGGTTTTTGCCGACCAGCTTGAAACGGTTGTCGCGGCGATTGATTTCGATGCCCAATCGGCGCTCGAGTTGCTTGATGTTGTCATCAAACGGGCCGCACAGGCTGAGCAAACGCTTATTGTCTGCGGGCTCTAACAAAATTTCTTGTGTTGCGACGTTCAAACTATTCCTCTAGGTCACATCGGGCCTGGTTGATGTCACATAGCGCGTCCGGGACGCGCGCGTTCAGGGCGAGCCTGAATACTCTCTTTCTTGAATTATTCATGGTGCGCCGCAACGGCGCAAGTTTACCGCTGATCTATCTGTGCGCCGTCGGCGGAATTCAAGGGAAGATAAGGAAAAAACGCGGCGGGGCGCAAAGCCCGCCGCGTCATCACAGAACAAGGCCGCTGGGAATCAGTTCTTTTTCACGAACTCGGATTTCAGCTTCATCGGGCCGAAACCGTCGATTTTGCAGTCGATGTTGTGATCGCCTTCCACCAGGCGAATGTTTTTCACCTTGGTGCCAATCTTCAGCATCGAGGAGCTGCCTTTGACCTTCAGATCCTTGATCACGGTGACCGCGTCGCCGTCCGCCAGCAGGTTGCCGTTGGCGTCTTTGACGATCAGCGCGTCCTGATCTTCCGCCGGGGCGCTGTCGCTCCACTCGTGGGCGCACTCAGGGCAGATGAATAGGGCATTGTCCTGGTAGGTGTATTCGGAGTTGCACTTCGGGCAGTGTGGGAGTTGCATGTTATGTCGCCTCTTCAACAATAAAAAAATAAAAAAAGAACATCACCGGGCGCGGACGCCCGGCGGAGAAACGGTAAGGAGTAGCGCGAACGGGCGGCGATAAGGCGGCCGCCGCGGCGTCAGGGCTGGTAAATGCCGACGCCCAGCGCGTTTTCTTTGCGGGTACGGGCGATCACCGACTGCGGGGATTCATGTACGCGCAGATCCATCTGCTGTTCGGTGCGCACCACTGCGCCACGCAGGGTGTTGGTCAGCACCTCGGTAATTTCCACGTCGACAAATTGGCCGATCATGTCGGGCGTGCCTTCGAAGTTTACCACACGGTTGCACTCCGTGCGCCCGGCCAGCTCCATCACGCTTTTACGCGAGGTGCCCTCCACCAGAATGCGCTGGACGGTGCCGAGCATGCGACGGCTGAACTGCAGCGCCTGCTGGTTGATGCGATCCTGCAGAATGTACAGCCGCTGCTTTTTCTCTTCTTCGCTGACGTCGTCGACCATGTCCGCCGCCGGCGTACCGGGGCGCGACGAATAGATGAAGCTGAAGCTGACGTCGAAGTTGACGTCGGCGATCAGGTTCATGGTCTGTTCGAAGTCGGCCTGGCTTTCGCCCGGGAAACCGACGATGAAATCGGAGCTCAGCTGGATGGCCGGCCGCGCCTTGCGCAGCTTGCGGATAATCGCCTTATACTCCAGCGCGGTGTGCGCGCGTTTCATCATGGTCAGGATGCGGTCCGAACCGCTCTGCACCGGCAGATGCAGGAAGCTGACCAGCTCCGGCGTGTCTTCGTACACCGCGATAATGTCGTCGGTGAACTCGATCGGGTGGCTGGTGGTGAAGCGAATGCGATCGATGCCGTCGATGGCCGCCACCAGGCGCAGCAGTTCGGCGAACGAGCAGATATCGCCGTCATGCGTCGCGCCGCGGTAAGCGTTGACGTTTTGGCCGAGCAGGTTGACCTCGCGCACGCCCTGCGCCGCCAGCTGGGCGATTTCGAACAGCACGTCGTCGCTCGGGCGGCTCACTTCCTCGCCGCGGGTGTAAGGCACCACGCAGAAAGTGCAGTATTTGTTGCAGCCTTCCATGATCGACACGAAGGCGGTCGGGCCTTCGGCGCGCGGCTCCGGCAGGCGGTCGAATTTTTCGATCTCCGGGAAGCTGATATCGACCACCGGGCTGCGGGTGCCCTGAACGTGATTGATCATTTCCGGCAGGCGGTGCAGGGTCTGCGGGCCGAATACCACGTCGACGCAAGGCGCGCGGCTGCGGATCAGTTCGCCTTCTTGCGAGGCCACGCAACCGCCGACGCCGATGATGACAGACGGGTTCTTCTCTTTCAGCAAGCGCCAGCGCCCCAGCATGGCGAAAACTTTCTCCTGCGCTTTTTCACGGATCGAGCAGGTGTTCAGCAACAGCACGTCCGCTTCCTCGGCGTTGTCGGTCCACTCGAAGCCGTGCGTGCTGTTCAACAGGTCGGCCATTTTCGATGAATCGTACTCATTCATCTGGCAGCCCCAGGTTTTGATATGTAGTTTTTTCGTCATTGACTTGCCATTACTCAGTGCGGAGCGAAAGTTGCGTTACGCGACATGCAGGGCGCGTATTGTAATCATTTGCCGCCGTTGTGACCAGCGCGGGGGAAAATGGCACGCAACCTGAAGCCGAAGCGAAAATCCGGTACACTGCGCAAAACGCCATGTCGGGTGGGATGGCGAGCATTCACATAGAAAACATAGCCAATATGAAGACATCTCAAAATCGGTATGACGCGGTGGTGGTGGGTGGCGGCATGGTCGGCGCGGCGGCGGCCCTGGGGCTGGCGCAGGCGGGCTGGTCGGTGGCGTTGCTGGAACATCAGGCGCCGCAGGCGTTCGAGGCGCAAAGCCCGCCGGACCTGCGCATTTCCGCGATCGGCTGCACCTCGGTGGGGCTGCTGAAACAGCTCGGCACCTGGCAGGCCGTGACGGCGATGCGTACGGCGCCGTATCGCCGGCTGGAGACCTGGGAGTGGGCGTCGTCGCGCGTGGCGTTCGACGCGGTGTCCCTGGGGCTGCCCGAGCTGGGCTTTATGGTGGAAAACCGCATTCTGCAGCTGGGGCTGTGGCAACAGTTCGCGCAGTGCGCCAACCTGACGCTGCTGTGCCCCGCCAGGCTGCAATCGCTGCAGCGGGCGGACAATGCCTGGCAGCTGACGCTGGACAGCGGCGAGACGCTGCAAGCGCGGCTGGTTGTCGGTGCCGACGGGGCCAACTCGCAGGTGCGCAAGCTGGCGGCGATCGGCACCAACGGCTGGCAATATCGTCAGGCGTGCATGTTGATCACCGTCGATACCGGCGCGCCGCAGCAGGATGTGACCTGGCAGCGCTTCTTCCCGTCCGGGCCGCGCGCCTTCCTGCCGCTGTACGACAGCTGGGCGTCGCTGGTGTGGTATGACAGCCCGCAGCGCATTCGCCAACTGCAGGCGATGCCGCCGGCGCAGCTGGAGCGCGAAATCGCTACCGCTTTCCCGGCACGACTGGGCCCGGTCAAGGTGCACGCTGCCGGATCGTTCCCGCTGACGCGGCGTCATGCGCAGCGCTACGTGCTGCCGGGGCTGGCGCTGGTGGGCGATGCGGCGCATACCATCAACCCGCTGGCCGGGCAGGGCGTCAATCTGGGGTATCGCGATGTGGATGCCTTGCTGAACGTGCTGAGCGAGGCGCGAGAGCAGGGAGAAGACTGGAGCGGCGAGGCGGTGCTGCTGCGCTATCAACGCCGCCGCCGTACCGACAATCTGTTGATGCAGAGCGGCATGGATCTGTTCTATACCGCCTTCAGCAATAACCTGGCGCCGCTGACCGTGGCGCGCAATCTGGCGCTGATGGCCGCGCAGCGGGCGGGCAAGCTGAAAGAGCATGCGTTGAAGTACGCCTTGGGATTGTAACCGACAGGGCTCAGCGGTGGCTGGGCCCGTTAGGATTGGCTGAACGCCAGACAGCAAAAAGCCCGCCGAAGCGGGCTTTTCTAAATATGGCTGGGGTGCCAGGATTCGAACCTGGGTATGCTGGTATCAGAAACCAGAGCCTTACCGCTTGGCGACACCCCAATTATGGTGGCTACGACGGGATTTGAACCTGTGACCCCATCATTATGAGTGATGTGCTCTAACCAGCTGAGCTACGTAGCCGATGTTACTTTTTACTTCTTTGATTTGCAAGCAGTTTGTTATGGCTGGGGTACCTGGATTCGAACCAGGGAATGCCGGTATCAAAAACCGGTGCCTTACCGCTTGGCGATACCCCACCTGCAAACAAATCTTATGTTGAAACCCCATTCCCGAAAGAATATGGCTGGGGTACCTGGATTCGAACCAGGGAATGCCGGTATCAAAAACCGGTGCCTTACCGCTTGGCGATACCCCATCAACATACTGCGCCGACGATGAAGAGAAATGGTGCGGGAGGCGAGACTTGAACTCGCACACCTTGCGGCGCCAGAACCTAAATCTGGTGCGTCTACCAATTTCGCCACTCCCGCAAATACAAAAAAGAGATGGTGGCTACGACGGGATTCGAACCTGTGACCCCATCATTATGAGTGATGTGCTCTAACCAGCTGAGCTACGTAGCCCTCTTTTTTTGCTTTGCCTTCATCGGCGTTGCGGGGCGCATTATGCGTATATGACCGATTTGCGTCAACAAGTTTTTTCCCGAAAAAGCGCCCGGAAGCGCCGTTTGTCTGGGTTGTGAACATTATGGCGATAAAATCGGCAATTCAGGTAGTTGGCGGGGGGAAAAGGCAACAAAAAGGCGGGCCAAAAGGCCCGCCCTGAGGGAAATGCCGCGCAATTATTTATAGGCGGCCTGGTGCACGCCAACGGCGCGGCCGGAAGGATCGTCCATCTTCTTGAACGATTCATCCCACTCGATGGCCTTGGCGGACGAGCAGGCGACGGACGGGCCGCCCGGTACGCATTCGGCGGCGCTCGGCAGCGGGAACAGCTCTTCGAAGATTTCGCGGTACAGGTAGCCTTCTTTCGACGTTGGCGTGTTGTACGGGAAGCGGAAACGCGCGGTTTCGAGCTGTTGATCGCTAATTTGCTGCGCAGCCACCTCTTTTAACGTGTCGATCCAGCTATAGCCGACGCCGTCGGAGAACTGCTCTTTCTGGCGCCAGGCCACGCTGGCGGGCAAATAGGACTCGAAACATTCGCGAACGATGTGTTTTTCCATTTTGCCGTTGCCGCACATTTTATCTTTCGGGTTGATGCGCATCGCCACGTCGAGGAATTTCTTGTCCAGGAACGGCACGCGGGCTTCGACGCCCCAGGCGGACATCGCCTTGTTGGCGCGCGCACAGTCGAACATGTGCAGCGCCAGCAGTTTGCGCACGGTCTCTTCGTGGAATTCGCGGGCGTCCGGCGCCTTATGGAAGTACAGGTAGCCGCCGAACACTTCGTCCGCGCCTTCGCCGGAAAGCACCATCTTGATGCCCATCGCCTTGATTTTGCGCGACATCAGGTACATCGGCGTCGAGGCGCGAATGGTGGTGACGTCGTAGGTTTCGATGTGATAAATCACGTCGCGGATGGCGTCCAGCCCTTCCTGCACGGTGAAGTGGATCTCATGGTGCACGGTGCCCAGGTGGTTAGCCACCTCTTGCGCGGCGCGCAGATCCGGCGAGCCTTCCAGCCCGACGGCGAAGGAGTGCAGCTGCGGCCACCAGGCCTCGCTGCGTTCCTGATCTTCCACGCGGCGCGCAGCGTACTTCTTGGTGATCGCCGAGATGACCGAGGAATCCAGCCCGCCCGACAGCAGCACGCCGTAAGGCACGTCGGACATCAGGTGGCTTTTCACCGACTCTTCCAGCGCGGTGCGTAGGGCGGCGGCGTCGGTCACGTTGTCCTTGACGCTGTCGTAATCGAACCAGTCGCGGCGATAATATTCGCGGATCTCACCGTCCTGGCTCCACAGGTAGCTGCCGGCCGGGAATTCCTTGATGGTGCGGCACACCGGCACCAGCGCTTTCATTTCCGAGGCAACGTACAGGTTGCCGTGTTCGTCATGGCCCATGTACAGCGGGATGATGCCCAGGTGATCGCGGCCGATCAGGTAGGCGTCTTTTTCAGTGTCATACAGGGCAAAAGCGAACATGCCTTGCAGATCGTCGAGGAAGTCCGGTCCTTTCTCCTGATACAGCGCCAGGATTACTTCACAGTCGGAGCCGGTCTGGAACGCATAGCGGTCGCTCAGCTGTTGGCGCAGCGCCTGGTGGTTGTAAATTTCGCCGTTGACCGCCAAAACGTGGGTGTGCGCAGCGTTGTACAGCGGTTGAGCGCCGTTGTTGACGTCGACGATCGACAGGCGTTCGTGGGCCAAAATGGCTTTGTCGCTGGCGTAAACGCCGGACCAATCCGGGCCGCGGTGGCGCATCAGACGTGACAGCTCCAGCGCTTTCTTACGCAGTTCAACGGGATCGGACTTCAGATCGAGCACACCGAAAATAGAACACATACAACTCTCCTAACGGGCTTTTATGACTGTGATGTTGTTTTTACTGTTATGGGCAGCATTGCCGATTTATCAGCGATAACGCGGTTTTGCTGCGCTGTGGTTATGAAAATGCGCCAAAAGCTGCGGAGGATGCAAGCGTTTTAGCCATGCGCTGAGAAATAGTTGTTTGCGTGGCTGAGGTTTTTAACGGATTTTCAGTTATCGGCGTAAAAAATTGTCGATTATGCAATTTTTAGCGTGATGGCGGGATTGCCGGCCAGTTTGACCGGCAATCGATTAGCGATTAGGCGATGAGCTGCCAGAGGGTGAACGCGGCATCCGGCGTCCAGCCGGCATTGGAGGTGTGCGCCTGAATACAGGTGTATTTCTTGCCTTTATAACTCACGACGTCGCCGGCTTTGTAGCTGTGGTTGTTCTGCCATTCGGGCGCGCCCGGATCGGGCGGCGTGCCGTCGTTGGCGGTTTTGACCGCCAGCGCACTGCTCGGCAGGGAGGTATTGCCCAGGGTGTCGGTCGCGGTAACGAAGTAGCTGTACTGGGTTGCCGGCGTCAGACCGCTGTCGGCCAGCGACAGACCGGCGGTTTGGCCGATCGGGTTGCCGTTGCGGTAGACGGTGTAGCTGGCGATCGGTGAGGCGCCGGTGGCGGCGGCCCAGCTCAGTTTCAGCGAGGTGGCGCCCAGCTCGGAGACCGTCAGCGCCGTCGGCGCATTAGGCTTTCCCGGCGGCGGGGTGACGCCGCCCTGAATCAGCGGCGCATAGCGGGTTTTGAACTCCCAATTGTAGGCGACGCCGGCTTTGCTCTTGCCGTTATCCCAGTTGATTGACCAGGTCATCAGGCCCTTGATCGACAGGTTTTTGGCGTCGAGACGCGAGAAAGCGTTATACACCGCCTGTTTGTTGACCACGTAGCCGGTGGCGGCGGCATCGTTGTTGCTCGGCAGGCCGATGACGAATTTCGCCGCCGGGATCTTCGCATAGCCGCGGGTGCCGGTAACCAGGCTTTCCGTCAGGTAGTAGAGGAAGTCCTCTTTCATGGCGTCGTTATTCTGCGTGATCCAGGCATTGAGTTCATCCACCCAAATACCGTCGCCGCCCTGGTTATAATATTGCGGCGCGATAAAGTCGTAATAGCCTTCGAGGGCGTTAATATAATCCAGGTAGGTGCCGTTGGTGCGCAAATACGGGAATTCCGGCGCCATGCTGATAATAAAGTTTTTCCCCTGGGCGGCGTAATGGTCTTTTACTTTTTTCAGCGCCGCAGGCAAGACGGTTTTATTATTGGCGGCGCCGATCGCCGCCTGTTCCAGATCGATATCCAGGCCGTCGAAGCCATAGACTTCCACCAGGCGAATAATCTCGTCTTTCAGCTTGTCTTCGTCGCCGGTTTTCAGCTCGATATGCGCGTCTGCGCCGCCGAGGGAGATCAGCACCGCGCGGCCCTGGCTGTTCAGCACGCCTACCTGGCGGCGAAACTCGGCGTCGGACAGGTTGTAAGGTTTGAAGGTCGGGATGCCCTGGCCTTTCATAAAGGCGACGGCCACCACGTTGTACTCGGCGGGAATGTCGGTCAGGTTCATATTGGTGAACTGGCCTTGCTGATAGCCGTCACTGACGCCGGCGGCCCAGTTGTGCCAGAAACCCATCAGGATCTTTTTATTGGCGATAGACGGCATAATGGCTGCGTCATCGGCGGCGACGGCATTAATAATGTTATTTGTGCTCATGGTAGCCTCATTGATAAGGGGTAAGGGTTTTCCGCTCGCCGGCAATATCAGCTATTGGCGGGGCGTAAAGTTATAATGAGGATTTTTAATGCAGGCAGGCTGAAACCTTTTGCTGCCATGAACGAATTAAATTCAAACTGACGCTGAGGGAGAAGGAAATAATGGCGGCCGGGCGGCCGCCATGGCCGCATCAGAAGATAGTGATATCGGCGACGGAAGGGTAGACATAGCTCGGGCGGAACGGCATGGTTTCGATGTCGCTCAGCGTGGAGACACCGGACAGCACCAGAACGGTTTCCAGGCCGGCCTGGAAACCCGCCAGGATGTCGGTACGCAGGTTGTCGCCGACGATCACCGTTTCTTCCGAGTGCGCCTGCATTTTGTTCAGTGCGGCGCGAATGATCCACGGGCTGGGCTTGCCGACGTAAAACGGCTTGCGGCCGGTGATCTTCTCGATGGGGGCACACAGTGCGCCGCAGGCCGGCGAGAAGCCGTGGCCGTGGCTATCCGGGTTGGTGGCGATAAAGCGCGCCCCATTGCTCACGAAATAGGCGGCTTTGTGCATCATGTCCCAGTTGTAAGAGCGGGTTTCACCGACGATCACGAAATCCGGGTTGATGTCGGTGATGGTGAAACCGGCTTTGTACAGCTCATGGATAAGGGCGCCTTCACCGACCACGTAGGCCTTTTTGCCTTCCTGCCGGCGCAGGAAATCGGCGGTGGCCATCGCCGAGGTATAGAACGCGCTCTCCGGCACTTCCAGACCGGCGGCGGCGAAGCGGTTCGCCAGATCCTGCGCGGTCTGTGACGGGTAGTTGGTCAGCACCACCAGCGGCATGCCTTGTTCCTGGATGCGCGCCAGGAACTGATCGGCGCCGGGCACCGGCGTATTGTCATGCAGCAGCACGCCGTCGATATCGCATATAACGTTTTTGATTTTCATTTGTCGCTGTTTCTCATGATTACGGCAGGCAAGAGGTGACGATAACACACCTGCCAGAAGCGGCGGATCAGCTTTCCAGCAATCGCTGCAAGAGCACGCCGTTGAGCATCGCGCGTTTGGCCAGGGCGAAAGCGCCGATCGCCGAGCGATGATTGAGTTCGGAGGTCACCACCGGCAGATTTTTGCGGAAGTCCTTCAGTACCTGGGTATTGATGCAGCTCTGGATCGCCGGCAGCAGCACCTTATCCGCTTCGGTGATCTCACCGGCGATCACCACCTTCTGCGGATTGAACAGGTTGATGGCGATGGCCACTGCCTTGCCCAGATAGCGGCCGACGTGTTCGATCACTTCGCTGGCCAGTAGATCGCCACGGTTGGCGGCCTTGCAGATGGCGTTGATGCCGCAGTCTTCCAGCGTCAATTTGCTCGGGTAGCCCTGGCTCAGCAGCTGGCGCACGCGCTGTTCGATCGCCGCGTTGGCGGCCACGGTTTCCAGGCAGCCGAAGTTGCCGCAGTGGCAGCGTTCACCCAGCGGATCGATCTGGATATGGCCGATTTCGCCGACGTTGCCGTTATTACCGAGAAAAATCTGCCCGTTGACGATGATGCCGGCGCCGGTACCGCGGTGCAGGCGCACCAGAATCGAGTCTTCGCAGTCGCGGGTGGCGCCGAAGTAGTGCTCCGCCAGCGCCAGGCTGCGGATGTCGTGGCCGACGAAGCTGGTGACGTTGAAGCGCTGCTGCAGGTTGTCCACCAGCGCCCAGTTGCTGACGCTGATGTGCGGCATGTAGCGCACCACGCCCAGCGCCGGATCCACCAGGCCGGGCAGGATCACCGCGATGGCGATCAGTTCGCGCAGGCGGCGCTGGTTCGCTTCGATGAATTGGGCGATGGCGGCGAACAGCGCATTCTCCAGCGTTTCCTGGGTGCGTTCCGGCAGCGGATAGTGTTCTTCGCTGAGCGATTTACCGCTCATGTCATACAGGGTGATGGTGGCGTCGTGGCGGCCGAGGCGCACCGCGACGGTATGAAAATGACGGGTTTCCGACACGATGGAGATCGCGCGGCGGCCGCCGGTGGAGGCTTGCTGATCGACTTCTTTGATCAGCCCGCGCTCCAGCAGCTGGCGAGTAATTTTGGTGACGCTGGCGGGAGCAAGCTGGCTGAGTTCGGCAATTTGAATGCGCGAGATCGGGCCCTGCTGGTCGATCAGGCGGTAAACTGCCGCGCCGTTAAGCTGTTTGACTAAGTCAACGTTCCCTATTTGTGCTTGTCCGCCAGTGCTCATCAATAATGTTACTCGCTGTTCATTGAATTAAACCTCGTTACCGTTAACGAGCGTTTTGGTGATCTTGAAATCACGGGTGAAGGCGGTCAGGTTAGCCACCTTGCCGGCTTCGAGGGTGCCCAGACGCTGCTCGACGCCAATGGCGCGCGCCGGGTACAGCGTCGCCATGCGCAGCGCTTCGTCCAGCGCGATGCCGATATGCTCGACGCTGTTTTGCACCGCTTCGATCATGGTCAGCGCGGAACCGCTCAGGGTGCCGTTCTCATCCACGCACAGCCCATCCCGATAGTATATTGTTTTACCGGCGAAAATAAATTGGTCAATATCTGCACCCGCCGGTGCGGTCGCGTCGGTGACCAAGACCAATTTATCACCTTTCAGGCGTTTGGCGTTACGGATACTCGCCCAGGCTACGTGATGGCCGTCGGCGATGATGCCGGTATAGACCTCTGGCGTATCGAAGATCGCCCCCATCAGCCCCGGTTCGCGGCCGGTGATATACGGCATGGCGTTGTACAGGTGGGTGGCGAAGCTGATGCCGGCGGCGAAGCCGGTGCGCGCCTGATCGTAGGTGGCATTCGAGTGGCCGGCGGAGACCACGATGCCGGCCTCGGTCAGCTGTTTAATAACGTGCGGCTCAACCATTTCCGGTGCCAGCGTCACCTTGGTGATCACGTCGGCGTTGGCGCACAGGTAATCGATCATGTCCTGCGTTGGCTTGCGAATGAACGCCGGGTTGTGAGTGCCTTTTTTTACCGGGCTGAGGTACGGCCCCTCCAGGTGCAGGCCCAACGCCTGGTTTTGGTGCTTTTTCAGATAAGCGCGCATCACGTCGACGCTGTGCTTCATGAATTCGTCGCTGCTGGTGATCAGCGTCGGCAGATAGCTGGTGCAGCCGGATTTCTCGTTGGCGCGCTGCATGATCTCCAGCGTTTCTTCCGAGATTGCTTCCAGCGAATCGTTGAACTGGACGCCGCCGCAGCCGTTCAGCTGCACGTCAATAAGCCCGGGGGCCAGGATGGCGCCACCCAGGTCGCGCGTTTCGATGCCGGCGGGCAATTCAGCCACCGGGCAGACTCTCTCGATCAGCCCATCAGCGATAATGACTGCATGGTCATCAAGTACGTCGTGGCCGGTATAGATTCGGCCGTGGGTTAAAGCGAACATCGTAGCCCCCTGCAAAGATTAAAGACTTTTCACGCTTTCCGCTTCTAACTCGCGGAAATATTTGACGGTTTTGACTTTCAGTTCCATGGTGGCCGGTTCGTCGCACACCACCACCGCTTTGGCGTGCAGCTGCAGGCAGCTGATGGTCCACATGTGGTTGATGTTGCCTTCCACTGCGGCTTCCAGCGCCTGTGCCTTGGCATGGCCGGTCACCAGGATCATCACTTCTTCGGCATCCAGCAGCGTGCCCACGCCGACGGTCAACGCATATTTCGGCACCAGGCTGACGTCGCCGCCGAAGAAGCGCGAGTTGGCGATGCGGGTGTCTTCGGTCAGCGTTTTGATGCGGGTGCGCGAAGCCAGGGACGAAGCCGGCTCGTTGAACGCGATATGGCCGTCGATACCCACGCCGCCCATGAACAGGTTAATTTTGCCGTAAGATTTGATCTTCTCTTCGTACTGGCGGCACTCGGCGTCGACATCCGCGGCGTTGCCGTTCAGCAGGTTGATATTTTCACGAGGGATATCAACGTGGTCAAAGAAGTTGCGGTACATGAAGGTGTGGTAGCTTTCCGGGTGTTCCTGCGGCAGGCCAACGTACTCGTCCATGTTGAAAGTCACAACATGCTTAAAGCTTACTTCACCTGCTTTGTGCATCGCAATCAGATGTTTGTAGGCTTCCAGCGGCGTGCCGCCGGTAGGCAGGCCGAGGACAAACGGGCGCTCTGCGGTTGGCTTGAATGCGTTGATGCGTTGAACGATATGACGCGCGGCCCATTTGCCGACTTGTGCGGTATCTTTCAGTGGGATAAGTCTCATCTAACACCTCTTGGGATAAGTAAACTAAAGCTATACTGTACGGGCCTGCGGGAGTCCTAAGCGTAACCCAGCTTTATGATTCTCGCGTGAATCGTCCGTCCGGTTGATTTTTTGAATGATAAAATAAGTTTTGTGTGATGGCCAGCAATCTGGGAAGGAAAGACTACTTTTTGGTGATATTTATCACAAAAAAGGAGGTTTTAATTTGCGATACAAAATAAATTTTTTACACTCGGCATGAGTGATACGTGCCAAGCATTGTTTCTAAAAAGGTAGTGAGAGCTCCAAATAAACTACTAATAGGGTCCGTCCGCGGACAACATAGGGGGAAAAGGTGAACATTCTTAGTTATTTGCAAAAGGTGGGACGGGCACTGATGGTGCCGGTCGCCACGCTGCCCGCCGCCGCCATCTTGATGGGCGTCGGGTACTGGATTGACCCTGTTGGTTGGGGCGGCGACAACGCTTTCGCTGCCTTATTGATTAAGTCTGGCTCTGCGATTATCGATCATATGGCGGTGTTGTTCGCCGTTGGTGTCGCCTACGGCATGTCCAAAGATAAGGACGGCTCTGCCGCACTGACCGGTTTCGTCGGTTTCCTGGTGCTGACGACCCTCTGTTCACCGGCCGCCGTGTCGATGATTCAGAAGATCCCGCTCGATCAGGTGCCTGCCGCGTTCGGCAAGATTGAGAACCAGTTCGTTGGTATTCTGGTGGGTATCATCTCCGCCGAAGTGTACAACCGCTTCAGCGGTGTCGAGTTGCCTAAGGCGCTGTCGTTCTTCAGCGGCCGCCGTTTGGTGCCGATCCTCATTTCCTTCCTGATGATCCTGGTCGCTTACATCCTGATGTTCGTTTGGCCGGTCGTGTTCGGCGCTCTGGTGAGCTTCGGCGAACACATCCAAAAATTGGGCTCCGTCGGCGCGGGTATCTATGCCTTCTTCAACCGCCTGCTGATCCCGGTCGGCTTGCACCACGCGCTGAACTCGGTGTTCTGGTTCGACGTGGCCGGCATCAACGATATCCCTAACTTCCTCGGCGGCCAGCAGTCGATTGACGCGGGTAAAGCGGTTGTTGGCATCACCGGCCGTTATCAGGCGGGCTTCTTCCCGATCATGATGTTCGGTCTGCCGGGCGCGGCGCTGGCCATCTATCACTGCGCGCGTCCTGAGAATAAGGCGAAGGTGCTGGGGATCATGATGGCAGGGGCATTCGCTGCCTTCTTTACCGGCATCACCGAACCGCTGGAGTTCTCCTTCATGTTCGTGGCACCGGTGCTGTACGTGATCCACGCCGTACTGACCGGTATCTCGGTGTTCATCGCCGCTAACATGCATTGGATTTCAGGCTTCGGTTTCAGCGCCGGCCTGGTGGATATGATGCTGTGGGTGCGTAACCCGCTGGCGACCCACTGGTACATGCTGATCCCGCAGGGCCTGGTGTTCTTCGTTATCTACTATGTGGTGTTCCGCTTCACCATCAACAAGTTCAACCTGATGACCCCGGGCCGCGAGCTGGCGGTTGCCGGTGACGAAACCGACGGTTATGACGTCAACGTCAACAGCAGCGCCGGTAAAGACGAGAACGAAACCACCACGCTGGCCCGTCGCTACGTCGGCGCGATCGGCGGCTCCGACAACCTGACCGGCATCGACGCCTGCATCACCCGCCTGCGTTTGAACGTGAAGGACTCTGCGCTGGTGAACGACGCATTGGCGAAACGCCTTGGTGCGTCGGGCGTTATTCGTCTGAACAAGCAGAGCGTACAAGTGATCGTCGGCACCCGTGCCGAGCTGATTGCCAGCGCAATGCGCAACGTAATTGCGGCCGGCCCGGTAGCGGCTGCGGCGGCTCCGGCGGCGGCCCCTGCCGCGGAAGTCAAACCGCAGGCGGTGCCGAACGCACCGAAAGTCGCGTTTGAAACGCTGGTGGCGCCGGTGACGGGTGAAGTCGTGGCGCTCGATCAGGTGCCGGACGAAGCTTTCGCCAGCAAGGCGGTCGGTGACGGCCTGGCGATTCGCCCGACCGACAAGATCGTGGTGGCGCCGGCGGATGGCACCGTGGTGAAAATCTTCAATACCAACCACGCGTTCTGCCTGGAAACCGACAAGGGCGCTGAGGTCGTGGTACACATGGGGATCGACACCGTCGCGCTGGAAGGCCAGGGCTTCAAACGCCTGGTGGAAGAGGGCGCGGAAGTGAAAGCCGGTCAACCGATTCTGGAACTGGATCTGGATTACCTGAACGCTAACGCGCGCTCGATGATAAGCCCGGTGGTGGTCAGCAACGCTGACGACTACGCCGGCCTGGCGGCGCTGGCCAGCGGCTCGGTGGTCGCCGGTCAGACCAAGCTGTACGAGATCCAAAAGTAAGGCCGTTTTTACCTGAGTAGTATCCGGGGCCGGTCACGCATCATGGCGGAGTTTGCCCCGACTTGGCGGGAAGAGAGCGATCTCTTCCCGCTTTTTTTATTCCGTTTCGCCCCATGGCGGTGCGCTGCGCGCCGATGGTGCAACGCGCCGCATTTTTCGTGAAACAAACGGTTGTTTCCAGACGTGGCTTGTTGGATCATAGGCGGTTATGTGTAGCGCTTTGCATTGAGGAACAGTGAAATGAGTGAGGCTGAAGCCCGCCCAACCAATTTTATCCGTCAGATCGTCGATGAAGACCTGGCGTCGGGGAAACACACGTCGGTACATACCCGCTTCCCGCCGGAGCCTAACGGCTATCTGCATATCGGCCACGCCAAGTCCATCTGCCTGAACTTCGGCATCGCCAAGGACTATCAGGGCCAGTGCAACCTGCGTTTCGATGACACCAACCCGGTGAAAGAAGACATCGAGTTCGTGGAGTCAATCAAGCACGACGTGGAGTGGCTGGGCTTTGAGTGGAGCGGCAACGTTCGTTACTCCTCAGACTATTTCGATCAGCTGCATCAGTATGCGGTTGAGCTGATCTCCAAGGGCCTGGCCTACGTCGATGAGCTGTCGCCGGAGCAGATCCGTGAATATCGCGGCACGCTGACCGCGCCGGGCAAAGACAGCCCGTACCGCGATCGCAGCGTGGAAGAGAACCTGGCGCTGTTCGAGAAGATGCGCAACGGCGAGTTTGCCGAAGGCGCCGCCTGCCTGCGCGCCAAGATCGATATGGCTTCGCCGTTTATCGTGATGCGCGATCCGGTGCTGTACCGCATCAAGTTCGCCGAACACCACCAGACCGGCAATAAATGGTGCATCTATCCGATGTACGATTTCACCCACTGCATTTCCGATGCGCTGGAAGGGATCACCCACTCGCTGTGTACTCTGGAATTCCAGGATAACCGCCGTCTGTATGACTGGGTGCTGGATAACATCACCATTCCTTGCCACCCGCGTCAGTACGAGTTTTCGCGCCTCAACCTCGAATACGCCATCATGTCGAAGCGCAAGCTGCACCAGTTGGTGGCCGAGAAGATCGTTGAGGGCTGGGACGATCCGCGTATGCCGACCGTTTCCGGTCTGCGCCGTCGCGGTTATACCGCCGCCTCTATCCGCGAGTTTTGCCTGCGCATCGGCGTGACCAAGCAAGACAACAACGTCGAGATGGTGGCGCTGGAATCCTGCATCCGTGACGATCTGAACGAGAACGCCCCGCGCGCCATGGCGGTGCTGGATCCGGTGAAAATCGTCATCGAGAACATGGGCGATGCGGTGGAAATGGTCACCATGCCTAACCACCCGAACAAACCGGAAATGGGCAGCCGCGATGTGCCGTTTAGCCGCGAAATCTATATCGATCGCGCCGACTTCCGGGAGGAAGCCAACAAGCAGTACAAGCGTCTGGTGCTGGGCAAAGAAGTGCGTCTGCGCAATGCGTACGTGATCAAGGCCGAGCGCGTCGAGAAGGACGAAGCGGGCGAGATCACCACCATCTTCTGCAGCTACGATGCGGAAACGCTGAGCAAAGATCCTGCCGACGGCCGCAAGGTGAAGGGCGTGATCCACTGGGTGTCTGCGGCGCACGCGCTGCCGGCGGAAATTCGCCTGTACGATCGCCTGTTCAGCGTGCCTAACCCGGGCGCGGCGGAGGACTTCCTCTCCACCATCAACCCGGAATCGCTGGTGATCAAGCACGGCTTCGTTGAGCCGAGCCTGGCGGCCGCACAGCCGGAGAAAGCCTACCAGTTCGAGCGTGAAGGCTACTTCTGCGCCGACAACCGTTACTCGTCGGCCGAGCATCTGGTGTTTAACCGCACCGTCGGCCTGCGTGACACCTGGGCGAAAATCGAAGGCTAATCTTATTCGCCTCGAAAATTAATGAATCAGCGCGGCTTAGGCCGCGCTTTTTTATACCTGCGATTTAGCGAATAATCTGTTCCTCTCACATTTATCTGGGCTGCGTTTAATTAATCGCAGCGCGTGAGGCCATAAGTTTTCTGATATTGGCCTTATTAATCTTAATTTTCACTTATATATTCGTGATGCGAATTAATTTCATTTAGAGAGCGCTCTCAATTTTTATCGTCTGCCTGACGAATTTAGTCAGGCTGAAACCATTAATCGTCTCTGGTTGACCTTGTATCTCAATTTATTCTGATTTAATTGAATTTTTTATTCGACACCTTCCATGATCGCCGGCGTAACAAAATATCACTGATATGTGCTCCTTGTCATACTTTGACAAATCTTCCGCATTTTTCATTTGATAATTCGCGTCGCGAAAAATAGTCTGTCTGTAGCAATTAGTGCTGTGGGAATAACATCTCGTCGGCAATATTTTTTACCCGTTCGGGTTTTTTATTGGCAGTCGTGCAGGGCAGTGGTGAACACAGGCGGCTGCAACTTTTAAGTTAAGTCAAAGAGGAATTTCACTATGGGTACGCACGGTGCTCAGCGTAAAACGCTGGCGCTCGCAGTCGCGGGCGCGCTGTTGGGAACAGGGTTTGCCATGGCGCCTGAGGCGAAAGCCGCAGGGTTTATCGATGATTCCACGCTGACCGGCGGTATTTATTACTGGCAACGTGAGCGCGACCGTAAAGATCTCAATCCGGACAGCAAGGATTACAACCAATACACCACCAACCTGTCGCACTCCACCGCCAACCTGAGCCTGGATTTCGCGTCGGGCTACGCCTGGGACATGTTCGGTCTGGACGTCGGCGCCTTTACCGCCATCGAGCTGGCGGAATCCAGCGCCAGCGGCCACCCGAACGAGATCGCGTTCTCCTCTAAAAACCGTACCTACGACGAAGACTATTCCGGTGACAAAGGTGGCGTCAGCCTGTACAAAGCCGCCGCTAAATTCAAATACGGCCCGGTCTGGGCGCGCGCCGGTTACATTCAGCCGAGCGGCCAAACCCTGCTGGCGCCGCACTGGAGCTTTATGCCGGGCACCTATCAGGGGGCTGAAGCCGGTGCCAAGTTCGACTACGGCGATGCCGGCGCGTTGAGCTTCTCCTACATGTGGGCCGACAAATACAAAGCGCCGTGGCATATCGAGGTGGATGACTTCCGTCAGAACGACAAGAAAACCCGCGTCTCCTACCTGCACTCGCTGGGCGCCAAGTACGATTTCAAAAACGATCTGGTGCTGGAAGCCGCTTACGGCCAGGCCCAGGGGTACGTGAATCAGTACTTCACCAAGGCGTCTTACAAATTCGATCTGCTGGGCAACCCGCTGACCACCAGTTACCAGTTCTATGGCGCGGAAGACCGCATCAGCAACAAGAACGATCCGAACAGCATCTACGACGGCCTGGCCTGGCTGCAGGCGTTGACCTTCGGTTACACCACCGGCCAGTTCAACTGGCGTCTGGAAGGCACCATGGTCAAGGCGGAAGGCAATCAGGGCTTCTTCCTGCAACGTATGACCCCGACCTACGCCTCGTCAAACGGTCGCCTGGACGTGTGGTGGGATAACCGCTCCGACTTTAACGCCAACGGCGAAAAAGCGGTGTATGCCGGCGTGATGTATGACCTCAGCAACTGGAACCTGCCGGGCATGGCGGTCGGCGGCTCTTACGTTTACGCCTGGGACGCCAAGCCGAGCACCAACCCGATCTACGATCAGAGCCAGCGCCTGAAAGAGAGCGCCTGGAGCCTGGACGCGATGTATACCATCCAGGAAGGGCGCGCCAAGGGCACGCTGCTCAAGCTGCATTACACCCAGTATGACAACCACACCAACATTCCTAGCTGGGGCGGCGGTTACGGCAACATCTTCCAGGACGAGAAAGACGTCAAGTTCATGGTCATCGCGCCATTCACCATCTTCTGATGCGTTCCCCGGCCTCGCCGCCGGGGCAGTTAAGGGAATTCAACGATGAAAAAAATCATGCTGATGTTGGCGGCCGCTGCGGCCCTGAGCGCCTGCGCGCAACCCACCGCGCCGCCGGAAGACGCCAAGTTGAAGCAGGCTTACAGCGCCTGCATCAACACTGCCGAAGGCTCGCCGGAGCGTCTGCAGCCCTGTAAGGCGGTGCTGAACGTGCTGAAACAAGAGAAGCAGCACCAGCAGTTCGCCGCGCAGGAAACGGTGCGGGTGATGGATTATCAGAACTGCATTATGGCGGTGCACAGCGGTAACGGTCAGGCTTACGACGCCAAGTGCGGCAAGCTGTGGCAAGAAATTCGCGATAACAATAATTAAGAAGGATAAGAAGATGAACGCATTCAAACTGAGCGCGCTTGCCGCCTTGACGGCAACGATGGGATTCCTGGGCGGCATGGGGAGCGCCATGGCCGATCAACAGCTGGTGGATCAGCTTAGCCAGCTGAAGCTGAACGTGAAAATGCTGGATAACCGCGCCGGCGAAAACGGCGTGGATTGCGCGGCGCTGGGCGCTGACTGGGCCTCTTGCAACCGGGTGTTGTTCACCCTCAGCAACGACGGCCAGGCGATCGACGGCAAAGACTGGGTCATCTATTTCCACAGCCCGCGCCAGACCCTGCGGGTAGACAACGACCAGTTCAAGATCGCTCACCTCACCGGCGATCTGTACAAGCTGGAGCCGACCGCCAAATTCAGCGGCTTCCCGGCCGGTAAGGCGGTGGAAATCCCGGTGGTCGCCGAATATTGGCAGCTGTTCAGAAACGACTTCCTGCCGCGCTGGTATGCCACCTCCGGCGACGCTAAGCCGAAAATGCTGGCGAATACCGACACCGAAAACCTGGATCAGTTTGTGGCGCCGTTCACCGGCGACCAGTGGAAGCGCACCAAGGACGACAAAAACATTCTGATGACGCCGGCTTCGCGCTTTGTCAGCAATGCCGATCTGCAGACGCTGCCTGCCGGTGCGCTGCGCGGCCAGATCGTGCCGACGCCGATGCAGGTGAAGGTTCACGCGCAGGACGTCGATCTGCGCAAAGGGGTATCGCCGGATCTGAGCACGCTGGTTAAGCCGGCGGCGGACGTCGTCAACCAGCGCTTCGCGCTGCTGGGCGTGCCGGTTCAGGCCAACGGTTACCCGATCAAAACCGACATCCAGCCGGGCAAATTTAAAGGCGCGATGGCGGTGCCGGGTGCCTATGAGCTGAAAATTGGCAAGAAAGAGGCGCGGGTGATCGGCTTCGATCAGGCCGGGGTGTTCTACGGGCTGCAGTCGATCCTGTCGTTAGTGCCGAGCGACGGCAGCGGCAAGATCGCCACGCTGGACGCCAGCGACGCGCCGCGCTTCCAGTATCGCGGCATTTTCCTCGACGTGGCGCGCAACTTCCATAAGAAGGATGCGGTGCTGCGCCTGCTGGATCAGATGGCGGCCTACAAGCTCAACAAATTCCACTTCCACCTGAGCGATGACGAAGGCTGGCGCATCGAGATCCCCGGTTTGCCGGAGCTGACGGAAGTCGGCGGCCAGCGCTGCCACGATCTGAGCGAAACCACCTGCCTGCTGCCGCAGTACGGCCAGGGGCCGGACGTCTACGGCGGCTTCTTCAGCCGTCAGGACTATATCGACATCATCAAATACGCTCAGGCGCGCCAGATTGAGGTGATCCCGGAGATCGACATGCCGGCACACGCCCGCGCCGCGGTGGTCTCGATGGAAGCGCGCTATAAAAAGCTGCATGCCGCCGGGAAAGAGCAGGAGGCCAACGAATTCCGCCTGGTGGATCCGACCGATACCTCCAACACCACCTCCGTGCAGTTCTTTAACCGCCAGAGCTACCTGAACCCGTGCCTGGACTCTTCCCAGCGCTTTGTCGACAAGGTGATCGGCGAGATCGCCCAGATGCATAAAGAGGCCGGCCAGCCGATCAAGACCTGGCACTTCGGCGGCGACGAAGCGAAAAACATTCGCCTGGGCGCCGGCTATACCGACAAGGCGAAACCGGAGCCGGGCAAAGGCATCATCGATCAGAGCAACGAAGATAAGCCGTGGGCCAAGTCGCAGGTTTGCCAGACGATGATCAAAGAGGGCAAGGTGGCCGACATGGAGCACCTGCCGAGCTACTTTGGCCAAGAGGTCAGCAAGTTGGTGAAAGCGCACGGCATCGACAGAATGCAGGCCTGGCAAGACGGCCTGAAAGACGCCGAGAGTTCGAAGGCGTTCGCCACCTCGCGCGTGGGCGTCAACTTCTGGGACACCCTGTACTGGGGCGGTTTCGACAGTGTCAACGACTGGGCCAATAAAGGGTATGAAGTGGTGGTCTCCAACCCGGACTACGTCTATATGGACTTCCCTTACGAGGTGAACCCGGACGAGCGCGGTTACTACTGGGGTACCCGCTTCAGCGACGAACGCAAGGTGTTCAGCTTCGCGCCGGACAACATGCCGCAGAACGCGGAAACCTCGGTTGACCGAGACGGCAACCACTTCAACGCCAAGAGCGACAAGCCGTGGCCGGGCGCCTACGGGCTGTCCGCTCAGCTGTGGAGCGAAACCCAGCGCACCGACCCGCAGATGGAATACATGATCTTCCCACGCGCGCTCTCGGTGGCAGAACGTGCCTGGCACCGCGCCGGTTGGGAGCAGGACTATCGCGCCGGCCGCGAATACAAAGGCGGGGAAACCCACTTTGTCGATACCAAGACGCTGGAGAAAGACTGGCTGCGCTTTGCCAATATCCTGGGCCAGCGTGAACTGGCCAAGCTGGACAAGGGCGGCGTCGCTTACCGTCTGCCGGTGCCGGGCGCACGCGTAGCGGGCGGCAAGCTGGAGGCGAATATCGCGCTGCCGGGGTTGGGCATCGAGTACTCCACCGACGGTGGCAAGCAGTGGCAGCGCTATGACGCCAAGGCCAAGCCGGCGATCTCCGGTGACGTGCAGGTGCGTTCAGTCAGCCCGGACGGCAAACGCTACAGCCGCGCCGAGAAGGTCTAAGCCCGGTGCAACGGCCCGCTGCCCTGGCGGCGGCCGTATAACGAAGGGGGAATGCGTTCGCCCACGCGTGTCGGCGTAGGGCGGACGTTGTAGTGAGAGTAGTACGTGGAGTCGCTGTGCCGCTGCAATTGTGATATTTCATGACATGATTTTCCCCCGGCTTGTCCGGGGATTTTTTTGTCTGCTGTACGGCGGGCATAAAAAAACCGCCTCGGTGTGAGGCGGTTTTTCATAGCCGGTCAGGGCTTACTTCTTGTCGTGCAGCGTTTCGTCTTCGCGGCAGTCACCGGTTTCACAGTGGCCGTACAGGTACAGGCTGTGGTTGGTGAGCTTGATACCGTGCTGCTTGGCGATATCACGCTGGCGCACTTCGATGGATTCGTCGCTGAATTCGATCACTTTGCCGCAGTCCAGGCAAATCAGGTGATCGTGGTGATGCTGTTGGGTCAGCTCGAACACGGACTTGCCGCCTTCGAAATTGTGACGTGTCACAATGCCCGCATCGTCAAACTGGTTCAGTACGCGATAAACCGTTGCCAGCCCGATCTCTTCGCCCATATCAATCAGTTTTTTGTACAAATCTTCCGCACTGACGTGATGGCATTCCGGATTTTGCAGTACTTCCAGGATTTTGAGTCGCGGAAGCGTGACTTTTAAGCCGGCCTTCTTCAATGCGATGTTGTTGTCGGTCATGCGAATTCAGTCCTGTTACTATGCTAATCAAGTTGAGGCGTACTCGCCTGTGGCATCGGTCGGCACAAAGAGTTAATGCGTCTCATTATAGAACCGGTTGTACTAAATGGAAACCGCCGGTTGTTAACAAAGATATAATTGCACTATTGCATGTTTTGCATGCAACGCCTTGATGGATGGGATAAACCGATATCTCAGTCTACCGTGACGGGGTGGGAAGTTACAAATCTGTAGCTTCTATCGCAGCAATCCCTGTTGCCGATGACGGCCCTGTCGGCACACTATGCACTTTACAGGGCCTTTGTTCAACCTTTCGCCAGTGCCGGGGTTTAGCCGACAATATCGGCCAGGCTCAGCTCTTCGACAATTTGTTTGACCCAAGCGTCCACGCGCTCGTTGGTCAGCTCCGGCTGACGGTCTTCGTCGATCGCCAGACCGATGAAGTGATCGTCGTCCGCCAGGCCTTTGGAGGCCTCGAAGTGGTAGCCTTTGGTCGGCCAGTGGCCCACGATGGCTGCGCCGCGCGGTTCGATGATGTCGCGGATGGTGCCCATCGCGTCACAGAAGTATTCCGCGTAGTCTTCCTGGTCGCCGCAGCCGAACAGCGCCACCAGTTTGCCGTTGAAGTCGACTTCTTCCAGCGTCGGGAAGAAATCATCCCAGTCACACTGCGCTTCACCGTAGTACCAGGTCGGGATACCCAGCAGCAGGATATCGAACCCTTCCAGGTCTTCTTTGCTGCTTTTAGCGATGTCATGCACTTCAGAGACGTCGTCGCCAAACTGTTTCTGGAGAATTTTCTGGATCATTTTGGCAATGTTTTCGGTATTGCCAGTGTCGCTGCCAAAGAAAATGCCTACAGTAGCCATATCGCGTATAACCTTTAAATTCAAGTAATTGCATTACTCGATGCCAGCACTGCCGCCGCTGACGCCGATTAAAATGATGCCATGGCAAGAGCCTTTCGCCTCCGGGGCGGGCGCCGACAGGCGCAGTCTCTTACCGGTAAATGCGTATCATGCCAGAAAGTGGCGCCGGGGTTTTATCGCATTTATGCGATGCCGGAGAATGAAGAAAAGCGGGGTCGATCCGGCGTTGTCCTTAACGCCGCGCCGCGCGTGCGGCCGAAGAGATCAATGTTCCGGCTGTTCTTCCGCCAGTTGTGCCAACAGCATCTGCTCGATGAGTTCGCTGCGGCTGATGTTGCGCTGTTCCGCCAGTTTGTTCAGGGCATCCACCGCGTCCGCGTTGATTTTCAGCTCTACGCGTCGCAATCCACGCACTTTATCGCGCCGTAACTGATTGCGCTTATTGATTCTAAGCTGTTCATCGCGGGAAAGCGGGTTGGTTTTCGGGCGCCCCGGACGGCGTTCATCTGCGAACAGATCCAGCGTCGTGCGATCCGTTTGTTCTTTTGCCATAGGTAGCGGTACTGCAAGGGAGTTTGCATCAAAAAGCGCTCGCACGCTTCCGGAGGCATCGGTTAACACACTTCGGGCCAATAAACCCTAACCCAAATTCACCTCCGAACCGGCGTTCGCGAACGCGCTGGCGCGGCGGCAAAATTATAGCGCGCCATATTACCCCAGCAGATGGAGCGGCGACAATGCCTAACTGCGGGCTAAACGCGCTAAGCCGTTATCTTTAGCGCGTTTTTTCGCCAGGTGAGTGCGTTTTTCAGGCTTCGCCGAGGAAACGGTGGATGGCGCGCAGCACCGCTTCCGGTTTTTCGGCGTGCACCCAATGGCCGGTGCCGGCGACGACGTGTGCGCGGGCCTGCGGGAACTGGCGGGCGATATCCGCACGGTAGCTGTCCTGCACGTACGGCGACAGGCCGCCGCGAATGAACAGAGTCGGATGCGGCCAGGCCGGGACTTCCTGCCAGCCGGTAATGTCTGCGTAGCGTTCGATCAGTACCGGCAGGTTGAAGCGCCATTCACCGTTATGGAAGGACTTCAGCAGGAACTGGATCACGCCTTCTTCCTGCAGGTAGTCGCGCATCAGTTGGGCAGCCGCCTGGCGCTGGGTAATGCCGGCGGCGCTGACGGCCTTCAGCGCGGCGAAGATCTCGTCGTGGCGGCGGGTTTGGTAATCCACGGGCGCGACGTCGATGACGATCAGCCTGGCGATGCGCTCGGGCGCGATGGCGGTCAGCGCCATCGCCGCTTTGCCACCCATCGAGTGGCCGATGACGATCGCTTTTTCCAGCTGCAGTTCGTCGAGCAGCGCCAGCAGATCCTGCGCCATGGCGGGGTAGTTCATGTCGTCGGCGCGCGGGGAGAGGCCGTGGTTGCGCAGATCGACCTTGATCACACTGTGCTGTTTATGCAGATCGCGCGCCAGCACGCCCAGGTTGTCCAGATTGCCGAATAGCCCGTGGATCAGCAGCACCGGCAGCGCGTCTGACTCGGCGGCCAGCAGTTGATAATGTAATTTCATGGCGAAGTTCATACTGAGAGAGATTCAGATTAGGGTATCATGATTGAATCGCACGATGAATCATGCGGAATTTTCGCGGCGCGGGCTTGGCAGTGCCGGCTATAGGTATTAGTCTGCATTTGCCGTCCGGAGGCACATTGTTGTGTTCGCCCCAGCGCTTTTAACCTTATAATCCCATGGCTTGAATGCAGGATCTGGCTTCAGGTTCTAAGTAGAAAAAACAGTATTGGATAAAGATGAAAACTATTGAAGTCGACGAAGAGCTTTACCGTTATATTGCCAGCCACACGCAACACATCGGTGAAAGCGCGTCCGATATTTTACGCCGCATGTTGAAATTCACCGCCGGGCAACCGGTGCGCGCGTTGCCTGCCGCCAGTGCGTCACAGTCCGTCGAGCTGGAAAAAGCGGTGCCGGCTCAGCGTCCGCGCGATCGCGTACGCGCCGTGCGTGAACTGCTGCTGTCGGATGAATACGCCGAGCAGAACAAAGCGGTCAACCGTTTCATGCTGGTGCTGTCCACGCTGTACACCCTCGATGCCGCCGGTTTCGCCGCCGCTACCGAGGCGTTGACCGGCCGTACCCGCACCTATTTCGCCGGCGATCAGCAGACTCTGCTGGCCAACGGCACGCACACCAAGCCGAAGCATGTACCGGGCACCCCTTACTGGGTGATCACCAATACCAATACCGGCCGCAAGCGCAGCATGATCGAACACATCATGCAGGCGATGCAGTTCCCGGCGGAACTGATCGAGAAAGTTTGCGGTACCGTCTAATTTAGCGAACAGCCCGTCATGATGGCCGTGCGCGACGTATTTGCCCGGTCACCGACAGGGATGAGGGAGATATGTCGATGGCGAATAATCCACGTGCCGGGCAGCCCGCCCGCCAAAGCGATCTGATCAACGTAGCCCAGCTGACGTCGCAGTACTATGTGCTGCAACCGGAAGCCGGCAATGCCGCACATGCGGTGAAGTTTGGTACCTCCGGCCACCGCGGCAGCGCGCAGCGCCACAGCTTCAACGAAGCGCACATCCTCGCCATCGCTCAGGCGATCGCCGAAGTTCGTCATCAGCAAGGCACTACCGGCCCGTGCTACGTGGGCAAAGACACCCATGCACTGTCCGAGCCGGCCTTCATTTCCGTACTGGAAGTGCTGACCGCCAACGGCGTCGATGTGATCGTGCAGGAAAACAACGGCTTCACGCCAACGCCGGCGGTATCGCACGCCATTCTGTGCCACAACCGCCGCGGCGGCGCTCAGGCCGACGGCATCGTCATTACGCCGTCCCATAACCCACCGGAAGATGGCGGCATCAAATACAATCCGCCGAACGGCGGCCCGGCTGACACCAACCTGACGTCGGTGATCGAGAAGCGCGCCAACGAACTGCTGGCGCAGCAGTTGAAAGGCGTTCAGCGTCAGTCGCTGGATAAGGCCTGGAACAGCGGCCACCTGCATGCCAAAGATCTGGTGCAGCCTTATGTCGAAGGCCTGGTTGACGTGGTCGACATGCCGGCCATTCAACGCGCCGGCCTGAAGCTGGGCGTGGATCCGCTCGGCGGCTCCGGCATCGCCTATTGGCAGCGGGTGGCGGAACACTACAAGCTGGATCTGACGCTGGTGAACGACTCCATCGATCAGACCTTCCGCTTTATGCACCTGGACCATGACGGCATCATCCGCATGGACTGCTCGTCCGAGTCGGCGATGGCCGGCCTGCTGGCGCTGCGCGACAAATTCGATCTGGCGTTCGCCAACGATCCGGATTACGACCGTCACGGCATCGTCACGCCGAAGGGCCTGATGAACCCGAACCACTATCTGGCGGTAGCCATCAACTACCTGTTCCAACATCGCCCGCAGTGGGGCGCCGATGTGGCGGTAGGTAAAACGCTGGTATCCAGCGCGATGATCGACCGCGTGGTGGCTGACCTGGGGCGCAAGCTGGTGGAAGTGCCGGTCGGCTTCAAGTGGTTCGTGGACGGCCTGTTCGACGGCAGCCTGGGCTTCGGCGGCGAAGAAAGCGCCGGGGCCTCGTTCCTGCGCTTCAACGGCCAGCCGTGGTCGACCGACAAAGACGGTATCATCATGTGCCTGCTGGCGGCTGAAATCACCGCGGTAACCGGTGAGAACCCGCAGCATCATTATGACGATCTGGCCAAGCGCTTCGGCGCGCCGAGCTACAACCGCATCCAGGCGCCGGCAACCCATGCGCAGAAAGCGGCGCTGTCCAAACTGTCGCCGGAGATGGTCAAGGCCAGTACGCTGGGCGGGGATCCGATCACCGCACGTCTGACCGCGGCGCCGGGCAACGGCGCGTCGATCGGCGGCTTGAAAGTGATGACTGACAATGGCTGGTTCGCGGCCCGTCCTTCCGGTACTGAAGAGGCTTACAAGATCTACTGCGAGAGCTTCCTCGGGGCGGAACACCGCGAGAAGATTGAGCACGAAGCGGTCGAGATCGTCAGCGAAGTGCTGGCTTCCGCCAAGTAATCGCTTTTCATGATGGATAAAAAGCGCTGTTTTTACAGCGCTTTTTTTATGCCTGTAATTTAGATATATCTTTTTCACGGTACGTGCTTGCGCATTTAGATATATCGATCTAGATTAGCGCTATCGACGCTGTTTAGATATATCTAAACAACCTCGTATTGATGTTCACTGTTAAGCGAGGTATCACCTTATGTTTCATCGATTAGGTTTACACCGGCATCACCACCACCATCATGAGTGCGAAGAGGGCCGCCGTCATCGCGGCGGGCGCCATCACTTCGGCGGCGAAGGCGAAGAACACGGCCGAGGTGGGCGTGGTGGCCGGGGCGGGCGTCATCGTCTGTTCGAACACGGCGATCTGCGCCTGGTGTTGCTGGCGTTGGTGGCGCGCAAGCCCAGCCACGGGTACGAATTGATCAAGGCGATCGAGGAAGCGTCATCCGGCCTGTACGTGCCGAGCCCGGGGGTGATTTACCCCACGCTGACGCTGCTGGAAGAACAGGATTTCCTTGAGCCGCTCACCACCGGCAACGGCCGCAAAAGCTACCGTATCACCGTGGCGGGCGAGGGCGAGCTGCAAAAGCATCAACAGGTGGTTGACGTCATTCTGGCGCGCCTGGCGGGCGCCGGCCGCGAGCATCATCGGCACGGCAACCTGGCGGAAGGCATCTACGACGCCATGAACCGTCTGCGCAGCCTGCTGCGCGGCAACGTGATGCGCGCCGATCTCACGCCGCAGCAGGTGGAGCGCATCAACGCCGCGTTGCTGACCGCCGTGGCGGCGATCGAAAGCGAAATGCATATTCAACCCACGCAGCAGGAGAAGAACTGATGCCCGGCCACCGTTTTAACATTACCGTTGAAGCCCTGAGCGATCGCCAGGGCAACCCCGTCGAGAAAGCACCGCTGAGTTTTGAGGTGACCAACCACGACGATATTCTCGAGATCGTCGAGCGCATTCGGGCGCGTGACGATCTGAACTTCGGCCCCGAGCAGAGCGCGGCCTTCGCCGTAGGATTGAAGCTGTTCTCCGAAGTGATGATCGAAAACCGCAAACACCCGGTGTTCGCTCCGCTGCGCGAGGCGTTTAAGGAATTTATGGTCGGATTGAAGAAGGGCCCGGCGGCGTAAAGGCGCGGCAAACCGCGCCCACCGGGGTTAAGGCATGAAGCGATAGCCGACGCCGGTTTCGGTCAGCAGGTGTTTGGGCCGGGCCGGATCGGCTTCGAGCTTCTGCCGCAAATGGCCCATGTAGATGCGCAGATAGTGGCTGTGCTCCACGTAGTTCGGCCCCCAGACGTGGCTCAACAGCTGGCGTTGGGTGATCACCTTGCCGGCGTTGGCCAGCAGCTCCGCCAGCAGGCGAAACTCGATCGGCGTCAGATGCAGATCTTCGTCGTTGCGCAGCACCCGGCGATTCACCAGATCGACGGTAATCGCCGAAAAGCTCACCAGCGGGCTTTCCTGTTGGTTAGCTGAGTGGCGGCGCAGTGCGACCCGCACCCGCGCCAGCAGCTCGCCGATGCCGAACGGTTTGCTGAGGTAGTCGTCGGCGCCGGCATCCAGCGCGGCGATCTTGTCCTCTTCGGCGTTGCGCGCCGAGAGCACGATCACCGGAATGGCGCTCCACTGCCGCAGATCGCGGATGTAGCTCAGCCCGTCACCGTCCGGCAAGCCCAAATCCAGGATGATCAGATCCGGTTTGCGCGTGCCGGCTTCAATCAACCCGCGCTGCAGCGTTTCACTTTCAAATACCCGCAGACCTTCGCTCTCCAGCGCGGTGCGCACGAAGCGGCGGATCTCTTTTTCATCTTCAACAATCAGAATGTTGGTTGGCGTTATGCTCACGTTTCCCCTGCGTTGATTACAGATCGAAGGCGTCGCCGTCGATCTCGGGCGGTTTTTCCAGCGGCAGCACGAAGCGGAAGCTGGCGCCGCCGTTGGCGCCGTTTTCCGCCCAGATGCGGCCGTCATGCACTTCAATAATGGCACGACAAATCGCTAACCCCAAGCCGACGCCGGGGATCGCCGACTCTTTATTGCCGCGTGAAAACTTGTCGAAAATTAGCTGCAGCTGATCGGCGGGGATGCCGGGGCCGTTATCCCAGACCTCGACTTCCAGCCACTCGGGCAGCGTGCGGGCGCGAATGCCGATGGTGGCCTCGGCGCCGGCGTATTTATTGGCGTTTTCCAACAGGTTGGTGAACACCCGTTCCAGCAGGCTACCGTCGCAGTTGACCAGGATCTGTTCCGGCGGCAGCTCGACCTCGATCGGATGCTGGCTGAGCAGCGGCTCCAGCATGTGCAGCGAAGCGCCGACGATCTCTTCCAGCGACTGCCACTCTTTGCGCAGGCTGAAACCGCCGGACTGGATGCGCGCCATATCCAGCAGGTTGTTCACCAGCCGGGTGGTGCTCAGCACCTGCTGGCGGATCTGGCTGGCCTGGGTGGCGTGATTGGAGCCTTCGGCCGCCAGGTCCAGCGTGAGGATTTCCGCCTGGCCGAACAGTACCGTCAGCGGCGTGCGCAGATCGTGCGACAGCGCCGCCAGCAGCGAGTTGCGCAGCTGTTCGCGTTCGGCGTCCAGCTTGGCTTCTTCGGCGCTGCGCGCCAGGTGCAGTCGTTCCAGCGCGCTGGCGATCAGCACTGCGAAGGTTTGCAGCAACCGCTGCTGTTCCGGCACCATCAGCTGGCGCAGGTTATTGGGCTCGATCGCCAACAGGCCGAAGGTCTGCTTGGGGGTATTGAGCGGTAGAAGTTGGTAAGGCACGCCGGGCAGGGTGTCGGTGCCGGCGCCGGCCGGCAAGCCTTTATCGAAACTCCAGCGCGCGATGGCTTCGTCTACCGACAGCAGCCCGCCCTCCTCGCCGACCATTTGCTGCAGCCGGCCGCCTTCCTGCGGCAGCAGCAGCACGGTTTTCGCCTGGAAGCTGCTGGAGAGGAAATGACGGCTGGTGTTGGCGATGTCGGCCACGGTCAGCGCGCGGCTCAGCCCGCGCGACATTTCGTACAGATGGCGCGCCCGCTGCTCGCGATAGCGCGCCACCCGGGCCTGATAACGCACCCCGGCGGTCAGGTTGCCGATGATGATGCCGACGGCGAGCATCACGCCGAAGGTCAGCAGATACTGCATATCGCTGACGGCGAACGACCATTCGGGCTGAACGAAGAACAGATCGAAACTGGCGACGTTGATCACCGCTGCCAGCACCGATGGCCAGCGGCCGAAGAACAGTGCGACGATCGCCACGCCGAGCAGGTAGACCATCACCAGGTTGGCCTGATCGAAGCCCGGCAGCAGCCACTGCGAGAGCAGGGTGATCAGCGCGCACAGCGCCACCGCCACCGCGCAGCCGCGCAGCTGCATGCGCCATTTCTCATTGAAGCTGCGGCCGTCGTGCTCCTTGCCTGGCGGCGGCGGTGCGGCGTCGCTCTCCAGCGCGACGATCACCAGATCGAGATCCGGGCCCAGCCGGCCGAGGCGATCGGCGAAGCTGCCGCGCAGCTTCCAGCGCTGCTCGCTGCGGCGGCCGATGATGATTTTGCCGAGGTTATGCTCGCGGGCGTAGCGCAGCACCGCACGCTCTTCGGACGGATCGGCCAGGGTAGCGGTTTCGGCACCCAGTTCCTGCGCCAGCCGCAGCGCGCGCAGAATGGCGCGGCGCTGGTTTTCCGGCAGCCGGTGCAGCTTGGGGGTTTCCACGTAGACCGCATGCCAGTGGCAGCCAAGCCGCGCCGCCAGCCGGGCGGCGATGCGCACCAGCTTTTCGTTGCCGCTATTGTGGCCGACGCACAGCAGAATGCTGTCGCGGGTGTGCCACACTTTCTCGCGTCCCTGAGTGTCACGAAATTCGCGCATCTGGTCATCGACCCGATCGGCGGTGCGGCGCAGCGCCAGCTCGCGCAGGGCGATCAGGTTACCTTTGCGGAAGAAGTGCTCGATGGCGCGCTCGGCTTGGCCGGGAATATACACTTTGCCTTCGTGCAGCCGTCGGCGCAGATCGTCCGGCGGCAGATCGACCAGCACCACTTCGCTGGCCTCGTCAAACACGTGGTCGGGCACCGTTTCGCGCACCCGCACGCCAGTCACGCCGCCCACCACGTCGTTCAGACTTTCCAAATGTTGCACGTTGACGGTCGTCAGCACGTCGATGCCGGCGTCCAGCAGCTCTTCCACATCCTGCCAGCGTTTGGGGTGGCGCGAACCGTGGGCGTTGCTGTGCGCCAGTTCGTCCATCAGGATCAGCGCCGGGTGGCGCGCCAACGCGGCGTCGAGGTCGAATTCATGCACCAGTCGCCCGCGATGCTGGATGCGCTTTTGCGGCAGCAGCGGCAGGCCGTCGAGCAGGGCGGCGGTCTCGCTGCGGCCGTGGGTTTCCACCACGCCGACCAACACGTCCAGCCCCTGAGCGCGCAAGCGCTGGGCCTCCTGCAGCATGGCGTAGGTCTTGCCGACGCCGGCGCAGGCGCCGAAGAATACCTTCAACCGGCCGCGCGGTTTTTCATTGGCCAGCGCCAGCAGGCTGTCGGGATCGGGACGCTGCTGTTCTTCTTCGACCATGACAATTCCTTGTGTTACCAAGCAAAAAGGGGTTCGGCATGCCGAACCCTATCACTATGCTGAATACGGCGCGTTACTTCAACGCATCCAGCGCCAGGTTCAGCTTCAGCACGTTCACCACCGATTCGCCCATGAAGTTGGGCGTGGCCCGATCGGTGTTGTCTTCGATCAGTTTGGCGACCTGTTCCGGCGGCAAATGACGCGCCGCCGCGACCCGCGCCAGCTGATACCGCGCCGCGGCGATCGAGATCTGCGGATCCAACCCACTGCCGGAGGCGGTCAGCAGATCGACCGGGATCGGGCCGCTCATCGCAGGATTGGCCTGGCGCAGCTGCGCTGCGCGCTCGGCGATAGCCTTATCCAGCGCCGGGTTGGTGGCCGCCAGGTTGCTGCCGGCGGAGGCCAGCGAATTATAGGCCGAATCGCCGGTGGCCGATGGGCGGCCCCAGAAATAGTCGGCGCGCGTGAAGTTCTGGCCGATCAGTGCGGAGCCGACCGCCTTGTCGCCCTGGTACAGCAGCGAACCGTTGGCCGCGCCCGAAAACAGCAGCTGCGCCAGCCCGGTGGTCAGCAGCGGATAGGCGATGCCGGTGATCAGCGTCAGCAGGATCAACATCACCAGCGCAGGTCGTAAATACGTCATGTTCATTTCCCTCAATGGTTAACCGGCGACGTGCAGCGCGACCAGGATCAGGTCGATCAGTTTGATGCCGACGAACGGCACCAGCAGGCCGCCGACCCCGTACAGCCACAGGTTGCGGCGCAGCAAGGCCGCGGCGCTCATCGGTTTGTAACTCACCCCTTTCAACGCCAGCGGGATCAGGAACACGATCACCAGGGCGTTGAAGATCACCGCCGACATGATGGCGGAGGCAGGGGAGTGCAGGTGCATCACGTTCAGCGCGTTCAGCTGCGGATAGGTGGCCGCGAACGCCGCCGGAATAATGGCGAAGTATTTGGCCACGTCGTTGGCGATGCTGAAGGTGGTCAGCGAGCCGCGCGTCATCAGCATCTGTTTGCCGATGTGTACCACTTCGATCAGCTTGGTCGGGTTGGAATCCAAATCGACCATGTTGCCCGCCTCTTTGGCGGCCTGGGTGCCGGAGTTCATCGCCACCGCCACATCGGCCTGCGCCAGCGCCGGGGCGTCGTTGGTGCCGTCGCCGGTCATCGCCACCAGGCGGCCTTCCGCCTGGTACTGGCGGATCAGCGCCAGCTTGGCTTCCGGCGTGGCTTCCGACAGGAAGTCGTCCACCCCGGCTTCGGCGGCGATCGCCGCCGCGGTCAGTGGGTTATCGCCGGTGATCATCACCGTTTTGATGCCCATCTTGCGCAGCTCATTGAAGCGTTCCTTGATGCCGCCCTTGACGATATCTTTCAGCGCCACCACGCCCAGCACTCGGGCGCCTTCCGCCACCACCAGCGGCGTGCCGCCGGTGCGCGCCACGCTTTCCACCAGATCGTCCACCGCCCGCGGGAAGTGCCCCTGGTTGGATTCGACGTGACGGCGAATGGCGTCCACCGCGCCTTTACGGATCATGCGCTCCTGCACGTTGACGCCGCTCATGCGGGTCTGGGCGGAGAAGGGCACGAAGGTGGCGTTCAGCGCCTGCAGATCGCGTTCGCGCAGGTTGAAGCGCTGTTTGGCCAACACCACGATGCTGCGGCCTTCCGGCGTTTCGTCCGCCAGCGAGGCCAGCTGCGCGGCGTCCGCCAGCTCTTGCTCTTTCACGCCCGGCGCCGGCAGGAACTCTGAAGCCTGGCGGTTGCCCAGCGTGATGGTGCCGGTTTTATCCAGCAGAAGCACGTCCACGTCGCCGGCGGCTTCCACCGCGCGGCCGCTGGTGGCGATCACGTTGGCGCCGAGCATGCGGCTCATCCCGGCCACGCCGATGGCGGACAGCAGGCCACCGATGGTGGTGGGGATCAGGCAAACCAGCAAGGCGACCAGCACGGTGATGGTGACCACGCTGCCGCTGCCGGCCGCTTCCACGCTGTATTGCGAGAACGGGAACAGGGTGGCGGTGGCCAGGACGAACACGATGGTCAGCGCCACCAGCAGGATAGTCAGCGCGATCTCGTTCGGCGTTTTGCGGCGCTTGGCGCCTTCCACCATGGCGATCATGCGATCGAGGAAGGTTTCCCCCGGGTTGACGCTGCACTGTACCACCAGCCAGTCGGACAGCACGCGGGTGCCGCCGGTGACCGAGGAGAAGTCCCCGCCGGATTCGCGGATCACCGGGGCGGATTCGCCGGTGATGGCGCTTTCATCTACCGAGGCGCCGCCTTCCAGCACTTCGCCGTCGCACGGGACGGTATCGCCGGCTTCCACCAGTACGATATCGCCTTTGCGCAGGCTTTCGGCGGCCACTTTCTCCGTGGCGCCGTCGCGGCGCGGGCCGGCCAGCTTTTTCGCCCAGCTGGTTTTCTTGGTGCCTTTCAGGCTTTCCGCCTGGGCCTTGCTGCGGCCTTCGGCCAGCGCCTCGGCGAAGTTGGCGAACAGCACGGTGAACCACAACCACAGGGCGACGCTGCCGGTAAAGGCGGCGGCACCGTCGGTTTGGCCGGCGAGGATCGCCAGCCAGATGGCGGTGGTCAGCAGGCTGCCGATATACACCACGAACATCACCGGGTTGCGCCATTGAACGCGAGGGTCCAGTTTTTTCACCGCATCGATCAGCGCGGTGCGCACCAGGGCCGGTTCAAACAGCGCGCGTTGTTTGCGAGTCATCTCTTATTCTCTCTCTGTGACGTCGGTTAGTTTGCCAACCAAAGCTGCAAATGCTCGGCCACCGGGCCTAGCGCCAGCGCCGGCACGAAGGTCAGTGCACCCACCAGCAATACGGTGCCGATCAGCAGACCGATAAACAGCGGCCCATAGGTCGGCAGGGTGCCGTTGCCCGCCGGCTGGCGTTGTTTGGCGCTCAGCGAACCGGCGATCGCCAGCACCGGCAGGATCACCCCGAAGCGGCCGACGAACATGGCGAAGGCCAGCAGCAGGTTGTAGAACGGCGTATTGACGCTCAACCCGGCGAAGGCGCTGCCGTTGTTGTTGGCGGCGGAGGACAGGGCGTACAGCACTTCGCTGAAGCCGTGAGCGCCCGGGTTGAGGATGCCGGCGCGGCCCGCGTCGGTGCCGATGGCCAGCGCGCTGCCCAGCAACACCAGCGTCGGCGTGACCAGGATCGCCAGCGCGGTCATCTTCATGTCGTAAACGTCGATTTTCTTGCCCAGATATTCCGGGGTGCGGCCGATCATCAGGCCGGCGATAAATACCGTCAGCAGTACGAACAGCAGCATGCCGTACAGGCCGGAGCCTACGCCGCCGAACACCACTTCACCGATCTGCATCAGCCACATCGGTACCATGCCGCCCAGCGCGGTGAAGGAGTCGTGCATGGCGTTGACCGCCCCGCAGGACGCGGCGGTGGTCACCACCGAGAACAGGCTGGTGGCGAGAATGCCAAAGCGCGACTCTTTGCCTTCCATATTGATGTTGCTGTCGGCGCCCAGCGCGCTCAGGTGCGGGTTGCCCGCCAGCTCGGCGACCATCACCACCACCACCGCCACCACGAAGATCAGCGCCATCGCCCAGATCAGCGCGTGGCCCTGACGGTTTTCACCGGCCAACTGGCCGAAGGAGAAGCACAGCGCGCAGGGGATCAGGAAGATGGCCAGCATCTGCACGAAGTTGGTCAGCACGGTTGGGTTCTCGAACGGGTGCGCTGAGTTGGCGCCGAAGAAGCCGCCGCCGTTGGTGCCGAGCATCTTGATCGCTTCCTGCGAGGCCACTGGCCCCATCGGCAGCGTCTGCTGCGCACCTTCGAGCGTGGTGACGTGCAGGTAAGGCAGGAAGTTTTGCAGCGTGCCCTGGCTGACGAAGAACAGGGCGATCAGCAGCGCGATCGGCAGCAGCACATACAGCGTGATGCGGAACAGATCGGCCCAGGCGTTGCCGACGGTCTTGCCGGCGCGGCGGGTAAAGGCGCGGATCAGCGCAAAGGCCACGGCGATGCCGGTGGAGGCGGAGACGAAGTTCTGCACCGCCAGCCCGGCCATCTGGCTGAAATAGCTGAGAGCGCTTTCACCGCTGTAGGCCTGCCAGTTGGTATTGGTGACGAAGCTGACGGCGGTGTTGAGTGCCAGATCCCAGGAGAGGCCCGGGAAGCCTTGCGGGTTGAGCGGCAGCGAGCCCTGCGCCATCAGCAGGGCGAACAGCAGCGCCAGGCCGAGCAGGTTAAACGCCAGGATCGCCAGCGCGTACTGCCACCAGTTCATCTCGGTGGCGCGGATGCCGCAGGCGCGCCAGACGCCGGCTTCCACCCCGCGCAGCGTAGGCAGCGGCTCACCTTCGATCAGGCGCGCCATAAAACCGCCCAGCGGCCGGGCCAGCAGCAGAAGCACCAGCAGGAAACTGGCGATCAGTAAAAAGGCTGAAGCCGCCATCAGAAATCCTCCGCGTTAAACAGGGCGTAGACCAGATAGGACAACAGCAGCAGGACCAACAGCGCACCACCAATAACGCTGAAACTCACGGGACACCTCCAGAGGTGTTGTTTTTGATAGAGGCAGTGTAGGGAGCGGGGTAGAAAGAAGATGAAAAAATCGCGCGGGCGGGTGTAAAAAAAGTATAAAAATGGCTGAAATTTCAGCGGAAATTGAGCATTTCAAGCAGCAGGTTGGCGGCGAGATTGCGCCTGATGAGTGAATAAGCAAGGGCAGAGGCGTGGAAGCAGGAACCGGATAATAACCACAATGTAACCCATGATAAGTTAAAAATTAACCTGGCTGTAACAAAATTACGAATCGCTGCGGTGATTAGCGATTTTTTGTGCGATTTAGTGGTCGGATGAGTAGTAAACTTTCATCAAGTGCGCTAAAATTTTGCTCAGTTACCAAATTACCGATTGTTCATTTGATACGCCCACGCCGTTTTCCCTGACAAATCAACGGCAGGCGTTTTTAAGGAGGTTCGCATGTCTACGACCTATCACGCTTATTCACTGCATCGGATTCTCCTGCGCCGCAGCGCAGTGGTTATCGCGGGCATTTTGGCCCTGCCGGTGATGCTGTTCCGCAGCGATCGCGGGCGTTTTTACAGCTACCTGCACCGCGTCTGGTCAAAAACCAGCGATAAGCCGGTCTGGCTGCAGCAGGCGGAACTGGCGTCCTGCGATTTCTACTGAGTCGCTGCCGATTCACGAAAAAACCCTCGCCCTGTGGCGGGGGTTTTTTTATGCCTCTGGCCACCCCTATCAAGCGCAAGGTCGTATTTGGCAAGCCATTCTTCTACACTTTCCTCATCGGTCAACAACATGGGAGAGCGGTATGAGCGACAAGATCCCTATCGGCATCAGCGCCTGTTTACTGGGCGACGCGGTGCGTTTCGACGGTGGCCACAAGCGGCTGGCTTTTGCGGTGGAACAGTTGGCGCCCTATGTGCGCTTTGAGCCCGTTTGCCCGGAAATGGCGATCGGCCTGCCCACGCCGCGCCCGGCGCTGCGCCTGGTGAAACAGGCGCAGCCGTGGCCGGCGATGCGCTACAGCAACGACGCCGGCGTGGATCTGACCGAGGAGATGCGCAGTTTCTCCGCGCAGCGCGTGGCCGCGTTGCAGCACCTGTGCGGCTATATCGTCTGCGCCAAGTCGCCGAGCTGCGGCCTGGAACGGGTGCGGGTCTACAGCGAGAACGGCAAGGACTCGCGTAAAAACGGCGTTGGGCTGTTTACCGCCGAGCTGCTGCGTCAGATGCCGTGGCTGCCGGTGGAAGAAGATGGACGATTGCAGGATGCGGCGCTGCGGGAAAACTTTATCGAGCGAGTGTACGCGCTGTATGAGTTGAACATGCTGTGGCGTCAGGGGCTGACCCGCGGCGGGCTGATCGCGTTTCACAGCCGCTACAAGCTGTCGCTGCTGGCGCATTCGCAGCCGGCGTACCGCGAGCTGGGGCGCTTCGTCGCCGATATTCACTGTTGGGACTCTCTGGAGGCCTTCGCCGTGGAATACCGCAGCCGCCTGATGGCGCTGTTGGCGCACAAAGCGACGCGGCGCAACCACACCAACGTGTTAATGCACGTGCAGGGCTACTTCCGTCGTCAGCTTAGCGCGGCGCAGCGCCAGGAGCTGGCGCACCTGATCGATCGCTACCGGCAGGGCATGCAGCCGCTGCTGGCGCCGATCGCGCTGCTCAAGCATTACATGGCGGAATACCCCGATCGCTATCTGGCGGAACAACGCTATTTCGAACCTTACCCGGAGGCGCTGCGTTTGCGTTACGGCCATTGATTGACAAGGAGTTTTATGACCACGCATCTGGTCTGGTTGCGTAACGATCTGCGTATCACCGACAACAAAGCCCTGCACGCCGCCTGCAGCGATCCGAAAGCCCGGGTGCTGGCGGTGTTTATCGCCACACCGGAGCAGTGGCGGCAACATGAGATGGCGCCGCGGCAGGCGGCGCTGATCCACGCCAGCCTGCAGGCGGTGCAACAGGCGCTGGCGCAAAAGGGCATTGCGCTGCATTGCCATGTCTGTGCGGACTTTGCCGCGTCGATCGACTGGCTGGCGGACTATTGCGAGCGAGAGCAGGTAGATGCGCTGTTTTACAACCGCCAGTATGAACTGAATGAACGGCGACGCGATGTGCGGCTGGAGCAGCAGTTGAATGGACGGGTAACGTGCCACGGTTTTGATGACAGCCTGCTGTTGCCGCCGGGCAGCGTGCTCACCGGCGGCGGCGAGATGTACAAGGTTTATACGCCGTTTCGCAACGCCTTTATTCAGCGCCTGACCGAGTCCGACGTGAGCTGCCTGCCGGCGCCGAAGATCCGTGCCGATGGCGCGTTGCCTGCGCCTGAGGCGCCGGCGGCGTTCGATTATCCCGCGGCGGAAATTGGGGATGACTATCCCGCCGGCGAGGAGGCCGCGCTGCAGCGGCTGCGCGCCTTTTGTCGTGAGCAGGTGCAGGATTACCTTCGGCAGCGCGATCTGCCCGCCATCGCCGGCACCAGCAGCCTGTCGCCCTATCTGGCGATCGGTGCGCTGTCGCCGCGCCAGTGCTTCAACCGCCTGTGCGCCGAATGCCCGCAGCTGCTGGAAGATCGCGAGAGCGGCGCTTTCGCCTGGCTGAACGAGCTGATTTGGCGCGAGTTCTACCGCCATCTGCTGGTGGCCTATCCCGAGCTGTGTCGCCATCGGCCGTTTATCGCCTGGACGGACAAGGTGCGCTGGTGCGATGACGCGGCGAAGCTGCAGGCCTGGCAGCGGGGCGAAACCGGTTATCCGATCGTCGATGCCGCCATGCGCCAACTGAATGCCACCGGCTGGATGCACAACCGGCTGCGCATGATCAGCGCCAGTTTTCTGGTGAAAGATCTGCTGATCGACTGGCGCGCCGGGGAGCGCTATTTCATGTCGCAACTGCTGGACGGGGATCTGGCGGCCAACAACGGCGGCTGGCAGTGGGCGGCCTCCACCGGCACCGACGCCGCGCCGTATTTCCGCATCTTCAACCCGACCACCCAGGGTGAACGTTTTGATCCACAAGGCACTTTTATCCGTAAATGGTTGCCGGAACTGGCGGATGTGCCCGACAATGACATCCATCATCCCCATCGCTGGGCGGAAAAGCAGCGATGCACGCTGAACTACCCGCTGCCGATCGTCGATCACAAACAAGCCCGCATGGAGACGTTGGCGGCGTTCGAGGCGGCGAAACGGGGAAAGTCTTGAGGCAACTGCAAGGAGCGACGCAATGATGAAAAAGGTGCTGGCCCTGTGCCTGAGCGGCTATTCGGCGCTGGCGATAGCCGGCTTTGACGTGGTGGCGCTGGGCGTCGACGGCGGCGTTAGCGACGGCAACCTGACCTCTTATCTGATCCGCAGCGATAATCAGCCGCAGTATGTGGCGCTGGACGCCGGCTCGCTGCTACCAGGCATCGCCAAAGGGTTGGAGAAGGGCAGTTTCCCGCAGGTGACCCCCGAGCTGGCCGCGCCTTACACGCCGCAGGGCTATGTGTTCCGGCAGTTGATCGGCAGTTACTTTATCAGCCATGGCCATCTGGACCACGTGGCGGGGCTGATCGTCGGCTCGCCCGAGGACAATAAAAAAACCGTTTACGCCCAGGCGGACACCGTGCTGACCCTGCGTAATCACTACTTCAACTGGAAGGCCTGGCCGAACTTTACCGACGCCGGCAACGGTTCGCGGCTGGGCACTTACCGGCTGCAAACGGTGCGGCCGCAGCAGCGCTTTACCCTCGGCCTGACCGGGTTGACCGGCGTGATGTACCCGCTTAGCCACGATCGCTACCCGTCGTCGATGCTGCTGATTTCCAACGGCAGCGAGTTCTTCGCCTACTTCGGCGATACCGGGCCGGATAAGGTGGAGCAATCACGCGATCTCGATACCGTCTGGCGCACGCTGGGGCCGCTTGTCGAGCAGAAAAAGCTCAAAGGCATGATTATCGAAACCTCGTACCCCAATGGGATGGAGGATAAACATCTGTACGGCCATTTGACGCCGGCCTGGCTGCTGAAGGAGTTGAAGAACCTGACGCAGTACAGCGGCGGTGAAGGTTCGCTGAACGGTCTGCCGGTGGTGATCAGCCACATCAAGCCCAGCCTGAAGCAGGGCGAAGACACGCGCGCCGCCATTGCGCAGCAGCTGGCGCAGGGCAACGATCTGGGCGTGAAATTCATCCTGATGGCGCAGGGCGACCGGCAGACATTTTGACTATGAAGAGAGAAGAGAATGCGTAACCTCGATCTGGAACAACTGATCAATACGGAACTGAACGCCGCGGCGTTTCAGGACTACGCCCCTAACGGATTGCAGGTAGAAGGCCGCCCGCACGTGCAGCGCATCGTGACCGGCGTCACCGCCTGTCAGGCGCTGCTGGATGCCGCGGTGGCGCATCAGGCCGACGCGATTATCGTGCACCACGGCTATTTCTGGAAAAATGAGGCGCCGGCGGTGCGCGGCATGAAGCGCAATCGTCTGAAAACGCTGTTGACTCACGATATTAACCTGTACGGCTACCACCTGCCGCTGGACGCGCATCCGGTGCTGGGTAACAACGCGCAGCTGGCGCAGGCGCTGGGCATTCGGGTGATTGGCGACGTCGAGCCGCTGGTGCCACACGGCGAATTTGAACAGCCGCTGACCGGCGAGGCGCTGCAGCAGCGTATCGAAAGCCGGCTGGGGCGCGCGGTGCTGCACTGCGGCGATAACGCGCCTGAGCACATTCGCCGGGTGGCCTGGTGCACCGGCGGTGGCCAGGGCTTTATCGACAGCGCGGCGCGCTTCGGCGTCGATGCGTTCATCAGCGGTGAAGTGTCTGAACAGACCATTCATAGCGCGCGCGAAATGGGCGTGCATTTCTTCGCCGCCGGTCACCATGCGACCGAGCGCGGTGGCGTGAAAGCGTTGGGGGACTGGCTGGCCCAGCACCACGGCTTTGATGTGACCTTTATCGATATCCCGAATCCCGCCTGATTTTTTTCTTCCCCGGATCCAGCCCGGCCTGTGCGCCGGCTGAATCCTTTTATCGCGCTATTTCCTTATTTTCCTTATGGTTGCGTTCTATTGACAGCCGGGGCCGCGTCACGCATAACTGGTGTGTTTTTCATCGCGATAATAATAAGGAGAATAAGGGTGCAACAAGCACGTTATTACCTGTTGGGTGAAAGAGCGGTAGTGCTTGAACTGTCGCCGCCGGTGACGTTACCGAGCCAGCAGCGCATCTGGGCGCTGGCGGAAAAGCTGAATCACCACCCCGACGTGCGGGAAGTGGTGCCGGGGATGAACAACCTGACGCTGTTGCTGCATACGCCGCAGGCCGACGCCGAAGCGATGCTTGCGTTGCTGCAGCAGGGTTGGGAAAGCAAAGAGCGCCTGACGCCGGAGTCGCGCCAGGTGGATATTCCGGTGGTCTACGGCGGGGAGCAAGGCCCCGATCTGGATGACGTGGCGCGCCATACCGGCATGACCCCGCGGCAGGTGGTGGAATGCCACGCGGCGGCGGCCTATGTGGTCTATTTCCTCGGCTTTCAGCCGGGCTTCTCCTATTTGGGCGGCATGCCGGAAAAATTGGCGACGCCGCGCCGCGCCGAACCGCGTCTGGCGGTGGCGGCCGGCTCCGTCGGCATCGGCGGCGGCCAGACCGGCATCTATCCGCTGGTGACACCCGGCGGCTGGCAACTGATTGGCCGCACGCCGCTGGCGTTGTTCAATCCGCATGAAATGCCGCCGACGCTGCTGCGCCCGGGCGATAGCGTGCGCTTCGTGCCGCAGAAGGAGGGCGTATGCTGATTATTCTGCGTGCCGGCATCTATACCACGGTGCAGGATTTGGGCCGCGAGGGATTCCGCCGCCTGGGCATCAGCACCGGCGGGGCCTTGGATCAACCGGCGCTGAAGATCGCCAACCTGCTGGTGGGCAACGCGCCGGAGGCCGCCGGGCTGGAGATCACGCTCGGCCAGTTCAGCGCCGAGTTTACCCGCTCTGGCTGGATTGCCCTGACCGGCGCCGGCTGCGACGCGCAGCTGGACGGCAAGCCGCTGTGGACCGGCTGGCGCTACCCGGTGAAAAAGGGGCAGCGGCTGGCGCTAGGCACGTCGAAACGCGGCATGCGCAGCTACCTGGCGATCTCGGGCGGTATCGCCGTGCCGGAAATGCTGGGCTCGTGCAGCACCGACATGAAAGCCGCCTTTGGCGGCCACGAAGGCCGTAATCTGAAAGACGGCGATCGGCTGCCGCTGGGCAAATCAGCCGCTCAACCGCAACATCGCTGCGGCGTGAAACAGCTGCTGTTCACCAACCGCATCCGCGCGCTGCCGGGGCCGGAGTACGCCGAATTCAGCGAAGAGGCGCAGGATACGTTTTGGCGCACCGCCTGGCAGCTTAGCCCGCAGAGCAACCGCATGGGCTACCGCCTGCACGGCGGTACGCCGCTGGAGCGCACCACCGACCGCGAGATGCTGTCGCATGGCCTGATGCCCGGCGTGGTGCAGGTGCCGCATAACGGCCAGCCGATCGTGCTGATGGCCGATGCGCAAACCACCGGCGGTTACCCGCGTATCGCCTGCGTGATCGAAGCCGATCTCTACCACTTGGCGCAGATCCGTCTCGGCGAACCGATCCACTTCGTTCTCTGCTCACTGACGGAGGCGCAGCGCGCCAAAGCCGAGCAGGATCTCTTCCTTCGACAGATTGCCTGGGGGTTACATGATCGTTGATTTGAACGCCGATCTCGGCGAAGGCTGCGCCAACGATCAGGCGCTGTTGCAATTGGTGAGCTCGGCCAACATCGCCTGCGGCTTCCACGCCGGCGATGCGCAGACCATGCGTCAATCGGTGCGCTGGGCATTGCAGTACGGCGTGGCGATCGGCGCCCACCCGAGTTTTCCCGATCGGGAGAACTTCGGCCGCACCCGCATGCAGCTGCCGCCGGAAACGGTGTACGCGCAGGTGGTGTATCAGCTCGGGGCGCTGGCGGCGATCGCACGCGCCGAGGGTGGGGTGATGGTACATGTTAAGCCGCACGGCATGCTGTATAACCAGGCGGCGGTTGAACCGGCGCTGGCGGAAGCGATCGCCCGGGCGGTGCAGGCGGTCGATCCGGCGTTGCGGCTGGTGGGGCTGGCCGGCAGCGAGCTGATCCGCGCCGGGGAAAAACTCGGTCTGACCACCCGGCAGGAGGTGTTCGCCGATCGCGGTTATCAGGCCGACGGCACGCTGGTGCCGCGCGGTTTGCCGGGGGCATTGATCGAGGATGACGAACAGGCGCTGGCGCAAACGCTGGAGATGGTGCGCCATCACCGGGTGCGCAGCGTGGATGGCGTCTGGGCCGCCGTTCAGGCGGAAACTGTCTGCCTGCACGGGGACGGCGAGCATGCGCTGGCGTATGCGCGCAAGCTGCGGGACAGTTTTGTTCAACAGGGTATTCGCGTCAGCGCGGAGCAATAAAGCCGTAAAGCAAGACACAACATCACAAGCAAAAAACTATTAGAAAATATCGAGGGAAGACTATGGAACAGGCTGTGAATCTCTGGCCACTGATCGGCATCGCCGCTATCGTGGTCGGGTTTGTATTGCGTTTCAACCCGGTGCTGGTGGTGATCGCCGCCGGTATCATCACCGGTTTGGCGGCGCTGATGCCGCTGGACGTCATTCTGGAAAAGCTCGGCGAGGGCTTTCTCAACACCCGCAACCTGCCGCTGATCCTGCTGCTGCCGCTGGCGGTGATCGGCCTGCTGGAGCGCCACGGGCTGAAGGAGCGGGCGCAGGCATGGATCGCCAAGATCAAAAGCGCCACCGCCGGCCGTTTGCTGATCGTGTACCTGTTCGTGCGCGAGATCACCGCGGCGATGGGGTTGACCAGCCTGGGCGGGCATCCGCAGATGGTGCGGCCGCTGCTGGCACCGATGGCGGAAGGGGCAACGGAAAACCGCTATGGCGAACTGCCGGAGCGTACGCGCCACCGCCTGCGCGCCATGTCGGCCGCGACCGACAACGTCGGGCTGTTCTTCGGCGAAGATATCTTCGTGGCCTTCGGCGCGATCATCTTCATGCACAACTTTATGCTGGAGTCCGGCGGCATCCAGACCGAGCCGCTGCATATCGCGCTGTGGGGCATTCCGACCGCGATTTTCGCTTTCCTGATCCACGCGTGCCGGCTGTATCGGATGGATAAACAGCTGAGCGCCGAGCTGGCGCAGCTGAATCAGGCGGCGCTGCAGGCGAAGGGGGAGGCGCGATGAACTTCCAGCAACAATATCTCTACTGGCTGGCCGGCGCGGTGCTGCTGATTGTGGCGGTGATGTCCTTCCGCGATCGCGCCAACCCGCGCCGCATCACCACCGGGCTGTTTTGGGGGTTGTACGGCCTGGTATTCCTGGTCGGCGACTGGACTTACCGCCTGCTGGGCGACGTACTGGGCGAGGGCAGTAACGAGAAACGCATGCTGCACATCATCGTTGGCGGGGTGGTGGTGGTGATGGCCCTGATCGCCGGCTTCGGCGGTGTGCGCCTCGGCAGCTATCATCAGCGAACGCCGCAGGAGCGCGAGACCAGCGCCAAGCGTTTGGGCAACAAGCTGTTTATCCCCGCGTTGGCGATCCCGGTGGTGACGGTGATCGGCGTGCTGCTGTTCAACAACATTCCGGCGTTGCAAAGCGCGGTGTTCGGCAGCGGTAACCACGCGACGCTGATCACGCTGTTCTCGATGACCGTCGGCTGCCTGATTGGCCTGGCGATCGCGGTGAAAATGACCCATGAGAAGGCGTTGCAGCCGGTGCAGGAAGCGCGGCGCCTGCTGGATTCGATCGGCTGGGCGTTCATTCTGCCGCAGATCCTCGCCACGCTGGGGCTGCTGTTTACCGTCGCTGGCGTTGGTACTGCGATCTCGCATTTGACCCAGGAGTATCTGGCGGTCGATAACCGCTTTATCGCCGTGGCGGTCTACGCTATCGGTATGGCGGTGCTGACCATGGTGATGGGCAACGCCTTCGCCGCTTTCCCGATCGTTACCGCCGGCATCGGCATTCCGATCCTGGTATTGCAGCATGGCGGCAACCCGGCGGTGATGGCGGCGATCGGTATGTTCTCCGGCTATTGCGGCACCCTGATGACGCCGATGGCGGCGAACTTCAACATCGTGCCGGCGGCGCTGCTGGAGTTGCCGGACAAGAATGCGGTGATCAAGGCGCAGGTGCCGACCGGCGTGCTGTTGCTGTTGGTTAACGTGTTCCTGCTGTATTTCCTGATGTTCCTGTAGGAGTAAGGATGCAAAAAGTATTGATTACCGGCTTTGAGCCGTTTGGCGGAGAACGCCTTAACCCCTCCTGGGAAGTGGTGAAGCAGCTCAATGATATGGAGCTGGTCGGCACACGCATCGTGGCGCGCCAGCTGCCGTGCGTGTTCGGCGCGGCGCTGGAGGCGCTCAATGCGGCGATCGATGAGGTGCAGCCGGTGATGGTGCTGGCTATCGGCCAGGCCGGCGGCCGCACCGATATCACGATTGAACGGGTGGCGATCAACGTCGACGATGCGCGCATTCCCGACAATCAGGGGCAGCAGCCGGTGGACGAGCCGATCGTCGCCGGCGGTCCGGCGGCCTATTTCAGCACCTTGCCGATCAAAGCGATGGTCAGTTCGATGCGCGAAGCTGGCATTCCGGCCGCCGTTTCGCAGACTGCCGGCACCTACGTGTGCAACCATGTGATGTATGGGCTGCTGCACCGTTTGAGCGGCCAGCGTGAGGTGAAGGGCGGCTTTATCCATATTCCGTACCTGCCGGAACAGGCGGCGGCCCACCCCGGTGCGCCGAGCATGGCGGCTTCGACGGTGCTGTTTGCGCTGGAGCTGGCCGTTTCCATTGCTTTGCAGGTGGAACACGATCTGAAAGTGGTGGGCGGCGCGACGCATTAATCAAGAACACTCCCGGCGCACCGGGCTGCGCCGGGCCTACGCAAGGAGTGGTCTATGCCGGAAGGACCGGAGATTCGCCGGGCGGCGGACAAACTGGCGGCGGCGGTGATCGATCAGCCGTTGACCGCCGTCGATTTCGCTTTTCCTCAGTTGAAACACTATCGCCAGCGTCTGATCGGCGAGCGTATCGTCGCCATCGAGCCGCGCGGCAAGGCGCTGCTGACCCATTTCTCCAATGGGCTGACGATGTACAGCCATAACCAGCTGTATGGCGTGTGGAAAGTGGCGGCGGCAGGAGAGACGCCGGAGACCAAACGCGATCTGCGGGTGCGACTGGAAACCGCCCGCAGCGCGATATTGCTCTACAGCGCTTCCGACATTACCGTCGGGCCGCGCGAGGAAATAGAACAACACCCGTTTTTGCAACGCATCGGCCCTGACGTGTTGGACATGTCGCTGACGGTAGACGAGGTGGCGGAGCGGTTGCTGACGCCGCGTTTCCGTCGCAGGCAGCTGGGCGGCATGCTGCTCGACCAGGCGTTTCTTGCCGGATTGGGCAATTATCTGCGTGCCGAAATCCTGTGGCAGGCCGAACTGGCGCCGCAGCATAAACCGCAGGATCTGACGCCAGAGGCGCTGCGCCGTCTGGCGGAGGCGTTGCTGGCAGTGCCGCGCCTTTCCTACCAGACGCGCGGGCAGGCGGATGACAACCGGCATCACGGCGCGCTGTTTCGCTTCAAGGTATTTCATCGCAGCGGTGAGCCTTGCGAACGCTGCGGCGCGATGATTGTGCGCACCGAGCTGTCATCGCGGCCGTTTTATTGGTGCCCGGGCTGCCAGAAATAACCAAAAAAAACGCCGCCCGAAGGGGCGGCGCTGTGCGGTTTCAGCCAGGAAAGCGGCTTACTTGTTTTTCAGCTGGGATTTGAAATCACGCTCGGCATAGCCGGTGTACAGCTGACGCGGACGGGCAATTTTGATGCCTTCGTCGTGCATTTCGTTCCAGTGGGCGATCCAGCCGATGGTGCGTGCGATGGCGAAGATCACGGTGAACATGGAAGAAGGAATGCCCATCGCCTTCAGGATGATGCCTGAGTAGAAGTCGACGTTCGGGTACAGTTTCTTCTCGATGAAGTACGGGTCGTTCAGCGCGATGTGTTCCAGCTCCATCGCGACCTGCAGCAGGTTGTCGTCCTTCTTGTTCAGCTCTTTCAGCACTTCGTGACAGGTTTCGCGCATCACGGTGGCACGCGGATCGTAGTTCTTGTACACGCGGTGGCCGAAGCCCATCAGGCGGAAAGAGTCGTTCTTGTCCTTGGCGCGCTTGATGAACTCTGGAATGTGCTCGACGGTCTTGATCTCTTCCAGCATTTTCAGCGCCGCTTCGTTGGCGCCGCCGTGTGCCGGCCCCCACAGGGAGGCGATACCGGCCGCGATGCAGGCGAACGGGTTGGCGCCGGAAGAGCCGGCGGTGCGCACGGTCGAGGTAGAGGCGTTCTGCTCATGGTCGGCGTGTAGGATCAGGATGCGGTCCATGGCGCGTTCCAGCACCGGGTTCACCACGTACTCTTCGCACGGGGTGGCGAACATCATGTGCAGGAAGTTGCCGGCATAGGACAGATCGTTGCGCGGGTAAACGAACGGCTGGCCCAGGGAGTATTTGTAGCACATCGCGGCCACGGTCGGCATTTTGGACAGCAGGCGGAACGCGGTGATTTCGCGGTGACGTTCGTTGTTGACGTCCAGCGCATCGTGGTAGAACGCCGCCAGCGCACCGGTCACGCCGCACAGCACCGCCATCGGGTGCGAGTCGCGACGGAAGCCACGGAACAGATGGGTGATCTGGTCGTGGATCATGGTGTGACGGGTTACGGTCGTCTTGAAGGTTTCGAACTCTTCCGGCGTTGGGGTCTCGCCGTACAGCAGGATGTAGCACACTTCCAGGTAGGAAGATTCTTTCGCCAGCTGCTCGATAGGGAAGCCGCGGTGCAGCAGCACGCCTTTGTCGCCGTCGATGAAGGTAATCTTGGATTCGCAAGAAGCGGTGGAGGTAAAGCCGGGATCAAATGTGAAATAACCTTTGGAACCCAGAGCGCGGACATCGAGGACATCAGGGCCCAGTGTCGGTGTCAATACGCCCAGTTCGATCGGAGCTTCGCTGTCGTTAATGGTTAGCGTCGCTTTCTTATCAGTCATTTACTGTCTCCTTAGCGCCTTATTTTAAAAAACCACTAACAACTGAAATACCTTAAATCTCTGCAGGTTGCCCGCAAAAAATGGTGCGGACGCTAACTCTGTGAGCGACTGCGCAACTGTGCGCGGGTAGGGTACAGAGTGCTGACCAGGCGAACGAGACGGGTGACCAGTTGTTAACGATTCAGAGTAATTCGTTATAGTCTGTTAATCTTACCTATGAGCTGTTCGAAGAGATGTGAACCTATCCCAATAATCTGTTTTTATGTGCTTTATTTGCTTTTGACGCCGGCAAACTCGAGCGGGAAACAACGTCTATTGGGATAGGTTCGCCAAATACACTGTTGCATAACTCGAACCCGGGAGGAAGTGTATCTGCTGACCCATAGCGCATCATAGGACCGTTTGTGCCCCTATATGTAATGGAAATGTTGATCTCTTGTCAAATCAGATAATTAATTTTGCACTAATTGTGAAATCCGTGATCTGAATCACTGTTCGGGGGAAATGTTATCAAAGCGGTTGTATGAGAATTGTAATCAGAATGTGATCCTCCTATACTGCCGCCAGGTCTCCGGATTACCCTGAAGTAGGAGCACCCAGCGTTATAAATGCGCGCCGTTTGAGCACAGAGGATGTTGATGTTTGAGCGCGTGACGTGTAAGGGTTTTAGGCTCTTAACGCTGTCTGATCCCCGCCCAGGCCCGGAGGAAGGAAAATAATAAGAGCTGTGTGGGCAAATACGTGAAAAAACAACGACCTGTCAACTTGGATCTGCAAACGATCCGGTTCCCCGTAACTGCGATAGCGTCTATCTTACACCGAGTCTCTGGCGTAATTACCTTCGTTGCCGTGGGTATCCTCCTCTGGCTGCTGGGCCTGTCACTCTCTTCCCAAGAGGGGTTCCTGCAGGCGGCCGCCATCATGAATAGCTTCATCGTCAAATTCATATTCTGGGGCATCCTCACGGCGCTGGCCTATCACATTTGCGGTGGCATCCGTCACTTGTTAATGGATTTTGGCTACATCGAAGAGAGTTTGGCCGCCGGTACCCGTTCCGCCCAGGTGGCGATCGGTCTGACCGTCGTGCTGTCAGTTCTGGCTGGAGTCCTCGTATGGTAAACAACGTTTCTGCATTAGGGCGCAACGGCGTGCACGATTGGCTGCTGCTGCGTGCTTCCGCGATCATCATCACCCTGTACGTCCTGTATATCCTGGGCTTTTTCGTCACGGCTCCGGAACTCACTTATGACATTTGGCGCGGTTTCTTCGCCACTTCCATTACGAAAGTGTTCACTCTGCTGACCTTGCTGTCGATTCTGGTGCACGCCTGGATCGGGCTGTGGCAGGTGCTGACGGACTACGTCAAGCCGCTGGCGGTTCGCCTGGTGTTGCAGCTGGCTGTCGTGGTCGCGTTGCTGGTCTATTTACTGTACGGAACAATCGTAGTGTGGGGTGCTTAAATGAAACTGCCAGTCAGAGAGTTTGATGCCGTCGTAATCGGCGCCGGCGGTGCGGGCATGCGTGCCGCGCTGCAAATTTCCCAAGCGGGCTCGACCTGTGCCCTGCTGTCCAAAGTTTTCCCGACCCGTTCCCATACCGTGTCTGCACAGGGCGGCATTACCGTCGCGCTGGGCAACAGCCACGAGGACAACTGGGAATGGCATATGTACGACACGGTGAAAGGGTCCGACTATATCGGTGACCAGGACGCCATCGAATATATGTGTAAAACCGGCCCGGAAGCAATTTTGGAACTGGAACACATGGGCCTGCCGTTCTCTCGTCTGGACGACGGCCGCATTTATCAGCGCCCGTTCGGCGGTCAGTCGCTGAACTTCGGCGGCGAGCAGGCGGCGCGTACCGCAGCCGCAGCCGACCGTACCGGTCACGCGCTGTTGCACACCCTGTACCAACAGAACCTGAAAAACCACACCACCATCTTCTCCGAGTGGTATGCGCTCGATCTGGTGAAAAACCAGGATGGCGCGGTGGTCGGCACCACGGCTATCTGCATCGAAACCGGTGAAGTGGTTTACTTCAAAGCCAAGGCCACCGTGCTGGCGACCGGCGGCGCAGGCCGTATTTATCAGTCCACCACCAACGCCCACATCAACACCGGCGACGGTGTCGGCATGGCGCTGCGCGCTGGCGTGCCGGTGCAGGACATGGAAATGTGGCAGTTCCACCCGACCGGCATCGCTGGCGCGGGCGTACTGGTGACTGAAGGCTGCCGCGGCGAAGGCGGTTACCTGCTGAACAAACACGGCGAGCGCTTCATGGAGCGTTATGCGCCGAATGCCAAAGATCTGGCGGGCCGCGACGTGGTTGCCCGTTCGATCATGATCGAAATCCGCGAAGGCCGCGGTTGCGACGGTCCTTGGGGCCCGCACGCCAAGCTGAAGCTGGATCACCTGGGCAAAGAGGTACTGGAATCCCGTCTGCCGGGCATTCTGGAGCTGTCCCGCACCTTCGCGCACGTCGATCCGGTGAAAGAGCCGATCCCGGTTATCCCAACCTGTCACTATATGATGGGCGGGATTCCGACCAAGGTGACCGGCCAGGCGCTGACCGTGAACGAGAAGGGCGAAGACGTGGTGATCCCGGGGCTGTTCGCCGTGGGCGAAATCGCCTGCGTATCGGTGCACGGCGCCAACCGCCTGGGCGGCAACTCGCTGCTCGACCTGGTGGTGTTCGGCCGTTCCGCCGGCATGCACCTGCAGGAATCGCTGGAAGAGCAGGGCGTGAGCCGTGACGCCAGCGACTCCGACGTGGAAGCCTCGTTGGACCGTCTGAACCGTTGGAACAACACCCGTTCCGGTGAAGACCCGGTCGAAATTCGCAAAGCGCTGCAGTCTTGCATGCAGCACAACTTCTCGGTATTCCGTGAAGGCGATGCGATGGCCAAGGGCCTGGAAGAACTGAAAGTGATCCGTGAACGTCTGAAGAACGCACGCCTGGACGATACCTCCAGCGAGTTCAACACCCAGCGCATCGAGTGCCTGGAGTTGGATAACCTGATGGAGACCGCGTATTCCACCGCTGTGTCGGCCAACTTCCGTACCGAGAGCCGTGGCGCACACAGCCGCTTCGACTACCCGGAACGCGATGACGCCAACTGGCTGTGCCATTCGCTGTATCTGCCGCAATCGGAAAGCATGACGCGTCGTGAAGTGAACATGCAACCGAAGCTGCGCCCGGCATTCCCGCCGAAAGTGCGTTCTTACTAATTGCGGAGATCGACAGATGAAACTCGAATTTTCCATTTATCGCTACAACCCGGATGTCGATGACGCGCCGCACATGCAGGATTACACCCTGGAAGCGGAAGAAGGTCGCGACATGATGCTGCTGGATGCGTTGATCCAGTTGAAAGAAAAAGACCCGACCCTGTCGTTCCGTCGCTCATGCCGTGAAGGCGTATGCGGTTCCGATGGCCTGAACATGAACGGTAAAAACGGCCTGGCGTGCATCACCCCGATTTCGTCGCTGCGCAAAGGCAACGGCAAGATCGTGATCCGTCCGCTGCCGGGCCTGCCGGTGGTGCGCGATCTGGTGGTGGATATGGGCCAGTTCTATACCCAGTATGAAAAGATCAAGCCATACCTGCTGAACGACGGCAAGAACCCGCCGGCGCGCGAGCACCTGCAGTCGCCGGACCAACGCGCCAAGCTGGACGGTCTGTACGAGTGCATCCTGTGCGCCTGTTGCTCGACCTCTTGCCCATCGTTCTGGTGGAACCCGGACAAGTTCATTGGCCCAGCCGGTCTGTTGGCGGCGTATCGCTTCCTGATCGACAGCCGTGACACGGAAACGCAAGAACGTTTAGATGATCTGGACGACGCTTTTAGTGTTTTCCGCTGCCATAGCATTATGAATTGTGTCAGTGTATGTCCTAAAGGCTTGAACCCGACGCGTGCGATCGGGCATATCAAGTCCATGCTGCTGCAACGCGGCGCATAAACGGAATGAGATGCTGCGCCGGGCTCTTTTCCGGCGCACATCCCATAGGGGAGGGAACCTCTAAAAACTGACCCGCGGCTGCGGCGCTATGCAGCCTGGTTCTTCCGCCGGTTTTTAGAGGTTCCTTGTAAGGGACCGCAAGGTCCATAACAGAACGTATCGGGCCGTCATGGCCGCAAGTACGTCGAGTGAACCGTTTTACGGCAAACCGTATTCATCACGGTAATTATGTTAACCACGGCGAAAACTAAAGCTTCAAAGCTTAAGGGATCATGATGCAGAACGGCGCAATGAAGGCCTGGCTGGATTCCTCCTATCTGGCGGGCGCGAACCAGTCTTACATAGAGCAGCTCTATGAAGACTTCTTAACCGATCCGGGTTCCGTTGAAGATAGCTGGCGTTCCATTTTTCAACAGCTACCAACCGCGGGTGTCAAACCCGATCAGCTTCACTCTCAAACGCGCGATTACTTCCGCCGCCTGGCGAAAGACTCCGCGCGCTACAATACCACCATCACCGATCCGGAAACCGACGCCAAACAGGTCAAGGTACTGCAGCTGATCAACGCCTTCCGCTTCCGCGGGCATCAGCATGCCAACCTCGATCCGCTCGGCCTGTGGCAGCGCGAGCAAGTTCCTGACCTTGATCCCGCTTACCACAACCTGACCGAAGCCGATTTCCAGGAAACCTTCAACGTGGGCTCTTTCGCCATCGGCAAAGAAACCATGAAGCTGGGCGATCTGTACGCCGCGCTGAAGCAGACCTATTGCGGGTCGATCGGTGCTGAGTACATGCATATCACCAACACCGAAGAGAAACGCTGGATCCAGCAGCGTATCGAATCGGTGGTGGGGCGCGCCAGCTTTACCGCCGACGAAAAACGCCGTTTCCTGAACGAGCTGACTGCGGCGGAAGGCCTGGAACGCTACCTGGGCGCCAAATTCCCGGGCGCCAAACGCTTCTCGCTGGAAGGCGGCGACGCGTTGGTGCCGATGCTGAAAGAGATGGTGCGCCACGCCGGTAAGAACGGCACGCGCGAAGTGGTGTTGGGCATGGCCCACCGCGGCCGTCTGAACGTGCTGATCAACGTGCTGGGCAAAAAGCCGGCCGATCTGTTCGACGAATTCGCCGGTAAGCATAAAGAACACCTCGGCACCGGTGACGTGAAATATCACCAGGGCTTCTCTTCCGACGTGGAAACCGAAGGCGGCATGGTTCACCTGGCGCTGGCGTTCAACCCGTCGCACCTGGAGATCGTCAGCCCGGTGGTCATGGGCTCGGTACGTGCCCGTCGCGATCGTCTGGACGAAGCGCGCAGCAACATGGTGCTGCCGATCACCATCCACGGCGACGCCGCCATCACCGGCCAGGGCGTGGTTCAGGAAACCCTGAACATGTCTCAGGCTCGCGGTTACGAAGTGGGCGGCACCGTGCGTATCGTCATCAACAACCAGGTTGGCTTCACCACCTCCAACCCGCTGGATGCGCGCTCTACCGAATACTGCACCGACATCGCCAAAATGGTTCAGTCGCCGATCTTCCACGTTAACGCGGACGATCCGGAGGCCGTGGCCTTCGTCACCCGCCTGGCGTTGGATTTCCGTAACACCTTTAAGCGTGACGTGATGATCGATCTGGTCTGCTACCGTCGCCATGGGCACAACGAGGCCGACGAGCCGAGCGCTACCCAGCCGGTGATGTATCAGAAGATCAAGAAACACCCTACGCCGCGCAAAATCTACGCTGACGTGCTGACCGAGCAGAAAGTGGCCAGTCTGGAAGATGCCACGGAAATGGTCAACCTGTACCGCGACGCGCTCGACCGCGGCGATTGCGTGGTTGAAGAGTGGCGTCCGATGAACCTGCACTCCTTCACCTGGTCACCGTATCTGAACCATGAGTGGGACGAGGAGTACCCGAGCAAGGTTGAGATGAAGCGCCTGCAAGAGCTGGCACGTCGCATCAGCACCGTGCCGGAAGCGATTGAAATGCAGTCGCGCGTGGCGAAAATCTACGCTGACCGCGCCGAGATGGCGGCGGGCAACAAGCCGTTCGACTGGGGCGCTGCCGAAACGCTGGCTTACGCGACCATGGCGGATGAAGGCATCCCGATCCGCATCTCCGGTGAAGACGCCGGCCGCGGCACCTTCTTCCACCGTCACGCGGTGGTGCACAACCAGAAAAACGGTTCCGTCTATGTTCCGCTGGCGAATATTCACAGCGGCCAGGGCGAATTCAAGGTCTGGGACTCCGTGCTGTCTGAAGAGGCGGTGCTGGCGTTCGAATACGGCTACGCCACGGCGGAACCGCGCACGCTGACCATCTGGGAAGCGCAGTTCGGTGACTTCGCCAACGGCGCACAGGTCGTTATCGACCAGTTCATCAGCTCCGGCGAGCAAAAATGGGGCCGTATGTGCGGCCTGGTGATGCTGCTGCCGCACGGCTATGAAGGCCAGGGCCCTGAGCACTCTTCCGCGCGTCTGGAACGCTATCTGCAGCTGTGCGCAGAGCAGAACATGCAGGTGTGCGTCCCGTCTACGCCGGCGCAGGTTTACCATATGCTGCGTCGTCAGGCGCTGCGCGGTATGCGCCGTCCGCTGGTGGTGATGTCGCCGAAGTCGCTGCTGCGTCACCCGCTGGCGATTTCTTCGCTGGACGAGCTGGCCAACGGCACCTTCCTGCCGGCGATCGGCGAGATCGACGACTTGGATCCGAAAGCGGTCAAGCGCGTCGTGCTGTGCTCCGGCAAGGTCTACTACGACCTGCTGGAACAGCGTCGCAAGAACGAGCAGAAAGACGTGGCCATCGTGCGTATCGAGCAGCTGTATCCGTTCCCGCATCAGGCCGTGCAGGCCGTGCTGGAACAATACTCGCACGTGCATGATTTCGTCTGGTGTCAGGAAGAGCCGCTGAACCAGGGCGCCTGGTACTGCAGCCAACACAACTTCCGTGAAGTGGTGCCGTTCGGGGCTTCTTTACGTTACGCAGGACGTCCGGCCTCCGCCTCTCCGGCGGTGGGCTATATGTCCGTACACCAGAAGCAGCAGCAGGCTCTGGTGAACGACGCGCTGAATATTGACTAATGTTCGCTCGCTTGCTGGCCGAGGGCCGGCAAGCAGATGATAAAAAACTTAAGGGAAAGCTAAATGAGTAGCGTAGATATTCTGGTTCCTGACCTTCCTGAATCGGTTGCCGATGCGACCGTAGCCACCTGGCACAAAAAACCGGGCGACAGCGTGCAGCGTGATGAAGTCCTGGTTGAAATCGAAACCGACAAAGTGGTGTTGGAAGTGCCGGCCAGTGAAGCGGGTATTCTCGATGCTATCGTGGAAGAAGAGGGCGCGACCGTGCTGTCTCGCCAGCTGCTCGGCCGCATCCGTCCGGGCGACAGCTCCGGCAAGCCGACCGCTGAGAAGAGCCAAGAGAAAGAAGCCACGCCTGCACAGCGCGCTACCGCGAGCCTGGAAGAAGAAAGCAATGACGCGCTCAGCCCGGCGATTCGCCGCCTGATTGCTGAACACGATCTCGATGCTGGCGCCATCAAAGGCACCGGTGTGGGTGGCCGCATCACGCGTGAAGACGTGGAAGCGCACCTGGCCAAAGGCGGCGCCGCTGCCAAACCGGCCGCCGCCGCTGAAGCCGCACCGCAGCCTGTTCTGGCCGGCCGCAGCGAAAAACGCGTGCCGATGACCCGCCTGCGCAAACGCGTTGCCGAGCGTCTGCTGGAGGCGAAGAACAGCACCGCGATGCTGACCACCTTCAACGAAATCAACATGCAGCCGATCATGGACCTGCGCAAGCAGTACGGCGAAGCCTTCGAGAAGCGCCACGGCGTGCGTCTGGGCTTCATGTCCTTCTACATCAAGGCCGTGGTTGAAGCGCTGAAGCGCTTCCCGGAAGTGAACGCGTCGATCGACGGTTCCGACGTGGTTTACCACAACTACTTCGACATCAGCATCGCGGTTTCTACCCCGCGCGGCCTGGTGACGCCGGTACTGCGCGATGTAGACGCCATGAGCATGGCTGACATCGAGAAGAAAATCAAAGAGCTGGCCGTTAAGGGCCGCGACGGCAAACTGACCGTTGAAGAGCTGACCGGCGGTAACTTCACCATTACCAACGGCGGCGTATTCGGCTCCCTGATGTCTACCCCGATCATCAACCCGCCGCAGAGCGCCATCCTGGGCATGCACGCCATCAAAGATCGCCCAATGGCGGTCAATGGTCAGGTGGTGATCCAGCCGATGATGTATCTGGCGCTGTCTTATGACCACCGCCTGATCGACGGTAAAGAATCCGTCGGCTATCTGGTGACGGTCAAAGAGATGCTGGAAGATCCGGCTCGTCTGCTGCTGGACGTCTAGTAACCCTTGCCGGGCGCGGCGTGCCGCGCCCGCACTCTGTGCTATGTGGCCGGAAAACCATGCGGTTTACCGCGTAATAATGGTCCGGCTAAAAACCTTCAGAACTGAATGGATAGAACATCATGAATTTACACGAATATCAGGCAAAACAGCTGTTTGCTCGGTATGGCATGCCGGCACCAACCGGTTACGCCTGTACCACTCCGCGTGAAGCAGAAGAAGCCGCATCCAAAATCGGCTCCGGCCCGTGGGTGGTGAAATGTCAGGTTCATGCTGGCGGCCGCGGTAAAGCGGGCGGCGTTAAAGTCGTCAACAGCAAAGAAGATATCCGTGCTTTCGCGGAAGCCTGGTTGGGCAAGCGTCTGGTGACTTACCAGACTGACGCGCTGGGCCAGCCGGTTCACCAGATCCTGGTAGAAGCGGCGACCGACATCGATAAAGAGCTGTACCTGGGCGCGGTAGTGGATCGTTCTACCCGTCGCGTGGTGTTCATGGCGTCTACCGAAGGCGGCGTGGAAATCGAGAAGGTGGCGGAAGAAACCCCAGAACTGATCCACAAAATGACCATCGATCCGCTGGCGGGTCCACAGCCTTATCAGGGCCGTGAGCTGGCCTTCAAACTGGGTCTGACCGGTAAGCAAGTCAGCCAGTTCGCCAAGATCTTCATGGGCCTGGCGACGCTGTTCCTGGAGCGCGATCTGGCGATGGTTGAGATCAACCCGCTGGTGATCACCAAGCAGGGCGATCTGGTGTGCCTGGACGGCAAACTGGGCGCCGACGGTAACGCCCTGTTCCGCCAGCCGGAACTGCGTGAAATGCGTGACCCTTCGCAGGAAGACGAGCGCGAATCCCGTGCTGCTCAGTGGGAGCTGAACTACGTTGCCCTCGACGGCAACATCGGCTGCATGGTTAACGGCGCCGGTCTGGCGATGGGCACTATGGACATCGTTAAACTGCACGGCGGCGAACCGGCCAACTTCCTGGACGTTGGCGGCGGCGCGACCAAAGAGCGCGTGACCGAAGCGTTCAAAATCATCCTGTCCGATGACAAGGTGAAAGCGGTTCTGGTTAACATCTTCGGTGGTATCGTACGTTGCGATCTGATCGCCGACGGCATCATCGGCGCAGTGGCCGAAGTGGGCGTTAACGTCCCGGTCGTGGTGCGCCTGGAAGGGAACAATGCCGAACTGGGCGCCAAGAAACTGGCGGACAGCGGCCTGAATATCATTGCTGCGACCAGCCTGACTGATGCGGCTCAGCAAGTTGTTGCAGCAGTGGAGGGTAAATAATGTCCATCTTAATCGATAAAAACACCAAAGTAATTTGCCAGGGCTTCACCGGTAGCCAGGGGACTTTCCACTCCGAACAAGCTATCGCTTACGGCACCAAAATGGTTGGCGGCGTCACTCCGGGCAAAGGTGGCACTCAGCATCTGGGTCTGCCGGTGTTCAACACCGTGCGCGAAGCGGTTGAAGCGACCGGCGCGACTGCCTCGGTCATCTACGTTCCAGCGCCGTTCTGCAAAGACTCCATCCTGGAAGCGATCGATGCCGGCATCAAACTGATCATCACCATCACCGAAGGCATCCCGACCCTGGATATGCTGACCGTGAAAGTGAAGCTGGACGAAGCCGGTGTGCGCATGATCGGGCCGAACTGCCCTGGCGTGATCACCCCGGGCGAGTGCAAAATCGGCATCATGCCTGGCCACATCCACCTGCCGGGCAAAGTGGGCATCGTTTCCCGCTCCGGTACCCTGACCTATGAAGCGGTGAAACAAACCACCGATGCCGGTCTGGGCCAGTCCACCTGCGTGGGTATCGGCGGCGACCCGATCCCGGGCTCCAACTTCATCGATATCCTGAAGATGTTCCAACAGGATCCGCAGACCGAAGCGATCGTGATGATCGGTGAGATCGGCGGCAGCGCTGAAGAAGAAGCGGCAGCTTACATCAAAGAACACGTCACCAAACCGGTTGTCGGCTACATCGCCGGCGTAACCGCGCCGAAAGGCAAGCGTATGGGCCACGCGGGCGCCATCATCGCAGGCGGCAAGGGCACAGCGGACGAGAAGTTTGCTGCGCTGGAAGCGGCGGGCGTGAAAACCGTTCGCAGCCTGGCGGACATCGGCGATGCGGTAAAAGCGGTGCTGAAGCGCTAAGATCTTAGTACGAAATAATAATATCTCGACATGTTTGGCCACCCATTGGGTGGCCTTTTTTATGGGCGAAGATCAGAAATCGTTGAGTGCTTTGATCAGCGCGATCCGATCCTGCAGGCGGCGCTGTTGTACCGGATCCACGGTAGTTTGCCGCTGTTTTTCCAGCGAGGTGAGGGCGGTGCGGTAATCGTCGGCGTTGCGGAACAGCGCGTCTTTGACGTTGATCGAGGCGACGTTGGTGTAGCGGCCATCGTCGGTGGTCGGCACTTGGATAACGCCTTCATTGAGCAACCGTTTGACGATCGCCCGCTGCGGTTCGTACCCCTCCAGGCCGACCAGCTTCCAGCGCTGCGGCGTCACGCCCTGATACTGGCCGTGTTTCACTTCCGTCAGGTAGCGCAGAGCCAGGTGGCGAATAGTGCCTTCTTCTTCACCGTATTGCGCTTTGCTGTCAAACAGCACCGGGAAGGATTGCCCCTCCAGCGCGCCGCCCTTTTGCGTCAGGTGGCCCATGCGGTAACTGTTCATGCCCAGGCGGATCGGCATGTCGTCGGTGACCGGCGTGCCGTCCGCCAGACGCAGATCGACGATGCGCGAACCGGCGGGCTGGCGCAGATCGATGGTGTAAGTGACGCCGTCGAAGAAATCGTTGGTGGAATATTTGGACGATCGCCGCGCCGGGTTAAAGCTGTAGGTGACGTCGCCAGGCTGCAGCTGATTGAAATAGCCGGCGGACCACTCCATGTAGCGTTTAAGCGCTTTGCCGTTGAGCTGATACACGGTGATCTCGCCGCCGGCGTATTGGTAGTTAAAGGCGATATCCTTGGCCTTGATGTCGCCGACGTCCAATTTGGCGCGATCGTTGTCGATCTGCAGGGCAATCACCTGCGCCAGCGGCGCATAGTGGCGGGCGGCCTGCTGGAACAGCGCGCTGATGCCGGTATCCTGCACGTGTACTTGAGGAATGCCGCGAAACTCGTCGGCGGGCACCAGATCGCTGCCGCTCAGCTTCGCCACGACCCGGTTGGCGTTGGCGCGCAAAATGTCATGGTACGGCTGGTAGAGCGCTTGCATGGCGCTGTCCGGCGCCAGCCCTTTGATCGGGTAGGTGTAGCTGTTTTTGTCGATCAGCGTGAATTTGCCGTCGCGGTGTTCAAACTGCAGGTCGATACGCGACAGTGCGCGGCCGTATTTATCCGGCTCGGTGATGATGACGCCATTAACCACCGCTTTATCGATCTTCACATGCATGTGGCCGGCGACGATCGCCGCCAGCTCTGGGTTGGCGTTGGCGATGTCGGCCACGCCGGTGCCGGGGCGCTGGTTCTCGTTGTCGATGCCCATATGCGCCACCAGCACGATGGCGTCGACCTGGCCGTCGATTTGCCTGATGACCTGTTTCACCGCCTGCACCGGATCGGTGAAGTTCAGCCCTTTGATGCGATCGGTGCCCTTGGCGAATTCCGCGGTCATCGGCGTATCCATACCGATAATGCCAATTTTCACGCCCTGGCGTTCGACGATGGTGTAGGCCGGCAGGTAAGGCTTGCCGTTGTCCCAGACGATATTGCCCGCCAGCGCCGCGCCTTTGAACTGCTTGAGCGGCGTAGCCAGTACCGGCAGGCCGAAGTCGAACTCGTGGTTACCCATCACCCAGACATCATAATTGAGCGCGTTGAGGCCCAGCATCATCGGGCTGACGGCCTCATGCTTGAAGGTTTCGACGAAGTTGCCCTGAATGGTGTCGCCGGCGTCCACCAGGATCAGGTTGGGCTGCTCGGCCCGCACCTTTTTGACCTGAGTGGCTATCTGGCTCAGGCTGCCCGCCAGATTTTCCGTGTCGCTGGCGTAGTCCCAGGGCACGAAAGTGCCGTGCAGATCGGAAGTACCCAGCAAGGTGATATTTACCGTTTCGGCGGCCATGACGTTTCCCGAGAGTCCCAAGACAGAGGCAAAGATGATTTTTTTCATAAGTTATTGTCACTCAATGTAATTTTAACATAATTGGTCATTTTGCTACAAAATCGCAACCTTTACGATCCCATCGCGAGAAATAGACTAATATTGGAGAGAGATTTGTTGTTTTGTGACTGCTATCACTGTCACGGCTTATTGGAAATAAAAGGTTAATTATGTCGCATAATAAGCGCGTAATAATACAATGGCGGCTCTTTTAAATTACATTTATTTAACACAAAAATATCATTAAAAAACAATTAAACCATTGCGCAACATGACCCTAAGAAAATTACGCGAAATGTGCTGATGAATATGGAAATAAGATGCGGATAGGCTTAAATTGTCTCAGATCAAATTAGCCCGAAGTACCTCTTTCGGCTAAGATTTGACCTGTAACCAAAAGTCTAACCCACGTCACGTAAAAACCTATTTATTGTGTGGGATTGGGCGAGTATCATCCATGTTGTGATTATGGATGGTTGATCTTGTTGCATTTGTTACCCGTTGTCGGTTTTCAGTGGCGTGCTTGTCGAGGGCCCGAGGGGCTATTGGCCGAGTGTGCGGTTGAAAGCGGAGAAGCTGGATCAAATTTGTTGTGTTTAAGGGCATTCACTGCGGGGCGTTACTGGCAGCTTTGAAAGAAGCGTGCCGATAACCGCGTGTCGGAGTCTTCCTGCGAGGAGCAAGGAGTCAAGATGTTTGATATTGTCGAACTGTCGCGCTTACAGTTTGCTTTAACGGCGATGTACCATTTCTTATTTGTCCCATTAACGCTCGGTATGGCGTTCTTGCTGGCAATTATGGAAACGGTATATGTCCTGTCTGGCAAACAAATTTATAAAGACATGACCAAATTCTGGGGAAAGTTATTTGCGATTAACTTTGCTCTGGGTGTGGCCACCGGTTTGACCATGGAGTTCCAGTTCGGGACTAACTGGTCGTATTTCTCTCACTACGTCGGCGATATCTTCGGGGCCCCTCTGGCTATCGAAGGTCTGATGGCGTTCTTCCTTGAATCGACGCTGGTCGGCCTGTTCTTCTTCGGCTGGGATCGTCTGAGCAAGGTGCAGCACATGGCGGTAACCTGGTTCGTGGCTCTCGGCTCCAACCTGTCCGCGCTGTGGATCCTGGTCGCCAACGGCTGGATGCAGAACCCGATCGCTTCGGATTTCAACTTCGAAACCATGCGCATGGAGATGGTCAGCTTCTCCGAACTGGTGCTTAACCCGGTTGCGCAGGTGAAATTCGTTCACACCGTGGCTTCCGGCTACACCTGCGGCGCGATGTTCGTGCTGGGTATCAGTTCCTACTATCTGCTGAAAGGCCGCGACATCGCCTTTGCCAAGCGCTCCTTCGCCATCGCTGCCAGCTTTGGTATGGCTGCCATTCTGTCCGTTATCGTTCTGGGTGATGAATCCGGCTACGAAATGGGCGACGTGCAGAAAACCAAACTGGCCGCTATCGAAGCGGAATGGGACACTCAGCCGGCGCCGGCCTCCTTCACCCTGTTCGGCATTCCCGATCAGGACAAGATGGAAAACTCCTTCTCTATTCAGATCCCGTATGCGCTTGGCCTGATCGCCACCCGCTCCACGGACACTCAGGTCACCGGCCTGAAAGATCTGATGGCGCAGCATGAAGTGCGTATCCGCAACGGGATGAAAGCCTACCAGCTGCTGGAAGAGCTGCGCGGCGGCAATACCGATCCTGCGGTGCGTGCCGAATTCAACAAAACCAAGCAAGACCTGGGCTACGGCATGCTGCTGAAGCGCTATACCCCGAACGTCACCGACGCGACGGAAGCGCAAATCCAGCTGGCGACCAAGGACTCCATTCCGCGCGTGGCGCCGCTGTACTTCGCCTTCCGCATCATGGTGGCCTGTGGCGTGATCATGCTGTTGATCATCGGCCTGTCTTTCTGGAACGTGATCCGCGGCCGCATCGGCCAGAAAAAATGGCTGCACCGCGCGGCGCTGTACGGTTTGCCGCTGCCTTGGATCGCGATCGAGTCGGGTTGGTTCGTGGCGGAATACGGCCGTCAACCGTGGGCGATTGGTGAGGTGCTGCCGACGGCGGTCGCCAACTCTTCGCTGACCGCGGGCGACATTCTGTTCTCAATGGGGCTGATCTGCGGCTTGTACACCCTGTTCCTGGTGGCTGAATTGTACCTGATGTTTAAGTTTGCGCGTCTGGGTCCAAGCAGCCTGAAAACCGGCCGCTATCACTTTGAACAACCGACTGCCGCCGTGCAGGAAGCGCGCTAAACAGGAGTCCACGTATGTTTGACTATGAAGTACTGCGATTTATTTGGTGGGTCCTGGTTGGCGTTCTGCTGATCGGCTTCGCCGTCACCGACGGTTTCGACATGGGCGTCGGCATTCTGGTGCGCATCATCGGCAAAACCGACACCGAGCGCCGGGTGATGATCAACTCCATCGCTCCGCACTGGGACGGTAACCAGGTGTGGCTGATCACCGCCGGCGGCGCGCTGTTCGCCGCCTGGCCGATGGTCTACGCAGCGGCCTTCTCCGGCTTCTACGTCGCCATGATCCTGGTGCTGGCCGCCTTGTTCTTCCGCCCGGTCGGTTTCGACTACCGTTCCAAGCTGGAGAGCAGCCGCTGGCGCAACATGTGGGACTGGGGCATCTTCATCGGCTCCTTCGTGCCTGCAGTGGTATTCGGCGTGGCGTTCGGTAACCTGCTGCAGGGCGTGCCGTTCCACATGGACGAGTACATGCGCCTGTTCTACACCGGCAACTTCTTCCAACTGCTGAACCCGTTCGGTCTGTTGGCGGGCGTGGTCAGCCTGACCATGCTGGTCACTCAGGGCGCGACCTACCTGCAAATGCGCACCACCGGCGAGATCCACCTGCGTTCACGCGCTGCGGCACAGATCGCGACGCTGATCATGGCGGTATGTTTCCTGCTGGCGGGCGTATGGCTGGTGAAAGGCATCGACGGCTTCGTTGTGACGTCGGCGTTGGACACCCTGGCGGAATCCAACCCGATGCGTAAAGAAGTGGCGCATCAGGCCGGTGCTTGGCTGATCAACTTCAACAAGTATCCGCTGCTGTGGGCCTTGCCTGCACTGGGCGTAGTGCTGCCGTTGTTCACCATCCTGTTCTCGCGTCTGGAGAAGGGCGCGCTGGCGTTCGTCACCTCGTCGTTGACCATCGCCTGCGTCATCCTCACCGCCGGGGTCACCATGTTCCCGTTCGTGATGCCGTCGAGCACTGTGCCTAACGTCAGCCTGACCATGTGGGATGCGACCTCGAGCCTGTTGACGCTGAAAGTGATGACCGTCGTGGCTGCGATCTTCGTGCCTATCGTTTTGGCGTACACCAGCTGGTCGTACTACAAAATGTTCGGTCGCCTCGACAAGAACTACATCGAAAACAACAAGCATTCGCTGTACTAAGGATAAGGAGCTAAACCATGTGGTATTTTGCCTGGATTCTCGGAACGCTTCTTGCCTGCGCCTTCGGCATTATCACGGCGCTGGCGCTTGAGCAGAGCGAAGCGACCAAAGCTCAGCAAGACGGTAAGTGATGAGCTCGTCCGTGATTGACAAGCTGTACGCTGTCACCGACAAGGGCCCGATCCGGGCCCTTTCCCTGGTGCTGGCGTTGATTTTGGCGGGGTGCGTGTTCTGGGATCCGACGCGTTTCGCCGCCAAAACCAGCTCGCTGGAGATTTGGGAAGGGCTGTTGCTGATTTGGGCGGTGTGCGCCGGGGTGATCCACGGTTTCGGATTCCGCCCGCAGCGCAGCGTCTGGCGCGCTTTTTTCGCGCCGCTTCCCGCCATTGTGATCTTGTTCGCAGGATTACTTTACGTTTCTTTATAATCTCCCCGATGTCCCCTTGTTATGGGCCCTCACGGCCCATAATTATTTTCATTCCCATCTTGTAACCCATTCCCAACCCGATCCGTCTTGCGTATAGTAGCAGCGTTAAATTGCATTGCTGGGAAGTAGAGTGAGTAATACGTTGTTTCGATGGCCGGTTCGCGTTTACTACGAGGATACCGATGCCAGTGGTGTGGTCTATCACGCCCGCTACGTCGCCTTTTTTGAAAGAGCGCGCACAGAGATGCTGCGTCAGCACAACTTTCATCAACAGCAGCTGCTCAGTGAACAAGTCGCTTTTGTCGTCCGGCGCATGACGGTGGATTATCTGGCTCCGGCTCGTCTCGACGAGCAACTGGAAGTCCAGAGTGAAATCACCTCTCTGCGCGGGGCTTCTCTCACGTTTGCTCAACGCATTGTCAATTCTGACGGGGCCCTACTGAGCCAGGCAGATGTCCTGATTGCCTGTATTGATCCACACCAAATGAAGCCAAGAGCGCTTCCTAAGTCTATTGTCGCGGAGTTTAAGCAGTGACTGACATGAACATCCTAGATTTATTCTTGAAGGCGAGCCTGCTGGTTAAGCTTATCATGTTGATTTTGATATGCTTCTCGGTAGCCTCTTGGGCGATCATCATTCAGCGCACCCGCATCCTCAATGCGGCGACGCGTGACGCCGAAGCCTTTGAAGACAAATTCTGGTCCGGTATCGAGCTTTCCCGTCTGTACCAGGAAAGTCAGGCGCGTCGCGATAGCCTGACCGGTTCCGAGCAGATCTTCCATTCCGGCTTCAAAGAGTTCGCCCGCCTGCACCGCGCCAACAACCATGCGCCGGAGTCGGTGATCGAAGGGGCGTCGCGCGCGATGCGCATTTCGATGAACCGCGAGCTGGAAACGCTGGAAACCCATATTCCGTTCCTCGGCACCGTCGGTTCGATCAGCCCGTACATCGGCCTGTTCGGCACCGTGTGGGGGATCATGCACGCCTTTATCGCGCTGGGCGCGGTGAAACAAGCCACGCTGCAGATGGTAGCGCCGGGTATCGCCGAAGCGCTGATCGCCACCGCGATCGGTCTGTTCGCCGCTATCCCGGCGGTAATGGCCTACAACCGTCTCAACCAGCGCGTCAACAAGCTTGAGCAGAATTACGACAACTTTATGGAAGAGTTCACCGCTATTCTGCATCGTCAGGCCTTCTCCAGCGACAGCAAATAAGTAGGAGGTAGCATGGCGAGAGTACGTGGACGTAGTCGGCGCGAGCTGAAGTCCGAAATTAACATCGTTCCGCTGCTCGACGTGTTGCTGGTGCTGCTGCTGATCTTTATGGCAACCGCGCCAATCATCACGCAGAGCGTGGAGGTTGACCTGCCGGACGCCACCGATTCCAAAACGGTGTCCAGCGATGACAATCCGCCGGTGATCCTTGAGGTTTCCGGCGTAGGTCAATACACCCTGGTGGTGGATCACAACCGTATGGAGCTGCTGCCGCCTGAGCAAGTCGCGGCCGAAGCCAAGTCGCGTTTGGCGGCTAACCCGAAAACGGTCTTTTTGATCGGCGGTGCGAAGGAAGTCCCTTACGATGAGATTATCAAGGCATTGAATATTCTCCATCAGGCGGGCGTAGCTTCCGTGGGGCTGATGACCCAGCCGATCTGACCGTAAGGCGAACGGCAACCCGGTTCCTGCGCTGCGGCCCAGGAACCCCGTATAAGCAACACCAGTTTTTGGGAATCTATTTTGGTAAAGGCAACTGAGCAAAACGATAAGCTGAACCGCGCCGTTATTGTTTCGGTCGTTCTGCACTTCATATTGATTGCCCTGCTGATTTGGGGATCGCTGCAGGAAAAGGTCGACATGGGCGCCGGCGGTGGCGGTGATGGCACCGTGGTGGGCGCAGTGATGGTCGATCCTGGCGCGGTGGTGGAGCAATACAACCGCCAGCAGCAGCAGAGCAACGATGCGCAGCGTGCCGAGAAGCAGCGCCAGAAAAAGGCGGAGCAACAGGCCGAAGAGCTTCAGCAGAAGCAGGCGGAGCAGCAGCAGCGCCTGAAGGAGCTGGAGAAAGAGCGTTTGGCGGCGCAGGAGAAAGCTGCGCAGGACGCCAAGGCGCAGGCTGAGCAACAGCAGAAGGCAGCGGAGCAGCAGAAACAGGCCGCCGAGCAGCAAAAAGCGGCGGAAGCCGCCGCAGCCAAGGCCAAAGAGCAACAGAAGGTCGCCGAAGCCGCCGCCGCCAAGGCGAAGGCCGAAGCGGAAAAGGTCGCCAAGGCACAGGCGGACGCGCAGAAGAAAGCCGAAGCGGAAGCCAAGAAAGAAGCGGCCGCCGCTGCCGCCGCCAAGAAACAGGCGGAAGAGGCGAAGAAAGCCGCAGCTGCCGCCGCAGAGCAAAAAGCCGCAGAGGCCGCAGAGCAAAAAGCCGCAGAGGCCGCGGAGAAGAAAGCGGCCGCTGAAGCCGAGAAAAAAGCCGCAGCGGAAGCCGAGAAGAAGGCTGCCGCTGAGGCAGAGAAGAAAGCGGCCGCCGCTGAGAAAGCTGCGGCAGCCAAGAAAGCCGCTGCGGACGCCAAGAAGAAGGCCGCCGCCGAGGCTGCGAAACAATCGGATGAAGTTAGCGATCTGTTTGGCGGCCTGGCGGACGGCAAGAACGCGCCGAAGGGCGGCGGTGCCAAATCGAAAGGTGATGGTAAACCGGCCGGGCAGGGCAATGCCAAGGCGGCAGGCGCCAGCGGGGCGGATATCAATGGTTATATTGGGCAGGTTAAAAACGCGATTGAAAGCAAGTTCTATGACGCCAGTTCGTTCGCCGGAAAAACCTGTGACCTGCGTATCAAGCTGGCGCCGGACGGCCTGCTGATAAGTGTACAACCGGCGGGAGGCGATCCGGCATTGTGCCAGGCCGCGGTATCTGCCGCCAAGTTGGCGCATATACCGAAGCCGCCGAGCGATGCCGTTTATCAGCATGTTAAGAATGCTACCCTTGAATTCAAACCTTAATAATGGTTGTTTGAGCTGAGTAAGATCACAGGGATGTACTAAGGTAACCAACAGGGATTATGTAGTTTTACGTAAGTTGGTTTGTTAAAATTCTGCTAATTTATCGCAGGCATCCCGCCTGGATAAGGGAGATGAGATGAAGCAGGCATTTCGAGTAGCGCTAGGTTTTTTAATTCTGTGGGCGTCCGTGTTGCACGCGGAAGTTCGCATTGAAATCACCCAAGGGGTCGACTCCGCTCGCCCGATTGGCGTGGTGCCGTTTAAGTGGGCGGGCCCAGGCACGCCGCCGGAAGATATCGGCAAGATTGTCGGCGCGGATCTGCGCAACAGCGGCAAATTCAACCCGATCGACGTGGCGCGCATGCCGCAGCAACCGACCTCCGCGTCTGAAGTGACGCCGGCGGCCTGGACTGCATTGGGCATCGACGCCGTGGTTGTCGGCCAGGTTCAGCCTGGCGCCGACGGCAGCTACCTGATCTCCTACCAGCTGGTGGACACCTCGGGTTCGCCGGGCACCGTATTGGCGCAGAACCAGTATAAAGTGACCAAACAGTGGTTGCGTTATTCTGCCCATACCGCCAGCGACGAAGTGTTCGAGAAGCTGACCGGCATCAAGGGCGCGTTCCGTACCCGTATCGCCTACGTCGTGCAGACCAACGGGGGGAAATTCCCGTATGAGCTGCGCGTAGCGGATTACGACGGTTACAACCAGTTCACGGTGCACCGTTCGCCTGAGCCGCTGATGTCGCCGGCCTGGTCGCCGGACGGCAGCAAACTGGCTTACGTGACCTTCGAGAGCGGCCGTTCCGCGCTGGTGGTACAGACCCTGGCTAACGGCGCTATCCGCCAGATCGCCTCGTTCCCGCGCCACAACGGTGCGCCGGCGTTCTCTCCGGACGGCAGCAAGCTGGCGTTCGCGCTGTCCAAGAGCGGTAGCCTGAACCTGTACGTGATGAACCTCGGCTCCGGCCAAATCACGCAGCTGACCGATGGTCGCAACAACAACACCGAACCGACCTGGTTCCCGGATGGCCAGTCGCTGGCGTTTACCTCCGACCAGGGCGGGCGTCCGCAGATTTATAAAATCAGCGCCAGCGGCGGTGCCGCACAGCGTCTGACGTGGGAAGGCTCTCAGAACCAGGATTCTGAAGTCAGCTCCGACGGTAAATTCCTGGTGATGGTGAGCACCAACAGTGGTGCACAACACATCGCCAAACAAGATCTTGGATCGGGCGCCGTTCAGGTTTTGACCGGCACCTTCCTGGATGAAACGCCTAGTATTGCGCCAAACGGCACCATGGTGATCTATAGCTCCACGCAAGGTATGGGCTCCGTGCTGCAGTTGGTGTCAACTGATGGGCGTTTCAAAGCGCGTCTTCCGGCAACTGATGGACAGGTCAAATTCCCTGCCTGGTCGCCGTATCTGTGATGCATGTGTAAATATGTATGGCAAACTATAAAAGGATCAAAGAAATGCAACTGAACAAAGTGCTGAAAGGGCTTCTGCTGGCACTGCCAGTTCTGGCTGTAGCAGCTTGTAGTTCTAACAAAAGCGCGAACAACGACCAATCTGGTATGGGCGCTGGCACTGGTATGGAAAACGGCAGCAGCAACCTGTCTTCCGAAGAACAAGCTCGTCTGCAGATGCAAGAACTGCAGAAGAACAACATCGTTTACTTCGGCCTGGACAAGTATGACGTTAGCTCCGAATTCGCTCAGATGCTGGACGCGCACGCTGCATTCCTGCGTAACAACCCGTCTTACAAAGTGACCGTTGAAGGCCACGCTGACGAACGCGGCACGCCGGAATACAACATCGCTCTGGGTGAGCGCCGTGCTAACGCCGTTAAAATGTACCTGCAGGGTAAAGGCGTTTCCGCTGACCAGATCTCTATCGTTTCTTACGGTAAAGAAAAACCAGCAGTACTGGGCCACGACGAAGCGGCTTATGCTAAAAACCGTCGTGCCGTTCTGGTTTACTAAGAGAATCGCATGAACAGTAACTTCAGACGTCACCTGTTGAGTCTGTCGTTACTGGTTGGCGTAGCGGCCCCCTGGGCCGCTACTGCCCAAGCGCCAATCAGTAATGTCGGCTCCGGCTCGGTCGAAGACCGCGTCACCTCGCTTGAGCGCATCAGCAATGCTCAAGGCCAGCTTTTAAACCAACTCCAGCAACAACTCTCTGATAACCAACGCGACATTGATTCTCTCCGTGGGCAAATCCAGGAAAGTCAGTATCAGTTGAATCAGGTGGTTGAACGCCAGAAGCAAATCTATCAGCAGATGGATAGCCTCAGCCAGGGCGGCGCTCAGAGCGCCTCTGCGGCCGCGGGCGCTGCCGGTGGGGCAGCCGCAGGCGCATCTTCCGATGCGGGCAGCAGCGCGCCTGCAGCCGCGTCTGTAACGCCGAGCGGCGGTGATGAGAACAGCGACTACAACGCCGCTGTTTCTCTGGCGCTGGAAAAAAAACAGTATGACCAGGCGATTTCTGCCTTTCAGTCCTTCGTAAAACAGTACCCGAAGTCTACCTATCAGCCCAACGCCAACTATTGGCTGGGTCAGTTGTTCTACAACAAGGGTAAAAAAGACGACGCGGCCTACTATTTTGCGGTGGTGGTGAAGAATTACGCTAAATCACCGAAGGCGCCGGACGCCATGTACAAGGTGGGTATCATCATGCAGGAGAAAGGGCAGGCCGATAAAGCCAAAGCCGTGTTCCAGCAGGTGATTAAACAATACCCAACCAGTGCGGCGGCCAAACAGGCGAAAAGTCGCGTAGGCGGTTAACAGTCAGAAAAATGAGCCCAGAAGTTAGTCGATTTGACCGATTTCTGGGCTCATTCGCGTGAAGAACAAGCAGTTGAACGCATCGGTAAAAAATTTAGGTTGCGCTGCCAAGATAAATTAGTAATATATGCCGCCGTTGCCAAGACATCTTGCAAGATGTTAAAGCGGCAGGGAAATTGGGTCGTTAGCTCAGTTGGTAGAGCAGTTGACTTTTAATCAATTGGTCGCAGGTTCGAATCCTGCACGACCCACCAATTTCTGAAGTAGCAGTAACCACAACAGTGGGTGATTAGCTCAGTTGGTAGAGCATCTCCTTTACACGGAGGGGGTCGGCGGTTCGAGCCCGTCATCACCCACCACTGTTATGGGTCGTTAGCTCAGTTGGTAGAGCAGTTGACTTTTAATCAATTGGTCGCAGGTTCGAATCCTGCACGACCCACCATTCTTCGCGAATGGCTGCGATAGAGAATCGTAAAGGATGAGAACCGTAAAGGTTCGAGTCTCGCGCAGCGAGACAACATCACTCCGGTGATGGCCCGCAAGGGCGAGGCCCAAGGCCGAGTTATCCTGCACGACCCACCATTCTTTAAGAATGGCAGCTTCAGAATCGGTTTGATGTGGCAAGTAAAGGTCCGAGTCGAGTACCCGTCGAGTTGTCCTGAACATCCCCATCCTTGTTTTCCGCGAGTCGGTTCCAATAACCTATTCGCCATCAGCAGTAAACCACATCAGTGGGTCGTTAGCTCAGTTGGTAGAGCAGTTGACTTTTAATCAATTGGTCGCAGGTTCGAATCCTGCACGACCCACCACTCTTTAATAGAGCAAGGTGTTAAATCGTCAGGATGAGACAAAAGCGTTTACGCTTTTGAACAGCGCTTGCGCTGGCCCGAAGGGGCCGTCTATGAAATAGACGGATAGCCGTAAAGGTTCGAGTCTCGCGAAGCGAGACAACATCACTCCGGTGATGGCCCGAAGGGCGAGGCCCAAGGCCGAGTTATCCTGCACGACCCACCACTCTTTGAGAGTGAAAATAGCAGTACCACAGCAGTGGGTGATTAGCTCAGTTGGTAGAGCATCTCCTTTACACGGAGGGGGTCGGCGGTTCGAGCCCGTCATCACCCACCACACTGCGGGTCGTTAGCTCAGTTGGTAGAGCAGTTGACTTTTAATCAATTGGTCGCAGGTTCGAATCCTGCACGACCCACCAATTCAGAAAAAAGCGCCTTTTGGCGCTTTTTTCGCATCTGCGCCCACCTGACTCTACCTTTATCTTCTTGCTGACATAGCCCACTGAGTCGTGCGGGTGAGATCCTGCGTTCAGGTTCGAGCATCGCGTAGCGATACGACAACGCGCAGCGTTGCCCGTAGGGTGAGGCCACAGGCCGAATCAATCCTGCACGACCCACCAATTCAGAAAAAAGCGCCTTTTGGCGCTTTTTTCGCATCTGCGCCACCTGACTCTACCTTTATCTTCTTGCTGACATAGCCCTCTGAGTCGTGCGGGTGAGATCCTGCGTTCAGGTTCGAGCATCGCGCAGCGATACGACAACGCGCAGCGTTGCCCGTAGGGTGAGGCCACAGGCCGAATCAATCCTGCACGACCCACCAATTCAGAAAAAAGCGCCTTTTGGCGCTTTTTTCGCATCTGCGCCACCTGACTCTACCTTTATCTTCTTGCTGACATAGCCCTCTGAGTCGTGCGGGTGAGATCCTGCGTTCGGGTTCGAGCATCGCGCAGCGATACGACAACGCGCAGCGTTGCCCGTAGGGTGAGGCCACAGGCCGAATCAATCCTGCACGACCCACCCATTCAGAAAAAAGCGCCTTTTAGCGCTTTTTTCGTATCCGCATCACCGCAATCTGAATCCGCTGCTTTCTCGTTTCAACATGACACCGACTATCATCCCGCTCTTTTCTGAACGGCTATACGTTCTCCTCAGGCTGTTAATCCGCTGTGAACTGCGCGGCTAATGCCTATATTTTTAATCTATTAAACATTGAGCGCGCAAAATTGAAAATATCAGCGGACTTTTCGCGCGATTTTAGGTATTTTGTTTAGTATATAAAACGAAGGGCGTTGCGGTAGGCGATATTCACGCGGCAGGCGCCCAGCCTAGCATGAGATTGCAGCGATGAGTGAAATGTTTGATGTCAATGCGGCGGTGTATCCCTTCCCGCCTAAACCGGTACCGCTGGACGTAGCCGAAAAAGCCTTTTATCGCGAGAAGATCAAAACCCTGCTCAAGCAGCGCAATGCGGTGATGGTCGCCCACTATTATACCGATCCGGAAATCCAGGCGCTGGCGGAAGAAACCGGCGGCTGCGTGGCGGATTCGCTGGAAATGGCGCGCTTCGGCAGCGCCCATCCGGCTTCCACGCTGTTGGTGGCCGGCGTGCGTTTCATGGGGGAAACCGCCAAAATCCTCAGCCCGGAAAAGCAGGTGCTGATGCCGACGCTGTTTGCCGAATGTTCGCTGGATCTGGGCTGCCCGGAAGAGGAGTTTCATGCGTTTTGCGACAGCCATCCCGATCGCACCGTGGTGGTCTATGCGAACACTTCGGCGGCGGTCAAAGCGCGCGCTGACTGGGTGGTGACCTCCAGCATCGCCGTCGAATTGATCGAGCATCTGGATAGCCTGGGCGAGAAGATCATCTGGGCGCCGGATCGTCATCTCGGCAGCTACGTGCAGAAGCAGACCGGCGCTGACGTGTTGTGTTGGCAAGGTGCCTGCATTGTCCATGACGAGTTCAAGACCCAGGCGCTGCGGCGCATGAAGGCGCTTTATCCGCAGGCGGCGATCCTGGTGCATCCCGAATCGCCTCAGGCGGTGGTCGAGCTGGCGGATGCGGTGGGCTCTACCAGCCAACTGATCCAGGCGGCGAAAACATTGCCGCATCAACAGCTGATTGTCGCCACCGATCGCGGTATCTTTTACAAGATGCAGCAGGCCTGCCCGGACAAAGAGTTATTCGAAGCACCGACCGCCGGAGAAGGCGCGACCTGCCGCAGCTGCGCGCATTGCCCGTGGATGGCGATGAATGGCCTGAAGGCAATTGCCGAAGGGCTGGAGCAGGGGGGCGCGCAGCATGAGATCCACGTGGACGCCGCGCTGCGTGAGAAGGCGCTGGTGCCGCTGAATCGCATGCTGGATTTCGCCGCTCAGCTTAAGATGCAGGTTAAAGGCAACGCTTAACCGTTTAAAAGGATGACTTCATGAGCTTCTTCAGTACCAGCAATATTCTGGTGCACATTCCGCTTGGTGCAGGCGGTTACGATCTGTCGTGGATCGAAGCTATCGGCACATTGTTCGGGTTGCTGTGCATCTGGTACGCCAGCAAGGAAAAAATCATCAACTACCTGTTCGGCCTGATCAACGTCACGCTGTTCGCGGTGATTTTCTTCCAGATCCAGCTGTACGCCAGCCTGCTGCTGCAGCTGTTTTTCTTCGGCGCCAATATTTACGGTTGGTATGCCTGGAGCCGCCAGACCCAGGATAATCAGGCCGAGCTGCAGATCCGCTGGCTGCCGCTGCCGAAAGCGTTGGCCTGGGCGGCGGTCTGCGTCATCGGCATCGGTCTGATGACCTTCAACATCGACCGCGTGTTCGCCTGGCTGACGCAGGTTGCGGTGGCGGTGATGCAAGGGCTGGGGCTGAACGTACAGATGCCGACGCTGCAGCCGGACGCCTTCCCGTTCTGGGATTCGGCGATGATGGTGCTCTCCATCGTGGCGATGATCCTGATGACGCGCAAGTACGTGGAAAACTGGCTGCTGTGGGTGGTTATTGATGTCATCAGCGTGGCGATCTTCGCCTACCAAGGGGTGTACGCGATGGCGCTGGAGTACGTCATTCTGACGCTGATCGCCCTGAACGGCTCCTGGCTGTGGATCAAGAGCGCCGGGCGCAACCATTCCAATCCGTTATCTTCCGCTCCGTAACAACGCAGAGGGCGCCGTGGTGGCGCCCTCTTGGCTTAGTGGCGATGTCCCAGATGGGAATGCGCTTCGGCATGTGAGTGTTCACTCGGCTCCGGCGCCCGGTTGATACCGCAGTCCGGCGTCTCGCAGTGCTGGTACTCCATCTGAATGGTCACGTGGCCAATTTTGTAGTGTTCCAACAGATAAGCCTGAATGCGTTGCAACAGCCCATCGTGGTCATGCGGCGGGATCACCTGCGCATGCAGCGTCATCAGCTTCTGGTCGCCAATCTGCCAGACGTGTACGTGGTGGATATTGCGCACTTCCGGGATGTTCAGGCACAGGTCTTTTTGCAGCTTGGCGATGTCGACCTCCTGCGGCGTGCCTTCCAGCAGCTCGTGGAAGCTCTCCTTCAGCAGCCGCCAGGCGCTGCGCAGCACCAGGCAGGAGACCAGCACCGACAGGATCGGGTCAATCGGCGTCCAGCCGGTGGCGAGAATGACGATGGCGGCGACGATGGCGCCCACCGAGCCGAGCAGGTCGCCCAACACATGCAGCGCGGCCGCCCTCACGTTGATATTTTTCTCTTCGCTGCCGCGATGCAGCAGCCAGAAGGCGAACAGGTTCGCCAGCAGCCCCGCTATGGCGATGATCAGCATCGGAGTACCCATCACCGGCTGTGGTTCGAAGAAACGCCGTATCGCCTCCCACAGGATGAATACCACGATCACCAGCAGCGCCGCGGCGTTGAGGAAAGCCGCCAGGGTAGTGAGGCGCAGATAGCCGAAGGTATGGCGCGCGTTGGGCTTGCGCTGGGAGAAATGTACCGCCATCAGCGCCACCAGCAGCGCGGCGGCATCGGTCAGCATGTGGCCGGCATCGGCTAACAGCGCCAGCGAGCCGGACAACAGGCCGCCGACCACCTCGGCCACCATAAAGACCGCGGTGACTAAAAAAGCGGTCAGTAGGCGTTTACTATTACTGTCTTTCGGCAGGTGTACGTGTGGAGTGTCCGACATTATTCATCCTTATGCATAGCGAAAGAGGGGGCGGCGGCGAGCAGAGCGTCCAGCTCCGGTTCTATCTGCGCCACTAACGCCTTTAATTTAGTATAAGCGGCGGCGGCAAGCTCGCCCCGACGTGCGGTATCCACCAGCTGCTGGCACAGCTGCGCGGCTTCCGGCAGCTGCAGCATCAGCAGGCTGCCCTTGATGCGGTGCGCCGCCTGCTCCAGGCGCGGCCAGTCGTGCGCGTCGACGGCGTCCGCGAGCCGCTGCCGGTCTTGCCGCAGCGTATCGCCGAGCGTCTGCGCCAGCCGCTGCAGCATGGCGCGATCGCCACCCGCCATTTCGGCCAGCGTTTGCCGCAAGTCAGTAAGGACTGACTTTTCTTCCTGAGCCTGCGGCTGTTGAGCCAATACCTGGCCGATCGCCGCCAGTGAAATCGGTTTGGTCAGGAAGTGGTCGATCGCCACCAGCCCCGGCGGGATGCGGGTAAACTCCTGCACGTCTGCCGAGCAGAGCACGATGCGGCAAGGCGGGCGCTGCAGCCGCTGTTCGTCGCGTCGGATCAGTCTGGCCAGCGTCAGGCCGTCCGGGCGCGGCATGTTATAGTCGATAAACAGCAGATCGAACGGCTGTCGGCGCTGGGCCTTCAGCAGCGGATAGCCTTGTTCGAAGCGGGCTGGCTGTAATCCGAAGTGGCGCAGTTGGCGTTCCATCAGCAACAGATTGGTGGGATGATCGTCGATCAGCGCGGTACGTAAGGCGGAAGACGGCAGAGCAAAGGTGCGCTCTGCCGGGGCGACAGCCGGCAGCGCGCCGCTCAGCTCGACCGGTATCGCGACCTTGACACGGGTACCGACGCCCGGCTGCGAGTGCAGTTCGATGCGGCCGCCCATCTGTTCGACGATTTCTTTGCAGATCGACAGCCCCAAACCGGTGCCCTGCACCGAGATGCGTTGCGCGCCGCGCGCACGGTAAAACGGTTGGAACAGCTTGCCTATCTCATCGGCGGCGATGCCGCAGCCGCTGTCGTTCACCGTCAGATGCAATTCCCCCTGCCGCTCATCCTGCGCGTGCCAGCCGACCTCGACCTGAATGGTGCCGCGCGGCGTGAACTTTATCGCGTTGTTTATCAAGTTATTAGCCACCTGAAGTAAACGCTCACCATCAATAATCACCGCCTCCGGCAGCGCCGGATCCGCCACTACGCTCAGCGTCAACGGCCGTTCGCCGATCAGCGGCCGGTAGAGGGCGTCGATGCGCGCGACCCAGGGGCGCAGCGCCACCGGTTTCGGCGCCAGCGTCAGCGAACCGGTTTCCAGCCGAGCGTGATCCTGCAGGTCGTTGAGCAGGTTGAGCAGCGAAGAGGCCGAGCTGTATATCACCGGCAGGCCTTCCTGCGCGGGTTGGCGTTTGAGCTCCAGTTCCAGCAGGCCGAGGATGGCGTGCATCGGCGTGCGCAACTCGTGGCTGACGGTGGCGAGGAATTTGCTCTTCATGCGGTTTTCCGCTTCGGCGCGGCGGCGCGCCTGCTCGAGCTCTTCGCGTTCGCGTTTTTCACGGCGCTGCAGCATGAAACGGCGCAGCGTCAGCGCCAACAGCAGCACGGTGGCGGCGGCCAGCAGCGCCAGCAGCCAGGTAGTCTGCGGTGGCATGCGGTTATCGTTCACCGCATCGATCAGGTTGCTGCGATCGACGATCCACTCGTCGCGCAGCGATTGCAGGGTGTCCGCCGGGATCTGCATCAGGTTCTTATCGAGGATTGCCAGTAGCAGCGTCTGATCGCGACGCACGCCGAAGGCCACCGGATAGGGGATATTGTTGGCGGCGAAGGCCAGTTTGATGGCGCCGGAATAGCGCGACAGCGCCAAAAAGTTGGCGGAAATGACGTTATCCACCAGCGCATCCAACTGGCCGTTGGCCAGCGCGTCGTACATCGACTTGCTGTCGGCGAAGCTGACGGTCTGCTCCTGTTCCGGTACCAGCCCCTGCGCCAAATCGCCCTGCAGCACGCCGATGCGCTTACCGGCCAAATCGCTCCAGGTTGAGATGCCGTTGGCGTATTGGCCGACGTAAACGCCCCACAGCGAACGGTGGATCGGCATGCTGGCGCCGTAGCGCGCCTTGACGCCGCGCGCCAGCGGCAGGGCGGCGCGGAAGCTGGCCTGGCCGGACTGCACCAGCTCATCGGCCTGCTCGGCGTTGCGCGCCCACAGTGGCGCGAAACGCAGTCCGGTGTTTTGCGCGATGATGTTGAGAATGTCGATGGCGTAGCCACGCGGCTGGCCGTCGGAGCCGCGGTAGGCGAACGGGAAGTTGTTCTCGATGGCGGCGTAGTAAACTACGCGGTGGCTCGCCACCCAGTTTTTCTCCATCGCCGTCAGATCGGCATTGCCGGTGTCGAGGTAGCTGGGGATCTTTTTGCTCCAGCGGCTCTGCAGGGCATTCATCAGCTCCATCGGCGCGTCGGCGATGGCGGTGTCCAGCGTGTCTATCAGGCGCGGATCGGCGGCGGCGAACACGAAGGAGAGGTTGCCCAGGTTCTCGTTGCTTTCAATCTGATAGAGCTGGCCGAGCTGCAGCTGGTCGATGATAAAGCTGGCGCTGGCCTCGTCGGCGATAAAATAGTCGCTGCTGCCGTTGAGCAGCGAATAGACCGCCTGCAGGTTGTTGTCGTAGCGCTGGATCTGCGATGCCACCGCCTGCAGGGCGCCGCCGGACTGCATGTCGGTCAGCGCGCCGATCGCGACGCGGGCGTTGGCGGAATTGAGCATCACCGGCCGATCGTTGCTGCGATCGCGCAATACGCGCAGATTGCTGACGTAGTAGGGCTGAGAGATCTCCAGCCCGTGCAGCGCTTCACTCTGCGGGATGCCGTACAGCAGATCGACCTTGCCGTCGTGCAGCGCCTGCTCCAGCTGCGTCAGGTCGGCGAAGCCGTAAATGGCGAAGCGGATGCCGGTCACCTGCTGAATATAGCCGAGGTAGTCGGCGTTCAGCCCATACAGATCGTCGTCCACGATGATGTTGTATGGGCTGGTGTTCTCACTGATGATGCCGACGCGCAGCGTGCGATCGCGCCAGGGATTTTTCTCGCCGACGATCAGCATGTTCTCGGGGGTATTCAGGTTGCTGACCAACTGATAGCGCACCGGCTCCGCCGCCTGCGCCAGGCCGCACCACAGGATCAGCAGCAGCAGGGCGCGGCGCATCATGGCGCCAGCTCTTTAAACACCGCCACCAGCTCCAGCAGGTTGCCGGCGCCGGTTTTACGCTGGATGTTTTTTTTGTGCGTGCTGACGGTCTTGTTGCTGATGTGCAGCCGGTCGGCGATCTGCAGGTTGGACAGCCCCTGGCTCAGCAAGCCCAGCACCTCGAGCTCCTTGGGGGTGAGCTGCCCGCCGTCCGCCGTCGGCGGCTCTTCGGCCAGCGCGGCGGCGGGGAAGCGGGTTTCACCGTCCAGCACCTGCTCGATCGCCTGCACCAACTCCGCCAGCGAGCTGCCTTTATTGACGAAACCGTCGGCGCCGGCGGCATGCGCCATGCGCGCATAGACATCGGCTTCCTGCGCGGTATAGATCAGGATTTTTTGTTGCGGATAGCGGCGGCGGATTTTTTTCAACAGCTGCAGCCCGTCGGCCTGCGGCAGGCCGATATCCAGGATCACCAGGCCAAAAGCGGCCTCGGCCAGCAGGGCCAGCGCCTGTACGTCATCCTGTGCCGCCTGCAGGCGGTAGGGGCGGGATGATTTCATTAGCGCCGCTTCCAGTGCGACATGAACCACCGGGTGGTCATCAACTAATAGCAGAGAGGGCATGTTCAACTCGGGTCACTTTATATTCTGATCGCTAGCATAGCGAAAAAGGAGGCTCTGCGCTCGCCAGATGAAACAGCACAATCTGCTGTTAATTTGGCGGTTCCAGCGGTGGGGGGCAAAGGTGATTTACAGCGCCATTCTCACAGGCTAGATTGTTGGGATCTACACCGTTACGCACTGCGAAATACCCCACGATACCGAATGGAAAAGCTATGAATTACCAAAACGACGATTTACGCATTAATGATATTAAGGAACTCCTGCCGCCGGTGGCTTTGCTGGAGAAATTCCCGGCCACTGAACGCGCGGCAAAGACGGTGTCCCAGGCCCGCAGCGCAATTCACAATATCCTCCGCGGCAGCGACGATCGCCTGCTGGTGGTGATTGGCCCTTGCTCCATCCATGATACCCAAGCCGCCAAAGAGTACGCGGGGCGCCTGCTGGCGCTGCGTGAAGAACTGAGCGGCGAGCTGGAAGTGGTGATGCGCGTGTACTTCGAAAAACCGCGCACCACCGTGGGCTGGAAAGGCCTGATCAACGATCCGCAAATGGACAACAGCTTCAACATCAACGACGGCCTGCGCCTGGCGCGCAAGCTGCTGGTGGAGATTAACGACAGCGGCCTGCCGGCCGCCGGCGAATTCCTCGACATGATCACGCCGCAGTACCTGGCGGATCTGATGAGCTGGGGCGCCATCGGCGCGCGCACCACGGAATCGCAGGTGCACCGTGAGCTGGCTTCCGGCCTTTCTTGCCCGGTCGGCTTCAAGAACGGCACCGACGGCACCATCAAGGTGGCGATCGACGCTATCAACGCCGCCGGCGCGCCGCACTGCTTCCTCTCGGTGACTAAATGGGGCCACTCGGCGATTGTTAACACCAGCGGCAACGGCGACTGCCACATTATCCTGCGCGGCGGCAAAGAGCCGAACTACAGCGCGGCGCACGTGAAGGACGTCAAAGCCGGTCTGAGCAAAGCCGGGCTGCCGGCGCAGGTGATGATCGACTTCAGCCATGCCAACAGCAGCAAACAGTTCAAAAAGCAGATGGACGTGAGCGCCGATGTTTGCGGGCAAATTGGCGGCGGTGAAAAAGCGATTATCGGCGTGATGATCGAAAGCCATCTGGTGGAAGGCAACCAGAGCCTCGAAAGCGGCGAACCGCTGGTTTACGGCAAGAGCGTCACCGACGGCTGCATCGGCTGGCAGGATACCGAAACCGTGCTGCGCGATCTGGCGGCGGCGGTGAAAGCGCGCCGCGGTTAATCGCGTAAAGAAGGGCTCGCCAGCGGGCCCTTTTCTATTTATCTTAAATTTTTATATCTCCTGTCAATTTAAGGCCTACAGTTAATAGGCTTATTAAATCATTAAGCGACCGTCTTCGCATTATTCCTATTTAATAAAAGAATAATTGTCACCGCTCTCGGCATTGTGCTTATATAAGACGCTTTTTTATTCCACAAACTCCGCATGACGAATAAGCGGGGAGTGGTATGACCTATTCCTTTCAGGACGAAAGAATTATGACAAGTAATACCTCGCAGCCGCTGGGGCTGCACCGGATTAAATTCCATGGGAAAGGTGGTGAGTACTTCGCTATTTGGTTAGTCAACGCGTTATTGACGGCTCTGACCCTGGGCATCTATTCCGCCTGGGCGACGGTGCGTCGTCGTCGCTATTTTTACGGCAACACGGAATTGGACGGCGATCGTTTCGATTATCATGCACAACCGCTGCAAATTCTGAAAGGGCGGCTGTTGGTGATCGGCGGCATCATCGTGTTTTATATCTTGCTGGCGATAACGCCTCTGCTGGGGCTGCTGGCTTTGCTGGTGTTGCTTGCCCTGTTGCCGTGGATCGTTATCCGCAGCTGGCGTTACAATGCGATTATGTCGAGCTATCGCGGCGTGCGTTTTAATTATGTCTGCCGCACCGGGCGCGCCTATTGGGCTTTACTGTTCTGCCCGTTATTGCTGATTATCGGGCTGTATGTCGGTCTGATCGTCTTGCTCGGCATTGGCAGCGGTCTTGGCAGCATCAACGCCATTGCTTTTATGCTGGTGCTGACGCTGATTTTGGCCGTGCCGGCATTTGCGGCGGTAAACGGCATTATTAGCGCACTGCAGCATGACTTGTACGTTAATAACCTGTTTTTCGGGAAGACACCGTTTATTGCCGAACTGAAGAAATCGGCCTTTATCAAATTTGCCTTGGTTGGCCTGCTCATATTCCTGCCGTTCATGTTGGTCGCGCTGGTGTGCATCGGTTCGTTCTTCCTTACCCTCTATCAGATGGTGTTGATGGGCATGTTGACCAATGAAGCCATTGATGTGCTGGTGCTGGACAATATCAGCAGCCTGCTGCTGATGATGGTGGTGCTGCTGATCGGCGCCCTGGTGGCCAGCAGTTACCAGGTTGTCGCCCAACGCAACTACCTGTTTAACCAGGCAAGGCTGAACGGCGACATCAAGCTGCATTCCTCAATGAAAACGATGCCGTACATGGGATTGTTGATCACCAATACCCTGATTACCCTGTTCTCGCTCGGTTTGGCGGCGCCGGTGGCGGAAGTGCGCCATGCCCGTTATCTGGCGGCTTGCACGGCGGTTGAAGGCGATTTGGCGCTGCTGAACATTACTGCGCATCAGGAAACTGCCAACAGCGCGGTGGCCGAAGAAGCGGTGCAGGCGCTGGATCTGGGCGGCAGCTTCTGAGGCGCCGATGATCCTTGAAGGCGCTTATCAATTGCCGGGGCGGGCCGCACGTGAGGCGGCCCGTTTACTGGTGAACGAAAGCGGCGAAGGCGTGACGCTGCAGCGGCAGGATGAACAGCGTTACATCCCGCTGGCGGACATCACCGTTTCTGCCGCGCTGGGCAATATTCCGCTGACGCTCACCTTTAGCGACGGTGCGCGCTTTGTGCCGGATGACGATGCGGCCTTTCGCCGCTGGTTCTATCAGCGCCGTTCGCCGGGGTGGGTACATCGGCTGGAACGCCATAAACGCGGCGTTGCCCTGGCGCTGCTGATGACGCTGCTGGCGGTAGTGGCTTACGTTTACGTGGTGCTGCCGTGGGCGAGCAGCGAGATCGCCATGCGCATCCCCACCTCGGTGGAACAGACGCTGGGCGAGCATACACAGACGTTTTTGGACCAGAGCGGCTTCGCGCCCTCCGCACTCCCGGTCGAGAGGCAGCAGGCGTTGCAACAGCTGTTCCGGCAGGTGATGCCGCCTGAGATGCGCCAGGAGCGCACGCCGCTGTCGCTGAAGTTGATGGCGGTGCCCGGTGCGCCGAACGCCTTTATGTTGCCAGACGGCACGCTGGTGCTCAGCGATGAGCTGGTCACTTTGTCGAAAAACGACGATGGCTTGGCGGCGGTGATGCTGCACGAAATGGGGCATCACGCTTATCGTCATCCGATGCGCATGCTGGTGCGTTCGTCACTGGTGGCGTTGACGCTGATGTGGATGACGGGTGACGTCAGCGGCATCGGCGACACGTTGCTGCAGTCCGCGTCCTTCGTGAATGAGATGCAGTTTTCTCGCGGGATGGAGCGTGAGGCCGATGCGTTTGCGATAGCGGAAATGCAGCGCCAGGGGCGTTCGCTGGCGGAAATGGCGGCGATCTATCGCGCGTTGGCGCAGGTGCCTGAACGAGAAAAGACCGATGACTGGGCGCTGCCTGCCTGGCTCAGCACCCATCCGGCGATGCAGGAACGGCTGGACGCGGTGAACGAGGCGATGGCGCAGCAGCCGCGACAGTAATAAAAAAGCCCCCGGTGAAAACCGGGGGCTTTTTCGTTAACGGGCGAAATTACTTCGCTTTACCCTGGTTCGCCACGGCGGCCGCTTTTGCAGCGATTTCGTCGGCGTTACCCAGGTAGTAACGTTTGGTTGGCTTGAAGTTCTCATCGAACTCATACACCAACGGCACGCCGGTTGGGATGTTCAGTTCGAGGATTTCGTCTTCGCTCAGGTTATCCAGGTATTTCACCAGCGCGCGCAGCGAGTTGCCGTGTGCTGCAACGATCACGCGCTCGCCGCTCTTGATGCGTGGCAGGATCTCTTCGTCCCAGTAAGGGATAACGCGATCGATGGTCAGCGCCAGGCTCTCGGTCAGCGGCAGCTCTTGTTCGGTCAGGGAGGCGTAGCGCGGATCGTGGCCAGGGTAACGTTCGTCTTCTTTGGTCAGCTCAGGTGGGGTCACCGCGAAGCCGCGACGCCATTGCTTCACCTGCTCGTCGCCGTATTTTTCAGCGGTTTCGGCTTTGTTCAGACCCTGCAGCGCACCGTAGTGACGTTCGTTCAGCTTCCAGGATTTTTCGGTTGGCAACCAGGCCTGATCCAGCTCGTCGAGGATGTTCCACAGGGTGTGGATCGCGCGCTTCAGTACGGAGGTGTAAGCGAAGTCGAAAGTGAAACCTTCTTCTTTCAACAGCTTGCCTGCTGCTTTCGCTTCGGTGCGGCCCTTGTCGGACAGATCAACATCATACCAACCGGTGAAGCGGTTTTCTTGGTTCCACTGGCTTTCGCCGTGACGCACCAGAACCAGCTTAGTTACAGCCATAGCTTAACTCCTTAATAATCTGACATTTCAATGATAACGAAAATCATTATATTGCCGCGGGCCGGGGCTCGGCAATCGATAGTGTCTAACCATAGCCAATTTCTTGCCGCAAAGTAAGGGCTGGCGAAAGGAAAAAGCTGAATCGTTCAGGCTGGCGCTGTGAGGGGGAAACGGCGCGCCGAAATCGCTCCGGGCGCGCCGTGGCGTGGGGGAAATCAGGCCGATTTTTTCAGGCAGTTGCTCATGAAGGTTTTACGCGCGTCGCCCTTCAGATCCTTGGTCTTGGCGTCGGCGTTGCAGCTTTTCATTTTCTGCTGCTGCGGCGTCAGGGTTTTGCCCGCCGCGGCGGAGCCTTCGGATTTCAGACAGGTGCTCATGAAGGTGGAGCGATCGGCGCCTTTCAGCGATTTGGTGGATGCCTGCTGGTTGCAATCGGTCATGCGTTTCTGTTGGGCGGCCTGCGCCGGAGAAGGCGTTTTCGTCGCCGTCGTCGCGTCGGCCGCCATCAGATTGGTGCTCAGCATTAAGCCCGCCAGCAATGGAAGTGCAGTAATCAGACGCATAGGTGTTCCTTCAGCTATTGATTGGCCGCCATCGGCCGAAAATGGTGACGTTGCACAAGGCGTTGTGCTTATCACGGTAGCCTGAGTGTAGTGCGCGCTTTGGAATAAGGGAAGGTGGGCGCCGGTAGGGGGATAGCGCTAAAAGGTAAGCATTTATAACAAATTGCCCCCGGCCGCACGGCGAGGGGCGTAGCGGGTCAGATAGGATAAAACTGATAATGCGTGGCGCTGCGGTAGCGACTCCCCGGTTGCAGCCAGCAGTCCGGCTGCGGCCACTCGGGATGGTGCGGGCTGTCCGGCAAAAACTCGCTCTCCAGCGCCACGCCGGCATGGTTGGCGTAGCTGCCGCCATCGCGCGCCGGCGTGCCGGCCAGAAAATTGCCGCTGTAGAGTTGCAGTGCAGGCGCGTCGGTGAACACGCTCATTTGCACCTGGCCGTCGGCGGACCACAAATGGGCTGCCGGGCTCTCCAGCGCGCCGCAGGTGCGGTGCAGCAAGAATGCGTGATCGTAGCCTTTTACCCGCTGCTGGTCGCGATCGCGCAGGAAATCCTGCAGCAGCGTTTTCGGCTGACGAAAATCCATGCCGCTGTCGTCCACCGGCGTCAGATCGGCGCAGGGAATGCCCTCGGCGTCGACGGGCAGATAGCGATCGGCGAACAGCTGCAGCCGCTGGGCGCGGGCGTCGGTGCCGGCGCCGTCCAGATTGAAATAGGCGTGGTTGGTCAGGTTGACCGGGCAGGGGCGATCGACCTGTGCCAGATAGCTGATTTCCAAACGATTATCCGGGGTCAGACGGTAGCAGACCTGCACGTCGAGATTGCCGGGGAAACCCTGATCGCCCTCCGCCGAGTGCAGCGCATAGCAGACCTGTTGCGCATCCTGCTGGACCCGGCGCCAGCAGCGGGCATGAAAACCGTCGGGGCCGCCGTGCAGCTGGTGGAGGCCCTGATTGGCGGCCAGCGCATGGGGAGTCCCATCGATGGGCAGGCTGGCGTTGGCGATGCGGTTGGCGTAACGGCCGACGGTGGCGCCCAGATAGGCGCCCTGGCGCGGGTAGTCTGCCGGGCTGCGGCAGCCGAGCAGCAGTTCGCGTTTTTCACCGGATTTGAGCGGCAAGACGGCGGACAGCCAGGTGGCGCCCCAGTCCATCAGCGTCACCGTCATGCCGGCGGCGTTTTGCAGCTGCGTCAGCTGATAAGGCTCCCCATCGGGCGCCGCTGCCGTGCTCATCGTCAGCATGTACCGGCCCCCTGCGAAGCCTGGCAGACATAGAACGTTTCCTGTAATCCGCCGGTTTGCCGCGGATACTCGTGCGCCACGGCGGCACGCACCGTCTCCACGAGATCCTGTGGCATCAGCGCGACGATGCAACCGCCAAAGCCGCCGCCGGTCATGCGCACGCCACCGCGCGAGCCGATCGTCGCTTTGACAATCTCGACCAACCGATCGATTGGCGCCACGGTGATTTCGAAGTCGTCACGCATCGAGGCGTGGGACTCCGCCATCAGCCGGCCCATGCGTTGCAGATCGCCGGCCGCCAGCGCATCGGCCGCCGCCAGCGTGCGGGCATTCTCGCTGATGACATGGCGCGCGCGTTTGGCCACCAACGGATCCAACTGATGTTGACGTGCTTCAAACTGTTCCGGGCTGACGTCACGCAGCGCCTTGACGCCGAAGAACCGAGCCGCTTCTTCACACTGTTTGCGGCGGGTGTTGTACTCGCTGTCCACCAGCCCGCGCTGCACATTGGAGTTGATGATCACCACCGCGACGCTGTCCGGCATCGGCACCGCACGGGTCTCCAGCGAGCGGCAGTCGATCAGCAGAGCGCTGTCGCGCCGGCCGAGCGCGGAGATCAGCTGGTCCATGATGCCGCAGTTGCAGCCGACGAACTGGTTTTCCGCCTCCTGGCCGTTCAGCGCCAGCGCCACGCCGTCCAGCGGCAGCTGATAGAGCGCCTGCAGCGCCTGGCCTACCGCCACTTCCAGCGCGGCGGAGGAGCTGAGCCCCGCGCCCTGCGGCACATTGCCGGCGATCACCAGATCCGCGCCGCCGAAATCGGGGTTGCGTCGCTGAAGATGTTTCACCACGCCGCGCACATAGTCGGACCAGCGCTGATCGGGATGGTTGACGATCGGCTCGTCGAGCGAGAATTGATCCTGCTGATTCTGATAATCGGCGGCCAGTACGCGGATCTGGCGGTCGTCGCGCTTGGCGCAGGCGATGACGGTTTGGTAATCGATGGCGCAGGGCAACACGAAGCCGTCGTTGTAATCGGTATGCTCGCCGATCAAATTCACCCGCCCCGGCGCCTGGATGGTCAACGCTGGCGCGTAGCCGAAGTGTTCGGTAAACAGGGAATGGGTAAGCGGTTTCAGGCTCATGCTTGGGCTCCGGCTTCACGGTAATGAATATCGCTGACGGCGCGCAGACGCTCTGCGGCCTGTTCGGCGGTCAGATCGCGCTGGGTTTCCGCCAGCATCTCGTAACCGACCATAAATTTACGCACGCTGGCTGAACGCAGCAGCGGCGGATAGAAATGGGCGTGCAGCTGCCAGTGTCGGTTGTCGGCGCCGTTGAACGGCGCGCCGTGCCATCCCATCGAATAGGGGAAAGAACACTGGAACAGGTTGTCGTAGCGGCTGGTCAGCTTCTTCAGCGCCAGCGCCAGATCGCGGCTCTGCGCCGCGCTGAGATCGGTGATGCGCTGCACCGCCGTTTTCGGCAGCAGCAGCGTTTCAAACGGCCAGGCGGCCCAGTAGGGCACCACCGCCAGCCAGTGTTCGGTGTTCACCACGATGCGTTCGCCTGCGGCCAGCTCGCGCTGCGCATAATCCAGCAGCAGCGGGGAGGCATGTTCCCGGAAATAGTCGTGTTGCAGGCGATCTTCGCGCTCGGCCTCGTTCGGCAGAAAACTGTTGGCCCAGACCTGCCCGTGCGGGTGCGGGTTGGAGCAGCCCATCGCCGCGCCTTTGTTTTCGAACAATTGCACCCAGGGGTAGTGCTTGCCCAGCTCCTCGGTTTGCGCCTGCCAGGTGGTGACCACCTGCTCCAGCGCCGGCAGCGTCAGTTCGGGCAGAGTCTTGCTGTGATCGGGAGAGAAGCAGATCACCCGGCTGACGCCGCGCGCGCTCTGGCTGCGCATCAGCGGATCGTGGCTGTCGGGCGCCGGCGGCGTATCGCTCATCAGTGCGGCGAAATCGTTGGTAAAGACATAGGTGCCGCGATATTCCGGATTGCGATCGCCGGTGACGCGCGCGTTGCCCGGGCACAGGAAACAGTCGGGATCGTGCGCCGGCAGCGTTTCCGTGGGGACAGTCTCCTGCTGGCCCTGCCAGGGGCGCTTGGCGCGGTGCGGTGAGACCAGCACCCACTGGCCGCTCAGCGGGTTAAAGCGGCGGTGCGGATGGTCGATAGGGTTAAATTCCGTCATACGGTTCCTTATTGGCGTCGACAAGGGTGTAATCGCTTCCAATTACCGTTTTAATACGCCCGTTGCTGAACAGGGAGAAGTCATTGCGCAAAAAGATAGCACGCTCGCGACGGTAAAAAGGTGATCTAACGCGAAAAATGGAATCGTTTACACTTCATTGAAAAGCACTGGACGGGCGGAGAAAAGCAGGGGGCAGCATGATTGAGGTCATACGGTGAGGTGCTAGTGATAGCGCTTTCACCCGACCAGCCGGCAGAAAAGGGCTCTCTGCCGGCGTCAGCCGTTAAGAATGCTGATACAGCGGGTAGGTGAAGAACAGCAGATGGGTCAGATTAAGCCCGAAATGGAACAGAATCGGCACCCACAGACGGCCGCTCCACATCCACGCCAGGCCGTAGATCACCCCGGCCAGCGTCGCGAAGATCACCATCAGCGTACCGCCGGCCAAATGTGCGGCGCCGAACACCAGGGAGGCGACGATCAGCGCCGGCCAGGCGCCCAGCCACTGGCTGAGGCGCTGCTGCAGGTAGCCGCGAAACAGCGCTTCCTCGGCCATGCAGACGAAAAACAGGTTCGCCATGACGAAGGGCAGGATCCAGGCGGGCGCATGCAGCTCGATTTTTAAGCCGCCCAGCGCCACGGCTAGCAGCAACAGCGCCGGCACGGCCAGCAGCAGCGCAATCCAGCCCGCTTTGCCGGCGTTGCCGCCGGGTTCGGCGGAAAACAGCGTGGGTAAGCAGGCGAACAGCAGGAAGGGCACCATCGCCTTATCGAAGTTGTAATACATGGTGAACGGCGCGCTGAGCGGGCCAGCTCTTTCGCCGTCGATCATCAGCTGGTTGTGGATGCCCGGCACCAGATGCAAGAACAGCGCCACGCAGCCGGCGACCACCAATCCTTCGAGCGCGATCGCCAGATTGCGCTGCGCGCGAAAATGGTGACGCAACCCCGCTAGCGCTACGATCGCCAGCAGATAACTCAGGCTGAGCGGCGTCAGTACCCCATGATAAAGCCCCATACCCGCTGAGGCGGCCAGGATCACCCAGGCTATCAGCCGGTTAAACGGCAAGAAAAATAACGAAGCAGCCAGTACGCCCCACATAATATGTCCCTTTAAAATATGTACACGGCGCTCAGCGCCTTTGCGGCGTGCGATGATGGCGAAATTGAGCGCTAGAGCGGATAGTAGCACACCAGGATGACGCTAAAGGTCGGGGCAGTGATGCATTCGTGCATGATGCCGGCCCACACGATCGGCGGCGATGCGGGTCAGCCTTTCATCCATGCCTGCGAACGGGTGATTTCGGCCAGGTTTTGCAGGGTATCCAGACTCTGCTGGTGGATCTCCTGCGTAGGGGCTGCGCACAGATCGTGCAGTACGGTCACCTGGAAGCCGGCGTCGTGCGCCTGACGCGCGGTGCTCTCGATGGCGAGCGGTGTACTGATACCCGCCAGCAGCAAATGGTGGCACCGATGTTGCCGCAGCCAGGCTAACAAATTGTTACCGGAGAAGGCGCTAACCGCCGTTTTTTCAAACTGCAGATCGGTCTCTTCCTGATGCAGTTCGGGCACCCAGCGGCAGCCCGGGCCATTTAGCCGCAGCGCACCGATCTGCTTGAGATGGTTGAACAACGGCGAGTGGGGCGGGATATCATGATAATCGTCGGCGAATCCCACCCGCACCCAGATCACCGGAATTTTTCGCACCCGGGCATAGGCCGTGGCGGCATTGACGTTAGCGAGCAGGTGGGTTGCCACCACCTGTTCACGGCAGTGGTTGGCGCGCCCTTTGGGCCCGATCAGATCCTCGATCAGGTCGATGATAATCAACGCAGCGGACATGGCGTCTCCAGAAAATGGCCTTCTTTCTTTCTATGATAAAAGGCCAAATGTGATGTGCTGCGGTGAAGTGTTGCCGGATATGTTTACGCCGCGTTTCAGGCGGAGGCCGCCTCCAGCCGCTGGTGTTGATAGCCGTAGCCGCCCTCGCTGTCGGGCACGAAGCTGAGGCGGTGAGTGATGCACTGCGGCGCGTCTTCGGCATGGTGCGAAACGAACAGCAACTGGGTGGCGCCCTGGCCGATCAGCACGTCGATGAAGCGGCGCACCAGCTGGCGATTGAGCGGATCCAGCCCTTGCAGCGGTTCGTCGAGGATCAGCAGCGCCGGGTGTTTCACCAGCGCACGGGCGATCAGCGCCAGCCGCTGTTGGCCCCAGGAAAGGCTATGGAACGGGGCATCACCGCGCGCGCCGTCGAGCCCGAGCAGCGCCAGCCATTGCTCGGTCAGCTGCCGCTGACGATCCGAGACCGCCTGATAAATGCCGATCGAATCGAAGAACCCCGACAGCACCACGTTGCGCACGCTGGTGTTGACGCGATAATCCAGATGCAGGCTGCTGCTGACGTAGCCGATATGGCGCTTGATCTCCCAGATGGTTTCCCCGCTGCCGCGACGGCGGCCGAACAGCGTCAGATCGTTGCTGTAGCCCTGTGGATGATCGCCGGTGATCAAGCTGAGCAGCGTGGATTTTCCGGCGCCGTTCGGGCCGATGATTTGCCAGTGCTCGCCGGGGTTAACCTGCCAGTTGAGGTGATTGAGGATCGGCCGATCGTTATAGCTGACCACGCCGTCGCGCAGGACGATCAGCGGCCGGTCCGTCGGCAGGGCTACTTTTTGCGTCGGATCCTCGGTTTCCGGCAGCGCCAGCCCGCTGAGGTTTTCGCTGTGCGCCAGCTGCGCCACCAGCGCGTCCGCCATCACCTGGCTGCGCGGCCCGCGGCTGGTTAGGGTGCAGTCCGCCAGCACGCCCACCTGCCGGACAAAATCCGGTATTTCGTCGAACCGGTTGAGCACCAGCACCACGGTCTGGCCCTGGGAGGAAAGCTCGCTCAGCAACGCGGCGAGCTGTGCGCGCGAGTGCACGTCCAGCCCGTCGAAGGGTTCGTCGAGGATCAGCAGGTCAGGCTCGGGCATCAGCGCCCGGCACAGCAGGGTCTTGCGCGTTTCGCCGGTGGAGAGGTATTTAAAGCGGCGGGTCAGCAGGGCGGTGATGCCGAACTGCGCGGCTAGTCGCTCACAGCGCGCGGCGTCTTTCACCTCTTCCTGAATGATCTCCGCCGCGGTGCGGCCGGTATCGTCCTCGTCCGCGCTGAGCAGGTCGGTGTTGTTGCGTTGCCACTCGTCGCTGACCATTTTTTGCAGCTGTTCGAAGGAGATGCGCACCGCATGCTGAAAGTCGCTGCGGCGTTCACCGCTCAGCAGAACCAGTTCGTCGGCCAGCGCGCGCGCCAGGGCGGATTTGCCGCTGCCGTTGGCGCCGACGAAGGCCCAGCTGTCGCCGGCCTGGATCGCCAGTGCATCCAGCGTCAGGGTACGGGTATCACTTAAGCGGAATGAACCTTGCGAAATGTGCAACGACGACATCACCTGTTCCTTTTTTTGCAATTATTTGCCTTAGAAATAGGCGCATTGCACGGTGATGTCAATCAGCAAAAACGCAACGTTACGTTGCGCTTAACACAACGTGGCGATAATCACGTGGTCGGCGTTGAACAGGGCGTGTACGGCGGTACCGACGCTCAGCTGCAGGCGCTGCAACTCCGCCGTCGTCAGGGTGGCGCACAGGGTTTCGCCCCCCGCCAGCGTCACCAGCACCTCGCTGTGTTCGGCCCCCGGCTGAATGCCGGCTACCACGCCCGCCAGCGCGTTATCCGCACCGGTATGCTCCCCCGTCTCGACGCTTAACCGCACCCAGGGCGCTTTGATCAGCGCCAGCACCTCTTTGCCGGGCACCAGCTGCAGCCGGTCGGCGCTTTGCTGGGTGATGGCCGCCGTCAGGCGAGTGGTGCCGTCGTTCAACAAAATCGCCAGGTGCTGCTGCACCTGCTGATGATCGCGTTCGATCACGGTGCCGAAGAACTGATTGCGCGCGCTGGTTTGCAGCGAGAAGCGCGAGATGGCCGCCAGCAGGCTGTCGAGCGGCAGATCGTCCTGCTGCAACACGTCGAAGGCCTTTTGCTGCACCTGGCCCAGCAGATCGTACAGCTGGATCAACCGTTGGCCGTAGTGCGTCAGCTGCGCGCCGCCGCCGCCTTTGCCGCCGGTGGCGCGGTCCACCACCGTGTGTTCCGCCAGTTGGTTCATCTCATTGATGGCGTCCCAGGCGCTTTTGTAGCTGATGCCCGCCAGTTTGGCGCCCTGGCTGATGGAGCCGGTGTGCTGCACCTGTTTCAGCAGCGCGATGCGGCGCGGATCGGCGAACAGCTTTTGCTGGAGTTTGAGAGTCAGAAGAATTTCGGCCTGCATAGCGCATCCTGTCGACGGCAAAAACCGTATTGTCGCCGATTTGGCGGCAAAGCGCCAAACGCCGTGCGTGGGAGAGTGGGGCAATAAAGACTGGTATTGTAATATTGTTATAATATAACATAACAGAAAAACGATAAGGCTTTACGCCGGCTGCGGCCGGTGTTTATTTCACCACAGGGATGCTCCACATGAGTACGACACGCCGGCGTCTTGGCACGCCCAAAAAACCTTTATGCCTTGCCGCCGCATGGATCGGCGGCGCACTGACAGCGCCGCTGGCTTTCGCCGCCGACTGCGATAAAGCCCGCAATGCCACGGGGTGTGAAGAACAGCTCACCGTGGAGGCGGCGGCCCCCGCCGGGCGTTACGATGCGTTGAACGCCGTGAGCCGCAGCGCTTCGCAGATCGGGCTGACCGCTCGGGAGACGCCGCGCAGCGTCGATATTATCAGCGCGCGGGCGATCCAACAGCGGGGCGATCGTTCGCTGGCCGCCGCCGTCGAGCACGCTACCGGTCTGTCCGGCGTCGCTTCGCCAACGTTGTCCAACAACTTTTCCGCACGCGGTTTTCGGCCGATCGCCTGGCTGTATAACGGCGTAGAGATGCCCGGAAGTACGCTGCAACTGGGCGATCCGGCGCATTACGACAGCATCGAGGTGCTGCGTGGGCCGGGGTCGGCCTTGAACGGGCTGAGCGCCGCAGGCGGCAGCGTCAACCTGATCTCGCGGCGGCCGACCTTCAACCGGCAGCCGTTCGAGCTCGATTATGGCCTCGGCAGCTACCGCAGCCAGCGTTTGCATCTGGGTGCCGGCGGCGCGCTGGTGGACGATGTGATGGCGTACCGGTTGGACGTCAGCGGCAACGACAGCGGCAGCAACGTGCAGTATGAACGCGATCGGCAGAAGCGGGTATCCGGCTCGCTGCTGTTTAAATTGACGGACGATGCGCTGCTGACGCTGAGCCTGGACCGCATGCTCAACCGCACCAACAACCCTTACTACGGCACGCCGCTGCTGAATGGGCGCATTGCCGGCGAGCTGCGCGACATCAATTACAACAACCTGACCGACAGCCGTATCCAGAGCAACGCCACCGCATTTCAGGCCAGTCTGGACTGGTTTATGACGCCCGAAGTGGAGTGGCATAACCAATTCTATTACTACAGCGGCTTTCGCGAATGGCGCAACGTCGAGCGTTTCCGCGTCGCGGCGGCGGCCCGGCCCGGCGACGTCAACCGCGACTCCTTTGGCGCCCTGGCGCACGACGACGATCTGATCGGCAACCGCAGTTCGCTGGTGTTCGATCGGGCCATCGCCGGTTTCGATAACCGGTTGCTGGTCGGCTTCGATCTGAGTAAGCGGCATTTTCAGTACTACTCGAACGGTTTCCCTGGCTCCGAAGACGTACCGCTCGGCGCGCCGCCCAGAGAGCCGTTCGCTCAGGGCACCGCCAGCCAGCGTGCGCCGGTGCGCCACGTCACCCAGAATCAGTACGCCGCCTTTATTGAAGACCGCTTCAGCCTGACCGAGCGTTTAGCGCTGCTGGGCCAGCTGCGCTACAACCATATGAACATGGACTGGCGCTTCCAGGGGCCGCAGGAAGAGAGCCGCGCCCACACTTATGTTTTCAGCACCTGGAGCCTGGGCCCCAGCTATGCATTGACCGATAACCTCACGCTCTACGCCAACTACACCACCGGTCAGGAGCCGGGCAACGATCTGTTCTTCCTCAGCCCAACGCAGACCGATCTGCCGCTGACGCGAGCGCGCCAGTGGGAGGCCGGCGCCAAAGGGCAGTTCTGGGGGAACAAGGGCGAGGCGACGCTGGCGCTGTACGAACTGCGCAAGGACAACCTGTTTGTGCCCGACGCGCAGCGGCCGGATGCGTTGAACGCGGTAGGCAGGCAGACGTCGCGCGGCATCGAGCTTGGCGTGGTGCTGCGTCCCGACGAGCGCTGGGAGCTGGCCGGCAACGCCGCCTACACGCATGCCCGCTACGACGACTATCGCGGCGGCAGCCCGCTGCGCAGCTACAACGGCAATCGCCCGGCCTATATCCCGGACTGGACCGCCAACCTCAGCGTGCATTATCAGGCGACGGCGCGCCTGGGGCTGGCTTCTTCGCTGCGCTACGTCGGCAGCAGCTACAACGACGACGCCAACCGGCGCAAGATGCGCGCGTACACCACGCTCGATCTGGCGGCAGACTATCAGCTGACGCCGATCGTCGATGTCGGTTTTCGCATTCGCAACGCCACCAACCAGCTGTACGCCTATCAGCGCACCTACCCGGATCAGGCGCTGATCGCGCCGCCGCGCAGCTATGAAACCTTCGTGTCGGTCAGGTTCTGACGGCGTGAAACGATCGCTTTATCCGTTGTTGTGCGCCCTGGGATTGGGCGGGGGCGTGCCGCTGCCGGTCGATGCCGTCAGCCTGCAAAATTGCGGGGTAACGCGCGATTACCCGCAGCCGCCGCAGCGGGTGCTGGTTTACGCCAATCCGGCGCTGGAAAACCTGCTGGCGCTGGGGCTGGCTGGCCGTGCGATCGCCGTGGTCGGGTATGACCGCATGCGCGATCCCGCGCCGACGGCGTCGGCCGATGCGCTGCGGGCGCCCGCCAGCCCGGCGCCGCCCACGGCGGAAGCGTTGCTGCTGATGCGGCCGGATTTTGTCTATTCGGCCAGCTATTACTGGCTGCACAGCCCGGAAACGCCCGATCGGGCGCGGCTGGCGGAATGGGGCATCGGCACTTACCTCTCTCCCGGCGCCTGCAGCGGCCAGCAAAGCGCGATCGCCGCTGCGCTGACGTTTGAAGACATCTTCACCGAGCTGCGGGAGCTTGCGCGCATTTTCAACGTCAGCCGCGGCGGTGAAGCGCTGATCGCGCGGCTACGTGGGCAACTCCAGGCGTTTGAGGCGCAGCGCGCGCCGCTGCCGCATTTACGTCTGCTGTGGTGGTATGCCGGCACGCAGACGCCCTACGTGGCGGGCTGCTGCGGCGCACCAGGTTTGCTGAGCCGAAGCGTCGGCAGCGAGAACCTGTTCGGCGATCTGCCCGAGCTGTGGCCGACGGTATCCTGGGAGGTTATCGCCGCCCGCGATCCGGATGCGATCGTGCTTGGCGATCTGCCGCGCGGCGGCTTCGGCGACAGCGCGGCCGACAAGATCGCCTTTCTGGAGCATCACCCGCTGACCGCTACGCTGCGCGCCGTGCGTCAGCGGCGCTACGTGATCCTCCCCGGTTACGACATGGACCCTTCCGCCCGCACCGTGGCGGCGCTGGGCCGTTTGATTCGGGGCCTGGCGGCCTTGCCGCCGCAGGCTGCGACTTTTTCCAACAAGGAACCTTGATATGACTGCCGTTTCATTATCTTCGCTGCTGGACTCCTGGGATCGCCAGCAGGCGGCCTACATCGCCGAGCGGGAAGCGCGTTTTAACGCCCAGCTGGAGGTGCTGGCGCTGGCCGCCGGCCAGGATTTTCACGTGGTGGATCTAGCCTGTGGCCCGGGATCGCTGAGCCTGCGCATTTTGCAGCGCTTTCCGCAGGCCAGGGTAACCGCCATCGATCTCGATCCGTTGCTGCTGGCGGTGGCGCGCGGCGCACTGGCGGAGTATGGCGATCGGATCCGCATTCTGCAGGCCGATCTGGCGGATCCTGCCTGTTTTTCCGCGCTGTCCGGCCCCGCGCCGCAGGCGGCGGTGTCCAGCACGGCGCTGCACTGGCTGATGCCGGAGCAGCAACTGGCGCTGTACCGCAACGTCGCCGGGCTGTTGGCCGACGGCGGCGTATTCCTCAATGCCGATCATCAGCGCTATGACCACCGTCAGCCACGGCTGAAGGCGTTGGCCGAGCGGCACGATGAGCAGACCCAGCAACGCGCCTGGGACAACGGCGTCGAGGATTGGGATCGCTGGTTCGCCAGCGCGCTGCAATTGCCGGCGTTGGCCGCTTATCAGGCCGAGCGTGAGGCGCTGTTCGCCGGCCGCCCTGTGCCGCCGCCGACGCCGGTGGATTTCCAGCTCGCGGCCCTCAGGCAGGCCGGTTTCAGCGAGGCGGGGACGGTGTGGCAGCTGTTGGACGACTATGTGATCGCAGGCTGGAAATAGCATGAGCCGGCGGTTACTGCCCGGCCGTGAGGCCGGCTGGCTGCTGTTGCTGGCGGCGGCGCTGCCGATGGCCCTGCTGAGCGCCACCTTGTCGGGGCCTGCGCCGATCGCGTGGCACGACGCCTGGCGCATCGTATTCGGCGTCAGCGGCGGCGCGGCGACCGATGCCGAGGTGTATCAGCGCATCATCTGGTCGCTGCGGATGCCGCGCGCGCTGCTGGCGGCGGTGGCCGGCGCCGGGCTGGCGTTGGCGGGCACCGTGCTGCAGTCGCTGACCCGCAACCCGCTGGCCGATCCCTGGGTGCTGGGGATCTCCTCCGGCGCGGGCGTGGGGGCGGTGACGGTGCTGGTATTGGGGCTGGGGGCGGCCTGCTGTCGGTGTCCGGCGGGGCGTTTAGCGGCGCGCTGGGGGCATTTGCGCTGGTGATGTTGCTGGCCGGGCGTTCGCTGCAGGGGGAGTCCACGCTGTTTATTCTGGCCGGGGTGGCGGTGACGCAACTGCTCTCCGCACTGACTTCGCTGATCACCCTCTGGCAGGCAGACGCCAACGCCACGCGCGGCGTGATGTTCTGGCTGCTGGGATCGTTCAGCGACGCGCGCTGGCCACAGGTCGGGCTGTGCGGGCTGGCGCTGGCGGCGACGCTGCTGCTTTGCTGGCTGCGGGCGGGTGAGCTGGACGCGCTGGCGTTCGGCGGCGTGACCGCCGCTTCGCTGGGGGTGGCGGTGGCCCCGCTGAAGCTGCTGCTGTATGTGGCGACCACCGCGCTAACGGCGGCGATCGTCGCGTTCAGCGGCGCGGTGGGGTTTATCGGGTTGACGGTGCCGCACGTCGCCCGGCGGCTGGTCGGCTCGCGGCATCGTCAGCTGTTGCCGGCCAGCGCGCTGTGCGGCGCTTTGTTCGCCGTGGCGGCGGACACGCTGGCCAGAACGCTGTTTGCTCCGCGCGAACTGCCGGTCGGCGTGTTGACGGCGCTATTGGGAGTGCCGGTATTCCTGCTGTTGCTGTATCGGAAGGTCAATGCATGACGGTTGAAAAAACGCAATCCGGTCTGTGCGCCGAGGGGGTAAGTTGGCGAGTGGGCGCGCGCACGGTGCTGGAAAACCTCAGTTTCTGCGCCTTGCCCGGTGAGATCACCGGCGTGCTCGGCGTCAACGGCAGCGGTAAATCCACGCTGCTCAAGCTGTTGGCCGGGCTGCAGCCCGCCGCCGGCGGCCGCGTTTGGCTGGAAGGGCGCGAGATCGCCGCGTTTTCCGCGCGGGAACGCGCCAGGCGCATCGCTTTTCTCGAGCAATCCGCCCCCGGCACCTTCGCGCTGCCGGTGAAGGAGGCGGTATTGTTGGGGCGTCTGGCCCATATCGGCCGCTGGCGCGGTTTTGGTACCGAGGATCGCCGCCTCGCCGGGCAGGCGATGGAGCAGGTGGGCATCAGCCACCTGGCCGATCGCGATTGGCAGCGGCTGTCCGGCGGTGAACAGCAGCGGGTGCACCTGGCGCGCGCGCTGGCGCAGCAAACGCCGTGGCTGCTGCTGGACGAACCCGCCAACCACCTGGATATCGCTCATCAGCAGCAGTTTATGGCATTGCTGCGGCGGCTGAAGCTCAGCGTGGTGGTGACGCTGCACGATCTGAATCTGGCGGCCTGTTATTGCGATCGGGTCGCGCTGCTGCAGCGGGGCGGGATCTGTGCGGCGGGCACGCCGCAGCAGGCGCTGACGCCGGAGCACATTCGCGCGGTATACGGGGTGGAGGCCCGGCTGGCGGCGCCCGACGGCTATGCGCCGCCGCTGATCTATTACCCCGCGGCAGGATGAGATCGGTCAAAAGGGCACGTTTGGCCGATCACAATTTCGCCTCGCTGGCTAAAATAACTCCGGTTTTAGCGATTTTTTTGGGTTAGAATAACCCGATATGCGGTGAAAGGCATTTGCCGCTCAATGGGCAGTTAAGCGAGGCTATCATGTTGGAATTATTGAAAAGTCTGTTATTCGCCGTGGTGATGGTGCCGGTGGTCATGGCGCTCATTCTCGGTCTGATCTACGGTTTTGGCGAAGTGTTCAACGTCTTCTCCAAAGTGGGCCGTTCGAAAGAAAACCGCACCCAGCACTGACCGTTCCCTATCCCGATACCCGTCGGCATCGCCCGGCGGGCATTCCTCAAGTTATCTCACGCTTTGCCGATAAACCGCATGACAAGCTTTCGCGCCACGTTATATTATTTTTTATATAACGAAGAGTGATAATGCACGTTAACTTGCGGAGAAAAACAATGAAACAGCAATGGACCCAATGGGTTGGCGGGATCGTGTTGGCATCGGGCCTGGTGGCTCAGGCCTCGGCGGCGGAAAAGATCACCGTGTTCGCCGCCGCGTCGCTGACCAACGCGCTGCAGGACATCGCCACCCAATATCAAAAAGGCAAGGACGTGCAGGTGGTTTCCTCCTTCGCGTCGTCTTCTACGCTGGCGCGCCAAATTGAGCAGGGCGCCCCGGCCGATCTGTTCATCTCCGCCGATCAGCAGTGGATGGATTACGCCATCGACAAGCAGCAGATGGTGAAAGACACCCGTTACACGCTGCTGGGCAACGAGCTGGTGCTGATCGCCGCCAAGAGCGATAAACAAGACAAGATCGCCATCGACAAGCAGACCGACTGGGCCAAGTTGCTCAGCGGCGGCCGCCTGGCGGTAGGCGATCCGGATCACGTGCCGGCCGGCATCTACGCCAAAGAGGCGCTGGAGCATCTGGGCGCCTGGAGCGTGCTGGAGCCGAAACTGGCGCGCGCCAACAACGTGCGCAGCGCGATGGCGCTGGTGGAGCGCGGTGAAGCGCCGCTCGGCATCGTCTACGGCTCCGACGCGGTCGCCAGCGACAAGGTGAAAGTGGTAGGCGTGTTCCCGGAAGACAGCCACAAACCGGTTGAATATCCGATGGCGATGGTGAAAGATCGTCAAAATCCGACGGTCAGCGCTTTCTATACCTATCTGAAGGGCCCGGAAGCGGCCGCTATTTTTGAACATTATGGATTCACCCCGCGTAAATGATCCTGAGTGAGTACGAGTGGCAGGCGGTTGAGCTGAGCCTGAAAGTCTCCGGTTTGGCGGTGGTCTGCAGCCTGCCGTTCGGCATTCTGATGGCCTGGGTGCTGGTGCGTTGCCGCTTTCCCGGCAAGGCGCTGCTGGACGGCGTCATTCACCTGCCCCTGGTGCTGCCGCCGGTGGTGGTCGGCTATTTGCTGCTGATCGCCATGGGGCGGCGCGGCGTCATCGGCGAGTGGCTGTACGACTGGTTCGGCTTCAGCTTCAGCTTTAGCTGGCGCGGCGCCGCGCTGGCGTCGGCGGTGGTGGCGTTTCCGCTGATGGTGCGCGCCATCCGGCTGGCGCTGGAGGCGGTGGATACCCGGCTGGAGCAGGCGGCGCGCACGCTGGGCGCCAACCCGTGGCGGGTGTTTTTCACCATCACGCTGCCGCTGTCGCTGCCCGGCGTCATTGTCGGCGTGGTGCTGGCCTTTGCCCGTTCGCTGGGGGAGTTCGGCGCCACCATCACCTTTGTCTCCAACATTCCCGGTGAAACCCGCACCATTCCGCTGGCGATGTATACGCTGATCGAAACGCCGGGGGCGGAAGCCGCCGCCGCGCGTCTGTGCGTGATCGCCATCGTGCTGTCGCTGGCTTCCCTGATGGTGTCCGAATGGCTGGCCCGCTGGGGCCGCAAACGGATGGGGGTGTAAATGCTGGAGCTGGATTTCTCGCAGCAGCTGGGCGACCTTAATCTCAACGTCCGCGCCGATTTGCCGGCGCAGGGCATCACCGCGATTTTCGGCCTGTCCGGCGCGGGCAAAACTTCCCTGATCAACGCCATCGGCGGCCTGACCCGTTTGCAACAGGGGCGCATCGCGCTCAATGGCCGCACGCTGGTGGATACCGCCACCGGTCTCTGCCTGCCGCCGGAAAAGCGCCGTATCGGCTATGTATTTCAGGATGCGCGCCTGTTCCCGCATTATCGGGTGCGCGGCAACCTGCAGTACGGCATGGCGGCCGGCATGCGCGCGCAGTTCAATACCATTGTCGAGCTGTTGGGCATCGGGCCACTGCTCAATCGGCTGCCGCTGACGCTCTCCGGCGGTGAAAAACAGCGGGTGGCGATCGGCCGCGCGCTGCTGACCGCGCCGGAACTGCTGCTGATGGACGAACCGCTGGCCTCGCTCGATCTGCCGCGCAAACGCGAGCTGCTGCCGTATCTGGAGCGGCTGGCGCAGGATGTCAACATCCCTATCCTCTACGTCAGCCACAGCCTGGACGAGATCCTGCGTCTGGCCGAGCAGGTGATGGTGCTGGATCGCGGCGAGGTGCGCGCGTTCGGCGGGCTGGAAGCCGTCTGGGCCAGCAGCGCGCTGCGGCCGTGGCTGCAGCGTGAAGATCAGAGCAGCGTGCTGCGCGTCAGCGTGATTGAGCATCATCAACGCTATGCCATGACCGCGCTGGCGCTCGGCGATCAGCGGCTGTGGGTCAGCGGCATCGACGCCGAACTGGGCACTCAGCTGCGCATTCGCATCAATGCCGCCGACGTCTCGCTGGTGCTGCAACCGCCGGTCAACAGCAGCATTCGCAACGTTTTGCCGGCCAAGGTCAGCGAGTGTCTGGACGTGGGCGGGCAGGTGGAAGTGAAGCTGGCGGTCGGGGAACACGTGCTGTGGGCGCGGATCACGCCGTGGGCGCGAGACGAACTGGCGATCCGCCCCGGGCAGTGGCTGTACGCGCAGGTGAAGAGCGTGTCGATCAGCCGCGAGAGCCGCTAAGACAGGCCCTCCCGGCGGGAGGGCGAAAAGACTAGAGTACGCGGGTGCGGATCACCTCGGCGATGCCCGGCTGCAGGTTATCGGCGATCACCAGATCGGCGCGTTCCTTGATCGCGTCATCGGCGTTGCCCATCGCCACGCCCAAACCGACCGCTTCCAGCATGCTGATATCATTGTAGTTGTCGCCGAACGCCACCACCTGATCCATGTTCAGTCCCTGCGATTCCACCCATTGGCGCAGGCGCTTGCCTTTGCTGTTGCCGCCTTTGGCGATATCCACCTGATCGTGCCAGGACCATTCGCACGCCAACCCCAGCTCTTTTTCCACCGTGTCGGCAAACTCGCGCAGCGCCGGAATATCGGCGTGCGAGGTGGCGAATTTCCAGATCGCCTGAGCGTCGTCGGCCGCCTGCGCCAGGCTGCCGACCTGCAGCAGCGTTGGGCGCTGCGCCGCAGGCAGGGTTTCCGCCCAGGCCAGCGAACGGGTCACGTGGCCGCTCGGTTCCTGATACAGCATGGCGTCGTCAACGTACATCAGCCCGTGAATGTCGGTCTGTTTGAGCATCTGCAGCACCTGTTTGGCCTGATCTTTCGCCAGCGGATCGGCGGCCAGCACCTTTTTCTGCTGAAAATCATACAGGTAGGTGCCGTTGCAGCAGATGGCCGGCGTGTCTATCTGCAGCGCCTGGTAGAACGGATGGATGGCGACGTGATGGCGGCCGGTGACCACCACCACCTGGACGCCGGCGGCGCGCGCCTGCGCCAGCGCTTCCAGCGACTGCGGTAAGATGCGTTTTTGATTGTCCAGCAGGGTGCCGTCAAGATCGAGGGCGATGACGCGGTAGCTCATAGGGTTCTCGTTATCGTTAGCCATAAAATTAATCCGATGGTACACCGGATAGCCAACGGAGAAAACCGCGTGAACATCCGGTGCTAAGCAGGGTTGCCATGCGACGGATGTGCGGTAAGCTAGGAGCAATCGAACGGCCTGAAACCGGTTCCTCTTTTACCCTTTGCAAGGAGAACACATGAAGCAAATCGTTTATGTCGCCAGCCCGGAGAGCCAGCAGATCCACGTCTGGCAGTTGGACGACGCCGGCGCGCTGGCGCTGCTGCAAACCGTTGACGTGCCGGGCCAGGTGCAGCCGATGACCCTTCATCCGGACAAGACCCACCTGTACGTCGGCGTGCGTCCGGCGTTCGGCATCGTCAGCTACCGCATCGAGGCGGACGGCACGCTGCAGCAGGCGGGCATGGCGCCGTTGCCGGGCAGCCCGACCCATATCTCCACCGATCTGCAGGGGCGTTACCTGTTCTCCGCCTCCTACAGCGGCAACTGCGCCAGCATCAGCCCGATCGGCCACGACGGCGTGGTGACGGCGCCTATTCAGCAGATTGACGGCCTGAACGCGCCGCACTCGGCGAACATCGACCCGACCAACCAACTGGTGCTGGTGCCGTGTCTGAAAGAGGACCGCATCCGCCTGTTCAACCTGAGCCTGGCGGGCCAGCTGACGCCGCACGTGCAGGAGGCGGTGGATATCGCCGCCGGCGCCGGTCCGCGCCATATGGCATTCCACCACAACGACAAGTTCGCCTACTGTGTCAATGAGCTGAACGGCACGGTGGACGTGCTGGCCATTTCGGAAAACGGCGGCAAATACACCGTGACGCAAACACTGGATATCATGCCGGCCGACTTCGACGGCACCCGCTGGGCGGCGGACATTCATATCACGCCGAACGGCCGTTTCCTGTACACCAGCGATCGCACCGCCAGCATTCTGACCCTCTTCAGCGTTTCCGAAGACGGCGGCACGCTGAGCGTGGTCGGCTATTATCCGACCGAAACGCAGCCGCGCGGTTTCAATATCGATCACAGCGGCCGCTTCGTGATTTCGTCCGGCCAGAAGTCCGATCACATCGCGGTGCATGAAATTGACCAGGCCAGCGGCGAGCTGACCACGCTGGCACGTTATCCGGTGGGCAAAGGCCCGATGTGGGTCAGCGTGCTGGCGAAGTAATTCGGCGGTCAGACGAGTATGGAAAAAGCGCGGTTCGGTTGAGCCGCGCTTTTTTATGGGTGGGAGATCAGTTGAACATCACTGTCAGCGTGGCGCTGCCGAGGCTGTGGAAATGCACGTTAAAGCCCACCAGCGCGCCGCTGGAATCTTCATCCACCTCAATGCTTTCTACGTCCAGCGCATGCACGGTGAACTGATAGCGGTGGCTTTCGCCATTCGGCGGCGCTGCGCCGCCGTAACCGGCTGAGCCGAAGTCGGTACGGGTTTGCAGCGCGGCGCTCGGCAGCGGCGCTTTACCGGAGCCTGCGCCCTGCGGCAGCTCACGCACGTCGGCCGGAATATTGGCCACCACCCAGTGCCACCAGCCAGAGCCGGTCGGGGCATCGGGATCGTACAGGGTGACGACGAAGCTCTTGGTGCCGGCGGGCACGCCGTCCCAGGCCAGGTGCGGCGACAGGTTATCGCCGTGGTAGCCCATGCCGTTGAAGACCTGCGTCTGCGGCATTGTGCCGCCGTCCTGCAGATCGTTGCTGTACAAACGAAAAGCCATAATGACTCCCAGTTGTCGATAAACGCGGACCCTTAAGCTAGATCTTTTCGGTGGAACAATACAACCCCTTGCGCCAACGGCGGACGGTTGATCTCGACGGTGACATGCACCAGTTCGGGATGTGTGGCCAACAGTTGGCGCACCCGATCGGCGGTGAGGCCGCGATCGGCGCTGCTCAGGGCGAGGACGCAATGATATTTTCCTTTGCCGATGCGGCCTACATGCAGATCGGTCAGCGTGAGCGCGTGGCCGGAAGCGGCCAGGGCCTGGCGGATGTCTTGCGCCACGGGGGCGTCCATTTCGGCATCCAGCAAAATCTTTCCGCTATCGCGCATCAGGCTATAGGCCCAGGCGGCCACCATCGCCGCGCCGACGATGCCCATCAGCGGATCGAGCCAGGCGGCGCCCCAAAGCTTACCGCCGAACAGCGCGATGAGCGCCAGTACCGAGGTGGCGGCGTCGGCGAGCACGTGAACATAGGCGGAACGCAGGTTGAGGTCATGATGAGTGTCGTCGTGGTCATCCCCGTGATGATGATGATGGCCGCCACCGCGCAACAGCCAGGCGCAGAGCAGGTTGACGGCCAGCCCGATCGCGCCGATGGCGATGGCTTCGTTGTAATGAATCGGGCTGGGATTCAGCAGCCGCTGCCCAGACTGAAACAGCATCAGCGCCGCCACCAGCACCAACAACACCGCGCTGGTGTAACCGGCCAGCACTTCGATCTTCCAGGTACCGAGGCTAAAGCGGCGATCTTTGGCCAGCCGGCGTGCGGCGCCGTAAGCCAGCACCGACAGGCCCAGCGCCAGCGCGTGCGAACTCATGTGCCAGCCGTCGGCCAGCAGCGCCATCGAGTTAAACAGCCAGCCGCCGGCGATCTCGATAGCCATCATACTGGCGGTGAGTATCACCGCCCATCTGGTGTTTCTTTCGGCCAATGGGTTACCATCGTCAAAAACGTGGCTGTGTTCGCGGTGCAAAACGGGCGCGTGAGACGTCATGGTGAAGTTCCTCAGCAAAAGATAGTGTGCTGAAATATACTATACCCCAGTATAGTAAATAACAATCAGGCGGAAATGATGAGCCATACCCACAGAGATCAAAAGAAGCTGTTGGCGCGGGTGCGCCGCATTAAAGGGCAGGCCGAAGCGCTGGAACGCGCGCTGGAGAGCGGCGGCGAATGTTCGGCTGTTCTGCAGCAGATCGCGGCGGTGCGCGGCGCGGTCAACGGTTTGATGGCGCAGGTGCTGGAAGGGCATGTGCGCGAACATCTGGCTGCCGCGGACGCTACGCCGCAGCAGCGCGAGCAGGACATCGAGCAATTGATGACCGTTTTACGTTCTTATATGAAGTAATCATGATTTCACTGAAAAAACGCACGCCGTGGTTCGGCTGGCTGCGCCGTTGGGCCAAAGGCATCAAGCGCGATATTTACGCGCTGTGGCTGGCCGCCCGTGATAAGCGCACCCCGTGGTACGCCAAGCTGATCGCGCTGCTGGTGGCCGGCTATGCGATCTCGCCGATCGATTTGATCCCGGATTTTATTCCGGTGTTGGGCTATCTGGACGATGTGATCATCGTGCCGTTGGGCATCATGCTGGCGGTTCGCCTGATCCCCAAGCCGCTGATGGCCGAGCTGCGCGAGAAGGCGCAAAAACGCGTCGACAACCCCACCGGCCGCATGGCGGCGGCGATGATCATTTTACTCTGGCTGCTGTGCCTGGGGTTGCTGGCCCGCTATCTGGACCAGCATTGGTAAGGCATTAACGCGCGGCGGCGGCCACGGCGGCGGTCAGGCGGCTGAGCTGTTCCGCTTCGATGATGTAAGGCGGCATCAGGTAAATCAGCTTGCCGAACGGCCGGATCCATACCCCGCGCTCGACGAACCCACGCTGTAGCTCGGCGACATTCACCGGTTCGCGCATCTCCACCACGCCAATCGCCCCCAGCACCCGCACGTCCGCCACCTTCGGCAGCGCCGCCAGCGGCAGCAGTTCCTGTTTCAGCTGGGCTTCGATGGCGCTCACCTGCGCCTGCCAGCGATTTTCCGCCAGCAGCGCCATGCTGGCGTCCGCCACCGCGCAGGCCAACGGATTGCCCATAAAGGTCGGGCCGTGCATAAAACAGCCGGCCGCGCCGTTGCTGATGGTCTCCGCCACATGGCGGGTGGTCAGGGTGGCGGACAGGGTCATGTAACCGCCGGTCAGCGCCTTGCCCAGGCAGAGAATGTCCGGCACCACCTGCGCGTGCTCGCAGGCGAACAGCTTGCCGGTGCGGCCGAAGCCGGTGGCGATCTCGTCGGCGATCAGTAGCACCCGATGGCGATCGCACAGCTCGCGCACCCGCTTGAGGTAGGTTGGGTGGTAGATGCGCATGCCGCCGGCGCCTTGCACCACCGGTTCCAGGATCACCGCCGCCACTTCACCGGCGTGCTGCTCCAGCAGCGCGGCGAACGGTGCAATATCTTCTTCACGCCATTCTTCGTCGAAGCGGCACTGCGGCGCGGTCGCGAACAGGTGCGGCGCCAGATAGCCCTGATAGAGGCTGTGCATCGAGTTGTCCGGATCGCAGACCGACATCGCGCCGAAGGTATCGCCGTGATAGCCGTGGCGCAGCGTCAGGATGCGCTGCCGGCGCTCGCCGCGCGCCTGCCAGTACTGTAGCGCCATCTTCAACGACACTTCCACCGCCACCGAACCGGAGTCTGCCAGGAACACGCACTGCAGCGCCTCTGGCGTCATTTCCACCAGCCGACGGCACAACGAGATGGCGGACGGATGGGTAATACCGCCGAACATCACGTGTGACATCTTCTCCAACTGCTGGCTGGCGGCCTGATTCAGGCGCGGATGGTTGTAACCGTGGATCGCCGCCCACCAGGAGGACATGCCGTCCACCAGACGCCGGCCGTCCGCCAGCTGCAGTTCGACGCCGCTGGCCGATTCGATCGGGTAACAGGGTAACGGGCGGCTCATGGAGGTGTAGGGGTGCCAGATATGGCGTTGGTCAAACGCCAGGTCGGAAGCGGTCACAGACATACTTGTAAACCAAATTGAATTAAGATTGGTTGACAGTATATCCACAATATTTAAACTGGCGACACTTTTTCGTTTTGGAGACGCCATGATGGCCGACCGCATTCACTGGACAGTAGGGCAAGCCCAGGCCCTGTTTGATAAACCGCTGCTGGAACTGCTGTTCGAAGCGCAAACCGTACACCGCCAGCACTTCGACCCGCGTCAGGTGCAGGTCAGCACGCTGCTGTCGATCAAGACCGGCGCTTGCCCGGAAGACTGTAAATACTGCCCGCAGAGCTCACGCTACAAGACCGGCCTGGAGTCGGAGCGGTTGATGCAGGTCGAGCAGGTGCTGGAATCGGCACGCAAGGCCAAAGCGAACGGCTCGACCCGTTTTTGCATGGGCGCGGCGTGGAAGAACCCGCACGAGCGCGATATGCCTTATCTGCAGCAGATGGTGCAGGGCGTGAAAGCGATGGGCATGGAAACCTGCATGACGCTGGGCACGCTTGACGGCACTCAGGCTGAACGGCTGGCGGAGGCCGGGCTGGATTACTACAACCATAACCTCGACACCTCGCCGGAGTTCTACGGCAGCATCATCACTACCCGCAGCTACCAGGAACGCCTGGATACGCTCGACAAGGTGCGCGACGCCGGCATCAAAGTGTGCTCCGGCGGCATCGTCGGGCTGGGGGAAACGGTGCGCGATCGCGCCGGGCTGCTGGTGCAGCTGGCTAACCTGCCGAAACCGCCGGAGAGCGTGCCGATCAACATGTTGGTGAAGGTAAAAGGCACGCCGCTGGCGGATAACGACGACGTCGATCCGTTCGATTTCATCCGCACCATCGCGGTAGCGCGCATCATGATGCCGTCCTCTTATGTCCGCCTTTCCGCCGGCCGTGAACAGATGAACGAACAGACGCAGGCGATGTGCTTTATGGCCGGCGCCAACTCGATCTTCTACGGTTGCAAGCTGCTGACCACGCCGAACCCGGAAGAAGACAAGGATCTGCAGCTGTTCCGCAAGCTGGGGCTGAACCCGCAGCAGACCGCCACCGAACATGGCGACAACCAGCAACAGCAGGTGCTGGCTAAGCAGCTGCTGAACGCCGATACCGCCGAGTTTTACAACGCGGCGCTGTGATGAGCTGGCAACAACGTATCGAACAGGCGCTGGCAGAACGGCGTCTCAACGCCGCCTACCGTCGGCGACAGACCACCGAGGGCGGCAACGGCCGCCAGATCCGGCTCGGCGATCGTCTCTATCTGAACTTCTCGGGCAACGACTACCTGGGACTGAGCCAGGATACGCGGGTGATCGCCGCCTGGCAGCAGGGCGCGCAGCGTTACGGCGTCGGCAGCGGCGGGTCGGGCCACGTCACCGGCTTTAGCGTGGCGCATCAGGCGCTGGAAGATCAACTGGCGGCGTGGCTCGGCTATCCGCGCGCGCTGCTGTTCATCTCCGGCTATGCCGCCAATCAGGCGGTGCTGGCGGCGTTGATGCAGAAGGGCGATCGCATTTTGGCCGATCGCCTCAGCCACGCCTCGCTGCTGGAGGCGGCGGCGCAGTCGCCGGCCGAGCTGCGCCGGTTCCAGCACAATCAGCCGCAGGCCTTGGCGGATCTGCTGGCCAAACCCTGCGACGGGCAGCGGCTGGCGGTGACCGAAGGGGTGTTCAGCATGGACGGCGACGGCGCACCGTTGGCGGAGCTGCATCGCTTAACCCGTGCGGCGGGCGCCTGGCTGATGGTGGACGATGCCCACGGCGTCGGTGTGCGCGGTGAGCAAGGCCGCGGCAGCTGCTGGCAGCAGGGCGTGCGCCCTGAACTGCTGGTGGCGACCTTCGGCAAGGCGTTCGGCGTCAGCGGCGCAGCAGTGCTGTGCGATGAGGCGACCGCCGAGTATCTGCTGCAGTTCGCCCGCCATCTAATCTACAGCACCGCAATGCCGCCGGCGCAGGCCTGCGCGCTGCAGGCGGCGCTGGCCTGCATTCGCGAGGGCGATGAACTGCGCGCCCGGCTGCAGGACAACATTCGGCGTTTCCGTCAGGGCGCGGCGCCGCTGGCGCTGACCCTGACGGATTCCGACACCGCCATCCAGCCGCTGCTGGTGGGGGATAATCAGCGCGCGCTCGATCTGGCGACCCGCCTGCGCGAGTGCGGACTGTGGGTGAGCGCCATTCGCCCGCCGACGGTGCCGCCGGGCGGCGCGCGGCTACGCATTACCCTGACGGCGGCGCATCAGCCGCAGGATATCGATCGCCTGCTGGAGGTGCTGAATGACGTCAGCCAATGACACGGTGAACAAACAGGCGGTCGCCTCGGCCTTCAGCCGCGCGGCCGGCAGCTACGACGCCGCCGCCGCGCTGCAGCGTGACGTTGGCGAGCGCTTACTGGGGATGGGGAGTTCCCACCCGGGCGAACAGCTGCTGGACGCCGGCTGCGGCACCGGCTATTTCAGCCGTATGTGGCGTGAGCGCGGCAAACGGGTGACCGCGCTCGATTTGGCGCCGGGCATGCTGGACGTCGCCCGCCAACGGCAGGCGGCGCATCATTATCTGCTGGGCGATATCGAACAGGTGCCGCTGCCCGATGCGGCGATGGACATCTGTTTCAGCAGCCTGGTGGTGCAGTGGTGCAGCGATCTGCCTGCCGTGCTGGCAGAGCTGTATCGCGTGACCCGCCCCGGCGGCGTGATCCTGTTTTCCACGTTGGCGGCGGGATCGCTGCAGGAATTGGGGGACGCCTGGCAACAGGTGGACGGCGAGCGCCACGTGAACGCCTTCCTGCCGCTGGCGCAGATCCGCGCCGCCTGTGCTGAATACCGGCACGAGCTGGTCACGGAGTTACGCACCCTGAACTACCCGGACGTGATGACGCTGATGCGTTCGCTCAAGGGCATCGGGGCGACGCATCTGCATCAGGGACGCGAGGGCGGCCTGATGTCGCGAGGCCGTCTCGCCGCGTTGCAGGCGGTTTACCCGTGCCGGCAGGGGCAGTTCCCCCTCAGCTATCATCTGGCTTATGGAGTGATTTATCGTGATTAAACGTTGGTTCGTGACCGGCACCGACACCGAAGTGGGGAAGACCGTTGCCAGCAGCGCCTTGCTGCAGGCCGCCAACCGGACGGGCTACCGCAGCGCCGGCTATAAGCCGGTGGCCTCCGGCAGCGAGATGACCGCCGAGGGGCTGCGCAACGGCGACGCGCTGGCGCTGCAGGCCAACAGCGGCGTGGCGCTCCGTTACGACGAAGTGAACCCATACGTTTTTGCCGAACCGACCTCGCCGCATATCGTCAGCGCCGATGAAGGTCGGCCGATCGACGCGGCGCGGCTGTCCGACGGCCTGCGCCGGCTGGAGCAGCGCGCCGACTGGGTGCTGGTCGAAGGCGCCGGCGGGTGGTTTACCCCGCTGTCGGCGGAGTACACCTTCGCCGACTGGGTGCAGCAGGAACAATTGCCGGTGATCCTGGTGGTGGGCATTAAACTGGGCTGCATCAACCACGCAGTGCTGACGGCGCTGGCGGTGCAACAGGCGGGGTTGACGCTGGCCGGTTGGATCGCCAACGACGTGGCGCCCCCGGGGCGGCGGCATCAGGAATACCTGGCCACGCTGCGCCGCATGCTGCCCGCGCCGCTGCTGGGCGAAATACCGCACCTGCCGCAGGCCGAACGGGCGCCGCTGGGGGAGTATCTGGATATCAGCCTGCTATAAACGCTCAATGAGGGGGGTTCTCTCCCTCATCCTTCTTCTTGCCCTGCCAGCCCGGCGCCGATCAGCGCCTCATCCAACTGCGTCAGCGCGCCGTGCGCCACGGTGCGCCCGCTATCGAGCAGACAAAAACGATCCGCCACCCGGCGCACGAACGGCAGCTGATGCTCTACCAGCAAAATGGTCATGCCCAACTCATAGTTGAGCCTGCGGATCACGTTGCCGATGTCGGCGGCGATTGAAGGGGGCACACCCGTCGTCGGTTCGTCGAGGATCAGCAGCGCCGGCTCCTGCGCCAGCGCACGACCGATCGCCAACTGGCGTTGAGCGCCTTCGCACAGATCGCCGGCGCGGCGGGTACGCATCTGGCGCAAATTGGGAAACAGGCTGTAGATCAGCGGCGGAATGCGGCGGGGGGCGCCGCGCCCGGCCATCTGCGCCACCTGCAGATTCTCCTCCACGCTCAGCTGCGAGAAGAGTTGCCGCCCTTGCGGGACGTGGCTGATGCCGAGTGCGGCGCGGCGCTCCATCGGTTGCAGCAGCAGATTTTGCGGCGGCTGATCCGCGGGCTGCCAGGTCATGCTGCCGCTCACCACCGGCACATGCCCCATGATGCAATTGACCAGCGTGGTCTTGCCCACGCCGTTGCGCCCAAGCAGCACGGTACACTGGCCGCGCGGCAGCTCCAGGTTGATGTCCCACAGGGTATGATTTTGCCCGTAAAATTGATTGACTGATCTCAGGCTCAGCATTTGGCATTCTCCTCATAGACACAGGCGCCCATCCACTCGTTGGTGGGGTGCAACAAAGGCAGCATTGGCGGTTGATTTCCCGAGTGTGGCAATGTCTGGAACAAAATGCCGTCCATCCGATTCATCTGAGCAATGTCTGCGGTGGACGGAAAGACAGTCAGTATGTCGTGAAAAACGACGTTTATGACGACTTGGTGTCGTTCTCGTGCTTTTACGAGGGGTAGCCAGGCGGCGGTTGCACGCCGCATTCGGCAGCGCATTATGCTGTCGCGCCTCGTTCGCACGCTGAAAGATAAAGCAACTCCCAGGCCAGTTTTGCTACTGGCCGAAAAGGGGGGATGTTATCGCTTTGTTAACCCTCTGCCAGGCCTGACGCGCTCTGCCGCGGTGGCCTGAAAATACGCCGAGAAGTTAACCCGGACGTTTTTTGCACTCTTGTGGTGCCCTTTGGTGAGGACATGGTGCAAGGCATTGCGCCGCCGTCAAGAGCGATCCGCGAGAAAGGGGCCGATGCGATTTTGGCAATGGGGATTTTTAGTATTAATCGGCATAAACAAAGCGATATTTTTATGAAAAAATAACTAAAAAAGCCATTTTAGCGGGTGTAAAGGGCGAAAAGCTTTCTTTCCGTAACTCCCGCCCCGGGCGGGACGGTGAGAGTTATCCACTATTCCTGTGGATAACCTTGTGTATTAGATTTAGAAAAACGCTGTAAAGCGAGAGCGGACGCGGGTTGTGTTCGCTTTGCCCGCATTCTCGTCTTTTTATTAAAACTGTTATATATCAATATATTAACTAAAATCAAGACGCAAGGGTATTGATCAGGTCTCTATGTATGATTTTTCGACGCGGTGCTATCAATAAGTTAATTCGCGGCAAGTTCTGGGGATAAATCTGTTATTGACAATAAAAATGTCACCCGGCTGTAACGTCACGGTGCAACGACATTGCCGCAGTGCCGGGTGCAGCGACGAATCCGCTTGAAGCTGGTTTTATATCCAGTATCATGGGCACTGGCGCAAATCGCCGACACTTTCCATAATTAGGGGCCATATCCGGCGCAGAGCCGGCTGGCCGCCTGAGCGCGCGCATCTCCACAGGGTAGCCGAGCAATGAGTAAACTTTTCAAACTGCATTCCGAGTTCAAACCGGCCGGCGATCAGCCGGAAGCCATTCGCAAGCTGGAAGAGGGGCTGGAAGACGGCCTGGCGCACCAGACGCTGCTGGGGGTCACCGGTTCGGGCAAGACGTTCACCATCGCCAACGTGATAGCCGATCTGAATCGGCCGACCATGGTGCTGGCGCCGAACAAGACGCTGGCGGCGCAGCTGTACGGCGAAATGAAAGCGTTTTTCCCGGAGAATGCGGTGGAGTACTTCGTCTCCTACTACGACTACTACCAGCCGGAAGCCTACGTGCCCAGTTCCGACACCTTCATTGAAAAAGACGCTTCGGTGAACGAGCACATCGAGCAGATGCGTCTTTCCGCCACCAAGGCGCTGCTGGAGCGGCGCGACGTGGTGGTGGTGGCGTCGGTGTCGGCGATCTACGGCCTGGGCGATCCGGATCTTTACCTGAAGATGATGCTGCACCTGACTCAGGGCATGATCATCGATCAGCGATCCATTTTGCGCCGCCTGGCGGAGCTGCAGTATTCCCGCAACGATCAGGCTTTCCAGCGCGCCACCTTCCGCGTGCGCGGCGAGGTGATCGATATCTTCCCGGCGGAATCAGACGAGCTGGCGCTGCGCGTCGAACTGTTCGATGAAGAAGTGGAACGGCTGTCGCTGTTCGATCCGCTGACCGGGCAGATTGAGCAGGTGGTGCCGCGTTTTACCATCTACCCGAAATCGCACTACGTGACGCCGCGTGAGCGGATCATGCAGGCGATGGAAGAGATCAAGGTTGATCTGGCGGACCGCCGCAAGGTGCTGCTGGCCAACAGCAAGCTGCTGGAAGAGCAGCGCCTGACGCAGCGCACCCAGTTCGATCTGGAGATGATGAACGAGCTGGGTTACTGCTCGGGCATCGAAAACTACTCGCGCTATCTGTCCGGGCGCGCCGAGGGCGAGCCGCCGCCGACGTTGTTCGACTACCTGCCGGCGGACGGCCTGCTGGTGGTCGACGAATCCCACGTCACCATTCCGCAGATCGGCGCGATGTTCAAGGGCGACCGCGCGCGCAAGGAAACGCTGGTGGAGTACGGCTTCCGTTTGCCGTCGGCGCTGGACAACCGCCCGCTGCGCTTCGAGGAGTTTGAGGCGCTGGCACCGCAGACCATCTATGTTTCCGCGACGCCGGGCAAATATGAGCTGGAGAAATCCGGCGGCGATCTGATCGATCAGGTGGTGCGGCCGACCGGGTTGCTGGATCCGATCGTGGAAGTGCGGCCGGTCGCCACCCAGGTGGACGATCTGCTCTCCGAGATCCGCAAGCGCGCGACGATCAACGAGCGCGTGCTGGTGACCACCCTGACCAAACGCATGGCGGAAGACCTGACCGAATACCTGGAAGAGCATGGCGAGCGCGTGCGCTACCTGCACTCGGACATCGATACCGTGGAACGGGTCGAAATCATCCGTGACCTGCGTCTGGGCGAGTTCGACGTGCTGGTGGGCATCAACCTGTTGCGTGAGGGGCTCGACATGCCTGAGGTGTCGCTGGTGGCGATTCTGGACGCCGACAAGGAAGGCTTCCTGCGTTCCGAGCGTTCGCTGATCCAGACCATCGGCCGCGCGGCACGTAACCTGAACGGCAAGGCGATCCTGTATGGCGATCGCATCACCGATTCGATGGCCAAGGCGATCGGTGAAACCGAGCGGCGCCGCGCCAAGCAGCAGGCCTACAACGAAGCCAACGGCATCGTGCCGCAGGGGCTGAACAAGAAGATCGGCGACATTCTGCAGATCGGCCAACCGGTCAACCGCGCCAAGAGCAAAGGCAAGGGCAAGGCGGTGGAGGGCGGCGCTCAGCTGCAGAACCTCACGCCGAAAGCGCTGGATCAGAAAATTCGCGATCTGGAAGCGCAGATGTACACCCACGCGCAAAACCTGGAGTTCGAGCAGGCGGCTGCGCTGCGCGACGAAATCCACCAGCTGCGCGAGCAGTTCATCGCGATTTCCTGACCGTTGGACGGCGCCCGCGCCGTGGGCGTCAAAATTCCTTGTCGGCCGCGCCAAAGCTGTTATGGTGTGCGGCCCGATTTGACCACGAAGAGTACCGAACATGAGCCAACACCAGTCTAAAGACCCGCTGCACGGCGTAACGCTGGAGCAACTGCTGAATAAACTGGTGGATCACTACGGTTGGTCCGAACTGGGCGCGCGCATTCGCATCAACTGCTTCCGCAGCGATCCGAGCATCAAGTCCAGCCTGAAGTTTTTGCGTCGCACGCCCTGGGCGCGCAAAGAGGTAGAAGATCTGTATATCGATATGGTCAGCCAGCCCGCCCCAGCCAGCGATAATCCCTGGCTGCGCGGGCGAGACGGTTAAATTCGGTCAGCGGCGCGCGGCCAGCTCCACCAGCGCGTGATCCAGCGCCTGGCGCAGCAGCTGGCGATCGTGGCGGTAGGGGATGTCGCTCGCTTCCAGCGGTTGCTGAATCACCACCCGATCCTGCACTTCACTGGCATCCACCGCCGGGCCGACGATCAGCGCATCGATCATCCTGCGGCCGATCTTCTCTTCCATCAGCGTCAGCTTATCCTTTAACGACAGCGCCGCGGCGGCCACGCTCAGCTCGCGGCCGAGGTTGCCGATATAGATCATGCTGGCGCTGCTGCGGCGCAGCGCCTGGGTGAGATCGTCCAGCAGCAGCAGCGGCATCAGGCTGGTGAGGAAGCTGCCCGGCCCAATCAGGATCACGTCGGCCTGTGCGATGGCGTCCAGCGCTTCGCGCGTGGCGTTGACCGGGGGCGACAGCATCAGCTCCTGCGGCATGTGGGCCAGTTGATCGACATTCACTTCACCGTAAACGTGATTGCCTTCGTGATCGTGCGCCATCAAATCCACCGGCTGCTCCGACATCGGGATCAGCGCCGCGTCCACCTTCAGCAAGCTGCGCACCAGATTGATCGCTTCCAGCGGGCGCACGCTCAGGTGATCCAGCGCTTTCAGCATCAGGTTGCCCAGGTTATGGCCGGCCAGTTCGCCGTTGCCGCTGAAACGGTATTCGAACATCGCCGAGGCGACGCTCGGTTCGGTGATCAGCTGGTTGAGACAGTTGCGGGTATCGCCCCAGGCAATGCCGCCTTCCGAACGGCGGATGCGGCCGGTGGAACCGCCGTTGTCGGTGGTGGTGACGATGCCGGTCAGGCGGGAGCCTAAGGACGACAGGGCCGACATCACACGGCCCAGGCCGTGTCCGCCGCCCAACGCCACCACGCGGTCGAGATCGGCCAGGGTACGATTACGCATAAATTTCCTTACAAAGGGTCTGAACTGCCCGCATAAGGTAGCGGATCCGGCATAAAAACGCGATAAAGAGTGTCATTTGCGTGATTCTGGTCAATTCGTCCACGCAAGCGATGTTTATCATGGTTTACCCGAATAGGCGGCGTCTAAAAACGCTGTATAGACAATTATATAGCGAATTAACGCGTTGGCTATCGTTGCCGATTAGCGCTAGAATTCTGCTGAAAACCACGGTTTCATTCCGGCTACTCAAGGTAGCGGGAAGAGAAATCAAACTCCTAGCCCCTGCGCCTACGTTGTTCATCCGGAACGATATGGCGCCTGGGCCGTGGCGAAGTTAGCCACCAGGGTGCAGAGGGGAAACGCTCGCATCTCCCGACTTTGGAAAGGTGTTATGGTACCGCAACTCATTGATGCTTATGAGCGCAAGTTCTATTACCTGCGTTTGTCGATCACCGACGTGTGCAACTTTCGTTGCACCTATTGTCTGCCCGACGGCTACAAGCCGAGCGGCAGCCCGAAAAGCTTCCTGTCGCTGGATGAAATCCGCCGCGTCAGCCGCGCGTTTGCCGAACTGGGCACCGAAAAGGTGCGCCTGACCGGCGGCGAGCCTTCGCTGCGCCGCGATTTTACCGAGATCATCGCCGCCGTGCGGGAAAACCCGGCCATCCGTACCCTGGCGGTCACCACTAACGGCTACCGTCTGGCGCGCGACGTCGCCGCCTGGCGTGACGCCGGTCTGACGGCGATCAACGTCAGCGTCGACAGCCTGGATCCCCGCCAGTTTCACGCCATCACCGGCCAGGACAAGTTCCGCCAGGTGATGGACGGCATCGACGCCGCCTTCAGCGCCGGTTTCAGCAAGGTCAAGGTCAACGCGGTGCTGATGCGCGACGTCAACCACCAGCAACTTGGCGCCTTTCTCGCCTGGATCAAGGATCGGCCGATCCAGCTGCGCTTTATCGAACTGATGGAAACCGGCGAGGGCGGCGAGCTGTTTCGCAAACACCACGTTTCCGGCGAAGTGATTCGCCTGCAGCTGGAGCAGCAGGGCTGGCAGCGCCAGGCGCGCGGCCGCAGCGACGGCCCGGCGCAGGTGTTCAGCCACCCGGACTACCAGGGTGAGGTGGGTCTTATCATGCCGTATGAAAAAGATTTCTGCGCCAGCTGCAACCGGCTGCGCGTTTCTTCCATCGGCAATCTGCACCTGTGTCTGTTCGGCGAGCAGGGGGTGCCTCTGCGCGATCTGCTGGCGGATGACGGCCAGCTCGACGCGCTGAAGGCGCGCATCCAGAGTGGGCTGCTGAGCAAGAAGCAGACCCATTTCCTGCATCAGGGCAACAGCGGGATCACCCAGAACCTGTCGTTTATCGGCGGCTGACAGCCAATAGGAGCTTATTGAACCATGAGCCATGCGAGCAGCGAGTTTATTCCGGCGCATATCGCCATCCTGACCGTGTCCGACAGCCGCGGCGCGGCGGAAGACACCTCCGGCCAATATCTGCAGGACGCGGCGCAGGAAGCCGGCCATCAGGTGGTGGATCGCGCCATCGTTAAAGATGACATTTACCAGATCCGCGCACGGGTTTCCGCGTGGATCGCCGATGACAACGTGCAGGCGGTGCTGATCACCGGCGGCACTGGTTTTACCGCGCGCGACAACACGCCGGAAGCGCTGTTGCCGCTGTTCGACAGAGAGGTGGAAGGGTTCGGTGAACTGTTCCGCATGGTGTCGTACGAAGAGATCGGCACCGCGACGATCCAGTCGCGCGCGCTGGCCGGCCTGGCGAACCGCACGGTGATTTTCGCCATGCCGGGCTCCACCCGCGCCTGCCGCACCGCCTGGGAGCGGATTATCGAAGAGCAGTTGGACGCGCGCCATCGCCCGTGCAACTTCCAGCCCCATTTGAAGAAGCCCTGAGTCATGACACAGCTAACCCACATTAACGCCGCCGGCGAAGCCCATATGGTCGACGTATCCGCCAAGGCCGAAACGGTGCGTGAGGCGCGCGCCGAAGCCTTCGTCGAGATGTTGCCCGCCACGCTGGCGATGATCGTCGACGGCAGCCATCACAAGGGCGACGTGTTCGCCACGGCGCGCATCGCCGGCATTCAGGCGGCCAAACGCACCTGGGAACTGATCCCGCTGTGCCACCCGCTGATGTTGAGCAAAGTCGAAGTGCAGCTAGAGGCGCAGACGCAGCACAGCCGGGTACGCATCGAAACCTGCTGCCGGCTGACCGGCAAAACCGGCGTCGAGATGGAAGCGCTGACCGCCGCCTCGGTGGCGGCATTGACCATCTATGACATGTGCAAAGCGGTACAGAAAGACATGGTGATCGGCCCGGTGCGCCTGCTGGCGAAAAGCGGCGGCAAATCCGGTGATTTTAAGGTGAACGCATGATCGATATTCTTTTCTTCGCGCAGGTGCGCGAACTGGTGGGCACCGGCGCGCTGTCGATGCCGGCGGATTACCCGACCGTCGAGGCGCTGCGCCAGGCGCTGTGCGCGCGCGGCGATCGCTGGGCGCTGGCGCTGGAATCCGGCAAGCTGTTGGCGGCGGTCAATCAGTCGCTGGTGGCGGCGGATCACCCGCTGCGCGCCGGCGATGAAGTGGCCTTCTTCCCGCCGGTTACCGGGGGGTAAGCATGGAAAATACCCGCATTCGCGTGGGCGAAGCGCCGTTCAACGTCGGCGATGAGTACCAGTGGCTGGCGCAGTGCGACGCCGATGGCGCGGTGGTGACCTTCACCGGCAAGGTGCGCAACCATAACCTTGGGGACGACGTCAGCGCGCTGACGCTGGAACACTACCCCGGCATGACCGAGAAGGCGCTGGCGGAGATCGTGGCCGAGGCGCGCAGCCGTTGGCCGCTGCAGCGCGTGACGGTGATCCACCGCGTCGGTGCGCTGTATCCCGGCGACGAGATCGTGTTCGTCGGCGTGACCGGCGCACACCGCAGCATGGCGTTCGCCGCCAGCGAATTCATCATGGACTATCTGAAGACCCGCGCCCCGTTCTGGAAGCGCGAAGCCACGGGCCAGGGTGATCGTTGGGTGGACGCTCGCGACAGCGATCGCGAGGCCGCGCAACGCTGGCACGACGCGGCTAAATAACGCGTCAACAGCGGAAACAAATCAAGACCTTTGCCGCTTTCGCGCGGCCTATTCTGTGGTACGCTTATAGCAGGCGAAGCCCCGTTCGCGGGGCTTCGGAATCTTGTTTATAACGCAAAAGGTAACCGTCATGGACCGATATCCACGCTCTAATGGTTCAATCGTCGAACGTGCCAACAGCGGCATTCAGGCCTACATGGCGCAGGTTTACGGCTGGATGACCTGCGGTCTGCTGCTGACGGCGTTCGTTTCCTGGTATGCGGCCAATACGCCCGCGATCCTCAACTTCATCTTCTCCAGCCAGATCACCTTCTTCGGTCTGATCATCGCCCAGTTGGCGCTGGTGTTCGTGATTTCCGGCATGGTCAACCGCCTGAGCGGCGCGGTGGCCACCTCGCTGTTCATGCTGTACTCGGCGCTGACCGGGCTGACGCTGTCGAGCATCTTCATCGCCTACACCTACAGCTCGATCGCCAGCACTTTCGTAGTCACCGCCGGCATGTTCGGCGCGATGAGCCTGTACGGCTACACCACCAAGCGCGATCTGAGCGGCTTCGGCAGCATGTTGTTCATGGCGCTGATCGGCATCGTGCTGGCTTCGCTGGTGAACATCTGGCTGAAAAGCACCGCGCTGATGTGGGCGATTACCTACATCGGGGTGGTGGTGTTCGTCGGTCTGACCGCCTACGACACGCAAAAACTCAAGGCGATGGGTGAGCAGCTGAACGCCGATGATAAAGACAGCTTCCGCAAGTACGCCATCGTCGGCGCGCTGACGCTGTATCTCGACTTCATCAACCTGTTCCTGATGTTGCTGCGCATTTTCGGCAACCGCCGCTAAATCCCTTGTCTTTCAAGCCTTAGGGTATCTGGCGATCAAAAAGCTCTGCATGTGACATGCAGAGCTTTTTTTATGCGATCTTGCGGCGGAACAGCGCGTAGGCGGCGCTGCCGGTGGTGGCGGTGATCACCAGCAGCGGCCACAGGCTGCGCCAGATAATGCTGAAGCTGGCGTCCTTCAGGTAGATCTGCTTGGTGATGTCGGTGAAGTGGCGTATCGGGTTCACCCAGGTCAGATCCTGCAGCCACACCGGCATATTCTCCACCGGCGAGACATACCCCGAGAGCAGGATCGCCGGCATCATGAACACGAACACGCCGATAAACGCCTGCTGCTGAGTGGCGCACAGCGACGAGATCAGCAGGCCGAAACCGACCAGCGACAGCCCGTAGATCAACATGGTGGCGTAGAACAGCAGCAGCGATCCAGCGAACGGGATCTGATACAGGAAGATGCCGATCAACAGCACGATGCTGGCCTGGAAGCTGGCGACGATCAGCGCCGGCACCGCCTTGCCGATAAAGATCTGCCAGGTGGTGAGCGGCGAGACCAGCAGCTGTTCCAGCGTGCCCTGTTCGCGTTCGCGCGCCACCGACAGCGAGGTGACGATCAGCACGCCGATGGTGGTGATCATGGCGATCAGCGACGGCACCACGAACCATTTGTAGTCCAGATTCGGGTTATACCAGTTGCGCACCACCAGTTCGCTGTTGTTGGGTTTGGCGCGGTTGCCGAGCAGCTCCTTCTGATATTCCTGCACGATCTGCTGTACGTAGTTGGCGGCGATCTGCGCGCTGTTGGAGTTGCGCCCGTCGAGCAGCAGCTGCAGCGGCGCGGTGTTGCCGGTGGCGATATCGCGCGAGAACTGCGCCGGGAAGCGGATCAGCAGCAGCGCCCGTTGGTTATCGATGGTGGTCTTTATCTCCTGCGGGCTGCGCAGCAGCAGCACGTGTTGAAAGGCCTTGGCCTTGGCGAAGCGCTGGGTCAACTCCACCGAGGCCTGGCCGCTGTCTTCGCTGTAGACCGCGATGGTGGCGTTGGTGACTTCCAGCGTCGCGGCGAACGGGAACAGCAGCACCTGCAGGATCACCGGCATGATTAAAATGGCACGGGTTTGCGGATCGCGCAGCAGCGCCTGCATTTCCTTGATGATGAGCGTCAACAGACGATGAAACATCGCTCTTTCTCCTCAATCCAGCCGGCGCTGGGTTTTCCAGGCCGTCAGGCCGATGAACACCACGGCGGAAGCAATCAGGAACAACAGATTGATCGCCAGCACGGTGCCGACGTTACCCGCCAGGAACAGCGTTTGCAGCGTGCTGACGAAGTAGCGCGCCGGAATGATGTAGGTCACCGCGCGCACGATGGCTGGCATGCTGTCGATCTGGAAGATGAAGCCGGACAGCATGATCGACGGCAGGAAGGCGGCGTTCAGCGCCACCATCGCCGCATTGAACTGGTTGCGGGTGAGGGTAGAGATCAGCAGGCCCATGCCGAGGGTGCTGGCGAGGAACAGGCTGCTGATCAGCAGCAGGATCGGCAGCGAACCGCGATAGGGCACGCCGAGCACCCACACCGCCACCGCCATGCACAGCGCCATGGCGATCATGCCGAGGAAGTAATACGGGATCAGCTTGGAGAGCAGCAGCTCGCTGCGCGTCACCTGGGTGGACAGCAGGGCTTCCATGGTGCCGCGCTCCCATTCGCGGGCGATCACCAGCGAGGTGAGAATGGCGCCGATCACCGTCATGATGATGGTGATGGCGCCGGGGATGATGTAGTGCCGGCTGATGGCCGCCGGGTTGAACCAGTAGCGCATCTGCACGTCAATCAGCGGCTTGTCGTTGCTCCCCCGATCGGCGGCGCGTTGCTGCTGCCAAACTTGCCATACGCCCTGGGCATAGCCCTGCACGAAGTTGGCGGTGTTCGGCTCGCTGCCGTCGGTGATCACCTGGATGGGGGCGCTGTCGTGCGGGCGCGCCATGCGCTGGTCGAAATCCACCGGGATCACCACCAGGCCGCGGATCGTGCCGGCCTGCATCTGCTGGATCAGCTGCTGGCGGTTGTCGCTGATGGTTGGTTCGATATAGGGCGAACCGGCGAAGGCGTGGGCCAGATCGCGCGCGTCTTCGCTCTGTTGCTCCATCAGAATGCCCAGATGCAGCTTGCTGGAGTCCAGGTTGATGCCGTAGCCGAAGATAAACAGCAGCATCAGCGGGATAACGAAGGCGATCAGGCCGCTGCTGGGATCGCGCAGTATTTGCCGCGTCTCCTTCAGGCACAGCGCGCGCAGTCGGCGCCAGGAGAAGCCGCCGTCGTCGATTGGGGCTCGGTTGTCGCTCACCGTGGTTCCTCCTCGTCGTAGCCCTGCACCAGTTCGATAAACGCCTGTTCCATCGAGGGGGTGGGGTTGTCGTCGCGCGCTACCTGCTGTTTGAGATCGTCCGGCGTGCCGGCGGCGATGATCTTGCCGCGATACACCAGGCCGATGCGGTCGCAGTATTCCGCCTCGTCCATAAAGTGGGTGGTCACCATCACCGTGACGCCCTTGTCGACCATGCCGTTGATGTGCAGCCAGAACTCGCGCCGCGTCAGCGGATCGACACCGGAGGTCGGTTCGTCGAGGAACAGAATATCCGGTTCGTGCATCAGCGCGCAGGCCAGCGCCAGGCGTTGCTTGAAGCCGAGCGGCAGGGCATCCGGCGTCTGATCGAGGATCGGCGCGAAGTTGAAGGCGCGGGACATCTCGTCGATTTTGTCGCGCTGCGCCTTGCCGCTTAGGCCGTAGACCCCGGAGAAGAACTTCAGGTTCTGCGCCACCGTCAGGTTGCCGTACAGCGAGAATTTTTGCGCCATGTAGCCGAGGCGTTGGCGCGCCTTGCCGGAACTGGTCTTCAGATCCATCCCCAGCACCAGCGCCTTGCCGCCGGACGGCACCAGCAGGCCGCACATCATTTTGAAGGTGGTGGACTTGCCGGCGCCGTTCGGGCCGAGCAGGCCGAAGATTTCGCCGCGCCGCACCTGAAAATCGACGTGATCGGTGGCGGCGAAATCGCCGAATTTCTTGGTCAACTGCACCGCTTCGATCACCGTTTCACCACTTTCTCCGTCAACGGTCGGCATGATCTCCGCCAGCGCCGAGCGATGGTTGGGGCCGCCGCCGAGCAGATCGATAAACGCATCCTCGAAGCGCGGATCCGCTTCGTTCAGTTCGGCGTCCGGCAGATCCAGCGCCTGCAGTAGCTGCCGGTGATCTTCGCCTTCTTTCAGGATCAGGCGCAGGTACTTGCCCTGGATCACGCCGTCGGTGACCGCCGGCAGGCAGATCGCCCGCTGCAGCAACGATCGATGGCTGCCGGGGGGCGCGGCGATCAACACCGTGCGCCCGGCCATACGGCGGGTCAGCGCCTGCGGCGCGCCGCTGAACAGCAGCTCGCCCTCGTTGAGCAGCAGCACTTCGCGGCACTGCTCGGCCTCATCGAGGTAAGAGGTGCTCCACAAGATCAACATGCCGTCGTTGGCCAGCTCGTGCACCATGCGCCACAGCTCGCGGCGCGAGATCGGATCGACGCCGACGCCCGGTTCATCCAGCAACAGCACCTGAGGTTCGCCCACCAGCGTGCAGGCCAGGCCGAGTTTCTGCTTCATGCCGCCGGACAGCTTGCCCGCCAGGCGCTCGGTGAAGCGGGTCAGATCGGTGAATTTCAGCAGCCGTTCGAAGGTCTGGCGGCGAAGATCGCCGGTGACGCCGCGCAGATCGGCGTACAGCGTCAGGTTCTCCATCACCGTCAGATCCTCATACAGCCCGAACTTCTGCGGCATATAGCCGAGGATCGCGTGCAGTTGACGATCCTGGGCGATCGGATCCAGCCCGGCGACCCGCAGCTTGCCGCTGCTGGGCTGCAGCAGCCCGGCCAGCATGCGCAGCAGGGTAGTTTTACCGGCGCCGTCCGGGCCGACCAGTCCGATGACCGCGCCGCTGCGCAGGGTGGTGGTCAGGCTGGCGACCGCCGGTTTCTCAAGTGACGGGAAGCGCTTTTCCAGCCCTTCCAACTCGATGGTGTGCGCCTGTTCCATGGCCGGCCTCAGGGTTTGGCGAAGCGCAGGGTGACCGGCATGCCCTGGCGCAGCGCGTCGTCGGCGTCGGTGACGATCACCCGCAGGCGGTATACCAGATCGGTGCGCAGGTCCGGCGTTTCAACGCTTTTCGGCGTGAATTCCGCGGTCGGCGAGACGAAACCGATCTTGCCGTGGTAAGGCTTGCCGGGGCGACCGTCGGTGTAGATCTCCAGCTCGGTGCCGGGCACCGCTTGGTTCAGGCTGGTTTCGTTGACGTAGGCGCGCACCCACACCGGCCGGGTCAGCGACAGGGTGAACACCGTGCCGCCGGCGCCGAGCATGGTGCCCGGCTCCACCGCGCGGGTCAGCACCGTGCCGGCGGAAGGGGAGATCAGCGTGGCGTCTTGCAGGTTCAACTGCGCCTGCGCCAGCGCCGCTTCGCTTTGCGCCACATCGGCCTTGGCCTGTTCAATCTCTTGCGGGCGGTTGCCGCTGCGGTATTGCGACAGCTTGTCCTTCGCCGCCTGCAGGTTGGCCTGCGCCTGATTGCGGGCGGTGCGCGCATCCTCCAGCGCGTCGGCGGAGGTGGCGTTTTTCGCCCACAGCCCCTGCTGGCGTTTCAGGAAGCTGTCGGCATAGGTGAAGGCGGACTGGCGCTGCGCCATTTCTGACTGCACCTGGGCTATCTCTTCGCTGCGGTAGCCGGCCTGCAGCAGCGACAGTTTGGCGCGCGCGCTGCCGACGTTGGCTTCGGCCTGCTGCAGTGCGTTGCGGTAGGGGGCATCGTCCAGCTTGCCAAGCAGCTGGCCCGGCTGAACGGTATCGCCTTCATCCACCGTCAGCGACGCCAGGCGCCCGTCGACGCGAAAGCCGAGGTTGACCGTGCGAATATCGACGTTGCCGTACAGCGTCAGCGGCCGATCCTGCTGCTGCTGGTAATGCCAAACCCCGTATGCGACGGCCGCGATCAGCAGAATTAACAACACGATCAAGGCACTGCGTTTTTTGTTCATAACACTCCCTGCCTGAATTTACGCGCCATGACGTTGGCGCAGCCCAGTAACCAGAATCTCAATATGTTCGCTCAGCACCGCCGCGATTTGCGCCGCTTCGCCCTCGCCAATGTCTTGCCAACCTGCCTGACGGCGGATAGTTTCGCGCGCCACGCGGAACGACAGCACCTCGCCGATCAGCGCATGGGTATGCAATACGAGGCGGGGGGCGTGTTCGTCGATGCCGGTGGCGGCCGACAGCAGGCGGCACAGCCGCTCGTGCATCGGCGCGATCACCTGGCTGTGGATCAGCGGATAGGCCTCGGTCGGGGCGAGCTGTTCGCGCGACATGATTTTGCTCAGGTTCAGCGTGTGCGGTTGGGTCATCAGCTCGCTGAAGGCCAGCAGGCCACGTTGCAACAAGCGCAGCGCCGCGTCAGGTGACCGTTGTGCGGCTGGTTCTTGCCGGAAGCGATCGACTTCCGCGACCAGCGGGGCGAACGCCTGCTGAATGAAATCGGCGAGCGACTGCGCCACGGCCAGGTACAGCCCCTCTTTGGAGCTGAAGTAGTAGGTGATGGCGGCGATGTTCTGGCCGGCGCGCTGGGCGATATCGCGCGTGGTGGCGCCTTCCAGGCCATATTCACCGAACAGTTCGGTCGCCGCGGCGAGCAGTTGCCGGCGCGTTTGCTCGCCGCGCGCCCGGCCGGCGGCCTGATGAGGGACGGAAGCTGGCATGGGTCACGCTCGAAGTTAATCAATCATATGATTAACTTTATGCCAGATTGTCTAAAACGCAACCTCTAACCACAATGAGTTATGTGATCGGCTTCAGACAATGCTGAATTTACGGCAGATTGTGCTCTAGGTGCGTAAAAGTGCTTTTTATTGCGCGACTTCTGTTACAATCGGCGCCTGGTGCACTGCAGTTTGTGCCAATCCCTCGTGGTCATGCTTAATGCCCCGTCTGATCATCCTCCCAGGAAACTGCACCGAACACCGTTAGGTTAGGGGGGATCTGGAGTTTTTCTCTTTATGTCATTTGAAACCCTCGGCTTAAGTGCTGAAATTGTGCGCGCTGTTGAAGAACAGGGCTATCGCGAACCGACGCCAATCCAGCGTCAGGCTATCCCTGTCGTGCTGGAAGGTCGTGACCTGATGGCCAGCGCCCAGACCGGCACCGGTAAAACCGCCGGTTTTACCCTGCCGCTGTTGCAGCTGCTGAGCAAGCATGACCATCCGGTCAAAGGCCGTCGCCCGGTGCGCGCGCTGATCCTGACGCCAACCCGTGAGCTGGCGGCGCAGATCGGCGAAAACGTCGAGGCCTACAGCAAACACCTGCGCCTGCGTTCGCTGGTGGTGTTTGGCGGCGTGAGCATCAACCCGCAGATGATGAAGCTGCGCGGCGGCGTCGATATCCTGGTGGCGACGCCGGGCCGTCTGCTGGATCTGGAACATCAGAACGCGGTTGACCTGTCCAAAATCGAAATTCTGGTGCTGGACGAAGCGGACCGCATGCTGGACATGGGCTTTATCCACGACATCCGTCGCGTGCTGGCCAAGCTGCCGGCCAAGCGCCAGAACCTGCTGTTCTCCGCAACCTTCTCCGACGACATCAAGGCGCTGGCCAACAAACTGCTGCATAACCCGGCCTCGGTGGAAGTGGCGCGCCGCAATACCGCGTCCGAGCAGATCGAGCAGAGCGTGCACTTCGTCGACAAGAAGCGTAAGCGGGAACTGCTGTCGCAGATGATCGGCGAAGGCGACTGGAAACAGGTGCTGGTCTTTACCCGCACCAAGCACGGCGCCAACCACCTGGCGGAACAGCTGAACAAAGATGGCATCACCGCTGCGGCGATCCACGGCAACAAGAGCCAGGGCGCCCGTACCCGTGCGCTGGCCGATTTCAAAGATGGCCGCATCCGCGTGCTGGTGGCAACCGATATCGCGGCGCGCGGTCTGGATATCGACCAGCTGCCGCACGTGGTGAACTATGAGCTGCCTAACGTGCCGGAAGACTATGTGCACCGTATCGGCCGTACCGGCCGCGCGGAACGCACCGGTGAAGCTATCTCGCTGGTGTGCGTGGATGAACACAAGCTGCTGCGCGACATCGAGCGTCTGCTGAAGCGTGAAATTCCGCGCATTGCGCTGCCGGGCTACGAGCCGGATCCGACCATCAAGGCCGAGCCGATCATCAACGGCCGCCAGGGCGGCGGACGCGGCGCGCCGCGCGGCAACGGCGGTGGCCAGCGTTCCGGTAACGGCGGCGGTCAGCGCAGCGGTAACGCGAACGGCGGCCAGCGTGAAAACCGTGGCAACGGTAACGGTAACGCTCGCCCGCAGGGGGACGGTCAACGCCGTTCCGGCGCGCCGGCCTCGCGTCGTCCACGTAGTCGCAAGCCGGCCGAATAAGCCTGATTGCTCAAAGAGTAAGCCGCCGATACGGGCGGCTTTTTTTTGTATGCAAAAACCCCCAGCTAGGCTGGGGGTTCCGTAAAGCTTTCAGCTTTGAGCCAGTTATAAAGACCCCTTTTGATTTGTTAAAACAGTTTGCGGTCTGGCAACTGCGAACGTTCAACAAGAAATCAAAAGGGGGTCCCTATGAGGGACGAAAAGAGCTTAGCGCACACGCGCTGGAACTGTAAATATCACATAGTATTTGCGCCGAAGTACCGAAGACAGGTGTTCTACGGGGAAAAGCGCAGAGCAATTGGCAGTATCTTAAGAAAGCTTTGTGAATGGAAAAGCGTGAATATTCTGGAGGCGGAATGTTGTGTGGATCACATCCATATGCTTCTGGAAATTCCCCCCAAGATGAGTGTATCGGGGTTTATGGGGTATCTGAAGGGCAAGAGCAGCCTGATGCTTTATGAGCAGTTTGGGGATTTGAAGTTCAAATACCGTAACAGGGAGTTTTGGTGTCGAGGGTATTACGTTGATACGGTGGGTAAAAATACAGCCAAGATACAAGAATACATAAAGCACCAACTGGAAGAGGATAAGATGGGTGAGCAGTTGTCGATCCCCTATCCAGGTAGCCCGTTTACGGGTCGTAAGTAACCGATAGAAGCAAATGTCAGATCGCGATGCGCCTGTTAGGGCGCAGCTGGCAAGAGAGCCTTATAGGCGCATATGAAAAACCTCCGGCTATGCCGGAGGATATTTATTTGCCTGGCGGAACGGCATTTTCGTACTAGGCTGGACGGTGGCTAACCCTACATTCCAGGAGACGGAGATGAAATTGAAGTGCGCAATTCTCGATGATTACCAGCAGGTGGCGCTCAAGATGGCGGACTGGTCGGCGCTGGCCGATCGGGTGGAGGTGTCCGCCATCAGCGCGCACTTTACCGATGAGACGGAGCTGGCGGTGCATCTGCAGGAGTGCGACATTCTGGTCATCATGCGCGAACGCACGCCGATGACTGCCTCGCTGCTGGCGCGGCTACCGAAGCTGAAGCTGCTGATCACCTCCGGCATGCGCAACGCTTCTATCGATTTGGCCGCCGCCGCCGAGCGCGGCGTGGTGGTATGCGGCACCAGCAGCGGATCGGCGGCGCCGATGGAGCTGACCTGGGCGCTGCTGCTCGGGTTGGCGAAGCATATCGTGCCGGAAAGCGTCGGGCTGCAAAACAACGGTCCGTGGCAACGGGATCTCGGCGTCACCCTGCAGGGCAAGACGCTGGGGCTGCTGGGGTTGGGCAAGATCGGCGGCCAAATGGCCAAGGTGGCACAGGCGTTCGGCATGAGGGTGCTGGCCTGGAGCCAGAACCTGACGGCGGAACGGGCGGCGCAGGAGGGCGCTTTGCTGGCGCCGTCCAAGCGGGCGCTGTTTGAGCAGAGCGATTTTGTCTCCATTCACTTGGTGCTGAGCGATCGCAGCCGCGGGTTGGTTGGGCGCGACGAATTGATGGCGATGAAGCCCACTGCTTACCTGATCAACACCTCGCGAGCGGGGATCGTCGATCGGGTGGCGCTGGTGGACGTGCTGCAACAGCGGAAGATTGCCGGCGCCGGGCTGGACGTGTTCGAGACGGAACCGCTGCCGGCCGACGATGCATTCCGTCAATTGCCCAACGTGCTGGCGACGCCGCATGTGGGTTACGTGGCGGACGACAACTATCGCGCCTACTTCACCGAGGCGGTCGAGGACATAGCGGCGTTCCTCGCGGGTCAACCGATTCGCCGGCTAGGCTGACGGCATTTTTAATGCCCGCAGAGGCTTGTCTGGCGCGGGCATTCACCCGTATCATTGCGGGTCTTTTTTTAGCTGGGATTGGTCATGCGCGTATTATTGGCTCCGATGGAGGGCGTTCTCGACTCTTTGGTGCGTGAGTTGCTCACCGAAGTGAACGACTACGATCTGTGCATCACCGAATTTTTGCGCGTGGTCGATCAGCTGCTGCCGGCCAAGTCGTTCTACCGGCTGTGCCCGGAGCTGCGTCACGCCAGCCGCACGCCGTCGGGCACGCAGGTGCGGGTACAGCTGCTGGGGCAGTACCCACAGTGGCTGGCGGAGAACGCCGCGCGTGCGGTAGAGCTGGGCTCTTACGGCGTCGATCTCAACTGCGGCTGCCCGTCCAAGCTGGTGAACGGCAGCGGCGGCGGGGCGACGCTGCTCAAAGATCCGGAATTGATCTACCAGGGCGCCAAGGCGATGCGCGCGGCGGTGCCGGCCCATCTGCCGGTCACGGTGAAGGTGCGCCTGGGCTGGGACTCCTCCAACCGCAGCTTTGAAATCGCCGATGCGGTGCAGCAGGCGGGCGCCAGCGAGCTGACGGTGCACGGCCGCACCAAAGAGGACGGCTACAAGGCGGATCGCATCAACTGGGCGGCGATCGGCCAGATCCGTCAGCGGCTGAGCATCCCGGTTGTCGCCAACGGCGAGATCTGGGATTACCAGAGCGCGCAGGATTGCCTGCAGGCGACCGGCTGCGACGCCGTCATGCTGGGGCGCGGCGCGCTCAACGTGCCGAACCTGAGCCGGGTGGTGAAGTATAACGAACCGCGCATGCCCTGGCCGCAGGTGGCTGAGCTGTTGCAAAAATACGTTCATTTGGAAAAGCAGGGCGACACCGGCCTGTATCACGTGGCGCGCATCAAACAGTGGCTGGGCTATTTGCGCAAAGAATATGACGAAGCAACTGAACTGTTCAGCGAAATACGCGCGCTGACGACCTCGGGAGATATTGCGCGCGTCATCTGCCGCAGCTAAAAATAAACCCGCACGCGGCGGGTTTATTTAAATATGTATTATCAGGCGGCTTTATCAAGACGATTTAATTCTATCTCGATATCCTGAATGGTTTTTTCCAGCCCTTCCAGGCAGGCGCCCTGTTTATTCAACAGGTCGTTAATGGCTTCGGCGAATGCCTTATTTTTGCATTCCCCATGATCGAAGGCCAGCCAGTGTGCGGAGAGCGTCTCGGTATTCGCCTGCGCATAGTGGCGCATTTCCTTCAGCTGGGAAGCGACGTTGCGTAAATTATCCAGCTGCGCCTGTGCGTTTGCATTGTTGCTCATGAATTTCTCCTTGAGTTGGCCGTTAAATAATTTCGACTGCGGGATTAAGCTTACCCTATCCAAATAAAAATATCACCCTCGGTGGCCTTATTGGTTATTTTTTAATGAATGCGGATGTATTTATTTCTCGGCTGAACAAGGACTTGGGCGGAATTGTAAAAATAGATAAATACGGTTTTTTTTGGCAGTTATTTTCGGTCATTCCATACGGAATGACCGTTATTCTAACGCTTAAGGGTGATGCTTATTATGCCGCGTCCGCCAGCATAAACATGCCGTAGGGATGAATTTCCAGATAATAGTGCTCGCCGACGTTCGGCTGCAGGCGGGTGGCGTTAACCTGCAGCAAAATCTGCTGCCCGTGCCATGCCACCGTCACCTCATACTGCGGCCCCATGTAGGCGACATGTTGGATCACGCAGCGCTGGCTTTCATCGCCATGCTCACTCAACGTGATCGCCTCCGGTCGCACGCCCACCGTGCCGGCGCCTTCGGCGGCAAAATGCGCGGGGCGCGGCAGGCGGTAGCCGCTGATATCGACATGATCGGCGCTGAAGTTGGCCGGGAACAGGTTAGCGTCCCCCATAAAGCTCGCCATAAAGCGCGACGCCGGCTGCCGATAGAGATCCTGCGGCGAGCCCATCTGCATGATATGGCCCTTGTTCATCACCAGCACGGTGTCGGAGACCGCGAAAGCCTCGCTCTGATCGTGGGTAACGTACAGCGAAGTGATATCAAACTGCTTTTGCAGCTCGCGGATCTTTTCGCGCATGCTGCGGCGCAGGTTGGCGTCGAGATTGCTCAACGGCTCGTCGAACAGCAGCACTTTCGGCTTGAGGATCAGCGCGCGCGCCAGCGCCACGCGCTGCTGTTGGCCGCCGGAGATCTGATCGACATAGCGATCGTCGAACCCCGCCAGATCCACCATCGCCAGCGCTTCCTGCACGCGCGCTTTCACTTCGGCGCGCGGAATGCCGAGCATCTTCAGCCCATAGCCGACGTTCTCCCCCAGCGACATATGCGGGAACAGGGCATAAGACTGAAACACCATGCAGATGTCACGCTGCTGGATGGAACGATGGGTAACGTCTTCACCATCAATGAATATCTGCCCGTCGCTCGGTTTCTCCAGCCCGGCGACCAGGCGCAAAATGGTGGTCTTGCCGCAGCCGGAAGGGCCGAGCAGCGTCACCATTTGCCCCCGTGGGATGGTGAGCGTGATGTTATCGATTACCGTGTTGCTGCCGAACCGTTTGGAGACGTTACGCAGTTCAACGAAATTTTTCTGGCTCATCATGGGCTCCATTACGCCTGGTTTTTGGCTTTTGAACGGGAGATGCGTGCCTCACCGATCAGCCAGTCAAAGAGGAAAATAATCGCCAGCATCACCACGATCAGAATTGAACCGTAGGCGATCGCCACGCCGTATTCGCCGTCTTCCACGCGGTTGAGGATGTAGGCGGTGGCCACGCGGGTATCGGGGGTGACCAGGAAGACGATGGCGCTGACGGTAGTGATGGCGCGCACGAAGCTGTAGATCAGCGCCGACAGGATCGCCGGGCGCAGCAGCGGCAGCAGGATGTGCGTGATGGTGCGCAGCGAGCCGGCGCGCAGGCTGAGCGAGGCTTCGTCCAGCGATTTATCTATCTGGCCCAGCCCGGCGATCCCGGCGCGAATGCCTACCGGCACGTTGCGCATCACCATCGAGATAATCACGATGGCGGCCGTCCCGGTGAGGTACACCGGCGCGCTGTTGAAGGCGAGAATGTAAGAGACGCCCGCCACGGTGCCCGGCACCGCAAAGCACAGCATGGTGGTGAATTCGATGGTCTTTTTGCCCTTGAACTGCTGACGCACCACGATCCAGGCGATCAGCAGGCCGAACGCGGCGGTGATCGGCGCGGCGATCCCGGCGTACAGCAGCGTGTCGAGCAGCGAAGGCCACGCGCCGTCGCTCATGCCCTGGCCGAACAGCTTGATGAAGTTATCCAGCGTCAGCGTGTAGTCCACTCCCCAGTTGACGGTGAAGCTGCCGTAGAAAATGCTGCCGTAAAGCAGGGCATTAAAGGCTACCCACACCGCCAGCAGCGCGATCACGCCCCATACCAGCGTGACCGGCAGCGGCTGTACGTCGCCGCGGTAGGATTTGCCGGACACGGTGACGTAGGAACGCTTGCCGATCCACAGGTACTGGATGCAGAACACCAGCAGCGAGAACAGCAGCAGGAAGGCGCCGAGGGTGCTGGCGGCCTGATAGTCGAGCTGCGAGCCGGTGATGTAGAAATAGATTTGCGTCGCCAGCACGTCGAAGTTGCCGCCGAGCACCAGCGGGTTGCTGAAGTCGGCCAGCGATTGCACCACCACGATCAGAAACGCGTTGGCCAGCGCCGGTTTCAGCAGCGGCACGAACACGCCGTTAAAGGTTTGCCAACGGCTGGCGCGCAGGGTGTAAGAGGCCTCTTCCAGCGAAGGATGAATGGTCTTGATCGCGCCGTCGAGGATCATGAACGCCATCGGCGTGAATGCCAGCACCTGCGCCAGCCAGATGCCGGTAAAGCCGTACAGCCAGTTGGTGTTGGTCAGGCCGAACCAGGCCACCATCCACTCGGTGACGTAGCCGGAACGCCCCATCATCAGCGTGACGCCCAGGCCGACGACGAACGGCGGCGTGACGATGGGCAGGATGGAGAAGATGCGGCCGATAATGGCGCTGCGCTTGGCGATGCGGGTGGTGTAAATCGCCAGCACCAGGCCGAAGAAGGTGCAGCCGGCGCCCACCGCGATCGACAGGGCGATGGAGTTGAGGATCACCTGAACGATATGCGCCTGCGACAGCACGTTCATAAACGCCAGCGGCGCGAATGCCCCCGTCTGGTCGGTGAACATCGGAATGAAAATCGCGATGCTCGGCCAGACGATGAAGACGCCGATCAGCGCCACGATGGTGACCAGCGCACCGATAACGAAACGGTCGCCGCCCAGCCAGTCGAGGCGGGTCAGCGCCAGCGTCATGATGGCGCCCAGCGAGGTCAATTGCACCAGGGGGGCGTAGCCTAAACCGCGTCCTGCCACCGTGGCGCTGACGACGATAAAGGCCATGCACAGCAGTGCCCAGCCGGCATCGAACGCGTGGCGGCGCCGCTGCTCACGGCCCGCCGCAGCGTAAGGACGCAGCAGCAGCAGGCTCGGCAGCAGGCACCAAAGCCAGCTGATATTGCGGTGTGACCAGCCGTAGGCCGCGAGGATTTCATCGCCGGTGGACTCCAGCAGGCCGTAATCCAGGCTCCAGCTCGGCAGCAGGGCGAACGCCAGCCAGCCAAGCAAAACCCAAAGGAATATTGCATCTCGTTTTTTCACGAGATGGAGTGCATGTGTATGTGACATAAGTTTCCCGGATGTTCAGGCCGGGTAAGGCGTGAAGCTTACCCGGCAACAGGCGCAGAATGTGGGTTTATTTACCCATCTTGACTTCGCTGACCCATTTATTGATCAGCGCCTTGCGGACCTCGGTCGAGCCGTACTTGTCCATGTCGTAGTTGATCAGTTTCAGATCGTCGAGCTTCAGCGAGTTCGGCGAGGTATCGGCGGTGGTGTTGGTCAGGATCTGATAGGATTTGCCTTTCTTCCACGCCAGCTCCTGCGCCTCTTTCGACAGCACCCAGTCCACGAACAGTTTGGCGTTATCGAGGTTGCGCGCGCCTTTGAGGATGCTGACGCCGCCGATTTCGTAGCCGGTGCCTTCACACGGCGAGATCAGCTCAAGCGGCGCGCCCTGTTCTTTTTCGAGCGAGTAGTCATGCAGGAAACCGATGCCGATCGCCGTTTCGCCGCGGGCGGCGTTGCGCGCCGGGGCAATGCCGGACTTGGTGTACTGCGAAACGTTGGCGTTCAGCTGCTTGAGGTAATCGAACGCCTGATCGTCTCCCCACAGTTGGGCAAAGGTCGCCAGCGCGGTGTAGGCGGTGCCTGAACTTTGCGGATCGGCGATTTGAATCTCGCCTTTGTATTCCGGTTTGGTCAGGTCTTTCCAGCACTTGGGCACCGGCAGGTTTTTCTCTTTCAGGCGCTGGGTATTGACGCCAAAGCCGAGAATGCCGACGTAGACCGCCGAGGAGTAGTTGCCTTTCAGCTTGGCTGGATCGCGGAATTGCGTCATGACTTGTTCGAGGTTGGGCGATTTGTACGGTTGCAGCAGCCCCATTTCACCGGCCTGGGATTGCGGATCGAGCGTGCCGCCGTACCAGACGTCCGCCTGCGGGTTCTTCTTCTCGGCGTCCACTTTTGCCAGCGTGCTGCCGGAACCGTTGCGGATAAACGCGGTTTTCACGTCATATTTCTCGCCGAAGGCTTTGGTTTCCGCTTCGCACATTTCATTGGTGGCGCTGCAGTAAACCACCAGGCGGCCCTTGGCGTGCGCGGCGCCGCTCAGCGTGGCCAGCGCGATGCCGGATGCTATCAGGGTAGTGACCCACGTTTTTTTCATTGTTTTATCCTTCTCTCGGTAGAGGTGGTAACGCTCGCCATCAGCAGCGGCATCAGCAATAAACCCATAAGAACGGCGGCGATCGACAGCAAACTGAACATGCCTGACCAGCCATAGCCTTCGATAACCCGCGACAGCGGCCAGCCCGCCAGCGCCGCCCCCAGATAGGCGAACAGGCCGAGAAAGCCGGTGATGGAGCCCGCGGCGCCTTTGTGCCCGCATTCCACGGCGGCGAGGCCAATCAGCATCTGTGGGCCGAAGACAAAGAAGCCCACCGCGAAAAAACAGCCCGCCAGCAGCGCGTAGTGATGCACCGGCGCCAGCCACAGCGCGGCGACGGAAACCATCAGCCCGAGCGTGAACAGCAAAATCATTGGCGCGCGCTGCCCGCCGAACAGCACATCCGAACCCCAGCCGGCGAACAGCGCGCCGAGCAGGCCGCCTATCTCGAACAGCATCACCGTCGCATTGGCGCTGAGCAGGTTGACGCCGTGGCTTTCCGTCAGCCACAGGTTGCCCCAGTCGTTCAACGCGATGCGGATCAGGTAGACCAGCACGTAAGAGACGCCGAGCAGCCAGATCATCGGGTTCTTCAGCATCGTGGTGCGCAACATCTGCCACAGCCCCATCGGCGGGCTTTGCTGTTCCTGGCGCAGCTCCAGCGGATCGTGGCGCCACTGGCCGACCGACGGCAGGCCTTCTTCCTGCGGCGTGCCTGTCAGCTGCCGCGTGAGCCAGATGCCCAGCACCATGCTGACGACCCCCGGGATCAACATCGCCGCCTGCCAGCCCCAGCGCTGGGCGGCGAAGGCGCTGATCAACGGCACGATCGCGCCGCCGAGGTTGATCGACATATTCCAGCAGCCCCACCAGAAGCCGCGCTCATTGCGCGAATACCAGTGGGTCAGCAGCCGCGCGCAGGGCGGCCAGCCCCAGCCCTGAAAGAAGCCGTTCAGCGCCCAGACCGCCAGCAGCAGCGTCAGCGATTCGCCGAAGGCGAACGCCACGTTCAGCAAACCGGTGGCGAACAGGCCGATCCCCATAAACCCGCGCTGCCCATGGCCGTCGTGCCACAACCCGGCGGCGAATTTCGACAGGCCGTAGCTCAGATAAAACAGCGAGCCGAGCAGGCCAATGTCCCCTTTATCCAGCCCCAAATCCGTTTGCAGCGCCGGCAGCACGTAATTCACGCTTTTGCGCGTCAGGTAAAAGGCGGCGTACCCGATGACCATATACAGCAGCAGTCGCGGGCGCAGCGCGCGGTAACGATGATCGATTTCAGATGCCGAGCGTGCTTGCATAGCCGCCTCCCTGGTGCTGACTATAAGAAGGTGAAAGGGAAAGGGGATGAGAGAAAGTCCGGAGTGGCTAAGACTTTTTCCTAGTTAGTCGGCGGTTTGTTGCAAATTTGTGGGCAGGTTAACAATTACCCGGGTGCCGCGCTGCGTTTCCAGCGTCAGTTCGCCGCCGAGTGCGCTGACCCGTTCGCGCATCCCCTGAATGCCGAAGCCAGGCACCTTGTCCGCACGGATGCCGATGCCGTTGTCCCGCACCTCGAGGTGCAAAAGCTCACCCTGTTGATACAAGACGATGGCGACTTCGCTGGCTTCGGCGTGTTTGCACACGTTGTTGAGCAGCTCTTGCAGCAGCCGGTAGAGGGTGAAGCGCACCGTCTCGCCGGCGGGCGTGTCGATGAGTCGGTAGTCGAAATGGCAACGGATGCCCCGTTCGCTAAAGGCGAATTCATTCAGCAGGTGGTGAAGCGCGTCTTTGAACGCCAGCTCGTCCAGCGCGGGCGGGCGAAGCTGGCGCAGCAGCTGGCGCGTGGAGTGATGAATGCGCCGGGCGAGATCGGCTATCTGGTTCGCGGCGGCCTGGGTTTGCGCCGGATCGCGCGCCCGCTTGACCAGCTGCGACTGGATTTGAATCGCGGTGATGTTCTGGCCGATTTCATCGTGCAGCTCGCGCGCCAGGTTTTTTCGCGTGTCTTCTTCGGTGTGGATCAGTTTTTCGGTCAGCGCCCGCCGCGCCGCCAGCTCTTCTTCCAGGCGTCGGCGATAATGGTGCAGGTTTTGCGCCAGGTGTTGCTGGCGGCTGATGGCGATGCCCAGGCCGATGCCGAGCAGCGCCTGCGTCGCCAGAAAGATTTCCAGCTCGACCAGATTGCCGAACCCCACGCCGACCTGCCGGGCGAGGGTGATCATCATGCTGCCGAGCAGGCCGGACAACACGCCGCCCTGCCAACCGAACTTCCACGCCATCACCACGTTCGGCAAAAACACCACGATCAGCAGCAGGCGCTCGATTTCCGGCGACAGCACCATCTGCGTACCGATGCCGATAACGAAAAACAGGCTGCACCAGATGATTAAGGACGCGCGCAGCGGCGGGTTGGTGGTGTCCAGCCCCAGCAGGTGGTAACGGTGCTGTTGGCGCAGAAATTCAAAGATCAGGTAGACGAACGGGGTCAGCAAAACGCCGCCGGTAAACGACGCCAGGCCGAGCAACATCGCCGGGCTGTGCGCGAAAGGCGACAGCAGAGCGGTATTGAGCAGCGAGGCGGCGGTCACGGTAGCCAGCAGCAGCGTCAGCCGCTGCCAGTAGAGCGGAAAACGGCGCCAGAATCGCTGCGCGAGCGCGGCCGGGAGCAGGGTGATGAACGGCGCGGCCAGCAGGCCGTAGCCGCTCAGCAGGCGTTCGCCGTGCAGCCAGAACAGCAGCAGCACCGGCGGTATTATCAGAGCGGGCCAATAGCGGCGCGCCAGCAAGATCAGCAGCGCGAGATAGACGCCGTGAGACAGAAACAGCGCTGCCTGATTGCCGTTGTGGGTCAGATAGAAGCCGAGCGTCCACAGCATCAGCCAGCCACTGCCCCAGGCCAACAGGATAAACAGCGAGATAACCCAGCGCCGTGAGCGGAGTGACATCAATGCCCCGCCAGCAGCTGATGTTCGAGGGCGAAATGCACCAGCTCAATGGTGCTGTTGCACTGCAGCTTGCCCAGGACGTTGGCGCGATGTACGTGTACCGTTTTATGGCTGAGATCGAGCTTGAAAGCGATCTCCTTTACGCTGTCACCTCTGACCAGCAGATCGAATATTTCACGCTCGCGCGGGGTCAGCACTTCCAGCGCCGTGGCCGGCTGCTCGCCGCCGCGCAGCGCCCGCAGCGCGTCGGCGCACAGGTAATGGCCGCCCATCTCGACGGAGCGCACCGCCTGCACCAGTTCTTCCGGCCCGCAGCGTTTGGTCAGATAGCCGCTGGCGCCGGCGTCCAGCGCGCTCTGCACGAAGGTGGGGGAGTCATAGATGCTGAGGATGATTGCGCGGAACTGCGGCTTCTGCGCCCGCAGGCGTTTCAACAGGCTCAGGCCGTTTTCATCCGGCATGGCGATGTCCATCACCGCGACGCTGACGTCGTCGCGCAGCAATGCCGGCCAGGCCGCCGCCGCGCTGCTGTATTGCCCCACCACGTCGATATCGTCCTCGAGGCTGAGCAATTGCGCAAAGCCGGAGCGCACCACCACATGGTCATCCACCAGTATCACACGGATCATTTTCGCACTCTGTTGCCGAATCATGACCCTATGATGCCTGCCGCCGCGGTGCTGGCAATCAGCCAAGCGCGGTTATGCAATCGATGTAACAGAATCGTAATAAAAGGGCGCCACCGGCGTCGTCAACGATCCAAATCGATGGCGAAATGCTGCCACAGCGCGGCGCGGCGTTCCTCTTCCGAATGCAGCGTCGTTTCGTGGCGCTGGTGATCTTCGGTCACGATCAGCTTCATGTCGCTGAGGGTCACCCGGCCGTGCTCCGTCGGCCGTGAGCACACCAGGCGTTGGGTGAAATGCGACTGCGGCGAGGTGCTGTGGAAGTGGCACATCTCGTCGAATTCAGGCAATTCGCTCGGCTGAACGGTAAAGCGATACAGGGTTTTGGCATGCGAGCGTTGGTCGCCGTTGCGGCGCTCCAGCAGGTAATACTCGCCTTCCTGCTCCAGGTGGAAAGTGCCGCTGGCCTGCGGTTGCGGCTCGGCAACGACGATTTTGAGCGGCGTCAGGAAGGAATCGCCGAAACCGACGTCCACCAGCCAGGCCTGGCCCGCCAGATCCACCCGCAGCGCCAGATGGTCGTAGGGCGGGCCGAAATGGCCGTCGCGCGCGCGGATCTCGCCGGAGATGAAGCTCACCTTGAAACCGATCTCCCGCAGCAGCAGGGCAAACAGCGTGTTCAGCTCATAACAGAAACCGCCGCGGTTACGCTCGACCACCTTGCTGAACAGTGCCTCCGGCGTCAGCTGAATACCCTGATGATAAATAATGCTCAGGTTCTCGAACGGTACGCTCAGCATGTGGCGATGGTGCAGCTGTTGCAACGTGGGGAGGTCAGGGCGGGCGGTGCCGGCAAAGCCGATATGCTGCAGGTAGCGTTGGGTATCCACAGGGTGTCTCGCATGAGAAAAAGTAGGCATAAAATAGCGGGCTTTGCGGCGTTTGTGAGCGCATTACGTGCTGCGCTGTCGCTGCTGCCGCAAACTGTCACTTGCCGGCGCTAGCCTGTTCCCCTGAGTTCAACGTTGCAGGAGAACGGCTATGCAAGATTTCAAACATCGGGTGGCGCTGGTGACCGGCGCGTCCACCGGCATTGGCGAAGCGATCGCCGGCGAGCTGTTTCGGCGCGGCGCCACGGTGGTGATGACCGGCCGCCACGCAGTGCCTCTCGCCGCCGCCGCCGCGCGGCTCGATCCCGACGGCCGACGGGTGATGACGTTGCGGATGGACGTGCGCGATGCGCCGTCGGTGCGGCAGGGTATTGAAGAGATCGTGCGGCGCTGCGGCGCGCTGCATCTGCTGGTCAACAACGCCGGGATCACCGGCCCGCACGAGGTGGATATCGATCGGTACGCGGTCGACGATTGGCATGAGGTGATCGCCACCTGCCTGAGCGGCACGTTTTTCGGCATGAAGTACGGCCTGCCGGCGATCGTCGCCGGCGGCGGCGGGGCGGTGGTGAACCTCTCTTCCGCCAACGGCGTGGTGGGCATTGCCGGGATCGCACCTTATACCGCCGCCAAGCATGGCGTGCTGGGCCTGACGCGCTCGGCGGCGCTGGAATTCGCCACGCGCGGCGTGCGCGTTAATGCCGTCGGGCCGGGCTATGTGGATACGCCAGCGATGGGGAAACTGCCAGCGTCGGCGCGGGCGCAGATGGCCGCTTCGCACCCGATGGGGAGGATGGCGACGCGGGAAGAGGTGGCGAAAACGGTGGCTTTCCTGCTTTCGGACGACAGCAGTTTCACCACCGGCGCGTTTTACAGCATCGACGGCGGTTATACCGCGCGTTAATGGCAAACAGGCCCCTGACGGGGCCCGTTCGGTTACCAGGATTTACGCGGGTTGCGGGAGACGATGTCGATCTTTTGACACAACAGTTGGGTGATGTCCACCGAGGTGGGCTGAGCGGCGCTGCCGACAAAGTTTTTCAGCACGATGGCGATGCGGGCATAATTGACATAGCCCTCAGGCAACGGCAAATATTCCGACGAGTTAAGCGCAGTGATGCGATCCGAGGTCATCGTTGCCGAAGCGGCCGGCGTTACCGTGCCGGTGCGCCCCCACTGGCAAGCTTTTTCAAGTAGGGTAGTGACGCCGGCATCGCCATTCAGGATATACTTGCCTTGGTAAGTGCCGATGGTGACATCAAGGCTGCTCTGGCCTTTCAGGTTTGCCAGCGTGGCGCGCCACAGTACCAGATCGTTTTTCGCGATTGGGAAGTAGATCTCGACGCGTTTGTCCGTTGTCGTCGCCGTTTTGGTGGTGGCGGTCAGCACGCCGTTTTGCAGCGTCACCGCCAGATCGGCGGTCTCCGTTTGCGAGAGGCGTGCGCCGCCGAAGGCATAGACGTTATTCAATGCCAGCGCGCCGCTCTCTTTCCAGCTCGGCTCCGGCAGATGGTTGACGCCATCGCCCAGATAGAGCAGGCGCCACATGTTGATGTAGCCGGGCGCGACGATCTTTTTCATCTCAATATGGTTGTTGGACCAGCCTTTTTTAATGTCGGCGTTCACCAGATCGAAACCGTCGATATAACATTTTCCGCTCAGATCGCTGGACTTATCGAAGAAGAAATACTCGACGTATTGGTAGGGCACGTTGCTGCCGGCATCGGTGTTGTTGGTCATCACGCTGTGCCATTGGCTGTCTTTGATTTTTACCGTACCGCCGTTGTTGCTGGTAAAGACCGGCCGGTAGTTGCGGCAATTGGCGTTGCCCCATTCGAAGTGGCAATTTTTGAAGTCCAGCGTGCCGCCCTTAAGGTCGAACAAACCATAGTCGGTATTGGCCAACTGTTCGGTTTCATTGCTAAAGCCGCTGTAGTCGAATGAACAATCGCGGAAGGCCAAGGCATGCACCCCCTGATAATAGTTTCTGCTGTCGCCGAACAGGCATTTGTAGAAGACGATTTTTTCGCCGGCGTTAGCGGTGGTTTCAGACCAGATCGGCCAGAAGCAGCCGCGCACCATGATGCTATGCCAGCTCTGAATATAGGCGTTATTGCCAAAGACGATGCCTTTATACAGGTTGGTCAGCCAGACGTTTTGCACCAGCAGTTGGCAGGCCGGCAGGCCGTGCATGTTTGAGGCATCGCTGTAGACGCACAGGCCGCGCAGGTTGGCCGCCGCGCCAGGGGCACCCACGATGCGCAGGTTATAAATCGCCGGCGCTCCCAGCGAATATTGCACGCGTACGCACTCGATGTTGGTGGCGCCGCTGAAGTCCAGAATGGTGCCCTTAAAATCGACGGCGTTTTTCCACAGCTTCAGGTTCGCGGTGGTTTTACAAGAGCGAACGCCGCCGGGGCCAACCAGAGTAATCCCCGCCGGGGTCGTTGGGATAGGCAACTGCCACCACTCTTCGCCTTTGACCTGCAAGAAGTTGCACGCGCGGGTAATGGTCAGCGAGTAATCCAGTTCATCGCCCGGCAGGTGCCACCAATCGATGCTGTAATCGCCGTCATTGATGATGCGCTTCCAGCGGCGGTTTTGCGCGTCGACGAGCAGGGTGACGCCGTTGTCCTGGCTGGTGGTATCCGTATCGTCTCGGGTAAATACGCCGTGATGGTAGCGGTTTTCGAGCATCACCGCGGTTTCGCTACCGGCATAGCTGCGCAGGTTGGCGTAATCATTTAATGAAATCATGGAATAGCCCTCGTTTTGGACAATAAGAGGCCGATGCAATATGGCGATTGCAGGGGCGGCGGCATAGGGAAATGACATTGTGGCCGAAGGGCGAATCGGTTCGCGATCCCGGTCGGCAGAGATAAATTAACAGGCTGAGGTGAGAGGCTTAAGCGTTCAGGGTTGTGCCTGACGCCAGCAAACATCGCCGCCGGGGTTCAGGTTTGGTCTGTAGATACGAGGGTTTGCAACCAGGCCAGAAACGCCGCTGCGCCGGGTTTTTCCAGCGTGCGCGGTGGGTAAACTACGTAGTAGGGTTTGCTGAGCCGCAGCGCCGGTTCGGCCAGGGTGACCAGCTGGCCTTCCGCCAGTTCACGGGCGATCAGCCGCCGCTGGCCGAGCAGCACCCCGCGCCCTTGCACGGCGGCGTCGATGGCCAGCGAGGTCAGGTTATAGGTTAGCCCGCGCCGCGGCGGCGGCGGCCGATCGGCGGCGGTGAACCACTCGTGCCAGCCCGGCAAAAACTGGCTCTCCTTGCCCCAGTCGACGTGGATCAGCGGCAGCTGCGTCCAGTCGCCGCACTCGCGCAGCGCCGGGCTGCACACCGGCTGCACCCAATCCTGAAACAGCTGCACCTTTTCCAGCAGCGGGTAATCCTGAGCGCCGAAGCACAGGGCGAAATCCGCCGCCGAATGGGCGAAATCGACCGCCGCATGGGTGGCGTGCAGCCGCAAATCGCCGTCGGGGCACTGCGCCAGCCAGTCGCCCAGCGCCGGATTCAGCCATTTAGACGCCAGCGCCGGCAGGGCGAACACCGTCAGCGCCTGTTTGCCGCGCTGGCGTTCGACGTGCTGCTGCGCCACGCGCAGCGTTTCGAACGCCTCCTGCACGTAGGCCAGGTAGTCCGCGCCCTGTTCGGTCAGCGTGACGCCGCTTTTGGCGCGAATGAACAGCGTGATGCCCAGATGCTGTTCGAGCTGGCGGATTTGCTGGCTGACGGCGGCGGCGGTCAGCGCCAGCACATCCGCCGCACGGGCCAGGCTGCCGGTGCGAGCGGCGGTTTCGAACGCCAGAATGGCGCTCAGCTTGGGCAGGCGAGCACGGGACGGTGGCGGCATGGGCAGGACTATCGCTAAGAATTCGTTAGCTTATCCATAACGTATTTTTGTTATGGCGGCAATGCGCCATTCGCTACAGTGAGAAGCATCCGGCTATCGCACACGAGGGGAACGTCATGCCGCAACTTGCCGATATTATCGATCTGTCCGCCCATCCCATCGACGACGCCGCATTCCGCGCCCGTTGCAGGCAAACGCTGGCGCGCGCCGGCGCGCTGGTGCTGCCGGGATTTCTGCGCCCCGCCGCGCTGGCGACGGTAAGGCTGGAAGGTGCCGAACAGCACCACGCGGCGTTTTACGCCAGCAGCAAACACAACGTGTATCTACGGCCGCAGGACGACGCGCTGCCGGCCGACCATGCGCGCAACCGGCTGGTGGTGTCATCCAAGGGCTGCATTACCGACGAGGATATCCCATCGCAGTCGCCGCTGCGTGCGCTGTACGATGCTCCGGCGTTTCGCGAGTTTCTCTGCGCGGTGTTGGATGAGGCGCAGCTGTATCCCTACGCCGATCGGCTGTCGTCGATCAACCTGCATTACGCCCACACCGGTCAGGAACTGGGCTGGCATTTTGACAACTCCTCGTTCGCCATCACGCTGCTGATCCAGAAACCGCAGGGGGGCGGCCGTTTCGAATACGTGGAGAACCTGCGCGACGCCGACCGCGGCGAGATGAACTATGCCGGGGTCACGCAGGTGCTGGACGGTGAGCGGGCGGTCAAACAGCTGGCGATGGAGGAGGGGGATTTAGTGCTGTTTCGCGGGCGCAACGCCATGCACCGGGTGACGCCGACCGAAGGCGACACCACGCGCATGCTGGTGGTGCTGGCCTACAATGCGCAGCCGGATGTCATGCTGTCGGAAAGCGCCAGAATGACGTTTTACGGCCGGTTATAGCGGATAAAAAAACCGCCCCGGAGGGCGGTTTGTCGATTCAGTGCGGGTTCTGCTCTTCGTGAGCCTGCTGCTCCCGCTTCACTTCCTGCGCGCGCTTGCGCAGGCCGAACCAGCCCAGCGTCAGCAGCACCGCCAGCACCGGAATGGTGGCGATGGTCCAGGTGCCGTTCGGATAATCGAACGCCATCATCACCACGACGACCAGCAGGAACGCCAGCGTCAGCCAGGAGGTGAACGGCGCGCCCGGCATTCTGAACGATACCGGCTGCGCACGGCCTTCGCGCACGGCTTTGCGCAGGCGCATCTGGCAAACGATGATAAACGCCCAGGAGGCGATGATGCCCAGCGAAGCGATGTTTAGCACGATCTCGAAAACCCGCGACGGCACCAGGTAGTTGAGCACCACGCCGATCACGTAGATGCCGCAGGTAACCAGGATGCCGGCGTAAGGCACCTGCTGGCTGCTCATTTTAGCCATCAGCTTCGGCGCGGAGCCGCCCATCGCCAGTGAACGTAGGATGCGGCCGGTGGAATAGAGGCCGGAGTTGAGGCTGGACAGCGCGGCGGTCAACACCACGATGTTCATGATGGTGCCGATGTAAGGCACGCCCAGCTTGCTGAAGAAGGTCACGAACGGGCTTTGGCCGGCCTGATAGGCGTTCCACGGCAGCAGCAGCACCAGCAGCACCACGGAGCCGACGTAGAACAGACCGATACGCCAGATCACGCTGTTGATCGCTTTGGGCATCATTTTAGCCGGATCTTTACACTCGCCGGCGGCGGTGCCGATAAGCTCGATGCCGGCGAAGGCGAAGATCACCCCTTGCACCAGCACCAGCGCCGGCAGCAGGCCGTGCGGGAACATGCCGCCGTTTTCGGTGATCAGGTGCATGCCGGTGGTGTGGCCGGCGACCGGGGTGCCGGTGCCGAGGAAGACGACGCCGACAATCAGGAACAGCGCGATAGCGACGACCTTGATCAGCGCGAACCAGAACTCCATCTCGGCGAACCACTTCACGCCGATCATGTTCATGGTGGCGACGATGCCGAGCGCGCCGAGGGCAAACAGCCACTGCGGCACGTCGGCAAAGGTGCCCCAGTAGTGCATATATAGCGCCACCGCGGTGATGTCGACGATGCCGGTCATCGCCCAGTTGAGGAAATACATCCAGCCGGCGACGTAAGAGGCTTTCTCACCGAGAAACTCGCGGGCGTAAGAAACGAAGCTGCCGCTGGAAGGGCGATGCAGCACCAGTTCGCCCAGCGCGCGCAGGATGAAGAAAGAGAAAATCCCGCACACCAGGTAGACCAGCGCCAGCGCCGGCCCGGCCAACTCGAGACGGCCGCCGGTACCGAGGAACAAGCCGGTACCGATGGAGCCACCGATGGCGATCATTTGGATTTGCCGGTTGCCCATGCTTTTGTGATAACCGGATTCATGAGAGTCTAGCCAGCGTCTTCTGGCGGCGTGTTTGTCATCCGCCGACTTTTTTTGTGAGTGCATTATCCGTCCTGTTTACCTGTCTATGATGAACTCCGCTCTGAGCTGCAGAGCAAACGATTGCCATTAACAATCGTAATGAGAATGAGGTCGTGGCATCATTCCGCTGTTTATTGTGTATACAGCCGCCATTAAATAACGGCGTGGCATGCTACCGTTTCCCGATAAATGTGGCAAAAAAACCTGCGTACAAAGTGTGAACAATGGTGTGTATTTTTTAAACTGAAAACAAAAGCGCATATTATTCAGTAAGATGAGTCTCATTATCAACACGGAAATATCGAACGATAAAAGTGATTGAAATCACAGAATAATAATTACCGTGCAAATTAAAGGGATTTGGAGGTTATTTCGCGTGAGGGGGGAAGGCGGGCGGAAAATAAAGCGATGGCGCCTGCGCGGCAATGAGCGTGCGCAGGCGAATCGGACGAGGAGCAGGCTTAGGCGGATTCACCGGCCGGCAGAGCCGAAGCCGGCAGGCCGAACAGCTTGTCGAACGCCCAGTTAAACAGGAAGGTGTAGCAAGGAATGATGACGATCAGCGCCATATCCAGCAGCAGCGCCTGCCACAGCGTGATGCCCATCCACCAGGCGATCAGCGGGATCAGATACACCACCAGCGTCAGCTGAAAGCCGACGGCGTGCAAAATGCGGCGTTTGAGCGTGCGGGTGCGCGACACCTGGCGGCTTTCCCACCACTCGAATAAATAGTTGTAAATAAAGTTCCAGCTTACCGCGATGGTGGTGATCACCACCGCCAGCGGCCCGGTGCTGCTTGGCGCATGGCCCGACAGCAGCGCCAGCCCCAGCGCCGAGATCGCCATGCCGATGATTTCATAAGCGGTGACATACACCAGTTTGCGTTTGACGCCTTGCATCGTTTTCTCCCGATCTGTTTTTAGTTGCCTCTGTGGCGACGGCGGCTAAGATAACGTCAATCACATTGATAGAAAAAGTCAGGAGCTGTCAGTTTTTCTGACAGGTTGAGCGATGAATTTTTCCAGCGACAACATCGAACTGTTTTTGGCGGTGCTCGACCGCGGCTCATTTTCCGCCGCCGCCCGCGCGTTGCGGCGCGTACCGTCTGCGGTCAGCATGGGCATCGCCAACATGGAGGCGGAGCTCGGTTTCGCCTTGTTCGACCGTTCTCACCGCGAACCGACGCCGACCGCGCTGGCGCTGGCCCTGGCGCCGCACGCCCGCCTGATCGCCGGGCAGCTCAAGCAGCTGCAGGTGCACGCCATCGAGCTATCCCAGGGGCTGGAGAGCCGGCTTTCGATCGGCGTGGCGTCGGATATTAACGGCGCCGGCCTGCTGGCGGCGGTGAAAACGCTGTCGCAGCGTTATCCGCTGCTGAACATTGAAGTGCTCAGCGCGCCGCAGGACGACGTGCTGCACATGCTGCATCAGGAGCGCATCGGCGTTTGTCTGGCGTTCGGCGGGCTGAACGTCAACAGCGCGGAACAGTTTCACTTCGTCGGCGCGGAATCGCTGGTGGCGATGCTGTCGCCGCAGCATCCGGCGCTGGACGGCGCGGCGGGTGAGCTGTTTCTCGAAGATCTGGTCAACGTGCGGCAGATCATGGTGGCCAGCCGCGATCTGCCGATCGGCGATCTGCGTCCGCAGGTGGCGGAGGCGTATTGGCGCACCGACAGCCTACCGATGGCGCTGAACATGGTGGAGGCGGGGCTGGGGTGGGGAAATTTCCCGCTGTCGCTGGCCGAGCCGCTGCTGGCGCAGGGGCGGCTGGTGCGGCTGAAATTCAAAAATACCAAGAACGAGCTGCGCTTGCCGATGCATTTGATCTGGCTGAAGAACCGCCCGTTGGACAAGGCGGCGCGCGAGCTGGTCGAGCTGATGCGCACGGCGCCGCAGGAAAGCTGACGCCCGCTGCGTTTGCTTACTCCGGGTGGCGTTTACGCCACCAGAAACGCACCAGCAGGATGGCGGCGATCGCCAGCGCGACAAACAGCAGGCCGGAGAGTTTTTTGTCGAAGCCGGTAACGAAGCGTTCGATCGCCTGGCCACCAAAATAACCGAGCATGACGAAGATCGTCGCCCATAAAATAGCGCCGAGGATATTGAGCGGTACGAAGCGCGACGGCGGCAGGCGGCTGGCGCCGATCAGCACCGGGCCGATGATGCGGAAACCGTACATAAAGCGCACCCCGATAACGAACAGCATCGGGTGGCGAGCGATCAGCCTTCTGGCGCGCGCGATGCGCTTTTCCTGTCCCTTGAGCCGCGAGATGACGCGGCCTTCAAACCGGCGGCCGGCGAAGTACAGCAACTGGTCTCCCATCATGCCGCCCAGCGCCACCACCGCGATCACCCACGGCCAGTGCAGCAGCCCTTCGTGGGCGGCGATGCCGCCCAGCAGCGTGATGGTCTCCCCTTCCGCCAGGCAGCCGATAAACAACGCCCAGTAACCGTAGTCCGTAATGTAGTGGGCCAAATCGGTCATTCCTTACTCCTTATGTGGCTGACGCATAAGGGCAAGTATACGCCCGATCGCTAGCCTTGGGCGATTTGGGCCACCAACGCTCTGCGCCGCGCCAGGCTTTCCGCCATTTGTGCCTGTACCTTGGCGTAAATGTGCGGCGGGGCCAGTTCCGGCGTGCCGCCCTCGAACGGCGGGGCCGGGGCGTATTCCAGATAAAGTTGGATCGTCTGAGCGGTGTCTTCGCCGTGCAGTTCGGCGATCAGTGCCAGCGCGAAATCGATGCCGGCGGTGACGCCGCCGCCGCTGATTACGTTGCCGTCGCGTTCTACGCGAGCAGCGCTGGGTATGGCGCCGAACAGCTTCAGGCTATCGCGCATAGACCAGTGGCAGGCGGCGCGTTTACCCAGCAATAGCCCGGCGGCGGCTAGGATCAGCGAACCGGTACACACCGAGGTCAGGTAGCGAGCATCGGTGCCCAGCCGACGGATTTGCCGCATGAATGCTTCATCCTGTAATGCCTGGGTGCAGCCGCTGCCGCCCGGCACGCACAGCACGTCGCAGCGCGCGATCTCCGGCAGCGGGCGCAGCTGAGTGAAGTGCAAGCCTTCCGATTCGACATCCGCGCCGTCTACCGAAGCGACGATGATTTCCGCGCCCGGCATGCGGCGCAGAAACTGCAGCGGGCCGGTGAAGTCGAGTTGGGTGACGCCTTGATAGATGGGAAATACAATCACGAGTGGTTCAGACATGACATTCGCCTCATTTTTATCGTTGGACCTGGGCCATAATAGCCGCCCTGTTTTTGGCTGATATGACAGATAACCCTCAAAAAGCGCCATCATGAAAACGATCGGTTTTGTGGTCTTTCCCGGTTTCAACCTGCTGGACTTTGCCGGCCCGCTGGCGGCGTTCGATAACGTCAACCAGTTTACCGATCCGCCGGCCTACCGCTGCGTGGCGATTTCGCCGCAGGGTGGCATGGTCGCCAGCTCGGCCGGGGTGGAGATCGCCACGCAGCCATGCGGTGACGAGCGTTTCGATACGCTGGTGGTGGCTGGCGGCAGCGGCAACGTGATGGCGGCGCAGTCACCGGCGCTGACGGGGTTCCTGACAATCCACAGCCGGCGTGCGCGCCGCATCGCCAGCGTGTGCACCGGCGCGTTTATTCTGGCGGCCTGCGGCTTGCTGGACGGCAAGCGCGCCACCACCCACTGGTATCACGCGGCGCGATTGCAGCAGAGTTATCCGCGTATCCGTGTCGACAGCAACCGCATTTTCATTCGCGATGGCGATATCTGGACCTCGGCCGGCATCAGTGCCGGCATCGATCTGGCGTTGGCGCTGATCGAAGACGATTTGGGCGCCACCCTGGCGGCGGCCGTGGCGCGGCAGCTGGTGGTCTACCACCGACGCCCCGGCGGGCAGTCGCAGTACTCGCTGCTGCTGGCGCTGAATCCGTCGTCGGATCGCATGCGTGCAGCGCTGTCGTTCGCGCGCGAACATTTGCACCTGCCGCTGTCGGTAGCGGATCTGGCTGACGCCGCCTGCCTGAGCGAGCGTCAGTTCGGCCGGCTGTTCCGCGCCGAAACCGGGCAGACGCCGGCCAAGGTGATCGAGCAGCTGCGGGTAGAGGCGGCCAGGGTACGTGTCGAAGAGAGCGCCGAGCCGCTGGAGGCGATCGCCCGTTCGGTGGGGTTCAGCGATCCAGAACGCATGAGACGGGCGTTTATCCGCGTCTTTGGCCTGTCGCCGCAGGCGATCCGCCGGCTCGGCCGCGCGGGATAATTTTTTGCCACGCCTGGCGGCGGGGCACATCAGAGGAGCAACGGATGTATCAGGACTTCGAGAGCGAATTGAGCTGGGCGACGCGTCATATGCCGCGCACCCGGGCGGCGATGGCGGCGTTGCCGGACCTGCACGGGGTGCGGCTGGCGTGCAACATGCACCTGGATTTGAAAATGGCGCCGCTGGTGGCCGGCCTGCTGGACAAGGGCGCGGCGATCTTCTTGACCACCTGCAATCCCACCACGGTGCAGGACGATGTGGTGGCCTGGCTGGAACGGCGGGGCGCGCAGGCCTATGCCAGGCGTGACATGAGCGCCGGCGAATGGTCGGAATCTTTCGACCGCGCGCTGGCCTGGCGGCCGACCCACCTGTGCGAAATGGGGGCGGATCTGACCACCCGTCTGCACCAGTCGCCGGGTGGCCCGCAGATCGTCGCCGGGCTGGAGGCCACCGGCTCGGGCATCAGCCGGTTGAACGGCGTGGCGCCGCGCTATCCGATCTTCAACTGGGACGATCTGCCGGTGAAAGAAGGGCTGCACAATCGGCATATGGTTGGGCTGACCGCCTGGCATACCTTCTTCCAGACCACCCATTTGACGCTGCACGAGAAGCGCGTGCTGGTGATCGGTTACGGCCTGGTCGGGCAGGGGACGGCAGCGGCGGCCAGGGCCTACGGTGGCCAGGTGATGGTGGCGGAAATCGATCCGGCGCGCGCGCTGCAGGCGCGTTATGACGGCTGGCAGGTGGTGGATCTGGCGAGCGCGATCGCGCAGGCGGACGTGATCGCCACCGCGACCGGCGCGAAAAACGTGCTCTCGGCGCAGCATCTGCAACAGGCGCAGGACGGCGTGTTTATCCTCAACGTCGGCCACGTGGCGGAAGAGATCGACGTCGGCTTCCTCAAGGGCTTGCCGCACCACGAGCCGATGCCTTATGTGAACGCTTACCAACTTAATGAAAAGACGGTCTATTTGCTGGCCAATGGCTCGATGTTCAACCTGACCGCCGGCTATGGCGACAGCCTCAACGCCTTCGACGTGACGCTGGCGGTGATGGCGGCCGGCATCGGCCATATCGTCGGCGCCGGGGCGCGGCAAACGCCGGGGCTGTACCTGCTGCCTCAGTCGGCCTGGCAGCCGGCGCTGTAACTTTTTCTACGCGGGCGTTCATCCCAGAGCGCCCGCGGGCTGCGTCGTTTTTCGGCCGACAGAATTTGTCACAAATCCGCCATACAATCCCAGTGCCAAGCGCTGAACCCTCACATATAATTCGCTGAGTTCAAGCCCCCATTTCAGAGTAATGCCTGTGAAAATACGTGTTTTGGTTCTGACCCTGCTCGCTTTGCAGGCGGGCGCAGGCTTTGCGCCGCGCGCGCTGGCCAGCGACAACGCCGCCGCCGTACACGCCACCCAGCCGGAGCTGGCCTCCGGCAGCGCGATGGTTGTCGATATGCAAACCCATAAGGTGATGTACGCGCGCAACCCGGATGAAGTGGTGCCGATCGCCTCGATCACCAAGCTGATGACCGCCATGGTCACGCTGGACGCGCACCTGCCGCTCGACGAGATGCTGTCAGTGGACATCCACCAGACGCCGGAGATGAAAGGGGTGTATTCGCGGGTACGGCTGAACAGCGAAATCAGCCGCAAGGACATGCTGCTGCTCGCGCTGATGTCGTCGGAAAACCGCGCGGCCGCCAGCCTGGCGCACCACTATCCGGGGGGCTACAACGCCTTCATCAAAGCGATGAACGCCAAGGCCAGGGCGCTCGGCATGACCAATACCCATTATGTGGAACCGACCGGGCTCTCTATTCATAACGTGTCGACGGCGCGCGATCTGACCAAGCTGCTGATCGCCACCAAACAATACCCGTTGATCGGCCAGCTCAGTACCACCACCGAACGCATGGCCAGCTTCAAGGATCCCAACTACACGCTGCCGTTCCGCAACACCAACCACCTGGTGTACAACCCGAAATGGAACATTCAGCTGACCAAGACCGGCTTCACCAACCAGGCGGGGCACTGCCTGGCGATGCGCACCATGATCGGTAACCGCTCGGTGTCGCTGGTGGTGCTGGACGCCTTCGGCAAATATACCCACTTCGCCGACGCCAACCGTCTGCGCAGCTGGATCGAAACCGGCAAGGTGACGCCGATCCCGGCCGCCGCCCGCGACTATCGTCGCCAAAAAGACGCCAGCCTGGCGAAAAACGCCACCGAATGACCCGCCTGGCGGCCTGCTCATTTGCAGCAGGCCGCTATCGGCCCTCGGGCCGCCTGATGACAAATCCCCGCTCGCGATCGCCGTCGAAACCTGCTTTGAGATAAAGCTGGTGCGCGCCGGTGCGTTGCTGCCCCGACAGCAGCATCACCTTGTAACAGCCCTTGCGCCAGGCCAGCTGCAGCGCGTATTCGATCATCGCGAGCGCCACGCCGTGGCCGCGATAGGGCTCCGCCGTCACCACATGCTCAATAACACCGAACGGCTGCGCCTGGTGTGCCAGCCCCGGGATCAGCGCCAGCATGCAGGTGGCGATCGGTTGTTCCTCGTCCGCTGCCACCACCAGACGGATCGCCGGATCGTCCAGCAGACGTTGCAGGGTTCGGCGCGCATCGTCGGCGCGCAGCGGCGCGTCCTGCGGGCGCAGCTCGCGATACAAGGCTAACAGGCCGTTGAGATCGTCCGGCTGCGCCAGGCGATGAATGATGCTCATGGTTGCTCCTTTCCGCCGCTTCAACGGTAATCCGCTATCCTCCATTAATACCACAACGTTTGCCGGAGGGGATGTTATGAGTCAGGTTTCGACCTTTGTCATGTTCCAGGGAGAGGCGCAGCGGGCGATCGATCTCTACAGCCAGGTGTTCGAGCGTTTTCGGCTCATGCAGGTACAGCATTACGACCCGACGCCGGACGGCCGGCGATTGATCAAGCATGCTGCCATCGATTTCGATCGGCAGAACCTGGTGTTTATCGACAGCCCGATCAGCCATGACTTTAGCTTCACCCCGGCGGTGTCGCTGTTCATCAACCTGCCTAACGAAGAAGCGTTGGAGCGGGCGTTCCACCGGCTGGCGGAGGGCGGCAAGGTGCTGATGCCGCTCGATGACTACGGCTTCAGCGCCCGTTTCGGCTGGCTCAACGATCGTTTCGGCCTTTCCTGGCAGCTCAATGTGCCGGCGGGCGATCTGCCCTGACGCTAAGGGAGAATGTGCAAAAGAATGGTAATTACTGCTGTTATTTCATATTGTTATAACCATTCTGGCGAGGAGCTTTGCCGTAGGAAATACCGACAATATTCATGGAAAGGTGCGCTTTGATTGATTTTGACCGCTATGTTGAGCAAGCGAAGTCTTACGGCGAGTGGCCGGGCGGGCATGTGGAGATGTCGTCCGGTCGCGTTGAGGGATTGAGCTATCGCCTGTATCGGCAAACTGCCGCGAGTGCAGACGTGATGGTGGTGTATCACGGCGGCGGGGTTAACAGCGCTGCCGGGTATGACGTCCTGGCGCGCCAGTTGGCGGCCGAGCCAACGCTCGCGGTGTGCCTGGTCGATATTCGCGGACATGGCGATTCCACGGGAGAGCGGGGAACGGTTGAGCGGCCTGAGCGTATTTGGCGCGATGTCGATGTCATCCTGGCGGAAATGCGCCTGCGTTTTCCGTTGGCGCGCAGGCACCTGCTTGGCCATTCCAGCGGCGCCGGGATGTTGCTCAACTACTTGACCCGTTATCCTTGCGAGCAGCAGGCGGACAGCCTGATCATGCTGGCGCCGGAGCTGGGGCCATTTTCCGGCATAGCCCGCGATCTGACGGCGGCGGCCCGTTTTGCTCAGGTGCGCCAATGGCCCTTTGTGGCCAATGCGCTCAGCGGCGGGCGCTGGTTTGGGCAATCTCGGGCGGTCAGCCTGAATTTTCCCCCAGCCGTGCTGGCCGCCGCCCCCGATTTTGTCTGTCAATACAGCGTCAATATGGCTAACGCGTTGACGCCACGCACCCCGGCCAAGCAACTGGCGGCGCTGCGATTACCGACTTTGCTGCTGGCGGCCGCGCAGGACGAGTTGTTCAATGCGCAAGCGATGCAGCGCTTCGTCGAACAGCATGGCAGTGCGCATGTTGCCTTTGGCTTGCTTGAGGGCAGCACGCATTTATCGTGCGTATTTGAGGCCCACGGTCATGTCCTGCGCTATCTCTCGGGCGTATTCGCTATCGCATCCGATTGAGACGTATGCGCGTAGCTGTTTGTTTATTAATCACTTCTTCTCCACCGCTAACTGGACGGAGGAGTGGTGATTAAGATCACGAAATTAGTTAATAAATCTTTATGAATTTGATTGCGTAATGTTAACATCCTGCCGCTTTCATTAGGCTTGCTAATGATATTCTTATTGTCAAGGAATGCTCAGGATGGATTACCAAAACGTCTTTCAATTGACGGATCAGGAAAGAAACGAGTTATTTTCGGCATTAGATAAAATTGCTTACGATCCCGCCGGCGGTGATGCGTATATTCACGCCATACGTTCGGCCATGATCACCCACTTACCCCACAGATTAAGCGCCGCATTAGGCCAGCAAAAGGCGTCAATCAAACCACGGCCTTATCTTATTTTAAAAAATGTGCCGGTGGATAAAGAAGTGTTCTTTTCCCCTTGTCCGAACCAATATACGCCTTCGGCCAAATCAGGGAATATCAGTGAAAACCTGTTGGTCGGCATCTCTTCGCTAATTGGTGAACCCTATTCGATGTATTTCGAAGGGAAAGAACTGATCAATAATCTGATCCCCAAACGCGAAGCCAAAAAAGAATATACCGGTCTGGGGTTCGATGTTGAATTGGATTTCCATATTGAAAATGCGGCCCTGAAACACCTGGAGCAGTTCAACGTCTCGCCGATGGGGTTGCTGTTAGCCGGCGTGCGCCGCGATCCGCACAGCCCGATGACGCGTATCTCCGATTCGCGTTTGGCTATCGCTCAACTGAGCCGCGAGGACGTCGAAACGCTGGCCAGCCCGCTGTACAGCATCAAGCTGCCATACCGTTGGCGCCAGTCCACGCAGGCCGGGCGCGAAGAAACCGCGCTGGTGCCGCTGATTTCGCAAAACCATGTTCTGCCGGATGTGAGCGCCGTTTTCTATCCCGGCATGATTGCCGCCAGCACGCCGCGAGCGGAAGCCGCGCTGGAGCGTTTCTACGGGCTGGTGAAAGAAAATGCCATCGGCATCGATATTTGCCCGGGCGATTTGGTGTATATCGATAACCGTTTTGCGCTGCATTCACGCGATAAATTCACGCCATCTTTCGATGAAAGAGATACGCCGTTGCGCTGGGTGCAACGCGTCTTCATTTCGGCAAGCTTGTGGAATCACCGCAACCTCAATCAGGTTGAAGAGCGCATTTTCTCGATTTAAGGTTATTATTCATGCTGAACGTTTTTCTTTCTATATTGCCGATTTTTTTGTTAATCGTGCTGGGCTATTTGTCAAAGCTCTATGTTAAAGACGTTGCCGTATTTTGGGGCTTCTCAGACAAATTCGTTTATTACCTGTTTTTTCCGGCGCTGTTGATATTGGATATCAGCGAGGCGGATTTTAGCGGCGCGGACAGCTTTTATCCCGTTGTGGCGACCATAGTTTCCACGCTGGCCATCGCGTTGATTATTTTCGTTGGCAAACTGTTTTTCAATACGTCGGCCGATCTGTTTACCTCCATTTTTCAGGGCGGAGTCAGATATAACTCTTATGTATTCATCGCGCTGTCGCAATCGCTGTTCGGCAGCGAGGGGGTGGCGCTGTCCGGTTTCTTCGTGGCCTATATGATCATTCTGACCAACATCATGAGCGTGTTGGTGATGAACCATTACGGCACCGGCAGCAAGAAAAGCCTGAGCGGCGCGCTGCTGGCGCTGACGAAAAACCCGCTGATCATCGGCGCGTTGTTCGGGGTGCTGATGAACCTGTGCAACCTGCACATCACCGGCGCGCTTAAACAGCTGTTCGTTTATCTCTCCAACGCCGCCACGCCGCTGAGCCTGATGTCGGTCGGCGCAGGGTTGATCGTCAGCATGCATATTCGCAAGCTGGTTTCCATCTCTTATGCGACCGTGCTGAAACTGGTGGCCATGCCGCTGATTACCATTGCGCTGGTGCACTATTTCGGCGCCACCGGCGTGCCGGCCAGCATCGCCATTCTCTACTCCGCCGTGCCTTGTGCCGGCAACGCCTATATTCTGGCGCGGCAAATGGGGGGCGATCATGAAGCGATGGCCTCCATCATCACCTGGACGACGCTGCTGTCGGTGATTACCGTCACCTTCATCCTGGGCAGCGTAGCGCTTTAACGTCGGCGCCGGGCGGCAATCGCCCGCCCGGCATTTTCCGAGATCCTCCATATCCTTTCATGATGCTTTACCGCTATGCTAAACATAGAATGGCCCGTGAATATGAAAAGGATGAATTATTTTGGCAGGAAGTAGCTTACTTACCCTCATCGACGACATTGCCTCGTTGCTGGACGATGTCTCGTTAATGAGCAAGATGGCGGCGAAAAAAACCGCCGGGGTGCTGGGGGACGATCTGGCGCTCAACGCGCAGCAGGTCACCGGCGTTAAAGCCGACCGCGAGCTGCCGGTGGTGTGGAGCGTCGCCAAAGGCTCGCTGATCAACAAGGCGATCCTGGTGCCGCTGGCGCTGCTGATCAGCGCCTTCGCGCCCTGGGCGATTACGCCGTTGCTGATGGTGGGCGGCGCCTATCTGTGTTACGAAGGGTTCGAAAAGGTGTTTCACAGCCTGAGCCACGGCAAGGCGGCGCAGGAGGAAAAATCGGACGGGCCCGGCGCCAATGAGGACGCCGCGGCTTATGAGAAGCGCAAGGTGAAGGGGGCAATACGCACCGACTTCGTGCTGTCCGCCGAGATTATCGCCATTACCTTGGGCACCGTCGCCGGCGCCACCTTTAGCCAGCAGGTGATCGTCTTGTGCGGCATCGCCGTTGTGATGACGCTCGGCGTGTACGGCATCGTCGCCGGCATCGTTCGGCTGGACGATCTGGGGCTATATCTGAGCCGCAAACGCAGCGCAGTGGCGCGCTCCCTCGGCGGCGGCATCGTGCGCGCCGCGCCTTATCTGATGAAAACGCTGTCGATCGTCGGCACTGTTGCCATGTTTATGGTCGGCGGCGGCATCCTGACCCACGGCCTGCCGCCGGTGCATCACCTGTTCGAAGACTGGGCCTCGTACACCACCGTGGTGCCGACGTTTGGCCATCTTTTGCAGGGTGTGGTTCCGGCACTGCTGAACGTGGCGTTCGGGCTGGTGGCCGGCGGCGTGGTGCTGGCGGTGGTGTCGGCGCTGGGCGCGGTACGCGCGCGTTTCAAGGCATGATGAAAAGTCTCGCCCCGGAAGGGGCGGGACGTATGAGACGGATTAAAAGATCAGTTTGAGAACGCCGGTAATCGTCAACAAACCCACGATGAAGATGATGGCGACAATCCACAGAATAATTTTCATTCACTTCTCCCTTACCGGTTAGATGGCGTGCGCGATTGGCGCTAACTCAATGAAATCCCTCTTCACTATAGACGCTAACTTCCTATCGTGCGTCGCCATGCATTCAAGGATGCCGATTGTCGCCGTCACCCAGCGCGCGCTGCATAATCTGCGTGTCACGCCATTCCCCCAGTTTGAACCCCACGGCCTTTAACGTTCCGGCGCTGGTAAAGCCGAGCGACTGGTGTAGCGCCAGCGAGCCGTGGTTGGCGGCGGAATCGCCGACGATCGCCAGCATCTGGCGCCAGGGGCCTTGCTCGCAGCGCGCGATCAGCGCGCTCAGCAGCGCCTTGCCGACGCCTTTCCCCTGTTGCCCTTCGGCGATATACACCGAGTCTTCTACGGTAAAGCGATAGGCCGGCCGGGGGCGATATGGCGTGGCATAGCAGTAGCCCATAACACGGCCTTCGCTTTTCGCCACCAGCCAGGGCAACCCGGCTTCCCGCACCTTGCCTAGCCGCAGCTGCATTTCCGCCAAGGTCGGCGGCTGTTCTTCAAACGAGGCGGCACCGTACAGCACGTGGTGAGTGTAAATTTGCAGCACGGCGGCCATATCGTCCGGCGTGGCATCGAGGAGGCTGAGTACGGGAGCGGAGAGCGTCATGGTAATGCCTGTTTACCTTGGAAATCAGCAGATAAACGCCATTATGCGCGCCGCTCGCCGCCGGGATAAATCGGGTTTTCTTATGGTGAGATAAGAAAATCCTATGAGCTATTCAGCCGCGCATCAGCCGGGCCACGGCCTGGCGCAGATAGGCCAGCAACGGCGGAGTCAGCCAGGTGCCCTCGGTCAGCGAGGGTTCCCGTTCCATCGCTTCACGGATCTTCATCTGCGTCGCCGGGTTGGTGCCGGCATAGGATTGGAACAGCGCCAGCCAATCGGCCGCCAATCGCACCGCCTCCGGCGAATCGGCAGGTATGCCGTCGTTCATTGCTTGATGGAATTGAGCGATCAGAGCCGGCCACTCCTGCAGGCGGGTGAAATAGTGTTGACGCACGTAGGCGTACTCTTCCACCGACAGGTATTTTTGATAGACAGCCAGCTTGGTTTCGGCAAAGGCGCGGGTGATGTAGTCCGTCATCGTCGGTGTAATGCCGGTCTGTTCGCGCATCGACGGTTCGTCGGCGTGCATGGCGTTAAGCCGGGTGAGAAAGGCCGGGTTGCCGGCGGTGTCGCGTTCCAGCATCAGCATCCAGCGGCGTGCCATCGCCTGAGCCTGTGGCGCCTGAGGTTCGATGCCTTCCGCCATCAGTTGTCCCACGCTGCTCACCAATGCAGCCCATTCCTGATTGCGGGTGGGATCAGCTTGGTAGAATGGTAGTTGCATCAGCTCATCGGCGGTAAAGTATTTATCGTACATGGTCATTAACTCCAACGTAGTCAGCCAGTCGTTCAGTTCCGGTTCGTGCCCGGCGGAAAGTTGGGCATGCATGTGCTGCAGCCGGCCGCGCAATGCGGCGATCTGTGCCAACTGCTGCTCCAACATGGCGATCTGCTGCTCAATCACCGCCGGAAGCGCTGGCCCTGAACGCGCGAGAATTGCCCCGACTTCCGCCAGCGAAACGCCCATCCGGCGCAGCGCCTGGATGTGGTGCAAGCGGGTGATGTCAGCCCGGTTGTATAAACGATAACCAGCGTCGGAACGCGCAGAAGGGACCAGCAAACCAATGCTGTCATAGTGATGCAGTGTGCGAACGGTAATGCCGGAACGGCGCGCCAGTTCGCCGACTTTCAATAACATATGTAGCTCCTCCCTTGTGCGTGCCGGGATACTAAAGCCTGACGCCACGTAAGGGTCAAGAGCGGGAAGAAAAGATGACGTTTTAAAAATCGGTAGGCGCCAGAGAGGCAAAAGCCCAGCTGGATGGCTGGGCTTCGCAGGTCCCTGAAAGGGAGGGTATAGCATAAGGGCCTTTATCGGCTACGGCGACAATTTCACCTGATTTGTCTGTTTTGTCAACAACAGCGTACTGGTCAGAACAGCATATTTTTGGCATTGATCGACTTAATGACGGCGCGTTGTATGTCAGCAACAAGCTCGCGCGACAGACACTGGGTAAGAAAGCCTCTCTCTTTACGGGCTCTGTTCAGCCGTTGGCGGCTGACTTGCTGCACCAGATCGCCCTTTGCCCAGCGCGTTTGCGGATGAAGGAATCTCATATCTTCGATGAGTTCACGCGTGATTTCGATGTGCAATCCCCGTTCGATCTTGTTCGAATCTCTGGTGGTCGACAGCGGTACGATAATGCAGGCGTTGCCGTTAATTTTGCCGTTTAACACAACAACTAAACGGTTCTTCACCATTTCTGGTGGAATGTGGCCATCATAAAAGCCGGCTTCATGCGGTTGGCAGACTGATAGGGGATAGTTGCCATAGTTGCACTCGAGAATTTCCCCGACCTTGGGGGCAAATTTGATCGGCATCGATACACTCCTTTGTTGTGAACAATCCGTGTTATGGAGGAATGAGCATGCGGGCGTTTTGCTTTTAGAGAAAGGTGTGGCGTAAGGAAACGGGGAATGAAAGTGAAATATTGCGGATTCGTGCGCAGAATCCGCCTTGATGGTGGCCGAATTTACCAGCCTTTCACCGCGCCGCCGTTGAAGATTTTCTCGGCGGCTTTGGCGACTTCGTCCGACTCATAGGCCTTGATGAAGTTCTGTACGTTTGGCGCGTCCTTGTTGTCTTCGCGGGTGACGATGATGTTGGTGTACGGCGAGTCCTTATCCTCGATGAAGATGCCGTTTTTGGTCGGCGACAGGCCGGTCTGGTTGATGTAGGTGGTGCTGATGACGGCGACGGTGACTTTCGGATCGTCTAACACGTGCGGCAGCTGCGCACCTTCCAGCTCCATGATCTGGTAATGATGCGGGTTGGCGCTGATATCCAGCGCGGTGGGCAGCAACCCTTTGCCAGGCTTCAGGCTAATCAGCCCGGTTTTTTCCAGCAGCAGCAGGGCGCGCCCCAGGTTGGTCGGATCGAGCGGGATGGCGATCACCGCGCCGTCCGGCAGTTCTTTCAGCGATTTTATCTTTTTGGAGTAGCCGGCCATCGGGAACACGAAGGTATTGCCGACCGCCACCAGCTTATAGCCGTGATCTTTGTTTTGCTGTTCGAGGAACGGGCGGTGCTGAAACACGTTGGCGTCCAGTTCGCCTTTGTCGGTGGCGTCGTTCGGCAGCAGCGAACCGCTGAAGCCGACCAGCTCGACGTCCAGCCCGTATTTCTCTTTCGCCACCTGCCTGGCGACTTCCGCCACGTCCTGTTCCGCGCCGTTGATGACGCCGACTTTGATATGGTTTTGGTCGGTTTTTTGATCGCAGCCCTGAAGCGCCAATACGGCGGCGAAGGCCGCCGCCAGAGGGGTGATACGCCAGCGTAAGGTCATCGAAGTCTCCCTGAAAAAAACAATAAAATCAGTTGGTTTTTGTCCTTACAGCTAAGCCTGAACCGCCGGCGAAGTCAAACGCTCGTTCAGCATAAACGGCTATAGCTTATAGCCGTTATGCGGCGGTGATTATCGGCTGAGCGAACGCAGCACCACGATGCCCGGCGTAGCCATCACGTAATCCATAAAGGGTGAGTCGACGACCTGCATGTTGGCCTTGCGCGAGGAGGCGTTGCGCAGCACCGGGCCATGGTCGGTCATCACGAAGATGCCGGTGTGGGTCACGTCCAGCCCGGCGAGGTTGGTGTAAATACCGATGTAGTCGCCGGTGCGCAGCTGGGCCAGCACCTTGTCGTCGACGTTGTCGCTGGGAATGTAGGTGACGCTGCGCTGCACGTTGGGCAAGCCGGGCAGGTAGCTGCTGCCGTCCGCCTTTTGATTGAGGTTTTTCACGAGGCTGACGGCGTGCGGGCTGAGCTGGGCGGTGATGTCTTCGGCCACTTTTTTCGGCCGCTGCGCCCAGTCGGTGAAGAAGTGTTTGCGCTGCGGGAAGGCGATGTTGCCGTCGACGTAGCGAATGTCTACCAGGCGCTGAACGAACTCGGCTTCGCTGCGGGCGGTGCTGAGCGCTTCCACATAATCGATGTAGGTGAAGCAATCCAGTCCGCGGAAGTCGATCACCAGCTGCTCGGGCGTGTTCTGCGAACCGATCAGACGGTTGGCGAGATACGGCGTGCCGAGAAACTCGCGCGAAATCAAATCGACGGTGCGACCATGCGGCTGCGCGGCGGGCCAACCGGCGCGCAGCGCGAGGATCTCACGCAGCTTGCTGCGGGTGCTGGCGTCCATCTCCGGCTGCACGCCCGGCGGCGAAACGGTGACGTCGGTCGGCGGCGTCGCGGGGGAGACGGCGGTGGAGCGTTCGGCGCATCCGCTCATAGCGATAGCTAACATCAGTAAAACAGCCTTGTTCTTGTTCATACGGCCCTCCCTGGGTGTCGCTGGCTTATCAGAGTAAGTGATAACAGTTCTCATCCGATGGTAGGGGTTAAAAAGTAAACATCACCTCAATGGCAATCGATAAATCAGTAACCGATTTCGCTATTGAACGGCAAATACCAGAACAGCGCGATTTCGTGATCGGCGATCTCCGGTTCGGCGCGGTACAGCAAACGGTCGATGCCGCCGAGGATAAACCCGTAATGCTGGTAACAGCGGCAGGCCGCCAGATTGTTGTTCTGCGTTTCGAGCATCATACCTGAGGTTTCCTGCTGCCGCGCCCACCGTTTGGCGCAGTCCAGCAGTGCCCCGGCGATGCCCTGACGGCGCGCATGAGCGCTGACGGCGATCTCGTCGATCAGGGTGTAACCGTTCCAGTTTTTGCTCAGCGTGATATGGCCAACGGCGTCGTTCTGACGATACGCCAGGAAGGTCACGCTGTCTTCGTTGGCGAACGGCGCCAGCGGATACCGTTTGCGAAATGGCGCCACCGGGCGGGTTGGCCAGCTGTCCACCGGGCTGTCGAACTGCGGCAGGGCGTAACAGGCGATGGTGAAGCTGAAATCGCCGCGGGCCAGATAATCGTCGGGCAACGCCTCAATGGCCGCGATGCGGATGGCCGGGTTCATTACGGCAGCTCCCGCAGCAGACGCGCCGGGTTGCCGGCGTAGATCCCCTTGCGGGTGATATCGCGGGTCACCACCGCCCCGGCGCCGATCACCGCGTCGTTGCAGATCTCTACCGCCAGGATCGTGGCGCCGGAGCCGATGGACACCCGATCGCCGATGCGCGTGCGCCCCCAACTGGCCGGATCGGCGTTGGGCGCGCCGTCCCGGAACAGATCGTTGGCGAAGGTAACGCCGTGGCCGACAAAGCACGCTTCGCCGAGGGTGACGTATTCGCAGATAAAGCTGTGCGACTGAATTTTACTGCGCGCGCCGATGCTGACGTGGCGCTGGATCTCGACGAACGGGCCGACGAAGACATCGTCGCCGAGCCGGCAGCCGTAAAGATTGCAGGGCTCGACAACGGTAACGTTGCGCCCGGCGTCGACGTCGACGATCCCCGCCTGACGGGTGGTGATTACGGATGACATGACCTTCCTCGCAGCCTGGTTTTTATGGTGGGAGTATAAGACAAAGCGCTGCGGCGTTGCGCTTTCCGCACGTTTTTTCGCCGAAAGACTATAATTAGTACAGGGGAGAGAGCCCCGTGGCCGCAATCCTCGCACGGGTAGCAGTCCGTCGGAGGTGTGAAATTCGTTCGCCGATCGCGGCCTACGGCGAGATAGGAGGTGTCTCATGGTCAGTCATGTTTGGGGACTTCTGGCGCATCCCAGCGCCGAGTTCGAACAGATCAAAAGCGAGAATGAAAGCGTCTCGCACCTATACACCCATCACGTGTTGCTCTTGGCAGCCATCCCGGTGGTCTGCGCCTTTATCGGCACCACCCAGTTGGGCTGGCTCTCCGGCGAGGGACATGCCATCAGGCTCGACATGTTTACCGCGTTTTATACCGCCGTGGCGTTCTACCTGCTGATGCTGGCGGGCGTAGCGGCCATGGGGAAAGTCATTCACTGGATGGCGCGGCGTTATGAATCGCGCCCCAGCCTGCACCGCTGCATGGTGTTCGCCGGCTACGTGGCGACCCCGATGTTCCTCAGCGGGGTAGTGGCGCTCTATCCGGTCGTCTGGCTGTGTCTGTTTGTCGGCATTATCGGCCTGTGCTATTCGGGCTATCTGCTGAATCTGGGGATCCCGCACTTCCTGAATATCGACAGTAAGGAAGGGTTCATCTTCTCCAGCTCGACCTTCGCCATCGGCATTCTGTTGCTCGAGCTGCTGCTTGGGGTGACGGTGCTGCTGTGGGGGTACGGTTCCTGGTTGTTCTGAGTTAACGGCTGTTGTTGCCCCCGCGCCGGTGGAACGGCGCGGGGGCTTTTGCTTTATACGCGGCGGAAAACCAGCATCACGCCGAGCACGATGCCCGCCATGCCCAGCAGGCTCAGCGCGGCTAGCGCGTGGCCGAGCAGCAGGTAATCCAGCAGGGCGGTCACCGCCGGGATCAGGTAGAACAGGCTGGTCACCTGCACCAGATTACCGCGCTGGATAAGGCGATACAGCAAGAACGTCGCCAGCACCGAGATCACCACCGCCATCCACAGCAGGGGCAGCACGAACTCAGGCCTCCATTCGACCCGCAGCGGCTCAAACGGCAGTGCCAGCGTACACATCAATAATCCGACGGCATACTGCAGCGGCAAGACCGCCAGCGGCGGCTGCGTCATGCCTTTTTGCAGCAGGGTGCCGGCGGTCATGCAGCCCAGCGCGATAAAGGCGAACAGCATGCCGCTCAGCGAGAAGTGGGCCACCATCAGGCTTTGGTACACCACCAGCGTCAGCCCGACCATCGCCAGCGCCAGGCCGAGTGCCCGCAGCCTGGTGCAACGCCGCTCGGTGATGAACTGGGTGAGGATCGGCTGTACGCCGAGCAGCGTCGCCAGCACGCCGGGCGTAATACCTTGTTCCAGCGCCAGCAGATAGCAGATTTGATAGCTGCCGATCATCAGCACGCCGATCAGCACGACGCGCCAGCGGGTGCCGGGGGCGGGGAGACACTGGCGCTGCCACAGGCCGATGACCAACAGCACCGCCAGCGCGATGGCGCAGCGGAAGAACAGAAAAGCGAAGGCGGAGGCGTGCTCCAACCCCCAACGGGAGAAGATCGCGCCGCTGCTCCAAAGCAGGACGAACAGCGTAGCCAGGCCGGCATTGGCCCAGAGAGAAGGTAATCGCATATCAATTTCACCTGTCGTGAAAATTACAGGCTCCGGCGCGCGCGGCGGTCTACGCCTGAACGCAACAGATCAATAAGCCGGAGGTAAAAGTCGGTGTGGCTTAGCGCACAACCACAATGCGTGGCGGGTAAGCGGCAACCGCTGAAACGACAGAGGAAACGGCGGGTGGGGCAGAGGAAGCACACAGCAAAACGACGGCCGGAACGGTCGCGTTTGTCGGATCTGTGCTGTGCGCCAACGGAGTCATAGGGGGTCCTGCAAACCGGGAATAAAACTTATCGCTTCAAACATAACCAAGTTCAGCGGGGCGTGCAATCGGAAATCACAATGATTTAAATGATAATGTAAATCATTATCATTAATTAAAAGGTATGCTATGTTGCTTTTGCCGCGCAGTGTTGAAGCAGGGGGGCGCGGCTTGCTCCCTACCTCAGTTCACGCAGCGCGTGCGGCAAAAGAGGTTGCGATTCGCTTTTGCAGAAGGCGCGGAATCGTGGTAAAAATATTGATATGTTATAATATAACAATTGACGCATAATGAATTCAGTTCACGACATCCTCCGCGTTGATGGCGTTAGCCTGACCGGCCACGGCGGGGCATTGATACTCGACAACATCCATTTCGCGCTCCGTTCCAGTGAAAAGCTGGCGGTGATCGGCCCTAACGGCAGCGGCAAGTCCAGCCTGTTGCGCGCCCTGATCGGCGAAACGCGGCCGGACAGCGGCGGCATTTACTGGCGAGGGCGCGCCTTGTCCGAGTGGCCGGCGGCGGAACGTGCCAGAAGCATCGCCTTTCTGGCACAAAACGATCTGCCGGATTTGCGGCTGTCGGTTGAGGACTACGTGGCGTTGGGCCGTTTACCGCATGGCGAACGCTCTGCGACGGGAAAGCGCATTGTTGACGAGGCCATCGGGGAAACCGGGCTGGCGCCGCTCAGGCACCGCCCGTTGGGGCGGCTCTCGGGCGGTCAGCGTCAGCGTGCTGCACTGGCCCGGGCGTTGGCGCAGTCTCCCGATCTGTTGTTGCTGGATGAACCGACCAATCACCTCGATCCGCCCGGGCGCTCGGCGCTGCTGTCGTTAGTGAAAAATAAAGACATTGCCGTGATTGCAGTGCTGCACGATTTGCCCGTGGCAGAGGCGTTTGCCGATCGGATCCTGGTGCTCAACGAAAGCCGCCAGGTAGCCTGTGGTACGCCCGAGGCGGTGTTGCAGACCCCGGTGATTTTGCCGGTGTTCGGCATGAACAGTTTCAAGGTGGCGCACCCCGTCAGCGGGAAAACGCTGCGTATTTTTGACGTTCCCCATTGCGCTTGATAAACCAGAGAGAAACATGAACACACGCGTATTCCCCCTGCTCCTGCTGCTGGCCGGCGGGGCGGCGGCGGCCGAAAAATTTCCCGTCACCGTAGAAAGCTGCGGTACGCCGGTCACCTTCAACCAGGCGCCGCAACGCGCCGTCATCAACGACATCAATATGGCCGAGATGGCCTTTGCGCTCCATTTGCAGGATCGCATTGTCGGGCTGACCGGCATCACCGGCTGGTACAAACTGACGCCCGACTTCAAGGCCGCGATGGGCGCCATTCCCGAACTGGCGCCGAAATATCCTGCTCTGGAAACGCTGCTGGCAGCGCAGCCGGATTTCTTCTTCGCCGGCTGGAATTACGGCATGAAGATCGGCGGTGACGTCACACCGGAGACGCTCGCCCCGTTCGGCATCAAAACGCTGGTGCTGAGCGAGAGCTGCGTACAGGCCGGCGGGCGGCCGCAAAAGGCCGATATGAACCTGCTGTATGACGATGAGCTGAAGCTCGGCAAGATTTTCGGCAAGCAGCAAGAGGCCACCGCGCTGGTTGCGGGCTGGCAGCGCCGGTTGGCTGCGCTTCCCGCCAGGCCGGCGGGCCAGCCGCCGCTTAAAGTGTTCGTCTATGACTCGGGGGAGGAGAAGCCTTTCACCAGCGGCAGATACGCTATGCCGACGGCGATCGTCGAAGCGGCGGGCGGCCGCAACGTGATGGACGATTTGCCGGCGAGCTGGACGACGGCGTCCTGGGAAGCGGTGGCGGCGGCCGAGCCCGACTTCATTATTCTGCTGGATTACCAGACCGGGTCGGGCGCCGATGCGCTGCGGCGCTTCCTCGAGTCTCACCCGTTGATGAAATTGACCCCCGCCGTACGGCACCACCGTTATCTGAAACTGCAGTATGCGGAGCTGACGCCGGGGCCGGCCAACATCGGCGCGGTGGAAAAGCTGGCGCGGGCGCTGTACGCGCCGGAGGCTGAATGAATTCGCCGACCCGGCGGTTTATGCTGCTCGCGCCGTTGGCGCTGTCGGTATTGTGCGGGTTAATGATCTGGAGCCTGCAGCTGGGCAGCGTCGCGTTGTCATGGCGGCAGGCGTTTGCGGCGTTAGGGCTCGGTTCGGCGCCGCTTTCCGGCATGCTGGACACCATCGTCGTGCAACTGCGGGTGCCCAGGGCCTTGTTGGCGGCGTTAACCGGCGCCGGGCTGGCGATGACCGGCGCGCTGCTGCAGACCACCACCCGCAATGAGCTGGCCGATCCTTTTTTGTTTGGGCTCTCCTCCGGCGCCTCCGCCGGCGCGGTGCTGGTCATCACGCGCTTTGGCGATGCGCTGGGCGCGCTGACGTTGCCGCTGTCCGCTTTCGCCGGCGGTATTTTGTCGGCGATGGCGGTGATGATCCTGTTTCGCGTCAGCCGGGTCAGGCGCGCCGAGCAGCTGATCGTCTGCGGTCTGGCGGTCTCGTTTTTGTTCAGCGCGCTCACCAGCTACCTGGTGTTTTCCGGCGATCAGCGGGCGGCCGGTTCGGTGTTGTTCTGGTCGCTGGGCGGGCTGGGGTTGGCGCGTTGGGATAATCTGTTCATTCCGCTGGCGAGTTTTGTGCTGCTGGCCGGGTTTACGGCGCTGCGTTGGCGGGCGCTGGATGCGCTGCTGGCGGGCGAGCAAACCGCCCATTCGATGGGGGTCAATGTGGCGCGCCTGCGCACCGAGACCTTTCTGTGCTGCGCATTGTCTACGGCGTTTCTCGTTTCGCTGACGGGCGTGATTGGGTTTGTCGGGCTGATGGTGCCTTATCTGGCCCGGCGCCTGGTGGGTGTGCGCCATCGCTTGTCCGTGCCGATGTGCGGCCTGCTGGGGGCGATGCTGCTGACCGGCGGCGACATGCTCAGCCGCAGCCTGATCCCCCATCAGGAGCTGCCCATCGGCATCATTACGGCGGGGCTGGGGGGCGCGTTCATCGTTTCCTTGCTGCTGCGCGCGGAACGATGAACGCCGTCCTGTTTCAATAGAGTTCCAGGTGCAGGCGCTGCTGCTCGATCAGCGTCTGCCACAGGTTTTCCGCCCCGCAGGCTTGCTCCAGCGCCGTCGCCACGGCATGTTCCAGATACTGACGATTGCCGCACAGGTAGACATGCGCGCCCCGCTGCAGCAGGCCGCTGACGACATCGGCGCGATCGTCGATGGCGTGTTGCACGTAATACTTGTCGGCGGCGTCGCGCGAGAATGCCGTGATGAGCCGTGTGAGTACGCCCGTCGCGTTCAGCGTGACCAACTCCTCGCCATACAGGAAGTCTTCATCGCGCCTTTTCTCACCGAAGATCAGGACGGTTTCACGCCGTTCGCCCTGGGCGGCCATTTCGCGCAGTAAGCCAATCAACGGTGCGATGCCGGTACCGGTACCGATAAGCAGCACCGGCAAGGCGGTGTCGCGCGGCAGGTAAAAGCCGGGGTTGGCGCGGCAGAAAAGGCGGAAAGGACCGGGATGCTTGAGCAGCCAGCCGGTTGCCGTGCCGCGCCGCGTGCGGCCGCCGCGTTCATAACGCACGTCGCGAACGCACAGATCGAGGCTCTCTTCCCGCGTTGCCGAAGCGATGGAGTAGGCGCGCGGTAGGCAAACGGGCAGCAGCGCCAACAGGTTCTCCAGCGTGATCGCGTGCGGCGGGCAAAAATCGTGCAGCACGTCCAGCAGATCGGCGCCGTACAGATAACTCTCCAGGGCTTTGCGCTGACGGATCTTCAGCAGGCCTTTGAGCTCTTCGCTGTCGGCCAACTGCGCCAGTTCGCGCAGCGTCGTTTTGCTGAGCTGGCGCAGCTCCCGGCGCCGCAGCGCGTCGACGGCCTCCGGCCTGCCGAGCCAGTCTGCCAGCCGGGACAATAATCCTTCGTCGTTCTCCGGCAACAGATAGACGGTATCTCCCGCCCGGTAAACGATGCCGCTTCCGGCGATATTCAGCCGCAGATGCCAGGCTTGCGGCGTGCGAGCGCTGAGCGGCCGTCGTTCGAGGAGGGCGGCGCTGAACGCATGGTCTTCACCGTAGGCGGTCACGCGCAGATGCAAGTCGCGACCCGCCTGGGCATCGCCGGCCAGCACCTTACCCAGCGTCGTCAGCCAGGTGGTGAAGAACGGTTCGAAGTTAACGTCGGCGTCGACGCGATTGACGATGGCGCGGGCGCCGTATTGCGTCAGGCGCGCATCCAGCGCCTGCGTGAAGCCGCAGAAATGCGGGTACGCGGTGTCGCCGAGACCAAAGATGGCGTAGCGCAACCGAGGGGGATCCGGCCATTGCGCCAGCGCGTCGGAAAAACGCTCGGCGTTGGCGGGCGGTTCGCCGTCGCCAAATGAGCTCGAGACGATCAACAGGATGTCACGCTCGCCCACATCGGCGGGCTGGATGGCGTTGAGTTCTTTAACCATGGGGCGGTAGGGTTGCAGGCTGCTTTGCTCGCCCAGGCGCATCGCCAGCGCCCGGGCGTTGCCCGACTCCGAACCGTAACCAATCAGGATGCGTTCGATGATGTCGGCCATAGCGGTTACTTGTCGTAGTGGTTGTCGAACTGTTCTTTGGCGAATTCCACCGATTCGAAGTCGGTCATCAGATCGTTGATCACGCGGCGGATGCTGATATAGGCCTCGATATTGCCCTGGGCGTCATACAGCGGCTGCACCGTGGTGTCGACCACGTACAGCACGCCGCCCTTGCCGACGTTCGGAATGATGCCGGTCCAGATACCGCCCGCCTTGATGGTGTCCCACATCGCTTTGTAAACGGCTTTCGGCACGGAAGGGTGGCGCACGATGCTGTGGGGCTGGCCCACCAGCTCTTCCCGGGAAAAACCGGTCAGTTGACAGAACAGGTCATTGACGTAGGTGATGGTGCCCTGCAGATCGGTGGTGGAGATCACCATCACTTTATCGAGCGCGGCCAGCAGCTGGGCGGAATCGAGGGTTTGACTCATGGTAGGTTCCTTCTCATTAACTTCGCGGTGAATGCCACGGCGGATGTCATGTATCCGTCATGACAGCTTTGTAATTAATTCTCATTTGCGATGATGGGGTGAATGGTAATCGGGAATTTTATAAGTTGCAATAAAAATGCATCTTTAAAGGCGCAGAAAGATCGCGATGAGGCAGGTAGGGCAGATGAGGCCCGCGCCGGGTGCGGCGGCGGGCCGATCGTGAGGCGTTTAGCGGGGGTCTTCGGCCCAGCCTTTGCGTTTGCTGGTTTTGCCGATGCCAGGGTTGAAGCTGTTGGTTGGATCGGCGGTGCGGTAGAACGTTTGCAGATCCGGTTTGGCGTGGTACAGGTGGCCAACGTTATGCTCCGCCGGGTACTCGGCGCCGCGCCGGTTGAGGATCTCGAGCATCTTTTCTTTCAGCGCATGGCTGTCCACGCCTTTTTTCACCACGTAGTCCTGATGGAAGACGTGGCACATAAAGTGGCCGTAATACAGCTTATGCACCAGCTGGCTGTCGATTTCCGGCGGCAGCGTTTCAAACCAGTCGGTGTCGTTGCGGCGCAGGGCGATATCCAGCGCCAGAATATCCTCCACCTTGTCGGCGTGCACCGCGTGGTAGCGCACGGCGGCACCGGCGGCGGCGAAGCGGTGCAGGAAGGCCTTTTTGCCTTCGTCAGGAGTGCAGGCGAAGAAGGCGCCTTCGGCCTGGGCGAAATAGTCGGTCAGGTAGCGCTGTGCTTCGTCTACGCCGGGGCCGGCCATCTTCAGCAGCAGGTGGTGTTCGAAACGTTCGCGGTATTCCTTCATGCGCTTCGGCAGGTGGCTCGGTGCCAGATGGCTCAGGCCCTGCATCAGCCGATCGGTCAGGTTGTGCGGCAGCAGCGGCAGCTTGTTGAGGCTGGCATCCATGCGGCCTTTCAGGGTGAAGAAGCGCGGCATCTGATCGGTGCCGAGCTTGTCGATCATCATGAAGGTGTCTTTGCCGTACACCTCGGCGATATCGAAGATATCGCGGTGCATGTATTCACCGGCCACCGGCAGGTTTTCGAATTTGCTCAGCATGTGGCGGCGCAGTTCGGTCAGCACCGCGGTGTCGTTGGTGCCGATATAGAACACCTGCTCTTTGCCTTCTTTCTCGAAGGTGTCGAGCCGCACCGCGAACACCGCCAGCTTGCCGGCGCAGCCGGAAGCTTCGTACAGGCGGCGTTTGTCGGCGTTGAAGCGGGAAGGGGTGTCGGCATCGACGTCGCGCACCCGGCTGGCGTATTCGTTATCCGAGGCGCGCAACTCGCCGTACTCGACGTCTGTCGGGCGATAGTCGCCTTTTTCTAACCGGGTGAGGATCTCTTCCGGCGTGTCGCCAAGCCGGATGCCCAGATGGTTCACCAGGCGCAGCTGGCCGTCTTCCCCTAACTGGGCGTACAGCGCCATTTCGGTATAGGCCGGGCCGCGTTTCACCAGCGAGCCGCCGGAGTTGTTGCATACGCCGCCGATCACCGAGGCGCCGATGCAGGAGGAGCCGATCACCGAATGCGGTTCGCGGCCGTAGGGTTTGAGCAATTTCTCGAGGTGGTGCAGGGTGCTGCCGGGGAAGCCGACCACCTGCTTGCCGTTGTCCAGCACCTGAATATGATCGAGGCGCAGAGTGCTGACGATGACGATGTCGCGGTCATAGTCGTTGCCGCTGGGGGTTGACCCTTCGGTCAGGCCGGTATTGGCGGCCTGCATAATGACGATTTTGTCAGCAGCCACGCAGGCCTGCAAAATGCGCCACAGCTGCAGCAGGCTAGTGGGAAACACCACCGCCAGCGCCTGGCCTTCGCCGGAGCGGAACCCCTTGCGATACCGCTCGGTGTTGCGATCGCCGGTCAACAGCTGCGGGCCGCCGACGATGTCTTTGAGCTGATTGATAAACGTCTGATTGCCTGACTGCATACTGCCTGTCTCCCTGTCATCTCCGTCGCTTTAACCGCGGCGCCGGAGTGCCGCACATAAGCTAAGAGGTTATCAAGTGAATAACTTATTAAGCTATCAGCTTGTTAAGCTAATGGCTTGCGTATTTAGTAGCGTTCGGCGTAGCTGGCGCGGCGCTCTTCGTCGCGCAGCGTCAGAATCTCCACGCCGTCGGCGGTGACCGCCACGGTATGTTCCCACTGCGCCGACAGTTTTTTGTCGCGCGTCACCACGGTCCAGCCGTCCTTCTTCTGCTTGATGCGGCGGTCGCCCTGGTTGATCATCGGCTCGATGGTGAACACCATGCCCTCTTGCAGCACCAGACCGCTGCCGGGTTGACCGTAGTGCAATACCGCCGGCTCTTCGTGCATGTCGCGGCCGATGCCGTGGCCGCAATACTCCCGCACGATGCTGTAGCCGGCCTGCTCGGCATGCCGCTGGATGGCGTGGCCGATATCACCCAGGGTGGCGCCCGGTTTCACCGCGCGAATGCCCTGCCACATCGATTCATAGACGTTGTTCACCAGCCGTTTGGCCAGCGGCGTCACCTGGCCGATGCAGTACATCTTGCTGGAGTCGGCGATGTAGCCGCCGTTTTCCAGCGTGATATCTACGTTGACAATCATACCGGAACGCAGGATTTTGCTGGCCGACGGCACCCCGTGGCACACCACGTCGTCGATTGAGGTGTTGAGCACATAGGGGAAATCATACTGCCCCTTGCTGGCCGGGCGCGATTTCAGTTCTTTGACGATAAACGCCTCGGCGCGGTCGTTGATCTCCATGGTGGAGATGCCTTCGACGATGACCTCATCGAGCATAGCAAACACTTTGGCCAGCAGGGCGCCGGAATGGCGCATTTTGGCAATCTCTTCCGGCGTTTTAATCACAATCTCTTTCACCCGACAATCTCCTTCAGCGTCAGCGCGTTATCTTTCATCATTTTTTTTACCAGTTGTGGGTAAGTCAGTTCCGGATGGAACTCCGCCAGCATGCCAATCTTGATCCAGTACTCGGCCTGCGCGTTGATCGAACGCGTCATGGTCAGGCTGGCAAGGCGCAGATCGTCATGCAGCGCGTCCGAAATTTTTACGATGCCCATCGGCGTCTCCATAAGTAAACAATATATGAAGTGTATACGTTTAGGATGGTCGCGATGTGGCATTCCGTGGCGTAAGAAGATTCTGGCAACAACGATTGCCGCCGCCAGGCAATGCGTTTATTGTGATGAACGACTTTTTTGCCATGATTTTTTCAGAAGGATTTAAGGCGTGACTAAACTACGTGTTGGGGTGATTTTTGGCGGTAAATCGGCGGAGCATGAGGTGTCGCTGCAGTCGGCCAAAAACATTGTGGATGCAATCGACAAAGAGAAGTTTGACGTCACGCTGCTGGGGATCGACAAACAGGGGCAGTGGCACATCAACGACGCCTCCAACTACCTGCTCAACGCCGAGAACCCGGCGCTGATCGCGCTGAACCGCTCGAACAAGAACGTGGCGCTGATCCCGGGCCAGGAAAAACAGCAGCTGATCGAAGCGGGCAGCGCCGGTGCGCTGGGCCAGCTCGACGTCATTTTCCCGATCGTACACGGCACGCTGGGGGAAGACGGCTCGCTGCAGGGGCTGCTGCGCATGGCCAATATGCCGTTCGTCGGCGCCGGCGTGCTCGGCTCGGCGGTCAGCATGGATAAAGACGTGACCAAGCGCCTGCTGCGCGACGCCGGGCTGGCGGTGGCGCCTTTCGTCACCCTGACCCGCGCCAACCGCGCCGGGTTCACATTTGAGCAACTGAGCGAGCGCCTCGGCCTGCCGCTGTTCGTCAAGCCGGCCAACCAGGGCTCGTCGGTCGGGGTCAGCAAGGTGGAAAACCGCGCCGAGTTTGACGCGGCGGTGGCACTGGCCTTCAGCTTCGATCACAAAGTGCTGGTGGAGTCGGCGATCGTCGGCCGCGAGATCGAGTGCGCGGTGCTGGGGAACGACGATCCGCAGGCCAGCGTGTGCGGCGAGATCGTGCTGAGCGACGCTTTCTACTCCTACGACACCAAATACATCAATGAGCAGGGTGCTCAGGTGGTGGTGCCGGCGGCGATCGCGCCGGAAGTGAGCGACCACATCCGTGAGGTGGCGCTGAAGGCGTTCCGCGCGCTGGAGTGCTTCGGGCTGGCGCGGGTGGATGTGTTCCTGACGCCGGATAACCAGGTGGTGATCAACGAGATCAACACGCTGCCGGGCTTCACCAACATCAGCATGTATCCCAAGCTGTGGGCCGCGAGTGGCGTCAGCTACCAGGCGCTGATCACGCGCCTGATCGAATTGGCGCTGGAGCGCCACCAGCAGGATCGCGCGCTGAACAGTTCGGTGTTCGATCGCTAAACGCGGCAGGGGGCGGCGGTGCCGCCCCCGTCCATCACTTCACCGTCACGTCGATATCGCCGAAATACTTCTTCGACAGCGCCGTCACCGTGCCTTGCTGTTTCACTTTGGCGATGGCGGCATCCAGTTTCTTCTTCAGCGCCTCATCCCCTTTACGCAGGCCGAAGGCAATGCCTTCACCGAGGATCTTGTCGTCGCGCACCGCCTCGCCGACGAAGGCGAAGCCCTTGCCGTCCGGCTGCGACAGGAAGCCGCTTTGCCCCGACGGTGCCATCACCAGCGTAGCGTCGAGCCGACCGGCCGCCAGGTCAAGGTAAACCTGATTCTGATCCTGATAAGACACCACGTCCACGCCCGCCGGCGCCCAATGGGTTTTGGCGTAAATCTCCTGAATCGAGCCTTGCAGCACGCCCACGTGTTTGCCCGCCAGCGCTTTGGCGTCCGGCAGCAGGCCGCTGTCGGCCTTGGCGATCAGGCGGTTCGGCACCTGATAGATGGCGTCGGTAAAGGCGATCGCCTGGCGCCGCTGTTCGGTCACGTTCATCGCCGAGTTGATGGCGTCGAACTTGCGCGCCTGCAGCGCCGGGATCAGGCTGTCGAACGAGGTTTCCACCCAGCTGCATTGCAACTGCGCGGCGGCGCACACCGCGTCGCCCAGCTCGATGTCGAACCCTTCCAGTTTGCCGCTGGCGGATTTGGATTCGAACGGCGGATACAGCGCTTCCAGGCCGAAACGCAGGCTGTTTTCCGCCGCCAGAGAAGAGCCGGCGGCCAGCAGGCATCCGGCGGCGAACAGCGTTTTCAAAGCTTTCATAGGCAGTGCCCCTTTCCCATGGTCGGACAAAAAATTACACCTGGCTCAGACGGCGCGCGCCTTCCAGCAGGGTCTCGTTATCTTTGGAAAAACTCAGCCGAATAAGGCCGGTATCGGTGCCGTCGCTGTAGAACGCCGACAGCGGGATCGTCGCTACCTTCGCTTCGCGGATCAAGCGCACGGCGAAATCATTGTCGCTTTCGTGGCTAAAGCCGCTAAAGCGGGCCAGCATGAAGAAGCTGCCGCGGCTGGGCAGCAGCTCAAAGCGCGAATCCTGCAGGGCGCTGGCCAGCAGATCGCGCTTTTGTTGGTAAAACGCCGCCAGCCCCAGGTAGCTCTGCGGATTGGCGAGCGCGGCGGCGAAGGCGTACTGCATCGGCGTATCGGCGGAGAACACCATGAACTGGTGCACCTTGCGGATCTCGTCCATCAACGCCGCCGGCGCCAGGCAATAGCCAACGCGCCAGCCGGTGACGTGGTAGGTTTTGCCGAACGACGACACGATCACGCTGCGTTCGGCCAGCTGCGGATAGCGCGCCATGCTGTGGTGAATATCGCCGTCGAACACCACATGCTCGTAGACCTCGTCGGACAAGATCACGATATCGGTGTCGCGGGTCAGGGCGGTCAGGCGGTCGATATCCTGCGCGTCGAACACGGCGCCGGTCGGGTTGTGCGGCGTGTTGACGATGATCATGCGCGTTTTGCCGTTGATGGCGGCGGCCACTTCGTCCCAGTCGACGCGAAAGTCCTGCAGCGACAGTTTGATCGCCACCGGCGTGGCGCCCTGCAGGCGCACGATCGGCGCATAGCTGTCGAACGCCGGTTCGAAATAGATCACCTCGTCGTCGGGATGCACCAGCGCGCTGATCGCCGAGTACAGCCCTTCGCTGGCGCTGGCGATCACCGTGATTTCTTCGTCGGCGTCATAGCGCGCGCCATACAATCGTTCAGCTTTTTCCGCCAGAGCAGCACGTAATGCCGCCACGCCGCTCATCGGCGCGTATTGGTTATGACCTGCGCGCATGGCTTGTGCCGTTGCCTCGATCAACTGCGGGTCTCCGGCGAAATTGGGCGCGCCCTGCGACAGATTGAGGGCCTGGTGTTCGGCGCTGAGTTGGCCAATGACGGTGAAGATGGTGGTGCCGACGTCCGGCAGCTTCGAGCGGGATGAGCAGGCGCTCTGCATGATGGGCTCCAGGCAAACAGGGAAGTGTTGAGCGATTAAGCATCAGCCGGCGTAGGCGGACAAGGGAAAGTTTGTCATACTTGCCATGCACTACGATCATACCTAATCGAGGCACGCTATGCCGATATCCCTACCGTCGCTCGACGTATTGAAAACCTTTGTGGTGGTGGCGCAACGCCTCAACTTTACCCATGCCGCCCGGCAGCTGCACCTGACGCAGGGGGCGGTCAGCCGGCAAATTCTCGGGCTGGAACAGCGTCTGGGCTATCCGCTGTTCAGCCGTCAGGCGCGCGGTTTGGCGCTGACGCCGCAGGGCGCGCAGCTTCTGGCGCCGGTGCAGCAAGCGCTGGGGCAGTTGGATGAAGCCCTGACGCGGGCCGCCGCCCCGCCGGGGGCGCTGCGCATCAAATGCCCGACCTGCGCCATGCGCTGGGTGCTGCCGCGCATCATTCGCCTGCAAAATGAACGGCCGGACATGCATATCGAGCTGACCGCCTCGGTGTCGCACGGCCTGGATTTCAGTACCGAGCAGTTTGACGCCGCGGTGGTATTCGGCCGGCCGCCGGGTAAAAAGCTGACCGCGCACTTGCTGTTCGATGAAATCCTCACGCCGGTCTGCACGCCGACGTTCCTGCCGCCGGCGCCTCGGCTGACGGATTTGACGGACAAAACCCTGCTGCACCCGACGCGCGATCGGCGCGACTGGCTGCGCTGGCTGAAGGCGGCGGGCGCCGATGCGTTGCCGTCCGGCAAGGCCCAGCATTTTGATACCCTCGATCTGGCGATGAGCGCCGCGCTGCAGGGGTTTGGCATCGCCATCGGCGATCTGTGCCTGCTGGAGGAGGATATTCAGGCGCAGCGTATCGTGACGCCGTTCCCGCTCTGCGTCAGCAGCGGCGCGGCCTATTATTTGGTCTATCCTGAACGCACGGTGGCGCCGCCGACGTTAACCGCGCTGGTCGATTTTCTGGCGGCGGAGGCCGCCGACAGCCGCGCCCGGCTACAGAATTACCTGCCGATGACCTGTAATGCTTTGTAAACATTAGCGATGCGAATTCCCTTGGCGATGAAACAGAGTGTGGCAAACTGTTTCTTCACTCCGATTAAACCCCGCGGCTTTAGCGGCGGAAACACGCCTGAGATAAAACAAGATGAAATGGCTTTGTGTGGTGAGTATGTTGTCCGGTCTGGCCCTCAGTCCGGCTTTTGCGCAGGAAACGCCGATAACGCAGGGCATTCACGCCCAGCAGCGCGACGCCTTCGTGTCCAATTTGATGAAGCAGATGACGCTGGAAGAGAAGATCGGCCAGCTGCGGCTGATCAGCGTCGGGCCGGATAACCCGAAAGAAGCGATCCGCGAGGGAATTCGCAAAGGGCAGATCGGCGCCATCTTCAATACCGTCACCCGGCCGGATATCCGGGTGATGCAAGATCAGGCGATGCAGCTCAGCCGCCTGAAAATCCCATTGTTCTTCGCCTATGACGTGGTGCACGGTCAGCGCACCGTGTTCCCGATCAGCCTGGGGCTGGCGGCCAGCTTCGATCTGGAAGCCATCGCGCTCAGCGCCCGGGTCGCGGCGCAAGAGGCCAGCGACGACGGCCTGAACATGACCTTCGCGCCGATGGTCGATATCACCCGCGATCCGCGCTGGGGCCGGGTTTCCGAAGGCTTCGGCGAAGACACCTGGCTGGTCTCGAAAATCGCCAAGGTGATGGTCGACGGTTTCCAGAACGGCGATCCGGCCAAACCCGGTTCGGTGATGGCCAGCGTCAAGCACTTTGCATTGTACGGCGCCGTCGAAGGCGGCCGCGATTACAACACCGTCGACATGAGCCCGCTGCGCATGCATCAGGACTATCTGCCGCCTTATAAAGCGGCGGTGGACGCCGGCAGCGGCGGGGTAATGGTGTCGCTCAACGCGATCAACGGCGTGCCGGCCACCGCCAACCCGTGGCTGCTGAAAGATCTGCTGCGCGAGCAGTGGGGCTTTAAAGGCATCACCATCAGCGACCACGGCGCGATCAAAGAGCTGATTAAACACGGCGTGGCCGCCGATGCGCGCGACGCGGTGCGCCTGGCGATCACCTCCGGCGTCGACATGAGCATGAGCGACGAGTTTTACGACAAATACCTGCCGGGCCTGGTGAAAGACGGGCTGGTGTCTGAAAGCGATATCGACCGCGCCTGCCGCGACGTGCTGAACACCAAATACGACATGGGGCTGTTCACCAATCCTTACGTGCATTTGGGCCCGGCGGGTTCCGATCCGCAGGACACCAACGCCGAAAGCCGCCTGCACCGCGCCGAAGCGCGGGTGGTGGCGCGCAAGACGATGGTGCTGCTGAAGAACGATAAGCAGACGCTGCCGCTGAGCAAGCAGGCGACCATCGCGCTGGTCGGGCCGATGGCCGACAGCCAGCGTGACGTGATGGGCAGTTGGTCGGCCGCCGGGGTGGTCAAGCAGTCGGTCACCCTGCGTGAGGGGCTGGAGCGGGCGGTGGGCGACAAGGCGCGCATTCTGTACGCCAAGGGCGCCAACGTCACGCAGGATAAAGGCATCATCGACTATTTGAACGAGTATGAGCCGGCGGTGGCGTTCGATACCCGTTCGCCGCAGCAAATGATCGACGAAGCGGTACAGGCGGCGAACAAGGCCGACGTGGTGGTGGCGGTGGTGGGGGAATCGCAGGGTATGGCGCACGAGGCCTCCAGCCGCGCCGACATCACGATCCCGCAGAGCCAACGCGATCTGATTGCCGCGCTGAAAGCCACCGGCAAGCCGTTGGTGCTGGTGCTGATGAACGGCCGGCCGCTGGCGCTGAGCTGGGAGAGCGAGCAGGCGGACGCGATGCTGGAAACCTGGTACAGCGGCACCGAGGGCGGCAACGCGGTGGCGGACGTGCTGTTCGGCGATTACAACCCGTCGGGCAAGCTGCCGATGACCTTCCCGCGCTCGGTCGGCCAGATCCCAATGTACTACAACCACCTGAACACCGGCCGGCCGTTCGGCAAGGAGAATCCGGGCAAGTACACCTCGCGCTACTTCGATTCGCCGAACGGCCCGCTGTATCCGTTCGGCTACGGCCTGAGCTACACCACCTTCAGCCTGTCGGACCTGAAATTGTCCAGCCCGACGATGGCGCGCAACGGCAAGTTAACCGCCAGCGTCACGCTGAAGAATACCGGCAAGTACGACGGCGCCACGGTGGTGCAGCTGTATCTGCAGGACGTGACCGCCTCGGTCAGCCGCCCGGTGAAAGAGCTGCGCAACTTCAAGAAAGTGACGCTGAAGGCCGGTCAGTCGCAGCAGGTTGAGCTGCCGATTAGCGAAGACGATCTGAAGTTCTACAACGCCAGCCTGAAATGGGGGGCGGAGCCGGGCAAATTCAACGTGTTCGTCGGCCTGGATTCCGACAACGTGCAGGCGCAAAGTTTTACGCTGAAGTAACCTTTTCCCCCTCTTTCACTGCGGTGGGAGAGGGGGCATCCATCCCTTTCCGCTAACGTCACCGGAGCTTGCCTCATGAAACGCTATCTGGACTGCAGCGCCAGCGATCTGGCCGATATCGGCAAAGCCGATCTGCTCTATGCCATCCGCGCCAGCGAAGGGCGCATCTTGGTCAGCGAAACCATCGCGGTCACTCAGCCGCTGCTCAATAACGTCACCAACGCCGAACTGGCGGCCAGCCAGGGCGCCGACCTGCTGCTGTTGAACCTGTTCGACGTCGATCGTCCGCATATCGCGGGCCTGCCCGCCGACGTGCCGCCGCAGGAGGCGCTGCGCACGCTGCAGCGCCTGACCGGGCGGGTGATCGGGGTGAACCTGGAGGCCGTCGATCCGGCTTTCGCCACCGAACATAACGACTTCTGGCAGATGACGGCGGGCCGCGCCGCCACCGCCGAGAATGCCCGCAAGCTGTATCAGCTCGGCGCGCGCATGCTGGTGCTGACCGGCAACCCGAACAACGGCGTCAGCAATCAGGCGATCGCCGCCGCGCTGAAAGCGATTCGCGATGAAGTGGGCGACGAGATGGTGCTGGTGACCGGCAAGATGCACGGCGCCGGCATTGTGCGCGAAAGCGGCAGCCAGCTGATCGGCGAGCAGGACATCACGCTGTTTGTGGAAAACGGTGCCGACATCGTGCTGTTGCCGGCGCCGGGCACCATTCCCGGCATGTCGCAGGAAAAAGTGGCGGCGCTGATCGCCTATGCCCAGCGGCAGGGAGCGCTGGCGATGACGGCGATCGGCACCTCGCAAGAGGGGGCCGACGTGCAGACCGTGCGGCAGATTGCGCTGATGAGCAAAATGGCCGGCGCGGACCTGCACCATATCGGCGATACCGGCTATCTGGGGCTGGCGCTGCCGGAAAACATCTTCGCCTACAGCGTGGCGATTCGCGGCGTGCGCCACACCTACAGCCGCATGGCGCGTTCGGTGAACCGCTAAGCCTGGGTTTTTTGCGCCGTCACGATGCTGTAGTAGCCGAGCGACGGCAGTAATTGAGCAGGCCCGACGCCGACGTCGAGCAGTTGGTCGGCGATATCCAGCGCCGAGCGAGGGGGGGCAGCGCGGCCAAACGCTGGCCGATCCCACGCTCAGGCTGGGTATGGCGTGGGTAAAACGCCGCATTCTGTCGGCGTCGAGCGTATGCGCTTCGAACAGCTCCTGCTCGTCGTAGATCGGCGAGGTATTTTTTCTGATGGCGTTTTCCAGGTTTTTCAGCGAGAAAATCTCGCTGTTTTCAATCATCAAATCCCAAAAATAACCGAAGTAATGCGGGTTGTTTTTTAACAAAAAGGTTTCCGCTTCCGGCTAGAGAGAGAATGTATCGCCGTCTCTGGCGATCAATTTCAATGCCAATAGCGCCATGGCCAACGTTTCCGCTGGGCGTCTTTCCAGATTGGCCTGAGTGCATATATTGGCCAGGCTGCGGGGGGCTGAGCAATAAACTCAAAGATGCCCAAGCGGTACGCAATAAGCACCGCCGGATAAAGATATAAATTCATCGTGATATCGAGAAGGGTTTTATCGTCGCATTGCGGCGGCCGGACGGAAGGGTTCAAGCGAATCCCCTTCCACTATGGCATGGCGCGTCTTAACAGGCTATGCCACGACGGGGCGGGTTGGCAAAGTGCGGAACGTGATTGACCGCGGGCCAACGATTTCGTTACGAATAATTCCATGATGAGACTATTTTAAATTTGAATTGAGCGCGGTCAATGTCGAACGTAAAAAACTGACGCCGGGAGGAAGTAATAACCCCACCATGCGTTTTTATTTTATTAGGCGCTAACTTAACCACAGTTATTAACGCGTTAGTGTTGTGTTAATCTAGGCCGCCGTTATATCGTAGCGGTATTCACATTTTTTTGTGAATAATTAAAAATTAACTACTTCATTATTAAAACGAGATAACAATGAAAAAGAGCATTCTGACCGGCATGATTGCCGCGACTCTGGGCCTGTTTAACACCGCCAATGCCGAAGGGATGGATCCTGCCGCGTTGAAGAACGTCTATGACATCACGCGTAATACCGCCGGGCTGATGTCCTACTGCGTCGATAAAGGTTTCCTGAAAGCGGAGAGCATCGACAATGCCAAGAAAATGGTGGCCTACGTGGCGGCTATTCCGGGCGGCGTTGATACCCGCGACGGCGACAAGCGTGAAGCGATGGGGCGTGAAGGCAATGTGCTGAACGACGACGGCAAAGTGGTCGCGTTGAAGAAGGAAGCACCGCAGGGGCTGCAGGCGTGGTGCCAGCAGGCTGACGAAGGGATCCGCCAGGGCCTGACGTCTATCGGCCAATAAGCGCTTTTCACGCGCTCGTTCTGGTGCTCAGGATCTGCCGGCGTTCCGGCGGATCCGTTTCTTTCCCATCGTTATCTCCTCGTTTTTCTTTCTGTATACATGGCATAGGGTTTGATCTCGCTGATTGTTTCGCCATGCTCATCGCTATATTATTAGATATATAACGATAATCAACCGGTCACTGCCATGTTTAACTTTCTCCCGCGCCTGATGCTGGCGCTCGCGTTGTTCTCTACCGCCGCCCTGGCGGATCGCCAGGTCACCGATCAGCTCAACCGTCAGGTCACGCTGCCCGATCACATTACCCGTGCCGTGGTGTTGCAACACCAGACGCTGAACCTATTGGTGCAGCTTGATGCGATGCCGCAAGTGGTCGGCGTGCTTAGCAGTTGGAAAAAGCAGCTGGGGCCAAACTACCTGCGGCTGGCACCGACGCTGGCAACCCTGCCGATGCCGGGCGATCTGACTTCGGTGAATATTGAAAGCCTGCTCGGCCTGCATCCACAGGTGGTGTTTGTGGCCAACTATGCGCCGCCGGAAATGATTGCACAGATCGAACGGGTGGGCATTCCGGTGGTGGCTATCTCGCTGCGCCGCGAGGCGGCCGATCAGGCGGGCAAAATGAACCCTCAACTGAGCGATGAAGATCGGGCCTATACGCTGGGGCTGCAGGACGGTATTCGGCTGATTGGCGAGGTGATGGAGCGTCAGCCTCAGGCCGAAGCGCTGATTAAGGACGTCACTCAGCAGCGTGCCCTGGTCGCCGAACGGCTGGGCACGCTGCCGGACGATCGGCGGGTGCGGGTGTATATGGCCAACCCCGATCTCACCACCTACGGTGCCGGCAAATATACCGGGTTGATGATGCGGCACGCGGGTGCGCTCAACGTGGCGGCGAAAGAGATCCAGGGGTTTAAACAGGTCTCTATCGAGGATGTCCTGAAGTGGGATCCGGCGGTGATTTTCGTGCAAGAACGCTACCCGGACGTGGTGAAACAGATCCTGACGTCACCGCAGTGGCAGCCGATTGACGCGGTGAAGAATAAGCGGGTCTACCTGATGCCGGAGTACGCCAAGGCCTGGGGATATCCGATGCCGGAGGCGATGGCGTTGGGTGAGTTGTGGATGGCGAAAAAACTTTACCCGCAGCGTTTTGCCGATATCCATCTGCAGCAGCGGGTCGATACTTACTATCAACGCTATTACCGCGCCACCTGTTGCCAGAGCGGGCAATGAAGCTGGGTTGGTTGGCGCTGCTGACGCTGTGCTGCGCGCTGTTTTCGCTCGGTGTTGGCCGCTTTCAGGTGCCGATTACGCACAGCCTGATGATTTTGCTGGAGCCATTCACCGGGCAGCATTATGCCGGCATCGATGCTGTCCAACGCCAGGTGATCCTGGGGGTGCGCTTGCCGCGGGTGCTGTTGGCGATGGGCGCCGGCGCGGCGCTGGCCCTGTGTGGCGCGGCTTTGCAAGGCGTCTTTCGCAATCCGCTGGTCGATCCGCATATTATCGGCGTGTCTTCCGGCGCGGCCTTTGGCGGTACGCTGGCTATCCTGCTCAGCCTGCCGTTGGCGGCGCTGCTGCTGTCGGCTTTTGTTTTCGGCATGGCGGCACTGCTGTTGATTTTCACCCTCACCAGCGCCATTGCACGGCGCAATATTCTCTCGTTGGTACTGGCGGGGGTGATCCTCAGCGGTTTTTTCTCCGCCTGCGTTAGCCTGATGCAATATCTGGCGGATACCGAAGAGAAGCTGCCGAGCATCGTGTTTTGGCTGCTCGGCAGCTTTGCCACCGCCGATCGGCAAAAGCTGCTGATGCTGTTTTTACCTTTACTGTTGGCCGGCGGTCTGCTGCTGGCGCTGCGCTGGCGCATCAATCTGCTGTCGTTAGGCGATGAAGATGCCGGTGCGCTCGGCATCAACGTTGAGCGTACCCGCTGGCTGATACTGACGCTGTGTGCCGCCATCGTGGCCGCTCAGGTGGCGGTCAGCGGCAGCATCGGGTGGGTCGGCTTGGTGATCCCGCACGTCGCAAGACGGCTGGTGGGGCCGGATCACCGGCGCCTGTTGCCGGCTTCGCTTTGCCTAGGCGCCCTGTACATGCTGTTGATCGACGATTTGGCGCGCACGTTGAGCAGCAGCGAAATCCCGCTGGGCATCCTGACCGCGCTGATTGGCGCGCCATTGTTCGCACTGCTGCTGCGCCGCGCGCAAGTAAGAGGCTGGCATGACTGACGCGTTATTGGCCGCCAGGGGCGTGAATTTTGCCTGGCCTGGCGGGCCCCCGCTGTTCCAACACCTGGATATTCAGCTGCGGCGCGGTGAAGTGCTGGCGGTATTGGGCCCGAATGGGCGCGGTAAAAGCACGCTGCTGCAGCTGCTGTTAGGCAGCCTGACGCCGCAATCCGGCGAGATTGAGCGCTGCGGCGAGATGGGCTTTGTCCCGCAGCACTTTTCGCCGCCGTTTGCCTACCGGGTGCTGGATATCGTGTTGATGGGGCGGGCACGCCATGTCGGCCTGTTCCGTTCACCGTCAGCCAAGGATCATCGGCTGGCCAGAGAAGCGTTGCAGTCGTTGGATTTGCAGCACCTGGCAGAGCGCGAGTTTGGCAGCCTGTCCGGCGGCCAACGCCAGTTGGTGATGATCGCCCGCGCATTGGCAATGCGCTGCGAGGTGTTGATTCTGGATGAACCGACTTCGGCGCTGGATCTGCATTACCAGGATCGGGTGTTGAGCCTGATGGCGCGCCTGGCGCGGGAACAGCAGTTGGCGGTGGTGTTCTCCACGCATCAGCCCAACCATGCACATGCGGTGGCCGATCGGGCTTTGCTGCTGGGCAAGGAAGGGCGCAGCCAGCTCGGTGCCTGCCGCGAGGTGTTAACGGCACTCTCCCTGTCACCCTTGTTTGGCCTGGCGATCGAACGGGTGCCGTTGACGGTGGCGGGCCGCCGTTACGCGACGCTGGTGCCGTTGTATCGCAGCCAATTGGAGCGACATGATGAGTGATATCCTGCTGTTTGCCGCCGGCAGCCTGCGGCTGGCGTTTACGCCGCTGCTGTCGGCATTTCAGCGCGACACCGGGCAAAAGGTTTCGGCGGAATTCGGCCCGGCGGGGTTGTTGCGCCAACGGATAGAGAACGGCGAGCGGCCACAGCTGTTCGCCTCGGCCAACGTGGCGCACCCGCAAAGATTGGCGGATCTCGGGATGGCGGGGGCGGTACAGGTTTTTGCGCGCAATCGGCTCTGCGTGACGGTTCGCAACGTGCCGGCATTAACCGAGCGTCCGCTTCCTGAGGTATTGTGCGATCCGCGCTGGCGGCTGGCCACTTCGACACCGGGAGCGGATCCTTCCGGCGATTATGCGCTGCAGCTTTTTGAACGCTGCGAGCAATACTGGCCAGGGCAGGGGGAAGCGCTACGCCGCCGGGCGTTACCGTTAGTCGGCGGGATAGATTCTGCCCCGGTGCCGGCAGGCCGACTGGCGGCGGAATATCTGATAGCCGGCGGGCAGGCAGATATTTTTCTCGGCTACGCCAGCTATGCTCCGGCGTTGGCGGCCTACCCGGCGTTGGCGGTGCGGCCGCTGGCGCCACCGTTGGATATCGAGGCGGATTATGGTTTATGCCTGTTGGATGACGGTGCGCAGCGGTTGGCAGCATTTATCTTGAGCGAACAAGGGCAGGGCATACTGAGCCGACACGGATTTATGCGGCGTACGGAATGACTCGCCGGGCCTGGCGGCCCGGAGAATCTTACCAGAACAGCGGCGTGGTGTTTTCAGCCAGAAATGCCAGCAGCGTTTCGTTGACCGCCGCCGGGTTTTCCTTGTTACTGATATGCCCGGCGTTGGGGATCAGCACATGTTGGCAGCCGAGAAGATCCGCCATGCGCTGGCCCTCTGCCGGTGGGCGCGGCTTATCCTGTGCGCCGGTAATGACGATGCTGGCGGCGGTGATGTGTTCCAGCAGCGCCAGCTTGTCGGGGCGGCCAAAGATCATCCGGCCCAGCGGTACGATGCTCTCGCGCAGGCGATCGGCAGGCAGGCTCTGGAGCTGACACAACAGCGATTGCAATAAGGCATCGGGGACATCATCGGAATAAAACAGCGACGCGACATGTTCCAGCAGGGGCGACGTGATGGCGCCGGCCTGCTCCACGGCGGCCAACATGCCCATATAGCGCTGCCGCGCTTCTGGGGTTTCGTCGCCCAGGTAGCTGTCCAGCAGCGCCAGCACTTTCACCCGCTCCGGCGCCAGCGCCGCCAGTTCGGCGCCCCACATGCCGCCGACGGACAGGCCGACGATGCCGAACTCTTCGATATCCAAACGATCCATCAGCGCCAAATGGTCGGCGGCGATATCCGACAGGCTATTTCGCCCGGGCGGCAGCGCCGGTGAATCGCCGTGGCCCCAGAGATCCGGCACGATCAGGCGGTAGCGTTTAGCCAGCGCTTCAAACTGCGGCGCCCACATATTCAGATCGAACAGATAGCTGTGGCCCAGCAGCAACGGAAAGCCCGACCCTACGTCGAGGTAATGGAGGGATTTGCCCATCGTTGGCATCTTATCGGTTCCTTATATAAAGAGAGTCCCGGCTGCTTATATCACACTCATATTCAACCTGCGGTATTAATTTACCTTAAATTACTCAGGTGGAGGCTTATTTTTAATTATCCATTGCTAACAAGACGTCAATGAAAGGTGACATTAAGGATAATATTCTGGTCGATGCCAGAGCCTTGGTTTATGCTGGCGCTCCTTTCGGTATGGAATAGATAAACAGGGCGTCGCGATGAAAAGACTTTTCAGACTATTAATTATTTTGCTTGTCATTTTGCTGCTGGCGGCGGTGCTGTGGTGGTTCTTTGGGCGCGGCAATCCGAATGCGCTGTGGCAAATCGTCAGCCAACAGTGCGTGCCCAATCAGCAGCAAAACCACGATCCGGCGCCCTGTTTAAAGGTTGATTTAACCGAGGGTTATGTGCTGTTTAAGGACAGCAAAGGCCCCTATCACGATCTGGTGATGCCGACCGAAAAGGTCAGCGGCATCGAGAGCCCGATATTGCAAGCGGATCGGACGCCGCCTTATTTCTCCCAGGCCTGGAATAATAGGGAACATATATCCGGCGAGCTGGGTAAACCGTTAAAAGATGCATGGGTTTCTCTGGCGGTCAATTCGAAATATGGCCGCTCTCAAAATCAGCTGCATATTCACGTTGCCTGCTTGCGCCAGGATGTCTATAACGCGCTGGGGGAACAGGCGGAGCAATTAGATCAACAGTGGCGGCCGCTGGCGGTGAAATTAGTCGGCCATCACTATCTGGCCAGAAAATTGGCGGGCACCGATTTAACCCAGGAAGATCCTTTCCGCTTGTTGCAAAACTACGTGGTCGAGCAGGGCGACAGCATAGGCAATTACGGCCTGGCGCTGGCGGTCAGCCCGCAGGGCGAGATGCTGCTGTTGGCAAACCGTTTGAAGTTGACCGATCTCAACCTGGGCTCGGCCGGTGAAATTCAGGACTACCGGTGCAAGGTGGCGGGGAACTGAATTTTTCTTATCGCTCCCCGTCGTGGGGGAGCGTATGCCGTGCGATACGAACTAACCAATTGTATTAACTCGTTTTTACTTTATTTTCCCTCATCTGCTTGATCCTGTTCTCATGTTCGATCTACTATTTGTTTGCACAAGCAAATAAATAATCGAGAGCAATCCGATATGCCACAACCACGTAAACTTCCTGCTGCACTGGGCATCCATCTGGATGTGACCAATCGCCTGTGGCGCACGGCGATGGACCAGTCGGTGAAAATGACCAATCTGACGCGTCCGCACTGGCTGGCGCTAAGTGCGATTGCCGACTTGGGGGAGGGCTGCACGTTGAAAGACGTTTCGCAGCATTTGAACGCCGAAGTCTCGACGATGTCGCGCGCGCTGCTGTTTCTGGAAAAAAATCGGCTTATCGCTCGCGATGCTCTGTCCGAAGATAAGCGCGCCAAAGGCGTGAGAATGACCGAGGCCGGGCAGGAGATGTTGGCGCAGTTGGATCATTCCAGCCAGCAAGCGCGGGAAAAACTGCTCAACGGTATTTCGGCCGACGATCTGGAGGCTTTTTACCGCGTATTGTTTGGCATCAAACATAACGCGATAGCGATGCTCGAACAGGACAATCTGTTGCCGGACGAGTTTGCGCTGTTGGCGGAGGAGCGAGCGGGGGCGATGAAGCCGGAAGGTGAAGCGTGAACGGCCGCTGGCGGAGAGCACAACAGCGGTGCGTTATCGCGTTGGGGATCTTCTCCTGCTCGGTCTTCGCCAGCCAGAATGACCAACAGGTCATCGCACGGGGAAAATATCTGGCTACCGCCGCAGATTGCGCGGCTTGTCACCGCGGCAGCGCCCAACAGGACGCCCCCTATGTCGGCGGTTATGCCATCGCTTCGCCGATGGGCGACATCATCGCCAGTAATATCACGCCCGCCAAAGGAACCGGCATTGGCGACTACAGTGAACCGGAGTTTCGCCGCGCCTTAACGCAGGGCATTCGGCGGGACGGTCAACCCTTGTATCCCGCCATGCCCTATACCGCTTATCAGGGGTTGAGCGATGACGATCTGCACGCGTTGTATCGCTATTTTATGGCCGGGGTCGCACCGGTCGATCGTGCGGTGCCTGAGACCCAACTGAGGTTCCCTTTTTCCTGGCGTTATGCGATCCACGGCTGGAACTGGCTGTTTCTGAAAAAAACGCCCGTCGATGCAGACGAGAAGAAGGCGCGTGGTCGCTATCTGGTGGATGTGTTGGGGCATTGCTCGGCGTGTCACAGCCCACGTAATGGGATGATGGCTGAACGCGACGATCGCTACCTGGCGGGCGGGGAGGCAGGCGGTTGGATCGCGCCGAATATCACCTCGGATCCCGTGAGCGGCATCGGCGGCTGGAGCCGGGAAGAATTGGTGCAGTATCTGCGTACCGGGCGCAATGATAAAGCTCAGGCGGCCGGCGGCATGGCGGAGGCGGTGGAGCATAGCCTGCGTTTCCTGAGTGACGACGATCTCGGCGCCATCGCCGATTGGCTCAAACAAACGCCGCCGATCGTCACCGTGCAAGGAACGAAAGCGGCCTATCAATACCAGGGGGGCGGTAAAGGCCGCGCCGCCGGCCAGGCGCTGTATGCCGCTGCCTGCGCCAGCTGCCATCGTCTGGGCGGCGAGGGGGCTTACGACGGCCATTTCCCTTCTTTGACGCACAATTCCACCGTAGGCAGCGAGCAGGCCAATAATCTGATCATGGTGATGCTGCATGGCGTGCAGCGCCAGGGAGAGGCGCTGCAGACCTGGATGCCGGGATTTGCCGATAGCCTGGATGACTGGCAACTGGCCGAGTTGGGCAATTACGTATTGCAGCAATTCGGCAATCCGGCGGTCAGGATAACGCCGGAGCAAGTGGCTCGGCAGCGGGCGGGCGGTGAAAAACCGCTGTTGATTACGTCATTGCCTTATGTGTTCTGGGGCGGCGTATTGCTGGTATTGATCGTCATTGGGGCGTGGGTGAAACGTCGGGTGAAGCATTGATCCAAGAGAGGATGGCATGAAGTTCAATTTGAACGGCCAGGCGGTCGAATTTAACGGCGAGCCGGATACGCCGCTGCTGTGGGTGATCCGAGAACATTTTAAGTTAACCGGCACCAAGTTCGGCTGCGGTATTGGCGCCTGTGGCGCCTGTACGGTACATGTCGACGGTAAGGCAGTGCGTTCATGTTGCTATCCGCTGCAATTGGTGCGCGATCGGCAGGTGACCACCATCGAAGGGCTGTCCCTCGATCGCCGTCATCCGGTGCAGCAGGCCTGGATTGCGGAGGATGTGCCGCAGTGCGGCTACTGCCAATCAGGCATGATCATGGCGGTCAGCGCGCTGCTGGCGGAACACCCGAGGCCGGACGATCGGCAGATAGATGCGGGCCTGACCAATCTGTGCCGCTGCGCCACCTACCACCGGATCCGTGCGGCGGTGCACCGCGCCGCGGACAAGGGAGGATCTTGAGTATGGCGATCACCCGCAGAGCCTTGATAAAAGGCAGCGCGTTGGCAGTGGCCGCCATGCTGCTGCCGATATCGACGCGTAGCCTGGCGGCCGTGGTTTCACAGGACGTGGCGCCACCGGACGGTCAGCATGAATTGAACGATTGGATCTGGATCGATCGCGATGGGCGCATCGTTATCGGCGTGTCGCAATGTGAGGTCGGGCAGGGGATTTACACCGGCCTGGCCGAAGTGGTGGCGGCGGAGATGGATGCCGATTGGGCGCAGGTGACGGTGAAATTCGTCACCGGCCGTGACGCTTACCGTCAGGTTGCCGGGGGCGAGGCTTTCGCACAGTTTGTCGCCGCCTCAACCTCCATGACCAAATTTTATCAGCGTGCCCGGCTGGCCGGCGCACAGGCGAGAGATTTTTTTCTGCGGGCCGGCGCAAAACATTTCGCGCTTTCACCGGCGCAGTGCCGCACGGAGAAAGGCTGGGTGCTTGAGAAAGGCGGACAGCGCAAGGTCGCCTACGGCGATCTGGTGCGCTATGCCGCCGAGCTGCCGTTGGATCCGCAGCCTGGTTTAAAGAGTGAGGCGCAAGAGCGAGAGAGTGTCATTGGCAAGCCGCTGTTGCGGGTTGATACGCCGGAGAAAGTGGACGGCAGTGCGATTTACGGTATCGATATCGACTTGCCGGAGATGCTGATCGGCGTTCCCTGGATGGTGCCCGATCTCAGCGGAAAGCTGGTCGCCGTGCGCAATGAACGGCAGATTCGGGCCATGCCGGGCGTGGTGGATCTGGTGCTGACCCGGCAGTGGTCGATGAACAACATGGTCGGATTGGATCACGATATGTCGCTCAATACGGTGATCGTGGTGGCGGCGAGCTACTGGCAGGCCAAAAAGGCGGCGGATTTGCTGGAGGTCGACTGGCTGCCGGGCGTAGGAAAAGCGCTGACCGATAGTGCGATTGCGGCAGAGAATCTGGCGATGCTGGATGGCGATACGCTGGTGCCGGCGGTCGATCGCGGCGAGGCGTCGGCGTTGATTCGTGGCGCTGAACAAGGTTCACGCTTGCATGAGGCGCGTTACAGCGCACCTTATGTGGCGCACGCCACTCTGGAGCCTTGCAATGCCACCAGCCATTACGGCGAGGGCCGTATCGAAACCTGGGGCCCTTTCCAGGGCCAGGACATGGTACGCAACGTTCTGGCGAAAATGTTCGGGCTGAAGCCGACGGATGTGGTGGTGAATACGACCTATCTGGGGGGCAGCTTTGGGCGCAAATATCTGCCGGATGCCGTGATGCATGCTACCGCCGCCTCCCGGGTGGTGGGGAAACCGGTCAAAGTGATCTATCCGCGCGAGATCGACATGCGGCATGAATACTATCGTCCGGCCTGTATCAGCCATTATCGGGCGCTGTTGGATGAAAACGACTATCCGCAGGCGCTGTGGGCGCGCTATGCCGGGCAGTCTCTCTTCTGGCAAATGCGGCGCGAAACGGTCAACGAGGCCGGGGGATGGGATGAAAGTATGGTGGAGTGCGTTTACAGCACGCCGTATCGCATCCCACACCTGAAGGTGGAGGCCGGCATCGTCGAACAGCCGATCTCCCTGAGCTATCTGCGCGGTGTCGGCAGCGTCGCCAGCCTGTTCTTTTTGGAAAGCTTTATCAGCGAACTCAGCCATAAGGCCAACCGGGACGAATATTCGTATCGGCGGCATCTGTTGCAAGACAGCCCGGAAGCGTTGCGCGTCCTGGACGCCACCGCGGCGGCGGCCGGTTGGCAGCATGAGCCGCCGCTGGGCGTTTATCGCGGTATGGCGTGCAATATTTGGGTCGGCCGCAATAACGCTTTCACCACCTACGTCGGTTTGGTGGTTGAAATCGCCATCCAGGGGGGGCGACTACGGGTGCTGCGCGCGGTATGTGCGATTGACTGTGGCAAGGTGATAAACCCGAACCTGGTGCGTGCCAACGTAGAGGGCGGCATCGGCTTTGCGCTGACCACCTGTCTGCACAGCGAGCTGCATTTTGAACGGGGCGGCGTGGTGGAAGGGAATTTCGATCGCTATCCGCTGCTCGCGATCGCCGAAATGCCCAAGGTGGAGGTCGTGGTGCTCGATAGCGCGCGTGCACCGCAGGGATGCGGGGAAGTATCGACTGCGGTGGTCGCCCCGGCGATAGCCAGCGCGCTGCATAAGGCCACCGGCAAAACCTATCGTACTATGCCGTTCCCACGCGAGTTCTCGTCGGTGTAACGGCAGCCGCCGGTTTGGCCAGCCGGCGGGCCGTGCGGTCAGAGCTTTTTCAGCAGTTCCAGCAGTTGCGCTTCGCTTTTCTCCGCCAATCCGTCGATCGCCAGTTTGATGATGTCGGAACGGGTGATGCGCACGATGCCGTTGCGCGCCGCCTGCACGATCACTTCATCGATAGCCTCAATGTGGTTGTCCGTCAGGCTGACGGAGATCGCCTTATAGGTTCGCTTGCGGCCGGCCGGTTTGGCTTCTGGCGCGGGCGCCGCGACCGGCAGCGTGTGCGAGGTGGCGCTGTTGATGAATTCGTCTTCCGACATGCGGTGGGTGGGGGTGCGTTTTTTCACAGGATCACCTCTTTCACCAGGCATTCAATTTCGCTCTGCGCCTTTTCGTTGTTCGCCTCGTGCACGGTGATGGCTTCACCCCAGGCGTCACGGTAAATCTTGCGGTCGCACAGGCGGTTGCTCACCAGGGTGAACTCCGGGTATTCGCTCAGCACCTGCGCCGCTTCGTTGGCTTCATTAATGAAGATATTGGTCGGGCACATGTTCAACACGATGTAGCCTTTGACCTTCTCGTTGTATTCCTGCGCGGTGGAGAACATCTCCGACAGATAGCCAATGGTGTCGAGATCCATCTGCGAAGGGCGCAGCGGCGAGAGGAACAGATCGGCGGCCAGCAGGCCGGAGCGCAGTTCGGCGCTGTCGCGGCCGGCGGTGTCGACGATCACGTAGTCGTAATGGCGATCGAGCTCCAGCAGCGTTTCCTTGATTTTACCCGACGCGGCCACCACCGGAATGTGCGGCAGCCCCTCGACGTTCTGACGGTCGTTGTACCAGGTCATGATCGACTTCTGGTCGTCGGCATCGACGATGATCGCCGTCTTGCCTTGCTTAAGAATCAGATACCCGGCGATGTTCACCGCTTTCGTCGACTTGCCGACGCCGCCTTTTTGCGAGCCAATCAGGACAATCATGCTGCCATCTCTCAAGTTATTAAGCTGATAACTTATTAAGTTAATATGCTTATTAGGTTGATAATCAAACAGGTTAACAAGAACAACTCGCGAACAATATGCACCAACTGCGGCGGCTTGCCAAGCCAGTATGTTGTTAACTGCGCAGCTTATTTTGCGGTGAATCGGCCGGGTGGGTAAGTAGGAATTCTCTGGGAAGTGGCGGAACGGAAGAGAGTTTTTGTTAATTTAACAGCTTAATAAGTTAGTGGCTCATTAAGCTGTCGATGGCGTTACTTCTTCATCATCGCCTTCAGGTTGGCGAACGGGTTGTGGGTGGCGACGCCGATATCTTTCTGAGCGTCTTCACCGGCCACCACCGTTGAACCGTATTGATCGGCCTCGGTGTATTTCGAGTGTTCGTGGTCGTGACAATACAGGCACAGCATTTCCCAGTTGCTGCCGTCTTCCGGGTTGTTGCTGTGATCGTGATCGATATGGTGCACCGTCAGTTCGCGCAGGTTGGAATAAACGAATTCGCGTGAGCAGCGCCCGCACACCCAGGGGAACAGTTTCAGCGCTTTTTCGCGGTAGCCGGTTTCCAGCTTCGCATAGTTTTTGGGGATATAGGCCATGGTGGTTGTCCGTCGTGAATCGCTATGCGGCAAATAATACCACACTGCGTGCGGCTACAACGTGCGGCTCATCTTGCCGTTGTCAAAAGTCTCCACCGCCCAGTCGATAAACGCCCGCAGCTTGCCGCTGAGGTGGCGATTGGACGGGTAGACCACGTACATTTGCTCCGGCGGCGGCTGCCAATCGTGCAGCAGACTGACCAGCTCGCCGCTGTCGAGGTGCGGCTGCGCCATAAACCGATAGATCTGGATGATGCCCAATCCGGCCAGGCTCGCCGCCAGCAGCGCGTTGCCTTCATTGATGCTGACCGGGGAACGCTGTTGAATGGCGATCTCTTTGCCGTGTTCGGCATAGCGCTGCGGGTGGATGCGGTCGTTAAGCGGGTGGCGATAGTGCACCATCGGAAAACCCTGTTCCAGATCGCACGGGTGGCGCGGCGTACCGTGAAGCGCCAGGTAGGCTGGGGTGGCGCAGCTGACCCAGTCCAAATCGAACAGGCGCCGGGCGATCAGGCTGGAGTCGGCCAACGGACCGCTGCGGATCACGCAGTCGGTGCTGTCGCTGATCAGATCGATCACGCGGTCGCCGACGCTCAGATCGATCTGTATCTGCGGATAGCGTGCCAGAAAGTCGGGCAGTGCCGGCAGCAGTAAGCGACGTGCGGTGCCACCGCCGGTGTCGATACGCAGCACGCCCTGCGGAGAGCTTTGCGATTCGGTCAGGCAGCCTTCCATCTGCTCCAAATCCGCCAGCCATTTCACCGTATTCTGGTAATAGCATTCACCTTCGCGGGTGACCGACACGCTGCGGGTGGTGCGCTGGAACAGCTTGGTCTGCAGGTGATCCTCCAGATTCTGGATCAGCTTGGTGACCGTCGCTTTCGGCATGCCCAGCGACTCGGCGGCGCGGGTAAAGCCGCCGGTTTCCACCACGCGGTTAAATACCCGGATAGCGAGCAAATGATGGTCCATAGGTTCTCAACGCCATGCCCCGGCGACGGCCGGGGCATGTTTCTGCAGATAGATAATGATTAACACTGTTTAGCGCCAATCGCGCCGGAGCGCAAGCTGAGGCCGAATACCAGCGTGGCGGAAAGGATCAGCGCGCCGCCGAACAGCATGGCGCTGCTGACGCCCTGCCAGTCCACCACCTCGCCGCCCAGCAGGGCGCCGGAAGCCAGCGCGATCTGGATGACGCACACCAACAGCGCCTGACCGGCCTCCGGCGCCTGCGGCACGGCGGCGAACATCCAGTTGGTGGCGCAGACCGGCACGGCGCCAAAGGCCAGCCCCCATACCAGCACCATCAGCGTGGCGCCGGCGAGGCCGCTGAGCAGCGGCGAAACGATCAAAATGCCCGCCAGCATGGCGGCGATCAGTATGAAGGTGGCGCGCAGGCTGTATTCCCCCAGACGCTCGCCGAGGAAGGTGCCCAGCAGGCCGATGGCGCCATAGGCCAACAGCTGCAGTGAGATAGCCGATGGGCTGAGGACGAACACCTGCTGCAGCAGGGGCCGCAGGTAGGTGTAGGCGGCGAAGTGGCCGATGAACAACAGCACGATGGCGATCAGGCCGATGCGCGCCATCGGCAGGCGCAGCGGCAGTACCAGATCGCGCGGTGTGACCGGCCGGGACGGTGGTACCGAGGTCAGCAAACGCAGCTGCGCCAACAGCACGCCGACCGCCAATGCCGCACCGCCGAAGAAGGCGGCGCGCCAGCCGAACAGATCGCCGATCAGCGCCCCGGCCGGCACGCCGCACACCGCGCCGACCGAGATGCCGCTGAGGATCAGCGCGGTGGCGCGGCCCTGGCTGGCTTCCGGCACCAGATGGCGGCCGTAGTTGGCGGCGAACGACCAGAAACCGCCGACGCAGATGCCCAGCAGCACGCGGCCCAGCAGCATCATCGGGAAGTTGACGGCCAGCGCCGCCACCAGGTTGGACACCATCAGCAGCAGCGACAGCCCCAGCATCAGTAAACGCCGATCCAGACGGCCGGAAATCAGGCTCAATGCGGGAGCGGCCACCGCCGCCACGATGCCGGGCATGGTGACCATCAGCCCGGCGGTGCCGGTGCTGACGCCGAGCGAAGGGGCGATGTTGGTCAGCAGGCCGATCGGCAAGAACTCGGTGGTGACCATGACAAAACAGGCGACCGTCAGCGAGAAGATCGCCGGCCACGGGGATGATGCAGAGTTATCTTTATTATTCAGCATAATGCCGCTCGTCTCAGGTGAATGCGCAGGCCGCGCTCGGGGCGCGGTGTGATCAAAGTCACAATCTACGGCAGGCCGAAGGCGCAGATAAATCCATCTGCGGTGGTTACACTGTTTCTGAAGGGAAACAATCGCGGCGGCGAGTGAAAACGCGGCTCGCGCCGCGCCTAAGAGAAAGGAATAAAACGGCATAAGGTTATGACCGAATGCCGCGTGGCGCTTATAGCCCCGGCGCTTTCCACAGCGAGGTGGTCAGGCCGTTGTCCACCAGCGTCAGCTGATCGGCGTAGACCCGCCGCCAGGTTTCTTTCTGTTCCTGATACAGCGCGTGGTGGGTCATGTCCGGCTGATGCTCGCGCTCCCAGCGCACCAATCGCTCGCCGGTTTCGGCCAGCGACTCGTATAACCCGGCGCCGACGCCGGCGGCGATCGCGCAGCCCAGCGCGGTGGCCTCTTTCACCACCGGTACCCGTACCGTCAGCCCGGTGACGTCGCTGAGGATCTGGCTCCACAGTTTGCCCTTGGCACCGCCGCCGGCGAACACCAGCGAGCGCGCCTGCACGCCGGAGAAGGCGGCGATCTGCTCCAGATTGCAGGCGGAGACGATGGCGGCATTCTCCTCCAGCGCGCGGAACAGCGTCTGTTTGTTGCAGCGCTCCGGATCGATAGACATGTTGATGAACGACGGCGCCGCGTGATACCAGGTTTTGAAATGCATGGCGTCGGAAAAGATGGGCATCACGCCGTAGGCGCCCGGCGGCACTCTGGCCGCCATCTCTTCCAGCAGGCTATAGGCATCGACGCCCAGCCGCTCCGCCAGCAGTTTCTCTTCGGCGCAGAACGCGTCGCGGAACCAGCGCATGGTCAGGCCGGTAAAGAAGCTGATGGATTCTGCCTGCGCCATGCCGGGAATGACGTGAGGGTTGATGCGGATGTTCATCTCCGGATCGATGGCCGGCTCCGGCAGGTTGACGATTTGCTGCCAGAAGGTGCCGCCGAGCACCGCCGTCTGCCCGGCGCGCACGATGCCAAGCCCCAGGCTGCCGAGCTGCACGTCGCCGCCGCCCATCACCACCGGGGTGCCGCGCAGCAGCCCGCTTTCCTGCGCCGCCTGTTCGGTGACGCACCCCAGCACGCTGCCGGTCTCTTTCACCGGCGACAGAATATCGGCGCGCAGCCCGGCCATATCGAGCAGCGCCGGCCGCCAGTCACGGCTGCTCAGATCCAGCATGCCGGTGGTGCCGGCGTTGGAAGGATCGACCGCCAGCTCGCCGCTCAGCATGTTGGCCAGCCAGTCGCTGATCATGGTCAGCGTCGCCGCCTGGCGATAGATGTCCGGGCGGTGGTGCGCCAGCCATAGCAGGCGCGGCATGGCGCTCAGCGCCAGCGTCTGGCCGGAGTATTGATACACCTCGCGTTCGAAGCCGTGGTTGTGCAGCTCTTTCAGTTCACTGACCTCATGGCTGGCGCGCGCATCGACGTTGGCACAGGCCCAGATCGGCACGCCGTTGCGATCGTACAGAACGATGCCTTCGCGCATCGAGCAGCAGGCCACCGCGCGGATCGCCTGAGCGCTCAATCCAGCGCGTTGCATTGCCTGGCGGATGCACTGGCAGGCCAGCTGCCAGTTGCGGTTGAGGTCAAACTCCATTGAGCCGGGTACGCCCGGCACCGCCAGGTGTTGCCACTCCGCCTGGCCGTGCGCGATCTGGTTACCCGCCAAATCGAAGATCACGGCGCGAATGCTGCCTGTTCCTGCATCCAGCGCCATCAAGTAGTTATCCATAGCCTATGCTCTCAGGGGGAGGAGTGTTAACTATAGATGCCGCCGTCTTCCCTCGCCGGGGGTGGGGTGGGCATCGCCGGTGCGATTTGTGAGCCAGGCGGCAAAATTGCCGTTGCGGCAGGGCAATCGACGGGAATGAACCTATGGTTGGAAAGCGCCATGCTACGGCGCGCCGTTCAAACAAGGAGCTGTCATGCACGTCACATTGGTAGAGATCAACGTTAAACAGGACAAAATCGACGAATTTATCGACGTTTTCCGCGCCAATCATCTGGGGGCGATCGAAGAGCCGGGCAACCTGCGCTTCGACGTGCTGCAGGATGAGCATATTCCGACGCGGTTTTACATCTACGAAGCCTATCGCGACGAGCAGGCGGTGGCGGCGCATAAGCAGACCCCGCATTACCTGCAGTGCGTGGAGAAGCTGAAAGCGCTGATGACCGGCCCGCGCAAGAAAACCACCTTTATCGGCCTGATGCCGGAATAAGCGCCGGCGTTTGCCGGTGTCCATGTCCCCGGTTTGGTTGTAATCTGCAAGGTAAAGCGAATTTTCAATGGGATAAGCGGGGCGAGGATGACATTGCGCGATCGGCTGTTGGCGCTGTTGGTGGTGGTGATCTGGGGTGTGAATTTCGTCGTCATCAAGTTCGGTTTACAGGGCATGCCCCCGTTTCTGCTGGCTGGGATGCGCTTTTTGCTGGTGGCGTTGCCGGCGATCTTCTTTATTCCGCGCCCGACGATCCCGTGGAAATGGCTGTTGCTGTACGGCATGACCATGAGCTTCGCGCAGTTCGCGTTTTTGTTCGTCGCCATCAAGGTGGGCATGCCGGCGGGGCTGGCCTCACTGGTGCTGCAGGCGCAGGTGTTTTTCACCCTGCTGTTGGGTGTCGTGCTGATGGGCGAAAAGCTGCGCGTCAACCATTTCGTCGGCATTGCTATCGCCAGCGGCGGCATGCTGGTGCTGGCGCAGGCCAGCCTGCATAAGCCGGGCAGCGGCGCGGTCCCCCTGGCGGGCCTGCTGCTGACCCTGGCGGCGGCGTTTTCCTGGGCGCTGGGCAACCTGACCAACAAGAAGATCCTGGCCGGTTTCCCGCAGCGCAACATTTTGTCGCTGGTGGTGTGGAGCGCGCCGATCCCGGTCGTGCCGTTCCTGGTCTGCAGCTGGCTGTTCGACGGCCCGCAGGTGGTGCTCGCCAGCCTGAGCCATGTGCAGGTCGGCACCTGGCTGGCGATTGCCTATCTGGCGTTCGCCGCCACGCTGTTCGGTTATTCTGTGTGGGGCAGCCTGCTGGGGCGCTACGAAACCTGGCGCGTCGCGCCGTTGACGCTGCTGGTACCGTTGGTCGGGCTGTTTGCCGCCTGGCTGCTGCTGGACGAAGCGCTGTCGCCGGCGCAGTTCGGCGGCGCATTGCTGGTGCTGGCCGGCATGGCGGTCAACACCTTTGGGCTGCCGCGCCGCCGGGCCGTCGCCGTGCGCTAAATTGAACAGGGCAATTCTGTTCAATACGTTGTCGGCGCGGCCCGGCACTCTGGCACCTGTGAATATTTTCTCAGGTGCCCATCATGAATATCTACCTTTCCATGGCCGCGTTCGCGCTGGCGGCCTCCATCACCCCCGGCCCGGTCAACATCGTCGCATTGAGCGCCGGGGCGCAATTCGGCTTTGGCGCGACCCAGCGTCACGTATTCGGCGCCACGCTGGGGTTTACCCTGTTGCTGTTACTGCTGGGATTGGGCATGCACCAACTGCTGATCCTGTGGCCGGCGCTGACCCGCTTGATTCAGTGGGCCGGCGTGGCCTTCCTGCTGTTTATGGCCTACCGGCTGGCGTTTGACGACGGCAGGCTGGGCAACGGCGCGGCGCAGGCGCCTTCCTGTTGGTACGGCGCGCTGATGCAATGGCTGAATCCCAAGGCATGGTTGGCGTCGGTGGCCAGCCTCGGCGCTTTTGTCGGCGACGGCGACATCCGGCTGCTGTGGCAATTCGCCGGGCTCTACTTCGTGATTTGCTATGCCTCAGTGGCCTGCTGGGCCTATGTCGGTGCGATGCTGCGCGGCCTGCTCAGGCAGGCGCGCAACGTACAGCGTTTCAACCGCGTGATGGCGGCGTTGCTGGCGGCCAGCGCCTGCTATCTGTTGGCGGAGGGTTTTTGATACTGGCCGGGCGTGGCGGCCAGCAGCTGTTTGAAGGTGCGCTGAAAGTGCGCCTGATCGGCAAAGCCGCTTTCGCTGGCGGCCGCGGCGATCGGCAGGCCGCTTTTCAATAGCCGATGGCCGTGCTGCACGCGGCGGTTGACCAGATAGGCGTGCGGCGTCATGCCGTAACGCTGGCGGAAGGCGCGGATCAGGTAAGAGGGCGAGAGCGCGGCGGCGCGGCAAATATCGTCCAGCGTCAGCGGCCGGGTACAGTGCGCGTCGATAAACGCCGCCGCCGCTTCCAGCCGGGCATGCGGCGGTGTCTCCGGCTGGCGGCCGCTGCCCAGCCCGAGCTGCAGGGCGCTGAAATACTCCACCATGGCGATCTGTTTTTCCAGCGCGCTGCACAGCGGATCCGTCAGCAGCGCATAAAGCCGATTCAGGCCGTGGAACAGCGCCGGATCGCGGCTGTGCGGCTGGCTGAAGGGAACAAAACGCTCGCCTTCGCCCCCGAGCAGCTCCTGCTGCAGCGCGCCGATCCAGGCGAGATCGAGATAGAACATGATGTATGACCAACGGCGGTCGGCGATCGGATTACAGGCATGCGCCTGCTGCGGGTTGATGACAACCAGATCGCCGGCGCTAACCTGCATGCGCCGCTCGCCGTTGACATAGGTGCTGACGCCGCCGGTGATGGCACCGATGGAAAAGAATTCGTGGCTGTGCAGGCTGTAACACGCCTGGCGGCCATCCGCGATGGCGCGGGCTTCGACGAACGGCAACTGCGGATCGCGCCAGAACTGCGGCGTTTTTTCACTCATACGCTTTCCTTTTCACTGCGGTGGCATCACAGTGTTATAGCCTGAAAGCGACGAGAGGGGGAATGGCGGATGATGATTTTTAACGTGTTCGGCCGTCTGCTGGGCGTGAAGCGCATCGGGGATGAGTGGCGGCTGTTCCGCGTGACGCTGCCGGAGCGCAAGTATGCCCCCAGCCACGATATCGTGCTGCCGGCCGATCTGCGCGAAGAGGAGATCGCCGGCTATCTGGGGGATATTTATCACGAGGCCGCGACGCCGCAGCGGCCGGACGTGTTTCGCGTCGAATAGCGCGGCGCGTTACTCTTCCGCGTTGCGCGCCATGATGCGGCGCTGGTGTTCCTCGCTGGCGGCCTGGATCTCTTCCAGCACCGAGCCGACATCGGCGCGCTTCTGGATTTCGCTGAACCGGCCGCTGAGGGCGCTGTCCGGCGTCAGATTGCCTTCCTGATACAGCGCCCAAATCTCTTTGGCGTATTGGCTGTCGCGCAGTTCCGGCGCGAATTGGCCATAATATTCCGCCAAATTGTTGATATCGCGCTCGAACATGCTTTTGGCGTGGTTGTTGGCGGCGGCGTCCACCACCTGCGGCAGATCGATGATCACCGGCCCGTCTTTATCCATCAGCACATTGAATTCCGACAGATCGCCGTGCACCAGCCCGGCGCACAGCATGCGCACCGCGTAGTTCATCATCAGGGCGTGATCGGCCCGCGCCTGTTCCGGCGTCAGGATGACATCGCTCAGGCGCGGCGCCACCAGACCTTCTTCGTCGGTAATTAGCTCCATCAGCAGCACGCCGTCCAGGCAGATATCCGGCTGCGGCACCCGCACCCCGGCCTTGGCCAGCAGATACAGCGCGTCCACTTCGGTGTTTTGCCAGGCTTCTTCCTGCTGCTGGCGGCCGAATTTGGAGCCTTTGCTCATGGCGCGCGCGTCGCGGCTGTTGCGCACCTTGCGCCCTTCCTGATAGTGAACGGCCTGCTTGAAGTTGCGCTTCTCGGCCTCTTTGTACACTTTGGCGCAGCGGATCTCATCGCCGCAGCGCACGATAAACACGTCGGCTTCTTTGCCGCTTTTCAACCGGCGGATGACATCGTCGATTAACCCGTCATCTACCAGCGGCTGGAGTCGTTTTGGAATTTTCATGCAGCCTTGTACCCTATTTAGGCTCCGGTGTGAATGGCTTGCGCAGTTGATAGCGTAAGTTAGACCCGAAAGGCAAACATTAGTTTTGCCGCCGCGGCATCATTGCACGGCGGCGGGCGTTCACAGGCTGCCTGTCGGCACCCAGACGCTGACGCTGCCGGCGTTGACCGGGAAATGGGCGCTGCCCTGGTCGTCGGTGGTGATTTCCTCCTGGCGGTTACCGAGGAAATCGCGCCAGGCGGTGTGCGCCAAATCGGCGCCCAGCGCGACCGTCTTGCCGCTCTCGCTGCCGTTGGTCAGTACCACCACGCAGCCGGGGGCCTCGGCGGTGCCGGCGCGGCTGAAGGCCACGCAGTGGCTGTCGTCGAAGTAGTCGGTTTGCGGGCCGTTGGCGAAGCGCTGGCGGGCGGCGATCAGCTTCTCCAACCCCGGGATCGCCGGCATGTCAATCTGGTACTCGCCGCCGTCGCGCCCTTTGTCGCGGTAGCTGGCGCCATACAAATCGGGGTAAAACACGCAGGGCACGCCCTGTTCACGCAGCAGGATCAGCGCGTAGGCCAGCGGTTTGAACCAGGGTTCCACCGGCGCTTCCAGCGATTGCAGCGGCTGGGTATCGTGGTTGGCGACCAGCGTCACCGCGTGGGCCGGATCGGCGGCGGTCAGGGTATCGGTGAAGATCTGCGCCATGTCGAAGCCGTCGCCCTGTTTCGATGCCTGATGAAACTTCAGGTGCAGCGCCACGTCGAACAGCATCACCTTGCCGTCCACCAACTCGATGTATTGTTGCAGCGCGCCGAGGTCGTGCGACCAGTATTCGGCAACGATAAACAGATCGCGCTGCGCGCTGTCGCGCACGTGATCCGCCCACTCTTTGAAAAACCAGGCGGGGATGTGTTTGGCGGCGTCGAGGCGGAAGCCGTCGCACGGCAGCGTGTCCAGCAGCCAGCGCGCCCAGTATTTGAGCTCCTCCGTCACGGCGGTATTGCGGAACTCCACATCGGCGCCCATCAGATAGTCATAGTTGCCTTTCTCGTCGTCGACCTGATCGTTCCAGCCGTCGTCGCCGTAGTCGTTGGCGATTTTAAACACCCCTTTGTCGTCCGGCTGCTCAACGTAATCGACGCCGCTGAAGCATTTGTAATCCCAGATAAACTCGGAATGCACGCCCTGGCGGCCGGGAAAGGTGAAGCGGGTGTAGGCCAGCGCGTCGAAGCCCTGGTCGTCGATGTCGTTGCGGTTGTTGGCGTCCACCTTGAACACGTGTACCCGTTCTTTTTCGTCCGCGCCGAGCTTGTGGTTGAACACCACGTCGTAGATCACCCCCACGCCGTGTTCGCGCAGCGTAGTGGCGGCATGTTCCAGCGCCGCCTTGTCGCCGTATTTGGTGGCCACGCTGCCTTTCTGGTCAAATTCGCCCAGATCGAACAGATCGTAGGTGTCGTAGCCGACGGAGTAGCCGCCGGAAGCGCCCTTGCAGGCGGGGGGCAGCCACAGATCGGTGATGCCCAGTTCGGCAAGGTGCGGGGCGCGCTCGGCGGCCTCCTGCCACAGTTTGCCGCCGTCGGGGTAGTACCAGTGGAAGAATTGCAGCAGGGTGGTTTTTTTCGTCATGAGCCAGCGTCCCGGTTAGCCAGAAGGAAAGGAGCAGTTAAAGCATGGGCTACTTTTGGCAAAAGGGACAAGTTTGACATAGGCGGCCCGAGAAGGCCGCCCGAGAGACTGCTTAACGCTGGCTGGCGTAATGAGGCGAGCGCGGGCCATAAAGAATGGCGCCGTTCTGACCTGTTGCCGACAGGAGGCGAGTGTTGGCGATGGCGCCAATGTCGAACCCTTTGTCGCTGATGGTATCCGCGATTTGTGAAATCGCGGCGCTGATCACCATGCCCAGCAGGCCACCGGAATTGTTGTTGCCTTCGTTGCTGGATGCGGTAGCGGTGCCGGCCCACAGCTGTTTGCCGTTGCGCAGGTCAACCAGGCGAGCGGCTACGGTAACGCGAGTTTCACTGCTGATCACCATGTAGCTGGTACCGTATTGCGTGACATCCAGGTACAGCACGGTGTCGGCGCCGAAAATCTGGTGCAGTTTTTTCGGACTGACGGCGCGGATGTCGTTGGCGTTGGTTAGACCGTTTTGCAGGAAGGTTTCCTCCACTACAGCGACCGGCAGCACATAGTAACCGGCCTCGGCCAGCGGTAAGGTTGCACTGGCGAGCACGCTGTGGCTGGCTTTGACATCCGGCGACTGATTAACCGGCGGCAAGACCAGGATCGACTTCGGCTTGCTCTCATGGAATGCCGCATAGTCATAAGGCGTTTGCTTGGCACAGCCGCTCAGCAACAGGGTGGCGGCAACGCTGAGGAAAGTGAGTACACGCTTCATTTAAAGCTCCCCTTATCCTTGGCCATCAGGAAATTCATAAACGGTGCCGATTCCGGGAACAGCGTTTTTTCCGTGTTGAATTCAATTATGGCTTGTCCGTCGTTGCCGGTTTTGTTGTACAGCAGCCCCAGTTGCGCATGCAGCCCCGGCGGTACGGCTTTATCCTTGGCGCGGGATTTCTCGACGATCTCTTTCAGCGTAGCGATCTGCTGCTCAGGGCTTTGCCCCTCCTGCTGGTAGTATTGATAGAGAGAAGTTTGGTAGCCATCCCAATTGTAAAGCGTTTTCGGCGCGGCGCAGCCGGCCAGCAGGGTCGCTGCAAACAGCGCCCCGCCCATTTTTTTAGTTATCATCTTTCTGCTTCTAGTCCGTTAGTTAGCAGGGCGCCATGCGCCGTTTTCGATACCGGTAACCAGGTTATTGACGGCTTCACGCACGGCCAGATCCAGTACCTTGCCGTTAAGGGTGGAGTCGTAGCTGGCAGTGCCCCCGAAACCGATAATTTCGCGATTGGACAGTTCGTATTCACCGGCGCCCTGAGAGGAATAGACGACTTCTGAGGTCTGTACGTTCACCACGTTCAGATTGACTTTGGCGTAAGCGACCTGTGATTTACCACGGCCCAAAATGCCCCACAGCTGATGATCGCCGACTTCTTTGCGGCCGAATTCGGTGACATCGCCGGTAATCACATAGTTGGCGCCTTTCAGCGTTTGTGCTTTCCCTTTAATGCCGGCTTCAGTTTTCAGCTCTTCCATGTTGGCGCGATCCAGCACGTTGAAACGGCCAGTCTGCTGCAAATGCGTGATCAGGATAGTCTTGGACTGATTGCCCAGCCGATCGACGCCATCGGAGAAGATGCCATTCATGTAGCTGGAGCGGTTGTCGAATTTACCGACGGCGATAGGGCTGCGTGGGCCCTGATAAGTGGTGTTGTAGGAAGCCACTTTCGGCACTTCCAAAGAGCGGGAGGATTCGGTCGCGCAGCCTGCCAGCAAAGTGACGGAAAGGGCGACGGAACAGACGGCGAGTGATTTTTTCATTGGTGTGCAATCTCTCCATGAGCATAAAACAGCGCGGGAGCAACCCGCGCCCGACGTTGATATAACGAGCGCTGTCGCCGTTATAGAAACGCCGCGATCCTGCCATGAATATGTAACAAATTACAACAAGATATCGGCATTAATGTCGCTATTAACATTGTTGTAACCTATTGTAATACAATGGATTGATATCGATTTTCTCTTTTACCCTCAGATTTTTTCACGATTGTATGTTTTTTAACTGGTTTATTATTTTATAAACATTAAATTAATGAATTTTTATTCTAATTTTTTTAATTAATCAGTTTACTGTATTGGGTGATGTAACGTTTTGCATCAGCTCCTCTGTTATACCGGGGTTCATGGCGGCTTGATGATCCGTTAAGGTAGTGAGAATTAGGTAACACTATCAACTAAATCTCATTTTTTATCGGTAGCTAATTGGGGATATCAATTGTGAACATCAGGGATTTCAGGGCATTGGCGCGCAGTTTGGTCAGAGAATTCGGCATGTTGAACAAGCAGAGCAACGGCTCGCGCTTTTCGCCGCTGCAGATCCATCTGATGATCGAAGTCAGCGAGCAGCCGCTGGGCGTCACCGAGCTGGCGGCCCGACTTTGCATCGACAAGGCCAGCGCCAGCCGGGCGCTGCGCAGCCTGGTCGCCGCCGGCGTGATAGAAACGGTGGATCATCCGGATGACAAGCGGCACAACCTGCATCGGCTGAGTAAACAGGGCGGCAAGGCGCTGGCCGGCATCGAGAGCGACGCCGACGGTTTTATGCAGGCGGCGCTGGCGCAGTTGGATGACGATGAGCTGGCGAGCACCACTGCGGCGATGAAAAAGATGGCCGCGGCGCTGCGCAGCGCGCGCAAACAGCGCGACGCCAACCTGCGGGTGCGGCCGATCGCCGCGCGCGACGATGCGGCGATGGCGGCGATCATTCGCGACGTGTTTCGCGAGTACGGCATGGGCAAGATGGAAGGGGTCAGCCTGCACGATCCGGATCTCGATCGGCTGACCGGCCTGTATCACGACAACGGCGGCCGCTACTGGGTGCTGGAGCGGGACGGGCAGGTGGTGGGGGGCGTCGGCATGGCGCCGCTGGCCGGCGAAGAGCCCGGCTATTGCGAACTGCAAAAACTGTTCTTCAAACCCGGCGCGCGCGGGCTGGGCATGGCGCGCTATATGGTGGTGCAGGCGATGAAGGCGGCGCGGGCGGCAGGGTATCGCTATTGCTATCTGGAAACCACCGAACAGTTGAAAGAGGCGATTGGGCTGTATTACGCGCTGGGTTTCACGCTGTTGACGGAACGGCGCGGCAATACCGGCCACCACGGCTGCAATGTGTGCATGCTGAAAAATCTGCAGAACGACGATATGTGAGCGGTTTCAAGGTTAACGCCTGCGCCTTGTGTCACCCTGTTAACCGTTTGATAACAATCACAACGTTTTATCAGGGAGGAAACTATGTTGGGGGATCCGATGGCGCTGTCCGCGCTGGTCACGCTGGTGGTCATCGCGCTATGGGCCAGCGCCCGCTTGCCGGAGTATTTGGTCGCGCTGCTGTTCTTTGCGGCGGTGATGGTATTGCAGCTGGCGCCCGCCGCGGTGACCTTTTCCGGTTTCGCGTCCTCCGCATTCTGGCTGGTGCTCAGCGGTTTCGTGTTGGGCAGCGCCATCCGCAGCACCGGCTTGGCGGATCGTCTGGCCAACCGGCTCTTGCCGCATCTGGCCGGTTCCTGGCCGCGCCTGGTGGGCGGCGTGGTGGCAATAAGCTACGCGTTGGCGTTTGTCATGCCCTCGAACATGGGGCGGATTACGCTGCTGATGCCGATCGTCATGGCGTTGGCCGAGCGCGCCGGCCTGGCGGAAGGCTCGCGCGGCCGCATCGGTTTGGCGCTGGCGGTGGGGTTCGGCACCTTCCAGCTCTCCGCCAGCATTTTGCCGGCCAACGTGCCCAACCTGGTGATGAGCGGTGCGGCGGAAAGCGCCTACGGCAGCCACTTCGCTTATCTCTCTTATCTGCTGTTGCATGCCCCGGTGCTCGGGGTGGCCAAAGGCGCATTGTTGACGCTGTGCATCTGCGGCCTGTTCCGGGCGCGGCCGCAACCGGTGGTGGCCGAGGCGGGGCAAACGCCGCTCAGTGCCGCCGAGTGGCGACTGATCGCGCTGTTGGGCATTACGGTGCTGCTGTGGATGACCGACAGCTGGCACGGCATCGCCCCCGCCTGGATCGGGTTGGCGGCGGCCTGCGTCTGCCTGCTGCCGCGCCTCGGTTTTCTCAACGGCGAACAGTTCGCCGCCGGCGTTAACGTGCGCACCTGTATTTACGTGGCGGGGATCCTGGGGCTGACCGCGTTGGTCAGCCACTCGGGTCTCGGCGATCGGTTGGGCGGTGCGCTGCTGGCGATGATGCCGGATCTGCACGGCAAGCCGTTTACCGCATTCGGTTCGTTGGTGGGGATCACGGCGTTGCTGAATTTTGTGGTGACCGCCAACGGCGTGCCGGCGCTGTTTACTCCGCTGGCGCAGGCGCTGTCCGCAGGCAGCGGCCTGCCGCTGCTGACGGTGCTGATGACCCAGGTGATCGGTTACGCCACGCCGCTGTTGCCGTATCAGGCCTCGCCGATCGTGGTGGCGATGGGGATGGGCAAAGTGCCGGCGCGTGAAGGGCTAAAGCTGTGTCTGCTGTTGGCCGCGCTCAGCTTTGCGCTGCTGGTGCCGTTGGATTATCTGTGGTTCCGGCTGCTGGGGTGGATCCCGTAAACAGCCCCGCACCGCCGGCAAAACAATCTTCGTCCAGCGTCAGGGTGGCGATTTTGTGCACCGGCCCGCGCATGCTGACCTGAAAATCGCCGCTGAAGGCGATCTGCAGTTCGCCGCCCGGCATCCGCACGCTAACCCGATCGCCGACTCGTCCCAACTTGCGCATCACGCTGGCGGCGGCGCAGCTGCTGCTGCCGGAGGCGAGGGTAAAGCCGGCGCCGCGCTCCCAGATGCCGATGCGCAGCGTCTGGCGATCGACCACTTCCACCAGTTGTACATTGGTGCGTTTCGGGAACAGCGGATGGCGTTCAATCAGCGGTCCGAGCCGATGCACCTGCGCCAGATCCAGTTTTTCCACCGGCACCACGCAGTGCGGGTTGCCCATCGACACCAGCGAAACACTTAACGTCTCCTCCTTCAGGGGCAGCGGATAGTTCAGCGCCTCCGGCAGATCGATCAAGGCCGGCAGCGCCGCCGGGCTGAAATTGGCGCGCCCCATCTCCACGGTTATCTGATGCGCGTCTTCCGCCACCTGGCAACGCACGTCGCCGCCGGCGGTGTGCACCAGAAACGGCTGATGCCCTACGCGCTCGCTGTCAAACAGATAGCGCGCGTAGATACGCAGGCCGTTGCCGCTTTTCTCCGCTTCGGAGCCGTCCGGGTTGATGATGCGCAGGGTGGGATTGACGGCGTCACCACTGTCGATCAGCAGGCCGTCGGAACCGATGCCGTAATGCGGGTGGCACAACAGGCGGATCTGTTCCTGGCTCAGACGATCGGCGACCGAACGGTGGCAGACCAGGTAGTCGTTGCCCAGGCCGTGATATTTGTGAAACAGCAGGGGAGTCATGGCGTTGCTCGGCTCAGCAAGAAAAGGTGGCTACAGCTTACAACAGAATGTTGGCGTCAAAACAAACAAAAGGCGGCCTGAGCCGCCCTTTTGCACGATTGCCTATCTGGCCATTAATTGTAGATGATCGCGGTGCCGTGCAGTTTGTTGTCACCGGTGGTGGCGATGATCTGGAAGGATTTGGCGCCCGCCGCGTCGGCTTTGGCCGCCAGTTTGTTTTCCAGGCTGCTCAGGTCGGACGCACCGCTGACGGTGACGACGCCGGCTTTTTGCAGGTCGGCGGGTTGTGCGTTAACCAGATCGGCGGCGAAGCTGCCGAAGGAGACGGAAGCCAGTGCGATGGCTGCGATGGTCATTTTCAGGTTTTTCATGGTCTTATTTCCTATCTTTGTTCTTTACGATGTTTGTTTTGTAAGGTCGTTAAATTGATTAACGATCGATAATTTAATGTTAGATGCCGGTTTGACGGATTGCAAGTATTTTTTAATGCTCGTTAATTAATTTTTTTTACGCCCTGGCGCTGTGAGCAATAAGGGTATGCAGTCCACAGGATTAATGCTTTGTTATTGATAGATTTCTGCAGTACCATGCAGCTGGTTGTTACCGCCGGCGCCGATGATGCGGAAGGATTTTGCGCCTGCCTGATCGGCTTTAGCGGCCAGGCTGCTTTCCAGCGAGGTCAGATCGGATGCGCCGCTGACGGTGATGACGCCCACTTTCTGTTGATCTGCCGGTTGGTTCTGGACTAAATCGGCGGCGAAGCTGCCGAAGGAAACGCTGGCCAGAGTGAGAGCTGCTAAGGTTAATTTTAAATTTTTCATGATGTTAATTCCTTTCTGATAACGGTCAATAGAGGGTTTTAATCTGCTTCGTTAAATTATCTTAACGATCGATAACTAAATGCTAATCGGTTCTCGACGAACGCGCAATATTTTTTTATAATGATCGTTAAGTTATTTGTGCTAAGCCTGCCGTGGAGCGGGATAGGAGAGGAACGATGAGCATCAATGAAGCGGTCTGCGGCAAGAAAAGCCGTGGCAGACCAAAACAATTTGATCGCGACCGGGCGCTGGAAAGCGCGCTCGATCTGTTCTGGCGGCACGGTTATGAAGCCACCTCGCTGGCCGATCTGGTGGAAGTGACCGGCGCCAAGGCGCCGACGCTGTATGCGGAATTCGGCAACAAAGAGGGGATGTTCCGCGCGGCGGTGGAACGCTATCTGCAAAAATACACCACCTGCACCAACCAGCTGTTGGAACAGGATGTGCCGGTGGCCGAGATCGTCGAGGCCTACGTGCGCTCTTCCGTCGAAGTGTTTACCGACCCCGATACGCCGTCAGGCTGTTTTATGGTGTGCGCCTCCGCGGCACTGTCGTCTGCTTCCGACGACGTCGCCCAGATGCTGCGCAAAAAACATCATGCCCAGGAAGCGGCGCTGAAAGTCTGCTTCGATCGCAAGGTGCAGCAGGGCGAATTGTTGGCGAAAACCGATACCGCGCTGCTGGCGAAATACGTCATTTGCACCATTGAAGGCATGTCGGTGCAGGCGCGAGAAGGGGCAAGCCGGAGCGAGCTGTTGCGGTTGCTGGAGGCGCTGATGCTGGTGTGGCCGCGGCTCAGCCAGATTGGCAATAAGGTGTAGAAACAGGCCCGGTTTTCACCGGGCCGTATAACCTACTACTGATTGACCGGGATCACCGCGCCCTGGTACTTCTCGCGGATAAAGTCCTGAATCGGCTTGGAGTGCAGCACTTTCACCAGCGCCACGATCTCCGGCTTGTTCACGTCGGCTTTGTGCACGGTGATGATGTTGGCGTACGGGTTGTTTTCGCCGCTTTCGACCGCGATCGGATCCTTGGTCGGATTCAGCCCGGCGTCGATGGCGTAGTTGGCGTTGATCACCACCGCGTCACCTTCGTTGTTGTTGTACATCTGCGGCAGCAGCGCGCCTTCAACGTTCGCCTGGAACTTCAGGTGTTTCGGGTTTTCCACCACGTCGGTGATGCGCGCGTCCACCTTGCTCACCCCTGGCTTCAGCTTGATCACGCCTTGCTGCTCAAAAATTGACAGGATGCGGCCTTCTTCCGCCACCGCGTCGCGCATGATGATTTTGCCGTTTTCCGGCAGATCTTTCAGGCTCTTGTACTTCTTCGAGTAGATGCCGATAGGCTCAATATGGATCGCGCCGGCGCTGACGAAGTCGTAGCTCTTGTCGTCGGCGTGGTCTTTCAGCACCGAGTTCAGGTAAGGCACGTGCTGGAAGTAGTTGGCGTCGATGTCGTGGCTGGCCAAGGCGGTGTTCGGCAGAATGTAATCCTGGAAGCGCTTGATCTGCAGATCGATGCCTTCCTTCGCCAGTATCGGTTTGGCCTGTTCGAGGATCTCGGCGTGCGGCACGTTGGAGGCGCCGACCACCAGCTTGGTCGCCGCGGCGGCGCCGTAAGAGGCGAGGGTGGCGACAGAGGCGAAAGCCAACATCAGTAAGTGCTTTTTCATCATCGTTTTCCTTGGTTAATTAACGTTTATCGAGCGTTCTTGTCAGGGTGTCGCCAATGAACTGAATGACGAAAACGATCAGCAGAATCGTCAGCGTCGCCACCAGCGTCACGTCACTGTGGTTGCGTTGGAAGCCTTCCAGATAGGCCAGGTTGCCCAGGCCACCGGCGCCGATCACCCCGGCCATCGCGGTGTAGCTCACCAGCGCGATCAGGGTGACGGTGATGCCGGAAACCAGCGCCGGGGAACTCTCCGGCAGCAATACGCGGAAAATCAGGGTGCGGTTTTTGGCGCCCATCGACCGCGCCGCTTCGATTACCCCTTTGTCGACCTCGCGCAGCGCGATCTCCACCAACCGGGCGTAGAACGGCGCCGCGCCAACGATCAGCGCCGGCAGGGCAGCGTCCGCGCCGAGAATGGTGCCGATCAGCGATTTGGTGAACGGGATCAGCAGCACGATCAGAATGATGAACGGAATGGAGCGGAAGACGTTGACCAGTACGGAGATCAGCGAGTAGACAGCCCGGTTCTGCAGCAGCTGGCCCTTCGAGGTTAAAAACAGCAGCACGCCGAGCACGATGCCCAGCACCAGCGTGGCCAAACCGGCGATGCCGGTCATGTACAGCGTTTCCCAGGTGGCGTCCCACAGTTGGTCCAGACGCAGGTGGGGGAACAGGGATTCAATCATGTTGGATAACCTCGACGGCGATATCTCTTTCGTGCAGCAGGCTGAGCATGTCGGCGACTTGTTGTTCGTTGCCTTCGGCGTGAATGTACAGTTCGCCGAACGAACCGTTGAGGGTGTGGCTGATCTTGCCGTGCAGAATGTTGACGGTCAGGGCGTAGCGCCGGATCACTTCGGAGATCACCGCCTGATGGGTTTGCACGCCCACGAAGGTCAGCTTGAAAATCGCCCCCGGCAGATGAGCGGTGAGCAGCGGATTGAAGCTCTCTTCCGTGTCCGCATACTGCGACACCTGTTTGACGAATTGCCGGGTGATCGGCTGTTGTGGCCGGGTGAACACGTCAAGCACCGGGCCTTCTTCGACGATGCGGCCGTTTTCCATTACCGCCACGCGGTGGCAGATTTTGCGCACCACGTGCATCTCGTGGGTGATCAGCACGATGGTCAATTTCAGCTGGCGATTGATGTCCAGCAGCAGGTCGAGAATGGCGTCGGTGGTTTGCGGATCGAGCGCCGAGGTGGCTTCGTCGCACAGCAGCACGCTCGGGTTATTGGCCAGCGCGCGGGCGATGCCGACGCGCTGTTTCTGGCCGCCGCTGAGCTGCGACGGATAGGCGTTTTCGCGCCCCTGCAGGCCGACCAGCGCGATCAGTTCCGCCACGCGCGGCGCAATCTGCGCCTTGGGCACGCCGGCGATCTGCATGGAAAAAGCGATATTCTGGCTGACGGTGCGCGACCACAGCAGGTTGAAGTGCTGGAACACCATGCTGATTTTCAGGCGTGCCTGGCGCAGATGGCTGCCTTTGGCGCGGGCAATATCGAAACCGCCCACGTCAATGCGGCCGCTGGTGGGCGTTTCCAGGCCGTTGAGCAGGCGGATCAGCGTGCTTTTGCCCGCGCCGCTGTAGCCGATGATGCCGTAAATTTGCCCGGCGTCCACCGCCAGACTGACGTCGTCTACCGCCACGACGCGGCCCTGTGCGCTGTCAAAAGTTTTGCAAACGTTCGAAAGAACGATCATAACGAAGCGGATCCTTATCGATACATCACAGCATTCCGTCCGGAGCGCGTTGCGCCGGACAGGGATCGTTCGGCTTTTCGGCGGGGCACGACCCGGCGGGAAGTGGCGGACGGAACCTCTGTTGCGGGTGAATACCGGGCAATCCTACCGAGGGTTGATAGTGACAGGAAGAATGTAAAATCTATTACTTATTCTGATTTGATATATTAAACGGCGGGCGCCATGGGGGGAGAAAACCGGCCGCTGGGCGGCCGGTGGAGGGCTAGCGTTTTTCCAGCTTCATGTGCAGCAGCGGGAACGGGTTGCCCTGGCCGTCGAGCGGCGAGCGGCCGGTGATGACAAAACCGTAGTGGCGGTAGAAGCCGCTGGCCTGCGGATTTTGCTCGTTCACGTCCAGCTGCAGCTCATCGTGCAGCGTTTCCGCGTGGGTCAGCAGCGCTTTGCCCACCCCTTTGCCGCGCTGATCGGCGTCGATAAACAGCATCTCCACCTTGTTGCCGTTCAGACCGATAAAGCCGCAGGGATGCCCCGGCCGCTCTTCGGCCACCCAAACGTTGACCGCCGGCAGGTAGTCGTTCAGCACCAGCGGGAACAGCTGTGCGATGTTGTCTTCGGTTAAAAAGTGGTGAGTGGCGCGCACCGAACGCAGCCAGATATCTGCCAATTGCGCGTTGTCTTCCGCCGCGCGTGCTCTGATGGTAATCATCGAACTCTCTGCTATCTAAGTTGAAGGAAAAGAAACTAGATAGAGGTTTTGTGGGGTTAGTGCCGAATTAACGTGGGTTAACGCCCAGCAAAGCGCCTCTGCAGTGGATCGAATAGGCCCGCCTGGTTGCAAGCGGTATAACAACTGTAATTCAGTAAGTTAATGCTTTCAACCGCCGCAGGGCGCAATGAGGCGCTCGCCGCGTGATACACTGGCCGCTGAATGAGCAAGAGGGCGGCAGGATGGAAGCGGTACGTGCAGCGATAGAAAAACAGGTGCTCAGCCTGACCGGGTTGGCGCTCGGCGGCGTCGATTTTGAGAATCCGCCCGGCGATCCGGGGCTGTTCGGCCCGCAGTCGGTCATCTGGCAGGTACACCGTGATTTCACCCCGATGCTGTGCGGCGGCGTCAGCGCCTTGCTGTTGCAAATGCTGCACCCGTTGGCGCTGGCCGGCGTATGGGATCACTCCAACTTCCGCGACGATATGATTGGCCGCCTGCGCCGCACCAGCCAGTTCGTGTCGGTTACCACCTTCGGCCCGACCGCCGAGGCGGAGCGGCTGATCGCCAAAGTCAAAGCCATCCACCTGCGGGTGACCGGCGTCGGCAGCGACGGCACGCCCTATGCCGCCAGCGATCCGGCGCTGCTGACCTGGGTGCACGTGGCGGAGAGCAGCCGTTTTCTGGCCAGCCACCTGCGCTACCGCAACCCGCATCTTTCCCGCGATTTGCAGGATCAATACTACCGCGAAGCGGCGCGCGTGGCCGCCGCGCTGGGGGCGACAGCTATCCCTCAGTCCTGCGCGGAGGTAGACGACTATCTGCAGGCGATGCGGCCGCAGCTGGTCTGTGACGAACGCACCCAAGAGGTGGCGCGCATTCTGCTGAAGGCGCCGGCGCCGAGCGCGTTGGCGCGCCCGCTCGGCGGGGTGGTGATGCAGGCGGGCATCGATCTGTTGCCCGATTGGGCGCAGCGGCAGTTCGGCTTTCATCCGGGCGCGTTGCGGCGGCGGTTGGTGCGAACGGGGGCTGCAGGCCTCGGCAAAGTGCTGGGCGCGTCGATGCGCAACGGTTCCTATCAGCGCGCGGTGCGGCGCATCACTCAGCCGTCATGAGCCGCAGCCGCTATAATTAACCTTTGTTTATCTTCGTTTACGGCCGTTTTTGAGACTTTTACGGGTGATCCGGCCAGTAATGCGTTTTACACTTGAGGGCAAAGCCACATTCCATTTTTTGCGCGCAGCCGATTCTGCCGCGCCCTGACCCTATTGAGGTGATATGAACGAGTCATACGTACTTGCTGAAGTCAGCAATGAGAACCAGACGCTGGTCGCGGTGGTTCAGCAAGATCACCGGGCAGCCTATTTTTACATCTATCCCGCCGAAGCCTACAGCGATCGCTATCAGGTGCGCGCCTGCTGGCTGCGCAATCTGGCCGCCGCGCCGCTGCAGGAAGACCGCGCCGCGCTGGAGCAGGGGCAACCGCCGATGCTGGCGGCGGAATTTTGCCGCAACCTGGAAGGGGAAGCGCCGCTGAACCCGGAAGGGCTGATGGTGGTGTGGAGCGAAAGCGACGACGGCGCGGCCCTGTGGTATTACGGCCAGCTGCTGGCGGTGATCCCCGGTTGGAGCCTGTATATCGACCATTCGGTGTGCTATTCGGCCAGCTGCATCAAGGAGAGCCCGTTGGCCTATCCGCTCGGCTCGGCCTCGACCAACACGCAATATGCGCAGGCGGAAAGCACCCGCCAGTTTTGGCGCAGCTGGCAGCGTGAAGAGGGCAACCCGTGGCCGAAGATGCAGCGCGATTTTCAGGCGCGCTATGAGCCGCATTTCGGCCCTTCGGTAAAATACTACGCCATCGATCAGGGCAAGTGGCCGCCGATGGCCATCACCCAGCACGAGCGCGACGGCATCTATTACTTCCTCACCATGGGCGTCAGCATTCGGCCGATGCCGTGGGTGGAGATTCTGTTCAACGACGAGGCTTCGCGCTATCGCCGCATGGAGATGGCGATCGCCATCGACAGCCAATACATGACCGAAGACAACGCGGTGCAGATGGCCAGCGCGCTGGCCGGTTTCGCGCACGCGCCTTGGGCGCGGCTGACCTGGATCGGCGAAGGGCATACGCTGGAGTCGGACGTGGCGCCGCTGGGCTACGAGGGCTATATTTTATCGTCGTCCTTCTACCCGCATCACGCGCACCTGACTCTACCGCAGCAGTACGGCGACCCGGTGAACCTGTTTTGGGCCAGCCCGGTGTTTACCGCCGAGCGCCAGCTGGCGCACGCCACGCCGAACGGCGGGCACGATCTGGTGAACCGGTTGCGTGAGCAGGGCGTCGATCATATTTTCCGCCCGCGCCAGCCGGTGTGCTGACGCGGCTTAATCTTCGGGAGCCGCCATGACCACCGCGCTGTTGATTATCGATGTGCAGGAAGGATTGTTTACGCCGCCGCCGGCGGATGCCACGGGCACCGTTACGCGCATTAATCAGCTGAGCGAGCGCGCCCGCCGGGCGGGCGTGCCGGTTGTCGTCATTCAGCACCATACGCCGGACGACGAGCTGCCGCACGGCAGCGCCGCCTGGCAAGTGCTCGCGGCGCTGAAGGTGGCGCCAAGCGACCATCGGGTGGATAAAACCACGCCGGACTCGTTCCTGCGCACTTCGCTTGGCGCGTTGCTGATCGCCAACGGCGTATCGCAGTTGGTGGTTTGCGGTTACTCCACGCCGTTTTGCATAGATTCCACGGTGCGCAGCGCCGCGGCGCACGGCTATCCGGTGACGCTGGCGGCGGATGCCCACACCTGCCACGACAAATCCTATGCCGACGGCCTGCTGATCCGTACCCACCATAACGAGACGCTGTCGAATATCGACAGCTTCGGCGTGCCGATCCGCGCAGTGCCCGCAGCGGACATCGTGTTCTGAGAACGGAAAACGGGGGCCAGCGCCCCCGTTCGTTATTTCAGGCCCGCCCGCCGCGCCGCCACCTTGGCCAGCGCGGCCCAGTCCAGATCCGCATCCCCTTGCGCCATCGCGTCGAGGAAGTTGTCCTTCAGCACTCCGGCGAACGGCATCGGCGTATGGCTGTCGGCGCCGGCGGCCAGCGCCAGCCCGACGTCCTTCAGCCCCAGCGCCAGCCGGAATCCGGCGGGTGAATACTTCTCGGCGGCGATCAGCGCACCATAGCCCTGGTAAGCCGGGGCGGCGAAGACGGTGCTGCTCAGCATCTGCAGGTAGTCGGCGCCGGAAACGCCGTAGTTGCGCACCAGCGCGCTGCCTTCCGCCATCGCTTCAATGGCGCTGGCCAGCGTAAAGTTGGTGGCGATTTTGACCACGTTGGCCTGCGCCGGGTCGGCGCCGAAGTGCCAGGTTTTCTGGCCGAGGGCATCGAACAGCGGTTGCGCTTGCTTCAGCCGTTCGCTATCGCCGGCCGCCAGAATATTCAGCTTGCCGGCGGCGGCCACGTCGACCCGCCCCAGCACCGGTGCGGCGAGATAGCCGATGCCGTGTTCCGCATGCAGCGTCGTCAGGCGTTTGGCGAGCTCGACCGAGATGGTCGCCATATTGATATGCAGCGCGCCCGGTTTCATCCGCTGCAGCAATCCGCTGTCCACCACCACCTGTTGCGTGGCGGCATCGTCGGCCAGCATGGTGATCAGCACGTCGGCATCGGCCAACTGCTCCGGCCGTTCGGCCTGCCGCGCGCCGGCGTTTACCAGCGGCTGCGCCGCCTGCGGCGAGCGGTTCCATACCGTCAACGCGAAGCCCGCCTGCACCAGGTTAGTTGCCATGGCGCTGCCCATCCCACCCAGTCCGGCAAATCCGATCTTCATCATGCGCTCCTTTTTCAGGTTGAAGGTTTTACCCTAGCGCGCCGGGCCAGGAACGCAAATGCTGGAGTGTAACGCCGTCTTACGCGCCGGCGGCGGGCTATTGACGCATTGCCGCTGCGGGTATACCTTGATGGCATGAATATATCGATGCACTCCACCCACAATCAGTCATGGTGGCGCCTCTTCTGAGGCGGCACGAGTATTCACATCTCTTTTTAATGCCGCCGGTTTGGCGGCATTATCTTTTGTGGCGTTGATCCGGCGGTCTACAGACCTTCAGGAGCACTGTCATGAGCTACACCATTCTTACCGGCGATCGCGCTACCGGCCCACTGCATTTAGGTCACTTTGTCGGCTCGCTGCGCCAACGCGTCGAACTGCAGCACCAGCATAACCAAACGGTGATGGTGGCGGATCTGCAGGGCCTGACCGACAACGGCAACAACCCGCAAAAAATCAGCGCCAACGTGCTCAACGTCGTGGCCGACTATCTGTCGGTCGGCATCGATCCGCACAAGACCACGATCTGCCTGCAGTCGGCGTTGCCGGCGTTGGCCGAGCTGACGATGTACTACCTCAATCTGGTCAGCGTGGCGCGGCTGGAACGCAACCCGACGGTGAAAAACGAAATCGCCGAGAAGGATTTCGCCCGCAGCCTGCCGGCCGGTTTTCTGATCTATCCGGTCAGCCAGGCGGCGGACATCACCGCCTTCGGCGCCACCCACGTGCCGGTCGGCGAGGATCAGCTGCCGATGCTGGAGCAAACCAACGAGATCGTGCGGCGCTTCAACCACATCGTTGGCCAACCGATATTAACGGAGTGTCAGCCGCTGTTGAGCAACGTCGGGCGTCTGCCGGGGCTGGACGGGCAGGGCAAGATGTCGAAATCGCGCGGCAACGCCATCCCGCTTGGCGCCGGCGCCGACGAGGTTCACAAGGCGGTGATGAGCATGTTCACCGATCCTGGCCATCTCAACGTCAGCGATCCCGGCCGGGTGGAGGGCAACATGGTGTTCACCTATCTGGACGCCTTCTGCGAAGACGCCGCACTGGTGGCGGAGCTGAAGGCGCACTATCGGCGCGGCGGGTTGGGGGACGTGAAAATCAAACGGCTGCTGGAGGATTGCCTGCAGAGCCTGCTCGAGCCGATCCGCACCCGCCGCGCCGAATTCATTGCCGATAAAGGCGAGCTAACGCGTATCCTGCAGCACGGCAGCCGCCGCGCGCATCAGGTCAGCCAGCAGACGCTGCAGCAGGTCAAGATGGCGCTGGGGCTGGACTTCTTTAGCCTGGAATGATGCGCACGCCGGGGCGGCACGCGTCACGCCCCGGCCATAAAACGATCATCCCACTGTCATAAACTTATCCGTTAATAGGTGCCCATAATGATTAGCCACTGAAACCAGAGAAATCATATGGCTCAGGCACTGTTAAAATTGGCACAGCACGACTTTCCAGGGCAGCACGCCGCCGCATCCCGCAAAGTATTATCGGTAAAGGGACTCGGCAAGGCCTATAAAGCGCAGCAGCGCGTGCTGGATGACATCAATTTCGATCTGCACGCCGGCGAGTTCGTGGCGGTGATCGGCCGCTCCGGCGCAGGCAAGTCCACGCTGCTGCATACCCTCAACGGCACCATTCCTTCCAGCTGCGGCGAGATGCTGCACTTCGAAGACGATGGCGTGGCGCAGGATATCGCCCAGCTTGCCGGCCGCCAGATGCGCCAATGGCGCGCGCGCTGCGGCATGATCTTCCAGGACTTCTGCCTGGTGCCGCGGCTGGACGTGATGACCAACGTGCTGCTGGGGCGCCTGAGCCACACCTCCACCCTGAAATCCTTCTTCAAACTGTTCGATGACGCCGACCGCGCTCGCGCCATCGAGCTGTTGCAGTGGCTCAACATGCTGCCGCACGCGCTGCAGCGCGCCGAGCACCTCTCCGGCGGCCAGATGCAGCGCGTCGCCATCTGCCGCGCGCTGATGCAAAACCCGCAAATCCTGCTGGCCGATGAGCCGGTCGCGTCGCTCGATCCGAAAAACACCCGCCGCATCATGGACGCGCTGCAGAAAATCAGCGAAGACGGCATCGCGGTGATGGTGAACCTGCACTCGGTCGAACTGGTGAAAGAGTATTGCTCGCGGGTGATCGGCATCGCCCACGGGAAGATCGTGTTTGACGGGCATCCTTCGCAACTGAACGAACGGATCCTGCACCAGCTGTATGGCGAAGAAGCCAATCAGATCCATTGAAGCACTTTTGACCTTTACCCTTTACCTTTACACACAAGGCACACCTAATGAAAAAAGTATTGAGTCTGACCACCCTGATGGCCGGCGCGATGATGGTATTTAATGCTGCCGCAGCGGATGCGCCGAAAGAGCTGAACCTGGGCATTCTCGGCGGCCAGAACGCCACCCAGCAGATCGGCGATAACCAGTGCGTGAAGCAGTTCCTGGACAAGGAACTGAATGTCGATACCAAGCTGCGCAACTCGTCCGACTATTCCGGTGTGATCCAGGGCCTGCTGGGCGGCAAGATTGACCTGGTGCTGAGCATGTCGCCGTCGTCATTCGCTTCGGTCTACATCAAGGATCCGAAAGCGGTGGACATCGTTGGCATCGCGGTCGACGACGTCGACCAGTCGCGCGGCTACCACTCGGTGGTGGTGGTGAAGGCCGGCAGCCCGTACCAGAAACTGGAAGATCTGAAGGGCAAGGCCATCGGCTTCGCCGATCCGGATTCCACCTCCGGCTTCCTGATCCCGAATCAGGCGTTTAAAAAGCTGTTCGGCGGCACGGTCGACAACAAATACAACAACACCTTCTCCAGCGTCACCTTCTCCGGCGGCCACGAGCAGGATATCCTTGGCGTGCTGAACGGCCAGTTCGAAGGCGCGGTGACCTGGGCGTCGATGATCGGCGACTACAACACCGGCTACACCAGCGGCGCGTTCACCCGCATGATCCGCATGGATCACCCGGACCTGATGAAACAGATCCGCATCATCTGGCAGTCGCCGCTGATCCCGAACGGCCCGATCCTGGTGAGCAACTCGCTGCCGGCCGACTTCAAAGCCAAAGTGGTCACCGCCATCAAGAAGCTGGATAAAGACGATCACCAGTGCTTTATCAAAGCGATGGGCGGCAAACAGCACATCGGCGACACCACCCTGGCGGAATACCAGACCATCATCGATATGAAGCGCGAGCTGACCAAAGGCGACCGTTAATTCCCGGCTGCCTCGGCCGTCCGAATGAAGGGGTTCAGCGTGCTGAACCCCTTGTTCCATCAAGATGGAAGACCTGCTTTGAATACCGATTTCGCACACTATTACCAACGGATCCGCAGCAAGCAAAAACGCGAAGCGCTGCTGTGGTCGCTCGGGCTGGTGGTGCTGTACCTGGGCGCCGGCAACCTCGCCGAGTTCAACCTGCACACCGTCTGGGTGTCTATTCCGCACTTCTTCGACTACTTGGCCGAAACCATTCCGACGCTGCACTGGCACCTGCTGTTCGCCGATGGGCGCACCGAAGGTTCGCTGGCCTACTGGGGTTACCGCCTGAATATCCAGCTGCCGCTGATCTGGGAGACCCTGCAGCTAGCGCTGGCGGCGACCATTTTTTCGGTGCTGGTGGCGACCGTGCTGGCGTTTCTGGCGGCCGGCAATACCTATACCCCGGGCTCGGTGCGGCTGGCAATCCGCACGCTGGTGGCGTTCTTGCGCACCATGCCGGAGCTGGCGTGGGCGGTGATGTTCGTGATGGCGTTCGGCATCGGCGCCATTCCCGGCTTCCTGGCGCTGGCGCTGCACACCATCGGCAGCCTGACCAAGCTGTTCTACGAATCGATCGAAACCGCCTCCAACAAGCCGGTGCGCGGGCTGGCGGCCTGCGGCGCCACGCCGCTGCAGCGCATGCGCTTTGGCCTGTGGCCGCAGGTGAAGCCGGTGTTTCTCTCCTACAGCTTCATGCGGCTGGAGATCAACTTTCGTCAGTCGACCATTTTGGGGCTGGTGGGCGCGGGCGGCATCGGCCAGGAGCTGATGACCAACATTAAACTCGACCGCTACGATCAGGTCAGCATGACGCTGCTGCTGATCATCGTGGTGGTTTCCGTGCTCGACTACGTGTCGGGCGAGCTGCGCAAGCGTGTGGTGGAGGGGGCAAAATGATAGCGGGCACTCCGGCATCGGCGGAAACGCTGCGCCAGTTGAAACAGCAGCATCCGGCGATCTTCGCGCAGCAGGGGCGCTACCTGCGCACCGTCGGCCTGATCGCGCTGGCGATCGTGCTGTACTACGTGTTCTTCTTCCTGGTCTTCGGCATTAGCTGGCCGCAGTTTATCAACGGCTGCCAGCAGCTGGGGCGTTATTTCCTGCGCATGTTCGTCTGGCACGACTTCGCCAATTGGCCGTTCATGTACTACTTCCAGCAGATCGGCATCACCATCGCCATCGTGTTCGCCGGCACCATTACCGCGTCGCTGATCGCGCTGCCGCTGTCGTTCTTCGCCGCGCGCAACGTGATGTCGACGCCGCTGCTGCGGCCGATTTCGGTGCTGGTGCGCCGCTTGCTGGACGTGCTGCGCGGCATCGACATGGCGATCTGGGGGCTGATCTTCGTGCGCGCCGTCGGCATGGGGCCGCTGGCCGGGGTGTTGGCTATCGTGATGCAGGACGTCGGGCTGCTGGGCAAACTGTACGCCGAAGGCCATGAGGCGGTGGACAAGTCCCCCAGCCGCGGCCTGACGGCGGTGGGCGCCAACGGGTTGCAGAAGCACCGCTACGGCATCTTCACCCAGTCGTTCCCCACCTTCCTGGCGCTCAGCCTGTACCAGATCGAGTCCAACACCCGCTCAGCGGCGGTGCTGGGCTTCGTCGGCGCCGGCGGCATCGGCCTGGTGTATGCGGAGAATATGCGGCTGTGGAACTGGGACGTGGTGATGTTCATCACCCTGATCCTGGTGGTGGTGGTGATGATCATGGACAAGGTCTCGTCGATGCTGCGCAACAAGTACATCATCGGTGAAGACATCCCGCTGTATCAGCAAAAAAGCCAAATCGATTGAGAAACCCCTTGCCGATCCCTATACTGCCGCACATTCAAGGTGTGCGGCCATACCCGTCATACTTGGAGCTGCCTCTTTGTTGGCTGCATTTGCGCGCCCCGGTCACATAGTTAACTATGCTCCGGGGGGCTTACAAATTTGCCGCCGCGATGCAACTCCAATTATTTTGGGTATGGGGCATTTTTTTACAATGCGCACGTCCCCGTTAGACAAGTAAAGGCAATGCAATCCCATGATGAACAACGACGTGCTGCGCAGCGTGCGCTATATGCTGAGCATTAACAACGCCAAAATGGTCGAGATTATCAAACTGGACGATTTCGAGGTGGCGGTGTCGGCGATGGACGCTTACGTGATCAAAGAAGGCGAGCCGGGCTACGAGAAGTGCCCTGACGAAGTGATGGCGCACTTCCTCAACGGCCTGGTGTTCTTCAAGCGCGGCAAGGACGACAAGTTCCCGGCGCCGGCGGTTGAACTGCCGATCACCAATAACCTGGTGCTGAAAAAGCTGCGCGTGGCGTTCGAGCTGAAAGACACCGACATGCACCAGATCTTCACAGCGGTGGACTTCCGCATCTCCAAGCCGGAGCTGAGTGCGCTGTTCCGCAAAGAGGGCACCAAGAACTACCGCCCGTGCGGCGATCAGATGCTGCGCTACTTCCTCAAAGGGCTGGCGCAGCGCGTTCGCGGCGAGTAACGCGCAGCGTTCACCGAACATCAGGCGCAATCGCAAGGTTGCGCCTTTTTTATTGCCGCTCTCCCGCTCGCCGTTGTTGTACTGGCCCTCAGCCACCCGTCATCGATGGAGGGCGTGCCGCCCGTCCGGTTACTTTTCTAGGGTTCGTTCAATGTCGATTGAAACGTAAAATCCAGAGGAGTAATTCAATGGCTCAAATGTCAAAAGAAGATCCACAGTTCAACACAAAAAATGCCGCCGCTCAGGTCAATGATGGCGGCGAATTCGCTGAATATACCCCTGAACAGTTCGGCGCCGTAGGCGATGGCCTGGCTGACGATAGAGATGCCGTCAGCGCCATGTTCGCTAAAGTGGCGATTGACGCCGCTAGCTCGATGAAAAAACGCCAGGTCAGAATGGCGAATGTCTATCGGTTGACGTTGGGTTCGGCTTGGCAGCCTCTGCAGATCCCTAGCAACTGCCATATTTATGGCGGTGGTGAAATTCACCTGGATGACGATACGCCTCAAATCAATATTTTTAATACCGTGGAACAGTCGAATTTCATCGTGGAAGATCTGAGGATCACGAGAAAGGTGACTCAGAAAGATGCAGATCCTATTTGGTGGTATGCCACTCGCGCGTGTACCGGCATGGCTTTCACCCGTTGTGAACACTTCACCGTGAGAAATTGCGCCATCAGCATGCATACCGATGCTTTGGGCCTTTCTGACTGTACGTCAGTTACCCTTGAGAACAATTTACTTAAAGATCTGGGTGAAGAACCTATCGCCGTTCGTGGCGGACGCCATATTACAATCCAGAATAACGAACTGACGAATCACCAGGGTGACGGGATCTTGCTGAAAACGGGCGTGAACCGAGATGCTTATGACATCTTGATTGTGAACAATCATATTCATGATGGACATAAACCCGCTAAACCCGCTGGGGCCGGGCATACGCAAAGAGGGGGCGGGGTGACATTGAATAATGAAGTGACCGGCACGCCTCATTCATTCACTAACCTGACCGTTGCCAATAACCATATTGTTAATACCAGCTATGGCATCTCGCTGGGTGGAATCAGTGACATTAATATCTCTAATAACTACATCAAAACGATCGAAAGGTTCGGCATTCAGATCGACTATTCCTTAGTGAATAACCCCACCAAAATCCCTACGAATAATTCACGAATTATCGGGAATCACGTTGAAGATACCGTTGAGAATGGCATCGACTATCACGGCAATAACGATATTTCTGTCGCTGAGTCCGTTATCGCAGATAATTTTTTAAATTTCTGCGGCACCTCCAATTCCTCGGCCTTCAATGGCATTGCCGCAACGGAGGCGACCCTCTCAGGCAATATTATCAATAATTGCAAGGTTGCCCTGTTCACCAATAGCTGCGTGATGACCGGCAACAAGATAACCAACTCCGGATGGACCAGCAGCCAGGTATGGATCAAGCTGTACGGCGACCGTACGGTGTTTTCCGGCAATCGGGTCACGGACTCTGGGTTTGGTTATATCCGTTTCTTGAATGGGAAAAACGCCATTATTGAAGGAAATGTGATTAAACTTGCTTCTCCCGCTCGGGCGCTGGAGTTAGGCGGGGCATTTGACGAAACGACTCTCATTGGCAAGAACGTCTGGGATTGCGCTTTTAAACCGATTATCTCTACGCTTGTAGGGGTAACGGGCAATCAACTCATTCAGTATTCCTTCCCGAATGAAGGCGTGCCCCACATTACCCCTCAGATGTTCGGCGCGAAGGGCGATTGGAATGATACAGCTGGCGTTGGTACGGATGATACGCAGGCGTTTAAACAGGCTATCGCTTATGCGATTAGCCAAGGCTGCAAGAAGCTCTATGTTCCTGCCGGCAACTATTACATTACAGATACCTTAAATTTAGGGGGAGAAAACTACACCGGAGATAAAGGCATTGCGATAGAGGGTGAAAATTGGATTAGTACGAAATTCTTCTTTAAGCCGACGTCTAATGATCATGCGTGTTTTGAGTCGAAAGGCGGTTCCGGGATCCATACCAACAGATATATCAGCGATGTGACGATTACGCCGGCCAAGGGCGCGTTATATACGGGCACCGGCTATCGGATCAATGGTTCCTGTTTCATGCGGCATGAAAGATTGCTGATTATGAAGTTTTTTGTGAACTTACATCTGTTGAACGGCTATGCCGGTGCGTTTACCGAGTTCGTCAGTTTTCACTCTTGCCGGTTCCACCGTGGCTTGTCGAACATCTTGATGGAAAGCAATGGCGGGGATAGCTCCTTCCACGGCGTGGGGTTCCATGAAATTCAATGTCAGATCAAGGTCTCCGGCAATCCGGGCGATGGTGGCACAAATACGGATGCCGGCGTGGGGCTGGAGTTGAGAGGAAACGCCAACAGCGTAACGTGGTACAACGGTTTCTGCTATATCCACCTGTTCGGCGGCGTCGGCGCTACGGCGATCAAACTCACCCGAACCAACACCGATAACATCCTGGGGCAGTTTACTTGCGAAGGTGAAACCATTCTTCAGAGTGATGGAAGCACCTTTGAATGTCGGGGCGGTTTCTATAACGTAGGTAATACCACTTACAATGTGGCTGCAGAACCGGTAAACGGCATCGCGGCGGCATTTGTGTTTGATAACATGCTGAGCAATACGACAAGATTCGCCAACGCGGCAATCGCCGATATGGCTCCTAGGCAACTTCCGTGGTCCTTGGCGGACAGGGCCAGCCATGGCGCTTATCCGGCCATTTTCCATGGTATCAAGGACGGCTCCGATAACCTGTTCTATGCCGCCAAAGGAGGGAGTACCAGCTACCATTACTTTGGCGGCATTTCTCCAGGCAATAACCTTCAGGGGTTTGAACCGGGCGTCAGGTTGGCTCAGGACGGGGCTTCTTTAATTAGTTTTTCACCTAAGTTTACGCTTGGCGCTAATAACAATACGACCAGCAGCGGCGTATCCATCTCCCCGGCGGATTTTTCGCCGCAGAAGGATATCGCGACCGCCTTAGGACAACCCTCATTTAAATGGAGCGGGTTGTACACCAAGCAGTTAACGGTTGCGGATAATGGCATCTATCCGGCCGGTAACGGCGCTTATCCTATTGGTGGGCCGAATAACCAATTCTCCTCCGGCCACATAAAAGTGTTGAATATTTATGATTCAGCGAACGTGAACGGAGATCCTGTAGGTGTCAGAGTTGCTGTCCCCGCTTCGGCCGTTGCGCCCGGTAAAATAGGCCAATGGTCGGCAGACTCCACGTTCTTTTATATTTGCACGGCGGCCAATACCTGGAGAAGGGTAGCGCTCACCACATGGTAGGTACTGAGCTTGCGGCTGGCGGTTGACCTATCCCCATCGGCCTGCGGGGCGGCGAGTGTCGTCGCCCCGGTTTTTCCTCTGCGTCATCCCGCCATTGCACTCTTTTTGTTCTCCCGCTGCGCGCCGCTGGTGCAGCCCGTTTGCCGCCGCCGTCATAAGTTTTAATTATAATTCATTGAAATCATGAGATTAAAAATTGGCACGCCGGTTGCTCTGTTGAATCCCATCTTGTGTACCAGATGGAATTCAGCCGATGAGCGAATCTGTTGTAGCGTGCGGTTTTACCCTCAGTGAATGGCAACACCATTACCAAACCCGCCCGGCGGGCGAGCGCCTTGCCTGCGTCAGTGCGACGATCGAAACGTTGGTCGCCGGGCTGAGCCCAGACGATAACGCCTGGCTGTATCTCGCCACGCCGGCGCAGCGCGAGCAGCAGTATCAACAGCTGGCGCAAAGGCTGGAAGCAGTCGCCGGCGATCTCACCCGCCTGCCGCTGTTCGGCGTGCCCTTCGCCATCAAAGACAATATCGACGTCGGCGGCTGGCCGACCAGCGCCGCCTGCCCGGCGTTCACCTATCAGGCCGCGGCGGACGCCACCGTGGTCGCCCGCCTGCGCGCCGCCGGGGCGATCGCCCTCGGTAAAACCAACCTCGACCAGTTCGCTACCGGGTTGGTAGGCACTCGCTCACCGTATGGCGCGGTGGTCAACAGCTTCGACAGCCGCTACGTCAGCGGCGGTTCCAGCTCCGGCTCCGCCTCGGTGGTGGCACGCGGCCTGGTGCCGTTCGCGCTCGGCACCGACACCGCCGGTTCGGGGCGCGTGCCCGCCGGGTTCAACAACATCGTCGGGCTGAAGCCGACCAAGGGGCGGTTGTCCAACCGCGGCGTGGTGCCGGCCTGTCGGTTGAACGATACGGTGTCGGTCTTCGCGCTGACCGTGGCCGACGCCGCGCAGGTGACGGAGTTGGCGAGCGGCTTTGACGCGGCAGACCCGTATTCCCGTGCCGATCCGCATACCGCGCCGGCGGATATCCCCGCCGCACCGCGTTTCGCCGTTCCCGCCCAGCTGGAGTTTTTCGGCGACGTTCAGGCCGAGCGGGCGTTTCACCGTGCGCTGGCGCAGCTGCAGGCGGGCGGCGCGACGCTGGAACCCCTCGATTTCGCGCCGTTTCGCACTCTGGCGGAACAGCTGTATTACGGCCCCTGGGTGGCGGAGCGCACGGTAGCCATTGAGCAGGTGCTGGAAGCGAGCCCGCAGGCCATCGATCCGGTGGTGCGCGGCATCGTCGGCAACGGCCTCGGCTACAGCGCCTGCGACGCCTACAAGGCGGAATACCTGCGCGCCGAGCTGGCGCGGCAAATCGCCCAGCGGCTGGCGCCGTTCGACGCGCTGGTGGTGCCGACCGCGCCCACTATTCGCACCCTGGCGGAGATGGCGCAGGAGCCGGTGCTGTTCAATTCGCAATTCGGCACTTACACCAATTTCACCAACCTGGCCGATCTGAGCGCGCTGGCGCTGCCGGGGCCGCAGCGCGAAGACGGTCTACCGGCGGGCATCACCCTGATTGCGCCCGCCTGGCATGACCGGGCGTTGGCGGCGTTTGGCCTGCGCTGGCAACGGCAAAGCGCCTTGCCGCTCGGCGCTATCGGCCGGGCATTGCCGCCGCAGCCTGTGCCTGCGCCGTCCACAGGGCACGTGCGTCTGGCGGTAGTGGGCGCTCACCTTAGCGGCATGCCGCTCAACGTCCAGCTGACACAGCGCGACGCGGTGCAGGTGGAGCAAACCGCTACCGCCCCCTGCTATCGCCTGTATGCGCTGGCCGATACCGAGCCGCCGAAGCCGGGGCTGGCGCGCGCGGCGCAGGGGGCGGCGATCCGCGTTGAGCTGTGGGACATCCCGCTGGCCCGTTTCGGCGAGTTTGTGGCGGAAATTCCGGCGCCATTGGGCATCGGCACGCTGCTGCTGGCGGACGGCCGGCGGGTGAAGGGGTTTATCTGCGAAGCCTGGGCGCTGGAAGACGCGACGGATATCACTGAGTTTGGCGGCTGGCGCGACTATCTCGCCAGCGTTAAGGGGGCATGAACATGTTTACTACCGTACTGATCGCTAACCGCGGCGAAATCGCCTGCCGCGCCATTCGCACCCTGAAACGCCTGGGCGTAACCAGCGTGGCGGTCTATTCCGACGCCGACCGCAATGCGCCGCACGTCGCCGAGGCCGACAGGGCGGTGGCGCTTGGCGGCGACAAGGCCGCCGACAGCTACCTGCGCATCGACAAGATCCTCGCGGCGGCCGCGGCCACCGGCGCGCAGGCGATCTACCCCGGCTACGGCTTTTTGTCCGAGAGCGCCGAGTTTGCCGACGCCTGCGAGGCGGCGGGCATCGCCTTTATCGGCCCGACGGCGGCGCAGATGCGCGAGTTCGGCCTCAAGCACCGGGCGCGCGAGCTGGCGGCGTTGGCCGGGGTGCCGATGACGCCGGGCACCGGCTTGCTGGAGAGCGTTGAGCAGGCGGTCGCCGCCGCTGCGCGCATCGGCTACCCGGTGATGCTGAAAAGCACCGCCGGCGGTGGCGGCATCGGTCTGACGCGCTGTGACGACGAGGCGGCGCTGCGCGACGCGTACGACAGCGTCAAACGGCTGGGAGAGCAGTTCTTCCGCGACGCCGGCGCCTTTATCGAACGCTTCGTCGATCGGGCGCGCCACGTCGAGGTGCAGATTTTCGGCGACGGCCAGGGGCGGGTGGCGGCGCTCGGCGAGCGCGACTGTTCGCTGCAGCGGCGCAACCAAAAGGTGGTGGAGGAAACCCCGGCGCCGCATCTGCCGGCGGCGACCCGCCAGGCGCTGCACCGGGCGGCGGTGGCGCTGGGCGAGTCGGTGAATTACCGCAGCGCCGGCACCGTAGAATTTATCTATGACGCCGCGCGCGACGAGTTTTATTTCCTGGAAGTGAACACCCGCTTACAGGTCGAGCACCCGGTTACAGAAATGGTCACCGGCCTGGATCTGATCGCATGCATGCTGCAGGTGGCGGCGGGCGACGCGCTGGATTGGGCGGCGTTGCAACGCGCGCCGCAGGGCGCGGCGATCGAAGTGCGCCTCTACGCCGAAGATCCGCTGAAAAACTTCCAGCCCAGCCCCGGCGTGCTGACCGAGGTGCATTTCCCTGACGACGTGCGCCTCGACGGTTGGGTGGCGACCGGCAGCGAAGTGTCGGCGTTTTACGACCCGATGATCGCCAAGCTGATCGTGCACGGCGCCGATCGGGCGCAGGCGCTGGAAAAATTGCGCGTGGCGCTGGCGGCGACCCGTTTGCACGGCATCGCCACCAACCTCGATTATCTGCGGCAGGTGATCGCCACGCCGCAATTTCAGCGCGGCGACGTCTGGACGCGCCTGCTGGACGATGTGCGTTTCCAGCCGCACTGCCTCGAAGTGCTGCAACCCGGCACCTACAGCAGCGTGCAGGATTATCCCGGCCGCCTCGGCTATTGGGACATCGGCGTGCCGCCGTCCGGCCCGATGGACGACTTCGCGTTTCGGCTGGCCAACCGCATCGTCGGCAACCACCCGGCGGCCGCCGGGTTGGAGTTTACCCTGCAGGGGCCGACGCTGCGCTTTCACTGCGACGCCACCATCGCGCTGACGGGCGCGAGCTGCCCGGCCGATCTGAACGGTGAAGCGGTTGCGTATTGGCGGCCGATCGCGGTGCGGGCCGGGCAGGTATTGACGCTGGGGCGCGCCACGCAAGGCTGCCGCACCTATCTGGCGGTACGTAACGGCTTTGACGTGCCGGTGTATCTCGGCAGCCGCTCCACCTTCGCGCTGGGCCAGTTCGGCGGCCACGCCGGGCGCACCTTGCGGGTGGCGGACATGTTGGCGATCGCCCAACCGGCGCTGGCGGCCAGCACTACGCCGGCACCGATCGCCGCGCCGCAGGCGATGGACGACAGCCTGATCCCGCACTACGGCGACCAGTGGCACATCGGCGTGCTGTACGGGCCGCACGGCGCGCCGGACTTTTTCACCGCTGAATCGATAGAGGCCTTTTTCGCCACCGACTGGCAGGTGCATTACAACTCCAACCGCCTCGGGGTGCGCCTGGCGGGGCCGAAGCCCGAGTGGGCGCGGGAGGACGGCGGCGAGGCCGGTTTGCATCCTTCCAACGTGCACGATTGCGAGTACGCCATCGGCGCCATCAACTTCACCGGCGACTTCCCGGTGATCCTAACCCGCGACGGGCCGAGCCTTGGCGGCTTCGTCTGCCCGGTGACCATCGCCAAGGCCGAACTGTGGAAAGTGGGGCAGGTGAAGCCGGGCGACCGCATCCGTTTCCATCCGATCGGCTTCCGGCAGGCGCAGTCGCTGGAGCAGGCGCAGCTCGGCAGCATCGAAGCGCTGGCGGCGGTGAAGGCCATCACCCTGCCGCCGCCGGATCTGGCCCCGGCGGAGACCGTTTCCGCCGCGGTGCTGGCGGCGCTGCCGGCGGCGGAAGGGCGCCCGGCGGTGGCGTATCGCCAGGCGGGGGACGGCTACATCCTGATGGAGTACGGCGACAACGTGCTCGATCTGGCGCTGCGGCTGCGCATTCATCTGCTGATGCAGTCGCTGCGTGAGGTGGCGATACCGGGCGTGGCGGAGCTGGCGCCGGGCGTGCGTTCGCTGCAGATCCGCTACGACAGCCGGCAGATTAGCCAGGCCGACCTGCTGCAGCGCCTGCTGGCGCGCGAACGGGCGCTGGGGGACGTCAGCCGCCTGAAGGTGCCGACGCGCACCGTGTGGCTGCCAATGGCGTTTGAGGATTCGGCCACGCTGGGGGCAGTGGATCGCTATCAACAGACGGTGCGCGCCTCGGCGCCCTGGCTGCCGAACAACGTCGATTTTATTCAGCGCATCAATGGCCTGAGCCGACGCGAGCAGGTGCGCGACATTCTGTTCGACGCCAGCTACCTGATCCTCGGGCTGGGCGACGTCTACCTCGGCGCGCCCTGCGCGGTGCCGCTCGATCCGCGCCATCGCCTGCTGAGCTCCAAATACAACCCGGCGCGCACCCACACCGCCGAAGGGACGGTCGGCATCGGCGGCATGTACATGTGCATCTACGGCATGGATTCGCCGGGCGGTTACCAGCTGGTGGGGCGCACGCTGCCGATCTGGAACAAGTTTCTCAAAAACCCGCAGTTCACTGCCGGTGAGCCCTGGCTGCTGCGCTTCTTCGATCAGGTGCGCTTCTACCCGGTCAGCGAGCAAGAGCTGGACGAGCAGCGCGAAGCGTTCCGTGAAGGGCGCATGCAGGTGCGCATCGAAGAGAGCGAGTTCGACTTCGCCGCCTACACCCGTTTCCTGGCCGACAACGCCGAGGCGATCGCCGACTTCCAGCATCGCCAGCAGCAGGCGTTCAGCGCCGAAGTGGCGCGCTGGCGCAGCGATGACGACGAGGCCGAGGCGCAGCTGTTGCCGCCGGAGGAAGAAGACGCCATCGACGGCGATTTGGTCAGCGCCGATCTGAACGGCAGCGTGTGGAAGATCCTGGTGGAACCGGGGCAGGCGGTGGCGGCCGGGCAGCCGCTGATCGTGGTCGAGGCGATGAAAATGGAGCTGGCGGTCACCGCGCCGCGCGCCGGGATCGTTAAACGCATCAGCTGCCGGCAGGGGCGGCCGGTCGGGCCGGGCGACGCCCTGCTGTGGCTGGAAAAAGCGGTCTGAACGGAGGGGCGATGATGCAAATCACCAACGGAGAGCACAAGGCGCGCCCGGAAGGGTTGGCGGAGCGCATTTATCTGCAGCTCAAGGCCGACATCTTCGAGTTTCGCCTGCTGCCGGGCGATCGCTTCAGCGAAAGCGACGTGGCGCAGCGCATGGCGGCCAGCCGCACGCCGGTGCGTCAGGCGCTGTTTCGGCTGGAGCGCGAAGGCTATGTCGAGGTGTTGTTTCGCAGCGGTTGGCAGGTGCGGCCGTTCGATTTCGCCTACTTCGAAGAGCTGTACGACCTGCGCATCGTGCTGGAGCAAGAGGCGGTGAAACGGCTGTGCGAACGCCCGGCCGGGGAAACGCCGGACGCGCTGGCGGCGCTGAGCCGTTTTTGGACCGAAGCGCCGCGCCTGGCTGACGGCAAGGCGGTGTCGCAGCACGATGAGCAGTTTCATCAGGCGTTGGTGGCCGCGGCGGGCAACGGCGAAATGGCGCGCATTCACCGCGAACTGACCGAAAAGATCCGCATCATTCGCCGGCTGGATTTCACCCAGCAGGCGCGGGTGGACGCCACCTACCGCGAGCACGCCGCCATTTTGCAGGCGATCCTGCGGCGGCAAAGCGAGGAGGCGCAAACGCTGCTCGGCGAGCATATCGCCGTCAGCAAGGCAGAAGTGCGAAAAATAACGCTGCACATGTTGCACCAGGCGCGGGCTCAGCCGCCCGCGCGCTCGGCGTAACGATTTTGATTTCACACACATCAGGAGTTTGAACTATGCAACGTCGTCGTTTTATCAAAGCTTTTGCGCTGTCCGCCGCCGCTGTCGGCCTGGGCCTGGCCTGGAGCGCGCAGGCCGCCGACACCATCAAGGTCGGTATTCTGAGTTCGCTCTCTGGCACCATGGCGATTTCCGAGACGCCGCTGAAGGATGTGGCGCTGATGACCATCGACGAGATCAACGCCAAAGGTGGGGTGCTCGGCAAAAAGCTGGAGCCGGTGGTGGTGGATCCGGCCTCCAACTGGCCGCTGTTCGCCGAAAAGGCGCGCCAGCTGCTGAGCCAGGACAAGGTGGCGGCGGTGTTCGGCTGCTGGACTTCGGTGTCGCGCAAGTCGGTGCTGCCGGTGTTTGAGGAGCTGAACGGGCTGCTGTTCTATCCGGTGCAATACGAAGGCGAAGAGATGTCGCCGAACGTGTTCTACACCGGCGCGGCGCCGAACCAGCAGGCGATCCCTGCGGTGGAATACCTGCTGAGCGAGGACGGTGGCGGCGCCAAGCGCTTCTTCCTGTTGGGCACCGATTACGTCTATCCGCGCACCACCAACAAGATCCTGCGCGCCTTCCTGCACAGCAAAGGCGTGCAGGACAAGGATATCGAAGAGGTCTATACGCCGTTCGGCTACAGCGATTACCAGACCATCGTCGCCAACATCAAGAAATTCGCCGCCGGCGGCAACACCGCGGTGATCTCCACCATCAACGGCGATTCCAACGTGCCGTTCTACAAAGAACTCGCCAACCAGGGCGTCAAGGCCACCGACGTGCCGGTGATCGCCTTCTCGGTCGGCGAGGAAGAGCTGCGCGGCATCGACACCAAACCGCTGGTGGGCAACCTGGCGGCCTGGAACTACTTCGAATCGCTGGATAACCCGACCAACAAACAGTTTGTCAGCCAGTGGAAAGCCTACGCCAAGGCGCACAATCTGCCGAATTACGCCACTGCGGTCACCAACGATCCGATGGAGGCCACCTACGTCGGCCTCCACATGTGGGCGCAGGCGGTGGAAAAGGCCGGCACCACCGACGTCGATAAGGTGCGCGCGGCGATGGCCGGGCAAACCTTCGCCGCGCCGTCGGGCTTCACGCTGACCATGGACAAGACCAATCACCACCTGCACAAGCCGGTGATGATCGGCGAGATCGAGGGCAACGGCCAGTTCAACGTGGTGTGGCAGACCGAGGCACCGGTGCGCGCGCAGCCGTGGAGTCCGTATATCGCCGGCAACGACAAAAAGCCGGATTACCCGGTGAAAGGCGGCAAGTAACGTCACTCAGCGCCGGCGCGGCTCGACGCGCGCCGGCCCAACAGAAGAGGCAGCTGATGCAATCTCCGTTTTTATCCTCTCTGCGCGCCGGGCTGTGGCTGTTGTGCGCCTGGCCCCTGCTGGCGCAGGCCGGGCCGGCCGATGAGTTCGCGGCGGCCAATCGCGCGCAGCAGGCCAAACTGCTGCAGGCGTGGGCGGCCGAGCCGGACGCCGCTCGCCTGCCGCTGCTGCAGGGGCTGCAGCAGGAAACCGTGGCGATCGACGGGGCGAAACGCGCCTTTATCCGCCAGGGCGACCGCTATCTGCCGCTTGAAGGTGAGGCGGCCCCGGTTGGCGAGCCGAAGAAAGTGTGGCTGAACAACCGGCTGCGCATTCTGATTGCCAACGCGTTGTCGGCGCAGCGGTTGGTCAGCGCGGACGCGGCGGTGCGGCTGCAGGCGGCGACCGCGCTGCAGCGCGAGGCGCAGGGCGAGCAGTTGCCGCTGTTGACCCGGCGGCTGGCGCAGGAGAAAGACCCGCAGGTACGCGACGCGCTGAGCATTGCGCTGGCGAACCTGCAATTGGCCGACGCCAGCCCGCAGGTGCGCTTCAATGCGGTGCGGCTGCTGGGGGAATCGGGCGAGCCGGAAACCCGCGCGCGGCTGCAGGCGTTGACCGACGCGGCCAATGAGCCGGACGCCGCGGTGCGCGCCGAGGCGCAGCGCAGCCTGCAGCGCGTGCAGCACCGCCTGATGATCGGCGATCTGCTCGGCCAGGCGTTCAGCGGCCTGTCGCTCGGCTCGATCCTGCTGTTGGCAGCGCTCGGCCTGGCGATCACCTACGGCCTGCTCGGCGTCATCAATATGGCGCACGGCGAAATGCTGATGCTCGGTGCCTATTCCGCCTATCTGGTTCAGGGGCTGTTTCAGCAGTTTGCGCCGCAGTGGCTGGCGCTCTATCCGCTGGCGGCGCTGCCGGTGGCGTTCGCCATCACCGCCGGGATCGGCATGGCGCTTGAGCGCACGGTGATCCGCCACCTGTACGGCCGGCCGCTGGAAACCCTGCTGGCCACCTGGGGCATCAGCCTGGTGCTGATCCAGCTGGTGCGGGTGCTGTTCGGCGCGCAGAACGTCGAGGTTGCCAACCCGGCGTGGCTGTCGGGCGGCGTGCAGCTGTTGCCGAACCTGGTGTTGCCGTGGAACCGCATCGCGGTGATCGCGTTCGTGCTGCTGGTGCTGGCGTTGACCTGGCTGCTGCTGAACAAGACTCGGCTCGGCATGAACGTGCGCGCGGTGACGCAAAACCGCGCGATGGCGGCCTGCTGCGGCGTGCCCACCGGGCGGGTGGACATGCTGGCCTTCGGGTTGGGATCCGGCATCGCCGGGCTTGGCGGGGTGGCGCTGTCGCAGTTGGGCAACGTCGGGCCGGAGCTGGGGCAAGGTTACATTATCGACTCGTTCCTGGTGGTGGTGCTCGGCGGCGTCGGCCAGCTGGCGGGGACGGTGGCGGCGGCCTTCGGCCTCGGCATCGTCAACAAGATCCTCGAGCCGCAGATCGGCGCCGTGTTGGGCAAGATCCTGATCCTGGTGCTGATCGTTCTGTTTATTCAAAAGCGTCCGCAGGGGCTGTTCGCCCTCAAGGGCAGGGTGATTGACTGATGAGCCAACCATTGACCGTAACCGGCGTGCAGAAAGCGCCCCGGCTGGCGTTGAGCATCGGCGGGCTGGCGTTGCTGGCGCTGCTGGTCATGCCGTTCATGACGTTGTTGCCGGCGGATCATCCGCTGGCGGTGTCCACCTATACCCTGACGCTGGCGGGCAAGATCCTGTGCTACGCGGTGGTGGCGGTGGCGCTCGATCTGGTGTGGGGCTATGCCGGGCTGCTGTCGCTCGGCCACGGGCTGTTCTTCGCGCTCGGCGGCTACGCCATGGGCATGTACCTGATGCGGCAGGCGGCGGGCGACGGGCTGCCGGCGTTTATGGCGTTCCTCTCCTGGAACGAGCTGCCGTGGTTCTGGAGCGGCACCCAGCATTTCGCCTGGGCGCTGTGCCTGATCGTGCTGGTGCCGGGCCTGTTGGCTTTCCTGTTCGGCTACTTCGCCTTTCGCTCGAAAATCAAAGGGGTGTACTTCTCGATCATGACCCAGGCGCTGACCTATGCCGGCATGCTGCTGTTCTTTCGCAACGAGACCGGTTTCGGCGGCAATAACGGCTTTACCGGTTTCACCACGCTGCTCGGCTTTCCCATCACCGCCGCCGGCACGCGGGTGGCGCTGTTCCTGGCGACGGTGCTGCTGCTGGCCGCCAGCCTGGCCATCGGCTTTGCGCTGGCGCGCAGCAAGTTCGGCCGGGTGCTGACCGCGGTGCGCGATGCGGAAAACCGCCTGACCTTCTGCGGCTACGATCCGAAGGGCTTCAAGCTGTTCGTCTGGACGCTGTCGGCGGTGCTGTGCGGGCTGGCCGGCGCGCTCTATGTGCCGCAGGTCGGCATCATCAACCCCGGCGAAATGTCGCCGACCAACTCGATCGAGGCCGCCATTTGGGTCGCCCTCGGCGGGCGCGGCACCCTGGTGGGGCCGCTGCTCGGCGCCGGCATCGTCAACGGCGCCAAGAGCTGGTTCACCATGGCCATTCCCGAATACTGGCAGTTTTTTCTCGGCCTGATGTTTATCGTCGTCACGCTGTTTCTCCCGAAAGGAGTGATTGGCCTGCTGCGGCGGAGGAAATCCTCATGAAGGCGATGCAAGTGACCGACGAACTGTTTACTCATCCGCTGCCGGCGGACAAATACCGGCAGCAAACCGATCCGGTGCTGCAGCTCGACAACGTCAACGTCAGCTTCGACGGTTTTCGCGCGCTGACCGATCTGTCGTTGCGCATTGGCGTCGGCGAACTGCGCTGCGTGATCGGCCCCAACGGCGCCGGCAAGACCACGCTGATGGATGTGATCACCGGCAAAACCCGGCCGGACAGCGGCAGGGTGTTTTACGATCAGACCGTCGATCTGACCCGGCTGGCGCCGATGCAGATCGCCCACGCCGGCATCGGCCGCAAGTTTCAAAAACCGACGGTGTTCGAGGCGCTGACGGTGTTCGAAAATCTGGAGATCGCGCAGAAAACCCGTAAGTCGGTGTGGGCCTGCCTGCGCGCCCGCCTAAGCAGCGAACAGCGCGACCGCATCGACGAGATGCTGAAGACCCTGCGGCTGGGGCATGAGCGCCACCGGCCCGCCGGGCTGCTGTCCCACGGGCAGAAACAGTTTCTCGAGATCGGCATGCTGCTGGTGCAGGAGCCGCACCTACTGCTGCTCGACGAGCCGGCGGCCGGCATGACCGACGCTGAAACCGACTACACCGCCGAACTGTTCCGCGAGCTGGCGGGCAAGCATTCGCTGATGGTGGTGGAGCACGACATGGGGTTTGTGGAAACCATTGCCGATCGCGTGACGGTGCTGCATCAGGGACAGGTGCTGGCGGAAGGATCGCTGGCGCAGGTGCAGGCCGATGAACGGGTGATTGAGGTATATCTGGGGCGCTGAGGAGGCGTAATCATGCTGCAGGTAGAGGAATTGAATCAGTATTACGGCGGCAGCCACATTTTGCGCGGCCTGTCGTTCGAGGCGCGCATCGGCGAGGTGACCTGCCTGCTGGGGCGCAATGGCGTGGGCAAGACCACGCTGCTGAAATGCCTGATGGGGCTGATCCCGGCGCGCAGCGGCAGCGTCCGTTGGCGGGGCGAAACCATCACCGGTAAAAAGCCGCATCAGCGGGTGCAGGCGGGTATCGCCTATGTGCCGCAGGGGCGGGAGATTTTTCCGCGCCTGACGGTGGAGGAAAATCTGCTGATGGGGCTGGCGCGTTTTTCCGGCGCCGACGCGCGCGCGGTGCCGGATCCGATCTATGAACTGTTTCCGGTGCTGCGGCAGATGAAGGATCGGCGCGGCGGCGATCTCTCCGGCGGGCAGCAACAGCAGCTGGCGATTGGCCGGGCGCTGGCCTGCCGGCCGCAGCTGTTGATCCTCGACGAACCGACGGAAGGGATCCAACCTTCGGTGATCAAGGAGATCGGCGCGGTGATCAAACAGCTGGCGGCGCGGGGCGATATGGCGATCCTGCTGGTGGAGCAGTTCTATGACTTCGCCGCTGACCTGGCGGATAGCTATCTGGTGATGTCGCGCGGCAGCATCGTGCAGCGCGGCGCCGGCAGCGCTATGGAACAGGACGGCGTCCGCGCGCTGGTGGCGATTTAACGTTGGGTCAGCTGAAAAAGGATTGGCTGAGCGGATCGCGGGAATGATGCAGCACTCTGATGATATTCACCTCCCGCCTGTGCTGTCGAAAATAAATCAGGTGGTTGGCGACGGGCAATACCCATAGGCCGGGGCCGATTGCATCGATGTTTCTGCCGAGTTGGTGGTGGCTAAGGTTATCGAAAGCCTGATGCAGGCGGCGCAGATAATCTTCGGCCACCTGCAAGCCAAAGTGCGCCAACCCGTAAAAATAGATCTCTTCCATATCGTCCAACGCTTTTGGACGAACGGTTACTCTCCTGCGCATCCTTTTGCTTTGCTCCGTATTCTTTCCATGAACACATCACGATCCCATTCGACGGCTTCGCCGCTGTTCTCTCCTTCGGCGATCAAGCGCCTAAGCTCTTCCAGTTTTGAGGCGGCGGTACGTTCGCGCAAAGTGCGCACGGATTCGCGGATGACTTCGCTGGGCGTTCGGTAATCGCCGCTGGCCACCAGGTCTTCGACGAAGCTACGCAGTTCGTCACCCAGATCTACCGTTAGTGTTCTGCCCATTGTTCCTCCTCACTTTCGGCTATGCTGCGTCATTGTAAGATTAGTTCTTACATTGTGCATGTCAAACTATCAGGATCTCAATAGCGGTCCCGTCATGAGGACGGGAGCCACCCGTTTATTCATTAAGGATAACCATGAACGAAATCACTGTGTCACGCCTCGGTTGCATCGTCCTGTCTCTGTTTCCGGCTCTGTGGGGGCTGTTCAGCCTGTTGAACAATACGGCGGATTTCGCCGGCACCGCGCGCAATGCGGTGGGGCCGCTGCTTGCCATGCAGGATACTTATCAAACGCCGGGGCTGATGTGGCGCGCGATCCGCGCCGACTGGGCCTGCATGTTGGGGTTGGCGGTCATCACCACGCTGGAAACGCTGGCCGGCCTATTCGCGGCCGCGGGCGTGGTGCTGATGATCGGGCGATTGAAAGGCCCTTACGCCGCCTTCGCCAAGGGCAAAGCCTGGGCGATGCTGGGGGCGCTTTGCGCAATTGCGGTGTGGGGCGTCGGCTTTATGGTGGTCGCCGGCGACTGGTTTATGGCCTGGCAGGCCAAGAAGGATCCGCTGGCGGTGCAGCTGGGGGCGCTGATCTACCTGGCGCCCAATGCGTTTGCCTTGCTGTTCCTGATGCTGCAGCGGGAGCCGCGCTAAACGACGGCGGAGCGGGGCGCGGTTACAGCGCCTTGCTCATATACCAGATGCCTATCGAGCCCTGGGCGCTGGTGTAGCAGGTCTCGCCACAAATGTTCAATCCCTGGCGCTGATAAAAGCGTTGGGCGCCGGTGTTGCGTTGCAGCACCTCCAGCCACAGCGTCTTTTGCCGGCGCTCGATGGCCCGCTGTTGCACCTGTTCGAACAGGCGCTGGCCATAGCCATTGCCGGCATGGCCCGGCAGGAAATAGATTTTCTGCAGCTCTGCGCCGATGTGCTCGGTTGGTGCCAGCAGGCTGTCGAAGTTCACCCGCGCATAGCCGACGAGGGCGTCATTCTCATAGGCCAACAGCCAGCACACGTCGGGATCGCGCAGCGTCTGTTCCAGCGCGGAGACGGAAAAATCCTCGGCCAAAAAGGCCTCCAGCTCGTGCGGGTAGTGCCACAGCTCACCGAAGTGGGCGCGGTAGGTGCGGATGCCGATATCGCGCACTTGCGTTAAATCTTCCAGCAATGCCTGACGAACGGTGAACATCAGTGCCCCTTTGAGTAAGAAAAATTACAGCCGTTGTTCCAGATGCCGGTGAGGCACCATCGCCTGATGCAGAATGGCGAGAACGGTGATGCCGGCAGGGCGGTTGCGGTAGTAGATCCTATGGCTGGCGTAAGGAAAACTGCGTATCTCTTCGCCCAGATCGTGGAAGTGAGCTTTACCCGCTTCCGGCATATCTGCCAAATGATGCATGACCTCTCTCAACTGCTCAAGATAGCGGCGAGATTGCGCTTGGCCCCAGTGCTCGATGGTGAAATGACGAATAGCCAGCAGATCTTGTTGGGCCTGCGGGGTGAGGCGAAACGCGGGCATCTCAGTCTGTTTCATCGGTGAGCAGACGGTTGAAGAAGGCATCGCCGTCTACCGCTTTACCGGCGTCTTCCTCGGCGGTAGCCTGCGCGATTTTTTGCTGCAGTGCGCTTAATTTGAGATCTTCCAGCGCCTGGTAATCTTCTACAGACATGACGACGGCGACCGGTTTGCCGTTGCGATTGATTTGCACCGGTTCACGCTGCGCCTTGAGCAGCAAATCGCCGAATTGGGTTTTGGCCTCGTTCGCGGTGAGTGCGTACATTTAATCGCTCCAGTTAATTAAATCGTTCGATTTAACCATTATACGGCGCGATGAAAAAATCACCAATGCTATTCCGGCGGGCAGGTTTCGTTGGACAGATGCCGCGGTGTTTCACGGCGAAAACCCAGGCCGATGATGCGGCCGAACAGGCGCGGCAGCCAGCGGCTGTTGCCGACGCGGGCGATCAAGCGCGAGCCGCCCGCCGCGCGGCGTTCGCCCGGCTTGCGCTGGCTCATTTTGATCTGCAAAAACTGGATGGCGCGAGTGGGGAATTCGCGCCGGCGCTGCACGCTCAGCAGATGCTTCAGCTGCAGCCGATGCTGGCGCAGCGGCGGGATCAGGGCGTTGGCGGCGGCCACCGCGTCCTGAATCGCCAGGTTGACGCCCACACCGCCGATCGGCGACATGGCGTGCGCGGCGTCGCCGATGCACAGCACCCCCGGTTTGGCCCAGCGATCCAGACGATCGATGCGAATGCTCAGCAGTTTGACCTGATCCCACTCGACGATCTCCTGCAGGCGATCGTCCTGGAATGGCGCCACCTCGGCGAGGTGCAGTAAAAATTTCTCCAGCCCGCTGTGGCGGATCGCATCGAAGCTGCCTTTGTCGATCGAATAACCGCACTGCCAGTAGTCGCCGCGATCGATCATGATGAAGTTCTGTTTCGGCCCGGTGTGGCCCATCGACCAGGCCGGATCGCCCGGCTGCTTGCTGAGCTTCATCCACACTACGTCGCGCGGCGCGCCGAAGGATCGGCTGCTGAGCGCCGCCTGTTCGCGCACCACCGAGTTGCGGCCGTCGGTGCCGACCACCAACTGGCTGCGCACGCGGATCGGGCCTTCCGGCGTGTCGGCCAGCACGCCGCACACCTGGCCGCGGTCGTACAGCAGCTGGTGAACCTGCGTTGAGGTCAGCAGCCTGAAGTTGGGGAAGGCGGCGGCCTGCTGGGCCAAAAAGTTGAGGAACTCCCACTGCGGCATAAAGGCGATAAATTTGCAGCGCGTCGGCAGGCGGGTGAAATCCGCCAGCTTGATGTCGCGTCCGGCGACTTCGGCGTGCAGAGATTCCGCGCGCTGATGCGGCAGCGTCAGCAGTTCGTCGAGCAGGCCCAATTGATGCATGACTTCCAGCGTCGATGGGTGAATGGTGTCACCGCGAAAATCGCGCAGGAAATCGGCGTGCTTCTCCAGCACCGTCACGTCGATCCCCGCCCGCGCCAGCAGATAGCCGAGCATCAGCCCGGCGGGGCCGCCCCCCACGATGCAGCAGGTGGTGGCGTAAGGTGTGATTGGTGATGACGGCATGGCGGTTGACCCCGGAGAGCGGCCCGCATCCCGCGAGCCGCAAGTGAATGTTTAATGTTGATAATGATTATCAATATCAAGTTTGACTGTCAACCCGCGGCGCAGTGTGGTCAAAGGGGGCGGACAGATGGCCGACGCGGAACAGTTGGCCGTTTTGCGGCCCTGCCAGCGGGGGTTCACGCCAGACATCCAGCCGCACTAACCGCCACTCGGCGGGATCGAACGCCACGATGGAGGCTAGCGCACCGGGCGCCACCTGCTGTTGGCGCCGCAGCGCAGGCAGATCGCTGTAGGGGGCGATAACCTGCTCCTGACAGGTCGCCCAGGCGGCCTCGGCCAAATGAGGGCGATCGAAATGCGTCAGCCAGTGATTGACGCGCGGCCAAACGTCGCCAGTACCTGAATCAACATGCACAGGGTAGACGGCAGCTCGCTTTTTAATCATTAAAGGCAGGGGGTGGCCAGCACCAGCAGATAATTCTTTATAGAATTTTGATAATTTCTGGCTCAGTGCGGAGGTGGGAATGTAAGAACATTTATAAAATATGTCAGATGACCGTATGTTGATTTATGTAGGTTATAAGGAGAACATTGAGATGCATCGAACTTATTAACGTACTACAATAAGATTGTAGCTTATTCTAACGCTAAGCCCCCACAAAAGGAGTTGATATGAAAAGATTTAAGACGAAGTCCTTATTGTTAAGCGTACCTGCATTGTTATTATTAGGCTGCTCAAGTTACAAAGAAAAAGATCAGCTAAAGTATGTAGTTGGGCAGGATAGTTTTACCCTAAGTCATAAATGTGTCGCCACAGCAAAGTTACAAGATAATAAAAAGACTAATCAAACCGGTGTGATTATAAATTTGAGTGACAATGACCAGTGTAAGAAAAAGTTAAACAATTTGATAAACAGCAACGAGGGTAAGGATGTTTCCGTTTATTTTAACGAAACACCAGTAACATCTCCTGTAAGAATTCATTCTAAAATAGATGTTGGCAACGGATATTATCAGTCTGTCACCAACAAAGAACTCGCTATCGACATACTCAGTGCTTACGACCAATAAGGTATAGAATAGCAACCTTATTTATAATAAGGTTGCTTTATGATATCAAGCTAAATTAGTATAAACGTGAACACCTTGTCCCGTCCCGCTAATGCTCTTAAATTTGATTTTATCTTGCCCAGCGCCTCGACAGGCAATTTGAAACGATGCAGGGCCAATAACCGTCACTGTTTTAGGGCCGTTTGGCGCATACCAAATAAATGCCACAAAGGGACCTTCAAGTTGAGAGATAGACTCAAAGTAAACAGTGTATGCTATATCACCAATATGACTTTCAAGATTAACCCAGGGTCCAAAGGCACCTGGCGGTGCCCAGACGTTTTGAGAAATCATAATACCTCCAATTAATTAATGTTCATGTGAGTGCTGTTGCCATTGTTTGTCATTAGATACATCTATAATTGAAACATCGGCACCTTCAAAAGCCTTGAAGAAATAGTCTAGTGCTTGTTCTTTTGTTGCAACAATATCTGACTGGCAACTAATTTCGGTGCCATTCTCATTTTTATAAGAAAAGAGAATGCGTTGTGTTAAAACTGAATTTTCGTTTTCCATAGTACCTCCTGCCTTTAATAGAGGAACTGAATTTAAGATAAATAACTATTGTTATCACCTTATATAGACCTTGTCAGAGATGGCACAACCTGAGCATTACAGGTCGACTCAGAAAGTGTAGTAAAACTTATAAATTAGGTCAGCATAGCATTCTTGATGATTAAGAAGGTCAATCGACTTTTTGGGGTTTCTAACCATGAAACGTAGCGTGACCTATCCGCGGCTGGCGTGAACTAACGATACATAATGTATGAAAATGCCAGTTTCGATGTGTTTTTTAACCTAAAAACCATTTTTCAGGCACATTTATCCAATGCTGACAGCTGCAGTCATCTTTTTTCTCCATCAGATGGCGCTTGTCTGACAACCGGTTGGTGGCATGCACGCCTCGCAGTGGCGCTGCCTTCGCTGCGCTGTGCGTACAGATACGCTTTGACGATCAGCTGCGGGCAGGCGTCGAGCCGATGGCCGACATCGGCGATGCGGCGGCGGACGATCGCCATGTCGTAATCGGCGGGCAGGGTGAAACGGTATTGCATCGCGAGCATAAGGATTCTCCTGAAAGACATTGACCGGGAGAGCGTGACACGCCATCTTTATCAGTAAAATCGGTATTATTTTGATTGATGGTTCAGAAAATCAGGATGGTCAGCATGGGGCGAATAACGTTCGATCTCGAGGATTTGCGCAGCTTCGTCACCGGCGTCGAGCTGGGCAGCTTCGCCAAGGCGGCTGAACGGCTGGGGCGTTCGACGTCGGCGGTCAGCGCCCACCTGAAAAAGCTGGAACAGCAGGTCGGCGCGCCGATCCTGCGCAAGGCCGGGCGCGGCATGGTGATGACCGAGGCGGGGGAAACCCTGCTCGGCTACGCGCGCCGTCTGCTGGAGCTCAATGACGAAGCCGCCGCCGCGGTGCGCGGGTTGGATCTGCAGGGCACGGTGCGGCTGGGGTTGCAGGAGGATTTCGGCGAGACGTTTCTGCCGCAGGTGTTGGGCAGCTTCGCGCGCGCCAATCCGAAGGTGCGCATCGAGGCGCGCATCGCCCGCAATGCCGAGCTGATCGACTGGGTGCTGAAAGGCCAGCTGGACCTGTCGCTGGCGTGGGATGGCGGTTTGAGCACGCCGTTTCATCAGGCGCTGGGGCAGCGGCAGCTGCACTGGATCGCCTCGCCCGGCTTCGCGCTGGCGCCGTGGCGAGAAGGGGATGAGCCCTTGCCGTTGGTGATGTTCGACGCGCCCTGTCTGATGCGCAGCGCGGCGACGCAGGCGCTGGATCGCGCCGGTATTCCCTGGCGCATCGCCTTTACCAGCCGCAGCCTGAATGGCGTTTGGGCGGCGGTGAGCGCCGGGTTGGGCGTCACGGTGCGCACGGCGGCGGGCTTACCGCCCGGCCTGTCACCGCTGGCCCCCGATCTGCTGCCCGCTCTTGGCCAACTCGGCGTGGTGCTGCACCGCGCCGAGGATCAGCCTTCGGCCGCCGTGCAGCGGCTGGCGCAGATCGTGGTCGAGCGGATCGAAACCTAATCTTGGGCGATTGGCTGCTTGCCGCTCAGCTGGCCCCATTCGCTCCAGGCACCGTCATACAGCTTGACCTGCGGCGCGCCGAGCGACAACAAGCCAAACGCCAGCACCGCCGCCGTCACGCCGGAGCCGCAGCTGGTGATGATCGGGCCGTTGATGTCCACCCCCTTGTCGCTGAAGGTTTGGCGCAGTGCCTCCAGCGATTTGAAACGGCCGTTCTCCAGCAGCTCGCCGTACGGAATATTGATGCTGCCCGGAATGTGGCCGCGGTGCAGGCCGGGACGCGGCTCCGGCGCTTCGGCATGAAAACGCGGCGCGGCGCGCGCGTCGAGAATTTGCACCGGCGTGCCTAGCGCCTGTTCCACTTGCCGCATATCCACCACCGCGTCGGCGTTGAACCGGGCGTTGAACGTCTGCGGGGCAGGCTGCGCCGGGCCGGTTGCCAGCGCTTGGCCTTGCGCGGTCCAGCCGTTCAGCCCTTCGTCCAGTACGTAAACATGCTGGGCGCCGAAATTGCGGAAGGTCCACCAGCCGCGCGGCGCGGAGAACTGGTTACCCTCGTCGTAAATCACCAGGGTATCGCGCTCGCTGATGCCCAGCTTGCCCACCGCCGCGCCAAACTCCGCCGCCGTCGGCAGCATGTGCGGCAGCGCGGTGTTTTTGTCCGCCACGTCGTCGATATCAAAATAGACCGCGCCGGGGATATGGCCGCGTTCGAACTCGGCAAGCATGTCCTTTTTCGGCGTTAGCCCCACCGGCGACATCCGAACGTCGATCACCACCAGATTTTCATCGTTGATATGTTGCGCAAGCCATTGGGGAGTCACCAGAAACGGAGAGTTCATCGTTATTGTTCGCCTGTTGTGAAAACGGATTTTCACTATACACCAGGCCGCGCGGGGATGAAGTATGATGTTCGGTCAAAGGCGATGGGCCGGGAGCGGAGAAATCATGACGGACGAGGCGTTTGGCGGGGCCAAGATCGCGCTGCTGTGCGACGATCGCTTGCTGGTTTACCAACGGGACGACAAGCCGGGCATTCCATGGCCCGGTCAATGGGATCTGCCTGGCGGCGGGCGGGAAAACGGCGAAACGCCGCTGCAGTGCGTGCAGCGGGAAACGCAGGAAGAGTTCGGCGTGACGATCGCGGAATGTCAGGTTGTCTGGCGGCGGCGCTACGATGGCGTTCTGCCCGGCTCCCCGCCGACCTGGTTTATGGCCGGCGAGATCGCCCCGGCGCAGATCGCCGCCATTCGCTTTGGCGACGAAGGCCAGCGCTGGCGGATGATGCCGGTGGCGCAGTTTATTGAGCATCCGCAGGGCATCGAGCATCTGCGCCGCCGGGTGGCGGCGTATTGGCGGTGGCGCGGTGGATGACGGTATTTCAGCGCGTCGCCAGTTGATTGATCTGCGGCGGCTCCAGGATGCGCAAGGCGGTTTCCCGGCGCGCCACCGCCAGCATCGCCAGCCCGATTCGTTCGGTGCTGCTCACCTGCGAGGGAAACAGCCGCAATGCGCCGAGCCACAGCGGTTTGAACAGCCGATAAATCAGATCGTATGTACGGACTTTGGAGCGAATGCCGTGCAGCGGCACAATGGCGCCGGGGCGGAACATCACCGCGTGGAACGGCAGCGCCAGCAGCGCGTTTTCGGTGGCGCCCTTGACCCTGGCCCACATGCTGCGGCCGCGTTCGCTGCTGTCGGTGCCGACGCCGGAAACGTAGATGAAGACCATCGTCGGGTTCAGCGTCGCCAACGGGCGAGCCGCGGCCAGCGTCAGGTCGTAAGTTACCGAGCGATACTCGACTTCGCTCAGGCCGGCGGACGAAATCCCCAGACAGAAGAAACAGGCGTCGTAGCCGGCGAGCTGCGGCTCCAGCGCCGACAGGTCACGCAGGTCGGGCAGGGAGAGCTGGCGCAGTTTGGCGTGGCTCTGCGCCAACGGGCGCCGGCCGATGCTGAGCACTTCGCTGACCCGCGGATCGCGCAGGCATTCTCGCAGCGCGCCCTGGCCCACCATGCCGCTGGCGCCGAAGATAATCACTTTCATGCTCTGTCCTCCCGATGGTCGGCTACACGCTGAGTGCGCCAGCGGCTGGGCGTCAGCGCTTCCCACTGAATAAAGGCGCGGCTGAACGAATTCAGCTCTTCGAATCCCAGCACAAAGGCAATTTCCCCAGGCTCAAGATCGGTATCCGCCAACAAGCGGCAGGCGGTGCGGTGGCGGGTTTTGTCCAGCAACTGCTGGTAGCTGTAGCCGTGCCGTTGCAGACGGCGCTGCAGCGTGCGCGGGCTGAGATAGAGCTCCGCGGCCACGCTGTTGACGCTGGGGCGCTGGCCGCGCATGCTGCGGCCGAGGATCGTCATCACCTGTGTGGGCAAGTCTTGCTCGGCGCGTGCTTCGGCCAACTCGGCCTCCAGCTCCGGCAGCAGCAGCGCCAACATGTCCTGGTCGTGGGTGATGAGCGGCTGCTGCATCAGCGCACGGTCAAATACCAGCACGTCCAGCGGCGCGTCGAATCGCACCGGGCAGCCGAAGTGGCGCAGCAGCGGTGAGTGGGGATCGCGACGGCGGGTCACCTCAAGCGCCTTGGGCTGCAGCGGTAAACCGGTGCCACGGCGGCACAGGGTGGTGATAGAGGCGAACATGGTGTCTATCAGCAATTCCGGCGTATGGTCCTCGATCATCGTCCAACGCGTATGCAGCCGAACGCTGTCGCCATCTTCCTCCAGCATCAGTTCTTCCGGGCACACCAACCGTTTGTAGCGCGCGACTTTACGCAGGGCCTCGCCCATCGTGGCGGAGTGCAGTGCGGCGACTGACGCGATATCGTAATGCTCCGGCGCGACGTCGCCGCCCAGCCGCAGACCAAAGGCGGGATCGTCGCTCAGTTGGGCGAGGGCGCGCCAGACGGCGAAGAACTGGTGGGTGGTCAACCGCACTTTTACGCGCCGCTCGCTGAGCAGCCCGGCGGGCAAGCCGGCTAACTGACCGACCCGTTCGAGATCGACGCCTTGCGCCGCGAGGCGCACCGCCAACGCGTTGGAAACCGGAATTTGATCGCTGCTCATGGTTGTTGCCTGCCAGTGGTAAGAGAAGGCATTACTCTAAAACAGCCCGTCCGTGCGCCGATAATCCGATCGCGTCAAGATTTAATCCGATTGCGCCAAACTGTCGGTTGGCATCAGCGCCTGGATGGTGGCGCCGACCCGTTGTACCGCCTGTTCGATCTCCGTCGTCAGCGTCGGCGCATAGTTGATGCGCAGACAGTTGCGGTACTTGCCGGCGGCGGAAAAAATGCTGCCGACGGCGATTTGTACGCCTTGCTGCTCGAGATGGCGGTTTAGCCGCAGGGTATCGAACGCTTCGTCCAATTCGATCCACAGCATAAAACCGCCGCGCGGCCGGCTGACGCGGGTGCCGACCGGGAAGTGTTTCAGGATCAAATCGGTCATGCGATCGCGGTTCTGCTGGTAGCGGGCGCGCATGCGCCGCAGGTGCTGCAGATAGTGCCCGCTGCGGATAAATTCGGCGATCGCCAGCTGCGGCTGGGTGGCGGTGGCGCCGGAGCCGATGAACTTCATGTGTAGCACCCGCTCCAGATAGCGGCCGGGCGCGATCCAGCCCACGCGCAGCCCCGGCGCCAGCGTTTTGGAAAACGAGCTACACAGCAGCACGCGGCCGTCGTCGTCGAACGACTTGATGGTGCGCGGCCGCGGGTAGTGATAGGCGATGTCGCCGTAAACGTCATCCTCGATGATCGCCGCATCGTGGCGTTGCGCCAGCGTCAGCAGCCGCTGTTTATGGGCGTCGGGCATGATGTAGCCCAGCGGGTTGTTGCAGTTGGGCGTCAGCAGAATGGCCTTGATCGGCCACTGTTCAAGGGCCATCTCCAGCGCGGCCAGGCTGACGCCGGTGAGCGGATCGGTGGGGATTTCCAGCGCTTTGATGCCCAATCCCTTCAGCGTTTGCATGGTGCCGTGGAAGCAGGGGGAATCGACCGCCACGATGTCGCCGGGTTGGCAAACGGCGCGCAGCCCGGCGGAGATCGCTTCCTGGCAACCGGTGGTGATCAGCAACTGATCGGCACCGATATGGCAGCCGGAATCCAGCAGCAGACGAGCGACCTGTTCACGCAGCGCGGTCACGCCCTGAATGCTGTCGTAATAAAGGCTGCGCAGGTCGCCGTGGCGGGCGGCGTTGCGCAGGGCGACAATCAGCGGTTTCATCGTCGGCTCGGCGACGTCCGGCATGCCGCGCCCCAGTTGGATCAGGCCTTCGCGCGGCCGGTTGCGCACCAGCTCCAGCACCTGCTCCCATTGCGAAATGTCCACCGGCCGCTGCACCGGCGCCGTCATAGCGGGCAGCTCGGCCTGCGCGCGCCGCGTATGCACGAAGTAGCCCGACTTCGGCCGCGCTTCCACCAGGCGCTGTTCCTCGAGCAGCCGGTAGGCTTGCTGCACCGTGCTGATGCTGACGCCGTGCTCCTGGCTCAATGCGCGCACCGAAGGCAGGCGATGGCCGGCCGGATACAACCCTTGCTGAATGCGTTGGCTGAGAATGGCGGCCAGCGTGGCGTAGCGTGTCATACAGAGGCCTCTCATCGGCGGTAAGAATTAAAAAACCGGTACAGATGCTTTCAAAGTAAACCATTCAGTGGGTTTTTTGGTGCAGCTGTATGAAAAAAATAGCGCCAGCGTGAATCTGTATTGTTTTTCTCTCGGCGAGCATGATGACTGCAACGCGAAAACATCAGGGAGAATAACAAGATGGCTCTGTTTACTGGCGCGCCGCGGCGGCGCTCATTCGGTGGGTCACGCTGGCGTCTGTATCTGCAACGCTACAGGACGCGAAAAGAATTATTATTGCTGGACGATGCGCGGCTGATCGATATTGGTTTGTCGCGTGCAGAAGCGCTGCGTGAAGGATGTAAACCTTTCTGGAAAGAATAGATAAGAGGAAAACCGATGCTGAGAGTCTTGGGCAAGGCTTCATCAATCAACGTGCGCAAAGTGTTATGGACCTGTCAGGAGCTGGGGCTGACGCTGGAACGGGAAGACTGGGGCAGCGGCTTTCGCTCCACGCAGGAGCCGGCGTTTCTGGCGCTGAATCCCAACGGCCTGGTGCCGGTGCTGATTGACGGCGAGCGGGTGCTGTGGGAGTCGAACACCATTTGCCGCTATCTGGTGGGGCGGGAAGGGCGCCGCGATCTGCTGCCGCAGGAACCCGGCGCGCGCGCGGCGGTGGAGATGTGGATGGACTGGCAGGCCACCGATCTGAACGGCGCCTGGCGCTATGTGTTCATGTCGCGCGTGCGCGGGCATGCGGATTACCAGGATGCCGCCAGCCTGGCCGCCGCCGAACGCGAGTGGAATCGGCTGATGGGGCTGCTGGACAGGCATTTGGCGCAGCACGGCCCTTATGCCGCCGGCGCCACCTTCACGCTGGCGGACGTGGTGCTGGGGCTGTCGCTGAACCGCTGGCTGATGACGCCGTTCGAGCGGCCGAATTATGCGGCGCTGGCGGCCTATCAGCAGCGCCTGCTGCAACGCCCTGGCTACGTGCAACACGGTGCCAACGGTTTGCCGTAATATGAAATAAATGGTTCATTTTATCCCGTCCGGATACGACCAGCCGCGTCCGGGCTTTCCTCATTGCATCATCCCGTCAACGTTTCATGAACGGCATCACGAATATGAACTTTATTTTCCCGCGTGCTTGTTATTGAAATTTATATTCCATATAAACCCGTTATCAATCGGCGCGTTTCATTGAGCCGCGCCTGGTTCTACACAGAATTTCGGTCACGGGAGAAAATGATGAAACAGGTACGCGTTGGGTTAATCGGCACCGGCTATATCGGGCGTTGTCACGCTATCGCTTATGCGCAGGCCCCCACGGTATTTCCCCTTAAAGGGGATCTGGTGCTGGAGATGCTGGCGGAGGTGACGCCCGAGCTGGCGGCGCAGCGCGCGGCCGAGTTCGGCTTTGCGCGTTCGACCGGCGACTGGCGGCAGCTGGTGGCCGATCCGGCGATCGACGTGGTAGACATCTGCGCCCCTAATTTCTTGCACAAAGAGATGGCGCTGGAGGCGATCCGCCACGGCAAGCACGTATATTCGGAAAAACCGCTGGCGCTGGACGCCGCCGACGCGGCGGAGATGGTGCAGGCCGCCCGCGCCAAGGGCGTGAAAACGCTGGTCGGTTTCAACTACATGAAGAACCCGACCAGCCAGCTGGCGCGCGAGATCATCGCCAACGGCGAAATCGGCGAGGTGGTGCATTTTTACGGCACCCACAATGAGGATTACCTGGCCGACCCGCGCACGCCGATCGACTGGCACTGCCGCCGCGCCAGCGCCGGGCTGGGCGCGTTGGGGGATCTGGCTGCGCATATCGTCAATATGGCGCACTACCTGGTGGGCGATATCGTGGCGGTCTCTGGCGATATGCAGACCGTGATCAAGCAGCGCCCGGACCCGCAAGACCCGGCGCGCCTGCTGCCGGTGGAAAACGAAGATCAGGCCAGTGCACTGCTGCGTTTCGCCGGCGGGGCGATGGGCACGATCGAAACGTCGCGCATCGCCTGCGGGCGCAAGATGGGGCTGACCTATGTGGTCACCGGCACTAAAGGCACGCTGAGCTATACCCAGGAACGGATGGCGGAGCTGAAGCTGTATCGGCACGATGAACCGGTGGAGCGGCAGGGGTTCAAGACGCTGCTGGTGGGGCCGAAGCACCCGGACTATGCGGCGTTTTGCATCAGCGCCGGGCACGGCATTGGTTTTAACGATCAGAAGACGGTGGAGATCCGCGATCTGGTCAACGGCATCGCCGCGGGCGATCGCATGTGGCCGGACTTTGAAGAAGGCTGGAAGGTGTCTTGCGTGCTGGATGCGATAGCCGCCTCCGCCGAGCAGCGGTGCTGGCTGGAGATCAACCGCGATTGACAATAAAATGGCGCTCTCCGCGGACAGCGCCATTAATTTGCTGCTTTACTAACTTAGTATCTTATTAAGCTAGTTACGTAATAAGTTGCTGGGCTGGCAACTTAGAACGAGAAGCACGAACAGCCGAACGCGCCCCAGAAGGCATTCTCGTCCGACACCGGGATGCTGGAGCGGCGCGCAATGTCATGCTGATGCGCGTGTACGCCGCACGGGCCGCAGCATTGGTGCGCCTGGCTCACGACCCCGACGCGGGCCACCGCCGACGGCGGCGCGGAGCGGTAATGGCCCGGCACTTGGGTGACCGGTGACCACTCCGGCAGCACCGGCAGCGGCGGTGGCGCCAGCGGCGAGAAGCTGCCAGCGGCGTAGACCACTTTGCCATCCACCACCGTCATCACCGACTCGATGCCTTTGATCTGCTCTTCCGGCACGCTGAAATAGTCCTGCGACAGCACCGCCATATCCGCCAACTGACCGACCTTGATCTGGCCTTTCTTGCCCTGTTCGGTGGAGAACCAGGCGCTCCCTTGCGTCCACAGCATCAGCGCCGTTTCGCGATCCAGACGGGCGCTGTCGTCGTACATCGCCATGCCGCCGACGGTGCGGCCGGAGACCAGCCAGTACAGCGCCGTCCACGGGTTGTAGCTGGCGACGCGGGTGGCGTCGGTGCCCAGCCCGACCGGCAGCTCAGCCGCCAGCATTTTCGCTACCGGCGGCGTATGTTTGGTGGCTTCGATGCCGTAGCGATCGGCGAAATATTCGCCCTGGAACGCCATGCGATGCTGCACCGCAATGCCGCCGCCCAGCGCCTTGACCCGTTCGATATTGCGTTCGGTAATGGTTTCGGCGTGGTCGAATAGCCAGTGCAGCCCGTTGAACGGAATGTCGCGGTTCACCTTCTCGAACACGTCCAGCATGCGGCTGATGGACTCGTCATAGGTGGCGTGCAGGCGGAACGGCCAGCGGTGCTCGACCAAATGGCGCACCACCCGCTCCAGCTCGTCTTCGGTGCCCGGCGGCAGATCCGGGCGCGGCTGCAGGAAGTCTTCGAAGTCGGCGGCGGAAAACACCAGCATCTCGCCGGCGCCGTTGTGGCGATAGAAATCGGTGCCCTGGCCTGGCTTGAGCATATCAGTCCACAGCTCGAAGTCTTCCAGTTCCTGCTTCGGCCGCTGGGTGAACAGGTTATAGGCGATGCGGATGGTCAGCTGCTTTTTCTCGTGCAGCTCGGCGATCACCTGATAATCCTCCGGGTAGTTCTGGAAACCGCCGCCGGCGTCGATGGCGCTGGTGAGGCCGAGGCGGTTCAGCTCACGCATGAACTGGCGGGTGGAGTTGACCTGCTGTTCCAGCGGCAGCTTCGGCCCTTTCGCCAGCGTGGCGTACAGGATCATGGCGTTGGGTTTGGCGATCAGCATGCCGGTCGGGTTGCCGTTGGCGTCGCGCTGGATCTCGCCGCCCGGTGGGTTCGGCGTGTCTTTGGTGTAGCCGACCACCTTCAGCGCCGCGCGGTTGAGCAGCGCGCGATCGTAGAGATGCAGAATAAATACCGGCGTGTCCGGCGCCGCCTGGTTGATTTCGTCCAGCGTTGGCATGCGGCGTTCGGCAAACTGGAATTCGGTCCAGCCGCCGACCACCCGCACCCATTGCGGGCTCGGCGTGCGCAGCGCCTGCTCTTTCAACATGCGCAGCGCGTCGGCCAGCGAAGGCACGCCTTCCCAGCGCAGCTCCAGGTTGTAGTTCAGGCCGCCGCGGATCAGGTGCAGGTGCGAGTCGTTCAGGCCCGGAATGGCGGTGTGGCCGTGCAGATCGATCACCTGGGTTTCCGGCCCGGCGTGCTGCATGACTTCGCCTTCGCTGCCGACCGCCAGAAACTTGCCGTCGCGGATGGCGACCGCCTGTGCGGTAGGATTTTGGCGATCGACGGTGTGAAACTTTCCGTTGGTGATGATCAATGAAGCGTGGTGGTTCATAACATTCTCCCGGCGAACCGCCTAGCGGCGGATCAGCCATTGATGAAAGACGCGAGTCACGATGGGCATCCACAGGTACACCACCAGGGCGACCACGGTGGCGTCATTGAGAAAATGGCCGAGCAGCGTGCCGTCCAGCTGCGGCAGCGCCAGCCCCCAAAACCAGGGCACCAGATTGGTGGAAGGGAAGATCACCAGCAGGGTGATGATGAACTGCTTCCACTGGGGCGGCTGGCGCACGTTGGGGTTGGGTGGGGTAAACCAGAACTCCGCGCCGGGGCGGATCTCGATATGGTCGTTCTCCAGCAACAACGGAGTGACTTCTTCGATGTATTGCTTGCGCAGCGGCGAGTTGAGCCAGCGGTAGAGATTGTCGACATTGTCGAAGCGGACCAGCACCGTATAGGCCTGTTCGCTGTCGGATGGGCGGATGACGTTGACGCCCAGATGGCCGGTGAAGCCCGCGGCGTCCGGCATGATGCGGTTCAGCCAGGCCTCATAGGCCTGCTCGTTCCCCGGCGCCAAACGGTGGGTGATCACCAGCGTGACATGCTGCGGATGGGCCATAAAACCGACTCCTGAAAATACCCCGGCGCGGGGCCGGGGCAGGGGGAATTATTTCACCGTGCGGGCCGGTGCGTGGTGCACCATAGTGTAAGCGTAGTCGACGCCCATGCCGTACGCGCCGCTGTGTTCGCGCACCAGCGCCATCACCGCGTCGTAGGTGTCTTTGCGTGCCCAGTCGCGTTGGTACTCCAGCAGCACCTGTTGCCAGGTCACCGGTACGGCGCCGGCCTGCACCATGCGATCGATCGAGCGTTCGTGCGCATCGACGGAGGTGCCGCCGGAGGTGTCGGTCACCACATACACTTCATAGCCGGCTTCCAGCGCCATCAGCGCTGGGAAGGTCAAGCAAACTTCGGTCCACAGCGCGGAGATCACCAGCTTTTTGCGGCCGGTGGCTTCCACGGCTTTAACGAAGGCCGCGTCTTCCCAGGAGTTCATCGAGGTACGTTCAATCGGGGTGATTTCAGGGTGTACCGCCAGCAGTTCCGGCCAGATATAGCCGCTGAAGCTTTCGGTTTCGACCGAGGTGAAAAGGGTGGGGACGTTGAAAATTTTGCCTGCCTTCGCCAAACCAACAACGTTGTTTTTCAGTTGCTGACGATCAATATTAGCCACGCCGAAGGCCATTTGTGGTTGATGATCGATAAAAATCAGTGCGGAGTTGTCTTTATCAAGCAGTTGAAACTTGGACATAATTTACCTTCCCAGTGATATTTCGGTTGAACATCTGATGAGTGTAACGCCGATAAAACCCATGGTAGGCAGAGGGCGATTTCAAAGATACCGCAGAATTTTTGCCGACTTGTTGAGTTTTTTTATACACGGGAGAAAGCATGAGATTAAACCTGGAAGCGCTGCTGATTTTGGACGCGCTGGACCGGCACGGATCTTTCGCCGCCGCGGCCGCCGCACTGTTTAAAACCCCTTCGGCACTGAGCTATATGGTGCAAAAGCTCGAGAACGATCTTGACATCACCCTGCTCGATCGCTCCGGCCATCGGGCGAAGTTCACCGATACCGGCAAGCTGATGCTGGAAAAAGGGCGGGTGTTGCTGCGCGCGGCGCAGGATCTGGAACAGCAGGCGCGCTACGTGGAGAACGGCTGGGAAAGCGAGATCACGCTCGGGATCGACGCCTCCTTCCCGTTTGCCCGCCTGTTGCCGCTGATCGACGAGTTCTATCGGCAGCATCACCATACCCGGCTGCGCTTCAGCCACGAGGTGCTGGCCGGTTCCTGGGAGTCGCTGGTTTACGGCTGCGCCGACATTATCATCGGCGCCATTTGCGAGCCGCCGTCGCGGGTGGGCTATGCGTTCAGCCGCCTGGGGCAGCTGGATTACGTGTTCGCCGTCGCGCCGCAGCATCCGCTGGCGGCGCTGCCGGAACCGTTGCCGAAGGATGAGATCCGTCAGCACCGGGCGGTGGTGGTGCGCGATACCTCGCGCGTCAACGCGCCGCAGAGCCTGAACCTGCTGGAAGAACAGGATACGCTGACGGTCTTCGGCTTTGACGCCAAACTGCAGGCGCAGTTGGCCGGGCTGGGCTGTGGCTATCTGCCGCGTTCTCTGGCGGAACCTTACCTGAACAGCGGCGAACTGGTGGCGAAACGCGTTGAATCTGAGCGCTGCAGCGACGCTGCCTATTTCGGCTGGCGTGAAAGCGCCAGCGGCCTGGCGGCCAAGTGGTGGCGCGAGCGCCTGCAGCGTTACGCGGATGACGGTGAGGCTTACCCAGCGGCGCAGTAAGGGCGCTCGATAAAGATTAATCCCCAATAAGGACATCGGGAATGAAAAAGACACTAGGCCTGTTGGCGCTGTTGTTGTTGAGCGGCTGCGGCGCGGGTGCCGGGCGTCAGGCCGGCACCCCCTTGCCGTCGCCGCAGGCCGAGGCGCCGGTTGCGGCGCCGCTCAGCTATCCGGTGCGGGTGCATAACGCGGTGAGCCGCGAGCTGCGTTTGCCGGAGCACGCGCGCGGCCAACGCTGCACCATCAGCATACGGCTGCGGCCGGACGGGAAACTGGCGAGCAGCAAGATCGTAAGAGGCGATGCGCCGCTGTGCGCGGCGGCCAACGCGGCGGTGCAGCGCGCGCAGTTTCCGCCGATGGCCAGCGCCACTGAATACGCGTTGTTCAACGCCGTGGTGCTCGATTTCGTTCCCTGAAGGGATGTGACCGACGGGCCGCCTGCGCGGCCCGTTTTTTCTCGTTTCGCCGTTTGCGTATTCACGCTTTTCCGCCAATAGTGTTCTCCGGGCATGCACCCAGACAATTTTTCATTGGCCGGCCAACGGGAGCAAAAGACATGAAAGGCGAGCATCATTATCAGGTCTCGGTGACCTGGCAGGGGAATGTAGGCGCAGGCACGGAAGATTATCGCGCTTATGGACGCGATCACAGGATCGGCGCCGTGGGCAAGGCAGATATCGCCGGCTCAGCCGATCCGGCCTTCCGCGGTGACGCGACGCGCTGGAATCCGGAGGATTTGCTGGTGGCATCGCTCAGCGCTTGCCACAAATTATGGTACCTGCATCTGTGCGCCACCTCGGGGATTTCGGTGCTGGCCTATCAGGACGATGCCGTGGGCGTGATGCGCGAAGACGCCGCGCGCGGCGGCTTTTTCACCTCGGTGACGCTGCGGCCGCAGGTCACGGTGCGCGACGGCGACGATCTGCAGCTGGCGCAACAGCTTCACGAGAAGGCGCATCACCTGTGCTTTATCGCCAACTCGGTGAATTTCCCGGTGGCGTGTGAGCCGCATGCCGCGTACGCAACCCGCTGAATTTTCACTTAGCTTTGCCATTTTCGTTATTTTGAACGCCGCAACGGCTCACGGATACTGAGAGAAAATCTCTTACCGCGAGCCGCAGCATGTCCCACGCCCACTATTTGCACCCCGAACAGCGCGAACGAATCAGGCAGCTTTATCGGCGCCGGCATTGGCGGCTGGAGCTGCCCACCTGGGGGATCATGGCGGCGGTGTACGGCGGCTGGTTCGGCGTGGCGTATTCTTGGCAGGCGCTGGGCCCGTGGCTTGGCGCACCGCTGCTGATCCTCCTGACCACCTGGTACCTGTCGTTGCAACACGAGCTGATCCACGGCCACCCGACGCGCTGGCCGCGCGTCAATCAGCTGTTCGGCCTGTTGCCGCTGGCGGTGTGGTATCCCTATGGGCTGTATCGCGATTCGCATCTGCGCCACCACCGCAACGACCACCTGACCGATCCGCACGAAGATCCCGAAAGCTATTACTTCAGCGCCGCGCAGTGGCGGCGTTATCCCCGCCTGTTGCCGCTGTTGGCCGACGTGCGCAATACGCTGATCGGCCGGGTGCTCCTCGGCCCGGCGCTGGATATTGCCGCGACCCTGGCCGGGGCGGTGAAAGCGCTCGCCGGAGGGGAGTGGCGCGCCTGGGCGAGGTGGTTAGCGCACCTGTCGCTGTTGGCGGTACTGCTGCACTGGTTGCAGATGCAGGGTATCGGCACGGCGTTTTACCTGTTGGCCATCAGCTATCCGGCGTTGGCGCTGACCAAGGTGAGATCGTTTTTTGAGCATCGCGCCGTGGACGCACCGCAGGCACGTTCTATTATTAATGAGGCGGGCTGGCCGTGGCGGCTGTTGTTTCTCAATTTGAACTACCATTTAGTGCATCACGATCTGCCCGGCCTGCCCTGGTATGGTTTGCGCGAAGTCTATCTGGCGGAGCGTGAGGCGTATCAGCGGCGCAGTCAGGGATTTGTCGCGCAAGGTTACGGCGAGTGGCTGCGCGATTACGCCCTGACGCCGATCGACGTCGGCGTGCATCCGTTGCGCGCCGGTGAACCGCAGGGGGGAGGCGATGCCCTGCCGACGGAAAAATTTATTGCGCGCTGGAAGCGCGTTTCTCAGGATTTTCCAACCTAACTGGCCCATGAGCCGGAAAACGTATAACCAGAGGAAAAGTATGGCAATCACCTTATCACGCGGACGTTCCTTTGCCGTCGCGCTGGCTCTGCTGGCCACCGGCGGCCTGGCGCAGGCGGCCGACTCGGTGCGCGTCGGCTCCAAGATCGATACCGAAGGTTCGCTGCTCGGCAACATCATCGTGCAGGTGCTGGAAGCCAACGGCATCAAGACCACCAACAAGCTGCAGCTCGGCACCACCAAGGTGCTGCGCGGCGCCATCACCTCCGGTGAGATCGACATCTACCCGGAGTACACCGGCAACGGCGCGTTTTTCTTCTCCGATGAGAAAGATCCGGCGTGGAAGAACGCCCAGGCCGGCTTCGAGAAAGTGAAACAGCTCGACTACGACAAAAACAAAATCGTCTGGCTGGACGCGGCGCCGGCCAACAACACCTGGACCATCGCTATTCGCCAGGACGTGGCGGAGGCCAATCATCTGAAAACGCTGTCGGATCTCGGCAAGTGGATCAACGGTGGCGGCAAGTTCAAGCTGGCGGCCTCGGCGGAATTTATCGAACGGCCGGATGCGCTGCCGGCGTTCCAGAGTGCCTACGGTTTCAAACTGAATCAGGATCAGCTGCTGTCCCTGGCCGGCGGTGATACGGCGGTGACCATCAAGGCGGCGGCGGAGCAGACCTCCGGCGTCAACGCGGCGATGGCCTACGGCACCGATGGCCCGGTAGCGGCGCTGGGGTTGCAGACCTTGGCGGACCCGAAAGGCGTACAGCCGATCTACGCGCCGGCGCCGATCGTGCGCGAAGCGGCGCTGAAAGCGCACGCCAATCTGCCTGAGCTGCTGAAGCCGGTGTTCGCCTCGCTGGACGGGCCGACGCTGCAAAAACTCAACGCCCAGATCGCCGTGGAAGGCCAGGACGCCAAACAGGTGGCGGCCGCTTATCTGAAAGAGAAAGGGTTTGTTAAGGGATAATGCCGAGGTGCCCCCTCTGCCGTCGGGAGAGGGGGTTAACCGAGGGAGCCGGAGCGTTTCTTTGACTATCGCCGTAAAACATCGCGTCTTGTTGACGCTGTTCATGCTGTTGCTGCTGGCCGCGTTCGGCCTGCCGTTCCTCAGTTATGCCCCCAATCGCCTGTTGTCGGGCAAAAGCCTCTCCTTGTTCTCCCTGCTGCACGGCCCGGCGCTGTGGCTGCTGTTGCCGCTGGCGGCATTGGCGATCCTCAGCCTGTTGCCGCCGACGCGGGGGCGGGCGCTGCTGGCGGCGCTGGCCGCCTGCGGGGTGTTGACGCTGGCCTTTTGGATCAGCGGGCAGGCCGCCGGGCGTCTGGCGCAGGAGGGGTCGCGCCTGGCGCGCACCTCTTGGGGCAGCGGCTGCTGGCTGACGATGGCGCTGAGCCTGCTGATCGCTGCCGACGCCATGGCGCGCCTCACCGCGTCGCACCTGTGGCGCATGCTGGGCAACGCGCTGGTGCTGGTGCCGCCGGCGCTGCTGCTGTTCGGGCATCAGCTCGATCAGCTGTCGCTGCTGAAGGAGTACCACAATCGTCAGGAGGTGTTTGACGCCGCGCTGTTGCAGCACCTGACCATTCTGCTGGCGACGATGGCCCCGGCGCTGGCGATCGGCGTGCCGCTCGGGGTGCTGTGTTTTCGCTCCGAGCGCTGGCAGAGGCCGATTTTTTCCGCGCTGAACATTATCCAGACCGTGCCTTCCATCGCGCTGTTCGGCCTGCTGATTGCGCCGCTGGCGGGGCTGGCGGCGGCGGTGCCCTGGCTGGCGGAGCACGGCGTCAGCGGCATCGGCATGGCGCCGGCGATCGTGGCGCTGGTGCTGTACGCGCTGTTGCCGCTGGTGCGCAGCGTGGTGGCGGGGCTGCAGAGCGTGCCGGCCGGGGTGATCGAATCCGCCACCGGCATGGGGTTGACGCGCGGGCAGATTTTCCTGCGCGTGCAGCTGCCGTTGGCGTTGCCGCTGTTCCTGACCGGCGTGCGCATCCTGGCGGTGCAAACCGTCGGCATGGCGGTGGTAGCGGCGCTGATTGGCGCCGGCGGCTTTGGCGCCATCGTGTTCCAGGGGCTGCTCAGCAGCGCGCTGGATCTGGTTTTGCTGGGGGTGATCCCGGTGGTCATGATGGCGGTCATCGTCGATTCGCTGTTTAAATTTTGGGTTTCAATCCTGGACGTATCGCGCCGATGATTCACTTTGAGCAAGTCAGCAAAATTTTTCAGGGCAAGCCGGCGGTCGACGATCTCACGCTGCACATCGCCGAGGGCGAATTCACCGTGTTGATTGGCACCTCGGGTTCTGGCAAGTCCACGACGTTAAAAATGATCAATCGCCTGATCGAACACGATCGGGGCAAGATCCTCTTTGCCGGCGAAGAGATCCAGTCGTTCAAACCGCAGGATCTGCGGCGACGCATGGGCTATGCGATCCAGTCGATCGGCCTGTTCCCGCACTGGACGGTGGAGGAGAACATCGCCACCGTGCCGCAACTGCTGAAATGGCCGCGTGCGCGCATCCGCGATCGGGTTACCGAGTTGCTGGAGCTGTTGCATCTGGAGCCGGATCTGTTTCGCCGTCGCTACCCGCACCAGCTTTCCGGCGGGCAGCAGCAGCGGGTCGGAGTGGCGCGCGCGCTCGCCGCCGATCCCGAGGTGTTGTTGATGGACGAACCGTTCGGCGCGTTGGATCCGGTCACCCGCGCGGCGCTGCAGGCGGAGATCGCCCGTATTCATCAGATCTCGGGCCGCACCATTGTGCTGGTGACGCACGACATCGACGAGGCGTTGAGCCTGGCGGATCGCCTGGTGCTGCTCGATCAGGGGCGGGTGGTGCAACAGGGCACGCCGCTGACGCTGTTGACCGCCCCGGCCAACGATTTCGTGCGCGATTTCTTCGGGCGCAGCGATCGCGGCATCAAGCTGCTGTCGCTGGGTACGGTGGCGGAGCGGGTGCGGCCCGGCGTCGCTGGGGGCGAGCCGATCGCCGCCGCCATGAGCCTACGCGAGGCGCTGTCGGTGTTCGTGGCGCGCGGCAGCGACTGCCTGCCGGTGGTGGATGAACGGGGCGAAGCGTTGGGGGTGTTGCATTTCAACGATCTGATCGCCGGGCAGGCGCTGTCATGAGCGGGCGCATCGGGCGCCTGCTGCGCGATCCGCTGCCCTGGACGCTGGCGCTGCTGTTGGCACTGGTGTTCGACATGGATCATCTGCGCGGCCTGTTCGCCGCCTGGTTCCCTGATTTGGAGCGGCCCATTTATCAGCAGGACAGCTTTATCGCGCTGGTGGGGGCGCACCTGTCGCTGGTGGCGATCTCCAGCCTGATCGCGGTGGTAATCGGCGTGGCGGCGGGCGTCGCTGTGACCCGACGCAGCGGCCGGGAGTTTCGTTCGCTGGTGGAAACGGTAGTGGCGGTGGGGCAGACCTTCCCGCCGGTGGCGGTGCTGGCGGTAGCGGTGCCGGTGATGGGCTTCAGCGAGCAGCCGGCGATCATTGCATTGGTGCTGTACGGCCTGCTGCCGATCCTGCAGGGCACGCTGGCGGGCATCGAATCGGTACCGCCCGCCACGCGCGAGATCGCCCGCGGCGTGGGGATGAGCGCCTGGCAAATTCTGTGGCGGGTTGAACTGCCGCTGGCGGCGCCGGTGATTGTCGCCGGGATCCGCACGTCGGTGATCATTAACATCGGTACGGCGGCCATCGCTTCCACCGTCGGCACCAAGACGCTCGGCTCGCCGATCATCATCGGCCTGAGCGGGTTTAACACCGCCTATGTGATCCAGGGCGCGGCGGTCGTGGCGTTGTTGGCTATTATCACCGATATGCTGTTCGAACGTTGGGTGCGTTATCTCACCGCCTGGCGCCAGCAGACGCTGGCGACCACTCCGGCGGGGTAAGGGGGAAATGATGCAGGTGTCTCTACCGATGTACGGCGTTGGCCGGGAGCAGGCCGAATCCTTCTGGCAGGTCTTGCGCGGCAAGCTGCTGCGGCTGGGGTTGCCGGCGGCGCCGGAACGGCTTAGCTGGCCGGACGATCTGGCGCAGCATTGGCGGCGCGAGGATCTCTTGCTCAGCCAAACCTGCGGTTATCCGTTGGTCAGCAGCCTGCCGCAGGTGCAGCTGATCGGAACCTATCATTATCGGGTGGAAGGGTGCGACGGGCCAAATTACCGCAGCTGGCTGGTGGTGCGCGCGGGCGACTCCGGCGAACGGCTGGCGGATTTTCGCGGCCGGACGGTGGCGTATAACAGCACCGATTCCCAGTCCGGCTACAACGGCTTGCGCGCGCTGATCGCGCCGCTGGCGCAGGACGGGAAATTCTTCGGTGCGGCTATCGCCTCCGGGGCGCATTACCAGTCGCTGAAGCTGATCCGCAGCGGGCAGGCGGATATCGCCGCCATCGATTCCATCAGCATGGAACTGCTGCGCCGCGCGCAGCCACAGGCGCTGGAGGGGCTGAAAATCATCGGCCGCACGGCGGCGGTGCCCGGTTTGCCGCTGATCACCGCAGCCGGCACGCCGCCGGAACAGGTGGACATCCTGCGCGCCGGCGCCCGAGCGATGCTGGATGAGGCGGTCAGCGACCGCCTGCTGATCGGCGATTTCAGCCTGGTGCCGCGTTCGGCCTACCAGATTATCACCGTGCTGGAACAGCAGGCCGCCGCGCAGGGCGTGACGGCGCTCTAGCCGCCGTTACAGCAGGCCGCCGCCGTCGATGTCGATCACGCTGCCGGTGACGAAACCGTTCTCCATCGCCAGCAGGTAACCCGCCGCGACGTCGGCCGCCTGGCCGATCCGGCCGACCGGCAGGCTGCCGCTTACGCGCTCGAACAGCGCCTGACGCTGCGCGGCGCTCATGCCGTCGTAGGCTTCGGTGGCGGTGATGCCGGGGCTGACCACGTTCACCCGCCGCGGCGCCAGCTCCTTCGCTAGCTGTTTGCCGACCGCTTCCAGCGCGGCGTTGATGGCGGTTTTGACCAACTGACCGTTGAGGTATTTCCGCGACAGCTGGCCGGAGGTCAGGGTGATCGAGCCCTGCGGCGCCAGCGTCGGCAGCGCCGCCTGCACCGCGCGCAAACTGCCCCAGAATTTGACGTTGAAGTCGGCCTGCGCCTGTTCAAGGACAGTCTCCGCCAGCGGCTTCGCGTCCACCAACGGCCCGGCGGTGATCACCAGATGGTCGAAAGCGCCGACGGCGGCAAACAGCGCATGCAGTGATGCTTCATCGGTCAGGTCGGCCTGCATCAGATGCAGCGCGTCGTTTTTCTCCCCGGCGTGGGAAAGGCGACGCGAAGCCAGCACCACTTCAGCGCCGCGCGCCGCCGCCGCGTAGGCCACCGCGGCGCCAATGCCGCTGGTGCCGCCCAGGATCACCAGCTTTTGTCGTTTCAGGGGGGAGTCGGGAATCGTCATGTTAAGGCCTCTTTTTAGGTAAGTTTCAACGGGATCTATCTTTCCTGATTGAAAATGAGGAAAAAAGCCCGCCTAATAGCAAACACTTGTAAATTAATATTAATAATTGATTGGGCTAAAAAGAGGGGAAATACATGACCTCATTTGTCGATCTCGAGGTGTTTGTCCGCACGGTGGACGGCGGCAGTTTTTCCGCCGCGGCGCGCGCGCTGGACATGACGCCGGCGGCGGCCAGCATCGCGGTGAAAAGGCTGGAGCAGCAGCTGGGCGCGCGGCTGCTGGTGCGTTCCACCCGCAGCCTGAGGTTGACGGAGGAGGGCGCCCGCTATCTCGACAGCGCGCGCCTGGCGCTGGGCGCGTTGGCCGAAGGAGAGCAGGCGATCCGCGAGAAGCATCAGGGGCTGTCCGGGGTACTGCAGATTTCCGCGCCGTCGGATTTTGGCCGCAATTTGCTGCTCTGCTGGCTGGATGAGTTCCGCCTGCAGCACCCGCATATTCAGCTGCAGCTCCTGATCAACGATCGGCAGGCCGATCTGTTTCGCGAACCGGTGGACGTGGCGCTCCGTTTCGGGCCGTTGGCCGACTCTTCGCTGGTGGCGCTGCCCATTTTGCCGCAGCACCGGCGGCTGATCTGCGCCAGCCCCGATTACCTGCGGCGGCATGGCGCGCCGCAAACGCCGGCCGATCTGGTTCGGCACAGCATTCTGGTGTATCAGCCCAGCGGCAAACGACAGGTGGAATGGCGGCTATGGCGCGGTGAGGAACTGATCGAAGTGCCGTTGAACGGCAGCTATTTTACCGATGATGGCGAGGTGGCGCGGCGCTGGGCGCTGGCTGGCCACGGGGTGGTGCGCAAGTCGGCGATCGACGTGGTGGCCGACATTCGCGCCGGGCGGCTGGTGCAGCTGTTGCCGGAATGGCGCAGCGACGCGGTGCCGATCAATCTGGTCTGCCCGCATCGCTCGCAGGTGTCGGAACGCGTCAGGCAGCTGCAGCGCTTTTTACAGCAGCGCTGTCAGCGTTGGATGGACGATCACTTGGCCTGAAGGGTTTCGGTTTGCGCCGGCGTGGCGGCGGTATCCCCGGCAGGCGCGCTTTCTTCATGCGGGGTGGTGGAACGGGTGTAGATGTTCAGCCCGGCGAGGAATACGCCGCCCAGAGAACCGAAGGCGCACAGGGCGATGACGATGAGGAACGCTTTTTTCAGCATAGGAATAATTTCGCAGGTTGCTTGGAACAGCGGGAATTATAGCCCCTTCGCCGGGTGAAACAAGAATCGTTTTTAACGGCGGCCCGCAGACCGCCCTTTGTGATCACCGCCGTTCGCAGTCGATGGCCTGTACGTTGGCCGGGCGGGCGAACAGGTATTTTCCCAGCGTCACCAGCACCACCGCCGCCACGATGATCACCAGCGCCAGCCACTCGCGCGGCGCCAGCGATTCGCCGGCAAAGCCGATGCCGAGCAGCACCGCCACCACCGGGTTGACGTAGGCATAGCTGGTGGCGACCGCCGGGCGCACATTCTTCAACAAGAACATATAGGCGCTGATCGCCAGCATCGAGCCGAAGACAATCAAGTACCCGAGCGCCAGAAAGCCGCCGGTGCTCGGCATCTGAGCCAGGTGCTCGCCGCTCAGCCGGCTGGCGACCAATAACACCACGCCGGCGACCAGCATCTCCGCCGCGCCGGCCATCGGCCCGGCCGGCAGCGAGATGCGCGATCCCAATACCGAGCCAAAGGCCCAACTGGCCGACGCCAGCAAGATCAACAGCGCGCCGGTCGGGTTGCCCACCAGGTTGTTGCCGGTGTTGAGCAGCACGATGCCCACTAACCCGAGCGCAATACCGGCCCATTCCAGTTTGGTGTTGCGCATGCCCCACAGCAGGCTGAAGCAGAGGGTGAACAGCGGCACCGTCGCCACCATCACCGCGGCGATGCCGGACGGCACATGTTGGTGTTCCGCCACCGTCACCAGGCCGTTGCCTACCGCGAGCAACAGAATGCCAATGGCGCCGGCGGCCAGCCACTGCTTCGGCGTCGGCAGCGCGTGGCCGCGCCAGGCCAGGAAACTGAACAGCACGATGCCGGCAATCAGAAAGCGAATCCCGGCCATCATCAGCGGCGGCCACTGCGCGACGCCGAGGCGAATGACGAAATAGGTGGAACCCCAAACGATATATAACGTGAACAACGCCCCGATCAACGGCAGGACGCTACGGCTTTGTTGGCTAAGCATAGGGATGTGTTTTTGCAGGGATGATTATTATTAGAACGCTCAGTAAACCCGATTGGGCAACCGATAAGCAATGGCTTTCGGCATTATTTTTCCCGACTGCCGCAAGCCGTTCAGCTGTTCCGCCGCTTCCACTGCAGCCAACTGACGGCCGGCAGGTAAATCGACCAGCCGACGGCCAGCAACAGCAGCATGAACTCCGGCGGCACGCCGGGCAGTAACACGCCCAGCTTCCAGGAGACGGCGTAGGCGAAAGGACCGACGGCGGCGCCCAGCACCGCCAGCGGCCAGGGCGCCGCTCTGACCACGTCCAGCAGCCAATACCACCAGCAGCCGAAGCCGATCCACAGCGCGAGGGTCCAGAGCGGCAGGCCGTGTTGCCCGCTGTAGTGCAGCACGCCGCTGTAGCTCCATAGCCCATCCATGCCGATACCGCCCAGGGCAGCCAGAGCCGCGCCCTTACGGCGGGTGGCAGGGGTAAAGATCAGCGCCAGCGCCGCGCCGGCCAGCAGTAGGCCGTTGAGCCGATCGCGAGTCAGCAGCGCCAGCAGCCAGCAAACGCCCAGTCCCAGCGTCGCCAGCCAGAATCCGGCATGCGGCTTCTTCATCGTTCAACTCCCGTGGGGTTACTCTGCCGCTGCGCGCTTAGCGCCGACGGATTTGCCAAGCGGGCGCGAAGCCCGCTGTTTGCCTGAATGTTCGTTAATTCAACCTTAGAAGGGAAGGTGTGGGGTGCACAAGCAGAATAATCTGTACCGGTTGAAAACGTGGGCAAAAACCGGTGTTACAGGAGCGAAATCCGGTAGGCGCAGCGGCGCGAGCCGGCCAGAATGTGTTCGGCGCGCTCCACCTGCGCCTGCAGCACTTCTGTGAAGATACTCAGCTCCGCCCGGCAGAAGCCCTGGCAGACGGTGGCAGCGGCGCAAATCGGGCAGTGGTTTTCCACCAGCAGATAGGCACCGTCCTCCTCCTGGCGCCATTCGGCCATATACCCTTCGCGACAGCGGATCTCGGTCAGGCGCGCCACGCGCTCCTGCAGATCGGCGGCGCCAATCATCGCCTGCTTGTAGTTGATGCGGTTTTCCTGCTCGCGGGTTTCGATCAGCACGTCGAGCGCCTGTTCGCCCAGCTTGTCGCGCACGGTGCGCAGCAGCTGAACCGTCAGGTCCGCATGGGTATCGGGAAAGCGCGCATTGCCGGCCGAGGTCAAATGCCACAGCTGTACCGGGCGGCCTACGCCGCGCGTTTCCGCCACCGCTTCGACCAGCCCCTCTTTCGCCAGCTTGACGAACTGCTGGCGGGCCGCCTCACCGGTGGTGCCGAGCACCTTTCCTGCGTCAGAAGCTTGCTGCGGGCCGCGGGTTTTCAATAGCGTCAGCAAGCGGTCACTGACCGATTGTGCGGTCTTTCCGCTATTTTCCAAGTTTATTCTTGACATATTTCTCCGCCTCGCCCTAACTTATTCCAAGATAACTCTTGTTAAATTTAACGCAATCTTATGATCAACTCAATGCCATTCCTCTGAAAACAGGACGACAACCGTGATAACCCATGACGATAGCCGCTGGAGCGACCTTTTCTCTGGCAAAAATGCGGCCAGTGCGATCGCGCTCTCGCTCGGCGTGGCGCTGCATGCCATCAATATTCTGGTCGCCACCACCATCTTGCCCTCGGTGGTGCAGGATATCGGCGGGCTGGATCTCTATGCCTGGAACACCACGCTGTTCGTGGTGGCGTCTATCCTCGGCTCCGCGCTGTCGGCCCGCTTGCTCAGCGGCTACGGTGCGCGCAGCGCCTATCTGGTGGCTTCGCTGTTCTTCATCGCCGGGGCGGCGCTGTGCGCGCTGGCGCCGAGCATGCCGGTGATGCTGATCGGCCGCACGGTGCAGGGCTTTGGTGGCGGGCTGATCTTTGCGCTCTCCTACGCGATGATCAATCTGGTATTCGAGCAGCGGCTGTGGCCGCGCGCCATGGCGCTCATCTCGGCGATGTGGGGCATCGCCACCCTGGTGGGGCCGGCGGTAGGCGGTATTTTCGCCGAACTGAACGCCTGGCGCTGGGCCTTCGGCATTCTGCTGCCGATCATGGCGCTGTACGCCGCGTTTACCTTCCTGATCCTGCCCAAGGGCAAAGCGCAGCAGGCGGCCGCACCGTTGCCGACCGCACAGCTGCTGTTGCTGACCGTGGCGGTGCTGGTGGTGTCCGCCGGCAGCCTGGCGCACAGTGCCTGGATCAACCTGGCGGGCATCGCGCTCTCGCTGGTGCTGATGGCCTGGTTGCTGAAGCGCGAAGCGCACTCGCGCGCCCGCCTGTTGCCGCACGGCGCACTGAGGCGCGGCTCATCGCTGGCGGCGTTGTACATCACGACCGCGTTGCTGGTGATCGGCATGACCAGCGAAATCTTCGTGCCTTATTTCCTGCAGCTGCTGCACGGCCAGTCGCCGCTGATCTCCGGCTATATCGCCGCCGCTATGGCCGCCGGTTGGACGTTGTCCGAGATCCTCAGCTCCGGCTGGCGCGGAGCGGGCATTCGCCGGGCGATCGTCAGCGGGCCGCTGTTCGTGCTGGTGGGCTTGCTGGCGCTGGCGATCCTGATGCCGATGCCGTCCGGCGGCCACTGGCAGGCGTTGGCGCCGATCGTCATTGCGCTGTTGCTGGTGGGATTCGGCATCGGCTTCGGTTGGCCGCACCTGCTGACGCGCATTTTGCAGGTGGCACCTGAAGCGGACAAAGATATCGCCGGCGCTTCAATTACCACGGTGCAGCTGTTCGCCACCGCATTCGGTGCGGCGCTGGCCGGGATGATCGCCAACCTGGCGGGGCTGAACGATCCGGGTGGCGCGACGGGCGCGGCATCGGCGGCGCGTTGGCTGTTCCTGGCGTTCGCGCTGGCGCCGCTGCTGGCGGTATTCAGCGCCTGGCGCTGCGCGGCGATCGCGCCGCCGGGGGCCGAGACGGGCAATTTTGTACAAAACCCGCCCTCGCGCGAGTGCTAGAATGCCTCTCATTCAGCGGAGGTAGGCAAGATGAAGGCGGAAGGCATAGCGCGCAAAGCATCCCGGGAGCAGGCTCATTTTATGCACGTCGACGATCTTGGCGGGCTGGAAGTGCTGCAGGCCACCTACCGCCGCCAAACCTTCTCGCGCCACAGCCATGAAGGCTTCTGCGTGGGCGTCATCGACGATGGCGCCCAGCGCTTCTACCGCACCGGCGGCGAACACGTGGCGCCGCTGGGCAGCATCATTCTGGTCAACGCCGACGATATTCATACTGGCAGTTCCGCCACCGAAGAGGGCTGGTCGTATCAGGCGATGTACCCGGCGCCGGAGCTACTGGCCTTTTTATCGCGCGATCTGAAAACCGGCGCCGGCGCGACGCCTTATTTTCCCAACCCGGTGGTGCACGACGTCGGCCTGGCTGGCCAGTTGCGCATGGCGTTCAGCCTGCTGCGCAGCGATGAGAACCGGCTGATGAAGGAGACCATGGTGTTCTCGGCGCTGACCTGGCTGATGCTGCGGCACGGCAAAAGCCGTATCGATCCTGCGCCGCAGAGCCGGGCGCAAAGCCAAGTGGCGCGGGTGAAAGCCTTTCTCGACGATTTCCCCGAGGCGGACATTTCGCTGCTGGAGCTGGCGGATCGCGTGGCGCTCAGTCCTTATTACCTGCTGCGGCAGTTTCAGCAGGCCACCGGCCTGCCGCCGCACGCCTATCAAATTCAGGCGCGGCTGCGCAAGGCGCGCGGCATGCTGAAGGCCGGCAACAGCGTGCTGGAAAGTGCGTTGAGCTGCGGCTTTCACGATCAAAGCCATTTCCACCGCCATTTTCGCAAGTCGATGGGCGTCACGCCGGGCGACTACGTCAAATCGCTGAAATAGCCGGGCAATCGGGTGCAATACCCGTGTACGCCTGCGCCGTAAGCTGGCTTCTTCAACTCAAGGAGAAGCCCATGACTGATTCAATCCCCCTCATCACGCCGCCCTCCGCCCGCCTGCGCCCCGCGCTGCAGGGCGGGGTGGCTATCTTGCCGCTGTGCCTGGCGGTGGTGCCGTGGGGAGTACTGGCGGGCTCGATGGCCCTGCAAAGCGGCCTGACGCCGGCGCAGGGGCTGGGCATGTCGGCCATCGTGTTCGCCGGAGCGTCGCAGCTGGTGGCGATGGGCATGATCAAGGGCAGCGCCGGGCTGCTGGCGATCCTGCTGTCGACCTTTTTCGTCACCGCCCAGCATTTTCTTTACGCGCTGCGGCTGCGGGAGCGTATCGCGCCGCTGCCGTTGCGCTGGCGGCTGGCGCTGGGATTCTTGCTCACCGATGAACTGTTCGCGCTGACCGGCGAACAGACGCCGGCGCGTTTCAACCGCTGGTATGCGCTGGGCGCCGGGCTGACCTTTTACCTGTGCTGGTTTCTCTCCACGCTGCTTGGCATCGTGGCCGCCGGCAGCGCCGGCGATCTGGACGGTTACGGGTTGGATTTCTCCATCGCCGCCACCTTTATCGCCATCGTGGTGCCGCTGGTGCGCAGCCTGCCGGTGTTGGCCTGCGTGCTGACCGCGCTGCTGCTTTCCATCGTGTTGCACCATTTCCAGACGCCGGGCGCATTGGTGATCGCCACCGTGGCGGCGATGCTGGTCGGGCTGCTGTGCAGCGGGGGACGCCGATGATCTGGCTGACGATCGTTTTGATGGGGCTGGTGGTGTTTTTCAACCGCTACTGTTTTCTGGCGCCCGGGTTGCCGCTGCGTCTGTCGCCGCGCGTTAAAACCCTGCTGAGCTTTTCCGTGCCGGCGGTGCTGACGGCGATCTGCGGGCCGATTGTCGCCTTCAGCGGCGACCAGCTGCGTGCCGCGCCGGATAACCCTTACCTGTGGGGGGCGGTGTTTGCGGTGATACTGGCGTTCTTTCTACGCAATATGCTGGCGGTGGTGTTGCTGAGCATGCTGATTTTCATCGCGCTGCGCGGCATTTTCTAAAATTCGCTTGCCATATCTCTAATTTGAGATTATTTCTCTTATATGGGATTTTTAAGCGGAGTATGAACGATGGATAACGGTTTGGAGATGGCCGACCTGAGGTTGGCGCAGCGGCTGGCGGATTTGCGCCAGCAGCGGGCGTGGTCGCTGGAGGAGTTGGCGCAGCGCACCGGCCTTAGCCGGGCGACGCTCTCGCGGGTGGAGCGCGCCGAGACCAGCCCGACGGCATCGTTGCTGAACCGGCTGTGCGCCGCCTACGGGTTAACCATGTCGCGCCTGTTGAGCGAAATCGAAGACGAACCGCCGGAGCTGCTGCGGCCGCCGCAACAGCCGGTGTGGGTCGATCGGGCCAGCGGTTTTCACCGTCGCTCCGTTTCCCCGCCCGGCGCATTGTATAAGGCCGAGTTTATCGAAGCCCGGCTGGATGCCGGCGCGCAGATCGATTACGACCTGCCGTCGATTCCAGCGCTGGAGCATCACCTCTGGCTGTTGTCCGGGCAGCTGGAATTGACGCTGGAAGGGCGCGTTTTCCGGCTGTCGCCCGGCGACTGCCTGCGCTACCGCCTGTTCGGCGCCTCCTGTTTCCATGTCCCCGGCGATGAGCCGGCCCATTACACGCTCGTTATCTGCAGGCCATAGCCATGATTGAATTGCAACAGTGGGACGCCGATGCGGCGCAAAGTGCCATGGCCGAGTTGGCCGAGATGCTGCACGCCAGCGTGGCGCACGGCGCCAGCATCGGTTTTGTCATGCCCTTTACGTTGGAACAGGCGCAGGCGTTTTGGCTGGGGCTGCTGCCGGCCCTGGTGCGGGGAGAGCGTGCGATGCTGGTGGCGCTCGAGAACGGTCGGCCGGTCGGCACCGTGCAACTGCTGTTGGCGATGCCGGACAACGGCCGTCACCGGGCGGAAGTGGTCAAGCTGATGGTGCATCCGCAGGCGCGGCGGCAGGGCATCGCCCGGCTGTTGATGCAGGAAGTGCAGGCGCTGGCGGCGCGTCATCGGCGCAGCCTGTTGGTGCTGGACACCCTGAGCGGCAGCGCGGCGCAGGGATTGTACCGTCAATTGGGGTTCGAGGCGGCGGGCGATATCCCGCAATACGCCCGCGCCAGCGACGGCGGGGCGTTGGAGGCCACCTGCTATATGTACAAACTGCTGTGAGGCTTAGCGCCCGCGCCAGGCTTTGATCGCCTGTTGGCGCACCTGCAGCTTCTGCTGTGGCGTCAGCTTGTTGTAGTCGCGGGCCAGGCCGCTTTCCCAATCGCCGTACAGCGGGTTGGGCAGCACGATGAATTCGGTGCCGAACTTGTTCTGGTTCTCGCTGACGAACGCCCGGCGCTGCGCATTATCCTGGTGGTAAGTCGCGGCGCCGAAGTCGTTCAGGTTGTCGCCCGCGTACACCACGATGTCATAGCCGGCTTGTTTGATGGCGTCGAAGCGCGCCTGCTTATTGGAAGTGTCGGTACTGAGCAAGACGGTCTTTTCCGACATGCCGGTGAAGCCGAGCTTCTGCATGTTGGCCACCGTGGCAGCGTATTCGCTCTGCTTGCGGTTCGAGACGTAGAACATTGTTCCCTGATGAGCGTTAACGTAGCGGGCGAACGACACGGCACCCGGCACCGCGCCGGCCTGTTCGGCCTGCGTCCATTGGGCCCAGGTGGTGCCGTCGTACGGCTGGCCCTGCTGCGCCTGCCAGCCGGAGTAGGCGCTGTTGTCCAGCAGGGTTTCATCCAGATCGACCACCACCGCCTTTTTGCGGCCCGGTGCGGCCTTGGCCTGATCGAAGGCGCGCTGCGCGCTGTTGAACGCCTGATGCGCCAGCGCCTGGTATTCACCGGACTGTTGGAACCAGTTCACCGCCAGCACCGACTGATCCGCCAGCCGCTGCTGGGCCTGAGCGTCGGTATGCGGCGGCTGCGCGCAACCGGCCAGCGTCAGCAGCGCGACGCCAACTGCCGCGCCAAGGGTGAGTTTCCTTGCCTGTTTTCCTGCCATCGTTCTCTCTCTCGGTTTTAGTCTTGTGGGCTGTCCAGCAGCATATCCATCTCGAACTGGCGCAGGGGCTCCTGACGCCAGCCAAGATGCGTAAAGAAGGGGGCGGCCACCTCGGGCACAAAGACGTTGGCGGTCAGCGGCAAAGGGGCGAACTGCGCTTGCAGGGCGGCCAGCAAGGCGCGGGCATGCCCCTGACCGCGGTGCTGCGGGGGCACGTAGATCAGGCGCAGCCAGCAGTGCTCTGCGCCGGGTATCACCACGGCGTAGGCCTGACGATTGAGCGTATAGGCTCGCGGTGTGCCCGGCAGCTTGAACAGCGATTCGGGGGCAATCAGCCAGGGCAGGTCGGTGGCGCCTTCCGCCGTCAGGCGATGGCTGACGGTCAACGGATCGACCGCCTGCAGCACCGCCGTGCCTGGCGGCACTTCCGCCGGCGCCTGGTGGCCGGTCAGGGTGCGCACGATGCGCAGCCCGGCGCGATGGTACAGCGCCAGCGCGGCTTCGTTGCCTTCGATCACTTCCAGCGACAGCCGATGGTCGCCGCGCTGACGGGCATCCGCCACCACCCGCTGCATCAGCGCCTTACCCAGCCCCTGACCGCGCATCTCGGGGCGTATGGAAAAGGCCGCGACCCGGCTGTGTCGGCCGCGACGGGCGATCAGCGCCACCGCCACCGGTTCCTGGCGATGGGTGACGATCAGGCTGTCGTTCAGGCTGAGGTCTTCGGCGCCGAAGCGGGCGGCGAAGGCCGGCCCGTCGAGCACGAAGCGTACAATGTAGTTTTCAAAACAGTGGGTGAGGATATTGGCCAGCTCGTCGCTGCTGTAGCGCACGGCGTTGTGGAAGTCGAAGCGTCCGTCGTTGTGCATGGCTGATTCCGCTCGGGGGAAAGCTATACATGTAGACCCGTTTGTTTTGCAAGGCAAGCGGGGGGATTCGTTGGCGGGGAAAATAAAAACAAAAAAGCCGGACGCAGCCGCCCGGCGAAATAAAACTCTGGGTATCAAGTGACGCTAAAGTTTGCAGTGGTGGTTATTCATTCATCACATCAGAACTGGTAGGTCAGGGCGAGAACAACGACGTCGTCGTTTTTCAGGCCCAGCTTGTTGTCGTCATCGAGCTGGTTGATTTTATATTCGACATAAGTGGACATGTTTTTGTTGAAGTAATAGGTCGCCGCCACGTCGAAATATTTCACCAGATCGACATCGCCGATGCCTTCAATATCTTTGCCTTTCTGCTGAACGTAACCCAGCGATGGGCGCAGACCGAAGTCGAACTGATATTGCGCGACCAATTCAATCCCTTCCGCTTTATTGGCGAAGCCGCTAACGGAAGTCGAATTGTTATTGATGGTGGCGGTGCCGGAAATAGGCGCAATATTGCGGCTCTGCGAATAAGTCGCGGCCAGGTAGACGTTGTTGTTGTCGTATTTCAGACCACCGGCCCAGATATCGGCCTTGTCGCCTTTACCGAAGGTGCCCGCTTTTTGCGTGGCGGTGCGGTTGGAAGAGGCATAGGCGGCACCCACGCTCAGACCGTCGATGATTTCGTAGCTGGAGGAGAGGCCCCAACCGTCGCCGTTCGCCTTGCTGGCGGAGCGGCCGTCGTTTTCGTTCTTGCCCTGGTACTGCACGGCAAATTTCAGGCCGTCAACCAGACCGAAGAAGTTGTTATTACGGTAGGTGGCGACGCCGTTGGTGCGGCCGTTCATGAAGTTGTCGGTCTTGATATAAGCATCGTCGCCGAATTCAGGGATCATATCCGTCCAGGCGCCGACGTCGTAAATGATGCCGTAGTTGCGGCCGTAGTCAAAGGAGCCGAGATCCTTATATTTCAGACCGGCGAAGCCCAGACGCGTTTTGGTGTCTTTAGTGCCGTCGGATTCAGTATGGTTGGCGGCGATCTGATATTCCCACTGGCCGTAGCCGGTCAGCATATCGTTAATCTGAGTCGCGCCTTTAAAGCCGATGCGGACGTAAGTTTTATCACCGTCGTTGCCGGCATCATCGGAGAAATAATGCAGGGCTTTTACACGGCCGTAAAAATCGAGCTTGTTGCCGTCTTTATTGTAGATTTCTGCTGCCTGTGCCGCTTGCGCAAGTAAAAGTGCCGGAATAATAACGGCCAGAAGATTACGTTTCATGGGTTACCCTGCTTTATTCGATTGAAAGACGCTTATCATCAGTTGCATTGCTGTTTCACTGTGCCGCCTGATTGTTGGCGGCGGAGAATTTTTACCGTAGTAATGTGATCCATTTATGACAAAAAATTCATTTTCATGTCGAACGATTAAAAAAGTCGCGCAAAGGGTGAATTTTTTCTTCAGCCGACGGTCGGCGGCTGGTCTACAGTTATCGATACCTTGTTCCGCTGCGGGAGGAATCATGCACGATACTTATACTTTGTTCGGCACGCAGGGTTGCGGTTCGACGATCGTGGCCGCCGCGTTGGCGTTGACCGCGTTCCCCTGGGGCTATGAGGAGGTGGACTACACGCAGGACGGCCCGGAGCGCGATCGCCTGCTGGCGCTAAACCCGCTGGGCCAGGTGCCTACCTTGGTGTTGCCCAATGACGAAGTGATGACGGAGAGCGCGGCGATTATCCTGCTGCTGCACGATCGCGCACCGCATGCTGAACTGGCGCCGCCCGGCGGCTCACCGCTGTTGCCGCGTTTTCTGCGCTGGCTGCTGTTCATTAACGCGGAGATTTACCCCACCTTCACCTATGCCGACCATCCGCAGCGCTGGCAGCCGCAGGCGGCGGGGGCGGAGCAGCTGAAAAATGCGGTGATGGATTATCGCGAGCGTTTATTGCAGCAGCTGAACGCCGCCGCCGGCGCAGCGGGCCCGTGGTTTCTCGGCAAGAGCTTCAGCGCGTTGGATCTGTACGTGGCGGTGATGTGCAACTGGCGGCCGGGCCGCGCGTGGTTCCGGCAGCACTGCCCGCGGCTGTACGCCATCGCCGAACGGGTGGAGCAGCGGCCGGAGCTGAATGCGCTGCTGAGCGCCCATTTCGACGGCGTTGCCCCACTGGAATCGTGAAACCTCCCCGCTGCCCGGCGGGGAACCCTCCCGTTTTTCTGAACCGAGACTGTCGAAAATCCCGATTTTCACTCGCTGCGGCGGCGGGTAGCGTAAGGCTATCCGTAACTGACAGGAGAGTGTGATGCCATCAGAATCCCAGGCCGGGCAACAGGCGTTCGGCGATATTGCCCCCAAGCTGGCGCAGCTCAGCGACAACATATTGTTTGACGATGTCTGGCAGCGGCCAGAGCTGAGCCCGCGCGAGCGCAGCCTGATCACCGTCGCCGCGCTGGTGGCGCTCAACCGCGTGGAACAGCTGCCGTTTCACCTGCAGCTGGCGCAGCGCAACGGCGTGGCGCGTCAGCAACTGGCCGAGCTCATCACCCATCTGGCGTTCTACGCCGGCTGGCCTGCAGCGGCATCGGCCGTGGCGCGCCTGCGCGAGCTGGAACCGGAGGCGCCCCATGCCGTTTAGCCGCATCGCCCTGCATCAGGGCAAATCCGCTGACTACCTGCAAACCTTGTCCGACAGCCTGCATCAGGCGCTGGTAGAGGCGTTCGAGGTGCCGCCGACGGACAAATTTCAGGTGATCGATCAATACCGCCCCGGCGAGCTTATCTACGATCGCGATTATCTCGGCGGGCCGCGCAGCGCGGATTTCGTGCTGTTTTACATCACCGCCGGGCGGCCGCGCGACAGCGACACCAAGCGGCGTTTCTACCGACGGCTGGCGGCGTTGCTGATGGAAAAGCTGCGGCTGAACCCCGAGGATGTGATGGTGGTGATCGCCACCACCCAGTTGGACGAGTGGTCGTTCGGCGGAGGTCGCGCCTCGATGATCGATCCGCAGGCGTAACTCGGGCTGACGTCGCCGGCGGTCTGTGGGACAATAGCGCCATCATTTCGTTTAGATAAGAGTTGAATGGCGCTCTCCTCCGCAGTTAAAGATCAGATTGGCCAGTGGTACAAAGCCCTGCAGCAGCAAATACCGGATTTCATTTCCCGCGCGCCCCAGCGTCAGATGATCGCCGAGGTGGCGAAGACGTTGGCCGGTGACTACCCGCGCCATCTGGCGATCGAGGCGCCGACCGGCGTCGGTAAAACGCTGTCTTATCTGATCCCGGGCATCGCCGTCGGGCGGGCGGAGAGCAAGCCGCTGGTGGTGAGCACCGCCAACGTGGCGCTACAGGACCAGATCTACAGCAAAGATTTGCCGCTGCTGAAGAAGATTATCCCCGATCTGAAATTTACCGGTGCCTTTGGCCGCGGGCGTTACGTCTGCCCGCGTAACCTGGCGGCGATGAGCACCGACGTCAGTCAACAGGGCGATCTGACGCTGTTCCTCGACGACGAACTGGCGCCGTCCAGCGGCGAAGAGCAGGCGCTGTGCCAGAAACTGACCAAGGCGTTGGCTCGCTTCGAGTGGGACGGGCTGCGCGATCACTATCAGCAGAGCATCGACGATCCGCTGTGGGCCAAGCTGAGCACCGACAAGGCCAATTGCCTGGGGCGCAACTGCCACTACATTCGCGAATGCCCGTTCTATATTGCCCGCAAAGAGATCGAGAGCGCCGACGTGGTGGTGGCCAATCACGCGCTGGTGATGGCGGCGCTGGAGACGGAATCGGTGCTGCCGAACCCGAAAGAGCTGCTGCTGGTGCTGGACGAAGGCCATCATTTGCCTGAGGTGGCGCGCGACGCGCTGGAGATCGACGGGGAAATCACCGCGCTGTCGACCAACCTGCAGTTGGACATGATCGTGCGCCAGGTCGAGCAGTGCATGACGCAGTACCGGCCGAAGAATCCGCCGGGGCTGGCCAACAGCGAACGGCTGAAAAACCATTGCGAAGAGCTGCGCGAGCTGGTGCAGATCTTCGAGCATCAGGTCAGCGCCTACCTGCCCGGCGATAGCGTGGCGGCCGAGCACCGTTTTGAAATGGGCGAGCTGCCCGCGGAGATGGTGGAGAGCTGCGCGCGGCTGTTTAAACTGACCGATGCATTACGCGGGCTGGCGGAGTTCGTGCTTAACGATCTTACCGAGCAGACCGGCAAGCACGACATCGTGCGTCTGCATCGCGCGATCATTCAGATGAGCCGCACGCTGGGCTATCTGGAGGCGATGAGCAAGCTGTGGCGGCTGGCGGCGCTCGACAAGTCGTCCAACGCGCCGATCTCCAAATGGGTCACGCGCGAGCTGCGCGATAACGTTACCCATCTGTATTTGCACTGCGTCGGCATCCGCGTCAGCGACCAGCTGGAGAAGCTGCTGTGGCGCAAGGTGCCGCACGTGGTGGTCACCTCGGCCACGCTGCGTTCACTGAACAGCTTCGCGCGTTTGCAGGAGATGAGCGGGCTGAGCGAGAAGGCCGGCGATCGCTTCGAAACGCTCTCTTCGCCGTTCAATCACGTCGAACAGGGCAAAATTGTCATTCCGCAGATGCGCTATGAACCGGCGCTCGCCAACGAGGCGGAGCACCTCGAGGAGATGGCGCGGTTTTTCCGCGCCGAGCAGGCGAGCGGCAAGCACAAAGGCATGCTGATCCTGTTCAGCAGCCACCGGGCGATGCAGACTTTCCTCAGCTACGTGACCGATCTGCGGCTGATGCTGCTGGTGCAGGGCGACCAGCCGCGCTACCGGCTGGTGGAAGAGCACCGCAAGCGGGTGGAGAAGGGCGTCGCCAGCGTGCTGGTGGGGCTGCAATCGTTCGCCGAAGGGCTGGATCTGAAAGGCGAACTGCTGACCCAGGTGCATATTCACAAAATCGCGTTCCCGCCGATCGACAGCCCGGTGATCATCACCGAAGGCGAGTGGCTGAAATCACTGAAGCGCTATCCGTTCGAAGTGCAGAGCCTGCCGAGCGCCTCGTTCAACCTGATCCAGCAGGTCGGCCGACTGATCCGCAGTAACCAATGCTACGGCGAGATCGTGATCTACGATCGCCGGCTGTTGACCAAAAACTACGGTTCGCGGCTGTTGGCGTCGCTGCCGGTGTTCCCGATTGAGCAGCGCGCGGTGCCGGAGGCCGACAAGGCGCATCTGGCGGCGCTGAAATCCGCCGCCGACGCGGCCAAAAAAGAGAAGAAGCGCGGCAACCCGTTCGCCCGCAAACGGCGGCGTTGATCAGAGCAGCGGCGGCAGGCGGCGCTTGACCGGCGTGGTTTTCACGATCGAGGTGTTGCTCTGCGCATGCTCGGCCAGCCGATCGAGGGTATGGTCGAGCTGTTCCATCGAGTGCGCCACCAGCCGCACGATAAAGCAGTCTTCGCCGGTCACCTTATCGCATTCGACCACTTCCGGGATCGCCTGAATCAGCTGCTCGACCTTCTTCAGCATGCCCGGCAGCGGCTTGATGCGCACCAGCGACTCGAAGGCATAGCCTACCGCCTGCAGATTGACGTTCAGGGTATAACCCTGGATCACGCCGCTTTCCTCCAGCCGCCGCAGTCTTTCCGACGTGCTCGGCGACGACAGCCCCACCTGCGCGCTCAGCGTCTTCAACGATGCACGCGCATCTTCCGCCAGAATGGTCAGGATTTGGCGATCGATATCATCCATAACGCCTCCGTTAGGTATTTTCTTTATTATAGCTGCGAGAAAAAGGCAGTTAAGCATATCTGCCTTTTTTATGCTATGGAAAGCCGCCCCGCGAAGCCGCAAGCTATGTCTCTGGGCAAGCTTCGAGGAATGCAGAATGAATGCAGAGATAAAACGCGGATCGCTGGAGATGGCGGCGGCGATGTTGATTTCCGGCTCTATCGGCTGGTTTGTGTTGATGTCCGGCCAGCCGGTTATCAACGTGGTGTTTTGGCGCTGCGCGGTAGGCGCGCTGGTGCTGCTGGCGGTGTGCGGCGCGCTGGGCCAGCTGCGCCGCGATGCGCTGACGCGCGCCACGCTGCTGCTGGCGATCGCCGGCGGCGTCGCGCTGGTGATCAACTGGCTGCTGCTGTTCGCCGCCTATTCCTATGCCTCTATCTCCATCGCCACCGCGGTGTACAACACCCAGCCGTTTATGCTGGTGGGGCTGGGGGCGCTGTTTTTGGGGGAACGGCTGACCGCCCGCAAGCTGCTGTGGCTGGGGCTGGCGTTCGGCGGCATGATGCTGGTGGTGCTGGCGCAGCCGCGGCAGGCGGGGGAGCAGAGCCATTATCTGGCTGGCATCGCGCTGGCGCTCGGCGCGGCGTTTTTCTACGCCCTGATGGCGCTGGCGGCCAAGCGGCTGAAGGGCACGCCGCCGCATCTCATTGCGCTGATCCAGGTGACGGTAGGGGCGGTGATGCTGTTGCCGCTGGTGGATTTCCATGTTTCGGCCAGCGTTGGGCAGTGGGGGATGCTGGCGACGCTCGGCGTGCTGCACACCGGCCTGATGTACGTGCTGATGTACGGTGCGCTGCAGAAGCTGCCGACCAACCTGATCGGCTCGCTGTCGTTCATCTACCCGATCGCCGCCATGTTGGTGGATCGCCTGGCGTTTGGCCACCGCCTGTCGGCGTGGCAGCTGCTGGGCGCGGCGATCATCCTGCTGGCGGCGGCGGGCATGAACCTGCTGGGCGATCGGCGAGCGCGACTGCTGCCGGCCTCGGACGGCCGGCGCGCCGGCTGATGCTCAGTTCGGTTTTTTCAGCCGGCGCCATAAGGTGGTGCGGCTGATCCCGAGCAACCGGGCGGCGGCGGCGTGGTCGCCCCCGCACCGCGCCAGGGCTTCGTGGGCGGAGATGGGCGCCGCCTGCGTCTCGGGCGGCGTGACCGCCGCCAGCTCCGGCAACAGCCACTGCAGCGTTTCACCGCTCGGCGCTGCGCCGGTGCTCAGCATCAGCGCTACCCGTTCCATCATGTTGCGCAGTTCGCGCAGGTTGCCGGGCCAGGCGTAATGGCTTAGCGCGGCGTAACAGCCGGCCAGGGCGGTGCGCAGCGGCTCCGTCAGCGGCACATCGAGCGCCGCCAGCGACTGTTTCAGAAAGTGTTCCGCCAGCATCGCAATATCGTCGCCGCGCGCCCGCAATGGCGGCAGCTGCAGCCGCAGGGCGCTCAGGCGATAAAACAGATCGGCGCGAAAACCGCCCCGTTGAATCGCCTGCTCCAGGCGGGTGTGGGTGGCGCTGATGACGCGAAAGTCGACCGTTACCGGCTGTTGCCCGCCCACCCGGGTGATGGTTTTCTCTTCCAGCGCGCGCAGCAGTCGCGTTTGCAGGTGCAGCGGCATTTCGCCGATCTCATCCAGAAACAGAGTGCCGCCGTTGGCGGTTTCCAGCAGCCCGCGCCGGCCGCCGCGCCGTGATCCGGTGAAGGCGCCTTCCTCATAGCCGAACAGTTCCGCCTCCAGCAGCGATTCGGCGATGGCGCCGCAGTTGATGGCGACGAACGGCGGCGTCGCCCCCCTGGACGGTGCGCCGCGTCGGGAAAAGTATTCGCGGTGGATTGCCTGCGCCGCCAGCTCTTTGCCAGTGCCGGTTTCTCCTTCAATTAATACCGCCGCCGGCGAGCGGGCGTACAACATGATGGTGCGCCGGGTCTGCTCCATCTGCGGGGAGTCGCCCTGCAAATCGCCCAGCCCATAGCGTGGCTGCAGGGTATCGCGTGCGGCGTAATCGCCGCCGCGTTTGCCGCCGCTCAGCATCAGGCGCGTTACGTCCAGCGCATCGCTGAAGGCGGCGCGCAGGGTGGCGGCGGAATAGAGAAAAATGGCGGTGAGCCCGGCCTCTTCCGCCAGATCGCTGATGAGGCCGGCGCCGACCACCGCCTGAATACCGGCGGCTTTCAGCTCGGCGATCTGGCCGCGGGCGTCCTCTTCGGTGACGTAACTGCGCTGTTCCAGCGGCAGATCGAAGGTTTGCTGGAACTCCATCAGTGCGGGCAAAGGCGTTTTATAGGTGATGACGCCGATCCGATCGGCGGTTCTGCGCGCCTTGCTCAGCGCCTGCAGCAGGTCGAAGCCGCCGGGCTTGACCAGGATGACCGGCACCGACAGGCGACTTTTCAGGTAGGCGCCGTTGGAGCCGGCGGCGATGATGGCGTCGCACGGTTCGGTCGCCAGGCGTGCGCGGATGTGCTGCACCGCCTCCTCAAAGCCGAGACGGATCGGGGTGATGGTCGCCAGATGGTCGAACTCGAGGCTGATGTCCCGGAACAGATCGAACAGGCGGGTGATGGAGACGGTCCAGATCACCGGTTTGTCCGGCGCGCGGGATGGCGTGATGTGATCGCTCATGGTGGGTTACCGAATGGAAGTGGCTGCATTAGGTGTAGCCCGGTTTCAGTTATGTTTCAAATTTACTATGTGAAACAACGATTGAAACGTTAACTGAAACGTTTTTTATCCCTTTGCCAGGCCAATGGCGCTGAATATGTTGTAACTCACTTATTTTTATCGTTTTTAATTTTTCCCCTCACCGAAGTGAAACCTGGCCCGCTCCTTGCTCTGTCTGTTTCATCTGGCTAATCGGAGAAAACGTCATGACGCTGCGCTCACCCGGGCTCGCCTTTCGTCAGGCCCTGAGTAAAGAAAAACCCCTGCAAATCGCCGGCGCGATCAACGCCAACCATGCCTTGCTGGCTCAGCGGGCCGGATTCCAGGCCATCTATCTTTCCGGCGGCGGTGTGGCGGCCGGTTCGCTGGGATTGCCGGACCTGGGCATTTCGACGCTGGACGATGTGTTGACCGATATTCGCCGCATCACCGACGTCTGCCCGCTGCCGCTGCTGGTGGATGTCGACAGCGGTTTCGGCGCTTCGGCGTTCAATGTCGCCCGCACGGTGCGCTCGGTGAGCAAGGCCGGGGCGGCGGCGCTGCATATCGAAGATCAGGTCGGCGCCAAGCGCTGCGGCCATCGGCCCAATAAGGCCATCGTCTCCACCGAAGAGATGGTGGATCGCATCAAGGCGGCGGTGGATGCGCGCAGCGATCCGGACTTCGTGATCATGGCGCGCACTGACGCGCTGGCGGTGGAGGGGCTGGAGGCGGCCATCGAGCGCGCTCAGGCTTACGTGGCGGCCGGGGCCGACATGCTGTTCCCGGAGGCGATCACCGAGCTGGGCATGTACCGCCGTTTCGCCGAAGCGACGCAGGTGCCGATCCTCGCCAACATCACCGAATTCGGCGCGACGCCGCTGTTCACTACCGAGGAGCTGCGCAGCGCCCGGGTGGATATGGCGCTGTATCCGCTGTCGGCCTTCCGGGCGATGAATCGGGCGGCGGAGCGGGTGTACCGCGCCCTGCGCGAAGAGGGCACGCAGAAAAACGTCATCGACACCATGCAGACCCGCAACGAGCTGTATGAAAGCATCAACTACTATTTGTTCGAAGAGAAACTCGACGCTCTGTTCGCTCGCCAACGCGACGAATAGGCGCCATTCACGCAGAAGCCAAATGAGGACAGTATGAGCCAAGCGATCCCCCCGCAAAGCCCGACTGGCGTTAAGCCGAAAAAATCCGTGGCGTTATCCGGCGTGCCCGCCGGAAATACCGCGCTGTGTTCCGTAGGGCGCAGCGGCAACGATCTGCACTACCGCGGTTACGATATCCTCGATCTCGCGCGCCACTGCGAGTTTGAAGAGGTCGCCCATCTGCTGATCCACGGCAAGTTGCCCAACCGCGACGAGCTGCAGGCCTATAAACACCGTCTCAAAGCGCTGCGCGGCCTGCCCGCCAGCGTGCGCACGGTGCTGGAGGCGCTGCCGGCGGCTTCGCATCCGATGGACGTGATGCGCACCGGCGTTTCGGCCCTTGGCTGCACGCTGCCGGAAAAAGAGCAGCACGGCGCGGCCGGCGCGCGCGACATTGCCGATCGGCTGCTGGCGTCGTTGGGATCGATGCTGCTCTACTGGTATCACTACAGCCACAACGGCGAGCGCATTCAGCCGGAGACCGACGACGATTCCATCGGCGGCCACTTTCTGCACCTGCTGCACGGCGAGGCGCCTTCTGCCAGCTGGGAGCAGGCGATGCACGCGTCATTGATCCTGTACGCCGAGCATGAGTTCAACGCCTCGACCTTCGCCGGCCGGGTGATCGCCGGCACCGGATCCGACGTCTATTCGGCGATCGTCGGCGCCATTGGCGCGCTGCGCGGGCCGAAGCACGGCGGCGCCAACGAGGTGTCGCTGGAGATCCAGCAACGCTATGAAACGCCGGACGAAGCGGAAGCCGACATTCGCCGCCGCATCGACAACAAAGAGGTGGTGATTGGCTTCGGGCACCCGGTGTACACCGTCTCCGATCCGCGCCATCAGGTGATCAAAGAGATCGCGCTGCGCCTGTCGCAGGAAGCGGGGGCGATGAAGCTATATGACATCGCCGATCGGCTGGAAAGCGTGATGCACGACACCAAAAAGATGTTCCCCAACCTCGACTGGTTCTCGGCGGTGTCTTACCACCAGCTGGGGGTGCCCACCGAAATGTTCACGCCGCTGTTTGTCATGGCGCGCGTCAGCGGCTGGTCGGCGCACATCATCGAGCAACGGCAGGACAACAAAATCATTCGCCCGTCCGCCAACTATACCGGGCCGGAAGCGCGGGCGTTCGTACCGCTGGATCAGCGCTGAGCGCCGGTCGTTATCGTGTCGTTTTCACTCTGGAGCCTTTGGAAATCATGATGCTTGAGTCTGCCAATACCCGCCGTCCGCCGTTCGATCGCGAAATGGTCGATATCGTCGATTATGTGATGAAAGAGGCCGTCGATACCCCGGCGGCGTACCGCACCGCTCACTATTGTCTGCTCGACACCCTCGGCTGCGGGCTGGAGGCGCTGAGCTACCCGGCCTGCAAGAAACTGATGGGGCCGGTGGTGTCGGGCGCCGAGGTGCTAAACGGCAGCCGGGTGCCCGGCACCCGTTTCCAGCTGGATCCGGTGCAGGCGGCGTTCAATATCGGCGCCATGATCCGCTGGCTCGACTTCAACGACACCTGGCTGGCGGCGGAGTGGGGCCACCCGTCGGATAACCTGGGCGGGATCCTGGCGGTGGCCGATTGGCTCTCGCGCCAGGCGGTGGCGGCAGGCAAAGCGCCGCTGACCATGCGGCAGGTGCTGATCGCCATGATCAAGGCGCATGAGATCCAGGGCTGCCTGGCGCTGGAAAACGCCTTCAACCGGGTAGGGTTGGATCACGTGCTGCTGGTGAAGGTGGCGTCCACCGCGGTGGTGGCGCAGCTGCTCGGCCTGAGCCGCGAGGCGATCCTGAACGCGGTGTCGCTGGCGTGGGTGGACGGGCAGTCGCTGCGTACCTATCGCCACGCGCCGAACGCCGGCACCCGCAAATCCTGGGCAGCGGGGGATGCGACTGCCCGCGCGGTGCGGTTGGCGCTGATGGCCGCCACCGGCGAAATGGGCTACCCCTCGGCGCTGACGGCACCGACCTGGGGATTCTACGACGTCTCGTTTAACGGCAAACCTTTCCGCTTCCAGCGGCCGTACGGCGCGTATGTGATGGAGAACGTGCTGTTTAAAATTTCGTTCCCGGCGGAGTTCCATGCCCAGACCGCCGTGGAGGCGGCCATGACGCTGCACCGCCAGATGCAGGCCGCCGGCAAAACCGCCGCCGACATCGCCAGGGTGAGCATCCGCACCCACGAGGCTTGCCTGCGCATTATCGACAAGCAGGGGCCGCTGGATAACCCGGCGGATCGCGATCACTGCATTCAGTATATGGTGGCGATTCCGTTGCTGTTCGGCCGGCTGACGGCGGCGGATTACGAAGACCGGGTGGCCGAAGATCCGCGTATCGACGCATTGCGTAGTAAGATCCACTGCCATGAAGATCCCGCTTTCACGCGTGATTATCACGATCCGGAAAAGCGCTCGATCGCCAATGCGCTGACGGTGGAGTTCGCCGACGGCAGCCGTCTGGATGAGGTGGCGGTGGAGTATCCTATCGGCCATGCGCGGCGGCGCGAAGAGGGCATCCCGCTGCTGATCGAGAAGTTCAAAATCAACCTGGCGCGCCAGTTCCCAGCCCTGCAGCAGCAGCGCATTCTCGAGGTGTCGCTGGACCGCCAGCGGCTGGCGCAGATGCCGGTCAACGAGTATCTCGATTTGTGGGTGATCTGAGGTGAGCGGCGCTGACAAGCCACGTCGGCGTCGCTATGATGGACGCTCCATCCCCGTCCGTCTTCTTATCAGGTGATTCATGATTGATGCCGCAACGTTGTTGTTGTTTTCCGGTGCCTGCGTGGCGCTGGCGCTGACCCCCGGCCCGGATATGCTGCTGATCGCTTCGCGCAGCGTCAGCCAGGGGCGGCGCGCCGGTTTCGCTTCGCTGGCGGGCATTCAGCTCGGCACATACTGCCACGCGCTGGCGGCGGCGCTGGGGTTGTCGCAACTGTTCGTCGCGGTGCCGCTGGCTTACGACGCGGTGAGAATGTTGGGCGCCGCCTATCTGCTCTACCTGGCGTGGAAAACGCTGCGATCCGGCAGCAGTCTGCAGGCTTCTGCCGGGTTGCAGGCCGTGCCGACGGCGCGAATTTTCCGGCAGGGACTGTTCACCAACATCCTCAACCCGAAAATGGCGCTGTTCGTGCTGGCGCTGTTCCCGCAGTTTATCGATCCGCGTGCCGGCTCGGTGGTGGTACAGATGCTGGCGCTGGCGACGGTGCTGAATCTGGTGGGGTTGCTGATTAACGGCGGGGTGATCCTGGCGGTCAGCGGCATGAAAAGCCGCTTCGCCGGCCGCCGCTTCAGCGCCCGCTGGCCGAACTACCTGCTGAGCGGCGTATTCGCCGGGCTGGCCTGCAAACTCATTTTCGACAGCCGCCGCTAACCCTCGCGCAGCAGCGCTTCAAACGCCGCGCTGGCCGGTTCGTCCGGCAGCGCGCTGTACATCACCAGCCGCAGGTGGTTCTCTTCGTCGACGATGAAAGAGGCGTGGTCAAAGGTGACCGGGCCGATTGCTGGGACGATGAAGCTGCGCCGCCCCTGGCAACGTCCGTGAATGTCATGCTGCCGCCAGAGCTGGCGGAATTGCGGCGATACCTGCTCCAGCGCCTGTACCCGTTGGCGCATCACCTCATCCTCCGGCGCACGGGCGTAGTCGCGGCGGAAGCTGGCCAGGATTTGCGGCGCCTGCGCCCGCCACTCCAGCAGGCGCGCATTGAGCTGCGGATCGGCAAACAGCATCCACAACATGTTGCGCTCTTGCGCCGGGCGCTCGCCGATGGCGAACAGCTGCTGCGCCGCCGGATTCCAGGCGATGATGTCCCAACTCAGGTTCATGACGTAGGCCGGCCGCAGCGTCAAATCGTCCAGCAGGCGCCGCACCAACGGCGAAACCTGGCACCACTGATGCCCAACCGGCACCGGCGGGCGCTGATGCGCCAATAAGAACAGGTGGTAGCGGCCGGCGGCGTCGAGCTGCAGCACCCGCGCCAGATTTTCCAAAAACGTCACCGACGCATTGATTTCCCTGCCTTGCTCCAGCCAGGTGTACCAGGTGAGGCCGACGCCGGCCAGCGCCGCCACCTCCTCGCGCCGCAATCCCGGCGTGCGGCGGCGGCTGCCGCTTGGCAAGCCGACTGACTCTGGTGACAGTTGTTCTCGCTTTTGCCGCAGAAAATCCCCCAGTTCGTGGCGGGTGCGTTCGAGGGTGCGTGGGGGCATGTCGGCCGTCCTGTTGCTGTCAGTAATAGTATAAATGGCTATATAGTAACAGTTTAAACCTTGTTCCATACTGCGGCCATCATAATCTCTGGAGGTGGTATGGAACATTCATTATCTCGTGAGCGGCGAGGGCTGCCCGGCCTGCCGGTGCTGCTGTTGGGCGGGTTCGTCACGGTGTTCGATCTGTTCGTGGTCAACGTGGCGGCGCCGGTGATCCAGCGGCAGTTCGCCGCCGATTTCGCCGGGATCGGTTTGATCGTCGCCGGTTATGAGTTGGCGTTTGGGGTGCTGTTGATCGCCGGTGGGCGTCTGGGCGATCGCTTCGGACGTCGGCGCTTGTTCAGCCTCGGCATGCTGGGATTCACGCTGAGCTCCCTGTTGTGCGGGCTGGCGGGATCGCTCGGCCTGCTGATCGCCGCGCGTATTCTGCAGGGGGCGACGGCGGCGCTGTTGTTCCCGCAAATTTACGCCTTGATGCGGGTCCTGTACGCGCCGCAACAGCGGCGGCGCGCCTTCGCTTGGCTGGGCATGACGCTGGGATTGGCGGCGATCTTCGGCCAGATCCTCGGCGGATTTATCATCGAGGCTAACCTGTTCGGCAGCGGCTGGCGCATGATCTTTTTGATCAATTTGCCGATCGGCGCACTGGCGCTGTGGGCGGCGCGGTGCATTCCCGAATCGCGGGTGGCGCAGGCGCAGCGGTTGGACGGCGTTGGCCTGTGGCTGGCGGCGACCGGCCTGTCGCTGTTGCTGCTGCCGCTGCTGGAGGGGCCGGCGCGCGGCTGGCCGTGGTGGATAGCGCCGATGTTGGCGTTAGCGATGCTGACGCTGTGGGGCTTCCTGCGTTGGGAGCGCCGTCTGGCGCAGCGCGGCGGCGATGCAGTGCTCGATCCGGCGCTGTTCCGTCAGGCGGGCTTCGCACCGGGTATGGCGGTGGTGCTGGCGATTTATGCCACCGCTTCCTCGTTTTTCTTGTGTTTCGCACTGCTGCTGCAGGCGGGGGCGGGGCTGACGCCTTTTCAGGCGGGCAGTCTGTTCGCCCCGGCCAGCGCGGCCTTCATGCTGGCCTCGATGTTGGCGCCCCGGTTAGCGCTGCGTTGGGGTAATGGCGTACTGAGCGTGGGCGTGGCGATTTACGCCGCCGGGTTGGCGCTATTGATGGCGCAGGCGCTGTGGGGTGAGGCGCTGGCGCATCCGCTGCGGCTGCTGCCTGGGTTAGTGGTGCTGGGGTTCGGTCAGGCGCTGAGCATGACGCCGCTGCTGAATCTGGTGCTCGGTTTGGCGCCGGAGCGGCAGGCGGGCATGGCGGCGGGTCTGGTTGCCACCGTGCAGCAGGTGGGGGGCGCGCTGGGCATCGTGGGCAGCGGCGTCGGTTTTGTGCCGCTGTTGGCGAGCGGCGGCGCAGCGGAACGCTATGTCCAGGCCTTTGCCGGCGCCATGGTATTTAATCTGTTGGCGATGGGCATCGCCCTGCTGTTGTTAAACCGGATCACTCGAAATACTCAGAAAGCGGATCTTAAGTAGGCCGCCGGCGGGTGCTTTACTGTTGTCATCATGAGAGAGCGATAAGGAGCCACACTGATGTTTCAACCCGCCACATTTCGCGAAGACAATCTGGATGCCCAACTGGCGCTGGTGCGGGCCCACCCGTTGGGGCTATTGGTCAGCCACGGCGAGCAGGGATTGACGGCCGATCCGCTGCCGTTTCTGGCCGATGTCGAACAGGGGCAGATCCGGCTGCGGGCGCACCTGTCGCGCGCCAACGCGCACTGGCGACGGCTGCAGCACGCGGCGGAATGCCTGGTGATTTTTCAGGGCGTGGAGGGCTATGTGTCCCCCGGCTGGTACCCGAGCAAGCGCCAGACCGGCAAAGTGGTGCCGACCTGGAATTACAGCATGGTGCAGCTGTATGGCGTGCCGACGGTGATGGACGACCCGGCCTGGCTGCGCCGCCAGCTGATCGACCTGACGGCACAACAGGAAGGGCGCCGCCCGGCGCCCTGGCGGCTCGACGACGCGCCGGCCAACTATATCGCCGCACAGCTTAAAGGCATCGTCGGTATCGAGATTGCCGTCACCCGGCGCGAAGGCAAATGGAAAATGAGCCAAAACCGCAGCGCCGACGATGCCGGCGGGGTGATCGCCGGGCTGCGCGAGGGCGATGACGCGCAGCGGCGACTGGCGGCGGAGGTTGAGCGGCGGCGCGGATAGGGTATGCTAACCGAAGAGTGAGCTGAGGGAACCTTCGGATGGATTACACCAAAATTATCAAAGAAATAGGCCGCGGCAAAAATCATGCGCGCGACCTGGACCGGCAGACCGCCTTTGAGCTGTATCAGGCGATGCTGGCCGGGGAGGTCCCCGAGCTGGAGCTGGGCGGCATTCTGATCGCGCTGCGCATCAAGGGCGAAGCCGAAGAGGAGATGCTGGGCTTCTATCAGGCGATGCAGCAGCAGGTCTTGCCGCTGCAGGCGCCGCAGGGGCGGCCACTGCCGGTGGTGCTGCCGAGCTACAACGGCGCGCGCAAGCAGGCCAACCTGACGCCGCTGCTGGCGCTGCTGCTCGCGAAAGTGGGCCTGCCGGTGGTGGTGCACGGCATCCTGGACGACAGCACCCGTGTGACCAGCGCCGAGATTTTCCGTGCCCTGGGGCTGCCGTGGTCGGAACAGGCCGCTCATGCCCAGCAGCGCCTCGATAACGGCGAGGCGGTATTCATGCCGGTTTCCGCGCTGTCGGCGCCGTTGGCGCAGCAGCTTGGGCTGCGTTGGCGCATGGGGGTGCGCAACAGCGCCCATACGCTGGCCAAGCTGGCGACGCCGTTCGGCGAACAGGATGCGCTGCGCCTCGCCAGCGTCTCTCACCCGGAGTATGTTGGCCGGGTGGCGTCGTTTTTCCGCCAGATCGGCGCCCGCGGGCTGTTGATGCACGGCACCGAAGGCGAAGCCTACGCCAACCCGCAGCGCTGCCCGCAGATTCACCATATCGTCGGCGGCGAACAGCACGTATTGCTGGAGCGCACCTTGCAGGATGAAACGCCGGCATTGCCGGCGGCGAAAGACGCGGAAACCACCGCACGCTGGACCGAGCGCTGCCTGGCGGGCGAGGTGGCGATCCCGCAGGCCATCCAGCGGCAGGTCGCCTGTTGCCTAGTGGCCGCCGGCGAGAGCGAGACGCTTGAGCAGGGGCTGCAGCGCCTGCGTCAGGCCTAAGCGCGACTATACTGGGATATTTCCTCATCGGCTGAGAAGGACGGTTATGCAACAGGCTCTCGATTACTTCAATCAATTGAACCAGGATTACCTCGACGTTCACCGCGCCAAAGAAGAGCTGTTCTGGCAAAACTACATGGGCACCGGCGATGAAGGCGTGTCGGCGCGCTTTTCCGCCGCGGAAAGCGCCTATAAGCGCTTTATCGCCGAACCGCGCCGGCTGGCCGAGATCCGCAATCTGCTGGCCGGATTGGAAACGCTGCCGCAGGAGGCGCAGCGCGATGCGCTGATCCACGGCCTGCAAGGCTGGCTGCGTTTCTTCGACTGTAACGCCATTGAAGATCCGCAGGCGCAGGTGTTGTTGGATCAGATCATCCATGCCGAGTCCGATCTCTACTCGCGCCGCAAGGGCTATCAGGTCACACACCTGAACGCCGACGGCCAGCGGGTGGCGGCCTCGCTCGGCGAGCTGCTGACCAACCAGGCGACCAACCCGAACGAAGACTACCGCCGCAGTTCGCAGCAGGCGCTGCGCGACCTGGAGCAATGGCTGCTGCATAACGGCCTGCCGGAGCTGATCGGCCTGCGCAACCGCTTTGCGCGCCAGATGGGCTATCGCAACTATTTCGACTACAAGGTGAACAAAACCGAGCGCATGACGCCGGAGCAGCTGTTCGCCATTCTGGATCGTTTCGAGCGGGAAACCCGCGAGGCCAACGCGCGCAGCCTGCAACAGCTGGCGGCCGACAAGGGCGGCCAGGCGCTGGAGCCGTGGAACGTACGCTTCGCCAGCGCCGGCGACGTCACCCGTCAACTGGATCCTTACTTCCCGTTTTCTCGTTCGCTGGAACGCTGGGTCGACAGCTTCAAACGCCTGCACATCGGCTTTGGCGGCGCCGAGATGAACCTCGATCTGCTGGTGCGCAAAGGCAAGTATGAGAACGGCTTTATGCACGGCCCGGTGCCGCCGTTTGTGCGCCAGGGGGAATGGGTGCCGGCGCGCATCAACTTCACCAGCCTGGCGCAGCCGGGGCAGGTGGGCAGCGGCGCTTACGGGCTCAACACCCTGTTCCACGAGGGCGGCCACGCGGCGCACTTCGCCAACATTCGCCAGAATGCGCCGTGCTTCTCGCAGGAGTTCCCGCCGACCTCGATGGCCTATGCCGAAACCCAGTCGATGTTCTGCGACAGCCTGCTGGACGACGCCGACTGGCTGAAACGCTATGCGAAAAACGCCGCCGGCGAAGCGGTGCCTGATGCGCTGATCGAGGCCGGCATCGCGGCGCGCCAGCCGATGCGTGCGTTCAACGAACGCCACATCCTGCTGGTGCCGTACTTCGAGTGGGCGCTGTACCAGTGGGATGACGAGCAGCGCACGCCGGAAGCCATTACCGCGCTGGCGCGCGAGGTCGAGCAAAAGATCCTCGGCATCAGCGGCAGCCCGCGTCCGACGTTGGCGATCCCGCACCTGCTGTCGCTAGAATCCGCCTGTTCCTACCAGGGCTATCTGCTGGCGATGATGGCGGTAGAGCAAACCCGTCACTTCTTCCTGCAGCGCGACGGTTACCTGACGGACAACGCGGCCATTGGCCCGGATCTGGCGCAACACTACTGGTTGCCGGGCAACAGCGTCAGCCATGACGACACGCTGCGCAGCCTGACCGGCGAAGGGTTTAATCCTGACTATCTGGCGCAGGCCTGCAACCAGACGGTGGCACAGGCGTGGCATGAGGCGCAGCAGACGATGGCCGCCGCAGCCAAGCGCCCGCAGCCGCCGGCAGATTTCGATTTGCAGGCGCACATCCGGGTGGTGGATGGCGAGACGGTATTGGCGGACAACGCCGAGGGTGACGAGCGGATGTGCCGCGACTTTGCTGCGGCGATAGAGGCGCGCTTGCCTTAAGGCTGACAATAAAATCCACGCCGCGGCGTGGATTTTATTTAATGATAAAAACCGGGCGTTATTTTATTCGAAATAGACGTCGGGATTATCGGCCAGAGACACGAAGCTCTTGGTGTTTCTATCCAGCGTGCGAATTTCGCCGCTTTCGATGTCGTATACCCAGCCGTGTAGGCGCAGCCCACTGTTGCGCAGACCCACCGCCACAGAAGGGTGGGTTTTGATATTATTTAGCTGAGCAATAACGTTCTCTTCGACCATAGCGTTCACTTTGTCTGTTTCGCTATCCCAGGTTTTCTTCTCGACCACCGCTTTGGCCGCATCCGCGTAGTGCAGCCAGTGGGCAACGGCAGGCATGGGATCGAGGCACTGACAGGATGCGATAGCCTTCATGGCGCCACAGTTTGAGTGGCCACAAATCACGATATCAGTCACGCCCAGCGCCACCACCGCGTATTCGATAGTCGCAGAAACCCCACCCGGCTCCGGGCCAAAGGAAGGGACGATGTTACCGGCGTTACGGATAACGAAAAGCTGCCCAGGTTCTTGCTGCGTCACCAGCTCGGGCACCAGACGGCTGTCAGAACAGGAGATGAAAAGCGCTTTAGGATTTTGGCTGGAGGCCAGGCTGCGAAAGAGTTCCTTACGCTGCGGGAAAATCTCTTTCTGGAAACTGAGGAAACCTTCAATGATATGTTGCATACAACGCTCTCTGCATCTGTAGTCTGCGTAACATGATAATCATCCTCTCCCGTTAGTCCAGCAATGGGGTGGTAAAAAAATGTGTGCTTAACTGCCTGCAAACCCCATTAAATAAAGGGTTTCTGCCTGTTGGCGACGGTATTTTCCGGGTCGTTGACGCGTGGGTTGCTGACAAAGCGGACGATAGGAAAATTGCTGTCGTACCCATTCAGCGCTGACGTACGCGAACATAAAAAAAGCCCGCCGGGATGATATCCGGCGGGCTTTTTGACGTCTGGGGCGGCGATTATTTGTAGATAACCGCGGTGGCGTGCATCAGGTTATTGCCGCTGGTAGAGGTGATGGTGAAAGCCTTGGCGCCTACGGCATCGGCTTTGGCGGCCAGCTGAGAGGTCAGGCTGCTCAGGTCGGTTGCGCCGCTGGCGACGATCACGCCGGCTTTTTCGAATTGGGCGGCATCCTGGGCGCTGACGTGTTCAGCGGCAAAAGTGGTGAAAGAAACGGTGGCCAGAGCAATAGCAGCAGCAAAAGTTTTGATGGTTTTCATGTTCGTCATTCCTGTCAAAGTGAATTAGGGAGAAAGGGTTTGCCTTTCGATGGGAAGATTATTGCGCAGTGACAGGCGGGATGAAATCGGAGAGTGTTGATAGTTTTATTCAGAATTTTTGATTATTAATTCCCCCCGTTTATCTTCTGCATAAACGGGGGAAACGATCAGCGTGACGGGCGCGTCAGATCGAAACGGTGCTGTTCGGAAATGCCGTAGTAGGCGGTCGGGCCGCCGGCGCGCAGGATAGGTTCGGCGGCGGCGGTCTGGTAGACGCCGTGTTCATCCAGCAGCGCCGGATCGAGATGCACCGCCACCACCTCGCCCAACACCAGCCAGGTCTCCACCTGTTCCCCGGCGGCGGTTTGCAGTTGGATGCATTGGGTCAGCCGGCATTCGAAGTTCACCGGGCTTTCGGCCACGCGCTCGGCTTTGACCCGGCGCCCGGGCAGCGGCGTAACGCCGGCGAAGGCGAATTCGTCCTCACCGCGCGGCAGGGTGATGGAACTATTGTTCATCGCTTCCGCCAACGGGCGCGTCGCCAGGTTCCAAACGAACTCGCCGGTTTCTACGATATTCGCTACGCTGTCTTTCCAGCCGGTGCTGGCGAAACCGATGATCGGTGGACGGTAGTTGAAGCAGTTGAAAAAGCTGTAGGGCGCCAGATTACGCAAGCCGGCGGCGCTACGGGAAGAGATCCAGCCGATGGGGCGCGGGCCGACGATGGCGTTCAGCGGATCGTGCGGCAGGCCGTGGCCGGCGGCGGGTTCATAATAATAGCGAGATTCACGGTTCATGGGGGACCCTGCGGCAATCGATGAAGCTTTCATTGTGCCGGGTTTCCCGCCGCTGCGCCATTGCGGGCCGGATGTGTTATCTTACGCGCCGGAAATCCCTTCAAGAGAGCCCGTCACGGTGGAAAAAAAGAAAACCTTCCCGCAGCAGAAAAGCGGCCTGCATCCGCGCAACCGTCATCGTTCGCGCTACGACTTCCCGGCGCTGATCGCCAGCTGCCCGGCGCTGGCGCCGTTCGTGAAACCGAACGCCTGGGGCGATGTATCGGTGGATTTCGCCGATCCGGCGGCGGTGAAAATGCTCAACCGTGCGTTGCTGCAACACTTTTACGGCATCGAACACTGGGATATTCCGGCGGACTACCTGTGCCCGCCGATCCCCGGCCGCGCCGACTATCTGCACCACCTGGCGGATCTGCTGGCGACCAGCAACGGCGGCGAGATCCCGCGCGGCAAGGGCGTGGCGATCCTCGACGTCGGCGTCGGCGCCAACTGCATCTACCCGATCGTCGGCCTGCGCGAATACGGCTGGCGTTTCACCGGGTCTGAAATCGATCCGGTGTCGCTCAACGCGGCCAAGATGATCGTCGAGATGAACCCGACGCTGCGCAATAGCGTGCGTCTGCGGCTGCAAAAACAGCCTGAGCTGATTTTTAGCGGCATCATCGGCGCGGCCGAGAAATTCGACGCCACCCTGTGCAACCCGCCGTTCCACGCGTCCGAGCAGGAAGCGCGCGCCAGCACCCGCCGCAAGCTGCATAAATTGGGCAAAGGGGAAGTGGCCGACAAGCCGGTGCAAAACTTCGGCGGCAAGAACAACGAGCTGTGGTGCGAAGGCGGCGAAGAAGCCTTTGTGCGCAAGATGGTGGAAGAGAGCGTCAGCAAGGCCAACAACTGCCTGTGGTTCACCTCGCTCATCTCGAAAAACACCACGTTGCCGGCCATCTACCATGCGCTGAAAGTGGCGGGGGCGGCCGAGGTACGCACCATCGAGATGGCGCAAGGGCAGAAGATCAGCCGCTTCGTCGCCTGGACCTTCCACGACGCCGAGCAACAGGCCGCCTGGGCAGCCGAACGCTGGCGTTAATCTTCCCGGCGCCGGTTATCCTGCCGGCGCCGACAAAAATCCGCATTTTACCTTTCAATTTTCATCACTTACGTTATTCTCAATACAGTTTTCATAATAAAAATCTTAGGTTGTTGGTTTATTTAAATTCGAATAATTACTTTACTGAATAAATAAATTTAATCCGGTTAAGAGCAATAACCAGAAGGAGCGGCGCTGCCCGTTCCTTCCGCGATGGCACGTCTGCGTGTGGGCGCGGCATGTGGCCAGGAAAAATAAGAAAAGCGCCATCATCTGCCACAAGGACTACACCTTATGCTGTTACGATTCAGTCAGTTAACTACCCACAAAGGCGCCGAGCTGAGCGCGATAGAACACGCCGTTCCGATGATCGTATTTTCGCTCGACGGCACGGTCTTGCGCGCCAACGATCTTTTCCTCAGCACGCTGGGATTTCAACGCGATGACGTGATAGGTCAGCATCACCGTATTTTCTGCGATCCGAACTATGTCGCCAGCCCGTTATATCGCAAACATTGGGAGACGCTGAATAAAGGCCAACCCATCACGGACACCATAAAGCGCATCGCGAAAAACGGCGAGGCGGTGTGGCTGCAGGGCACCTATGCGCCGGTGCTGAATAAACAGGGTAAGGTGGTGGAAATCGTCAAGATCGCCAGCGAAGTGACCGAGCGAGTGACGCAGGCGCAGGAACACCGCAGCCTGCTGGCGGCGTTGAATCGCTCGATGGCGATGATTTCTTTCACGCCGCAGGGCACCATTGTCAGCGCCAACGACAATATGTTGGCGCTGATGGGCTATCGGCTGGAAGAGGCGTGTGGGCAGTCGCATGCGGTGCTGTGCCCGCCGGAGTTCGCCGCTTCCGACGATTATCGGCGGCATTGGCAGCGCCTGGCGCGCGGCGAGTTCATCACCGGGCGTTTTGAGCGCGTCAACCGGCGCGGTGAACGGGTATGGCTGGAGGCCAGCTATAACCCGATCCTCGACAACGACGGCCAGGTGGTGAAAGTGGTGAAGATCGCCCAGGACATCACCCGGCTGATGCAACAGCAGCAGCACGAAGAAGAGATGGTGCGCAACGCGCATCATCTGTCGCTCGATACCGATCGGCAGGCGGCGCAGGGCGCGATCATCGTGCAGCAGGCGGTGAAGGGCATGCAGCAGGTCGAAGCGGCGGCGCGCGAAACCTCAGACGTGGTCACCGAGCTCGGTAAGTGCTCTCAGCAGATCGGCACTATCGTCGAAGCCATTCGTAAAATCGCCTCCCAAACCAACCTGCTGGCGATTAACGCCTCCATCGAAGCCGCCCACGCCGGTGAGCACGGGCGCGGTTTTGCCGTGGTGGCCAACGAAGTGCGCACGCTGGCGGAGCAGTCGCGCAAGGCGGCGACCGAGATCGAACGCATGACCAAGTCTATCCAGCAGGGCGTGGCGGCGGCGATCGCCGGCATGGCGACCTGCGTGGAACAGGCTGGCGGCGGCGTGGCATTGACCCATGACGCCGGAGAAGTGATCAACCAGGTCAACATTGGCATGCACGACGTCGTGAAGCTGATGCAGGCGTTTACGTCGGTGAAGCAGGGCGACGCGCTGCACTGAGTGTGCCGGGCGCCGCCCCTAAAAGCGGGGCGGCGTTTGCCTCTTCTTACCGATTCCTGCGCCGTTGAGCTGCGGTTCAATTTTATCGGTCTATGCTAGACTTGAAAATGAACGAACGTTCGTTCATTTGTTGATGTCAATTTGTGGCGCCAGGCGCCCCTTCACCGTTTCGGGAACTGACGATGGGAAATCGAGAAAAGATTGTCGAGGCCGCGCTGCACAGCTTTACCCATAAGGGATTTCACCAGACCAGCATGCGAGATATCGCGCAGGCAGCGGGCGTCAGCGTCGGCAACCTCTATAACCATTTTTCCGGCAAGGAGGCGTTGATCGGCGAAATTGCGCTGCTGGAAAACGGCATATTCGCCGAGTTCGCCGCCGGATTGCGGGCCGACAGAACGCGGCCGAAACAGGCGCTGTCGGCCTTTTTCACCGCCTATCACGCCTTTGTCGCCGAGCCGGCCAATGTGCAACTGTCGGCGGAGATCGTGGCGGAGGTGGCACGCAACCCGGCGTTGGCCGAGCCGTTCAGCGCCAACCAGCGGCAACTGATTGAGGCGCTGGCGACGACGATCGCCGAGGCTCAGCAAACCGGTGAGATCGCAGCGGCGATAGCGCCGTTACCGCTCGCGCAGCTGGTGCTGGACGTGATCGAAAGCCAGGCCTGGCGGCAGGCGATCTTTGCGTCGCCTGCGCCGGAGGAGACCGCGCCGGTGCGGCTGTTGGAGCAGCTGCTCTACCGCCAACCCTAGACGAGGTTGATATGTTGCATATTGATCCTTATCGCGACGCTGATCGCCTGCAAACGGCGGCGCTGATCTACGCCGCGTTCAGCGACAAGTTTCAGCGCGCGCGCCGTCTCAGCGCCCGCCTTCAGTGGCGTCTGTTCTATCGGCTGTGGAGTTGGCAGCAAAGCGGCAGCCGGGAGCGCAGCTTCGTGGTGAAGCAAGATGAACAGGTGGTGGCGGCCTTTGCGCTCAATGCGGCCGCTGGCGAGAACAACGTCGGGCTGCGTCCGCGCACCTTGCCGATTTGGCGGCTGTGCCGCCGCTATGGCTGGCTGAACGTTTGGCGCATGTATCTGCAAATTGCGGTGCTGCAGCACACTCCGGCGGCCGGTGAGCTGTATCTCTCTTACCTGGCGGTGGCCGAGAACCAGCGCGGTAAAGGGGTGGGCAGGCGGCTGATGCAGTGGATGAACGACTACGCCGCCGAACAAGGCACAGGCCGGCGTCTGAGCCTGCACGTCAGCCGGCGCAACGTGGATGCGCAGCGTCTGTACCGGCGCTGCGGCTTTCAGGTGCGGCGCGAAGAGCATTACGCCTCGCTGGGCTTACTGTTCGGCCAGGCCGATTGGATATTGATGGAGAAACGCAACGGGGAGGCGACGTGCGCAAAATAGGGCTGTGCCTCGTGGCGCTGGTTTTGGCGGCGTTTGGCTGGGTGATTTACGTCAACGACTTTCGCTTTGTCACCGAACCGGTCGTGGTGACCGCCGGCGGCAACCGGTTGACCGGCACGCTGGTGTTGCCGCAGCATGCGCCGATCAAGCCCGGTATCGTGGTGTTCGTGCACGGCGATGGGCCGGCTAACGCCAGCCGCGACGAAGGCTATTACGGCATTTGGGAGGCGATGGCGCAGCAGGGCTATGCGGTTTTATCCTTCGATAAGCCGGGCGTTGGCGGCTCCGGCGGCAACTGGCTGCATCAGACCATGGCGGATCGCGCACGGGAAACCGCCGATATCATCGACTGGGCCCGGCGGGACGGGCGCTTCGATGCGCGCTGCGTGGGGCTCTGGGGCACCAGCCAGGCGGGGTGGGTGATGCCGGAGGTGGCGCGTTTGCGCCCCGACATCGCCTTCACGCTGGCGTTGGCGCCGGCGATCAACTGGCTGCGGCAAGGGCGTTATAACACCCGGGCAGCGATGGTGGCGGCAGGGGACAATGAAGCGTCGATCGCCGCGCGCGAGGCGCACTGGCGTCACATTCAAACGCTGCTCGAACAACCGGACGGCTACGCGCAGTACCGCCGTGAGTCTGGCGCCACCGCCGCATTGAGCGCCGACCGCTGGCGCTTTATTCGCGCCAACATGGCCAGCGATGCGACGGCGGGATTACGAAATTTCAACACGCCGGTACACCTGATACTGGGCGGGCGTGACGTCAACGTGGACGCGGACGAAACCGAGCGCGTTTATCGGCAAACGGTCCCGGCCTCGCTGTTGACGGTGACGCGCATCGACGAAGCCGACCACGTGATGATCAAACCGCTGTTCGCGCGCCATCCGTGGCTGATCAACGTGGTGGGCCTGTTTGCGCCGCGCTCGGTGCAATACGATGCCTACCGACAGGACGTGGCGGCCTTCCTGGCCGCTCAGCCCTGCGGGCGCGGGCGCTAACCTCAGATCGCCGCGGGCGGCGCCTGTTCTTCGTGCGGCTGCGGCGCGCGGGAGATCTGCATAGCCTGTTGCGGCATGCCGATACCGGCCCGATCGAAATGGATTTTCACCAGCCGGTCGAGGGCGTATTGCACCACCCACTGTTTCAGCGCCTGCGTGCGCACCGTCACGCGGGTGGTGAACGAGCGATCGCCCAGCGCCACCACGCCGTTGAAGACCGGCTCGCCAATCAGGAAATGCTTCACCTGTTCATCCTGCTTCAGCGCCTCGATGGCCTGATGCAGCACCTCATTGACCCGATCGATGTCCTCGTCGCGGCTGACGGTGTAGTTGGCGCGATACACCCCGAACTCACGCGCATAGTTGGCCAGCGTGGTGATCGAAGAGTACGGCACGATGTGATAGACGCCGTAGTCGTCGCGCAGGCCGATCGAGCGGATGGTCATGCGCTCCACGGTGCCGGTGATGCCGCTGACGGTGACATATTCGCCGGTGTTCATGCCGTTTTCAAACTGGATGAACACGCCGGTGATCACGTCTTTCACCAGCGTCTGGGCACCGAAGCTGATGGCCAGCCCCAACGCGCCGGCGCCCGCCAGCAGCGGCGCGATGTTCAGCCCGACCTGCGACAGTACGATCATCACGGTGATGGTGCTGATAACGATAGCCAGCACGTTGCGAAACAGCGTCAGCAACGTGCGTTCACGCGCGCTCGGCCGCACGCCGTTGCTCAGTTCCAGCGCCAGGCGGTGTTCGATGATGCTGGCCATCAGCGTCCAACTGAAGACGGCGATCAGCAGGATCAGCAGGATATGCACCAGCCCGCCGAGCGTCCGCTGGCCATTTTCGCTGCCCGCCCACTGGTACAGGTTGATCAGGTGCCAGGCGTCGAGCAGAAACAGCGTCACCGCCAGCACCACCATCACCCGCAGTATCTTCAACCCGTTGGGGATGTAGGAGTTGATGCGCCGCTCGAGCATCGGATAGCGCAGATTGACGTCGGTCGGCAGCGAAATGCGGCGGAAAATCCAGCGGGTCAGCATGCCGGACAGCAGGGCGCCGACGCCGACCACCAGCAGGCTTTTCACCGTGGCGCTCATCATAAAGCGTAGGCTGTTGCCGATGTCGAACTGGGACAGCACGAACAACACCAGAAAATAGGCGATCGCCAGCAGGTGCCAGATATGCCCCAGGCCGCGCAGGATCACGCTGAAAAACGCCATCGACCGTTCGGCCAGCAGGTTGATCTGTTGCTGTATCGGTTTGCGGTTGTGCAGGATCAGCCAAATGGCGTACAGCGTCAGCGCCAGCATCACCACCAGGTTGACGGCGGCGGCGGCCGGGTAGCTTATTTGTACCGCCACCACCGGCACCACCACCATCAGGCCATAGCCGATCAGGCCGCTGAGCCAGGCGAGGCGCGTGTTCCAGTAGCGTGCGCTCCGGTCGCTGAAGGGGAAGGGACGCAGGTAGTCGAAGTTAGGGGCGAAAATCAGCCGCAGCACCGCCTTGAAAAATTCAATCACCGCGAAGGCGCTGAGAAACAGGGTCTGCAGCCGCAGAATGGTGGCGCTGTCGGCGTGGACGTGGCGGGCGAACAGATTGCCCGCCGCCAGCGCCAGCAGCAGCACCAGCAGATCGACGGCGAAAGCGCCGAGAATGGCGGCGGGGCGCTTATACCACGGGCCGCGCTGCAGCCGCGCATTGTGCCCCCAACTGCCCATGCGTTTGTACAGCGGCGCGATCAACCGCCGGATCAGGTGGAACAGCGCAAAGGTGACCGCCACCGTCAGCAGAAAGTAGCCCAGCGCGCGGAAAAAGCCGGCGGGATTGAAAACGCGCTTCGGGCCGGAGTCGATCAGCTTTTGCAGCGCGCCGAGCTTCTGGTTAAAGGTACCGATGCCTTCCTGCGCCAGCGAGTTCAGGCTGTCGCTCAGCGTGGCTGGCGTCGATTCCTCCGACGTTGCCGGCGCTGCGGCGGGGGCGTCGCCGGCGGTCTGTTTCAGGTGATTGATGAGTTCCGCGCGCGCTTTGTCGTCTTGCAGCAGATCGGCCAGCGCGGCGTAGGCGGCCTTCTGCTGCTCGCTCTTGTCGGCGGGCGCAGGCGGCGCGTTTTGCGCCAGCGCCGGTGGTGCGAAGACGCTCAAGGTCAGCAACAGCAGCAGGAAAAGCAGGTGTTCTCGCAGATGAGAACCTCGTCGGGAGTATGCGTTTGGCGGCATTGTTCCTCTCTTTGGCGTTCTGTGATCGGCGGATGTCAGAGCAATACGATGAAAACAATGAATATAGTAGGAAAGGAAACGCGATGGGGCGTGGGAACGCGTGCGGAATGAAAGCGGCGGGCGCGCCACGCGCCCGCCGTTAAACCGCCAGGATCAGGAAACGTGCTGCAGGAACTCCTGCAGACGCGGGCTTGGCGGATGGTTGATCAGGTCGTGCGGGTTGCCGTCTTCGGCAATCCGGCCCTTATCGATAAAGATCAGGCGCGACGCCACTTTTTCGGCAAAGCCGACTTCGTGGGTGACAATGACCATCGTCATGCCTTCCTCGGCCAGATCCTGCATCACCTTCAGCACTTCGTGGCGCAGCTCCGGATCGAGCGCAGAGGTCGGCTCGTCGAACAGCATCATTTTCGGCTTCACCGCCAGCGCGCGCGCAATGGCCACGCGCTGCTGCTGGCCGCCCGACAGTTCGGACGGGTAGTGGTGGGCGCGCTCCGCCAAACCGACCTTAGCCAGCAGCTCGCGCGCCAGCTTTTCCGCATCGGACTTCTTCGCGCCGCGCACGCGGATCGGGCCAAAGGCGACGTTTTCCAGCGCCGTCAGGTGCGGGAATAGGTAGAACTGCTGGAATACCATGCCGGCTTCCTGGCGGATCAACCGATCGTCCACTTTCGGATCGTTGGCTTTTAGGCCATCGACGATCAGATCGCCGCTGGTCACCTCTTCCAGCTTGTTGATGCAGCGCAGCAGGGTGGATTTGCCAGAGCCGGATGGCCCGATGATCACCACCACTTCGCCTTTGTCGATCTTCAAATCGATGTTGTGCAGCACCTGGGTTTGGCCAAAATGCTTGGAGACGTTTTTAAATTCAATCACAGGATTTTCATCCTTCTTTCCAGACGACGCAGCACGAAGCTCAGCACCAGGGTAATAATCAGGTAGATAACCGCCACGGCGCTCCAGATTTCCAGCGCGCGGAAGTTACCGGCAATAATTTCCTGACCCTGACGGGTCAGCTCCGCCACGCCGATCACGATGAACAGCGAGGTGTCTTTGATGCTGATGATCCACTGGTTGCCCAGCGGCGGCAGCATGCGACGCAGCGCCAGCGGCATAATGACGTAGCGGATGGTTTCGCGGCGCGACAGGCCGAGCGCCAGGCCGGCTTCGCGGAAACCGTTATGAATCGACAGCACCGCGCCGCGGGTGATTTCCGCGATGTAGGCGCCGGAGTTGATCATGATGGTCACCACTGCCGCGGTGAACGGATCGATACGCAAGTCGCTAAATGCCATCGGCAGGGCGAAGTAGATGAACATCACCTGCACCACGATCGGCGTGCCGCGGATCACTTCGATAAACACCAACGCGATGTGGTTGGCGATCCATCCGCCGTAGGTGCGGGCAAAGCCGGCGACGAGGCCGATGATCAGGCCGCCAATCAGACCGAGGACCGAAATCCACAGGGTCATTTTGGCGCCCTCTAACAAGATAGGAATGGCGGGCCAGATGGCGCTCCAGTCGAACTGCATGATATTTCTCCCGGTGATCCCAAACGTGGGTATCAGATACAACGAAGCGCAGGGGGTTAAGCGACCCCCTGTGCTTAAGTTAATAGCTTGCCAAATTCACAGCTTACTTAGGTTCGGTACCGAACCACTTCTTGTAGATTTCGTTATAGGTGCCGTTCTCGCGCAGGGTTTTCAGCGCGCCATTCACCTTCTCGCGCAGCTCGTCGCTGCCTTTAGGGAAGGCGATGCCATACTGCTGCGCTTCCAGCGAATCGCCGACGGTTTTGAACTTGCCGGCGCCGGCCGTCTTGATGAAGTATAGGATGTTTGGCGTGTCGTGCAGCACCGCATCGGCGCGCTTGGTGCCCAGCTCCATGTAGGCGTTGTCGATGTTAGGGAACTGACGCAGATCCTTGGTTTTGATGTGCTGCTTGGCGTAATCCACCGAACCGGTGCCGCTCTTCACCGCCACCACTTTACCATTTAGATCGTCGATGCTTTTCACGCTGTTGTTGTCGGCGTTGACCATTACCAGCAGGCCGCTCTTGTAGTAGCCGTCGGAGAAGTCGATAGCTTTCTTGCGCTCATCGGTGATGGTGATGCCGGCCAGCGCCAGATCGACGTTTTTGGTCTGCAGCGCCGGAATGATGCCGCCGAAGTCCATCGGTTTCAGGGTGTAGTCCAGCTTCAGCTCTTTGGCGACAGCGGCCCACAGATCGATGTCGAAGCCGACGTATTTGTCGCCTTGTTTGAACTCAAAAGGAACGAAAGCGGTGTCGGTGGCAACCACCAGTTTGTCTGCTGCGTGGGAACTTACGGCAAAGGCCAGAGAGAGTGCGGCCAGGGAGACTTTAAAAATCGACTTCATGAGAGGAATTCCTGTACAGGTTGCGGATTACCCATTTTTTATATTGCAGTTGGTGCCATGAAAAAATCGTGCCATGTTTTCAACTACTATAAAAACAAAGAGTTACTTCGTGATGTTGTGCCGAAAAGGCGAATTGTTATGGTTGTGCACCACAATGAGGCACCGAAATGGTGCGTAAGAATTATTTTGGTGCACGGGGCTATCATTAACCAAATTTTGGCTGTGAAACAACCGTTCTTTAACGTTTTTGCTTCAATATTGATAACTAACTCTAACTTTCATGATGCACCGACGGTGCAAGCGGGGCCGCGAGAGGAGAAAAAGGGGAGCAGATAATGCTAACGCAACTGGCTGTCTTTGCTGCCGCGCCGGTTGTACAGGCTATTGGCCGCGTGTTTTTTGTCTTGTTCTGCCTGGCAGGCGAGACAAAAACGCACGCCTGTTAACGCCTTGCGGCGCGCCTCGGGGATCGGTTCTCCGCATTCCTGGCAATAGCGTTCGCTCTCGCCATGCCCGAGCGCATCACGCGCACGCTGCACCGCATCGTCGATGGTGGAGTCAATCTGATCTTGTACGGCGCCGTCTGCCGCCCAGCCGCTGGCCATCATCACCTCCTAACAAGGGAACCCTACCGTTTAATATGGGCCGTTTTTTGCACAATTCAACGACCGCGCAAAAGAAAACAGGCCGGGCGAAGCCCAGCCTGTTCTGCCCGGCACGACGGGCGGTCTGCAACGCGTTGCGGCGTTATTCGATATTGGATTCGATGAACCACAGGAACTTGTCCAGATCGCGCGATGCGGCGGTGAACATGTCGGCGGTGTCTTCATCTTCCACTTCAGTAATGGCCTTACGGATGTCATTCGCCACCGCGCCGTAGCGATCGGCCAGCGCTTTCAGGTGTTCTTGCACGCTGTGGATATTGGTCGGATAGCTTTTCAGCGGCGTCTGATCGTTAACGACCTGTACGGTGCCCAGCGCCACGCCGCCCAGTTGCACTACGCGCTCGGCGAAGGTGTCCTGATGCTCGATGATGGCGGTACGGAAGCCGTCCAGCATTTCATGAACCGCGATGAAGTTCGCGCCGCGCATGTTCCAGTGCGCCTGTTTGGTGATCAACGAAAGATCGATAAATTGCACGACCTGATGGTTCAGCGCCTTGATGGCGGCCAGTTTGACTTTTTCGTCCAGATCGTTACGGGTATACAGCAGATCAGAAGATTTCGTTTTCACCAGTTTAGCGGTACTCATATCAGATATCCTCTTGATTAGTCGTTGTCCTATTTCGTTACGGGATCAATTATAGCAGGGGTATTTATTTTTGCCGTACGAAAATGGCTATTGCACAAATAGGCTTGGTCTAATGTCAATATTTTAATTTGGTTTGTGTTTCTATGTAATGCAATGAATTTAATTGCTGTTTTTATTTTTTTGTTATTGTTTTGGTTAGTGACGATTTATCCCTGTTATCTTATTTTCTGCGGATAGGCTGATTCGACTAAATATCCATATTGTTATCGTGCTGTTAATTGTAAGCCTATTCAGATTGATAGCCGTAATTGATGCGGTTAAAGTAAGGGAATTATCCCAGTTTTTATTGGCGAGTGATGAAAATTAACGTCGTCGGCACCAGCGGCAGCGGTAAAAGCACCCTGGCGCGTCAATTGGCGGAACGGCTTGACGTTCCCTATATCGAGATGGACAGCCTGTATTGGCGGCCCGAGTGGCAGGGTACGCCCGATGACGCGTTCCTGGCGCGGTTAGAGCAGACGCTGGCCGAAGCGGGAGGAGGCTGGGTGCTGGACGGCAACTACAGCCGCACGCAACCGATTAAGTGGCGCGAAGTCGATTATATCCTGTGGTTGGACTACGGCTTCTGCCGCACGCTGTGGCAGGCCGTGCGCCGGGCGTGCCGACGCGCGGCCAGCAAACGTGAGCTGTGGCCGGGCACCGGCAATCGTGAAAGTTTCCGCCGTTCTTTCTTCAGCCGTGAGTCGATCGTGCTGTGGACGATCCGCACTTACTCGAAGAACCGGCGAAAATACCTGGCGGAGATGGCCCGTACCGATGTAGGGCGCCATTTCAAGCGCTTGCGCTCTCCCCGCCAGGCCGCCGATTTTCTACGGGCGCTGCCGCAGGGTCACAGCAGTAGGCGGTGATGGATCCTCACCACCGCTTTCTTGATGTGCTGTGGGCGCTGCCACAGGCAGCCGGTCTTGTGCGGTTCCATCTGGAAAAAGATCGCGAACATACCGTGCGTCATGTGCAGCGTTTGCGGGTGGCGTTTGATGTCCAGCAGCAGCAGATCGCTATTTTCCGCGTGGGGGTGTTCACGATGCCCGTTGCCCGCCAGGCCGTATTCGATTCGCTCTTCACCGCTGATCAGCAGATGCAGCGCGATGTATTCCTGATGCATTTCGGCGCGCTTTTCCGCCGCCGGCGCGGTGGTCAGCGTCATCACGTCCATAAAGATGTTGTCGCCGTCTATCGGGTGATGCCCCAGCGCCAGCTCGGGCAGGTCGCATCGGCGCAACTCGGTCAGGGTTGAAACCAGCGCCGGCGCGAGTCCGCGGCCGAAGCGTGGGTTGAACAGGCTGTTGTGAATCACTGTTATTCTCCATGTGAGCGAAAGTCCAAAGAGCCTGCGATACAGGCTAAGGGGAAGTATGCCGACTTGTCACGAGGAAAACAGTTAACCCGCCTGCATTCCGACGTTGCGGTCTGCAGGCGGGTCGGGCGATCAGGAAAGGCTTTCGAGGCGAGGTTTGGGGCGAATGGTGAGGGCGGAGCCCATGGAGGCGGCGATGATCGCCGCCAGCGCCAGCCATTGCACGCCGCTCAGGTGTTCGCCGAGGAACAGCATGCCGGATAACGCCGCCATCGCCGGTTCCAGGCTCATCAAGGTGCCGAAGGTGCGCGCCGGAATTTTGGGCAGCGCGATGATCTCCAGCGAATAAGGCAGCGCGGTGGAGAGGATGGCTACCGCCAGGGCTATCGGCAGAATCTCAACGTTGAACAGCACGCTGCCGGTTTGCCAGGCGCCGATCGGGCAGAACACCAACGCGGCGATCAGCGAGCCGAGCGCCACCGTGCCGGGGCCGTGATCGCCGCCGGCCTTCTGGCCGAAGATGATATAGACCGCCCAGCAGGCGCCGGCGCCGAGCGCGCAGGCGGCACCGAAGGGGTCTATCCCGCCCACGCCGTGGCCGAGCGGCAGCAGGAACCATAATCCGGCGATCGCCAATGCCACCCAGAGGAAGTCGATCGGCCGCCGCGAGGAGAACATGGCCACCGCGAGCGGGCCAGTAAACTCCAGCGCCACGGCGATGCCGAGCGGCACGGTGCGCAGCGACAGGTAGAACAGGTAATTCATCGCGCCGAGCGACAGGCCGTAAATCAGCAGCGGCAAGCGGCTACCGGCGGCGATGCGCATACGCCATGGGCGGAAGATAATGAACAGAATCAGGGTGCCGATGAAAAGACGCAGCGTCGTAATGCCTTCCGCACCCACGATCGGGAACAGGCTTTTGGCCAACGAGGCACCGCTCTGGATAGACACCATGGCGATGATTAACAGACAGATAGGCAGCAGCGCGGAGGGCGCTCTGCCGGAAGTAGATAACGACATCCTTAACGGGCCTTTTATGCGCCGTTCCTCAGCCTTGAGAAAACGGTCGAAACGGGGATGCGAGCAGTGTAAATGAAATGGCGAAAATCTGTCTGAGAAAAGCGCGCATCGCGGTGAAATCCACCGATCCTCGGATGAGATGGGGTGAATTTGGTCAAAAAGTGCGCTTTTTCTTAAGAATTATCTGGATATTAAATTGGTGATTTTTGTCACAGAAAGCCGTAGAATATGGCCGAAAATAGAGCGAAAAGAAGCAGATACACTGTTCTTGAAATCTTCTGTTACACGATATAAAGCATTAGACACTCATTTCAAGGCAGAGTTTCACGCTAATTTTTGTTATATTTTCAAAGCATGAACAAATGGATGTACTTAATAATAAAACGCGTTTGAGGTGGTTATGAAAAAAATTGCATGTCTTTCCGCAGTAGCAGCTTGCGTATTAGCAGTTAGCGCAGGTACCGCATTCGCTGGTCAGAGCACCGTATCCGCTGGCTATGCGCAGGGTGATTTCCAAGGCGTTGCTAACAAGGCCGACGGTTTCAACCTGAAATACCGTTACGAGTTCGACAACAACCCACTGGGCGTAATCGGTTCCTTTACCCACCTGGAAAAGGACGGTTCTCAGGACGGTTTCTACAACAAAGCTCAGTACAACTCTATCTCTGCCGGTCCAGCATACCGCATCAATGACTGGGCGAGCATCTACGGTCTGGTTGGCCTGGGTTACGGTAAATTCACTACCAACGCTCAGAACGGTACTTCTCGTCACGATACCGCTGACTACGGCTTCACCTACGGTGCCGGTCTGCAGTTCAACCCAATCGAGAACGTTGCCCTGGATGTCGGTTACGAGCAGAACCGCATTCGTAGCGTTGACGTTGGCACCTGGAACGTTGGCGTAGGCTACCGCTTCTAAGTGTGTTCGTGCCTGAGGGCATGAACCTGCGGCAGCTTTTGTCGCACCGATAAAAAATCCGCCTCCGGGCGGATTTTTTTTATCTGTTATCGGCTGCCGCGCCCCGTCGGCTGTGTCGAAAAGCGCGCGCTGCGGGCATCGCGTTCATAGCCTTGCGGTTCGGTCAACAACCCGTACAGCTCGGGGCGGCGTCCGTAAATCCAGCGGCGGCCGGTGCTGAGCGGGATCAGCGTCAGATCGAGATCGGCGCTGACCAGCCGGTCTTCCGCCGCCCAGGTCTCCGCTACGATGCGGCCGTAAGGATCGAGGATCATCGCGTTGCCGGTGCGTATTTCATCGTCATCGCGGCCCACGCCGTTGCTGAACAGCAAGAACAGCCCGTTGTCGTGAGCGCGCGACGGCAGCCAGCGCATTAGCCAGCCGCGGCCGTGTTCGCCGCGAAAGGCGGCTTCTATCGCCTGCGGATCTTCCACCCGCCGCTGCCACAGCGCCTGCGGGATCGGCTTCATGCCGTGCGGGCTGCGCGAATGGGTGCCGCCGGTCTGGTGCGGGGCGATCAGCACGTCCGCGCCCAGCAGCGCCGTTGCGCGCACATTCTCCACCAGATTGTTGTCCCAGCAGATCAATACGCCCACGCGTACGCCCCAGGGGGTATCGAACACCGTATAGCGGTCGCCGCTGGCGATAGCCGGGTGCTCGAAGGCGTGCAGTTTGCGGTGCACATGCAGTTCGCCGTCCGGCAGACAAACGGCATAGGCGTTGTAACACCGGCCATCATCGCCCAGCTCGATCAGCCCGACGCCAATCGCCATGTTGTAACGCTCAGCCAGCGGGCGAATGCGCGCCAGCGAGGGGCTGCTCACGATCGGTTCCGCCAGCGCCCGCACTTCGGCGTCGGACAGATGGCGCACGTGCCAATAGCCGGTGACGCACATTTCCGGGAAGGCCAGCAGCTGTACCTGCTGCTCGGCCGCCTGAGCGATAAAGCGCTCCATGGTCGACAGGTTGTAATTTTTATCGTTGGCGCGATGCTGGAATTGCACCGTGGCGGCGCGTAATGAGATGGTCATGGTGTCTCTCCGGTTAGGGTCTGCGTTGATTACAGCAGGCGAATTGATTACTGTATAATCAATTAAATTCCCTATTCGATAACTTAATGGAATGGATATAAAACAACTGCGCGCCCTGGTGGCGCTGGCCGAACAGAGCAACTATCGTCAGGCGGCGAGCCGGCTATGCATCAGCCAACCGGCGCTGAGCAAGCAAATTCAGGCGCTGGAAACCCAGCTCGGCGTTCGATTGTTCGAGCGTGGCCGACAGGGGGCGGTGCTCACCGCCGGCGGGCAGCGGCTCTACCCGGAGGCGCAGGTGCTGGTGGCGCAGTACCAGCAGTTTCAGCAGCGCGCTCGGCGGGTGGCGCTCGGGGAAGCGGGGCGGCTGTCGCTGGGATTTGGCCTTTCCAGTTTTCATCTGGCACCGCAGCTGGTGGCCGCCTTTCGCCAACGGTTCCCCGAGGTAGCGATCGACCTGGAAGACTTGCCGTCCGAACGCCAGTATCAGCTGTTGCTGCAGGGAGAGTTGCAGGCGGGGTTCGTGCGCTTGCCGGTCAATACGCCGCTGTGCGGCGTCGCGTTGTTGAGCGATCGGTTGGTGCTGGCTGCGCCGGGTGCGCTGGCGCTACGTGCCGACGATCTGATGGCGCGTTTCAATCTGCTGCCGCTGTTGCAGTTGACGCCGAAACGCGGGCGCGGGCTGAGCGATCAGTCGCTGCGGTTTATCGCCGCTCACCGGTTGACGCCGAACGTGGTGCAGCAGGCCGGTGATATCCAAACGTTGTTGGCGCTGGTCGCCGCCGGCGTCGGTGTCGCGCTGCTGCCGCACAGCATCACGCATATCGCGCCGGCCGGCATCGACATTTTACCGCTGAGCGGCGAGGAGACGGAGTGGCAGGTCGGTATCGCCTGGGATCCGCAGCGCACCGACGCGCTGCGGGACAACTTCATTCAGACGGCGTTGGCGGTGCAACGCGCTTAGGCATTCAAAGCGGGCAATGCATCACCACGATCGGGCTCTGGTGATACTCGCTGCGGTGGCTTTCGCTGAAGCCGACCTTTTTCGCCAACGCCAGCGAAGCCTGGTTTTCAGGCGAGATGATGCAGACGGTTTTTTCCCCCGGCAGGTGCGTTTTCCCCCAGGCCAGCGCCGCCCGCAGCGCCTCGGTGGCATAGCCTTTGCCGTGCGCCGAACTCACCAGCGTCCAGCCCATCTCCGGCGCATCGAGCGCTGGGGTGATGTCGCGCAGGAAGTCGGAGAAGCCGATGCTGCCGAGATACTCGCCGCTCTGTTTGTCACGCACCGCCCAATACCCGTACCCCAACAGCGCCCAGTGGCCGACGTAGCGCATCAGGCGCCCCCAGGAGTCTTCTCGGTCGCGCGGGGTGCCGCCGATATAGCGTACCACCAGCGGATCGGCCCACAGAGCGGCCAGCGAGTCGAAGTCGTCCAGCGTGTGTGCGTCCAGCCGCAGGCGTTCGGTGACAAGCGTTGGCGCGGTGTTGATTACGGTCATGTTGCTGCTCCTGCACAGGGTGAAAGGCGATGAAAAACAACGGCGTTCAGTATGCCAGAGAAATCACACCGCCAGCCACAATAGCCAGGTGAACAGAAAGCCGCTCAGACCGAGCAGGGTGGTCAGCACCGTCCAGGTCTTCAGGCCATCGGCCACCGACAGCCCCAAATAGCGCGTGACGATCCAAAAACCGGAGTCGTTGACGTGGGAAAGCCCCAGCCCGCCAAAACAGGTCGCCAACGTCACCAGCACCAGCTGCAGCTGATTCAGCCCGCTGACCGCTTCCGACAACAGGCCACCGGTGGTCAGGATCGCCACGGTGGCGGAACCCTGTGAAGCGCGCAGCGCCAGCGAAATGATAAAGGCGGCGGGTACCAGCGGCAGGCCGATGGCCGTCAGTACTTCGGCCAGCGCCTTGCCGACGCCGGATTCCACCAGCACCTTGCCGAACACGCCGCCCGCGCCAGTCACCAGGATCACCACCGCGGCGGTTGGCAGCGCGGCGCCCATCACGTCGCTGGCGTGTTGCAGGCTCCAGCCGCGGCGCAGCGCCAGGAAATAGAAGGCCAGCAGCAGGGCTATCATCAGCGCCACCGCCGGCGAGCCCAGCAGAGACAGCGCATCGCGCAGCGCCGAACCTGCCGGCAACAGCGTGGCGGAGACGGTGCCGAGCATGATGATGGCGATCGGGATGACGATCAGCGCCGCCACCAGGCCGGCGCCAGGCGGGTTGATGCGATCGCTGAGGGGCGCATGCCCTTCCGGACGCGGCTCCGGCGCCGCCAGCTGCAGCTGTTCCAGCACCTCTATCGATAATGGATAGGTTTTGCGGTTGAGGTAGTTGGCGGCGAAATAGCCGATCACGCCGACCGGGATACAGATCGCGAGGCCGATGATGGTCAGCCAACCGATGTCGGCGTTGAGCAAGCCGGCGGCGGCGACCGGGCCGGGGTGTGGCGGTAGCGCGACGTGTACCGTCAACATCACGCCGGCCATCGGCAGGCCGAACTTCAGCGGTGACACTTTGGCGACCTTGGCGAAGCCGTAAATAATCGGCGCCAGAATGATAAAGCCGACGTCGAAGAACACCGGAATGCCGAGGATAAATGCAGCGAGGGTCAGCGCGGCGACGGTATGTTTCGGCCCCAGCCCCTGGCTGAAGCGCTGCGCCAGCGACTCGGCGCCGCCTGAGTGTTCGATCATGCGCCCGAGCATCGCCCCCAGACCGATGATGATGGTCACCGAGCCGAGCACGCCGCCCATCCCGGCGGTCATTACTTTCATCACTTCACCGGTCGGAATGCCGCTGGCCAACGCCACCAGCAGACTGACCACCAACAGCGCGACAAAGGGCTGCACCTTCGCCTTAATCACCATCAATAACAGCAGCACCACGCCGAGTACGGCAATCAGCAACAGCAGAGAGGTAGACATGAAAAAAGCCTTTCGTTGGGTAAGCGTTGGGCACCGCGATCGCCGCGTGGCGATACGGGTGCGTTTCATTGTTATAAAATCGATTTCCTGGTGTCGGCGTGCGGCTTTAGCGGTAAGGCTTCAGCCAGCCGAGCCCGGCGGCGGTGTCGCCGCGCGGGCGGTATTCGCAACCGATCCAGCCCTGATAGCCGAGCGCATCCAGCTTGTCGAACAGCCACGGGTAATTCAGTTCGCCCTCGTCAGGCTCATGGCGATCCGGCACCGAGGCTATCTGGATATGCGCGTAGCGCCCGGCCAGCGTCTCCAGCAGCCCGCTGATATTGCCGTCCACCAACTGCGCGTGGAAAAAGTCGAACTGAATGAACACGTTCGGTCTTTCGATCGCCGCCACCGCTTCCGCCGCCTGATGTTGACTGGCAAACAGGTAGTCGGGCTTGACCGGCGGGCTGAGCGCTTCGATCAGCACCTTGACGCCGTGCGGGGCGAAGGCGTCGGCGGCATAGCGCGCATTGGCGATAAAGGTGTCGAGATAACGCTGTCGATCAGCGCCCGCGGGCACTACGCCGGCCATCAGGTGCACGCAGGGGCAGGAAAGAGCGATGGCGTAGGCCAGCGCGCGATCGATATCGGCGCGCGCATCCCGCTCGCGGCCCGGCAGCGCCGCCAGCCCCCACTCACCGGTGGCGGCATCACCGGGCGCGGTGTTGAACAGCACTTGTTGCAGGCCGTGTTCGCGCAGCTTCTCGGCCAACAGCTCCGCGGGATGCTCGTAAGGGAACAGGAATTCCACCGCGTTGAAGCCCTGTGCGGCAGCGGCGGCGAAGCGATCGAGGAATGGCACCTCGGTAAACATCATCGACAAATTGGCGGCAAATTTAGGCATGGTTCAGCTCCGTAATTCGGCAATTTCATCATCGGTCAAATAGCGGATCGGACGATCGCCGAGGGTGAAGATCAGTCGCGCCGCATCTTCCATCTCTTCGGCATTGTCCGCCGCCGCTCGCAGGTCTTTACCGGTCACCACCGGCCCGTGGTTGGCCAGCAAAAAGGCACGGTGGGTCGGCGCCAGGCGGGCCAGATCCTGTGCCAGCCTTTCGTCGCCGGGCCGGTAGTAAGGCACCACCGGCACCTTGCCGACGCGCATCACCACATAGGGGGTGAACGGTTTGATGGCGTTGTCGGCGTCCAGCCCCTGCAGGCAAGAGAGCGCCGTGAGGTAGGTGCAATGCAAGTGCACTACCGCTTTGCATTCCGGGTTGTTCAGATAGAGCGCCCGATGAAAGCTGATCTCTTTCGACGGTTTGTCGCCGGAGAGCCAGTCGCCGTTCAGGCTCACTTTAGACAAGCGATCGGCCTGCAGCTCGCCGAGACAGGAGCCGGTCGGCGTCGCCAGCAGCGCGCCGTCCGGCAGCAACAGCGAGAGGTTGCCGGCGGAGCCGGTGGCGTAGCCGCGTTGGAAAAACGAGGCGCCCAGGCGCACCATCTCTTCACGCGCCTGCTGTTCAATCGTCATGCTCATACCGGGAACTCCGTTTGCGCGCGTGAGAAGAAGGCTTCATCGCCAAAATTGCCTGATTTCAACGCCAGGGAAATGGCCCGATCGCTGGCGCGCACCCAGGGAACGCCGGGGGAAATGCTGGGGCCGATATGGAAGCCGCGAATGCCCAGCGCCTGCGTGACCACGCCGGAGGTTTCGCCGCCGGCGACGATAAAGCGGCTGAACCCCAACTGATGCAGTTGCACCACCAGTTCGGCGAACAAGGCTTCTACCGCTTCGCTGGCGGCGGCGCCATGCCGTTGTTGCGTTTGCTGCAGCGACTCCGGCGATGCAGTGGCGTAGATCAGCGGGGCAAGCGCTTCCCCGGTATGGCGCTGCGCCCAATGCGCCAACTCGGCGGCGTAGGCCGCTCGCGCCTGCGGATCGAGACAGCGGCCGATATCGATGGCCTGCGCCGCCGCGCGTTCACGGTAGTGCGCCACCTGCCGGTTGGTCATCACAGAACACGAGCCCGACAGCACCGCCGCTTTTTCCCCCTGCGGCGCACCGGCCGCCTCTGCCGAACGTTCGCCATTCTGCGCCCATTGACGCGCCAGGCCGATCGCCAGGCCCGAACCGCCGGTCACCAGCTTCATCGTTTTCAACGCTTCACCCTGGGTGAGCAGATGCCGTTCGTTGAGCGTATCCAGCACTGCGTAGCGCACGCAGTCCTGCGCCAATTGCTGCAGCTTCTCGCTGACCGCCTCGGCGCCGCGATCCATTTCTGCCGCCGTCACCAGCCCACAGCGTCCGGTGGCCTGGGATTCCATCAGGCGAAGCAGGTTGCTGTCAGTCATTGGCGTGACCGGGTGATGACGCATGCCGGATTCAGACAACAGCTGTTCCCCGACAAACAGGTGGCCCTGATAGACCGTGCGGCCGTTTACCGGCAACGCCGGTGAGACAACCGTGAAATTTTCTCCCAGCGCGGCGAGCAGAGCATCGGTCACCGGGCCGATATTGCCCTGTGCGGTGCTGTCGAAGGTGGAGCAGTACTTGAAGTAGAACTGACGGCAGTCCTGTTCTTGCAGCCAGGCCAGCGCCTGCAACGACTGTTCGATCGCCTGCTCTGCCGGGCAGGAACGCGATTTCAGGCTAATGACCGCCGCCTGTGCGTTTATTTGCGTTTCGTCTTGCGGCACGCCATTCAGCTGCACCGTCGGCAGGCCATTTTGCACCAGAAAACTGGCGATGTCGGTCGCGCCGGTAAAGTCATCCGCGATTACGCCAAGCAGCATCAGAGCGCCTCCTTTTTTTGCGGCAAATCGATGCCGGCAAAGATTTTGATTACCGCACTGTCGTCTTCTTTACCGTAGCCGGCGTTGCTGGCGGCGGTAAACATGGTGAAGGCGGTGGAGGCCAGCGGCAGCGGGAAATGCAGCGCCTTGGCGGTATCCGCCACCAGCCCCAGATCCTTGACGAAGATATCCACCGCCGATTTGGGCGTATAGTCGCCGTCGACCACGTGGCGCATGCGATTTTCGAACATCCAGGAGTTGCCGGCGGCGTGGGTGACCACGTCGTACATCACGTCCAGCGGGATGCCGGCGCGGGCGGCCAGCGCCATGGCTTCCGCGCCGGCGGCGATGTGTACGCCAGCCAACAGCTGGTGGATGATTTTTACCGTCGCGCCCAGGCCGATCGTTTCGCCGATGCGGTAAACCTTGCCGGCGATGGCGTCCAGCACGGGTTGCAGGCGCTCGAAGGTGGCGTCTGCGCCGGCGGCCATCACCGTCATCTGGCCTTCCTCCGCCTTGGCCGCTCCGCCGGAAACCGGCGCATCCAGCATCGGCAGCCCGTAGTCCAGCAGCCGTTGCTCGATCTGTTTGGCGTCATCAGCGGAAATGGTCGAACAGACCATCACCGCGGTGCCTGGCTTGAGCTTTGGCGCCAGGCCTTGTTCGCCGAACAGGATCTGCTTCACCTGGGCGGCGTTCACCACCAGCAGCAGCACGGCGTCCAACTCGGCGGCGAAGTCGCACGCGCTGGGGGACGTTTGCTTCGCGCCGGCCTGTTGCAGCGCCGCCAGCGCCTGCGGATTCAGGTCCGCCCCGTAGGTGGTCAATCCGGCGCGGAGGCACGAGCGCGCCGCGCCCATGCCCATCGCCCCCAGCCCGATGACGCAAACGGCATAATTCCCTGGGTGTGTCATACTGCACTCCTGTTAATTTTGGTGATAATTTGTTTTGTTGTGTTAAATGTAAGCGCTTAGTGGCCGTTTATCCGCGATCGATATCACAATAATTAACAATGTGTGAAACGAATTTTTCGGGTGATTTCTGGTCCGTATCAACATTACTATTATGTTTTTAAATAAGATTATGTTTACCTGACCTAACTGCGCTCGCCGTCACGCCGCGAAAAATTAGGGCTATCGGCGAACGAAAATTGACGTAAAATCACAATTATTATCACCGCAGCAACGAGAGGGAACCGTGATACCTGTAGAACGCCATCAACAAATTCTTGCGCTGGTATCCGAACGCGGCGTCGTCAGCATTGCCGAGCTGACCGAACGGCTGGGGGTGTCGCACATGACGATCCGCCGCGATTTGCAAAAGCTGGAGGAACAGGGCGCGGTGCAGTCGGTCTCGGGCGGCGTGCAGGCGCCTGAGCGGGTGGCAAGCGAACCTTCGCACCAGGCCAAAGAAGGGATGTTCAGCCGGCAGAAAATCGCCATTGGCCGGCTGGCGGCGCGGCAAATTCCCGCCAACAGCTGTATTTATCTGGATGCCGGTACCACCACGCTGGCGCTGGCGAAACAGATCGGTGAACGTGAAGATTTGACGGTGGTGACCAACGACTTTGTCATCGCCGGGTTCCTGATAGAGCATAGCCAGTGCCGAATCATCCACACCGGCGGCACCGTGTGCCGGGAAAACCGTTCCTGCGTTGGCGAAGCGGCGGCGCAGGCGCTGCGCGGTCTGTTTATCGATCTGGCGTTTATCTCCGCCTCTTCGTGGAGCATGCGCGGCCTGTCGACGCCGAACGAAGACAAGGTGATGGTGAAGAAGGCCATCGTCGAGGCCAGCCGCCGCCGCATTCTGCTCAGCGATACGTCCAAATACGGCAAGGTCGCGACCTACCTGGCGCTGCCGATTGCTGCCTTTGACGCTGTCATTACCGACGAGGGGTTGCCCGCCGCCGCGCGGGAGGCCATTGAGCAAGCGGGGATTGCATTGCTGACGGCGGGAGAAGAAGAATAAGGACGAACCGGAATCAGGATGAAAGTTCGGTATCGATGCTACGTGCGGGCGGTTCACTGGCTTCAACGCCGCCGCGTTCACGCCATTCGCGGCGCCTTTGTTCAGCCCATTCTTCGTGGAAGGCTTGCATCTCTTTTTGGTGCCGTTCCTTCATGCTCATAGGGATTGGGTGGGATTCTGCCGTTAACAGGCGGGATTTCGATGACATATAATCCGTCCTCAATAAGCGCTTGGTTGTACAAATAATGTACGCGATGCGCGTGTTTTTTCAAGAGCGAGTCGTAAATTCTGGCTAGCGCTGGCCTGAGCGGTACGCTGAAAACCAATAACCGCGGCGGAGACGATCCTCCAGCCGCCGATGAAAGTTGTGCGCAGCGCCGCGCAAAACTAAATGCCGCTGAACCAGTTGTAGCCCTGATCTTCCCAATACCCGCCTGGATTGACGTCGCTGACGAAGATCGCGGCGATATGTTTGGCGTTTTTGAACCCCAGTTTGGTCGGCACGCGCAGCCGCAACGGGTAGCCATAGTCAGCCGGCAGCGCCTTGCCGCCGAAATCCAGCGCCAAGATGGTCTGCGGGTGCAGCGCGGTGGCCATGTCGAGGCTGGCGTAGTAACGATCGGCGCATTTGAAGCCGACGTAACCGGCATTCAGATCCGCGCCGACGTGCTGCAGAAAGGTGCGCAGCGGCACGCCTCCCCATTGACCAATGGCGCTCCAGCCCTCAATGCAGATCAGACGCGTGATCTGGCTTTGCTGCGGCAGCCGCTGCAGCTGTTCCAGCGTCCAGGGGGCTTTTTTCTCCACCTTCCCCGCGACCTCAAGCCGGTAGCCGGCGAGATCGATCTCGGGGACGTTGTATTCCGGGTAAAACGCGTTGAAGGGGAAAGGGTGGGTGATCTGGTCCGGCCGGTAAGTTTGCGCCAGCCGCTGGCCGCTGAACAGCCAGGCCTGCACCCGGTCGTTCCAGCGTGACATGGCCCACAGCACCTTATCCACCCGATCGCCGTCTTGCAGGTTGCAACCGGTGAGCATGGCGATGCCGCCCAGTGTCAGCCCGGAGCGCAACATCAGGCGGCGCTGCAGATTGACCAACTGCTTTTTTTGGTCCGGTTCCAGTTTTGGCGCGGCTGCCCGCGGTTTTTTCTCATTCATGTTTGCCACCCGTTATCATCGCCCACAGGGTTTTGGGCACGACAGCCACCATAAAGACGTGGATCGCCACAAACAGGCCAATGCCGGCCATGGCGAAGAAATGCACGTAGCGCGCGAAATCGAAGCCGCCAAACAGGGCGACCAATCCCTGCAGCTGAACCGGCTTCCAAATCGCCAGGCCGGACAGCACCAGTAATAGCCCCAGCGCCAGTACGCCGAGGTACATCAGTTTCTGAATGGCGTTATAGCGGCCATGCCGGTGGCGCAGGCGCAGCGTCAACGCCAGCCAGATATCCTGCCGCAGCGCGCCGAGGCGAAGCGGCAACAGATCGCGGCGAAAATGGCCGCTGAACAGGCTCCACAACAGATAGCAGACGGCGTTGAGCGCCAATAGCCACATCACCGCCAAATGCCAACCAATCGCGCCGCCCAGCCAACCGCCCAGCGTCATCTGCGGCGGAAAGCGGAAATCGAACAGCGGCGAGGCGTTGTAGATTTCCCAACCGCTCATGAACATGCACACCATGGCGAACAGGTTGATCCAATGAGTGATTCGAACCGGCCAGCGATGCACCGGCGGCGACGCGTTGGTCTTCATGGCTTTCCTCCGGTTACATCGGCGGCACAGTGCCGTCTTTGCCGGCGGAAATGCGGGTGGCGATGCGTTCGCCCTTATCGTCGGCGGCGGAGAACAGCACGATGTGCACGCCCGGTTTCAGCAGGCTCAGATCGCCCGGATCCAGCGTCACGATCGGCACGTCCTCCGGCACGACGACGGTTTTCTGCTGGTTGCCGTAGGTGACGGTCAGGGTGCGGCCGTTGGATTTCACCAGTTTACCGACGGTGCCGTTGGTCATGGTGTCCACTTTGCCGTCGGCGGATTCCCAGGCCGAGTGCCCTTCGCCGGTGCCGCGCAGGCTGGCGGCGAACACGTGCACTTCCAGCGCTTTGAGCGTGCCGTCCGGCTGCGGCACGGCGGCGGTGCCGATAAAGCTGTCCGGTTTGATATCGTCCAGCGTGGCTTTGGAAACGCTGAGCACTTTGGTCTGATCGTTCAGCTTGACGCTGAGTGTCTCGCCCTTGCGGTCGGTCAGCTGCAGATTGCCGTCGGCAACCTGCGTGATGGTGCCGCGCAGCGGCGCAATCACCTTGCCCGGCGGTTGGGCGGCGGCGGCCAATCCGCTGGAAAGCAGTAACGTGGACAACAGTAAACCGGCTATACGATGACGGGTAATCATAACGTTCTCCTGAAATGAGTTTGCCGGTTAAGCATGGTTGACCTACTGGGTCAGCGCCATGGCCGTTTGATGACATTAATGTCATCAAGTTTGTCTGCCGAAGCTGCTAGTATTTTTGCAGGCGTAACGAGGTGGCAAGCATGCGAATACTGGTAGTTGAAGACGATATCGGCACAGGGGATTACCTGAAGAAAGGGCTGGGGGAAGCGGGCTACGGCGTCGATTTGGCGCGCACCGGCACCGACGGGCTGTTTCGCGCGTTGGAGCAGGACTACGATGCGATCGTGCTCGATGTGATGCTGCCGGGGCTGGACGGTTGGCAGATCATCGAGGTATTACGCAAGAAAAGCGACGTGCCAATCCTGTTTCTCACCGCCCGCGATGGCGTACAGGATCGCATTCACGGTCTGGAGCTGGGCGCGGACGACTATCTTATCAAGCCGTTCTCGTTCACCGAGCTGGTGCTGCGCTTACGCACCTTGCTGCGCCGCGGGCCGGCGCGCGAAGCCGATCATTATGCTATCGCCGATCTGCAGCTGGACGTGCTGCGCCGCCGGGCGGTGCGCCAGGATCAGGTGATCCCGTTGACCAACAAGGAATTCATGCTGCTGCACCTGCTGGTGCGGCGCGAGGGCGAAGTGCTGTCGCGTACGCAGATCGCCTCTCAGGTGTGGGACATGAATTTTGACAGCGACACCAATGTGGTTGACGTGGCGATCAAACGCCTGCGCGCCAAAATCGACCGGCCGTTCGACGTCAAGCTGATCCACAGCGTGCGCGGCATCGGCTATGTCTGCGAGCCACGCTCGTGAGCGGGCGCACGTCACGTCGGCCGGTGTCGCTGACGCTGCGCACCGCTACGCTGTTCGCGCTGGTGGCCGCGTTGGTGGTGAGCGGGACAGGCGGGTATCTGTTTAGCGCCATGCGCCAGGAAATGACGCTGCGCAGCGATCTGCAGGTGACCGGGCGCGTAGAGTATTTCCGCCATTTACTGGGGCAGCGCTTTCCTTTGGCGCGCCTGACCGCCAATAACGGCCTGTTTGAAAACATGCTGGGCAATGAACAGGACGTGCTGATTTTCCAAATCCCGGGGCAAAAACCGCTCATCAACGTGAACCCCGCCAGGGTGGCCCTGCCGTCGATCGCGCCGACGCCGCCTGAACAGGCGCAGACGCTGGCCGCCGTGCGTGGCGGAGAAACGGCGCAGGGGGTGCCGCTGCGCGCCGCTTCGGCGATGGTGCGTCTGGAAGACGGCAGCCTGTTGCAGATCTCCGCCGCGCATGTGATGGCCAACGAGCAGAAGATGCTGGCGCGTTACCTGTGGCGCATCGTCGCGGCGGTCGCGGTGGCTTTCCTGCTGATTGCGCTGCTGGGCTATGGGGTCATGCGGCGGGGATTGAAGCCGTTATGGCGCATGGCGGCGCAGGCGTCGCAGATTGCGCCCAATACGCTGTCGACACGCCTCAGCGAGCAGGGGGCGCCGAAGGAGTTGCAGCAGCTGACCCGTTCGTTCAATGCGATGCTCGATCGGTTGAATGAAGGCTATCAGCGGCTGACGCAATTTTCCGCCGATCTGGCCCATGAGATCCGCACGCCGGTAGGGGCGTTGATGGGCCAGTGCCAGGTGGCGCTTTACCAGCCCCGCAGCGTTGAGGAGTACGAAACCCTGCTGTCGAACAATATGGATGAGCTGGAGCGCATTTCCCGCATGGTGGAAAACATTCTGTTTCTGGCGCGCGCCGGCGAAGCGCAGTCTGCGCTGAACTACAGCCGCCTGGAGGTGGCGCTGGAGCTGCGGCGGGTGGCGGATTATTTCGAAGGGCTGGCGGAAGAGCGCGGCATTGCGTTGAGCTGCGAAGGGGAAGGCGCGCTGGAGGCGGACGCGATGTTGTTCCAGCGGGCGCTGAGCAACCTGGTGGCCAACGCGGTACGTTATGCCGACGAAAACAGCCTGATCGTCCTGCGGGCTGAACGGCGCGCCGATGCCTGGTGGGTGCAGGTCATCAATCAGGGGCCGGCGATCGCGCCGGCACAGTTGGAAAAACTGTTCGATCGTTTCTATCGCGCCGATCCCGCACGCAGCGCCGGCAATCATGCCAGTGGGCTGGGGCTGTCTATCGTGCGCGCCATCATGACGCTGCACGGCGGTGAGGTGCGCGCCGAATGTATCGGGCGCGCGCCTGTCGCCAGCATCCTCTTCAGCCTGCGGTTCCCGATCGCACAATAACCGTTGTGCCGTGTTAACGCGGCGGAATGGCGAAGCGGAAGCAGGCGCCGCTTTGCGCTTGTTCGATCAGCTGAATATCGCTGTCGTGCAGCTGCAGAATACGCCGCACGATCATCAACCCCAGTCCGCCGGAAGGGCGCCGGGCGCCGCTCAGAACAGACGGGCGCACGAACAGATCGGCGCGCAGCGTCTGCGGAATGCCGGGGCCGCTGTCGCTGACCTGGACCATGACCCGATCGTCCTGCCGCCACAGCCGCACGCCGATGTCGCCGCCGGGCGGCGTATGGCGAATGGCGTTGTCCAACAGGTTGGTCAGCACCCGCTCAATCATGCTGAGATCGGCGAACACCGGCGGAATGCCGGGAGCGATGTCGGCGTGCAGCCGCTGGTTGCGCGCCTCTGCCGCCAGCTCGAACTTCTGGAACACGTCCTGCAACAGCTCGCTGAGGGAGAAGGGCTCTTTCTGCGGCTTCACCACGCCATACTCTAATCGAGCCAGCTCGAACAGCTCCTGCGCCAGCTTGCCCACCTTGCGGCTTTGCGCCAGCGCGATCTCCAGATAGCGCCGCCGATCGGCTTCGCTCAGGGTGGCGGCCTTAACCGACAGCGTCTCCAGATAGCCATGCAGCGAAGTGAGCGGGGTGCGCAGATCGTGCGAGACGTTGGCGATGAATTCACGCCGCAGCCGATCCTGCTGCGCCAGCGTTTGCCACTGTTCGGCCAGGCGCTGCGCCATGCGGTGGAAGGCCTGTTGCAGCTGGCTGACTTCGTCGCGCCCGGCCCGTACCGCCGGCAGCGCCGCGTAGGCCTGCACCGCTTCGATGCCGCCGCTGTCCAGCGCGCTGACCTGCCGGGTCAGGCGACGGATCGGGCGCGTTACCCAATAAAACGCGAAACCGCCGGCCAGCAGGCTGAACAGCACCATCAACCCAGAAGTCCACAGCGCCATCCTGACCGCCGAGTTGAACTGGGCGTTGCTGGCCAGCGCCGTGTACTCTTCGCCGAGCAAGACCACGTACAGATAGCCTTCGACCCGGCCGTCGACCTTCAGCGGCGCGACGCTGAATACCTTGCGCCCGTCCGCGCTGCGCGGATCGTCGCCATACATCGGCATCTGCGCGCCATCGAGCAGCGCCTGCAGCGGCGCCAGCGCGACCCGCTGCCGCTTCAGATGCCCGGCCGGCGCGGCGTTGCCGATAATCGCGCCCTGTTTGTCGAGCAGGTAAACCTCCACGCTGGGGTTCACCGCCATCAGCTGGTCGAACAGGGTATGCACCGCCTGCGGATCCGGCCCGTTCACTCCCAGCAGCGGATTGCTGTCGGCGATATGTTGCGCCAGGTTGCCTGACAGGCGCTGGATCACCGCCTGGCTGTACTGGGTGCTGCTGCGTACCTGCATCCAGCCGGAAAAGGCGCAGCCGATGACGATCAGCAGCGTGAAGATCAGCGTGAGGCGTTGCGCTAACGTAAGGTTTTTCATGGCTCACTCATGCGGCGTGGCCGCGAATTTATAGCCCATGCCCCACACCGTGAGGATGCGCTCGGGTTCTGCCGGGTTGCGCTCGATCTTGATGCGCAGCCGGTTGATATGGGTGTTGACGGTGTGCTCATACCCTTCGTGATGATAGCCCCAAACCTGATTCAACAGGCTGAGGCGCGAGAACACCTGGCCCGGATGGCGGGCGAAAAAATACAGCAGGTCGAATTCGCGCGGCGTCAGCTCGACCGGTTGTTGGTGCAGGTGCACCTCGCGGGCGATGGGGTCGATGGTCAGATCGTTGAAGCTGAGCACGCCGGCGTCCATGCGCAGGTTACGGCTCATGGCCTCCTGGCGGCGAAACAGCGCCTTGACTCGTGCCACCAGCTCCAGCATGGAGAAGGGTTTGGCCAGATAGTCATCGGCGCCCAGCTCCAGCCCCAGCACTCGGTGCACCTCGCTGGAGCGCGCGCTGGTGATGATGATCGGTGTGTAGCGCGTCATGGTGCGCGCCCGGCGGCAAATCTCCAATCCGTCCACGCCCGGCAGCATCAGATCGAGGATGAGGGCATCCCAGCCGCCCTGTTCCAGCATCGCCATGCCCTGATTGCCGTCGGCGGCGTGGCTGATGGCGTAACCCTCGTCACGCAGATGCAGCTGCAGCAGCTCGGCGATGTCGCCGTCGTCCTCGACGATCAAAATTCGTTTTGGCTTGTCCATTCTCATTACCGCTGATTGCCCGATCCTCTCTGAAGTCTACACAACCCCCACCGGTGGAGTTATCACATTTTATTTAACTTTGCGTGAGGTCTTGGGGAACAAATCCGGGGAATACTCGACTCATCGCATCGTTAGCTGGCAGGAATCGTTATGAGCCTCACTCTCACTCCGGAACAACGACAGACCGTACATCCGCTGTGGCTGCGGTTGACGCATTGGCTGAATGCGCTGGCGATGCTGATCATGGTGACCAGCGGCTGGCGCATCTACAACGCTTCGCCGCTGTTCAACTTCAGCTTTTTCAACGAGCTGACGCTCGGGGGCTGGTTGGGCGGCGCGCTGCAGTGGCACTTTGCCGGCATGTGGCTGTTTGGCATCAACGGGCTGTGCTACCTGCTGCTGAACCTCACCAGCGGGCGCTTCAAACGCAAATATTGGCCGCTCAGCCCGAAGCAGTTTCTCGCCGATGTCGGCGCGGCGCTGCGCGGCAGGCTGCAGCACGCCGATCTGCGCCACTACAACATGGTACAGCGCGTGGCCTATCTGTCGGTGATGCTCCTCGGCGTGATAAGCGCGCTGTCCGGACTGGTGCTGTGGAAATCGGTGCAGTTTCCGCTGCTGCGCACGCTGCTCGGTGGCTATGAGGCGGCGCGTTATATCCACTTTTTCGCCATGTCGGCGCTGGTGGCCTTCGTCGCGATCCACCTGGTGATGGTGGCGCTGGTGCCGCGGACGCTGCTGGCTATGCTGCGCGGACGTTAAGGAGTTCACGATGAAAAAGGATAAACAGATCATGACGATCGGCGAAGGGCAGGCGATCGTCAAAGAAGCGCAGCGGCTGTTGAGCGCGCCTTCGCGCCGCCGCTTTTTGCGCAATGGTCTGACGCTGGGCGGCATCGCCATGCTCACCGGCTGCGATCTCAGCGACAACGCCAACGTCGAGCAGGCGCTAAGCCGCATGTCGCGCCTCAATGATCGGGTGCAGGGCTGGCTGTTCAACGGCGATCGCCTGGCGCCGGTCTACCCGGAATCGATGATCACCCGGCCGTTCCCGTTCAACGCCTTTTACGCCGAGGAGGACGCGCCGGATATCAACGGCGACGACTATCGGCTGGAAGTGGCGGGGTTGGTGCAGGACAAGCGCGCCTGGAGCCTGCCGCAGCTGCATCGGATGGCGCAGGTCAGCCAGGTGACGCGCCATATTTGCGTTGAGGGTTGGAGCGCCATCGGCAAGTGGGGCGGTGTGCCGTTCGCCACCTTTCTCAAGGCGATCGGCGCGGATCTGAGCGCCCGCTACGTCAGCTTCAAATGCGCCGATGACTACTACACCAGCATCGACATGGCCACCGCGCTGCATCCGCAGACGATTATCGCGCTGACCTACGACGGCCAGATCTTGCCGCGCAAGTACGGCTATCCGATGAAGCTGCGCATGCCGACCAAGCTGGGCTACAAGAATCCGAAGCACATTCAGGTGATCGAGGTCACCAACCACTTCCCGGGCGGTTACTGGGAAGATCAGGGTTACAACTGGTTTGGCGGCAGCTGAGGCGGCCGCCGGCCATTCTCCGGCACTCCGGTGCCTTTGACATGACGGAAGGAAATACCATGAAAAAGTTATTCGCAATGATGATGTGCAGCGCGCTGATGCTGGGTGTGGCCGGCGCCAACGCCGCGGACGGCATGAGCAAAGACGCGATGAAAAAGGACGGTATGAGCCAGATGTCGCACGACGGCATGGCGAAAGATGGGATGAAGAAAGAGTGCATGGGCAAGGCGTGCATGAAGAAAGACAAGATGGGGAAAGACGCCATGAAAAAGGATGGCATGGCGAAAGACGGTATGGCCAAAGACGGTATGAAGAAAGACGAGATGAAAAAGGATGCGATGGGGCACTAAGCCGCCTCACCCCGCGGCCGCAAGCGGCTGCGGGCAACATAAGGAGAGAGGATGATGCTGGCGACATGGCTGTGGCGCTTTCGGCGCTCGAACGGGGACGTTATCTTTATGCGTGCGGCGTTGGTGGTGATCTTCGCCGCCTTCGGCTACGCCAAATGGTTTGATTACGAAGCGCAGGGGTTAGTGCCTCTGATCGGTAACAGCCCGCTGCTGAGCTGGATGCATCAGGCGTTCGGCATTCGCGGCGCCAGTTATGCATTGGGCGTCGCCGAATGGAGCTTCGGTTTACTGTTGCTGGCGGGGTTCTGGTCGCGGCGGCTGGGTTTGCTGGGGGCGATCGGATCGACGGTGACCTACCTGACCACGCTGACGCTGATCTTTTCCACGCCGGGTGCCTGGGAGCCCTCCGCCGGCGGTTTTCCCGCCATGGCCGGGGCCACCAGTTTTTTAATTAAGGATCTGGTGTTGCTGGCCGGTTCCCTGGTGCTGCTGAAGGCCGATTTACCGGCTGAGCAGGCATAAAAAAGGGCGTAGCCTGGCTACGCCCTGTGGTTATTTCTCGGCCATCACATATCCGGGAAGGTCAGGGTGCCCCCCGGCGCCTCGCGATGAATGTGCAGGAAGTTCAGGTGCTTCTCGTACTGGTCGAGAATGTCACCAATCACCTGTTCCTTGCTGTAGTCCATCAGGTCGTTGCCCTGGGTGCCTTCCATCAGGAAGGTTTCCAGCCGGTAGTAGTGCGATTTACCGGAGCGGGCGCGGTAGGTGAAGCCCGGCACCGAGTAGCGCATCGGCCAGATCTGATAGATGAAGTTCTGTTCCTCGCCCAGGTGCACCAGCAGTTCCAGGTGGTTCAGGCGCTCGTCTTCGGTCGGCGGCACTTCGCTGAACTCCACTTTCGCGCCGCGCAACTCCAGCTCGCGCGCCACGTCCTGCATCGCCGGGCGGCAAACCTTATCCAGCATTTTCTGCGTGTACTGCGTGCCCGGGTAGTTCATCACCCGCGACAGACGCTGTTTCCAATTGAGCACATCGTGGCTGGAGACCGGCACCGGCGCCAGGGTGCTGAGCGCGCTGGCCTTGCGGTAGTCTTCCACCCGCAGCGATTTATACAGCCCGGCCATCACAAAGAAGATCACGAAGCTGAACGGCAGGCCCATGATCACCGTGGTTTTCTGCAGCGCCGGTACGCCGTCGGTCATCAGCATGCCGATCGTCAGCAGGCCGATGGCCACCGACCAGAAAATCCGCAGCCAGTTCGGTGCATCATTATTGATATCGGCCAGGCGCGAGGTGAAGTTACCCAGCACCAGCGAGCCAGAGTCCGCCGAGGTGACGTAGAACAGCAGGCCGGTGATGGTGGCCACCGAGGCGCTGAAGGTGAAGCCGGGGTATTGCGCCAGCAGGCTGTAGAAGCCGCGTTCCGGGAACTGCATCACTTCCTGAGCAAACTCGGCGTTGCCGTGGATGATCTGGTACAGCGCGCTGTTGCCGAAGATAGACAGCCACAGCAGGGTAAACACGAACGGTATGATCAGCGTGCCGACCACGAACTGGCGAATGGTGCGCCCGCGCGAGATGCGCGCCAGGAACAGGCCGACGAACGGCGACCACGCCACCCACCAGGCCCAGAAGAACAGCGTCCAGTTGTTCATCCACTCCACCGGCCGATCGAAGGCGAAGCTGTTGAGCGTCATGCCCATAAAGCGGTTGACGTAATCGCCGACGTTGAGCACCAGCGCGTTGAGCAGGAACTCGGTGTCGCCGAAGAACAGCACGAACAGGATCAGGCCCAGCGCCAGCAGCACGTTTAGCTCGGACAGGATGCGGATGCCCTTGTTGACGCCGGAAGTCACCGAGATGGTGGCCATAATCACCGACAGCAGGATCAGCGAGCCCTGCACCGTCAGGTTTTCTGGGATCTCGAACAGCACCTTAAGGCCGTAGTTGAGCTGCACCACGCCGATGCCCAGCGTGGTGGCGATGCCGAAGATGGTGCCGAGCACCGCGGCGATGTCCACGCTGTGGCCGATCGGGCCGTTGATGCGCTTACCGAAGATCGGGTACAGCGCCGAGCGGATGGTCAGCGGCAGATTGTAGCGATAGCTGAAGTAGCCGAGGGCGATGCCCATCAGCGCATACATCGACCAGCCGGTCAGGCCGTAGTGGAACAGCGTCCAGACCATCGCCTGGCGCGCGGCCTCCAGCGTTTGCGCGTCGCCTTCCGGCGGCATCATGTACTGGGTCACCGGCTCGGCGACCGAGAAGAACATCAGGTCGATGCCGATGCCGGCGGCGAACAGCATCGCCGCCCAACTCATCAGGCTGAACTCCGGTTTGGACTGTTCCGGCCCGAGCTTGATGGAACCGAAGCGCGAGGCGGCGATAAACACCACGAACACGATGTACAGCGTCGCCGCCAGCAGGTAGTACCAACCGAAGGTGGTCGACACCCAATTCAGCGTGCGGGTGATCCACTGCCCTGAGAAGTCGGTGAAAAAGATGGTCATCAGCGAGAAGGCCAGGATCAGCCCCGCCGAGGTGAAGAAAACCACAGGGTTGAGGCGGTCCTGCTGCGGTTTGGAGGAGGTTTCGCGTGTTGTCATCGTCATCCTCTGAACTGAGTAAAATCGTGCCGCTCCGCATTTCGGGGCGCGTTGGCGCCGCCGGAAAACGGGCGAATGAAGGCGGCGACCATCCCCATGGGAATGGCCTGAAAAACGCCGCTTTCGCCTGTTGCTGAAGCACCGGAGCGCTTCGTGGCGGGAACCGCTTACAGCCACTGATTTTGGTCAGATTCGTTAATTACCTCACAAAAATCAGCCAGTTCCACAACCAGATAGTACAAATTTTTAACCAGGCGGCAATAAAATATATGCAATTTTTATTGAACGTTCAATCAAAAAAAAGTTTAATAGTCCTCATGATGACCTGAATCACGGGCGAAACGGCAGTGAAATTTGCCCGCTGAGATAAGGCCGAAGTCGGTTTTGTGAGAGTCGAAATATGCCAAAGGTAGGAATGCAGCCAATCAGAAGGCAGCAGTTGATTGATGCCACGCTCGCCGCGGTAAACGAAGTGGGAATGCATGACGCCACCATCGCGCAGATCGCGCGGCGGGCCGGCGTTTCCAACGGCATCATCAGCCATTATTTCAAGGACAAGAACGGCCTGCTGGAAGCCACGATGCGCTATCTGATCAGCCATCTGGGCGAGGCGGTGAAGCTGCGGTTGCAGGCGCTGACCGATAACAGCCCGGCGGCGCGGCTGCAGGCGATCGTCGCCGGCAACTTCGACGACAGCCAGATCAACAGCGCGGCGATGAAGACCTGGCTGGCCTTTTGGGCCAGCAGCCTGCACCAGCCGCAGCTCAACCGGCTGCAACAGGTGAACGGCCGCCGGCTTTATTCCAACCTGTGCGCCGAGTTTCGCCGCGTTATGCCGCAGCCGCAGGCGCGGTTGGCGGCCAAGGGGCTGGCGGCACTGATCGATGGGCTGTGGCTGCGCAGCGCGCTGCGCGGCTCGGCGTTCAATCAGTCGCAGGCGTTGACGCTCACGACCGAATACATCACGTTCCAACTCCGGGGGCAAACGCCGCCCGGAGGCTAACTCAAGGAGATCCTATGTCCCGTTTTGGCTTGCAGAAGCTCTATATTCATGGCGCCTATGTAGACAGCACCGCTGGAAAAACCTTCAACGCCATTAACCCGGCGAACGGCGAAGTTCTGGCTGAAGTCCAGTCCGCCGGCGCTGAAGACGTCGATCGTGCGGTGGCCAGCGCGGCCAGCGGGCAGAAGGTGTGGGCGGCGATGACGGCGATGGCGCGTTCGCGCATCCTGCGTCGCGCGGTGGATATTCTGCGCGAGCGTAACGATGAACTGGCGGCGCTGGAAACGCTGGATACCGGCAAAGCGATGTCGGAAACCACCGCGGTGGATATCGTCACTGGCGCTGACGTGCTGGAGTACTACGCCGGCCTGATCCCGGCCATTGAAGGCGAGCAGATCCCGCTGCGCGACACTTCGTTCGTTTACACCCGCCGCGAACCGCTGGGCGTGGTGGCCGGCATCGGCGCCTGGAACTACCCGATTCAAATCGCGCTGTGGAAGTCCGCGCCGGCGCTGGCGGCGGGTAACGCGATGATCTTCAAGCCGAGTGAAGTTACGTCGTTGACGGCGTTGAAGCTGGCGGAAATCTACACCGAAGCCGGCCTGCCGGACGGCGTGTTCAACGTGGTGACCGGCAGCGGTGCGGAGGTGGGGCAGTACCTGACCGATCATCCGGGCATTGCCAAAGTCTCTTTCACCGGCGGGGTGAAAACCGGCAAGAAGGTGATGGCCAACGCGTCGGGTTCGACGCTGAAGGAAGTCACCATGGAGCTGGGCGGCAAGTCGCCGCTGATTATCTTCGACGACGCCGATCTGGATCGCGCCGCCGATATCGCCATGATGGCCAACTTCTACAGCTCCGGCCAGGTGTGCACCAACGGCACCCGCGTCTTTGTGCCGGCGGCGCTGCAGGCGCAGTTTGAGGCGAAGATCCTCGAACGCGTGAAGCGCATTCGCCTCGGCGATCCGACCGATCCGCAGACCAACTTCGGGCCGCTGGTCAGCTTCGCGCACATGGAGTCGGTGCTGCGCTTTATCGAAAGCGGCAAGAACAGCGGCGCGCGCCTGCTGTGCGGCGGCGAACGCGTCACCCATGGCGAATTCGGCAAGGGCGCTTATGTGGCGCCGACGGTATTCAGCGACTGCCGCGACGAGATGGAAATCGTGCGCGAGGAGATCTTCGGGCCGGTGATGAGCATTCTCAGCTACCAGAGTGAAGAGGAAGTGGTGCGCCGCGCCAATGATACCACCTTCGGCCTGGCCGCGGGTGTGGTGACCCACGATCTGGCCCGCGCACACCGCGTGATTCATCAGTTGGAAGCCGGCATTTGCTGGATCAACACCTGGGGCGAGTCGGCGGCGGAAATGCCGGTCGGCGGCTATAAGCAGTCCGGCGTCGGCCGCGAAAACGGCCTGACCACGCTGGAGCACTACACCCAGATCAAATCGGTGCAGGTCGAGCTGGGCGAATACGCCTCGGTATTCTGATCTTCCCGTCGCCTTTCGAGCCGCAGCCGCGTTGGCTGCGGCCGACACTCCTCGAGAGCCAAATACACCGCCTGCTGCGGATCAGCGCTTCGCGTTTTCGCATCGTGCAGGCCTATAAAGTAAGGAGATAATGAATGGAATTTGACTACATCATTATCGGTGCCGGTTCCGCCGGCAACGTGTTAGCCACCCGATTGACCGAGGACGCCGACGTCAGCGTGCTGCTGCTGGAAGCCGGCGGCCCGGATTACCGGATGGATTTCCGTACTCAGATGCCGGCTGCGCTGGCGTTTCCGCTGCAGGGCCGCCGCTATAACTGGGCGTATGAAACCGATCCTGAGCCGCACATGAACAACCGCCGGATGGAATGCGGCCGCGGCAAAGGGCTGGGCGGTTCGTCCCTGATCAACGGCATGTGTTATATTCGCGGCAACGCGATGGATTTCGACAACTGGGCCAAGGCGCCGGGTCTGGAAGACTGGACCTATCTGGACTGCCTGCCGTATTTCCGCAAGGCGGAAACGCGCGATATCGGCCCGAACGATTACCACGGCGGCGATGGCCCGGTGAGCGTCACCACGCCGAAGGCCGGTAACAACGAACTGTTCCACGCGATGGTGGAAGCCGGCGTGCAGGCGGGCTACCCGCGCACCGACGATCTGAACGGTTACCAGCAGGAAGGCTTCGGCCCGATGGATCGCACCGTGACCCCGAAAGGGCGCCGCGCTAGCACCGCCCGCGGTTATCTGGATCAGGCGCGTTCGCGGCCGAACCTGAAAATCGTCACCCATGCGCTGACCGACCATATCGTGTTCGACGGCAAGCGTGCGGTGGGCGTCAAGTATTTGCAGGGCGACAGCAATCAGCTGACTCACGCCACAGCGCGCCGCGAAGTGCTGCTGTGCGCCGGCGCCATCGCCTCGCCGCAAATTCTGCAGCGTTCGGGCGTCGGCCCGGCGGCGCTGCTGAAAAGCCTGGACATCAACGTGGTGCACGATCTGCCGGGCGTCGGGGAAAACCTGCAGGACCACCTGGAGATGTACCTGCAATACGCCTGTAAGAAACCGGTATCGCTGTACCCGGCGCTGCAATGGTTTAACCAGCCGAAGATCGGCGCGGAATGGCTGTTCAACGGCACCGGCGTCGGCGCCAGCAACCAGTTCGAGGCCGGCGGCTTCATCCGCAGCCGCGCAGAGTTCGCCTGGCCGAACATTCAGTATCACTTCCTGCCGGTGGCGATTAACTATAACGGCAGCAACGCGGTGAAAGAGCACGGCTTCCAGGCGCACGTCGGCTCGATGCGTTCGCCGAGCCGCGGCCGGGTGCAGGTGAAATCGAAAGATCCGCGTCAGCACCCGAGCATTCTGTTCAACTACATGGCGACTGAACAGGATTGGCAGGAGTTCCGCGACGCTATCCGCATCACGCGCGAAATCATGGCGCAGCCGGCCCTGGACGAATACCGCGGCCGCGAGATAAGCCCAGGGCCGGACGTGCAGACCGACGAACAGCTGGACGCCTTTGTGCGCGAGCACGCCGAAACCGCCTTCCACCCGTCCTGCTCGTGCAAGATGGGCGAGGATGAGATGGCGGTGGTCGACGGCCAGGGCCGGGTGCACGGCATGGAAGGATTGCGGGTGGTGGATGCGTCGATTATGCCGCTGATCATCACCGGCAACCTGAACGCCACCACCATCATGATCGCCGAGAAGATCGCCGATCGCATTCGCCAGCGTGCGCCGCTGCCGCGTAGCACCGCCGACTACTACGTCGCCGGCGATGCGCCGGTGCGCAAGCAGTAACCGACACGCCCTCTCGCCGTTGAGGGGGAGGGCCGCCGTAGCAAGCAACCCCTCTCCATATGCTCTTCCCCAAGGCGAGGGGGCAACTCTCTTTTTATCCCTTATCCCATCATGCCGCCGGCAGCGAGATCGCCTGATCGAAACTGTTGGGCGTCGCCATGCGCCACATGCGGGCGTAGAACTCGCTTTTGATCTCCGGCTGCAGCAGCGCGCCCGGCTCCAGGTAGTAATAGATATCGGCGTATACCTTGATCTCGGTCGGTGTGATGCGGCGCAGCATATGGTGCGAGGTCAGCTGCTCCGGGCGGCTGACGCCGGCCGCCGCCAGCATGTCCGCCAGCGCTTTCACCGTATTTTGATGGAAGTGATAGACGCGCTCCGCCTTGTTCGGCACCACCAACGCCTTCTGACGCAGCGGATCTTGCGTCGCGACGCCGGTCGGGCAGTGGTTGGTGTGGCAGCTTTGCGACTGGATGCAGCCGACGGCGAACATAAAGCCGCGCGCCGAGTTCACCCAGTCGGCGCCGAGCACCAGTACGCTGGCGATGTCAAAGGCGCTGATGATCTTGCCGCTGGCGCCAATCTTGATTTGGTCGCGCAGGCCGCAGCCCACCAGCGTGTTATGCACGAACAGCAGCCCTTCGCGCAGCGGCATACCCATATAGTTGGAGAGTTCGAGCGGCGCGGCGCCGGTGCCGCCTTCCTTGCCGTCCACCACGATAAAGTCCGGCAGAATGCGGGTGTGCAGCATCGCCTTGACGATGGCGACGAACTCCCACGGGTGGCCGATGCACAGCTTGAAACCGACCGGTTTGCCGCCTGACAGCTCGCGCAACTGCTGGATGAAATGCATCATTTCCAGCGGGGTGGTGAAGGCGCTGTGCGAAGCCGGCGAGATGCAATCGACGCCTTCCGGCACGCCGCGGGTGGCGGCGATTTCCGCATCCACCTTTTTTGCCGGCAGAATGCCGCCGTGGCCCGGTTTGGCGCCCTGGCTGAGCTTGATTTCAATCATTTTCACCTGCGGGCTTTGCGCCTGTTCGGCAAAGCGGCGCGGATCGAAATGGCCGTCGGCGGTGCGGCAGCCGAAATAGCCGCTGCCCAGCTCCCACACCAAATCGCCTTTGTTTTCGCGGTGATAGCGGCTGATGCTGCCCTCGCCGGTGTCGTGGTAGAAGTTGCCTTTGGCCGCGCCGAGGTTGAGCGCGCGGATGGCGTTGGCGGAGAGCGCGCCGAAGCTCATCGCCGAAATGTTGAAGATTGACGCGGAGTAGGGCTGGCGGCAGTCGGCGCCGCCGATGGTGACGCGAAAACTGGTCGGATCGGCGGCTTCCACCGGCCGCATGGAATGGCCGATGCACTCATAGCCGGTTTGGTACACATCCAGCAGGGTGCCGAACGGCTTGTCGCCCATCTCGTTTTTCGCTCGGCGATACACCAGCGTGCGCTGGGTGCGCGAAAACGGGATTTCTTCATTGTCCTGCTCGAGGAAATACTGGCGCAGTTCCGGGCGGATGAACTCGAAGAAGAAGCGCAAGCGGCCGATGATCGGGTAGTTGCGGCAAATGGCGTGGCGTTGCTGCGTGAGATCGTAGATACCCAGCACCATCAGGCAACCGCAGGCCAGGGCCGGCAGCCAGAACCACGGATGATTGTGCATCATGATCAAGAAAACCAGGGTGAGCAAGATGCTCAGCACAAAGCAGGTATAGCGGCTGAATAAGGACGACTTCATAACATCTCCTGATGTTTATTTTAATCCACACGACATGACTCACGGATAATCCGTGTGCAAATCGTAACCAACAGGAGGGGATGTTGTGTGTCTGTTGCTGCTTTGTCGCCAGTTGTTACATTAATTTAACGTGACGGAAGGGGGGGCGGGTTGCCGCGCGGCGAACCGCGCAACAAGCCTGGGTATTTATTTGCCGGCGACGAAGATGGTGCTCATGCTGCGCAGCCGCAGTTTTTTCATCGCGCTGTATTTCTGCGAGAAGATGGTTTTCGGGTGCGTGCCGCGCTTTTCCGCAATGTGCAGCAGGCTGTCGCCACGCAGCAGGTTGAAGATCACGTCGCTTTCCGCCGGACTGAGCTCGCGGGTTTTCTGCACCCGGATACCGCCCGGTTCCTTGCTTTCCAGCAGCCGCTGGATTTTTTCCTGCAGCGAATAAAGCGGAATGCGGGTGGAGACCAACTCGACGGAAATCCCCAGGATCGACAACAGTTTCACTACCCGCTCGTCGTCATAAAACACCAGCAGGCGCGTCTTGCTGTTGTACTGCTGATGCAGGGACACCAGGCTTTCGATCACGTTGACGCTCTGTTCCAGGTTTTGCGAGGTGAAAATCAGCGCAATATCGTGCTTGGTGATCTTCTCTGCTTTGGCGCCGCCGTGCATGAAATCGGAAAACAGGCGGATATCGTACGCGCCGTAGTGTTTCTTTAGCAGCACCGACAGGCCAACATAGCTGTACTTACACTCACTAATCACAAGAACGTTGTTTTTAGACATAGGGCAAACACCAATACCGAGTTAAAAGTATTCAGCTGTAAGAAGCGAGTTCAAATCCTTGATGCTGGATTCCTTCCACAGCTTTCCCTGCAGTGCGTAATATGGCATTTCATCCAGCCATTTCTTGTGTTCGGGAGTTTCAACTCCTTCGATAATTACCTTGTAATGATTAAGGTAAAAAAAGCGCAGTAACGCGCGCATCAAGCCCTCGCCGCCGGACTTTTTCATGAAGTCCCAAAGCAGAAAACGGTCGAGCTTAACGAAGCGGAACTGGCTGTTGTACAACGCGGAAAAACCCGCATAGCCAGAACCAAAATCATCGAGCCAAAATGAATAACTATTCAATGACGGATCGCCGTGCACGCGATCTTTCACCAGCCGGGTTGAATTCTCGCTGATCTCAAAATGAATACAGCGCAGGGCATTAATTCTTTCGGCAAAGTGAGTATTCGCCAGCGATTGCAGGGAATAATCGTCAACATTCAAAGTGGCTATCACTTGGTTTTCATGAAACCAGTGTTTGTATTTATCGATCAGATTGATCTGATCCATCAAAATCTCAATCCGGGTTGCGCTGTCGGCGTGACGAAAGAACTGTTCAGGAGAAAAATGGGCGTATTCGCTATTAAACGTAAAGCGAGACAGACATTCAACGGCCAGCAATTGTCCCGATTTCGCGAACATTGGCTGAAAAACATAATTAATGCCGTTATTTTTCTCTCTGAAAGAACCGCTCATTTCCCAATCCTTGGATTGATATTTAACTTGTTGATTTTAAATGCTTAAAAAGAAAGTTACTCCAGGTTTATTGGTAAATTTCTTATTTAAAACGTCAGAATGGCCGAAGCGTGTCGACAGACCATTTAACGCGTAATTCGTGCCAAATTCCAAACGTCGCAATTTGTTACTAAATGTAAATATTCGGGATAATATTCTGATTTTCAGGCCTTAATGCAAAATCTTGAACTCTGCAGCTTTCCCAAACACAGATTATTCCTATTCATATGAATCGTCAACATCGATCGATAGGTATCCGCCGATAGTTTATTCCTATCAAGAGGGGCCTTATGAATGTTTTAAACGATTTAACATTAAGAATATGCTTAGTCTATATTTCGTCCGGCAATGAGTTCATCGAGGCAACGCTCCTTTTCAGCAAGGGAGTGCTATCGCTGAGTGTATGCTCAGTGGCGGCAATATATATATAAGCCCGCCACTGAATCGATTATTTTATTGTTCTATGGAGCTGGAAATGAAAAAAGTATTATTGCCTTTGGCTGCCCTGGTATTGTCTGCAACTGCTTCCAACGCAATGGCAGCAAACGGCACTGTTAAATTCACCGGTGAAATCAAACAGTCTACCTGCCAGGTAACTAGCGATACTCAAAATAAAGAAGTTTACCTGGGTACTTACCCAACTTCTGCTTTCCCAACTGTGGGTTCTAAATCCGCTTCTAAAGCTTTCCAGATCTCTCTGGAAAAATGTGATGCCGGCGATTACAGCCTGCGCTTCGACGGTAACACCGTTGCCGGCAACCCAGACCTGCTGTCCGTAAGCAACGTTGGCGGCACCGGCGCTGCAGCTACCGGCGTGGGTATCGAAATCACCGATAACAACGGCAAGCCATTCGCTATCGGCGACGGTTCCAACATCAACGACGACGTAGCGAAAGTCACCATCGCTGCTGACGGTAAAGCGACCTTCAACCTGCAGGCTCGTTACCGTTCATTCGATAGCAACGTAACTGCAGGTCTGGCTAACGCCACCAGCCCGTTCACTATCGAATACAAATAATCGTCTTTCAGGACACATACGGCCAAGGATGGCCCATAGAGGAAACCGATGAAAAAGTTCTTTGCTGCTCTGCTGATGCTGGGCACCTTTAACAGCTACGCCGGTATCCAGGTAGATGCCACTCGCGTGATCTATAAAGGCGATGACAAATCCGCCTCTCTGCCAATTCATAACGATGCTTCAGAAGCTTATATGGTGCAGACCTGGCTGGACACCGGCGATAGAAACCAAGTGCCGAAAAATCTGCCTGTCGTTGTCGTTCCACCGATTCTGAAATTGGACGCTGCCAAAACCGCGGTTTTGCGCTTTATCTATTCCGGTAATGGCTTACCTCAGGATAAAGAAACCCTGCTGTGGATTAACGTGCAGGAAATTCCACCGGCGCCGAAGCAAGAAAACGTGCTGCAGGTTGCGGTGCGTACCCGAATCAAACTTTTTTACCGGCCGGTGGCGTTGAAAACGACGCTGGACGAGCAAGTACAAAACTTGCGTTGGCAGCGTGAAGGTTCACGTCTGCAAGTGATTAACGATGGCCCGCTGCATATTACCTTTGGGGCGCTGCATTTGAAAAACAGCGCGGGCAAGACCGTGGATGTGGACGCCAACATGGTGAGCCCGAAAGATCGCTTATCGATCAACATCCCGGCGGGCGTCAGCGTCGGCAACAAGATTGCTTTCAGTTATATCAACGATTTTGGCGGTAGAACGGAAGTCAAGGACGTTCCAGTACAATAAGAGAGACAGGGAATGGCAAATCAACGAAAAGTAGCAGGCGGAACGACGCGGCTGACGCAGCTGATCCGTATTGCAATCATTGCCGCCAGCGCACCGATGTTATGGAGTGAAACGGCGCTGGCAGAGTTTAACATGTCGTTTATTCACGGCGATGAAAACCTGAGCAACGCGGAAGCGGTCGCTCAGGGCGATGCTTTGCAACCGGGCGTTTACCCATTCGACATCTACGTCAACCTGACTCAGGTCGATCACAAAGATGTTACTTTTCGTCAGGTTAAAGGTCAGACCGCGTCTCAACCCTGCTTGAAAGTTGAAGACCTGCGCAACTACGGCATCAAACTGCCGGAAACGCTGCAGGCCGGCAGCTGCGTTGATCTGCCTGCGTTGGTTAAAGACGCCACCGTCAGCTATGACGCGGCGGTGCAGCAGATCAATATTTCCGTGCCTCAGACCATGATGGATCTGAGTGCCATCGGCGCGATCCCGCCAAGCATGTACGATGAAGGCATCAACGCGCTGTTCGCCAACTATAACTTCAACTACAACAAGAACAGCTATCGCCGAGATGACGCCGACGACAGCGAGTACATGTTCCTCGCGTTGAACAGTGGCCTCAACCTGGGCAGATGGCGCCTGCGCAACAACTCCACCTGGGACAAACAGAGTGGCAGCAGCAGCAACTGGACCAACGTCTCCTCCTGGGCCGAGACCGACATCGTGCCATGGCGCAGCCGTTTGGTGATGGGGCAGGCGAGCACCAACAACAGCGTGTTTAACAGCTTCCAGTTCCGCGGGGTACAACTCTCTAGCGTTGACGACATGCTGCCGGACAGCCTGCGCGGTTATGCGCCGGTAGTGCGCGGCGTGGCGGCGACCAACGCCCGCGTCGAGATCCGCCAGAACGGTTACGTCATTTATAGCACCAACGTCGCGCCGGGTCCGTTCGAGATTCACGACGTCTATCCGCATACCAATAACGGTGACCTGCAGGTGACCGTGAACGAGGCCGACGGTTCGCATAAAACGTTCAGCGTCGCCTACTCCTCCGTGGCCAACATGCTGCGCGAAGGTATTTGGAACTTCCAGCTGACCGCCGGTAAATACCACAACGGTAACGGCGGCTATCAGCCGAAACTGATTCAGGGTACTGCGGCATACGGCATGAACTATGGCCTGACGCCGTTCGGTGGCGCTATCATCGCCGAGCACTACCGTTCCGCTGCCGTGGGTATCGGTAAGAGCCTGGGATCATGGGGTGCCATCTCCGTGGATGGTTCTATTTCCGATACCGAGCTGGCGAACGGCGATCGCAAGCAGGGACAGAGCTTCCGTTTCCTGTACTCCAAGTCGCTCAACCAGATGGGTACCAACTTCCAGTTGGCGGGCTATCGCTACGCGACGTCCGGTTACTATGATCTCAGCGATGCGGTCCAGGAGCGCAACAGCTGGCGTAACGGCATTTATGCCAATGATTACTGGGATCCGAACGATCTGCAGCCGGGTCAGCCTTCCTGGAGCAACAACCAGAAACGCACCCGATACACCGCGCGTTACGGCAACAAACGCGAGCGCGTCGAGCTGTCGCTTAGCCAGCAGCTGTGGGCGGGGGCTAGCCTGTACGCCAACGTCAGCCACCAGAACTACTGGGGCGTGTCCGGCAACGATCGCACGATTCAGCTGGGTTACAACGACGGCTTCAAACGTATTTCCTACGGCGTGTATCTGCAGGATACGCGCGGTCAGTACGGTTATTCCGATCGCAGCGTGAACTTCACGATGTCGATCCCGTTGGATTGGGGCCAGAGCAATAACTCGACCACCGCCAACTTCAGCGCGGCGCACAGCAAACAGAGCGGCGACAGTTACTCGACCGGCATCAGCGGCACCATGCTGGATGACCGTCGCATGAACTACTCGGTTTCCACCGGGCATACGCAGTCCTCCGGTCAGAGCAGCAACCTGAACCTGGGCTACAGTAGCAGCATCGGTAACATCGACGGTAGCTATGCCTACAGTTCGAAATACCGCCAGGAAGGGCTGGGCCTTTCCGGTGGTCTGCTGGTGCACTCCGGCGGCGCGACCCTGACTCAGCCGTTGCAGAACACTATCTTGCTGGTGGAGGCGAAAGACGCCAAAGGCGTGCGTCTGGAAAACCAGCCGGGCGTGACCATCGACCGCTTCGGTTACGCGGTGGTGCCGTCGGCCAACCCGTACCGCTACAACTATGTCGCGCTGCGTACCGAAGACTTCGGCCCGGGGCTGGATGTGCCGGTGGCCAGTAAGCAAGTGGTGCCGACCGAGAAATCGGTGGTGAAGGTGAGCTTCGATACCTTCAAGGGCGTCAGCCTGTTGATTCACGCTCGTCTGGGTGATAACGGTTATCCGGCCATCGGCGCCGGCGTGTTCAACGAGTCCGGCCGCAACAGCGGCACCGTGGGTCTGGAGGGCGCAACCTATGTTTCCGGCGTGAAAGCGGGTGAAAAACTGACGATCAAATGGGGTCCGAAAGCCGATCAGCAATGCGTACTGCCGATTCCGGCGGACGTGGGCGACAAACAAGCGGCCATGGGATATCAGGAACTGACCCTGCAATGCCAAAAACTGTAAGGTACACCATGAACTTGAGCAAATTAGCACGTAACACACTTCTGTCGGTGGTGGGGCTGGCGGGGTTGGCGATGGCGCAACAGGCGGCGGCGATGCAATGCCGCTTCGGCAACTCGACCGGCAGTAGTAGACCAACCGGCAGCGTGACGCAGGATATCGACGTCGGCCGCCCGATCGTGCTGGCCGCTAGCGACTTCGTCAAAGGCAACCTGATTTGGCGTTCGCAGAACTTTACCTCCACCTTTACCTGCTGGGATACGGATAACTACCCGCGCGGAGAGAACGCTTACATCTATTGGAACCCGCAGAACTCGTTCGGCGCACTGGACAAGTCGTTGGAGATTGGGGTGTCGATCAATGGGCGTGATTATGATGCGATCAACCTGAAGCAAAGCTCCAACCGGCCAACCGGCCCTGATTTGGGGCCGGGCACCAAACCGGGTAGTAACAGAAGAAAAGCCGATCCTCAGGCGGTGACTGCCACCTATTCGGTGTATATCAAAGCCACCGGGGTGAAACCGCCGGCGGGTAACTTCCCGCCGTTGGCGCGTGCTTCGCTGTTCCAGATCGATGGTGAGTTGGGGCTGAACGCCACCAAAGACAGTAACTTTAACGCCTACATCAAGGGGCTGGACAAGATCCGCGTGATCCAGTGCAACCCGCAGATCACCGTGTTGGCCAACAACGGCGCCAGCGTCGATTTCGGCGTGCTAACCAGCTCCAGCGCCAAAATCGGTACTATCGCCAAGCAGGTGCCGTTTGATATCAAGGCTACCTTGAGCGGCGGCGAATGTGCCGGCCAATCTCTGCAGGCCAGTTTCAGCAGCACCAACGCGGATCCGAATGATAATACGCAGATCTTGCCGACGACAGATCCGGGTGTGGCGATCTTCCTGACGCAGCAGCGCGACACCAGTAAAAAACCGATCCCACTGCAAACCAACGTGGATTTCGGCGGCGTGCTGCAGGATAAGCAGAACGAAGTGAAAGAGACCTTTATCGCCAATCTCAAGTGGACAAAAAATACGCCGAAGACCGGGGTGTTCAACGCCACTGCCAACGTCGACGTCACTTTCAAATAATCCGCAGTTTCGTCAATAAAAAAGGGCTCAGTTCGTGAAGAACCGAGCCCTTTTCTGTGCCTTATACCGCGCTGGTTAACGCAGCCCCATCCAGCTGGTGCAAACGCCTTCCGGCGGTTTGCCGGCGTACCAGCGTGGCAGCGTGGGGGCATCATGGTGCGATTCAGCCTGCGCCTCTATCGGCTGTGCCGGCCACTCCGCAACATCCCAGCGGGTGGTACGGCGATACACCGCCGGGGTTTTACCGAACTGTTTCTTGAAGGCGCGTGAGAACGAAGGCTGAGAATCGAAATGGTATTGCAGGGCGATATCCAGGATCGGACGCGGGGTGGAGCGCAGCGCCTGCGCCGCCTGCGACAGGCGCCGCTCGCGGATATAGCTGCCGAGCGCGTGGCCGGTGGTGCTGCGGAACATGCGCTGCAGGTGCCATTTGGAGTAGCCCGACTTGGCGGCGACGTTATCCAGCAGCAGCGGTTGGTCCAGATGAGTTTCAATCCAGTCTAGTAAATCGTGAATGATATTGACGCGATCCATGGTTTTAGTTCTCCCGCAAAAACGACATTCAGGTCACAGTGACTTAGCTTAATTATCCAAGAATATACTTTGATAATAGGCGTGAGTGCGCCGTTACGCAAGGGTAAACCGGGGGTAAAAAGGTGGCCAAAAATGCTCTTTGAACGGCAGGGGGATAAAAGAAAGGCCGCATAAAGCGGCCTTATCAGTAGGAAGCGATGGAAAATCAGTTAGTTTCCGGTTTCACTTCAATGTAGTTCAGACCCAGCACGCTGCTGGTGTAACCGCGGATCTTGTTGGTCATCTCGATATCGCCGTTCAGCTTGTGGCCGTAAGACGGGATGATCTCTTTCAGCTTGCTCTGCCATTCCGGCGTCGCCACTTTGTCTTTGAACACGGTTTCCATCAGATGCAGCATGATCGGCGCAGCGGTAGAAGCGCCCGGCGAAGCACCCAGCAGAGCGGCGATGCTGCCGTCTTCAGAGCTGACGACTTCGGTGCCGAACTGCAGCACGCCGCCTTTATCCGCGTCTTTCTTGATGATCTGTACGCGCTGGCCTGCGGTCCACAGCTTCCAGTCTGCCTGCTTGGCGTCCGGGAAGTACTCTTTCAACGCGGCGAAGCGATCGTCGTCGTTCATCATCAGCTGGCCGACCAGGTATTTCACCAGATCGAAGTTATCCAGACCGACGTGGGTCATCGGCATCAGGTTCGAGGTGCTCAGCGAGTGCATCAGATCGAACAGCGAACCGTTCTTCAGGAACTTGCTGGAGAAGGTGGCGAACGGCCCAAACAGCAGCACGCGCTTGCCGTCCAGCATGCGGGTATCCAGGTGCGGCACGGACATCGGCGGCGAACCTACGCTGGCCAGGCCATACACTTTGGCCAGGTGCTGGTTGGCGATCGCCGGGTTGGTAGTGACCAGGAACTGGCCGCCGACCGGGAAGCCGCCGTAGCCGTCGGCTTCTGGGATGCCGGATTTCTGCAGCAGGGTCAGGGACGCGCCGCCTGCGCCGATGAACACGAACTTGGCGTTAACGGTGGTTTCTTTACCGTCGCGGTTCAGATCGGCAACGGTCACGCTCCAGGTTTGGTCGGCGTTGCGCTTAATGTCGCGCACTTCGTGGCTCAGGTTCAGCTTAAACTTGTCGCTGGCGCTCAGCGCGTCAACCAACTGGTGGGTGATCACGCCGAAGTTGACGTCGGTACCCAGCGGCATGCGGGTCGCGGCGATTTTCTGCGCCGGATCGCGGCCGTTCATCACCAGCGGCGCCCACTGCTTGATTTGCGCAGGGTCTTCGGAATATTCCATGCCGCGGAACAGGGTGCTGTGCTGCAGCGCCGCGTAGCGTTTACGCAGGAAGTTGACGTTGTCGTCACCCCACACGAAGCTCATGTGCGGCACGCTGTTAATGAAGGATTTCGGATCTTTCAGGACAGCGTTTTTCACCTGATAAGACCAGAATTGGCGAGAGATTTCGAAAGACTCGTTGACCTTCACCGCCTTGCTGATGTCGATGGTGCCATCGGCTTTTTCCGGCGTGTAGTTCATTTCGCTAAAGGCGGAGTGGCCGGTACCGGCGTTGTTCCAGCCGTTGGAGCTCTCTTCCGCCACGCCGTTCATGCGCTCGTACATGTCGATGGTCCAGGTCGGCTCCAGCTCATGCAGATAGGTACCCAAAGTGGCGCTCATGATGCCGCCGCCGATCAACACCACGTCGACGGTTTTATTCTTCTCTTCAGCCGCCGCCTGCTGCGTAACGCTAAACAGGCTGAGACTGAAAATCAGGACGAGTAATTTTCTCATTGAATTAAATCTCTTGTGTGTAAATTCTACTCATTGCAGGTGAAAGAATTTAGCGGGAGTTACCCTGGAAAATAATGAAGCCGACCGCCCGGCGTGAGCCGATAGGCAGCGATAATGCCTTTTTGTTAATAGGGTATTTAACGAAAAGTGAACTATTGCAGGCCGTCCGGATGCAAATTGATCGGTTCACGTTACTGGCGGGGTATTATTGTTTGCGAGAATGTTAAAAACTACTTTTGTAACTAAAAAAAATGAATATAAGCAAAAATAGGGCGGTTGCTGTCGCAGGAATAAACAGAGAGGGAAGAAAGGCTGTATAACCGCGTTATTTTAAGGGGTTAATTGTCACGCAATTAAACGTTATTTCGTTATCACACAATAATTGCGGTTAAATTGCAAATACCTATCGGTAACCAATAATAAATGGCCGCCGTGGCGAGCGGCCATCGTTCAGCTGGCGGTTACTTGATGCCCATCGCATCGCGCATGGTGAAGAACAGATCGGTCTGATCGGTCAATCCCACCACGTTGGCGGCGTGCGGGCCGTAGGCCGCGACGCGCAACTGAGTGCCGGTATGCCCCTGCGACTCTTCTTCCGAGTTGCCGTAGCTGAGGGTCATCGGCGCACCGTCTTTGGTGGTCAGTATCTGGGTCAGGCCCGGCGCTTTGGCGTCGGCGGCGACGATCTGGCTGGAGTGCGCGTGGTCGGCGGTGACGATCACCAGCGTGTTGCCGTCGGCGCGGGCGAAGGCCAGCGCTTTTTGCACCGCTTCGTCCAGATCGACGGTTTCACCAATCTGCCCGCACGGGTTGGCGGCGTGATCTTGCTTATCGATCGACGCCCCCTCGACCTGCAGGAAGAAGCCGTTCGGGTTGTCTTTCAGCAGCGCGATCGCTTTGTCGGTCATCGCCGCCAGCGTTGGCGTGGCCGCGGTGCGCGCCGGGTTGTTTTCACAGGTTACCGCCGGCTTGTCGAGGTTGCCGTGATAGCTGGCTTTCGGCCCCAACCAGCGCACCGGCATGTTGCCGTCGGCGAACAGGCCCAGCAGCGGTTTTTGCTGATTGGCCAGGGTAACGGCCTGCAGTTCATCTGCGTTGCTCACCCACTGATAACCCTGTGCCGCCGCCTGGTCCTTCAGCGATTTTCCTTGCCATTCGCCGCTTTTCGCCAGCTGGTTGAAGGACTTCGCACCGCCTCCCAGCGTGACGTCGGCACGGGTTTTCAGCAGTTGCTCGGTGATCGAGCCGCGGCCGCCGTTTTCCAGCGCGTTAGCGGCACATTTCTCGCTGGTTTCTTCCGGGCCGTAGCATTTGCGCGAGGTGACGTGCGACACCAGCGCCGCCGGCGTGGCGTCTTGCAACTCGGCGGTGGAGACGTTGCCGGTGGCCTTGCCGGCCGCCTTGGCGATCTCCAGCAGCGTTGGCTGGTCTTTGCCGTTCACGTCCACGCCGAGCGCACCGTTATAGGTTTTCACCCCGGTGGCCCAGGCGGTGGCCGAGGCGGCGGAGTCGGTCACGTAATCCGGCTTGTGGGTTTTCTTGTCCAGCGAGTAGTGGGTGTATTGCCCGGTCAGCGGCAGGGCGTCGATGCCCTTGAAGTAACCGCCTGCGCCTTCAGCGTAGTTGCGCGCGGCGGTGATCTCGGAATCCCCCATGCCGTCGCCGATCAGCAGGATCACGTTTTTCACCGTTTTGTCCGACAGCGACGCCTTCAGCGCGGCGGTCTGATCGCCGGCCAGGCGACGGGCGCCGCCCGGCTCGGTTAGGGTGCCGCGCGCGGCGCGCTCGGTCAGGCCATCGGCATTGGCCGAGGTTTCCGCCGCGATGGCGGAGGAACAGAGCAGGGCGGACAGCACGGCGCCGGCGATCAGGGATACAGCAGGTTGCATGGGTAAGCTCCTTGTCGTAATACAACAATGTAAATAACATCAAATTGTTACGAAAGGAGAGTAGAGCAGAGGGATGACAATTTTATGACAATGAAAGACGGGACGGTCTGACGGCCATCCCGTGTGACGATCAGGCCGCGCGCGCCGGGATAGCGAGCCCACGCTGCACCGCCGGCCGCGCTAAACCGCGCTCCAGCCACTGCGCGACGCGCGGGAAACTGTCGAACTCCACCAGATCGCGCGCCTCATAGAAGCCGATCAGGTTACGCACCCAGCCCAGCAGCGAGATATCGGCGATGGTGTAGTCTGCGCCCATGATCCAGTCACGGCCCTCCAGGCGCGTTTCCAACACACCAAGCAGGCGTTTCGATTCGTTTTTGTAACGCTCCAGCGGCCGCTTGTCTTCATATTCGCGCCCGGCGAATTTATGGAAGAAACCGAGCTGGCCGAACATCGGGCCGACGGCGGCCATCTGGAAGAACACCCACTGAATGGTTTCATAACGCTGGGCTGGATCCTGCGGCAGGAAGCGGCCGCTCTTTTCCGCCAGGTAGAGCAGAATGGCGCCGGATTCGAACAGCGGCAGCGGCCGGCCGCCGGGGCCGTCGGGATCGATGATCGCCGGGATCTTGCCGTTCGGATTCAGCGCCAGGAATTCCGGCGTCCAGGTTTCGTTGTTGCCGATGTCGATTAGGTGCGCTTCATAAGGCAGGCCGATCTCTTCCAGCATGATGGAGACTTTGACGCCGTTCGGCGTCGGCAGAGAGTAGAGCTGCAGCCATTCCGGATGCTGAGCCGGCCAGCGTTTGACGATCGGGAATTGGGTGGAATCGAGCATGGAAACTCCTCGGGTTGGCGGGGTCGCTTAAGCGTACCCCTAGAGTATTGCAGTAAAACTACCCTGTCGCCGGGTTACACCGTGAGGTCAAAATGTGCGGCCAGCGCTTTTTTACCGGCGGGGGTCAGCTGCAGCTCGCGGCTGTCGAGCCGGCGAAGGATCCAGCCGCGTTGGATAAAGGCGGCCAACAGCGCGGCGCCCAGCGCGCCGCCGAGGTGAGATCGGCGCTCGCTCCAGTCCAGACAGCCGCAGGCGAAACGGCGGCGAGTGGGCGCGGGGGAGCAATCGACGCCCAGCCGCGTCAGCGCGGCCTGACCGGCGTCGCTTAATCGGTAGTCTTCTTCACCGGTCAGCCAGTTCAGCGCATGCAGCCGATCGTGCAGCTTCACCGCCACCTCGCCCGCCATATGGTCGTAGCAGGTGCGGGCATATTGCAGCGTGGTGGGCGTGCTGCTTTTCACCGACGGGCGCGGTACGCCCGCCAGCGCCATCAAGCCTTCCAGCGCGTCGGCCACCGGCTGACCGGCCAGCCGGAAATAGCGGTAGCGCCCCTGTTTGACGCAGGCGATCAGCCGCTGCTCCAGCAGTTTCGCCAGATGCGCGCTGGCGGTGGACGGGGCAACCTCGACCGCCGCGCTGAGCTCGGTGGCGGTGTAGGCGCGCCCGTCCATCAACAGGCACAGCATGCGCGCCCGGGTGCGGTCGGCGATGGCGGCGCTCAGCGCCGCTAAACGATCTTCAATGTCGATGTTATGCATACTTCGAGGTTAGACGAAGTATGACTGCGCGTCCATCGCTAACCTGTGGTTATCGCACTCTGGTGCAGTGCGTCTGCGTTCGCTGGATATTGATGAGCGGGCGTTGGAATCGGTGCGGTGGCGCCATTCTTACCATGCGCGCGTACCGGAATTTTACCGTGAGAGGAGACGATAATGATCGCCGTGATTTTTGAACTGCAGGCCGCTGATGGGCAGCGTGATACCTATCTGGCGCTGGCGGCGGAGCTGAAGCCGCTGCTGGCGCAGATCGACGGATTCATTTCCATCGAGCGCTTTCAAAGCCTGGCCGATCCTGCGCGCCTGCTGTCGCTCTCCTTCTGGCGCGACGAGGCGGCGGTGCAGCAGTGGCGCAATCTCGAGCAGCATCGCGCGGCACAGGCGCGCGGCCGTGGCGAGGTGCTGGCGCAGTACCGGCTGCGGGTGGCGGAGGTGGTGCGGGATTACGGGCTGGAGAGACGCGACCAGGCGCCGCAGGATAGCCGTTGCTATCACCGCACCTGAAAAAAGCCCGCTGACGGCGGGCTTTCACCCGTTTATTTCGCTTCGCTGCCCACCTTCATCGCCCCGGCGTAGCGGGCGCCCATTCCCCAGGCGGCGCCGTGGTCGCGGGCGATCTGCAATACGCCCCCCGCCGTGGCCTTGCGGCTCCAGTCCTGCTGCCATTCCAGCATCAACGCCACCCAGTTGATAGGGGTGGCGCCTGCTTGTACCAGGCGCTGCATGGCGTTGTTTTGACTATCTGGCGTAATGTCGCCGGTGACGTCCGACAATATGTAGACCTCATACCCCTCGCCCAGAGCGGACAGCGCCGGCAGCATCACGCAGCTGGCGGTCCACAGCCCGCCGATGATGATTTTCTTGCGGCCGGATTGTTTGATCAGATCCACCACGCGCCGATCCTGCCAGACGTTGATGGCGGTGCGATCGTACACCTGCAGATCCGGGCGTGCCTGCGTCACCTGCTGGAATACCGGCCCGGCGAAGCTTTTGGCGTTGGCCGAGGCCAGAATGGTCGGCACGTTGAACACCTTGGCGGCCTTGGCGATGCCGGCGGCATTATTCACCAGGTTGGTTTGATCGATAGAGGAAATGGTCATGCCGAACATGTCCTGCAGATCGACCAGCAGCAACAGGCTGTTGTCGGCGGTCAGCGGTTGCACATAACCCGCCTGGCGGCTATCGGCGGCGGGGGACTGCGCCAGCGCGGCGACGGGAGCGGTGGCGGCGCTCAGGCCGAGCATCAGGGCGATTAGGGTCTTTTTCATTATTAACTCCATGATTATTAGTAGATTAAATTCACGTCCCACTCAGGGAAGCGGTTGAATGAAGTCTACTGATATTTATTTGGTTAATAATCTATGGTTTATTGAATTAATAATTAACCTGAAGGACGTAATATGGACGTGCTACTGACGATGCGCGCCTTTCGCCGCGTGGTTGAGCGCAACAGTTTCTATAGGGCGGCGGAGGATCTGGCGATCACGCCGGCGGCATTGAGCAAGCAGATTAAGCAGTTGGAAAGTCGGTTGGGGACGCTGTTGCTGGTGCGCACCACCCGCAGCATGAGCCTGACCGAAGCCGGGCAGCTCTATTACCAGGAAGCCTGCCGGTTGCTTGGCGAGTTCGACGCGCTGGAGCAGACGGTTGCCGCCAGCGCGCAGCAGGTCTCCGGCACGCTGCGGGTCAATGCGCCGCTCTCGTTCGGCCTGGCGGTGCTGTCGCCGCTGCTGCCGCCGTTTATGCAACGTTATCCGCAGCTGCAGGTGGAACTGACGCTGGACGACAGGGTATTGGACGTGGTGGCGGCCGGTTTCGATATTTCCTTGCGCATTCGCCGCCAACTGCCGGATTCTTCCCTCAGCGCCCGGGCGCTGGGTGACGTGCACCAGCGAATTTGCGCCGCGCCCGGCTATTTGGCGCAGCACGGCGTGCCGCAAACGCCCAATGAATTGCCGCGGCACAGCTGTCTGGCCTATTCCCTGGCGGAAAAACCGGGGCAGTGGCAGTTCACCGCCGGCGAGGAGAGCCTGAGCGTGACGTTCACTCCCCGGCTGATCGCCAACAACAGCCTGATGCTGCGGGATATGCTGGTGGCGGGACTGGGCATCGGTTCGCTGCCGTCGTTTGTGGCGGATCCCGAGATTGCTGCCGGCAGACTGGTGCAGCTGTTCCCTGAACAGATTGCCGACGTGCATCAGGTCTTCGCGGTTTACCCGACGCGCCGGCATGTGCAGCAGAAAGTGAGTTTATTCACCGAGTTTGTGCGAGAACAGGGATTGATGACGGCGAATTGACAACGGTGCACGGTTGTCATATTCATTAGCTATGAAAAAATCCTACCGCCCATTCGCGCAAATTATTATCACCCTTCTCCAGAGGGTGGGATAGCGCGTGTGTCGCCAATAAAAACCCGCCGGCAGGCGGGTTTTTTTATCCCCTTCCGGCAACGACCGGAGAACGTCATGCAAACCTACCCTGCAGTTTTACACCTGATGTGCGGCAAGGCCGGCGCAGGCAAATCGACGCTGGCGCAGAGTTTGGCGCAGCAACCGCAAACGCTGTTGCTGAGCGAAGATGCGTGGCTGGCGACGCTGTATGAACAGGAGATGGCCAGTCTGCAAGACTACGCGCGCTGTTCCGACCTGTTGCGGCGGGCGCTGGGCGGGCACCTCGTTCAGCTGCTGCGCGGCGGTTGGTCCGTGGCGCTCGATTTTCCGGTGAATACGCCGGACAGGCGGCGCTGGGCCAAAGCCTTGGCGGAGGAGGCCGGCGTCGCACACTGCCTGCACTTTCTCGATGTCAGCCATGCGCAGTGCCTGAGCCGGATAACGCTGAGAAATGCGCGCGGCGAGCACCCGTTTGCCCTGAGCGAAGCGGAGTTTGAGCGCCTGGCGCAGTACTTTGTTCCCCCGGCGGAAGAGGAAGGGATGACCGTCTTGCGTTATGGCGAACGGGACTGAAAACCGGCGCCATGACGGCGCCGGCAACAGGGTTAGGCTTCGGCGTTAAACGCGTTGTGGAAGGTGACCTCCGCGCACGGCAGCGCGCCCTGGAAGGCGATGGCGCGGAAGTAGTCTTGCGGCACGCCCGGCAGGGCCAGCGCGCACTGCGCCTGGAAGCCGAAACGGCCGTAATAGTTCGGATCGCCTAGCACTACGCAGCCTGCGGCGCCGCGTTCCTGCAGCTCGGCCAGCAGCCGGCGGATCAGTCGGCTGCCGATCCCCTGGCCCTGACAGGCCGGCAGCACCGATACCGGCGCCAGCCCGTACCACCCGGCGGCGCCGTTGCTGAGTACGACCGGCGAGATGGACGCGTGCCCGATCGGTGTGCCATTGTGCTCGGCGACCAGCGACAGGGTGAGAGCGCCTGCCGCGCGCAGCGCGCTGACGATAAACTGCTCGGTGTGGCTGCTGTGTTCGGCATGCAGGAACGCGGCGGCGGTCAGGGTGGCGATGGCGCCGACGTCGGCCGGCGTTTCGTGGCGTAACGTGATGTTCATGGTTGTATCCTGATTAAATAAGGCTGTGCCAACCGGGCTGCCTGCCCGGCCGGCATCGATGATTAACGGTTATCCAGCTGCGCCCGCACGGCCTTGAGCCCGGCAAAGGTGACGCGATAAGGGCGCCCCTGGCGAGAGAGGATCAGGCGTTTGGTTTTGAGCTTGGTGAAGACGGCCAGCGAGCAGTCGGCCAGGCCGAGCCCTTCGCGGGTGTAGCATTCGACGTGGGTGACGCGACCGGCGTCGTTGCGGGTGAAGGCGATATAGCCGCCTTTGGCCAACACGTGCAGCACGCGTTGTTCCGCTTTGGAAATGTTCATGTTGGGAGATCCTGTAATAACCCCAGATACGCGCATCCCCGCGCAAACGCGCGTCGGATACGTCAGAGTCCCTCGCCATACGGCAAGGAAGCGACTATCGGGTGGTTACAATCTCCAACATACAGGCCTCGGGCAGTGAAAAACGCCAGGGCGGCGTTTAAGCGCAGTTAATGTAGCCAATGGCCGGTTGGCTGTCAATTTGCCGGCAGCGCGGGCCGCCGGCGAAAGGCCAATTAGAAAGGCTTGGTTGGCAGGTATTTGCCGTCCAGGGTGATCACCGCGCGTTCGCCGCCGTCCGGATCGGCGACCTTCTTGATATCCAGCTTGAAGTTGATGGCGCTGATGATGCCGTCGCCAAACTGCTCGTGCACCAGCGCTTTCAGCGTGGAACCGTAAACCTGCAGCATTTCATAGAAGCGATAAATGGTCGGATCGGTTGGCACGCCGCCGGGAATGCTGCCGCGCAGCGGGATGGTTTGCAGCAGCAGCACCGCTTCTTCGTCCAGCCCCAGCTTGGCCGCTACCGTGCGCGCCGCCGGTTCCGGCAGCGCATGCTGCCCCAGCAGGGCGGCGGTGACAAACGCCAGGCTGAGACCGGTGCCCTCGGCCAGCGCTTCGAACGTCAGATTATGGCGGATCTTGGCGGCCATGATGGTGTCGGTGAGCGCTTCGCGCGGGGCGGCGTTGTGCAGAGAGTGTGTCATGTTGACTCCTTTTGTGGGCTTAAAAACGGGCGATCGCCGGGGTGGCGGTCACGTCGGGATGGGTGGCGAGCGGCACGAAGCGGCGGGTTTCGCCGTCCAGCGCCTCGATAGCGCCGCTGGCGATGTCATAGACCCAGCCGTGCAGCGCCAGGCGGCCCTGATCCAGCGCCAGGGCGACGGAAGGGTGCGTTTTGATGTTGTTGAGCTGGGCGATGACGTTTTCGCGCACCATCGATGCGACCCGGGCTGCGTCGGAGGCGTGCGGATAAGCCTGGTTGACCGCCTTGGCGGAATCGGCGTAACGCAGCCAGCCGGCGACCGTCGGCAGGTGATCCAGACACTGGCAGGTGGCGATGGCGGTCATCGCGCCGCAGTCGGAATGGCCGCAGATCACGATGTCTTCTACGCCCAGCGCAGCGACGGCGTACTCGACCGAGGCGGTCACCCCGCCGGGTTCGGGGCCAAAAGAAGGCACGATGTTACCGGCGTTGCGGATCACGAACAGATCGCCCGGCTCGCGCTGGGTGACCAGCTCCGGCACCAGGCGGCTGTCGGAACATGAGATAAACAGGGTGCGCGGGTTTTGGCGGGTCGCCAACTGCTGAAACAGCGCCGTGCGTTCAACAAAGGCTTCGCGCTGGAACTTCAGGAAGCCTTCAATCACCTCTTTCATCCGTTTCTCCATTGGGTGTCGTTATGCGATGGCGGCATGATGAACGCTTCTGGCTATAGGGTCTAAGACCCATTTATAATGCTGGCTATAGGTTTTACTAATAGCTGGGGTGCTATGCTGCTGCGACACATCCGTTATTTTCTGGCCGTTGCCGAACAGGGCAACTTCACCCGCGCCGCCGAAGCGTTGCACGTCTCGCAACCGACGTTGTCCCAGCAGATCAAGCAGTTGGAAGACGCACTGGGAGCGCCGTTGTTCGATCGCAGTGGCAGAGCCGTGCGCCTGACCGACGCCGGTGAGGCGTGGATGCGCTATGCGCGGCTGGCGCTGCAGGATTTGGACGCCGGCGCGCGGGCGATCCATGACGTGGCGACGCTGGCGCGCGGCCATTTGCGGCTGGCGATGACGCCAACCTTCACCGCCTATCTGGTGGGGCCGACGATCGATGCGTTCTACCGCCGCTACCCGGGGATTACCCTGAGCATTGAGGAGATGGCGCAAGAGCGGATCGAGGCGCTGCTGGCGCAGGATCGGCTGGACCTGGGGATCGCCTTCGAGATGGCGCAGTCGGCGGAGGTAGAAGCCACGCCGTTGTTCAGCGAGACGCTGGAGCTGATGGTCGGCGCCGATCATCCCCTGGCGGCGCATCGCCGGCCGCTGACGCTGGCAGAGTGGCAACATCTGCCGCTGGCTTTGCTGAGTGGCGACTTCGCCACGCGGCAGTTTATCGATCGCTACTGCACGCAACAGGGGTTTCGGCCGCAGGTGGCGGTAGAGGCCAATGCGCTGGGCGCCATCGTCGAGATCGTGCGGCGCGGGCAGCTTGCCACGCTGCTGCCAGCCGCCATTGCACGCGAGAACCGGCAGTTGAAAAAAGTGGCGTTGGCCAACGCCATGCCGGTGCGACAGGCGGTATGGCTGCAGCGCAAAGGCGCTTACCGCAGCGCCGCCGCGCAGGCGTTTATCGCCGTTTTGCAGCAACAGGGCGTTACGCCAACGCACTCCAGCGCTGCGTCATCCCCAGCAGATGCACCAGCCCGAAGCCGAGGCAAATCAGCGAGCTGACGACGATAAAACGCTGGCTGCGGCCGGTATCGCGCAGGGCGAAGGGGCCGGCGACGCCGCGCAACAGGTAGATGAAGGTAATGATAAACAGCACGGGCCGCAGCAGTGGCAGCGGCGCGATCAGGCCCGCGCCGGAAAGCGCATACAGCGCCCAAATAAACAGCATCAGCGCGATACCGGCGGTGACGACAGCCGGGAACTTTTTACCCGCTTCCGCCGCCTTAATGAAGCGATCGCCGGCGCCGCACAGCCGATAGCCGCGCGGCCCGGCGGCGATCACCCAAATATGCAGCAGGGCGGCGATGGTGCTCAGCGCGGCGCCGATCAGCAGTGCGGTGTTATAGAGGTGTGGCATGGTAAGGCTTCCCTGTCAGAAACGTGATTGGCATGAAGCGTAGACCAGAAAAGACGAATTAACCGAACGCAACAGGGAAGAGGAGCAAGTGATGAGAGTGGCGACAGGCATGCTGAGCGTATTGGCGCTGTGGAGCGGGTTGGCGATGGCGCAATCTGCAGCGCTGACGCTGCCGCGGGAGGATGGTTCGAGTATTCATTACTATCTGGACGCTGCGGTGCCCGGGCAATCGTCGGCGGCGCTGTTGGTGATCCTGCAAGGTTCGGATTGCAACAGCGTGCGGCATATCCGCCTGGTCACGCCGATGCGGCAGGTGTTACCCGCCGCAGACCTGCTGACGGTGGAGAAATACGGCATCGACGACACCTTGCCGTACCGCGAAGAGGTGCCGCGGCAGGATTGCCCGGACGCTTTCGTGCAGCATGATACGCCGCAGCGGCGGGTGAGCGATGTCACCCAGGTGCTGCAGGCGGTGAGTGCGCGCAACGGCTATCAAAAGGTCGCGGTGCTGGGGGGCAGCGAAGGGGCGGTGATCGCCAATCTGGTGACGGCCTCCTCGGGCCTGGTTGACGCCACCCTCGCGTTCAGCGGCGGCGGACGCTGGTTTATTGACGATGTGCGCCACAGCGTGGCCGACGCGCCAAAAGAAGAGAAAGCCGGGCTGAACGCATTTTTACAACAGGTGCTGACGGCGCCGCCGTTCCCCCTGAACGCCAGCGATCATGGCTATGCCTGGTGGCATGGCATGCTGAACATCGATCAGCTTGCCTCCCTGCGCAGCATCAAGACGCCGGTGCTGATCGTGCAGGGTGACCAGGATCGCGCCGTTTCGCCGGGGGCGGTCGGGAAAATGATCGCCGAGCTGCGGGCCGACGGTAAAACGAATATCACCTACCTTAATTATTCGACATTGGACCATGTGATGCGGCGTGAGAACGGCGACAGCGAGATGACGCGGGTGGCGGCGGATATGCGCGCGTGGCTGGAGAAGCAGCTGCGCTGAGTGGTTATTCCGATCACAAAAATTTTTTTAAATTTACTTTCTGATTTATGTATGCCGACTTCAATGTTTTTTAAAATATCATTAGGCAACCAGGGAATGAAGAAGTTACCTGATTGCCTTTGATGAAAGTCAGAATGAATGCATAGTCATGTTTTTAATGTGTGTTAGTTATCTTAGATTAACTTGTCACCGTTCTCTCTCCAGCGTTTTCTAACTATGTCTTCGAATTCAATATCTTTTAATTGTAGATTGTCAGCATGTTCAAGAACTATAACTTGGGGCATGAATTTAGATTTGTTTTTTATATGTACTAAAACGGAATTTATAGTGTTGAATATATTCTCGACTTGTTTGATGTCGGTATCTTTTGCTGATTTTCGATCTGCATCAGAAGGGAAGTAAACTTGACTTGGCTGATCTAAAAATAAAAATGCAGGTATGCAAGATTTTTTCTCTATTGATAATAAGAATAGTATCCCTAAGAAGAGAGATAAATGACATGCTAGCCAGTTAGCACCGCTTCCCATCTCATGTAAACTTATTTTTTCTCCAGCGTGAGAGTGATAAAAATTAAAATCCCTCAACGAGAAGTGTAACTCAGCTGGTTTTAATTCGTCTTCAAAGTCTAATTTATTACAAATTTGAGTCATCACGTTAGATATTAGAACTTCACTGGATGTGTATTTTTTTTCTAAATCATATTGTGATAGTTCTATTTCTATTTTTGTTAGCCTGGACTTTAAGCTTTTCAAGTTATCACTTGAATTGATTATGTCATTGTTTTTAAAAAATGAAGATATTAGAGAAGTTACTTTCCCTCGCATGAAACTAGCTTTTTCTCTGAAGTTTTTAAATTTAGTTAGTTCAGCCTTGTTTTTTTCATAATCTTTTATTTTTGCATTGGAAACCCTTATGTCTTTCTTTATGCTATCTTTTAGTCTAATTAGGCGTTCTAGTTCCTGAGATGTATCCTCTTGAAAATATTGTAATTTATTTAGGTCTGAAATTAGTTTTTTCTGATGGTTTTCTAATTCTTTTAACTCATCGGTGAGTTGTGGTTGTTCACTAGAGCATAAAGGGCAAGTTATTTTCTCTCCAGGTTCAAAGATATCGAAAGTGCTTTTTATTCTGTTTAAATCAATTGCGTGATGAATAGATATGTCTGAGCAGTTATCTAATATTGCAATTTTTTTATTTACCTCAATAAGTTTTGAATTTAACTCTGAAAGTAAGTTGTTTTCATCTTGATAGTTTTTCTCCGTTTGAGGAGATCCATACGGAATATCAGGCACTGGGGGTAAATTTTTAGCTAACGTTAATAGTTTTGGGTAGGCAATGTTATCTTCGATTTTATAATCAATAGTAGCAAGATACTCCTCAACAAGATTTTTTATTATTTTCTTATTTTCTTCTTGAGAGTTTTTTGCGTACATCTCTATTTTTTCTTGTGTACGTATTTTTTTTAATGTGTCATCACGTTCTCTGATTAGTCTATAGTAATTTCCCTCTACCCATCCAAGGAAAATAGGAAGTTCTTTTATTGTTCTATCTCTTTTCACAAAATCATGAAATCTATAAAATAGGGCGTGCTTATTTGCTATCAGATTCTGATGTTGGAATAATAGTGATACTGCATTCCTAATTGAAGCTTTACCATGGTGAAAACTATTCACTTCATCTTTCATATCCAATACAGATAGACCTAGGTATGTCTCAAATTTAGATTGAGCTGATTTTATCGTTGTTGGAGATTGGTTTTCAAAATATCCAAGGCTCAAAGGCGATATGTTTTCTTTACTAGTTTCTAATTTTATGAAAGCTTTTGACCCTAGATTGGTTTTAGGCGCATGTCTACCAACTACTATATAACTATCTTGTAACTTAAAAACTACACTGTAAAAATATGCAAATGTAGTAATTACTCCCTTGGGAATGCTTGATGTCTTAGAAAATAGACAGTAGTCAACGATTTCCAATAAAGCACTTTTCCCTGTTTTAGAATCTCCAGTAATTACATTAAGCCCACTTGTTAATTCAATGAAGCGATGCTCTCCGGACTCACTAAAAATGTTTATTGATTCTATGATAGCTTTCATTATTTTTCTCCGAACCTAATCAGTAGTTCAACGGATTCTTCTTTGGCAAAAATTGCGCCTAAGTTATACGCAGCTTTACAGTGTTTCTTAATATATGAATCTGTTAATGAATTAAAGTTGATAGAGGTATCCTCTAAATGTATCTTGTTTTTTATTTTCATATTACAAGATGAGGATAAAACTATTAAGCCAGTTTTTATTATGGGTCTATAGAAATTTATTAAGTCACGGGATGCTATAAACTCCCCTCTTAGCATCGGACTTGTGGTTATTTTGCTTAGGTTTGAACTTTTATTTCCGTGTGATAACTCATTCACAACCGATTCATTTAATATAAATGGTATGGATAGATAGACTACCTCTAGATCTATCCCGTCTTTTTTTATTTTCTGAGCCCCGATTAAAAAATACCTTAACAATAAAGCAATCCATAGGGGAGAGTTTAATAATGCAGATATTTCTTTTGGTCTCATTTTCCATACTCCGAAAAAAGCCAGGAGAATTCCTTCCTGTCGACAATTGAGTGTATTCTCCCTTTTTGATAATAACCTGCAATTTCCTGTATTCCTAAAATTTTTTTATCATTTAGCAATAAGCATTCTGAGTACATTTTCTTTGATGTTGATATTGTCTCTAATTTTCTCTGCTTTTCACGAGAGATTATTGCAGAGTGCTTTAGTTTGACTAGAGATAGGTTGTTGCTAAGTGTATCATCAAAGTCCTCAAGGTTGTCAGCCATAGATGTATGAAGTTTTAATATCTGTAAACTACTCCTTTCTGCACGGAGAAAATCTACTACAGCATTATTTATTGTAATCTCATCGAGGTCGATTTTCCTTAGCTCATCGATGAAATTGAAATTAGATAAATTACTTTTATCTACCTCTCTTTTAGCTACTAATGGGAATGGGTAGTCTTTATCAATGAATGCTTTCGCAAAGCCTTCCATTTCTCTTTTAAATTCATTCCGCTCTATATGCCAGCGGTCCATATCATTTATGGCTTTCATTGAAATATACCCTAACATTTTATGCATAAAATTATCAACATGCTGGTCCGGTATGGTGAGGAATGATGAGTGTGATTTTAATTCCTCGTATTTCTCATCTATTGTTGGTTGAGAGCCAATAATAGTTAACTTTTCCAATACACTAAGTAATTCTTCGCGGTTATGTTTAAAAACAAAATCATAATATTTTGATATGGTTTTGTTGGGGCTAACTGAGGCTATTTTATTGAGCTTGTCTTCTTTTGAAATATCATTCCAGTTTAAAAATATAGAGGATGAGTTTATTTCTGATGTGGTTAGTAACTCAAATCTATTAAAGTTATAAAGTATTTTATATTCATTTAGTAAATTGTATAATGTTTTCCAAAAATCTATATGGGCATCATTTAAAATACCACGAGATAAATGATGTTTCACCTCTGTACTTTTATCTGAATTAGCTATATCTCCATAGCACTCAATCCAGATTGTTTCGTTTTCTTTAGCATTTAAACAAGACTCTAATGCTAGAAGCTTTTGATAATCAAAACCAAGTAGTTTCTTCGTTGCATTATTGGATGCACCATCCATACATTGAGTCCTTGTTTTAATTAATTTTGAAATTTTACAACATATACGCGATATACCAGATAATAACTAAATAAGAACAGTTTTTGTACTGTGTTTATATCCATGGTGTTATTAGTAACTATCTGTTATTATTACTAGGAAAATAAATTACAAATACCTACTTTCAAGCCTATTGCCAGCCCGTTAATCACTTCTAACGCCGGATTCCTCACCCCACGTTCTATCCCAGGTCTGGCCCACACTTATCAGCGAGCTTTTCCTATGGCCTGCCACGCTTTTTGCGTAACTCTCAAACACGTTGGCCAAATTTGATTTGAAGTTAATTTTTCATCTAACAAGCATCATATTTTGTTGCTTATCAGACCACGGACTATGCCATTAGCTACAATTATTTATTATTAGCAATGCTATTAATTTGTCTGGTTAGTTATTTTTAGGGGATGTACTTTGCCATTAAACTGGCATTTCCTGCGTGAATTTTGGCATGCTCTCCTCAAGTCCCCTGGCGAGTATTACAACCTAAGTGAGTGGAACAAGAAGAAACCCATTCGAACTATCTCCCTTCTATAACAATGGTACAGATAGGTCTCAATGGGTTTCCGCGACTTTCGTAGCTTTGGCTCAGCTGATCATCTGGGGTAAATACGTCGGAAAAATAGTAGTCTGCGTGCGGAATGTAGCTGAGTTAATTACAGCTCATCGACTAGAGAGCCAGTAATTATCATTGAAAACAATATTATAACTGTCTTTTCTCAATTTAAATTACACCATTCAATCAGGACTTTTATCGTATACTTTTTTAACTGCAAACCTGAAAATGAAATACCCTAAGAAAATTCCAGCTATGGAGGTCGCAACCCACAGATACTTAAAACTGTCGTCGGAATAAAACATGAACCAGACAATGGCTAACAGCGAGAGGGCCACAACGCCGCACCCAATGCCCTGAATAATTCTGGATAAAGCCGCCAGCATAAAGTTCTTCATACGTTAACCTTTGCAAAAAAGTACTGACAAATTTGGCTGAATTTCTTTCGATCTTTTTCCCAAACCGAGACGGCATCCTCGAATGGTCGGACTTTGTTTTCTAACAGAAAGTACAGCAGATCGAGGTTTCCCAGGCGTCTGAGTTGATCATACATCCGTGAGTTTCTTGCCCTCAAGTCGCGTGATGTATAGACAGAGCGCGATATGCTTGCCCCAGCGGTGAGAATTGAGCCAACGGCAACACCGGAGACAAGCCGTGGGATGATTTGTTTAGAGAATATATATCCATGTTTGCGGTGGCTAACTGATTAAAGGCGAATTTTCCGATGAGTTTGCCTGATGTTCTTATGGTCATGTCCTTAACATCTTCAAACTTGACCTTACTGGCGAAGTTTTCGATGAAGATATGAGCCACTTTCTCGATGCTTGCTTTATTGGCCAGGCCTGACTTGATGAGTCTGATAAATCGCTCTTTATCTTGCGAGTTTAACCATCTGTTTTCAGTATCAATATAGTCGTAGCCCAGGTAGTAGAAATCGACCGGTACGCTGATAAAACCTTGTGCAAACCCGCGCACTAAATTGCTGTCAATGTTTACGGCATCCGCCATGTCGTTGGCTATCTGCTTTACGCTTTTCATAGAAATCCTTTTCAATATGAACCGCCGAATCTAGCAGACTTTTTGTACGCAAGCCAATGCCCACCGGCAAACGGCACCAGCCTGACGCTCAAAATGTCACCGAAACTTCCCGCGATCTCTGCACCCCGTTGTGGCATAATGCGCGCCAAATCACATTCCCTATGTATAAAGAGCGAGCGCTGTGTTAAGCACTAACAACATCACCATGCAGTTCGGCAGTAAGCCGTTGTTTGAAAACATCTCTGTTAAATTCGGCGGCGGCAACCGTTACGGCCTGATCGGCGCCAACGGCTGCGGCAAGTCCACCTTTATGAAAATCCTCGGCGGCGATCTGGTGCCGAGCGGCGGCAACGTGTTCCTCGATCCGAACGAGCGCCTGGGTAAACTGCGTCAGGATCAGTTCGCCTTCGAGCAGTACAGCGTGCTGGACACCGTGATCATGGGTCACACCGAACTGTGGGCGGTGAAGGAAGAGCGCGACCGCATCTACGCATTGGCGGAGATGAGCGAAGAAGACGGCTATAAAGTAGCCGACCTGGAAGTGGCCTACGGCGAAATGGACGGTTATACCGCCGAAGCGCGTGCCGGCGAACTGCTGCTTGGCGTGGGCATTCCGGTGGAACAGCACTATGGCCCGATGAGCGAAATCGCGCCGGGCTTCAAGCTGCGCGTGTTGCTGGCGCAGGCGCTGTTCTCCGATCCGGAAATCCTGTTGCTCGACGAACCAACCAACAACCTGGACATCGACACCATTCGTTGGCTGGAGCAGGTGCTGAACGAACGCAACAGCACCATGATCATCATCTCGCACGACCGTCACTTCCTGAACATGGTCTGCACCCACATGGCGGATCTGGACTACGGCGAGCTGCGCGTCTACCCGGGCAACTACGACGAATACATGACCGCCGCCACCCAGGCGCGTGAGCGTTTGATGGCGGACAACGCTAAGAAGAAAGCGCAGATCAGCGAGCTGCAATCGTTCGTCAGCCGCTTTAGCGCCAACGCCTCCAAATCCAAGCAGGCCACCTCGCGCGCCCGCCAGATCGACAAGATCCAGCTGGAAGAGGTGAAAGCCTCCAGCCGCCAGAACCCGTTCATCCGTTTCGAGCAGGACAAAAAGCTGTTCCGTAACGCATTGGAAGTGGAAGCGCTCACCAAGGGCTTCGACGAAGGCCCGCTGTTCAACAAGCTGAACCTGATGGTGGAAGTGGGCGAGAAGGTCGCGGTGCTGGGTGCCAACGGCATCGGTAAAACCACCCTGCTGAAAACGCTGGTGGGCGACGCGCAGCCGGACAGCGGCACCGTGAAGTGGTCGGAAAATGCCCGTATCGGTTATTACGCGCAGGATCACGAATACGAGTTCGACGACACCCTGACTGTGTTCGACTGGATGAGCCAGTGGAAGCAGGAAAAAGACGACGAGCAGGCGGTGCGCAGTGTGCTGGGCCGTTTGCTGTTCAGCCAGGACGACATCAAGAAGCGCGTGAAGGTGCTATCCGGTGGTGAGAAGGGCCGCATGCTGTTCGGCAAGCTGATGATGCAGCGCCCGAATATTCTGGTGATGGACGAACCGACCAACCACCTGGATATGGAATCCATCGAATCGCTGAACATGGCGCTGGAGATGTACGAAGGCACGCTGATCTTCGTCTCCCACGACCGTGAGTTCGTCAGCTCGCTGGCGACCCGGATTCTGGAAATCACCCCGAACAAGGTGATCGACTTTACCGGCAACTACGAAGACTATCTGCGCAGCCAGGGCATCGTGTAACCCTCGCGGTAACGCATCAGGGCGGGAATTATCCCGCCCTTTTTTTATCCGTCACGCCCCGCCGCACACTTCGCAGTGCGGATCCTTCGGCAGTTTCATCTCGCGGAACTGCATGCTCATCGCATCGAACATCAACAGCTTGCCGCGCAGCGGCTGACCATAGTCGGCCAGCAGCTTGATGGCTTCCATCGCCTGCAGGGTGCCGATAGTGCCGACCAGCGGCGCCATCACGCCCGCTTCGACGCAGGTGAGGGCGCTGTCGCCGAACAGCCGGCTCAGGCAGCGGTAGCAGGGCTCGCCCGGCTGATAGGTGAACACGCTGAGCTGGCCTTCCATGCGGATCGCCGCACCGGAAACCAGCGGCTTGCGCTGTGCGTGGCACAGGCGATTCAGGGCGTCGCGCGCCGCCACATTATCGGTGCAGTCGAGCACCAGATCGCAGGCGGCGATCTCTGCCGCGATCGCGTCATCTTCCAGACGGCCGTCGATGGCGTCGATGCGAATATGCGGATTGATGGCGCTCAGTTCCTGCCTGGCGGAGGCGACTTTGCTCTGGCCGATGCGATCGTCGCGGTGCAGGATCTGGCGCTGCAGGTTGGAGAGCGAGACGGTGTCGAAATCCACCAGCACCAGATGGCCGACGCCGGCCGCCGCCAGATATGGCGCGGCGGCGCAGCCCAGCCCGCCCAGCCCGGCGATCAGCACGCGGGCGGCCTTCAGCTTCTCCTGGCCGTCGAAGTCAAAGCCGCGCAGCACGATCTGGCGGTTGTAGCGCAGCGCTTCGGCGTCGGTCAATTCCGGCAGCATGTTCAGCTCCTCAGCAGGGCGTTGAACGGCTCGATCTCCACCGTTTCGCCTACCGCCACCGAACCGCGTTCGCGTTCCAGCACGATGAAACAGTTGCCCTGGCTGTAGGAGCTGAAGACGTGCGAGCCCTGGTGGCCGGTAGTGCTGACCTCCAGTTCACCCGCGGCGTTGCTGCTGAACACGCCGCGCTGAAAATCGAGGCGGCCCGGCGATTTCTTCAGCGGGGTTAGCGCCCGTGCGCGCAGGCGCGGCGGCAGGCGCCAGTCACTGTGACCGGCCAGCTTCGCCAGCAGCGGTTGCACCAGTTGGTAGAAGGTCAGGGCGGCGGAAACCGGGTTGCCCGGCAGGCCGCAGAACCAGGCGTGGCCCAGTTTGCCGAAGGCGAACGGTTTGCCGGGTTTGATCGCCAGCTTCCAGAAGCTGACCTGGCCCAGCTCGTCCAGCATCTGTTTGGTATAGTCGGCCTCGCCGACCGAGACGCCGCCGCTGCTGATCACCACGTCGGCCTGGCTGTCCGCTTGTTCGAAGGCGGCGCGCAGCGCATCGCGATCGTCGCGGATAATGCCGAGATCGAGCACGTCGCAGCCCAGTTGCTCCAGCATCAGGCGTACCGCGAAGCGGTTGGTATCATAGATCTGGCCCGCCTGCAGCGGCTGGCCGACCGGCTGCAGTTCGTCGCCGGTGGAGAACACCGCGACCTTCAGCTTACGCATCACCTGCACTTCGGCGACCCCGAGCGAGGCCAGCAGCGGCAGCTGCGCGGCGCCCAGCTTCACGCCGGCCGGCAACACGCTGGCGCCTTGGCGAATGTCTTCACCCGCCAAACGGATATTCTGGCCGGCTTCTACCGGGGCGGTAAAACGCACGCCCTGGTCGCTCACTTCGGCCTGCTCCTGCATGATCACCGCGTCCGCCCCGGCCGGGATCGGCGCACCGGTCATGATGCGCACGCAGCTGTTGGCCGGCCATTGGCCGTCGAACGGCGTGCCGGCGAAGGCTTTCCCGGCGACCGGCAGCGGCGCATTGGCCGCCAGATCGGCGAGGCGCACCGCATAGCCGTCCATCGCCGAGTTAGCGAACGGCGGCACGTCGAGCGGCGAGACCACCGGGGCGGCGGTGATGCGGCCGGCGGCGGCGGTCAGGGCGACGGATTCGGTCTGCTGCAGAGGGGCGATCTGCCCGAGCATTTTTTCCAGCGCTTGCTCCAGGGAGATGAGATCGGAAGTATGGCAATGATCCATAAGGGGAACTCCGTAATCAGGGTGCGCATTGATAGCGACAAAGTGCGGGTATTATGGCAGAGAACGCCGGGGGGGAGAACGGGTTATGCCCGCCATCTTTCGCACTGCGCCGGAAGCGCGAACGGGTATAAACTGGGTAAAACAGAGGAGAATCATGATGCATAAACAGGTTATCGAGTTCTGGTTCGACGAGATCGAACCGGTGATGTGGTTTAAAAAGGACGACGATTTCGATCGTCTGCTGCACAGCCGTTTCGGCGAAATCTGGCGGGCGGCGGCGGCGGGGGAGCTGGCGCACTGGCGCGACACCATCGAAGGACGCCTGGCGGAGGTGATCGTGCTCGATCAGTTCAGCCGCAACCTGTTCCGCGGCACGCCGCAGTCGTTTGCCTGCGACGGCATGGCGCTGGTCCTGGCGCAGGAGGCGATCCGCAGCGGCGAGTGCGAACGGCTGAGCCGCGAGCAGCGAGGTTTTCTCTATCTGCCGTTCATGCATTCGGAATCGCCGCTGATCCACCAGCAGGCGCTGGTGCTGTATACCGAGCTCAATAACGGTGACCAGTTGGAGTTCGAGCTGCGGCATAAGGCGATCATCGATCGTTTCGGCCGCTACCCGCATCGCAATGCGATATTGGGGCGCACCAGCACGCCGGAAGAAGAGGCCTTTTTACAGCAGCCAGGATCGGGTTTTTAATCGTTGGATTATCTGCGCCCGGCCGGGTAAAAACAGCAGGCCGGGCGCCGCAATAAGCGTGACTCAGCGCGAACGTTTATTTCATTACGCTCTACCGCTATTTCCTCTCGCGAAATTACCAATAATCCCGGCCGCACTACCAGCGGTTTACTGCTTTTTATAACCTGCTGTTTTTATTCCAATAAGCTATTTCAAGGTGCGAAATGGTCTAAGCGCGCTACGCTAAAAGCGGGGCGTGGACGTTATGCTGTACTTCCACTGTAGGACTAAATAGAGTCGAAAAAGACTGAATAATAATGATACCGCGCTCAGCTTATTCGCTGCGCAACGGCGGGATTAACACAGGGTGTCAGGCAAATGAGCAAACCAGTGATTGCCATTCATGGCGGCGCGGGCGCAATTACCCGGGCGGCGCTGAGTGCGGAAAAAGAACGGCAGTATATCCAGGCGCTGTCCGAGATCGTGGCCGCCGGGCAGGCGGTATTGGCACAGGGCGGCAGCGCGCTGGATGCGGTGACCGAAGCGGTGCGGCTGCTCGAAGAGTGCCCGCTGTTCAACGCCGGCAAAGGCTCGGTGTTTACCCATCAGGGCACCCACGAGCTGGACGCCTGCGTGATGGACGGCCGCACCTGCGACGCCGGCGCTGTCGCCGGCGTCAGCCATATCCGCAACCCGGTGCTGGCGGCGCGCGCGGTGCTGGAAAACAGCGAACACGTGCTGTTTGCCGCCGAAGGCGCCGAGAAGTTTGCCGCCGCCCACGGCCTGGAAATGGTTACCCCCGACTTCTTTTTTACCCAAGAACGCTTTGATCAGCTGCACCGCGCCCAGGCGGAGCAGGGCCGGGTATTGCTCGATCACGACGGCGCGGCACAGGCTGGCGATCCGCTCGATCCCGATCGCAAATTCGGCACCGTCGGCGCGGTGGCGCTGGATGCGCTGGGCAACCTTGCCGCCGCCACCTCCACCGGCGGCATGACCAACAAGCAGGCAGGGCGAGTGGGCGACACGCCGATTATCGGCGCCGGTTGCTATGCCAACAACGCCACCGTGGCGGTCTCCAGCACCGGCACCGGCGAGATTTTCATGCGCGGCGTGGCGGCCTATGACGTCTCCGCCCTGATCGAATACGGCGGCCTCAGTCTGCAGGCGGCCAGCGATCGGGTGGTGATGGAGAAACTGCCTGCACTGGGCGGCAGCGGCGGCATGATCGCCGTCGATCGCCACGGCAATATCGCGCTGCCGTTTAACTGCGAGGGGATGTATCGCGGTTTTGGTTATGTCGGCGATGCGCCGTCCGTCGGGATTTATCGCTAAGCGTTCACCGGGAGGGTGTATGACCGACGTTTCATTCCGGCCCGCCGGCGACGAATTGTCATTGCCGCCGCAGCGGGTGCTGACGGTGCGCGATCTGAGCATCAGTTTTCCTCAAGTGGACGGCGCCGTGGAAGCGGTGCGCAACCTGTCGTTCGATCTCGATCGCGGCGAGACGCTGGCGATCGTCGGTGAGTCCGGCTCTGGCAAATCGGTGACTTCGCTGGGGCTGATGCGGTTGGTGGAGCAGGGCGGTGGGCGCATCGTCAGCGGCGCCATGACGCTGCGCCGGCGCGACGGCGCGTTGCTCGATCTGGCGCACGCCTCGCAGAGCACGCTGCGCACGGTGCGCGGCGCCGACATGGCGATGATCTTCCAGGAGCCGATGACCTCGCTCAACCCGGTATTTCCGGTCGGCGAGCAGATCGCCGAATCGCTGCGCCTGCATCAGGGCATGGACCACCGCAGCGCGCGTCAGGAGGCGCTGCGCATGCTCGATCTGGTGCGCATTCCGGAGGCCAAAGAGGTGCTGGGGCGCTACCCGCATCAGCTTTCCGGCGGCATGCGCCAGCGGGTGATGATCGCTATGGCGCTCTCTTGCAAGCCGGCGTTGCTGATTGCCGATGAACCCACTACCGCCCTCGACGTCACCATTCAGGCGCAGATCCTGCAGCTGATCCGCGTGCTGCAACAGGAGATGCAGATGGGGGTGATCTTCATCACTCACGACATGGGCGTGGTGGCAGAGATAGCCGACCGGGTGCTGGTGATGCGCCGCGGCGAGCAGGTGGAACAGAATCGAGTGCGTGAATTATTCGCCGCGCCGCAACAGGCCTATACCCGGGCGCTGCTGGCGGCGGTGCCGAAGCTGGGGGAGATGGCCGATCGGCCGCTGCCGGCGAAGTTTCCGCTGGCGGATGGCGAGGGGGATACGGCGCCGCAGGATACCGTGCCGCCAGACGCTGCGCCGATCCTGCGGGTGGAGCATCTGGTCACGCGTTTTGATCTGCGCGGGGGGTTGTTCAATCGGGTCACTCGCCGGGTGCACGCGGTAGAAAACGTCAGTTTCGATCTTTACCCTGGCGAGACGCTGGGGCTGGTGGGCGAGTCCGGCTGCGGCAAGTCCACCACCGGGCGCGCTTTGCTGAAGCTGGTGGACAGCCAGAGCGGCACCATCACCTTCGCCGGGCGGCGGATAGACCAATTGAAGGGGTCGGCGCTGCAGCATCTGCGGCGCGATATTCAGTTCATCTTTCAAGATCCTTACGCCTCGCTCGATCCGCGCCTGACGGTCGGTTTCTCCATCATGGAGCCGCTGTTGGTGCACAACGTGATGCGCGGCCGTGAGGCGGAACGGCGGGTGGCCTGGCTGCTGGAACGCGTCGGTCTGCAGCCGGCGCATGCGCGCCGCTATCCGCACGAATTTTCCGGCGGCCAGCGCCAACGCATCTGCATCGCGCGCGCGCTGGCGCTGAACCCGAAAGTGGTGATCGCCGATGAAGCGGTCTCGGCGCTGGACGTGTCGATTCAGGCGCAGATCGTCAATCTGCTGCTCGATCTGCAGCGTGAGTTCGGCATCGCTTTTCTGTTCATTTCACACGACATGGCGGTGGTGGAGCGTATCAGCCACCGGGTGGCGGTGATGTACCTCGGGCAAATTGTCGAGATCGGCCCGCGGCAGGCGGTATTCGACAATCCGCAGCACCCCTATACCCGCAAGTTGATGGCGGCGGTGCCGGTAGCCGATCCCGCTCATGCCCACAAACGGCAGCCGCTGCCGGCCGATGAGATCCCGAGCCCAGTGCGCGCACTGGGCGATGAACCCGTTACCGCACCGCTGGTGCAGGTTGGCGCCGGGCACTTTGTCGCCCGCCACCCGATCGCCGGTGCTTTTTAAAGACCTCAGGAGAGACAAGCGACATGAAGCACACATTCAAACGCAATGCGCTGTTGGCCGCCATACTGCTGGCGGCGGGAACCGGCCCGGTTTGGGCGGCGAAGGACGCGGTGATTGCCGTGGCGTCCAATTTCACCACTCTTGATCCTTACGACGCCAACGACACGCTGTCGCAGGCGGTGGCCAAGTCTTTCTATCAGGGGTTGTTCGGCTTCGACAAGGACATGAAGCTGGTGAACGTGCTGGCGGACAGCTATGAGGTCAGCAAAGACGGCCTGACCTATACCGTCAAACTGCGTCAGGGCATTAAATTCCACGACGGCACCGCGTTCAACGCCGAGGCGGTGAAGGCCAACCTCGATCGCGCCAGTAACCCGGACAGCCACCTCAAGCGCTACAACCTGTTCAAGATGATCGACAAAACCGAGGCGGTGGACGCCAATACGGTGAAGATCGTGCTGAAGGCGCCGTTCTCGGCGTTCGTCAACAATCTGGCGCACCCGGCGGCGGCGATCATCTCCCCGGCGGCGCTGAAGCAATACGGCAAAGAGATCGGTTTCCACCCGGTCGGCACCGGGCCGTATCAGTTCGTGACCTGGAACCAGACCGATTTCGTCAAGGTGAAGAAGTTCGACGGCTACTGGCAGCCGGGGCTGCCGAAGCTCGACAGCATCACCTGGCGCCCGGTGGTGGATAACAACACCCGCGCGGCGATGCTGCAGACCGGCGAGGCGACCTTCGCCTTCCCGATCCCTTACGAGCAGGCCAAGGTACTGGAGGGCAACGCCAAGCTGGACGTGGTGGCTGCGCCGTCGATCCTGCAGCGTTACATCAGCATGAACGTCACTCAAAAGCCGTTCGACAACCCGAAGGTGCGCCAGGCGCTCAACTACGCGATTAACAAGGACGCGCTGATCAAGGTGGCGTTCGCCGGTTATGCGGTGCCGGCGGAAGGGCCGGTGCCGCCGGCCATCGATTTCGCCGCCCGCTACAAGCCGTGGCCGTACGATCCGGCCAAGGCGCGCGAGCTGTTGAAAGAGGCCGGCTACCCGAACGGCTTCACCACCACGCTGTGGTCGTCCCACAACCACAGCACCGCGCAGAAAGTGCTGCAGTTCACCCAACAGCAGCTGGCGCAGGTGGGGGTGAAAGTGACGGTGACGGCGATGGATGCCGGGCAGCGCGCGGCGCAGGTGGAGAGCGTCGGGGTGAAAGACACCGGCGTGCGGCTGTTCTACACCGGCTGGTCGGCCTCGACCGGGGAAGCGGACTGGGCGCTGTCGCCGCTGTTCTCCACCCAGGCGGCGCCGCCGAAGCAGTTCAACACCGCGTTCTACAGCAACCCGCAGGTGGACAAGGATCTGACCGACGCGCTGGCGACCACCGATCGCGCCGAGAAGCAGAAACTGTATCAGGATGCACAGGATCGCATCTGGGCCGACGCGCCCTGGATCTTCCTGGCAACCGAACGTCTGTTGTCGGCCAACAGCAAACAGCTGAGCGGCTTCTACGTGATGCCGGATACCTCGTTCAACTTTGATAACGCCGATCTGAAATAAGGCGCCCATCCCCGCCTGCGGCCAGACGGCGGCAGGTGGGGGAAGGAATGAGATGCTCAATTATTTTCTGAAACGACTGCTGGGCCTGATCCCGACGCTGCTGATCGTGGCGGTGCTGGTGTTCCTGTTCGTCCACCTGCTGCCGGGCGATCCGGCGCGGCTGGCGGCGGGGCCGGAGGCCGACGAGGCAGTGGTGCAGCTGGTGCGCAAGGATCTGGGGTTGGATAAGCCGCTGCCGCAGCAGTTCGCGCACTTTTTCGTCAACGCGCTGCGGGGCGACTTCGGCATCTCGATGGTGTCCAAGCGCCCGGTGAGCGAAGAGATCGCCTCGCGCTTTATGCCGACCTTCTGGCTGACCGTCGCCAGCATGCTGTGGGCGGTAGCGTTCGGCCTGGCGATCGGCGTGGTGTCGGCGGTGTGGCGTAACCGTTGGCCGGATCGTCTCGGCATGACGCTGGCGGTATCGGGGATCTCGTTCCCGGCCTTTGCGCTCGGCATGCTGCTGATGCAGGTGTTCTCGGTCGAGCTGGGGTGGCTGCCGACGGTGGGCGCCGACAGCTGGCGGCACTACATTCTGCCTTCTATCACCTTGGGGGCGGCGGTGGCGGCGGTGATGGCGCGTTTCACCCGCGCTTCGTTCGTCGAGGTGTTGCAGGAGGACTACATGCGCACCGCGCGCGCCAAGGGCGTGCGGGAAAGCGTGGTGGTGATGAAACACGGCCTGCGCAACGCGATGATCCCGGTAGTGACCATGATGGGGCTGCAGTTCGGCTTCCTGCTCGGCGGTTCGATCGTGGTGGAGAAGGTGTTCAACTGGCCGGGGCTGGGGCGCTTGCTGGTGGACTCGGTGGAGATGCGCGATTACCCGGTGATCCAGGCCGAGGTGCTGCTGTTCTCGCTGGAGTTCATCCTGATCAACCTGCTGGTGGATATGTTGTACGCGGCGATCAACCCGGCGATTCGTTACCAATGAGGAGGCGGCATGATTAAGCATTGGCGGCGCAACGCCGCACTGAAGGCGATGCCGCTTATCGACCCCAACGCGGTACGCACGCCGTGGGGCGAGTTTTGGCGGCGTTTTCGCCGCCAGCGGGCGGCGCTGGTCGCCGGCCTGTTGGTGCTGCTGCTGATTGCGGCGGCGCTGCTGGCGCCTTATCTGGCGCCGTTCGATGCGGAAAACTATTTCGATTACGACCGGCTGAACGAAGGGCCTTCGCTGATGCACTGGCTGGGGGTGGATTCCCTCGGACGCGATATTTTCAGCCGCATCCTGATGGGCGCGCGCATTTCGCTGGCGGCCGGGGTGTTCTCGGTGCTGGCGGGCGGGGCGATCGGCACCCTGCTGGGGCTGCTGGCCGGTTACTATGAAGGCTGGTGGGATCGCCTCACCATGCGCGTCTGCGACGTGCTGTTCGCGTTTCCCGGCATTTTGCTGGCGATCGGCGTGGTGGCGATCATGGGCAGCGGCATGGCCAACGTGATCGTCGCGGTGGCGATCTTTAGCATTCCGGCCTTCGCCCGCCTGGTGCGCGGCAATACGCTGGTGCTGAAGCACCTGACCTATATCGAGTCGGCGCGCAGCATCGGCGCCTCGGACTGGACCATCATCCTGCGGCACATCCTGCCAGGCACCCTGTCTTCGATCGTGGTCTATTTCACCCTGCGCATCGGCACCTCGATCATCACCGCCGCCAGCCTGTCGTTTTTGGGCCTGGGCGCCCAGCCGCCGACGCCGGAGTGGGGGGCGATGCTCAACGAAGCGCGCGCCGATATGGTGATCGCGCCGCACGTGGCGATCTTCCCCAGCCTGGCGATATTCATCACCGTGCTGGCGTTCAACCTGTTGGGCGACGGATTGCGCGACGCGCTCGATCCCAAATTGAAGGGGTGAGGGCATCGCTGAATTGGCATACCCCTGTTTTACGAGTATAATTGATGAAAATTTGACCCGTGTATATTACAGGGATGAGGTATGGATATGGCAAATAGCAATGTGACGAAAAAGACAGTCAACGTAACCATCGATCGCGATCTTTTCCAGCGCGCAAAATCCCTGGGCGTCAATGTGTCATCCGTATTGACGGACGCATTGAGCGTCCGCGTCAGGGATATTGAGATTCAACAGTGGCGCGAGCAAAATCGCGCGGCGTTAGAAGAACTTAATCGTATCACTGAAGAAAATGGTTTGTTGTCTGATGAATATCGGACATTTTAAATATGCAATTTACCGTATATGACAATACGTATCCGGCATCAGCCTATCCCTACTTACTGGACGTTCAAAGCGATCTTATTGATGTCCTCTCGACCCGGTTAATGATCCCCCTTTATGCTTTGGATAACGTCAGGGTTAAAATTTCTGCACGTTTATGCCCGGAGATTGAGGTCAACGGCGAAAAGTTTCTTGTTATGACGCATGAGATGGCTGCCGTACGTATTTCGCAGATTGGGAAGGCCGTTGGTAATGTCAATGAGCACAGGAATCAAATTAAAGCCGCTATCGATTTTCTGATTGATGGCTTTTGAATAAATCCGGACGGGTTAATAACCGCCCGGATTTTTTTATTAGCGGAACAGGTGCTCGGCGTGGAAGCGCAGGTGATCTTCCACGAAGGTGGCGATGGTGAAGTAGCTGTGATCGTACCCCGGCTGAATGCGCAGCGTCAGCGGCCAGTCGCGCTGGCGCGCCAGCTCGGCCAGCCGCGCCGGCTGCAGCTGATCGGCCAGGAACTGGTCGTCATCGCCCTGGTCGATCAGGACCGGCATTTTTTCCGCGCCGCTGGCCAGCAGATGGCAGCTGTCGTACTGCAGCCACTGGCTCTCGTCGCTGCCCAGATAGGCGGTGAACGCCTTGCGGCCCCACGGCACCTGGCACGGGTTGACGATCGGCGCGAACGCCGATACCGAGCGGAAGCGCTGCGGATTGCGAAATGCCATCATCAGCGCGCCGTGGCCGCCCATCGAGTGGCCGAAGATCGACTGACGATCGCTGACGCTGAAGTGCTGTTCGATCAGCGCCGGCAGTTCGGCGCTGATGTAGTCGTACATGCGGAAGTGGCGATCCCACGGCGCCTGGGTGGCGTTCAGGTAGAACCCGGCGCCCTGGCCCAGATCGTAACCTTCGTCGTTCGGCACCTCGTCACCGCGCGGGCTGGTATCCGGCATCACCAGCACCAGGCCCAGCTCGGCGGCGATGCGCTGCGCGCCGGCTTTCAACGTGAAGTTCTCGTCGTTGCAGGTCAGCCCCGACAGCCAGTACAGCACCGGCGGCGGGTTGTCATCGCGCGGCGGCGGCAGGTAGATGCTGAATGTCATGTTGCAATTCAGGCTCTGCGCCGCGTGGCGATAACGCTGTTGCCAGCCGCCGAACATGCGGTGCTCTTCGAGAAGTTCCAATGACAGCGTCATCTCTGCCTCCTGGCTTATTTGTCGAAGTGGATGACGGAACGGATCGATTTGCCTTCGTGCATCAAATCGAACGCTTCGTTGATCTGCTCCAGCCCCATGGTGTGGGTGATAAAGTCGTTCAGCGCGAATTCGCCGTCCAGATAGCGCTCGACGATGCCCGGCAGCTGCGAACGGCCCTTGACGCCGCCGAATGCCGAGCCGCGCCAGACGCGGCCGGTGACCAGCTGGAACGGCCGGGTCGAGATTTCTTCGCCGGCGCCCGCGACGCCGATGATCACCGATTCACCCCAGCCCTTGTGGCAGCACTCCAACGCGGAACGCATCACGTTGACGTTGCCGATGCACTCGAAGGAGAAGTCGACGCCGCCGTCGGTCAGCTCGACGATCACGTCCTGAATCGGTTTGTCATAGTCTTTCGGGTTGATCAGATCGGTAGCGCCCAGCTTGCGCGCCAGATCGAACTTGCTGGTGTTGATGTCGATGCCGATGATGCGGCCCGCGCCGGCCATCTGCGCGCCGATGATCGCCGACAGGCCGATGCCGCCCAGGCCGAAGATCGCCACGGTGTCGCCCGGCTGCACTTTGGCGGTGTTCATCACCGCGCCCATGCCGGTGGTGACGCCACAGCCCAGCAGGCACACTTCTTCCAGCGGCGCTTCCTTGTTGATTTTCGCCAGTGAAATCTCCGGCACCACGGTGTATTCGGAGAAGGTGGAAGTGCCCATGTAGTGGAAGATCGGCTTGCCGTCCTTGAAGAAGCGGGTGGTGCCGTCCGGCATCAGGCCTTTACCCTGGGTGGCGCGGATCGCCTGGCACAGGTTGGTCTTGCCGGATTTACAGAATTTGCACTCGCCGCACTCCGGGGTGTAGAGCGGGATCACGTGATCGCCGACCGCCACGCTGGTGACGCCTTCACCGACCGCTTCCACCACGCCGCCGCCCTCGTGGCCGAGGATTGCCGGGAACACGCCTTCCGGATCTTTGCCGGACAGGGTGTAGGCGTCGGTGTGACAAACGCCGGTGGCGACGATCCGCACCAGCACTTCGCCTTTTTGTGGTGGCATCAGCTCGACTTCTTCGATCTTCAGCGGCTGGTTCGGGCCCCAGGCAACGGCGGCGCGGGTTTTGATCATCTCCATCATAGTCTCCTCAGTGGTTTTCTTTTTAAATCAGGCGATATCGATAACGTCTGATAAATCGTTGGGGGTGCTTTCATCAACAGCGGCGATTTCCGTCTGTTCAATAATCAATTCTTTCAGCGCGCGCACGTTCGGCCCGAACGCGTCGCGGCGCCACAGCAGCCAGGTGGCGGTGTCGGCCACGTCAGGCGGCAGAGTGTGAACCCGGACCCGCTCATGGCCCGGCAGCAGGCTGAGCACCGAATGCGGGATCATCGCCAGCCCGGCGCCGCTGGCGACGCAGGCCAGCATGGCGTGATAGGACTGGATCTCCATAATTTGCCCCGGCCGCGCGCCTTCGCGCTTGAACCAGGCCTCCAGCCGCAGGCGGTAGGAGCAGCTGGCGCGAAAGGCGAACAGCGTTTCGCCGTTGGCGTCTTTGGCGCTGTGGATCGGCGCGTGATCGAGACAGGAGATCACTACCATATGTTCAGGATAGGCGATGCAGCCGTTCAGCTCGTCATAGGGCACCGGGCCGTCGACCAGCGCCGCCGCCAGCGTGCCGGCGCGCACCCGATCGGCGATTTCGCCGGAGGTGCCGGTGGTCAACGACAGCGAAACCTGCGAGAAACGCTGGTGGTAAGCCGCCAGCAGCGAGGGCAGGCGGGTGGCGGCGGTGCTCTCCATCGAGCCGAGGGCGAAGTTGCCCGCCGGTTCGCCGGCGTGGGTAATGCTCATCGCCTCGTCGCTCAGCGCCAGGATGCGGTTGGCGTAGCACAGAAAGTTATGGCCCATCGGCGACAGGCGCAGGCGCTGTTTTTCGCGGATAAACAGATCGGCGCCCAGCTCCTGCTCAAGCTGGCGCAGCCGGGTGGTCAGGTTCGACGGCACGCGGTGCAGCTGCTCGGCGGCGCGGGCGACCGAGCCGGTTTCCGCTACGCAGCAGAACATGCGAAGCTGGGTCAGATCCATAATATTCTCGTTTCGTGATGAACTTGATAACTATTATTCAGTTTTTGTGAGTTTAATACTGCGGCATGATACTGGCAACTTTCTTTTAACCTTTTGGATACCGGTATGGCTTTACGTATTGCCTTGAGCGGTTTTGCCGCGCTGATCGTCGCAATGGGCATTGGCCGCTTCGCTTTCACCCCGCAGGTGCCGCTGATGATCGCGGAACATCAGTTCAGCCTCACCGGCGCCGGGCTGGTGGCGGCGATCAACTATTTGGGCTACCTGTGCGGCGCCTACGACGCGATGCGCGCCACGCGCCACGTCGAGCGGCGCCTGTGGCTGGGCGTATGGGGCGCGATGGCGCTGACGCTGCTGTCGGCGCTGGCGCAGGATGCATGGACGCACGGCGCGCTGCGCTTCGTCATCGGCTGGGCCAGCGGCTGGGCGATGGTGCTGGTGGCGGCCTGGACCAACGAGCGGTTGGCGCACTACGGCCGGCCGGCGCTGAGCGCGGCGGTATTCGCCGGGCCGGGCGCCGGCATCTTCCTTAGCGGCATGCTGGCGGTGGGCATCAACACGCTGGGGCTGACGGCGGCGCAGGCCTGGCTGGTGTATGGCGGGCTGGCGCTGGTGCTGGTCGGGGGGATTAGCGCCTTTCTGCCGCGCAGCGGCGAGCTGCATCGCCCGGACGTGGCCCCGGAGCCGCTGCTGCTGACGCCGGCGCTCAAACGCCTGGTGTGGAGCTATAGCCTGGCCGGCTTCGGCTACATCCTGCCGGCGACCTTTTTGTCGCAGATGGCGGCGGCGCGCTTTCCCGCCAGCCTGTTCGCGCAGTTTGTCTGGCCGGTGTTCGGTGGTGCGGCGGTGCTGGGGATTGTCATCGGCATTCTGACCCGCCATCGGCTAACTACCCAGACCCGGTTGGCGATCACGCTGTGGATACAGGCGTTGGGCGTGCTGAGCGCCGAAGCGGTGCCGGGCGTGGCCGGCCTGGCGCTCGGGGCGGTGCTGACCGGCGGCGGCTTCCTCTGCGTGGTGCAGCTCGCCCTTCAGCACGGCCGTGAACTGGCGCCGCGCCATGCGCGCTACATGGCTGGATTGCTGACCACCGGTTATGCGATCGGCCAACTGGTCGGGCCGATGCTGTCGGCGCTGTCGACCGCCATGACTCATCGGCTGGAGCCGGCGCTGTACGTGGCGGTGGCGGCGCTGTTGGTGGCCGGTGCGCTGGTAGTGAATACCCCGGCGCGGCGATTGGCGCAAAAAACGGCGATGCGCTGATTAAAATCCATACAAAAAAAGCGGGATCCCGCAGCCGGCCTGATTGTGCTAAATGCGAATATTTCACCTGCGGATGAAGCACAATCACTGGATAATCGCCGCGCTCTCATCTACAGTGGGGCAAAATCTTGACCGGGTTCACGTTATCCATCACGAAAACTCTGCCGTCACGAGAGCAAGCAATTCGCCGGCCGCACGCCCTACCAGGCCGCCGGCGGGTTCCGTCCGCAGGAGAACAAATACATGACATCATTAAGTAAAGAAGCCGCGCTGGTGCATGCGGCACTGGAAGAGCGTGGTCTGGAGACACCGCTGCGCGGGGAAGTGCTGGATCGCGAAACGCGCAAGCGTCGCATCAAAGAGCACATGACTGAAATCATGCAGCTGCTGAATCTCGATCTGTCTGACGACAGCCTGGCGGAAACGCCGCATCGCATCGCCAAAATGTATGTCGACGAGATCTTCTCCGGGCTGGACTACGCCAACTTCCCGAAAATCACCGTCATCGAGAACAAGATGAAAGTGGATGAGATGGTGACGGTGCGCGATATCACGCTGACCAGCACCTGCGAGCACCACTTCGTCACCATCGACGGCAAGGCTACCGTGGCCTATATCCCGAAAGACTCGGTGATCGGTCTGTCGAAGATCAACCGCATCGTGCAGTTCTTCTCCCAGCGTCCGCAGGTGCAAGAGCGCCTGACCCAGCAGATCCTGGTCGCGCTGCAGACCCTGCTCGGCACCAATAACGTGGCGGTATCGATCGACGCGGTCCATTATTGTGTCAAGGCGCGCGGCATTCGCGACGCGACCAGCGCCACCACCACCACCTCGTTGGGGGGGCTGTTCAAGTCCAGCCAGAATACCCGCCAGGAGTTCCTGCGCGCGGTGCGTCATCACCAGGGGTGATGGCGTTGCGGGGCGACTCGCAATAGCATAACAGGCGCCTGCGGGCGCCTTTTTCATGAGCGGAAGACAGCGATAAAAAATGAACAGTCATCCTCTGCCGCGCATCGCTACGCTGGACTGCGTGCGCGGCATCGCCATCCTCGGCATCTTATTGCTGAACATCAGCGCCTTCGGCTTGCCGAAGGCCGCCTATCTCAACCCGGCCTATTTGGGGATGCCGTCGTCGCGCGATGCCTGGACCTGGGCGCTGCTGGATCTCTTCGCCCAGGCCAAGTTCCTGGCGATGTTCGCGCTGTTGTTCGGCGCCGGGTTGCAAATGCTGCTGCGGCGCGGCAAAAGCTGGATCCGCGCGCGGCTGTCGTGGTTGGTGCTGTTCGGCCTCGCGCACGCCATCTTCCTGTGGGACGGCGATATTCTGCTGGCCTACGGGCTGATCGGCCTGGTGTGCTGGCGCATGATCCGTGAGGCCAAAGAAACTTTCCAACTGCTGAAAACCGGCGTGGTGCTCTACCTGATCGGCGTGGCGGTGCTGCTGCTGCTCGGTTTTATCTCGCACGGTGAACCGGGCAGCTTCTGGCAGCCGGGCGTGGCGGAGTTGCAGTACGAGAAGTTCTGGAAGCTGCAGGGCGGTTTCGAAGCCTGGCGCAGCCGCGCCGATCTGCTCTCGTCCAGCCTGCTGGCCATCGGCGCGCAGTATGGCTGGGAGCTGGCGGGGCTGATGCTATTCGGCGCCGGGCTGATGCGCAGCGGCTGGCTGCGCGGCAGCTACTCATCCGGCTATTACCTGAGGCAGGCGGCGTGGCTGCTGCCGCTTTCGGTGCTGATCCAGCTGCCGGCGGTGGCGCTGCAATGGCAGGTGCAGTGGGACTATCGCTGGAGCGGTTTCCTGCTGCAGGTGCCGCGTGAGCTGGGCGCCCCGCTGCAGGCGATGGGCTATCTGGCGCTGTGTTACGGTTTCTGGCCCGCACTGTCGCGCCTGCGCATCGCCCACTGGCTGAGCCAGGTGGGGCGCATGGCGCTGAGCAACTACCTGCTGCAAACGCTGATCTGTACCACGTTGTTTTATCGCTTCGGTCTCTATGAGCAGTTCGACCGGCTGCAGCTGTTGGCGTTCGTGCCGCTGGTCTGGCTGGCCAACCTGGCGTTTTCCGTACTGTGGCTGCGTTATTTCGCTCAGGGGCCGATGGAGTGGCTGTGGCGCAAGCTGACGCAGCTGGCCGCCGGCGAAGCGGAGCCCAAAACGCTGAAGTGAGTGCCCATCGGCAGGTTAAAAAAATGTATGTAAACGTTTTCTTTCCTGTGACGTAATTCACGCGAGCAGCGGGCCAATCGGGGTAGGATAGCGCCACCGGCCACTACCCCGATTTCAGGATCCCGCATGCTTCCAGTTCATCCGATCACCATTCGCGACGTGGCGAAACGCGCCGGGGTCTCCGTGGCGACCGTCTCCCGCGTGTTGAACCACAGCGCGCTGACCAGCAAGGAGACGCGCGAGCAGGTGCTGCAGGCGGTGGCGGATCTGGGCTATCGCCCCAACGCCAATGCGCAGGCGCTGGCGACCCAAAGCAGCGATACCCTGGGCGTGGTGGTGATGGACGTCTCCGATCCGTTCTTCGGCGCGCTGGTGAAAGCGGTTGACACGGTGGCGCAGAAACACCACAAATACCTGCTGATCGGCAACAGCTATCATCAGGCGGACAAAGAGCGCCATGCGATCGAAGTGCTGATCCGTCAGCGCTGTAATGCCCTGATTGTTCACGCCAAAGCCCTGAGCGACGCCGAGCTGATCGGCTTTCTGGAGCAGGTGCCGGGCATGGTGCTGATCAATCGGATTATCCCCGGCTATGAGCCACGCTGCGTCGGGCTGGATAACGTCTGCGGCGCGGAAATGGCAATGCGTCTTTTGCTGTCGCAGGGCCATCGGCGCATCGGCTACCTGGGCTCCAATCACCCGATCGAAGACGGGCCGCTGCGCCAGCGGGGCTATGCGCAGGCGATGGCCGCCGCCGGGCTGGCCACGCCGGACAACTGGCGCGCGTACGGTTCGCCGGATCTGCAGGGCGGCGAGGCGGCGATGGTGGAACTGCTGGGGCGTAATCTACAGCTGAGCGCGGTGTTCGCTTACAACGACGCCATGGCCGCCGGCGCCATGGCGGTGCTGAAAGAAAACGGTATCACGGTACCGCAGCATTTCTCGCTGATCGGCTTCGACGACATTCCCATCGCGCGTTACACCAGCCCCAAACTCACCACGGTGCGTTACCCGATCGTTTCGATGGCCACGCTGGCCACCGAGCTAGCATTGCAGGGCGCAGCAGGCCTGGCGGAGCCGCAGGCCGCTCATCTGTTCATGCCGACGCTGGTGCGGCGCCATTCTGTCGCCCCCTGGCAAAGTGAGGCGACGGTCACTCTCTGACGATTTAATCCTGTGTAACCGTTTTCAATCTGTGAGAAAATTCACAGAATATTAACATCACGCCGTCTATGCTCTAGGCGTTTTCCGGCGCAAAGGCCCTTGCCGCTGCAACCTTTATCTCGCGCTGACACAGCATTTCTCGGAAATAACAAGATCCACGGACGACAGGTGTTGAGTGGAAATCGCCTGGCCTGGGGTGTGCGCACTGCCGGTGACCATTGGCTCAAAGACGAGTAATACCCTACACAGAACCGGAGACTGACAATGAATAAGAAGGTTTTCACCCTGGCCGCCATGGCCGCAGCCATGATGTTTGGCGCCGCAGCCCATGCTGATACCCGTATTGGCGTCACGATTTACAAATACGACGACAACTTCATGTCGGTGGTGCGCAAGGCGATCGAGAAAGACGCCAAGGCTTCGCCGGACGTTACCCTGTTGATGAATGACTCGCAGAACGACCAGTCCAAGCAGAACGATCAGATCGACGTGCTGCTGGCCAAGGGCGTGAAAGCGCTGGCGATCAACCTGGTCGACCCGGCCGCGGCACCGGTGGTTATCGATAAGGCGCGCGCAAACGATATCCCGGTGGTGTTCTACAACAAAGAACCTTCCCGCAAGGCGTTGGACAGCTATGACAAGGCATATTACGTCGGCACCGACTCCAAAGAGTCCGGCGTGATCCAGGGCGAGCTGATCGCCAAACACTGGCAAGCCAACCCGGCCTGGGATCTGAACAAAGACGGCCAGATCCAGTTCGTGCTGCTGAAGGGCGAACCGGGCCACCCGGATGCCGAAGCGCGCACTACCTACGTGGTGAAGACGCTGAACGAAAAAGGCATCAAGACCCAGCAGCTGCAGATGGATACCGCGATGTGGGATACCGCGCAGGCGAAAGACAAGATGGACGCCTGGCTCTCCGGCCCGAATGCCAACAAGATTGAAGTGGTGATCGCCAACAACGACGCTATGGCAATGGGCGCAGTGGAAGCGCTGAAAGCGCACAACAAGACCAGTATCCCGGTGTTCGGCGTCGATGCGCTGCCTGAAGCGCTGGCGCTGGTGAAATCCGGCGCGATGGCGGGCACGGTGCTGAACGACGCCGACAACCAGGCGAAAGCCACCTTCGAGCTGGCGAAAAACCTGGCGGCAGGCAAACCGGCCACCGAAGGCACCCAATATAAAGTCGAAAATAAAGTCGTGCGTATCCCTTACGTCGGCGTAGATAAAGACAACCTGTCTCAGTTCGTTAAATAAGAATTGAGATCCCGCTAAGACCCCGCCTGCGGCGCCAACACCAGGGATACCGCCGGCGGGGATGTTTACGACTGCAAGATCGTTAAGCCAGGTGTATTTATGGCCGATAGCTCACGCGAATTTTTGCTGGAAATGACGGATATCTGTAAGTCATTTCCCGGCGTCAAAGCTTTGGACAATGTCAATTTACGCGTCCGTCCGCACTCGATTCACGCCCTGATGGGGGAGAACGGGGCGGGGAAATCGACGTTGCTGAAATGCCTGTTCGGCATTTATAAAAAAGACAGCGGCAGCATTGTGTTTCAGGGCCGGGAAATCGATTTCAAGAGCTCGAAGGAAGCGTTGGAACACGGCGTTTCGATGGTGCATCAGGAGCTGAACCTGGTGCTGCAACGCACCGTGATGGACAACATGTGGCTGGGGCGCTATCCGACCAAAGGCCTGTTCGTCGATCAGGACAAGATGTTCAAAGACACCCAGGCGATCTTTGACGAGCTGGATATCGACATCAACCCGCGCGAAAAGGTGGGCAACCTGTCGGTGTCGCAGATGCAGATGATCGAGATCGCCAAGGCGTTTTCCTACGACGCCAAGATCGTCATCATGGATGAACCGACCTCTTCGCTGACGGAGAAAGAGGTCAATCATCTGTTCACCATCATCCGCAAGCTGAAAGAACGCGGCTGCGGCATCGTCTATATCTCGCACAAGATGGAAGAGATCTTCCAGCTGTGCGACGAGATAACGGTGCTGCGCGACGGCCAGTGGATCGCCACCCAGCCGCTGGAAGGGCTGGATATGGACAAGATCATCGCCATGATGGTCGGCCGCTCGCTGAGCCAGCGCTTCCCGGACAGGCAGAACACGCCGGGTGAGGTGATCCTTGAGGTGAAGAACCTGACATCGCTGCGCCAGCCTTCGATCCGCGATGTTTCCTTCGATCTGCACCAGGGCGAGATCCTCGGCATCGCCGGGCTGGTGGGCGCCAAGCGCACCGACATCGTCGAGACGCTGTTCGGCATTCGTGAAAAGGTGGCGGGCACTATAAAGCTGCACGGCAAGGCGATCGACAACCACAGTGCCAACGAAGCGATCAACCACGGGTTTGCGTTGGTGACCGAAGAGCGCCGATCCACCGGGATTTACGCTTACCTCGATGTGGGTTTCAACTCGTTGATCTCCAATATCCGCAATTATAAAAACAAGCTCGGCCTGCTGGATAACGCGCGGATGAAGAGCGACACCCAGTGGGTGATCGACGCCATGCGGGTGAAAACGCCGGGGCATCACACCCATATCGGCTCGCTGTCCGGCGGCAACCAGCAGAAGGTGATCATCGGCCGCTGGCTGCTGACGCAGCCGGAGATCCTGATGCTGGATGAACCGACGCGCGGCATCGACGTGGGCGCCAAGTTCGAGATTTATCAGCTGATGACCGAACTGGCGAAGAAGGGCAAGGGGATCATTATCGTCTCGTCCGAAATGCCGGAGCTTTTGGGGATCACCGACCGTATTTTGGTGATGAGCAATGGTCAGGTTGCGGGCATCGTTAACACCAAACAGACCTCGCAAAATGAAATCTTACGTCTCGCCTCCCTGCACCTTTAAGGATCGGAATTATGAACGCGCTAAATAAAAAAACCTTATTTACCTATTTCAAGGAAGGCGGCATTTACGTGGTGTTGCTGGTGCTGTTGGCCATCATCATCATTCAGGATCCTACCTTCCTTAGCCTGATGAACCTGAGCAACATCCTGACGCAGTCTTCGGTGCGCATCATCATCGCGCTGGGCGTGGCGGGATTGATCGTGACTCAGGGCACCGACCTGTCCGCCGGGCGGCAGGTGGGGCTGGCGGCGGTGGTGGCGGCCACGCTGCTGCAGTCGATGGATAACGTCAACAAGGTATTCCCGCACATGGAAACCTGGTCGATTCCCCTGGTCATCTTGCTGGTGTGTGCGGTCGGCGCGGTGATCGGCCTGGTTAACGGCCTGATTATCGCCTATCTCAACGTGACGCCGTTCATCACCACCTTAGGCACCATGATCATCGTCTACGGCATCAACTCGCTGTATTACGATTCGGTCGGCGCGTCGCCGGTCGCGGGTTTCGATCCGAAGTTTTCCACCTTTGCCCAGGGCTTCTTGCGCTTCGGCGACTTTAAGCTGTCGTACATTACTTTTTACGCGCTGATCGCCATCATATTCGTCTGGATCCTGTGGACCAAGACCCGCTTCGGCAAGAACATCTTCGCCATCGGCGGCAACCCGGAAGCGGCTAAGGTGTCCGGCGTCAACGTGCCGTTGAACCTGATCATGATCTATGCGCTGTCCGGCGTGTTCTACGCCTTCGGCGGCTTGCTGGAAGCGGGGCGCATCGGCAGCGCCACCAATAACCTCGGCTTTATGTATGAGCTGGATGCCATCGCCGCCTGCGTGGTGGGGGGCGTCTCATTTGCCGGCGGGGTGGGTACGGTGTGGGGCGTGGTGACCGGGGTGATCATCTTTACCGTCATCAACTACGGCCTGACCTATATCGGCATCAACCCGTACTGGCAATACATCATCAAGGGCAGCATCATCATCTTCGCCGTGGCGTTGGACTCGTTGAAATACGCCAAGAAGAAGTAGGTTTACCGCAGTACAGACAACAAGGCCGGCCTATTGCCGGCCTTGTTGCATTCTAGGAGGCAGGGCGCAGCAAAACAGTAAGGCATTATTTGGCAATGGCTGGCTGGGTTGTTTCGGGTAAGGGAATTGCCCGATCTTGAGGTTGGGTTGGTTACAGCGTGACACAGTTTTCGGGCTACCCACATGACATGAAGCCAGTAAACTGCTTTTATCTACCGTTCTCAGGGAGCAAACTATGCCTGTATTTACCATTACGCTGAAAAGTCGTAATACGCTTGATAAGAAAAGAATTTCATCAGCTATTCACGCGGCGGTAGTAAAAACCGGCTATCCTGCGAACGATCAATTCCAGCGCTTTATCCGTCTTGGGGAAGACGATTTATATGTGGACCCCACTTATCCCGATCTGGAATCCCCCCGCAGCGCTAACTTCGTGTTGATTGAAGCCATGCTTTCCTCTGGTTCCCCTGATGCCCGCAAACAATTGCTCTTGCAATCACTGGTACAGGAACTCGCCCTGATTGGACTGGACAGCAATGATTTGATGGTCCTTTTCATTGAACTGGATCGTTTGAATAGTTCATTCGGCGGAGGCAGAAGGGCATCGCCGCTTTCTATGTCGCAATAAGCTGTCAACGTACGTAGAGAGTGCTTTACGCAAATCATCCGGTATTCGTTAACACTGCGTATTTCTCGGATAATACGCCCTTTTAGCGTATTGCTGGGGACGCGTGTAAAACCCTCTGCCGGATGATTAAGGCTGTTTGGCTTTCTGTTTCTCTTCTTTCAGCTTGTGCTCCAGCTCAACCAACTGTTCCGGTGACACGGCGGGATAACCCTGGGCGTCTTCCGGCACGGTGTGCATGGCGGAGATCGGGATCAGCGGGCCGAGGAAGCGCGGCTCGCGCTTGAGGATGTACAGATCGGTCAGCGCACCCAGGCGAGCGAAGATCTCGCGGGCGCGCACCGTCATCATGTCCTTCGGCGACGGCACCGCGTAGCACTGCGCCTGAATGCCCATGTGCAAGGCGATGAACAGCGCGCGCTCGCAGTGGAAACGCTGGGTGATGATGATGAAATCGTTGGTGTCGAACACTTTGCGGGTGCGCACGATGGAGTCTAGAGTGCGGAAGCCGGCGTAGTCCAGCACGATATCGCTCGGCGCCACGCCGGCGGCGATCAGATCGCGACGCATGGTCATCGGTTCGTTGTAGCTTTGCTGGGCATTGTCGCCGCTCAGCAGCAGGTATTTCACCTTGCCGCTGTTATAGGCGTTGATCGCCCCTTGAATGCGGTAACGGTAGTACTGGTTGATCACCCCGGTGCGGTAATACTTGGCCGTGCCGAGCACCACGCCAACCTGGCGGTGCGGCAGCTCCTGCAGTTCGTCGTAGACGTAAGGCGCGGTTTTCCAGCTGATCCAGCGATCGAGCGCAATAGCCGAACCCATCAACACCGCAATGATGATGAACAGGCTGATGATCAGGCGTTTCCACATGTTGTTGCCTTACGCGCGCCGGGCTGAAAAAGATGGATCAAGGCTACTTTACCTGACCGATCGACGCAAGACGCGAACCGCCTGAAGCACGCGCAACGCCGCATTTTTCGGCGGTTTTGCCGCACAAAAAAGCCCGGCGGAGCCGGGCTGGGTCATTTCAGCGCGTTGATCAGAACGAGGTGCGTTTGTAGCTGCGGTACTGCGGCCGCCAGAAGTTGTGCTCGATGGCTTTCGACAGCGCGTCTTCGGAGGTGACGATCGCCACACCCTGTAGCTGCGCCGCTTTACCCACTTCCATGGCGATGCACTTCGACACGCCCTGAATATCGTCGATATTCGGCAGCAGTGCGCCGTGGCCGTCGGTGGCCAGCGGCGAACAGTCCGCCAGCGCGCGGCTGGCGGCCATCAGCATAGCGTCGGTGACGCGGGTGGCGCCGGAGGCCAGCACGCCGAGGCCAATCCCCGGGAAGATGTAGGAGTTGTTGCACTGGGCGATCGGGTACAGCTGCTCTTTATAGCTCACCGGTGCGAACGGGCTGCCGGTCGCGACCAGGGCGGCGCCGTCGGTCCAGTTGATGATGTCTTCTGGGCGGGCTTCCACGCGCGAGGTCGGGTTGGACAGCGGCATCACGATAGGGCGTTCGCAGTGTTTGTGCATTTCGCGGATCAGCTCTTCGGTAAACAGCCCCGGCTGGCCGGAAACGCCGATCAGAATGGTCGGCTTGGCGTTGCGCACCACGTCCAGCAGCGAGATGGCGTCGCTGGCGGTTTCCCAACCGGTCAGGTTGTCGCTCTTCTGTACCAGCTTGCTCTGGAAATCGAGCAGGTTCGGCAGTTTGTCGGTCAGCAGGCCGAAGCGGTCGACCATGAATACGCGGGCGCGCGCTTCGTCTTCGCTCAACCCTTCGGACTTCATCTGCGCGATGATCTGCTCGGCGATGCCACAGCCGGCGGAACCGGCACCGAGGAAGGTGACGGTCTGATCGCGCAGCTGGCTGCCGGCGGCGCGGCTGGCGGCGATCAGGCTGCCGAGGGTCACCGCGGCAGTGCCCTGAATGTCATCGTTGAAGCAGCAGATCTCGTCGCGATAGCGGTTCAACAACGGGGTGGCGTTGTTCTGTGCGAAGTCTTCGAACTGCAGCAGCACGTTCGGCCAGCGGCGTTTGACCGCCTGAATAAACTCTTCGACGAAGGCGTGGTACTCCTCGCCGGAGATGCGCGGATGGCGCCAGCCCATGTACAGCGGATCGTTGAGGCGCTGCGGATTGTTGGTGCCGACGTCCAGCACCACCGGCAGGGTATAGGCCGGGCTGATGCCGCCGCAGGCGGTATACAGCGACAGCTTGCCGATGGGAATGCCCATGCCGCCGATGCCCTGGTCGCCCAGGCCGAGAATGCGTTCGCCGTCGGTCACCACGATCACCTTGACGTTCTGCTTGGTGGCGTTTTGCAGCATGTCATCGATGCGATCGCGGTTCGGGTAGGAGATGAACAGCCCGCGCGCGCGGCGATAGATATCGGAGAAGTGCTCACAGGCCTCGCCGACGGTCGGGGTGTAGATGATTGGCATCATCTCGCTCAGGTGCGAGTCCAGCAGGCGATAGAACAGGGTTTCGTTGGTGTCCTGGATGTTGCGCAGGTAGATGTGCTTATCGTTATCGTTCTTGAAATCCTGATACTGACGGTAGGCGCGTTCCACCTGTTCTTCGATGGTCTCCACCGCTTCCGGCAGCAGGCCGTGCAGGTTGAAGTGGCTACGTTCTTCCTCGGTGAAAGCGCTGCCTTTGTTCAGCAGCGGAAATTCCAGCAGAATCGGGCCGGCGTAAGGGATGTAGAGCGGGCGTTTGCTTTCGTATTCTAGTTCCATCAGTTTTACTCTTCACGTATCAGATAACTTTATTGCCGACGATCCTAAGAGATAAAGAGAAGATGTACAGCATTTGTTGCCAGATGATGAACCAGGTTGGCGTAATTATCGACAATCAAATGATTTTTTAACTAAAGAAAGTGTTTCTTGCGGCGTCGGGGCATTGTATTTGGCGGGCGGGGCTGTTAACGGCGGAACCGGATGGCCCCGCCGCGGTGCGCTTAGAAAGTGGCGCGGCTGACGTTCTGGCAGCCCAGCGCTGCCAGAGTGGCGCGGGTGGCGTCCCACTGGCTGAGGATCGCCTCCTGCGGCTCGACCAGTACGGCGCGGCGAATGTTCAGGCAATCGCCGCCGGAGAGGTTCAGCAGGATCAGCGCGGCCTGCAGCGGCGGCAGGCTAGGGTTGAAGGCGGCGTTTTCCGCATAACGGCCGGCATAGATAATGCCGTCTGTCGTTTCCAGCGCCACGCCGCTGTGGGCGTTGCTGTACGGTGCGTGACTCTGATTGGCCGCCGCCAGTGCCGCCTGTGTCAGTGCGTCGTCCAGCGCCAGCTGGTGACCGTGATCGACCTTGTCCATCAGCAGCGAAGCGATATCCAGATCTTTCGGGCCGAAGGCGTCCGGCAGATAGTCCGCCAGCGTAGCCGGCGCGCGGCCCGGCAGACGGATCTGCAGTTCGCCGCCGCTGTTCAGCTCATTCATAAACTGGCGGCAATGACCGCACGGCGTGTAATTGACGGTGACCGAGGCCAGCGCCGATTCACCGCGCAGCCAGGCATGGGTAACCGCGCACTGTTCCGCATGCACGGTTTGCTGCAGCGGTGCGCCGCTGAATTCCATATTGGCGCCGAAATAGAGGTTGCCACTTTGCCCGCGCGCGATGGCGCCGACGTGGAAATGCGATATCGGGGTTAACGAGCAGGCCGCCGCCAGCGGCAGCAGCGCGAATGCCAGCGCATCATCGTCCAGCCCGCAACCTGTGCGGATCGCCGCCGCTTGCTCGGCCGTGAACATCGCCGGAAAGTCAGGCGCGTCCAGATAGGGCCGCAGGGCGGATTGCAGTGTCGCGGGCAGTGCGCTGAAAGCGGTGTGAAAACGCGGATGCATAGAAGGTCTCTCTACGAGTTAACGGGGTAACATTCTAGGCAGGCCAGAGACATTAAAGTGTGATTAATGTCTCTTAATTGGTGAAATTAATGCAATGAAATAAATAAATGCGAGATGTATCGCAAGTTTCGTCGTATTCAGCCGAACAGATGCAGCAGCACCGGGAACAGGAACGGCGCCAGCAGTGAGGTGATGATGCCGCAGATCACCAGCGCCAGCGAGCCGAATGCGCCTTCCTGGTAGTCCATCTCCGCGCAGCGTGCGGTGCCCAGCGCGTGGGATGCGGTGCCCATCGCCAGGCCGCGCGCAGAGTGGGTGGTGATTTTCAACAGGTTGAACAGCGTATGGCCGAACACGGCGCCGAGGATACCGACGAAAATGACGCAGACTGCGCTGATCGCCGGAATACCGCCGAGCGAGTCCGCGACGGCCATGGCGATTGGCGTAGTGACCGATTTCGGCAGGATAGAGGCGGCGATTTCCGGCGTGGCGCCCAGCCACAGGGCGATGGCGCCGCCGCTGATCATGGCGGTCAGGCTGCCGATGAAGCACACCGCGATAATCGACTTCCAGCGCGCGCGGATCTGGTGCAGCTGTTCATACAGCGGGAAGGCCAGTGCGACAACCGCCGGCTGCAGCAGATCGTTGAGGATTTTGCTGCCCTGAAAGTAGCGCTCATAGGGGATGCCGGTGAGCAGCAGCAGCGGGATGATCACCGCCATGGAAACCAGCAGCGGATTGAGCAGCGGCATGTTCAGCTTGCGCGCCAGCCAGCGCGCGGCGAAATAGACCGCCAGCGTCAGCGGCAGCGACCACCAGATTTCATGGATCATGGGTTGCCCTCCGTGTCGTCGGGCTTACCGGCGATGCGGCGCTCGCGGTGAAAATAGTGTGAGGTATAGCCGACCACCACCAGCACCATCAGCGTGCTGATGAGGCAAGAGATGACCAGCGGGCCCAGATGCGCGACGATCTGATCGTAGTATTTCATCACCCCGACGCCGATAGGCACGAACAGCAGCACCATATAGCGGATCAGCAAATGGCAGCCGGGTTTAACCCATTTGGCCGGCATAATCTGGGTCGAGAGCAGGGCGAACAGCAGCAGCATGCCGAGAATGCTGCCGGGAATGGCGAACGGCAGCAGCGCCGCCACTGCATTGCCGACGAACAGACACAGGTAGATGAGGAGCAGGGCTCTCAGGTATTTCCAGCACAGTGTGAGCACGTTGGCCATTGTCTTTCCCCGTTTAATTGCTGCATTCATCATACAATTAAACTGTGAGCCATGCCACAGATCGCACCATGAATTATCGCTATGGGTGCCATACCCGATCGGCGGGTTGACAGCCCGCAATGGCTGCCACGCGCGGGTTCAGCGCGTGTCTTCGGCCGCTGCCGCCGCGTGTTCTGCCAGCCGGTGGCCGAGGAAGAAAAACAGCAGGCTGAGCAGCGCGGCGCCGACCAGCATCACGAACATTAACGGCGGCGCGGCATAGCTGAGCAGCACTCCGCACAGTACCGGGTTGATGGCACCGCCCAGCGCGCTGAGATTCTGTACTCCATAGTAGCTGCCTTTCAGGTGCGGGGGCGCGATAAAGTCGATGAACATGTATTCCACCGGGATCACGATGATTTCGCCGAGGGTAAACACCGCCATCGCCGCCAGCCACAGCCAGACCGCCTGGCCGGCCGCCATGAAACCGAGCAGCCCGACGATGAAAAACAGCGTGCCCAGCACCAGCCAGCGCAGCATGTTTTCCTGGCGCATACCGCGGCTGAGCAGGTATTGCAGGGCGATAACGATGCTGGCGTTGACGATCATCACCAGCCCGATGATTTTGTAGGCGAACTCGGCGCTGGAGACGGTGATCAGATACTGCGACAGATAGCCGGTGAACTGACCGAACACCACGGCGCCCAGGGTGCTGCCGAGGGTGAAGTAGATAAGCCGCCGATCGCTCCGCAGGATAGTCAGCGTCTGGCGGAAGTTGGGGAGCGCGGCCGGTGCGGCGGCTGGCGTTGCGCGCTGTTGCCGACCGCGCAAGCGCAGGCTTAGCGCCGCCACCGTCGCCAGCGCCAACCCGCCCGACAGGTAAAACGGCAGCAGCGGGCTAAGCCCGGCCACCAGAACGCCGAGCGCAGAACCGATCGCCCAGCCGACGTTGACCAGCGTGTAGTTGATTGAAAAAGCCTTGATGCGCTGCTCAACCGGCAACCCGTCGGCGAAGCAGGCCTTAATGGTGATGCTCAGCACCGAATAACAGGTATGCAAGATGGCCAGCACCACGATCACGCCGCCGGGGCGCGGGATCCAGGGAATGGCGAAGAAGCTCAGCGCAAACAATACAATCGACAGCAGGATCAGGCGGTTCTTGCTGAATTTGTCCACTAGATAGCCGCCGTACAGGCTGGCAAGGATGCCGAGGGTCAGGCTGACGCCCAGGATCACGCCCACGCTCTTCGGCAGCAGATGGAAATGCTCGGTGAGGTAGATGGTAATGAACGGCAGCGTCACGCCGCGGCCGATGGTCAACACCAGCGAACTGGCCAGCAGCATGTTAATCAGCGAGGGGAATCCCTTCATTCGAAGCCTGTTTATGCATACAGTTATTGGGCGATGCAGATAACATAGCGTATTTTGGCGAGGACGGAAGGGGGAAGCCGAAAATTAGTTTAAAAACAGAGGCTGCGTCGGCAGCCTCGTCAAAAACAGCATTATTTACCGTGTTCGGCCTGCAGCGTGGCGAACCACGGTTGCACGAAGTCGCTGCTGCTGCCCCAGCCGGGGATGATCTTCGCCAGCCCGGCGACGTTGACCGGCCCCGGCTGCGCCAGCAGCAGCGCCTGCGGAATGACCGTCGCTTTGAACTGATAGCTGTCCGGCGTGCTTTCCCCGGCGATCTTGTTGGCCACCAGGCGCACGTTGACTGCGCCGATAAGCTTCGGATCCACCGCCACGCTGACCTGCCACGGGCTGCCGGCTTCGCGCATCAGCTGCAAGTCCTGGTTGGAGATATCGATGCTGTACAGCTTGATCTCGGTGCGGCCGTTCTCTTTCAACGCTTTGTAAGCGCCCTGAGTGAAGGCGTCCCAGGTGCCCCAGATGGCGTCGATCTTGCCTTTCGGGTATTTCGCCAGCACCGCGCCCACCTTGTTGGCGGTATCGCCCTGCACGTCGGATGAAACCGCGCCAATCGATTCCAGCTCGTGAATGCCCGGATGCTGTTTCAGCAGCTGCTGATAGGCGGCCTGGCGGCGTTCCATTGGTGGGAAGCCGGCTACCCAGAGTTTGATGATGTTGGCCTGGCCGTTGAAATCCTTCACTAACTGGCCGAAGGAGGCGTTGGCCAGCGAAGCGTCGTCCTGCTGCGAGACGGTGACGCCGGGAACGCTGCCACTGACGTCGGTATCGAACGCCGCGACGGCGATGCCGGCTGCCGCGATGCGTTTAACCAGCTCGGTGGAATAGGGGGCTCGCCCCTGTGAGAGAATGATGCCGTCATATTTCTGGCTGATAGCCTGGTTGACGAAGTCCTGGAAGCGCGCGTCGTCGCCGTTGCTGAGGAAGGTGTCAACCTTGAAGCCCAGCTTGCGTCCTTCCTGGATGGCACCCGCCAAAAATTGCGTGGTGTTGTCGTCGGAACCAAGGTTGCGGATCACCGCGATGCGCACCGACCCCTGATGCTGAGCGATGGCAGCTGGCACGGCGGCGTTTTCCGCTGCCTGCAGCGGCAGGGCAGCCAGCAGGCTGAGGGCGAGCAGCGAAGTCTTGACGTTTTTCATTATTATAGGCTCCAAAAAGCAGGGAAACGATCCCGGTGAAGGTCTGTTATAGCAGTCTTTCTGTCTGGACGTCTATTTGTTGTTGCGGAGCATCATAGCGAGATGCGGCAGGCGAGGGAATCAGAGCGGTTATGACTTTTTCTTACTGCTTATAACGTCGGGTTTGAGACATTAAAAAAGGGCCGAGCAAGCTCGACCCTCGATGTTACGCACCGGTGCGGTTATTTGACCTGCATACCAGGCTGCGCGCCGCTGTCCGGGCTCAGCAGGAAGATCTCTTTCCCGCCAGGGCCCGCCGCCATCACCATGCCTTCCGAAACGCCGAAACGCATTTTGCGCGGCGCCAGGTTGGCGACCATGATGGTCAGACGGCCTTCCAGCGCTTTCGGATCCGGGTAAGCGGAGCGAATGCCGGAGAAGATCTGGCGCAGTTCGCCGCCCAGATCCAGCTGTAGTTTCAGCAGCTTGTCGGAGCCTTCGACAAAGTCGGCGCTCTTGATCAGAGCGATGCGCATGTCTACCTTGGCGAAGTCGTCGAAGGTGATGGTTTCCTGAATAGGATCATCGGCCAATGGACCGGTCACCGGTTTGGCGGCGGCCATGTCTTCCTTCGAGGCGTTGACCATCTCGCTGACCTTATCCAGATCGATACGGTTGAACAGCGCTTTGAATGCGTTCACCTGGTGGCCCAGCAGCGGTTGCGGGATTGCGTCCCAGCTCAGCTCGGCGTTGAGGAACGCTTCGGCGCGTTCGGTCAGTGAAGGCAGTACCGGCTTCAGGTAAGTCATCAGCACGCGGAACAGGTTGATGCCCATCGAGCAGATGGCCTGCAGATCGGCATCGCGGCCTTCTTCCTTCGCCACCACCCAAGGTGCCTGCTCATCCACGTAACGGTTGGCCAGATCGGCCAGCGCCATGATTTCGCGGATCGCGCGGCTGAACTCGCGGCTGGCGTAAGCTTCGGCGATGCTCTGCGCCGCGTCGACGAAGGTCTGGTACAACGCCGGATCGGCCAGGCTGTCGGCCAGCTTGCCGCCGAAGCGCTTGTTGATAAAGCCGGCGTTGCGCGAAGCGAGGTTCACCACCTTGTTGACAATGTCGGCGTTCACGCGCTGCACGAAGTCTTCCAGATTGAGATCGATGTCATCAATGCGTGAAGAGAGCTTGGCGGCGTAGTAATAGCGCAGGCAGTCGGCGTCGAGGTGCTGCAGGTAGGTGCCGGCCTTGATGAAGGTGCCGCGCGACTTGGACATCTTGGCGCCGTTCACCGTCACGTAACCGTGTACGAACAGGTTGGTCGGTTTGCGGAAGTTGCTGCCTTCCAGCATCGCCGGCCAGAACAGGCTGTGGAAGTAGACGATGTCCTTGCCGATGAAGTGATAGAGCTCGGTGGTGGCGTCTTTGCGCCAGAACTCGTCGAAGTCCAGATCGCCGCGTTTGTCGCACAGGTTCTTGAAGGAACCCATGTAGCCGATCGGTGCGTCCAGCCAGACGTAGAAGTATTTGCCCGGCGCATCCGGGATTTCGAAGCCGAAGTAAGGCGCATCGCGGGAGATGTCCCACTGCTGCAGGCCGGATTCGAACCACTCCTGCATCTTGTTCGCCACTTGCTCTTGCAGCGCGCCGGAGCGCGTCCACGCCTGCAGCATTTCGCTGAAGGCCGGCAGATCGAAGAAGAAGTGCTCGGAGTCGCGCATTACCGGCGTCGCGCCGGAAACCACGGACTTCGGATCGATCAGTTCCGTCGGGCTGTAGGTGGCGCCACACACTTCGCAGTTGTCGCCGTATTGGTCCGGCGATTTGCATTTCGGGCAGGTGCCCTTCACGAAACGGTCCGGCAGGAACATGCCTTTCTCCGGATCGTACAGCTGAGAAATGGTGCGGTTCTTGATAAAACCGTTTTCTTTCAGGCGGCTGTAAATCAGGGTGGACAGCTCACGGTTTTCATCGCTATGGGTCGAGTGATAGTTGTCATAGCTGATGCCAAAGCCGGCGAAATCCTGTTGGTGCTCCTGGCTCATCTGCGCGATCATTTCTTCCGGTTTTACGCCCAGCTGCTGCGCTTTCAGCATGATCGGCGTGCCGTGCGCGTCGTCCGCGCAAATGAAATGCACTTCGTGGCCGCGCATTCGTTGGTAACGCACCCAGATATCCGCCTGGATGTGCTCGAGCATGTGGCCGAGATGGATGGAACCATTTGCGTACGGTAGCGCGCACGTCACCAATAATTTTTTCGCGACTTGAGCCATAGTGAGAACTTGCTTTCTGTAATGAATAAAAGGGCCTTCGATGTTAACCGATCGCGCTCTTCGCTGCTAGGGCGGTTTCTTGCAGGTTATACGCGCCAGCCGCCGGGCAGTTCTGATATGCTTAGCCGGAAGCTACCCATTCAAAATCAAGGAGCCGGGATGAACGCAAAATCCCCTGAGCAGACCAACCCCGAAGTTCTGCGCGCCCTGGTGACCGGTGTACTGGCCGCCTTTGAACACCCGACGTTGAAAAACAACCTGACCGCATTGAAGGCTATCCATCACTGCGCGTTGCTGGACGATGTGCTGCATATCGAACTGACGATGCCGTTTGCCTGGCTGAGCGGCTTTGAAGCGCTGCAGGCAAGCGTTGGCCCCGAGCTGCTGCGCGTGACCGGCGCCAGCGCCATCGATTGGAAGCTTAAACACGATATCACGACGCTGAAGCGTGCCAACGGCCAGGCCGGTATCAAAGGCGTGCGCAATATCATCGCCGTCAGCTCCGGTAAAGGCGGGGTGGGGAAATCCACCACCGCCGTCAACCTGGCGCTGGCGCTGGTCGCCGAAGGGGCCAAGGTCGGCATTCTGGACGCCGACATATACGGCCCGTCGATCCCCAATATGCTGGGCACCGAACACGAGCGGCCGACTTCGCCGGACGGTCAACATATGGCACCAATCATGGCGCACGGCCTGGCGACCAACTCTATCGGCTATCTGGTGACCGACGACAATGCTATGGTGTGGCGCGGACCGATGGCCAGTAAGGCGCTGATGCAGCTGTTGCAGGATACGCTGTGGCCGGATCTGGATTATCTGGTGCTGGACATGCCGCCGGGTACCGGCGACATTCAGCTGACGCTGTCGCAGAACATTCCGGTGACCGGCGCACTGGTGGTTACCACCCCGCAGGATATCGCTTTGCTGGATGCCGCCAAGGGCATCGTGATGTTCGAGAAAGTGCATGTGCCGGTGCTGGGCATCGTGGAGAACATGAGCGTGCATATCTGCAGCAACTGCGGTCACCATGAGCCGATTTTCGGCACCGGTGGCGCCGAGAAGCTGGTGCAGAAATACAACAGTCGTCTGCTGGGGCAGATGCCGTTGCATATTTCGCTGCGTGAAGATCTGGATCGCGGTACGCCGACGGTGATCAGCCGACCGGACAGCGAATTCGCCGACATGTATCGTCAATTGGCCGGCCGTGTGGCTGCGCAGATGTATTGGCAGGGCGAGGCGATCCCGACAGAGATTGCGTTCCGCGCGCTGTAATCAGCCTATCGCAATGCAAGAACCCGGCTTAAACGCCGGGTTTTTTATAGGATGCGGGCAGGGTTGTGCAAATCTGCCCGGGTATAAGGACGTTCGATCTGTGCCAGCGTTTTGGCGATATGCTCCAGCAATCCCTGGGTGGGAGCCGGCTGCCGCTGTCCCATAAGCGCCAATGGCAAGGCCAGCGCGATGGCGAAGTGCGGCCAAGAGAGATGCGGGCGCGTTTTGCTCCGCTGCAACCACAGGAACAGTGCGCTGGCCAGGTAGCCTAAAATCAGCCCGCTGATCACCTCAGATACCGAGTGCACGCGAATTTCCAGCCGCGAAACGCCGATGGCGAAAGGTAATATCCACCCGGTCAGTAAAGCGATGCTACGTATGGGGTGGGAAAAGCGACCGGTCAACGTCCAAAGCAATGGCGGCCAGATGCTTGCCGCGAGGGCTGAATGGCCGCTGAATCCGGTGAAGTCATAACTTGCGCTACCAATGCCCCAGCCCATAAAGGCCAGTTTGGACAGGCAGACCAGCCCGCCGGTGAAACCGAAGATCAGCGCCCATTGCCAGCCTGCCGCGCGAGTGGCGGGAGACGCGATCAGCAACAAAAACAGAATCAGCGCGCAGGGCAGCAGCAGCATGCTGTCGCCGAAAAAAGTCAGAAAATACCAATCCAGCACATCAATCTCCGATGAAAGGGGACGGGGAGCAAAAGTCAGCGCCGTGGAGTGTAACCCGTTACGGCGCGTTGCCCTAGGCGTGAGATTCTTAAAATGCCGCTTGCCCGTGGCGTGACAGCCCGAATTCGCCCGCCGTTGCGCAATATACAGTGGCGCAAACCCCGGCGACTCCCTATAATTGTCGCGTTTTAGTTCCCCCCTTCACACTATGAAATCAGGTCTTTAATTTTATGACTGACAATCCGCATCAGTGCGTCATTATTGGTATAGCTGGCGCATCTGCCTCCGGAAAAAGCCTTATCGCCAGCACGTTGTACCGCGAACTCCGCGAGCAGGTCGGCGATGAGCACATCGGCGTTATTCCAGAAGACAGTTACTATAAAGACCAGACTCACCTGACCATGGAAGAACGGGTCAAAACCAACTACGACCACCCGAGCGCCATGGATCACAACCTGCTGTTCCAGCATCTGCAGATGCTGAAGGCCGGTAAGGCGATCGAGCTGCCGCTGTACAGCTACACCGAACACACGCGCAAGAAAGAAACTGTCCACCTGGAACCTAAAAAAGTCATTATTCTGGAAGGGATCTTGCTGCTGACGGATATCCGCCTGCGCCAGGAAATGAACTTCTCGATCTTTGTCGACACGCCATTGGATATTTGCCTGATGCGCCGCATGAAGCGCGACGTCAACGAGCGCGGCCGCTCGATGGATTCGGTGATGGCGCAATACCAGAAGACCGTGCGCCCGATGTTCCTGCAATTTATCGAACCTTCCAAACAATACGCCGATATCATCGTCCCGCGCGGTGGCAAAAACCGCATCGCGATCGATATTCTGAAAGCCAAAATCAGCCAATTCTTTGAATAATGCCCCTTAATGGCCGGAAATGTGCATTTCCGGCCGGCGGCCAACTATTTGCACCCCGGCGTAGACCTTTCGCCCGTTGTGTGGCAATTTTTGTTTAGTTATGCGTTTTGATGGAGAAGAGAGACATGAGACTGTGTGACCGCGATATAGAAGCCTGGCTGGATAGCGAGAAACTGGTGATTTCCCCGCGCCCGCCGCTCGAACGCATCAACGGGGCCACAGTAGATGTCCGCTTGGGCAATCAGTTCCGCGTGTTCAGTGGCCATACCGCGCCTTTTATCGATCTTAGCGGACCGAAAGACGAAGTCAGCGCCGCGTTGGATCGCGTGATGAGCGACGAGATTGTCCTGCCGGAAGGCGAAGCGTTCTTCCTTCATCCCGGCGAGCTGGCCCTGGCGGTGACGTTCGAATCCGTGACGTTGCCGGACGATCTCGTGGGGTGGCTCGACGGCCGTTCTTCTCTGGCGCGCCTGGGGCTGATGGTACACGTCACTGCGCACCGTATCGATCCGGGCTGGCATGGGCGCATCGTGCTGGAGTTTTACAACTCCGGCAAGCTGCCGCTGGCGCTGCGGCCGGGGATGCTGATTGGCGCCTTGAGCTTTGAGCCGTTGTCCGGCCCGGCGGCCCGGCCTTATAACAGCCGGCAGGACGCAAAATATCGCGATCAGCAGGGCGCAGTAGCCAGTCGAATCGACAAGGACTAACGGCGCGGGATGCACCGTCGGTGTGGCGCTGACAAGAGGGTGGCATGAGAAGATTACTGACGACATTGGCGATTTTATTGGTGGTCGTGGTGGCGGGGATGTCCGCGCTGGTACTGCTGGTCAATCCGAATGATTTTCGCGGTTACATGGTCAAAAAGGTCGAACAGAAGAGCGGCTACCAACTGACGCTCGAAGGCGACCTACGTTGGCATATCTGGCCACAGCTCAGCATTCTGGCCGGGCGCATGACGCTGACCGCGCCGGGTGCCAAGGCGCCGGTAGTGAGCGCGGAAAACATGCGCCTCGATGTCAAACTATTGCCTCTATTGTCGCATCAGCTGTTTGTTAAACAGGTGATGCTGAAAAATGCCGTCATTCGCCTCACGCCCGACAGTGAAGAGCACTCTCAGGTGGACGCCCCGATCGCACCCGCCGGTAGCGGTACTGACGCGGCAGACGCGGCCTGGAAGTTCGATATCGACAACCTACGGGTCGTGGACAGCCTGCTGGTTTGGCAGCGCGCCGACAACGAGCAAATCAATGTCCGGGATATCAATCTCACTCTGCAACAAACGGAGAAACGGCAGGCGCAGCTGGAACTTTCCAGTCGGGTTAACCGCGATCAGCGTGACCTGACCTTCAGCATGGCGGCCGATGTCGATCTACAGCAGTTCCCACGCCAGATCGGCGCCAAAGTGACTCAGTTCAATTACCAACTGGTGGGCGCGGATATTCTTAATGGCGGTATTCAGGGAGAGGGCAATGCACAGGTGGTCTATCAGCACACGCCAGCGCAGATTGCCATCAGCCAACTGAACGTCAGTGCCAATAACAGCCAATTGGCCGGCGATATCAGCGCCAGCCTCGGGACGGTGCCTGGCTATGTGGTGAATCTGAATTCGGCTAATCTCGATCTCGACGCGCTTTCCGGTTGGCAATCCAGCACTAATACCGCCGAGCAGCCCGCCGTGACCGCCGCGCCGGTGATCGCCAGCCAGGTTGACGATCGGCAGCAGAACCTGGAAGCGCTGCGCAATTTCAATGCACAGTTGAATCTGCAGGCGGCGCAGTTGACCTACCGCGGTATGAACGTTACCCAGTTAGCCGTCGCGGCGGATAATCAACGCGGCCTACTGACGCTGCATAAACTTGTCGGGCAATTGGCCGGCGGTGATTTCTCCTTGCCGGGCTCGCTGGACGCGCGCGGTAATAAACCGGTGATCAGCGTGCAGCCGACGTTGAACCAGGTTGAACTCGGCACGGTGCTCAAAGCCTTCGACATGCCGCAGATGCTGACCGGCAAATTCAGCATGAAAGGGGATCTGACCGGCGATCGTCTTTCTTCACAGTCATTTGAGCACCGCTGGCGCGGTACGGCGCAGCTGGCGATGCAGGATGCGCAGTTGCACGGCCTGAACATTCAGCAACTGATCCAACAGGCGGTGGCGCGCAACGATAACAGCGTGCGCGGGCAAGACAGCTATCAGCGCTATACCGAGGTCAAAAGCGTCTCTGCGCAGGCCAGCCTGAATCAAGGCACGGTCAAGCTCAGCGGTCTGACGGCGGATTCTCCTTTGCTGGCGCTGACCGGCGCCGGCAGCATCGATATGCCGGGCAAGCAGTGCGATATGGCGCTTAACGTGCGCGTCACCGGCGGATGGCAAGGGCGCGGCGAGCTGATCGAACAACTGCAAAAAACGCCGATTCCGCTGCGGGTTTACGGGCCTTGGCAACAGCTGAATTATCAACTGCAAGTCGATCAAGTGCTGCGAAAAACGCTGCAGGATCGGGCCAAGGATGCGTTGAACAAGTGGGCTGAAAAGAACAAGGATTCGCGCGAAGGCCAGGATCTGAAGAAGCTGCTCGACAAACTGTAATCCCTACGACGCGGGCCACATTGTGGCCCGCGTCAATATCGAGATTCCCGCGGTAATTTCTCTCCGTTACCTTGATGAAGGTCATGAAGGCACGCGCGCAGTTTGTGCAGAGTAAGGGCTGTTCTGCTATGACTATGCGCCTGAGCGCGAAAACATGACGAGTTGAGGAAACATGATAGAGCTTCTTATTGGCGCCGCAGTCGCGGCGGGCGTGGGCCGTTACATCATCAAGGGATATTCCGCTACCGGCGTTTTGTTGGTGGGGGGGCTGCTGCTGCTCGGCATCAGTGCCCTGATGGGGAAAACGCTGTTGCCGTCCGGCGCCACCTCAACCGGCTGGCGCGCGACCGACATGATCGAATACGTCAAGATTTTGCTGATGAGCCGTGGCGGCGATCTGGGCATGATGATCATGATGCTGTGCGGCTTTGCCGCCTACATGACGCATATCGGCGCCAACGACGTGGTGGTCAAGCTGGCCTCACGCCCGTTGCAGATGATCAACTCGCCTTATCTGCTGATGGTGGCGGCATACTTTGTCGCTTGCCTGATGTCATTGGCGGTCTCTTCCGCCACCGGCCTCGGCGTATTGCTGATGGCGACGCTGTTCCCATTGATGGTGAACGTCGGCATTAGCCGCGGGGCGGCGGCGGCCATTTGTGCTTCGCCGGCGGCGATTATTCTGGCACCGACCTCCGGCGACGTGGTGCTGGCAGCCAAGGCGGCGGAGATGCCGCTGGTGGACTTTGCGTTCAAAACCACGCTGCCTATCTCGATTGCCGCCATCGTCTGTATGGCCGTTGCGCACTTTTTCTGGCAGCGCTATCTCGACAAAAAGAACAATGAACAGCATCACATCATGGATGTCAGCGAAATCAAAACGCATGCGCCGGGGTTCTACGCGATATTGCCGTTTACGCCGATCCTTGGCGTGCTGATCTTCGACGGAAAATGGGGGCCGGAGCTGCACATCATTACCGTGCTGGTAGGGTGCATGCTGCTGGCGGCCGTGATCGAGTTTGCGCGCAGCTTCAGCGCCAAACAAGTGTTCAGCGGCCTGGAGGTAGCCTATCGCGGCATGGCGGATGCTTTTGCCAGCGTGGTGATGTTGCTGGTGGCCGCGGGTGTCTTCGCGCAGGGGCTGAGTACCGTCGGCTTTATCAGCGGGCTGATTGGCCTTGCGCAGTCGTTTGGCACCGGCGGTTTGATCATGATGCTGGTGCTGGTGGTGATCACCATGCTGGCGGCCATGACCACCGGTTCCGGCAATGCGCCGTTCTATGCGTTTGTCGAACTGATCCCGAAACTGGCGGCGCAGATGGGCGTGAATCCGGCCTATCTGGTGATCCCGATGCTGCAGGCGTCTAACCTCGGCCGCACGCTGTCACCGGTCTCCGGTGTGGTGGTAGCGGTTTCCGGCATGGCGAAAATCTCGCCGTTCGACGTGGTAAAACGCACTTCGGTGCCAGTGATTGTCGGGCTGGTGGTGGTGATCGTGGCGACGGAACTGCTGGTTCCCCAGTAAAAGAAAGGCCGGGGGATGCCCGGCCTCAATGCTAAACCTCGTAGTCCTCCGGTGGAGGCGGCGGGGTGATCTTCACCTTCAGGATACGGTGGCTGTTGACCTCCAGCGGTTCGAACAGGTAGTCACCGATTCTGATTTGCTCGCCTTCTTGCGGCACACGCTGGCTGTGCTCCATCAGCAGCCCCGCCAGCGTGTGGTATTCGCGCTTTTCTTCCAGCGGCATCGGCAGGTACAGCACCAGATCTTCCAGCGGCATATAGCCGTTGGCGATCCAGCTGCCGTCCTCGTTTTGCTGAATGTCGTGGCGTGCGTCCACCTCTTCGCCGGCCTCCGGCAGGTTACCGGCGATGGTTTCCATCACGTCCGTCAGGGTGACGATGCCTTCGACGGAGCCGAACTCATCAACCACAAAGGCAAAGTGCGTCTGCGCCTGACGGAATTGTTCCAGGGCGCTTAACAGCGTGAGCTGCTCCGGGAAGATCAGCGGTTGACGTATCAGCGCGCGCAGATCCAGCGGCGCCTGCGCCAATTGCTGTTTGAGGACGTCGATAGTATGGATAACGCCCAGCGGTTCGTCGCTGGCGCTGCTTTCCACCACCACGATGCGCGTGTGCTGATTACGTTCCAGCAACTGCGTCAGCTTCTCCTGCGGATCGTTCAGTTCAAGGTATTCGACGTCGTGACGCGAGGTCATGATGCTGCTGACCGTGCGCTGCGCCATGCCGAGTACGCGTTCGATCATGCGCCGTTCCTGCTGATTGAAGATCTCGCCGCTTTCGCTGTCGCTATCGGCCAGCAGGTTGGCGGAATGGCTGTCGACCTCTGCTTCTTCATGTTTGCCGCTCAGCATACGCAACACCGCCTCGGCGGTGCGTTCGCGCAGTGGCCGCACCTTTGACAGGAAGCGACGGCGGTTGAACTGCGCCAGCTGGTTGAGCGCCTCGATCATTACCGAGAAGCCGATCGCTGCGTAGAGGTAGCCTTTCGGAATATGATAGCCGAAGCCCTCCGCCACCAGGCTAAAGCCAATCATCAGCAGGAAGCTCAGGCACAGGATAACGATAGTCGGGTGAGCGTTGACGAAGCGCGTCAACGGCTTGCTGGCCAGCAGCATCAGGCCGATGGCGATGCAGACCGCGATCATCATCACCGCCAGATGATCGACCATGCCGACCGCGGTGATCACCGAGTCGAGCGAGAAGACGGCGTCCAGCACCACGATCTGCGCCACGACCGGCCAGAAACGTGCGCCTTTGCGCGCGCCATGCTGCTCTTCATCCTTGCCTTCCAGCCGCTCATTGAGCTCCATGGTGGCTTTGAACAGCAGGAATATCCCGCCGACCAGCATGATCAGATCGCGGCCGCTGAAGGGGTGCTCCGCGACGATGAACATCGGTTTGGTCAGCGTCGCCAGCCACGATATGGAGGCGAGCAGAGCCAGACGCATGACCAGCGCCAGCAACAGACCGACGACACGGGCCTTATCTCGTTGTTGTTTCGGTAGTTTGTCCGCCAGAATGGCGATGAAGACAAGGTTGTCTATACCCAGCACGATTTCCAGCACGACCAAAGTGGCCAGGCCGGCCCAAATTGTTGGATCAGCGATCCATTCCATACGCCCAATTTCACCTGTAAGTTCTACGGCTTATGCCGCACGGGAATGATGGGCGTTGAGGCGGCAAAATTCAACTTTAATCGGGAGGACGTGGATCAGCACAGGCGTATTGCCGTAAACATCGATCGGCGCCGAGTGGCCCAAGGAATCAAGGGCCGAGGGAGCAAATATCTGCCGGGATGCCATGCGCTCAGAAAAGAAACGTCTTATTAAATATATTTAAATCAAAATATTAAAACAATTTTCTTCAACTATGATTCTTATCGGTATGTGGCATGAGTAGTCTTATTCTGAAAACGGCTGACTGGGGGGATCTAAGGCTTGTATCACTTAGGCATTAGTATAAGAATCTTAGTCATATAACGGCAGTAACTAGCATCGTTTGGTTATAAAGGCACCGATTTTTTTATTTTTTTGTGAACAGCATGACAGTTCAAACGAAGAATGAGTGCCGTTTTGCATAAAAATTACTGGCTCATACAATGACGTGGTTGGATGCGTCAATACAGTACTTTGGTAGCTGCAAGCCAAGGGCGGTAGCGTGCCTGATTGAATCCCCTTGTTCACGCTGCACAGATGAGTGCAGCGCTACGATGAATTGGAATGAAAATGCAAACAAGACTTAAGGCAGTGATCCCCGTTGCGGGCTTGGGAACCCGTATGTTGCCAGCGACCAAGGCTATTCCTAAAGAAATGTTGCCCGTGGTCGATAAGCCCTTAATCCAGTACATTGTTGCTGAATGCGTCGCGGCGGGGATTAAAGATATCGTATTGGTCACGCATTCATCGAAAAACGCGATTGAAAACCATTTTGACACTTCTTTTGAGCTGGAGGCCATGCTCGAAGCGCGCGTAAAGCGTCAGCTCCTGAGTGAAGTGCAAAGTATTTGTCCGCCGGATGTTACCGTGATGCAGGTGCGTCAGGGACAGGCGAAAGGGTTGGGGCATGCGGTGCTTTGCGCCAAACCAATGGTGGGTGATTCTCCTTTCGTTGTGCTGTTACCCGATGTTTTATTGGATGATTCTACGGCGGATTTGCGTAAAGAAAATCTGGCTAAAATGATTCAACGTTTTGATGATACGGGTTATAGCCAAATCATGGTTGAACCGGTGCCGGAACAAGATGTGTCCAAATATGGTGTGGTAGATTGCGCAGGCGCGACGATAGCTGCTGGAGAAAGCGCACCGATGACGGCGGTGGTTGAGAAGCCGGCCCGTGAGGATGCACCTTCCAATTTAGCGGTTGTCGGCCGGTATGTACTTTCAGCAGAAATTTGGCCGCTGCTTGAAAAGACCGCTCCTGGCGCAGGCGACGAGATTCAACTGACCGACGCGATCGCGATGTTGATGAAAGAGCAAACGGTGGAAGCGTTCCATATGAGCGGTAAATCCCATGATTGCGGTGACAAGCTTGGTTATATGAAGGCGTTTGTGCAATATGGTCTGCGTCACGGTTCGGAAGGTGAGAATTTCAGCCACTGGTTGAAGCAGACGTTGGGAAAGTAACAGGTTGTCGCCACCGCGGCTGAGAGCGAACACGAGAATGAATGAGGTTTACCATGACGAAGTTGAAAGCGGTTATTCCCGTTGCCGGATTGGGCATGCGCATGCTGCCGGCGACCAAAGCGATTCCGAAAGAGATGTTGCCAATCGTTGATAAACCGTTGATTCAATACATTGTCAACGAATGCGTCGCGGCAGGGATCAAAGAGATCATCCTGGTGACGCATTCTTCCAAGAACGCCATCGAAAACCATTTCGATACCTCATTCGAGCTGGAGGCGATGCTGGAGGCCCGTGTGAAGCGGCAGCTGTTGGATGAAGTGCAGTCGATAACGCCAAAAGGCGTGACGCTGATGCACATTCGCCAGGGGCAACCAAAAGGACTGGGACATGCCGTTCTCTGCGCTAAACCGTTGGTCGGTGATTCGCCATTTGTTGTTCTGTTGCCAGATGTTTTGCTTGACGATGCCAAGGCTGACCTGAGAAAAGATAATTTGCCGCATCTTATTTCTCGTTTCGAAGAAACGGGCCATAGCCAGATACTGGTTCAAACGGTCGACGAGCATACTCTGCGTGAGTATTCTGTTGTCGAATGTGAGAATAACGCACTGCAACCTGGCGATTCTTCACGTATCAGTTCAATAATCGAGAAGCCGGGCCGCGATGTTCCGCTAAAATCAAACTACTCAGCCGTTGGGCGATATGTGCTATCTGCGGATATTTGGCCTATTCTCGAGAAAATTGAGCCGGGCGCTTGGGGACGCATTCAGCTGACAGATGCTATTGCTGAGCTGACTCAGCAGCAAATAGTAGAGGCCACTGAATTGGTTGGTGAGTCGTTCAATTGCGGTGAGAAGATGGGCTATCTGCGGGCATTCGTGACTTACGGATTGCGCCATCCTACGCAGGGTAAAGCCTTCCGCGAGTGGGCAGAAAAGTTGGCGTTTCAGAGGTTATAAATCCTCATAGTGAGGGGCTTAGCCTTAAACGCCAGCATTTCGCATGAGTGGTTTTTATATTAAAATCCTCCAGTGGCCGGTATTGTTTAGATTTTTTTCACCCTGAGTCTGCACCAGATTGAAAGAGATAACGGCCAGACGGCAGTTCGTAGACTTTGGATGCGAATGTCAGTGTTAGACGTGGTAATTGATTTGCCAGGATGGCGACCACTCTTCCCATCCTAATACTATCTTCTGACACTTCAACGATAGCTCAATGACGGGAGAGTGCACGTCTTGACGAATGCTACAGACCAGTATTCACATGACTTTGTACTTGGAATTTTCGTTAGATTGCAAATCAGCTCTGACAAGGTTAGATAGGATTATCTTGTCAGCTTTGTTGAAACACATACTTGAAAGTGATGATAACTCGATGGCAAAAAGAAAATTGAAAATTATATCGATACTTGTATCCGTCGGTATCCTCAGTGGTTGTACTATCCTTCCCGGACAGCATTTACACACATCAGGAAAAGACACGGTAAAACAAGAGGATAGTGATTTTAATATCGATGAACTGGTGAATGTATATCCGGTTACGCCAAAGTTAATTGACAAGCTTCGTCCCCCACGAGTAGTCGCTCAGCCGAACGCGTTGCTTGAACAAGCACTTCGTAGCTACGAATATCATATCGGTATTGGTGATGTCCTTAATGTGACTGTGTGGGATCACCCGGAGTTGACTACACCAGCAGGCCAATACCGAAGCGCTAGCGATACGGGGAACTGGGTCCAATCGGATGGTACAATTTTTTATCCTTATATTGGTAAAGTTCGTGTAGCGGGAAAAACTGCGACCCAGGTTCGTTCTGAAATAGCAAGTCGGCTTTCTCAATATATTGAAAGCCCTCAGGTCGATGTCAATATAGCTGCGTTTCGTTCGCAGAAAGCTTACATTACTGGTGAGGTATCGAAGTCAGGGCAACAAGCTATCACTAATGTTCCCTTGACGGTACTTGATGCAATTAACGTCGCGGGTGGCCTGACGGAAAATGCTGATTGGCGTAATATTGTGCTCACTCACAATGGTAAAGAAGAGCGCCTGTCTTTGCAGAAAATGATGCAAAACGGCGATCTTACGCAGAACAGATTATTGTACCCGGGTGATATTCTTTATATTCCTCGAAATGACGATCTTAAGATATTTGTTATGGGTGAAGTCAAAACACCAGCGACACTGAAAATGGATCGGAGTGGTATGACACTCACAGAGGCCTTAGGTAATACCAATGGGATAAGCCAAACGACTGCAGATGCAACCGGTGTGTTTGTCATCCGACCTCTCCATGGTACACAGGGTAGCAAATTAGCTGATATCTATCAGTTGAACATGGCTGATGCGACAGCCATGGTTATGGGGGCGGAATTCCAACTTCAGCCTTATGATATCGTCTATGTTACTGCAGCACCGATTGTCCGTTGGAACCGTGTTATCAGTCAGCTGGCACCTACAATATCGAGCTTCAATGACCTGACTGAAGGTACATTGCGCATTCGTAATTGGCCATAGGGCATAGAGTATGTTTGATTCCATTTTGGTAGTTTGTGTAGGCAACATCTGTCGTTCGCCGACGGCCGAGGCTTTGCTTAAAAAACTGTGTCCGGCTAAAAATATTGCCTCCGCAGGTATACATGCTTTAGTTGGACACAGTGCTGATAATCAAGCGGCACTGATAGCCAGTAAGAACGGTATTTCTCTTGAGGGTCATGTGGCTCGGCAGCTTACAAAGAGTATGTGTCAAGAATATTCTCTCATTCTTGTAATGGAAAGGGGACATGTAGATGCTGTATGTAGGCTCATTCCTGAAGTAAGAGGGAAGACAATGCTTTTTGCACACTGGCAAGGGCAAAAAGATATTCCTGATCCTTATAGGAAAAGTCCTGAGGCGTTTGAATATGCCTACAATTTGCTTGCAGAATCAGCTCAGAAATGGGCTGATGCTTTAAACCGTTGAATAGAGAACAACATGACTAACAACAGTAAAGCTGGCCAGCTTCCAGCTAGCCAAAGCAATGATGAGATAGATTTAGCCAGATTGATTAGTATCCTTTTTGATCATCGCTGGTTGATTTTAGGGTTCACAACTTTGTTTTGTGTATTGGGAATCCTGTATAGTCTTTTTGCCACTCCAATATATAGAGCCGACGCATTAATTCAGGTGGAAAGGAGTGATGGTAATTCGCTTGTTAATGACCTGACTCAAATGCTTCCTGATGCACAACCTGCGTCGTCAACGGAAATCGAGCTGATAACTTCACGGATGATTTTGGGTAAAACGGTAAGTGATCTGCATCTAGATACGATCGCGAATCAGAAATATTTCCCTATATTCGGACGCGGTTGGGCTAGGCTGATGGGGGAAGAACCAGGGCAAATCGCATTATCGCGGTTAAGTGTACCACCTGAACTATCTGATGCTGACATCGAATTGACAGTAGTCGATAAAGAAAATTATACCATTTCAAAGAATGGTGATTTTTTATTTAAAGGCCGAGTAGGGCAGTTGGCGTCAGGTGGTAATATATCTCTACTTGTCAGTGGGATAGAATCCGCTCCGGGAGTTGTTTTTGAAATTGAAAAACTGTCAAAACTTTCTGCAACATTAAACCTTTTAGACAATCTGACAGTTGAAGATAAAGGGAAAGACACAGGTGTTCTGTCAATAAGTTATAATGGTGATGATCCTGTTCAAATTAAAAAAATTGTAGATAGCATAAGTCGTAATTATCTTGAACAAAACGTAGAAAGAAAATCAGAAGAAGCCGCTCGTAGTTTGGCATTTCTGAAAGATCAATTACCATTAGTCAGAGAGTCGTTAAATTCTGCAGAGGATAAACTTAATAGTTTTCGCCAAAAGAATGATTCTGTCGATTTGTCTTTAGAGGCAAAATCTGTTCTGGATACAATTGTTGGTGTGGAAGCTCAATTGAATGAGCTTACTTTCAAAGAGGCTGAAATATCCAAGCTTTATACGAAAGAGCACCCAGCATATCGAGCGTTGATGGAGAAGCGCTCGACATTGCAGCAAGAAAAAGATAAGTTGAATAAACGTGTTAGCAAGATGCCTCAAACCCAGCAGGAAATACTTCGTTTAACACGAGATGTTGATGCTGGGAAAGAAATCTATATGCAATTGCTGAATAAACAGCAAGAGCTCTCGATCACTAAAGCCAGTACCGTTGGTAACGTCCGCATTATTGACTCTGCGGAGGCTGCCCCTAAACCGGTAAAACCAAGAAAAGTGCTAATCATCATTATTGCTACTTTATTTGGCGGTGTGCTTTCAGTTGTTGTAGTAGTCTTGAAAAATATGCTTCACAGAGGGATAGAAAGTCCTGAGGAACTTGAACAGCAAGGCATTAATGTGTACGCGAGTATTCCTCTTTCTGAATGGCAACAGAAGAAAGATAGCTCTATCCTCAATAAAGGACAAAGAAAGAATCAAGCTAATGTTGACTCGTTGCTTGCTGTAGGCAACCCAGCAGACCTTGCGATTGAGGCTGTACGTAGTCTACGTACTAGCCTGCATTTTGCGATGATTGAAGCTAAAAATAATGTGTTGATGATATGTGGTGCTAGCCCGAATATCGGTAAGACGTTTGTAAGTTTAAACTTAGCTGCTGTTGTTTCACAGGCTGGGCAAAAAGTCCTCCTTATAGATGCTGATATGCGTAAAGGTTATGCACATAGCCTGTTAGGTTGTGAGTTAGGTATGGGGCTCTCAGATTTCTTATCAGGTCAAACGTCTGTCGAAAGCGTAATTAAAAAGACAGAGTTATCTAGTCTAGACTTTATTTCTCGGGGTAAAGTCCCACCAAACCCATCTGAGCTATTAATGCATAAACGGTTAACCGAACTCTTAACATGGGCAAGCGAACACTATGACATAGTGCTTGTTGATACGCCGCCTATCCTTGCGGTTACGGATGCAGCTATTGTTGGGCGAAACATAGGCACAACATTGCTTGTTGCGCGTCATGGTATAAATTCACTGAAAGAAATTGAAGTGAGTATTCGTCGTTTCGAACAGAATGGTACCGAGATTAAAGGTGTTATTCTTAATGCCGTTGAAAATAAATCCGGTGACGCTTACGGCTATTACGCTTACGAGTATAAGTAATTTCTTCTTCTCTTAAATTAATAAAGCTCCTCATATAGAGGAGCTTTTAGTTCAATGAAGAATTAATAATACAGAATATTTGGAGAAAAAATGAGTAATCTTGCAATTATTCCAGCAAGGGGTGGGTCGAAAGGTATTCCCAAAAAAAATATTAAAGAAATTGCAGGTAAGCCATTAATCGCTTGGAGCATAGAGCAGGCATTAAATTCTTCGAGTATTGATCGTGTCATTGTTTCAACAGATTGTGAATATATCGCTGCGATAGCAAGAGAATATGGCGCGGAAGTCCCCTTTATGCGTCCGGCCCATCTGGCGAACGATACCGCTGCGACTGAGCCCGCACTTTTGCATACGCTGGAGTGGTTGGCTGAAAATGAGAATTATCACCCTGAGTACACCGTCTTGTTGCAGGCTACCTCTCCTGTTCGCAAAGATGATGCGATTGATTCTGCAATCGGAAAGATTCTTGAAAAGAAAGCCGATTCATTGCTGAGCGTTTGTGAGTTTTGGCATTTCTTGTGGGAAAATGAAGATAATCCGAAAGCCTATTACGATTACTTAAACCGTCCGCGCCGGCAAGATATTAAGCCTGAAAGTATTAAACTCAAAGAAAATGGTTCAATTTACGTTACGAAAAGCGAAATTCTCCTCAGCACCGGTAATCGTCTTGGTGGCAAAGTTGTAGCGCATAAGATGTCTGAAGAGGAAAGTTTTGAAATTGACACCATGCTGGACTGGGCGGTTGTTGAAGTGATTTTGAAAAATTGGAGTGGGAGATAATTCATGTTAATTCAGAAAAAAATATCTGACTTTTTAGTGTTTGAAACCGAATCAATCATTAAAGCCTTAGAAAAAATCAACTCGAATAAAAAACGCATTATTTTTGTCGTCACCGAAGACGGCAAGCTGTGCGGCTCTTTCTCGGACGGCGATTTCCGCCGTTGGATAACTAACGGCGATTTCGACCTGAGCCGCGAAATTTCGGAAGTGATGAATCAGAATGTCCGCTATAAAAAAGTGGATGCGCCACGTAATGAGATTGAATCGCTGTTTTCGAATGGCGTTGACGTTCTGCCGCTGGTTGACGATTATCGTCGTTTGGTCGCCGTTGCTCTGCAAAGCGAAAAAGGTCTGACGATTGGCAGACACACTATCACGGAGACCTCGCCGACTTACATTATTGCTGAAATTGGCAACAACCATAATGGCGACATTAAGCTGGCTAAGCATCTTGTTGACCTGGCGGTTGACGCAGGCGCCGATTGCGTCAAATTCCAAATGCGCGATCTGAGTTCTTTGTATAAGGGCGGCAACGATAAAGACAAATCCGCCGATCTTGGCGCGCAGTACACGCTGGATCTGCTGAGAAAATTCCAGCTTAGCAATGAAGAATTGATTGAAGTGTTCGATTATTGCAAGGAGAAGGGGCTGACCCCGCTGTGTACCCCTTGGGATCTGAAGAGCTTGCAAGTGTTGGAAGACTATGGCATGGAAGGTTATAAGGTTGCTTCCGCAGACTTCACTAACCACGAAATGTTGGCCGCGTTGGCCGCTACGGGCAAACCGCTGATTTGTTCTACCGGCATGTGCAGCGAAGCTGAAATTAAAAGCTCGGTGGACTTCTTGAAATCGAAAGGTGCCGAGTTTGTGATCCTGCATTGCAACTCTACTTATCCGACCCCGTTTAAAGACGTCAACCTGGCCTATATCAAGCGTCTGCAGCAGGTGACGGGCTGTCTGGTCGGTTATTCTGGTCATGAGCGAGGCATTTCAGTGCCGATCGCCGTGACCGCATTGGGCGCCAGAGTGATCGAAAAACACTTCACTATCGACAAATCCATGGAAGGCAACGACCACAAGGTGTCGTTGTTACCTCCTGAGTTCAAAGAGATGGTCGTACGTATCCGCGAAGTTGAAGAGTCCATGGGCAACGCCGGCGAACGTACTATTACCCAAGGGGAAATGATCAACCGCGAAACTCTGGCAAAAAGTTTGATTATCAATCGCGATCTGAAAAAAGGTGAAATCATCACTCGCGAGATGGTTGAAGTGAAGAGTCCGGGCCAGGGCCTGCAGCCTCTATATCTGGAGCAATTGGTCGGTAAGAAAGCCAATCGTGACCACGAAAAAGGAGGGTATTTCTACGAGTCGGATCTGAATGACGTGGCGATAGAAGCCAAGGACTATGATTTCAATCGTCCGTTCGGCATTCCTGTGCGCTATCACGATTACGGCAAGTTGAAGAATAAATCCAATCTGGATTTCGTCGAGTTCCATTTGAGCTATCAGGACATGGAGCTGGATTTGACTGAATTCTTCTCCGGCGCTGAAAATATCGGTTTTGCGGTACATAGCCCTGAGCTGTTCGCCAACGATCACATTTTAGACTTGGCGACGGATGATCCAGTTTATCTTGCTCATTCGATCAAACAGTTGCAGCGTGTCTGTGATGTGACTCGCGCGTTGAAGCAATATTTCCCGAAAACTGAGCGTCCTGTCATCGTGGTTAATGCGGGCGGTTTCAATACCACCGGATTCTTGCCAAAAGAGTCACGCCAGGCGATGTACGACCGCATTGGCGCGGCTTTGGGTGAAATCAATCAAGAAGGCGTTGAAATCATCATCCAGACGATGCCTCCGTTCCCATGGCACTTTGGTGGTCAGAGCTATCATAACCTGTTTGTTGATCCGGACGAGATTAAAGCGTTCTGTGAAAAATACGGTTATCGCATCTGCTATGACACGTCGCATTCTATGATGGCTTGCAATTACTACCAATGGGATCTGCATGACTTTACCCAGAAGGTCGGTCCTTACACCGCACATATGCATATTGTTGATGCTTTGGGAGTGGACGGTGAAGGGGTACAGATCGGTAAAGGCGATGTGAACTTTGACGAGCTGGCTGATGATCTGCGTTGTCATGCGCCGGGAGCGCAGTTTATTCCTGAAGTGTGGCAGGGGCACAAAAACCAAGGAGAAGGGTTTTGGCATGCGCTTAACTTCCTGGAAAAGTATCTGTAAATGAGTAAAGCCATTATGGGGGCTGCGGCCTTGTCGGTAGGGGATATTCTCGGCAAGGTCATCGGCTTCATCATATTGCCTTATTTGACAGCACACCTTGGCGCGTCGGGGTACGGCGCGCTGACTCTTTATTTGTCCGTTATTCAGATCTTGATCATTTTCATTTCGTTCAGTGGTCAAGGTCTGTTGCCGGTCAAATACATTCAGGAGGGGGAAGGGAGCTCCCTGGTGTTTCGTAGAGATAACATCACCTTAGCTTTCGCTTCGAGCGTGCTATTGATGGCTATATTCTACATTGTCACACTGGTCGCCAAGATATCAGTTTCTTTCAGCGATGGTTTTCTGGTTGTTTTAGCCTCTCTGGCACAGGCGCTGAACTTTATCAATTTATCGCATTTGCGCATTAGTCAGACCTATAAAGTTGCTGCTATCGGACAATTTTTGCTTTCCGCATTCAACGTTTTATTCACGATCGCTCTTTTTGAGATGATAGCGGCGACGCCAGGACAACGTTTGATAGCGATAGCGGCATCATTTTTCAGTATTCAGTTGGCCTATGAGTTCTTTGTTTACAGAAAAATAGCGGTTGAGCGCAGTGTGTTCCAACCGGTGCGCAAGCGTTATAAGGAAATCATTAGCTACGGGGTATCCCTATTGCCGCATCACGGCAGTTATTGGATTAAATCCTCTGTAGATCGGTTCTTCATAGCCCACTACATGAGTACAGCGGTAGTCGGGGTTTATGGTTTGGCGTTTCAGCTAACCTCTATCGTTATGCTCTTTTTCGGCGTAATCAACCAGGCTTTCCAACCTTTCATTTATCGCAAGCTTAAAGCGAATGATTTTAAAGGCGTGGAATTAATTCAGTATGGCTATACAGGCTTGGTGATTATCGCTTGTGTAGCGTATTTTGTCATTTTGCCGTTTGTTTTTCCTTACCTATTTGAAACTGAGTTTAACAGCGCGATTTATTACTTTAATATTCTTCTTCCGGGAACTGCATTCTTATCTATCTATTATGTTTTTACTCATTCTTTATTTTATTACCGCAAAAATAAAATCATTTCAATTATCACTATGGGGTCGATGATTACACATTTGATTGGTATCTTCATCATAACTGTGACAGAGATAAGAGTAGAGTATTTTTGCTTGGTATACACGTTATCAAGTCTTTTCGCCTGCGTTGTCACTATTGTTTGTGGAAGGCGAGAGTTACGGAGGTCTCAGATAAAATGATAGCAGTTCTAAAACGTTGGCTTAGGAATAGAAAAAAAGCAATATATCGCCAAAAAGTTGTAAACATGGTGGAAAGTTGCGGTAAAAATCCGAAGGTTAATTATTTGACGATTGTCAATAATAAAACAAAATTGGGTGATAATTTTAACTCTAATGGTCTTACTGTTATTGGTAAAGGGAATGTTACCATCGGAGATAATTTTCATTGTGGATTTGGATGCATTTTAATTACGGAAAATCATAATCACCACGGCAATGCTATCCCATACGATAGTACTTATATTATCAAGGATGTTATTATCGGTGATAATGTTTGGCTTGGAGTCAATGTGATTATACTTCCAGGTGTTACAATTGGTGAAGGTGCGATCATACAGGCAGGCAGTGTCGTAACTAAGCATGTTCCTGCGTTTGCTATTGCAGGAGGACATCCGGCAAAAGTGTTTTCTCAACGAGATGTTGAGCATTATATAAAATTACGTGATGAAAAAAAATTCCACTGATATATCTTAAGGCTAAAAATAACAATTGAATGAGTGCTATGGTGAAATAATTATGGATGCTTATATTGCGTATATCGAATCGCCATTGCAGGCGTTTAATTTAATAGAGTTTTTGGATGCTAAAAATATAAGTCTGGAGATCTTGATTATCAATAAAAAAACCGAAAACTCTGCACTTAATTATAATCAGATCATGAATATAGTGGATATGATTAAGTACAAAAAATTGGTTACTATTGATGTGGAAGGAACTCTAAAAAACTCATTTAAGATCAAAAGTGTTCTTAAAGGAATTGGTGAAAATTCAATAAATAAAAACAGAGTCACTCTTATTGCAGGAGAATACCGTGCGCGTGTTTTCTGGATGCTAGCCGGAAAATTTAAAAAAAGAAACATTGTTCTTCTTGATGATGGGACGGCGACGCTAAGAATAAACCGAGAGGAGGGAATTAGTCCGCGAAAAATTATCAAGTCTTTCTTCTTGAAATCCATTGGTATGGTTAACAATGAGTTCGAAAAAATCACATTCTTTTCCGTATATAACATTGAAGAAAAAGTCAAGAAGAGTGATGTTGTCATAAGGCACTGTTACGAAAATTATAAAAGAAAGCTAGCAAGCTTACCCAGTAACGATAATAAAGTGTTTATTATTGGGTCACCGCTTTTTGAGGCCGGAGTAACATCAGTTGATGATATTCAATTAACATTAAATATGATAAAAGACTTATTGAATTCAAAGCCTGAATCTGTTTTTTATTATGTCCCACATCGTAGAGAAAGAGCTGAAAAAATAAAAAGGATATCGGAGCTTGTCAAAGTGAAAAGATTTGACTTTCCTTTCGAAGTGTATCCTTTAATGGAAAAAGAGAATGTGTCTTCGATTGCTGGGTTTTATTCTTCTTTATACGACAATTTGATCATGATCTACGGGGATAAGATAAAAATAACGTCTTACGTTATCAATGAGGCTAATTTGTCCCCAGAGTGGAAGTCTTTTGTCGGCTGTATATACGATAATTATTCTCGATATAATAATGCCAACATTGAACTGATTAACAAGGTGCTTTGATTAAACTCTTCCACGCTTAAATAGGTAGGCTATGAAAATTGTCATGATCAATACACTTTATGCTCCTTATAAAGTAGGTGGTGCTGAAGTTTCTGTTCAACTGCTGGCAGAGGAGTTAATCCGTAATGGTCACGATGTGACTATCTTTTGTTTGCACGACCACAGTGATATATTGAAAGATACTCTAAATGGTGTTCGTGTTTTTTATTTTCCTCTAAAAAATATTTACTGGCCATTTTCCAATGGTAGGAAAGGGCGATTAATAAAACTCGCATGGCATATCATTGACATGTACAACCCTTGGATGATGTCACTTGTTGGTAAAGAATTGGCCAGGATAAAACCTGATGTTGTACATACAAACAACTTAAGTGGCTTTTCAGTTTCTGTTTGGAAAGCAGCTAAAAAAGAAAAAATAAAAATAGTCCACACCACGCGAGATTACTATCTTTTTCATCCGAACAGTACATTGTTTAAGTCGGGTAATAATGTTGATGTTAATAGTATCGGAGTAAAACTACTTTCTGCTGTGAAAAAAATATGCAGTAGAAATGTTGATTGTTTTGTGGGTATCAGTGAGTATATTTCTAAGCTTCATAGGTCAAATAAATTTGGCATTAACTCTACTCATGCATATATCTATAATCCTATTTCATGTATTGATTTTAAAAGCGATAAAAAGAATCATGAAAATGTGCGGGTGGGCTTCATTGGACGATTGACTAGAGACAAAGGGTTTGATGATTATTGTTCGTTAGCTGCAAAATATAGAAATACCAAAGGTATTGATTTCTATGCCGCAGGGCGCTTCGGTAATGATACTGAAGGTAATGAATTAGAAATATTAGCATCTGCCAGCAATATAAAAACGATGGGTTTTATTAAGGTAGAGGATTTTATGGCGTCGATTGATGTTGTGGTTCTGCCTAATAAATGGAACGAACCATTTGGACGGGCAGTTGCTGAATCCGCCAATGCAGGGAAAGTTGTTTATACTAATTTTACGGGAGGGGTGGCTGAAATAGCAAAACTTTATGATAATATATTCCCCATCCAAGACTTTAATATTAGCTACCTTATGACTCATCCTACATTTAATGTAAATCCGGTTCTGGATTTTGATATAAAATATATTGCAGGGAAATATATCGAACTATATTGATGTCAACCGTGATATTTAAACCTCCCTTAATAATGATTAATAATTGGTGCCTTTAATGCTTTATATTAATGCAAGGTTTCTTACGCAGGATATGACGGGCGTACAGCGTTTCGCAGAACAGATATCTCGAAGTTTGAATGCAATCAGAGGCGATGTGGTTTTCCTCGTTCCTGATGAGAAATTGAAGATTGAGGCTGATCCTTCTTTTGAACTCAAGGTGATTGGAAAAAAACATGGTCATTTATGGGAACAAATCGATCTCCCAAAATATCTTAAAAGTATTGGCTCTCCACCGTTACTTAACCTGTGCAGTACTGCCCCCTTATTCTATAGAAATCAAATCGTCACACACCACGATATTACCTACAAGAGATATCCTGAGAGTTTTTCTAGACAATTCCGTTATATTTATAACTTAATCATTCCTATTATGCTAAAAAATAGCCGGAAGATTATTACGGTTAGTGAGTTTTCTAAGGGTGAGATAGCCAAAGCTTTCAATGTGGAAAAGGAAAAAATATCAGTTGTTTATAATGCGTCATCTGACAAATTTAAGACGACTGATTCAGATAGACAAGAAAAATACCTTCTTGCTGTATCCTCCCCTAATTACCATAAAAATTTTCATGGCATGTTAAAAGCCTTTGCCATGTTAGACGATAAAATTGATATTAAATTAAAGATTATTGGACGCTCTGCTGATAACTTCAATAAGCAGATGTATGCGAGCGCCGAGAATACTAATTCAAATATAGAGTTTTTGGGACGTGTCGATGACCTGGAACTTGTTAAATTATATCAGAATGCTACAGCATTTGTTTTCCCATCTTTCTATGAAGGGTTCGGGATCCCTCCTCTCGAGGCTCAATCTTGCGGGTGTCCAGTTATAGCTTCTTCTTCTGCGTCGATTCCTGAGGTTCTAGGGACGAGTGCCTTATATTTTGATCCCTACAAAATTGATGAAATCGCTACTGCAATGGAAACGATCGTCTGCAATGATTCTGTCCGCGAGGAGCTCATAAGGCTGGGTTTTGAAAACACACGTCGCTTCTCATGGGGGAAATCGGCACAAGCAGTTGATAAAATAATTTCACAATATTTATAATAAATATTACTGGGAGATTTGATGAGAGTTCTTCATGCAGCAGAAACAATCAAGGGGGGAGTGGCTACGGTCCTTCGTCAGTTGGCAAAAAGTCAGATTGCTGATAAAGGGCAGGAAAACATTTGTTGTTTAGTTCCTGCTGACCAAGCTTCAGAACTATATGGTGTTGACTCTAGGTCGATAAAATCTTTTCCTCGATTAGGGCGTGGGATTCGCGGTTTTCTACAGTTTTTCTTTATATTTACGAGAGTTGTATTGAAACATCGACCAAAGGTGGTTCATTTGCATAGTAGTTTTGCTGGTGCTTTAGGACGATTGTCGTTGATTCTTCTCTGGCCAATCTATCGCCCAAAAGTAATATATTGCCCGCATGCTTTCGCATTTATGATGACAGTATCTCGATTTAAATCACGTATATATACTGTCATCGAAAAACTATTGCTTCCTATAACTGATGTGGTCATTTGTGTCAGTCATTGTGAAAAGAAAATAGCTGTTGATGCGGGGCTTAATGAGAATAAACTGGTCGTCGTTCATAATGGCGTTCCGAGTAATGACAATTACGCTAAAAAAGTCAATTCCTTTGAAAGTAATGAGCTTATTCAACTTCTTTTTGTTGGTCGGTTCGACTACCAAAAAGGTTTTGATATTTTATCCAAAGCTATGCGCCAATTAGAAGGAAAAGCATTCCATTTGACAGTTGTCGGCGATTTTGTGCTTGAAAATGAAAATGATAAGATTCAAGATCTTCCGCAGACCACATATGCCGGCTGGTTATCCGCTGAACAATTGGCACCACATTTCTGTCGCGCTGATGTATTGCTAATACCAAGCCGATGGGAAGGTTTTGCAATGGTTCCATTGGAAGCAATGAGCTATGGATTACCTATTTTAGCGAGTAACTGTAGTTCTTTCCCCGAGGTCGTTGACGATCACATAAATGGTCGGTTATTTTCTCCTGAGCAAACGGAGGAGCTATGTCATATACTCGAAAGTACATCAAGAGAGGAATGGCAGAGAATGGGGAATGCAGCAAGAGATACGTTTAGTAAGAGATTTACGGCGGACAAGATGATTGCAGCAACCAAAAAAGTGTACCTTGATCTTGGTGCATGATATTTAAAGCGCAACGAAGATATCTTTCCTGTAATAGAAAGATTGAACGCGATTCTTCTGATATACAATGTATTCTTCTGTTTTGTAAAAATTATATTTTTAATCTGACAGGTACTGGGCAGGAGTTATACTATGTTGGTTAATAGGCAAACAGCTATGAATGGTTTTCGTCGTGGTGCTCTACAATCTAATGCATCTCTAACTTCAATGATACAGCGGTTTTCAGATATTATCATTATAAGCCTCTGTCTCTATTTAGCATGCAAGCTGTCAGGCAATGTATTTACCATGCAGCATTGGGTTGTAGTATTGATATCAATCGTCATATTTCAAATGGCAGGTGGTATAACCGAGTTTTATCGCTCGTGGCGTGGGGTCCGTGTTGCCTTAGAGATTCAACTTATCATAAAAAACTGGTCTTTAAGTGTTTTATTGACTATTGGTATTATATCTTTTATCGATGGTTTTTATAGTGATTTAACGCTATATGCTGAATGGTACCTCTTAGCATGTTGTGGTTTGATAATTTCTCGCTCGATTATTCGTTTATTGCTTGGCTATATGCGCAATATGGGGTTTAACACCCGTAATGTTGCGATCATGGGATCACTCCCTGTAGGTATCAAGCTAGCTGAAACTTTAAATGATGCTCATTGGATGGGCTTCAAAGTTCTCGGAATATATGATGACGAATATGACTCTATAGACACGAAAGTTGAAAAATGTGGTGATTTAGAACAGCTTATCAGGGATGCAAAAGATGGCCGGATTGATAGAATTTATATTGCGATGCCAATGGAGCAAGAACGTTTAATCAAGGATACTGTGGCTGAATTATCTGATACAACTTGCTCGGTTATGCTTATACCAGATGTTTTTACTTTTAATATTCTACAGTCGCGTAGCGAAGAAATAAACGGAGTTTCTGTAGTTTCCCTTTTTGATACGCCAATCAGCGGTGTCAATAAAATAATAAAACGCGTCGAGGATATTTTACTTTCGCTTGCAATATTAATCTTTATTTCTCCCGTTCTTTTATTGATTGCGATATTTGTTAAGTTCACGTCTCCAGGACCGATTATCTTCAAACAGAGACGTTATGGCATGGATGGGAAATCTATAATGGTTTGGAAGTTTAGATCCATGAGTGTTATGGAAAATGGAGATAAAGTTGTCCAGGCAAAAAAAGGTGATGCTAGGGTTACTGCTGTTGGTGGTTTTTTACGTAGAACATCACTTGATGAACTTCCGCAATTTATAAATGTCTTGATGGGGGACATGTCTATTGTTGGACCTCGTCCACATGCAGTAGCGCATAATGAACAATACAGAAAGCTAATTAAAGGTTATATGCTGCGTCATAAAGTTAAACCAGGAATCACTGGCTGGGCCCAGATAAATGGATGGAGAGGTGAAACGGACACTCTAGACAAAATGCAGAGCCGAGTTGAATATGATCTCGATTACATTAGGAATTGGAGCGTTTGGTTCGACATTCGAATTATTTTTCTTACAGTCTTTAAAGGATTTATAAATAAATCAGCTTATTGATTGTGATTTGTGGTTAGTATATTATAAGAAAATTTTCTTTATGAGAGCAAGAATCAATGAGTATTACAACACACGCTATCGTTGATAGTAGCGAAAAGGAAAGATTTTTCCTAAATATTCTGAGGTGGGGGATTGCCTTCTTTTTCATCGCTACACCTTTCAACCCTTACGTGGGCGATGTGACTTTGTATCTTTGGATTCCTTTGGTTTTCATGGATTATGAGTTTATAAGAAAATTGTCTACAGTATCTTTAAAGATTTTATTGTTTTTTTGTGTGTGGACTGTCTTGTGCTTGGCATTTTGGCGGTACGATTTAGTCATCAAGACATTTGCTCTTGTATTGGGTGTTGCATATATTCATAAAATAGGAAAGCCTGTTTTTAGTAAAATATATGTCTGTATGCTCATTTCCGTTCTCTGGTGTATTTTACAATTTTCCTTATATGAATTCGCTGGTACAAACTATTCTGCTGCAATAGGACCAAAGGCAATATCGATTGCAATATGGGGTGACTATGCAACTAAAACTTTTACTAACCAATATGAAGTTTTTCTGTTGCCAAGAATGTCGGGGTTATCACGAGAGGCTGGTTTTTTTGTTTCCCTATTAATCATCTCGTTTATGATAAGACTAAGAGATTTTAAATTAAGGGCTTGGGAGATTGTATTATTTGCATTAGGATATATTTTCAGCTTGTCTAAGGCCTCAGTTATACTTTTTCTTATAGCAGCTGTTTACCCTTTTCGGCGTATATTGGCTAAAATTCCTGTTGTGCTCACTTTTTCACTTTTCATTGTCGTTTTCGTTTCGATCGCCAACTATCTCAATGTCGGTGTTCCTGCCTTTTTCTACGAAAATCAATCTATAGCACATCGCTTTTCTGCATCATATTTAGTCTTGAATATGAATGTACCGAGCTTCTTAATTGGGTGTGGAAAAGAATACGAATGTTTTACCAACTATCAGCCTATTGTGGATTATTTGGGGGGGTTCGGTTTCAAGCCAAATGTTGGACTTCTAGGTGTTGCCATGGAGATGGGGGTTATTGGTCTCATCGCAATAATATTTTTCTGTATGTATTTGAAGTTAGATAGTTATGATGTTGTTATCTTGGTTCTTTTTACTGCCACTGTAACATTCTTTACTGTTGATAGTTTTATAATACTGACCTATTACTATATATACTCAAATCACACAAAAAGTAGGAGTGATCTCATTTAAAGCTGCTTGTTAGTATGTTGATATCTCTCTGGGGACAAGACCAATAAATTTATTCTGGAGTCAGAAAATGAAGAAAAGTAACCCTGATTTTTCTAAGAGAGAATCACTCAAGAGCGGTGTCGTTATGGCATTGGCTTCCATTGTTGCTATTTCAAGGACAGAAAATGCCCTTGCTGATGATTCAATAAAAAATGCAAGTGCCGGTTCTTCAGCTGGTAATTGCCCTGATATTGGAAGCTTAAAGAAACTGTCTCCAATCAGTCCTGGTCAACGAATAAATGTACTCAGCTATTATTCATCGTCAGGTACTACTGCAGTTAATTCCGTGATGAAAAGCGTAGTCGCTAACCATAAGCCGTCCGTGCAATCTCAACATTCAGGAGGTGGGGAGTTCTATTACGATGCAGATGACAACACTTCTCCTGATGATGGAGGGATGGTAATTGTTACAGATGATGGTAAACGTTGGAAAAGAGTATTTTCAAACGATGAGCCTATCTTAGGCAGTTATTTTGGGATTAGCGATATACAAGATGATAATGGACCGGCGATTACTCGCGCTATTAATTTTTCCAGCAATCGTAGAATCGTTTTGCCGAGAGGAAAATTGGTAGTTAAAACACCAATTATCTTTCCTTTAGACTCTGGGGCCAAGATAGATGGGTTTGGCAAGAAAGGGGGCACGGTCATTGATGTTCGCATGAATGAAGGCTACGAAAATTTCGGTGTTTTTCATTTTCCTGGGAAATCTGATAAATCTGTTAAAAGTCCTGGCTTTCGTGCTGTGTCCATTAGCAATATTCAACTCATTGGAAATTTGAGCAAGTGTCATGGTTTTTTTCTGCAATATCAATATGCAATGCGTCTAGAGCAGGTTACTCTGGAGGGGTTTGATGGTGCGGGACTATTTATCGATAAATGCCAAGATTCTGTTTTTGAACAAGTTGATGTTTTCAATTGTGGAAGAACATCTGGCGATAGAGCCAATTTAAAAGATGGCTTTGATGAGTCTAAAACGCTGGTTAGTCCAATTGTTATAATGTCATCACTTAAAGATGATTGCAATTATCTTCGTTTTAATGATTGCCAATGGGAAGATAACCCTGTTTCACCTATTTGTGACTTTGCCGGCGGCATAGAAAACTATTTCGTTAACTTGCATGCTGAATATAATGCACATTGGGATGTCTCTGGTACTGAGGGCTGTACTCTATTTATGCAGAGAAAAGGGACAATTAAAGTTAGTGGCGGAGGAAGTGATGAAATTAAATATCTTTTGAAGCATGTTTATGGTGAATTTTATATTGATTCGCATAGGTGCAGCCCGGCGAAAAATATACAAATAAAAACAGGGACTAATAGCAGGTTCACTTTCAAAGATGTAACTATTGATACGGTTGATGCAATATCCACCTCGGGGTTTAAAATTTTCAAAGATTGCATCTTTAATTCAATTAACTGGTCAAACCTTGATGGTGACGTTTCTCTTGAGAACTGCCGTATCAAAAAGTCATTTTTTGCCAAGTCTGGCTCAAAGAAATTGAGGCTAAGAGTTATTTCTTCTATTATTGAGGGGGATATTTTTATTGATTCAAAAGCACCGAATGTGCTAATTGATGACTGCATGGTTGCAGGTGATGTCAAATTTGGTTCAAAAGATGGGATGTGGCTAAATAATAACGTCTTCGGTAGATTTACCGTTCTTGGCGTAGAGTCACGCGTAATTATCCCACCGATAAGACGCTTATTACTGCCTGGGCCTCCAAAGAACGGCCACTTTTCTGTTGGTGATGTTATCGATAACTCCTTACCACAGAGTGGTAGTTTCATGGGGTGGGTTTGTGTTGAAGCTGGTAGTCCGGGGATTTGGAAAGGTTTTGGTAAAATAGATGAGTAAATATTTTCATTTTTAGTGATATTAAATATTATCTAATTTCCCGACATCCCTGTGTTTTATGATTTTTTATTAGTTGAGCGATGTGTAAGGCAATTCAATACGGAGGAATACGTTGAAGATTGATTTCTGCTTGTTTAAGTTTATGCTGAATTAATGGGCTTGTTACATTTTGTTGTCGCTAAAGATTATCCAATGCTAATTTGACGAGAGAATGTTCCTGCTAACGCATTGTTCTCTCGTATATTTCTATGGCAAGATTGATAGCGCTATTCCGCCCCCCCTCGTAAGTTATAATATATTTCCTGTGTTTCGCCATCCCCAATGATAGCGGTTTCCCCTTGATACTGATGATGTATCTCCTCTCTGTTGTGATCATTTTTCTAAGCTACCCATAAATTTATCAAGATTTACTTTGTATACGAGACGAATCGTCGGTTAGCGTTTGCAATTTATTTATTTTAGCCCCTCCTTTGTTTTATCTCAATAGAGATGTTATTGCCCATCCATTTTTTACTATTTTCCATTTCTATTTAAATTCTGTTCATGATTTAATGCCATATATTACATGCTTTTAGAGAGAGGCAACAGCTCACCGTAATTAAGCTGATAACAAAGTTTTGTCAAAAGTTATTTATATAACCCTTTAGGTGTTCACTCCTCTATCAGAGAGGAGCAGGCAATTTCTTTGGAACTAGGCGGGAAGCGACACTCTTTCCGTCGTTAAATAGTTTCGTGGGGGTTATGTCATCGATAAAAGTATATTCTCGGCGCAGTGTTCACTCCTTGCGGTAGCATGGCAGAAGGTCAAGTTCGTTTCCGTGGGGTTCTGTGTTTCTGCCCCTGAATTATAATAATGAATTTTTTCTATGCTTACTAATTATTTACTTGCTACTTGTTTTTCAGTGAAGGTTATGAATTATTCCTCTTCTATATCTAAAATATAACTTGAGTATAATTCCTTAGGAGTAATTCATTGTGCTGATTTCAGGGGGTTGATGCTCAGTTTTTTTGTGTATTTGCATAGTCCTATGGTTTCAATTTCTTCTTAAATTCTTTCTAATTTTTTTTATAACTATTTTGTTGTTTTTTATGTGATCTCAGTGTTTTCTATAGATTTTTAATTTATAGGAATTTTGTGCGAAAAGTTTTATCCGTTGTCTTTGTATGGTTTTTTTTGCTAAAACCTTTCGTCGCCTACCTTGACATAACCTGAATCTTATCCTTTCTTTTAATTCAGACAGCTTTGCTGTCTTTGTTTGGGTATAACCAGTCGGAATGCATGTTTAGCTGCATTATTAATGAGTTATATCTATTTTATGCTTCCGATTTTTTTATGGCTTCTCAAGTTAGTCCTCTAAGGGGGGAATTATGGCTTCATTGGCGTATCAGAAAGAAGCAGCAGCTATTTTATACGCTGTTTTAGGGAAAAGCGCGTCACACGCTACGTTCGACTCAATAGGTGCGCAATTGCAGCGAGGTGAACTTTCAGCCTCAGCATATGTCACTACGTTATTGACTTCTGCGGATGGTGTAGCCCTCTTTAACGGCTTGTCAGATTTAAATGCTTTACAAATTGTTTATACAAAAATTTTTGGCTCTGCTGCACCCACCTCAACCCTGCAAGATTACCTGACGGGTAGTACTCTTGCAGAGGCTATGGCTAAAGTTGTAAATCAGGTTCTTGATTATTCGGGATTTGATTCTACTCTATCCGCTGCGCAGACTAGTCTTGATCAGCAAGTAAATGCTGTTCTGTTCCCGTCGGTAAGCGCCGCTGCCCTTGGGCAAGGCGCCTCAGACGTGCAGGCTATCTATTATGTTACGGGTGCGGCTCAATCAGCACTTGGCATAAACAACTATGGGGCGGCGATTAATGCCGGTACGAAAACCTTTGTCCAGGTAGCGCAAGAAATAATTTTCTCTGCAAATCTGACTTCTCTTAGCAATACCGATTATGTGATTCGTTTATTTAAATGGGGTTACGAAAGGTCTCCCTCAGCGACCGAATTATCTAACTATGTCACTGAACTGACAGGAGGGACTTCTCGTGCAGAAGTTCTGATTCAAGTTATTGATTCTCTTCGTGGTACTGTTGCTTCAGGCGATACTACCGCGCAGCAACATTTCAATAGCGCGACTATCAGCTATCAACCAGGGCAGCTGCCTTCATTAAGTTATCAAGAGCAGGTTTCTGCCGTTTATCTCGCAGTTCCGCAGCGTGATATTGATGCTCGTGGATTAGATGATTGGAGTAAGTATTTATCGAAAGGAGCGATGACTTATAAGGGATTTATTGGGACCATATTGAAGTCAAGCGAGTTTCAGAAGAAAGGTGCCCAACTAACGGGTGATGACTTTATACAACATGTCTACACTGGGGTACACGGTGTCGCTGCGACAGCCGCACAGCTTTTGGCGTATAGCTCGCTTGGGACGGATAAGGCACTGATTACTCAGGCTATTATCAATGACCTGCGCAACTCGACGGCCACTGACGTCACAACCGTAACTCAACAGCATGGTTTTGAATACGACATCGGTACCAGCTTGCTGTACAAAACCGCTGCGTCTCTGACGGCAACAGCCGCCGGCGGTAACGCAACCGGCACCGTCAACACCGGCACATCGCATCAAATCAGCAACGCCGAAACAGCGGTACTGACGAATGTTCAACTGAACGCCAATGCCGCTAGCATCGTGAACCTGAAGTTCGCCGACCATCTGGCGAATCTGACCATCAACGGCACCAGCGCAGCAACGGTCAACTTGTCTGACAATGGTGTTAATCCAGGTGTAGATATCACCGTGAATAACGGCAACGTCATCCTGAACGCCAGTTCGGGTGCGGATGACGTAGTTGTCACATCGACGGCCAACATCGCGACCGGTACCGCACAGTTCAACCTCGGCGCCGGCAACGACAGCCTGCACTGGGTGGGCAACGGGGTTTCCGGTGGGGCGAACACTGTCGCGAACACGGTTAAGGCTGATGGTGGTGCGGGTACGGACTCCATCTCCGCCAACTTCATCACCAAAACTGTAGTAACCAACCAAAACGCCCTGGGCGTTCGCACCAGTACCGTGACCAGCAACGCTAACAACTTCTCGAACTTTGAGAAAATTGACCTGACCGGCTATATCGGCAAGTCCGTCGGTACGCTGATTACGACTCCGCTAATCGGTTCACCGACCACCACCAGCGTCACAACGCCGACCCACACCTTTGACTTTGGCCTGACCAACGGCACATCTACGGTGGAAGGCACCACGGGCGGCACGGTTACGCAGAACGCGGCGGCCACCAACCTGGGCTCACAAGGTTTTGTGATCTCCGGTCTGGCTAACGTCAACGTCATTAACGCCGCCGGCGGCAACGCCGCGCAGTTGGAAGTGAAAGGGGACGCGACTTCCGCCAGTACGCTGAACTTCACCTTCGTGCAGAACGCCACCGATCATTTCAATATCAACTTTGATGCGGTGAGTTCTTCCAATGTGAATGCCGGCGCCATTACCCTTAACAGCAGCAGCAGCGCCTTGTTGGGCACCGCTCTGACCACGGTGAACGTGGCCTCAGGCGGTACCGGCAGCTTTGACAACATTCTGTCACTGGCCGGCACCAATGCGCAGGTTCAGACCATCAACGTGACCGGTGATCACGCGCTGGATCTGACGTTGGGCAGCGGTTTCAGCAACGTGCGTGATATCAATGCGTCCACCAACACCGGGGGGCTGAATCTCGACTCCAGCCATGGCGGTACCGGTGACGGTATCATCGTTCAATTGCTGAACATTCTGCCGCTGAGTGTCATTACCACCAACCTGTTGGCGCCGGTGTTGACGGCGTTGGGCCTGAACGGTTACCAGATGACCGTAGAAGGCTCCAGTGCTGCCGATACCCTGGGCGTGATTGGCAACACCACGCTGACCGGTGGCGCAGGTGCCAACACCTATGACATCAAGGCGAGTAACACGCAGGCGGGTGTGACCATCAAGGACTTTAATAGCCTCAAGGACTCGATTGTCGACGTGAACCATGGCGGCCTGACTATTTCCGATGACGCCAGCGGCACTGCGGTAGCGAACTACGGTACGCGCTCTGCCGACACGTTGGATGCGTTGTTGGGGACACTGGTGGGCGGTTTGACCAACGGCGTTATCGGCCTGTTGGGTGGTATCTTGGGTCTGGATAGCAGCAACTCGCTGACGGCGAAAGTGGGTGTGGCATCCGTTGTATTCAGCGGTGGCGGTAACACTGCAAGCTCGTATGTAATTATCGACAACAACGATAACCACACGCTGGACCTCAACGATACCGTGGTATACCTGACAGGGCAAAACCACCAGCAATTGGTGGATACTCTGCACTACGCGTAAGTATGAATTCCAGTGGGTTATAATGCCCATTGAAACTGTTAGTCAATCAATAATACGGGGTGTGTAAACACCCCGTATTCTTTGAAAATTGTGAACTACGTCATTATCTCTAATTTATTCCCTTTCGTACTAAACTCGCGTTGCCCTGTCTACTATTTACCTCACTGTTTTCATTTGTTTTTTTCTGTAGTTCGTGAGGCGATTTTTTTTGCTTACGGCCTTGCTGATATCCGCTTTCTCTACCTATAGTTAGAAAAAGTATCTGCAGTCTCGAGCATGTCTGGGGTGGGGGTTCTTTAGGATTTATTTTATTTTTCCCTTTTTAGGATTTTCCTTATAAGAGTCCAATGCGGATTTTGACTGACAGTGCACATGATGTAAGGGCAGAAAGTGAATCAATTTATACCGAGCAATGAAATTGCGGATGTTATACGGACTCGCAGTAAGGTTTTTTGGACCGTTGGCATATTTACCGCATTTATTAATTTATTAATGCTAGTTCCTTCTATCTATATGCTCCAGGTTTACGACCGGGTGCTTCCTTCGCGTAATGAAATCACGCTGTTGATGCTGACGCTGATCATGCTGGGCATGTTCGGCATGATGTCGCTGTTGGAATACGTGCGCAGCATGGTGGTGATCCGTATCGGCAGTCAGCTGGATATGCGTCTCAACACGCGAGTCTACACTGCGGCCTACGAGGCGAATCTGAAAAACGGTTCTTCTGACGCCGGCCAGATGCTGAGCGACTTGACCAATCTGCGCCAATTCCTCACCGGCAGCGCGCTGTTCGCCTTCTTTGATGCACCGTGGTTTCCGATCTATCTGTTGGTGATATTCCTCTTTAACCCTTGGTTGGGGCTGTTCGCCCTGGTCGGTGCACTGTTGTTGATCGCATTGGCGGTGATCAACGAAATGGTGTCGAAAAAGCCGCTGGCGGAAGCCAGCAAGCTGTCGATTATGTCCGGTACGTTGGCCAGCACCAATCTGCGAAATGCCGAAGTGATCGAGGCTTTAGGGATGTTGCCTAACCTGAAACGCCGGTGGTTCGGTCTGCACCAGCGATTCTTGAACAGCCAACGCATCGCCAGCGAACGCGCATCGCGGGTCACGTCGATCACCAAGTTTGTGCGCATGTCACTGCAATCACTGGTGTTGGGGCTGGGGGGGTGGCTGGCTATCGATGGGCACATCACACCCGGTATGATGATTGCCGGCTCCATTCTGATGGGGCGAACGCTGGCGCCGATTGAGCAGGTTATTAACGTCTGGAAGAGCTACAGCGCGGCGAAGCTTTCTTATGGCCGGTTGGTCAAGCTGCTGGAAACGCACCCGCAACGTGGTACCGGTATGTCCTTGCCGCGTCCGGAAGGGGTGCTTGCCGTAGAAGGCGTCACCGCCACGCCGCCGGGATCCAAAGGCGATGCGGTATTGCATAACGTGAGTTTTGCCATTCAGCCTGGTGACGTGCTGGGGATCATTGGCCCGAGCGCGTCGGGGAAATCGACGCTGGCTCGTTTGCTGGTCGGCATTTGGCCGGTCAGTGAAGGGATTGTTCGGTTGGATAATGCTGACATCTATCAGTGGAACAAGGATGAGTTGGGGCCGTATATCGGCTATCTGCCGCAGGACATTGAGCTGTTTGCCGGGACTATCGCCGAGAATATCGCTCGCTTTAACGAGATCGACTCAGAGAAGGTCATTGAAGCCGCTAAGTTGGCCGGTGTGCACGAACTGATCCTGCGTTTCCCGAACGGCTACGATTCGGTGCTCGGCAACGGTGGCGCTGGGCTGTCCGGTGGGCAGAAACAGCGTATCGGCCTGGCGCGCGCACTGTACGGCGACCCTTCGCTGGTGGTTTTGGATGAGCCTAACTCCAATCTGGATGATGCGGGCGAGAAAGCGTTGAACCAGGCCATTATGTTCCTCAAGCAACGTAATAAAACGGTGGTTCTGATTACCCATCGCACCAATTTGCTGTCGATGACCAGCAAGCTGTTGCTCTTGGTGAATGGCAACGTCAACGCGTTCGGCCCGACTCAACAAGTGCTTCAGGCGTTAGCCAATGCGCAAAAAGCGCAGACGCAACAGCCTCAGCAAGCGGTGAGGGCGGTAAATTCTGAGCCAGATGAAGGCAATATCCCAAAAACGCAAATTAATTAAGCCGTGAATTGCCTGATGGCTTTATTGCCGTCCGCAGTTTAAAGGAGTTGGTATGTCGACGCACATTGGCGAGCCGCAAGACTCGTATATTGAAGAGATCCCACAGGATGAACGGCGGTTTACCCGGATGGGCTGGCTGGTCGTGGGAATTGGTCTGTTCGGATTTTTGGCTTGGGCAGCGTTTGCGCCCCTGGATAAAGGGGTGGCATCACCGGGATCGGTAACCGTTTCCGGCAACCGCAAAACGGTGCAGGCACCGGCCAGCGGCATCATCAAAAATATCGCGGTGAAAGAGGGCGACAAGGTGAAAGCCGGTGAAGTCCTGGTGCAGTTGAGCCAGGTGCAGGCACAGGCGCAGGTCGATTCCCTGCGCGACCAGTACTACACCACGCTGGCCACCGAAGGGCGTTTACTCGCCGAACGCGATGGTCTGAGTAGCGTCACTTTTTCTCCCATTTTTACCCAGATCAAGGATCAGCCGCGTGTGGCTGAAATTATCGCGTTGCAAACGCAGCTGTTCGCTTCCCGCCGCCAGGGGCTGCAAAGTGAAATTGACGGTTATAAGCAGTCGATGGACGGGATTCGTTTCCAATTGAAAGGCCTGCAGGATTCACGCGTCAACAAGCAGATCCAACTTTCCAGCCTGCGTGAACAGATGAACAGCATGAAGCAGCTGGCTGCGGACGGCTACCTGCCACGCAATCGCTATCTGGAAGTTCAGCGTCAGTTCGCCGAAGTGAATAGCAGCATCGATGAAACTGTCGGGCGGATTGGCCAATTGCAAAAGCAGCTGCAAGAATCTCAGCAGCGTATCGATCAACGTTTCGCCGACTATCAACGCGAGGTCAGAACGCAACTGGCACAAACCCAAATGGACGCCAGTGAGTTTCGCAATAAGCTGCAAATGGCCGATTTCGATCTGGGCAACACCGCCATCACCTCACCGGTGGACGGCACCGTGGTCGGATTGAATATCTTCACTCAGGGGGGCGTCGTGGGAGCGGGTGACCACCTGATGGACGTTGTACCCAGCCAGGCGACGCTGGTGGTGGATTCTCGCCTGAAAGTCGACCTGATCGATAAGGTGTACAACGGGTTGCCGGTGGATCTGATGTTTACCGCCTTCAACCAAAACAAAACCCCGAAAATTCCGGGAACGGTCACGTTGGTTTCCGCCGACCGTCTGGTCGACAAAGCCAACGGTGAGCCTTACTACCAGATGCAGGTTACGGTCTCACCGGAGGGCATGAAGATGCTCAGTGGCGAGGACATCAAGCCGGGGATGCCGGTAGAGGTGTTCGTGAAAACGGGGTCGCGCTCACTGCTGAGTTATCTGTTTAAACCTATTTTGGATCGCGCTCATACTTCATTAACCGAGGAATAATTTTGATTCAATCAAAACGACAGGCTGCCGGTCTGGTTATCGGCACCCTTTTGTTTGCGATATCTGCGCCGGTTTATTCGATAGGGATTTTAGACGCATATTCGCTGGCATTAGAAAAGGACCCGACCTTCCGGGCGGCTATAAAAGAGAAAGAAGCGGGAGATGAGAACGAAAACATCGGCAGGGCGGGGCTGCTGCCGAAAGTGTCGTTGAACTATCAGAATTCGCCGCGCAATTGGCAGACGCAAAAATATCCGCAGAGCGACTTTTTCGGCAATGTTTCGGAGGTCACCCGGCGGCAACAATATCGCAGTTATTCCAGTTCGATCACGCTGACGCAGCCGCTGTTCGATTATGAAGCGTACGCGCGTTACAAAGCCGGCGTAGCGCAGACGATGATGTCGGACGAGCGCTATCGCAGTAAGTTGCTGGATCTTGCTGTTAGGGTGATTAACGCCTATGTCGAAGTGGCCTATTCCAAGGATCAAATCGCGTTGGCCGAAGCGCAAAAGGCGGCTTACAAGGAACAGTTGACCTTGAACGATCGCCTGATGAGCGCCGGTGAAGGCACCATTACCGACGTATCAGAAACCCAGGCGCGCTACAGCCTGGCCGAAGCGCAGGTAATCGAAGCGCGCGATGCGCTGGACGCCGCGCAGCGCGAATTGGAAGTGATTATCGGCATACCGCTGAACCAACTGGATGAATTGCAGGTTTTGCGGCCGGGCAAGTTTAAGGTGGCGCCGCTGATCCCGTCCAAATTTGAAGAGTGGCAAAAGATCGCGCTGGAGAACAACCCGGTGCTAGCCGCCTCGCGTCATGGCGTGGATGCCGCTAAGTATGACGTCGAAAGGAATCGGGCGGGCTTTATGCCGCAGGTTCAGCTGTATGCTTCGCATTCGGAAAACGATTCCAGCAGCGATAACACGGTTAACCAGAAATACCGTACCGACAGTATCGGCGTGCAGGTCAGTATGCCTATTTATTCCGGCGGCGGCGTTTCGGCGTCGACCCGGCAGGCGGCGGCGCGCTATGGCCAGGCGATGTATGAAATGGATGCGCAGACGGGCACCACGCTCAACGATCTGCGCAAGCAGTACAATCTGTGCATCAGCAGCCGCGCCAAGGTGGCGGCCTATGAGCTGGCGGTACAGTCTGCCACCACACAGGTGACGGCGACCCGGCAAAGCGTGCTGGCCGGGCAACGTGTCAACGTTGACGTGCTCAACGCCGAACAGCAGCTCTATAGCGCTCAGCGCGATCTGGCCTCCGCCAAGTACGCCTACATCAAGTCCTGGATTACCTTGCTGAGCGACTCAGGGACGTTGGACGAGAAGGATGTGCTGCGCGTGGCGCAGTATTTTGCCCGCAGTCGTTAGCAATATATTCACTATGAGCATTAATCTGAAAGAGCAGCACGATGCTGCTCTTTTTTGCGTTAATACGTTATGTTATCGGCTGGTGGTTCCTTCTGTATTTATACTTGCCTGGTTTATTTCTATACATAATTTTCTGTTAAGGAACGGTAGGTTAGAGGGATACATGCTTTTCGCAAAGTGTAACTATTGGTTAATGATCGAACGAATTTTAGAATGATGCTGCTGACGTGCGGCGTCGTCCTTGTAAGAACGATGGCTGAGTAAAGGGTAGATAATGTCCAAACTAATTCCTGTGGTTATGGCCGGCGGTACTGGGAGTCGTCTGTGGCCGATGTCGCGAGAATCGTTTCCTAAACAGTTTTTATCTATTGATGACAGCGGGGTGAGCCTGCTGCAACAAACGTTACAGCGTTTGTCGGGTCTGACCGGTATCGAAGTTGCTGCTCCTCTGGTCATTTGCAACGAGGAACACCGTTTTTTGGTTGCCGAGCAATTGCGCGGAATTGGGCAATTAGCGACCAACATTATTTTAGAGCCCGTAGGGCGCAATACCGCGCCGGCAGTGGCGTTAGCCGCTCATCTTGCAGCGGAAGAAGACGAAGACAGCATGCTCTTGGTGCTGGCTGCAGACCATCTGATCACGAAAGTAGATAATTTCCACGCGGCGATTCAGACGGCAATCTCTTTTGCGGTCAACAACCAACTGGTCACGTTTGGCATTATTCCGGAGCATCCGGAAACCGGGTACGGTTACATCAAACGCGGCAGTCACTTGTCTCATGATTGCTTTAAGGTTGATTCATTCGTGGAAAAACCACGTTTGGAGAAAGCGATAGAATACCTCGCCAGCGGTGAATATAGCTGGAACAGCGGTATGTTCATGTTCAAAACCGCCAAGTTTTTGCAAGAGTTGCAGCAGTTTAGCCCAGACATCTTTAACACAACCCAGCAGTCTGTGGTTAAAAGCCAACGCGACATGAACTTTATTCGGGTTGAACAAGCGATCTTCAAACACTGTCCGAGCGACTCCATCGACTATGCGGTGATGGAAAAAACGCGTGATGCTGTAGTGATTCCCATTGATGCTGGCTGGAGTGACGTTGGTTCTTGGTCCTCGCTGTGGGACGTTTCTAAGAAAGATCATTTGGGCAATGTCAATGTGGGCGACATTATCTCGATCGATTCCAATGACAACTACATTTCCTCTGAATCCGCGTTGGTGGCGACCATTGGGTTGGAAAACCTGATCGTGGTCAACACCAATGATGCCTTGCTGATCGCTCACAAGGACAAAGTGCAGGATGTGAAGAAAGTGGTTGATGAGCTTAAAAAGCGCAATCTTCATCATTTTCGCCAGCATTCCACCGCATATCGTCCCTGGGGCAAGATTTGCGACATCGACAGCGGCACGCACTTCCAGGTGAAGAAAATCATTGTCCGGCCAGGTGAAGGCTTGTCAGTACAACGCCATCTCCACCGTGCTGAACATTGGGTCGTCGTGAGTGGGACAGCAAGAGTTAACGTTGATGACCAAGAGTTCTTCTTGTCGGAAAATCAGTCTACCTTCATTCCTGCGGGCAGTGTCCATACGCTAGAAAACCCGGGAAAAATCGATTTGGAAATGATCGAGGTCAGGTCGGGGCACTATCTGGAAGAAGATGATATTGAGCGTTTGCAAGATCGCTATGGCAGAGTTTAATAGGGTTTGGTAATGCAAAAATTGACGTGTTTTAAAGCTTATGACATTCGGGGAAAGCTGGGCGAAGAGCTGAATGAGGACATCGCGTATCGTATTGGACGCGCCTATGGCGAGTTTTTAAAGCCCAAAAATATCGTGTTGGGCAGCGATGTGCGGTTAACCAGTGAAAGCCTGAAGTTGGCGCTGGCGAAGGGTTTACAGGATGCGGGTACTGATGTGATAGACATCGGTTTAACCGGTACCGAAGAAATCTATTTCGCCACAACCTATTTAAAAACTGATGGTGGCGTAGAGGTCACCGCCAGCCATAACCCTATTGATTACAACGGCATGAAGTTAGTGCGTGAGGGCTCTCGCCCGATTAGCGGCGATACCGGGTTACGGGCGATCCAAGAGCTGGCGGAGAAAAACCAGTTTCAGGCGCTAGCAGCGACAGCAACGCGCGGCAGCTACGTACGCCAGGACGTATTAGGGGCTTATGTAGAACACATTCTGTCCTATGTAGACGTGAAAAATTTCAAACCGTTGAAGCTAGTGATCAACTCGGGCAACGGTGCTGCGGGGCATGTGATCGATGCTATTGAAGCGCAACTGAAGGCGCGGGGTGTGCCGCTGGAGTTTATCAAGGTGCATCACCAGCCGGACGGCTCTTTCCCCAACGGCATTCCAAATCCACTGCTGCCTGAGTGTCGTGCGGATACCGCCGATGCGGTGCGAGAGCATGGCGCTGATATGGGCATTGCGTTCGACGGCGATTTTGATCGCTGCTTCCTGTTCGATGAAAAAGGCGATTTCATTGAGGGCTATTATATCGTCGGCTTGCTGGCGGAGGCCTTCTTGCAGAAACAGCCGGGCGCGAAGATAATCCACGATCCACGCCTGAGTTGGAACACCGTCGATGTGGTCACCGGTGCCGGGGGCGTACCCGTGATGTCGAAAACCGGTCATGCTTTCATTAAAGAACGCATGCGTGCGGAAGACGCCATTTATGGCGGCGAGATGAGTGCTCACCACTATTTCCGTGATTTTGCTTATTGTGACAGTGGCATGATCCCATGGCTGCTGGTCGCTGAGCTGGTCAGTGTGAAGGGACAAACTCTGGGGCAACTGGTACAGGATCGCATTGCCGCCTACCCGTCTTCCGGTGAGATCAATATCAAGCTGGCTCAGCCTGTCGTGTCAATCGAAAGCGTTAAACAACACTATTTACCGCATGCCGATGAGGTGGACTACACCGATGGCATCAGCATGGCGTTCGCAGGCTGGCGTTTCAATCTGCGTTCCTCCAATACGGAACCGGTTGTGCGTCTTAACGTCGAATCTCGTGCCGATGTTGCGCTGATGCAAGAGAAAACCGACGAGATTTTGGCGCTGTTGTCAAACTGAGTGCGACGCGTAAGGAACACACTGTAGAGCTGTCTTGAACAGCTCTTTTTTTTTGTAAGGCTTAAACTCCCCATGTTCTGTCTCACACACACTTGGGATGCTTCAGAAAGGCAGTGAGGTTTTCTCTTGATATAACCAAGAACGCGGCTAAATATTTTAGCCTCTTTGTAGGGAGCCAGGTCAAAGCCTCCTGGCAGGCCGATTGTTTACTTGCTGGCCAAAAACGAGTGTACCAAGGGAACTCTGGGGACATATGGATGGTCAATTATGATCGAAAAGGCGTGCGTGAGTCCAAGCTTCGTTTAAAATCAATTGATTGCTTAAAGAAGATAGTTCATCTTGAGCGCCAGGGGCGCGAGTAAGGAGTTTTTATGGCGGTTTTAGTCACCGGTGGGGCCGGTTATATCGGTTCTCACACTGTTCTGGCTTTGTTGGAACATGGCGAAGATGTCGTAGTGTTAGATAATTTATCGAACTCTTCCGATGAGTCTCTGCGTCGCGTTGAGAAACTCGCGGGCAGAAGTGCTCAATTCTACCAAGGCGATATCTTGGATGCTGAGTGTCTGCACCGTATCTTCGAGGCTCACGCCATTTCGGCCGTGATCCATTTTGCTGGGCTAAAGGCTGTCGGAGAGTCGACGCGCAAGCCGCTAGAGTATTATCAGAACAATGTCACTGGCACGTTGGTATTGTTGGAGGAAATGCGTCGTGCGGGTGTGCATAAGTTTATCTTCAGTTCTTCTGCCACGGTGTACGGTACTCCAGAGCAAGTTCCTTTGACTGAGACGTCACGCGTTGGCGGTACGACGAATCCTTACGGCACGTCGAAGTTGATGGTAGAACAAATTCTGCAAGATTTCGCTAAAGCAGAACCGCAATTCTCCATTACCGCCTTACGTTACTTCAACCCGGTCGGTGCGCACGAATCTGGCATGATCGGTGAAGATCCAAATGGTATTCCTAACAATCTGATGCCTTATATTGCTCAGGTGGCAATCGGAAAACTGGAGAAACTGTCAATTTTTGGTGACGACTATCCGACACAGGATGGCACGGGTGTCAGAGATTACATTCATGTCATGGATTTGGCTGAAGGTCATCTCAAGGCGATTGAACACATCGATGAACACCAAGGTTTTACGGTCTATAATCTGGGGACTGGGGTAGGGTATTCTGTGTTGGAGATGCTCCATGCTTTTGAAAAGGCTTCAGGTCGCAATGTAGCTTACCAAATTGTACCACGTCGAGAGGGCGACATTGCAGAATGCTGGTCCGCTCCAGAATTGGCGTTCAAAGAATTGGGATGGAAGGCTACCCGTGATTTGGATGCCATGATGCGTGATGCGTGGAATTGGCAGAAGAACAATCCTCGGGGTTATCGTCCCGGTTGATAGCGAAGTTCGTTAATGACAAAATATGGCATAATGTAAATTAATTGTAACCAACGAGGGCTCGATTGACCATTTCTATGTTGGTTGCAATTAAAATATGTTTAATAACAATGATATATCATGATTCATCCTTCAATGAGTCACATAATTTTTGACTATTTTTTGTGGATGAGTGTCGGATATTTTGATTAATTGTGCTAATCTCCGATACCTTCGTCTACGGTGCGTTCATTGAGCTATCCAAAATTTATTCTCGTTTAGTTTCTGTTCGAAAACTGGGCGAGTGGGTAGTGATAGACTGCTGGGGATGCATGTTCAGGCGGCCATCCTTTGGGCCTCTGAGGTGAGCGTATTAGTTAGCAGGTTACCTAATGAAAGTGATTGAGACACCAGTCGCAGGTGTGAAGTTGATTGAGCCGAAAGTGTTCGGTGATCATCGTGGTTTTTTCGTCGAAACGTTTCAAAAAAACCGCTATCAAGAAATGTTAGATATTGATGTGGATTTTGTTCAGGACAACCATTCGCGTTCTTCTAAAGGAGTATTGCGTGGTTTGCATTTCCAGCGAATCAAACCCCAAGGCAAGCTAGTCCGAGTTGTACGTGGGGAGGTCTATGATGTTGTAGTGGATATCAGGGTCGATTCGCCGACGTACAAAAAATGGGTTGGTGTTCACTTGTCGGAAGATAACCACCACCAACTTTGGGTTCCGCCAGGTCTCGCACATGGTTTCTTAGTGATTTCAGACATTGCTGATTTCGAATACAAGTGCACAGAGTACTATGATCCTGCTAGCGAAGCATGCTTGCTTTGGAATGATCCTGAAATTGGCATTGATTGGCCAGTCGATCAGCCATTGCTATCGCCAAAGGATCTACAAGGTAAATTACTTAGAGAGCTTTTTTAATGCGTGTACTTTTGACAGGTTCTATGGGGCAACTGGGACGCTGTTTCAGCGATAGGTTTCCTACCGATTGGAGCCTGCTAGCACTGGACAGCAAGCAACTTGACATCTGTGATTCTGATGCGATTGAGCAAGCGGTGACGGAATTTGAGCCCGATGTTATCGTAAACGCCGCCGCTTATACTGCTGTTGATAAGGCTGAATCTGAACCAGATGTAGCTAAAGCAATCAATACCTACGGGCCTGGCTACCTGGCAGCAGCTGCTGCTGCACGAAATATTCCTTTTGTACACGTATCAACCGACTATGTTTTTGATGGCCGTTCGGAAGAACCCTACTGCGAAGATGCTCCCTGCTCGCCACAAAACATTTATGGTAAAACCAAGCTTGAAGGTGAGATTGCTGCGCTGAAGGCTAATCCAAAAACTATTGTAATAAGAACGGCTTGGGTGTTTAGCGAGTACGGCAATAATTTTGTTAAAACGATGTTGCGCGTCGGGTCACAAAGGGGTGAACTTGGCGTGGTAAGCGATCAGCAAGGCTGCCCGACTTATGCCGGTGATATCGCTGATGCCATAATCTCCATGCTGCAAGAACCAGGTGAATACGGTGTCTATCACTTTTGTGGTGATTCAATGGTTTCTTGGTATGAGTTTGCGCAGATAATTTTCCAACAGGCTACTGAAAGTGGGCTATACCCACATCAGGTCATCGTGAATCCGATTACTACGCAAGAGTATCCTACACCTGCGTCCCGGCCTGTATACTCTGTTCTTAACACTGATAAGATCTGCGCGTTGAATCTTAAACCTAGCGCTTGGCGCCAGCAGTTACATGCTGTGATTCGCAAACTGTTGCAGTAGGTGGATCTTGGTTTGCATGGAATAAAAGGGGATAATTTTATCCCCTTTGATGTTTTTGTTTATTGGTGACGGTTTGCGTTCCAATAGACGAGTGATAATACATCAGCCATCACACTCTTGTAACTGATTGTTTTTAAATGATTATTGGTTAGGAACTTCATACGGCATGTTTTCAAAACAAAAACAATACCAAATTGTTGCTTCAATCGTATTGTATAACCATAGCTATGCCCAACTAGAAGACACGTTACTTTCTTTGCTTAGCGAAAAATGTGTTCAAAAAATAGTTTTGGTTGATAACGGTGGTTCTGAATGGGCTGCAAAACTAGATAATCATCGCATTAGTTATATTTGTGCGGAAGCCAATAACGGTTTTGGCTACGGCCATAATCTGGCAATGAAGCGTTATCTGAATGAATGTGAATATTTTTTGATTTGTAACCCAGATATCAGTTTTACCTCGGGGGCGCTCGAGAGTCTCTACAATTTTGCGCGGAACCAAAAACACCGCTTTGTTTCTCCTCGCATTCAATATAGCGATGGGCGATTCCAATACAGTTGCCGCTTACTGCCTACACCTGCCAATTTGTTTCTTCGGCGCTTTTTCCCTAAATGGGGAGCTAAGCTGGATGCCACTTATGAAATCCAGCGTGCTGATTACACTAAATCCTTCGCAGTTCCTTCAGTTTCTGGTTGTTTTATGCTGGTTGAATCCACGTTGTTAGCGAGCTTGGGAGGATTTGATGAACGGTATTTTATGTATTTAGAAGATGTGGATTTGTGCCGCCGGGCTTTGTCAATGAGCGATATTGTCTACTTCCCTGGTGCTACTATCATCCATGTTTTTGGTAAAGGTTCTTATAAAAACCTTAATTTATTCATTTATCACATGAAATCAGTTGTCTTATATTTCAATAAATGGGGATGGTGGCACGATCCACAGAGATCCAAGGTGAATACTACCTGTTTGAAGACTATTCCCATGACTTCTCCTGAAATCAAGCGGTAACATGATTGAAGATGATGTCTATGTTTTATGAGTTCAATTACATCTAAGGTATTGATTATGTTTGTTATGACTGGATGCAATTTCGAAGCGCAAAATGTTGGTATGGCAGCGGGGTGGGGTAATGAGTAATCCTCATAAATCGCAACCTCTGTCACCCCTAGCTCTGATCCGTAACATTTGGGGGTTCAAATCGCTGATCTTGCAAATGACAAAACGTGAGGTTGTTGGGCGATACAAGGGTTCCACTATGGGACTGGCATGGTCGTTCCTCAATCCTTTGTTTATGTTGACGGTCTATACATTTGTTTTTTCGGTTGTTTTTAAAGCACGTTGGTCCGTCGGTGGCGATGAAAGCCGTACGCAGTTTGCTGTAATCCTCTTTGTTGGCATGATTGTGCATGGTTTTTTTGCCGAGGTGGTTAATCGGGCACCGCAAATTATCCTAGGGAATACCAACTATGTGAAGAAAGTGGTTTTCCCTTTGGAAACGTTGCCAGTGATTGGGTTATGCGCTGCGTTGTTCCATACCCTGATCAGCTTGGTTGTACTGCTATGTGCATTCTTTTTATTCAACGGTTTTCTGCACTGGACCGTCGTTTTTATACCGTTAGTTTTCTTGCCGCTGGTCGTTTTTTGCCTTGGATTGGCATGGATATTGGCATCCCTGGGTGTTTTTATACGCGATGTTGGTCAGACGACTGTCATTATCACAACGGTTATGATGTTTTTGTCACCAGTATTTTTCCCTATCACGTCGTTACCGGAAAAATATCGCATTTGGATAATGCTTAATCCCCTAACATTTATTATTGAGCAATCACGGAATGTCTTAATTTGGGGGCGTTTACCTGAATGGCAAGGTTTAGCTGTTTACACCCTGGCGGCATCATTAGTTGCATGGTTCGGTTTTGTATTCTTCCAGAAAACCAGAAAGGGGTTTGCTGATGTCCTCTAATGAAATCGCGATCCAAGTGACTGCATTGAGCAAATGTTATCAAATTTATGATCGTCCACGAGATCGTTTAAAACAGTTTTTTGCTCCGAGGTTACAACGTGTAGTACGACGTGAGTCTCGCCGCTATTTCCGCGAGTTTTGGGCACTTCGCGATGTCTCATTCTCTATTAAGAAAGGTGAGACCGTAGGTATTATCGGACGAAATGGTGCAGGTAAGTCAACGTTATTACAGATGATATGCGGTACGCTGACTCCAACTCAGGGAGAAATACAAGTCAATGGCCGTATTGCGGCCCTACTTGAGTTAGGCGCAGGGTTCAATCCTGAGTTCACGGGGCGTGATAATGTCTATCTTAATGGCTCTGTTCTAGGTTTTTCCCGTGAACAGATCGATGAGCGTTTTCAGGAGATTACTGACTTCGCAGATATTGGCGAGTTTATCGATCAACCCGTTAAAACATACTCAAGCGGGATGTATATTCGTCTGGCTTTTGCTGTCCAAGCCTGTGTCGAACCTGAAATCCTTATCGTGGACGAGGCGTTAGCCGTAGGCGATATCGGTTTTCAATATAAATGCTATAAACGCATGGAGGCTCTTCGTGCTAAGGGGGTCACTATTATCATGGTGACCCACTCTACCGGTAGTATTCTGGAATACGCTGACCGTTGTTTGGTTATGAACAATGGGGAGTTAGTGGGCGACACCTATGACGTACTGGCTGCTGTTCTGGCTTATGAGAAAGGAATGCTGTTGTCGCAAGCAGTGAAACGAGAGAATACGGGCAAGATCTCCTCGTCTGTTGTGATGAATCAATCTGACTTGCAGGGTTTGCAACAGGGGCAGTTGAATACCGAAGTGGGAGAAAAGCGCTTTGGCAGTGCTCGAGCGATTATTCAAAATCTCGAAGTGATAAAATCGGATGGCACTTCACTCTCCGATAAGCCTTTGGTACGTTCTGGTGATGAACTGACCTTGGATTTTACTATCCTTGCTTCAGAAGAGATTCGAGATGTTGCCTTGGGAATCTCCATCTCTAAAGCGCAGGGGGGAGATATTTGGGGGGACAGCAACATTGGAGCCGGCAAACCTTTAATCCTCAAGGCTGGTGAGCAGCATGTGATTTATAAGGTTAAATTGCCAATTAACTCAGGAGATTACCTGGTTCATTGCGGCTTGGCATCGCTGCAAGGCGGCGAGCGAGAAGAGTTGGATCAACGCAGACCAATGATGAGATTGAAGTTTTGGTCCTCTCGTGAACTCGGGGGGGTTGTTTATGCCCCTATCAGTGTTTTAAGCGAGGAGTAATTAGAGCAATGATTGCTGTATTCTTACCGCCATATCCGTTTAGGGGAGTGAAAGCTCCCTATTTATGGATATTTTATCGCCTGCTTAACTCATTGCAGCAGCGTTCACTTTTTATCGCCGGTAATGATTACTTGTTGTCTCCGGAAGAGTGGCGCAAGTCAGAACGTTGGGAATTTGATGTACCTACAATGAATAATTTGGGTTACAGCATTCCGTCTGATGAGCTATTGGCCAGTCATGATTATTACCATTTGAGAGAGAGTGTATTTGAGAGTTTATTAGACTCTTCAAACTACAATCCGATGTTGGCGTTCAAGAAAATGCTGACCCAGCGAATCCCCGAGCTGGAAGCTGAGCTGCTAAACCATCTCCAAGGCTATGAGTCTGGAAAAATAGAGGGGATATTGTCAATTTGCAATTGCCCTTCTCTGGAGGCCGTTGCCGAGTCTTTATCTATTCCTGTCATGCACTTTGAAGTAGGGCCGTTGAGAATGCCCTCTTATTATAGTACAGGGTATTTGGATTTCTCAGGTGTTAACGGTCACACAGAGGCAGAGAAGCGCTATTTGGCGGTTCAGGAACAGTGCCAGGTCGATCTTTCCATAGAAGAGTTGCATCGTTACTTCCTGCGTGTGCCAAATACTCATGAGCAGCAGTGTGATGCCGATCTGGGGATCGCATTACAGGTTGAAGACGATTCAAATCTCGTTGCTTATGGTGAAGAATTCACTAATCTGACGTTGCTTTCCTATGCGCGTACACGTTTTCCAGAGAAAAAATTATTAATTCGCACTCATCCTGGTAGTCAGTTCCAGCTCAAGGAGGGTGAGTATGAGATCGACAGTTCACCGACCAGTTTGTCTTTCGTCCAGCGTTGTCGAGAGATTTTAACGATTAATTCTAGTGTGGGATTAGAAGGAATTTTCGCTGGTATACCAACGACAGTCGTTGGTGACAGTTCATATAAATATATAACCTTGGCAGACGATGAACAAGAAAGAACTAATCGTTTGGCATTTTATCTATTTTCATACTTAGTTCCATTCGAATTGATTTTCGATATTGATTATCTGCGATTCCGTTTATCTCGGCCAAGTGAACAGGCGATAGTCAGTCGCCATATTGAATATTATTCTACTGAGAAGGAAGGATTTTTAAAAATGCAGGGGTTGACTCTGGGTGAGTTGCTATCAAAACAGGTTAAGCAAGAAAATGAAAAGCAGGATGATATGCAACAAAAAATTCGTGTTGCTGAGCATCATCTGATGATCGATAACGAAGAAAAGCAGGCAATGATTTCTTCTATGCAAGAGCAATTGCTGTTGCTTCAGGAAACGCTTATACAACAGCGAGAGCAACAGCTGGTTACTCAGCAATTGTTGGAGAATGCGCAAAAAGAAGTTCTTCTTTTAAATAATAATTATGTTGAAGACGAACCTCTTAAATTAAAGATTGAAACACTGAGTCAACAACTTAGTGAAAGTCAGTCCGACATGAACAATATGCGAAAAAGTCTGTCGTGGCGACTAACGGTACCTGTTCGTATGCTTGGTCGGGCCATTCGCGGTGAGTTTGGGGTAATCAGGGATATATCCAGACACTACATGCGACAGCGTAAAGGGACAAAATCGACCTCTTTGGTTGGGAAAGGTTGGCAAGCGTTTCGTGCAAGTCCGCATCCTTATAAGGCTTTGCTGCGCAAAACTAAAGTGGCAGGCAAACTATTGCTAACCGGCCGTTTCGGTGAGTTGCGTAGCAGTCTTCTACGTGTGGCGAAAAATACCGCTAATACGCCGATGCCGCTAGTTAATATAGATACCGACCATATTGTTATTCTCACTACTAGGCATACACTGTTTGTGGCCCATTTGCTTGAGAAAACGCTTGTAGAGGTGGGGCGCGGCGTTACCATAATTGAAGCATACTCAGCGCCGGCGGACAGTGGGCAACTGCATATTGTTATTTGCCCTCAAATTTTTGCTGAGCTGCCGCAAAACTTTGTTGCGTTCCAAATGGAACAATCTATTAACCCACGTTGGTTTACGCCAGAGTATTTTGCGATTCTCGAACGTGCAATGGCTATATTTGACTATTCCCTGACTAACATTAATTACTTATTAGAACATGGTATCCCTTATCAGAAATTGTTCTACCTCCCAATTGCTTCTTTTGCAGACTACAGCTCAAAATTGACCCAGAAAGGTCATAAGTTGAACGGCAATGAGGAGCAAATTGACGTTCTCTTCTATGGTGATACGAATTGTGAGCGTCGTCGTCATTATCTTGAACAATTGGGACAACGTTTTAATATTCATATTGCCTCTGGTGTATTCGGCGATGAGCTGACCCGGCTGGTGAAAAATGCCAAACTGGTTATTAACCTGCATTACTATGAGAATGCGTTGCTTGAGACCACACGTATTTACGAAGTGCTATCGTTGGGAACGCCAATTGTTAGTGAAGAAAGTGTGGATATCGCGGAGCATACGTCTCTCATTGATGTTATTGATTTTGCTCCTATTGGCGATATTGACGCAATGGCGAAAAAAATTGATCGTCTCTTGAACGATCAAGATTATCATGCTAGCCGTAAGAAAAATATTGCGTTGTTTACTCATAGCGACAACAACTTTGAAGGCTATTTCAAACGCTATCTTTTGGCGAATGATTTGATTGATTTCGAAACTTATAAAAATGGCGTTGATTTTATCCCTGCGATAGAGGCGGATATTCCAAAACTCTGCCTCTCACTGACGGAAACACCGGTACGGAAGCAAGATTTCCTCAGTAAGCCTACCCATGGTTTCAAGGTCATTGAGGGGGTTAGACACCGTATTGGCTGGATCGGATGTGGCATGAGTTATAAATACATGCTGTCCGTGCTTGCCGATCGTAATACCGAAATGGCTATGATCTGCGAGGACGATGCGTTATTCCCTGACGACTTTGACATTAAACTTGAGAAGATTGTTGCTTATCTGGAACGCAGCAATTGGGATTGGCACATTTTCTCGGGCATTATTGCGCATTTGAATGAAGATACGGAGATTCTGGCTGTCGAGGAGGTCGATGGCATTGAGTATATTTATATCAATCGCATGACAAGCACGGTGATGAATATTTACTCACGTCGTGGGATAGAGGCAGTTAGCCACTGGGATGAACGTAACGTTGATGCTCAAACCAATACCATAGATCGCTATTTGGAGTCAGTGCCAAATCTGGTTGTGGTGACCACTCTACCTTTCCAGGTTGGGCATGCTGAGGATCAAACCTCCACGTTGTGGGGGTTCGTAAATACTCAATATCTGGATATGATCAGTGAAAGTGAGCGTTTATTGAAGGAAAAAGTAGACGCGTTCAAGGCGGCCCAGGTGCGGTGACTCAAGCCCCTCGTTTCGTACTGATTGACTGAACCGCAGACCACGGCACCTTAGGGTGCCGTGGTTTTTTGTGGGGAGGATATGAATATATTGCGACATCATGTGACCTATCGCACCAATCACTACCCACGCGGCTCAATCCTGAGTTAACATGTGTGCCACATCACAAAACCTGCTGGCCGACGTTGCCGGCAGGGTCATCCTCAGACAGGAGTTCCTAAATGTCCAAGCAACAAATCGGCGTTGTCGGCATGGCGGTAATGGGCCGCAACCTCGCGCTGAACATCGAGAGCCGTGGTTACACCGTTTCCATTTTCAACCGTTCTGGCGACAAAACTGACGAAGTGATCGCTGAGAACCCGGGCAAGAATCTGGCGCCGTATTACACCGTAGAAGAGTTTGTCGAATCGCTGGAAAAACCGCGCCGCATCCTGCTGATGGTGAAAGCGGGCGAAGCGACGGATAAAACCATTGCCTCGTTGACTCCGCACCTGGACAAGGGCGATATCCTGATCGATGGCGGCAACACCTACTATCAGGACACCATCCGTCGCAATCGCGAACTGTCCGACCAGGGCTTTAATTTCATCGGCACCGGCGTTTCCGGCGGTGAAGAGGGCGCGCTGAAAGGGCCTTCCATCATGCCTGGCGGCCAGAAAGAAGCTTACGAGCTGGTGGCACCGATCCTGGAGAAAATCGCTGCGGTCGCGGAAGGCGAGCCTTGCGTGACTTATATCGGCGCTGACGGTGCCGGCCACTATGTGAAGATGGTGCACAACGGCATCGAATACGGCGACATGCAGCTGATTGCCGAAGCCTATTCCCTGCTGAAGCAGGCGCTGAACCTGAGCAACGAGCAGCTGGCCGAAACCTTCGCCGAATGGAACAAGGGCGAACTGAACAGCTACCTGATCGACATCACCAAAGACATCTTCACCAAGAAAGACGAAGAGGGTAAATACCTGGTCGATGTGATCCTGGACGAAGCCGCCAACAAAGGCACCGGCAAGTGGACCAGCCAGAGTTCGCTGGATCTGGGCGAACCGCTGTCGCTGATCACCGAGTCGGTGTTCGCACGCTACCTGTCCTCGCTGAAGGACCAGCGCGTTGCCGCGTCTAAAGTGCTGACTGGCCCGAAAGTGGCGCCGTTCAGCGGCGACAAAGCCGAATTCATCGAGAAAGTGCGTCGCGCGCTGTATCTGGGTAAGATCGTGTCCTACGCACAGGGCTTCTCACAGCTGAAAGCCGCTTCTAAAGAAAATAACTGGGATCTGCACTACGGCGAAATCGCCAAGATCTTCCGCGCCGGCTGCATCATCCGCGCCCAGTTCCTGCAGAAGATCACCGACGCTTACGCGGCGGATGCCGATATCGCCAACCTGCTGCTGGCGCCATACTTCAAGCAAATCGCTGACGAGTACCAGCAGGCGCTGCGTGACGTGGTGGCTTACGCCGTGCAGAACGGTATCCCTACGCCAACCTTCTCCGCCGCGATCGCCTACTACGACAGCTACCGTTCTGCGGTACTGCCGGCGAACCTGATCCAGGCGCAGCGCGACTACTTCGGTGCGCACACCTACAAACGTATCGACAAGGAAGGCGTGTTCCATACCGAATGGATGGAATAAGCCCGCTCGTTGAACGATAAAAAAAGCCGCCGAGGTTAACGCCCGGCGGCTTTTTATTGCGCGTGATTTAACGTCACGCTTTTTTCTGATGCCTTTCGCGCAGCCGGCCGATCACCGCGCTCAGATCCAGATCCTGGTCCTGCAGCAGCACCAGCAGGTGATAGATCAGGTCCGAGGCTTCGTTGGTCAGCTCTTCGCGATCGTTGACCGTGGCGGCCAGCGCGGTTTCCACACCTTCTTCCCCGACCTTCTGCGCGATGCGCTTGGTGCCGCTGGCGTACAGGCTGGCGGTGTACGAGCTGTCCGGGCTGGCGTGCTTGCGCTCCGCCAACAGCTGCTCCAGCTGATAGAGGAACGTCCAGTCGCTGGCGGCCGGGTGGAAGCAGCTGCTGTTGCCGAGGTGGCAGGTCGGGCCGATCGGGTTGGCCAATACCAGCAGCGTGTCGTTATCGCAGTCCGGCGTGATGCTGACCACCTTGAGGAAGTGGCCGGAACTTTCGCCTTTGGTCCACAGGCGTTGCTTGGTGCGTGAGAAGAAGGTGACGTTACCGCTCTGCTCGGTGGTCGCCAGCGCTTCCGGCGTCATGTAACCCAGCATCAGCACTTCGCCGGAAACGGCGTGCTGCACGATGGCCGGCATCAGGCCGTCGGTTTTTTCCCAGTCCAGCTGGTTTCTCTGTTGTTCTGTCAGCACACGCGAATCTCCACGCCTTGTTCGACCAGGAACCTTTTCAGTTCGCCGATATTGATGATTTGTTTGTGGAACACCGATGCCGCCAGCGCGCCGTCGACGTCCGCATCGCGGAACGCTTCCAGGAAATGCTCCATGGTGCCCGCGCCGCCGGAGGCGATCAGCGGCACCTTGCAGGCCTCGCGCACCCGGCGCAGCTGCTGCAGATCGTAACCGTTGCGCACGCCGTCCTGGTTCATCATGTTCAGCACGATCTCACCGGCGCCGCGGCGCTGCACTTCCTGTACCCAGTCGAGGGTTTCCCACTGGGTGATGCGGGTGCGGCTCTCATCGCCGGTATATTGGTTGACGTGATACTTGCCGGTTTCACTGTCGAACCAGGTGTCGATGCCTACCACGATGCACTGCACGCCGAAGCGTTCCGCCAGGCGGCTAATCAGCTCAGGATCGGCCAACGCCGGTGAGTTGATCGAAATCTTGTCGGCGCCGAAAGACAGGATCTGGCTGGCGTCCTCGGCGCTTTTAATACCGCCGGCGACGCAGAACGGAATATCAATCACCTCCGCCACGCGCGATACCCAGCTTTTGTCCACCACCCGGCCGTCGCTCGAGGCGGTGATATCGTAAAACACCAGCTCGTCCGCACCTTCTTGCGCATAGCGCTGCGCCAGCGGCACGATGTCGCCGATGATTTCGTGGTTGCGGAACTGCACGCCTTTTACCACTTGCCCGTCTTTAACATCCAGGCACGGGATTATCCGTTTTGCCAGCATGCGATCGCCTCCTCAACGCTAAATTTACCTTCCAGCAGGGCGCGCCCTACGATCACGCCGGCAACGCCGCTGCCACGCAGCTGGGCGATGTCGTCCAGATTGCCGATGCCGCCCGAGGCCTGGAAGGCCACCTGCGGATAGCGGCGGCTGATCGCCTGATACAGCGCCACGTTGGAACCGGCCAGCGTACCGTCGCGCGAAATATCGGTGCACAGCACGTGCTTGAGCCCGTAGGGCAGGAACTGCTCCACCACCTGTTCCAGCGTGGCGTCGGAATCTTCCTGCCAGCCGCTGATGGCCACGCGTTTCACGCCCTGCGGGTCGATACGCACGTCCAGCGCCAGCACCAGCGCGTCGGCGCCGTAGCGCTCGAACCAGCTCTGCACCAACTGCGGTTGTTTCACCGCGGTAGAGCCGATCACCACGCGTGTGGCGCCGGCCTCCAGCAGGGCGCTGACGTCTTGCTCGTTGCGGATGCCGCCGCCGACCTGCACCGGCACGTTAACCCCCGCCAACAGCTTGCGCAGCAGCGGGATCTGGCGTGCGGCCGGATCCTTGGCGCCGGTCAAATCGACCAGGTGCAGTACCTGCGCGCCCTGTTGTTGATAGTCCTGCAGACGCAGCAGCGGATCGTTGCCGTAGTCGCGCTGCTGGCCGTAATCGCCCTGATGCAAGCGCACCACGTTGCCGTCGATCAAATCCAAAGCCGGAATAATCATGCTGCCTACATCTCCAGAAAGTTTTTCAACAGTTGCGCGCCGGCCGCTCCAGATCGTTCTGGATGAAACTGCACGCCGAAGAAGTTGTCTTTTTGCACGGCGGCGGTGAAGGGCTCGCCGTAGTTCGCCTGGGCGATGGTGCTGGGGCATATCGGCATCGCATAGCTGTGTACGAAATAGAAGTAGGCGCCGTCATCGATGCCGCGGAACAGATGGTGGCCCGCCTGTGCGGATACCTGGTTCCAACCCATGTGCGGCAGCGGCAGGCCGAAGTCGGTCATCTGCTTTACCGGCGTATCGATGAGGCCGAGCGTCGTTATACCTCCGTTCTCTTCGCTGCTGGCCGCCAGCAGCTGCATGCCGAGGCAGATGCCCAGCACCGGCTGAGTGCAGGCCCTGATCAGTTCGATCAGATCGCGTTCGCGCAGCTGATCCATCGCCGCCTGCGCGGTGCCGACGCCCGGCAGGAACAGCTTGTCGGCGCGCAGCACGATCTCTGGATCGCGGCTCACCGCCGGCTGGTAACCCAGGCGCCGCACCGCGTAGGTGACGGAGGCCAGGTTGGCGCAGCCGGTATCCAAAATCACCACGTTCATCACAGCACTCCTTTCGAGCTCGGCAGGGTATTGCCTTCGACGCGGATCGCCTGGCGCAGCGTGCGGCCAAACACTTTGAACAGGCTTTCGACCCGGTGGTGGTCGTTTTTGCCCTTGGTCTTCAGGTGCAGCGTGCAGCCCATGGTGTAAGAGAGCGAACGGAAGAAGTGCTCGACCATTTCGGTGCTGAGATCGCCGACGCGCTGATAGTTGAACTCGGCCTTGTACTCCAGGTGCGGGCGGCCGGAGATATCCAGCGCGCAGCGCGCCAGACACTCGTCCATCGGCAGCACGAAGCCGAAGCGGGCAATGCCGCGCTTGTCGCCCAGCGCCTTGTTCAACGCTTCGCCCAGCGCCAGGCCGGTGTCCTCTACGGTGTGGTGATCGTCGATATACAGGTCGCCTTTGACGTCGATCTCCATGCGGAAGCCGCCGTGGGTGGCGATCTGATCCAGCATGTGGTCGAAGAAGCCGACGCCGGTTTTGATTTTGCTGCCGCCTTCGCGATCCAGCCAGACGTTGACATCGATCTGCGTCTCTTTGGTCACGCGGTTAACCCGCGCGTGACGGTCACGCAGAGTCAGCTGGCGCACGATCTCTTTCCAGCCTAGCACGCCGCGCTGGTAACGCAGCCCCTGGATGCCCATATTTTCCGCCAACTGCACATCGGTCGGCCGATCGCCGATCACGTAGCTGTGCGCGGTATCGAGCACGCCGGGTTCCAGGTAGCCCTTCACCAGCGCGGTTTTCGGCTTGCGGCAGTCGCAGTTGTCCGCCGGCAGGTGCGGGCAGATCAGCACATCGGCGAACTGAATGCCCTGCGAGCTGAGGATCTGCATCATCAGGTTGTGCGGCGGATCGAAGGTTTCCTGAGGGAAACTGGCGGTGCCGAGCCCATCCTGATTGGTGATCATCACCAGCTGATACCCCGCCTGTTGCAGCGCCAGCAGGGAAGGGATCACGTCTGGCTCGAGCGCCAGCTTGTCCAGGCGGTCAACCTGGAAATCTTCCGGTGGCTCGGCGATCAGCGTGCCGTCACGATCGATAAAGAGGATTTTTTGGCTCACATTGGCTCCTGGCGAGTCTGGTTGGCGCCGGGCAGGGCGGACAAGGCGTCCACCACGCGTTGACATTCGTCGCGGGTGCCTATGGTGATGCGCAGGCAGCCGGACAACCCGGGCTGTTTGTTTTGGTCTCGTAAGATAATGCCCTGATCCCACAAGCTTTTAAACACATTACTTGAGGCGGTGAAGCGGGCCAGCAGGTAATTGCTGTCGCTGGCGAAAACCTGCTCGACGCAGGCGCATTTCTCCAACTGTTGCTGCAGCCAGCTGCGGGTGGCTGCGATGTCGGTGACGCGCTGGCGCATGGTGCGGATACCTTCTTCGCTCAGCGCCTGCGCGGCGATATCCGCCACCGGCGTCGAGAGCGGGTAAGGCGCGATCACCTTCAGCAGCAGGGCAATCAGATCTTCATTGGCGAGCGTAAAGCCGCAGCGCAGGCCGGCCAGCGCAAAGGCCTTCGACAGCGTGCGCAGAATAGCCAGGTGCGGGTAGTCGCTCAGCCAGCCGGCCACCGAAGCCTGCGGGCAAAACTCGATATAGGCTTCATCCACCGCGACGATCGCCTTGCCTTTGGCCAGCTCCAGCAGGCTGCGTAGATCGTCCGGATCGATCAGGTTGCCGGTTGGGTTGTTCGGGCTGCAGACGTAGATCAGCTTTACGTTGTCCAGGCTGTCCGCGATGGCCGGCAGATCCAACTGCCAGTCTTCTTTGGCGGCCACGGTGCGGCGCTCCACGCCGAAGGTTTCGGCGCTGACGGCGTACATGCCGTAGGTCGGCGGGCAGAACAGAATGGCGTCTTTACCCGGCTCGCAGAAGGCGCGGATCAGCAGCTCGATGCCTTCATCGGCGCCGCGGCTGACCAGCACCTGCTCTTTCTTGACCCCGGCATAGGCGGCGTAGCGTTCGATCACCTGCGCCGGCTGGCACTCCGGATAGCGGTTGAAGGTTTGCGCGGTCAGCTGGAATTCCGGTGCGATCGGGTATTCGTTGGCGTTCAGCCACACGTCGCCCTTACCGCCGAGGCGGCGCGCCGATTGATAAGGGGTCAGCTCGCGAACGTTGGCGCGCGCCAGTTTTTCGATGCTCATGCTTGCTCCTTCAGGGCGGCGACGCGCAGAGTCACGGCGTTCTTGTGGGCGATCAGCTGCTCGGCGGCAGCCAGCGTCTCGATGGTGGCGGCCAGGTTGCTGAAGCCCTGCGGCGTCAGCTCCTGCACCGTCATGCGTTTTTGAAAATCGGCCAGCCCGAGGCTGGAGCAGGTGGCGGTGTAGCCGTAGGTCGGCAGCACGTGGTTGGTGCCGGAGGCGTAATCGCCGGCGGACTCCGGCGACCAGTCGCCGAGGAACACCGAACCGGCGCTGGTGATGCTGTCCACCAGTTCGCGCGCATTACGGGTCTGAATAATCAGGTGCTCCGGGCCGTAGCGGTTGCTGATCGCCACGCACTCAGTCAGATCGCGCGCTACGATCAGGCGGCTGCTCGCCAGCGCCTGGCGTGCGGTGTCGGCGCGCGGCAGCTCGGCCAGCTGGCTTTCCACCGCTTCGGCCACCGCCTGCGCCATCGCCGCGTCCGGCGTCAGCAGGATCACCTGCGAATCCGGGCCGTGTTCGGCCTGCGACAGCAGATCGGAAGCGACGAACGCCGGGGTGGCGCCGGCGTCGGCGATCACCAGCACTTCAGAAGGGCCGGCCGGCATGTCGATGGCCGCGCCGTCGAGGCGCTGGCTGACCTGCCGCTTAGCTTCGGTCACGAAGGCGTTGCCCGGCCCGAAGATCTTCGCCACGCGCGGCACGCTTTCGGTGCCGAACGCCAGGGCGGCGATCGCCTGCGCGCCCCCAACCTGAAACACTTCCTGCACGCCGCACAGCTGCGCCGCATACAGGATCTCATCGGCGATCGGCGGCGGCGAGCACAGCACCACCCGGCGGCAACCGGCGATGCGCGCCGGCGTCGCCAGCATCAGCACGGTGGAGAACAGCGGCGCCGATCCGCCGGGAATATACAGGCCCACCGAGTCGATTGGGCGGGTCACCTGTTGGCAGCGCACGCCCGGTTGCGTTTCGACGTCCACCGGCGGCAGTCGCTGCGCGTTGTGGAAGGTTTCCACGTTGGCGACGGCCACCGCCATCGCCTGTTTGATGTCATCACCCAACCGCGCGGCGGCGGCGGCGATCTGCTCGGCGCTGACGCGCAGCGCCGAGACTTCCGCCTTGTCGAAACGGGCGCTGTAGTCGCGCAGCGCCCGATCGCCATTGGCCTTCACGTTGTCGAGGATCTCACTCACCGTGCGGGTGATGCTGTCGGAGGCGGCAATCGCCGGGCGCATCAGCAGCTCGGCCTGGCGTTCGGCGCTGCACGTTGCCCAATCGATCGGCGTGTTGAAGGTCGACATGGCGTTACTCCATCATCTTTTCAATCGGCAGCACCAGAATCGAGCTGGCGCCGAGCGCTTTGAGTTTTTCCATGGTTTCCCAGAACAGGGTTTCGCTGCTGACCATGTGCATCGCCACGCGATTCTGCGCGCCGGCCAGCGGCAGAATGGTCGGGCGTTCGGCGCCCGGCAGCAGCGCGACGATCTCGTCCAGCTTCTCGCTCGGCGCGTGCAGCATGATGTATTTGGATTCGCGCGCCTGGATCACGCCCTGAATGCGGGTCATCAGGCGGTCAATCAGCTGCTGTTTGGCTTCAGGCATTTCGCCGTCGCGCTGGATCAAGCAAGCTTTGGAGCGGTAGATCACCTCCACTTCGCGCAGGCCGTTGGCCTCCAGCGTGGCGCCGGTAGAGACCAGATCGCAGATGGCGTCGGCCAGGCCGGCGCGCGGCGCGACTTCCACCGAGCCGTTCAGCAGGCAAGATTTGAAGCGCACGCCTTGTTTGTCGAGGTATTGCTTCAGCAGGTGCGGATAAGAGGTGGCGATGCGGGCGTCCTGCAGGCTTTGCGGGCCGGCGTATTCGGCGTCGAGTGGGGTGGCCAACGACAGGCGGCAGCCGCCGAAATCGAGGCGGCGCAGGGTGAAGTAACGCGGGTCTTCACCCTGGGCGCGGCGGCTGAGCAGCTCTTCTTCCAGCACGTTCTCGCCGATGATGCCGAGATCGACCACGCCGTCCATCACCAGGCCCGGGATGTCGTCGTCGCGCACGCGCAGGATATCGATCGGCATGTTTTCGGCGAAGGCGATCAGACGCTGCTGCTGCAGGTTGATCTTGATGCCGCAGCGTGCCAGCAGTTCCTGGGATTCATCGCTCAGGCGGCCCGACTTCTGCATTGCGATCCGTAAACGTGTCTTGTCCAGCATGGTAACCTCTGTTTAATCTGTAATTTTATGAATTTATTGTAAAAAACTTTCTTTTCTGTCTGTCCGGAGCCAAAAAAAAACCCTCGGAAGAAATCTTCCGAGGGCTCTCTCTTGCGTTCTGCGCGCCACTGGAAGATTAACAAACCGTCTTCCAGCACACATCGCCTGAAAGACTAGTCAGGGTGATGGTGATGATGGTGGTTGAACTGAACGCGTGTCATGGTGTTTTTCTCTAATCAAAAGCCGGTAAAAACCGTATGCCAATTAAGCTAAACTATCCGCTGTCCACCGTGCAACCCTTTTTTAACGTCATAAATTTAATTTATTGAAACAGGTTGAGTTATTAGCCACACACGGCTTTACCTAACCTTAAGCCGGGCAGATTGTATCGCCGTGTACAGTGGCGTAGCCTTAGGGGCAGGGCGCTGCGATCTTCAGGAGAGGAAGAGGATGAAAAAGGTAGCCATTATTGGTTTAGGTTGGCTGGGCATGCCGTTGGCGTTATCGCTGATGGGCCGCGGGTATGATGTGGTCGGCAGCAAAACCACGCCGGACGGCGTCGAGGCCGCGCGCATGAGCGGCATTGAATGCTATCAACTGGAGCTGACGCCGGAGCTGGTGTGCGATCCGGACGATCTGGAATCGCTGCTGCGCGTGGATGCGCTGGTGGTGACGCTGCCCGCTCGCCGTACCGTCGAAGGCAGCGAGAACTATTTCAATGCGGTGCGCATGCTGGTGGACAGCGCGATGGCCTTTGGCGTGCCGCGGGTGATCTTTACCAGTTCCACCTCGGTGTACGGCGAAACTGCCGGCACGCTGCGCGAAGAGTCGCCGCTGCGGCCGGTCTCGCCGTCGGGCCGGGTGTTGGCCGAGCTGGAGCGCTGGCTGCATGAATTGCCGAACACCTCGGTGGACATTCTGCGGCTGGCGGGGCTGGTGGGCGCCGATCGTCACCCCGGCCGCTTCCTGGCGGGCAAACTCGACGTGAAGGGCGGGTCGCAGGGGGTGAATTTGGTGCACCAGGACGACGTCATCGCCGCCATCCAACTGCTGCTGAAGCTGCCGAGGGGCGGTCACGTGTACAACCTGTGCGCGCCGCATCATCCGGCCAAACGCGAATTTTATCCTGCGCTGGCCGAACAGCTGCACCTGGCGCCGCCGCAGTTCGCCGACGAAGCGGATCAGGATGAGCGGCTGGTGGACGGCAACCGCATCTGCAACGAGCTGGGTTTTGAGTACCAGTATCCCGATCCGGCGCGTATGCCGGTCAGTTAAGGCGGCATACGTTGTTTAAAGCGGGAAAAGGTGGCTCGTCACAAAGTCGACGAACAGCCTGATTTTGACTGACAGGTGGCGGCCCGACGGCCAGAGGACATGAAAAACCATGTTCTCGCGGTCGTAGTCATCCAAAACCGTCACCAGGCTGCCCTGTTCCAGCTGTCTGCGCACGGCGATCTCCGGCAAATAAGCGATGCCCAGCCCTTGTTCGGCGAAGCATACCTGCGGATCGAGGGTATTTGTCACCATGCTGGCCGGCCGTTCGGGGATCATCTCCGTCTTGTCTCCCAGCGGCCAGACATCCAGTTTGCCGGTGCTGGGAAAGCGATAATGCAAACGGGCATGGCTTGTCAGATCCTCGGGCTTGCGCGGCATACCCACTTTGCTGAAATAACCCGGTGCGCCAACGAAAACCTTGCGGCAGGTACCCAGCCGGCGGGCAACCAGCCGTGAATCGCTCGGGGTTCCGCTGCGGATAACGGCATCGAAACCTTCCTCAATCACGTCAACCAGCCGATCCGAATAATCAATATCCAGCTCGATCTCAGGATAGCGGCGCTTGAAGTCCCCCAGTTTTGGCATGAAAAGCGTGCCCAGCGACGGGAGACTGATGCGCAGCTTGCCCTGAGGTGTTCCCCGCGTTTGCAACAGTTCGGCTTCCACCTCTTTCACCTCACTCAAAATGCGTCGGCACCTTTCCAGAAACAAGGCCCCTTCCGGTGTCAGGTTGACCGTGCGGGTAGAACGGTGAAACAGGCGCACGCTGAGCCGTTCCTCCAGCCGGGCGATGGTCTTGCTGACCGCCGAGGCGGAGATCCCCAGCTGTTGCCCGGCCGCCGTGAAACTGCGGCTTTCACTGACCCGCACGAAAACGTCGAGAGAACCCAGACTTTCCATAGGCTTCCATTCTATTGATGAACTTTATGTCATGAGTGTTGTTCACTTTAGCCTGTTTTTCTTTTATCAGCGAGTGGGCAGCATGATGCAAACGTCATCCGCGATGGGCGGAAACATCTTTGAATGGGGAGTGATTAATGAATCAAACGACGATATCTGCGCCTGCCGAGGGCATCGATCGGTTGCCGCTGGGCGGCCTGCTGGCGTTGGCAATGGCCGCTTTCATCACGCTGCTGACCGAGATCATGCCGGCGGGCGTGCTGTCTTCGATCGCGGGCGATTTGAACGTATCTGAAAGCCTGGCGGGGCAGTTCATCACCGCCTATGCGGTGGGCGCGTTGGTCGCCGCTATTCCGCTCACCGCATTGACGCAAGGTATGCGGCGCCGCCCCTTGCTCTTGAGTGCGATCGGCGGTTTTGCCATCGTTAACCTCGTCACGGCGCTGTCGAACGATTATCACGTCTCCTTGGCGACGCGTTTCTTCGCCGGCGTTTTCGGCGGCATCGTTTGGTCCTTGCTGGCCGGTTATGCGGTGCGCATGTCACCGGCCCACCTTGGCGGCCGCGCTATTGCGATCTCCGGCGCCGGCGCCACTCTGGCGTTGGTGCTTGGCGTACCGCTCGGCACGTTGCTTGGCCGAGCCATCGGCTGGCAGGGCGCCTTTGGTCTGATGACGTTGATGGCGCTGGTGCTCGTGGTGTGGATCATCGCCATCGTGCCGGATTTCCCCGGCCAGGCTAAGGCGCATCGGCCGTCTCTGAGCGGCGTATTCTTGCAACGGGGGATCCGCGCCGTGCTGTTCGTGGTGTTCACCTTTATCGTTGCCCATAACATTCTGTATATCTACCTGGAGCCTTTTCTCAAGCCGTCGGGGTTGTCCGAGCGGGTCGATATCGTTCTGTTTATCTTCGGGCTGGGCGCGATTGCCGGATTGGGCGTCGCCGGGATGCTGGTCGATCGGCGAGTCCAATCTCTTACGGTGATGAGTATCGTCATCTTTGCTCTCGCTGCCGTGCTGCTGGGGAGTGGGGGACGGATGATCCCGATGGTCTATCTCTCCGTGGCTTGTTGGGGCTTGGCTTTCGGCGGTTTCGCCACCCTCACGCAGACGGCATTGTCACGCCTTTCCGGTCGCGCGGCCGACGTGGCGCAGTCCATGTATACGACGGGCTGGAATACCGCCGTGGCAGCCGGTGGCGCGGTCGGCGGCATGTTGCTCGACAAGGGCGGGGCGCCCTCTTTCGCCTGGGCCATCATCGGATTACTCGTCCTGTCTTTAACCGGCACGCTGTTTGCCATGAATCGGGCGCTGGCCTCTCAGCGATGAGGTGATGGGCGTGCGGCGCGCGCCAAATCCTCCAGCAGCGCGTTCAGCGCCTCGTCGGGCTGGACGGGGCGGCTGACCAGGCTGAGCGTGGCGCGGTATGAGAGCGCCGTACCGCCCAACTGCCGAAGCAGCCCCTGTTCCACCCAACGCGCCGCGTAGTGGGTGGGCAAATAGCCGAGACAGGTGCCGCTCAGCACCAGATGGGCGACGCTTTCCATATGGTGGGCCACCGCGGCCAGATGCGGCGGCGCGATCGGGCACAGCTGCTGTGCCAGCAGGTAGCCGCGCTTGACCCAGCGCGCGTTTTCAATCTGCTCGCGCCCCGGTTCTTCTACCGCGAACAGCGGGTGATCCCTACTGCAGTAGATCGCCTGCGTCTCCTCCAGCCACGGCTGATAACGCAACGCCTCCAGCTGCTGGCCGAAGTAGCCGATGCCCAGATCGAGCTGCCGGTGCAGCAACCCTTGTTCAATCTCGTTCGGCGAACAGATGCGGCACTGCAATTGCACGTCCTGATGTCGGCGTTGGAAGTGTTGGATGGCCTGACTGAACGGATTGCCCGGCAGCGAAACCAGATTATCCACCAGACCGATCTGCAGATCGCCGGTCAGCAGGCCGTTCAGCGACTGGCTGACCCGGGTGAAGTCGCGGGCGGCGTTGAACAGCGAGCGGCAGGCGATCAGCATGCGTTCGCCCTTGGGCGTCAGCCGGAAGCCGGAGCGGCCGCGTTGACACAGGCGAAAACCCAGCCGGGTTTCCAGCGAGGCCAGGTGGGTGCTGATGGTGGATTGGTTCATCAACAGCGCTTCCTGTGCGGCGCTGACGCCCTGGGCTTCCGCCACCGCGACGAACACCCGCAGCAGTTTCAGATCGATATCGCTTAGGTTGGTGAGCATCGCCCCCTCCGCAGAACGTCGGCCGGTTAACCCATTTTTAACATCGAAGAAATAGGTGCGGCGCTGAAGATATGGTCTTCCTTATGGCATGAATTTGAAATAAAAATCAATACTTCAATAGGTTAGTTGCATCGCGTTTTCCGATGTTTACATGCAAAAGCGGGAATGGTAGCCGAGGCGGCCAACGGGGTAGTCTGCGAATGTTGCTCAAATGTTTCAATTCATCGCAGATCAAGACAAGGATACGCCATGCTGAACCAACCCCAAAGCGGTAACGACATGCCGCGCTTTGCCGGTATTCCCACCATGATGCGCCTGCCCGCCGCCGAACAGGCGCACGGTCTGGACGCCGCCTTTGTCGGCATTCCGCTGGATATCGGCACCTCCAACCGCAGTGGCACCCGCTATGGCCCGCGCCAGATCCGCCAGGAATCGGTGATGATCCGTCCCTACAACATGGGCACCGGTTCCGCCCCGTTCGAACGGCTGCAGGTGGCCGATCTGGGGGATGTCGCCATCAACCCTTACAGCCTGGCGGACAGCGTGCAGCGCATCGAGGCGGCTTATCACGAGATCCTGGCACACGGCTGCATGCCGTTGACGCTCGGCGGCGACCACACCCTGACGCTGCCGGTGCTGCGCGCCGTCGCCCGCCGACATGGCCCGGTCGGGCTGATCCACGTCGATGCGCATTCCGATACCAATGAGGAGATGTTCGGCGAACAGCTGGCGCACGGCACCACCTTCCGCCGCGCGTTTGAGGAGGGGCTGCTGGCGCCCGAAAAGGTGGTGCAGATTGGCCTGCGCGGCAGCGGCTATGCGGCGGATGACTTCGATTGGTCACGGCGCCAGGGCTTCCGCGTGGTGCCGGCCGAGGCCTGCTGGCACCGGTCGCTGACGCCGCTGATGGCGGAGATCCGCGAGCAGATGGGCGATGCGCCGGTTTACCTCAGCTTCGATATTGACGGGTTGGATCCGGCCTTTGCGCCGGGTACCGGCACGCCGGAGGTCGGCGGGCTGTCGGTTTGGCAGGGGCTGGAGATCGTACGCGGTTGCCGCGGGCTGAACCTGGTGGGCGGCGATGTGGTGGAAGTGTCGCCGCCTTACGATCGCTCCGGTAACACGGCGCTGCTGGCCGCCAACCTGCTGTTTGAAATGTTGTGCGTGCTGCCGGCCCGCTGAGGCCGGCGTACTGACCCTACCGGCGGAGCGGTTGCGTCGGGCCCCCTGATAACAATAACAACGGAGTGGAGGTACCCATGAATCTCGATCTGCTGGTTGTGGTGATTTACTTTCTGGTGATAGGCGCGGTGGGATGGATGGGCATTCACCGCGCCAATTCCAAAGAGGCGTATCTGGTGGCCGGGCGCAACCTGGGGCCGGGGCTGTATCTGGGCACGCTGTCGGCGGTGGTGCTCGGCGGCGCGTCGACCATCGGCAGCGTCAAGCTCGGCTACACCTACGGCATCTCCGGCGTCTGGCTGTGCGGCGCGCTCGGGCTGGGCATCGTGGTGTTGAGCCTGGTGCTGGCCAAGCCGCTGCTCAAACTGAAGCTGTATACCGTCAGCCAGGTGCTGTCGCGGCGTTATCACCCGGCCGCGCGGGTCACCAGCGGCGCGATCATGCTGGCGTATGACCTGATGGTGGCGGTGACCTCGATCATCGCCATCGGCAGCGTGATGCAGGTGATGTTCGGCCTGTCGTTTAGCGCGTCTATCCTGCTTGGCGGTGGGCTGGTGGTGCTGTATTCAACGCTGGGGGGCATGTGGTCGCTGACGCTGACCGACATCATTCAGTTCATCATCATGACCGTCGGCATGATGCTGGTGCTGATGCCGATGAGCATCGTCAAGGCCGGCGGCTGGGAGGCGTTCACCAGCCTGCTGCCCGCCGGTTACTACCAGCTGTCGTCGATCGGGCTGGACACCATTCTGGTGTTCTTCCTGATCTACTTCTTCGGCATTCTGATCGGCCAGGACATCTGGCAGCGGGTGTTCACCGCCCGCAGCGCCAATGTGGCGCGCTTCGCCGGGCTGGGCGCGGGCGTCTATTGCGTGCTGTACGGCGTGACCGGCGCGCTGATCGGCATGGCCGGCAAGATCGTGCTGCCGTCGCTCAGCAACACCGACGGCGCCTTCGCCGCTATCGCGCAGGCGGTGTTGCCGGTCGGCGTCAGCGGGCTGGTGGCCGCCGCGGCGTTGGCGGCGCTGATGTCTACCGCCAGCGCCTGCCTGCTGGCGTCTTCCACCATCGCGCTGGAGGACGTATTGCCGGCCATCCGCCGCAAACCTTCCGGCGGGCTGGCCGCCGGGCGCTTCACCACGCTTTTCATGGGCGTGGTCATGCTGGGGCTGGCGTTTGTGGTGCGCGACGTGCTGGCGGCGCTGACGCTGGCTTACAACCTGTTGGTGGGCGGCATGCTGATTCCGTTGGTGGGGGCGATCTTCTGGCCGCGCGCTACCAGCGCCGGTGCCATCGCCAGCATGCTGACCGGCAGCCTGTGCGTGGTGGGGCTGATGATCTGGCACGGCATCGATGCCAACAGCCCGATCTACGGCGGTCTGCTGGGCGGCGGCGTCGCCTTTGTGCTGGGGAGCTTGCTGAGCCGCCCGGCGCCGCAGCTGCAGCCGCAAACCGAGCGTTGAAACGACGAGGTGGGACATGAACAATCGCAATGTGGCGTCACGCCCAAAAATTGAAGTGCGCTCGATAGACTATGTGCCCCGTCACGAGCGGCATGGCAAGGTTTGGCATCAGGCGCCGTTTTGGTTTACCGGTAATTTCGTTTTGACGACGATGGTGGTCGGTTTCACCGGCCCGGCGTTGGGGTTGGGCGCGCTTTATTCGATGCTGGCCATTGCCGTCGGCGTGGGGTTCGGCACGTTCTTCATGGCGTGTCATGCCAATCAGGGGCCGCGCATGGGGCTGCCGCAGATGATCCAGTCGCGGGCCCAATTCGGCCTGCGTGGCGCCATCGTTCCCTTTGCCGCCGTGGTGTTTGTTTACATCGGTTTCAACGTGTTCAACGTTATTCTCGCGACCGATGCGATCAACACGGTGTTGCCGGGGCACCGTCTGCCCTGGTATGCGTTGCTGATCGCGGTGGCCGTGCTGTTGGCGATCGTCGGCCACGATATGCTGCATGCGGTGCAGCGCTGGCTGACCTATGTGATGATGGCGGTGTTCGGCGTGCTGACGGTCGGCGCCGTGTTGTCGCTGCGGATGGACGCCGTCGTCGGCGCCGGGCATTTTTCGTGGGCGGCCTTTTTGATTCAGCTGTCGGCCGCCGCCGGCTATCAAATCAGCTACGCGGTGTACGTGTCCGACTACTCGCGTTATTTACCGCATGAAACGCCGTCTGCCAACGTGATCTTTTGGACTTACCTGGGGGCGGCCGGATCGGCGCTTTGGCTGATGTCGCTGGGCGCGTTTCTGGCTTCAGCCTTACCGGCTCCCGATGCGATCGGCAGCGTACAGGCGGTGGGTAATGCCGTCTATCCTGGGTTTGGTACGTTGGCCGTGCTGATCGCCGTGCCCTCGCTGGTCGGTATCATGGCGGTCAACTGTTATGGCGCAATGCTGACCAGCCTCAGCGCGATTGACGCGTTTTGCAAAGTGACGCCAACGTTGAAATTACGCATGGCCGGCATCGGCGTCGTCGCTCTGACGGTGTTCGCGGTGGCGTTGGCTATTCCGGCGAGCTATCTCGCCAGCTTCAATACCTTCGTGCTGCTGATGCTGTATTTTCTGGTGCCCTGGACGGCGGTGAACCTGATGGACTTTTACGTGGTGCGCGGCGGGCATTACGCGATAGGTGAAATCTTCAACCCGTCGGGGATCTATGGCCGCTGGGGCGGCTCCGGTCTGACGGCTTACGCGGTCGGTCTGCTGGCGATGGTGCCGTTCATGACGTTGGGCTTTTACACCGGTCCCTTTGCTGTTTTACTGGGCGGCGCGGATATCGCTTTTCTGATCGGCCTGCTGGTGGCCGGGAGCGTTTATGTCGCAATGTGCCGTAAGCTCGATCTTGAAGCCGAACGGCGGGTGGCGTTGCGCTGCGAGGGGTTATTGGAAGGAGAACCGGAGTGAAGGAAAAAATCAGCGTCGCATGCTGCCAGTTAGCGTTGCGGGTAGGGGAAGCGGAGCACAATCGGGCGCTGTCCGCCCAGGCTATCCGCCGGGCGGCGCAGCACGGCGCCAACGTCATCGTGTTACCGGAGTTGGTGAACAGCGGCTACGTGCTGCGCGATAAGGCGGAGGCGCTGGCGTTGGCCGAGGCCGAAGACGGGCCTAGCCTCAGCCTGTGGGGGGGACTGGCGCGTGAGCTGGATGTGGCGATCGTCGCCGGTTTCTGCGAGCGCCTGCCCGAGGGTGAGGTGGCCAACAGCGCGGCATTGATCGATGCGCAGGGGGTGAGGGCGATTTATCGCAAGGCCCACCTGTGGCATGAAGAGAGCACGATCTTTACCGCCGGCGATCGGCCACCGCCGGTCGTCGAGACCCGCTTTGGCCGCTTGGCGGTGATGATCTGTTACGATCTCGAATTCCCTGAGTGGGTGCGGCTGCCGGCGTTGGCCGGCGCTCAACTGCTGTGCGCGCCGGTCAACTGGCCGCTGGCGCCGCGCCCGCAGGGTGAACGGCCGGCGGAGATGGTGAAGGCGCAGGCCAACGCCGCCGTCAATCGGCTGTTCATTGCGGTGTGCGATCGCTGCGAAACGGAGCGCGGCGTTGCGTGGATCGGCGGATCGGTGATCGTCGACGCCGATGGTTATCCGTTGACGCAGAGCCTGGAGGGCGAAGGCATGGTGCTGGCATCGATGGATCTCGGCACAGCCGATGACAAGCACATTGGCCGCCACAATCACGTGCATCGCGATCGGCGGCCGATGCTGTATTGAAGCGGCGGGGCGGTCGGTGGACCCGGCTGCCCCGCAGAGCGTCTTTGCCGGCGGGAAAAGCCGCCGTTTGGGCGCTACAGCCAGCCCGATTTCTTCAGCTTCTGATACAGGAAAATGCAGCCGACGGCGGTCACTCCCAGCGTGGCGTGATAGGCCCACGGGAATTTCAGTTCCGGCATGTCGGCGAAGTTCATGCCATACAGGCTGAAGACCACCGTCGGGATAGCCAAAATCGCCCCCCAGCCCGCCAGCCGTTTCACCACTTCGTTCTGTTTGACCGTCACCAGCGCCAGGTTGACGTGCATGGCGTTGGTCAGCATTTCGCGCATGTCGTCGATGTTGCTGACCACCTGATGCGCGTGATCCTGCACGTCGCGCACGTAGGCGCGCAGCTCCTTCGGGATCACCTCTTCGTGCAGGCGGATCAGCTGATTGCAGATTTCATCCATCGGCAGCGCGGCGTTGCGCAGCGCCAACAGGTGGCGGCGCAGGGTATAGACGTTCTCGATCGCCGCCTGATCGAACTCCGACTGGAACATGTTGGCTTCGATGTTCTCGATGGTGCTCTCGAAGCGCGTCACCACGCTGCGGTAGTTATCCACTACGAAGTCCAACACCGAATAGAGGGCAAAGCCCGGCCCGCGGCACATCTGCTTGTGGTTCTCTTCCGCCTTGGCGCGGATCGGCGCGTAGCTGGGCGAGGCGCCGTGGCGCACCGTCACCAGAAAGTTTTTGCCGACGAAGAAGTGGGTTTCGCCGTATTCGATTTCGTCGTGTTCGCCCCACTGCGCGGTTTTCACCACGATGAACAGCGAGTCGCCGTAGGTTTCCAGCTTCGGCCGCTGATGCGCGCACAGCGCGTCTTCGATCGCCAGATCGTGCAGGCCAAACTCCTCCTGCACCTTGCGCATAAACGCCGGCTCCGGCTGCCGCAGCCCCAGCCAGACGAAGGTGTCCGGCTGTTTGACCACCTCGCTGATATCGTCGATGGTCACTTCGCCCAGCCGTTGGCCGGCTTTGTACGCTACACAGTTCACCACCATGCTTTTGCTGTCCATCCGTCCATCCATTAATCAGTCAGGGTTTTGGTGAGAAAATAACACTCATGTTCCACCGGATAATCTTTCAGCGTCATTTGCAACTGATAGCCGAGTTTTTCGTAGAACGGCCGCGCCTGGAAGCTGAAGGTATCCAGGCGAGCGTAGCGGCAGCCGCGCGCCTGCGCCTCGCGTTCGGCGGCGCGCATCAACCGGCCGCCGAGGCCGCTGCCGCGCTGGGTATCCGCCACCCACAGCCACTCGACGCTCAGCCAGTTGCCCCAGGTTTCGGCGGTCAGGCCGCCGATCACCGTACCGGCTTCGTCGCGCGCATAGACGCTGAGCGGCTTGCGGTGGCTGGCGTCGATATGCGGCAGGTTGTAAGCGCGCAGCCCTTGCCTGATCGCATCGAGGGTTTGTTCGTCAATCGCGTCGGTAACGGTAATGTCCATTTTTCCTCCTGGGTGATGCGTTAACTTAAGCACACTACGGCCAAAAGGCAACCTATTGAAATGTAATGCAAACGACCACATCCGCTGAGTGGGCTACACTAAACGGGTCATTTCACCCCAGGAGGACACCATGCCCCGATTGACTCTGCTGGCCGGTTTGCTGCTGTGCAGCGGCCTGCTGCACGCCGCGCCGACGGTCAGCCAACTGCAGGACGGCCTGGAACACCCCTGGTCGCTGGCCTTCTTGCCGGCGGATCAAGGCCTGCTTATCACTGAACGGCCCGGTCGGCTGCGGCTATGGCAGCCGGGCAAAGGCCTGTCGGCACCGATCGCCGGCGTGCCGCAGGTCTACGCCGAGGGGCAGGGCGGCCTGCTGGAGGTGTTGCCGGCCCCCGACTTCGCCGCCAGCCGCCGGGTATACCTCAGCTTCGCCGAACCGGGCGAGGGCGGCAAAGCCGGCACGGCGGTCGGCTATGGCCGCCTGAGCGACGATGGCGCGCGGCTGGAGAACTTTAAGGTGATCTTCCGTCAGCAGCCCAAGCTGTCGGTCGGTAATCACTTCGGCGGCAAGCTGGCGTTCGACCGGCAGGGCTACCTGTTTATCGCGCTGGGCGAAAACAACCAGCGGCCGACGGCGCAGGAGACTGACAAGCTGCAGGGCAAGCTGGTGCGGCTGACCGCCGAGGGCGTGGTACCGCCGGACAATCCCTGGGTCGGCCAGGCCGGCAAACGGCCGGAGGTCTGGTCTTACGGCCACCGCAATCCGCAAGGGCTGGCGTTGAACCCGTGGAGCGGCGCGATCTGGGAACACGAGCACGGCCCGCGCGGCGGCGATGAGCTCAACATCCCGCTGCCGGGTAAAAACTACGGCTGGCCGCTGGCCACCTACGGCATCAACTATTCCGGCCAGCCGATCCCGGAGGCGAAAGGAGAGCGGGTGCCCGGCACCGAACAACCGCTGCACTATTGGCGAGTCTCGCCCGGCCTCAGCGGCATGGCGTTCTATGACGGGCAGCGCTTCCCTGCCTGGCGTCACTCGCTGTTCATCGGCGCGCTGGCGCAAAAGGAACTGATTCGCCTGACGCTGGAGGGTGACAAAGTGGTGGCGGAAGAGCGGCTGCTGGGCGATCGCGGCGAACGCATTCGCGAGGTGCGCAGCGGGCCGGATGGCTACCTGTATCTGTTGACGGACGAACGGGACGGCAAGCTGCTGAAGGTCGGGGCGTCGTAACGCCCCGCACGCATCAGGTGAGCTCGCTCATCACGCCGCGCTGATAGGCCGGGCGAGCGCGCAGTTGCTGATACCAGCGCTCCATGTTCGGCCGTGGGCGGCGGGCGATCGGCATCTCGAACCAGCCGTAGGCGAAGCTGCCGAGCGGGATATCGCCGAAGCCGAACGCGTCGCCGGAGAGGTAAGGCTGGTGCGCCAACGTCTGTTCAATGATATCGAAGTGTTTTTCCAGCGTGGCGGTCGCCGCTTCTATTTTCGCCATGTCGCGCAGCTCCGGTGCGGTGCGGATCAGGCCCCAAAAGACGATGGTGAAGGCCGGAACGATGGTTGAGGTGGTCCAGTCCATCCATTTCTCGGCGGCGGCGCGCGCCTGCAGATCTTGCGGATAGAACGTCGCGTCGCCGAATTTCGCTGCCAGGTAGCGCACGATGGTGTTGGACTCCCACAGCACGAAGTCATCGTCCTGCAGCAGCGGCACCAGGCCGTTCGGGTTCAGCGCGCGGTAACTCTCTTCGTTGACCTTGCCGAATGCGCCGCCGGCGTTGATGTGGGTATAGCTCAGCCCCAGTTCGGCGGCGCACCACAGCACCTTCCTGACGTTGTTCGAATTCTCACGACCCCAAATGGTCAGCATGGGATAACTCCGTTAGCGGATTAAAGACCCTTAATACCTACGCCACAATGCGCTTTTTGTCACACCGCAGGGCATTTTTTGTCTGCCGATCAACGCTCCCAGCGGCACACTTCCCAGCCGTGCTCCGCCGCTAGCGCGCTCAACTCGCTGTCGGGGTTGATCACCGTGGCGCTGTCGACGAATTGCAGCATCGCCTTGTCGTTGAGGGAGTCACTGTAGCCGTGGCTGTGCTCGAACTTCAGGTGCGGATGCTGCGCAAGCCAGTGCTGCAGGCGGATCACCTTGCCCTGTTGGTAGGTCATGGTGCCGTAGGTGTGGCCGGTGAAGCGACCGTCGCTGATTTCCACGCCGATTGCCAGCGCATCGTCGGCGCCGAGCTGTTCGGCGATCGGCGCCACCAGGTGCTCGCCGGTGGCGGAGATCACCAGGATGCAGTCGCCGCGTTCGCGGTGCCACTGCAGGCGCTCACGGGCGGCGGGATAGACGCGCGGCAGGATATCGCGGCGAATGTAGCGTTGCACCCAGCCGGCCACGGTTTGCACGCTCAGGCCGGTCAGCGGCGCCAGCGTGGCCTGCATGTAGTCCTCCATCGACAGCTTGCCCTGATAATAGAGCTGCATCAGCTGCTGCTCCTGCAGTTCCAGCTCCGCCGGCGCGAAGCCCTGGCCGACCAGCCAGCGGATCCACAGGCTGGCGCTGTCATCGTCAATCAGGGTTTCATCCAGGTCGAATAAGGCTAAATCCATCAGTATTTCTCCGGCAGGCAGGGTATGAAGTCGTTTACAGGATAGCGGATAGCGCCCATCGCCAGCCAGCGGCGTCGGCGAAATTGCGCAGAGCATAAGAAACATTGATGACGGTTTTGCGACAGTTTGTTGAACGTTTGCATAACTTAGAACGCAACAATATTGGCCGCTCCGGCGAGCGCGGTGATAACTATGGGGCAAATGCAGCTACCCGCTGGGGAGTGACAATGTTGATTATTCGTCTGTATGGCAGCCCGATCGTGATCGGGGAAGAAGAGGAACCGCATGATGACGCATCTGACGACGCTGAAGACGCTGCCGCTGCTGGATCTTTCGCAGCTTGACGGTGATGCGCGCCAGCGGCGCGCCTTTCTCGACGATTTGCGCGCGGCGGCCCGCGATGTCGGTTTTTTCTATCTGCGTGGGCACGGCGTAGACGGCGCGTTGAATGCGCGACTGCAGCACGCCGCGCGGCAATTTTTCGCCCTGCCGGAAGCCGACAAGCTGGCGGTGCAGATGGTGCATTCGCCGCACTTTCGCGGTTACAACCGGGCGGCGGCGGAGCTCACGCGCGGGCAGCCTGACTGGCGCGAGCAGTTCGATATCGGCGCCGAACGCCCGGCGCTGACGTTGTCTGACGACACGCCACGCTGGGCGCGCCTGCAGGGGCCAAACCAGTGGCCGGCAGCGCTACCGACGCTGAAACCGCTGCTGCTGCAGTGGCAACAGGCGATGACCGCCATGTCGCTGCGGCTGCTGCGCGCTTTCGCTTTGGCGCTGTCGCTGCCGGAGCAGGCGTTCGATCGCTTGTACGGCGAGAAGCCCAATGAGCACATCAAACTGATCCGCTATCCGGGGCGGGATACTACCACCAGCGCACAGGGCGTTGGCGCGCACAAGGACTCCGGGTTTCTCAGCTTCCTGCTGCAGGACGCGCAAAAAGGGCTGCAGGTGGAGGTGAGCGAAGGGCGGTGGATAGACGCGCAGCCGCGTGAAGACACTTTCGTGGTGAACATCGGCGAGCTGCTGGAGCTGGCGACCAACGGCTATCTGCGCGCCACGGTGCACCGGGTGGAGACGCCGCCGGCGGGGCGCGACAGGTTGTCGATCGCGTTCTTCCTCGGCGCACGGCTGGACGCGGTGGTGCCGCTGTATCAACTGCCGCCGCCGCTGGCGGCGCAGGCTCGGGGCCCGGCCAGCGATCCGCTCAACCCGCTGCTGCGCGACGTGGGGTATAACTACCTGAAAGGTCGCATCCGTTCCCACCCCGATGTGGCACAGCGCTTTTATCGGGACGTCATCGGCGTCTGAACATCAGGCACAAAAAAGCCCGGCGCGCCGGCCGGGCTGATGGCGATTGATTCAGGCGATTATTCCGCCAGCGCCTGCTGCAGATCGGCGATCAGATCTTCCACATCCTCAATCCCTACCGACAGGCGCACCAGCTGCGGCGTGATGCCGGTTGCCAGGCGCTGTTCCAGCGGAATGGAGGCGTGCGTCATGCTGAACGGCTGGCTAATCAGGCTTTCCACGCCGCCCAGGCTTTCCGCCAGGGTGAACAGGCGCGAACGCTGGATGACCCGACGCGCATAGGCGTCGTCGCCTTTCAGCCGTACCGAGATCATGCCGCCGAAGCGCGTCATCTGGCGTGCCGCCAGCTCATGCTGCGGATGGCTCGGCAGGCCGGGATAGTAGACGTTTTCCACCTGCGGCTGGCTCTCCAGCCACTGGGCGATGCGCAGCGCGCTGTCGCTGTGGCGCTGCATGCGCAGGGCCAGGGTGCGAATGCCGCGCAGCGTCAGGAAGCTGCTGAACGGATCGAGAATGCCGCCGACCGCGTTTTGCAGGAAGCCGAGCTGTTCCGCCAGCGCCGGGTTATCCCCCACCGCCGCGACGCCCGCCACCACGTCGGAGTGGCCGTTGAGGTATTTGGTGGCGGAGTGCACCACCACGTCAAAACCTAGATCCAGCGGACGTTGCAGATACGGCGAGGCGAAGGTGTTGTCCGCCACGCTGATGAGCTGATGCTTTTTGGCTATCGCGGCGATGGCGCTCAGATCCGCCAGCTTGAGCAGCGGGTTGGTCGGCGTTTCGACCCAGATCATTTTGGTATCCGGTTCGATCGCCTGTTCCAGCCCGGCGAGATCCGCCGGCGACACGTAAGTCACGCGCAGGCCGGCGGTGCGGCTGCGCACTTTTTCCAGCAGGCGATAGGTGCCGCCGTACAGGTCGTCTACCGCGATCAGGTGGCTGTCTTTATCGAGCAGCTCCAGCACCGTGGAGCAGGCCGCCAGACCGGAGGCGAAGGCGTAGCCGCGGCTGCCGCCTTCCAGTTCGGCGATGGCGCTTTCCAGCGCTGTGCGCGTCGGGTTGGCGCTGCGGGAGTATTCGTAGCCGGTATGCTCGCCCGGTGCCGGTTGGGCGTAGGTGGAGGTGGCGTAAATCGCCGGCATAACTGCGCCGGTCGCGTCCGGGGTGTAACCGGCGTGAACGGTCAACGTATCAAACTTGGCCATAATGGGTCCTTATTAACGTAATTTTTGGCGCCAGGCGTTAAGCACGTCTGTGCGGGTAATCAGGCCGAGGAAGCGCTCGCCGTCGAGCACCACCGCGACGTGGCCATGGTTGAAGGTGGCCTGTAATTCGTCGTAGCCGGCTTCCTTTTGCAGCGTCTGGACCTGCTTGGTCATCGCGCTGCCGGCCGGCAGGCTGAAGTGGGCGGCGTCGGCCTGGACGGCGTTCAGCAGATCCCACTCATCGATCAATCCGACCACCCGATCGCCTTCCAGCACCGGTAGCTGCGAGATGTCGTACAGCCGCATGCGGGCGTGCACGATCGCCAGCGTGTCGTCCGGCGCGGCGGAAACGGCGGCGCCTTCGTCGTGGCGATAGGCGATCAGATCGCGCAGATCGCCGTGCTGCGGTTTGCTCAGCAGGCCCTGCTCCAGCATCCAGTGGTCGTTATACATTTTAGACAGGTATTTGTTGCCGCTGTCGCAAACGAAGGTCACGACCCGCTTGGGTTCGGTTTGCGCGCGGCAGTAACGCAGAGCGGCGGCCAGCAGGGTGCCGGTGGACGATCCCGCCAGCACGCCTTCCTTGCGCAGCAGATCGCGCGCGGTGGTGAAGGCCTCCGCGTCGCCGATGCGGTAAGCGTTGCGGACCTGGTCAAAGTCGCTGAGCGGTGGGACGAAGTCTTCGCCGATGCCCTCAACTAACCAACTGCCCGCTTCGCCGATGTGGCCGTTGTCGAGATAGTCCGCCAGGATAGAGCCGGCAGGGTCGGCCAGCACAAATTCCGTCTGCGGCGAAACGTCGGCGAAATAGTGGCTCAGCCCGCCCAGCGTGCCGCCGGAGCCGACACCGACGACGATAGCGTCCACGTCATGCTCCATCTGCTGCCACAGTTCGGGCGCGGTGGTGGTGGTATGGGCCGCCGGATTGGCCGGGTTGTTGAACTGATCGATATAAAAGGCGCCGGGGATCTCTCCAGCGAGGCGTTTGGCGTAATCCTGATAGTAAGCCGGGTGCCCTTTGCCGACGTCCGAACGGGTCAGCAGCACTTCCACGCCCAGTGCGCGCAGGTGGAAGATCTTTTCGCGGCTCATCTTGTCCGGCACCACCAGCAGCAGCTTATAGCCTTTCAGCGCCGCTACCAGCGCCAACCCCAGGCCGGTATTGCCGGCGGTGGCTTCGATGATGGTGCCGCCCGGCTGCAGTTTGCCGTCGCGCTCGGCCTGTTCGATCATCGACAGCGCGACGCGGTCTTTGATCGAACCGCCGGGGTTTTGGTTCTCCAGCTTGACGAACAGCCGGCATGGGCCGGTATCGAACTGGGTCAGTTCCAGCATCGGGGTATTGCCAATCATCTCGATGACGGAATGGGGGATCGCCATGACTCATCTCCAGGATTATTCGGTATAAAAGTCGTTGTGCGGATGATAGCGCTGAGGATAAGCGCTTTAAAAAGAACAAATAACGGTTCTATATGCCATTATGGAATATATTAATCTTTTTTGGACGTATGGAAGCGCAGATGTTTAGCGGTGCAGATGCTTGGCCGTTTAGCCGTGGGTGGGTGCAAAAATGCGCGTCACGATGTTTTTTTAAACGATCAGCAGGGGCCTGCGTACAGTTATGTAAAAATGCTGAAAATTCACGCTAAACCCTGCAAAAATAAGATAAATCACATAAACTCACAGCAAGGGCATTTTCGGTGCGTTGTGTTACCCGCTATGGGCGCCGCAGGGGGTTGCGGCCGCCATGCGCGCACCGGGCCACTCTCGCTGGTTGGCTTAAAACGTGAACATGTTTGAAAGTTAACGCTATTTCAATGGTTTGAATGGACACTCTGGCGACGTCATGATGAAAAAAAACTTATCCACTTCCCTGAAAAAACTGACCTTCAGCGTAGGCATCCTGTTGCTGGCTGCCCCGGCCGTGCGCGCCGCCGAGCCGCCGGCGCCGCCGCAGGTAGACGCCAAGGCCTACATTCTGATGGATTACAACAGCGGCAAGGTGCTGACCGAAGGCAATGCCGACACCCGTCTCGATCCCGCCAGCCTGACCAAGATCATGTCCAGCTACGTGATCGGCCAGGCGATCAAGGCCGGCAAGATCAAGCCGGAAGACATGGTCACCGTCGGCAAAGACGCCTGGGCGCCCGGTAACCCGGCGCTGCGCGGCTCTTCGCTGATGTTCATCAAGCCTGGCGATCAGGTGCCGGTGCTGGAACTGAATAAGGGCATCGTGATCCAGTCGGGTAACGATGCCAGCATCGCGCTGGCAGACTACGTGGCGGGCAGCCAGGATTCGTTCGTTGGCCTGATGAACAACTATGCCAAATCCCTGGGCCTGCAGAATACCCACTTCCTGACGGTGCACGGCCTGGATGCGGAAGGGCAGTACAGCACCGCGCGTGACATGGCGCTGTTGAGTCAGGCGCTGATCCGCGACGTGCCGGACGAATACGCGCTGCATAAAGAGAAAGAGTTCACCTTCAACAAGATCCGCCAGATTAACCGCAACCGTCTGCTGTGGAGCAGCAACCTGAACGTCGACGGTATCAAGACCGGTTACACCAGCGGCGCCGGCCACAACCTGGTGGCGTCCGCTACCGACGGACCGATGCGTCTGATCTCGGTGGTTTTAGGCGCGCCGAGCGATCGCGTGCGCTTTAGCGAAAGCGAAAAGCTGCTGACCTGGGGCTTCCGCTTCTATGAAACCGCGACGCCAATCAAGGCCGATAAACCGTTCGTCACCCAGAAAGTGTGGTTCGGCGACGTCAGCGAAGTGCCGCTTGGCGTGGCGAAAGACGCCTCGGTCACCATTCCGAAAGGGCAGATGAAAAACCTGAAGGCCAGCTACAAGCTGACCCAACCGACGCTGGAAGCGCCGCTGGCGAAAAACCAGGTGGTCGGCACCATCGATTTCCAGCTGGACGGCAAAACCATCGAACAGCACCCGCTGGTGGTGATGCAAGAGGTGAAAGAGGGCAACTTCTTCAGCCGCATCTGGGATATGGTGATGATGAAGCTGAGCCAGTGGTTCGGCGGGATCTTCGGCTGAATAGCCTGATGTAAGGAGCGCCCCGGGCGCACCATCCTCGACCAAGCCGCAACGGAGACGTTGCGGCTTTTTTTCGCGAGTTTCTGCGGCGCGGTGATTAAAAGTAGTCCACCAGCATGGTGGCGCCGCTGGTGAAATCGCCTTCCGCCAGGGTGACGGCGCTGTTTTTTACCGGCACCGCATCAAGCGTCGGCGGATTGGCGTAGTCGATGTCCAGCGGCGTATTGATGGCGAAGGCCTTACCGTTGGCCAACAGCTTGATGCCCAATCCATTGACGCTGCTGGTTAACACGCTGCCGTCGAAGGCCGCCGCGCCGCCCATGATCTTCATTTTCAGCTGGCGGCTGTTATCCAGAAACTCGCATTTGATGCTGTAATCGATGCGTTGCATATAGCGGTTGCCGTCGATGCGCTTGATGCCGACCTTGCCGAAGTCGATATCGATGGTGCGCCCGTCGTTGATCACGCAAGGCGGAGGCGCCACTACGGTGGCGGTGATGTTGACTTTGGTGCCCTGATCGGCGGCCTGAGCGGCCGAGCTAATCAATTCCAGCGCCAACAGCAGGGCGCAGCCCGTTTTTATCGTCATGTTCATTCTGGCTCCCGTCTCAAGGTGCGCTGAAGATCAGCGTAGCCGAGCCCGACAGCGGACCGGTGGCGATACTGGTGTAAGGGACATTGTTCTTCACCGGCACAAAGGTCACGGTATCGTTACCTAGGCCGTTGACGATGCGTGTTCTGAAGGCATTGTTGGGTTTCACCACCGCGCCGTTATACACCATCGCCACGCCGACGTTAGGATTGGTGGTCTTGATAAAATCGCTGGAGAAGCCGCTGGCGTCGCTGACCATGCGGATCAGAATATCCTGCGTCGCACTCTGATCGTCGCACTGGTAGCTGAGCGCTTTGTCCTGTTTGATCTGGGCATCGCTGGCGCTTTGAGTCAGAAAGTCCTGGCGGATCTGACCAAAATCGACATTAATCTGCTGGCCGTTGTTAATGGTGCAACTGGTGGTGACGAAGTAGGCGTCGTTGTCGGCGATCAGGCGCCAGCGATAAACGCCGCACTGCGGACAACCCGGCTGATCGTTGGTCTGAATAAAGTTGATTTGGCCGATGACGTCGCCCTTATTCACCTTGATGTCCGGCGTTGGGAAACGATTCAACACGATATAGACCCGGATGGCGACAGACTGGGTCTGCAAGCCGGTGAGGCTGAGTACGCTGATGCCGGCAGGCACCGGGGAGTTATAGTCGCTGCCGTTGATGGTGGTACCGCTGCCGATGGCGCCAAAAATCGCACTGTTCATCGACAGCGCCGGACTGTCGGTTTTGAGATAGTCATACCAGCTCGCGACGTCGTTTTTACAGGTGACCTGGCTGACGTTGACGATTTCGTTTTTGCCATAAGAAAGCTGCGGCCCGATGCGAACCCGGACGTCAACCGGCGTGGTCGAGCCCCCGGGTGGAATCAGTCCGCCATCGGACGTGCGGCAGGTAAATGCGTTGGCGTTGCCAAGCAGCAGGAAGAAAGAGAGTGCCAGGCAGCAACGTAAAAATAGCAGGGCTGTTTTTCTCACGATAATATCCCGATATATATAAATGGTGTGCGGCGTTACTCCGCAATGAAATATTGCCAATCAGGCCGGCTGGCCCTATTTATTCCGTTAAAGGAGAGTGAGATGCATCTTTGTTGGGTATGCCGTTGTTATCACCACCGTCCAGCAACGCGGTGGGATACCACCTCAACGAGTTGTTGATGGAGCCGTCCGTCACAATCACTTCTTGTCGGGCGACAAGATCCAATAACAGCCGTCGAGCCCGGTAAACACCGACGTTGACGGCATTGGCCAGTTGCCGCGTCGAGAGCCACTGCTGCTGTGGCGGCGGCCCGGCGACGGGACATTGACGGGGCGATTGCGCGAATAATGTTTGCAGCAGATCGTGCTGCAATTGCCGTATTTCCTTTTGTTTCGGAGATAACGCTTCCATAGCACTTCCTCTGTATTCCGATTGCCGTATTCCTAAGAAAAAACAAACATTCGCCGCCTACCAACAACGAGGTAAAACGCGAACAAAGAAAATTCCTATCTATTTATCAGGATTGAAAAAAAAGGCGTTGCCCGCCCCGTTTTTACCTATGTTCAGGCAGGGGTGGCGTCACGCAGAAACCTAAAATTTTGGTTTATTATATTCACAAAGCGCCACTTTGCGATCTGATTACTTGTGAATTTCGCAAAAACAGGATATTGCTCTATAAAAGTATTTTTTACGATCTATGAGCCTAAAAATAACAGTAAATTAACTTCAATTAGGAAATAAATTGCGAATGTTCGCCTTGATCAAAAAAAGCCTTTTTTTGCTGAGAGGCATTTGCCAGAATATTCATCGCCGAACAAGAAGGGCGGATTAGAAAGTATTGGCCCCTGCTCGTTGTGATTTCGTTTATTTTTATAGGGCGAATTCATTAATGGGCGGGCCGCTGCAGACTTGCCGTTATCGACTTTTTTATTGTCGGTGCCTTTGGGGTTTGGCAGTTAACCAACTAGCAAGATGCTAAAGAATTAGGGCTGCGCACATATAAGCGCGAGCAGGTTTCCTGTGGCTCTTTTTCTTGATTGGAATATGCATTTTTTCTTATAAGGAATATAGGTTCTATGAAAATTAACAAAATCATGATGGCTGCAGTGATTGCATTTGGCGCAAGTTCTTTTGCACAGGCAGCCGATCAGGGACACGGTAAGGTCACCTTCACGGGCTCTATTATTGATGCGCCATGCTCTATTGCGCCTGAGTCGATCGATCAGACCGTAGATCTGGGCCAGGTGTCCAACGTGGCGTTGAAAAACGGCGGCAAATCCAACCCGCGTCCGTTTGAAATCAAGCTGGAGCAGTGCGACATCACCACCCTGAAAACCGTTAAAACCACCTTTAGCGGCGTAGCATCGTCTACCGATAAGGATCTGCTGGGCATCGCGGGCACCGCCAGCGGCGCCGGCGTAGCTATCTCTTACAACGGCCAGCCGATCAAACTGGGTGAAGCGACTACCGCGCAGACTCTGAACACCGGCAACAACACCCTGCATTTCGCCGCCTACCTGCAGGGCGAAGGCGCTTCCGCCGCCATCGTTCCGGGCGACTTCACCGCCGTAGCCGATTTCACCCTGGCTTATCAGTAAGTGAGTCCGAAGGCTTAATCAACCAGGCATGGGGCTCGCCACATGCCTGGTGAATCTCCCTGTCAAAGGAATGTCGCGATGTTTTTACCAAGGAATCGAGCGGGTGCCGTTCTTTTGGCGTCGTTGGCGTTTGCGCCCGGCTATGCAACTTCCGCCGCGCAGGGGTGGGGCAAAGTCAACATGCACGGCGCCATTATCGACACCGCCTGCGCCATTGCCGCCGGCAGCCGCGATCAGACGATCGATATGGACACTCTTCCTCTCGGGCAGATCATTCGTGACGGCCAGGGGATGACCAAACCTTTCAGTATTGAATTGGTCAACTGCATTTTGGAACGGCCGGAAAACAAACCTGATTGGAAATTCTTTCAGGTCACGTTTGATGGTTATGCGGAAGGCGCTCTGTTTGGCGTACAGGGCGAGGCGCGCGGCGTCGCATTGAAGATAAAAGACAGCAACGGCACGCCGGTTATTCCAGGGAAACCCTTACCGATGGAAGGAATAATACCGGGAAATAGAGTGCTGAATTATTCCATGACGTTGATGCCGAATCATCAGCCGTTGAAGGCGGGAGCGTATTTTTCCACAGTGCGTTTTAAGCTGGATTATTTTTGATTTTTTCTCGTACTGACGGTTAATTCGTTATTGAAAGGACTTTTATTATGCTTTCACCGGCAGGGAAGTTATTTCGTCTTCAAGCTTTGGGGCTCTGTGTTGCCCTTTCTCTGGGAAATCCGATCGCGTTGGTCTATGCCGCCGACGTTATTCAATTCAATACTGACGTATTAGACATCAACGATCGTAAAAATATCGATCTGAGCCAATTTACGCGCAGCGGCTACATCATGCCGGGCGTTTATACCATGGTGGTGCACGTCAATAAGAACGACCTGCCGGAACAGCCGGTGACGTTTTTGGCACCTGAGAACGATCCTAAAGGCAGCGAAGCCTGTCTTTCGCCGGAATTGGTCAACCAACTGGGGCTGAAAGAAAAACTGTTAAGCACGCTGAACTGGACGCACGGCGGCCGTTGCCTTGACGCCTCGAGTCTGGCGGGGATGGAAGCCCGCGGCGATCTTGCCAGCTCCTCGTTGTATCTCAACATTCCTCAGGCCTATCTGGAATACAGCTCGGAAAACTGGGACCCGCCTTCGCGCTGGGATGACGGTATTCCTGGGCTGCTGTTTGACTATAACGTTAACGCCCAAACGCAAAAACACCAGAAAGGCGGCAGCAGTTACAGCCTGAGCGGCAACGGCACCGGCGGCGCCAACCTGGGCGCCTGGCGTCTGCGCGCCGACTGGCAGGCCAACCTCAACCATCAGACCGGTTCTTCTCAGCCTACCGATAAACAGTTCGACTGGAGCCGCTATTACGCCTACCGGGCGATCCCGGCGCTGCGCTCGCGGTTGACGATGGGTGAGGATTACCTGAACTCCGACATTTTCGACAGTCTGCGCTTTACCGGTGTCAGTCTGCGATCCGACGACAGCATGTTGCCGCCCAACCTGCGCGGCTATGCGCCGGAAGTGACCGGCGTGGCGAAAACCAACGCTAAGGTGGTGGTCAGCCAGCAGGGGCGCGTGCTGTATGAAACGCAGGTGGCGGCGGGGCCGTTCCGCATTCAGGACATCAATGACGCCGTTTCCGGCGAGCTGGACGTGCGCGTCGAAGAGCAAGACGGCAGCGTGCAGGAGTTCAAGATGAACACCGCCAACATCCCTTATCTGACGCGCCCGGGTACGGTGCGTTACAAGCTGGCGACGGGCAAACCGTCGGAGTGGGGGCACCATCTGCGCGGGCCGATGTTTGGCACCGGCGAGTTCTCCTGGGGGGTCAGCAACGGCTGGTCGTTGTACGGTGGGGGCATCGCCGGCGGCGATTATAACGCGCTGTCGCTGGGGGTCGGGCGCGATCTGATGGCGCTGGGGGCGCTGTCGTTCGATGCCACGCAGTCGCGTGCGCGTTTGCCGCAGGATGGCACGCTGACCGGCGGTTCGTACCGGCTGAGCTATTCGAAGAACTTCGATGAATACGACAGCCAGGTCACCTTTGCCGGTTACCGCTTCTCCCAGGAAGATTTCATGAGCATGGGGGACTACCTCGATGCGCGTTACGAAGGGGGACGCAGCGGCAAGAGCAAGGAGATGTACACCATCACCTTCAACAAACAGTTCCGCGATCTGGGGCTCAGCACCTATCTCAACTACAGCCACCAAACCTACTGGGATCGGGCGCCGAACGATCGTTACAACCTGATGGTATCGCGCTACTTCGATATCGGCGATTTCAAGAACGTCAGCGTTTCGCTGTCGGCCTATCGCAACCGTTACAACGAGCGCAACGACGACGGGATGTACCTGTCGCTGTCGCTGCCCTGGGGCAGCGCCGGGACGCTCAGTTACAACATGACGCTCGATCGCGAAGAGAACGCCCATCGGGTCGGGTACTACAACCGGGTTGATGAACACAACAACTATCAGATCAGCGCAGGCGCCGCGCGCAGTGGGGCGACGGCCAGCGGGTATTACAGCCATCAGGGCGATATGGCGCAGATCAATGCCAACGCCAGCTACCAGGCCGGCCGGTACAGCGCCGTCGGCATCGGCGCGCAGGGCGGCCTGACGATGGCGGCGGAAGGAGCGGTGCTGCACCGCGTCAATACGCCGGGCGGCACGCGCTTGCTGCTCGATACCGAAGGCGTCGCCGGTGTACCGGTACGTGGCTATGGCAGTACGGTGCTGACCAACCGTTACGGCAAGGCGGTGGTGGCGGATGTGAACAGCTACTACCGCAATAAGGCCAGCATCGATCTCAACAGCCTAAGCGACAACGTCGAGGCGACGCGTTCGGTGGTGCAGGCCACGTTGACCGAGGGGGCTATCGGCTACCGCAAGTTTGAAGTGATTGCCGGCGAGAAGGCGATGGCGATCGTCAAGCTGGCGGACGGCAGCGAGCCGCCGTTCGGCGCCACGGTGCTGAATGCCCGTAAGCAGGAGACCGGCATCATCAATGACGGCGGCAGCGTTTACCTGTCCGGCCTCAACCCCGGCGAGCGCATGAGCGTGCACTGGAACGGCGCGGCGCAGTGTGAAATCCAGCTGCCGGCGCCGCTGCCGGCCGAAATGTTGATGAATACGCTGCTGCTGCCTTGCCGTCCTCTCACCGGTAACAAGCCGGCGGAGAACGCCAACTGACATACACCCGGCGGAGTGCGCTCCGCCGCTAAACCGCCGGGGCGGGCTCGCCCGCTTCCGGCCGACTGGAACCGTGAAGACATGATGAATCTGACTATGACCAGAAAGACCGTTTTCCTTGTGGGCCCGCTCGTCGCCGCGTTGACGATCGGCGCGGTCAGCCTGCCCGCTCATGCGGCCATTGCGCTGGATCGCACGCGTGTGATTTTCGACGGCGACCTGAAAACGGTCAGTCTCAACATCAGTAACCAGAACAAACAGTTGCCTTATCTGGCGCAGGGATGGATCGAAGACGATCGCGGCAACAAAATCCAAAACCCTTTTACCGTGCTGCCGCCGGTGCAGCGGGTGGAGCCGGGCAAACCGAGCCAGGTGAAGATCCAGTCGCTGCCGGCAGCACGTCAGCTGCCGCAGGACAGGGAGACGCTGTATTACTTCAATCTGCGCGAGATCCCGCCGCGCAGCAATAAGCCGAACACGCTGCAGATAGCGTTGCAGACGCGCATCAAAATGTTTTATCGCCCGGCGGCGCTCGCCCCGAAAAAGAACGCCGCACCGTGGCAGGAGCAGCTGACGCTGACCCGGCAGGGCGACAAGTACGTGGTGAACAACCCGACCCCTTATTACGTGACGATCGTTGAGGCGAGCGCCGGCAAGGGCGGGAAAGGGGCCGCCGGCTTTGAACCGTTGATGGTGGCGCCGAAGGCCAGCGCCCCGCTGAACGTCTCCGCCGCGAGCCTCGGTAGCGGCCCGTCGCTGGCGTACATCAACGATTACGGTGGTCGGCCGCAGTTGAACTTCCGCTGCGGCGGCAATGCCTGCCAGGTCGTACCGGTCGCCAAATGACGATCCGCGCGCAAGCAGGGAAGACAGAGTGAACACAGCGGAGTGAACGAATCATGCAACGAAAGATCCCCATGCTGTTGGGAAAGGCCTATGAACGTCATCAGCGACGCACTATCGGCCTGACGGTGTTGGCCGCGCTGATGGTACCGCTGACGGCAGGCACGATGCTGATGCTGATGCCGCCGGCCCGCGCGGTGGACAACTGGGACGTGGAGGGCGCGAATGGCACGCTCCACGTCTACGGCGCGTTAACGGAAAGCGCCTGCAGCCTGGAAATGACCACCGCTCGTCAGGAGGTTTGGCTGGGGGAGACCGGAACGGCGCACTTCCAGCGTCCGGGCGATCGCGGCACGCCGGTCGCCTTCGAGCTGACGCTGAAAGACTGTCTGCGGGCGCCGGCGAGCAACCGCGACGCCTGGACTGGGGTTCTGGCCTGGAGCGGCAGCCAGCCTGCGGTGTCCGTCGCGTTTTCCGCGCCGACGGATGACGACGCGCCGGGTCTGGTCAGGGTGGCCGGCGTCACCGGATTGGGGTTGCAGTTGGCGGATGCCCGCGGCCTGCCGGTCCGCCTCGGCGCGCGCAACAAACCGATCTTGCTGACGCCGGGGCAAAACACCCTGACGTATACGGTGACGCCGGTGCGCACCCCGGCGACGCTGAGCGCCGGCGCTTACCGCGCGGCGATCGATTTCCGTCTTTATTACGACTAATACGCCGCTTGCGCCTGGTAGGCGCAAGCACAACCAAAGGGAGTGGCGTCATGCGCGCAACAGAGACGAACCGGCGCCGAAGCGCGCTGTTGGGGGCAGGCATGGTCATGGCGGCCGGCATGATGGCGCAGCCGGCGGCTGCGGCGGAAAACATGCGCTTTCACGGTACGCTGGTGGCCGAGCCGTGCGTCATTCAGCCGGGGGATGAGGACATCCAACTGGATTTCGGCACCATCGTCGACAAATACCTGTACCTGAACACCCGCACCCACAGCCAAACCTTCGCGTTGCACCTGACTGAATGCGATCTCAGCCTGGGCAATACGGTGGCCATTACGTTTACCGGCACCGAGAACGCCAAACTGCCCGGCCTGTTGGCGCTGGATGCCGGCAGCCTGGCCTCGGGGATCGGCATCGGGCTGGAGGACAGCACCGGCAAGGCGCTGCCGCTCAATCGCGCCAGCGATAAATTCCGCCTGAATGCCGGCAACACCACGCTCACGCTGCAGGCCTATGTGCAGGGGGAGCCGGAGGCCATCCAAACGAAGTCCATCGGCCGCGGCACCTTCAGCGCGGTGGCCACCTTTACGTTGGAATACGAATAAGCGTCTACAAGGACAAAAAACGCAATGATGATAAAGCTCCTCAATCGCGCCCTGCGCATGGGCCTGCTGTGCCTGTTGGCGTTGAGCGCCGCCGCCTGTCAAAACCAAAAGTCGGGCAAGCCCGCCGTGAACACCAAAAATCAGGCTGTGCAAGCTCCGTCAGAAGAGGCTTTGCGCAAGCAGCGTGAGGCCGAGCAGCTGCGGCAGTGCCAGCAGCAACTGGGTGCATTGCGCACGATCGACGAGAAACAGTATCAGCGCTACAAACAGGCCTTCGACAGCCTGATGAGCGGCGCTTCGCAGTACGCCAACCTGCGCGCCAGGGTAAACGGCGACACGCAGGAGACGGTGGATGCGCTGTATCGCTACAAGGTCAACTATCTGTGCGCCGGGGTGAATCAGGCGGTGTTGACCGGCTTGGCGGATCGCGGGGAGCAGGTTAAATGAGGCTGCGCCTGCTGGGCTGTGCGGCTCTGCTGTTCACCGGCGTCGCGCAGGCGGACGACGGCGTGCCGGCGCTGCTGCAGTTTGCCGAGCAGTATCAACGGCAGAACACCGCGCCGAAGAGCGAAAACACGGCGCCCGCCGACCGCGAGGCGGGGCAAAAAAAGCGTGAGCCGGCAAAGCGTCCGCCGGACACCCACCAGCCTGCTTCATCGGCCAAAGCTTTTACGCTGAGCCAGGAATTATTGACGCGTGACCAACAGCTGGCGCGCCAGCGAATGGAACTGACGATGTTGCGCCAGGAACTTACTGCGCTGCGGGCGGAGAAAGCGGCGCCACCCGTCGCAGCGTTGCCGGACTCGTCGACGCTTCAACAGTGGATTGCCGGGCTGGGCGCTGCCTGGCGAGGTTCGCCCGACGCGCAGCGCGCCGAGGCGCTGTTGCGTCAGGCGACGCAGGAAACCGCCAAAAGCAGAACGACGGCGGCGCAGGCCGAACGGCGCGTCACCGAACTTGAGTCTGCCGCGCAGGCATCGGCACAGACGCTTGCACAACGTCAACGCGAGCACCAGGAGGCGTTGCACGCTCTGCGCGCCGCGTTGGAAGAAAGCGAGCAGAAGCGGGCCGGTGAGCAGAAGGCGACTCAGCAGGCGCGCGAAGACCTGCTGGCGTTGCGTAAGCGGCTGCAATGGGAGATGACGCCGGAGCAGTTGAAGGATGAACGGAAACGGTTGTCCTATGCGGCGGGCAGTGCGCTGGGGCGGGATATTCAGGGGTTGATGACGGAGCGTCAAAGCTGGGGGGTACCGGTGGACCGCGACAGCCTGTTGGCGGGCGTTATCGACAGCGTGGCGGGGCGTTTGCAGCTGCCGCCGGATGAACTGAATACGCTGACGGCGCAGGCGGATGCCGCCGCCGTGGCCGCGCGTGAGAAACGCGTTAACCAGCAGCGGCGGCGCGATGAAGATTATCTGGCGCAGTTCAGTCAACAAAAGGGCGTAAAGCAGTCGGCGATGGGCTTCTGGTATCGGGTGGATTACGCCGGGGAGGGCGCGCTGGCGCCAACGGCGGTGGTCGATGTCGTGGTGAAAGAGAAGCTGACCGACGGCACGGTGATCCAGGATATGGATCTGAGCGGCAAGGTGCTGTCGCAACCGCTGTCCGAATACCCGCCGCTGTTCCGGGAGGCGATAGGTCATCTGCACAACCACGGCTCGTTGACGATGGTCGTGCCGCCGGCGCTGGCCTACGGTGAAACCGGCTACCCGCCGAAGGTGCCGCCCAACGCCACCATGGTTTATGAATTGCGCATCGACAACAGCCAGGCGCCGGCGAAGGGCGTCCAGGCGGTTAAACGGGAAGCCGACACGGCGGGAGAACAGGGATGAACACGATGATAAAAATCGCGCTATTTGATGAGAATCGATACTTCAGCGCCGGTTGGCAAGAGGCCCTGGCGCTGCATTTCAGCACTTACGGCAAGCGCACGCTGTTAGTGGATGCGCGGCAGGTTCACGAAGCCGATTTGGTGTTCTGCTATTTTCCTCCCGGCGTGCAAAGCTGTTTTTGTCACCTCTCTGAGGCGCAGCCCGCGGGGCGTAAAACGCTGTATTTCTCGTTGCGAACGCCGGAGGGACGGCATAAACGCACCGTCGGTAACCGCTGCTCGCTGGAGGCTGGCGTCATCTACCACGATATGCCGTTGGTTTCGGCGCTGTATCAGGTGAGCGCCGAGCTGGAGCGGCGCAGCAAATGGCCGGGCAGACTGCGCTGTGGCAGGAGCTGCGTATGCCAACACCGGGGCCTGACGCTGCGCGAACAAGAGATCATGCGCTGCATGACGCGGGAGATGGGAGTCACGCAAATCGCCCGGATGCTGGACATTAGCGTGAAGACGGTCAGCAATCACAAGATGAGCGTCATGCGCAAAATGGGATTCCGGCGTAATGCCGAACTTTACGGCTGGCTGCGGCACAGCGCTCGTCCCGGGGCTGTGGGGCTTCGCGCGGGTATTCAGCCCGGCGTTGCGGCAGGAAAGGATCGCTATTGAAACGGCGCCGGCCAAGTCACACCGGCTGGCGCCTTAAGTACCTCGCCGTGGCGATCAGTTGCAGGCCACGACCTTGATCGCCAGCCCGCCCTGTGAGGTTTCGCGGTATTTGGCGTTCATGTCTTTGCCGGTCTCGTACATGGTTTCGATCACCTTATCCAGACAAACCCGCGGTTCGCTGGTCCGGCGCATCGCCATGCGTGCGGCGTTGACCGCCTTAACGGCGGAAATGGCGTTGCGTTCGATGCAGGGCACCTGAACCTGGCCGGCGAGCGGATCGCAGGTCAGTCCCAAATGGTGCTCCATGGCGATCTCCGCCGCGATGCACACCTGCGCCGGGCTGCCGCCGAGCAGCTCGGTCAACCCGGCCGCCGCCATCGAACAGGCCACGCCCACTTCCCCCTGGCAACCCACTTCGGCGCCGGAGATCGAGGCGTTCATCTTGTACAGCGCGCCAATCACGCCGGACGCCAGGAAGTAGCGTGTGTAGGAGTTGGCGTTCACCGGGCGGATGAACTTGTCGTAGTAGGCCAGTACCGCAGGGATAATGCCACACGCGCCGTTGGTCGGCGCGGTGACCACGCGGCCACCGGCGGCGTTCTCTTCGTTGACGGCCAGCGCGAACATGTTGATCCAATCGACCACGTTCATCGGATCGATATTGTTCTTGTCGCCGGTCACCAGAATGCGTCGCAGCGCGGCGGCGCGGCGCGGCACTTTCATCGGGCCAGGCAGCAGGCCTTCGGTGTTGATGCCGCGCTCGATACCGGCGCTCATCACCTGCCAGACGTCGGCGAAATGCGCGTCGATGTCCGCCTTGCTGCGCAGCGCCAGCTCGTTCTGCATCACCAGGCCGGACAACGACAGCCCGGTGTCTTTGCAATGCTGCTGCAGATCGTGCGCTGATTTGAACGGGTAGGGCACCGGCGTGGCGCCCTCGGCGGACTGGCCGAAGTGTTCTTCGTCGACGATGAAACCGCCGCCGATCGAGTAATAGGTTTTGCTGTGCAGCAGGCGTTCACCGGCGAAGGCACGGATGCGCATGCCGTTTTCGTGCAGCGGCAGGTTGTCGCTGTGGAAATTCATGCCGCCGTGCAGCGGAAAATCCACCTCGTGGTGGCCGTTGGCCAGCGGCAGGCGGCCGCGCTGTTCCACGTCGCGGATAAAGCCCGGAATGCTGTCGATGTCCACGTCGTGCGGCAGGTTGCCGGCCAGGCCCATGATGATGGCGATGTCGGTGTGGTGACCTTTACCGGTCAACGACAGCGAACCGTAGACGTCGACCACCACGCGGGTGGTGTCCTGCAACTGCTGGTGGGCGATCAGATCGTCGACGAACTGTTTGCCGGCCTTCATCGGGCCAACGGTGTGGGAACTGGATGGGCCGATGCCAATTTTGAAAATATCGAAAACGCTGACCATGGTCTCGCCTCCTTCTTCAGGTTTCAGGCGGTGAATACGGGAAATGGGGGAGTGCGGGAGGGCCGGCGCGCAAGCGGCGCCGGCCGGGCGTGATTAGCCGAGCAGGCTGAACACGATAGCAGAGATGGCGATCAGACCCATCACAACCACGAACACGTTGCTGATGTGGCCGCTGTACTTGCGCATGGCAGGCACTTTACGAATGGCGTACATCGGCATCAGGAACAGCAGCATGGCGATGATTGGGCCACCCAGGGTTTCGATCATGCCCAGGATGCTTGGGTTCAGGGTGGCGACGATCCAGGTGGTCACCAGCATGAAGATAGCGGTCATGCGGTTCAACTTGGCGGTGCTGACGGTTTTGCCACGGCTCTTCATCGATTTGGCAACCAGACCGTTGAAACCTTCACGAGCGCCGAGGTAGTGGCCCAGGAACGATTTGGTAATGGCGACGAAGGCGATAACCGGCGCGATGTACTCGATCATCGGGTTGTTAAAGTGGTTAGCCAGGTAAGACAGAATCGAGATGTTCTGCGCCTTGGCTTCCGCCAGGTTTTCCGGCGTCAGGCTCAGCACGCAGCTGAACACGAAGAACATCACGGTCAGCACCATCATGATGTGTGCATAAGCCAGAATGCGGGAGCATTTCTTCTCGGCATCTGCGCCGTACTCTTCGCGTTTGGCGACGGCGAAAGCGGAGATGATCGGCGAGTGGTTAAAGGAGAACACCATTACCGGGATTGCCAGCCACAGGGTCATGATCAGGCCGTGGCCCATGCCGGTACCGCTGCCGGACAGCGACACGTTTTCGAAGATGGCGCCGGTCCAGTTAGGGATCAGGTATACCGCCAGCAGCATCAGCACCGCCACGAACGGGAAGACCAGAATGCTCATGGTTTTCACGATGGCCTGCTCACCGAAACGCACGATGGTCATTAGGCCGACGATCAGGATCAGTGACAGAATGGCGCGCGGCGGCGACGTCATGCCCAACTGGTGGGTAATGAAGCTGTCGACGGTATTGGTGATCGCCACGCTGTAAACCAACAGAATCGGGTAGATGGCGAAGAAGTACAGCAGGGTAATCAGTTTACCGGCGGTGATGCCGAAATGCTCTTCCACTACAGCGGTGATGTCTTCACCGGGATTTTTGCCGGACAGCACGAAACGGCACAGGCCGCGGTGGGCAAAGAAGGTCATCGGGAAAGCGATGATGGCCATGATGATCAGAGGAATCAAACCGCCGATGCCGGCGTTGATGGGCAAGAACAGGACGCCTGCGCCGATGGCGGTGCCGTACAGGCCCAACATCCACATGGTATCCGTTTTACGCCAGGTACTGCTGGAGCCCGAGGCCGCAGAGGCAATTGTGCCGGTCTGTGTAGTGTCCATAAATATCTCCGAAGTGAACACGAATTTAAAATTAAAAGGCAAAACTTAAGGTTAAACCGTCAAACGTCCTATTCAGGCAACGCTTGCGGTAAGAATCAGGTGTTGCTTGCGGGGATGTTTTGGCGACCCCCTGGTTGTTTATTGTGTTCATTACCAAGGCACAGCGCCGGGTAATTCACTAAAGACTTTCCACCGTCACGGGTGATAAAAGTCGTTACCGCTGCCGACAGGTCATTGCCTGTCGATTTTTGTTGGCGGCAAGATAACGATTTACAGTAGAAACAACCGTGATCCTGCTCTCAAATGCGTAATATGTGCAGTTATATGCTTTTTTATCGATTTTTCGCGCATTTGTTGCACATTTGTGTAAGATTTTGTGCTGAGAACGCTCTCATAAAATTTTCTGCGATTATGCGGCTTGTACAATAATTAGCCGGATAAAGCGCTGTGCTCAGCAGCAAGCCGAGCAATATATTTTATGCGTGGTTTTGGATCTAGCGAAAAACCCGGATTAAGCAGTTTTAGTGATGTGGATCACATTATGTTTTTAAGGTAAATTGAATTTATCTTTTTGTTTTTAATGATTTTTATTTAAAATTCACCGCTAGTAACGAAGGGAAATTACTTACGTGGTTAGCGGATAAAAATGCGTAACCATTCATCATATAAATAACAGATAGCTAACAGGTATTGGTGAGATTTGCTGCAATCGCGTAAACCGCCGTTTATTTAAACTTCCTGGCCTTTGGTACGATTTATCATATAAAAGCCATAAATAGCCGTTAATTCACCCAGCTGAGCGCGTGTTTAGCCTGCGAAAAAATAATCACGCGGGTGAGCTGTTGCATTTTATTAACCTGATGTTGCGTGCGGATAAGCGAAAAACGCGAATTGATTGCGCATTATTTGTTCATTTTTGGGTGAGGAAAGAGGGATATCGAAACGGTGCGCCGTCGGTTATGACGGCGCTGAAGGCGGATTAATAGCGGATAGCGATGGCGTTGTCGTTGAAGAATGCCAGGAAGTCGGCGGCCGGTTGGCGGTCGGTGATCACCCGATCGAATTGTGTCAGGGGGCCGATGCAGGCCGGTTTGGTTTTGCCGAATTTGCTGTGGTCTGCCACCAGGATCTTTTGCTGCGCCATCGCCATCGCGCGATGCTTCATCTCCAGTTCGTCGAAGTTGAAGCAGGTGGCGCCGTGCTGCAGACTGAGGCCGGCGGCGGAGATAAAGGCGATATTCGGGCAGATATGATCGAGCTCGTTACGGCCGCTGACGCTGGAAAAGATGTAGTTGTTCGGCTTGAACTCACCGCCGCACAGGACCACTTTGCAGTTCGGTTTGTCCTGCAGCGCCAGGAAGGTGTTCAGCGAATGGCACACGGCGGTGAAGGTCAGTTCGTCGGCGATGGCGTCGATGATCGCCGGGGTGGTGGTGCCGCAGTCAAAAAACACCGTGTCGTTTTCATTGATCAGCGGCGCTGCCAGCAGGCCGATGCGCCGTTTCTCCGTGACCTGTTTGGCTTTTTGATCGGAAACGAAGTAGTTGGTCACGCCGTTGCTGCGTGGATCGGTCACCACGTAGCCGCCGAGCAACACCACGGCCGCCGGTTCGGCGCTCAGATCGCGGCGAATGGTCATCTCCGAGACCCCCAGCAGCGCGGCGGCTTCTTTCAGGTGGATCTTGTCAGCGCGTTTTAACGCCTGAACTAACCGGTTAATACGTTCTTCGCGCCGCGTTTCCATAGATCCGTCTTCCCACAGGTAGTAGAGGTAAAGGGGCGTGCCGGCATTTCCGGCGCTAAACACAACAATGCGGGGCAATATCGGGCCGCATCAGCCGCCCGTATTGTCCCGCATCGGAGTGTATGGCCATGCCCGTCAGGGCAAGCCGACGATCAGTAGCTGCCCGCCGCCGGCTGGGCGCCGGATACGATGGCGACGCCGGAGCTGGTGCCGATGCGCGTGGCGCCGGCTTTGATCATCTTCTCGGCGGTGGCGCGATCGCGCACGGCGCCGGAAGCTTTCACGCCCATTTCGCTGCCCACAGTCTCACGCATCAGTTTGACGTGCTCTTCCCGAGCGCCGCCGGTGCTGAAGCCGGTGGAGGTTTTCACGAAGGCGACATCGAGTTCGCGACACATTTCACAAACCTGGACGATCTGCGCATCGCTGAGCAGGCAGGTTTCCAATATTACCTTCAACGGGATCGCCGCGCAAACCTCGCGCACGGCGGCGATATCGGCTTTCACTTCGTCCAGCAGGCCGCTTTTCAACCAGCCGACGTTGATCACCATATCGATCTCTTGCGCCCCGGCGGCGATCGCCGCTTTGGCTTCAAAGGCCTTGGCGACGGTCAGGCCGGCACCCAGCGGGAAACCGATCACCGAGCAGACTTTCACGGTGCTTTCTTGCAGCAGCTGGGCCGCCAGCGGCACGTAGCCGGAGTTGACGCATACCGCATAAAAGTTGTGCTGCTGTGCTTCTTCGCACAGTTTGGCGATCTGCATTTCGGTGGCGTCCATGGCCAGCAGGGTGTGGTCGACATAGCTGGCGTAATCGATGTTTTCGGTGGTCATCGCGGTTCCTTAGTGAGGTTAAGACAGTAAACGGAGTGAGGAATGTGAAAATAATAACATTCCGATGCCGATAAACCTAGTGCTGTTTAAAAAATGTCGATCCGATCGTCGCTATAATGCTGTTATAGGTATAGCTTAAAGGCGTTTCATTTGTTATTTAAATAACATTTTGTGGCTCGCGGCCTGCGCGGGCGAAACGTCGAGGGAAAAAAGATGAAGATCAACATCGATCTGGCTCCTGAAGCTTTCGGGGCGCATCGGCAGGAACTGTTCCGCAATGCGGATTTTGCGGTGAGCGCGCATCGCTGCGCAGAACGTGGGCCGATGTTAACGCTGGCGAACTGCCGTGGCGCGCTGACGGTTTTACCGTATCAGGGCCTCGCGATCTGGGACGCTGAGTTTGACGGTTACTCGCTGAAGTCGGGCCGCCGCAGCGTGCGGGGCGCCGGCAGAAAGCGCGCTGACGACGCTGCGTTCTATCCCGCCTGGCCGCATCAGGACGGTGAGCCGCTGCAGATGCAACGCGTGTGGATCCAGCTGGCGGGCGATGAGCTGACGTTGCACGGCGAGGGGGAGCGGGCGGGCGGGCGTTGGCGCATCGGCCCGGCGCTGCGTCTGGCGGCCCAGAGCGCGCAATTCGCCATAGAGATGAAGGTCACCAATCAGGCCGAGCGGCCGCAGCCGCTGCGCTATGTTTGCGGCCTCAACTATGACTGCATTCCTGATGCGGTATTCCGCCAGAACCTGCCGACGCCGGCTTTGTTAGGGGATACGATCGGGCAGGAACTGTTGTGCTCCGACGATCTGACGCGCTACGTGGATCAGGCCGAATTCTTTATGCTGGCGCCGCAGGGCCGGCGTTATGTGACGCGTTTTGCCACCGAACAATTCAACTATGGTTTCCGGCGCATCGCTGTCCAGGGCAACAGGCAGTTGCTTTCCTTTATCCAGCCGGCAAACTGCCGCCCGAATGCGCCAGAGGGTGAGGGAGTGATGCTGGGAGCGGGAAAAACGCGGACGTTCTGTGTGACTACTGGCGTGGTGTGAAAGCAGGGGCGGTAACGCCCCTGTCATGTTGTGCGGTTACTCTTTCACCCAGCCGCGTCGAATGGCGAAGGCAAACAGGAAGCGATACAGGCGCGACAGCTTGTCGGCGAGGACATCGCCGAACAGATTCCATACCAGCTGCGCGAACAGGCAGCCGACCAGGCCGAGCAGGAAACCGCCAACCATATCCAGCGGCCAGTGCACGCCGAGGTAAACGCGTGACCAGGCGATGCCGGCGGCGACAATCATCAGCAGCGCGCCGGACCAGACCCGGTGCCAGAACAGGAATGCCAGCGCAAAGGTAAAGATGGCGGTGCCGTGATCGCTGGGGAACGAGCTGTCCGGCGCGTGCGCCAGGAAGGTATAACCCACGCCGGCGACGAACGGACGCTCATGCGGCAGCAGCGCGCCGATAGCGGAGGCGGCAAGCATGGCGAACAACAGCGCGATCGTGGTTTTCGCCACCACTTCGCGCTGTGAAACCAGCTGGCTTTGCGGCCCCCACAGCCACAGGCCGACGATCAGCAGCGGCACGATAATGATAAGATCGCGCGCCAAAAAGGTGGCGAAATCGATCATCCATTCGGGAGACGCCGGGGTCGCATTGATCCAGGCGAAAAGAACATGGTTTAGCTGCTCCATAACCGTTACCTCATCTTGCGGCGCCAATAGCCGCTAATCATCCAATAAATAGCCAACTGGCTTAACCAAACCCACCAACCCGCCCACAGGTTATGGGTAAGAAAATGTGCGCCACGCATGATCTGACCAAAGCCCATCACCATGCCGAGCGCAATGCCGCCGCACCAGCACCACCAGGCCAGGCGCGGGCGCTGCGGATAAAACAGGAAAAACAACGCCATCACCGCGAAACCGCTCGAGGCGTGCCCGCCGGGGAAACAGCGACCGGGGCCCGGCAGCGCCGGTACCGTGCCGAACAGCGGGAAGGACATCGCCTTGCCGCCGTACTCAATCAGATCCCACGGACAGGAGTGCGCGCTGGTGGCTTTGAGAATGCCCACCACCAGCGGGCCGATACCAATCAGCAGCATGGTTACGATCAGGCGCGCGCTGCGGCGATAGAGGCCCCAAAACAGTGTCAGCACCGCCCCTACGATCACTATCTGCTTCAACAGGCGGTGATTGATCAGATCCAGCCAATAATTGTTTTGCCACGGGAAATGCCCGCTGGCGGCATCGTACCAATAATTGCTGATCGCCCAGTCCAGCTGTTCGTTACGGGAGAGCCATAGAAACACCAAACCGCTGATCAGCAGGCCAAAAACTTGCCAACGGTAAAAGGATGCCGACAGGGAGTAAAGGGCGGTTGTCTTAATTTGCGGTGTCGTTGAGGATTGATTTAATGACGATTCTGGATTCACGCGCAGGCTCAGTGACAGGATTGAATGACGTTACTGTAATAATTCTGTCTTAAGAAAACCTTAGTCCGCCGGTAAGAAAACCCTATCTGATACACTTGCTTGTACGAAGGTAATCACTGGTTTTTCTCGTCTTAACCCGAGGGTGCGCTGGCTAATTGCTCCAGTTAACGGTTTATATTAGGCGATTGTCACTATTGATTGCCTATTGTAAAGAAGATTAAACCTGTGGCGAGCTTAGCGGTAGTGTATTAGTTTATAGACGGATTATTTGACAAAGTGTAGGGATAAAACATGAACAAGGCATCCGTTGTATTTTCCGGCCTGCTGATGGCCGTTTCCGCTGGCGCTATGGCGGCGACCTCTGGCGATGACGCAGACATGAGCAAACAGCCGCTGGAAAAAGTCGCGCCTTACCCGAAAGCCGAGAAGGGTATGAATCGCCAGGTGATCTACCTGCCGAAGCAAGAGCACGAAGAGAACTACAAGGTAGAGCTGCTGATCGGCAAGACGCTGGAAGTGGACTGCAACCGCCATATGATTGGTGGCACGTTGGAGACCAAAACCCTGTCCGGCTGGGGTTACGACTACCTGGTGCTGGAGAAGCTGTCTGAACCGGCCTCGACCATGATGGCCTGCCCGGACAACACCAAGACCAAGAAATTCATCGCCGCCAACCTGGGCGACGCCGCGATGCAGCGTTACAACAGCCGCCTGCCGATCGTGGTGTATGCGCCGAAAGACGCGGAAGTGAAATACCGCATCTGGAAAGCCGAAGATACCGTAAGTCAGGCTGAGCAGAAATAACCGCCGCCTGACGCCGCTCCGCTGGCCATTCCCGGTTGGCGGAGCCTTTCTCCTTCCTGTCTCCTTATCATTCCCGCATCTTTGACACTCGACTGATTGCTTTCGGACGTGGCTTTTAGCCGCAACATGGCAACGAAATACGCTCTTCACATGGCACAGGAAGCACGCAGCTGCATGGATGGGAGAGGATGCGCGCGTATAGAAATAGAGCAAAGAAATCTTTACTGAATTGTGATAATTTTGCCCATACCCTATTTAGGCGTGACACAGAAGATAAGGATATCCAATGCGTTATCGTTCGCTAACGCTCGACGAAACCAGAAAAAGTCGCCCATCTGGCGAGCTGCACTGCGATGGCGCGTCTGTGCCGACCACGGAACCTTACGAGTGGGCAGGCGCCGTATGAAACTGATTCATTTCTCCTCTGAACACACGGCGCCGGAAAGCTTTTCCAGGATACTTAACCCTACAGCAGCGCGGTATGAGCTGGAACGGCATTATCTGTTCGGCGGCGCAGCCGGCATATCGATAAGCAGCCGGTATCCGATTACCCGCAATACTCAATCCGGGATTGGCGTCACCGGTTATCGTGAGGACGTGGCTGTGAAGCGCAGCGTGCTCGATGAGATCAACCGGGGCGGCTTGCTGGCGATTGATCAGGGAATGGGCACCTGGACGCCGACGAAATATGCTTTTTACGTCGACGCGGAAGGCCGATTACAGCGTTACCCAGGCAGCTCTCTTCCCGCCTTTTATCCTATCGGGCGCGTGATCGCCCGCTATGAAGAAATGGTCAGCCGCTATGGCCACCGGGCAAAACCGACGGTGCTGCCGGCGAGGCAGAATACGACCCGGAATCCCCCTCCGCAGCAAGCCATCGCGACCGCAGTAGCAACCGTTGCCGCCACGGTGCAGGCCATCCGTCCGCTGACCAAGGCAGAACGCTGGCAAGAACGCCAGTACCTGATAGGGCGAGGCAACCGCAGCATTTACCCGGATGCGCGCATGGCGGCACAGCGCCTGGCGGAGAACAACGTCGCGGTCGAAAAGGCGAAGTTGGCTGAGAATGTTTACAAGACCACTAATCCGCTCAAGGACACGATAGACATCCCTGAAGGCTGGAAGGATATCAGTAACAATGATGGGGCGCTGGGCCGGCTTGGTTTGAGCAGTAACATGCTTTATGACAAACCAATGAATCCTGACTTTTTAGCCCGAGTTTATCAGCCAGACGAAAGTATCTTTGGCAAGGCGATGAACCCGACGGTGGTATTCCGCGGATCGCGGGCACCAGAATTCCCGGAGGGAATAAGCCGCGCAACCCAAAAAGCCTTAATAAGGGGTGACTTATCAGGCATTAAAAATCTCAGTGACTGGAAAAACAACGGTGCTCAGGGAATAGGGCTTAATTCTGAATACTACAAAAAGCGGTTGGTATTGGCGATAAAATTTCAAAGGTATCCAATATCGACGTTGCAGGTCACTCATTAGGCGGTGGCATGGCGTCTGCTGCCTCCATGGCCAGCGGCAAGCCAGCTTGGACGTTTAATGCCGCTGGATTGCATGCGGGAACCGTAGAAAAATACGGCGGCTCTATAATAGGCAGTGTCGATAATATTCAGGCGTATCGCGTGAAGGGGGAGCTATTGACCAAGCTGCAGGAGGTTGATTTGTGGGAGGATGCCAAAGACCTCAAATTTTATCCGCCGGCGGTGATGGCGAAAGAACGGTTGTCCATGTTGGCGCCTGACGCCGTGGGAGTAAAACACACGCTTTCCGGTGGAACAGGCTCACTGCTGGATAAGCACGGTATAGACCAGGCGATACAATGCATTGAAAATGAAAAAGACGATGACATTGCCACAATCAAGGGAAGAATATGAAAAAACTTATTCTCATTATCACGATGGTAGTGTCTACGCTCATCATGCAAGGGTGCGAAAAAGGTATGGATTTACAACCGCAGGATTATTTTGACGGTCAGCAATTGGACATTGCCAAAGCCATTTATGATGGTGATAGGCCGCAGTTGGATAAACAGTTATCATCAGTAAACAAAGAGATCTTAAATCGTCCAGCTAAGGAAGAAATGACCTTATTGTTCTGGGCAATAAACAATGCCATCTATGATAAAACCACACCTGAAAGGCTGAAAATTATCACTGATTTGGTAAAAGCCGGCGCAGATCCTTTACAGCCTCAACCCAACACGCCAGGTAGCCCAGCTGAATTTGTTATGAAAGCGGATAAAGGCATCTGGATACAGGCTATGTTAGAGGGCGGACTTTCTCCAAATGCTAGGGATAAGGTTCATAATCAACCCATTATATTTAATAGCATCTTTGCAAAAAACACAGAAACATTAGAGGTCATGTTGGAGCATGGTGCTGATATAAATATAAGAAATTCACTGGGTGATACGCTGCTCATCGATGCTTTAGACTATCACTCCTATGACCACGTCATTCTTTTATTAGAAAAAGGCGCCGATAGCGATATAAGAGGCAACTCGGGTTGGACGATGGGCAATCAACTTCAACGGCTGATTAATAGGAGTCAGGACGGCAGTGAGGCGAAAGAGTCTCTTGAGCGCATCAGAGACGAGCTAATTAAGCGTGGCGGGAAATGGCCGCCTGCTCCTGTCAGTCAATAGGCCGTTCTCAGTATCCCAAGGGGGTAGAGGGATACTGATACGGTAATAAAGCAAAGTTGGGCCGTGGTTATGTTAAAAATGGAGATGGCATGAGGCACAGCGCTCTTATCATTATCATGTTGCTGTCAATGCTCATGATGCAGGGATGCGAACAAGGTAGGGATCTACAACCACAGGATTACTTTGAAGGGAAGCCGCTGGACATCGCCAACGTCATCTACGAGGGGGACAGGCAAAAGCTGGATAAGGTTTTACCGACGGTAAGCAAAGAAACGTTAAATCGGCCGGCTAAGGCGGATATGACGTTGCTATTCTGGGCGATCAATAACGCTATCTTTGATAAGAACACGCCAGAGCGGCTCAAGATCATTACGGATTTGGTCAAGGCGGGAGCAGACCCATTGCAGCCAAGGCCGGAAGGGAGAAGTAGCCCGGCTGAGTATGTCATGAAAGCGGATAAAGGCGTCTGGATACAGGCTATGCTTGAAGGCGGACTATCGCCTAATGCAAGGGATGAAATAAACAATCAGCCAATAATTTTCAAAAGTTTTCAAGCGGTTAATACAGAGACATTGAGTACTCTAATAGCTTACAAAGCTGATGTTAATATCAAAGGCGCTATGAACAGAACGCCATTAATTAATGCGCTGTATAACAGTTGCCCAGAACACATTGAGGTTCTTTTGGCTCATGGCGCTAACCCCTTAGCCAAAGATGATTTTAATGACAGCTTCCTCTCGCTGATTTCTGCGGAAATAGCTAAAGGGGATAAGAGCAATGCGTATATAAAGAAACTAATTAAAATTAAAGAAAAAATAAAACAGGTGAATTAGATAGTCTCGACTATCATGGGGGACAATGCTGGTCTTCTTCCAGTGCGGTAACATGACGTTATGATATACAGGAAGATGATGGAATGAGCCACCAAAGAGCACCCAGCCGACAGCGACGAGAGTGCTGTTGTTAAGTACCGTTTGTGACGCCATCTCTTTGAACAGTGGCGAACCCACAAGCAGCGTTTCTATGTTGAAACCTGCACATTGATGGGATGCTGGCGTAAGCGACATTCAGAGGCAGGATGCTTTATGCCTGACGACGAGGCAGCGACAACTGGTGTTGCGGGCTGTTTCAGGTAACAAAAAACCCGATTTCCTCACTACAATAATAAAATCAATAAGTTATTTGTTTTATAAAGAGTTTTTATACCGATGAAGGGGGAGGAAATACGGGGATTGCCAACCTATGCCGCCACTTTGTCGCCACCTGGCATGGTCGCCAGCGGATTGAATTGCAGGGCGGTTTCGAGGTGCTCCGGCGCAAGGTGAGCATAGCGCATTGTCATCTTAATATCATGATGGCCGAGGATGCGTTGCAATACCAGAATGTTGCCGCCAGACATCATAAAGTGCGCCGCAAAGGTATGGCGTAGCACATGGGTTAGCTGGCCTTTGGGCAATTGAATGCTGGTGTTTTCTAGCGCGGCCATAAAGCGAAAATAGCATTCGCTGAATAGACGATCATCACCCCGCGTTATCAACTTCTTGTACAGTGCTTTACTGATCGGAACACTGCGGTTCTTTTTGCCTTTGGTTCGGATGAACGTGATTTTATGCGGTGTTATCTGTGACCGGGTGAGGTTTTCCGCTTCTCGCCAACGAGCGCCGGTGCTGAGACACACCTCGACTACAAGCGGCAAATCAGAATCGCCTCTACTGCAGGCTGCTAACAACTCAGTGATTTGTGAGTGCGTCAGCCACGCCATTTCCTTTTCTGCGACGGTGAATTTGCGCATGTTCTCTAACGGATTGGGTTGGTTCCATTCGCCAAGCCGGGCCAACTCGCTGAACATACCGCTTAGGTAGCTTTGTTCAAGATTGACGGTTACGGGTTCGGCACCGTTCTTCCACTTCTCGGAAAAGTAGATTTCACCGGACAAACGTTTATCACGATAATGCGCGAAGTCTTTTGCGGTGAAGGTGGTAGCAGGGGGATCGCCCAGAGCTTCAATGACAAGGCATAGTTTTTTGTAGGTACGTTCACCAGCGGTAAGGGATTGACCGTGCAGGTTGTACCAAAGTTTGGCAACCTCACTCAGCTTGCGGCGATCGATCGCTTCGCCTAACCACGGTTTATTGTCTACCTGCTCCATAGTGAAGCGTTCAAACGCTAAGGCTTCACCTTTGGTTGCGAATTGCTTACGTACCCTGCGGCCTTCGCGGCCAGCAGGGTAGCATTCACATAACCACTTACCGGATGATTGTTTCCGAACTGCCATTGGGCCCCCTATTGAAAGTGGGGAGTATTTAACTGTATGCAATTACAGTGGTCAATGTTTGTTTTAATAAAAACATATTTATTATGAATTTTTATTTCAATTGCATCACATCAATTGCAGAAGTAACTATTTTAATAACATTATTAGGTTTTCCATGGCCATAACGGAATAGATTGTGTAATAATTGTTCCCAATGCTGTTCTTGTTCTTGTCCGCGCAGCGGATCTAAAAAATCCCCTTCGCCAGAGTTAGAGTCTGAAATTATACCATAAAAAGCCAAGTCTAAATGATCTGGGTAAGATCCTTGGCTGTAGTTTAATTGTTTGATTTTTAATGCAGATGAAATAGAGTTTAAATCAACTCTTTCTCCTGATAAGTTTAATGCTATTTCTTTGTAGAAGCAGTAGAAAAATACACCTATCAATCGATATAACGAATAACCAAAAACTGTATCCTTACCAAGACCGTCTCCGCTCAATGACTGATAAATTTCAATGTATCGGGCGAAGGTTTCGACTTCGCGTAAGGATAATTTACTTTTCCTAATTAATTCCTTAATGCTTTCTATTACTGGCCTTTCGATGGTTTTTAATAATTCAGAATGACTAGATACATAATTCCAATGATCTATGGATGTATGTATTTGTGTATAGTTGTCTGGGCTGTATGTGTCAGGGAGTAAGAATGAGAACTTTATAAATTTATCTAGATAGCGCTTTGCATCAACTGAAATGCCGTATATGTGATTAATTGATGCTTGTAATTGCTGGGTGTTTGTAATTAAAATAAACTTAACATTTTCAACATCAAATACATGTTTTATATTTTCTAGGATTGAGATGGCGAAGCTGGGCTTGCATCTATCTAATTCATCTATAAAAATATATATAGGTGATTTACTGGATATTTCAGTAAGGGCTGTTTTTAATGCTTTAATATTCTTGTCAGAATCTACATGATCTTTTATTAGTGAAGTTATAGTGCTATCTATAGCCGCATCACTGGTTTTTTGTACCGCTTCTGTAAATTCCTCGGCTAGGTTATCAGTGTTTTGCTTTAATACCCAAGCGGCACCAGCTTTAAGGGTTGTTTTTAGTCCAAAACGTATTGCAGGTAAAGCTTTTTCTATTAATGATGGTCGCTCTGATTCGGGTATTAAATTTATTATTGCTGCTAGTAAAGTCAATATTGGCTCATCAGTATGATCTTCATTGAATGCATTGATATAAATTATTTCTTGTTTTTGATTTTCTTCTTTAAACAAGTTTATAAGTTTGAAGCAAAACTCAGTTTTCCCTGTGCCCCAACTTCCATCGATTATCATCGGTGATATAGACATTTCTGATTTTAATATTTTTATTATTTTTTCGGCAATTGGTTTTCTATTGTACTCGTCGCGAGTTTTAAATAATAATTCTTCATTGACTGTGTTCATTGCTGTGCCTCAATGTTTATATTAAAAGCCTACAAGGTAGAAAATATCATTAATACTTTTGCGATTATTTTTAAGTCGTCGATTGGGCATTCAAAAGTGCTATCTCCATCGGAAACTATTACTTTTTTATTTGGTGCTCGTATTAAATTTCTAATGCTTATGTTCTCATCTATGTCAATGAGCCATTTTCCGTCATAAACGTCAGCATATTTACTTGTTACTAAGTACTTTACATTACCTTCAATTATAATTGTTGATTTTTCTATTTCATAAGGCAGTAAGTTTTTATCGAGTAATAGTGTGTCTCTGTCATATAGTTTTCGATCTACTAGTTCTTTACTGGGGATAGCTATTGTGTTTGGTGCTGTAACAATGCTCTGTTCAAACATGTCACCATGACCATATGTTAACCAACGTACAGATGCACCTGTATCTAAGGCGCATTTCAAAACGTACTCCGCAGGAAAAGCGTTGCGGTTTTGTCTGTTCGCAAGAGCACTAGCTGTGATACCTAAGGCTTCACATAAAGCTAGTTTCGTTTTGACTCCATAGGCCTTTACCATCCTTTCGATAGCAGCTTTTGCGTCTTGATTGAATTCCATAAACTTCCATTTTGCCAATTTTTAAATTGACATTGTCATTTTGTGGTACTAAATTCACTTCCAATTTGGAAGGGAACACCTTTGTAACCGCTTATCACCACTTAACGCGACCCGCCACAGGTCATCGGAGGATCTTGCACTATGCGTAAAAACATTTCAATCACGGTTCCTACACCGCACGTCACTATAGAAAAGTATTGTGAACTCACGGGGTTATCTAAAAATACCGTTGATGACATGCTCGCCGATGGGCGTCTGTCTTCATATCGTCATCGCTTAGGCACTGGTGCAAAACGAGAGAAAGTACTAATCAACATGGTGAAGCTTACGCTTAATGCACTCTCGGAATGTGAATTCTCGGTAACGATTTGAGATGTTGCCAGACGCAAAAGGGGAGAGGAATGTTTGATTTTGAAGTTTCAAAACATCCACATTTTGAGATGGCGTGTCGCCAGTTTGCTGTTCGGCAAAACCTTGTGCGCGTTGCTGAACAGATTGAAATGAAGCCGCAGATGCTCCGTAACAAGCTGAACCCAGAACAACCGCATCAGCTGAGTTGCACCGAACTGTTGGCAATCACTGATGCAACGGAAGATTCCAGCTTAGTAGATGCCTTGCTGGCACAGTTGAACTGTTTGCCTTCAGTGCCAATTAATGAGGCATGCTCTGGCAACATATCTACATACGCGCTGAAAGCAACAGCGGCAGTAGGTTCAGTTGCGGCGGCGGCGGTAGAAGGCGATCACAAAACGGCATCTCGTAAATCCGCTCTACTCGATAGCGTTAACACGGCGATCCGTCATTTGTCGCTAATCGGCCTGACCGTTCAAAATCGTATTCAATCCAATCCGGCTCTAGCCACAACCGTAGATGTTATCGGTGGCTTGGGGGCTGTGGCGGGATTGGCTTGACAATGAAAGGAGAGTTTATGCGGGAAGCTAAAAAGGATCGTATTGAGGCGGCACTTAAACAGCAAATTACAACTGCAAAACAGCGTACTCGACTCTTAAGAGTGATGCAAAAATCTTTAGGCAAAGAAGTTAAAAAAATGGAGTTGAAAGGAGTTCCAATGGAGGAGGTTAAGCAGGTGTTCGACGCTTTTATTTGTCTTGGTGAAATAAAAGAGTGAGGCCATTTCAGGCCTCGTGGGTTGTATTCAGAAAAATTCGATAATGGTTTTGTGGGTTACGGGTATTTTTTCATTAAGCTTGACACCAAGTGCTATATGCAATTCTTTCAGCTCTTCAGCGTGAGGGCTGTTTTGAATTGGTTTCTCAATGTTGTCGAGAATTCTATTTAATCCGGAAAGTAAAGATTTAACATCATCGATATCACTATCTAACATGCAATAACTCCGTTGTTGGTTGGTTGTTTTTGGCGATTCGATCCTACCACAGCAACCATGTACCGGGCATGACTAAAACTCGGTTTTCATTCTCAACTGCCTACATTGTGGACTGTTGAGAATGGATTAATTAGGAGGGAAAATATATGCCTATCTCTATAGCCCCGCTATTGAAGCAACAAAGCCCGTCGCGGCATTTTGAACACGGTTTTATTGAACTGCCGGGCGGAAAGCGCTGGCGCCCATGTCACGATCAGGCGGCCTTACTGCGTGGCCTGTCAGCGGCTAAGCCTGTTTCACCGCTGCGCCGTTTGTTTTGTCGTTAATTGGGGCTGTCATGTTGTTGGCTACTGAAACACAAAAAGCGATCGGCATTAAGCGCATTTCACAGATTAAGCGTGAGCTGTTCCCGCATAAGCGGAATCAGGCGCAAGAGGCTTTTGATAAGTCGCCGGAACATATCCGCAGAACTGTTTGTTTTCATGCCGGGCTCAAAGAGCGGCATATAAAAATGAAGTTTGCAGAAATGCGTTATTCAGAGCGTAAACAAATCGTGTGGGCGCTGAATGACCTGATTGATTTATCAAAAACCTTACCGCGATTTATCAGTGATGATGATTGCGAATTAAACGTTAATTAACCGCATTGCGTAATTCTGGCGTTAACCCGCCGGGCATCGCTTTGTCTGAAATAAGGATTAAATATGTCGAATGTGATTTTTATGGGTTTAGACCCGGCAAAGCAAGGTAGCGATATTTCACAAGTGGCTGTGTTGCTTGACCACGCCCGCCTTGATGAGCGTAAGAATCAAGCCGATCTCGCCGCTGCTCGTCTGGTGCGTTTGGCTGCACATATCTCTAAGGACGGTTTAACGGCTATTGAAGCTGTTGAGCTGCTCCGCCAAGAGGCTGAAGCCATCGAGCATCAAGCGCAGGAGCCGCACTAATGGCCGACTTGATGGACTACGAACAAGAGCGGCAAGCGCTGGTATTGGAGGCGCAGATCGCCAACGCCCGCAAATCCTCCACGCTGTCTTCTGCCTTTGTTTGTGAAGAATGTGACACTCCGATTCCTGCCGCGCGCCGCGCTGCCGTTCCCGGCGTTGATACCTGCGTAAGTTGTCAGCAGATCCGCGAGACGCAAAGTCACCTTTACGCGGGGAAGGCATGACAGAGTTCTCTATTTTGTTCGGCCTGCTGGCGTTGCTGGCAGGTCATTTTATTGCGGCTGATTTGAGCGATTCAGAATTTGTACGCAGACCAGAAAACCAAAATTACGATTAAGGAAATAACATGGAAATTAAAATCGGCTCTGAGTTTGTTATCACCAGCGATAACCTGCAATTCATTCTTAATACGGTGAAGGTAGGGAAAACAGGAAAAAGCGAAGGTCAAGAGCGTTACGAGGCTATCGGCTATTACCCTACGATTAACCAGCTTGTGAACGGCCTTATTCATCACAGCGTTCGTAATTCCGGTGTTAATAGCATTGCATCACTGGGCGCGGAGATAGGCCGCATTGGCAATTTGTGCCAAGAGGCTTTTGCTGCATGTGAGGCGGCGAAAGTTCAATGAGCCAAGCGGCTACCGCCTACGCTTATCCATGGAACGGACCGCGCCCGGCAATTGCCGGGCCGGTGAGACCGCTTACCCGTGAGGAACTTGCTCAGGGGCAAGCTGTTTTAACCAATATCCGGCGTCTGCCGCGCTTCCTCAGCGCCATGTTCTTGACGCGTTACACCAACTTGCTCAAGAGCAAAGGGCTGCACGACGCCAACAATTGGCTGGTATTCCAGTTCGATCGCCGCATCTGGCCGCGCCTGCAAACGGTGAGCGCCAAGAATGCGATGAACCTCGCCGCGTCAATGCGGTTTTCTGCTGAAGTCGATAATTACGCAGCTCTGCCCGGTATGGATGACAAAGAGATCCGCCGCCTTGCCGATCGGGTGGCAGGTCAACTTCTGCAGAATTACGCAGATTACTGTGATGAGTTTGTGGCGGAGAACGGCGGCGACAATGCCGGGCTTTTCGAAGATGCCACCCAATCAGAATTTTATGGCCGCATTGCCGGTATGGCCCGCGCCTTCAATATCACCCCGATGCACTGGCGCAAATACCGCAAAGGCAAACTGGATGCCCGGTCAGCGATTGCCAGTTTGCAGCGGTTGGTTAATTCCGAATGGTGGGAACGTCAGTTGAAGGCCCAGCGCACGCGCTGGCGCGAGGCATTGCTGATCGCCGTCGGTAATGTGAATCGCGGGGCGTCGTCATACGCCAGTCGGCAGGCAATCCGGGATGTGAAAGCCCGCCGCCAGTCAAACTTTGATTACCTCAACAGCCGCGAGCTAGAGAACGTCGAAACCGGCGAACGCTTCAGCCTCATCAACAAGGTGATGGCAAGTATCTCTAACCCGGAAATTCGTCGTATGGAGTTAATGGCGATGATCGCCGGTGTTGAGCAGGCCGCCGCTATCCGTGGCGATAAAGGGATGTTTATCACCATCACCACCCCATCCAAATATCACCCGACGCGCGCCGTCGGCAAGAACAGCCCGAAGGTGCATTTTAATCACAAATGGGATGAAGAGGCGTACACGCCAAAAGACGGCCAGCGCTATCTTGTGAAGCTGTTTAGCAAGGTCCGCACAGCGTTTAAAGATGCGGGCCTGCAGGTCTACGGCGTGCGCGTTGTCGAACCGCACCATGATGCGACGCCGCACTGGCATATGATGCTGTTTACCTCCAAAGAGCAGCGCCAGCAGGTGATCGACATCATGCGCCGTTATGCCATGGCTGAAGATGGGGACGAGCGCGGCGCCGCCAAAAACCGGTTTGACTGCAAGCACCTGAACAAAGGCGGTGCGGCGGGCTATATCGCCAAATACATTGCAAAAAACATCGACGGCTACGCGCTGGACGGCGAACGCGATCATGAAACCGGCAAGCTGTTGACTGATACGGCGGCCGCCGTCACCGCGTGGGCGTCAACATGGCGTATCCCTCAATTCCACTTTATCGGCCTGCCGTCGCGCGGCGCATGGCGTGAGTGCCGCAAGATCCGCTCTGTCAGTCTGGCCGATGAGTTTGACGAAACCGTTGAGGCTGTGCGCGCTGCTGCTGATGCCGGTGACTTTGCCGCTTACATTCTGGCGCAGGGTGGCCCTAACGTTGCCCGCGACGATCAGACTGTGCGTGTAGCCCGCCGGGTTGCCGACGAGCGCAACGCCTATGACGAAGAAGTGCAGAAAATAGCGGGGATTTTTGCCCCGCATATCGGTGCCGATCGCGTTTATGAAACCCGCACCACGCAATGGCGCATCGTCGCTAAAGCCGTTGCCGTTGAGCCTTTGATTTTGAAAAGCGCCTCCGGCGCGCCTCGGAGTCCTGTCAATAACTGTGGGTTGGTCGGTAGCGGTGGCGCCGAAAATACGCAGGACGGGGAGCCTGTAGAGGCCGTGGCGGTGATGGAACATGCACCGGAAACTCAGATTGACTGGGATGACATGACCGTTACACGGTCTGTTATGGCGCGTTTACGGGCAGATGCCCCGCAGATAAGCAGGCAACAGAGAAGCATTGACCCATATAGCCGGCCGGAGCCAGCTCCTTCAGCAAGATTAACCGCTGCTGAACGTGATCGCGTTCCCAGAATTTACTCAGAGCTGGCACTACATGGCATCGAGCCGACGCGCAGGGAACTTGAGGCACTGGCGCGAGGCGCTAAAGTCAAATTTGGTGATATTTCAATGCACTATCCAGCGGTTAGCGATTGGACTGGCTTCCAATAATTTCTTGCGAAATCAAATCCGATAGGCATATGCTGTACATGCATACAGTGATTAAGCATCGGAGGGAAAGGGTGCAAGAAGTGGATGAAGTGGTTGTTTTAGAAAGAATTGAACTCATCGCCCGTCTGGGGGTTTGTTATGAGAGCCAAGCGAAAGACAAAGACATTGCACTGATATGGATTTCAGAACTGGCGGGGGAGATGAAAACCAGCATTGCCCCTGAAAAAGCAGAAGTGATCAGGCAGCTTGCCGCGATCTCTTAATCCATAGGTGACGTATGAGACGAGATTTAAACTTAGCCGGGGCGTTTATGGAGGCGCTGAACTTCAACGAGAACGGCAAGGGCCGCCGCATAAAGACCGTTGATTTCATTCATGCCGCAAACCGGCTCGGCACACACCTAACGCCTGAAGAGGCGAATTACTACATCAAGCACCAGTCCGGCCACGTTTTCAGGTTGATTGACGAGGGGCGTTATCAGCACAATACATACCTTTATCTGGGCTAAAAATAGTATTATCTCACACTTGGTCTGACATTGTCACAGCACAGAACTTAACCTAACAGGGCAGCTCTGTGATAGAAGCAGTCTCTCGAGAGCATCTACGGAAGAACACCGTGACTTACCCCCTAAAAAAGTGCCTGGAAATGAAGCTGGAATACTTACAATCATATAAAAGATGACTTCTGAAACTGATGATGGTGCATTACTCACCATCATCCAATTCATTCAAATACTGTGCCAGCACATCCCCATGACAAGCATATGGTTTACAGTGGCATCCTAAAGTGTGTCCTCTCAGTGCTTTCAGCTTTTCTTTAAACTCTGAACCACCTTTGAGATAGTCACGATCAAAATCGTATTTAAATTTCCTTATAACTTCATCACGATCACCATCTGCACCTATCGCATAAGGATTTCCCCAAAGCGTTCCTCTACCACAATAGGTATCAAAGTGTTCACCTCTATCTTTATTTGATACTGAGGTGATCTTATCTTTGATGTAGCGAACTGGAATCTTCTTGGATAAAACTTCGTTAGTCGTGATGAATTCGGGTGTATTAGCTGAGTCAAAAATAACAGCATGAGTTAAATCAATTGAAAAAGGGTCTGCTAATATCTCAGGATCAAGTTTATTCAATACATCAGATTTGAAATATTGAATTAATAAGTTATTATGATCGACAAAGTAAAATATCTGATAGTCATTTGACTTGGAAAAAATCCGTGAGAGCTTACGCTCAAACTTTCCCTTGGATACAAAGTCAGGATGATATATTATCATTACTTTCATCATATCAAGTGTTTAACCTCAAAGTCAGTATCCCAATGGCTGTTTAAGTACTCTATCACAAGACGGCGGTGGCAGTGATGGTATTTGTGCTCACTGCAGAGCAAACAGCTATCTGCAATCACTGACTTATCTATTCGCTCAATGTTTCTTTTCGCCATTAAATTCATGAAGTTACTCTCGTAAACCTCCCATGAGACATGACCTTTTTTGTATTGATCTAAGATCTCTTTAGTTGGTGCAAGATCCGGTAGATGAACATAATCAACGTTGCAAAGTTCCTTCAAGAAGTACATCAAATCGTTCTTCTTAGCAAAACCCGCAAGCTGAGAAACATTATTAAGACGTACATCAACTAAGGTTTTCAAGTCAGGTTCAGATTTGATTAGGCTAAAGAATTTTTCGGCAGGTTTTTCAGTGAAACCAATTGAAAACACTTTCATATGATCACTCTCTTGTTTAATTAATGATTGCTGTCAAAAATTTGTAGCAATAACCGTCACTATGTGGTGCTGTGCTCAAAGTAATATAACACCCACCTACATCATAGGTATCTTCTTTCAATTGGCCATATTCACTATATACCTTTGGGTCAGTAATAATGAACGCGTAATCAATGTTATTATATGAGAAGAAAGCTCTAAATCTTTTTAAATCATTCCCAAAATCAATTCCTTCTCTCTTAACTCTTATTTTTAAATTGGCAACATAGACAAAAAACAACGACTGAATAGGGGCTGTGACTGATGATATTAGGAACCTATCATTTTCACCATGATATGATGAGTAACCGTTAACCCATAGAGTGGTTGGGTAATCTAAAAGCTCATTAATGTTTCTCTTATCGAAGATACCCACTTCCCCCCAATAAAAGGATGGATCAATTGAATAATTTTCACATTGAATTTGATGTGATTCTTTCTTCAAATAGCTAAATGAAGTTATATGAAGCAGTTCAGGTTGCTTCTTGGATGAATATTCAATGTTATTAAAGGTTAGTGCATCACTATCAACCAAAGGATTTATTGGACGAACCCATTCACCGATAGTCCCCTTAGAATAAATTTTCCCTGCAACACAAAACTTTTTATGTTTAATTGATTTAGCAAGAACGACAAATGTTTTAGATGGCATTTTCAAAATTATCTTTAAGTAAATGAGAATGTTCTTATAAATCCAGGTGGTGAAATTGTCAATGAATTTATAGTGTTACGTTATAACGTTGGGTTTTCTGTGTCCGCCTATATATCTGGCAGTTTTGCACCGAATATATAATTATGGTTATCTTCAAATAATCATATCTGAAGTGGTCAACAAAAACTGGCCACGACATGAGAATGTTTCTAGAATCAAGAAGCGTCCGCTCCTGCTCAGAGCGGACTGTCAAGATTGATTGTGCGCTGCAAGGGAATATTGCCAGCTCAAGTCTAAATACCCTGTGCATGTATTAGGTGCATGAATTTGCATTATGATTCGGTGTGAGTTTTATCCCTGCAGCGCCCGCGCTGGCGCGGATCGCGATGGATCAAGCAACTGCATTAAAAGCGACACATGAAGCGGGCAGGCGAGGAGGGGATAGCATTGCGCGTGTATCATTTATATATTCATTTCAAGCCGTCGGTGGTTATATAATGAACTGCTAGTGCTTTGACTATACCTAAGTTGCTTTAATTACTAATAAAATTAATGGCCGTGAAATAGTAAGGTGCGGTAAATATCTATGAATTTAAAATAGTTGGCATTTTCAGGCTAATTTGGTAAATTAAATTTTATTTCTATTGATTTATGGTGGATTTCATGAGCGAAGATATCGATTTGATTCAGGAAGAGGGTGCTTCTGTGGATGATGTTGAACAAGGAAATGAACCTTATGAGCATATAAAAGAAAGAAAAGTCGTGATTCAACCTTATGATTATGCCGTTAGGACTCTAATGGATATGATCATTGATGAAGATTTGGTTTTAGAACCTGACTATCAAAGGAAATATCAATGGGACTCTATAAAAGCGTCTAAATTTATTGAGTCTATATGTTTGAATATTCCAGTGCCAGTAATTTATTTGGCTGAGGAAAAGGATGGTAGCTTTAGTGTTATTGATGGGCAGCAAAGACTAACTTCACTGTTTAGATTCATAAAGCATGATGAGCTTGATAATATTTTCCCCAATGCTGGAATTACTCCTTTAGTTATTGAAGGGTTGAAAATATTACCGGATCTAAATGGTAAGTCATATGCGGAAATTGACAGAACTTTCAAATCATCAATATCGAAAAGGCCAATTCGTTGCATAGTTGTGCTCAATGATTCTGATGAAACATTGAAATTTGAAGTTTTTGAAAGGCTAAATACCGGTAGTGCAGAACTAACTGCACAAGAAATAAGAAACTGTGTACATCGCGGAAGCTTTAATAAGCTGATAAAAAAGTTGTCTGAAAACGAAAAATTCCGAGAGTTAATTGCACTCCCTCCAGCAGATGAGAAGTCAATGAAAGGCGTTGAGTTGGTGCTCAGATTTTTAGCATATAGAGACTTAACTGTTCATTCAGATTACTCTGATAATTATGCTGAATATCTAAATTTATATATGGAGGAATATAGAGAAATATCGTCTTCCAAAGAAAAACAATTAGAGATTTTGTTTAACGATACTATCGATTTAATTCATTCAAGTCTGGGGCCTGGAGTCGCTTTTCGAAAACCTAAAGACAGAAATGATATCACAGCCGGTTTTTATAAAAATCTAATTAATGGTGCCATTTTTGAATCTCAAATGGTGGCATTCTCTAGAGTTGTAGAGGCCGGGGGGGGGCAGGACCTTTCGCTTAAAAGCTTCAATGCTTTTTCTACTGCTGAATATTGGGATAGCCTTTTCCAGGGAACATCGAAAAAGAACAAAGCATTGAAAAGAAGTTCTGTATTAACTAGTATCCTTCAGGACTAACTATATGAATTGCACTAGTGGCTATTTAAGTAAGTTTGAAGAGGTCAGAGAGCTAGCTGCGCTTGCTGAAACTACAAGTGGCAACATAAGCTTGACTCAAAAAAACACAATGTGCAGTTCTGGTTTAGTTCTTCTCTGTGGTTACTTTGAAGGTTTCCTTAGAGATATCTGTAAGGAGTTTGTTAATGAAATAAATGATAGCTCGCTAACTGCAAGAGGGTTGCCAGACTCGGTTATGTATGAGCACACTCTCCATTGTGTGGAAAAGTATAAAATAAAAAATAAAACTCTATTTTGTGATCTAATTTCTGCTATTTCAGAGTCGAACAAAGTGGAGCTGAATGCTGATAAATTCTCAGCAACCAATGCGAACCCTACTGTTGATAATATTGAAAGATTGTTTGAGGCTTTTGATATGCCATTGATTCTAGATGTTATAAGTATAGAAGATTACAACTTTGACTCAATGTATAATGTAGAGTCACAGGTTAATGCTTCTATGTTAAATAAAATTCATCTGGCTGTTGGCGGTGATGATACTGCTAGGGGGGCGGTGCTGGCTGAAATTGAAAGGAAGTGGGTGTCAAAAAGAAAAAGAAGAAGAGTGGGCTATGTCGGTTTTATCGATGAACTTTTAAAGGTGAGAAATAGAATAGCGCATGGTGAAAGTAATCCTGTTGTTACACCGACAGAATTAAGCGATGCAGTAGAAACAATATCTATTTTGAGTATAAGTTTAGAGGTGAAGTTGGACTCTAAGTTACAACTCCTATTAAATCAGCCAGCTCAGTGATTGTTTGTCTTTAATAATGCCGTCTATTTTGACGGCGTTTATTTGATTAAGGTAATTTATATTTTGTGAATTTTATTAATTTCTCGCCGATCCAGTAATTAATCTCCTTCATTCTTTCCTGTAGCGGTGATAATTCATTGCGGACAAATACTTGGCTGGCTTTTTCCACATCACCAAACCCGCCAGTATTATTTGGAATAATCCCCATCATTTGCGGCGGCACGCGGTGAGCACTCAGTAGATCGTCCCTAGTCGCATTCTTGATATTGAAAAAATCATCTTTGGTAGCAACCTCACTCAGAGGCAAGATTTTAATCCCGTCTGGTTTACCATTCGGGGCGTACATGAATAGGTTGCGGAAGTTACCCAGCCCCTTGGTATCTCGCATGGCCTGGCGCATTCTGTCGACATCGCTGGTGCTCTGCGCCGCGTCGGTCATATACAGGATATAACCAGCGTGTGCACCGTTCTGATAATACTTACGGCGGAATAGAGTCGCCGCTTCATTCAACCACGCTGAATTCAACGCGCTGAGGTACTCCGGTAGCCCATAAAGCTCTTGGTTAATATCCGGCTCAATCAGATGAAACACGCTCCCTGGCGCAAACTGATGAGGCTCTTTCCAGTCTTGCACAAACCAATACGTATCAGGTTCAACACCCCGGCGGGTGTATTTTGCCGGTGAGCACTGCAGGCGCAGTGGTTCTCCGAGTCGATTTTTCCTGACCTCTAAAAAAGCGTTTCCAAATACCAGATAATCCAGCGCATAGCGGCTAAATTCCTGCTGGCTTAATAGTGGATGTGGAATGAACGTAGACGCCAAAATGTTGCGCTTAACGTACATCGGCGAGCTGTGATGCACGGCGGCGCGCACGCTGCGTGCCAGCCCATCGAAGCTGATCGGCGGCTCGTACCACTTGCCATTGGTCGTGCACTCGATGTAATCCAGAATTTCCCGCTTATCCAGCACAGCTGACGGCTCGCCAAAGGTGAACGCCTCAAAATCCTGCTTCTGCTCTGCTGCCGGGGCTGGCGCCGGGGGGGTAAATGCCTTGCGGCCTTTGCGCTTGCTCATTAGTAAAACTCCAAAATGTTCGGGCTGCTGTGGCCGCTGCCTGCGGTCAGCGGTTCGTTTAAGAGGGCGTGCATGATTGCCCACGCGACATCGGCGTGGCTGGCTTCTTCGCTGCGGCTGGCGGTGTAGGTGGAGCGCGCGCCGCTGGCGGTCATGGTTTTGCGGATCGCCATAAAGGCGGCGGTGATGTCGGTGTGGCTGGTGTCGTATTCCAGACAGCCGCGCCCGATGGTGTCTTTTGCCTTCAGCACCATGGCGGTTTTGATTTCCGGGGTGTATTTGATTTCCCGCGCGGCCGGGAAGAACTCGCGCACCAGTTGGAAAACACCTTGGCCGACGGTGGTCGCATCGATGCCGATGTACTCCACGCAATATTTTTCGGTAAGGTCTTTAATCTTCTGGGCCTGAGCGGCAAAGTTCATGCCCTGCCACTGGTGGCGCTCGAGCACGCGGAACTTGCCCCCGGCCACCATTGGCGGCGCGATCACCGCGCATCCGGCGCTGTCGCCGCCGTTGGCTTCCGATGGGTCGTAGCCGATCCACACCGGGCGATAGCCGAACGGCCGCACGGCGTAAGGGTTGAAGTCTTCCCATTCTTCCAGCGTATCGACCATGCAGCCTTGCAGCTCGGCGAACGGGAATACCGACGCGGTATCGTCCACAAATTCACACATCAGCAGGTTCTGATACTCTGCCGGGCTGTATTCGAGCGACAGCTGATCGAGGTCGAACAGGTTACAGCCGCCGGTCAGCGCATCCTCAACCGTGACAATCTGGCGCCATTGCCCATCACCGCACAGCACGCCTTTTGACAGGTGGCTGTGGCTGAGGTCGAGCTGAACGTGATCGGCTTTACTGCGGCGGCCTTTGTTGAACAGTTCCCCCGACCAGAACGGATAAGCGGAGTGCGCCAGACTCGACGGCGTGGAAAAGTAGGTAGTGCGCCACCGCTTGTGCAGCGACATCCCGCTGGCGACTTTGCGCAGCTCCTGAAACTTCGGTATCCAGAAATACTCATCAAGATACAGATTGCCGGTGTAGCTCTGCGCGGTGCGCACGTTGGTGCCGAGGAACATCAGGCGGGCGCCGTTCGGCAGCACCATCGGATCGCCTTTCAGATCAACCTCGACAAGCCGCGCAAAATCAATGATGTAATTGCGGAACACATGCGCCTGCGCCTTACTGGCCGACAGGAAAATCTGATTGCGGCCGGTGTTCAGCGCATCGAGCAACGCCTCGCGGGCAAAGAAGAACGTGGCGCCGATCTGGCGTGATTTCAGGATATTGCGGATACGGTGTTGTAACCCGGCGCGATACCACCCCATTTGATACTCGAAGGTGGTTTCCGTGAAGATGCTTTGCAGTTTTTCCACGGCGGCATCGCTGAACACGTTGCGCTCGGCGGGCTTGCGCTCGCCTTTGTTGCGGTTGGCGACGTTCGGGTTTAAGTCCGCCTCGTTGCCGGTCGCTGAATAGCGATTGACCCGCGCCAGCCGTTCAATCTGGCGGCCTAACAGGTCGATTTCTTTGAAGTCTTTCCCCTCCTTGACGTCTTTCATGATGAGCTGAATCAACCGCGCTTCCATGCTTTGCTCCACGCGGGAAATGGGCGCGATGTCGTCCCATTTATCGCGCAGTTTCCAGCTCTGCACGGTCGGCCCCTTGAGGTTCAGCGTTTCCGCAATTTGGCGCACAGAGAAGCCCTGCCAGTAGAGCAAGGCAGCTTGGCGGCGCGGATCGCTGATGATGGTTGTTGCCGGTGTCGTATTCATGCTGCCAAGGCTACGAAAGCGCCGGGCGACTCGCATTAAGCCATTGTTGTGCCTCAGATCTTCCAACCGCAACGCGTTGAGACTCGCCGCCATTCCCCCGAAACTAGCCCCGAACCCAATCACCACAACCGGAGTCGTTTACATGGCAAAGAAAGTTACTAAGTTTTTCCGCATCGGCGTTGAAGGCGACACCGTTGACGGCCGCGAGATCGGCGCTGCGGATATTCAGCAGATGGCCGCGACCTACAGCCCCAAGGTGTACGGCGCCCGTATCAATATGGAGCACATCAAGGGGATTTTGCCGGACGGCTATTTTCGTCGTTACGGCGGCGTGGTTGAGCTGAAGGCCGAGAAAATCGACGAGCCGGACGAACCGCTGTTGCACGGCAAGTGGGCGCTGTATGCCAGTCTGGCCCCGACCGCCGATCTGGTGTCGATGGTCGGCGCGGGCCAAAAGGTGTTTACCTCGATGGAGATCCGCCGCGATTTCGCCAAAACCGGCAAGTCGTATCTGGTCGGGCTGGCCGTCACCGATGATCCGGCCAGCCTCGGCACTGACATGCTGGAGTTCAGCCGCCGCCACGAGAACGTCGAGTTCTCCGCGCCGCTGGAAGTCCACTTCGATTTTGAGCCGGTCGCTGACCCGGAAACCTCATTCTCTGCCCGCATCAAAGCGATGTTTAGCCGCAAGCAGGCCACCGACGATGTGCGATTTGGTGAGATGGAAGGTGCCGTGATGACCGTGGCCGAGCAGTTGCAGGAAGCGGACACCCGCTTTACCGAGAAATTCGCTGCACTGAGCGAGCAGGTAGCCGACCTCAAGCAACAGGTAAAAATCGGTAGCGATGCGTTCAGCGCGCTGCAAGCTCAGCTTTCCACCTCGGAAGATTTCAGCCAACCGGCGCGGCCGGACGCCACCGGCGGCAACAGCGCGCAAGACGTGTTGACCGACTGCTAAGGCAGTCTTCCCCGATAAAACCGAACAAAAACAGGAAGAAAAATGCGCAAGCAAACTCGTTTTAAATTTAATGCGTTTATGTCCCGCCTCGCCGAACTGAACGGTGTCGCTACCGGCGATCTGGATAAAAAATTCAGCGTTGAGCCGTCCGTCACGCAAACCATCATGACCCGGGTACAGGATTCCTCGACGTTCCTGACCCGCATCAATATCGTGCCGGTTAAGGAAATGAAGGGAGAGAAAGTCGGTTTAGGTGTGAGCGGCTCCATCGCCAGCACCACCGACACCGCCGGCGGCGATGAACGCGAAACGGCCGACTTTGCCTCGCTGGATGCAGAAGGCTATTTCTGCCAGCAGGTGAATTACGATTTCCACATCCGCTACAACACCCTTGACCTGTGGGCCCGTTATCAGGATTTCCAGACCCGTTTACGCGATGCAATTGTTGAACGTCAGGCGCTTGACCGCATCATGATTGGCTTTAACGGTACGCACCGCGCCAAAACCTCCAACCGCGTCAAATTCCCGCTGTTGCAAGACATCGGGCCGGGCTGGTTGCAGAAGTACCGCGAGAATGCGCCGGGCAGCGTGATGAATAAAGTCGTGGGGGAGGACGGCAGCGTGGTGTCTGAAAAAGTCCGCGTGGGCGCCGGTGGCGATTACGCCAATCTCGACGCGCTGGTGATGGATGCCACCAACACCCTGATTGCACCGTGGTATCAGGAAGACCCAGAACTGGTGGTGATCTGCGGTCGTCAACTGCTGGCCGACAAGTATTTCCCGCTGGTCAATCAGGAACAGCCCAACACCGAAGCGATGGCCGCCGATCTGATTATCAGCCAGAAGCGCATCGGCAACCTGCCCGCCGTGCGTGTGCCGTACTTCCCAGCGGATGCGCTGTTGATCACCCGCATGGATAACCTGTCTATCTACTGGCAAGAGGACACGCACCGCCGCCATATGGTGGAAAACTCGAAGCGTGACCGCATCGAAAACTATGAATCCATCAATGAGGATTATGTGGTGGAGGATTACGCCTGCGGCTGTCTGGTGGAGAACATTAAGCTGTTACCGACGGAGCCAAAAAAAGATGAAATCGCCGAGCTGGCCGAGGCCATTGTTAAGGCGGTCAAAGTAGCCGCCGCACCAGCGGAGCCTGCCGCTGATACCGAGGTGAAAGCTCGGGAGGAAGCATCGGCAGACGACAAAGCGAAAGGCGGTAAATAACCATGACCAGCCCTGCCCGCCGTCACCTTATGCGCCAGTCAGCGGCCCTGGCCGCGCAGCGGGAGAATGACCCGCTGCGCCACGCCAACGGCTATGAACGGATGATGCTTAAACTCAATGAAGATAAGCGAAAGCTCAAACAGGTGCGCTCACAAGAGCGTAAGGCCGAGCTCAAGCGCCAACTGCTGCCGGACTATGCCCCCTGGGTTGCCGGTGTGCTGGCCGAAGGTCGCGGCGCGCAGGACGCCATTCTGATGACGGTCATGATCTGGCGTCTGGATGCCGGGGACATTCCCGGCGCGCTGGACATCGCCCGCTATGCGCTGCGCTACCAGTTGGCGCCGCCGGGCAATTTCGCGCGCTCCACGCCATACCTCATCGCAGAAGACGTCGCCGAGTCTGCCACCCGCGCCTTTGAGGCCGGGGAGCCGGTCAAGATTGGCCACCTCATGCAGACGATGGAACTCACCGACGCAGAAGACATGCCCGACCAAGTGCGCGCCAAGCTGCACAAGATCACCGGGTACGTCTTGCGCGCGGCGGGCCGGGCTGAATTGGCATTGAACCACCTTAAGCGTGCGCTGCAGTTGCATAACGGCTGCGGCGTGAAAAAGGACATTGAACGGCTGGAGCGGGCAATACGCACCGCCGCCAGCCGCTGACAGAACGCGCCCCGCGCCGGGCGGCACGACGGCCGCGACAGGTTTCACCTCGTCAACGCCGTCGTCCACCGCCCCCTAACTTTCTGAGGTCATATGAGCACCGTTGTGATCCAACGGCCACGCCCGGACGCGCCAGCACCGCGCCCGGAGGATGAGCCGATCGTTAAAAACGTCTTTTTCTGGCCGGACATTGACCCGGCGGACGTGCGCGACGTGATGCGCATTGAAGGCACAATCACCGCCCCGCGCCTGCGGCTGGCAATTAAAAGCGCGATCGCGGAGGTGAACGCCGAATTGTTCACCTTCCGCCGCGACCAGATGGCCGACGGCTATCAGCGGCTTGAGGATGTGCCGGGCGAACAGCTCGACGGTGAGAGCGTGCGGGTGAGCGAATACCGCAACGCGGTCAGTGCAATGACCCTGGCGAAGCTCTCGGAGCAATACCGCAGTTTCGACACCACCGCCACCGGCGGCCGCAAGGCTGATGTGGTTGAAGCCTCGATCGGTGAGCTGTGGCGCAACGCTCGCAACGCGATCAGTAACGTGGCCGAGCGTAGCCACTGCATCATCGGGCTGCTCTGATGAGAGTCTACGCCCTGCAGGGCGACACCGTTGACGCGATTTGCTGGCGCTACTACGGGCGCACGCAGGGCGTGGTTGAGCAGGTCTATTCGCTAAATGAAGGGCTGGCCGCTGCTGGGGCAATATTGCCCCACGGCCACCCGGTCGAGCTGCCGGACGTGACCGCCGCGCCGCAGCGTGAAACCGTCAATTTATGGGATTAGCAATGGAGAAAATTACGTCGTGGGTGGCCTATACCGTAGCGGCCTTTCTCGCTTGGATTGGCCGATACAGTCCTCAGGATATCGCCTTTATGGTCGGCGCCGCCGTTGGCGTTGGGACGTTCCTCGTCAACTGGTACTACCGCCGCAAAAGCTACCAGCTGTTGAACAAGTTAGGCGTTAGCCGGAGGGTTTACGATGAACTCAATCGCTAAACGCTGCAGCGTGGCCGCCGTGCTGGCGCTGGCGGTGCTACTGCCACAATTCAGCGCGCTGCAGATCTCTGAGGCCGGGTTGCGCCTGCTGGCCGATTTCGAGGGCTGCCGTTTATCCCCTTACCAGTGTCAGGCGGGCGTCTGGACAAGCGGCATCGGCCACACGGCCGGGGTAAAGCCCGGCGCGGTTATCAGCGAGCGCCAAGCCGCCGTTAACCTCATCGCCGACGTGTATCGCGTGGAGCGCGGCATAGGCCGCTGTATGCCTGTCACGATGCCGCCGCCGGTATATGACGCGGTGGTGTCCTTTGCCTTTAACGTCGGTGTCACGGCCGCCTGCGGCTCTACGCTGGCCGGTTTCATCAAGCGGCATGACTGGCGCAGCGCCTGCCAGCAGTTGCCGCGCTGGGTGTTCGTCAACGGCGTCAAATCGCCGGGGCTGGAACGGCGCCGGGCGGCGGAGCTGGCCCACTGCCTGATCGGCGCCGCGCCATGAGCCACGCGATCGGGTGGTTTCTGGTGCTGGCGCTGGTCGTCGCCGGTTGGATGAAATGGCAGGTTGTCACGTTGGGTGAGCGGCTGGAAAGCGCCCGGCAAGAAAATGGCCGGATAGCGGCGGCGCTGGCGGATACCCGCGCGGCGATCGACACGCTGCAGGCGGCGGCCGGTCGGCTGGCGCAGGAAGAGGAAAAGTTAAGGGACGATCTCGCCTCCGCGCACCGGCTGGCACTGACGCGCGAGCAGAAGATACAGAGGTTACTCAATGAAAATCAGCAATTACGGGACTGGTTTAACACTGCTTTGCCTGCTGACGTTGCCCGGCTGCACCAGCGCCCCGGCTTCACCGGCGCCGCGGATTATCTACGTTGGCTGTCCGAAAGTGAGTCTGTGCCAAATCCCGGCCAGCCGCCCGGCGACTAACGGCGATCTGAGCGCCGATATTCGCCAGCTTGAAAACGCCTTGGCGGCCTGCGCGGTGCAGGTCGAAACGATAAAACACTGTCAGGAACAACACGATGATAAAACCGCAACAGCTCCGCGCTGAGCTGACCAGCTGCCTGCCGTGGATACAGCGCAACCCTGAAAATCTGCAAGTGCGGGTAGAGCGCGGCAATGTGGCCGCTACTCTTGCTACCTCGCTGTCCCATGAGTATCGCTATACGCTGAACCTGCTGTTTTTGGACTATACCGGCGATCTGGATTTAATTATGGTGCCGATTCAGGCATGGCTACGGGAGAACCAGCCGGACATCATGGCAACCGAGGAAAAGCGCCGCACCGGGATCACCTTCGCGAGCGACTTCAACAACAACGGCTCTTACGATTTCAGCGTATCGCTGCAGCTGACCGAGCGTGTCGTGGTCAGCGAACAGAACGGCGCACTACACGTTAAGCACCTGCCGGAACCGCCGTTACCGGAGGACATCACGCGGCCGATGCAGCTCTTTGTTCACGGTGAATTAGTGAGTGAATGGCATGAGCGAGCTTAACCCTTTCGACGCCCGGCTGGCCGGGCTGATTGCCAAGCTGTCGCCGCAGTCGCGAAAGTCGCTGGCCGTTGCCGTGTCAAAGCGCCTGCGCGCCGGTCAACAGCAACATATCAAGCGCCAGCAGGCGCCGGACGGTACACCCTACGCGCCGCGCAAAACTCGGCTTCGCAGCAAAAAGCGCTTGCGTGATCGGGCGATGTTCTCGAAGCTGCGCACCGCGCGCTATCTGAAAGCCCAGGGCAACAGCGATGCGGCCGTGGTTGAGTTTGTCGGACGGGTTCAGCGTATGGCCAATGTGCATCATTACGGCCTGCGCGATCGACCGACGCCGCACAGCGAGGAGGTAATATATGAGGCCCGTCCTTTACTTGGGTATTCAATCAGCGACATTAAAGCTATAGAGGAAGTAATTATTTACCACCTTCTTGATTTGAATTGATACTAAACTTATGTTCTTGCTCTCTACATTTAAATATGTGTTCATTTAGTTTTTTATGGTTGGTTATTCCCCAGATTAAGCATGCGGAAAAAATCAATAGGGACATGAATATAATAAATGATATTTTTCTCATGTCATCCCAAGAGTTTATTGCATCAATTAACTCTTGGTTTTTTTTCTCATCCTTTAATGCAATGTATTCGCATGCTGCACGATATGCATCATATGGATGTGTTTTAATGATTCTCGTGCAAGCACTAATGTTTAATGTTTTGTTTTTCTTGAATATCCCTGTCGGGATGATTACATCATTTTGGGAAACTAAAAGTGATGTGTCTTTATAGTTGAAGTTTGTATAACCCGATTTTGGGAAGCTACTTAATAGTGATATGGAGAATGCTATTATGATGATGATTATGGCAACTAAGAGGGCGGTATCATGAGGAGATGACTTGCTTTTTCCTACGGTTCCGAAGAAAGAGGTGAAGTAAAAATTTTTTTTTGAAATCTCGCCAGTAAGTAATCCATTAGATAATAACTTTGCATCCTTGGTGTTTGCAACTTTAACGCCATTTAATAACATGAACTTCTGAGTGTAGAATATCTCATCGTCAGCCCTGCCTAAGACTCCTTTTTTGAAATTCAATCCGGCAATTCTTAATAAAATTCGGAATAGTGCGGAAACCCCACCACAGCGCCAAATGATAATTGCAGCGCAAATTAATGAAAAGAAAAATCTGAATGTTTCTGGGAACGTCTGCTCTATTCCAAACATTATTCTCTCCTTAAATAAATCCGAAACGATATTAGCAAATTTTTAGCTTGTTGTGTCTTTAGCCTTCCAACCTCTCCTCATTGTCGCCGCCCGCGCCGGGCGGCATCCTTCTAGCATGAACAATCAACACGACATTTTGCGCCTGCTGCGCAACCTGATCCGCATCGGCACCGTGAGCACCGTTGACCTCGATAACGGCCTGTGCCGCGTCGAAACCGGCGGCAATCTTACCGATTGGCTGAATTGGCTAACCTGTCGCGCCGGGCGTACTCGCAGCTGGTCGGCGCCCTCGGTCGGTGAGCAGGTGCTGATCTTTGCGCTGGGTGGCGAACTCGATACCGCGTTTGTGCTGTGCGGCATTTTCTCCGATGACTTCCCGGCCCCGTCTGCGTCGGCGGATGCGCTGCATATCGCATTCCCTGATGGCGCAGTTATCGAGTATGAACCAGAAACCGGCGCGCTGAGCGTGTCAGGTATTAAAACCGCCGACGTGCAGGCGTCGGAGTCCATCACCGCCAACACCAAAGTGGTGATCGTTACGGCTGACAAAATCACGCTCGATGCGCCGGAGGTGGTTTGCACCAACAAACTCACCACCGGCACGCTGGAAGTGCAAAAAGGCGGGGAGATGCGCGGGAACATCGAGCACAGCGGCGGCTCGTTCTCGTCGAATGGCATTGTTGTTGATAAGCACACCCACGGCGGCGTCCAGACCGGCGGCGGCCAAACGGGGAAACCAACATGAACAGCGCCAAATATATCGGCATGAACCGAGGCACCGGCCGCACGCTGACGGACATCGAGCATATTCGCCAGTCCGTGGCGGACATCCTGATCACGCCGCAGGGTTCGCGCCCGATGCGCCGGGCTTATGGCTCGTTGCTCTCTGAGCTGCTCGACCAGCCGCAGAACGACGCGCTGCGCCTGCAGATTATGGCCGCCTGCTACAGCGCGATTTTGGCGTGGGAGCCGCGCGTCAAGCTGACCGGCATCGCTTTTAATACCACCTATGATGGCAAGATGGTGATCGACATCACCGGCACCCGCACCGATGCCCCCGGCGCGTTGTCGCTGTCTGTTCCTGTGAGCTGAAACCATGGCAACGATTGACCTTTCACAGCTGCCCGCGCCGATCGTCGTTGAGGTGCTGGATTATGAAGACATTTTGGCAGAGCGTAAGGCGACGCTGATTTCGCTTTACCCGGAGGAACAGCGGGAGGCCGTCGCGCGCACGCTGGCGCTGGAGTCGGAGCCGATCGTTAAGCTGTTGCAGGAAAACGCCTACCGCGAGGTGATTCTGCGCCAGCGCGTCAACGATGCCGCGAAAGCGGTGATGCTGGCGTATTCCACCGGCGAAGACCTCGACCAGCTCGGCGCCAACTTCAACACGCCGCGACTGGTGATCGCCCCGGCGGATGAGAGCACCATTCCGCCGACACCTGCAGTCATGGAAGCGGATGAAGATTACCGCCTGCGCCTGCAGGATGCTTTTGAAGGCATGAGCACAGCGGGTTCGGCCGGTTCCTACCGTTTTCACGCCCGCTCGGCTGATGGCCGGGTGGCCGATGTGACGGCAATCAGCCCATCACCGGCTAACGTGACCGTCACCGTGTTGTCACGAGACGGCGACGGCACCGCCAGCCCCGAACTGCTGCAGGTTGTCCGCGATGCGCTGAATGATGAGGACGTGCGCCCGGTTGCCGATCGCGTCATCGTGCAAGCGGCAAAAATAACCCGCTATGGCATTGTTGCCACGCTGTTTCTCTATCCCGGCCCGGAGGTTGCGCCGATCCTCACGGAGGCCAAACAACGTTTGCAAAATTATGTACTGACCATGCGCCGCTTAGGCCGCAGTATCCGGCGCTCCGGCATCATCGCGGCGCTGACCGTGGAAGGTGTTGAACGTGTTGAGGTTGCTCAACCGGCCACCGACATCGTGCTGGATAAAACGCAGGCGGGTTACTGCACTGGCGTGAACATTACCCCAGGGCGCGCCGATGACTAACCGTCTATTGCCTGTCGGCTCATCACCGCTGGAAGTTGCCGCCGCCGCCGCGTGTGCCGAGCTGGAGCGCGTGCCGGTTCCTCTGCGTGATTTGTGGAACCCGAAAACCTGCCCGGTGCATCTGCTGCCCTATCTTGCGTGGGCGTTCTCTGTCGATCGCTGGGATGAGGCGTGGCCGGAGGACGTCAAGCGGGGCGTGGTTTCGGCTGCGTTCTACATTCACCGGCACAAGGGCACCATCGGCGCCGTGCGCCGCGTGGTGGAGCCGCTCGGCTACCTGATTAACGTTATCGAATGGTTCCACACCGACGGCGCCGATCCGCCCGGCACCTTCCGGCTGGATATTGGCGTGCTGGAAACCGGCATTACCGAGGAAATGTATCAGGAAATGGAGCGCCTGATCGCCGACGCCAAGCCCCTGAGCCGACACCTGATCGGCCTCAACATTTTGCAAGACATCCCCGGCCGGATTTACACCGGCGCGGCCGCCATTGATGGCGATGTCATTACCGTTTACCCCGGATAAGAGAAAATAATGAATAAATACAAAGCGATTATTACCACCGCCGGGGCGGCCAAGATTGCCGCCGCCAGCGCGGGCGGCACGCAGTTGAAAATCGTCTCTATGGCCGTCGGCGACGGGAACGGCACGCTGCCGACGCCCAACCCGGCCCAGACCAAGCTGGTCAACGAGAAATACCGCGCGGCGCTCAACGGGCTGACTATCGATAAGGCGCTGAAAAATCACATTCTGGCCGAGATGATTATTCCGGCGAACGTCGGCGGGTGGTGGTTGCGTGAAATGGGCCTCTATGACGAGGCTGGGACGCTGATTGCCGTCAGCAACATGGCGGAGAGCTACAAGCCGAAGCTGGAAGAGGGCAGCGGCCGCACGCAGACGCTGCGCATGATCCTGATTGTCAGCAGCACCGAGGCGATTCAGGTGATCGCCGGTGGCGACACCGTGCTGGCGACCAAGGATTTTGTGGCCGACGCGATCGCCGCGCATGAGAAAACCCGAAACCACCCGGACGCCAGCACCACGGCGAAAGGGCTGGTACAGCTGAGCAGCGCAACGACAAGCACCGACGAAACGAAAGCCAGCACCCCGAAGGCGCTTAAAGCTGTCAGTGATGCCAGCATGAAAAAGGCCGCGAACCTCTCAGACCTGACCGACAAGGCCGCCGCGCGTGGCAATCTGGCGTTAGGTACGGCCGCGACGAAAAACGTCGGGGTAGAGGGCGGGCAACTGATGGAGGTCGGCGCATTTGGATTGGGAAGCGGCTCACGTCACCGGGAAGATGCGTATTGCAATCAGGCTGAAATCTACCGGGTTAATAGTTCGTCAAAGAATACGCCGGGCGGCGATGTTTATGGCGTGCTGAGTTTGCCCTGCGACGGTGGGCCGTCGGGGGCGTATATGGCGGTACAAAACAACGGCAACGCATTCTTTGGCCGTTCGAATATCCCCAGTAATGGGGTGGTGTGGTTTCAGGCTTACACGACGAAGTTTAAACCGACGGTGGCAGACGTTGGCGCATGGAGTAAAACAGAATCCGATGGCCGATTTGTGAAACAGAGCGGCGACACAATGAGCGGCCCGTTAGCGCTGCCGCGTGTCGTGTTCCCGAACGAAAATACCGCTAACGCCGATACTGATGTGAACCGTGAGAACGGTTTTACCGTTGAATCATTGGTTGCCACGGCCAACAAAGGCTATCCCGTGCCGGGCGGCATGGGGGTGTTGTTTACCGGGAAAGTGAACGAATTCCGCAACGTTCAGTTTGCGGTCGGCTCCGGCGATCTGGCGTTTTACTTGCGATCACTGCGAAAAGATAGCCCTGCCTCAATGCGTTGGGCGCAAGTGTACACCACGGACTACAAACCGACGGCGGCAGATGTCGGCGCACTGACGGACGCACAGGCCGCGCAGAAATACGCGCTGCGCTCTATCAAGGTGAACGGCAAGCCGCTGTCTACGGACGTTAACCTGTTGGCCGGTGATGTCAACGCATGGAATAAGACCGAAGCTGACGGCCGCTATGTGAAGCGCACCGGCGACACAATGAGCAACACGCTAAACCTGCCGCGCGTGGCATTCCCCAGCGAGTCCGCGCCGCCGGTAAATGCCGACGATGACCTGACGCGGCCGAACGGATTCACGCTGGAGCAATTGGCGGCCCAATCGAAGGGTTATCCGATGAATGGAGCGGTCGGCAATCTGCTGACCTTCAAATTAAATCGTTATCGCAATGTGCAGTTTGCGATCGGCTCCGGCAATACGGATTTCTGGTTACGCTCGATGCGTGATGACACCCCGGAAACAGCCCGGAAGTGGGCGCAGGTATACACCACGGACTACAAACCGACGGCGGCAGATGTCGGCGCGCTGACCGACGCGCAGGCGGCCCAGAAATACGCGCTGCGCTCTATCAAGGTGAACGGTAAGCCGTTGTCCGCCGATGTGAATTTGTTGGCCGGTGACGTTAACGCCTGGAATAAAACCGAAGCAGATGGCCGCTATCTGGCGAAGACTGGCGGGCAGCTAACCGGGACGCTAAAGACCAGCGCGGAGATCCAATCTACCCACATTGATAATTATCGCATGGTCGGCGGCGGGTTCGGTTCCTTCTGGCGCAATGACGGCAACCGGCTTTATCTGCTGCTGACAAACGAAAATGACCAATACGGCACATTCAACGCCCTGCGTCCGTTCTCTGTGGATGTCAGAACCGGCGCCGCCGCTTTTGAGTCGGGTATTCATATCGGCGGTAAATGGCCTGCGATCACCACCTCCAGCGGGACGACGTGGCACCCTGACGGAAACGTACAGGGGTCAGTATGGGGCGGCTACCTCAGCAACTGGCTTAATCAAAATATCTCGGCTGCGCAGAACAATGCGCAGAACTGGGCCTATCAGAATTTGGTTCAGGGTGTGCGCATGGCCGGGCGCACGGTTATCGCGGATACCGGCGGGCGCATCGATTTACCGTCGGGCTGTGTTTATACCGGCATGTCCGGCTCAAACTACAACCCCTCAATCTGGGGCGCTTATTCAGCGGTTCAGGTGCTGATTAACGGCACATGGGCAACAATTGGAACGGTGTAAAATGCAACACATTAAGAATTTGAAAAGATACACGCCGGAAGAATTATTCCTCGGCGAGAACGTGATTTATCTTCAGGATGATAACGGTATTGACTGGTACGCTGCGCAAAAATTGTTTTCGCCGGACACCGTAAAACTGGCTTATGACGAAAGCGGCATTATCTGCGCGATTAACAGCGATGTGTCGATGCTGTGGCCGATTGGCTTATCGGTTATTGAGCTGAACCCAACGAAACTACCAAAGCGCTGTCTGGCTAATGGTGAGTGGGTGTTTGACGGTAAGAAGGTGAGCCAGCGCGCCTATTCTGCCGAAGAAATGATGGCGAGGGCGGAAGCCAGAAAAAATGAATTACTGGCGATCGCGGGTAAGGCTGTTGCGCCGCTTCAGGATGCTGTTGATTTGGATATGGCGACCGAGGCAGAAAAAGCGCTGTTGGCGGACTGGAAAAAATACCGCGTGACGCTGAATCGTCTTGATATGTCAGCCCCGGAAATTGACTGGCCGGTGGCGCCCGCCGCCTAAGAAAAAAGCCCGCAGCGATGCGGGCTTTTGTATTTGCGGTATTCCCTGATGTTGCCGCATCTACCTTTCGACATTACCCCGCCCGGCTAAAATCCGTCCAATTGATTGCATAGATCAATACAGCGTTATTGATCGGCGCAAGCGATCGTTATTTCCTCAAAATCCCCCCAATCCGGCCCCGCCTGTTGTCTGGTCGGCCTTCCAGCACCCACCGCGTGCGGCCCGGCGCGCCGGGCGTCATCATGCCTGCACCTACTCACCACCCGGAGCAAATTAATGGGCGATTATCATCACGGCGTGCGCGTCGTCGAAATCAACGACGGCACCCGCGTTATTTCCACCGTATCGACGGCAATCGTCGGCATGGTCTGCACGGCGGAGGATGCCGACGCGTCGGTTTTCCCGCTTGATACCCCGGTACTTATCACTGACGTGCTGGCCGCCTCCGGCAAGGCCGGTAAAAAAGGCACGCTGGCGGCGTCGCTGCGGGCGATCGCCGAACAAGCTAAGCCGGTCACGGTGGTTGTTCGCGTTGCCACCGGCAAAGACGCGGCGGAAACCACCTCCAATATCATCGGCGGCGCGAACGCTGAAGGCCGTTACACCGGCATGAAAGCGCTGTTATCTGCACAGGCTGAGCTGGGCGTTAAGCCGCGTATCCTCGGCGTGCCGGGGCTGGATAATCAGGAAGTCGCGACGGCGCTGGCAGGGATTTGTCAGCAGTTGCGCGCGTTCGGCTATATCAGCGCCCACGGCTGCAAAACCGTGCAGGAGGCTACCAAGTACCGCGACAATTTCAGCCAGCGCGAGCTGATGCTGATCTGGCCGGATTTTGTCAGCTGGAACACCACCGCAAACCAGAGCGACATCGCCTATGCCACCGCCCGCGCGCTGGGCCTGCGTGCCAAAATCGACACGGAAACCGGCTGGCATAAGACGCTTTCAAACGTCGGCGTTAACGGCGTGACCGGCATCACCGCCAGCGTGTTCTGGGATTTGCAGGCGCCCGGCACCGATGCCGACCTGTTAAACCAAGCGTGCGTCACAACGTTGATCCGCAAAGACGGTTTCAAGTTTTGGGGTTCCCGCACCTGTTCCGATGATCCGTTGTTCATGTTCGAGAACTACACCCGCACCGCGCAGGTGCTGGCCGACACCATGGCCGAGGCGCACCTATGGGCCGTTGACCGCCCGGTAACGCCTACGCTGGTGCGCGACATGATTGACGGTATCAACGCGAAATTCCGCGAGCTGAAATCCGCCGGGCTGATTATCGACGGCACTTGTTGGTACGACGAAAGCGCCAACACCAAGGAAACCCTGAAGGCGGGCAAGCTGTTTATCGATTACGACTACACGCCGGTGCCGCCGCTGGAAGATTTAACCCTGCGCCAGCGTATCACCGATCGCTATCTGGCGACGTTTGCGGCATCCGTGAACCGCTAAAGGAGACGTTAGAACATGGCACTACCGAAAAAACTGAAATACCTGAACCTGTTCAACGACGGCTACAGCTATATGGGCGTCGTGTCCTCGCTGACGCTGCCGAAGCTCACCCGCAAGCTGGAGAAATACCGGGGCGGCGGCATGAACGGCGCGGCCTCCATCGATATGGGGCTGGACGATGACGCGCTGGCCGTTGAGTGGTCGATGGGCGGCATTGATGAGCTGGTGCTGAAACAGTGGGGCGCCGTCGATGCCGTGCCGCTGCGCTTTGCCGGTTCCTTCCAGCGTGACGACACCGGCGAGGTGTCTGCTGTGGAAGTGGTGATGCGTGGCCGCCACAAAGAAATTGACTTTGGCGAGTACAAGCAGGGCGAGGATACCGAAACCAAGGTTTCCACCGAGTGTACTTACTTCAAGCTGACCGTGGACGGCAAAGAGCTGATCGAGGTCGATACCGTGAACATGGTCGAAAAGGTCAACGGCGTTGACCGGCTGGCCGAGCATCGCAAGGCGATCGGCCTGTAATTTTTGCGCCAGCCCGCTGGGCTGGCCCTTTCCCCCTGATTTGAGAGAACATCATGAAAGACGTAAACGAAAATACCGTTACCCTCGACACCCCGATCCAGCGCGGTGAAACAACCATCACCAATGTGCAGGTGATTAAACCGAACGCGGGCGCGCTGCGCGGCGTCGGGCTGGCGGCGATCGCCAACGCCGACGTTGACGCGCTGCTGGTTGTGCTGCCGCGTGTGACCGTGCCGAACCTGACAAAAGAAGAATGCGCGCGCCTTGAGCTGCCGGATTTGGTGGCGCTGGCCGGGAAAGTGGTCGGTTTTTTGTCGCCGAACTCGGCAGCGTAATCCCCGACGCCCGGCTGGGCGTTGATGACCTGATGGCGGACATCGCGGTGATCTTCCACTGGCCGCCGTCTGAAATGGCCGGAATGACGCTCACGGAGCTGTTGAACTGGCGCCACAAGGCACTGCAACGCAGCGGAGTTAATCACGATGAGTAAAAGCCTGCAGCTTCAGGTCTTGCTGAAGGCCGTAGACCAAGCCACCCGCCCGCTAAAGAGTATCCAACAGGCAAGCAAACAGCTTGCCGGTGACATCAAAACCACGCAACAAACCCTCAAGGCACTGGACGCGCAAAGCGCCCGGATTGAGGGGTTTCGCAAGGCGCAGGGGCAGCTTGCCGTTACCGGCAAGGCACTGAAGAAAGCCAAGGAAGAGGCGGCCGCGTTGGCCGTCCAGTTCAAGGCGACGGAAAAGCCCACGGCGCAGCAAGCGCGCTTGCTGGCGGCATCAAAGCGCGCCGCCGCCGAGCTGCAGACGAAATACAACGGCCTGCGCCAGTCGGTGCAGCGCCAGCGTGACGCGCTCAACGCTGACGGCATCGCTACCCGGAACCTGAGCGCAGAACAGCGCCGGTTGAAGGCCAGCGCCAGCGAAGCCACGACAGCGCTGGGCCGCCAGCGCGGCGAGCTGGAACGCCTGAGCAAGAGGCAAGAACAGGTTAACCGCGTCGGCGCGCGTTACCGGGCCGGGCAATCGGCAACCGCGGCTGTCCGTAATACCAGCGCGGCCGGGCTGGGTATCGCTACCGCCGGGCTGGTCGCTGAAGGAGCGTTTATTGCGCCGGGGGTGCAGTTCGACAGGCAGATGTCAGACACGCAAGCCACGTTAGGGCTGGCGAAGAATGACCAGCAGCTGGCCGCCATTCGCCAGCAGGCGCGGGATATTGGCGCCACGACCGCGTTTTCGCCGACGGACGTCGCCCGCACGCAATCGGTGCTCGCCAAGTCCGGCTTTAACGGCGATGCCATTCTGAAATCGACCGAGTCAACGGTAAATCTGGCGCTGGCCTCCGATCTGGACATCGCCGACGCGGCCGACATCATCACCAACATGCAATCGGCGTTTAACATGCCGATAGACGAGATCCAGCGCGTCGCGGACGTGATGACCAAAGGTTTCACCAGCTCGAACAGCAACCTGATGGATTTTGGCGAGGCGATGAAGTACGTCGCGCCGATCGCCGAGGCGGCCGGGGCCAGCATAGAGGACACCACCGCGCTGTTGGGCGTGCTGGCAGATAACGGCATCAAGGGCAGCATGGCCGGGACATCGGCCAGCGCCATGTTTACCCGTCTGCAAGCGCCGGTCGGTCAGGCGCAGGATGCGCTGTCAGAATTGGGCGTAAAAACCAAGGACGGCAAAGGGAACATGCTGCCGATCGCGAACATCCTCAAGAAAATTAACGGCTCGTTTAAAACCAACAAGCTCGGCACCGCGCAGCAGGCCGAATACCTGAAAGTCATTTTCGGCGAAGAGGCGATGAAAGGCGCTATCAAGCTGATTGACGCCGCCGGTAACGGCAAGCTGAGCGAAAAACACAGCACCGTCACCCAGTCAAAAGGGGCTACGGCCCAGATTGCCCGAGTGAAGGTGGACAACCTCGACGGCGACCTGAAAAACCTGTTTTCGGCGTGGGAAGATGTTCGCATTGAGGTGTTCGACGGCCAGAACTCAGCGCTGCGCAAACTCACGGTTTCCGCCACCGAATGGCTGACCAAGGCCGGGGCATGGGTGAAGGCCAATCCTGAGCTGGTCGGCACGCTGGTGAAAGTCACGGCGGGCGTCACGGCCCTGATCGGCGGCCTCGCTGCGTTGGGCCTTATCGCATGGCCGGTGATGGCCGGGGTCAATATGTTGATCGCCGGGGCCGGGCTGCTGGGAACGCTCTTTACCACCGTTGGCGCCGGGATTGCGGCCGCATTCAGTGTGATCACCCTGCCGGTGGTCGCGGCGGCGGCGGTAATTGCCGGTGTGGCGTTGACTATCCGTAAATATTGGGAATCTATCAGCGCCTTTTTAACGGGTATCGGCGAAGGCTTCAGCGCCGCTTTCGCGCCGATGCGCGCCGCGTTTGTCCCGCTGGCTGGCGCATTTACGCCGCTGCTGAACATGGTGCGCAACGTCTGGCAGTGGTTCGGCAAGCTGATCGAGCCGGTGAAATCTTCACAGGCCGAACTCCAGACGGCCGCGCGCTATGGGCGCATGTTCGGTGAATGGATCGCGGCCGGATTGAGCCTGCCGCTGCAGCTGTTGGGCGGATTGCCCGGTCTGCTGACCGGCATCTGGGGCGTTGCGAGCGGCATTGCAGAGCGTGCCGCCGCCGTCTGGGACACCATCGGCGAGCGTGTTAACGCGGCATGGCTGGCGCTGAGCGCCGCCACGGTTCAGGCATGGGATCGGCTGACTGGCTGGCTTAATGGCAAATGGGAGGGGCTGGTAAACGGGGCTAAAGCGCTGCCGGGGCAGTTCAAAGAAGCCGGGATGAACATGATTAACGGGGTCATTGACGGCATTAGCGAGCGCTGGCAGGCGCTGAAAGACAAGTTTTCCGGCCTCACGGATATGCTGCCGGACTGGATGAAGTTTGGCGACGATGAGGCGGAGGTTAACCCGGCGATTTCATACAATCGCCCGGCGCCTGAGCTGATGCCGGGGCCGGGTTATGCGGGGGCATTCGACAAGGGCGGCATCATCCCGCGCGGCCAGTTCGGCATCGTCGGCGAGCGAGGCCCGGAGATTGTCAACGGCCCGGTCAACGTCACCGGGCGCCGGAAAACGGCGGCGCTGTCGGCGGCGATGTTATCGCTGTCAACGCCGGTGATGGCGTCGGCCCCGGCTGCTGCACTTGCCACGGCGCCAGCCCCGATCACGATTCAGGTGTACGGCGCCCCCGGCCAAGACGCGGCCTCCATTGCGCGCGAAGTCTCGCGCCAGCTCGAGGCCGAACGACGCAAACACGCGGCCGCCGCGCGTAGCCGCATGACTTACGGAGATTCATGATGATGTTAACGCTGGGGCTGTTTGTTTTTATGCTGCAGACGCTGCCTTATCAATCCATGAGCCGCAACGCGGAATATCGCTGGCCGAGCAACGCCCGCGTTGGCCTGCGCCCGGCGGCGCAATTTCTGGGAATGGATGAGGAAAAAATCACGCTGTCCGGGGTGCTGCTGCCGGAGATCACCGGCGGCCGCTGGTCACTGCTGACGCTGCAACTGATGGCTGAGCAGGGCCGGGCGTGGCCGCTGATTGAAGGCACCGGTACGATTTACGGCATGTTTGTGATCGAGTCGATTTCTGAAACGCACTCTGAGTTTTTCGCCGACGGCAGCCCGCGCCGCACAGAGTTCACGCTCAACCTGAAGCGGGTCGATGAATCCCTGTCGGCGATGTTTGGCGATCTGCGCCAGCAGGCCGGGGAACTGTACGATAAAGCCGGAGAGATGGCCGCCGGTGCTATGGGAGGGTTGTTATCATGAAAAGCGGCGTAAGCCTGACAGCCGGGGCGCGAGTTGCCCCGGATTTTTCGCTGTTGCTGCAGGATAACGACATCACGCAGAACATCCGCAAGCGGCTGATTTTTTTATCGCTGACGGATAACCGGGGCTTTGAGGCCGACCAGCTCGACATCGAACTGGACGACAGCGACGGACTGATGGCGATGCCTCAGCGCAATGCGGTGCTGTCGCTGGCGCTCGGCTGGCAAGGCTCGCCATTGACGCCAAAAGGCCAGTTTACGGTCGATGAGGTCGAACACCGGGGCGCGCCGGACACGTTGACTATTCGCGCGCGTAGTGCGGATTTTCGCGGTTCGCTGAACACCCGGCGCGATGAGTCCTACCACGACACCACCCTGGGCGACATTGTGCAGAAGGTGGCTGCGCGCAATAAGCTGAAAGCCTCGCTGCCCGCCGGTCTGGGCACCATCAAAATCAGCCATATCGACCAGACGCAGGAGACGGACGCGGCATTTATTACCCGACTCGCAACGCTCAACGGCGCGGTGGCGGCGGTGAAAAATGGCGTTCTGCTGTTGTTGCGACCGGGGAACGGCGCCACGGTAGGTGGGAAGCCATTGCCGGTGTATACCATCACCCGGCAGGATGGCGATCAGCACAGTTTCAGCATTGCCGATCGGGATGCCTACACCGGCGTAACGGCGAGCTGGCTCAATACAAAACAGCCGAAGCCGAAGAAAGTGAAGCTGCAGCGCAAGCCAAAAGAGCAGCATTTGCGCGCGCTGCAACACCCGAAAGCGAAGCCGGGCAGCTGTAAAAAACCGGGGAAACCGGCGGAGGCGGCGAAAGGCGACTATCTGGTGGGGGCTGACGATAACGTGTTTGCGATCACCAAAATTTACGCCACAAAGGCCGCCGCGATGCGGGCAGCACAGGCAAAGTGGGAAAAGCTTCAGCGCGGTGTGGCTGAGTTCTCACTGTCGCTGGCGGTGGGCCGGGCTAACATCACGCCGGAAACGCCGGTACGCGTCAGCGGGTTTAAAGCGGCGATCGATGCGCAAGACTGGATAGTGAGCAAAGTCACGCACAGTCTCAGCAATAGCGGCTTTACGACGGCGCTGGAGTTTGAGGTTTTGCTGTCGGATGTGATTTATGAAGTCTCGTAATGTGAATTGATTTTTTGTAAATTCACTTAAAGGTAGTTTTGTTCTCGATCGGGCGGAGTATTATCGCGACAAATGAGAGATTGAGAAGGGAATATCAACATGATGCATTGCCCGCTTTGCCGAACTGCCGCCCATGCCCGCACAAGCCGCTATCTAAGTGAGAACACTAAAGAGTGTTATCATCAATGCCAAAACATAAACTGCAGTTGTACTTTTGTGACGCTGGAATCTATTCAGCGGCAGATCGTTTCACCGGGCAAAGTTGATATCGTTCCGCCACACCCAACGCGAAGCAATCAGGGAACACTTTGGATTTAACAAGAAGCCTGCGAAAGCAGGTTTTTTATGCCCGTAAAATGGCTGTCGCCACTTTGTCGCCACAGGGTAGTTATGTGTTTTTCTTGGCATTGTTTTATAAGGATATTTTTTCAAGGCAACAAAAAACCCGATAATCTTGAACCTAAAAGGCGGGATTATCGGGCTCCACAAAATGGGGACATCAAAGAAAAGCAGTGGCACTAATTCAGACTGCGGCCCCCAACGAAAGTTCTGGCCGGCGACAAAAAAATCAAAATATTTTTATCGCCGATCCATCTCTCCCGCTAATCGATCAGCCGAGTATGCCCGGCCATAGCACCACGATGAGTGAACCCGCCAGCGTTAACAGCACGTTAGCGATGGCGTAGGTGCCGGCGTAACCCAGCGCCGGGATGTTGCTGCGCGCGGTATCGCTGATGATCTCCATCGCCGGCGCGCAGGTGCGGGCGCCCATGATGGCGCCGAACAGCAGGGCGCGGTTCATGCGCAGCACATAGGCGCCGAACAGGAAGCAGATAATCACCGGCACCAGGCTGACGATCAGCCCGGCGATCAGCATCTGGCCGCCGACCGCGCCCAGGCTGTGGCCGATGCCGGCGCCGGCGCTCAGGCCTACGCCCGCCATAAACACCATCAGGCCGAATTCTTTCACCATGTTCAGCGCGCCCTGCGGAATGTAGCCGAAGGTCGGGTGGTTGGCGCGCAGGAAGCCGAGCATGATGCCGGACATCAGCAGGCCGGCGGCGTTGCCGATGCCGAACGAGAAGTTGCTGAACTGTATGGTGATCTGGCCGATCAAAAGGCCGATGATGAAGAAGGCGCAGAACGCCAGCAGATCGGTCACCTGGCTGTGAATCGAGATAAAGCCAATTTTCTCCGCCACGCTCTTCACCCGGCGTGCGTCGCCGCTCACCTGCAGCACGTCGCCTTTGTTGAGCACGATGCTGTCGTCGATCGGCATTTCGATCTGGCTGCGGATCACGCGGTTGAGGAAGCAGCCGTGGTCGGTCAGCTTTAGCTGGCTCAGGCGTTTGTTCACCGCGTTGCTGTTCTTCACCACGATCTCTTCGGTGACGATGCGCATGTCGAGCAGATCGCGATCGAACACTTCCTTGCCGTTGCGGAAGCTCGGGTCCAGCCGCGCGTGGGCGTCCGGGTAGCCGACCAGCGAAATCTCGTCGCCCACCTGCAGCACCGCGTCACCGTCCGGGTTGGCCAGAATGCCGTTGCGGCGGATGCGTTCGATGTAACAGCCGGTCTGGCGGTAGATGCCCAGTTCACGCAGGTTCTTGCCGTCGGCCCAGGCCACCAGCTCGGGGCCGACGCGGTAGGCGCGGATCACCGGCAGGTAGACCTTGCGCTGGCTGTCGGTGTCCAGGCCGCGTTCGCGGGCGATCTGCTGGGCAGAGGTGGACAGGTCCTGGTGTTGCAGCTTCGGCAGGTAGCGCGCGCCGAAGATCAGGCTGACCAGACCGATCAGGTAGGTGAGGGCGTAGCCGAGGCTCAGATGATCCTGCGCCGCCAGCAGCGCCGGGCCGTTGACGATGGTGTTGCGTAGCGTGTCGCCGGCGCCCACCAGCACCGGCGTGGAGGTCATCGAGCCGGCCAGCATGCCGGCGGTCAGGCCGATGTCCCAGTGGAACAGCTTGCCGAGACCGATGGCGAGCACCATCGCCGAGCCGACCATCACCAACGCCAGCATCAGGTAGTTTTTGCCGTCGCGGAAGAAAATCGAGAAAAAGTTGGGCCCGGCTTCTACGCCGACGCAGAAAATAAACAGCATGAAGCCGAGATTCAGCGCCTCGGTGTTAATGGCGAAGTGTTGCTGGCCGAGCAGCAGGGAAACCACCAAAACGCCAATGGAATTACCGAGTTGGACGGAGCCCAGACGGAGTTTACCGAGGCACAGCCCCAGTGCGAGTACCACGAACAGTAACAGAATGTAGTTACCGTTTAACAAACTAGCGACGTTTATGTTCACGGAGGATAACTTATTGTTTACCAGTAAGTGCTTGATATAGATAACTATAAGAGATAAATTCAGCCTTAAAACGACGTCATAAATCACCACCAGCAGAAAGCGAAGCGAACCATCGTTCGGCGGCGTTCATTCTAGACGCTATGACCGATGACAGCCAGCACAGAAAGCTGATTTCCTGCGCCGCCGTGCGCATTTAACTCTCTTTTGACCAAGGAAAAAATTCGGTTCAGCGTCACCTGACGGGTGGCCGGACCGATTTCTATTGATGCGGTAATTGGGCGGGGGAGAATTCGCATGACGAGTTATCGATATTGGCTGGGCATTCTCAGCTGTTTTCTGTTGTTCAGCCTGGTGTTTCTCGGCCAGCAAACCGGCCTGTTCGGCAGCACGGATCATGAGCACCACGGGGAAACCGGCCTGCTGCTGTTCGTTGTCCCCGGTGCGATCGCCAGCTATCTGTCGAGCCGCAAGCGGCTGCTTTGCCCGTTGCTTGGCGCGCTGTATGCGCTGCCGCTGTGTCTGCTGATCCGCCACTTCTGGCTGACGCCGTCCTATTCATTCTGGCAGGAGTTGGCTTATGCCACCAGCGCGGTGTTCTGGTGCGTGTTCGGCGCGATGCTGATGCTGTTCGCCCTCGGCCTGTTGCAGACGCTGCAGCAGCTGCACCGGCGGCAGCGGCAATAAAAAAAGGCGCGTTAAGCGCCTTTTTTGTCGTTCAAAAACTTACTGGAACAGGTTCAGGTGTTCTTTGGCGTAAGCTTCGAAATCGGTGCAACCGCCGATGTGCTTCTCATCCAGGAAGATCTGCGGCACGGTTTCAACCGGTTTACCGACGGTTTTTTCCAGATCGGCCTTGGTGATGCCTTCCGCGTGGATGTCAACGTAACGGAAGTTGAAATCGTCGCGTTCTTCAGTCAGTTTTTCCGCCAGTTCTTTAGCGCGGACACAATAAGGACAGCCAGGACGCCCGAAGATTACTGCAAACATGCAACGCTCCTTAATTGGATTTTCAATAAATGGTTCGCTATTGCAACGACATCCCGTCACCGAAAAAGTCATTACCTGCGTCAGATGGCGCCTACTATGCCCGTTGAGGCCATGAAAAAAAAGCAGGAATTACCTGTTAATCTGATTCATGTAACCAATTAGTCAGCCGGGGCTGTCGCCGTCGGCGGGAATTCACTACACTGGGGGCAGACCTTCTGGAGAAGAAAAATATGCGTTCATTCGGTGACTTACCACGCCCGGTGCTGGTGTTGGAAGGGCTGGGTATCGTGATGTTGGTGCTGGCCTACCTCAGCATTCACGGCCACCTGCAGCTGCCTGGCTGGCTGGCATCGCAGCAGGCGGCGGTCGGCATGATTTTCCTCGGCGTGGCGTTGATGGTGCCGGCGGCGGCATTTCTGGTGTGGCGCGTGGTGCAGGGCTTTGGCCCGCTGATGCGCGGCGGGTTGCCGCCGGAAAACGATCGCCGCAAACCGCGAGATGCGGATGCATCGAAAGATAATCAGGACCGTGATCCGCGCGCCTGAGTGCCGCGGCCGCTAACCCGCCTGCCGGGCAGGCGTTGGCTTTTGGGGTGACGAGTGAAAATTGCCATTCTTTCTCGCGACGGAACGCTCTATTCATGCAAGCGGCTGCGTGAAGCGGCGGAAGATCGCGGGCACAGCATCGATATCATCGATCCGCTTTCCTGTTATATGAACATCAACCCGGCGGCGCCGACCATTCACTATCGCGGCCGCCAGCTGGAACGCTATGACGCGGTGATCCCGCGCATCGGCTCCGCCATCACCTTTTACGGCACCGCGGTGCTGCGCCAGTTCGAGCTGCTTGGCAGCTACCCGCTCAACGAATCCGTGGCCATTACCCGAGCTCGCGATAAGCTGCGTTCGCTGCAACTGCTGGCGCGGCAGGGCATCGATCTGCCGATCACCGGCTTTGCCCATTCGCCGGACGACACTGGCGACCTGATCGAGCTGGTCGGCGGCGCGCCGCTGGTGGTCAAGCTGGTGGAAGGCACGCAGGGTATCGGGGTGGTGCTGGCGGAAACCCGCCAGGCGGCGGAAAGCGTGATCGACGCCTTTCGCGGGTTGAATGCCCATATCCTGGTGCAGGAATACGTGCGCGAGGCGCAGGGGCGCGACGTGCGCTGCCTGGTGGTGGGCGGCCGGGTGGTGGCCGCCATCGAGCGGCAGGCGAAGCCCGGCGAGTTTCGCTCCAACCTGCATCGCGGCGGCACCGCCCGCAAAGTGACCATCACCGCCAGGGAGCGGGCGATTGCGGTCAAAGCGGCGAACACGCTGGGGCTGGACGTCGCCGGGGTGGATATCCTGCGCGCCGAGCGCGGCCCGCTGGTGATGGAGGTCAACGCGTCGCCGGGGCTGGAAGGGGTGGAGACCACCACCGGGTTGGACATTGCCGGCATGATGATCGAATACATCGAGCAGCGCGGCCGGCCGGGGTTCCGCCTGAAATCGGGCGGCTGACGGTACGCGCGTTGCGCTTTTCCCGCCGAGCAATATCTTAATTAGTGAATTAAGCCGCATTGATCGTGGCGTATCGGGTGAATATTCCGTAAGCTATGCGCCTTTTCGCGTTTTGAATATTGTGAGGCTGGTTATTATGGATTCACTCATTGTCCCCGATTTGGCGCTGTTGCGGCGCTGGCTGGATCAGTCGGGCATTTCTTTCTTTGAGTGCGATTCCTGCCAGGCGCTGCACCTGCCGCACATGCAGAACTTCGACGGCGTGTTCGACGCCAAGATAGATCTGGTGGACAACGTCATCCTGTTCTCCGCGCTGGCCGAGGTGAAACCGACCGCGCTGATCCCGCTGGTGGCGGACCTGAGCCAGATCAACGCCAGTTCGCTGACCATCAAGGCCTTTGTCGACATTCAGGACGACAACCTGCCGAAGCTGATCGTCTGCCAGTCGTTGAGCGTGGCGGTGGGCATCACCTACGAGCAGTTCACTCATTTCATGCAGCAGGGCGAAGAGCAGGTCTCGATGGTGATCCTCGAGGCGCGGGCGAACGATCTGCTGTTTATGGGTGACGAAGAAGAGATCCCCGCTGGCGCCGTGCGTCAGCCGATGCTGCACTGATCCTCGCCGTACCTTAAGCATGCCGTCGCTCCGGCGGCATGCTGCCGTTATTCCCTTCCGCAATAAAATATTCTGCACTTTGGCCTTTGCCGCCCGATCTTTCTCGTCTTTTGTGCCGTTAATGGCGTATCACATAGAGAAAAACTGCATAAAAAATCGATAAATGGCGTTTTTTACCCTGGGGGCTGGCGGGTTGCGATGGCAGCGGCTATGCTGCTGATTCTGCAAAGGGCTTGCGATTTCCCTTGTAACCACGCGAGCAGGGCAGTGCAAAAAGGCGCATGCAATCATATGCATAGCCATTCATTTCGCGGTTGCAACGATTGCGCTCAATCAGGAAAGGTTTTGTATCGCTGCAGATACAAGTTCAATTCTATGATTTACCCTGTTTTGGAGGAAGTTACGGATGGTCACCCAACGTAAAAAGTGGTTATCGGGTGTGGTTGCCGGTCTGTTGATGGCCGCGTCCGTCACGGCGTCAGCCGAAGAGAAAACGCTGCACGTGTATAACTGGTCCGACTATATCGCGCCGGATACCCTGGCCAAATTCCAGAAAGAAACCGGCATCAAAGTGGTGTACGACGTCTTTGACTCCAACGAAGTGTTGGAAGGCAAACTGATGGCGGGCAGCACCGGTTATGATCTGGTGGTTCCTTCATCCAACTTCCTCGAGCGCCAGTCGCAGGCCGGCATCTTCGAGCCGCTCGACAAGAGCAAAATGCCCAACTACAAGAATCTCGATCCCGAGATGCTGAAGCTGGTTGCACATAATGACAAAGACAACAAATACGGCATCCCATACCTGATGGTGACCACCGGCATCGGCTACAATGTCGACAAGGTGAAGGCGGCATTAGGCAAAGACGCGCCGGTCGACAGCTGGGATCTGATCCTCAAGCCGGAAAACCTCGAGAAGCTGAAAAGCTGCGGCGTCTCCTTCCTCGATGCGCCGAGTGAGGTTTACGCCACCGTGCTGCACTACCTGGGCAAGGATCCCAACAGCACCAATGCGGCGGACTATACCGGCGCGGCCAACGATCTGCTGCTGAAGCTGCGGCCGAGCATTCGTTACTTCCACTCTTCACAGTACATCAACGATTTGGCTAACGGCGATATCTGCGTGGCGATCGGCTGGTCCGGCGACGTGATGCAGGCGGCCAACCGCGCCAAAGAGGCGAAGAACGGCGTGAACGTGGCCTATGCGATCCCGAAAGAAGGGGCGCTGACCTACTTCGACATGTTCGCCATGCCGGCGGACGCCAAGAACAAAGACGCCGCGTACCAGTTCCTGAACTTCCTGATGAAACCTGACGTGATGGCGGGCATCAGCAACTATGTCTATTACGCCAATGCGGTGAAAGATTCCACGCCGCTGGTGAAGGCCGAGGTGCGCGAGAACCCGAACGTCTATCCGCCGGCCGATCTGCGCGCCAAGCTGTTCACGCTCAACGTGCAGTCGCCGAAGCTGGATCGTGTCATTACCCGCGCATGGACTAAAGTTAAAAGCGGGAAGTGATGATGGGGGGATACCCCCGATCGTCGGTAAACCGGCAGGCGGGCGCTCCCCGCCTGCACTGCCGTTTTGGGCCACGGCACTCGCCGTGGTTTTGTGCCGCTTTACGCCGGAGAGCACCCCGATTGAACGACGCCATCCCTCGTCCTCAAGCCAAGTCGCAGAAGGTCTTCACCCCTCTGCTGGAAATCCGTAACCTCACCAAAACCTTCGACGGGCAGAATGCGGTCGAAGACGTCAGCCTCACCATCTACAAGGGCGAGATCTTTGCGCTGCTTGGGCCGTCTGGCTGCGGCAAGTCAACCTTACTGCGCATGTTGGCCGGCTTTGAACAGCCGACGGAAGGGCAGATCGTGCTCGACGGGCAGGATATGTCGCACGTGCCGCCGTACCAGCGGCCGATCAACATGATGTTTCAGTCTTACGCGCTGTTCCCGCACATGACGGTAGAGCAGAACATCGCCTTCGGCCTGAAGCAGGACAAAATGCCGCGGGCAGAAATCGCCGAGCGGGTGGCGGAAATGCTGGCGCTGGTGCACATGCAGGAGTACGCCAAACGCAAACCGCACCAGCTTTCCGGCGGCCAGCGGCAGCGGGTGGCGCTGGCGCGCAGCCTGGCCAAGCGGCCCAAGCTGCTGCTGCTGGATGAGCCAATGGGCGCGCTGGACAAGAAGCTGCGCGATCGCATGCAGTTGGAAGTGACCGATATTCTCGAGCGCGTCGGCGTCACCTGCGTGATGGTGACGCACGATCAGGAAGAGGCGATGACCATGGCGGGGCGCATCGCCATCATGAACCGTGGCAAGTTCGTGCAGATCGGCGAGCCGGAAGAGATCTACGAGCATCCGAATAGCCGCTTCAGCGCCGAATTTATCGGTTCGGTCAACGTCTTCGACTGCGTATTGCAGGAGCGCCACGACGATGCGCTGATCCTGCAAAGCCCCGGATTGCGCCATGCGATCAAGGTCGATCCGGACGCCTCGGTGGTGGACGGCGTGCCGATCCAGGTCGCGCTGCGGCCGGAAAAGATCCTGCTGTGCGAACAGGTGCCGGAAGACGGCTGCAACTTCGCGGTAGGGGAAGTGGCGCACATTGCCTACCTGGGCGATCTGTCCATTTATCACGTGAAGCTGCACAGCGGGCAGATTATCAGCGCCCAGCTGCAAAACGGCCACCGTTTCCGCAAGGGGATGCCCACCTGGGGCGATGAAGTGCGTCTATGCTGGGAAACCGACAGCTGTGTCGTGTTGACGGTGTAGCGGAGCCGCTGAGGAGTAACCCATATGACCCTGCTTTCTGAACGCACGCCGGAGCCGCCGGCCAAAACGCCCGGCACCCTCAAGGCGCTGTTCCACCGCCTGCTGATGGCTCACGGCCGCAAGCTGGTGATCGCATTGCCGTATTTATGGCTGACGCTGCTGTTCATGCTGCCGTTCCTGATCGTGTTCAAGATCAGCCTGGCGGAGCTGGCGTTGGCGGTGCCGCCTTACACCGAGTTGATGAGCTGGGTGGACGGCAAGCTGAACATCGCGCTCAACTTCGCCAACTACCTGCAACTGACCGACGATCCGCTGTATATCGACGCCTATCTGCAGTCGCTGCGCGTGGCGGCGGTCTCGACGCTGTGCTGCCTGATCATCGGCTATCCGCTGGCCTGGGCGGTGGCCCACAGCAAGGCGTCGACTCGCAACATTCTGCTGCTGCTGGTGATCCTGCCTTCCTGGACCTCGTTCCTGATCCGCGTCTATGCCTGGATGGGGATCCTGAAAAACAACGGCATTCTGAATAACTTTCTGATGTGGCTGGGGGTGATCGACCAACCGTTGGTGATCCTGCACACCAACCTGGCGGTGTATATCGGCATCGTTTATTCCTACCTGCCGTTTATGGTGCTGCCGATCTACACGGCACTGATCCGGCTGGATTACTCGCTGGTGGAGGCGTCGCTGGATCTGGGCGCCCGGCCGCTGAAAACCTTCTTCAGCGTAATCGTGCCGCTGACGCGCGGCGGCATCATCGCCGGTTCGATGCTGGTATTCATTCCGGCGGTAGGGGAGTTCGTGATCCCGGAGCTGCTCGGTGGGCCAGACAGCATCATGATCGGCCGCGTGCTGTGGCAGGAGTTCTTCAATAACCGCGACTGGCCGGTGGCTTCGGCGGTCGCCACCATCATGCTGCTGTTGCTGATCGTGCCAATTTTGTGGTTTCACAAACACCAGAACAAGGAAATGGGGGGGCAGGAATGAACAACTTGCCGGTAGTGCGTTCACCGTGGCGCATCGCCATCCTGACGGTCGGCTTTACCTTCCTGTATGCGCCGATGCTGATGTTGGTGATCTACTCCTTTAATAGTTCCAAGCTGGTGACGGTGTGGGCCGGCTGGTCCACGCGCTGGTATACCGAACTGTTTCACGACTCGGCGATGATCAGCGCGGTGGGGCTCAGCCTGACCATCGCCGCCGCCTCCGCCACCGCCGCGGTGGTGCTGGGCGCCATCGCCGCCGTGGTGATGGTGCGGTTCGGCCGCTTTCGCGGTTCGACCGGCTTTGCGTTTATGCTGACTGCGCCGCTGGTGATGCCGGACGTGATCACCGGCCTGTCGCTGCTGCTGCTGTTCGTAGCGATGGGGCACGCTTTCGGCTGGCCGTCGGAGCGCGGCATGTTCACCATCTGGCTGGCGCACGTCACCTTCTGTACCGCTTATGTGGCGGTGGTGATCAGCTCGCGTCTGCGCGAGGTGGATCGCTCGATTGAAGAGGCGGCAATGGATCTGGGGGCGCCGCCGCTGAAAGTGTTCTTCGTTATTACCATGCCGATGATTGCGCCGGCGCTGATCTCTGGCTGGATGCTGGCGTTTACCCTGTCGCTGGATGATCTGGTGATTGCCAGCTTCGTCTCCGGCCCGGGCGCCACTACGCTGCCGATGCTGGTGTTCTCCAGCGTGCGTATGGGGGTGAATCCGGAAATTAACGCGCTGGCCAGCCTGATCCTGCTGGTGGTGGGCATTCTCGGCCTGATCGCCTGGTGGTTTATGGCGCGCTCGGAAAAACAGCGATCGCGTGAATTGCAGCGGGCGGCCCGTAGCTGAATCGTAACAAACCTGCTATTTTTGCAATCAATAAGTATTGCAACTAACTACCTGACTTTACATGCGCCATCTGTATTGGTGGCGCGTCGTAGCGGAACACGGATATGTCAGACATGCTGAAAAGCGGGCAGGGAATGAGATCGACTTCGGATGCGCCGGTGCCGGTGATGGTGGCGGGCACCGCCATGGTGGCGATCAAGTGTATCAGCGTGGTGTTGTTGTTGGGCGAACTGGGCGTCGACGGCGCACAGGAGTTCGTTAACACCAGCGCGCAGGCGTGGGATTCTACCTTTATCTTTCTGGCCGGCCTGATGCTGCTGTGCCTGCAAATCAGCTGTGGCTTTGCGGTGATGCGCGGCCGCAACTGGGGACGCTGGGGCTATGTGGTCTGCCAGTGCATCGTGGTGCTTTACCTGCTGTTGGCCACCATTGGCAGCGTCTTCCCCGAGGTGTTCACCGTGGAGGGGGAAACCAGCGGCCAAATCCTGCACGTTCTGATCCTGCAAAAGATCCCCGACGCGGTGATCCTGGCGTTGCTGTTCGTTCCTGCCGCCAGCCGCCGCTTCTTCACCGTGCGCAAGTGAGATTTTAGGCGTGCGGAGTGGTAAACTCTGCGCCCTTAATTCGTCATCCTGAACTTCACGGTAATCTTCATGCATTGCGCTTTGTATACGGCGGGTACCTGCCGTTCCTGTCAGTGGCTGGAAAAGCCCTATCCGCAGCAACTGGCTGACAAACAGCATCACCTGCACTCGCTGCTGGCCGGGCGCGACGTCGCGCAGTGGCTGCAGCCGATGGCGGGGGAGCTGAGCGCATTTCGCAATAAAGCCAAGATGGTGGTCAGCGGCAGCGTGGAGCGCCCGCTGCTCGGCATGCTGCACCGCGACGGCACGCCGGTCGATCTGAGCGACTGCCCGCTCTATCCCGCCGGCTTTGCGCCGATGTTTGCGGTGCTGAAAAGCTTCATCGCCCGCGCCGGCCTGACGCCGTATAACGTGGCGCGCAAACGCGGCGAGTTGAAATACCTGCTGCTGACCGAAAGCACGCTCGACGGCGGCGTGATGCTGCGTTTCGTGCTGCGCTCGGAAACCAAGCTGGCGCAGCTGCGCGCTGCGCTGCCGTGGCTGCAGCAGCAGCTGCCGCAGCTCAAGGTGATCTCCGCCAATATTCAGCCGGTGCACATGGCGATCATGGAAGGGGAGCGCGAGATCGCGCTGACCGAACAGCAGGCGCTCGAGGAACAGTTCAATCAGGTGCCGTTGTTCATCCGCCCGCAAAGCTTCTTCCAAACCAACCCGCAGGTGGCCGCCGATCTGTACGCCACCGCCCGCGACTGGGTGCGCGCGCTGGGTATCGACAGCATGTGGGATCTGTTCTGCGGCGTCGGCGGTTTCGGCCTGCACTGTGCGCAGCCGCAAACGCGGCTGACCGGCATCGAAATCAGCGCGGAAGCTATCGCCTGCGCGCGCCAGTCGGCGCAGCGGTTAGGGTTGTTGCACGTAGATTTTCAGGCGCTCGACTCCACCCGCTTCGCCACCGCCGAAGGCCAGGTGCCACAGCTGGTGCTGGTTAACCCGCCGCGGCGCGGCATTGGCCAGGCGCTGTGCGACTACCTGAGCCGGATGGCGCCGGACTATATTCTCTATTCCAGCTGCAACGCCGAGAGCATGGCGAAAGATATCGAGACGTTGCCGGGGTACCGCATCGAACGGGTGCAGCTGTTCGACATGTTCCCGCATACCGCGCACTACGAAGTGTTGACGCTGCTGGTGCGGCGTTTATAAAACATAAGGCCCGGTTATCCGGGCCTTATTGCTTATTGCGGGAACCATTTGTCGTTGATGGCCTTGTAGGTGCCGTCGGCCTTGATGGCGTCCAGCGCGGCGTTCAGCTTGGCCAGCAGCGCCTGGTTGTCGGGGCGCACCGCGATGCCGAGGCCGGTGCCGAAGTATTGTGCATCGGTGATGTGCTCGCCGACCGGCGCCAGCTGCGGGTTGGTTTTCAGCCACTCGTTCACCACGGCGGTGTCGCCGAACACGCCGTCGATACGGCCGTTTTTCAGCTCCAGAATGGCGTTCTGGTAGCTGTCGTAAGAGACGGTGTTAATCTCCGGGTGCTTGTCCTGCATGTATTTCTGGTGGGTGGTGCCGTTTTCCATGCCGAGCTTTTTGCCTTTCAGATCCGCCAGCGAGCTGAACTTGCCTTTTTGCGCGATCACGATCGCCGAGTTGGCGTAGTAAGGCTGGGTGAAAGCGACCTGTTTGCTGCGTTCCGGCGTGATGTCCATACCGGAAATCACCGCATCGTATTTCTTGAATTTCAGCGCGGCGATCAGGCTGTCGAACGCCTGGTTGGTGAAGGTGCACTGCGCCTGCATCTGTTTGCACAGCGCGTTGGCCAGATCGATATCGAAGCCGACGATCTGGTTGTTGGCGTCCAGCGATTCGAACGGCGGGTAGGTGGCGGAGGCGGCGAAGCGGATGGTCTCGGCCGCGGTGGCGTTAAAGGTCATCCCGGCCAACATCGTCGCGGCAAGCAGCAGTTTTTTCATGCGTAGAGCTCCTGTCTGGATCCTGAAAGTGATTATTCGCTATCGTTTGTTTTTACTGGTAATCGCCAGAGTTTTTTGCGTGTGCGCCTGCTGATAACCCTGCCATTGAGTGAATTAAAATGCAATATAAATGATTAAATATTGCCGCAGAGATAAAAAAAGCCCCGCACGATGGCGGGGCTCATGGGGAGAGGCGGTCTCAGTTGCGGCGCTCAAACGCCAGCGCGCGGCGCTCCACCAGCCGCATCAGCAGCGTCAGCAGGCCGTTGACGCACAGGTACACCAGGCCCGCGGCGCCGAACACCATGACGTCGTAGGTGCGGCCATACATCAGCTGGCTGTAGCCCATCACTTCCATCAGCGTGATGGTGTAGGCCAGCGAGGTGCTTTTGAACACCAGCACCACTTCGTTGGAATAAGACGATAGCGCGCGTTTGAAGGCGAACGGCAACAGGATGCGCAGCGTTTGCCGGCGCGACATGCCCAGCGCTTCGCACGACTGCCACTGCCCGGCGGGAATGGCGCGCACCGCACCGTAGAACAGCTGCGTGGTGTAGGCCGCGCTGTTCAGCGCCAGCGCAATCATCGCGCACAGCCAGGGCTGCGACAGCAGGTTCCACAGCCACGGGTAGTCGCGGATCGCCGGGAACTGGCCGGGGCCATAGTAGATCAGGAAGATCTGCACCAGCAGCGGCGTGCCGGTGAACAGCGTCACGTAGATCTTGACCAGCGGCGTCAGGATCGGCGTTTTCAGCGTCAGGATCACCGTCAGCAGCAGCGACAGCAGCAGCGCGACGATCAGCGCGGCGACGGTCAGGGTTAGGCTGGTGTGCAGCCCTTTGAGGATTTCCGGTAAATACTCAATCATCAGACCGGCCCCCGCTCAAAGCGCGTGGCGCGCAGCTCAATGCGTTTGATGACGTATTGGCTGAACAGCGTCACCAGCAGGTAGATGGCCGCCGCGATCACATACCAGGTAAAAGGCTCCTGGGTGCGGGTGGCGATGCTCTTGGTTTGCAGCATCAGATCGTTCACGCTGATCAGCGACACCAGCGCGGTGTCTTTCAGCAACACCAGCCACTGGTTGCCGAGGCCGGGCAGGGCGTGGCGCCACATCTGTGGCATGATCAGGCGAAAGAAGATCGCCGCCTTGCCCAGTCCCAGCGCCTGGCCGGATTCCCACTGCCCCTGCGGCACCGCTTTGAGCGCGCCGCGCAGCGTCTGCGAAGCGTAGGCGGAATAGAGCAGGGCCAGAGCGATCACCCCGCACAGGAACGGACTGACTTCGAAATTGTCTATCGCCAACTGAATCGGCAACTGGAACAGACCGAGGTTGAGGGTAAAGCCGTCGGAGAGCATCAGCAGCAACTGCGACGAGCCGAAATAGATAAACAGCACCACCAGGATTTCCGGCAGGCCGCGCAGCACGGTCACCCAGGCGGTGCCGAGCCAGCTGACCGCTTTCCAGCGGGACGATTCCCATACGGCGAACAGCATCGCCAGAATCAGCCCGAGGATCAGGGCGCAAACGGCAAGGCCGACGGTCATGCCGGCGGCGCTTGCTAAAGGTTGTAATTCATTCATCGGGGCGTATTACTGCTGGAACCATTTTTTGTAGATGGTTTCATAGGTCCCATCCTGCTTAATCTTGTCCAGAGCGGCATTGAACTTGCCCTGCAGATCGGTATTCTTCTGGCGCACCGCGATGCCGAGGCCGGTGCCGAAGTAGTCTTTATCCGTCACTTTGGCGCCCACTGCCGCCAGCGCGTCATTCTGCTTCAGCCACTCGTTGACCACCGCGGTATCGCCGAACACCGCATCAACGCGGCCATTCTTCAGATCCAAAATGGCGTTCTGGTAGCTGTCGTAAGGCACGGTGGTGATTTCCGGGTGCTTGTCGGTCAGGTATTTCTGGTGGGTGGTGCCGTTTTGCACGCCCACCTTCTTGCCTTTCAGCGCCGCCACGTCGGCGATTTTGCCTTTCTGCGCGATGAACAGCGCCGAGTTATCGTAGTACGGCTTAGTGAACAGCACCTGCTTTTCACGTTCCGGTGTAATGTCCATGCCGGCCATGATCGCATCAAAACGCTTGAACTTCAGACTAGGGATCAGGCTGTCGAACGCCTGGTTGGTGAAGGTGCACTCGGCCTGCATCTCTTTGCACAGTGCGTTGGCCAGATCGACATCAAAACCCTGAATCTTGTTGCTGGCGTCAATAAATTCAAATGGAGGATAGGAGGCTTCGGTAGCGAAACGGATGGTTTCGGCTGCGGAGGCGGAAACGCTGATGCCGGCCAGAACGGCGGCGATTATTAGTTTTTTCATCGCAAAATCCCCAAATTACAGCAAGTTAATTGTTAGTGTGATAAGTAGTTGGCAAACTCGGTGGTCCGTGGCTGCGCAAAGTGGCTGCTGTCGCCTTGCTCCACAACGTGGCCGTTTTCCATGTACACCACGCGGCTGGCGGTCTTGCGCGCCACTTCCACTTCGTGGGTGACGATCACCTGCGTGATGCCGGTGCCGGCCAGTTCGCGAATGATGCTAACGATCTGAGCGGTGATTTCCGGATCCAGCGCCGCAGTCGGTTCATCGAACAGCAGCACCTGCGGTTCCATCATCAGGGCGCGGGCGATCGCCACGCGCTGCTGCTGGCCGCCGGAAAGGTGCAGCGGGAAGCGATCGGCGAAGTCGGTCAGGCGCAGACGCTTGAGCAGCTTGTCGGCGCGCTCCATCGCCTGAGCCTTGGTCAGACTCAGTACGCGGCAAGGCGCCTCGATCAGGTTCTGGACCACGGTGAGGTGAGGCCACAGGTTGTATTGCTGGAAAACCATGCCGACGTTTTGACGCAGTTCGCGAATGGCTTTCTCGCCCGGCGCCTGTTTGAAGTCGAATTGGTTGCCGGCGATCTGCAGTTGGCCCGAACGCGGCATTTCCAGCAGGTTTAGCACCCGCAGCAATGAGCTTTTCCCGGCGCCGCTTGGGCCAAGCAGCACCAGGGTTTCCCCAGCTGGACAATCCAGCGTGATGTCAAACAGCGCCTGGTGAGCGCCGTAATAGCAATTGATACCGTTAAGTTGAATACTCATGCGCCAGAATTGAATAGACATTGATGCCGCAAATGTTAACTTCCACAGAATACTTATGCAATCTTTGTGCGTTAAAATTTATGAGTGTGCGGCGGGAAAGTAAAAGATTAGCACAAGATACCGCGACTCAGGCCGAGGGAGGGGATTTGTGGCGCAGGCTGTGATATCGGTAGCGAAATTTTTTCTATTGGACGAAATTTGAGCTGTTGACTGACGGCGGGGATGACCGACGCGGCAAGCCCGCGTCGGCCGGGGTATCGCGGGTTACTGGTTTTCCAGCACCTGGCGCACGCTGCCGTTGGTGGCGTGTGCTGGAACATTCAGGTAGCGAATATCATCAACCACCCAGCAGGTACCTTCGCGCACCATCAGCACTTCGTCCTGCCAGTTCACGGTGCTGTTGGCGTCTTTTTGATAGCTTAAGTCGACGCGCAGCGGAATATTTTTCGCATCGGTGTTAGGAATGGTCGAGGCGCTGGCGACGGAGGCGCTGCTTGGCCCTTGCGCATTGCCGGAGAACAGATCGCCGGTTATCTGATGCTTGCCCGGATTTTGAGCGGCGCTGACCAGATCCTGATACAGCACTTTGCTCAGATAAGGCTGCAGCTGCGCCAGGCGGTTGCTGTCCGGCAGGCTGGAGCCTTGCTGGATGCGCAGGTCATAGAACTTTTGCGCGACCGTATCCGGGCCGCCTTCCACACAGCTGCCGCTGCGGGTGCCGATATCCTTGTATGCCGGTTCCACCGTGGTACAGGCACTCAGCAACAGCGCTAAGGGTAAAACAGCCGCAATCGTTTTTGTTTTCATCTTATTACCTTATGTGAAAGTCTCTACCATGAAGACCGATAGCTTACAGTATAAATGCGTTTTTTGGCCTTGCATTCGTACTGCGTGCCATTGATTAAGCGAACATAACGCCAATCTTCTGGTCATAGATACGTTGAATTAATCAAACAAGGAGTTCTGATGCAGCTTTCAACTACCCCGACCCTGGAAGGGTTCACCATCACCGAATACTGCGGCGTCGTCACCGGCGAAGCGATCCTCGGCGCCAACATTTTTCGTGATTTCTTCGCCGGCGTGCGCGATATCGTCGGTGGCCGCTCGGGCGCTTATGAGAAAGAGCTGCGCAAGGCGCGCTTGATTGCGTTCGAAGAGCTGGAAGATCAGGCAAAAGAGCTGGGCGCCAACGCGGTGGTCGGCATTGATATCGATTATGAAACCGTAGGTAAAGACGGCAGCATGCTGATGGTGACCGTCAGCGGCACCGCGGTGAAAGTCAGCCGCTAACGCCATTCCCTGCGCCCCGGCCGTTCCGCCGGGGCGACATCCTGTAGGTTCATCCCACCTTGTGCTGATCGACGATCGGGCGGTGTTCCTGCGGTTTCACCGGCGCCGGCGCTTGGCGATGCGGCATCGGCTGAACGGGCGGCTGATGGATCTGCGGCGCCGGGGCAGGATGCGGCATGATGCGCGCTTGCGGCACTGCCAACGGGCGTTCTATCGTCGGATGCTGTGGCGCTGCCGGTTCACGAACTATCGGCGGCGCAGCGTGCGGCGCGACCTGAACCTGTGGCCGCACGGCGGATGGATGCACTGGCGCGGCGGTCTGCATCGGAGGCGTCCGTACCGACGCAGCATGCACGGCCATCGGCTGCTGCGTGTGAGGCGCTGCCGGCACGGCATGCGTGAACGTTGGCATGCTCATCGGCTGCTGTACATGGGGCGCGTTGACCGATTGTTGCACGTGCGGCGCGGCCGCTACCGGCTGGGTGTGCGCAAAGGTCGGCAGGGTCATCGGCGCATGGGCCGCAGGCGCGACGTGCGGCTGCGCGTTAGGCGTCGGCGGGTTGAAATGCGGCGTCGGTGCGGCGGTCGTATTGTTGTAGTTATTCACTGTATGGGTGCTGCGATTCACATTGTTCACGTTGTTATATTGGTTGATGTTGGTGACGCGATTCACCACGGTGGTGGAATGCGATACGTAGGGCGCATCGCGGTAGACCACCGGTTGGCGTCGATCGTCCCAGCGCATATCCCAGCTGTGCCAGCCGCTGTTGTGCTGATTGAACAATGAGGCGACCGCAATGCCGACACCGAAGCTGATCACGCCGGCCGCCAACATGTCGCCGCCGCTGTAGCCCGAAGGTTGATACCGATAGCTCGGATAGGCTGGGATCGGCGTGCCGTAGGCCACCCAGGGATCGTAATGCGGGACGTAAACCGTATCCGGCTGGCTGGGTTCGATGACGATGGTTTCGCCCGGCGCCGCTACCACGCGCTGGCGATCGGGCTGCTGCTCAACGTAACGGGTGGTGGGGGCCACGACGATGCGCTGCTGCGGGGTGTTTTTCAGCGTGCCTTGGCTGGCCGCCCGTTGACGCATCACCTGAATGGCGTTCATCACGTCGGTGGGATCGTTCAGGTAGGCGCTGCCCAGGGCGGTGGTCCAGGGGATGTTTTTCGCCATTTGATCGAGCACGTCGGGGAATTGCACCAGGCCGCGCACGCTGGGATCCCAGGGCTGAGCGTCGGCCGCCGATCTGAGCGCCGCCGGTTGCAACCCGCGGTTTTGCGCCAGCCAGGCATCCGCGGCGTTGATTTGGTCAGGATAACCCGCGCCGGCCAACACCTGCGCCAGCAGCTTGTCGGGGAACAGCGCCACCGGGCTGACCAACTGGTACAGCTGGTCGGCAGTCAGCGGCGTATAGGCCGGCGTACTGGCACTCGCGATGGGCGCGGCCGGGGACGGTGCGCTTGCCCCCATCGCGTCAGCGACTTTTTGCCGATCACAGCCGCTGAGCGGCAGCATGGCGGCACAGAGCAACCAGGACAGATAGCGTGGCGTCAACATGTTCGACTCCGCTCTTTCGGCGCAGATGATACTTTGAGACTATCATGGGCGGGAAAGGCCGCCAGTCGGGAGCAACACTCGCTTGCACATCGGCGTTGTCTGTCATCATTTCTCGACGAACGTGATGATTGGATACAGGTCAATCGCGTCGCGTTACATCTCACGGACGTCAATCAGGAGGATAAGTGAAAATTTGGCCAGGGATCATCGCCGCCGCGCTGTTGGCGGGATGCCAAAATCCGCAGCAGGACACGCTCGTCGATCGTGGCGCTTACCAGCTCGAAACCTTGCATCAGGCGCAGGGCGCCGATCAGCGCATTCGGTTTCTGGTGATGCACTATACGGCGGAAGACTTTCATTCATCGCTGAAAACGCTGACCGATGAACACGTCAGCGCACACTACCTGTTGCCGGCGCACCCGCAGCGCGAACACGGCAAACCGACGGTGTACCGGCTGGTGCCGGAAGCGATGCGCGCCTGGCATGCCGGCGCCAGCGTCTGGCGCGGCCGCAGCAACCTCAACGACACCTCGATCGGCATCGAAATCGTCAACAAGGGGTTCACCCGCAGCATGCTGTTCACCCATTGGCAGCCTTATACGGCGGAGCAGATCGCCGTGCTGATCCCGCTGAGCCGCGACATCATCCAACGCTATGGCATTCAGCCGCAGGACGTGGTGGGGCACAGCGACATCGCGCCGCAGCGCAAACAGGATCCCGGCCCGCTGTTCCCCTGGCGGCAGCTGGCGCAGGCCGGCATCGGCGCCTGGCCGGATGAACGGGACGTGCAGCGGTTGCTGGCGGGGCGCGATCGCCATGCGCCGGTACCGATGGCGCCGCTGCTCGAAAAGCTGGCGCGTTACGGCTACGCGATCGACCCGTCGTGGGATGCACGGCAGCAGCGCAATGTGCTGGCGGCATTTCAGATGCATTTCCGGCCCGACGATGTTCGCGGTAAGCCGGATGCAGAGAGTGAGGCGATTATCGATGCGCTGCTGGTGAAGTACGGCGCGGCGCGTTGATTACAGGCCGTGCAGTTTGCCGTGATCTTTCAGCCAGCGGGCGGTGCGCGCGATGCCTTCTTCCAGCGAGACGATCGGCTGATAGCCCAGCTCTTGCTGCGCGCGGGTGGTATCGAGCGTGAGGTCGAAGTTGAGTTTGGCGACGCCGTAGTGGGTCAGCACCGGCTCCTTTTCGCTTTTGCTGCCCAGGCGCTCCATGCCGCGCGCCATCATGTCTAGCATCGGGTAGGGGACGGAGCGGATGCGGCACTTCATGCCCAAATCGTCGATCAACTGCTGCACCACGGTGCGCAGCGGACGCGGCTGCTGGTTGGTGATGTTGTAGGCGCGGCCGGACGGCGTATCTTCTTTTAGCGTCGCCAGCCACATGGCGTGCACCGCGTTCTCCAGATAGGTCATGTCCACCATCGCCGCGCCGCCGCGCGGCAGCAGCAGGTTGCCGTAGCGTTTGATCATCTGCAGCAACCGCGGCAGCATCACCTTGTCGTGCGGCCCGAACAGGCCCTGCGGGCGCAAAATGGTGAAATGGGTCTGCGGATTGGACAGCGCCAATTGCTGGATCACCTGCTCGCCGGCGGCCTTGCTGCGCGCGAACTCGTTGGCGTAACGCTGCGGGCGAAAGTCTTCGGTTACGTTGCGGTGATGGTGGTAGTCGAAATAGATCGCCGGGGAAGAGATGTGAATGAACTGCGCCACGCCATAGGCCGCCGCCCATTCGCCGAGGCGGCGGGTAGCGCGGACGTTGGCCAGTTCGAAGGCTTCTTCGGTGCCCCAGGGCGAGGTAAAGCTGGAGCAGTGCCACAGCACATCGACGTCCGCCAGCATCGCTTTGGCCTGCGAAGAGATCAGGTTGGTGAGATCGGCATGAATGAACTCAGCGCCCATTTTTTCCAGCAGGCCGCCCATCGCCTGGTTGCGGCCAGTGGCGCGCACTTTGATGCCCTGGCGGCGCAGATATTCAACGGCGTTACGGCCTAACCCACTGGTTGCACCGGTGACCAATACCTTCATAACGGACTCTATTCTCACCCAAAATCGGAATACCGGCGGGCGCTTGCGGCGCTCCCAGCAAATAAGATGCCATTCTTCCGTGATTTCGTGCGCTATGCAATCGGAAAGCCCCGAAGCACAGCGGCAAACTGTGCGGTTGATCGACAAATGAACGGCATTCAGCGCTGTTGGCGGTCCAGGTTCTCGGCCAACGTCGCGATGCGCTTCGCCATGCCGCGAAAAATGAACAGGTGTGCGGGCATCATGGCGAACCAATACAGCAGCCCGCTGAAGCCGGCCGGATGCCACCAGGCGCGCACGTCCAGCGTGCGGCGATCGCCGCGATCGGTAATGGTGAAGCTCAGCCGCCCCAGCCCCGGCGCCTTCATGCCGAACAACAGCGCCAGTTGCCGCAGCGGTTTCAGCGTGATGACTTTCCAACCGTCAATCTCGTCACCCAGCGCCAGGGTCGCGCGCGCCGGGCGGCCATAGACCACGCCGTTGCCGATCATGTCGTCCATGCGGGCGCGGATCCGCCACAGGATATTGGCGTAGAAATAGCCTTCCTCGCCCCCCAACTGCTGCACCGTTTGCCACAGCGCCTGGCTGGAAGCGGCGGTGTCGAGCGAACACCCCGCCTGTTTCGGGTAATAGCCGTAGCCGGGGCGCCAGCGGGCCCGCGCCGCCGGATCGTAGCCCCAGTCGGCGGAATCGACCACCTCCAGTTCGCGCTGCAGCGTGGCGGTGACCGCCTGATCGAAGGTGTGCAGACGTTGCGGGATCAGGGCCTGCAACGGTTTGCCGTCGGCGGGCAGATCGTGCTTCAGGCCCTGGATCAGCGCGCGCGCGATCGGCGTCGGCACCGAGGTGATCAGGCTGATGAACCACACTGAAATGAGTCGCGTCGGCAAGGGGATCGGGATCAGCCAGCGCCGCTTGCCGCTGATGGCGATAAAGCGTTTGAACATATCCTGATAGCTGAGGTATTCAGGCCCGGCGACGTCGAAGATGCGGTGTTCCTCCGCCGGGTGCGCCAGCAGATCGGCAAGGTAAACCAGCAGGTTCTCCAGCGCCACCGGCGAGGACTTCGAGCGCACCCAGCGCGGCGGCGTCAGCACCGGCAGGTTATAGACCATGTCGCGCATCACTTCGAACGCCGCCGAACCGGGGCCGACGATGATGCCGGCGCGCAGCTCGGTCACCGGCACACCGCTCTGGCGCAGGATCTCGCCGGTCAGGCGGCGGGCCGCCAGGTGCGGCGAACTGTCGTCGTTCGGCTGCAGCGCGCCGAGAAAGATCACCTGTTTGACGCAGGCATTGCGTAGCGCGTCGCGCAGGTTTTCCGCCGCCTGGCGTTCCTTCTCGATAAAGTCGTCGCCGTCGCCCATCGCGTGCACCAGATAGTAAAGCGTATCGATTTCCCACAGCGCCGCGCTCAGAGTTTCCGGGCGGTACAGATCGACATACAGGCAGTTGACCTGCGGCCAGTTCTGCTCCTGCAGCCACTCGATGCGCCGCGCGGCGGCGGTAATCTGGTGCCCCTGTTCGATCAGGTGCGGGATCAGGTTCTGGCCTATATAGCCGCTGGCTCCAAGAACCAGTACGCGTTGGGGTGTCATCGGGCCGCCTTGTGCGGTAGAGGATTGGCAGAACGACAGGATGCCAAATTCAGGGTTTAAATGCACATTTTGTATGGGTATAAGTCGGTTGCATCCATCCTGACGCAGGTTCACACTACGCGCCCCTTATCGCACGAAAAACCGGATGCCATGAAGCTCAATGTGATTTGTTACGCCCTGCTGGGCCTGGCGCTGATCGCCAGTTTGTTCTCGCCGCATCCGGTGTGGATGTGGTTGTTGCTGGCCAACCTGCTGACGTTTCTGATCTACGGCGGCGATAAGCTGGCGGCGCGCAAAGGGTGGCGACGGGTGCCGGAGGCGACGCTGTTGCTGTTCGGCGCGCTGGGCGGCTGGTTGGGCGCACTGGCGGCACAGCAGCTGTTTCGCCACAAAACCCAGAAGCAGCCGTTTAAAACCTGGTTCATCCTCAGCGTGGCGCTCAATCTGGCGGCGGTGCTGGGGCTGTGGTACTGGGTTTACGGCCGCTGGATCTTCTGACTACAGCAGCAGCGGCAGAGTCGCGCTGGCGGTGGCCTGCATCGCCTGAGCGTAGGCGGGATCGCGCTGAGTCAGTTCGGCGATCATCAACTCCACCAGCAGCATGGCGCCGACCTTGGCCGGCAGGGCGCCAGCGGTCAGCGGCCCTTCCGGTTTAGCCGCCACCAGCAGCGTATCCGCCATCTTGGCCAGCGGGCTGCGTTGGGTATTGCTGACGGCGATCACGAGTGCGCCGCGCCCTTTGGCCAACGTCACCGCATGCAGCACGTCCTTGGTTGAGCCGGAGCTGGAGATGACGATCAGCAGATCCCGCTCACTCAGCGAGGCTGCATTCATCGCCGCCCGGTGCATGTCGCTGAACAGCTGCGCCGGTTTGCCGAGGCGCAACAGCTTGTAGTGCAGGAAGTCGCCGATGATGGCGCTGGCGGCGACGCCGTAAATCTGCACCGAAGCACAACGCTGCAGGCTATCCGCCGCCTGTTGCAGCGCCTGCGGATCCAACAGCGCGCCGGTATCCCGCAGCGCCTGTACGCTCTCTTCCACCAAATTTTCCGCCGCGCTTTGGCGCGTCGCCGCTTCCGGCTGGCTTTGTTGCAAGCTGAGGGCCAGCGCCATTTTAAATTCGGTATAGCCTTTGCAGCCGAGATGGCGGCACAGCCGTGTGACGCTGGCTTCGCTGGTGGCGCTTTCACGCGCCAGTTCGGTGATGGTCAGGTAAACGGCGCGGGAAGGCTCCGCAAGAAGATAGTTGCCGAGCTTTTGCAGCGTGGGGCTGTACCCCGCCAAATCCTGCCGCAGCCGCAATAACAAGTTGCCTGTATTCATCACGTTACCTTTCTGAGTATTCCCGTTTCTATTGTGGCGGAAAGACGCCGCGGCTCGCCAGTGAAATCGACGGATTGTGAAGCCGATCATCGTTATGAATAAAATTTTCATTAAATTAATTTTAATGTGGTAAAAATTTTCATCATAAAAATGATGTCGGGGGAAAATTTATGTCAACACCAGAATTGCCGCGCTCCGGCGGTTGGTTCGAAAAAGCCCAGCTGTTCGGCAAGTCGTTCATGCTGCCGATCGCCGTGCTGCCGGCGGCCGGCCTGCTGTTGGGGATCGGCGGTGCGCTGTCCAATCCCAATACCGTCGAGGCGTATCCCTTCCTCGATGTCGGCTGGTTGCAAAGTATATTTACCGTGATGGCCAGTGCCGGTGCTATCGTGTTCGCCAACCTGGCGGTCTTGTTCGCGGTCGGCGTGGCGGTGGGGCTGGCCAAAAGCGACAAGGGCACGGCGGGGCTGGCTTCGCTGATCGCCTATCTGGTAATGAACGCCACCATCAATGCGCTGTTGAAAATCAACGGTACGCTGGCCACGCAGAACGCGGGCGCGGTGGGGCAGGGAACGATTCTCGGGATCCAGACGTTGGAGACCGGGGTGTTCGGCGGAGTGGTCATCGGTTTGGTGACCTGGTATCTGCACGGCCGCTATAACAAGATAGCGCTGCCACCGTTCCTGGGTTTTTTTGGTGGCTCGCGCTTTGTGCCGATCGTCAGCTCGCTGGCGGCGATGGCGGTCGGTGCCCTGATGACGGTGGTGTGGCCGCATTTCCAACAGTTGATCTTCGGCATGGGCGGTCTGGTAGACGCCAGCGGCTATCTCGGGACCTTTATCTACGGCTTCGTATTGCGCATGCTCGGGCCGTTCGGCCTGCATCACATCTTCTATCTACCGTTTTGGACCACCGCGCTTGGCGGCAGCGAAGTGATCAACGGACAGCTGGTGGAAGGCACACAACGCATTTTCTTCGCCCAGTTGGCCGACCCGAATACTCAGCAGTTCTACATTGGCACGGCGCGTTTCATGTCCGGCCGTTTTATCACCATGATGTTCGGCCTGGTCGGCGCCTGCCTGGCGATGTACCAGAGTGCGTGTCCCGAGAACCGCAAACGCGTCGGCGGACTGTTGCTGTCGGCGGCGCTGACCTCGTTTCTGACCGGCATCACCGAACCTATCGAATTCTCGTTTCTGTTTGTCGCGCCGGCGCTGTACGTGGTGCACGCGCTGTTCGACGGCCTGGCGTTCATGATCGCTCACATCCTGCATATCACCATCGGCCAGACGTTCTCCGGCGGCTTTATCGATTTCATGCTGTTCGGCGTGCTGCAGGGTGAAGCGAAAACCCACTGGATGTACGTCCCGCTGGTCGGTGTGCCTTGGTTCTTCCTGTACTACTTCACGTTCCGTTTCCTGATCCTGCGTTTCAAATTTAAAACGCCGGGGCGCGAGGCGGAAACTGCGCCGGAAGCGGTGATGACGGGCACCGAACGCTCGCAGCAGGTGCTGGCGGCGCTGGGCGGCAAAGAGAATATCGTCGAACTGGATTGTTGCGCCACGCGGTTGCGCGTGACGGTGAAGCAGAGCCGGTTGCTGGACGAAAGCGGGCTGAAGGCCAGCGGCGCACGGGCGGTTATCGTTCGCGGCAACGGTGTTCAGGTGATCTACGGCCCGCACGTCACCATCATTAAAAACGAAGTCGAGGAGTTGTTGGATTTATGACGCTTTCCATTTTGCAGCAGATTGAGGGGCGCCTGGTGGTGTCTTGCCAGGCGCTGGACGACGAGCCGCTGCACAGCGATTTTATCATGTCGCGCATGGCGCTGGCGGCCGAGCAAGGCGGCGCGGCGGCGATCCGCGCCAACGGCGTCGAAGGCGTCAACGCTATCATGCGCACGGTGGCGCTGCCGGTCATCGGCATCATAAAGCGCGATTATGCGGGCAGCGACGTGTATATCACGCCGACCCTGCGTGAAATCGATGAGTTGATGGCGGCGGCGCCGCAGATGATCGCGCTGGACGCCACCGGCCACTCGCGGCCGGGGTCGCTGCAGCTGGCGGCATTGGTCGCCGCGATCCGTGCCAGGTATCCCCGGCTGTTGCTGATGGCGGACATCGCCACCCTGGAGGAGGCGCAAGGGGCCGCCAGATTGGGCTTCGACTGCGTGGGCACCACGCTGTATGGCTATACCGCCGAAAGCCGGGGCGCCCGACTGGCGGATAACGATTTCGGCTTTCTGCGTGCGGTGCTGGCGGCGGTATCGGTGCCGGTCATCGCCGAAGGCAATGTCGAAACGCCGGCGATGGCCGCGCGCTGCCTGTCGCTGGGGGCGCATGCGGTGGTGGTAGGGGGCGCCATTACCCGCCCGCAACAGATCACCCGCCGCTTTGTCGACGCCATCGGCGGGCGATAAGAGGCTCCTCGGCGCACCGGGGAGGGAAATCAGGCGTGCTGCTGAAGAAACTCCCGCCACAGCTCGACCACCCGCTGCAGATCCTGACGGCTGACGTCGAGGTGGGTCAGAATGCGTGTCAGCGGGCCGCTGCTGATCAGCACGCCACGTTCGCGCATCCACGGACCGAGTTTGGCCGCCAGCGCCGGCGGTTGGTGCAGGTACAGCACGTTGGTCTGCGCGCCGGGTTCGGCGATCTCTACGCCGATCTGCCGCAGCTGTTGCTCCAGCCAGACCGCGTTGTCATGGTCTTCGCGCAGCCGCGCGACGTTATGCTCCAAAGCGTAAAGACCGGCCGCCGCCAGGATGCCGGCCTGGCGCAGCCCGCCGCCGGTCATCTTGCGCCAGCGCAGCGCGCGTTGGATGAAAGCCTCGCTGCCGCACAGCAGCGATCCGACCGGCGCACCCAGTCCTTTCGACAAGCAAATGGTGAAGGTGTCGCAGTATTGCACGATCTCTTTTAGCGGCAGGTTCAGCGCCACGGCCGCGTTGAAGATGCGCGCGCCGTCGATATGCAGCGCCAACTGCCGCTCGCGGGTAAATTGCCACGCCTGCTGCAGGTAGGTCTGCGGCAAGACTCTGCCGCTAATGGTGTTTTCCAGGCTCAGCAGCCGGGTGCGGGCGAAGTGGATATCGTCGGGTTTGATGGCGGCGGCGAGCTTGTCCAGCGGCAGCGTGCCGTCCGCGTCAGCCTCGATCGGCTGTGGCTGAATGCTGCCCAGCACCGCTGCGCCGCCGGCCTCGTATTTATAGTTGTGCGCCTGTTGGCCGACCAGATACTCGTCGCCGCGCTGGCAGTGGCTCAGCAGCGCCACCAGGTTGGCCTGGGTGCCGCTGGGCAAAAACAGCGCCGCCTCTTTGCCCGATAGGCGCACCGCCTCGGCCTCCAGCGCGTTGACCGTCGGGTCATCGCCGTAGACGTCGTCGCCGACCTCTGCCTGAGCCATCGCCTGGCGCATGGCGGCGCTGGGGCGGGTGACGGTGTCGCTGCGTAGATCGATAAGCATAGGGTTCCTGGAGAATATAAGGGAGAGGAAAAGGGTACATGGCATCATATACCCTTTATTTCACCGGGGCAGCTGGCTTAGCGCAGCCAGTTGGTTTTCGCCAGCTCGACCACTTCGTCGCCGCGGCCGTTGATGATGGCGCGCAGCATGTACAGGCTGAAGCCTTTCGCCTGTTCGAACTTGATCTGCGGCGGCATCGCCAGCTCTTGCTTGGCGGTGACCACGTCCAGCAGCGCCGGGCCGGGATGCGCCAACATCTCCTGCAGCGCGCCGTCCAGATCCGACGCTTTTTCCACGCGGATGCCCTTGATGCCGGCGGCGTTGGCGATCGCCGCGAAGTCCGGATTATGCAGATCGGTGCCGTCGGTCAGGTAGCCGCCGGCCTTCATCTCCATCGCCACGAACCCCAGCACGCTGTTGTTGAACACCACGATTTTCACCGGCAATTTGAGCTGCGCCAGCGACAGGAAATCACCCATCAGCATGGTGAAGCCACCGTCGCCGCACATGGCGATCACCTGTTTATCCGGCGCGGTGGCCTGGGCACCTATCGCCTGCGGCATGGCGTTGGCCATCGAACCGTGGTTGAACGAGCCGAGCAGGCGACGCTTGCCGTTCATTTTCACGTAACGGGCGGCCCACACCGTCGGCGTGCCGACGTCGCAGGTGAAGATGGCGTCGTCGCTGGCGTACTGGCTGAGCTGCTGCGCCAGATATTGTGGGTGGATCGGCTGGTCGTCGTTGGCGGTCGCCAGCCCGTCGAGATCCTTACGCGCGTTGCGATAATGCTCCAGCGCCTTGTCGAGGAACGCCCGGTCGCGCTTGGGCTCCAGCTGCGGCAGCAGGGCGGTGAGGGTGGTGTGGATATCGCCCACCAGCGCCATATTGACTGGGCAGTGCGCGCCGATGCTGCCGGGGTTGATGTCGATCTGAATGATGTTGGCGTTGGTGGGGTAGAACGCGCGATAGGGGAACTGGGTGCCGAGCAGCACCAGCGTGTCGGCGTTCATCATCGCGTGGTAGCCGGAAGAGAAACCGATCAGCCCGGTCATGCCGACGCTGTAGGGGTTGTCCCATTCGATATGCTCTTTGCCGCGCAGCGCGTGCACCACCGGCGCCTGCAGCAGCTCGGCCAGCTTGACCACTTCATCGTGCGCGCCGGCGCAGCCGCTGCCGCACATCAGGGTGATGTTCTTCGCCTTGTTCAGCGTTTCCGCCAGCTTGTTCAACTCGCTCATCGGCGGCTGCACCAGCGGCAGCGCCGGGGTATGCCAGGTCAGCGTCGCGTCTTCCGGCGCCATGCGCAGCGCCACGTCGCCCGGTAAGACGACCACCGAGACGCCGCGATTGAGGATCGCCTTGCGCATGGCGATCTCCAGTACGCGCGGCAGCTGTTCCGGGTTGGAGACCAGTTCGCAATAGTGGCTGCATTCGCGGAACAGCTCCTGCGGATGGGTTTCCTGGAAGTAGCCGCTGCCGATTTCGCTGGAAGGAATGTGTGCGGCGATCGCCAGCACCGGCACATGGTTGCGGTGACAGTCGAACAGGCCGTTGATCAGATGCAGGTTGCCGGGGCCGCAGGAACCGGCGCACACCGCCAACTGGCCGGTGAGCTGGGCTTCGGCACCGGCGGCGAAGGCGGCCACCTCTTCATGGCGGGTGCCCAGCCATTCGATGGTGCCCATGCGGTGCAGGCTGTCGCTGAGGCCGTTGAGCGAATCGCCGGTTACGCCCCAAATGCGTTTTACGCCGGCTTGATCCAGCGTTTTGGCGATCAGTGTGGCTACGGTTTGCTTCATGGTTCCCCCAAACATGGTTTGAAAAACGATGTGGACTCGATCCGGTGAGTGGCAGCAGAACAACTGCAAGCATAGCTTACCGGCTGTGAACGAGATGCGGTCAGGAAGGGTAAAGAGCGTAGGACGGGAAGCAGTGTAACTGGGCTGGCCACGGGGAACTTGCCGATAAATGCCCCATCGCGGCGATGGGGCCAGGGGATCACGCCAGCGTGACGTCACCCTGCAACTGGCAACTGCAGGCCAGCACGTAGCCTTGCGCTATCTCTTCCGCGCTCAGCGTCATGGTGCTGGTGGTGGTGTAGTCGCCCTCGAGGATGCGGGTTTTGCACGAGCCGCACACCCCGGCGCGGCAGGCGGCGTTGACCGGCAGGGCATTGGCCTCCATCGCCGCCAGCAGCGTGCTGCCGACCGGCACGCGGAATTCGCGCAGCGGGCGCGCGGCGCGCAGCGTCAGTCCTTCGGTGGCGTCGGCCTGCGCCGTCGGCGTGTGGAACTGCTCTTTATGGAAATGCTCGGCCGGCACGCCGAGCCGGCGACAAAGCTGCTCCACCTGATCCATGTAGGGCGCAGGGCCGCAGGTCATCACCGTGCGTTCGGCGATATCCGGCGCCGCCTGCCGCAGCGTCTGTTCATCGATACGGCCGCTGAGGTAGCCGGGTTGCAGATCCTGCTCGGCCATCAGCGTCAGGCGCAGCTGCGGATGGGCGGCGCACAGCGCGCGCCATTGATCGGCGAAAATCGTGTCGGCGGGGGTGCGTACGTTAAAGATCACGGCGATATCGCAGGCCGGACGGTTAGCGGTCAGCCAGCGGCACATCGAGACGATCGGCGTCACGCCGCAGCCGGCGGCCAGCATCAGATAACGATCGGCCGGGTGGCGCTCGCAGCTGAATTCGCCCTGCGCGTCGGACAGCCACAGCGTGTTGCCGGGCTTGACCTCTTGCGTCAGCCAGCGCGACCCGATGCCGTCCGGCAGGCAGCGCACGCTGATGCTGAGAAAGCGGCTCTGGCCGGGCGAGGAGGAGAGCGTATAGGCGCGCAACGTCTCCTCGCTGTTGCGAATGCTGACCAGCGCGAACTGGCCAGCCTGGTAAGGGTAGAAAACGTCGCAGATCAGGTTCAGCGTCCAGACGTCGGCGGTTTCACGCTGGATGGAATGCACCTGCATGCGGTTCGGGCAAAGCGGAGTGGGTTGAGTCATCGAGGCACCTCAAAAAACAAAGGGGCCGGCGTAGGCGGCCCCATAACGTAACGGCATCAGGCGAGCAGCGCTGCAATATCCTGCTCGACGGTGGTGATCGGACGCAGGCCGAATTTCTCGTTGAGGATCGCCATCAGGTTGTCGGTCAGGAAGCCCGGCGCGGTCGGGCCGGTGACGATGTTTTTCACCCCCAGCGACAGCAGAGTCAGCAGAATGACGATCGCCTTCTGTTCAAACCACGACAGCACCAGGCTGAGCGGTAGCTCGTTGACGCTGCAGCCGAGCGTATCCGCCAGCTTGACCGCCAGCATGATGGCGGAGTAGGCGTCGTTGCACTGGCCGACGTCCAGCAGGCGCGGCAACCCTTCTAGCGTGCCGAAGTCCAGCTTGTTGAAACGGTACTTGCCGCAGGCCAGCGTCATGATCAGGCAGTCTTGCGGCACGCTGCGGGCGAAGTCGGTGAAGTAGCTGCGCTCGTCGCGGCTGCCGTCGCAGCCGCCCACCAGGAAGACGTGGCGCAGTTTTTTCTGCGACACCAGGTCGATGACCGTGTCGGCGGCGTTCAGCAGCGTCTGGCGGCCGAAGCCAACGGTGATCAGGTGCTCAATCTCGGTGTAAGGGAAGCCGTTCATGCCCTGAGCCTGGCGGATCACGGCGCCGAAGTCGTCGCCTTCCAGATGGTTGACGCCCGGCCAGCCGACGATACTGCGGGTCCAGATGCGATCGCCGTAGTTGCCGACGTTAGGATCGATGATGCAGTTGGAGGTCATCACGATCGGGCCGGGGAATTTGGCGAATTCCGTCTGCTGGTTCTGCCAACCGCTGCCGTAGTTGCCCACCAGATGTTTGAATTTTTTCAGTTCCGGATAGCCGTGCGCCGGCAGCATTTCACCGTGGGTGTAGACGTTGACGTTTTGCCCTTCGGTTTGTTCGAGCAGCATGCGCAGATCTTTCAGATCGTGGCCGGAAATCAGAATGGCTTTCCCGGCCACCGGGCGCACGTTGACTGCGCTGGGCTGCGGATCGCCGTAGGCCTGGGTTTCACCGCGATCGAGGATCGCCATCACGTTGAAGTTCATCTTGCCGATGCCCATGGCGTTGTTCAGCAGGGTGTCGACGTCGCGCGGCCGGGTGCCGAGCCAGGCCATAAAGGCGTGGTAGTCGGCATAGAGTTGCTCGTCGAACTGGCCGAGCACGTGCGCGTGTTCCATATAGGCCGCCGCGCCTTTCAGGCCGTACAGGCACAGCATGCGCAAACCGTGTACGTCGTCGCCGACCTCGGCCTTGTCGCTGTTGAGGGCAAACTGCGCCGCCTGCAGCAGCAGCGCAGGCATATCGTTGCCGGCCAGCTGCAGCGCCGCCATCGGGTGATCGACGCGCACGCCGGCATCCAGCAGCCGGCAACGGGCGGCCAGCGAGTCGCGCAGCAGCAGGGTTTCCCGCGCGTAGCCGATGATGCGCTGGGAGTCGAAGTTGACGTTGGTCAGGGTGGAGAAGAAGGCGCGCGGGGCGAAGCTGTCGATCTCGTGGTCGACGATGCCCAGCGAACGCGCCTGCAGCGCCCAGGCGGAGAGTCCCTGCAGCGCCGCCACCAGCAGATCCTGCAGATCGGAGGTTTCCGCCGTTTTGCCGCACATGCCCTGAGCATACGAGCAGCCGTTGCCTGCCGGGGTACGGATGGTTTGTTCACATTGCACACAGAACATAGTCGCTTCCTTTTATTTTTAAAGTTGCATTTATAATGCCTGTTTAAAAGCATAGATCGGCGATCGGGGTTGCAAAAGGCTTTTGTGCGACTACTGCGGGCAAGTTTGATTTAGCGCAATTTTGCCGTGCGGATGGGAATGATTACGCTTTGGGGGCCGGGTGGCCCCCAAGGGGAAAGGATCAGGAGAACAGGGCGATCAGCACCGGCGCCAGCAGGCTCAGCAGGAAGCCGTGCACGATGGCGGGCGGCACCATGTCCAGTCCGCCGCTGCGCTGCAGCACCGGCAGGGTGAAGTCCATCGAGGTGGCGCCGCACAGGCCGAGGGCGGTGGAGCGGCTGCGGCGCACCAGCGTCGGGATCAGCATGATCGCCACCAGCTCGCGTGCCAGATCGTTGAAGAACGCGGCGCTGCCCATCACCGGGCCGTAGGCGTCGGTGATCAGAATGCCGGACAGCGAGTACCAGCCGAAGCCAGAGGCCATCGCCAGCCCGGCCTTGACCGGCAGCCCCAGCAGCTGCGCCGCCAGCGCGCCGCCGGCCAGCGACGCGACGACCACCGCCAGCGCCACCAGCGTGCCGCGGCGGTTGAGCACGATCTGGCGCAGCGTCATGCCGCTGTTGCGCAGCTGAATGCCGACCAGCAACAGCAGGAAGATCAGCGCATATTCGCTGCCTTTATGGGCGAACTGCAGCCATTGCCACTGCGTCAGGCCGAGCAGGAAGCCGCCGAGCACCACGCCGCACAGCTTGAGCGACTCCAGCGCCATATGCACGCGCGAAGGCAGCTTTTCCTGTTTATGGCTGCTGCGCCACGGCATGCGCCGCTCCAGCAGCGCCAGCAACAGCAGATTGGCGCAGAGAATGCAGAAGAAGAACGCCGCGCTGTACTGGAAGATCAGCATCAGATTGCTGCTGAGATTCTCCATAAACGCCAGGCTGATGCCCATGAAAAACAGGATCACATACACCATCCAGCTCAGCAGGCGGTTGATCAGCACCAGCAGCGGGCGATGGCGTAAGGGAATGAGGTAACCGACAATCAACGGTAACAGAATAATCAACAGTCCTGAGTACATGGTGCAACGAGTGTCCTTGAGTTTTGATGCGCGACGAACGGCGGCGAGGAGCACACGCTAACCAAAAGCCCGGCCGGAGTAAAGCGGCAGATTTGACGCTGGCCGCTTGACCTGCAAGGGGTTTTTTGACCATGCTCTGTGAAAGTCGCCTCATTGAAGAGGCGACGGCGCGCACGGGAGGCGGCGGATGTTCTTGGAGCGTATCGAAATTGTAGGTTTTCGCGGTATTAATCGGCTGTCCCTGATGCTGGACGATAACACGTTGTTGCTCGGCGAAAACGCCTGGGGTAAATCCAGCCTGCTGGATGCGCTGACGCTGCTGCTGGCGCCGGAGCAGAAACTGTATCGATTTGAAGCGCACGACTTCCATTTTCCCCCCGGTGAGGAGGCGGCCAAAGAGCGCCACCTGCAGGTGGTATTCACCTTCTGCGAGAAAGACATCGGCCACGCGCACCTGCCGCGCTACCGCCATCTGACGCCGTTGTGGGTCAAGGGGGAAGACGGCCTGAGCCGCATTCACTACCGCTGCGAGGGCGAGCTGGCCGACGACGGCACGGTGTGCACCTGGCGCGGTTTTCTCGACGCCGACGGCAATGCCTTTCAATTGCACCATATCGAACAGCTGGCCCACGCCATCATCCGCATTCATCCGGTACTGCGCCTGCGCGACGCGCGCTTTATTCGCCGCCTGCGCCCCAGCAGCCTCGGCGATGAACGCAAACCCGATACGCAGGCGTTGGCGCAGCAGCTGGATCAGCTGACGCGCGAGCTGGTGCGCAATCCGCAGAAGCTGACCAACGGCGAGCTGCGTCAGGGGCTGGCGGCGATGCAGCAGCTGCTGGAGCACTATTTTGCCGAGCAGAGTTCGCAGGTGGCGCGGCCACGCCGCCGCGGCGGTGAACCGGAGCAGGACGCCTGGCGTGCGCTGGACGGCATCAACCGCATGGTGGCCGAACCGAACAGCCGCAGCATGCGCCTGATCCTGCTCGGGATGTTTTCCACCCTGTTGCAGGCCAAGGGCGACGTCAAGCTGGATCCGCACGCCCGGCCGCTGCTGCTGGTGGAAGACCCGGAAACTCGCCTGCACCCGATCATGCTGTCGGTGGCCTGGGGGCTGCTCAATCAGCTGCCATTGCAGCGCATCACCACCACCAACTCCAGCGAACTGGTGTCGCTGGTGCCGGTGGAGCACGTCTGCCGGCTGGTGCGCGAGTCGGGCCGGGTCGCGACCTACCGTCTCGGGCCGCGCGGGCTGAGCGCCGAAGACGGGCGGCGCATCGCGTTTCACATCCGTTTCAACCGGCCGTCGTCGCTGTTCGCCCGCTGCTGGCTGCTGGTGGAAGGCGAGACCGAAGTGTGGCTGCTTAACGAGCTGGCGCGCCAGTGCGGCTACCATTTCGAGGCGGAAGGGGTGAGGGTCATCGAGTTCGCTCAGTGCGGCCTGAAGCCGCTGCTGCGCTTCGCCCGCCGCATGGGCATCGAGTGGCATGCGCTGGTGGACGGCGATGAGGCGGGCAAAAAGTACGCCAACACCGTACGCAGCCTGCTGGACAATCATGAAGACAACGAACGCGATCGGCTGACCGCGTTGCCGGCGCCGGACATGGAACACTTCATGTTCCGCGAAGGGTTCGCCCCGGTCTATCACCGAATGGCGTCGGTGCCGATCAACGCGCAGATGCCGGTGCGCAAGGTGATCCTGAAAGCGGTCCACCACTCGTCGAAGCCGGATCTGGCGATCGAGGTCGCGATGCAGGCCGGCGAATGGGGCACGGACTCGGTGCCGCCGCTGCTGAAGAAAATGTTCTCACGGGTGATCTGGCTGGCGCGCGGCCGGGCGGACTGACGGCCCGCCGGGCGTTATCGGGCGCAGAAATGCGCCGCCAATCCCTGTTCCAGCTCGTCCAGCAACTGATAGCGGCGGCGATACTCGGCGCGCTTCTTGCTGGCAACCTCTTCGATAGGTTTGCGGGCGATGCGTTCGGGCAGCAGGAAATAGCCGCTGTCGAGCGGTTTGGCGCCCATCGACAGCCAGAACTGATCGTAATCGGCGTGCAGTTGATCCTTCTTCTTACTCTGGTAACGCCAGTTTTGATAGATATGGGTGGCATTGCCGACGGCTACGATCTGGCGTATGCCGAGGTGCCGCGCCAGCGTGCAAATGCCTTCCAGCACCAGCCGTTTGGGGAACAGACCGTGGCACTCTTTGGTGGTGTGCTGGATCTCGGCGTGCGGCACCTCATGGTTCGCGCCCTGCAGGCCGCCGATGAACAGCGTCGGCTGCTGCTGATAATGCATCAGCGCAAAGGTGATCTCCGCCAGCATCACGCCGTTGGCGTTGCGCAGCAGCAGCGTGGCTTCCCCTTCCTTATTCAGTTTGTCGATCGCCGCCAGTTCCAGCGTGATCGGCGCTTCGTTTTTGCCCATCGCGCGGGCCAGCACGAAAGGATGTGGGCCGAGGTGGCCGAGACGCATCTTTAGCGGCATGCGCTGCACGATGAGATCGTAATGATCGCGCAGGGCGAACAGGCATTCGATCTTGCTCATGTTGGCTGCCAGGTAGGGGCGATGCAGCTTGCACGGCAGGTTCGGCTGCGCGCTCAGGATCTCCTCCAGCAGCGGGTTGCTGGCCAGGGTGCTGAGCAGGCCGCTGGTGGTGCGCCAGTTGAGCAGCGAGCGGCCGAGAAACTTCAGGCGAAACGAGGTTTTTTTCCAGGCGTTGCTTGGCGCCTTTTCGCCATTGATCAGCGCCGTCATCAGTTGCCAGCCGTTAAGCGGCCGGGCGGAGGTGAGTGGGTAGCTGAGCTGTGACATGATGAAATCCTTGGCTGTGTTGAATGGCGCTATTTCATCAAGGCTTCACTAAACGAGAGTTCAATGCTGAACTGTAACCAGGCGTGTCTCCACATTGTGTTGAGCTAAGGTTTAGTTATTCCCTACGGTGCGTGCTAATTTAGCTCCGCCGCCGCAATGGGCGGTCGATATTCACAAGCACAGGCAGGTCAATTTTGACAGGGTTTAAAGGACACAAACGCCGCTGGATACTCGCACTGGCGGTGATTGCGGCGATTGCCGCGGCGGCCGTTTGGCACTTCCGCCATCCGGCGCCAACCGCTTTCAAAACGGTAAAGGTCACCAAGCGCGATCTGCAGCAGAACGTGTTGGCGACCGGCCAGCTGGACGCGGTGCGCAAGGTTGACGTCGGCGCGCAGGTCAGCGGGCAGTTGGAAAAGCTGTATGTCGAGATCGGCGACAAGGTGAAAAAAGGCCAGTTGCTGGGGGTTATCGATCCGCAACAGGCGCAGAACAGCATTCGCGAAGGCGAGGCGACGCTGCGCGAGCTGCACGCGCAGCTGCTGCAGGCACAGGCCGAGCAGCAATTGGCGGCGGTCACGCTGCAGCGCAACCAGGCGCTGGCCAAACTGCAGGCGGTATCGCGTCAGGATCTGGATCAGGCGGCGACGCAGTTGGCGGTGAAGAAAGCGCAGGTGGGCACCATCAATGCGCAGATCGCCCGCAACCAGGCCAGCCTGGATACCGCCAAGATCAACCTGGCCTACACCCGCATCGAAGCCCCGATGGACGGCGACGTGGTGCAGATCACCACGCTGCAGGGCCAGACGGTGATCGCGGCGCAACAGGCGCCGAACATTCTGACGTTGGCGGATCTCGGCACCATGCTGGTGAAGGCGCAGGTCTCGGAGGCTGACGTCATTAACCTCAAGCCGGGTCAGAAGGCCTGGTTCACGGTGCTGGGCGATCCGACTCGGCGCTTCGACGGCGTGCTGAAAGACATTCAGCCGACGCCGGAAAAGGTCAATAATGCCATCTTCTATTATGCGCGTTTCGAAGTGCCCAACCCGGAAAGGCTGCTGCGCTTGCAAATGACGGCGCAGGTGCATATTCAGCTGGCCGGCGTCGAGCAGGCGCTGGTGATCCCGCTGGCGGCGTTGGGTGACCAGATCGCCGACAATCGCTACCACGTCTCGGTGCTGAAACAGGGCAAGGAAGAGAAGCGTGAGGTGGCTATCGGTCTGCGCAACAATATCGATGTGCAAATCCTCAGCGGGCTTGAGGCGGGCGATGAGGTGATTGTCAGCCGCGGCGGCGTGGAGGCCGGCTGATGGCGGCGCTGTTACAGCTGAGCGGCATTCGCCGCAGCTACCGTTCCGGCGAGCAGACGGTGGAGGTGCTGAAGGGGATCAGTCTGAGCATCGACGCCGGGGAAATGGTGGCGATCATGGGGGCCTCCGGCTCCGGCAAATCGACGCTGATGAACATTCTGGGCTGTCTGGACAAGCCGAGCGCCGGGGTCTATCGGGTGGCCGGACAGGATGTGGCGACGCTGAGCGACGATGCGCTGGCGCAGCTGCGGCGCGAACATTTTGGCTTTATTTTCCAGCGTTATCATCTGCTGCCGCACCTGAGTGCGGCGCATAACGTCGAGGTGCCGGCGGTGTACGCGGGGCTGGGCAAAGCGGCGCGGCGCGAACGGGCGGAGGCGCTGTTGCGGCGCCTGGGGCTGGGGGAGCGCGTCAACTACCGGCCGAGCCAGCTTTCCGGTGGCCAGCAGCAGCGCGTCAGTATCGCCCGCGCGTTGATGAACGGCGGGCAGGTGATCCTGGCGGATGAACCGACCGGCGCGCTCGACAGCCACTCCGGCGAAGAGGTGATGGCGATCCTCAAACAGCTGTGCGCCCAGGGCCACACGGTGATCCTGGTGACCCACGATCCAGCGGTGGCGCGCCAGGCGGAGCGGATCATCGAGATCCGCGACGGCGAAATCATTGCCGACTCGCGTCCGGCGCCGCCGGAGGATACCCAGGCCAAGCCGCTGGCGCTGGCCGCCGCGGCGCCTTCCTGGCGGCAGATGGGCGGCCGCTTTCGCGAAGCGCTGGTGATGGCCTGGCGTGCGATGGCGGCCAACAAGATGCGCACCGCGCTGACCATGCTCGGCATCATTATCGGCATCGCCTCGGTGGTATCGATCCTGGTGATCGGCGACGCCGCCAAGCAGATGGTGCTGGCGGACATCAAATCGATCGGCACCAACACCGTCGACATTTACCCCGGCAAGGACTTCGGCGACGACGATCCAACCTACCGGCAATCGCTGAAATACGGCGATCTCGATGCGCTGCGCGAACAGCCGTATATCAGCGCGCTGTCGCCGAGCATCAGCAGCAGCATGCGGCTGCGGCTGGGTAACGTCGACGCGGCGGCCAATGTCAACGGCGTCAGCGAACAGTTCTTCCGCGTGTACGGTATGAGCTTTACCCAGGGCGTCGGCATCGATCCGCTGCAGGTGCAGTCTCAGGCGCAGACGGTGGTGATCGACGCCAATACCCAACGGCGGCTGTTCCCGCACCAGAAAAACGTGGTGGGCGAGGTGATCCTGGTGGGCAACATGCCGGCGACGGTGGTCGGCGTGGCTAAAGAGAAGCAGTCGATGTTCGGCAGCAGCAAGACGCTGAACGTGTGGGTGCCTTACAGCACCATGGCCAACCGGCTGATGGGCAACAATTATTTCGACTCGATCACCGTGCGCATTCGCGACGGCTACGACAGCAAGGAAGCGGAACAGCAGCTGTCACGCCTGTTGACGCTGCGCCACGGCAAAAAGGACTTCTTCACCTATAACATGGACAGCCTGGTGCAAACCGCAGAGAAAACCACCCGCACGCTGCAGCTGTTCCTGACGCTGGTGGCGGTGATTTCGCTGGTGGTCGGCGGCATCGGCGTGATGAACATCATGCTGGTGTCGGTGACCGAGCGCACGCGCGAGATTGGCATCCGCATGGCGGTGGGCGCCCGTTCCGGCGACGTGTTGCAGCAGTTCTTGATCGAGGCGGTGTTGGTTTGCCTGGTGGGGGGCGCGCTGGGGATTACGCTGTCGTTCGCCATCGGCCTGGCGGTGCAGCTGGTATTGCCGGGCTGGCAGATCAGCTTCCCGCCGGCGGCGTTGCTGAGCGCGTTCCTCTGTTCCACCGGTATCGGCGTGGTGTTCGGCTATCTGCCGGCGCGCAATGCCGCGCGGCTGAATCCGATCGATGCGCTGGCGCGCGAGTAAGTAAAAGGCATAAAAAATGCCAGTCACACGGCGGCTGGCATTTTTATCGCAGTCAGGGTCAATGCAGCGCGACGCTGCCGGAAGCGTTTAGGACAGCGCCTCGCTTTCCACCGGCACAATAAGACTGGCATGGTTCCCTTTTGGCCCTTGATGCACGTCGAAGCTGACCTGCTGGCCTGCCTTCAACGTTCTGTAACCATCCATCTTGATGGTGGAGTAATGCGCGAAAATATCTTCGCCACCGCCGGCTGGGCAGATGAAGCCAAAGCCTTTGGCGTTGTTAAACCATTTAACAGTACCCGTCTCCATGCTTTTACATCCCTCGCAACGCTATTTTAAGTGAGATGAATAACTGAATTCGCACCCGCCGTAGGCGGGTAGCAGGGTGGACAAGGGGTGGTTAAAAGACCACCAGCCACGAATTTACACTCTAGAGCAAATGATCGGGGCGTCAAGGGATCGGCTTTTGTCGGCGGGGAGCAGTTCACCAAAGTTTGAAGCAGGTAACGCTATTGCCACGATTCAGTCACAATTGGCCCGTTTTTTTGCGCACGTTACAGTGCGGCGGGACGATGCCGAAGATGATAAAATAGTAACTATCCCCACTTTGAATAACCGAAACCTGCCCCCATATCAGAGGGCAGAGCAGAGAAGATGAGCAGCGATGGGCAATAACAACGACTGGCTAAATTTTGAACACTTGGCCGAAGAAAAACAAATCGATGCGGTAAAACCGCCGTCTATGTATAAAGTTATACTTAACAACGACGATTACACACCGATGGAATTTGTGATTGACGTTCTGCAAAAGTTCTTTTCTTATGATATTGAACGCGCAACGCAACTGATGCTCACGGTCCACTATCAAGGCAAGGCGATCTGTGGTGTTTTTACCGCCGAGGTGGCGGAAACCAAAGTCGTCCATGTGAACCGGTACGCAAGGGAGAACGAGCATCCGTTGCTTTGTACGCTGGAAAAAGCCTGAATAAGGCAATCTATTGGGGAGGTGCTTATGCTCAATCAAGAACTGGAACTCAGTCTCAACATGGCTTTCGCCAGGGCGCGTGAGCACAGACACGAGTTTATGACCGTGGAGCACCTGTTGCTGGCGTTGCTGAGCAACCCTGCCGCGCGAGAAGCGCTTGAGGCATGTACGGTGGATCTGGCCGCGTTGCGCCAGGAGCTGGAAGCCTTCATCGAACAAACCACACCGACGCTGCCCGCCGGCGAAGAAGAGCGCGACACTCAGCCGACGCTCAGCTTCCAGCGCGTGTTGCAGCGCGCGGTCTTCCATGTGCAATCTTCCGGCCGCAGCGAAGTGTCCGGCGCCAACGTGTTGGTGGCCATCTTCAGCGAGCAGGAGTCGCAGGCGGCTTATCTGCTGCGCAAGCACGACGTCAGCCGTCTCGACGTGGTGAACTTCATTTCACATGGCACGCGTAAAGACGAGCCGGGCCAAGCGCCGAATGCGGAAAACCCGGTGAACGAAGAGCAGTCCGGAGGGGAAGACCGTATGGAAAACTTCACCACCAACCTCAATCAGTTGGCCCGTGTGGGCGGCATCGATCCGTTGATCGGCCGCGATCGTGAGCTGGAGCGCGCGATTCAGGTGCTGTGCCGTCGTCGTAAAAACAACCCGCTGTTGGTCGGCGAATCCGGCGTGGGCAAGACCGCCATCGCCGAAGGCCTGGCCTGGCGTATCGTGCAGGGCGACGTGCCGGAAGTGATGGCGGACTGCACGCTGTATTCGCTGGATATCGGTTCACTGCTGGCCGGCACCAAATACCGCGGCGACTTCGAGAAACGCTTCAAGGCGCTGCTCAAGCAGCTGGAACAGGATCAGAACAGCATCCTGTTCATCGATGAAATTCACACCATCATCGGTGCCGGTGCGGCTTCCGGCGGGCAAGTGGATGCCGCCAACCTGATCAAACCGCTGCTGTCGAGCGGCAAGATCCGGGTGATCGGCTCGACCACCTACCAGGAGTTCAGCAACATCTTCGAAAAGGATCGCGCTTTGGCGCGCCGTTTCCAGAAGATCGATATCACTGAACCGACGGCGGAAGAGACCGTTCAGATCATCAACGGCCTGAAGACCAAATATGAAGCGCATCACGACGTGCGTTATACCGCCAAGGCGATCCGCGCCGCGGTGGAGCTGTCGGTGAAATACATCAACGATCGTCATCTGCCGGACAAAGCGATCGACGTGATCGACGAGGCGGGCGCCCGCAGCCGACTGATGCCGGCCAGCAAGCGCAAGAAAACCGTCAACGTGGCCGATATCGAATCCGTGGTGGCGCGCATCGCTCGTATCCCGGAGAAAACCGTGTCGGCCAGCGATCGCGACGTGCTGAGAAACCTGGGCGATCGTTTGAAGATGCTGGTATTCGGCCAGGATCAGGCGATCGAAGCGCTGACGGAAGCCATCAAGATGAGCCGCGCCGGTCTGGGCCACGAGCGCAAGCCGGTCGGTTCCTTCCTGTTCGCCGGGCCGACCGGGGTCGGGAAAACCGAGGTCACCGTACAGTTGGCCAAGGCGATGGATATCGAGCTGCTGCGTTTCGACATGTCCGAGTACATGGAGCGGCATACCGTCAGCCGTCTGATCGGCGCGCCTCCGGGCTATGTCGGTTACGATCAGGGCGGGCTGCTGACCGATGCGGTGATCAAGCATCCGCATGCGGTAGTGCTGCTCGATGAGATCGAGAAGGCGCACCCGGACGTGTTCAACCTGCTGCTGCAGGTGATGGACAACGGCACGCTGACCGACAACAACGGCCGCAAGGCGGACTTCCGCAATGTGATCCTGGTGATGACCACCAACGCCGGGGTGCGGGAAACCGAACGCAAATCGATCGGTCTGGTGCAGCAGGACAACAGCACCGACGCGATGGAAGAGATCAAGAAGGTGTTTACGCCAGAGTTCCGCAACCGTCTGGACAACATCATCTGGTTCAACCATCTGTCTACCGAGGTGATCCAGCAGGTGGTCGACAAGTTTATCGTCGAACTGCAGGCGCAGCTGGATGCGAAGGGCGTCTCGCTGGAAGTGAGCGACGAAGCACGCGACTGGCTGTCGGTGAAGGGCTACGACCGTGCGATGGGCGCTCGTCCGATGGCGCGCGTCATGCAGGAAAACCTGAAGAAACCGTTGGCCAACGAGCTGCTGTTCGGTTCGCTGGTGGACGGCGGTTCCGTGAAGGTCGAGCTGGACAAGGACAAGAAACAGCTGACCTACCACTTCCTCAGTGCCGCCAAGCGCAAGGCGGACGAGGGTGCGGTGCATTAAGGCCGCTTCAGGCAAAGAAAAAGCGATGCTTCGACATCGCTTTTTTTTTATGGGTGAGATTCACCGTACAACAGAAACGAGTGAGCCCTCTCAGTTTACCTGCGCACCTGCAACCCGTTGTGTAACGTCGCTGCGGGGGTAAACGGAAAGGGCTCCCGAGGGATTACATCCTCGATGCCGCCAGCATGTGGCGCGCGGTGAGCCGATTAACGGCTACGGAAGACAATGCGGCCTTTGCTCAGGTCGTACGGGGTCAGCTCTACAGTGACTTTGTCGCCCGTCAGGATGCGGATATAGTTTTTACGCATTTTACCGGAGATGTGTGCGGTTACCACGTGCCCGTTTTCCAATTCAACGCGGAACATGGTGTTCGGCAGCGTATCAAGAACGGTGCCCTGCATTTCAATATTGTCTTCTTTGGCCATCGAATCCTCTAGGTCTAACTACCTTAGTTTTTAACCGGCAAGATAATGCCGAAAAACCCCCATTATGTAAAGATGTGTCGGTGAACATTGCACCGTTTCCATCAATTAGTTTACTGGAGAGGGCGGTTCAACCGGCTGTGGGGATATGACTTGCGGCGCCCAGCACGCCGACGTCAAAGGCCGCCGTTGAAGGGTGCTGAGCTGCTGCAAAAATTGACGGCGCGGAATTTCACGCGCGCCAAGGCGGGCAGTGTGAGCGTTCAGCACCTGGCAGTCAATCAATTCCCCGCCATAAGCGGCAAAATGGCGGCAAAAGGCCATCAATGCGCATTTTGAGGCGTTGGTGACGCGGCTGAACATCGATTCGCCGCAGAACAACGCGCCCTGCGCCACGCCGTACATGCCGCCGACCAGTTGATCATCCTGCCATACCTCCACCGAGTGCGCGTAGCCGAGGCGATGCAGATGCTGATAGGCACGCTGCACCTCCGGGCCGATCCAGGTGCCTTCATCCGGCCGGTGGGCGCAGGCGGCAATCACCGTGGCGAAATCGTGATTGAGCGTGATGCGAAACGGATCGTGGCGCAAAAAGCGTTTCAGACTGCGGTTAAGATGAAATTCGGCAGGGAACAGCACCGCACGCGGATCGGGTGACCACCACAGAATCGCTTCCCCCGGCGAGTACCAGGGGAAGATGCCGCGCTCGTAGGCTGCCAACAGTCGCGGCGCCGTGAGGTCGCCGCCGATCGCCAGCAGGCCGTTGGGATCGCGCAGGGCGCCCTCAGGCGAGGGAAACGCCAGCGACTGGGGGGAAAGCTTAACGATGCGCATACAAGGTCTCTGCGTCCTCTACGGGCCGATTACGGCGCCAGGTTGCTGATACGGTTGCGAAAGCGTGCATAGCGGCCCTGCTGGCGCATCAGGGTGGCGTGATCGCCCTGTTCGACAATTTGGCCGTCATCCATTACGCAAATGCGGTCGAGATGTTCCAGGCCGTACAAACGGTGCGTCACCAGGATCAGCGTCTTGCCCTGACAATGCCGGCGCAGCAGCGCCAGGATCTGCTGTTCGGTTTCGGCGTCCAGCCCTTCGGTCGGTTCGTCAAGCAGCAGCAGCGGGGCCGGATGCAGCAGCGCGCGGGCGATACCCAGTCGGCGCTGTTCGCCGCCGGACAGCTGCCGGCCGCCTTCGCCCAACCAGGCGTTCAGCCCGCCGTCGCTGTCCAGCAATTTGCCCAGCCCAACCTGCTGCAGTACGTCACTCAGGCGAGCGTCGTCGGCATTCGGTGCGGCCAACCGCAGGTTTTCCCGCAGCGTATCGCTGAAGATATGCACTCGCTGGCTGACGACCGTGGTCATCCGACGCAGCGTGGTTTCATCATAATCCTCCAGCGGTTCGCCGTTGAGCAGAATTTTGCCGCCGTCGGTGCGCCAGGCGCGGGTCAGCAGCTGCAGCAGGGTGGACTTGCCGCAGCCGGTGCGGCCGAGCAAGGCGATGTGTTCGCCGGCCGCGACCTCGAGCGTGACGTCGCGCAGCACCGGCTGCGGCTGATCGGGATAGGTGAAACTCAGCTGCTGCAGGCTGAGCTGAGCGCGATCGGCCGCGGCCGGGCCGACGGCAGGGAAGGTGACTTCCGGCTGGCGATCGATGATCTGTTTGACCCGCGTGGCGGAGGCAATCACCTGGCCGAGATGCTGGAAGGCGCCGGCGACCGGCATCAGCGCTTCGAACGACGCCAGCGCGGCGAAGACAAACAGCGCGATCAGGGCTCCGGGCTGGGTATCGCCGCCGATGCCGGCGGCGGTCAGCCACAGCAGCAGCGTCACCGTCAGCCCGCTGGCGAGGATCATCAGCGCCTGCGCCTTGCCGCTCAGCGAGGCCTGCTGCCACTGGCGGCGTTGCCACCGCTGTTCGGTGGCGTTCAGCGTCTGGCGGAAGTCGTTGACGGCGCCGAACACCACCAGCTCCGCCTGCCCCTGCAGCCAGGCGGTTAGGTCGGTACGGTATTGGCCGCGCAGCGCGGTGAGTTGGCCGCCGATCGGTTTGCCGGCGCGGTAGAACACCGGCGGCACCAGCAGCAACAGCAGCAACAGAATGCCGCCCAACGTCAGGGCGAGCGCAGGATCCAGCCAGCTCAGGCCGTAGGTGACCACCAGGATCACCACCGCCGCGCTGATTAGCGGCGAGATCACCCGCAGATAAAGGTGATCCAGCGTGTCCACGTCCGCCACCAGGCGGTTGAGCAGGTCGGCCTGGCGAAAGCGAGCGATGCCGCCCGGCGCCAGCGGCAGGATCTTGCTGAAGGTGAACACTCGCAAGTGCGACAGCACGCGGAAGGTGGCGTCGTGACTGACCACGCGCTCGGCGTAGCGCCCGGCGGTGCGGAAGATCGCCGCGCCGCGCACGCCGGCGGCCGGCAGCATGTAGTTGAAGGTCAGCAGGCCCGCCAATCCGGCCAGCGAAGAGGCGGCCAGGAACCAGCCGGAAAGCGCCAGCAGGCCGATGCTGGCCAGCAGGGTGACGATCGCCAAAAGGATGCCCAGGCTAATCAGCAGGCTATGGCGGCGATACAACGCCAAAAACGGCAGCAAAACGCGCATGATTAAAGCTCCCCGCGGCGATGGGCGATCAGAGTGGCGAACAGGCCCGGCTGGGCGCTGAGGGTGGCGTAATCGCCCTGTTGCACGATGCGCCCGTTATCCATCACCCAGATCTGATCGTAGTCTTCGGTGTCTTCCAACTGGTGCGTGACCAGTAGGGTGGTTTGCTGATGCGAAGCGGCATTCAACGCCTGCATCACCCGTTGTTCGCTGTGGGCATCGAGACTGGCGGCCGGTTCATCCAGCAGCAGCAAGCGGCGCGGGCCGATCAGCGCCCGGGCGACCGCCACGCGCTGCGCCTGGCCGACCGACAGGCGGGCGGCGTTGTCGCCCACTTCGGTGTCGAGCCCCTGCGGCAGATACGGCAACAGTTCGCTGACGTAGGCGAGTTCCACCGCCTGCTGCAGCTGCGCTTCGTCGGCCTGCGGGCAGCCCAGCAGGATATTGGCGCGCAAGGTTTGCGCCGGCAGGTGTGGGTTCTGACCGACCCAGCTCAGCTGTTGCCTCCAGTTTTCTGCGGACAGTTCACGCAGCTCGATGCCGTTGACGGTCAACGAGCCGCGGTAGGGCAGGAAGCCGAGCAGCAGATTGAGCAGCGAGCTTTTGCCGGCGCCGCTCAGCCCGACCAGCGCTACGCGCTGCTGCGGTTGCAGGGTGAAACTCAGCGGCCCGGCCAGCAGTACGCCGTTCGGCGACAGGATTTCCAATGCGTTCGCCTGCAGCGTCAGCGGTTGATCGGCGGGCAGTTGCCGCGTGCCGTTGCCCATCTGCTCGCCTTCGGCGCTGAGGAAGGTTTCCAGCGCTTCCGCCGCGCCGACCGCCTGCGCCTTGGCATGGTAGAAGGTGCCGAGATCGCGCAGCGGTTGGAAAAACTCCGGCGCCAGAATCAGCACCAGAAAACCGGAAAACAGCGTTACGCCGAGGCCGTAGCTGCCGAAGTTGAGTTCGCCGAGGTAAGAAAAGCCGAAGTACACCGCCACCACGGCGATGGAAATCGAAGCGAAGAACTCCAGCACGCCGGAAGAGAGGAAGGCCATACGCAGCACTTCCATGGTGCGGCTGCGGAAGTCTTCGGAGGATTTGGCGATCTGCGCCGTTTCGGCCTGCGCGCGGTCGAACAACCGCAGGGTGTCCAGGCCGCGCAGGCGGTCGAGGAAGTTGCCGCTCAATCGCGCCAGCGCCACGAAGTTGCGGCGGTTGGCATCGGCGGCTCCCATGCCGACCAGCGCCATGAACAGCGGGATCAGCGGCGCGGTCGCCAGCAAAATGATGCCTGCGGCCCAATTGATCGGGAAGACGGCGATCAGGATCAGCAGCGGGATGAAGACTGCCAGATACATCTGCGGCAGATAGCGCGAGTAATAGTCCTGCATATCCTCGATCTGCTCGACGATGATGCTGGCCCAACTGCCCGCCGGTTTGCCCTGGATCCAGGCCGGGCCGAGCTGCTGCAGTTTATCCAGCACCTGCTGGCGCATGCGCTGACGGATCACCTGGCCACACAGGAAACCGATCCGTTCCCGCAGCCAGCTCAACAGCGCCCGCAATGCGAACGCGACGGCCAGCCAGATAAACGAAGGGATCAGCTGTTCGCGCGGGGTATGTTCGATGATCAGGGCGTGCAGCAGGCTGGCCAGCAGCCACGCCTGCGCCACGATCAGCAGGCCGCTGAACAGCCCCAACAGCATGGAAAGGCGCAGCCAACGCTGCGCCAACGAACTCTGGGTTTTAAGCCAACGGGTTAACTGTTGCTGTCTGTTTTTTTTCATCAGATATGCGTCTGCGTCGCCGGTGCCCGTTTGTTACAGGCTGGGTTAACGTACTGTTAAATAATAGTGTTTGGCGCAATCGGCGACAAACAAGCGAGGTCCCATGTTACCTCGTCACCCGGCAGACTGAAAATAATAAAGCGGCCAAATGTGGCTATAACAGACGCGTTACCGACTATTTGACTTGCTCACTCGTGGCCTCGGCTTCCAGAGCGGCGCGCACCGACGCTCGCTCTGCGATCCGCGTCACATAATGCTGGAGCGGTGGCCACTCGCTCAGCGAAATCTCGAAGCGCGCCATCCAGCGCAACACGGTAAACAGATAAGCGTCAGCGACGCTGAAATACGTTCCCAATAGGTAAGTTTGTTGTGCCAACGCTTGTGCGAGATAACCCAATCGCCGTCTCAACTTGTCGCGCAGCAACGCCTTGGCATCTTCGGGCAGGGCATCATTGAACAAGGGGGCGGCACCGGCATGGATCTCGCTGGTGATGAAATTAAGCCATTCCTGCAGCCTTACCCGCTCAAAGGCCGTCGGTGGCGGTGCCAGCCGGCTCTCTGGGCGCTGGTCGGCGAGGTATTGAACGATGGCGGGGCCTTCGGTGATCACGTTGCCGTCGTCCAGCTGCAGGGCGGCGACGTAACCTTTTGGGTTGATGCGATAGAAATTCTCACCGTCGGCGCAGCGCTTGCTGCGATTGTTTACCCTGACCAGGGTGAAAGGGATCGCTAATTCCCGCAGGACGATATGTGGGGCCAGCGAGCAGGCATCGGGAGCAAAATACAGCTTCATGCTATTTCCTTGTGGGTCAATGAGAGCGCTTGCCACAGCATGCCGACGCGGATGCCGGTGGGAAAATGGAAATTTCAGAAAGCCGCTATTAGCTCAGCGACTGGCCAGGGTTTGCTCCTGTTCGCGCAGATAATTCAGCAGGGTTTGGACGGGCGGTAGGGCCGCCGCCTCGGATGAGCAGGCCAGGCCGAAACGACGATAAACCGGCGCAACGAGCGGTAGAGCGCAAACTCCGAGCGCATCGGGCGGGATCACCGACGCGGGCATCAGCGCAACGCCCGTGCCTTCTCTGACCAGCGTCAACGCCGTTTGCCAATCGCTGACGGTGGCGCGGATATCGGCCAGTGCCAGGCCCGACTGCTGCGCCAAACTTTGCGCATTCACATCACATCCGCCGGTCGCCAGGATGAAAGGCAGCCGGAACAGGGCATCGAGTGCCACCGGCCACCGTTCTCGCGCCAGCGGGTGCGCGCTGGGCACGACCGCCAACCAGGTGTCTTCCCCCAAAGGGAAACACAGCCGCTCCGGTGCCGGATTGAGCACCACGCCGATGTCTGCCGTTGCCGATGTTAACCAGCTCTCCACTTCGTGGTCGGTGCCCTCGAGCGTAATCAGCTCAATGTCGGGATACAGACGGCGAAACTTGCGCAGCAGCGGCGGCAACAGCTTGCTAAATGCCGACGGGAAACTGGCCAGGCGTATTTTGCCCGCGTGCGCGTTACCGGCTTGTTGCGCGCATTGTTGAATGGCCCGCAGTCCTTCCAACATCGTGCGGGCATGGGCGACGATCTGTAGGCCGCTTTGGGTCAGGACGACATTGTGTGGCTGGCGCACCAAAAGCCGGGTGCTCAGCATCGTCTCCAGTTGAGCGATGGCCTGGCTGGCGGCAGACTGCGTCATGCCGCAGAGCGCCGCAGCCTGAGTGATGGTGCCGTTGTCGGCGACGGCAACCAGCAGGCGCCAGTGAAGAAGATTATGCATCGGCGTGCATCCTCCTGGGGCTGAAGACAAAAAAAGCGGCTCGAGAGCCGCTTTTTGCTGATGAAGAGAACGTCTTAGCAGACTTCTGCGCCGGCGATGCCGTCCAGGTAACGCTCTGCGTCCAGCGCCGCCATACAGCCGGTGCCGGCGGAGGTGATCGCCTGACGGTAGATGTGATCCATCACGTCGCCAGCGGCGAAGACGCCGGGGATGGTGGTTTGGGTCGCATTGCCGTGAATGCCGGACTGCACCTTGATGTAGCCGTTTTCCAGCTCCAGTTGGCCGCCGAAGATGCCGGTGTTCGGGCTGTGGCCGATGGCGATGAACACGCCGGCCAGTTCCAGTTCACGGGTTTCGTTTTCCGCTTTGGTGCTGCGGATACGCACGCCGGTCACGCCCATTTCATCGCCCAGCACTTCGTCCAGCGTATGGTCGGTGTGCAGCACGATGTTGCCGCTTTTCACTTTTTCCATCAGCCGGTCGATCAGGATCTTCTCTGAACGGAAGCTGTCGCGGCGGTGGATCAGGTGAACCTCGGCGGCGATGTTGGACAGGTACAGCGCTTCTTCAACGGCAGTGTTGCCGCCGCCGACCACGGCGACTTTCTGGTTACGGTAGAAGAAACCGTCGCAGGTCGCACAGGCGGAAACGCCTTTGCCCTTGAAGGCGTCTTCGGAAGGCAGGCCAAGGTAGCGGGCGGAGGCACCGGTCGCAATGATCAGCGCGTCGCAGCTGTATTCGCCGCTGTCGCCGAACAGGCGGAACGGACGCTGCTGCAGATCGACGCTGTTGATATGATCGAAGACGATCTCAGTCTGGAACTTCTCCGCGTGTTCGCGCATGCGCTCCATCAGCGCCGGACCGGTCAGGCCTTCGGCGTCGCCCGGCCAGTTTTCCACTTCGGTAGTGGTGGTCAGCTGGCCGCCTTGCTCCAGACCGGTGATCAGCACCGGGCTCAGGTTGGCGCGCGCCGCGTAGACGGCTGCGGTGTAACCGGCCGGGCCGGAGCCCAGAATCAGTAATTTGCTATGTTTAGCCGTGCCCATGAATAACCTCTTTATTCCACAATGGCGGACAATGAAGCCGATTGTAGGGAAAATGGCGCAGTAAAAAAAGCGCCGGGCGACGTTGTTAACGATTTGTATGATAGTTGTCGCCTATTAATGCGCCCGCTGTCGGCAAATCGTACGCCGAACGCAGAAATTTACCTTATCAAAGCCGCATTCGGCTACCGAATCGCCAACCGCGCAAAAACGGCGCATTCTGCGACTTCAGCCGCTCCCTACCGGGGTTTATCTGCCAGCGATTCATAACCAAAAATGGGATGCAGACTTTTCATGACGGTACGTTGTTCTGATTTTGCTTCTTTTACTTTGACAATCCGCTGCGCATTTGCGAAAACATCATAGGAAGAAGAAATTATCCCCGTAACACCAGCAAATCGTACGTATTTGCGCCGCGAGGCGGCAATGCGCGGTGGATGTGCGGAGCAGGGCGCGCAAGCGTTTGCTGATTTTTTCTCGACCTAAACGTCGTTGCCGGCGTCGCGCGGGGTTGGACAGACAGGCTGCGCGGCGTGGAATGATGGTAGTGAAGAAGCATATGACAGGCATCGGGTCTTCGCTTGGAACGAACCCTTACACATTGACGTTGGCTAGGGTGTGGCAAGTGCACGGAAGAAAATAAGAGAGACAATAATAATGGCAGACAACAAGAAACGCCCGGGTAAAGATCTCGACCGTATCGACCGCAACATCCTGAATGAGCTGCAGAAGGATGGGCGTATTTCGAACGTCGAGCTTTCGAAGCGCGTGGGGTTATCCCCGACACCATGTTTAGAACGCGTGCGCCGTCTCGAGCGCCAGGGTTTCATTCATGGCTATACCGCATTGCTTAACCCGCATTATCTGGATGCGTCCCTGCTGGTTTTCGTGGAGATCACGCTGAACCGTGGCGCGCCGGATGTGTTTGAGCAATTCAACTCGGCAGTGCAGAAGCTTGAAGAGATTCAGGAGTGTCATCTGGTTTCCGGTGATTTCGACTACCTGTTGAAAACCCGCGTACCGGACATGTCGGCGTACCGCAAACTGCTGGGCGAAACCTTGCTGCGTTTGCCGGGGGTTAACGACACCCGTACCTACGTAGTGATGGAAGAAGTGAAACAGAGTAACCGTCTGGTTATCAAAACACGGTAAGGTGCAGGTGCAAAACCTGATTAAATTGGTTACACTCCTGTTTATTCATACAGTTTCGGCGCCGGGGAAGCTTCTCGGCGCTGTTGCTATGTCAGCTAACAGGAACCTGGAGAGCCTTTCTTGAGCCAGGAATATACAGAAGATAAAGAAGTTACCCTGAAAAGACTCAGCAGTGGCCGGCGTTTGCTGGAGGCTGCGCTTATCGTGGTAGCGATTTTTGCCGTTTACCTCATGGCTGCGTTGGTCAGTTTCAATCCGTCTGACCCAAGCTGGTCGCAGACCGCGTGGCATGAGCCGATTCACAATTTGGGCGGCGGTGTTGGGGCCTGGTTGGCCGACACGCTGTTCTTCACCTTCGGGGTGCTCGCCTACGCGATACCGCCGATCATGCTGATCCTGTGCTGGGCAGCCTATCGCCAACGCGGCAACAAAGACTACGTCGACTATTTCGCGCTCTCCCTGCGCCTGATCGGTACCTTGGCGTTAGTGCTTACCTCCTGCGGGTTGGCGGCGCTGAACGTTGACGATCTCTATTACTTCGCTTCCGGCGGCGTGATCGGCAGCCTGCTGAGCAACGCCATGTTGCCGTGGTTCAACGGCATCGGCGCTACGCTGGCGCTGCTGTGCGTGTGGGCGGCGGGGCTGACGCTGTTTACCGGCTGGTCCTGGCTGGTGATCGCCGAGAAGATCGGCGGTGCGGTGTTGGGCGTCGCGACGGTGATGACCAATCGCTCACGCCGCGAAGATCGCTATTTCGAGGATGACGAGCGTTACGTTGACGACGAGCCTGAGCAGGCAGGGAAGGGCGCCGCTGCAGCGGTTGCGGCGACCGCCGCCGGAGCCGCGGCTGCCGATGACGACGTGCTGTTCTCCGCACCCTCGGTCACCGAAAGCGCCAAAGAGGCGGGGGAAGACGCCGCCGATCCGTTGCTCAGCGGCCTGCGAGCCGACGATAGTGAGGTTGAAGCCGACGCCGCGCCAATCGCGCCGGCGGCTTCGCCTGCACCAGCGGTGAAGGCAGAGATCCACGAGCCCGTTGCCGCGCCGATCGCCACACAGGCGCCGTCGATAACGGTGGCGCCGGCCGCGCCGGCCTCGGTCAATCAGCACCCGGTGAGCACCCCGGCGCAAGACGCCACGCCGCCGCTGTATTCCTTCGAAATCCCGGAAGAAACACCAGCGCCTAAGGCGACGCGCCCTATCGATCCTTATCAGGATGACGATGAGCCGCGCCTGGGCAATTGGCAAGAGCCGGCCCCGCAGCCGGCAGCGCGTTCTCCCTTTGATTTTACCGCCGCGCAGCGCGACAGTGCCGACGTCAGCGGAGCAGGTGGTTTCAGCGCCACCGGCGCCAAGCCACAACTGGATACGGCAGCCGCTGCCGCTGTGGGCGCCGCGGCGGCGACCTTTATGCCGGCCTTCACGGCGACCAGCGACGGCAATTCTCAGGTTAAACAGGGTATCGGCCCTGAGTTGCCGCGGCCGAATCCGGTGCGTATTCCGACCCGTCGTGAGCTGGCTTCCTACGGCATCAAGCTGCCTTCGCAGCGTGCTGCCGAACAGGAACAGCGCCAGGCGGAGCCTCAACAGCCGACGGCGGTGAGCCCGCAGGAAGAAGAGGCGCAGCAAGAAGCCGCGCTGCGCCAGGCGTTCGCCGAACAGCAAAGCCAGCGCTATGGCGAAAGCTACGCGCCGGAGCAGGATGATGAACAGGCTCAGCAGGAAGCCGAGCTGAGTAAAGCGTTCGCCGAACAACAGAACCAACGTTACGGTGAAGTCCAACAGGACGATGAAGAGGCGCGGCAAGAGGCTGCGCTGCGTCAGGCTTTCGCCGAGCAGCAGCAGGCGCGTTATGGCCAGCAAGAGACTGCCCCGCAGGCGCCGGCCGCCAGCCCGGTCGATACCCGTAATGCTTTCAGCTTCTCGCCGATGGCGGATTTAGTGGACGATGGCCCGAGCGAGCCGATGTTCACGCTGTCCCCACAGCTTGAAGAGCGCATTGAACAGCAAAGCGAGCAAGAGGACGACGTGCCGTTTGGCCAGTTTGAGCCTGCGGCGCCGGCTGCCCAGCAACCGCATACGCAGCCGCAACAATACCAACAGCCGCAGCAGCAATCTTATCAGCAGCCGCAGCAACAACAGCAGTATCAACAGCCGTCGCAGCAGCAATATCAGCAGCCACAGCAACCGGTTCAGCAGCAGCCTCAGCAAGCTCCGGCTGAGCCGCACCCGGCGATGGACAGCCTGATTCACCCGTTCCTGATGCGCAACGATCAGCCGCTGCAGAAGCCGACCACGCCGCTGCCGACGCTGGATCTGCTGACCGAAGCGCCGAAAGAGGTGGAGCCGGTCGACTCCTTCGCGCTGGAACAGAAAGCGCGCTTGGTGGAGGCCAGTTTGGCCGATTACCGCGTAAAAGCCGACGTGGTGGATATCCTGCCGGGGCCGGTCATCACCCGCTTCGAGCTGGATCTGGCGCCGGGCGTTAAAGCGGCGCGCATTTCCAACCTGTCGCGCGATCTGGCGCGCTCGCTGTCGACTTCGGCGGTGCGCGTGGTGGAAGTGATCCCCGGTAAGCCTTATGTCGGTCTGGAGCTGCCGAACGCCAAGCGGCAAACGGTGTACCTGCGCGAAGTGCTGGACTGCCCGGCCTTCCGCGACAACCCGTCGCCGCTGTCCATCGTATTGGGTAAGGACATCTCCGGCGAACCGGTGGTGGCCGATCTGGGCAAAATGCCGCACTTGCTGGTCGCCGGTACCACCGGTTCCGGTAAGTCGGTCGGGGTCAACGCCATGATCCTGAGCATCCTGTATAAAGCCACGCCGAAAGAAGTGCGCTTTATCATGATCGACCCGAAAATGCTGGAGCTGTCGGTTTACGAAGGTATTCCGCACCTGTTGACCGATGTGGTCACCGACATGAAAGACGCCGCCAACGCGCTGCGCTGGTGCGTGGGTGAGATGGAACGCCGCTACAAACTGATGTCTGCCCTGGGCGTGCGTAACCTGGCCGGCTACAACGAGCGTGTCGATCAGGCCGAAGCGATGGGGCGTCCGATCCCGGATCCGTTCTGGAAACCGACCGACAGCATGGACATCACGCCGCCGGTGTTGGAGAAGGAGCCGTACATCGTGGTGATGGTCGACGAATTCGCCGACCTGATCATGACGGTTGGCAAGAAGGTTGAAGAGTTGATCGCTCGCCTGGCGCAAAAAGCGCGTGCGGCGGGTATCCACCTGGTGCTGGCGACCCAGCGTCCTTCGGTAGATGTGATCACAGGTCTTATCAAGGCCAACATTCCGACGCGTATCGCCTTTACCGTGTCGAGCAAGATCGACTCCCGCACCATCCTCGATCAGGGGGGGGCCGAGTCCTTGCTGGGTATGGGTGACATGCTCTATCTGGCGCCGAACTCCTCGATCCCGGTGCGTGTACATGGCGCATTCGTGCGCGATCAGGAAGTGCACGCGGTGGTCAAGGATTGGAAAGCGCGCGAGCGGCCCCAATATAAAGAGGGCATTCTCAGCGGCGGCGAAGATGGCGAGGGCGGTGCCGGTGGCGGGATGGACGGCGACGAAGAGCTGGATCCGTTGTTTGACCAGGCGGTGGATTTCGTGGTGGATAAACGCCGCGCCTCCATCTCCGGCGTACAGCGCCAGTTCCGCATCGGCTATAACCGCGCCGCGCGCATCATCGAACAGATGGAGGCGCAGGGCATCGTCAGTGAGCAGGGGCACAACGGCAACCGCGAGGTGCTGGCGCCGCCGCGGCACGATTGATGCTCGCTTAGCCATTGCAATTCAATAAGAAAGGGCCGCTTAAGCGGCCCTTGTGCAAAGAAGCGTAAACCCGTTTCTTCTCGGAACATTGGCCTACCGGCCGATCGCCGGCTTCAGGTAAAGTAACGGAGTAAAGGGTTGATTGACCCGCACGGCGTCGCCCTGCGGTTAACGCATTTCATAAGGTATCTGGAATAATGAAAAAACTGTTAGTTGCCTGCTGTCTGCTTTCGGGATTCGCTTCTACCTCCGTGCTGGCCGATGCTGCACAGGATCTACAAAGTCGCCTGGCGAAGGTGAACAGTTTCCACGCCAGCTTCTCGCAAACCGTGACCAGCGCTGAAGGCGCCGCGGTGCAACAGGGTGAAGGCGAGCTGTGGGTGAAGCGGCCGAACCTGTTCAACTGGCACATGACGTCACCCGATGAGAGCGTGCTGGTTTCCGATGGCCAGACCCTGTGGTTCTACAACCCGTTCGTCGAGCAGGTGACGGCGACCTGGCTGAAGAACGCCACCGGCAATACGCCGTTTATGCTGATCACCCGCAATAACGCCAGCGACTGGAAGCAGTACAACGTGAAGCAAAAGGGCGATGATTTCGAATTGACGCCAAAATCCGCCAGCGGCAACCTGAAGCAATTCGCCATCAGCGTGACCAACAGCGGCACCATCCGCAGCTTTGCCGCGGTGGAGCAGGACGGTCAGCGCAGTTCCTACACGCTGAAAAGCCAGCAGAACGTTGCCGCCGATCCGGCCAAATTCAAATTTACCCCGCCGAAGGGGGTGACGCTGGACGACCAGCGCCAGTGAGGTGCAAGTGAGTAATAATCTGTCGCTCGATTTTTCCCAGAATGAGTTCCAGCCGCTGGCCGCGCGTATGCGCCCGACCACGCTGGCGCAGTATATCGGCCAGCAGCATCTGCTGGCCGCCGGCAAGCCGCTGCCGCGCGCCATCGAGGCCGGGCAGCTGCACTCGATGATTTTATGGGGGCCGCCGGGCACCGGGAAGACGACGCTGGCAGAGCTGATCGGCCGTTACGGTCAGGCGGATGTCGAACGGATCTCCGCCGTGACCTCCGGTATCAAGGAGATCCGCGAGGCGATCGAGCGGGCGCGGCAAAATCGCGACGCCGGCCGCCGCACTATCCTGTTCGTCGACGAAGTGCACCGTTTCAATAAGAGCCAGCAGGACGCTTTCCTGCCGCACATCGAAGACGGCACCATCACCTTTATCGGCGCCACCACCGAAAACCCGTCGTTCGAACTGAACTCGGCGCTGTTGTCCCGCGCCCGCGTTTACCTGTTGAAGGCGCTGACCGCCGAAGATATCGGCCAGGTGCTGGATCAGGCGATGAGCGACAAGGCGCGCGGCTTTGGCAATCAGAACGTCGAGTTGCCGGCGGAAACGCGCCGCCTGCTGTCCGAGCTGGTGGGCGGCGATGCGCGCCGGGCGCTGAACAGCCTGGAAATGATGGCGGACATGGCGGAGATCGATGCCAAAGGCGTGCGGGTGCTGACGCCGGAGCTGCTGAAAGAGGTTTCAGGCGAGCGCAGCGCGCGCTTCGACAACAAGGGCGACCGTTATTACGACCTGATTTCCGCGCTGCATAAATCAGTGCGCGGTTCGGCGCCGGACGCCGCGCTGTACTGGTATGCGCGCATTATTACCGCCGGCGGCGATCCGCTCTATGTGGCGCGCCGTCTGTTGGCGATTGCCTCTGAAGACGTGGGCAACGCCGATCCGCGCGGCATGCAGGTGGCGATCGCCGCCTGGGATTGTTTCACCCGCGTGGGGCCGGCAGAGGGCGAGCGCGCCATCGCGCAGGCGATTGTTTACCTGGCCTGCGCGCCGAAGAGCAACGCGGTTTACACCGCGTTCAAGGCCGCCATGCGCGACGCCAAAGAGCAGGCCGATTATGACGTGCCGGAGCACCTGCGCAACGCGCCGACCAAGCTGATGAAGGAGATGGGGCTGGGGGCGGAGTACCGTTACGCCCACGACGAACCCAACGCCTACGCCGCCGGCGAGAACTATTTCCCGCCCGAAATGGCCAAGACACGCTACTATCAACCGACCTCGCGTGGGCTTGAAGGGAAAATCGGCGAAAAGTTGGCATGGCTGGCTGAGCAGGATCAAAATAGCCCGACAAAACGCTACCGCTAGCGAGGCCGTTGCGGTAAGGTTAGCGGGTATCACTCTTCTTTTATGCGGCTATAAATCAGCCGCATAGAACAACAACACTTCTTTCAATAACAACAAGCACAGGATTAGCATGCTCGATCCCAATCTGCTGCGTAATGAGCTAGACGCAGTCGCCGTCAAACTGGCTCGCCGAGGCTTTAAACTCGATCTGGATCTGCTGCGTTCGCAGGAAGAACGCCGCAAAGTTCTGCAGGTAGAAACTGAAACGCTGCAAGCGGAACGCAACTCCCGATCGAAATCCATCGGCGCAGCCAAAGCGCGTGGGGAAGACATCGAGCCGCTGCGTCGCGAAGTGAACGAGCTGGGTGACAAGCTGGATGCCGCCAAGGCAGAGCTGGACACGCTGCAGAGCGAGATCCGCGATTACGCCTTGACGCTGCCTAACCTGCCGGACGACGCCGTGCCGGATGGTAAAGACGACAGTGAAAACCTGGAAGTCACCCGCTGGGGCGAACCGCGCCAGTACGACTTCGCGGTGCGCGATCACGTCGATCTGGGCGAAATGGCCGGCGGGCTGGATTTTGCCGCCGCGGTTAAGCTGACCGGTTCGCGCTTCGTGGTCATGAAGGGGCAAATCGCCCGCATGCACCGCGCGCTGTCCCAGTTCATGCTGGATCTGCACACCGAGCAGCACGGCTACCTGGAGGCCTACGTGCCTTACCTGGTCAACCACGCCACGCTGTACGGTACCGGCCAACTGCCGAAGTTCGGCGAAGACCTGTTCCATACCCGTCCGCTGGAAGAAGAAGCCGACAGCAGCAACTACGCGCTGATCCCAACGGCGGAAGTGCCGCTGACCAACCTGGTGCGCGACGAGATCGTCGAAGAGGAAACTCTGCCGCTGAAGATGACCGCGCACACGCCATGCTTCCGTGCGGAAGCCGGTTCTTACGGCCGTGACACCCGCGGTTTGATCCGCATGCACCAGTTCGACAAGGTCGAAATGGTGCAGATCGTCCGTCCGGAAGATTCGATGGATGCCCTGGAAGAGCTGACCGGCCATGCGGAAAAAGTGCTGCAGCTGCTGAACCTGCCTTACCGCAAGGTGCTGCTGTGCACCGGCGACATGGGCTTCGGCGCCTGCAAGACCTACGATCTGGAAGTGTGGCTGCCGGCGCAGAACACCTACCGCGAGATCTCGTCCTGCTCCAACATGTGGGACTTCCAGGCGCGCCGCATGCAGGCTCGCTGCCGCAGCAAGGCCGACAAGAAGCCGCGTCTGGTCCACACGCTGAACGGTTCCGGCCTGGCGGTCGGCCGTACGCTGGTGGCGGTGCTGGAAAACTACCAGCAGGCCGACGGTCGCATTCAGGTGCCTGAAGTGTTGCGTCCTTATATGGGCGGCCTGGAATATATCGGCTAAACGGCAAACCACGAAAAAAGCGCCTGCGGGCGCTTTTTTTATGTCGAGAATTCAGCCCGTCGCCAGCGCATAAGCCTGTTGAATGTAGTCCGCCAGATGCTTGCTTTTCACCTCGTCGGGCGAGTGGAGCTTGATGTGCCGCCGATACTGGCCGCTGCCTTCGAGCTGGTGATAACGATCTTCCAATCGGTAGCCGTGGCCGAACTCCACCGTGACGTGGTGGCGATAGGCGAAAACGCCGCAGAAAAATTGGCTATGCGAGAACATGATGCCGCCGTATTTGACCGATTCGGTTACGCCGTTGCCGCTCGCCGCAGCAATCCGCCGCACCTGCTGCATAATGGCCAGCAGGTCACCTTGCGTGCTGCCGATGTCCGCCAGCAGGGCCTCTACCGCCGCATCATTTGCCTGACTCATCTTGCTTCTCCGTCGTCAAATTCGCTCTGCGCTGAGCATAGCGCTTTTTCAGCCGGTTAGCCGGAAACAAATCGTGCGGTGGAATGATAAGAGGCGATTGACTTTTTTATCGCCAGTGGCATGATGCGCGCACTCTCATTGCGCGTTCGGTCACAATTTCACTATGTCCGCATACTCCCGCCCAGTGCTCCTATTGCTCTGCGGCCTTTTGCTGCTCACGGTATCCATTGCCGTTTTGAATACGTTAGTGCCGCTTTGGTTAACCCATGCTCAGCTGTCAACCTGGCAGGTGGGAATGGTCAGCTCCTCTTATTTCAGCGGTAACCTGTTGGGCACGTTGGTGGCGGGCAAACTGATCCAGCGCGTCGGCTTCACCCGCAGCTATCATCTCTCTTGTTTGCTGTTCGCCGCCGCGACCGCCGGCATGGTGCTGTCGATCGATTTCTGGAGCTGGCTGGGCTGGCGCTTCTTCGCCGGCGTCGGTTGCGCCTGGATCTGGGTGATCGTGGAGAGCGCGCTTTTGCGCAGCGGCAATTTGAGCAACCGCGGCCAGCTGCTGGCGGCCTATATGATTGTCTATTACCTCGGTACGGTGACCGGCCAATTACTGTTGAGCATGACCTCGACCGAATTGCTGCATGTGGTGCCGTGGGTGACCGCGATCGTGATCAGCGCCATGTTGCCGATGTTGTTCGCGCGGGTAAACCGCCATGAAGACGAGCCGCAGCAGGCGGCGGTATGGACAATGTTGAGACGCCGCAGCGCGCGCCTGGGCATCAACGGCTGCATCATCTCCGGCATTGTGCTCGGTTCGCTGTATGGCCTGATGCCGCTGTATCTCTCTCATCAGGGCATGAGCGACGCTAACGTCGGTTACTGGATGGCGCTGTTGGTCAGCTCCGGCATCGTCGGCCAATGGCCGGTCGGGCGCCTGGCCGATCGTTACGGGCGCCTGCTGGTGCTGCGCATTCAGGTGTTCGTGGTGATCCTCGCCAGCGTGGCGATGCTCGGCAACTACGCCATGGCGCCTTCGCTGTTCATCCTCGGCTGCGCCGGCTTTACCCTGTATCCGGTGGCGATGTCCTGGGCCTGCGAGAAGGCGCTGCCGCACGAACTGGTGGCGATGAACCAGGCGCTGTTGATGAGTTACACCATCGGCAGCCTGCTGGGCCCGTCGATGACGGCGCTGCTGATGCAAAACTACTCCGACCGTGTGCTGTTCGTGATGATCGCCGCCGTAGCGCTGGTTTACCTGCTGATGCTGCTGAAAAAGCAGAAGCCGGATCACCACCACACGCCGTTCGCCGCCGCCTGAGCATAAAAAAACCGGCCATGAGCCGGTTTTTTCTTTTGGCGTGCGCCAATCAGTAAATCACTTTGTGACCGTAGCTTTCCAGGATGCCTTTGACGCGATCCATGGTCTCGGCCTTCGGCGGATGTACGCCGTCCAGTTTGTACTCTTCCCCCATCGCTATCCATTTATGCTTGCCCAGTTCGTGGTAGGGCAGCAGCTCGATTTTCTCGATGTTGGTCATGTCCTTGGTGAACTCGCCCAGCAGGTGTGCCGATTTGTCATCATCTGACCAGCCCGGCACCACCACGTAACGGATCCAGGTGCGTTGGTTACGTTTCGCCAGGTAGCGGGCGAATTCCAACGTGCGGTGGTTGGAGACGCCGACCAGATTCTGGTGGATATCGTCGTTCATCTGTTTCAGATCCAGCATCACCAGATCGGTGGTGTCCAGCAGCTCGTCGATCACCGGATCGTAGCGGCGCACGAAGCCATTGGTGTCCAGGCAGGTATTGATGCCTTCGGCATGGCAGGCGCGGAACCAGTCGCGCACGAATTCAGCCTGCAGGATCGCCTCGCCGCCGGACGCGGTGACGCCGCCACCGGAAGCGTTCATGAAGTGGCGGTAGGCCACCGCGTCTTTCATCAGCTCTTCGACGGTCACTTCTTTGCCGCCGTGGGTGTCCCAGGTGTCGCGGTTATGACAATAGAGGCAGCGCATCAGGCAGCCCTGGAAGAAGACGATAAAGCGGATCCCGGGCCCATCGACGGTGCCGCAGGATTCGAAGGAGTGGATGCGACCAGTTACTGACATTGCGGGGTTTTCTCCAATATTGACTGTCAAACGCAGTCTAAAAATAGGCGCGTGGCCGCCGGCCAGGTATCTGCGATGCAGCAGCGGGTGGAGCCGCCACCGGGGGTAATGATGCCTGTCGGCCGGTCAGTTGCCGGATAACTGTTTTGCCGGCTATCCATTCAGTATAGATGTCCGGCAAAACAGACTCGCACAGAGTCAGGGGAGAGCGGTGGGAGAAAAGGGCCGGCAGAACCGGCCCTGACGTTGGCACCGGGCGGTTTCCCGCCCGGTTGGCGTATTACATCGTTTGAGTGAAGGTACGAGTAATGACGTCCTGCTGTTGCTCTTTGGTCAGCGAGTTGAAGCGCACGGCGTAACCGGAGACGCGGATGGTCAGCTGAGGGTATTTCTCAGGGTTTTCCATCGCGTCCAGCAGCATTTCGCGGTTCATTACGTTGACGTTCAGGTGCTGACCGCCTTCGATGGAGGCTTCATGATGGAAGTAACCATCCATCAGGCCCGCCAGGTTGGCTTTCCGCACGTCGTCGTCTTTACCCAGCGCGTTAGGCACGATGGAGAAGGTGTAGGAGATCCCGTCTTTCGCGTAGGCAAACGGCAGTTTGGCTACCGAGGTCAGGGAGGCTACTGCGCCTTTCTGATCGCGGCCGTGCATCGGGTTGGCACCTGGGCCGAACGGTGCGCCTGCGCGGCGGCCATCCGGGGTGTTACCGGTTTTCTTGCCGTACACCACGTTGGAGGTGATGGTCAGTACGGACTGGGTCGGTACCGCGTTGCGATAGGTGCGCAGTTTCTGAATTTTCTTCATGAAACGTTCCACCAGGTCACAGGCGATGTCATCGACGCGTGCGTCGTTGTTACCGAACTGCGGATACTCGCCTTCCACTTTGAAGTCGATAGCCAAGCCGTCTTCGTCGCGAATGGTGGTGACTTTCGCGTACTTGATGGCGGACAGGGAGTCGGCCGCAACGGACAGACCGGCGATGCCGCAAGCCATGGTGCGATAAACGTCACGGTCATGTAACGCCATCAGCGCAGCTTCGTAGCTGTACTTGTCGTGCATGTAGTGAATGATGTTCAGCGCGGTCACGTACTGCTTGGCCAGCCAATCCATAAAGTGGTCCATGCGGGCCATGACTTTGTCATAGTCCAGCACTTCGTCCATCATCGGCGCTTCTTTCGGGCCGACCTGCATTTTCAGTTTTTCGTCAACGCCGCCGTTGATGGCGTACAGCATGGTTTTCGCCAGGTTAGCGCGGGCGCCGAAGAACTGCATTTGCTTGCCGACGATCATCGGGCTGACGCAACAGGCGATGGCGTAGTCATCGTTGTTGAAGTCAGGACGCATCAGGTCGTCGTTTTCGTACTGTACGGAAGATGTGTCGATGGACACTTTCGCCGCGAATTTCTTGAAGTTCAGCGGCAGCTTCTCAGACCACAGGATGGTCATGTTCGGCTCCGGAGACGGCCCCATGGTGTAAAGGGTGTTCAGGAAGCGGAAGCTGTTTTTGGTGACCAGGGTACGGCCGTCGACGCCCATACCGGCCAGGGATTCAGTCGCCCAGATTGGGTCGCCGGAGAACAGCTCATCGTACTCAGGGGTACGCAGGAAGCGCACCATACGCAGTTTCATCACCAAGTGGTCGATCAGTTCCTGCGCTTGCTCTTCGGTCAGTTTGCCCGCCTTGATGTCGCGCTCGATGAACACGTCGAGGAAGGTGGATACGCGGCCGAAGGACATGGCGGCGCCGTTCTGGGATTTCACCGCGGCCAGGTAGCCGAAGTAGGTCCACTGCACCGCTTCTTGCGCGTTAGTGGCCGGGCCGGAGATGTCGTAACCGTATTTGGCGGCCATCTCTTTGATCTGAGCCAGAGCGCGGTGCTGTTCAGCAATCTCTTCACGCAGCTGGATGGTCATTTCCAGATCTTCGCCGTTTTCCAGTTTTTCCTGCAGCGATTTGAACTGGTTCAGTTTGTCGGCCATCAGGAAGTCGATACCGTACAGCGCCACGCGGCGGTAGTCGCCGATGATGCGGCCGCGGCCGTAGGCATCTGGCAGACCGGTCAGCACGCCGGATTTACGGCAATTCAGGATGTCTTTGGTGTAAACGTCGAATACGCCCTGGTTGTGGGTTTTACGGTATTCGGTGAACACTTTTTTCAGCTGCGGATCCAGTTCGCGGCCGTACACTTTGCACGAACCTTCGACCATTTTGATGCCGCCGAACGGGATCAGCGCGCGTTTCAGAGGCGCGTCGGTCTGCAGACCTACGATGGTTTCCAGCTCTTTGGCGATGTAACCCGCGTCGTGAGAAGTGATGGTTGCAGCAACGTTGGTGTCGAAATCAACCGGCGCGTGAGTGCGGTTTTCCAGTTTGATCCCTTCCATAACCTTGTCCCACAAGGTGGTGGTGGCTTGAGTTGCGCCAGCCAGGAAGGATTCGTCACCTTCATAAGGCGTGTAGTTTTTCTGGATGAAGTCACGAACGTTGACTTCATTCTGCCAGTCACCCTTGCTGAAACCTTCCCAAGCGTTGGCTAATTTCTCGTTAAGTTCGGTCATTGTACACCTACCTTTGATTGTGGATTTCTAACTCTGCACGCGGTAACTCACAGCTTAGTGCTGTTCGCGACCCCCGCGCAGATAAATTACCCAGTAAGTCAACCCAACCAACAGGCCGCCGCCGATGATGTTGCCGATGGTGACCGGAATCAGGTTGTCGATGATGAAGTTGCTTACTGTCAGATGAGCGAATTGCTCAGGTACCGCCCCTACGGCTTGCCAGAACTCCGGCGTGGCGAAGTGTTTGACCACGATGCCCATAGGGATCATAAACATGTTGGCGATGCTGTGTTCGAAGCCGCTGGCGACAAACATACCGACCGGCAGCACCATGGCGAGCATCTTGTCGGTCAGGGTACGGCCGGAGTAGCTCATCCAGACCGCCAGGCAGACCATCAGGTTAGCCAGAATGCCGAGGCAGACGGCTTCGATAAAGGTGTGATGCAGCTTGTGGTCTGCGGTTTGCAGAACATTCAGGCCCCACTGGCCGTTGGCGACCATATACTCGCCGGAGAACCAGATCAGCGCCACGAAGAACAGCGCGCCGACCAGGTTGCCGAGATAAACGTTCAGCCAGTTGGCGCCCAGTTGGCCCCAGCTGATGCGGCCGCTGGCCTTGGCGATGACGATAAGTACGGTAGAGGTGAACAGGTCGGCGCCCGATACCACCACCAGCATTAACCCGAGAGAGAAGCAGATGCCGCCGACCAGTTTCGCCAGCCCGAAAGGCACGCCGGCGGTGCCGGTGGTCGCCGTGATGTAGAAAACGAAGGCGATGGAAATGAAGACACCGGCGGTGATCGCCAAATAAAACGTTTTCAGCGGATGTTTGGTGGCTTTATACACGCCGGCATCTTCAGCGATTTTCGCCGTTGCCGCAGGTAAAATCAGATCGAATGGGCTGTCAGTTTTCAAACTAACTCTCGCTCTTAAGGGTTAAAACAACGCAATGAGATACTAGCAAAGCAGTATAGGGGAAAATTTGATTTGGATCATAAGGCGGGGAAGTAGAGCGCCAAAAAGGCATGTTTTCTGTGTGGTTTTTATGGTTAATTTATTGAATTTAAACAAAAAACAATTTTTTAATGTTTGCAATTTTTTTTGAATCCACCCGATGTGCCGAGGGTGTCAAAGTTAAATTTTTAGGCGTTTTGTCGCCGTTCGTCGCTGAAAGTTTAATTATCGGTTAATTATTATTTCACCGTCCGGCAACAATCGCCGGTTTATTTATTCTTATGCTCGTTTAACCGCCTATTTTCCTGCGGGAAAATAAAACAGAATGCGTTGAAATAAACCGCAAAATGAAAACGCCGCAGCGGAGTGCGGCGTTTGACCGGGGAGGGTACCCCAAAAGTGGCGGTACCCCCAATGGCGATTAGGCCTTGGCCCAGTGACGGCGCTTGGCCGCCTGCAGCTTCTCGTAGGCCGCCAGCAGCGCCTGATGGGCCGGCAGCGCCTTCAGATCGGCATCGACGGCGAACAGCCCGTTGAAGCGCTCTTCACCGCTGATGGCGGCCGAGGCCGCGTCCACCGCTTCCTGGCCGTACATTTTCACGAACGCGGTGTAGTATTGCGCCGCTTCGCGCTCAGGCTCCTGCGCCAGCAGCAGCAGCGTTTGCAGGCAACGGTAGTAGTTGCTGCGCGCCGGGCTCAGCACCGAGGCGTTGAAGTCCTGCGTCCATTCGGTCCAAATCAGCGCCTGATCCAGATCGCCGCCCGCCAGCGCCAGCATCGACTTCAGCTCGCCCACGCGCAGGGTATGCCAGGCGTTGTCTTTGCCGCTGGCAATACCCAGCAGTTCGCGTACGCGAGTGAAATCGTCCAGCCCTTCATCGTCCAACTGCTCGATCAGCGCCAGGTATTCTTCCGGCTCCCACTCGCTGCCCGGCAGCGCCAGCAGCGTATCGCGCAGGTGCGCGCCCATGCTGTTGTTGGCCAGCAGCAGGTCTTCTGCCGGATAGATATCGGACATGCCCGGCACGATGATGCGGCAAGCGTAGACGCCCAGGTGCTCGTAGTCGGCGATGTACACTTCCGCGTCTTCTTTGTCGAAGATGCTCATCAGGGTGGCGAACTCTTCCTGCGTGCTGCCGCTGAAGCTCCAGTCAACGAACGGATAGTCCGCATCCTGCTTGAACAGATCCCAGGAGATCAGGCCGCTGGAGTCGATGAAGTGCGTTTCCAGGTTGGTGTGTTCCGCCACTTCTTCGTCATCGAAGGTCGGTGCGGTGAACACGTCGAGATCTTTCAGGCTGCGGCCCTGCAGCAGCTCGGTTACCGTGCGCTCCAGCGCCACGCCGAAGTCCGGGTGCGCGCCGAACGAGGCGAAGCAGGTGCCGTTGGTCGGGTTGAACAGCACCACGCAGATTACCGGGTAGTTGCCGCCCAGCGAGGCATCATAGGAGAGGATCGGGAAACCTTCCTCTTCCAGTTTGGCGATGGCTTCCACCACGCCCGGATAGCGATTCAGCACTTCGTCCGGGATCGCCGGCAGGCTGATGGATTCGGCGATGATGCGGTTTTTCACATAGCGCTCGAACACTTCCGACAGGCCCTGCACCCGCGCTTCGTTGGCGGTGTTGCCGGCGGACATGCCGTTGGAAACATACAGGTTGCCGATGATATTCATCGGGATGTACACGGTTTGCTGGTCGGACTGACGGGTAAACGGCAGCGCACACACGCCGCGATCGGCGTTACCGGATTGCAGATCGACAAGATCGCTGGCGCTCAGCTCTTGTTGCGGATCGTAGAAGGCGTGCAGACGCTCGTCGAGGATGCCGGCCGGTAGCGTATCGTCCGCCGGGATCGGGAACCATTTCTCATTCGGGTAGTGCACGAAGTCGCCTTCGGCGATCTGCTTGCCCAGATAGAAATCGGCGAAGAAGTAGTTGGTGGACAGGCGCTCGAAATATTCACCCAGCGCAGAGGCCAGCGCGGCTTTTTTGCTGGCGCCTTTGCCGTTGGTGAAGCACAGCGGGCAATCGCGATCGCGAATGTGCACCGACCACACGTGCGGCACTGGATTCAGCCAGGAGGCTTCTTCGATGTTGAAACCGAGGTCGCTCAGTTTCTGCTGGAAACGGGCGATGGAGTCTTCCAGAGCGGCGTCTTTACCGGGGATAAAAGTTTGCGTCATTGTCTTCACTTTTTGCGCGTACTAAAAACGCGCAATGATACGGGGTTTTACGCTGGAGCTCCACGTATTCCTAAAGCGGTGGCAAAGTCACAGTTTTTTTAAGGATAAAGGCCATAATTCAGCGAGTTATCTGTCACGGAGAAATCTAATGAAATCAGTGAAACTCAGCGTGTTAACCCTCTTGTTGACCGGCGTCAGCGCCTCGGCGCTGGCGCTGCCCAACATCACCCTGCTGGCGACAGGCGGCACCATCGCCGGTGGCGGCGATTCGGCGACGAAATCTAACTATACCGCGGGCAAGCTGGGTGTCGAGGCGCTGGTCGATGCGGTGCCGGCGCTGAAAGATATCGCCAACGTGCAGGGGGAGCAGGTGGTGAACATCGGCTCGCAGGACATGAACGATCAGGTCTGGCTGACGCTGGTGAAGAAAATTGACGCCGACTGCGGCAAAACCGACGGCTTCGTCATCACCCACGGCACCGATACGCTGGAAGAGACGGCCTATTTCCTCGATCTGACGGTGAAGTGCGACAAGCCGGTGGTGCTTGTCGGGGCGATGCGGCCGGCGACGGCGATGAGCGCCGATGGCCCGTTCAACCTGTATAATGCGGTGGTGACGGCGGCAGATCCGCAATCGGCCAACCGCGGGGTGCTGGTGGCGATGAACGACACCGTGCTGGACGCGCGCGACGTCACCAAGACCAATACCACCGCCGTGCAGACCTTCCAGTCGCCGAACTTTGGCCCGCTCGGGTATATCCACAACGGCAAGGTCGATTACCAGCGCTCACCGCAGCGCAAGCATACCCGTGATACGCCGTTCGACGTCAGCAAGCTGAACGAACTGCCGAAGGTCGGTATCGTCTACAACTACGCCAACGCCTCCGATGCGCCGGTCAAGGCGCTGATCGCCGAAGGGTACCAGGGCATCGTCAGCGCCGGGGTCGGCAACGGCAACCTGTATAAAACGGTGTTCGACACACTGGCGACGGCGGCACACAACGGCGTGGCGGTGGTGCGTTCTTCGCGCGTACCGACCGGCGCCACTACCGAAGATGCGGAAGTGGACGACGCCAAGTACGGCTTCGTGGCCGCCGGCACGCTGAATCCGCAAAAAGCGCGCATTTTGCTGCAGCTCGCGCTGACGCAAGCCAAAGACGCGAAGCAAATCCAGCAGATGTTCAATCAGTACTGATCGTTTTCTCTCCTGCGGGGGCCGACCGGGTTCCCGCAGCCATCTCGGCTGAATACAGCATAAAGCACCGCGTTAACCCGCTGAATTTCCCCATGTCGCAGGGTTTTATCGTCCAAACAATCGCGATGGCCGCAGAGCCTGTCATCACCCGGCGCGACCGTTTGCCGCCGGCGGGCGAATAAGCGTTGCAGCCATGGGGCGTGAGTGATAAAACCGATGGGTTGGTTAACGCGAGCGTTAACTTCGGGCATCTTTTCGACAGGTCGCTTTTCTGCGGCGAACAGTGAATGTGGTGAGGGGAAATGACTCAGGTTTATAATTTTAGCTCTGGCCCGGCGATGCTGCCGGTGGAAGTGTTGCGTCGTGCGGAACAGGAACTGTGCAACTGGCACGGCCTGGGCACGTCAGTGATGGAGATCAGTCACCGCAGCAAAGAATTCATCGCCGTTGCCGAGCAGGCGGAACAGGATCTGCGCGATCTGCTGAAAGTCCCCTCCAACTATAAGGTGCTGTTTTGCCACGGCGGCGCCCGCGCACAATTTGCCGCTCTGCCGCTGAACCTGCTGGGCGACAAGGCTACCGCCGACTATATCGACGGCGGCTATTGGGCGCACAGCGCCATCAAGGAAGCGGAAAAGTATTGCGCTCCCAACGTCATCGACGTGAAAACCCGCATCGACGGCCTGAGCGGCATCAAGCCGATGAAAGAGTGGCAACTCAGCGCCGACGCGGCTTATGTGCACTATTGCCCGAATGAGACCATCGACGGCGTGGCCATCGATGAAACGCCGGACTTCGGCGACAAAGTGGTGATCGGCGATTACTCCTCGACCATCCTGTCCCGCCCGCTCGACGTCAGCCGCTTCGGCGTGATTTACGCCGGCGCGCAGAAAAATATCGGCCCGGCCGGCCTGACGCTGGTGATCGTGCGTGACGATCTGCTGGGCAAGGCGCGCAAAGAAGTGCCGTCGATCCTCGACTACACCGTGCTGGCCGAGAACGATTCGATGTTCAACACCCCGCCGACCTTCGCCTGGTACCTGTCCGGGCTGGTGTTCAAATGGCTGAAAGAGCAGGGCGGCCTGGTGGAGATGCAAAAACGCAATCAGGCCAAGGCCGAGCTGCTGTACGCGACCATCGATAAATCCGACTTCTACCGCAGCCAGGTGGCCATCGCCAACCGCTCGTGGATGAACGTGCCGTTCCAACTGGCCGATGCGGCGCTGGACAAAGTGTTCCTCAGCGAAGCCGAGGCCATCGGCCTGCAGGCGCTGAAAGGCCACCGGGTAGTTGGCGGCATGCGCGCTTCTATTTACAATGCGATGCCGCTGGCCGGCGTGCAGGCGCTGACCGACTTCATGGCCGACTTCGAACGTCGTCACGGTTGATTCCGTCAGCCCGCCAGGCGCGGGCTGCCTCAGGCTGTTGTCCTTTTGCATTAAAGCGGCTCCGGCATTATTCCGGAGCCGTTTCGTTTATCAGAATTGGAGAGTTTTGTTCACATGGTGGATTCCCTGACGTTACAACCGGTCGCCCTGGTCAATGGCACCGTCAACTTACCCGGCTCGAAGAGCGTTTCTAACCGCGCTCTGCTGCTGGCGGCGCTGGCGAAAGGCACGACCCGGCTGACTAACCTGCTGGACAGCGACGACGTGCGTCATATGCTGAACGCGTTGCAGGCGTTGGGTGTGGACTATCAACTTTCCGCCGATCGTACCGTGTGCGAAGTGACCGGCGTGGCCGGGCCGCTGGTGGCCGACCAGCCGCTGGAACTGTTCCTCGGCAACGCCGGCACCGCGATGCGCCCATTGGCGGCGGCGCTGTGCCTCGGCGAAGGCGACGTGGTGCTGACCGGGGAACCCCGCATGAAAGAACGTCCGATCGGCCATTTGGTGGACGCGTTGCGCCAGGGCGGGGCGCAGATTGATTACCTCGAACAGACCGATTATCCGCCGATTCGCCTGCGCGGCGGCTTCCAGGGCGGCGACGTCACCGTTGACGGCAGCGTCTCCAGCCAGTTCCTGACCGCGTTGCTGATGACCGCGCCGCTGGCGCCGCAGGATACGCAGATCCACATCAAGGGCGAGTTGGTTTCCAAGCCGTACATCGACATCACGCTGCATCTGATGCGTGCCTTCGGGGTATCGGTGAGCCACGACAACTACCGGGTGTTCCATATCCAGGGGCGCCAGAGGTATATCGCGCCGGGCGATTACCTGGTTGAGGGCGACGCTTCTTCCGCCTCCTACTTCCTGGCGGCGGCGGCGATCAAAGGCGGCACCGTGCGCGTGACCGGCATCGGCCGCAAAAGCGTGCAGGGCGACACCAAGTTCGCCGATGTGCTGGAGAAAATGGGCGCGCGCATCACCTGGGGCGACGATTTCATCGAGTGCAGCCGCGGTGAACTGCGCGGCATCGACATGGACATGAACCACATTCCGGACGCGGCGATGACTATCGCCACCGCGGCGTTGTTCGCCGAGGGACCGACCACCATCCGCAATATCTACAACTGGCGGGTGAAGGAGACCGATCGTCTGGCGGCGATGGCCACCGAGCTGCGTAAAGTGGGGGCGGAAGTGGACGAGGGTGAGGACTACATTCACGTCGTGCCGCCGGCCAAACTGCAGTTCGCCGAGATCGGTACCTATAACGATCACCGCATGGCGATGTGCTTCTCGCTGGTGGCGTTGTCGGATACCCCGGTCACCATTCTCGATCCGAAATGCACCGCGAAAACCTTCCCGGATTATTTCGAACAGTTGGCGCGCATCAGCCAGCCGGCGTAGTAACCCGTAAAATCGTTTATTTTAAGGCCCCTTTGTGGGCCTTTATCGTTTTTAACCTTCGGCGACCGGCGTTTCTTCTATACTTTTTCGCGGTTGTGCGCTTATTTTCAACAACCGGACAGTTCCAGGGTAACAGATTGCCGTAGGGCAGCGTATAATACGCCACCGTATTTGCCCCTGATTGGGCAGGTGGCAGAGCACACGGGCTTCGAGTCGAAGCGCGCCGTGTCTCTGTGAGGTTTTCTACCTGAAGGAGAGAGAAATGACGGCTACAGCCCCGGTGATAACCGTTGATGGACCAAGTGGCGCAGGCAAAGGCACGCTGTGTAAAGCGTTGGCCGAGTCCCTTGGTTGGCGTTTGCTGGATTCTGGCGCGATCTATCGCGTGCTGGCGCTGGCTGCGTTGCATCATCAGGTGGATATCACTTCTGAGGAAGCGCTGGTTCCGCTGGCCGCACATCTCGATGTTCGCTTCGTTGCCCAGGACGGCAAGCTGCAGGTGATTTTGGAAGGTGAGGACGTCAGCAACGAGATCCGCACCGAAACCGTTGGCAACACCGCGTCGCAAGCGGCGGCGTTTCCGCGCGTGCGCGAGGCGCTGTTGCGCCGCCAGCGCGCGTTTCGCGAGGCGCCCGGCCTGATTGCCGATGGCCGCGACATGGGCACGGTGGTGTTCCCGGACGCGCCGGTCAAGATTTTCCTCGACGCCAGCTCGGAGGAGCGCGCGCACCGCCGCATGCTGCAGTTGCAGGAGAAGGGCTTTAATGTTAACTTTGAACGTCTTTTAGCCGAGATAAAGGAACGGGACGACCGTGACCGTAATCGGCCTATCGCGCCTCTGGTGCCTGCTTCTGACGCCCTCGTGCTGGATTCTACCAGCATGTCGATCGAAGAAGTGATCCAGCAGGCGTTGACGTATGCACAGAAAGTGTTGGCGTTGCCGCAGCAATAAGCGCGGCGGCGCTATTGGCTTTTTGTCATATTTGTCATAGCGGTATCGCAATATATCGGGTAAAATTTTACCCCTGTAACCTTAAACCCTGTCGGCATGGAGCCAATGGCGGGGTATGTGAAACAACCCCATTCGGCGGGACGCTAAATGGACGTTAAACTAAAGAACCCTGAAGATTAACAACATGACTGAATCTTTCGCTCAACTCTTTGAAGAATCCTTAAAAGAAATCGAAACCCGCCCGGGTTCCATCGTTCGTGGCGTCGTTGTTGCTATCGACAAAGATATCGTACTGGTTGACGCCGGTCTGAAATCTGAGTCTGCCATCCCGGCTGAGCAATTCAAAAACGCCCAGGGCGAGCTGGAAATCCAGGTTGGTGACGAAGTTGACGTTGCTCTGGATGCTGTTGAAGACGGCTTCGGTGAAACCCTGCTGTCCCGTGAGAAAGCTAAGCGTCACGAAGCTTGGATCACGCTGGAAAAAGCCTACGAAGAAGCTGAGACTGTAACCGGTGTTATCAACGGCAAAGTGAAGGGTGGCTTCACCGTCGAGCTGAACGGCATCCGCGCGTTCCTGCCAGGTTCCCTGGTTGACGTGCGTCCGGTACGTGACACTCTGCACCTGGAAGGCAAAGAGCTTGAGTTCAAAGTCATCAAGCTGGATCAGAAGCGCAACAACGTTGTCGTTTCTCGCCGTGCGGTTATCGAATCCGAGAACAGCGCTGAGCGCGATCAACTGCTGGAAAACCTGCAGGAAGGCATGGAAGTCAAAGGTATCGTTAAGAACCTCACTGACTACGGTGCATTCGTTGATCTGGGCGGCGTAGACGGCCTGCTGCACATCACTGACATGGCTTGGAAACGCGTTAAGCACCCAAGCGAAATCGTCAACGTTGGCGATGAAATCACTGTTAAAGTGCTGAAGTTCGACCGCGAGCGTACTCGTGTCTCCCTGGGCCTGAAACAGCTGGGCGAAGATCCATGGGTTGCTATCGCGAAACGTTACCCAGAAGGCACCAAGCTGACTGGTCGTGTAACCAACCTGACTGATTACGGCTGCTTCGTAGAAATCGAAGAAGGCGTTGAAGGTCTGGTACACGTTTCTGAAATGGATTGGACCAACAAAAACATCCATCCGTCCAAAGTTGTTAACGTGGGCGACGTAGTGGAAGTGATGGTTCTGGACATCGATGAAGAACGTCGTCGTATCTCCCTGGGCCTGAAGCAGTGCAAATCCAACCCATGGCAGCAGTTCGCAGAGACCCACAACAAGGGCGACCGCGTTGAAGGTAAAATCAAGTCTATCACTGACTTCGGTATCTTCATCGGCCTGGACGGCGGCATCGACGGCCTGGTTCACCTGTCTGACATCTCCTGGAACGTTGCAGGCGAAGAAGCAGTACGTGAATACAAGAAAGGCGACGAAATCGCTGCGGTTGTTCTGCAAGTTGACGCAGAGCGCGAGCGTATCTCCCTGGGCGTGAAGCAGCTGGCTGAAGACCCGTTCAATAACTACCTGTCTATGAACAAGAAAGGTGCTATTGTTACTGGTAAAGTCACTGCAGTTGACGCCAAAGGTGCTACAGTTGAATTGGCAGGCGGCGTAGAAGGTTACCTGCGTGCATCTGAAGCCTCTCGCGACCGCATTGAAGATGCAACTCTGGTTCTGAACGTAGGTGACGAAGTTGAAGCTAAATTCACCGGCGTTGACCGTAAGAACCGCGTTGTAAGCCTGTCCGTACGTGCTAAGGACGAAGCTGACGAGAAAGACGCCATCGCAACTGTTAACAACAAACAGGAAGAAGGCAACTTCTCTAACGCAATGGCTGAAGCTTTCAAAGCGGCTAAAGGCGAGTAATGACGGGGGGCGGTTTCTGACCGCCCCGATACGGTAGTTTAGCTGCAAAGCTTGGAGGTACTATGACCAAGTCTGAACTTATTGAAAGACTTGCTGGCCAGCAATCTCATATTCCGGCGAAGGCCGTTGAGGATGCAGTGAAAGAGATGCTTGAGCACATGGCCGCTACGCTGGCCGAGGGCGAACGCATTGAGATCCGCGGATTCGGCAGTTTTTCTCTTCACTACCGTGCCCCGCGTGTAGGTCGCAACCCGAAAACCGGTGACAAAGTTGAGCTGGACGGCAAGTACGTTCCTCACTTCAAACCAGGTAAAGAGTTGCGTGACCGCGCCAATATCTATGGCTAGTCGCTGACTGCTCATAGCGTTGTTGCTTGAAAAGAATATAAAACGGTGCCTTTAAGGCGCCGTTTTTTTTCGCCTGCGGTTCTCCCTGCTCCGCTTAGGAATTGCGCACCGCGCCGCATTTACGATGTGGCTCCTGCATAGATCTCTCTTATCCTGCCATGTTCACCGCATCTTCATTAAAGCCCGCTGGCGGTGACATGTCGGCTGAATGATCCTGCTTGCTTGCCATGACGCGCTTTTGCTCATGGCGGAGCCGATGGGAGAAGAGCGATCAAAATTTCGCTGGATCTGGCGATATTCGCCGTTATCTGCGGCATCCTGCCGCTGCTGGTTTTACCGCAGTTGCCTGAGCAATGGCAGCTGTGGCCGATGCTGCTTGTTGCCGGTTTACTGCTGCGCATCCGTTGGCCGTTTTGCCGTTATTTGGCCTGCCTGGGATTGGGGTTCGCGTGGGCGGTTTTCAACGCCGGAAGCCTGATTGGACAAGTGGAGCGCTTAAGTCGCGGGCCGGATGTGACGGCGGTGGTGCAGGTTAGCAGCATCGCGCTGAAGCCCGCCGCCAGTAAACAGGCGCTGATGCGCATCGAGCGGATAGATGGTCATTGGTTGGTACCTGCATTGACGTTTACCACGCTATGGGCCCCGGAACAGCAGCGCCTGTGCGCCGGGCAGCGTTGGCAATTGAAACTGCGTTTGCGGCCGGTGCATGGCAAACTCAATGAAGGCGGCTTCGACAGCCAACGTTGGGCGATCGCGCAGCGCCAGCCGTTAACTGGCCAAGTCAGGCAGGCTCGTTTGCTGGATGGCGATTGCGGCCTACGCCAGCGTATAATCAGCCATGCGGAAACCAATATCGGCGAGCTGCGTTACAAGGCAGTATTGCTGGCGTTGGCATTTGGGGAGCGAACCGCACTGGAGCAGGCTTTACGCATGCTGATGTTGAAAACCGGCATCGCGCACTTGATGGCAATCTCAGGGTTGCATGTGGCGATGGTCGCCATCTTGTTCTGGGTTACATTGCGTGCGCTGCAGCTTTTTCTTCCTTCTCATCTAATTGGCTATCGCTTTCCGCTGGTCGCGGGCTGGCTGGCGACGCTGATCTATGTCTGGTTGGTAGGCGCCCAGCCGCCGGCGGTGCGCACCGCGTTGGCGATGACGCTTTGGATGCTGCTGCGCTTGCGCGGCGTCCATTGTTCTTCTTGGCAAGTGTGGCTGTGGTGTGTCGGGCTTATTTTACTGTGCGATCCGCTGGCGGTCTTGTCAGACAGTTTCTGGCTGTCGGTACTGGCGGTGGGGTGCCTGATTTTTTGGTTCGAATGGGCACCGCTCGGCGAGCGATTCCGATCGGCCTGGTATTGGGCACCGGTGCGTTGGCTGCATATTCAGCTCGGTATGACGTTGCTGCTGGTGCCGATGCAGGCCGCGCTGTTTCTGGGCCTGACGCTGACCTCGCTGCCGGCCAATTTGTGGGCGGTACCGATTGTCTCATTGGTGACGGTGCCGCTGATTTTGCTGGCGGTGATGTTCGGTTTCTTTCCCTCGTTAAGCTACGGACTATGGTGGCTGGCGGACTTCACGCTGCAGTGGGTATTTGTACCTCTGAATTACCTGCAACGTGGTTGGGTGGATTTGGGGGCGGCTTCGCTGTTGGCCAGCGCGGCGGGATGGCTCATCGTCGTCTGTTGGCGCTTTCATTGGTGGTGGCGTTATGCGTCGGGACTGGCGACGATAGCGATATGCTGCGTGCTGTGGCGGGAAAAAGAACCGACTTACCGCTGGCGAGTCGATATGCTTGATGTCGGGCACGGTTTGGCGGTGGTCATTGAACAAAACGGTAAGGGAGTACTGTATGATACCGGCGATCGTTGGCCGGGTGGCAGTGCCGCCGAGCGGCATATTTTGCCAATGCTGAACTGGCGGGGTATTGAACTGGAACAGATCATTATCAGCCATGACCACCTCGATCATACCGGTGGGGTGCCTGCTGTGCGGCGGGTGTTTCCACAGGCTACGGTGCGCAGCCCGATGCGCGGGGAGGGGCACTTGCCCTGCGTCGCCGGTGAGCGCTGGCGCTGGCAGGCGTTGCAATTCGAGGTGCTGTGGCCGCCGAAAACGCGTAAAAAGCCGGGCAATGACGACTCTTGCGTGATCCGTATCGACGACGGGAAATACAGCCTGTTGCTCACCGGCGATGCGGAAAAAAAAGCGGAGGCGCAGCTGCTCCGGTTACGGCGCGATCGCTTGGCGGCTACGGTGCTGCAGGTGGGGCACCATGGCAGCAGAACCTCCTCCACGCCGCCGTTTCTGCGCGCGATCAATCCTCAGGCGGCATTGGCGTCAGCATCTCGTTACAACAAATGGCGTTTGCCGGCGCGCAAAGTGGTCGCCAGATACCGGGCAAATGGCATTATATGGCGCGATACGACGCGCTCCGGCCAGTTATCGGTACTTTTTTTCGACAATGATTGGCAAATTAAAGGCTTTCGCGAACAATTAATGCCCCGTTGGTACCATCAGCGGTTTGGCGTAGAGGGTGATAATGAGTAAAATAGGCCGCTATTTCTTCCGATGCTGGTATTTGCATGATGAATGATAAAGATCTCTCGACCTGGCAGACATTCCGTCGACTCTGGCCGATGATCACTCCTTTTAAGACCGGGCTGATTGTGGCCGCCATTGCGTTGATTATGAACGCAGCGGGGGACACGCTGATGCTGTCTCTGCTTAAACCGCTATTGGACGATGGGTTTGGAAAAACCGACAGCAGCGTGCTGGTGTGGATGCCGTTGGCCGTCATCGCGCTGATGTTGATGCGCGGCGTAACCAGCTTTGTTTCAAGCTACTGCATTTCCTGGGTTTCCGGCATGGTGGTGATGCAGATGCGTCGCCGCCTGTTTGGCCACATGATGAGAATGCCGGTGGCCTTCTTCGATCAGCAGTCCACCGGGACTTTGCTGTCGCGCATTACCTATGATTCCGAGCAGGTAGCTTCCTCCTCGTCCAGCGCGCTGGTGACCGTGGTGCGTGAAGGGGCTTCGATCATTGGCCTGTTCATCATGATGTTCTACTACAGCTGGCAGCTGTCGGTGATCCTGATCGTGCTGGCGCCGATCGTCTCCATCGCTATTCGCCTGGTCTCCAAGCGTTTCCGCAACATCAGCAAGAACATGCAGAACACGATGGGGCAGGTGACCACCAGCGCCGAACAGATGCTGAAAGGCCATAAAGAAGTGCTGATCTTCGGTGGCCAGCAGGTGGAAACCGAGCGCTTTAACTCTGTCAGCAACCGCATGCGTCAACAGGGCATGAAACTGGTTTCCGCGTCTTCGATTTCCGATCCGATCATTCAGCTGATCGCTTCGCTGGCGCTGGCGTTCGTGCTGTTTGCCGCCAGCTTCCCAAGCGTGATGGCAACCCTGACCGCCGGTACCATTACCGTGGTGTTCTCATCGATGATCGCGCTGATGCGCCCGCTGAAGTCGCTGACCAACGTCAATGCCCAGTTCCAACGCGGGATGGCGGCATGCCAGACGCTGTTCTCCATTTTGGATATGGAACAGGAAAAAGACACCGGCACCCGCGAAGTGAAGCGTGCGAAAGGCGATATCGAATTCCGTAACGTCACTTTCTACTACCCATCTAAGGAAACGCCGGCGCTGCGTGATATCAACCTGAAAATCGCCGAAGGCAAGACCGTCGCCTTGGTGGGCCGTTCCGGTTCGGGTAAATCCACCATCGCCAACCTGTTGACGCGTTTCTACGATATCCAAGAAGGCGAAATCCTGATGGATGGCCACGATTTGCGCGAATATACCCTGGCCTCGCTGCGCAATCAGGTAGCGCTGGTCTCGCAAAACGTGCACCTGTTCAACGACACCATCGCCAACAACATTGCCTATGCACGCGAGAGTGAATACAGCCGCGAGCAGATTGAGAAAGCGGCCGAAATGGCGTACGCAATGGACTTCATCAACAAGATGGAGAACGGCCTGGATACGGTGATCGGTGAGAACGGCGTAATGCTGTCCGGCGGCCAACGTCAGCGTATCGCCATCGCGCGTGCGTTGCTGCGCGACTGCCCGATCCTGATCCTGGATGAGGCGACCTCTGCGCTGGATACCGAGTCCGAGCGGGCCATTCAGGCTGCGCTGGACGAGTTGCAGAAAGACCGTACTTCATTAGTGATCGCGCACCGCCTGTCGACGATTGAGAAGGCGGATGAGATCCTGGTGGTGGAAGATGGTCGCATCGTCGAACGCGGCGAACACACCGAGTTGCTTGAGCGGCAGGGCGCTTATGCGCAGCTGCACCGTATGCAGTTTGGTCAATAATGATTGAGCGCATCTGGTCCGGCGGTTCGTTGCTTTATCTGGCGCTATTGCCGCTCTCGTGGCTGTATGGTCTGCTCAGTTGGCTGATCCGCCTCAGTTACCGCTGCGGCCTGCGTAAAAGTTGGCGTTCGCCGGTGCCGGTGGTGGTGGTGGGTAATCTCACCGCCGGCGGCAACGGCAAAACGCCGATGGTGATCTGGCTGGTGGAACACCTGCAGCAGCGGGGCTACCGCGTTGGGGTGGTGTCGCGCGGCTACGGCGGCAAGTCGGCGGTCTATCCTCTGGTGCTGGGTCAGAATACATCGACCCGCGAGGCGGGGGATGAGCCGGTGCTGATTTATCAGCGTACCGGGGCGCCCGTGGCGATCGCGCCCAAGCGCGCCGAGGCGGTGCAGGCTCTGCTGCAACAACAGCCGCTGGATGTGATCATCACCGACGACGGCTTGCAGCACTATGCTTTACAGCGTGACTTCGAGCTGGTGGTCATCGACGGTGTGCGTCGGTTCGGTAACGGCTGGTGGTTACCAGCCGGACCGATGCGTGAGCGTGCTGCGCGGCTTGGCAGCGTCGATGCGCGTGTCGCCAATGGCGGCGTGGCGCAGGCCGGAGAAATTGCTATGCGTCTGCAGGCGCGTGACGCAGTGAACCTGCTGAGCGGTGAACGTCGTCCGGCGGCCGAGCTGCCGCGCGTGGTGGCGATGGCGGGTATCGGCCATCCGCCGCGTTTCTTCGCGACGTTGGAAAAGCTGAACGTCGAGGTGGTGCAGGAAGTGGCGTTTGCCGATCATCAGGAATATCAGCAGGCGCAGCTGGCGGCGTTGGTTAATGCAGAGCAAACGCTGCTGATGACGGAGAAGGACGCGGTGAAATGCCGCGCCTTTGCCCAGCCTAATTGGTGGTATTTACCGGTTGATGCGGTGCTACCTTCCGCTCAGGCTGAGCAACTGCTGCAGGATATCGAGTCTCTACTGGCTAAGTAACCTCAGGACGCCAGCGTGACAAGCCCCAGGGCTTGCGCGCAGGCTTCCAGCGAACGCTGCTGGGTTTGCTGATACAGCGCCAGCTCGTCGATCACCTCACTGCCCAACGCGTGTTCAAACGCTGCCCGGCTTGACGCCGCATTGTACTGTGTATGGCGGCTGTCCCCCAGATTCGATTGGAAAATCCCCGCCGCGCTGACCGGCAGAAAATCTTCATACACCAGTGGCTGGAAGCGAACGTGTTCTTTCTCGATCAGTTGCTCCAGGGTGCTGTGCTTATCCAGTGATTCTTTGGCCGCCAGGCCGCACTCGGTCGGGAAATAGCGGAACCAGGCCAGCTGTTGCTCGCGCAGCGTGGCGTAATCATCCGGAAACGCCCGGAAGTTTTCTTCCAGCAACTGATAATAGCGTTCGGCATTTTTCTCGCTCGGCGGCGCCTGCAGCGCATCGTTGGTGGCCTGCAGAAGACGATCGTAAAGTTCGCGTCCTTTCGTCGTCAGCGCCACACCACGCTGTTCGATCTCGCCGAACCGCGCTGTGTGGTGACCGGCGATAGCGTGGCCGTCGCGCTCAACGAAATCGACGCGTTCTTCTAACGCCTTGAAGCTGGTCTGGCGCAGCAGGATCGCGCGACGGCGGCGCGGCGGGCCCTCGATGACCGCTTTGGGCGTAATACCGCGGGCGGGCATCGCCTGTTGAACGCGATCGATATCCAGCGTGCGCGGTGTCAGATGATTGATATGCGGCCCTTTAAACGCCACCACGTCGGCGATCAGTCGATGCTGATCGTGTAGCTGCCGGTATTCTTCTGCGCTGACCGTCGCCTGGTTGTGCCAGCGGAAGGTTTCCAGCGCTTGTTCGACAAATTCTTGCGCCTGCACCTCATTCAGCCCGCCTTGCGCTTCCTGCAGCGCGATCAGTTCCAACGCGCGATCGGTAAAGATACGGCGGCGCGCCAGCAAGCGCTCAGCCAGCTCACGCAGCGCGGGGTCTTCTATCAGCTCCAGGCGAAGCAAGGAGGTAAATACGCGGAACGGACTGACCTGCAGCGCGTCTTCGTGTACGGCGCGAAAGGCGGTCGAGTGCACGGGAACGCCCGCCACAGACAGATCATAGTAACCGACCGGCGCCATGCCCATCACCCGGAACAGACGGCGCAGGGTGGCCAGTTCGCCAGCAGTGCCGACCCGGATCGCGCCGTGGCGCTCCATCGCGAGGCGTTCGATCTCGCCGGTGATTTGCAGTTGATGAGCCAGTGCGGCATCTTCGCGCAGAACCTGTCGGTTGGTTTCCGCCACCAGCTCCAGCAGATCGCCGTACAGCGGTACCTCCTTTTGGTACATGTCCGACATCGCGTGAGAGAATCTGGCGCGGATTTCATTAGGTGAAACGAACTGCTGGGCGGTCATGCGCATAGCTCCTTGATTCAGCATAATCTGAAAAATCGTGTTTTTAGCGGCAAAAGTGCTGGCGAAAAAGCCGTCTGCCTTGTTTTCCCCTCAAGTTTAGCCATCTGATTTGGGATTTGTTATAGACGTGGCAAGCATATTAGAGTTTTATGCGTTAGCTCTCATTTGTAGCGCACGGACGGGCAAACGATGCCCCGGTGAGGAGAAGAACGCGGTGGATCGGCCGCGGCGAGCGTTAAATTAAGTCATGTATATTCATGGGGATAAAAATAAATTCGGCGTATTTATGAATTAAAGGCAATAAACCTCTTGTGCATTCGTCATTTTTATGAGTAAATGCAAGTCGGCCTGTAATCCAGACCTATTTATGTTCGAGTTTAGAGTTAAGCAGTTCCTCCAAAAACGTTATCATCCGATTCCGCTTCAAAGACGAACCTTCTAAGTACCTCCCATAAGTAATGTTTCTGACATGGCCACAATTGCCTCTTATGGCAGGTTTTGTAAATATATTTAAAGGTAAAAGTAATGTCTAAGAAGACGGGTCAAGTTAAGTGGTTCAACGAAAGCAAAGGTTTTGGTTTCATTGAGCAGCACGACGGCGGCAAAGATGTATTCGTACACTTCTCCGCTATTATGACCGACGGTTTCAAGACCCTGGCTGAAGGCCAGCGTGTCGAGTACACCATCCAGGACAGCCCGCGCGGGCCGGCTGCCGCTAACGTAGTTGCTCTGTAAGAAGACAGGGAACGCGTATAAGAGATCTTAATACAACCATGGTGATGCCTCAGCGCTGAATCATGCGGAAGATATTAAGTTCAACAAGCCCGCCTTCGTGCGGGTTTTTTAATTTTTTGCTCACGAGAGGTTTGTTACGAAAAACTTTAGGATGGGCTGGTAGCGTCCAGACAATATAAAAAATGACGTTGTCAAGGATGCTCAAGTAAAAGGATATAAGTTATGTTTAAAAATACTGTGTTAAAAATGGGCCGTGTGAAATGGTTTAATCAGGCCGAAGGCTATGGTTTTATTTCACCGGTAGATGGCAGCGACGAAATCTATGTCAATCGCAACGCTATCGCCAACACCAAAAATAAGTCGTTGAACGAAGGTCAGAACGTTGAGTTCTCGATCTATCGCAGCTCGCATGGGCTGTCCGCGGCAGACGTTATCGCGTTCTGATCGCACCCACCTTCCTCGCCAGTGCCGGTGTCGCCACCCGCAAGCACTGGCGAAGATAAATCCCGCGATATCCACTATTATCAGGCCATTGCCTACTCGCCACGGATATCAGGATGACCATCCCGACCCTTTCCCTTACCGCCGCTCGCGCGCTGCACCTTGCCGCCCAGGGGCTGCTTTCTCCGCTTAAACGCCAGGCTCGGCCCGATGACGTCTTGAGTGCGATCCAGCGCATGGGGTTGTTACAAATCGATACCATTAGCGTCGTTGCTCGCAGCCCGTATCTGGTGCTGTTCAGCCGTTTGGGAGCCTATCAGCCGGAGTGGCTTGAGCAGGCGCTCGCCGGCCGCAAGCTGTTCGAGTATTGGGCGCACGAGGCCTGTTTCCTGCCGATCGAAGATTTTGGCCTGCTGCGCCACCGCATGCTGGCGCCGCATGATATGGGCTGGAAATACTCCGCCGCCTGGGTGCAGCAGCACCAGGCCGCGATGGACAACCTGCTGCGGCACATCGAACAACAGGGGCCGGTGCGCTCCGCCGATTTCAGCGCCGAGAAGAAGGGCAACAGCGGGTGGTGGGACTGGAAACCGGAGAAACGTCATCTGGAAATTCTTTTTACCGCCGGCAAGCTGATGGTGGCCGAACGTCGCAACTTCCACCGGGTTTACGATCTGACCGAAAGGCTGCTGCCGGCCTGGGACGATGCGCGCCATACGCTGCCTGTGGAGCAGGCGCGCCGGCAGATGCTGTGCCGCACCTGCCGCTATCTGGGCATTTTCCGCGCCGAGTGGTTGGCGGACTACTATCGGCTGAAGCGCGTGGCGCCAAAAGCCTTGCTGGCAGCGCTGCAGGAACAGGGCGAGATTACGCCGGTGCAGGTAGAGGGGCTGGAAGGACAATTCTATGTGCATGAATCACTGGCGGAATTGCTGCCGCTGGCGGAGCAGGGCAAACTCAAATCGACGGTCACCAGCCTGCTTTCGCCTTTTGATCCGGTGGTGTGGGATCGCCGTCGGGCGCTCGAGCTGTTCAACTTTGACTATCGGCTAGAGTGTTACACGCCGAAAGAAAAACGTCGCTATGGCTACTTCACCTTGCCGGTGCTGCATCGTGGCGAGCTGGTGGGGCGGATTGACGCCAAGGCGCACCGTCGCCAGGGCATCTTCGAGATCATCAGCTTCCATGCGGAGCCGCAGGTGCGCTTCGGCAAACAGAGAACGCAAGATATCCGACAGGCCATCGCGCGCACGGCCAAATGGCACGGTGCACAACGCGTCGCGCTGGGCGACATTCCGGCGGTGTTGGCCGCTGAATGGGGTGCCGGCTGGGAAGTGGGATAACGAGCGACGCCGTCGGTGGGGTAAAACGAAGTTAAGCGTCGCTCGTTACAAAGGGGCTCAGTGGCTGAAGTTAGCGAACAGAGCGATGATTTTATGCAGACGTTTGATCACGTATGACTACCTTTTTGTGATTTGTATCACAAAATTCTACGCCGGGATGCGCCGCAGTTCAAGCTGTTGCGCCGGCGCGGTGAGGAAATATCGGCGGGTTGGTGCCGCCGATGATTAACCTGAGGCCGGGCGTTATGCTATCCTCACTGCCTTTCCCAGATGACCAATCCCCTTGCGGAGGATGCATGGACCACCGTTTACTCGAAATCGTTGCCTGCCCGGTATGCAACGGCAAACTCTATTTCAATAAAGAAAACCAGGAGCTGGTGTGCAAAGCGGACGGGTTGGCTTACCCGCTGCGCGACGGCATCCCGGTGCTGTTGGAAAATGAAGCGCGTGCGCTGTCGCTGGACGAGAAGCACGCATGAGTTTTATCGCTATTATTCCCGCCCGCTACGCCTCAACCCGTTTGCCGGGCAAACCGCTGGCCGATATTCACGGTAAGCCGATGGTGGTGCACGTGATGGAGCGTGCCCGTGAGTCCGGCGCCAGCCGCGTCATCGTGGCGACCGATCACCTTGAGGTCGCCAAAGCGGTGGAAGCCGCCGGCGGCGAAGTGTGCATGACCAGCCCGGATCACCATTCCGGCACCGAGCGTCTGGCGGAAGTGATCGCGCACTACGGCTTTGCCGACGACCAGATCATCGTTAACGTGCAGGGCGACGAACCGCTGATCCCACCGGTGATCGTGCGTCAGGTCGCAGAGAATCTGGCGGGCAGCCAGGCCGGCATGGCGACGTTGGCAGTGCCGATCGAGAGCGCGGAAGAGGCTTTCAACCCCAACGCGGTGAAGGTCGTAATGGACGCACAGGGCTACGCACTCTATTTCTCACGCGCCACCATTCCGTGGGATCGTGAACGTTTCGCTGCGTCGAAAGAGATCATCGGCGACAGCCTGCTGCGTCACATCGGCATCTATGCGTACCGTGCCGGTTTCGTGCGCCGCTACGTCAGCTGGGCGCCGAGCCAACTGGAACAGATCGAGCTGTTGGAACAGCTGCGCGTGCTGTGGTACGGTGAAAAAATCCACGTGGCGGTCGCGAAAGCGATCCCGAGCGTGGGGGTCGATACGCCGGAAGATCTCCAGCGCGTGCGCGACAGCATTCAACCCTGAGCCTGATTTCGTCGGCGCGGCGCGCAACGCGCCGACGATGTAATACCTCCCATATTGATCCCCGTTTTGTTGATCTGCGTTGAAGAATTTTTCCGCTCACCGTTCGATGATGTTACGCATCCCCCATATTAGCCTGAGGTGAATGCCTTATGGAGCAGTTACGCGCAGAACTGAGCATTGTGCTGGGTGAGTCCATCAGCCGGCTGGAGCGGGTGAGCGAGCAGCCTTATGCGCATATGTATTCGCTGTACGATCGGCAGGGCAACGCCATCCCGCTGATGGCGAAAAGTTTTATCTGTCAGGGTATTGCCCAACAGGAGGCGTATAAGTTGTCGATGTTGGCGCGCGACGGGGATATTCGCCTGCCGACGGTGTACGGCGTAGTGTGCACCCACCAGGCGCCGTATACGGAAATCCTGCTGATCGAACGCCTGCGCGGCGTGTCGGCCGAAGCGCCAACGCGTTCGCCGGATCGCTGGAACATGTTGATGGAGCAGATCGTCGACGGGGTATTGGCCTGGCACCGCATCGACAGTCACGGCAGCGTCGGCAGCGTTGACAGCACGCAGGAGAACGACTGGTTTTGTTGGTATCAACAGCGGGTTGAAGTGCTGTGGGCGACGGTGGTCAATCTCACTACCCCGCAGCTGACCATGGCGGATCGGCGTTTGCTGTATCGCACGCGCGAAGCGCTGACTCATTTCTTCGTCGGCTTCGACGATCCCTGCGTCCTGGTGCACGGCAACCTGTCGCTGCGCAGTATGCTGAAAGATCCCAAAAGCGATCAACTGCTGGCGATGCTCAATCCCGGTGTGGTGCTGTGGGCGCCGCGCGAATACGATCTTTTCCGCCTTTGCGAGCCGGGCATGCCCAGCCAACTGCTGTTCAGCTATCTGCAGCGGGCGCCGGTCGCCGACGCTTTCCTTGCGCGGCGCTGGCTATACGTGGTGTGGGAAGCGGTAGGGCGTTTGATCCATACCGGCAAGCTGGAGCGGCGGCCGTTCGACTATGCGTCGCAACAGCTGCTGCCCTGGCTGGCCGGTTGAACGGGTTTTACTCGGCGCCGGCGCTATCCGCGCCTTTCAGCCACTGCCACAGGCTGCCCAGCGTTTCATACCAGGCACGTTCGGTATGGCCGAGGAACATCGACGACGGTGTGGCGCGATCCCAGATATTCAGCGGCGAGTCGATCGCCAACTGGTTGGCCGGTGCTGGGATCGGGTGCAGGCCTTTAGCCTTGAAGAAACGCATGGCACGCGGCAGATGGTTGGCGGAGGTCACCAGAATGAACGGTTGCTCGCCGACCAACTTGGCGACCTGAGCGGCTTCTTCCTCGGTATCGCGCGGTTCCCTCAAAATCACCATATCGCTGCGCGGCACGCCCAGGCTTTCGGCTACCAGCGCCGCCGTGGCGGCGTTGCTTTGCATGCGTCCGGCGGACGCGCCGGTAAACACCATCCTGGCGCCGGGATGCGCAAGGTAGAGCCGCACGCCTTCCGTCACGCGCGGCAGACTGTTGCCGAGCAGGTTCGAGCTAGGTGCCCAGTCGGGATTGTAGGTATAGCCCCCGCCCAACACCACGATGTAGCTGACCGGATCGTTGCCGCGATAAGTCTGGTATTCGGCTTCGATCGGCCGCAGCAGTCGGTCGGCCACCGGTTGCAGGCTGAAAAGCAGTAAAAACAGCCAGCTCAGCGTGAAAATCGTCTTACCGCTTTTTTGCCAACGGGTGAACCACAGCAGTAACAGCGCCAGCCCCATCAGCAGCATCAACAGCGGTAGCGGCATCAGCAGGGCGCCAAAGAACTTTTTCAGGTTGAACAGCATCGAAAATCAGATCCTTTTGGGTGAAAAAGCGGCATCCAGGCATAAACAGGCCGCAAGAAGATACATTCTAAGCCAGTCTGTGCCAAAATAGCAGGTTTGAATGGGCGTGCGCTTTGCCGCCGCAAGAATGAGATCAGCGGAGCCGTTGTCCATGCAGGATCGCAATTTTGACGATATTGCTGAAAAATTTGCGCGTAATATTTACGGCACCACGAAAGGAAAAATCCGCCAGGCGGTGGTTTGGCAGGATCTGACCGGGCTGCTGGCGCAGTTGCCGCAGCGGCCGCTGCGCATCCTTGACGCCGGGGGCGGGGAAGGCCATATGGCCTGCCAACTGGCAGAATTAGGACATCAGGTGTTGTTGTGCGATCTTTCTGGTGAGATGATCCAGCGCGCCGCGCAGCTGGCGGAGCAGAAAGGTGTGAGCCAGAACATGCAATTCGTACAAAGTTCTGCGCAGGATATCGCTCAACATTTGGAACAGCCGGTTGATCTGATATTGTTTCATGCAGTGCTTGAATGGATCGCAGAACCCGAAGCGGCACTGCAGGCATTGTGTGATTGTCTGACGCCGGGTGGCGCGCTGTCGCTGATGTTCTTCAACGCTAACGGCCTCTTGATGCGTAACGTGGTGTTGGGTAACTTCCAACTGGTGGATCCCGAAGTCAGACGGCGCCGCAAGCGTTCGCTGTCGCCACAATATCCGCACGATCCGCTATTGGTCTACGGCTGGCTGGAACAGCTGGGCATGCGCATCAGCGGCAAAACCGGCGTGCGGGTGTTTCACGACTACCTGCAGAGCAGACAGCTGCAAACACAAAAATTTGAAGAGTTACTGGCGCTTGAACAGCACTATTGCCGGCAGGAGCCGTACGTGAGTTTGGGGCGCTATATTCACGTCATGGCGCATAAACCAAACCTGAAGGACGAACTATGAGTGAATTTTCCCAGACAGTACCCGAACTGGTCGCCTGGGCACGGAAAAATGATTTCTCTATTTCGCTCCCTACGGAGCGTCTCGCATTTCTGCTCGCCATCGCCACCCTGAACGGCGAACGGCTGGACGGCGAGATGAGCGAAGGTGAGCTGGTTGATGCATTTCGCCATGTCAGCAAGGGTTTTGAACAGACGCATGAAACGGTGGCGATGCGCGCCAACAATGCGATCAACGACATGGTGCGCCAGCGCCTGTTGAACCGCTTTACCAGCGAACTGGCGGACGGCAACGCGATTTACCGCCTGACGCCGCTGGGTATCGGCATTACCGATTACTATATTCGCCAACGCGAATTCTCCACGCTGCGTCTGTCGATGCAGCTGTCGATCGTGGCGCAGGAACTCAAACGCGCCGCCGATGCCGCCGACGAGGGCGGCGACGATTTCCATTGGCATCGCAACGTGTTCGCGCCGTTGAAATATTCGGTGGCGGAAATCTTCGACAGCATCGACATGACGCAACGTGTGATGGACGAGCAGCAGCAGAGCGTGAAAAACGACATCGCGGCGCTGCTGAGCAAAGACTGGCGGGCGGCGATCTCCAGCTGCGAAATGCTGCTGTCGGAAACCTCGGGCACCCTGCGCGAACTGCAGGATACGCTGGATGCGGCGGGCGACAAGCTGCAGGCCAATCTGCTGCGCATCCAGGACGCAACCCTCGGCAACGTGGAGCTCGGCTTCGTCGACAAGCTGGTGTTCGATCTGCAGAGCAAGCTGGATCGCATCATCAGCTGGGGTCAGCAGGCGATCGACCTGTGGATCGGCTACGATCGCCACGTCCATAAATTTATTCGTACCGCTATCGATATGGATAAAAACCGCGTGTTCGCCCAACGCTTGCGCCAGTCGGTGCAAACCTATTTCGACCACCCGTGGGCGCTGACCCATGCCAATGCCGATCGTCTGCTGGACATGCGCGACGAAGAACTGGCGCTGCGCAGCGAGGAAGTGACCGGGGAACTGCCGCCGGATCTGGAGTTCGAAGAGTTCAGCGAAATTCGCGAACAGCTGGCGGCGATGATCGAAGAGGCGCTGAAGGTGTACCAGGAACAGCAGATGCCGCTCAATCTTGCAGCGGTGATGCGCGATTACCTGGCGCAATATCCGCGTGCGCGTCATTTCGACGTGGCACGTTTAGTGGTCGACCAGGCAGTGCGCCTCGGTGTGGCTGAAGCAGATTTCTCAGGGTTGCCGGCGGAATGGCAGGCAATCAATGATTACGGAGCCAAGGTCCAGGCCCATGTCATCGACAAATATTGAACAAGTAATGCCAGTCAAGCTGGCCAAGGCGCTGTCCAACTCGCTGTTCCCGGCGCTGGATAGCCAACTGCGCGCGGGTCGTCACATCGGTATCGATGAACTGGACAACCACGCCTTTTTAATGGATTTCCAGGATGAGCTGGAAGAATTTTACAACCGTTACAGCGTCGAGCTGATTCGGGCGCCGGAAGGTTTCTTCTATTTGCGCCCGCGCTCCACCACGCTGATCCCGCGTTCGGTGCTGTCCGAGCTGGATATGATGGTCGGCAAGATCTTGTGCTACCTGTATCTCAGCCCCGAGCGCCTGGCGCACGAAGGCATTTTCAGCCATCAGGAGCTGTACGACGAGCTGCTGAGCCTGGCGGATGAGAACAAGCTGCTGAAGTTCGTCAACCAGCGTTCCACCGGTTCGGATCTCGATCGGCAGAAGCTGCACGAGAAGGTGCGCACCTCGCTGAACCGCCTGCGCCGCCTCGGCATGGTCTATTTCATGGGCAATGACAGCAGCAAGTTCCGCATTACCGAGGCGGTGTTCCGCTTCGGCGCCGACGTGCGCAGCGGCGACGATCCGCGTGAAGCGCAGCTGCGCATGATTCGCGACGGCGAGGCGATGCCGGTTGAAACCAGCCTGTCGCTGAACGATGAGAATGACGCTGAGGATCAGCAGGTTGATAACGCTCCTGACGGTGCAGAGGATGAACAGGAATGATTGAACGCGGTAAATTTCGCTCGCTGACGCTGGTTAACTGGAACGGTTTCTTCGCCCGTACCTTTGATCTGGATGAGCTGGTGACCACGCTGTCCGGCGGTAACGGGGCGGGGAAGTCCACCACCATGGCGGCCTTCGTCACCGCACTGATCCCCGACCTGACGCTGCTGCACTTCCGTAACACCACCGAAGCGGGCGCCACCAGCGGTTCGCGCGACAAAGGCTTGCACGGCAAGCTGCGTGCCGGCGTGTGTTACTCCACCCTCGACGTCGTCAACTCGCGCCACCAGCGCGTGGTGGTCGGTGTGCGCCTGCAGCAGGTGGCAGGGCGCGATCGTAAGGTCGACATCAAACCTTTCACCATCCAGGGCCTGCCGACCGCGGTACAGCCGACCGAACTGCTGACCCAGACCGTGGGCGATCGCCAGGCGCGCGTGCTGTCGCTGCAAGAGCTGAAAGAGCGCGTGGAAGAGATGGAGGGCGTGCAGTTCAAACAGTTCAACTCCATCACCGATTACCACTCGCTGATGTTCGATCTGGGCGTGATCCCGAAACGCCTGCGTTCGTCCGCCGATCGCAGCAAATTCTACCGTCTGATTGAAGCGTCGCTGTACGGTGGTATCTCCAGCGCCATCACCCGCTCGCTGCGCGATTACCTGCTGCCGGAAAACAGCGGCGTGCGCAAGGCGTTCCAGGACATGGAAGCGGCGCTGCGCGAAAACCGCATGACGCTGGAAGCAATCCGCGTCACCCAGTCGGATCGCGACCTGTTCAAGCATTTGATCTCCGAGGCCACCTCCTATGTGGCGGCGGACTATATGCGCCACGCCAACGAACGCCGCATCCATCTGGACGGCGCGCTGGCGCTGCGCAGCGATCTGTTGGGCAGCCGCAAGCAGCTGGCCGCCGAACAGTATCGCCATGTGGAAATGGCGCGCGAGCTGAGCGAACAGAGCGGCGCCGAATCCGATCTGGAAACCGATTACCAGGCCGCCAGCGACCACCTAAATCTGGTGCAGACGGCGATGCGTCAGCAGGAGAAGATCGAACGCTATGAAGCCGATCTGGAAGAGCTGACCTACCGTCTGGAAGAGCAGAACGAAGTGGTGGCCGAGGCGAGCGAGCAGCAGGCCGAAAACGAGGCGCGCGCCGAAGCGGCCGAGCTGGAAGTGGACGAACTGAAGAGCCAGTTGGCCGACTACCAGCAGGCGCTCGACGTGCAGCAGACCCGTGCCATTCAGTACCAACAGGCGCTGCAGGCATTGGAGCGCGCGCGCGCGCTGTGCCAACTGCCGAACCTGACCGCCGACAACGCCGAACAGTGGCTGGACACCTTCCAGGCCCGCGAGCAGGAAGCGACCGAAGCGTTGCTGATGCTGGAACAGAAGCTGAGCGTGGCCGACGCCGCACACGGCCAGTTTGAACAGGCCTATCAGCTGGTGGGTAAAATTGCCGGTCAGGTCAGCCGCAGCGAAGCCTGGCAGTGCGCGCGCGAATTGCTGCGCGACTGGCCTTCGCAGCAACACCTCGCCGAGCGCGTTCAGCCGCTGCGTTTGCGCCTGAGCGAACTGGAACAGCGCCTGCGCTCGCAGCAGGACGCCGAACGCCTGCTGAACGAATTTTGCAAACGCCATGGCCAAGAGTACCAGCCGGACGATCTCGACATGCTGCAACAGGAGCTGGAAGAGCGCCTGGAAGCGCTGTCGCAGAATGTCAGCGAAGCCGGTGAACGCCGTATGGAGATGCGCCAGGAACTGGAGCAGATCCAGCAGCGCATCCGTGAGCTGACGGCGCGTGCCCCGGTGTGGCTGGCGGCGCAGGACGCCCTGGGCCAGCTCAGCGATCAGAGCGGAGAGCCGCTGGAAAACAGCCAGCAGGTGACCGAATACATGCAGCAGCTGCTGGAGCGCGAGCGTGAAACCACCGTCGAGCGCGACGAAGTGGCGGCCCGCAAACGTGAAGTGGAAGCGCAGATCGAACGTCTCAGCCAGCCGGGCGGCGCGGAAGATCAACGCCTGGTCACGCTGGCCGAACGTTTCGGCGGCGTGCTGCTGTCGGAAATTTACGATGATGTCACCATCGACGACGCGCCTTACTTCTCGGCGCTGTACGGCCCTTCGCGCCACGCCATCGTGGTGCCGGATCTGTCGCTGGTGCGCGAAATGCTTGAAGGGCTGGAAGATTGCCCGGAAGATCTTTACCTGATCGAAGGGGATCCGCAGTCGTTCGATGACAGCGTGTTCGCCGTCGAAGAGCAGGACAAAGCGGTGGTGGTGAAGATCGCCGATCGCCAGTGGCGTTATTCTCGTTATCCGGAAGTGCCGTTGTTCGGCCGCGCGGCGCGCGAAAACCGTCTGGAAGTGCTGCATGCCGAGCGTGAAACGCTGGCGGAGCGCTACGCCACGCTGTCGTTCGACGTGCAGAAAACCCAGCGTTCACACCAGGCCTTCAGCCGCTTTATCGGCACTCATCTGGCGGTGGCGTTCGACGCTGACCCGGAAGCGGAGATCCGCGGTTTGAGCGCCCGCCGTGGCGAAATCGAACGCGCGCTGAACAATCACGAAGCGCAGAACCAGCAGCAGCGTCAGCAGTACGATCAGGCCAAAGAGGGCATTTCCGCGCTCAACCGCCTGATGCCGCTGGTATCGTTGCTGAACGATGAAACGCTGCAGGATCGTGTCGACGAGATCCGCGAAGAGCTGGAAGAGGCGCAGGACGCCGCGCGTCATATTCAGCAGCACGGCGTGTCGCTGACCAAGCTGGAGCCGCTGCTGTCGGTGCTGCAGAGCGATCCGCAGCAGCATGAACAGCTGCAGCAGGACTACGCGCAGGCGCAAAGCGTGCAGCGCCAGGCCAAACAGCAGGCGTTCGCGCTGACGGAAGTGGTGCAGCGCCGCGCGCATTTCAGCTATACCGACTCCGCCGGCATGCAGAATGCCAACAACGATCTCAACGACAAGCTGCGTCAGCGCCTGGAGCAGGCGGAAGCCGAACGCGCCCGTGCCCGTGAACAGCTGCGTCAGTATCAAACCCAGTTCACCCAGTACAGCCAGGTGCTGGCCTCGCTGAAAAGTTCGTATGACGCCAAGCGCGACATGCTGAAAGAGCTGAGCCAGGAGCTGGTAGATATCGGCGTGCAGGCCGACGCCAACGCCGAAGCGCGTGCGCGCCAGCGCCGCGACGAGCTGCATACGGCGTTGAGCAACAACCGTGCTCGTCGCAATCAGTTGGAGAAACAGCTGACCTTCTGCGAAGCCGAAATGGATGGCCTGCAGAAGAAACTGCGCAAGCTGGAACGCGACTATCATCAGCTGCGCGAGCAGGTGGTGACCGCCAAGGCGGGCTGGTGCGCGGTGATGCGTCTGGTGAAAGACAATGGCGTGGAACGCCGCCTGCATCGCCGCGAGCTGGCGTATATGGATGGCGACGAGCTGCGTTCGATGTCGGATAAGGCGCTCGGTGCGCTGCGTCTGGCCGTGGCGGACAACGAACACCTGCGAGACGTGCTGCGCCTGTCGGAAGATCCGAAGCGGCCGGAGCGCAAGATTCAGTTCTATATCGCGGTGTACCAACACCTGCGCGAGCGTATCCGCCAGGACATCATTCGCACCGACGACCCGGTCGAGGCCATCGAGCAGATGGAGATCGAGCTGGGCCGTCTAACCGAAGAGCTGACCGCGCGCGAGCAGAAGCTGGCGATCAGTTCGAAAAGCGTGGCCAACATCATTCGCAAAACCATTCAGCGCGAACAGAACCGTATTCGCATGCTGAACCAGGGGCTGCAGGCCGTTTCCTTCGGCCAGGTGAAGAGCGTGCGCCTGAACGTCAATGTGCGAGAAGCGCACGCCACCCTGTTGGACGTGCTCTCTGAGCAACAGGAACAACATCAGGATCTGTTTAACAGTAACCGCCTGACCTTCTCCGAAGCGTTGGCCAAGCTTTACCAGCGCCTGAATCCGCAGATCGACATGGGGCAGCGCACGCCACAGACCATCGGCGAGGAGTTGCTGGACTACCGCAACTATCTGGAGATGGAAGTGGAAGTGTACCGTGGCTCCGACGGCTGGCTGCGTGCGGAAAGCGGCGCGTTGTCTACCGGTGAGGCCATCGGTACCGGGATGTCAATTCTGGTGATGGTGGTACAGAGCTGGGAAGAAGAGTCCCGCCGTCTGCGCGGCAAAGACATCTCGCCGTGTCGCCTGCTGTTCCTCGATGAAGCGGCGCGTCTGGATGCCAAGTCGATCGCCACGCTGTTCGAACTGTGCGACCGTTTGGAGATGCAGCTTATCATTGCGGCGCCGGAAAACATCAGTCCAGAGAAGGGCACCACCTATAAACTGGTGCGTAAGGTGTTCCAGAACCACGAGCATGTGCACGTGGTGGGGCTGCGCGGTTTTGCCGGCGAGCCGCCGGCGCTGGGTACTGCGTCGGTTGAAACGCAGTAAGGCAGAAAAACGCCCTAAAAATCCGAAAATAGCCGCCGTAGGGTGGCTATTTTTTTGTACGCGTGGATGATAGTCCTGCTTTTTTATCCGTTGAAAAGCGGTTAGTTTAATCAGATAAACAGTAATTCGACGCCCGCAGGGCGAAACGGCCTTTCTGTTTGTATACTGAAACTATATGCAGTTTTTGACGTTTTTTTTGTGAGCATACAGGGGGCAAGGGATGTTGCTTAAAAAGGGAAACTCTCTACGACGTTTGGCGCTGAGTGGCGCTATCGCCTGTAGTCTTGTGTCGTCGTTTTCCGCATCGGCCACCGTAGCGGCGTTACCAGTGGCATCAGCAGGCATGTCCGTTGCGCAGAGCCGTTCTGAACTGCTGGCCGCGTTGCCGCGCGGCATGGATTTGCACTACCTGTCCACGCTGGCGCCGCTGTATGCGGCGAACCATATGCAGCCGATGTGGCAGGCTCGCGAAGCCGTTCAGCAGTTTCAGCAGCAGCTGGCCGAGCTGGCGATGTCCGGCGTGCAGCCGCAGTTCACCCAGTGGGTGAAGATGTTGACCGATCCGGCGCTCAATGAAGTGGGCCGCGATGTGGTGTTGTCCGATGCGATGCTGGGCTATTTGCAGTTCGTGTCCGCGATCGGCGCCAACGGCAACAACTGGCTGTACAGCAATATTCCCTACAAGCTTGGCTTGCCGCCCACCGCAGTGATTAATCAGTGGCAGCTGGCGGTGCGCCAGGCGCGTACCCTGAGCTACGTGAATTCGCTCGCGCCGCAACATCCGCAATACGCCAAGATGCATCAGGCGCTGCGCGACTTGCTGGCGGACAATCGCCCTTGGCCCCAGGTGGGCAGTGGCCCGAGCCTGCGCCCAGGCCAAATGAGCAATGATATCCCGGCGCTGCGTGAGATCCTGACGCGCACCGGTATGCTGGCCACCTCGGCGCCGGAAGCGGAAGCGGAACCGGCGGTGGTCTCGGCGAAGAGCAATGAGCCCGACGACGGCGGGCTGACGGTAGACGAAGAGAAAAGCCGCGTGACGGTCAGCCCATCGGCGGCGCCGGTGACGGAGCTGACCGCGGAACAGACGCCGCCGCAGATCGGCAGCGTGGTGAGCGACAATCTCTATACCGACGAGCTGGCGGAGGGCGTCAAGCGCTTCCAGAAATGGCAGGGGCTGACGGCGGACGGCGTGATCGGCGTACGCACTCGCGAGTGGCTCAACGTGTCACCGAAAACCCGTGCCGCGCTGTTGGCGTTGAATATCCAACGTCTGCGAATTTTACCGGGGCATGTCGGCACCGGCATTATGGTGAACATTCCCAATTACTCGCTGACCTACTATCAGAACGGCAACGAAGTGTTGTCCTCCCGCGTTATCGTCGGGCGGCCGAGCCGCAAGACGCCGCTGATGAGCAGCGCGTTGAACAACGTGGTGGTCAACCCGCCTTGGAACGTGCCGACCACGCTGGTGCGTGAGGATATCGTGCCGAAGGCGATGCGCGACGGTAACTATTTCCAGAAACACGGCTATACCGTGCTGTCGGGCTGGAGCAACGATGCAGAAGTGATCAACCCGTCTATGATCGACTGGAGCATGGTCTCTGCGCGTAACTTCCCGTATCGCGTCCGTCAGGCGCCGGGAGCGACCAACTCGCTGGGGCGCTTCAAGTTCAATATGCCGAGCTCGGACGCTATCTATTTGCACGATACCCCGAACCACAGCCTGTTCCAGAAAGACATCCGCGCGCTCAGCTCCGGCTGCGTGAGGGTGAACAAGGCGTCCGATTTGGCGAATATGCTGCTGCAGGACGCCGGCTGGAACAACAGCCGCGTGTCTTCCACACTGAAAGAGGGGAATACCACTTATGTGAATATTCGCCAACGTATTCCCGTAAAACTGTATTATCTGACCGCCTGGGTTTCGGATGACGGCCAACCGCAATTCCGTACAGATATTTACAATTATGATAATACGGTGCGATCGGGCGCACAAATTTTGGCTCAGGCCAAAAAATTAATGCAGTAAATGCAGTAATTATAAATAAATAACGGTCAGAATGTTTGGCTATACCGCAGGCCCCCGTAGCCGGGGGCCTGTAAACCTAGGCGTATCGCGGGTTGACTCAGCATACGCAGGCGGTTATGGTTCGGACAGTGCGCTGCTTTGTGCATTTATTTTGACATTCTTGCCGGGTTTAACAGAGTCATGGACAAAATTGATCATCACCGCCGTAAATGGCTGGCGCTAGGTGGCGCTGCTATGGGCATAGCGCTGCTTCCAGGGCAGGCGTTTGCCAGTCTTTCCACCGCTCGACCGCGTATTTTAGTGCTGAATAACCTGAATACCGGTGAATCTATTAAAGCCGAGTTCTTTGACGGCAAAGGTTACAATAAAGAAGAGTTGGTGCGGTTAAATCATCTGTTCCGCGATTATCGCGCCAACAAGGTTAAATCGATCGATCCCCGCTTGTTTGATCACCTTTATCGTCTGCAGGGGCTGCTGGGCACCAGCAAGCCGGTGCAGCTGATCTCCGGATACCGTTCCGTAGATACCAACAACGAATTGCGCGCACACAGCCGCGGCGTGGCCAAGCACAGCTACCACACCAAGGGCCAGGCGATGGATTTCCATATCGAAGGTATCCAATTGAGTAATATCCGTAAAGCGGCGTTAAAAATGCGCGCCGGTGGTGTAGGATATTACCCACGTAGCAACTTCGTACACATCGATACCGGCCCGGTTCGGACCTGGTAACCGCTGTGCCGTCAGTGAATAACGCCGTCCCTTGCGGAAGCGGCGTTATTGTCGTTGGAGCCTTATGAAATACCATCTTATTCCCGTTACCGCTTTTAGCCAGAACTGCAGCCTGATTTGGTGTGAAAACACGCAGCAAGCGGCGTTGGTCGATCCCGGCGGTGAAGCGGAAAAAATCAAAGCGGAAGTCGCGCAGCAGGGGGTGATGATCACTCAGATCTTGCTGACCCACGGCCATTTGGATCATGTTGGTGCGGCGGCGGAGCTGGCGGACCATTATCAGGTGCCGATTTACGGCCCGGATAAAGAAGACGCTTTTTGGCTGGATGGTTTGCCGGCGCAGAGCCGGATGTTCGGGCTGGAAGAGTGTGCGCCGCTGACGCCGACTCGCTGGCTGTCAGAAGGTGATGAGATGCAGGTGGGCGAAATGACGCTCAAGGTGCTGCACTGCCCCGGGCATACGCCGGGCCACATCGTCTTTATCAATGAGCAAGCGCGTTTGGCGCTGGTGGGCGACGTGCTGTTTAACGGTGGCGTAGGGCGCAGCGACTTCCCGCGCGGTGACCATCAGGCGCTGATCGCCTCTATTCGCACCAAGCTGCTGCCATTGGGCGACGATATGCGCTTTATTCCTGGCCACGGCCCGATGTCGACCTTTGGCCACGAGCGCCAGACCAACCCGTTCCTGCGCGAAGAGCCGGCAGTGTGGTAGCGATTATTTCCCGGCAGAAATAATCAAGGGCGCATAGAGCGCCCTTTTTTTATGATTTATGACCTGTGTCGATGCATTTAGAGCACGGCGACGATGGCTTCACACAGCGGTGCCATGTTGTCCGGCGTCATGCCGGCCACGTTCACCCGGCCTGAGTTCACGGCGTAGACGCCAAACTCTTCGCGCAGACGCAGCACCTGTTCTTTGGTCAGACCGCTGAAGGAGAACATGCCATTCTGCTGGATGATGAAGCTGAAGTCCTGTTGGGCGCCTTTTTCCTGCAGGGTGTTCACGAACAGCTGACGCATGCGGTGAATGCGCTGGCGCATGTCGGTCAGCTCCTGCTCCCACATCGCGCGCAGCGCATCGTTACCCAAAATGGTGGCGACAACGGCGGCGCCGTGTGACGGCGGGTTGGAGTAGTTGGCGCGAATAGCCGCTTTTACCTGGCTGAAGGCGCGATCGGCGGTTTCGGCATCGGCAGCTACAATGGTGCAAGCGCCGACGCGCTCATTGTACAGACCGAAGTTTTTTGAGTAGGAGCTGGCGACAATCAGCTCTTGATGTTTGGCGGCGAAAATACGCAGGCCCTGCGCATCCTCTTCCAGACCCTTGGCGAAGCCCTGGTAGGCGAAGTCGAACAGAGGCAGCCAGCCATTGGCCACGGAAAGCTCAGCCAGCTGTGCCCACTGTTCCGCCGTTGGATCGATACCGGTCGGGTTATGGCAGCAGCCGTGAAACAGCACCACATCACCGGCCTGGGCCTGTTTCAGGCTGTTCAGCAGGCCGTCGAAATCCAATGCGTGGTTGGCGGCGTCGTAGTAGGCGTACTCCAGGACTTCCAGGCCCACGGCGCTAAAGACGTTCTTGTGGTTCGGCCAGCTTGGGTTGCTGATCCAGATGCGCTTGGCGCTGGTCTGGTTGGCGATAAAGTCTGCCGCCACGCGCAGGCCACCGGTGCCGCCTGGCGTCTGTGCGGTGCGCGCGCGACGATCGGCGACGATCGGGCTCTCTTTACCGAACAACAGCACTTGCGTGCAGCTGGCAAACGCCGGGATGCCTTCAATGCCGAGATAGTTTTTGGTGGTCTCATTTTCCAGCAGATATTGTTCAGCTTTCTTTACGCTGGTTAACACCGGGGTTTTACCGGTTTCGTCTTTATAAACGCCAATCCCTAAATTGATTTTATTCGGGCGGGCGTCGGCGCGGAAAATGTCGGTCAGGCCCAGGATCGGGTCGGCGGGTGCGGCGGTGATTTTTTCAAACATGTCAGGTGCTTCCAAATCTCGGAGTTAAGCAGACAGAAGCATCAGGGTAGCGCCAGTTATCGGCTTTGCCAACCGTTTGCGATAAAAACACCGCGATCTTGTGAACGGGAAGGATTCGACAGAAAAAATGATGGGGAAGGGGAAATCTGCAGGATAAAACGTTACCGGAAGACACAAATAAAAACAGGGCCGAAGCCCTGTTTTTTAACTTAGCCGACGGTATACCGCCGTTAAGCGAGACAACTTAGAACTGGTACACCAGACCAACAGCTACGATATCGTCGGTAGCGGTGCCGGTTGCTTTGGTGAACTCGTTGTCATCCAGCAGGTTGATTTTGTAATCAACGTAGGTGGACATGTTTTTGTTGAAGTAGTAAGTGGTACCAACAGAAACATATTTAACCAGATCCTGGTCAGAACCTACGCCTGGGACGTTCAAGTTTTTACCTTTAGACTGCAGGTAAGACACTTCTGGACGCAGACCGAAGTCGAACTGGTACTGAGCAGTCACTTCGAAGTTCTGAGTTTTGCTCGCGAAGCCACCGCACTTGTCATCGGTAGCTGCACAGCCTGGGCCGAAGTTACCGCCGCCGAACGGGGTCATGTTACGGGTTTCTGCGTACATCGCCGCCAGGTAAACGTTGTTGGCGTCGTATTTCGCACCCACGGTCCATGCATCAGCCTTGTCACCACGCTCGTTGGAACGCAGTTTCTGGTCGTCGGTACGGTTGGAGGAAGCGTATGCAGCGCCGAAGCTTACGCCTTCGCCGATGTCATAAGTAGAGGAGATACCCCAGCCGTCGCCGTTTTGTTTCTTGACGTTACGACCGTCGTTCTGGTTTTTGCCCTGGTATTGCAGAGCGAAGTTCAGACCGTCAACCAGACCGAAGAAGTTGTTGTTACGATAGGTCGCAACGCCGTTGGTACGGCCGGTCATGAAGTTGTCGGTGTAGGTGTAGGTGTCGCCACCGAACTCTGGCAGCATATCGGTCCAGCCTTCCACGTCGTACAGTACGCCGTAGTTACGGCCGTAGTCGAAGGAGCCGTAGTCAGCGAATTTCAGACCGGCGAAGCCCAGACGGGTTTTGGTGCCTTCGGTGCCCTGAGATTCGGAGTGGTTAGCCTGGACGTTGTATTCCCACTGGCCGTAACCGGTCAGTTGGTCAGTAATCTGAGTTTCACCTTTGAAGCCGAAACGAACATAGGTCTGATCGCCGTCGTTACCTTTGTCGTCGGAGAAGTAGTGCAGACCGTCAACTTTGCCGTACAGATCCAGCTTGTTGCCGTCTTTGTTGTAGATTTCAGCTGCGTTTGCTGCACCAGCAGCCAACAGAGCCGGGATAACCACTGCAAGAATGTTGCGCTTCATCATTATTACCCTCATTGGTGTTATTCGGACACCTTTGCCACTGCCGCCAATAATTCTTTGGGAACTATTGTTGATAGATTGGTGTCGTCCTGTGTCTGAACGCAGTGTTCCATTCACAGGCGGGTTAATCTAGGACGAAAATGATACCAATGTCCCAATCAGGTTGCAAAAGGAAAGTATGTGTAACCAAATGTAATTTTTCGGGAACTTTGTGACGTGCGTCAATATTAAAAAATGCGAAAGGCCAGCGAGGCTGGCCTTTGTTTTGTAACGAAATCGTTTAAAAAGCGAGTGATCGTATAAATTAGAAGCTTGCGTTACGTGGCGTGCGTGGGAATGGAATCACATCGCGCACGTTTTGCACGCCGGTGACATAGGCGATTAAACGTTCAAAGCCCAGGCCGAAACCGGAATGCGGCACGGTGCCGTAGCGGCGCAGATCGCGATACCACCAGTAGTCTTCTTTATTCAGACCCATCTCTTCCAGACGCTGATCGAGCACGTCGAGGCGTTCTTCACGCTGCGAGCCGCCGATGATTTCGCCGATGCCCGGTGCCAGCACGTCCATGGCCGCAACGGTTTTGCCGTCTTCGTTCATGCGCATATAGAACGCTTTGATGTCTTTCGGGTAGTTTTTCACCACCACCGGCGCTTGGAAGTGTTTCTCAGCCAGGTAACGTTCATGTTCGGAAGAGAGATCGATACCCCAGGAAACCGGGTTTTCGAAGGTTTGGCCCGAGGCCAGCAGGATCTCAATGGCGTCGGTGTAGTCCACCTGGGCGAAATCGGAAGAAACGAAACGCTCCAGACGAGCGATAGCGTCTTTATCCACGCGCTCGGCGAAGAATTTCAGATCGTCGGCGCGTTCATCCAGCACCGCCTGGAACACATACTTCAGCATGCTTTCGGCCAGGCCGGCAACGTCGTCCAGCGTCGCGAAGGCCACTTCCGGCTCGATCATCCAGAATTCCGCCAGGTGGCGGCTGGTGTTGGAGTTTTCGGCGCGGAAGGTTGGGCCGAAGGTGTAAACCTTCGACAGCGCGCAAGCGTAGGTTTCGCCGTTCAGCTGGCCGGAAACGGTAAGGAAGGCTTCCTTACCGAAGAAGTCTTCGCTGAAGTCGACGGCGCCCTTGTCGGTGCGCGGCAGGTTTTCCAGGTCCAGCGTGGACACGCGGAACATCTCGCCGGCGCCTTCGGTATCGGAGGCGGTGATCAGCGGGGTGGACACCCAGAAATAGCCATTTTCATGGAAGAAGCGATGAATCGCCTGCGCCAGCGTATGACGCACGCGCGCCACGGCGCCGATCAGGTTGGTACGCGGGCGCAGGTGAGCCACTTCGCGCAGGTATTCGATGCTGTGACGTTTGGCCGCCATCGGGTAAGTGTCCGGATCGTCGACCCAGCCGACCACTTTGATCGCGGTAGCCTGCAGTTCGAAGCTCTGGCCTTCGCCCGGTGAAGCGACGACTTTGCCGGTGACTTCAACCGAACAACCGGTAGTCAGATGCAGCACTTCATCCTGATAATTCGGCAGAGAATTATTAACGACGGCCTGTAACGGATCAAAGCAGGAACCGTCATAGACGGCCAGGAAGGAGATACCAGCTTTTGAATCTCTCCGGGTACGTACCCAGCCGCGTACGGTGACTTCACTGTCAACCGCAGCACGACCTTGCAGTACGTCGACTACAGGCACTACGCTCATAGATTTCTCTCTTTAATAATTTGGTTTAGAAATAGCTTACAACCCAAGAATATGGGGGTAATGGCTATGTTACTTGCCGCGGTGCAGAGCACAAGCAGAAATCATCGGATTGGCGCAACATTTATTGCGGCTGACTGAAAAGAGGGCGGTCGGGATAAAAACAAAAAAGCCGGCGCGTGAACCAGGCCGGCTTTCTTGTATGCAAAAACCCCCAGCTAGGCTGGGGGTTCCGTAAAGCTTTCAGCTTTGAGCCAGTTATAAAGACCCCTTTTGATTTGTTAAAACAGTTTGCGGTCTGGCAACTGCGAACGTTCAACAAGAAATCAAAAGGGGGTCCCTATGAGGGACGAAAAGAGCTTAGCGCACACGCGCTGGAACTGTAAATATCACATAGTATTTGCGCCGAAGTACCGAAGACAGGTGTTCTACGGGGAAAAGCGCAGAGCAATTGGCAGTATCTTAAGAAAGCTTTGTGAATGGAAAAGCGTGAATATTCTGGAGGCGGAATGTTGTGTGGATCACATCCATATGCTTCTGGAAATTCCCCCCAAGATGAGTGTATCGGGGTTTATGGGGTATCTGAAGGGCAAGAGCAGCCTGATGCTTTATGAGCAGTTTGGGGATTTGAAGTTCAAATACCGTAACAGGGAGTTTTGGTGTCGAGGGTATTACGTTGATACGGTGGGTAAAAATACAGCCAAGATACAAGAATACATAAAGCACCAACTGGAAGAGGATAAGATGGGTGAGCAGTTGTCGATCCCCTATCCAGGTAGCCCGTTTACGGGTCGTAAGTAACCGATAGAAGCAAATGTCAGATCGCGATGCGCCTGTTAGGGCGCAGCTGGCAAGAGAGCCTTATAGGCGCATATGAAAAACCTCCGGCTATGCCGGAGGATATTTATTTCTATATAGAGGCGGTTCAGCTGGCTTTCTTCACCAGCGGCAGATCGAAGGCTTTGCGCAGGGCCCTGACGAAGGCCTGGTCCTGGCAGATGGTCTTGCCGGGGCTGTCGGAGAGTTTAGCCACCGGCTTGCCTTTGCATTCGACCAGCTTGATCACGATATTCAATGGCTTAACGCCCGGAATATCGCAGGTCAGGCGCGTGCCGATACCGAAGCTGAGATTGATGCGCTGATAGAAGTGGCGATAGAGCGCCAGCGCTTTTTCCAGATCCAGGTTGTCCGAGAACACCAGCGTTTTGCTCATCGGATCGATGCCCAGTTTCTGATAGTGGGCAATGGCTTTCTCACCCCACTCGACGGGATCGCCCGAATCGTGGCGCAGCCCCTGATAACGCTCGGCGAACTGCGGGCCGAAGTCGCGCAGGAAAGCATCCATGGTAATGCAGTCGGTGAGCGCGATGCCGAGCTGATCCGGGTATTCATCCAGCCAGGCCTGCAATGCGGCGCGCTGGCTGTTGGCCAGCACCGGGCTTATCTGCTGATGCGCCTGGAACCATTCATGCGCCTGCGTGCCGACCGGCGCCAGGCCGAGCTGATGAGCCAGATCGTAATTGCTGGTGCCCGACAGGTACGGGAATTCGGCCTGCAAGGTGCTGACGATGGCCTGCTGCACGCCCTGAGAGAAACGGCGACGGGTACCGAAGTCCATCAGCTTGAAGCGCGAAAGGTCCAGATCGCCCGCCAGCGCCTTGAACTGCGCCAGCTTGGTTTGCAGATGCGCCACCGCCTGTTCCGGCGTCGCCAGCGGCGAGCGCCGGCGGTGCACCACTTCACTGATCACCGCCAGCAACGGCACTTCCCACATGATCACTTCACGCCAGGGGCCGGCGATGCGGATGTGCAGTTTTCCGTCGCGGTTGTCGATGGTGACCTGCTGCGGATCGTAGCGGAACGTGCGCAGCCAGTTCAGGTAATCCTGACGGAAGAAGGGCAGACCCGAAAGAAAAGCGAATTCGGCGTCGGTCAGCGCCAGCCGGCTCATCAGCGCCACCTGCGCGCGGATCTCGTCGGCATATTCGCCCAACAGTTCGTCGCCGCGGCAGCGGAATTCCGCCGCCACGCTGATCGCGGGATAGCGATGGAACACTGCTTGCTGCATATGAAGCTTATAAGCATCGGTATCAAGCAGTGATGTCAAAATCGGGGAAGCGTATTGAGTCATAGCGCGTTACAGCATCCTCGTCAGGCGCGTGTCCAAATCCGGATAATCATAAAAGTGGGGGTGGAGTATACCCGGATTATCCTGTTATTGAAGCTGCATCACACCATAAATCACCAAAGCGGGTCGAGGATTAAACGTGCCTTTATGACGGCCTGGCGGCGACGGGGAGAAAAAAAAGCCAGATATGCCTGTAAGGTGAATGACTTAGCCTAATTAGTCATAAAAATTATAATGTTAATTATTTTAAACAGCGAATCAGATAAAGCCGGCTTCGGTATGCACGCTGACCCGATCCTTGCCGCTCTTTTTGCAAAAATAGAGCGCTTCGTCCGCCTGTTTGATCGCCGCCTGCAGTGCGGTGAACGCGTTGACCGGCGCGATGCCGCAGCTGGTGGTGAAATGCACTTGCCGTCCGTCGGCCAGGTGTAGCGTCAGGCGATGAGTGCGGGCGCGCAATTGCTCCATGATGTCCCGCGCGTTGTCCAACGAACAGTTACCCAGCAGCACCGCAAACTCTTCGCCGCCGTAGCGGCAGAAAATGTCGCTGGCACGGAACGCGCGTTGCAGCAGGTGTCCGAATGCCACCAGCGCCCGGTCGCCCACGTCGTGGCCGTAGCTGTCGTTGAGCTGTTTGAAGTTGTCGATATCGATCAGGCAAAAGGCCTGCGGGTAGCTGCCGTCGCCCAGCAGCTGAGATTCAAGGAAGAATTTACGACGGTTGTAGATATTGGTGAGCGGATCGAGGAAGGAAGAGGCCTCGAGCTCTTTAATCAGCAGTTGTTTCTCGCTCTCCAGCGAGACCTTGTCCAACTGGTATTGCCTGAGCTGCTGAATGGCGTCGCTGATGGCGATCAGTTCCTGGCTGTAGAAGGCGTCGTTGCGATCGATATTCATCTCACCGCGCGACAGCCGTACGATATTGTTGTGGGTCTTGGTCAGCCAACGGTTGATGCTGGTGCAGAACACCAGCGCCGGCAAAATGAACAGCAATACCACCAGGCCGGCAAGTGCGATCATGCCGTAAATGGTCGTCTGGCTGTCGTAAATCTTGTGGCGCGAGGCGAGGGTTTCCAATTCGAAGCTGCGCTGATACAGCGCCTGCGAAAGCCCGCTCACATCGTCGACATAGCGCGAAATAAGCGCTGTGGGATAGGGCTTGTGGGTATCGATAGCGGTGTACAGCCCATCGGTAATCTGTTGAAGGCGTTCAGCGGACACCTGGGCGAGCAACGCATTGACGATGTCGGTGATTTGTCCATCGTCGTAGTTGATCTTCATGAAGATCAATCGGGTACTCAGGGCGTTCAGCACGCCGGTCAGTTGAATGGACTTCAGATAGGCGTCTTTGCGAACCAGCGGGCTTACATTGACGTCGATAATCTGGTCGCTCAATTCCGTCAGTGACATATTCAGCCGGTTATTGAGACGGATGGCCTCGAGAAACATAAAGGAGTCGGTATCCACCATCCGGGTATCGTAGGTATAACGGTAATAGCTCTTGCTGGTTTGCGAGATGTAATAGGCGCTGTTGATGTTGAACAGATTAGCGTTGGTGTTATTGATCTGCGAAAGCTGCAGGTTGTCATTATCCAGCAACTGTTCCATCAGGCCGATCATCGACAGCGCGGCAATTTTTTGCCGAACCCCGAGCTGTCTGGCGACCTCATCGTCCAGATGTTCGCGGATCCGGGTGATTCTCTCGCGCGCCACCCGATCGGCGGCCAAACATTGCGCGCGGGTGATCTGAGGATCGATCAGGCTCAATCGTTTGAGACGGTGAGCCTGCAGCGCCGCCTGGAAGGCTTCGGAGATTTCTTTGGCGCGATCAATTTTGTACAGGTTGAGTTGGTTGTCGCGGTAATCGGTATGGGCTTCAAGCAGCTCATCGACGATGAACAGAGAGAAGGAGGTCATCAGGCACAGGGTAAAAAAATAGATTGCGTATTTGATTTTCATAGTGCGAGTCATCCCTGGGCCTGATGCCGCAATTATACCACCATGCCGCCTGAGCCGCCTCAACTATGCCGGCGCCCCCCGATGGTGGTTTTTTAGCATTAAATGCTGATTTTTATTTAGCCATTGGTCACCCGCGCTGCCGCCAGACGGACGATTTATGATTTGCCTCTGATTTCTCTATCGTGGTCGCCCGGCGGCTCTGGGCTTTTCGGCCAGCTGTGATACAGTTTATTCACAATTCAGGCCCGCCGCGCGCTGCCGGGAAACACACCGGCTGCGGTACGAAGGGGAAGAGCGGCCTGGCACCTATAACTCACTGAGATGTTTAAGGGTTTTTATGACACAACAGCCACAGGCAAAATACCGCCACGACTATCGCGCGCCCGATTACACCACGACCGATATCGATTTGGACTTCAGTCTGGACGCGGAAACCACGCGCGTGACCGCCGTCAGTAAAATCAAACGTCAGGGCACGGTCGGTGCACCGCTGGTGCTGGATGGTGAAGATCTGACGCTGGTGAGCATTCAGGTCGACGGCCAACCGTGGAGCGCCTACCGTCAGCAGGATAACCAGCTGATCATCGATGAGTTGCCGGCACAATTCACTCTTACCATCGTCAACGACATTCACCCGGCGAAAAACACCGCGCTGGAAGGGCTGTACCTGTCCGGCGATGCGCTGTGCACGCAATGCGAAGCCGAAGGCTTCCACCACATTACCTATTACCAGGATCGCCCGGACGTGCTGGCGCGCTTTACCACCCGTATCGTGGCCGACAAGGCGCGCTATCCGTTCCTGCTGTCAAACGGCAACCGCATTGGCCAGGGTGAATTGGCCGATGGCCGCCACTGGGTGCAATGGCAGGATCCGTTCCCGAAACCTTGCTACCTGTTCGCGCTGGTGGCGGGGGACTTCGACGTGCTGCGCGACAGCTTCACCACCCGTTCCGGCCGTAAGGTCGCACTGGAGCTGTTCGTCGATCGCGGCAATCTGGATCGCGCTGACTGGGCGATGACGTCGCTGAAGAACTCGATGAAGTGGGACGAGACCCGCTTCGGTCTGGAATACGATCTCGACATTTATATGATCGTGGCGGTCGATTTCTTCAATATGGGCGCGATGGAGAACAAAGGGTTAAATATCTTTAACTCCAAATATGTGCTGGCGAAGGCGGAAACCGCCACCGACAAGGATTACCTGAACATCGAAGCGGTGATTGGCCACGAATACTTCCACAACTGGACCGGTAACCGTGTGACCTGCCGAGACTGGTTCCAGCTCAGCCTGAAAGAGGGGCTGACGGTGTTCCGCGATCAGGAGTTCAGTTCCGATCTGGGATCGCGCTCGGTCAACCGCATCGATAACGTGCGCGTAATGCGCGGCGCGCAGTTCGCCGAAGACGCCAGCCCGATGGCGCACGCCATCCGCCCGGACAAAGTGATCGAGATGAACAACTTCTACACCCTGACGGTGTATGAAAAAGGTTCTGAAGTGATCCGCATGATGCACACCCTGCTGGGGGAAGCGAACTTCCAGAAAGGAATGCAGCTCTATTTCGAACGCCACGACGGCAGCGCCGCCACCTGCGATGACTTCGTGCAGGCGATGGAAGACGCGTCCAACGTGGATCTGTCGCGCTTCCGCCGTTGGTATAGCCAGTCCGGCACACCGCTGTTGACGGTGCGCGACGAGTACGATGCGGAAATCCAGCAATATCGCCTGCATGTCAGTCAGAAAACCGCGCCGACCGCCGATCAGCCGGAGAAATTGCCGCTGCATATCCCGCTGGATATCGAACTGTACGACAGTGAAGGCAACGTCATCCCCTTACAAAAGGGGGGGCTGCCGGTCAACAATGTGCTGAACGTCACCGAAGCGGAGCAGACTTTCGTGTTCGACGGCGTGGCGCACAAGCCGGTGCCCTCGCTGCTGCGCGAGTTCTCCGCACCGGTGAAACTGGACTATCCGTATAGCGATCAGCAACTGACCTTCCTGATGCAGCACGCACGCAATGAATTTGCGCGTTGGGATGCGGCACAGAGCCTGCTGGCGACCTACATCAAACTGAACGTGGCGCGGCACCAGCAGAAGCAGCCACTGTCGCTGCCGCTGCACGTGGCCGATGCGTTCCGCGCGGTGCTGCTGGACGAAAAACTGGATCCGGCGCTGGCGGCGCAGATCCTGACCTTGCCGTCGGAGAACGAAATCGCCGAGCTGTTCGCCACTATCGATCCGGAAGCGATCGCCGCGGTGCATGAAGCGATCGTACGCTGCCTGGCGCGGGAGTTGGCCGATGAGTGGCTGGCGGTGTATCACGCCAACAAGACCGACGGCTACCGCGTGGAGCATGGCGAGATCGCCAAGCGCGCCTTGCGTAATGTGTGCCTGGGCTATCTGGCGTTCGGCGAAGATGTGGTGCTGGCGGACCAGCTGGTGAGCGAACAGTATCGCCAGGCGGACAACATGACCGACTCGCTGGCGGCGCTGTCTGCTGCGGTCGCGGCCCAGTTGCCGTGCCGCGATGCGCTGCTGGCGGCGTTCGACGAGCGCTGGCATCAGGATGGCCTGGTGATGGACAAATGGTTCGTGCTGCAGGGCAGCAGCCCATCGGCAGACGTGTTGAGCAAGGTGCGCGCGCTGCTGCAACACCGCTCGTTCAGCCTGAGCAACCCGAACCGCACCCGCTCGTTGATTGGCGGCTTCGCTTCCGGCAACCCGGCGGCGTTCCATGCCGCGGACGGCAGCGGCTATCAGTTCCTGGCGGAGATCCTCAGCGATCTCAACCAGCGCAACCCGCAGATCGCCGCGCGCCTGATTGAACCGCTGATTCGCCTGAAGCGTTACGACGCGGGTCGCCAGGCGCTGATGCGCAAGGCGCTGGAACAGTTGAAAGGGTTGGAAAACCTGTCCGGCGATCTGTACGAGAAGATCAGTAAGGCGCTCGACGCCTGATCTTTTCACGCTGATATAGATAAGGGACGGCCTGCGCCGTCCCTTTTTTCGTTCAATTCGCCGCCTGGCGTGAGCTGGCCGCGGTGACCGGCGGCGATAATACCCGCTCCAGCACTTCAGCTTCCAGTTCCGCCAGCCTGGCCGAACCTTTGCGGCGTGGCCGCGGCAGATCGATGCTCAGATCCAGTCCGATGTGGCCCTCTTCAATCAGGATCACCCGATCCGCCAGCGTGATGGCTTCACTGACGTCGTGCGTCACCAGCAGTACGGTAAAACCGTGCTGCTGCCACAGTGTCTCTATCAGCCCTTGCATCTCGATGCGCGTCAGGGCATCCAGCGCCCCGAGCGGTTCGTCCAGCAGCAGCAGGCGGGGGCGGTGGATCAGCGCGCGCGCCAGGGCGACCCGCTGCTTTTGTCCACCGGACAGCGCCGCCGGCCAGTCGCGGGCGCGATCCGCCAAACCGACCGCGTCCAGTGCCTGCAGCGCCGCGTCGTGCCAGTGGCCGCGCAGCCCCAGGCCCACGTTGTCGATCACCGTTTTCCACGGCAGCAGGCGCGCATCCTGAAACATCAACCGGGTATCCTCTTTGGCGGCGGCAAGCGGCGCGTTGCCGCTGAGCAGCGCGCCGCTGCTGGCCTGTTCCAGGCCGGCTAACAGGCGCAGCAGGGTGCTCTTGCCGCAGCCGCTGCGGCCGACCACCGCCACGAACTGCCCGGCGGAAATGCGCAGCTGAATATTGTCCAGCACGGTGCGGTTGCCGTAACGTTTGCCGATGGATTCCAGCGTCACCGGCGTGCCTTGGGCAAGGCGAGCGGGAAGGGTCATAGCGCTTCTCCCTGTTTCAGTTGATAGGCCGGATGCCAGCGTAACCAGACGCGCTCTAGCAGCTGCGCGCCCACGTCCGCCAGCTTGCCGAGCAGGGCGTACAGCACGATCGCCACTACCACCACGTCGGTTTGCAGAAATTCACGCGCGTTCATCGCCAGGTAGCCGATGCCCGAATTGGCCGAGATGGTTTCGGCGACGATCAGCGTCAGCCACATGAAGCCGAGAGCGAAACGCACGCCGACCATAATCGACGGCAGCGCGCCTGGCAGCACCACCTGTGTAAACAGGCGGAAACCGCTCAGACCGTAGCTGCGGGCCATCTCCAGCAGGCCGCGATCGATGTTTTTGATGCCGTGATAGGTATTGAGATAAATCGGGAACAGCGTACCGAGCGCCACCAAAAAGATCTTGGCGGACTCATCGATGCCGAACCACAGGATCACCAGCGGGATCAGCGCCAGGTGCGGCACGTTGCGGATCATTTGCACCGAGCTGTCCAACAGACGTTCGCCCCAGTGCGACAACCCGGTAATAAAACCGAGGATCAGTCCGATGCTGCCGCCGATGGCAAAGCCGATCAACGCGCGCTGGCTACTGATGCTCAGGTGCTGCCACAGCTCGCCGCTTTGGCTCAGGCGCCAGAAGGCGGCGAGCACCGCGCTCGGCGCCGGCAAAATGCGGTTGGACAGCCAGCCAGTTTCGACGGCGATTTGCCAGAGGATCACCAGCGCCAACGGCAGCGCCCAGGGAGCCAGCCGATACAGGATGCGTTGTACGTTATTTGCCATCGGGGTGCTCCTCAGCTCTGCGACACTTTTTGCGGAACATAAATGTTGGCCACCACTTCGCCCTGCGGGCGCACCGGCTGAAGGCGCGCAGGCGTTTCTTCCTGCGCCAGATCGAGGTGAGGGAACAGCAGTTCTCCGACGCGGTAGGCCTCTTCCAGATGCGGATAGCCGGAGAGAATAAAGGTGTCGATGCCCAGATCGGCGTATTCCTGCATGCGTGCGGCGACCGTCGGGCCATCGCCCACCAGCGCGGTGCCGGCGCCGCCGCGCACCAGGCCGATGCCGGCCCACAGGTTCGGGCTGATCTCCAGGTTGTCCTTCTTGCCGCCGTGCAGCGCCGCCATGCGCCGTTGGCCGACGGAGTCGAAGCGCGCAAAGGCCTGCTGCGCGTTGGCGATGGTTTCCTCATCGAGGTGGGCGATCAGCCGATCGGCGGCGCGCCAGGCCTCTTCGGTGGTTTCCCGCACGATGACATGCAGACGGATGCCGAAACGCACCTGTCGGCCCTTCGCCGCCGCTTTGGCGCGTACTTCCTCGATCTTCTCTTTGACCTGCGCCGGCGGCTCTCCCCAGGTGAGGTACATTTCTACCTGTTCGGCGGCCAGCTCCTGCGCGGCGGCGGAGGATCCGCCGAAATAGAGCGGCGGACGCGGTTGCTGCACCGGTGGGAACAGCAGCTTGGCCCCTTTCACCTGAATATGCTTGCCGTCGAAATCGACGGTTTCGCCTTCCAGTACCCGGCGCCAGATATGAGTGAACTCGGTCGAGGCCTCGTAACGCTCTTCATGACTGAGATGTAACCCCTCCGCCGCCAGCTCTTCCGGATCGCCGCCGGTGACCAGATTGAACAGCGCGCGCCCGTTGGACAGGCGATCCAGCGTCGCCGCCTGACGCGCCGCCAGCGTAGGGGAGATGATGCCCGGCCGCAACGCGACCAAAAATTTCAGCCGCTGGGTGACCGGGATCAGCGAGGCGGCCACCAGCCAAGAGTCTTCGCAAGAGCGACCGGTGGGGATCAGCACACCGCCGAATCCCAGCCGATCCGCCGCCTGGGCGATCTGCTGCAAGTAACCGTGATCGACGCTGCGAGCGCCCTGCGCGCTGCCAAGATAGTGGCCGTCGCCATGGGTGGGTAAAAACCAGAAAACGTTCAGGCTCATCGTCAATGTTCCCCCGTATTTATTGCGCGCTTGGGCGCCAGATGCGTTGCGAGATGTCGACCTTCACCGGCACCAACCGGTTGGCGTAAAACAGGTCGGCGGTTTGCTGCTGCGCGGCGATCGTATGCGCATCTAGCGGTGTGATGGCGGTCGGAGGGCGGTGATCCAGATAGCTGGCGATCACCGGTTCCGGCAGCCCCATGGCGTTGGCCAGCAGGGTCACGCTTTGCGCCCGCTCGCTGCGGGTGAGTGCATCGGCCTGGGTTAGCACCGTCAGGACCTGGCTGATAAAGGCGCCATTGGCTTCGACATAGGGGCGCGCCGCCAGATAGAAGGAACCGGTCTGGTTCAGATCGGTGCCGTCGCCGAGCACCCGCACGCCGCCCTGCAGCAGCGCGGCGGAATAATAAGGATCCCAGATAGCCCAGGCATCGACGTTGCCCTGCTGGAATGCGGCGCGCGCATCGGCGGGCGTCAAATAGGCGGGCTGGATATCCGTAAATTTCAGTCCGGCCTTTTGCAGCGATCGCAGCAGCAGGTTATGTGAGCTGGATCCTTTCTGGAACGCGACCTTATGGCCTTTCAGATCGGCGACGGTTTTGATCGGGCTATTTTCCGGCACCAGGATTACTTCGGCCTTCGGTTTGGGCGGCTCAACGCCGACATACAGCAGATCCGCGCCGGCGGCCTGCGCAAAGATCGGCGGAATATCACCGGTGCTGCCCAGATCGATGCTGCCGACGTTCAAGGCCTCCAGCATCTGCGGGCCGGCGGGAAATTCAATCCAACTGATGCGGGTGGCGGGGAAGCGTTCCTCCAGCAGCCGGTGGCTTTTCGCCAGCACCAGACTCACCGATCCTTTCTGGTAACCGATGCGAAATTGCGCCGGATCCTGCGCGACGGCGGCGTTGGCCCAGACCAGCGGCAGCAGGCCGGTGAAGGCCGCGGCGCTCAGCCAACGTCGCAAAGCGTTGCGTTGTTTCATTCAGGCCCTCCTTTTCCAGGCATGTCAGGCGGTTTGACGCGCCGTCAGCGGCGAGGCGACGCGCAGCGCGGGCGGTTTGCGGCGGCCAAGCGCCAAATAGAAACTGGCGAGCGCCTCTTCCAACCGGGCGGCCACGGCGTCGGTGAGCGTGGCGCTTTCGCCGGTCAGTTGGATCTGGCTGTCGTCGGCGAACACGCCGTGCAGCACCTCTTGCGCTTTCAGCGCCGCCAGCACCGGTTTCAGCGCATAGTCCACCGCCAGCATGTGACCGACGGAACCGCCGGTCGCCAGCGGCAGCACCACCTTATGATCCAGCGCGCGTTCCGGCAGCAGGTCCAGCAGGGTTTTCAGCGCGCCGGAGAACGACGCTTTATAAACCGGCGTGGAAATCAGCAGGCCGTCGGCCTGCGCCAGCTGCTCGGCAAACGCCTTGATCGCCGGACTGTTGAAGTTGGCGTACAGCAGGTCTTCGGCGTCAAAGTCGTGCAGGGTATAGGCCGTCACTTCCACCCCTTGCTGCCTCAGCCAGTTCTGACTCAGCGAGAGCAGCGCGGCGGAACGTGATGGGATACGTGGGCTACCGGCCAGTGATATAACGCGCATTGCCACTCCTTATAACTAAAAGTTAGGTTTAATTAGAAAATCAATGGGAAGTGTTTTAAACCTACCAGCAACCGGGCGCGTTGTTTAAATCTCATTTTTTGATTTGGATATGCGCAAAAGCGGATTGGCGCCGATTTGGCGGTGAAGTGGGAAAACGATTGCGTAAAAACGGCTTTTTTTGCCTTTAATCAATTCCAATTAGGCGGGGGATACCGGATAATACGCCCCCGGTTTGCAACCGGGAAATCAGGAGAGTCCATGTACTACCCCCTCATCAGGAAAGCGTTGTTCCAGCTCGATCCGGAGCGCGCGCACGAAGTGACCTTTCGTCAGCTCAGCCGTATTACCGGCACCCCATTAGCGTTTCTTGTCCGTCAGTCCGTGCCGACCAAACCGGTCAGCTGCATGGGGCTGTCGTTTAAAAACCCGCTGGGATTGGCCGCCGGTCTGGATAAAAACGGCGAATGCATCGATGCGTTCGGCGCGATGGGCTTCGGCCATGTGGAAGTCGGCACCGTGACGCCGCGTCCGCAACCGGGCAACGACAAGCCGCGCTTGTTCCGCGTGGTTGAGGCGGAAGGCCTGATTAACCGCATGGGGTTCAATAACCATGGCGTGGACAATCTGGTTGAAAACGTTAAGAAATCCCATTTCGGCGGCATTCTTGGGATCAATATCGGCAAGAATAAAGACACGCCGGTCGAGCAGGGAAAAGACGATTATTTGATCTGCATGGATAAAGTTTATCCGTATGCCGGATATATCGCGATTAACATCTCTTCACCGAATACGCCGGGGTTACGATCCTTACAGTATGGCGAAGCGTTGGACGATCTTTTGGCTGCGATTAAAAATAAGCAGCAGGAATTACATGCGCGCCATCACAAATATGTGCCGGTAGCGGTAAAGATCGCGCCGGATCTTTCTGAAGAAGAATTGATCCAAATTGCCGATAGCCTGGTGCGGCATAATATCGATGGCGTGATCGCCACCAATACCACGTTGGATCGAAAATTGATCCAAGGGCTGAATTACTGCGAACAAGCGGGTGGGTTAAGCGGGCGTCCGTTGCAATCACGCAGCACCGAAGTGATCCGTCGCCTCTCCACCGAACTGCAGGGGCGCTTGCCGATTATTGGCGTAGGCGGCATTGATTCGCTGACGGCGGCGCGCGAAAAAATGGAGGCCGGCGCGAGCCTGCTGCAAATTTATTCCGGATTTATCTATCACGGCCCGCGTTTGATTAAAGATATCGTTACCCATATCTAATATTTTTCCTCTCATTTTATTCCGGGGGTTTATTTCTGCCCCCGGCTCGTCTATATTTTGTTCGTTAGCATAAATATCGTTCGCGGAATTATCCGATGTTTAAGCTATTTTATCGGTGATAAAATCGCCTTTTAGGGTGAGTGCGGCATTGGCATAGGCAGCGAGAAGGATACGAAATGAAGATAAAACCTGACGATAATTGGCGTTGGTATTTTGATGCCGAACACGATCGGCTAATGCTGGATTTAGCTAATGGTATGATCTTTCGTTCACGTTTCCCGGCCAAAATGTTAACGCCGGACGCCTTTGATGAATGCGCTTTTTGCGTGGATGACGCCGCCCTTTATTTCACCTATGAAGAACAGTGCAAGCAGGTCAAGCTGAGCCATGAACAGCGCGCCGAGCTGGTGTTGAATGCGCTGGTCGCCTATCGCTTCCTGAAACCGCTGATGCCAAAGAGCTGGCATTTCTCGCAGCAGCATTACCCGCTGCAGCCGAAAAATGGCGAGCTGGCGGCGGTGAAAGTGATGGAGAGCGGCGCGGAAGCGCGCCTGCTGGTGGTGGAGGCCGGGGATAACGCCAGCCTGTGCCTGCTGGCGCAAAATCAGCTGACGGTCGCTGGCCGTACCATGGTATTGGGTGACGCCATCAAGGTGATGCACGATCGGCTGAAACCCTGCGCGCAGGATGAAAGCGCCGCCCCGGCTTACGACAGGGCGGTATAAGGCGGATTACGCCAACGTCAAATCACTTTTCGGGATGCAGCTGCAGCACAGGATGGTGCCGTTGTCGCCCAGCGCGCTTTTCTTCAGGGGCGCGACTTCACCGCTCAACAACGTAATGCGGCAGCTGCCGCAAATCCCAGCGCGGCAGGAGTAAGGTACGCGGATGCCTTGCTGTTCCAACTGCTCGAGCAGGATCTGCTGGTTATTGCCGGTAAACACCTTGCCTTCATATTCGATCGTGACACTGTGCGCGCTGTCTTGTGGCGCCTGTACGCTCTCCACCACTTTCCCTGCGCCATAAGGGCGCGGCGGCTTGGTCGACAGCACTTCCACCGTATCGCCCACGCGAATGATGCCGCTGTTGCGCGCGATCATATTCTGGCCAAAATCGATGTCGCCGTTGTCGGCGGAGCGGAATTTTTGCAGCGTGCTGAGCGGTTCGCCGCTCGGGTGCTTGCGGCCACGCTCGGTGCTGACGGTGGTAAGCACGCAGCGGCTGCAGGGTTTCACCAGATCGAACATCACGTCACCGACGCGGATCACCTGCCAGCCGTCTTCGGCCCAGGCGGTGGCGCCGCTCACCACCAGATTGGGGCGGAACTGCTCTAGCTTGATGCTGCCGGGGCAGCGCTGTTGCAGATCGTTGAACGAAGCCTGGTTAATCAGCAGATAAGGGTAGCCGTCGGCAAACGTCAGCGGGATTTCAGGGTGTTTCTTGACCCGGCGGGTCAGCTCCGGCCCCAGCCAGCGCAGCTGCACGTCGCGCTGGAAATAGCCGCTCAGCCAGCGGTTGATCTCATCTGGCGCAGTCAGCGCGGTGAAATGGTTGCCCCATACCTCGGTCGGCTGCGGCGCGGCGGCGAAGTCGCTGAAGCGAATGGCGGCGCTTTCACCGTCCGGCGCGGTCAGAAACAGCCCATCCGGCAACAGCGCCGGCGTGAACAACACCATCTGCGGATATTGGCGCGCGGTAATAAAGGTGCCGTCCGGCTCGGTGATCATAAAGTTGCGGTCGAAGGCCAGACCGCTGCTGCCGACCTGGGCGTAAGAAAGCTGCAGGCCGCGCAGTGATTTAACCGGATGAACGTAGAGTTTGGAAAGCGTGATCACCCTTATCTCCGTGCGATGATTAAATAGAAGGGAGCAACTTTATGACAAGCGGTGCGGATTAGCTATAATGCGCAACAATTTTCTTTTTGGTGATAAGTACGATATGAACTCTCTGTTTGCCAGCACGGCGCGTGGATTGGAAGAACTGTTAAAAAGCGAGCTGGAAGCGCTTGGCGCTCACGACTGCAAAGTGGTGCAGGGCGGGGTACATTTTCAGGGTGACGATCGTCTTCTGTACCAAAGCCTGCTGTGGAGCCGCCTGGCTTCGCGCATTCTGTTGCCGCTGAACGAATTCCGCGTGCACAGCGACCTGGATCTGTACCTTGGGGTGCAGGCGATCGACTGGCCGAGCATTTTTGGCGTGGATAAAACTTTTGCCGTGCATTTCAGCGGCGTGAACGAAGAGATCCGCAACAGCCAATATGGCGCGCTGAAGGTGAAAGACGCCATCGTCGACAGCTTCACCCGTAAACTTGACCAACGCCCGACGGTTGCCAAGCAGCAGCCGGATATTCGCGTTAACGTCTTCCTGCAACGCGATATGGCCAGCGTGGCGCTCGATCTGAGCGGCGAAGGCCTGCACCAGCGCGGCTACCGCGATCTCACCGGCCAGGCGCCGCTGAAGGAAAACCTGGCGGCCGCCATCGTGCTGCGCTCCGGCTGGCAGCCGGGCACGCCGATGCTCGATCCGATGTGCGGCTCCGGCACGCTGTTGATCGAAGCGGCGATGATCGCCGCCGATCGCGCGCCGGGTCTTCACCGTCAACACTGGGGATTCAGCGCCTGGAATGGTCACAACGCCGAACTGTGGCGTGAGGTCACCACCGAAGCACAGGTTCGTGCCCGCCGCGGTCTGCAGGAAACCGCCTCTCGCTTCTTCGGTTCCGATATCGATCGCCGGGTGATTGAGATGGCGCGCGGCAACGCCCGCCGCGCCGGCGTCGCCGAACTGATCACCTTCAACGTCGGCGACGTCGCGCGGTTGACCAACCCGCTGCCGGAAGGCCCGCACGGTACCGTGATCAGCAACCCGCCGTATGGCGAGCGTCTGGAAAGCGAACCGGCGCTGATCGCGCTGCACAACATGCTGGGCCGCGTGATGAAAAGCGCCTTCGGCGGTTGGCAGCTGTCGCTGTTCAGCGCCTCACCGGAGCTGTTGAGCTGCCTGCAGCTGCGCGCCGAGCGCCAGTTTAAGGCGAAGAACGGCCCGCTGGAGTGCGTGCAGAAAAATTATCAGCTGGCGGCAAGCCCGGCCGGTGCCGCTACCGGCGGCGTGCAGGTGGCGGAAGATTTCGCCAACCGTCTGCGCAAGAATTTGAAGAAGCTCGACAAGTGGGCGAAGCAACAAGGCATTGAATGCTACCGCCTGTACGATGCCGATCTGCCAGAATACAACGTCGCGGTGGACCGCTACGGCAGCAAGGTGGTGGTGCAGGAGTATGCGCCGCCGAAAACCGTCGATGCACAGAAAGCGCGTCAGCGCCTGTTCGATGTGATCAACGCGACGCTGGCGGTGCTGGAGCTGCCGTCGAATCAGCTGATCCTGAAAACGCGCGAGCGGCAGAAGGGCAAAAACCAGTACGAGAAACTGGCGCAGAAGGGCGAGTTCCTGCTGGTGGAAGAGTATAACGCCAAGCTGTGGGTCAACCTGACCGACTATCTCGATACCGGCTTGTTCCTCGATCACCGCATCGCGCGCCGTATGCTGGGCGAGATGAGCAATGGCAAGGACTTCCTCAACCTGTTCGCCTATACCGGCACCGCCAGCGTGCATGCCGGGCTGGGCGGCGCGCGCAGCACCACCACGGTGGACATGTCGCGCACCTATCTGGAATGGGCGGAGAAGAACCTGCGCGCCAACGGCCTGACCGGCCGTCAGCATCGATTGATCCAGGCCGACTGCCTGTCGTGGTTGAGCAACGCCAACGAACAGTTCGACGTGATCTTCATCGATCCGCCGACCTTCTCCAACTCCAAGCGGATGGAGAACACCTTTGACGTGCAGCGCGATCACCTGGCGCTGATGAAAGATTTGAAACGGTTGCTGCGCCGCAACGGGACCATCATGTTCTCGAACAACAAGCGCGGTTTCCAAATGGATATGGCAGGGCTGAGTGCGCTGGGCCTGGAGGCGAAAGAGATCACCGCCAAGACGCTGTCGCAGGACTTTGCCCGTAACCGTCAGATCCACAACTGCTGGCTGGTGACTCACGCCGGCGAAGGAAAATAATTACTATGTCGTTAATCAGCATGTCCGGCGCCTGGCTTTCTTTCAGCGATGCGCCACTGTTAGACAACACCGAAATTCATATCGAAGACAACGAGCGCGTGTGTCTGGTGGGGCGCAACGGCGCCGGTAAATCTACGCTGCTGAAGATCCTCGGCAAAGAGATCCCGCTGGATGACGGCCGGGTGATCTACGAACAGGATCTGATCGTGGCGCGCCTGCAACAGGATCCGCCGCGCAATATCGGCGGCAGCGTGTTCGACTTCGTGGCGGAAGGCGTTGCGGAGCAGGCAGAACACCTGAAGGCGTATCATGCGATTTCCCACCTGGTGGAGAGCGATCCGAGCGAGAAAAACCTGGCGCGCATGGCGCAAATCATGGAGATCCTCGATCACCAGGGACTCTGGCAGCTCGACAGCCGCATCAGCGAAGTGCTGCTGCAGCTGGGGTTGAACGGCGACGCAGAACTTTCCTCGCTGTCCGGCGGCTGGCTGCGTAAAGCGGCGCTGGGCCGTGCGCTGGTGAGCTCGCCGCGCGTATTGTTGCTCGACGAACCGACCAACCACCTGGATATCGAAACCATCGACTGGCTGGAAGGTTTCCTGAAAGAGTTCGACGGCAGCATCGTCTTCATCTCGCACGACCGTTCGTTTATCCGCAACATGGCGACGCGCATCGTCGATCTGGATCGCGGTAAGCTAGTTTCCTGGCCGGGCAACTACGATCTGTACCTGCAGAGCAAAGAAGAAGCGCTGCGGGTGGAAGAGCTGCAAAACGCCGAGTTCGATCGCAAGCTGGCGCAGGAAGAGGTCTGGATCCGTCAGGGCATCAAAGCGCGCCGTACCCGTAACGAGGGCCGCGTGCGTGCGCTGAAGGCGCTGCGCGTCGAGCGTTCAGAGCGCCGTGAAGTGATGGGCACCGCCAAGATGCAGGTGGAAGAGGCGACCCGCTCCGGCAAAATCGTATTCGAGCTGGAAGACGTCAATTATCAGGTTGGCGAAAAAGTGCTGGTGCGCGGTTTCTCCGCTCAGGTGCAGCGCGGCGACAAGATTGCGCTGGTGGGGCCGAACGGCTGTGGCAAAACCACGCTGCTGAAACTGATGCTCGGTCAGCTGAAAGCCGACAGCGGCCGCGTGCACTGCGGCACCAAGCTGGAAGTGGCTTATTTCGACCAGCACCGCGCCGATCTCGATCCGGAGCGCACGGTAATGGACAACCTGGCGGAAGGCAAACAGGAAGTGATGGTCAACGGCCGCCCTCGCCACGTCTTGGGCTACCTGCAGGACTTCCTGTTCCACCCGAAGCGTGCGATGACGCCGGTGAAGGCGCTGTCGGGCGGTGAGCGTAACCGCCTGCTGTTGGCTAAGCTGTTTCTGAAACCGAGCAATCTGCTGATCCTCGATGAACCAACCAACGATCTCGACGTCGAAACGCTGGAGTTGCTGGAAGAGCTGATCGACGGCTATCAGGGCACCGTGCTGCTGGTTAGCCACGATCGTCAGTTCGTCGACAACTCGGTGACCGAGTGCTGGATCTTCGAAGGCAATGGCGTGATCAACGCCTTCGTCGGCGGTTACTACGATGCGCATCACCAGCGCGCCACGGCGAAACCGATTCGTCAGGCGGCGCCGAGCGCGAGCAAACCGGCGGCGGAGAAAAAGGCCGAACAGCCGAAGAAAGCGGCGGCGAAGCTGAGTTACAACCTGCTGCGCGAACTGGAACAGTTGCCGCAGCGGCTCGAACAGCTGGAGGCGGAAATCGAAGCGTTGCAGGCGCAAATGAGCGATGCCGACTTCTTCACGCGGCCGCACAGCGAAACACAGCAAGTGCTGACGGCGCTGGCTAACGCCGAGCAGGCGCTCGAGCAGGCCTTCGCCCGTTGGGAAGAGCTGGAAGCGATGAAAAACGGCTGACCGTTGCGATACCGCCCGCGCGCTGCTGCGGGCGGTATCGACGTGCCGGTGAGCAACGTTATTGAGGAGGAATATGGTGTGTTCCCACAACAATCATCAGCAGCATAGTCATTCCGCACCCTCGGCGGCGCAGCAGGATAACCTGATGCTGTGCCCGCAGTGCGACATGCTGGTGGCGCTACCGCCGCTGGCCTATGGCAGCAAAGCGGTATGCCCGCGCTGCAAAACCACGCTCAGCTCCCGCTGGGACGAACCGCGCAAGCGGCCGATCGGTTACGCGCTCAGTGCCTTGTTCATGCTGGTGCTGGCCAACATTTTCCCGTTTATCAATATGCGCGTCGCCGGTCTCGGCAATGAAATCCGGCTGATTCAAATCCCGGAAGTGATGGTGGCGGAAGACTACGCCAGCATGGCCACGCTGTTTATGGTGTTCGTGCAGCTGATCCCGGCGTTTTGCATGCTGGCGATCATTCTGCTGTGCGCCAAAGTGCGCTTGCCGCTGGGGCTCAAAGAGTGGATGGCCCGGGTGCTGTTCCAGTTCAAAACCTGGTGCATGGTGGAAATTTTCCTCGCCGGGGTGCTGGTCAGCTTCGTCAAGCTGATGGCTTATGGCGATATCGGTATCGGCAGCAGCTTCGTGCCTTATTGCCTGTTCTGCCTGCTGCAGGTGCGCGCTTTCCAATGCGTGGATCGGCGCTGGCTGTGGCAGGACATCGAACCGGCGCCGCGTCTCGATCGCCCGCTGACGGTGGGGCGTACCGGCATGCGACAGGGCGTGCGCTCCTGCGCCTGCTGCACGGCGATCTTGCCGGCTAACCAGGTGCGCTGCCCGCGCTGCCACACCAACGGCTACGTGCGTCGCCGCCACAGCTTGCAATGGACGCTGGCGCTGCTGGTGACCTCCATCATGCTGTATATCCCGGCCAACCTGATGCCCATCATGGTGACCGAGGCGCTGGGTAACAAAATGAACTCCACCATCATGGCGGGGGTGATCCTGCTGTGGGGGGATGGCTCTTATCCGGTGGCGATGGTGATTTTCATCGCCAGTATCATGGTGCCGTCGCTGAAAATGCTGGCGATCGGCTGGCTGTGCTGGGACGCCAACGGCAGGAAGAAACCGCGCGCCGACAGCGAGCGCATGCACCTGATTTATGAAGTGGTCGAGTTCGTTGGCCGCTGGTCAATGATCGACGTGTTTGTGATCGCCGTATTGTCGGCGCTGGTGCGAATGGGGCAGTTGATGAGTATTTATCCCGCGACGGGCGCCGTGCTGTTCGCGCTGGTGGTGATCCTCACCATGTTCGCCGCCATGACATTTGATCCCCGGCTGACCTGGGATCGCGCAAGTGAAACAATCAACAAGGAGCCGCAAGGTGACGGAAAATAATCATAGCGTCGCGGGCGTCGAGAAGATCAAACGCTGGTCGCCGGTGTGGATCATTCCCATCGTGACCGCGCTGATCGGCGCCTGGATCCTGTTTTACCACTTTAGCCATCAGGGGCCGGTAGTGACGCTGGTGACTACGACGGCGGAAGGGCTGGAAGCGGGTAAAACCAAAATCAAAAGCCGCAGCGTTGACGTCGGCGTGGTGGAAACCGTCACGTTGAGCGATGACCTGAGCAAGGTGATGGTGCAGGCGCGTCTTAATTCCGGCATGGAGAAATTGCTGCGCCAGGATTCCGCCTTCTGGGTGGTGAAGCCGCAGATCGGCCGTGAAGGCGTTTCCGGGTTGGGGACGCTGCTCTCCGGCGCCTATATCGAACTGCAGCCGGGCAACAAGGGCAAAGACGGTAAAGACAACTACCAGCTGCTCGACGCGCCACCGCTGGCCTCTCCGGATGCCAAAGGGCTGCGTATCGTGCTGGACAGCGAGAAATCAGGCCAGCTTAACGCCGGCGATCCGGTGCTGTTCCGCGGTTATCGCGTCGGGTCGGTGGAAACCAGCTATTTCGATCCTAAAGCGCGCGCCATGCGCTATCAGCTGTTCATCACCGCGCCTTACGATCAGTTGGTCACCACCAACGTGCGCTTCTGGAAAGACAGCGGCGTGGCGTTTGACATGTCGGCGCAGGGCATGCGGGTAGAGATGGGATCATTGACCACGCTGTTCAGCGGCGGCGTCAGCTTCGACGTGCCGGACGGCTGGGATCGCGGCGAACTGGCGAAAGAGAAGGCGGAGTACCAGCTGTTCGACAACCAGCGCAGCACGCAGGATTCGCTGTATACCGTGCATAAGGATTACCTGCTGTTCTTCTCCGACTCGGTACGCGGCCTGCAGCCGGGCGCGCCAGTCGAGTTCCGCGGCATCCGTCTGGGTACGGTGGCGCAGGTGCCGTTCTATAAAGACGGCATGGCGCAGCGTCTGGATAATGATTACCGCATTCCGGTGCTGATCCGCATCGAGCCGGATCGCTTCCAGAAACAGCTGGGCGGCAACTTCGATATCGAAGGGCACTTGAAAGACGCCGAGTCCCGCGGCATGCGCGCCTCGATGAAGTCCGCCAACCTGCTGACCGGTTCGCTGTATATCGATCTCGACTTCTATCCGCAGGAGAAACCGTGGAAAGGGCCGCGCGAGCTGTTTGGTTATCCGCTGATGCCAACCACCAGCGGCGGTCTGGCGCAGATCCAGCAGAAACTGATGCAGACGCTGGACAAGATCAACGCGATGCCGATCAATCCGATGATCAACGAGGCGACCAAGACGCTGGCGGAAAGTCAGAAAACCATGAAGTCGACGCAGCAGACCATGAAGTCGTTGAACGACATCATCGCCAGCAAAGAGATGCAGGCGCTGCCGCAGGACATGCAGAAAACGCTGCTGGAGTTGAACCGCAGCATGAAAGGGTTCCAGCCAGGTTCGCCGGCTTACAACAAGATGGTGGGCGACATGCAGCGCCTCGATCAGGTCTTGCGTGAGCTGCAACCGGTGTTGCGCACCCTGAATGAGAAGAGTAACGCGCTGGTGTTTGAAGCCGCCGGCAGTAATGACCCTCAGCCGAAGAAGGCCACGAAATGATGAAATGGATCCCGGTAGCCCTGGCGCTGTTGCTTAGCGCCTGCAGCAGTTCGCCACAGAAGACTTACTATCAGTTGCCGGCGCTGGGCGCGCCGGCCGCGGCCAGCAGCAGCGGCGCCTCCACGCGCCAGCTGTGGCTGGAGCACGTGAGCGTGGCGGATTATCTGGCGCAGAGCGGCGTGGTGTATCAGACCAACGACGTGCAGTATGTGATAGCCCAGAACAACCTGTGGGCCAGCCCGCTCGACCAGCAGCTGCAGCAAACGCTGGTCACCAACCTGAGCAGCGCGCTGCCGGGTTGGGTGGTCTCTTCGCAGCCGATGAGCAGCGATCAGGATGTGCTGAACGTGACCATCAGCGGCTTCCACGGCCGTTTTGACGGCAAGGCGATCATTCGCGGCGAGTGGGTGCTGAACCGCCAGGGGCGCTTGATCAAACGGCCTTTCAGCCTGGAGCTGAAACAGGGTGAAGACGGCTATGATGCCCTGGTGCGCACTCTGGCGCAGGGGTGGCAGCAGGAAGCCCAGGCTATCGCCGCACAGATGGGCGGCATTTAGTCATAATTTGGTCTAAAATCGTCTAATCCCTGTCGCCGTGGAAATTCGTTTTTTCTCGCTGGCAGGGATTTCTATTTCATTTCAATTGGTTAACTCCTTCCCCGGCAGATCAGCCACTTAGCACTTTCCTCGGGCGTAGCTCACAAATATGACATTGGCGTGAATTTTGCGCATTGATCTTCTCTTCTTTTAGCGCTATTGATTACTCGTGGCTGCGCAAAAAGCAGCCATTGTTTTCTTTCCACCAGACCAAAATGAGGGAAACGAGGCATGAAGAGACAGAAACGCGATCGTCTGGAAAGGGCGCATTCGAGAGGGTATCAGGCAGGTATTTTAGGGCGTTCCAGGGAACATTGTCCCTACCAATCATCGGTGGACGCCCGGTCTCAATGGCTGGGAGGTTGGCGAGAAGCCATGGAAGACAGGGCTGTGACCGCTTAAGCGGCTCCCTGTCAAATAAAAGGAATAACCTCCGCCCTTTGGCGGAGGTTTTTGTTTCAGGCGTTTATTTATCCTGCCAGCGCTTCAGCAAAATACTCGCATTCACGCCGCCAAAGCCGAAGCCGTTTGATAAGGCGTAGGTCATATTCATCGATTCCGCCTGTTTCGCGACCAGATGCAAGCCTGCCGCCGCCGGATCGGGGTTATCCAGATTTAGCGTGGCAGGGGCTATCTGATCGCGCAGAGCCAAGGCGGTAAAGATGGTTTCCAGCCCGCCGGCGGCGCCCAGCAGGTGCCCCGTCGCTGATTTTGTTGAGGTTACGGCGACAGTCCCGGCCGTGCCAAACAGGTGTTTGATGGCGTTGATTTCGCCCAAATCCCCTACGGGTGTCGATGTCGCGTGCGCATTTAAATGCTGTACCTCCTCGGGAACGACGTTCGCCTGCTTCAACGCGATTTTCATCGCCCGATAGGCGCCGTTGCCGTCTTCAGCGCCGGATGTCATGTGGTAGGCGTCGGCGCTGGTGCCATAGCCGACGATTTCCGCGAGCGGGGTGGCGCCGCGCGCCAGCGCGTGTTCCAGCGTTTCAATCACCAGCATGCCGGCGCCTTCCCCCATGACAAATCCGTCCCGGGCGCTGTCGAAGGGCCGAGAGGCCTGTTGCGCCAATTCGGCCGGAGCGGTGGACATGGCGCGCGCGGCGGCGAACCCGCCCAGGCTGACGGTATCTATAGCGGCTTCGGTACCGCCGCACACGGCGATATCGGCTTCATCATTGCGGATCATACGCACTGCGTCGCCAATGGCTTGCACGCCGGCGGCACAGGCGGTGACCGGCGCGCCAATCGGCCCCTTGAAGTGGTGTTTGATTGAAACGTGGCCGGCCGCCAGATTGACCAGGAATGAGGGGATGGTGAACGGCGACAGCCGTTTGGCTCCGCGGCTGTCGGTTGTGCGCACCGCCTGGGCAATCGCCGGGAAACCGCCAATACCCGAGGCAATGACGGTGGCTGTGCGCTCTTGTTTTTCGTCCGTATCGGCTATCCAGCCGGCCTGACGAATGGCTTCATCCGCCGCCGCCATAGCAAACAGGATAAAGCGGTCCATTTTCTTTTGGTCCTTGGGGGCGACGGAGGCGTCGGGGTTGAAGCCCGCTTCAGCATCTTGCGCCAGCGCCGGGACTTGTCCTCCGACCTTGACCGGTAAATCTGCAACGATCTCGTCAGGCAACGCTCGAATGCCGGATTCTCCTTTTAACAAACGTTGCCAGATGGCTTCAATACCGCACCCTAGCGGTGAAACGGCGCCCATGCCGGTAATGACGATACGACAATTGCTCATGATGGCTCCTTGGTAAATTCGGGTAAATCGGCGAGGCGCCGCTGCCGCATCAGTTCGGCGCGTTGATATATGCCATCGCTTGCCGCCGGCCCTGGCGCCAGCGTAATGAACTGCGGCGGCACCGGCTGTTGGGTATCACGATTGACCAACTGGACTTGGATCGGCCGATCGTTGCGTCCGTCGACCAACAGGGCGCTGACGTCCCCGTCGGTCAGATGATTGTTGCCCCATTGTGAGAGCGCCGCCAACACCGGGAGAAAATCGTTGCCGCGCTCAGTAAGCAGGTAGTGATAGCGCACCGGCCGCGTTTGATAACGTTCTTTATACAGAATGCCGTGGGCCACCAAATCCTTCAGGCGACGCGCCAGTAGCGTGGGTGACATACCCAGACTTTGTTGGAATTCGTCGAATTTGGACAACCCCTGAAAGGCATCACGCAGGATCAGAATGCTCCACCATTCCCCGACGCGATCTAATGAACGCGCGACGGGGCAAGGTGCATCGCTAAAGCGGGTTTTTTGCATACCTTTCTCACTAAGTACAATAATTGTAGTTACTATGCTAGTCATGTTAGAGGATCTTGAGGGGCAAGAGAATAACCGGATGCAAAAAAAGCGCTATTGCACTGATGCGGGTAGTGAGGGAGGCCGCCTTTCAGGCTGCCTATTGCTTTGGCCGCTTCGGGTAAGAATAGGGTAAAGACCTATGGGGGAAGACATTTCGGTGAAGGGCGATGAAATAAGGTACACCCAGCATCAATGCCAACGTGATGAGATATTCCATAACGCCGACGGCGGCTAAAAGAAGATGCGGATGGTCTTTGAAAGTCGGGAAGTAAGAGAAAGAAATGCCATCACGTTTCGACGTGATGGCATGCGAAGAGCGTTAGAAGAGAAGGCAGTGGCCGCCTTCCCGCCAGCGTGATTAGAATGCGGTGGTATCTTTGAACAGGCCCACTTTCAGATCGGTGGCGGTATAGATCACTTCACCGTCAACCAGCACTTCGCCATCGGCGACGCCCATGATCAGCTTGCGGGTAATGACGCGTTTGAAGTTAATACGATAGGTTACCTTCTTCGCGGTTGGCAGCACCTGGCCGGTGAACTTGACTTCACCGACGCCCAGCGCGCGGCCTTTGCCTTCGCCACCCAGCCAACCGAGGTAGAAACCGACCAGCTGCCACATCGCATCCAGGCCCAGGCAGCCAGGCATGACCGGATCGCCGATAAAGTGGCAACCGAAGAACCATAGGTCCGGATTAATATCCAGCTCCGCTTCCACATAACCTTTGTTGTGAGTCCCGCCGTCTTCGGTCATTTTGACCACGCGGTCCATCATCAACATGTTACCCGCCGGCAACGGTGGGCCACCGGCGCCGAACAGCTCGCCACGACCGGATGCTTCGAGGTCTTCTTTCGTATAGGAATCGCGTTTATCTACCATGTTCTCAGTAAGCCTTATTTTAATGAAGGACGCAGGTTAGCTAACACGTGTACGCTGAACAAGTCCGATCAGCCGTGGTTGAACCAGTTGAGCCAGCGTAGCGGCCACGGACGGCGGCGTTCCTGCAGGCTCACCTGCGCAATCCGTTCCTGAATGGCCGCCAACAAATTCGGCTGTTGTTCGTCAGAGTAGAGGCAACCTGTGAGTAAAGGCAAGGCTTCCGCCGCGCTCTCTACCGCCCACAGATGGAATTGCCCTTCGCGTACCGCGTCGACGATATCCTGGCGCAAGCACAGGTGGCGCACGTTGGTTGCGGGCAAGACGACACCCTGTTTGCCCGTCAGGCCGCGGCGTAAACAAACCTCGAAGAAACCTTCGATCTTTTCGTTAACGCCACCTATCGGCTGTACGTTGCCAAATTGGTCGACGGAGCCGGTGACGGCGATCTGTTGGGTGATCGGTTGCTGTGACAGGGCGCTGATCAATGCGCACAGCTCAGCCAGCGAGGCGCTGTCACCGTCCACTTCACCATAAGATTGCTCAAAGACGATGGAAGCGGAGAAGGGCAGTTGCTGATCAAGATCCAGTTCGGCGATCAGGAACGCCTGCATGATCATCATGCCTTTAGCATGCAGGTTGCCGCCCAGTTCGGCTTTGCGCTCGACGTCGGTGAACTCGCCGTCGCCGAGATGCACAACGCAACTGATGCGCGACGGTTCACCAAAGCTGCGTGGATGGCCCGGATAATCCAGGACTGACAGACCGTTGATCTGCCCGACCACTTCGCCCTCGGTCTCAATCAGGATCTGACCCAGCTCGATCTCATCCTGCATACGCTCGGCCAGATAGCTTTCACGCCATTCGCGGGCATTCAATGCCGCTTCAAACGCTTTGGCCGTAATGCGGTCTTCTTCGGCGTACAGTGCAGCTTCGGACAACTGCTGCCCAAGCCAAACCGGCGAGAGTGGCAGGATGCCCTGATCGCCACTATAACGCACCGCCTGAACGATCAGCGGCAGCCAGGCATCGGCCGCCAACATCGGTAACTGCCGCTCGGCGATCACACCGTTGACGTAGCCGCACCACTGCGCCATATCATCAACTTCAGTCAGTTGCAGATCGTCTTCATATTCGCCATAGACCGCTTGTTCACTCAGTTCTGGCTCGATATCGTGGAAATCGGCCAGGCCGTGGCGGTCGCCGACCACAATCAGCCGCAGATCCAGCGGCATCGGCGGAATAGCAACCGGCAGCGGGCGGGTTTCGTCAGGCGAAACCCAATGGAACTGACGCTGGCCGATCATTTGCTTCAACCGCAGCCATAGCAACGGCTGGGCCAGCAGCGCCCGGGCTGACAGGATCAGAATACCGCCGTTGGCCTGGTGCACCAGGCCGGGCTGCAGAGTGATGTCGCCATTGTGGATCCGCACGCAACCAAACAGCTGCTCCGGTTCAATCCACTCTTGGAACACGCAAGCACCGCCGGCAGCGAAAGGTTCATCGCCATGGCTGGCAGGCTCTACGCTGACCTTGCCATCCTGAATGACATAGTGGCTGCCGCGGCATGCCGTGTTTTGCGGCAGCAGCGGTTTGACGGCGTTAGCGATCAGTTCCAGGTATTCTCGCGTTTCTTGCGCTTTCAACAGCATGAATCGCGGTGGCGATTGAGGGTGGCAAAATAGCGTCAGGGCATTTTCCAGCCGAGGCTGAATGGCGGAAAAGGGCACGGGTGCCAACTGAGCGGCGGTATCAAATATCGCCTGATAAGGCGTTACGTCCGGCAATAAAGATTGCCATTCAAGTCGGTTATTGGTCAAAGTGTTAGATGCAATCGTTAAAAAGGGAAAGGGCGATTATACAAGAATAACGGCGGCTTGATACATGCGGAGTGCCAGTTGGCATCAGGGAGTTTGACATCACGCGGTGACTGTGCAAAAAACAGTCTAAAAGACGGCTTAATTGCCGGGGAAATTCGGCGCAAAGCTGTTATGCTTATTTGAAGTTACGCGGTCACTGAAGAGCTCAAGATGAAATATCAGCAACTGGAAAATCTAGAGAGCGGTTGGAAATGGAAGTACCTGGTGAAGAAGCACCGGGAAGGGGAGCTTATTACCCGCTACATTGAAAACAGCGCTGCTCAGGAAGCGGTTAACGAGCTGCTGAAGCTGGAAAATGAGCCGGTAAAGGTACTTGCATGGATTGCCGCTCATATGAATCCGGAACTGGATAACCGGATGAAGCAAACAATCCGCGCCCGCCGCAAACGTCATTTTAACGCAGAACATCAGCATACGCGTAAAAAATCTATCGATCTGGAGTTTTTGGTTTGGCAACGATTAGCTGCTCTGGCGCGCCGCCGTGGCGTTACGCTTTCGGAAACCGTCGTGCAACTTATCGAAGACGCTGAACGCAAAGAAAAGTATGCAAACCAGATGTCATCGTTGAAAGAAGACTTGAAGGCGATTCTTGGCAAAGATCCCAAGTAAGTGCGTGAGAGCGCCTTTGTGGCGTTTGACCTTGAAAGGTTGTGGCAACAATAGGACGAAAAAAAACCCCGCTAGGCGGGGTTTTTTATTAGGCGAGTAAACTTAGCCCTGAGGCTGAGTTACAACGTCTTTGATACCTTTAACTTCGATCTCTACGCGACGATCTGGTGCCAGGCAAGCGATCTGAGCTTTGGTAGCGCGGCCAGATTTGTAGCCACAGGTGTTGCCAGTAACTGCATCTGCTTCACCCATACCACGTGCAGAGATTTTGTCTGACGGGATGCCTTTGGAGACCAGGTAGTCAACAACGCTTTGTGCGCGCTGTTCGGACAGTTTCTGGTTGTACTGGTCAGAACCAACAGCGTCGGTGTAACCCAGAACAACTACAGAACCATCTTTAGGATCCATGGAGCTCAGCTGGGTGTACAGCTGATCCAGAGCCTGCTGGCCTTCTGCTTTCAGAGTAGACTTGTTGAAGTTGAACAGCACGTCAGACTTCAGAGTGAAACGCTTGGTTTCAACAACTGGAGCCGGAGCTGGAGCTGGTGCTGGAGCAACTACGTCATCCTGACCGAAGCGGTAAGAAACGCCCAGGCTCAGCATGGTGTTGTCTGGACGTGCGCCAACGGTACCTGCGTCACCGATGTTGCTTACGAACTGGTAATCCAGGCGAGTAGCCCAGTTTTTGGTCAGTGCGTATTCAACACCAACAGCAGCCAGCGGAGAAACGCCGGTGTCGTGGTCGCTCAGGCGCTGGCCAGTACGGCCGTAGTTAGCTTTGGAGTCTGCACGCCATACCATACCACCCAGACGAGTGTAGATGTCCAGATCGTCAGCAATTGGGTAGCTCAGTTTAGCGGCCAGTTGAACGCCCTGCGCTTTGAAAGCACCGTTGTTCACGCTGCCTTTGTAAGGCATGCGGCCGAGCCAGTCATAGCCCAGCTCGAAGCCCAGGTATTGGTTTGCCTGGTAGCCCAGGAACGCGCCGGCACCCAGCTGATCTTTGTGGGTTGGGCCGTTGCCGATACCGTTCTGGTAACCGTTACCGTAGAAACCAGTGTCGTGGTACTGGGACCAGCCCAGTTTAGCACCGGTGTACCAGGTGTTATCTTTTGGAGCGGCTTGCGCTACGGTAGCGAAACCTGCCAGTGCCACTGCTAATGCGATAGCTGTCTTTTTCATTTTGCGCCTCGTTATCATCCAAATAGGCAATGAGCTTTAAAGCTGTTTAAGCCCTTGGTTAAATTCCTTCGCCAAGGTTTAAGCCCTCGTTTGTTACTCGCCAGTTTTTCTGACGTTATAGAGCAACCTTGGCGATGTAAAGTCTACAACGTGGCGCGAAAGTTACAAGTGTGATGTGATAAGGCTCTAAAAAAAAACGCGGAATCGTACATATTTGCTAACATTCTTTGCCTAAAAAAACGGCGATTCATCGAGCATTTTTGCTTGCCAAACCGCAGCCGGACTAGCTTTGTGCCTTCCCACGCAAAGGTTCCGCTTAGGGGGTGCGAAAATGATGGGAAAAATCCTAAATTTACTTAATGATACAAAGAAGAGTGAATTTTTAGGGTGGAACAGTGTCCGTGAGTCGGGTTAATGTCACGTTGAGGCCGCATGATAAACCCATAGGCATTACCCAATTCTGCCGCACGTCTTAATTTTAGACGATCCTCCTCCGTTAGCTCAGGCAACCAGCCGAGAACCACGCTGTAATTTCCCGTTTGCAGCGCTTTTTCCATTGCCTCGACCGTATTCACCGGGCTGATCTGGCTCAATTGCATCATCTTATCTACAGGCAGGCCGGATTGCTGCAGCCATTGTTTGCTTAATTTTTGCTGCGGCGTCAGCCACAGAAGCCAGCGAGACTGTTTGCCCAGTTGTTGCAGCAGGGGCAACAGCAATTGGGCCACTGCGGGCTGGCGCTCGTTGTAAACAAGTTCACTGATCAAGCCATTTTCTTTGCCGACATCTGTGTTCTTCGCAACATTGCGCGCTGTATAAGAGCCATGGCCGAAATGAGGTTGGTAGAGTGATTGAGTACGCATAAAGTTCCCGCCCGTCGTGTTACTGTATGTTTATACAGTATCCCTGATTTAGGATAAGATCAACCCAAATTTTCGTAGCGGCTCGCATAATTGCGATCATTTTTTGTACCGATGATTTTTGTGATTGGCAGGCGGGCGGATAGTGCGTATTTTTCTAATTAGTTGTTCACGTTACTTTTTTCATTGATGAGAGAAATAATACGGCCAGAACCTAAAAAGGAGGAACGCTATGAAAAGGATGTCGACGAGAAGAATCGCGCAGGCTAAAAATTGCTTTGCGGTGCTGGGAGCCATCACAACACGGTCACAGTTTGGTGGCTACGGCCTGCTGGCCGAGGGGGTAATGTTTGCGGTGATAGCGGACGGCGAGCTGTACTTGCGGGCTACGGCGAGCATGGAACCGGCCTTTCGTGCCAGAGGGATGGTCAATATGGTCTACTCCAAGCGTGGAGCGCCCATCACTTTGCGTTATTACTGGGTTGACGAGTCGCTGTGGCGGGAACGCAACGAGCTGGTGGGGCTGGCCTGGCAGGCTGTCAGGGAGGCGCGCCGGGAGCAGCGGCTTAAGGCTGGCGATCACGGCCGACTGAAGGCATTGCCGAATATTGACGTTAATATGGAACGTCTGCTGTGGCGAGCGGGCATTCGCAACGCTTATGACCTGCGGCTGCATGGCGCCAAACGCAGCTATCTCCGTTTATTGAAACAGCAGACTAATTTGGGGCTACGAGTGCTGCTGTCGCTGGGCGGGGCGATAGCCGGTTATCATCAGGCGGCGTTGCCGGCCGAATTACGCAGCGAGCTAGTGCGTTGGTTCGATCATACGATGGCGATGCGCCGCCATGGGCATGAGCCGGTTATTCAGGGCCCATCGAACGGGCCCTGAATAGTTAGGCTGCCTTATTGATTTGGGCATGCAGCGCGGTGAGCTCTGGCAGCAGCTCGAGCACCAATCCCACCTGCTGCAAGACCAATTGTTCTTTGCTTTCAGGTTCCGGAACGGCTTTGCTGATGCGCTCCGCCAGCTGTTCCAACGCCTGCGCAATGCGCTGGCTGTTCCGTTCTTCCTGATGCAAGGCGCCGTCCACGTAACACACGGCGTCATTGAGCAGATCGAGCGTGGCCGGGGTATTCAGCCGCTCGCGGTGCGCCCCCAATGCGGAGATATAGCTCAGGAGCGTGTGGTTCAGACAGAGCAAGCGGAAGGCGGCTTCCTGCAGCGCTTTGTCGGCTTTGGGATCGGCGGACATGTTGGAGATGACCGAAGCCAGTTCGGCATCGCTGTTGTGGGCATCACGTCGCGCGATGCGGTAAGCGAGGCCGTTATCCTTACCCTGGTGGTATTGCACCAGAATGGCGTCCAGATAACGGCAGTTGGCATTCAGCGTTTTATCCACCACCGCCGGCAGTTGGCGGAACTTCCAGTCCGGCCAGATAAAGCTGACTGCCGCCCAGGCGATGGCACAGCCCAGCAAGGTATCGTAAACGCGCGGGGCTGCCACTTCGAATCCTTCGCCCAACAGGTTAAAACACAACAGCACCAGCAGCGTGATGAACATCGTCGCGTGGGCATATTGTACGGTGCGGAAAGCGAAGAACAGAACGCCGGTGATGACGATCAACACCAGTTGCCCTTCCATTGACGGCACGAAATAGAGGATTGGCAGGCCGATCAGGATACCGGCCAGGGTACCGATGATGCGTAGCGCCAGGCGTCGGCGGGTAGCGTTGTAGTTCGGTTGACAGACGAACAGGCTGGTCAACAGGATCCAGTAACCGTGCTGCATACCCGTGAACTGGATGAAGGCGTAACCCACGCACAGTACCACAGACATGCGGATCGCATGGCGGAACAGGGCCGACTGCGGCGTCAAATGGCGGCTGATGCGCAACCGAATATCGCTCCAGCCGGTTAAGCGGTCGTCGGCCAGGCTGTTCTCTTCCGCTTGCCCGCTGGCCAGCGTCTGCTCTGATTCGATATTGGCCAGCTGCGCATCGATCGCATGCAGGTTTTTCAACAGATGCGCCAGCGCCTTGGTCTGCTCGTTATTGCCCTGGGTTTCGGCGATGCGCGCCAACGCCTCCTGAATGCGGCTGAAAGCCGGTTCAAAGCGCGGATTGTGCTGGTACTTTTGCCGCAGCAGGATCGATTGTGCCAATTGGCGGCAGGCGCGTGCCTGCATGCTCAGCAGACGCTGGAAGCGGAACAAAATGTCGCTGTGACGAAATTGCCGGCTGAGCGCGTGGTACTGAACGTGGGAAGAGCTGGCACGCTCGTGGATATCCTGCGCGACAAAATAGTAGTGCAAGGTGCGGCGGGTGCCGCGCTGGCCACGATCGCCTTTCAGGCGCGTCAGCAGCGAGGCTTTGGTTTGGTTAAGCAACGCGACCAAGGCGCTGTTGGCCATTGCGACATCCATCCATGGCAGGTCGGCGTCGCGTTCGGCGTCGGGATCGAACAGATTGGCTTTGGCATCCAGATAGTTGGCCAGTTGATCGTAACAGCGCGCCAGGTTCTCTTGCAGCGGCCGGATCGGGAACAGCAGGTGGCCTGCCAACGTCAGCAGGTTGTACCACAGCGCGCCGATCACCAGCAGCAGCGGTTGCTGATACCAGGCATCGTACATCGAGGTGCCGAGCATGGTGTAAACCGCGATCAGCAGCGCGCCGAAGGCGATGGTGGCATAACGCTGCCCCAAGGCGCCGAGCAGGATAAAACCGCAGGTCGACGTGGTTAAGCCAAGGGCGAACAACCAGGGATAAGGGAACAGCAGCTCGATCGAGGCGGAGGCAACAAAGAAGCACACCAGCGTGATAAGCAGGTTGCGTAACCTGCCGGCCAGGCGGTCATCCAAATCGGTCAGGGCGGCTGCCACCACGCCCAGCGTTAACGGGATAGTCAGCTTGGGAATGCCGAGCCACCAGGGAACGGCGGTGGTGCCGATCAGCGCAATGAGGATGCGCAAGTGATACAGCAGGTTGCTGTTGTAAGTATAACGACGAACTGCGGGTGCAAAAGAGCGCACGAAAAACTCCTCAAACGGAGAAAAAATTAACGCTGTTGATAGTGGCGGCGAGCATTCTCAATACGGGCTTGCTGAGCCATTTCTACCGAGACGACGCGGCGTCCCACCGGCCACAGCGCGATGGCGGCTATTTTGAAATTGGCGATGCCGACTGGAATGCCGATGATTGAAACGCATTGCACGATACCGGCGGCGATGTGTGACAGGCACAGCCACCAGCCGAACAGCACCAGCCAGATAATGTTGAGCAGCGAGCCGCCAGCGGAGAGCAGCGCATTGCTTTTTTCCGGATACAGTTCATCGACGTGTATCGCTTCGTTGCCGAACGGCACCAGCGACAGCTTGGTGATTTCCCAACAGGAGCGGGTAAGCGGCAGTGTGATGACAAGCAGCACGCTGAACACCGTAGCAATAAGCCAGCCTAGCGTGGTGAAGAAACCGCCCAACACAAAATTAAGAATATTCAGTACAGTACGCATAGACGTCATTCTGCTCTAATGATAGCCAAACCGCGATGCGGGCGTATTCACGATAAAAACGCAAAATCTATTCTACCCTTTTTTTAGCGCTAGAGTGCCACTGCTTATCGCAGGTAAACTGGCAGATATCCGTTATTTAATCTCAACATAGTCATGGCGCGACGATATGGAACTTAAAGCGACATCGCTGGGGAAACACCTGGCTCAGCACCCTTATAACCGCGTGCGGTTGCTGCACGCCGGCGTTGAGGTGAGCGGGGAAAAACATGAATACCTGATCCCCTTCAATCAACTGATTCAGGTCAGGTGCAAGCGCGGCATCGTCTGGGGCGAGCTGGAATTTGAATTGCCGGACGAAAAAGTGGTGCGGCTGCACGGCACCGAATGGCAGGAAACGCAGCGTTTTTATCACTATCTGCAGCAGGCGTGGCAGCAGTGGAGCGCCGAAATGAGTGAGGTCAGTGCCGGCGTGTTGCAGCAGCAGGTGGCACAGATTCAGCGCATAGAGCAGCAAGATAAATGGTTCAAAAAGTCTGAGCTGGGCAAGCTGCAACAGCAAATCCGTGAGGCTTTCTCCGCGCTGCCGATGCCGGTGACGCGTCTGGAGGAATTCGATAACTGCCGGGCCGATTACCAACTGTGTCTGCAATGGCTGCAGCAGGGGTTACGCAGCGTCGAACAACGCAACCGGCAGTGGACCGATCGCATGCTGGAGCAACATCACGACTTCTTCCAGACCGTCGAAAGCTCACCGCTCAATGACTCCCAGAGCCGCGCGGTGGTCAACGGCGAGGATTCCGTTCTGGTATTGGCGGGGGCCGGCAGCGGCAAAACGTCGGTGCTGGTGGCGCGCGCCGGCTGGCTGCTGCGCCGTCAGGAAGCGCAGCCGGGCCAAATCTTGCTGTTGGCTTTCGGCCGCCAGGCCGCTGGCGAGATGAACGACCGCATCAAAGAACGTTTGGGTGATGTCGGCATTCAGGCCAAGACCTTCCATGCCTTGGCGCTGCAAATCATTCAACAAGGCAGCCGCAAGGCCCCGGCCATCAGCCGGTTGGAAACCGATGCCAAAGCGCGCAAAGAGCTGCTGATTACCCATTGGCGCCAACAGTGCGCGGAGAAGAAAGCGCAGGCCAAGGGGTGGCGTCAATGGTTGACCGAAGAGCTGGAATGGGAAGTGCCGGAAGGCGACTTCTGGCAGGATAAGCGCCTGGCGGATCGCCTGGCAAGCCGGTTGGAACGCTGGTTGGGGCTGATGCGCATGCACGGCGGCAGCCAGTCGGAAATGATTGAGCAGGCGGATGAAGACATCCGCGATCTGTTCTCAAAACGTATCCGGCTGATGGCGCCGCTGCTGAAAGCCTGGAAAAGCGCCTTGAAAGAGGAAGGGGCGGTGGACTTCTCCGGCCTTATCCATCAGGCGGTCAACATTCTCGACAAGGGGCGCTTCGTCAGCCCGTGGAAACATATTCTGGTCGACGAGTTTCAGGATATCTCACCGCAGCGTGCGCTGTTGCTGGCGGCATTGCGCCGACAGAACAAGCAGACCTGCCTGTTTGCGGTGGGGGATGACTGGCAGGCGATTTATCGCTTTAGCGGCGCAGAATTGACGTTAACCACGGCCTTCGCCACGAACTTCGGCGAAGGCGCGCAGTGCGCGCTGGATACCACCTATCGCTTCAATGAACGTATCGGCGAGGTGGCCAACCGGTTCGTGCAGCAAAACCCGCACCAGCTGAAAAAACCGCTCAACAGCTTGAGCAAGGGCAATAAAAAGTCGGTGGCGATCCTGCCGCACGAGCAGCTGGAGCCCTTGCTGGATAAACTGAGCGGCTACGCCAAGCCGGATGAGCGCATCCTGGTGCTGGCGCGTTACCATCATCTGAAACCGGAAGCGCTGGCGAAGGCGGGCACCCGCTGGCCCAAGCTGGATCTGGAGTTTATGACCATCCACGCCAGCAAAGGGCAGCAGGCGGAATACGTCATCATTGCCGGTTTACATGAGGGGCGTGACGGCTTCCCCGCCGTGGCGCGCGAGTCGGTGTTGGAAGAGGTGCTACTGCCGCAGCCGGAGGATTTCCCGGATGCCGAAGAGCGCCGTCTATTGTATGTCGCGTTGACGCGCGCCAAACATCAGGTATGGCTGTTGCAGGATCGTGAACGCCCTTCGGTGTTCGTCGAACACCTGCAGGATCTTGGCGTACCGGTGCAGAAAAAACCGTAGGCATCAGGCCTGGCGCCAGCCAGGCCGTGAGGATTATTTCAGGCGGTCTTGCAGGTAGCGCTGATAGTCGGGGATGGCGATCTCCACCTCGTTTTTGAACAGCGGAGAGTCGATCAGAAAATCGGCGGTCGAGCGGTTGGTGGCCACCGGAATATTCCATACTGTCGCCAGCCGCAGTAGCGCCTTCACGTCCGGATCGTGCGGCACCGCGTTCAGCGGGTCCCAGAAGAAGATCAGCATGTCTATCTTGCCTTCCGCAATCAGTGCGCCAACCTGCTGATCGCCGCCCATCGGGCCACTCAGCATGCTGGTGACGGGAATGCCGCTGGCGCGCTGGATCAGATTACCGGTGGTGCCGGTGGCGTACAGCTGGTGCTGCGCCAGAATAGTCTTGTGGCTTTCTACCCACTCCAATAGGGCTTGTTTGCGGTGATCGTGCGCCACCAGCGCAATGTGTTTGCGCGCGGCGATAGTGCGGGTAGTCAATTCCATCTCGGTGTCCTTCGCTCATCGGGGGATGTGCGACAGATTACTGAAACTGTTTTTCACTGCCTAGCGTTTGCGCCTGAAAATGCGAAGAAAAGGCGCCTTTACGGGGAAAGACGCCGGAAGGGATCAGCGAATCGGTTGTTTATTGGCCCAGCGTAGAAAACGTTTCTGTGTTTCCTTGTCGGCCTGTTGGAACCAGTATTGCAACATCTGTTCCGACACGTTTTCACCTTTCAACGTTACCGTCGGGGCGTTCAGCGGCGCGCCGGCCAACGCGAGGGCTGAGGGATTGCCTGCGTTCGCCTGAACAAAGGCCGGAACGGAGGCCGGGCGGTTCTGGCGGTTGTAATCGGTCATCACCTTTTCCAAATCGGTATTGAAGGTGACGCTGTCGGGATGCAGCGCATCATGTCGGAACGGCAGGGCGTTGCCGTCTTTATCGACCACCAGATAATTCAACGTTCTGTCAAAGCGTTGCGCATCACGATCGTTCTCGATGCGCGGCAGTTCGATCGCCACTTGGCTAATCTTTTGCGTATTGAAGGTGGCAACCAGCGGCAGGGACGTATAGGCCTGTGTATGCTGGCCGGAACGTACGGTTTTGGTCACTTTAAACAGCAGCTGGTGCTGCCCGCCGTCCAGTTCAAGGCTGTCGGCGCCTTTTAACAACGAACCTGTCATTTTCTTGCCGTCGACCACCAGCAGGTCGATGTCCGGGGAGAGTTTCAGGGTCGTAGCCGCGGCAGGCATACTGATGCTGAGCAACGCCGCAACCACCAGACCAAATTTCATCATTATCTCCTTATAAAGTGACGTAGCTCTAAGTGTTGAACACGGCATAGGTTGTGTCAAAATTTTTCAATCGGGTATTTTGTTTACATTTTTACATATTTTATCGCGTTTAGACACGACCGTGCGCAGCTGAACCGCGACAGCCTCTGACCATAAGATTGCGGTGAAGTTTCCTTCGCATTAGCGTTTAACCGAGCGAATGCCGATCGGTTACACTCGAAATGGAAAGTGACGCAGTGATAAACGGGAGTTGAAGATGCAAGATCAAGAGATTGTTGAGCTGTTGCAGCAGGTGAAAACCATCGCGCTGGTGGGCGCCAGCGATAACCCGTCGCGGCCCAGCTATGGGGTGATGGCGTATCTGTTGGCGCAAGGGTATCAAGTGATCCCGGTCAGCCCAAAACTGGCGGGGCAGACGCTGCTGGGGCAGCCGGTTTATGCCACGCTGGCCGCTATCCCACAGCCGGTGGATATGGTTGATGTGTTTCGCAATTCGGAGGCGGCTTACGGCGTGGCGCAAGAGGCGATAGCGATCGGCGCCAAGGCGCTGTGGCTACAGATCGGCGTGATTAACGATCAGGCGGCGGAGCTGGCGCAACAGGCCGGGCTGCAGGTGGTGATGGATCGCTGCCCGAAAATCGAAATCCCGCGTTTAGGGCTGGAGCGCTAAATAAAAAAAGGGCCTGGCGCGATGCCGGGCCCTCTCGGGGTTTCTCAGGTCTTGGCGCGGTCAATTGCGCAAACGTGGCGCCTGTAACTGGTGACGGATGGATTCCGCCAGTTCATCCAGCGATGGTTGCTCGGGGTGCGCTTCCTGGGGCTCGCCATCCAGCTGCGCTTCCGCCAGATAGGTATGCACCGGTTGGCCTTCCTCGTCCTCCATCACCACGTGGTACCAAGGGGCGGAACGCAGTTCGTCGTTCGCCGCTATCTCGTCAGCTTTGGGTTGTTCTAAAGAGTATTCCGGGTCGATATCGATCACGACGCCCAAATACCCCAGCAGTTTATGCCTAACCTGTTGTCCGATACCGAATTTGCTGGCAATCATGATGACCTCCTGAGAAACAATGCCTTGCTCATATATGGGGGCAAGGCAGCGCATTTCAAGTTACATCACCCGACAAGCGAAGCCTTTCAGATACAGCCCCTCAGGATACGTGGCGATCACCGGGTGATCGGCAGCCTGGCGGAACTGTTCTATAAATTGTACATCACGTCCGGCATCTACAGCGGCATCGGCCAAAATTTTCTGGAACAGGTCGGTCGGCATCAGGCCGGAGCAGGAGAAGCTGAGCAGAATGCCGCCTGGATTCAGCAACTGCAGCGCCAGCATGTTGATGTCCTTGTAACCGCGGCAGGCGCTGGCCAGCTGATTCTTGTTCTCGACGAATTTAGGCGGATCCATGATGATCAGATCGAATTTTTCGCCTTGAGCGCGGTAGTTGCGCAGCAGTTGGAACACGTCATCACGAACGAACTCCGCCTTGTTCAGATCGAGCTTGTTGAGCTCGACGTTCTGTTTGGCGATGTCCAGCGCTGCCTGCGAGGTATCCACGCTGATCACCTGTGCGCAGCCGCCCATCAGAGCGGAAACGGCGAAGGCGCCGGTGTAGGAGAAGCAGTTCAGCACCCGGCGGCCGGCAGAGTAGTTCCGCGCCGCCAGGCGACTGTCGCGCTGGTCGAGGTAGAAACCGGTCTTGTGCCCTTGCTGAATGTCCACCAGCAGCTTCATGCCGTGCTCGGTGATAGGCAGCAGTTCCGGCGGCAGATCGCCCAGCACCGGGCCCTGCGCCAGCGGCAGGCCTTCTTTTTTACGCACCGCAACGTCGGAGCGATCGTAAATCGAACATTCCGGGTAGCAATGCTGCAGGGCGGAAAGCAGGGCCGGGCGCTGGTATTCGGCACCGGCGGACAGCAGCTGCAGCACCAGGAAATTCTGGAAGCGATCGATAGTGATGCCCGGCAGGCCGTCGGATTCGCCGGCGATCAGACGGTATCCGTCCAGACCGTCGCGCTGTGCGACCCAATCGCGCCAGCTTTGCGCTTGCTGCAGGCGGCGAATGAAGAAATCGATGTTAATCTCTTCATCCTGCTGGAAAGTCCAGACGCGTGCGCGGATCTGCGACTCGGGCGAATAGGCGCCGCGAGCCAGCCATTTGCCCTGGCTGTCGAGAATATCGATGGTTTCACCGGAGTGGGCTTTGCCCTCAACGCGTTGAACGGCACCGGAGAACACCCAAGGGTGACGGCGGAGTAAGGACTTTTCACGTCCTTTGGCGAGATATAAGCGCATGGTTAAACTACTTTTTATTCAATGGGTTAATTGGCTGGTTTAAAAAGTTGCCAAAATAAGTTCGTCATCATAGCTGAATCCTACGGTGTTCACTACCGAGTTGGTGCGGATTGTATCGCGTTATCTCTGCTGGCGTCACACCGAAGAGAGAGAAAGTGCAGTCTTTAAACGGAAGAAATGGCGACTTAAATAGGTGTATTATAGTGAGGAAGAGATGAAAGCACGTCGAACAGCGTGCGAAGGCGCCTCGTTATCTGTAGACGTCGGTATTCGACAGGGGCGTTAAGCTTTATAGTAAATAAGGCTGAGAGTGATGTTTTTATTTTAATTAATAGTGTTGTTGACTGTTTGCACAATATAAGTTGAAGGGAGTTCACCAGTGAGGTTGTTTTTATTTTTAATTTTTTTGATGTCGGCTAACACAGTATTAGCTAATGAGTGGGTTTTTAGTGAGGATGAAAATGCTATAAGTGATGGGATATTAAAGGTTTCTATTCAGGCTGGGCATTATAAGATTTCATTCCCACCCACAGCGAACCCAAATTCAGGTGCAGTGTCGATCAACGGTGAGCGGTTTTACGGCAACCGTTCTTTTGGCTTCGATGGTGAACAAGCGGACAGAGTGATTGAGATGCTCTTAAAGGTAAAGAGTGCTCAGATTGAATATGATGATCGTTATAAAACGAAGGTCGTTCGCAAGTCGGTTGATTTTTCTAACATTACAACGTCGCTCGATAAATTGAAAAATAAAAGCCATTAACGTTTCTTCCATCCTTGACGATAGAGCAGACGGCTTTACTCGACATCGAGATAGCGCGGTTGTCTGGCAGCTCGACGTCATGTTTGAACAACGACACCGGGTCGCTTTGTTTTGAGCAAGCAGAGCCTATCATTCAAGAGGGGTAATTTGTTAATTAATTGATTATTATAGTTTTTATTATCGTAGTAATTGACTTCAGACTGTCGTTTGCCTCACGGAGGAAAGCCTATCCTCCGGGCGATGGGTTTGTAAGTTTTTTGTAAGTTTTTTGTGATTTTTAGGTTTTTTCGCATTGACAAAAATCTTAACTTAATCTGTTATTGAGCACCTGATGTTTATTATTTAGATGTTAGGATTTTTCTTAAATGACTAAAGAAAGAAGCTTATCGTTTGATTTTTTGAAAGGGTTGCTTATCTTGCTCGTCATCGTGGGACATGTATTGCCTGGCAGTGCTGATGTTGGATTACGTGGGGCAATATATTATTTCCACATGCCGCTTTTTCTCGGGGTGACGGGCTACTTTGTTCGGCGTCATTTTATTGATGGCGGCGTGATTAGCGTGCTGAAAAAGTATCAGTGGCGCATGATTATCCCTTATTTTTTTGCGTTCATTGTTTACAGTGTTTATTCTCTTTACTCCTCAGAAGAAGTAGGTTTAAAGCAACTCATCGGTCTGTTTCTCTACCCCTACTATCATCTTTGGTATATCCCAGCAGTGGTCATATTTGTGCTATATACTATGGTCATTTACAAGAGTAATTTCTTACTCGGTTTCTTTCTGTTCACTTCCGCCGTATTGTCTATTGTCTGGTACTGTTACGCCGACACGCTGGAAAACCAATATGCCTGGCTGAAATTCATTGGTGATAAGCGTTTCTATTATTACTACTCCTTCTTTTTATTAGGTTTCCTGGTCGGGGATAAGAATTTTTACGGTAACCCGCTGGCGTTGTTCGCTATCGCGTTATCTGTAGGCATATTGGGGTACTATGAACCGAACGGGACACTGCTGGATGCCGCCTCATGGTTTGTATTTAATGCTGCACTATTGTTATTGATGGTGAGTTTGTGTAAGCGTCTGAAGCTGAGAGATGAGGGCTTTGTGGTCAAAGTGGGGCAGGTATCTCTGCCTATTTATCTTTGGCATGTGTTGCCCATTTTGCTTGTCGGAGCAATGGTCGCTAAGGATTCGTTAGGTTTTTATCTCGGCGTAACGGCCATTATTTTCGCTCTTGTCATCATATTTATCCGCTTACGTGGCAAAAGCAGATTTATCGACTCTTTCTTTTACGGGGAAAGGGCCAATTGGCCACCGACTGAAAAATAGAAGGTCTATCCTGGCCGAGGGGACTCGGCTGTCTGCTTTTTATGCAGGCCTCTATTAGACAGATTGTTGTTCTCCGCTCGCTTGTCTCTTTATCCTTTGTATTGAGTTTCTATACTCAATACACCTTTATTCTTTAGAGAAGATAACAGGGGGCGATTATGACACAAGTTTGCATTGCTGCGTATGTGTATGGCGTGGTGCAGGGGGTGGGGTTTCGCTATTCCACTCAGCGGCAGGCCGAGGCGTTGGGGGTGGCCGGCTATGCGCGCAACCTTGATGACGGCAGTGTCCAGGTGGTGGCCTGCGGCACACAGGCGCAGGTGGATAGGCTGGTGGAGTGGTTGAAACAGGGCGGCCCGCGCAGCGCGCGCGTCGAACGCGTGCTGGTGGAGCCGCAGGGCGTGGCTGACTACGATGGGTTCGGCATTCGCTATTAAACGCTCGCCTGCAGCGGCGCTGCGGGCGGTGCGGTCAGATGCATTTTACCGGTTTGGGCAACCCGGCGATCTTGGTGGCTTGTTTGGCCGGTCCTTTCGGGAACAGGCGATACAGATAGCGGCTGTTGCCTTTTTCTTCGCCATATTTCTGTGCCATCGCTTTGACCAGCATGCGAATAGCCGGTGAGGTATTAAATTCCTGATAGAAGTCGCGCACGAAGCGCACCACTTCCCAGTGTGCTTCGGTGAGCACGATCTCTTCCTGCGCGGCCAGCAGCGGCGCCAGGCCTTCATGCCAGTCGGCGCTGTTTTTCAGATAGCCCTGCGCGTCAGTGTCAATAACCTGACCTTCAAACTCCAACATACTGCCTCGATAACGGATAATTCGGAACGGCCGCCAGTTTAGCAAATTTTTTCAGCCGCAAAAAACAAAGCCCCGCCGGAGCGGGGCCTGGAAGGCAGGTGTAACACGCGATCAGTTGCTGCGGGCGAAGCCCAGAATGCTCAACAGGCTGATGAACATGTTGTAGAGCGACACGTACAGGCTAACGGTGGCGCGAATGTAATTGGTCTCGCCGCCATGAATGATGTTGCTGGTTTCCCACAGGATCGCGCCGGCGGAGAACAGGATGAACAGCGCGCTGATAGCCAGGTGCAGGGCAGGGATCTGCAGGAACAGGTTGGCGATCACCGCCACCAGCAGCACCACAAAACCGGCCATCATCATGCCAGACAGGAACGACATGTCTTTACGGGTGGTCAGCACATACGCCGAGCAGCAGAAGAACACCGCTGCGGTGCCGCCCAGTGCCAGCATGATCAGGTCGCCCGCGCCGGCGTTCAGGAACGAGCTGAGGATTGGGCCGAGGGCATATCCCATGAAACCGGTCAGCGCGAACGCCGCCAAGATGCCCGCTGGGCTGTTGGCCAGTTTATGGGTCAGGAACATCAGGCCGTAGAAGCCAACCAGCATCAGCAGCAAGCCCGGCGCCGGCAGCCCCAGCATCGTGCTGGCGGTGGCGGTCAGGGCTGAGAAGGCCAGGGTCAGGGATAACAGGAAATAGGTGTTGCGCAGGACTTTATGCGTGCTGAGCAGCGAGTCGCGCGAAGAAGATGAGACGACAATGCGGTCCATAATGCTCTCTCTTATCAAGCCATCACAAAATAATCCCGATAATAGGCAGCGCAAGCGGTTGATTAAAGTTTGTTTACCAATCTTTACCCTTAGTTATCATTACGGCAACAGCGGGGATGCGGACGCGTGTTTGTTCGCCGTTTGCCGCGCCTTCGCTGATTTTTCGCGCGGTTGAACGCGCCCGGGCTTTACAAGCGAATAAGGTCTGTTTATAGTGCGCGTCGTTGCGGAGGGGTGGCCGAGTGGCTGAAGGCAACGGTCTTGAAAACCGTCGACGGGAAACCGTTCCAGAGTTCGAATCTCTGCTCCTCCGCCATACATTCTGACCCCGTGCTCTCTGAGCACGGGGTTTTTTGCTTTTGCGTGCGGAGAAAACGGCAAGCCTTTCCAGGAAACGCGATCGGCTATTGATAAGGGCTACGCATCGGTGAGATTATGCGTTTATCAAGGTCGGCTGCTCGGGTGCCTGCTCGTGTCAGGCGTGACCGGCGCGATAATCAACGCCGCCTTATCTATTTTCGCTTAATGCTCTATGGAGACAGAGATGAACTGGTATCAAGTCGCCTTATGGACCATGATCTTTCTGAAGTCCGGCGCTTTCCTAGTATTCGTGTGGTGGTGGATGTTCAAACGTGCGACCAAACCTTATGTGCGTCCGCAAGACGTCGTGGTGGATGAGACGCCGTATGACGATAGCCTTACGATGGAAGAAGTGATGAAGAATCATGGCATTGTACGGACTGAAAAGCCGCTCTGATCGTCAAATGTGTGTTTTGCTATAAACCCGAGCCTGTGGCGCTCGGGTTTTTTTATTCCTGCCGTTACTTGAGATGCATCCCTTTTCCCCTATCTTGTTTTACCCTTACGGCGATTTATTTAAATGAATTACCTTTCGGTATATTTTAAAATCTACTTTAAAAGTGGGATTTATATTTATATGGGAGGGTATATTTTTCTCTGAAAGAATTCAGCCTTATCGACTGAACGAAGAAAAGTGTGGGCGCTGTTTTTTGTGTGTCTGGATATTGATATGCAAAGAGTGTCGCATTTTCGGGCTGCTCCTATAGCGGTGGGTCGGAAAATTTTTAAGGTAGAGGAAAACTAAACTTTACGTGGGAGGATAAGGGGGGAAGGAATCTAAGATTTTTCTTTATGTGTTTTTTTCTTTTTATTTCAATGGTTTTTTGTTTTTATGCCACAAGCGCTTTATGAGGAAACGGCGACATTTATTTAACCTGCGCAGCAAGTATCCTGTCGTACTCACTCTTTTAAGGCGCGTATCTTTCCGCTCATTGCGCGATTCGTTTTTTTATGGTCATGAAAATTATTTGATTCGATGTTGCATTTTTTTTGTCTTTGGAATTAATATGTTCTGCATCTGGCGGTGAATGAGATTTTTCCCATTGCCGGATATCTTTTAGAATACACTTGGATATATATAAATATATACCGCCACATATAAACTTTTAGATGGCAGGATGCTGTCAATACTCTGCTATTGCCTAAGCTTCGTTAGCCTCTAAACGGTTTAATGGTGTAGGTCATTTTATATATGCTCTCTCAGCGAAGAAAGTAATGGGGTTTATTATGATTAAGCAAGGCATCTCTTTGGCGGTATTGGCTGCCGCGTTAACATCTGTGGGCGCAACGGCGGCAGATAATTCCGCCGGTGGCGTTATTTCGTTTAGCGGTGCCGTTACGGATACCACTTGTACCATCAATGGCGGGAAAAGCGCCGATTTTACCGTTGCGCTCAGCCCGATTTCCGTGACGGATGCGGGCACCGTTGTCGGCCCCATCACCAAAAACAAGAAATCTTTCTCGCTGACGTTCTCCGGCTGCACGCCGGCGGCGGGAACGGCCGGTACGCCGCTGAAGATCTACTTCTCTTCGGCGAATAATATCTCTACCGACGGAAAATATCTGCTGAACAGCTCCGTGAATGAAAGCGACGCCGCCGTAGCGAAAAACGTCGGTTTTTCTCTGGCCGAGCCGGGTTCATCCACGCCGATTCCGTTGAACGTGCCTTATGTCACCAAGATCAAAGGCGATAAAACGGCGCCAGATGCCGAAACGCTGACGCTGGATGCCTATTACTACAAGACCAATGCGTTGGAAGCAAAAGTGGGGGAATTGAGTTCCAACGTGACGTACACCATTTCTTACCTGTAATTGCAATTAAGCCAGGCCTGTGCCCAAGGCAAAGGCCTGGCATCTGGGGTGACTATGAAACAGTGCTTAATCTTTGCTGGATTGTTTCTCAGCAGCTTTTGCGCCGATGCCAATATTGTAATTAATGGAACGCGCGTTATTTATCCGGAAAAAAACAAGGATGTTATCGTTCAGTTAGTCAACAATGGTGACGATCCGGCACTGGTGCAGGCATGGATTGATGATGGTGATATCAACTCGACGCCTGAAACGGCAAACGTGCCGTTCTTGTTATCCCCGCCGGTTGTAAAAGTTGCCGGAAATAATGGCCAGCAATTACGCATACAAAAAATGGGCGCGGAGCTCCCCGGCGGTCGTGAGTCGGTATTTTATTTGAATGTGCTGGATATCCCGCCTACGCCGGAAAATTTGCAAGGGGTCAATACGCTGCAATTAGCCATCAAATCGCGCATCAAGCTATTTTATCGCCCGGCAGGGTTAACCGGCAGCGCAAATAACATCACCGACTTCATTGAACTCCAGGCGGCAGGGAAGGGATTTAAGGTTATCAACAAAGGTCCTTACTTTTTTACGTTGGCCAATGTTGATCAGAAAGGCAAAAAGAATCTGTTGATTGACTCAGTGATGGTCGGGCCATATTCCAGCCTCTTTGTTCCGACCAAAGTTGGTGTGAGCCGGAACATTCCCTACACCCTGCTCTATATCGACGACCTGGGGGCTTATAAATCTAAAGCCATTACAGCCCGCTAACGTGAAGAACGGCCATGAAGCTTAAACTAAAATTGCTTTCGATACTGACCGCATCTGTATTCATTCCGTTAAATAAAGTCTCGGCGATGAAATTCGACACTTCTCTATTGGCCGGCGCGTCCAGCGAATCCGACCTGTCGCGTTTTTACCTCAATAATGACATGCCGGCAGGCACGCAAACGGTCGACGTGTATGTCAACCAGAGTTGGAAAGGGCGGTTCTCGTTGCAGTTCGGCGAACATAAAGGCGATATTCGCATCGCCCATCGTGACGCCGCCCTGTTGGGCATCGATATGAGTAGTTTGTCCATCGGGGGAGACAAGGAACCGATCCCCGTCCAAACGTTGGTGCAAGGAGGAAGGGCCGACTTCGACGTGGGGACGTTGAGCCTTAAGCTGACGGTGCCTCAGTCGCGAGTGATTCGCGCAGAGGCCGGCTATGTTGACGCCAAATTTTGGGATCGCGGCGTGCCTGCGCTGCTGCTGGCCTATAACGCCACCTATTACCACGTGCAGTCGTTGCAGGGCGACAAGGCGTCAAACGACGATTTCTACACCGGTTTGGAATCGGGGATCAATCTGGCGGGTTGGCAATTCAGAGACAGCAGCAATTTCCGCAGCAGTTCGCGACAGGGCAGCGATTGGCAAAATAATACTCGCTATGTGCAGCGTGGCTTCGCCGCCATCAAATCGAACCTGACGATGGGCGATTTCTATTCGCCGGGGGACTTGTTCGACTCGATTCGGGTGCGGGGCGGCGCTTTAGCCTCGGATATCAACATGCGGCCCAATTCGCAGCAGGGTTTTTCGCCGATAGTGCGGGGCGTGGCGCAGAGCAATGCCCTGGTGAAAGTATTGCAAAACGGCAACCTCATCTATCAGGAGAATGTGCCGCCGGGCTCCTTTACGCTGGATAACATATTGCCGACCGGCTCTGCGGGGGATCTGTTGGTCGTGGTCAAGGAAGCCGACGGGCGGGAACAATCCTTTACCGTACCGTTTTCCGCCGTTCCCAACATGTTGAAGCAGGGGGTCAGCAAATACGGCCTGGTGGCCGGTAAGGTCAATCAGGCGGATACCGACTATGCGCCCGCTTTCGCGCAGGGCACGCTGCAGTATGGCTTCAATAACCTGGTCACCGGTTACGTCGGTACGATCCTCAGCGAGGACTATCGCGCCTGGCTGCTGGGCAGTGGCTGGAATCTGCCGTTCGGCGCGGTATCCGTCGATGTGACTCAGGCCTCGACGCATTTGCAGGATCGCAATGAAAATGGGCAAAGTTTTCGGATCGCCTACAGCAAGTTTTTGGACGCTACCGCAACAAACTTCACGCTGGCGGCATACCGTTATTCGACCAAAGGTTATTACAGCTTTAACGATGCCATCTACACCCATCAAGGTTACCGCGAGCGTGACAAGCGTTTTCACGATTATTGGAACGATCGGGATGACGATGAGCTTGCCCCGTTGGATTTGAATACCTGGGACGCCGTTCGCGCCGCTCGTCCACGCAATACCTTCAATTTGAACCTGAACCAGAGGCTCGCAGACGGGTGGGGCACGCTCTATTTCTCCGGCACCCAACGCGATTATTGGTCGGATACGAATAAAAGCCGGGAATACCAGCTCGGGTATTCAAACGCCTTCTCGCGCGTCAGTTACAACATTTCCGCGAGTCGCGTGAGAAATTCCGATCGCAAAGAAGAGACGCGGTTTTATCTCTCTCTGAGCGTGCCGCTGTCGATGTTCGACAACAATGCCTATCTCAGCACCAGCTTATCCGCCACCGATTCGCACTATCAGCAAAGCTCGCTGAGCCTGAGCGGCAATGCGCTGGAATCAAACCGTCTGAGTTATGCGCTTGCCGGCAGCAACCAAAGCGGCGGCAACAGCATGGCGAGCGTGAATGCCGCCTATCGCGCCAACGCGACGACTGTCGGCGGCTCCTACAGTGAATCATCAGACTATCGACAGTTGGGCATGAGCGCCCGCGGCAGCCTGGTGGCGATCCCTTGGCATTTGCTAGCGTCCAACGAAATGGGCAACACCATGATGGTGGTGGACGCGCCCAAGGCCAAAGGGCTGATGGTGAACGGCGACGAGAGCATCGTCACTAACGACGAAGGGCTGGCTTTGGTGCCTTACGCCACGCCTTACCGGCAAAACTCCGTGACATTGTCGGATACCGGCAACAGCTCCGGCGCCGAGATCGTCGGCAATATCGCCAACAGTGTGCCCTATGCCGGCGCCGTCAACTATTTGAGATTTGAAACCGATCAGCGTCGGCCTTATACGCTGCGCGCCTTTAAGCGCGGCAATAAACCCCTGCCATTTGGTGCGGAGGTGGCGGATCAAAGTGGGAATGCCATTGGCTTCGTCGGGCAGGCCAGCGTCCTGTATCTACGGGTTGAACAGCAGCCAACGTCGCTGGAAGTCAGGCTGAATGACGGTGTCTGCAAGATTGAACGCCCGAAAATATCGATGGACAGCGCAGCCAACACATGTCGATAAAGGATAATTACACCATGCTCAGGATACTCGCACTGACGCTGTCCCTATTGTTCAGCGGTTACAGTTACGCTTCATGCTACGGCAATGGCATCCAATATGCGCCGCCGATCTACGTCGATTTGTCGGATAAGCTCAGCGATAAGACACCGGTCTGGGAAGGCAGTTTTTATACGCAATACAGCGGTTCATTTAGCTGTTCAACCTCGAGCAGCGAATTCGGCTATACGCGTATCCTGTCAACCGACAGCACGAAGGCGACCATTCTGGGATTCAACAGCGGTAAATATTGGATACGCGCGGAAATAACCAACGACATCGCCAACAAAAAGCTTAGCGGTTGGGGATCGCACTCCGCTTCGGAATTGAATCAGCCGATGAATATCCGTTTCAGTCTGGTCAGCAAGACGGGCACATCGATACCCGGCGACACGGTTAGCCTTAAGGACGTGATGTTCGTGACCGATCTGAGCGGGATGTCTTTGCTGGAGATCATTTTGTGGCCCGCCAAGCAGTTGGTGAAGATCTTGACCTGGCTGCTCAACGGCTTCAATTGGCCTTACGATCAGCGCGACATGTACGGACAGCCGATGACCATCAAGTATGCGCCCAAGATGACGACCTGCACTTTCGACAATGCCGGCCTGGCAGTGAAGTTGCCGACGTTGGGGATATCGCAGATTACTCAGGGGGCGCAAAATGGCCTGACGCCCTTTACACTGAATTTCAGCTGTCAGAATCGGCAAAGCGGCGGCACGGCCGATCGGGATATCAATATGTTTTTATCCAGCAATAATCTGTTGGCTTCGGATAATACGGTTTTGATAGATAAAAGCCCTGAGGCGGCAAAAGGCATTGGCATCCGGCTGGTCAAGACGGCTTCGCCTAATAATCCCGTCACGCTGTCGCTTTCCAGCGTGGCACCAGGTGCGGCGACTTCATTATTTCATGTGGGAACCGGCAATGCCTTGGATGCGCAATTTTCCATCGGTATGGCGGCCTATTATTATCCTTACAGCCCCACCACAATGAGCAGTGGGGGAATTAATACATCGGCCATGCTTAACATTATATATAAATGATTCTTTTGTTATTTTTAATAATAAAAAACAGGTTGCCACATATAAGAAAAATCTTAACATGGTAATTGGTGGCGAATATTATTTACTTGAATAATATTGGTGTTTAATCCGGATCTCTATGTTGAGGATGAATTGTATGACGGAACAAATCCAGATCGGTGTCAAAGTGGAAAAATCGCTAAAAGATGAGGTTGACGTCATTCTTCGCGGTTTGGATATTAAGCCGACGACGGCGATAAATGGGCTTTATCAATATATTTCACAGCATGGAGAGCTCCCTTTTGTCATATCAACCAGCGTGAAAACACCGAAGGATATCGCCGGCGGGTTGTTCAAGAGCCTGTTTTCCTTACAAAGCACGCTCAGCGTTTTCTTGGATAAAGTGCAAATGAAGCGGTGTGTCAGCAGGGAGGAAGTATTGATTGTGCTCGATATACTGCGCGATTTTATCGTTGCTTTTCGCCAAAGCGCGCAATATCTCGGCGCTTCGCCTTTCGGGCGGCGTGTAATTTGGAAGGATGCCGTATGCGCGGTCGAGAGTATTCATGAAATTCTAGATAATAACGTAAAGTACAGTGAAGATGGCATTATGAATTTGGATGAAAAATATCTTTCATCGCTGTCTGCATTGCTGATCTCATTATGTTCTTCACTTAAGTAAGTCGAACCAATAAAGTTAATTGGCATGACTGCCATGGGGGCGTTGTTAAAAACGCGCCCATGACAAATAGCAATGGGGTGATCCTGTGCGAGTGGCTATATTTTCTGATGATTACTATTTATTCTATGGCATATCGCAGATCTTGAAGTCGTTGGAGGGCGTTGAAGTTATTGGTCTGCATTCATCTGCACGCCGTGGATTACATGCCATGTCTTGTCATGCAGAAGTGGTCATCGTCTCTTTCTCGTCTATCTGTCGGGTTATGAATTTCTTATCGCATATTATCGACAGGCCTGACAATACGATCGTCTTAACCGGCGTGGAAACGCCGCGCCTGGCGAATTTTAACTGTCTGAAAAAAAACATCGGTCTTACGACGTTCGTTGAGGCGATAAAAATGTTCACCGCGAGCTGCAAAGGGCAGAGCCTGTCGCCGCGCGAGCTTTCGGTGTTGGCCATGCTGCTGGCGGGAAAACCGAATACCGGCGTCGCTAAGGCGTTGGGTATTTCCGAGAAAACCGTCAGCCAGCATAAAATGAACGCCATGCGTAAGCTGGAGATTCAACGTTTTCATCAGTTCATTTTGGCAGCGGATGAGCGAGTGTAATCGCTATTCCACAGGCGGGTGCGTTGGCCCGCAGGGAGAGCGTCTGCTCACCCATGATCGGCCGGGCGTTCGAAAATATGCGCACCGGCACCCTGTTGGCCCCAAATATCGTTTGGGTTGCGCAGCGGGCAGTCGGCGAGGGACAGGCAGCCGCAGCCGATACAGCTGTCGAGATGATCGCGCAGCACCGTCAGCCGCTGTATGCGTTCATCCAGCGTTTTGCGCCAGGAGGAGGACAAAATTCCCCATTGTTCGGCGGTTAGCTTGCTGCCGGTGGGAAAACGCCCCAGCGTTGCGCGGATCTCCTCCAGCGGAATGCCCGCGCTTTGCGCGATCTTGATCACCGCGATGTAGCGCAACACCACCGGCGTGTAGCGGCGCTGGTTACCGGCGTTGCGCATCGCCTGAATTAGCCCCTTGCTTTCGTAAAAGTGCAGCGCGGATACCGCCACGCCGCTGCGTTTCGCCACTTCCCCAACGGTCAATAGCCGATTGGCGTCAATCGGTTCATTTCTTGCCATTTTGTCTTCCTCAACTTGACCTCAAGTTAACCTGAGGTTTTATAGTGCAGCCAGCCGGGCTTGGCAACCGGTATCTCTCGTCACCTCCCTGCGCTGCGTCGGGGGAAGGATGGCTTTGGCTGTAAAATCAGGAAGAAACCGTTACATGATGAAACGATACCTCATTATTGCCGCACTGCTGGCGGCACTCGCCGTCGCCGCCGTTGCGATGCGTTCCACCGCGCGACAAAGCGAAGGCGCACCGGCCTATCCGCCGGTTAAAGTGGCGCTGGCGCCCGCCCTGCGTGAGCAGGCGGCACGCAGCTATGCCGGCGTGGGCGAGCTGGAGGCGGCCAGCCAGGTGGAAGTGGCGGCAGAGACCAGCGGCCGCATCACGCGCATTCTGTTCGAATCCGGCCAAACGGTGCGGCAGGGGCAACTGCTGGTGCAGCTTAACGATGCGGTTGAACAGGCTGAGCTGGTGCGCCTGCAGGCGCAATTGCGCAATGCCGATCTCTTGCTGGCGCGCATGCGCAAGCTGATGAACCTCAACGCTACCGCGCGGCAACAGCTGGACGACGCGCTGGCCGAGCGGGATATGGCGTTCGGTGCGGTGCAGGAAACGCAGGCCAAAATTGCGCAAAAGGCGGTCCGAGCGCCGTTCTCCGGCACCATCGGCATTCGCCGCGTGCATGAAGGGCAATACCTCAACGCCGCCGAGGCGGTGGCGAACCTGGTGGACGCCGATACGCTGCGCGTCAATTTCTCGCTGGACGAACAAAGCAGCGCCGGGCTGGCGTTGGGGCAGGCGGTGTCGGTGCAGGTTGGGGCGTATCCCGATCGCGCTTTCCCCGCCGCCATTACCGCTATCGACCCGATGATCGGCAAATCCCGCACCGTGCAGGTACAGGCGACGTTGAGCAACCGTGAGGGATTGCTGAAGGCGGGCATGTACGCGGGCATTCGCGTCACGCAGCGGCAACGCGTGGCGGTGCTGACGGTGCCGGAAACGGCACTGACCTATACGGCGTACGGCGATACCGTGTTTCTGGCGCAGCAGGGTGAAAAGGGCATGACGGTCAAGCGCGCCTCGGTCACCGTGGGTGAGCGCAACGACGGGCGCGTCGAGATAGTCAGCGGCCTGCAGGAAGGCGATCGGGTGGTGACTTCGGGCCAGCTCAAGCTGAGCGACGGCATGGCGGCCGAGCCGGTGGCGCAGGATACCCTGAACGCCGCCCCGGCCGGTTCCTGAGGAGAGACCGATGACATTTACCGATCTGTTCGTGCGCCGGCCGGTGCTGGCGCTGGTGGTCAGCACCCTGATCCTGCTGTTCGGCGCGCTGGCGCTCAGCAAACTGCCGATCCGCCAATACCCGCTGCTGGAAAACTCTACCATTACCATCAGCACCGACTATCCCGGCGCGTCGTCCGAGCTGATGCAGGGCTTTGTCACGCAGCCAATCGCCCAGGCGGTGTCGTCCGTCGAGGGCGTTGACTACCTTTCTTCCTCGTCGGTTCAGGGGCGCAGCGTGGTGACGGTGCGTATGGCGCTGAACCGCGACTCCACCCAGGCGCTGACCGAAGTGATGGCCAAGGTCAACCAGGTGCGCTACAAGCTGCCGGAGCAGGCTTACGATCCGGTGATTGAGCGGTCCGCGGGTGAAGCTACTGCCGTGGCCTATGTCGGTTTCTCCAGTAAAACGCTGTCCACACCGGCGCTGAGCGAATACCTGACGCGGGTGGTGGAGCCGATGTTCACCACCATCGACGGCGTCGCCAAGGTGGAAGTGTTTGGCGGGCAAAAAATGGCGATGCGCCTGTGGCTGGACAGCGATCGGCTGGCCGGCCGCGGCCTGACTGCTGCCGACGTGGCCGACGCGGTGCGGCGCAACAACTACCAGGCGGCGCCGGGCAAGGTAAAAGGGCAGTACGTGGTTGCCAACGTGCGGGTGAATACCGATCTCACCAGCGTGGAAGAGTTCCGCAATCTGGTGGTGCGCAACGACGGCAACGGCCTGGTGCGCTTGAAAGACGTTGGCACCGTGGAGCTAGGCGCCGCGGCCAGCGAAACCAGTGCCCTGATGGATGGCGAACCGGCGGTGTTCCTCGGCGTCTTCCCTACGCCGACCGGCAACCCGCTGGTGATCGTCGACGGCATTCGTCACCTGATGCCGGCGATCGACAAGATGCAGCCGCCGGGCGTGAAGATGGCGCTGGCGTTCGAGACCGCGCGCTTTATTCAGGCCTCGATCGATGAAGTGGTGCATACCCTGCTCGAAGCGCTGGCGATCGTGGTGGCGGTGATCTATCTGTGTCTGGGGTCGCTGCGCACCGTGTTGATCCCGGTGGTGACCATTCCTCTGTCGATCCTTGGCGCTGCAGGGCTGATGCTGGCCTTCGGCTTCAGCGTCAATTTGCTGACGCTGCTGGCGATGGTTCTGGCGATCGGTTTGGTGGTGGACGACGCCATTGTGGTGGTGGAGAACGTACATCGCCATATCGAAGAGGGGAAAACGCCGCTGGCGGCGGCGATGATCGGCGCACGCGAGGTGGCGGGGCCGGTGATCGCCATGACGCTGACGCTGGCGGCGGTCTATGCGCCGATCGGCCTGATGGGCGGGCTGACCGGCGCGCTGTTTCGCGAGTTCGCGCTGACGCTGGCCGGGGCGGTGGTGGTGTCCGGCGTGGTGGCGCTGACGCTGTCGCCGGTGATGAGCTCGCTCCTGCTGCCGGCCAAACAGAGCGAAGGGCGCGTGGCGCACGCCGCCGAGTGGTTCTTCGGCGGCCTGACGCGGCGTTATGCGCGCGCGCTGGACTTCTCGCTGCACCACCGTTGGTTGACTGGGACGCTGGCGCTGTTGGTGATGATCAGCCTGCCGCTGTTGTACCTGATGCCGCAGCGCGAGCTGGCGCCGACCGAGGATCAGGCCATCGTACTGACCGCCATCAAGGCGCCGCAGCACGCCAACCTGAACTATGTCGAACGCTTTGCTTACAAACTGGATGAGGTCTACAACCGCATGCCGGAAACCGAAAGCCGCTGGATCATCAACGGCAGCGACGGCACGGCGTCCGGCATTGGCGGTATCAACCTGACGCTGTGGCAGGCGCGCCAGCGCTCGGCGTCGGTGGTGCAGGCCGATCTGCAACGGGCGGTGAACGATGTCGAAGGCACCAGCATTTTCGCCTTCCAACTGCCCGCCTTGCCGGGTTCCACTGGAGGGCTGCCGGTGCAGATGGTGCTGCGTACGCCGCAGGACTACCCGCAGCTGTACCGCACCCTGGAAGAGGTGAAGCAGAACGCCAGAAACAGCGGCCTGTTTATGGTGGTGGACAGCGATCTGGACTACAACAACCCGCTGGCGGAGGTGCATATCGACCGCGCCAAGGCCAACAGTCTGGGGATCCGCATGAGCGACATCGGCGAATCGCTGGCGGTGCTGGTGGGGGAGAACTACCTCAATCGCTTCGGCATGGACGGGCGCGCCTATGACGTGATCCCGCAAAGTCTGCGCGAACAGCGGCTGACGCCGCAGGCGCTGGCGCGGCAGTACGTCCGCACCCAGGACAATACGCTGGTGCCGCTCTCCACCGTAGTATCGGTGGCCGTTAAGGTCGAACCGAACAAGCTGACTCAGTTTAACCAGCAGAACGCCGCCACCCTGCAGGCCATTCCCGCCCCCGGCGTTTCGATGGGCGAAGCGGTGGCCTTCCTCGAACGGCAGGCGAATGCGTTGCCGGCCGACTTTAGCCATGACTGGCAGGGGGATTCGCGCCAATATACCCAGGAAGGCAGCGCGCTGGCGTTCGCGTTCCTGGCGGCGTTGGTGATCATTTACCTGGTACTGGCGGCGCAGTACGAGAGCCTGAAAGATCCGCTGATCATCCTCATCACCGTGCCGCTGTCGATCTGCGGCGCCTTGCTGCCGCTGGCGTTGGGTTACGCCACGATGAATATCTATACCCAGGTCGGGCTGGTGACCCTGATCGGGCTGATTAGTAAGCACGGTATTTTGATGGTGGAGTTCGCCAACGAACTGCAGATGCATCAGGGGCTGACGCGGCGCGACGCGATTTTGCAGGCGGCGCAAATTCGCCTGCGGCCGGTGCTGATGACCACCGGGGCGATGGTGTTCGGTTTGATCCCGCTGCTGTTCGCCAGCGGCGCCGGTGCCGCCAGCCGCTTCGGGCTGGGGCTGGTGATCGTCTCCGGCATGCTGGTGGGCACGCTGTTTACCCTGTTCGTGCTGCCGACGGTGTACACGCTGTTGGCGCGCGATCATGCGGTGGCGTCGCCCCGGCAGCGTGAGTTGGCCGCCGCGCAAAAGGCGCTGACGGAATAAACCGCCGGCGCCCGTATGAAAAATAAACCCGCCTCGGCGGGTTTTTTCGTCAGTTTTTGCAGCCCATCAACTCCGGCAGGACGCCGGGCTTGCTCTTCAGCGAAGCCTGCACGTCGTCCGGCAGACCGGCCCAGATGATCAGGCCGGTACGCTTCTCGATCTCGTCCACCGTCACGCGGAACTGGCAGAAATCGGCGCCCTTCGGCGTGTTCTGATCGAACAGGAAGGCGGCATAGTGGTTCACCGCCGGGCTGTTGTTGATGAAAATCACCTTCCAGTAGGCGCTGGGGATGGTATGCGCTTTCTGGGTGCCCGGCAGTTTGCCCATATCGCGTTCATACAGCGGCCCGGTCACGGTATAGACCGAGGAGATATCGGCGCGATCGATCAGCTTGCGTTCCTGATCTTCCAGCCGCGCCCAGGCGCCCTGGTTAAGATCGGACTTTTGCGGCGTGATGTTGGACAGGTAGTTCAGCGATTCCCAGTCGGAAACGCCCGCCAGCGAAGCCAGCGGCGCCTGATGACCGCGATCGACCTTCAGCGCCGCATTGGCGCCGGTGTAATCGGCGGGCGCTAACGTGTCCGCCGGGTTGAGCGCCGGATCGGTTTTCCAGTTGCGCGTCTTGCCGCTGGCCGGCGTGTCTTTGGTGATGTGATAAGCCACCCAGTTGGCGAACTTGGTGGTACTGTTGTTGTTCAACGTATAAGCATGACGCACGATAGACACGTTGCTGCTGCCACCAGTCGGGCAGCCGACCGCGCAGTTGTCGATGGATTCGAGCGTGTCGGCCGACGCCTGAGCGGCGAACAGCAGGGCGGCCAGGGCCAACATCTTGTTGTTAAAGCGCATATTCATATCCTCAATAAGTTAAAAAGCACTGTATATATTTACAGTAAATTAAACTTATCGCAGTGAAACGAATACAACAATGCAACATATTCATGTTGTGAATGTGTCAGTCATGGTACAGCCAAGCCGCACGTGAAATGCGGCAGAAATGAAAACGGCGTCCAACAGACGCCGTTTCAAAGGGGGGGAGGATTACTCCAGCAGGTCGTTGACCGTGCGGCGAACGTAATGCGTCATCTGCGCCAGATCGTCCGGTGATACCGGGCCGCCGCCGGCGCGCACCACCTGCTGTTCGATCTGCGCGATTTCCTGCTCGACCTTGTTGGCGATCTGTACTTTGACTATCTTGTCCACCGAAGACAGCAGCACCTTCAAGACGACTTTCAGCGCGATGTTTTCGCAGAACGAGTCGTAGTGATGAACCGGCGGCGGCGGGGCCGGAGCCGGCTCGGGCGCGCGCGGAGCCAGAGCCTTGAAGCTGTCTACATTTTCAATAATAAGATCCATGTCTCTTATTAGTTCATCAAAATCTTTAGACACTGACTTATTCCCTTCGCTGTGCGCAAAAAACAGAACGCCCGTCCTCGGGCTGAAAGCGGATGAGCGACGGGCAGAACGAATTCGGGCCTGGCCTTCAGACGCTGAATGGCCGGGGGAGGGGCATTCTAACCTTGCGGCGGGTTGGCAACAAGATGGGGCCGTGCGAATGCGCGGCCCTTTGGATCACGGGGGCTGGAGGGTGCTTAACTTTTCAGCTTGGCGGTGATTTTAGCCACGTGTTCGCCCTGATAACGGGCAATGGTCAGCTCTTCGTTACTCGGCTGCCGCGAACCGTCGGCGCCGGCGATGGTGGTGGCGCCATACGGGGTGCCGCCGCGCACCTGCGAAACGTCAAACAGCTCCTGCGTCGCATAGCCGATCGGTACGATGATGAAACCGTGGTGCGCCAGCGTGGTCCAGGTCGAACTGATGGTGTGTTCCTGGCCGCCGCCGGTGCCGGTGGAGGAGAAGACGCTGCCTACCTTGCCGTACAGCGCGCCGGAAGCCCACAGCCCGCCGGTTTGATCGAGGAAGGTGCGCATTTGCCCGGCCATATTGCCGAAGCGGGTTGGCGTGCCGAAGATAATGCCGTCATAGTCCGCCAGTTCTTGCGGGCTGGCGACCGGCGCCTGCTGGTGTTGCTTGCCCCCGGCTTTGGCGAAGGCCTCCGGCGTCATGGTTTCCGGCACGCGTTTAATCGTCACGTCCACGTCGTTGACACGGTTCGCCCCTTCAGCCACCGCCTGCGCCAGGCGTTCGATGTGGCCGTACATTGAGTAATAAAGCACCAACAGTTTCGTCATGTTTCGTACTCCCGCTCAGATGATTAACAAAAACCCCTGATAAGCATAGAAGCGAATGACGAACTTGGCGTCGTGGCGTTACCTGATGCCGGCGATCGCCAACAGGGCGCCAAAGACAATCAGCAGCCCGCCAAAGGTGCGGTCGATGCCGCGGCGTAAACGCAAAAAGCGCGCATTGACGCCAGGCGCGGAAAACAGCAACGCAACGGCAGCGAACCAGAACACATGGACGGCGGCAATAAAGAGGCCATAGCCGATTTGTACACCGAACGGGGTGTGCGGAGAGACGACCTGCATGAATAGGCTGACGATGAAAATGGTGGTTTTCGGGTTTAACGCGTTGGTGAAAAAGCCGGTTTTCAGCGCGCCGAAATCGCTGATGGCGGCCGGCGCGGTGCTGGGCGTGGCATCCTGATGCGCCGCGTTGCGCAGCAGCGTAAAGCCGAGATAGATCAGATAAGCGGCGCCGATGCCTTTGAGCAGGTTAAACAACCAGGGCGATTGTTGAATCAACACGCCGACGCCAATCAGCGTATAGCTGACATGAACCAGTACGCCGGCGCCGATGCCACAGGCGGTCAATATGCCGGCGCGGCGTGAGAGCAGCAGACTGTTGCGCGAGACCATGGCGAAGTCCGGCCCTGGGCTTATCACGGCGAGTAAAGTAATGGTGACGACAGCGATGAGTTCAGTCATAGTTATCCTTGCGATGTTTAACAATAGAGTGACTGATTTATAAGAGTAATTTTTCTCGGTGACAAACGATGAATAGTGACAATATCGGTGAGAAAAACTCACGCAAAACCGGCAGGCCGTTGCCGTTGGGCGGACTGCGCTGCTTCGAGGCCGCCGCGCGGCTGGAAAGTTTTACGCAGGCGGCGCAGGGGCTGAATTTGACGCATGGCGCCGTCAGCCGGGCGGTGCGGGCGCTGGAAGAGGAACTGGGCGTGGCGTTGTTTGAGCGCCGCCATCGGCGGGTACTGCTCACGGCGGCGGGGCGCAAGCTGTTTCAGGCGACGCAGCAGGCCTTCGGCATTCTGGATCATACCGCGCTGGAACTGCGTCAGCAGGCGCTCGACGCGCCGCTGGTCTTGTCCTGTGAACCGACCTTATTGATGCGTTGGCTGATCCCGCGTCTGCCGGCTTTTCAGCAGGCGCATCCGGACATCAACTTACAGCTGGTGGCCGGTGGCGGGCCGTTTTCGTTCCATGACGGCATTACGGCGGCGATCAGGCGCAATGACTTCGATTGGGGAAAGGAGGTGCATAGCCTGGCGCTGTTCAGTGAAAAGGTTGGGCCGGTGTGCCAACCCGGGGCATTGGCAAGGATGACGATCGCTGAGGGCAGCCTGCTGAGTTTGCGGCCCGGCGCGAAGCTGCTGCATGCCGCCACCCGGCCGGATGCCTGGTGGCATTGGGCGCAGCAACAGGGGATGGCCTTGGTGGGGCATCCAGAGCAGCGCTTTGATCATTTCTATTTCAGCCTGCAGGCGGCGGTCGCCGGTCTTGGCATTGCGATGGGCCCGTGGCTGCAAGTGCGAGACGATCTGGCCGCCGGCTTGTTGAGCGCGCCGTTCGGTTTTATGCCCGACGGCAGCGGCTATTACCTGCTGTCGCCGCAGCCGATCGTGCCCGGCAGCGCGCTGGCTCGGCTGGCCGAGTGGTTGAGGCTCACGGCAGACGCCTGAGTTTTTGCGCCAGCCGCTGTTCCTGCCAGCGGCTGAAGACGTTACGAAGCAGCAGAGTGCGCACCGCCCGCATGACCAGCGCGAGGCTCATGCCGCCGATCGCCCACAGCGACCAGAGATAGTGCGGATGGGTAAAGACGTTGACAGCGAGCAATATCGCACCGATGACGGCGAAACGCACCGCCATGCTCAGCGGTTTGCCTTCTGCCGCGACCTGGCGACGAAGACGTTGTTCGTCAGGCGTCTCCTCCCCCATTGTCGTCTGTTGCGGCTGTGCGTTGAGATTGCTGACCTGCACGCCCAGCGCGGCGGCGATCGCGGTCAAGGTTTCCAGGCTGGCCTGTTCGCCGTTTTCAATCCGCTGTACGGTGCGGGTGCTGAGGCCGGCGATGGTCGCCAGCTGCTCCTGCGACCAGCCTTTTTCCAGACGTAATGGCCTGATGCGATACTTTTGCATGGTGCACTCCTGAGTTCGCTGTCACTGCCATTCAGTGTAGGGCGGGCGGGGTAGCTGCGCCACGACAGCGGCACGACAGCGACACGACAGCGACACGACACCCGCCGCCGGCGCGGACTGGCGAGCAGTCAGAAGGCGACGTTGCGGATAAAGCGCAGCGGGAGATCGCCGTGGTTGGCGTAGGCGTAGCGTTGATCGCTGTTGAAGGTTTGTGCGGTGCCCGCGCTGAGCGTCAGCGTGCCTTGTTCCAACTCCAGCGTCAGGGTACCGGCAATCACGTAGATCATTTCATTCCAGCCTTCCGCGTCCGGCGCAGAGTCATAGCGCTCGCCCGGCATCAGCGTCCATTCCCACAGCTCGGCCCGTTGGCGCGCCGGCACGCTGGCGGCGAACAGCGCCTGGCTGCCCGGTTGCGCGCCTTGCCAGGCCAGTTCCCCCACCAGATGGTCGCCGCGCGCTTCCGGCGCCTGGATCAGATCGGTGAACGAAATCGTCAGGGCAGCGGCGATCTTGTCGAGCACCGCCAGGCTGACGTTGCGATCGCCGGCCTCGATGCCCGCCAGCATGCGGCGGCTGACGCCGGAAAGTTCGGCCAGCGCCATCTGGCTCAGGCCCGCCTGTTGGCGGTAGCCGCGCAGATTGCTGCTCAGGTACTGCAGCACCTTGGGGGGATCGGTTTTCGCGTTATGCGCCGTATTGCTCATCGCCGGACTTTATCTCATACTGGCAGGATCTGTGCATTATATTGCACTCAGCAGGAAGGGCAAGCCGGTGTCAGCAGCAAAAAAATCCTTTATTTCCGCCGTGGTTCCGCAAATCAGGTTGCCGGAAGCGGTGTTGATTTTCATCACCATGATCTGGGGCGGCACCTTTTTGGCGGTGCATCACGCGATGCAAGTCAGCGGGCCGTTCTTTTTCGTCGGTCTGCGTTTCGCCACCGCCACGCTGGCGTTGACGCTGTTTTCGCTGCGCGTTCTGCGCGGCCTGACCCTGTATGAACTGAAGGCGGGCGTACTGATCGGGCTGGCGATCATGTTCGGCTACAGCATGCAAACCGTCGGTCTGCAGACGATTACCAGCAGCCAATCGGCGTTCATCACCGCCATGTACGTGCCGATCGTGCCGCTATTGCAATGGCTGGTACTGGGGCGGTTCCCCGGCATCATGTCGTGGATCGGTATTCTGCTGGCCTTTACCGGCCTGATGCTGCTGGCGGCACCGAGCAGCACGGACATGACGCTGAGCCTTGGCGAAATGCTGACGCTAGCCGGCACGCTGGGCATGGCGGCAGAGATCATTCTGATCGGTGCCTTCGCCGGTAAGGTCAATATCCGCCGGGTGACCATTGTGCAGCTGGCGACCGCCTCACTGGCCTCCTTTTTGATGATGGCGCCGACCGGCGAGTCGCCGCCGCCGTATTCGGATTACCTGCTGTACAGCGCCATTGGGCTGGGGCTGGCCAGCGCCTTGATTCAGCTGACTATGAACTGGGCGCAGCGCAGCGTTTCGCCGACGCGGGCCACGGTGATTTACGCCGGCGAACCGGTCTGGGCGGGCATTGTCGGGCGGCTCGCCGGTGAACGTTTACCGGGCGTGGCGTTGTTGGGGGGCGCGTTGATCGTGATTGGGGTGGTAGTCAGCGAGCTGCGCATACGGCGCAAGGGGAAAGCAGCGGTGGCGACGGAAGCGGATTAGCGCAGAGGCGTAGAAAGAAAGGGGCGGAGAGATCCGCCCCTTTTTGCATCACGCGGTTTTCTTCTTGCGCAGGAACACGTAAGACAGGCCGAGCACGATGAACCACAGCGGGGTGACGATCAGCGCCTGGCGGGTGTCTTCGCGCAGCGACAGCAGCACCAGCACGAACACGAAGAACGCCATGCATACCCAGCACATCAGCTTGCCGGCAGGCATCTTGTAGATCGATTTCTGGTGCAGCGCCGGGCGCTGTTTGCGGTAAACCAGATACGAGCACAGGATGATGGTCCAGACGAACATGAACAGAATCGCCGATACGGTGGTCACCAGGGTGAAGACCGTCATCACGTTCGGGATCAGGTAAATCAGCACCACGCCGCCCAGCAGGCAGATGCAGGAGAAGGTGAGGCCGTTGGCCGGCACCGCGCGCTTGGACAGGTTGGCGAACGATTTCGGCGCGTCGCCTTCCTGCGCCAGCCCGAACAGCATGCGGCTGGTGGAGAACACCCCACTGTTGGCGGAGGAGGCGGCGGAGGTTAGCACCACGAAGTTGATCACGCTGGCCGCGGCCGGCAGGCCAATCAGCACGAACAGTTCAACGAACGGGCTCTTGTCCGGCACCACGGAGTTCCACGGCGTCACCGACATGATGACGATCAGGGCGAACACGTAGAACATGATGATGCGGATCGGAATCGAGTTGATGGCGCGCGGCAATGACTTCTCCGGATCCTTGGTTTCCGCGGCGGTAGTGCCCACCAGCTCAATGCCGACGAAGGCGAATACTGCGATCTGGAAGCCGGCGAAGAAACCGCTGATGCCTTTCGGGAACATGCCGCCGTCATTCCACAGATGGGTGAATGAGGCCACGGTGCCGGTCGGCGATTGGAACTGCATGGCGATCATCACCAGCCCGGCGACGATCAGCCCGACGATGGCGACGATTTTGATCATCGCAAACCAAAACTCCATTTCGCCGAACATTTTCACCGTCGCCAGATTAAGGCCGAGCAGCAACAGCACGCACAGCAGTGAAGCAATCCACTGTGACAGTCCGGGGAACCAGAACTGGGCGTAGGCGGTGATCGCCACAACGTCGGCGATGCCGGTGACCACCCAGCAGAACCAGTAGGTCCAGCCAGTGAAGAAACCCGCCCACGGGCCGAGCAGATCCGCGGCGAAATCGCTGAACGATTTGTATTCCAGGTTAGACAGCAGCAGCTCACCCATGGCGCGCATCACGAAGAACAGCATAAAGCCGATGATCATGTACACGAAGATGATCGAAGGGCCGGCCAGGCTGATGGTTTTACCGGAGCCCATAAACAGACCGGTGCCGATGGCGCCGCCGATGGCGATCAGTTGAATATGTCGGTTAGTAAGGTTTCGCCGTAGATGATCTTCTGAAGCGGGCGTCGCGTCAGTCGCTATTTTAGAGTGATCTACCATCTGATGATGTCCTGTTTTACCTGTCATTAGTGAAGTCGTGAGCTCTGAAGTGGCTCTTTTTTATACATTTATCCGGTTGGTCCGGCTTTAGTAAGGTAGTGCAATAACGCCACCTTTGTGCAACATGTTTACAACATTTATACGTGGGATAAAAGTCGATCAATCTTTACACGGAGGAGGCAAATCGGACGTTCAGGGAGCGGAAGATTACTCTTCAAAAGGTGGAATTAACAGACCTTATGCGGCTTATCTCGTTGATTAAACAAAGAGTTGTAAAACTCGCATGAGAAAAAGTAATGAGTGGAAGCGTTTGACAGCGGCACTGGCGAGGAGGACAATTTATCGCGTTGGGTCGTTAGCTCAGTCGGTAGAGCAGTTGACTCTTAATCAATTGGTCACAGGTTCGAACCCTGTACGACCCACCAACCAAATCAGCGTGTTACGCACAGACTTTTCTCTGTTTTTTCCCTCATGGCGCCGTTTTAAGCGCGCATTCTGCAAAAAAATTCGCATTTTTCGACTGATGTTCAGAAAGGTGATCTGGCGCAAACTGCGATGTTGCACCGTACTTTATACGGCAAGGGAGGCTGTGCGCTGGCGCAACGTCGGCGCAGGGATGGGGTATTTGCCCAAGAATCTTTCAGGTCAAGAAGCGGGGAATAAATGCGCGGCCGACATCAAGAGGAGTGCCCAAACGGCGGCTGAAAGCGCGGCGGTGGCATAGACGTGCCTCGCCGGCAGTTGCAGCATGCCGGCCATCAGCGGCACGGTGTAGCGCATCACCGCCAGGAAACGCGAGGCGAACAGCAGCGGTAGCCCGCGCTTTTGCAAGGAACGTTGCGCTTTGTGCAGCGGAGTGTGAAAGCGTGCCGGCAGCCGGCGGCCAAGATCGTGGCGGCACAGCAGCGCGCCGCCGTGGAACGACAAGATCGATCCCAACGTGGCGCCGAGGGCGATGGCCGCCCAAACGGCACCGAGGGGCAGCGTGTGTTTGCCTGCAAGGATGCCTACCAGCAGCGTCACCGAGGCGGGCGGCAAGGCGGAAGACACCACGATCACGGATTTTCCCAGCGCGAACAGGAAAATCAGCAGCAGCAACATCTCCGGTTCCGGGCTGTATTTAGCGATAATGTGCGTCAATTCATCCATTTAATACCTGCGGGGGAGAGGGCTGAGTGCCAGTGTCCCATCCGCAGGTTCAATAATGGCTAAATAACGCGCCGCTATCCGGCAATCTCTGCGTCTTGCTTGCTCACGTCGGCGCGCCGGTTTCTGAGCGCCCACAACAGCGTGGCGCACAGCAGTGAAAAGGCGGCCAGCACCAGTGGCCCGGCATGCGGGCTGTGAAAACGCTGTTCCGCCTCCGTGCGGATCAGCGGGGCTAAGAAGCTGAATGCGGCGCCGAGCGTGGTGCAAAAACCGATGCCGGCCGCCAGCGCCGGGCCGGTGAGCACCTGCGCGGGAAACGTCCAGAAAATCGGCTGTACCGCCAGGAAACTGACTGCGCAGCAGCTCAGGGCGACGATAGCGAGCAGAGGGCCGGCATAGGAAGAAACGACCAACCCCAGCGCTGCCGCGACCATGCACCCCACGGCGATCGGTAATCTTCTGGCGGTTTTTCTGTCGGCATAGGGCGGCAGGAAATAGACGCCCAGCGCGGAGAACGCCCAGGGAATGGCGGCCACCAGCGAGGCCTTGAAACCGAGATGGGTGCCCATCAGCGAGGCGACCTGCGACGGCAGGAAAAACATCAGGCCGTACACGCCGATTTGCAGGGTGCCGTAGATCAACGCCAGATGCCAAACGGTGCCGCTTCTCATTGCCGCTTTGACGCTGCTGGTTTCGGTCTGCTGCTGTTCGTCAGCCAACTGTGTGACCAATGCCGTGCGTTCTTCCTCGGTCAAAAAGCGAGCCTGCCGAGGGTTATCGTCGAGATAGAAAAAGGCGAAGACGCCGAGGGCGACGGCCGGCAGCCCTTCCAGCACGAACATCCAGAACCAGCCGGGTTTACCCAACACGCCGTGCATCTCCAGCAATGCCCCCGACAGCGGTGAGCCGAGCGTCAGGGCCGCCGGCACGCCGAGCACGAAAATGCCAATGACCGAGGCGCGCACCTTATTGGGAAAATAGATCGACGCCAGCAACAGGATGCCAGGGTAAAAGCCGGCTTCGGCGATCCCCAGCAGAAACCGCAGGATGATAAATTGCTGTTCGTTGGTCACCAGCCCGGTACAGGCCGACAGCGCCCCCCACAGTGCTGTGGTGGCGCTAAGCCAGCGTTTGGCGCCCCAGCGGTTCATCAGCAGGTTGGCTGGGATGCCGAACAGCGCATAGGCGGCAAAAAATATCCCGGCGCCCAATGCGAAGGCGGATTGCGACAGCGCGATGTCGATAGCCATCGCGTCCTTGGCAAAGCCGACGTTAACCCTGTCGATAAACGCGATGAAGTACATGGCGAACATCAAGGGCACCAGTCTGCGCCAGGTTTTGCGGATGGCGGCGTTGAGCGCTGGAACGGCATAGGTGGCGTGATTCACTGGCGATAACCTCTCTTCTGAGAATGACAAGCGTCGGTCATAAGGACCGTCCTGGCGCCGTTGCCCTCAACACGACGGTCACAGCGGATTTTCTTCGTGAGATATAAAGGTCTAAAGGACTAATGGTCAGGCCTTTAAGGGCGAAAAAAATGCCGCGTATCGGGTCGGCAGGTTGATGCAGACATCACCATAGTGAATGGTGTGTTGCTTTTTTGTTAATAAAACGTTCACACAGGGCTATGGCGCGTTCAAGCGTTTTGATCGAGATCTGTGTGCGTTATCACCGAATTGGCAACCCGGTGATAGACCTGGAGTAGGGCGCTTTCATCTCGGGAGTGAGGACGATAAGGTGAAGCACGGCAAAACAGAATGCAGGAGCGCAACATGCTGAAGGTCATCGCTGAAGATTTTATCCAGCCGGAACACATTGACACCGTTATGCCATGGTATCGCGAGCTGGTGGCGAAAACCCGTCAAGAGCCGCTGTGCATCAGTTATGAACTGTGCATCGACCAGCAGGATCCCGGGCACTTTATTTTTATCGAAAGCTGGCCGGACCGCGCCGCCCTGGACGTGCATTGTCAGACCGAGCATTTCACCCGGCTGGTGCCGCAGATCAATCAGTATCAGCGCAAGCCTTGCACCTTCTTGTTTATGCAGGTGTTTCCTGAAACAGGCGATAAATAGGCGAAAAAATCCCCGCAGGGGGCGGGGTTAATGGCTTCTCAACACTATCTTGTTGTGATTAAAAAATAGGCTGATAATGATTTTCATTCTCTAAGAATGCTCTTAAATTAATCAATCAGGTGAATGATTCGCCGTCTGCTTTTCGCTGGCGGTTTTAATGGCGCGCAGCATGCGGCGTCTTATCAACCCGCTCACCAGGCGAATAGCATACCAATACGGGGTAAACCGCCGCCGGCTGGCGTCGTCGGGGCAGAAGATGCGCGTTTCCGTCACCAGACGGCAGCGCCCACCCTCGAGGGGACTCACGACATACCCCAGCGCCAGTTTGGCGACGCCGGGCTGAGCGAAGGCCAGAAAGCCCGCTCCGTCAGCGACCTGCTCCAGACCGTATTCAGCCTGCCAAAAGCGGCCGATCAGGCCATAGACCAACGCGCTGTCATCTTGCTCAAGCAGGCAAAAGTTATGCAGGCCAAACGGCGGCGGGCTGGGCTTATCGCGTGGCATCAGCCGCGCGGGCAATTCGCGCAGCGCTATCATGCTGCGGAAGAAACGATCGTGCTTGGGATCGTAGGCGGCCACGGCCGCCAGGATCCGCGCCTGCGGCGCGGCGATGGCGATCGCATGCCGTTCCGAGAACTGGTATTGCCCAAGGTATTTATTCAGCAGCGTCATGCCTTGCATTCTCCCGCCATTCGCTTTGCAGCAGGGCAAAGCCGAATTCGTCGCCCCATGCGCCTTTGAAAAACACGTTTTGCCGCCAATAGGCCTCGCGGCGAAAACCCAACTTGCCGAACAGTGTGGCGGCGCCAAGATTACGCGTGTCCACCACCGCAGTAATACGGTGCTTCGCCAGCGCCCCGAACAGCAGAGCGATGACGGCGCTCAGCGCCTCGCGCGCCAGCCCTTGCCGCTGGTGGCTGGGCGCGAAGGTCACGCCCAGTTCAGCCTGGCGCCCCTCATCGAAGAAATGCACCGCAACATCGCCGAGCAACGCGCCGTCCTCACGGCGCTCGACCGCCAGCTGGAACCAGCTATCGTCACGGTTGAACGCGAGCTGCCGTTGCCGTTCGAAAAAGGCCTGCGCATCGGTGGCGCTGTAGTCGCTCCAGCTTTGATAGCGCGCCACGTCAGGGTGACTGCGGTAGGCGGTAAAGTGGGGCAGATCGTCGGCCGTGAACGGGCGCAGGATCAGTCTGGGGGTCTGCAGAGGCAAAAGGCGCATTATTTTTCCTTATCAGCGCATTAGGACTACCGGCAGTGTAACCCAGCACCGAGAAGCGGGCTGCGTAAAATGAGCGGTGGAGGACAAACGGTAAATGCCGGTTCAGACGAACCGGCAGGGGCATTATCGGCGGGCGGCGGCCTGACGCAGGCGCTCGACCGGGCCTTGTTGAAAATCGAATGAGGGGGCTTCTTGCCGTGCCAGCCCCTGGCGCACGATGGCCTTCACCGCTTGGCTGGCAGCAAGATCTTTTCCGGCGATCTGTTCGGCGATGCGCAGCGCTTCTTCCCGGGCCGTCCCCTCGCTGATACGGGAAATGGCGCCGTGTGACAGCGCCTCCTGTGCGCCGACGGTTCTGCCGGTCAGCAGCCAGTCGAGCGCGACATAGGGGGAGATACGCGTCGGCAAGCGCGCGCACCCACCTTGTGCGGCGACTAACCCGAGCCCGGTTTCGGGGAAGCTGAAGCGTGCGTTCTGGCCGGCGACGATCAGATCGCACGCCAGCGCCAGCTCAAATCCGCCTCCGTACGCGATGCCGTCAACGGCGGCGATGATCACCTTGGCAATCTGTGCATGGATCAGCCCGCCAAACCCCTCCGGCGTGACGATGGGCAGTTCACCCTGATGAAAGGCGTTGATATCCATGCCGGCGGAAAATACCGCCGGTTGGCCGGCCAGCACGATCGCTCGCACCGAGTCATCGTTATCCGCCTGCCGCAGGTAGGTGCGGATCAACTCGGCCATCTGCAGGTTGATGGCGTTCTTTTTTTCCTGCCGATTAAGGGTGATGACCGCAACCTGCGCGCCATGGCGCTCATAAAGCACCGGAAGAACTTCACTCATCGCTGGCTTCTCCCCGGAAAAACAACAGCGTCAGCAGCAGGGCGATGGCGCCGAGCGGCAGCGAAAACAGCGGCAGGTAATAGGCCGGCAGCGCGTAGAGCGTCAGGCCGCCCAGCATCCCGCCCGCCGCGATGCCGGCGTACAACACCGAGCTGTTGAGCGACACGGTCAGCGCGCCAAAGCGTTTCGATAGCGACAACAGGTGATGCTGGATCGGTACCAGGTACATCCAGCCGGTAATGCCCCAGACGAGGAAGATGGCCAGTACCCACCAGGGCGAGGTGACATAAAAGGCCAGCAGAAACAGAGACAGCGTCTGGATCGCCACGGAAAACAGCAGCACGAACTTGCTGCCGAGGGCATCGGTTAACGCGCCGGAGGCAAAATTGCCGATCACCGCGCCAATGCCGAACACCAGCAGCGCGAGGGGCAGGATCGCCTCAGGGCCGAACTGGGTGTTTTTCAGCAACACGCTGACGTAGCTGTAGACGATGTGTTCCGAGCAAACGGCAAAAAAGGTGATCAGCAGCGTAGTCAGCACCGCCTTTTGCCGCAGCGGGGCGAGCCGCTCTTTCAGCGAATGCTTGCCCGATGGCGCAATGGCGCGCAGCGCCAACGACAGGCCCAGCAGCGCAATCGCCCCCAGCAGGGCGATGAACAGAAAGATTTCACGCCAGCCAATCAGTTTGGCGAGAAAGGTACCGAACGGAATGCCGAGCGCAATAGCCAACGTCATGCCGCCATAGACGATGGAAATAGCCAGGCCGCGGCGTTTTTCCGCCACCAGCCCCACCGCGGCGGCGGCGGCCTGCGGCGTGTAACAGGCCGCCCCCAATGCCGCCAGCACTCTGCCGAACGCGATCTGCAGATAGCTGGTGGCCCAGGCGCAGGCCAGGTTGCCGGCGATGAACAGCACCAGCGCCAACTGCAGGATATGCTTGCGGTTGACGTTGCCCAGCAGCCAGGCGGTGAGGGGGGCGAACAGCATATAGGCCAGCGCGAATACCGATATCAACTGCCCCGCTTGCGCGGGGCTGACGGCAAAGGTGTCGGAAATATCGCTGAGTACGCCGGCGACGATAAAAGCGTCGGTGCCGATGGCGAAGGTACCGGTCGCCATCAGGCAGAGCGTGATCAGATGGCCGTTATAATCCGCTAACTTCATCCTGCCCTCCGCAGATCGTTCGCTGCCCAGACCCGGCCTAGTGCCGCCAGGAAGGTCTCCACGTCGGCATGGGAATGTGCCGAGGTCGGCGTTACCCGCAGTCGCTCGCTGCCTGCGGGCACCGTCGGGGCATTGACCGGTTGCACGTAAATATCATGCTCATCGAGCAGCACTTTACTGATGTGTTTGTTGCGGTGCGGATCGCCGACCAGCAGCGGCAGGATATGGCTGTCTGCCGACACCAGCGGGATGCCGGCGGCGCGCAGGCCGGTCTTCAGGTGATCGACGATCGCCAGCAGGTGCTTGCGCTGGGTGTCGTGCTCGAGGTTGTATTTAAAACTGGCCAACGCGGCGGCCACCACCGGCGCCGGTGACGAGGTGCTGAAGACGAATGCTGGGGCCCAACTGCGCACTGCCTCCACCACCGAGCGGGGCGCGGCGATATAGCCGCCCGCCGCACCGTAAGACTTGCCGAATCCGCCCTGAATAATGGTGATTTTATCTAACAGGCCCAGCTGTTCGGCATAGCCCAATCCCCGTTCGCCATACACGCCGGCCGAATGAATTTCGTCGAGATAGGTCAGCGCCTGATACTGCTCCGCCAGCGCCACGATCTGCGCCAGGGGGGCAAAGTCACCGTCCATGGAATACAGCGACTCGAAGGCAATCAGCTTTGGCCGCGCCGGATCGGCGGCCTGCAGCAGCTCGGCGAGGTGTGCTACATCATTGTGGCGGAAGATTTTTTTCTCCGCTTTGCTGTAGCGAATTCCGTAAATCATCGAGGCGTGATTCAATTCGTCGGAGAACACGATCAGATCGGGAATGGCGTCGCACAGGGTGGATAAGGTGGCGTCGTTGGCGCCGAAACCGGTGGTGAACAGCAGCGCCGACTCTTTGCCGTAGGCGCTGGCCAGCAGCGTTTCCAGCTCGCTGTGGTAGACCGAAGTGCCGGAAATACTGCGGGCGCCGCAGGTGCCCAGCCCGACCCGGTTAACCGCGTCGGTGGTGGCCAGCAGCACTTTGGGGTGGTGGCTCATCGCCAGATAGTCGTTCGAGCACCAGACGTTGAGACGGCGCTCACCGTGGTGCCCGTGGCTGGTGGCCCAGGGTTTGTCCTGCACGCCGCGTTCAAGGTTGAGAAACTCGCGAAAACGCCCCTGTTTTTTGGTTTCCGCCAGCTTTTCTTCAAGAATGTTCAGTACGCTCATCGTATGTTCCTTGTGTTAAACGGCTTTAAGGTTTAATGACAGGCCCTGACCGACGCCGACGCACATCGTCACCAATGCGTTGCTTGCCTGTCGGTCGCGTAATTCCAGCGCCGCCGACAGCACCAGGCGCGCACCGGACATCCCCAGCGGATGACCGAGCGCGATGGCGCCGCCGTTCGGGTTGACCCGCGCGTCGTTGGCGTCGATGCGCCAGTGTTTCAGCGCCGCCAGAACCTGTGAGGCGAACGCTTCGTTAATCTCGATGATGTCGAAGTCGTTCAAGGTGAACCCGCCGCGCTGCAGTAAGCGCTCGGTGGAGGCGATCGGCCCCAGCCCCATCAGCGCCGGTTCAACGCCGGCGGCCGCGCTGTCGCCGATCTCCGCCAGCGGTTGCCAACCCTGGCGTTTCACGTAGCGACCGGAAGCCAATAGCAGCGCGGCGGCACCGTCGTTGATGCCGGAAGCATTGCCCGCCGTGACCGAACCGCCGGCGGAGAACGCCGGTTTCAGCGCCTGCAGCTGTTGCAACGTGCTGAGCCGAGGAAATTCATCCTGCGCGAATGTGCGGGTGGTTTTACGATCCGCCGGCACGTCCACGGGCGTGATTTCCCGCGTCAGCCGGCCGCTGTCGATCGCCCGGCGGGCTTTTTGCTGCGAGCCCAGCGCGAACAGATCCTGTTCCTCGCGTGAGATATGTTGCCGTTGGGCCACGTTTTCCGCCGTGATGCCCAGCGGGTCGCTGCCGTAGCGCTCCGCCAGCCGCGGGTTGACGAAGCGCCATCCCAACGTGGTGTCATACAGCTTCACGCCTTTGTCGAACGGCGTTTCGCCCTTGCTCAGCACATAGGGTGCGCGGCTCATGCTTTCCACACCGCCGGCCAAAACCAGTTCGCTAAGACCGCTGCGGATTTTCGCCGCGGCGTAGATCACCGCATCCAACCCGGATGCGCAAAGGCGGTTGAGGGTGATGGCCGGCACCGACGGGTCTAACCCGGAAAGCAGTGTTGCCATGCGAGCGACGTTGCGGTTGTCTTCGCCGGCCTGGTTGGCGCAGCCCAGAACCACTTCGTCCAGATTCGCTTCCGCCGCCGGATGGCGCTGCAGCAGGCCGCGAAGGATCGTCGCCGCCATGTCGTCGGGGCGGGTATGCGCCAGGCTGCCGCCATAGGCGCCGATCGCCGTGCGCGTGCCGTCGATCAGATAAACGCCGTCATCGTTAATGTTCATCATGGCTCCTCAAGGCGTGGTCGTCAGCGCCGGTTGCGCGGCGTGCAGAAGGGTGTAATGCGGCGCATAGCGCGCTGCGTGCAGCAGCTGCGCCAGATTGCTCAGCGTCGTCCTGACGTTTTTCTCCCCCAGTTTGCCGAGCCAGTCGAAAATGCCGCCGGCGTAGTTAACGCCCGCGACGGCGGCGACATCAATGTCTTCCCGGCTGCAAACGCCGCTTTCCACCATGATCACCGACTCATTGATCAGGCTGCTGAGGACACGAGCGACGATCAGCGCCGGGGAGTCTTTGATAAATTCAACCTGCGGGATCGCAGTGTGCAGCAGGCGTAAAAACAGCGCCTTATTGGCCGCAGAGGCATAGCGATTGTGCGCCGCAACCAGATACGCCGTGTCGGCGTAGTTCAGGGCGATGTCGACCACAAAAGCGTCAGCCGTCGTCTGCTCGGATAACTGGCTCGCCGTGCGGCCATCGGTGATGCTGACGGTGAATGCGTCATTGATCTGGACGGCCGGCCCCAGGCTCGGTAAGGCCGGCCGTTGTTCCACGCGCAGCTGTGGCCACTGACGTGCGGCTCGCTGTTGCAACAGGGTAAAAAAAGGGTGTTCGCCGTAAACGCGCAGCGTCTCGACGTCTGCATCGATGGCGGCCGTCACTGGCGGGGCGGTTTCTTCGGCGGCAAAATAGGAGCGGCCGTTCTTTTTCCCCAACAGACCGGCATCGACCAGCGAACGCTGCAGATGGCCGGGGGTATAGCGCGGGTCGTATTGCATGTCCTGCCAGATTTGCCGGCTGACCTGATAGTTGATGTCCTGGCCGATAAAATCGGTCAGCTCGAGCGGCCCCATGCGGAAGTGTCCGCCGGCCTTGAGGGCACGGTCGATCTGCGGCGCGCGCGCCACGTGTTCTTCCAACAGGCGGAACCCTTCCAGGTAGTAGGGGCGGGCCATGCGGTTAACGATAAACCCCGGCGTGGCCTGACAGACGACATCGCGTTTCCCCAACGCGGCCACCAGTTGACGGCAACGTTCCGTGGTGGCGTGTGCGGTAAAGTAGGCCGGGATGATTTCAATCAGTTTCATCAGCGGCGCAGGGTTGAAAAAGTGCAAACCGATAAACCGCTCGCTGTGCGTCACCGCGGTTGCCAGCTTGTTAAGCGACAGTGAGGAGGTATTGGTGGCGATCAGCGTATCGGGCTTGACCACCGCGGCGATGGCCGCCAACACCTCAAGTTTGGTTTGTTCATGCTCGGCGATGGTTTCTATCACCAACTCGCTGTCGGCGATAGCCTCAAGCGCCGTCGAGAACACCAGATTGGCCAGCACTGAGCTTTTATCCTGCAGCGCGATCTTGCCCTGTTCGACTTTCTTGTTCAGGTCTTGCGCGATATATTCGCGAGCCTGATTGAGGGTATTGCCGTTGCGATTATAAAGCACCGTACGAATGCCTTTTTGCGCGAAAAGATAAGCGATGCCTCTGCCCATCGTTCCCGCGCCGATAATCGCAGCCGATTGAATTGCCGCATTACTTTCTGCCATAGAAAATCCCCGTCACTGTATGCCATGCGAAATTCGCAAATGCTTATTATCTCTTTGGATTTACGGCGGCACCGGGTGCCTGTTTGGAAAGTAATTGGCGGTGTCCTGGCTGTCTAACGGTAGAAATGACAGGTTTACGTCCTGAAGGGATTATGCTATTCGCGTAGTTTTCCTGTTCGGCGCAATAAAAAGGCTTATTTTGAGGGGAATAGCTGTTTTCGTTATAGCGTTGGTATTTTTTATTATATGAAACGGCTACTTGCGCCGGGCGGCGATATTCTATAGTGAGTCTGACCTATCGATAATCGGCATCGCTATCTGGAGAACCTGCGTTATGGATACCCGCACTCAACGGCTCATGGCGGAGGTGATTGGCAGCCTGGCCGATCGCGAATGCTTTCTGACGCAACTGGGGCCCTGCGCCGAGGCGTTGGGGTTTGATTATTTCTCCTACATCGTGTTTTCCTGTTATCCGGCCAGCCGCCCCAAGATGCTGATCGAAGGTAATTTTTCAGCAGAGTATCTCGAAGATTATCGGCGGCAGCGGGTGTATTTGCAGGATCCGGTCATTGAGCGCGCTCACCATTCCACGCTGCAGTTCCAGTGGGACGAACGTTTTTATCACGATCGGCCGACGCTTTGGCGACGTATGGCGCAGTTTGGCCTGTGCGCCGGTTGGTCGCAGTCGGTCAAGGATTGCTATGGCAGGCTGGGGATCCTGACGTTTGCCGGCACAGCGCTACCGGAGCAAACGCCACAAGCGCGTGCGGCAAATGAAACCTTTTTCCTTTGGCTGGCGCAAACCGCCCATAAAACGCTGCGTGAAGCCTTGATATCGGTGAACGACGACGCGATAAAAGACGTGCTGACGCTGCGCGAAAAAGACATTTTACGCTGGTGCAGCGAAGGGAAAACGGCGGAAGAGATCGCGCTGTTGATGGGGGTGAGCGAGCGCACGATCAATTTCCACATAGGCAACTCGATTAAAAAACTTTCTGTCGCCAATAAGACCGCCGCCACCGCCAAAGCGGTTTATTTACAGCTGATTTAATCTCGAGAAATAAATAATTAATCGCCTATCCGTTATCGGTGTGATGTTTATATTTTGTTAAATTAAAAGCTATCCTTATCAGTATTTACCCCCCGATCACAAAAGCGTGATAAAGCGATTCACCGCGCCCGTGCGCGGCAGTATTCTGTTGGCACCCGGTTTACATAGAAAGGATGTGATATGTACAAGACTATTTTAGTGCCGATCGATATTGAAGAGGATCTGTTGACCGAGCATGCGCTGAAGCATGTGGAATATTTGGCGAAGATGTCCGGCGCTAAAGTGCATTTCTTCCATGCGCTGCCGGATGCCTCGGCTTTTGTTACTGCCTATTCGTTCGGTCTCAAGGAATTTGAGAATCAGGCGGAGGTGAAGGCGGTGGACAAACTGAAGAAAATCATGTCGGAAATCGATCTGCCGTTGGATCGCCTTAATTACACCGTCAGCTTCGGTTCTGCGCGCGATCAGGTGTTGGAACTGGCGGAAGAGATCGACGCCGACCTGATCATTATCGGTTCACGGCGCCCGAGCGTGAAAACCTATCTGCTGGGATCTAACGCCGCCGCCATCGTTCGCCATGCCAATATTTCGGTGATGGTGGTCAGATAATCCCTCTTAAGCCCACCGTTTTCGGGCGCGCTCTGCGGTTGCCGGTCTGCGGCAGAGCGTGCCTTGCGTTTTATTGCCATCTCAGTGTGAGCTGCTACGATTTTAGCTGACGTTTTTATGCCACCCGGGCCACCGGCCTTGCGCATATTCTTCATCTCAGGCAGAAGAGGGGCAGCTATGCCATTAGAAGTCGATGGGATCATTAGAGGCGATCGGGGCAGTGAACCGAGCCGTTGGCAACATGCGTCAACCAAACCGCTTATCACGCTGACCTGGCATCACACCATTCCTTGGAACTGTTTGCGTAATGTCTGGAATGGTCTGGTGGCGGGGCAGCATTGGAACGCGCTGGACGAGTTTATGAACCTGATCGGTGTGCCAAACCGTGCCGAGGTGATCACACAGATCAAGAATAAAAACCTGCAGGATCGCGATGGATTACACACTCTGGTGACCTGGCAAGGATGGAACATCGTCGAGGGGCCTGGTAATGAGTATCGTGCGCAGGGGGACGATCCCGGTGAAAACTTCGACGGTTGGTCGGGTAAGGGGATGAGCACTAATCAGCAAGCGACGCTGCAGCAGGTCAACGTGTTGTATCAGGTGATGGCGCCGCTGGGAAGTCGTGCGCTGGACGCCGCCAGACAGGCGCCGAACATTTCTGCGGAAGAAGCGAGCGTCTTGCAACGGACGATTAAACAGACCCGTCCAACGTTGCGAGGAAAGGAACCGATCCGGTGGCAAGAAGACATGTGGCATCAGGTGCAGCCGGGTAAAGAGGCGAAACACTTCGCCCGTTGGGACACCAAACCGGTGTGGCGCAAGCGCCTGCACAGCGATCTGGCTCAGGCTGGATAAGCCTTTCCCCGCGCCGGGTTGCCGGCGCGGGGCATCAATCCGGCGCTAATCGCACAGCGCCATTATTTCGTCGTACAATGTCCTGGGAATTTCCACGCCGTATTGCTCGCTCTGCCGCCGTTGTCGATAACGCCGCTCGCCGGGGATGCGTGCGCCTTGCGCCTGCATATCGGCAAACATCGCTTCTGCTCCGGCGAAATATTTCGCCTTATCCGCACCGAGAAAACGCTCGGGATCCAACGCGATGATCAACTCACCGCCGTAAGGCGACGAACCGGTGCCGTTGTCATAGGCCAGCGATTCCTTGCTGGTCATATCGCCGATCAGCGGCCCTGCCAGCAATTCAACCATCGCCGCCAGCGCCGAGCCCTTATGCCCACCGAAGGTCAGCATCGCGCCCTCCAACACGCTGGCGGCATCGGTGGACGGATTGCCTGCCTTATCAATGCCCCAGCCTTCAGGCAGCGGGGTGCCAGCGCGGTGGTGCAGTTCGATTTCGCCGCGCGCCGCCGCGCTGGTGGCCATATCGAATAAAAACGGCGGCCGATCCGGGCGTGGCCAGCCGAAGGCGATGGGGTTGGTGCCAAACAGCGGACGCGAACCGCCGGCCGGCGTCACCCACGCGTGGCTGGGTGTGCAGGCTAAGGCCACCAACCCCTGTTCGGTTAGCGGTTCTATGTCGGCCCACAGCGCGGAGAAATGCACGCAGCGGTTGATCGCCAGCGCGGCGATGCCATTGGCGCGCACCTTACCGATAAAGGCCGGCAGAGCGGTGCGGTAGGCCAGCAGGGAAAACGCGCCGCCGGCGTCGGCACGCAAGATGGCCGGCGCCTGGTCGAACAACTTGGGTACCGCATCGGCAGAGACCTTGCCTACCCGCAGCGATCGCACGCAGCCCAACAGCCGGTATAAGCCGTGAGAAGCGCAGCCGTCGCGTTCGCCCTGGGTGACATTTTGCGCCACCGCTTCGGCATGTGCCTGATTGAAACCGTTGCTGCGCAGCGTACGCAGCGCCAGTTGATAAGCCTGTTCCAACGACAGAACGTGCATGGATGTCATCTCGATGTCCCCCCTGGGTTCATTCTTCTTCATCGCCGATAAAATTGGCCTGGGGTAAACAGGTATAGGCGCCCCAGTAGTAAATCGCCAGCGCAATCACCGCCATGGTGAAGGTGTCCCACGGATGGGCAATAGCGCCGATGCCGCCGAAGCTGCTGAGGTAGGAAAGCCCGATCACCAGCGCATAGAAGACGATCAGCCACAACGAGGACCAAATTTGCTGCCGAAGGCTAACGGCGTGGGTCGGCACCTGATTTTTGAACAGGATATAGATGAAGAACATCAGGATCTGCAAGCCGAGCAGCCAGGAGACGGTGTCCCAGCCGGACCAGAAGACGATCAACGCCGAAATGATAAACGACAGCGGGCCGAGCACGCAGAAAGCGCGCACCCGGAACGGACGCGGCATATCGGGCGCATTGCGCCGCAGCCCGGCGGCGGTGACCGGGGCGATGGCGTAGCTCAACACCAGTGCGGCGGACACCACGCCGATCAGCTTTTCCCAGGACGGGAATGGCAGCGTCCAGAATACCGAGAGAGCGAAGGTCAACCACAGCGCCGGACGCGGGATACCGGACTCGCTATCCACCCGGGTGAACAGTTTGAAGAAGGTGCCGGCGCGCGCCCAACCGTAGATCACGCGAGGCGTGGCGTTCATATAGATGTTGCCGGTGCCGCTCGGCGAAACGATCGCGTCGCTGACTACCAGAAACGCCAGCCATCCCATGCCCAGCGTGATGGCGATGTCGCGGAACGGCAGGGAGAACTGTTGGCTGATGCCGGCCCAGCCACCGCTTAGCATCTCACTAGGGATACTGCCGAGAAACGCTATCTGCAGCAGCACATAGATGATGGTGGACAGCACCACCGACAGGATCAGCGCGATAGGAATGGTGCGCTGCGGCCTTTGCACCTCGCTGGCGACCGAAATGATCGGCGTCAGGCCTAGGTAGGCGAAGATGATGCCGCCGGCGGAAATGGCGGCCTCAACCCCGGCGGAACCGAAAGGGGCAAAGCCCTGGCTGTGCAGGTTTTCCGGTTTGAAAAAGCTGAACAACACCACGATCACCAGCAGAGGCACCAGAAACTTCAGCACGCTGATCAGGTTATTGGATTTGGCGAAGGTTTTGACGCTGTAGTAGTTGAGCGCGAAGAAAAAACACAGCAGCGCCAGCTGCACCAGCCAGCCGATCGCTGTTGGATCGCCGGACCCCGGCTGGCTGAGGAACGGGAACCAGGCGGCAGCGTACTGCCGGGCGGCGACGACTTCGATGGCGATCAGGCTGGAGAAGGCGATCAGCGTGATAAACCCCAGCAGATAACCCATTAGTTCACCGTGCGAGAATACCGGATAGCGAATGATGCCGCCGGCGCGCGGCAGAGCGGCGCCCAACTCGCAGTAGACGATGCCGAGCAGCAGCACCGCCAGGCCACCGATCAGCCAGGAATAGATGCCGGCCGGGCCGGCGATGGAGGAGACGTGGCTGGCGGCGAACAGCCAACCGGAGCCGAAGATGGCGCCCAGACCGATGAACGTCAGATCGGTGAGCGTAAGCTGCTTCTTGAATTTGCCTTGGGTTGTCATGGTATTACCCTTTTGTTATTGAGTGGCAGGCAGATGCGGCCGGGCTAATGTTGGGCAGGTGAAACCAGGGGATCTCGGGTGTAAGCGCCGTTAACCAGTCGCAGCAGGTTGAGCGGGTTGGCGTCCTGCAGCGCCGGCGGCAACAGCGCTGCAGGGGTGTTTTGCAAACAAACTGGCCGCAGGAAACGCTCGATCGCCAGCGTGCCTACCGAGGTGCCGCGTGCGTCGCTGGTGGCCGGGTAAGGGCCGCCGTGCACCATGGCGTCGCACACTTCCACCCCGGTCGGGTACCCGTTGAATAGCACCCGACCGGCTTTGCGCGCCAACAGTGCCGTTAGCCCGGCGGCCATATCGAGATCGTCGTCGTCCGCCAGCAGCGTGGCGGTCAACTGGCCTTGCAATGCCGTTAGCGCCGCATGCAGCTGCGCTTCGTTATCCATCGCCACCAGGATGCTGGCCGGGCCGAAGACCTCCTGTTGCAGCAGCGGGTCGGCCTGCAGCAACAGCGCCCCCTCCGCCTGATAAAGCTGCGCCGCCGCCCGAAGAGCAGGCGTTTCGCTTCGGCCTGCCAGCCGCCGCATACCCGGGTGGGCATCGAGGGCCGCCAGCCCGTGACGGTAGTGCTCCAGGGTGCCGGCATTCAGCATCGGCTGCGGCTCGGCGGCGTTGACCAGGGCGCTCATCGTTTCGGTTAACCGATCGAAGGCGGCGCCGCGCAGCGCGACGATCACGCCGGGCTTGGTGCAGAACTGACCGCAGCCGAGCGTGAAGGAAGAGACCAGTTCCTGCGCGATGTGCTGCCCGCGCCGCGCCAGCGCCTTGGGCAGGATCACTACCGGGTTGATGCTCGACATTTCGGCGAAGACCGGAATAGGTTGGGGACGTTGCATCGCCAGATCGAACAGCGCCCGGCCGCCTTGCAGCGAGCCGGTGAATCCCACCGCTTGAATCGCCGGATGTTGTACTAAATCGGCCCCCACGCGGTTGCCGAAGAGCATGTTGAAGACGCCAGAGGGCATCCCCGTGCGTTCCCGTGCGCGCTCGATCGCCTGAGCGGTTAGCTCGGCGGTGATCATATGGCCGCTGTGTGCTTTGAACACGACCGGGCAGCCGGCGGCGAGCGCGGCGGCGGTATCGCCGCCCGCGGTGGAAAACGCCAGCGGGAAGTTGCTGGCGCCGAATACTGCCACCGGGCCGAGCGCCGTGCGGTATTGACGCAGATCGGGGCGCGGCAGGGGGGAACGCCGCGGCAGCGCGCAGTCGATGCGTACGCCCTCGACATCGCCGCGCCGCAGCAGCGTGGCGAACAGCCGCATCTGACCGCTGGTTCTGGCGCGTTCGCCGCTCAAGCGCGCCGGCGGCAGGGCCGTTTCCTGTGTGGCGAGGGCGAAGAAGGTTTCGTCCAAGGCATCTAGCTCCTCGGCGATGGTGTCCAAAAAGTTCGCGCGTTGCTCGGCGCTGAGTTGCGAATAGGGCACAAAGGCCGTGGCAGCGGCTTCGGCGGCGGCGGCGGTTTCAGCCGCCGTGGCTTGGTGGAAGCGGTAGCCGGTCGGCTGACCGTCGTCGGCGCGCAGGCTGAGCAGCGCAGCTTCCCCTGCGGCGCGGCGCTGGCCGCCGATAAATTGTTGGCCGCTGATGGCGACGTGGCGTTCGTTGGGCATGGATTCCCCCGGTAAATAAAGAGCGACGCCCGGCCTGGCCGGGCGGTGAAGGCGTTACAGGCCGACGTTCGGCAGCGCCGGACGAGTGGCCAGCGCTTTATCGATCACGGCATTGATCTCGGTGAGCGTTTCCCCCTGCAGCGCCAGGCGCGGTGGGCGAGTGATGGCGCTGCCGCGGCCAACCCGCTGTTCGCAGAGCTTGATGCATTGCACCAGATCGGGGCGGGCATCGAGGTGCAGCAGCGGCATGAACCAGCTGTACAGCGCCAATGCTTCCTCATAGCGCTTTTCCTTAGCCAGACGGAACAGGGTTTCCCCTTCGCGCGGGAAAGCATTGGACATGCCGGAGATCCAGCCTTGCGCGCCGACGGCGATGCTTTCCAGCACCACATCGTCCAACCCGGCGAACAGCACGAAGCGATCGCCGACTTCGTTGCGTAGGTCGATAAAGCGGCGCGTATCGCCCGAGGAGTCTTTGAAACACACGATGTTCTCGCAGTCGACCAGCGAGGTCAGGATGTCGGGTGTGACGTCATTTTTGTAAATGGGGGGGTTGTTGTAGACCATGATCGGCAGATCGGTCGCGCCGGCGACGCTGCGGAAGTGTGCGGCGGTTTCGTGCGGCTTGGCGGAATAAACCAGCGCCGGCATCACCATAATGCCATCGACACCGGCCTTTTGCGCTTCACGCGCCATGTTCTGCGCGAAGGCGGTGGTGAACTCGGCGATGCCGGCGATCACCGGCACTTTGCCGTCGGCGGCGTCTCTCGCCACTTCGATCACCGCCAACTTTTCCTGCATCGTCATCGAGGTGTTTTCACCGACGGTGCCACACACCACCAGACCGGAGACGCCGTCGCGCACCAGGTTTTTGATCACCGTATGGGTGGCGTCGAGGTCCAGAGAGAAATCGTTGCGGAACTGGGTCGTCACCGCCGGGAATACGCCGCTCCAGCTTATGGCTTTATGGCTCATAGTGTTTGTCCTGTCGTCCGAAAGTGTTAATGAAAAGTGAATCTTTAGTAAGGCTCACCGACAGATTGACCGGTATTGCGCAGGGAGGCTTGACGCTTTTCGCCGATTGCCGCGACGAAATTGGCACAATGGCGGCGGAAAGTGGCATGAAAAAAACCAGGCGCCGGTGCGCCGTGAGGAGAGGGAGGTAACCAGGTAAATCAGCGCGTTAAGCGGAAAGCGTCAGGCGGAAATCGCGCGGCGTGGAGCCGGTCATCGCTTTGAACTGACGGCTGAAGGCGCTGTGATCGGTATAGCCGCACTGTAGCGCGATGTCGGTGATTGGCAGATCGCCGGCCAGCAGTTCCGTGGCCTTTTCCAGCCGCACTTTATGGATCATCTGGCGCGGGGTGAGGTGGAAGATACGTTTGCAGTAGCGTTCGATCTGCGCCACCGACAACCCGGTCAGCGCCGTCAGCTCTTCAAGCGCGATCGGTCGCGCGTAGTGGCGGCGGATATGCACGTCGATCGCCGCCAGCCGTTGGTAGGCCGGGTGATTGGCCCTGGCCTCCTGCAGGTCGTGAGAAATACCCGCCATACCGATGATTCTTCCCTGCGCGTCATACAGCGCCAGCTTTTGCGTCAGGCACCAGCCGGTTTCTCGGCCATTGTACAGGTGCATCTCCAGTTGATCCTGGATCAGCACGCCGTGGCGCAATACCCGCAGATCCTGCTCGGTGTAGCCGGATCCGAGCTGAGCGGGAAAAACGTCGGCGGAGGTCTTGCCCAGCAGCGGCGTGACGGTTTTGAAACCGCAGCGCTTGGCCAGCGTGAGGTTGGCCAGCAGGTAGCGAGCCTGGGCGTCTTTGATAAAGAACACCACGTTCGGGATCGCGTTCAGCAACGGCGCGATCAGCGCCAGCGTATTCAGCAGATCGCGCAGGTTGTTCGGGCGCTGTTGCGCCAGTCCGTCGCACAGACGCGATAGATGTTCGACGGCAAAAACGTCCTCCTGCTCCGGCAACCCAACAAGCGAAGGCGGCGAGAGAGAAACCGGAGGCTGATAGTCTGAAGTGGATCGCATAACAGTCCCTTTTCGGTCGTTAGCCGGAAAAACAGGCGGGCCAGATTGGCACTTTCGCATCAATATTAACTTTTCTGTAACGAAGCAAGCGCTATTTCCGGCCGGCTGCTAAATATGCGGATTGCCGCATACTTTTGCCGGGCGGTGTTTGGCAGTTGCTTGAAAACTGCGGTGTTTCTCGCTACATAAAGGTTTAGCATGGAAATAAAAGTATGATAAATAAGTCATTATTATGGCATTCGTTAAGCGTATACCCGCGCCGCGTCAGACCTGACTTTTATCACTGTGCTGATTTCTTCATTCGCCGCGCCGAAACGCATCAAGCCGCCATGCTCACATTCGTTCAGGCTAATGCCATTGGTAACATCTCATTAACTCAGGAGACGCCGATGGCACTTTCTGCGCATATCACCGCTTTGCGGGCGATCGATTCTCATACCGGCGGAGAGCCGACACGTCTGATCGTGGAAGGGTTTCCCGATCTCGGCGAGGGCAGCATGGCGGAACGGCGGGCGCGTTTCGCGCAACATTATGACGATTGGCGCTGCGCGGTGATGCTCGAACCGCGCGGCAATGACGTGCTGGTGGGGGCGCTGCTGTGTCGCCCCTGCTCGCCGCAGGCCACCGCTGGGGTGATCTTCTTTAACAACAGCGGCTATCTGGGTATGTGCGGGCACGGCACTATCGGGCTGATCGCTTCGCTGGCGCACCTGGGGCGGATCCACGCCGGGAGCCATCTCATCGAGACCCCGGTCGGCACGGTAAACGCCACGCTGCATGACGACGGCAGCGTCACGGTGGAGAACGTGGCGGCTTATCGTTACCGTCGCCAGGTGCGGCTTGAGGTTGGGGGATACGGGCCGGTGACGGGGGATATCGCCTGGGGCGGTAACTGGTTCTTCCTGATCGGCGAGTCGCCGTTACCTATCGATAGACAAAATCTGGAGGCATTGACCGCGTTCACCTGGGCGGTGCGGCAGACATTGGAACAGGCGGGCATCTGCGGTGAAGACGGCGGAGTGATAGACCATATCGAACTGTTCGGTGACGATCCGCAGGCCGACAGCCGAAGCTTCGTGTTGTGCCCCGGCAAAGCCTATGATCGTTCTCCGTGCGGTACCGGTACCAGCGCCAAACTGGCGTGTCTGGCGGCGGACGGCAAACTGCCACCGGAAACGCAGTGGCGGCAGGTCAGCGTGATCGGTAGCGAATTCCAGGCCTATTACCGCTGGAATGGCGAACGTATTACTCCTTTTATTCGCGGGCAGGCCTATGTGTGTGCCGATAGCCAACTGCTGCTCGACGAACGCGATCCCTTTGCCTGGGGAATACGCTGATGGGCACAGGACTGAAAGCCGATGTCATCGTGATCGGCGCCGGCATCATCGGCGCTGCCTGTGCCTGGCGGTTGGCGCGGGAAGGGTATCGTGTCTCGGTAGTGGACGATCGTCGCGCCGGTGCGACCGCCGCCGGCATGGGGCATCTGGTATGCATGGACGATAATCCGGCTGAGCTGGCGTTGAGCGCTTATTCGCTGCGGTTATGGCGTGAAGTGACGGGGCGGATGCCGCAAGCGTGTGCCTGGCGCGGCTGCGGAACGCTATGGCTGGCGGATAAAACGGATGAAATGGGCATTGCCGAACAAAAGCGGGCGCGGCTGGCGGAGCAGGGTGTGACTGCGGAACTGCTGACGGCGGAGCAGATCGCCGCCGTGGAGCCGATGCTGCGGCACGGCCTGGCCGGTGGGCTGCGGGTGCCGGCCGACGGCATTGTGTATGCGCCGCTCGTGGCTCGCTGGCTGTTGGACGACGGTAGTGCGGCGATCGACGTGGTACATGGTGAAGCGACAGCACTGGAGGAAGGGGCAGTGAGGCTGGCGGATGGCAGGCGCCTGGCTGCGCCACTGGTAGTCCTGGCCTGTGGCCTTAGGGCCAATAGCCTATTGCCGCAGGCTTTGCTGCACGCCAAGAAGGGCCATCTGGCGATCACCGATCGCTACCCGCCGCGGGTGCGGCATCAACTGGTGGAGTTGGGATATGGCGCCAGCGCGCATGCCAGCGACGGTACGTCGGTGGCATTCAATGTGCAGGCACGGCCCACCGGACAATGGCTGATCGGCTCTTCCCGCCAGTTCGACGCCGTCGATTCGGCGTTGGACATGCCAGTGTTGGCGGCGATGCTCAAGCGTGCGCAGCATTTCTTGCCCGCACTGGCGCAGATGAACATCATTCGCTGCTGGGCCGGGCTGCGCGCTGCCTCTGCAGACGGGCTGCCGTTGTTGGGCGCACATCCGCGGCATTCCTGGCTGTGGTTGGCGCTGGGGCACGAGGGATTGGGTGTCACAACCGCCCTTGGTAGTGCCGCGCTGATTACTGCGCGGATCGGCCGGCAAACGCCGGAGATTGATGATTCCCCCTATTTGGCGGCGCGCGCGTTTGCCGTCGAGGAGCTGCCTGTATGAATGAAAGACAAAATACGCTCTCGTTGAGTATCGATGGAGAGCACCGGCGGGTGCCGGTTGGCCTCAGCGTTGCTGCGGCACTCAGCCTGTGCGGTGACGATCGTTGCCGGTTGTCGATTTCACACCAACCACGGGCCCCCTTTTGCGGCATGGGCATTTGTCAGGAGTGCCGGGTGACCATTAACGGTCTGCGTCGCCTGGCGTGCCAGACGCTGTGCCAAGCCGGCATGCGCATCGAGAGGAGCGATGATGAGTAACTTCGACTGTGAGGTGCTGATCGTCGGCGCTGGGCCGGCCGGCATGGCGGCGGCGCTGGCCGCTGCGGAAAGTGGTGGTCAGGTACGAATGATTGATGATAATCCACATCCAGGCGGACAAATCTGGCGCGATGGACCGCAGGTGGCATTGCCTGAAATGGCGAACCGCTATCGGCAGGCGGTGGTGACGAAGGAAAATATTGCGCTGCAGTCCGGCTGCAAGCTGGTGGCGCAGTGTGGCGCTAACCGATTGGCATATGAAGATGCCGAAGGCTGCGGCGTGATTCGCTATCAAAAGTTGATTTTATGCAATGGCGCTCGTGAACTCCTGTTGCCGTTTCCCGGCTGGACGCTGCCGGGGGTGACCGGCGCCGGTGGTCTACAGGCGCAAATCAAGCAAGGGCTGACAATCCGCGGTGAGCGAGTAGTGATAGCAGGCAGTGGTCCACTGCTGTTGGCGGTGGCGAACAGCGTAAAACAGGCCGGCGGCGAGGTGGTGCTGGTGGCTGAGCAGGCACCGCTTTGGCGGTTGGCGGCGTTTGCGGGCGGCTTGTGGCGCTGGCCAGCCAAGCTGCATCAGGCGTTTTCTCTGATGCCGCATCGTTATCGTGCCGGTAGCCGGGTGCTGGCGGCGTTGGGGCAAGACCGTTTAACCTCGGTGCACGTCAATAACGGTGGGCGGCAAAGAACGATCGCCTGCGACAGGTTAGCCTGCGGTTTTGGATTGGTGGCGAACATTGAGTTGGCCATGCTGCTGGGGTGTCGGATAGAACACGGTGCCGTAGCGGTGGATCATTGTCAGCAAACCAGCCAGGCGCAAATTTATGCCGCCGGGGAATGTACCGGCATCGGCGGCAGTGAATTGGCGCTCACCGAAGGCGCCATCGCCGGTTATGCCGCCACCGGTCAGAAGGAAAAAGCCGATTTTATGATGGCGCAGCGGCAGCGGTGGCGGCGTTTCGCCACGGCGACAGCGGCCGCTTTTACGCTCGATGAACGCATGAATTCTCTGGCCAAACCGCAGACGCTGCTGTGCCGCTGCGAAGACGTCGCGCTGGAACAGGTCCGCCATCAGCCGGATTGGAACACGGCTAAGCTAAGTAGCCGCTGTGGCATGGGGGCATGCCAGGGTAAAGTCTGCGCGGCGGCGGCGAGGCAGCTTTTGGGCTGGCCTTTGCCACCGCCGCGTGTGCCTTTAACGCCGGTCAGGGCGGAAACACTGGTTGCGCTGGGGCTGAACCGAAGTGATGACGACGGCTGAATGGATTAGCGGCATGTCACCCTAGGCAAACGCCGCCACATCACCATTGCGGCCAATAGTAGGTTTTCTCTCGCCAACCTTTGCTGTACATACAGGCTTCGATGGTGGCGTTTCGGGCGGACTGATTGCGGTCGGTCTGCACCGTCTTAATCGACGGCTCTTTGTCATAGCGGTATCCCGATGGGCAATCTTTCTTATTTTTCTCGCAAGGGATGTATTTGTTTTCGTAGCTGAACTCCACGTCCCGCACCACGTCCGGCGGAAAACGATCGTAGCCGCGGCTGCGGCATTCGGCATATTCGGCATCCCGGGTACTCTCGACCGCGCCGGGCCTTTCCCATTGGGTGCAGGCGGTCATCATCAAAAGCGGCAAAACAATCAAACAACGGTAATTCTTCATGGTGTCCCTAACTCTTTCTCTGTCCTGAGGCTCTCCGACTAGGAATGTTCCTAACTGGCGAGGTAGGAAAGTGTAATAAACTGGCGGAATAATTGGAAATGATAATGGTTATTGTTTAGGTATGATTGAGGAAGTGCCGCGTTGAGAGAGGATGTGGCACATTGGGGAAGTCAGTAGGGATCTGCGACCACACGACGAAGGTGGGTCGATGTGGTGCTGGTTTTATTCATTCTTTTTATGCCGTAATGATCCGAGCGCAATTGCATCGTTTTGATGAGTGAAATAATATGCATGCTAAGTATATTCTTATCTGGCCTGGCTATTATTTTTATTTAGGATATTTACCCATGCCAAGGATTTAATACTCGGTATTAATACTCTATTTTTTTATTTCTGTTTTTTTATTGGGGTTTTATTTCCGGGTTTTTTCTGGGGAAGGCTTTTAGTTATAGGGAATTCATTTGCATTTTAAATTTGGATTTTTTAAATTCATTTTAGAGGAAGGGTAATCGTACGCGACAGCGTCAAAAAAGGAGTTTATTTTGTCTGGGATAAAGAAAACGCCTGAAAGTCATGACGGTTTACCTTCACCATCAGAGGATTATGATACTTTCAAGCACCTCTCCGATGTGGGGGCCGTGTTGGGATATGGGCGAACTCGCTTTTATCAGTGGTGCCGCGGACGCGGATTTCTAACCCCAATGAACGTTCCATCACATGAAATGATCAGCCTGGGATATATGGTGGCGGTGTTATCAGAGACCGGTCATACCCGAGTTTACGTCACGCAGGATGGTTTCAGTTACGTCAGTGGTGCTTTTGCGGCAGATATCCAACGTGGCATGATCAAGTTTTAAATCTGCAAGAATCGCCTTTATTTCAATAGCTTTAATGCAGAATCTTCTTATTCCTGCCGGTTTGTGGGTGAGTGGGAAGTTATCCGATTTTTTCGTCTCTGCAGTATGAATGCTACTGGAGACAGCTATTCTCTTGTTACGATAAGCATTATTTTCTTCAGGAGCCAAGGATGAAGCATTACGCCGCGTTGTTATTTGCCTCTGCACTGTTGACGGGATGTGCGACTCAAGTCGTACCGCCGCAACAGGCTGAATTGCCGCCCCCAAGCCGTCTGATGCTCTATCAGAATATCCCGGATACGCCTTACGCTACGGTGGTGGTGGTGCGCGACAGCGGAATGCTAGCGGGGAGCTGTCGCACCGGCGTCTATGTGAATGGGGAGTTCGCCGCTTCGCTGGGGTCGAAAGAGAAAGCAGAATTTCGCGTGCCGCCAGGCAATATTACGGTCAGTATCGGGCAAGATATGATCGAGAATAATCTGTGTATTTGGCGTGAGACCGGCGGCAGTGTACCGATGACGCTGCGCGCCGGTGAAAGCCGCTATCTGCGTATCGCCGGCGATCGGCAGAGAGGCTTCGTTTTGCAGGCAGGGCGGCCGTAACATTTCCGGCAAGGGCGTTAACGCCCTTGCCACCATCCCCACAGCGTAATGAGTAGCCACGCCGCTGCAATCCAGCACAGTACCGCCGCACCCAGCGCTAACGACAGCCGCAGACTGTTAATCAGGAAATACAGCGAAATCAAATACACCAGGTAGGGCAACACCGCCCACATGCCGAAAATCAGCGTCGTTTTTAGCGCCGCTATTGAACGTTCGCTGCCGACAACATAATGCGCAATCAAAGCAAAAGTGGGGAAGAGCGGGACTAAACCGGCGATATAATAGTTGCGCGTTTTGGCCAACAGGCCAATCAGAACCACGACCAGCGCGCCGATCAGCGCTTTGACAAGGATGCCCATAACGGTCTCGGGTGTGGGGGAAAGTCAACACACTGCCCGAAAGTCTGTGCAAGATCAATGGCGTGTTGCGTAGCGCGGGGAAAAACAGACCCGCATGAAACGCGGGTCTGAGAGGCAACGTTTACTGGCGGTAAGCGTGCTTGATTTGCTGAATGCTGTTCTTGAAGATTTCCGCCTGAGTCGGATCTTCAATCTGGGCAATGAAACGTTCCATGTTGATGATGACTTTCCCGGCGTCGGCCTGGCCGATCGACTTCAGGATCAGCGTCAGCGTAGCTTTGAGGCAGGCAACCTCGGTCGCCAAGATTTCCGGGTTTGCAGACGTAGTGAAATCAACGTTGCTCATTTTCTCTCCTGATTTTTTGAGGCCGTAGCCTGATACAAGCTGCTTTGGCGCACCGCGCGTGGGCTAAACAGTTGTCGCGCGCGGTGGCGAATTTAACTGGGCGCGGAGTATAGCATAGCATGCGTCCATCATCTGCACCGGGCTTGCTCCGGTCACGCGGGTGGGCAACGTTCGCTCATTGCTTGTCCGAATCATCCTCTATCGGCAAGTTATTTCGAGGTGGTTAACAAGTATTTGTCCGGCACGTTATTGTTGAACGATGGGGTTATTATAATTATTTGGAGCGTAGTACACCGATTTTAGCGGCGTTTGCCGGGAATAATAGTTTCGACCGTGGGTTGCCAGACCCGCGTTGGCAGCGGATTTTGCTACGCCTTTAAATATCAAATGATTACAAATAGCCAATAGCCGTGTTAATATTATTCATGTCGTGATTGCTTACACAGATTTCTCACTCGCAGCATGATTGTCGCGCTATCCTGTGTCGGGTACAGCGCCGCGGAATTATTTTCGTCGCCTGATGTTTTCCGACGTGACGATTTATCGGCGGCATAGACGGCTAAAATTGAAAAATCAGCTCTGCTCCGCAAAGTTATTCGAAAGTATGTATTAATCTGTGTTCATTCTTGTCTGAAAAACAAGTAATATCTCTGGCGAAAACAGAGGCCGATTGCGTTACTCCCTTTTTTTGGAGATTTTTCCTTGATTAGCGTTCTTCTTGTTGATGACCACGAACTGGTGCGCGCAGGGATACGACGCATTCTTGAAGATATCAAAGGTATAAAAGTTGTCGGTGAGGCCCAGTGCGGTGAAGACGCCGTAAAATGGTGCCGTGGCAACGCTGTCGATATCGTGCTGATGGACATGAATATGCCGGGCATTGGCGGGCTGGAAGCCACGCGCAAGATTGTGCGTTATGCGCCCGACGTCAAAGTCATCATGTTGACCATCCATACTGAAAATCCTTTGCCCGCGAAGGTGATGCAGGCGGGGGCCGCCGGTTACCTGAGCAAGGGCGCCGCGCCGCAAGAAGTGATTAACGCCTTGCGTTCCGTGCATGCGGGGCAGCGCTATATCGCGTCTGACATCGCTCAGCAGATGGCCTTGAGTCAGCTGGAGCCGCAGGCTGAAACGCCGTTCAGCTGCCTGTCTGAACGCGAGTTACAGATCATGTTGATGATCACCAAAGGCAAAAAAGTGAATGAGATCTCGGAGCAACTGAGTCTCAGCCCAAAAACGGTGAACAGCTACCGTTACCGCATGTTCAGCAAACTGAATATCAGCGGCGACGTCGAATTGACTCACCTGGCCATCCGACATGGATTGTTCAATGCGGAGACGTTGTTAAGCAGTGAATGATCGTTTTGATGCCAAAGCCTTCCTGAGTACCGTCACCAGCCAACCCGGCGTCTATCGTATGTACGACGCCACGGGGACGGTGATCTACGTCGGTAAAGCCAAAGACCTGAAAAAGCGTCTCGCCAGCTACTTTCGGCAGCAAGTCAGCAGCCGTAAGACCGAGACGCTGGTTAAAAATATCGCACAAATAGACGTAACGGTTACCCATACCGAAACGGAAGCGCTGTTGTTGGAACATAACTACATTAAATTGTACCAACCGCGATATAATGTTCTTTTGCGAGACGATAAATCTTATCCGCTGATTTTTCTCAGCGCGGATACCCATCCCCGTTTGGCGGTGCATCGCGGCGCCAAACACGCCAAGGGCGAATATTTCGGGCCTTTTCCCAACTCTTACGCCGTACGCGAAACGCTGGCGCTGCTGCAGAAGCTGTTCCCGATCCGCCAGTGCGAAAACAGCGTGTATCGCAACCGTTCACGTCCGTGTCTGCAGTATCAGATCGGCCGCTGTCTGGGGCCTTGCGTCGCCGGCCTGGTGAGTGAAGAAGAATATCGGCAGCAGGTGGACTACGTGCGGCTGTTCCTTTCAGGCAAAGATCAACAGGTATTGCACCAGCTGATTGCGCGCATGGAAGAAGCCAGCAAACTGCTTAATTTCGAAGAGGCGGCGCGCATTCGCGATCAAATTCAGGCCGTACGCCGCGTCACGGAGCGGCAGTTCGTGTCGGGCGACAGCGACGATCTGGACGTGATTGGCGTGGCGTTCGATGCCGGTATGGCGTGCCTGCACGTGCTGTTCATCCGACAGGGCAAGGTGCTGGGCAGCCGCAGCTATTTCCCTAAAGTGCCGGGTGGTACGGAGATGAGCGAGGTGGTGCAGACCTTTGTTGGTCAGTTCTATCTGCAAGGCAGCCAGGCGCGCACGCTGCCCGGCGAGATCCTGCTGGATTTCAGCCTGCCGGAAAAAGACCTGCTTGCGGAATCGCTCTCCGAGTTGGCGGGGCGCAAGATCCAAATTCAAAGCAAACCGCGCGGCGATCGCGCCCGTTATCTGAAGCTGGCGCGCACCAACGCGGCAACGGCGTTGACGACCAAGCTGTCGCAGCAGTCGACTATTCATCAGCGGCTGGCGGAATTGGCCAAGGTGCTGAACCTGACGGAAATCAACCGCATGGAGTGCTTCGATATCAGCCATACCATGGGCGAGCAGACCGTGGCTTCGTGCGTGGTGTTCGACGGTAACGGCCCCGTGCGAGCGGAGTATCGGCGCTATAATATCAGCGGCATTACTCCTGGTGATGACTACGCGGCGATGACGCAGGTGCTGAAGCGCCGTTACGGCAAGGCGCTGGAAGAGAAAAAGATCCCGGATGTCATCTTCATCGACGGCGGTAAAGGGCAACTCGGCATGGCGATCGAGGTATTCAAATCGCTGAACGTCACCTGGGACAAGAATAAGCCGTTGCTGATCGGCATCGCCAAAGGCGCCGACCGCAAGGCCGGGTTAGAAACGTTGTTCTTCGTCCCGGAAGGCGAGGGAATTTCTCTGCCGCCGGATTCGCCGGCGCTGCATGTGATCCAACACATCCGCGACGATTCGCACAATCATGCGATTACCGGTCACCGGCAGAGAAGGGCGAAAGTCAGAAATACCAGCGCATTGGAGCTGATTGAAGGCGTAGGGCCGAAACGGCGCCAGGTGCTGTTGAAGTATATGGGCGGACTGCAACCTTTGTTGAACGCCAGCGTGGAGGAAATTGCAAAAGTGCCGGGTATTTCACAAGCATTGGCAGAAAAGATCTACAATGCATTGAAACACTGAGGGCAATGTAGCAACATACTCTTAATTTCCACTCTAGCCAGATAGTTACCGTAGCATTATGCAATTGAATATACCGACTTGGCTTACCCTGTTTCGCGTAGTTCTGATCCCATTCTTTGTGCTGGCGTTTTATCTGCCGTTCAACTGGGCTCCGATGGTTTGCGCCGTTATCTTTGTGTTTGCCGCCGTCACCGACTGGTTTGACGGCTTCTTGGCACGCCGCTGGAAACAAACAACGCGCTTCGGGGCGTTTTTGGATCCGGTCGCGGACAAAGTGATGGTGGCGGTGGCGCTGGTGCTGGTGGCGGAGCACTACCACAGCTGGTGGATCACGCTGCCGGCGGCCACCATGATCGCCCGTGAAATCATCATTTCGTCGCTGCGTGAGTGGATGGCGGAAATTGGCAAACGCAGCAGCGTGGCGGTGTCCTGGATTGGCAAAGTGAAAACCATGGCGCAGATGATGTCGCTGGTGGGCTTGCTGTGGCGGCCGGATCGCTCCGTAGAGTATGTGGCGATTGGTTTGCTGTATATCGCGGCGGTGCTGACTTTCTGGTCGATGTTCCAATATTTGAACGCGGCACGCAACGATCTGCTGGAACCGTGATCGATACGCTGCAAAAATCGGCAAACGATCGTGATGCGCCAACAATTTTATTGACTCATCACGTCAGGTAAGTAGAATGCATCGCATCAGACGACAACGATGAATTGCCGAAAGATAGCAAAGAAATCAGTCAGTTCTGGTAATGCGGGAATAGCTCAGTTGGTAGAGCGCAACCTTGCCAAGGTTGAGGTCGCGAGTTCGAGCCTCGTTTCCCGCTCCAAACATTAGCCTGTTGAATCCCCGTGATTCGGCAGGTATGAGAAAGGGGCTTCGGCCCCTTTTTTGCACTCTAAATCCACTCGCTTGGATCCAGTCCCAGCCAACACTTTTAGTCTATCGATGCGAGCGCGAAGCCTGTGCTGCCGTTTTTACTGTCCGGCGATACCCAGAAGCAGGCATGTTGATGGTGACGATGTTGGCTCGGGGCGGCCTCTGGAAGTGGCCGAAATCCCTATTCAGCAGGGTTTGCAGACCTATGTCGACCTGTGTGAACGTTGGCCGCCGATCGTTCTCAATATCCTTGTCTCGAACACAGAAGATCACTTGCGCAACCATGGTGTCTTCTGGCTCCGGGGAGCGGGTGGCGGCTGTCTGAAGCTTACAATATGAACCCTGTGCCTTTCGTCAATGGTATGAAGCTCAGTATTACTGATGCAGACAACGCTTTGGATCTTGAGTTGGTTCGTGAAGTCGCTCATTATTTCCGATCGAGGTCTGCGGACGCCAATGAGATTATCGCGAACTTTCATGGCGGTGTCGGCCGATGGAGAACGATTGCTGATGCGCTGAGGCTCCCTGCTTGCGGAGGACTGAGTGCGTAACCGATTTGACTTCTTGGTCATTTCGCAATGGGTCCATGAACGGCCACATTATGTCTCAGCAAGCTCTGGGATCAATATTCCTCCTGCGTTGACGAGAATACTCGTTCATGCAAGTTGTAATTCCTTCTGGCCGGGCCACCGCCAAACCTCGGCTATGGCACGTCTCATCGCTTATAGTGGTGTTGCCACCTCAAGAGGCTGCGCTTTTTTGCGAATGTCGGTGGGGACATCATAGGTCACCAGGTGGCCAGGCCCATCGCCAGAGGCAGTGTATAACAGGGGATACACAGAGGACTCTTATCTACGGTGAGTTTGGAGGTGACCGTCATTTTATCGCGCCGCTGTATTTAATAAAACGGCGGTGCGATAAACTTCTTCCCTCCAACTTGTCAACGAACGAGGTCAGACTGCGGTTTGAGACGCGGCGGGTACAGCAACCGCATCGATTTCGACCAGCACATCTTGTCGGAACAGAGTTTCTACGCCGATCAAGGCGCTGGCGGATTCATGCCCTTTGAGCCAACGATCGCGGATCTTGCGAATTGTGGCCAACTGATCGGGACGATAATTGCGCACGTACAGCGTCATTCTGACAATATTTTCGGGTGAACTGCCCGCATGCTGCAGTGTGTCGTTCAAATTCTTGAATGCCAATTCCAATTGCTTCTCCAGCCCTAAAGGGACTTTGTTGTCAGCAGTTACTGGGACATGGCCACTGAGAAACAGCAGGCCACTCTGTGTTTGCACAGCGCCGGAGACGCCGGGGATTTTCTGGCCTGGGGCCGTCAGCAGACGTAGCGATTGGGCTCTTTCCGGTGCGGGCGCCGGGGCAGTGGTGGAGCTCGCTTTCAGTGCTGTCTGATCGCCGAAAGACAGAGTTTCGATAAACGCTTGTGTCATCATGGCCCAGCCAAAATGATGCACTACGTCGTTCAGAACGTGTTGCTGTTGCTGAGTGGTGAAAGCGGCCGTCGCGTCGCTGAGGATCACTGGCTCATAGCCCAGATCGTGTGCGGCGCGTAATGTGGACTCGATGCAGACGTGGGTGGCGTAACCGGCCAGGTACAGCCGGGTAATGCCTTGCCCGCGCAGATAGTTGTCCAAATCGGAGGCGGCGAATGCGCTGGCACCCGCACGCCCGCTGATGACAAACTCATTTGATCGCGGAGCGAATGGTGGATAGAACAGCCAGCCTTTATCCTGTTTTTGCCAGGTGCCGGCTTTGGGGATGGCGCCGCGTAGCCCAAATGGTTTGCGCCCGAGTTCACGGTAGTCTGGCGACAGTTGCAGCGTAGCGTGAATGACCGGCATCCCCGCCTGGCGAGCAGCCTCCAGGGCGCGTTTGCCCGCTTCCTGGGAACGGGCGAGCGATCGCTTGTCCTGGATCAAACCATGCAACTTACCTTGCGGATCCAGCCACTCATTGACGAACTCGATCATGACCAGCGCCGCACGCTCTTCTCTCGGCTGCTGTTGCGGTATTAAGTGTTGCGCTGTGGTAGCCACAGCTGCTGCGGCTTGGCTTGCCGTTACAGCCATAGTAGAAAGCAAACATAGTCGCGAAAACAGACCGTTGGTAAATTTCAACATGTTGTATCCCTCATCAGTTAGTGGAGGAATAACTATATGGATGATGAACAGGAATGATAATGCCTTTATAATCAAAGTTACTGTGAATTAAGGGAATAATAAGAATGGATCCATTCAGTGATATCAGCACCTTTGTCAGAGCCGCCGAAGCCGGTAACTTCACGCGCGCTGCACGTGTGCTGCGTATTACGCCTTCTGCGGTGAGCAAGTCGGTGGCGCGTCTGGAAGCAGAACTTGGCGTGAAATTATTCCACCGCTCACCGCGGCAGATCACATTGACCGGCGATGGCGAAGTTTTCTTCGACGTTTGCAGGCAAGGCATGACGGCCATTGAAGACGGACGCAGTCTGCTGGGTGGTAGCGCCCAACCGTGGCGCGGAAAACTGCGGATTTGTGTACCGGTGAGTTTTGGTCAATGCGTGGTTGCGCCGGCACTCAGCGAGTGGCTGGTTGCCCATCCGGGACTAGATATCGAGCTGACATTGACCGACCGACATGTTGACATGACGGCCGAACGTTTCGATCTGGCTGTTATGTTGGGCGAAGTGCCGGATTCTCGTCTGGTTGCGCGCGCTTTGCCGCCACATCGTTTCCTGACCGTTGCGGCACCGGCTTATCTGCAGCGGCATGGTGCACCCAGTTTCCCCAGCGATCTTGGCGAACATGCTTGCCTACGCTATATCATGGCCAATAGCGGCCAGTTTCGTACCTGGACATTCTCCCGATCCGGGGAAGCATATCGCCACTTTCCTATCGGACCACTGGCCAGCGATCACGTCGCCGTGCTGCTGGCATTGGCCGAAGGTGGGCAGGGCATTCTCCAGGCGCCGCATTACGTTGTGGCACCGGCGTTAGCTGCAGGTAGGCTTGTCACCGTGCTGAACGAGTTTGACAGCGTCGGCGCGCCGTTGTCTGTAGTGTATGAAAAGGCGCGTCATGCTTCTGCCCGAAACAGACTGGCTGTCGATTTCTTACTCGAACTCGGTAGCCGGCTTTTGCCGACTTGATGTATCTGTCGAACGATGCGGCAATCGCTGTCAGGGGCGAGGAATTGCGGTCAGGGAAAGCAGAAGGTGTGACGGGCAGATAGTCTGTCTCACTGTTGCCGGCGACTCTATGCGTGTGGGCCGAAGATTGCGCGATGTCCCCATGATGATGCTTTGCACGCTACCCTATGATCATAAGCAAATGAAAAGCCGGGGAGGGCGCGGGTAAGCGATTCCTGTAGAGAAAAAAAGATCCGATTTGCCCGTGAACTCCCGAGCCGACGCATATAAAATCAACATTCCGCTTGCCTTTCCGTCGGCATTGTGAACAGTGCGCCCACAAAATAAGCAGTTGAAAGCGTTAGAGAACTTTTTGCTATTTCGGGGGGTTGCCAAGGTGGGGGGTTTAGTCCATAATGCAGTCCATCGATTCGGCGGTAACGAAATAAATTACTTAAGAATCAGATGATTAGGATAAGCGATTTCAACATCGCCAACCAAAAGAACAAAACGAAGTGGGTGAATCACCGGCTTTGGCCTGAAAAGGCAAACAGAATAAAGGCGCGTTAACAAAGCGGTTATGTAGCGGATTGCAAATCCGTCCAGTCCGGTTCGACTCCGGAACGCGCCTCCAACTTTCCCGAGCCCGGGTGGTGAAATCGGTAGACACAAGGGATTTAAAATCCCTCGGCTTATGGCTGTGCGGGTTCAAGTCCCGCCCCGGGTACCAGGGAATAAAAATACCGAATAATCAAAGCAATAAGTAGTAATGTCGTAGACCGCCGAGAGGCGGTTTTTTTGTTTCTGGAATTCGTATTACACCTGCATTTTTCCTTTCTTATCATACCCATCCCCTTGGATTGTCATCCTGCTTGCAGGGAGCCCCGCAGGGCTCCGAAGTACAACTCATAAGAAACCGAACGCCGCGGCGAGGATCCAACCGAAGACGCAGGAGACGCTGACGCCGATCAGGCCGGGCAGAATAAAGCTGTGGTTGATCACGAAGCGGCCGATGCGGGTGGTGCCGGAGCGGTCGAACTGGATCGCCGCCAGATCGCTGGGGTAGGTTGGCAAAATATAGTAGCCATAGCAGGCCGGCGCCGAAGCGACGATATAGGCCGGGTTGACGCCGATTGCCAACGCCACCGGCACCAACGCCGCCAGTGCGGCGGCCTGCGAATTGACGAATTTCGACACCAGCAGCAGGATCAGCGCATAGGCCCAAGGGTACTCTTTCACCAGCACGCCCAGCGTGGCTTCTATCTGCGCCAGGTGCGCGCCGAACATGGTTTCCGCCATCCAGGCGACGCCATACACCGCCACGATGGCGATCATGCCGGAACGGAACACCTCGTTTTTAGAGATAGATGCCGGGTTGGTGCGGGTAATGATGACGATCAGCGCCCCGGCCATCAGCATACACATCTGGATCACCAGGACCATGGAGAGCGGCTTGCCACCGAAGCTGGGCCGCAGGTCGGAAAAGGCTCCCAGCACCGCCACCAGGGCGATAGTGGCGAGGAAAATCCACATGGCGATCCAGTTGCTGCGCGGTAATACCCGGTCCAGCAGGGTGGCGGCGTCGCCATAGACGTAGCGATGGTTCTCCGGCACCGAGATGAATTTCTGGAACTCGGGATCTTTGTCCAGGTCTTTGCCGCGGAACCAACTGAAGATGCCGATCGCCAGAATGCCGCACAGGGTGGAAGGTATGGTGATAGACAGCAGATCGAGGAATTCCAGATGGCGGCCATTGAAGGTGTAGCTACTGAGCATCGCCACCAGTGAAACGACCGCCACTGAGACTGGGCTGGCGATAATGCCCATCTGCGCGCCGATCGAGCTGGCCGCCATCGGCCGTTCCGGGCGGATGTTATTTTTGATCGCCACGTCATAGATGATTGGCAAGATGGTGTAGACCACATGGCCGGTGCCACACAGGATCGTGAGAATGCAGGTGACGAACGGTGCGATGATCGAGACATAACGCGGGTTGCGCCGCAGCATCCGCTCGGCGATCTGCAGCATGACGTCCAACCCGCCTGAGGCCTGCAGGGTGGCGGAGGCCGCCACCACCGCGATGATCACCAGCATCACGTCTACCGGCGGTTTGCCGGGCTGCAGGTGAAAGCCGAACACCAGGATCATCAAACCGATACCGCCCAGTAACCCCAGCGCAATGCCGCCCTTACGCGCCCCATACAGCAAGCATGCCAATATAACCGCTAATTGCAGAAAGAAATCCATGATAGATACGCCTTAATAATGTTGAACTTAACTGCGTTCAGTTTCCGGCGGCGTTTACAGCAGAAAGTTGTTTTAAATCTAAAGGCGCTAAAAAATTATGGTTATTAACTCTAAAGAGTGATGGCGGTCACGTTCAGAGAATCTGAAGAGCAGGCGGCTGACGACATCAGCACGAAAAAGCAAGTTAAGAGGTCAGACCTCTTCTATATAACCGGTTCACCACCAGAGGAGAGAGCAATGGATCCGACAAAAATGACGGGGTTGGCGTTATTACAGGCTGCGATGGCCGGCAAAATTCCACCGGCTTCAATCGCTGAAACGGTGCCCATGAAACCGGACGCGGTTGAAGAGGGGTATATCCGTATTGTGGCGCGAGCAGACGGGCGCCATCTGAATCCGTTGGGGGGCGTACATGGCGGTTTCGCCGCTACGGTATTGGACTCGGTGACCGGTTGCGCGGTGCACAGTACGCTGGGCGCAGGGATTGGTTATGGCACCGTCGATCTGCAGGTTAAAATGTTGCGCCCGGTGCCAAAGGAGAGTGATCTGATCGCCGAGGGGCGTCTGGTCTATGCGTCGAAAAATGTCGCTTTCGCCGAAGGCACGCTCAAAACGGCGGAAGGGAAGCTGCTGGCCTCGGCAACCGCCACGTGTTTTATCATTCGTCCTACCGATCAAGCCCCGCAATAACCTGCCTTTATCGGGCTTCGGGCTATCAACCCGGGGCCTGATGCATTTCTCTTCGGCTGCATACCTTGCTGCGCTACGATGACAGGCGCGATACGCCATTGTGGTCTAGTATTCTTGGGTAAAAATTTATCGGGGTGGTTATGCAGCCGTATAAAGAGGTTGAGTTTGATCATGAGCTTTGTCTGGCGATCGGCAAAGCCGTATTAGACGTGGTGGCGCAGGGGGAAGAAACCAGCGCTCCGGCGGTGATGAACGCGATTGAGCGCTCGGTGGAACAGGGGCTGAATGACGACGAAACCGCCATCGCCGACGACGCTCTGGATTTGATGGCTCGTCTCATCCACGGCTTCAGGTTCATTAATCTAGAGGGTGAAGAGGACAGTCCCCATGCATTGGTTGAATTTCAAGCGCTACAAGAGTGACGTTGCCAAACAGGCCGTGCCGCCGCATTTGAATGCGGCCGAATTTGCACGGCATTACGCCGATAAGCCGCAAACCGATACGGAAGAGTATCTTTCGCTCAGCGGGGAGATGTGCTGGGATGCGGTGGTGCTTTGTGCTCACCGTTCTGGCGCGCTCAGCAAGGCGAAATACAAGCAGTTGTGGCAGACGGTGTTCGATAAGCAATACAAACATTTCGTTAGCCCGGATGATACCGAGATCCGCACTATGGCCGATATGCTGCGCGCGCCGCAGGGATGTTTTATCGGCATATTCTCCCTGCGCGACGCGGCTGCGCCCCGTTTGCTGCATGCCATGATCGGTACCGGTGCGGGATTTGCCGCAGGCAATAAAAATCTTTGCATCGGCGTGGGGGGCGCGGTCGGCTGGGAAAATCTCAATCTGGCGCGCGATCTGCGCTGGCAGCCGGAAGGCGGTTTTTTACGCCAGGGTGATAACGAAGTGCTGCGCATTTTTTATCGGCCTTTCCCCGCCTGAGCTGGTCCGGATGCTTTTAGAGTAAAAAAACCGCCGTCTGGCGGTTTTTTGTTGGCGCGAATCCCCCTTATTTAAACCCGCCGTTGCGAATGAATTCAAGGCCGGCGGCGGTGATCCGCGTTTGATGCGGGTCGATATCATAGTTGTTCTCGTCGATGTCGCTCATCACATAGGCCTGTATCAACCCCTTGGTTTTGAGATAGGCGAAGGGATCGGCGAAGGCGTGCGGGCTGGTGGCGTCCTGCTTCCACAGTTCGTAGGTTTTCTCATCCAGCGTGCCGGGGTGATTGGCGGCCAGCCGGGTCAGGATTTGATTGTAGAACCCATAGTCGGTCATGATGCGGTCCTCTTTATCGCGTGCGACAGTCTCGGAAAATGACGTAACGTCTTTCAATCATAGCCGATGTTTGCTCGCTGCCTGCGTTATCGCGAACCCAGGTTATCCACGTTGGCTTTCGAACCAGTGAAACAGGCGCGAAATGGTGAGGCTGAGATCGCCGATGTTGAAGAGCGCGCCGAGCCATAGGGTTAGCATAACCAGGATGCCGATGATGACGGGAAGATCCATTTTGCCCATGAGAATGTTTTGCAGAGGTGACGGTGGCCACAAGGGTAACATCGTTTCCCGGCAGGATAAAATGTGCCGCCGTTATTTCGATTGTGCCGCTGCGGAATGGCGAAGGCCGGCCATCAGGATGACCGGCCGGGTTTCAACAGCCTATCTTGCCGCCAAACGGTCAGGCGTAGTGTCGGGCGATATGTTCGGCGGTGGCGATCGTCGTCACATTAGTGGCGACGGAGGGAACGTCGGGGAAGATGGATGCGTCGACGACCCGAAGCCCGTATACGCCGTGTACGCGGCCCTGAAGGTCGACGACCGCCTTCGGTTCGCCGGCATTTCCCATCGGCGCGGAAGAGGTCGGGTGATGATAGGTATCCAACGTCGCCGCCATCGAGGCAAGAATGGCCTCGTCGCTGTCTGCAGCGGGCGCAAGCTCGCTGTGGATAAGCGTAGACAGCGGAGCGGTTTGCCCTATTTTTCGCGCCAGTTTAACCCCCTCCAGCAAGCGAACGCGGTCGCTCTCTTGCGCCAGGAAGTTAAGGTCAATGTGAGGGGCTGCCGCTGGATCGCGGCTTTCCAGCCAGACTCGTCCGGTGGATTGTGGCCGAGTCAGCGCCACCGCCAAGACAAAACCGACGCCGGTAGGGCTTTGGTCATGAGGAAACAGATGCGTCGCGGTAATGTGCAGATCGAGCTCTCCCGGTTCCGCCTGGCTGCTGTGGGTCCACAGCTTGGCACCGATAACCGGCGATTGGCTGCCGATGACATCGGGGCGGGCGGCGTAGGCATTGTAATAAAAGGGGTGATCGACCAGGTTTTCGCCGACGGGGAGATCGGCGACGACGGGGATCCCCAGACGCTTCGACTGTTGCGCAGGCGCGATGCCGGATCGCATCAAAACGGCGGCGCTACCGTAGGTTCCCGCGCTCAGGATCACTTCAGCGGCATGGATTTCTTCGCCGCTGGCCAGGCGGACGCCGATCGCGTGCTGCCCGTCAAATATCACGCGGTCGACCAGCGTATCTGCACGGAGGGTAAGATTGTCTCTGGCGCGGGTTTTCTCATCCAGATAGGCCATGCCGGTGTTAACGCGTACGCCGTTGACGATATTCATCGGGTAGGGGCCGACGCCATTGGCTGAAGGGCCATCAAAATCGTCAATCGCGTCATAGCCGTTGGCGCGCGTGGCGGCGACGAAAGCGCGTTGCATTGGCGTGATGTCATCCAATGTGAGTTGCACGACGGGAAAAGGGCCGCTATCGCCATGGATTGCGCGGTCGTGCAGGCCATGACGAGTCTCCAGTTTTTTGAAGGCGGGCAGCAGGTCCTGATAGCCCCATCCCGGCAGATCCCAGCGGTTGAAATCTTCCGGACGGGCGCGGATCGCCACGGCACCGTTGACGCCTGAACTGCCACCCAAGACTTTACCGCGGATAGCGCCGATCGCGTGGCTGACATAGCCGGGTTCTGTCCGGTATCCCCATTCGAACTCCGGGTTGCCATTGGCGCCGAGGACGTCGCTGTCCGCGATGAGGCGCGGATAATCGTAGGGCGCGTAACTGTGCCCGGCTTCTAACAGCAGGACCCGGCGCGCAGGGTTTTCGCTGAGGCGAGCCGCCATCACCGCGCCGGCGGAACCGCCGCCGACGATGACTACGTCGAAAGTAGGGGATGTCTCTCTGGTCCGTTGGGCCGGTTGTGATTGCGCCGATAATGCGGAAACCGATGTGGAAGCGCCGAGCGTGGCGGCGGCTGAAGCGACAAGCGTTTTTGATATCAGCTGACGGCGTGATAAGTCTTTCATGGCAGAGTCTCCAGAGCGGGCAGAAAGTGTGTGTTCTGCAGACTAAAACCCTGAAGCACAAGCAACAAGCAGGCGAAATTCGAACCTCGGGTTCGCGTTCTGCGAACCTTTCAGGTTGACGTCAGGAAAGAGGAGAGTGCGGTTTCCCAACTGGGCGTATGGCCAATGTGTTCACTCAGAAAGTCCACCAGCGCCTTGATCTTGGGGGATGCGCGTTTTGAACGGCGATAGACGGCGGAAATGTCGCCGCCGTCGGGTGAATAGGCGGCCAACACAATGCGCAGTTCCCCCGCGCGTATCGCGTCGGCGGCGATAAATGCGGGCAGGATGGCGAGGCCCAAACCGGCTTTAGCCGCCGCCAACAGGTGAAAAGCGTTATCGGTGCGCAGCCGTTTACCGATACGAAACGACCGGATTTCGCCCTCGATGGGGAGCTGCAGCATGCCGGTCGGTTCGCGCTGAATATACAGCAACCCCTGGTGCTGTTGCAGGTGTTGCGGGTGCATCGGCGTGCCTTTCTGGGCAAGATAGGCTGGGCTGGCGCAAATCAAATGGCGGTTGGCGCAGATGCGCTGCGCGATCAGGTCGGAATCCGCCAAGGGGCCGATACGGATGGCGACATCGAAATTCTCCTGATTCAGATTGGCCAGGCGATCGCTGTACTCCACGTCCAGATTGAGGCTCGGGTACTGTGCCATAAAGGTGGATAACAGCGGTGCCAGATAGCGGATGCTGAACGCCATCGGCGCGGTTAACCGCAGCGGGCCCTGCAGTTGGCCGTGCAGTGTTCGCACCGACTCTTCGGCATCACTCACTTCGCTTAATATAAGAACGGCGCGCTGATAGAACAGGTGGCCGGCGTCGGTCAGCCCAAGCGTTTTCCCGCGTTCGAACAGCACAGTCCCAAGGCGCGTCTCCAACTGCTGGATGCGTCTGCTGACCACCGACTTGGTGGTGCCCAAGCGGCGGGCGGCGGCGCTGATGTTGGCGGCCTCGACCACGGCGATATAGGTCGCCATCTCCTGAAACTGATTCATTCATCTCTCCTTCGGCATCCGCCGGGTCAAGTTACCACTCTCTGCACGCCAGGCAAAAAAAACCACCCGGATGGGTGGTTTTTTGCTTGTCAGAGCGAATCAGTCCAGTTTGGGGTGCTGGTCGATCAGGATCTGTTTTTTCTTTTCCAGTTCGGCGATCTGCGCGTTGATGTCCTCGACTTTCTGTTCGATGTTGTCGTAGGTTTCCTGCAGCAGCTCTTTTGCCTCGGAGCGGTCAGAGGCGGCCGGCGTCGCGCCGCGCAGCGGCTTGTTGGCGGTTTCTTTCATGTACAGACCGGTGATAAGACCGATCACCGCAACGACCATCAGGTAGTAGGCCGGCATGTACAGGTTGCCGGTCGCTTCCACCAGCCAGGCGGCAACGGTCGGCGTCGCACCGGCGATCAGTACCGAAATGTTGAACGAAATCGCCAGCGCGCTGTAACGGATGTGCGTCGGGAACATCGCCGGCAGGATGGAGGCCATCACCCCGGTGAAGGAGTTGAGCAGCACCGCCAGCACCAGCAGGCCGACGAAAATCAGGCCGATGACGTTGCTGTTGATCAGAATGAAGCACGGGATCGCCAACGCCAACAGGCCGATGCTGCCACCGATAATGAACGGCTTACGGCCGATGCGGTCACTGGTCAGGCCGATCACCGGCTGCACGAACAGCATGCCGATCATGATGGCGATGATGATCAGAACGCCGTGATCTTCCGAGTAGTGCAGGTTATGCGAGAGGTAGCTCGGCATATAAGTCAGCAGCATGTAATAGGTCACGTTGGTGGAAATCACGATACCGACACACACCAGCAAACTTTTCCAGTGTTTGGCCGCGATCTCTTTGAACGAGGTCTTTGGCGGATTTTCGATGGCGTTGCGATCCTCTTTCTCCATCTTGTCCACGTGCTGCTGGAACGCCGGGGTTTCTTCCAGCGCATGGCGCAGGTAGAGGCCGATCAGGCCGAGCGGCGCGGCGATGAAGAACGGGATACGCCAGCCCCAGTCGAGGAAGTTGGCTTCGCCGACGATGCTGGAGATCAGCACCACTACGCCTGCGCCCATCACAAAGCCGGCGATGGAGCCGAAGTCCAGCCAGCTACCCATAAAGCCGCGTTTGCGGTCCGGCGAGTATTCGGCGACGAAGATCGCCGCACCGGAATATTCACCGCCGACGGAGAAGCCCTGCGCCAGTTTGGCCAGCAGCAGCAGGATCGGGGCCCAGATGCCGATCGATGCATAGGACGGGATCAGGCCGATACAGAAGGTGCTGACCGCCATAATGATAATGGTGACCGAGAGAACCTTCTGGCGACCGAACTTATCGCCCATGGCACCAAAGAACAGACCGCCGAGTGGACGCACCAGGAAGGGCACGGAGAAGGTTGCCAGTGCGGCGATCATTTGCACGCCGGGAGAGGCGCCGGGGAAGAAGACCTGGCCAAGCGCATAGGCGACAAAGCCGTATACGCCGAAGTCGAACCACTCCATCGCGTTACCCAGGGCCGCCGCGGTGATCGCCTTCTTGAGTTTGCTGTCATCGATGATGGTGATGTCGTTAATGTGCATCGGTTTATGTCGTTTTTTTCTTAACTTCATATAATCATCCCTTAATGAATTATTCGTTGTTCGTGAAAGCGTAATCTCCGTTCACTGTTGTTTTCGAGTTATCAAATCGGCTAATCGAATCGCGGTTCAAGACGATTCATTATCCACATTTAAGTTGGGATGTGGATCACAAAATACCGTCGTTTATGCCGAGGTTATGTCATTTAGGTGACTAATTATTTTGCATCTATAGCTTAACGTTATATCTTGCGGCGATCAAATCCAGCAGTTTAACTTAAGTGTTTGCACCGATTTGGTGCGAGAATGGTCTAATAAATGTGCGATTTGACGATTTTTCGTCTAATTGGTCATGTTTTAAGTATAGAGAGTACGGGAGATAAAACAGGAAAAATTGATGTGTTTGCCGTCAAAAAAACGCCTGACCCACTGGCCAGGCAGTTTGGATTAAGGTACCGATGAACCGCCGAATTCGAGATAGATTTTCGCCAGATTCTGGTACTGCGCGAAGCGGTTTTCATCCACCGACAGTTCCGCCTGACGGCGTTGTTCCTGAGCATTCAGCCAGTCGGTAATGGTGACGGCGCCCTGTCGGTAACGCACCTCGTTCAGCCGTTCCGATTTACGCGCCAACGCTAATGAGGCGCGCAGCTGCGTCTCCTGCGCCAGCAGCTGCGTGCGCAGTGACAGCGCGTTGTTCACATCGCCCATCGCTTTGTACAGCGCCTGCTTGAAGGCCAGAACTTGCTGTTCATAATCGTTGCGGGCGATCTTGATCTCCACGCCCATTTGCCGCCACTGCAGGAACGGCAGCGTCAGGCCGGCGCCGAGGCTGCCCGTCGGGTTGCGCAGGAATTCCAGCAGCGCGCCGCTGCTGGCGCCCAGTGAACCGGTCAGGCTGAACGCAGGATAGTATTGCAGACGTTTTTCATCGACGTTGGCCAGGGCGGCGCGCAACCGCAGCTCTTGAGCGCTGAGATCCGGGCGACGGCTCAGGACGCTAGCGGGAATGCCGGTGTTGATCTGCGGCATCGCCGTCGTCGGCAGGCGCACGGGCGCGATGGTGGCCTGGCCTGATGGCGCGCCCAGCAGCACCGCCTGCTCGTTCAGCGCCTGTTGACGATCGTGTTGTAACGCCAGCAGGCTGCGTTCCTGCGCCAGCAAGTTTTGTTCCGCGTTCACTACGTCCAGCGCCGAGATGCTGCCGGCCTGATAACGGGCGTTGGCAAGCCGCAGCGTCGTTTTGGCATAGGCGATGCTCGCCTGGCTGACGCTGATTTGTTGATTGAGAAAACCGATGCGCCAGTAGTTGGTGGCGGCGTCGGCCAACAGTTTCAGGCGCGCCGCCTGCAGATCCTGCACGGAAGCCTGGCTGCTCCACTCGGCGGCGTCGCGCTGGCGCGCCAGCTTGCCCCACAGATCGACTTCATAGCTGGTGGTGAGCGACGCGTTGCTGGTTTTATTCCACGCGGAGGACTCGGACAGCGGGCGATTGATACCGCTGCCTAATGAGGCGCTGATGCCGGGCGCGGTGCTGATGCCGACGCGTTCCGCCTCGAGCTGCGCGCGGTAAACGCGCAGTACAGCGGCGGCCAGATCGTTATTGCTCGCCATCACCTGTTGCAGCCAGCGATCGAGCTCAGGATCGTGGAAATCGCGCCAGTCGAACGGCGTGGGCGCGGCGTTGTGGGCGTCGTGCTGCCAGCTCGTCGGATAGTTGACCTGCGGCGCCCGGTAGTCGCTTTTCAGGGCGTTGCCGCAGCCGGCGGTGAGCAAGGCGACGAGGCTTAGCGCCAGGGGAGATAAAATTTTCATGGGTTACTCGCTGGCCAATGAAACGACCGGATCCATCCTTGCCGCTTTACGGGCGGGGAGATAACCGAAGATCATGCCGATTAAAGTTGAACAGAAAAACGCCGTCGCGGCAGCTTGCCAGGAATAGATGGCGGTGAACATGCCGCCCGCCAGCGAGGTGAACAGTGACCCGGCGGCGAACGACAGCGCGATGCCCAATGCGCCGCCGATCAGACAGACCAGCACCGCCTCTATCATGAACTGTTGCATGATGTCGCTGCGTCGCGCGCCGACCGCCATGCGCACGCCGATTTCGTGGGTGCGTTCGGTCACCGAGACCAACATGATGTTCATCACCCCCAGGCTGCCGATCACCAGCGCGATTGATGCCACCATCAGGATCAGCAGGCTAAAAGTCATTGACGTGCGTTCGATGGACTTTCGGATTTTATCGAAGTTGTACAAACGGAAATCTTTTACGCTGTGGCGCTGGGTCAACAGCTGTGTGATAGCGGTGACGGCCGATTCGCTGGCGACATTGTCCTTTAGGCGAACGGTGATGCCGCTGAGCGTCGGTTTGCCTACCATGCGATACATGACAGTGCTGTAGGGCATCCATACAGTGATGCGATTGGGCGCGTAATTGCGATTGCTTTTAGCCACACCGATCACCCGGGCCGGCACCGAGCCGAGAAACACGATCTGGCCGAGCGGCTCGACGCCGAAATCGCCGAATAGCGCCTGGCGCGCATTGTCGTCGATGATCACTTCCTGCAGCGCATTACGATCGTCGCGGAAAGTCACGCCTTGTAACAGCTCGACGCCGTTAACGCGGAAATAGTCGCGCCCGACGCCGGTGATCGAGGCAGTGGCGGATTTGCTGCGAAAACGGATGCTGTCGGAGGCGTCTACTTCCGGGCTGACGCTGTCGACGAAGCTTTGCTGTGCCAGCGCGTCGGCATCGGCCGGCACCAGGGTGCGGATGCTGTCGATGGCGTCGTCGAAGAAATCGCGGCCCGGATAGATGCTTACCACATTCGTGCCGAGATCTTTGAGGTTTTCCAGCGTGCGCTGTTTGGCGCCTTCGCCCAGCGCCACTACCGTGACCACGGCGGCGATGCCGAAGATGATGCCGGTCATGGTCAGCGCGGTGCGCAGACGATGAGCGTTCATCGCCTTCAACGCCATGTGCAGCGATTCGCGAGTGCGGTCGATCAGGCGTTGCCAGCCGCTTTGCCGGCTGCGGTTCGGCGGCGGCAGCGATGTGCCGGGCGCCGACTTGCGGCCACTGTCAGCGATGATCTTGCCGTCTTGCAGTTCGATGACGCGCTGCGCATGTTGCGCCACTTTCATATCGTGGGTGACGATCACCACGGTGTGGCCGCGCTGATTCAGTTCGCTCAGGATCGCCAGCACTTCCTGGCCGGATTGGGTGTCCAGCGCGCCGGTCGGTTCGTCCGCCAGGATGATCTCACCGCCGTTGATCAGCGAACGGGCGATGCTGACGCGCTGCTGCTGGCCGCCGGAAAGCTGGCCGGGTTTGTGGTCTTCGCGTCCCTCAAGCCCCAACCGCGCCAGCAATTGCGCCGCCCGCTGCCGCCGCTGATCGCGCCGGGCGTTGGCGTAGATAGCCGGGATTTCGACATTGCCCAGCGCGCTGAGATCGGGCATCAGGTGGTAACGCTGGAAAATAAAGCCGATATGCTCGCGGCGCAGGCGGGCCAGTTCGTCCGGCGACAGGTGGGCGGCGTTCTGGCCGCTGATGTAGTAATCGCCGCGATCCGGCACGTCGAGGCAGCCCATGATGTTCATCAGCGTCGATTTGCCGGAACCGGAGGCGCCGATGATCGCCACCAGCTCGCCGGCGGCGATGGTCAGATCGATGTCTTTCAATACCGTCAGCGCCTGGCCGCCGTTGGTGTAGGTTCGGCTGATGCCTTTTAGTTCGATGATCGCGTTCACAGGAAGATGCCATCCTCAGCCGATTTGGCGGCGGGCTGCGACAGCACCACGGTTTCACCGGCTTTCAGGCCGCTGAGGATCTGAATGTCGACGTTGTTGGTGATGCCGGTGGTCACTTTGCGCGTTTCCAGCCGCTGGTCTTGGGTCAGCACCTGCACCTGCTGCTCTTGGCCATCGATTTTATGCACCGCCTGGATCGGCACCAGTAGGGTGTTCTTCGCGTCGCCGAGCAGCAAGGACACCTGCGCGGTCATGGCGATGCGCAGGCGGTTTTCCGGGTTGGGCACGTCCAGCAGCGCGTTGTAATAGACCGAGGCGTTCGAGGTGCCGGAGCCGGAAGCAGAGCTGGTCCCGGCGAGCGAGTCGTCTTTCATCACCGATTCCGGTGCCAGCTCGATGGTGCGTAGCGTGGCGTCGTACCGCTTATCCGGATCGGAGAAAATAGTGAAGTACGCCTTTTGTCCCGGCGAAATGCGGGTGATGTCGGCTTCGGAGATCTGCGCCTTGATGGTCATCATATCCAGCCGCGCCAGCTTGACGATGGTCGGTGCACTTTGGCTGGAGTTGACCGTTTGTCCCTGCTGCGTGACCACGGCGATAACAATGCCGTCCATCGGCGCAACCACGCGGGTATAGCCCAGATCGATTTTTTTCTTTTCGACTTCGATCTGCGATTGCACCAACTGCGCATTGAGCGCCTGCAGATCGGCGCGAGTGGTGGCGAGCGAGGCTTCGGCGGTCTCGAAGTCTTCCCGCGAACTGGCTTCGTCGTTCAGCATGCGGCGCTGGCGTTTAAAACGCGACTCCGCCTGTTTCAGCAAGGCCTGTTTGGCTAACATATTGGCTTTGACTACGTTCAGCGCTGCCTCGGCGTTGCGCAGATCGTTGCGCTGTTGCAGATCGTCGATGTCGGCGATCGGTTGCCCTTTGGTGACGCGATCGCCCAGCTTGACCTTCAGCGATTTGACTTCGCCGGAGACGCGGGCGCCGACGTTGACGCGTTCGATGGCATCCAGCCGCCCGGTGGCCAGCACAGCGTTTTCGATATCGCCCAGGCGGGCCGGCGCGGTAACGTAATCCTGCTGAGGCGGGCGTTGCCAAAAAATGGCCAGCGCGACGGCGACGGCGATGAAAACGATGGCGGCGATCAACGCCAGACGGCGGGAGGGGAGTTTCAGTGATGACATACCCAGGTTTTCCATAACGATAAAAGCGGCGGTTCCAGTCTGCCATCATGGCAGCGCCAGCTTGAACTGGCGCTAAACGTGAGGCGCTTTCCCGCTGGAAAGGGGATAGTAAAGGCTTTCCCGCTAAAGATCACGGCGAGTTATTATCCACCACGTGTGCAACCGGCTGCGTTGGGCGTTATACTGGGTAAAAAACCAGTATTCATTCATCAGCAGGATAACACCACCGCCATGATGCCAAACCGCCTCGAGCCAGAACTCGACATTTACCAATACCCGGAGCACCTGCGCGCCTGCTTGGCGCCGTTGCCCAAAGGGCCGGGCGTGTATGTGTTTCACGGTCAAAGCGAGAGCCTGCCGCTTTACATCGGTAAAAGCGTCAATATACGCAGCCGGGTGATGGCGCACTTCCGCGCGCAGGACGAGGCTAAAATGCTGCGCCAAACCCGGCGCATCAGCTTTATCGAGACCGCAGGCGAGTTGGGGGCATTGCTGCTGGAGGCGCAATTGATCAAACAGCAACAGCCGCTGTTCAACAAACGTCTGCGGCGTTCGAAACAGCTGTGCGCGCTGCGCTTGCAGGCAGATGCGGTGACGATTGCTCACGCCAAAGAGATCGACTTCGCCGTCACGCCCCACCTCTACGGGCTGTTTGCCAATCGCCACGCCGCGCTGGAAAAGCTGCGCGCCATCGCCGACGAGCATCGTTTATGTTACGGCAAGCTGGGGATCGACAAGCTGCCGGCAGGGCGAGCCTGTTTCCGCTACAGCCTGCGCAAGTGCGCGGGCGCCTGCTGTGGCGTGGAGTCGGCGCAGGAGCATGCGCTGCGGCTCGGCGCGGCGCTTGAGCAGTTACGCATCGCCTGTTGGCCGTTCGCCGGGCGCGTGGCGCTGGAGGAGCAGGGCGAGACGCTGCGTCAGTACCATGTGATCCACAATTGGTTTTATCTGGGCTCGGTCGGCGATCTGGCGCAGGCGGAGCGGCTACAGAGCGCGGCCAGCCATTTCGACAGCGATGGCTACAAGATTTTGTGCAAGCCGCTCATCGCTGGCGATTACCCGATTATTGAGCTGCCGTAAGGCCATCATGCTGGTGATAACCTAAGATTTATCCGTAAAGTCAGGGCATTATGCTAAAAAAGCTTGAATCCATAATGTTGTTATGGATAATGGCGCCCCGAAGCGAAGGAACGCGCTATTAACTCAGTTGGCAGAGTGATTGGTTTTATAATGGCTTGTTTTGGCTTGAAAATTGATAGACGCGGGTTCGAGTCCTGCATAGCGCGCCAGCTTTCTTCCTTCGTCTCATCGCGCTTACCGTAAAGCGCACCCGGGTTGATTTGCACTATCGGCTCCTCGTTGGGATTTTCGGGTGTGCTTTACCGTAACCGCTGGCTTTCCTTCCTCTTTCTCTTTCGATCCTTTGCTAAACTGTAATCAGGCAGGCTTGCTGCCCGGCAACAGGAGGTCGATATGTCTCACTCCGATCAACTGCAGGAACTCTTGCAACGCGTCGCCGCCCTCGAGGCGAGAGAGAAAGCGCTGACCGCCGCGTCCAACGCTTATCAGGCGATTATCACCACCATGTTAGGCAATATGGAGAAGACCGAACGTGATCGGATCATCGCGATGATCGATCAGGCCCATGAAATCGCCTACGCCCGCGCCATTCAGCGCAGCAACGAACCGCAAAAGCAGAAAATCAAGCAGGCCGACGATGTGGCCCAGCGCATGTTCATGTTTGCGCAAGGCAAGGCCGCTCAGCCGCGCTGAAGCCGAACTATAACAGTTGCCGTCATTAAGTTGGCTAACTGATCTACCCGGCAAAACTGTACTTGTGTTACTTTTAGCAGCGAGATTTGATGGCAATGCTGTTTCCAGCTTAAGGTTGTAACGATGGACGCGATTAAAAGCATCTTGGTTAAAGAGATTGAGCAGATCAATCGGCGCGAAGGGCGTGACGGCAAGCCGCGCTTCAACAGCGAATTCGCCCGTACTCACCGCTATTTGTGCCTTGCCATGTTCGCCGGTTACTTCGCGGTGATCGCCGTGATGTATCAGGTGCCGTACATGGGAGTGTATGCCTTCCTGGGCTTCACCGCCTTCGTGCTGTTCATGTTCGCCATGCTGCTGATCGAGATCCGGCCGGTGTACCGTTTCGAGGACATCGGGGTGCTGGATCTGCGGGTTTGCTACAATGGCGAATGGTACTTCACCCGCGCGCTGTCGCCTTATGCGGTGCAGCAATTGCTGGATGAGCCCTCCATCGGCGCCGCGCTGAAACAGAAGATGCGAGTCATCATCGGCAACAAGGGCGAAATCGACTTCTACGACGTGTACGATATGGCATACGGAAAAAAGCCGCAGGATGAGCCACCGCAGCTGGCGGCGGCAAACTGAAAGGTTTCCGGCCGGCGGCATGTCGATTATACTCAGCGTTTGAACATGAAGCAGAATAAGGACCAAGCGATGAGTGATGATATTTTCGATTTTGATATCGATGCCGAACTGGCGAAAGCCGAAGAAAAAGCGGCGCAGAAGGTAAAAGAGGTCCCTGAAATCCTCGAAGACGAAGCGGACTGCGAAGGTTGCAAGATCTGATCGCCTGACCCATAAAAAAAACCGCCGCGGCGGTTTTTTTTATGTCTGAGCGTCGCGTGGCATCAATCCAGCACGAATCCCCAGATCAGGAACGCCGCCACCAGAATCAGGCAAAGCGCGGACACCGTCACCAGTATTTTCCCCAGAATGTCTTTTTCTTGTTCCTGCTGCGTCACGTTAAAATTATCCAATTAAAAGTCTATGGACCAAACCGGCGATGCTGAGATCGGCTGCCGCTACACCCAGCGCCATGAGCATCATCACCGAAAGAAATCGAGTCTTGCCGTTCACACCCTTAATCCCTGTGGGCGCCGCTGTTAAGTTTTTATATCAAAGGGATATAATTCAGCGGCGCCGAATCGCATACATCGTGATAGTGATTAAGAACGTTCTTAAGGCCAGAAGTTCCCTCATCTGATAGCGCCGCTGTGCGGCAGCGTCAGTCGGTCACGATCCTGACGCCTATCTTGCTGACTTGATTGCCGTCCATTTCTGCAATGGTCCAGGTCAGGCCGTCCCACTCCACCTGGTCGCCGATCACCGGTTCGCCGCCGATCAGCTGAATGACGAACTGCCCCAGCGTCTGCTGCTCGTCCACGTCGTCTTGCAGGTTGAGGCCATAAACCTGTGAGATGTCGCTCAAACGGGCGTCGGATTGCAGGATAAAGTCGCCGAAGAAGCGCTCGTCGAGCGTCACTGCCGGTGCCTGGCTAAAGAGCTTGCCGAGGATCGGCAGGTCGTGCTCATGGCCGATGACGCACAAAATATCGTTCTCGCGCAGCCGGGTACTGCCGCTAGGGTGCAACAGCTCTTTGCCGCGGAACAGGGCGGCGATGCGGGTATTAGGCGGCATTTTCAGTTCACGCAGCGCAGCACCGACGCACCAGTTTTCCGCCGAAAGCTGATAAACGAATTGTTCCCACTGGTTTTCCGGGTGTACGTCCAGCCCAACGCGGGAGATCGGCGTCAGCGCCGGCGGCACGATCACCTTGGCCTTTTTGGCGGCGAATGACAGCGTGGTGCCTTGCAGTAGCAGGGAAACCAGCACCACGAAGAACGCCACGTTAAAGAACAGTTGGGCGTTGGGCAGCCCGGCCATCATCGGGAACACCGCCAGGATCACCGGCACCGCGCCGCGCAGGCCAACCCAGGAAATAAAGCCGCGTTCGCGCAGGGTAAAGCTGCGGAACGGCAGCAAACCGATAAACACCGACAGCGGGCGCGCGAACAGGATCATCCACAGCGACAGCAGCAGGGCAGGGATGGCGATCGGCAGCAGCTCATGCGGGTTGAGCAGCAGGCCGAGTACCAGGAACATGCCGATCTGGCTGAGCCAGGCCAGGCCATCGAAGGTTTGCACGATGCCGTGACGGTTGCGGATTGGACGGTTGCCCAGCAGCAGACCGCACAGGTACACCGCCAGAATGCCGCTGCCGTCCAGCGCGGTAGTCAGCGCGAAAATAAGAATGCCGCCGCTCACCGCCAGCAGCGGGTAGAGACCGTCCGCCAGCTTGATGTGGTTGATCAGCGTCAGCAGCAGCCAGCCGCCGCCGAGACCGAAGACGATGCCCATGCCGAACTGCTGCATCAGATGCAGCGGGAAGGTCCAGCTTAGCGCGGTTTCCCCGGCGGCGATCATCGCAATCAGCGTGATGGTGAGAAATACCGCCATCGGATCGTTGCTGCCGGATTCGATCTCCAGCGTAGCGCTGACGCGTTCGTTCAACCCTTTGCCGCCCAGCAACGAGAAGACTGCGGCGGCGTCGGTGGAACCGATGATGGCACCGATCAGCAAGCCCTGCAGCAGATCGAGGTTGAACAGCCAGGCGGCGGCCATGCCGGTTAGGCCGGCGGTGATCACCACGCCGACGGTGGCGAGAGACAGTGCTGGCCACAGTGCCACGCGGAACGAACTGACCCGGGTGCGCATGCCGCCGTCGAGCAGGATCACCGCCAACGCGAGGTTACTGACCAGATAAGCGACCGGGTAATTGCTGAAGACGATGCCGCCGGGGCCGTCGACGCCGGCCAGCATGCCGATCGCCAGGAAGATCACCAGGATCGGAATGCCGAGTCGGGAAGAAAATGAGCTGAGCAGAATGCTTGCCCCCACCAGCACGGCACCGATGACGAACAAGCTGTTAATGGTGCTGGCATCCAAAATTTCGCTCTCCTGAGGCTGGGGATAGGGGGCACTGCGCGTGTGCCGATGATAACGTGTTTAGTGGGTAAAACGCCAAGGCTGATTGTGAAAACAATCGATCAATTATTGCCCTTTGGTACGATTAAACTAAGAAAGTGAGGAGAAGAGGGGAAATTCTGCCTTTTATCCAACATTATCAGGCTGCTGTATTTTTGCTGTGGCAACAATGATCGAGCGGCTCGGAGGAAAAACCATTAAGCCCGCGCAGGCAGGCTTAATGGTTTGCAGGCGCGGTAGGGTTAGTGGTCGAGCGATTCCAGCGCCCGTTTGATCAGCTCGGTGGCCAGCTTGCTTTCTGCTTCAGAAATGCCGTCGAGATTAAAGTTGGAGAGCTCAGCGACCAAAACGCTGCGTTCTTTGCCGCTGATTGAGGCGTCCAGCGCGGACAGCAGCCTGCCGAGGATCTTCAGCAGGGTAGCGTTTTCCGCTACGGCTTCCTGAGCCGGGGTGTTCTTATCGGTCATTCAAAATCCTCTCTGTCGTGACGGAAGGGAGATGCAGCTAACGCCATCGAATGAATTAAACGATCGCGCAGCCCTTCGGGGGTGTCGAGCCCAATCACTACCGTAAGGCAGGGATATGGATTTTTACTTATGCATTGCAGTTATAACGACTAGGTAATCTATGCTGCCGTATCACTGTGCCCTAACGGGCGACGCCAGGCTGAGCAATGTGTGCTCTGTATGCAAACAACCAGTATAGGCTTTCTGCGCGGCGTTAATATGACAGAAAACCCCTGCGAACGGTCAGGATTACAGGGAACAAGGTTATTGCGGCTTGCCGGAGAACAGGAAACGCAGCACCGGAATGCGCTTGTGCAGCTCATATAACGCGAAGGCCAGCGAGAACACAAACAGCAGGCCCAGCAAAAATCCCAACAGGTTATTGCCGATATACGGCGTCACGAAAGCGCCATATATCAGGGTCAACGGGTGGTGCACCAGATATATAAACAGCGAGGCGTTGACCAGATAGGTGATGCGCGGCGAGTGATAATTCAGCAGGTTATGCCCGAAAGAGAACACCACATTGGTCATCAGGATCCCCATTAGGGTTTTGATCACCACTTCCAGCTCGAACATATAGCTGCTGTGCGCCAACAGTTTCTGGTTCAGCATATATGCGATAAACAGCAGCAGCGAGCCGAGCAGCGCCAGCGGCGAACGACGCAGAAAAATCTCTTTAAGCCACACATACTTAAACGCATAGGCGCCAAGGATGAAGAACGGCAGGTAGAACATCGTCTCCATCACCACGAAATTGAACAGGCCATTGGATAATAGCTGCGGCGCGAAAATTAAAATAATACGGTGCGCGGCCGAATAGCATACCGCATAAATAAAGAAACACAGTGAGACATTTCCTAATCCACGCATTCTGTTTATTAACGGTGGAATAGGATCGCGGGTTTGACGCTTGATTTTGCGGAACAGATAAAAGCAGGCGAAGGTCAACAATGACAGGGTCAATAAGAACCACAGATGAGACACCAATTCCCAAACTGTTACATTTATTTTCTGATAGAGAGAAAACTCGTCCCAGCCGTTTAATTTATCGGTGAAATATTTCAGCATGAAAAATTGCGGCACCGTAATTAGCGGGATGGAGCTCAACAGCGGGATCGCCACCCGCTCCAGCCTGACCTTCAACCACTGATGGCGCTCGTAGCGCTCGTAGAGCATGTAGGAGAAGTAGCCGGAGATCACGAAGAACACCTGCATGCGGAAAGCGTGGATGAAGTCGTTCAGCACCGTGAGCGAGAAGGAGGGCGACGCGCTGTTCACCGCCCAGGCGTGGCTGGAATAAATCAGGGAGAGGTGAAACGGAATGCCGAGCAACATCAAATAGGCTCGGATCGAATCGAGGAAAAACTCGCGCTGTTTGCTGCCTTTAGTCATAGATTACCGCTGGTGATTTAATCGAGAGTTCATTAACACGCTTAATAAGTCGTCAAACGTTAAATTGTTATCCGGAACCCTACTATAGCCCCCCGCATTTTTCCATAGCGTCTTGTTGCGCGGCTTGCTACGCTGGTGTTCCATCAGCTGCTTAAACAATGAGCCGTAAACATGAACCATCCATTTATCATGTTGTCGGAAAGCTGAGTAATCCATTAATATGGATTTAAATGATTTGAGCACACGAATAGGGGGGGATGTGCTAGTTAATATATTATCCGGACAACCACGCGCCGCGAGCGTTCGTTGGTTAGGTGCTACCGTATTGTTCACGCTGTTCAGTTCGCCGGCATGGGCCTTTTCTATTGATGATGTCGCCAAGCAGGCGCAGGATCTGGCGGCGAAAGGTTTCGAAGCCCCGAAGAGCAACCTTCCTTCTCAGTTCCGCGAGATGAAGTTCGCAGACTATCAGCAGATTCAGTTCAATCACGATAAAGCCTATTGGAGCAAGCTGAAAACCCCTTTCAAGCTTGAGTTTTATCATCAGGGGATGTACTTCGATACGCCGGTGAAAATCAACGAAGTCACCTCCACCAGCGTAAAACAGATCAAGTACAGCCCAGATTACTTCAACTTCGGTTCGGTCAAACACGACCCTGAATCGGTGAAAAATCTCGGTTTTGCCGGCTTCAAGGTGCTTTATCCGATCAACAGCGCCGACAAAAACGATGAGATCATGAGCCTGCTGGGCGCGAGCTATTTCCGCGTGGTGGGTAAAGGGCAGGTTTACGGGCTTTCCGCTCGCGGCCTGGCTATCGACACCGCTTTGCCGTCCGGCGAAGAGTTCCCGCGTTTTCGCGAATTCTGGGTTGAACGTCCGAAGCAGGGCGACAAGCACCTGGTGATCTACGCGCTGCTGGATTCCCCGCGTGCCACCGGCGCTTACCGCTTCACGGTGATCCCGGGCCGCGACACCACCGTGGACGTCGAGTCTAAAGTGTTCCTGCGCGACAAGGTGGGCAAACTGGGGCTGGCGCCGCTGACCAGCATGTACCTGTTCGGGCCGAACCAGCCGTCACCGACGCTGAACTACCGCCCGGCGTTGCACGATTCCAACGGTCTGTCTATCCATGCCGGCAACGGCGAGTGGATCTGGCGTCCGCTGAACAATCCTAAACACCTGTCCGTCAGCACCTATACCGTTGAGAATCCGAAAGGCTTCGGTCTGCTGCAGCGCGGTCGCAACTTCAAAGAATATGAAGATCTGGACGATCGTTACGATCTGCGTCCGAGCGCCTGGATCGAACCGAAGGGCGACTGGGGCAAAGGCAAGGTCGAGCTGGTGGAGATCCCGACGGCGGATGAAACCAACGACAACATCGTCGCGTTCTGGACGCCGGATACCTTGCCGGAAGCCAAAAAGCCGCTGACGCTGAGCTACCGCCTGAACTTCACCCGCGATGAAGACAAGCTGCATTCGCAAGACATCGCCTATGTGGCGCGGACCATGCGTTCGACCGGTGACGTGAAGCAGTCCAACCTGATTCGCGAGCCAGACGGCAGCGTGGCTTTCCTGGTCGACTTCGTTGGCCCGGTGCTGAAAGGACTGGATGCCAATACCCCGGTCGCCTCTCAGATCAGCATCGGCGACAATGGTGAAATGGTAGAAAACAACGTCCGCTATAACCCAGTGACCAAAGGCTGGCGCCTGACGGTGCGTCTGAAAGTGAAAGACGACAAGAAGCCGGTAGAAATGCGTGCGGCGCTGGTCAATGGCGATAAGACTCTGTCGGAAACCTGGAGCTATCAGCTACCTGCCAATGAATAAGCCTACTCAACCCGCCCAGGATTATCTTGCGGCGTTGCCTCTGACCGCTGAGCGGTCAGAGGCGCTCAACCCTCAAACGGCGGATGACGCTCAGGCTCTGGAGGCGCTCCATCGGCAGATGGGCGCCGCCGACGCCAACGTCAATAGCCTGTCGGCGGATGACGTGGCGCTGGCCTCGGTCAAACCGCGTATCGAAAACGCCTGGCCGGATGCGGTCAGCGATGACGACTTCGATACCGACGCCGAAGGGCGTGCCATTCTGAAGGCGACGCCGCCGATCAAACGCACCACCATGTTCCCGGAAGCCTGGCGCACCAACCCGGTGGCGCGCTTCTGGGATTCTCTGCTGGGGCGTTCACCGCACAATCGGCACGCCACCAAAGAGGAAGCCGCGGCCGAAAACCGCTGGCGTGTCGTCGGCTCCATGCGCCGCTATGTGCTGCTGGTGCTGATGCTGGTGCAGACCGGCATCGCCACCTGGTACATGAAAACCATCTTGCCTTATCAGGGCTGGGCGCTGATCGATCCTATCGCCATGTTGGATCAGGATCTGATGCAGTCGGTGCTGCAGCTGCTGCCGTATGTGCTGCAAACCGGCATTCTGATCCTGTTCGCCGTGCTGTTCTGCTGGGTCTCGGCCGGTTTCTGGACCGCGCTGATGGGCTTCCTGCAGTTGCTGATCGGCAAGGACAAATACAGTATTTCCTCTACCATCAAGGGCGATGAGCCGATCAACCCGGCGCACCGCACCGCGCTGATCATGCCGATCTGCAACGAAGACGTCGAACGCGTGTTCGCCGGCCTGCGTGCGACCTATGAGTCCGTCGCCGCGACCGGTCAGCTGGAACACTTCGATATCTACGTGCTGAGCGACAGCTACGATCCGGACATCTGCGTGGCGGAGCAAAAGGCGTGGATGGAGCTGTGCCGCGATGTCGACGGCCACGGCCGCATCTTCTATCGCCGCCGCCGCCGCCGCGTAAAACGCAAGAGCGGCAACATCGACGACTTCTGCCGTCGTTGGGGCGGTGAGTACAGTTACATGGTGATCCTGGATGCCGACAGCGTAATGAGCGGCGAATGCCTCACCGGGCTGGTGCGTTTGATGGAAGCCAACCCGAACGCCGGCATTATCCAGTCGGCGCCGAAGGCGTCCGGTATGGATACCCTGTATGCGCGTGTGCAGCAGTTCGCCACACGCGTTTACGGGCCGTTGTTCACCGCCGGCCTGCATTTCTGGCAGCTGGGTGAGTCGCATTACTGGGGCCATAATGCCATCATCCGCGTGAAGCCGTTTATCGAGCACTGTGCGCTGGCGCCGTTGCCGGGCGAGGGCTCCTTCGCCGGTTCAATCTTGTCGCACGACTTCGTTGAAGCGGCGCTGATGCGCCGCGCCGGCTGGGGCGTGTGGATCGCTTACGATCTGCCGGGCAGTTACGAAGAGCTGCCACCAAACCTGCTGGACGAGCTGAAACGCGACCGCCGCTGGTGCCACGGCAACCTGATGAACTTCCGCCTGTTCCTGGTGAAGGGGATGCACCCGGTGCACCGTGCGGTGTTCCTGACCGGCGTGATGTCTTACCTGTCGGCGCCGCTGTGGTTCATGTTCCTGGCGCTCTCCACCGCATTGCAGGTGGTGCATACGCTGATGGAACCGCAATACTTCCTGCAGCCGCGGCAGCTGTTCCCGGTCTGGCCACAGTGGCGGCCCGAGCTGGCGATTGCACTGTTCTCCACCACGCTGGTGCTGCTGTTCCTGCCGAAGTTGCTCAGTATTGTGCTGATCTGGGCCAAGGGCGCGAAAGAGTACGGTGGGGCGTTCCGCCTGTTCATTTCGATGCTGATGGAAATGCTGTTCTCGGTGCTGCTGGCGCCGGTGCGCATGCTGTTCCATACCGTGTTCGTAGTGAGCGCCTTCCTCGGTTGGGAAGTGGTGTGGAATTCTCCGCAGCGTGACGATGACGATACGCCTTGGGGTGAAGCGTTCCGCCGCCATGGCTCGCAGATGTTGCTGGGCCTGGTGTGGGCCGGCGGCATGGCGTGGCTGGATCTGCGCTTCCTGTGGTGGTTGGCGCCGATCGTGTTCTCGCTGATCCTGTCACCGTTCGTGTCGGTGCTGTCGAGCCGCGCAACGCTGGGCATGAAGAGCAAACGCGCCAAGCTGTTCCTGATCCCGGAAGAGTACAACCCGCCGCGCGAGTTGCTGGCGACGGAAGAATATCTGCATCTCAACCGCAACCGCGCGCTGACCAACGGCTTTATGCATGCGGTGGTCAACCCATCCTTCAACGCGCTGGCGACGGCGTTGGCGACGGCGCGTCACCATCTGCGTGCGACGCTCGATCGCAACCGCGAGGAGCGGGTGAACGAAGCGCTGCAGCTGGGGCCGGAGAAACTGGTGAAGGGCAAACGTCTGGAGCTGCTGAGCGATCCGGTTACGCTGGCTCGTTTGCACCAGCGCGTTTGGCTGTTGCCGGAAGGCGCCGCCTGGCGTGAGCACTATCAGCAGTTGCCGCACAACCCGCTGGCGCACCCAACGGGCCGGCGTTAATCGCTGAACGGCAACGCTCAAACGGGGAATGCGCATGGCGCGTTCCCCGTTTTTTTTACCTTTTGCTTACGCGCGCCGGTGCCGGTGGAGAAAGGGAACTGTGATAGACTGCGGCCGATGCGTTGTTCACTCGCGAAACAACCCTTTGCTCAGAGTCAATGTCGTGAAGCTCTCTTCCTACCTTCGGCTGGCCTGCGTGGCGGCCGGCGTGATGGTCTTAACCGGCTGCGGCAGCATCATCAGCCGCACCATGCCCGGCGCGGGGCATGGCCACCAGTACTATCCCGGCGTGCAGTGGGATTTGCGCGATACGCCCTGGCGTTACGTCACGGTGATAGATGTGCCGTTGTCGATGGTGGTGGACACCTTTATGCTGCCGTTCGATGCGCAGCACGGCCCCTATGAATAAACCTGCTCAGCGGGTGGCGAACACCACCAGCTGATAGCCTTTCTGCCCACAGTGGAAAGGTGCCAGCGCCGTCATGCCCAACCCTTGCACGTGAGCGGCCAACGAATGCGGATTGTCGTCGTCGATAAACAGTGCGCCCACGTCGTAGTCATGACTGGTGTGCGCTTTGACGGCGGCGTAGAGGCGTTTCAGCACGCCTTTGCCGCGCCAGGCGGCGTCGAGGCAAACCGGGCCGTAGAGAAACACCCGCTGCTCACTCAGCGCCCGCCCGGCGAAGGACTGCGTGGCGAGCGTCGCCAGCATCGCATCCACCACCGGCGGCCGCGGTTGCACGTCGGCAGGCATCAGGCAAACGAACCCTGCCAGTTGGTTCTCCTGTTCGGCCACTAGTATGCCGATGCCGCGGTTGATCGCCGTCAGCTGCGCCTCATTCATGCGCGATACGATAAATCCCTGCCGTTTTTGGCGCTCGTCGAGCGCTTCCGGCACGTTTTCCCCCTGCAGCTGCAAAATGGCGGGGTAGTCGGTAGAGCGGGCCCGGCGGATAATCATGCTGCCTCCTTGGCGATAAAAACGTGGTACGGGTTAACGTTCATCCCATTCATCGGCCGCGGCCTGGCCTTCTTCGGTATCCAGCGGCGGTTCGAGCTGGAAGTCGCCTTCTTCCCATTCATACAGGGTATTTTCGTCTATCCACTCGGCGGTAATTTCCACCTCGTCGTAGTCCCCGTCGAAGATCGCCTGTGCCGCCGCACCGCTGCGCAGCGTCAGGCATTCCACCGCTTCACCCTCTTCTTCGAAGAACTCCGCCTGCCACATCGTGTCGCCATCCTGCATCACGTACTTTTGCAGATTGAACTGCTGCGGCACCGGCGGTTCGTCACCGCTGCCGCCTTCGGCGGTGTCGAGAAACTCTTCGCGTGCGGCCTCGATGGCTTCTTCCAGGGTTGCATACAGGCTCATGTTCGCCTCCGTTGACAATGAGAATAAAGCGTCCGGCGTGCTGCCGGCGCGGTGGGGAAAAACGTCAAAACTAATTGTTGTCTCACTGGCGCAGGATGCAAATTTTTTTGTTGTCCGCTCTGCGACGACGGTTGTCCGCAAAGCGGGAGAAGCAGGCGCGGAGACGGGAAATAATGACGGTATCGTTCACTCAGGCATCAGGAGAAGCCCATGTTAATCGACCCTTCAAGCAAATACCGACCGTTCCCGCCGGTGACGTTACCGGATCGCCAGTGGCCTGCGCGTACCCTGCGGCAGGCGCCGCGCTGGTGCTCCAGCGATCTGCGCGACGGCAACCAGGCGCTGGCGGAGCCGATGGATAACGCGCGCAAGCGCGAATTCTATCAATTGTTGTTGCAGTGCGGTTTCAAAGAGATTGAGGTGGCTTTCCCTTCGGCGTCGCAAACGGATTTCGATTTTGTGCGTGCCCTGATCGACAAGCAACTGATCCCGCACGACGTCACGATTCAGGTGCTGACGCAGTCGCGCGACGATCTGATCGATCGTACCTTCGAGGCGCTGCAGGGTGCGCCACGGGCTATTGTGCATCTGTACAACGCCACGGCGCCGATGTTTCGCGACATCGTGTTCCGCCAGGATAAGGCCGCTACCGTGGCGCTGGCGGTGAACGGCGCGCGGCGCATTCGCCGGCATTGTGAGGCTCAGCCCGATACCGCCTGGTGCTTCGAGTATTCGCCGGAAACCTTTTGTTTTACGGAATTAGAGTTCGCGCTGGAGATCTGCGAAGCGGTGGCGGAGGTGTGGCAACCGGGGCCGCAGCGGCCGATGATTATCAACCTGCCGGCGACGGTGGAAGTGAGTACACCCAACGTGTATGCCGATCAGATTGAATGGTTCTGCCGCCATTTCAGCCGTCGCACCGATGTGGCGATCAGCGTGCATCCGCATAACGATCGCGGTACCGGCGTGGCCTGCGCGGAGCTGGCGCTGTTGGCCGGCGCCGATCGGGTCGAAGGCTGCCTGTTCGGCAACGGAGAGCGTACCGGCAACGTCGATCTGGTTACGCTGGCGTTGAATCTTTATACCCAGGGCGTGGCGCCGGGCCTGGACTTCAGCCGCCTGAAACAGGTGGTGGAAGTGGTGGAACAGTGCAATCAGCTGCCGGTGCATCCTCGCCATCCTTATGCCGGCGAATTGGTGTTTACCGCCTTCTCCGGTTCGCATCAGGATGCGATCAAGAAAGGTTTCGCCGCGCAACGCCAGCGACAAGATGGCTGGTGGCAGGTGCCTTACCTGCCGCTCGATCCCGCCGATGTCGGCTGCAGCTATGAGGCGGTGATCCGGGTTAACAGCCAGTCCGGCAAAAGCGGCGCCGCCTGGCTGTTGGAGCAGAACCATGGGCTGGCGTTGCCGCGCGGTTTGCAGATTGATTTCAGCCAGGTGGTCCAGCGGGCGACCGACGGCAGCGGTAAGGAAATGAGCGTTGCGCAGCTGTGGCGCTTATTCCGCGACACTTACGGGCTGGTGGAGCAGCCGTGCTTGCAGCTGTTGAGCTACCAGACGGAAAGTCACGGGGTAGAGGCCTACAGTTTCAACGCGAGAGTCGCCTGGCAGGGGGAGACACTGCGGTTGCAGGGCGCTGGCAACGGCCTGCTTTCCAGCGCGGTGGATGCGCTGCGCCAACGCTTCGGCTTGCCGTTGGCGATCGAGGATTACCACGAGCACACGTTGGGGCATCAGAGCGACAGTCGAGCGGTGGCCTATATCCGCTGTGCGCTGCCGCACGGTGAGGCGAGCTACGGCGTTGGCATCGACGTCGACTCCGCCAGTGCTTCGCTGCAGGCGCTGTTCAACGTTGCCGGGCGCTATCTGGTGTCAACGTCGGCGCGGCCCGGCTGAAATAGTCGCTGGGCGCGACCCCCAGCACTCGGCGGAACATGGCGCTGAACGCGCTGGGGCTGTCATAGCCGAGATCCAGCGCCACTTCCAACACCGAGCGGCCGGTCGCCAGCGCGTTCAACGCCGCCAACAAACGGGCGCGTCGCACCCAATCACTAAAATGCAGCCCGGTTTCTCGCTGGAAGCGCCGCGACAGGGTGCGTCCACTGACGCTGAGCTGAGCGGCCGCCTGTTCCAGCGTCCAGGGCTGTACCAGCGTAGTCTGAATATGGCGGCACAGGGCAAGCAGTGAGGCCTCACGCGGTTCGGGCAAGTGCAGCGGCAGGCTCGGCAGCATTCGCAACTCATCCAGGATCAGTTCCATCACGCGCTCATCGCGCCCGCCGCTGGGATAGCCGGGCGCAATCTCCATCGCGCTGATAATCAGCTCGCGCAGCAGCGGCGACACCTGCACCACCTGGCACTGAGCCGGCAGATCGGCGCGCGCCAGCGGATCGACAAACAGCGTCCTGGCCGCCACCTGGCCGGTGATGCGCAGGCTGTGCACCACTTTCGCCGGTACCCAGACGCCGCGGCCGGGTGGCACCACCCAACTGCCGAGCCGGGTGGTGACCTGCACCACGCCGCTCAGGCTGTGGATCAGCTGCGCGCAGTTATGGTAGTGCTCCGGCTCGCTGTCGCCGTGGCGATAATCCCTGGCTAACGGCCGGATGGGCTGATCGGGCGGCAGAACGTCGTGAAACAACAGCATTGTAAGCAGTCTCCGCACGGCAAAAGGGGAAATGACAGGATGCCATGCGGCGCTGTTTCACACCAGTCTGTGGCGTGGTACGGCAAAATAGTTTATAAAATGATATTATATAATCTTATATATTGATGGAGGGGCAATGGATATTGACGCGATGCGCAAGGCGGCGGCGCAGGCCGGCGCGATGCTGCGCACTCTGGGCAACGAAGATCGGCTGCTGCTGCTGTGCCGGCTCAGTCAGGGCGAGATGGCGGTGAGCGAGCTGGCGCAGGCGCTGGATATCCGCCAGCCGACGCTGTCCCAGCAGCTTGGCGTACTGCGGGAGGAAGGGTTGGTGTCCACCCGGCGCGCCGGCAAGCAGATTTACTATGCGGTGGCCGATGCTAAAGCGTTGGCGCTGCTCCACACCCTGTATCAACTTTATTGCCCGCAACCGGAGAACCGCGATGACCATTGACTGGCCACACTTCACGCCTTATTCCGCGCTGGCGGGAGGGGCTATTATCGGCGGCGCGGTGGCGCTGCTGCTGCTGTTCAACGGCCGGATCGCTGGCATCAGCGGCATTACCGGCGGTGTCTTGAGTGCCGCTGGCTGGGAGCGGGGCTGGCGCGCCGCATTTATTGGCGGGTTGCTGCTCTCGCCTTGGCTGTATGCTGCCGCTGCGACTTTGCCGTCCGGTGAGATCGCGATCGGCAACGGCGGGCTGGCGGCCGCAGGGCTGTTGGTGGGATTGGGCACTCGATTGGGCAGCGGTTGCACCAGCGGGCACGGCGTGTGCGGCGTCGCACGGTTGGCGCCGCGTTCGCTGGCCGCCACGGCGGTGTTTATGCTGCTGGGCTTTATGACCGTGTGGTTGATGCGCTACCTGGCGGGAGGTTGAGAATGCTTAAAACGCTGTTGGCGCTGCTGAGCGGCATCATTTTCGGTCTGGGGCTGATCGTCGCCGGCATGGCCAATCCGGCCAAAGTGTTGGCGTTTCTCGACGTTACCGGCGTGTGGGATCCCTCGCTGGCGTTGGTGATGGCGGGTGCGATCGCGGTGGCGGCGCCGGCCTTCCTGTGGGCGAGGGGACGCGAGCGTAGCCTGTTGGGGGAAACGCTGCAGATCCCGGCCGCCGGGCGTCTGGATCGTCGTTTGCTGGTGGGCAGCGCACTGTTCGGCATCGGGTGGGGTATCGCGGGTATTTGCCCCGGTCCAGCCTGGGTGTTGGCCGGGGCGGAGATAAGCCGGGTATGGCCGTTCCTGCTGGCGATGCTGGCGGGTATGGCGCTGTATGACGTTATCATGAGGAGGAGGAGTTCGTGTCGATAGCCAAAGCGGTGTTGCGCATCGCGCGCCCGACCGATCGGTTGCAAGAGATTGCTACGCTGTATTGCCGCGGGTTGGGTTTCGAAAAGCTGGGTGAGTTTGTCGATCATCAGGGGTTTGACGGCATGATGATTGGGCATCCGCAGCATGCCTACCATCTGGAGTTCACGCAGCATCGTGGGGTGCGGGTCGGGCAGGCGCCGACGCAGGATCATCTGCTGGTATTTTATCTGCCGGATGAGAACGAATGGCGGGCTGCGTGTGAGCGGATGCAGGCGGCAGGGTTTTTATCGGTCGCCGCCTATAATCCCTATTGGGATCGGGCGGGGCAAACCTTTGAAGATCCTGATGGCTATCGGGTGGTATTGCAACATCAGGCTTGGCAGGCATAAAAAAACCGGCGCATCGAGCGCCGGTTTGCGAGATAAAACGGGGTATCCGTCAGACGTTGGTCGCCGGTTTTTGCGCGCTCTTGGACTGGGTATTTTCCAGCATGCGGCGAATCGGCACGATCAGCACAATAAGCACGGCGGCGCAGATCAGCAGCGCGATGGAGCAGCGAGCGAACAGATTCGGCAGCATATCCAGTTGGTCGGCCTTGACGTGACCGCCGATCAGACCGGCCGCCAGGTTGCCCAACGCGCTGGCGCAGAACCACAGCCCCATCATTTGCCCGCGCATTCTCTCCGGCGCCAGCAGCGTCATGGTGGCCAGCCCGATCGGGCTCAGGCACAGCTCACCCAGCGTCAGCATCAGGATACTGCCTACCAGCCACATCGGCGATACGCCGGCGCCGCCGTTGCTCAGCACATTCTGCGCGGCCAACATCATCAGGCCAAAACCACCGGCGGCGCACAGGATGCCGATCACGAACTTGGTGATGCTGCTCGGACGCACGTTATTGCGCGCCAGCGCAGGCCAGGCCCAGCTGAAGACCGGTGCCAGCAGGATGATGAACAGGGCGTTGATCGACTGGAACCACACCGCCGGGATCTCGAAGTCGCCGATCATGCGATTGGTGTAATCGTTGGCGAACAGGTTAAACGAGGTCGGTTTCTGTTCAAACGCTGACCAGAAGAACGCGGCGGAGATCAGCAGGATGAAGCACACCAGCAGGCGTGCGCGCTCTTTGCGGCTCAGGCCGGCAAAGGCGAACAGATAGATGAAGTACAGGGTGACCGAGGCGGCGATGACGTACACTAGCACGCTGGCCACCTCGACCGGGTTGATAACGATCGTGCCCTGAGCGATCAGCACGATGGCCGCCACCAGGATGGCCGCCAACGCCAGCAACCAGGCACCGACGCCTTTTTTCTTCGCGACCGGGCTGTTCCAGGTGGAGTCCAGACCCACTTCGCGATCATAGCGTTTCATTGCCGGGACGGCGAACACCCGGAAGATCACCAGCGCCACCAGCATCCCGATACCGCCGATGCCGAAGCCCCAATGCCAGCCGTGTGACTTGATCAGCCAGCCGGAGATCAGCGGGGCGATGAACGAACCGATGTTGATGCCCATGTAGAACAGCGAGAAACCGCCGTCGCGACGTGCATCGCCTTTCTTGTACAGCGTGCCGACCATCACCGAGATACAGGTCTTGAACAGGCCTGAACCGAGCACGATGAACATCAGACCGATGAAGAACAGGTTGGTGCCCATCACTGCGGACAGGGCGATCGACAGGTGGCCGAGCGCGATCAGGATCGAACCGTACCAGACGGCCTTGCGTTGGCCGAGCCAGTTATCTGCCAGCCAGCCGCCCGGCAGCGCCGCCAGGTACATGCTGCCGGCGAAGATGCCGACGATCGCCGACGCGTTCTCACGCGCCAGGCCCAGGCCGCCGTCGTACACGGTGGCAGCCATAAACAGGATCAGCAGCGGACGGATGCCGTAGAACGAGAAGCGCTCCCACATTTCGGTGAAGAACAAAGAACCCAGTGGATAGGGATGGCCGAAGAAGGTCCGGCTTTCTGACTTATTGACAGAGGATTGCATAACGATTTCCCAATAAAAGGCGCTGCAAGGCTGCAGCCCGTACTGTGGTATGTATGTGTATTTAATGAAGGCGATCCGCCCAATGCGGATTACCCGACAAACACCGCGGCTGCAACGCTGATAAACCGTGGAAAGCGTGCTGACCTTTTCTTCACTTGGCCGATGCTTCACATCTGGCGTGATATTATTTAACCATTTGATAACTGGTCGTTGGTTTTGTCTAGTACCTGTATCCCATTTTTTAGACGAAAAGTCGACAAGCATCTCCTTTTCTGGTTTTTCTGTTGGTTATGACAGGAATATGATTGACAGCGGGTTTTATGCGCTGAAAGTTAATTAATTGTTGATAAACAAGATGTTGAGATAAGAATGTTCTGAGCGGGGCGAAAGTTCACAGGCCTGAAGGAAGCATTATTAAAAGTAGGGGAAACGCGCCGTTGATCTGACCAACGGCGGAAAGTGGCGATAAATGCAGCTATGACTCTTCCTGCAGCGTGTCTTCCCGCCTATAGCCCGGCCGTCGCCGCAGACACCACCAGGAATAACCGGCGTTGAACAGCACCACCAGCGCGGTGACCGCGAAGACCGCGCGAAAACCGTAGCCGGCGGAGATTGCGGCGCCGAGCAGCGGGCCGCTGACGTTGCCAACATCGCGGAACGACTGGTTGTAGCTGAAAATACGGCCGGCCACCTGATTGGTGCAGTTGTAAATCAACAACGTCTGTACCGCCGGCAGCAGCGCGCCGTCGGCTGCCCCCAGTAGAAAACGCAGTACCCCGAGCTGCCACGGCGTCTGCACGAACGCCATCGGGATCAGCAACAGCACCGAGACGATCAGCATAAAGACCAGAATGCGCTCCGGGCCAATGCGATCGCCCAGCTTGCCCAGCCGCGGGGCGCTCATTAATGCCGCGACGCCGGGCACCGAGGCGATAAGCCCGCTGATAAACGCCAGATTGTGGGTGGCGCCGGCCAGATCGCGCACATACAGCGTCAGGATCGGCGCAATCGAGCCGGTGGCGATCTGGATGATCATGGTGGTGACAAACAGGCTGAGCACCAGTTTCGGGTTCTTCAGCGAGGCGAACACCTGTTTTGCGTGCAACATGTCGCGTTTTTGCACCGGGGTAAATTGTTCTTTGACATACAGCAGCGTCAGTACGAAGCAGACGAATAACACTGCGGCGGTGATATAAAACACCGGGCGCAGGCCGTACAGATCGGCTAACAAACCGCCGATCAATGGGCCTATCAGCGCACCGCCGACGCCGCCGGTAGACAGGGTGCCGAGCGCCCAGCCGCTGCGGTTGCGCGGCACCTGGGTGGCGATCAGCGCGTTGGCGTTGGGAATGAACCCGCCGAGCAGCCCCAGCACCGCACGCAGCGCGAGAAACTCCCAGACCGTTTGCGCCATGCCCATCAGCGCCATGACGATCGCCATACCGAGCGCTGAACGCAGCAGCATCAGTTTGCGGCCGCGTCGGTCTGCCAGGGCGCCCCAGAACGGCGCGGCGATAGCGGAAAACAGGAAGGTGATGCTGAACAGCAGACCGGACCACATGTTGAGCGCCTGATGGCCGGTAACGCCCAGCGTCTCTACGTACAGCGGCAGAAACGGCATCACCAGGCTGAAGGCGGCGCCGGTGAGAAAACATCCCAGCCAGGCGACGAAAAGGTTGCGTTTCCAGTTAACGGGTTCTGCTGCCGAAGCCATAAATGTCCACTGCCGAAAGGTGACGCGTTTTGCCAGCGGCAAGATGAAGGGGCAAAACGTGAAAGTTAGCCTGGTAAGTATGCGCCGCAAGCGCAGCGACGGCAAACGAGGGGACAAAGATTGGGCGAAAAATGAAATAAAGTTTTAAAAATGACGTTTAAACCTTATTCCGCGCTTAGCGCGCGGAATTTACAGCGTTTTATAGTCCGGTCAGCGCCTCGAAACCGGCGGCGGTGGTGGTGGCGCTAAAGTCGGTGACCTCGTAGTGGGCTACGGCGTTGAAGGGATCTTCGGCCAGGATGGCGTCTAACTGCGCACGGTCAATGCCCTTGGCCAGGATCACGCCGCCGGTGCGGGGATTCTTACGGCCGGAGGCGATGAAGGTACCGTCCTGAAAATATTTTTTAAGCCAGGCGATGTGGCCTTCAAGGTGGCTGTCTACGTCGGCGATTGGGCGATGGTAGGTCAGGCTGACAATGTACATAACGGCTCCAGGGTGGGCGGCAAAGGCTTTACCATCCCACCCTCGCCGTCGATTCTCAAGAGGCGCGCAATAAAAAACCCGCCGGTGGCGGGTTGGCTTGATCAGTAGAGCGAAGGCTCGCCTTCCGGGCGGGTCTTGAAGCGGCGATGCAGCCACATGTATTGGTCCGGCGCCATCAGGATCTCTTTCTCCACCACCTTATTCATGAAGGCGGCGGCCTCGAGTTCGTTATCCAGCGGGAAGTTTTCCACCGCCGGTTGCATAATCAGCTCATACCCTTTGCCGTCCGGCAGGCGGCGCGGGGTGAACGGAACGATCGCCGGTTTACCCATCCGCACCAGCACGTAGCTGCCGGTGGTGGTGGCGGCTTTGTCCACCGCGAACAGCGGCACGAAAACGCTGCTGCGCGGGCCGTAGTCGTGATCCGGCGCATACCAGATGATATCACCCTGTTTCAGGGCGCGGATCATGCCTTTGATGTCTTTGCGGTCCAGCATCGATTTGTTGGAACGCATGCGGCCCCAGGTTTGCAGCCAGTCCATCAGCTTGTTGTCGTGCGGGCGGTAAACGCCGATGCCCGGGTTGTGAATGCCGAAGATGCGCGCGCCCAGCTCCAGCGTCAAAAAGTGCAGGCCAATCAGCAACACGCCCTGCTGGTTGTCGCGCGCTTGTTGGATGTGCTCCAGGCCACTGACCTTGAACCAGCGCTCGATGCGCCAGTTGGGCCAGAACCACGCCATGCCGGTTTCAAACAGCCCCATGCCGACCGATTCGAAATTCTTTACCACCAGCGCATCGCGTTCGGCCTGCGGCATGTCGGGAAAACAGAGCTCGAGGTTGCGTTGGGCGATAGCGACGCGTCGCTTGAGAAAGCGCATGGAAAATCGCCCAATCGAGGTGCCGAGCCAGTAGATGACGGGGTAAGGCAGCAACACCAGCAGGTACAGCAAGCCGATGCCGACCCAGGTCAGCCAATAGCGCGGATGCAATAAGGAACGATTGAAAGTAGGAACTTGAGTCATGGGTTCTCTGTTTGAATACGGTTGTTTAAGTGTAATGACAGAGTCATCGCATGGTCTGGCAGCCGGGTGAGCTCGGCGGCAAGGTTCGTTTCTGCCGTTTGTTTGCGACTATTGTGGCATTTTTCTGGCGATCCGGGAAAACACAACGCATTAAAATCCCTCTTTGGGCGTTAAATATGCATCGAATGCCGAATTTTTCCACAATCTTTCCTGCCAAAGATAATGGCGATATTATTACTGGTAATTATTCAGAGGGTAAATATTTTGGCACCATGGATCAGTGCGGGGCTGCTGGTTTTGGGCGCGACGGTCGGCAGCGTTGGCGCGCATCTGCAGGTGAACGCGATATTGGCGCTCGCCGGCGTGATGATGGCGCTCGGCATAGTGGCTTCTGCGTTTACCGAAGGCGACGGACACTGAACGGGGCGCTGGCGCCAGGGCTGCGCGGCGGCGGTTTTTCGGGTATGATATGCGCCGCGCGCGGGCCGGCAGGCGGCGCGCGATAATCAGTCACCTCCCGAAAGACAGGAAAGTACACCATGCCAGTGTTACATAACCGAATTTCTAATGAGGAACTGAAGGCGCGCATGCTGGCGGAAACCGAGCCGCGCACCACAGTTTCTTTTTACAAATACTTCTCCATCGACGATCCCAAAGCGTTTCGCGACAGCCTGTACGTTCAGTTCGAAAAACTGAAGGTGTTCGGCCGCATCTACGTGGCGAAAGAGGGCATCAACGCGCAGATCAGCGTGCCGCAGCATCACTTCGACGCGTTCAAAGCCGCGCTGTTCGCCTCGCACCCGGCGCTGGATCAGGTACGCCTGAATATTGCGCTCGAAGACGATGGCAAATCCTTCTGGGTACTACGCCTCAAGGTGCGTGAGCGCATCGTGGCCGACGGCATCGATGACGAGAGCTTCGACCCAAGCAACGTCGGCGAGTATCTGCAGGCCGATCGCGTCAATCAGATGATAGACGATCCGAATACGGTATTCGTCGATATGCGCAACCACTATGAGTACGAAGTCGGCCATTTCGAAAACGCCATTGAGGTGCCGTCGGATACTTTCCGCGATCAGCTGCCGATGGCGGTGGAGATGCTGCAGGACAGTAAAGACAAGAATATTGTCATGTATTGCACCGGCGGCATTCGCTGTGAAAAAGCCAGCGCCTATATGCTGCACAAAGGCTTTAAAAACATCTACCACGTGGAAGGCGGGATTATCGAGTACACCCGCAAAGCGAAAGAACAGGGGTTGCCGCTGAAGTTTATCGGCAAAAACTTCGTGTTCGATGAGCGTATGGGTGAGCGCATCTCCGACGATGTGATCGCCAACTGCCACCAGTGTGGAGCGCCGTGCGACACCCATACCAACTGCAAGAACGACGGTTGCCATCTGCTGTTCATTCAGTGCCCGAGCTGCGCCGCCAAATTTGAAGGGTGCTGTAGCGAGATTTGCCGCGAAGAGCTGAAGCTGCCGCGCGAAGAGCAACGCGCGCGCCGTGCCGGCCGTGAAAACGGCGTCAAGATCTTCAATAAGTCAAAAGGCTTGTTGCAGACTACGATGCACATTCCGGCACCGGAAGAAGAAGGCCCAGCCCGCTGAGCCTGAGGACATGAGAAGCCCGGCCGCCAAACCGGGCTTTTTTTTATTTATTTCTCGCGTACGCCTTCTACGGAGATGATCAGCTCAACGTCTTGCGACGCCGGGCCCAGATCGGTGGTGATGCCGAAATCTTTCAGCTTGATCTTACCGTTGGCCTCAAAGCCGGCGCGGTAGCCGCCCCACGGATCGTTGCCCTGGCCAATCAGTTTGGCGTCCAGCGTAACGGGCTTGGTCACGCCGTTCAGCGTCAGGTTGCCGACCACCGCATAACCGTCGCCGCTTTTCTTCACTTCGGTGGATTCAAACTTGGCTTGCTTGTTCTTCTCCACGTTGAGGAACTCGGCGCTGCGCAGGTGCTTGTCGCGCTCGGCGTGGTTGGTGTCGACGCTGGCGGTATTGATGGTCACGTTGACCTTGTCCTTGGACGGATCTTTTTCGTCGAAGGTGAAGCCGCCATCGAAGTCTTTAAAGCTGCCATACAGCCAGCTGTAGCCCAGGTGCTGGATGCGGAACTCGATAAAGGCGTGCTGGCCCTGTTTGTCGATCTTGTAGTCCGCCGCCAGTGCGGAACCGGTGCTCAGCAGTAGGGCGCCTGCGGTCAGGCCCAATACGGTCTTTTTCAACATAGCAATCTCCATAAATCCAAAGGTTAATCGGCGCTGCTACCCAGCATCCGTTTCAAAGTGACATCACGATCGATAAAGTGATGTTTAAGCGCGGCCAGCCCGTGCAGTACCGAAAGCACTACCACGGCCCAGGCCAGGTAAAGGTGTATGGCGCCGGCGGTGTCGGCCTGTTCCGCCATGCCGGTGACGGTGGCGGGCACGTCGAACCAGCCGAATACGCTGATCGGTTGGCCGTCGGCGGTCGAGATCAGATAGCCGCTGATCAGAATGCCGAACAGCACGGCATACAGCGCCAGATGCGCGAGAATAGCGCTGACGCGAGTGAGGCGACCATAGCTGGCCAGCGGCTTGGGTGGCGGCGAGACAAAGCGCCAGATCACGCGGATCACCATCACGATGAACAGCAGCGTGCCAATGCTTTTGTGGATCTCCGGCGCCTGATGGTACCAGACGTCGTAATAGCCCAGCGTAACCATCCACAGACCGAGTGCGAACATGCCGTACACCGTCAGCGCCACCAGCCAGTGGATTAACACTGACACATGGCCGAAACGATCGGCGGTATTTTTCCAGAGCATCCTGTTTCCTTCGATTACCGATTGGCTGGCTGCAATAATTAAACTTTAGGAAACATAAAATCAATAATAAATTTAACTATGTTACTTCTTAGAAATATTAGTCAGTGAATTTGTTTGAGATGTTCGGGCTTCATCAGATAAATCGTTGAAGATGATATTATTTCCCTCATGGGGCGGTTGTGCTAGTTGTTGAAAATTAGGCTTATTATCTATTAATGTCAGCTTTTGTCATTTTACGTAAATCGTCCATGAGTTGCTCGGTGGAATTATTTGTTGGCAAACGTTATGCCTATTTCTTGCGGCAAAGAGCAGGGCGGAAAGATTAATTTTTTCGAACGGTTAGGCGAAATCCTCTGCGGCGTGACGGTGGACTTTGCTACCATTAGCGCCAAGAGTCGGCTCTTGGTGGCCGGTTAACCCAGTGAAATAACAAGGAAACGTCATGGGCCGAACCCGTGTGACCGACAGTAGCCTGCGTCTGGCCGTCCTGCTGGCGATGTTGGTGATCATTTTGGCCGGGGTGAAAGCCGCCGCCGACATCGTGGTGCCGTTTTTGCTGGCGGTGTTCCTCGCCATGGTGCTGAACCCGCTGGTGGCGATGCTGGAACGCCGACGAGTGCCGCGTATCGTCGGGGTGACGCTGCTGGTGACGGCGGTGATCGTGGTCGTGATGCTGTTTATCGGCATGCTGGGTGCTTCGCTGAACGAGTTCGCCCGCTCGCTGCCCCAGTACCGCGGCATGATGATCGAGAAGCTGCGCGAGCTGCAGCATTACGCCGATCGCTTCAATATCAGTCTCTCCAGCGAAGCGATGCTGCAGTATGTCGATCCCAGCGCGGCGATGAATCTGGTCACCCGCATGCTGGGGCACCTGTCTGGCGCCATGACCAACGTCTTCCTGCTGCTGATGACCGTGGTGTTTATGCTGTTCGAAGTGCAGCTGCTGCCGTATAAGCTGCAGCAGGCGCTGGATAAGCCGAACGAGGGGCTCGCCGCGGTGCGGCGGGCGCTGGACGGCGTGACACGTTATCTGGTGATTAAAACCATCATCAGCCTGGCCACCGGGGTGATCGTCTGGATCTTCCTGGCGGCGGTCGGCGTGCGTTTTGCCTTTATCTGGGGGCTGTTGGCGTTTCTGCTTAACTACATTCCCAACATTGGCTCGGTATTGGCCGCCATTCCGCCGCTGATTCAGGCGCTGTTGTTCAACGGATTGGGTGATGCGCTGGTGGTGGCGGGTGGCTTTATCGCTGTCAACATGGTGATCGGCAATATCCTCGAGCCGCGCGTGATGGGGCGCGGGCTGGGGCTGTCGACGCTGGTGGTGTTCCTGTCGCTGATCTTCTGGGGCTGGCTGCTCGGCCCGGTAGGCATGCTGCTGTCGGTGCCGCTGACGATCGTGGCGCGCATCGCGCTGGAGACTACCGAAGGCGGCTATCGGCTGGCGGTTATCCTGGGGGACGGTCGCCCGCCGCGCCAGCCTCCAGCGGCGCCGAAGTGAGGAATATTTTGCCATTCACGCCGGGCTGGGCGGCGTGGTGCAGCGCCGCTGCGTACTGACGCAAAGGATAAATCGCGGCGGGTGGGCGCAGCGCCAGCTGGCCGCGTCGCAACAGCTGGAATAACTGATAAAACGCCGTCTGCCATTGCGCCGGTGCCGCCTGTGCGTTCCATTTGCGCAAGTGGAACAGCGAAGCCCGCAGCTTTAACTCGTCCACCACGCGCCGCCAGTCTACCTGGCGGCCGCTAAGCAGGCCCAGCGCCACAAAATCGCCGCCGGTGCGGACCGCCCGCGCCAACTGCAATCCGTCTTCGCCGCCGATGCAGTCGATGGCCGCACGGGCGCCAAAATTCGTCATTTCCACCAGCTGCGACGCTTCGATAACGCGCCAGGCGCCGGCGGCCAGTAACGCCTGGCGATGAGCGGTGTTGCGCACCACGACCGCCAGACGAATGCCGCGCAGCGCCGTCATCTGCGCCAACAGCAGGCTAACGGCGGAACCGCCGCCGTTGAGCAGCAGTAAGTCGCCGGCGTTGAGCGGCAGCCATTGCGTCAACAGCACCCAGCAGGTGAGCGGGTTGATATAGATTTGCGCTGCGCAGGCGTCGTCGATGTCGTCCGGCACCCAGATCACCCGATCTTCAGGCAGCGTGACGAACGTTTGCCAACTGCCGTTACCCGCTACCGCCAGCGCGCGGCGGCCCGTTGAATGCCCATTCTGCGGGTTGACGACGACGCCCACGCCTTCATATCCCGGCACCTGAGGAAGGGCGATGCGGTGCGCGTATTGGCCGTGGATCGGGATCAGATCGGAAGGGTTGATCGGGGCATAGCGCATCTGCAATAACCGCTGTCCGGGGCGCAGCAGCGGTCTGCTCATCTGCTGCAATTCCAGCACCTGGGCAGGATCGCCGAAGCGGTTGAAGCTCAATCGGGGAAATAACGGCGGCATGGATTACATGACGAAGAAGAAATAGACATCCAACGCCAGCAGCACTAGCCACAGACACAGGTACAGCACCAGGTGCTCACGCACGTTGTTGACGATAGCCGCCAGTATTCGGTTTAACATTTCAGCTGCCTGAAGAAAGGGACCTTTGATTATAGTCCTTTTCTCGGCGTCTTTTACAGCGCGCCGCGCGTGAGTGCGGGAAGAGAGGCGATAAAAAAGCCTGCGTTATCGCAGGCTTGAGGTTACACGGCCAGCAGCGCCAGCGGCGTCGAATTTGTTGGCGTGCTCGGCGGGTAGAAATAGCGCAGCACGTTATACAGCGAGTAGAACTCCAGCCGGTTGCGCGCGTTGATCTTCTCCGTGATGTGACGCTTGTGCACGTACACCGTATGCGAGCTGATTTGCAGCTTTTTCGCGATGCGGTAGTTGGGCATCTCCGCCATCCAATATTTCATCACCGTCAGTTCCTGCGGACTGAACAAGGAACGCTCTTCGCCGTCATCGGCCAGCGCCAGCGGATTTTCGCGCAGCGTGCGTAAAGTGAGTGGCAGAATGCTTTTATTGAACAGAAAGGCGTTATCGGCGATGCGCATTGGCGTTTCGCTGTAAGGGTAAGGCGTATCGAGATAGATAAACAGCAAGGCAGACTGGCTGGCTTCCATAAACGCCAGCAGCTGCGCGTCTGCTTCGTTATAACGGCACTGGTTGCTGAGGTTCACCAGAATGTGGCTCGGCTGAAAGCTGGCCAACAGCGGCGTAGCGTATTCAATGCTGTGGCAGCACTTGATCGTCGTAATCCCACTATCAGCAAAGTAGCTGGCTATACCGACCCGGGTGAAGCAGCATTCGTCCACGACAAGTAGTTTCATGGTGACGTCCTTGTTGAAAGCCGATGGAGCATATCTTCTGTAAAATAGGACTTACACTGCAAGTGTTCAATTCGGAAATTCAAATGCTGAATATAAGAAATTTCCGTTATCAGGATTTTTACTTGGTATTTAAAAGAGTTAGCAGGTTAATAAATTGTAACCGCTAAATTTTGCTGTCCAGGGCACGACGGCAACCTGGACAGAGAAATCCTTCGCTTAGCTAAATCGTTTCAGACCAAAGCTGGAGACGTCGACCGGCGGCGCTTTGTCCTGCGCGAACAGCGCGGCAATCTCACCCAACGCGCTGGCGAACTTGAAGCCGTGGCCGCTCAATCCGCTGATGACCATCAGGCGATCGCAATCCGGCAGCGTATCGATAATAAAGTCTTCGTCGGGGCTCATATCATAACTGCAGGCTTCGCCGTGTAAACATACGCCTACACCCGGTAAAAATTGCCGCAGGAAGGAGAAAACTTCCGTGCCGTCGCTGGCGTAGCTGCCGAAGGGTTTGCGCTGCTCGGGGGCATCCATCGGCTGGCCGCCGTCGTGCTTGCCTACTTTCAGGCCGTCGTTATCCGCCGGGAAACCGTAATAGTGCGTGCCGTCTTGCGCTTCGACGGTAAAGGCCGGGAAACGATTGTTCACGCTGTAGCGGCCATCTGCCTGATGCCAGGAGAAGACTTTGCGTAGTGGCGCGACGGGTAACTGCGGCAACAGCGCTTTGACCCAGGTACCGGCGGTGATCACCGCTTTTCGCGCCGTGAAACGCCCTTCGCCGGTGATGACCTCAACGCCGCCCTCGATAGGCTCCACCGCGCTGACCGGGCAGTTGAACAACTGGCTGCAGCCGGCTTCTTTTGCCAGCTTGATCAGAGTGGCTATCGCCAGCTCAGCATGCAGGAAGCCGGCGTCGGGCTCGAACACGCCGACATAACCTTGCGGGGCCCGGAATTCCGGCCAGCGTTGAGCGATCTGTTCGGCGCTAAGGGTTTGCGCGTTCAGGCGGAATGTTTGCGCGCTCTGCTGAGCATTGCGAATGAAGTCGGAGTGCTGTGGCCCCAGGTTGAGCACGCCGCACGACTGGAACAGTTCCTCGCCGGATTGTTGAATCAGCGCATTCCACAGCGCCTGGGCACGTAGCACCAGCGGCACGTACTTTTCGCCTTCGCCGTAAGCGTGACGGATAATGCGGGTATCGCCGTGATGGCTGCCGTTGCGGTGCGGGGGAATGGCGCTGTCGATCATCAGCACTTTCAAGCCGGCCCGCGTGGCGTAATAGCCTGCCGCTGCGCCGACGGAACCGCTGCCCACCACAATCAAATCATATTCCACGTACCCACCCTCTCTGATAGCGATTTCTTATCGCCCCATGATAAAAGGTTGGCGGGCGCAATGCACTGATTGAACGATGAAAGGCAAAGAAAAAGGCGCCGGGAAAGGTCGCGGCGCCTTAGGGGGTAGGAGACGATAAATCAATGTTTTCTGCGATCAAGATCCTGGTAATCCGTAGCTTCAATCTTGGCGATGCCGGCTTCTAAGATATTGATTAATTGACGGGCGACATCTGTAGTCAGCCAAAGCGTTCGGTCTACTTGGGCTTCTTCGGGCGTTTGGTCTAGTGAAGACAGGTAATGAAGGCGTATCATCATGGCGTCGTAAACGTCGACAGTACTGATATCCCAACCGACAAGCGGGTGCGTCTGAATTACTTCATCATTTCTGTCCATAAAGACCCCTTATTGAGTAGTAACTACCGTGAGTGACTAACGAGGATCAATGCGGCTCATCATCATGAGAGCAATTACAGTATACGCATCCGCTTTCATCGGTGGAGGGGGTTGTCACCGAAATTTGCAAAATAAATATTTATTTGAACAATTATTCTACAAATTTGCAGGTGCAGCAGTGGACGAGTCAAGCGCAGCGCGTTATTCCGCGTCGGCAGGTGGCGATGCACCATGCAGACATTTTTCCAGCTCTTCGGCCAAATGGGCGAAATGCTTTTGCGTTTCGGCATCACGATTCTGGCTGTGCGATTCCAGCTTCAGGCTGTGGATCAGCCGTTGGTTGGCTTTGTCATCCAGGCTGAAGGCCAGATAAGAGAAAGCTACTTCCAGTACGTTCAAGCGCCTTTTCTGATCGGCAATCAGCGCCAGCAGTTCGCCAAACGTCATTGCGTCTTCGGATTTCACCTTGTCCGGGGCCATGCTTACTCCTTTGCGTTAAATACAGCGCTGAGGCAGATTTTGTTTCAGAGTAAGGGTAAGCGATGAATGGGCAGGGCGCCAGAAACAAAAAAGCCGGAGAGCGACCCCCGGCAAAAACAGCATTGCAGTGTTATTCTGCGCTAAACCATTCGTCCGCGCTTTCCCAGGTTTCCTGAAGGATTTCCTCGATCAGATCCCGATCGGTTTTGGCGCCCCCCAGCACGGAGAGCCCGTTGGCGCCGGCATAACGTACATGAACGACGGCGTCTGGAAACTGGCGATTGACCCGTTTGCCCAGTTCACCGGTCAGCGCCTCAATGGCGCCCGACGGCAGCGGCCGGGTTTTATCTAGAGTGACTTCAACACGCATAATTGCCCCCGAAGCGATTTACTGTTTATTTATACAGTTAACCGAGTGCGAGGGCAAGAGGGCGATGCAAAAATATCAGTCTTTCAGCGACCAGTTCAGGGTTTCACCCGCCAGGAAGGGGATCACGGATTCATTGCCGAGGGTAATCTCTTCCGGTTGGGTGGTTGGCACGCGCTGCAGTTCGATGAAGTCTTCGTTGAGCGGCAGGCCATAGAAGCGTGGGCCGTTGAGCGAGCAGAAAGCCTCGAAGTGCTCCAGTGCGCCGAGCTGTTCGAAGACCGCTGCGTAAGCCGGGATCGCATTCGGCGCATTGAAGCAGCCGGCGCAGCCGCAGCTGGACTCTTTGCGATGCTTGAGGTGCGGCGCGGAGTCGGTGCCGAGGAAGAAACGGTCCGAGCCGCTGGCAACCGCCTGACGCAGCGCTTCCTGATGGACGTTGCGCTTGAGGATCGGTAGGCAGAACAGGTGTGGGCGAATGCCGCCGACCAGCATGTGGTTGCGGTTAAACATCAGGTGTTGTGGCGTGATGGTGGCGCCGAGGAAACGGTTGCCTGCCTGCACGTACTGTGCCGCTTCTTTGGTGGTGATGTGCTCGAAGACGATTTTCAGTTCCGGGAAGTGACGGCGGATAGGCTCCATCACCTGTTCGATAAAGCGCGCCTCGCGGTCGAAGATATCCACGGCAGGATCGGTCACTTCGCCGTGGATAAGCAAAGGCATGCCGATTTTTTGCATTTGCTCGAACAGTGGGTAAATGCCGGTCACGTCGCTGACGCCGTGGCTGGAGTTGGTGGTGGCGTTGGCCGGATACAGCTTGGCGGCGGTAAACACCCCTTGCTCGAAACCGCTGACCAGTTCACTGGCCGCCAGAGAGTTGGTCAGGTAACAGGTCATCAGCGGAGTGAAGTTGTGACCCTGCGGCACCGCCGCCAGAATCCGATCGCGGTAGGCGCGTGCGGCGGCCACGGTCGTCACGGGCGGAACCAGGTTCGGCATCACGATCGCCCGGCCAAATACCTGGCTGGTATAGGGCACCACCGTTTTCAGCATCTCATCGTCACGCAGGTGGATATGCCAGTCGTCTGGGCGGCGGATTTTCAGAACTTGAGGTTGTGCGGTCATCTAGCTAGGCTCCGGCGGTCAAATACGTCTAATGAAAAGCGAATAATGGGTTTATTCACGCCGGGGTGTAAGGATAAGCGGAAAGTGCCGCAGATGCATCTGTTTGTTGGCGACAAGTTGAAATCAACGGCGCAGCAGGCGCATAGTGACAAGGATTTCAACGATGCCGACGCCAATACCGTCGACTTTCATCAAGTGGAAAGGGAGAAAACAATGGAAGTACGCGTTATCGCCACCCTGCAAGCGAAAGCGGGATTTGAGGCCGCAGTCAGTGAAGCGGTGCACGACATTCTCGAGCCGAGCCGCCAGGAGCTGGGCAACCTGCAATATGATTTGCATCGCGATCTGGAAAAGCCGGGCACCTTCGTGTTCTTTGAGCGTTGGGCCAGCAGCGAAGCGCTGGATAAGCATAATGAGACGGCGCATTTTCAGCAGTTCGTCAGTCGACTTGACGGCAAGTTGGATGTTCTGGACATCAAGAAACTGAAAAAGATCGCCTGAGCTTTTTACAGGCAAGAAAAAACCCGCCGATGGCGGGTTTTTTTAGGGTTGCAGATTAACTTATTCGTTAACCGGCTGCGGCTTTGTGGCAGGCGCGGTGGCCTGGCTCACTGCCGAGTGACCACCGGCTGAACCTTTGCCTTCAAAGTTGAAGGAAGGGCGCTGCCAGTTGCTGTGCTTGCGTTCTTCCGGCACGTAGGCTGGCGCAGGCGCTTTAGTCATCGGCGCAGTGGCGATGTGTTTGTACAGCGCGTTCTGCACGGCTTTCACCGGCGCCGGCTGCTGCGCAACTGCAGGTGCAGGTTCTGCGGCGATTGGCGCTGGGGCTTTTTCGACCGGAGCAACTTCCACGGAGGCTGCCGCAGGTGCGGCTTCTACCACTGGCGTTTCTTCCGCTGGCGTGGCTTCTACCACCGGTGCAACTTCGACCACAGGCTCGTCTTCCGTTGGCGCAGGTTCAACCACTGGCTCTACAGCTACGGTTTCAGCTACCGGCTCGGCTTCCACTGCAGGGGCAGTCTCTTCCACTTTCGGCTGTTCAACTGCAACAGTTGCCGGGGCGGTTTCCACCGGCGCCGGGATTTCCTCGGCCGGAGTGGCTACAACCGGTGCTACGACTGCAGCTTCTTCCGTTACGGTAACGCTAGCAGTCTCAACGGCGGCTTCGGGTGCCGGTTCGTTGACGCTGGCCGTGGTCTGAGTGTCTTCCACGGTAACGCTGTGCTGTTCAACCGCTGCGGCGACAACCGGCGCCTGCTCTACGGCTTCGGTTTGCACTTCGGCTTCTTCAACCTGAGCGACCGGGTAGCTTACCCATACTTTGCCTGATGCCATTTCCGGCGAAGCGAACGCGCCCGCCAACGGCATTGGGGATTGCAGCGGGTAACGCTCATCGCGGTAACGACGGCGACGCTGGCCGCTGACGCGCAGGTGACGCGGTGAACGACGGGAACGACGCGGCATGCCTTCGCCGTTGCCGCGGCTTTCGCCCTGGGCATCGTCTTCCGGCTGTGCGGCAACGGTTTCCGGCAACAGCTTGACGCTGTCGTCGGCGGTCGGCTGCGCGTCTTCGGCTTTCGCTACCGGCGCTTTCGGCGCCAACAGCTCTTCCGCTGCACGCTGCAGCTCTTCTTCCGCAGACAGGATACGCACTTTCTGCGACAGAGGGCGGCGCTGACGGCGCTGCATGTTCTGCTGCTGGCGCTCTTCCTGCTCTTCGTCGGTACTCTCGACTGCGTCAACGCTTTCCAGCGCTTTCACTTCCTGCTGAGCCTGACGTTTCTCTTCCTGACGACGACGCTGGCGTTCAGCACGCTGCTCACGGCGTTGCTGCTGATCTTCGCGCGGCGCTTTAGCACCTTCTTCCGAAGCGGTTTCCTCCGCTACCGGCGCGTTCTGCTGCTGGTTGCGGCGGTTACGGCGCTGTTCATCGCGGGATTCACGCGATTCACGGCCTTCACGGTTCTCACGCGGTTCACGGTTATCGCGCTCGCGATTGTCACGGCCTTCACCGCGCTCTTTACGCTCGCTGCGTTCCGGGCGATCGCCACGGTCGCTACGCTCACCGCGCTCTTTACGGCCGGTGCCTTGACGGCGCTGACCGCGACGATCCTGACGACGGTTCTCACCGTTGCCTTCCGCCTTCGGCGTTTCGGCCGGTTTGGCTTCTTCGACGGCAGGTTGTTCTTCACCGGCGAACAAGTTCTTCAGACCACCGAACAGGCGGCCCAGGAAGCCCGGTTTAGCGGCGGCCGGCGCTGCGGCTTTAGCCTTGGCGGCTGCAGCGACAGGTTTGGCAACGGCGACGGGTTCTTCAGCCGGCGGCGGCACATCGGCGGACAGGGAGAAGGAAGCCAGGGCCGGTTGCTCCGGACGCTTGCGTTCCATCGGCGCATCTTCCAGCGGACGCTCCATGTCTTCTTCGTGCAGTTTCGGCAGCAGGTAGCTGAGGGTAGAGGTTTCCTCGCCCTTGCGCACGCGCAGCACCGAGTAGTGCGGGGTTTGCATTTCATCGTTCGGCACGATGACGGCTTTCACGCCACCCTGACGTTTTTCGATCGCGCTGACGGATTCGCGCTTTTCGTTCAGCAGGTACGAAGCGACCTGAACCGGCACGATAGCGTGAACTTCTTTGGTGTTTTCCTTCAGCGCTTCTTCTTCGATCAGGCGCAGGATGGACAGCGCCAGCGATTCGTTGTCTCGGATGGTACCGGTGCCGTTACAGCGTGGGCACACGTGGTGGCTGGACTCACCCAGCGACGGGCTGAGGCGCTGGCGTGACATTTCCAGCAGGCCGAAGCGGGAGATGCGGCCGATTTGGATGCGCGCGCGGTCTTGACGCACGGCGTCGCGCAAGCGGTTTTCCACTTCGCGCTGGTGGCGTACCGGCGTCATGTCGATGAAGTCGATGACGATCAGGCCGCCGAGGTCGCGCAGGCGCAGCTGGCGAGCGATCTCGTCCGCCGCTTCCAGGTTGGTGTTGAACGCCGTCTCTTCGATGTCGCCGCCGCGGGTTGCGCGTGCGGAGTTGATGTCGATGGCGGTCAGCGCTTCGGTGCTGTCGATGACGATCGAGCCGCCGGACGGCAGGCGCACTTCGCGCTGGAAGGCGGATTCGATCTGCGATTCGATCTGATAGTGGCTGAACAGAGGAATTTCACCGCTGTACAGTTTGATTTTGCTGCTGAAATCCGGGCGGCCCAGCGCAGCGATGTGCTCTTTGGCCAGATCGAGAATTTTCGGGTTGTCGATCAGGATTTCGCCGATGTCCGGGCGCAGATAATCGCGGAAGGCACGCACGATAACGTTGCTTTCCTGGTGGATCAGGAACGGTGCAGGGCGGCCTTCGGCGGCTTTTTTAATCGCTTCCCAGTGCTTCAGACGGAAGGAGAGATCCCACTGCAGCGCGTCGGCGGATTTGCCTACGCCCGCGGTGCGAACGATCAGGCCCATGCCGTCTGGCAGTTGCAGCGAAGAGAGCGCTTCTTTCAGCTCGGTACGATCGTCACCCTCGATGCGGCGAGAAATACCGCCGGCGCGCGGGTTGTTCGGCATCAGCACCAGATAGCTGCCCGCCAGGCTGATGAAGGTGGTCAAGGCGGCGCCTTTGTTGCCACGTTCTTCTTTGTCTACCTGAACGATGACTTCCTGGCCTTCGCGCAGCACATCTTTGATGTTCGGGCGGCCATGGGAAGAGTAATTGCTAGGGAAGTATTCGCGGGCGATTTCTTTAAGAGGGAGAAAACCATGTCGTTCTGCGCCGTAGTCCACGAACGCTGCTTCAAGACTTGGTTCAATGCGGGTGATTTTGCCTTTGTAAATATTCGCTTTTTTCTGCTCATGACCCGGACTTTCGATATCCAAATCATACAGCCGCTGTCCATCTACGAGGGCAACACGCAACTCTTCCTGCTGAGTTGCGTTAATCAACATTCTTTTCATCTTAACTTACTCGTTATTTTTACATTATCGACAAAGCTGCGGGCAAAATAACCTCATGGCCGGAGTTAAACCGAAAGCCCCGTGTCTTCTCGCAAAGCCGTCAACCTCACGGTTGTCGCCTGCATAGGGGCGCATTATCTCGGTAAGCCTGCTTTTCTTTGTGAAAGGCAGCACTTTTACTAGGGGAATAGCCTCTGATTTACGTCGACAGATCTGATTCCATTTGCCGGCCAAGCTGCAACCCGCAGCCCGCTAATTGTTTGATTTCGCATTACGTCTTACGCCATTGCTGCGTTTTTGCGCAATCAGACAAATTTTATAATTCCACCGTTTTCCCTGTTTAACGAGAATCAACGCGGAAAGTGACTGCATTATTCCACTGCTGATGCCGTTATAGCAAGGTGACTTTTCCTTAACTGCGGAAGAAATCGCAAACGTTCAAATCGGCTTGCTGCCTTATTGTCCGCTGGGGTTTCGCCCGCCGTCAGAGAGACAGTTAAGCACAGAAAAAGATGTGGCGCTATTCACGCGCTCTATTTAGAATCCCGCACCATGAAAACGAACAATCCAGCAGTACAATTCATCACGATTTCCGACGACGAAGCCGGTCAGAGAATCGACAACTTTCTGCTCGCTCGCCTGAAAGGCGTGCCGAAGAGCATGATTTATCGCATCGTGCGTAAAGGCGAGGTGCGGGTTAATAAAGGGCGCATCAAGGTCGAATACAAATTGGCGGCCGGCGACGTGGTGCGCGTACCACCGGTGCGCGTAGCCGAGCGCGAAGAGGCGCCGGTGTCGGCGAAGCTGGATAAAGTGGCCGCATTGGCAGACTGCATCCTGTATGAAGACGATCATCTGTTGATCCTTAACAAACCTTCCGGCACCGCGGTGCACGGCGGCAGCGGCCTGAGCTTCGGCGTGATTGAAGGGCTGCGCGCGCTGCGCCCGGAAGCACGCTTCCTGGAGCTGGTGCATCGCCTGGATCGCGACACCTCCGGCGTGTTGTTGGTCGCCAAAAAACGTTCCGCGCTGCGTTCGCTGCATGAGCAACTGCGCCTGAAAGGCATGCAGAAAGATTATCTGGCGCTGGTGCGCGGCCAGTGGCAGTCCCACTGCAAGGCCGTACAGGCGCCGCTGTTGAAAAATATTCTGCAAAGCGGCGAACGTATCGTGCGTGTCAACAGCGAAGGCAAGCCCTCGGAAACCCGCTTCAAGGTGGAAGAGCGTTACGAATTTGCCACCTTGGTGAAGGCCAGCCCGATCACCGGGCGAACTCACCAGATCCGCGTGCACACTCTGCATGCCGGGCACCCGATCGCCTTTGACGATCGCTATGGCGACCGCGAGTTCGATCGCCAACTGGCGGGTACCGGCCTGAAGCGACTGTTCCTGCACGCCGCGGCGCTGCGCTTCGAGCATCCGTCCACCGGCGAAACGATGCGCATCGAAGCGCCGATGGATGAAGAACTGCGTCACTGCCTGCAAGTGCTGCGCCGGCAGGCCGCCAAATAATCCGCGTCAGACCAGCGGGTTGATGCCTTCAGCCCGCAACATCTCCAACAGCGCGATCAACGGCAGGCCGATCAGGGTGTTCGGGTCCCGGCCTTCCAGCCTGTCGAACAGCGCGATCCCCAATCCCTCGCTCTTGAAACTGCCCGCGCAGTTCAGCGGTTGCTCTAGACGCACATAGGCGGCGATCTCCGCCTCGCTCAGCGCGCGAAAATGCACGTGGAAAGGCTCGCACAGGGCCTGCAGCTGCTTGCTGCGGCTGTTGTACAGCGCCAGGCCGGTATAGAAGGTCACGGCCTGGCCGCTGGCCTGGCGCAGCTGCGCCCGGGCGTTCACCTCGGTATGGGGCTTGCCGGTGATGCTGCCATCGATCACGCAGACCTGATCGGAACCGATGATCAGATGCTCGGGGTAGGCGAGGGCCAGCGCCTGAGCCTTCGCTGTCGCCAGGCGCAGCACCAGCGCTTCGGCGCTTTCACCCGGCAGTGGGGTTTCATCCACCTGCGGCGCGGCGCAGTCGAACGGCAGTTGCAGCTTCTCCAGCAGCATTTTTCGATAGGGGGAGGTGGAGGCTAAAAGCAATCTCTGCATAATTTTTTTCGCAAACCGTAGCGTAAATGGGTACGGCATTTTAAACTGTCGGCCGCTGTGGAAGCGAATATTGGTGAAAGGAGCCGTTTTACGGCCTTTTTCTTTGACTCTATGTCGTTACAAAGTTAATATGCGCGCCCTATGCAAAAGGTAAAATTACCCTTGACCATTGATGCGGTACGTACCGCTCAGAAACGCCTGGACTATGCTGGTGTCTATGCGCCTGAGCAGGTTACTCGTGTTGCCGACTCCGTGGTCAGTGTGGACAGTGATGTCGAGGTGTCGTTGTCGTTTAATATCGACAATCAACGCCTCGCGGTGATAACAGGGCATGCGGACGTCACGGTAACGTTGATGTGCCAACGCTGTGGAGTCCCGTTTGAACATCAGGTTCACACAACATATTGTTTTAGCCCGGTCGTCAATGATGAGCAGGCTGAGGCATTACCGGAAGCGTACGAACCGATCGAAGTTGACGAGTTTGGCGAAGTCGATCTGTTGGCAATGATTGAAGACGAAATTATTCTTTCACTGCCTGTCGTTCCGGTACATGAATCTGAACACTGTGAAGTGTCCGAAGCGGACATGGTATTTGGCCAACTGCCTCCCGAGGCGGAGAAACCGAATCCGTTTGCCGTATTAGCCAGTTTAAAGCGTAAGTAATTGAGGAGTAAGGTCCATGGCCGTACAACAGAATAAACCAACCCGTTCCAAGCGTGGCATGCGTCGTTCTCACGATGCTCTGACCACGACTACTCTGTCTGTAGACAAAGTATCCGGTGAAACTCACCGTCGTCACCACATCACTGCCGACGGTTTCTACCGCGGTCGCAAGGTTATCGGCTAAGTAGCGATACCTTGACTCGTCTAACCCTGGCGTTAGATGCAATGGGCGGGGACTTCGGTCCCTGCGTCACAGTGCCTGCTTCGTTGCAGGCACTGGCCTCTAATTTACAGCTTCATCTCCTGCTGGTCGGCAATCCCGACGTCATCTCCCCTTTGCTTGCCCATGCCGATCCGGTTCTTCTGGAGCGTCTGCAAGTCGTGCCCGCCGAGTCTGTGATCGCCGGCGACGCCAAACCTTCACAAGCGATACGCGCCAGCCGCGGCACGTCGATGCGCATTGCGCTCGAACAGCTCAGCAGCGGCAATGCGCAGGGCTGCGTCAGCGCCGGCAATACCGGTGCGCTGATGGGATTGGCGAAGCTGTTGGTCAAGCCGCTGGACGGCATCGAGCGCCCGGCGCTGATGACGGCGATCCCGAATCAGCAACGCAGTAAAACCGTGGTGCTGGATCTGGGCGCCAACGTCGAGTGCGACAGTACCATGCTGGTGCAGTTTGCCGTGATGGGCGCGGTGATGGCGGAAGAGGTGATCGGCATTGCGCAACCGCGGGTGGCGCTGCTGAATATTGGCGAAGAAGAGACCAAAGGCCTGGATAATATCCGCGAAGCGGCCGCTGTGCTAAAAAATACTCCGGCAATCAACTATATTGGTTACCTGGAAGGAAACGAACTGCTCACCGGCAAGACCGACGTGTTGGTCTGCGATGGCTTCGTGGGCAACGTCACCCTGAAAACCATGGAAGGGGTGGTCAGGGTATTCTTATCGCTGCTGAAATCGTCCGGCGACGGAAACAAGCAAGCGTGGTGGCTGAAATTGTTGGGCCGTTGGTTGCAAAAACGGGTGGTTAAGCGGTTCGGCCACCTGAACCCCGACCAGTATAATGGCGCATGTCTGTTAGGATTGCGCAGCACCGTAGTCAAGAGCCACGGCGCTGCGAACCCTCACGCGTTTGCAGTCGCAATCGAACAGGCTGTGCAGGCGGTGCAGCGGCAAGTCCCGGAAAGGATTGCTGCGCGCCTTGAGGCTGTATTACCTAAGAGTGACTGATCGTACATGTATACAAAGATTCTCGGTACGGGGAGTTATTTGCCCGTACAAGTGCGCACCAATGCTGATTTGGAAAAAATGGTGGATACCTCTGACGAATGGATCGTCACGCGTACCGGTATCCGCGAACGTCGCATCGCCGCTGCGGATGAAACCGTCGCGACGATGAGCTTCCAGGCCGCTGAGAAAGCGCTGGAAATGGCAGGTGTGGCTAAAGAAGACATTGGGCTTATCGTCGTGGCGACCACCACCACGACTCACGCATTCCCGAGCGCGGCGTGCCTGGTGCAGCAAATGCTGGGCATCAAAGACTGCGCGGCGTTCGATCTGGCTGCGGCCTGCGCCGGCTTTACTTATGCGCTCAGCGTGGCCGATCAGTACGTGAAAAACGGCGCGGTCAAACATGCGCTGGTTATCGGCGCGGACGTCTTGTCGCGCACGCTGGATCCTGAAGATCGCGGCACCATCATTCTGTTTGGCGATGGTGCGGGTGCGGTGGTGCTGGGGGCGTCTGAAGCGCCGGGCATTCTGTCTACCCATCTGCATGCCGACGGCAGCTACGGCAACCTGCTGACGCTGCCGTACAAGGATCGTCAGAATCAAGACAAGCCGGCCTATGTCACCATGGCGGGCAACGAAGTCTTCAAGGTTGCGGTTACCGAGCTGGCGCGCATCGTCGACGAGACGCTGCAGGCCAACAACATGGACCGCAGCGAGCTGGATTGGCTGGTGCCGCACCAGGCCAACCTGCGCATCATCAGCGCAACGGCGAAAAAACTGGGCATGGGGATGGACAAAGTGGTGGTGACGCTCGATCGTCACGGCAACACGTCTGCCGCCTCGGTGCCTTCCGCACTGGACGAAGCGGTGCGTGACGGGCGAATTCAGCGTGGCCAACTGGTGCTGCTGGAAGCCTTTGGCGGCGGCTTTACCTGGGGCTCGGCGCTGGTTCGTTTCTGATTTGGACAGGAAGAAAAAATGACGCAATTTGCTTTTGTTTTCCCGGGCCAGGGGTCGCAGACCGTTGGCATGCTGGCCGAGTTGGCCGCACAGTTCCCGATCGTCGAAGAAACCTTTGGCGAGGCTTCTTCCGCCCTGGGTTACGACCTGTGGCAGCTGGTGCAGCAAGGCCCGGTGGAAGAACTGAACAAAACCTGGCAGACCCAACCGGCTCTGCTGGCTGCCTCGGTGGCGATTTTCCGCGTTTGGCAGCAGCAGGGCGGTAAAGCGCCTGCGCTGATGGCGGGTCACAGCCTGGGCGAATACTCGGCGCTGGTCTGCGCCGGCGTGCTGGACTTCAAGGCGGCGATCCGTCTGGTCGAGCTGCGCGGCAAGCTGATGCAGGAAGCAGTGCCGGAAGGTACCGGCGCGATGTACGCCATCATCGGTCTGGACAACGACGCGATCGCCAAGGCGTGCGAAGAGTCTGCGCAGGGGCAGGTGGTTTCTCCGGTCAACTTCAACTCGCCGGGCCAGGTGGTCATCGCCGGCAACAAAGAAGCGGTTGAACGCGCAGGCGCCGCCTGTAAAGCTGCCGGCGCCAAACGTGCGCTGCCGCTGCCGGTGAGCGTGCCTTCGCACTGCGCGCTGATGAAGCCGGCCGCCGACAAGCTGGCCGTGGCGCTGCAGGACATCACCTTCAACGCGCCGCAGGTGCCGGTGGTGAACAACGTCGACGTGCGCACCGAAAACGATCCGGAAGCGATCCGCAGCGCGCTGGTGCGTCAGCTGTACAGCCCGGTGCGTTGGACCGAAAGCGTAGAGTTTATCGCAGCACAGGGAGTGACGTCGCTGCTGGAAGTAGGGCCGGGCAAAGTGCTGACCGGTCTGACTAAACGTATTGTTGACACCCTGACGGCTGCGGCGGTGAACGACACCGCCAGCCTGTCGGCGGCGCTTGAACAATAAAGAGGAAAATGATGAGCTTCGAAGGTAAAATCGTTCTGGTCACCGGCGCAAGCCGCGGTATTGGCCGAGCTATTGCAGAAACGTTTGTGGCACGCGGCGCCAAAGTGATCGGTACCGCGACCAGCGAGAGCGGCGCTGAAGCGATCAGCAGCTACCTGGGCGCAAACGGCAAAGGGTTTATGTTGAACGTTGTTGATGCGCAATCTATCGACAGCGTGCTGGCATCGATTCGCGCCGAATTTGGCGAAATCGACATTTTAGTGAATAATGCCGGCATTACGCGTGATAACCTGCTGATGCGTATGAAGGATGACGAGTGGGAGGATATCCTCGACACCAATCTGACTTCCGTATTCCGCCTGTCAAAAGCGGTAATGCGCGCTATGATGAAAAAGCGGTTTGGCCGTATCATCACCATCGGTTCCGTCGTCGGCACCATGGGGAACGCAGGGCAGGCGAACTACGCGGCGGCTAAAGCCGGCCTGATTGGTTTTAGCAAATCTTTGGCACGTGAAGTTGCTTCACGTGGCATTACGGTCAACGTCGTGGCACCTGGCTTTATTGAGACGGACATGACACGGGCGTTGACAGATGATCAACGCGCAGGCATTTTGTCATCAGTTCCAGCCAACCGGCTGGGCGATGCTAAAGAAATCGCCAGCGCTGTTGCATTTTTGGCCTCTGATGAGGCCGGCTACATCACCGGTGAAACGTTACATGTCAATGGCGGCATGTACATGATTTAAAAAATGTGAAAACCATTTGCGTTATTTGAGGCAAAAACCGCAAAATAGCGTAAAATCGTGGTTTGACCAGCCGGGATTTAGTTGCATCTTTTTCAGCATTTTATACACTACGAAAACCATCGCGAAAGCGAGTTTTGATAGGAAATTTAAGAGTATGAGCACTATCGAAGAACGCGTTAAGAAAATCATTGTTGAGCAACTGGGTGTTAAACAGGAAGAAGTTTTGAACAACGCTTCTTTCGTTGAAGATCTGGGCGCTGATTCTCTTGACACCGTTGAGCTGGTAATGGCACTGGAAGAAGAATTCGACACCGAGATTCCAGACGAAGAAGCTGAGAAGATCACTACTGTTCAGGCAGCTATTGATTTCATCAACGCCAGCCAGCAGTAAGAGAACATATCTAGGCGGTCGTTCGACCGCCTAAGTTTTTTCTATCCCTAGTGTCATATTTTTCCCTCCCTGGAGGACAAACGTGTCTAAGCGTCGAGTAGTTGTGACCGGACTGGGCATGTTGTCTCCTGTCGGCAATACGGTAGAGTCCACGTGGAACGCTCTTCTTGCCGGTCAGAGTGGCATCAGCCTGATCGACCATTTCGATACCACTGCCTATGCGACCAAGTTTGCTGGCCTGGTAAAGAATTTTAATTCTGAGGATTTCATCTCCCGCAAAGATGCGCGCAAGATGGATGCCTTTATCCAGTACGGTATCGCTGCCGGCATGCAAGCCATGCAGGATGCAGGTCTGGATATCACCGAGGCTAACGCCAGCCGTATTGGAGCCGCGATCGGTTCCGGCATCGGCGGCCTGGGTTTGATCGAAGAAAACCACAGTTCACTGGTTAACGGTGGCCCACGGAAAATCAGTCCGTTCTTCGTGCCCTCCACCATCGTGAATATGATTGCAGGCCACCTGACAATCATGTACGGCATGCGTGGCCCAAGCATTTCCATCGCCACCGCCTGTACTTCAGGTGTGCACAACATCGGCCATGCAGCGCGTATCATTGCTTACAATGATGCTGACGTGATGCTGGCCGGTGGGGCAGAGAAAGCCAGCACCCCATTGGGCGTCGGCGGCTTTGGCGCAGCGCGCGCCCTGTCCACCCGTAATGACAACCCGCAGGCGGCGAGCCGTCCGTGGGATAAAGACCGCGACGGCTTCGTGCTGGGCGACGGCGCCGGCATGATGGTGCTGGAAGAGTACGAACACGCGAAAAAACGCGGCGCAAAAATCTATGCCGAAGTGGTTGGCTTTGGGATGAGCAGCGATGCTTATCACATGACGTCACCACCGGAAAACGGCGCAGGCGCTGCGCTGGCGATGGAGAATGCCTTGCTTGATGCCGGTGTGACCCCGTCACAAATCGGTTACATCAACGCGCACGGCACCTCTACGCCGGCGGGCGACCAGGCGGAAGCGCAGGCGGTGAAATCCGTCTTCGGCGCTGATGCCCAGCGCGTGCTGGTGAGCTCGACCAAATCGATGACCGGCCACCTGTTGGGTGCGGCGGGCGCGATCGAGTCCATCTTTACCGTGCTGGCGCTGCGCGATCAGGCGGTACCGCCAACCATCAACCTGGATAACCCGGATGAAGGTTGCGATCTGGACTTCGTGCCTCACGAAGCGCGCCAGGTCAGCAATATGGAGTTCACCCTGTGCAACTCCTTCGGCTTCGGCGGCACCAATGGCTCGCTGATCTTCCGCCGAGTGTAACTCGCGCGGTTGTTCGCTGATGAAAAGCCCGGTTTTTTAACCGGGCTTTTTTACGCCTGGCGTCCGGCCGTCAGCAGGGCTGCGTATTGCCTCGTCGCCTGCTATTCTGCGAGCGTAATGAAATCACCCGGCAACAGGAGGAAGCATGTACTGGATTAACGGACAACGCCACGATGCGCTGGCGCCGAGCGATCGTGGCCTGCAGTTCGGCGATGGCTGCTTTACTACCGCCCGGGTTATCGACGGTAAAATCGAGCTGCTGCCCTGGCATCTGGAGCGGCTGCAGCAAGCGGCACAGAGGCTGATGCTGCCCACTACCGATTGGGCCGCTTTCGAGCGCGAGATGGCTCAGGCGGCCGAATCAATTCCGCTCGGCGTGGTCAAAGCGATACTGACGCGCGGCAGCGGCGGGCGGGGCTACAGCCCGACGGGGTGCGAAAATCCAACGCGCATCGTCGCCCGCAGCAGCTACCCTGCGCACTATTTGCAGTGGCGCGAGCAGGGCATCACGCTTGCGCTCAGCCCGGTGGCGCTGGCGCGCAATCCGCTGCTGGCGGGGTTGAAGCATTTGAACCGCCTGGAGCAGGTGCTGATCCGCGCGCATCTTGACCAGACGGCCGCCGACGAGGCACTGGTGCTTGACACTGCCGGTATGCTGGTGGAATGCTGTGCGGCTAATTTGTTCTGGCGTAAGGGAAAAGCGGTGTTTACCCCGGACCTGAGCCAGGCGGGCGTCGCGGGCCTGATGCGGCGGCGGGTGATCGCGCTGCTGGCGGGCTCGGAATACCGTCTGCACTGCGTCAGCGAACCGCTGGAGACGCTGGCCGATGCCGACGAAGTCCTGGTGAGCAACGCGCTGATGCCGCTGCTGCCGGTAAACGTTGCTCAATCATGGCGTTATCATTCGCGCCAGCTGTATGATTTTTTGCGTCCACACTGTTAACCATGGCTGATTGATGAAGAAAAGAAAGCTGAAGGTCCTGTCTGTTATTGTTGTTCTGGTATTGGCGCTGCTGTTTTGGGGCTACCAGAAGATCGAACGCTTTGCCGATACGCCGCTGGCTATCCAGCAAGAAACCATCTTCAAACTGCCTGCCGGCACCGGCCGGGTGGCGCTGGAAGGGTTACTGGTGCGCGATAAACTGGTGCGCAGCGGCCGCTGGTTCCAGTGGCTGCTGAAACTGGAGCCGGAGCTGGCGGAGTTTAAAGCCGGTACCTACCGGTTCACGCCGGGCATGACGGTGCGCCAGATGCTGAAACTGTTGGCCAGCGGCAAAGAGGCGCAGTTCACCGCACGCTTTATCGAAGGCTCACGCCTGCGTGACTGGCAGCAGGTATTGCTGCAGTCCAAATACCTGAAACACACCCTGGCGGGCAAGAGCGAAGTGGAGATCGCTACAGCGCTCGGCATTCCTGCGGGAGAAACCCCGGAAGGGCATTTGTACCCGGATACCTATCAGTATACCGCCGGCATGAGCGATATCGCGCTGCTCAAACGCGCGCACGTGCGCATGAATAAAGCGCTGCAGGCCGCCTGGGCCGGCCGCGACACCAGCCTGCCGTATAAAACGCCGGAAGAGCTGCTGACTATGGCCTCGATCGTCGAGAAAGAGACCGCGGTGCCGGAAGAGCGTAGCAAGGTGGCGTCGGTGTTCGTCAACCGTTTGCGCATCGGCATGCGCCTGCAGACCGATCCGACGGTGATCTACGGCATGGGCGAAAGCTATAATGGCAACATCACGCGCAAGGATCTGGAGACGCCGACGCCTTACAACACCTATGTGATCGCCGGCCTGCCGCCAACGCCGATCGCCATGCCGGGCGAGGCCTCGCTGCAAGCGGCCGCCAATCCGGCCAAAACGCCATATCTCTATTTTGTCGCCGACGGCAAGGGTGGGCATACCTTCACCACCAATCTGGCGAGCCATAACCAGGCGGTGCGTGTGTACCGTCAGGCGTTAAAGGAAAAGAATGAAAAGTAAATTCGTTGTAATCGAAGGGCTGGAAGGCGCGGGCAAAACCACAGCGCGTGACACGGTAGTCAATGTGCTGCGCGAACATGGCATCAACGACATCGTTTTCACCCGCGAACCGGGCGGCACACCGCTGGCGGAGAAGCTGCGCGAACTGTTCAAACGCGGCATCGACGGCGAATTGCCGACCATCAAGGCCGAAGTCTTGATGCTGTACGCTGCGCGCGTGCAGCTGGTGGAAACCGTGATCAAACCCGCCCTCGCGCGTGGTGCCTGGGTGGTGGGCGACCGCCACGATCTCTCTTCACAGGCTTACCAGGGCGGCGGCCGCGGTGTGGACCCACAGCTGATGAGCTCGCTGCGCGACACCGTACTGGGGGATTTCCGCCCGGATTTGACGGTTTATCTCGATCTGCCTCCGCTGGTCGGCTTGCAACGCGCACAGGCGCGCGGCCAGCTGGATCGCATCGAACAGGAGGCGCTGCCGTTCTTCGAACGCACCCGCGCTCGCTATCTTGAGCTGGCGGCGCAGGATGAAACGATCGTTACCGTTGACGCCGCCCAGCCGCTGGAACAGGTGACCGCGGCGATCCGCGACTGCGTCGGCCACTGGCTGCGGCAGCAGGAAGGCGCATAATGAACTGGTACCCGTGGCTGAATGGCCCTTATCGCCAGCTGATTGGGCAGTACGCCGACGGTCGCGGCCACCATGCGCTGCTGCTGCATGCGGCGGCGGGCAATGGTGACGATGCGCTGGCCTACGGCCTGAGCCGTTGGTTGATCTGCCAACAGCGCAACGGCGAAAAAAGCTGCGGCGAGTGCCACAGCTGCCGGCTGATGCTGGCGGGGAATCACCCGGATTATCACGTGCTGGCGCCGGAAAAGGGCAAGAGCAACCTGGGTATCGAACCGATCCGCCAGGTGATTGAAACGCTGTACGCCCACGCGCAGCAGGGCGGCGCCAAGGTGATTTGGCTGCCGCAGGCGGAACAGTTGACCGAGGCGGCGGCCAACGCACTGCTTAAAACGCTGGAAGAGCCGCCGGAGAAAACCTATTTTCTGCTGGGTTGCCGTGAGCCGTCGCGGCTGATGGCGACGCTACGCAGCCGCTGTCTTTATTGGCATTTGGCCAGCCCGGATGAGCAGCTCAGCCTGCAGTGGCTGGGCCGGCAGGCGGCCGGTTCTCAGACAGACCGCCTCACGGCGCTGCGCCTGCACGACGGCGCGCCGCTGGCCGCCGAACAGCTGTTGCAGCCGCAGCAGTGGCAACAGCGCAGCGCCCTGTGCACCGCGTTGAGCGCCGCGCTGCCGCAGCGCGATATGCTGTCGCTGTTGCCGGTGCTGAACCATGAAGATGTCGCCGAGCGCCTGCACTGGTTGTGCGCGCTGCTGGTGGACGCGATGAAGTGGCAGCAGGGCGCGCATCACTATGTATTGAATCAGGATCAGCAACCACTGGTGCATCAGCTGGCCAGCGTGCTGAGCAGCGCTTCGCTGCAGCAGATCGTGCAGCAGTGGCTGACCTGCCGCCATCAGCTGCTCAGCGTGGTGGGTGTCAATCGCGAGCTGCTGCTGACCGAACAGTTACTTCGCTGGGAACAGATGCTTGGCGCCGCCGGCTATTCCCACCCTCATTCGCTGTAAAGTAAAAGAGTTAAAAATTATGTTGTTAGTCGATTCTCATTGCCACCTTGACAGTCTGGATTATCAAACGCTGCATCAGAATGTGGACGATGCGCTGGCCAAAGCCAAAGCGCGCGACGTCGGCTATGTGCTGGCGGTCGCCACCACGTTGCCGGGTTACCGTTCCATGACCGAACTGATCGGCGAGCGCAACGATGTGGCTTTCTCCTGCGGGGTGCATCCGCTCAATCTGGAAGAGGGGTATGATTACGCCGAGCTGCGTCGCCTGGCGGCGGCGGAGCAGGTGGTAGCGCTGGGAGAGACCGGGCTCGATTACTTCTACCAGAAAGACAATCTTGAGCTGCAGCAGGACTCTTTCCGCGAACATATCCGCATTGGCCGGGATCTGAACAAGCCGGTGATCGTCCACACCCGCGAGGCGCGCGCGGACACGCTGGCGATCCTGCGTGAAGAGAACGCACAGGACTGCGGCGGCGTGCTGCACTGCTTCACTGAAGATTTGACCACGGCCGAAGCTTTGCTGGATCTGGGCTTCTACATCTCCTTCTCCGGCATCGTCACCTTCCGCAATGCCGAACAGCTGCGCGAAGTGGCACGCTACGTGCCGCTGGATCGCATCCTGGTGGAAACCGATTCGCCTTATCTGGCGCCGGTGCCGCATCGCGGCAAAGAAAACCAACCCGCCTATGTGCGTGATGTGGCTGAATACATGGCAGTATTGAAGGGCGTCAGCCTGGAACAACTGGCCGAAGCCACCACCGCCAACTTTTCACGCTTATTTCACCTCGATCTGTGATCTTTGACCTAGGCTATAGCGGTAGGTCATTGTCTGCGTAATTTTTTTTAAGCTCGTAATTAATCACTGAAACGGGTAAGGTTCCCTCCCGTTTCAGGGGGATTGGTGCGTGTTTTTTGGCCGGTTTTGCCAAAAAACGGCCGGTTTATGCAAAGTTGCCGCGGCTCGATCATCGAAACGTGATTGTCATCAAACATTGCGCAGGCTATTTATTTTACTCTGCGTAATAAATTCAAGGGGTGCTCAGACACCCTGAATTGCAGGGGTTTTTCTCCCCCCCTTGCAGCGCGACCAATCGCGACAAGAAGTAGCAAAGCATTATTACTCAGGAGCACACTCAACTATGTTCAAGAACGCATTTGCAAACCTGCAAAAAGTAGGTAAATCGCTCATGCTGCCGGTGTCCGTGTTGCCTATCGCAGGTATCCTGCTGGGCGTCGGTTCCGCCAACTTTAGCTGGCTACCTGCGGTAGTCTCCCACGTGATGGCGGAAGCGGGCGGTTCGGTCTTCGCCAACATGCCGCTGATTTTCGCCATCGGCGTCGCCTTGGGCTTCACCAACAACGACGGCGTTTCCGCGCTGGCGGCGGTGGTGGCTTACGGCATCATGGTGAAAACCATGGCGGTGGTTGCGCCGCTGGTGCTGCACCTGCCGGCTGAAGAGATTGCGGCCAAACACCTGGCGGATACCGGTGTGCTCGGGGGGATTATCTCCGGTGCCATCGCGGCCTATATGTTCAACCGCTTCTTCCGCATTCAACTGCCGGAATACCTGGGCTTCTTTGCCGGTAAGCGCTTCGTGCCGATCATTTCCGGTCTGGCGGCGATCGTTCTGGGCGTAGTGCTGTCCTTCATCTGGCCACCGATTGGTACGGCTATACAGACCTTCTCGCAGTGGGCGGCTTATCAGAACCCGGTCGTGGCCTTCGGCATTTACGGCGTGGTTGAGCGTGCTCTGGTGCCGTTCGGTCTGCACCACATCTGGAACGTACCATTCCAAATGCAAATTGGTGAGTTCACCAACGCGGCGGGCCAGGTATTCCACGGTGATATCCCTCGCTACATGGCGGGTGACCCAACCGCGGGTAAACTGTCCGGCGGCTTCCTGTTCAAAATGTACGGTCTGCCTGCTGCGGCCATCGCCATCTGGCACTCGGCCAAGCCGGAAAACCGCGCGAAAGTCGGCGGCATCATGATCTCCGCCGCGCTGACCTCGTTCCTGACCGGTATCACCGAGCCGATCGAGTTCTCCTTCATGTTCGTCGCGCCGATCCTGTACGTGATCCACGCTATCCTGGCCGGTCTGGCGTTCCCAATCTGTATCCTGTTGGGCATGCGTGACGGCACCAGCTTCTCGCACGGCCTGATCGACTTTATCGTACTGAGCGGCAACAGCAGCAAAATCTGGCTGTTCCCAATCGTCGGCATCGTCTACGGTCTGGTGTACTACACCATCTTCCGCGTGCTGATCGCCAAACTGGATCTGAAAACCCCTGGCCGTGAAGACAGCGCTGCCGAGCAGACTGCGCAGGGCGGTTCCGAAATGTCCGCGGCACTGGTTCAGGCCTTCGGCGGTAAAGAAAACATCACTAACCTGGATGCTTGCATCACCCGTCTGCGCGTCAGCGTGGCCGACGTGTCCAAAGTTGACCAGGCGGGCCTGAAGAAACTGGGCGCAGCCGGCGTAGTCGTCGCTGGCTCCGGCGTGCAGGCCATCTTCGGCACCAAGTCCGACAACCTGAAAACCGATATGGACGAATACATCCGTAATCACTGATTCAGGAAGGGGAGTTACCAAGGGAGGTGAAAGCCTCCCTTTTTTATTGCCTGCCGTCAGGTACCAAGCCGCTGTTCGAGCTCGGCGAGAGAAGGAAGGAACCAGATCTGTTCGCCGCGATTGGCTTCGCGCACGAAATCTTGCAGCGCGCAGCTTTGCGCCAGCCAGGGGGTGATATCACCCAGCAGCGTCACGCGCAGGCGGTAGTTGATGAATTTCTGCAATACGGCGCCGGCCACGCCGCTTCTTAGCTGGAAGAAGGCGGCGTCGAGGCGGTTGACGGGGAGGGCAATCATCCCGGCCTCGTGTTCAAAAGCGGGCGCGATAAACAGGCTGACGTCGTTTTCGTCTTTCAACAGCGGCCCGGCTTCGGCGAAAACCACCAGGCGCAGGCCATGAACGTGCTGCACGGCGTAGCTCATCGGCGCCCCGGGAGTCAGGGTTTGACGTGTTGCTGCAAATAATGCTCGAACACCGCCAGCGTTTCGTCCGAGATATGGTGTTCAATCCCTTCGCTGTCCAGCTCGGCAGTTTCGCTCGGCACCCCGAGGCACATCAGCAGATCGACCACGATGCGGTGACGGCGGCGCACCTTCTGCGCCAGCAGCTCGCCTTCCTCGGTTAAAAACACCCCGCGATAAGGGCGCGATTCCACCAGCCCGGCGCTTTTCAACCGCGCGATATTTTTGATCGCCGTCGGGTGAGAGACGCCGAAGCGGCGCGCGATATCGGTGGTTCTGGCTTCACGGGTGCTTTGCAGCAAATCGGCGATCAGCTCAACGTAATCTTCGATCAGCGCATTGGACTGCGCTTCGCGGGCGCGGCTAAAACGCAGGGCGTGCTCGGCCTCGTCCGGCATGTCGGTCTGGGCGGGGCGGTCGGCGTTATCTGGCGCGCGGGTAACCATAGCGTGGGGCGTCCTGTAAGCATAAAAATGGCATCTCCCGGCAATGCGGGGAGGGTTGCCCTAAGTTAGTCCAAATAGCACACATTATCAATTCGATGCCACGCATTGTGGTAGTTAGAAATATCTCTACACAAAGCCCATTAATTTCGCCTGTTGCATAAAGTGTAGCCGATGCTACATTGTCAGCATGATCGGTGGAAAAATAACCAGCAAAAGATTAAGGGTACTTCATGCGAGACGCGGCAACTCCCTCATCGTTAACCGAACGGACCAACATTGCGATTGGTGCCGCCCTTGCCGGGCGCAAGCGCGGCGCTTTTACGCCGCTGCTGTTCGCCGGCCCGGCGGTGATTGCCTCTATTGCCTATATGGACCCCGGTAACTTCGCCACCAACATCCAGGCCGGGGCGAAATACGGCTACAGCCTGCTGTGGGTGGTGGTGATGGCCAACCTGATCGCCATGCTGTTCCAGGCGCTGTCGGCCAAGCTGGGTATCGTCACCAACCGCAATCTGGCGGAGATGTGCCGCGATCAGTTTTCACGGCCGGTAGTGATCGGCATGTGGCTGCTTAGCGAAGTGGCGGCGATGGCCACCGATCTGGCGGAGTTTCTCGGCGGCGCGATTGCGCTGGCGCTGTTGTTCCACATGCCGCTGCTGGCGGGGATGGGGGTGACGGCGGTGATCACCTATGCGCTGTTGATGGTGGAAAAGAAAGGTTTTCGCCCGGTTGAGCTGATGATCGGCGGCCTGGTAGGCATCATCGCGCTGTGCTACCTGGTGGAGATGTTCATTGTGCCGGTGGACTGGCAGGCGGCCGGGATCGGCATGGTGACGCCGCAACTGCCGGATGCCCAGGCGCTGACCATCGCCGTCGGCATTATCGGCGCCACCGTGATGCCGCACGCCATTTTCCTGCACTCGGGGCTGACCCAGCACCGCAGCCCGGCCAGTGATAACGGCGAGCGGCGCAAGCTGCTGCGTTTCTCCAATATTGAGGTGGTGATCGCGCTGGCGCTGGCCGGGCTGGTGAATATCACGATGGTCATCATGGCCTCGAGCGCCTTCCACGCCGGTAACAGCGACGTGGCCGAAATTGGCACCGCCTACCATACGCTGACGCCGCTGTTCGGCGCGGCCGCCGCCGGTATCTTCCTGGCGTCGCTGATCGCCTCTGGCATTTCCAGCTCGGTGGTGGGCACCATGGCCGGGCAAATGATCATGCAGGGCTTCGTCGGTTTCCGCATTCCGGTGTGGGTGCGCCGCCTGGTCACCATGGTGCCGGCGTTTATCGTGGTGGCGATGGGCGTCAACGCCACCGACGCGCTGGTCTACAGCCAAGTGGTGCTGAGCCTGGCGCTGCCGGCGCCGATGATCGCGCTGGTGATGTTCACCCGTCGCCGTGACATCATGGGCGAGTTTGCCAACGGCCGCTGGACCAGCCTGGCGGCAGTGGTCGGCACGGTGGTGATCGTGCTGCTTAACGTGGTGTTGCTGTTGCAGACTTTCGGCGTCGATATCCCTGGGTTAGGGTGAGGCGCGGGATCGGGGCCCTGCGAATTTGTTGGCGAACAGTTCGCTGATGAAGTCGACGAAAACCCGAATTTTATGGCTGCGATCCCGCAGGCGTGGATAGAGAATATTGATCGGTGCCCCTGTGGGCGCCCACTCCTGCAGTATCGGTTCCAGTTCGCCTGCCTTCAGATAGTTTTCCAGCGTGCAGTCCAGCAAGTAAACCAGGCCGAGGTGGTTCCTGGCCACCTCGCACAGCGATTGTGAATGGTTGAAACTCAGCAGCGGGCTGGGCGCCAGACGGTAGCGCTCGTCACCACGAATGAACTGCCAGTCGTCCGCCGCCGCCGCGCCTGAACGGATAAATCCCAGCCGCTGATGCTGTTGCAGCTGTTCCGGGTGTTCCGGCCGGCCATGGCGCGCAAAATAATCGGGAGACGCACAGCACAAATAGCGTGGTTGCAGCAATTGACGGCTGACCATCTCGGGTATGTGGCCGGCGCCGATGCGAATAAATACGTCGGCGCGATCTTCCGCCGGATTGACCAGGCGATCGCTAACCGACACGCTGAGCTGCAATTCCGGGTATTGCGCCAAAAAAGCCGGGAGCGCCGGAGCGATATGCATGCTGCTGAGCATCGTGGCTATCTCGACCCGCAGCGGTCCTCGCGGTTGTTCAAAATCGCCCGACATGTCGTTTTTCAGCCGGTCAAACTGCTGCAGGATGTCTTGTGCGGTGCGATAGCAACGCTCCCCGGCGCTGGTCAGCGAGAAGCGCCGGGTCGAACGCTTGAACAGGGGTTGCCCGAACTGTTTTTCAAGCTGATTGATGCTGTATGTGACGCTGGCCGGGGAGAGCCCCATTTTGGTGGCCGCCTGGCTGAACCCCTCCATTTCCACCACCTGGCAGAATACGCGCAGCGCGTGCAGTTCATTCATGTTAACGGCTTCCATTATTTAAATTATTAAAAGAGTATTTTTAAATATGCCGGCTGTCAATTTGACGCAGCATTGGATAATTTATTTTCAGCGTTTTTATTTATCTGAAATCGCATCCTGTATTGCCATAATGAAATAATGCCGAAGAGGATATTTATATGAAAAAATTAACTGCCGTATTGTTATTGGCGGGTGCGGGCTTGTGCGGCCAAACTTATGCCGCAAGCAGCGAGGCCGCATCGCAAAGTTACAGGGTTTCCGCAGAGGCGGGCGTCGCGGCCGAACAGAAGGCGGTGTATGAGCTGATAAACCGCTACCAGACAGCGCTTAACGCCGGCGATACGCAAACGATTTTGTCACTTTTTGCGCCAGAAAGTTACTCACAATGGAACGAAAAACCGACGGCGGACAGCAATGAAAAGCGCCGCCAACAATATGACAACTTATTTAAAAACGAGAAATTTGAAACCGAGTTTGCTTATGACAGCGTCAGAGTGAGCGGTAATATGGCCTATGTGCGCACGCACCATCATCGCGGGGCAACGGTTACCCGAATAAGCGACGGTGCCACCCTGATCGATTTAAACCGTGAAGTATTTGTATTGGAGAAACAGCAGGGCCAATGGAAGATCGTGGTCTACACCTTTAATACCAACCCGATTCAAGGGGTGAGCTGAGAGGGACAGATAAAGGCCGCGCAAGCGGCCTTCTTAGGGTGTCGCGCGCGGTTACAGGTTGCCCACGCCGCCATCCATCTGCAGCTCCGCGCCGACCATAAACGCCGACTCATCCGCCGCCAGAAACACCGCCGCTTTGGCCAGCTCCAGTGCGCTGCCCATGCGGCCGATCGGCACTAGCGCGCGGATATCGTCGCGCAATGCCCGTTCATCCGCTTCCGCCAGCCCCAATTTTCCCAGCGCCGGGGTTTCGGTCGGGCCGGGGCTGAGGCCGTTGACGCGAATGCCGCGCGCGTGCAGCTCGCCGGAGAGCGTTCTGGCCAGAGATAACAAACCGGCTTTGCTGGCGGCGTAGGCGCTGCTTTGCGGTAGACCGATATGGGCGCTGACCGAACCGCACAGGATCACCGAGGAAGGGGTGGCCAGCAGCGGTAGCAGCGCCTGGATCAGAAAGAACGGCCCCTTCAGGTTGATGTCCATCAGCCGCTGGTAGCTCTGCTCATCCCACTCCTGCAGCGGGCGGTGCGTGACGTCGCCGGCGTTAACGTACAGCACGTCCAGCCGCGGCCACCGTTGCTCCAACTGCTGCGCCAGCGCACGTTGCTGTGGGATGTCGCCGGCGTCGCTCAGCAGCAACAGCGCGTTGCCCGCCAATGCCTGGCCCGCCGCGTCCAGGGCACGTTGGCTGCGGCCGGTGATCGCCACCGTTGCGCCCTCGGCGATGAATTGGCGGGCGGTTTCCAGCCCGATGCCGCTGGTGCCGCCGGTGATCAATGCGTATTTGCCTTGCAGTCGTGACATAACCGATTCCTCTTTAACGTCTGTTACGGCATTATTTGCGCTATAGTTCCTTTTGCATAGTAGGCACCTTTTGGATACTAAAGGACGAGGTGGGATGAAATGACGGCGCGCGCGCCCTTAGCGGCGAAAAATAATTTGTCGGCGTTGCCGACGGCGGGCGAATCCTGCCCGATGGTGGACTTTGTCAATCTGGTGTCGGGCAAATGGGCGATACCCATCCTGTATCGGCTGATTATGATCGATGGCCCGGTGCGATTCAGCGAGCTGCAGCGGGCGGTGGCGCCCATTGCGCAAAAAGAGCTGACGCGCCAGCTGCGGCTGTTCGAGCAGCGCGGTCTTGTGACGCGGCAGGTGTATCCCGAAGTGCCGCCGCGGGTGGAGTACCAGGTCACCACGCTCGGCAAATCGCTGCGGCCGACGCTGGACTCGCTGGCCGAGTGGATGCGCCGACATGCCCCGCAGCTGATCGGTAGCTAGTCGCCGATGCCCGGCGGGTTGATGGTTGAGCGCTCGACCTTTTCGTCGCCTTCGCCCCAGCGTTCCAGCACCTGCGCATATTCGCCGCTGACGATCGCGCCATTGATCGCGGCGTTGACGGCGTTCACCAACCCGTTGCCTTTTTTGGTGGTGACCGCGACGTAGGCCACGTTGGGGCCGATGCCGACCATTTTGGTTTTGCCGGTCAGCGCCGCCTTGTAGGCGCCGGTGGAGTGGGGGCCGAAGAACGCATCGGCGCGCCCGGACTGAATGCTGAGGTTGGTGGCGGCGTCGTCGGTCACGTAGATCGGCTGTACCGGCGGCAGCCCGGCGGCGCGATTCTGCTTATCCCATCCCAGCAGAATGTTTTCCTGATTGGTGCCGGATCCGACGATGATCCGCAGCCCGGCCACGTCCTGCGGGCGGTTGATCGAGGTGATGTGGCTGGTGGATTTGACGTAAAAGCCCAGCGTGTCCACCCGGTAAGTGGCGAAGTCGAATTTGGTTTTACGCTGTTTGGTGACGGCGATGTTGAAGATCGCCGCATCGTATTTGCCCGCGCTGATGCCCAAGGGCCAATCTTCCCAGGAGGTGGGCACCAGATTCAGCTCCAGCCCGAGGCTGTCGGCCACCAGGCGGGCGATGTCCGGATCGCTGCCGATCAGCGTTTTATTGTCTTCGGCGAACAGCGCCAGCGGCGGGGAGTTCTCGAATGCTACCGCCACCGTCAGCTTGCCGGGCACCGCGAAGTGAAAGTTCGCCGGGATCAGCGCGATAGCCGCCGGGTTTTTCTCCGTGCGTATCGGCTCTCGGTTAGCCTGCAGGTCGATACCGCCCGTCGTGGCCGCCTGCACGGCAGCGCTCAGCAACAGCGCGCACAGCGCCGCAATCTTCAGTGGCATAGTGCCCTCTATCCTTTGTTAATCATGGGGTTACTATTGGCGGCGGCGCGGGGCAAGTAAAGCAACAATAGTGAATAACCAAAGTGAAAAGATGCACAAGCGGGGCGACGGCCTGCGCGAATCTGCAGCACTCGACGTGGAAAGTGCGCAATCAGGTTGAAAGCAGTAGAATTTGTCACTCATACTGCGTACAGCTAATTGTGTAAAACAAGGAACGCCAGATGGCCGAAGAAACGATTTTCAGTAAAATTATCCGCCGCGAAATCCCTGCTGATGTGGTTTACCAGGATGAACTGGTCACCGCTTTCCGTGACATCTCCCCCCAGGCGCCTACCCATGTGCTGATCGTTCCCAACGTGCTGATCCCAACCGTCAACGACGTGACCGTCGAGCACGAAGCTGCGCTGGGCCGCATGATCACCGCCGCGGCGAAGATCGCCGAACAGGAAGGCATCGCCGAGGACGGCTACCGCCTGATCGTCAACTGTAACCGCCACGCCGGTCAGGAGGTCTATCATATTCATATGCACCTGGTCGGTGGCCGCTCGCTGGGGCCGCTGCTGTCACGTTAAGCGAGGAAATCATGCGCGGTAAAAAAACTCTGCGTTGTCTGATGGCGTTGGCGCTGCCCGCCGCGTTGCTGATGGGGTGCAGTTCGCCATCCGGCATCGCGGTTAACCGGGGGCAAACGGTGGTGATGGATCCTTCGGTGCTGACCGCCGGCATTTTTGCCGATACGCCCTCTGTCTCGAACGCTTCCGGCCGGGTGATGGCGACTTCGGTGCTCAATAACAGCCAACCGACGCCGGTCACCGTGCATTATCGTTTCTATTGGTACGACGCGCAGGGGCTGGATATTCGCCCCTTCGAGAAACCGCGTGAGCTCGTCGTGGCGCCTAACTCGGACGCCAAAATCTACTCGATTAACGGTAATCTGGAAGCTAAAAGCGCGCGTCTGTATCTGTACCTGTAAGCGCTTGCCAGGTTTGGAGAAAAAGCATGAAAAAGTACGTCTTAGTGGCGCTGGCCGCATTCACCCTGAGCGGCTGTCTGTCGCGTCCGCCTGAGCCGGATCAGCCGTTGCCGCCGGTCACCGTCGAACCAGAACAGCCGACGCCGCCGGTCGAGCAGCCGCAGCCGCCAACTACCGAGCCGGTGCCGCAGCCGCCGAAAATCCAGCAGCTCGACTGGCTGGGCAGCGTTCAGCCGCTGGTGAATCAGATGTTGAAGGCCGATGGCGTCACGGCCGGCAGCGTGCTGCTGCTGGACAGCGTCAAGAACAACACCAACGGCTCGCTGCAGATGGGCAAAGCCACCGCGGCGCTGTATAAGGCGCTGGCGTCGAACTCCACCTTCAGCGTGGTGCCGGAAGCGAAGCTGACCAGCGCCAGACAAACGCTGGGCCTGTCGGCGGATGACAGCTTCGGCTCGCGCAGCAAGGCGATTGGCCTGGCGCGCATCGTCGGTGCGCAGTACGTGCTGTACAGCGACGTCAGCGGCGACGTGAAGTCGCCGGCGTTGGATATGCAGCTGATGCTGGTGCAAACCGGCGAGATCGTCTGGTCGGGCAATGGCGCCGTTAAACGCTGAGGCCGCGCTGCGACGATTGATGGAAACCAGACTGCCGGCGGTGAATACCGCCGGTTGTCATTTCAGCCCGGTGCAGGGGCTGACCGGCGAGAGCTGGCGTATCGACGGTTCGGGCATCACGCTGCTGGCGCGGCAAAACAGCGCGGAGAAACGCACGCTGGGCGTGAGCAGGCGGCGGGAAGCGCAGGTCTTGCGTCGCTGCGCGCCGGGGCTGGGGCCACGGGTTTTCGCGCAGAATAATCAGTGGCTTGTCCTCGAATGGCTCGAAGGTGACGTCGTCACAGAAGCTGAGTTTGACAGGCTGAATCAGCGCGGCGAGCTGGCGGCGATGGCGGCGACGCTGCACCGGCGGCCGCTCAGTGGTTACCGGTTGGATCTGCGGCGGCAGTTCCGCCGCTACTGGCAGCAGCTGGATACGCGGCGTTTAACCCCCGCCTGGCTGAGTTGGCAGCGTCATTTCTTACGCTGCGCGCCGCCGCGGCCATTACGCCTGGCGCCGCTACACATGGACATCCATCCGGGCAATTTGCTCGCGACCGGCGAGGGGCTGCGGCTGATCGACTGGGAGTATGCCGCCGACGGCGATGTGGCGTTGGATATCGCCGCGCTGTTTCGCGGCAACGGCTGGGCGGCGGAGGCGCAGCAGCGCTTTTTGCAGCACTACGCGCGTCAGGGCTATCACGACGTCGCCCGGCTGCAGGCGCAGGTGCAGCGCTGGCTGCCGTGGGTGGATTATCTGATGCTGCTGTGGTTTGAAGTGCGCTGGCAGCAGAGCGGCGACGCCGAATTTTTGCGCTGGGGCGCGGCGCTGCGCCGGCGATTCTGTTTATCATCATCCGAATTCTGAACGAACAATAATGAAGTGAGGTGCCCGTGGGCCCAGTAATGCTAGATGTCGCCGGCTACGAGCTGGATGCAGAAGAACGCGAGATTTTGAAACATCCGCTGGTTGGTGGATTGATCTTGTTTACCCGCAACTTCCACGATGCGGAGCAGCTGCGTGAGCTGGTGCGCCAGATCCGCGCCGAATCGCACGATCGGCTGGTGGTGGCGGTAGATCAGGAAGGCGGGCGCGTGCAGCGCTTCCGCGAGGGCTTCACCCGTCTGCCGGCGGCGCAGTCGTTTGCCGCGTTGCACAATGCGCAGGAAGGCGGCCGTCTGGCGCAGGAGGCCGGCTGGCTGATGGCGGCGGAAATGATCGCGCAGGATATCGACATCAGCTTTGCGCCGGTGCTGGACATCGGCCACGGCAGCGCGGCGATCGGCGAACGTTCGTTCCACAGCGATCCGCAGCAGGCGTTGGCGATGGCGGAACGCTTCATCCTCGGCATGCACAGCGCCGGCATGAAAACCACCGGTAAACACTTCCCGGGGCACGGCGCCGTCAGCGCCGATTCGCACAAGGAAACGCCGCGCGATCCGCGGCCGCTGGCGCAGATCCGCGAGCACGACATGGCGATCTTCCGCGAGCTGATCAACCGTCAGCTGTTGGACGCCGTCATGCCGGCTCACGTCATCTATACTGAAGCGGACCCGCGTCCGGCCAGCGGCTCGCCTTACTGGCTGCAGCAGATCCTGCGTCAGGAGCTGGGCTTCGACGGCGTGATTTTCTCCGACGATCTGTCGATGGAAGGTGCCGCCATCATGGGCAGCTATGCCGAACGCGGCCAGGCGGCGCTGGATGCCGGTTGCGACATGATCCTGGTGTGCAACCACCGCGAAGGCGCGGTCAGCGTGTTGGATAACCTGTCCCCGGTCAAAGCAGAGAAGGTGAAGCGGTTATATCATCGCGGTCAGTTCACCCGTCAGGAACTGCGCGACTCCGAGCGCTGGCAGCAGGCGCACAAGGCGCTCAGCGCGCTGAGCGAACGCTGGGAGGAGCACAAGCAGCGTTCGCAAGGGTGAATCCAGGTGCCGCACCGCGGCGCAGAGCGGAAATGATGAGGGCCGCGCCCGCGGCCCTTGGCTTGTTGCGAGGATCCACATGATTATCTATTTGCACGGCTTCGATTCCACCAGCCCCGGCAATCATGAAAAGGTGTTACAGCTGCAGTTTATCGATCCGGACGTGCGCTTTATCAGCTACAGCACGCTGCATCCGCGTCACGACATGCAGCATCTGTTGAAAGAGGTGGACAAGGCGGTGCAGCAGGGCGGCGACGCGCATCCGTTGATCTGCGGGGTCGGCCTCGGCGGTTTCTGGGCAGAGCGCATCGGCTTCCTGTGCGGCATTCGCCAGGCGATGTTCAATCCCAATCTGTACCCGGAAGAACACATGCACGGCAAGATAGACCGGCCGGAAGAGTATCGCGATATCGCCACCAAGTGCGTGGAGGATTTCCGCGAGAAAAATCGCGATCGCTGTCTGGTGGTGCTGTCGCGTCACGACGAGGTGCTGGATAACCGGCGCAGTGCCGAATTGCTGCATCACTACTACGAAATCGTCTGGGATGAACAGCAGACGCACAAGTTCAAAAACATCTCGCCGCATCTGCAGCGGCTCAAGGCGTTCAAGGCGCTGGGTTAACAGTTTCATAACGCTGCCGCGAGCCGCTCTCCCCGTTTTTCACCGACGGAAAGTGCGGCTTTTTTGTGCGACAAAGCCAGATTTGGCGTGGCAATCGGCAAAATTTAAAACTGTGACTCAGCGCTAACTATTTGAATCACAATCCCCAAAAAATCCCCTCGTCCAGCCTTTAACCAAAAAAAATTGATGTACGTCAATTTTGGTATGACCAAATAACCTCACATGCTATTCTGGCTTCAGAGAGCCGATTTATTTTACGCGAACCCTATGTATTCTAAGGATATTATTTATTTACCCTGGGATAACAAATGGTTCACATTTAGGGGGTTATTTTGACAACGCCAAAGAAGAAAATCGTTATTGTTGGCGGCGGCGCCGGTGGTCTGGAGCTGGCGACCAGCCTGGGCCATAAACTTGGCCGCAAGAACAAAGCGGAGATCACGCTGGTGGATCGCAACCACAGCCATTTGTGGAAACCGCTGTTGCACGAAGTGGCAACCGGTTCCCTCGATGACGGCGTGGATGCGCTCAGCTACCTGGCGCACGCGCGCAATCACCATTTCAGCTTCCAGCTGGGGTCGTTGACCAACATCAACCGCGAAACGCAAACGCTGCAGCTGGCGCAGATCTGCGACGAGCAGGGCGGCGAGCTGGTGCCGGCGCGCGAATTGCCGTACGACATCCTGGTGATGGCGCTGGGCAGCACCTCGAACGATTTCGGTACGCCGGGCGTGAAAGAGCACTGCATCTTCCTGGATAACCCACATCAGGCACGTCGTTTCCACAACGAAATGCTCAACCTGTTCCTGAAGTTCTCGGCGCAGCCGGGGCAAAAAGAGCGGGTCAACATCGCTATCGTCGGCGGCGGCGCCACCGGCGTTGAGCTGTCCGCCGAACTGCACAACGCGGTGAAGCAGCTGCACAGCTACGGTTTCGAAGGCCTGGACAACAGCGCGCTCAACGTGACGCTGGTGGAAGCCGGCGAGCGCATTCTGCCGGCGCTGCCGCCGCGCATTTCCGCTGCTGCGCACCAGGAACTGATCAAACTTGGCGTGCGCGTGCTGACCAACACCATGGTGACCAGCGCGGACGCCAAAGGCCTGAACACCAAGGGCGGCGAGTTTATCGACGCCGATCTGATGGTGTGGGCGGCCGGCATCAAGGCGCCGGACTTCATGAAGGATATCGGCGGCCTGGAAACCAACCGCATCAACCAACTGGTGGTGGAGCCGACGCTGCAGACCACGCGCGATCCGAACATCTTCGCCATCGGCGACTGCGCCTCCTGCCCGAAAGAGGGCGGCGGTTTCGTGCCGCCGCGCGCCCAGTCGGCGCACCAGATGGCCTCGCGCTGCGCCACCAATATCCTGGCGCTGATGAACGGCCAGACGCTGAAGCCTTACGTGTACAAAGACCACGGTTCGCTGGTGTCGCTGTCGCGCTTCAGCACCGTCGGCAGCCTGATGGGCAACCTGATGCGCGGCTCGATGATGGTGGAAGGGCGCATCGCGCGCTTCGTTTACATCTCGCTGTACCGCATGCACCAGGTGGCGCTGCATGGCTACATCAAAACCGGCCTGATGATGCTGGTGGGCGGCATTAACCGGGTGATCCGTCCGCGTCTGAAGATGCACTGATCCCGCCTTTGTCGACCAACCCGCGCCGGTTCGCCCGCGCGGGTTTTTTTATGGCAGCGCGAGGCGAGCGGCGGCGGTTGCTTGATTCTTCAGCATAAGCTGTCGCCGATATGGGTAAAATTCTTAAGATTCCTCCTAAACAACGGGAAAACAGCCGTTTTCCCGCATTTTTGGTCCCCTTGTCTTATTGCGGGTCCTCAGATCATTGTGCAGACTTTATCTCGTTTACAGACGGCGCGTCGCGCACGCCGTAAACCGGGATACCGCAAGCCGCCCATGCGCAAAATAATAAGCGCGGTGCCATGCCGGTAACAGACCCCGGAAAAAATGCGTGGTAACACTTTCAGGAGGTTTCCTGTGAACAAGTCAATGTTAGCCGGTGTTGGAATTGGTGTCGCTGCCGCTCTGGGGATTGCCGCGGTAGCCAGCCTCGACGTCTTTTCTGCCGGTCCGCAATATGCGCAGGTGCTCGCCGCAACGCCGATAAAAGAAACCATCAAAACGCCGCGTCAGGAATGCCGCAACGTCACCGTGACGCACCGTGCACCGGTGCAGGATGAAAACCGCATCGCCGGTTCTGTGTTGGGCGCAGTGGCGGGCGGCGTGATCGGCCACCAGTTCGGCGGCGGTCGCGGGCGCGACGTGGCGACCGTGGTAGGCGCACTGGGTGGCGGCTATGCCGGTAACCAGGTGCAAGGGGCGATGCAGAACAACGACGTCAGCACCAGCGTTCAGCAGCGTTGCAAAACGGTCTACGACAAGTCCCAGAAAATGCTGGGCTATGACGTGACCTACAAGATCGGCAATCAGCAGGGCAAGATCCGCATGGATCACGATCCGGGCACGCAAATCCCGTTGGATAAAAACGGCCAGCTGGTGCTGAACAGAGCCTGATCGCCACATTCGAATTAAACCCGCGGGCAGTGTTAGTTCTGATCGTTTAACCCGGTTAAGCGAGTGGCGTTAACATTGACGCGGGTTTCTGTTTTTTGCCTGTCTAAGAATTTGCGATCGTTCTAATGTCTGCGTGCGATATCACTGGGCAAAACTTCAAAAAAGCCCCCGCGTTTGTTATATTATTGTGCAATTAAGCGGTGTTATCGGCGCCAATCGCCACACCGGTCAAACCCGAGTATTTCGTCTCGCAGAGATAACGACATGTTAGATTTTCGCTTTCCGACAGCGTTGCAAATGGTCCTTAGCGTCGCCGTAGCTGAAAAGCAGGGCATGCGTTCGACAAGCGCCACCCTCGCCGCCGCTCTGGAAGCCAACCCCAGCTTTATCCGCAAACTGATGGTCCCGCTGACCAAAGACGGCATCATCGTTTCCACCCTGGGCCGAAACGGCTCTATCCACCTCGGCCGCCCGGCGGAAGAGATCACCCTGCGGGACATCTACCTGGCGGTGATCGACGACAAGCGCATCTGGGCTTCCCGTCCTGAAGTGCCGGCTCGCTGCCTGGTGAGCGCCAACGCCTGCTGGTATTTCAAGTCGGTGGTAAACGAGGCCGAACAGGCTTCGCTTGCGGTGCTGGCGCGCCACACCGTGGCCGATTCGCTGGCCGAACTGGAGCGGGGCGACAAGCGCGCCTGTGCGGAGTACGCCGCTGCGCAAGAGGCTGAAACCGCCGATAAATAATCGCGGTTCGCATGCATAAAAAAAGGTCGGGCAATGCCCGACCTTTTTGCATGTTAAGACGATGATTACGCCGTCTGCGGCTGTGCCTTGCGTGCCACCAGGCGGCGCAGGGTGACGTAGAACACCGGCGTCAGGAACAGCCCGAACAGCGTGACCCCCAGCATGCCGGAGAACACCGTGATGCCGGTGACGCCGCGCACTTCGGCGCCGGCGCCGTGGCCGAGGATCAGCGGGATGGTGCCGGCGATGAAGGCGATGGAGGTCATCACGATCGGGCGCAACCGCAGGCGACAGGCTTCCAGCGCCGCTTCGACGATGCCTTTGCCCTGCATTTCCAGCTCGCGGGCGAACTCGACGATAAGAATGGCGTTCTTACAGGCCAGCCCCATCAGAACGACCAACCCGACCTGCACGAACACGTTGTTGTCGCCGCCGGTCAACCATACGCCGAACAGCGCCGACAGCATGGTCATCGGCACGATCAGGATCACCGCCAGCGGCAGCGTCCAGCTTTCATACAGCGCCGCCAGCGCGAGGAACGCCAGCAGCACCGCTACCGGGAACACCACCAGCGCGGCGTTGCCCTGGGTCGATTGCTGATAGCTCAGATCGGTCCACTGAATGTTCATGCCGTTCGGCAACAGCTTATCGGCCATCTGCGTCAGCGCACCCATCGCCTGGGTAGAGGAGAGCACGCGCGGGTCGGCATCGCCGATCAGGTCCGCCGCCGGGAAGCCGTTATAACGGATCACCGGATCCGGGCCGTAGGTGGTGCCGATGCTGACCATGCTGCCGATCGGCACCATTTCGCCCTTGTCGTTGCGGGTACGCAGGTTGGCGATGTCTTCCACGCTGTCGCGGAACTGGCCGTCGGCCTGCGCCATCACCTTCCAGGTGCGGCCATAGCGGTTGAAGTCATTGATGTAAGACGAACCGAGGTAGGTTTGCAGCGTGCTGAACAGCGCATTGAGCGGCACCCCCTGCGCCTTGGCCTTGTCGCGATCGATTTTGGCGTCCAGCTGCGGCACGTTAGCCTGATAGGAGGAGATCGGGAACCCCATGCCCGGCGTTTGCATAATGGCGCCGGACATCGTGTTGATCGCCGTCTGCAGCGCGCCGTAACCCAGTCCGCCGCGATCTTGCACGTACAGCGAATAGCCGGAACCCTGGCCGATGCCGAGGATCGGCGGCGGCATGATCGAGAAGGCGAAACCTTCCTGGATCTGCGAAATGCGCGCGTTGATCTCGGCGTTGATCTGCGCCGCGGTGCGAGTACGGGTGCTCAATGACTCCAGCGCGAAGAATACCGTGCCGGTATTCGGCGTATTGGTGAACTGCAGCGCGTTCAGGCCGGGGAAGGCCACCGCATCGGTGACGCCGTCCACGCTCATACCGATGGCGCTCATCTTGCGGATCACCGCATCGGTGCGCTCCAGCGAGGCGCCTTCCGGCATCTTCACGCCGCCAATCAGATACAGCTTGTCCTGCGTCGGGATAAAGCCGCCGGGCACGGTCTTAAACATCACCCCGGCGGCGGCCAGCAGCAGCAGGTAAACGACGAACACCGCGCCGCGTCGGCCCAGCACGCGGGACACCCCGTGCTGGTAACGCTGCGAACCGCTGGCGAAGAAGCGGTTGAACGGCCGGAACAGCCAGCCGAACAGCCGGTCGATCAGGCGCGACGGCATATCTTTCGGCGCGCCGTGCGGTTTCAGCAAGCGCGCCGCCAGCGCCGGCGACAGGGTCAGCGAGTTGATGGCGGAGATCACCGTCGAGATGGCGATGGTGACGGCGAACTGCTTGTAGAACTGGCCGGTGACGCCGGAAAGGAACGCCATCGGTACGAACACCGCGCACAGCACCACGGCGATGGCGATGATCGGGCCGGAGACCTCGCGCATCGCTTGGTGCGCCGCCGCCAGCGGCGACAGCCCCTCTTCGATATTGCGCTCGACGTTCTCCACCACCACGATGGCGTCATCCACCACAATACCGATCGCCAGCACCAGCCCGAACAGGCTGAGGGTGTTGAGCGAGAAGCCGAGCAGATACAGTGCGGCGAAGGTGCCGACCACGGAGATCGGCACCGCCAACAGCGGAATGATCGACGCGCGCCAGGTCTGCAGGAACAGAATGACCACCAGCACCACCAGGATCACCGCTTCCAGCAGGGTATCCACCACCGCGCGGATCGAATCGCGCACGAACACCGTCGGATCGTACGGCGCTTTCCAGCTCATGCCGTCCGGGAAGCGGGTTGCCAGCTCGGCCATCTTGCCGCGCACCGCGTCCGACAGCTCGATGGCGTTGGCGCCCGGCGACTGGAAGATGCCGATACCAACCGCATCCTTGTTATTGAGCTGGGCGCGCAGCGCGTAGCTGCCGGAACCCATTTCGATGCGCGCCACGTCGCGCAGCCGCACAATCTCGCCGTTGTCGCCGCTTTTGAGGATGATGTTGCCGAACTCTTCTTCGGTTTGCAGGCGGCCCTGGGCGTTGATAGACAGCAGATAGTCGCTGCGCGTCGGCATCGGTTCCGCGCCCAGCTGGCCGGCGGAGACCTGCACGTTCTGCTCCTGCATGGCGCTCACCACGTCGGAGGCGGTCAGCCCGCGCGCGGCAACCTTGTTCGGATCGAGCCAGATGCGCATCGCGTATTCACCGGCGCCGAAGATCTGCACCTGGCCGACGCCCGGCAGACGGGCCAGCTCGTCCTTGACCTTCAGGGTGGCGTAGTTGCGCAGGTAGAGCGAATCGTACTTGCCGGAAGGCGAGACCAGATGCACCACCAGCGTCAGCGCCGGAGACTGTTTCTGAGTGGTGATGCCCTGGCGGCGTACGTCTTCCGGCAGGCGCGCTTCGGCCTGCGCCACGCGGTTTTGCACCTGCACCTGCGCTTGATCGGGATCGGTGCCGGGGCGGAAGGTGACGGTGGTCACCAGCACGCCGTCGGAGCCGGCGACCGATTTCATGTACATCATGTTTTCGACGCCGTTGATCGCTTCTTCCAGCGGCGTGGCCACCGTTTCAGCGATCTCTTTCGGGTTGGCGCCCGGGTATTCTGCGCGCACCTGCACGCTGGGCGGCACCACATCCGGGTATTCGCTGATCGGCAACAGCGGGATGGCGATCGCCCCGGCGACAAAAATCAGTATCGACAGCACCGCGGCAAAGATCGGCCGGTCGATGAAAAAACGGGAAAAGTCCATGGGTCAGAAGTCTCGGCTGGGAGCTTAGTTAAGTGCGGAAGCGGTAGTGGTCATCGCGACGCTTTTCGCGTCGACCGGCATGCCCGGCATAAACACTTTCTGCATGCCGTCGACGATCACCCGATCGCCGTTTGCCAACCCTTTCTGCACGATGCGCAATCCTTCGGCCATGCGGCCCACGTCGATGTCGCGGCGCTGTGCCTTACCGTCTTTATCGACGATGTAAACGAACTTGCGGTTTTGGTCGGTCATCACCGCTTTATCGTCGATCAGCATGGCGTTGAACTCGGCGCTGCCGGGCATCTGCACGCGGGCGAACAGCCCCGGCGTGAAGCGACGATCGCGGTTGTCGAGCAGGGCGCGCATGCGGATGGTGCCGGTACCGGCGTTCAGTTGGTTATCGGTGAAATCCACCAGCCCCTGATGCGGGGTGCCGTCTTCACCCACCAGGCCAACTTTCACCGGCAGGCGGGCATCGTGCCGGCCCTGCTGCTGATAGCGCAGGAAGGTGGCTTCATCCACGTCGAAATAGACGTAAACCTTATCGAGCGACACCAGCGTCGTCAGCACGCTGGCGCTGTCGCCAGCGGTGACCAGGTTGCCGGCGGTGATCATCGCGCGGCTGGCGCGTCCATCGATCGGCGCGGTGACGCGAGTAAAGTCGAGATTAAGCTGCGCCATATCGAGCTGAGCCTGCGCCGCCAGCACGTTGCTTTGCGCCTGTGCGGCGGACGAACGACGCTGTTCCCACACCTCTTGCGAGATGGCCTGGGTGCCGATCAGCTTCTCGGTGCGCGAAGATTCGCTGCGCGCCAGGGTTGCCTGATTGCGCGCTCGCACCAGCTCGGCCTGCGCCTGTTCGCGCGCGGCGCGGTAGGTGCGATCGTCAATGGTGAACAGCACCTGGCCTTTCTTCACCTCGTCGCCTTCGGTGTAGTTGACCCGCTCGATGTAGCCGGAAACTCGCGGGCGCAGCTGTACGCTTTGCACTGCTTCGACCCGGCCATTGAACGCATCCCACTGGCTGATCGGTTTGACCACCACGCTGGCGGCGCTGACCACCGGCGGCGGTGGCGGGGCGTTGTGCGCGACGCTGTTGTCACACCCGGCGAGCAGGGCGGCCAGCAGCGCCACCCCGGAGAGCCGCTGGCCCAGAGCGAAGGCGCGCGTGCGGCCGCCGGCGTTGAACGATGAGTTTGGTTGATTTGCCATTATTTTTATTCCGATAAGTAAGCGCTGTCTGGCCCCATACCCAGCCCTGTTTTCCGGGCTTTCCCTTCATGTATGCCTGCGTTCGGCGGAAGGGGCGTTGTGCCTTGTTATGGCCCAACGTTAGGTTTTGAAACATATTGGTGTCACATTAATGTATCAATATCGGTTACATTAATTGGGTGGAGTATAGAGGCGGCTTTCTGGTAAATGCAATAATAAAAATTGCATTTAAAGCGAAACTGTTGCAACGTATGTGCATCGGGCAGAGGGGGACCCTGCCGAATGATGGGAGCATCAGCATGAACACGACGGGTTTCATTACCGATTTGAAGACGTGGATCGACAACAATCTGGAAGAAAAACTGGATATCAACACCGTAGCGGACCGCGCGGGCTACTCCAAATGGCATCTGCAGCGCATGTTCAAGCGCCAGACCGGCTACGCGTTGGGGGAGTATATCCGTATGCAAAAATTGAAGGTGTCGGCGGAGCGTTTGGCCAACAGCGGCGAACCGATCGTCAGCGTGGCGATCTCACTCGGCTTCGACTCACAGCAGTCATTCAACCGCAGCTTCAAACGCCAGTTTGGCCAAACGCCGGGCGACTGGCGCCGTGCGTTGGCGCAGCCAACGTCGGTGAGATGCACGCACCACTGATCGGTTGGGCAGTGGGGATAAAAAAGCCTGAATTTGCGTTCGGGCTTTTTTGTTAGCATCTAAATGACTTTTTGAGTAACTCGAAATTTTTACAGTTAAGTTTTGATATTAGTTTGTCTCGTTTTTCCAGTTTATATATTTACAGAGCCCTTCCAGATCAGGGAATAAGGTTCGGCTACTGACACCATGTCTGTCTAGAGATTTTAATAGTTTTTCCCTGGTATCTTCTGGGATTTTTATTTCTTGAACTGACTCTGATATTTCATTGTTTTTTTCCAGGGGAACGAACTTCTTAGAGGATTTTGAGTACTTATGTGCAGTAAACCAACCATGCTGCGCGATAATTCTAGGGTTATTTAACTTTGGCCTTATAACCTGTGTTCTTCCTGTGTCAAATGGTCCTTTTTGCGGCTCTTTCAGATATCGATTTGCATCCAGTGCATAAACATAAACATCCCCTTTTTTCCAATCATTACATGCAAAGAATAAGGCTGCAAGTGGATTGCTAGTCCAATCTAATAACCGAGTCTTCATGCCGAAGTGTTGTGCTATTACTAAGAGATCCCAATCATCAAGATCATTTTTAGGTAGAATCGATGCGCCCATTCGCTTTAACTCTTTTATTAATTCTTGCTCAGCACTTGTTGAGTCGGTTTTTGGATTTTTTCGCGCTATACTTGGCAGTAAATTACCTTTTTCTGCTTGCCCCCTGAATAGCATCAGCTCCGAGTCATTGCCAAGTCTCTCCACTATATCGACAAATTCAGAAAAATTTTTTGCTGTTTGTGATTTCATTTTTAACCTATTTTTATTTTTTGTTGAGTTGATAATGCATATATTTATCTAATCATCTAAGTAGAAAGATGCTAATGGGGATAAATATATCTCTACATTTACTCTAAGTAAATACGTTTGACGTGATTGCCGAGACGTTCTCAAGAAAATAGAGTTTAATTTAAGTGGTTTTTAAATTAAACCCATCAGGAAAGTGATGGTAGGCTTCTTCGTAGAATATGGCGGTAAGGGAGGGATTGATTCGCTGCGCTCACCCTGCGGGCCGCCGTTGGCGGTCCAAAACGCGAGCGTTTTGTCGAACCCTGTCGAGGATTCTCACCCTCCCGCTCGGTGCACTATGCATACAAAAAAGCCTGAACGCGAGTTCAGGCTTCTTCGTAGAATATGGCGGTGAGGGAGGGATTGATTCGCTACGCTCACCCTGCGGGCCGCCGTTGGCGGTCCAAAACGCGAGCGTTTTGTCGAACCCTGTCGAGGATTCTCACCCTCCCGGTCGATGCGCTATGCAAACAAAAAAGCCTGAACGCGAGTTCAGGCTTCTTCGTAGAATATGGCGGTGAGGGAGGGATTCGAACCCTCGATACACTTTCGCGTATACACACTTTCCAGGCGTGCTCCTTCAGCCACTCGGACACCTCACCATATTTTTTTGTTGCGAAATCATCGCTGCAACGGGGCGCTACTATAGGGAGTGGGGCCGATCCGGTCAAGAATAATTTCTGTGTTTTTGCTTGTCCGCTCAAGCCGTGTTCACTTTGTTGAAAACTGCGGCGAACTACACGTCAGAAGTCATGAAAGGGCGAGAAAATCAGAGAGGCGGTTCGAGGAGAACCGAGAAAAAGGGGAACCTCGGTAGCGTAAGGCGGGAGGCGTTCGCGGCGGGCCGCCGTTGGCGGTCCAAAACGCGGGCGTTTTGTCGAACCCTGTCGAGGCTTCTCACCCCTCTCGGCGGTGCGCCATGCAAAAAAAGCCTGGACGCGAATCCAGGCTTTCTCTTTAAATTTGGCGGTGAGAGAGGGGTTCGAACCCTCGATACACTTTCGCGTATACACACTTTCCAGGCGTGCTCCTTCAGCCACTCAGACACCTCACCGTTTTGTTGTCGATAACGCTTTGCGCTGTCGACGGGCGCTAATGTAGGAGAATCTGATCTCAGCGTCAACCCTCTTATTTCATTCTCATGACTGTTTAGCCAAACTTGCAGCAATTTGCTGATTTACCGAACGATATTCCCACTCGTGGCCACACGTGGGCAGGGTAGACCGCAGTCGGAATCCATAAAAGACGATTGTTTGACCTTTTTCTGTACAGGTAGCTCAATATATCGCCACTGACGTTAGGTTGTCTGCTGTTATATGCATTAATACTGGATTATTAGTCAGATGTGTCGCTAAATGGAATTGTGTCGGCGCGGCGTTTTTGGCAAGGAACATCACAACGCCGCGCAGATTGCCGGGTGACAGGCCGGCGATATCGCAGACAGGGACAGACTCATTACATAATAATGCAGTAGAGGTTCGTTTTGACTCCTTCAGATGCCATGCCGGCGCCGCAAGCGCGCCATGCCATTCCCCCCGGTGCGGGGGCGCTGTTCTTCATCCAGATCTTCGCCACGCTGGGTTTCGCCGTACTCTATTCCACGCTGGTGCTGTACGCCACCAAGCGGCTGGGCTTCAACGAAAGCAGCGCCAACGCCATGATGGGCGTGTTCGGCGCCTTCAACTATGGCCTGCACATGTTCGGCGGCTATCTCGGCGGCCGTTTCCTCAGCAACCGCAACCTGTTCGTGCTCGGCATGGTGCTGCAGGTGATCGGCTGCGCGCTGATTGCCGTCGCGGGCGTGTGGGGGCTGTACTGGGGGCTGGCGATGTTCCTGACCGGCAGCGGCCTTAACGTGACCTGCATTAATATGATGCTGACTCAGCGTTTCAAGCCGGACGATGATCGGCGCGAATCGGCCTTCCTGTGGAACTACGCCGGCATGAACCTCGGGTTCTTCGTCGGCTTTACCGTCGCCGGTTATTTCCAACTGACGGAAAACTACCGCGCGCTGTTCCTGTTTGCCACGCTGGGCAACGCGGCGGCGATTATCGTCGCCGTCTGCCGTTGGCGCATTCTGGCCGATCTCAATACGCCGCTGCACGATGCCAGCCGCAGCCAATACCGTTGGCGCATGCTGGTCGGGCTGGCGGTGTTGGTAGCGCTGGTGCCGATCATCCGTGTGATGCTGACCCACGCCGAGTTCAGCGGCCATTTCGTGATTGTGCTCGGCGCGCTGATCTTCCTGATGCTGTGCGTCGTGACGCTGCGCCACCATCCGCGCGATGAGCGCCGCAGAATGGCGGCTTATCTGATCCTGGCGCTGGGCTCGCTGGTGTTCTGGGCGCTGTACCAGCTGGCGCCGATGGGGCTGATGCTGTTCTCCGAGCACAACATCAATCTGAACGTTTACGGCATTCAGGTGGCGCCGCAGTGGATCCAGAACATCAACACGCTGGTGATCGTGGTGGGCGGCCCGCTGCTGGCCTGGTGGTTCAATCGCCTGCGCGCTCGCGGTTGCAACATCGACATTCCGCTGCAGTTCTCCGGATCGCTGTTCTGTATCGGGCTCGGCATGCTGGTGCTGCCGCTGGGCATCAGCATGGCGGGCGGCGACGGGCTGGTGGCGTTTAAATGGATCGTCATCAGCTATGTGCTGCAAAGCGTTGGCGAATTGATGATCTCGCCGATCGGTTACGCGATGATCGGCAAGCTGGCGCCGCCGCGCTATCAGGGCGTGATGATGGGCTGCTGGATGATGGTGACCGGCGTCGCTTCGGTGTTGGCGGGCTACGTCTCCGGCCTGATGCCGGAAAACAGCGGCAACACGCCGCTGCAAACCAATCCCGGCTACAGCGAAATCTTCAGCGCGCTGGGCTGGGGGGCGACGGGCGTCGGCGTGGCGATGCTGATTCTCATTCCGCTGCTGCGGCGCCTTATCCGGCGCGACGGCCCGTCTGCCGCCTGATTGGCGAGTATGCGCAACAGCCCCACTGGTCGGGGCTGTTTTTATTTTGGGCTTTAACGCTTGCATCCGGCGGCGAATCGCGGAAGGCTGGAGGAAAACCAATAAAAACAAACGGGAGCCCGCAGTATGAACATCATTTATTACCACCCCTTGTTTAACGCCCAGGAATGGCTGGCCGGCATCAAGCAACGCCTACCGCAGGCCGAGATCCGCGAGTGGCAGCGCGGCGACGAGCGGCCAGCCGATTACGCGCTGGTGTGGCGCCCGCCGCACGAAATGCTGGCCAACCGCCGCGATCTGAAAGCGGTGTTCGCCCTCGGCGCCGGCGTCGATGCCATTCTTGATCAGGAGCGCAAACACCCCGGCACGCTGCCCGCCGGCGTGCCGCTGCTGCGGCTGGAGGATACCGGCATGGCGCAGCAGATGCAGGAATATGCGCTGAGCTATGTACTGCGCTATTTCCGCCGTTTCGACGAGTATCAGGCGCTGCAGCAGCGGCAGGAATGGCAGCCGCTCGATCCTCACTCGCTGGATGATTTCACCATCGGCATCCTCGGCGCCGGCGTGCTGGGGCAGAGCGTGGCGCGCAAGCTGACCGAGTTTGGCTTTCGCGTGCGCTGCTGGAGCCGCAGCGCCAAACAGATCGACGGCGTGCAAAGTTTCGCCGGGGAGGCGCAGCGCGCGGCCTTCCTCGACGGCGTCAAACTGCTGATCAACCTGCTGCCCAATACGCCGGAGACCGTCGGCATCCTCAACCGCGAGCTGTTCGCGCAGTTGAGCACGGGCGCTTATCTCATCAACATCGCGCGCGGCGCACACCTGGTGGAGGCCGATCTGCTGGCGGCGCTCGAGCAGGGGCAGCTGGCCGCCGCCACGCTGGACGTGTTCACCCGCGAGCCGCTGCCGCAGGATCACCCGTTCTGGCGTCATCCGCGTGTCACCATAACCCCGCATATTGCTGCCATCACGTTGCCGCAGCAGGCGATGGATCAGATCGCCGCCAACATCCGCGCGCTGGAGGCGGGGCACACCCCGGCCGGCGTGGTCGACAGGCAGCGGGGTTACTGATCCTTCAGCCGCCGTTCGGTAACTGATAAGCTGTTATCGTCATCGCGCCTGCCCGTACCTTTGCGGGCGGGCCCTCTGGAAGGAGAAACAATGTACCCCGTTGATTTGCACATGCACACCGTCGCCAGCACCCACGCTTACAGCACGCTGCACGATTACATCGCCGAAGCCCAGCAGAAGGGCATCAAGCTGTTCGCCATCACCGATCACGGCCCGGACATGGCCGATGCGCCGCACTACTGGCACTTTATGAACATGCACGTCTGGCCGCGCCGGGTGAACGGCGTGGGCATCTTGCGCGGTATCGAAGCCAACATCAAAAACCTACAGGGCGACATCGACTGCACCGGCCCGATGTTGACCGCCACCGACGTGATCATCGCCGGTTTCCACGAGCCGGTGTTTGCGCCGCAGGATAAAGCGTCCAATACTGAAGCGATGATCGCCGCGATGGCGCAGGGGGACGTGCATATCATCAGCCACCCCGGCAACCCACGTTATCCGATCGACATTCCCGCCGTCGCGGCGGCGGCGGCCAAATACGAGGTGGCGCTGGAGCTGAATAACTCGTCGTTCACCCACTCCCGCAAGGGCAGCGAGGCCAACTGCCGGGCGATCGCCGCCGCCGTGCGCGATGCCGGCGGTTGGTTGGCGCTGGGTTCGGATTCGCACGTTGCCTTTTCGCTGGGTAACTTTGAGCACTGCGAGCGCATCATCGACGAGGTGGGCTTCCCGCAGGAGCGCATTCTCAACGTCAGCCCGCGCCGGCTGCTGGATTTTCTCGAACGGCGCGGCAAGCCGGCGATTGCGGAATTGGCCGATTTGTGACATCGTCCCGGCAAAATTTTCCGTATTGAATAAGGCTTTATCATGAATGAGTTTTCGATTGTCTGCCGCGTGCTGGGTACGCTGTTCTACCGCCAGCCGCAGGATCCGCTGCTGGTGCCGCTGTTTGCGCTGATCAAAGAGGGCAAGCTGCAGCAGCACTGGCCGCTGGAGCAGGATGACCTGCTGAAGCGCCTGCAGCAGGGCTGCGACGTCAACCAACTGGCGACTGACTTCAACGCGATGTTCGTCGGCAGCGAGTGCAGCGTGTCGCCGTTCCGCTCCGACTACGTCGAAGGCGCCAGCGAAGCGGAAGTGCGGGCCTTCTTGCAGCAGCGCGGCATGCCGCTGGCGGAGGCGCCGGCCGACCATTTCGGCCAGCTGTTGCTGGCGGCGTCCTGGCTGGAAGATCAGTCGCAGGAAGATGAAGCACAGGCGCAGATCGCGCTGTTCGACGAGTTCCTGTTGCCGTGGTGCGGCCGCTTCCTCGGTAAAGTGGAAGCGCACGCCACCACCGGTTTCTACCGCACGCTGGCGCTGATGACTCGCGACGCCATCCAGGCGATGCGCGACGAGCTGGCGGAGTACGAGCAGGACGACGAAGCGGGCGACGAAGACGCGTAACGCCGCAGCTTATCCCGGCGGGCCGTCCGGCCCGCCGATCCGCTAAACACAGGTTTGCATCCCCCAGACGTAAATTGACAAAAGATCCCCTAATCTGGCGGTTTACCGTCGGTTCGGCCGCGCCTGCGCGCCGCGTTTTTTCACGCAAGGGGTAGATGATGAAAAGTAACTGGATGCAGCAGATTCAAACGTTGATCGGGCAGAAGGCCGGCGCGATGGGCGGGGCGGAAGGCATCGGCAAGCTGCTGGCGCCCACGGCGCTGGGCGGCCTGGTCGGCGTGCTGTTGGCCAACAAGTCCTCGCGCAAGCTGGTGGGCAAGTTCGGCAAGAATGCGCTGATTATCGGTGGTAGCGCGGCGGTGGGCGCAGTGCTGTGGAACAAGTACAAACAGCGGGTGAAAGAGACCCATCAGGACGAATCGCAGTTCGGTTTGCAAACCACGCCGGTGGATCTGCGCGCCAAACGCCTGGTGCAGGCGCTGGTGTTTGCCGCCAAGAGCGACGGCCATATCGATGCCGACGAGCAGCGTGCCATCGATCACAGCCTGGCGCAGTTGCAGGTGGGGGAAGAGGCGCAGGGTTGGGTACAGGAAGCGCTCGATCAGCCGCTCAACCCGGCATTGATCGCCCGCAGCGTGCAAAACGAAGACGAGGCGCTGGAGGTTTATTACCTGAGCTGTCTGGTGATCGACGTCGATCATTTTATGGAGCGCGGCTATCTCGATGCGTTGGCACAGGCGCTGAAGATCCCGGCGGACGTCAAGCAGGGCATCGAGAGCGACGTCAACGAGAAAAAGCGCGAGCTGGCGTAGCGCCGCTTGGCAAGCCGGGGGGAATCGTGTCACTCTTGCCGCAATCTATGTAAGCGGATGATTTAGCAATGATGACCCCACCGAAAGCGGAAAAACGTCCTTATCCCATCACTATCCACGGCGACACGCGCGTGGATGACTACTACTGGCTGCGCGACGACGAGCGCGCAGACCGCCAGGTGCTGGACTACCTGCAGGCGGAGAACGCCTATACCGATGCGATGCTGAAGCCACAGCAGGCGCTGCGTGAAACCCTGTACGAAGAGATGGTGGCGCGTATTCCGCAGCAGGAACATTCGGTGCCTTACGTGCGCCATGGCTATCGCTATCAGACGCGCTACGAGCCGGGCAACGAATACGCGATTTCCGTGCGCCAGCCTCAGGCCGAGAGTGAGCACTGGGAGGTGCTTATTGACGGCAACCAGCGCGCCGAGAATCACGAGTTTTATACCCTGGGCGGGCTGGACGTCAGCCCAGACAACCAGCGGCTGGGGGTGGCGGAGGATTTCCTGTCGCGCCGCCAGTATGACATTCGCTTCAAGAACCTGGCCGACGGCAGCTGGGCGGACGAAGTGCTGGAAAACACCTCCGGCAGCTTCGAGTGGGCCAACGACTCCTCGACGGTCTACTACGTGCGCAAGCACGCCAAGACGCTGTTGCCGTATCAGGTCTATCGTCACGTGGTGGGCAGCGATCCGCAACAGGATGAGCTGATTTACGAAGAGCGGGACGATACCTTTTACGTCGGGCTGGAGAAGACCACCTCCGAGCGCTTTATCCTGATCCACCTGAGCAGCACCACCACCTCGGAGATCCTGCTGCTGGATGCCGATCGCGCGGACGCCAAGCCGCAGCTGTTCGTGCCGCGCCGCAAGGATCACGAGTACGCCATCGATCACTATCACCAGCATTTCTATATCCGCTCCAACAAGGACGGCAAGAACTTCGGCCTGTACCAAAGCGAACAGGCGGATGAAGCGCAGTGGCAGACGCTGATCGCCCCGCGCGGCGACGTGATGCTGGAGGGCTTCAGCCTGTTCCGTGATTGGTTGGTGGTCGAAGAGCGCAATGCCGGCCTGACGCTGCTACGCCAGATCCATTGGCAAAGCGGCGAAGAGAAGCGCATCGCCTTCGACGATCCGACTTACACCACCTGGCTGGCGTATAACCCGGATCCGGAGACCGCGCTGCTGCGCTACGGCTATTCGTCGATGACCACCCCGACCACGCTGTACGAGCTGAACATGGACAGCGGCGAGCGGACGATGCTCAAACAGCAGGAAGTGAAGAACTTCACGCCAGAAAACTACCGCAGCGAGCGGGTGTGGGTGAAGGCGCGCGACGGCGTCGAAGTGCCGGTCTCGCTGGTGTATCGCCAGGACAGCTTCCAGCGCGGCACCAACCCGCTGATGGTGTATGGCTACGGATCTTACGGCAGCAGTATGGATCCGGCGTTCAGCGCCAGCCGCCTGAGCCTGCTGGATCGCGGTGTCGTGTTCGCGCTGGCGCACATTCGCGGCGGCGGTGAGCTGGGGCAGCTGTGGTATGAAGACGGTAAACTGTTCAACAAGCAGAACACCTTCAACGATTTTATCGACGTGACCGAAACGCTGATCGCCCAGGGGTACGGCGACGGTAAGCGGGTGTTCGCGATGGGCGGCAGCGCCGGCGGTCTGCTGATGGGCGCGGTGATCAACCAGGCGCCGCAGTTGTTCCACGGCGTGGTGGCGCAGGTGCCGTTCGTCGACGTGGTGACCACCATGCTGGATGAGTCCATCCCACTGACCACCGGCGAATACGACGAGTGGGGCAACCCGAACGAGCAGGCCTATTACGACTACATCAAACAGTACAGCCCGTACGATCAGGTGAAGGCGCAGGAGTACCCGCATCTGCTGGTGACCACCGGTCTGCACGATTCGCAGGTGCAGTATTGGGAGCCGGCCAAGTGGGTGGCCAAGCTGCGCGAGCTGAAAACCGACGATCGGCAGCTGCTGCTGTATACCGACATGGATGCCGGCCACGGCGGCAAATCCGGCCGCTTCAAGGCCTATGAGGATATTGCGTTAGAGTACGCCTTCATTCTGGCGCTGGCGGAATAATAGCGTTCGGCGGGCGGCCTGCGCCGCCCGCCGTGTTAGCCAATCAGATAGTATTTCAGCGTGTGCTTCATGTCCGGGCTCAGATCGTCGATGGATTTCAGCATCCAGCGCAGATAGCCAGGATCTTCCTGGGCGATGCGATCAATCTCCTGCCCGCGATACTTGCCGAACTTGAACTTCTTCAGCAGCACCGGCTGTTCGGTGATCTGCACCATTTGCTCCGGCGTCCAGCCCGAATCCTTGATGATGCGTTGCAGCAGCGCGGCGGTGACGTAGCAGTCATACAGCGCGCGGTGCGGGTACAGCGTGGCGTCTGCCGGCAGCTGCACGTCCAGATTCAGCGCGTAGCGCAGATACTGGTTGCCGTACTTGATGTCCGGATACAGCGTGCGCGCCAGCTTGAGGGTGCAGATCCAGGCGCCGTTCATCTCTGGCAGCACGCCGCGATCGAAGGCGGCGTTGTGCGCCACATAGTATGGGCTGCCCTGATAGCGGCCGATCGCCACCGCAATGCGCGGTTTGCCTTCCACCATCTGTTCGGTGATGTGATGAATCGCCATCGCGTCGAGGCTGATGGGGCGATCCGGGCTGACCAGATCGCTCATCGGGTTGGTTAACTGGCCGTCGAGCAGATCGAGGGAGGCCACTTCCACCACGCCGCCGTCCAGCCCGCAGGTCTCGGTATCTATTACGCGTAACGTCATGTTTTCCTCCGCGTTGCCGTCAGGCTTCAGCTTAACCGGCACAGGCGGCCGTGCCAACCGTCGCGGGTCTTGTCGGCGATGATAAGACCAGGGGCGTCATCCGGTGCGGCAACCAAAAGCGCTCCCGTTTCATCCCAGATGGCGCTGCGGCCTGCCGGGATCCAGCCTCCGGTTGGCGCTGCATGGTTGGCCATCAGCGTGACCATGCCATAACGACGGGCATAGCCTGCCAGCGCGGCGCTGTCTTTCGCGTAACCGGCTTCAGATACCAGCACGCCGGCGGCATAAATCTGCGCACCCGCCAGCGCGGCGGCGCTTGCGTGGCCGGCTTGCGAGGTGTCGGCGCAGATAGCCAGCGCGATGCGTTGCCGATGTATTTCCAGCAGCGTGCCGCCATTACCGGGCAAGAACCGTTGTTGTTCCGCGCCGTGCAGATGTTGCTTGGTATAGGCGGCCACCGCGCCGTTGGGGTGAAAGATCAAGGCGGCGATATGCAGCGCCTGGCCGCTGCGCAAGGGCGCGCCGACGATGATCGTCATCTGATGCGATTGCGCCGCCGCAGCGAGCGGTTGCAGACGCGGATCGCCCAGCGTCAGCGCCAGTTCGGCAGCATCGGCCAGCTCATAGCCGCTTAGCGACAGTTCGGGAAAAACCAGCAGTTGCACCTGCTGTTCGGCTGCCTGCGCGACAAATTCAAGGTGACGTTCAAGGTTGCAGGCGATATTGGCCGCAGCGGCGGGGTATTGGGCTGCGGCGAGGGTAAAGCAGGGCATTGGCCATCTCTCCAGTGAGGCAATAAAAAACCCGCCTTGGCGGGTTTAATGACGGATGGAAGGACGCTTACTCACCAGACGGATGCGCTTTTTTGGCGCGTTTCTCCGCACGTTTCTCTGCTGGGGTTTTCAACGGCTTCTTCTTCGCATTTTTTTTGCTATCCATTCCCTTACTCATGATGGCCTCTCGTTACCTATGATTGGGTGGCTTGCTCAGCCATTAACCGCCTAAAGCCGACAGGATGCAAGCGACAAAGTGCCAGTAGTGTGTAACTGGCTGTTTGTACGTGAAATTTTGTTTTTGGATGACCGGGTGCTTAAAATAATTATTATGTTATAATATTACACCTTTAGGGTTCGGAGAACGCAATGACAGTGATGACATTACCGGATGCGCAGCAACTGCTGGCCATGCCGGATTCTGATTACATGAACTCGGTTCAACGGGCTTTTTTCCGCCAGCTGCTGCAGGATGAGCGGCAAAAACTGCTGCTGCACATCGATGAGCTGAAGAAGGCGATCGACAGCGGCGAAGCGACGGGCGATGAAGCCGACAAGGCGGCGCGCGAAGAAGAGCTGCGCCTGTTGTTCCGCCAGTTGGATCGCGAAAGCCGCCTGCTGCCGAAAATCGATGCGGCGCTGGCGCGGTTGCAGAACGGCGAGTACGGCTACTGCCGGGAAACCGGCGAACCTATCGGCTTGGCACGCCTGATGTTGCGCCCGACGGCGGAACTGAGCATCGAGGCGAAAACCGCACAGGAGATGCGCGAGCCGCATATGCGTAAAGGCGGGTAAGGTTTCAGCCGCCGAGCGTATCCACCAAGAGATCGAGAAAGCGCCTGACGCGGGGTTCCAGCAGGCGCTTATTCGGATAGAGCGCCACAATCCTGACTTCTTCACCCTCCACGGCGCGCAGCACCTGCTGCAGACGACCGGCGGCCAAATCCTCCGCAATCATAAACTCCGGCAGATACGCGATGCCCAACCCGGCCAAGGCCGCATCGTGCAGCGCTTCTCCGCTGTCCAGCCGCAGGCGGCCGCGAACTGGGGCCTTGACCCATTCGCCGCGCTCGTCACGCAGCCGCCAGGGCTGTTTTTGGTTGCGGCTGCTGAACAGCAGAGCCTCGTGCCCGGCGAGCGACTCGACGGTATGCGGTTCGCCACGGGCGGCGAGGTAGGCGGGGGAGGCGCACAGCAGGGCGCGATACCTGGCGAGGGTTCTGGACACCAGCCGGGTATCCGGCGCCGTGACGCCGATCCGTACTGCCAAATCAAATCCTTCTTCCACGACATCCGCCAGGCGATCGGAAAAACTGATCTCCACCTGCACCTCAGGCCAGGCGACGAGAAATTTCGGCACCAGCGGCAACAGGATCCGTCTGCCGAAGGCGGAAGGGGCGGTCAACCGCAGCACTCCGCGTGCGGTGCCCTTGTCGCCGGCCACGCTGGCCTCGGCATCGTCGACCGAAGCGAGGATCTGCAGGCCACGTCGATAAAACTCTCGTCCCTCGTCGGTCAGGCCAAGCGAACGCGTGGTGCGATGCAACAGCCGCACGCTCAGCCGCTGCTCCAGACGCGCGATGGCCTTGCCCGCCGCCGAACGCGATAGCCCCATCGTCTGTCCGCCGGCGACAAAACTGCCGGCGTCGACGACGGCCATGAAAACCTGAATGTCATTGAGATTCGCCCGTAGCATGCTGCCCTCCGAGAACCGGTGAAAAGACAATAAATTTAACATATTCAATATATTAAATGCATTGTCAACGTCGTTTCAGTGACGACATCCATTCGCCAATCAAACGATTATAGTCGTCATTGAAACGATAAACGGTTGGAGAAACAGCATGAAAAATGGCATCACGCACTACCACCACGGGGTCATTTGGGAAGAGGAGAATGGCGTGTCCCAAGGCTATCGCGTCAAGGATACCCTCTACATCTCTGGGCAGTTTTCCCATGATATGCAGGGGGAGTTTGTCGGTGCGGGCGATATCGAACGGCAAACCCAACAGACGTTGGACAATCTGGATCGGGTATTGGCGGGATTCGGTGCCGAACGTTCGAACCTGGCGTATGTGGAGATCTACCTGACCGATGTACTGGCGCACTTTGAACCGTGCGTTGCGTTGTTCAAGCGCTATGTCGGCGATCACCGGCCCGCCGGTTCGCTGATCGGCGTCACCGGGTTGGCTTCGCCCGAGCAATTGGTGGAGATCAGTGCGATCGCGCACCTTAACTGATCGGGCCTGTGGGCGTTTTGCAGGCAGGTCGATGTGATTTTGAGCAAACGCGCGCCGAGTTCTCGGCGCGCGTTCGAGTTTTCGGGTTTTACCGTTGACCTGCCGTGCGGCTTCCGCTTTGATGAAAGCATGACTCACAGAGAGACGGAAAGCGCCATGGAACAATTACGAGGTTTGTACCCGCCGTTAGCGGCATACGACAGCGGTTGGCTGGACACTGGGGATGGCCACCGGATCTACTGGGAGCTGAGCGGTAACCCGAACGGTAAACCGGCGGTCTTCATTCACGGTGGACCGGGTGGCGGTATCTCCCCGCATCATCGTCAACTGTTCGATCCCGAACGCTACAAGGTGCTGCTGTTCGATCAGCGCGGTTGCGGCCGTTCCCGCCCGCACGCCAGCCTGGACAACAATACCACCTGGCACTTGGTGGCCGATATCGAGCGGTTGCGCGAAATGGCCGGCGTCGAGCAGTGGCTGGTGTTCGGCGGCTCCTGGGGGTCTACGCTGGCGCTCGCCTATGCGCAGACCCACCCGGAGCACGTCAGTGAAATGGTGCTGCGCGGCATCTTCACCCTGCGCAAGCAGGAGCTGCATTGGTATTACCAGGACGGCGCTTCGCGCTTCTTCCCGGACAAATGGGAGCGCGTGCTGTCCATTCTGTCGGATGACGAGCGTCAAGACGTGATCGCCGCCTACCGGCAGCGGCTGACCTCGGCCGATCCGCAGGTGCAGCTTGAAGCGGCCAAGCTGTGGAGCGTGTGGGAAGGGGAGACGGTCACGCTGTTGCCGAGCCGTGAATCTGCTTCGTTTGGCGAGGATGATTTCGCGCTGGCGTTCGCCCGTATTGAAAACCACTACTTCACGCATCTGGGCTTCCTGGAGAGCGATGACCAGCTGCTGCGTAATGTGCCGCTGATCCGCCATATTCCGGCGGTGATTGTCCACGGCCGCTATGACATGGCCTGCCAGGTGCAGAACGCCTGGGATCTGGCCAAGGCCTGGCCGGAGGCGGAACTGCATATCGTGGAAGGGGCGGGGCATTCGTATGATGAGCCGGGTATTTTGCACCAGCTGATGATCGCCACCGACCGGTTCGCCGGCAAGTGACGCAAAAACCCGCCGTAATGGCGGGTTTTGTTATTTGACCTTCGGCTCGTACGGCAGGCGCGAAAATCGGTGGGATTCCGCGCGGTAGTGCGCCACGCGCTCGCGAAAATAGTCGCGCAGCGGCTCCGGCTGCTCGCGCTCTACCACTTCCGGGATCACCGGCATGTTGTAGCGCTCTTTGTACGCCACGCCTGAGGCGGCGAGATCCACGTTCACCCTGTCCATCTCTTCTTTGGACAACTCGGCCAGATTGTAACCCACGCTATGCTCCTTACTTACTTTGCCGCATTGAATCTGCGCAGAAGGTAATCCACCCGGCGGCGCTTGGCAAGCCCGTTGCGCCGCCGTCGCGGGCGATATTTATCCAGCAGTAATGCAATCTATTTATTCTTTTAAATAAGAATGATTCGCTTTATGATTAAAATAAAAGATGAAAATAATTATCATGTTAATTCTCAATGTATTGGTGATATTTTAATTTATTGATATTTATGGTTTTTATAATTAATGTGATTTGAGTGTAAATAAGGTGTTTTTATTTTTACGGCAGCAGGGCATAATGCGCGGAAATTAAATTCATGACCTGCAAAATAAAAGGAATCATTATGCTGACGCAAGAAATGACTCAAAAGCTGAATGAGCAACTGAATCTGGAGTTCTACTCCGCCAACCTGTACCTGCAGATGAGCGCATGGTGCAGCGATAAAGGCTTTGAAGGCGCCGCCGCATTTCTTAAAGAGCACTCTCAGGAAGAGATGCAGCATATGCAACGCCTGTTCGACTACCTGAGCGACACCGGTTCTCTACCGCTGCTGGGCAGCATCGCCGCGCCGCCGGTGGCGTTCGAATCGCTGGCGGACGTGTTCCAGCAGACCTACGAACACGAACAGCTGATCACCCGTCAGATCAACGAACTGGCGCACGCCGCCATGACCGCGCACGATTACTCCACCTTCAACTTCCTGCAGTGGTACGTGGCGGAGCAGCATGAAGAAGAGAAACTGTTCAAATCCGTGCTGGATAAGCTGGCGCTGGTGGGCACCAGCGGCAAAGGCTTGTTCTTCATCGACAAAGATCTGAAGAAAATGGGCTCGATGGGCCAGGGCGGCAACGGCCAGGCTTAATCTGCACCAGAACATCGAAAAACCGCGCGCGGGCGAGCCTGACGCGCGGTTTTTTTTACCCTGCGTTTATCGCGGTTATGCGGCGATACGTGCTGCCGGATCGCAAAATGCCAGTGATGCGCTCGACTTGCCGCAGCCTGGTCGTTATGATTTACCGCGATACGCTACAGGGATGGTAGAGTCAAAACAGCGGGTTAGCCGATATAACCCGTTTTTCTGTTTACCCGTGGCGCAATCACTTGCGGTGGGTTGGGGCCGCTGATACATCGCCTTGGCTGTGGCCTTAACCCTTATGACCCTCTTTTACTGTTAAGGGATACCACTGTGATCGGTAAAATTCGTTCCTCCTGTCGCCTGCTTTCCACCGTTTTCGTCCTGTTCGTTGGCCTTTCTTCACAGCAAGCCTTGGCGCACGCTCACCTGAAAGTGGAAACGCCGAAGGCCGACGCTAGCGTCAGCCCGGCGCCGAAGGCGCTGACTCTCAGCTTCTCCGAAGGCATCGAGCCGAACTTCAGCGGCGTGAAAATCACCGGCCCGGACAACGCCGTGGTGAAAACCGGCAAACTGCAGCTCGATCCGAACAATAACACCCAGGTCAACGTGCCGATCGACGGCGAGCTGAGCGCGGGCAAATACAACGTCAGCTGGCATGTGGTGTCGGTCGACGGGCATAAAACCAAAGGCCAGTACAGCTTCACCGTAAACTGATCGTGACTCTGGCGACCCTGTTCGTTCTGTGTCGCTTGGTGCACTTTGCGGCGGTGATGCTGATGTTCGGCATCAGTCTGTTCACCGCCTTATTGTCACCGCAGCGCCTCTCCCCGATCCTCTCCCGCGATGTGCGCCCGCTGCTGCTTGCCGGCACCTGGGCTGCCGGGCTTTCCGCCGTGGCGCTGCTGGCTATTCAGGCCGGGCAGATGGGCGACGGTTGGCAAGACGCTTGGCGGCTGGAGATTTGGTGGGCGGTGCTCGGCACCACCTTCGGCGAAGTGTGGCGCTGGCATCTGGGCCTGTCGCTGCTGGCGATCCTGAGCCTGCTGCTGCCGGAGCGGCCGCGCGCGCAGGCGTTGGCGCTGTGTTCGGCGCTGCTGCTGGTGAGCCTGGCGTTTATCGGCCACGCGGCGATGCACGAAGGCACGTTGGGCGCGCTGCACCGCGCCAACCATGCGATACACCTGCTGGCCGCCGGTTACTGGTTCGGCAGCCTGGTGCCGCTGCTGGTTTGCCTGCGCTACCTGCAGCCGCCGCAGTGGCGCAGCGACGCCATCACCACGCTGATCCGTTTCTCGCGCTGGGGGCACCTGGCGGTGGCGGCGGTGATCGTCACCGGCATCGTCAACAGCCTGATCATTCTCGGTGGTTGGCCGCTTAACCTCAGCTCGCCTTATCAGCGCCTGCTGCTGATTAAAACCGCACTGGTGGCGCTGATGGTGATGGTGGCGCTGGCCAATCGCTACGCTATCGTGCCGGCAATGAGCCGCGTGCCGGCGCTGGCGCAGCGCGGCGTGGTGCTGGCCTGCTGGCTCGAAGTCGGGCTGGGGATGGCGGTGCTGCTGCTGGTCAGTTTATTTGCAACCTATGCGCCGGTATGACATTTCAGCTTGCCGCAGGCCGGCAAGCTGCGGGAAAATCGACGCGAATAGCAACCTTAAGGCCAACACATGAAATCGGTATTACTCGGCATTACGCTGCTGGCAACCGCGACCGGCGCGCTGGCGGCAGACAAACTGGTGAACATCACTAAACTGGAGTACGGCAAACAGTGGGCGTTCACCAAGGAAGAAGTGACGCTGCAATGCCGCAGCGGCGGCGCGCTGTTCGTGCTCAACAACAGCACCTTGATGCAATACCCGCTCAACGATGCAGCGGAGCAGCAGGTGAAGAAGGGCCATCAGCGTGCGCAGCCGCTGGAGGTGCTCCTGCTGGACGACCCTGCCGAACCGGGGAAAAAAATGAGTCTGGCGCCGTTCATTGAACGCGCCGAGAAGCTGTGCGCTGACTAACCGCTTGTTTGCCAACGCCTTGCCCAACGTGCGCGGATTGATGCGCATTTGCCGCATAGTTATTTCGTCACGAAACTATCACGCGGCCGCCGGGCGGCTGGCAAAACTGGCGCGGTAGGCTACTCTTAAAGTGCACGGCTGAACAAGCCCTGCATTAAATGCCAACTTTTAGCGCACGGCTCTCTCCCAAGAGCCATTTCCCTAGACCGAATATAGGAATCGTATTCGGTCTTTTTTTGTGTGATTGATTTATAAGTCTTTTTTTGAAAAAATCGGAATTACTCGAAATTTACTCGAATTTTGATATTCGGCTCTTTTAGAGCATCACGTACTCCTTCCCCCTCGTTTTAAGCTATTTCAGCGTCTTCATTTCCGTTGTATGCCCCAGCAGCTTTTGGGCAAATGCCTTGTCGTTCTGCTTTTCGTACAGGCGGCCGGACAGGCTTCGGATCTCGTGGAACGTCGGCGGGCTTTCTTGAAATTCCAAACCTGATGCTTTCCGCGCGGCGACAAATTTTTTCGTTAGCCCGTCGGGATGGATTGAGTTACTCCTATGTTCCGATAGGTTGGTAATCTGCTGGTAGGTGGCTTATCATTGCGTCAATAACTAAAGGAAATGACATGTCTCAGCGCAATGATATTATTGACTTTTTTAGAGGTGTAGCGGTTATGCTCGTTACCGCCTTTCACCTTTTCCTATGGTCCGGTTCTTTAGGCCGACCGCTACCATTCGGCTTCGATGTGATGGGGCTTTTTGGTAACGGGTGGATCGGCGTTGGAATGTTTTTTGTAATTTCAGGCTATTGTATGGCTGGGTCAAGTGGAAAAGCATTTTCAAGTGGCTTTTCAGCAAAGAAGTATGGCATCTATTTTTTAAAAAGATACTTGCGGATAGCTATTCCATTTTACATATCAATCGCGGTTTGGTTTGTTCTAATTCGAGGTTTTGGCATTGCAACAAAACCTACAGGGGTCTTTGATGTAATATCCCATGCTTTATTTATTCACAATTTTTCAGAAAAGACATTTTTCTCAATTAGTGGGGTTTATTGGTCGCTCGCTGTTGAGATGCAGTTTTATTTAATTCTCCCTGCTCTGGTTGTTTTATTTACCACTGCTTTGGGAAGAGTTGTTTTGTTGGTCAGTGTGTTTGCTGTTAGTATTTTGATTAATGTTTACAGTGAGAATCAATTGTTAACATGGGGCATTCCATCTTACCTTTCACTTTTCGTTTTGGGGTGGCTTTGCGCCATATATCAAAACAGAATAGGTTCATTTATAAGAAAATTGAAAGCTCAATGGATATTGATCGCGTTATTTGTATTGCTTCTTTTCTACAAAGGGCATGGTTTTAATAACAAGATTAAACTATATGAAGTGTTGATTTCATCGGTTTTTGCATTATTAATGGCATCACTTATTAATCGGTTCTCAGGAAAGCGTGTGCCGCACGTTGTGCGCAGTGTAGCATTTGTAGGGAAGTGCTCGTTTTCTATTTATTTGTATAACTATATTTTCTGGGCGCTAGACAGAACCGACTTAACCCCGGTTAAGTTATTTATGGCTTTTGCTTTCGTGATAGGATTTGGCATCTTAATGTATCTAGCCGTTGAAAGGCAATCAGAGAAATTAAGAAAAAAAACCATAAGAAAGGCAGAGGTTAAATTTGCAGTGCAATAAATAATAACTTCAATGTAAGCCCTGGTAATTCAGGGCTTTTTTGTCCGCGCCCCAATTATAACAACCAGTTCATAATCTGAATTATTTCGGGGGCCATCTATGTCATCTGAAGGATTGCCCGTGGATGGCGTCGTTGGCAAAAACATTGTGCTGGGAGCCCGCAGTACGCAACAAGCAACAGACGAAGCAAAGAGTAGCTAGTCTGCAGATAGCGCAGCTCAGTCGACTGATGCCGCGTTTAAGTTTAGTCGTGAGGCGAAAGTAGTAGCAGTGGGAGTATCTGACGATGCAGATCGCGCTGAGGGGGGCGCAAAATTGCTAAGAACATCGCGGACGCCAATACCTACTTTTGATCTCCTCTCTGATTTAGCACTACACTGATTTTGGGATAGGGTCAATGGTTATCGGGAACCCGCATTAGAACTAGTACAGCAATGGGGACGGTCAACTGTAACCACGGATGCACAGGAAACCTTAGCATCACATCACCAGGAAATAATTCTCGTAATGGTGTATTTGGGGACGAGCAAATTTCGGATAGACAGGCCATGCTAGTAATGGTGATGTGTTGCTAACACCTCGATAAATGTGACGCTTGAAGTATTTTGAAGTTGACATTTGGTTATCTATCATTCAATTATTGAATCTCAAATTTAAGTTAAAAGGATATCTAACAATGACAAAAGGGTATGTGTCTTTTTTATCAATTATTCCATTTATGGTGGCTAATTATGCATGTGCATTTTCTACGGCAGATGTTGGCGACATTATTAACAAAGAGATAATTGCCGCCAATGGCAAGCAAATCACTATCAAAGTCAATGAACCGGGTGAGATTAAATCTACAATAAAGCTTGGTGTTGGGCAAGTAATTGAGTTTTCGCCAGGCGTGTGGACTTGCAGTGCGTCACCTTGCATTGTAATTGATAATGCATCCCAAGTTATCGGCTCTGGAATCTATCGAACTCAGTTGAAATTAGCCTCGGCTTCTTCTGGGCCCATTATTCAAAGTGCTGACTATGAAAAACTATCAAGCCTGAGCGAAAAAAATGCATTGAAAATTGCATCACCATTAGATGGTGATAGAAAAAGCCTTCCAGGTGTTAAATACATAAAAATTAAAGACATTACTATTGATGGTGGTGATGGAAAAAAAGCCAGCGTTAATGGTGTTGAAATATATGGTTTATGGTTCTGGCTAGAAGATGTATCAATCGAGCGGTTCTCTGGAGATGCATTAGTTACTCAATTTATTCCAAGCGGTTCTGTTCATCCAGATGAAAATGATGCAATGGAGTCTTACTTTACTCGAGTAAAATTAATTAGCAATAAAGGTAATGGATGGACGATGCGAGGACCGCATGATTCGATTGTTTCTGGGATGATTGCTGCTAACAATGGAGGGTGGGGGATTGATGTTCTGCATAAGGAGGGCTTTTATAGCGGCGGAGGTTTAATGCTTACTAATACCCATCTGTATGCTAACGGTAATGGCATGAGGACTGAGTCAGGGGCAAATATTCTTGCTTATGGGATTGAAAGTGAGGCCAATAAAGGTGTAGGTTTGCTGCTGCGTTCTAATGATTCTATCGTACAAGGAACATTTTATGCCAACAGAACTTATGGTGTTCAAATAGGTGATGATGAGTCTTATTCTGGTGTTAATAACCTCAATCTTCAACTCCATAACAATAAAATAGCACAACTCAAATGGGGGAATAACGCAGGCCATAATATGATTAATGCTGTTGTATTTCCTAATGACTCTAGCCAGAGGTACTTTGAGGGGAGCCCCTCAAATACTGACTATGTGGCAACGTCTGGGCCCAACGCTGTTCAGCAGTTCCCCGGTGGGATTTCGATGGATAGCGATCGGAACATGTATGGGATAAAAGAATCCATAAAATAACCTTCCCTCCTATTAATTTACTATTGATTTAATAATTCACCCCGGAGAATCCGGGGTTTTTTGTATTTTTATAGAGATGTGTTCATTCTTTTGTACATATAGGTATCGTATTCGTTTTTGTTTGTGATTAATTTATAATTAAATTCCTCTTGATCCTCCAGCAACAATCCCCGCTCCTCTTTCGAATCACAGCCACCAACCCGATCTCCATCCCCACCCGCACATATCGCTAATTTAGCCGCACTAAAAGTCATTACGTCATCTATGGCGCTGATAAGCTCCGGTCATTGCTCCCATCACCGGTTAAGCGAGAGCGGCATTATGGGGAATATCAAGACATTAGGCGTTGTAAAAGGACACCTGCGTTGAACGATCGGCTGAGTCGGTTGAAGAGGGCGTTGCCCGGCTATCTCGAGGCGTGGCGTGAGGGGATTTTACCCTCTGACTGGGGGCAGGTGGCTAATCCTGAAGTGGTTGCCGCCCTGTTGGCGGAGTGGGAGGCGCTAAGCGAATTGACGTCTCGGTTCGAAACCGCCACTGAAACTCCCTCCGAACCGGCTGCATTTTGGCAGACGCGTGCCGAGACGCGTGCCGAGTTGATGGCGCAGCGCAATCGCGAACTCAGTGCCCAACTGGCGACGCCAGTCCGTTTGCCCGGCGCGCGGGTGGCCTTTTTTGGCTATGTGAAAACGGCGGTGATGGACGCCAGGCAGGTGAAGGCGGCGATTCGCGATGCCGGTTTTCTCATTGACTGCGATGATAAAAACGACAGCGTACCGTCATGACCTCTGTCCTGTAACGCATGAGTTTGGAGAATAAGCGCGAGCGAATAATGTCGCCTCTGTGATACGGAGCAAGGTTCAATTCATCCAGTCAATTTGTTAGGATCGTCTGACCTACATGACTATTGGTGCAGTACATTGAAAATCAAAGCGTTGTTATTTGTTGCGTTGGCCGCATTGGCCGGCTGCAGCCAGGAGGGAACCTCGATGAATCAGCCCGCAAATGAGAAAGGCGGCCAAACGGAAGTGTTGCTGGTGAACAGCGCGCTGGTGGACTGCGTGGGCGTCGGCCCGATGAAGTGCATGCAGGTGCGTCGCTCCGCGCAGCAGCCGTGGGAGTTGTTCTATACCGGCATCGAGGGTTTCACCTTCGAACCGGGTTATCAGTATCGGCTGAAAGTGCTTGTTACCCCGGTGGAGAACGTGCCGGCCGATGCCTCATCGCTGCGTTATACGCTGATTGAGCAGCTGGAAAAGAACAAGGCGTAATGATTGCAGACCGGGCGAAGTGCGTCCGGTCTGCTGTTTTATAGCGTCAATCCCATCTCCGCCGCGACCTGCTTCAGCTGGTAGCGTGACGTGCGCGTCAGCAAAGGTTCCTTATCGACATAGTAGGCGTAAGCGATAACGCCAATCGACAGTGCCCAGGCGCGACCGCGACGCCAGGTCTCATCGTCCACCTTCACCGCTCGGTGGAAATGTTCGCGGGCTTCCGGCCCCATCAGGTTCCAGGCGACGATCAGATCGACCGCCGGATCGCCGATGGCGATGCCGCCCCAGTCGATCACCGCCGCCAGTTCACCGTTGTCGACCAGCAAATTGCCGGGTTGAATGTCCGTATGTAGCCAGCATGCGCCGGCGGTGTTTTCACGCACCTGGCTCACATTGTCCCACGTCCGCAGCAGGACGGCGGCATCGAGGTGAGGGGCGCACTGGGCGATAGACTCGCGCGTGAGGGCATCTCTGGCGCTGATCGGGCCGCCGCGATAGGCGGTGATCTCATAGTCTGCGGTCGGGATGGTATGGAGCGTGCGTACGAATTCGCCCAACTGCGTCGCCAGCGCCGGGCTGCATTCGCCGCAGGCGGGCGTGCGACCGCTGATCCAACGGCCGATGCTCCAGGCGAAAGGATAGGCGTCATCCGGCTTGCCCTGGGCTAACGGCGCTGAAATCGGTGCCGGCAGATGAGGGGCCAGCAACGCGGGGTAGCGGTTCTCGCGCGCCAGCGCTTCGGCCGCCGAGGCGGTACGCGGCAGGCGAATGAACAGCGCGTCGCCGAGCCGCAGCATCACGTTGTCGGTACCGCCGGTGGTGACGAGTTCGATGGGTAACGCCGCCCAGGCCGGGAACTGTTCGGCGAGCATAGCTCGGACATGGGGGAGAGAGATTTCGGCCTCATCGGCATGTATTTTGGGAATGGCATTCACCCGGTACGGCTCCTTCACTGGCGCAGGGGGCTGCCCCGACTGGTCTGTTCACTGCGCTTGTTTTCGCACTTTCTTAAGTATATCGAGAAAATCAGGTATATTGTTCTTCGGTTTTTAGCTACCAAGAAAAAATTACTATGATTATCAAACCTAAAATTCGTGGTTTTATCTGCACCACCGCTCACCCGGCAGGCTGTGAAGCCAACGTCCGTGAGCAAATCGCCTACGTTAAGTCGCGCGGCGAACTGAAAAACGGGCCTAAAAAGGTGCTGGTCATTGGTGCATCCACCGGTTACGGTCTGGCCTCGCGCATCAATGCCGCTTTCGGCAGCGGTGCGGCCACCATCGGCGTATTTTTCGAGAAGCCTGGCAGCGAAGGCAAAACCGGTTCCGCCGGTTGGTACAACTCCGCCGGTTTCGACAAGGCAGCTAAAGAAGAAGGCCTGTACGCGAAAAGCATCAACGGCGACGCATTCTCCAACGAGTGCCGTCAAACCGTGATCGATCTGATCAAAAAAGACCTGGGTCAGGTTGACCTGGTGGTTTACTCGCTGGCTTCGCCGGTGCGTAAAATGCCGGAAACCGGCGAAGTGGTGCGTTCCGCACTGAAGCCGATCGGCGAGCCGTACAAATCCGTTGCGCTGGACACCAACAAAGACGTGCTGGTTGAAGCCGTGGTCGAGCCGGCCAACGAGCAAGAAATCGCCGACACCGTGAAGGTGATGGGCGGCCAGGACTGGCAGCTGTGGATGGACGCGCTGGACGAAGCGGGCGTGCTGGCGGATAACGCGCAGTCTGTCGCTTACTCCTACATTGGTACCGATCTGACCTGGCCAATCTACTGGCACGGTACGCTGGGCAAGGCGAAAGAAGATCTGGATCGCGCGGCGCAGGCCATCAACCAGAAGCTGCAGGCCAAAGGCGGCGCGGCTTACGTTGCGGTGCTCAAGTCGGTGGTAACTCAGGCCTCCTCCGCCATTCCGGTGATGCCGCTGTATATCTCCATCGTGTTCAAAATCATGAAGGAGCAGGGCATTCACGAAGGCTGCATCGAGCAGATCCAGCGTCTGTTCGCGACCAAGCTGTACAGCGGTGCGGCGCCGGACACCGACGAGAAACACCGTCTGCGCCTGGATGACTGGGAACTGCGCGATGCCGTGCAGGAAACCTGCCGTGAAATCTGGCAGCAGCTGAACGACAATAACATCAACGAACTGACCGATTACCAGGGCTACAAGGCGGAATTCCTGCGCCTGTTCGGCTTCGGTCTGCAGGGCGTTGATTACGATGCCGATCTGAGCGGCGAAGCCAACTTCGACGTGATCGAACTGGTCTAAGCGCGTCGAGCAGTCAAACAAGGTCGGGTTAGCCCGGCCTTTTTTATTGCCCGCGCATTGGCGCCCACCGTCTGACTCATCAGTCCACTTGATCATTGACAGCAATAAATTATCGTTTTACGATAATTTATTGCTGTTGATTAAGGGATAGAAAATTATGGGCGCTGCGCCAAGGATCCATCTGCCGCTGTACGTGCGTTGTCTGTGTTTGCTCATTATGGCGATGCTGATCGTCAGCACCGGCGTTGAGATGTTCATCATCGTGCGGGACTGGCTGCAGGGCGTAGCCTATCGCGATATCGTCGCCTCTTACCGGGAATATTACCCGGAGCTGCTCGCCTACGCGATCCCGCAGCAACGCTGGGCGCTGTTCGCCACGCTGGTTATCGACATGCTCGGTTATTTGCCCTATTACAGCGCGCTGCTGTGCGGCGCCGGGCTGTTTTATCAATTCTTCCGCGGCAACGTGTGGCATCGCAACAATATGGTGCTGTTGCAGATCATTGGCATTTTGCTGATCGTCGATGTGTTGTTCCCGTCGTTAGCCGGTCTGCTGCAGGTGATGGTATTGACCGCCGATGAAAAAATGCTGTTTATCCTTTATTATGGCGTCAATAGCGAGTCGGTGCGCTCGCTGATCGTAGGCTGCGCAATCCTGGTATTTAGCCGGGTATTTCTGGAAGCGTTGCGGCTGAATGAAGAACAGCTTTCTTTCGTGTGAGAATAGAGTGGCAATAATCGTAAGTCTTGATGTCATGTTGGCCAAAAGGAAGATGCGTTCAAAGGAGCTGGCGGAGCAGGTGGGGATCACCGAGCAAAACCTGTCTCTGTTGAAAAACGGCAAGGTCAAGGGAGTCAGGCTGGAAACGCTGGACAAGATCTGCCGCATTCTCGACTGCCAGCCTGGCGATCTGCTGGCCTGGCAGCCGGACGGCGAAGAGTAAGATCCCAGCGCACTCGGAAGTGCGCTGAGCCTGCTGGCCCATTTCTGCGATTAGCGTTGTCTTATTGAACGATATTTGTTTGATTCAGGTTAATTAAAATAACGGGTGATTAACACTTGCGTATTCTTTTTGTCGCAGGCGATTGCATGCGGCGAAAGTTATTAAACTAAATAAACTCGTTTTTCATTTACCGTCACTACCAATAGCGTTATTTTAAGGGAAATAGTATGACATGGCGTAATTCTCTTCTGGCATTGTGTCTTGTATTAAACGGATGCAGTGCCATTCACCCCACTGTTTCATCCTCATCCTCCTCCACTCACTGGGGGAATTGGGGAACACCGCAGCCCGCAACGCGAGAACAGAAACAGCGCATTATCGCCGGCGAATCCGCCGCTGCCGTGCTGAATGAAGGCCGGGTCGGTATCGGCGGTACGCTGGACTGGTCGAAAATAGGGGGACGCTAACCGCCGCTCTTTATTCGGCGGGGCGGCAGACGTTATCTCAAAGATATTGTGGAACGGTTTATTATTAATTCGCTACTCTGTTTTTCCGATGCGTTATTTATCTTTAAACGATGAATCTCTGCTTGTTGAATATATATCAACATACCCAGACATCCTTACAGGAGTTTTCAATGGCAAAGCGTATTGTCGCCATGTTGATAATGTCGTTGTTGAGTCTGCAAGCAAATGCGGCCCGTTACGATCGGCAATGCGAGGGAATTTCTCCCGTGCTGTTTCAGAAGAAATTGAAAGAGCTGGCGCATGGCCTGCGACAAGAGATGGCTGAGCCGACCCCGCCCACGGAGAATGAGGCCGAAACCCTGGCGCGTCTGGCGGAATGCGATGCCGAAAACGCGAAAGCGCCGGCGACGGGAGGGCAACATGCGCCCGATCCCGCGGAGCCTCAGGTGTCTTCACTCAACGGCTGTTGAACGGTTCTCTGCGTCGTTTTTCGCGGCGCGCCCCAGTCGGCTTATTCATGGAGCTTGTGTATTGAAACTACCTTCGTTAATCGCTGCGGCGCTGGCGCTGCTGGCCTCATTTTGCAGTCAGGCGTTCATCGATCGCCATTCCTCGCCCGGCGCCTCGACGGAAAGTCCCTCTGCGGCGGGGTGTCCGGCGCGGCTGGATGGCTTGTTGCAGCATATTTGGTTGGCTGAACAGATTCAGGCGGAGCGCATGCAGCTGGCGCTGCTGCGTGCGGAGCGGGAAGCGTTGGAAATCCGGTTGCAAACGCAGGAAGCGGCGAGACCTTCCGCGCAGGGGCATCAGAGCGCCCGATCGGCCTGTGAGCAGGGTGCCGATATCGTCCGCTGCCTGTCGCTGCGTCTGCGGCGGACGTCTCTGACGGGGCCGCATCGGCCGTTTGTCGGCGTTTATTGCCGCGCCTGGCTGAATGGCCGGCCGCTGAATTGCTAAAGATGAGAACAGGGATTTGTCAGGAGTTTATCGATGAAAAGGCTAGTGTTGGCCGGCGTGGCCCTGTGTTGCGCCTGCTTTGCGCAGGCGCGGGTGGATTTGGAATACCACGCGGCGCCGCCGAAGGACAATAAAGTCCCCGAGGAGTACCAGAAAAAACGCAGCGCGCTGCGCCACAAGGTGTGGAATGTCGACAGCCTGACGCAGGCCAATGAGCAGGCGATTGCACGCGAACAGCAGCGCGAGGCCGCAGAAGCCGCCAAGCGGCAGCAGCGTCACCTGGAGCAACAGCAGAAAAAGCAGCGCTGCCTGCGGATACATTCGAAAGATCCTCACCGCGAGGCGAGGTGTTACATGTACAACTTCTAGCTTTCAACGTCTGGGCGCTTTCTGCGCCCGGCGTCGTTTATGCCGGGCGGCAATGCTCTTTCAGCATGGCGATCGCGTCCGGCTTCAGCTGATACAGATAAACCGGGCGGCCCGTCGCGCCGTACAGAATGCGGGTGCCGAGAATGCCGCTTTCCGCCAGATAGATGAGGTACTTGCGGCAGGACACCCGCGAAATGCCGATGGCGTTGGCCAGGTTGTCGGTGGAGAATTCGCTGTCGTGCTGCTGTTCTATCCACTCGCAGACCGTGCTCAGGGTGATGCTGGTCAGGCCCTTCGGCAGCTTTTTGCTCTCCTGGCCACCGGGCTGGCGGCGCAGCAGACTGTCGACGTCAGCCTGCGAAAACTCGCGCTGCGCCAGCAGCTGCGACTGTTGTCGATAGTGGCTCAGCGCCTCTTTGAAGCGGCTGAACTGGAACGGCTTGATCAGGTAATCCACCACGCCGTAGTGCAGCGCCTTTTGCACCGTGTTCACATCGCTGGCGGAAGAGATGATGATCACATCAGTCTTCTCGCCGAGCTCGCGCAGGCCGGGCAGCAGATCCAGCCCATTCTCCTGCTGCATGTAGATATCCAGCAGCACCAGATCGATGCTGACGCTGGCGTCGGCCAGCAGGGCGCGCGCCTGGCCCAGGGTGGCGACCGTCGCCTGGCAGTGAAAACCGCCGATCTGGCTCAGGTAGTATTTGTTCAGCTCCGCCACCATCGGGTCGTCGTCGACAATCAGTACGTTAATCATGGGTTTCGCTCTTGGCCTGATAGGGAAGGTGCACGAAAAATTGGGTCAGCTCGCCCGGTTCGGACTCGACATCGATGCCGCCGCCCAGTTTCTCCAGATGGCTGCGGATCAGCGCCAGGCCGATGCCGCGTCCCGTTCCCTTGGTGGAAAATCCGTGTTCAAAGATGTGCGCGGCGATCGCCGGATCGATGCCGGGGCCGTCGTCGCTGACGATACAGTGTAATTGATCGTCGTGGTGATGGAAGCTCAGGCCGATCTCGTGGCCTTCAACGCCGTCGATGGCGTCGATGGCGTTTTCGATCAGGTTACCGAGCACGCTGATCAGCACGTGCGTGGTTTCCGCGTCGTCGGTTTCCGGCAGCAGGCTGGTTTCCTCTATGGTCAGTTCGATGCCGGCCTCATGGGCGCGGCTGATCTTGCCGATGAAGAAGCCCGCCACTTCCGGCGAATGGATCTTGCGCAGCAACGCGCCGATCTCTTCCTGGTAGTTGCTGGCGGTGTTGATGATGTAGTTTTCCAACTGCTGATAGGCCTTCATGTGCAGCATGCCGAGTATCACATGCAGCTTGTTCATAAATTCGTGCGACTGCACCCGCAGGGCGTCGGCGTAGTGTGCCATGCCGCTCAGGCGCTGCAGCAAGCGGCTGACCTCGGTTTTGTCGCGGAAGGTGGCGATGGCGCCGGTCACCTTGCCGTTGACGATCACCGGCACGGTATTGGTCAGCAGTTCGCTGCCGTTGAAGCTGATCTGCCGATCGCGCAGCGGTTCGCCGCTGGCCAGCACCTCCGCCAGATGCAGCTGCGCCGGCCAATGCTTGCTGGCGGCTTCCAGCAGCAGGTTTTCCACCGGCCCGCTCTGGCGCAGCAGGCGCTTGGCTTCGTCATTGACGATGGTGATGCGGGATTCATTATCGACCGCGATCACGCCTTCTTTAATCGACTGCAGCATGGCGTTGCGCTGTTCGAACAGGTTGGAGATTTCGTAAGGCTCGAAACCCAGCATGATGCGTTTGAGCGCGGAGACCAGGAAAAAGGTGCCCAGGCTGCCGACCAGCGCGGCGAAGGCGATGGTCCAATAGATGATCCAGCGGCTCTCCGCCACCACCCGCTGCACGGTGTCCAGCGCGATGCCGAGCGCCACCACGCCGATTTGTTTTTTCTGATCGTCATACACCGGCACGAACACCCGCAGCGCCGGGGCCAGCGTGCCGCGGTTGATGGCGCTGTTGACGTTGCCTTGCAACGCGGGCGCCAGATCGTCGCCGATAAAATGCTTGCCGATCAGCCAGGGTTTAGGGTGCGAATAGCGGATGCCCTGCATATCCACCACCACCACGAACAGTAGCTCGTTTTGATGGCGCACCTGCTCGGCGAAGCGCTGAATGGCGCCGCTTTGATCGCGCCGCTGCAAGCCGTCGATCACGGTGTTGGAGAGCGCCAGCGTGTTGGCGACGGCGATGGCTTTTTGCTGCAGCTGATCTTGCCCTTCGCGGCTCATCTGCACGAAAAACAGCGCGAATACCACCAGCAGCACCGAAGCGATGATGGCGGACACCATCAGCGTGATGGAGGTGCTCAGCTTGAGCGGCACCCGTTGTTTTGGCATGGCGGTTCTCCGAATGGCGATTTCACGGCATATTCTAGCGAGGAATGAGGCAAGCTGCAGTTACCGGCAGCAGGTTATAGCATGCTGCCGGGGTGCGGAGGGGTTATTTTAGTTACAAAAGCGGGTCATTGCTGGTGGTAGAGCTCCAGCGCCTGTTGGCCGCTGGCACCTTGATGGATGATCGCCATCAGGGCGCGCACCACCTGCGACGGATTGCTGTGTTGGTAAACGTTGCGGCCATAGACCATGCCGGAAGCGCCCTGGGCCATCAGCGCGGCGGATTTTTCCAGCACCGGCCCCAGCTCCCCCTTGCCGCCGCCACGCACCAGCGTCGGGCAGCGCGCCGCTTCCACCACGCGGTGAAAATCCTCCACCCGATCGGTCGGATCGGCCTTGATGATGTCGGCACCCAGCTCGCGCGCCAGCCGCACCAGCGGCACGATCTTCTCCACGTCACCCAGAGATCCGTAGGCGGCGCCCTGGCCGGCTGGCGCCATTACCAGCGGTTCGATCATCAGCGGCATGGCGTAGCGATCGCAGGCGTGGCGCAGGCGGCCGATGTTCTCCACGCATTGGCGGAAAATGCCGGGTTCATCCGGGATCATATACAGATTGACCACCACCGCGGCGGCGTCCATTTGCAGCGCGGCGAGGATCGGCGCTTCCGGGTTGTGCAACACCGCCCACATCTCACGGTGGCGCGCGGCGTTATAGGCGTTGCCGACGTCGGTGCGCATCACCAGCGCCGGTTTTTCGCGCTGCGGCGCGCGCTGCAGCAGATCCGCCTGACCGTAGTTGACCTGAATGGCGTCGGGGCGCGCGGCGATCAGGTTGCCCATCACCCGTTCGATATCTTCCAAGCCGATTAAGAAATCCGGTTCGTTGGCGATGCCGTGATCGATCGCCACATCCAGGCATTTGCCGTTATTGAACAGGCGGTTCATCCGCACCTTACTGCTGAGCTGCATGTCAGGTCCTCCTGAGATAGGGATATGTCCATTATTGCCGAGTAAGGATGGTCGGGAAACGCGGAAACCGCAAACTGCGTGGCCGCTCGCAGTTTTTGCCGGCGCACGAAAGGGGAACGCTTGCCGGCGGCTTGCATTTCATTTGTTAGATCCGTGTCATGTTTTTGTTAATAAGCCATTCCAAAATGCATGTTTCGCTTGTTTGGGTTAAAAAGTTTCAATAATCTAAATTATGAAATAAACATTTAAAAACGTGCTAAAGACGCCGTTTGTTGTGCCAGGGGTTTATTTCAATTGGTTGTTTTTAATCTGTTTTGAGATATCGATCACCATTTTTTCTACGGCCTTAATACGGTGATTACACGGTAAATTCGCCGTATCAAAGGGATAACACCGACCGTAATGTTGTTTGAATGTAAAAAATATTTTTCATTAGCTGTCAACCAACAGACCTCTTCATTCTAACGATTAAAGGGTAACGAACATGAAGCTGAAGAAACTGATCGCCGCCTCGGTACTGATGTGTATGCTGCCGGCCAGCGTGTTGGCGAAAGACATCAAGATCGGCGTTTCCATGGCTTACTTCGATGACAACTTCCTCACCATTCTGCGCCAGTCGATGCAAAGCAAAATGAAGGCCGACGGCAACGTCAGCGGCCAGTTCGAAGACGCCAAGGGCGACATCGCGCAGCAAATTCAACAAATCGAAAACTTCGTCAGCCAGGGCGTCGACGCCATCATCCTCAACCCGGTGGATACCCAGGGCGTTAAGCCGATGATCAAGCTGGCCGAGAAGGCCAAGATCCCGCTGGTGTTCGTCAACCGCAAGCCGGAAGTGGCGCTGCCGGCAGGTATGGCCTACGTCGGCTCCGACTCCAAACTGGCCGGCAAGCTGCAGATGGAGGCGCTGGCCAAGCTGATGAACGGCAAGGGCAACGTGATGATCCTGATGGGCGAGCTGTCGAGCGAAGCCACGCGCGACCGCACCCGCGGCGTGGAAGAGGTAGCGGCCAACTACCCCGGCATCAAAATAGTCGACAAGCAAACCGCCAAGTTCTTCCGCAAAGAGGCGGTGGACGTCACCACCGACTGGATTTTGTCCGGCCAGCAGATTGACGCTATCGCTTCCAACAACGACGAAATGGCCATCGGCGCTATTTTGGCGCTGAAGCAGGCCAAGAAATCCGGCGTGCTGGTGGCCGGCGTTGACGGCACGCCGGACGCGCTGGAGTTCATCAAGAAGGGCGATCTGGCGCTGAGCGTATTCCAAGACGCCAAAGGCCAGGGCGAGGGCGCGGTGCAGACCGCCGTTCAGCTGGTGAAAGGCGAGAAAGTGGAGAGCAACGTGCTGATCCCTTACCAGCTGATCACCCAGGCCAATTACCAGCAATTCGCCGATAAAAACAAGAAATAAGCCTTGAAGCCCGCCGCGGGCGCCGGTGTGGGGCGAGCGCGGCGGAAAACGTGGGTCAGTGCGGAGGTAAGCGGTATGTACCCTTATGTTCTTGAGGCCGAAGGCATCAGCAAGCAGTTCCCCGGCGTCAAAGCGCTGGATAAGGTCTCGATTAAAATCAAACCCGGCAGCGTGCACGCGCTGATGGGGGAAAACGGCGCGGGCAAATCGACGCTGATGAAATGCCTGATAGGCATCTACCACCCGGACGAAGGCTCGATCAAAATCAAAGGCCGGCCGGTCACCTTCAGCGACACGCTGCAGGCGCTGCATTCGGGCATTTCCATGATCCACCAGGAGCTGAACCTGGTGCCTGACATGACGGTGGCGGAAAACATCTGGCTGGGGCGCGAGCCGGCGCGGCTGGGGTTCGTCAACCACGAGCAGCTGAATGAACAGACCCGCGAACTGCTGGCGCGGCTGAACATCAAACTGCAGCCGGATACGCTGGTGGGCGAGCTGAGCATCGCCAACCAGCAGATGGTGGAGATCGCCAAGGCGGTGTCCTACAACGCCGACGTATTGATCATGGATGAACCGACCTCGGCGCTGACCGAAGGCGAAGTGGTGCACCTGTTCGCCATCATCCGCGAACTGCGCGAGCAGGGCAAAGGCATCATCTATATCAGCCACAAGATGGACGAGATCTTTGCCATCACCGACGAAGTGAGCATCTTCCGCGACGGCACCTTCATCGCCTGCGACAAAACCGAAAACCTGACCAAACAGTCGCTGATCACCATGATGGTGGGGCGCGAACTGACGCAGATGTTCCCCAAATTCAACAACAATATCGGCGAGGAAGTGCTGCGGGTGGCGGGGCTGCGCCGCAGCGGCTGGTTCCACGACGTGTCGTTCAGCGTCAAGCGCGGCGAGATCCTCGGCGTCGCCGGGCTGGTGGGCGCCGGGCGCAGCGAAGTGATGGAAAGCCTGTTCGGCATGCACCCGGCGGACGGCGGCGAGATCTTTATCGAAGGCCAGGCGGTGAAGGTGGATTCCCCGGCGAAGGCGATCGAGAGCGGGCTGGCGTTTCTCACCGAAGACCGCAAGAAATCCGGCCTGTTTCTGGTGCTGTCGGTGGTCGAGAACATGAGCATCGTCAACCTGTCGGAATACATCGGCAAGAACGGTTTCGTCAGCCATGTGCAGATGGCCAAAGACTGCATGGATCAGATCAAAAAGCTCAACATCAAAACGCCGACCATGGATCAGATCATCAATAACCTCAGCGGCGGCAACCAGCAGAAGGTGCTGATCGCGCGTTGGCTGTTGGCGCAGCCGAAAATCCTGATCCTCGACGAACCGACGCGCGGCATCGACGTGGGGGCGAAAGCGGAAATCTACCGCCTGATCAGCGAGCTGGCCAACCGCGGCGTCGCCATCATTCTGGTCTCCTCCGAGCTGCCTGAGATCCTCGGCATGAGCGACCGGGTGATGGTGATGCACGGCGGCCGCATCACCGGCATTTTGGACAAAGACGACGCGGACCAGGAGAAGATCCTGGCGCTGGCCTCAGAATAACGAAGGGTGAACATCATGAGTAACGTAAAGATTGAGAAGCCGCTCTCCGCCGATTCAACGGGCAAGGGAGGGCTGTTCTCCGGGCTGAGCGGCAAAATGCCGAAAGACACCGGTATCTTCATCGTGATGATCGGCATCGCGCTGATCTTCGAAATCCTCGGCTGGTACATGCGCGATCAGTCGTTCCTGCTGAACCCGAACCGCCTGCTGCTGATCGTGCTGCAGGTGGCGATCATCGGCATCATCGCGGTGGGCGTCACCCAGGTGATCATCACCACCGGCATCGATCTCTCCTCCGGCTCGCTGATTGCGCTGACCGCGGTGGTGGCGGCCAGCCTGGCGCAGACCTCGGACAGCATCTCGCCGATGTATCCGGGGCTGCTCGATCTGCCGGCGGCGATCCCGATCGGCGCCGGGATTGGGGTGGGCATCGTCTGCGGCTTTATCAACGGCTTCCTGATCACCCGCACCGGCATTCCGCCGTTCATCGCCACGCTGGGGATGATGGTATCGGCGCGCGGCCTGGCGCAGTACTACACCAAGGGGAACCCGGTCAGCTTCCTGTCGGACGGCTTCACGTCAATCGGCCAGGGCGCGATGCCGGTGATCATCTTCCTGGTGATTGCGGTGATCTTCCATATCGCGCTCAAACACACCCGCTACGGCAAATACATCTACGCCATCGGCGGCAACATGACCTCGGCGCGGGTCTCCGGCATCAACGTCAATAAGTACCTGGTGACGGTTTACACCATCGCCGGCGGCCTGGCGGGGTTGGCGGGCGTGGTGCTGGCGGCGCGCGTCAGCAGCGGCCAGTCGAGCATGGGGATGTCGTATGAGCTGGACGCCATCGCCGCGGCGGTGATCGGCGGCAGCAGCCTGATGGGCGGCGTCGGGCGCATTACCGGCACGTTGATCGGCGCGGTGATCCTCGGTCTTATCAAAAGCGGCTTCACCTTTATCGGCGTCGATTCTTACATTCAGGACATCATCAAAGGCGTGATTATCGTCGCCGCCGTGTCGATCGACATGCGGCGCAACCGCAAAAAACACTGATTGCCGTGAATTGCCGCCGGCGCCAAGGTGGGCCGGCGGCGTTTTTTTACCCGGGGGAACACATGATGAATTACCTGAAAGGGCTGTGGCTGGCGGTGGCGCTGTGTGCGTCCACTTCGGCATGGGCGCAAACCATCGGCGTATCGATGGCCTATTTTGACCAGAACTTCCTCACCATTATCCGCCAGGCGATCGACAAGGAGGCTAAGGCGCGCGGCATTACCGTACAGTTCGAAGACGCGCGCGGCGACGTCGGCCGCCAGACCGATCAGGTGCAGAGCTTTATCAGCGCCGGGGTGGACGCGATTATCGTCGATCCGGTCAACTCGGCCAGCACCCCGGTCATGACCAAAATGGTCCAGGCCGCCGGCGTGCCGCTGGTGTACGTGAACCGCACGCCGGGCGACGCCAAACTGCCGCAGGGCGTGGTGTTCGTCGGCTCCGACGAGCGGGAGTCCGGCACGCTGCAGATGGAAGAGCTGGCGCGGCTGGCCAACTATCAGGGCAACGTGGCGGTAATGATCGGCAACCTGACCGACGCCGGCGCGCTGCAGCGCACCAAAGACGTGGAGCAGGTGGTGGCCAAGTACCCGAAAATGAAGGTGGTGCAGAAGCAAAGCGCCAACTATTCACGCAGTGAAGGCATGGATCTGATGATGAACTGGCTGACCAACGGCGAAGCGATCGACATCGTCGCCGCTAACAACGACGAGATGGCGATTGGTGCGATCATGGCGCTGCAGCAGGCGGGCAAGGCGGATAAGAAAGTGCTGATCGGCGGCATCGACGCCACGCCGGACGGCCTCAAGGCACTGGCCTCCGGCAAGATGCAGGTCACGGTGTTCCAGGACGCGGTCGGCCAGGGCAAGGCCTCGGTCGATGTGGCGCAGCGCATGATCAACGGTGAAAAACTCGAGCCGTATTACTGGATCCCGTTCGAGCTGGTGACGCCGGCCAATCAGGGGAAATATGCGGCCAGGCCGTAAGTTAACCGCCAGGTTCGCGTTGCCGGGGCGCTGCTTGCAGCGCCTTTCTTATTGGCGTCAGTTACATGTCCGCTTGCGGCCAGCGCGGCGCCGAATCTTGCCTCACACTGAGGATCTTTAAACCGCGTGAGGATGAGCGATGAACGCATTAAACGGCAAGGTGGCGGTGATCGGCGGCGCCAGTTCGGGGATCGGCAAAGCGGCGGCGCTGCTGTTTGCCCGGCAGGGCGCAGCGCTGGTGTTGGGCGCGCGGCGCGCGCCGCTGTTGGCCGAGCTGGTAGAGGACATTCGGCGCGAGGGCGGCCGGGCGTTGGCGGTAGCCGGTGACGTGCGCGACGAAGCCTTCGCCGAACGGTTGACGGCGACGGCCGTCGATGAGTTCGGCGGGCTGGATATCGCTTTCAACAACGCCGGCACGTTGGGGCCGCTGGGGCCGTCGCTGGCGCTCAGCGCGTCAGAATGGCGCGACGTGCTGGAAACCAATCTATCCAGCGCTTACTACAGCGCCAAATATCAAATCCCCGCCATGCTGGCGCGCGGCGCAGGCTCGGTGATCTTCACCTCCACGTTCGTCGGCCACACCGCGGCGTTTCCCGGCACGGCGGCCTATGCGGCCGGCAAGTCGGGGCTGATCGGCCTGACGCAGGCGCTGGCGGTGGAGTTCGGCGGGCGCGGCATTCGGGTGAACGCGCTGCTGCCGGGCGGCACCGATACGGCGATGGGCCGGCAGATGAGCAATACCCCGGAGGCGCTGGCGCAGGTGGCCGCACTGCACGCGCTGAAGCGGCTGGCGATGCCGGAGGAGATCGCGCAGGCGGCGCTGTATCTGGCGTCTGACGCGTCCTCATTCGTCACCGGCACCGCGATGCTGGTGGACGGCGGCGTATCCATCCAGCGCGGCTGAGGTTGGCATGGCCCGTGGCCGGGCGCCACGGGCCCTACGCGAGGCGTTACCAGCCTTTGACGGCGTCGCCCTTGTAGATGTCGGCGGCGCTGGCCGCCACTTCGTCGGTCTGATAGGCCTTGACCAGATCCTTCACTTTCTCGCTGTCTTTATTGTCGATGCGGCTGGCGAAGATGTTGACGTACGGCGAGTTTTTGTCTTCGACAAACAGCCCGTCCTTGGCCGGCGACAGGCCAATCTGGCTGGAGTAGTTGGTGTTGATGACAGCCAGCGTCACTTTCTGATCGTCCAGCGCGCGCGGCAGCTGCGGCGCTTCAATTTCGACGATCTTCAGCTTTTTCGGGTTGCCGACGATGTCGAGCGCGGTCGGCAGCAGGCCGACGCCGTCTTTCAGGGTAATCAGCCCTTGTTTTTGCAACAGCAGCAGCGAGCGGCCCAGATTGGTCGGATCGTTCGGCACCGCCACCTGCGCGCCGTCCGGCAACTGGCTGAGTGCGGTGATCTTCTTCGAATAGCCGGCGATCGGGTAGACGAAGGTGTTGCCCACCGCCGCCAGCTTGTAGCCGCGCTCCTGCATCTGCTTGTCCAGATACGGCTTGTGCTGGAAGGCGTTGACGTCCAGATCGCCGTTGTTCAGCGCTTCGTTCGGCAGCACGTAGTCGTTGAAGGTCACCACCTCCACGTCCAGATCGTATTTCTGCTTGGCCACTTTCTGCACCACCGCCCACAGCGACTGATCGATGCCGGCGCTGATGCCGACCTTGATGTGGTGATCGTCCTGTGCCGTCGGGCCGCAGGCGGTCAGCAGCAGCGTGCCGGCGGCGGCCAGCGCCAGGGTGAGGTTTTTCAGCGTAAATGTCATTTTCCCAGGGTCCTTGTCAACATTGCCTGCTAATTTTGGCGGGCAGAATAGTGGCAGTGACTGTAGGTAATCGCTGGGCTAAAACAAAATACTGATTCACTATGACTCATAGCGATTAGCTATGAGCGGCCGCTGCCCGGCGCGGTGCGGATTGCTTTGACGGCGAATCGACGGGCTTATTATGATAGCCGTTGGCCCGCAAGGGCAGACTGGGTACTGAAACGAAGGAAAAGACAATGCGATTGAACACTTGGAGCAAGGCGCTGCTGCCGCTGGTGGTGTTGGCCTGCGTCTCGGCGACTCAGGTTCGGGCGGCGGAGAGCGATACCGGACCGATCCCTAAACAGCTGCTGGGCAACTGGCGCGTCAGCAAGATCGTGCCGACCCAGACCACCGGCTGCTGGGATCAACAGCAGGCGCAGAGCCTGATCGGCGGCAAAATCAGCTATAAGGCGGATGCATTCAGCTGGAACGGCACGGCGCTGAAAAGCGAAGGGGCCACCGTCAGCACCGTAGAAGCGCAGGAGTTTGTCGAGGACAATTCCGGCAGCAGCTCCTACATCGATTTCCCGATGCTGGGCATCAGCACGCCGTCGGTCGAACGCGTGGTCATTCAGCATGCGGATACTACCATCAAAGGCATCACCGATCAGGGCACCGATGGGGTGCCCGGCGATAACGTGCTGGTGAAAGACGCCAACACGCTGATCCTGTCGTTGTGCAACGTCTGGTTTGAGGCGCAGCGCGAGAAGTAATTTTTGCCTTCAGCCCCGGCAACGGGGCTTTCCCACCGCATCGCCACCTGTCGTACGCGCCATTTCTGAACTAAAATTAACCATAACGATATGACCCTGACGTGATATCGGAGCCTCGGCTCTACCGAGTCCATGACAGGAGGCGCTATGTGTTACCACCATATTGTCATCGCCACCGATCTGAGCGATGACGGCAAACGGTTGGTCGAAAAGGGGGCGCTGCTGGCGGAGGCGCTGCAGGCCAAACTCTCGCTGATCTATGTCGACGTTCACTACGACACCTACCACGCGGCGATCGGTTTTTCGGAGCGCAGCGATAACGGCGTGCCGTTCGAAGAGAAGATCCGCAAAGAGCTGGAGCCCACCACGCAAAACGTTAACTACCCGATCGCGGAAGTGATTATTGGGCGCGGCGGCTTCGTTGACGAACTGCGCACGGCAGTCGTGGACAAGAACATCGATCTGCTGGTGTTCGGCCATCACCACGATCTGTGGAGCAACCTGTTCTCTTCCACCCGCAATGCCATCAACCAGTTGAATATCGACGTGCTGGTGATCCCGATCCGCTCATAAACGCGGGCCACCGCCGGGCAACGATGGCGGTGGCCGCTGCGGCTTATTGCGTGAAGAAGTCGTTATACAGCATGTACAGGTGCGCCGCGCTCCAGGAAAAGTTCGGCGCGCCTTGCTGCTTGCCGGTGAGCGGGTTGTAGTTCTCGCGGATCGGCCCGTCGGCGATCAGACCGTCGGCGTGGCGAAAGAAGGCCTGCGCCATCGCCACCGCGTCATCGCGATAGCCGTAGCGTTCCATGCCCTTGAGACCGAAATACAGCTGATCGACCCACACGCGGCCGCGCCAGTAGATATCCGCGCCGAACGCCGGGTTGGTCAGCGCCGCGGTGCCGAGCGGCACGTAGGTATTGAACTCGCGCGGATCCTTCATCACCCTGACCACCGCATCGGCGTGCGTCTGGCTGGCGGCGCCGTTGAACAGCGGCGACCAGCCCTCCGGCCCTTTGCCGCGCTCGACGATCGGTTTGCCGGCGCAGCCATTGGCCAACGCCCGGCCTTCGATGCGGATGTCATAGAAGAAACCGCTTTGCTTGTCGAACATGCAGGTGTTGATGTAGGCCGCCAGCCGGTCGGCTTTGGCGCGGAAGGCGGCGGCTTCGGCGCCTCGGCCCAGAATATCGGCCATCTCCGCCAGGTAGCGGTTGTCGCTGTACATGTAGCTGGCCTGATCCACCGATTCCTGCAGCAGTGAGTAACCAAGCAGCGTGCCGTCCGGCGCGCGGTTTTCGGCGAATTTCACCTGCCAGTCTTCGCGTTTGCCGCCCTGCGCTACATAGCGCGCCAATTGATCCGGATCGATAAAGCCGAATACCGCCGCGTCGTCGCGGCCCGATTCCCAGGAGGCGGCGGTCTGCGCCGGGATCTCGATGCTGTCGTACCGCCCCTCGCGCACGATGCGATCGTAATTGTCGAGGCCGGCCAACGTTTGCTCGCGCTGCCCGCGCTTGACGGTGAACAACATGCGCCCGTCGGGGGTATTGTGCGCTTTGTCGCGGGTGGCGCCATACTCCGGCACGCCGTTGCCGTTGTGGTCACGGTTGCGCAGCCACCAGTCATGGTAGGCCACCAGCTTCGGGTACATCTCCGCCAGCCAGCCCTTATCGCCGGTGACGCGATAGACCTCCATCACCGCCCAGGCCGCCAGGCTCGGCTTGGTGTTGCGTTCGTTCCAGTTGCCGCCGTCGCCGCCGCGCTCCGGGCTGGGGTTGTAGGCGATAAGGTCGGGCAGAAAACCGGCATCCCACGGGCGCAGGGCATCGCCCGGCCGGATCTGGTAGGCGAATACCGCGCGAATGTTGTCCTTGGCCACGTCCGGGTTGAAGTGCACCATGGCGTAGGCCTGTTTCCAGGTGTCCCACGGCCAGGTCTGATTGCCGGAGAACCAGCGCCCGGTGACCGACGGGGTGACCGAGTCGAATTTCATCGCCCCGGCTGCGCCGCGCCAGTTGCCGTTCAGCGTTTCTATCGCTTTGACCGCCACGCGCGTTTGTTCCGCCGTGGCGTGCGGGTTGCTGAGCCCGTCGGCGAGATAGCGTTCCCAACGCTGGGCCGACGCGGCCATATAGCGCTGCGGATGAGCGAGGATGTCGGCGATAGTGCGTTGTTCGCGCTGCGCCTCTGCGGCGGTGAGCAGGTGCGAGTAGGTGGTATACAGCGTGGTGGAGCCGGCGATGCGCGCCGTGGCGCGGAAGCGGTGGCCGCCGACCGTGGTGCGCTGCGGCAGCGATTTATGGATCTGATACTCGGACTGCCCGGAGGTCATCAGCTGCGACGGTGCACGCACCTTGCCGAAGGTGACGCGCAGGCCGTCCGCCGTCGGCACAATGCGGCGCGTGTAGTTCGGGAACGCCTGCTCGACGGTGGCCGGCGGCTGCGGTTTTTGCTCTTTGGCCGCGTAGCGCTCCAGCAATTCGCCGTCCCACACCAGCTCCAGCGGCGCGTCGGTCAGGATCTGGGTTTCCAGCAACGAGGTGCGCGCGGCGGCGAAGCGCAGCGTCAGGTTGACGGTCACGCCCGGCGCGCTGAGCCGCTGCACCAGGGCGCCGGGCAGGCTGTAGGCCGTCATGGTGAAATGCACCGGTTTACCGTCTCGATAGACGCTGAGCCGATCGAAATTGTTGGCCATAAAGTTGATGTACTCTTCGGTCAGCAGCGCCGGGCCGGGGAAGCCACCCATGCCTTCAGGGCCGCTCGGCAACAGGTGGCCGTGCCAGGCGCCGAGATCGAAGAATGGGTTGAAGCGCTGGTGATCGTCGAAGTCGTAGTCGAGCATAGAATGCGGCGCACCGTGGCGATCGATCACGTTTGGGTAGCGCTCGGCCAGCGGGGCGTCGGGCATTTTCGGCGCGCAGCCCGTCAGCATCAGCACGAGGGCAGTGGCCAGCGGGGTCAGGGGAGTCATGTTCATCGTAGGAGCCTCAACGGTTACCAATAGAAATATTGCATCAGAAACACCGAGTTGCTGGCGCCGGTGCTGTCATTGCGCATAAAGAACTTGCTGTCCAGCGCGGTGGCCAGTTTGCCGCCGGCGTATTCGTACCAGACGCCAAACTGGGCGTATGAGGTGGCGGTATCCGCTGCGTTATCAAACCGGTGGCGGGCGTAGCTGTAGGCGGTGGAGAGATACAGCCCTTTGGCGGTTTCCGTCATCGCGCTGAGCATCAGGCCCGACTCGCTGCCGGGGTGGCCACCGCTGTCGCCTTTGCCGGTGTGGTGCCAGACGCGGCCGGCCAGGTGTTTGCCGCGCAGCCCCAGCAAAAACAGCTGCCCCAGGCCGTCCGTCACTTCCAGGCCGTTCAGCAACGTCAGACTGTCCTGCAGATCGTATTGGGTGTAACCGTTGATCATCGCCCGGTAGGTGTACTTGTCGGAATAGCGATCGTATTTGCCGAAGTGCAACAGTGCCTTGCTCTCGTCGATACGACTTTCCGGCGCCGCCGTCACACTGTAGCGGAAGCGTCCGGTCAGATTTTGCAGCTTGGCGGCGTAGCTGAGATCGCGGGTGTTGGGGATCACGTAGCCGTACTCCGGTGTGAAGTCCCCCCACCATTGCAGATCGTCGAGCGACGAGTCGTTGCGTACGCTAAGCATCATCTCGGTGCCGTCGTCGGTGCGGTAACCGCCGTAAAAGCGGTTTAACCCACCCTCAAAGCCGCCCCAGCCGTGGCCCGGCGTCCAGGCATGGCCCTGGCTGTCCGCCTGCACGGTCCAGCCTTCGCCGTAAATCAGGCCGAACCAGTGGCCCTGTTTGATCTCCAGGCCGCCTTCGATATAGGTGCCGTCGCTGTATTGATGCTGATGTTCGCCGTTCAAATAGACGCTGCCGCCGATGCCGAGCTCGCCGTAAAAGCGCAGGGCGGTCGCGGCGGTTTCGGGCAACGGCGGCGGCAGCAGCTGATTGCGCTCCGCCGGGGTGACCGGTTCCTGCTGCGCCCAGACGGGCGCGCTAACGAGCAGCAACCAGGGCAACAGGGCGTGATGATTTAGTGATTTCATGGGGCATAGGCCTGGTGTTGGATGGAACGGAACGTCAGCCGAGCGGCGGCTCACGCGAGGTCGCTCCCGGATCCCTGGGAGAAGAGAAAAAGTCCGATCGTAGAGAGCGGTAAACGGCAGGTATATTAGTAAAATATTTAGTAAAAAATACGCTTTAATCAGTAAAGCGTTAACTTGATCACAGCGGACGAAATGGGTATCTTTCGCTGCAGGCGCCCGGCAACGGCTGGCATGAGCGTGCTCTGGCCCGATTTGGGAAGGAGAGGGCGCGGGCGGCGCTGTACGCCGCGGCGCTATCCGATTAAGCTACCGTTTTTCGTCTGTGCATTGGGACTCTATGGCCACACTGAAGGAAATTGCTGAAGCTGCTAATGTGTCCGTCGCCACCGTTTCGCGCGTGTTGAATGACGACCCCACCCTGAGCGTGAAGGCGCAAACCCGCCAGAAGATCCTGGAAGCGGCGGAGCGCCTCGAATACAAGATTGCGCCTTCCAAACGGCAGAGCGGGCAACGCCTGCAATTCGCCGCGCTGTTCACCTATACGCAGGGCGTGGAGATCAACGATCCCTATTACCTGGCGATGCGTTACGGCATCGAAACGCAGTGCGAAAAGCTGGGCGTGGCGCTGAGCGCCGGTTACGACTTCAACGGCGACAAGGCGCTGCCGGCGGCCGACGGCCTGCTGGTGATCGGCCGGCCGCAGCCCGCGCTGTATGAGCAGCTCAGGCAGCAGGAAACGCCGGTGGTGTTCATCGACGGCGTGGTGGACGACGAGCGTTTCGACTGCGTCAATGTCGACCTGTACAAGATCAGCCGCAAGGTGATCGACTACTTCATCGGCCGCGGCTATCAGCGCATCGGCTTTATCGGCGGGCGCGACGCTCCGGCCGGCATCGACCAGCGCGAGCAGGCGTTCGTCGAGTATGGCCGGCAGCAAAATGTGGTACGGGCGCAGGATATCTACCACGGCGATTTCAGCAGCCAGTCGGGCTATCAGTGCGCGAAAGCGATGTTGCAGAGCAAGAATGGCTATCCGCCGGCGCTGCTGGTGGCGACCGATTCGATCGCGATCGGCGTGCTGCGCGCGTTGCACGAACACGGCATTCAGGTGCCGGGGCAGATCGCGCTCATCAGCGTCAACGACATTCCCACTGCCCGCTTTATTTTCCCCGCCTTGTCCACGGTGCGCATCCCTTCGGAAACCATGGGCGCACAGGCCGTCAACCTGCTGGCGGAGCGGCTGCGCGATGAGCGCGCCGTCCCGCTGTCGATCTTCGTTCCCAGCTCGTTGCAGCTGCGCGACACCACCCTCGCCTGACCGGTCCCCGCCTCGGCGGGGGGCGTTGGCGCCCAAAATTAACGTCATGATAAAAAAAGATATTTGAGATTTATTGTGATCCTGTCGTCATTTGGTAAATATCAACTGTAGTTTTTACTAAATATTTACTATCGTTTCCGCATTGCACAAGTGTCGGGAGACGTGACGTGAATAATTGGGAAAACATTGGAAAACAGTCGGAGCACCGGTTGCCGCCGCGCGCGAGCTTCTTCAGCTATGCGGATGCCGGGCAGGCGCTGAGCTTTGATCGCAACGCCAGCCGACGCTTCCAGCTGCTGAGCGGCCGCTGGCGCTTTCGCTTCTTCGAGCATCCGGCGCAGGTGCCGGGGGCGTTTTACCGCGAGCCGATGAGTGACTGGGGCGATATGGCGGTGCCGGGCATGTGGCAACTGGAAGGGCATGGCCACCTGCAGTACACCGACGAGGGCTTCCCGTTCCCGATCGACGTGCCTTACGTGCCGACCAATAACCCGACCGGCGCCTATCAGCGCCACTTTACGCTCGATGCCGGCTGGCAAGATCAGCAAGTGCTGATCAAATTCGACGGCGTGGAAACCTACTTCGAGGTGTACGTCAACGGCCATTATGTCGGCTTCAGCAAGGGCAGCCGGCTGTGCGCCGAGTTCGATATCAGCCCCTATGTACGGCAGGGCGAGAACTTGCTGTCGGTGCGGGTGATGCAGTGGGCCGATTCCACCTACATCGAAGATCAGGACATGTGGTGGATGGCCGGCATCTTCCGCGACGTCTATCTGATTGGCCAGAGCGCCACCCACATTCACGACCTGACGTTGGTCACCACCTTTGATGAGCGCTATTGCGACGCGCAGTTGGCGATCGATGCCGAACTGCATCATCTCGGATCGCAGGCCGCCGAGGGCTGCCGCCTGCAGGCACAGCTGTTCGACGGCGATCGCTGCGTGGCGGAGCAGTGGCGCGACGATTTGCGCATCGAGCAAGCGCTAAGCTGCCGTTTCGAACTGCCGGTCAGCCGCCCGCAGCAGTGGAATGCGGAAAATCCCTACCTGTATCAACTGCTGCTCAGCCTGTATGACGGCGCCGGCAACCTGTTGGGCGTGGTGCCTCAGCGGGTGGGCTTCCGCGAGATCGCGGTGCGCGACGGGCTGATGTACGTCAACGGGCGCTACTTCAAACTGCACGGCGTCAACCGCCACGATCACGATCACCTTAAAGGGCGCGCCGTCGATATGGCGCGGGTGGAGCGCGATATCGTGCTGATGAAGCAGCACAACATCAACTCGGTGCGCACCGCCCATTACCCCAACGATCCGCGCTTTTACGAGCTGTGCGATCTCTATGGCCTGTTCGTGATGGCGGAGACCGATCTGGAGAGCCACGGCTTCGCTAACGTCGGCGATCTCAGCCGCATCACTGACGATCCGCGCTGGGAGCATGCCTACGTCGAGCGCATCGAGCGCCACGTGGCGGCACAGAAAAACCACCCGTCGATCATCATCTGGTCGCTGGGTAACGAGTCGGGCTATGGCTGCAACATTCGCGCCATGGCCCGGCGCTGCAAGGCGCTCGATCCGACCCGTCTGGTCCACTATGAAGAAGATCGCGACGCCGAAGTGACCGACGTGATCAGCACCATGTATTCCCGTGTGGCGATGATGAACGCCTTCGGCGAATACCCGCACCCCAAACCGCGCATCCTGTGCGAATACGCCCATGCTATGGGCAATGGCCCCGGCGGGCTGTTCGAATACCAGTCGGTGTTCAACCGCCACGCCAGTTTGCAGGGGCACTACATCTGGGAATGGTGCGATCATGGCCTGCTGAGCCACGACGAGCAGGGACGCGAGCGCTACCAGTACGGCGGCGATTACGGCGACTACCCGAACAACTACAACTTCTGCATGGACGGCTTGATCTACCCGGATCAGCGCCCCGGCCCCGGCCTGCGTGAATACCAGCAGGTGCTGTGCCCGGTGGAGGTGACGGCGGAAGAGGGGGCAGGTGACGTGCTGCGGGTGAGAAACCGCTATTGGTTCAGCTCGCTGGCGGACATCACGCTGAAGGTCAGCGTCAAGACCGACGGCCGCCAGGTGGCAAGTTACGAATTCAAGCTGCCGCATCTGCAGCCGGGCGAGAGCGAAGACATGCACCTGCCGGTGTTGGCGCTGGGGCAAGGGGAAACGCTGATCGACGTGGCGGTGTATAAGGACAGCGCCACCCGTTACAGCGAGAGCGGCCAACGGCTGGGGCATTATCAGCATCTGCGCCAGACGGCGACGCGGCTGCCGGCTCCACCGTTGGCCGATGCGCCGGCGCTGCAATGCCGCGAGGAGAATCATCAGCTGATCGTCAGCGGCAGCCGGTTCCAGCTGGCGTTCTCGCTGCTGAGCGGCGAACTGCTTTCGTGGCGGGTAGACGGTGAAGAGGTGGTGGGGCGCGCGCCGCGCATCACCTTCTTCAAACCGGTGATCGATAACCATAAACAGGAATATGAGGGAATTTGGCTACCGCATCATTTCCCCATCATGCAGCAGCACTTCCGCCGCCTTAGCCGGCAATGGCAGGGCGAAGATCTGCTGCTCGAGGTGCACAGCCTGATTGCGCCGCCGGTATTCGACTTCGGCATGCGCTGCACCTACCGTTGGCGCATCTCCCCGCAGGGCTACGTCAGCCTGGATCTGGCCGGTGAGCCTTACGGCGATTTCCGGCAGATTATCCCGAAAATCGGTCTCGATTTCGGCATCAGCCGCCGCTTCGAGCAGGTGGAATACTACGGCCGTGGACCGGGCGAGAACTACCGCGACAGCTGCCGGGCCAACCTTATCGGCCACTACCGGCAGCGCGCCGACGCGCTGTTCGAACACTATCCGTTCCCGCAGGACAACGGCAATCGGCAGGACGTGCGCTGGCTGAGCCTGCAGGACGCGGCGGGTAAGGGGATCTTCATCCAGCCGCGGCGGCCGATCAATTTCAGCCTGTGGCCTTACAGCGCCGAGAGGCTGCACCAGGCCCAACACATCAACGAGCTGGAACCGAGCGACTGCCTGACGCTGAACCTGGACGACCAGATCCTCGGCCTTGGCTCCAACTCCTGGGGCTCCGAAGTGCTGGATACCCACCGGGTTTATCTGGCGCCGTTCAGCTACGGCTTCACGCTGGTGCCGTTCGACGGTCGGCAAACGCAGGGCGCCACGCTCGCTGGTTATGACTTCACGCCCGCTCATCACCACCCGCAGTCTGCGGAGGAAAACGCATGATCATTCTCGAATCCCTGGCGGAATTTCAGCGCATTTATCACAGCGGCAAGAAGTGGCTGCGCTGCATGGAGGCGATCGCCAATGTCGATCGCATCAGTCCGAACGTATGCCATTCGATCGGCGACTCGCTGACGTATCGGCTGAGCGTCGGCGCCGGCCGGCAGCACGGCTGGCTGGAGGGCAACCGCCGTTACTTCGACGTGCACTATTACCTCGACGGGGAAGAGACCGTCGAGGTCGCCGACAAGCGGGAGCTGACGACGGTGGCGCCCTATCAGGACGAAACCGACCGCGAGTTTTTCAGCGGCGAAGGCGAGAGGCGCCGGGTCGGTAAAGGCAACGTGGTGATTTTCGAAAACCACCAGGCTCACCGCTTCACAGAAAGCGGCAAGATAAAAAAAGTCATTTTAAAAGTGACGGTGGAAGACAGCTATTTCGTCAATAAATAGCGCGCCCGCCGAACAATAACAACAAACCGAAGTCCCCTACACCATTCGGAGAATCTCTATGGCTGCGTCGAACAGAAACACCATCGGCAAGTTTGGCTTGCTGTCGATGACGTTTGCGGCAGTGTTCAGTTTCAACAACGTGATTAACAACAATATTCAGCTCGGGGTCGCCTCGTCGCCGGTGTTCCTGGTGGCGACGATCATTTACTTCATTCCCTTTTGCCTGATCATCGCCGAATTCGTCTCGCTCAACCGCAATTCCGAGGCCGGCGTCTATGCCTGGGTGAAAAGTGCGCTCGGCGGGCGCTGGGCGTTTATCACCGCCTACACCTATTGGTTCGTGAACCTGTTCTTTTTCACCGCGCTGCTGCCGCGCGTCATCGCCTACGCCTCTTACGCGTTTTTAGGCTATGACTACGTATTTACGCCGCTGACCACGGCGATCATCAGCATCTTCCTGTTCGCCTTCTCGACCTACATCTCTAACAGCGGCGCAAAACTGCTGGGGCCGATGACCTCGGTGACCTCGTCGCTGATGCTGCTGCTGACGTTTTCCTACATCATCTTGGCGGGCGCGGCGGTGTTGGGCGGCATCGAGCCGGCCGACCCGATCAACGTGCAGGCGATGACCCCGAACTTCAACTGGGCGTTCCTCGGCATTACCGCCTGGATCTTCCAGGCGGCGGGCGGGGCGGAATCCGTGGCGGTGTACGTGAACGATGTGAAAGGCGGCAGCCGCGCTTTTGTTAAGGTGATCATCGTTTCCGGGCTGTTCATCGGCGTGCTGTACTCGGTGTCTTCGCTGCTGATCAACGTGTTCGTGCACCGCACCGACCTGCACTTTACCGGCGGTACGGTACAGGTGTTCGAAGGCCTGTCGGCGCACTTCGGCCTGCCGACGGTGCTGATGAACCGCTTTGTCGGCATTGTTTCCTTCACCGCCATGTTCGGTTCGCTGTTGATGTGGACGGCGGCGCCGGTGAAGATTTTCTTCACCGAAATCCCGAAGGGCATTTTCGGCGAGAAAACCATTCGCCTGAACCGGCACGGCGTGCCGACGCGCGCGGCCTGGATCCAGTTCTTCATCGTTATCCCGCTGATGCTGATCCCGACGTTGGGTTCCAGCAGCGTGCAGGATTTGATGAACACGCTGATCAACATGACCGCTGCCGCCTCGATGTTGCCGCCGCTGTTCATCATGCTGGCCTACCTGAATCTGCGGCTGAAGTACGACCGGGTGGCACGCGATTTCAAAATGGGCTCGCGGCTGCAGGGCATCGCCATCGTCAGCGTGCTGATCGCCATCTTCACCGTCGGTTTCTTCGCCTCGACGTTCCCGACCGGCGCCAGCATCATGACCATCGTGTTCTATAACGTCGGCGGGTTGGTGGTGTTTCTGGGCTACGCCTGGTGGAAGTACAATCGCTACTCGAAGACCCTGAACGCCGAGGCGCGCTACCACGAAGACATGCCGCTGGCGCGCCTCGCGCTGGAAGCGCAGGAAGGGGCGCCGGCCGGGCAACCCACGTTGACCCCGCCCGCTTGCAATAAGCCGCTGTAATCTCTCCTCTATCGGCTCCGCGCTCCGGCGCGGAGTCTCGTTTCACGGAAAAAATTCCTGCCCCGGCGTTTGCATAATACATAAGTGAATACTAATGTGTTTGTATGAACGAAAATGACATCTTCAAGGCGTTGGCCGATCCGACCCGCCGCGGCATCTTCGACAAACTTGCCGCCGGCAGCATGAACGCCAGCGCGCTGCGCGAAGGGCTGACCATCAGCCAGTCGGCGATGTCGCAACACCTGGCGGTGCTGCGCAATGCCGGGCTGATACGTGAGGCGAAGCAGGGGCGCTGCGTTAATTACCAGGTCGACCCGGACGGGCTGGCGCAGATCGCCCAGTGGCTGGCGAAGTACCGCGCCTATTGGCCGGCGCGCATCGACGCGCTGCAAATCTTGCTGAAGGATATGGATCAATGAATAAACGGGTTGAGCCGCCGCCGCGCGATCGGCTGGTATTGGAGTATGCGCTCGAGGCGCCGCCGGAAAAAGTGTGGCGGGCGCTCAGTATTCCCGAACTGCGCGAGCAGTGGCTGCCGCCGGGGGATCTGGCGCAGGCCGAGCCGTTGGCCACCACGCCGGGCGAAGCAGTGAGCTATCGCCTGCGCGACGACCAGCCGCCGTTTCTCGAAAGCGTCGTCACCCTGCAGATCGTGCCGGATGCCGGCGGCGGCAGCCTGTTGCGGGTGATCCACCGGCTCGACGCCGTCAACGACGGCCCGACGATGATGATGCGCGCCGCCTGACGCGTTAAACACATTTCTCTTTGTTGCCAACCCAGGAGTTCACCGATGCGTGAGAAGATGATGCTCGTCCCGATGGTGGTGGAGCAGACCAGCCGGGGAGAACGTTCCTTTGATATTTATTCGCGCCTGCTGCGCGACCGGATCGTGTTCCTTAACGGTGAGGTCAATGACGACGTGGCCGAAATGCTGTGTGCCCAGTTGCTGTTTCTGGAGGCGGAAAACCCGGAAAAACCGATCCACCTGTACATCAACTCGCCGGGTGGGGCGATCACCAGCGGGCTGGCGATTTACGACACCATGCAGTATATCCGCGCGCCGGTGCATACGCTGTGCATGGGCACCGCGCGTTCGATGGGCTCATTCCTGCTGATGGCCGGCGAACCGGGGCACCGCATGGCGCTGCCCAACGCCAGCCTGCACGTGCACCAGCCGCTGGGCGGCTTTCAGGGGCAGGCGTCCGACATTCTGATCCAGGCAGAGGAAATGAAACGCACCAAAGACCGGGTGATCCGGTTGTATGCCCAACATTGCGGCCTGAGCGAAGAGGAGGTGGAGCGGGTGTTGGATCGCGATCGCTTTATGACCGCCGACGAAGCGGCGGCCTGGGGATTGATCGATCGGGTATTGCGGGAAAGGTAAACATTGGTGGCCGATTATTGATTCCTGTCGGCCTTTCCTCAGGATATCCGCAGTCGTGTTAATGAAATAAATAATAAAAATGAGCATATCTTATTTGGCGTTATTTAATATTTAACTTGCTTGCTTGCTAACTATCTATTTGATTAGTTACCCCTCTGCCAAGCCACGCTATTCATCTTTATCGTGACTGATGAACAGCGTGGCAGGTTTCTTCTTTGTATATTTTTACCTATGTTTTTCTTTGTATTTATAACGTCGGTGTATGTATTTTTATTTTTCAGCATCAGTTCCGACCACAAATTTTGGAAAATAATCTTGCCATTGGCTTGTCTATACAACTATATCTATGGCTGAGAAATGACAAAGCTAGACTTTCCGCCATTATGTCATCGTTCTGATATCAGTGACGTCTGGCGGCGGTTATCAGCCGTTCAGACATTTTCAGGTCATTCTCATACGGCGTCGTTTTCGGAATAATGTAATTGGAAATGGCTTGAAACTAGTCTGGGTGCGGCATGTTATGACACACATTTTAAAGAAGGCTGTGCGGAGCCCGATTTTTCTAAACTCGAGCCTTGGCGAACAATGTGTTAATTGTGATGGGAATTCATAATGAAAAAGACAAGGCAGTTTCGCGGTTGGTACATGGTCGGTGCCGTTCATCTTTTGCTGGCGGTTATTTTTGGCGCTGCTTACTCATTCGGGGCATTTTTTACTGCATTACAGGCGAATTTTGGCGCGGGGAGTTTTTCTACCGCCTCAATATTCTCGTTGACGGCGTTAATTTACTACATCGTAGGCGTATTTTCCGGTGCCTGGAGCGATCGTACTTCAGTAAGGACGGTAACCGGCATCGGTATTTTACTGCTTTCTCTGGGCTTTTTGGGCAGTAGCCTGCTGGCGTCGACACTGACGGCGTTTTTGTTCACGTTTTGCCTGTTGGTTGGGGGCGGCGTCGGGTTGGTTTACGTGCCGGCTGTTTCAACCATTCAACGCTGGTTCGTCGTTCATCGAAGTTCGGCTTCCGGCTTAGCGCTGGCCGGCACCGGTTTGGGAACGCTGGTGGGGCCGATGGTGGCTGGTGGGTTGATGCAGCATTTGTCCTGGCAAAGTACCCTACAAGTTTACGCCGTCGCTATCGCTGTGCTGGGGTTATCTGCCGCCTTCGTCTTGCGAGGCAGGCCAGAGGACGTGGGAGAATATCCCGATGGGCTTGGTCCCGCTGAGGTGACATCAATACCGGGTTCCGCGTTTAACGGGAGCGTTACGTTGCGAGAAGCGGCGAGACAGGCTCAGTTTTGGTGGTTCTTTATCGCGATATTTTTCGGCTCTATCGGACTGTTCCTGGCGTTGGTTCATATTAATCCTTATGCACAACAACAGGGGCTAAATGCAACGCAGGCCAATCTGCTCATCGGTTTGATCGGCATGGGCAATATCGGCGGCCGCCTAGTTTTGGGGCGGATAGGCGACCGTATGGGCGCGCGGCGTTTTTTGGTTATCGTCACGTTGAGTTTGGCCCTGTTATGCGGCTTTTGGAGTGTGGCGCACAGCTTTACCGCGCTGGCGATTTTCGCGCTGTTATTCGGCGCGGCCAACGGCGGCTGTATTGCGCTGTATCCGGCAGTGGCCAGTACATGGTTCGGCACTGCTAATCTGGGCGCCATTCTGGGGGCGTTGTATCTCGCCGTGGGGATCGCCGCCGTTGGCGGGGGCAGCGCCGCCGGTTGGCTGTATGACCTGTATCAGAGTTACACGTTGTCTATTGCGTTGGCCGGCATTGCGGCAGTGTTATCCGCCGGGAGTGTCGCCTTGGCCGCCACCTACGGGACGCTTCATGACCGCCGACGAAGCGGCGGCCTGGGGCTTGATCGATAAGGTGCCACGAGCGCGGTGAACGGCTCAACTATGCTCGGTCGCTCGTTGCGTTTGCCAAACCCATTCAAGCCCGCATTCGACCATCGCGAAATAGAGGCTGAAGTAGCGCTCCGCCATGATAAAGAACGAGCTGTTGAGTTCGATCACCACGTTATTGGTGGTGGTCAGCAGGCCGGATTTTTCCGCCGCCTGCAGAATGCGATTCACGTGCGCGCGTGAGACGGAGCACGACTTGGCGATTTTCGCCGAGGAGAGCAGCAGAAAGGGGGAGTCCTGCCGGATGCTTTCGATATGCAGCATCAGCAGCACCATGTGGCCGGCGTCCTTGCTGATAAACAGTCCGGATTGCGGCACCAGATCGATCAGGTAGATCTCCTTGAGCATCAGCTGCCCGTAGGCGGCGAAAAAGGTGGGCAGAAAGTCGGGCGCCGCCAGCAGCGTCGCGATGGGCATCTGTGGCGCCAGCGCCTGATAGGGCAACGCCATTGAGGCGATCAGCGCCTGGGTTTCCGCCAGCGCGTGCGGCGTAGGTTTATAGCGCAGCTGGCGTTTGTCATGTTCGCAGGGTTTGACCTCCAGTCTACGGCCGACCCGCAAAAAAAACAGAAAGGAGTCCAGGGAGTTCTCGCTGATCAAATTTTTCCCTTTAAAAAAGGCTTTGATGTCTTTCAGCCCGGCGGCGGGCTGGTGGTAATAAATGGACAGGATAGTGGAGCAAATGATGAACCGGCTGTTCCTGAAGATGATTTTATAAAACAGCGGATGTTTCTTGTAGGTCTCTTTTAATAACTCCCCGTGTTTGACGATGGCGGCGTGAAACGCCGGTGACTGCCTGATGATGTTGGCCTGTTTCTCCAGGTGAAACTGTAGCTGGAATCTGCTTAGACTCATTTTCCCTATTTCCTGTACTTAAAAAAAATGTGCTGCTTTTTATCGTTATGGGTTTGCTGTGTATGACTTGACGATCTGTTGGCCTTGGTCGTTGATGAGGGTGGCCTGAACGGTGATCTGAGAGGGGAGCCCCGACGCCGCAACGCCGTCGAGGTGATAATCCCGCGTGCTGAATGGCGCGGTCATCATGTCGCTTTCTTGCCGCACCGGGGCATCGCGCCTGTCGGCGTGCACGGCGATGCGAGCGAAGGAGAGATAAAACGCCGAGCGGTTGTGACAGCGCAGCAGATAGCCACGCGGTGATTTTTGCAGCGTGAACGAAACGGCCTCGGCCGCGTTGTCGGCGTTACCCTTCAGCGCTTTGGGGCGGTAGAAGATTTTCATCTGCGTGTTCATCGCCATCGTCACGCGCGACGCCTGCGGCGGCGTGATCGGCCGGCTGGGCGGGATCTCATACAGGTTAAGCCAGAACACCGACTCCCTGTCGGTGGGCAGGCTCGTGCCGGCAAACAGGATCCGCAGCCCTTTCAGCGCGGAAGGCGGCAGGGCGAATACGCTGGGCAGGGTGACAAACGGCGCACGGGACAGTTCGGGGGCGGCGTTGACGTCGCCGTTATCGACCCAGGTTTGCGCTACGATCGGATAGCCGTTGGTGTTGAGCAGCATCAGGGTTTTTTCCGTCTCGCCCTCGTGAAAGATCACCCGCGTGGCGGAGGCGATGATGCCCGCCTGCGCGCCCATGGTCGCCAGCGTCAGCAACAGGGCGCATCCCATCGTCAGATATTTCTTTCTCATCATTGCACCTTAACCCAGACGTAGGCCCTGGCGTCCACTTTGCCCGCGGTGACGGTCTGCCCGGGCAGCCGGGCGAGCGTGGCAGTGAGTTGGGTGGTGTAGTGGGTAAACCCCGCCGCGGTGCTGCCCCCGCCGCTGGCGCCGTTAAGCACTGGGTACCAGCCGGCGTCATTACCTTGCGGGCATTGCCCGGCGCTGCAGCGCGCCCAGCCGACGAAGTTCATCGGCGCGCCGTTGCCGGCGTTGGCGAGCGCGATACCCACGCCGGTGGCGACGCTGCTGTCGGTGCCGTAGCCGCTGGAGAGCAGGTAGCTCACGCCGCCGTTGGCGCTGACTAACCCGAGCCGCTGCGCCGCGACATAGCTTTCATACGGCACCTGCAGGCCGAGGGCGGTATTGTTGCTGCTGACGCCGGACACGGCGGCGTTGTCACATTCGATATTGAGGGTGAACTGCGCCTGTGAGGTTTGCCCGGCGGTCAGCTGGCTGACGGAGAGGGTCGGCAGGATCACCAGCGGCGTGACGTTGCGCGCCACGCAGGTGGCGGTATAGGTCAATGAGGAGATCGGTGCGGTGCCCATGCCCATCGCGTTCCACCGCCCGGTGCCCCAGGTGGCGTAGTTGGTGGCGGAGTCGCTGCCGATAGGATCCGAGGCGATGCCGGGCCCCTGAAAGATGACATAGCCGTTCGGCTGCGTGCAGGTATAGTTCGAATTGCCGGTGGTCGAGGCCATGCCCACTAGCGGGTTGCCGGCGCTGTAGCCACAGTAGTTGCTGGCGCCCGCACCCGGCAGCGAACTGATGCGGATCAGGTCGGCACGGATGGCGCTGAAGTCTTTCACCCGGATCTGAATTTTGCTGCCGACGGTGGCGTAGCGGGTAATCGGCGCCGACTGCCAGTAGCGGGTAAAAACCTTGCCGGAATCCAGGTGGGTCAGGCGGATGCCGACGTAGGGGAAATAGGTGGCGTAGTAGTTGGGGTTGCCGTCCTGGGCCCCAAGATCGTAATAGCCGCCGACGCGATCGTCGCCGTTGGTAGCGAAGACTTCATAGATCTGCCCCGCATCGCTAGCGTCGCATTCATACAACACCTTGTTGGGATCGGGATAGCGCGTGCCGGACGTAAGATCGAACACGCTGGTGCCGAGCGGCGTACCGACGGGCTGCAGGTAAGTGCTGGTCAGATTGACCCGGCCCAGCGCCGTGCCCACCCCGCAGGGATCGCAACCGGAATCGATCCAGGGGGCGACTCGGGTGCATTGGGCCAGCGCGGCGGGCGCGCCGAACAGCGACAGAGCAAGCAGCGCCAGGGCGGCGATCGGGTAAGCAATACGTTTCATCGTCTCTCCTGAGAATAAGTTTAATGGGCTAGCGACATGGGGCGCTGAGCCGCTGAATCGGTCCGTCTTCCCCGGCGGGCAAGCGGTAATGCAGCATGCACTGTTGGCTGGGCGCGTCGCCCCAGTTCAGCGTCAGCACACCGGCATTCCGGTCGCTGCGCAGATACACCTGATTGGCCTGGCCGACCATGCCCACGCTGTTGCCTGCCGCGTCAAGGACGTTGGCGCCCATCGGGATCGGTGCGTTATCGGGCCGCTGCGCGGTGATCAGCAGCGCCTGGCCGCGCACGGTGTTGAAGTGCAGGCGCACCGTGGCGCCGGCGTACGGGGCGACGCGGCGCTGGCCGTCTTCCAGTTCCGCTTTGTCGTTCATGCCTTCGGGGTTCAGCGCGACGGTGTTGTAGTGATAGGGCACTAGCGACGGCGCCAGGGCGTAGCCGAAGCGATCGACACGCGCCCCTTGGCCGTCCATCACCCGTGCGCCGCTGGCGCCGGGCGCATCGATCAGGGCGAAGGTATCGCCGACATACGGCCCTAATGTCACGCCGCCGCGGTGCGCTACCACGGCGCCCTGCAGTGACAGTGAGCCTTGTCGGTACTGGCGCGCGGTGGAGAACGAGCCGGTGACGTTGGCGTAAGGCAGGCGGGTTTGCAGGTTGCCGCCCCAGATGCTTTGTTGACGATCGTCGTCGGTGGTGAAGTTCAGGCCGTAGCTGACCGGCTGCTCGTCGCCGACGCTTCCCGACAGCGCAGCCTGATAGTTGCCGCCCTGACCCTGGCTGTGGTTGGCCAACAGCGAGACGCTGGGGGCGGATGACGAACGCCCGAGCGGGAAGCTCAGCGACAGGGCGGTGACGGTTTGCGTGTTCTGTGTCAGCGGCGCGCTGTAGACGTTATCCAGTGGCCCGTAGCCGCGGTAGTCGCCGCTGCTGTCGCCCAGGCTGCGGGTGCGCGTGACGGAGAGGTTAAGCGCCACGCCGTTGCCGAAGGTTTTTCCCCAGCCCAGTTGGAGCTGATTGTCGCGGCCGCGCTGATCGCGGTAGTCCTGGGTCGAGCCGGACATCGTCAGGCTGCCGAATGCCCCCATTCCCTGATTGACGGCCACCTCGAAACGCGAACGCTGGCGGTAGGAGTCGGACTGCCAGTTTTGGCCGGTAGTGGCGGCGCGCCGTACGCCGAGCACGTCGCTGAGATCGCGAAAGCCTTCAGTAGAGTAGCGGTAGCCGGCGATGGATAAGGTGGTGTCCGTCGGGCTGAAGGTTCGGCTGTAAGAGAGGTGCAGCATCCAGCCGGAGGCGCCGCCGTCCGGCAGGCTGGCGTGGGAATAGGTGGTATCCATGCCGAAGGCGCCCAGCCAGCTGCTGTACACGCCGCCCAGCATCATCGCCTGGTAGCCGTCCGCCAGCTGGTTGCCGAGGTTGAAGGTCAGGGCGTTGGTCAGGCCGTGCTGCCAGGTCACTTCGCTGAACAGATCGTTGTCGCCGACGTAGCGGGAACGGCCGACGATCGCGGAGTAGCGCGACTGGCCGGGGCGGATGGATTCCGGCACCGCGGCGAACGGCACGGTGAAGGTGCTGACGCTGCCGTCGGCTTCCGTCACCACCACGGTGAGATCGCCGGCGTAGTTGGTGGCGTACAGATCGTTGATGGCGAACGGCCCCGGCGCGACGGTGGTTTCATACAGCGTGCTTTTGCCCTGCAGCACCGTCACTCGCGCATTACTTTTTGCCACGCCGCGCACCACCGGCGCATAGCCGCGCTGTGAATCCGGCAGCATGCGGTCGTCTGAACTGAGCTGAATGCCGCGAAAGCCCAGGCCGGAGAAGAAGTGCCCGTCGGTAAAGCCTTCGCCCAACAGCATTTCGCTGCGCCAGGGCAAGATCGCGCGCTGCACGTAGCGGCGGCTGGTGTCCAGGTGGCCGCCGAACTCCCGATCGTAGCGGTAGCTGGACTGCTGGCGGTAGCGCCATAGCCCGAGGTTGAACCCGCCGTTCAGGTTGGCGTAGGTCGAGTCGAGATCGCGGGTTTGCCCCTGTCGGTAGCTGACGTGGTACTGGTTGAGGTTGTAATTGACGAAGGCCATCGATTCGCCGCTGTCCAGGCTGGCGGGATTGACGCTGCCGCGCGGCTGGCCGTTCAACAGCGCCTGCGGAATGCTCAGATCCAGCCGCAGCCGCGAGATATCGGCGTTCACCGTAATGTCCTTCAAATCCCGGCCGGGTAGCAGGCATGCTGTTTGGGGCATCGGCGGATTTTTCAGCCCGAAGCGCGTCAGCTGCGGCCGATCGAAACAGGGCAGTACCTGCTTGCCTTCACGCACGAAGCGAATTTGATCGCGCTCGAGAAACTGGCCGTTGAGGTACAGATCGATCTGATAGCTGCCGGGGGCGACGGCGTCCTGTTGGTTGAATTGACTCAGGGCGCTGTTGCTCAGCACGCTGCCGCGTAGCAGCGCGGGATCGAAGGTGTAGCCATCGGCGGCGGCGCAGCCCAGCGGCAGCGCCAGCAGCGCGCAATACCAGCGTGCGGGCAGCGGCGTCGCCTTGCGAGCATCGAACATGAAAACCTCCCTGTCTGGTTTCAGCGCGCGACGTTCAGGGTGCGTGTGATTTCCACCCCATAGTCATTGATGACGCGCAGTGCGACCTGCCGCACCTCCCCGTTCACCGGCCAGCTGGCCTGCGAAAACGGCGGGATCAGATCCGCCTGCGGGATCACGGTGCGTTTCGCGCCGCTGAGGATCGCGGCCTGGCTGACGTTGGCGTAGTAGCCGGTCGGGTTGTCGACGTGCAGCGCGTTGCCGGCCTGGCGCAGGCTGAGCCGATCGATAACGTGGTTGGCGTCACCGGCCAGCCCGGCGGGGCGATAGAACACCTTCAGCCGATTGGTGACCACCAGCAGCAGTTTGTTCTTGTCGCTGTCCGTCTGGCGCACCGCGGGCACCTGCAGGAAGTTGAGGTAGAACAGCGATTCGCGATCGCGCGGCAGCGGCTGGCCGACGAACGACAGCCGCACCATCTGCCCGCTGTGCGGATTCATGCGGAAGATTTGCGGCGAGGCGACAAAGGGCGCATCGGCGTTTTCCGGCGTGGATTTGGGGTTATTGATGTCGAGCCAGATTTGCATCAGCGCCGGGGTGCCGTCGTCGTTGGTGAACTGCAGCGTTTTTTCCCGTGCCTCGGCGGGGTAGATCACGCGGTTGCCGAGCAGCGTCACGCTGGCCGACGCGTGGGTAGCGGCAAAACTTATCAGGCAAAGCGACAGGGCGGCCCATCGGCGGGCGGAGCGGGTTATCTGCGGCATAAACGTGAACCGATAAAGGGAGCGAGTCATTCAGCGCCGCCCGGCTAAGGGCGGCGCTGGCATCAACAGGTATGGCGCCTGACGCCGGCTTATTTGTAGCTAATGGCGAACTGTGCGGTGGCGATCACCGAACCGGCCGCCACGCCGGTGTCTTCCGCGTAGTAGCGGGCCACCAGGTTCTGCGAGGTGGAGGTGGCGTCTTTCGCCAGCGTCATCGCAGAGGTAGTGACGGTCGAACCGCTGGCGAACGACAGCGGCGTGGTGGCGTCGCTGTCCAGCAGTTGAATGGACACTTTGGCCGCATCGCCCGCGTTGCCCAGGTTGCCGTTAACTGTCGGGTTGTTGCCCGCCAGCACGGTTTTGATCGCCGTATCGCTGGTTGCCGCCGCACAGCCCGTGACGTTAACGGTAAAGGTGGTGTCGCCGGCGGTGGCGCCTTTGGTGGCGAGCTGGCTGGCGGCGACGGTCGGCAGCAGAACAACCGGGTTGGATTGATTGCCGTTAATATTCACCGAGCAGGTTTGCGTGCTGACTTCGCCTTTAAATTGCACCGTATTGGACGAAGCGGCCGCACAGGCGCCGGAGAGAGCCAGCATGGATAATGCGACTAATTTAACATTCATGTGAAATGCCCTTTAATTTACTTTGGAGAAAAGCTTTCCTGGCAGTAATAAATTACTGTCGTACGGTTGTTGGTTAATCATGTTGCGCAATTGTTTTTTAAACGCGTCGGCAAACATGGATTTTCATCCTAGCAAACTAAGAATTTTCCCTATAGATGTTTTGAATAAGACAATAAGGCGAGGGTGTTGATTGTTACATTTTCTTTCATTTATGCTTATGTCCTGAGAAATAGAAAATAGATCTATATCATTACGTTGCGTTTTTATTGAGTTGTCAGTTTTTGTGAATGAAATAATTTGAAACATTCATGCCTTTTTTGCGTATTAATCAATGCACTGGCTGTTGCGTGATTATTTGAAAAACATGTTATCAAGATGTTTTATATCGGTGTGCTTTGCAGGCGAATTACCCCAAAAAAGAGCAGCGACAAGCCGCCTGAGGTGTGGAAGCATGTTTTCATGCTGATAAGGAGAATTAAAGTGAGAGTGATTTATATCGACGGTTCGTCGTTGTGCCGGTTAGGTATGAAAACTTTATTGGGCGGTGGGGTGATAACCTTATCCTCTCCCAATATTAATATTATTAAAAATATAAGCCCGGCGCCTGATTTAATTATCATGGATTTTCCCCATGAAATTTATCGGTTCGAAGCCTATTTGACGTTTATTCACCTTTGCCGCGCTGAATATAAAAATGTCCGGATATTGTTCTTCGTCGATAAGACTTCGCCGCTGATCCTGGCATTTATCGCGGCGGCGCAGCCGGATGCGATTTTGCACAAACGGGAAGCGTTGCAGGTGGTGCGGGAGACCTGCGCGGCGCTGAGCCGCCGGGAAAAGGCGGGCGAACGGCGCGCGCTGAACAGGCATCAGGCGGCGGCGATCACGCCCGGCGAGGCGGCGGTGCTGTGTGAAACCGCCCGTACGGAAGATATCCGCCTGACCGCGCGGCGACTGAATTTGCACCCGAAAACCGTTTATTCGCACCTCAACAATGCCGGCAAGAAGTTCGGCATCCGCAATCGGGTGGAATTGCTGAAAATGATTGCGCTGCTGTAGATCACAACGAAGGGGCTTGGCCGACGGCCAGCCGCCATTGCGTCATTTCGTCGGCGCCCGGCCCGGCCGCCAGCGCCAGGTTTTGCGCCGGCAGCGATTCGCCGGTCACGGCATCTACCGCGCGCAGGGTGGCGGGGTGGCCGGTTACGCGGTCAATCACGCGCAGCGGCGGCCCGGCCAGCTCGGACAGATTCCATTTGTCGCCAATCTGAATCATCGCCATCACCAGCAGCCCGAGATCTTTTCCCTTCTCCGTCGGCAGATACTCATAACGAGCGGGGCGCGTTTGGTATTGCCGCTTTTCGATAAGGCCGTGGCTTTCCAGGGTCTTGAGCCGGTCGGCCAGCGTATTGTTGGTGATGCCGGTCGAGTGGCGCAGATCGTCATAGCGCGAGAGCCCCAGCAGCAGATCGCGCATGAGAATAGCGCCCCAGCGATCGCCCAATGCCGACAGCACGTGCGCCACCGAGCACGTCATGCCTTCAAACCCTTTTGCTTTCACGTTGATTAACCTCCGCTTGCCGCCTGATTGCCGTGAATGTTATCGCCTCGGCTTGATAACTTCAATAATTGGAGTTATTACTCTTATTATTGGAGTTTATCATTAACAGCGGCTGATGGCCTGAACGCCGGCCGGAAACCCGCGCCTTCACCGAGGAGAAAACGTTATGCCACTGTGGCAGATTTACCACCCTGAGCCGGCCTTCAGCGCCGCCGATAAACGCGCGATTGCGCAGAAGGTCACCGCCCTGTACCAGGATTTTTTGCCGCGCTTTTACGTCAACGTGTTCTTCCACGCGCTGCCGCCAGGTTCGGCCTATCTCGGCGGCGAACCGGCCGATGATTTCGTGCGGGTGACCATCGACCACATCGCGCGCGCCATGGACAACGACGCAGAGCAGCAGCAATTCCTGGCGGCCTGCACCTGCATCCTGCAACCCTACATCGCCGCCCGCGGGTTGCGCTGGGAACTGCACGTCGACGAAACGCCGTTCTCGCTGTGGACGATTGACGGATTAAAACCGCCGGCGCCGGGGACGGCGGCAGGCGAGAAGTGGCGCAGCGAGAATCGGCCTTCGGCGTGGGAGGGAAGTTGATGGGGGAGCGGCGGCGGCAAAACGCTTTTCGCCACCGCGAACCGTTATCAGAGCTTAGCCTTTTCGCTTAAAGACCTTTTGCCGCAGCCAGTGTTTGATCTGTCCCCAATACTCTTTGCCCAGCAGGGCGATGGCAATGACAAACAAGGTTTCACCGACCACGACAAGCGTAGAGACAACGACAATCTTGTAGGGGATGTCGAGGAACGGAATGACAGGGAAGGCAAGCCAATACAGCAGAACCACGAAAAGCATGGAAAACCCGGCTTTTTTCCTACCACTCAGATTCTTGCTGCGTGCCAGCAGGCTAGGCAACTTGCGCAGCCAGTTTTCAAGATCGTCAATCAGGGTATAAACGACAGGGATAACCAGCAGGCTCAGCACGGTGGATGTAATCAATCCTCCGATGACGGCCACCGCCATCGGGCTGCGGAAGCTGGGGTCGGCACTGCCGAAACCCAGAGCCACAGGCAACATACCTGCCCCCATCGCTAACGTGGTCATGATGACGGGGCGGGAACGTTTGTGGCAGGCATCAATCAGCGCTTCCGTTCGGCTCATGGGTTTATTGAGCACTTCGCCATTCGGACCGATGTGGCCGCGACGTGACTCGATCGCATAATCGACCAGCAGTATCGAGTTTTTGGTCGCAATCCCCATCAACATGATTAACCCGATCAGGGATGACATCGTGAACGACTGGCCCGCCAGCAGTAACCCGACGAATGCACCGCCCAATGACAGCGGGAGCGCAGCCAGAATGGTGATCGGTTGGAAGAAGTCTTTGAACAGCAGAACCAGCACGATATAGATGGCCAGGATCCCGGCGACCATAGCCGTGCCGAAACCGGCAAACAGTTCCTTCATCATTTCGTCATCACCCTGCACAACCTGGTGCACGCCGACCGGCAGATTCTGGATTGACGGCAGCTTCGCCACCTGAGCGGCCAGATCCCCGAGTTGGGTGCCCGACAGTTCTACGTCAAGGGTCACGCTGCGCGTGCGATTGATGCGACTGATCTGCGCCGGTCCACTGCCTTGCTCAATGTTGACGATCTGATTGAGTAGCACCGGGCCTCTGGCACCGGGTACGGTCAAACGTTCAAGTAATCCCATATCCTCACGGATGTCTTTTGACAGCTTGACGACGATCGGGATCTGGCGCTGCTCCACGTTGAATTTTGACAGGAACTGATCGTAGTCGCCTACGGTCGCAATACGCAAAGTATCGGCAATCGCGACGCCCGATACCCCAAGATCGGCCGCTTTGGCGAAATTGGGTTGCAGGAGGATTTCGCTGCGCGCCAGCCCGGCACTGGAGGTAATGTTACCGAGGCCGGGGAGCTGCCGCAGATCGCTTAATACGGCATCGGCCGCCTTAGCCAGCACCTGGGGATCATCGCCGGCCAACACTAACTGGTATTTTTCACCTGAGCCGCCAAACCCCACTTTGCTGCGCACCCCCGGAAGTGCTGCCATTGCCGTGCGTATCTCGCCTTCGATGACCTGCTTCTTCGGACGCGCTTGACGCGCATCCAACAACACCGTCAGCGTTGCCATGCGAACATCGGTTTTTCCGTCGGAAGCCATGACATCGCCGCCCGTTGCGCCGCCACCGATGGTGGTATAGATGTTGCGGATATGCGGGATGGGCGCCAGGCGATGCCGAGCGAGTTCTGCCATGGCCTGGGTTTGTTCCAGCGTGCTCCCTGGCGGCAGCTCCAACGTCACCTGCGTCTGGGAGTTGTCATCTGCAGGGAAGAAGCCCTGGGGCAGCAGAGGGATAAGCATCAGAGAGCCAATAAAGAACCCGCCGGCCAGCGCCAGGGTGAGCCCGCGGTGCCGCAGCGTCCACCGGCAGGCGCGCAGGTAGAGCGCCATCCAGACAGGATCGCGCTGAGGGCGCACATGCGGTTTCATCAGGTAGGCAGCCATCATTGGCGTCAGCAAGCGCGCCACAACCAGCGAGGCAAACACCGCCAGCGCCGCCGTCCATCCAAACTGCGTGAAGAATCTTCCGGCAACGCCGGACATGAAGGCCGTCGGCAGGAAAACGGCGATCAAGGCAAATGTCGTGGCGACGACGGCCAGGCCGATTTCCGATGCGGCATCCATCGCGGCCTGGTACGGCGGTTTACCCATGCCGATGTGGCGTTCGATGTTCTCCACTTCGACGATGGCATCATCCACCAACAGGCCAATCACCAGCGACAGCGCCAGCAGCGTGACGATACTGAGCGAAAAGCCCATCATGTCCATACCGATGAAGGCCGGTAAAATCGACAGGGGCAACGCCGCCGCCGAGATCAGCGTCGCCCGGATATCGCGCAGAAACATGAAGACCACCAGGATGGCGAGAATGGCGCCTTCATAGATCATGTGCATGGAGGCGTCGAACTCCTCCTGCACAGGCCGGACAAAGTCGAAGACCTGCGTGATGTGCAAATCAGGCCGCTCCGTGCGCAACTGCGCCAGAACTTTCTCCACCTTGTCGCCGACCTCGACTTCACCGGCGCCTTTGGCGCGCGTGATCTCAAAGCCCACCACCTTCTTGCCGTTGAGGAGCGCAAGTGAACTGCGTTCCGCAATGGTGTCTTTCAGCGTCGACACGTCGTCCAGGCGAAAACGTTGTCCGCCGGGCATCGACAGTTCCACCGCGGCTAGTTCATCCACGTTCTTGACGCGGGCGACCAAACGCAGCGGTTGTTTTCCCCGCCCCAGATCGACTCGCCCGCCCGTCGCGTCCATCTGTACATCGCGTAACTGGCGGGAAACCTCGGCAGCGGTGGCGCCAATCGCCTCCAGTTTGACCGGATCGAGTTCGACTTGAACCTCGCGGTTCACGCCGCCCACACGGGTGACCGACCCTACGCCGGCGACGCCTCTCAGACGCCGCGACAGGGTATTGTCCACGAACCAGGACAGCTCATTCTCATCCATCTTGCTGGCGCTGATGGAAAAGGCCAGGATAGGTTTGCCCGTGATGTTGAGCTTGCGAACGATAGGATCACGTAAATCCGTCGGCAACTCGGTGCGAATGCTTTGCACGGCTGACCGGACTTCATCCACCGCTTCCTGAACGGGTTTTTCCAGACGAAACTCCGCTGAGATATCGACCAGCCCGTCCTGGATCGTGGTACGCAAGTTCTTCAATCCCTGCACCGAAGAGACGGTGTCCTCCAGCTTGCGCGCCACCTCCGTTTCGAGCTGGGGCGGCGCAGCGCCCGGAAGCGAGGCGGACACGGTCACCGTAGGCACATCCATGTCCGGGAAGCTCTGGATCTTCATCAATTTGAAAGAATAAAAGCCGGCAACGCTCAAGATGACAAAGAGCAAGATAGACGGAATGGGGTTGCGAATGGACCAGGTAGAGATATTCATGATGGGCCTCTTAGCGTGGTTCCGATGAATGGGAAGCATCGGTCGTGTTGGCCAATTGGACTTTATCGCCCTCATTGAGGAATACGCCGCCGCTGGCGACGATGCGTTCCGCGCCTTGAAGACCGGACAGGATCTCCTGCTGGTCATTCACCAGACGGCCTACCGCGACTTTAAGCGGATGTGCACGCATCTCGTCATCTACGGTGAACACCAGGTGAAAACCGTCGCGCGCCACGACGGCGGATTGCGGCACGGTCAGCCCTTGCCGATCGCCGACCGTAATCAGACCGCTGGCATACGTGCCGGGCCGAATCGGCGAGGCGTTCTTCGCTGTCGATGGAAGGATGTCCACATAGGCAATCCCACGGCGCGAGGTTGAATTGACGGTGGGGGCGGCCAGGCGTACGACGCCTTCCCAGGTGTTACCGCCAGGTGAAGCGATCTGCGCTTTTTGCCCCGGTTGGATTTGTTCCAGCTGCTGCGCCGACAATTCCGCTCGCCATTCAAATTTTCCCTGGCGGATCAGGCGGAACATTTCAGTGCTTTGCATAGGAACTGAACCGATCGTGGCCGATCGCGCGGAGATGATGCCGTCGTCGGGGGCGCGCAATATCGTCTGGTCCAGTCGCAACTGCTGGGCCGCCATGCGTGCTTTCGCCGACTCCAGACGCGCCTGCGCCGTCTTTTCCTGGGTTAACAGTTTTTGGATATCCTGTTCACTCAGGCTGCCGACACCGCGCAGCAATCGCGCGCGTTTTCCATCCGCTTGCGCATTCAACGCGACTGCTTTCGCTTCGTTGAGATCGGCTTTCGCCAGCAGCCAGTCATTCATCACGGAGTCGCGTGTAAATTCCGCCAGCGGTTGGCCCTGGCGCACCACATCCCCTTCCTGCACCAACAGTTTTTGCACGCGCAGCCCATTGGCTTCCGGGCTGATGATCGCCTCTTGCCAGGCCGCAACAGAGCCATTGGCCGTGACGGTGCGGGAAAGGGACTGTCTTGCCGGCGTTGTCAGGGTCACTGTCAGCGTCGGTTTATCTGCCGGTGGGGCAACCTTGTCCGCCGGCGTATCGCAGGCCGATAAGGCGGCGGCAATCGGCATCGCCAGCACGGCTGCATGCAGGGTCCGCAAAGACCAAAAGCGGGGACGCGTGTTTTTAGCTATCAGTTGTGTCATCGGGAGAACCCATAAGGTGAATGATTTGTCGAACCTGTCGCCAGCGGCGCGGCGATGTATTGCTCTGTATTGAATTTCAAACGAATACGGCGCTGTCCTGCAGCGGTTCAGCCTGGCGTTGAAGCATTGCTCGCTCTGACGAAGTGAACAGACGCCGTATCCACTTCCGCACTGTCGATCGCACGCGGCTATGATGCTCATGCGGTTCAGTCTGCCAACCCGCCACACTTTCACCGGGATCGGTATCCACGCGCGATAGATCCAACGTCCAGGGAACCGAATGCTTGGTTGTGTGGCGATTGATCCCGCTTCCATCGGCAGCGGTCTTGCCACGACCGGCGACTTCCTTCTGAGCAGATTGAGACGCCCGGCGAGGGGGCGTTTGTATCGCCCATTCGAAGGATTCAGGCAATGGCGCGCTTTGGGTAGAGAACGCGTGTTGTCGCCGGCAGGTACGCGAGGCGTAATAGAGGGCCGCAGCCTCTGTCGCAACCAGTTTGCGGGCGTCATTCCATAACGCTTGAACGCACTCCAAATTTGCGCGCGCAACTGGCGTTTTTGCTGCGCGCTCATTCTCTACGTGACTGGGCTTGCCGGCCGGAGCGCGCAAGCGCCGGGCGCCGGATTCATTTCGGGCGGGGGGCCATGCATTCCACACAGACACGTGCGCTGAGCCAGGCAGGGAGGCCCGCCATGTTGTTGGAACATGCTGGGTTCCTGACAAACGGTCTGATGCAGGTGCGGTTGCGCAAGCGCAGAGGATCAAAGACACGCTGAGAATAAGAGAAACGAATATGAGTCGGCGGAGCCTTGGATAGGCCCGTGTTCGCAGCATTTTTAGTTTTGAAACGGGTGGCATGATTGTCGTGTCTTTTTAATGCGTGAGTACGCACTCATTATATAATTAAAAAAAAGAAGCTAGATGGCTGTATGAACGTCAGGAAGCTCAATGGCTCGCATCATGGCTTCATAACCTGCGCGTTTGTAAATATCCAGCAGGTGAGGTTTTTGAACGGCCATATCGATAACGCCATTGGCCATTACCGTGCAGATCATGCCCTGAAACTCGCTCGACTGCGGTAAATCCAGCCCCTGGACCAACGGAATACCCAGTTGGGAAATATCACCGAACCGTACGCTTCTTTCCCTCTGCGCGCTGGATAACTTGCCGGAGACCATCAATTTGTTTCCTGTCGCATACGCGGCGGGATTGGCGAGCGCCCAGTCAATGTAGGCATCCCAGGCGGCCTGCATGTGATCTTTACCCGGCAAAACGCCCTGTAAGCTTTGCGTCAGCAGGCACTCCATTTCATCAAGCAGGTAGTCGCAGACTGCGCTCAGCAGTACGTCCTTATTTTCAAAGTAGCGGAACAGCGTACCCTCCGAGACGCCAGCCTTCCTGGCGATGGCCGATGTGGGCGCCGCTAATCCTTGTTCGGCAAAAATGTCGGTGGCGGCACGCAATAGCGCCTGCTGCTTTTCTTCACTGCGAGGACGGGCCACTTTGAGGTTCCTTTAATAAGTGAGTAAACACTCATTATAGAGGTGCAATGGAATATGACAAGCCTTTTCCTGTAGGACAAGGGATCAACACGAGAGCTTTTTTCGTGCAGCGATGCGGATAATGCCGTCATGAAGGGCGTAATAAAACGTACGGCGAAGATCGTTCAGTGGGAAAGAACCGGGAGGGTGTGACGGCGTCCCGGTTGCCAAAACGCAGGTCCTGGAGACAAAAAAAATCCACGCCGAAGCGTGGATTTTTCCGTTTCCAGCAGCCGAGAGATACGCTGCGGGGTAGGGTTAGACGTTGAACAGGAAGTTCATCACGTCGCCGTCTTTGACGATGTAGTCTTTACCTTCTGAGCGCATTTTGCCGGCTTCTTTGGCGCCTTGCTCACCCTTGTAGGTGATGAAGTCGTCAAAGGCGATGGTTTGCGCGCGGATAAAGCCTTTCTCGAAGTCGGTGTGGATCTTGCCGGCCGCCTGCGGGGCGGTGGCGCCGACCGGGATGGTCCAGGCGCGCACTTCTTTCACGCCGGCGGTGAAGTAGGTTTGCAGGTTCAGCAGCTCATAACCGGCGCGGATCACGCGGTTCAGACCCGGCTCTTCCAGGCCCAGTTCGGCCATGAACTCGTCGCGCTCTTCGTCTTCCAGCTCGGCGATGTCGGATTCCACGGCGGCGCACACGGCAACCACCACGGAGCCTTCGGCGTCGGCGATTTTACGCACGGTGTCCAGGTACGGGTTGTTCTCAAAGCCGTCTTCGTTGACGTTGGCGATGTACATGGTCGGCTTCAGGGTCAGGAAGCTCAGGTATTTGATCGCCGCCTTGTCTTCATCGGTCAGATCCAGTGCGCGCAGCATGCCGGCGTTTTCCAGGTGCGGCAGACATTTCTCCAGCGCCGCCAGCTCGGCTTTGGCGTCTTTGTCGCCGCCTTTGGCTTTCTTCTGCACGCGGTGGATGGCGCGCTCGCAGGTGTCCAGGTCAGACAGCGCCAGCTCGGTGTTGATCACGTCGATGTCTTCGGCCGGATCGACCTTGTTGTTGACGTGAATGATGTTGTCGTTCTCGAAGCAGCGCACCACGTGGCCGATGGCTTCGGTTTCGCGGATGTTGGTCAGGAACTGGTTGCCCAGGCCTTCACCTTTGGATGCGCCTTTCACCAGGCCGGCGATGTCGACGAATTCCATGGTGGTCGGCAGAATGCGCTGCGGCTTGACGATCTCGGCCAGCTTATCCAGACGCGGATCGGGCATCGGCACCACACCGGTGTTCGGTTCAATGGTGCAGAACGGGAAGTTGGCTGCTTCAATGCCCGCTTTGGTCAACGCGTTGAACAGGGTGGATTTGCCTACGTTAGGCAGGCCGACGATACCGCATTTGAATCCCATGTTGTAATCACCTTAAATATCTTAACTATCAGTCGGTTATATTTAACCAACTGCATAAAGGGCAAAATAATGCCGCCATTATACACGTAATGGGCGTTTATCTCGATCAGACTTGCTTGGCTGGGGCGAGTGCAGCGCGGGCGACCGGTTTTTGATTGAGATTTGGATCACATTTACCCATACTGGCCGTTCCGATTAACCGACAGGAAACGCGCCGGATGTATTTCTTGCCTACGCCACCCTGAGCTGTGCCCGCCAGCAGTCTGCCGCCCCTTGCGGTACCCCATACCCGCTACGCGGGGAGATGATGTCATCTGTCATAAGTGAATAATGCATGTTTAACCTGAGTAACGTCAGGATCGCGGACGTTAAAAATGAAGTCCTGGCGGGCTTTGTGGTGGCGGTTTCGATGATCCCCGAGGCGGTCGGCTTTTCGCTGGTCGCCGGTCTTTCGCCGATCGTCGGTTTGCATACCGCGTTTATTATCGGCCTGGTCACGGCGCTGTTCGGCGGCAAGCCGGGCATGGTTTCCGGCGCCGCAGGTTCCATTGTGGTGGTGCTGATGAGCCTGGCGGCGCAGTACGGCATGGGTTACGTACTGTGGGCCACGCTGTTTGCCGGGGGGATTCAAATCCTGATCGGCGCCTTTCGGCTGGGCAAGTTCATTCGTCTGGTGCCGCTGCCGGCGATCCACGGCTTCGTCAACGGTCTGGCGATCGTCATCATGCTGGCGCAGTTGAAGATGATCGCCGGGCAGGGCCCGCTGATGTACGGCCTGGTGGCGCTGGCGATTGCGGTGGTGGTGCTGTTCCCGCGCCTGACCAAAGCCATTCCGTCTTCGCTGGCGGCGCTGCTGGTGGTCTCGGCGTTGGCGATCGGCCTCAATCTGCATACGCTGCGGGTGGGCGATCTGGCGGACATTTCCGGCGCGCTGCCGCACTTCAGCCTGCCGACGGTGCCGTTTACCCTGGAGATGGTGCGGGTGGTGCTACCCTATGCGGTAGTGATTGCCCTGGTCGGTTTGATTGAATCGCTGCTGACCATGACGGTGCTGGATGAAATGGGCGGCAAGAAGGGGAACGGCAACCGCGAGAGTATCGCGCAGGGCGCCGGTAACGCGGTGTGCGGCCTGTTCGGCTGCTTCGCCGGTTGTGCGATGATCGGCCAGTCGATCATCAACTTCACCTCGGGCGGGCGCGGGCGCATCTCCGGCACGGTGGGCGCTATCCTGCTGATTTTATTTGTGGTTAGCCTGTCGCGCTATATCGGCCTGCTGCCAGTGGCGGCGCTGGCCGGGGTGATGCTGGTGGTGTGTTACAACACTTTCGAGTGGAGTTCGCTGCGCCGTTTGCGTCGTATGCCGAAGGCAGACGCGCTGGTGATGATCGCCGTCACGTTGATCACCATCTTTACCGATCTGGCGGTGGCGGTGATCAGCGGGGTGATTATCTCGGCGCTGGTGTTCGCCTGGCAGCAGGCACGCATCCGCGTGCGCCAGCGGCAGGTGACGGGCGACGTGGCGGTGTATCGGCTCGATGGTCCGCTGTTCTTCGGCTCGGCCGCGGCTTTTGCCGAGCTGTTCGAGCCGCAAGGCGATCCGCAGAACGTGGTGCTGGACTTTGCCGGCACCCGGGTGATGGATTCCAGCGGCGTAGAAGCGATCGATAAGCTGACGGCGCGTTATCTGGCGGCGGGGAAAAGCATTCGTCTGCGCCACCTGAGCGGTGACTGCGTGCGCCTGCTCAAGCGCGCCGGGCCGTTTTGCAGCCATGAACTGGACGATCCGCAGTATTACGTGGCGGAAGAGGGGTTCGCCGCCGATGATCGCCGCGTGGGCGAGGAGACCTTCAACCCGCGCGGCTAAAAGCCGGCAGCGGGCAGGGCGCCCGCTGCGGTAAGGTTCAGGCCTGTGCCTTGAAGCTGTGCAGGCGCTGAACGGTTTTTTCCAGCCCGTCCTTCATCAGCATCTCGGTGCAGCGCAGCGACTCGTCGATCGCTTCGTCAATCATCTTCTGCTCGCTGGCCGGCGGCTTGCCGAGCACGAAGCCCACCACCTTGTTCTTGTCGCCCGGATGGCCGATGCCGATGCGCAGGCGGTAGAAGTTCGGGTTATTGCCGAACTTGTTTTGGATGTCTTTCAGGCCGTTGTGGCCGCCGTTGCCGCCGCCGAGCTTGATTTTTGCCACGCCGGGCGGCAGATCCAGCTCGTCGTGCGCCACCAGGATCTCGTTGGGTTCGATGCGGTAGAAATTGGCCATCGCCAGCACCGCTTTGCCGCTCAGGTTCATGAAGGTGGTCGGCACCAGCAGGCGCACGTCGTTGCCCGCCAGATTCAAACGGGCGGTGTAGCCGAAGAACTTGCTCTCTTCTTTCAACTGCTGATTGTGGCGCTGTGCCAGCAGATCGACGTACCAGGCGCCGGCGTTGTGGCGTGTCTGGGCGTATTCCGCGCCCGGGTTGGCCAGGCCGACTATCAATTTAATACTGCTCACTGGGAGATTCACTATGATCAGGGTAATGGAAAGGGCCTTAGTCTACCTGTCGGGGCGGTGAATGACAAAATCCGATCTCTGCCTTCGGCGTTGGTAAGAAAGACGAATGATTCATTAGCTGAATCATTCAATTTGTCTGCTAATTTTCAGTGGCGTGTTAAGAAGTGTCAATAATTCTTTACCATTTGTGATCGCCTCCGCAATCCCCTTGCCATAACAAGGACTATACTTAACTTATCAAAGTGGGTTAACAAGTTGCAGCGTTATCCCGGTTGGCACATGGCAATCATGGAGGTGGCATATGAAACGTAGAAGCGCGGACAGAATGGGCAACTTTTTTATGGGGCTGGGGCTGGTCGTGATGATCGGCGGCGTTGGATACTCCATTATTGCTGAAGTTTCCCAGTTCAATTTACCGCAATTTTTCGCCCACGGCGCCATCATGAGTATCTTCGTCGGCGCGCTGTTATGGCTGGTGGGCGCGCGTATAGGCGGCCGCGAGCAGGTGGCGGATCGCTACTGGTGGGTAAAACACTTTGATAAACGGTGCCGTAACGACCAACATCGTTCGTCGCATTGATTAAAAAATCAGAAGGGAAGCAAGAGCAGGGCAAGGGAATATCTGCCGTGCATTAAGGTCTGAGGTCATGTTGGACTACGAGTAGAAAACCCGTTGTTGCTCACGCACCAACGGGTTTTTCTTTTTCTGCTGTCGGGCTCGCTATCTTTCCGGCACGGTGGGCGCCGCACCGGAAAGACGACGAATCAATGCTCGAACATCGCAGAGATCGACTCTTCGTTGCTGATGCGGCGGATGGCTTCAGCCAGCATGCCGGACAGGGTCAGAGTGCGAACGTTTTTCAGTGCCTTGATTTCCGGCGACAGCGGAATGGTATCGCAGACGATCACTTCATCAATCACCGAGTTCTTGATGTTGTCCACGGCGTTGCCGGAGAAGATCGGGTGCGTCGCGTAGGCGAATACGCGCTTGGCACCGCGTTCTTTCAACGCTTCAGCCGCTTTACACAAGGTACCGCCGGTGTCGATCATGTCGTCGACCAGCACGCAGTCGCGGCCTGCCACGTCACCGATGATGTGCATCACCTGAGAAACGTTCGCGCGCGGGCGGCGTTTGTCGATGATGGCCATGTCGGTGTCGTTCAGCAGTTTGGCGATGGCGCGAGCACGCACTACGCCGCCGATGTCCGGGGAAACCACGATCGGGTTTTCCAAGTTCTGCTGCAGCATGTCTTCCAGCAGGATCGGGCTGCCGAACACGTTGTCTACCGGTACGTCGAAGAAGCCTTGAATCTGCTCAGCATGCAGATCCACCGTCAGAACGCGGTCAACCCCTACGCTGGAGAGGAAATCGGCAACCACCTTGGCGGTGATGGGTACACGCGCGGAACGCACGCGGCGATCCTGGCGGGCATAGCCGAAGTAAGGGATAACGGCGGTAATACGACCTGCGGAGGCGCGACGCAGGGCGTCGACCATCACAACCAGTTCCATCAGGTTGTCGTTGGTCGGGGCACAGGTGGACTGGATGATGAAAATATCACCGCCGCGTACATTTTCGTTGATTTGCACGCTCACTTCGCCGTCGCTAAAACGACCTACAGCGGCGTCACCAAGGCTGGTGTACAAACGGTTGGCAATACGTTGTGCTAGTTCCGGGGTGGCGTTACCAGCAAAAAGCTTCATATCAGGCACGAGAAGAACCTCAGGCTTGCGTCCAGAGAAGATATTGTCATACGACATCGCCAAGGGGCAGTTGGCGACGCCGGCGCAATATACATACGGGTATGTAAAACTAAAATTGAGACCGCAGGCAGCGCAGGGATAACAGGGCCAGGTGTGCATGACCCTGCGCAGCGAAACGTTGAGCTACGACTCAAACCGCCCGGAACGAATGCGATGTAGTGGGGAGACGTTAACGCCGCGCGCTACAAAACCACACAACCACTCCGGGGCTTGATTTAACACCTGACGGGCGGCGATTTCTGTGTCGAATTCAGCAAACACACAAGCACCTGTGCCAGTCAGGCGTGACGGGGCGTATTCTAACAGCCATGAAAGAAGCTGTTCAACCTCGCGAAAACGTTTTCTTGCGATCGGTTCGCAATCATTTGCGTACGGCGCCTGCAACAGCTCACTTAAGGAGCGAACCGGGGTGTTTCTTTTTAATTCGGGGTCGCCGAAGATAACCGGCGTCGGGATGCCGACGCCAGGATGCGCCACCAGATACCATTTTTCCTGCGGCTCGGCCGGCTGCAGGCGCTCGCCGATGCCTTCGGCGAAGGCGGCGTGGCCGCGCACGAACACCGGCACGTCGGCGCCGAGGCTGAGCCCCAGCGCTGCCAGTTGGTCGTCGCCAAGACCGCAGCGCCACAGTTCGTTCAGCGCCACCAGCACGGTGGCGGCGTTGGAGGAACCGCCGCCCAAACCGCCGCCCATCGGCAGGCGCTTGTCGATGCTGATGTCGGCGCCGCGCGGCGCGGTTTGCAGGCCGCGTTCATCGCAATAGCGCTGCAGCAGGCGGGCGGCGCGCACGATCAGGTTCTGCTCGTCTGGAACGCCGTCGACCGGCGTCAGCAGATGAATGCGGTCGTCCTGGCGAGGGTCGATGGTCAGGGTATCGCCGTAGTCCAGAAACTGGAACAGCGTCTGCAGCAGGTGATAGCCGTCTTCACGACGGCCGGTGATGTACAAAAACAGGTTGAGTTTCGCGGGGGAGGGCCACTGGCGGATCATTTGAGCGTCCAGTTATCCATCTTCAGCTTGATGCGCTGGTCGCCCTGCTGCAGCTCCAGGCGGTTCGGCAGCGTCGGCTGCACCTCGTTGCTGTAGCCCTGGTAATCCACTTTCCAGGTCTGGCCGCCTTGCTGGTAGGTCAGCTTGCTCAGGCGATATTGGTCATCCAGCGCAAAATCGCTGGCTTCGCCCGGCAGGCCGACCATCCACTGACGCAGGTTGTTCAGCGGGATCGCCATGCCGGTCAGCTTGCGGATCATCTCTTCCGGGTTGTCGCTGACGTAGCGTTTGCCCTGGTTGTCGGTCAGCTGCACCACGTTTTTCTGCACGTTGAGGTCCATTTCCGTACTGCCCAGCGGGTTGGTCAGCAGCAGGCGGTAGCGCTCCGGCGAGAACTGCTGCCAGAAGAAGCGGGCGTAGACTTTTTTCTGATCAGACAAGTAGGCGAAGGAGCCGCGGGTCTGATAGGTGCTGAGCTGTTGCACTGCCTGCTCATGGGCGCGCCACTGCGGTGAAGTCGGGCTGGTGGCCGGGCCGGTCGGCTTGGTGGTGGTACAGGCGGCCAGCACCAGGCTGGCCAGCGGGATCAGACGGAGCAAACTAACTTTGCGTATTGGCATAACTTTCTCTTGTCCTTTTGTCCTTGCGGGCATGCGCGACGAAACCCGGATTCAGCGCTCACGCTAACGGGGCGGCGGCGGCGCGTCAATTTTTTGCTGCATCGCGTTGAATCTTTCCGCTTTTGCCGGCGCAATGCCAACCCGTTACGCGCGTCGGGGTCGCCATTAAGCGTAACACAATCGTCTAAAGGCGGGGAGGCGCGCCCGATAAGCGGTGCCGGAGTTGCGCAAACGCCGCCGTTGCGCACGCCGAATAGCGTGCGCGTTATCGCAAACTGCGCTAAAATTTAAGCAATCAACCTAGCCTATGACTATTTATCCCGCTGTATTTATTGCTTATTCATTAATTGATGTCGTCTATGACAGCGATTGAACGGAAGATGCGGTTGTTACTTTTATTGATCCCGCGCATCAAGTAGAATGCCGTTCAACGAGAACCCGTACCAAGATAAGTATTACTCGAAGCAATGACCCTGCTGGCGTTAGGTATAAATCACAAAACCGCTCCGGTTTCTCTGCGTGAAAGGGTGACCTTCTCGCCAGAGTCCATCGATGAGGCGCTAACCAGCTTGCTCCAACAACCGTTGGTGCAGGGCGGCGTCGTGTTGTCCACCTGCAACCGCACCGAGCTGTACCTCAGCGTAGAGCAACAGGAACACATGCACGAGCAGCTGGTCGCCTGGCTGTGCGCGTACCACAACCTGCGCCCGGAAGAGGTGAAGAAAAGCCTGTACTGGCATCAGGGCAACGACGCGGTCAGCCATCTGATGCGGGTGGCCAGCGGGTTGGACTCACTGGTATTGGGCGAACCGCAGATCCTCGGCCAGGTGAAAAAGGCCTTCGCCGAGTCGCAACGCGGCCAGTCGCTGTCCGGCGAGCTGGAGCGTCTGTTCCAGAAATCCTTCTCCGTCGCCAAGCGCGTGCGCACCGAAACCGAAATCGGCGCCAGCGCGGTCTCCGTAGCGTTTGCTGCCTGTACCCTAGCACGGCAGATCTTCGAATCGCTGGCCGATCTCAACGTCTTGCTGGTGGGCGCCGGTGAAACCATCGAGCTGGTGGCGCGCCACCTGCGCGAACACAAAGTGCGGCACATGATCATCGCCAACCGCACCCGCGAGCGCGCGCAGCTGCTGGCGGACGAGGTGGGCGCAGAAGTGATCACCCTGCCGGAGATCGACGAACGCCTGGCGGACGCCGACATCATCATCAGCTCCACCGCCAGCCCGCTGCCGATCATCGGTAAGGGGATGGTGGAGCGCGCGCTGAAGGCGCGCCGCAACCAGCCGATGCTGCTGGTGGATATCGCCGTACCGCGCGATATCGAGCCGGAAGTCGGCAAACTGGCCAACGCCTATCTGTACAGCGTGGACGATCTGCACGCCATCATTCAAAGCAACCTGGCGCAGCGCAAAGCGGCGGCGGTGCATGCGGAGTCGATCGTGCAGCAGGAAAGCATCAACTTCATGGCCTGGCTGCGTTCGCAGGGCGCGGTGGAAACCATCCGCGACTACCGTTCGCAGGCTGACCAAATTCGCGCGGAAATGGAGGCCAAAGCGCTGGCCGCCATCGCGCAGGGCGCCAACGTGGAGCAGGTTATTCACGAGCTGGCCCATAAGCTGACCAACCGTCTTATTCATGCCCCTACCAAATCCCTCCAGCAGGCCGCCGGCGACGGCGACGTGGAGCGGTTGCAGTTATTACGCGACAGCCTCGGGCTGGATCAGCATTAGTTTTCTCTATTAACAGGGTTTATTACCACGCATGAAGCCTTCTATTGTTGCCAAACTGGAAGCGTTACAAGAGCGCCATGAAGAAGTGCAGGCGCTGCTCGGCGATGCCGGCGTCATTGCCGAGCAAGACCGGTTCCGCGCGCTGTCGCGAGAATACGCGCAGCTGACCGACGTCAGCCGCTGCTTCCTGGAATGGCGTCAGGTGCAGGAGGATCTGGAGACGGCGGAAATGATGCTGGACGATCCGGAAATGCGCGAGATGGCGCAGGAAGAGCTGAAACAGGCGCGGGCGACCAGCGAAGCGCTGGAGCAGCAGCTGCAGGTGTTGCTGCTGCCGAAAGATCCGGACGATGAGCGCAGCTGCTTCCTCGAAGTGCGCGCCGGCACCGGCGGCGATGAGGCGGCGATCTTTGCCGGCGATCTGTTCCGCATGTACAGCCGCTATGCGGAAAGCCGCCGCTGGCGTGTCGAGGTGATGAGCGCCAACGAAGGCGAACACGGCGGTTTCAAAGAAGTGATTGCCAAAGTTTCCGGCGATGGCGTGTACGGTCAGCTGAAGTTTGAATCCGGCGGGCACCGCGTGCAGCGCGTGCCGGAAACCGAATCCCAGGGGCGCATCCACACCTCCGCCTGTACCGTGGCGGTGATGCCGGAAGTGCCGGAAGCCGAGCTGCCGGACATCAACCCGGGCGATCTGAAAATCGACACCTTCCGCTCCTCCGGCGCCGGCGGCCAGCACGTTAACACCACCGACTCGGCGATCCGCATCACCCACCTGCCGACCGGCATCGTGGTGGAGTGCCAGGACGAACGTTCGCAGCACAAAAATAAAGCCAAGGCGATGTCGGTGCTGGGCGCGCGCATTCGCGCCGCCGAGATGGCCAAGCGCCAGCAGGCCGAGGCGTCCACTCGCCGCAACCTGCTGGGCAGCGGCGATCGTTCCGACCGCAACCGCACCTACAACTTCCCGCAGGGGCGGGTAACCGACCACCGCATCAACCTGACGCTCTACCGTCTGGACGAAGTGATGGAAGGCAAACTGGACATGCTGATCCAGCCGATCGTGCAGGAGTATCAGGCCGATCAGCTGGCTGCGCTGTCCGCCGAGCAAGAGTGATGGATTATCAATACTGGCTGAAAGCCGCCGCCGCGCGTTTGACCCACAGCGACAGCGCCCGGCGCGACGCGGAAATCCTGTTGGGTTTCGTGACCGGCAAGGCCAGAACCTTCCTGATGGCGTTCGGGGAAACCCTGCTGACGCCGCCGCAGCAACAGCAGCTGGAGACGCTGCTGGCGCGCCGCGAACGCGGTGAGCCGGTGGCCTATCTGGTGGGCGAGCGCGAGTTTTGGTCGCTGCCGCTGTCGGTCTCGCCGGCGACGCTGATCCCACGCCCTGATACCGAATGCCTGGTGGAACTGGCGCTGGCGCGCCTGCCGCCGCAACCCTGCCATTTCCTCGATCTTGGCACCGGCACCGGCGCCATCGCGCTGGCGCTGGCCAGTGAGCGCCCGGATTGTTCGGCTATCGGCATCGATGTGCAGCCGGAGGCGGTTGCGCTGGCGCAGCACAATGCGCACAAGCTGAAGATCGACAACGTCCGATTTCTACAGGGCAGCTGGTTTGCGCCGGTGGCGGGGCAACGCTTCGCGCTGATCGCCAGCAATCCGCCCTATATCGACGCCGCCGATCCGCATTTGTCGCAGGGCGACGTGCGCTTTGAACCCGGTAGCGCGCTGGTTGCCGCCGAGCACGGGCTGGCGGATCTGGCCGCCATCGTGCGCCAGGCGCCGCATTATTTGCAGTCGCAGGGCTGGCTGCTGTTGGAACATGGTTGGCAGCAGGGCGAGAGCGTGCGCGCGCTGCTGCAGGCCGCCGGATTTTCCGCTGTCGCCACCCACCGTGATTACGGCGACAACGACCGCGTGACGCTCGGCCAATGGCCGGGATAAGCGCCACTCATAATAACGACGCCCGGGCCATTTAAGGGAGCATCATGACTGCATACACCGCGTTGAAACATTTCCATTTGCTGACGGTCGCCATCAGTATTACCTTGTTTGTGCTGCGTTTCTTTTGGCAGTGGCGCCGCTCGCCGATCATGGGCCGCCGCTGGGTCAAGGTAGCGCCGCACCTGAATGACACGCTGCTGTTCGTCAGCGGCATCGCGTTGGTGGTGACGTTCGGGTTTTATCCGCTGCTGGGTATGGACTCATGGCTGACCGAGAAGCTGTTTGGCGTTATTATCTATATCCTGCTTGGCTACGTCGCATTGGGCAAGAAGACCAAAAGTCAGCGGCTGCGAACCGTGGCGTTCGTGCTGGCGTTGGGCTGTCTGTATCTGATAATTAAACTTGCCACGACGAAAATACCGTTTCTGATGGGATACCTATGAGTAGCATTGCTGATTTTGAATTTAACACCTCGCCGCTGAGCGAAGGGGTGATCCTGGTGTCGCAGTCGGTGCGGCGCGATTTTCCCGCTGCCGACGTGGAGCGCAAGCTGCAACAGCTGGTGGATGAAGCGCGTGCGGCGGTGCCGGTCGATATCACTCAGGAGCAGCAACTGGATGCGCTCATCGAACTGTTCTACAAAACCTGGGGATTCGGCGGCGCCAGCGGCGTTTACCGCCTGTCGGACGCCATCTGGCTGGACAAGGTGCTGGAAGGGCGGCAGGGCACGCCGGTCTCGCTAGGCACCATTTTCCTGCACATCGCCAACGCGCTGGATCTGCCTCTGTTGCCGGTGATTTTCCCCACTCAGCTGATCCTGCGCGCCGATTGGCTGGACGAAGAGCTGTGGCTGATCAACCCGCTGAACGGCGAAACCCTGAGCGAGCACCAGCTGGAAGTGTGGATCAAGGGCAACCTGGGGCTGGGCGCCGAGCTGGAAGACGACGATCTCGACGAATCCGAGAACATCATGGTGGTGCGCAAGATGTTGGATACGCTGAAGGCCGCCCTGATGGAAGAAAAGCAGCTGGAAATGGCGCTGCGCACCAGCGAAACGGTGCTGTGCTTCGATCCGGAAGATCCTTACGAGATCCGCGACCGCGGGCTGATTTATGCCCAGCTGGAGTGCAACCACATCGCGATTTCCGATCTCAACTATTTTGTCGAGCAGTGTCCTGAAGACCCGGTCAGCGAAGTGATCAAAGTACAGATCCACTCGATTGAGCCGAAACAGGTGACGCTGCATTAATTCAATGACTCCGTGCAGTTTGCAAGGCGACGGTTACAACCTTAACAAAGGCGAAAGCATGAAACAGAAAGTGGTTAGCATTGGCGACATCGACGTAGCAAACGACCTGCCGTTTGTGCTGTTTGGCGGTATGAATGTGCTGGAATCGCGCGATCTGGCGATGAGCATCTGCGAGCACTACGTCACCGTGACGCAAAAACTGGGCATTCCTTATGTATTCAAAGCCTCTTTCGACAAAGCCAACCGTTCTTCCATCCACTCGTACCGCGGTCCGGGCCTGGAAGAAGGGATGAAGATCTTCGAAGAGCTGAAGAAAACCTTCGGCGTGAAAATCATCACCGACGTGCATGAAGTGGCGCAGGCGCAGCCGGTTTCTGAAGTGGTTGACGTGATCCAACTGCCGGCCTTCCTGGCGCGTCAGACCGATCTGGTGGAAGCGATGGCGAAAACCGGCGCGGTGATCAACGTCAAGAAGCCACAGTTCGTCAGCCCGGGGCAGATGGGCAACATCGTCGACAAATTCAAAGAAGGCGGCAACGACCAGGTGATCCTGTGCGATCGCGGCAGCAACTTTGGTTATGACAACCTGGTGGTCGACATGCTGGGCATCAACGTGATGAAGAACGTGACCGGCGGCCATCCGGTGATCTTCGACGTGACCCACGCGCTGCAGACCCGCGATCCGTTCGGCGCCGCGTCCGGCGGCCGCCGCGCTCAGGTGGCCGAGTTGGCGCGCGCCGGCATGGCGGTTGGCCTGGCCGGCCTGTTCCTCGAAGCGCACCCGGATCCGAACAACGCCAAGTGCGACGGTCCTTCCGCGCTGCCGTTGGACAAACTGGAGCCGTTCCTGGCGCAGATGAAAGCCATCGACGACCTGGTGAAGAGCTTCCCGGAGCTGGATACCAGCAACTAAGCGCTCGTCGCCATAAAAAAAGCCCGACTCGTCGGGCTTTTTTACGTTTAGGCGCCGGTGGCCGCCAGCGCTTCCGGCAGGGTCGGATAGAACTGCAAGCGGCCCTCGATCGGCTGCACCCGCGCACGCGCCAGGGTTTTCAGCGGCTGGAACGGCACGTCGGTGATCACCAGTTTCTTGTCCGCCGGCAACACGTCGATAAAGCGTCGCAGGGCGCTCAGACCGCCGGCGTCGAGTACCGGCACCGCATCCCATTGCAGCACGATCGTGCGATAACTTTCGCTGCGCGTCAGCAGTTCGGTAAAGATGCGCTCGGCGGCGGCGAAGAACAGCGGGCCATTCACTCGCAGCACCAGGCGGCCGTCATCGGCGCTCAGTTCGCTGAGCCGCGTCATGCGGGCGATGCGGCGCATAAACAGCAGCGACGCCAACACGATGCCCACGGTAATGGCGATCACCATGTCGAACAGCACCGTCAGCGACATGCACAGCAGCAGTACCAGAATGTCGTCCTTCGGCGCCCGGCGCAGCAGGTAAACCACCTTGTGGGCCTCGCTCATGTTCCAGGCGACCATCAACAGCAGCGCCGCCATCGCCGCCAGCGGCAGATAAGAGAGCCACGGCGCCAGCACCAGCAGCGCCAACAGCACCAGCAGCGCGTGGATGATGGCGGATACCGGTGAGGTGGCACCGGCGCGCACGTTGGCCGCTGAACGGGCAATTGCGGCGGTCGCGGTGATGCCGCCGAAGAACGGCGCGATGATGTTGCCCGCGCCTTGGCCGATCAATTCGCTGTTCGAGTTATGCTTCTTACCGGTCATGCCGTCGAGCACCACTGCGCACAGCAGCGACTCGATCGCGCCGAGCATTGCCATCGAAAATGCCGCCGGCAACAGGGCGGAAACGGTTTGCCAGCTCAGGGTGAACGGCTGCCCGCCGCCGCCCGGCAGATCCCAGGGCAGCAGCAGCTGCGGCAGGATCGGCGGAATGCCCTGGCCGCTGCTGCCATCGGCCAGCAGGTAGCTGAAGCGGGAACCGATGGTCGCCACCGGGTGGTCAAACAGCGTCAGCAGCCCCATCAGCGCGGTGCCCGCCAGCAGCGCCGGCAGGTGGCCGGGCACCCGCAGGCCGAGCTTGGGCCAGAAGATCAGGATCAGCAGCGTCACGGCGCCGATCAGGGTATCGCCGAGATCCAGCGTTGGCAGCGCCTGCAGCAGGGCGTACAGCTTGCCAACGTAATTTTCCGGCGTGTGCGCCAGCTGCAGGCCGAAAAAGTCCTTGATCTGCATGGTGGCGATGGTGATGGCAATGCCGGAGGTAAAGCCCAGCGTCACCGGCAGCGGAATGTATTCGATCAGCCGGCCAAAGCGCGCCAGCCCCATCAGCAGCAGAAATACCCCGGAGATCAGCGTGGCGACCAGCAGGCCGGCCAGGCCGAACTGCTGCGAGACCGGATAGAGGATCACCACGAAGGCGGCGGTGGGGCCGGAGACGCTGTAGCGCGAACCGCCGCTGACGGCGATGACGATGCCGGCGATGGCGGCGGTATACAGGCCGTACTGCGGCGGCACGCCGCTGGCGATCGCCAGCGCCATCGCCAGCGGAATGGCGATAATGCCGACCGTCACCCCGGCGATAGCGTCTTTCAGCAACCGCGCCAGACTATAAGGTTCCCGCCAGCAGGCGTCTATCAGCGCGCTGAAGGGGCGAATTTTGTTTATTTCATGCGTTTTCATCTACGGTGCGTACCAAATCTTCAAAAGTGAAAGGAATGGCGGGCCCGATGAGGTCCGTCTTGTCACGTGACAGATACCATACGCCTTTTGTTCAGCGGATTACCAGACCTGCGTCAATTTGGCACAGGAAATCAGAGAGTCGTCGTTTTATCCGGCGCTAAATGCCGTTAACAGGTAAGTAAGCCGCAGATTCTGCGGCTTAAAAAGAAAGGAATAATCAAGGTTTTGGCGGTTAGTGCAGAGCGGGTAGGGATAAGCCGAGAAAGTGGGCTAAAGTGCTTACCAACAGCTGGTGATCTTCCTTCTGCGGCGCGCCGGAAATGCTGATGCTGCCGACGCAGCCGAGGCCGGTCAGGGTGAGCGGGAAGGCGCCGCCGTGCACCGAATAGTCGCGCACGCTCAGCCCGTAACGCTCCTCCAGCGACGTTTGCCGCTGCTGCAGGCGCAGGCCGATGGCGTAAGAACTTTTGTGAAAATGGTTCACCAGATTGCGCTTGCGCCGCACCCAGTCGGCGATGTCCGGCGTGGCGCCCGGCATGGCGTAATAAAACAGCGTCTGCCCGGCCAGTTGGATTTCGATGGCGATGCTCAGGCCGCGTCGCTCGGCGGCGGTTTTCAGCGCCGCGCCCAGCTCCCAGGCGGTGGTGGCGTCAAAATGGGTAAAGGCCAGCGTCGCTTCCTGTTCGCTGAGCGCCTGCAGTTCATCGTCGATATTCATGCGTTTCTCCCCCGATATACAAAGGACAGAGTAGCCTGAAGCGTGCGTCGTGAGATAGACGGCTTGGCGATAAGATAGAACTGCTACTCTATTAATAGACTGTGTAAAATGGCCGCCGCCGAAGCGGAGACGACAGGGATGCGTTATTCAACGTCTTTACATTACCCCTGGCGATCCCGAGGAGCGCGCTGACTATTTATGACTTACATTGCGTCCATTTCCACCCTTTACAGCGACGCTTGCATCACCTATGCCACGCTGTCGGTAAGCTATTTCGTTCTCAGCAAGAATGCCCCGTTTTCCTACCGTTCCGCACTGTGGAAGCGCGTCGTGTTCGGCCTGCTGGCCGGGGTGGCGGTGCTGTATTTGAGTCAGGATCGGCTGGTGTTGACCGATAAGGTACATTACAGCTTTGCGATGATCCCGATGATACTGGTGACGTTCTTCGGCGGCGGCGTCAGCGGACTGGTGAGTTTTCTGTTCGCCATGGCGCTTACCGGCGGTTTCACCGTCGATAACCTGTTCATCGCCTCGATCATCGCGCCGCTGCTGCTGTCGCAGGTGTGGCTGAAAAAATCCCACCGGACGTTTTACCTGACGATCGGCATTATCGCGCTGTATCGCATCGCGGTGGTGTGGCTGCTGGTGGACATGAGCGGGCTGTGGCCGGATGTGTTGCTGTACCAGGCGGTTTCCGCGCTCTGTCTGGCGATTTGCTATCATGCGCTGAATTTCAAAGAGCGCCACATCTACGCCTATTTCGCGATGCGTGCGCGTGCCACGACCGACAGTGTGACCCACATCAACAACCGCGCCAGCGTCGATTATCAGCTGATGCTGCAGCGTGCCGAGCGCCGCCCGTGCGGGCTGATGATCCTCGATTTGGATAACTTTAAAAGCATCAACGATACCTACGGTCATCCGGCCGGTGACGTGCTGCTGGCCAGCGTCGGCCGGCTGCTGCAAAACAGCGTGCGTAACGAGGACTTCGTCGGGCGCTACGGTGGCGAGGAGTTTATGGTGATCACCGCCAGCTACGATCCGCAGGTCATCGGCGGGGTGGCGGAGCGCATTCGCAGCGCGGTGGAAAGTTCGACGTTCTTGCTGAATGCACACGACGAAGCGCACATCACGATGTCCATCGGCGTGTCGCTGTATCTGCCTGGCATGACGTTGGACAAGGCGATCGCCATGACCGACGAAGCGTTGTACGAGGCGAAGCGCAGCGGCAAAAACCGGGTGGTGACCAGCCGCGTGATGCAGCTGGCGCCGCTGGGCGCCGGTTTTCCGCGCGGATAAGCCGCCCCCGTCGTAGCGACGGGGGCGTTGCCTTAGGCCGCCAGCGTGTGTTCGCGGAAGGCGTTCAGCAGCTCTTCGGTGAACGTCAGGCGTTTCTGGCGATCGGCCAGATCGAGCGTGAACTTCAGCTTACTCGGGCCGTCCAGGCGGTAAACCTGCGGATTGCCCTGCAACAGGCCGATCAGATAACCCGGGTCAACGCGGTTGTTGTCGCCGAACTCGATAAAGCCGCCGCGCTCGTTGCTCTCGATGCGTTTGATCCCCAGCCTCTGCGCATGCAGGCGCAGCGCCGCGCATTGCAACAGGTTGCGCGCCGCATCCGGCAGCTGGCCGAAGCGGTCGATCAGTTCGACCTTCAACTCGTCAAGCTCACCGTCGTTCTTCGCGCTGGCGATACGCTTATACAGCGACAGACGGGTATTGACGTCGGGAATGAAGTCTTCCGGCAGCAGCGTCGGCATGCGCAGTTCTACCTCGGTCTGGCTGCTGGTGAGATCTTCCAGCGACGGCTCGCGGCCGTTTTTCAACGCGTCGACGGCGCTTTCCAGCAGCTCCATGTAGAGCGAGAAACCGACGGTGGTCATCTGGCCGCTCTGGTCTTCACCCAGCAGTTCACCGGCGCCGCGGATCTCCAGATCGTGGGTTGCCAGCGCGAACCCGGCGCCGAGATCTTCCAGAGACGCGATGGCCTCGAGCCGTTTATGGGCGTCGGTGCCCATGGCTTTCGGGTTTGGCGTCAGCAGATAGGCGTAAGCCTGGTGGTGCGAACGCCCGACGCGGCCGCGCAATTGATGCAGCTGCGCCAGGCCGAAGCGATCGGCCCGCTCGATGATGATGGTGTTGGCGCTGGGGATATCGATGCCGGTTTCGATGATGGTGGTGCACACCAGCACGTTGAAGCGCTGGTGGTGGAAATCGTTCATCACCCGCTCCAGATCGCGTTCACGCATCTGGCCGTGGCCGATGGCGATGCGCGCTTCAGGCACCAGCTCAGCCAGGCGCTGCGCCGCTTTCTCGATGTTTTCCACGTCGTTGTAAAGGTAGTAAACCTGGCCGCCGCGCAGCACTTCGCGCAGGATCGCCTCGCGCACCACCAGGCTGTCGTATTCGCGCACGAAGGTCTTCACCGCCAAGCGGCGCGCCGGCGGAGTGGCGATGATCGACAGATCGCGCATGCCGCTCATCGCCATGTTCAGCGTCCGCGGGATTGGCGTGGCGGTCAGCGTCAGGATATCGACATCGGCGCGCATCGCCTTGATGCGCTCCTTGTGGCGCACGCCAAAGCGGTGCTCTTCATCGACGATCAGCAGCCCCAAATCCTTCCAGCGCAGATCGCTCTGCAGCAGTTTGTGGGTGCCGATGATGATGTCCACTTTGCCTTCGGCCGCGTCGTCCAGCACCTGTTGCTGCTCTTTGGCGCTGCGGAAGCGCGACATCATCTCGATGCGGATCGGCCAGGTGGCGAAGCGATCGCGGAAGTTGTCGAAGTGCTGCTGCGCCAGCAGCGTCGTCGGCACCAGCACCGCCACCTGCTTGCCGTTTTCCACCGCCAGGAAGGCGGCGCGCATCGCCACTTCGGTTTTGCCGAAGCCGACGTCGCCGCACACCAGGCGGTCCATCGCCAGCGGCTGGCACATGTCGCTCAGCACCGCGTTGATCGCCTGTTCCTGATCCGGCGTGGTTTCGAACGGGAAGCTCTGGCAGAACAGCTGGTACTGCTCGCGGTTGTGTTTGAAGGCGAAACCGGCCTTGGCGGCGCGCTGGGCGTAAATATCCAGCAGCTCGGCCGCCACGTCGCGCACCCGCTCGGCGGCTTTCTGCCGCGCGCGCGTCCAGGCGTCGCCGCCCAGTTTGTGCAGCGGGGCGTTTTCGTCCGCGCCGCCGGCGTAGCGGCTGATCAGATGCAGCGATGACACCGGCACGTACAGCTTGTCCTCACCGGCGTAGGAGAGGATCAGGTACTCGGCCTTGATGCCGCCGGCCTCCAGCGTGGTCAGGCCGACGTAGCGGCCGACGCCGTGTTCCAGGTGCACCACCGGCTGGCCGGGATGCAGCTCCGCCAGGTTGCGGATCAGGGTATCGGTGTTGATGGTGCGCCGGTTGTCCTGCCGGCGGCGGCTGACGCGCTCACCGAGCAGATCGCTTTCGCAGATCAGCGCCCGCCGGCGCAGGCCGTCGAGGAAGCCGTGTTCGGCGGCGCCGACCATCATGTAACGGCCCGCCGTTTCCGCCTGATCGAGGCGCTGAATCAGCGCCGGCGCCAGCTTGATGCGGCCGAGCAGATCCTGCAGCGTTTCACGCCGCCCCTCGCTCTCGACGGAGAAAATCACGCTGCCGTCGAAGCCTTCGGTAAAGCGCCGCAGATTATCCAGCGGGGATTTATGCTGCGCCTGCACCGCCAGATCGGGCAGGGTATGGTAGTCCAGATTGGTATTGCCGGCCTTGGCCGGCAGCTCATCGGTTTTCAGCGCGATGCGCGGCCAGGCCTTCAGCTCGCCGAACAGTGCGTCGACGCGCAGCCACAGCGTATCCGGCGCCAGCAGCGGGCGCATCGGATCGACGCGGCGGCTTTCGTAACGCTGGTTGACGTCCTGCCAGAAGCGCTCGGCGGCGCCCTCCAGATCGCCGGTGTTGACGATCAGCGTATTGCCTGGCAGGTAGCTGAACAGCGACGGCAGCGGCTGGCTGAAGAACAGCGGCTGCCAGTATTCGATACCGGCGGGCCAGGCGCTTTTGCTGACCTGCTGATAGATGTGTTCGGCGTCGCGACGCACCTCAAACTGCTCGCGCCACTGGCTGCGGAACAGCTCGATGGCGTTCTTGTCGGTGGGGAACTCGTGGGCCGGCAACAGATTGATGGCCTCGACTTCGCTCAGCGTGCGCTGGGTATCGACGTCGAAGATACGCAGACTGTCGATTTCGTCATCGAAAAAGTCGATGCGGTAAGGCTCATCGCTGCCCATCGGGTAAAGATCGAGCAGCGCGCCGCGGGTGGCGAATTCGCCGTGCTCCATCACCTGATCGACGCTGCGGTAGCCGGCCTGTTCCAACTGCGCGCGCAGCTTGTCGCGCGACAGGCGCTGGCCTTTCTTCATCACCAGCGCGTGGCCGTGCAGGAATTCGTGCGGGCAGACGCGCTGCATCAGGGTGTTGACCGGCAGAATGATCACGCCGCGCGCCATGGTCGGCAGGTGATACAGGCTCGACAAACGATCTGAGATGATTTCCTGGTGCGGCGAGAAGCTGTCGTACGGCAGGGTTTCCCAGTCGGACAGCGTGGTCACCATCTGGTCAGTGAACTGCTGGATCTCGTCGCGCAGCCGCAGGGCGTTTTGCATATCCGGCGCGATCAGCATCACCGGGCCAGGGTGGCGTTCGACGATCTCGGCGCATTCCACGGCACAGGCCGCGCCGGTCAGTTGCCCCAGTTGGCGCAGATCGCCCGCGCGATCGGGCAGAGAATAACGAGGGGATGAAGAACGGTTACGGCTATCGGAAGTGCTCATTCAGGTATCTTTAATCAATGTGTTGGATGGCGTCCCGGCACGGATAACCCAGCGCCTTTATGCTGTTTATAGTAGCCCAGCGGCCGGCAAACTGACACAGCAAAAAGCGCTGCTCATCAATTTTCTGCCGGTTATTTAACCGGTTAATGCCGTCTGTTTTTTGCGGCTGAGGATAAATAACGCGCGAAGCTGCCGCCGTCTCCCTCTTCGCCGCCACGCAATAAAAGGCCGTCGGGTGTTCCCTAAACGAGGGAGAGCCTTTATTATCCATGATCACTTTGCTTAAGCCACGGCTATCAAACGGATTTCATGTATCAACCTGTCGCGTTATTCATTGGCCTGCGCTACATGCGCGGGCGAGCCTCAGACCGCTTCGGGCGGTTTGTTTCCTGGCTTTCCACCATCGGCATTACGCTGGGGGTGATGGCGTTGGTCACCGTGCTGTCGGTGATGAACGGTTTCGAAAAGGATCTGGAGAACAACATCCTCGGCCTGATGCCGCAGGCGTTGGTCACCAGTCCACAGGGATCGGTCAACCCGCAGCAGCTGCCGGCCTCCGAGGTGCAGAAGCTGCAGGGCGTCACGCGCGTTGCGCCGCTGACCACCGGTGACGTGGTGCTGCAAAGCGCCCGCAGCGTGGCGGTTGGGGTGATGCTTGGCGTCAATCCCGACGAGGCCGATCCGCTAACCCCCTATCTGGTCAACGTCAAGCAGCAACAGCTGCAGCCGGGCCAATACAACATCATCATCGGCGAACAGCTGGCGGGGCAACTGGGCGTCAAGCGCGGCGATTCGCTGCGCGTGATGGTGCCGAGCGCCAGCCAGTTCACACCGATGGGCCGCATCCCCAGCCAGCGCCTGTTCACCCTCATCGGCACCTTCCATGCCAATAGCGAGGTGGACGGCTATCAGCTGTTGGTCAACCAACAGGATGCCTCGCGCCTGATGCGTTACCCGGCCGGCAACATCACCGGCTGGCGCCTGTTCCTGCAACAGCCGCTGACGGTCGATACCCTCAGCCAACAGGCGCTGCCGGCGGGCACCGTCTGGAAAGACTGGCGCGATCGCAAGGGCGAGCTGTTCCAGGCGGTGCGCATGGAGAAGAACATGATGGGGCTGCTGCTCAGCCTGATCGTGGCGGTGGCGGCGTTTAACATCATTACGTCGCTCGGCCTGCTGGTGATGGAGAAGCAGGGCGAGGTTGCCATTCTGCAGACCCAGGGGCTGACCCGCCGCCAGATCATGTCGGTATTCATGGTGCAGGGCGCCAGCGCCGGCATCATCGGTTCGCTGCTCGGCACGCTGCTCGGCGTGCTGCTGGCCACCAACCTGAATAACCTGATGCCGATCCTCGGCGCCTTGATCGACGGCGCTTCGCTGCCGGTGGCGGTCGATCCGCTGCAGGTGACGATCATCGCCGTGGTGGCGATGGCGGTTTCCCTGTTGTCCACGCTTTATCCTTCATGGCGCGCTGCCGCCGTACAACCCGCTGAGGCTTTACGTTATGAGTAACCATCTTTTGTTGCAGTGTGACAACCTGTGCAAGACCTATCAGGAAGGCAACCTGCACACCGACGTGCTGCGCAACGTCAGCTTTGCTATGCAGCAGGGCGAGATGATGGCGATCGTCGGCAGCTCGGGTTCCGGCAAGAGCACCCTGTTGCACCTGCTGGGCGGGTTGGACTCACCGACCTCCGGCGAGGTGATTTTCAAGGGCGAATCGCTGAACGCCATGTCTTCGGCGGCCAAGGCTGAGCTGCGCAACCGCCAGTTGGGCTTCATCTATCAGTTCCACCACCTGTTGCCGGACTTCACCGCGCTGGAAAACGCCGCCATGCCGCTGCTGATCGGCGGTGCCAAACCGGCGCAGGCGCAGGAGAAAGCGCGGGAGATGCTGGCGGCGGTCGGGCTGGAAAAGCGCAGCAAACACCGTCCGTCCGAGCTTTCCGGCGGCGAGCGTCAGCGCGTAGCGATCGCCCGTGCGCTGGTCAACAACCCGGCGCTGGTGCTGGCGGACGAACCGACCGGTAACCTGGATAAACGCACCGCGGACAGCATCTTCGATCTGCTGGGCGAGCTGAATGTGCGTCAGGGCACCGCGTTCCTGGTGGTGACGCACGATCTGCAACTGGCCAAGCGTCTGAGCCGCCAGCTGGAAATGGCCGACGGCCACCTGCAGGCGCAGCTGACCCTGATGGGGGCCGAGTAATGGCGGGAGCCTCACTGTCCTTCCTGACGGCCCTGCGTTTCAGCCGCGGCCGTAAACGCGGCGGCATGGTGTCGCTGATCTCGGTTATCTCCACCATCGGCATTGCGTTGGGGGTGGCGGTGCTGATCGTCGGCCTGAGCGCGATGAACGGCTTTGAGCGCGAGCTGAAGAACCGCATTCTGGCGGTGGTGCCGCATGGCGAACTCGAACCGGTCAATCAGCCGTTCAGCGGCTGGCCGTCGATTCTGCAACGGGTGGAAAAGGTGCCGGGCATTGTGGCCGCCGCACCGTACATCAACTTTACCGGCCTGATGGAAAACGGCGCGCAGCTGCGCGCGGTGGAAGTCAAAGGCGTTGATCCGCAGCAGGAGAGCCGGCTGAGCGCGCTGCCGCAGTATGTGCAGGGCGACGCCTGGGCCAACTTCAAGCCCGGCGAGCAGCAGGTGATCCTCGGCAAGGGCGTGGCCGACGCGCTGGGCGTCAAGCAGGGCGCCTATGTCACGGTGATGATCCCCAACAGCGACCCGGAAATGAAGCTGCTGCAGCCGAAGCGCATTCGCCTGCATGTGACCGGCATTTTGCAGCTCAGCGGCCAGCTCGATCACAGCCTGGCGCTGGTGCCGCTGGCCGATGCGCAGCAGTATCTCGACATGGGTGACAGCGTCACGGGTATCGCGCTCAAGATGAACGACGTGTTCGCCGCCAACAAATTGGTGCGCGACGCCGGCGAAGTGACCAATTCTTATATCTACATCAAAAGCTGGATCGGCAAGTACGGCTATATGTATCGCGACATCCAGATGATCCGCGCCATCATGTACCTGGCGATGGTGCTGGTGATCGGCGTAGCCTGCTTCAACATTGTCTCCACGCTGGTGATGGCGGTGAAAGACAAAAGCGCCGATATCGCGGTGCTGCGCACCCTGGGCGCCAAAGACGGTTTTATCCGCGCCATCTTCATCTGGTACGGGCTGCTGGCCGGGCTGCTGGGCAGCCTGAGCGGCGTGGTGATCGGGGTGATCGCCTCGCTGCAGCTGACCAACATCATCCGGGGCATCGAGAAACTGGTCGGCCATTCCTTCCTGTCGGGCGATATCTACTTCATCGACTTCCTGCCTTCCGAGCTGCACTGGCTGGATGTGCTGATCGTGCTGGCGACCGCCATCGTGCTGAGCCTGCTGGCCAGTTGGTATCCGGCGAGGCGCGCCAGCCGCATCGATCCGGCGCGGGTGCTGAGCGGACAATAAAACCCACGGGGAGGCAGCGATGCCGCCCCGTTTTTTTAGCCTGGGGATGGGTTATGTACTACGGTTTCGATATGGGCGGCACCAAGATTGAGCTGGGGGTGTTCGACGACAACCTGCGGCGCATTTGGCAAAAGCGGGTGCCGACGCCGCGCGACGATTATCGGCAACTGCTGGCCACGCTGTGCGATCTGACCCTGGAGGCGGATGCGTTTTGCGGCCGGCGCGGCAGCGTCGGCATCGGTATTCCGGGCCTGCCCAACGACGATGACGGCACGCTGTTTACCGCCAACGTGCCGGCGGCGATGGGGCGTCCGCTGCCGCGCGATCTGGCGGCGCTGATCGGGCGCGAGGTGCGGGTCGATAACGACGCCAACTGCTTTACGCTGTCGGAAGCCTGGGACGACGAGTTTCGCCGCTACCCGACGGTGCTGGGCATCATCCTCGGCACCGGCGTAGGCGGCGGCCTGATCGTCGACGGCAAGACGGTGCCTGGGCGCAACTATATCGCCGGCGAGTTCGGCCATTTGCGCCTGCCGGTGGACGCGCTCGAGGTGCTGGGGCGTGATGTGCCTCGCGTTGCCTGCGGGTGCGGCCATCAGGGTTGCATCGAAAATTACATATCGGGCCGCGGTTTCGAATGGATGTACGCCCATTTCTATGGCCGGCGCTTGCCTGCCACCGAGATCATTGCGCATTATCAGGCGGGTGAGCCGCAGGCGATGGCCCACGTCGACCGCTTTATGGACGTGCTGGCGATCTGCCTGGGCAACCTGCTGACGGTGCTGGATCCGCATCTGGTGGTGATCGGTGGCGGGTTGTCGAACTTCGACGCCATTTATCAGGCGTTGCCGCAGCGGCTGCCGGCTCACCTGCTGCGGGTGGCCCGGCTACCGCGCATCGAGAAAGCGCGCTATGGCGACGCCGGCGGCGTGCGCGGCGCAGCGTTTCTCAATTTGGCTCGCCCAACGTAATGGGCGTTGCGGCCAGGCGTGAATATATGCAGCCAACAACGCCGCAACGTCCAGTAAGAAGGGTAAACAGGGAAAAGTAAGGAGAGAGTTAATGCACACTCGCCATCGGCTGTGTCAGTTTCGCAAGAGTAAGCATGTGCTGCATCAGCGCTTTCGTTCACGTATTTTTCACCGTGACACCATGGCGGCGGCAGAGCTGAAAAAGCCGTTTGTGGTGGTGTTGACCGGGGCCGGCATTTCGGCCGAGTCGGGCATTCGCACCTTCCGCGCCGCGGATGGGCTGTGGGAAGAGCACCGGGTGGAGGACGTCGCCACGCCGGAAGGTTTCCAGCGCGATCCGGCGCTGGTGCAGGCGTTTTACAACGAACGCCGCCGTCAGCTGCAGACGGAGGAGATCGTCCCGAACGCCGCGCACCGCGCGCTGGCGGATCTGGAAGAGTGGCTGGGAGACAACTTCCTGCTGGTCACGCAAAACATCGATAACCTGCATGAGCGCGCCGGCAGCAAGCGGGTGTTGCATATGCACGGCGAATTGCTGAAGGTGCGCTGCACCCAGTCGGGGCAGGTGTTCGAATGGCCCGGCGATCTCAGCGTCGACGATCGTTGCCATTGCTGCCAGTTCCCGGCGCCGCTGCGGCCGCACGTGGTGTGGTTCGGCGAGATGCCGCTGGGCATGGACGACATCTACCAGGCGCTGAGCAAGGCCGATTTCTTCGTCGCCATCGGCACTTCCGGCCACGTCTATCCGGCGGCCGGGTTCGTGCATGAGGCGCGGCTGGGCGGCGCCTATGCGATGGAGCTGAACCTGGAGCCGAGTCAGGTGGAAAGCCAGTTTGACGAGAAACACTACGGTCTGGCCAGTGAAGTGGTGCCGCGTTTTGTGCACAAGTTTCTGGTGGGCAAGGTGGCGCGGGCCGACAGGCCCTGAGAAAGGCATCAGGGCGCACTGCGCGCCCTGATGGGATGGCGGGGCGTATTAGCGCCCGGCTTTCAACTTTTGGAAGTAGCTTTCGTACAGCGTGCTGGCGTCGCCGACGTCGTTTTGCCACTCGCCGTGCTCAATCACCGCCTTATCCGGATAGAGTGACGGGTCGTTGGCGATCTCCGGCGACAGCAGCTTCTTCGCCGCCAGGTTCGGCGTCGGGTAACCGATGGTCTCCGCCACCTGCACCGCGATTTCCGGCCGCAGCAGGAAGTCGATCAGCTTCAGCGCCCCTTCGACGTTGCGCGCGTTGGCCGGAATGGCCAGGCTGTCCATCCAGAAGATCCCGCCTTCCTTCGGCCAGACGATCTCCAGCGGCGTGCCGGCCTGGCGCGCCACAAAGGCCGAACCGTTCCACACCATGCCGACGTTGACTTCCCCTTCCATAAACGGGTTGCCCGGGTTGTCGGAGTTGAAGGCCAGCACGTTTGGCATCAATTTTTGCAGTTCGTGGTAGGCAGCTTCGATCTCCTTCGGATCGGTGGTGTTACCGGAATAGCCCAGCTTGAGCAGCGCCATTTGGAACACTTCGCGTGCGTCGTCAGTCAACAGCAGGCGGCCCTTGTACTGCGGTTGCCACAGATCGGCCCAGGCGGTAACGGTAGAGGGATCTTGCGCGTCGCTGTTAACGCCGATGGCAGTAGCGCCCCAGATGTAAGGAATGGAATAGTCGTTGTTGGGATCGAACGGCTTGTTCAGCAGGGTGGGATCGAGATCCTTGAAGTGGCTGAGCTTGCTCTTGTCGATTTTTTGCAGCATGCCTTCCTTGCTCATCTTGGCGATGAAGTAAGTGGAAGGCACCACCAGATCGTACGCGCCGTCTTTGTAGGTTTTCAGCTTGGCGTACATGCTTTCGTTGGATTCATAGGTGGAATAGATCACCTTGATGCCGGTTTCCTTGGTGAACTGCTCCAGCAGCCCCGGCGGGACGTATTCAGTCCAGTTATAGAAGTACAGTGTCTTGCCGTCAGAGGCGTTTGCAGAGCAGAAACTCAGCGCCATCATCCCGGCTGCGAGCAGATGTGACCACTTTTTCATGCAGCGTATCCTTCAGCAGTAGTGAGCCGAACCCGTATGGGCTGCCGTTTTCGGCCGCGCCATACCCCAGAAAGGGGCCATTATAGGGGCCGGGGCGGGGTGGGTAAAGGCGGTTATCCCGTTGGCAAATCAAGGGGTTCGGCGGCTTAAAGCGCATCACAATTTGTGTGTCTCGCGCTGGACAGGCGGTGAAGCGCGTGCGAAACAATAATTTTGGCGAATAAACGAGGGCGGCGATGAATTTCAAACAGGTCTTCAGCCAGGCGGAGCTCAGCAAGACGGATCTGACGATTTTGCACTGCATTCTCGACAACCCGGACGCCTGCATCGACGACGGCATCCGCGCGGTGTCCGCACGCTGCTACAGTTCCCCCTCGACGCTGGTGCGGCTGGCTAAAAAGCTGGGCTTTCGCGGCTATCTCGAACTGGTCTATTTCATCAAGTTCAACCTGACGATGGCGCCGGCCTACCAGGTGGAACGCCCTACGTCGGCGGCACCGCCGGCCCAGCAGGCGCAGTTTCTCGATCTGCTCGACAGCGGCAAGATCCTGATCCACGGCAGCGGTTTTTCACAGCTGGTGGCGCAGTATATGTACAACAAGTTTATGACGCTGGGCGTAGACAGTTACCTGTCGCTGTGGCCGGATTTCGACATTCTTGACCGCGAGACGCGCTTTCGCTTCGACATGGTGATCGTGATTTCAAAGTCGGGCAACAGCGGCTCGGCGCTGAGCTGGAGCGAGGCGGTGAAGCGTAATCACATTCTGCTGGCGGCCTTCTGCGGCGACGGCGACAGCCCGCTGGCGCAGCAGGCCGATATGACCTTTCTGTTTGAGGATCGGCAAAAATACGATCACGATATCTACTATCCCAACCCATTTTTCGGCCACTGTCTGTTGGGATTCGAGAATGTGATCACCGCCTGGTTTGAACGACGCGGCCGCTGACGGCCGCATCGCACCGTTTAGCACCAGTGCCTGGCATACTGACGGTGGGCCAGCAGGTACTCCTCCACCAGCGTTTTCGCCAGCGAGTAGGAGTTGACCAGCGGGTGCACCATCAGCGCCTTGATGGCCAGTTGGCGGTTGCCGGTCAGGATCGCCGCCACCGCCAGCCGTTCGTACTCTTTCACCTGCGAAATCAGGTTTTTCTGGGTGTCGGGAATATCGCGCATTTTTACCGGCTGAATGCCGGCGCTGCTCAATTCGCAGCTGATTTCGATCACGTCTTCCGGGTGCAGAAAATCGAGCGAGTCGCGGTTTTGCATCGATACCACCACGCGTTTTTGCCGGCCGCTGTTGACCGCCTCCAGAATGTCGATCGCCACCCCGGCATAGCCGCCGCTGTCCGGCTGCTCGATAAACTGTTGCAGCGTCAGCATCTCACGTTTTTTCACCTTGCCCTGGTTGGACTCGCGCTGCATGTAGGAGTTTTCGCGCTGCAGATAATGGCTGAAGTAGACAGAGAAGGCGTGTTCCAACTGGTGGGGGATGTCCAGCTCGCCTAACTCTGACAGCATTTGGCGGTTGATCGCCGCGATTTGTTCGCCGCGGGTCTCGCCGCCCGCGACGATGGCGGCGATCGCCTGCTCACGGTAGTAGTAATAGTAGAGATACTCGTTGAGCATCAAATTGTCCGACAGCGCCACCAGCTCCGGCGAGAAGTATTTCATGCAGGTATCGCGATACAGGCGCGGATCCGCCAGCAACTGTTCCGTGACCGGCTCGCCGTTGACGCGCGCATTGCGGAACCAGGAAAGATGGTTGAGGCCGAAGCAGTCGACGCTCAGTTGGTCTTCGCGGCAGTCCAGCAGCTCGGCCAGTTCGCGGATAAACTCGCTGGGGGCGTCGCAGATGCCGTAGACCCGGCGCTGGAAGCCGGATTTGATGATCGCCTCGGTCACCATGCCGGAAGGATTGGTGAAGTTGAACAAGACCGCCGCCGGCGAGGAAAGCTGCTCGATCAGGCGGCAATAGTCGAGGATCGCCGGAATTGAACGCATCGCCATGGCGAAGCCGCCGGCGCCGGTGGTTTCTTGCCCGAGCAACTGGTGATTGAGCGCGATGCGCTCGTCATGGATGCGGCCTTCCTCGCCGCCGATGCGCAGGGTGGTGATGATGTAATCGGCGTCTTGCAGCGCCTGGCGCGGATCGCTGCTGAGGCTGAAAGCAATGTCGCCGCGAATGCGCTGGAATACGCCCTGCGCGAGGGCGCCGTAGATCGCCAGATGGCGCTCATCGGTATCCATAAACACCACTTCGGTAATGCCGATGCGATGGGCGTTATAGGCGATGGATTTGGCGAGGAACGGGGAACGCACGCCGCCGCCGCCGAGAACGGTTAATTTCATTCGATATCTCCCATTAATAAAGCGTTAGAGTGCCGCTAAATATTTCTCTACCTGATTTTTGACCTTGCCGACCGTGACGCCGTAAATCACCTGCACTTCACGGCGATTCTTCACCACGCCTTTGGCGCCGGTACTTTTCAACGCGGCCTCATCCACCCGCGCCATATCCTTTAATTCCACCCGCAGCCGGGTAAAGCAGTTATCGACGGAAATAATGTTTTCCTTGCCACCCAGCGCGCGAATAATGATGCCGCTTGGCTCGTCCGGGGTATTTTTACGGTTCCGGTAATCCTGTTTGGAATAGAGTTTGACGTCCTGATCATCTTCACGGCCCGGCGTTTTCAGATTGAGCTTCAGCACCAGCGTTTTGAACACCAGGTAATACACCGCAAACTGCACCAGCCCGATGACCACATACAGCGGCCAGCGGGTGAGAGAGACCGGCAGCGGCAGGTTGTAGGCCAGGAACTCGACCAGCCCGCTGGCGCCCCAGGGGCGCACCTGGAACAGGTTGCAGGCTACCTGCGAGAGCGCGGTCAACACGGCGTGGATCACCCACAACAGCGGAGAGATAAACAGGAAGGTGAACTCTATCGGCTCGGTGATGCCGACCAGGATCGAGGTGGTGATGGCCGGGATCAGAATCGCCTTGGCCAGCATTTTCTTTTCCGGTTTGGCGGTGTGATAGAAAGCCAATGCCGCGCCCGACAGGCCGAAGATGGTCACCATCCCTTGCTGCGAGAAACGCAGCGCCTCGTTCATCAGCGGCGAGATGCTTGGGTCGCGCATGTAGGCCAGGAAAATCGCCTGCGAGCCGGAGACGGTCTGGCCGTCTTGTACGATCGAACCGCCGATACTGGTGAGCTGGAACGGCGACCAGATAAAGTGGTGCAGCCCGGTGGGGATCAGAAATTTCTCGAAGAAGCCGTAGACGAATACCCCGAGCGAGCCGGCGCTTTTCATAAAGCCGGTAAGCGCGATCAGGCCCTGTGAGATAGCCGGCCACAGGTAGCTGAAGGCGACGGCGTACAGCATGATGATCGGCGTCATGGCAATCAGCACCAGCTTGGCGCCGCCGTAGACCGAGAACACGCCGTTGAGTTCGACGTTGCACAGGCGGTTATGCACCCAGGCAATCGTGACGCCGAGGATAAGACCGAGGAAAATGCCCATATCTACCACGGTAAATCCCAGCAGTTCCGTTTGCCCGGTGCCGTAATACTCACCGTTGATCTTGGCCGCGACGTGGCCGCTGAATTGCAGATAAGACGAATTGGCGCCGAGGAACATGATAAAGCACATCACCGCGACCAGCGCCGCTTCGCTTTTCTTGTCTTTGGCCAGGCCGTAGGTAATACCGATACAGAAAATCAGCCCGAGATTGCCGAATAACGGCCAGAAGGTATCGCCGATCATTTTACCGATAGAGAAGACGGCGGAATGTTCATTGATTAATGTGGCATTGGTAAGAATAGAACTGAGCGCCAGAATCAGACCGATTACCGGCAGGAAAAATATCGGCCCCATCATGGCTTTGGAGAAAAGCTGCAGCTTGTTTAAGATATTATCGATAATACCTTTCATGGCAGTTCCTTTTTATATTTTAATGGATGACGACGTTGCTGAATAAACTCCCTGAAAGCGAGAAAAATAAGGCACCTTGCCTGGATTCAGTTATAGGGGGAAGTTTTCGCCGCTGCAATCGGCGGGGCGGAAATAGGCACCGATGCTCACTGAGTGACAACCGGTGCCGGTTGTGAAGGGGATCACAACCGGGCGCGGCAGCGCCCGGCGGGAAGGATTATTCTGCCTTGGGCGAGCGATCGCGCATCACCCACTGGCTGGCGATCACCAGCACCAGCGACAGCAGCAGCAAAATGGTGGCCAGCGCGTTGACCTCCGGCGAGACGCCGACTTTCACCATCGAGTAAATCTTCAGCGGCAAAATCTCGTAGCTCGGCCCGGTGACAAAGGAGGAGACGACCACGTCGTCCATCGACAGGGTAAAGCTCAGCAGCCAACCGGCCGCCACCGCCGGCATCGCCAGCGGCAGGATGATTTTGCGCAGGATGGTGAACTCGCTTGCGCCGAGATCGCGCGCGGCTTCCAGCATCTTCACGTCGAAGCCTTTCAGGCGCGCGTAGACGGTCACTACCACGAACGGCAGGCAGAAGGTGATGTGCGAGAACAGCAGCGACCAGAAGCCGAGCGAAATGCCCAGCAGCATGAACAGCACCAGCAGCGAGATGGCCATTACGATGTCCGGCGACATCATCACCACGAACAGCATGCCGCCGACGAACGGCTTGCCGCGGAAGCGGTAGCGGTACAGCGCCACCGCGGTCAGCGAGCCGATCAGGGTGGCGAAGGTAGCGGAGAGCACCGCCATGGTCAGCGAGTGCCCCGCGGCCTGCAGCAGGCTGTCGTTATTCAGCAGCGTGGCGTACCACTTGGTGGTGAATCCTTGCCAGTTGATGCCAAAGCGCGAAGCGTTGAAGGAGTTGACGATCAGGATGACGATCGGGATATACAGATAGGCGTATACCAGCGTCATAAAGCCGCCGCGTAGCAGACGTCCGATCATGCCAGATCCTCCTTCTTGTTCAGCAGGCGGGCGGCCCGGTAATAGACCAGCAGCAACAGCCCCATCACCAGCGTCAGGCAGATGCTGGTGGCCGCGCCGAACGGCCAGTCGCGGATATTGAGGAACTGGCTTTTAATCACGTTGCCGATCAATAGATTCTTGGCGCCGCCCATCAGATCGGCGACGAAGAACAGCCCCATCGCCGGCAGCACCACCAGCAGGCAGCCGGCGATAATGCCCGGCATGGTCAGCGGCACGATGATGCGGATAAAGGTCTGCAGCTTGCTGGCGCCGAGATCGCGCGCCGCCTCCAGGCAGGATTTATCGAGCTTTTCGATGCTGGAGTAGAGCGGCATCACCATAAACGGCAGCAGAATATACACCAGGCCGAGGATCACCGCTTCCGAGGTGTACATGATGCGCAGCGGCTTGTCGATGACGCCGATCCACAGCAGCGCGTCGTTGAGATAGCCGCGGGTGCTGAGAAACAGCTTCAGGCCGTAGATGCGGATCAGCGAGTTGGTCCAGAAGGGCACGATCAGCAGAAACAGCAGCAGCGGCCGCACCTTCTGCGGCAAGCGCGCCAGGATAAAGGCGAACGGATAGCCGATCACCAGGCAGCACAGGGTGGCGATCAGCGCCATGTTCAGCGAGTGCAGCAGCACCTGGGCGTACAACGGGTCGAACAAGCGCCGGTAGTTATCCAGCGTGAACACCATCTGCACCAGATTGGCGTCGTCGCGGGTCAGGAAGCTGGTGCCGATGATCATCAGGTTCGGCATGAACACGAACAACAGCAGCCAGGCGACGACGCCGACGATCACCACATTCTGGAAGACTTTACGCGATTTCTTCATCGGCCAGCACCACCTCCCAGCTTTCGACCCAGGTCACCGCCATCTTCTGGTTGAGCGAGTGATCGACGTCCGGATCGTCTTCGTTGAAGAACTCGCTGACCATCACCGTTTTGCCGTTCTCCAGCTCGACCACCGACTCCAGCGTCATGCCTTTGTAGTTGCGCTCACGCACGTAACCGATCAGCCCGTCGTGCTGCGCGCTGTCGTTCACTTCTTCCACCCGCAGATCTTCCGGGCGCAGCAGCACCTTCAGCTTTTGGCCCGGCTCCACCGGCAGATCGGCATAGATGTCGCACTCGCGGCCTTCGACGTTGGCGCGCACCCGCTGTGAATCGAGGCGTTCCAAAACCACCGCGTCGAAGATGTTAATCTCGCCGATGAAGCTGGCGACGAACAGATTCTTCGGCTCTTCGTAGATCTCACGCGGCGTGCCGTCCTGCTCGATGCGGCCTTCGCGCATCACCACGATGCGGTCCGACATGGTCAGCGCTTCTTCCTGATCGTGGGTGACGAACACGAAGGTGATGCCCAGCTTGCGCTGCAGCGCCTTCAGCTCGTTCTGCATCTGCTTGCGCAGCTTGTAGTCCAGCGCCGACAGCGATTCGTCCAGCAGCAGCACTTTCGGCTTGTTGACCACCGCGCGGGCGATGGCCACGCGCTGCTGTTGGCCACCGGAGAGCTGGCCCGGCCGGCGCTTGGCGAACGTATCCAGCTGCACCATGCGCAGCGCCTCTTCGACGCGCGGCGTCAGTTCCGCCGCTGGCACCTTTTGCATGCGCAGGCCGAAGGCGACGTTGTCGAACACTGACATGTGCGGAAACAGAGCGTAGCTCTGAAACACGGTGTTGACGTGGCGATGTTCGGCCGGAATGGCGGTGATGTCCTGGCCGTCGAGCGCGATGCGGCCCCGATCGGCGTCTTCCAGACCGGCGATCAGGCGCAGCACCGTGGTTTTGCCACAGCCGGAGGGGCCGAGAATGGTGAGGAATTCGCCGTGATTAATCGTCAGATCCAGATCGGCAATGATGGTTTTGCCATCGAACGCTTTGCTCAGGGCATGCAGTTCAACAAGGGGAGTCGGAGAGGATGTCTCAGTCATTTATCGTATTACTCTATCCCGTGGGCTAATGCAGATAGAACCGCAACTGGAAAAGACTGCCGGAGCTTGCGGGATGCCCGCTGATCAAATGAAGCTCAAACCAGTTACGCCAATGGAAATTTTTCGAGCGCGCATGATAGACGCTGAATGCCGGAATTGAAAGCCGATCCGGCCCAGATGCCGCGTTTTTCATCATGATAGCGACAAATGACCCTGTGATGACAGCATTATTCCTCTCAGAAATCATCACAAAGATTAATGATATTGGCGAATTCTGGTTAAAAATGACCTGACGCAATATTTGATCCTGATCGGTTCCGCATAATGAAACGCGATATTCTGAGGGGCCGCTACCATGGACAAATTACTTGACCGCTTTTTCAACTACGTCTCTTTCGACACCCAGTCCAAAGCGAACGTAAAGCATGTGCCGAGCACCGACGGGCAGTTGAAGCTGGCGCGTGCGTTGCAGCAGGAAATGATCGCGCTCGGCTTCGAGCGGGTGTCGCTCAGCGAACACGGCTGCGTGATGGGCACCTGGCCGGGTAACGTCGCCTGGCCGGTGCCGGCGGTCGGTTTTATCGCCCATCTGGATACTTCGCCGGATTTCAGCGGCAAACACGTCAATCCGCAGATCGTCGAGAACTATCGCGGCGGCGACATTGCGCTCGGCATCGGTGATGAAGTGCTGTCGCCGGTGATGTTCCCGATCCTGCACCAGATGCTGGGGCAGACGCTGATCACCACCGATGGCAAAACGCTGCTGGGCGCCGACGACAAGGCCGGCATCGCCGAGATCCTCACCGCCATGGTGCGCCTGCGCGCGCGCAAAATCCCGCACGGCGACATCCGCGTGGCCTTCACCCCGGACGAGGAGGTGGGCAAAGGGGCGCAGCTGTTCGACGTGGCGGCCTTCAATGCCGAATGGGCTTACACCGTGGACGGCGGCGGCGTCGGCGAGTTGGAGTGCGAGAACTTCAACGCCGCCTCGGTGACGATCAAAATCCTCGGTAACAGCGTGCACCCCGGCAGCGCCAAGGGCGTGATGGTCAACGCGCTGTCGCTGGCGACCCGCATTCATCAGGCACTGCCGGCGGACGAAGCGCCGGAGACCACCGAAGGCTACCAGGGCTTTTATCACCTCAGCAGCATCAAGGGCAGCGTGGAGCGCGCCGAAATGCACTATATCCTGCGCGACTTCGAGCGTGAGGGGTTTGAGGCGCGTAAGCGCAAGATGGTGGACATCGCTCGCGAGGTCGGCAAAGGCCTGCCCCGCGATTGCTATATCGAAGTGAGCATCGAAGACAGCTATTACAACATGCGCGAACAGGTGGCGGAGCACCCGCACGTGATTGCGCTGGCGCAGCAGGCGATGCGCGACTGCGACATCGAACCGGTGATGAAACCAATCCGCGGCGGCACCGACGGCGCGCAGCTGTCGTTTCGCGGCCTGCCGTGCCCGAACCTGTTCACCGGTGGCTACAACTACCACGGCAAGCACGAGTTCGTGACGCTGGAAGGTATGGAGCAAGCGGTGGCGGTGATCATGCGCATCGCGGCGCTGGCCGCCGAGCGGGCGCGGTAAACGGGACGCTTGCGATCGGCATAATCGCTTGCCGCAACAAGGCGTTGCTCATAGTGTGGAGGTACATTCCCCACGCATAAGGACCGCATGATGAGCACCGAATACCGTATCGCCAGCCCGCATTTGGCGCAGTTCGTTCAGGCGATTTGGCGCCAGGCCGGCAGTACGGCGCGCGAAGCCGAGCTGGTGGCCGATCATCTGGTGCAGGCCAATCTGGCCGGGCACGATTCGCACGGCGTCGGCATGATCCCCAGCTACATGGCGTCGTTGGCGCAGGGGCAATTACAGCTCAATCAGCACGCCGAAGTGGTGCGCGACGCTGGCGCGGTGCTGACGCTCGACGGCGCGCGCGGCTTCGGCCAGGTGGTGGCCAGCGAAGCGATGGCGCTGGGCATTGAACGCGCCGGCAAGCTGGGCCTGGCGGCGGTGGCGCTGCACAATGCGCACCATATCGGCCGCATCGGCCATTGGGCGGAACAGTGTGCCCGCGCCGGTTTTATCTCGATTCACTTCGTCAACGTGGTGGGCGATCCGATGGTGGCGCCGTTCGGCGGCAGCGATCGCCGCTTCGGCACCAACCCGTTCTGCGCCATTTTCCCGCGGCCGGGCCGAACGCCGCTGCTGTTGGATTTCGCCACCAGCGGCATCGCCTTCGGCAAGACCCGGGTGGCCTATAACAAAGGGCTGTCGGTGGCGCCGGGCTATCTGATCGACGAACACGGGCAACCCACCACCGAACCGAAGGTGATGCACGAAGCGCCGTTCGGGTCACTGTTGCCGTTCGGCTTGCACAAAGGCTATGCGCTGGCGGCGATGTGCGAGATCCTCGGCGGCGCGCTCTCCGGCGGCCGCACCACCCACGACGCTACGCTGAAAGCCGACAGCGACGCCATCTTCAACTGCATGACGACCCTGATCCTCGATCCTCAGGCCTTCGACGCCCCGCAAATGCAGGCCGAGGCCGAAGCGTTTATCGGCTGGGTGAAGGCGTCGCCGCCGAGCGGCGAACAGCCGATCGCGGTGCCGGGAGAATGGGAAGAGGCCAACCGCGCGACGCGGCTGGAGCAGGGCATACCGATAGACGCCAATACCTGGCGGCAGATTTGCGCGGCGGCGGAGCAGGCGGGCATGGCGAATGAAGCGCTGGCCGGCTTTCGCGCGCAGGCGCGGCAGGCATAAAAAAAGCCACCCGGCAGGGTGGCTTGTTCGCGTACTCGCAATCAGTCGTTAAAGTACCAATAGCCGCTGTTGACCAGCGCGGTCAGCAGCGCCAGGAATGACGGATCGTCCACCGCGTCGCCGAGCAGGGCGGCGTCGACGCTGAAGTTTTGGCACAGGGCGTCTGCGGCCTGCAGTTGGTCGGTGTCGATCAGTTCGCCGTTGACGAAGCAGCGATCGCCGACCCGCAGCACGCGCAACCCGCCCAGGCGCTGCAGCGCTTCACCCTGTTGCAGCAGTTCGTAGATTTCCCCGGCCTGATACGGCGGCTCCGGCGGCGCCAGATCCAGCTCGTGGCGCGATTGGGAGATAAACTCGCCGAACCAGTGCTGGAAGTGTTCTGGCTGTTGCACCAGATCCAGCATCATCTGCCGTAAGGCGTCCACTTCCTGCGGCAGGATCTCCGCCGGGTGTTCGCGCAGTTTAACGTCCGGATCGCCGTAGCGTTTGCTGCCCAGCTCGCGCGCCAGCACGTAATCGGCGAAGCCGCTCACCAGCTCGCGGCCGTTCGGCGCGCGGAAGCCCACCGAGTAATTGAGCGCGTTTTCCAGCGCGTAGCCTTCATGCGGGAAGCCCGGCGGAATGTAGAGAATGTCGCCCGGCTCCATCTCTTCGTCGATGATGGCGTCGAACGGTTCGACCTGCAGCAGATCTGGGTGCGGGCAGTGCTGTTTCAGCGGCGTTTTTTCCCCGACGCGCCAGCGGCGGCGGCCAGTGCCCTGAATGATGAACACGTCGTACTGATCGAGGTGCGGGCCGACGCCGCCACCCGGCACCGAGAAGGAGATCATCAGGTCATCCATCCGCCAGTCCGGCAGCTGGCGGAACGGGCGCATCAGCGCGGCGGAAGGCTCATGCCAGTGGTCCACCGCCTGCACCAGCAGCGACCAGTTGTTTTCGCTCAGGTGATCGAAGCTCTCGAAGGGGCCGTGCGCAACCTGCCAACGGCCGTCCTGGTGGCTGACCAGGCGGCTGTCCACTTCGTTTTCCATCGCCAGCCCGGCCAGCTCATCCGGGGAGATCGGATCGATAAAGTTTTTGAAGCCGCGCTTCAGAATCACCGGACGCTTTTGCCAATAGCGTTGCAAAAAATCGTTCCAGTCCAGATCTAATTGATAATCCATGTTCTATTCCAGGATAGAGGAGTGAGCCTGAGTGCGATTATAACGGAAGTTTGGCCCCGTGGATCGGGGCCGCAGCGGCATAATTTACTCGTTGTGGTGGGTGTCGTGCTGGCGGGCGAAGGTGACCTGCATGCGCGCGCCGCCGAGCGGACTGTCGCTGATGACGATTTCGCCGTCGTATTGCTCGATGATCTCCGCCGCCACCGACAGGCCAAGGCCCTGGCCGGGGCGCAGGGTATCCACCCGCTGGCCGCGCTGGAAGATCAGCTGGCGCTTGCTTTCCGGGATGCCCGGGCCGTCGTCGTCGATGACGATGGTGAGATTTTTCTCTGAGTGCAGCGAGGTGATTTCCACGAACTCCAGGCAGTATTTGCAGGCGTTTTCCAACACGTTGCCCATCACTTCCATAAAGTCGTTCTTCTCGCCCATAAAGGTCACTTCCGGCGAGATATCCAGCGTGATCACCACCCCTTTGCGCTGGTAAACCTTGTTCAGCGCCACCACCAGGCTGTCGAGCAGCGCCGGCACCGAGTGGATCTCGCGCGTCAGCACCGTCTGGCCGGAGTTGATGCTGGCCCGGTGCAGGTAGTAACCGATTTGCTGAGAGATGCGCCCGATCTGATCCAGCATGATCGGCTCGGCTTCTTCGATGGTGGTCTGCTTGCCGCTGCGCAGCGAGCGCAGGGTGCTTTGCAGCACCGCCAGCGGCGTTTTCAGGCTGTGGGTCAGATCCGACAGGGTGGTGCGATATTTGGTGTAGCGTTGGCGCTCGTTGCGCACCAGAATGTTCAGATTGCGCACCAGGCCGCGCAGTTCGCTGGGCGGGTTCTCATCCAACTGATCGCGTTCGCCGTTCTCCAGTTCGCCCACCTGATTGACCAGCGCCTTGATCGGCCGTAGGCTCCAGTAGGCCGCCAGCCACAGCAGCGGCACCACCAGCAGCAGGTTGGCCAGCAGCACGTAGCTGAACCACTCCCACACCACGTCTGAGCGCTGCAGCTCCTGCGGAATGCTGTCGACCACCACGATGGTCAACGCCGGCAGCCGCGCCGTGGCGGCATAGGTGTTGACCGCCACCGAGTGCGTCAGCGCGTTCTGATCGGTATCGTCATAATTCTTCAGCTGATCCTGTGCCTTGGGGTTATCCCCCAGCACTTCGCTACTGATGCGGGTATCGGTGTCAATTTCGTAGAAGCCGGACTCTTCCAGCCATTCCTTGTTGATCAGCTTCTCCAGCTCCGGCACTTTGCGCTGGCTCCAGAGCAGGTTGCCCTTATCGTCGTAGATAAAGACCAGCGTCGGGAAGTTGAGATCGATATCGGGGGGGATGGCGATGGTGAGCTTGTTGTCTTTCCACTGCGCCAGGCTGAAGAACAGGTTGCTCTCGCCGCGCAGCAGGCGGAAGGCGGTCTTGTCGAAGCTGACGATGTAGCCGACGACCGCCACCAAACCGTAAGAGAGCGACAGCGCCAGGATCACCCCGGCGGTCGCCATCAGGAAGCGGGCGCGCAGCGAAAACGGTTTTTTATTCTTGTTGAACATCATGTTCACTTCGCGTCAAAACGATAACCCTGGCCACGTACCGTGGTGATCACTTCATGCGGGTATTCCGCCTGCACCTTTTTACGCAAACGTCCCATCAGCACGTCGATGGTGTGGCTTTCGCGCAGTTCGGCGTCCGGGTAGAGCTGCAGCATCAACGAATCCTTGCTCACCACCTTGCCGGCGTTGCGGATCAGGGTCTCGATGATGGTGTATTCAAAAGCGGTCAGCTTGATCTGCCGATCGTTGACGCTCAGTTCGCGGCGCGACAGATCGATCTGGAACGGGGGCAGCACGATCACCTGCGAAGCCAGGCCGCTGTTGCGGCGCATCAGCGCCTGCATGCGGGCGATCACTTCTTCCAGGTGGAACGGCTTGGTGACATAGTCGTCGGCGCCGGCTTCCAGCACCGCCACTTTGTCCTGCCAGCTTTCGCGGGCGGTCAGCACCAGGATCGGCAGTTTGGTCTGGTGCGCGCGCCAACGGCGGATCAGGCTCAGGCCGTCTTCGCCCGGCAGGCCGAGATCGACGATGGCAATATCCGGCGCGTGTTCCTGCAGGAAATAATCGGCTTCCTTGGCGTCTTCGGCCGCGTCGACCTGATGGCCCATCTCGCGCATCTGAACGGAAAGGTGGTGGCGCAGCAAACCATTATCTTCAACAACCAGTACTCGCATGGCGAACTCCTGTGACTGTGCGGGTGAACGTCCTGTCACCCACGCGATAAAAGGGAACACGCTCTGCGGCGTGTCAGGGGATAACGCGGCCACCTGAACCATTTTGACAAAAAGTGCTGAGGCTATGGTAGGTATAACCCGCCCGGCTCGCAAGAGAACCGAAGCAATGTATTAAAATAAGCGTTATCAATTTGTTCGCCGACATTATCGACAACTTCTGATAAACGTCGGATAAACAGCGACGGGGCAACGTTAAACGCAACTTAAACGCGCCAGGCATTGTCGCGAAAGCAAAATGTGAACCGGGGCGCTTGATAAGCTTTAAAGGTACTAATAAGGTATTATCGAGGTATCGGCATATTTTCTCAGGAGCGACGGATGAAGCAGTTAACCCAGGCAGAACGCATAGCGGGCGCACTTTACGGACAGATGCTGGGCGACGCGCTCGGCATGCCTTCCGAGCTGTGGCCGCGCGAGCGGGTTAAGCGCCATTTCGGTTGGATAGACGGTTTCCTTGATGGGCCGGCGGAGAACTCGGCCGCCTGCTACTTCAAGGCCGGGCAATATACCGACGATACCGCGATGGCGTTAGCGCTGGCCGATGCGCTGCGGGAAGCGAAAGGCGAGGTGGTGCCAGAGTTGATCGCCCGCAATGTGATCCGCTGGGTGGACAGTTTTGACGCCTTCAACAAGAACATTCTCGGCCCCAGTTCCAAACTGGCGCTGAGCGAGCAGAAAGCGGGAACGCCGATCGCCGAGTTGGAAAACAACGGCATCACCAACGGTGCGGCGATGCGCATTTCGCCTTTAGGCTGCGTGCTGCCGTCTGCGCCGCTGGAGGAGTTCTGTCAGCAGGTGTGGCTGGCCTCCAGCCCGACGCACAAATCTGACATCGCCGTCGCCGGGGCCGTCGCGATCGCTTGGGCGGTTGCGCGGGCGGTGGAGGGCGCGGACTGGGCCTCGATTCGCCTGGCGCTGCCGGGCGTGGCGGAGTATGCCCAGCGCCGTCAGGAGACGACGTTCAGCCCCTCGTTGGCGGCGCGTATCGAGCTGGCGTTTCAGGTGGTGGATGAAGCCAGCGATCCCGAGCAGGCGTCCGAGCGGGTGTATCAACTGATCGGCGCCGGGGTCAGCACCATCGAGTCGGTGCCGGCGGCGCTGGCGATGGTGCAGCTGGCGCAAACCGACCCTACCCGGTGCGCCGTGCTGTGCGCCAACCTGGGCGGCGATACCGACACCATCGGTGCGATGGCCACTGCGATTTGCGGCGCGTTGCATGGCGCAGAAGCGATCGAAGCCGGGTTGCTGGCGGAGTTAAAACGGATGAATCCGCTGGATATCGAGGCTTACGTTCAGGCGTTCGTGCGCTTTCGCCGCCGCCGGCAGGGCGAGGCATAACGGATCAGCTTTCGCTGGTAAACTCGTACATGTCGCTGCGGCAGAAGCTTTCGCTGTATTCGATCGGCTTCTTGCTGTGGTCGAACAGCGTTTGACGCACGATCAGCAGCGGCATCGGTTCTGATAATTGCAGCGCCCGGCGGATGTCGTCGTCGGCCATCGCCGCGCTGACCTGGCTGCGCAGCGATCCCATTTCGACGTTATTGCGCCGGAAGTAGTCGTACAGCGAGATGCCGATCTCGTCGACGTTGGCAATCGCCGCCACCACCACGTAGGACATCGCCACCGACATCGGCCGCCGATCGATCAAGTGAATGCGTTTGAGTGTGTAGATCGGCGTTCCGGCCGCCAGCTGCAGCTTTTCCGCCAGTTCAGCGCTGGCGGGTACCCGCTCGCGGCTGATCCATTGCGTATCTGGCCGGCGCCCCTGCTGTAACACCTCGCTCGAGAATCCTTTGACGTCTGCCAAAGAATAGAACAGCTTCGGTTCGGGCCGTTGCAGTTGGATAAAGGTGCCGTAACCGCGTGAACGGCCGATGAGGCCGTCCTGCTCGAGGCAGGCCAACGCTTTGCGTACCGTGATGCGCGAGATGCCGAGCCGTTCGGTGAACAGGCGCTCGCTGGGCAAAAAATCCCCCGCATTCAGCAATCCTTGATCGATAGCCTGGCGCACCGAGGCGTTGAAGCACAAATACAGCGGCATCGCGCCCGCGCTGGCCAGATCCTGCTGCAGTTTGTCCAGCAGACGCTGGTTGGTCTCCTTGCTCATAGCCGACGGAAATCCTGTAGCCGCATTGCGATGGCTTATTTAAGGGGATTTCGCCGGGCAGCGCAACTGCCGCCGCCAAGAGGGGAAATGGGGTAGAGTAGTGTGCAATCGCCTTAAGCTCGGAGAAACAGACTGCCCATGAGTGATCACCCACCCTACGCGGATGACGCGGCAATCCTGGCCGCCTTCGCGCAGCAGCGGCAACAAGGCCTGACCCGGCGCTCGGCGCTGCATCAGGCTCTGTTGCAACTGATTGCCGCCGGAGAACTGCCCTGGCGGGCGAAGCTGCCGCCGAGCCGTGCGTTGGCTGCCCGGCTGACGGTGGCGCGCGACACGGTGGAACAGACCTACGCGCGGCTGGAGGCTGAGGGGTTCATCAGCCGAACGGTGGGGCGCGGCAGCTTTGTGCGTTATCGTAGTGACACGCTGCTCGGCCGTGAACTGCTGACGACGGCGACGGGGCAAGAGGCGCGGCTGGCGGAGCGCGAGCTGAGCGATCGCGGCCGGGCGCTGCTGGCGGTCAGCCATACGCCGCACACCTGCCGCCAGGCTTCGCTGACGCCTTCGCTGGCGGACCTGCGGGCGTTCCCCATCGAGCAATGGCTGCAGCAGGAAAAGCAGGCGCTGCGGCGGCACGGCGAGCGATTATTGGGGTATGCCGATCCGCAAGGGCTGCCGGAGCTGCGCGCGGAGATCGCGCACTATCTGCAGCGGGAGCGGGGCGTCAAGGCGACGGCGGAACAGGTGATCGTGGTCACCAGCTCTCAGCAGGCGTTGGCGCTGTGTACGCAGGTGCTGTTCGATCCCGGCGATGCGGTATTCGTCGAAGAGCCGGGTTACCAGGGGGCAAAAAAACTGGTGCAGTCGGCGGGGCTGCAGGCGCGGCCGATCGGCATCGATGAACAAGGGCTGGACGTCGGGCAGTTGATGCAGGCTTCGGGCGGCGGGCGGGGCGTTTACATCACGCCGTCCCATCATTACCCGCTGGGGTATTCGCTGAGCCTCGAGCGGCGGCTGGCGCTGTTGCAGTGGGCGCAGCGCTGCCGGGCCTGGATCATCGAAGACGACTACGACGCCGAGTTCAACTACGACCGGCAAACCAAGGCGGCGCTGCAGGGACTGGACAGCGGCGGGCGTACGCTGTACATCGGCACCTTCAGCAAGACGCTGTTTCCGGGGCTGCGCATCGGTTTCATGATCGCGCCGCCTCAGTTGGTGCGGCCATTGGTCGCCGCCAGGCAGTTTCAGGACGGCTACACGTCGGCGCTGGCGCAGATGACGCTGTTCCACTTCCTGCACGAGGGCGGCTACGCTGAGCATCTGCGCAATATGCGCACGCTGTACAAAGCGCGGCTGGACGTGCTGTACGACGCGGTGCATCGTCACCTTGCTGCCTGGACGCGTCCGGCGCTGCCGCAGGGCGGGCTGCAGCTGGTTTGCCCGTTGGCGGATGCGGCGACGGAGCGGCGGCTGGTAGTGGCGGCCGCCGAAAGGGGGATACGGCTGTACGGCCTGGCGGACTTCTACACCGGCACACCGCAGCGCGGGGCGTTGGTGCTCGGCTTCTCGGCCTATACGCCGGATGAGATCGTGCGCTTTATCGCCACGCTGGCGCAGGTGTTCAACGCGCTGCCGGTGGAAAGCGATGGCTAAAATTGGTCTGCTCGGCGTTTTGAATTGGTCCGTATTGTACCGCCGCCATGCGGTGTATTCTGCCGCTATCCGATTATTTCCCTAATGGAAATAATATCTTACACCGTGAGGCGCTATGAACCCATCAAACCCTGAAGTGACTATCCGCAGAATCAATGGCGACGACAAAGCGCAATGGCTGGCGCTCTGGCAGGGCTATCTCGACTTTTACCGCGCCGATGTGGCGCCGCAGGTGACCGATCGCACCTTCGAACGCCTGGGGCAGGATGAACAGGTGTACGGGCTGGTGGCGGAGGATGCCGACGGCCAGCTACTGGGGCTGATGAACCTGGTGTTCCACCCGTCCACCTGGAGCGCAGTCGGCTATTGTTATATCGAAGATCTCTATGTGTCGCCGCAGGCGCGTGGCCATAAGGTGTCGGAAAAGCTGTTCGAACAGGCGTACCGATTGGCAGAGACGCGCGGCAGCGATCGGGTCTACTGGATGACCCAGGAGTACAACGCGCCGGCGCGCTCGCTGTACGACAAAATCGGCAGAAGAAGCTCGTTTATCGTTTATACCCGTTAACCGCAGGAGGCGTGTATGGCAATGAATCGTTATGGTCAGCCGATTGGCGAACCGATGCCGGATTGGCAGCCGGCTCGCCGTCCGGGCGGCGCGACGCTCGGCGGGCGTTTCTGCTCGCTGGCGCCGCTCGAGCCGCAGCGGGATTACGCCGCGCTGTTCGAGGCGTTTCAACTGGCGCCGGACGGCCGCGACTGGACCTATCTGTCTATCGAGCGGCCCGATACGCCGGCGGCGATGCTGCAGCATCTGGAAACGCTGCAGGCCAACCCGACGCTGGTTAATCTGACGGTGTTCGACGCCGCCAGCGACGCGCCGGTGGGCACGGTGGCGCTGATGCGCATCGACGAGGCCAATGGCGTGCTGGAGATCGGCCACGTCAGCTGGTCGCCGTTGATGAAACAGCGCTCCAGCGCCACCGAGGCTATCGCGCTGCTGCTGCGCTATGCCTTCGACACGCTGGGCTACCGCCGCTGCGAGTGGAAGTGCGACAGCCATAACGCGCCCTCCCGCCAGGCTGCGCTGCGCTTTGGCTTTCGCTACGAGGGTAACTTCCGCTATGCGGTGATCGTCAAGGGGCGCAGCCGGGATACCGACTGGTTCGCCATCACCGCCGACCGGTGGCCGACGGTACGACAGGCGCTGGCGCGCTGGCTGAGCGCGGACAACTTCGATGCGCAGGGGCGGCAGATAGCTCGGCTGCAGGTGTTGCGCGGCGAATAATAAGCAAAAAGGCGGCCCGCGGGCCGCCTTTTTATCGGGCTAAAGCGCTTACTTCAGCTCGTCGACCAGGGTGGTGGCGCGGCCGATGTAGTTGGCAGGGGTCATCGCCTTCAGACGGGTTTTCTCTTCTTCCGGCAGCGCCAGGCCATCGATGAACGCCTGCATGCCGGCAGCGTCCACGCGCTTGCCGCGGGTCAGCTCTTTCAACTTCTCGTAAGGCTTCTCGATGCCGTAGCGGCGCATCACGGTCTGGATCGGCTCGGCCAGCACTTCCCAGTTGTGATCCAGTTCGTCCAGCAGGTGTGCCTGATTCACTTCCAGCTTGCTGATGCCTTTCAGGGTGGCCTGGTAGGCGATCAGCGCATAGCCCAGGCCCACGCCCAGGTTACGCAGCACGGTGGAATCGGTCAGGTCGCGCTGCCAACGGGAGACCGGCAGTTTGCCCGCCAGGTGGCCCAGCACGGCGTTGGCCAGGCCCAGGTTGCCTTCGGAGTTTTCGAAGTCGATCGGGTTGACCTTGTGCGGCATGGTGGAAGAACCGATTTCGCCGGCGATGGTCTTCTGCTTGAAGTGGTTCAGGGCGATGTAGCCCCAGATGTCGCGGTCGAAGTCGATCAGAATGGTGTTGAAACGCGCTACGCAGTCGAACAGCTCGGCGATGTAGTCATGCGGCTCGATCTGGGTGGTGTACGGGTTCCAGGTGATGCCGAGCGAGGTCACGAACGCTTCGCTGAACTGATGCCAGTCCACTTCCGGGTAAGCGACGATGTGGGCGTTGTAGTTGCCGACCGCGCCGTTGATTTTACCCATGATCTCCACGCGCTCCAGCTGGCGGTATTGGCGCTCCATGCGGTAAGCCACGTTGGCGAACTCTTTGCCGACGGTCGACGGGGTCGCCGGCTGGCCATGGGTGCGCGACAGCAGCGGGATATCGCGGTATTCCAGCGCCAGCCCTTTCAGCGCATCGATGATTTTACGCCAGTAAGGCAGCACCACGTCCTGACGGGCGCTTTGCAGCATCAGCGCGTGCGACAGGTTGTTGATGTCTTCGGAGGTGCAGGCGAAGTGGATGAACTCGGACACCGCGTGCAGCGCAGGCACCGCCGCCACTTTTTCCTTCAGGAAATACTCGACCGCTTTCACGTCGTGGTTGGTGGTGCGCTCGATGGTTTTGATACGCTGAGCGTCTTCTTCGTTGAATTCAGCGACGATTTTGTCGAGGAAAGCGTTTGCGTCGGCGTCAAAAGCGGGAACTTCCTTGATTTCTGCGCAGGCGGCCAGTTTTTGCAGCCAACGTACTTCAACCTGTACGCGGAATTTCAGCAGACCGTATTCGCTGAAAATGGGGCGCAGTGCGCTGACTTTATCACCGTAGCGTCCATCAACGGGGGAAACGGCGGTCAGTGAGGATAATTCCATCGGTAGCAACTCCTGGGATCGATTAACAATGAGCAACGATATTTTGCGCCTGCTTGAACAGACGATTACGGGAAAACATTAACTGCAGGCGGCTGCCGCCAACCTGTTGCCACAGCACGGCGGCGCGAATGCCGGCCAGCAGCGTGGCGCGAACCTTGGCCTGCACCTGCGGGTTCTGCAAGATAGCCGGCGAGCCGGTTACCTGGATACGCGGCCCGAGCGGGCTGACCACGTCGACGTAAATGCCGGCCAGCGCGCTGATGATGGTGTCTGACTCAAGATCGAAGTGCGCCAGCTGGCGTTCGAGTTGGCCGAGGCGTTCACCGAGCGTGTTCATCGCCTGTTTGTTGGCGTTGAGCTTGCGCTCCAGCACCATCAGGCTGATGGTGTAGCGGGTCAGTTCCGCGCCCGGCCCTTTGTTGTTGGCGTTAAGCACGCCCATCAGGGTTTCGAGGCCGACCATCAAATTGCGCTCCTCGCCGCCGAACACCGCCAGCGTGGAGGGCGGGTCCATCTGCAGCAGGCTTTTCAGCGAGGTCTGAAAGGCTTCGCGATTGCATTGCCCTTCGTGGGCCAGCTGCTGAACCAAACGCGCCGCCTGGCTGATGCCCGCCATGGCCAGCGTGATGTCATAATAATTCTTCGCCACGAATACTCCTGTAAACGCTGTGAACGGTACATGGCTTACTGCATAAGGTTGTGTGTATCGCCAGGGTAACGGCGGCGGCCGCGAACGGGAACGATCGGGCGTGGCTGTAACAACGATGACAACGAATGCCGCGGATCATGCCACAAAATCGAGGGTAAACCCAGCGTCTAATACGCCTGCGGCAAGGCGGATGCGCCGTGCGGCGCAGAACTGCGCAAATAGGCGGCGAAAATCGCCGGCGCGGCGGTGCGAACTTATTGTTGCGGCGACAAATAAAGTGCGGTGGCTGCATCTATACTGCCAACGTGACCCCTTAAATAAAGACCTCTATATGCACGTAAAAAACAAGCAGCCACTGCCGGCGGTAACGCTGGCGGCCATCGGCGTGGTGTACGGCGATATCGGTACCAGCCCGCTGTATACCTTGCGCGAATGCCTGACGGCGGAGGAGGGCATCACCCTGACGCCGGCCTCGATTTACGGCTTTTTGTCGCTGATTTTCTGGCTGCTGACGCTGGTGGTGTCAATTAAGTACATTTGTTTTGTGATGCGTGCCGACAACGACGGCGAGGGAGGCATTCTGACACTGATGTCGCTGGCGATCCGCAAGCTGGATGCACGCTGGGTACCGGCGGCGGTGCTGATCGGGCTGGTGGGCGGCAGCTTCTTTTACGGCGATGGGGTGATCACTCCGGCCATTTCGGTGCTCTCGGCCATCGAGGGGCTGCAGATTATCGCCCCCGAGCTGGACAGCTTTATCGTGCCGCTGTCGCTGCTGGTGCTAACCGCGTTGTTCGCGATCCAAAAGCGCGGTACCGGCAGCGTCGGCAAATTGTTCGCCCCGGCGATGGTTATCTGGTTCCTGACACTCGCGCTGCTGGGCATCGGCGGCATTCTGCATCACCCCGGCGTGCTGCGGGCGCTGAACCCTTACTGGGCGGTGAATTTCTTCCTCGAATACAAGGCGGTGTCATTCTTTGCGCTGGGCATGGTGGTGTTGTCGGTCACCGGTGCCGAAGCGCTGTACGCCGATATGGGCCACTTCGGTAAAAAGCCGATCCGTTTGGCGTGGTTTACGCTGGTGGCACCGGCGCTGGTGTTGAATTATTTCGGCCAGGGGGCGCTGTTGCTGGCCAATCCGGCGGCGATCAACAACCCGTTCTTCCTGCTGGCGCCGACCTGGGCGCTGATCCCGCTGCTGGTGATCGCCACGCTGGCGACGGTGATCGCCTCGCAGGCGGTGATCTCCGGCGTGTTCTCGCTGACGCGCCAGGCGGTGCGGCTGGGCTACCTGCCGCCGATGCGTATCATCTATACCTCCGATCAGGAATCCGGGCAGATTTACATTCCGGTGGTGAACTGGCTGCTGTTCGCAGCGGTGCTGATCGTGATTATCAGTTTCAAACACTCCAGCAACCTGGCGTCGGCTTACGGCATCGTGGTGACCGGCACCATGCTGCTGTCGTCGATTTTGCTGAGCATTGTGGCGGTGAAAAACTGGGGCTGGCCGCGCGCGCTGGGCGGGCTGATGCTGCTGGTCATGCTGTGCATCGACGTACCGCTGTTCGGCGCCAACCTGATCAAGTTGGCGACTGGCGGTTGGCTGCCGGTGGCGCTTGGGCTGACGATTCTGCTGATCATGCTGACCTGGAAGACCGAGCGTTCGCGCCTGATCCGCCGGTTGCGCGACAATCAGGAAGGGCTGAGCGCACTGATCGAGTCGCTGGAGAAAGCGCCGCCGAAGCGGGTGCCGGGCACCGCGGTGTTTATGGAGCGCACACCGCATGCGGTGCCGCTGGTATTGTTGCACAACTTGAAGCACAACAAGGTGTTGCATGAGCGTGTGGTGCTGCTGACCATCGTCACCACCGACATGCCGTACGTGCACAACGTACAGCGGGTGGCGATTGAACAGCTGTCGGCGAGCTTTTGGCGGGTGGTGGCAAGCTACGGCTGGCGCGAGACGCCCAACGTGACGGACATCCTTTATCGCTGCGGGCTGGAGGGGATGAGCTTCACCATGAACGAGACCTCGTTCTTCATGTCGCGCGATACGCTGGTATTAGGCAAGCGCCCCTGGTATCTGCGCGTGCGTGGCAAGGTATTCCAGCTGTTGCAGCGCAACGCGCTGAGGGCGCCGGATCTGTTCGAAATCCCGCCGAATCGGGTGATTGAACTGGGGGCACAGGTGGAATTTTGAATAAAAAAAACGCTGCGGTAAACGCAGCGTTTTTCTTGCAACAGACGAATTATGTCAGGCGCTGTTCGATAATGCCGCCGCCGAGGCAGATTTCGCCCTGATAGAACACCGCCGACTGGCCGGGGGTGACGGCGGAGACCGGCTCGTCGAAACGCACTTCGATGCGTTCGCTGTCGAGTGGGGTCACGGTGCAAGGGATGTCCTGCTGGCGATAGCGGGTCTTCACCGTACAGCGGAACGGGCCGGTCAGCGGCAGACGATCAACCCAGTGCAACTGCTGCGCGATAAGGCCGACGGACATCAGGCGCGGGTGATCGTGCCCCTGCGCGACCACCAGCACGTTGTTGGCCACGTCTTTATCCACCACGTACCACGGATCTTCGCTGCTGTCTTTCATACCGCCGATGCCCAGCCCTTTGCGCTGGCCCAGGGTGTGATACATCAGGCCCTGGTGTTCGCCGACGGTCTGGCCGTCGACGCTGACGATCGGGCCCGGCTGCGCCGGCAGGTAGCGGCCGAGGAAGTCGCGGAATTTACGTTCGCCGATAAAGCAGATACCGGTGGAGTCTTTCTTCTTGGCGGTGACCAGCTCCAGCTGTTCGGCGATGCGGCGCACCTCCGGCTTCTCCAGCTCCCCGACCGGGAACAGGCTTTGCGCCACCTGCTCGTGGCTCAGGGTATAGAGGAAGTAGCTCTGATCTTTGTTGCCGTCGACGCCGCGCAGCAGGCGGCTCTTGCCGTCCACGTCCTGGCGACGCACGTAGTGGCCGGTGGCGATAAAATCGGCCCCCAGATCTTCGGCGGCAAACTCCAGGAAGGCTTTGAATTTGATCTCTTTATTGCACAGGATGTCCGGGTTCGGCGTGCGGCCGGCCTTGTACTCTTCCAGGAACAGCTCAAACACGTTGTCCCAGTATTCCGCCGCGAAGTTCACCGTGTGCAGTTCGATGCCCAGCTTGTCGCAGACCGCTTGCGCGTCGGCCAGATCGGTCGCGGCGGAGCAGTACTCTTCGTCGTCGTCTTCTTCCCAGTTTTTCATGAACAGCCCAGCGACCTGATAGCCCTGTTGCTGTAACAGATAGGCGGTAACGGAGGAGTCGACGCCGCCGGACATACCGACGATTACTTTTTTCTGGCTGTTGTCTGACATGGGGATCTCACGAACTTGAACACGAACCGTGCTGATAAAAACAAGCGCAGGATTTTACCACGTTGGCCGCGCCGGCGCACTGGTCATCTTGTGCTGCTCGGCGCCCTTAAAACGGCCAGGCGAAGCTGCCGACCAGCGACAGCGGATAGCGCTCCGGCTGCTGGTAGCTGCGAATGCTCTCCGCCACCAGCGCGGAACGCAGGTTGGGCGCCTGCAAAATCTCGTCGGCGCTCAGCCACAGGCAGCGATCGATGTCGCTGTCGTGCGGCTCGGTCGGCAGCGGCTGTTCCAGCTCGATAACGAAGCAAAAACGCAGAAACGGCGTGCGATCCGGCGCTATCCACTGGTGCAGGCGCAGGAACGCCTGCGGCGTGGCGCGGATGCCGGTCTCTTCCCACAGCTCGCGCTCGGCGGCCTGCACCAGCGTCTCGTCGGCCTCCAGGTGGCCGGCCGGCTGGTTCCACAGCGCTTTGCCGTTGATGGTCTCTTCGACCACCAAAAATTTGCCGGCGGCGTGTACCACGCAGGCCACAGTGACGTGCGGTTTGAACATGCGGTCTCCTTACAGCGGTTTGTCGATGCGCCGGTAGATGTCGTCCAGCTCGGCGATGCGGGTGCGATAACTTTGCAGCAGGCAGGCGGTATCGCCGCCGCACCGCTGGCGTTTTGCCAGCCAGGCCTGCTGGCTGTCCTGCATCGCGCCACGCGCGCCCATGGCGAACAGGCCGCGCAGGAATTGGTACTTGGTGGCCATTTGCACATCCAAATCGTTCAGCGTGCGGTTGGCGCAGATGGCTTGCTCATCGCGGTTTGCTGCCTTGGCGCAGTCGAAGCTGGCGGCCTGGGCCGCGAACGGGGCCGCCAGAGCGGCGAGCAGCAGCGCGATCGGCGTGTATTTCATGGCGCCTCCATCAGTTATCGGTCTACAGGGAATCGATGCTTTTCCATTCACCAGGCTGCAGTGAACCCAGCGAAAGATTACCCATACTGTAGCGAATCAGGCGCAGGGTAGGGAACCCGATATGCGCCGTCATGCGACGCACCTGGCGGTTTCGCCCTTCGAACAGGGTTATTTTCAGCCAACTGGTGGGGATGGATTTACGCTCGCGGATCGGCGGGTTGCGCGGCCATAGCCACTGAGGCTCGGCCACCAACTCAACACCGGCGGGTAGCGTCGGGCCGTCTTTCAGCGTGACGCCGCTGCGCAATGGCGCCAGATCGCTCTCCTGCGGCGCCCCCTCGACCTGCACATAATAGATTTTGCCGGTGCGCTTGCCCGGCTGGGTGAGCTGCGCCTGCAGCTGTCCGTCGTTGGTCAGCACCAGCAGCCCTTCGCTATCGCGATCCAGACGCCCGGCGGCGTAAACGTCGGGGAAGGGGATGTACTCTTTCAGCGTGGCGCGGCCGGCTTCATCGGTGAACTGCGGCAGCACGTCGAAGGGCTTGTTGAATAACACAATTCGACGCGGCCCCTTCGGCGCGGCGGGTTTGGCGGCATTCGGCTTGCTGAATCGTTTAACGTTGTGATTTCTAACAGAGAATTTTTTCATAACAGTTGAGATTACGGATGATAAGCGCATTATAACCGAATCCGTTTCGGATTGGCGCGGACCGAATATTCAAGTAGTATCTACACGCATCTTACAAAGCATTAACAAAATTGCGCTTGAAGGAGAGGTTGATGGAAAGCAAAGTAGTTGTTCCGGCAGAAGGTAAAAAAATCACGGTTGACGCCCAGGGTAAACTGGTTGTTCCTCATAACCCGATCATCCCGTTCATCGAAGGCGACGGCATTGGCGTTGACGTGACTCCTGCCATGATCCACGTGGTTGATGCGGCCGTTAAAAAGGCTTACCACGGCGAACGTAAAATCTCCTGGATGGAAATCTACACCGGCGAAAAATCTACCCACGTTTACGGTAAAGACGTGTGGCTGCCGGACGAAACTCTGGACCTGATCCGCGACTACCGCGTCGCCATCAAAGGCCCCCTGACCACCCCGGTCGGCGGCGGCATCCGTTCTCTGAACGTGGCCCTGCGCCAGCAGCTGGACCTGTACGTGTGCCTGCGCCCGGTGCGTTACTACCAGGGCACTCCAAGCCCGGTGAAACAGCCTGAGCTGACCGACATGGTGATCTTCCGCGAAAATGCCGAAGACATCTACGCCGGCATCGAGTGGAAAGCCGGCTCCGCCGAAGCGGACAAAGTGATCAAATTCCTGCGCGACGAAATGGGCGTGAAGAAAATCCGCTTCCCAGAGCAGTGCGGTATCGGCGTGAAGCCATGCTCCGAAGAAGGGACCAAGCGTCTGGTGCGTGCGGCGATCGAATACGCCATCACCAACGACCGCGACTCCGTGACCCTGGTTCACAAAGGCAACATCATGAAGTTCACCGAAGGTGCCTTCAAGGATTGGGGCTATGAGCTGGCGCGCGAAGAGTTCGGCGGTGAGCTGATCGACGGCGGCCCATGGCTGAAGATCAAGAACCCGAACACCGGCAAAGAGATCGTGGTTAAAGACGTGATCGCCGACGCCTTCCTGCAGCAAATCCTGCTGCGCCCGGCGGAATACGACGTGATCGCCTGTATGAACCTGAACGGCGACTACATCTCCGACGCCCTGGCGGCCCAGGTTGGCGGCATCGGTATCGCGCCGGGCGCCAACATCGGCTCCGACTGCGCGCTGTTCGAAGCGACTCACGGCACCGCACCGAAGTACGCCGGCCAGGACAAAGTGAACCCAGGCTCCATCATCCTGTCCGCAGAGATGATGTTGCGCCACATGGGCTGGTTCGAAGCGGCTGACCTGATTGTTAAAGGCATGGAAGGCGCAATCGCTGCCAAGACCGTGACCTACGACTTCGAACGCCTGATGGAAGGCGCTAAACTGCTGAAATGTTCAGAGTTTGGCGACGCTATCGTTAAACACATGTAATGGTGCTTTAGCGTTAAATGATAACGGGAGCCTGATGGTTCCCGTTTTTTATTATTCAAACTGCAACGGTTATCAAAACTCGGCCATTTTGGCGCTTTAGAGCGTATAGATCTAAAGGTTGAGCTGCGTCTAAACTTTGCAATGAAATGGACGATAAACTACCTGCAGCCGCATTTTTTTGCATGAGATAAAATTCTACAAGGAGTGTTAATGAGCTTTTTCTGGGTGAATATTGGTAGCAGTTTTAATGAGGTTAAAGAACAAAATTTCCTCTGGGCTCCACAATATGGCATGAATAAGCACGGGAAAAAGTTTAGTAATGCCTCCTGGGAGACAGTGAAGGATGTAAAAGCAGGTGACGTCATCTTTTGTAATAAGGATCGAGAGATTGTCTATGTAGCGACTGCTACAGCCGATGCTGATGATGCACCGCGGCCACCTAATCGATCTTTTGATAAGTGGGAGCGTGAAGGTACCCGAGTAGAAGTAGATTTGACCGTTTTAGAGCACCCGATCGATGTTTTGCAGTTCAGTGACATATTTCTGACTGTGTTTAATGAGTTAAGTCGGCCAACAGTTTTTGCTGAAAACGGGTTTTGTACGCAGACTTACATGTGCGAAATACCCGAGGCTGCAGCAAAAATGATAGCAAGTTTTATTAACGATAACGTTTCAATAGACTTCAATAAACAGACGGCCACGGTAAAAGAGGCGAGAGGAAGCACTAAAGCAGCCGTCATTCAGGCTCGCGTTGGTCACGGCCCCTACCGCGATAAATTATTTAAGAAGTGGGGCGGAAAATGTGCGGTCACCGGCATTGCGCTTGAGTCAATGCTAACCGCTTCTCATATTGTTTCGTGGTCTATCTCAAATGACAAAGAGAAAGTTGACCCTTACAACGGATTCCCCCTGATTCCTAACCTGGACAGATTGTTCGACCGGGGCATGATCAGTTTTGATGATAATGGACGCTTATTGCACAAGAAAGAATATGCAGGTTTGCTTCATGATTTAAAAATTCCCTTGGACTCAAAAATTGATGGGCTGTTTGGGGAGAATAAAAAATACTTAAAACGGCACCGCGTGACGTTTGGGTTCGAGAAAGAGTAAAAGCTTGAGGGGGACCCTCAAGTGTATTAGTTCAGACCTGATACGGTACAGAACCAATCCCAATCTGATGGGCAGTTCTCTGCCAGAAGCGGACTTTCGTTAGAGTGCGAACTGTATTAATCCATGGGGGCATGTCACTGTGATTATGGCCGATAGTATCGCATTGACCATGTATCGATGTTGTTATCAGTAATGTTGAAAATCGCTGGTCATACACTCTAGATTCAAACGCTGCCTAGTAATCTTGCGATGCTATCATTAAACACATGTAAGCGTGTTTGGCGCTTGAATGGGAGCGGGAGCCTTAGGGCTCCCGTTTTTTGTATGCAAAAACCCCCAGCTAGGCTGGGGGTTCCGTAAAGCTTTCAGCTTTGAGCCAGTTATAAAGACCCCTTTTGATTTGTTAAAACAGTTTGCGGTCTGGCAACTGCGAACGTTCAACAAGAAATCAAAAGGGGGTCCCTATGAGGGACGAAAAGAGCTTAGCGCACACGCGCTGGAACTGTAAATATCACATAGTATTTGCGCCGAAGTACCGAAGACAGGTGTTCTACGGGGAAAAGCGCAGAGCAATTGGCAGTATCTTAAGAAAGCTTTGTGAATGGAAAAGCGTGAATATTCTGGAGGCGGAATGTTGTGTGGATCACATCCATATGCTTCTGGAAATTCCCCCCAAGATGAGTGTATCGGGGTTTATGGGGTATCTGAAGGGCAAGAGCAGCCTGATGCTTTATGAGCAGTTTGGGGATTTGAAGTTCAAATACCGTAACAGGGAGTTTTGGTGTCGAGGGTATTACGTTGATACGGTGGGTAAAAATACAGCCAAGATACAAGAATACATAAAGCACCAACTGGAAGAGGATAAGATGGGTGAGCAGTTGTCGATCCCCTATCCAGGTAGCCCGTTTACGGGTCGTAAGTAACCGATAGAAGCAAATGTCAGATCGCGATGCGCCTGTTAGGGCGCAGCTGGCAAGAGAGCCTTATAGGCGCATATGAAAAACCTCCGGCTATGCCGGAGGATATTTATTATTGTTCAAATGAGTAAGAGATATCAAGCGTTAGCCGATTCACGCACGACCAGCACCGGGCAATTGGCGTGGCGGACGACGGCGGTGGCATTCGAGCCGAGGAGGTAAGTCATTGCAGAAGGGCGGTTGGAACCCATCACAATAATCTCCGCGTTAAGCGCATCAGCGAGTTCCAGGATCTGATCTTTGGGATCGCCGACGGCCACATGGGTGGTCACTCTATCCTCGGGAACGCTGAATTGTTTCGCCGCTTTTGCCAGCCCCTCGGTCGCTACCGCAATAGTTTCATCTTTGGTTTCCACCGCCGCGGTGGCGGCAAAGCCGAAGGCCGCGTAGGTGGCGCGAGACGGGATCACCGCCAGGAAATGGACGTGGGAGTCTTCGAGCCTGGCGAGCGCATTGACATGCGGGATGACCTGCTGTGTTAATTCCGGCTCGGTAATATCCACGGGAACCAAAATAGTTTTGTACATACTCCCTCCTTATCGTTATCAAATAACTCCACTTCTTGGATTATAGCCGTTCGACGCCGGGAAAGGGGAGATCCGTATGGCAAACCTGAGAACGTTGTCTGCTGAAATGTCAGGTGGTTATCGACGTTCTCATTAAACGCGGGCAGGCACGGTTGGTGTTTGAGTTGGGAGGGAGCCATGGGCTCCCTAGGTTTTAGCGGGCTAAGATTATCGGAACCTTAATGAGGGATCTCTGAAACCTCTTTGACTTCCGTCTTGTTGATTTGCTGTTTAACGCCATTGGCATCGGTATAACCGAGCAAACCGGCAGAGGTTTCTTTCGGTTTACCGTCACTGATGAGCGTTCGGCCATCGTGGGTATGAATAGCGTAGCTGGTGCGTGTGCAGCCTGACAGTGTGGCGATAGCAACCAGGGCGATCGCGGGAAGAACAAGCGCTTTTTTCATTTGAAGCTCCTTTTAGTTATCCAACTCACTCATGTTTGCAATCTGGTCTCGATTGATCTGTTCCGTTTTGCCCGTTTCTGCATTTCGGTAGGAGACTAACCCGGTATCTTTATCGACTTGAGGCTTGCCGTCGGTGACAATAGTCTTGCCATCCGTTGTTTTAATCGCCTGATTGGAAGCGCAGCCCGCCATGAACATCACCGTGGTCGCAGTAAGAAGCGCGGCAAAGAGTCGTTTACTTTTCATACTTACCATCCTGGTTACTTAAATGAATTTAATGGCAGGAAAGTAAGTATAGGCAGAATCTCCAGATTGCTAGCGTTAAAAGTGCTTTTAATGCGATAAAAAATTAAGAATTTCTTAATTTATTGATGGAGTGATTGCCCATTCGAGGGGTGTCGATAAGTCATGGCCTTCAGGCGTACGGCCCGCCGATGGGGTTAGGGTTTCATATCATCATCTACTCACGATTTTCCGCGCGCCAGAGCTTGATGTCATTGGCGGTTTTACGTGAATTCTGTATAAGTATTGACCGGGGGTCTTGTCAAATACCACGTTGATTTGGCTGATAATCATCCATAAGGACAGGGATATGAAAATTACGCATTCAGGCTACAAAACCGGCGCCGCCATATTATTGGCGGGAATGTTCGCACTGGCATTAACGGGGTGTGCCAAGAGTACAGCCCCCAGCCAAAGCAATCCGGAAAATAAAAAGGTTGACGATCTTTTCGCCAATCTTGGCGACCCAAAGGCGCCGGCACCGGGAAAAGAGAAAGAACGCTATATCGCCCAGTTGCAGGCCGTGATTCAAAGCCATTTGAAAGATGCCGAAGCCTACTCGGGCAAGCGTTGCACATTGCGTATCACGCTGGCGCCGGACGGTATGCCAATCGGTGTTCGAACTGAAGGAGGCGATCCGGATCTTTGCCGCGCCGCCATGAAGGCAATTGCCGATTCGCGCTTCCCTAAGCCGCCGACGGCAGGGGCCCATAATGCGTTCCAAATTATCACGTTGCAACTGCGTCCTTAAGCAGCTAGATGAAATAAGGGGTTGGGATAACGCAGTGTTGTGCAGCGGGATCTTTTAGTAAAAAATTTAGGTGTTCACGTGACTTCCACCAGCCTGTGCGGCTGGTGGATTTAGATTTAAGTCTTTATTGTCCGTCTTAGTTTTAAGCAAGATGCTCCTTTGTATTCGCATTGGCCAAATATTTGGTAACCCAGATGTTGAGCTATTTTAACGGAAGGCCGATTGTTTTCACCGATAAGGCAAACTGTTTGAGCGGGTGATTACGTGCTGTCAATCCATTGATGCGCTGCGGCAGCCGCTTCTTGCGCGACTCCCTGACCTTGGGCCTCCCGGGCAATAATCCATGCGGCTTCAGGGCTCCCATCGAAGTCATTGCCCAGACCCCGATGAAAATCCGCCAACCCGGTCTCGCCCAGGAACTGTCCGTCCACTTTGCGAAATATGGCGAACAGCCCATAGCCGAAAACCGACCAGTGGCCAATATAGCGCAGTAGTCTATTCCAACCGTCTTCAGGTGAAAGATTGGGGGCGCTGATAAATTTGAACAGTTCCTTATCTGTAAACATGGCATACCAGGCATCGAAATCGGCCAGGTTGTGAGGACGTAATATCAACCGTTCGGTTTCGATGTGCACGGCAGGGAGTAAAGGCATAACGGTTCCTTTTCTGCGTTGCAGCGTATCGTAATGTTACCCTGAGAGAACGAGCGATAATTTCCCGTCTTGGCGCGCAGATGACAAGGTTACGGCTAAGGTGCGGGCAAGCTCTTTGTCGCAAATCACTTTATCATTGGGTTTAACGCGCCGGCTACTTGTTTGGTATTACCGATACATCATCGCGCTCACGCGCTCGGCCCGATCTTTAAAACCGTTGCTGCGCATCGTTACCACATAGTAGCGATAGTGATGTTTCTGTGCGTATTCGCGCACCAGATCTTCGGCGAACAGGCCGCTGAAGGTGACGGTGGTGACGAACGTCAGCCCTTTCACTTCGTAGGTGCTGATCTCTTGCGGGGTGCCGATATACGGCGGCGGGAACACGGTTTTGTGGAACTGGCAGCCCGCCAGCAGCAGGGTAAACAGCAGGGCGGCGGAGATTTGCGGTATTCTCATCGGGAAAAGCTTTCCTTCCTTGGCGTGTGTTTTAGTAACTCTATAATAGGATTACAAAATTCGGCGGGGATGTAAAAGTTATCCCGCTTCGGTTGCCGTTTCGTTGAAGCGGTGTCGCCGTCACCCATCAGAATGAAGGGGTAAACATGTTTGTTCGTCTTGCCACTGAAACCGATGCCGCAGCCCTGATCGCCCTCGACAGCGTCGCCGAAGACGAGCCGCAGCGCGCGGCGCAGATCCGCTCCTGGTGCGCACAGAGTGTCTGCTATCTTGCCGAGGAACAGGGCATGGCGATGGGCTACGCTGTGCTGCACTATCACTTCTTCGGCTGCGGCTTTGTCGAGATGCTGATGGTCGGCGAGCGCTATCGCCGCCGGGGCGTCGGGCAGGCGTTGATTGCGGCGTTGAAGTCCCAGTGTCGGCACCCGAAGCTGTTCACCTCCACCAATCGTTCCAACCTGCCGATGCAGCGGCTGCTGTTGAACGCCGGGTTTGTCGCCAGCGGCCAAATTGACAATCTCGATGACGGCGACCCGGAGCAGGTCTTTTTCATCCCGCTGCGCTAATACAGCCGGACATCGACCGCCTGCTGTTGCAGCCAGGTGCTGACGTAACCATAAGCGGCATAGAAGGCCAGCAGCGCGAAGATCAGCACCGAAAGCGAGGCCAAAAACCTGACGTCACCGTGTTTTGACAGCTGATAGGCGCAATAGATAAAGGCTAACAGGCACAGCAGAGTGAAGGCGATGGCCAACGTGGCGTAAAAAATAAGCATAATGAAACCCGTTCTTCCTTGTGAGCCGGGCAAGGATACCACAGACAAAAAAAGGGGCCCAATTGGGCCCCTGTGTGATTCGCTGCGAGAGGGTTACTCCGCCGCCGCGTCGGGATGATTTTTGCCTTCCTCGATGAATTCTTCGTCGATCTCTTCGATGTTCTCCTCGCTGTCGCGGCCGGACAGGATGTTCCAGCAGGCGATGAACAGCGCGGCGATCAAGGGCCCGATGACGAAGCCGTTGATGCCGTAAATCTCCATGCCGCCCAGGGTGGAGATCAGGATCAGGTAGTCCGGCATTTTGGTGTCTTTGCCTACCAGCAGCGGGCGCAGAATGTTGTCCACCAGGCCGATCACCACCACGAAGAATACCACCAGGAAAATGGCTTTCCACAGCATGCCGGTAGCGAAGAAGTAGATCACCGCCGGCACCCAGATGATGGCGGAGCCCACGGCCGGGATGATCGACAGGAACGCCATCAGCGCGCCCCACAGCAGGCTGCCGTCGATGCCGGTAAAGTAAAATGCCAGCCCGCCGAGCGCACCTTGCACCACGGCGACCACCACCGTGCCCTTGACGGTGGCGCGGGAGACGGCGGCGAACTTCACGAACAGGTGGTGCTTCACGTGCTGGGAGAGCGGCAGCGCTTCGAGCGCCAGGTTCACCAGATAGGGGCCGTCTTTCAGCAGGAAGAACAGCAGGTAGAGCATCACGCCGAAGCCGACGACGAAGTTGAAGGTGCCTTTGCCGATCAGGAAGACGCTGCCCGCCAGATATTGCCCGCCCTTAAGCGCCACGTCGGAAAGCTGCTTTTGGATCTCGGCGGCGCTGTTGAGGTTATGCTCCGCCAGGAAGCGCTGCGCCCAGCCGGGCAGGTGACGCATAAAGTCCGCCAGCATGGTCGGCAATTGGCTGTTGTTGGTTTGCAGCTTGGTGTAGATCACGTTGAATTCCATCGCCAGCGATGAGGCGATGATCGCCAATGGCGTGAACACGATCAGACAGATCAGCGCCACCGTCAGCAGCGACACTACGCCGTTGCGTTCGCCGACGTACTGCTTCAACTTCTTTTTCACCGGATGGAAAATCACCGCCAGAATAACCGCCCACAGCACTGAGGAGTAATAAGGCCCCAGCACGTCGAGAAAGGCGGCGGTAACGATGAACAGGATCAGAATAAAGAATCCCTTGGAAATGCCTTTAGACATCATAGTCGTCCCTCAAAAGATGAATTTTCAGCATAGATGAACTGAATGAAAACAACACTATCATCACCTTTGCTTAACCGGTAGGGGATTTTTAACGGCGTATACCATAGGGTTACTAAGGGAAAGGCGGGCGCTGCAGGGTGAACAGGCGGCGGCGCGAGAAAAGAAAGAGGGCTAAATAATTAACAAAATTTATCGATTGTGTTTCATTTTGTGAGCCGCGCTTGCCGCCTGCGCCAGGCTTTCCTAGTTTTTAGGAGGGCGGCCTTTCGTCCGATATCACGAAGGAGTATGCAAATGACTGAACACAAACGACTCGGTGTCATCGAGAAAACGCTACTGATCGCCTTTGCCGGCCTGTTGGTGTATTTCGCGGCCACTGGCGCATTGTCATTGTCGGGTCTCGATCATCATTGGCCTTATCCTTCGCGATAGGCAGGCACCTGCACCAGGGAAAATTCAGTACCGCTTATAACAAACAGAACGACTTTTCTGCTTATCACCCTGCATTATGCCGCCTGCTGAGAAAAGCCAGCGCCAACAGCGCCCCTAACAGGGCCGCCGCCAGCACCAGCCACGCCGGCGCCACCCAACCGGCTGCGGCCACGATGGCGCTCAGCGCGACCGGGCCGATCACCTGGCCGAGATAGTTCCCTTGCATCACCAGCCCCAGGCTCAGAGGCAACAGCGTGGGCTCCGGCGTCGCCGCCGGCGTGGCGGCCAGAATGGTGGCGGGCAGCATGCCAGCGATGGCGCAGAACAGGAAACACAGTGGGATCAGCAGGCCGTTGGGCGTCATCGGCAGGAAAATGCCGATGCCGAATATGCCGATGACCAGGCTGGTGGCCGCGAGCAGGCTACCGGCCCGCAGACCGCGCGACAGCAAGAACCCGGCGGCGAGGTTGCCGATGATGTTCGCCGCCACCGCCGCTGCGCTGATGCCGCCGGCGGCCGCCAGCGACAGGCCGATGCGCTGCATCAGGAAGATCGGCAGAAAGGTCATCACCGAGAAAAACTGCAGGTTGTAAGTGGTGAACATCAGCGCCAGCAACAGCGGTTGGCGTGCCCGCAGCATCGCGCCCAGCGCATGCCGCAGCTGCAACGGCGGAACGTGCGTCTTGGCGGCGCGTCGGGGCGTGGTCAGCGGCAGCAGCAGGGCGGCCAGCAGCGTCAACGCCGCACCGGCCTGCCAACTCTGTTGCCAGCCGGCGAGATGGGGGCCGAAAAACAATGAAATGGCGATGCCCGCCGGCATGAAGGTGCTCCAGATGCCGAACACCAGGCTGCGCTGCGCCGGGGCGACGATGCGGTTCAGCACCGCCGGCGAGGCGACCACCACGATCACGAAGCCGAGGCCTTCGACAAAGCGGCTGACGATCAATCCGTTGAAGTCGTGCAGCGTGGCGCCGGTAAAGCTGGCGGCGCTGACGATCAGTAACCCCGCCGCCAGCAGGCGCCGATCGCCCCAGCGGCGCACCAGCAGCCCGGCGGCGATGCCGCCGAACACCCCGACGAAAGGAAAGGCCGAGATGACCCAGCTCAGCGTTTCGAGCGAACGGCCGAATTCGGCCTGCAGCGCCGGTAGCGCGATGGTGGCCTTACCTACGTGCAGCGCCGCGGCGATGCCGGCGAACAGCACGTTGATGACGGCTAGCCAGGGCGTAGCGGCGGGAAGGACGCGGTCGATGGCGTCCGGTTTAATCGCGGTCATAACACTCTCCAGAGGCGGTAACGCCCTCACTATGCGTCTGCGCTACAACAGAAGTCGTTCAAATGCTGCGCTGTCACGCGGGGAAATTATTCATTTCGAGCTTTATTTTGCGCACCTCGTTGTTTGGTTCGCCAGCGTACCACCCGGCGTGGACGCGGGTGTCCGTTCAGCGGTTTACTGTTCCGGCACGCAGCGAGCGTGCCCGATCAATTTTATTTATAAGGAGCAGTGTATGTCAGAGATGATGAATGAAAATGGAGCGCCGGTGATGGAGTGGAGCTATGGCGGCCGGGGTGATGATATCAGCAGCAGCCTGAGCCTCGACACGGTTGAGGAGCAACCGCAGGGTTTCTTGATGACGGTCGATCGGCCGGTGCAGATCTTTAAAGAAGCGCTGTCGCCGATGATGGCCTTTGTCACGCTGCTGCGCCCGCTATACGCCAAGACGGGCGAGGGCTTCCAGTACGTGCCGGTTTCCAACCCCTGGACCGACGTGCAGCGCCTGCCGGCCAGCGCAGGCTATCTGGGCGTGCAGGTTAACGCTGGCCTGTTTTTCCACGGCGCCAAACCGACGCACTATAAAGATCGCGACGGCCAGATGAAACCGATTGACGGCGGCACTATCCTGCAGAACATCACCGTGCTGCATCAGGTGGCGCAGCCGCTGGGCCCGGGCGAAGGCGGGATCTGAGGCTGAAACGTCATCACGGGGCCGGACGCGGCCCTTATCTCGCCTTGAAAACCGCCCTTGGCTTGGGTAAAAAGGGTTGTCTATTCAAGGAGAAGAGTATGTACAGCGACAACGAGAAAAAATTCTACATCATCCTCAACCGCAACCACGAACCGGCCACTCTGTTTAACGCCTCCTGCCATCTGACGGCGGGCATCACCGATCTTATCGAGCAGCGCGAGTTTCACCACTACCCGAGCAGCCTCGACGGCGTCAGCGCCAATATGAGCCACTACCCGATCGTCATCCTGCAGGCCAAGAACAGCAGCCAGCTCAGCAACCTGATCCTCAAGTGCAAGGAGGAGGGCGTGCTGTCCAACTTCTTCACCACCACCATGCTGTCGCACTCCGCCGAGCAGCAGATCGCCGACACCGCCAATACCCCCTACGAGCAGTTGGACTTCGTGGCGGTGGCGCTCTACGGCGACACTGAACAGCTTAAGCCGCTTACCAAGAAGTTCTCCGTCTACCGTTAATCGCGAACGGCATCACATCAGGGGCGGCAACGTCTATGATATTTTTCCATCAAATCGTTGATGGAGATGAACATGAGCGGCAAGAAAACCACCATGGCGGCCATCGCCAGAGAGGCGCGGGTCGGCATCGCCACCGTCGATCGGGTGATCAACCAACGCGCGTCGGTGCGGCCCGCCACCCAGCGCCGGGTGATTGAGGCGGCGAAAAAGTTGGGGTTCGCGTTGGAAAAGTCCCACTGCCTGTCGGCGGTGCTGGGCAGGCCGGAGCGCCGCCTGAGAATGGGGTTTATCCTGCTGCGGCGCGAACACTCTTTCTATGCGCAACTGGCTGATGAACTGATGGTGCAAGCGGCGCCGTATCATGAGCCGGGGCAGCCGCCGCAGTTCATCTTCCACTCTCTCAATGCCATCGGCGATACCGCCGCCGCCATTAGCCAATTGAGCCGCCAGGTGGACGCGATCGGCGTGTTGGCGCTGGATCACCCCCTGATCCACTATGCCGTAGAAGAAGCCACGCAGGCGGGCATCAACGTTTTCGCGCTGCTGTCGGATTTATCGGTGCCCAGCCGCGCCGGCTACATCGGTCTGGATAATCAAAAAGCGGGCCGCACCGCCGGTTGGGCGGTGGACCGTCTGTGCCGGCGTCAGGGAGATGTTGGCGTGATCATCGGCGACAACCGTTTTACTTGCCAGGAAGCCTGCGAGATCGGTTTTCGCTCCTACCTGCGTGAGCAGATGAGCGGCCAGCGTGTGCTGGAACCGGTGCGCAGCCTCGAGGACGCGGAAACGGCGCGCCGGGTCACGCGTGAACTGCTGGCGAACCACCCGGAGCTGGCGGCGCTGTACGCGCCGAGCGGCGGTGTAGAGGGCATTATTCAGGCGTTACGAGAGAGCGGCCGGCAGCGCGACATCACGCTGGTGTGCCACGGCCCGGTGCAGGGCGGTGAAATGGCGCTGCTCGACGGCACGGTGGATCTGTTGCTGTGTCACCGCATTTCTGAGTTGGCCGCCACGATTGTCGAGACGCTGCTCGCTGCCGATGAACAACCGGGATTACGCCACATCATTAATCGCTTCGATGTGATCACCAAAGAAAACCTCTGACGGCCGCTGAGTGGTGTTTGCCGAGGTCATGGCGCAGTCAGGCGTCGCCTCAATTTGATTAAAAACTATCAAATAATTCATCAAAAATAGCGCGATCTCTATCAAAAAATAAAATTTTCATTATTGATGGTTTTGGAATTTTTGTTTGATACTGCCGGCATTCCCCGCAAGAAAGGAGCCGTCGCCATGACTTTGCCTATCGCCAATGCGCCCTGCAGTTGGGGCGTGGATGACCCAAACAATCCCCATTTGCCGCCCTACGCCACGGTTCTGCAAGAAGCGTCGGCGGCCGGCTACCGCAGCATCGAGCTGGGGCCGTGGGGCTATTTGCCGACGCAGAGCGAGGCGCTGTGCGCCGCGCTGGAGCAGCATCGTCTGTCGCTGGTGGCCGGCACGATTTTTGACGATCTGGTCAGCGAGGCGAACATTGAGCGCCTGCTGGCCCTGACTCATCGGATATGCCGCAACCTCTCGCGGGCGCCCAGGGCAGAGCCGACCGAGGGCGATCGCGCCGCGCCGCCGTTCTTGGTGATTATCGATTTCGGCAATCCGCAACGCGCCAGGTTCGCCGGGCGTTCAGATTTAGCGCCGCGTTTGTCGCAGGCAGAGTGGCAGAGGATGATCGGGCACATTACGCGCATCAGCGAATTGGCCTGGCGGGAATACGGCGTGCGGCCGGTGGTGCATCCGCACGCCGGCGGCTGCATCGAGTTCGCCGACGAAATCGACCGGTTGGCGGCGGACATTCCGCATCACACCGCCGGATTGTGCCTGGATACCGGCCATCTGTATTACGCCGGGCTGGACCCGGCGGCCTGGCTGAGCAAGCACTTTGAACGTCTCGATTATCTGCACTTTAAAGACGTCGATCCGCTGGTGTTCCGCGAGGTGCTGGCGCGCGGCGTCGATTTTTTCACCGCCTGCGCCGAGGGTGTCATGTGCCCGTTGGGCAGCGGGGCGATCGATTATCCGCAGCTGCGCGCGCTGTTGGCCGAGCGCGGATACCGGGGCTGGATCACTATCGAGCAGGAACGCGATCCGCGCAATGTGCAGGGCAGCCTGCAGGACGTCACCGCCAGCTTGCGCTACTTGCGCGGCCTCGGCTTTTAATCAGGAGAAACACGATGATCAACGGCAGCAAACCTTTGGCGAGATCGTTGCGCTGGGGCATGGTCGGCGGCGGCGGCACCAGCCAGATCGGTTACATCCATCGTTCGGCGGCCTTGCGCGACGGTGCGTTTACTCTGTTGGCCGGCGCGTTCGACATTGACGCCGAACGCGGGCGTGATTTTGGCCGGAGTCTGGGCGTGGCGGCGGAGCGCTGTTATGCGGATTATGCCGAGATGTTCCGCGCCGAAGCCGCGCGGGCGGACGGCATTGAAGCGGTCTCGATCGCCACGCCGAACAACACCCATTACGCCATTTGCCGGGCGGCGCTGGAGGCGGGATTGCACGTGGTGTGCGAGAAGCCGCTGTGTTTCAGCGTCGATGAGGCGCAGGCGCTGGCGGCGTTGTGCGAGCGGCAGCGCAAAGTCATCGGCGTGACCTACGGCTATGCCGGGCACCAGATGATTTTACAGGCCCGGCAGATGATTGCCGATGGCCGTCTGGGGGAAATCCGGCTGGTGAATATGCAGTTCGCTCACGGCTTTCACGCCGCGCCGGTGGAGCAGGATAATCCCAGCACTCGCTGGCGGGTCGATCCGCACTTTGTCGGCCCCAGCTATGTGCTGGGCGATCTGGCGACCCACACGCTGTTTCTGGCGGAAACCATGGCGCCGCAGCTGAAGATCCGGCGGTTGATCTGCAGCCGGCAAAGCTTTGTGCCGTCGCGCGCGCCGTTGGAGGACAACGCCTATGTGCTGATGGAGTATCACAACGGCGCCGTCGGCTCCGTGTGGTGTTCGGCGGTCAACTGCGGTTCGATGCACGGTCAAAAGGTGCGCATCGTCGGTGAAAAGGCTAGCCTGGAGTGGTGGGATGAACAACCCAATCAGCTACGCTTCGAAGTGCAGGGCGAGCCGGTGCGGATCCTGGAGCGCGGCATGCCGTATCTCGATGCGCCGGCGTTGGCGGACGATCGCATCGGCGGCGGTCATGCGGAGGGGTTGTTTGAAGCCTGGTCGAATCTCTACCGCCGCTTCGCGCTGGCGATGGACGCCACCGATCGGCGCGACGCGGCCTTCCTGGCCGACTTCTGGTACCCGGACGTGCAGGCTGGCGCACTGGGCGTGAAGTGGGTGGCGCGCTGCGTGCAATCCGCTGAAACCGACGCCGGCTGGGTTGCCTTCGACTGAGTGCGCGATTCGCTCAGACGCTGGCCCCGTCGTAGCGGTGGATCTGTAACGCATCCAGCGCGACGTCAGGCACGCAGCGCAGGTTAACGGCGCACATCGCGGCGCCGTCCGGCGCGGTTCCGTAGGCGAAGGGCTGGGCACCGCAGGTCCGGCAGAACTGATGGCGGATCCTGTGGTGATTGAAAGTGTAAGTGCTGAGCTGGTCCTGACCGCTGTTGAGCGTGAAAGCGCTGATGGGGAAGAACGACAGCAGCAGCCCTTTGCGGCGGCAAATAGAACAGTTGCAGCTGAGGGCTTCGGTGGGCAGTTCGGCGTCTACGGAGAAGGTGACGGCGCCACAGTGGCAGCTTCCCTGGAATGACATGGCGATGATCCTGTATCAGGGGGGAGTGTTTGCCCAGTATAGTGCAATTTATCGTCACTCGGCCGCGCCCGGCTTGGTTTCCTTAGTAAATGCGCGGTTTTCTGGTAGGTTAGGGTTAACGTCATCAAAAGGAGATCGCGATGTTAGAACATTACTATCCGGCCAATATGGGCGCCGAACCGGTCACGGACGAACAGCACAAACGGCTGGTGGCGGTGCAGGCGGCGCTGGAACTGATCAAGGCTACGCTGTCGGATACCAACGACGGCAACGGCGTGGACTTCCAGCTGAAAGCGGCGGAAAAGCACATCGGCCCAATGGCCGACGCCATTCAGGAAGCTCTGAAGTAACGGTTCGCCGTCACCTCAACCGCCCGCATCGGGCGGTTTTTTTTTGCGCTGATTACTGCGATTTTTTTAGTGGCGCATTGCCTTTTTCCCGGCTGGTGCCGTAAGCGGCGCGATCCTACTCTAGCGATCCGAGTCCTCATCAGGGTCATGCTCATGTTCCGCTTCAGTCTCTTGTCTTTCTTATTGTTGCGCCGCCGGCGCGTCACCCAGCTGGCCGGCGCCACACTGCTTCTCGGCGTCGTTATGCAGGCGCAGGCCACGCAACGCATCGAGTTTTCGCCGGATCCCGCCGGCGCCTACCCTGAGGGCATCGCCTGGGAGCCGCGCGCCGGTGCGTTCCTGATCTCCTCCCTGCGCGGTGGCCAGCTGGGCCTGGTCTACCCGGATGGCCGCTATCGGCGGTTTTCCACCGACAAGGGACTGATTACCACCTCCGGCATGCTGGTGGACACCGAGCGCAACCGGGTGCTGGTATGCAACGAAGACGTGGGCGTCTCCCTCCATTCAGCCCCTGGCACGCGCAATCGCGTGGCGCAGGTGCTGGAGTTCAATCTCGATACCGGCGCGCTGCAGCAGACGTACGATCTCTCATCGTTAAGCCGTGGGCCGACGCTGGCCAACGATCTGACGCTCGATGCGCAGGGAAATATCTACGTAACCGACAGCTTCCAGCCGCAGATTTACAAGATCGACCGGGCAACGCGCCACGTGTCGATCCTGGTGCGCTCATCGCTTCTGCTGCCCGCCGACGCACCCGCCGCTGCGCAGGGCACACAGCCTTATCTCAACGGCATCGTGTATCACCCGGATGGCTACCTGATTGCGTCGGACTACACCCGCGGGCTGCTGTGGAAGGTGACGCTGGATAACACGCCTGCGATAAGTGAAATCAGGCTGCCGCATCGGCTGAAAGGGCCGGACGGGCTGCGGCTCAAAAACGCCAACGAATTGGTGATCGTACAGTCTTTTCCGGCTGAAAAGGGGAGCATGTCCGGCGACGTGACGCTGCTCGCCTCGGCCGACGGCTGGGCCAGCGCCCATGTCGCCGCGGTCGCCACGCCGCCGGGATTGGATGGGCCGACCGGCGCCGCGTTGCGCGATGGCGAGGTGTGGGTGGTCAACTCCCGTTACCCCAAACTGTTTGCTGACGTCGCTCAGGCGGAGAGCATCAGGACGTTCAGCATCGTCAAGGTGGCGTTAGCACGGCCTGCGGCTGAGGCACGCTGATCGACGACGGTTGCCAACCCTGTCGGAATAGGATTAAATGCTGCCCTGGCTGTATAAATAAACAGGGGTGTTGCAATGAGCCTGGCGCTGAAGGGTGAGAAGATCGAACGTAACCGCTTTACCGGCGAGAAGATTGAAAACGGCAGCTTTATGCTGTGTGATTTTTCGGGTGCCGATCTGACCGGCACCGAATTTATCGGCTGCCAATTCTACGATCGCGACAGCCGACAGGGCGGCAACTTCAGCCGCGCGATACTGAAAGACGCGAGTTTTAAAAGCTGTGATTTATCGATGGCCGATTTTCGTCATGCCAACGCGTTGGGCATCGAGATCCGCGAATGCCGCGCGCAGGGCGCCGATTTTCGCGGCACCAGCTTTATGAACATGATCACCAGCCGCACCTGGTTTTGCAGCGCCTATATCACCAAAAGCAACCTGAGCTATGCCAACTTCGCCAAGGTGGTGCTGGAGAAATGCGAGCTGTGGGAAAACCGCTGGCACGGCGCACAGGTGCTCGGCGCCAGCTTCAGCGGCTCCGATCTGTCCGGCGGCGAATTCTCCGGTTTCGACTGGCGTGCCGCCGACGTCACCCAGTGTGATTTGAGCAACGCGGAACTGGGCGAGTTGGATTTGCGCACTACCGATCTGCAGGGCGTCAAAATGGACAGCCACCAGGCCGCGCAGCTGTTGGAGCGGCTCGGGATCGCGATCATCGGCTGAGCAGCTGCCGCAGCCCCAGTACGATGATCAACGTGCCGCAGGCACGATCGATCCAAGCCTTGCTGCGGCGGTAGGCGCCGGCGACAGGGGCGTGCGACAACACCAGCGCCACCAACCCGTACCACAAGCTGGCTATCACCGCGACTTCCAACAGCATGGCGAGGAAGGTCGGCGTAGAAACATGGGCGGGCGCCGCTGATGAGAAGACGGCGGCGTAAAACGCAATGGATTTGGGATTGGCGATGTTGGTGGCGATGCCCTGCAGAAAGGCGACGCGAAAACCGCTTTTCCCGGTCACCGTGGAGGGGCCGGAAGAAGGCGCCGCCTGGGCGATAAGCCGATAGCCGAACCACAGTAAATAGCCGGCGCCGGCCACTTTTACCGCTAGCGCCAACCAGGGGAACAAGGCGAAAATTATACCGACGCCGAGCAGGGCGCTGCTCGCCCAGAACAGGTTGACCAAGACAATGCCCGCCACCAGAGCGAAAGCCTCGCTGCGGCGCGCGGAAACGGCTTTGTGGGCGACGGCGACAAAATTGGGGCCGGGGATCACCACGCCAACGATATAGACGGTGAAAACGGCGAGCACGGCTGGCATATCGATCATCGGTTAACGGCCTGTAAGCAGCGAGTTAGCCTTAGTTTTATAATGAATCGCCGATGTGATCCAGCAGGGCGAAACCTTTTTTTACCTGCCCGTAGCGACAGGCGTCAGCGGCCTTTTGCGATAATAAATTTATGAGCCATATGAATATAATTTAAAATATATCTTGCTTAAATAAATTAGCTGTGGGTAAATAGCGTCATCGGTTTGTCATACAGACCTTATGAAAGCAGTTTTAGTAAAGCAGTTCTCAGTGTTAGTGATATCCCCCAGATACCTCTTCTTCCGCGAATTTTCTTCTCTAGTGCCCCATAAGTTTCCAATAAAAACAGACCTCTATCGCCCTATGGCGTCGCAAAAATAGAAAGGAAATATCTCTATGTCTACTAAAATGACGGGTTTGGTAAAATGGTTTGATGCAGGGAAAGGCTTCGGCTTTATCACCCCGGCAGACGGCGGCAAAGACGTGTTCGTACACTTCTCTGCTATCCAGAGCAACGATTTCAAAACGCTGGACGAAGGCCAACAGGTTGAGTTCACTATCGAAAAGGGTATGAAGGGTCCTTCTGCCGGCAACGTGGTCGCGTTGTAATTTTCGGTCGAGGTGCGGTTTCTTACGACAGCGATGAGGGTTTAAGCCGGAGCAGTTAAGAAATAACACCTTTAGCCTGAATAAACTCCGGGTTCGCCCGGAGTCTTTATCGATACGTCATTAGCTCAGCAGGAAGAGCGGCAGCGAAATATTCGTTGGCGGACTGGGGTTCGATTCCTCGATGACGTTCCAATAATTAATTATTATTGGCAACAGAAAAACAGATTATCGCATAAATAATAATGCCACTTTTCAGTCTTTTTTTCTGTTGTGAAAAAGTTGTGCTTAGGCTGCGTAATGTTGGAGTGTTGGATGGACGCTTACGCCATAACATGACAGCCGGGAAAGCCACCGGCACATGATCAATAGCCCCGGCCTTAGCCGGGGTTTTTTATGCCCGCGATTTTAACGCTGCGAGTCCAGCAGTTCGTTGTTTTTCACCACGTCCTGCGCCTTGAGGTAGCTCTCGATCAACAGCTGATAGGCCGGGAAGATTTTGGTGTAAACCTCGGCCCACTGCTGAGCGTCGGCGCGGTTCCAGCTGCCCTGCAGCTCGGAGGCGACGCCGGCGGTGTCGATCGGCACCACGCCGGCCTGCACCACGCGCGCCAGGGTGATTTCCTGCGCCATTTTCGAGTAGGTGCCGGAGGCGTCGATCACCGCAAAGACCTTATAGCCTTCGGCCACCGCGCTGATGGACGGAAAGGCCATGCAGACGCTGGTGATGGTGCCGGCGATGATCAGGGTCTTGCGGCCGGTGGCCTTGACCGCCGCTACGAAGTCAGGGTTGTCCCAGGCGTTGATTTCCCCTTTACGGGCGACGTACTGCGCGTGCGGCGCATTCTGGTGAATTTCCGGGATCAGCGGGCCGTTGGGGCCCTGCGGCACCGAGGCGGTGGTGATCACCGGCAGTTTGCTGAGGGTAGCGATGCTGGCGAGGGCGGCGGCGCGGGCGCGCAGCTCGGTCATCGGCATATCGGCGACGGTCTGGAACAGGCCGCTCTGGTGGTCGATCAGGAGCATGACTGCGTCATTGGCATCAATAACAGGACGCTGGCCGTTGAAGTTGGCTGGAGTGATCATGGTGTTTTCCTTTTCTCGTCGTGAGGTCAGTGGGTATCTTCTTTGATTGATAAGGCTGAAACTCAGCACTTGCCTATAGTGTAGGGAGAAGAGAGAAATCCGGTAGAGCCTGAAGTCGGGATACATCGTTCCATAAATGGAACGATTTTGACGCAGGCGAAGGGCTCGGCGCTGGGCTAAACTTAAGGTGCATAAGAAACATGCGGCAAGGAACGCCATCCTGTTCATGGGTTTGACGCGGAGGGCCACCGTCATGGCTTATCAGCATATCGTTGTCGCCACGGATCTCAGCGAAGACGCCGAGTTTCTGCTGGGCAAGGGCGCCAGGCTGGCTGCCGCGCTCCATGCCAAACTTTCCCTGATCTATATCGACATCCACCGCGCCGGCTATTACGTCGATCTGGGCGTGGGAGATTACAACTACACCGATCGCACCTTTTCGGAGCGGGTGAAGAATATGCTCAATGCGATCAAAGGGCAGTCGTCCTACCCGGTCGAAGAGGTGATTGTCAGCCGTGGCGCGTTGACGGAAGAGCTGAACCGGGTTGCGAAAGAGAAAGGGTTCGATCTGGTGATCTTCGGCCATCACCACGATGTCTGGAGCCGGCTGGTTTCTTCGGCGCGTCAGGCGATCAATGAGTTGAACGTCGATCTGCTGGTTGTCCCCATCGAGAAAAAATAGTCGCCGCCGCCTGCGGGCGGCTGCCTTTTTTCATTCGTATTGCTTATCTCTGAGCAGCCATAACCGTCTATCCGCAATAATCCCGCTTGCTGACAATCTGCCAGGAAAATAGTGACTGGCCGCAATTTTATTATCTCCATCAATATGTTGGCCAAAATCCGATAAAGATTAACTCAGCGCATTGAAATCACTGACATACCTCCTTTTGGTTAATAAACCGCACGTTTTGACTGGCTCTCAGGGAGCCTGCGTCTTATCCTCGGGGTAATGAGATTTGTATGACTTATATAAATACGTTCACATGGAGGAGGTCTCATGCGTTTTGACAATAAAGTCGTGGTTATCACCGGTGCGGGCAATGGTATGGGGGAAGCGGCGGCGCGGCGTTTCTCCGCCGAGGGCGCCATCGTGGTGCTGGCCGACTGGGCCAAGGAAGCGGTAGACAAGGTCGCCGCTTCGCTGCCGAAGGGCCGCGCGATGGCGGTGCATATCGATGTTTCCGATCACGTCGCGGTTGAAAAAATGATGAACGAGGTGGCGGAAAAACTGGGCCGCATCGACGTCCTGCTGAACAACGCCGGCGTACACGTGGCGGGCAGCGTGCTGGAAACCAGCATCGACGACTGGCGTCGCATCGCCGGGGTCGATATCGATGGCGTGGTGTTTTGTTCCAAATTTGCCTTGCCGCACCTGCTGAAAACCAAGGGCTGTATCGTCAATACCGCGTCGGTGTCCGGCCTGGGTGGCGACTGGGGTGCGGCCTATTACTGCGCGGCGAAAGGCGCGGTGGTCAACCTGACGCGCGCCATGGCGCTGGATCACGGCGGTGACGGCGTGCGCATCAACTCGGTCTGCCCGAGCCTGGTCAAAACCAACATGACCAACGGCTGGCCGCAGGAGATCCGCGACAAGTTCAATGAGCGCATCGCGCTGGGGCGTGCGGCGGAGCCGGAAGAAGTGGCGGCGGTGATGGCGTTTCTGGCCAGCGACGACGCCAGCTTTATCAATGGCGCCAACATTCCGGTCGATGGCGGGGCGACCGCCTCGGACGGCCAACCGAAGATCGTCTAAGCGTTAACCTACCGGCCCGGCCAGGATGACCGGGCCTGTTGTTTTTAGACGCCGATGCGGTCGCGCAGCGTGTAGTAGGCCGCGCCGATGGCGGTGAACGGGATCTGCAGATTGCGTCCACCGAAGAACGGCAGGTGCGGCAGCTTGGCGAAGGCGTCGAAGCGTTCGGCGTCGCCGCGCATCAGCTCGGCGATCAGCTTGCCCGCCAGATGGGTGCAGGTCACGCCGTGGCCGCTGTAGCCCTGCATGTAGTACACGTTATTCTCCAGCCGGCCAAACTGCGGCATGCGCGACAGCGTCAGCAGGAAGTTGCCGGTCCAACGATAGTCGATGCGCACCCCTTTCAGCTGTGGGAAGGTCTTCAGCAGCTTCGGCCGGATCAGGTTATCGATATCGTCCGGATCGCGCGCGCCGTATACCACGCCGCCGCCGTACAGCAGACGATGATCGGCGGTGATGCGGTAGTAATCCAGCAGGTAGTTGCAGTCCTCCACGCAGTAATTCTGCGGGATCAGCGCCTGCGCGATCTCCGGCGCTAGCGGTTCGGTGGTCACCACCTGAGTGCCGCACGGCATGCTGCGCTTGGCCAGCCGCGGCTCCAGCTTATCGCCCAGGTAGGCGTTGCCGGCGACGATGACGAAGCGCGCCTTCACCTGGCCGTTGGCGGTGCTGATGAGCGCCGGTTCACCGTGGCGAATGTTCGTCACCGCCGATTGTTCGAAGATGCGCCCACCCTGCAGGCGGATCGCCTCGGCCTCGCCCAGCGCCAGATTGAGCGGATGGATGTGGCCGCCGCTGTGATCGAGCAGCGCGCCGACGTAGCGATCGCTGGCGACCTCCTGACGCACCCGATCCGCATCGAGCAGCTCGAGCTGGGTATTGCCGTAGCGCTCCCAGTTGCGCTTTTGCTCGATCAGCGCATGGAACTGCTTGTTGTTCAGGGCGGCGAAGATGCCGCCGGGGCGGTAGTCGCAGTCGATGGCGTAGCGGCTGATGCGGCTGCGAATGATCTCCGCGCCTTCGAACATCATGCTGCCGAGCAGGCGGGCGCTTTCCGCGCCGTAACGCTCTTCAATCACATCGATGTCGCGGCTGTAAGAGTTGACCAACTGGCCGCCGTTGCGGCCGCTGGCGCCGAAACCGATGCGCGCCGCTTCCAGCACCACCACGTTATAGCCGGCTTCCACCAGGAACAGCGCGGAGGAGAGGCCGGTATAGCCGCCGCCGATCACGCAGACGTCGCATTCGATCGATTCATTCAGTTGCGGATAGGGCTGATGTGCGTTGGCCGTGGCCGCATAGTAGCTTTTTACGTGTTCAGTCATGAGATAAGCCCTTATTCCAGCGAGATCCAGGTGGTTTTCAATTCGGTAAATTTGTCCAGCGCGTGCAGCGATTTGTCGCGGCCGTTGCCGCTCTGCTTGTAGCCGCCGAACGGCACGGTCATGTCGCCGTCGTTGTAGTTGTTGACGAACACCGTGCCGGCCTTCAGTTGGCGCGCCATGCGGTGCGCGCGCGCCAGATCGCGGGTCCAGACCGCGGCGCCGAGGCCGTAGTCGCTGTCGTTGGCCAGCTGCAGCGCCTGTTGCTCGTCGTCGAAGGTGGTCACCGCCAGCACCGGGCCGAAGATTTCATCGCGCGCCACGCTCATGGCGTTGTTCACCTGGGTGAGGATGGTCGGCCCCAGATAGCCGGCGTGGTCGCCCTGCGGATGGTCGCGCCCGTCGAGGAACAACGCGGCGCCCTGGCTCAGCCCCCGATCGATATAGCCGGCCACTTTCTCGCAGTGGCCGCTGTCGATCAGCGTGCCCATCACCGTGTCGGGATCGAGCGGATCGCCGGGGACGAAGGCCGCCGCGTGTTTGCGCAGCGCCTGCAGGAACGCTTGCTCAATGCTCGCTTCGACCAGCAGGCGAGTGCCGGCGATGCACACCTGTCCCTGATTGTAGAAGATGCCGGCGGCGGCGCTGCGGGCAGCCTGATCCAGATCCGGGCAGTCGGCAAAGACGATGTTGGCGCTTTTGCCGCCGGCCTCCAGCCAGACGCGCTTCATGTTCGATTCGCCGGCGTAAATCATCAGCTGTTTCGCCACCAGCGTAGAGCCGGTAAAGGTGAGGGCGTCGACGTCGCGGTGCAGCGCCAGCGCCTTGCCGGCGTCGTGGCCGTAGCCGGGCACCACGTTCAGCACGCCGTCCGGCAGCCCGGCCTGTTGCGCCAGTTTGCCGAGCAGGATGGCGCTCAGCGGCGACTTTTCGGAGGGTTTGAGCACCACGCTGTTGCCGGCGGCCAGCGCCGGGCCGAGCTTCCAGCAGGCCAGCAGCAACGGAAAGTTCCAGGGCACGATGGCGCCGACCACGCCGATCGGCTCGCGTTCGATCAGCGCCAGCGCCTCGCGACCGGTGGGGGCGATTTCGCCGTACACCTTATCGATCGCTTCGGCGTACCAGCGGATGCAGCGGATAGCGCCCGGCACGTCGTCGCGCAGGCTGTGACGAATCGGTTTGCCGGTGTCCAGCGTTTCCAGCAGCGCCAGCTCTTCGTGATGCTGTTCCATCAGCTCGGCGAAGCGCAGCAGCGTGGCTTTGCGCTGCGCCGGCGCGGCCTGGGCCCAGTCGCCGCGTTCAAAGGCGCCGCGCGCCGCGCTGACCGCCCGATCGATGTCGGCGGCTTCACCACGTGCGACCTGCGCCAGCTCACGGCGACCGGCGGGATCTTCGACGGCGAAACGTTTCCCCGCGGCGGCCGGCTGGTAGCGGCCGTCGATAAACAGCTGGTGCTCAATCTTCAGGGCCTGCGCCCGTTGTTGCCAATACTGCAAATGGTGAAAGTTCATGCCTGGCTCCGTTGATCAGAATGTCGTCGGCGTATGGGCGCTGATAATCCGGCAAATGCGCGCCGACGTGTTGCTGAAACTGTGGGGGATGCCGGTATTGATGGCGTAGCTCTGCCCGGCCAGCAGGTGATAGCTCTGGCCATTGACCTGCAGCACCACTTCGCCTTCCAGCAGCGTGCCGATCTCTTCCCCTTGGTGTTTGATGCGCTCGCCGGTGGTGGTGCCCGGTTCGTAGGTCTCGATCATCATTGCCAGCGTACGATTCGGGTCGCCGTTGTGGATCAGCTTCATCGAAACGCCCTGGCTGCCGATTTCGATCAGGTCGTCGCTGTCTATCACGATCTGCGGCTCAGCCGGTTTTTCCGGCTCGGCGAAAAACGCCGACAGCGACAGACCGTACACCGTCAGCAACTTTTGCAGCGTGCTGATGGCCGGGCTGACCTTATCTTGCTCGATAGTACTGATGGCGCTGTGGGTTAACCCAGACAGTTCGGCGACCCGGCGCTGCGACAACCCCAATTGTTGACGGATCTGCGACAGACGTTTTCCCGGTGCCAAGCTGACGTCGCTCATGGGCGTTTTTCCTTTTGATAGTTCCGACAGGCGGTGATGAAACCATCAAACAACAGGCGCGACAGGGCATACTCGTCGCTGTTCCACTCGGGGTGCCACTGCACGCCGAGCGCGAAAGGCTGATCGCGCACGCTGATCGCCTCCACCAGCCCGTCAGCGGCGTGCGCCTCGATGCGAACGCTCGCGCCCAGGGTTTTGGCACCCTGGCCGTGCAGCGAGTTCACCCAGAATCTGTTGCAATCCGGTATCAGTTGTGAAAGCAGCCCCCCTTCCTGAACGATGACTTCGTGGGCGGGGGCGTATTGCTGTTCCAGCGGCAGATCGTGATCTTCACGATGCTCCAGCAGCTCGGGCAGTTCGTACAGGCGGCGATGCAGGGTGCCTTGAGTGGCGACCACCATTTCCTGCATGCCGCGGCAAATGGCGAAAAGGGGAATGCGCCTGTCGAATGCCTGGCGGATCAGCGCCAGGCTCAACGCGTCTCGGCCAGGATCGGCGTCAGGCTCATCGCCGTTTTCACCATAAAGGTGCGGCTGCACATTACTGGGGCTGCCCGGCAGCAAAATGCCGTCGAGGCGCGGCAGCAGTTCCGCCAGCATTTCCGGCTCCGCCAGCGCGTGCGGCAGGGCGATCGGCAAGCCGCCGGCGGTGATAACGGCATTCAGGTACTTTTCTTGCAAGGTCTGTGTGAGGTGCCCGTTTAACCTATACCTGCACATGACGACGCCAATGACTGGTCTGTTAAATATATTGTCCATGCTATCCCCTTGGTACGTTCGAAATTATGAACGATAAGCTTCTCCACCGCCGATTTCGTTCAATATTCTATAAATCTAGCAGTCGATTGGGCAATATTCAAACCAAAAGTAACACTTGCAAAACAAATTTGTTTCATCTACGTTTCATTTGTGGGCATTATATTGAACAATACGGTCAATAAACATCGACGACAGCAAAACACAAACGGCGGGTGAACCATGCAGACCAACATCGTAGAAGTGGAAAACTTTGTTCAGCACAGTGAAGAGAGACGAAGTAGCGCGTTCCAGCGCGAAGTGAAGAAGTATCTGGAACGTTATCCGTTAACCCAACATGTCGACGTACTGTTGACCGACCTGAACGGCAGCTTCCGCGGCAAACGCATCCCGGTCGGCGGCCTGAACAAACTGGAGAAGGGCTGTTACTTCCCGGCGTCGGTATTTGCGATGGATATTCTCGGCAACGTGGTGGAAGAGGCCGGGTTGGGGCAGGAGTTGGGCGAGCCGGATCACGTGTGCGTGCCGGTACCGGGCACGCTGACGCCGTCGGCGGCGGACCCGCAATATATCGCGCAGGTGCTGCTCACCATGTTGGATGAAGATGGCACTCCCTTTGACGTTGAACCGCGCAATGTGCTGAACCGAGTGTGGCAGCGTTTGCGTCAGCGCGGGCTTTCCCCCGTGGTAGCGGTAGAGTTGGAGTTCTATCTCATCGATCGTCAACGTGACGCGGAAGGCTATCTGCAGCCGCCGTGCGCGCCGGGCACGCAAGAACGCAACACCCAAAGCCAGGTGTACTCCGTCGATAACCTGAACCATTTCGCCGATGTGCTGAGCGAGATCGACGAACTGGCGCGTTTGCAGGGCATTCCGGCGGACGGCGCGGTGGCGGAGGCGTCGCCGGGGCAGTTCGAGGTCAACCTGCATCATACTGATGATGTGCTGCAGGCCTGCGATCACGCGCTGGCGCTGAAGCGGCTGGTGCGCATGGTGGCCGAGAACCACAATATGCAGGCGACCTTTATGGCCAAACCGTATGAGGAGCACGCCGGCAGCGGCATGCACGTGCACATCAGCATGCTGAACGCGCAGGGCAACAACGTGTTCGCCGACGATGACGGCGAAGATTCGGCGCTGCTGAAACAGGCGCTGGCGGGCATGATCGCCCTGATGCCGTCTTCGATGGCGCTGCTGGCGCCGAACGTCAACGCCTACCGCCGCTTCCAGCCTGGCATGTATGTGCCGACCCAGGCTTCCTGGGGGCATAACAACCGCACCGTGGCGCTGCGCATTCCCTGCGGCGATCGCGACAACCACCGCGTGGAGTATCGCGTGGCGGGCGCCGACGCCAATCCTTATCTGGTGATGGCGACCATTCTGGCCGGCATCGTTTATGGCCTGGAAACCGCATTGCCGCTGCCTGAGCCGGTGACCGGCAACGGTCTGGAGCAGGACGGGCTGCCGTTCCCGATCCGCCAGAGCGACGCGCTGTACGAGTTCGAACATCAGCCGGTGCTCAATGCATTGTTGGGCGAACGCTTCAGCCACGTCTATCTGGCCTGCAAAACTGATGAGCTGGTGCAGTTCGAGCGCCTGATCACCGAAACCGAAATCGAGTGGATGTTGAAAAACGCCTGATCCCGCTCACCCTGCGACTACCGCGCGCGTCCGGCGCATTTCATCGGCTCTCCTGTGGCCGGCGAGGCTGCGCGCTGCGGTACAGAATTTCTTCTATCACGGCGTACAGGACGCCGACGAGGAAATAACCATGACTCAGTCAGCCCCCTGCGCAGACGTTTGTCTGTGCCGCAGTGCCTACGGGCCGGTCGCCGGCCGCCCGACAGCGATACCAACCCGTTTTTACCGCCGCCTGAGCAGCAGTTTCCCTGCGGCCTCTCTGAATGACGTTGCACGGTTGACAGCAGAGGACCAAGAGGGGAAATGCCATGACGATTAAAGCCATCGACGGCGGCCCGGCGGGCAAACCGCAGCTGCGCAAATCCCTCAAGCTGTGGCAGGTGGTGATGATGGGCCTGGCCTATCTGACGCCGATGACGGTGTTTGACACCTTCGGGATCGTCTCCGGCCTCACCGACGGCCATGTGCCGACCTCCTATCTGCTGGCGCTGGCCGGCGTGCTGTTCACCGCCATCAGCTATGGCAAACTGGTGCGCCAGTTTCCCACCGCCGGCTCTGCCTATACCTATGCGCAGAAGGCGATCAACCCGCACGTCGGTTTTCTGGTGGGGTGGTCATCGCTGCTTGATTATCTGTTCCTGCCGATGATCAATACGCTGCTGGCGAAGATTTACCTGACCGCGCTGTTCCCGGAAGTGCCGCCCTGGGTGTGGGTCGTGGGCTTCGTTATCCTTATCACCGCCATCAACCTGAAAAGCGTCAATTTGGTGGCCAACTTCAATACCCTGTTCGTATTGGCGCAGGTGGCGATCATTCTAGTGTTCATCTATCTGGTGGTGCGCGGCCTGCACAACGGCGAGGGGATGGGCACGGTGTGGAGCCTGCGGCCGTTCCTCAGCGAGAATGCGCATCTGCTGCCGATCATTACCGGCGCGACTATCCTGTGCTTCTCGTTCCTCGGTTTTGACGCGGTCACCACGCTGTGTGAAGAGACGCCCGACGCCGCCAAGGTGATCCCGCGCGCCATCTTCCTGACCGCGCTGTACGGCGGGGTGATCTTTATCAGCGTGTCGTTCTTCATTCAGCTGTTTTTCCCGTCCATTCAACGCTTTCACCAGCCCGACGCCGCGCTGCCGGAGATCGCGCTGTACGTCGGCGGCAAGCTGTTCCAGTCGATCTTCCTGTGCGTGACCTTCATCAACACGCTGGCCTCCGGCCTGGCGTCGCACGCCAGCGTATCGCGCCTGCTGTACGTGATGGGGCGTGACAACGTGTTCCCGGAGAAATTCTTCGGCTATATCCACCCCAAATGGCGCACCCCGGCGCTGAACGTGCTGATGGTCGGGCTGGTGGCGCTGTCAGCGCTGTCGTTCGATCTGGTGACCGCCACGGCGCTGATCAACTTTGGTGCGCTGGTAGCCTTTACCTTCGTTAACCTGTCGGTGATCAGCCACTTCTTCATTCGCGAAGGGCGCAACAAAAGCTGGAAAGATCGCTTCAACTTCCTGTTCCTGCCGTTGGTGGGGGCGCTGACGGTGGGGGTGCTGTGGCTGAACCTGGAGAAAAGCTCGCTGACCATGGGGCTGATCTGGGCGACACTGGGCTTCGGCTATTTGGCCTGGCTGACCCGACGCTTTCGCCAGCCGCCGCCGCAGTTGGAGCGGCAACCGCAGCAATAAATTCACAGGCGGGAGTATCCCGCCTTTCTTTTTGGCACGTGCGGCAGTAGAGTGAAAAACCTGATAAAAAATAACCCATTGGACCTGTCTTATGCCCGCTTTGCCCTCGCGTACCCGCGCCACGCTGTTCGGTTTGTTGGCCATTGTGCTGTGGAGCAGCGTGGTTGGCCTTATTCGCAGCGTCAGCGAAGGGCTGGGGCCGATAGGCGGTGCGGCGATGATCTACAGCGTCAGCGCGGTGTTTTTGCTGGTGGCGCTCGGCGTGCCGAAATGGCGCAGCTTTCCGCGGCCTTATCTGATCGTCGGCAGCCTGCTGTTCGTCAGCTACGAGATCTGCCTGTCGCTGTCGCTCGGCTACGCCAATACCCGCCTGCAGGCGATAGAAGTGGGCATGATCAACTACCTGTGGCCCTGTTTCACCGTGCTGATGGCGCTGGCGCTCAACGGCCAAAAGGCGAAATGGTGGCTGCTGCCGGGACTGCTGCTGTCGCTGTTCGGCATCGGCTGGATCATGAGCGGCGAGGGCGGCTGGTCACCGGCGCAGATGCTGGCCAACGTGCGCAGCAATCCGCTCAGCTATACGCTGGCGTTCAGTGGCGCAGTGATCTGGGCGCTGTATTGCAACCTGACCAAGAAGATCGCCCAGGGCAGCAACGGTATGGTGCTGTTCATCGTGCTGACCGCGCTGGCGCTGTGGTTGAAGTATGCCTTCAGCGCAGAAAGCGGCATGCAGTTCAGCGCTGGCGTGACCGTAACGCTGCTGTGCGCCGGAGTGGCGATGGGGGCGGGGTATGCCGCCTGGAACGTTGGCATTTTGCACGGCAACATGACGCTGCTGGCCACCGTCTCTTATTTCACCCCGGTGCTGTCGGCGGTGTTCGCCGCGCTGGTGTTGCACACCTCGCTGACCGCCAATTTCTGGCAGGGCGTAGCGATGGTCACGCTTGGCTCGCTGATCTGTTGGCGGGCAACTCGCGGAAATTAACGGAAATTATCCGCCGTCGGCGCAATGTTGAACTAGAATTTAACTAGCCATGTTGCCTGAAGGAACGACGACGATGAGAAGCGACATTCAATTTATTCAACAGCCTGAAATCGACGTGCATCACTATGAGCGCGGCGATACCGTGCGCCTGACCACGGCGAATCTGCGGCACGAATATCAGCTCGACGTTTATATTTTGCGCCGCGACGACAAGCTGATTTACGGTTCGGTCGTCGCGGCGGCGCCCAAGACCGACATTCCGGTTGCCAACTGGGAGGTGAAAAACGGCGAAGAGGTGGCGTTCCGCCAGGAAAACATCGCCAAGGCGGTGCCGGCGGTAAACTGATCTCAGCTTTCGCGCCGCAGTTGTTTACCGAGAAACATTTTTCGATAGTCCGCCGGCGTTACCCCCAGCCGGCGGATAAATGCCCGCCGCATCAGCTCTGCACTGGAAAAACCGCAATGCGCCGCCACCTGTTTTGGCGCCAATACGCCGAGCTCCAATAACCTGCGCGCTTCGGCGATGCGGGCTTCCTCGAGCCATTTAGCGGGAGAGGTGCCGACCTCGTTGCCGAACAGCCTGCTGAAATGCCGCGGGGTGACGCCGGCGCGTTCCGCCAGGCTGGCTACGTTGTGCGGTAACCCGATATTGTCTATCGCCCAGCGTTGCACTTCCTGCAGCATTGAGCGCCCGGCCAGGGTCGCCTGTTCCCGATAGCTGAATTGCATCTGCCCGCCGGGACGGCGGAAAAACATCACCAGCTGGGCCGCGACCCGCTGCGCGATCTCACGCCCTAAATCGTCTTCCACCATTATCAGCGCCAGATCCAGCCCTGAGGTCACGCCAGCGGCAGTCTGCAGGCGCCCGTCACGCACATAAATGGCGTCTTTATCCACCGTGACCTGAGGATAGCGGCGACACAATTGATCGGCTACCGCCCAGTGGGTGGTGATTTGCCGCCCATCCAACAGGCCGGCCTCCGCCAGCAGAAAAGCGCCGCTGCACACCGAGCCGTAGCGGCGAGTGCGGGGTACCACTCTGCGTAGCCAGTCCAGCGTGCGTGTTTCGCTTTCGCCGTCGGCGATACCCGGTGCACCGGCGATGAGCAACGTGTCGATCGCCTGTTCACGCCATTGGGTGATGGCGAGATCCGGCACGAGTTTGACGCCGGATGAGGACACGATCGGCGCCAGCGTCTTTCCGACTACCTGCAGATGATAGGCGGCATAGCCGGCTTGCAGATTGGCCTCGGCGAAAACATCCAGAGGACCGGAAACGTCCAGCAGCTGCACCTGTGGCACGGCGAGAATAGCGATGGTTTTACTCATGGCATGCGATATCCCGATGGATGGGGTATGTCCCTAATCGTTGATTAATGGCAATTGAGGACATTCAGTGTAACGCCTAATCTAACCGGGTTCCAGACAACGGGAGAATCAAGTTATGAGTTTAACCATCAACGGCATCAGCGTGCCGGATAGCGCGATGGCGCGTCAGGCGACCGAGTTAGTGCGCGACACCGAATCAGATCTGCTGTTTCACCACTCCAGCCGGGTGTATTACTGGGCGGCGCTGGCGGGGCAGCAGCGCAAGCTGGTTTACGATCCTGAACTGCTGTACGTCGGCTGCCTGTTTCACGATATGGGACTGACGCACGATCACTGCAGCTGCGACAAACGTTTCGAAGTGGATGGCGCCGATGCGGCGGCCGAGTTTTTACGCGGGCACGGGGTCAGCCGTCAGGATATCGATCGGGTATGGACGGCGATCGCGTTACACACCACGCCGGGGATCCCGGAATACATGCACCCGCTGATTGCGCTGGTGACCGCGGGAGTAGAGATGGATGTGTTAGGGATCAATTACCAGGGCTATGACGCGGCGCTGCGAGAGCAGGTAGTGGAGTTGCATCCCCGCGGGGCAAACTTCAAGGAAGCGATTATTCAGGCGTTTTACGACGGGATTCGACATAAGCCGGACAGCACCTTCGGCAACGTCAAAGCGGACGTGCTGGCGGATAAGGAACCGAGCTTTGTTCGCGGTAATTTTTGCAGCCTCATTCGTCGTTCGATGTGGCCAGCGTGATCGGCTACCGCTTCTCTCTCGCCGGCGAGTTTTCGCCGGCATTTCCCGCTTGAATGCCGTACTCCTCTTCATTGCCGGTTGATGACAGTTGGCTCAAAAACTGCGCTAAAAATCGATGTGCATGACAAAAATCACAGCGAATGTGAATTTGAATGAAACATAATTTGACAAATGTGAACGCAATCGATTACCTATTCGCGAAATGCGTAACTGGATCACAGATTCTTACAGTCAGTGGTTTCTATAATGCGCGCGTCATCCGAGTTTCTGTGTGAAGACAACGCCAGGTGTCGGCAGACTCATTGTCATCTTTTCTAAACGGGCAGGAAATGGCCCTTTAAGCATGTGGTAATAAAATGAAAAAAATAGCTCTCGCAGCAGGTGTACTGCTCGCAGCGTCTTACAGTGCATCATCAATGGCTGATAGCAAAGACAGTCAATATGTCTCCGACTGGTGGCACCAGAGCGTTAACGTGGTGGGCAGCTACCACACCCGTTTCGGACCGCAGCTGAATAACGACGTGTATCTCGAATACGAAGCCTTCGCCAAGAAAGACTGGTTCGACTTCTACGGTTACGTTGACGTGCCGAAGTTCTTCGGCGTGGGCAATACCCCGGATCGCGGCATCTGGGACAAAGGCTCCCCGCTGTTTATGGAGATTGAACCGCGCTTCTCCATCGACAAGCTGACCGGCACCGATCTGAGCTTCGGTCCGTTCAAAGAGTGGTACTTTGCCAACAACTACATCTATGACCTGGGCCACAACGCCGACGGTCGTCAAAACACCTGGTACATGGGTCTGGGCACCGATATCGACACCGGCCTGCCGATGAGCCTGTCGATGAACATCTATGCCAAATACCAGTGGGAAAACTACCAGGCTGCCAACGAGAACAGCTGGGACGGTTACCGCTTCAAGGTGAAATACTTCGTGCCGCTGACCCAGGTGTGGGGCGGCAATCTGAGCTATATCGGCTTCACCAACTTCGATTTCGGTTCCGATTTGGGCAAGGACAGCCATTGGGTTGACGGCACCGGCAAACAGGTGCGCACCAGCAACTCGATCGCCTCCAGCCACATTTTGGCGCTGAACTACGATCACTGGCACTATTCTTTCGTGGCGCGTTATTTCCATAACGGCGGCCAGTGGCAGGATGGCGCGGATATCGGTACCCCGCAGGGCCCGATCAAGTCTACCGGTTGGGGTTATTACCTCGTGGTCGGCTATAACTTCTGATTTTCCGTGCTATCAGAAACAGAAAACCCCGCCTGGCGGGGTTTTTTTGTCATCACTGTGCTTGTTCAGCCGGGAGATGCTTCACCGGCATAAACAGCCTGCCTTTGATCACGTGACATTCATTATTTATCCAACTAATGATTTGTTCACGGCTGACGCCTTCCGACTGCGCGTAACGATGAAGATCGCCGTTAAAGTGTCGAGTGATGTATTCCATGAGGGTCATTTGCACGTCTTTTGCTCCTGAACGCCCACCCGTTGCCAGCCTGGCCACCGCGGGAGGTTGAGGTTTCTCAGACAGCGAATGTAAATTATCGGCAACCAAATCTCAACATAAAGCACCAGATTGGGGCGACGGCGGCGGGAAAAAGAATCCCGCACGGAGAGGCGGGAAGTGTTCGCTATTATCATTATGGATGATAAGAATAAGATTTGAGGTGCGACGAAAAAGAGCACGCTAACTCTTTTTTGTTACCTTCCCACGCTAGCGTAAGGCTTATTTTTCTTCAAGAAAAATCTGAGACAAGCATCGGCATTTTCGAGGCGTTTTGCGTTGAGACAAGGTTTGAAAGCGAATGCCGTAAAAGCGCGCCGTTATCTCGGAGTTTTCCTTATACTTTGTCTGGAAAAGGCTAGCTATAGTCAACAGAGTCACCCACGCAGGAATACACAACATGAACAAACGTCGTACGACTCTCACGGTGTTAGCGCTGATTGCATCGCTGGGGTTGTCATCCGCCCCGGCCTTGGCCGACAAAGGCGGCAATGGTAACGGCAACGGGAACGGCCATGGCAACAGCGGCAATCACGGCAATAACGGTAACCATGGCAACAACGGTAATCACGGCAACAAAGGCAATAAAGATAAAGGCGGCTATAGGAACGACGATAATCTGGTCTCCGTCAGCCTTTCGCGCGACCGCGCCCGTTCGCTGGCGCACAACTACGGCCTGACCGGCTATAGCTCGCTGCCACCGGGCATCGCCAAGAATCTGGCGCGTGGTAAACCGCTGCCGCCGGGCATCGCCAAAAAAGTGGTGCCTTACTCGATGCTGCGTGAGTTGCCGCAGTACCCGGGTTATGAGTGGCGTATCGCCGGCGACGATCTGGTGCTGGTCGCACTCAGCACCGCGATTGTGGCCTCCGTCATCAACGGCGTGTTCGACTAACGCCGGTTGGGTCTCATCGGGCCTCGCTGCGGCGGGGCCTTTTTTATTTGCCGGCGCAGGGCTGACGTGGTGAACTTGGCGCCTGACCTTTTCACTGCATCATAAGGGAGGCGCCATGTTCAGGGCGTTATTGATAGCCTGCTGTTTGACCAGTTTTCCAGCGTTGGCAGACGGCGCTGCCGCCATCGGCGAACTGGTGAACCAACGGCTGTCGTTGATGAAAGACGTTGCCGGTTACAAGGCGCAGCAGCATTTGCCGATCGAAGACCTGGCGCAGGAGGCGAAGGTGTTGGCCAGCGCGCAGGCGGAGGCGGGGCGTTTGGGGCTGGAGCCGGCGTCGGTGCGGCCTTTTATCGCCGCGCAGATGGACGCCGCCAAGGCGATTCAGTACCGCTATCGCGCCGACTGGCTGGCGAGCCCGGAGCCCGGCTGGCAGCCGCGCCCGTTGGCGCAGGTGCGCCCACAGATCGCGCAGCTGAGCAGCCAGATATTGCAACGGCTGGCGGAGCGACTGCGTACCGGCCCGCTCGGCGAGGCGGATCGGGCGGCGTTTATGGCGTCTGTGGATCAGGTGAATCTCAGCGCCGCCGACAAGCGGCGGCTGGCGGATGCGCTGCTGGCGGTCAGAACCGGCAGCGCACGCTGAGCGTCAGTCGCGGCCGACGGTGCTGCGGCGGAAGGTCAGCATCCGGCTGCGGTTGGCGATGAGATCCACGTTGTAACCGCGGAAATAGAGGCAAAAGCGTTTCAACCATGGGCCGTCCTGGCACTCCACCAGCATGCGGCCCTGGCCGAGCGGGCTGAGCGTGCCGGTCTGCGCCGCCGGGCCGACGCCAATATGCACCCGATTGCCGCGAATTTCAAAGGCGGTGCGATAGTGCGGGTGATACCACAACCCCTGCACATGCTTCAGGCAGTCGCCGTTGGCCGTGACCGGCAGGAAACGGCGCGCCACATGCCCGACTTCGCCCTCGACCGCTTCGCCGGTCCACTTCAATTTGATTGGCATATGGGCGGACAGCGACACCGCGTAGCCGTCTTCGCCCTGATACAGCGGTTCATCGCTGCCCAGATAGGCCAGGTTGCCGTCTTTGACCTCCAGCCAGTGCGGCTCCGCCAGCGTGGCGTAGAGACCGTCGGGGATCGCCGTGCTGCGCTGCGGCAAAGGTTCGCCCAGCAGCGCTGCCATCACCTGCAAAGCCATCCCGAAACTGTCGCAGTCTTCGCGGTTGGCCACCAGCGCAACGCCGACCTGGCGATCGGGCGCCAGCAGGAAATAGGTTTTGTAACCGGCGTGGGAACCACCGTGGCCGAGCAAGCGGCGGCGGCCTAGCGGCGTCTGCGCCAGCCCCAGTCCATAGGCGCTGAGCTGACCCTGATTGAGGCGGCGCGGTGCGCCGAGTTGCGCCAGCACGCCCTGGCCGGGGCCCTGGTCGGCCAGCAGCGTTTGCAGCCAGCGGGTGAGGGCGTTGAGGCTGCCGGTCAGGCTGCCGGAGGCGGAAAGGTGCAGACCGGCGCTGGCGTGTTGCCAGCCCCGCGCCGCACGCCAGTAACCCGGCACCAACCCTGGCACCACGTCGAACCAGCTTTCCGGCGCTTGCATCTGCACCTGCAGCGGCCGGGCGATGTGCTGTTGCACCAGTTGATCGAAATCATACCCTTTGCTGCGCAGCGCGGCCTCCAGCAGCCGATAGCCGGTATTGCTGTAGGCGATCTCGCTGCCGGCTTCATAGTTCAATCTTTCCAGCCCCTCGACAAACTGCATCACCGGCTGCGCCTCGCTGACGGCATGCAGCGATATGCCCAGCAGACCGAGCGTCTCGCGCACGTCAGGCAGACCGCCGGTCATGTCCAGCGCCTGGCCGACGGTAACGTCCGCCAACGTGGGCTGCAGGGTGGGCAGCAGTTCGCCCAGGCGCTGATCGAGCCGAATGGCGCGGCCGGTGGCCTTCAGCGCCAGCGCGGCGAAGATGTGCTTGGTCACTGAGGCGTAGCGCACCACGCTGTCGGCGGTGAAGGGGGTATTCTGCGCCAGATCGGCCAAGCCGGCACTGGCGGTGGCGCGGAGTTGTTCGGCGTCAAACAGGGTGATGGCGCCGCCGGGTTCGCCACGCCGTTGCCAGCCGGCCAGCAATTGTTCGGCGAGGGCGCCGGCAGCGCGCCAGTTTAACGGTGTTACAGACATAGGGCCTCCAGAGTGATGGTTCGAAACGGGCCAGCTCGGCCACACGCCGCCCGGCGCTGACGATGAGCGCGGGCTTTTCGGCTGATTGTGGCGCAGCGCGTTTTTCGTCGGCCGCTGTTTTGTGCGCTGTTTAGACCAGTCAGTAGGGAATCACGCGAAACTTTGATATAGCGCGCAGATTGCGGCTGACGTTACGGTTAAGGACAGGGAGAGAAACAGGCGCCCGGCGGCGCCTGTAAAGGGGATCAGTTCAGTCTGGCGGCGCTGTCCAACAGGCCTTCAATCATCTGCTTGAGCAGGCGCTGCAGCGAGGCGGCGCGCTGCGGTTCGAACGCGAAAGGATACTGTTCGGACATGTAGTTGACCTGCGCCAGCTCGAGCTGGATCGCATGCTGCTGCTGCTGCGGTTGGCCGTAGGCGCGGGTGATGTAACCGCCCTTGAAGCGGCCGTTCAGCACGTGGGTGTACTGCTGTTGCTGCTCGCAGCAGGCGACCAGCCGATCGCTCAGCGCCTGGGCGCAGCTTTCACCGCCGTTGGTGCCGAGGTTGAGATCCGGCAGTTTGCCGTCGAACAGCCGCGGGATCACCGAGGCGATGGAGTGCGCGTCGAACAGCAGCGCATAGCCGTGCTGCGCTTTGAGGCGTACCAACTCGTCCTGCAGCTGCTGATGATAAGGTTGCCAAATTTGCTGCAGATAGCCGGCGCGTTCTTCGTCCGTCGGCGCTTTGCCCGGCAGGAAGCTTGGGCGGCCGTCGAACAGCACATCGGGATACAGACCGGTGGTGGCGGTGGTGTACAGCGGCTTGTCGTCCGCCGGGCGATTCAGGTCGATGACGAAGCGCGAATAGTTGCCGACCAGTACGCTGGCGCCCATCGCCCGGGCGAAGTCGTACAGCTGCGGGATATGCCAGTCGGTATCGGGCAGCGGGCGGGCATCGTCGGTCAACCCGGCCTCGACCGCCGGCGTCAGTTGTGTGCCGGCGTGTGGGATGCTGATCAGCAGCGGCAGGCTGCCGATCTGGAAGCTAAAAGGATCGCGAATGGTCATTGACGTACTTCTCCTCGGAAAATCACCGTACAGGGCAGCTGGCCGCCCAACCAATAAGCCAGTTCCGCCGGCCGCGACAGCGGCCAGTGAACAAAGTCCGCCACCTTGCCGGTTTCCAGCGTGCCGTGGCTGTGTTGCAGCCCCAGCGCTTTGGCAGCGTGGGTGGTAACGCCCGCCAGCGCTTCTTCCGGCGTCAGGCGGAACAGCGTGCAGGCCATGTTGATCATCAGACGCAGCGACAGCGCCGGCGACGTGCCAGGGTTGGCGTCGCTGGCGATCGCCATCGCCACGTGGTGCTTGCGGAACAGCTCTACCGGCGGGCATTGGGTTTCGCGCAGCAGGTAGTAGGCGCCCGGCAGCAGCACCGCCACGGTGCCGGCGTCGCCCATGGCGCGGGCATCTTGCTCGGTGGCGTATTCGAGATGGTCGGCGGAGAGCGCGTGATGGCGCGCCGCCAGCGTGCTGCCGCCGAGGGCGGAGAGTTGCTCGGCGTGCAGTTTGACCGGCAAACCGGCGGCTTCGGCGGCGGCGAAGACTCGCTCCACCTGCGCCGGTGAGAACGCCAGGTGTTCGCAGAAGGCGTCAACCGCATCCGCCAGGCCGGCGGCGGCGGCCTGAGGAATGATGGTATCGCAGACCAGATTGATGTAGTCGTCGGCGCGGTTTGCGTATTCCGGCGGCAGCGCATGGGCCGCCAGACAGGTGGTTTTCACCTCGACCGGCAGCAGCTCGCCCAACTTGCGCGCCACCCGCAGCATTTTCAGCTCGCTTTCCGGGCTGAGGCCATAGCCGGATTTGATCTCCACGCAGGTGACGCCTTCTGCCAGCAGCGGACGCAGGCGGCACAGCGCCTGTTCCAGCAGCAGCGCTTCATCGGCTTCGCGGGTGGCTTTCACGGTGGAGATGATGCCGCCGCCCTGTGCGGCGATGTCGGCGTAGCTTACGCCGTTCAGCCGCTGTTCGAACTCGCCGCTGCGGTTGCCGCCGAACACCAGGTGCGTGTGGCAGTCAACAAAGCCGGGGGTGATGATGCCGCCGTCGAATTTCACCGTTTCGTCCGCGATCAGGCCGGGCGGCAGCGCCGCATGTTCGCCAATCCAGACGATCTTGCCGTCGCGTACGGCGATCGCGCCGTCGGTCAGGGTGTGATAGTTGCCGTCGCGCATGGTGACGATATCGGCGCCGTGCCACAGGCTGTCACAGTGAATCTCAGACGTCATTGCTTTCCTCCGCCGGAGCCGCAGCTCCCACATGGTTGTATATACAATTAAAAACAACCTAACGCATTCACCGGGATGTCACAAGAGGCGGGAGAGATTTTGTTATCAGGATGTGATCGACAGCGGAGATGCGGGCGCAGGGCGCGCCCGCCGGGGATCAGACTTCGCTGGTGAAGCGGCCGAACAGTTGATAACGGCTGCCGGGGTACAGCAGCCGGGCCGAGGTCACCACGGTTTTGCCGGACCAGGTGCGGCGGTGGATCAGCAGGCCGGGTTCGTGGTCTTCCAGCTGCAGCAGCTCGCTTTCGCGCCGGGTGGGGATCACCGCTTCGACGATGTGTTCGCCGGCGGTCAGCGGCGCGGCCTGCGTCAGATAGGTGTAAGGCGTGACGCGGTCGAAATCCTGCTTCAGGTAATCCGGCGCCACCAGCGGGTTGACGCAGCGGTCTTCCACCTGCACCGGCACGTCATTTTCGTAATGCACGATCTGCGAGTAGAACAGCCGTTGGCCGGGTTGAATGCCCAGCGCCGTCGCCTCTTCCTCGCTGGCCGGGCGGGCCTTCAGCTCGAGGATCTTGCTGCTGTGGCGATGACCGCGCGCGGCGATCTCATCGGCGATGTTGTGCACTTCCAGCAGCGCGGTATGCGCCTTGGCTTCGGCGACGAAGGTGCCGACGCCCTGCATGCGGATCAAAAAACCTTCGCTGGTCAGCTCGCGCAACGCGCGGTTGATGGTCATGCGGCTGACGCCCAGTTCCGCCACCAGTTCACTTTCGGAGGGCACGCGCTGGTGCGGTTGCCAATGCCCCGCACGAATTTGATTCACGATCGCCTGTTTGACCCGTTGGTAGATCGGGGCGGGGGCATCGCTCATTGCAGCCGCCAGTTGTAACACGGTCTGTTGTTCAGCCACGACGTTAACCTCGTCAAATAAAAAAATAATAACACCAGTTTACTGTTGATGTCGGCGTATGTATATGTATATACAACTAGTGGCCGTCGCGCCAGAAACTTGCCGGCGACCGCCAAAAATTCCTGAAGACGCGCCATCGCCGCGCCTTATTCGCCGTTACATTAACCGTGGAATACTGCCATGCCTGCTTATTTTGCCCCACGTGCTTTGCTCCCTGAGGGCTGGGCGCATAACGTCCGGCTGGACGTCGATGCGCAAGGTTATCTGACTCAAGTTACCGCCAACGCTGAGCCGCAAGGCTGCATCCGGCTGCACGGCGACGCGGTGCCGGGCATGCCGAACCTGCACTCCCACGCTTTCCAGCGCGCGATGGCCGGGCTGGCGGAAGTGGCGGGCAACCCGCAGGACAGCTTCTGGACCTGGCGCGATCTGATGTATCGGCTGGTGCAGCGCCTGACGCCGGAGCAGGTGGAGGTGGTCGCCCGTCAACTGTATATCGAAATGCTCAAGGGCGGATATACCCAGGTGGCCGAATTCCACTACCTGCATCACGACGCCGACGGCAAGCCTTACGCCGATCGCGGTGAGATGACCGGCCGCCTCAGCGAGGCCGCGCATCAGGCCGGCATCGGCATGACGATGCTGCCAGTGCTGTACAGCTACGCCGGTTTTGGCGCCCAGCCGGCCCAGCCGGGGCAGAAACGGTTTATCCAGGATGCCGAAAGCTATCTGCATCAGCAGCAGGTGATTGCCCGTCAGCTGGCGGATCGCCCGTTTCAGAACCAGGGGCTGTGCTTCCACTCGCTGCGTGCGGTGGAGCTGGGGCAGATGCAGCAGATTTTGGCCGCGTCGGATCGCACCTTGCCGGTGCATATTCATATCGCCGAGCAGCAAAAAGAGGTGAACGACTGTCTGGCGTGGAGCGGACAGCGCCCGGTGGCCTGGCTGTATGACCACCTGCCGGTAGATCAGCGCTGGTGTCTGGTGCACGCCACCCATCTGGATCGCGACGAGCTGGAAGCGCTGGCGCGCAGCCGCGCGGTGGCCGGCCTGTGCCTGACCACCGAAGCCAACCTCGGCGACGGCATTTTCCCTGGCGACGCTTACCTGCAGCAGCAGGGGCGCTGGGGCATCGGTTCCGACAGCCACGTTTCGCTCAACGTGGTGGAAGAGCTGCGCTGGTTTGAATACGGCCAGCGGCTGCGCGATCAGCGTCGCAATCGCCTGACGACACCGGAACAGTCGGCGGTGGGCGATGTGCTGTACCTGCAGGCGCTGCAGGGCGGTGCGCAGGCGTGCGGCGCGCCGATCGGTCGGCTGCAGAGCGGCTATCGCGCCGACTGGCTGGTGCTGGACGGCGACGATCCGTATCTGGCGGCGGCGCCGGACGCCTCGATCCTCAATCGCTGGCTGTTCGCCGGCGGCAAGGAGCAAATTCGCGACGTGTTCGTCGGTGGCCGGCAGGTGATCGATCAGGGGCGGCACGCGCTGCAACAGCAGAGCAGCGCAGAGTTCCTGCAGGTGCTGAAAACCTTTCAGCAGGAGGCGCAATGAGCCTGACCCGTTTTAACTTCGCCGCGCTGCCGGTCAGCCCGTGGCGCAACGGCGGTGGGGAAACCCGTGAAATCGTCAGCTGGCCGCCGGGCGAGCCGGATTTCGACTGGCGCGCCAGTATCGCCACCATCGCGCAGGACGGGCCGTTTTCCGCCTTTGCGGGCATCGATCGCTCGATAACGTTGCTGGAAGGCGACGGCGTGCGGCTGTTCAGCGCCGGGCATATCGACCATCAGTTGGCGCGTATCGGGGAGCCGTTCGCCTTTTCCGGCGACGTGGCGCTGGAAGCGACGTTGCTGGGCGGCGCCAGTCAGGATTTCAACATCATGACACGCCGCGGCCGGCAGGCGGCCGAGGTGCTGCGCAGCACGGTGCCCGTCACCCTGTCACCCAACCGGGCGGGCGTGCTGTATGTGCTGAGCGGCGTTTGGTCGCTGCCGGAGGGCGGAGAACTGCGGGCGCGCGAGGGTGTCTGGTGGACGGCGGCGGGCGGCGAAGTGGCGCCGCTGACGGCCGACGGCGCGATCCTGTGGGCGAACATCACAGCCTGCTAACGCAGAGTAGAGTCCTGCGCCCGGTTATGGGATTATTCACTTTTCCCCATTAATCATAAAGAAGGGCGCATGGCTTCGCTGAAAGACGTCGCAAAACTTGCCGGAGTCTCGTTGATGACGGTGTCCCGCGCCATCAATGAACCCGGCAAGCTGCGGCCGGAAACTTATCACCGCGTCAAACAGGCTATCGACGAGTTGGACTACGTGCCGGATCTGTCGGCGCGGCGTATTCGCGGTGACGGAAATCGTGTACAGACGCTCGGCGTGCTGGCGCTGGACACCGCCACGACGCCGTTCTCGGTGGAAATGATCCTGTCGATTGAGAAAACCGCGCGCGAGCGCGGCTGGAACAGCTTCGTCGTCAACCTGTTTGCCGACGACAACGCCGAACAGACCGTCGATCTGCTGTTGGCGCATCGACCGGATGGGGTGATATTCACCACAATGGGGCTGCGTGAGGTGACGCTACCGGCCAAACTGCTGGACAAAAAGCTGGTGTTGGCCAACTGCGTCAGCCCGGCGCATTCGATCGCCAGCTACATTCCTGATGATGAGCAAGGGCAGTATGACGCCACGCGCACGCTGATCGCCAAAGGCTATCGCGCGCCATTGTGCATTCATTTACCGGCGGATACGCTGGCGGCGGGCCTGCGCCGCCGCGGTCTGGAACGCGCCTGGCGCGAAGCGGGGCGCGATGTTGAACAGCTGCAGCAGTATCATCTCGATCTGAGCGGCGGCGATCAAAGCTATCGCGACTGCGTCGCGTTGCTGGAGCGGCATTTCTCTGCAGGACGGCGCGATTGCGATGTCGTGGTGTGCGGAAACGATCGGATAGCGTTTCTGGTTTATCAGGTATTGCTGGCGCAAGGATGGCGGATACCGCAACAGGTGGCGGTGCTGGGCTACGACAATATGGTCGGCACCGGTGAGCTGTTCCTGCCGGCATTGACGACGGTGCAGCTGCCGCATTACGAGTTGGGCCGTCTTGCGGCGCTGCATGTGATTGAGCGGCGGGAACAGCGTGATACGGTGAAAGTGCCTTGCCCGCTGTTGGAGCGTGGTTCGCTGTAGCCACACCGGGCGCGCCGCTGTGCGCCCGGTGCTCATTCCCATTACTTCCAGATGCTCGCCAACTGCCATCCCGTGATGGGCTCGAACTGCGCCCGGCCGCCTTCGGCGAACAGGCTGAGACGGCGATCGCCCGCCGTCGGATAGATGCGGCTGGTCAGGCAGGCCTCTCCCTGATTCACGAAGATTTCCAGCGATGAGCGATCGATAAAGATCCGCAGCGACAGGATGTCACCCTCCGGCAGCGGCACACTGCGGCAGGTGCACAGGGCGGGGTTTTCATGAAAACGCTCCAGCACCAGTCGGTGCGCCTGATTGTCGACAAACAGGCGCGCCGCACTCCCGATAGCCAGCCCGTAACGCTCGGCGTCGTTGTCGGCCGGCCTCAACGTCAGGGTGAGTTCCTGCACGTCGTTCGTCAGCGGCAGATGCTGATTGGTCAGCGTCTGCGCCAAAAACGTGTGTGGCTCTCGGCGCAGCGCCGCCAGTTCACGCGCCGGGTTCATGCGGACGCTGCCGTCGGCGGCCAGCGTCAGTTCGCGCGGCAGGGTGAGGGCGCCGGCCCAGCGATGCGCTTTGCTGGGCATTGGGGATTCCCACATATCCATCCAGGCAAACAGCAGCCGACGGCCGTCGGCGGCGGTGAAGGTTTGCGGCGCATAGAAATCGTGGCCGGCATCCAGCTCACAGAAGGGCTGGGTCACCGTAAAGTCGCCGTCCGGCCGCCAGTGGCCGAGCAGATAGCCGCTCTGGAAGCGATTGCGATAGCGGTAGCCCTGCGCCGCCAACCCCTGCGGCGAAAACAGCAGCAGGTGTTGCTCCCCCAGCGGGAAGAAATCCGGGCATTCCCACATATAGCCCTGATGCGCCGTTTGCGCGCCGGCCAGCACCCGATCGAAGCGCCAGGCGCGCAGGTCGGCAGAGCGGTACAGGCGCACCTGGCCCAGGCCGTTTTCTTTGGCGCCGACCACCAGCCACCATTCGCCGTTTTCGCACCAGACTTTCGGATCGCGAAAATGCTGAATGCCGTCCGGCGGGGCCAGTACCGGCCCGTGTTTGATGAAGCGTATGCTGTCTTCGCTGGTGGCCAGACATTGCACTTCCCGCACCTGGCTGTCGTCACCGGGTTCGCCCAGCCACACGTGGCCGGTGTAAATCAGCGTCAGCACACCGTTGTCATCTACGGCGCAGCCGGAAAAGCAACCGTCTTTGTCATAGGGCGCATCGGGTGCCAGGGCGATGGGCTGATGCTGCCAGCGTATCAGGTCGCGGCTGGTCGCGTGCCCCCAGTGCATGGGGCCCCAGTGTTCGCTATAGGGGTGATGCTGGAAGAAGGCATGATAGACGCCGTCAATACAGATCAGGCCGTTGGGATCGTTGATCCAGCCGGCGGGCGGCGCGAGATGGAACTGCGGGTAGTAATCGTCTCGGCGCTCTGCACGCAGGGCTTCGACCGCATGGTCGGCTTGAGCTAAGGCAGTGTTCATTGGACAGACTCACTTGATTTAATGGCGGATTGAAAGGGGGCTACGCTGGCGGAACGTTCGCCGCGCAGCAGGAAACAGGAGACAAGCGTCGTGGCGGCGACCGCGCAGCCCATCAGCAGATAGGTGTCGGCAAAGCCGATGCGGTCATAACCGTAGCCCGCCAGCGGCGACAGGAAGCTGGCCATCACCTGGGTGATGAACTGGAAGCCTACCAGGTACAGTGTGGAGGAGAGTCGGCTGTCAAAGCGGCTCGCGATGTATTTGAAGATAGCGATCAGCAGGATTGGCAATTCTACGGCGTGCAGCAGTTTCATGGCGGAGATCATCAGGGCGCCGCTGACTAAGCCGGAACCGAACATGCGCAGCGCCATCACGCCACCGGCCAGCAACAGCCCCTGTTTGGCGCCGATGCGGTTCACCAGCAGCGGCGCCAGGAACATGCCGCCGGCCTCGAGGAAGACCTGCAGCGAGTTGAGAAAACCGTACATCTCGTTGCCCTGTGCGCGAGAAGCGAACTGTGAAGCGAAGTAGACCGAAAATTGCTGATCGAAAACGTTGTATACGCTGATCCCCAGCACAAACACCACCAGTGCCCAGAAGCCGGGCATGCGCAGCAGCGCCAGCGCGTCCTGCAGCCGCAGGTTTTCCGGTTTGCCGAACGCCAGGCCGGCCATGGCGTTCGGCTTCAGCTCGCGTACCTGGCTGAGCAGCACCAGGAACACCACGGCGGCGGCGGAGGCCAGCCAGAAATTGATGTTCGGATTGATATTGAAGATAAAACCGGCCACAAAGGTGGCGCTGGCCCAGCCGAGCGAGCCCCACATGCGGGCGCGGCCGAATTCGAAACCGCTGATGCGGCTGACTCGCTCGGTATAAGATTCCAGCGCGCCGATACCGGCGAAGAAGGTCGCGCCGATGAACACCCCGCCGACCAAAGCGCCGAGCGGCAGGCTGCTCGCCAGCAGCGGGGCGTAAACGTAGATAAAGAACGGGCCGGTCAGCAGCAGCATCACGCCGAGAAACTGCAGCAGGTGTTTGCGCAGCCCAAGTTTATCCTGAATAAACCCGTACAGCGGCTGGGCGCACAGCGCCACCAACGAGATAGCGGAGAAGATCAGGCCGGTCTCGGCGCCTTTCAGGCCGATCTTCTGATTCAGCCACAGCGAGATCAGCGAAAAGCTGGAAGACCAGGTGAAGAAAAAGAAGAACAGCAGGCCGCTGAGCAGCACGTAATATTTTTTAGTTTCGCGGTTCATGGGTAGGGCCCCGGTGAGTGAAGTTAGCTCTATTGTTAACGTTAACTCGCGAAGGGATGAAGCGGCCAGATATCACGCATGAGATGTTAATCACAAAAGTTAACGTTAACATTTGTGCCTTGTGATCGAGGTCACGAGTTGGCAAGGGGGCGATGTGCCCCCGGAGGATTAACGTTCGTTAAGTGAGCGCAGATGATCGTCGCGGCGCAGCGTCATCAGCGCAAACAGGCTGACCACCGAGGTGGCGACCACGTAGTAGGCGGGAATGTCGATATTACCGGTCTGTTTGATGAGGCCGGTGATAATCAGCCCGGCCGAGCCGGAAAACACCGCATTGGACAGCGAGTAAGCCAGCCCCAAACCGGTATAGCGCACCCGGGTCGGGAACATCTCCGCCAGCATCGCCGGGCCGGGGCCGGCCAGCAGGCCGACTACGGCGCCGGCGACCATCACTGCCAGCCCTTTGGCCCACAGTGAACTCTGCGCATCCTGCAACAGGTGCAGCAGCGGGAAGGTGAACAGGATCACCGCCGCCACCGCCGTCAGCATCACCGTTTTACGCCCCAGTTTGTCGCTGATGATGCCCGCCGGCAGAATGGTCAGGGCGAAGCCGACGTTGGCCAGCACCGTCGCCACCAGCGCCTGCTGGAAAGTGGCGTGCAACGAGGTTTGCAAATAGGAAGGCATCACCACCAGGAAGGTATAGCCGGCGGCCGACCAGCCCATCATACGGCCGATGCCGATCAATATGGTTTTCGCCACGCCGCCCAAGCTCGCCTCCTGCGGTGCGGCGCTGTGTTCCGCGGCCTGTTGCGCCTGGGTAAACGTGGGCGTCTCTTCGAGCTTGAGCCGCAGCCACAGCGCCACAGCGCCCATCGGCAGCGCCAGCAGGAAGGGAATGCGCCAGCCCCAGTCATGCAGCTGCTGCACGCTGAGCAGCGCGGCCAGCAGCGCCACCAGCCCGGCCCCGGCCAGCAGGCCGAGCGCGACGGTCAACGATTGCCAGGCGCCGAACAGCCCGCGTTTGCCCTTCGGGGCGAATTCGGTCATCAGTGATACGGCGCCGCCGAATTCGCCGCCGGCGAACAGCCCCTGAAACATGCGCAGCAGCGTCAGCAGCAGCGGGGCGGCGACGCCGATCGAGGCATAGGTCGGCATGACGCCGATCAGTGCGGTGGCCAGCGTCATCAACAACAGAACCGCAATCAGCGTCGGGCGACGGCCGATGCGATCGCCGATGCGGCCGAAGATCACCGCGCCGATCGGCCGGCAGAAAAACGCCAGCGCGAAGGCGGCGTAGGTGAGGATCAGGCTGGTGACTTCATTTTCACCCTGCAGCGTGAAAAAATTGGCGGCGATGACGGTAGCCAGGAACCCGTACACCCCGAACTCATACCATTCGATAAAGTTGCCAACCGAGCCGGCCAGCAACGCCTGACGCGACCGGCGCGCGTCGAGAGTCTGTTGATTCATCCCCGTTCCCATACATTTGAATTATTGTTCGTCAGTTCTAAATTTATACGACAAAACAATCAATTGATTTCAGCGGGAACTGTGAGGCGCTCAGCGCATGCCGTCGATATGCCACCATTCGGGGCAAACATCGGCGAACGCGTGCGAGGCCGGGCGCAGCTCCGGCAGATCGGCCCGATCGAAGCTGCCGGTGCTCAACGCCACCGTCGGCTCATCGTCGATCGCCCCCAGCGTGCTGCCGCAGCGCGGGCAAAAGGCGCGGCTGGAATAGGGGGAAGAGCGGTAGAGCGTGGGCATGCCGCCCGGGCCGTTCCACTCGACGGCCTGACGCGGAAATTCGACCCAGCAGAGCGTCGGTGCACCGGAGTGGCGCCGGCAAAATTCGCAGGAACAGCTGTGTGGGTTACCGGGCAGGCCGTGCACCTGAAAGCGAATATGTCCGCACAGGCAGCCGCCGCTATAGCCTGGATTTTCCATGAGTTCTCCGTCATAAACGCGGGAATGGTGATGAAAATCACTATAGCGGCATCGCGAAAAAATAACAGGCCCCGCCGGTGGCTTACCAGAGTAACGGCGCCGGCTCGCGGCCGTTTTCGGCGTAGTACAGCGACGGCAGGAACTGTGCTAGATAGCTGAACTCGTTGTAGCAGTGGCGCATCAGGTTAAACCCGATGTCGTCCGAGAGTTCGTCGTGGGCGTTGGCGCAGGCTTTACCCAGCAGGAAACGGCTGCGCAGCACGCACCCGTACGGCGTATCGCGCGCCAGATGCAGCATCTCGCCGTCGCAGGGATCGCCGTTGTCATCCAACGCCACCTGATCGCCGAAGCCGATGCGCGCACACACGGCGGCGGAGAGCGCCTGCGCATCACGCGCCTGGCGCAGCGGCTGCGGCGCGAAGAAGTCCTCGGCGGCGTGAAACTTGAGGCGTGCCGCGATCGGCGGCAGTTCCGCCAGCCATTCGACCGCTTCGATGCTGGCGCCGACGTAGCTTTCCCCTTTTTTCCAATGGCGATCCCAGCCGCGATGTTCGACGTGATCGTGCGGGTGCCACCAGTTGATGTGCTGCGTGTTCTCAAAGAAGGTGAACCACCAATCCAGCATGCGCCCCTTGCAGCCGTGCAGATCGGTACGGACCGCGACGGTAAGCAGGCCGTCGGCGCTGCGGCTCAGCCCCATCTCCAGCCGCAGTGGTTCAGGCTTGAGCAACTCGTTGATATCGTTAACGCCCCACGGCGCCAGCAGGGAAGGATGTGTCATAATGGGTTCCTGTTTTATTTTGGAAACGAATTGTGTTTCCAAAATAAAACTATGCCGGTATGCTGAGTCTGTCAATGCTTGTGAGGAATAAATATGGCGAACCCGAATGAAGAACCGCCGCGCGCTCGCGGCCGGCCGGCCACGCCGGAAACGGCGCTGCGCGCCGCGCTGGCGCAAGCGACGCTGGCGTTGCTGCTCGACGGCGGCTATGCCGCAGCAACGGTGGACGCGGTGGCGAAACGCGCCGGGGTGGCTAAAAAAACCCTGTATCGCTTTGCGGCCAATCGCGACGAACTGGTCGCGCAGGCGGTGAGCGGCTGGACCGAGGCGTTTCAGCCGGCCTTCGCCCAGGATGCCGGGCGGTGGGAGGCGGTGGCGCCGCTGTTGGAAAAGGGGCTGAAGGCCATCGCGCAGCAGGTATTGAGCGCCGAGGCGGTAGGGATGTTTCGGCTGCTGCAAAGCGAGTTTCCGGGGCGCGAGGCGCTGCTGGACAGCTATCAGCGCAACGGCATTCAGCGCGGCCGGGCTACGGTGGCGGACTGGCTGCAGCGCCAGCAGCAGTGCGGCTGGCTGCGTGCGCGCGACTGGGCGCAAACCAGCGACCTGCTGTTGGCGATGACCATCGCCGAACCGCTACGGCAGATGACGCTGGGACTGTTGCCGCCGGGCAGCGCGATCGACGAGCGCATCGCGGCGGCGGTGGCGCTGGTGATGCCGGGTTTGCTGGCGGAAGCGTGAATACAAAAAAGGGCCGACGAATCGGCCCTTGAACAACAGTATGCAAAACGTCTGCGTTACAGCTTCGGCCCAGCGTTCACCAGCTTTTCGCCCGCCGGGGTGACGGTATATTTGGCGAAGTTATCGATAAAGCGCTGCGCCAGATCCTGCGCTTTCTCCTGCCACAGCGATTCGTCGGCGTAGGTTTTGCGCGGATCGAGGATCGACCGATCGACGCCCGGCAGCGCTGTCGGCACTGCCAGCCCGAAGATCGGCAGCGTGAAGGTGTCGGCCTGTTCAATGTCGCCATTCAAAATGGCGTCGATGATGCCGCGTGTATCTTTGATCGAGATACGCTTGCCGCTGCCGTTCCAGCCGGTGTTGACCAGGTAAGCCTGGGCGCCGGCGGCCTCCATGCGTTTCACCAGCACTTCGGCGTACTGCGTCGGGTGCAGCGTCAGGAAAGCGGCGCCGAAGCAGGCGGAGAAGGTCGGCGTCGGGGCGGTGATGCCGCGCTCGGTGCCGGCCAGCTTGGCGGTGAAGCCGGACAGGAAGTGGTACTGGGTTTGCTCAGGCGTCAGGCGCGATACCGGCGGCAGTACGCCGAAGGCGTCGGCGGTCAGGAAGATGATCTTGCGCGCATGGCCGGCTTTGGACACCGGTTTGACGATGTTCTCGATATGATAAATCGGATAGGAGACGCGGGTGTTCTCGGTTTTGCTGGCGTCGTCGAAGTCGATGCTGCCGTCGGCCCGCACGGTGACGTTTTCCAGCAGCGCATCGCGGCGGATCGCCTGATAGATTTCCGGCTCCGCCTGCGGCGACAGCTTGATGGTCTTGGCGTAGCAGCCGCCTTCGAAGTTGAACACGCCGTCGTCGTCCCAGCCATGCTCGTCATCGCCGATAAGCTGGCGTTTCGGATCGGTGGAAAGGGTGGTCTTGCCGGTACCGGACAGGCCGAAGAACACCGCCACGTCGCCTTTCTCGCCCACGTTGGCCGAGCAGTGCATCGAGGCGATGCCCTTCAGCGGCAGCAGGTAGTTCATGATCGAGAACAGGCCTTTTTTCATTTCGCCGCCGTACCAGGTGCCGCCGATCAGCTGCATGCGTTCCGTCAGGTTGAAGGCGACGAAGTTCTCCGAATGCAGCCCTTGCTGCTGCCAGTCCGGGTTGGTGCATTTGGCGCCGTTCATTACCACGAAGTCCGGCTCGAAGTCCGCCAGTTCGGCGTCGCTCGGGCGAATAAACATGTTTTTTACGAAGTGCGCCTGCCAGGCCACCTCGGTAATGAAGCGCACTTTCATGCGCGTGTCGGCGTTGGCGCCGCAGAACGCGTCCACCACGAACAAACGCTTGCCGGAGAGCTGGTTGCCCACCAACGTCTTCAGATGCTGCCAGACTTCCGGCGAGAGCGGCTGGTTGTCGTTCTTGCCGGTGCCGTTGTCCGACCACCAGACGGTATCGCGCGTGGTGTCGTCGCGCACGATGTATTTGTCCTTCGGCGAACGGCCGGTGAACTCACCGGTCGCGACGTTGACCGCACCCAGTTGGGTGAGGGTGCCGCGTTCCAGCGGCGGCAGGTCGGCGCGGGTCTCTTCGGCGAACAGCAATTCATAGCTAGGGTTATAGACGATATCGGCGGCCTGATGGATGCCGTAGCGAGCGAGAGTTTGTGGGGTAACAGCGCGTGAAGACATATTCTACTTCCTTATGAGTCATATTATGCCTCTTTCCCGAGCGGTGCCGCGCGCAGGATTAAGGTTCGGATCAAGCTGACCGGATTCAGCTACTGCGTTTCCGGTTCTTTATTAATAAATCAGGGGGATTTTTCGCCCTCCTATAGCATAGCAGCGAATTTAAACCTGCTTACTTTAATTACAAAATGCTGACGATAATTAATTAAAACCAACCTTGGCGGAGGGTCACAATATTGAATTCCGTCGGTGTAATTTAGTTTTGCATTTTTATTTTTTATCATATCTTCAGGGCTGTCTACTGTTTTATTTCTTATTAGAAAAAGCGAAATCCACAATAGGATTTTTCGTAATCATTTGTTTTTGCTTGGCAATGGCGGGATGTTGCGCCAGGTGAATCTAACCGTACTGTACGCTTGTCAGCAGGGTGAATAATGAAACAGATAAATGCAGAACTGGCCTGTGATAAAAATACGGCATCGTCCGAATCCTCAGGATTAATTAATCAACTTCGTCAAATGGATATCGGCGCGGTACCGATCGCGTTGTTTATCACGATTTGCGCCATCGTGGCGATTTCCGCCTATGCCAACTTCCTGCCGAAAAATATGATCGGCGGCCTGGCAGTGATAATGACGCTGGGCTTTGCGCTGGCTCAGTTGGGAAAAAGCATTCCCGTGCTGCGCGATATCGGCGGGCCGGCCATTCTGTGTTTGATGGTGCCCTCGGTGCTGGTCTATTTCAATGTCTTCCAGCCCAACGTTATGGGCACCGTCCATCTGCTGATGAAAGACGCCAACCTGCTTTATTTCGTCATCGCCAGTCTGGTGGTCGGCAGCATTCTCGGCATGAACCGGGTGATCCTGATCCAGGGGATGATTCGCATGTTCGTGCCGCTGGTGGTGGGTACGATCACGGCGGTGATCACCGGGCTGCTGGTGGGCAAGCTGTTCGGCTTTACCTTCTATCACACCTTCTTCTTCATCATCGTGCCAATCATCGGTGGCGGCATCGGCGAGGGGATTTTACCGCTGTCGCTGGCCTATTCGGCGATCCTGGGCTCGACGCCGGACGTCTACGTCGCGCAGCTGGCGCCGGCGGCGGTGCTGGGTAACATCTTCGCCATCGTGACCGCCGGGGTGTTGGCGCATATCGGCATGCAGCGCAAGACGCTGAGCGGCGACGGCATGCTGATCCGTTCGGCGCAGGAGAACGCGATGTTCGCCATCAAGGAGCAAAGCGGCAACGTCGATTTCCAACTGATGGGCGGCGGGCTGCTGGTGATCTGCGCCTTCTTTATCGTCGGCGGCCTGTTCGAACACATCGTGCATATTCCCGGCCCGGTGCTGATGATCCTGTTCGCGGTGCTGTGCAAGTACTGCCGGGTGATCCCGGCCTCGATGGAAACCGGCGCGCACAGTTTCTACAAGTTCGTCTCCACGGCGCTGGTGTGGCCGCTGATGATCGGTCTGGGCATGCTGTACGTGCCGCTGGAAAGCGTGGTGGCAGTGTTCTCGGTCGGTTATGTGGTGGTCTGCGGCTCGGTGGTGCTGTCGATGGGGCTGGTCAGTTTCCTGATTGCGCCTTACCTGAAGATGTTCCCGGTGGAGGCGGCAATCGTCACCTGTTGTCACAGTGGCCTGGGCGGCACCGGCGATGTGGCGATCCTGTCGGCGTCGAACCGTATGGGGCTGATGCCATTCGCCCAAATCGCCACGCGCATTGGCGGCGCTTCCACGGTCATTGGCGCGACGCTGCTGCTCGGTTGGTTAGTCTGAGTCCAGAGTTTCTTATGGATAACCGGGGTTGGATTGCCCCGGTTTTTTTATGCGTTTTTTCCGCTCATCGTGATAATGCTGATGATTATCTTGAAAATCATTCGTATGGCGCAAATGCATAGTCGGACTTTATCTGAGAAAATTCTGTACTCGACGAAAATGTGTCTATTCTTTTCTCTTAAGGGATTATCGTTCTCATTCAGAGTGCCGAGGGAAGGCGCCACCGCATTACCGATATCCCCGTATTGATTCAACACCGGGCCGCTGCCGTTCAGGCAATCCGCCAGTTGGGGCATCCCCCCGATTGAATTGACGAATATGGAGATAAGGTTATGTCATCAAGCAATGCTTCCGTTAAGGCCGAAGGCGTATTAGCCCTGTTGGGCGCTTATAAACCCGATGAAGACGACACCATTACCGTGCTTCATCCGTCGAAAACGTTCGAAAACGCCGGCCTGGAGCTGGTGCGCGGCGATCGCAGTTGGCACGATAAGGGCGTGACCGACACGCCGGTCTCTCTGACCTACAGCTTCTGGGAAAAGGCGCCGGGCAACATGTCGAGCATGGGCATCAGCGGCTTCAGCAGCTTTAACGCCGAACAGCGCGAGCAGGCTAAACTGTCGCTGCAGTCATGGTCAGACGTGGCTAACATCACCTTCACCGAAACCAGCAACACTGCCGCTGCCAACATCAAATTCGGCCTGTTCGACTACAGCTCGCGCGGCTCCTATGCCTTTGCGTATAACCCGGACACCTCGCCTTCGGTCGCCGGGCAAACCTGGTATAACGCCAAGAACCATACCTTCGTCAACAACCAGATCCATGAGAACGAGTACGGTCGCCAGACCTTCACCCATGAAATCGGCCATGCGCTGGGGTTGCAGCATCCGGGCGACTATAACGCCGCGCCGGGCGTCAGCATCACCTACGCTAAAGACGCGACCTACTTTGAGGACAGCCGCGCGCACAGCCTGATGAGCTATTTCAGCGAAAGTAACACCGGGCAGGACTTTAAAGGTGCGTACTCTTCCGGGCCGTTGCTCAATGACATTACGGCGATCCAGCATTTCTACGGCGCCAACATGAACACCCGCACCGGCGACACGGTTTACGGTTTCAATTCCAACACCGACCGCGACTTCCTCACCGCCACCGGCGCGCAGGACAAGATAATTTTCACCGCCTGGGATGCCGGCGGCAACGACACCTTCGACTTCTCCGGCTTCGGTCAAAATCAGCGCATCAACCTGAATGAAAAGGCGTTCTCGGACGTCGGTGGCCTGAAAGGCAATGTGTCTATCGCCGCAGGCGTGACGATTGAAAATGCCATCGGCGGGTCGGGTAACGATGTGCTGGTCGGGAACGCCGCCGATAACGTGCTCAAGGGCGGCGCGGGCGATGACGTGCTGTACGGCGGCAAAGGGGCGGATCAGCTGTGGGGCGGTGCCGGCAAGGACACCTTCGTCTACTTTGCGGCGGATGAGTCGACGGCGGCGGCGCCGGATTGGATCCGCGACTTCGTGCGCGGCGAGGACAAGATCGATCTGACGTTGTTCAACACCGGCAGCGCCGACGGCATCCGCTTCGTCGATCAGTTCAGCGGCAAGGCGGGCGAGGCGAAGCTGAGCTACGATGAGCAAAATCACGTCAGCGATGTGGCGATCAACCTGGGCGGCGCCTTTGACGGCAACGACTTCCTGGTGAAAGTGGTGGGGCAGCCGCTGGATGCCGGCGATTTCGTGTTGGCGTAATGCAGGCAACAAAAATAGGGCGTTTTGGGCAAAAACCCGACAATTCCTATTAATTACGTCATATTAGCGTGACATAGTAGCGCGCAGAAGGCCGGGCTTGCATACCTCGGGCTTCTGTCGAATCGCCAACCTTTTCGGTTGGCGATTCATTTTCCGCCTTTCAGCATGTTGATGGCGGCGCCGAGTAGGATGCGCCGTTCGATATCGTTGCTGTCCGCCAACTGCCGCGCCAGATGTTTTTCCAGCGTTTCCACCGACAGCGCTTCACCGCGATGGCGCAGCTGCATCACGCCGTCGCCGATCAGGCGTGCGACCTCATCCCATACGGGTTTAATCTCCTGTTCCGAGAACGTCATGGTCTACACCTCGGTGGGTTGATTTTTGCCCAATGTAACAGCTGAACTGCGGCTTCGCTACCCGCCGCCTAAAACAGGAAGCATAAAAAACAAGCCATCAGTATTTCTTCTGGTTTTTACGCTCAATACTGACGGTGTCGAAAAGCAGGAGAAAACATCATGAACTGGGTCGTAACCTTGGCGGAGTACTACCGCCTGAGCCGCACGGGTGAAACGCAGCATTGGCTGTGTCGCCGCTGGTTGCTTCAGGGGGAGGCGCGTTTGGCCTATTTGCAGGAGTTGCTGGAGCCGACCGCGCCACGGCGGCGATGAACAGGGCGCCGGCGTTCGGCCGGCGTCGTCTCGCGGCATTAACCGAAGGCGATCGCCGCCCAACGCAACAGCAGCAACGCCAGGCAGATCAGCAGCAGCACCACGACCATTTTACTGAGCTTGTTGCCCATGCGTTTTGTTGCCACGTTGCGCCCCTTTTAGCTGAAATACCACCCGCCGGCGAGGGTGATGAGGACAAGCGTCACTAACGCGACGCCGTTGAGTAAATCGCTGAAGGTATCGTCAGCATCGATGTCATTTTGCTGCATGTTACCGCCTGGCAGTCGCCATTGGGTGAATAATGTTCACAGTATGCGCCCGGCAGCGCGGCAGGCACAGCGAAGAAAGGTAAAAACGCGTAAAAGTGGCGCTGGCAAAACGCGCAGTCGCGCTTGCGACGGATGCAGACGGCCGGCAATACGTTGTACTATCCTGTCTGCATTGATGCATTTTTCCTAAAGGTATAATCATGGCGACGGCAATTCCACAGAAATACGAGCACCTTGAGCGCTGGGCGTTCGGCGATACCGAGCAGCAGGCCGATGAAGTCGTGCAATTGATCCTCAATGGCACCAAAACGGCCACCTGTTCTAACCTGGACGGCGAAGGGATCCCACAGGCCGGCGATCTGTTCCTGGTGGTGGACGGCAAGGGTGAGCCGGTTTGCGCAGTCGAGTTGACCGCGGTGGAAATGAAAACTTACGATCAGGTTGATGAAGCGCACGCCTTTGCCGAAGGCGAGGGCGATCGCTCGCTGGCGCACTGGCGCAAAGAGCTGCAGCGCTTCTTCGAAGAGTATGACCTGTTCTCGCCGGACATGACGCTGGTGCTGATGAATTTCAAAGTCGTCGACAAATTTTAATCTTATGCGCGCCGTTCCCTACGAGTGCCAGTGGGCGAGCCCGGAGCTGGCCGCCGATCTGATCGCCGGCCGCGCGACGCTGGCGCAAGACGAAAATTGGGCACGCAGCGGCGCCCGCGATCGGGCAGAGTACGTCGAGTGGGCCAACCACGTGTGCGGCATGGCCTGCCTGAAAATGGTGCTGGGCCACCGCGACGGCGAAGCGCCGCCGCTGCTGGAGCTGGCGCGCCGCAGCCTGCCCTACGGCGCCTATGTACGCGAAGGTGAGCGGATAAAGGGGCTGATTTATGCGCCGTTCGTCGAGTATGTGCGCGAGCAGTTCGCGCTGCAAGCGGAGGTGAAGGTGGGGCTAGAGGCCGCCGAGGTGCCGGCGCTGCTTCATGAATGCCGCTACTTTATCGCCTCGGTGCATCCCTCCATTCGCCGGCCGGAGAGTACGCCGCCGCAGCGGGGCGGGCATCTGGTGCTGATCACCGCCGCCGATGCGCAAAGCGTGATCTTCCACAATCCTTCGGGCGACAGCCCGGCGACGCGGGAGCGGGTGCACCTGCCGCTCAGCCGCTTCGCCCCTTTCTTTGCCGGCCGCGGCATCGCCATCGCATAAAAAAACGCGCTGTTTCCGATGAAAACAGCGCGTCGTCAGCAGTTCTGATGCATTTTCATGCCAGCCGCATCACCCAGGCGTCCGTTTGCCGATCGTAGTGTTGCTTGTACAGCAGCGACTGTTTGCCGTCGAGGATGGCCGGGATGCTGGTATGTTCATCCCAGCCGTCCAGCTGCATGCACAGATCCGGATCGGACTTGCAGGGAATGCTCAGGGTGCCGGTGCGGTCGGCGCCGGCGTGAAGATGCGCGTCATCGACCTCGAAGCTGCCAATTTTTACGACGGTTTTGCTCATGGGAACTCCTTGCTCAATGGTGTGGTAGGAGGTTAGACCAGTTTGGCCATTGGTAAGAGCATAGCCAAATGAGCAAGAAATGCCACATAAAAATTACATTTTGGAAACAATTTCCACGCCGGCAAAACACAACGCCTAGTACTCCACCACAAAACTGAGCGTGTCCTGATAGCTGCCGACCGCCACTTCCGTCTGCGCCGCATTGACCGCCGCCTTATACGGGATGCTTTGCGCCAGGCCGGTGCCGGCGCCGCTCTGTTTGTTGGTGCTATCCCAAACGGTCGTCGTATTAGGCAAGTAAATCTGGTACTGCATGAAATTGCTGGTACCGCTTTTCATGCGTCGCCAACCGGAAACCGGGTTATTGCCGTTGGTGAAATAGGTGTTGTATCCCTCGGTTTTGGTGCAGGTCAGGGTGATGCTCTGATTGACAGGATTGAACTGCCCGACCAACGCCATGCTGCCGAAGTTGACGTTGGGCGCGGTGCCGATCAGGCAGTCTTTGGTGATGGTGACGCTGACGCTGACCGTGCTGGGTTTGTCGACGCCGTCCCACCAAACGCACAGGCCGAGCACGCCCAGGCCGCAAATATGGTAATTCCAGATCAGGTTGATGCTGTCGGTATAGGTGCCTGCGCGCACGTTGGCGCCGGCGGTGGTTTTGATATACAGCGGAAAGTTGACGTTGGAGGAAATCAGGATCAGCGACAGCAGGTTCAGCGAGCTGTAGTCGATGGTTTGGCCGATGCTGTAAGGATATTGGTAGTTGGCGTCGGGGTAGATCAGGTAAGCGATTTTATCGCCGGAACCGTCGGTGTTGGCAACCGCCATATTGTTGGTGGTGGAGGCGATCTTGACCGTGACGGTGTTTTGCGTGAGCAAATTGAGGCCGAGGCCGGTGCAGTTGAGGCCGGCGGTGCCCTGGGCGTTGATCTGCCCATTGTAGACCACGAAAGAGCTGCTCCCCGGTAAGGTGACGGTGCCGTTGGTGGTGGCGCAGTCGGCGAATGCGCGCTGACAGAGCAGCAGCGAAAGGGTTAACAATAAGGCTTTCAATCCCCGAAACATAGTGACTCTCCGTCGTTGAATTAGCGGCAGACAACCGGGCCGACGCGCTGGATGCCCTGAGGCTTCGCCAGACTGAATTCCGCCTGGCACGGCGGGCCGCCGTCGGCCGGGATCACGCTCAGGCGATTGTGTTGTTGCACCGGGTCGATATAGGTCATGCCATCCCAACCGACATAGCTTTGCTGATGGCCGCCAACCACCGCCACCTGGCTGCCGTTGGCCAGCGGTTTGCCTTGCTCGTCAACCAGTTCGACGTCGGCGGCGGAGATGGGTTGGATGGGGAACTCGACCAGAAAACCGCTGTGATCGCGAATGGCGACGGTTTTTTCCACCGTCGGCAGCGCGACGTCGGCGGGCAGGCTGAGCGGATCAATCTGGAATTTCGCATGGTAGTAAGAGGTGACGGTCGGCACCAGTAAATAGCCCTGGGCATCGGTCTTGCCGATCGGCTGGTTCTCATAGCTCACCGGAATGTCGGCGTATCCTTGCGTGGACACCAGCGCAAAGGCATCGTTGATGGTGTTGGTAGCATACACGCCGCCGTTCATCGCGACCAGCGAACCGCTGATTTCTCCCCAGTGGTTGGTTTCATCACGGGTACCGTATACGCCCGCTCGGGCTTCGAGCCTGCGGGTGCGCCAGGTCAGATCCGCCTGGCGGTAATCGCCGCCGCTCGGGTTATTGGCGTAGGCCAGATTCCAACCGAAACCGCCATCAGTCGGCGCGGCGCGGCTGTAGCTGACGCGTTCGCTCCAGCGGTTGTTGTTGTCGCGCGCGGCGCTGAAGCTGGCGGTACCCCAACTGTCGAACGGAATGGAGAGCTGCAGTTGGGCACTGTAACCGCTGCTGCCGATTTCCCGGTTCAGCGAGGCGTACAGGCTGCTGTTGCGCCAAAGCGACACACTGTAGGACAGGTTCATCAGGTGAGTTCGTTGGGCGATGGCGTCGCGTACGTCAAAATAACCGGCGCCGAGGCTGCCGAGCCGGCCCAGGCTGACGCTGCCGGTCAATTGATCGGTGCGGCGGCTCAGACGGTAGTCGCTTTTATACACGGAAATGTCGCCAAAATCGGCGCTGCGCAGGATACGTTGCGCGTTGAGGCTGAAGCGTGAGTTGCTGTAGGTGTAGCCAAAACTGCTCTGATCGCCGTGGTTGCCGGTGTAGCGATAGACGGGCTGGGGATCCGGCTGTTGCAACGGCCTGCCGGTCAGCGGGTCATAATACGTGGGGGATTGTATCGGCCGGCCACCGTTAAACGCTTCGTCGCCGGCCTGGCTGACGCTGTAGGACGCGTTGAAAACCCCCCATTGCCCAACGCGAATGTCGGCGCCGCCGCCGCCGACCGCCAATTCGGCTGCGCCTTCGGCGCGTCCTTCCAGGGTTAACCAATCAGTGACGCCGTAACGTAAACTGGCGCTACCAACCCATTGCCCGTAATCGGCAGAATTCAACCCGTAGTTGCGCCGCAGCAAACCGGTGGAAACGCTGAAATCGCTCATGCCGGTCTGCAGCAGGTTGCTGGCCACGTAGAACGGTACCGTGGTGCTGACCTGACGGCCGAGGGCGTCCGTGGTGACGACCGTGGCCTGACCCGCACCGTTAATGTAGGGCACGCTGTTGAGGGTGAACGGCCCGGGATTGATGTTGGTGGTGCTGTTTTTATAGCTGTTGATGTATAAATCGACGCTGCTGGGCAATGCTGCCTGGCCGGAAAATTGCGGTAGCGGATAGGTGATAAGATCCGGGCGTACCGCGAAATTGCGCGCCAATTGCAAGCCGCCGATGCGCACGGCGCTGCTCCAGGGGAGCGAGCCGGTGGTTAAGTCACCGGCGATCACACTCAGCATCCGCTGGTCATCGTTGAAGCGCCAGTAGCTGTCGTATCGAATATAGCGGCCGCCATCGTCGTTTGGCCCGCCGTTAAACCCGCTGCGGTAGATGCCGGTGTTGGCGATGACGCCGAAACCGTCGAACAGCCGCTGTTCGCTCCACGCCGACAGGTAGCCTGGTCGGCCATTGCCGTTGCTTTGGCTGGCATAGATGTCGTAGTTAAACAGCAAACCCAGGCTGCTTTGCGCCGGCAAGCGTTGCAGCGGTGAATGGGCGCCGATGGTTTGCTGCGGCAACCAGTCGTTGGGCACGTTGATCAGCAACTGCTGGCTCTCGCCGCTGTAGCTGACATCCACCTTCTCCAGCCGATCGACGGCGATGTCTTTCGCCTGTTTATCCGCTACCGGCAGCCCGGCGTCGAGCAGTTGCTGGGGCGTCATGTAGTAATGGCCGCCGCGATAGTTGACTGGCACGACGTTGCCGGTTTGGCGCCCGTTGACGACCGGCTCCAGATACAGCGTGGTGTCCGGCATGCTGACGGCACTGGGCGGTGGGGGCAGATCGTCGCCGAACGCAAACGGCAGCCAGCCGCCGGCCGCCATGCTCAGCATGGCAAACGCCAGCGGCTTGAGGTTGAAACGCCGCGTCGATAGCCTCTCTATCGGCTGCACTTGGGCCTCAATAAGACGGAATGGCTACGGGCTGTTTGTTGTCATTGACCGTGGCCATCAGCTTGCCGCTGCTGAAACCGCCGGCGGGCGGCAAAGCGAAGCGCATCTGTGAACCGGGCAGCACGTATCCCATCAGGCCGGGATTTAGGCTGCGCCCTTGCAGCGTCACTTTCGAGATTCGGGCATGCACTGCGCCTTGATTTCGCACCTCCAGCCAGCGTTCGCTGCTTTGCTGCTGTAAACGATAGCTGAGCTTGGGTTGGCTGGCGGTCGCGTAATCGCGCGGTTTTTCGCTGTCCTGTTTGGTCCAAATCCCCTTGCCGCTGACGAACAGCGGCACCGAGTAGCGCATCTGGAATTTCAGCCCCATCTCTGCACCGCCGGGGGCGGCATCCGATGATTGTTCTTTCACCGGCACTTCATCGACCAAAATGCGATAGGCGCGCTCCTGTCCCGCCGCCGGCGCCGACTGTTTGATCAGGCGTATCAGCTGGCGTTTGCCTGGCGCGATCGACGCCACCGGCGGACTGGCGATCACGTCGCTTTGGTTGCTGTAATCGTCTTTGCCGGCGGTTTGCTTCCAACCCAACACGCGAATTTGCATATAGACCGGTTTGCTGTCGCGATTTTCAAGCCACAGCGCGGTGGCCTGTTGTTGATCTTCAATCACCGGATCGATCGGCCAAATGAGTATGGAAGCCGCGGCCAGGGCGTGCTGTTGGCTTGCCAGGAGCAAGGCTGCCGTTAACGGCAGACGGAAGGGTATGCGCATAACTCAATCCTTATTGCAAAAAAACTTAATAAGTGACCGTCAACAAGACCGTATCGCTGTAAACGCCACTGGTGGGCAGGGTACTGGTCGAAAACAGACGGGCGTAAACCTTGATTTCTTGCGTGCTGCCGGTGGCGGCGACGGTCTGCGCCGCGCCGCCGTTAGCGCCATCGCCCCAAAGGGTGGCGTAGTTGCTGTCTTGATAAAGTTGATACAGCAGCGTTTCCGACGTGACGGTGTTTTGTAATTTTCTGCCGCCGGCGATGGATCCGGTCACGTGATTGCCGACGCCGAGGGCCAGCGTGACGCTCAGCCCCGGGTTGCAGCGAAACAGCACCGAACCGGCGCCGCTGCTGGATACGACGCTGACTGCGTTGCTCAGTGAGGACAACTGGCCGAAGTTCAGGGTGCCGAAGGTGGTCACGTCACTGACGCCGCTGCCCAATACGCAGCCTTTAACCACGGTTGCATTGACGGTGAACGGCTGGCTTTTGGTCAAGTCGTTGACGCCGGTATCGCTTTGGGCCGGGGAAAGCGGCAGGCAGAACAGCAAACCGCAAATTGAAGCGCGCATCGTCATTACCAATTGATCGTGACCTGTACCGTATCGGTGTAGCTGCCTGTCGGGGGTGTGGATTGCGCCGGAATCATGCCATAGACCGGCAGCCAGTTGTCCGAACCGTTGGCGGTTTGTGACACGCCCGTCAGATTATCCCAAATGGTGCTGTGGGCGGCGTTGGTATACAGGTTGTAATTCACCCGTTGGCCGGCCGCGCTTTGCAGGTAGCGGGCAGCGGTATTGCCGCTTTGCCCGCCGCCAAGCAGAACGCTGTAGCTGGTGCCGTTGGTGCATTTCACCCGAATGGCGCCGGCGTTTTGTTGCCCGGCGACGCTGGTTGCGGTGCTGAGAAAATACAGCGTGCCGAAATTCAGCGTGCCGAAGCTGACATTGCCGCCTGAGCTGCTGCCGGCCTCACAGGCGCTGAGCAAGGTCGCGCTGACGCCGAGGGTCGCGGTTTTACTGTCGGCCTGCGCCAACAGGCTGCACGCCCATAATCCGCAGCAGCAAAGCGCGCGCCGCACCGTTACCAGGTGACCGTCATCGTGACGGTGTCGTTATAGGTGTCTGCCGCCGGGGTAGAACCGGCCGCCGGGACGCGGCCATACACGATCAGCGGAACGGCGGCGCCGGTGCCGGTGCCGGTCCGCGCGTTGGCGCCGCTGCCCCAGGCGGTAGTGCGTGCGGCATCCTGGTACAGGTTATAGCTGATGAAGGCGCCTGCCGTGCTGGCCATGCGGCGTTGGGTGCCTGAAGTGACATGGAGCCCGTTGTCCAGCGCCACCGTGTAGTCTGTGCCGGTAGTGCAGGTCAATGACAGCGTACCGGCCCCCCCTGCGCCGGTGGCGCTGGCGTCGATGATGTTGGCCAGTGAAGAGTAAGTACCGAAGCTGATGGAGCCGAAGTCGTTGACGGAACCGCTGCTGCTGCCGCCCCCCACGACGCAACCGGCGCCGATGGTCAGCGTCACGCCTAACGTGCCTTGAATGGTGCCTGCTGCGTTAGCCGCGCCGTTGGCGCACAGCAGGGTTGCTACCGAGGTCAATGCCATCAGAGTTTTTTTCATCTTAATTCCTTGCCGTATGAGAGAAAGCCCGCAAAGACGCCACCCAGAGGTGAGTTGAACGTATTCATTTAGCTGCACTTTAATTAATAGAATAAGAATCGGGAATTGTCTTGATGAAAACGAGAAACTTTTTATTCTCATTCCCCCGGTTGACGGGGCTTGTAGGCGAGCTATACCGATAAAGTGAAATGATTAGAATAATAACGAACGGCGATGGGAATATTATTAGCGTTATTTTATTGCCGGGGAATTTCATTCCCCGGCGCGGTATCGTTTACAGGTGGAAATCCAGCGCGCCGTCGCGCACCAGTTCGCGCGGCAGGTTATTCTTTATGCGGCTGCCGATGCGTTTGGCGATGCCCAGCGGTTGCCCCTGATAGGTGACGATGCACTCGTCGCCCGCCGGCGGCTGCTCAGGGTAGAGATCGCGGCCGTGATACCACTCCTGGGCCAGCGCGGCGTCCAGCTCGAAATGCTGTTTGCCGCCGGCACCCGCGAGGGCGATCGCCGCTTCGTGCTGCCAACGGAAACCTTTCGGGAAGCGCTCCGCCAGCTTGAGGCCGATACGCGAGAAGCGCACTTTGCCAAACAGCGGCTCCAGCTCGGCCGGGAAGAGCCAGATTTCCTTGTCGCGCTCCCACAGCCTGCTGTCATCGCCCCAGGTTAAGCCGGATGCGGCGGCGGCTTGGGCGACCAGCGCCGCCTCTTTGCCGGATAGCGGGCTGAACGGGAATTTACCGACTTTATAGGTCGGCTTCGCCAACGGCGCCACGGCGTGTTTTTTACGCAGGCGGGCGACGAAAAACCCTTCGCTGTCGTAAATCTGCGGGAAGACGTGCAGGAAGCCTTCGGCGGTCAACGCCTTGTCGGCGCCGGGGAACAGCTCACCCAGCGGCTCGACGCTGACTGCGTCGCCATAGGTATCCAGCAGCCAGCGCACCACCTGCTGATTTTCCTGCGCATTGAGCGTGCAGGTGGAATAAACCATCACGCCGCTCGGTGCCAGCGCATGAAACGCGCTGTCGATCAGCTCGCGCTGGGTGGCGGCGATCTCGGCGACGCTGTCCGGCGACCAGTTGCTCATGGCGTCCGGATCCTTGCGCACCACACCTTCGCCGGAACAGGGGGCGTCGAGCAGAATGGCGTCGAAACTCTCCGGCAATGCAGCGCCGAACACCCGGCCATCGAAGTGGGTCAGCGCGGTGTTCTTCACGCCGCAGCGGCTGATATTGGCGTGCAGCACTTTCACCCGGCTGGCGGAGTATTCGTTGGCGACGATGCCGCCCTGGTTGCCCATCAACGCGGCGATCTGGGTGGTTTTGGAGCCCGGCGCCGCCGCCACGTCCAGCACTCGAGTAGGCACCGCGTCGCCCGAGAACAGCGCGCTGACCGGCAACATCGAGCTGGCCTCCTGAATATAGAACAGACCGCTCAGGTGTTCGGCGGCGCTGCCTAATCGCAGCTCTTCATCGTCGCGCTCGATCCAGAACCCTTCCGCGCACCAGGGAATGGGCTCCAATCGCCAGTCGTAATCCTGCACCAGCGCCAGGAAGTCGGCGACGCTGATTTTCAGCGTGTTGACGCGCAGACTGCGGCGCAGGGGGCGCTGGCAAGCGGCGATAAAATCGTCCATCGCCAGCTCGGCGGGCATGATGGCGCGGGTGGCGTCGAGGAAAGCGGGGGGCAGAAAAACGGCGGTGGATTTGGCCACGGGGCGAACTCTCAGGGTGCAATAAAGACAAGGGCGAGAGTTTATCACAAAGCGGAAAAAAACAGGGCCCGGCATTGCCGGGCCCTGAGGAAAACGCGAAAGTTAATCGCGCGGAATGGCGGTGCCCCAGGTTTTCCAGTCCTTCGGCTCCTCCGGATTCAGCAGGAAGTGCTTGTTCGGCGTCGCTTTCGGCGCCAGCGGAATAGTCGGCGGGGTGGCGAAGGCGATACCGCCGCGAATGAACTGCTGGAAGGTGCCGCTCTTGATCACGCCGCCGGTCAGGCCGAACTGCAGGTTGTAACCCGACGCCAGCCAGAACACGCTGTTGTTGCGCACCAGATGTTGATACTTCTTGCTGATGCGCAGCGCAACGTGCACCCGGTCGGACATGGCGCCAAGGTAGAAACCGGTGATGGTGCCGACCTCTACGCCGCGGAACAGCACCGGCGTGCCGATCTGCAGCGAGCCGGTTTCGGCGGCGTCGAGCACGACGCTCAGGCCGTCGAGATAGCGCGAGTCGGTGATGCTGGCCTGCTGCAGTTCGAAAGTGCGCAGCTCGCGGCCGCGCCCCGGCTCCACGTTGATATAAGGCTGGAGCAGGGTATCGAGGTTGCTGACGCCGGCGGCGGAGATCTCCGGCGACACGATCGAGAAGCGGCTGCCGAGGCGCGCGAAGGTCTGCACGTATTCCGGATACAGCACCGCTTTAGCCAACACTTCGTTGCGCTCCGGCGCCAGCTGCAGCGACTCCACCTGGCCGACGTCGATGCCGAGGTAACGCAGCGGCATGCCCGCCGACAGCTTGCTGGCGTCGTAGGTTTTCAGCGTGATTTGGCTGCCCACCGCGCGAGCGGCGGTTTCGCTGGCGTAGAGCACGCGGTTGGCGCCCTTGTTCAGCGTCACGCCCTGTAGATTATCGAAGCTGATGGCGCCTTTCAGCGCGCGGTTGAGCGGGGAGGCCTGCACCGTCAGGCCGCTGCCGTTGAGCTGCACTTTGGCGCCGCCTTCGGCCCAGAAGATGCTTTCGCGAGTCAGCAACTTGCGGTATTCCGGGCTGATGTAGACGTCCACCTCAAACTCGTTGGCCTTCGGCCGGACGTTGACGATCTCGCCCACCTGGAATTTGCGGTACAGCACCACCGAGCCGGCCTGCACGTCCGGCAGGCTGGTGGCGCTGAGGGTCAGGGTGGTAGAAGGGGCGTTGCCGACGATGCCTTCCTCGGCTTTTTCGCTGTTGGCGTACAGCGGGTACTGGCCGCCTGGTTCCCCTTTGCTGCCGGGGATAATGCGCACGCCGCCGTCCACCCATTCCTGGGCGCTGGCGCCGAGTACTTCCATACCGTCAATGCCCAGTTTGACGTCGAGACGGCTGTTGACCACGAATTTGCTGTCTTTATGCAGCAGGCCGCGGTACTGCGCGTCGATGGCGGCGGTGAACACCACGCCGCCGGCGGTCAAGGTGCGGCTCAGGATTTGGCCGACTTTCACGCCGTGCACCACCAGCGGCTGCCCGACGTCGATGCCGTAGCTTTGCGGCGCATTCAGCGTGACGGTCAGCACACCCGGCTGTTGCAACAGCGTTTCGCTGCTGTCCAGCACGTTGAAGCGCTGCTGCGGTTCGCCTTCACCCGGCACCAGTTCCAGCGTGGTGCCGGTCAGCAGTTGGCTGAGCTTGGCGTCGTTGAGGCTGATGCGCGGGCTGCGCATCACGATGCGGGTGCCGCTGCGCATCAGATCGACCACCGAAGGATCGATGGTCAGTTCACCGATGACTTTGCTGTCCTGTTGCAACGTCAGCTTGGTCAGGGTGCCGACCTGCAGTCCCTGGTACATCAGCGGCGTGCGGTTTTCACTCAGGCTGTTGCCGCTCGGCAGATCCAGCAAAATATTGACGCCGCGCTGGCTGTGGGCCAGATCCGGATACAGGGTATAGCTCTGATCGCCCTTGGCCTGCTGGCCATCGGCCGGCGAATCGAAGGCGATGGCGCCGTTGACCAGCGCCGCCAGGCTCTCCATTTGCACCGTGGCGCCGGACAGGCTGAAATCGCCCTTGAAGCCGGAGACATTCCAGAAGCGGCTGTTGCTCTTCACCAGGTTGGCGAAGCGGCGGTCGATCAGCACGTCGATGGTCACGCCCTTGTTGCCTTCGCTGATGGTGTAGTCATACACCTTACCGACCGGGATTTTACGGTAATAGACCAGCGAGCCGCTGTTGAGCGAACCCAGGTCGTCGGCATGCAGGTGAATCATCAGTTCGCCGGTGTTTAGGCGGTACTTCGGCTGGGTATCGAGCGCGGTGAAGTGGGTTTGCTCCTTGCCGCTGCCGGGCATCATGCCGATATAGTTACCGCCGACCAGCGCATCGAGCCCGGATACCCCGGCCAGCGAGGCCTTGGGCGTCACTAGCCAGAACTGGGTGCCTTCGCGCAGCGAGTCTTCCAGATCGCTTTTGATGCTGGCTTCCACCACGATGCTGCGTAAATCTTTGCTCAGGCTGATTTTTTGCACCGTGCCGACCTCAACGCCCTGGTAGCGCACCGGCGTGCGGCCGGCGACGATGCCTGCCGCTGATTGGAAATCGATGGTGACGGTGGTGCCGCGCTCCTGGAAATTGTTATAGACCAGCCACCCGGCGATCAGCAGGGCGATGAACGGCAGTAACCAGAACGGTGAAATGCGGCGTTTGTTCTTGACCCGCGCTTCAGTCGGTGTAGTCGGCGTTTCCTGTTGCATGTGCATCCCAAATCAATCGGCTATCGAGCCATTCAACGGCAAGAATAGTCAAAATGACCGCCGAGCCAAAGTAAAACGCGGCCGGTCCCATAGTAAAAGATAACAGTTGATCGCGATTTACCAGCGACATCATCAAGGCGATAACGAACAGATCGAGCATCGACCAACGGCCGATCCAGGTGACCAGGCGCAGCAGACGAATGCGCGTTTTCAGGCTGTGCGAGGTTTTGAAGTGGATGCTCAGCAACAGCATGATCAGCACGATCACCTTGGTGAAGGGCACCAGCACGCTGGCGATGAACACGATAGCGGCGATCGGCACGTTGCCGGAGGTGGCCAATGAGACCACGCCGGAGAAAATGGTGTCTTCCAGCCGTGTGCCGTTGGCGTAAATGATGGAAATCGGCAGCAGGTTGGCCGGTATCAGCAGGATCATCGCGGCGATCAGCGCCGCCCAGGTTTTCTGCAGGCTGTAGGGCTGGCGATGGCACATCGGCACATGGCAACGCGGGCAGCGGCCGCGCGCGTCGGGATAGCCGGTATAGTGGCAGGACAGACAAATGTGCAGCGCCGTCGGCGGGCCTTCCGGCTGTTCCTGCGGGTAGTAGCGCTCCCACAGCTGCTCCAGGTTGACGTGGATCAGCGTCAGGATGCTCAGCACCGTGAGCGACAGGTAAGCGATCAGCGCGCTGCCGGGCTGGATGTCGGCGTAATCCTGCACTTTGATCGCCGCCACCGCCATGCCGATCAGATAAATGTCCAGCATTACCCACTCTTTGAGCCGCTCCAGCATCAGCAGCACCGGGCGCAGGTTCATGCCGAGCGCATGGCCGACGCGCAGGTACAGCAGCGACAGCACCAGCGTCAGCGGGGCGCCGAGGGTGCAAAACGCCACCATGCTGGCGGTGAGCGGATCGCCCTGGCGGCTCATCTGCCAGATGCCCTCCAGCAAACTGGCGTCGATGCGCGTGCCGAGCAGACGAATGCTGATCAGCGGTTCGGTGAAGGCGAACGGCATCAGCAGCAGCATGGCGATCGCCATGGCGGTCAGACGCGTCATCGACCAGTCGCGGCCGTTCACCACCTTGGCGTTGCAGCGCGGGCAATAGGCGGCCTGATTGCCGCTGAGCGGCGGCAGCACGAACAGCAGGTCGCACTCGCAGCAGCGCTGGTGACGCGCTTTGGAAAGGGGAGCGGTGATCGCGTGTATTTTCATTTTTGACAAGTAGCTGCCCTTGAGCCCGCCGGAAGTGTCAGCGTAGCTGAAAAATAAACCGGCCGCGTCACCGGCGATCGGGCGCCGGACGGTAAAACGAGGTAAACCGGGATTCTGAGCGGCAAACATACCCCGAGCGACGGGGTTTTGTGAAGCAACAGATGATTAACCTTGTGGCTATACGCATTTAATGCTTATTTTATAGGGCCTAAGCTTTGGGCTTCTGGCCATCTTCACTGTTTCAATGGTTAACACATGACAAAAGAACAATTCTACGCGGAATTAAAACGTGACCTGAGCGCGTTGCTCGGCGGGGAAACCAACTTTATCGCGGCGCTGTCCAACGCCAGCGCGTTGCTCAACGAGCGTCTGGATGACGTGAACTGGGTCGGTTTCTATCTGATGGAGGGCGACCAGCTGGTGCTGGGGCCGTTCCAGGGCAAGATCGCCTGCGTGCGCATTCCGGTGGGCAAGGGCGTATGCGGCACGGCGGTGGCGGAAAATCGCGTGCAGCGCGTCGGTGACGTGCATGCGTTTCCGGGCCATATCGCCTGCGATGCGGCCAGCAACGCGGAAATCGTGCTGCCGCTGGCGGTTGGCGGCCGAGCGATCGGCGTTTTGGATATCGACAGCACGGTTTATCAACGCTTCGACGAACAGGATGAAGTGGGCCTGAAAGCAGTGGTGGCGGGGCTTTGTGAGCAACTGGAACAGTGTGACAGTGCGAAATATGTGACTGTAGCGGCAAGTTGATCGACGGTTAACGTGGCAATTACCGATGGCGTCATTATAATGACGCCTGTTCATGCCTGTGGCTTGTTGGCAATACCGTTGTAATCAGGAAATTTCATGGAAAATCAACCTAAGTTGAACTCTAGTAAAGAAGTCATTGCTTTTCTTGCCGAGCGTTTTCCGCTCTGCTTTAGCGCCGAAGGCGAAGCTCGTCCGCTGAAAATCGGTATTTTTCAGGATTTGGTAGAGCGCGTGCAGGGGGAAGAAAATCTCAGCAAAACGCAATTGCGTTCTGCCCTGCGCCTATATACCTCAAGCTGGCGTTATCTGTACGGTGTCAAGGTTGGCGCACAGCGCGTCGATCTGGACGGCAATCCGTGCGGTGAACTTGAGCAGCAGCATGTCGATCATGCTCGCCAGCAGCTTGAAGAAGCCAAAGCGCGCGTTCAGGCACAGCGTGCCGAACAAAACGCCAAAAAACGTGAAGCCGCCGGCGAATCCGCCGATGCCGCTCCGCGCCGTCCGCGTCCAGCCGGTAAAAAGCCCGCTGCACGTCGCGAAGGCGGAGCCGCGCCGGAAAACCGCAAGCCGCGCCCACAAACTCGCCCACAGCCCGCTCGCCAACCTCGTGCAGCCAAAGAGGAAAGCCAGCCGCGTTATGCGCCAGTCACGGATATCTCTAAACTGCAAATTGGCCAGGAAATCAAAGTCAGAGCAGGCAAGAGCGCGATGGATGCTACCGTACTCGAAATCGCTAAAGATGGCGTACGTGTGCAGCTCTCTTCCGGTCTGGCGATGATTGTGCGCGCAGAACACTTGCAGTTCTGATACGGAGGCCAACCCAGGCATGAACAAATTCGTCAGATTAACAGCGATTGCAGGGCTGCTGTGGGCGGGTGTCAGTTACGGCGCGGAAACAGCCAACATCCGCATCGGCCAATTGCCCCAACTGCAACAGGAACCCCAGCACGCTACGGTGAGTGAGCGCGTCACCTCGCGCTTCACTCGCTCTCATTACCGCCAGTTCGCCCTCGATGCGGAGTTTTCAGGCAAGATCTTCGATCGCTACCTGAACATGCTGGACTACAACCATAACGTGCTGCTGGCCTCCGACGTGGCGCAGTTCGCCGGCAAACGCAATCAGGTTGGCGAAGAGCTGAAAACCGGCAAGCTGGACACCTTCTACGCGCTGTTCAATCTGGCGCAGAAACGCCGCTTTGAGCGTTACACCTATGCGTTGTCGTTGCTGGACAAGCCGATGAACTTCACCGGCAACGGCACTATCGATCTCGACCGCAGCAAAGCGCCGTGGCCGAAAGACAAGGCCGAGCTGGATAGCCTGTGGGATGCGAAAGTCACGTATGACGAGCTGAACCTCAAGCTGACCGGCAAGACCGACAAAGAAATCCGCGACACGCTGACCAAGCGTTATCAGTTCGCCATCAAGCGCCTGACGCAAAGCAACAGTGAAGACGTCTTCCAGCTGGCGATGAATGCCTTTGCGCATGAAATCGACCCGCACACCAACTATCTGTCTCCGCGCAACACCGAGCAGTTCAACACCGAGATGAGCCTGTCGCTGGAAGGCATCGGCGCGGTGCTGCAGATGGATGACGACTACACCCTGATCAACTCGATGGTGCCGGGCGGACCGGCGGCGAAGAGCAAGGCGATCACCGTAGGCGATCGCATCGTCGGCGTCGGCCAGGCCGGCAAACCGATGGTGGACGTGATCGGCTGGCGCCTGGACGACGTGGTGTCGTTGATCAAAGGGCCGAAGGGCAGCAAGGTGCGCCTTGAGATCCTGCCGGCCGGCAAGGGCACCAAAACCCGCGTGGTCACCTTGACCCGCGAGCGCATCCGTCTGGAAGACCGCGCGGTGAAAATGACCATCAAGACCGTCGGTAAAGAGAAGGTGGCGGTGTTCGACATCCCCGGCTTCTACGTCGGTCTGACCGATGACGTGAAAGTGCAGCTGCAGAAGATGGCCAAGCAGAACGTCAAGAGCGTGATCATCGATCTGCGCACCAACGGCGGCGGCGCGCTGACTGAAGCGGTGTCGCTGTCCGGCCTGTTCATTCCGAGCGGCCCGGTGGTGCAGGTGCGCGACAACAACGGCAAAGTGCGTGAAGACGCCGACACCGACGGCGTGACCTACTACAAAGGCCCGCTGGTGGTGCTGGTCGATCGCTTCAGCGCCTCCGCCTCCGAGATCTTCGCGGCGGCAATGCAGGATTACGGCCGTGCGCTGATCGTCGGCGAACCGACCTTCGGTAAAGGCACCGTGCAGCAGTACCGTTCGCTGAACCGCATCTACGACCAGATGCTGCGCCCTGAGTGGCCAGCGCTTGGCTCGGTGCAGTACACCATTCAGAAGTTCTACCGCGTCAATGGCGGCAGTACCCAGCGCAAGGGCGTGACGCCGGACATTCTGATGCCGACCGGCGTCGATCCGGCGGAAACCGGCGAAGCGTTTGAAGACAACGCTATGCCGTGGGACAGCATCAATGCGGCGACCTACAGCAAGACAGGCGATATGACGCCGTTCGAGCCGGAGCTGCTGAAAGATCACCAGCAGCGCATTGCGCAAAATCCAGAGTTCCAGTACATCGCGCAGGATATCGCGCATTACAAGGCGCTGAAGGATAAACGCAACATCGTGTCCCTCAATCTGGCGGTGCGCGAGAAAGAGAACCACGATGACGACGCGACCCGTCTGAAACGCATCAACGAGCGTCTGGAACGTGCGGGCAAGAAGCCGCTGAAATCGCTCGACGATCTGCCGAAGGATTACCAGGAGCCGGATCCGTACCTGGATGAATCCGTGCATATCGCGCTGGACCTGGCTCATCTGGAAAAAGATCAGCCCGCTCAGCAGCCAACGCCGGCCAAATAAGGCCGCGTACGGCAGGATGAAAAACGCACCCTCGGGTGCGTTTTTTTATGGCGACGCGAAAGCCGGCTTCCCAGCAGGGTGAAGGGAGGTGGGCTGATGCATCGCCTGACAAATTTAGGGTAAAAAACCCTACGCCTTACGCAACAATCGTTTACAATTTGCCAAATCCCGGTCGCGTGCCGTTTTTGTAAAGTTTCGTATTTTTAGTAGGTTAATGACGCGCGACTCTTGAAACTGTGACGAATGCCCATACGATCTAGGGTATCTTAGACAGCGTTTTGTTAACATTTATGAGGAAGTAAACAATTTATGATGCGTATAGCTCTGTTCCTGCTCACCAACCTGGCGGTGATGTTGGTTTTCGGGCTGGTGCTCAGCCTGACAGGAATCCAATCCAGTAGCGTTCAGGGCCTGATGATCATGGCCGGTCTGTTCGGCTTCGGCGGCGCTTTCGTGTCGTTGCTGATGTCCAAGTGGATGGCGCTGCGCTCCGTCGGCGGGGAAGTGATTGAACAACCGCGTAACGAAACAGAAAACTGGCTGCTGGAAACGGTACGCCGTCAGTCGCAGCAGGCGGGCATCGCCATGCCGCAGGTCGCTATCTACCACGCGCCGGACATCAACGCCTTCGCTACCGGCGCACGCCGCGACGCCTCGCTGGTCGCCGTCAGCACCGGCCTGCTGCAGAGCATGAGCCGCGACGAAGCGGAAGCGGTCATCGCGCACGAAATCAGCCACGTCGCCAACGGCGATATGGTGACCATGACCCTGATTCAGGGCATCGTGAACACCTTTGTCATCTTCATTTCACGCCTGATCGCGCAGGTCGCCGCCGGTTTCCTCGGCAACCGCGACGGTGATGGCGAAGGGGAAGGCAACGGCAACCCGATGATTTACTTCGCCGTGTCGATGGTGCTGGAACTGGTGTTCGGCATCCTGGCGAGCATCATCACCATGTGGTTCTCGCGTCACCGCGAGTTCTATGCCGACGCAGGCTCTGCCAAACTGGTAGGCCGCGAGAAGATGATCGCCGCCTTGCAGCGCCTGAAAACCAGCTACGAACCGCAGGAAGCGGGCAGCATGATGGCGTTCTGCATCAACGGCAAATCCAAGTCGTTCAGCGAGCTGTTCATGTCGCACCCGCCGCTCGACAAGCGTATCGAAGCGCTGCGTTCCGGCCAGTACCTGAAGTAATCGGCTGAATGAAATGAAAAACCCCGGCTTGCCGGGGTTTTTTTATGGCATGCCTGAACCGCTTTTTCAGCGGCGGCGGATTCAGCAATGAAATTCGGCGATGAATGGGGTAAAGCGCTTTACCAGAATTTACGGGCGTTAACGCGGTGCAGCAGCGTCCGAAGTCCCTGAAGCCCACCTGCAAACAGCGTCTTTCGGCCTCTCGGTCTGGGCCGGCACGGTGCCAGTCCATCCGGTGAGAGGGCAAGCCGCATCGGGCTCGGTCACGACCGCCTGTTTGGCTTTGGATGTGCATGTTATATGCTTTGGCGCAATGACATTTGTCCCTGAGGCCCTATGAAAATCAACCACCTTCCCTTACTCAACGGTGATGAGGTGTCGGCGCGCCTGGCCGCATTGGCTGGCGGTGTCGCCGATGCGGTTGCGGAATTGTTGAACCGGCATGATGACGATGATGAACCGCCGGCTATTCGCTGGCATTCAGGCGATCTGCGCCTGCCGGCGTTTTTCCCCGACGAGCACGACGGCCACGATTACGATTACCTGATCGTGGACGGCGATGTGATCGTGGAGGGATGCCTGACGGTGTCACCGCAGCGAGAGGACGGCGGCATTGTCGTGCTGGGGCGGCTGCAGGCGGATACGCTGATTTGCTGGGGCGGACTGGTCGTGCGTGACGATGTCCGCATACGCCATGCCTATTGCAGCTCAGGAAACGACGGCGCGTTCGTGGTGGGGGGAGACCTGACCGCGCTCACCCTGGTAGAAACGGGGGAGTTTATCCATGTCCATGGCGACCTCGACGCGCGATGTCTCGCTTCGTTGCAGAACTTCGTTCAGGTTGACGGAGAGACGCGCTGTGACTGTCGAATCGACAGCGCGCAGTCCGAAGATCTGATAAAGCGCATGTTCACCCCCGGCCTACTGAAAGCCTTCGAGGGGATGGATCACGACGGCCAACGCATTGTTGGCTGGTATCCGGATGACGACGCCTATTTAGCCTGTTTACGACAAGGCCGAAGCCCCTTGAGGCACGGAGACTAACGCCTGGCCTGCAATGCTCACGGCATTGCATCCGACGCGGTCCGGCTCAGGCCGGCCGTCAGTGCTGGCCCCATCGGTTTTACAATCGATGGGAGCCCGGCTCGTTTATGCCCGCTATTTCACCTCGCGGCTCGGCTGCGCCGCTTGCGCCGTCGATTGGGTGATGCGCAGGCTGCTGACGGCCGCCGCCAGGGTGGCGAACACCCCAGCCAGGATCAGTGAAGCGTGGGTGCCGGATGTGGGGAACAGGTTGAACATCAGCGCCACCAGCGCAGCCCCCGAGGTTTGCCCCAGCAGGCGCGCGGTGCCCAGCATGCCGCTGGCGCCGCCGCTGCGGTTGCGCGGCGCGGCGGAGATGATGGTGTGGTTGTTGGGCGACTGGAACAGGCCGAAACCGGCGCCGCACAGTATCATGCGCCAGATGATGTCCATATTCGACGGCGCCGCCGGCAGCAGCGCCAGAGAGAACAGCCCGAGCGCGAACACCGCCAGCCCAATGCAGCCCAGCAGGCCGGCGTGCACGCGCTCCACCAGCCGGCCGGCGATCGGCGCCATCACCACGATCGCCAGCGGCCACGGCGTCAGCAGTAGCCCGGTCGCCACCTCGTCGCGGCCCAATGCACTTTGCAGGAAGAACGGCAACGACACCATCGCCAGCATTTGCGCGGCGAACGAACAGATTGAGGTGCCCATCGACAGGGCGAAGATCGGGATGCGCAGCAGGTCGACGGGCAGCAGAGGGAATTCCTGGCGTAACTGACGGCGCACGAACACCGCGCCAATCGCCAGCAGCGCGGCGATCTCGCTGAAGATCAGCGTCAGGCTCTGGCCCTGGGCGAAGCCGCTGATGGCGGTGATCAGCAGGCCGAAGGTCAGCGCGTTCAGCACGGCGCTGGTGGGATCGAAACGGCGGTTATCGCTTTTTTGGCCGTTGGCCGGCAGGAATTTCATCCCCAGCAGCAGCGCGACGATGCCGATCGGCAGGTTGATGGCGAACAGCCATTGCCAGGATGCGACCGACAGGATCGCCGCCGCCACCGTCGGCCCGGCCGCCGAGGAGCAGGCGACGATCAGCGAGTTGATACCCATGCCGCGGCCGAGAAAACGCTGCGGGTAGATGATGCGGATCAGCGCGGTGTTGACGCTCATGATAGCGGCGGCGCCAAAGCCTTGCAGCACGCGGGCGATGGTCAGCGTGAGCAGCGAGTCGGACAGGGCGCAGAACAGTGAGGTGATGCTGAACACCAGCAACCCGGCCTGGTAGATACGGCGGTAGCCGACCAGATCGCCGAGCGACGCCAGCGACAGCAGAGAGACGGTGATCGCCAACTGATAGGCGTTGACCACCCAGATGGAACTGGCCGGGCTGGCGTTGAGATCGCGAGCGATGGTGGGCAGCGCCACGTTGGCTATCGCGCCGTCGAGCACGGATACGGTAATGCCGAGGGCGATGGCGAGGATCGCCCCATAGCGTTGCGGGACGGGGAGGCCGTCGGAACAAGGACGCATGTTGGTCTCAGCGGTATTTATTCAGGGGAGTATTATCATGCTAATCATATTCGCCTGTGATTGCATGCCCCTTGTCCGCTTAATTGTAAACGGCGGTGAGCGGGCCAACGGTTATCCATTTGGCTTCAATTGCTTAGCGCTCAGCTGCGTTGCGCGCTGCGATCTGTTCCGATTATACTGAAACCCTTGTTTAAATTTCCTGAAACAAAACCGTTAAGTAGGGTATGCACCATGGCTAACGCAGATTCAGACAAGCAACCGGATGCCGTCTCATCCGTGATGAAAGTGTTCGGCATTTTGCAGGCGCTCGGCGATGAGCGCGAGATTGGCATTACCGAACTGTCCCAGCGGGTGATGATGTCTAAAAGCACTGTCTACCGTTTTCTGCAGACCATGAAAGCGCTGGGCTACGTTTCACAGGAGGGCGAGACGGAAAAGTATGCGCTGACGCTCAAGCTGTTCGAGCTGGGCGCCAAATCGTTGCAGAACGTCGATCTGATCCGCAGCGCCGACGTGCAGATGCGCGAATTGTCGAATCTTACCCGCGAGACCATCCACCTCGGCGCTCTGGACGAAGATGGCATCGTCTACATCCACAAGATCGACGCGATGTATAACCTGCGTATGTATTCGCGCATCGGTCGCCGCAACCCGCTGCACAGCACCGCCATCGGTAAAGTGCTGCTGGCCTGGCGCGAGCGGGATGAGGTGGCGCAGATCCTGTCGCAGATTGAGTTTACCCGCAGCACCGAACATACCTTGGCCAGCGCCGCCGAACTGTTGCCGGTGCTAGATCGGGTTCGAGCGCAGGGATACGGCGAAGATGCCGAAGAGCAAGAAGCGGGGATCCGCTGCATCGCGGTACCGGTCTTTGACAGGTTCGGGGTAGCGATCGCCGGGCTGAGCATCTCTTTCCCGACGCTGCGCTTTTCCGAAGCGGCGCGGGAGGAGTATGTGGCGTTGCTGCACGTCGCCGCCCGACGCATTTCCGAACAGCAGGGCTATCACGACTACCCGTTCTGACCCTTCGCTTCGAAGAACAAGGCGCCGCCATGGCAGCGCCTTGTTGCTATTTTGCGCCCGGCGTCAGCCGCTGAGCAATCCGCTCCAGTACTAACATCAGCAACAGCGTGGCCGCCACCAGGATCATGGTCAGCGTCGCGCCGTTGGCGATGCTGCCGCGATCGGTCAGGCTAAAAATGGTGACCGGCAGCGTCGCCCAACTCGGCGGGTAGATCATCATGGTCGCGCCCAGCTCCCCCATCGACAGCGACAGGCTGAGCGCGAAGGCGGAGACCATATAGGGGGCGATCATCGGCAGGGTGACGTGGCGCAGGCGAAACAGCGGCGACGCGCCCAGGCTGGCGGCGACGTTCTCGTAGTCGCCAGGTAGCCGGGTCAACCCGGCCATCACGTTGCCGAAGGTAAAGGCGGAAATCAGCACGAAGTGAGCGGCGGGCACGATCAGGAAGGTGCCGTTCATCTGCAGCGGCCCCTGGCTGAACGCCACCAGCATCCCCAAACCGATAGAGACCGAAGGCACCGCGCTGGGAATGAAAAACAGCGTGCCCAGCAGCTGTCGGCCGCGTTCAGGCACGTGGCGCAGCGCCAACGCCGCCCAGGTACCGCACAGCAGCGCGAACAGGCTGGCGCTGAAACCGATAGCCAGGCTGGCGACCAGCGCGTCCCAGGAGGCGCCGCTGAACGCTTGGCGGAAGTGGTTGAGGGTGAAACCGCTCGGCAGCACGCCGTTCCACTGCTCACTGAGGCTGGACATCAGGATCACCGCCAGCGGCAGGCAGAAGAACAGGGCGAACAGCGTGATCGTCAACGTGCAGGTCAGGGTGCGTCCGGTGCGGGACCAAATCAACATTGTCAGTTCCTCAGCCCGGCGCGCGCCGCGGCGTAGCGGTAAAGGGAGAACAGCCCGAGCGATAGCGCGATATTCACGACGGCGATCGTGCAGGCGACGGCGTAATCCGACTCCAGAATCGCTTTGGAGTAGACCATCATCGGCAGAGTGGTGACGCCCTTGGCGCCGATAAACAGCACGATGCCGAACTCATTGGTGGTCAACAACAGGCACAGGCTGCCGCCGGCCAGCAAGGCCGGCAGCGCGGCCGGCAAAATCACCTGGCGCACCACGCGCCCCGGCCGGGCGCCGAGAATGCTGGCGGCCTCGAGCTGGCTGCGATCGATCTGCGACAATGCCGCCATCAGCGGGCGCATCACCAGCGGCGTAAACACGGTGATTTCCGCCAGGATCACCCCCCAGATGGAGTAAAGAAAGTCTACCGGCGGCAGGGTGAAACCGAAGGTCGCCATCAGCGTGCCGTTCAGCAGGCCGGCGGAGCCGTAGATAAAGGTGAAGGCCAGCGTGATCAGGAAGGTCGGCATGGCGATAAAGGTATCGATCACCCGGGCGATCGGTCGGCTGCCGGGGAACGGCGTGAACACCAGCAGCAGCGACAGCAGGGTGCCGAGCACCAGGCAGCCCAGCGTCGCCAGCAGCGCAATCTGCAGCGTGTTGAGCAGGGCGCCGACAAAGCGTCGGGATTCGAACACCTGCTGCAGCGCGGCGGCGCTGAATAGTCCCTGATCGTCGGTAAATGCCTGTTTGACGATCAGCGCCAACGGGTAGAAAAACAGCGTCGCCAGCACCAGCAGCGGCAGCAGGATCCACAGGCGGCGCGGGAAACGCAGCCGCAGGGCCGGGCGAATAAGCGTAGAGTCGATCATGTCAGTCCTCGATCAGTACCGCATCGTCGGGGGCGAAATAGAGCGGCACGCGTTCGCCGATCTGCGGCATCCGGCTGCGATGGGTGGTGACCACGCGCAGAGGATGGCCTTGAACGTCGAACTGCAGGTGCGTCAGTTCCCCCTGCCAGTGAATATCGCGCAGCGTGCCGATGAGGCTGTTGCTGCGCTGGGCGTCGGCATCGAGCGCAATATGCTGCGGCCGGATGCACAGCAGCTTGTCGAAGCCGCGTTGTGCGCCGTAGGTGAAACAGCCGATCACTTTGCCGGCGCAGCTGACGGTGGTCATGCCTTGCCCGGTAGTGGTCTCCAGCGCGGTGGCCGGCAGCAGGTTGGCGCGGCCGAGGAACTCGGCGGCGAAGCGGTTCGTGGGATGATGGTAAAGCGCGCGGGTCTCGCCGTGGGCGATCAGGTGGCCGTCGCGCATGATGCCAATCTTGTCCGCCAGCGTCAGCGCTTCGCCCTGATCGTGGGTGACGTACAGGATGGTCAGGTCAGGCAGTTCGCGGTGCAGGCGGGCGATCTCTTCCACCATGCTGTGGCGAATTTGCGCGTCCAGCGCCGACAGCGGCTCATCCAGTAACAGCACTTTGGGGCGCACCGCGATGGCGCGAGCGATTGCCACCCGCTGCTGCTGGCCGCCGGAAAGCTGGCTGGGATAGCGCTTGGCGTAGGCGGACATGCCGACGATGGCCAGCGCTTCTTCGACGCGCTCGGCGGTGAGGCCGCGCGGCTTGCCTTGCGCGCGCAGGCCGAACGCCACATTGTCTTCGACGCGCATATGCGGAAACAGCGCGTAGTTCTGTACCACCATGCCCAGGCCGCGCTCATAAGGCGGCACGTCGGTGACATCGACGTCACCGATGGCAATACGCCCGGCGGACGGCTGCACGAATCCGGCAATGGCCCGCAGCACGGTGGTTTTGCCCGAGCCTGAGGGGCCGATCAGCGCCAGCACTTCGCCGGGGGCGATGGCGAGCGTCAGGGGTTTCAGCACCTCGGTGCCGCGATACGACACGCTGACGCGGTCGAGCTGAATGCCCGACGGCCCGGCGATGTCCTGGCTGCGATCCCGCGCCTCGGCGCGGGAAGAGAGGGTAGAAGGCATCGTCAGCGTCATTCGGTCACCTGGTGCCAGCGGGAGATATCGGCGGACAGGCTGCTCACCACCTGATTCCAGTCCGGCGCCCAGATGTCCACGCCTTTCAGCGCCGCCTGCGACTGCTTGAAGTTATCGTCGGTCGGGGTGACGTCCTTACGCACCGGCATACCGTAGGAAATGGCGCTGACGCTGCTCTGCGCTTCTTTGCTCAGCAGGAAGTCGATCAGTTTTTTGCCGTTGGCGCTTTGCGGCGCGCCTTGCACCAGGCCGACATAGTAAGGCAGCACCAGCGTGCTGCGCTTGCCGTCCGGCCCGGCCGGCCAGAACACCTTCACGTTCGGGTTGCTGCGCATCTGCGCCAGGTTCATCTGCAGATCGCCGTTGGCCACCAGCAGCTCCCCTTTATTGACCAGCGCGGTCAGCTTGCCGGTGGAGGCCGAAGGGCCGACGTTGTTGCTTTGCAGCTTGCCGAGGTAGTCGAAACCGGCGTCTTTGCTGCCGAAGCTGTGGAACGCCTGCAGCATCACCGCGGTACCGTCACCCGCCTGGCCCGGCGTGGAGTACTGCAGCTTGTTGCGGAACTGCGCGTCCAGCAGCTGTTGGTAGCTGGCGGGCGCCTGCGGCAGCAGTTTGGCGTTATAGATGAAGCTCAGGTAGTTGTTCACCAGCGGCACGAACTGCGGCTGGGCGTTGGCGATCTGCGCCGCATCCTGCGGGGTGAAGTCCTGCAGCAGTTTTTCCGCGGCGGCGCGCTGGATGAACGGTGGCAGCGTCACCAGCACGTCGGCCTGCGGGTTGCTGCGCTCTTTCGACAGCCGCTCGACGATGGCGCCGGAACCGCCTTCGACGTACTGCACCTTGACCCCGGTTGCCTGAGTGAAGGCGTCAAACTGGGTTTGATACCAGCTGTGATCGCCGTCGTGCAGGCCATCGGCGGAGTAGACGGTCACCACCGCATCGGCGGCCCAGGCCGGCGCGGAGCCGAGTGCGATGGCGGTCATCACGACCAGACGAGAAAGTTTCATAGCTTCAGCCTCACTGTTGCGGGTTAATGCGAAACTGGTATACACCAGATATGCGGCCAAGCTAATCGGCGAATATGACAAACAAATGAAAGCGGCAAAATATATTTACCGGCAACGGGGATTGGGCGTGGGAGAGAAAAGGGGGCGGCAGGCGCAGCCCCGATATTCAGGAGATTAAAGCGTATCGACCTCGATGCGCAGGCTGTCGTGGCGCCAGTATTCGATATCGAAATCGAGAATGCGGCCGTGCTGATCGTAATTCAAGCGGCGCAGCAATAAGGCGGGCAGGCCGACCATGGCGCCGAGCGCGTTGGCGGCGCGGTAAGGCAGGGCGGTCGGGTAGAACGACAGGTGCATGTTGCTGTAAATCAAATCGTAATGCTGCTGATAAACCTCGGTCAAGCTGCCGTTGAGATCGTGGCGGAGCAGTTCCGGCACCCGCTGTGGCAGGCAGTGGTTCTCGCAATAGCAGATGGCGCGGCCGTCGGCATAGCGAACGCGGCGCAGCAGATACACCTGATCGAACGGCTCGAGCGCCAGCGGCTGCATCACGTCGAGCGGCACCGTGGTTTTTTCGCCGGACAGCAGCGCGGTACGCGGCGTGCGCCCTTGCTCCTGGCAGAGGCGGTGGAAGTTGGTGTTCTGCGTCGGATCCAGCCACAGCCGTTCCGGCGTGACGAACCAGCCACGGCGATCGGCGCGGTAGATGGCGCCGGTGGCTTCCAGCTGCGCCAGGCTCTCGCGAATGGTAACGCGGGTGGTGGAGAAGATGGCGCACAGCTCGCGCTCCGAAGGCAGCTTGTCGCCCGCCTGCAGCGCGCCGCGGGTGATGCGCGCCTGAAGCTGATCCTTGATCTGCAGGTAATGGGGCATATCGCCCTGATGTTCTTTCATTTCATCTCGCTATGGCATCGGCCCGACATTCCGGCACGCGCTTATTATACATAGCCAGATGAATTTTTTGTTTCACCGCGCTTTGTCGTTTGACCGGGGAAGGAATTTGCCGCCACAATGCCTGTAATCTGGTATAGACCAAATAGGTGAATGACATGTCCGATCGTAACTACCTGCTGTTGACCCCCGGTCCGCTGACCACATCGAAAACGGTGAAAGAGGCGATGCTGTATGACAGCTGCACCTGGGATGAAGATTACAACCTGGGCGTGGTGCAGCGCATCCGCCAACGGTTGGTGGCGCTGGCGACGCCGTCCGCCGGTTACACCTCGGTGCTGCTGCAGGGCAGCGGCAGTTTTGCGGTGGAAGGCGTGTTGGGCACGGTCATCGGCCCGCAGGACAAGCTGCTGATCGTCAACAACGGCGCCTATGGGGCGCGAATGATCGAAATGGCGCGGCTGATGGATATTGACCACCACGCTTTCGACTGCGGCGAGGTCAATGAGCCGGACGTGGCGGCGATGGAGGCGGTGCTGAAAAGCGATGCGCGCATCAGCCATATCGCCATGGTGCACTGTGAAACCACCACCGGCATGCTCAACCCGCTGCAGAAGGTCGCCGGTCTGGCGGCGCGCAACGGTAAAACCTTTATCGTTGACGCCATGAGCAGCTTTGGCGGCATTCCGTTGGATGTGGACGCGCTGGGCATCGATTTTCTGATCAGCTCCGCCAACAAATGCATTCAGGGCGTGCCGGGCTTCGCTTTCGTCATCGCCCGCCGCAGCGAGCTGGAGAAATGCGCCGGCCGTTCGCGCTCGCTGTCGCTGGATCTGTATGCCCAGTGGCGCTGTATGGAAGACCAGGCCGGCAAATGGCGCTTTACGTCGCCGACCCACACCGTGCTGGCCTTCGCGCAGGCGCTGAAAGAGCTGGAACAAGAGGGCGGTATTGCCGCGCGCCACCACCGCTATCAGACCAATCAGCGTCGGCTGGTGGCGGGCATGCGTGAACTGGGCTTTGAGACCCTGCTGGACGATGCGCTGCACTCGCCGATCATCACCGCGTTCTATTCGCCGAAGGCCGACACTTACCGCTTCGCCGAGTTTTATCAGCGCCTGAAGCAGCAAGGCTTCGTGATTTATCCCGGAAAAGTGTCGCAGAGCGACTGTTTCCGCATCGGCAACATCGGGGAAATTTATCCGCAGGATATCGAACGCTTGCTGGCGGCCGTCGGGCAGGCGATGTACTGGAATCAATAAGGATTAACCATGAAACAGATCAACGCAGTGATCCTCGACTGGGCCGGCACCACGGTGGACTTCGGCTCCTTTGCGCCAACGCAGATTTTTGTCGAGGCGTTCAAGCAAACCTTCGATATCGACATCAGCCTGGCGGAGGCGCGCATTCCGATGGGGCTCGGCAAATGGCAGCACATCGAGGCGCTGGGCAAACTGCCGGCGGTTGACGCGCGCTGGCGGCAGAGGCTGGGCCGCTCGATGAGCCACCAGGATATCGACGCGCTGTATCAGGCGTTTATGCCGCTGCAAATCGCCAAAGTGATCGACTTTGCCGATCCCATCGAGGGCGTGCCGCAGGTGATTGCCGGGCTGCGCGAACAGGGCATCAAAATCGGTTCCTGCTCCGGTTATCCGCGCGCGGTGATGGAGGTGCTGGCGCCGGCCGCCGCGCAGCGCGGCTATGCGCCGGATTATTGGGTCGCCACCGACGATCTTGCGGCCGGCGGCCGACCGGGGCCGTGGATGGCGTTGCAGAACGTCATCGCGCTGGGCATCGATGCGGTGGCGCACTGCGTGAAGGTCGATGACGCGGTGCCGGGCATTGCCGAAGGGCTGAACGCCGGGATGTGGAGCGTCGGGCTGGCGCTGTCCGGCAACGAGTTCGGCGCTACCTGGTCGGAGTACCGTCAAATGGCGGCAGGGGAAATAGAGCAGCGCCGCACGGCGGCCGCCGATAAGCTGTACGCGGCGGGCGCGCATTATGTGATAGACACGCTGGCGCAATTACCGGATGTGATCGCCGATATCAACCGGCGGCTGGCGAACGGCGAGCGGCCGTAACGACCGAACGCGGGGCATAAAAAAACCGGGGATAATCCCCGGTTTTTTCGATCTGAGAGGGCGTTAGCTGTGAGCCAATTCGACTTCGTCTTCGCTGTCCATCACGGCTTTGTCGGTTTGCTTCATCAGCTGGCTGGTGATGGTGCCTGCCGCCATGGAGCCGTTGACGTTCAGCGCGGTACGGCCCATGTCGATCAGTGGTTCGACCGAGATCAACAGCGCGACCAGCGTCACCGGCAGGCCCATCGCCGGCAGTACGATCAGCGCGGCGAAGGTGGCGCCGCCGCCCACGCCCGCCACACCGGCGGAGCTGAGGGTGACGATGCCAACCAGGGTGGCGATCCACACCGGATCCAACGGGTTGATGCCGACGGTCGGCGCAACCATCACCGCCAGCATCGCCGGGTAGAGGCCCGCACAGCCGTTCTGGCCGATGGTGGCGCCGAAGGACGCCGAGAAGCTGGCGATGGATTCCGGCACGCCCAGGCGGCGGGTCTGCGCTTCCACGTTCAAGGGAATGCTGGCGGCGCTGGAGCGGCTGGTGAAGGCGAAGGTGATCACCGGCCACACCTTGCGGAAGAATTTCATCGGGTTAACGCCGGTGAAGGCCAGCAAGATGGCATGTACCACGAACATGATGGCCAGGCCGATGTACGAGGCCACCACGAAGCTGCCGAGCTTGACGATGTCGTGAATGTTGGAACCAGCGACCACTTTGGTCATCAGCGCCAGCACGCCGTACGGCGTCAGCTTCATGACCAGACGCACCAGCTTCATCACCCAGGCCTGCAGGGTGTCGATAGCCACCAGCACGCGCTCGCCTTTCGGCTTGTCGTCTTTCAGCAGCTGCAGCGACGCCACGCCGAGGAAGGTGGCGAAAATCACCACGCTGATGATCGAGGTCGGGCTGGCGCCGGTCAGATCGGCGAACGGGTTTTTCGGGATGAACGACAGCACCATCTGCGGCACGGTCAGATCGGCCAGTTTACCCACGTAGTTGGTCTGGATCGCCGTCAGGCGCGCGCTTTCCTGCGCGCCCTGCACCAGGCCTTCGGCGGTCAGGCTGAACAGGTTGGTGACCAGCACGCCCACCAGCGCCGAGATCAGCGTGGTGAACAGCAGCGTGCCGATAGTCAGGACGCTGATTTTGCCCAGAGAAGAGGCGTTATGCAGTTTGGCGACCGCGCTCAGGATTGAGGCGAACACCAGCGGCATGACGATCATTTGCAGCAGTTGCACATAGCCGTTGCCGACGATGTTGAACCAGCTGATGGATTCTTTCAGTACCGGGTTGTCGGCGCCGTACACCAGCTGCAGGCCCAGACCGAATACTACGCCGACCACCAGGCCGACCAGCACTTTTTTCGCCAGGCTCCATTGCTTGTGGCGGGTTTGCGCCAGCAGCAAAAGAAGCGCGACAAACACCAGCACGTTAATCACGAGCGGAAGATTCATCCCCAATGTCTCCAATAATCTTTCTTATAAAAACGACTACGCATCACGTATGTCGCGATGTAAATATCGTAACAGTTTGCTGAGTGGCCTACTTATATCCAAATGGAATTTGATATAGCTTTTTGTGTGTTTTTGTTTGTTTTATATACATCAAGATGATGGATTGGGCGTATTTTTGTGATCAGAGTCTGATATTTCTGATTTGCTCGACATAGGATTGCACCGGCAGGGTGAAATCGCCTTGCCAGCAGATGGCAAACGCCACCAGGCACAGACACAGTACGCGCTCCAGCTGGTTGCCTTTTTGCGAGTTGAGCAGGGGCAGGCGAAAACGCCAGCGGCACGGCCACAGCAGCGGCACGCCGGCGGGCGTGAGCATGTCGGCCAGCAGATGGCTGAAGTAACCGATGATCATGGCGTGCAGCGCGTCGGCCGGGATCGGCCAGCTACGCGGCACGTCCAGCTGAAACAGCGCCATGCCGCCGGCGATCGCCAGCAGGCTGTGGGTGAAACCGCGGTGGCCGAAGGCGCGGGCGATGGGCAGGGCGATCCAGCGCAGGCGCTGGCCCAGTACCGACTTGGGGTGATCGATGTCCGGCAGCAGCGAGGTGAGCAGCGCGGCGGGTATGATGTGCCACCAGTCGCCGGTAGCCAGCTCTGGCGTCACTTCCGCCTTCTTGGCGAAGATCGCGCAAGCGACAGAGAAAATGAGATGTCCTTCCGCGGTCATGCTGTTGCGATTCCGGCTGGTAAACTGTTAATTTATCCAGTATATGGGAAAATTCCCAGTAGTGGAAGCAGTTACCCTGTAACCAATTGTTTATTTTTCCCTGTTTTACAACGGCTTGTTACGGTGCTGCGTAACAAATCATCGATTTTGACTGGCGAGAACAAAAAGCGGGCGATGGGCGATGCATGAAGATGAGAAAAAAGACGGTGGCTTGGCGTGTGGCGGGAGGAAGCGGCGGCCTTGAACCGCGCTGCGTGGCAGTGACAACGCGCCGTGGGCCGTCGCTTTCCCTGCCACCCAGCATAATAATAACAGCATGCCGATTCAATAATAATGAAACGATGTTTCGTTTGTTTTGCGGCACGGATCCCTTTTATGGCGCAGAGCGGAAAGCCAGGGCGCCGATGGCCGGCGCCGCAGGTCAGGCAAAGTGGGCGGGAGTGAGCTGTTCCAGGGTCTCCAGCTTGTGGTCCGCCAGCGCCCAGCGCGGATCGTGACGGTATTCGGCCGCCGGGATGACGATGGAACGCATGCGTGCGGCCTTGGTGGCGATCATGCCGTTAAAGGAGTCTTCCAGCGTGATGCAGCGCAGCGGATCGCTGCCCAGGCGCTCGGCGGCGATCAGGTAGACCTCAGGGTGTGGTTTGCTGTACGGCAGGTATTCGGCGGAAACCAGCTGATCGAAGTAACCTTCAAGATCGAACATCTTCAGCACCTGCTGTTGCATGTGCAGCGGCGAGGCGGAGGCGAGGCCAATGTTCAGCCCCTGGCTGCGGCACAGCTCCAGCGCCTGCTGAACGCCCGGCAGCAGCGGGCGCGTCTCGTGCACCAGCTCGATGGCGCGCTCGATAATCCGCGCCGACACCTCATCGAGCGAAACCCCTTGCCACGGCATCGCCTGGTACCACATCTTCACCACCAGATCGATGCGCAACCCCAGCGTGTCCGGCAGCTTGTGACGGTCGGACAGATCCAAACCCAGCGCGCCGAAGATATCCAGCTCGGCCTGCAGCCACAGCGGTTCCGAGTCGATCAACAAGCCGTCCATATCAAAAATTGCGGTTTCAATGCGTTGCGAATAAGCCATTAACGGTTAACTCCTGCCGGCGCGGGTGAATGTGCCCGACACTTTATCATCGCCGGTGACGAGACTAAAACCTTTGCCTGCGCGTTTGGCTTTTGCCAAAACGCAGGATATTCCACGCCTCGCGCAATTTTAGCCACCAGCGCTGATGTTGACGCTCGGTGACCTGTTGCAACATGCGTGCGTAGTCCAGCACCAAACCCGGCGTCCAGGTCATGCTTTCGCCGCGGCTGCGCAGTACCGCCAGCATCCACAGATTGGGATCCAACACCAGCAACAGAAAGCGGCGCCACAGGTGTTTATCGCCCAGTACGCCTTCCAACGCGCTGTCGAGCGCGCCGATGACCGTGGTGGAACAGTTGCGTCGGGTCAGATTGTAGGTGGCGTCTTGCCGATAACGCAGCCAGAATGCGCGCAGCGCCGCCGGGTTATAGCGGTAGAATTGAATTTTCTTGTCCGGTGGGCACCAGGCGGCGATCTCACCCGGCAGGTCGGGCAGGAAACGCCCGTCGACGTTGTTCTGCTCGCCGGCATGCAACAACTGGCGGAAATCCTGAACGGAATGGCTGATGTCGTTGAGCGGGTAGTGACTGATATACACATCCGGCGCGAGCGCCAGGGCGGCATGACCGGTGGAGATATTGCCGCCGCCGTCGACCGCCGCGATGTATCGGTCGACGATGTAACGTCGGCGTGGATCTTTAGCCGCACCAATCGGTGTCCAGACGTACACCGTGAGTGGCGCAGTCTCATCCTCCGGGTGCGGTGGCTGCCGCGCGGGGTGCTGATTCAGAGAGAAGCTTGTCAGTCTCCGGGCGATACGCAATAAGGCCCAGCCGGAAAGCACCATCATCACGCCGAGGCAAAAGGGCACCGTCATCCGATGCGGCGCCGGCCAGCCGACAAAAATCATCAACGAAAGCAGGATCTCGCCGCCGCCCGCCAGCGCCACGCCTTTCCATCGACTGTGTTGAATCACCGTGGAGGAGGCGATGCGCACGGCGCCGTCAAGCAGCAGCGCGCTGCCAAACACCACGGTGGCGACGATGTTATCGTCTGCGGGCACGTCCAGCATTAAAAAGGCCATAAACACGAAACCCAATCCCTTCAGCAACACCGGCCTGCTGGCCGAAGAGCCGATCACCAGCGCAGCGGATATCGCCACCAGCCCCTCCAGCGCCAGGATGACCGCCAGCGCATCCAGCGCCAGCACCGACCGGCCATCCTGCAGTATGTCGAACAACATCAGCGCCCCTGCGGCTATCCACAGCCAACCGAACAGCACCAGCAGGCGGCGCTGGCCGTGCAGCGCCTGGGCGCCCAGCAATAAGATAATCAGTCGAATCATGGCGGCCTCTGTCCGAATGGATAACGTTACCCCTTCAATGATAGTGTGCCGGCGCCGTTAAGTTTTTGATTTCGACGAATTCGGCTAAGCTTGTAGCACAGAGGGAGTGAAGAAAACGGTGGGCGAGTTTCGCCAACAGCAGGTAGACTTAGCCGATTCGGTTACGTCGCTAACAAGGGGAACACATGACGTATCAACAGGCCGGGCGTCTCGCCATTTTGAAACGCATTCTCGGATGGGTGGTTTTTATCCCGGCGTTGCTGTCGACGCTGATTTCCGTGCTGGGCTTTATCTATCAGCACAGTGAAAAAACCAAGGGCATCAACGCAGTGATGCTGGATTTTGTCCACGTGATGGTGGACATGGTGCGTTTCAACACGCCGTTCCTGAACCTTTTCTGGTACAACTCACCGGTGCCTGACGTGGATAAAAGCCTGTTCAGCGGCGCCAATCTGATGTTCATCATCATCTATATTCTGATCTTCGTCGGGCTGGCGCTGCAGGCCTCCGGCGCGCGCATGTCGCGTCAGGTCAAGTTCATCCGCGAAGGGTTGGAAGACCAGATGATCCTGGAGCAGGCCAAGGGCAGCGAAGGGCACACGCGCCAACAGCTTGAGGAGCGCATTACGCTGCCGCACCACACCATCTTCCTGCAATACTTCCCGCTGTACATCCTGCCTATCGTGATTGCGGTGATCGCCTGGTTCGTGATCCGCCTGTTGGGGCAGTTGGCCGGCGCGGCCTGAACCATGACCGGGGCGCCGCTCGGCGCCCCGGTACGTTACGACGCCTCCGGCTGCAGCAGCGCCTCCACCGCGCGTTGGGCAGCCACCAAATGCTGGCCGCCGAACAGATTGCTGCGGTTGAGCAGGTAGTACAGCTGATACAGCGGCTGGCGCTCGATAAATCCGGCCTCCAGCGGCCACACGCTCTGATAGCCGTCGTAGATCTGCGGCGGCAGCTCCGGATGCAGCGGCAGCATCGCCAAGTCGCACTCTCGGTCGCCCCAGTAGCTGGCCGGATCGAACAGGATCGGCCCGTTGGCGGTCATCGCGCAGTTGCCCGGCCACAGGTTGCCATGCAGCAGCGAAGGCTGCGGCTGGTGGTGCTGCAAGCGCAGATACACCCGATCGACAATGTCGTCGATGTCGCCGAAGGTCATGCCTTTTTCCGCCGCCAGCTGCAGCTGCCAGCCGATGCGCTGTTCGGCGAAAAATTCCGACCAGCGGCGCTGCCAGGCGTTGGGTTGCGGGGTAGTGGTCAGATCGCTGTCGAAGTCGAGACCGAACTGCGGTTGCTCGCTCCACTGATGCAGGTGCGCCAACTGCTGGCCCAGACAGTAGGCGCCGTGGGCGTCGAGGGGTTTCAACTGCTGATACTCCAGCAGCAGGAAGCTGTAGTCGCGATCGCTGCCGACGCCGTACACTTCCGGCACCCGCACGCTTTTGCTGCGCGCCAGCAACGCCAGCTGATCGGCCTCAGCGGTGAATATCGGCAGTTGTTCACGGGCGTCGCATTTCACGAACACCTCGTTGTCACCGTAACTCACGCGCCACGCCGGGTGAATGTCGCCCCCGGGCAGTTCAATCCTTTCGCGTATCTCTGCGCTGCCAAGATGTTCACTTAACAGACGGCTAACGGCTTGCCACATGGTATTTCCCCCTCTGTGCTGCCTGATAATTCATTAGGTTAGCGTCTTTCCCGTGGTGAAAACACGACGCGGCGCACAGCCGGCGTCAAAGGCGGCGATTTTTTCAGCGCCTCGCCAGCTCAAAGTATATACCCTATTGATTAATTTAAGCGCAATACCGATTGCAACTTGATGACAACGGATAAGCCAGCGGAGGAATAGGATGCGGCGGGGCACACCGCCGCATCAGAGGGGCGTTTAACTGCCCATCGGGGCATTTTGGTTACCCTGTAACGGGCGCAGCTTGCTGTACAACAAGGCGACAACGAACAGCACGGCCTGCACGATGACGATACAGGGCCCGGTGGCGCCGTCGATGTGGAAGCTGATCAGGGTGCCGAGCACGCAAGAGAACACCGACACCACCGTTGCCACCATCAGCATGCGATCAAACCGGCGGCACAGCATAAAGGCGATGATGCCGGGGGCGATCAGCATGGCGATCACCAGGATCACCCCCACGGCCTGCAGCGAGGCGACGATGGTCATCGCCAGCAGGCAAAGCAGCCCGTAGTGCAGCAGCTTGACCGGCAGGCCAATCACCCGGGCGTGGTGCGGGTCGAAACAGTACAGCATGAAGTCTTTGCGCTTGAGCAACACCACCGCCAGGGTGATGCCGGCAATCAGCAGGGTTTGCTTCAGCTCGCCGTCGGTGATGCCCAGCATGTTGCCGAACAGAATGTGGCTTAGGTGTTGGTCGGTGTCGATGCGCGAGAACAGCACCAGGCCGAAGGCGAACATGCCGGAAAAGACGATGCCCATCACCGTGTCTTCTTTCACCCGGCTGTTCTCTTTCAGGTAGCCGGTGGCTACCGCGCAAAAGATGCCGGAGAGGAAGGCGCCGATCGCCAGCGGGATGCCGACCACGAACGCCACCACGATGCCGGGCAGTACCGCGTGCGAGATGGCGTCACCCATCAGCGACCAGCCTTTGAGCACCAGATAGCAGGAGAGCACGGCGCACACTACGCCGGTGACGATGGCGGCGACGATCGCCCGCTGCATGAACGGGTAGGCGAAGGGTTCGCTGAGCAGTTGATACAGGGTGTCCATCAGCGGCCTCCGGTTTGCGAATGCGCCACACGGCGCCGGGACGCCAGCAGGCCGTGTTTCGGCGCGAAGAAGAACGCCGCCAGGAACACCAGCGTTTGCAGGGTGACGATCACCCCGCCGGTGGCGCCATCGAGGAAGAAACTCAGGTAGGCGCCGATGCCGCTGGTCAATGCGCCGATGATGATGGCGATGATCACCAGCCGGCTGAAGCGGTCGGTCAGCAGATAGGCGGTGGCGCCCGGCGTGATCACCATGGCGATCACCAAAATGGCGCCGACGGTTTGCAGCGCGGCGACGGTGCAGGCGCTGAGCAGGGTGAAGAACAGGATCTTCAGCTTCAGCGGCGACAGGCCGATCGATACCGCGTGGCTTTCGTCGAAGAACACCGCCAGCAGGTCTTTCCACACCAGACACAGGATCAGCAGCGAAACGCCGATGATGATTTCCACCTGCAGCACGTCTTCGTCGGCGATGCCGAGGATATTGCCGAAGATGATCGACTGTACGTTGACTGAGGTGGGGTTGAGCGACACGATCAGCAGGCCGACGGCGAAGAAGGTGGAGAAGATGAAGCCGATGATGGCGTCTTCGCGCAGGCGGGTGATGTGGCGCACCAGCGTCATCGCCAGCGCCGCCAGCATGCCGGTAAAGAAGGCGCCGGCGGCGTAGGGCAGGCCGAGGGCGTAGGCGCCGGCCACGCCGGGCACCACCGAGTGCGACAGCGCATCGCCCATCAACGACCATCCCTTCAGCATCAGATAGGCGGACAGGAACGCGCAGGCGGCGCCGACGATGGCGCTGACCCAGATGGCTTTCACCATGTAGTTATAACTGAAAGGTTGCAGCAGAAGGTCCAGCATCAGGATTGTTTCTCCCTGGCCTGGCTGTTGGCCGGCGGATCGCTCTTGGTGTGGCCGTAGAACACCGCCGGGCGCTCATCGTCGGTCAACACCGTAACGGTGCGCGGATCGTTGTCGTCGTGCAGATCCGGGCCTGAGAGGTTGATATGGCGCAGCACGCCGCCGAATGCCTGCTCCAGGTTGCTCTGCGTGAAGGTGGTTTCGGTTGGGCCGGCGGCCAGCACCGTGCGGTTGATGAGGATCACCCGATCGCAAAACTCCGGCACGCTGCCGAGGTTGTGGGTGGAGACCAGGATCAGATGCCCCTCGTCGCGCAATGCGCGCAGCAGCTCGATAATGGCATTCTCGGTTTTCACATCCACGCCGGTGAACGGTTCATCCAGCAGCAGCACGGTGCCCTGTTGCGCCAGCGCGCGCGCCAGAAACACGCGCTTTTTCTGGCCGCCGGACAGCTCGCCGATCTGCCGACCGCGCAGCTCGCTGAGGCCGACCCGCTCCAGCGCCTTGTCAACCCGCAACCGGTCCTCTCGCGACGGAATGCGCAGGAAATTCATCTTGCCGTAGCGGCCCATCATCACCACGTCTTCCACCAGCACCGGGAAGTTCCAGTCGACGTCCTCGGTCTGCGGCACGTAGGCGATCAGGTTCTTTTTCAGCGCGTCCGCTACCGGTTTGTCGCTGAGCGACACCCGGCCGCTGGTGGGCCTGACCAGGCCCATGATGCTTTTGAACAACGTCGATTTACCGCTGCCGTTGACGCCGACCAGTGCGCAGATCGAACCGCCGCTCAGGGTAAAGCTGGCGTTGTGAATGGCGGTGTGTCCGTTGTTGTAGGTCACGGTGACGTCGTCCACGTTCAATTCAGGGCGGACAAACGGTTCATGGGTCATTGATCGAATCCTTTGGCGATGGTTTGCACGGTGGTGTTAAGCAGGTCGATATAGGTCGGCACTGGGCCGTCGCGGGTGGACAGCGAATCTACGTACAGCACGCCGCCGTATTTGGCGCCGGTTTCTTTCGCTACCTGCTTGGCCGGCTTGTCGGAAATGGTGCTTTCGCTGAACACCACCGGAATATGGTGGGCGCGCACCGCGTCGATTACCCGGCGCACCTGCTGCGGCGAACCTTGCTCATCGGCGTTGATCGGCCACAGATAGACTTCTTTCAGCTGATAGTCCTGCGCCAGGTAGCTGAAAGCGCCTTCGCTGGTCACCAGCCAACGCTGTGCGGTCGGAATGCGCGCCAGGCGTTCGCGCAGTGGGGCGTCCAGTGCGCCGATTTTCTCTGCGTAGGCTTTGGCGTTGCGGTTATAGGTTTCCGCATGTGCCGGATCGTGCTCCACCAGGGCTTTCCGAATGTTCTCGATGTACACCAGCGCGTTGCTTGGCGACATCCAGGCATGCGGGTTCGGGTTGCCGTTATACGGCCCTTCGCGGATCGGCAGCGGGGTGATGCCTTCGGTCACAACCGCCGCCGGCACCTGTTTGATGTTTTCGAAGAAGCGCTGGAACCAACGTTCCAGGTTCATGCCGTTCCACAGGATCAGGTCGGCGTGCTGCGCTTTGACGATGTCGCGTGGGGTCGGTTGATAGTCGTGGATCTCGGCGCCCGGCTTGGTGATGGATTCCACCACGGCGGCGTCACCGGCCACGTTCTGGGCAATGTCCTGAATGATGGTAAAGGTCGTCACCACGCGCAGCTTTTTATCCGCCAGCGCGTGTTGACTGACCAAGGCGGTGCCGAGCAGCAGGCAGGCGAGCGTAAAAGGGCGTAACAGTGCGGCAGCGCGGGAAGGGCGACTGCGACGAAAAGCGCAACTTATCAATGGCATGATGACGTCTCCTGGTTCAAATGAAAATGATTATCAATATCAATTGAAGCGAAGTCAAGCGTCACTTGCCCACCGCCGGCGGGGTATTTCTCCAACTGAAAAAATAATACCGTCCGGGGAGTTATAGCATTTTATGTATCAGTATGTAACCGCTGAAGGTAGTCCTCACAGGCGCATATCGTCACCTCCGGCTGTTTTCCCAATGCCAACTGCCCGAACCCCTGCGCCAGGCGCAGTACATCCTCTTGATCCAGCACGGTTATGAACGCGAAACTGTTGCTGCCGAGCTCATGGTGAACGCCATTTTCGTCTGTCACCGACGTGACAAAACCTTCGCGCGTCAATTGCCCGGTCAGCTTCGCCAGGTCGGTTAATCCCGATTCCTGATAGCGAAAAGTCACCACAAAGCAGTTTGTTGCAGATTGACTCATAAATCACCTCTTGGTATATGGATAGCTTGAGATTAGCCCAAAAAATTACTGCAGGTGTCCTTACAAGTTGTATATGCTACGCAACTCATTGAAAGGAGTGAGGGATTCTGTGAAAACAAAAATAGGTTGCCTTACGGCAATTTTGCTTTTGTCGGGGTGCGCCAAAGACCCGCAAACGGCAAGCAATATTTCAGGCAGTGGCACAACGCGCGGCGGTTGGTTAAAACCCGCTCCGCAGGCACCGGTAAACCGCACAGGCACCCCGGTTGCTTATAACGATTACATTCGTCAGGCCGCCAGCAACTACGGCGTTGACGAAACGCTGATTAAAGCGATTATTCAGGTGGAGTCCGGGTTTAACCCGAACGTGGTCAGCACCTCGAACGCAGTGGGATTGATGCAGCTTAAGGCTTCTACCGCCGGCCGCGACGCCTATCGCATGAAAGGACGAAACGGGCAACCCAGCTCGCGTGAGCTGAAGGATCCGGCGGTCAATATTGATCTGGGAACGGCCTATATCAATATTCTTCAAAGCCAGCAGCTAGCCGGGATCAACAACCCTCAGACTCTGCGTTATGCCACCATCGTTTCGTACGTGAACGGGGCGGGTGCCATGTTACGCACCTTCTCCTCGGACAAGCGTGTGGCGGTGAATCGCATCAATCAGATGAGTCCGGACGAGTTTTATCAGCACATCCAGAAAAAGCACCCCGCACCGCAGGCGCCGCGCTATTTGTGGAAGGTGACCACCGCCTACCAGGCGATGTCGCAGTAACCCTCTCTTTTGTCGAATCGGCCGCTGAACGCGGCCGATTTTGTTTATGGCGCCGCTTAAGAGCACGACGCACCTCTCATTTTTCGTTATTTCCTCACCGGTTATCAGAAAAACCGCACAAAAAGTTAAATTTACGTTAGCAGATAAATCTTTACGTTCATTCAATAAGTTACCGGTAACATTTTTGCATTTGCTCGCATTCTGACCTTCAATAAATAGACAAATAAGTAACAAATTATTTTAAAAACCCGTATCGACCGCAAGGTTGCGGTTAAATAGTTGTGACTATCTTTGGATGGAATGTGACATGTCGAATCATAAAACCAACAATTCGCGGCGCGATTTCTTGTTGAAATCGATGACCTTAATTCCTGCGGCGGTAATTGGTGGCAGTGGCGTTGGCGCGCTGACGGCACCGGCACCAGCGGTCGCGGCCCCGAACACTTCAACGCAGAACGATTACCAACCGACCTTTTTCACCCCGGAAGAGTGGGCCTTCATCAAGGCCGCCGTCGCGCGCCTGATCCCGGCCGACGAACGCGGCCCTGGCGCACTGGAAGCCGGCGTACCGGAGTTTATCGATCGCCAGATGAATACCCCATACGCCACCGGCTCCATCTGGTACATGCAGGGGCCATTCAACCCCGATGTGCCGAAGGAGATGGGTTATCAGCTGCCGCTGGTGCCCAAGCAAATCTACAACCTCGGCATCAGTGACGCCGACGCCTACAGCAAGAAAACCGCCGGCAAGCCCTTCGCCGAACTGGATGGCGCGCAGCAAGACGCCATGCTGCAAAAGTTCGAGTCCGGCGAGGCGGAGTTCCAGCAGCTGCCGTCGAAACTGTTCTTCTCCTATCTGTTGCAAAACACCCGCGAAGGTTTCTTCAGCGATCCTATCCATGGCGGCAACAAAGACATGGTGGGCTGGAAGCTGATTAATTTTCCGGGCGCGCGCGCCGATTTTATGGACTGGGTTGAGCGAGGGGAGCGTTATCCCTTCCCGCCGGTCTCGATTCGTGGGGAGAGGGGCTGATCATGGCAACGGTAATGAAAAAAGTAGATGCGGTGATCGTCGGTTTCGGCTGGGTGGGCGCGATCATGGCCAAAGAGCTGACCGAGGCCGGCCTCAACGTGGTGGCGTTGGAGCGTGGCCCGATGCGCGACACCTATCCGGACGGTTCTTATCCGCAGGTGATCGACGAGCTGACCTATAACATCCGCCGCAAACTGTTCCAGGATCTGTCGAAAAGCACCGTCACCATTCGCCACAACAGCAGCCAGACCGCGGTGCCTTACCGCCAGCTGGCGGCGTTCCTGCCGGGCACCGGCGTTGGCGGTGCCGGCCTGCACTGGTCGGGCGTGCATTTTCGCGTTGATCCGATCGAACTGCGCATGCGCAGCCACTATGAAGAGCGCTACGGCAAAAACTTCATTCCGAAGGACATGACCATCCAGGACTTCGGCGTGACCTACGACGAGCTGGAACCGTTCTTCGATAAAGCGGAGAAAGTGTTCGGCACCTCCGGCACCGCCTGGACCATCAAAGGGCAGAAAGTGGCGCAGAAGGGCGGCAACCGCTTTGCGGCGGATCGTTCCAGCGACTTCCCGCTGCCGGCGCAGAAAAATACCTACTCCGCCCAGCTGTTCGAGAAAGCGGCGCTGGAGGTGGGTTATCACCCTTACAACCTGCCGTCCGCCAACACCTCGGACTCTTACACCAACCCGTACGGCGCGCAGATGGGCCCGTGCAACTTCTGCGGTTTCTGCAGCGGCTACGCCTGCTACATGTATTCCAAGGCCTCGCCGAACGTCAACATCTTGCCGGCGCTGCGCATGGAGAAACGTTTCGAGCTGCGCACCAACGCCAACGTGCTGAAGGTCAACCTGACCGACGACAAATCCCGCGCCACCGGCGTGAACTACGTCGATGCGCAGGGCCGCGAGATTGAACAGCCGGCCGATCTGGTGATCCTGGGCGCGTTCCAGTTCCACAACGTGCACCTGATGCTGCTGTCCGGCATCGGCAAGCCTTACGATCCGGTGACCGGCGAAGGCGTGGTCGGGCGCAACTTCGCCTACCAGAACATGACCACCATCAAGGCGTTCTTCGATAAAGACGTGTTCACCAACCCGTTCATCGGCGCCGGCGGCAACGGCGTGGGCGTGGACGACTTCAACGCCGATAACTTCGACCATGCCAAAGAAGGCTTCGTCGGCGGTTCGCCGTTCTGGGTCAACCAGGCTGGCACCAAGCCGATCTCCGGCCTGCCGACGCCTCCGGGCACCCCGGCCTGGGGCAGCAAATGGAAAGCGGCGGTGGCGGATGCCTACACCCACCACGTTTCGATGGACGCCCACGGCGCGCACCAGTCGTACCGCAACAACTATCTGGATCTCGATCCCAACTACAAGAACGTCTTTGGCCAGCCGCTGCTGCGCATGACGTTCGACTGGCAGGAAAACGACATCAAGATGGCGCAGTTCATGTACGACAAGATGGCGCCGATCGCCAAGGCGATGAACCCGAAACTGATCGCCGGCAGCCCGAAAAACGCCAACAGCCACTTCGACACCACCAGCTACCAGACCACCCATATGAACGGCGGCGCGGTAATGGGGGAAGATCCGAAGACCAGCGCGGTCAACCGCTATCTGCAGAGCTGGGACGTGCACAACGTGTTCTCGATCGGCGCATCGGCCTTCCCGCAAGGGCTGGGCTACAACCCGACCGGCACCGTGGCGGCGCTGGCTTACTGGTCTGCCCGCGCCATTCGCGAGCAGTATCTGAAAAACCCAGGCCCATTGGTGCAGGCATAAGGACGGCGAACGATGAAAGCATTTGTACCGGCACTGGTTCTCAGTGCAGTGAGTTTTTCCGTTTGGGCGCAGGACGCCACCGTCAGCAGCGAGCTGATCAAGCGCGGTGAATACCTGGCGCGCGCCGGCGACTGCGTGGCTTGCCACACCGACGGCAAGAGCGGCAAAACCTTCGCCGGCGGTCTGGCGATGGAGACGCCGATCGGCACCATCTACTCGACCAACATTACGCCGGACAAGAAAACCGGCATCGGCGATTACAGCTTCGAGGATTTCGACAACGCGGTGCGTAAGGGCGTAGCCAAAAACGGCAGCACCCTGTACCCGGCGATGCCGTACCCGTCGTTCGCGCTGGTGAAAGAGGACGACATGCGCGCCATGTATGCCTATTTCATGCACGGCGTGCAGCCGGTGGAGCAGGCCAACAAGGACTCCGACATCCCGTGGCCGCTGTCGATGCGCTGGCCGCTGAGCATCTGGCGCGGCATGTTCGCGCCGTCGCCGGCGGATTTCGTCGCTGACGCCAAGGCCGATCCGGTGATTGAGCGCGGCCGCTACCTGGTGGAAGGCCTGGGCCACTGCGGTGCCTGCCATACCCCGCGCAGCATCACCATGCAGGAAAAAGCGCTGAGCAACAGCGAAAGCGACGACTACCTGTCCGGCAGCAACGCGCCGATCGACGGCTGGGTGGCTTCCAGCTTGCGCAGCGACCGTAAGGATGGCCTGGGCAGCTGGAACGAAGCCGAGCTGACCGAGTTCCTGAAAACCGGCCGTAACGACAAGGCGATCGTGTTTGGCGGCATGAGCGACGTGGTGGAGCACAGCCTGCAATACCTGAGCGACGACGATCTGACCGCCATCGCCCGCTACCTGAAATCGCTGCCGCCGAAAGACGGCAAGCAGCAGGCGGCGCCGGTCGAAGACAGCGTGGCCAAGGATCTGTGGCGCGGTGACGACAGCAAGCCCGGCGCGGCGCTGTATGTCGATAACTGCGCGGCCTGCCACCGCACCGACGGCGTGGGCTATAAGCGCGCCTTCCCGTCGCTGAAGGGCAACCCGGTGGTGCAGACCGAGGACGCGACCTCGCTGATCCACATCGTGCTGACCGGTAACACCACGCCGGCGGTGCAGGGCGCGGTGTCCAACATCACCATGCCGCCGTTTGGCTGGCGTCTGAACGATCAGCAGGTGGCGGACGTGGTGAACTTCATCCGTACCAGCTGGGGCAACAGCGCCAAACCGGTGGGCGCCTCCGACGTGGCCGACGTGCGTAAAGACCGCTCGATGATCCGCGACGAGAAGGAGATGGGCAGCGCCGAGGTGCCGGACCATCCGGACGCGAAGAAGTAAACCGCTTAAGGGCTCCGCAAGGAGCCCTTAGTTTTTCCTGCCCGTGCCGGTTTTTTCAGCATTTTCTGTTCGCAAATCATCCGTTCAGCCGATAAAACATAGACCCGCAGCGGATTTTTCATTATCCTTTGCCGTCCTTTCATCAGGCGTAAGTATGAAATATCGCTTTAATTCACTGATTACTATTAAAAAATTCGCGGAGAAGGATATCCCGTTAGGCGCAATCGTTGGCGCTGCAGATTAAGGTAGACTGTCTCATGAGTACGATTTCTCCCGATTCAGGCACGCTGACGGCCGCTCAGCCTGCCAAATGGAACAAAACCGACACCGTCTGGATGTTCGGTCTCTATGCCACCGCGGTGGGCGCCGGCACATTGTTCTTGCCGATCAACGCCGGTTTGAACGGCCCGCTGGTGCTGCTGTTGATGGCGCTGTTCGCTTTCCCGTTGACCTATTTGCCGCACCGCGCGCTCAGCCGCTTCGTGCTTTCTGGCTCCAGCCGCGACGGCAATATTCACGATGTGGTGGTGGAACACTTCGGCGTGCTGGCCGGAAAAATCATCATGATGCTGTATCTGATGGCGTTCTTCCCGATCGTGCTGGTGTACAGCATTTCGATCACCAACGCGCTGGACAGCTTCCTGATCCACCAGTTCCACGTGGCGCCGCTGCCGCGTATCTGGCTGAGTCTGGCGGTGGTCGTAGTGCTCAATCTGGTGCTGCTGCGTGGCAAAGACAGCATCGTGGCGGCGATGGGCATGCTGGTGTTCCCGCTGCTGGTGTTCCTGATGGGTATTTCGCTGTACCTGATGCCGAGCTGGAATACCGCCAACTTCGTGCACGGCCTGGCCACCACCCGCTTCGACACGCCGGGGCTGTGGCATTCACTGTGGCTGGCGGTGCCGGTGATGGTGTTTTCCTTCAGCCATGCGCCGATCATTTCCTCCTTCGCCTCGACCCAGAAGAGCCTGTATGGCGACAAGGCGGAGCGCCGCTGCGCGCGCATCATGCGCTACAGCTATGTGCTGATCTGCGTTACCGTGCTGTTTTTCGTGTTCAGCTGCGTGCTGAGCCTGTCCCATGAAGACATGCAGCAGGCGAAAGATCAGAACATCACGGTGCTGACCACGCTGGCCAACAAGTTTTCCAACCCGCTGATCGCCTATCTCGGCCCGGTGATGGCAATGCTGGCAATGGCTAAATCCTATCTCGGCACCTCGCTGGGGGTGACGGAAGGGGCGACCAGCCTGATCGATGGCGTCACGCGCGCGGTCGGCAAGCCGCTCAGCTCGTGCATGACGCACCGCATCTCGGCGGTGGCACTGTTCCTGCTCACCTGGGCGGCGACGGTGTGGAACCCCAGCGCGCTGCACATCATCGAAACCATCAGCGGCCCGCTGATTGCAGCGATCCTGTTCATCCTGCCGATGTACGCGGTGCGTGCGGTGCCGGCCATGCGCCAATATCGCGCGGCGAGCAACGTCTTCGTGCTGGTGATGGGCTTGATTGCGCTGTCGGCGCTGATCTACGGCCTGATGTGATCCCCTGGGCGCGCCGGCTCCGGTGCGCCTCTTATCCTTCCTTTACACATCCCTTTGCAATTAATCGCCGGCATGCTGGGCGTTATCTTTGATAATGCAAGCCATTCTCATTAGTATTTCCTGAATGTATTCATGACTAAGGAGTCTTTCGTGCACCGTCGAATCACTTTGCCGGCGCTGGTCTGCGCCGCCTTACTCGCCTCTCCGGCGATGGCCACTACCTATCCGTTGACCCTGACCGACACCTCTGGCCAGACGGTCACCCTCCCGCAGGAGCCGAAACGCATCGTGGTGCAGGACGGGCGCGACATTCTCACGCTGGCGCTGCTCGATCGCGCCAACCCGTTCGGCCGGCTGGTGGCCTGGAATAACCTGCTGAAGAAAAGCGACGCGGCGACCTGGGAAATCTTGCAGAGCAAATGGCCGGCGGCGAAAAACATCATCGATATGGGATTCAGCGATAAAGGCGAAGTGAATCTGGAGAGCGTGATCGCCAAGCGCCCCGATCTGATGATCGCCCAGCTGCGCTCCAAGCCTTCGCTGAGCCAAACCGGCGTGCTGGATAAGCTGAAGGCGCTGAACGTGCCGGTGCTGTTTATCGATACCATGCTCAAGCCGGTGGAAAACACGCCGAAAAGCGTGACGCTGTTGGGGGAAACCCTCAACCGTGAAAGCGAAGCCAAGCAATATACCGATTATTATCAGCAGCATTATCAGGCCATTCTGGCCAAAACGCAGGCGGTGGCACCCAAACCGTTGGTGTTCTTCGAAGCCAAGGCCGGCCTGAATGGCCTGGAATCTTGCTGCTTCACCCATGCGCACGTCGGCTGGGGGGCACTGGTCGAGGCGGTCGGCGCGCGCAACATCGGCTCTGCGCTGCTGCCGGGTGCGACCGGCGACGTGGCGCTGGAAAAAGTGATCGCTATGAAACCGGATGCGTATATCGTTTCCGGCTCGCAGTGGGCCAGCAAGACCAACGCCGCGGTGCCGTTCGGCTATGGCGTCACGCAGCAGCAGGTGGATGAGGCCTTCAACCGCATGAAGCAGCGCCCGGGGTTCTCGCAGGTGTCGGCGGTGAAGGAAGGGCGGTTCTACGGCATCTACCATAACTTCTACAACCACCCGTACAACATCGTCGGGCTGGAGTATCTGGCGAAGTTTATCTATCCGGCGCAGTTCCCGGATTTGGATCCGGCCAAGACCTACAGCGAGATCCTCAGTCGCTTTACCGAAGTGCCGGAAGGCAAGGGCATTTTGGGCGCGCAGGCGCCGGCGGGGAAATAACGGCAACGGGCGCGACGATCGCGCCCGTTTTGTATGATCAGGCGGTCGGTGTATAGGTGGAGATGATCTCCAGCACGCCGTTGATGATGAACTGAACGCCCATGCACACCAGCAGGAACCCCATCAGGCGCGAGATCGCCTCGATGCCGCTTTTCCCCACCAACCGCATGATGGCGCCGGAACTGAGCAGGCAGGCCCACAGGATCACCGCGACCGTCAGGAAGATGGCGACCGGCGCCACGGCCAACACCCAGGGTTCAAAGCCCAGCGAGTTCGCTTTGACGCTCGATGCCGAGCTGATGATCATCGCGATGGTGCCCGGCCCGGCGGTGCTCGGCATGGCCAGCGGCACGAAGGCGATGTTGGCCGACGTCTTGTGGCGCAGCTCGTGCGACTTGCTCTCCACCTCCGGCGCGTCTTCGGGGCTCTGCTGCGGGAACAGCATGCGAAAACCGATGAAGGCGACGATCAGGCCGCCGGCGATGCGCAGGCCGGGGATCGAAATGCCGAAGGTGTTCATCACCACCTGCCCGGCGTAAAACGCCACCGTCATGATGCAGAACACATAAACCGAGGCCATCAGCGACTGCTGATTACGCTCTTCGCGCGTCATATTGCCGGACAACCCGAGCAGCAACGCCACCGTGGTCAGCGGGTTGGCCAGCGGCAACAGCAGCACCAAACCCAGTCCGATGGCCTGGAATAACTGCAAAATACCCGTCATAAAATAGACTCCCTGTGCAACGTTCAAGCCGCCAAACGGCGGCCCATGAGCTGAACAGCCTAGCCTGCCGTACGCCTGGCGGCAATGGGGATAGCTCGTAACGTTAATTAACCGTCGGCCCGGGCGTTCAGCGTCGCCGGCCGGCGAAATTCGTCGGCGGGAGCCTCATCGTCATCGCCGCACTCGCCGGCGAGCTCAGGTTCATCCTCACACCCCAGCGGCGCCTCGTTGACCGCGATCGCGCGCGGCACCGAACGCGCGCCAAAATGCACCAGCCCATATAACGTCGCCAATGCCGCGCACGCCACGATGAGGGCTGCGAGTAACCGGTTCATGTTTTGCGCTAAGACCCTGTTCACTGGTGGATAGCGTAAGAATAGTGATGCTAAGACGGTCTGTCAGCGTATCGCCGCTGAGAGTAGACGCACTCTTGATGTTATTATCATTAATTATTTTTAACTGTTTTCACCCTTTAACCGCCTGATTGATGAAGCGAGTCTATAATGGTAAGGCTTTCTGGCATTTCTTTATAATCGAAAACTTAAAAGGAGTTTTACTATGGAAGTGGCAAAAGAATGGGTAGCGGCGAAAAAAATCTCCTGGGGCAGCGTCATCGGCGGCGTGATCACCGTATTGGCTGTTTCACTGCTGCTGTCGACGTTAGGCACCAGTCTTGGATTCTCCATCGTGGATCCGACATCAGACGATCCGATAAACGGCGCCGGTACCACCGTAGTGATTTGGTCCGCTGTTTCAATCATTATTAGTTTGGCCGCCGGCGCTTTTATTGCTGGGCGTTTGGCTGCTAATGACGGACTTATTCATGGCTTCCTGGTCTGGGCTACGTCACTGATTGTGGCGGCGGTGCTGGGTGGGATGCTGGTCGGGTCTGCAGTGAAGGCGACCGGCAATGCGCTGGGCGCTATCGCTTCGACCTCCGGCAGCTTGCTCTCCGGCGCCGGTTCAGCGATTGGCAAAGGGGCATCCGGATTGGCGGACGCCGGCGGTAAAGTGTTTGACAAGTTGGGCATTGACACAACCTTGGAACCTGAACAGCTGCAAGGCGATGTGGTTACGGCGCTTAAAAAAAGCGGTATCCCGTCATTGCAGCCTGAATTCATGCAACAGCAGTTGAATGCGGCCAAAACTGATTTGGCGGACGCAGTAAAAGCCCTGGCACTTCAGCCTGACAATAGCGACGCCATTATTAATCAACTGGTCGCCAAGCTTAAAAAACAGGGTGAGGTCATCTCGCAAGATGTGGATCAAGACGCCCTGAAAAAGGCCTTGGCAGAAAATACCGATATGACGCCGCAGGAAGTGGACCAGACGGTGAAGAATTTGGTCGAAGCCAAAAATAAAACTGCACAGCTGGTTAATCAGCGTTTGGATGACGCCGAAGCAAAAATCAATCAGGCAAAACAGGAGTATGTGGAGCTGAAACAGAAGGCGCGCGAACAGGCTGCCGCTGCTGCAGACGAATTGTCGCGGGCTGCATTATGGTCATTCTTTGCGCTGTTGATTGGCGCAGTGGTCAGTGCGTTGGCAGGCTTGTGGGGCGTTAACACCAATGCCCGCCGTATCGCGGTATCACCTGCGCAGGCGTAATCTTCGGGCTCCTTTGCTCGTCTCGATGATGGAGGGATGAGAGCCTGGAATATTGACGACGATGAAGTGACAGCCAGGAAAGACTGGCCCCACCCCGGCCCAGGTGCCGGGGTTTTTTTATTGTTTCGGCGTAATTAACGACCACCTTTCGCGTGGCTCAGGGCATTAGGCACCAATTGCCACGATCCCTGAGAACAGGTGGATACCATAGATGCGCTGTAAATAATAATGAGTGTGATTATGAAACAAGAACTGCATCTTTTACTGGGGAAAATCGGCGCATTCGCGCTTTCCGCCGCCTTCATGGCGGCATTGGTCGGCCTGGTGTTTATCGATGTGCACTGGCTGCATAACTTCGTTCATGAAACCTCGCTGACCGAAGCGGCACAGGAACTGTTGCTGCTCGCCATCTCCGGCGGTTTTTTCGCCGCGGCCCGGCGACAGGCCGAGCGGCGTTCCGCCTGGCTGCTGGTTGGCGGCTTCTTTCTCTGCATGCTGATCCGCGAGATGGACTTCGCGTTCGATGCGTTGTGGCATGGCGCCTGGGTGTGGTTCGCACTGGCGGTCGCCTTGGCCTGCCTGTGGCATGCTGCAAGGCATATTGCGGCCACGGTGCGCGGTCTGGCCTATTTCGTGACGCATCCCGGCTACGGCATGATGTGCGCCGGCCTGCTGTGCATTCTGGTGTTTTCACGCCTGTTCGGCATGAGCGCGCTGTGGCAAACGCTGATGCTGGACGGCTACAACCGAGTGGTGAAAAACATGGTGGAAGAGGGGTGCGAACTGTTGGGCTACGGCCTGTGTCTGTTGGCTACCCTCAGCTATCTGAAAGGCGTTTTTGCGGCGAATGAGGCGGAAGTGTGAGGGCGGCGGCACTTTATTTATCCGGAACAATTTTAGTGATACTATTCGCTTAGCCGAATGCGGCTGAGAAGGTATGCGTTCCATTCTGTATACCCAGTGAGGTTTCAATCTGGCAATTGTGGGCGAGATCTGAAACCTGGCTGACCAAACCCAAAATCCAATTTTCGTACTGCATGTGATCTGTCGTGTGGGTCACCACTGTAGATAAGGAATTATTAATGCCTGTTATTACCCTTCCTGACGGAAGTCAGCGTCATTTCGACCACCCCGTTTCCCCGATGGATGTCGCGCGCGATATCGGCCCTGGCCTGGCGAAAGCCTGTATCGCCGGCCGCGTCAACGGCGAGCTGGTTGACGCCGGCGATCTGATCGAATCGGATGCGCAGTTGGCCATCATCACCATCAAAGATGAAGACGGTCTGGAAATCATGCGCCACTCCTGCGCGCACCTGCTGGGTCATGCGATCAAGCAGCTGTGGCCGGATACCAAAATGGCGATCGGTCCGGTGATCGACAACGGTTTTTATTATGACGTGGACATCGACCGCACCCTGACGCAGGAAGACCTGGATCTGCTGGAAAAGCGGATGCACGAGTTGGCCGATAAGGATTACGACGTCATCAAGAAGAAGGTCAGCTGGCAAGAAGCCCGTGACACCTTCGCTGAGCGCGGCGAAATCTATAAAGTGGCGATCCTGGATGAGAACATCAGCCATGACGATCGTCCGGGTCTGTATCACCACGAAGAATACGTCGACATGTGCCGCGGCCCGCACGTGCCGAACATGCGTTTCTGCCACCATTTCAAACTGCAGAAAACCTCCGGCGCTTACTGGCGCGGCGACAGCAAAAACAAAATGCTGCAGCGTATCTACGGTACCGCCTGGGCAGACAAGAAGCAGCTGAACGCCTACCTGCAGCGTCTGGAAGAAGCGGCCAAGCGCGATCACCGCAAGATCGGCAAACAGCTCGACCTGTATCACATGCAGGAAGAAGCGCCGGGTATGGTGTTCTGGCACAACGACGGTTGGACTATCTTCCGCGAGCTGGAAGCCTTCGTGCGCATGAAGCTCAAAGAGTATCAGTACCAGGAAGTGAAAGGTCCGTTCATGATGGACCGCGTGCTGTGGGAAAAAACCGGCCACTGGGAAAACTACAAAGACGCCATGTTCACCACCGCGTCGGAAAACCGCGAATACTGCATCAAGCCGATGAACTGCCCGGGTCACGTGCAGATCTTCAACCAGGGCCTGAAGTCGTACCGTGATTTGCCGCTGCGCATGGGTGAATTCGGCAGTTGCCACCGCAACGAGCCTTCGGGTTCACTGCACGGCTTGATGCGCGTGCGCGGCTTCACGCAGGATGACGCCCACATCTTCTGTACCGAAGAGCAGGTGCGCGCCGAAGTGAACGAATGTATCCGCATGGTGTATGATGTGTACGGCACTTTCGGCTTCGACAAGATCGCCGTCAAGCTGTCCACGCGTCCGGAAAAACGCATCGGCACCGACGACATGTGGACCCGTGCGGAAGAAGACCTGGCCGCCGCGCTGACCGAGAACGGCATTCCGTTTGAATATCAGCCGGGTGAGGGCGCCTTCTACGGACCGAAAATTGAATTTACCCTGCATGATTGTTTGGATCGCGCATGGCAATGTGGTACCGTGCAGCTCGATTTCTTCTTGCCGGGCCGTTTGGGCGCATCGTACGTTGGCGAAAACAACGATCGCGTCGTGCCGGTAATGATTCACCGCGCCATTTTGGGCTCCATGGAACGCTTCATCGGTATCCTTACCGAAGAATACGCCGGGTTCTACCCGACCTGGATCGCTCCGGTGCAGGTGGTGGTGATGAATATCACCGATAGCCAGTCTGATTACGTCCAGCAATTGACCAAAAAACTGCAGGATGCAGGTATTCGCGTGAAAGCGGACTTGAGAAATGAGAAGATTGGCTTTAAAATTCGCGAACATACTTTACGTCGAGTCCCTTACATGTTGGTGTGCGGTGACAAAGAGGTCGAAGCAGGCAAAGTTGCCGTTCGTACCCGCCGTGGCAAAGACTTGGGAAGCCTGGACGTAAACGAAGTCGTAGACAAGCTGCTGAAAGAGATTCGCAGCCGTAGTCTTCATCAACTGGAGGAATAAAGTATTAAAGGCGGAAAACGAGTTCAACCGGCGCGTCCTAATCGCATTAACAGAGAAATTCGCGCGCAAGAAGTTCGCCTAACCGGCGTCGATGGCGAGCAGATTGGTATTGTCAGTCTGAATGAAGCTCTTGAAAAAGCTGAGGAAGCGGGCGTTGATTTAGTAGAAATCAGCCCAAATGCCGAACCGCCAGTTTGCCGAATCATGGATTACGGCAAATTCCTCTACGAGAAGAGCAAGTCGACGAAAGAACAGAAGAAGAAGCAAAAAGTTATCCAGGTTAAGGAAATCAAATTCCGTCCTGGCACCGATGATGGCGACTATCAGGTCAAACTACGCAACCTGATTCGCTTTCTGGAAGATGGCGATAAAGCCAAAATCACCCTGCGTTTCCGTGGGCGTGAGATGGCGCACCAGCAGATCGGTATGGAAGTGCTTAACCGCGTCCGTAAAGACCTGTGTGAAGATATGGATCTGGCAGTGGTCGAATCCTTCCCTACGAAGATCGAAGGCCGCCAGATGATTATGGTGCTCGCTCCTAAGAAGAAACAGTAAGGCTTACAAGTAATGGAACCCGCGCGGCGCTTGCGCTGTGTGGGTTTTATTCGCCCAACTGATTCGTTGTTTAACAATGCGAAGTGGATTTAATTAAAATGCCAAAGATTAAAACTGTACGTGGTGCAGCCAAGCGCTTCAAAAAAACCGGCAGCGGTGGTTTTAAGCGTAAACATGCCAACCTGCGTCATATTCTGACCAAAAAAGCAACCAAGCGTAAACGTCACCTGCGTCCGAAAGGCATGGTGTCTAAAAACGATCTGGTCCTGGTTACCGCGTGCCTGCCGTACGCATAAGCCATTTTTTTTGAATTTAGAATAAGACTTTAGGAGAGAGCATATGGCTCGCGTAAAACGTGGTGTAATTGCACGCGCACGTCACAAGAAAATTATGAAGCAGGCGAAAGGTTACTACGGTGCCCGTTCGCGCGTATATCGTGTTGCCTTCCAGGCAGTAATCAAAGCAGGCCAGTATGCTTACCGTGACCGTCGTCAACGTAAGCGTCAGTTCCGTCAGCTGTGGATTGCACGTATCAACGCAGCTGCTCGTCAGAACGGTCTGTCTTACAGCAAGTTCATCAACGGCTTGAAAAAAGCGTCGATCGAAATTGACCGTAAGATCCTGGCTGACATCGCAGTCTTCGACAAAGTGGCCTTCGGCGCACTGGTTGAGAAAGCGAAAGCAGCTCTGGCGTAAGTCAGTAGAAGAGGGAGCTTGCTCCCTCTTTTAATCTTTGTTTTCAGCGACAAATATTGACTTTCATTGCCCGCCGCTATATCACTGGTGGTCAATCATCGACAAGGTACCGCAATCATGCACGCAGCTATTTTTCGTTTCTTTTTTTACTTTAGCGCCTGATTTCAGGAGGCTTTGCGCGTAAGAAAAGAAACGAAAAGTAGCGCCTAAGCCTCCCTCGTGGAGGCTTTTTTGTTTTTGGCCATCGGCTCGCCTTGCAAAGCGTTGCGGTGAGAACGGCGGGTACTCAGCCGGCCCTGTGCCGCGCAGGTGAGCCATCCGGCCGACAACGCATTGAAAAGTCTTTGAAGATTGCTCAAAGGCGTGTTCGAATAATAGATAACAATTACTTAGGGCCATCCCGGCCAGAGGAAGAGGAAAGCAATGCCACATCTCGCAGAGCTGGTTGCCAGTGCCAAGGCAGCCGTAGAAGATGCCCAGGATATTGCCGCGTTAGATTTGGTACGCGTCGAATATTTTGGCAAGAAAGGTCATTTCACCTTGCAGATGCAGTCTCTGCGCGACGTACCGGCGGAGGACCGCCCGGCGGCCGGCGCGGTGATCAACCAGGCCAAGCAAGAGGTGCAAGACGCCCTGAACGCGCGCAAGAACGCGCTGGAAAGCGCCGCGCTGAACGCGCGCCTGGCGGCTGAAACCATCGACGTCTCCCTGCCGGGCCGTCGCATGGAAAACGGCGGTTTGCATCCGGTGACCCGCACCATCGACCGTATCGAAACCTTCTTCGGCGAGCTGGGCTTCTCCGTTGCCACCGGCCCGGAGATTGAAGACGATTACCATAACTTCGACGCACTGAACATTCCAGGGCATCACCCGGCGCGCGCCGACCACGATACCTTCTGGTTCGACGCCACGCGCCTGCTGCGCACCCAGACTTCCGGCGTGCAGATCCGCACCATGAAGAACCAGCAGCCGCCGATCCGCATCATTGCGCCGGGCCGCGTTTATCGTAATGACTACGATCAGACCCACACCCCAATGTTCCACCAGATGGAAGGGCTGATCGTCGATAAAGACATCAGCTTCACCAACCTGAAGGGCACGCTGCACGATTTCCTGAACAACTTCTTTGAAGAAGACCTGCAGGTTCGTTTCCGTCCGTCCTACTTCCCGTTCACCGAACCGTCCGCTGAAGTGGACGTGATGGGCAAGAACGGCAAATGGCTAGAAGTGCTGGGCTGCGGCATGGTGCATCCGAACGTGCTGCGCAACGTGGGCATCGATCCGGAAGTTTACTCCGGCTTCGCCTTCGGCATGGGCATGGAGCGCCTGACGATGCTGCGTTACGGCGTCACCGACCTGCGCGCATTCTTCGAAAACGATCTGCGTTTCCTCAAACAGTTTAAGTAAGGCGGGAATATCACATGAAATTCAGTGAACTCTGGTTGCGCGAGTGGGTAAACCCGGCCATCAGCAGCGAAGCATTATCCGATCAAATCACCATGGCCGGTCTGGAAGTGGACGGCGTGGACCCGGTTGCCGGCGCGTTTAACGGCGTTGTGGTGGGCGAAGTGGTCGAGTGCGGCCAACACCCGAACGCCGACAAACTGCGCGTCACCAAGGTTAACGTAGGCGGCGATCGCCTGCTCGACATCGTCTGCGGCGCGCCGAACTGCCGTACCGGCCTGAAAGTGGCGGTCGCCACCGTGGGTGCAGTGCTGCCGGGCGATTTCAAAATCAAGGCCGCCAAGCTGCGCGGCGAACCTTCGGAAGGCATGCTGTGCTCGTTCTCCGAGCTGGGCATTTCCGACGATCATGACGGCATCATTGAGCTGCCGCTGGATGCGCCAATCGGCACCGACATCCGTGACTATCTGAAACTGAACGACAACACCATCGAGATCAGCGTTACCCCGAACCGCGCCGACTGCCTGGGCATCATCGGCGTTGCGCGTGACGTGGGCGTACTGAACCAGGTTGCGCTGACCGAGCCGGACATGAGCCCGGTGGCCGCCACCATCGACGCCACGCTGCCGATCCGCGTTGACGCGCCGCAGGCGTGCCCGCGTTATCTGGGCCGCGTGGTGAAAGGCATCGACGTCAAGGCGCCAAGCCCGCTGTGGATGCGTGAAAAACTGCGTCGTTGCGGTATCCGTTCTATCGATGCCGTCGTCGACGTCACCAACTATGTGCTGTTGGAACTTGGCCAGCCGATGCACGCCTTCGATCTGAGCCGCATCGACGGCGGCATCGTGGTGCGCATGGCGGAAGAAGGGGAAACCTTGACGCTGCTGGACGGTAACGAAGCCAAACTGAACGCCGACACCTTAGTGATCGCCGATCATCAAAAAGCGTTGGCGATGGGCGGCATCTTCGGCGGCGAGCATTCCGGCGTCAACGGGGAAACCCAGGACGTGCTGCTGGAGTGCGCTTTCTTCAGCCCGCTGTCGATCACCGGCCGTGCACGCCGTCACGGCCTGCACACCGATGCTTCTCATCGCTATGAGCGCGGTGTCGATCCGGCGCTGCAGTACAAAGCGATGGAGCGCGCCACGCGCCTGCTGCTCGACATCTGTGGCGGCCAGGCCGGTCCGATTATTGACGTGACCGATGAAAACGAATTGCCGAAGCGCGCCACCATCACGCTGCGCCGCGAGAAGTTGGATCGCCTGATCGGCCACGTGGTGCCGAGTGAGCAGGTCAGCGACATTCTGCGCCGCCTGGGTTGTCAGGTGACCGAGCAGGGCGACAGCTGGCAAGCGATCGCGCCGAGCTGGCGTTTCGATATGGAGATCGAAGAGGATCTGGTGGAAGAAGTGGCGCGTGTTTACGGCTACGACAACATCCCGGATGTGCCGGTGCGTGCCGATCTGGTGATGACCCAGCATCGCGAAGCCGATCTGACGCTCAAGCGCGTGAAGACCATGCTGGTCGATCACGGTTATCAGGAAGCGATCACCTATAGCTTCGTCGATCCGAAAGTGCAGGCGTTGCTGCATCCGAATGAAGAAGCGCTGATCCTGCCGAGCCCGATTTCGGTCGAAATGTCGGCCATGCGTCTGTCGCTGTGGACCGGCCTGCTGTCCGCGGTAGTGTACAACCAGAACCGCCAGCAGACGCGTCTGCGCCTGTTCGAAAGCGGCCTGCGCTTTGTGCCTGATAGTGCGGCAAATCTGGGTATCCGTCAGGACGTCATGCTGGCAGGCGTGATCGCCGGCCATACGCACGATGAACATTGGGATCTGGCGCGCAAGCCCGTCGACTTCTATGATTTAAAAGGGGATCTGGAGTCTGTCCTCGAGCTGACCGGTAAATTATCCGAAATTCAGTTCCGGGCGGAAGCCAATCCGGCCCTGCATCCAGGGCAAAGTGCGGCGATTTATTTGCACGGCGAACGCGTTGGTTTCATCGGTGTGGTTCACCCGGAACTTGAACGTAAACTGGATCTTAACGGCCGCACCGTGGTGTTTGAACTGGAGTGGAACAAGCTTGCGAGCCGCGCCGTGCCTCAGGCGCGGGAGATTTCGCGCTTCCCGGCAAACCGCCGTGATATCGCTGTTGTGGTGGCTGAAAACGTCCCCGCAGAAGATATTTTGGCCGAGTGTAAGAAAGTTGGCGCAAATCAGGTAGTTGGCGTAAACTTGTTTGACGTGTACCGTGGCAAGGGCGTGGCAGAAGGTGACAAGAGCCTGGCTATCAGTCTGGTATTGCAGGATACCGCTCGTACACTGGAAGAAGAGGAGATAGCCGCTACCGTTGCAAAATGCGTAGAGGCTCTAAAACAGCGATTCCAAGCATCCTTGAGGGATTGAACCTATGGCGCTTACTAAAGCTGAAATGTCAGAACACCTGTTTGAGAAGCTTGGGCTTAGCAAACGGGACGCCAAAGACCTGGTGGAACTGTTCTTTGAAGAGGTCCGTCGGGCCCTTGAGAATGGCGAACAGGTAAAACTGTCGGGTTTTGGCAACTTTGATCTGCGTGACAAGAACCAACGTCCGGGGCGTAACCCGAAGACCGGCGAAGACATTCCGATTACGGCGCGCCGCGTGGTGACCTTCCGTCCGGGGCAGAAGCTGAAAAGCCGGGTAGAAAACGCCAGCCCGAAAGGGTGAGTGACGTGACATCAAAAAAGGCCGCTTGCGCGGCCTTTTTCTTTTCTGGGACAAAATTCAGTTTATTCCTAATTCTCAAGGCGACTATTAAATTTGTTCGTTAAGTCGGTATGGAGGGATTAATTTAACCTCAGTTGCGGAATATTCTTATATCTTATTATTGTTGATGAGTGAATCTATTTTCTCTCCTCAGTAACGGCCGTAATAATGGCCAGGGCCATCGCCGCGGTGGCCGCCGCCCCAGTGAGGGCCCCAGCAGCAGGCGCTGAGGCTTGAGGCCAAGGCTACAACGGCTAACAACCTACCTATACGTTTAATCATTTTATTATCCTCCGATGGGAATCCAGTTAATTATAATTGTCGCGTCGCTTAAGCGATGTCAGCAATTCGTTAAGCCTTGTCAGTGGCTATGATAATTAAAGGCGGCGGCAAACAGTGTAGGGATTGTGTAAGGCCGTCGAAAACGATCTGAAAATAGGTATCGATGAGATAGTCGTTAAATAAATGCGCTGATATAACCACTGCAGCAAGAAAAATAGAGTGAGAAGGTAAAATGAAAAAAATCCTGTTGCTGGTGTGTATCCCGCTGTTGCTGCCGCTGGCGGCGCAGGCCGATGTGTCCGTCGATATCAACGTGCCGGGCGTTTCTCTGCACCTGGGGGATCAGGACCGCCGCGGCTACTACTGGGATGGCTACGACTGGCGCCCACCGCAGTGGTGGCATGCGCACCAGGGCCGAGGTCTGGGGGAGCGCAATGCGCGCGGTCTGTACTGGGACGGCGGACGCTGGCAACCTTCGCCGCCGCGTGGCTATGAACATCGCCAGCCGGCACGCAGCGGCAATCCGTTCCACGGCGATCGCGATAATCGCGACCACGACCGCCGTCATGACGATCGTGGTGACCATGACCGCCGTGATGACGCCCGCGGTCAGCCTTATCCACCGGGCAACGCCGGCCCGCATCGTTAATCCCTGAGTTTATCGGCGGCTGGTTTTGCCATCATCGTTGCGATGACGGGCAGGACCAGCCGCTGCTTTCCTGCGCCATCGCCTACGCAAGGCTTCCCCTTGCGGCGTTAACCCCCTAATATTCGACTCAGACGTCAATTATCCGGCCACGACAGCGGCCGGCAGGGAATCGCCGCGCCATGCCAACCAGCCGTACCTTCACCTTACTGTTGCAACATCAACGTTACTGCGATAAACGCCAGGTCAGTCTGTTGGCGCTGGGCGTGGCGGTGGCTTTACTGTTCAGCCTTTGCGCCGGCGACCAATGGATATGGCCGTCAGAATGGTTCAGCGAACGGGCGCAACTGTTCGTTTGGCAACTGCGTTTGCCGCGCGCGCTGGCGGTGATGCTGGTCGGCGCGGCCCTGGCGGTGGCGGGCGCGGTGATGCAGGCGCTGTTTGAAAACCCGCTGGCGGAGCCCGGTCTGCTGGGCGTCGCTAACGGCGCCGGTGTCGCGCTGGTGCTGACGGTGTTGTTGGGGCACGGTTTGTTGCCGGTGGCGCTGATGAGCGCCGCCGCGATAGTCGGTGCGCTGGCGATGACTTTCTTGCTGTTGGGCTTTGCTCGCCGGCGACGCTTGACCAATGCGCGGTTGTTGCTGGTCGGCGTGGCGCTGGGCATCGTGTGTAGCGCGCTGATGACCTGGGCCGTTTATTTCAGTACCAGTCTCGATCTGCGGCAGCTGATGTACTGGATGATGGGCGGCTTCGGCGGCGTAGACTGGCGCCAAAAGTGGCTGGTGCTGGCGCTGCTGCCGGTGTTGCTGTGGCTGTGTGGCCAGGGGCGGGTGCTCAATCTGATGGCGCTGGGCGAGGTGCAGGCGCGACAGCTCGGGCTGTCGCTGCATCTGTGGCGCAATCTGCTGGTGCTGGCGATCGGCTGGCTGGTCGGTGTCAGCGTGGCGCTGGCCGGGGTGATCGGCTTCGTCGGCCTAGTGATCCCGCATATTTTGCGGCTCACGGGCCTGACTGACCAACGCTATCTGTTGCCGGCCTGCGCGCTGGCGGGGGCCGGCGTGTTGCTGGTGGCCGATGTGGTGGCCCGCGTTGCGCTGCTGGCGGCCGAGCTGCCGATCGGCGTGGTGACCGCCACGCTGGGGGCGCCGCTATTTATCTGGTTACTGACCCGGACAAAGGGCGTAAGGTAGTTTTCTTTATTCACCTGCCATTAAAAAACCAAAGGATGACAACCGATGAGTAAGCCAATCTACAATCTGCCGTTACAGACTATCGAGAATCAGGCCACCACGCTGGGGAGCTATCAGGACAAGGTGCTGCTGGTGGTCAACGTAGCCTCGGAGTGCGGCCTGACCAAGCAGTACGAAGGGCTGGAAGCGCTGTACGAAACCTATCGCGATCGGGGGCTGGAAGTTCTGGGGTTCCCGTCCAATGAATTTCTGGGTCAGGAGCCGGGCAGCAACGAAGAGATCCTGGCGTTTTGCCGCGGAACCTTCGGCGTGCAATTCCCGATGTTCGCCAAGATTGAGGTGAACGGCGAAGGCCGTCATCCGCTGTATCAGGCGTTGATTGCCGCCCAGCCGGAAGCTGTCGCCCCGGAAGGCAGCGAGTTCCTGGCGCGGATGACCAGCAAAGGGCGTGCGCCGAAGCACACCGGCGATATTCTGTGGAACTTCGAGAAATTCCTTATCGCACGCGACGGCACGGTGATCCAGCGCTTCTCGCCTGACACCACGCCAGAGGATCCGGCGCTGGTGGCGGCGGTGAAACAAGCGCTGGCGGGATAATACGGATGCTGCAACTCGTTGAGGTTGGGGTGGCGGGGCGCCTGGCGCCTTTTACGGCACAGATTGACGGCGGGTTGCAGGTTCACCTGATCGGCCCAAATGGCGCAGGGAAGAGCACCTTGCTGGCCCGGGCGGCGGGCATGCTGCCGGGGCAGGGCGAAGTCTGCCTGGACGGACGCGCGCTGTCCGGTTATTCGGGCGACGAGCTGGCGCACCGACGCGGTTATCTCAGCCAGCAACAGCCGCCGGTGTCGCTCATGCCGGTGTTTCAGTATTTGGCGTTGCACCGGCCTGCCGGCGCGGCGCAAACCGAGATGGAGCAAGCCATCCTCTATCTGTGCCAGCGGTTGAAGCTGGTGGATAAACTGTCACGCATGCTGGCGCAGCTTTCCGGCGGAGAATGGCAACGGGTGCGACTGGCGGCGGTATTGCTGCAGGTGTGGCCCAGCGTCAACCCGCATAGCCGATTGTTGTTGCTGGATGAACCGACCAATAGCCTGGATGTGGCGCAAAAGGTTGCGCTGGATCGCCTGCTGCGCGAATTCTGCCAAAGTGGGCGCAGCGCGCTAGTGTGTGCGCACGATCTGAATCATACCCTGCAGCAGGCCGATCGGGTTTGGTTGTTGCACGCTGGGCAGTTGGTCGCGCAGGGCATCACCCGTGAGGTGATGGTGCCCGCACTGTTGTCGCAGATCTATGAAGTGGATTTCCACCTGCAATGGGTGGGGAACCAGCGTTGGATCATGACCCGCACGGCTTAATTCGCCCCGGCGGCATAAATGTAAACGAAAACTAAACGTAGTGAATATAAATAGCCGGGTAATCATCGGCTATTATTGTGCTGCCTCTCATTTTCTCGTGGATTTTCTTGAAAAACGTCGATGACGTGCTACGCTTGATTCGGCAAAAATAAAATAAGTAAATAATTATTAATAAATATAAGAAATTGATTTTAATAATAAATTTAAATTAATGATGACGGCACCTTCCTATCAGTTCTCCCACTGATGACGAGTCTCGTCTTAAGGTTTAGTTAAGCTTGCGGCCTTACATTGTCAGTTAATCCACGGAAACGATTCTTCTCTGGCGTTTAATATTCGTTAAACGAAAGGGATTTACAGTGTCATCAAAAGCAGCTCGATACGTTTGGGGTTAACTATGGATCAATTTTTGCCTTTCTCTCGTCCGGCCATCGGCGATGAAGAAATCGCCGCGGTAGAGAAAGTGTTGCGCTCCGGTTGGATCACCACCGGGCCGCAAAACCAGCAACTGGAAAGCGGCTTCTGTTCCACCTTCGGCTGTAAGCACGCCATCGCGGTCAGTTCCGCCACGGCGGGCATGCACATCACGTTAATGGCGCTTGGCGTCGGCCCTGGCGACGAAGTCATCACCCCTTCGCAAACCTGGGTCTCCACCCTCAACATGATCGAGCTGCTGGGCGCCACGCCGGTGATGATCGATGTTGACCGCGATACGTTGATGGTCAGCGCCGCCGACGTCGAGGCTGCCATCACCCCGAATACCAAAGCGATTGTTCCGGTGCATTACGCCGGTGCCCCCCTGCAGATGGATGCGCTGCGCGCCGTGGCCGAACGCCATGGTCTGCCGCTGATCGAAGACGCCGCCCACGCGGTCGGCACGCGCTACAACGGCGAATGGGTCGGCGCGCGCGGCACGGCGATTTTCTCTTTCCATGCGATCAAAAATGTGACCTGCGCCGAAGGCGGCCTGATCGCCACCGACGACGATGCGCTGGCGGATCGCCTGCGTTGCCTGAAGTTCCACGGTCTGGCCGTCGATGCCTTCGATCGCCAGCAGCTTGGCCGCAAACCGCAGGCCGAAGTGGTGGAACCGGGGTACAAATACAATCTGTCCGACATTCACGCGGCGATCGCCGTGGTGCAACTTTCGCGCTTCGCCGAGCTGAACGCGCGTCGCAAGGCGCTGGCGCAGCGCTACCTGAGCGCGCTGGAAGGCTCGCCGTTCCAACCGTTGGGCGTGCCGGATTATCCGCATGACCACGCCTGGCACCTGTTTATGGTGCGCGTCGATCCCGAGCGCTGCGGCCTCGATCGCGACCAACTGATGGAGCGCCTGAAAGAGGTTGGCATCGGCACCGGGCTGCATTTCCGTGCCGCGCACACCCAGAAATTCTACCGTGAGCGCTATCCGCAGCTTTCTTTGCCGAATACCGAGTGGAACTCGGCGCGGCTGTGCACCTTACCGCTATTCCCTGATATGACCGACGCCGACGTGGATCGCGTGGTCAATGCCTTGTCTTCTGTTGTGGAGTCTTTACGTGTCTCGCGTTGAACCGATTAAAAAAGTGTCGATAGTCATCCCGGTATACAACGAGCAGGAAAGCCTGCCGGCGTTGCTGGAACGCACTACTGCCGCCTGTAAGCAGTTATCTCAACCCTATGAAATCATCCTCGTCGACGATGGCAGCAGCGACAATTCCGCCGACATGCTGACTGCGGCGGCGGAAAAGCAGGACAGCAACGTGGTCGCTGTCCTGCTGAACCGCAACTATGGCCAGCACTCGGCCATTATGGCCGGTTTCAATCAGGTGACCGGCGATTTGGTGATTACGCTGGACGCCGATCTGCAGAACCCGCCGGAGGAGATCCCTCGTCTGGTCAGCGTGGCGGAAGAGGGCTATGACGTGGTGGGCACCGTGCGCGCCAACCGTCAAGACTCCTGGTTCCGCAAAAGCGCCTCGCGCGTGATCAATATGATGATTCAACGCGCCACCGGCAAGTCGATGGGGGACTATGGCTGCATGCTGCGTGCCTACCGTCGTCATATCGTTGAGGCGATGCTGCACTGCCACGAGCGCAGCACCTTTATCCCGATTCTGGCGAACACCTTCGCCCGTCGCACGACCGAGATCGACGTGCGTCACGCCGAACGTGAGTTTGGCGACTCCAAGTACAGCCTGATGAAGCTGATCAACCTGATGTACGACCTGATCACCTGCCTGACCACTACGCCGCTGCGTTTGCTCAGCGTGGTCGGCAGCATCGTGGCGCTGTCCGGGTTTGTATTGGCACTGGTGCTGATTGCGCTGCGTCTGCTGCTCGGCCCTGAATGGGCCGCCGGCGGCGTGTTCACCCTCTTCGCCGTGCTGTTCACCTTTATCGGCGCCCAGTTTGTTGGCATGGGGCTACTGGGTGAATACATCGGCCGCATCTATACCGACGTGCGTGCGCGTCCTCGCTATTTTGTTCAGAAAGTGGTCGGTGCACAGCAGGACCACAATACTCAGGAAGAAGAATGATGAAAGCTATTGTATTTGCTTACCACGATATTGGCTGCGCAGGTCTGAAAGCGCTGACTGAGGCGGGTTATGACGTGCAGGCCGTATTCACGCACACCGACGACCCTGGTGAGAACAATTTCTTCTCCTCCGTGGCCCGTTTGGGCGCCGAATTGGATCTGCCGGTCTATGCGCCGGAAGACGTAAATCACCCGCTATGGGTTGACCGCATCCGCGCACTGCAGCCGGACGTGATCTTCTCGTTCTACTACCGCCACATGCTGAGCGACGAGATCTTGTCGCTGGCGCCGCAGGGCGGTTTCAACCTGCACGGTTCGTTGCTGCCGCACTACCGTGGCCGCGCCCCGGTGAACTGGGCGCTGGTGAATGGCGAAACTGAAACCGGCGCCACGCTGCACAAGATGGTGAAACGCCCGGATGCCGGCGACATCGTTGGTCAGCAGAAAGTGACCATCGCAGACAACGACACCGCGCTGACGCTGCACAAAAAAGTGCTGGAAGCCGCGCAGGTCGTGTTGCAAGAGCAGTTGCCGAAACTGAAGAACGGCACCGCCACCTTCACCAAGCAGGATGAGTCTCAGGCCAGCTACTTCGGCCGCCGCACCGCAGCGGACGGCGAGATCCTGTGGCACAAGTCCGCCAAAGAGATCAACAACTTGGTACGCGCCGTCACCGAACCGTACCCGGGCGCATTCAGCTACCTCGGCCAGCGCAAGCTGATCGTCTGGCGCTCCCGCGTGCTGGATACCCAACATGATAAACAACCGGGCACCGTGCTGAGCGCCTCGCCGCTGGTCATCGCCTGTGGCGAAGGCGCGCTGGAGATCGTCGCCGGCCAGAACGACAGCGGTCTGTACGTGCAGGGCAGCCGCCTGGCGCAAGAAATGGGCATCGTCACCGACGTGCGCCTGGCCGCCAAGCCGAATGCCGTAATGAAACGCCGTACTCGCGTGCTGATCCTCGGGGTTAACGGCTTCATCGGTAACCACCTGACCGAACGCCTGCTGCGTGACGATCGCTACGACATCTACGGCCTGGATATCGGCTCTGACGCCATCAGCCGCTTCCTCGACAACCCGCGTTTCCACTTCGTGGAAGGCGACATCAGCATCCACTCCGAGTGGATCGAGTATCACATCAAGAAATGCGACGTGGTGCTGCCGCTGGTGGCGATCGCGACGCCGATCGAATACACCCGTAACCCGCTGCGCGTGTTCGAGCTTGACTTCGAAGAGAACCTGAAGATCGTTCGCGACTGCGTGAAATACAACAAGCGCATCATCTTCCCGTCCACCTCAGAAGTGTACGGCATGTGCGACGACAAAGAGTTCGATGAAGACCATTCGCGTCTGATCGTCGGGCCAATCAATAAACAACGCTGGATCTACTCGGTCTCCAAACAGCTGCTGGATCGGGTGATCTGGGCTTACGGCGCCAAAGAAGGCCTGAAGTTCACGCTGTTCCGTCCGTTCAACTGGATGGGGCCGCGTCTGGATAACCTGGACGCCGCGCGCATCGGGTCTTCCCGCGCCATCACCCAGCTGATCCTCAACCTGGTGGAAGGTTCGCCGATCAAACTGATGGACGGCGGCGCACAGAAACGTTGCTTCACCGACATCAACGACGGCATCGAAGCGCTGTTCCGCATCATTGAGAACCGTGATGGCCTGTGCGACGGCCAGATCGTCAACATCGGCAACCCGACCAACGAAGCGAGCATCCGCGAGCTGGCGGAAATGCTGCTGGAAAGCTTCAACAACCACCCGCTGCGCGACCGCTTCCCGCCGTTTGCCGGCTTCAAGGACGTGGAGAGCAGCAGCTACTACGGTAAAGGTTACCAGGACGTCGAGCACCGCACGCCGAGCATCAAGAACGCTCACCGCCTGCTGGGCTGGCAGCCAACCATCGAGATGAAGCAAACCGTCGCCGATACGCTGGACTACTTCTTGCGCACTACCGTTCAGGAAGGGAACGGTGCATGAAGAAAGTCGGTCTGCGGGTTGATGTAGATACCTTCAGCGGCACCCGTGAAGGGGTGCCGCAGTTGCTGGACCTGTTCGACAAGTACGACATTCAGGCCAGCTTCTTCTTCAGCGTGGGACCGGACAACATGGGGCGCCATCTTTGGCGCCTTTTGCGTCCGAAATTTCTGTGGAAAATGCTGCGTTCGAACGCCGCCTCGCTGTATGGGCTGGATATTCTGCTGGCTGGTACCGCCTGGCCGGGGCGCAACATTTCACGCGCGCTGGGGCCGCTGATGAAGCGCACCGCCGAAGCCGGCCATGAAGTCGGGCTGCACGCCTGGGATCACCAAGGGTGGCAGGCCAAGGTTGGCAAGTGGAGCGAAGCGCAGCTGACCGAACAGGTGCAGCGGGGCGTCGACGCCCTGAGCGCCTGCACCGGCCAGCCGGTGAAATGCTCCGCCGTGGCGGGCTGGCGTGCCGATACGCGCGTGCTGGAGGTCAAGCAGCGCTTCGGCTTTCATTACAACAGCGATTGCCGCGGCACCCATCCGTTCCGTCCGGTGCTGAGCGACGGGCGCCACGGCACGGTGCAGATCCCGGTGACGTTGCCGACCTTCGACGAAGTGATCGGCAGCGAAGTCAGCATGGCCGACTTCAACGACTACATTCTGCGCGCCATCGAGAACGATCGCGGCGTGCCGGTGTACACCATTCACACCGAAGTGGAAGGCATGTCGCAAGCGGCGATGTTCGAACAGTTATTGCAACGCGCACGGCAGCAGGGCATCGAATTCTGTCCGCTTAGCGCGCTGTTACCACAAGATTTGGCGTCACTGCCGTTGGGCCGCATCAAGCGTGCTCCTTTCCCCGGCCGCGAAGGTTGGCTGGGCTGTCAAACCGATGTGAAGGACGTTACATGAAGGCGCTAAAAGGATCCTGGGCCATTCTGCTGGCCGTTTTTTTTGCTCTGGTTTACCTGATCCCGCTTAACGGCCGCCTGCTGTGGCAGCCGGATGAGACGCGTTATGCCGAGATCAGTCGTGAAATGCTGCAGCGCGGCGATTGGGTGGTGCCACACCTGCTGGGGCTGCGTTATTTCGAAAAGCCGGTAGCGGGTTACTGGTTCAATAACATCAGCCAGTGGCTGTTTGGCGAAAACAACTTTGCGGTGCGTTTCGGCTCGGTGTTCAGCACCGGCATGACCGCGCTGCTGGTGTTCGCGCTGGCGATGCTGATGTGGCGCAATGCGCGCCGCGCCAGCCTGGCGGCGCTGATGTTCCTGTCGATGGTGCTGGTGTTCAGCATCGGCACCTACAGCGTGCTGGATCCGATGATCTCGCTGTGGCTGGCGGCGGCGATGGTCAGTTATTACCTGACGCTGAAGGCCTCCTCGGTCAAGGGAAAACTGGGCGCTTACGCACTGCTGGGCTTGGCCTGCGGCATGGGCTTTATGACCAAGGGCTTCCTGGCACTGGCGGTGCCGGTGATCGCGGTGATCCCGATCGTTATCCAGCAACGCCGCATCAAGGATCTGCTGTGCTATGGCCCGGTGGCGATCGTGACCGCGACGCTGCTCAGCCTGCCGTGGGCGCTGGCGATCGCGCAACGCGAACCCGACTTCTGGAATTATTTCTTCTGGGTCGAGCATATTCAGCGTTTCGCCGAAGATAATGCTCAACACAAGGCGCCGTTCTGGTATTACCTGCCGGTTCTGCTGGCGGCGGTGCTGCCTTGGCTGGCGCTGCTGCCCGGCGCGCTGCTCAAAGGTTGGCGCGAGCGCGTGCAGCGCCCGGAGCTGTTCTTCCTGCTGAGTTGGGCGATGATGCCGTTGATCTTCTTCAGCATCGCCAAAGGCAAGCTGCCGACCTACATTCTGCCGTGCATGGCGCCGCTGGCGCTGCTGATGACCGCCTATGCGGAAGACTATGCCGCCACGCTGCGCGCCAAGCTGTTCAAGGCCAATGCCTGGTTGAACGGCCTGTTCGGGCTGATTGGCATCGTGGCGCTGGTGGTGTTGAGCTCCGGTCTGCTGCCGAAAGCGCATCTGTTTACTCCCCAAGAGTGGCCGAAAGTGGTGCTCGGCCTGATCGCCTTCGGTGGTTGGCTGCTGTTCGCACTGGTTTCCGCACGCGATAACGGCCGCCAATGGCGCTGGGCGGCGGCTTGCCCGGTGCTGCTGTGCCTGGTGATCGGTTACGCCATTCCGCAACAGGTGACCGATTCCAAACTGCCGCAAAACTTCGCCCGCGCCACGATGGCCGAGCTGGGCGACAGTCGTTACGTGCTAAGCGACAGCGTTGGGCTGGCGGCCGGCCTGGCCTGGGAGCTGAAGCGCAGCGACGTGCTGATGTACAGCCAGAAAGGCGAGGTTGCCTATGGTCTGGAGTATCCGGACGCCAAAGGCCACCTGATCAGCGATGCCGATTTCCCGCAGTGGCTGGCGCAGGCGCGTAAGCAGGGGAACGTATCGTTGGTGCTGCAACTGTCACGTGGCGAAGCGCTGCCGCAGGAACTGCCTGCCGCAGACAAGGTGGATCGCATGAACCGCCTGGTGCTGATGTGGTATAAACAGCAACCATGATCGGTTTTCTGTTGGTGATAGTGGTCAGTCTGCTCACCTGTGGTGGGCAGCTGTGCCAGAAACAGGCGGCGCACTGTTGGGAACGGGCGGGCGAGGCGCGGCTGAAACAGACGCTGCGCTGGCTGGCGCTGGCGGTGCTGCTGCTGGGGCTGGGCATGGCGGTGTGGCTCAATGTGCTGCAGCGTCTGCCGCTCAGCCTGGCTTACCCGATGCTCAGCCTTAACTTCGTGATGGTGACGCTGGCGGCGCGCTGGCTGTTTCATGAGCCGACGAGCGCTCGCCACTGGTGCGGCGTGGCGTCGATTATGCTGGGGATCCTGCTGATGAGCGTGCATTCATGAAGGGCTATGCCTGGGGCGCCGCCAGCGTACTGCTGGTGACGCTGGCGCAGTTGCTGATGAAGTGGGGCATGGTGCAGATCCCGCTGATGTCGTTCGCCGATGTCTCGTTGGCGTTGATCGGCAATTACTGGATACCGCTGCTGGCGGTGGGCGGCGGCATCTTCGGCTATGCGCTGTCGATGCTGTGTTGGTTTTTCGCGCTGCGCCATCTGCCGTTAAATCGTGCTTATCCTCTGTTGAGCGTTAGCTACGCGCTGGTCTACCTGGCGGCGGTGATCCTGCCGTGGTTTAACGAGTCCGCTACGCTGCTGAAAACGTTGGGCACGCTGTTTATTCTGTTCGGCGTCGGGCTGATTAACAGCAAATCCGAGACAAAATCGCCGGAATAGGGGCTAAACCGGCGATCCTGCTATTATCTCCCTCATGGCGCTTGCCTTTTTCCCCGTGCGGGAGATAAATTAACGCCAAATAGCGCTCTCCTTACGTGGTGCCGGCTTTGCCTCGCAGGCGGTGTGGTGGTGTACCGGATGGCATAATGCGGCAACGTGTTCAATGAAGGGATATTATGCGGATGCGTGTGTGGTTTTTATTAGCCAGTTTGATCCTCGCCGGCTGCAGCAGCCATGCGCCGCCGCCCAGCGGCCGCCTGGCGGATTCTATCGTGGTGGTGGCCCAACTCAATGAACAACTGCGCCAGTGGTACGGTACGCCATACCGTTACGGCGGCCTGGATCGCGGCGGCGTAGATTGCTCCGGCTTTGTTTACCGCACGTTCCGCGATCGCTTCGACATGCAACTGCCGCGTTCGACCGAAGAACAGACCTCACTGGGTACCAAGGTCTCACGCGATGAGTTGATGCCGGGCGATCTGGTGTTTTTCAAAACCGGCGGCGGTGAGAACGGCCTGCATGTCGGCATTTACGATACCAATGACCAGTTTATCCACGCTTCGACCAGCCGCGGGGTGATCCGCTCCTCGCTCGATAACGTCTATTGGAAGCGTGTGTACTGGCAGGCGCGACGCATTTAACCTTAACCCGTTGATTTGGTGTATCATGGCGGCATCTCGTGTTTTGAACGGTGCCTGCCATGAACAGCCTGCGTTTACTGATCTCCGACTCCTACGATCCCTGGTTCAACCTGGCAGTGGAAGAGTGCATCTTCCGCGAAATGACCACGCAAAAAATTCTCTTCCTGTGGCGCAATGCCGAAACGGTGGTGATTGGTCAGTCGCAGAACCCCTGGAAAGAGTGCAATACCCGGCGCATGGAGCAGGATGGCATTCGGCTGGCGCGGCGCAGCAGCGGCGGCGGGGCGGTATTTCACGACCTGGGCAATACCTGCTTCACCTTTATGGCCGGCAAGCCGGGCTACGACAAGAGCGTCTCGACCGACATCATTCTGCAAGCGCTGCGGGAGCTGGGCGTGGCGGCCAGCGCGTCGGGGCGTAACGATCTGGTGATGGAAACCGCCGACGGGCCGCGCAAAATATCCGGCTCGGCCTATCGAGAAACGCAGGATCGCGGTTTCCATCACGGTACGCTGCTGCTGAATGCCGATCTGGAACGGTTGGCGGACTATCTCAATCCGGATCCCAAAAAGCTGCAGGCCAAGGGGATTACCTCGGTGCGTTCGCGCGTCGCGAATCTGGCGGAGTTTTTGCCGGATATCAGCCATGCGCAGGTATGCGACGCCATCGTACAGGCCTTCTTCGCCCACTATGGCGAGACGGTCGAGCCGGAGATTATTTCGCCGGACGTGTTCCCCGATCTGCCCGATTTTGCCGCGCAGTTCGCCAAACAGAGCAGTTGGGAATGGAATTTTGGCAAGGCGCCGGCGTTCAGCCACTTGCTTAACGAGCGTTTCGTCTGGGGCGGCGTAGACTTGTTCTTCGATGTGGAGAAGGGGGCGATTGTTCGCGCGCAGGTGTTCACCGATAGCCTGAATCCCGCTCCGCTGCAGCGGTTGGCGGACATGCTGGTGGGCTGCGCGTACCGCAGTGAGCCCGTCGCCGCCTGCTGTGACCGACTGATGGCGGAGTATCCTCAACAGGCGGCCGAATTAGCCGAGTTGCGGCAATGGCTGAGCGAAACGATCCGTTAGCCGGAGTGGGAATGGTGAAGGGGATGAGCGTGCTCATCCCTTTTTTTATCGCTGAAATCGGCGTTTAGCAGGGGCGTAGCGCAGATTTTCTGAAAATCAAGATGGGCACTTTTTTACATTTTCAATGCCGAGAATAACGGGCGGAATTGATGCGTTATTAAATTTAATCAGTCGTCGTTAACGGTAGGAAAAATCCGCGTTAAGGAGGAAAGATTATTTTACTTTATTTAAGATTTTTCTTAAATAAAACAAGGGAGATAAGTCAAATTTAGCCGCCAATCCATTCAACTTAAGCCAAATACCTTTTCACATAACGCGTTTGGCGGTCGCTATGGCATAAGTCAGGCTGCTTTTCTTTGCGCCTTTCACGATTGTCGTATAGCTTTAATCTATCAATTAAATGATATTTCATGGGTATTTACATTGATATTTCCGATTAATCCCAGAGGGATTGATCGATAAAATATATTGATATACGATGATACGCTAGCCATTCATCCTGTGGCATTAAAATGAACATCCAACTCGAAGCTGACTTTATTAGTAGCTATGTTTTGCAACCTGTTTACTCAATGGAGGGCGGGCTGTTGGCGGTTGAAATGTTGAGCCGTTTCAACAGTCTCGACGGTGATTTAGCCATGCCGGCCGAAATTGGGATTAATTTATTGACGTCTGAACAAAGGATTGAGTTATTTAATGAGCAATTGAAACTTGCGGAGCAGCATGCGGCTTGGTTTACCGGTAACAACGTGCAGTTAACCATCAATATCGAAGAAACCATCGTCGAACTTATTCTTTCTGATTCGGCGTTATGTCAACGGATCGGGCAATATCCTTTTATTGCATTTGAAATTAGTGAGAGTTTTCCGAATCTTTCGGCCGGGAAGAACAACCCGAGCGTGCGGCGATTAAGCGAAATGTTTACGCTGTGGCTCGATGATTTCGGTTCCGGTAAAGCCACGTTGACCGCGCTGTACGATGGTTTGTTTGACTATGTAAAGATAGACAAGCGTTTTTACTGGCAGCTGTTTACCCATCAGGGATATGACGTGGTCATCGACTCGTTGTTAAAGAATATCAACCTGTTATGTAAAGGCGTAATCGTCGGAGGAATAGAGAAAAAAGAGTACTTTAATAAACTCAGATACGCCGGTGTTTTAGGCCTGCAAGGTTTTTTATGGCCCAGCGTTGGTGTGGATAATCTGCAAGCTTTGCTGGCGAGGCCCAGCGAGTTCAATAATTAAGAAGTGATATAAAAAACTACACACAATGAGGTAAATAATGCACGGGGTGAGGTTACTGTGATCCCGTCGCCGTTATTCACCATCGCTTTATGCTGATAACTGCGTTTGTCAGCCGACGTTAAAGCGCGTTTCCTCAGCTGAGGGGCAACGCCAAACTCCCCGCATCCGCCCTGGTGACAGGCGGATGCGTTCTCCCTGCATTCCTTCGGTGTTAATCCGCCCGTTCAGGCTCTACACTACGCTGAAACGGAGGGCCTATGCCGCAGTTCGATAACGCTTACTACCAACAGTTACCCGGTTTCTACACCGCCCTGAACCCGACACCGCTCAAGGATGCACGCCTGCTGTACCACAGCGAGCCGCTGGCACGCGAGCTGGGGCTGGATGAAAGCTGGTTTACCCAGGATAAAACTCCCATTTGGGCGGGAGAATCGCTGCTGCCCGGCATGCAGCCGCTGGCACAGGTGTACAGCGGCCACCAGTTCGGCGTGTGGGCCGGGCAACTGGGTGATGGCCGCGGCATTTTGCTGGGCGAACAGGTCATGGCGGATGGCAGCCACCGCGATTGGCACCTGAAGGGGGCCGGGCTAACGCCATATTCACGCATGGGGGATGGCCGCGCGGTGCTGCGTTCGGTTATCCGCGAGTTTCTTGCCTCTGAGGCGCTGCACCATCTGGGGATCCCCACCACCCGAGCGTTGACTATCGTCACCAGCCAGCAACCGGTATATCGCGAGCAGCCAGAACGCGGCGCCATGCTGATGCGGGTGGCGGAAAGCCATGTGCGCTTCGGCCACTTCGAACACTTTTATTACCGTAAACAGCCGGAGCAAGTGCGGCAGCTGGCGGATTTCGTCATCGCCCGTCACTGGCCACAGTTGCAGGATCTGGCTGAGCGTTACCTGCTGTGGTTTACCGACGTGGTCGAACGCACGGCGCGTTTGATCGCCCATTGGCAAACCGTCGGTTTCGCCCACGGCGTGATGAACACCGACAATATGTCGATTCTCGGTATCACCATCGATTACGGCCCTTATGGCTTCCTGGACGACTACCAGCCCGGCTATATCTGCAACCACTCCGATCACCAGGGGCGTTACGCCTTCGACAATCAGCCGGCGGTGGCGCTGTGGAACCTGCATCGCCTGGCACAAACCCTGTCTGGGTTGATGACCACCGAGCAGCTGCAGCAGGCGCTGTCGGCGTATGAGCCGGCGCTGATGCGCGCCTACGGTGAACAGATGCGCGCCAAACTCGGCTTCTTCACGCCGACGGCGCAGGATAATGACGTGCTCACCGGTCTGTTGAGCCTGATGGCGCAGGAAGGGCGGGACTATACCCGCACGTTCCGCTTGTTGAGCGAGACCGAACAGCAGCAGGCGCAGTCGCCGCTGCGCGACGAGTTTATCGACCGTGCGGCGTTCGACGCCTGGTATCAGCAGTATCGTCAGCGCTTGCAACAGGAACAGGTCAGCGATGCGGAACGGCAACGGGCGATGAAGGCGGTGAACCCGCGCCTGATCCTGCGCAACTATCTGGCGCAGCAGGCGATTGAGGATGCGGAGAAAGACGACGTGGGCCGTTTGCGGCGGTTGCATCAGGCTCTGCTGAGGCCGTTCGACGATGCGCCGGAGTATGACGATCTTGCTGCGCTGCCGCCGGATTGGGGCAAACATCTGGAGATTTCCTGCTCCAGTTGAGATGAAAAAGGGCGCCTCATGGCGTAATGCTGGTCAGTTAGCGTTTTTATGCAGGCGTTCGTGAAATTTTCGGTCGATAAAAGTGAGATGCCCCATGTGGCTCCCACACCTCGACCGAGCCAGGGGCCGAAGGCGCGGCCCCTGGCAACCCGCGCCTTTGCCCTATCAGACGGTTGGCTTTGCCAACTCCCCTCTCTCCGCCATACCGCATTGAGGCTGGTTGCGACAGGCGTCCCTGCCTGTCTCACCTGAAACCGCCGTCCATGGCGGTTTCGCCTAATGCGCTATGCCTGCGTTCGGCGTCTTCAAGGGCGCCCAACACCGCGCTCATCTCCAACTTCTCTACCAGAACCTCATAAGCGACAGATTTCCCGGTAGCAGCCAGCTCAGGTGTTGACCTTGGGCGCGCATCACCGGCTGCCGAGCAAGACGGCGTTGTCAGGGTCAACCGGCCAGGGAAGGCCAGTTGAGGCGAGACTAACAGGGACGTTTGTCGCAGCAGACCCGCCCGACAACGCAGACGCGGCGAGGGTATCCGCGTAGCGGACAGATGGTGTTAAGCGAAGGCGCGGGTGGAGGGGTCGCGCCATCGGCCCCTCCAATTGCCGTTCATATTGGCCACAGAGAAATGCGGACATTTACGGCAATTCCCCAGCACAGAACGCCCAGAGGCTGGATAAAAAAATGCCACTCAGGATTAACTGAGCGGCATTACGCCTCATGGCGCCCTTGAACGTTTCATTGTCGCAGATAGACCTGCGGCAGAGACACTTCGGGATGATGCACCACGCCGAGATCGGCCTGATACCAGCGGGTGAGGATCTCCGTCTGCAGGACCTCTTGCGGCGTGCCGCTCGCCACCAGGCGGCCCTGATGCAACAGCAGGATCCGATCGGCGTACAGCGCCGCCAGATTGAGATCGTGCAGCACGCAGCAGACGCCCAGCGGCTGTTGACGTGTCAGCGAGCGCAGCAGGCGCAGGGTGTGCTGCTGGTGATACAGATCCAGCGCCGAGGTCGGCTCGTCGAGAAACAGCCAGGCGGGAGACGGTTGCGGTTGCCACAGCTGCGCCAACACCCGCGCCAACTGCACCCGCTGCTGTTCGCCACCGGACAACCGGCGGTAATCGCGCTGCGCCAGCGCCAGGCAGTCGGTTTGTTCCATCACCTGTTGGATCGCCTGATGCTCGTCGCGTTTGCCGTGCGGCGATCGCCCCATGCTGACCACTTCTTCCACGCTGAAGGGAAACGCCAGATCGCTGTATTGGCGCATCACGGCTCGGACTTTGGCCAACTGCTGCGGCGCCCAGTGTTCCAGCGGGCGGTCGAGCAGCCGGCATTCGCCGCAGTCCGGCGTCAGATAGCCGGTCAGCAAGCGCAGCAGCGTCGATTTGCCGGCGCCGTTAGGGCCGATAATCGCCACCATCTCACCGCTGGCGAGGCTGAGCGAAACGTCGTTGATCAAGCGGCGCGTACCGAGGCTGTAACGCAGCTCTTGGGCTGTCAGGCAGGCGGCGTTATCCACCGGTTCGCTCCCGCTGGCGCATCACCAGCCATAAGAAGTAAGGACCGCCGATCAGGCTGGTCATCAAGCCTACCGGCATTTCGGCCGGCGCCACCAGTGTGCGCGCCAGCGTATCGCTGACCAGCAGCAGGCAGGCGCCGCCCAGCGCGGAGCAGGGCAGTAGCCAGCGGTGATCGCCGCCAAGGCGCATGCGCACCAGATGTGGCACCACCAGACCGACGAAGCCGATCACGCCGCTCATCGCTACCGCCGCGCCGATCAGCAGGGCGCTCAGCAACAGCAGCTGCAGCTTGGCGCGCTGGACGTTCACCCCGAGGTAGTGGGCCTCTTCGTCCCCCAGCTGCAACAGATTCAGCCGGCGCGCCTGCAACAGCGTCAGCAGCGCCGTAGGCAGGATCAGCGAGGCGGAAACGGCCAGCGTCGGCCACTGCGACTGGCTGAGGCTGCCCATCATCCACAGCGAGAACTGGCGCAGCTGTTGATCGCTGCTGACGTAGGAGAGCACGCCGATGGCCGCCATGCACAGGGCGTTGATGGCGATGCCCGCCAGCAGCAGCCGCGACAGATTGCCGTGCCCGCTGCGGCTGATGCCGTAGATCAAAAGCGATACCAGCAGGCTGCCGAGGAACGCCGCCAGCATATGGCCGTATAGCGCGATCGTCACCGGCAACGCCAGCGGCATCACGATGAACAGGGCGACAAACAGGGCGCCGCCGCTGCTGATGCCCAGCAGGCTCGGATCCGCCAGCGGGTTGCGGAACAGCCCCTGCATCACCGCGCCGGACACTGCCAATGCGCAGCCGATCACTACTGCCAGCAGCACGCGCGGCAGACGAATGTTCAGCCAGATGTGCCAGGCGGCGTCGCTGAAGGGTTCGCGCCACAGGGTGCGAAACGACAGCGTCAGCGCGCCCAGGTTGGCGGCGACCAGGGCCAGCAACGTCAGCAGCACCAGTAGGCCGATGATGGCCAACTGAGGCGAGGTGCGACAGCGCATTACTTTTGCTCCGCCGCGTGGCGCAGTTTGGCCAGCGCCGCCGGCGTTTCCAGACCGAAGCCCAGCAGCGCCATGTCATCGACGATCAGTACGCGGCGCTGCTTGCCCGCCGGCGTCAACGCCAGGCCCGGCAGCGTCCACAGCTGCTGTTCGCCGCCGAGGGTGCGCACGCCGTCGGTGGTGACCAGCAACAGATCCGGCGCGCTGGCGATGACGCCTTCCTGCGACAGCGGACGGTAGCGGTCAAAGCCCTGCATGGCGTTTTTCAGTCCGGCGGCGGCGATCACCGCGTCGGCGGCGGTGTGTTGCCCGGCAGCCATCGGCGTAATGCCGCCGTGGCTCATCACGAACAGCACCTTGACCGGCAGCGGAGAGGTATCCACCGCCGCCAACTGCTGTTGATAGCGCTCGCTCAGCTGTTTGCCTTGCTCAACGCGTTGCAACGCGGCGGCGATCGTAGCGATTTTCTGCGGCACCGCCTGCAGGGTGGTGTCACCCGGCACGCTGACCACGTTGACGCCGCTGTCCGCCAACTGTTTGAGCACCAGCGCCGGCTGCGCCAGCTCGGTCGTCAGCACCAGCGTCGGTTTCAGCGCCAAAATGCCTTCGGCGTTCAGTTGGCGCATGTAGCCGACGTCCGGCAGCTTTTTCACCGCCTCCGGATGCAGACTGGTGCTGTCACGGGCGATCACGTCGTCGCCGGCGCCGAGCGCGAAGGCGATTTCCGTCACGTCGCCGCCGATCGAGACGATGCGCTGCGCCGCCGCGGCGGTGAGCGGCAGCGCCAGCGTCATCATCAGCGTCAGGCGGCGGATCAAGGAAGATTTCATGCGGCGATGTCCTTGGCGGCGAGCGCGGCAACCTGCTCGCGCCACTGGGTTTGTTCCGGCTGGCCTTCGGTACGCTGGCCATACAGCTGCGCGATCTGCGTGCCGTCGGCGGCGAACAGCTCCAGGCTGGTGACGATGCCGTCCTTGGTCGGTTTGCGGGTGATCCAGCTTTCGGCGATGGCGCCTTCAATCAGGTGCAGCGTGAAACGGCGGTTGAACACGTTGATCCAGCCTTCCTGCGGCATCAAACGTTCGATCTGGCCGGTGAAGATCTGCACGCAACCGCGGTTGCCGACGAAGATCATGATCTCGTTTTGCTGCTGCTGCGCCGCTTGCAGCAGCTGCGACAGCGCGCTGTTGTCTACCTGATAGGCCAGATCGTCGCCGACGGCGCGGAAGGCCTGCTGGCGCGTGAGCTTATTGCGGCTCAGCAGCTGGAAGAACTGGTGAACGTCGGTCATCGCGCGCCATTCACCGTCGATTTTGGCATGATCCTGCGTCGTTTCATCCGCGGTGCTCACCTCGGCGGGTTGCAGCGCCAGCGCCGGGTTTTCTTCGCTCAGGTGGCGCTCCACCAGCGCCATCCAGGCCGGCAGATCGGTCTCTTCGGTGGTGTAGACCTTGTGCAGCGCATCGCCCTGTTGGTCGAAGAACTGGATGCTGTGGCGCACGCCGCGTTTGTTGGTTTCGCTCATAGCGAAAACGCTGGTCCAGTGGTTGAGGAACAGGCGCAGATCCAGCTCGCGCGGGTTGAGGATCAGCCCGGCGTGGCCGTTGAGGTGCTGGTTGCGGTAGCGGCCCATCTGCTCATGCACCGCATAGCTGTTGCGGGTGATGGACTTGGTGACGCCGACCTGCTCAAGCTCGGTCAGCAGGGTGCGCGCGTCGGCCTGCAGGCGGCGCGTGTCGTGGCCGACGCGGGCGTGCGTCAGCTCCGCTTCGCTGACGCCAAGGATCGCCGCCAGATCGCGGGCGTATTTGCCGGGGTGGTCGATTTTGGCCTGTTGGTAGCGTTCGTATAGGGTGTTGCTCATGCGGGATTCTCCTGCGCTGTAATGCGAACGGCGGACAACCGGGTTGTCCGCCAGATAGTCAAATGATTACCACTGGTAGCTGACCAGCAGTTTGGCGTTGCGGCCATCCTGCGGGACGCCCTGCGGCGAGTAATATTCTTTGTCGAAGGCGTTGCCCAGTACCACGGTGGTGGTCATGCCCTGCAGCCGATCGCGGCCCTTGTAGCTCAGATAGAAGTCGTTGACGCCATAGCCGCCTTGCTCCGGCGTCCCCGTTTGTACGCGGGTGGCGCGTTCGGCGAAGGTGGCGACCCAGCCGGCGGACAAACCGGTTTCGCCCAGCGGCACGTCCAGCGAACTGGTGACGGTATCCGGGCTGATGTCGGCCAGCCAATCGCCGCTTTTCGCGTTCAATTCGCCATTGCGAGACTTGTCCTTGCCGCGTGTGCGGTTGTAAGCCAGATCCCAGTTAAACCACTTGGTCTGGTAGTTCAGCGAGGTGTCCCAACCCCAAATCTTGGCGCGAGAGATATTCGCTGAGGCGGTCTGCGTGCGAGTGACATACATGAAGATGTAGTCTTTGGCGTCGGTATCGAAGTAACTGGCCTTGAATTGCAGGCTGTCATCCGCCAGCAGCAGATCGTCGAAGCGCAAGCCGAAACCGGCTTCGGTGGTGCTGGTGGTTTCCGGCCGCAGATTCGGATTAGGCACCCAATAGTTGCCGGGGAAGTGACGCGAATCGTTGTACATCTCGCCCATGGTCGGGGCGCGGAAGGCCTGGGAATAGGAGCCGAACAGCATCAGCCAGTCGGTCGGCGAGTAGCTCAGGGCCCCGCGGGACGACCATTTGTCGGCCTTGACGTCTTCGTGGCCCTGGCTGCTGCCTTTGTAATCGTCGTAGCGCGTGCCGGCCAGCACGGTGATCGGAATGTCGCGCAGCGTGATTTCATCCTGCAGCCAGCCGGAGGCGAAGTTGATCTTGGCCTGCGGGAAACTGGTGGTGGCGCCGCCCGGCTGCTGTTTCTGTTCATACACTTCGGAGCCGTAGGTCAGCAGGTGTGACGCAAAGCTGTCGGCGAACAGACGCGTGCGGTTTTCCAGCTTGCCGCCGTTGGTGGTCTGCTTGCGGAATTCGTCGGTCGCACCGGCGTTGTGCGCATTGATTTTGACTTCCGAGGTGTACAGCTTGGCGGTGGCGTCCAGCCAATCCTGGCCGACCGGCTTGAGCTTATAGCTCAGAGCGGCATCACGCTGGATGGTGGAGCGGTTGGTCATCGGGTTGCCGCTCGAGCTGCCCGGCGTCTGCGGGTTTTTCGGCTCCTGGGCGCTGTTGTTGTAGTAGCGCAGATCGCCGCTCAATGACTGATTGTCGTCGATTTTCCAGGTGCCTTTTGCCAGCACGTTGCTGATGGTTTCGTCGTTAGGCGCATCGAAGCCGTTGCCCTGACGCAGATTACCGACGTCGCGGGTGCCGAACGACAGCAAACCGTCGAGGTTATCGGTCTTGCCGTAGGCGCTGGCGCCCATGCCCAGGCTGTGATCGCCGCTGCCGGCGGTGCCGTAGACGCGGAACCCGGTATCGTGGCCCGGCAGCAGCAGATCGGCGGCATCGACGGTCTCGTAGGCGATGACGCCGCCCAGCGCGCCGCTGCCATACAGCAACGCAGAGGGACCGCGCACGATTTCAATGCGCTTGACCAGCGCCGGATCGAGGAAGGTGCCGCCGATGTGGCCGGTATCGGTCCCCTGGCGGATGCCGTCAACCAGCGTCAGCACGCCGTTTTTGCCGTAGCCGCGCATCGTTACGTCCTGACCGTTGCTGCGCCCGGTGCCGTTCACGGTGATGCCCGGCACGCGGCGCAGCATATCGGCGGCCGAGGTGGCGGTCTGGCTTTCTGGCGAGTTGCCTTCGATGACCGTGACCATCATCGGTGCTTCAAAGCTGCTGCGTTGGTTGCCGGTGGCGACCACGGTCATGGTCTCGTCGGCGGCTTTGGCTTTTTTAGCCGGCGCCGCGTTGGAAGAGGGTGTTGTGCTGGTGTTTTGTGCCAAGGCCACCGTAGGCAGAGCGCAGGCAATCGCCAGACTCAAAGCGGAAAAACGCAGCCGGGTGGAAAATGTCAGAGGCATGGTGCAACTCTCCGTATGTAATAAAACATATCAATAGATTTGCTGGCTGCCTGGATCAACCGATCGGGGTGGCTGGCGTTTGAGGGTTCTATGGTTATTTGGTCAGGATCAATTTCCCGGCTTTGGTTTGCCGCAGCTGATAGCGCTGGCCCTGATGGGTAATGAACGCGATGCCGTCGGTGCCGAGCAGCTGTGCGCTGTCGTAGCTGGGCGGCGCGTTTGCGCTGTGCTCGGTCGGGGCCGCGGCGGCGGGGGTAGGCGTGTTGGCAGTATCCATCATCATTGTGCTTATAAAACAGACCATTAAATGGTAATTAATATCAAACTGAGAATCATTATCATGTGAAGGAAAGGTTACATCAAGGAAAATTTTCTTACCGATGGAACCTTTTTGTCGAACGGACATCCGGCGGCGGGCCGAGCGCACTCGGCCCGTAAAAAAGGGGCGTTATTTCAGCAGGGTTTCGATGCGGTCAAACAAACGCTCGGGCTTAGTGATCGGCGCAAAGCGCGTGATACGCTGGCCGTCGGCGGTGAGCAGGAATTTGGTGAAATTCCACTTGATGCGGCGGCTGCCCAGAATGCCGGGTGCCAGGCGTTTCAGCTCATTGAACAGCGGGTGCGCGCCGGGACCGTTAACGTCTATCTTGCTGAACAGCGGGAAACTGACGCCGTAGTTGAGGCTGCAAAAGTTGGCGATCTCCAGCGGACTGCCCGGCTCCTGAGAACCAAACTGGTTGCAGGGGAAGCCGAGCACCACCAGGCCGCGTTCGCGATAGTATTGCCACAAATTTTCCAGCCCACGGTATTGCGGGGTGAAGCCGCACTTGCTGGCGGTGTTGACCACCAGGTAAGCGCGCGCCGGGAAATCGCCCAGCGTTTTTTGCTCGCCCTGCAGCGTGACGCAGGGGATGGATAACAGAGAGTGAATCATGCCGGGGCTCCCAGTGCGTTTCGGCGGGCGCTAAAGCGTTGCAATCAGTATAGATGAGCGGGGCAGAAGGAATAAAGCCGGGGGCGTGGCCCCGGCCTCTACTGGGTTAGAAACGGCTATCAACCGCATCCGCCAGCATCGCCAGCAGCTGCTCGCTGTCGGACCAGCTCAGGCAAGGATCGGTGATCGACTGGCCATAGGTCAGCGGCTGGCCGGCGACGATTTTCTGCGTGCCTTCCACCAGGAAGCTTTCCGCCATCACGCCGGTGATGGCGGCGGAGCCGGCGCGGATCTGCTGGCAGACGTTGTCGGCCACTTCCAGCTGGCGACGGTGCATTTTCTGGCAGTTGCCGTGGCTGAAGTCGATCACCAGGTGTTCAGGCAGATCGAACTCGCGCAGGCTGTCACAGGCGGCGGCGATGTCGCTGGCGTGGTAGTTCGGCGTTTTTCCGCCGCGCATGATGATGTGGCCGTACGGGTTGCCGCTGGTCTGGTAAATGGTCATCTGGCCATGTTTGTCCGGCGACAGGAACATGTGCCCGGCGCGCGCCGCGCGAATGGCGTCGATGGCGATGCGGGTGTTGCCGTCGGTGCCGTTTTTGAAGCCGACCGGGCAGGAGAGCGCCGAGGCCATTTCACGGTGGATCTGGCTTTCGGTGGTGCGCGCACCGATGGCGCCCCAGCTGATCAGATCGGCGATGTATTGGCCGACGACCATGTCCAGGAATTCGGTGGCGGTCGGCAGGCCGAGCTGGTTCACTTCCAGCAGGAGGCGGCGCGCCATTTCGATGCCGCGGTTGACCTGGAAGGTGCCGTCCAGCGCCGGATCGGAGATCAGGCCTTTCCAGCCGACGACGGTACGCGGTTTTTCGAAGTAGGTACGCATCACGATTTCCAGACGATCCTGGTAGCGTTCGCGCAGGGCGTTCAACCGGCCAGCGTAATCGACGGCGGCGTCGAGATCGTGGATGGAGCAGGGGCCGATCACCACCAGCAGGCGGCGGTCTTCACCGGTGAGGATTTTTTCAATGCGTTTTCGTGACGCTGTCACGTTGTCGGCGACGGCCGCCGAGATCGGCAGCTTGTCTGCCAACGCTTGCGGCGTGACGAGGCTGTCGATGCGCGCGGTCCGCAGTTCATCTGTTTTGTGCATGTTGTTCCCTGGAAACTGTTCTTCTCTGCGGCAGGAGTGCCGGGAAGTGATGGCGATCACAATAACGCAAAAAGCGCTGAATTCAACCGTAGAGATTGTGTTCTGTTGATCAAAACCGCGAAAAAAAGCACAAAAAAATCAGCTGCTGTTGAAATAAACGGCAGGCGGCGGGGCACGGCGGCCCCGCGAGAAAATGATCAGAACATGCGGCGACTCATACCGAGGATGTCGAGGATTTTGGTGGAAATCTCTTCGACAGAATAATTGGTGGTATTGAGGTAGCGGATCTGATTTTTGCGGAACAGCGCCTCGACCTCGGCGATCTCCATGCGGCACTGGCGTAATGAAGCGTAACGGCTGTTTTCACGCCGCTCTTCACGGATCGCCGCCAGGCGTTCCGGATCGATGGTCAGGCCGAATAATTTATGCTGAAACGGTTTCAGCGAGGCCGGCAGGTGCAAATTATCCATATCGTCGGCGATAAACGGATAGTTGGCGGCGCGAATGCCGAACTGCATCGCCAGATAAAGGCTGGTGGGGGTTTTGCCGCAGCGCGACACGCCGAGCAGGATCACCTGCGCCTGATCGAGGTTGCGCAGCGAAATGCCGTCGTCATGCGCCAGGGTATAGTCGATGGCGGCAATGCGCGCGTCGTACTTGCCGAGGTTGCTGGCGGTCAGGCCGTGGGTGCGGTTCGGCACCGGCGTCGGTTCCACTTCCAGCTCGCCCTGCAGCGGGCCGACCAGCGCCTGCACGATATCCTGGCAGAAGCCCTGGCTCTGCACGATCACATCGCGCACTTCCGGCGAGATGATGGAGTAAAACACCAGTGGCCGCACGCCGGTTTGATTATAAATATCATCGATTTGCTGGCGAACTGCGCGCGCGCGCGCCTCGGTTTCGACGAACGGCAGGGTAAAGGTGGTCGCCGTGACCGGAAACTGCGACAGCACCGCGTGCCCCAACACTTCGGCGGTGATCGCCGTACCATCCGAAATATAAAAAACGCTTCTTTCCACCCGAGGCTCCTTACCTGAAAACGGTGTTCCTGCTGTCATCACTGTCAATATCATGGGCCGCGGACGATCCGTCGGTAAAGGGGAGAGGGAAAAAATTGTGACGGCGGGACGGTAAAGCGCTTCGCGCCGGCGCGTGAAGAAAAGCGCGTTTTGCCGGCGGTAAAAATTGTGGAGCAACGAGGTTTTTCGACCCGAAACGTAAATTTGCCGTTATTTTCACCAAAAACGGTAGCGTTTGCGCGGTCATTAAAACAGAAGTTTAAAAAGAACGTAATTTGTTGAGAACTAAGCTTTTCGTGCGATTGGGAACGGTTCCCTGCCAAATCAGCCGGTTAGGACATTCTCTTAAAAACCACTTTCTTCAGTGGGTTGATCGATTCACCTTTCCATTTTCCCCAGATCAGTGTGCTAGTCTGATTCGGCTCCGTGTTAGCGGCGCCGTAAAGCAAGCGAATTAAATCCGTCTTTACCCTACTGATAGCAATAAGGATTGTCTCGATGTCCAACAATGGCCCAGACTTGCGTAATGTGCTTTGGTACAACCAGCTTGGCATGCACGACGTTGACCGTGTCGGCGGCAAAAACGCCTCCCTCGGTGAAATGATCACCAATCTTTCCGATTTGGGCGTGGCCGTGCCGAACGGTTTTGCCACCACCGCACAGGCGTTTAACGATTTCCTCGAACAAAGCGGTGTTAACCAGCGCATCTATCAGCTACTGGATCAGACCGACGTTGACGACGTTGCACAACTGGCCAAGGCCGGCGCCCAGATCCGCCAATGGGTGATCGACACGCCGTTCCACGCCGAGTTCGAACGTGAAATTCATCAGGCTTACCAACAGCTCGCCGACGGCGAACCGGAAGCCTCCTTTGCGGTGCGCTCCTCCGCCACGGCGGAAGACATGCCGGACGCGTCCTTCGCCGGCCAGCAGGAAACCTTCCTCAACGTGCAGGGCATCGACGCCGTGATGGTGGCTATCAAGCACGTCTTCGCGTCGCTGTTCAACGACCGCGCCATCTCTTATCGCGTGCATCAGGGCTATGACCACCGCGGCGTGGCGCTGTCGGCCGGCGTACAGCGTATGGTGCGCTCCGATCTGGCCTCCTCGGGCGTGATGTTCACCATCGACACCGAGTCCGGTTTTGATCAGGTGGTGTTCATCACCTCCGCCTTCGGCCTGGGCGAAATGGTGGTGCAGGGCGCGGTGAACCCGGATGAGTTCTACGTGCACAAACCGACGCTGCAAAACGGCAAGCCGGCGATCGTGCGCCGCAACCTGGGCTCGAAAAAGATCCGTATGGTATACGCGCCGTCGCAGGATCACGGCAAACAGGTGCGCATCGAAGACGTGCCGGAAGCGCAGCGCAGCCGTTTCTCGCTGACGGATGACGAAGTGCAGGCGCTGGCGCAGCAGGCGATCCTGATCGAAAAACATTACGGCCGCCCGATGGATATCGAGTGGGCGAAAGACGGCCATACCGGCAAGCTGCTGATCGTGCAGGCGCGCCCGGAGACCGTGCGCTCCAACGAACAAACCATGGAGCGCTACCAGCTGAACGGCTCCAGCCCGGTGCTGGTGGAAGGCCGCGCCATCGGCCACCGCATCGGCGCCGGCCCGGTGAAAGTGATCCACGACATCAGCGAAATGGATCGCATCCTGCCAGGCGACGTGCTGGTGACCGACATGACCGACCCGGACTGGGAGCCGATCATGAAGAAGGCCGCCGCGATCGTTACCAACCGCGGCGGGCGCACCTGTCACGCGGCGATCATCGCCCGTGAGCTGGGCATTCCGGCGGTGGTGGGCTGCGGCCACGCCACCGACGTGCTGAAAGACGGCCAAAAAGTCACCGTCTCCTGCGCGGAAGGCGATACCGGCTTCGTTTACAGCGACATGCTGGACTTCAGCGTGCAGAGCTCCGAAGTCACCGAGCTGCCGGATCTGCCGCTGAAGATCATGATGAACGTCGGCAACCCGGATCGCGCCTTCGACTTTGCGCGTTTGCCGAACGAAGGCGTGGGCCTGGCGCGGCTGGAATTTATCATCAACCGCATGATCGGCGTGCACCCGCGCGCGCTGCTGGAGTTCGATCAGCAGACGCCGGCGCTGCAAAACGAAATTCGCGCGCTGATGCAGGGTTACGACCACCCGGTCGAGTTCTACGTCGGCCGCCTGACCGAAGGCATCGCGACGCTGGGCGCCGCCTTCTGGCCGAAGCGCGTGATCGTGCGCCTGTCCGACTTCAAATCCAACGAGTACGCCAACCTGGTGGGCGGCGACAAGTATGAACCGCACGAAGAGAACCCGATGCTGGGCTTCCGTGGCGCCGGCCGTTACGTGGCCGACAGCTTCCGCGATTGCTTCGCGCTGGAGTGCGAGGCGGTGAAACGCGTGCGTAATGAAATGGGGCTGACCAACGTCGAAATCATGGTGCCGTTCGTGCGCACCGTGGCCCAGGCGGAAGCGGTGGTGGCGGAGCTGGCGCGTCAGGGGCTGAAGCGCGGCGAAAACGGGCTGAAAGTGATCATGATGTGCGAGATCCCGTCCAATGCGCTGTTGGCGGATCAGTTCCTCGAGCACTTCGACGGCTTCTCTATCGGTTCCAACGACATGACCCAGCTGGCATTGGGGCTGGATCGCGATTCCGGCGTGGTGTCGGAGCTGTTCGATGAACGCAACGAGGCGGTGAAAGCGTTGCTGTCGATGGCGATTCAGGCGGCCAAGCGCCACGGCAAATACGTCGGCATCTGCGGCCAGGGCCCGTCCGACCACGAAGACTTCGCCGAATGGCTGATGGAGCAGGGCATCGACAGCCTGTCGCTCAATCCGGACACCGTGGTGCAGACCTGGATTAATTTGTCGAAAAAGAAATAATGCCTCGGCATCGCTAAGGCATTAACGCCGGGCCGCAGTTAACGCTGCGGCCTTTTTATTTCTGAATGTAAATAACGGCGCGTAAAATAATCAATTTGGCGAAAAAAGAATAAAAAAAAGCCCACCGTAGGAGATGGGCAAAGACTACACACAGCAATTCACATGTATGGCATTACATTGTTCAGAAAGGTTGCTTTAAAATCAGTGATTTGAAGCAATAGATGGCCATAATACTAGATTTTTGAACGCGACTAGTCATTAAGAATCATCCTAATCGATAGCGTCATCACATTTTATTTGCGGGCGTTATCTCTTTTTGCCGCTTGCAACAAACAGAGATTTACATTGCACCTTTCATTCGCCGGGCCTCAATCAATATATCGCGGCATTATATTTGGCGTAGATATTACTCGAATGAGGTAGGAATAATGACGGGGGGAAATATTCCGCCCGACGATGCGGGCGGAAGGGGGAATTAGCGTTTTTCCAGATCTTCGATGACTTGCTCCGGCGCGGTGGTCGGCTCCGGCGCTTCATTCATCCAGGCGGTCAGCAGGCGATAAGATACTGCCAACACCACCGGGCCGATGAACAGGCCGATCATGCCGAAGGCCAGCAAGCCGCCGATAACGCCGGACAGGATCAGCAGCAGCGGCAGGTCGGCGCCCATACGGATCAGCACCGGGCGCAGCACGTTATCCAGCGTGGCTACCACGCAGCTCCAGACCAGTAACACGGTGCCCCAGGTGGTGTCGCCATGCCAGTACAGCCAGATGATGGCCGGCACCAGCACCAACAGTGGCCCCAATTGCGCTACGCAGCAGATAAAGATCAGCATCGTCAACAAGGTGGCGGCCGGAATGCCGCTCACCGCCAGACCGATACCGCCCAGTACTGACTGCACCAGCGCCGTCACCACTACGCCCAGCGCGACGGCGCGGATCGCCTGGCCACCCAGCAGCACCGCCGCATCGCCGCGTGCAGAACCGAGGCGCACCGCAAAGTGGCGGATACCCAGCGCTACCTGCTCGCCGCGCGCATACAGCAATGCGCTGAACAGCAGCATCAGCGCGCAGTGCAGCAGCAGACGGCCGATATGCGCCGCCTGCGCCACGAACCAGGTGGCGGTCTGGCCGAAGTACGGCTGCACTTTCGCCAGCAGCGCGGCGCCGCCGGCGTTAATCAGCGTGTGGTAGCTGGTATAGAGCCTGTCGCCGATCATCGGCACGGACTGCAGCCAGGCGAGATCGGGAATGTGCAGCTTGCCGGGTGAACTGGCCCAGGCGATCAGCGGCGCGCTGTTATCCACCACGCTGCTGATCAGCAGGGAAATCGGCAGAATGAACAGCAGGATCAGCAGCAGGGTCATGACCAACACCGCCAGCGAGCGACGGCCCCACAGCAGCTTTTGCAGTTTGAGCAGCAACGGCCAGGTGGCGATCACCACCATGCCCGCCCAGGCGAAGCCGAGAATAAACGGTTGGATCACCCAAAAACAGGCAACGATCATGATGGCGATAAACAGCACGCCGAAAATAATTCGCGGTAAGTCGTAACGCGATTGCGGGAGTGGCATCAGTGGCTTCTCATCCTGGTCAATTAAATCCCTGGCACCGGCGAATCGGGGTGCCTGTCGGTCGGTTTATCGCCGCCGGGCGGCCGCCTGTGGCGGCGCTCGCAGGGCGGTAATAATGTGAATGCCTTCACTAAACGAGTATGTTAGTTTTTAGTGTCACTAAAAAATAGGGTGGGTCTGAATTAAAGGCCCGATTCAGCGTACATCAGCGCATAAAAAATAGACGGACAGGGTCAAAAAAGCGAATGATCCCACAGATTTCTCAGGCGCCCGGCCTCGTTCAACGGGTGCTCGACTTTTTGGAAGCACTGAAGCAAAACGGATTCAACGGCGATACCGCCACCAGCTACGCCGACCGCCTGACGATGGCCACCGACAACAGTATCTATCAGCTGTTGCCCGATGCGGTGGTGTTCCCCCGTTCCACCGCTGACGTGGCGCTGATTGCGCGTCTGGCCGGGGAAGAGCGATTCAATACGCTGACCTTCAGCCCGCGCGGCGGCGGCACTGGCACCAACGGCCAGTCGCTCAATACCGGCATCGTGGTCGATATATCGCGCCATATGAACCGCATTCTGGAGATCAACGTCGAACAAGGCTGGGTGAAAGTCGAAGCCGGCGTGATAAAGGATCAGCTGAATCAATACCTGCGGCCGTTCGGCTACTTCTTCTCGCCGGAACTGTCCACCAGCAACCGCGCCACGCTGGGCGGCATGATCAACACCGACGCCTCCGGCCAAGGTTCGCTGGTATACGGCAAAACCTCCGATCACGTGTTGGGCCTGCGGGCGGTGCTGCTGGGCGGCGAGATGATCGATACCCGCGCCATGCCGACGGCGCTGGCGGAAACGATTGCTCTGGAAGAGACCGCGGAAGGGCGCATCTACCGCACGGTGCTCAATCGCTGCCGTGAGCAGCGCGCATTGATCCTGGAGAAATTCCCCAAGCTCAACCGCTTCCTCACCGGTTACGATCTGCGCCACGTGCTGAGCGACGATCTGCAAACCTTCGATCTGACGCGCATCCTGACCGGCGCCGAAGGCACGCTGGCGTTTATCACCGAGGCGCGGCTGGATATCACGCCGCTGCCGAAAGTGCGCCGCCTGGTCAACGTGAAGTACGACTCCTTCGACTCGGCGCTGCGCAATGCGCCCTTTATGGTCGAGGCCAAGGCGCTGTCGGTGGAAACCATCGATTCCAAGGTGCTGAATCTGGCGCGTGAAGACATTGTTTGGCACTCGGTGAACGAACTGATCGCCGACGTGCCGGATAAAGAAATGCTCGGGCTGAACATCGTCGAGTTCGCCGGCGACGATCGGGCGCTGATCGACGGCCAGATGGAGGCTCTGTGCCAACGGCTGGATGAACTGATCGCGCAGCGGCAGGGCGGCGTGATCGGGTACCAGATCTGCGGCGATCTGGCTGGCATCGAGCGCATTTACAACATGCGCAAGAAGGCGGTCGGGCTGCTGGGCAACGCCAAGGGGCGCGCCAAGCCGATTCCGTTTGCCGAGGATACCTGTGTGCCGCCGCAACACCTGGCGGACTATATCGTCGAATTCCGTCAACTGCTTGACGACCACCACCTGAGCTACGGCATGTTCGGCCACGTCGACGCCGGGGTGCTGCACGTGCGTCCGGCGCTCGACATGTGCGACCCGCAGCAGGAAGTGCTGATGAAGCAGATCTCCGATCGGGTGGTGGCGCTGACCGCCAAATACGGCGGTCTGTTGTGGGGGGAGCACGGCAAGGGCTTCCGTGCCGAGTACAGCCCTGAGTTCTTCGGGGAAACGCTGTATGAAGAGCTACGCCGCATCAAGGCGGCGTTTGATCCGGATAACCGTTTGAACCCGGGCAAGATCTGTGCGCCGCTGGCGGTGGATGCGCCGATGATGGAGGTAGACGCGGTCAAACGCGGCACCTTCGATCGTCAGATCCCGGTCGAGGTGCGCACTTCGTTCCGCGGCGCGCTGGAGTGTAACGGCAACGGCCTGTGCTTCAACTTCGACGTGCGCAGCCCGATGTGCCCGTCGATGAAGATCAGCGGCAATCGCATTCATTCACCAAAAGGGCGGGCGACGCTGGTGCGTGAGTGGCTGCGTCTGTTGGCCGAGCAGGGCGTCGATCCGCTGGCGCTGGAGAAACAGCTGCCGCAGCAGCGTCTCAGCTTGCGTGGCCTGATCGAAAAGACCCGCAACAGCTGGCATGCCGGCAAGGGGGAGTACGACTTCTCGCACGAAGTGAAAGAGGCAATGTCCGGCTGCCTGGCCTGCAAGGCCTGCTCCACCCAGTGCCCCATCAAGATTGACGTGCCGGGATTCCGTTCGCGCTTCCTGCAGCTCTACCACACCCGCTATCTGCGCCCGGTGAGCGACTACATGGTCGCCGGCGTAGAGAGCTATACCCCGTTGATGGCCCGCGCGCCGAAGGTGTTCAACTTCTTCTTCCGCCAGCCGTGGCTGCGGGAAATGAGCCGCAACGCCATCGGCATGGTCGATCTGCCGCTGCTGTCCAGCCCGACGCTGCGTCAACAGCTGTCCGGCCACCGTGCGACCACGCTGACGCTGGAGCAGCTGGAAGGGCTGAGCGCCGAGCAGCGCGCAGAACACGTGCTGATTGTTCAGGATCCGTTCACCAGCTATTACGACGCCAAAGTGGTGGCGGATTTCGTTCGGCTGGTGGAAAAGCTCGGCTATAAACCGGTGCTGCTGCCGTTCTCGCCGAACGGCAAGGCGCAGCATGTGAAGGGCTTCCTGACGCGGTTCGCCCGCACCGCGCGCAAAACCGCCGATTTCCTCAACCGCGTGGCGCAGCTCGGCATGCCGCTGGTGGGTGTCGATCCGGCGCTGGTGCTGTGCTATCGCGACGAATACCGCGAGATCCTCGGCGCCGAGCGCGGCGATTTCCAGGTGCAGCTGGTGCATGAATGGTTGCAGCAGCGGATCGCGGATCGCGCCGAACAGCCGGCGACCGGCGAGCCCTGGTATCTGTTCGGTCACTGCACCGAAACCACCGCGCTGCCGGCCAGCGGCCAACAGTGGGCGGCGATCTTCGCCCGTTTCGGCGCCAATCTGGAGAATGTCAGCGTCGGCTGCTGCGGCATGGCGGGGACTTACGGCCATGAAGCCAAGAACCTGCAAAACTCGCTCGGCATTTATGAGCTATCATGGCACCCGACGCTACAGCGTTTGCCGCGGCAGCGCTGCCTGGCGACCGGTTATTCCTGCCGCAGTCAGGTGAAACGCATCGAGGGCAATGGCGTGCGCCACCCATTACAGGCACTTCTGGAGATGATTGAGTGAAATTGTGGAAACGTGAAACATCGCTGGAGCAGCTGAACCGCGCCGGCGACGGCTGCATGGTCAGCCATGTGGGCATCGAGTTTACCCAATTGGGTGAGGATTTCCTCGAGGCCACCATGCCGGTCGATGGCCGTACCCGCCAGCCGTTCGGGCTGTTGCACGGCGGGGCGTCGGTGGTGCTGGCGGAATCGATGGGATCGATGGCCGGTTACCTGTGCAGTGAGGGCGAGCAGAAAGTGGTGGGGCTGGAGATCAACGCCAACCACCTGCGCGCGGTGTTCGATGGCCAGGTGCGCGGGGTATGTCGCGCACTGCACGTCGGCCGTCGCCATCAGGTGTGGCAAATCGAGATCTTCGACGCGCGCGATCGGCTGTGCTGCACCTCGCGTCTGACCACGGCGGTCATCGACTGATTCTCGCCGGTTTCCGCAGGCTGCCGGCCTGCGGAGCCTTTCGCTTTACAGCTGAAACGGCACGCGTTTAACGAAGTCCTTCTGAAACGCGTTCGCCTTCTCCCAGGTGCCTTCCATCGCATACTTTTGGCAGATCAGCGTCAGCGTGTGGCGGGCGAAGTGGTAGCTTTGCACCCGAAACAGCTGGCAGCGCTGCGGATTGTTGATCTCGACGATCAGCCGATTATGCAGTTTGCTGAGCGCGTGCAGGTAGCTGTCGTCATCGCCGTTCTCCAGGCACAGATTGGCCATGGTGAGGCTGACGCTGTTGTACCGCTTCAGGTGGTCGATATTGCATTCCGGGCGCCGCAGCGCCGCTTCGGCCATATAAAAGTCCACCGTGGCGTCGCGCACGCTGAATTTGTAGTCATCAATCTTGCCCAGCAACCATGCGTTGATCGAAAGAGTCATTGGCTTCGCGCTCAAATTCAAATTGAATGATAATCATTATCATATAAATTGCCGCGTTGCCGATCAATCCCCGGCGCGGCGTTTTTTCATCGTGGGGGGGGTAAAAGGCCGCCGACGGCCCAATTTAATCCTGAGCGACTAAACTTTAACCTGAGGGGCGCGCGCTGGTGCCGCGCCACGAAATGCCGATAAACGCACATTTACGACAGACAGAATGCAGAAATAGGTATTTTCTATGAATGTTTAGATCGGCAGTGTACCGCGGCACTGTAACGCTGACGGGCCACCGGGGAGTGCGGTACGGTGATGCAGGATAAAGAACAAATTCATAGGGATAGCATGCACACCTTGCCGCCAGATGCCGCAAGCCACCACGGATGTCCCGCTGGCTTGCCGCACGCCGCAGCGAAAAACCGCGCTCGCGGTGGATACCCCCGCAAAACAAACGGTTGAAGTGATAATCGTTATCACTAACATATAAGCAACCCAGATTGGCTGTGGCCAAACACGAGTGTGAGGTAGACCCTATGCAAACGGAAAATGTCGGCACTTTTTCTCTGGATGAAAATGTCTGGCAAGGCATTTCGCTCAGCGACAGCGCCGTACGACAAATAACGAAACTGATGCAGCAGGATCCGCAGGTGAAAGGGCTGCAGCTAGGGGTGAAACAATCCGGCTGCGCCGGCTTTGCCTATGTGCTGGATCTGACCCGCGAACCCGCCGATGACGATCTGCTGTTTGAGCGCGACGGCGCCAAACTCTATGTGCCGCTGAAGGCCATGCCGTTCATCGATGGCACCACGGTAGATTACGTCCGCGAAGGGCTGAATCAGATATTCAAATTCAACAACCCTAAAGCTCAGCATGCCTGCGGGTGCGGCGAGAGCTTTGGCGTTTGAGCGATGCAATCAACATGACACGAAGCAATGTAGAAATGCCTAATGAAGTGCAGGCTTGGGTCAGCGAAGGTCGCTACAAAGAAGGTTTCTTCACCCAGCTGGCAACCGATGAGTTGGCCAAAGGCATCAACGAAGAGGTGGTTCGCGCCATCTCGGCCAAGCGCAACGAACCCGAGTGGATGCTGGAATTCCGCCTCGAGGCCTACCGCGCCTGGCTGCAGATGGAAGAGCCGCACTGGCTGAAGGCCAATTACGAACGCCTTAACTACCAGGACTACAGTTACTATTCGGCGCCGTCCTGCGGCAGCTGCGACGATGCCTGCGGTTCGCAACCCGGCGCCGAGCAGCAACCGGGCGCGGCGACGGAAAAAGATTACCTGACCAGCGAAGTGGAGCTGGCGTTCAATCAGCTCGGCGTGCCGGTGCGCGAGGGCAGCGAAGTGGCGGTGGACGCCATCTTCGACTCAGTATCGGTCGCTACCACTTACCGTGAAAAACTGGCGGAGAGCGGGGTGATCTTCTGCTCGTTCGGCGAAGCTATCCAGGAATACCCGGATCTGGTGCGTCAGTACCTGGGGCGCGTAGTGCCGTCCAACGATAACTTCTTCGCTGCGCTGAACGCCGCGGTGGCCTCTGACGGCACCTTCGTCTATGTGCCGAAGGGCGTGCGATGCCCGATGGAGCTGTCGACCTATTTCCGTATCAACGCCGCCAAAACCGGCCAGTTCGAGCGAACCATCCTGATCGCCGACGAAGGCAGCTATGTCAGCTACATCGAAGGCTGTTCTGCCCCGGTGCGCGACAGCTATCAGCTGCACGCGGCGGTGGTGGAAGTAATCCTGCATAAAGACGCCGAAGTGAAATACTCGACGGTGCAGAACTGGTTCTCCGGCGGTGAGAGCAAGGGCGGTATCCTCAACTTCGTCACCAAGCGCGCGCTGTGCGAAGGCGCCGGCTCAAAAATGTCCTGGACCCAGTCGGAAACCGGCTCGGCCATCACCTGGAAATACCCGAGCGTGATCCTGCAGGGCGACAATTCGATCGGCGAATTCTTCTCGGTGGCGCTGACCAGCGGCCATCAGCAGGCGGACACCGGCACCAAGATGATCCACATCGGCAAAAACACCAAGTCGACCATCATCGCCAAAGGCATCTCCGCCGGCCACAGCGAGAACACCTATCGCGGCCTGGTGAAAATCCTGCCGGGGGCGGAAAACGCCCGTAACTTTACCCAGTGCGACTCGATGCTGATCGGGCCGGACAGCGGTGCCCACACGTTCCCTTACGTTGAAGCGCGCAACAACAGCGCTCAGCTGGAGCACGAAGCCACCACCTCGAAGATCGGCGACGACCAGCTGTTCTACTGCCTGCAGCGCGGCATCAGCGAGGATGACGCCATTTCGATGATCGTCAACGGTTTCTGCAAGGACGTTTTCTCCGAGCTGCCGCTGGAGTTCGCCGTCGAGGCGCAGAAACTTCTGGCCATCAGCCTGGAACACAGCGTGGGTTAATCGCCGCATTTTTAGCGCCGTCGGCGCTATCTGAGGACACAGCATGTTAAGCATCAAGAATTTGAAAGTCAGCGTGGAAGGCAACGAGATCCTCAAGGGATTGGATCTGGAGATCAAACCGGGCGAAGTGCATGCCATCATGGGGCCGAACGGCTCGGGCAAGAGCACGCTGTCCGCCACGCTGGCCGGGCGTGAAGAGTACGAAGTGACCGAAGGGGAAGTCACCTTCAAGGGCAAGGATCTGCTGGAGCTTGATCCGGAAGACCGCGCCGGCGAGGGCGTGTTTCTGGCCTTCCAGTACCCGGTGGAGATCCCCGGCGTCAGCAACCACTTCTTCCTGCAGACCTCGGTCAACGCGGTGCGCAAATACCGCGAGCAGGAGCCGCTGGATCGCTTTGACTTCGCCGATTTCATCGAAGAGAAAATCGCGCTGCTGGACATGCCGGCCGACCTGCTGACCCGTTCGGTCAACGTCGGTTTCTCAGGCGGCGAGAAAAAGCGCAACGACATTCTGCAGATGGCGGCGCTGGAGCCGGATCTGTGCATTCTCGATGAAACCGACTCCGGTCTGGACATCGATGCGCTCAAGATCGTCGCCAACGGCGTCAACTCGCTGCGGGACGGCAAGCGCGCCTTTATCATCGTCACCCACTACCAGCGCATTCTGGACTACATCCAACCGGATTACGTACACGTGCTGTCGCAGGGGCGCATCGTCAAATCCGGCGATTTCTCGCTGGTAAAACAGTTGGAGGAGCAGGGCTATGGCTGGCTTACCGACCAACAGTAATTCAAACGCGCTGCAGCAGCTGTATCGCCTGTTCGAAGGCCGCGGCGGCGAGCGTTCGCCGCATGCGCTGGCGCACTGGCAGCAGGCGCTGCGCCTCGGCTGGCCGACGCGCAAGCATGAAAACTGGAAATACACGCCGCTGGAGAGCCTGCTGGAGCAGCAGTTCCTCGAGCCGCAGCCCGCATTGGTGAGCGCAGAGCAGCTCGAGGCGCTGGCGCTCGGCATCGATGCCTGCCGGCTGGTGTTTATCGACGGCCGCTACAGCGCCGCGCTGAGCGATGACGATCTGGGCGACTACCAGTTCGAGTTGACCGCCTACGGCACGCCACAGGCGCTGCCGGAGGCGATCCAACCGGAAATTTTCCTGCACCTGACCGAAAGCCTGGCGCAGGAAACCAGCCTGATTCGCCTGCCGGCCGACAAGGCCCCGGCTCGTCCGCTGTACCTGCTGCATATCAGCAGCGGACGCGGCGCCAGCGGGGAAGTGAACACCGTGCATCACCGCCATCATCTGGAGATTGGGCGCGGGGCCGAGGCGGAAGTGATCGAACACTACGTCAGCCTGGGCGAGGCCGCGCACTTCACCGGTGCACGCCTGACCGCCAACGTGGCGGACAACGCCGGACTGTTGCACTGCAAGCTGGCGTTTGAGAGCCAGCCAAGCTACCACTTTGCCCATAACGATTTGGTCATTGGCCGCGACGCGCGGGTGAAAAGCGACAGCTTCCTGCTGGGCGCCGGCTTGACGCGGCATAACACCAGCGCGCAGCTGAACGGCGAAGGCGCGAACCTGGTGATCAACAGCCTGGTGCTGCCGGTGGGCAAAGAGATCTGCGATACCCGTACCTATCTGGAGCACAACAAGGGCTATTGCGAAAGCCGCCAGCTGCATAAAACCGTGGTCAGCGATCGCGGCAAGGCGGTGTTCAACGGCATGATCAAAGTGGCCAAGCACGCGATTAAAACCGACGGCCAGATGACCAACCATAACCTGCTGTTGGGTAAGGTGGCGGAAGTGGACACTAAGCCGCAGCTGGAGATCTACGCCGATGACGTCAAGTGCAGCCACGGCGCCACCGTAGGGCGCATCGATGAAGAGCAGCTGTTCTATCTGCAGTCGCGCGGTATCGACAAGCACGCGGCACAGCAGATGATCATCTTCGCCTTCGCCGCCGAGCTGACCGAAGGCATCGCCAACGACATCATCCGGGAGCGGGTGCTGGCACGCATCGCCCAGCGCCTGCCGGGGGAGGCTGCATGAGTTATCCGATTGAACGCGTGCGCGGCGATTTCCCGCTGCTGGCGCGTGAGGTGAACGGCCAACCGCTGGCCTATCTCGACAGCGCCGCCAGCGCGCAGAAACCGCAGGTGGTGATCGACCGCGAGCTGGATTTCTATCGCCACGGCTATGCCGCGGTGCATCGCGGCATTCACACCTTGAGCGCCGAGGCGACTCAGCAGATGGAAGCGGTGCGGGAACAGGCGGCGCGCTTTATCAACGCCGCCTCGGCGGAAGAGATGGTGTTCGTCAAGGGCACCACCGAAGGCATCAACCTGGTGGCCAACAGCTTTGGCCGCCACCTGCTGCAGCCGGGCGATGCGATTCTCATCACCGAGATGGAACACCACGCCAACATCGTGCCCTGGCAGATGCTGGCGCAGGAGCGTGGGTTGCAGCTGCGGGTTTGGCCGCTGCAGCCCGACGGCACGCTGGATCTGGCGCGGTTGCCGGAGCTGGTCGACGCGTCCTGCAAACTGCTGGCGCTGACCGAGGTCTCCAATGTGCTGGGCACCGTCAACCCGGTGCGCGACATCATCGCCGGTGCCAGAGCCCTGGCGCCGGATCTGACGGTGCTGGTGGACGGCGCGCAGGCGGTGATGCACCAGCGCGTCGATGTCCAGGCGCTAGACTGCGATTTTTACGTGTTTTCCGGCCACAAGCTGTACGGCCCTTCCGGTATCGGCATGCTGTATGGCCGCCAGGCGCTGCTGCAGCAGATGCCACCGTGGGAAGGGGGCGGCTCGATGATCCGCCAGGTCAGCCTGACGGCGGGCACCACCTTCGCCGATCCGCCGTGGCGCTTCGAGGCGGGTTCGCCGAACACCGCCGGCATCATGGGGCTGGGGGCGGCGTTCGATTACGTCGAAGCCCTGGGTCTGAATGCGATCCACGATTATGAACAGTCGCTGATGCACTACGCGCTCGAGGCGCTCAAGCAGGTGCCGACGCTGAAAATCTATGGTCCGGCACATCGGGCCGGGGTGATCGCCTTTAATTTGGGAGAACACCACGCCTATGACGTCGGCAGCTTCCTCGATCAGTATGGCATCGCCATTCGCACCGGCCATCACTGCGCCATGCCACTGATGGCGTTTTATCAGGTGCCGAGCATGTGCCGCGCTTCGCTGGCGTTATATAATACCCGCGAAGAGGTGGACCGGCTGGTGGCCGGGCTGCAACGCATTCATCAGCTATTAGGTTAGGCCGGGGCGCGTCCCCGGCGGTACAAAAGGATCCCCATGGCGAATTTGCCGGACAAAGATAAATTGGTGCGTAATTTCTCCCGCTGTCTGAACTGGGAGGAGAAATACCTGTACGTGATTGAACTTGGCGCCAAGTTGCCGCCGCTGGACGAGGCCGAGCGGCAGGCCGGCAACCTGATTTCCGGCTGTCAGAGCCAGGTGTGGATCGTGATGCGTCTCGATGAGCAGGGGCAGGTCGAGTTTCACGGCGACAGCGATGCGGCGATCGTCAAAGGGCTGCTGGCGGTGGTGTTTATTCTTTATCGTCAATTAACGCCACAACAGATCGTCGATCTCGATGTGCGGCCGTTTTTCGGCGAACTGGCGCTCAGCCAACATCTGACGCCTTCACGCTCGCAGGGGCTGGAGGCGATGATCCGTGCCATTCGCAGTAAAGCGGCGCAGCTGGCCTGATCCTTAACGCCTTTCTCCTCAAGGCTCATTGATATATTCGCTTTGTCAATGAGTCTTTACAATCCGTTGTTTTCCCCAGGAACCATCCCCCAATTCAGTGATATTTCAGCAGCTTACCTATTGACGTTTCGTTGACAATCAACGACGGCGATTACGTTATAACGTGTTGATTTTTAGAGAACTTATTGCCTTTGATGCCAGCGTTGCTAGTATTAATCAGGTATTGTCTGATTTACCCACCGTCGGGCGCTCGTTAGCCTTGGGGGCGAACCGTCATAAAAAATATAGGGATGATAATGAAACGTGCGTTGAGTTTAATGGGCATGGTCTTCGCCACCGTACTGGCCGGCACGCAGGCCGCCAGTGCGACCGAGTACCCGCTGCCGCCGCCAGACAGCCGTCTGATCGGTGAAAACACCACTTATACCGTGCCAAACGACGGCCGTCCGCTGGAGGCGATCGCCGCCGACTACAAGATTGGCCTGCTGGGCATGCTGGAAGCCAACCCTGGCACCGATCCGTTCCTGCCCAAGCCAGGCACGGTGCTGACCATTCCGACCCAAATGCTGCTGCCTGACACTAAGCGTGAAGGGATTATCGTCAATCTGGCCGAGCTGCGTCTTTACTACTACCCGAAAGGCGAGAACAAAGTGATCGTCTATCCGATCGGCATCGGCCAGACCGGGATGCACACGCCGCTGGAAGTGACCTCCATCAGCCAGAAGATCCCTAACCCGACCTGGACGCCCACCGCCAACATCCGCAAGCGCTATCAGTCCCAGGGCGTGACGCTGCCTGCAGTGGTGCCGGCCGGGCCTGAGAACCCGATGGGGCTGTTCGCCCTGCGTCTGGCGATGGGGCGCGGTGAATACCTGATCCACGGCACCAACGCCAACTTCGGTATCGGCATGCGTGTCAGCTCCGGCTGCATTCGCCTGCGTCCGACGGACATCGAAGCGCTGTTCAATCAGGTGCCGCGTGGTACACGGGTGCAGGTGATCAACGATCCGGTGAAGATTTCGGTTGAGCCGGACGGCAAACGCTATGTGGAAGTGCACCAGCCGCTGTCGCGGGTAGAAAGCGACGATCCGCAGACCATGCCGATCGCGTTGTCTAAAGCGGAGAAAGCCTTTGCTGCGGATGGTCAGACCGATCGCGCCGTGTTCGATAGCGCGGTTGTACGCCGTTCTGGCATGCCGGTGCTGGTCAACGTAGGGGAGAGTCCGTCTGAGGTGAGTTTAACGCCTGCAGCGGCGCCTGCGGCGAATAAGAGCCCATTCAAGGCAGCGCCAATCAGTTCGGTGAACTAAGTTTGCAAGATTGAGCGGTCGAAGAGGGGTTCAGCGTGCTGAACCTCTTTTTTTGCCCGCTATGCAGGAAAAATCAGTCCAGGATACAGGCGAAAAAAAACGGCGCACAATGTGCGCCGTTTTCAATAACCAAAGCTATCTTACTTTTTGTAAGCGTGAGCTTGGTTGTCCAGACGCTGGTTAGCGCGTGCTGCGTCGTCTTTAGCAGCTTGAACGTCAGAACGCATTGCGTTCACGTCGTTGCTCAGCTGATCAACTTTAGCGTTCAGAGTCTGAACGTCAGAAGACAGTTGATCGATTTTAGCGTTGCTAGAGCAGCCAGCCAGCAGAGTGGAACCCAGGATTACCGCGCCCAGTACCAGTTTAGTACGATTCATTATAACACCCTCTAGATTGAGTTAATCTCCATGTAGCGTTACAAGTATTACACAAACTTTTTTCGAAAGAGAATAATTTTTTAGTGTTGAGGTGCTTTATTTTGATCGTTCGCTCAAACTTGCATCTGGTTTTACAAATTAGTTAAAAAAACGAGGGAAAACAGCCGGCTTCCATGGGACTACTCCGATTCTTTATTAGCTAAATAATGAGCGGTCCGCGGTTGCGTTTTGAGAAAAATAGGTTACTGCTGATAAAAAAAACGCCGCAAAGCGGCGTTTTGATCAAGGCAATTATGTCACGTTTTATATTACAGCACGTGTACCGAGGCAGTGTTGGTGGTGCCGCTCGGCACCAGCGCGCCGGAAACCATCACCACGACGTCGCCTTTTTGCGCCAGGCCGCTGGCCAGCGCGGCTTCTTTACCGATGCGGTAGAAGTCGTCGGTAGAAGCGATTTCCTTGACCATCTGCGGGATGACGCCTTTGCTCAGCACCAGCTGATGCGCGGTAGTCTCATTGGTGGTCAGCGCCAGGATCACCGCGTTCGGGAAGTATTTACGCACGGATTTCGCTGACTTGCCGCCGCTGGTGGCGACGACGATCAGCGGCGCGTCCAGTTTCTCGGCGGTTTCAACCGCGCCACGGCACACCGCTTCGGTGATGCGCAGCTTGCGGCGATCGTTCAGGGAGTCGATGCGGCTTGGCATCACGCGATCGGTGCGCTCGCAGATGGTCGCCATGATGTTGACCGCTTCCAGCGGATATTTGCCCTTGGCGCTCTCGCCGGACAGCATGACAGCATCGGTGCCGTCCAGGATGGCGTTGGCAACGTCGCCGGCTTCCGCACGGGTAGGGCGCGGGTTTTTGATCATGGAATCGAGCATCTGGGTGGCGGTGATCACCACTTTACGCGCACGGTTGCATTTTTCGATCATCATCTTCTGGGCGAAGATCACTTCTTCGACCGGGATCTCCACGCCCAGATCGCCGCGGGCAACCATGATGCCGTCGGATGCTTCGAGGATTTCGTCGAAGTTGTTCAGGCCTTCCTGGTTCTCGATCTTGGAGATGATCTGGATCTGCTCGCCGCCGTGCGCTTTCAGGTGCTCGCGGATCTCCAGCACGTCGGAACGTTTACGGATGAAGGACGCCGCCACGAAGTCGACGCCTTGCTCGCAGCCGAAGATCAGGTCGCGTTTGTCTTTTTCGGCCAGCGCAGGCAGCTGGATGGACACGCCCGGCAGGTTGACGCCTTTGTTCTCGCCCAGATCGCCGTTGTTCAGCACCTTACAAACGACTTCGTTCTCGGTCACGTTGGTGACTTCCATGCCGATCAGGCCGTCGTCAACCAGCACGGTGTTACCGATCTTCAGGTCGGCGGCGAAGCCGGCGTAGGTGACCGCTACGCGATCGCTGTTGCCGATCACACTCTGGTCGGTGGTGAAGGTGAAGGTTTGGCCGGCGACCAGCGAGGCGTCTTTACCGCCTTCCAATTTCATGGTGCGAATTTCCGGGCCTTTGGTATCCAGCAGGATGCCGGCGTTGATACCGGTTTTCGCCATCACGGCGCGCATGTTCTTGATGCGGTTGCCGTGCTCTTCATAGTCGCCGTGAGAGAAGTTGAGACGCATCACGTTCATGCCCGCATTGAGCAGGTTGGTCAGCATTTCTTCCGATTCGGTTTTTGGACCGATGGTACAAACAATTTTGGTCTTTTTCATGGCGGAGTTTTCTACAAGTTGTGATGGATAAAAAAACGAATTTGACCGGCGCTATTTACGCCGATAGGGAATTTGAGCCGTGCCTGTGCCTGGTGGTGAAAAACATAGTTAAGGATAGGTGACGACAGTTGAAGTGGGGCGGAAAAATTCAGCCCGCGCGGGGGCGCGGAGATGCTGCGCAACGGGGTGAGATGAAATCGTGTTGTTATTGCGTTTTCGCAGATCAAGGGCTGAAACCATTCAACTGATAGACGTTGCGCATTATAAAGGCTAAGCGGCGGGAAACAAAATAAAAAACCGCAGCGGTGTGGCGGATATGTCAAAACGGGGGCAAATGTGGCGCAAATGCAACGCGTTGCGTACAGCTTGTTGCGCAAATAACCTTGCTGTAAATGCGGCTTAGCGCGTTTGCGGGATTTCCAGCAGCACGCCGGCGCTCAGGCAGAAGCAGCCGCTGGCGACGTTGGCCGGCAGGATCAGGCTCTCGCCGGCCCGTACTGTCCGCGTATCGCCGCCGAGGGTGAACTCGAATTCACCCGATATCACCCGGGTTTGCAGCGCATGCGGGGGCTTTTGCAGTTGGCCAAAGGCGCCGGCCTCGAAACGCACTTCCGCCGCCGGCGAACCGTCGCTCATCACCCCTTCACGGCGGGCAAGGCCATTGTCGAGCGGTAAAAAGGCGGTTTTGGCGGTGAAGGTGGTCATGTGGCGTTCCTGATGGTGGATGGCGGTAGTTCGGCGCAATCGACATGAGAAATCGAGCGGTCGAGCAGAGACGAAACAACGGGAAGTATAACGCGATAGGGGGAGAGATAAATCAGCAATATGGTGCGTCCGAGTGGACTCGAACCACCGACCCCCACCATGTCAAGGTGGTGCTCTAACCAACTGAGCTACGGACGCACTGCACTGCTTCTGGAATTTGGTGCGTCCGAGTGGACTCGAACCACCGACCCCCACCATGTCAAGGTGGTGCTCTAACCAACTGAGCTACGGACGCACTGTACTGCTTCTGGAATTTGGTGCGTCCGAGTGGACTCGAACCACCGACCCCCACCATGTCAAGGTGGTGCTCTAACCAACTGAGCTACGGACGCATCTTTTCCTGTCTGTCATGGCTGACAGCGGGGACGAATATTAACGAGCTACCTGCGCGCTGGCAAGGGGAAAAGCGCAATTTTATTCGGTATTTCACGCGATTGCTGAGGTTGTGCGCAGTCCGGCGTTTTTTTCCGCAAACCGCAGCCCGGCCGGGGATGAAACCGGCCGGGAGCGGATTCAGCGCGTGGATCGCTGCAGGATGACGGCGGTCGGCTGTTTCTGCAGCCAGCGCATACGCAGCGCCATCATGATGGCGGCGAAGGTCAGGCCAATGATAAAGCCGATCCAGAAGCCGCTTGGCCCCATTGCCGGCACCACCACGTCGGTTAACGCCAGCAGATAGCCGCTCGGCAGGCCCAATACCCAATAAGCGATAAAGGTGATGAAGAAGATCGCTCGGGTGTCTTTATAACCACGTAGCACGCCGCTGCCGATCACCTGGATCGAGTCCGAAATTTGGTACAGCGCCGCCAACAGCATCAGCTGCGAGGCCATAGCCACCACCGCCGGGCTGTCGTTGTACAGCAGAGCGATCGGTTCGCGCAAGGTGGCGGTAAACAGCGCGGTGCAGACGGCCATGGTGATGCCGACGCCGATGGCGGAATAGGCGGCGACGCGCGCGCCTTCGACCGAGCCTTCCCCCAGACGATAACCGACGCGGATGGTGGCGCCGACGCCCAGCGACAGCGGCAGCACGAACATCAGCGCGCTGAAGTTAAGCGCGATCTGGTGGCCGGCGACCGCGACGATCCCGAGCGGCGAAACCAGCAACGCCACCACGGCGAACAGCGTGACTTCGAAGAACAGCGCCAGCGCCACCGGCATGCCGATGCCGATCAGGCGCTTCAGCGCCGCCCAGTCCGGGCCGCCGAGATCGCCGGCCTGGCGTTTGATGTCGCGCTGCGACGGCGCGCGCTTCACGTACCAGCGCATCATCAGGAACATGATCCAGTAGACGCTGCCGGTGGCGACGCCGCAGCCGACGCCGCCGAGTTCCGGCATGCCGAACTTGCCGTAGATGAAGATGTAGTTGATCGGGATATTCACCAGCAGGCCGAGGAAGCCGATCACCATGCCGGGCTTGGTTTTAGACAACCCCTCGCACTGGTTGCGCATCACCTGGAAGAACAGGTAGCCCGGCGCCCCCCACATGATGGCGTGCAGGTAGCCGACGGCTTTATCCGCCAGCTGCGGATCGATGTTGTGCATCATGTCGATGACGAACTTGCAGTTATACAGCACGACGATCAGCAGTACGGAGACGCCGGAGGCCAGCCAAAAACCCTGGCGCACCTGATGGCCGATACGATCGCGGCGGCCGGCACCGTTGAGCTGAGCGATAACCGGGGTCAACGCCAGCAGCAGACCGTGGCCGAACAGGATGGCCGGCAGCCAGATTGAGGTGCCGACCGCCACCGCCGCCATGTCGGTGGCGCTGTAAGCGCCGGCCATGATGGTATCCACCACGCCCATAGCGGTTTGCGATATTTGCGCGATAATGACCGGGATAGCGAGAGCCAATAAACTACGCGCTTCAATTAAGTACTTCTGCACGCATACACCTTTTCTATTTATATATGTGGGAGGGAGGGCTGCCGCGAGAGGACAACAATTAAAATAGCGGAATTTTGTCAAAAAGATTGTACCTGCTCGGCGTCGTTAAGCAAACGCCGCAGATAAATAGTTATTAAATGCGCAGCCATTCCTTTTTTACCGTCGCGGATTTGGTTTTCAGCGCCAACTGGGGCAAACTGCCGGTAGCGTTTTAACCTATTTAGCAAGAAGAGGCACATATGTTCACCGGTATCGTACAAGGCACCGCGCCGCTGGTCGCCATTGATGAGAAACCCAATTTCCGCACCCACGTGATCGAAATGCCTACCGAGCTGCTGCCGGGGCTGGAGCTGGGCGCGTCGGTGGCCCATAACGGCTGCTGCCTGACCGTCACCGCGGTGGAAGGCAACCGCGTCAGCTTCGATTTGATCAAAGAAACGTTGCGCCTGACCAACCTCGGCGATCTGGCGCTGGGCGACATCGTCAATATCGAGCGCGCGGCGAAGTTCAATGATGAAATTGGCGGCCATTTGATGTCCGGCCATATTATCTGCACGGCGGAGGTGGCCAAGATTTATACCTCGGAAAATAACCGCCAGGTATGGCTGCGCATGCCGGATGCGGAATTGATGAAATATGTGCTGCACAAAGGTTTCATCGGCATCGACGGCATTAGCCTGACCATCGGCGAAGTGGTGAATAACCGTTTCTGCGTGCACCTGATCCCGGAAACGCTGGATCGCACCACGCTGGGTAAAAAACGCCTCGGCGACAAGGTGAACATCGAGATCGATCCGCAAACGCAGGCGGTGGTGGACACCGTCGAGCGCGTGCTGGCCAACCGGGAAGCGACGCTGGCGGCGGCGGTGGCGCCGGCGCACAAAGACTGACAGCGATTCGGGCGTTGCCGCCGGAATCGAATCATAAGCAGAGAGGAGAAACGCGTGAAGTTTTATGGGAAAACGTTGTTGTTAACCGCGTTGCTGGCGCTGAGCGCCTGCAGCAGTTCGCCTGAGCAGGGCGCGGGCGCGCAAATGGCCGATGCGGACGATACCTGTGGCGCATCACAGTATCAAAACTTCGTCGGCAAACCGATGAGCTCGCTGGAAGGCGTACGGATCGACGCCAAGGTGCGAGCCATTCCGTACAACTCTGCCGTCACCATGGATTTCAACCTGCGCCGCCTGAACTTCCTTGGCGACAGCGACGATAAAATCATCCGCGTTTACTGCGGCTAAGCCGTACGCTTCGAACGAGCAAAAAAGGCCCCGGCGATGTGACTACCGGGGCCTTTTTTGTCGGGCAAGTGGCTTAGCGGGCGACGCGGATGCCGCCTTCAACGCCTTTCGGGCTGAATACCACCTGCCACAGTTGCAGATCGCGCGCCCGGAACGCGCCGGCGCAGGCGTTCAGGTAATAGCTGAACATCCGCTCGAAGCGTTCGGAGTAGCGCGGGGCAAGCTGCGGCCACGCCTGTTTGAAGCGCTCGAACCAGGCCATCAGCGTGCGATCGTAGTCGGCGCCGATGTTGTGCCAGTCTTCCATCACGAAATGGCCTTCGCTGGCTTCGGCGATATGGCTCACTGAAGGCAGGCAGCCGTTCGGGAAGATATATTTGTTGATCCACGGATCGACGTTCATGTCGGTTTTGTTGGAACCGATGGTGTGCAGCAGGAACAGGCCGTGCGGCGCTAAATTGCGCTCTACCACATTGAAATAGGTGCGGTAGTTTTTCGGCCCGACGTGCTCGAACATGCCGACCGAGACAATGCGATCAAACTGCTGATGAAGATCGCGATAATCCTGCAGCAGGATCTGCACATCCAGCCCGGCGCAGCGAGCCTGGGCCAGCTTCTGTTGTTCGGCGGAAATGGTCACGCCGACCACCGACACGCCGTAATGCTTCGCCGCATAGGCGGAGAGGCCGCCCCAGCCGCAGCCGATGTCCAGTAAGCGCATGCCTGGCTGCAGCTGCAGTTTTTCGCAGATCATCCGCAGCTTCGCTTCCTGCGCTTCCTCCAGCGTGGTGGCGTCTTTCCAATAGCCACAGGAATACTGCATGTAAGGATCGAGCATCAGGGTAAACAGATCGTTGCCGAGATCGTAATGTTCTTTGCCGACGATCCAGGCGCGCTTTTTCGATTGCAGGTTGGTCAGGCGCGCGGCGGCGATCCGCAGGGTATCTTTCAGGTGGTGGGGAAGTTTCTTCTCCAGCCCGGCGCTGACCACGCGCTGGAAGAATATATCCAGCCGTTCGCACTCCCACCAACCGTCCATATAACTTTCGCCGAGGCCCAGTGACCCTTGTTGCAAAACGCGTTTAAAGAATTCGGGATTTTTAACCTGAATATCGAAAGGGCGCGATCCATTGATTTCGATACCGGCCAGACCGAGCATTTCGTGCGCGATGCGATACCACTGGTTATCCTGGATGCTCAGATCTTCTATACACGATGAACTCATAGCTTCTCCATCACCTTCTTCTGACTGATGACCCGTTAGGAAACAGCTTAGACAATTTCTGCGGGTGCATACGTATACCGACGGGAAATAAGCCCGCGGCGTCTGATATCCGACTATGAACAGAGGAAATTTAAAGAAACGACCCGACGCAAATGGCGCAGGATAAACGCCTCTTTAAAAAAGAGTGTGACGCAAGACGCGTACACAAGAGCTAATTGAGATATAGAGATTATAAGGTGTTACTTTATAAAGTTGTTTTTGAGTATAGGCGTGCCGAGGCGTTGACTCAACTGTAAATCGCACTCGGCGCGCATATTCTTTAAGTGATTATTAAGCTTGGCAATTATGACGCTGAGTTAGCATGTTTCCGCTGCGCCTTTTGCTGCGCATCGCCCGCTTTTCCCCGCTGGAGGAAATAGCCCAGCGCGGCGAGGATCACCGTAGACACCATCACCGTCACCGTCGCCAGCAGCGGCTGGGCAATAAACGCCGACACCAGCATGCTCGCCACAAAACACAGCCCCAACTGCAGCGTATTTTGCAGCGCGGCGGCTTTGCCGCTGCTTTCCGGGAACGGCATCAGCGCATTCGCCACCATGATCGGGTAGCCCGCGCCGTTGACCAGCGCCATCACGCAGAACGGGATCAGCAGCGTGGTGAGCGTCGGAGTGGTTACGGTCGCCACCAGATACAGCGCCACCATGCTGACACCATAAGCTACCAGCAGCCACGGCAGCAGGGTTTTGCCATTGATGCGTTTGAGCGCGGCGCGGCAGCCATAGCCCCCCAGCAGGAAAGCCAGCGTCTGCGGCACATAGCTCAGACCAATGTCGCTCGGGCCATAGCCCATATCACCAAGGATGAACGGCGAGCCGGTCAACCAGGCAAAGAAGCCGGCCGAGCAGGCGGCGTACATGGCGACGTTGCCGCTGAACACCGGGGATTTCAATAATTGCCAAAAACTGACGCTGCTTTTTGGCGCATCGGCGGCGGGTTGAGTTTTGGCGCGATCTTTGAGCAGCAACGTCGGCAGCAGCAGCAGGGCGGTGATAGCCAGCAACACGGCGAAGATCGCACGCCAGCTGGCGTGGTTAAGCAGCCAGGCGCCAAGCAGCGGCGCCAGCGCCGGCGACAGCGCGACCAGCGGCATGATGGTGGCGAATACGCGATTGGCCTGGCCTTCGCGATAGCGGTCGACCACCAGCGCTTGCCAGATGGCGGCGGCGGAACAGACGCCGACGGCCTGAATAAAGCGCAGTATCCAGAGCTGCACGGCATTTTCCACCCACAGCATGCCCAGGCAGCCGAACGCGAACAGCGTCAGGCCAATCAATAATACCGGTTTGCGGCCCAGCCGGTCGGAGAGCGGCCCCCACAGCAGCTGCGCGAAGGCGAAGCCGGCCAGAAATATGCTCAGGCTGGCGCTGACCGCGCCGGCGGATATTTGCAGTTCCTCCCGCATGGCGCCAAAGGCGGGCAGGTACATATCGGTCGCCAGATAACCCAGCATGCTCAGGCCGGCGAGATAGAACATAAAACCAAAGGAGTTTCGCATGGTATTTCTCGTTAATATTTTAGTGTCGCAGGTTTTTAGCGCCGGCCAGTGTATCCGGCTGGATCTCTGCTTGTGAAACGGTAATATTTGCAAAGTGCTGTTAAAAAAATTGAAGGCAAAGCGATGTGGTCTGAATATTCTCTTGAAGTGGTTGACGCGGTGGCGCGCACCGGCAGTTTCAGCGCGGCGGCGCAGGAGCTGCACCGGGTGCCGTCGGCGGTGAGCTACACCGTGCGGCAGTTGGAACAATGGCTGGCGGTGCCGCTGTTTGAGCGGCGTCACCGTGATGTGGAGCTGACACCGGCCGGCGCGTTATTTATCAAGGATGCGCGAGCTGTTATCAAAAAAATGCTCGACACACGCCGCCATTGTCAGCAGGTGGCTAACGGGTGGCGCGGTCAGCTGAATATCGCCGTGGACATCATCGTCAAACCGCAGCGCAGCCGCCAACTGGTGCTGGATTTCTACCGCCATTTCCCCGACGTTGAACTGATGTTGCAACCCGAGGTGTTTAACGGCGTGTGGGATGCGTTGGTGGACGGCAGGGCGGATATGGCGATTGGCGCCACCCGCGCGGTGCCGGTCGGCGGCGGCTTCGCCTTTCGCGACATGGGGGATATGAACTGGCTGTGCGTGGTCAGCCCGCAGCACCCGCTGGCGCAATTGGCAGGGGCGTTGAATGACGATCGGCTTAGGCCGTACCCTGCGCTTTGTCTGGAGGACACTTCGCGCAATCTGCCCAAGCGTGTCACTTGGACGCTGGATAACCAGCGGCGGCTGGTGGTGCCGGACTGGACCTCGGCGTTCGACTGTCTGTGCGCCGGGCTGTGCGTCGGTATGATGCCGGCGCATCTGGCGCTGCCGCGGGTGCAGCGCGGTGAGTTGAAGGCGTTGCAGCTGCAGCAGCCGTTTCCCGCCAGCCCGTGCTGCCTGACCTGGCAGCAGGATAAACCGTCACCGGCGATGAGCTGGCTGCTGGCGTATCTGGGTGATGGAGAGACGTTGAATCAGGAGTGGCTGAGTGAGGTGGAGCCGGAAGCTGCGCAGGCTTCCGGCGCGGGGGATTAGCGGCGGTAGTCGATGAACGGGCCGTCGGCGACCGAGCGGCGTTCGATCAGCTTCGGATGCACTTCGATCACCTGCGACTCTTCGCGCTTGCTGATGATGCGATCTAGCAGCATGGTGAAGGCCATTTCGCCCAGGCGCTCTTTCGGCTGGTGAATGGTGGTCAGCGCCGGGGTGAAGTAGCGGGCGTTGCGCACATTGTCGTAGCCGATCACGGAAATATCCTGCGGCACGCGCAGGCCCAGCTCGTCGGCGGCGCAGATGGCCCCCATCGCCATGATATCACCGCCGCAGAATACCGCGGTCGGTCGCTGTTTTTGCGACAGGATTTGGTGCATCGCCTTATAGCCGGACTCCGGCTCGAAGTCACCCTGGACGATCCACTCTTCGCGAATGTCGATATTCGCTTCCTGCAGCGCCTTCATAAAGCCCTGGTGACGGCCACCGCCGGTGTTGCGTGACAGTTGGCCGGGAATGGCGCCGATATCGCGGTGGCCGCGCTCGATCAGGTAACGGCCGGCCAGATAGCCGCCTTCGAACGCGTTATCGATGATGGTATCGGTGAAGTCGCCGCGCGCGGCGCCCCAGTCCATCACCACCATCGGGATGTTACGGTAGTCTTCCAGCATGCCCAGCAGCTGATCCGGATACTCGGAGCACATGACCAGCAGGCCGTCGACGCGCTTTTGCGCCAGCATCGCCAGGTAGGCGCGCTGCTTGTCGAGATTATTGTGCGAGTTGCACAGGATCAGGGTGTAGCCTTTGCTGTAGCAGCTGTTTTCCACCGCCTCGATCACTTCGGCAAAGTAGGGGGCTTCGCTCGAGGTGGCCAGCAGGCCGATCGACTTGGTGTGATTGACTTTCAGGCTGCGCGCCACGGCGCTCGGCGAGTAGTGCAGCTCTTTAATGGCGGCCCACACGGCCGCTTTGGTCTCTTCGGCGACGAAACGAGTCTTATTGATGACGTGCGAAACGGTGGTGGTGGAAACGCCCGCGCGTTTGGCCACATCTTTAATCGTTGCCATGTAAGGAATGACTCCTGAACTCACATGTTTACAGCATGTAAGTGTGATGTTAATCGTTTGCCTACGTAGATCCTTCTCCAGAGAAGCGAAAACTGAGTTTTTAGTGTGTTGAAGTCTTCAGCGCTTAATCAGGAGGGGCATGAATGCCGGTACGCAGTTGTGAACTGCGAATTTTGTCGCATATTGAACAAAAGTGGAAGAGGTAATCGAGATTATAAACCGGGAAATGATAACAAGATTTTATCGGCGAACTGTGGGAAAATGATTTGACGTACTAATTGTGCGCCTTTTATCCTTAGGAAAGCCCATTTTAAAGGAGTTGTCATGGATACCGAATTGAAGATGTCGCTGTTCACTACCGTCTGCGCGCTGGCGGTCATTATCGCTTTCAGCTTCGTTGCCGCGTTGAACTGATTTACCCCCGGTTATAAAAAAGGCGCAGCCAGGCTGCGCCTCATCACCTCAGAACCTGCGCTTACGCCAGGTTTTCCGCTGCGAAGGTCCAGTTGACCAACGCCCAGAAGTTTTCCAGGTATTTTGGACGCGCATTGCGGTAATCGATGTAATACGCATGTTCCCACACGTCAACGGTCAGCAGCGGTTTGTCTTCACCGGTCAGCGGGGTGGCCGCGTTGGAGGTGTTGACGATCGCCAGCGCGCCGTCCGGTTTTTTCACCAGCCAGGTCCAGCCGGCACCGAAGTTTTTCACTGCGGCATCGGTGAACTGCTCTTTGAACGCAGCGAAAGAGCCGAAGGATTTGACGATCGCTGCCGCCAGTTCGCCCTGCGGTTCACCGCCGCCCTGTGGTGACAGGCAGTGCCAGTAGAAGGTGTGGTTCCACACCTGCGCGGCGTTGTTGAAGACGCCGCCGTTAGAGGTCTTGATGATCTCTTCGAGCGATTTGCCCTCGAACTCGCTGCCTTTCACCAGGTTGTTCAGGTTAACCACGTAGGTGTTGTGGTGCTTGCCGTAGTGGTATTCCAGGGTCTCGGCGGAGATGTGCGGCTCGAGCGCGTTTTTCTCATACGGTAATGCAGGTAATTCAAACGACATTGCTTCCTCCTTTACAGCGCCATTCGCCTCTCGCCGGGCGAGAGTCATATGGGCCGTTTTTTATTGTGGTCATTCAATCTTAACAATTTTCATCATAAAAAACAGGAAGAAAAGCGAGAAATGCGCGTGGGGAGGTGCGATGGGCGATAGCTTGAGCAGGCGGTTGCGACCGGGGCCGCAACCGCACAGAGCAGGGAATTAACGGATAGTTTTCGGCGTTACTACGCGGCGTGCGCCGATGTAGTGGTTCTGCCAATAGTCGTTGTCGAGCTGGCTGATGCGGATCTCTTCACCGGTGCGCGGTGACTGGATGAATTTGCCGTTGCCGAGGTAGACGCCAACATGGTCCGCCACGCCGCGGTTGTTGATGCGGAAGAACACCAGATCGCCGCTTTCCAGTTCGCTTTTCTTGATCGGCGCCGCGTCGCGCAGGTGATACATCTCGTTGGCGGTGCGCGGCATTTTGATTTTCACCACGTCTTTATAGGCGTAATAGATAAGGCCGCTGCAGTCGAAGCCGGTGCGCGGCGAACTGCCGCCCCAGCGATAAGGCTTGCCCATCTGATCCATCAGCTTGGCCATCGCGGTCTGCTTGGCGTGTTGGTAGCGTTTTTTGTGCGCCGGGCTAAGTTTTAACGGCTTCTCGTCACGCACCAGTTTAGCGGTGGCCATACCGGCTTCGCGGTGGCGACCATAGCCTTTTTTATAGCCCTTCTTCGGCGGGGTGACTTTAATCTTGGCAGTTTTCTGCGCTTTGGCCTTGGGTTTTGCGCTGGCGATCTTTTTCGCGCTTTTCTCGCTTTTCGCCTTGGCGGTCTTGGTTTTTTTCGCGGGGGCCGTCACTTTGGCTTTTTTAGCGGCTTTGTCCGCTTTCTTTTTTCTGCGGTCATCGGGCCGCGCTTCATTAGCATGGCTTTTACGCTGCTCGGCGGCAACACGCGCCTGTGGCGCAGCGTGCGCCAAATTGAAGAAGAGCTGCGTAAACAGCAGCGCAAAGAGCGTAAGAATTAAACGCATGTCGACGTCACCAACCTTGGCCCCGAAGCGGATATCGAAAGAGTTACAGTATTCCCGAATTTCGCCATATAAAACAGCGAAGAACTCATAAATAATAATCCATATTGTGAGAAAACGTTAATGACATTTTTTTTGTTTCAAAATCAGCCTGTTGGTGTATAAAAAAGCGCCAGTCGGCGGTGGCGGATGTAATTAAGTCGCGCCGTCATCGCGGCGCAATATATTAGTGAAATGGTCGGATTAAAAATGTTATTCTCAACGTATGTTTTGACCGGAATGACGTGGCCGGTGAAACGCGATCGGCGGCGGGCGAATATCCTTGCAAAAGATGGCGTTTTCTTGCGACTGTTCCAGCCGCTACAATAGCCCGCGTGATGCATGTTGTAGCCATGAAATGTGGCTTGAGGAAGCAATAAATGACGACGACACTTGAAAAAATTCAGCACCAGATCGCTGAAAACCCGATTCTGCTGTACATGAAAGGTTCGCCAAAGCTGCCGAGCTGTGGCTTCTCCGCGCAGGCAGTGCAAGCGCTGTCCGCCTGCGGCGAGCGTTTCGCCTACGTGGATATTCTGCAAAACCCGGACATCCGCGCCGAATTGCCAAAATACGCCAACTGGCCGACGTTCCCGCAGCTGTGGGTAGACGGTGAGCTGGTCGGCGGTTGCGATATCATCATCGAAATGTATCAGCGCGGCGAACTGCAGCAGCTGATCAAAGAAACGGCAGAAAAGTATAAAGCGCAGGAAGACCAGCAGTCTTAATCGACAGGCTTGTGGTTATCGCGTAACGGGCGGCGCCAGTGCAAACTGGGCCGCCTTTTTTGTTGGGCTTATTCAGCGAGATCGCCGGCGGGCAGCGGCCAGCCGCCGAGACGTTTCCAGCGGTTAACCAGCTCGCAAAACAGCAGGGCGGTTTGCTCGGTGTCGTACAGCGCAGAGTGCGCCTGGCTGCTGTCGAACGGCATACCGGCGGCGATGCAGGCTTTCGCCAACACCGTTTGGCCCAGCACTAGGCCGCTCAGCGCAGCGGTGTCGAAGGTGGCGAACGGATGGAACGGATTGCGCTTCAGGCCGGCACGTTCGGCCGCGGCCATCAGGAAGCTGTGATCGAAGTTGGCGTTGTGCGCCACGATAATGGCCCGGTTGCACCCGCGCTCCTTGAGCCCTTTGCGCACCGCTTTGAAAATGGCGTGCAGCGCGTCGTATTCGCTGACCGCGCCGCGCAACGGGTTGTGCGGGTCGATGCCGTTAAACGCCAGCGCTTCCGGCTGCAGGTTGGCGCCCTCGAAAGGCTCCACGTGGAAGTGCAGAGTCTCGTCCTGCTGCAGCCAGCCATCTTCATCCATTTTCAGCGTCACGGCGGCGATCTCCAGCAACGCATCGGTATTGGCGTTGAAGCCGGCGGTTTCAACATCTATTACTACGGGATAAAACCCACGAAAACGACCACTCAGGGCGTTAAGATCACTTTTTTCGGCCATCAGTTTCTTATCTTCATCGAATGCAGCGCGCATTATGGCAAATTTTGCGCCCGGTTGCAGGCGCTATCGCGCGGAGAATCAGCAGGGCGCCAGCGCGCCCTGAAGGGGGGGCTTAATGGCCGAGGCCCTGACCGGCGTGTTTGTTTTCGATCAGCTCAATTTTGTAGCCGTCCGGATCTTCGACGAAGGCGATCACCGTGGTGCCGCCTTTCACCGGGCCGGCTTCGCGGGTGACCTTGCCGCCTGCGCGACGGATGCTGTCGCAGGTGGCGGCAACGTCGTCTACACCCAACGCCAGGTGACCGAAGGCGGTGCCCATGTCGTAGCTGTCGGTGCCCCAGTTATAGGTCAGTTCGATAACCGCGCCTTCGCTCTCTTCCGTATAGCCGACGAAAGCCAGGGAGTATTTGTACTCCGGGTTTTCGCTGGTGCGCAGCAGACGCATGCCTAATACCTTGGTGTAAAAGTCGATGGCACGTTGCAGGTCACCGACGCGGATCATGGTATGGAGTAAGCGCATAATTCCTCTGAATTGACTGTGCCGTGGCAGACGGCGGGTGGATTGAAGCACAAGCGAGTATAGCCTTGTCCTACAAGGGAATTCAATGTGACGAATGAGTGACAATGTCACCTGTCGGGTTTGGAGCGGTGGTGTTTAAATATTGATCGAGCTTACCGATCGATACGAAGTAATTGATCTGCACAATCAATTATCAATTCCCCACATAACCGTGTAGAAATTGAACTGCAGCATAAACAACACCAGGGAACCCCGGCCCGCCTTGTGCGGGCCTTTTTGCGCGCGACGCATAAAAAAACGGCCATGCGATTGCGTGGCCGTTGGGGTCAGGACGGGTTACTTCGCCAGAAACGGATAGTCGGTATAGCCTTCGGCACCGCCGCCGTAGAAGGTTTCTGGCTTAGGTTCGTTCAGCGGGGCGTGCTGACGGAAACGCTCGACCAGATCCGGGTTGGCGATATAGCTGCGGCCGAAGGCCACCGCGTCGATGAAGCCTTTTTCGATTAACGCTTCGGCTTTTTCGGCGGTGTAGGCGCCAGCGCCGACGATCACCCCTTTAAAGTGGGCGCGCACCGAGTCGCGGAAGGCGTCGGAATACGGCTTGCCACCGGCCCAGTCCGGTTCGGAGATGTGCAGGTAAGCGATGTTGCGCTTATTCAGCTCTTCCACCAAATACAGCGCCGCTTCTTCCTGATCTTCACCGTTGTCCAGCCCATTGAACGGCCCCAGCGGAGAGATACGAATACCGATGTGCTCGGAACCCCATTCGGCAATGGTGGCATCGACCACTTCCAGCGTCAGGCGGGTGCGGTTCTCAATGCTGCCACCGTATTGATCGGTACGTTGGTTGGAAGCCGGTGACATGAACTGGTGCAGCAGATAGCCGTGGGCCGCATGCAGTTCGATGAAGTCGAAGCCGGCGTCACGCGCGTTGGCGGTCGCCTGGCGGAAATCGTTAACGATGCCCGGGATCTCGCTGGTTTCCAGCGCGCGCGGCGTAGAGGTCGGTACGCGTACCCAGGCGCCGGTTTCATCACGCACGGTGGTGCGGGTGTCGGCGTTGATGGCCGAAGGCGCGACCGGCGCTTGCCCGCCCGGCTGCAGGCTGGCGTGGGAGATGCGGCCTACATGCCACAACTGTACGGCGATGTGGCCGTTTTTGTCGTGTACCGCCTGCGTGATGTGTTTCCACGCGGCGATCTGTTCCGGGGTATGCAGGCCTGGCGCACCGGCGTAGCCTTTCGCCTGGAAGGAGATCTGCGTCGCTTCGGTCACGATCAGGCCGGCGCTGGCGCGCTGCGCATAATATTCCGCCATCAGTGGCGTAGGAATATCGCCCGGTTCGATGCTGCGCAGACGCGTCAGCGGAGCCATAAACACGCGGTTGGGCAGGGTGACGGCGCCAACCTTCAGCGGAGAGAGCAATTTTTCAGTCTTCATAGTGCATCCTGTATTTAATAGACCGGTCGTCTAGTCATGGGCGATAAAAAAACACGAACTGCATTTTCACGAAAAAAGACGGTGGTGTTACGGCTGCGGCGGGCGCAGCAGCAACTCGATGCTTTCCAGCGCGCTGGTTAACGGCGCCAGCGAGTGACGGATCTTGGCGCGCAACGAGGCGCCGAGCCACAGTGAATACAGCGTTTCTGCGGTCGCCGCGGGGCTCATGGCCACCGACAGCGAGCCCTCTGCGATACCGCGCTCGATGGCCTCCTGCAAGTGGCCGATCACGCGAGCGGTGCCCGTTTCCAGCGCATGGCGCATCGGTTCCGACAGATCGCTCACCTCGGCCGAAAGCTTCACCGCCAGGCAGGCGTTATGGCATTCGCTGCGGCAGTGATAGCTGATAGCCTGGGCGTAATAGCCGAGCAGCTGGTGGCGGGCATCGCCGCGTCTGTCGGCAAACAGCGCCTGCATCTGTGCGTCATAATGCGTGAAATAGCGTTGCAGCATCGCTTCGCCGAAGGCTTCCTTCGAGCGAAAATAGTGGTAGAACGAGCCTTTCGGCACGCCCGCGGTAGCCAGCAGTTCGCTCAGCCCCATGCCGGTAAAGCCCAGGCGCAGGCTGAGGGTTTCGCCGGTGGCGAGCAGATGTTCACGTGTATCCACGTTGCAATGCGTTGATTTGGTCATCATGGCGCCGAGCATAATAGACCGATTGGTCTAGGTCAATGGGAATAAAAAAACCGGCGCACAAAACGCCGGTTGTCTGCAAACTATTGTGCCCCAGCGGCACGCGGAAGTTAAGCGCTACGCCGCGTTGCGGCAACGCTGCAGGATATCCAACTGGGATTGATATTCGCGGGTCTGTACGTTCAGCATGCCCAACAGGGTGTGGAACAGGTTGTCCTGCGACACGTCGTCCTTTTCCGCCAGCGTGTTCAGGCACTGGCGATCAATGCCGAAATTGCGCTGATAGTCGGCAGACATCCACATCAGGAAAGGCACGTGCGTTTGCTGACTCGGCGCGAAGACATAAGGCGTGCCGTGCAGATACATGCCGTTTTCCCCCAGCGATTCGCCGTGATCGGATAAATAGACCAGTGCGGTATTGAACCGATCGTCATACTGCCGCAGCAGCTTGATGGTGGCATCGAGCATTGCGTCGGTATACAGGATTGAGTTGTCGTAGGTGTTCACCAGCTGTTCATGGCTGCAATCCTGGATCTGATTGCTGTTGCAGGTTGGCGAAAACGTCTGGAATTCTGGTGTGCTGCGGCGGTAGTAAGCCGGGCCGTGGCTGCCCATCTGGTGCAGCACGATCACGCCGTCGTCATTCAGACTATTGATATAGTCGTTCAGCTTGTACAGCAGCACGTTGTCCATGCAAACCTCACCGTCACAGTCCTGCGGCAGTTTCAGCTTGGTCATGTCCACGTGCGGCACCCGGTCACAGGCACCTTTGCAGCCGCCGTCATTATCGCGCCACAGCACATTGACGCCGGCATGCGCCAGCACGTCGAGCATGCCTTCTTGATGCGTTGCCTGAGTCGCGTCGTACTCCTTGCGGGGCATGTTGGAGAACATGCAGGGGACGGAGATCGCCGTTTCGGTGCCGCAGGAACTGGCGTTCTTGAAGTAGACCACGTCGTCCTGCTTCAGGCGCGGGTTGGTTTCGCGCCCGTAACCTCCGAGGGAGAAGTTTTCGGCGCGGGCGGTTTCGCCCACCACCAGGATCACCAGCGTTTTCTTGGTCTGCTTGGCGATCAGCGGCCCTTTACGCGCGTCTTCACCGATCTTGACCAGCGGCAGATTGCGGGTGAAGTAACGCTGTTCGGTAAACTTGATGGTGCCGGCCACGAAGTTGGAAGGCGTCAACATCTTCACCACGCTTTTATTGTTGCGGATCAGCGAAGCGTAGTCTTTGTAGAACAGCGCGGCGACGATCAGGATCACCACCAACGACAGCATGACGTTAGCGGCGCGCAGCCCGACCATGTACCACCAGGGGCGAGTCTGGCGAATTTGGGTGAAGCAGACCGCTACCGCCGGCAGAATGCCGAGCAGCGCCAGCCACAATCCCATGCGCGGCGTCAGCAGCGCGGTCGCCTCCTGCGGGTTGGTTTCGAAGGCGTTTTGCATCATGTTGCCGTCGATCACCACACCATAGCTGAACATGAAATAGTTGGCTGCGGCGCTGCCGAGCAAGAAAAAGATGATCAACGGCTTACGCAGGTAGGGCACGGTCAACACGCTGAAGATAATATTCAGCGCACAGAAGATCACCACCGGCATGCTCGCCGCGAAAATCACGCTGTGGACGCTATCGAAGGTGATATACGACCAGGCGCGATGCAGGAATAACGCGTTTTGAAATAGAGTGAAGAACAGGGCGGTGGCGAGGGTAAAACCGAGGCTGTTGCACTGTAAGCGTTGACGTAACCACATTGCCAATGTCGGGATCCTGAAAGTAGATAATGTCGTGAAATCTACCGGATGAAACTTAAGAAAACCTTAGAAATTCAGAATACTGGCGACGGAGAATACGTGAAAACCGCCAGGCCTTATGGCCTGGCGGTGGGGCAGTTTAGTAGGCGGCGGTGAATTGCGCGCGAATAAACTGAGGTTTTTCAATCTCATCAACGATAGCGACCGCCAGATCTTCCACCGAAATGCTGGCCGGCGCGTCGCCGTTCATCAGCAGTTGCGTGGTGCCGAGGCGGAACTGGCCGGTGCGTTTGCCCGGCTCCAGCAGGGCGGCCGGCGAGAGATAGGTCCAGTCGAGTGCTGATTCGTTGCGCAGTTTATTGCGCAGATCGCGCACCGCCTGCGCGCCGGGGCGGATATTTTCCGGGAACTGCGGCGTATCCACCAGTTCAACGCCCGGCGCCACTTCCAGGCTGCCTGCGCCGCCCACCACCAACAGGCGCTTGACGCCTGCCTGCCCGACAGCGGTAAGGATCTGCTGGGCCCCGCTCGTAGTCTTCTCATACAGGTTGTCTTCGCCCCAGCCGGGATTGTAGGCGCTGATCACCGCATCCTGACCGTGCAACTGCCCCGCCAGCCAGGCGGTGTCGGCGACGTCGCCCAGTGCGATGGTCAGATTGGCGTGCTCCGGCAAATCTTTTTTCTGGCGGGCGATTGCCGTTACCTGAATACCGCGAGCCAGCGCTTCATCTACCACGCGGCGGCCAACAAAACCGGTTGCTCCAATAATGGCTACTTTCATCTGTATGCTCCTTCGGGGATAGGTTCAGTATCGTAAGGCAGGCCGATGTGCCTGCTGCGTGGTGTCTACTCTAGTCCTTAACAATAGCCGTGATTAGTGCCATATTCATGCTTTCTTGATTAAGTAAAACTTCATAATCGTGGATAAACTCAATCGAATGGCGGTATTCGCCACCGTGGTGGCGGAGGGATCTCTGGCCGGCGCGGCGCGGCGTCTGGGCATGACGCCTTCGGCGGTCAGTCAGCATATGCGCTCGCTGGAGAAGGCGCTCGGGGTGCCATTGCTGCATCGTTCCACCCGCCGTCTGGCGCTGACCGAGGCGGGAGCCGCGTTCTATCCCGGCTGCGAGGCGATGCTGCAACAGGCGAAGCAGGCGGAGCAGCGGCTGGCGGAGCTGCGGGATACGCTGGTGGGCGAGCTGCGCATCGCCACCCCGGTCGGCATCGGCGGCCGTTCGTTGGCGGAGGCATTGTCGCCGCTGCTGCAGGCGCACCCCAAGCTGACGCTGCGGGTGCTGGCGGACGATCGCATCGTCGACATGATAGAACAGCGGGTCGACATCGCGCTGCGGGCCAACCGTCAACTGGCGGACGCCAATATGATCGCGCATCCGCTGACGGCGTGGCCGATGGTGCTGTGCGCCGCGCCGCGTTATCTCAGCCAGCATGGGGTGCCGGAAAAACCGCAGGATTTGGTGCAGCACCGCTGGATCTCCAGCGGCTACAGCGGGGCCCATCTGGACTTGCTGCATCAGTCCGGCCAGCAGGTTAAGCTGCGGCTGGCGGAAGGGCAGATCGTCAGTGAGAGCATGAACGTAATGCGCGCCTTTACCCGTGCCGGGCTGGGCATTTCCGTTCAGCCGCTGTATGAAATTGGCGATGAGCTGCAGCGCGGCGAGCTGTTGCTGCTGTTGCCGGAGTGGCGGCCGGCGCCGCTGCGGCTGAACGCGCTGACGCTCGAACGCACTATGCCGGAGAAAAGCCGCCAGGCGCTGCGCTATTTGCGCGACTATTTTCGCCGCAATGGCGAAAAGGGACTTGCCAGCGGCGGCGATGGCGTCTTCAATTAGCAAGAGAACGCAGGAGGAGCCCCGTGGCGCAGCAGCTTGAGTTTTTCGACATTCCCAGCCCGTGTCGCGGCATTTGCCAGGCTGACGATCGCGGATTCTGCCGTGGCTGCCTACGCAGCCGCGAGGAGCGTTTCGGCTGGATGAACATGAGCGACGCGCAAAAGCGCGAGGTGCTGCGCCTGTGCCGTCAACGCTTCCTGCGGCTGCAGCGTGCCAATAAAGCGCCCGACGAGCCGCTGCCGGAGCAGCCGTCGCTGTTTTAACCTTTCCTGATCTGCCGCACGTTCGTGTGGCTTACCGCTTCCCTGTGCCTCACCGGCTTGTGTATGCTGACTGACAACTAATGTCATGAGGTTTTCGCAATGGTAGAACGTATTCGTCTCGCGCCGCAGGGGCCTGAATTTTCCCGTATGATTTGCGGTTACTGGCGGTTGATGGAGTGGGGCATGTCGCCGCAGCAGCTGCTGACGTTCATCGAACAGCATGTCGAACTGGGCGTCACCACCGCCGATCACGCCGATATCTACGGTGGCTATGCCTGCGAACAGGCGTTCGGCGATGCGCTGCGCCTGAAGCCGGCGCTGCGCCAGTCGCTGGAATTGGTGACCAAGTGCGGCATCGCCACCACCGCCAAGCCCGGCAACCCGATCGGCCACTACATCACCGACCGCGATCATATCGTACAGAGCGCGGAACAGTCGCTGCGTCATCTGCATACCGACTACCTGGACCTGTTGCTGATCCACCGCCCGGATCCGTTGATGGACGCTGACGACGTGGCCGAAGCCTTTGTCGCGCTGCACAAAAGCGGCAAGGTGCGCCATTTTGGCGTCTCCAACTTTACGCCTGCGCAGTTCCAACTGCTGCAGTCGCGCCTGCCGTTCTCGCTGGTCACCAATCAGGTGGAGATCTCGCCGATTCACCAACCGGCGATCCTGGACGGCACGCTCGACCAGTGCCAGCAGCTGCGCATCAAGCCGATGGCCTGGTCCTGCCTGGGCGGCGGCCGCTTGTTCAACGATGCTGAGTTCCAGCCGCTGCGCGACGAGCTGCAGCGGGTGGCGCAAGAGATCGGCGCCGAGACCATCGAGCAGGTGGTGTACGCCTGGGTGATGCGCCTGCCGTCTTCGCCGCTGCCAATTATCGGCTCCGGCAAGATTGAGCGGGTGCGCTCGGCGCTGAAGGCGCAGAAACTGGTGTTGAACCGCCAGCAGTGGTTCCGCATTCGCAAGGCGGCGCTGGGGTATGACGTGCCCTAAGGCGGAGCAGAAAGAGGAAAGCCGGGCGGCGAAAGCGCCCGGCTTTTTTTTATGCCGATCCTTAGGCCAACACTACCTGATCGGTATTGAAGTGATCGAGCGAGACGCCGATCAGCGTGACCTGGCTGTGCCCGAAGGCCAGCACCAGATCGTCGTTTTGCTGCGTGGCGTAGTCGCGAATATTCCCGCTGGCGCCTTCGGTACCGATAAACACCAGTTTATCGGTGGCGTTGAAGCCATACAGCTGGTCGCGGCCAAAATCCCCGCTGAACAGGAAGGTATTGCCGTTGCCGACGCCCTTCAGGATGTCATCGCCGCTGCCGCCGACGAAGGTCAGGTTGCCGCCGGCGTGGCCGATCAGCGTGTCGTTGCCGGCGTTGCCGAACAGCCAGGCGTCGTGGCCGCGAGCCTGCAGGAGATCATCGCCGTCGCCGCCGGTGGTAGTGGCGGCATAGGCTTTGAGGCCCGCATCCGATTTCAATCCGGTTGCTGTCACCTGGTGATCCACCTCTTTGCTGAAAATCAGCCAGGAGGTTTCTTTGCTGCGCAGGGTGCTGATGTCGTCCGCCAGCGTAATGCCGCCCTTGGCATCGCGCAGGTAAAGCGTGTTGCCGTCGTAGGCGACCTCGGTGTTTTTCAACGCCTGCTGGGTATCGAAGATATTGTGGCCTTTGCCGCCGGCGATCAGGTTATAGCCGCCGGCGTCGCGAAAGATATCGTCACCGTCGCGGCCCTCGAGATAGTCGTTGCCTTTGCCGCCCCTGATCAAATCATTGCCGTCGCTGCCGATGATAAACGTCGGTCCGCTGTGCGTTTCCGCGTTGCGGTTCAGGTCTTCCACCCAGGTATTGCCGCGCGTCACGTTCGACAGGTTGGAGACGATGATGGTCGAGTCCTTGTCGGTCAGTGAATAAAACTCGGAGTTCAGCACCCGCATCAGGCCGTCCTGATAAAAGAACGGCAGGTGCGACAGCCAGGTCGGAATGTTGAGAATGGAAAACGGCAGCAGGTTCCAGGCGTCCGACGCGTAGTGGTCGTTGAAGTTGACGATATTGTTGGTGGCGGAGGCGTGCGGCGCATCGTGTACGCCCAGTGACGGCAGGGTCAGTGAGGTGCCGTCGAGCGCGCGGAACACCGGGTCGTTCTCGTAGCCGATGTTGATCACCTTACCGCCGGCTTCGTACTGGGTCGGCGAGGCGAAGGCGACATAGTTGGACTGCGCGTAGAAGCCGCCCCAGTTGGCGTCGCTCTGCGCCGCCATGCTATTGACCGCCAGCCCGCCGAGGCTGTGGCCGCTGACCACCACGTCCTCACCGCTCAGCCCGTGGGCCTTAGCGAATTTCGCCACGTCGCCCAGCAAATTGCCGAAGGCCTTCAGCGTATAGCCGTCGGCATAGCCTTTCGGCCCGAACCCGGCCAGCAGATCGTTAATCACATCGCCGATGGTATCGCCGATCAACGACTCGCGCGGGCCGCTGGTGCCGCGAAATGAGATGCCAATGGCGGTGAGATTGCCTTCGCTGTCATATTTGCCCAGTACTTCGGCCTGCGCGGTGGTGTAACCGGCTGTCTCGCCGTAGTAGGTGCCGCGCGCATCGGTTTTGCCGGCGTAACCGAGCTGCGCGGCGCTGATCACCGACCAGCCGGCATTGTTTACCGCCTCCTGCGCGGCCTGTTCGGAGTCGGGATTCCAAGGGAGGCCAGGCAGGCCACCCTGCGACTGGGTACTGCCGATCAGCGCAGTGACCAGCGTCAGCGGCAGACCGAGGCCGAAACCGGTCTGGTGATAGCCTTCATCGAAGCCGTTATCGATATTATGGTAAGCGTAGGTAGAGATGGCCAAGGCGTCGGAAAACAGCGCCTTCGACGCATTTTCGTCCAGATCCTTATAGCTAAAGATGCCCATATCAGTTCCTTATGAAGTATGCCGCCTGGCCGGGGAGTGAACTCTCATGCGTCGGCGGTGGAAACAGGGAAACAACGTTAGCCGAACGACAGCTGGTCAGAGGACCAACATCGGTAGAATTATTATTAGTGCTAAATATTAGGCCTGCGAATCAAATTAGCGAGATTGTGCGTTGGTTAACAGTGCCGGCGCAGGCTCTCCTATACTGATAGCTCGATGTAGTCATTAAGGAGACTGATTGATGAAACGTTATTGGTATGCGGCGCTCGGCTTGATGGCGTGTGGCGCGGCTCAGGCGGCGACAGCTGACGTTGAGATGCATCTGGTGACCGGGCAGGGTATCGGTCAGGATATCGGCAAGGTAGTCATCAGCGAAACGCCGTATGGCTTACTGTTCACGCCGAGCCTGAAAGCGTTGCCGGCCGGAGTACACGGTTTCCACGTGCATGAAAAAGGCAGCTGCGAGCCGGGCATGAAGGAAGGTAAAGCGGTGGCGGCGCTGGCGGCCGGCGGACATTTCGACCCGCAAAAGACCGGGAAACACCTCGGGCCGTACGCCGACGGGCACCTGGGCGATCTGCCGGCCATCTATGTGACCGCCGACGGCATGGCAAACTACCCGGTGCTGGCACCGCGGCTGAAAAAAATCAGCGAAATAGAGGGCAAGGCGCTGATGGTGCACGCCGGCGGCGATAACCATTCGGATCATCCACAGCCGCTCGGCGGCGGCGGCGAACGCTTCGCCTGCGGCGTGGTCAAGTGATCATCCGCCGCTAACGGCCGGTGCGGCGGCGGGCTGCCCCATCGCCTGTTGCAATTGCTGCAGTGAGCAGTAGAGCCGCCAGATCAGGCCGGCCAGATCGCGCGCCGCCTGTTCCGGGTGGTGCGCCAACGCGTTGCTCATGCGCAGCAGCTCCTGCAGCGTGGCGTCCAGCGAACTGTGCTGCACGCCTTTCTCCGTCATAATGCCGCGCAGGCAGTGGATACAGACGTTGCGCACCGCCGACAGCGGATCGGAACGGGTCTGCCAGTCGCGCAGCTGCCAGACGATATGGCTGCAGTTGAGCAGCACCACGCCCCAGCGCAGCAGCCAGGTGCGGGCCTCCTGATCCTGACTCTGATTGAGTTGGCTGATGCGATGGTAGATCAGCGATTCGAACTGGCTTTCGCTCTGCTGCGGCTTTTTGCTCAACTGATCGATAAAATCGCGCCGCAGCGCGCGGATAATACGGCGGCTCTTTCGCTTGTCCGAACTGGGGCGTAGGATCTGAAACGCCAACCCGGCCAGCAATACACCGACGATTTTACCGATGTTGTCATTGATAAAGGACTGGTAGTCATAGCTCGGCGGGTTGCTGACGGTCAGAAACGAGCCCATGAAGACGATCAGCTGCCCCCAGAGCGCGGCATAAGGCGGATTCTGCAGCTTGAGCATTTGCATGGTCACCAGAATAGGGAACAGGAAGGCGCAGAACACCCAGAAGTCGTCAATCTGGATCATCAAACCGAATTTCACCACGAAGCAGGCGACCGAGAGCAGCAGCACCGCCTTGAGCAAGGTGCTGACGCTGTTGATCGGCGAAGGCGTGGAGGAGTAGAGCACGCAGCTGATGGCGGTGAGCGTTAGCGCCGCGCTGCCGGCGTCCCACTGCGTGTTGATCCAGTAGGCGCAGCCGATCACGATGCATAAAAAGGTGCGCAGGCCGTTATAGGCGGCTTCGTAGCTGTCGGTGTGGCGCGCCAGTGAGGTGACGTGCGGCGGCTGGAGATCGCTGACCGCCGTGGCGCTTTCCAACCGCAGCAGCCAGCGGTTGCAGCGCAGGTAAAGCCAACAGAAATCGCGCAACCGCAGCCAGAAGGCGCGATGGCGGTAGTCCGTCGCATCTTGCGGGGCGATCTGCTGGAGCAGACGCGCCAAGCGATATTTATCGGTGGCGGGATCGCGCAGCTCGTCCAGCAGCTGTGTCAGCACCGGCATCAGATTAGCAGGGCGATCCGGCCAGTTCAGCAGCATGCGGCGCAGGCTGGAAATGACGCTGGTAATGCGCAGCTGCTGGTGCAGCAGATAGTTGAGCAGGTTATTTTGCCGCCGCAGCCGGTAGTGGCTCCAGAATGCCTGAATGCGCAGCAGGTTCATGGTCAGGATCTGGCCGATGACCCCCTCGTGCGAGGTGCGCATCTGCGCGGTGACCTCCGGCTGCCACAGCATGGCGGCGTGCTCCAGCAGGCGTAGCTGCATGCGCCGCAGCGAGGTCAGCAAGGCTTCGCCGTCGGAGGTGCTGGGCAGGATCATCATCATCAACCCGCCGCACAGAATACCGGTGATCACTTCGCAAACCCGCGCCTGAGCGATATCGAATATCTGCTGGGTATCGGTGACGTTGACCGTACCGAAGGCGATGATGGCGGCGGTATAGCCCGCCAGCGCGAAGGCGTAAGAGACGTTGTTTTGGTAATGATTCGAGACGTAGGTGCACAGCCCGATCCAGGCGGCGATGAACAGCGTAAACAGCCAGGGATCGTTCAGGCAGTGGCCGGCGATCGCTACCGAGGCGGCGGCGCCCACCAGGCTGCCGAAGATGCGGCCGATGCTTTTGCTGATCACGCCGCCGATGGTGGGGAAACTCACCACCGCGGCGGAGGTGAGCGCCCAATAGGGTTCGTCGAGCTCGAGCACGAACGCCACCCACAACGCCAGACACATCGCCAGCGAGTTGCGCAGCGCATAGCGCCATTGGCCGCCGGTCGCCTTACCCCAGGGGGTACGGCTCCACTCCAGAAAAGGCAGGTTCACACTTTAGTTCCGCTGATGAATCGAAATGGTGCAGGTGGTACCGGCGACCAGCGTCAAATCGGCGGGCACGTTGAGCAATTTTATCCGCACCGGCACACGCTGGGCCAAACGTACCCAAGGAACATTGGGCTTAACGTCCATTAATAGATCGTTGCTGCTGTCGACGCTCTGATCGTAAATGGCGCGTCCGATGCTCTCTACTTCCCCCTGCAGCGGCGTGTTGCCGTTATATAAAACGATGTCCGCTTTATTGCCTTCTTTTATATGCTTCAGCTTGGTTTCTTCGAAATATCCGAGCACATAAAACGAATGCACATCCACCAACGCCACCAGGGGCGTGCCGGCGTTGGCGTAGTTTCCGACGCGTGCCTGCAGGTTGGTGATATAACCGTCGGTTGGCGCATAAATTTTGGTTTTGCTCAAATTCCATTTGGCCTGTTCCAGGTTGGCCAGGGCCGCTTTATAGGCGGCCTTCATTGCCTGAGCGGCTAAATTGGACTCGTCCAAGTCTTCAGAGGAAATAACGTTACGCGGTAAACCGCGGCGGCGGGCAGCCTCATGGTCCGCTTTGGCCAGATCGGATTGCGCTTTTGCCACCGCGGCCTCGGCATTGTCCAGCGCAATCTGGTAGGGCACCGGGTCGAGGGTAAAAATCAGACTTCCCGCAGGTACGAACTGATTGTCATTCGCGCTTATTTTCTCTAATCTTCCAGAGACTTCAGGGGTGATATTGACGAGTTCTGCGCGCACTTTTCCGTCACGGGTCCATGGGGATTGCATATAATAATTCCAGAGCCACCAACCGGCGCAGACGGCAATGGCGCAGACGATCACCGTAGAGAAGTATTTTAATGTTTTATGCTGCATGGGTTACCAACTCGCTAAAATCCATAAGGAACCGCTGACGGTCAGAACGAAAATGGACAGGTCCATCAACATGGGATGCCAGATTTCACCGGAATACATCCAGTCTCTCAGCAGCTGATGAATCAGCAGCCATAAGACCAGTCCTAGTAAAAAAGCTTTAAATATAGGTGGAAAATAAAGCGATGCCCCCAGGACCAAATCGGGTAAGGGGGATGAGGTGTGTAACCATGATGTATTCACATTAACAATCCCTAAGGGTGAATATGTTGAATATTTGCATAACGATTAAACAATAGCGGCTAAAAATAGTGGTTATTTCCACAATATACATTATATACATTTGTGTTTTTAATGTGAGTTACCCAAAATAGTCTAAGCTCTGGGAGGTAATGTTAGCATGCTAATTATAAGGAGGGGTAAGTGGAGTCAACATTAGGTTCAGATTTAGCACGATTGGTTCGTGTTTGGCGAGCGCTCATCGATCACCGGCTCAAGCCGTTGGAGCTGACCCAAACGCATTGGGTTACGTTGCACAATATCAATCGCTTGCCGCCGGAGCAGTCGCAAATCCAGCTGGCCAAGGCGATCGGTATCGAGCAACCGTCACTGGTTCGCACGCTGGACCAACTGGAGGAGAAAGGGCTGATCACGCGTCACACCTGTGCCAACGATCGCCGTGCGAAGCGCATCAAGTTGACCGAAGCGGCCGATCCGATCATCAGAGAAGTCGATAGTGTGATCACGTCTACGCGCAGTGAGATTTTAAGCGGCATTACCGCCGACGAAGTGCATCTGTTGGTAGGGCTGATTGGCAAGTTAGAACAAAATATCACCGAACTGCAGAACAAATAATAATATTCTTATTTTCTACGATTACAGTTTCACAGCATCAGAAATAAAACCGGAGGCGATTGCCTCCGGTTTGCCGTGTGCCGCCGGCTGACTTACAGCGGAGAGACGGTGATGGTGTCGCCCATGCGCGCCATGCGCACGCGCTGGCCCGGGCTGAACTTGGTGTCGCCCGCTTTCTGCACCACGACGATGTTCTCTTTCTGGTCGGTTTTGATTTCCAGCTCGTAGCCTGAGGTACGACCGGCCACTTCACCGATGCTGTTGCCCGCTGCGCCGCCGGCGATAGCGCCCGCCGCGGTAGCCAGCGTACGACCGGTGCCGCCGCCAACGGTGTTACCCAACAGCCCGCCAATCACTGCGCCGCCGATCATCCCCAAGGCGTTGGAACCTTCCCCGCCCTGAATTTTCACCGGACGCACGGAAACCAGCGTCCCGTAGGTGACGTTCTGCACCTGTTTGGCCTGCGAGGACGAGTAGACATCGCCGGACATGGATTCATTGGCACACCCAGCCAACGTAACGGCGGCGACGGCAACGACGAGAAGACGCTTGATCATATAAAACTCCTGATGGTAGTAGTCCATAACCTGGCAATGCTCACCAGGCAAGATTCAGTGAAAATGATAGACAAAGTATGGCTGAAAGTTGATACAGCGCCATGCCTCATCGCTGCACGCAGCTTAACTTTTCTCTGTTCAACCAATAATAAACCGCGGTTTACCTTTATGACAGCCTCACCGACATTCCGTTGCCGGTTAACGCACGGTTTAACACATGAAATGTGCCACCGCGACGCACCTGGCTCACGGCGTGTAAAAAAAGCATCATAATTCATGGCGTTAATCCGGCAATTCTGGTTTATTTGTCAGGATAAAATTTGCTTACCGCGCGGGTTAGAGGATGTTGCTATGAAGTCAGGCCGCTATATAGGCGTCATGTCCGGCACCAGTCTGGACGGAATCGATGTGGTATTGGCCGCGATCGACGATCGCATGGTGGCGCAGCAGGCCAGCTATAGCCATCCGATGCCGATCGCGCTGAAAAAAGAGATCCTGGGGATGTGCCAGGGGCAGCAGACCACGCTGGCCGCCGTCGGCCGATTGGACGCACAGCTGGGCACGCTGTTTGGCGAGGCGGTGCTTGGCCTGCTGAAGCAAACCGGCATCGACGCCGAGCAGATCACCGCCATCGGTTGCCACGGCCAGACGGTGTGGCACGAACCGGAAGGCGACGCGCGTTTCTCGATGCAGCTCGGCGACAACAACCGCATCGCCGCGCTGACCAATATCACCACCGTCGGCGATTTCCGCCGGCGCGATATGGCCTACGGCGGGCAGGGCGCGCCGCTGGTGCCTGCGTTTCATCAGGCGCTGCTGGGGCATCCCGTCGAGCGGCGTATGGTGCTGAACGTCGGCGGCATTGCCAACCTTTCTCTGCTGTTGCCCGGTGCGCCGGTGCGCGGTTTCGATACCGGGCCGGGCAATATGCTGATGGATGCCTGGGTCTGGCGTCACCGCGCGCAACCTTACGATCAGGACGGCGGCTGGGCGATGCAGGGGCGAGTCTGCTTGCCGCTGTTGCAGCAAATGCTGGCGGATCCTTACTTTGCGCTACCGGCGCCGAAAAGCACCGGCCGCGAGTATTTCAATATCGCCTGGCTGGAGCGGCAGCTGGCCGGATTGCCGGCGATCGCGCCGGTCGACGTGCAGGCCACGCTGACAGAGCTGACCGCCGTCAGCATCAGCGAACAGGTACAACTGGCCGGCGGGTGCGAGCGCCTGCTGGTCTGCGGTGGCGGAGCGCGCAACACGCTGCTGATGGCGCGCCTGTCGGCGCTGTTGCCGGGCACGGAGGTCGGGCTGACCGACGATTGCGGCGTCAGCGGAGACGACATGGAGGCGCTGGCCTTTGCCTGGCTGGCGTTTCGCACGCTGTCCGGCCAGGCCGGCAACCTGCCTTCGGTCACCGGCGCCAGCCGTGAAACGGTGCTGGGTGGGATTTATCCGGTTTTGCCGTTGAGGGGCCGTTAGCTCTGTTAGGATAACCTGTGAAGGATTTCTCTAAGGAGCAACAGCATGAAAAAAGTCATTTTCGTCGCCGGCGCGCTGGCGTTGTCCGGCTGCAGCTACATCCTGCCGCAGAGCAGCCAGACGATGCACTACCAGTGCGGCACTACGCCGCTGACGGTGGGGCTCGACGGCAAGGCGAGCGAAGTCAGCCTGCTGATGGACGGCGAGCAACTGCATCTTAAGCAGGTGCTGGCGCTGACCGGTGCCAAATACAGCGACGGTAAATACACTTTTTGGTCGAAAGATCGTAACGCCTATCTTGAGCGCAACGGCAAGGTAGTCATGAGCGACTGCGTGTTGACGGAGTGACGGTCACGGCGGCGTCGGAGCGATTGAGTTCCTGACGCCGCAGGCGCAGAATGTAACGACGGATTTTTTCAGTTGGTCGATAAACCAGATGATTGAAAAGAATGAGTTTGATGTTGCGGACCTGCGCCGTGAATATACCCGAGGCGGCCTGCGCCGCAACGATCTGACCGCCAACCCGCTCGAACTGTTCGAGCGCTGGTTGAAACAGGCCTGCGACGCGCGCCTGGCCGATCCTACCGCCATGTGCGTCGCCACCGTCGACGAACACGGCCAGCCGTATCAGCGCATCGTGCTGCTCAAGCATTTCGATGAGCAGGGGCTGGTGTTCTACACCAACCTCGGCAGCCGCAAGGCACAGCAGCTGGCGCAAAACCCGCATATCAGCCTGCTGTTCCCCTGGCACATGCTCGACCGTCAGGTGATTTTCCTGGGGCAGGTGGAGCGCCTGTCGACCCTCGACGTGCTGAAGTACTTCAACAGCCGGCCGAAGGACAGCCAGATCGGCGCCTGGGTGTCGCAGCAGTCGTCGCGCATTTCCGCGCGCGGCGTGCTGGAAAGCAAATTCCTCGAGTTGAAGCAAAAGTTCCAGCAGGGCGAAGTGCCGTTGCCGAGTTTCTGGGGCGGATTCCGCGTGAAATTTGACTCCGTCGAGTTCTGGCAAGGCGGCGCCCATCGCCTGCATGACCGTTTCCTGTATCAGCGGGACGGGAATGACTGGAAAATTGACCGACTGGCACCTTGAAGACGTAAAATCCCCTCTAAGCGCTGGTGCTGACGCCGCCGGCGCTTTATTCTATGCGCTACCCTGAATTTTTATTTCGCCACTGGGCGAAAGGCCGTGTACCGGCAAAGGTGCATTCGTTTATACATGGAGTCATTGATGGCAAGCAGCAACTTGATTAAACAACTGCAAGAGCGGGGCCTCGTTGCCCAGGTTACGGATGAGGAAGCGTTAGCGGAGCGACTGGCGCAAGGGCCAATTGCACTGTATTGCGGTTTCGATCCGACCGCTGACAGCTTGCATTTGGGCCATCTGGTTCCTCTGTTGTGCCTGAAGCGCTTCCAGCTGGCCGGCCACAAGCCGGTAGCGTTGGTGGGCGGCGCCACTGGCCTCATCGGCGATCCGAGCTTCAAAGCGGCGGAGCGCAAGCTGAACACCACCGATACGGTGAACGAGTGGGTCGAGAAGATCCGCAAACAGGTTTCCCCGTTCCTCGATTTCGACTGCGGCAGCAACAGCGCCATCGCGGCCAACAACTACGACTGGTTCGGCGGCATGAACGTGCTGACCTTCCTGCGTGACATCGGCAAGCACTTCTCCGTCAACCAGATGATCAACAAGGAAGCGGTCAAGCAGCGCCTGAATCGCGACGACTCCGGCATCTCCTTCACCGAGTTCTCCTATAACCTGCTGCAGGGCTACGATTTCTCCGAGCTGTACAACCGCCACCAGGTGGAGCTGCAGATCGGTGGTTCCGACCAGTGGGGCAACATCACCTCGGGTATCGATCTGACGCGTCGTCAGCACCAGAAGCAGGTGTTCGGCCTGACCGTGCCGTTGATCACCAAAGCAGACGGCACCAAGTTCGGTAAAACCGAAGGCGGCGCGGTCTGGCTGGCGCCGGAAAAAACCAGCCCGTACAAGTTCTACCAGTTCTGGATCAACACCGCCGACGCCGACGTTTACCGCTTCCTGAAATTCTTCACCTTCATGAGCCTGGAAGACATCAACGCGCTGGAAGAAGAAGACAAAAACAGCGGCAAGGCGCCGCGCGCCCAGTACGTGCTGGCGGAGGAAGTGACCGGCATGGTGCACGGTGCGGAAGGCCTGGCGGCCGCCAAGCGCATCACCCAGAGCCTGTTCTCCGGTGCGCTGCACGACATGACCGAAGCGGACTTCGCCCAGCTGGCGCAGGACGGTATGCCGACCATCAAACTGGATGGCGACGCCGATCTGCAGCAGGCGTTGGTGAATGCCGAACTGGTGCCGTCACGCGGCCAGGCGCGCACCATGATCGGTTCCAACGCGGTGACCATCAACGGTGAGAAACAGTCCGATGCCGAATACCGCTTCAGCGATTCAGATCGTCTGTTCGGCCGCTACACGCTGCTGCGTCGCGGCAAGAAACACTACTGCCTGGTGGATTGGCAGTAAGCGAATAATGACGGTAAGGGGCCCTGGCGGCCCCTTTATTTTTGCGCAGCCGCCCGGCTGCCGTATTCCGAACGAGTTCTGTCGATGAAAAACATTCTTTCTATCCAGTCGCACGTGGTGTTTGGTCACGCCGGCAACAGTGCGGCTGAGTTTCCGATGCGCCGCATGGGCGTCAACGTCTGGCCGCTGAACACGGTGCAGTTCTCCAACCATACGCAATACGGCCAGTGGACCGGCTGCGTCATGCCGGCCAGCCACCTGACTGAGATCGCGCAGGGTATCGCCAATATCGATCAACTGAAGCGCTGTGATGCGGTGCTGAGCGGTTATATCGGTTCGCCGGAGCAGGGTGACCATATTCTGGAGATCGTGCGTCAGGTTAAGCAGGCGAACCCGAACGCCTGGTATTTTTGCGATCCGGTGATGGGGCATCCGGAAAAAGGCTGTATCGTGGCGCCGGGCGTGGCCGAGTTTCACTGCCGCCAGGCGTTGCCGTGCAGCGACATGGTGGCGCCGAACCTGCTGGAGCTGGAAATGCTGAGCCAGATGGCCGTCGCCAACGTGGCCGATGCGGTGCAGGCCGCCCGCGTGTTGATCGCCAAAGGGCCGCGGCTGGTGCTGGTCAAGCACCTGGCCCGCGCCGGCTATCACGCCGACTGTTTCGAAATGCTGCTGGTGACAGCGGACGAGGCCTGGCACATCAGCCGGCCTCTGGTGGACTTCGGCGCGCGTCAGCCGGTCGGCGTCGGCGATTTGACCAGCGGTCTGCTGCTGGTGGATCTGCTGAAGGGCGAGGCGCTGGAGAAAGCGCTGGAGCACGTGACCGCCGCCGTGTATGAGGTGATGCTGACGACTCAGGAGATGGGGGAATACGAGCTGCAGGTAGTGGCGGCGCAGGATCGGATCGTGCAGCCGCGCAGCGAATTCAAAGCGGTAAAACTGTAAGTGCATCGGGCCCCGGCGATAGCCACCGGGGCCGAGTGTTTACTTCAATCCTTCGGCGTTCAGCGCCGCATCTACCGCCGGGCGCGCCGCAACGCGATCGAACCAGGCCGCCAGATGGGCGTGCTTGCGCACGTCAAACTGCAGGGCGAATGCCCAGCGCAGCACGGTGAACAGGTAGGCGTCAGCCACGCTGAAACGGCTCCCCAACAGGAAGTGCTGCTTCGCCAGCACCGAATCCAGATAGCTGAACTGCTGCTCCAGCCTGGCGCGCGCGATGGTTTTGTATTCCTCGGGCGTCTTCGGGTTGAACAGCGGGCTGAACCCTTTGTGCAGTTCGGTGGCGATGTAGTTCAGCCATTCGATCGCGTGGTAGCGCGACAGGGTGCCCGCCGCCGGGATCAGGTTGCGGTCCGGCACGCGGTCCGCCAGGTATTGTACGATCGCCACGCCTTCGGTCAGCAGGCTGCCATCGTCCAGCAGCAGCGCCGGGACCTGTCCCTTGGGATTGATGGCGAGGTAATCGGCGCCGCTCTCGGTTTTCTTCTGCGCCAGATCGACCTTCTCCGCCGTGAAATCCAGCCCTGCCTCGCGCAGCACGATATGCGGGGACAGCGAACAGGCGCCGGCTTTATAGAACAGTTTCATCGGAAGCTCCTTGTTGATGACGAATGACGGGCATGCTTAACCTCTCATCGTAGTCCCATAGCGCCAAAATTACAGCGGCTTAGCTTACAAATTTAACCGATGAGCGCCTCGGCTGTCTGCAGCTGCGCCAGCGTTGCGGCGATCTGCTGTTGCAGCGCCTGCGGCGCCACCTGCATGGGCGAACGTAACTCATTGGCGATCAGCCCCTGTTGGGCCAGTACCGTCTTGACCGGCGCCGGATTCGGGAAGCTGAACATCTGGTGGATCATCGGCAGCAGCTCATAGAAGTTGCTGCGCGCAGCGGCCAGATCGCCGGTGGCGACTTGCTGTACCAGCTGGACGAAACGTTCCGGGTGAACATGCGCGGCGGCGGAAATGGCACCGGTGCCGCCGAGGCACAGCGTGGTGAGGATCAGATTGTCCTCCCCGGTCATCACATCGATTTCGCCGTCGGCGATCAGCGCCATGGTAGCGTCAGGGTTGCCGCCGCAGTCCTTGATGGCGGTGATGCGCGGGTGACGTGCGAGCCGGCGCAGCGTGGCCAGCTCCATGGCGATGCCGGTGCGCTGCGGAATGTTGTACAGGATCACCGGCACGGTGGAGGCGTCGGCCAACTGGGTGAAATAGTCGATCAGGCCGCATTGCGAAGGGCGGATGTAGTAAGGCGCCGGGATCAGCACGCCGGCGATGTCGCGCAGCTGAATGGCCTGCTGCATCTGCAGCGTGGCGGCCATGTTATTGCCGGAAAGGCCCATCACCACCTGATGGGCGGGCGCCACCTCCAGCACGGCGTCGAGCACCGCCAGCTGTTCTTCCTTGCTCAGCGCGGCGGCTTCACCGGTAGAGCCGCAGACCACCAGGCCGTCGATGCCGGCGTCGAGCAGGTGCCGCGCCAGGCGTTTAACCGCCGGCAGATCGACGGCATCTTGATTGAAAGGGGTAACCATCGCCACCCAAATACCCGAAAATGAGGCCATAAAATATTCCTTCTGTGTGACCGACAGAGAAGCCAGATGAGAAAATTGAAGGCGGGGCGTTGCAGGCCATCCAGTCAGCTCATCTGACGGGACAGCTCGCCCCGGTCAAATGAGCGTCTGTTTCTTCGATTTAACCGCCGCCAAACCGCCAACGGACAACGCAGGTGTCATCAGAATATCAGCGTTGCGTGGGTAGGCCATGGCAGTCTCGTGAAAAGGGGAAGTGGGGTGATAATGAATATTCTTCATCAGGCTGTCAATTTACAACAGATTGATAACATTGTTATTCATGATTCATCAGCAGGGATGAGTTTGGCTAATAAATAAAATCCCCGCCGCGGCGGGGAGGGTTTGACTGGCTCAGCGCGGCGGGCGGGAGCCGATAGTGGCAGACCAACTGAAGGTGTCGCCGCTTGGCCGGTAGCGGTTGGCTTTGCGTTCTGCACGCTCTGCCTTAGCGAGCTTTGCTCTGGCGGCCATGATGCGCGCCACCACTTCATCCTTGACCTTGTGCTGTTCGGCGTTGGTCAGCGGCCGGCCGTGGCTTTTACGCGCTTTGTCCAGCTCGGTTTTGACTTCCCGTTGCTCGCTTTCCGTCATCTCTTTCAACGTCAACTTTTTCATCTGTGCCGCCCGTTCGGTGAAGTTGGCTTTCAGTTTAACGGTGTTATGTGACCGAAAATGTTATGGGCATAACGAAAATGCCCCGTAGGCCGGCATTACACCTCTTCCAGCAGATCATCGACAAAACGCCGCATGCGTTCGGTACGAAGCTCGGCCATGTGCCGCCCGGCGGCAGTCTGGAAGCCGTCTTGCAGTTTGAACAGCTTGGTTTCGAAGTGATCCAGGCTGAAACGTTTGTCGTCGTATTGGCGATGTTCGGCCCGCGGGTCGGCGGCGTCGTACAGCGCACTGCGCATGCGGCCGCCGATATAGAAGCAGCGCGCCACGCCAATCAGGCCAATGGCGTCGAGACGATCGGCGTCCTGCAGGATCTTTGCCTCCAGCGTTTGCGGGGGGATGCCAGCGGAAAAACTGTGCGCTTCAATGGCGTGGGCTACCGCCGCGATGTCCGCCGGCGCCCATTCCAGCCGGGTCAGCGTCAGCGTGGCTTGCTCCGCCGCCATGCGCGAGGCCAGATGGCGCTGCGGCGAGTTTTTTTCCACCGCCACGGCGTCATGCAGCAGCACCGCCGCGCAGAGAATGCGCCGGTCGCCGCCTTCCAGCTTGCTGATGTGGCGGCAGTTCTTCCAGACTCGATGCAGGTGCGCCACGTCATGCGAACCGTCGTCCGACTCGAGGGTGAGCGGCAACAGCGTTTGCGCCAGCGTTTGGTAGGGGGAAAACGGTTGTAACAACTCTTGCGTCAGCGAGGGTAAAGACACGTTCAGCTCCTGTTGGGGAAAATCGGTCAATCAGCATAGCCGTGTCGGATGCCGGGAAAATGACAGAAAAATGGCTATTGTTTACTAAAGTGCAACCCACTATTGTCATAACTGCGGTTTTTGCAGCGAAACAAGCAACCTAGAATAGCCGCATTCCGCCGTCTCCGCTTGGTGAGAGCCTGTGTCCGCGGGGATGGCCGGAATATCCTCATCAGCCATTTGGAGAAGAGACATGCCAACCCCTCTTGAAATAGTGCGCGCAACCTATGAAGGCAGCTCCGAAGAAAACGGCCGCAATCTGCTGGCGGCGCTGGCCCCCGATGCAGAGTGGACCGAAGCCGCGGGTTTCCCTTACGCCGGTACCTATATCGGCCCGGAGAACATCATCAAGAACGTGCATCAGCGCCTGGGCAGCGAATGGCAAGGTTACCGCGCCGACGTCGATCACTTTTACGATGCCGGCGACAACGTGATCGCTCAGGGTTTTTATCACGGCACTTACCGGGCCACCGGCAAATCCTTCAGCGCCTCCTTTGCGCATATTTATACGCTTCGCGCCGGAAAAATCGTGAAGTTCGTGCAGATCGTCGACAGCGCTAAAGTGCTGGAAGCAATGCAGCCTTAATCGCCGCTGCGCTTGCCGAATTTGCGGTCGAACTCGCGCCGGTAACCCCGGGCCTTGTTGCGATCGCGGATCCACAAATAGCCGCACACCAGCGCAACCGCTCCCGAGAAGGTGACGTTGCGCATATCCCGGTCATACCAAAACACCAACAGCGCATCTAGCGCAGCAATCAGCGCGATCCATTTGTACATATGGGATTGGCGCCGCGTGGCGGCGTTGAGTCGTTTTAACTGTCTGGCTTCGTCCAACACCGGTTTTTGCTGCATAGCGTTTCGTTATCATCAGGCTGTTCACGCTAAATTAGCAGAATTTCCCTAACCGCCGCAAAGATTAACGCGTGGCGTTATGCGGTTTTCACCGCCCCTGGCGCGGCGCAGAAAATTTATGCACGGGCGCTTGAATTACCCATCGGGCGTGATAGGTTATTTATTCGCTATTTTTGGTTTTTTATTCAAATCTCGCCGTGTCATCAAGCTGCAGCACTGGGCGGTTAACGTGATGGGTTCGACGTATGCGGCGGTTAACTTCGGCAGGAGGATGTGATGAACGATAAAACGGCACGCCCGCAGGATGTGGTTCAACAACAGCTTGACGCCTATAACGCCCGCGACATCGAGGCCTTTATGGCCTGCTGGGCGGACGACGCGCAGTATTACGAGCATCCCGACACGCTGCTGGCCAGCGGCAAGGCGGCGATCCGTGAACGGCATCTTGTGCGTTTCCAGGAGCCGAGTCTGTATGGCGAACGGATAAAACGCATGGCGGTGGGGAATATGGTGGTCGATCAGGAAGTGGTGACGCGCAACTTCCCGCAGGGGCGCGGCAAAATGGATGTCATCGCCATTTACGAAGTGGAACAGGGGCAGATCGCCAAAGCCTGGTTCAAGATCGGCCCCTGCATGCCGGATGAAGGCGCGCTCTAGCCGCAATGCCGCTCACTTAAGCCTGAGTGGCATTTTTCTTATCCAGCCTCTGGGCGTTCTGTGCAGGGGAATTGCCGTCAATGTTCCGCATTTCTTTGTGGCCAACATGAACGGCAATTGTAGGGGCCGATGGCGCGGCCCCTACACCCGCGCCTTTGCTTAACACCGCCTGTCCGCTGCGCGGATACCCTCGCCGTGTCTGCATTGTCGGGCGGGTCGGCTGCGACAAACGTCCCTGTTAGTCTCGCCTCAACCGGCCTTCCCTGGCCGGTTGCCCCTGACAACGCCGCCTTGCTCGGCAGCCGGTGATGCGCGTTAAAGGTCAACACCCGAGCTGGCAGCTACCGGGAAATCTGCCGCTGATGAGGTTATGGCAGAGAAGTTGGAGATGAGCGCGGTGTTGGGCGCCCTTGAAGACGCCGAACGCAGGCATAGCGCATTAGGAGAAACCGCCATGGACGGCGGTTTCAGGTGAGACAGGCAGGGACGCCTGTCGCAACCGGCCTCAATGTGCTATGGCGGAGAGAGGGCAGTTGGCAAAGCCAACCGTCTGATAGGGCAAAGGCGCGGGTTGCCAGGGGCCGCGCCTTCGGCCCCTGGCTCGGTCGAGGTGAGTGAGCCACATGGGGCATCTCACTTTTATCGACCGAAAATGTCACGAACGCCTGCAGAAAAACGCTTAACTGAATCAGCATTGTGCTCTAGCCGCGCCTTATTGCAACGCCATCACCGCCTCTATCTCTACGCACACCTGCGGTGAGAACAACGCGCTGACCGCCATCAGTGAACAGGCCGGCAGCGCGCCGTCGAAATAGTCAAACAGCACCGGGCGCACGCCCGCCAGATCGGCGATGTCGGTCAGGAACACGCTGATTTTAATCAAGGCCTTGAGATTCACGCCTTCGCTGGCGGCGATGGTCGCCAATTGCTCGAGGATCTCCTGCGTCTGTTCCGGCGCGTTCAAGCCTTGCGCGTCGGTGGCGAAGGCCGTCAAGCCCGACACATACAGGCGATCGCCGTGGCGCACCGCATGCACATAGGGGCCGCCCGGCGTAGGCAACTGCGGATAATTCGTGCGTTTTAATGATGTCATGATCAAACCCCGCGCAAGACCGGTTAATAAAAGCGACAAACTTGGTTAGGATACTGAGGAAACGGCGGCCAGACGCCGCACACCGATGATATATGAGCGTATCATCCCTCTTTATTTTATACGTCGTCTCTCACCCGAATGTGACAGTGCGGCGCAGATCGGCCACAAGGACGCATGAGACGATGAACCCGCTTTTTACTCCCTACCTGCAACGCTGGCAACTGGAACAGGACGGTAAAGCCTTCGAAACCCACAGCAGCCTGCTGATGCCGGTGCGTTACCGGGGCGAGGCCGCCATGCTGAAGATCGCCCGCGAGCAGGAGGAGCGCTTCGGCGGCCAGCTGATGTGCTGGTGGCGCGGGGAAGGCGCCGCGCAGGTGTTGGCGTGGCACGAAGACGGCATTCTGCTGGAGCGCGCACAGGGCGAAAGCTCGTTGGCGCAGCTGGTGCGTGACGGCGACGATGAGCAGGCCACGGCGATCCTGTGCCGGGCGATCGCCGCCTTGCATGCGCCGCGCGCGGCACCGCTGCCCGAATTGATCCCGTTGCAAGAGTGGTTCAGCTCGCTGTGGCCGGCGGCGCAGGCGCACGGCGGCATGCTGCGTCTCAGCGCCACGACGGCAGCGGAATTGCTGAGTAGCCCGCGAGATGAAAGCGTGCTGCACGGTGATATCCACCATGACAACGTGCTGGACTTCGGCGAACGCGGCTGGCTGGCGATCGATCCCAAGCGTTTGTACGGCGAACGGGGCTTCGATTACGCCAATATCTTCTGTAATCCCAACTACGGCATCGCCACCGATCCGGCCATTTTCCAGCGGCGCGTGGAACAGGTCTGTCGCTTGGCCGGGCTGGAACGCCGGCGCTTGCTGCAATGGATCCTGGCCTGGGCGGGGCTCTCCGCCGCCTGGTTTATGGAAGACGGGCAGGCGGCGGATATCGACTTCCGCGTGGCCGAGCTGGCGGCGCGCGCGTTGGATCTCCCGTTGCCGGCCGGCGATTCAGGGTTCATCCTGCCAGTAATCGAGCGAGGCTGAAGGGCGTTGCAGATAACGCACCTGTTCGCCGTCATTGCCGCGCGCCATCGCCTGGTATTTGCCTGAGTCCGGATACATCACCACTTCCGGCTGTTCGCGCGTGCTGACGGACAGGTACTTCAGCGGCGCATCGGAGGTGTTGATGATCTGGTGCGGGTATTCCGGGCCAGGCGGAATGAAAATGACATCCCCGCTGACGATCGGCAGCATTTCTCCGGCCACGCGCAGCGTACCGCTGCCTTCCAAAATGATGAACATTTCCTCCTGAGCATAGTGAAAATGGTAGGGGCAGGAGCGCATGCCCGGCGCCACACAATCGAAAGAAGCGCCCAGCTTGTCGGCGGCGGTGCCGGTGCCGAGGCGAGCGCCGACGCTGTCATACAGCGGCGGCCGTCGGTCATGCTTCATCCCTACCTGTTCGACATTGCGTATCAGGCGCTGGGCCAACAGCGCGGCTTTCTCGGTCATAAGCTTCCTTGGTGACGGTGTCACTTGTTAGGTGAATTGACATTCAGACGACAGAGAAAGTGAAGGCGCCACGGCGTCGCTTGTCAATGTAGACCGCCCGTTACGCCTCGGAGACTCGCCGCGGCAGCGACAGCAGCAGATGGGCGATGGCGCCGCCGACAATGCCCCAGAAGGCCGAACCGATGCCGAGCAGCGTGACGCCGGAGGCGGTGATGAGGAAGGCGATCAGCGCCGCGTCGCGCTGTTTTTCATCATGCAGCGCGCGTTGCAGGCTGCCGCCGATGGTGCCGAGCAACGCCAGCCCGGCAATGGTGTGGATCAAGGCGACCGGCAACGCGCTGAACAGCAGGCCGATGGCGCCGCCGAACAACCCGGCCAGCAGGTAGAAGCCGCCGGCGGCCACCGCGCCCATATAGCGCCGCTGCGGATCGGGATGCACGTCCGGCCCCATGCAGATGGCGGCGGTAATGGCCGCAATGCACACCGAGAAGCCGCCGAACGGCGCCAGCAGCAGCGCGGTCAGCGCCGTCCAGGCGATCAGCGGCGAGGTGGGGACGCGGTAGCCCGCCGCCTGCAGCGTGGCGATGCCGGGCGCGTTTTGCGAAGCCATGGTCACCACGAAGAAGGGCACGCCGATGCCGAGCAGCGTCGGCCAATTGAAATGCGGCGCGATAAATTCCGGCATGGCGAACGCCGGCGCTTGCTGCGTCAGCTGGATATTGCCCTGCAGCGCGGCGATCGCCAGCCCAACCGCCAGCGTCAGCACGATGGCGTAGCGCGGTTGATAACGGCGGCTGAGCAGATAGGCCAGCCCCATGCCGGCGCTGAGGGGGAAATTGAGCTGCAACGAAGCGAAGGCGTCCAGCCCGAAACGCAGCAAGATCCCCGCCAGCATCGCCGCAGAAATCGCCTGCGGGATGTAGTCCATCAGGCGGGCGAACAGCCCGGTGACGCCGCACAGCAGGATCAGACCGGAAGCGAAGATAAACACGCCGATCGCCTCGTTGATCGGCGTGCCGGGCAGGCTGGTGACCAGCAGCGCCGCGCCGGGCGTCGACCAGGCGGTGAGGATCGGGGTGCGGTAGTAAAGCGAGAGCCCGAGCGAGGTGACACCCATCGCGATCCCCAGTGCGCTCAGCCAGCCGCCGATCTGCGCCGGCGTGGCGCCTGCGGCGGCGGCGGCCTGGAAAATGATCGCGGCAGAGCTGGTGTAACCCACCAGAACGGCGACAAAGCCGGCCATGATGGCGGGCAGGGGCAGATGGCGCAGGGAGAGGGCTGGGCGCATGAGGAGCTCCAATCGGTAATTGTGCGTTATAACGCACGACAAGAAATCAGCATAGCACCGTGCGCTATAGCGCACAAGCGGGTATAATCGGGCACGATACGCAGAGGAGAACAGGATGCAGGAACTTGCCGGCCATTTGGCGCACACCCTTCGCACGCTGCGCACACAGCGCGGCTGGAGCCTGACGCAGGCGGCGGAATACACCGGCGTCAGCAAAGCGATGCTCGGGCAGATTGAACGCGGTGAATCCAGCCCGACGGTGGCGACGCTGTGGAAGATCGCCACCGGCTTCAACGTGGCGTTCTCCGCCTTTCTTGAGGCGTCGCCCGCTCAGCAACAGGCGACGCTGCACCGCTACGGTGAACTGCCGGTGTACGATCAGGACAATGCTGATATGCGCGTGGTGCCGCTGTTTCCCTACGACCGCCAGCTGGGTTTCGATATGTTCGTCATCGATCTCGCACCGGGCGCGCTCAGCGAATCGTCGCCCCATGAGCCGGGCGTGATCGAGCATGTGATCGTGATCAGCGGCCGACTAGAATTGGCGATCGACGGCGAATGGCACAGCCTGGCGGCCGGCGAAGCGATGCGCTTTCAGGCCGATCGGCCGCACGCCTACCGCAACGCCAGTTCACAAACGGTGCGCATCCACGATCTGATCCACTATCCTCAATCCTGACTCAACGCGGTGCCCGCGGGCTTTGACTCCGCGCCGCCAAACGCCTACCTTGTTGAAAATGACTCTTATTTCACAGGCTGTCGCCCATGACGGGGCGGCGTTGTAGCCGACTCAAAAGGAGCTTGATTTTGCCGGTCACCAATCGACGTCAGTTCATTAAACTCAGTGCGCAAACCGCAGGAGCCGTATTCGCGATGACTTCATTACCTAACAGTATCCGCCTGGCGATGGCGGCGGAGGGCGGCGCGGCCGCCGGCGATGACTTCCTGTGGCTGGAGGAGCTGCAGGGTAAAAAAGCGCTGCAATGGGTGCAGCAGGAAAATCAGCGCACCGTGGCGCGTTTCGGCCAGGGTGAAGACTTTCAGCGCATTGAGCGCGAAGTCCTGGATATCCTTAATAAAGACACCCAAATCCCGTGGGTGAGCAAACGCGGCGAGTACTATTACAACTTCTGGCAGGATCGGGCCAACCCGCGCGGCCTGCTGCGGCGCACCACGCTGGACGAGTACCGCAAGGCCAAACCGGCCTGGGAGACGGTGCTGGATATCGATGCGTTGGGCAAAGCGGAGGGCAAGGATTGGGTCTATCAGGGCTCGCAACCGCTGGCGCCGGAATACCGTTATTGCCTGATGCAGCTGTCGCCGGACGGCGGTGACGCCACCGAGATCCGCGAATTCGATCTGGTGGCCAAACGCTTCGTCAAAGACGGTTTTAATGTACCGGTGGCGAAAAGTCGGGTCTCCTGGGTCGATCGGGATACGCTGTTCATCGCCACCGATTTCGGCCCCGGCTCGATGACCCAATCCGGCTACGCGCGCATCGCCAAGCGCTGGCGGCGCGGCACGCCGCTGAGCGCCGCCGAAACGCTGTACGAAGCGCAGCCCGAGGACATGGCGGTCTTCGCCTATCACGACCGCACGCCGGGTTTTGAGCGCGATTTCGTCGGCCGCAGCCTGGACTTCTACCGCCGCGACTATTTCTTGCTGATGCAGGACGGCCGGCAGAAAAAAATCGATATCCCGGCCGACGCCGAGCTGGATACGCATCGGGAATGGCTGCTGATCAAACCGAGCAGCGACTGGGAGGTGGGCGGCAAGCGCTATCCGTCCGGCGCGCTGCTGGCGGCCAACTTCGATGACTATCTGGCGGGTAAGCGCGAGCTGCAACTGCTGTTTACCCCAACGGCGGAGCAGGCGCTGAGCGGCTACAGCGGCACCCGCGATCATCTGATCCTCAGTATCATGGATAACGTGGTCAACCGTCTGGAAGTGCTGACGCCGCAGGGCGGCAGCTGGCAACGTCGTCCGCTGGGCAACCCCGGCGCCATCAGCACCCTTTCCGCCGGCGGCATCGACGAAGAGAGTAACGCCTATTTCCTGACGGTCAGCGGATTCCTGCAACCGACCTCGCTGTATATGGGCAACCTCGATGGCGGTGAGGCGACGCTGCTGAAACAGGCGCCGCAGGATTTTGACGCGTCAGGCTACCAAGTGAGCCAGCATTTTGCGCGTTCCAAGGACGGCACCCGCGTGCCGTATTTCCAGATTGCCGCCAAAGATCTCAAACCGGACGGCAGCACGCCGACGCTGCTGTATGGCTACGGCGGGTTTGAAGTGCCGCTGCTGCCGGGCTATCTCGGCGGCAAGGCGCCGGCCTGGCTGGATCGCGGTGGGGTATACGTGGTGGCCAACATCCGCGGCGGCGGCGAATACGGCCCGGCCTGGCATCAGGCGGCGCTCAAGCAGAACCGCCATCGCGCCTACGAGGATTTCGCCGCCGTGGCCGAAGATCTCATCGCACGCAAGGTGACCTCGGCACCGCATCTGGGCGCGCGCGGCGGCAGCAACGGCGGCCTGTTAGTGGGCAATATGCTGACGTTGTATCCGCAGCTGTTCGGCTGCATCGTTTGCGAAGTGCCGCTGCTGGACATGCAGCGCTATACGCAGCTTTCTGCCGGCGCGTCGTGGATCGCCGAATACGGTGACCCGAGCAAGCCGGAGGAGTGGGCCTACATCAAGACCTTCTCGCCGTACCACAACATTCAGACGCAGACGGCCTATCCGCCGGTGTTGTTCTATACCGCGACCAGCGACGATCGGGTCAACCCGGCCCACGCGCGCAAAATGGCGGCGCGCATGCAGGCGATGGGGTATCAGCAGGCTTATTTCTATGAAAATACCGAAGGCGGGCACAGCGCCGCCGCCGACAAGCAACAGGCGGCATTCCACAGCGCACTGGTAAGCGAATTCATGTGGGCCAACCTGAGCGATAAACCCAAATCAGCGTAAACCCGTTTATTGCGGGCATAAAAAAACACCGGGGCGTTAACCTCGGTGTTTTTATTTACGCCCAATCTGCCGACGATCAGTGAGCCGCGGTGGCTTCCTGCGCTTTCTGATTGGCGTCTTCGGTGGTATCCAGCGTCATGCGGTACAGTTTCGGCGCGGTCAGCATCATCAGGATAGCAATGACGGCGGTGACGATGCCGATTTGCATAAACACATGGCTGTAGATGGCCAGCGAAGCGTGCGCGTCGTTGATGTCGCTTGGGACGGCGGTCAGACCGGCAACCTTACCGGCGATCAGCGCGGCGGCGGCGGTGGTCAGGAACCAGGAACCCATGATGAAGCCCATCAGACGCTGCGGCACCAGCTGTGCCACCATCGCCAGACCCAGGCCGGAAATCATCAGCTCACCGATGCTCTGCAGCGCGTAGCTCAGGATCAGCCAGTTGACCGACACAATGCCCTGTTCGTTGGCGAAGCTGGCGCCCCATGGCAGCACCAGGAAGGCGCAGGAGCACAGGATCATACCGAAAGCGAACTTGTGCGGCATCGGCAGGCGATCGCCCATTTTGTTATACAGCGCGGCCAGAATCGGGCTGGCGAGCATGATCCAGAATGGGTTCAGCGCCTGATACTGCTCAGGCTCGAAGGCGATGCCGAAGATGCTGTGTTCCACGTTGTGGATGGCGAAGAAGTTCAGTGAGGTTGGCATTTGGCTGTACAGCACGAAGAACACCACCGCTTCCAGCATCAACAGGAAGGCGACGATCATCTTGCGGCGTGCGGCGCCGTGCAGGGCGAAGGTTTCCTTGGCGAACACCAGCACGATGCCGGCGGAAACGAGGGCCAGCGCCCAGCGCGCGATCACCTGGTTGTGCAGCAGCCAGCTGGACACGGCGATCAACGCCACGATGCCGACCAGCACCATCAGCAGTTTCGGCAGATGCAGCGGCTTGAAGTCAGGCTTGGAGCCGTTTTCCTTCACCCACTTGTGGCACATCATAAAGTTGACCAGGGTGATCAGCATGCCGACCACGCTCAGGGAGAACGCCACGCTCCAGCCGTATTTCGCTGCCAGCCACGGGGTGGCCAGCATGGAGAAGAAGGAACCGATGTTCACCGACATGTAGTACATGGTGAAGGCGCCGTCGAGACGCGGATCGTCTTTCTCATAGCAGGTGGACAGCAGGGAGGACGGGTTAGCCTTGAACAGGCCGCTGCCCACGGCGATGGTCGCCATACCCATGTAGACCCAGAAGATGTCGTGGCCGGAGTAGGCCACCATGGCGTAACCGGCGGCCAGCACCAGTGCGCCGAGCACGATCACGCGTTTGGCACCCAGCACCTTGTCGCCCAGCCAGCCGCCGATGGCGACGAAGCCGTATACCAGGGCGCTGAAGGAAGAGAACAGGGTGATGGAGTCGGCTTCGCTCATGCCGAGCATCTTGACCAGATAAACCGCCATGATGCCCTGCAGGCCGTAATAGCCGAAACGCTCCCACAGTTCGATCGAGAAGATCAGATAGAACGCTTTCGGTTGTTTGAACGCGTTAAGGCTAACGCTCTCCGGGTGTTGGTTGTTTGCTGTTGACACTGGTACCTCTGTTTTTTCGCAGCCCGTCTTTGGAGGACGGGAAAGTACAAAAGTTGATGCGGAACGGCATCCTTTTGCGTTGTTATAGGATGGGGACGGCGGTTAATGTTCACTATCTTTGTCAACGTGGCAAGCAGTTTGTCATATTCGGTTACATTTAACGCTCGCAGGATTATGCTGCGATGTTGCAAATGTTATGCAGTATTAACTTTCGGGTTTTAATGATTTGCCGATTTTTTGTTTTGATTAAAAGCTATACGGATTTTAAACAGGGATATATTCTGCTGAATTGCTATTTTTTAGCGCATCAGTGTATGTGTGGTTATTAATCCATTGGAATGTTGTGCATATGACGCATTTTGTAAAATTATAGAAATTTAAGAAAACGGGGCTGGCATTTGTGAACGCCTTGTGATCCTGAAAGCGTGACGTTCACCGCAATTTTCGACTAATTTTTCGCTTGAAAATAACACGGCACTGAGTTTTTCACTGAAAACCGCGATAACACCGGGGTTACTGCTGCGCGATATCACATTTCCGATAAAAAAGAGGCGCTGGCGGGGAGAGATGAAGCGACGGGTGCGGTTTGCCGCACCCAACAGGCTCAGGATTCCGGATAAACCTTTTCTTTATACTCGCACAGGTCTTCGATAATGCAGGAACCGCAGCGCGGTTTACGCGCGATGCAGGTGTAGCGCCCGTGCAGGATCAGCCAGTGGTGGCAATCGACCTTGAATTCGGCGGGCACCACCTTCAACAGCTTCTCTTCCACCTGATCGACGTTCTTGCCCGGCGCGAAGTGGGTGCGATTGCACACCCGGAAGATATGGGTGTCGACGGCGATGGTCGCCCAGCCGAAGGCAGTATTGAGCACCACGTTGGCGGTCTTGCGGCCGACGCCCGGTAGTGCTTCCAGCGCGGCGCGATCCTCCGGTACTTCGCCGCCGTGCAGCTCCAGCAGCATGCGGCAGGTCTTGATCACGTTTTCGGCCTTGCTGTTGAACAGACCGATGGTCTTGATGTACTCCTTGACGCCATCAACCCCCAGCGCCAGCATGGCGGCGGGGGTGTTGGCGACCGGGTAAAGCTTGGCGGTCGCCTTGTTGACGCTTACGTCGGTGGCCTGCGCAGACAGCAGCACCGCAATCAGCAGTTCAAATGGCGTGGTGTACACCAGCTCGGTGGTCGGGTGCGGGTTGTTGTCGCGCAGCCGGGTCAGAATTTCCAGTCGCTTCTGCTTGTTCATCAGGCCTTCTCAGCACGTCCTTGTTCCAACAGCGGTTCCACTGCCACGGCGCGGGCTTTGCGTGCCTTCATTCTTTCGTCGATCAGATATTTGACCGCCAGCAGCAGCCCCAGGCCGATAAAGGCACCCGGCGGCAGCATCGCCAGCAGGAACGGGCTGTCGAAGTGCACCACTTCGATGCGCAGCGACTTGGCCCAACTGCCCAGCAGTAGGTCGGCACCGTCGAACAGCGTGCCGTTGCCCAGCAGTTCGCGCATCGAGCCCAGCGTCACCATCACGCCAGTAGCGCCGAGACCGATAGCCATGCCGTCCAGCGCCGAGAGGCCGACCGGCTTCTTGGCGGCCACCGCTTCGGCGCGGCCCACCACGATGCAGTTGGTCACGATCAATGGAATAAAGATGCCCAGCGACTGATACAGCCCGAAGGCATAGGCGTTGATCAGCATCTGCACGATGCTCACCACCGCGGCGATGATCATCACGTAGATAGGAATACGCACCTCGCTCGGTACCCAGCGGCGCACCGCGGAGATGGAGGCGTTGGTCAACGTCAGCACCAGCGTGGTGGCCAGCCCCAGGCCCAGCGCGTTGGTGACGGTGGACGTCACCGCCAGCAACGGACACATGCCCAGCAGCTGCACCAGGGCGGAGTTATTTTTCCACAACCCCTGGACGATCAATTCTTTGGCTTCACTCATTCGCTGGCTCCACACGCAGGTAAGCTTTCAAGTTTAGGCGGCAGCGTTTCCATATACAATGCCGTGCGCCGCACCGCATTGACCACCGCACGCGGGGTGATGGTCGCGCCGGTGAACTGGTCGAACATACCGCCGTCTTTCTTCACCGCCCAGCGCTTATCGTCAGGGCCTTCGATTTTCTTGCCGCTGAAGAAAGAAATCCAGTCGGAAATGCGTAGTTCAATTTTGTCACCCAGCCCCGGGGTTTCGTGGTGCTCAATCACCCGGGTGCCGAGCACCGTGCCGTTGAAATCGGCGCCGACCAGCAGCTTGATGGCGCCGGAGTAACCGTCCGGCGCGGTGGTTTCCAGCGCAGCGGCGGTTGGCTGCCCGTTTTTGCGCGCCAGGTATAAACGGTGCGGCGCGCCGTCTCCGAGCGCCGGGTCGCTGACCAGGAAGCACTCGTTCTGCATGATGTTGTCGTAGTTTTCTGGCGGTACCACCTGATCGAGCAGTGCTTTTTGCTGCAGCGCCGCCTGATGGGCGATGGTGGTTTTCGTCAGGGCGTAGACCACGGCGGTCAGGCCAGTGGTGACCGCCGCAAACACCGCCAGCGTGGTGCCGTGCTTTCTCATGGAATTCAGCATGGCGGCTCCTTAGCGATGGCCGTACACGCGCGGCTGCGTGTAGTGGTCGATTAACGGGACGGTGATGTTGGCGAGCAGCACGGCGAAGGCCACGCCGTCAGGGTAGCCGCCATAGACGCGGATCAGCCACACCAGCACGCCGATCAGCGCGCCGTAGATCAAACGGCCCTTCGGCGTAGTGGAGGCGCTGACCGGGTCGGTGGCGATGAAGAACGCGCCCAGCATGCTGGCGCCGGAGAACAGGTGGATCAGCGGCGAAGCCTGATGCGCCGGATCGAGCCACCAGGCCAGACCGGAACAGAAAGCGATGGCGGCCAACATGCTGAACGGGATCTGCCAATGGATCAGGCGGCGCGCCAGCATAAACAGACCACCGGCCAAGAAGCCGAGGTTGACCCACTGCCAGCCGATGCCGGCCAGGGCGCCGCCGAACAGCGGCTGCTGCAACACCTGTTCCACGCTGTGGCCGCTGCGCAGGCCGGTTTTGAAGCCATCGAGCGGCGTGGCCTGGCTGATGCCGTCCACGCCCATCTGCAGTTCATGCAGCGTCGCGCCTTGCGAAGTATGGCCGCTGAAAATGGCCAGCAGTGTGTCGTGGAACGGTAGCGCGGTGGCGCGCAGCTCATCCGGCGGCAGCCAACTGGTCATCTGCACCGGGAAGGAGATCAGCAGCACCACGTAACCGACCATCGCCGGGTTGAACGGGTTCTGCCCAAGGCCGCCGTACAGCTGCTTGGCGATGACGATGGCGAAGAACGTACCGATGACGATCATCCACCAGGGTGCCAGCGGCGGCAGGCTGATGCCGAGCAGCAGCGCGGTCAGCAGGGCGGAGTTATCCGCCAGCCGGCTGCGCACCGGCAGCTTGCGCAGTTTTAGGATCGCGCCTTCCGCCGCCAGCGCGACGATCGCCGCCAGCGCCACCTGGATCAACACGCCGTAGCCGAAAAACCAAATCTGCGCCGCGATGCCGGGAATGCACGCCAACATCACCCACAGCATAATGCGGCTGGTGCTTTGCTGGTTGTGGGTGAACGGCGAGCTGGCGATGTGTAAGCCTTTGGCGGCTGTGGGTGATACCGGCCTGAACTTCATAGAGTAACGATACCTTCTGCGCCGCGCCTGCGGCAGTTTCGATGCGCCGAATTGCGGGCGCGGCAAAAAATAATAGCCGAGCATTCTACCTGATTCGATGCGAGGGTAATACGCCTTAATGGTAGGGGTATTCGGCTTTCCGCACATCTGGCGATCGGGACGGCGCGATTTGATTTTTTTTTGGCCGGTAAATGGGCTAACGTGAGGAATTGTCAGTGGAACTTGTGCCGCCATCGACCGCGGAAAATGGGTTAAGCGTCTGAATGAGATATCATTTTTCTCCAGATTTCCGCACAAAATAACAACTTTCACATAATCCGTGTAGGTTACTATCGCGAACATTATTGAGTCAGTGAATCCATAATAATGACAAATGAAGACATTTTTTTTATTGAAGAGCTAATTGAGTGGGTGGAGATACATCTGGAGAAACGGCCAAACCTGGATGAAGTCGCGCGTATTTCGGGCTATTCCAAGTGGCATCTGCAGCGTAAATTCAAGCGTATTACCGGCATTCAACTCGCCACCTATATCCGTTCGCGCATCCTGACGCGCGCCGCGGTGGCGCTGCGCATTACTCGCCGCTCCATCATCGACATTTCCGATGAGCTGGGCTTCGATTCACAGCAGACCTTCACCCGCATGTTCAAGCAGCGCTTCGGCACCACGCCCAATCGCTACCGCTCGATGGCGCACTGGGACGTGAAAAACCTGATGCCGCGCTTTAACTTCGAAGCCAGCTACGGTGCCGGTTATTATCCGGAAGTGAAGCGGTTGACGCTGCCCGACATGCAGTTGGTCGGCTTCACGCGCCGGTTGGATTTCGCCTCCGAACAGGAGCTGGAATATTCTTCCTGCATGGCGATGAAGGACGAGATTTTCAACGACTTCTTCAAGGGGTTGCACGTTGACTGTCGGCGAATTTACAGCATTTATTCTCCTCATGCCGGGGAGGGCGACGAGCTCTCGTCCACGTTGGTGATGGCGGTCGATCCTGAACACAAAAAGGATATTCTTTCCAACCATCAGATCGACACCTTCCATCTGCCGAGCCGCGAGTTTATCTCCATCAACCATAAGGGCACGGCGAAAGAGTGTCTGCAGTTTTTCGGCTACCTGATGTCGCATGTGATGCCGGGGCTGAAGGATGAGGTGCGCGGCAGTATGGAAATGGAGATCATTCAAACCAAAGAGTGGAATCCGGAATCCAAACTGCGCCAGATTGAAGTGGATTACACCTACCTGATTTCTATCGATTAAACGGCGCCGGGCTGTGGCCAGGCGCCGCTGTCATCATTTGTCTTCCGTTTCCGCCGTCAGCGATTCCCTGGCGGCTTTTTTGGCTTTGGCGCGGGCGATAGCCGCTGCCACCGCCGCCTTGCGCGGGTCTTCCTCGGCGGCAGCCGGAGCCGGTTCCGCCGCTGCAGGAGCATCCGCCTGCTGCGCGGCTTTCTTGGCTTTTACACGTGCCAGTGCCGCGGCAACCGCTGCTTTGCGCGGGTCTTCCTCGACGGCAGCCGGAGCCGGTTCCGCCGCTGCAGGGGCATCGGCCTGCTGCGCGGCTTTTTTGGCTTTGGCGCGGGCGATAGCCGCTGCCACCGCGGCCTTGCGCGGATCTTCCTCGGCGATTGCCGGAGCCGGTTCCGCCGCTGCAGGAGCATCCGCCTGTTGCGCGGTTTTCTTGGCTTTTACACGTGCCAGTGCCGCGGCAACCGCGGCTTTGCGCGGGTCTTCCTCGGCGGCAGCCGGAGCCGGTTCCGCCGCTGCAGGGGCATCGGCCTGCTGCGCGGCTTTTTTGGCTTTGGCGCGGGCGATAGCCGCTGCCACCGCGGCCTTGCGCGGATCTTCCTCGGCGGTTGCCGGAGCCGGTTCCGCCGCTGCAGGGGCGTCAGATTGTTGCTCCGCTTTTTTGGCCTTCACGCGCGCCAAGGCGGCAGCAACGGCCGCTTTCCGCGGATCGTCCTCTGTTGCGGCCGGCGCTTCTTTACGCGCTTTCACGCGGGCCAGCGCCGCGGCCACGGCGGCTTTACGCGCGTCATCGCCGGTGGCCGCCGGCGGTGCTTTCGTTTCCACCTCGGCAGCCAGCTGGGCACGTCGTTCGCGCGCCTGCGCTTTACGTGCTTCGCGGGCAGCGATCATCTCGCTGTTGTCCGGCTGCTGGCCGTCGACCGGCGTAACCGCCGCTTCGGCATTCTTGCTGCGTACGCGCGCCAGCGCGGCCTGCACCGCGCCCTGATCGTCGTCGGTCAGTTTCACGGCGGCCTTTTTATGTCGCTCTTCGCGCGCCAGTTTCTCGCGCTCCAGACGGGCCTGTTTGGCTTCGAAACGGGCCTTGGCCTCGGCGGTGCGCGCCGCCTCCAGATCGATAGCCTTGATTTCGGCCTTTTCCTGCCGGTAGTACTGCACCAGCGGAATGTTGCTGGGGCAGACGAACGCGCAGGCGCCGCATTCGATGCAATCGAACAGGTTGTGGTTACGTGCCTTGTCGTGCTCCTGCCCGCGGCTGAACCAGTACAGCTGTTGCGGCAGCAGCCCGGCGGGGCAAGCGTCCACGCACAGGCCGCAGCGGATGCAGGATTGCTCGGGTTCCTGCGGCGTCATTTCATCGACCGTCGGCGCCAGAATGCAGTTGCTAATCTTGACGATTGGCACGTTCAGCGCGGGCAGGGTGAAGCCCATCAGCGGGCCACCCATGACCACCATCTGCTGCGCCTGCGGGCGGAAACCGGTGAAGTCAAGCAGGTGCTGCACCGGCGTGCCGATGCGCGCCCACAGGTTGCCGGGGCGCTCGATCGCCTCGCCGGTCAGGGTCACTACGCGCTCAATCAGCGGTTCGCCGTTGACGATCGCTCGCTTGATGGCGAAGGCGGTGCCGACGTTTTGCATCAATACGCCGATAGCGGAGGAGTGTTTGCCGTGCGGCACTTCCTTGCCGGTCAAAATTTTGGTCAGCTGCTTGGCGCCACCGGACGGGTATTTGGTCGGGATGACGCGCAGCGCAATGCTGGACTGGCCGCGTAACGCCTGTTTCAGCGCCGCGATTGCCTCCGGTTTGTTGTCTTCGATGCCGATCAGCGTGAGCTTGGGTTGCAGAATGTGTTGCAGGATCTGCGTGCCTTCAATGATCTGATCGGCATGTTCCTGCATCAGGCGGTCGTCGGCGGTGATGTAAGGCTCGCACTCGGCGGCGTTGAGGATCAGCGTTTCCACGCCGCTCATGCCGCCTTGCAGCTTGCTGGCGGTCGGGAAACCGGCGCCGCCCAGACCGGCGATGCCGGCCTGATGAATACGTTGAATCAGTTCCGCAACAGGGGATTGACGATAGTCCGCCACCGGATCGCGCTCGCACCAGCGGTCTTCCCCGTCTGCCTCGATTATCACGCACAGCTCCGTCAGCCCGGACGGATGGGCGGTGATGTGCGGCGTAATGGCGCTGACGGTGCCCGAGGTCGGGGCATGCACCGGCACGGTGCGGCCGCGGCCGACGGTCAGCGGTTGGCCTTTCAACACCCGATCGCCGGCGTTGACGCACAGTTCGCCTTCCGGCCCCAGGTGCTGCTGCAGCGGAATGATAAAGGTCTTGGGCAGGGGAGCGACACGCAGCGGCGTACCGCTGGACTGCGTTTTCATTTCCGGTGGATGGATCCCGCCGTCGAAATCCCAGATCCGGTCTTTTTTAAAGGCGGCGAACAGATTAAGCATGTTGCTCCACGTGGATCACTTGCACCGGGATCGTCTTCATGTCCCACTTCCAGTTGGCGGTGGTGGTAGCGACCGGTCTCATTTCAATACAGTCGGTAGGGCAAGGGGCGACGCACAGATCGCAGCCGGTACAGAGGTCGGTAATGACGGTATGCATGGCGCGGGTGGCGCCGACGATGGCGTCCACCGGGCAGGCCTGAATGCACTTGGTGCAACCGATGCAGTTGGCCTCGTCGATATAGGCCACCTTACGCTCCGGCTCGGCGGCGGCTTCGCTACCCAGCGGCTGCGGCTCTACGTTGAGCAGCTCCGCCAGTTTCAGCATCACCTGTTCGCCGCCTGGCGCGCATTTGTTGATCATCTCGCCGTTGGCCACTGCCTCGGCATAGGGGCGACAGCCGGGGTAGCCGCACTGGCCGCACTGGCTCTGCGGCAGGATTGCGTCGACCTGCTCGGCGACCGGATCCTCTTCCACCTCAAAACGGCGCGCGGCGTAGCCCAGCACCAGTCCGAACAGCAGCCCGAGCGCGCTTAAAGCCGCGATAGCTATCCACAACGCAGTCATTAGAATTTCACCAGCCCGGTAAAGCCCATAAAGGCCAGCGACATCAGCCCGGCGGTGATCAGCGCGATCGAGGAGCCGCGGAACGGCGCCGGGACGTCGGCGACCGCCAGACGTTCGCGAATGGCGGCGAACAGCACCATCACCAGCGAGAAACCGGCGGCGGCGCTGAAGCCGTAAACGGCGGACTGCAGGAAGTTATAGCCGAGGTTGACGTTAAGCAACGCTACGCCCAGCACCGCACAGTTGGTGGTGATCAGCGGCAGGAAGATGCCCAGCAGGCGGTAGAGTGCCGGGCTGGTCTTGCGCACCACCATCTCGGTGAACTGAACGACGACGGCGATCACCAGAATGAAAGAGAGCGTGCGCAGATACACCAGATCCAGCGGAACCAGAATAAAGGTGTTGATCACCCAGGCGCTGACGGAGGCCAGCGTCATAACGAAGGTGGTGGCCATTCCCATGCCGATGGCGCTTTCCAGCTTCTTGGAAACGCCGAGGAACGGGCACAGGCCAAGAAACTTCACCAGAACGAAGTTGTTCACCAGTACGGTGCCGACAAACAGGAGCAGGTATTCGGTCATTGCGATGCCTAAAAAAATAAAAGCCGCCTATTATCGGGAATCGGCGGCCGGACGACAACATATGAATCGCAGGGGTATTGCCTTTTTTGGTGAAAATTTACACAAACCACCCAATAAAACGTGCTGCAACTCCCTTTAACGTTCGGTAAAGGTCCCTTTGACCCGCTGCGAACGCTTGATGTAAGGCACCAGCAGCGCCGCCATCAGCAGCGGCCAGCCGAGGCTGCGCACCGCCACTTCATCCGGCACCGGCGCGAAGGCGAAGGCTTTCACCGCCAGAATTACCGTGATCAGCAGCCATAACAAGAACAGTTTGGGGAAGCGCTGCGAGCGCTGGCAAAACAGAAACACCAGCCACAGGGTGAAGCCCCACATCAAAAGCGTGGTCAGCACCGAAAAGTACCATTGCAGGGTAAATGCCTGGGCGTTGGTCAACAGATAGTCGCGCGACTCGGGCATGAAGATCGCCATGGCGTACAGGAGCAGCATCAGGCTGGCGCTGAGCAGGGTGACGATCAGATAGGCCAGCGGGGCCAGCAACCAACCGCCGATACGAGTGTATTCAGCTTGAGACATAAAGGCTTCCTGATTGAAACGGGGATCACAGGCGGCATAGCTTAGCGGGTAATATAGGCTTCGTCATCTCTATCAACCGGATAGCTCGGCATCGCGACGCCGGGCCGCACGTTTGGCTACGCCGGCCTCGCTTCGAATTAACATCTCATTTACTTCTTGTTCCATCCGGCCGCATGGTGTCAAATCGAAAGGGTCTGTCGTGAGCCAGCAAGAGGAAATCCCATGGCTGAGAAAATTCGTGTCGGGCTGGTCGGTTACGGCTACGCCGGCAAAACCTTTCATGCGCCGCTGATTGCCGGTACACCGGGGCTGGCGCTGGCCGCCGTCTCCAGCAGCGATGCCGGCAAAGTGCACGCCGACTGGCCGTCGATGACGGTGGTGGGTGGTGCGCAGGCGCTGTTCGCCGATCCGGCCCTCGATCTGATCGTAATTCCTACCCCCAACGATACCCATTTCCCGCTGGCGCAGCAGGCGTTGGCCGCCGGCAAGCACGTGGTGGTGGATAAACCGTTTACCGTGACATTGTCACAAGCGCAGGCACTGCAACAGCAGGCGCAGCAGAGTGGTTTATTGCTGTCGGTGTTCCACAACCGCCGCTGGGACAGCGATTTCCTCACCCTTAAAGCGCTGTTAAACGACGGTTCGCTGGGCGAGGTGGTGTATTTCGAGTCACATTTCGATCGCTATCGGCCGCAGGTGCGCCAGCGCTGGCGTGAACAAGGCGGCGTCGGCAGCGGTATCTGGTTCGATTTGGGGCCGCATCTGCTCGATCAGGCGCTGCAACTCTTCGGCAAACCCGAACGGCTGTTTGTCGATCTGGGTGAGCTGCGGCCGGGGGCGCAGGCGGTGGACTATTTCCACGCGCTGCTGAGCTATGGCGATCGCCGTGTGGTGCTGCACGCCAGCATGCTGGCTGCGGCAGAGAGCCCGCGCTACGTGGTGCACGGCACCCGTGGCAGCTATGTCAAATACGGTCTGGATCCGCAGGAAGACCGGCTGAAGGCCGGCGAGCGCCTGCCACAGGCCGACTGGGGCTATGACATGCGCGATGGTGTAGTGACGCTGTCACGTGACGATCTGCTGGCTGAGAAACCGCTGCTCAATATTCCCGGCAATTACCCGGCTTTTTACGCGGCGGTGCGCGACGCGATTGCCGGCATAGGCGAAAATCCGGTGCCGGCCGCCGACGCCATCGCGGTAATGGCATTGATCGAACTGGGGTTGGAATCGGCCCGGCTGCAGCAGGCGCTGCCGGTGGTCTGATCCCGTTCATTCCTCTGTGCCCGGCGCAACGTCGGGCCTTTTTACGACTTTACGTGCAAGGAAATCCGTTTCATGTCCTGGTTGCAGCGTTTGCGCATTGATAAATTTTTGCTGGTTCTGATTTTTGTGGTGATCGTCGCCTCGCTGTTCCCCTGCGAAGGCATCTGGAAAACCTTCTTTGAACACCTGACCACCGCCGCCATCGCGCTGCTGTTCTTTATGCACGGCGCCAAGCTGTCGCGCGAGGCGATCATCGCCGGCATGAGTCACTGGAAGCTGCACCTGCTGGTGTTCCTCAGCACCTTTGCGCTGTTCCCGCTGCTCGGGCTGGCGATGAACCTGCTGGTGCCGGGCATCATGACGCCGACGGTCTATCTCGGCTTCCTCTACCTGTGCGCGCTGCCGGCCACGGTGCAATCGGCCATCGCCTTTACGTCGGCGGCGGGCGGCAACGTGGCGGCGGCGATCTGCAGCGCCTCGGCGTCGAGCATTCTCGGCGTGTTCCTGTCGCCGCTGCTGGTGGGAGCATTGATGCATACCCAGGGCGGCAATACCGACGTATTGCACGCCATCGGTTCGATCATTCTGCAATTGATGGTGCCATTTGTGGTCGGTCACCTGGCGCGGCCATTGATCGGCAAGTGGGTCGATCGCCATCGCAAGTTGATCAACTTGACCGACCGTTCATCGATCCTGCTGGTGGTGTATACCGCATTCAGCGCGGCGGTGGTGGAAGGGATTTGGCACCGTATCGACGGTTGGTCGCTGCTGACCATCCTGGTGATGTCGCTGGTGCTGCTGACGGTGGTGCTGGTGATCAACACCTATGCGGCGCGTTGGCTGGGCTTCAACACCGCCGATGAAATCACCATCGTCTTCTGCGGCTCGAAAAAGAGCCTGGCGAACGGCATCCCGATGGCCAACGTGCTGTTCCCGGCCGCGGCGGTGGGCGCCATGGTGCTGCCGCTGATGATTTTCCACCAGGTTCAACTGATGGTGTGCGCGGTGCTGGCGCAGCGCTATGCGCGTAAAACCGCTAAACAGCGGGCCGAGGCGGAGGCGCTGGTGGCCAAATAGGCCGCAGGCCGCTAACGGTGGCTCAGCGCGTCGAGCAGAAAGTCGGCGCGCTCATCGGGTGAAACGCGCGGCAGCTCTTGCAGCCGATAGCCATAACGGCGATAGATGGCCACCATCGCCCGATAGGTCTGCTCGGCTTCGGCGAAAGACTGTTTCCTCTCGCTGTCCTGCGCATAAATCGCTCGCCACGGTGGGGCGATGAACACCGTATCGGCATAGCGAAAGGCGTCGATCGCCGCCGTTAAGGGGGCGGGGATCGATAATCCGCACAGCGTCAGGTAACCGGCGATATCCGGCAGGCCGCGATCGAAGAACCAACATGTTGCACCCGTCGCTTCGCGCCATGAATGCAGTTCCCAATCGAGCATCCGCTCGGCGAAAGCCTGACGATCGCCCCACGGTAGCGCATTACCCCCAATATTCACCTGATGCTGAATAATCGCCCGGCCCGCCTCCAAGGAGTGCGGGTAACCACGGCGATGAAGAACGTCGATGAGCGTGCTTTTGCCCGAACCCGGGCCGCCGGTCAGCACGATGCGGCGTAGTTTGTCAGACATACGGAATTCCTCTCTTGCCACAGAGTGATGGGGTGAAAACAGCGATAAAGACGAGCAGGCGGAAGAAAACGGGGGATGAGAAGAAGGCGCCGTTTGGCGCCTTGGGAGATTTAGCCCTGCACTTTGGCGCGCAGTGCCTGTTTTTCCTGTTCGCTGAGGAAAGCCAGCTTCAGGCCATTTTCCTGAGCGGTGCGGATTTCTTCCGGCGTCAGCCCGGCCTGCGGCGCGGCGACGCGGTATTCATGCTCGATCTCGATGCCCTGAACCGCCGGATCGTCGGTGTTGATCGACGCCAGCACGCCGTGGCGCAGGAAAGTGGCCAGCGGATGCTGCGCCAGCGACGGCACGGTGCTGGTCTGGATGTTGGAGGTCAGGCAGGACTCGATGCCGATGCCGTGTTCCGCCAGGAAGTCCATCAGCGCTGGATCTTCGATCGCTTTCACCCCGTGGCCGATACGTTCGGCGCCCAGCTCGCGGATCGCCTGCCAGATGCTTTCCGGGCCGGCGGCTTCGCCCGCGTGCACGGTGATGCGCAGGCCGGCGTCGCGCGCGCGGTTGAAGTGGCCGAGGAACAGGCTACCGGGGAAGCCCAGCTCATCGCCCGCCAAGTCCAGCGCGGTAATGCCGTCGCGGTGCGCCAGCAATCCTTCCAGCTCTTGCAGACAGGCAGCCTCGCCGAAGGTGCGGCTCATGATGCCGATCAGGCGAATGTCGATGTCGCGATCGCGGCAGCCCGAGCGGATCCCGTCGATCACCGCTTCCACCACGCCGGCGACCGGCAACTGATGCTTCATCGCCATGTAGTAAGGGGAAAAACGCAGCTCGGCGTAGTGCAGGCCGGCGTTGGCGGCGTCCTCGACGTTTTCGTAAGCCACCCGGCGGCAGGCGTCCAGATCGCCCAGCACCGCCACGCCCCAGTCCAGTTTCTGCAGGAAGCTGACCAGATCCGGTTCGGCATGGGTGATCTGCACGTGCGGGCGCAGGCTCTCCAAATCGTTGGCCGGCAGGGAGAGATTGAACTGGCGACCGAGGTCGAGAATGGTCTGCGCGCGGATGTTGCCGTCGAGATGGCGGTGAATGTCGGTAAGCGGTAGGCGGGGATCGATCATGCTGGGCACTCGCTAATTATCGTAGGTAAAGTGCAGAACAGTATAAAAACAAATGGATGAAACTTGCCATCGCGTTGCATAAAAAAGTGATGTTAATCACAAATAATGCGAGATATATCGCATTATCGTCGTGAATCAGGCTTTCAACACGCTGACGCCCGCCTGCTGCAACGGCGCGATCAGCGCGTCATCGGTAGCCCGCTCAACGATGATGGTGTGCGCCAGCGTAATATCGCCGATCGCATACTGCGAGGCGGCGTTAAGCTTGGCGGCGGAAGCCAGCACCACGGTTTCCGCCGCGCGGGCCGCCAGCGCGCGTTTGATGTAAGCCTCCTCCAGATCGCCGGTGCTCAGCCCCGCAGTGGGGTGTACGCCGGTCACGCCCATAAAATAGAGATCGGCGCGAATATGCGACATCGCTTCCACCGCGGCGGCGCCGACGCTGACGATCGAATGCTTGTACAGCCGGCCACCGATCAGAATCACCTCGACCGTGGGGTGATCGACCAGGCCCACGGCGACGCTGGGGCTGTGGGTGACGATGGTGGCGTTGAGGTTGGCCGGCAGTTGCCTGACCAGCTCTGCAGAGGTGGTGCCTCCGTCGATAATCACTACCTGGCCGGTGGCGATCAGCGCCGCTGCCGCTTTGGCGATCGCGCGTTTGGCGCCGGATTCCAACTGATTGCGTTCGGCAAAGCTGGCAATGGCGGAAGAAACCGGCAGGGCGCCGCCATGCACCCGCTGTAGCAACCCTTCGGCGTCCAATTCGCGCAGATCGCGCCGGACCGTATCTTCCGACAGCCCGAACATTTCGCTGAGCTGCTTGGCTAACACCTGGCCGTCCTGAGCCAGTTTTTCCAGGATGATTTTCTTGCGTTGGCTGGTCAACATGGCCATTTTCCTCTCAAATTTGGTTTGCACGAAATATCTTGATCATACACGAAACTGCACGATAGTATCAATTTCCTTCCTCTGGCGGAGTAAACCGATGATAGCCACTAAAGACAGGGTTCGCATTGTCGAAACCCGGGTGTTGTCCGATGACTGGTACCTGCTGAAAAAAACCACCTTTGATTTTCTGCGGCGCGACGGCGTCTGGCAGCGGCAAAGTCGCGAGACCTACGATCGCGGTGATGGCGCGGTCATTTTGCTGTTCAACCGGCAGGCGCAAACGGTGATCCTGACGCGCCAGTTCCGCTTTCCGGCCTTCGTCAACGGCCATGACGGCATGTTGATTGAGGCCGCCGCCGGGTTGCTGGACAACGCGTCGCCGGAGGCACGCATTCGCGCCGAAGCGGAAGAGGAAACCGGCTATTTCGTGCAGAGCGTGGAGAAAGTATTCGAAGCCTATATGAGCCCAGGCTCGGTCACCGAGAAGCTGCACTTTTTCGTCGGCGAATATCAGGCGGGCGACCGCATCAACGAGGGCGGCGGGTTGGCGGCGGAGGGGGAAGATCTGGAGGTGCTCGAGCTGCCGCTGGCGCAAGCCCTGCAGGCGATTCGCCAGGGCACGATCGTTGACGCCAAGACCATCATGCTGCTGCAGTTTGTCGCCTTGAACCGGACGTTGGAGGAAGAACGATGAAAGCACAACAAATCTTGATTGCTGGCCCTTATCGCAGCGGCACCGATGGCGATCCGCAGCGTATCGCCGCCAATCTGGCGCGCCTGGAACAGGCCGCGCTGGCGGTTTACCAGCGGGGGCACGTGCCGGTGATCGGCGAGTGGCTGGCGCTGCCTTTGGCGGCGGCGGCAGGTTCCACTCAGGTTGGCGATGCGGTGAGCGAGGCGTTTCTTTACCCGGTGGCGCATCGGCTGATTGCACAGTGTCAGGCGGTGTATCGCATCGAAGGGGCGTCTGCGGGGGCCGATAACGACGTGCGGCTGGCCAACGAGTGGGGATTGACGGTTTATCGTCATCTGGAGGAGATCCCGTCTGTTCAGGCGTAACGCCGGGGCGGGCAGAGGCTCGCCCCCTCGCGTTATTGCTCGTCCAGCACCAACCTCAATCCGGCGATCAGCTTGTCCATGCCGGCCTCCAGCTTGCTGCGCGGGCAGCCGACGTTGAGACGCAGGAACCCGCGGCCTTCCTCGCCGTAGGTAAAGCCCGGCATGATCGCCACCTTTTCACGCTCGATCAGCACCTGCTGCAGCGCCCGATCGTCCACGGCCAGCGGCCGCAGATCGATCCAGGCCAGGTAGGTGGCCTGCGGCGGGCGCCAGCCCAGCGCGGGAAACGCCTGCTCCAGCCGCTCGGCGACGTAGGTCAGATTATCCTGCAGGTAGTCGCGCAGGGCGTCCAGCCAGGGTTCGCCGTGGCGGTAGGCGGCCACGTGCGCCGCCACCGCCAGCACCGCCGGCGAGGAGAGGCCATCGCGGGCTTTGAGCTGCTGGAAATAGGCTTCGCGGCTGGCGTCGTCGCTGATAAAGCCGTAGGCGCCGGTTAGCGCCGGAATGTTGAAACTCTTGGAGCCGGAGGTCAGCAAGGCCCAGGCGCCGGTCGCCACCTGGCTCCACGGCGTATGGCGGTGTTCACCCCAGACCATGTCCATGTGGATTTCATCGCTGATCACGCGCACGTCATGGCGCTCGCACAGTTCGGCCATCTGCTGCAGCTCGTCGCGGCGCCACACTTTGCCGGTGGGGTTATGCGGGCTGCACAGCAACAGGATCTTGGTCTGCGGCCGCGCCAGCAGCGCTTCGAGATGCGCCATGTCGCAGCGCCAGTCGTCGCCGGCCTTGTGCAGCGGGCAGGCCAGCAGCTGGCGCTGGTTGGCGAGGATCACCTTGTAGAAGGCGTCATAGGCCGGGGTATGGGTCACCACATAGTCGCCCGGTATGGACCATTGGCGGATCAGCTGCGCCGCCATGTAGATAACGGAAGGGCCGTACACCGCCGTTGCGGTGTCGATAGCGGTGTTGAAGCGTTGCTGATACCAGTGGCGCAGCGCGCCGAGAAAATCCTCATGCTGCCAGCGGCTGTAGCCCAGCACGCCGTGCTGCAGGCGCTGCTGCAACGCCTCGAGAATGCACGGCGCGGTGGCGAAATCCATATCGGAGATGGTGAACGGCAGCAGGTCGTCGCTGCCGAAACGATCGGCGATATAGTCCCACTGGGTGCACCAGGTGCCGTGGCGGTCGATCGGGGTGGAGAAATCAAACATGGGTGGCTCCCTGCAGCGCCGCGGCAGGTTGCGCCGTGGCTATCAGTGAGTCTAATTCATCCTTCACCGATTGCACCTGCGGACCGATCACCACCTGCAGATTATGGTCGTTGAGATGCACCACGCCGATGGCGCGGTGGGCCTTCAGCGCCGCGTCGTCCACCTGACTCATATCGTTGACCGACAGGCGCAGGCGGGTGATGCAGTTGTCCAGCGTGATAATGTTGCCCGGGCCGCCGAGCGCCGCCAGAATCGCCGGCACGTTGTAGCCGGATTTGCCCACCGCGCCACTCGTCGCGCTTTGGCTGACGGCGCTGTCGCTCTCACGGCCCGGCGTTTTGATGTTAAAACGCTGGATGGCGAAGCGGAAAATGGCGTAATAGCCGACGAACCAGACGGCGGCCACCACCGGCACCAGATACCACTTGGTGGCGGTGCCGTGCAGAATGCCGAACACCACGAAGTCGATGATGTTGCCGTCGGTGTTGCCGATGGTCACGCCCAGCAGCGCCATCACGGTAAAGCCCAACCCGGTGAGCAGCGCGTGGATCAGATACAGGAACGGCGCGACGAACAGGAACAGGAACTCGATCGGCTCGGTGGTGCCACCAACCACGCAGGCCACCACGCCGGAAATCAACAGCCCTTTGATTTTATGACGGTTCTCCGGCTTGGCGCAGTGGTACATCGCCAGCGCCGCGCCCGGCAGGCCGCCGAGAAACGCCGGCATTTTACCCTGCGACAGGAAGCGGGTGGCGCTCTCGGCGAAGCCGGTGGTGGTTGGGCAGGAGAGCTGCGCCTGGAAGATGGTCAGGGCACCGCTGACGTTGTGGCCGCACACCTCCATGGTACCGCCCGCCTCGGTAAAGCGGATTAGCGCCACCAGAATGTGCTGCAGGCCGAACGGCAGCAGCAAGCGTTCGCCGGTGCCGAACAGCATCGGGCCAAAGGCGCCGGCGCTGTTGATCACCCAGCCCAGCCCGGTGATGCCGGCGGCGAACCACGGCCAGATCAGCGGGATTACCAGGCCGCACAGGCCCAGCACCACGGTGGTGACGATCGGCACGAAGCGCGTGCCGCCGAAGAACGCCAGTGCGTCCGGCAGGCGGATGGTGTGGAAGCGTTCATGCAGGCGATAGACGATGATGCCGACGATCACCGCGCCGAGGATACCGGTATCGATCGACTGAATGCCGAGGATGTTCTGGATATTGTTGGCTTTCAGCACCAGCGGATCGCTGGTGGGCAGCACGCCGGCGGCGGTCAGGTAGAAGTTGGTGCCCAGATTCAGCACGGCGAAGCCGACGAAGCCGGAGAAGGCGGCGACGCCCTTGTTCTCACGCGCCATGCCCAGCGGAATGGCGATGGCGAACATCACCGGCAGGAAGCTGAAGGCGAAGGAGCCTACCTTGCTCATCCAGGTAAAGATCAGCTGGAAGATCGGGTGGCCGATAAACGGCATCAGGGTGATCACGTCGCGGCTGCTCAGCGAGCTGCCGATCCCCAGCATGATGCCGCAGAAAGAGAGCAAGGCGACGGGCAACATGAAGGTTTTGCCCAGGCTCTGGAAGAACTCCCAGAGGGTGATTTTGGGTTTGTTGGCTGCTGACATAACCGACTTCTCCTGGCGAAAAGACGAGCAAAAAGGGGACTTCTGATTAGGTAAAAAGAAGATAAAACGTTTTACCTAGCAAAAATGCGCCGCCAATCACAAATCTGCCGCCCGGTTTTTGGCGACAATGCGGCAGGCAGTAAAACGTTTTACTGAGCTAACGGATTCGGTATACCCTTGATCATTACGGCGCGGGTTGCCCAGGAACGGGTTCGCAGAGACTATGAGCATCAAAAAAATCACCATCACCGATGTGGCGCAGCAGGCGGGCGTGTCGGTCACCACGGTTTCCCTGGTGTTGAGCGGCAAGGGGCGCATTTCGCCGACCACCGTCGAGAAGGTCAATCAGGCGATAGAGCAGCTGGGTTATGTGCGCAATCGCCAGGCGGCGACGCTGCGCGGCGCGGAGTCCGGAGTGATTGGCCTTATTCTGCGCGACATCTGCGAACCCTTCTATGCCGAAATGACCGCCGGGCTGAGCGAGGCGCTGGAGGCGCACGACAAGCTGCTGTTTTTAACCCAGAGCGGGCGCGATGGCCAAGGCTTGCAGCGGGCGTTTGACGCGCTGCTGGCGCAGGGCGTTGACGGCATCGTGCTGGCGGGCGGCATCCGCGCGGCGGCGGGCCTGAAGGAAAAGGCGGCCGAGCAGAGCGTGCCGCTGGTGTGCGTGGCGCGCTCCAGCGGTCTCGAGGGCGTGGACGTGGTGCGGCCGGACAATATGCAGGCCGCCAAGCTGGCCACCGAATTTTTGATCAAACGCGGCCACAGCCAAATTGCTTACCTCGGCGGCCAGAGCGACTCATTGACGCGCGCCGAGCGGCTGGGCGGATTTTGCGCCACGCTGGTACAGTACGGCCTGCCGTTTCGCAGCGAATGGATCGTCGAGTGTGATTGCCGGCAGCGTGAGGCGGCGGAAGCGGCGGAACAGCTGCTGCGCCACTACCCGAACATTACCGCCATCGTTTGCCACAAGGCGTCGGTCGCGCTCGGCGCCTATTTTGGCCTGACGCGCAGCGGCCGCAGCATCGGCTCGGACGGGGTCGACGCCTACTACGGCCGGCAGGTAGCGCTGATCGGTTTCGGCGACGTGCCGGAGGCCGAGCTGACCGAACCGCCGCTGACCTTCGTCTCCAGCTCGGCGCGGGAAGTGGGGCGCAGTGCCGCTGCGCGCCTGCTGCAGCGTATCGGTGACGCCGACCTGCCGGCGCAGAACGTCATTCTGCCGCCGACGCTGATCCGGCGCGGCTCCGCCTAGTCCCGCCGCTGCTCCTCTTCCGCCTCCCGGCGGATCCAACCGATAAAGGTTTTCATCGCCGGCGTCAGATCCCGCGACTTCAAATGGGTCAGCCAATAGGCGCCGAGCGCGGCCTCGGTGGCAAACGGCCTTTGCAGCGCGCCGGCGGCCAGTTCGCGGCGGAACATGCTGACCGGCGCCAGCGCCACGCCATCGCACTGGATCGCGCCTTCCACCATCAGCCTTGACGAGTCGAACACCGGGCCGTTGATCCGCCACGGCGTCACCTGCGCCGCCGTGAACCAGCGCTCCCATTCATCCTTGCGGTAGGTGCGCATCAGCTGCTCGTGCTGCAGATCCTGCGGCGTGCTCAGGCGCGCGGCGACCGTCGGCGGGCAGAGCACCGTCAGCGGCGCGTCGAACAGCTTAATATTGCAGGTGGCGGGCCAGAGGCCTTCGCCGAAGCGGATGGCGAAATCCATACCGTCGGCCGACAGATTGACCAGATTGTTGTGGGTTAGCACCCGCAGATCGATAAACGGATGCGCCGTGCGGAACGCCGCCAGCCTCGGCATCAGCCAGCCGACGGCGAAGGTGCCGACCACCGCCACCGTCAGCACCTCGTGGAAATGCCCGCCTTCGAACTGCTGCAGCACCGCCTCAATGCTGTCGAAGGCGTCGCTCAACACCGGCAGCAGCGCCTGACCCTCTTCGGTCAAATCGAGCCCGCGCGGCAGGCGGCGGAACAGCTGGATGCCCAGCTGTTCTTCCAGCATGCGTACCTGCTGGCTGATGGCGGCCTGGGTCACCCGCAGCTCCAGGCCGGCGCGGGTGAAGTTCAGGTGGCGGGCGGAGGATTCGAACGCCCGCAGGGCGTTGAGGGGAAGTCGATTGCGCATTGTCGATAGCCATAAGTTTTTCTTTATGCTGGCTGAAATTATTATCGCTTGTCAACCCGGCGGCAAAATCCGATATTTGGCGCGGCTGCTGAGAGCGTCGCGGCAGCCGTAAAGGAATGACATCATCAATCAGGGAAAGCGCCGTGTATAACGCCAACAAAAACTTTTGGCCGCGGCCGATGCCCTGCAACCTAAGAGCTTCTATCATGACGAAAATGAACCGCCTGGCGGCCGCGCTGATCGCCGCACTGATCCTGCCGACCGCGCACGCCGCGCAGCAGCAGGATATCGACGCCGTTATTCAGCCGCTGATGAAAAAATATGGCGTGCCGGGCATGGCGATCGCCGTGTCGGTCGACGGCAAACAGCAGATTTACCCGTATGGCGTTGCCTCGAAGCAGACCGGCAAACCGATCACCGAGCAGACGCTGTTCGAAGTGGGCTCGCTGAGCAAAACCTTCACCGCGACGCTGGCGGTCTATGCGCAGCAGCAGGGCAAACTGTCGTTTAAAGACCCGGCCAGCCGCTACCTGCCCGAGCTGCGCGGCAGCGCCTTCGACGGCGTCAGCCTGCTGAATCTGGCGACGCATACCTCCGGTTTGCCGCTGTTCGTGCCGGACGACGTAACCGACAACGCCCAACTGATGGCGTACTACCGGGCCTGGCAGCCGAAACACCCGGCGGGCAGCTACCGCGTCTATTCCAACCTCGGCATCGGCATGCTGGGCATGATCGCCGCCAAGAGCCTCGACCAGCCGTTTATCCAGGCGATGGAACAGGGGATGCTGCCGGCGTTGGGCATGAGCCACACCTACGTTCAGGTGCCGGCTGCGCAGATGGCCAACTATGCGCAGGGCTACAGCAAGGACGATAAACCGGTGCGGGTCAATCCCGGCCCGCTGGACGCCGAGTCTTACGGCATCAAGTCCAACGCCCGCGATCTGATTCGCTATCTGGACGCCAACCTGCAGCAGGTGAAGGTGGCGCAGCCGTGGCGCGAGGCGCTGGCCGCCACGCACGTCGGTTATTACAAGGCGGGTGCGTTCACGCAGGATCTGATGTGGGAGAACTACCCGTATCCGGTGAAGCTGTCGCGTTTGGTTGAAGGCAACAACGCCGGGATGATCATGAACGGCACGCCGGCCACCGCCATCACGCCGCCGCAGCCGGAATTGCGCGCCGGCTGGTATAACAAAACCGGCTCTACCGGCGGTTTCTCCACCTACGCGGTGTTTATCCCGGCGAAGAATATCGCCGTGGTGATGTTGGCCAACAAGTGGTTCCCGAATGACGATCGCGTCGAGGCGGCTTACCACATCATCCAGGCGCTGGAGAAGCACTGACGCTCAGGGGCGCCGGCGAGGCGCCCCTACCACCGATGCTGCCGTTCACGCCGCTCGCGCATGAAATCGATAAAGGCGCGCAGCTTGAGCGGCAGATGCCTGCCGGCGGGAAAGTAGATGAAAAATCCCGATGCCTCGCTGGCATACTCCGGCAGCACTTCCACCAGTTGCCCCTGCGCCAGTTCTTGCACCACCGTGCCCTGAAAACGCTGTGCGATACCCAGGCCCGCCAATGCCGCATCCTTGATCAACCGATCCTCGTTAAAGATCAAACTGCCGCTGACGTCCAGCGCGCGTTCATCGTCGCCCAGGCTGAAATACCAGGGCTCCATTTTTCCGCTGCCGGGAAAGCGGTAGCGCAGGCAGTGGTGAGCTGGCAGATCGTCCGGCGTGGCCGGTACGCCGCAGCGCGTCAGATAGTCGGGCGAGGCGACCAGCACCCGGCGCTGGCCGTTGTCGATTGGCACGGCGATCATGTCCTTTTGCAGCATCGCGTGCATGCGAATGCCGGCATCGAAACTGCCCAGTACCAGATCGGAAAAGCGGTCTTCGGTAAACAGCTCAAGCTGTACTTCGGGATAGCGCCGTTGAAATTCCGCCAGGTGCGGCATCACCAGCAGCGAAGCGGCCAGTTGCGGCAGCGTGATGCGCAGCAGGCCCGCCGGCTGTGCGCCCAGGGTGCGCACGTCGTCTGCCGCCACGTCGATCTGGCTCATGGCCGGCGAGACCTTCTGATAGAACAACCGGCCCTCGTCGCTGAGGCGCACCGAGCGGCTGGTGCGGTGAAATAAGCGCATCCCCAGCTGATTCTCCAGCGCCTGAATGTTTTGTGACACCGCCGGCGGCGTGACGCCCAGTTGGTTGGCTGCGCGGGTAAAGTTGCCCAGGCGTGCGACGGCTTCGAAATAGGGCAGCAGTTGCAGGAGTGAACTCATCTATTAATAACCTGTGCTTAATGATTCATTAAATTATGCCTTATTTTAATTTATGACGAACGTTTTAGACTGGTTTTACTTTCCCTCAGCGAGATAAAAATCATGTCGGCAACACAACGGGCGTTAACAGAACGGATCGCGGCGATCGATCAACAGGCGATGGCCGAAGGGCGCATCGTGGGCAGCGTGGTGCTGGTGGCGCGGCAGGGCGAGATTTGTTACGCCGGCGCGGCCGGTTATGCCGATCGCGAAGCGCGGCGGCCGATGCGGCGAGAAACGCAGTTTCGGCTGTCGTCGGTTTCCAAACCCTATACCACGCTGGCGGCGCTGCGCCTGATTGAACGGGGCAAGCTGAGCCTGGACGATGCGGTCAGCGACTGGCTGCCGTGGTTTACCCCGGCGCTGGCGGATGGCCGGCGCCCGACGATCAAGATCCGTCATTTGCTGAGTCATACCGCCGGGCTGGACTATCGGCTGAACCAACCGCCGGCAGGCGTTTACCATCAGTTGGGGATCCAGGACGGCGTGGAGCTGTCGACGCTGACGCTGGAGCAAAACCTGCGGCTGTTGGCGCAGGCACCGTTGCTGTCGCAACCGGGAGAGCGCTTCAATTATTCGCTGGCTATCGACGTGCTTGGCGCGGTGTTGGTGCGGGTGACGGGCATGCCGCTGCCGCAGCTGTTTGTCGAATGGGTGGCGCAGCCGCTGGGGCTCGGCAATACCGCGTTTTATACGACGGACGCCGCGAATCTGGCGACGCCGTATTACAACACGCCGCAAGGGCCGCAGCGCATGCATGAAGGCCTGCGGGTGGCGCTGCCGGAGGAGATGGCGGGGGGCGAGGTGCTGTTTTCACCCGCGCGGGCGCTTAACGCGGAGGCTTATCCTTCCGGCGGCGCGGGCATGGTCGGCGATGCCGACGATGTGCTGCAGCTGGTGGAAGCGTTGCGCAGCGGCGGGCAGGGCATCTTGCAGCCGGACACAGTGGCGTTGCTGCGCAGTCCGCATGTGGGGGCGCAGGCGCAAACGCAAGGGCCGGGCTGGGGATTTGGTTTCGGCGGTGCGCTGCTGGTGGACGCAGAAGCGGCGCAGACGCCGCAGCATGTCGGCACGCTGACCTGGGGCGGCGTTTATGGCCACAGCTGGTTCTTTGATCCACAGGCGCAGCTGAGCGTGGTGATACTGACCAACACCGCGTTTGAGGGCATGTGCGGCCGCTATCCGCAGCAGATCCGCGATGCGGTGTATGCGGCGCTGCAGGGGTAAATAAAAAGGGCCCCGCAGGGGGCCCTTGTCAGGCTTTCAGGCGATTACTGCGCCGGTGCCGGAGCTGGTTCCGCTTCCTGCGCCGGTTCAGCGTCTTCCGCCGGGGCGCCCAGCATGGCGAACTGGCCGATGAACTCCTGCAGAGACATCTTGTTGCCGTTCAGGTCAACCTGATTGTCAGCGTAGTGGAACTTGCTCGCGATCACGCCGTCTTTCTGGGTGGTCAGCTTGAACATCTGGCCCATGGCCGCCAGGCCCTGCACTTGCTGCTGCGCCAGTTTCTGCGCGTCTTCCTCATTGTAACCCTGCAACAGAGCGGTCTTCGCGGTCACTTCGGTGGCCATCGCTTCCGGAATGGTCAGGCTGAGATCCAGCTTTTTAACCGCCTGAGCGATCACTTGATCCGGCGACTGTGCCGGGGAGGCGGCCTTGCTCGGATCGGTCATCGCCAGATCCAGCGTGAAGAGGCTCTCACCCTTGCTGTTTTTCCAGCTCAGCGGGGCGATGCTGAGGCTTGGGTTGCCTTTCAGCAGCATCGGCAGGTTCTTTTGCAGCATCTCGGAGGTCTGCTGTTCGTAGACGTCCGGATCCAGGTTCTCGCCCTGCTGCAGCAGCGCCATGGTTTGGCGGTTGTAGCTGTCGGAGAAGTCTTTCAGCGCCTTGCCGTCGACGTTGTCGATTTTCAGCGTCAGTTTACCGGCGCCGAAGTCGTTGCCCTGCACCTTGAGCGCGTCCATGGTGTAATCGATCTGGCCGCCGATGTTGCTGCTGCCTTGCTCGCCGAACTTGCTCACCAGATTGAAACCGTCCAACGCCACGGTGTCTTTACCGTCGATCGTCAGTTTGAACTGTTTCAGGGTCATCGTCTGATCGCCGAGCTTCACGCCGAACTTGCTTTCGTTGCTGTTGCCTTTCAGGTTGAAGCCCTGGAAGGTGATCTGCTCGTTTTGGCCGAATTCGTTCGGGCTGGCGAACACGATAGTGTCGCTATTGGCGTCCAGCGCGAATTTTTTCAGATCGCGGGACACGTCGGCGTCAATGGTGGCGCCGCTGAATTTCAACGAAGATTTATCCTTCTGGTAGTCCAGTGGGATAAAGTCGATGGTGGACGCGGTATCGCCGCTGTACGAGATGCGCGAATCGGCGGTAAACAGCGATTTGCCTTTGGTGGTTTCAAACAGGCCTTTCACCGCCGGGGTGTTTTCCAGCTCGGTATGCACCGACGCCATGCTCGGCAGCAGGTTGAATTTTTTCAGCTGCGCGAACGGGAACGGACCGTGATCGATGGTTTCCAGGAACGCCACTTCTTCACCGGCTTTCAGCGCCGCGTTTTCACTGGTATCCGTGCCGTCGGAACGCAGCACATAACGCACTTTACTGCTGAACAGGCCGCGTTGGTAATTTTCATAGCTCAGCTTGACGCCGGCTTTCGGCAGGTAGGCTTTCAGTTGGCCGTTGGCGTTGTCGACGACTTCGCCCATGTGCTGCTCGATCTGTTTCCCGGTGTACCAGGATGCCCCGGTCCATGCTGCGCCAAGAACGACAATGACGCTGACAGCGACTAACGATTTTTTCATAGCTCTGTTTCATCCTTTTTTCTTATCACCCTCCGTTGCGTGGGAGGGGCAAATAGGGGCCGCCAAAAAACGCCCGCAGGCGTTTAATTGTGGGGGCAGCTCTCGCTTTCAGCAAGCAATTTGCTGAAATTTATCAACGGTTAGGCCAGTTGGTTATAAACCCGGGCGATGCGGCCGCTGCCGCTGACGTTGACCGGGGATTCGAAGGCGCCGATAAAGCAGGATTCACCCGGTTTGAGCGTCAGGTGCTGCCCGGATTTTTCCAGCGTCGCTTCGCCGCTGACGCAGAACACGATAGCCGCGCTCCGCTGTGCCAGCGCCTGCGGCGCGGTGGTCAAATCGTGCAGTGAGAAGGCGAAATCTTCCACCGGGATCGGGAAGAACAGCTCGTTGCCGCGCCGCTCCGGTTGGGTCAGCAGGCCGGAAGCCGGCTGCGGGCGAAACTGCAGGTTGGCCAGCAGCTCGGGCACGTCGATAAATTTCGGCGTCAGGCCGGCACGCAGCACGTTATCCGAGTTGGCCATCACTTCCAGCGCCACGCCTTTCAGGTAGGCGTGCGGCGTTTCGGCATACAGGAACATCGCTTCGCCCGGCGCGAGCTGCACCACGTTCAGCAGCAGCGGTGAGAACAGGCCGCTGTCGTCCGGATAGAAACCGGCGATAAACCGCACGGTATCCCAGGGTTCACCCTGCTGGTTGTTGAGCGCGGCTTTCAGCACGCCGAGTGCCAGCGACTTCTGCTCGCAGCTCATCGTCAACAGGCTGGCGAACAGGGTAGACAGATGGGCGGTGTCCGGCTGCTGCAGGAAGGCGGCGATATCGTGGTGCGCGCCGGCGATAGGTTGCAGCAGGGAAACGATATCGGCCAATTCACGAAAACCGTTCATCGCCAGGAACGGCGTCAGCGCGAACACCAGCTCGGGCTTGTGATTGGGATCTTTGTAGTTGCGTTCGGCGGCGCTCAGCGGGATGCCGGCGGCGTTCTCTTTCGCGAAGCCGACCTCGGCCGCCGCTTTGCTCGGGTGGACCTGGATCGACAGCGGCTGATCGGCGCACAGCACTTTAAACAGGAACGGCAACTCGCCAAAACGGCTGGCGACGTTGGCGCCCAGCTGTTTTGGCTGGTCTTCGTCGATCAGATCGCGCAGCGAACGCAGTTCACCGTCGGCGCCCGGCACGCGGGAAGGGCTCTTGGGATGGGCGCCCATCCACAGTTCGGCCATCGGCTGATTATCCGGGTTGGCGATGCCGTAAAGACGGGTCAGCGCGTCGTGGCTGCCCCAAGCGTAATTCTGTACCGCGTTGGTCATTTTTTGCATGTCGATAAACGTCCTTCTACGTCATTGCCGCACTATTGGCAATTAACCTTCTGATTTTATACGGTTAACTCAATCTATGCCGACGACCATCATACCCTCGCGTCGGCAGGAAAAATCATGGGCGCGATCAAAACATCGCCGGATAACGTCGCGCCCGGCAACGGGGCCAAAGTATAGCGTGATAACGATCGGCGTCTCAATTGGTGCGCAGGTCTCAACGCGGCCCAGAAAATCCGTCGCAAGATTATTCTTTGGGAGAATGGGTTATTGCCGATAGCCCGCTTATCCTGCGTCATTATTTATTCTTCAGCATGTCAAACTATGTCGGCTGAATTTATTTTTTACCGTCTGAGCCATTCCCTTATTATTATTTTCGCGCTGCGCCGGGCGATCACACGTCGAGCTTAAACCGGCGCGTCAGACCCCTTTACCGTAACGGCCAACGAGTCGATTTAACGAAACAAGAGGTCTGTTGCATGAAAAAACTGTTGTTGTTGTTGTTGGGCTTTTGCACCGGCGCAGCTCAGGCGGCGGTGATTGTCGCCTATCCCTACGCGGCTCCGCGCGCCGTGGTGATCGCGCCGGCCCCGATCGTCGTTGTACCCGCGCCGGTAGCGGTTCCCACCTCGATCGCACCCGTGTCGCACCCGCTGGCACTTACCGCCGGCGTGGTGGCGACCGGGGTGTATCGGCATAATGAACGGCAGGACGCCTATGACGAGATCAATCATCTGCAGCAACAACGTATCGATGAGCTCAATCATTTACAGGCGCAACGCATCAATAATTTTAATTCGCGTCATCCGCGCTAATGGCTACCCACACTTTTATTCTCCGGACTCATTTCCGGCCGTTTATTTCGGCGCGGGTTAACCGGCGGAAAATAACCGCGTCATTGATGGGTAAAAGAGATGAAACGTGCTGTGAGATAACTCTCTTAATGCGAATAGTTATTATGTCACTATACTGGGAGTGCATGCCGACGGGGGGTAGCGCGTCGGCCTAACCCTACAATTTTAGGAATTATGCTAAGGAGATCATGATGGCAGGCGTTCGTATCGAAAAAGACTCTATGGGCCCCATCGAAGTCGCGGCCGACAAGCTGTGGGGCGCGCAAACCCAGCGTTCGTTGGCACATTTCCGTATTTCCTCCGAAAAGATGCCGACCGCGCTGATCCACGCGCTGGCGTTGACCAAACGCGCCGCCGCGCAGGTGAACGTGGATCTGGGGCTGCTACCGGCCGAGCGGGGTGCCGCCATCATCAACGCCTCCGACGAAGTGCTGGCGGATCGTCATGCTGACCAGTTCCCGCTGTCCATCTGGCAAACCGGCTCCGGTACCCAGACCAACATGAACATGAACGAAGTGTTGGCCAATCGCGCCAGCGAGCTACTGGGCGGCGTGCGCGGTGAAGAGCGCAAGGTGCATCCGAACGACGACGTCAATAAAAGCCAGAGCTCCAACGACGTGTTTCCCACCGCGATGCACGTGGCGGCGGTGATTGCGCTGCGCGAGCACCTGATCCCCGAGCTGAAAGTGCTGCACAAGACGCTGAGCGACAAGGCCGAAGCCTACCGCGACATCGTTAAAATCGGCCGCACCCACCTGCAGGACGCCACGCCGCTGACCCTGGGGCAGGAAATCTCTGGCTGGGCGGCGATGCTGGCGCACAATCTGAAACACATCGAGGACAGTATTCCGCACATCGCCGAGCTGGCGCTGGGCGGCACGGCGGTCGGCACCGGCCTGAATACCCATCCGGAGTACGCGGTGCGCGTCGCTAAAGCGCTGGCGGAATTGACCCATCAGCCGTTCGTCACCGCGCCGAACAAGTTCGAAGCGCTGGCGACCTGCGATGCGCTGGTGCAAGGGCATGGCGCGCTGAAAGGGCTGGCGGCTTCGCTGATGAAGATCGCCAACGACGTGCGCTGGCTGGCGTCTGGCCCGCGCTGCGGCATCGGCGAGATCTCGATCCCGGAGAACGAGCCGGGCAGCTCCATCATGCCGGGCAAAGTCAACCCGACCCAGTGTGAAGCGATGACCATGCTGTGCGCGCAGGTGCTGGGCAACGACGTGGCGGTGAACATCGGCGGGGCTTCCGGCAACTTCGAGCTGAACGTGTTCCGCCCGATGGTGATCCACAACTACCTGCAGTCGATCCGCCTGCTGGCCGACGGTATGCAGGGCTTCAACGAGCACTGCGCGGTGGGCATCGAACCGAACCGCGATCGCATTACCCAGTTGCTGAATGAATCGCTGATGCTGGTGACGGCGCTCAACACCCATATCGGTTATGACAAAGCGGCGGAAATCGCCAAGAAAGCGCACAAGGAAGGGCTGACGTTGAAAGCCGCAGCGCTGAAGCTCGGCCATCTGACCGAAGCGCAGTTCGATGAATGGGTACGCCCGGAGGCGATGGTCGGCAGCATGCAGAAGTAACCGCGTTCATCACCATCTCTTAACGGGGCGCGTTTGCGCCCCGTCTTTATCAGGCCAATCCTTCCAGCACCGACAACAGCGCCTGCGGCTCCGGCCGCCGGGTGTAATCGGCGTGCGCTTCGGCATAGGCAATACGGCCATCGGGAGTAATGACGAACCGCGCCGGCAGCGGCAGCGTCCAGCTGTCATCCTGGTTGAACTGCGCCAGATCGAGGCCGAGCCGCTGTTGATAGAGGGCGAGCAGCGCGTCCGGCAGGCGGTAACGCAGGCCGAATTGAGCCGCCAGGCGGTTGCCTGCATCGCTGAGTAGCGGAAAGGTGAGATCGTGATCGCGCACGGCCTGGCGGTTATGCAACGCGCTCTGCGGTGAAATGGCCACGAGCTGCGCGCCGTGATGCGTGATGGCGGGGAGTGCGGCCTGCAGCGCCTGCAGATCGAGCGTACAGTAAGGGCACCAGACCCCGCGATAGAAACTGATGACCAGTGGGCCCTGCGCCAACAGCGCCGCGGAAGAGCATGGCCGGTTTTCGCTGTCCGGTAGGATAAAGCCGGGCGCGGCGTCGCCGACCGTCAGCGCGCATTCGGTAATGCCCGACGCGATCTGCGCCTGGATCGCCTCACGCATCAGCGCGTGATCTTGCGCCGCGAGTTTGAACGGCAGTTGGTCGGCTTCGAATGCCACTTTGAAGGCATCGAGTTTGTCTTGCAGTGTCATGCGTTCTCCTGATGGGAATGAGGGGGAGCGCTCATCTTGCCCATTCCTAAATGGCGCGTGTAGACTGCAATAGATGCTAACCGTTATTCCATCAAGGAATGTCATGGGTAAATTTGCCGATTACGAAACCTATGCCTGCGTTTACGAGAGCGGTTCCTTTACCGCGGCAGCGCGGCGGCTGCACGTGGGGCAGCCGGCGGTCTCAAAAGCGGTGGCGCGGCTGGAACAGCAGCTCGGCACGCGCCTGATGCTGCGCTCGACCCACGGCCTGCAGCCGACGGATGCGGGACAGCAGCTGTATCAACGCACCCGACGTATCCTTAACGAGCTGGCGGAGACCGAAGCGCTGGTGCAGAGCGCTGGCGAGACCCTGAGCGGCCGGCTTCGGGTCGCTTCGGCGGCGGTGTTCGCCCGCATCGTTCCCTTGCCTGATTTGACGGCGTTTATGCGCGCCAATCCGCGGTTGAACGTCGATCTGCTGCTGGATGACGGCAATTTGTCGCTGATTGAAGAGGGCATCGATATTGCCCTGTGTATTGGCGAATTGGAGGATTCCGGCTTTACCGCCCGCAAGCTGGGTGAGGTAAAGCAATGCGTGATCGGCACGCCCGGCTATTTTGCCGCTGCCGGTATGCCGCAGCGGCCGGAAGATCTGTTGCAGCACGAGATGGTGATTTACCATCACCGTGGCGGCGGCGAGCAGTGGCGCTTCAGCCGTGGAGAGGAACAGCGCACGCTGCGGCTGCCAGGGCGCATGCGGGTCAACGCGGCGGAGTGCGTGCGCGAGCTGGTGATGGCGGACTTCGGTGCTACCGTCGCCAGCGAAGGCATGTTTCGCAACGAGCTGCAAAGCGGGGCGGCGATTGCGGCCTTAGCGGACTGGCAACTGCCGCCGCTGGCGCTGTGGGCGGTGTTCCCCGGCGGCCATTTCGTTTCGGCCAAGGCGCGGGCCTTTGCCGATTTTGTCCAAACCGCGTTATGCAGGGAGCCGTGATATGTCGCGCGCACAACGTTTACTCGATCTGATGCAGCTGCTGCGCAGCCACCGTTATCCGGTGGCGGGCCATGCGCTGGCGCAGACGCTGGGCATCAGCATGCGCACGCTGTACCGCGATATCGCCACGCTGCAGCAGCAGGGGGCGGAGATCGCCGGCGAGGCGGGCGTCGGTTATGTGCTGCGCCCCGGCTTCATGCTACCGCCGCTGATGTTCTCGCAGGCGGAGACAGAAGCACTGGTGCTGGGGATGCGCTGGGTCAGCCGCCACGGCGACAGTCAGCTGGCGAGTGCGGCGGGCCAGGCGCTGGCCAAGATCGCCGACGTGCTGCCGCCGGCACTGCGGGAGGAGCTTGAGGCCAACACGCTGTTGATAGCGCCGGTTCAGGCGCCGCCGGTGGCGGATGAGCTGCGGGTGCTGATCCGTGACACCATCCGCCGCGAGCGCAAGCTGCATATCGACTATCTTGACCTGGCGGGGCAGCGCAGCGAACGCCTGCTGTGGCCCTTTGCACTGGGCTTTTTCGACCAGTTCCAGATGTTGGTCGCCTGGTGCGAGCTACGCCAGGCCTTTCGTCATTTTCGCCTCGACCGCATCCAGGCCGCCACGCCGTTGGAACCGCGCTATCCGCGCGGACGGCGGCGGCTGCTGAAAGAGTGGCGCCTCAGCGAGGGCATTGCGGAGCAATAGCGGCACGCTGCTGCCATAAACTGTCAGTCGCGCGCCTTAGTCTGTGCCTATCGGGAACCGGCCGGTTCCCATCATCCAGAGGACAGACCGATGACCCTTCCCAGCATGACCCTGCTTTACGTCGACAATCCGCTGAACAGTGCCGCCTTTTATCAACGTTTACTGGGACAGGCGCCGGTAGAGCTTTCTCCCGGCTTCGCCCTGTTTGTGCTCAACAACGGCTTCAAGCTGGGGATGTGGGCCAAACAGGGGGTAAAACCCGCTGCCACGTTGACCGGCGGCGGCGGTGAGCTGGGCTTCTTGTGCCAGGATCCGCATGAGGTCGAAGCGCGCTATAACCAGTGGCGCGAACTCGGGCTGCCTATCGAGCAAACGCCGACCGAGATGGAATTCGGTTACACCTTCGTCGCGCGGGATCCGGACGGCCATCGCCTGCGAGTATATGCCCTCAGCGAGTAGCGTCATCGGCATACAGGTGCAAGCGCGGCACCAGCAGCCGCAGCGGTCGGGCGTCGGGTTTGTAACGGTGTTTCACCGCGTCGACGTCGTAGTTGAGCAGCTCGCCAATCTTCGGCACTGCGGCGCCGCTCTCTACCTGACACAGGGCGATCAGCGGCAGCGGGCAGGGGTGCTGCACCTGCTTTTGTTGCTGCTGATACCACACGCGGGCGATAGGTTGTACTTTGACCGGCCGCTTGATTTTCAGCGTCGCGTGCTGCGGCAGACGGCTGACATCGTCTATTTCGCGGCTGACCAGGGCGGCCCACTGTTCACGGCTGTGCGGCGGCACCGCGCGGCCGGCTTTCAGGCTTTTCTCCAGCTGCGCCAGGATGTCGTCCCGCTTGATGTTTTTGATGATGTGCTTGTTGGCCCAGCCGAAGCGCACCGAGTCGGGGTTGGTCAGGGCGGTGAGGGTGCGGTAGGCGCTGAGGGTAATCAGCCCGTGCAGATGGGTGTGTACGAACTCGAAACGCTGCTCCGGCGCCAGACCGGAATCGACGGTGATAATCTGCTCCAGTTCGCCCTTCAGGCGGTTGATCAGCGCCAGCTGCGCCTGCAGCGTCAGATATTCCGGTTGCTCCACCGCCAGACAGATAACGCCGGGCAGCCGCACGGCGGCCTTGCTGCTGACATTCTCCCGGTTATGGTGGATGAACAGCCGCTGATAATGCTCCAGCGCCAGATCGCGCGCCGCTTGTCCCACATGCTGTTCGACCGCGATATGCGAGATAGCCTGATGTTCCTGGCCTTTTTCAACCTCCGGCAGGCTGAACACCCGCGCTGCCAGCAAGCGCAGCGGGGTGATCTGCTGCTGCAATGCGCCCAGCGCCTGCTCTAGCTCGACAAAGCAGGCATTCATTCGGCCAATCACATCGTATCTGCTCATCGTACGCTCCTATTTTAGTTACAACATACTATAGGAGAGTAGCAGGCTGGGGGCAACATCGGCGATGGGGAAATACTCGGCTTAACTGCCCGCCCGGCTTACCAGGGGGAAATAGGGCGGGCAGCAGGGGGAATTCTCTCGCTCGTTTATTTTTTGTTTAGTCCATTTCTCGTTTGCCGTTGTCCAATCGCTGGAACAAACAGAATGGCAGGACGCTATGAGCCCTTGGGGTTATCTTTTCTTCTGTCATTAACGGGTGCTTTAACAGGAGGTTTACTGTGGATATTAAACAGAAAGTCAAAAACATGACGCTGGAAGAGAAGATCGGGCAAAAAATCATGCTGGATTTTCGCTACTGGGATCGGAACGGTAGCAGCAATCAGGATATGACCGTTCCCGATGAAGCCATTGGCAAGCTGATCGCCGATAACCACGTGGGCGGGGTGATCCTGTTCGCCAATAATCTGAAAGACAAGCAGCAGATCAAAACGTTGACGGCTTGGTATGCCGCGATGAAAACGCACGCCGGCATTCGCCTGTTTATCGGCACGGATAATGAGGGCGGTAACGTTTTCCGGCTGCCGCGCGGCGACTATGCCTCATTCCCCGGCAATATGGCGCTGGCGGCGGCGATTGAGGGCGGTGCGGATAAACAGCTCGCCGTTGAACAGGGCAAGCTGATGGCCCAGGATATGCGCGCGTTGCATATCAATACCAACTTTGCCCCGGTCGTGGACGTCAACACCAACCCGTTCAACCCGGTGATTAACGTTCGCGCCTTCAGCGATGATAAGAACACCGTGTCCCGCCTGGCCGAGAAAATAGTGGCGGGGATGAAGCAGCAAGGGCTGATCACCGCTTACAAACACTTCCCTGGCCATGGCAGCACCTCCACCGACTCGCATACCGGTTTGCCGCGCGTCGATCGTACGCGGGAAGAGGCGTTTGCCATCGATATCGCGCCTTACAAACAGGCCATTGACCGCTGTGCGGCGCCGGACATGGTCATGACCGCGCATATTCAGTACCCCGCGCTGGATAACCGCCAGATCGACACCCGCAGCGGAGAAAAAATCACGGTGCCGGCCACCATGTCGTATGAAATTCAGACCCGCATCCTGCGCGATGAGCTGGGTTATGCCGGCGTAACGATTTCAGACGCGCTGGATATGGGCGCGATTGCTGAGCACTTCACCCAACAGGGGGCGGCTGAAAACGTCTTTGCCGCCGGGGTGGATATCGCCCTGATGCCTGTCAGCATCGCTTCGCCGGCCCAGGCTAACCTGCTGCCGGACCTGATTCGTTATCTTGCGGAAAGGGTGAAAACAGGGCATCTCAGCGAGGCCGATATCGATGCTTCGGTCGAGCGCATTTTGCGCCTGAAATTACGCCATGGCCTGATGGGGCATAGCGATAAACCTTGTTCCAACGACGTCGCGTTGTCAGCGCACAAGCTGGAAAAGCGCATTGCCGATCGCTCCATTACCGTGGTCATTAACCGCCACAGCCTGCTGCCGTTGAAAGACAAGGCGCTGCGCTATTTTATCCTGACCCCGTGGGGTGAGCAGGCCAAAGGCATCGCTAACGTGATGACGCAGGAGGGCTACCAGAACGTCGTTGCCGCGAAGGAAACGGAACTGAACGATGCCCAAATCAGGGCGCATATTGCCGATTGCGACGTGTTCCTGCTCGGCACGCTTTCGACCCGCTTTACGCCTGCCGAGCAGGATGGCGTCGTGACCTCCGCCACCGGAGCGAGTAATGACAGCAGCCCTTACCCGGGCTGGTTGAAATACGCCGCCGAGCAGGGGAAAAAACGCGTTCACCTCTCATTGCGCGCGCCTTACGATATCGTGAACTATGCCGCAGACGTGGATGCAGCCGTCGCCACCTATTCTTACTACGGGTATGACAGCGGCGTATGGCGTGGCCCTTCGATGATCGCTTTGGCGCACGTGCTGACGGGGAAAATCACACCCCAGGGCAAACTGCCGGTCAACACCTGGCATGACTACGATGAGGAAACCAATACGGGCAAGGTGGCGTTCCCTCGCGGGACGGGGCTGAGCTGGTAATGGGACAAGTACCGGCGTCGTCAGAAAGGGCGACGCCGGCAGCTTGCTCGCGTTGAGAAAGCGGGCGGTTTCTTGCTCTGCACGAAACGACATGGGATAACCGTCACTCACGGAAGGAGAATATTTATGCCGACAGGCGCAACAAAACTAGGCGGATGGCTGTTGATGGCCGCCATGCTGGGCGTGAGCGGATGCGCCAAGCCCCCCGAACCGGAGAAACCTGCACAGCCGACACCGCCGGTTACACCGATGCGGGGCATCTGGCTGGCCACGGTCATTGGCTTGGACTGGCCGCCGGCGGCCTCCCTGAAAGCGGAAACGGCGCAAGAGCGGGTGCGCCTGCAGCAGCAGGGGCTGACGGACGCACTGGACGACATGGTGAAAACCGGGATTAACACGGTGTATTTTCAGGTTAAACCGGACGGAACGGCCCTGTGGCGTTCTGACATCTTGCCTTGGTCTGAGGTCTTGACCGGCACCGTGGGCCAGGATCCGGGTTATGATCCGCTGGCCTTTATGCTGCAAGAAGCGCACCGGCGCGGTATCAAAGTGCATGCCTGGCTGAACCCTTATCGGGTTTCCATGAATACCCGACAGCAAACGATTGATGCACTTAATCAGACGTTGCAGTCCCCACCGGCCAGCGTCTATGCGCTGCATCCCGACTGGATACGTACGGCCAACGACCGCTTTGCGCTCGATCCTGGCTTACCCGACGTGCGCAACTGGATCACCGGCGTGGTGGCTGAAGTCGTCAAAAACTATGACGTCGACGGCATTCAATTTGACGATTATTTCTATTATGAGACGCCGCAATCGCCGCTGGATGATGAAAAGACGTATCGCGAATACGGCAAAGGGTTTGCAGACAAGGCCAGTTGGCGAAGAGACAATACGCTGCAATTGATAAAACAGGTTTCAGCCACCGTCAGGGCGCTAAAGCCCGCTGTCGCGTTTGGCGTTAGCCCGGCGGGCGTCTGGCGAAACAAAGCGGACGATCCCGCCGGTTCGGCGACGCGGGCAGGCGCGCCATCGTACGATGCGGCCTATGCCGATACGCGCCAGTGGGTCAAACTGGGGCTGCTCGACTACATCGCACCGCAGCTGTACTGGCCTTTCGATCGTGAAATTGTCCGCTACGACGTGCTGGCCAACTGGTGGGCCGAGGTGGTGAAAGGCACGCCGGTTCGGCTTTATGCCGGGGTGGCGCTGTATAAAGTGGGCACGCCATCGGCGAGCGAACCGGCATGGACCGTCGGCGGCGGCGTTCCCGAGCTGAAAAGGCAGTTGGATCTCAACGAGAGCCTGCCGGGGATGGGGGGAACCATCCTGTTCCGGCAACGCTATCTGACCGAGCCGCAAACGGATAAGGCCGTGGAGTACCTGCGCACCCGCTGGAAAACCGGTCAATAACCACAGGCACTGGCAGGACGAGCCGCGGCAAATCGCCGCGGCTTTTTCTTTTCAAAGACGAGCGGCTTCCGGCAGGCGTTTCAGGTAATGCACCACCAGCAGCGCCAGCAACAGCATCAGGCTGATAAACGCCGCTACGCCATTCCAGCCGAAGCTGTGCCAGAACACGCCGCCGAGGGTGCCGGCCACGCTGGAGCCGACGTAATAGCAGAACAGATACAGCGACGACGCCTGGCCTTTGGCGCGGCGCGCACGGCGGCCAATCCAGCTGCTGGCCACCGAGTGGGCGGCGAAGAAACCGGCGGTGAACAGCATCATGCCGATAAAGATCGCCGGCACCTGCGGCAGCGCGGTAATCAGGATCCCGATCAGCATAATCACGATTGACGCCAGCAGCACCGGGCCACGTCCGAAGCGCGAGGTGAGCGCGCCGGCCTTGGGCGAGCTGTAGGAACCGGTGAGGTACACCACCGACAGCAGGCCGACAATCGCCTGGCTCAGGTGGTAAGGATCCGCCAGCAGGCGATAGCCGATATAGTTGAACAGGGTGACGAAGCTGCCCATCAGCAGGAAACCTTCCGCGAACAGCAGCGGCAGGCCCTTATCGTGCCAATGCAGCTTGAAGTTGATCAGCAGGGTGCGCGGGCGCAGCGAGCTGGCGCGAAAATGCCGCGAGGCAGGCAGGATACGCCAGAACATGCAGGCGGCGGCGAGGGCGAACAGGCCGATGACCCCGAGCGATACGCGCCAGGAGAAGAAGTCGGTCAATACCCCGGTCACCAGGCGGCCGCTCATGCCGCCGATCGAGTTGCCGCTGATGTACAGCCCCATAGAGAAGGCGACGAAGCTGGGATGGATCTCTTCGCTGAGATAGGTCATGCCGACCGCCGCCACGCCGCTCAGCGACAGGCCGATCAGCGCTCGCATCAGCAAAATGCCGTGCCAACTGGTCATAAAGGCGCAGATCAGCGTGCAGACCGCCGCCAGCAGCAGCGCTACCACCATCACCGATTTACGGCCGATGGCGTCTGACAGCGGCCCGGTGAACATCAGGCCGATCGCCAGCAGGCCGGTAGAGACCGAAAGCGACAGGCTGCTTTCCGCCGGCGATACGCCGAAGTCTTGCGACAGCACCGGCAGGATCGGCTGCACGCAGTAGAGCAGCGCGAAGGTTGCCAGCCCGGCGGAAAACAGCGCCAGCGTTACGCGCATAAACTGCGGCGTGCCGCGTTCGATATAGGGGAGTTTGTTGTTGAGGGTGGAGCGTTTTACTTTTGGCGCAGCGGCCGCGTCATCGTTGGCGGCCAGCGTCGACGGCATCACGGCCGCAGAACGCACAGGGGTTGTCACAGCGTTTCCTTACCGAACTTCGGGGAGATAAACAGACACTTTGCAGATAACAAAATGATAGGGAGTGGCGAATTTTTTGTCTAATATATTAATAATTCAAATTAAGATGTTTTAAATATGAATATCGAACTGAGACACCTGCGTTACTTTATTGCCGTGGCGGAAGAGCTGCATTTTGGCCGTGCCGCCGAGCGGTTGCGGATCTCCCAGCCACCGCTCAGCCAGCAAATCCAGGCGCTGGAAGAGATGGTCGGCGCGCGGCTGCTGGCGCGCAACAACCGCAACGTCAGTTTGACCCAGGCCGGGGAGATGTTCCTCAAAGAAGCCTACCAGGTGCTCGATCAGGTCGGGCGCGCGGCGGAAAAGGCGGCGCGTCTGGATCGTGGCGAACTGGGGGAAATGACCATCGGCTTTACCTCTTCCGCGCCCTTTATCGGCGTGGTGGCGCGCAGCCTGCGCACCTTTCGTCAGCAGTCCCCGCAGGTGCATATCAAAATGCGCGAAATCAACACCAAACAGCAGATCGAACCGCTGCTGAACGGTGAGCTGGATCTGGGGGTGATGCGCAACACGCGGCTGCCGGAAGCGCTGCACTATCAGCTGCTGCTGCGCGAACCGCTGGTGGCGGTGGTGCCGGAGGGGCATCCGCTGGCGGAAACGCCCGGCGGCGCGCTGCGTTTTCAACACCTGGCGCAGGAGCCGTTCGTGTTCTTCTCGCGCGAAGTGGGCACCGCGCTGTATGACGAAATCCTGCTGCTGCTCAGCAAGGCCGGCATTACTCCCTATATCACCCAGGAAGTGGGGGAAGCGATGACCATCATCGGGCTGGTCTCCGCCGGGTTGGGGGTGTCGATTTTGCCAGCGTCATTCGCCCGAGTGCGGGTGGACGGCGTGCGCTATTTGCCGCTGGCGGAGCCGGACGCCACCACCGAAGTTTGGCTGGTACATCACCGCCGCCGGCCGCTGACCGCCGCGGCGCAGGCGCTGATGGCGTTGATGCTGAAATGACGTTGAGGTTGGGCAAATAAAAATCAATTCACGCTGAAATTGCGAGGAATTTGTGCAGCAAATCACATAACGAATCAAATAGTTGACGCTGTATGACAAAAGCCCCACCATAACCCCTAGTCTTTATTTAGAAGCGCGAAAAATAGTAGGAGCCGGTTTGTGATTGCGGTTGGGCAGCCTGGGCATATCGATCAAATCAAGCAGACCAATGCGGGGGCGGTTTATCGGCTAATCGATCAGCTGGGCCCGATTTCGCGTATCGAACTGTCAAAACGCGCACAGCTGGCGCCCGCCAGCATCACCAAGATCGTGCGCGAACTGCTGGAAGCCCATCTGGTCAAGGAAACCGAGTACCAGGAAATCGGCAGTCGGGGCCGCCCGGCGGTGGGGCTGGTGCTGGACACCGAGGCTTGGCATTACCTTTCCGCCCGTATCAGCCGCGGCAGCATCACGCTGGCGCTGCGCGATCTCAGCAGCAAACTGGTGGTGGAAGAGTTGCTGCCGCTGGCGGCCGAACACCCTGAACCGCTGCTGAAACGCATCCTGACCGAAGTCGACCAATTCTTTATCCGCCACCAAAGCAAGCTGGAGCGGCTGACGGCGATCGCCATCACGCTGCCGGGCATGATCGACGTGCAGTCCGGCGTGGTGCACCGCATGCCGTTTTACGACGTGCTGGAGATGCCGCTCGGCCCGGCGCTGGAAACCCGCACCGGCCTGCCGGTTTACTTGCAGCATGACATCAGCGCCTGGACCATGGCCGAGGCGCTGTATGGCGCCTCGCGCGGCAGCCAGAACGTGATTCAGGTGGTGATCGACCACAACGTCGGCGCCGGGGTGATCACCGGCGGCCACGTGCTGCACGCCGGCAGCCACAGCGTGGTGGAGATCGGCCACACCCAGGTCGATCCGTACGGCAAACGCTGCTATTGCGGCAACCACGGCTGCCTTGAAACCGTAGCCAGCATCGAGAACATCCTGGAGATCGCCCAGCAGCGGCTGAGCGGTTCGATGAGCTCCAGCCTGCACGGCGCGCCGCTGACCGTTGAATCGCTGTGCGACGCCGCGCTGGCGGGCGATCAGCTGGCGCGGGACATCATTCTCGGCGTCGGCCACAGCGTGGGGCGCATTCTGGCGATCATGGTCAACCTGTTCAATCCGGAGAAGATCCTGGTGGGCTCGCCGCTCAACCGCGCGGCGGAGATCCTGCACCCGGCCATCGCGTCCTGCATTCGCCAGCAGGCGCTGCCGGCCTACAGCGAGCAGGTCAAGGTCGAATCCACGCAGTTCTTCAATAAGGGCACCATGCCCGGCGCCGCGCTGGTGAAAGAGGCGCTGTACAACGGTTCGCTGCTGGTGCAATTGCTGCAAGGCTAACATCAGAACTTCTTATTAATCCCGCAAAAGATTGAGCTACCTCAAGCCCCTACGTGGCAGCATCCCCTAGAATTTTTCCGAAAGACTTCTTCGCCGCCGATGCGGCGACACATTGTTAACGGGGCATTCTGGGGCATTTTATTCATGTTGAAGCGTTTATTTGTGACAGGCACGGATACCGACGTCGGTAAAACCGTGGTTTCCCGCGGGTTGATGCAGGCGCTGGCCGCCGAAGGCCGTTCAGTGGCCGGCTACAAGCCGATCGCCGCGCGCTGCCAGGAAACCAGCGAGGGCATCCGCAATAAAGACGCTTTGGTGTTGCAGGCATCTTCAACCTTGCCGCTGTCCTACGAGGAGATCAACCCCATCACTTGTCTGGATGAGGTGTTTCACGCGCATGCGACCGAGGATATCAACTATGGCCTGATGAGCAGCGGCCTGCGGGATCTGTCCGCCAAAGCCGATACGGTGGTGGTGGAGGGCAGCGGCGGCTGGCGCGTGCTGATGAACGATCTGCGGCCGTACGCCGAATGGGTGGTGCAGGAGCAACTGCCGGTGGTGCTGGTGGTGGGCATCAAGCTGGGCTGCGTCAGCCACGCGCTGCTGACCGCGCAGTCGATCATCAACGACGGCCTGCCGCTGCTGGGCTGGGTGGCCAACCGCATCAATCCGGGGTTGGCGCACTACGCCGAAACCATCACGGCGCTGCAGCAGCGCATTTCCGCGCCGCTGCTGGGTGAAATTCCGTATCTGCCGCGCGCGGAGCAGCGCGAACTGGCGCACTACCTCGATATTTCCACGTTGCTGTAGCCCATTCAGGCACAGAACGTCGCCAACAATCGGGCGGCGATCAACAGGCCCAGCCCATACACCGTGTGGGTGAGCAGGCTGAGGAGCCGCGCCCTGCGCGGATTGGCGGTTTTCGCCGCCGCCACGCCAAAGCCCAGCGCGGGCTGCATCACCAGAAACGGCGCCGCCAGGCTTAGCCAGCCGCTCAACAGCGCGATGCGCGGTTCCGGCGCCGCATACCACTCGATGCCCGCCAAACCGAGCGGGATAAAGGCGAACGCCAAGCCGATGGCGTAGTGCAGTATCCAGCCGATTTTTCTCTCACCCTGGCGCGGCGGCGCCGTGACGATGGTGGCGTGAAACCAGCGGCCGTCGAACATGCCGAGAAACCAGCGGCCCACCAGCGCGTAATCGAGGGAAGGGATGCCGAAGCGCCGCTTCAGCAGCAACGCCCACAAATCCATGCAGAGGGTGGCGCCGGCGCCGGTTAACAGGATGCGCACTAACATATCGGGGGTCATACGGGTGTCCTTAACTCAGTGACGTGATAATGTGCGCACAGTGTGCAACTTAAAGTCGGCTTCAAGTCAATGGCAAAAGAACTGGATATCGGCGCGGTGGCGCGCCTGAGCGGAGTCGCGCCTTCTGCGCTGCGGCATTACGAGAAAAAGGGGCTGATTGCGTCGATAGGCCGCCACGGTTTGCGCCGTCAATACGCCGCCGGGGTGCTCGATCAACTGCGGCTGATTGCGCTCGCGCGCCTGGCCGGCTTTACGTTGGATGAGATGAGTGCCTTGTTTGACGAACGGGGCCAAATCGCGATTGATCGCGGGCTGCTGGCGGCGCGGGCGGATGAGCTTGATCGCCATATCCAGCGCCTGATGCAGGTGCGCGACGGGCTGCGGCACATGGTCGATTGTCCTGAACCCGAGCACCTGCAGTGCCCGCAGTTCAGGAAAATATTGCAGCAGGGTGAGTTCTAAGCCTCGCGTTTGGGCGGCGGCGCCGTGTGGTACACCGACACCGGTCGCAGGCCGCGCGACACGGTGGTGGCGATCACGCAGGCCAGCAGAATGCCGGGCAGCAGCGCGTATTCGCCGGTCATTTCAAACACCATCAGCGCCGCCATGATCGGCGCATGGGTGGTGGCGGCCAGCAGGGTAGCCATGCCGGTCAGCGCCAGCAGCAGCGGCACCGCCGCATCCATGCCCGGCCACAGGCCAAACAGCTGACCGATGATCGAGCCGAGCGCGGCGCCGACGAACAGCGTCGGGGTGAAGACCCCGCCGGGTGCGCCCGACCCGCTGCTGGCAAGGATTGCCAACAGTTTACATACCAGGATCGCCCCCAGCAGCAACACCCCCGGTGGCGCAATCAGCAGCGCCTGTACCACGCTGTAACCGTTGCCCCACACCTGTGGGAACAGCAGCGAAAGCAGCCCGACGATCAGGCCGCCCAACGCCAGCTGCAACGGCGGCTTCAACCGCAGCGATCGGAACGCGCGGCCGGTGGCGGTCATCAGCCATAAAAACAGCGGCCCGCCGGCGCCGGCCACCACGCCGACCAGCGCCATCAGCAGGTATTGTGTCGGCAGAGGGGCGGATAGCGGCGTCACCAGGTAGAGCGGCGCCTGGCCGCCGTTGAGCAGGTTGGTCATCAGCAGGGCGCTCACTGCGGCGATCACCACCGGGCCGAGCGAGGCCAGCATCAGGGTGCCGAACAGGATCTCGGCGATAAACAGGCTGCCCGCCAGCGGCGCATGATAGGCGCTGGCCATCCCGGCGGCGGCAGCGCAGGCCACCCACAGTTTCCATTCTTTCTCGTGCGTAAAGCGCTGGGCAAACAACGAGCCCACCAGCGCCGCCAGCAGGATCATCGCGCCTTCGCGGCCGATGGCGCTGCCGCTCGACACCACCAGCAGCGACGCCAGACACTTCACCAGACTGGCGCCGGTATCCAGCTTGCCGTTGCCGGTCTCAATCGCTTCCATATAGTCGGTGGGCGCCGCTGGACGCTGGTGGCGGTAGCGCTGGTGAATATACAGCAGCAGGCCCGCCGCCAGACCGCCCAGCGCGGGCGTCAGCGCGCGTCGCCAGCCGGGCAGCGCGGCGGCGGCGGCCACCAGGCTGCCGTCGGCATTGCCGAGCAGCAGCCACTCGAGACCAATCATCGAACGGTGGAACAGCCACACCGCCAGGGCGGCGGCGACGCCGATAAACACGGCGATAAGCAGGCTGCGCAGCAGGGCGCGATAGTGGTGCAGGTGGACCAATCTTTTCATGCGTGGGCGGCGTCGTGAGAAAAATCAAAGGGTCATCAGCGCATTGTGCTTGGCGCTCCGGCCGATGACCAGTGAATCTTTAGCAAACTGCGGCATAGGCGGGGCGGCGAGCGCCCCGGCGGGGGTTATTGCGGCGTCAACACCCGGCGCGTGCGGCCGGAGCTGAGGTAGTCGGCGATATAATCCTGCGAGATTTCGCCGCTGTAGCGGCCGTCTTCATCGACGATCGGCATCCAGGAGGTGTTGTGCTCGTACAGTTTCGACAGCACCACGCGCAGGTTCTCCTCCGCACGGGCGGTGACGCGGAAACGGTGCAGGCTGTCGGCGCAGACCCCGGGCGCGCCGCGCGCCTCACGGCGTTTGACGTATCCCAACGGTTTGCCGTCGGCATCCACCACCGTCACCGAGCGGGCGTCGATATCGTCCATCAGCCTGAACGCCTCCACTAGCGGCGTCTCCCGGCGCACCGTCACCGTTTCCTGTTGATCGGCCACGTCGCCGGCCTGCACCAACAGCAGGCGCTTCAGCGTGCGATCCTGGCCGACAAAGGACGCGACGAAGTCGTTCGCCGGGCGCGCCAGCAGCTCATCGGCGCTGGCGTTCTGCACGATTTTGCCCTGGCGGAACACCGCGATGCGATCGCCGAGCTTCAGCGCTTCGTCGATGTCGTGGCTGACCAGCATCACGGTCTTTTTCAGCTGGCGCTGCATGTCGAGAAACTCGTTCTGGATGGTTTCGCGGTTGATCGGGTCTACCGCGCCGAAGGGCTCATCCATCAGCAGCACCGGCGGATCGGCGGCCAGCGCGCGGATCACGCCGATGCGCTGTTGCTGCCCGCCGGACATCTCTTTCGGGTAGCGGTGCAAAAAGCGCTTGGGATCCAGCGCCACCATGCTCATCAGCTCCTCGGCGCGATCGTGGCAGCGTTTTTTGTCCCAACCCAGCATGCGCGGCACTACGGTGATGTTCTCCTCGATGGTCATGTTGGGGAACAGACCGATCTGCTGGATGACGTAGCCGATTTTGCGGCGCAGGCTGACGGTATCCAGCGCGCTGGTGTCCTCGCCGTTGATCAGAATGGTGCCGCCGGTGGGTTCGATCAGGCGGTTGATCATCTTCAGCGTGGTGGTTTTGCCGCAGCCGGAAGGGCCGAGCAGCACGCAGATTTCACCTTCCGGCACGTCCAGATTGATGTTGTCGACGGCGTTGAACGGTGTGCCGTTCTTCTGCATGAACTGTTTGGTCAGATTTTCCAATTTAATCATGAGCGGATCCCCTTGGGCGTTAGCGCAATTTGCAAGCGGTGCAATAACCAATCGAGAACGATCGCCAGCAGGCTGATCATCACGGCGCCGGTAATCAACTGGCGGATGTCGCTGCTGCTGATGCCGTTGAGCAGCAGCAGGCCAAGGCCGCCGGCGCCGATCACTGCGGCTATCGCCATCACGCCGATATTCATCACCACGGCGGTGCGAATGCCGCCGAAAATCACCGGCAGTGCCACCGGGATCTCTACCCAGCGCAGGCGTTGCCAGAACGTCATGCCGATGCCGCGGCCGGCTTCGCGCAGCCCGCCGGGCAGGTTGTCGAGCGCGGTGTGGGTATTGCGCACGATCGGCAGCAGCGAGTAGAGGAACACCGCGGTGATCGCCGGTACGTAGCCAATGCCGTGGCCGATTAAGGAAAACAGCGGGATCATCAGCCCGAACAGGGCGATGGAGGGCACGGTCAGCACCAGCGTGGCCAGGCTCAGCACCGGCGTCGCCAACCATTTGTGGCGGACAATCAGCACGCCGAGCGGCACGCCGATCAGGATCGCCAGGCCGACGGCGACGCCGACCAGCAGCAGGTGTTCCAGCGTCAATCCGGCGATATAGGCCCAGTTTTGCCAGGCGTAAAGTAAGGTATTCATCATGTCTCCTAAATCAGGCCGCGCTGCTTGAGGAACGCGTCGGCGACCTGTTGCGGCGTCTGGTAGTCGATATCTACCTTGGCGTTAAGCTCGGTGATGACCTGGTTATTGAACTGTTTCGACAGCGTGTTCAGCGCCGCTTCCAGCCCCGGCGTGTTTTGCAACACGTCGGCGCGCACCACCGGCGTGACCGCATAACTCGGGAAATAGCCTTTGTCGTCTTCCAGCACCTGCAGATCGAACCCTTTCACCCGACCGTCGGTGGTGTACACCAGCCCGGCGTCGACGAAGCCGTCGCGAATGGCGTTGTAGACCAGGCCGGGGTCCATCTGGCGGATTTGCGGGCGATCGAGCGGCATGTCGTACAGCGCCTGCATCGGCTTCAGGCCGTCCGAGCGGCCGGCGAACTCCAGATCCAGCCCCAGCAGCCAGTTGTGTTTAGGGTCGGTTTTACGCACCTGCTCCACTTTGGCCACCAGCTGCGACATCGTGCGGATCTGCTCTTTTTCCGCGCGCTGTCGCTGCATGGCGAAGGCGTAGGTGTTGTTCATGTCCGCCGGCTGCAGCCAAACCAGCCCGAGTTTGGCGTCGAGCTTTTTCACCGTGTCGTAGGTTTCCTGCGGCGACATGCGCTTATTGATGTGGTTAAAAATGATCAGCGAGGTGCCGGTGTATTCCCAGGTCATGTCGATCTGTTTGTTGATCATCGCGTTGCGGGTGATCACCGTGGCCAGATTGGTCTTGGGTTCGACCTGAAAACCTTTGGCCCGCAGGTATTGCACGGTAATCGCAGACAGAATGCGCTGTTCGGTAAAGTTCTTGCTCGCCAGCGTCAGCGGGGCGGCCCAGGCGGCCGCGCCGGTCATCAGCAAGGAGAACAGCAGCGCGTGGCGGAGTGGTTGTAACCATCGAGTCATCGCGTTTCTCCCATCAGGATGCGGTGTGCGGGCTGAGCCGGCGACCGAGACCGGCCAGCGCCAGATCGAGCAGCAGGGCGATCAGCGCGGTGGCGGCGGCGCCGAGGATCAGCGTCGGGAAGTCGTTCAGGTAGATGCCGGGGAAGATCAGCTCGCCGTAGCTGCTGGCACCGATTAAAAACGCCAGCGGCGCGGTGCCGACGTTAATCGCCATTGCGATGCGCACCCCGGCGAAGATCACCGGTAGCGCGTTAGGGAGTTCAACCTGCCGCAGTCGCTGCCCGGCGGTCATGCCAATACCGTTGGCGGCCTCGACCAGCGCCGGTGGCACCGAACGCAGGCCGGCATAGGTATTGCGCACGATGGGCAGCAGCGAGGCGAGGAACAGTGCCACCACCGCCGGCCGATCGCCGATGCCGATGATTACCATCGCCAGCGCCAGCACCGCCAGCGGCGGCAGGGTGTTGCCGACGTTGAAGATCTGCATCACGTGTTCCGCCCAGCGGCGGGCAAAGGGGCGGCTCAGCAGGATGCCGCTGGGAATGCCGACCAGCAGCGACAGCAGCATGGAGCAGGCCACCAGGAACATGTGTTGCTGGCCGAGATAGATCAAATCTTCCCGGCGCGACTTGAGGGTGTCCCAACCGATGCCGTAAACCAGCAGCGCGATGACGGCGATAAACAGCAGGCTCCCGAGGAGCAGGCGCCGGTATGGCGCTGACTTGTGCATGATGTTGCGTCCTCCGTTGCGCGGAGCGGCCGACGAGACGGCGCATTCCGCTCTGATTGTTACCCACGGCCCGGCGGGCGTGGCGGTACAAAACGGGCGTTTCGCATGAGGTTAGCGACATTGAGCGAAGGGTGCGTTCGGCACAGCGTGCTGAACGTAGGCTCAATACGTGAGTTAATCAGCATAAAATACTGATATTTAAACCCAAGAAAGCACGAAGCCCAAAGGCGTCGGCTAGGGAAGGTATAGCACCCTGTCGTTGGTCGTGCCAAGTTTTATGAACAAAATCAGGTGATTGAGTTTACGCCGATCTGCGCCTCAGCCCGCGTCAGCGCTGGGATGCATGGAAAGTGAAAAAAATCCGCCGCATAACGTTACGCCGTAACAATGAGTCGCAAATGGTGCGATTCGCCGCCGGCAAAGACAGGATGTGAGGGGGGATAGACTCGGCGCAGGCGCTTGCTGATATACTCAGAGAAAATAAAAACGCCAGGAAAGCTGCATAACGCCATGACAAATAACGTTTCACCCGCACCCATCGCCCACCGGCCGCTGATTCTGATCGCCTGTATGCTGGCGATGTTCATGTCGGCGATCGAAGCCACCATCGTCGCCACCGCCATGCCCACCATTATCGGCGATCTCGGCGGCTTCTCGCTGCTGGGGTGGGTATTCGCGGTCTATTTGCTGGCGCAGGCGATCACCATCCCCATCTACGGGCGGCTGGCGGATCTCTACGGCCGCAAGCGGGTGTTCTTCTTCGGCGCCACGCTGTTCCTGCTGGGATCGGTGCTGTGCGGCTTCGCCCCCGACATGTATTGGCTGATCGGCTTTCGTCTGCTGCAGGGGTTGGGCGCCGGCGCCATCATGCCGATCGCGTCCACCATCATCGGCGACATCTACAGCGCCACCGAGCGGCCGAAGGTGATGGGCTACCTGTCGAGCGTATGGGGCGTGTCGGCGATCATCGGCCCGCTGTTGGGGGCGTTTATCGTCCAGCATCTGCCGTGGGCGCTGGTGTTCTGGGTTAACCTGCCGATCGGCCTGCTGGCGATGTTCTTCCTCTGGCGCTATCTGCCGGCGCATCAGCAGCTGCGGCGGCACGCGCTGGATCTGGCGGGCACCGCCTGGCTGACGCTGTTCGTTTCGGCGCTGCTGCTGGCGCTGTTGCAGATGGAAAGTCTGGGATGGTGGGTGGCGCCGCTGTTTGCGCTGGCGGCGGCGTCGCTGGCGCTGCTTGTCCGCCAGGAGCGGCGTGCGGTCGAACCGTTGTTCCCGCTGGCGCTGTGGCAAAGCCGGGTGATCGTCGCCGGCAACATCGGCGGGCTGGTGATCGGTGCGGCGATGATGGGCATCAGCGCTTTCCTGCCCACCTTCATTCAGGGCGTGATGGGCGGCTCGCCGCTGGAGGCGGGCACCACGCTGGCCCTGATGTCGATCGGTTGGCCGCTGGCCAGCACGCTGAGCGGCCGTTTGATGCTGATGACCTCGTATCGCGCCACGGCGCTGCTGGGGGCGCTGCTGTTGGTGGCGGGCGGCCTGATATTGCTGCTGTTGCAGCCGGCGGGCGGCCTGCTGTGGGGCCGGGTGGCGGCGTTTATGGTCGGCGCCGGTATGGGGTTGTGCAACACCACGTTTCTGGTTTCGGTGCAGAACGCGGCGCATTACAGCATTCGCGGCATCGCCACCGCCTGTACCGTGTTTACCCGCATGGTGGGCTCGGCCATCGGCACCGCTATTCTGGGCGCGACGCTGAATCTCAACTTGCAGTGGCGTTTGCCGGAGATTGACGATCCGGTGCAGCGTCTGATGGAACCGGCGGTGCGCCAGAGCATGGGGAGCGAGGCGTTGGCGCAGCTGACCCAGCAGGTGGCGGCTTCACTGCATTGGGTATTTCTGGTGTCGGCGCTGGTGTCGTTGCTGGCGCTGGCGGCGGCGATGCTGATCCCGGCGCGTTGTCGGCCGCAGGGCGAAGAAGAAGAGGCGGAGCAGGCGTAAGGGATAAGGAAAGGGCGCTGCTGCAGAGCGCCCGGGATAGCCGGTGTGGCTTACTGCGTGTTGGAGGTATCCTGGCTGGTGCCGGTCTGCGCCGCGTCACCGCGATCGTCGCCGTTGTTCAGGCGGGTATAGACGATCTTCTGGGTGTCGTTTTCGCAGTGGCCGACCACCTGGCCACCCGCTTGATCGGCCTGATCGTTGGGCACGATCTCCAGTTTGAAGCCGGACTCCGGTACGCCGTTATTGACGATTTTTTGCGAAATGTCCGCTTTCACGCTTTCGCAGGAGGCCAGTGCCGCCAGCGGGGCGCCGGCCAGCAACACAGCGGTTAATATCAGCGTTTTTTTCATCACGTCATCCTTTTAGACAATGGACTTCCTGTAACAGGATAGCAGCAACGGCGACCGGGTTTCACGCTTGCCCGCCCGCCGCAGGCGGATTAAGGATTAATCCGACGGCCGGTCTGGCGATCCAGGCATTTACGGGTGTCCGGTTCCCAGTAGGCGTTGACGTTGTTGCTGTCGTTGCAACGGTCTTCGTCATCCGCGGCGCGATCGGCCTTGTCGAACTCTTTCTCGACGCGAGTGTTAACCTTGTGGCGCAGGGTTTTGGTATCATTCCACTGCTCTTTGCTCTGGCGCGCTTCTTCGGTGCTCATCGCGCCGCTGCCTTTGCCATCGACGGTGACGCAGGTGCTGCCCTGAGTGCAGGTGGCGGCCAGCGCCGGCGCCTGCCAGGCGCCCATAACGGCCAGCATGGCGACCGGCAGCATCCCGCGCAGCAGTCGTTGGGTCGAAAATGTTTTCATCGTTTCATCCTTATGAGTGAGTGCGCCTGATGATGGCGGCACTGGCGTTACCTCGCCCGCAGGCGTGGTGACAAATATACCACTGCGTTCCTGGAATTCACCAGCCAAGCGCCGATTCGTTTACTTTATCGAGAGAAAACTGCGACCGATGTTAAAAACCACGCTGTTGTTTTTCGCCACTGCGCTCGCCGAAATTATCGGCTGTTTCCTGCCTTACCTGTGGCTCAAGAAGCAGGGCAGCGCCTGGCTGCTGCTGCCGGCGGCATTAAGCCTGATGCTGTTTGTCTGGCTGTTGACACTGCATCCGGCGGCCAGCGGGCGAGTCTACGCGGCCTATGGCGGCGTGTATGTGGCGACGGCGCTGCTGTGGCTGCGGGTGGTGGATGGGGTGAAGCTGTCTGCGCTGGACTGGGTGGGCGCCGGGGTGGCGCTGGTGGGCATGCTGATCATCGTTTCCGGCTGGCGCGCGGCCTGAGGAAACAGGGCGGGAGTCGCCTCCCGCCGCCAGGGATCAGGCGCCGCGGTGGATGTTCAGCCCGGCGAAGGACTGGCTGACCGGCATCATTTCCAGCGTGTTGATGTTGACGCGCGCCGGCAACGTGGCGACCCAGAACACCGACTCGGCGATGTCTTCCGGCGTCAGCGCATCGGCGCCTTCGTAGGTTTTATTGACCTTGCCGTCATCGCCCTTGAAGCGCACGTTGGAAAACTCGGTGCCGCCCACCAGGCCCGGCTCGATATCGGTCACGCGGATGCGCGTGCCGTGCAGATCGGCACGCAGGCCCAGGCTGAACTGTTTGACGAACGCCTTGGTGGCGCCGTACACGTTGCCACCGGCGTAAGGCCAGTTGGCGGCGGTGGAGCCGATGTTGATCACGTGGCCGACGTTGCGTTCGACCATGGCCGGCAGCAGCGCGCGCGTCATGTTCACCAGCCCTTTGGCGTTGGTGTCAATCATGGTTTCCCAGTCATCGGCGTTGGCCTTGTGCGCCGGCTCCAGCCCCAGCGCCAGCCCGGCGTTGTTCACCAGCACGTCGATCTGACGCAGCTCGGCCGGCAGTGCCTCGATCGCCTGTTGAATGGCGGCGCGGTTGCGCACGTCGAGCCGCACGATGTGCAGCGCTTGCCCTAATTCGTCCTGCAGCTCTTCGAGACGCTCAAGGCGGCGGCCGGCGGCGATCACCTGGTGGCCTTCACGGATAAAACGGCGCGCAATGGCTTCGCCGAAACCGGAGGTGGCGCCGGTAACAAAAATAATCATGTTGCTGTTCCTCAACTGTTTTTACCCTACATGCCTCTATCATTAGCACAAACCCGCAGGCAGTGGCAGCGGTTATCACGGCGGAAAGCAAAAAAGGTCACACCGGGCCGGCGGCCCGATGCAGATTAGCGCTGAGGCGGTAAGTGGTACACTACGGCGTCATACTTGACGCGTTCGCAACGGCCGGCCAGCACGCCGCCCAGCGACTCGACGAGGCGGCGGCTGGCGGTATTCTGTTCGGCCACCGGGTAGATAAGGTGCTGCGGCTGAAAGCGTTCGCTGACCCAGCGCGCGATGCTCTCAACGATTTCGCGGCCGTAACCCTGGCTATGCAGGCTCTCTTTGACCCAGATGCCCAGCTCCGGGGTGTGGCTGCGCAGGTTGTGTGCGCCGCCGACGCCGACGAACTCTCGGTCTTCGCGCCGGCGGGCGACGAAGATCACTTCTTCGCCTTCGCGCATCAGCGGCAGCCAGCCTTGCCAGACGTTGGCGAAATCTTCCGGTGACGCTTCCGGCTCAAAGGTCATAAAGCGCGTCAGAGTGGGGGTGATCGCCTGGTAAACATCGTCGGCGTCTGCTGCGGTAAAGGGGGCAATCAACAAACGGTCGGTGTCCACGCGGCACTGAGAAAGGTCATTATGATTCATCTTATTCCCTCGCTTTTCAGGCCAGAACGGCAAAAAATCCGCGCCCATAAATCGGGGCGGATCGTCGATACTACGCGTATTAGCGTCAGAAGCGACTTATTTTTCGCCGTTGCGGCGGCGCGGAGGAGTGGTTTTATGTGACATCGTCACGTTGATGGGAAAGGCGGCGGGCACGGTTAACCGCGCCCGCCGCTGAAGATCAGAACTTCACCGAACCTTGCAGATAGATCGTGCGCGGCTGGCCGATGTACAGACCTTTGTTGTTGTCGTCATAGGCGCGGGTGAAATACTCGTGGTTGAACAGGTTTTTCACCCCGACGCCCAGATTCAGACCGGCCATTTCCGGGCCGAAATCATAGGCGGCGCGCACGCCCCACAGCATATAGCCGGGAATGCGGCCGGTGCTGCCGTCGGCGCTTTCCGCCACGGTGTTGGCGTTGTCGGCGAACTGGCTGGACTGGAACTCGCCGTTAAGATTAAACGCCCAGTTGCCCGGCGTGTAGTCCAGCCCCAGCGTGCCTTTATGCTTCGGCGAGAACGGCACCTGGTTGCCCTTGTAGCCGCCGTCTTCGCGGATGGTGGCGTTGACGTAGGCGTAGCTGGCGTAGGCGGTCAGGTCGTCCAGTTTCGGCGTCAGCTGCGACAGATCGTAACGCAGGCTGCCTTCCAGCCCGGCGTGGCGGGTTTTGCCGCGCGCGGTCACGCTGTCGGTCACCTGGTTGGAGTCGTACTGGTTGTTGAAGTTGATCAGGAACAGCCCGATCTCGCCGGTCAGCGCATCGCCGGCGTAGCGGGTGCCCAGCTCCCAGGTGCGCGCCTTCTCCGGTTCAATCTTGCCGCTGTCGACCGCTTTGCCCATCTGGCTGTATTGCACGGTGCCGAAGGAGCCTTCGGTGTTGGCGTACAGGTTCCAGTATTCGTTCAGGTGATACATCACGTTCAACGCCGGCAGCGGTGCGTTATAGCTAACGTCGAGGCGGTTGTTCTTGATGTAGTTGTTCTGATACGACTTGATGTACTCGTAGCGCATGCCCGGCGTGATAGTCCAGTCGCCGATGTCGATGCGATCGTCGATATAGAAGGCGTGCGCCTCGGTGCCGGACTGGGTGTCGCGATCGTACGGGCTGGCGGTGGACGGCAGCCTGCCGGTGCTGGCCTTGCTGGTGTAGCGTAGCTCGTGGGTGGATTCGCTGACGTAGCGGTAGCCGACGCCGACCTCATGCGCCGAATCGCCCCAGCGGAAGCTCTGGCTGTAGCGCGGTTCCACGCCGCGCACCCAGTATTCGCGCGGCGACAGCGTCAGGTTTTTACCCTGATCCAGATAGCCGCTGCGCAGGGTGTAGGTGTAGAAGCTCTGCACGTCGAACTTATGCTGTTGATCCGGCTGATACTGATAGCCGAAGTTGGCCAACTGGCGGCGGCCCCAGAACTTGTCGTACGGGCGCGTCGACTGGAATGGGTTGGCGTTGTAGTCCGCCCGGCTCAGGCCGCCCGGCATGTCCGCTTCGCCTTCGTAGTATTGCAGCAGGCTGTTGAAGGTGTGCACCTCGTTCGGGGCGTAGCGGCTTTTCAGCATCACGTCGTCAATCTTGGTCGCGCTGTGCTCGCGCCAGTCGCTGCCGCGGGTGCCGGAGTAGAGCAGCGCCGCGCCGAAGCCGTTGTCGGCGGTGCCGCCGATCATCAGGTTGCCGGTGCCTTTCGGGTGATCCTGGCGCGAGGTCGGGCTGAGCTGCCCCTGCATGCCGGCCTCCATGCCGAAGGTTTTCGGGATGGCGCGGGTGACGAAGTTAACCACGCCGCCGACGCTCTGCGGCCCGTAGCGCACCGCGCCGCCGCCGCGCACCACGTCAATCGCATCCATATTGCCGAGCGAGACCGGCGCCAGCGACAGCTGCGGCTGGCCGTAAGGGGCGAAGGGCACTGGGATGCCGTCCATCAGCACGGTGGAGCGGCTGGCGAGGCGCGGATTGAGGCCGCGAATGCCGAAGTTCAGCGCCATGTCATGGCTGCCGGTGCCGTTGTTCTCCGGCGCCACTACGCCCGGCACGCGGTTCAACGCTTCGCGCACGGTGGTGGTGCCGGTTTTGACGAAGTCTTCGCGGCGCACTACGTCGCGTGCACCGGGATGTTCGAACACGTCGATCTGGCGGCCTTCCGCCAACCAGTCGCCGACCACGGTGATGTCCTCTTCTTTCTGCGGCTGCGGCAGTTTGGCCAGCGTGTAGCCGTTGTTGCCGAGCGCTTTAGCCTGCAGGCCGCTGCCCGCCAGCAGGGCGTTCAGGCCGTCATCGACGCCGTAGCTGCCGCTCAGGCCCGGCGAACGTTTACCGGCGGTCAGTGCGCCGTCCACCGAGAGCGCGATGCCGGCGCGCGCGGCGAAAGCGTTCAGCGCGCCGTCCAGCTCACCGGCCGGAATGTGATAGGCGGCAGCGGCGCTGGCGGCGCTCGCCATCTGCGGTGCAGCGAAGACCAGGCCAATGGCCACGGCCAGCGGCGTGGCCCGTTTTCCCCAAAGCGAAGCCGGAGCGACCTTTCCCCAAGCGTTGTTCATACCTTCTCCTGAATCATTTTTTATTTATTGCTGCAGTGTTTTCCTGGGAGTCGGATGAGCGAAGCAAAAGGGACAATCAAGAATGCGATTTTTTATCATTTTTATTTAAAAAGATTCAGGCGGGGACGATTTGCAGCCAATAGCGGGTAAAGCTCTGCAGGCGCACCGGCAGGGTCTGGCTGAGCAGGGCGAGGGCGCGATCGGTATCGTTGAGCGGGAAACTGCCGCTGACGCGCAGGCCGGCGACGGCCGGATCGCAGCTCAGGTGGCCGCGCCGGTAGCGCGCCAGTTCGGCGATCACCCGGTCCAGCCGCCACTGGCTGACGCTCAGCACGCCGCGCAGCCAGCCGTCCTCCGTCGTGGCCGGTTGTTTGTCGCTGAAGGCCGTGGTGCTGAAGCTGATCTGTTCTCCGGCGTTCACCCGGCGCTTTTGTTGCGCGTCTTGCGCCAGCTGCGCCTCGACCGCGTGTTCCAGCACCGCCAGGCGAGTTTCGCCGTCGCTCTCGCGCACCAAAAAACGGGTGCCGAGCGCGCGCATCGCCCCCTGCGGGCTTTGTACCCACAGCGGCCGGGGATCGCGTCCGGTCACCAGGCTGATTTCTCCGGCGTGCAAGCGGATCAACCGTTGGCGATCGTCGTAATGCACGTCTACCGCGCTGGCGGTGTTCAACACCAGTTGGGTGCCGTCGCTTAACACAATGGGTTTGATTTCGCCGGTGGCGGTGCGGTAGTCGGCGCGCAGCTCCCGGCCGAGCGGCGACTGGTAGAAGAATCCGCCGCCGCCCACGCCGAGCAGCAACAGCAGACTCTTCAGCAGGGTGCGGCGATCGATCGCCGACTGGCGGTCGGCGCGATCGAGCGCACGGTAGCTGAACTTGCCCGGCACGCCCTGCAACTGACTCTGCAGCGCTTCGACGCGCTGCCAGGCCCAGCGGTGATCGTCATGCTGCTGGTGCCAGGCTTGCCATTGTTGGCGCTGGCGTTCGGTGACGTGCTCATCGCACAGCAGGGCATACCAGTGTGCGGCCATTTTCAGCGCCTGGCGCTGCTCGGGGGTGATGGCGTTGCTCATGAATAAATGTCGTTTTCGAGGCTGAACAGCAGGCAATGCTCGGTGGCTTTGGCCATGTATTTTTTAACCGAACTGACCGACACGCCGAGGCGCGCGGCGATGTCCGCATAGCCCAGACCTTCGAGCTGCGACAACAGAAAGGCCTGTTTTACCTTCGGCCCCAGGCCATCGAGCATGGCGTCGATCTGCTGCAGGCTTTCCAGCAGGCTCTGGCGCTGCTCCGGCGACGGGGCGTAGCCTTCCGGGATCAGCACCAGCATCTCCAGATAGGCGCGTTCCAGCGTTCTGCGGCGGAACAGATCGACCATCACCCGCTTGGCGACGGTGACCAGAAAATCTTTCGGCTCGCGCAGGGTCGCCGCGGCGTCGCTTTTCAGCAGGCGCATGAAGGTGTCCTGCGCCACATCGTCCGCGTCGAACGCGCAGCCCAGCCGCCTGCGCAACCATCCCTGCAACCAGGCATGATGGGTGGCGTAAAGGCGCGACAGCGCGGTGTGCGGGGCGGAAGCGGTGGCGGACATGGTTTTCGCATTGCTGGTCAAAAAGATGCGCGGATGATAATTGAGAATGGTTATCGTTTCAAGTTTGTCGGGTGGCCTGCGGAATGGGCCAGACCGCTTTGCATCGTGTTGGAATAAACGTCACGGCCGCGAAATTATCCGCTTGCCCAATAAAGGTGCAGCGGCGCGGTGTTATTTCGGCAAGCAAACGGTTGCTATTCGTCTGCCGTTGAAGACCGCCGCGCGTTTTATTCTTTTTCATCGGTTGGTTTTCTTTGGTTGAATTAGTATCACTCTGTTTTTAAATAAAAATATATTTTATGACCGCCTATTGGCACACGGCTTGCTATGCTTAATTCGGTCTTTATGTTTGGGTAAAAAAGGCCTTGTTTCATCATCGCAAGTTATTACGCGGGTGAGCTTGGCCGGCCGTCACAAGGAAGAAAATAATGGCACTACAATTCACCACGGCTATTCGTGGCAATTTTTTTGATATCGCCGCCTGTGTGGAGGCGCCGCAACAGCTCGAGGAACGCCTGCGGCATGTTCCCGACGGTTTGCTGCTGCTGAACGACGGCGTCATCGTCTGGTTCGGCAGCTGGCAGCAGGGCGAGGCGCTGCTGCCACCGGGCTTCGCGGTCACGGAGTATCGCGACAAACCGATCGTACCGGGGTTTATCGATACCCATATCCACTATCCGCAAACCGAAATGATTGGCGCCTATGGCGATCAACTGCTGGACTGGTTAAACAATTACACCTTCCCGACCGAAAGCCGTTACGGCTGCGAGCAGCACGCCGATGCGATGTCGGCCTTCTTTCTGCGGGAGTTGTTGAGCAACGGCACCACTACCGCGCTGGTGTTCGGCACCGTGCATCCGCAGTCGGTCGATACGCTGTTCAGCCAGGCGGCAGCGCTGAACATGCGCCTGATCGCCGGTAAGGTGATGATGGATCGCCATGCGCCGGAGGCGCTGCTGGAAACGCCGGAGCAGAGTTACCGCCAAACGCGTGAACTGATCGAACGCTGGCACGGCAAAGGCCGCCTCGGTTACGCCATTACGCCGCGCTTTGCCCCCACCAGTACGCCGGCGTTGCTGGCGCAGGTGCAGCGGCTGCGCGAAGAATTCCCTGACGTTTGGCTGCAGACGCACCTGAGCGAGAATCCGCAGGAAGTGGCCTGGGTAAAAGCGCTGTTCCCGCAGAGCCAAAGCTATCTGGACGTTTACCACCGCTACGGCATGACCGGCAGCAAAAGCGTGTTCGCCCACTGCCTGCACCTGGAGGAGCAGGAGTGGGACTGCCTGTGCGAGACCCGCTCGGCAATCGCCTTTTGCCCCACCTCCAACCTGTTTCTCGGCAGCGGGCTGTTTGACCTGCAGCAGGCCTGGCGCAAGCGGGTGAAGCTCGGTATCGGCACCGATGTGGGGGCCGGCACCACCTTCAATATGCTACGCACGCTGGGTGAGGCGTACAAGGTCGGCCAACTGCAGCATTACCGGCTCGCCGCCGTAGAAGCGTTCTATCATGCCACCCTGGGCGGTGCCCGCGCGCTGTCGCTGGACGACAAAATCGGCAACTTCAACGTCGGCAAAGAGGCGGATTTCGTGGTGCTCGATCCGGCGGTCACGCCGCTGCAGCAGTTGCGCTACGCCAACAGTGCCACGACGGCGGAACAAGGGTTCGTGCTGATGACCTTGGGGGACGATCGCAATATTTATCGCACCTATGTGAATGGTAAGGTGGTTTATGAGGCGTCGCGCTGACGCAGCCGCGCCTGCAGCCAAACGCTGAGCGGTGCGACGGCGACGGCACTCAGCGCGCCCAGCCATAACAGACGTTGCAAACTGAGCGGGGTGAGGCCGCCGCTCAGCAGCGTGGAGGAGAGCAAGAAGGCCACCGTGGCGCTCAGGTGTATCAGGGCGGTTTGCAGTACGCCGAAGGCGGCGCGTTGCCGATTGTCCGGCCAGCGCATGCTCAGGGAAGAGATCGCCACCAGCCGCGCATAGGCCGCCGCGAGAAACGCGACCATGAACAGTTCACCGCGATCGCCACCGCGCGCCGCCAGCCACAGGCTGCCCAGCAGCAACAGCGTGGCGCCCACCGTCAGCGTCACGGCACCAAAGCGTTGCAGCCAGCGGCCTGCCAGCACGGTCGCCAGATAACCGGCCACGCCGCCGATGAGAAATAGCCAGGACAAATGCGCGTCTGCCACCTGTAACCGCTGGGTGAGCAGCGGCGCCAGCACCGGGATCAGCAGCATTGGGCTGAACTGCGTCAGGCCGGCGGCGGCGGCGAACAGCAACAACCGGCGATCGAGCGTGACGGGCGCGGCAGCCTGTGGCTGCGGCGCATCCCTGGGAACGAACAGCGCCACCAACACCGCCGCCAGCAGACACAGCCCGCCGATAGCCGCCAGCGCAACGTGCCAGCTTGCCACTTCGCACAGGTACAGCATGCCCGGCATGCCGACAATGCTCACCAGCGAAAAAGACGCGATCACCGTCGCCAGCATTCTGCCGTGCAGCGCGGCCGGCGCGGCGTTGAGCAGCAAGCCGATCCCGACGCCCATCGTGGTGCCGCCCAACAGCCCGGCCAGCAGCCGCAGCGCTAACAGCCAGTAAAACTGCTGGGTTGTGGCGATCAATAAGGTGGTCACGGCCAGTAGCGTGACATTGAGCATCAGAAAGCGCTGCTTCTCAACGCCGCCGATCCAGAAAAATGCGCCGATGCCGGAAATCACCGCCGCCAGCGTATAGGCCGCGCTGACATAGCCGGCGTAGCTGACGGGCACGGAAAAGTCGGCGGCCATGTAGAGGAATATCGGGTTGAATACCATGTATTCCAGTGCGTTGGTGAACTGAATAAAGGCGATGACCAGCGCTATCGCCGTCAGCTTTCTCGTGGGTGTCATAAGCATCTATCGGTTGCAGAGTCAGGCCGGCAGTGTAGCGCTTGGCGTTGATCGGGATTAGATGGTAGAAATGGCATGGTTTGTTATCAAATCAGGGATAATCATGCGCGATAAATTGGATTTAAACCTGTTACGCATCTTCGTGGCGGTGGTGGAGCAAGGCAGCTTCGTCGGGGCGGCGCGGGCGCTGGCGATGCCGACCTCCAACGTCAGCCGCTATATCTCTCAGCTGGAGCGCCAGCTCGAGCAGCGATTGCTCGAACGCAGCACTCGCTCGATGCGGCTGACGCCGAACGGCCAGCTGTTGCATGAACGCACCCAGCCGCTGCTGGCGTCGCTGGAACACACCGCGCAAACCCTCAGCGAACGGCAGCAACAGCTGCGTGGGCCGCTGCGCCTGTGCGTGCCCAATGAAGTGGGGCCATACCTGTTGGGCGAGCCGCTGGCGGCGTTCGCCCTGCAGCATCCGCAGATCGAAATCAGCTGCGTGACCAACCTGGCGGGTATGACGTCGCTGCTTGACGATGTCGATCTGGCGGTGATGATCAGCCGGGGCATGCTGGACGACAGCGACTATGTCGCGCAGCCGCTGGCGTCTTTCCCCTGCATCGTGGTGGCCGCTCCGGCGTTGCTGGCGCAGTGGTCGCCGTCGTCGGAGATTGAACAATTCACGCAATTGCCCTGCATCAGCACGGTGGATGCGCTGAAGGGCATGCCGTGGCAGTTCGTCCGCCCGGACGGAACCTTCGTTACCGTCCCGGTCAATGCGCGCTATCGCGTCAATAGCGGGGAGATGGCGCTGAAGGCGGCCTTGGCCGGCGTGGGGTTCGCCATGCTCTCCGAGCTCGGCTGCCGGCCGTTTCTGGCCGATGGCCGTTTGGTTGAGGTGCCGCTGGCACTGCCGCCGGCGCCGCTGCAGCTGTATGCCGTTTACCCCGGTCGCCGCTATCTGCCGGCCAAAACGCGCGCGCTGCTGACCTTTCTGATACAGCAGGTCGGCGAGGCGGCTCACGTCTAATCACTTGTTTTTGCTCAAACTGCCAACTGCCCTAAGCTAGGAGGTGACTCAGAGGGAGCCATTCCCCGAGACCTTATTCCGTGAACATGGAGGCGTTTCGATTTGATGCGTTTATCCACATTGCTGCTCGATCCGGCGGTCACGCCGCTGCCTATTACATATGGCGAGAGATAGAATGAATAGAGTTATTTGATTAGGAGGCTCTTTATTGGTTTTTTATCGATATGCATAGTGATATACGGCTATGTGGTTGGGTAAGTGCGTAAAAAACATTGCATTTATTCGGAACGCCCGATATCATAATGAGAATAATTATCTTTACGATATCGCTAATTAAAAACAACAGATCTGTTTTAATCTCTGCTGCTGTTTTTCGATATGCTTCCGCATTTTACGAGCCAAGGCTGGCTTGAATTTTATTTCTGGAAAGGGATGTCATGCGTGATTTGTTTCGACAGGAAGCCACGGATCATCAGCGGGCGAAATGGGCGGGTAAGGCTTTATTGATAAACGGCTTGCCTGCCTGGTGCTTTGGTCTTTTATCGTTTTTATTTATTCTTGTTTTCCTCTCTTTTCTTATATTCAGTCATTATACACGCCGCATTAATGTTTATGGTGAAATCACCACCTTCCCCCGCTCAGTCAACGTGTTTGCGCCCCAACAGGGTTTTATCTCAGAACGCTTCGTCGAAGTGGGGGATGTGGTTAAAAAAGGCCAGCGTCTTTATCAGATTGATGTCAGCCGAGTGACGGATAACGGGAAAGTGAGCGCCAATACGCGCCTGGCGCTTGAAAACCAGTTAAAACATGTCGACAGCATCATTCTTAAGTTGCAAGACAACAAGCGTATGACGCTGGAAAATCTACGCGCGCAAAAAAAACAGTATGAATTGGCGCATATGCAGTCCAAACAGCTGTTGGATAATGCACGAGAGGGGGTGGCATTTGCTCAGGACAACATGCGTTCCTATAAGGAATATCAGCAACGCGGTCTGATTACCAAAGATCAGCTTAGCGGGCAAACCTATTCATTTTATCAACAACAAAGTCTGTTCCAAAACCTGCATAGTCAACACATTCAGGAGTCGTTGCAAATTACGAATTTGGAAAGTGACATCGTTACGCGCGCGGCAGATTTTGATAACCAAATTTCGCAGTACCAGTTTCAGCGCAATGATTTGCAACGGCAGTTAGCGGAAGCCGATGCCAGCGGCGCATTGATCGTGAACGCCCCAAGCGATGGCCGCATTGAGTCTCTCAGCGTTACGCCGGGTCAGATGGTCAATAGCGGTGACAGCTTGGTACAGATTATTCCACGTAACGGCGCGATTTATCAGCTAGTTTTATGGTTGCCGAACACCAGTGTGCCTTATGTTTCTGCGGGGGACGGCATTAACATTCGCTATGACGCTTTCCCTTATGAGAAGTTCGGTCAGTTTCCCGGCAGAATAGAAAGCATCGCTTATGTACCGGCCTCCATTCAAGAAATGTCAACTTACAGCAGTTCTCCCGTGCATCAACCCAGCGCGCAAACGGCATCTTTTTACAAGGTGACCGTTTCCCTGGATAAAACGCATGTCAGTTACCAGGGCAAAGCGTTGCAGCTCACTAACGGCATGCGGGCTCAATCCACGCTGTTTCTGGAAGAAAGGCCTCTATATCAATGGATGTTCTCACCTTTCTACGATATGAAAAACAGCCTGATGGGGCCAATCAATGACTGAATCTTATTTAGACGCGCTAAAGGGCAAACTCAATTTGTCGCTGCGCCGTAAAGTGCCGCAGATCCTGCAAACTGAAGCCTCGGAATGCGGGCTGGCCAGTTTAGCGATGGTATGTCATTACCATGGTTTGCAAATCGATCTGTTTAATCTGCGCAGCCGCTACGGCTTTTCTTCACGCGGGGCGACGCTCTCCGCGTTGATTGACATCGCGAGCGCCCTCAAGCTGCAATCCAGAGCGTTATCGCTGAATATCGATGAGCTTAAAGCGTTGAAAATGCCCTGTATTCTGCATTGGGACATGAAGCATTTCGTGGTGCTTGTCAGTGTCAGCCGAGGGCGGGCGGTGATCCATGATCCTGCCTTTGGCCGTAAAGTGCTGGAGTTGCATGAACTGTCGCGGCATTTTACCGGCGTAGCGCTTGAGCTATGGCCAGACAGTGAATTTCAGCCGATCAAACAGCAAAGCAGATTGCGCTTTCGTAAGCTGATGAGCAATGTGCGCGGCCTTAAGGGAGCCTTGCTAAAGATCTTCTGTCTGTCGATCGTGATTGAAGCGGTTAATCTGCTGTTGCCCGTTGGTACGCAGTTGGTCATGGACCATGTGATTTTGGCCGGCGATCATGATCTTTTAGCGCTGATATGTATAGGATTGCTGTTCTTTATTTTATTCCGCACCGGCGTATCCATGTTGCGCTCGTGGATCTCTATCGTCATGGGCGCGTTGATAGACGTGCAATGGAAGGCGGGAGTGTTTGATCATCTGATGAAATTGCCGCTTTCCTTCTTTGAGAAGCGCAAGTTGGGTGATATTCAATCCCGTTTCGGCTCATTGGATACGATAAGAGCGACTTTCACTACCAGCATCGTCAGCAGCATTATTGATGGCATCATGTCTGTCGGGGTATTTGTCATGATGCTGCTCTATGGCGGCTGGTTAGTTTGGGTGGTGCTCGGCTTTACGGCGATATACGTCATTCTCAGGCTGTCGACTTATCAACATTATCGGCAGCTGTCGGAAGAGCAGTTGGTGAAGGGCGCGCGGGCCGGGTCTCATTTCATGGAGACGTTATATAGCATCAGTACGTTAAAGGCGTTGGGGTTATCTGAAACCCGTTCACAGTATTGGCTGAATCTAAACGTAGAAACGATCAATGCGGGTATCAAGCTGACCAAGTTAAACATGATGTTTGGCGGTTTGGGGGCGTTTATTGCCACCTGCGATCAGGTGATCATCCTTTGGCTCGGCGCGGCATTGGTCATAGACAATCAAATGACGATCGGCATGTTTATCGCGTTTAACGCCTACCGTGGGCAGTTCTCGGAGCGTGCCAGCAGCTTGATCGACATGATGCTTCAGCTGCGAATGTTAAGCTTGCACAATGAAAGGGTGGCGGACATTGTGCTTTCGTCACCGGAACCGCAAATGCCCGCGCGTCAGCTCTTCACAAAAGGCAACGCCGCAGAGCTTCAGGTGCGGAATCTGCGCTACCAGTATGATCGTTTGGCGAAACCCATTATCACGGATTTGAATCTGAGCATTGCTGCGGGAGAAAGCGTGGCGATTGTCGGCCCCTCCGGCGTGGGTAAAACCACATTGATGAAGTTAATGTGTGGGTTGCTGTCGCCGGATGAAGGGGCCGTGCTGGTCGATGGTATGGATATCAGCAACATTGGCGTTAATAATTATCGCCAATGTATCGCTTGCGTGCTGCAAGATGACAAGCTGCTGGCGGGATCTATCGCTGAAAATATTTCAGGATTTGACGCCGAAATGGATCTGAAACGTATTGAGGCGTGCGCACGGCGTTGCAATATGCATGATGATATTCAAAACATGCCGATGGGCTACGAAACATTGATCGGCGAATTGGGGGGAAGCCTTTCTGGCGGACAGAAACAGCGTTTATTGATAGCCCGTGCTCTCTATCGTCGCCCCAGCATTCTGTTTATGGACGAAGCGACCAGCCACTTGGATCTCGATAATGAAACACATATTAACCGCGCTATTTCACAACTGAACATTACCCGCGTGATTATTGCGCACCGTCCATCGACGATTGCCTCTGCGGATAGAGTCATTCAACTCGGGTAACGTCAGCTTCGCTTCACCTGGCTTCTTCATCTCGACATTTTCGCTACGCCAACCGCGCTGCTCACCCTGTGGTGGGCCCATGACAAAAAGGGTTATCATAACGATAACCCTGGCATGAAATGACGCTTTAGGCGCTGAAGCCAACGTTAACCGGGGAGGTCAGCCGTGTGGCTGGCAGGGCCCCGATCAGTTCGAATCGGTATTGTTGTTGTTCCCCCACATGGTACCGCCGCCGTTGCTCCCGCCCCAGGGAATGCCTGATGGGCCAACAGAGCCGGGGGCACGATCGCCAGTGACATAGTTACCGACAGCACCGCCGACAATGGTGCCGACAACGCCGCCCGCCACGCCACCGATAGAGCCGATGCCACCGCCGATCGCTGCGCCGACCGTTTCCGCGGAAACCGTCAATGTACCGCTGCGATCTCCTGCACCGGAAATGATTGAACATTCTTCAGAGGTAAGATTGCGCATATTTGCTCCTTAATCATTAAATTTTCAAATAAGCCACGTTTATCATGCCGAGCGTTGCCCGCGATCGCTATTGAGCAATTTATGCGTGCCGATAACGGCAACGGCGATAAGGGCGTATTTCAAGAAGCGATTGAGGGTGAAATAATCCGCAATCGTGCCAGCAACAAGCCCAATTAAAATGGCGAACAATACAATAAGTGACTTTTTCATATGATGAACACGAATCTTCCTGTATTAGTTACTGTCGGCAGGATTGTTCGTCGATGTTTGTTTATTGCCACCCAACATGGATTCCACCATTTTGCCTGCGGTATAGGCGGCACCACCGATAACGGCACCGGCAACAGCGCCTGGGCCGGCACCGACACCGCCAGCCATGGCGCCGGTCATCGCCCCACCAACCGCGCCGGCCGCGACGGCCCCGCCCAGCTCCGCATAGCTGAAATCCCCAGCGGCTGCGATAAAGTTCACTTCATTAATCGTAAGTTCTCTCATAACGACTTCCTTATATTATTGGTTTTTGGTTTTTGCAGTTTTCCGATACCAGAAAAATGCCACTAGCAAGGTTGAAAAGATAAAGGATTGAATGATTGTGCTGGTAAACCTCCTGTCTTCGGAAAAAAATAACGAATAAAAAATATCCATGAATGTGTAGTAAAAGCAGAACAAAAAAATCCAACTGCTGGGTAATTTCATCAGTGCCTCGATAGGTTTGATTGGCCAGGGGTATCTTCTCGCGTTATTCCAATGATGTGGACAACGCGCGCAGCATCCGCGTCAGCGCTCGAAGAAGTTGAGCGTTGTTTAAAATGCTGTAATGCGTTTCTGCACAATAATTGAGTTGAACGTCATGAGAGGATTGCCTCTCCCAGCGTTGTGCAAGATTGGGGTGTTTACGCTGACGTTGCTGGCTGAGCCAAAGCGTCAGCGGTATCGCTATCTGTGGCAGAGGGCCGGCGTTATTCGTCAGATCAAAGGATTTTTTCAGCGCCCAACAAAAGGCTTCGGCATGTTCCAGCGTGATCTTCTCCGCAAGCACGCTCTGATTCAGCGCATAGTGCATTTTTATCTCGTTGGCGAAGCTGTCTATCGCGTTCGTTTCTTGATGCCGACACAAATGGCGCGCAATACCGAGAGAGTCGAACAGGCTGAGATAACTTTGCGCCACGCTGAAACCTCGATTCACTGAGGGGTGCTGGGCGGGCAAACCGCTGTCGACAAGCACCGCATGCGCAAAGGGCGCGCCTTGTTCCGTAGCCTGCGCCGCCATATGGACAGCTAATTGGCCGCCCAATGACCAGCCGGCGATAACGGCAGTGTCGCGTTTGGCACGCGGTATGGCCGCCAAATGGGAGGCGGCCAATCGCTGCAGGGTGAGTGTGTCGTCTGCGCCTGGCGCGGCCAACCCCGGGCTGGCGATGGTGATGATGTTGGCGCAGGCGTAAAGTTGTTTTGTCCACTTTGCATATTGATGTACCTGGCCACCGGCACCATGCACCAAATACAAGGTGGGCAGAGAGGGGCGATCGGCTGCGCCGGACAACATCGATAACGGCAGGGGCGCGTTATCGCGCAGACGCTCGGCAAGTTTATCGAGCTGTGAGTAGCCAAGGATTTCCGCCAGGGTTAATTCCACATTAAGGGCGCGCTTGATGTTACCCAAAAACGTAATGCCGGAAAGCGAGCTGCCGCCATTGCTGAAGAAGCTGGCATAGGGGTCGATCTTGTCTGGAGCACAGCCTAACGTATCCGCCAACAACTCACGTAGCAGCATGAGTTCCGCGGACGCGGCGGGAACAACATCGCTGGCCTGACTCCGTTCGGTGCCTGGCGATAGCAAGGTGCGATCCAATTTGCCGTTGCGTGAAAGCGGGAAACGTTCGATAAGATGATAGTGGGATGGCGCCATATACGCGGGCAATGCGGCCGTAACCTGCTCGCGTATTCTTTGCTCCGCCTGGACGCTGGCTTTCCCCGCCTCGGTCAATGTGAAATAGGCTTCCAGATACGGTGTGCCGTTCCTGGTTTCATCGCGACAGACGACGCACGCTTCAGCGACCAGTTCGCTGCTTTTGAGCGCGAATTCGACGTCACCCAATTCGACGCGAAAACCCTGCAGTTTCACCTGTTGGTCTTCGCGGCCGAGAAATTCGATGTAACCGCTGCGATGCCAACGGCCACGATCGCCGGTGCGGTACACGCGTTCTCCGGTGGTTGGGAGAAGAACAAAGCTGCCGGCGGTGGTTTGCCTATCGCGCCAATACTCGCGGGCAACGCCAACGCCACCGATATAAATGTCGCCGGTAACGCCGAAACCGCACGGCTCGAGTTTTTCACTCAACACCCACATGCTTTGATTCGGCAATGCGGTTCCATAGGGGATGGCGTTTCTGTAGTGCGTATCTCGTGTAAGCGGATGATAAATTGACCATATTGCCCCTTCGGTGGCACCGCCAAGGCTGGTGATGGTGGCGTTGGGGCAAAGCCGATGTGCTTCGGCGATCAGCCGCGGAGAGATACGATCGCCGCTCAGCCAGATATGCCGCAGTTGAGGCAGCGACAGGATGTTTTCTTGCGCGCAGTATTGCACCAGCATTTGCAAGATGGCGGGAACCGAGTTCCAGATGCTGATTTTCCGCTGGCGTATCGCATGTAGCCATGCTGACGGCTCTTTAGCGTCGTGCGGCGATAACACGGTTACCGATGCGCCGGCTAGCCAACTGCCGAACAGGTCATAGACCGATAAATCGAAGGCCAGGTCGGCGAGCGCCAATACGTTGTCACGATGTGAAACGTTAAACAGTTGATTCATGGTCAGCAAGGTATTGGTGACGGCGCCGTGTTCCATCGCCACGCCTTTTGGCGTGCCTGTCGTCCCCGATGTATAAATGACATAGGCGAGTGCTTCCGCTTCGCCTGGTGGGAAGGTTGCTGTGCCTGTGACAGGGGGAGAAAACAGCGCCTCCAGATCCTGAACGCGGGTTGTCTGCGGATAGCGGGCGCGATGGTGAGCCCGATTGCTCACAACCCAGGCGCAACCCGATATTCGCATAATGGCCGCTACGCGGGCATCCGGTAATCCTTCGGCCAACGGCAAGTAGGCGCGTCCGGCGAGGATCACGCCGAGCGCCGCAATAGCTTGATGAGCGCCGCGTGGAAGATCGATGGCGATGAGCGCGCCTGGGGCGGTATGGGCGTTCAGCCAATGCGCCACGAAGCCGGCGTGCCGCAATAGCCGATCGTAATGCCACACCTGATCTTCCTCGAACAACGCCGGGCGATCCCCATGCTGGTGGGCAGCGCGTAACAGCCGATCGGAAAGAGGTTGCCGCAAGCATACCGGCATCGCCTGCCCGACGGAGAGCTGCCGCAATTGCCGGTTATCGGCCATTGGCGCCAGCGAATAGTGGTCGACGGCCCGCGAAGGATCGCAGGCAATTTGCTGCAACAGCAATGCGTAAGCTTGCGCCAATCCGTTAATACGCTCCGGCGTAAACAGCTTGGCGTTGTATTGCCACTCCAACTGAATGCCTTCTGCGCCGGAAATCACTTCCAGAACCAGATCAAACTTGGGCGGCGCATAGCGTCTTGGCAGGGTGTTAACCTGCGCACCGCCAAGATTTAGCTCGTTGCTTTTGCGATGTTGGCAGACGAACATGATTTGAAAAATGGGGTGGAACTTGCCGCGCGTGGGCTTGAGTTGTTCAACCAGGTAAGAGAAGGGCAATCCCTGATGTTTGAAAGCGCGCGCAAATTTATTGGCGTTCTTTTGCAGCAGCGCGGTGAAACTGTCGTCGCCAGTGATGATAAATTGGTGAGCGATCGTGTTGACGAAGCTGCCAACGGCGTCGTTTAACGTCGGCTCGTTCCTGTTGGCGATCGGGCTACCGATGACCACGCGATCCGTCGCCGATTCTCTGGCAATCAGTAATGCGAAGGCGGAGTGCAACAGCGTAAACAGCGTCGTACCGTTATGTTTGGCTAACTGGGCCAGGGCCGGCTGCAGTTCGTTCGTCAGCGATGTTCTGACGATATTCTGTGTTTTGCCTCCCGCGGTGATGGCGATATCGTATTCAAGCGCGTGTTTTTCCGGCGCACCATCCAGTTCATCGCGCCAAAACGCCATGCTGTCATCGACATTGGCGACGGCGAGGAAAGGGTCTTCAAGATAGCGGAAAAACGCCTGACCGTTGTCATAATGCCAATGCTCTTCGTACGCTTGATAGTCACGGCTCAGTTCATCCACCAGCAAATTGGCCGTCCAGCCGTCGACCACGCAATGGTGGAAGGTCAAGAACAGATAGTGGTGCTGCGCGCTCTTTCTCAAGATCCGGCAGCGCAGGGGATACTCAGCCGCGAGGTCAAACGGAATCGTACACTGGGCGTTAAGCGCCGCCAGCATATTTTCTTGCTGCTCTTCACTGTTCAGCCTGCTGATGTCCTCGAGGCTGTGTTCGAAAATGGTTTCATCAGGATGCACGATGTCAACGGTGATGGCTTCACCGTCTAGCCGGTAGCGGCCGCAAAGCGCACCGTGCCGCTTGAGCAGTTTTTTCAACGCGGCGAGCAAACGCTCGGGTTCAAAGGGCCCCAGGATCTCTTTAGCGATCGGAATGTTATACAGCGGGCTGTTCTTGGTGAAGTTTTCATACAGCCACAGGTATTGGCCCGCGTAGTGATTGACGGTGTAACAAGGCTTCTCGCCGGTGTGCCGCTCTGAATTGTCTGGCGTACAGACAGATAAAAATGCGGTAATGTCTTCCTGCACCGTACTGAGTGCGGCGGCGTCAACATGCTCGATGGTTTGGCGTCGAGGCGACAGCTCGCCGAATTTTGCTCCCTGTTTCGCCATTTCCATCAGATTGATCAAGCCGATGACGCTCATCAGTGCGCTCCTTCCATGTTGACGTCGATAGTTTTCGCTGTTCGACCGCTTTTATTCGGGCGTTTGTCGCTGTGGGCGGAAATCAAATTCAGCCAATGCGCTAAGCTACACAACTGCACTCCCGGGTTTCTCCGCTGCGCCATTGTGAAGGCGGCGCGATGGTCGATATTCTCGCCATCATCGAAACCGAAGATCCTCAGTACGCAGCCGTTCAATCGCTCATTGGCCGTATCGAACCGAATGTGCGGGAAATAACCCAGCCGCGCAGAGAGGGCTATCAACTCTGTAACGCCGGCGTCGACGGCTTGGCGGCGCGCATCGACTTTATGCAGCAACAGTAGTCGCTCATGCCGGAAATCGCGTAGCAGGCCCTGCGTGAGTCTGGCTCCGCCGGCCGTATCATGCATAAAGATCATGTGGTTAACTCGGCCGGGCAGGGTGTGCAGCAGGGCCGAAAGTGCATCGAGCCAACTGGCATATTGAGTGGCTTCGTTCGGTACGTTGAATATGGCCGCGTTCAGCGACCATTCAGCAGGCAACGGCAGCGCCTGCGGTGACAGAATGTCCACACCGCGTTTGTCGGCGAGGGCGGCCAATAAAAGCCGTTCATCTGTGCCTTCGGGAGATTGAATAAACAGCCTGCTGCTGGTCGGCGCCTCGGTTGATAGACAGCGGCCGATAGCGCAACGGATGTCCAGATGCTGCGGATCCAGACCATAGCGTGCATGGGCCAACTGCGTCAGGTGTCGGCAGAAATCGGCGAGTCTTGGATGTTCAAGAATGTCGCTCAGGTTCAGATCCAACCGACAGTGGGCGTTAAGCACGTTAATGATTTTTATGGCCTGCAGGGACTCGCCGCCGAGCGTGAAGAAGTCGCCATCGTCACTGCCCAGCGTCGCCAGCCAAACTTCATGCACCAGGGTGTTGAATGTCGTCGAACGCAACTCCCGTGTGGGTTCAGGCATCCGGGATTGTCTCTCCAGGGTGCGATAATCAATCTTGCCGTTAGCCAGTTTGACCAGCGGCGTTGGATGATGCACGAAGCGCTGAGGAATATGGGCATTGGGCAGTTCGCCGTACAGTGTGCGGCGCATTGCCTCACTGAGCGGCTGCCGGCTGTGATAATGCGCGTACAGTTCCGTTCCCGCGTCGCCGCTTTTGGCCAGTACGGCAATCTCGACAATGGAGGGCAAGCGGGCCAGACAGCTTTCTATCTCACCCATATTGACGCGCTGCCCGGCGATTTTCGCTTCACGAATTTTGCGGCCAAGGAACACCAACTGCCCATCTTGGCGCTGGCAGGCGATATCGCCGGTACGAAAGGCGGGCATGAGATGGCCGTTGGCCTCAAGGGTGACGAACTTTTCCGCGCTCAGCGTTGGTTGATGCCAATATCCCAGGCCGACGGTCGCTCCGGCTATCAGTAATTCGCCGCTGCAGCCGAGCGGCAACGGCCTGAGATCCTCGCCGACGATCGCCGTGTATATACCATCCAGCGGTGTGCCTATCGTCACGGCGGCGCCATCGTTTTTGATTTCTGCGGCCGTCGCCACCACGGTTGTTTCGGTTGGGCCGTAGGAGTTGAATAACTTCCTGCCTTTGGGGTAGTGCGCGAACCAGCGTTCTTTGGCTCGCGGTGAAAGGCTTTCGCCGCCGATGATAACGGTAGTGACGGCCGGCGGTAGCGTCTGTTCACCGCCGGAGGCGAACAGCATTTCATTAAAGTAGGCGGTCGGCAGATCCAACAGGCTGATTTGATGATCGTCGCAGAATGTGAAGAAAGCGGCAAAGCTGTGCTTGACGGTCTCGGGGGCGATACACAGGTGGGCGCCGGCCCCCAGCGTCATGAAAATTTCTTCGATGCAGGCATCGAAATGCAAGGGCGCAAATTGCAACACGCGTTCGTGCGGTTGAATGCCATAGCATTTTATCGCCGCATCGACAAAAACGTTGAGGGCATGTCGGGCGCCTATCACGCCTTTAGGCATTCCCGTCGAACCGGAGGTAAACATGATATAGCTGGTACCGACCGGGAACGCCGGCGCCTCAGTCGATGTTTGCCGGCGAAACACGGTGAAGTGTGCGAAATCCGTCGGCATATTGAGTGTCGATGCGCGCCAATGCGCCAATGCGCCAGGCTCGGAATGAACGGAGGGACGCGTGCGATCGGTAATCAGGATAGCGTCGCTAAACTGTTCAAGCAGTTGACGGTAAGCCGCTCCATCCCCTTTGGCATTCAGGTTGACGAAGGGCATTTTCAATTGCAACGCAGCAAGCATGCAGATGATGGCCTCCGGCCCTTGCGGCAAGTCGAGCAACAGTACGGTATGTGCGGCGCGAACGGGAGCCAGGACATCGGCCAGCGCACGCCACTGCTGCTGCAAAACGGCATAAGACAGCGTTCTGAGCGATGACGAAGCGTGTTCAGGCGTGAGGATCGCCGTGCGTTGCGGCGCTTGAACGACGGCACGATCGATACGCTGCATGATATCGACCACGTTGTCGTTGGCTGTTTTACCCAGCAGCGAGAGCGGGAAACGTTGTCGCAATGCCGCGACGGAAAGATTTTCCGGATCGTCGTACAGCAAGGTGCACAAGGTCTGTATCCCCTGGCTGTGCCGCACCAGACTGGCCGCATCGTAAAGCCCTGAGTCGGCATCGATCTCCAGCCGCAGCGTTTGGTTATCGAGATCGGGACGCATGTTGAAGACCAGATCCTGCGCGCCTCCTGAGCGTAAGTTACGGATTTCACTACGCTGAGCGGGAGAGAATGAGGCTGCCGCTTCAAAGGGAATGATATTGACCACGATGTTGAACAACGGCGAGCGGCTGGCGACGCTCCTCAGACTTTTTATCTCTTCGTAACGAAACGCTTGATGTTTCTTGAGTTGCTTGAGCGCGTGTTCAATGGTTTGCGCCAACTGTCGGCATGAAGCGGTGTCCTCAATATCGAGAGTCAAAGGAACAACGTTGGTCTTGCAGGTTAGCGCCTGCCTCGACAGGGCGTCTGTTCGCGCCATCATAGGGACGCCGATCGTTTGCTGCTTCTCGCCGGTACATAGGTACAAATACGCCATCACCGCTACAAAAGTGCGCGCCAGCCAAGAAGGATGTTCGGTTTGCAGCGCAAGCCGCTCGGCAGGATAGGGCAACGACGTCACATGGCGGATGGTCTGTCCCGAGGGAATATTGGCGCAGGCTAATGTCATCGGGTCTGGCAGTGAGGCGCTGGCCGCTTGCCAAAAATGTCGGTCTGCTTGATAGGCGGCTGACTGTTTATACTCAGATTCAGCCCTGAGCAAGGCATCGATCGCCGGTACGTCTTGCGGTTGTTGTGTCTGGTCTCGGTAGGCCTGCGCCACTTGATGGATCAGCAAATAAGTGCCGTAACCATCAAGCAGCAGATGGTGGCTGCAGAAATACCACAGAAAGCGTTTCTCACCCAGCCTGATGATTTTTTGTCTGAATAACGGCGCTGCGTTCAGCGAGAAGGGGCGCTTAGCATCCGCTTCCATTAATTCGATAGCGGTGGCCATATCGTTGGCGCTCTGCGAAAGATCTACCCATTCCACTGAGATATTGGCGGTGACGGAATATTGATAAGGCGTGCCGTTATTCTCATCAAACAGAACGTGCAGCGTAGGGGTTTGGCTGATGACACGATGAATAGCACGTTTCATTCTTGCGATATCGAGAGTGTGATTTATTTCGACATATTCCGCGATATTATAGCTCGATTTATCATCGCCGATCTTGGTGCCATAGTAAAATCCTGCCTGTGAATCCAGTAATTGATGTTTGCTCATTGCCTCATCCCTGACAATTATTTTTCTTTATTTTTTACAGTCATCAGTCTGCCCGTTCGGCGGGAGCGCCACACAACCGTGCGGCGTTCTACGATGGGGTGAACTCTTTTAAGGTGTTCCAAACATAAATGCACGCTGCCTGGCTTGCAGCAAAAATCTAAAATACACAGCGTACCGCCCTCATCCCATTCTGAGTTATGGAGAAGAAACTGCGGATCGTTAATAAATCGACTCAGCGTCTCATCTTTCAGGTAGGCCCAGGTTATATACCCTATCGGGTTATCCAAATGGTCGAATAATATTTTAAATTGGTTTTGATTAATCGCTTCCTGAGTCCATAGCTGCAACGTTTTTATATGGTACAAACTGTAATTTTTATTCATCAACATACAGTTAACGGCGAAGCCCAGGTTCTCGTATTGACTGAACCTACTTTTACCCTGCTGGTTTTCTTTGATAAAACTCACGAAATATCCTCAGCGTTGTTATTGTAATACGTTGATCGCCTGGCGCTCGAAACGGTCGAGATAGGTTTGCAATTGTTCGGTGATCTCGCTGACTTCGCCGCGCCAGCCGGAAATTTCTTGAAAAATCACTTCACGGCGCATGAACGTGCGGGAACCCAACCTTCTGGTGACGGTCTGCTTCATCGCCAGTTGTAATCCGGCGGAGGTTTGAGCTGCTGATGTTTCCTGAAGGTATTGCGCGTATAACCGACGGAACGCCAGAGAAAATCTCTCCTCCGCGGTCGTACCCTGTTGCTCGGCGGGAACCCTTACGGGTGCGTCGATGAGCCGGTGCAATAGGGCAATCGCCGGATGAGCATTCCCCAGGCCAAGACCTTGTCGACGGGTAAAGACGCCGGGAGCCAAATCGAACATTTTTTGCAAGCGTTCGCCTAAGGAGAACCACTCGGCGGTGAGAGGCAGGCGTTGTAAAAATGCAGGGTCAAAACCCGCCATACCGAGATTATCCAGCAGGCAGGCTCGTTTATAGGCCATGTTGAAGGCCGCACCGATGCCTTGGTGCGCTGCCGCGAGAAATGCCGGGCCGAATTGATGCTTGGCTAAATAAAAAGCGAGATCTTGCAAGCCTCTCAGCAACAAAGGGGCGTCTTCATTGAGCTTGTTGTGTTGAATGTAGCTGCGCCCGGGATCGCGACGTTCTGCGGGAAAAACACTGCGAACACCATGAAAGTCCAGCAGCCTACCGGCCATATCGCAATTGGAGGGTGAGGTCATCATCACCAAATGCCGGGTGCGGCAGTACGCGATCTGCGTCGCGAGACGCCGGGCAAGCTCGCAGAGCCCGTAGAATGCTTGTTCTTCCTGGGGCAATGCCAACCAGCTTGCGGCGTCAAACTCCGGGGGACGAGGCAGAAAAGCCGGTGCGGCGACAATCAGCTTTTCGACCCGCTGAATATCCGAAGGCTGCCTTTGCATCGCATCATGAGGATGATAGTAGGGTGCGCGGCAAAAATGTGCAGGGCGCACGACGGGCTCACGCACCAGCAACGCCTTGCGGTTATGGGGACTTCTCGCCGATTCAGGAGAGATGGCGGCTAAGGGGCTATCGGTCACCAAGATCGCCTGATTGGGCACGGCACCGTAAGGCAGCAGTTTGGCCATGACGTTCCCCCATAATGCCTCCAATACTGCGCCGGTCATCGTCAACTCGCCATCGACATGCTTTGCCCCTTGACCGACTAACGCATTAGCCCCAATACCTTTAACCTGCCAACGCCCATCAAAGCCACAGCGTGCTCCGCCGCCGTTGCGCGAAATAGCGCCGCCGCCATAACGTTCGGCGAAAAAGACTTTTTCATCGTTTAAGCGCGGCGTACCATCATCAAAAATAGCATGGCGATTATTTTCTTCGATGAGATAGCTGGTCTCTTTTTTCAGTTCGTCTTGTTCAGCAGGGCTTAATGCATTGTGCCAGAGTAATTGAGAACCTGTCTTTTTTGCGACGAAAGGGATCAAGCTTTCGTGAAGCATGGCGAGCTTTGTCATTTTTTAATCGTTATTTTTATTGGTGCAGAGTAAGTTAAATCCCGGCCTTATTGCACAAGGAATAATAAGACTGTTTTTTTAATTTGATGAATCCGGTGTTGAAAGTGAAGACGAAGGTGAAGGGCGGCCACCGCCACTGCCATTCCAGGTTGGGCCCATAGGAACCTGTGGAATAGCAACGTTAACCGGCATGTGTGGTGCGGCTTGAATAGCTATTTCCGTCCCGACGCCCACGGCTAAGGATACGGGGGTGGGTAATTTCGCTATTGTGCTCAGGCTACCGACAATGAGCGAAGTCGGATTATAAGAATCGTTGCCGTCAGATCCGTTAATACATGACAATTCAACTTCCGTTAAGGCTCTCATTTAAACTCCTTCTTGCGAGAGGTGATAGATAAAACAAGCGAAAAAATAATCGCCATCGGCAAACCATAACTGGCCGTGGTTTTAAGGGCGGCCGTATCCAAAAGGATCGCCTGGCGCTGCAGGCAGTAGTCTAAAAATACGGCAAGGGGAAATATCAAGAACAGCATAACGATGTGGTACGTGCGCACGCCTTTTTTCTTCGCGTTTTTATAGATCGCACTGATAATGAGGATGAAAATGACAATAAGAACTATTTCCGTTATAAGGTGCAATTTGATTAGCTCCATTAATCAAAATTTACATCAAGTTACATTGGGTAACCTGATAAGTCAACAGGGTATTTTATGATTCCTCTTTATTTATCATGGTATTGAATTAATTAATCATAAAATGATTACCTTTTGTGACTATGTGTCGATGATGAAAAATAAAGATGTCAAAGAAGCGTTTGGCCGCGGTCGGCGAGGCGGTTAACTTCTAATCACTTGTTTTTGCTCAAACTGCCAACTGCGCCTAAGCTAGGTGATGACTCTGAGGGAGCCATTCCCCGAGACCTTATTCCGTGAACATGGAGGAGTTTCGATTTGATGCGTTTATCCACATTGGTGCTGGCGATCGGCATGGCGCTGGGCTCGCAGGCACAGGCAGCAGAAACCCAACCTCACGCCGACCATAGTGCCCTGCCCAGCGGCCAGGCGAAGGAGGCTACCGTGACCGGTGAAGCCAATCAGCACGACAAGCAAAAGACCCAAAACCCGTTCTTCTATCAAAGCCGTCTGCCGTTCCAGGCGCCGCCGTTCAACCTGATCAAGGAAAGCGACTACGCGCCGGCGATCGAGGCGGGCATCAAGCAAAAGCGGGAAGAGGTGGAGAAGATCGCCAACAACCCGGCCAAGCCCAACGTCAAGAATACCTTCGTGGCGCTGGAGCAGGCCGGTTCGCTGCTGACGCGGGTGATGAACGTGTTCGGCGCCATGACCTCGGCCAACACCAGCGATGCGCTGCAGAAGCTGGATGAAGAAACCTCGCCGATGCTGGCGGCGCTGAACGACGACATCATGCTCAACGGCAAGCTGTTCGCGCGCATCAAGGCCATCTATCAGGATCGCGATGCGCTGAAGCTGGATCCGGAATCGCGCCGGCTGGTGGAAGTGACCTACAAGAACTTCGAGCTGGCGGGCGCCAACCTGTCGGACGCCGACAAGGCCAAGCTGAAGGCGCTGAACCAGGAAGCAGCGACGCTGAGCACCCAGTTCACCAACAAACTGCTGGCGGCGAGCAAAAACGGCGCGCTGGCGATAACCGACCAGGCGAAACTGGACGGTCTGTCCGAAGGTGAGCTGGCCGCGGCAGCGCAGGCGGCCGCCGAGCGCAAGCTGGAGAAACAGTGGCTGTTGGTGCTGCAGAACACCACCCAGCAGCCGCTGCTGCAGAGCCTGAAAGATCGCGACACCCGCCAAGCGCTGTTCGACGCCTCCTGGACGCGCGCGGAGAAGGGCGACGGCAACGATACCCGCCAGACCCTTTCCCGTCTGGCCAAGGTACGCGCCGAGCAGGCCAAGCTGTTGGGCTACCCGAACTACGCCGCCTGGAAGCTGCAAAACCAGATGGCCAAGACGCCGGATGCCGCCTTGAGCTTTATGCGCAACATCGTGCCGGCGGCCACCGCGCGCGCCGAGCGTGAAGCCAAAGACATTCAGGCGGTGATCGATCAGCAGAAAGGCGACTTCAAGGTGCAGGCCTGGGACTGGCAGTTCTACGCCGAACAGGTGCGCAAGGCCAAGTACGATCTGGACGAATCGCAGATCAAACCTTACTTCGAGCTGAACAACGTGCTGAACAACGGCGTGTTTTACGCCGCCAACCTGCTGTACGGCATCAGTTTCAAAGAACGCAAGGACATTCCGGTCTACCAGCCGGACGTTAAGGTGTATGAAGTGTTCGACAAGGACGGCAAATCGCTGGCGCTGTTCTACACCGACTACTTCAAGCGCGACAACAAGGGCGGCGGCGCCTGGATGAGCAACTTCGTCGATCAGTCGAAGCTCAACGGCACCAAGCCGGTGATCTACAACGTCGCCAACTTCACCAAACCGGCGCCGGGGCAGCCGGCGCTGCTGTCGTATGACGACGTGATCACCATGTTCCACGAGTTCGGCCACGCGCTGCACGGTATGTTCGCCGATCAGGAATACCCGAGCCTGTCGGGTACCAACACCGCGCGCGATTTCGTCGAGTTCCCGTCGCAGTTCAACGAGCACTGGGTCAGCGATCCGAAAGTGTTCAGCCACTTCGCCAAGCATTATCAGACCGGCGAGGCGATGCCGCAGGAACTGGTCGACAAGATCAAGAAGGCCGACAAGTTCAACAAGGGCTACAGCATGACCGAGCTGCTGTCCGCCGCGCTGCTGGACATGCACTGGCACATGCTGACCGCCGACCAGCCGCAGCAAGACGTGGACAAGTTCGAGGCCGAGTCGCTGCAAAAAGACAAGGTCGATCTCGGCTACGTGCCGCCGCGCTACCGTTCCAGCTATTTCCAGCACATCTGGGGTAACGGCTACGCCGCGGGCTATTACGCCTATCTGTGGACGGAAATGCTGGCGGACGACGCCTTCCAGTGGTTCACCGAGCACGGTGGCCTGACCGCCGAAAACGGCCAGCGCTTCCGCGACATGATCCTGTCGCGCGGCAACAGCCAGGATCTGGAGAAGCTGTACATCGACTGGCGCGGCAAAGAGCCGAGCATCGAACCGATGCTGATCAACCGCGGGCTGAAGGACGAATAGTCCCGAGGGTATGAACAAGGAGAGTGAGTAAACCAACGGCACGCCAAATGCCGGTCGCATTCCGACGTTTGGCGGTGCCGTTTTCTGGTCGACAGAGAGAAGACAAGCTACCTGGCCTGAATTTCATGCACCAAATCGATAAATGCCTTGAGCCCCGGAGGAACATGTCGTCTGCCGGGATAATAGAGACGCAATCCGCCGAAAGCTGGGCACCATTCGTCCAGTACGCTAATAAGTCGACCTGATGCGATATCTTCACGGGCAAACCAATCTGAAACGAAGGCAATCCCCACACCGCTCAATGCGGCACGATGAATGGCGCGCATTTCATTCAATACAATGCGCGGCGGTACGTTGACTCGAAGTTTCTGTTGGTGGCGTTCCAATTCCCAATGGTAAATCCCTCCGTGTGACATACGCATCCCGACGCTTTTGTGCCGTAACAGATCCTCCGGCGATTGCGGTATGCCATGTTCAGCGAAATAGTCTGGTGTAGCGACCACCAACATGCGGATATCTCCCGTTAGCTCCACGGCGATCATGTCCTGCGGGACGGACTCCGCCAAACGGATCCCCGCGTCGTAACCTTCCGCCACAATGTCCACCATTCTTGATTCGCTGGTGATATCGAGCCGCATTTGCGGGTAACGCCGCAAATACGTTTCGATCAACGGTTCGTAGAGCAGGGAGACGCACTCCTGCGGTGCGCTGATGCGCAGCGTGCCGGTTGGCGCGTCGGGTTGGGTGGCGATCTCTTCTGATGCACGCCGAATCTCGGCCAGAGCGGGGGCGATTCGTTCTACATAACGCGCGCCCGCCGGCGTCAGGGCCACGCTGCGGGTCGAACGGTTAAACAGACGTATTTTCAGGCGGCTTTCCAACCCGGCCACCGCATTGCTGACGGCGGTGGCCGACATGCCTAATTGCCGTGCGGCGGCGCGAAAGCTTTGTCGCTGCGCCACCGCCAACACGACTTCCAACTCTGTCAGTCCACTGCGATGCATAGATTATCCCGATTATCGGTACAGTTCGTACAGGATAGACCCACTTATCGTATTGATCATCTGTTTCTATACTCGTTTGACTAATCGGAACATGTGGAGCGCACCATGCAAAAAATTGACAGCATTTATATCAACGGTGAATTCGTGACACCCCACGGTGAAGAACGCTTCACGCTGTTTAACCCGGCGACAGAAGACGTGATTGGCACTGTGCGTCTGGCGGACGAGGTGGATGCCGAGCGGGCGATTGCCGCAGCCAAGGCCGCATTTCCTTACTGGTCCAAGACCAGTAAGGCGGAACGCCTTGCCGTATTGCGCCGTATGCACAAAGCGGTTATGGCCCGTGAAGATGAGCTGATGGACGCCGTCGTGATGGAATATGGCGCGCCCAAAATTCGTGGGCGCTGGATGGCCAGCTACCCGGCGGACGCGATAGCTCAGGCGATCGACGCGCTGGAAAATTTCGAGTTTACGGAACAGGCGGGTAAGGCGCAGGTCATCATGACGCCTGTCGGCGTCGCCGGGCTGATTACGCCATGGAACAGCGATGCCGGGTTTATCTGCAACAAACTGGCGACGGCGATGGCGGCAGGGTGCACCGCGGTGATCAAGCCCAGCGAAATGAGCGCGATGCAAACGCGGGTTATCACCGAAGCGTTGCACGACGCGGGCATTCCTGCCGGAGTATTTAACATTATCACCGGGCGAGGCGAGGTGGTGGGTGAGGTCATTAATCGACATCCCGATATTGCCAAGATCTCGTTTACCGGTTCCACGGCGGTGGGCAAACATATCGTAGAAAGCGGTGCAGAATCGCTGAAACGGGTGACATTGGAACTGGGGGGCAAATCGCCGACGCTGATCCTGGACGATGCGGATGTCATGCAGGCCGTGCCTTTGGCGCTTGCCGCCGGTTTTATGAATAGCGGCCAGGCCTGCATTGCAGGCACGCGAATTCTGGTGCCGCGCAGCCGTCAGGCGGAGTTTGAACAGGCGATTGCCGACGCGGTAGGCAAAGTCCGGTCGGGCGATCCGCGCGATGAAAATACGGAAATCGGCCCGATGGTGAGCCAAAAACAGTGGCAACGGGTGCAGGATTATATCCGCTTGGGCGAGGAAGAAGGGGCGACATTGTTGGTTGGCGGCGTTGGCCGTCCATCGGGTATGGATAAAGGCTGGTGCGTGAAGCCTACGGTATTTGCGGGCAATAACCGGATGCGCATTGCCCGGGAAGAAATTTTTGGTCCGGTGCTGGTGATCATCCCTTACGACAATGAGGCCGAAGCGCTTGCGATCGCCAACGACACCGCCTACGGGCTGAGTGCGCTGGTGTTAAGCGGCGATCGCGAACGCGGGGTGCGGGTGGCGCAGCAGATTGACTCCGGGCGTGTTCTGCTGAACACGTTGGATCATGAACCTAAAGCGCCGTTTGGCGGTTTCAAACAGTCCGGGCTGGGGCGCGAGATGGGCAAATGGGGGATGCAGGCTTATCTGGAAGCAAAAACGTTGTTGGTGGGGTAACCCAGAGCCCATCGTCATTATTGACATGCCGTGTTGTGGGGGGAGAAAACGGCGCAAGAATCAAAGCAGACAACGGTCCCTTATCATCATTGTCATTGTCTTGCGCCTTTTCCCTTTCTATTAACGCTCAGCGGTTCACCACCTTGGCCGGCAGGGCCACCACCAGCAGCGAGCTGAGCAGCAGGCAGCCGGCGAAGGCCCAGAGCGCGCCACCGCTCTTGCCGGTCAGATCCAGCGCCAGCCCCATCAGCGAATTGCTCACCAGCCCGGCGATGTTGGCCAGCGAACAGGCCAGCGCGAAGCCGGTCGCCGCCGCCGTGCCGCGCAGGAAGGTGGCCGGCAGGCTGAAGAACACCGGCACCGCGCCGATGATTGCCGCCTGGGCGATGGAGAACAGCAGCACCGTGGCCAGCGCATTGTGGGTGAAGAAGGTGCTGCCGGCCATCGCCAGCGCGCCGACGATAAACGGCACGATGATATGCCAGCGCCGTTCGCGCAGCCGGTCGGAACTGCTGCCGATCAGCAGCATGCCGAGCAGGGCGGCGACGCTGGGGATCGCCGTCAGGTAACCGATGGTGGTGATGTCGGTAACGCCGGCGGTTTTGATGAAGGTCGGCATCCAAAAGCCCATGGCGTAGGCGCTGAGCAGAATAGCGAAGTCGATGCCGCCGAGCATCCACACCTTCAGGTTGAAGAAGCCGTCGCGGAAGCTGTGCTTGCCGTGATCGGCCTCGGCGTCGTCGCGCGCCAGATCGTCGGCGATGCGCTGTTTTTCCTCGGGCGTCAGCCACTTGGCCTGCTGATAAGTGTTAGGCAACAGCCAGAAGGTCAACACGCCCAACAGCACGCTGGGAATGCCCTCCAGCAAAAACAGCCACTGCCAGCCGTGCAGCCCGTGGCGCATGTCGAAATGGCCCATGATCCAGCCGGAGAGCGGCCCGCCGATCACGCTGGAGAGCGGCAGGCCGATCATGAACAGCGCGATGATGCGGCCGCGGCGATAGGTCGGGAACCACAGCGTCAGGTAAAAGAGCACGCCGGGCAGGAAACCGGCCTCCGCCACGCCGAGCAGAAAGCGAATGACGTAGAACTGGGTCGGCGTGGTGACGAACATGGTGGCGGTGGACAGCAGCCCCCAGGTGATCATGATACGGGCAATCCACATCTTGGCGCCGACGCGCTGCAGGATCAGGTTGCTCGGCACCTCGAACAGAATATAGCCGACGAAGAACAGCCCGGCGCCCAGACCAAAGGCCGCTTCGCTCAGCTGCAGCGCGTCGGCCATCTGTAGCTTGGCCAGCCCGACGTTGATGCGATCGAGGTAGGCCGCCAGGTAACACAGGCAAAGAAACGGGATCAGTTTCCAGGTGATTTTGCGGTACAGCAGCAGCGATTCTGCGTCCGCTTTCCCCGCCAGCGGGGTGTCGACAATGGCCATGATGTTGTCTCCAGGTGGTGCGTGTTGGCCTCCGCAGGAGGCGCCTGTTGTGTTTGCGTTGCATGGACGCCGCCCTGTTTCGGGCGGTCGCGTGAGGTGCTGTCTGCGCCTTCGTTATTGTCGTTGCAGGTGAATCGTTGACTCATAACCGGTTCAGGTAGTCGAGCGCCTCCCGTTTGTGCACCACGTCGCCGTATTTGCTGTCGATGTCGAACAGGTTGGCTTCGTGCGGGCCGGGGTGACGATCGCCGACGCACTCGCGCACCACCATGGCGCGGAAGCCGTGCTGCACCGCGTCCACTGCGCTGGCGCGGATGCAGCCGCTGGTGGAGCAGCCGATCATCAGCAGCGTGTCGATCCCTTGCGCCACCAGCAGCGGCGCCAGCGCGGTGCCGAAGAAGGCGCTGGCGTATTGCTTGCTCAGCACCACCTCATCGGCCAGCGGCACCACCGGCGGGCAGAACGCCGCCAGCGGGTTGCCCGCCACCATGTCTTTCATCACCGGCGCTTTCTTCACCCACAGGCCGCCATCGGCAAAATGGCCTGCATGATAGCGGATATGGGTGTGGATCACCGGAATTCCCGTTCGGCGCGCGCAGGCCAGCAGCTCGCGGCTTTCCTCGACCGCGCTCACCACGCCCGGCGCGAACAGCGGCGCGCCTTCGGTGGTGTAGGCCTGCATAAAATCGATCGCCAGCAGCGCCGGGCGCCGGCCGAAGCCGATGCGCTGGCCCCAGACGCCGCGGTAGTTGTCGCTGAGGGTGTCGTTCATTCTGCCTCCTCAATAGGCGCCGGACAGCAGGGCGCCGGCGCCGGGAACGATCGGTTCCAGCTCCAGCGCGGTCAGCATCGCGTAAGTGGTGGCGATGGCGGCGGTGATCACCGGTTTGCCGGTTTGGGCCTCCACCGTCGGGACGGCCGGCAGCGAAGGCATCTGCACGCAGGCGGACAGCACGATAGCATCGACCTCGCGTAAATCCATCTCGGCGACGATCCCCGGCAGCCTGGCCGGATCGTGCCGGCCGACGTCGAGGTTGTCCGGGATCTCCAGCGCGCGCCACACCTTGACCTCGATGCCTTCGTGCTGGATGTAGTCCACCACCAGCTGGGTCAGCGGTTTCATGTAGGGAGCCACCAGCGCGATGCGTTTGGCGCCGATCACCTTCAGGCCGTTGACCAGCGCGCCGGCGCTGCTGATAACCGGCGCGGCGGCCTGATTGTCTTTCGTCACCTGCGCCAGCCGGGCCTGCGATTCGCGGTGATAGCCCAGCCCCATCGCCATGATGGCCACCAGGCAGGCGTAGCCGAGCACGTCGACCCGCGCGTCGGACAGCTCCAGCGCGCAGCGATCGGACTCGGCGTCCATCGCCGCCAATTCTTCTTTATTGACGTGTTTCATGCGCATGCGGCTGGAGTGAAAAGTGAAACGCTCCGGGCGTATCAGCTGGCGCGCGCCCAGCATCGCCGGGATCTCGGTTTCCATTGTGGTGTTGGAGCTGGGCACGATCTGGCCGATGCGGTAGTGGTTGCTCATGTCGGTGTTCCTCAGTTAATCCAGAAAATCGCCCAGGGCGCGGAAGAAGCCGTCGAAATCGTCCCACGGGATCATGTGTCCGGCGTTCTCGACCTCGACGATGGCGATCTCCGGCTGTAGCGCGCGGATCTCTGCCCGGTCTTCGGGCTGAATGACGCCGCCTTTGCCCGCGGCCATCAGCAGCGTCGGCATGGTCAGCAGCGGGTAGTCACGGTGGCTGTCCACCTGATGAAAATCGTCGTAGGCGCGTTGGATCGCCGGCTCGTAGCAGGTGTGCAGCCACTCGGCGCGCAGCCGGCGCTGCTCTTCGCTCCAGGTTGGGCAAAAGGCGCGCATCTGCTCGGCGCTCATGCCCGGCAGCGACTGCCGGATGGAGTCGGCGTACCACGGCCATTGGCCGGGATAGGCGCGGCGGCCGGGGCCGGAAACCGGCGGATCGACCAGCACCAGCCGCCGCACGCCGGCGGGCTGCAGAGCGGCGGCGCGCAGGGCGAAGCGGGCGCCCATCGAATGGCCGAGCAGGGCGTAACTGCCCAGGTTCAGCGCGGCGGCGAAGGCGTTGACGTCCTGTGCGCAGGTCTCTGCGTCATAAGCCAGTTCCGGGCCGCTGGACGACAGACCGCGGCCGCGCACGTCGAGCACGTAGACGTCGTATTTTTCCCCCAGCCGCTCGGCGACGAAGCCCCAGGTGATCGCCGGGCTGGTGATGCCGGGGACCAGGATCAGCGCTGGGCCGTGGCCGCCGTAGCGCAGATAGTGTTGGCGAATGTCGTTGGCGTGAACGTGGGCGCCGTAGAGGAAGGTGCTCATGCGGCGTTCTCCGATTTCAGCGCTTGCGCGTACAGGTCATAGCCGTAGACCCAGGCAGGATCTTCCTGGGTGCGCAGGAAGGTGTTGGCGTTGGACACCGCCTGCACCCTTGATGCGCGCTCCTTGCGGTTGGCTTCATACAGCTGGAAGGCGGTGCGGTAGTCGCCGAGGCCGGTTTCCTGCAGGCAGCGGGTCAGCATGGCGGCGTCTTCGATCGCCATCGCCGCGCCCTGCGCCATGTGCGGTTTCATCGGATGGCAGGCATCGCCGAGCAGCACCAGGCGGCCTTCGCTCCACAGCGGCAGCGGTTTGCGGTTCAGCAATGGCCATTTGGTGACCTGCTCGCTGGATTCGATCAGCGCCTGCACGATCGGGTGGTAGCCGGCGAAGGTCTCGAACATCTCTTCGCGGCTGCTGTCGATGAAGCTGCCCTGGAAATCCCAGGCCGGGTGCGGCACGCCGCTGACGTAGTAATACTCGTCGCGCCGTTGGGTGGTGTAGTAGACCATCAGATGGCGATCCGCCGACCACCACTTCACGCAGTCTTCGAACGTCAGGTTGTATTTCGCCAGCTTCTCGCCGCGGATCAGCGCGCGGTGGGCCACCCAGCCGCTGTAGGTCGGCGCTTCAGCGCCCAGCAGGTGCTCACGAATGCGCGAATTGATGCCGTCGGCGCCGATCACGATGTCGGCGTGGGCCGAGGTGCCGTCGACGAAGTTCAGCACCACCTCGTCACCGCGATCTTCAATTTTGCTCAGGCATTTGCCGAAGTGCAGGGTGCCGGGCTGCAGCGCGGAGAGCTGCAACGCCTGCAAATCGCCGCGGTGCACCGTCACATAGGCGGCGCCGTACTCCCGGCGGGCGAAGGCGCCCAGTTCGATGCGCGACAGGTAGTCGCCGCTTTCGGCGTCGCGGCTGAACCAGAAATCGGGATGAGACGCCATCTGCTCCAACCGCTGCTCAATACCGAGACGGCGGAAAATCTTCAGTACGTTCGGCCCCATGTGAATGCCGGCGCCAAGGCGTGAGAACGCCGGGCTCTGTTCATACAGATCGACGGTAAAGCCGGCTTTTTGCAGCAGCCCGGCGGCGGCGGCGCCCCCCAGCCCGGCGCCGACGACGGCGATGCGTGGTTGTTTGCTCATCATGTTTCCCCTGTCTGTTGGCTTTTTTCAGCGTAGGCCCAACGCGTGGCTGGACGATCGATTTATAGTGTATGCGCTAGATAACGCAAAGTTGCAAAAGTGTTAAATCAGATCTCGCTCACGCTAATTGACGGCGTATTACTGTTAAACTCATGTTAATCACAGGATTGATGCGGGATGAAATAGGACTTTCTTATGGTGGATATTCGCAGCTTGCTTTCCTTTGCTTTTTTGACTTAGATGAAATGAGTGTGTTCACTTTAAATTGTTTGAAAAATCACCGCCGCCTTGCGGGCGTCGGTCACCCTTGACAAGACAGGAGACAGGCCATGGCGGTCAATGAAACCCAGTTGGTACAGCTGTTCGAGCAGGTGCTTACGCTGTCGAAGGTCGATGCTTCGCAGAGCGTGGCGATTTTGAAAAGCCATTATTCCGATGCGCGCACGGTGCGCGCCGCGACCGACGCAGCGCTGCGGCTGGGCGCCAAGGTGTATGCCGTCGAACTGCCGGCGTTCAACCATCCGCGAGCGATGGGCAACGACATGACCGCCTATTGCGGCGATACCGCGCTGACCGGCAATCTGGCGGCGCAGCGTGCGCTGGAGGCCGCCGACCTGATCGTCGATACCATGATGCTGCTGCATTCGCCGGAGCAGGAACAGATCCTGAAAACTGGCACCCGCATCCTGCTGGCGGTGGAGCCGCCGGAGGTGCTGGCGCGCATGTTGCCCAACGCGGAGGACAAGGCGCGGGTGCTGGCCGCCGCCGCCGTGCTGGAGCAGGCGAAGCTGATGCAGGTGACCTCCGCCGCCGGCAGCGATTTCCGCGCGCCGCTGGGGCAATACCCGACGGTGACCGAGTACGGCTATGCCGATGAACCGGGGCGCTGGGATCACTGGCCGAGCGGTTTCCTGTTCACCTGGCCGAATGAGGAGCAGGCGGAAGGGGTGCTGGTGCTGGAGGTCGGCGATATCTTGCTGCCGTTCAAAAGCTATGCGCGTGAACGCATCACGCTGGAGATCGAACAAGGGTTCGTTACTCGCATTCACGGCGGCTTCGAGGCGGAATACCTGCGCGAATACATGAAATACTTCGACGATCCGGAGGTGTACGGCATCTCGCACATCGGCTGGGGTCTGCAGCCGCGCGCCCAGTGGACGGCGATGGGTCTGCACGACAAGAACGACGGCATGTGCATGGACGCGCGCGCGTTCTACGGCAACTTCCTGTTCTCCACCGGGCCGAACACCGAAGTGGGCGGCACGCGCAAAACGCCTTGCCATATGGATATCGCGCTGCGCCGCTGCGACATTCGCCTCGACGGGCAAACGGTGGTGGCGGACGGTGAAGTGGTAGCGCCGGAGGCGTCGCGCGTGCGCCGGGCGTAATCGTTGCTGCCAACGGCGGGGGTTTGTACTATTCTCGTGGATTCCATAGATGGTGAGAGTAACGCAATGACGCCCCCCGAATACCCGTCAGCCGTGAGCGGCCAACCTGAAAATTATCATTTTACCGAGCAAGTCGGGCACCTGCTGCGCAAGGTTTATCAGCGCCACGTGGCGATTTTCCAGCAAAACGTCGGCGATTCGCAGCTGACGGCGGTGCAGTTCATCACCCTGTGCGCGGTGCGCGATATGGGGCCGAGCTCGCTGACCGAGCTGGTGCAGGTGACGGCGGTGGATCAGGCCACCATCCGCGGCATCGTCGAACGGCTGAAGGCGCGCGATCTGATCACGGTAACGCCGGATCCGATCGATCGGCGCAAGGTGGTGGTCGGCCTCACCGACGCCGGCGGCGCGCTGCTGGCGGAAACGGTGCCGCAGGCGGCGAAAATCACAGAACTGACGTTCGGTACGCTGAACCCGGCCGAACGGATAGCGCTGATATTCCTGCTGAATAAAATGCTGGAAGATCCGCCCACCGGCTGATTCGCCCGCGCAACGTCGGTTGCCTGGTGGTCGGTGGCGAGAGGCCAGCCCATAAGATCATCACGTGCAGGCGGAGACGCGAACAATGGCGATATCTGAAGTGCAATCGCTCAGGGATGGCGCGAAAACCACGCTGACGGAGCATCCGCTGATGCTGTCGGTGAACGGCGAACAGCTTCATGCGCAGGTGATGGCGGATACGCCGCTCTTGCTGGTACTGCGCAACGATCTGGCGCTCAACGGCCCGAAGTACGGCTGCGGCCTGGGCGAATGCGGTGCGTGTACCGTGTTGATCGACGGCGTGGCGGCGCGCTCCTGCGTGATCCCGGCGCTCGGCGTGTCCGGCCGGGCGATCGTGACCCTGGAAGGCCTTGGCGATCGCCAGCGCCCGCACCCGGTGCAGCGTGCCTTTATCGAAGAGCAGGCGGCGCAATGCGGCTACTGTCTCAATGGCATGATCATGACCACCAAAGCCCTGTTGGATCGTAATCCCGCCCCGAGCGAGGCGGAGATCCGTCAGGCGCTGTCCGGCAACCTGTGCCGCTGCGGCACCCATCTCGAAATCCTGCGTGCGGTTCAGCGCGCCATCATTCTCTGCCGCGATGAGGACGCCCACGCCCATGACTGATTCCCGTGTCCCATCGCCGAGCCAGGCCGACTTGCTGCAGCGCGACGGCGTGCTGCTGATCGTCGACAGCGTGCAACCGCCGCCGGGACTGGTGCCCAAAGGGCAAACGCCGGTGCTGAAGCCCAAAGAGCAGGGGCTGTTTATCGCCCTGTGCGGCAGCGGCGAAATCTATGCCTTTAACGGCCATGTCGATCTTGGCACCGGCGTGCGCACCGCGCTCGGGCAGATCGTCGCCGAAGAGCTGTACCTGCGCATGGATCAGGTGCAAATGGTGTTGGGCGATACCGAACGCGCGCCGAATCAGGGCGCCACCATCGCCAGCGCCACGCTGCAGATCTCCGCCGTGCCGCTGCGCAACGCCGCCGCCGAAGCGCGCCGTTGGCTGTTGCGCCAGGCGGCGCAGCGCTTCGATGCGCCGGTGGAACAGCTGACGCTGGAGGAGGGCGTGATCCGCAGCCCGCAGGGGCAGGCGCTCAGCTACGCCGAGCTGGTGGCCGGCGGTCATGTCGAGCTGTCGATTTCCGGCGACGCGCCGCTGAAACCGCAGGCGGAGTATCGCCTGGTGGGCACCAGCACCGCGCGCGTCGATATTCCGGCCAAGGCGACCGGCGAAACCACCTACGTACACGATATGCGCCTGCCGAACATGCTGCACGGCCGGGTGGTGCGGCCGCCCTATGCCGGCTACGACAGCGGCGAATTTGTCGGCACCAGCCTGCTGGCGGTGGACGAAACCTCGATCGCGCATATTCCCGGCATCGTCAAACTGGTGGTGATCGGCGATTTCATCGGCATCGTCGCCGAGCGCGAAGAGCAGGCGATCAAGGCGGCACAGGCGCTGCAGGTCAGTTGGAAAGACTGGCGCCGCAATTTGCCGCAGATGACCGACGTGGCGCAGGCGCTGCGCGACAATCCGCACTCGACCCGGGTGGTGCACGATACCGGCGATGTGGACGCGGCGCTGGCGGCGGCCGACAGGCGCTTCACCCGCAGCTACCTGTGGCCGTATCAGCTGCATGCCTCGATAGGCCCTTCCTGCGCGCTGGCGGACTATCGGCCGGAGCGCCTGCAGGTCTGGTCAGGCAGCCAGAATCCGCACCTGCTGCGCGCCGATCTGGCCTGGCTGCTGGAATACCCGGAAGCGCAGATCGAGATCGTTCGCATGGAGGCGGCCGGCTGCTATGGCCGCAATTGCGCCGATGACGTCTGCGCCGACGCGGCGCTGCTGTCGCGGGCGGTGGGCTGGCCGGTGCGGGTGCAGCTGACCCGCGAGCAAGAGCATGTGTGGGAACCGAAGGGCACGGCGCAACTGATGGAGGTGGACGGCGGGCTGGACGCCGCCGGGCACCCGGTCGCCTACGATTTTCGCACCTATTATCCTTCCAACGGCGCGCCGACGCTGGCGCTGTTGCTGACCGGCCGCGTCGAACCGCTGCCGGTGGCCTATGAAATGGGCGACCGCACCTCGGTGCCGCCATACGAATATCCGTCGCTGCGCGTCAGCATCGAGGACATGGCGCCGATCGTGCGCGCCTCCTGGATGCGCGGCGTTTCCGCCTTGCCCAACACCTTCGCCCACGAGTCTTATATCGATGAGCTGGCCCACGCCGCCGGCGTCGATCCGCTGGAGTATCGGCTGCGCTACATCCATGATGAACGCGCCAGTGAACTGATGCGCAGCACCGCAGAACGCGCCGGCTGGACGCCGCATACCGAACCGATGCAGACCCCGGCGGAAGACGGCGTGCTGCGCGGGCGCGGCTTTGCTTATGCCCGTTACATCCACAGCAAGTTTCCCGGCTTTGGCGCGGCCTGGGCCGCCTGGGTGGCTGACGTGGCGATCGACAAAGCCAGCGGCGAAGTGGCGGTAACGCGCATCGTGGTCGGCCACGACGCGGGCATGATGGTTAACCCGGACGGCGTGCGTCACCAAATCCATGGCAACGTGTTGCAATCGACCAGCCGGGTGTTGAAAGAGCGCGTGACCTTTGAGGAATCGACGGTCTCCGCCAAAGAGTGGGGGGCTTACCCGATCCTGACCTTCCCGGAGGTGCCGGAGGTGGACGTGGTGATGATGCCGCGCCCTTACGATCCGCCGCTGGGCGCCGGGGAGTCGGCGTCGGTGCCCAGCGCGGCGGCCATCGCCAACGCGGTGTTCGACGCCACCGGCATTCGTTTTCGCGAGCTGCCGATCACCTCGGACAAGCTGCGTGAGGCCCTGAACGGGCCGGATGCCGAGCGGCAGGACGCGCCGCCCAAGAAAAAGAAACGCGGTAAATGGTGGTTCGGCGGCGCGGCGGGGCTGTTCGGCGCGGTGCTGGGCATCGCCGGCAGCGCCTTGCCATGGCGGACGGAGATCGCGCCGGTGGCGACGCCTGGCGCCGGCACCTGGTCGGCCGCCACGCTGGAGCGCGGCCGTCAGTTGGCCGCCGCCGGAGACTGCGCGGTTTGCCATACCGCGTCGGAAGGGGCGACCAACGCCGGTGGGTTGGCGATGGCGACGCCGTTCGGCACGCTCTACAGCACCAACATTACCCCGGACGTGGCAACCGGCATCGGCAACTGGTCGTTTACCGCATTCGATCGGGCGATGCGTCAGGGCATCGCCCGCGATGGCCGCCACCTCTATCCGGCATTTCCTTACACCGCCTTCAGTAAAATGACCGACGGCGACATGCAGGCGCTGTACGCTTATCTGATGTCGCAACCGGCGGTGCGCCAGAGCAATCCGGCCAATCAGATGCGCTTCCCGTTTAACCTGCGGCCGCTGATGGCGGGCTGGAACGGGCTATTCCTGCGCCAGGGGGAATATCAACCCGATCCGCAGCAAAGCGCGCAGTGGAACCGCGGCGCCTATCTGGTCAACGGCCTTGGCCACTGCGCCGCCTGCCATTCGCCGCGTAATCTGCTGGGGGCGGAAAAGGGCGGCGCGGCCTTCCTGGCGGGAGGGATGGTGGACGGGTGGGAAGCGCCGGCGCTGAATCAATTGGCCAATGCGGACAAGCCCTGGACTGAGGAGCAGCTGTTTCAGTACTTCCGCACCGGGCATTCCGCCGAGCACGGCGTGGCGGCCGGGCCTATGGGGCCGGTGGTCAGCGAACTGGCGACGTTGCCGCAGAGCGATCTGCGGGCGATGGCCAACTATGTGATGTCGCTGAGCGCCAAGGCGACGCTGAATGTGGAACCGCAGGCGCAGTTGGCGGCCCGCGCGTTGCCTGCGGGTCAACTGGCGGGCGAGCGGTTGTTCCAGGGCGCTTGCCAGGCCTGCCACAGCGCCGCCGCCGGCGGGCCGCAGCTGTTCGGCGTCAGCCCGGATCTGGCCAATAACACCAATATCTTCAGCGATCGCCCCGATAACCTGATCAAGGTGATCCTGCAAGGGATCCCCAAGCCGGCCACCGCCGAATTGGGCTTTATGCCGGGCTTTAAGGACAGCTTTTCCGATCGGCAGGTGACGGCGCTGGTGAATTATCTGCGCCAACGCTATGCCGGCGACAAACCGGCCTGGCGCGACGTGGAGGCTCAGGTGGCGCGGCTGCGCGCAGAGCCGGGCACGCACTGAGCCGCCTCAGGCTTGGCGCAGGAACGCCACCAGCCGCTGCGCCGGCAGCGGCAGCTGCGCCAGGTCACGCACCGCGATTGACAGACGCCGGGTTGCCCACTCGTCCGTCAGCGGCAGGGCGCCGTGTCGGATCTCCGGATGGCGTTGGGCGCTCTCTTCCGGCACCACCGCCAGCCCGGCGCCGCGCAGCACCATGCGGCAGATGGCGTCGAAATGAGCCGCACGCGCCCGCAGCCGCATCGGGCCGCCGCTGCGTATCGCCAGCTGTTCCAGATGCTGTTGCAGCGCACTCTCTTCCGGCAGGCCGATGAAATCAAAAGGCAGGGCGTCCGCAAAGCTGAGCGAGCGGCGGCCGCTGAGCGCATGCCCTGGCGGCAGCGCCAGCACCAGACGATCCTGGCGAAAAGGGTAGCTTGCCAGCCCACGCAGATCGGCGTGGTCCGCCACGATGCCGATATCCGCCGCCCGTTCGGCGATCGCCAGCGCGATGGCCGGGCTGGGCAGCTCCTCCAGCGCGATGTCGGTGTGCGGGTGCAGCACCAGAAAATCCGCCAACAGCTCCGGCAGAAAAGCGTCGGCGGCGACGGTATTGGCGACGATGCGCAGCTGGCTGCGCTGGCCCGGCGCGAACTCGGCCATATCACCCCGCAGCCGGTCGCGCTGTTGCAGCAGCACGCGCGCGTGTTGCAACAGGCGCTCACCGGCGGGCGTCGCCTGGACGCCGCGCGGATTGCGCGTCAACAGCGCCACGCCGGCCTGTTGTTCCAGCCCGCGCATGCGGGCGCTGGCGGCGGCCAGCGACAGCCCGACGCGCTCGCCGCCGGCGGTGATGCTGCCGGTTTCGAGCACCGCCACCAACAGCCGCAGATCGATAAAGTCAAAATGCATGCGTTCTTCCTCTGTCTTTGCCGCAGGCAGGCTCTGCCATTGCCGCATTGTGCTGCGGCGCGGCGCTGGCCACAATCGAGCCGTTGATTCGCCATAAGGATAGACGCATGTCGCTGACGTTACTCGAGATTATCGCCCTGACGGGCATTTTTACGCTGGCCGGCACGGTCAAAGGGGCGATCGGTCTGGGGTTGCCGACGGTGTCGATGGGGTTGCTCAGCCTGATGATGCCGCCGGGGCAGGCCGCCGCGCTGCTGCTGTTGCCCTCGCTAATCACCAACCTGTGGCAGTTGCTGTGCGGGCCGCGGTTGGGGGCGCTGTGCCGGCGGCTCTGGCCGATGATGCTGTGCGTCATGCTGGGCACGTTGCTGAGCGCCGGCGCGCTCACCGCTACCGACGGCCGCCTGGCGCCGCTGGCGCTGGGCGTTTGCCTGATCGGCTATGCGCTGTTGGGATTCACCCGTTTCGACTGGCGCGTTTCCGCCACGGCAGAGCCTTGGCTGGGGCCGCTGTGCGGCCTGGTGACCGGCGTGCTGACCGGCGCCACCGGCGTATTCGTCATACCGGCGGTGCCCTATCTGAACGCATTGGGCCTGGCGCGTGACGATCTGGTGCAGGCGCTGGGGCTGTCGTTCACCGTCTCGACGCTGGCGCTGGCCGCCGGATTAGCCTGGCATCAGGCGCTGCCCGGCGCGTTGCTCGGCGGTTCGCTGTTGGCGCTGTTGCCGGCGCTTGCCGGCATGTGGCTGGGGGAGAGGGTGCGTCGTCATTGTCGCCCGCAGCTGTTCCGTCGCCTCTTCTTTATTGGGTTATTAATCTTGGGTGTTGAGATTATTTGGCGATTCAATTAATTGAATCGATAGCATCTGCGTGTAATTAGGTTCGGTATATTATTCTGGATTTTATCCCAATATGATTATTTTCAGCAGTGAGAATACACCTTCAGTCATTCTTGTCAAAAAATAGCCCTTATGACAGCGGTTCCTGCGCCAGTGGTTTCTGGGGAATGGCAGTTCTACAGGAAATGGTTATGGCGGCAATGGCACTGGACCGAGAGAGGCCAGAGAATCCAGAACCAAACGCTAATTAACAGCTGCAATCCCAGCACAGAAGTAAAATTCTGTGCTTTTATGGGGTATGTGATGAATAAATATGTTGTTTTTATAAAGAGCGATGAATCAAGGGTGCAGAGAAAGGAAGTGGTTACACGAGAAATAATTAAAGATATGAAGCAGAAAGGGTTCAGAAAGCATCATATTGAAGTAGAAGCTGAGAACGAAAATGATGCCATTAACCAACTAAATAAGAACAGCAATGACTATTTGGACTCATTGAGAAATTTTTCCGGTGATTTATTGTTTTGCTCTGTTTGCGTCATTGTTATGGTCATGGTTTATTTATTCAATTGAGCCATAATCCAGTTTTGAATCATTCATTTTTTTATACTATCCGATTGCCCGCTAAAAACCCAATAAGGCTCAGGCCTGCGGGCCGCCCAAAATGGTCTCCCACATGCCGGCGAGAATGCGTTTGCCGATTTCGCTCTTCAGTCTTCATACCCGCCGTGGGTGATAGCCATGTCTTTGCCGTGCGCCACGTCGCAGCGTTTGCGTGCCTTCAGCACCAGATCTTGATAACGCAGCAGGGTGTCTTCGATGCCCTGCGAGTGGGTCTGAACGGCGATGGGGCAAGGCGATTTTTGCTGCCCGCTTCCGCTTTCAATTTACGGCGCGGCGCATTGCGCGATATTCTGGTTTTCTGATGGGCTAACGGCGGATGAGGGAACCATGATTGACAGCCAGGTGTTTGAACAACAAAGCCTCGACAATCTGCTGAGCTATTGGCGGCGCCATCGCCGCCTGCCGGGCGCGCGCTATCCGGCCGGGCCGACAGACAGCCTGTGTGACGTGCCGGGCGTCAGCGTCGGGCATCACACCTTGGCCGACGGCGAATGCCAGACCGGCGTCACCGCCATCGTGCCGCCGGGCGATCTGTTCAACCAACCGTTGCCGTGCGGCAGCGCGGTGCTCAATGGCTTCGCCAAGCCGCTGGGATTGGTGCAATTGAATGAGCTGGGGGAGTTGCAAACGCCGATCCTGCTGAGCAACACCTTCGCCGTCGGCACGCTGTTCAACGCCATGGTGCGGCGCAGCTGCTTGCGCTACCCGCAGATCGGCCGCGGCAGCGCCACCATCAACCCGCTGGTGCTGGAGTGCAACGACGGCTACCTCAACGATATTCAGGCGATGGCGGTGCGTGAGGAGCACGTCTTCAGCGCGCTGGATAACCATTCCACCCGCTTTGCGCGCGGCAGCGTCGGCGCCGGGCGCGGCATGAGCAGCTTCGGCCTGAAGGGCGGCATCGGCACCGCCTCGCGTTATTGCCCGGGGCTTGGCACCACGCTCGGCGTGCTGGTGCTGGCCAACTTCGGTACCCTCGACTCGTTGACGCTGAGCGGCGTGCGCGTCGGCCCGGCGCTGGGCAAGCTGCTGGCGGACCCACCGCCGCAGGTGGACGCCGGTTCGGTCATTATCATCATCGCCTGCGATCGGGCGCTGGACAGCCGGCAACTGAACCGTATCGCCCGCCGAGCGGGCGCGGGTCTGGGGCGGGTGGGCAGCCATTGGGGGCACGGCTCCGGCGACATCGCGCTGGCGTTCTCCACCCGGTTGCTGGGGGCCACGCTGCCGGACGAACGGCTGGAGCCGCTGTTTGCGGCTGCCGCGGATGCCACCGAATACGCAGTATTGGATGCGTTGCTGAGCGCCGAGGGCGTCAGCGGTTTCCAGCAGCACGCGCGTATGGCGTTGGGCCCGCTGCTCGATCGGCTGGCGGCAAATTGAATAACGGGAGTGTGATGTGAAAGTCTTTATCTCTGCGGATATCGAGGGTATTGCCGGCGTGATGCGGCCGGAGCAGTGCAACCCGGCCCATGCCGACTATGCGGCGGCGCGCGAGCTGATGGAGCAGGAAGTCAACGCCGCCATCGACGGCGCTTTCGCCGGCGGCGCTACCGAGGTGACGGTGGCCGACAGCCACGCCATGATGCAGAATCTGCGCGCCGACCGCATTGATGCGCGGGCGCGCCTGGTGCAGGGCAAACCGCGCGGGCTGTCGATGGTGGAAGGGCTGCAGCATCAACGTTACGACGGCCTGATGTGCATCGGTTATCACAGCGCCGCCGGCGAACGCGGCGTGCTGGCGCATACCATCAACGGTCGGGCCTTTTATCGCGTCAGCCTGAACGGCGAAGTGGTAGGCGAAAGCGATCTGTATGCGGCGATGGCGGCGGAGTTGAACGTGCCGTTGTGGCTGGTGAGCGGTGACGACGAGCTGCAACGTTGGATCGCTGAACGTTATCCGCAATCTGGCTATGTTTGCGTAAAACGCGCCCTCTCGCAAACCGCCGCCGAATCGCTCAGCCCACAGCGGGCGCGGGCGGAGATCCGCGAGCGGGCGATGCAACAGGTGCGCCAGGGCGCCAGACTGCCGGTGGAGCGCCGTTTTATGCCGCCTTACCGGCTGACGCTGATGGCGGCCAAACCGGTGCTGGCGGATCTGTTCAGCCTGGTGCCTGGCGTGGAGCGCCAGGACGCGCTGACCGTGGCCTTCGACAGCGACAACATGGCGGCGCAAATCAACCTGCTCTGCGTATTTTCCTATCTGGCGACGACGCAGAGTTGACCCCGGTGCGGGTGCCTGCCCGCACCGCACGATTCTCCAATAGAAAAACCCTCTTCAACATTAAGTCTACTGGATAATAGGCTACGCTAATTATTGCTCTGTTGCGCTATATCACCTGACGGGCGCAACAAGCCATTCCCATAACAAGATTTGTTTCGCCGAAGGCAGTGACACCTTCGGTTTTTTTGGAGTCATGAGCAATGAGCATATCCCAAGTTCCGCTTTCGCGGCGGCGGTTTATCGTCGGCGCCGGGGCGTTGGTGATCGGCGCCTATCTGCCATCCACCGGCGCGCTGGCGCGTTCGGCTGCCCCGATCGCCTCCGGCGCGGCGGCGTTAGACGCCAACGCCTTCGTTCAGATCGGCGCCGACGGCGTCGTCACCGTCATCAGTAAACACACCGAAGTGGGCCAGGGGGTCTATACCGGCATGGCGACGCTGGTCGCCGAAGAGCTCGATGCCGACTGGGCACAGGTGCGGGTCGTGGCCGCGCCGGTGGACACCAATGTCTACAAAAACCTGGCCTTCGGATTCCAGGGCACCGGCGGTTCCAGCTCGGTGGCCAATGCCTATGAGCAAATGCGGCGCATGGGCGCCATGGCGCGCGCGCTGTTGGTGCAGGCCGCCGCGCAGAGCTGGAAAACCTCGGCGCAGGAAATCACCGTGCAGGCGGGCAAGATCCGCCATGCCGCCAGCGGGCGCGAAGCGGGCTTCGGCGAATTCGCCGCGCTGGCCGCCACGCTGCCGCCGCCCGATCCCGCCAGCCTGACGCTGAAGGATCCGGCCAATTTCACCCTGATCGGCAAAACGCGCGGTTTGCACCGCGTCGATTCGCTGGCGAAAACCAACGGCAGCGCGCAGTTCTCGCAGGATATCCACGAGCCGGGCATGTTGACCGTCACCATCAAAAAACCGCCGCGTTTCGGCGGCAAGGTGGCGACGTTTGACGCCGAACGCGCGCTGGCGGTACCGGGCGTGGTGGCGGTGAAACAGGTTACCACCGGCGTGGCGGTTTACGCCAACAATACCTGGGCGGCGATCCAGGGGCGGGACCGGCTGCGGGTCACCTGGGACGACGCGCAGGCGGAGCGACGCAACACCGAGGAAATCTACGCCGAATTCCGTCAGGTGGCGCAGAAAACCGGCGTGGTGGCGAAGAGTCTTGGCAAGCCGGACGAGGTGTTCGACAAGGCCGACAAGGTGATCGAGGCCGAATACACCTTCCCGTACGTCGCGCACGCGCCGATGGAGCCGCTGGACGGCTATCTGTTCTGGGACGGCGAGAGCGTCAAGGCGCGCTACGGCTGCCAAATCCAAACGCTCGACCACAAGCAGCTGTGCGATCTGTTCGAGTTGCCGCCGGACAAGGTACAGATTGAAACCATTCTGGCGGGCGGCAGCTTCGGCCGGCGCATCGATTTAGGCAACCCGACGCTGGGGCCGGATCTGGCGGCCGACATGGCGGCGGCGGCCAAGGGCATCGGCCCCGGCCACGGCGTGAAGGTGGTGTGGACGCGCGAGGACGACATCCGCAACGGCTGGTATCGCCCGATGATCCTGCACCGCCTGCGCGGGGCCATTCGGGGCGGCAAGGTGGTGGGCTGGACCGATACCGTGGTCGGTCACTCCTGGACGCGCCACAGCGCGATGGATGCGCTGGTGGTCAACGGCCTCGATCAGATGATGGTCGAAGGCGCCAGCGAGGTCTCATACACCTTCGAAGCCTTCCGCTGCGATGCGCATATCGTGCCCGGCAAGGTGCCGACCACCTCGCTGCGGTCGGTCGCCAGCACCCACACCGGCCACGCGGTGGAGAGCTTTATCGATCAGCTGTTGCAGGAAACCGGCCAGGATCCGGTCGAAGGGCGGCTGGCGCTGATGGGCGATGCGCCGCGCGCGGCGGGCGTGCTGCGGGCGGTAGCGAAAGCCGCTGACTGGCAGGGCGCTAAAGTGGTAGACGGACGCGCGCGCGGCGTGGGCGTCGCCAAGGCGTTCGACACCTATGTGGCGCAGGTGGCCGAGGTGTCGATCGGCGAAGGCGGCATCCCGAAAGTGCATAAAGTGTGGTGCGCGGTGGATTGCGGCGTGGCGGTGAACCCCGACGTGATCCGCGCGCAGATCGAGGGCGGCATCGGTTACGGCCTGAGCCTGGCGCTGTACGGCAATATCACGCTGAAAGACGGCGTGGTCGAACAGTCCAACTTCAATAACTTCCGCCCGTTGCGCATCGATGAGATGCCGGAGATCGAGGTGATCATTGTGCCCTCGACCGAGAAACCGACCGGCGTGGGCGAGCTGGGGGTGCCGACCATTGCCCCGGCAGTTGGCAACGCGCTGGCGCTGCTCGGGCGGCCGCGCACCTCGCTGAGCCTGCCGCTGCATAATCCCACTGCGAATCCGGCGTCTGACAAGGAGAGAACCTGATGATTCAATTAACCGTAAACGAGCAGCCGCTGACCTTCGAGGGCGATCCGCACATGCCGCTGCTGTGGTTTTTGCGTGACGAAGCCGGCCTGACCGGCACCAAATTCGGCTGCGGCATCGCCATGTGCGGCGCCTGTACCGTGCATCTGGACGGCGTGCCGGTGCGTTCATGCATGACGCCGGTCTCCGCCGCCGTCGGCAAAAAAATCACCACCATCGAAGCCGTGGGCGCCACGCCGGAAGGCAAGGCGGTGCAGGAAGCCTGGCTTGATCTGGACGTGGTGCAGTGCGGTTACTGCCAGTCCGGCCAGATCATGAGCGCCAGCGCGCTGCTGGCGCAAAGCAAGAACCCGAGCGATGCGGACATCGACGCGGCGATGGGCGGCAACGTTTGCCGTTGCGCCACCTATGTGCGCATTCGCGCCGCCATCCACCAGGCCGCCAAGGCGTTGGGTTAGGGAGAGATGCGATGAGCAATGCCTTGAAAGGGCTGTTATGGCTGATTATCGCCGTGGTGGTGTTGGCGGGAGGATACGCGCTGTATACGCTGCTGCGGCCCACCGGCGCTGAGCCTGCGGCGCCGATCGCCGGGGCGCCGGCCGGCATCACCGACAAACTGGCGCGCGGCGAGTACCTGGCGCGTGCCGCCGACTGCGTGGCGTGCCACACCGCGCCGGGCGGCGCGCCTTATGCAGGCGGCTTCGCCTTCAAGTTGCCGTTCGGCACCATTTACGGCACCAACATCACCGCTGACAAGGAAACCGGCATCGGCAACTGGAGCGACGATCAGTTCGTACGCGCGGTGCGTGAGGGCATCGGCCCACAGGGCAACCTGTATCCGGCGATGCCTTATACCTCGTACACCGAACTGAGCCGCGATGACGTGCTGGCGATCAAGGATTATCTGTTCAGTCTGCCGCCGGTGAAACAGGCCAACCCGCAAAACGAGCTGTCGTTCCCGTTCAACCAGCGTTGGGGCATGAAATTCTGGAACCTGGCGTTCTTCCAGGAGCAGCGTTTCGCGCCGGATCTCAACAAGGATGAACAGTGGAATCGCGGTGCCTATCTGGCGACGGCGCTCGGCCACTGCGGCGAGTGCCATACGCCGCGCAATCTGGGGTTTGGTCTTAACCAGAGCAAGCACCTGAGCGGTGAAGTGGTGCAGGGCTGGTTCGCCGCCAACATCACGCCGGACAAACAGACCGGCATCGGCGGCTGGAGCGACCAGCAGCTGTCGCAATATCTGGCCACCGGCCATGCGCCGGGGCGCAGCAGCGCCGCCGGCCCGATGGCGGAAGCGGTGGAAAACAGCCTGCAGTTCCTGACGCCGGAAGATAATCTGGCGCTGGTGAAATACCTGCGCGACATCGAACCGATTGCCGGCGATGGCGCCGCTGCGGTGAATCTGCAGCCGAAGGGCGCGGGGGCTTCCACCCCGATCCTGCCGGGCGGGCAAGACAGCTCGCTCGGGCGGCGGATGTTCGCCAACGACTGCAGCGGCTGCCACCAGTGGAACGGGCCGGGCCGCCAGAGCGAGTACGCGTCGCTGGTGGGCAGCACGGCGGTGAACGATCCGCAGGGGCGCAGCGTGGTGCAGGCTATCCTGAAGGGGACGAGCATCAGCGTCGGCGAGCGGCATGAGATGATGCCGTCGTTCGGCAGCGCCTATTCCGACGAGGAAGTGGCGGCGGTCGCCAACTTCGTGGTCGGCCATTTCGGCGACAAACAGGGCAAGGTCACCGCCAAACAGGTGGCGGAGCAGCGCAAGTAGTAAAGAAAGCGGCGAGGGAGATTCTCCCTCGCCGCGGCGTCAGCGGCTGCGCCGCGACATCACCCGTTTGTCTTTCGGTCTATCCTGCCAGTCCTCAACCTGATTATTGAAGTTGTCCGCCAGCAGGTAAGCCGGGGTTTTCGCCAGCCAGTCGGACAACGAAATATCCTGATAAATGCCGTTGTCCATCACGATCAACACCTTCAAATCCTCATCGCCGATGTTCTCGATGTAATGGCCGAAGCCCTGCGGCACGTAACCGACGTCTGAAGGGACGTACTCTTCCGTCTGCGCGTGGCCGTGCGAGCTGAACACCGTCATCCGGCCTTTGCCGGCAATATAGTATTGCCATTCGTTGGCGTTGGGGTGCCAGTGCAATTCCCGGATCGCGCCGGGTTTCACGATCTCGATGATGCCGGTCATGGTGGTGGAAATAGGAAATTCTTTCGACGACACCAAATGGACGCTGCCGGCGTCATTTTCAAAGAACGGCTTTTGCTTCATTAATTCATAGCGGTGGGTCAGCGGGGCATTATTTAATCCGCCGTCGTTTTTCGGCAATGGTAATGTGGGCGGGACGGCGCCGCCGACAATATAAGCTTCACCCTGTTTGGCCTTGGAAAATACCGCCGCCGGCATGTCGACGCTTTTTTCCAATACCTCTTTCGGCATATGCGCCACCCAGTCGGTGATGCTGAAGGTGCCGAATTCGGAGAAATGCCCGTTATCGAATGCCAGAATAAAATGCGCGCCGTCCGCCAGCGCCTGAATGGAATGGCCATAGCCTTTCGGGAAATACCAGACGTCGCCGGGGCCGAAATCCGCCACCTCACATTTTCCCTCGGGATCGAGGATGGTGATGCGCGCATGGCCTTCCAGCATGAATGCCCATTCGGCGGCGATGGCGTGCCAATGCAGTTCGCGCACGCCGCCCGGCTCCAGCGTCATGTCGACGCCCGCCACGCCTTCGGAGATCGGGAATTGCTCGACGGTGGCTTCGCGTGCCCAGCCGTTGGGCAGGCTGCGTTTTTTGCTGTCGGTGAATTTGTATTTATAGAGATGCTGCGCATCGGCAGGCGGCTGATAGCTGCTGGGAGGCACGATATTACGATGGTCGTCGGCAGCGGCATTTTTGGCGATGCCGCCGATCATGCCGGCGGCGGCCGCGCTGACGGCGGAGACTTTCAATATATCACGACGCGATAGCATAGCATTTTCTCCAATATAAACCGTGCGCCTGCAGCAGCAGGCGACGGGGAAGGCGCGATCGCCATTGAAATGATTTTTTGTCATCGGCGGGAATAGGCTGTGACCCTTAAATCCTAGCGGCTGGAATGTATTGCGTAGGCGCTTATTTGTTTGCGTTTGTTACTAAGTGAGTGCAGGTTTAATTAATTGCCCGGAAGTTGAATAGTCATGGATCTGAATTAATCTTCCCCTGTAATTAAATAAACAAAGTGACAATAAAGCGCATTATTTTGGGTTATTTCCTTCCGGTTGCGCTATGGGTGTGCGCAAAAAGCGTGCAGCGGCGACATTGCAGTGCGTTTACGCTAAATCGTGACGCCTTTCACAACGCTGACGTATGGCTATTGCCGAGTATTCGCGAGTATGGTGATACTTTTAGCGCGGTCGAGAAGACCGCACACCATTTTTATTGCGGCGTGTTACTGCTAAAGCAGGCAAGACCAAAATAGGAATGCACTTCTCCTTGTGACGAGGCGCATTTCCATTTTGGTCTTTTTTTTTGCATTTTACTGGGGAAAACGATGGACTATCAGAAACTTGGCTTAGAAATATTGGCGCGGGTCGGCGGTAAAGGCAACGTCAGCAAGCTGACACACTGCGCGACCCGTTTGCGTATGGAATTCAACGACGACGCTAAAGTGGATTCGAAGGCGATTGAAGCCCTGCCGGGCGTTATCAGCGTGGTGGTGCGCGGCGGCCAGTTTCAGATCGTGGTCGGCAATAACGTGCAGCAAACGTTCCGCGTGCTGCAAAAGGAGATTGGCCAGCCGCAAACCGGCGCTCAAAAGCAGCAGCCGAAAGGTGGCGTGGTGTCACGGATTATCAGCGTGATTTCCACGACCTTTACCCCGGTGATCCCGGCCATTACCGGCGCGGGGATGATCAAGGCACTGCTGGCGATCCTCAAGCTGGCCGGGGCGATAGATCCCGCCGGCACGACCTATCGATTGCTGGATACCGTCGCCGATGCGGCGTTTTTCTTCCTGCCGGTGCTGTTGGCTTACGGTGCCGCGATAAAATTCGAGTGCAATCCCATCCTGGCGATGACCCTCGCCGGCGCGTTGCTGCACCCTAATCTGGCTCAGATGCTGGCGGCAGGCACCGCGATTGATTTTCTCGGCATGCCGGTGCGGCTGGCGGATTATGCCGGCTCGGTGTTGCCGATCATTTTTACCGTGTGGCTGATGTCCTATATCGAGCGGTTTGCCGAGAAGGTTTCGCCGACGATGATCAAGTTCTTCACCAAACCGATGATTGTGCTGCTGGTCACCGCGCCGCTGGCATTGGTGGTGGTCGGGCCGTTCGGCATTTTCCTCAATGACATGGTGGCCGCCGGTGCGGCGATCGTCGATGGTAGGGCTAGCTGGCTGATTCCTATGTTGATGGGCGGGCTGCAGCCATTTTTGGTGATCACCGGCACCGCCTGGGCGATGACACCGATCGCCACCGGCCAATTGACCAAGAATGGTTTTGAGATGATTAACGGGCCGGGCATGTTGGCGTCCAATATTGCGCAAGGTGCGGCGACGCTATGTGTGGCATTCCGCACCAAGAACACGAATTTGCGCCAGTTGGCGTCCTCCGCCGGTTTTACCGCGTTGTTGGGGATCACTGAACCCTCGCTGTATGGGGTGACGCTGAAACTGCGCAAGCCGTTGATCGCAGCGATGATCGGCGGTGGCTGCGCCGGCATTTACGCCGGGTTGAGCGGGTTGGTGCGCTATGCCTTCGTTTCTCCTGGCCTGGCTGCTTTGCCGGCGTTTATCGGTGAGAACCCGATGAATATCGTGCATGCGCTGATCACTTGCGCCATTGCCATCGTCGTGACCTTTGCCCTGACCTGGATCCTTGGCTTCGACGATCCGGTCGAGGAGGCGAACGAAGTGACTCAGGTGGCGGCCGACGAGATATCGCCGGTTTTCAGCCCGCTGACTGGCAAAGCCGTGACGTTGGATCAGGTCAACGATGACGTCTTCTCACAGGGCTTGTTGGGCCAGGGCATGGCGATCATACCGTCGGAAGGGGTGCTGCGTGCGCCGCTGGACGGCGAGATCGTGACTTTCCTGCCGTCAAAACATGCGGTCGGCATCAAGGGGGACAACGGTGCGGAGCTGTTGCTGCATATCGGCATCGACACGGTAAACCTGGGTGGCCAACACTTTGACTCCGGACTGCAGATTGGCGATCGCGTGAAGGCCGGCGACGAGCTGGTGCGTTTTGACATCGGCGCGATCGCCGCATTGGGCTTCGATCTGACGACGCCGGTATTGATCGTCAACAGCGAAGCGTTTCAGGTTCAGGTGTTACCTAAGCCGCATGGCGTTCATGCCGGTGAGACGATTATGGCGCTGAAGGCCAATAAGGAGCCGGCATGATTTATCAACGCTTGCACGATTTTCCCGCCGAGTTTCTCTGGGGCGCGTCGACTTCCGCCTATCAGGTGGAGGGCGCATGGAATGAAGACGGAAAAAGCCCGTCGATCGTCGATATGCTTGAACATCCCGCAGGCACGGCGGATTTTACGGTGGCCAGCGATCACTATCATCGCTTTCGCGAGGATGTGAAGCTGTTCGCAGAACTGGGGTTAAAGGCCTACCGGTTTTCGGTTGCGTGGACGCGCGTGTTGCCCGATGGCGTCGGCGAAGTCAATGCGCCGGGGCTGGCGTTTTACCGGCAGTTGATCGACGAATTGCTGGCGCACGGCATCGAGCCGGTGGTGACGCTGTATCATTTCGATCTGCCTTATGTGCTGGAGCAGCAGGGCGGCTGGTCCAATCGCGCCACCATCGAGGCTTTTGTCACTTACGCCGGCGTGCTGTTCGACGCCTTCGGCGATCGGGTGAAGTATTGGCTCACCATCAATGAACAGAACACCATGATCCTGCACCCCGGCGCTATCGGCACGCCCAAAGGCGGTGCGTTGCCTGACAAACGGACGCTGTATCAGCAGAGTCATCATATGTTGGTCGCTCAGGCCAAAGTCATGGCATTATGCCATCAGCGCTGTCCCGGCGGGAAAATTGGCCCGGCGATCAATACCACCTCGATGTATCAGGAGACCTGCAATCCGCTGGATGCCATTGCCGCCCACAACTGGGAGACGTTGCGCTGTTGGAGTTTTCTCGATGTGGCGGTGCATGGCCGCTACAACGCCCTGGCCTGGCGTTACCTTGAGGATCGGGGGTGGGCGCCGGACAGGGAGCCGGAGGATGCGGCGCTGCTGTTGGCGGCACGACCGGATTATGTGGCGATCAATTACTATTCCACCGCCACGATCGCCGCCAGCCGCGGCGACGGTGCAGACGTGAGCGCACGCGCCGGCGATCAGCAAATCATGCTCGGCGAACCGGGCGTGTATCGTGCGGCGGAAAACCCGTTTGTCGGCAAGACGCGCTACGGATGGGTGATCGATCCGGTTGGCCTGCGCTTAACGCTGCGCAAGACCTTCGAACGCTATCACCTGCCGATACTCATCACGGAGAACGGCATTGGCGCGCCGGATGAATTGCGGGCGGATGAGACCATCGACGACGACTATCGCATTGAATTCATGCGGCAGCATGTCGAACAGATGCGGCTGGCGATCAACGATGGCGTCGAGCTGCTCGGTTACTGCCCGTGGGCGGCGATTGACGTCGTCAGTACGCATCAGGGTTACGCCAAGCGCTATGGATTTATCTACGTGAACCGCGGAGAACGGGATCTTAAGGATCTGCGGCGCATCAAAAAACGCAGTTTTGACTGGTATCGGCAGCTTATCGCCGCCAATGGCCGGTTGGGCAAATAAGCAAGGTGACGGCCGAGACGATGAAAGTCATTAAGGTGCTCAACAACAGTCTGGTGTTAACCGCGGACGACGATAACCGTGAGGTTATCGTCATGGGCAAGGGAATTGGTTTTAACAGCAAAACCGGAGACGAGATCAACTCGGCCGCCATTGAGAAAGTGTATGTGGTGCAGGAGGGGCAAAAAGGGCGCGATTATCTGCGGCTGATTGAAACTGCCCCGACGGAGCACATCGAAATTGTGCAGATGATCCTCAGTGAGGCCAACCGCCAACTGAACGGCAACATTAATGAACAGATTTTCTTTACGCTAGTGGATCACGTCAGTTTTGCTATCGAACGTCATCACAAGGGTATCGCCATCCAAAACCGCCTGCTGTTCGAGGTGAAGCGTTTCTACCCGCGAGAGTTTGCGGTGGGGCTGCAAGCGTTGGCCTACATTAACCAGCGGCTGAATATCCATCTGCCTGAAGAGGAAGCGGGCAATATCGCCTTTCACCTGGTCAACGGCCAGACCGAAGTGCAAAACATGGAGCACACGTTGCTGGCGGTGAAGATGCTGAAAGATATTTTCAATATCATCAAGTATCACTTTCGCCTCAATATCGACACCGATTCGCTGAACTACGCGCGCTTTTTAGTGCATATGCAGTTCTTTATCCAGCGCATGCTCGACGGCAAACAGATGACCTCGAAGGCCGATTTTCTGTTTGCCCAGATGACGGCCGAGTACCCGCATGCCTATCGTGGCGCGCTATTGATCCGCGATTACGTGAAGAATCTGCTGCAAATGGAGATGTCGAACGATGAGCTGCTGTATTTGATGATCCATCTGACGCGCATCACCGATCAGCCCGAGGCCTGAACCGCCTCGGCGACCAGTTCGCGAAAGCGCTCGACGATCGGCGAGGCCGGGCTGCGGCGCAGCGCCAGGTAAAGCGGGGCGCTGAGCTGCGCTTCTGCGGCGAGAGTGCGGTAGACAATGCCGTCGCCGCCCAGCCGCCGCATCGAGCCGGGCACGATTGACAACCCCAGCCCGGCGCCGACCAGGCTGAGGGTGGCCGGCAGGCGTGGCGCTTCCTGCACGATGCGCGGGCTGAAGCCGGCGCGGTGGCAGGCGGCCAGGATGGCGTCGTACAGCCCCTGGCCGGCCGGGCGGCGATAGAGAATAAACGCCTCGTGGGCCAGTTCGGCCAGCGGCAGCGGCTGCTGCGTTTCTTGCGCCAGCCGGTGGCCCAGCGGCAGGGCGACGATCATCGGCTCGCTGAGCACCGGCTCGACGCTCAGGCCGGGAATGCCGTTGGCCGGCGAACGCACGAAGGCGGCGTCGAGGCGCTGTTCCAGCAACGCCTCCATCAGTTCGCCGCTGCCGGCTTCTTCCAACTGGGTGGTGATGCCCGGCAGGATATCGCGATAGCGGCGCAGCAGGTTGGGCACGAACGGGTGCAGCGCCGCGGAGCTGGTGAAACCGATGGCGATGTGGCCCTGCTCGCCGCGGGCGGCGCGCTGTACCGCTTCGCGCAGGCGTTCGGCGCGCGCCAGCAGGGCGCGGGCCTCTTCAAACAGCACGCCCCCCGCTTCGGTGACGCGCACGCCGCGCGGCAGACGCTGCAACAAGGTTACGCCCAGTTCGTCTTCCAGCCCCTGCAGCAGGCGGGTCAGCGGCGGCTGTTGGATAAACAGCCGCTCGGCGGCGCGGGTGATGTTGCCTTCTTCCACCACGGTGACGAATGCCCGCAGGCGACGCAGTTCGATCATAGCCATACCTCAAAGGTATTGTTAGTTTCTCCGGAATGCATTAGACATCATGGCACGGCGGCGCGCATGATACCAGACATCAAAACAAGCGATGTGGAACGGCAATGTCATGTCAGATATCAATACGTTAAAACCGCACCCGGCGGCAGCGCCGGGTAATGCGGAGCTGTTTTTGGGCTTTCTCTGGCTGGGGCTGATCGGCTTCGGCGGCGTGCTGCCGATGGCGCGCAGTATGCTGGTGGAGCGCCGGCGCTGGCTGAGCGGCGAACAGTTTACCGAGCTGCTCGGTCTGTGCCAGTTCCTACCCGGCGGCAATGTGATCAACCTGTCGGTGGCGGTGGGCATGGAGTTTCGCGGGCTGCGCGGCGCGCTGTGCGCCTTGCTGGGCCTCATCAGCGCGCCGACGGCGATCGTGGTGGGGCTAGGCGTGGTGTACGCCCGCTTCCAAAACGATCCGCATGTGCAGCATGTGTTCGCCGGGCTGGCCGCCGCCGCCGCCGGGCTGCTGCTGTCGACCGGGCTCAAGATGCTGCTGCCGCTGCGCGGTAAATGGCCGGCGCTGGCGATCGTCGCGCTGGCGCTGATCGCCATCGCCTGGCTGCGCCTGCCGCTGTTGCCGACCATGCTGGTGCTGGCGCCGCTGAGCATTTTGCTGATGTGGCGGTGGCCGTCATGAGCGGGGTGTTGATTGCGTTGGCGCTGATCTTCACCGAGCTTTCTTTATTGGCGTTCGGCGGCGGCATGACCATTCTGCCGGAAATGCAGCGGCAGGTGGTTGAGGTGCATCAGTGGATGAGCGCCCAGGAGTTCAGCGCGCTGTTCGCCATGGCGCAGGCCGCGCCGGGGCCGAACATGATGATCGTGCCGCTGGTCGGCTGGCACGTCGCCGGCTGGGCGGGGCTGTTAGTGTCTTCGATCGCCAAGTTCGGGCCGTCTTCCATCGTTACGCTATTGGTGATGGGCGCCTGGCGGCGCTTTAAGGATCGCCCGTGGCGCCGCATCGTGCAGGCCGGACTGGTGCCGCTGACCGTGGGGTTGGTGGCGGCCAGCGGTATCTTGATCGCCGAGGCTTCCGCGCCCAGCTGGCGGCTGGCGGCAATCGTGGCGCTGGCGACGGGGTTGAGCATGAGCAAGCGCCTCCATCCGCTGTGGGTGCTGGCGGGCGGCGCGCTGCTCGGGTTACTGTTCGCCTGAAGGGTTAGCGCGGGATCAGTACAAAGCGCGAAGGGCCGTTGCGGTCGATCAGCTCATAGCGCTTCGGCGCGGTCAGGGCCAGAAACGCCACCATGCTCCCTTCGGCGTCGGTCAGCGTCATGCCGTCCGGCGTCGGCCGCCAGGCGACCGGCAGCGCGTGCAGCGCCAGCGGCTGCAGGCATTGGGCGGAGGCGCTGAAACGGAAAGCGTTGGTGTTGGCCACCGCTTCGTCGCTCAGCTGCACCTCGCAGACGGTTTTACCGTCGCCGATGGCGGCGAGCTGCCAGTCGCCCTTCAGCGCGGCGGGTTCCAGCAACGGCAGTGAACTGCCCAGGGCACTGCTGCACAATATGCTCATAACGACTCCTGTCAGGCTGGCGCGGCGCAAGGCGCGCATAAGGAAATGGGTTGGCATCGGGTCACTCCTTTCGGCTGTCCGTTCACACTTTAGCACGTACCTATCTTGATGATGAGGGAAGGATTAGGTTTTTTAATCCTCGATTATTCTGATCTGATCGGTGATAAAATACGCAAAAAGACGAATAATTAACCCGTTAATACGCTCATTTTTCTCATTAATATAGTGAGAATACAAATTGTTATGCGTATCTCCATCTCTATGCCCGGCGCGGTGAAGCCAGGCCGGGTGGGCTCGCGCCAGCGGGGTGAGTCACTATACTGGTCATTCCTAAGCCTTGGCTTAGATTAGAACGACTGATGAATAGTCTTACAAAGCGAGTGGGTTCCTATTGTGTAAAAGGAGAATACAATGCGCAGTCGCCACAACGACATTTTGCAAGATGACGATGAGTTCACCAGCCTGGCCGCCACATCCCCCAACGATCATAACTATCAGTTTTACTATCACCAGCCCGGCAGCCCCTATGACGGATTGGGCTACGGCGCGCTGTTCACGCTGGACAACGCTAACCTGTACAGCAACCAGCGCGGCGGGGCGGCGATTAATAATTTGGGTAAAATCCGCGATAACTTCAGCTTCGATCGCGCCGCCGATCAGTTGACGCGGCCGGGCCTGACGCACAACGGCGACCAGGTGTATCACCAGCCGGTCGCGCTGACCTATTCCTTCCTGACGCAGAGCGCGCTGAACCGCATCGGCCAGACCGGTGACGGCGACAAGGGGTTGCAGCCGTTGACCCAGGCGGCGCAGGCTCAGGCGCTGAAATCGATGCAGGCGTGGGCCGACGTGGCGAACGTGACCTTTACCGAGGCGGCGTCCACCGATATCAACCACCGCGCGGACATCACCTTCGCTTACTTCACCCAGCGCGCCGACGGCAGCACCGCCGCCGGCAGCGGCCCGAATGCCATCAACGCGTACGCCTATTACCCGCCGAGTTCCAAATCGGGCAGCGATAACGCCTTTGCGGGCACGGTGTGGTTCAACAAGAACTTTGCCACCCATCAGGCGCCGGTTAGCGGTGACTTCAGCAGCCAGACCTTCACCCACGAGCTGGGGCATGCCCTGGGGCTGGCACACCCGGGATCTTATGACGCGTCGTTGGGCAACCCGAGCTACCAGAACGATGCCGCCTATTATCAGGATTCGTTGCAATACTCGATCATGAGCTATTTCAACGCCGGTTACACCGGCGCCGACACCAAAGGGGTCTATGGCTATGGCCCGATGGTGGATGACATCGCCGCGATCCAAAAATTGTACGGCGCCAACATGAGCACCCGCACCGGCGACACGGTGTACGGCTTCAACTCCAACACCGGGCGCGATTTCCTGACCGCCACGGCGGACAACGGCAAACCGGTCAACTTCGCGGTGTGGGACGCCGGCGGCAACGACACGCTGGACTTCTCCGGCTACAGCCAGCAGCAGATGATCAATCTGAACGACGGCGCGTTCTCCAGCGTCGGCGGCGGCACGCAGAACGTCGCCATCGCGCGCGGGGCGATCATCGAGAACGCCATCGGCGGCAGCGGGCGCGATGTGATCATCGGCAACGATCAGGACAACCTGCTGGCGGGCAACGCCGGCTCCGATATCCTGTACGGCGGCCTGGGGGCGGATCATCTGTGGGGCGGCAAAGATGCCAATAACTTCACCGACTATTTCGTCTACCTCAATGCCAAAGAGTCCACGGTGGCGGCGTTCGACGTGATTGAAGACTTCGAGCACGGCATCGACAAGATCGATCTCTCCGGCCTGCGCTTCAACAACAGCCTGAGCGAGCTGCGCTTTATCGACAGCGGCAGCGTCTTCAGCGGCCAGAAAGGCGAGATCCAGCTCAACTTCGACGCCTTCAACGGCACCACCGATCTGCTGATGAACACCCAGAGCAACAGCTACGCCGCCGACTTCAAGATCCACGTGGTCGGGCAGGTCGAACAGAGCGATATTTTGTTTGCCTGAGGTGATGAAGGGGAAAGAGAAAAGGGCCGAACGGCCCTTTTTTTACGGCTGGGCCGCCGCCGCGCTTTCCGCCACGAAGGAACCGGTCGTTACCTCGCCGGAACGGCGGTAATGAGCCACGATCACGCCGCCGGGTGAGACCACCGAGTGGGCCAGCGTGAAGGCCGCCGGCGCCGCGTTGTCATCGAACAGCCGCTTGCCGCCGCCGAGCAGCACCGGGTAGGTGAGCAAGCGCAGTTCATCCACCAGATCGTTGGCCAGCAGCTGTTGCATCAGCGTGCTGCTGCCCTGCACCAGCAGCACCGGCCCCTGGGTGCGCTTCAGCTCGCGCAGCCGGGCGAGGATGTCTTGCCCCAGCCACTGGCTGTTCTCCCACGTCAGCGTCTCGCCGTGGTGGGTGGCGACGTACTTGGTGGCCTGATTGAACACGCGGGCGATGTCGGCGGAAAACGGGTCGGCCTCGTCGGTGATATGCGGCCAGTAGCCGGCGAAGATATCGTAGGTGCGCCGCCCGAGCAGCAGATCGAAAGGCGCAGAGAAAAGATCGCTCATCGTTTCCGCGACGGCGTCATCCCAATAGGGCGCGGTCCAGCCGCCGAAGCGAAAGCCGCCGCTGCGGTCTTCGTCTTGCCCGCCGGGCGCCTGCATCACGCCGTCGAGGCTGACGAACGCGCTGGCAATAATCTGTCGCATGGCTGTCTCCTGCAGTTGAGTGCCAGCTGAAAGTTTAGCCGCCGTGCGGCGGCCGCGCCAACCGGCCGCTCAGGGTTGCAGCGCCTTGAGCAACGCCTGATGGAAGCGCGCCGGCTCCTCCATTTGCGGCGCATGGCCCAGCCCGGCGAACTCGATCAGCGTGGCGTGCGGGATGAGTTTCGCCGCCTGTTTGCCCAGCACCGCGTAATGCCCGATTTTGGCCTTGACTGCCGGCGGGGCGATATCGCTGCCGATGGCGGTGGTGTCGGCGGTGCCGATCATCAGCGTGGTGGGGGTTTGCAGATCCTTGAACTCGTAGTACACCGGCTGGGTGAAGATCATGTCGTAGATCAGCGCCGAGTTCCACGCCACCAGGCGGTGGCCCGGCCCGTTGTTCAGCCCGGCCAGCATATCCACCCAGCGATCGTACTCCGGCTTCCAGCGGCCGCCGTAGTAGGTGTGCTGCTCATAATTGCGGATGCCCTCGGCGGTGGTGTTCAGCTCGCGCGCGAACCATTGATCGACGCTGCGCCACGGCACGCCTTTCGCCTTCCAGTCCTCGAGGCCGATCGGGTTGACCATCACCAGCTGTTCCACCGCCTGCGGATACATCAGGCTGTAGCGCGTGGCCAGCATGCCGCCGGTGGAGTGGCCGATGACGATGGCCTTGCTGATGTTCAGGTTCTGCAGCAGGCCGTGGGTATTTTGCGCCAGCTGCTGGAAGCTGTACTGGTAATGCGCCGGCTTGGTAGAGGAGCAAAAGCCGATTTGGTTCGGCGCGATCACGCGGTAGCCGGCCTTGCTCAGTGCCTTGATGGTGTCCTGCCAGGTGGCGGCGCAGAAGTTTTTACCGTGCAGCAACAGCGCGGTGCGGCCGTTGGCGGCGCCTTCCGGCGGCACGTCCATATAGCCCATTTTTAACGGCTGCCCCTGCGAGGTGAAGCTGAACTGCTGCAACGGGTAGGGGTAGTGAAAGCCCTGCAGCTCCGGGCCGAACGTCGGCGTTTCGGCGGCGCCGGCGTTGAACGCGGCCAGCGCGGCGCACAGCAGCGCACTACGGGTGAATCTCAGCATCCTGATCTCCTGAAAACGGACGAGAGCCGAGTATAGCCATAATCGGCGCGGCGGCGCGCCAGTGGTTTCAGATAATTCTGTATATGACGGTTTGATTCCCGGCCAGATTCCGGGCAACGCTCTTTTTCACAGTGAACGCGGTCACGCCGCGCAACATTGGCGGCGCCTGATGGTTTTATTTCAAGGCTAAGTTATGCGATGCTTAAGCATTATTTATGCAAAAGGATCCTCGCATGTCCGCTTTATCCCGCTGCGCTTTCAGCGAAGGCAGCGTCGCTTTGCCGGAAGGCTATGCCGATCGCACGGTCAACGTCCTGTTGGCCGGCGATGATGTTTCCCCCTCAGTCAATATTTCCCGCGATGCGCTGCAGCCGGCGGAGAACCTGGAAGGCTACGTCACCCGCCAGCTCGATGCGCTGGCACAGGGGCTGAAAGGTTGGGCGTTCAAAAGCCGCGAGCCGGCGACGCTGGGCGATGGGCTGGCCGCCGGTGAATGGGTGCGCGCCAGCTACCTGCGCGACGGCAAACGCATCTGGCAGAACCAGGCGGTGTTCGCCCTGGCGGAAGGCCGGGTGCTGGTGTTCACCCTGGCGATGGCGCGCAAGCTGACGCCACAAGACGACGCGCTGCTGCAGCAGGTGCTGAGCAGCTACCGGGCGGCCTAACGATGAACTCTTTGCGTAAAAGGACCTTACGATGACCGAAGCGGCTCGCGTCGGCGATATTATCGGGCATTCCCATGCCCTGGCCGGCATGATTGCCGGCACCCTTGTCGGCGGCCTGATCGCCGCCGCAGGCGCGGTGGCGGCGGGGGCGCTGTTCGTCGCCGGCCTGGCGGCCTCCTGTATCGGCGTCGGCGTGCTGCTTATCGGCGCCAGCCTGGCGGTGGGGTATCTCACCGGGGAGGCGGCCACCGCGGCGCGCGACGGCATTGCCGACGCCGGTGCCGGTAGCCTGACCCCCAAAGGCAATATCGTCACCGGTTCCCCCAACGTTTTCATCAACGGCAAACCCGCCGCGCTCGCCACCAATAGCCAGGTGGCCTGCAGCGACGACGGCCCGAGCATGCAGATGGCGCAGGGCTCCGACAAGGTCAGCATCAACGGCCAGCCCGCCTCGCGCGTGGGGGACAAAACCAACTGCGACGCGCAGGTGATGGAAGGTTCGCCCAACGTGTTTATCGGCGGCGGCACCGTCACCACCTTGCCGATCAAGCCCGAAGTGCCGGATTGGCTGTACAAGGTCTCTGACCTGACGCTGCTGTTCGCCGGCCTGGTGGGCGGCGTGGGCGGCGCCGCCGGCAAGTTGGGGGCGCTCGGCAAACTGCTGGGCAAGCTGCCCGGCATCAACAAACTGGCGCGCATCGCCTGCCGTGCCGGCACCCTGATGACCGCGACCGCCGCGGTTGGCATTATCGCCCGGCCGGTGGATATCGTCAGCGGCCAGAAATTCCTCGACGGCGAAGACGATCTCGATTTCGTGCTGCCATCGCGCCTGCCGGTCGCCTGGCAGCGCTATTGGCGCAGCGGCAACCCCGGCGACAGCGTACTGGGCCGCGGCTGGAATCTGTTCTGGGAGAGCAGCCTGCAGCCGTATCAGGACGGCCTGGTGTGGCGCGCGCCTTCCGGCGACTTCGTCGCTTTCCCTATGGTGCCGCGCGGCCACAAAACTTACTGCGAAGCCGAAAAATGCTGGCTGATGCACAACGATGACGGCAGCTGGCAGCTGTTTGACGTCGGCGAACAGATTTTCCACTACCCGCCGCTGGCGGGCGAGCAGCCGAGCCGGCTCAGCATGATCACCGACGCCATCGGCAACGCCACCTCGCTGTTTTACGACGACGAGGGGCTGCTGAGCGAACTGGTGGACAGCGCCGGGCAGCGCCTGATGTGCCGCTATGCGCAGGGCCGCCTGCGCGAAGTGGCGCTGCAAACCGCCGAAGGCGAACGGACGCTGGCGCGCTACGGTTACGATGAGCAGGGCCAACTGACGACGGTGAGCAACCGCGCCGGTGAGGTGACGCGCCGCTTTGGCTGGCGCGACGGCCTGATGATCAGCCACCAGGACGCCGCCGGGCTGCTGAACGAATACCAATGGCAAGAGATCGACGGCGTGCCGCGCGTGACGGCCTACCGCAACAGCGCCGGAGAATCCCTTGAGTTCGGTTACGACTTCGCCGGCGGGCGCCGCAGCGCGGTGCGCGGCGACGGCAAGCGCGCGGAGTGGCGGCTGGATGACGACGACAACGTGGCGCAGTACACCGATTTCGACCAGCGCCGCTACGGTTTTATCTACCAACGCGGCGAGCTGTGCAGCGTGCTGCTGCCCGGCGGCGCGCAGCGCCAGAGCGAATGGGATCCTTATGGCCGCCTGCTGTCGGAGACCGATCCGCTCGGCCGCGTGACGCGCTATCAATATTCGCGCAACAGCGGCCGGCTGTTCGCCGTCGCGTACCCGGATGGCAGCAGCGAGGCGCAGCACTGGGACACGCTGGGGCGCCCGACGCGTTATGTCGATGCCCTGGGCAATGCCACGCTGTACCGCTATCCGGATGACGAAGAGAGCCTGCCGGCCAGTGTGATCGACGCGCTGGGCGGGGAAGTGAAGCTGGAGTGGGACGCCCGCGGCCAGCTGACGCGCTACACCGACTGTTCCGGCAGCGTCACGGCTTATACCTACGATGCGCTGGGGCAACTGACGGCGCAGACCGATGCCGAAGGCCACCAGACGCGCTACCTATGGGATAACGGCGGGCGCCTGCACACCCTGATCCACCCGGACGGCGGCGAAGAGCGTTTTAACTGGAATGCGCACGGCCAGCTGGCCGAACATCAGGACGCGCTGGGCAGCCTGACCCGCTGGCAGTACAACGCCCTGGGGTTGCCGGTCAGCATCACCGACCGCATCAACCGCACCCGGCGCTATCACTACAGCCCGCAGGGCTGGCTGACGCGGCTGGAGAACGGCAACGGCGGCGACTACCGCTTCAGCTACGATGCGGTGGGCCGCGTGCTGGCCGAAGAACGCCCGGACGACACCCGCCACTATTATCGTTACGGCGCGGCCGGGCTGCTGGAAGAGCACCGTGAGGTCGGCCTGCCGGGCGGCGCGGGCGAGCTGACTCAGCGCGAACAGCGCTTCCGCTTCGACGAGGCCGGGCAGCTGGTCTGGCGCAGTAACGCCAGTGCGGAATGGCATTGCCGTTTCGACGCCATGGGGCGGCTGCGTGAGCTGAACCGCCTGCCGACGGCGAGCGGCGTGGCGTTGGGGATCGAGCCGGACAGCGTGCAGATGCGCTATGACGCCGCCGGGCGGCTGCTCGGCGAGCAGGGCGTGAACGGCGAGCTGCAATACCAGTGGGATGCGCTGGCCAACCTGCAGGCGCTGACGCTGCCGCAGGGCGATCGCCTGCAGTGGTTGTATTACGGCTCCGGCCACGCCAGCGCCATCAAATTCAACCAGCAGGTGGTGAGCGAGTTCACCCGCGATCGCCTGCACCGGGAAACCGGCCGCAGTCAGGGCGCGCTGCAGCAGCAGCGGCGTTACGACGCCATGGGCCGCCGCAGCTGGCAGAGCAGCGCCTTCGGCCACGACAAACTGACCCGGCCGGAAGACGGCGTGCTGTGGCGCGCTTATCGCTACACCGGCCGCGGCGAGCTGGCCGGGGTGAGCGACGCGCTGCGCGGCGAAGTGCACTACGGTTACGACGCCGAGGGCCGCCTGCTGCAACACCGCGAACCCAATCAGGGCAAACCGGGCGCGCGGCTGGTGTACGACCTGGCGGATAACCTGCTGGGCGAGCGCAGCCCGCAGAGCGATATCGACGCGCACCTGCCGCTGGCGCCGATCGCCGACAATCGCCTGACGCACTGGCAAAAACTGTTTTACCGTTACGATGCCTGGGGCAACCTGATCAGCCGGCGCAACGGCCTGTATGAACAGCACTACCGCTACGACGCCGACAATCGGCTGGTGCAGGCGCACGGCCGCGGCCCGCAGGGCGAGTTCGAGGCGCAGTACCATTACGACGCGCTGGGCCGCCGCAGCCGCAAGGCGGTGCGCTACAAGGGCAAAACCGCACAGACGACCCGTTTCCTGTGGCAGGGCTACCGGTTGCTGCAGGAGCAGCGCGACGACGGCAGCCGTCGCAGCTGGAGCTACGATCCGGCCAGCCCGTGGAGCCCACTGGCGGCGCTGGAGCAGGCGGGCGACAGCCGCTCGGCGGATATCTACTGGTATCACACCGATCTGAACAGCGCGCCGCTGGAAGTGACCGACGCGGCGGGCAACCTGTGCTGGTCCGGGCAGTACGACACCTTCGGCAAGCTGCAGGGCCAGACGGTGGCCGGCGCGGCGAAGCGGCAGGGCGCGCAGTATCAGCAGCCGCTGCGCTACGCCGGGCAATATCAGGACGACGAAAGCGGCCTGCACTACAACCTGTTCCGCTACTACGAACCCGAGGTGGGGCGTTTCACCACGCAGGATCCGATAGGGTTGGAAGGTGGGCTGAACCTGTATCAGTATGCGCCGAACCCGCTGATGTGGGTGGATCCGCTGGGGTTATCTCCAGTAAGCCCAAAAACTGTTCTTTTCTCACAAGACAGTATTAATCCTGTCTTCGATGATGGCAGGAATGTTAATGAGTTAATTCATAGATTGAAAAACGATCCGTCATATATCAATCAAGTAGAACCTATTAGAAAAGTAAGAATGCGTGATTTACCAGAAAATGTACAAGAAAGGTTAATTTCCCAAGGTGCACATAAGGATTCTGTCTTTAGTCTTGATAACCGGCGTCTTTATGCAGCTAAAGAGGCTGGTGTAGCCAAAATCCCTTCTAGGTGGGCAACACAGGAAGAATTGTCGAAAATTAATCTTAATAGGCGTTTTTCAACTAAGAATTCAGGTAGGTCAATTAGAACTAGAGGATGTGCTTAAAATGAATGTACAAGCAATAAAAACTAAGTATGGAATCATACTAGGACGAGATGCCTTGATCATTTCTGAACATGAAATCAGTCTTTCTCCTTTTACATTTAAAGTTAAAGCGTTGCTTTCGTTATCGGCATGCGAGCCAGAGGTTTTGAATGAGGCAGATGTGAAAATAGAGTTCTTTTTTAGTGAAATAGAAAGGATGTCTATTTATAAAGTTGATGACTACCCTTATGAGAGGTATTCAGAGTCAAGCTTTGATTTGCTGGAAGAATACAGTTCAGGAAAAAAAAGAGTTGCGTTAAGTACTTATGATCATGTTTTCGATGTTACAGGTAATTTTAAAATATTGTATGAATAACGGGGCGTTTTGAATCGCAGAAAAAGATCGAAGTGGTAGGAGGCATAGTAACAACAGTCGCTGCGCGACGCCTTTGGATTGATAGAACACCACGAAACAGGACTACTTGATGCCTCCATACCATCGAGTAGGTACCTGTACCTATTAGCTGTTAAACCAATAACGGCGTGGGCGGTAGCGTGTTAAAACTACGAAGCCGTTAAGTATGGTCAAGCCCGTGGTTATGAGCAGCATTATATAGAAAAATATAAAACGCGCACTGGTGTTATAGGTGGGGAAATATCTCAGACCAATAGAAGAAATAAATACAATTCAATCGATAATTGCCGTGCAGAACCTCGCGCAGTAGCATTTAAAGATGCTTGTGGAAATAAGAAATGGTTAGGAAGTAAATGTTGATGGGTAAACTCGATTTTTGGGGTTGGGAAAAGAAATCAAGAACAATGCTCAGATTTATTAAACCGGGTGATGTATTCTGCTTTAAGCTGATAGATGAAAATTATGGTTTTGGGCGGATTATATCTAAGATTAGCATTGGTCACTCGGCAGAAATATTTGATGTATTCTCTAAAGAGCCGAAAGTACCGGATGGTCTGTTCTCAAATCCACAAGTGGGATCACACCCAATAATTTTGGATGCATATAGTCTGTTTGATAAAAAATCTCTGGTGAGTGGAGAATTATAGGTCATCAGGAAGGGCAAGTTAAAAAATTAGAAAACACCTATTTTGTGTATGGGGCGTTAGGGAATAGAAAGAAAGTAGATATGTATGGGAATAATGAAAATGTTTCTGATAAAGACTCGGAACGTTATCCGCCATATATGCCTAGTAATGACATGCACGTGCGAAAATTGCTAGATATTTGATTTTAAAATGATGATGTTCTAATGGATTATTCAATTGTGAGCCATCTAAGTTTAAGGGTGGCTCGAATAGGGTGACGGAATATCGGGATGATGTGTCAGCGAAAATAAAATGGGTGGCTTATGATTACGGTCTGAGAATTATATTAAAAAATTTAACGTTAGTTATTCTTAGGAGGCAAGTGAAAAACTATTTTCACATCAGTCCATTCTCAGCTGATTTTCGGTGAGATAAAAAAATAAAGCGTGAAAAGGTAATGTCTGGCTCTTTAAAAATCATATAGAGTCAAATGGTTAAGTTTGTATGGCAGGCCGCCTGCTGCAACACCGCGAACCCAATCAGGGCAAACCGGGCGCGCGGGTGGTGTACGATCTGGCGGATAACCTGCTGGGTGAGCGCAGCCCGCAGAACGACATCGACGCGCACCTGCCGCTGGCGCCGATCGCCGACAACCGCCTGACGCACTGGCAAAAACTGTTTTACCGTTACGACGCCTGGGGCAACCTGATCAGCCGGCGCAACGGTCTGTACGAACAGCACTACTGCTACGACGCCGACAACCGGCTGGTGCAGGCGCACGGCCGCGGCCCGCAGGGCGAGTTCGAGGCGCAGTACCATTACGACGCGCTGGGCCGCCGCAGCCGCAAAACGGTGCACTACAAGGGCAAAACCGAACAGACGACCCATTTCCTGTGGCAGGGTTATCGGTTGCTGCAGGAGCAGCGCGACGACGGCAGCCGCCGCAGCTGGAGCTACGATCCGGCCAGCCCGTGGAGCCCGCTGGCGGCGCTGGAGCAGGCGGGCGACAGCCGCTCGGCGGATATTTACTGGTATCACACCGATTTGAACAGCGCGCCGCTGGAAGTGACCGATGCAGCGGGCAACCTGTGCTGGTCCGGGCAATACGACACCTTCGGCAAGCTGCAGGGCCAGACGGTGGCCGGCGCGGCGAAGCGGCAGGGCGCGCAATACCAGCAGCCGCTGCGCTACGCCGGGCAATACCAGGACGACGAAAGCGGCCTGCACTACAACCTGTTCCGCTACTACGAACCCGAGGTGGGGCGTTTCACCACGCAGGATCCGATAGGGTTGCGCGGTGGGTTGAACCTGTATCAGTATGCGCCGAACCCGCTGATGTGGGTGGATCCGTTGGGGTTGAGTGCGTGCAATTCCCCGAAAGGATATAAAACAGGTGACGTGGATCCTCATGGTAATTTATCACCAGGAACGAATCGTGCTGTAGGGCACACAAATAGCAAAACTGATGGTTTTGTTCAGAGTCACCACCCTATTCAAGATGCATGGGCTAAAAAAAGAGTTGGTGGATATCAAAGGAACTCTGCGCCAGCAACACTCTTGAAATCAGCTTCAGGAAGTCCTCATGCAGGAATTAGCGCTGTTCAGCGGACTAGGCGTGCTCTACCAGGAGGTTGGGATACAACATTAAAACAAGAGTTTAATATTAGTTATAGAGAAATGCTTGATTCTGGCGTTCCTGTTGAACAAGCGAGGAAATCGCTTGGAGATGCATATAAGTACTTTGACGGGTTGAGAGAAAAGAATATCGGCAACCCGTTCTTTGATATCTAGATTTTATTTTCAATGCGGAGGTTTTTGTGAATAAAAATGAGATTTTAAAAGAGCTAGGTAAAATAGAGAGTGATATAGGGTGTAAATTCCCTGTGTTATATAAGAAATTTTTATCGGAAGAAGTAGGTGATTCTGACGCATATGAACTCACAAAGAAAAATGGAGAGGCTCTCTATATATTTAATTATAAAGATCTAGTTGAACGTAATGATACATATGCTATTCAAGACTCGGTACCTGACTTTTTATTGATAGGGCAAGATGGTGATTTGGGTTATTTTATAAACCTAAGTGATGATAGTGATAAGATATATAGCTTAGACCTAGGTGCGCTTGGCAGTTTGGATATGGATGAAGAAGGAAAAGATCTTTACAGTTTACGTATGTAATTATTGTTCATGAAAAGGTCGGTGGATTAATTCATGCCCCGACCTTTACTATGTCTGCGAGGTTTAAATTTTCATGGACTTTTTATTTTCGTTGTAACTGATAAATCCGTAAACTAAAAGTTTTCTGGCTTTCGTTGGAAGCGATAGTTTTTAAATTTAGAAAGAGATCTAATTTATTTACTGTTTTCCTTCGGAGGCAAGTGAATAACTATTTTTACATCAGTCCATTCTCAGCTGATTTTCGGTGAGATAAAAAAATAAAGCGTGAAAAGGTAATGTTTGGCTCTTTAAAAATCGTATATAATCAAATGGTTAGGTTTGTATGGCAGGCCGCTTGCTGCAACACCGCGAACCCAATCAGGGCAAACCGGGCGCGCGGCTGGTGTACGATCTGGCGGATAACCTGCTGGGCGAGCGCAGCCCGCAGAGCGATATCGACGCGCACCTGCCGCTGGCGCCGATCGCCGACAATCGCCTGACGCACTGGCAAAAACTGTTTTACCGTTACGATGCCTGGGGCAACCTGATCAGCCGGCGCAACGGCCTGTATGAACAGCACTACCGCTACGACGCCGACAATCGGCTGGTGCAGGCGCACGGCCGCGGCCCGCAGGGCGAGTTCGAGGCACAGTATCATTACGACGCGCTGGGCCGCCGCAGCCGCAAGGCGGTGCGCTACAAGGGCAAAACCGAACAGACGACCCGTTTCCTGTGGCAGGGCTACCGGTTGCTGCAGGAGCAGCGCGACGACGGCAGCCGCCGCAGCTGGAGCTACGATCCGGCCAGCCCGTGGAGCCCGCTGGCGGCGCTGGAGCAGGCGGGCGACAGCCGCTCGGCGGATATTTACTGGTACCACACCGATCTGAACAGCGCGCCGCTGGAAGTGACCGATGCAGCGGGCAACCTGTGCTGGTCCGGGCAATACGACACCTTCGGCAAGCTGCAGGGCCAGACGGTGGCCGGCGCGGCGAAGCGGCAGGGCGCGCAATACCAGCAGCCGCTGCGCTACGCCGGGCAATACCAGGACGATGAAAGCGGCCTGCACTACAACCTGTTCCGCTACTACGAACCCGAGGTGGGGCGTTTCACCACGCAGGATCCGATAGGGCTGCGCGGCGGGCTGAACCTTTATCAGTATGCGCCGAACCCGCTGATGTGGGTGGATCCGTTGGGGTTGAGTGGTGAAAGTGTCTTTATACATTATACGGATAAAAGCGGTTTTGAGAGTATAATGAAAACAGGAGTTCTCGAGGCTAATGCCAAGGGGAAGGTTTATATAACAGATATACTTATGTCACCTAACGATGTCATGCGGGACATTCTTATTAATGATCCTAAGCATGTAGGAAGAGGTGATTATGCTATTATCTTTAAAGCAGATCCTGTGCAAATGAGTAACATAAAACAGTCATCTGCCCTTGAATACATTCATAATGGAAGGTTGAAGTTAAAAGATGTCCTTTACTCTGGGGGGAATCCTTATTCCATAGTATCTAAAATGAATTATGAAACGAGAAGTAAATTAACCTTTAATCAGATTAAGGCAAGGGGGAGCTGTGGTGGATGAAAATGAAAAGAAAATAATTGTTACTCAGGCTGAAATTAGTGCACTGAAGAAGCTTATAATGTATGTTAAGTTTTCTTGTGATGATGTTGAATCATTAGAGTATGCTGGTAGTTATGCAATCAATAGTTTCTTTGATAAGTTGATTGCTATTGATTATCTTGGAGAGTTTGAGCGAAAATTTTATGACATACAAAACCCGGACAATGAGATTGCAGTAATGAACAAAATTAATAAATGTCAACATGATTCTTTAAATAAAATGAGTGACGAGACTATGAGGGAAGTCTTTAAACAATGTCTTCATCCATTTAAACCAAGATAAAGTATCTTAATAGGAGGGTAATACTCTCTCTTACTAACCACATAGTTCGAAGAGTTTATAAGCCTCCTGTGGCAGCACCGTCGGTTGTCGCAGGAGTGATGTGACAACGGCGACTGTTCGGCGAATATTTTCTGGTGTTACATTGATCGGATTAGTGCGTTATTGGAAGTAAGTGACACGGTGTATAATCTAGGTGGGTAATGATTAATATGTTTGAAAATAATAGATTAATTGACAATCTGGTATTTTTGAATGAATCTAGTAAAAATGAAAGTGTCATTATGAATTTTTATTCTTGGGTCCATATTATTTATGGAGTGATTGTTTTTTATGGAAGAAAAAGTGAAGAGGAAGCAAGTTACATAATTAACAATACGCCTATGTTTACAACACCACCCAAGAATTTCATGGAGGCCTGTATGTTAGGTCATGAGGATGAATATTATTGGGGTATGGTAATGTCACATGGTGATAGATATTTTGAGAAGGGTTTTCCTCGTACAGCACCGAATGATTATTTTGAATGGGAAGATAGTTATATAAAAGATCACAATCTTGAGAGAAACACTCTAGTTTTTAATGATTAAAATAAGTGATGTTGCTAGAGCCGACAATTCTCAGTCGGTTCTGAATGTCTAGAATGAAAAGTATCTAAAAGAGCAGGTTTGATAATTTTGAAATATCTATCCGTACACATTGATAAATCATTTAATATTACGGTGTCTAACATGATTGATTTTAACGCGAGGATTGTGTCGGGTGTTTCCATAGGGAATGTCGTTCTAAATGAAAATATTTCACTATATATTAATGAGATGCACTCCAGATTTAGTGTTAAGATTAAAAACCACTTCCTACCTGACGGGAGTGATCGAAAGTCATATACAGTCGACAATACCTTGACCATCGTAACTGATAAAGACGGTGTCATTTTGTCACTTGGATGTAATGCTCATTATCAAGGGGCTACAATGGAATCATATTTCCCGGAATGAGTGTGATAGATATAATAAAGCTGACGATGTCGCAGAAAATATACAATGGCTCCATCATTATTAATGATGATTTTGGTGTTTCGTTTATCCTCCCATCCCCATATGATGAGATTTCCGATGCGATAAATCATATTCCTAGTGGTCTGATAATAAACGAAATTTTCGTATCTGATTTTTCATTCTGGCGTTAGCTTATGGAATATATGAGTGAGTTTAGTGAACATTTAATTAAATTTGGGGTGAGTGATATAGTTGTCACTGGCTACATAGATTCGGATACACCACCGATTTTTCACCCGATGTATGACAGGATTTACTTTATATCTGGTGAGGTTGTTTTTGAGGTTTACATCGGTAATGATGGGGTTGTTAATTCACATTTGGTTGAAAACATCGCTCCGTGGTTTGAGGTAGATGTGGATGATCAATTTTCTATGATGTCAATTTATTCCCAGTCATTTAAAACTGAGCAGGAGGTTATCATAGTTGGAGTAAATTATAGTGACGATCCGTCCTCAGGGGTTTTCTTAAAATATAAGGCAGGTGACGATGAGCGGCTATTATCTTTAGAATCAAATAATTTTTTCGGTTTTCTCATTTCATAGTTCAAAGGATTTCGAGATTATTGAATGCTAGTAGTTAATTGAAGCTTTGAGTTTTTTGATAGTGGCATTGAAAATTAGAGGGTTATTGTAAGTAACATGGTGATTGATTGTTAGAAATAGCTTATTCCATCTGTCGTAGGAGGAGGAAAGAACTGTGGAGTCCGATAAGAATTATTATAAAGGTAAATGTGAACTCATTTCTGGCGAAGGGAGGATCTATACTGAGTTTAATGGCGATGTTGCAACAAGACAAATAACTATAATAAATGATTTGTATTATTCATCCTCATCTTTGGAAGATTGGCACGAAGATATAGGTTTTTTACTTTATGATGGTAAGAAAAGTGAGCTTGATCTTTCTGAGTCAAAGTTGATAACTAGTCTTGAATTTGAAAGTGAATGGGATAAGACAATCACCCCTGATGTTTTGAATGATTATGTCAGTTTTAGTTATGGTGATGAATCTATTCCTTTGTCAAAATCTAAAATGATCATTCATATTGTGAATAATAAGGGTAAGTGGGGAAAAGGCTTTGTTGTTCCTCTATCAAAACGCTATCCAGCAGTAAAGGAAGGATATTTAAAGTGGTTCTCTGAAAAAAAGGATTTTTTTCTCAGGAATGTACAATTCATCTGTGTGAACGGAAACGAGCGGATATATATTGCAAATATGCTGGCTCAGGATGGACTAAAGAAAAGTAAAGATGATAATGCTCAGTATGTTTCATATGAAGCACTGAAAGAATGCCTGAGTCTGGTTTCTGATTATGCATTAAAAGAAAGGCTTAGTATACAATTGCCTATGATTGGTGCAGGATTGGGAGGTGGTGATTGGGATGCTATTTTTTCTCTAATTAAAGAGTGCTTGGCAAGAAAGAGAATAAAATGTAACATCGTTAAATTAGGTTGAGTGAGAGTGACATGAAATTCTATACTTTCAGTAGCTTTACATTTGGCGATAACTTGATTTATTTTCTCGATCCGAAATTAAGATTGTCCAGCTTTTTTATTTGGAATGAAGGTGATGGTAAGTTCCTATCCTACTCACTGCCAAAAGGGAAAGTGCCAAGCGCTTTGAGTAGCGACATTTTTAATTTGCATGACTATTTTCCTGCCAGTCTCGGAATTCCAATTTTTTCAAAAAGAGCTAAGGCTGTATTTGAACGCAAGGTTTCGTCTGAAATGTTATTCTATGAATGTGCGGTAGAAAACGTAACTGAAACGATGCTTCTGTGTAAAGTGAATAATTATTTTTCAATTATTGATGAGGAAGTCTCGACGTTCAGAGAGCTTGGGGATGGAAGCAAGCTCATTGATGTGCCTGCTTACAAGTGTGACAGGGAGTTCTTTATTGCTAGGGATAGCATCTATTGTGAAAGGATAATTGTCTCTCAGCAGTTTGTTGACCTATGTAATGAAGAACAGCTAAACATAGGCTTTGAGAGTTGCTAATTGACGTTCCCAAAAGATGCTCACCATCCTCTTATTCCTCCCCCAAAACTAAATACCCAATGTCCCGTTAATCAGAGTGCGGCAGTGCCCGCCGATCCAGGGTTCGCCGTCAATAAAGCGTACGCTCACGCGGCCATCTCGATTCAGTTGGGTGCCCTGGCGCACCTGGTAGCCCTGTGCGGTCTGGCCGCCGTCGGGAAAGCGGTTGGCCTTCAATAAGCGCGCCAGGCAGGCGTTGGCGCTGCCGGTCACCGGATCTTCAATCAAGGCGCCGCATTCCACCATAAACGCGCGCATTTCGTAATCGGCCGGTTCGGTTGCGGAGCAGGGGCCATAGATCACCACGCCATCTACATCACACGCCGTTTGCAGCCGTTTAATCGTGGCCTGATCCGGCGTCACCGCCAGGCAGGATGGTGCGTCCGGCAGGCGCACCATCAGCCAGCGAATGCCCATCTCGGCAATCACCGGCAGGGGGCCTCCTTCAATCATCGCGGGCCGTAAAGCGGCCATCAGCCGTTCTGTTTCCTCAGCGTCCATTGGGCGGAACTCAACTTCGGGCGCGGCGAACGCCAAGGTGCCTTCCGGCTGGATATTGACCGCCACCAGGCCGACGCCGCATTCCTGCATCACCGTTCCAGGCCGTTTAGGTGTCAATCCGGCTTCCAGCAGGGCGTGGGCGGTGCCCAGCGTCGGGTGGCCGGCGAAGGGCAGCTCTTTTTCGGTGGTGAAAATGCGCACCTTATAATCCGCCGCCGGGTGCGTCGGTTTAAGCACAAAGGTGGTTTCCGAAAGGTTGGTCCAGCGGGCCAGTGCCAGCATCTGCGCGCTGCTCAGCCCCTCGGCCTCCAGCACCACCGCCACGGGGTTGCCCTGCAGCGGCGTACGGGTAAACACGTCCACCTGTTTGTAGGCGCGGGGTGTCACATCATCACTTCTGAGCATTTGCCATCATCCATTATCAACAAAACCTGATGATAACGATATTCGCCAATGGCTTCAAAGGGTTGAGTTTTGTTTTGAGATATCCGCCCGCCGCCATTTCAGCGTCGGCTTGGCGAACATCACCAGGTTGCCCAGCAGGATCAGGCACAGGCCCAGCACGGCGTTGAAGTGCCACTGATAGCCTTCGTAGATCGTTGAGATGGTCAGCGCCACCAGCGGGAACAACAGGGTGCTGTAGGCCGCCGCGCCGGCGCCGATGCGGCCGAGCAGGCTGAAGTAAGCGGCGAAGGCGATCACCGATCCGAAGATCGCCAGGTACAGCAGGGAGCCGATATAGCGGCTGCTGTATTCCATCTGGAACGACGCGCCCTGCGCCCAGGCGATCAGCGCCATCAACAGCGCGCCGTAGGTCATGGCGTAGGTATTGGTGGAAAAGATATCCAGCCCGCGGCGCTGATGGCGCGTGCTGATCATGTTGCCCAGCGAGAAGCCGTAGGTGCCGAGCGCGCTCAGGCCGATGCCTTTAAGCAGCTCCGGCGCCATGCGGGTGGCGGCCAGATCTTGCCAGAACAGCGCCACGATGCCGGTCAAACCCAGCAGCGCCGCCGGCAGCAGGTTGGGGCTGGGGCGCTGGCGGAAAAACAGCAGGCTGTTGAGGGCGTTGAACAGCACCGCCATCGAGAAGATCACCGATTCCAGCCCGCTGCTGATGTAGGCGGCCGCGTGGTAGAAGCAGAAGAAGTTGAAGCCGAATACGCAGCAGCCCTGCAGCACGCAGAACAGATGATCGCGCGGGGCGAGGCGGCGCAGGCGGCGCGTTAGCAACAGCACGGCGAACATCACCGCGGCGGCAATGGCGAAGCGGTAAGCGATTGAGACGGGAATGGCCACCGGGCCTTCCTGTTGCAGGGTGATCGCAATCCAGGTGGTGCCCCAAATCAGCACCACGGCGAGGTACAACAGCGCATTCATTCTATTTGTTACTCCGAAAAAACCGATGGCGCAGTATCCGCTTTGGCGCGCGGCGGCGCTTGCAGCGCTTTGCGCTCAGTTGCATATTCTTGCGCTTTTTTTGCCAAAAGCGCGGGGCGGCGGCTGGTATGAGGCGGCGCCACTCTTTACACTGTCGGCATGTCGAACAACGGGGCCGGCGATGTCCAACTATCAGGCGTTTGAAACACTGCGTGAGCACAAGGCGCGGCTGCACGGCAGCGTGCTGCTGGGCACCGGCGTGGAGCTGGCGGCCTGGTCCAACTGCAACGATCGCGTCACGCAGGAAAGCGCCGACCACCATACCCTGAGCCTGTACGTCGCCGACGGCTATGAGTGCTACCAGCAGGTGCCGGGCGGCTGGCGCAACGGCGGCGGGCCGGATCGGTTCTGCATCATGCCGCGCCAATACGCCTCCACCTGGGATGTGCGCAGCGATCTGTCGTTCGTGCATCTGTACTGCACCGACGGGCATCTGCGGCAGCTGGCGGAGCAAACCTGGGATCGCAGCCCGGCGGCGATCAACGTGGAGCCGCGCAGCTTCGGCGAAGATCCGCAGATCACGCTGCTGTACCGCCAGTTTTTGCTCAACTGCGATTGGCAAGACAGCGCCAATCTGCTGGCGCTCAGCAGCGCGTCGAACCTGCTGATGTCACACCTGATCCAGCGCTACAGCCAGCTGCAGTGGAAGCTGCCGCCGGTGCGCGGCGGCCTGGCCCCTGCGGTAGCCAGGCGGGTGCGGGAATATATCGCAAGCCACCTCGATCGGCCTTTGCTGTTGGCGGATCTGGCGGCGCAGGCCGGGTTGAGCGAATACCATTTCGCCCGCATGTTCAAGCACGCCACCGGCCTGGCGCCGCACCAGTTTGTGATGCGCGCCCGGCTGCAGCGGGCGGAACAGCTGTTGCGGCATAGCCAACAGCCGATCACCGAGATCGCGCTGGCGTGCGGCTTCAGTTCCGCCAGCCATTTCAGCAACCGCTTCAAGGCGGCCTATGGATTTGCTCCGCTGCAGGTGCGGCAGGGGCGCTAACCGAAAGGGAGTGCAGCATGGATCAACAATTTGCCGGGCTGGGCGTGTTGTTTGTCGCCGGATTCGGGCCCATCACGCGTGAGAGCGACGAGAGCAAGGCGTTTTATGTCGAGGCGCTGGGGCTGCCGCTCAAGCCGATGCCGGGCAACGAGAGCTATCTGCTGGCCGAGCAGGGCGCGCTGGACGGCGTGAAGCATTTTGCCCTGTGGCCGCTGGCGCAGGCGGCGCAGTCCTGCTTTGGCGACGATCGCTGGCCGGCGGATCTCGCGGTGCCGCAGGCGTGGATCGAGTTTGACGTAGCCGACATGGCGGTAGCCACCCAGGGGCTGGTCGATCGCGGTTATCGGCTGCTGGTCGCCAATCGCGAAGAGCCGTGGGGGCAAAGCGTTACCCGGTTGCTCAGCCCGGAAGGACTGCTGGTTGGCGTCACCTATACGCCCTGGCTGCGTTAAACGCCGTGCCGTTCGTCGCCGTTTTGCAGCGGCGGGCGGCCTAAGAACAAATACGCATTAGCTTAAAGCGATCTGCGCTATAGACCTATCGAATCCCCGAGTTGTTTCCTTCCTTGAAAGCAGTAATCCCGTTCATTGCGTAAAAACCAAGGGCCAGAGCGCACTATTGCCATGCCATTTTACGGCGATTTTCCCTCGTCTTTTTTTGCCGCCAGGTGCCTGATGCGAATAGAGATTATTCTTATATTTCCATCAATGCTTAAGAAATAATAATGATTCTCGTTTTCAACCACGGAAAGGAGAAGGAACGATGAAAACAGTGAAGCGAACGGGCATCGCGCTGGCGATAGCCCTGACTTTCCCCCTGGCATTGCCTGCCGCTACGGCGGCGCAACCCTCCCTGACAAACAGTAAGGCGGCGACGATGACGGAAAAACACGGGCAGTTTATTGCGGTCGGTAAAGTGGTGCAGGTGACCTTCGGCGATTTCGCCTTCAAGCTGGATTTTACCGATGACAAGACCATGACCTTCACCGGTATCGGCGAGGCGTCGCAGGGCATTACCGACACGGTACAGTACACCGCAGTGGAGATTCGGCCGAAGGTCTACATGGTTTATTGGCACGAACCGCAGTCCGGCGACAACGTGACGCATATCGAGGACTTTGAGCGCGGCGAGGTGTACACCAACATCGCCGCCAAGGACGGCAGCTTCACCCATCTGAAAGGGCAGCTGAAAATCGTAGGTCACTCAGGAAACTAAGGAGCAGTTATGAAAAAGGCATTGATCGCCTGTGCGATCGTCGGCGGCTTGCTGGCGAGTTACCCGGCGTTGTCAACGGATCAGGCGGCGTCGCAAAAGTCGGCCGGCAAGGGCGGCTATCATCATGCCCAGCAAAAGCTGAAGGTGGTGGAAGATCTGTACGCGGGCTTCTTCAACCGCCACGACATCGGCGTGGCGCAGAGGCTGATTGTGGAAAACTACAAGCAGCATAACCCGTTCGTCGGCGACGGCATCAAGCCGTTCCTCGATTTCTTCAGCCAGACCTTTAAAGACAATCCGCAATACAGCGCCAAAATATACCGCAGCGCGGTCAACGGCGATCTGGTCTACGTTCACGTCAAATACCAAAATAACCCGCAGGATCGCGGCACCGCCAGCGTGGATATTTATCGGGTGAACGATCAGGGGAAAATCACCGAGCATTGGGACGTCAATCAGGATGTGCCGGAAAAATCGGCTAACGACAATACCATGTTCTGAGCCACAAGGGCCGCTGCGGCGGCCCTCTACGCGCCTGCAACACTTTATTTACTTACATAAATATTAAATGACCGCCGCGTCGAGTAGGCTACGGCCGCCTTTGGCAGTGGTGGTACGGTTGATGGGCGTCATTGTCCCGCCACTGCTTGAGGCGTTTCCCCACATTCCCCGTTATCCCGCACGTTGATTTTCCACTTTTTTGAACTGATGGCGCAGCTGCAGCGCATTGCAAAGCACCAAGACTGCCGTGACGGCGAACACCCAACGGAACCCCATCATCGCCGAAATGCCCGATCCCAGCAGCGGGCCAACCACGTTCCCCAGGTACATGAAGGATTGGTTATAGCCGAAGATGCGCCCGGTCACCTGATCGGAGGAATACTTCAGCAGCAGCGCCTGCACCGCCGGCATCAGCGCGCCGTCGGCAAAACCCAGCAGGAAGCGCAGAATGCCCAGCTGCAGCGGCGTATTGACCCAGGCCATCACGGCGAACAGGCCGGTGGTGAACAGCAGCGCGGCGATCAGGATGCGCGCGGTGCCGATGCGATCGCCGAGCCGCCCGAGGCGTGGCGCCGAGATCAGCGCCGCAATGCCGGGCACGGCGGCGATCATGCCGCTGACAAAGGCGATATTGCTGACGTCGCCCGATAGCTCGCGAATGAACAGCGTCAGGATCGGGCTGATGGACGAGTTAGCCAGCTGGATCATCAGGGTACAAACGAACAGGGTGACGATCAGCGTCGGATAGGGCAGCGAACGGAATACCGCCTTGCCGCTCAGCTGATCCGCTTTTTTCACCGTGATGCGCCGCTCTTTAATCAGGAACAGCGTCACCAGGAAGCTGACGAACATCAGCCCGGCGGTGACGAAAAATACCACCCGCAGCCCCAGATGGTCGGCCATCAGCCCGCCCAACAGCGGCCCGGCGATCACGCCGGAGATCTGCCCGGTAGAGAGCGTGCCCAGCGCCCAGCCGCTTTTATCGCGCGGCGCCTGCGAGGCGACCAGCGCCATGGCGTTGGGAATATAGCCGGACGTCAGCCCCATCAGGGCGCGCAGCGCGAACAGCTGCCACACGTTAGTGGCCAGCCCCTGCAGCGCGATGACGATCGCCATGCCCAGCGAGGCGCGCAGCAGCATCAGCTTGCGGCCTTTGCGGTCGGCCAGGCTGCCCCACAGCGGCGAGACCACCGCCGAGACCAAAAAGGTGCCGCTGAACACCAGCCCGGACCACAGGCTGAGGGATTGGTGATCGCTGACGCCGAGCTGTTCGACGTACAGCGGCAGAAAAGGGAGGATTTGGCTCATCGCCAGCCCGGTGAAGAAACACCCGAGCCAGACCGAGATCAGATTGACTTTCCACGCTTCCATCGGCTTACCGTACCACGTTGAATAAGGAGGGATTTATTAATCAAAATAATAATAACACTGCAAATTAATCGGCGAGGGGCAAATGCGTGAGCAAACGTAACCCTGCCGATGCAGTGTCTTTTTTGCTATATATTAATAGCTATATTATCATAGGTAACTAGGTTAAGCCAGAGCGGCGCGGTAGCCAGGCAGGGCACTGCGCGATCCGGCGGTGTGAAAGCAGGGATAAACTGAACGCTAGATTGATGCCAATGAAAAAAGATCACCCTGAAGACGTGACGCTGCTGCGCACGCAGTTAATGTCGCTGGTGCGCCGTTTACGGCGCGAGTCGCGTAGCGACGAAAAATCCTGGGCCCAGCTGATGCTGTTGGGGGCTATCGATCGCCACGGCGGCGAGGCGACGCCGTCGCTGCTGGCGGAATCGGAGCGCATGCGTTCCTCTAATCTGGCGGCCGCGTTGCGTGAGCTGGAGGCCGACGGGCTGCTGGTGCGCACGCCGGATGCCGAAGATAAACGCCGGGTGCGGGTACGCCTGACGCCCGCCGGGCTGGGCCTGCTGCAGCAAAGCCGCAGCCGACGCGAGGCGTGGCTGCTGGCGGCGATGGAAAGTTGTTTAACGGAGCAAGAACAGGCGCTGTTGGTTGAGGCGGGGGCGTTGATGGCGCGGCTGGCGGCGGCGCCAACGGACGAGGAATAATCGCTGGGCGGCCGGTGCGCCGCCCGTGCAGCGAGGTTACGGCATCGGCCAATCGGCCGGCATGGTGCTGACCACGTCCACGTAGCGATCCCAGGCCGATGACCAGAACTGGGTGAAGGCTTCCAGGGTAAGGTGGATGCCCATCAGGCCCATCACGAACCAGCAGGCGGTAAACAGGCCCAGGCTGCTGAACATGAACGCCATGCCGTTGCGGCTGGTTTTACGGCAAACGACGTTTAACTGGCTGGCGAAGAACATCATCACGGCTCTCAGCAACTCCCAGCGCATCATGACTAAACCGGTGGCAATGGTACTCATCGAACTCGATCCTATGTAACAAAAAGCCGCATCCGGCAGGGCGCCGACAGGGAAATGCGGGGGAATATCGGTAATAGTGTGATTAAGATCACATTGTAGCATTGGGGCGAACGGGGGCTCAATGGGGATCGCGGTGAAAAAATCGCCGCCGGTAACATTCCAATATGCTGAAACAGTTATGCCATTTCATTAGCAACCTTTTCATGGGGCGTCGCGCCCGATAACGCTATGCTTGCCGGCTTTTCAGCCCCCTGATTTTGCGGGGAAATGTGACGCAAAAGGTACCGGCACTGCATGGCCCTGTTAAAAGAAACAATTCGCGACCACTCTGCGGAAGAAAGACTGTTTATCCGCCGGGCAGGCGTGGCGCTGGCGCTGGTAGTGGTGTGCTTCGGCGTATTGATCGTCAACCTCTACCGGCTGCAAATCCGCCAGCACGGCTTTTACCAGACGCGCTCCAACCAGAACGACATCAAGATGCTGCCGCTAGCTCCCAGCCGCGGGCTGATCTTTGATCGTAACGGCACTCCGCTGGTGCGAAACGTGACACTGTATCGTATCGAGATCACGCCCAGCAAAATCACCGACATGGCGGCGCTGCTGCAGGCGCTGACGCCGATCGTCGACCTGACGCCGGAGGACATCAGCGCGTTTCGCGATGACATGCACCACAACAGCCGTTACAAGCCGGTGACGCTAAAAACCGGGCTGAGCGACACCGAGGTGGCGCGTTTTGCCGTCAATCAATACCGTTTCGACGGGGTAACAATCGATACCTATCAACAGCGTGAATATCCTTACGGCGCTCAGCTGGCGCACGTTCTGGGCTATGTGTCGAAGATCAACGACAGCGATCTCAAGCGCCTGGACAAGGCCGGCCTGAGCGAAAACTACGCCGCCGACCGCAACATCGGCAAACAGGGCATCGAAGCCTATTACGAGTCCGAGCTGCACGGCACCACCGGCTATCAGGAGGTGGAGGTGGATAACCACGGGCGGGTGATCCGCCTGCTGAAGGAGCAGCCGCCGAAGGCCGGCAAAAACATCTACCTGACGCTGGATCTGCCGCTGCAGCAGTACATTGAATCGGTGCTGAAGGGGCAACGCGCCGCGGTGGTGGTGGAAGATCCGCGCGACGGCGGCATTCTGGCGATGGTCTCCAGCCCCAGTTACGATCCCAATCCCTTCGTCAAAGGCATCGGCTATCAGGCCTATAAGGCGCTGCTCCGCAACCCGGATCTGCCCCTAATCAACCGCGTCACCCAGGGGCTGTACCCGCCGGCGTCGACGGTGAAGCCCTACATGGCCGTTTCGGCGCTGTTCGCCGGGGTGATCACGCCCACCACCACCTTTTTCGGCGCGCCGACCTGGACGCTGCCCGGCACTGAGCGCCGCTACCGCGACTGGCTGAAAACCGGCCACGGCATGCTCAACGTCACCAAAGCGATCGAGGAGTCCGCCGACACCTTCTTTTATCAGGTGGCGTATGAGATGGGCATCGATCGTATTCACCACTGGCTGAGCCAGTTCGGCTACGGCCAGTCCACCGGCATCGATCTGAACGAAGAGTATCGCGGCGTGCTGCCGAGCCGCGACTGGAAGCTGAAGGTGCACAAAAAAGGCTGGTATCAGGGGGATACGGTTTCGGTGGGCATCGGCCAGGGGTATTGGGTGGCGACGCCAATCCAGATGGTAAAAGCGCTGACCACGCTGATCAACAACGGCCAGGTGAAAACGCCGCATCTGCTGTATTCGCTGCAGCAGGGCAACCGGGTGACGCGCTACCAGCCGCCGGCGCAAGCGGCGCAGATCGGCGATCCCCACTCGCCTTACTGGGGCATTGTGCGCAACGGCATGTACGGCATGGCCAACCTGCCGAACGGCACCGGTTACAAGCTGTTCCATACCGCGCCGTACCAGATCGCCGCCAAATCCGGCACCTCGCAGGTGTTCAGCCTGAAGCAAAACCAGACCTACAACGCCAAAATGATCCCGGTGCGGCTACGCGATCACATCTTCTATACGCTGTTCGCGCCTTACAAAAACCCCCGGGTGGCGATGGCGCTGATCCTGGAAAACGGCGGTGGCGACGGCGTGGTGGCGGGGCCGACCGCACGCGCGATCCTCGACCATATTTTTGACCCGGCCAACGCGCCACAGCCCGGTGATATGCCGCAAAGTAAACCGCAGTTAAACGACAGTGCGGATGTGCAACGGTGATGCGGTTTGTTTTTACTTTCTTACAAACTGCAATCTCCTGACCATTTCCGGCAAGGTAGACTGAAATAACACCATAAACCGAATAAAAACGTAGGGTTAACACAACAGTGGCGCCATCGACCAAAAAGAGCGGTAAAACCTATTCCACAGTTCGTTTCGGCTGGATTTGCGCCGGCATGCTGGTCTGTTTTTTTCTGTTGGCGTTCAGGGTCGGCTACCTGCAGCTGCTGGAACACCAGCAGTTGGCGGATCAGGCCGACCAGCGTTCGATCCGCACCCAGGTGGTGCCGACCAACCGCGCTATGATCACCGATCGCAACGATGAGGCGCTGGCGGTCAGCGTGTCGTCCAAAGACATCGTGCTGGACCCGAAGCATATTCTCGATACCCAGACCGATACCGGTAACGAACGCTGGCAGAGTATGGCCAACGTGCTGAAGATCCCGCTGGCGGACGTACAGCATCTGATCCAGAGCAACGCGCACAAACGTTTTGTCTACCTGGCGCGCAAGGTGGAGGACGACAACGCCGCCTACATCAGCAAACTGCACCTGACCGGCGTCAGCGCCGAGCAGGATTTCAGCCGCTTTTATCCGATGGGCCAGGATGCCGCCGGGCTGATCGGCATCGTCGGCCAGGACAATCAGGGGCTGGAGGGCATCGAGCTGGGCTTCAACCCGCTGTTGCAGGGCAAAAACGGCCTGCGGGTCTATCAGAAGGACGGCAGCGGCGCGGTGATCGGCGTGCTAAAAAGCGTGGATCCGGTGCCGCCGCCGAACGTGACGCTCAGCATCGACAAGTTTATCCAGTACGTGCTTTATGCGCAGATCCGCGACGGCGTGGTGGCCAACCAGGCCGACTCCGGCTGTGCGGTGCTGGTCAAGATCGACACCGGCGAGATCCTCGGCATGGCCAGCTACCCGTCGTTCAACCCGAACAACTATGGCAGCACGCCGGCGAAAGACATTCGCAACGTGTGCAGCAGCGACAGCTTCGAACCGGGTTCGACGGTGAAACCGGTGGTGGTGATGGTGGGGTTGGAACATAAGCTGATCCGGCCGGATACCGTGTTGGACACCACGCCGTATCGGGTGAACGGTCACCTGATCAAAGACGTCGGCCACTGGTCGAAACTGACCATCACCGGCGTGCTGCAAAAATCGAGCGACATCGCGGTATCGCACATTGCGCTGGCGCTGCCGGCCACCGTGCTGCCGGCGGTCTACCGTAGCTTTGGCCTGGGGCGGCCGACCGAGCTTGGCATCGGCAACGAGAGCAGCGGCTATCTGCCGCAGCACCGTGAACGCTGGGCCGATATCGAACGCGCTACCTTCTCCTTCGGCTATGGGCTGCGCGTGACGCCGCTGCAGATGGCACGCGAATATGCTGCTATCGGTTCCTTCGGCATTTATCGGCCGCTGTCGATCACCAAGGTGACGCCGCCGGTGATGGGGCAACGTATTCTGCCGGCGGATACGGTACGATCCGTGGTGCATATGATGGAGAGCGACGCCTTGCCTGGCGGCAGCGGGGTGAGCGCCGCGGTACCGGGCTATAGGCTGGCGATCAAAACCGGTACCGCCGAGAAAATGGGCCCCAGCGGCAAATACGACGGCGGCTACATCAACTACACCGCCGGCGTGGCGCCGGCCAGCGATCCGCAGGTGGCACTGGTGGTGATGGTCAACAACCCGAAAGCCGGCAAGCACTTCGGCGGTTCGGTGGCGGGGCCGGTGTTCGGCAAGATCATGGCCCAGGTGCTGGAGCACATGAATATCCTGCCGGATGCCCAACCGCTTAACGTGGTGTCGTCGGTCAAGGGCTGATGGGGATTAGCGCGATTCCAGCAGGCGCTTCAGCGCCTGCAGATCGGCGTTCACCAGCCCGGCGTCGCGGGCGAATAGCGCATCGTCCATGTCCGGCTGGCGGAACAGGGTGAAGATCACCTCGGTGCCGTGCCGGTTGGCGAGCGCGCGCAGCGGCACGTAGACCACGCCGCCGTTCGGCAGCGTCACCCAATGATCCAGCACGCCGAAGGCATTCGGCGCGCTGAAGCGAATACGAAGTTTTCCCTGTGGGGTGTCTGCCACCCATTCTTCATCTTCCTGCCGTAAACTGTTGGCCAACCCTTTGGCCCACAAGGGGAAATTTTCCGGCTGGCTGAGAAAGGCGTACACCTCGTCACAGGGGCGGTTGATGGCAATATGCAGCGTTTGCGCGCTCAGCATCGTGGCTTCTCCGGTTGGCGGTGATACTTCAGTGTAGATCTCGCCGTGCTCAGAAGTAGTAACCGATGTTCACGTTAGTGCGAAAATACCATTTATTGCTGCCGGAGGATTGCGTGCCGGTCCAACCGGTGGCGTTTTCCACGCCGCCCCACGGGTTGGCATTCTGCGCCCAGGTCAGGTCCACCCACAGCATCACCGGCATGGCGAACACCTGCACCCCCAGCGTATTCATTTTGGAGTCGGAACCGCCGTGCTTATCCTTCCAGAGCACGCTGTAATCGTTGTAGAACCGCAGCTTTTTCACCGGCCCCCAGGGTACGTCGACGTCGCGCGCCAGGTTGATGGCGGCGGTGGTGGCCTGCGACGGGATCAGATAGGCCGGCGTCAGGCCGTTGCCGCCCATCAGGATCACCGAATTGTTGGCCCCGGCCGGGCCTTTGGCATCGTAACCGTAGCGGATCACCTGGCCGGACAGATGCCAGGGATCGTTATTCACCAGCGTATGCAGGCCCGCCGCCCAGAAGCTGCCGTTATCGCCGGTAGCCTGGTTGTAGAGCCGTGAGGCCGCCAGCGAACCGCCGAGCTCATTGTCCCAGCCGCCCTGGTGGAAAGCGCGCGTCAGCCGCAGGTTTATCTGATCGCGTTTTTCGTTGCGCTGCAGGTGCTGTGACGCATAGTTGGTGTTTTTCAAATCGTCGTAGCTGGCGACGTCGGGGGCGTAACGCACGCCGGTCGGCATCATGCGCGGGTAATAGGCGGCGTCGAAGGCCCAATCGTCATGCTGATATTGGTATTTGGCGCCCAGCCCGGTGTTGACGCCAAAGCCGAGGTAAAACGGAATGCCGTACGACCAGCCGAACTGCGGGTAGGGCATCAGGCCGAACGGTTTGAACGGCGCGCCCAGTTGCACGGCGGAACGTTCAGACAGGTGATAGCCGACATAGGCGCGGTCGATGGCGTATTTGCGCCGATCCTGAAACCAGAATCCGCCATCGAAAAATGCATCGTTTACCTGGCCGACGGCATCGATGCGAAAAGCGTCAAAGCGTAAATGCGGAGGATTCCGATAATTGCTGCTGTGCCAGTCTTCATAGCGATAATTGGCGCGCAGTGCGCCGCCGATATCAATATTCTTTTTATTATCCTCGCTTTGCCAATGAATATGCGGAAATGCCGGGCGGCTTTTTTTTACCGGCGCCGCGGTGGTGGCAACATCGTTGGGCAATGCGGCGACGGTTGCATAACTCACTGGTGAAACAAGGAAAAAACAAAGCGTGATCTTGCGCATAGCAGGCCCCTGAAGAAAATAGACTGTTTATTAAGGCGAGCGAGTTTCACCTGTGAACAGGGCATTTACGCTCATCGGTTTTATATTTGAGACGATTTTATTGAGCGTTTCATATATTAAATTTCGCGCCGGTTAATATATGAAACTTTGTTTCTTTTTTAATGGAAAAACTATAAATCCGGTATTAAACAAGTCAAGAAATAAAAATGAGAGTTGACGGGCAATACCGATTATTGGGGGATCTTGGCCGGCGGGGGCGACGCAGAGCAGGCTGAAATAGTCGTGTCATCAATGCCCGTTAGACTCGCGGCATCCTGGTATGACTGACTAAAAATCATGAACATAAAACTGACACTGGGCCGCAGGGTAAAACCTGCGGCAGCGCTACCGCGTGCGTTTGGCTTCGGCAAGAGCATGGGCTTATTAAGCGGGGTAATTTGCGTTATCGCGCTATTTTCTCTGCTGCAATTGTTTTCCACCCTATTTATTTCCAATATTTTGCGCGACGCCAAGGTTAATCTGGTGACGGGCGATGCGTTGCATCGCCAGCAGGCGACAATGGATCGCGCCAGACTGTCGCTGCTGACGGCCAGCGATACCCTGAACCGTGCGGGCATCTATTATCTGCAGGATAAAGCCACCGGCTCCGAGGGCAGTTGGCATAGCCTGCTGGATGAATCGTTGGCGGCGTTGGCGGCTTCAAAGCAGGCCTTTGCCCGGTTCGAGCGCTTGAGTGCGGCTGCGCCCGAAGCGACGGGCGCCCTGAAAGACAGCTATCGTCTGTTCTATGACGGCCTGAAGGAACAGGCGCAAGGGTTGCAAAGCAGCGCCAGCGTCGATGCGTTTTTCGCCGTGCCGATCCAGGCGTTTCAGGCGGATTTCAACGAAAAGTATCTTGCCTACCAGACGCTGAACGAGCGGCGTGGCGATGACGTCAACGTGCGGCAATTGGCGGCGCTGGAGCAGGCCAAGATCTTTGCGTTTGGCGCGCTGGCGGCGCTGGCGCTGATTGCCGTGGGGGTCTGGGTCGGCGTCTCTCGCTGGGTTATCGCACCGTTGCAGCGGGCAATCGCGCACCTCAACGTGCTGGCCGCCGGCGATCTTTCGCGGCCGCTGCCGCCTGAGCGGGCATTCAACCGCGAGATGCGTCAGCTGCAGACCAGCATTGGCCATATGCAAAACGGCCTGCAGCGGCTGGTGAGCGAGGTGCGCGATGCGGCGAGCGGGATCCTGAGTGGCGTCGGCCGGCTGGCGGACGGCAATCGCCAGTTGACGGCACAATCGGCGAAGCAGGACGGCGAATTGCAGTTGGCGACCGAGCACGTGCAGCAGCTGGCGGCGCGGGTGGAAGAAAACGGCCAATACGCCCAGCAGGCCAGCCAACGAACCGAACAAGCCCGGCAGTACGCCGGCGCCGGTGAGCAGATGATGGAAACCGTCAATGTTTCAATCCAAGGGATCGTCAACCAATCGGCCGAGATGCGTGGCATCGTCGCGCTGATCGACAGCGTGGCGTTCCAGACCCATATTCTGGCGCTGAATGCGGCGATCGAGGCCGCGCATGCCGGCGTTCACGGCCGCGGCTTTGCCATCGTAGCCAAAGAGGTGGGTCTGTTGGCGCAAAAGAGCAGCCATTCGACGCGCGATATTCAGCAGTTGATCAACCGTTCACTGCGGCAAATCGATCAAGGTTCGCAGGCGGTGGATCTGCTGACCGGCAACCTGCGCCAGATTATCGATCTGGTGAACAAATGCAGTGCCCTGATGGGGGAAATCTCGCAGGCGTCTTTCAATCAGGGGGAGAGCATTCAGGACGTGACGGCGCGCATTGCGGCGCTGAATCAGGTGGTGCAACAAACCGGCGCCGTGGTGAACGCGGTGACCGAAGCTTCTCAGTCGCTGCAGGGTGAATCGGAACGGTTGGAAAAAGCGATGGCGCGTTTCAGGCTGCCTGTGCAATAAATAACCCTGACGCAGGTTAATGAATAATAAAGCTGCGCTAAACGTTATTTATTATTTTCCACCGCTGAGGGACGTTATTTCGATAAATAAAAAACAGACCGGCGCTTATGGATTAAAAAAGTGCCGGCCTGCAGAGATTATTTTAACGCGATGATTAACGGCTGGTCTGGTGGCCGATAATGCCACCCAGCGCCGCGCCGCCGAGGGTACCCAGCGTGCTGCCGTCGGTCAGCACCGCACCGCCGACTGCACCGACGCCAGCGCCGATCGCCGTGTTGCGATCGCGATTGGACATATGCCCACATGCGGTAACGGAAAGCGTTGCCATCACCACCACCAACACACCTGCGGCACGTTTAATATTCATAATGAGTTCCTGGTAAATTGACTGATTAATGGATTAAAAATAATCCGATTAACCTGCCGGTAGAAGTTGGGATGAATGTATTCCTCCGTAAGAAAATCGAACAGGTAAAAATTCTTAATTTTGCGGCGGTGAAAAGCGATTGCTCGCCGAATGTGCGGCCGCCGGTAAAATCGTGGGTCTATACTGGAAAGACGCCTCGCGGGGTGCGGGGCGCACACTCTGGAGGCCGCCATGTCCGATCTCGTTTCCGCATCCGGCAAACCGGTGAAAATCCCCGGCCCGGACCACCCAATCACCTTGACCCGCCATCCGGCGCGGGTTGTCGTGCGTGCAGCCGGTCAGACCCTGGCCGACAGCCGCAACGTGCTCATCCTGCAGGAAGCCACCTATCCGCCGGTGTTTTACTTTCCGCGTGAGGATGTGAATCGGGCGCTGTTGCAGAAAAACGAGCACGTCAGCTACTGCCCTTATAAGGGCGACTGCAGTTATTTCTCCCTTGTGCTTAACGGCGAGCAGGAGGCCAATGTGGCCTGGAGTTATGAAATGCCCTACAACGCCGTGGTAGCGATCAAGGATCATCTGGCATTTTATCCCGATAAAGTGACGGAGATCCGCACAGAAGCGTGAGCCGCCGCCGCCATCGGGCGGGGCAGGTTGACATTCTCATTATCCCTACTCATTATGTGTATTACCGTAAATTGATACGCTTTCCTTATGTTTTAATCCGACATAAACGAAACTCTGAGCAGGTGCCAAGGTGTCTACCTCTACGCGATTTGCCGTTGCCATCCATATTCTGACCAATATCACGCTGTGTCGTGGCCAGACGGTGCGTTCCGAAGACATCGCGCGCAGCGTCAACACGAATCCGACGGTAGTACGGCGCATCCTCGGCGCGCTGGCGGAGGCCGGGCTGACCTATTCACAGATGGGACAAGGCGGCGGGGCGCTGCTGGCGCGGCCGGCGGAAACGATCTCGCTGCTGGACGTGTATCGCGCGGTAGAGGATCAACCGTATTTCATGCTGCACCGTACCCGGCCTAACGATGCGTGCTATATCGGCCACGCCATTACCCCGGTGCTGGAGCAAGAATTTGCACGCGTCGGTCACGCGCTGGAAGCCAGCCTGGCGCAAACTAGCATCGCCGAAATGGCCGGGCAGGTCGAACGGTGCGCAGGCTATCCTTTTGTCCCTTGTTCACCGCAATATCAAGCGGATACGCAATAAAAAACCACGCAAATTCCCGCTACGCGCAGAGCATTTTTTGCATTGCGTTAATGTAATTGTGTAAGTTACATTAGCTCGCATCAAGTGTGATGTAGCTCACGTTTTAGACTGCCTCCCCACGATAATCGATCGATTGGCCGGAAACCTTTTCTTCCGGCGTAGATTCGCTGTGCTTATAAACCAGGAGAGAACGATGTTAGAAATGATTGAAAGCTTGGCCACCGTGGTGGTCCTGGTGCCGGTAATGGTGGCCGTCTTGCTCGGCGCGATTTACGGCCTGGGTGAAGTGTTCAACGTCTTTTCCGCTATCGGCAGAAAAAATAACGGCTGAATTTGAACGTCAGGGGACGCAACGCCCCCTGACGGAGGGTTACAATACCGTCGCCAGGAAGTTGCGCGTCCTCTCATGTCCCGGCGCATCCAGAACCTGCTGCACGCTGCCCGTTTCAACCACCTTTCCCTGATCCATAAAGACAATCTGGTCGGCCACTTCGCGGGCGAAGCCGATTTCGTGCGTGACCACCACCATGGTCATGCCCGAATGCGCCAAGTCTTTCATCACCTGCAGCACTTCGCCAACCAATTCAGGATCGAGGGCGGAGGTCGGTTCATCAAACAGCAACACCTGTGGGTTCATTGCCAGCGCGCGGGCGATGGCGACGCGCTGCTGCTGGCCGCCGGACAGTTCACGCGGCCAGGCGTTGATGCGATGTTCCAGCCCGACGCGGGTCAGCAGCTGTTTCGCCCGTTCCTGCACCTCGGCTTTTTTTTCCTTTTTCACCCGCAGCGGCGCGTCGCTGACGTTTTGCAACACGGTGCGGTGTGCAAACAAGTTGAACTGCTGAAATACCATGCCAATGCTTTTACGCTGTTCGGCCACCTCGGCTTCTTTCAGCTCGTACAGATGCCGGCCTTTTTGGCGATAGCCGATCAGCTGTTCGCCAACACGAATGGTGCCGCCGTCCAGCTTTTCCAGGTGGTTGATGCAGCGCAACAGGGTGGATTTGCCGGAGCCGGAAGGGCCGAGGATCACCGTTACCGAACCTGCCGGAATGGTCAGGCTGATGTTTTTCAACACGTCGGTGCCGGAAAAGGATTTCCGCACCCGGTTGATGTGGATAGATGCGCTCATTGTTCACCTCCCTGAGGGGCTTTGCGGTTGAGGAAGAACCGGCCGCTGCGCGTTGCCTGCGTGCCGCGGCCAAAATAGCGCTCCACGTAGTATTGACCAATCGACAGAATCGAAGTCATGGCCAGATACCACAGGGTGGCGACCAGCAGCAGCGGGATGACCTCGTAGGTGCGTTGGTAAATGATCTGCGCCGAATACAGCACGTCCTGCAGGGCAATCACCGACACCACCGCGGTGGTTTTCAACTGCCCGATCACCTCATTGCCCGCCGGCGGCAGGATGGTGCGCATCGCCTGCGGCAATACCACGCGCCACAGGATTTGCCCACGACGGTAGCCCAGCGCTTTGGCGGCTTCCAACTGGCCGCTGCCGACGCTTTGGATGCCTGCTCGCACGATCTCCGCCGCATAGGCCGACTGATGCATCACCAGCGCAATCACCGCGGCGCTGAAGGTGCTGATAAGGGTATTGGTCGGTGCGCTGGCGACTTCGCCCAGAAACGGGATCCACAAGCTGATGCGGGGATAAAGCGCGGCGATGTTGTACCACAGGAACAGCTGTACCAGCATCGGCACTGCACGGAAGAACCAGGTGTAGAACCAGCTTACCGCCACCAATACCGGATTGGCCGACAGGCGCATCAGCGCCAGCAGCACGCCGCCGGCGAAGCCGAACACCACCGAAATTACCGTCAGCTTCAGCGTCATGAGCACGCCGTTGAGGATGGACGCCTCGGTAAGATTTTCCGCCACCACCGACCATTCAAAGCGCGGGTTGTGCAGCATGGAATTGACGATAACGCCGACGATCAGCAGTACAACCAGGGCGCTGAGCCAGCGCCCGTAATGCCGGTGGCCAACGATGCTCAGTTCCGCGTCGTCGACAGGGTATTGCCCACTCATTTTGCGATCTCTTCATTGATGCCGGCGGTTTTCACGGCACCAAAACCGATATCCCAGCCGTCGAGGATTTTCTGGTAGCTGCCGTCGGCGATCAGCGAATTTAGTGCCGCCTGCACCGGTTTCACCAGTTCGGAGCCTTTCGGCAGGGCGATGGCCACCGTGGTACCGTCGATGTTGATATCACCGGCCAGCGTCAGCGGTTTGACGTGGGTGGCCTGGTAGCGCAGCCCTTCATACGGGCCGAAAAACATCGGCACGCGGCCGCTGATCACCGCCTGCACCCCGGCCGGACGGTCCGGGAAGATCGGCATGGTGATGGCCGGCTTGCCGGCGGCGACGCATTGATCGCTGGCCTGCTGCAGGCGGGTGATTTGCGAGGTACCTGCGCCGGCGCCGACGGTCTGGCCGCACAGCTGGGCCAGCTCGGTGTAAGGGCCAAGCGCAGCGTCTTTGCGGGCGATCAAGGCCAGTTTGGAAGCGTTGTAATAGCCGACGAAGTCCACCTGCTGGAAGCGCTTTTTGTTGGCGTCAATGTTGGCCAGCGCGACGTCATAACGGCCGGACTTCAGGCCGGGGATGATGTTGTCGAAACCGCCGGTGTCCTTCCAGTGGATCGCCACGCCCAGGCGATCGGCAATTGCGCTCATCACGTCGATTTCACGCCCGGCCAGCGTTTTGTTGTCCGCCTGGTAAAAGGTGGTCGGCGGGGTGTTCGGGTTGGTGCCGGCAACGATATAGCCGGCCTTTTTGATAGCGTCAGGCAGGCTGTCGTGCAGCGCCGGATCGGCGGCAGCTTTCACCGCCGCCTTGAAGGGAACATCGCCTTCAGCGGCATGACCGGCGGCCAACGGCGCCAGCGTGGAGGAAGCCAACAGCAGGGACAGTACGGTGCGTTTGAATGTGTTTTTCATCATGATTTCCCTGCGGATTAAGCCGATTTTACGTTAGCGAAGTTGATTGCCGGTTCCGGCAGGCCCAGGTTTTCACGCAGGGTTGCATGCTGATACTCTTCACGGAACAGGCCACGGCGGCGCAGCTCCGGGATCACCAGCTCGACGAACAGTTCCAGTTGGTTGGGCAACACCGCCGGCATGATGTTGAAGCCGTCTGCGCCTTGCTGTTCCAGCCACAGCTGGAAGTCGTCGGCGATCTCTGCGGCGGTGCCTACCACCACGCGGTGGCCACGCGAACCGGCCGCGACGGCCGCCAACTCGCGCAGCGTCAGGTTTTCCCGCGCGGCCAGATCGGTCAGCAGTTTCACGCGGCTTTGGCCGCCTTCGGTGGCGCCCACGTTCGGCACCGGGCCGTCCAGCGGGTAATCGCTCAAATCGAAGCCAAAGCGCGCCGACAGCTGCTCAATGCCGTTATCGATATCCACCAGTTGATTCAGCTGATACCAGGTTTCCTGCGCTTCTTCTTTGGTACGGCCGACAATCGGCATCACACCTAGCAGGATCAGCAGGTGGTCCGGGTTGCGGCCGGCGTCGGCCACGTATTTTTTCTGGCTGCGGTAGAAAGCCTGTCCTTCTTCCAGGCTGGCGGCGGCGGTGAACACCACTTCGGCGGTTTCCGCCGCCAACTGTTGGCCGGCCGGGGAAGAGCCGGCCTCAATGATCACTGGCCGCCCCTGCGGCGAGCGGGAAATATTCAGCGGGCCCTGCACCGAGAAATGCTTGCCCTTATGGTTGGCGGCGTGGATTTTCTCGTCGATGGCGTATACGCCATTTTGCTTATCGCGCACGATGGCGTCTTTTTCCCAGCCGTCCCACAGTTTGTAGCTGGCCTCGAGGAATTCCCGCGCCACTTCATAGCGTTCGGCGTGCGACGGCAGGTCTTCACGACTGAAATTGCGCGCCGCATCGCTGGAGAAAGAGGTCACCACGTTCCAGGCGGCGCGGCCGTGGCTGATATGGTCGATGGAGGCCATGGCGCGTGCCAGGTGGAAAGGTTGATCGAAAGTGGTGGAGGCGGTCGCCGCCAGCCCGATATGGCGGGTGTTAACCGCCAGCGCCGCCAGCAGCGTCAGCGGCTCCAGGCGTGACATCGTCGAGGGCAGGCGGTGCACGCTGGTTGCCAACGCGTCACCGACGAAGAACATATCGAAGGTGCCTTCTTCGGCTTTTTTTGCGATCCAGGTGAACCAGTCGATATCGGTCGGTGAACCGCTGGCGCCTTGTGCGCGCCATCCTCCGATGTGGTGTCCCAGCGCCTGAACGAACAGGCCGAGACGGAGTTTGCGCGATGGTGTTGAAGGTGAAGTACTCATAATTATTCCTGTTTTATTATTAATTTAACAATGCAATCAGTCGCGGCAGCGCGCCAGGGGACATGAGGGCGCAGTCGCGGATAACGCTTTCGCCTTCGAGGCCCGGAAGCAGCTGCAGAATGGCGTGCAGCTTGGCGTCGAGGTCTGTCGGCCGGGCGACGGTTTGCTTTCTTGTGACCATGTCACTTATTTGCCTTCCGTCCTGCAGCGTCAGGGTCAGGCGATGGAAGCGCATCTCCGGATCGAGCGCGTCCGGCGGGGCTGCGGGATCGACATGGCGCTCAACTTTTGCCGCCAGGGCGGCGATAGCCGCATCGACCGGCTGTTCGCCGTAATGCGTCAGCGGGATCTCGCCGTGGTATAGCGCATCGGCTATGACGTATTCGAGGCTAAAGCGCGCTTCCACACCGGTGGCCGGCTGGCGAATATAGGGTGCGGTATCTGCGCCGGGCGGAAAACTGACCTCAACCAGTGCGATCTCCGCAAGGGCGTCGCCTTGTTCCAGCAGCCGCGCGCGCAGGGCGAGCGCCGCCTCGGCCGCGCTGTGAGTGCCACCGCAGGTCGGGTACCGCTTGAACTCCAGCCCTGGTTGCAGGATGCGCCAGGGCGTGCCCCAGTCGGCGGTCAGGCATTCCGGTTTTTGCCGGCCGTCGCCGTGGGAAGTCAGCAGGCTGTCCAGCACGCCCTCCGGTTGGCCGATGAAACCGGCCTGAGCCAGCAGGGCGGCATTGACCGCGTTGCGTGCCGCCAGCCCTGCGTGCAGCGGTTTGGCCGCCGAACCGAACTGGCTGCGCAGGCCCGCCGCCTGGGTGGCCGCCAGGCCGAGAGCAATTTGCGTTTGCCGCTGGTCAAGCTGCAGATAACGCGCCACGGCGGCGCAGGCGGCGACCGCGCCCAGGGTGGCGGTGCTGTGAAAACCCAGCACGTAATGTTGCGTGCCAGCGGCCAATCCCAGCCGGCCAGCGGCCTCTACACCGATGACATAGGCGGTTAACAGCTCAGTGACATTGTCACTCTCACCGTTCAGCGCCAGCAGGGCGGAGAGCACTACGGTGCTAGGATGGCCACGCAGCGCAGGATGGTAATCATCGAAGTCCAACGAGTGGCTGACATAGCCATAGCGCAGTGCACGGTTCTCACTGCTGGTCGGCGGAAACGTCGTGCCGATCGCTGCCAGACCGGCATCGCTCAACGCCCCGCGGGCAATCGGCAATGCGCAGGCGAAGTAATCTTTCACGCCGCGGCGAGCGGCTGACAGGGCGGTTTGATCCGGCTGGCTGTTCAATATCAGATGAGCGAATTGGGCGGTTATCGATAATGACAAGGCGTTAACACCTGAATTTATAGATGGTTATGCACGAGTGCGGGGTAAAAGGTATTGTGTGGCGGTTTTCTTTGTCCCGAAAGAACGAACGGCGCTTCTATATCGCTGAATGGAATATCACGACGGCACTGCGCCGCCGTCAGGGCTGCTGGCAGGCGCGGCAGGCTGCGCTTTAGCTATTTTTGTGCAAAACAAAGCTGAATTTGTTCTAACACGGTAGAGGACTTAGGCTGAGAAAAGGCGAACGCTCATGATGTCGATAAATGCCCTGAGACGCGGTGTAAGATGTTTGCTTGAAGGCCAGAGGATTTTGAGACTGCCACTGTGTCGGCATTGGTCGCCAAGCACGGGTTGGAGCCGCTGCTGCTCCAGCGCCTCCCGCACCGCGAAATCGGGCAGGCAGGCGATGCCCAGGCCCTGTTCCGCCAGGTAAATCAGCGTATCGACGGTGTTGCATACCGTGCGCTTGCCCAGGCCTTCGTCGAGCAGTTTATCTCCGCCCGCCACCGGCCAGGTCTCGACTTTGCCGGTGGTGGGGAATCTGTATAACAGGCAGGCGTGATCGCGCAGTTCTGCCGGCTGGCGGGGTATTCCCGCCCGGCGCAGATAGTCCGGCGCCGCCACCAGCTGTAGGTGAAACGTGCCCAGTTGGCGGCTCATTAAGCGAGAGTCCTCGGTATCGCCCACGCGGATCACCGCATCGAACCCTTCTTCAATCACCGCGACTCGACGGTCGGAAAAATCGGTTTCCAGCTCAATCTCCGGGTAACGCCGAACAAATTCCGCCAGCACCGGATTCAGCAGGCCGCCCACCAGCGGCAAACTGACACGCAGCTTGCCGCGCGGCGCGCTGTGCGTATCGCTGATTTCCCGTTCCGCCGCCGCCAATTCCTCCAGAATGCGCTGGCAACGGTGCAGAAACAGCCGGCCTTCGGCGGTCAGGGTCATGCTGCGCGTGCTACGGTGAAACAGGCGCGTGCCCAGCCGGTTTTCCAGGCGGGCGATGCTTTTCCCCACCGCGGAAGCGGAAATGCCGAGCACGCGCCCGGCCTCAACGAAACTCAGCGTCTCCGCGGTCTGCACAAAGACGCTCACCCCAGACAGATTATCCATTGCTTGCCCCATTACGGACGTGAGTGTCCGCTATGAAAGGAAATCTAGCCTGTTTTTTCGTTAATCGCCACGCCCTATGCTCGGTGGCGACAGCATGGGCTGACTACCTGGGGTAATAAAGATGAATGAATACGGATCCACCGCCAACGCGATTGACGGCGCGATAGAGAAAGCCTTACGCGAAAAACGATTGGTTGGCGCGGTCGTTTTGGTGGCGCAGGGCGGTGAAATCGTTTATCGACGCGCGGCGGGCATGGCGGATCGCGAAGCCGGCCGGCCGATGGCGCTCAATACGCTGTTTCGTCTGGCCTCGGTGTCCAAACCGATCGTGTCCACGGCGGCGCTGGCGTTGATGGCGCAAGGCGCCGTGCGGTTAGACGATCCGATCACGCGTTGGCTACCGAATTTTTGTCCGCGACTGGCGGATGGCACCCAACCGTTGATGACGTTATGGCATTTGATGACCCACACCGCCGGATTAAGCTACCGATTTTTCCAGCCGGAAGGGGGATTCTACGCTCAGTCGGCGGTCTCCGACGGTATGGATGACGCGTCCGTCAGCCTGCAGGAAAACGTGCGGCGTATTGCCTGCGCCCCTTTGCTGGCTCCGCCCGGCGCGGCGTGGCGCTATTCTATCGCCACCGATGTGTTGGGCGCGGTTATTGAACAGGCGAGCGGCCTGCCGCTGGCGCAGGCAGTAAAAAAATGGGTGACCGGGCCGCTGGCGATGACGGATACCGACTTCCTGGCGGTGGACGCCGCGCGCCTGGCGGCCGCTTACGCCGACCATCCCGGTGGGCCACGCCGCCTGCGCCAACCGGATCGTTTACCGTTCATCGATGGCAGCGCCGGTTTTCTTCTGTCGCCGGCGCGAGCCTTGGATCCGCAGGCTTACGCTTCAGGCGGCGCCGGTATGGTCGGATCGGCCGAGGATTTCCTGCGCTTGCTGGAAGCGTTGCGCCAGGGAGGAAAGCCGGTACTGCCAACCGAGTGGGTGACGGCGCTGACCACCAACCAAATCGGCGATTTAACGATGCCGTTTTGGCCAGGGCGCGGGTTTGGCCTGGGCATCACCGTGCTGAAAGATCCCGTCGCCGCACAAACGCCGGAGTCCGTAGGCAGCTGGCGGATGGGGGGCACCTATGGCCACTCGTGGTTCGTCGATCCTGCCCGACAGCTCAGCGTGGTGGCGTTTACCAACACGGCGCTGGAGGGGATGTCCGGCGCCTTTGTCGGCGAGATTTGTCAGGCGGTTTATGCCGCGACGGGAGTGAGGTGATGGGTCTGATGCCACCGATTTTCTTCCTCGCGCTGGGGCTGTTCGGCGTTTACTGCATCGAGTTCGGCGTGGTGGGCATTTTGCCGCTGATCATTGCACGGTATGGCATCTCCACGGCGCAGGCAGGCTGGCTGGTCGGGATCTTCGCCCTGACCATTGCGCTGCTCGGGCCGCTGTTGGTGCTGTTGGCGTCGCAATTCAATCGCAAACGCATGTTGTTGATCGCGTTGACCGTGTTTGCGGCGGCCAGCGCGCTGTCCGCACAGGTGGACAGCTTCTCCATGCTCATGCTGCTGCGCATTGTGCCGGCGTTGTTTCATCCGATCTATTTTTCACTGGCCATGGTGGCGGCCGCGGCGCTTTATCCGCCGCATCAAGCTACCAAAGCAACCGCTTATGCGTTCATCGGCACCAGCATGGGCATGGTGCTGGGGATACCGCTGACGCAATGGATCGCCGGACAGTTCAGCTATGAAGCGTCGTTCAGGTTCTGTGCCTGGGTGAACCTTCTGGCGGCGCTGGGATTGCTGTGGCGTTTGCCTGATGCGGCCGTACAGCGCCTCAGCTATGGCAAACAGTTGGCGATACTGCGCAGCGGTACGCTGTGGCTGAATATCACTACCTGCGTGCTGATCTTTGCCGCCATGTTTGCCGTCTATGCTTACGCGGCCGAGTACCTCAGCCGCGAAATCGGTCTCAGCGGCGGCGTCATCGGCTTTCTTCTGGTGGCGTTCGGTGTGGGCGGTGTCGTGGGCAACCTGTTGGCCGGCAGATGGCTGAGCCGCCATCGTGCGGTGACGGTGCTGCTGCATCCGATAGCCTTGATTGCGGCTTATGCGCTGCTGTATCGCTATGGCAGCGTGAATATTGGCTCGATGACGGCGCTTTGCCTGTATTGGGGAGCGGCGCACACCAGCGGTTTGATTGTCACGCAGATTTGGCTGACCTCCGAAGCCCCGCAAGCGCCGGCGTTCGCCACCGGGCTGTATATCGCCTTTATCAATCTGGGCGTGGCGCTGGGCTCGCTGGCGGGCGGCGGGTTTATTACCGCGTGGGGGCTACAGGGCAGCCTGCTGTGCGGAGCCTTGTTCGCCGCGCTGGCGGTGATTACGATCGCCGCCAGGCTGCGGTTGCAGCGGCAGGCTACCGTTGCGTTGCGTCGATCATCGCCATCACCTGCCGGAACATCGCGCTTTCCGCATCCGCCAGCTCGTTGACCAGCGTAAAGTGATTGCAGTGACGGTCGGCTAGCAGCTGGACGTCGAGGCCATGCGCCCGGCAAGCGTCATAATAGGCCTGCGTCTGGTTTTTGAAACCTTGCGTTTCCCGCTGGCCGACGTCGAGCAGGATCTGCGGCGCATGGTCTTTCGCTGGCAGTAAAAACAGCGGGCTGAGGGTTTGCGCCTGCTTGGGCGTCAGGTGCAACCAGTCGTTGATGTAGATATCGCACAGCGGGCGCAGATCGTAGAGGCCGCTCAGCGCCAGCGCGCCTTTGATCGCGTCGGGCGGCAGGCGATAGCGTTGCTGCCAACCGTCGGCGATCAGCATGCCGCACAGGTGACCGCCGGCCGAACTGCCGCTGACGAAAATGCGCGCCGGATCGATGCCGAAGGGTGCCCCGTGATGATAGAGCCAGGCGACGGCGCTGCGCACCTCATGTACGATCTCCGCGAGCGTCGCTTCCGGCGCCAGCGTGTATTCCAGCGTGGCGACCGCCACGCCGCGGCGAGCAAACGCGGCGGCCATCGAACAGGCTTCCTCTTTGCGCTGTGAATGCCAATAGCCGCCATGAATAAAGATCAGCAGCGGGGCGGGTTGTGCGCTGGCCGGGAACAGGTCGAGGCGCTCGGCGGCGCTCATGCCGTAGCGCAGATCGTAAATGCCCGGCGTCTGGGCCTTGGCGCGCTGGGCCAGCGCGGCGTATTCCGCCATGCAGGCGTCAAAATCCTCCACCGAAGCGCGGGCATTGTATTGCACGGCGCGTGCGTTCAGGTGTTCAAACGTCAGATCGATGTTCATGCGTTTCTCCGGATTGTTATGCGTTATGTCTTCATCATCATCGTCCCACAGGCGAAAAGATGTTTGATCGCCGGTGCGCACAATTGCGGCTTCTCCATTGCTGTTATCTGCTGTATATTGCTGTTTTATGCTTTTTACGGCGGAATAAGCCCATGCACAAAGCGGCACGACAGCGCCATTTACTGGATTTGCTCAGCGAACGCGGGCAGGCGGCGGTGGCGGAATTGGCCGGCGCCATCGGCGTTTCGGTCGATACCGTGCGCCGCGATCTGGCCGATCTCGAGCGGCAAGGGTTGGCGCAGAAAAATCACGGCGGGGCGATCGCGCTCGAACCGTCCGGCATGCCACGTCAGGCGCGCGCGGCGCTGTTGCCGCAGATCAAGCAGCGGCTCGGCCGCGCGGTGGCTGCGCAGATCCCGCCCGGCAGCACCCTGATGCTGGATGCGGGCAGTACGCTGTTGGCGGTGGCGCAGGCGTTGCGCGGCCCGGCGACGGTGATCACCGCTTCGCTGGATATCGCGCAGTGCCTGAGCGACAGGCCGGAGATCAACCTGATCCTGCTTGGCGGTCAGTGGGATGTGCGTCAGCGGCTATTCGCCGGCAGCGCCACGCTGGCGTTGCTGGCGCGCTACCGCGCGGACATCGCCTTACTGGGCGCCTGTGCGGTGCATCCCCAGCTGGGACTGAGCGCCGGCGAAGAGGCCGATGCAGAGGTCAAACGCGCCATGTTGGCCAACAGCGGCGAGCGCTGGCTGGTGGCCGACCATATGAAACTGGACCGCTGCGAGCCGCATCACGTTGCGGATCTGGCGCAGATCCAACGTCTGTTTACCGATCGCCCGTGGGACAACCTGGACGAACAATCATTGATTGAACTTTGTGTCGTCGCCGACGACCGCTAGAGGAGAACACTGATGAACGATACTGCTCGACCGTTGCAGGTGGCGCTGATTGGCTACGGCTTTGTCGGCAAGGCGTTTCACGCGCCGCTGATTAACGCGGTGCCGGGGCTGGAACTGAGCGTGGTGGCTTCGCGCGATGCCGCCAAGGTGCATGCCGATCTGCCGTACGTGCAGGTGATCGCCGATCCGCTGGAGGCCATCCGCCGGCCGGAGGTGGATTTGGTGGTGATCGCATCGCCGAACGACACCCATGCGCCGCTGGCGCTGGCCGCACTGGAGGCGGGCAAGCACGTGGTGGTGGATAAGCCGTTTACGCTGGATTTGGCGCAGGCGCGTACGCTGATTGCGGCGGCGGAAAAACACGATCGCCTGCTGTCGGTATTCCAGAACCGCCGCTGGGACAGCGATTTCCTGGGCGTGAAGCAGGTGATCGAACAGGGGCTGATCGGAAAGGTGACGCACTTTGAGTCGCACATCGATCGTTACCGCCCAGAAGTGCGGGTGCGCTGGCGCGAGCAGAACCTGCCGGGCAGCGGGCTGTGGTTTGATCTGGGGCCACACATGGTCGATCAGGCGCTGCAGCTGTTCGGTTTACCGCACAGCGTGCAGGCCAACATCGCTACGCTGCGCCCCAACGCGCAGATTAACGACTGGGCCCACGTGGTGCTCAACTACCCGACGCACCACGTGATCCTGCACGGCAGCATGCTGGTGGCGGGCGGCGTCTCACGCTTTACCGTGCACGGCGAGAAAGGCAGCGTGGTCAAAGCGCGCGCCGACGGGCAGGAGAGCCAACTGCTGGCTGGCGTGACGCCGGGCTCGGCGGAGTGGGGCAAAGACGACGATGCGATGAGCCTGTTTATCGGCACGGAGCCGGTGCGTACGCTGCCGACGCCGGATGGCGACCAGCGTCAATATTACGTCCAGGTGCGCGACGCGCTGCGCGGCGCCGGCAGCAATCCGGTTACCGCACCGCAGGCGCTGGCGGTAATGGCGGTGCTGGAGGCGGCCACCCTGGCGGCGGAAACCGGTGTGACTCAGCCGTTGCCGCTCACCGAGGCGGAAATCGCCGCCTGGTAACGGCTCGCATCAGATAAGGCGTCAGGCGCATGGATACAGTGCACGCCGTGCGTCTTCCGCCATCCTACCCCCTGACATAGGCTAATCCTCAGTCTATGTCAGGAGTGTTTATCATGTTATCCCATCCTTCGCCGCAGGGCGTCCGCGGCATACTGGCCGCACTGTCTTTGAGCATGCTGCTGTCATCGCTCGGCATCAGCATCGCCAATGTCGGGCTGCCGGCGCTCGCCACCGCGTTCCATGCCTCGTTCCAAGCGGTGCAGTGGGTATTGCTCTGTTATTTGCTGGCCGTCACCACCTGCATCATCGGCATCGGCCGCTTGGGCGACAGCCTCAATCGCCGCCGCCTGCTGCTGGCGGGCATCGCGCTGTTTACCGCCGCTTCGTTGGCTTGTGCGTTGGCTCCGCAGCTTTGGCTGCTGCTGGCGGCGCGCCTGGCGCAGGGGCTGGGGGGCGCAGTCATGATGTCAATCGCCATGGCGCTGGCGGGCGAGGCGCTGGGCACGGAAAAAATCGGCCGCGCGATGGGGCTGCTCGGCACTATGTCGGCCGTGGGCACCGCGCTGGGGCCGTCGTTGGGCGGCGCGCTGATCGTCGGTTTCGGCTGGCGGGCGATGTTCCTGATCAACCTGCCGCTGGGGCTGCTGGCGCTGTGGCTCGCCTGGCGATACTTGCCGAATGGGCCGCGCGCGGCAGCGCCCCCGGAACCGTTCGATCGCGCCGGTACGCTGCTGCTGGGCGGCGCATTGCTCTGCTATTCACTGGCGATGACCCTTGGGCGCGGCAATTTTGGCGCGCTCAACCTGGCGTTGATGCTGGGGGCGCTGTTGGCGGGGGCGCTGTTCATCGGTGTGGAACGCCGCGCCGTATCGCCGCTGTTGGCGCCGACGCTGTTCCGCCATCCGGCCCTGACGGCGGGGCTGGCGGCCAGCGCGCTGGTGATGACGGTGATGACCGCCACGCTGGTGGTCGGGCCGTTCTATCTGTCACGCGCGCTGGGGTTAAGCGCTGCGCAGGTCGGGCTGGTGATGTCGGCGGGGCCGGCGGTGGCGATCCTGACCGGCATACCGGCCGGTTATCTGGTGGATCGTTTTGGCTCGCAGCGCATCGCCCAGTTTGGGCTGGCGGCGGTGGCCGCCGGGGCGGCATTGCTGTCGTTGCTTAACCGCTGGGGCGTGCTCGGCTATATCGCCCCCATCGCGCTGCTGACCGCCGGCTATGCGCTGTTTCAGGTGGCCAACAACACCATGCTGATGAAGGATCTGTTTCCTGAACGGCGCGGGCTGATCGCCGGCATGGTGAACCTGGCGCGCAATCTCGGGGCGATCACCGGCGCTTCGGCGATGGGGGCGCTGTTTTATCTGGCTTCGCAGCAGGTGGCGGGTACTGCGGCGGCGGCCGCGGTTGACGGCATGCGGGTGACTTACGGCGTGGCGGCGCTGTTGGCGCTGGCTGCGTTGCTCATCGCCTTCGGCGGCCGCCGACGGATGCTGCGTTACGATGCGCGCTGAACCGCGTAGCGTTCTTGCACGAAACCATTGTCCGACTGGGTGACGGCGAGCAGGCGAAGGCGTTGCTCCGGGCCATCGGCGCCGAACAAGGGAATGCCGCCACCCAGCAGCAGCGGCACGCGGGTCATCGTCAGTTCGTCGATCAATCCGGCCTGCAAGAAACGCTGTACGGTCTGGCCGCCGTCGATATACAGGTGACCGCAGCCTTGCTCGGCCAACTGTGCCACGATGGCCGCCGGTTCGCCATTCATCCAGCGAACGTGGCCTGTCTCGTGCGGCGAGGGCGGCTGCGTCGACAGCACCACCACCGGCAGGTCACCATAGGGCCATTCGGGAAAGGCGCGGACTTTTTCATAGGTATGGCGCCCCATTACCAGTGCGTCGATGTCGGCGATAAATGCCTCATAACTCAGGCCGTTTAGCAACGAAACCGCGTACTCGGGGCGCAGCAGCCAGTCGATGTCGCCGTCCGCGCCGGCGATGAATCCGTCTACGCTGGTGGCGATATAAACCGAACATTTCATCAGGCGAGATCTCCCCGGTACACCACATGGACCTTGTTGCCGTCGGGGTCGCGCAGGTAAGCGCCGTAATAGCCCTTGCCGTAATGCGCGCGTTCGCCGGGCTCGCCTTCACTGCTGCCGCCCGCCAGCAGACCAGCAGCGTAGGCGCGTTTAACCTCCAGCTCATCGGCGGCGAGAAAGGCCAGCATGCTGCCGTTGCCAGCGCTGGCTGGCTGCCTGTCGAAGGGTTGGTAAGCATAGAAACGCGGCAGCGTTTGGCCCGGCTTCACCCAGCAGCGGGCAGCGGGACCGCCGTCCGGCGTCACTTCCCGCCGCTGTAATCCCAGCGGCAACAGAATGGCGTCGTAGAAGGCGGCGGCGGCGTCCAGATCGCTGACGCCGACGGTAATATGGCTGAACATGGCGCTTCCTTTCCGAAGAGAGAGTATGAACGCAAACAGTAGCAGCGATATTGCAGAATGGACAGACCGTAACGGAGGATTCGGATTAGGGACGCGCGCAGGAGCAACGCGCGCTTCACAGTAGGCGGAACAGGCAGCCGCTCAATTGCTTTCGACGCGTGGATTGGCGTGAGTCGGCTGGCTGGGATAGTCAACCTGATGCTTGTGCAGATAATCGCGGATCAGCTGGCGTACCACCTGGGAAGGGGTGACGTCCTGCTGTAGGCACAGTTCTTCCAGAGCTTTCTTCTTGTCCGGGTCAATCAGCACCGTTAGCCGCGCCGTTTTCTTTTCCATCAGGATCCTCCAGAGAATGATAACTGAATGATAATACCACGTGGGCGAAGCGGCCAGCCAGACCGCGTCGCCGCTCGTCTTTAGCGGAAATGCAGCCGCTCTATTTTGCGTGACAGGTAGCCGAGTTCGCAGTTGAACAGCTCGCCGCTGCCGGCGGCCAGGTTGCGCAGCGCGCTCAGCGGCAACGTCACCTGGGCCGGCGTGGCGTAAATGATCACGTTGCCGCTGGGGGCGACGCAAAACAATACGGTGCCGAATATCCGGTGCAGGCTGTGGTACAGCAGGCTGTTTTCGTCGGGCAGATCGTGGTAATTCAGCACCAGCCAGCCCCCGTCGTTCAGCCGCGCGGCGCAGTTTTCCAGGAATGTCTGGGTGCCTTGCTGCGGATCCATGGCGAACGCCGAATAGAGATCGGAGAAGATCAGATCGTAACGCGTCTCGGCGGGCGGGCGCACAAAGTCTATGGCGTCGGCGGTGCGCAGGCTGATGGTGTCGGTGGCCGGCAGCGTAAAATAGCGGCGTGCGACGGCGATCACCGCAGCGCGCAGCTCGACGACGTCGAGGCGCATCGCCGGATCGAGCGCGTGCAGCGCACGCAGCAAGCTGCCGCCGCCCAACCCCAAAATCAACGCCGAGGCCGGCGGCTGCCAGGCCACCGCCATCAGCATCGCTTTGATGTAGTTGTGGATCGGCTGCACGGGGTTGCTGAGGCTCATCTTGCTCTGTTCGCAGATGCCGTCAAACCGCAGCGTGCGGTAGTCCTTGTGGTCGGAAACGATGATTTCGCCCCAGGCGTCGGTTTCGCGAGCGATCACCTGGCCGCGCGGAGAGAAATCAAGGGTTTTGAGTAAGCTGTCAACCAGAGACATGGTATTCGCAGGGCTCCTTCGGCAAGCGGCCTATTTACGGGCGCACATGAAATCGGCGGTGCAAATGCGCTGGCCATCGATGCTGGCGCGGCCGGTAAAGCGGGCGATCGCCCCGCGGCGGCGCACAAAGGCCACCTCCATCAGCACCTGATCGCCGGGGCGGGCGGCGCGATAAAACCGCGCACGCTGAATGGCCGCAAAATAGTAATGCTCCCCCTCGTTTAGCGCCCCGAGATAGTAATGCGCCAGCAGACCGGTGCTTTGCGCCAGCGCTTCCACCAACAGCACGCCGGGAAAACCGGCGAAGTGTGCGTGGCCGTTCCAGAACGTCGGCTCATTGGCGGTGATGTTCTTGATGGCGCTCAGCCTCCCTTCGGCAATGCAGGTGCCGGCGGGCAGCACGCGATCGACCAACAGGCAGGGATAACGATGAGGCAAAATCGCCTGAATATCGTTGAATTGCAGGGGGTGACCAGTCAATGGCATGAGAGAGCGTGATCCTGTCTGCGGCGAAACCGGTGCAAGGGCCGGCGTTCAGTCCATGATGAGTGTAATAACATTATAATAAAATTATCATCAGATGTGCCAGATGAAAAAAACGACGGCGGGGAAACAGGCGAAGAAGGGCGCGTGAGGGAGGCACCCGATCATGACGACCGGGTGTGGCAGTACGTTTTAGTGCTTGGAGCGGGTCACTTTATCCAGGTAGCCCATCACGAAGGCGGACAGCACAAAGGTAAGGTGGATGATCACATACCACATCAGCTTGTTGTCCGGCACGTTCTTGGCGTCCATAAACACCCGCAGCAGGTGAATGGAGGAAATGGCGACGATAGACGCGGCGACTTTGTTTTTCAGCGAGGTGGCGTCCATTTTGCCCAGCCAGCTCAGTTTTTCTTTCCCTTCGGTGATATCCAGCTGCGAGACGAAGTTTTCATACCCGGAGAACATCACCATCACCAACAACCCGCCCACCAGCGCCATATCGACCAGCGACAGCAGGGTCAGGATCAGATCGGCTTCCGCGACAGAAAAAATGTTGGGCAGGACGTGCAGGATCTCCTGAAAAAATTTGATCGACAGGGCGACCAGGGCCAGTGAAAGGCCGAAATAAACCGGTGCGAGCAACCAGCGGGAGGCGTACATCGCGTTTTCTAGCAAGCGTTCCATCATAAAATTGTTTTAAATGCGTGGCAAAAAGGGCGCTCAGTATAGCGCAGGTGGCCCGGGCGAAATCAACCGGTTGCGTTATCCGAGCGCCTATCACGGCGCGGATCAGGCTGTTGCACGCAAAGAGTGGCGCGTCATGCGGATCAGCAAAGCAACACCCGCCGCGGCCGTCGTCAGCGCCACTACGCCCGGCCATCCCAGGTGTTCCAGTACGCGGCTGCCCAGTGCGGCGCCGGTGGCCATGCCGATGAATACCAGCGTGAACAGAATGGCGTTAAGGCGGCTGCGGGCAGCCGGATCGAGGCCGTAAATAATGGTCTGGTGCGCGATCAGCGTGGCCTGAATGCCGAGATCAAACCCGATGGCGCTCAGCGCGATCAGCCCCCATTGCGCCGATTGCGGTAGTAACGGCAGTAAAAACATCAGGGCGAAAGAAACCGTTACCAGCGCAGCGCCGATTTTAGTGACGCCGTCTGGGCCGTATCGGTCAGCCAGACTGCCCGCCAACGGTGCCGCCAGTGCACCCGCTGCGCCGGCCAGGCCGAACGCGCCGGCGACTGCGCTGCCCAGCTGATAGCGATCGGCCAGCATCACCGCGAGCGTGGACCAGAAGGCGCTGAAGGCGACGGACAAAAAGGCCTGAGACAACGCCGCGCGCCGCAATTCAGGGTAGGTGGCCCAAAGCCGGCTCATCGAACGCAGCAAGGCGGGATAACTCAGCGTGCTGTGAGGCTGAAAGCGCGGCAAAGCTCGCCCTATCACCAGCGTGATCGGTAAAACGGCCAGCGCGGCTAACGCATAAACACTGCGCCAGCCGAAATAATCGGCGACCAGCCCGCTGAACACGCGCGACAGCAAAATACCGGCCAGCAACCCGGTCATCACGGTGCCGACGATTTTACCGCGTCGGGCATCAGGAGCCAGAGCCGCGGCGGCGGGGATGATGTCCTGCGCGACGGTGGCGGCCAGGCCGAGCGTCAGGCTGCTGAGCAACAGCAGCGAAAAAGAGGAAACCAGGCTGCACAACAGCAGCATCATGGCCAGCAGCACGCCCTTCACCAGAATGATCCCGCGGCGATCGTGGCGATCGCCCAGCGGCGCCAGTAACAGAATACCCAAGGCATACCCCAATTGGGTCAGGGTCGGTACGAATCCGGTATCGCCAACGCCGACATGGAAGTCGGCACCCATGACGCTCAACATCGGCTGACTGTAGTAAATAGAGGCGACGCTAAGGCCGGCGCCGGTGGCCAACAGGAAAACGGTTTTGGCGGAAAGCGCACCGCCGGTGGGTGAGAGGCTCATTCGATAATTCCTGACAAGGTGGATGTGCGGCTATTTTTGTCGTGAATGTTATCGGCGGGTAGACCCGATATGGGTAGAACTGTTATACGTAACACGTATGAATAAAATTAATTTACCCAACGGCGACCGTATAATCCTGCTGCAAACCCTGGTGCGTATTGTCGAGAGCGGGAGCCTGTCGGCGGCGGCGCAGCAGCTGGGCACCTCGCAGCCGACCATCAGCCGACGTCTGCGGGCGTTGGAACAGCTGTTGGGCACCAGGTTGATCCAACGGACGACGCATGCGCTCCATCTTACCGATGACGGCGAACGCTGCTATCAGCAAGCGCGCGGCTTGCTCGCGCAATGGCAAAGCCTGGAAGATGCGCTGCGCGGCGCGCGCGACGAACCGGTTGGCGCACTGCGCGTGCGCGCTCCGCACGCCTTTGGGCAGGATCAGCTGATCGGGCCGCTCGGGGAGTATTTGCGGCGCTATCCCCAAACCAGCGTGGAGTGGACGCTGAACGACCACTCTCCCGATTTCATTTCCGAAGGCGTAGACTGCGCCATTCACGTTGGCGCGGTGACCGATCCTTCGGTGGTGGCGGTGCTGTTGGCGGAAGTGCCGCGCAGCACGGTGGCGTCACCCGCACTGTTGACTGAACGACCGGCGATCGTCGATCTCGACGATTTGGCATCATTGCCGTGGCTGGCGGTAAACAGTTTTTATCGCAATGAGGTCGTCCTGACCCACGCGACCAGCGGCGAGCAGCGGCGTTTCGGCATCGCACCCAGGTTGAGCACCGACAGCCTTTATGCGGCGCGTAAAGCGGCGCTGGAAGGGCTGGGCGTAGCGATCGTGTCGTCTTGGGTGGTGAAAGAAGAGTTGGCGCAAGGATCTCTGCAGACGCTGTTGCCCCTGTGGCGAGCCGAGCCACTGCCTATCTACCTGCTGTATCCTTACGCCAGCTATTATCCCGCGCGTTTACGCAAATTCATGGAAATGATGAAAGAAACGATGCCGCGCATTATCGGCGCGCAGCCGCCGACGGGGCGCTGACGGCCTTCAGTGCCTGGCTTTTTTACCGTCGCTGTGGCCGAGAGAGCGATCGGGGAAGCTGTGATCGCGCAGCCGCTGCTTTAACTGCGCCGCATCGGGGAAGCCGCCGTCAATCTTGCGATCCCAAATCATCACGCCATCGACGCTGATTTGGTAGACCCCGCCGGTGCCCGGCATCAGGGTGACGGAGGCGAGATCGTCACCAAAGGTGTTTAGCAGCTCTTGCGCCATCCAGCCGGCGCGCAGCAGCCAGTTGCATTGCGAACAGTAGTGGATCGTCACTGCGGGGGCATTTTTCATCGTTGGCGGATCGAGTAGGAAGCGGTGCTTGCATCATCAGCTGCCGCACCGCCGTTGTCAATTTTCCTAACGGTAGGGGCCGAGGCTCGCGGCAGGGGCGCTGTCGGCGATGAATTCGCCGGTGGCCGAGTTGCCGAAGACGGTGCTCTCTGTCGGCGTCTTTGCGCCGCCGAACAGCCATTTTACGGAGCCGGCGCCGTGTGAAGAGGCCGCCCAGCCTTGCAGCGGCAGCGTTTGGCTGACGCCGATCTCCCCTACGGCGTGCCAGATCAGGCCGTCGATTGAATAACTGCCTTGTGCCTGGTGGCCATCGGCCCGAACCGTCAGCTTCAGCCATATCGGCGTATTGCTGCTGACGACGGGCTTGCCGTTGACGCCATTTGGCAGACGGGCATCGATTTTTTCCGTACCGGCGCCGTTATCCCGCCGGTACTGCATGCGGATTTCGTGAGCAGCGGTTTGAAATATTGCGATATAGGCGGCGTCATCGGCGGTCGTGGCCCGCGCCATCACTCCGCCTTTGATAAAGCCGTCGGTATGTGACTGCGGGTTGGCGACGAAGGCGCTGAGCGTGCGTTCGGCACCGATAGTGGCACGATCGAAACGAAAATAGCCGCTGTCGCGTTTATTCCAGATATCGCCGGAGTCGACCTTGATGGCGCAGAGTGCACCGGATTCGGTCAGATCCGGCGGTAGCGTGACGTCGATGCCGGTAAACGGATAGCCGGTCATCGGCAGATCGGTGCGCGCCCACCCGTCCCAATCGGCGTTAACCTTGTTGGTGGCCAGATGGTGCGCGCGACTGTTCCAGCCGGTAGCCCAACTGTTTGCGTCGTTCAGGCCGTAGGCGCGGCCGACAAAGCCGGCGGTAAACACCGCGTTCGCCAGGGCGGTGTGGGCGGCCGAGAGGTTGAACATCACGGCGCAGGCGTGTTGGTCGATTTGTTGCGCCTGGGTGATTTCCGGCGTGACGAACGCCAGCCGTTGATTGGCGGTGGCGCCGTTTTGCACATACTGATTGAGCACCGAATTCGGCGAGGCGAGATCGCCGGTGGTGCAGCCAACAATGAACTTGCCGCGCAGGGTGTCGAGCGACGGCCACCCATAGGCGGCGATCGCTGCTTGCAGATCGGTGCAGTCGCCGATCAGATCGGGTGGTCCCCAAATGTGTTCGCGCCCCAGGCGCTCGGCCAACAAACGATCGAGCGATTCGGGTGTTTGATCTCGGGCGGCGTTGAAGTCGTCTTTCAAATCCAGCCACAGGGTGACGACTTCGTGCTGCGGCACCGCGCGATGAAACGCCAACAACGCATCCAGTGCATCCGCCAAGGTGTTGACTGAGCTGACCTGATCGATGACCGCCAGATGATAAACGTACCAGTTGCCGTTTAACTGCGGCCAACCGGCGGCGTTATTACTGTTGTGGATATCGATCTCAAGGGAACGGATGCGCCAGTACAGCGCCTGAGCCGGGTAGCTTTCCGTGCGTTGATACGAGTTGTGGGTGCTCTTTTGCCGCACCTGATGGTAGCGAATCGTTGCATCATTCATGACGTTGCCTCTCATCAAGACGCAGGGACGGGACGCGCAGTCCCGCACCCTGCGTGGGTTATGCTTTGCCGTTGCTCCAGCCGGCGGGATCCAATACCAGCGCCGTTTGCAGCCCGATGCTGCCGGTCATCGCCGGGCTGTAGGCCTGTTGTCCATAGAAGGCCGTCGGCGGGGTTCCTGTCGCCGTGCCACCGCCGCTCGGCAGCAGCGGCGAGACGGCCTGCTTGGCCACCGCACCGCCGAGGCTGCTGAAAGTTGGCAGGCTGAATTTCCCCAGGACGAAACTTTGCATTCCCCCGACCAGTGGCAGGTTGTAGTTGGGGATGCGGCTGACGAAGGCTGGCAACGGCACGATGCCCAGGCTACCGAAAGCGTTGTAGGCGTTGCTGACCTGGGTGAGCGAGGTCGGGCTGAAGGCCCAGCCGTTGCCGCCGGTCAGCTCAGCGAAACGCGCAGCCTGCTGGAAGGCGGCCGCACCGCCAACCCCTGCGGCGCCGCCACTGATCGCGCCGCCGACGGCACCGGTAACGGCGCCTTTCAGCAGCGACTGTTGCCAACTGCCGCTGTTGGCGACGCCAAAGGCGTCGTTGATGAAGAATTGGCTCACTCCCTGCGCCGCACCTACTGCCGCGCCTACGGTGGCTCCGACCCCTGCGCCGGCCGCCAGGCCCGCCGCAATGCCGCCGGCGGTGGTGGAAGCTGCCGCCGCCGCTGCCGACCCTGCGGCAAAGGCGCCGACTCCGCCGGCGGCGGACAGAGCCCCGGCGAGGGCTCCTATCCCTGCGCCGGCGAATACATAACCGGCTAGCGCGCCGCCGCGCAATCCGGACTGATAGCCGCTGTACAGGGCGACCCCGCCGCCCAGCACGGCGCCGACGGCGGCCCCGATCAGCAAGATGATAATGATTGGGGCGATCTCACCGGAAGGGTCGGTCTGATTAACCGGGTTGTTGCCGCAGTAGACGTAAGGGCCGCCATACTGGAATCTAGGATCGCAGGAGTAAAAGCGCCCCAATTGCGGATCGTAGAAGCGCGCCCGATAGTTATAGAGTCCCAAATCTTCGTCCAACTCCTGGCCGGTGTAGCGATAGCGCAGTAACGAGGACGTGCCGACGCCAGTCGGCAACGATTGGCCGAAGGGCATGTAGTCGAGCAATGCGTTGACCTGACCGTTTTCCGCCACTACGGCACGGATCGAACCTTGCTGATCCTTCAGCACGTACTGGGCCTCACCACCGTCGATGAGCAGCAGCAATCCGCCGACGCCATAGAGATATTGCGTCGTACGAGCGCCGAACTCCATCAGCGGCGCGTCGCTCAGGCCGTGTACGTAAGCGAGTTTGCTGCCGTCGGCGAACCGCTTTTGCACCCGCTGATTGATGCCGTTGTAGCACAGCGCAAGCTGGCGGCCGTCATCCAGTGCGATCGTTAACGGAAGATTATTCAGTGGGTTGTAATCGATACGCTGAATACCGCGACTGGCGGAGAGCGTGACGTTACCGACGACGTCATACTCGTAACGCTGCGCGACCGCGTCATTGGCGAGCACGGCGGCGACTTTGCCGCTGTTCGGCTGATACTCGTAGCTGAAGAGGGTGTCTCCCTGTTGCAGCCGGAGGATGTTGCCGCCGGCGTCGAAGGTCAGCGGCGCGCCGACGCCGAGGCTGTAGGCGGAATTGACGCTGTGCTCGGCGACCGTCAATTGGCCGCGCGGATCGTAGCGATAGCGATAAGCGAAGCTGTTTTCGGGCCTGACCGCATTGTCGTGCACTACGCCGGCGATATTGCCGTTGAAGTAACCGGCGCCCTCGTAGCCGCCGTCGGTGTAGCTGAAGCGATGTTTCAACAGCGGTGCGCCGTCGGCATAGTGGTTGTTGATTTCATTCAACCAGCCGGGAGAGTTATAACTCATGGTGCGTCGCAGCGCCCGCCCCCCCTGTGAATTCAACTGCTCTTCAGCCAGGCTGCCGTCGGCATGGTAACGGTAGCGAACGAACTTCTCCGGATCGTCCGGCGTGCCGATGGCGGCGGTTTGTCCCATGTCGTTATAGCGATAGGCCACGCTGGCGAGCGGCGCGCCGGCGGGATAATCGATGCGGATGACGTTGCCGAGGTTGTCGTAGGCATAGCCCGTGATGTAATCGCCAGCGTCCGGCAGACGCAGTTGCGACAGGGTCGCATTGCCTCCCGTATCGTAGCCATAGCAGTTTTCGACGCAGAGTCCGTCAGCGGCGCGACGGTACATTTTCCACAGGCGGCCGCGCAGAGTCGGCTCGTCGCCTTCGCCGTCATAGACGTTTTGCGTTTGCCAGTCATCATGGTGCGGGTAGTGCGGATCGTTATCGGCGATCGCCTGCAGCGCCGAACCGTCACCCCAGGCTTGCGCCACTTCGCCATCCTCGCTCAGGCGCCCCAGAACGTCATATTTTTTATACAACACGCGGTCTTTCGCGCGGCTCAGCGGCGTTGAGCTGAAACGCAGACGTCCGGCAGGATCGTAGATATACGTCGTTTCTCCGGCATCCGGCGTGACGCGTGCAGCGAGCTGACACAGGAAGTTGTAGCGATTGTGGCTGATGAAGGCGTCATCCGCCGGGGAAGACGACGGGTGGCGAACCTGCACGATATTGCCCGCCGCGTCGAAGATCTGTTGGACAGCGTCGCGAACAACGCCGCCGGCCTCGGTCTGCTTGCTCAGCGTCTGGCCACGGCGATCGTTGAGTGACAGCACGCCGGTGCCATCGGCATCGTACAGGGCGCTCACCCGCAATTCTCCAGGGCGACAGGCGATACCTGCCACCTGCGTGTGATCGGTGACGGCGTAAATGAACCGTGTAATATGCGGGTTGTCGCCGGTAATGGCGAAGATTTTGCCTGGCATGCCTTTGGCCACCGGGCGTTTCAGCGAGGAAGCCTCATAACGGGTGCCGCTATAGGGGTAACCTTCGTCCTGCGGGTAATAATCACTCACTTCACCGGTCATCACGCCGTTTGCGGCGTCCAGTGTGCGGACAAAGGCCGCCCGGTAGCCGAACAACGTGCGTTCAAAGGCGGCGATCTTGGTTTCGGCAACCGTATTGCCCAGCGCGTCGTACAGCGTTTCACGCACCAGGCATCGTCCTTCGTTCAGCACCTGATGCTGCGTTTCCTGCCGGTTGGCGTTTTTATACGTGATGGCCAGCTGTGGCGAGCGGAAGGTAACCGCATTGGCAAAATAGATTTCCCCCTGTGCCTGCAGGCTGAATTCACCGTCGATCCTCGCATCGGTCTGAAGGGCGAAAACCTGACGACCGTCGGCATATAACAGAACGGCATCGTCGCCCGGTACCAGCAGCACCGAGGTGGGCAGGCAGCCGTTGGTCGCGTCGTCAGTGTAGGTGTTGCCCGCCAGCGTCAGCCGCCATCCCGCGATGGCGTCCCACTGGGCGCTCAGACTGTCGCCGATCGTCAGGCCGAAGGCGAGGTTCTGCGTCGCCGGCGACGAAAGGGTGAAGCCCACCGCGTAGCGGCCGGCGGTGGCCAACCAACGCAGGCGGTTGAACGTCGTACCGCAATGCAGTAGCCGGCCCTGGCTGAGACGCCAGGCGCTGTCGTCGTCGCGCCGCCAGCGCGTCCAGGTTTGTTCGCCCTGCGTGAAGGTTTCGTATTGCCCACCGTCGGCGGCCAGAATTTCGCAGCTGCTGGCGGGATCGTGCTGCGGGTAGCTGAATGGCAGCGTATCGTGCCAACTGCGTGGCGCATAGTTCACCACGCCTTTCTTGCTTTCGCCTTGTGGCCCGGTCTCAACGAACTTTTGCCGCAGCGGATCGTAGCCGCAGCGCTGGACATCGGCGTTGTTACCCATAACGGCGATCTCATCCAGATACAGCGGATCGTAGCAGCGGGCCTCCATCTTGCTGGCCAACGGCGTGACGCTGACGGTGTTGAACAGCACATAGCCGACCGATTTTTGGTTGTCGAAGGCGAGCGCGAGCGGACGCTCCGGATCGCCGCTATAGGGGATGACGCTTTGCCAGTAAACCCAAGCGCCTTCTGCCGTGGGGACGATCGGCGTGGTGTGCGGCGCGGCGTTGCCACTACGGCTGATCAAGTTTGCTGCACCGGGCGCCGCGTTGAAACCGGGCGAGGTTTTGATCCAGGCGGAGACAACGACCGGCTGCGTTTGCCGCAGCGGCGCCGTTCGGGTCAGGGTCGCACCGACGCCGAGTTTGAGGCTGCGGCTGCCGACATAGGCGTCGTCGTCGACGATCGCCGTATCGCCGTCGAGCCGCCAGGGATCGGTGCTGTGTTGATAGGGTTCGAAACCGATGAAATCGCACTCATCCGCCGCGCCGCTGACGAACGCCGCCACCGGCAGGATCTGGTTGTTGTCCCACAGCGTGCTTTCGACCTGGCTTTCGCTGTTTTTCTGGGAGAGGATCGCACCATAGAATGTTCTGGCCAGTATTGTGCCTACCGGCAACCACGCGTCACCCGGATCGCTTGCCAGCGCCGGCGGGCTGGGGGGCTGGGCGCCAATCGCGGCTTGCAGCACATAGGCTTGCGTGGCGGCCCACACTGTCGGCGCAGCTTCATCGGCAAGCGGCTGTTGCCGTTGCAGAGCGCCGTAGCGTTGCAGACTGCCGGCGTAGATTGGCAGCGCCTCTCCCAGCGCCGCGCTCCCCGCTGCGTCGAATTGGCTGAAGGGCGCGTCGATCGCATTTTTCAGTAAGAACCAGGGATAGGCTTCGAACGCATAGCCGTAGAGTTTGGCAACGCCCTGCGTTTCTCCGGTGGCGGTCACATTGTCAAAGCGCTCGCGGATCAATTTGCCGAAGCGTGAGTCATAGCGATAATCGGTACGTATCGCCAGGCCATCATTAAGGCTGTTGTCGGCGATGCAGCGCGTATAACCGCCGAACAGCGGTCGCTCGACGCCGTCGATCGCTACGGAGGTGAAGGCCATCAGGTTTTTTTGTTCGTGAACCAACAGATTGCCGTCGGCGTCAAACACCTTTTGCTCGATTAATTGGCCGTCCAACAGCCCGGATGACGCTTGATCTGCAGCGCGAACTCGCTGGCCGACCTGCGGATCCTGGCGCGTCAGGCCATTGAAGTAATAGTTCTCGCGATAGCCGAAGCGCGGCGCGGACATGCTCTCGCTGCCGGGATAGCTGGCACTCTTGTAGTACTTGAAGACCGCGCCGGTAGGGTCGCAGGTCGCTGTCGCAATGTCGAACACGTAGCAGGTGGTGCTGACGGCGTAGCCGTCATCGATGCTGACCGTGTCGACGCAGTAATCCACCAGTGCGCCTTGCAGCGTGTTGTCGAGGTAGCGATTCAGCGTCAGGCTTTCCGCATTATCGAAGTCTTTGTTCAGCGGTAGATAGGTAACGAACGCGGACAGGCCGGCGGGATATTGGCCGTTGATATTGGGTTTGACCATGCCGGAGACGCCAATCTGCGTGAAATAACGTTGCGTGAGCGTGTCATCGCCGGCGAAGGCCTGATTGCGGAAGGTTTTCACGGTGGTGTTTTTGGCTGCCGTGCCGTCCAGGTTCAGATAAGAGATAAAGCGCGGTCCCTGATTGATCATGGTGGTGCTGTCTATCGCGTAGGGCACTTCGGCATATCCGGCTGCCGCGTCCAACCAATTGCACCAGGAACCGCGGTGATAGACGCGGTTGCCCATGGTGGCGATATCCGCGCCTGCCGTCGGGAAGTAGTGTCTTTTTCTTTCCGACGTCGGATCGTCACGGGTATAGAGATCGCGCGCCGCATCGTTCCAGGCGGTGATTTGCCGGTTGGGATCGTAGGCTACCATGCGCGCCTGAGCCGCGAATTCGCGGTTGCTCACGGCGATTGCGTAATCGGCGCCGTAGGCGAACCAGTTGATGTCCTGATCGCTGCAGGTACTGCGTAACAGCAGGCTGTCGTTACGCAGCCAGTCTGCGCCGTTATAGCGCAGCAGATAGGGGCCGGACGCAATCATGGCGTTGTTGACGAATTTTGCCAGGAACGGAATGGTGAGGGTTTGCGACGGCGCGCTTTTCGGCAGGCGGCAGGGAAAGTCAGTGCTGGTCATGGCGCCGAATGCCGCGTCCCATCCGATGACCTTGACGGTGTAATCAACGCTGAGCGAAACCTCCTGCGTGATGTAGGTCAGCGCGATAAACGAGGCGCCGGCGGCAAAACCGAAACGGGTGGCCGACGCATCGCCGCCGAGGGTGAACACCAGCGGGAGTGAGGCGCCGTTTCGCCATTGTTCTTGGCTATCCTGATAATAAAGCGCCAGCCGATTACGGTGTTCGCCGCCGGTGAGGGGGGCATAATCCAGGACGGCGTAATAGCCGTTGGCCGCCGCGATGTAGGGGCGGGCGGTGGCGTTGAGATCGCCAGACCTATCGGCGATCGCCCACCGTTTGGTGAAGTTATCCCAGGTGTAGCGCAGCAGCGTCCGTTGATCCTTGTCGCAGACCACAAAAAAGTTGTCGCCGGCGGCCAGCTGCAGTTGGGTGGTGTTGGCGGCGATTGGCGCGCTGTCGAACCACTCGCCCCATTTGCGGTTATCCTTGTGATAGACATGCGCATAGGATTTGCCGCTCTGCGGGGTGGCATAGGTCAGGCAGGCGAAATCACCGGCAGTGACGACGTTGACACTGTTGATGTCGAAAGCGGCCTTGATCGTTTGCTGCTCGGGAGCCCAGCATTGCCAGCGCCCAAGCCAGGTGTAAAACGTGACGTGGATTTGGTCGCTCGACTCGTTAAGCCACAGGCAGACCGCGTAATCGCCGCCGAACCATACGCGCGGTTTGGCGCTGCGCGGCCAGGGACTGACGATCTGCCGCTGGCGATCGCACAGCGGCAGCGTTTGTTGCTTATACCGGTAGGCGATTTTCGCACCGTCCGGCGTGACGGCGCCACTGAGCGCGCCGGCATTGACCGTACCCGCCGGCCAGTAGCTGAACTGCATCTGCGGCAGCGCACAATTTTCCGCATAGCGCCGCTGGACGCCGGTGAGCGTGCGTTTGACGGTATCACCGTAAAGCGGATCGCTTTGCGGGTAACCGCTGAAATTACTCTGCGTGTCGTAGCTCAGCTGCACCGCATAGAGCAATGTGCCCTGCGAGTTTTTGACGACGATGTTGTCCAGATAGCGCGTTTCGTAGCGATCCTGATAGGCTGAAGCGGCGTTGCCGGGGGCCTTGCTGTAGGGGGTATCCCAATGCGGAGACAGGTATTCCCGTGGGCCTGCGGGCGACTGCGTGTCGTACCGCTTCTCCTGATAGCCAAAATCGACGGTGCGATCGAACATGTCGGTGATGCGCGTCAGGTAGCAGGCTTTGGTAAAACTTAAGCCTCGTTCGCCAACCGGCTGTTCAACGGCCTCGTAACGGAAGGCGATCCGATCGCCCCACAGGCTTTCCACCTGCGCCAGATTCCAGATTGCCGCAAAGCGAGCCTGCAAGGCATCGCCCTGGGGCGAGTGGGTCAAAGCGGATTGTCCCGACCAGTTGCCCCAGCGCACTTTCCATTGAATGCTCTGATCATCCTGCGCGTTGCCGCCGTAGAAGTAGCTGACCCCGTTGTCCTTGACCAGCTCCCAGCGTTCGAACTGCGGATAATACAGGACCTTGCTGAAATCATAGTGGAAGCACTCAAACGCTTCACCGCCGGAGAAGACGGCGAGTTCGGCGTCCTGGCGCAGCACGTTGAAGGTGCGCTGATAGACTGGGTCGATAATTTCCCATTGTCGATCGTCGAACCGCGTGACGACCTGAGCATGGCAACCCAACTGCAGGCCGGCGGCGATGAAAGCGGATTGGATTTCGGTGTCCACTTTGCCGCTATTGAGCGCGGTGGTGGCGGCGATTGGTAATTTCGCTCTCAGCCAATCGTTGGGCGCGCGAATTAATTCTGATGAGGCGTTGTTGGTATAAATTCGATAAAGGTTGTCACCGGGTGTTGCATTATCCCGGTGATCGACTTCAATGCGTTCGAAAGGCAATTGCCAGCCTAATCCCATAATTCCGGTTGGTGCGCTAACATTTGATTGATAAATTTCATTTTTGATGTTGCTGCCATAAAATGCAGTGACTTTGACGTCGAGTTGATTCCTTCCGGTTAACGCAACCAAATCAAGCGATAAATTCACATCGCCGCGAAACAGATTGACGCTGTCTTCGAATATGTTTTTTTCATTGCTTTCGAATTGGCTTGGCCGTACTGGCGGGATCTGACCGTTGGTTTTGTCACTCATTTTTAAATACCCTCATCGATAAAGCGCAGGGAAACAAAATGGCTTTCAATCGCCAGGGGCGATTGAAAGCCAGGCGATGCGCCTCTGCGCCCAAACGGCGGGCCAGCGGCCGCTCAACGTCTCAGGATTCGCATTCGGCGATCACCAGCACTCTTACCGTACCTGAGGTTTTATTGTTGGATTTGTCCTCCATAAAGCAGGTGGCGGACACCGTGACACTGCTGCCGCTGAGGCCGGCGATCGCGCTGGAGACGTCGATTGTTTTCAGGTGGTGGTCGGTGTTGCCGTAAGAAACGTTAAACCCCTGAACGGCGACGGAAGCATTAATCACCCGTGAACCAAAATCCAAACTTTGAGTGGAGCCGGAACTGACGCTAATAACTTTAAATTGTGTCGTCGACATATATAACCTCGAATTTTTAGACAGCTGTGGGTAGCGCCGCTAAAAATAGCGGCGATGAAAAATAGAAGGTGAAGAAAAGTCTTATCAGAGATAAACAGCATAGTTAAAACTAGGGGAGGTAATTGATTCTGTCAATGAAAGTATAAATAAAATTAAACCATTTCAAAATCATGATGATAAATAAAATAACTTTTTTATCAATGATATTAAGCGTGTTAATTATAATCTTATTCAGTCGTTATTGAACTAAGGGTATTTCTGTGACAGGTGATGTTACATTAATTAGAGAGCGTTGTTTTTATTGTGTTAAGTGAATGGCACTCATGCATTCTGCAATGCCGTGCAATTAATTCAATAAAAAAAATTTCTCTGCTATATTTTAAAGCTAACCGTTTAGCGGAAAAAGAGAATGTGAATTGTCGCCCTGGGTGACAGTAACGACCGTGATCAAGACCGTTTTTATAATCCGGCTGGAGGAATACAGCATGAAAGCTGCCGTAGTGACGAAAAACCATACCGTAGACATTCAGGATAAAGTGCTGCGCCCGCTGAAGCACGGCGAGGCGGCGTTAAAAATGGAGTGTTGCGGGGTGTGCCACACCGACTTGCACGTGAAAAACGGCGATTTCGGCGAGGTGCCGGGCATTACGTTGGGACATGAGGGTATCGGCGTGGTCTCCGCCGTCGGTGAGGGCGTTACCTCGTTAAAAGTGGGTGACCGCGCTAGCGTCGCCTGGTTTTACCAGGGTTGCGGCCATTGCGAATATTGCGTCAGCGGCAACGAAACCCTGTGCCGCTCGGTGAAAAATGCCGGCTACAGCGTTGACGGCGGCATGGCGGAAGAGTGCATCGTGGTGGCGGACTACGCGGTGAAAGTGCCGGACGGGCTCGATTCTTTCGCCGCCAGCAGTATCACCTGCGCCGGGGTCACCACCTACAAGGCGGTGAAAATTTCCGATATCAAGCCGGGGCAGTGGATCGCCATCTATGGCCTGGGCGGGCTGGGCAACCTGGCGTTGCAGTACGCCAAAAACGTGTTTAACGCCAAAGTGATTGCCATCGACGTCAACGACGGCCAGTTGGAGTTCGCCAAACAGATTGGCGCCGATCTGACCATCAACTCCAAAACGCAAAATGCGGAGGAGATCATTCAGCAGCAAACCGGCGGCGCTCACGCGGCGGTGGTGACGGCGGTGGCGAAAGCCGCCTTCAATTCGGCGGTCAATGCGGTGCGCGCCGGCGGTAAAGTGGTGGCCGTGGGGCTGCCGCCGGAGAGCATGGATCTGAGCATTCCGCGCCTGGTGCTGGACGGCATTCAGGTGGTGGGGTCGCTGGTCGGCACACGCGAAGATCTGAAAGAGGCGTTCCAGTTCGCTGCCGAAGGCAAAGTGACGCCGAAAGTGACCAAACGGCCATTGGGCGATATCAACACCATCTTCGACGAGATGAAGGCGGGCACCATTCGCGGTCGCATGGTGATCGATCTCGGCATGGCGAAATAAGCATCGCTAAAAAAGGCCACCCGCGGGTGGCCTTCTTGTCGCTATGCCCGGCTCAGAACAGGCCCAGCGGTTTGGCGTCGTAGCTGACCAGCAGATTTTTCACCTGTTGATAGTGCGACAACGCCGCCTTGTGGGTTTCGCGCCCGATACCGGAGTTCTTGTAGCCGCCGAACGCGGCGTGCGCCGGGTACAGGTGGTAGCAGTTGGTCCACACGCGCCCGGCCTTGATCGCGCGTCCCATGCGGTAGGCGCGGTTGATGTCGCGGGTCCAGAGCCCGGCGCCCAGTCCGAACTCGGTGTCGTTGGCCAACGCTAGAGCTTCGGCCTCATCCTTGAAGGTGGTGACGCCAATCACCGGCCCGAAGATTTCCTCACGGAAGAAACGCATACTGTTGTTGCCGGTAATCAGCGTCGGCTGCAGGTAGAAACCGTTTTGCACTTCGTCGCCGCGCTGAGCGGGTTCGCCGCCCGCAACGATTTTGCCTCCCTCGTTTTTAGCGATGTCGATGTACGACAGGATCTTGTCATACTGCTGTTTTGACGCCTGGGCACCGATCATGGTCTCGGTGTCGAAGGGATCGCCCTGGCGGATGGTGGCGATGCGTGCCAGCACTTTCTCCATAAACTGCGGGTAGATGGATTCCTGGATCAACGCGCGTGAAGGGCAGGTGCACACCTCCCCCTGATTGAAGAAGCCCAGCACCAGCCCCTCAACCGCCTTGTCGATAAACGCCGGCTCCGCCTGCATGATGTCTTCAAAATAAATGTTCGGCGATTTGCCGCCCAGCTCGACGGTGCTGGGGATGATGTTCTCCGCCGCACAGGCGAGGATGTGGCGGCCGACCGGCGTGGAGCCGGTGAAGGCGATTTTTTCGATGCGTTTGCTGCGCGCCAGCGCTTCGCCGGCCTCGGCGCCGAAGCCTTGCACCACGTTGAGCACCCCCGGCGGAAGCAGATCGCCGATCTCTTCCATCAGCACGCTGATGCCGAGCGGCGTCTGTTCCGCCGGTTTCAGCACCACGCAGTTACCGCCCGCCAGCGCCGGCGCCAGTTTCCAGGCGGCCATCAGCAGCGGGAAGTTCCACGGTATGATCTGACCGACTACGCCCAGCGGTTCATAGATATGGTAGGCCACGGTATTTTGGTCGATCTCCGCCGCAGTGCCTTCCTGCGCGCGCAGGCAGCCGGCGAAGTAGCGGAAATGGTCGACCGCCAGCGGCAAATCGGCATTCAGGGTTTCGCGGATCGGTTTGCCGTTGTCCCAGGTTTCGGTCAGCGCCAGCATCTCCAGCCGCGACTCGATGCGATCGGCGATCGCCAGCAGCACGTTGGCGCGTTCTTGCACGCTGGTTTTGCCCCAGGCGTCCGCCGCCGCATGCGCCGCGTCGAGCGCCAGTTCGATGTCTTTGGCGTCGGAACGTGGGAATTCGGCGATCGGCTGGCCGGTCACCGGCGAGGTGTTGGTGAAGTAGTTGCCGGATACCGGTTCGACGAATTTGCCGCCAATGTAGTTGCCATAGCGTTTGCGAAACGAAACCAGCGAGCCAGGCAAACCGGGGTGGACATATTTCATGTGAAGCACCTCTCTGCAGATGATAACCGGCGCTATTGGGCTGCGCCTGTGAGTGCGGCATGTCGCCGCAGCACGGAGAAGCACGGCCCGTGCCAGATTGATGAATGGCGAAGATGATCGTTAAAAGATCTTATTTATTAACGCGTTAAAAATTGATATGACGTGACGAATCATGCGGTACCGCCGCTGGCGATGGGTTTTTGTGTTCCGTGTCGCAACGCCTGATACACATCTGTGATACATATTTGCAACACTCGTAAACGGGGGGAGAAACGCATGTTGCCTGATGACCGCTTGCCCACCGAGGGCGCCAGTTTGTTGACCCGCCCGCTGGCGGAATCCTGGCAGCGCAGCTGGGGCTACGGCCTGACGCGCGCCGATCAACATATCCCTTTTATCAAAGCCGGATTACTCGAAGAGCTACGCAGCCGCAATGACTGGGTGCCGCAACGGGTACAGCCGCTGATCGAGCAGCTGGGCGCGCAAATTACGCGCCAGCCCGCCATCGTGGTGATCGCCGACGCCGACGGACTGGTGCTGGAAACCCGCGGCAATACCGACTTTCTGCACAAGGCGTCGCGCTTTGCGCTGGCGCCGGGCAACCAGTGGGGCGAAGCGGATCGGGGTACCAATGCCATCGGCACCGCGCTGGCACTCGGCGCGTTCTGCGAGGTCCGCGGCGACCAGCATTTCCTCAACCAAAATGCCGGTTTGAACTGCACTGCCGCACCGATCTATCGGCCGGATGGCCGCATTGCCGGCATACTGGATCTCTCCGCCCCCGCGCAGCGCCCGTACCGTGATGCACAGCGCCTGATCATGCAGGCGGTGCGGCATATCGAACACCGCTGGGTCAGAAGCGCGATCGCCGACCGTCACTGGACGCTGCGCCTGCACGCCAACGCCGGGAGCCTGGGCAGCGCGCAGGAGCTGCTGCTGGTGTTTCACGACGAAGTGCTGGTCGCCGCCAATCGGCTGGCGATGCTGGAGTTCCGGCTTTCACCGGCCGCATTAGGCTCGGTTGAGTTTGCCCAGCTGTTTCCCGACCTGCTGCGACAGCCCTCCGGCGCACCGCACCAGACGCTGGCCGGCAATCAACGGCATTATTATTCGCTGCTCGAGGCGCCGCAGCGCCGCGTTAGCGCCCTGCGTTCGGTTCCGCCGCCGGCGGAAAGGCATGACGAACAGCATCAGAAGGCGCTACGCATTCTCAACGCCGGCCTTTCGCTGTGCGTGACCGGCGAAACCGGCTGCGGTAAAGAGCATTTCAGCCGACGCTTGTTTCAACAGAGCCGCTGGCGCAACGGCAACTTCGTGGCGATCAACTGCGCGGCGCTGCCTGAGCCGCTGATCGAATCCGAACTGTTCGGCTATGCGCCGGGGGCGTTTACCGGCGCCAACCCGAAAGGGTATATCGGCAAGATCCGCGAGGCGGACGGCGGCGTGCTGTTCCTCGATGAAATCGGCGACATGCCGGCGGGCCTGCAAACGCGCCTGCTGCGGGTGTTACAGGAAAAAACGGTCACGCCGCTCGGTAGCCGCAGCGCTTATCCGGTCGATTTCGCGCTGGTCTGCGCCACGCACCACGATCTGCATCGGCAGGTAGAGGCGGGGGCGTTTCGTGAGGATTTGCTGTACCGCATACAGGAATACAGCCTGTGCATCCCGCCGCTCAGAGAGCGGGCGCAGCTGGAGACCTTCATTTTGCAGTTGTGGCGAGAGCTGGGCGGCGATCGGCGTGACATTCGCCTGTTGCCGGAGGCGCTGGCGATGCTGGCGCGCTATCCATGGCCCGGCAACGTGCGGCAGCTGTTGAGTACGCTCAAGGTGCTGCTGGCATTGGCGGACGATCATGCGGTGCTCACCCTGGACGATCTGCCTCAGTCCATCGCGGTGCTGGCGCCGCGTCAGGAGAACGCCGATACCGGCCAGGCGGATCTGCAGACGGCGATCGACAGGGCGGGCGGCAATCTCAGCCGGGCGGCGAAGGCGCTGGGCGTTTCGCGCAGCACGCTGTACCGCAAGTTGTGGAGGCAGAAAGCGGTGGCGGAATGAAACGTCATGATTGCTCATCAATAACCGGCCCCTCGATGCGGGGCCGGTTCATGCTCTAGTCCCCCAGTCCCGGCGGGTTAATCTCCGAATGGGCAATCTTCTCGTCGCTTTCCGCCCAGCGATCCAGCACCTGCAGATAGCTGCCGTTGGCGATGGCGCTGTTGAGCGAAGCCTGCACCGCGTCCACCAGGCCGTTGCCTTTCTTCAGTGTGACGGCGATGTTGGCGGTCTTCGGCCAGCCGCCGGGCACAATGCCCACCAGCCGGGTTTTGCCGGTCAGCCGCGCCTGATAAGCGCCGGAGACGTTGGGCCCGAAGGTGGCGTCGGCGCGGCCAGACTGAATGGCCAACGTGGAGGCGGCCTTATCGGTGACGTACACCGGCTGCAGCGGTGCCAGTCCCTTGGCGCGGTTCTCCTTGTCCCAGGCCAGCAGCACCGCTTCCTGATTGGTGCCGGAATCGACGATGATTTTTTTACCGGCGATATCCGGCGCCGTTTTGATCTGGGTGATTTTACTGTCGGACTTGACGTAGAAGCCCAGCGTATCCTGCCGATAGGTGGCGAAATCGAATTTGGTCTTGCGTTCGTTGGTCACGGTGATGTTGTAAACCGCGGCGTCATATTTGCCGGAGGCCACCCCCAGCGGCCAGTCTTCCCACGACGTGGGCACCAGTTTGAGTTTCAACCCCAAACCGTCGGCCACCAGGCGCGCGATGTCCGCCTCGCTGCCGATCACCGTTTTATTGTCGCGGGCGTACAGGCCGAACGGCGGGCCGCTGCCCAGCAGGGAAATGGCCACCGTCAGCGTGCCGGGTTCCACGAACCGGAAACCGGCGGGGATTTTGGCCACGGCTTCGGCGCTCTTCACCGTGTGGATCGGCGTTTCGTTAGCGACGAGATCCACGCCCGGTGCGGCGGCGGCGGAAAAACTCAGCAGCGCCGCAATCACTATCATCTTTTTGCTATATATCATTATGTTAATTACCTTCATTATTATGGGTGTCACACGGTCGTTGCACTATCTCTAAAGGCTGCAGATCTGTGAACGAACAAAATCAACTAACCAATCTTGGAAAAATCATGAGGCGCCTCTGGCGGCGCTGAATCGATCGAGGATGAAGCATGTCGTCGCGTTTCGCTACGTTGGGCCGCATACCGCGCGGCGTGTGGGTATTGGGTGGCGTGAGCCTGCTGATGGACGTTTCCTCGGAAATGATCCATAGCCTGCTGCCGCTGTTTATGGCGACGACGCTCGGTGCCAGCGTGATCGTCATCGGGCTGATCGAAGGGCTCGCGGAGGCGACGGCATTGATCGTCAAGGTGTTCTCCGGCGTGCTCAGCGATTACCTCGGTAAACGCAAAGGGCTGGCGCTGCTGGGCTACGGGTTGGGCGCCATCAGCAAGCCGTTTTTCGCTATCGCATCGTCGTCCGGCATGGTGATGAGCGCGCGCCTGCTGGATCGCGTGGGCAAAGGCATCCGCGGGGCGCCGCGCGATGCCCTAGTGGCCGACGTGACGCCGCCGGAAATTCGCGGCGCGGCCTTCGGGCTGCGGCAGTCGCTGGATACCGTCGGCGCCTTTTTAGGGCCGCTGCTGGCCGTCGGCCTGATGCTGCTGTGGCACAACGATTTTCGCGCCATCTTTTGGGTGGCGACGGTCCCGGCGGCGCTGGCGATTGCGCTGCTGTTTTTCGGCCTGAAAGAGCCGACCGCCGCGATAACCCACAAGCGTACCAACCCGATCACCCGCGCCAACCTGCGGCTGCTGGGGCGCAGCTATTGGTGGGTGGTGAGCATCGGCGCGATCTTTACGCTGGCGCGCTTCAGCGAAGCGTTCCTGGTGTTGAAGGCGCAGCAGGGCGGCACGCCGCTGGCGCTGATCCCACTGGTGATGGTCGCCATGAATCTGGTCTACGCCTGCTCGGCCTATCCGTTCGGAAAACTGTCTGACCGCATGAGCCATGAAGGATTGCTGAAAGCCGGGTTGCTGGTGCTGATCGCCGCCGACCTGGTATTGGCGCTGAGCGATCATTGGGGCGGGGTGCTGTTTGGCGTAGCGCTGTGGGGGGTGCACATGGGCATGACCCAGGGGCTATTGGCGGCGATGGTGGCGCATACCGCGCCGGCTCATCTGCGCGGCACCGCGTTTGGCATGTTCAATCTGATCAGCGGCGTGGCGCTGCTGCTGGCGAGTCTTGGGGCTGGAACCTTGTGGGAGCTGTTCGGTTCCGCCTCCACCTTCTACGCCGGGGCACTCATCTGCGTAGTGACGCTTATCGGTATGCAGCTGGCGCCGTTTGGCGCACGGCAGGGGGCTTAACGGCCCTCGACAGATTGCGGCACCGCTTGCAGCAGCTCGGGCACCCGCTGGGATTCCACCGCCCGGCTGAACAGAAAACCCTGGCCAATATGGAAACCGGCTTCGCACAGCGTTTGCCGCTGCTGCTCGGTTTCCACGCCCTCGGCGATGATATCGATCGACAGCTTCTGACCGAGGATACCGATGCTTTCCACGATCGCCAGGATCGCCGGTTCGGTGTTCATGCGTTGAACGAAATCGCAGTCCAGCTTAATGCAGTCCAGCGGGTAATCCATGATATGGCTGAATGAGGAATGGCCGGTGCCGAAGTCGTCCAGTGCGATGCGGATGCCCATCTCTTTGAGCATTTGCAGCGCGCGCAGCACGTACTTGGAGCCATGTTTGTTGAACGCGTGCTCGGTCACTTCCAGTTCGATCAGGTGGTGGGGAATATGGAATTTCAGCAGGCGCTGCAGGAAGGTTTCGGCGTAGTTGTCGCGTAAAAATTCGATCGGCGACACGTTCAGCGAGATAGGGCGTACCGCCACGCCGGTCGCGCGCCAGCGGGCGATATCGGCGAAGACCTTCAGCTGCATGGCTTCGCTGATCTTGGTCGCCAGCTCGTAGTCGTTGAAGGCTTCGCTGACCGTCGCCGGCAGCTGTATGCCGTTTTGCGGGCAATGCCAGCGCAGCAACGCTTCGAAGCCGACGATGCTGCCGTCGGAGAGGCTGACCTTCGGCTGGTAGCTGGGACGGATGCAGTTGTCGCGCACGATCTGGCGCGCGTAGTTGAGCTGGCTGGCGCGCGCGCGGGCCTTGTCCATCATCTTGCGATCGAACATATAGACGCCGCCGCGGCCGCCGTCTTTCAGCTCATACAGCGCGGTATCGGCGCATTTCATCAGTTCCGAAGCGTCGCGGGCATCTTTGGGGTAGATGGCGCCGCCGATGCTCATGCCGCAATGCAGCGTCTTGCCACCGTGGGTGATCGGCGTCTCCAGCTGCAGCAGAAACTTGTTGGCGATGCGGAAAATATCCTGCTCGTTTTCAACGTCGCTGATTACCACCGCGAATTCGTCCCCCCCGAGGCGGGAGACGAACGAATGCGTATTCATGCAGGCGCTGAGCCTTTTACCCAGAACCCGCAGCAGATGGTCGCCCGCCGCGTGGCCCAGCGTGTCGTTCACCAGCTTGAAGTGGTCAAGATCCAGCAGCATCAGCCCGAGGGACTTGTTGCCATGCAGGGCACGCTTCATCTCTTGCTTCAGCTTTTTCTTGAATAAGCGCCGGTTGGGCAGGCCGGTCAATTCGTCATATTCGCTGGCGAGCAACAGACGCTGTTCCATCACGCGTTGCGACGTCACGTCGCGCGAGACGCACAAGATCTCGGCCACTGCGCCGTGTTCATCGCTGACGGGAGAGAGAATGTTGTCCCAATGCTGTTTTTTTCCTTGCGGCGTCACGCTTAATCCCGCGAAGCGAGCATTTTTACCGGCTCTGACGCTGTGCAGCGCCTTGCTGCCACGGCGGCGGACTTCGGGCGACAACAGCCCCAGCCAGGGCATGCCAAACTCTTTTTGCGCCGGATCCAGGCCGAGCGCCAGGCTGCCGGAGCGGTTCATGTGCCGCAGCGTGCCGTCGCGATTGATCACTTTGATGCAGTCGACGCTGGCGTCCAGCATGTCTTGCTGGATAGAGAGCGCCTGAACGTTTTGCTGACGTTGCAGCATTTGCGGGTGGATGTCGGTAGCGGTGAGGTACCAGCTGGGCTCCAGCGCCATGCCGTCCTGACGGGCGTTAAACGCCAACATAAACCAACGGTAGGCGCCGCTGCGATCGCGCAGGCGGGCCTCACCGGCGAATGAGGAGAGGGCAACGATCGCCTGGCGCCATTGTGTGGCCAGCCGCTCGCGATCGTCGGGGTGCAGGGTATCGAGCCAATCAGCGGCGCCGTGTTCACCGGCGATTGCGCCGGTATAGTCGCGCCACTGTTTATTGAAGTAGCCGCCAAGGCGGTTGCCGAAGCAAATCAGACCGGGCAAGTCGTCTACGATTTCGCTATAGAGATCAATCGGATTTTTGTTATTGGTCTGCTTGGGCAACAGGGTCATGCGGCATTTCCTCGGAAAATTACCCATATTCTCGCTCTCTAGCAGAGCCTCTTTCAATATAGTCTTGCCAATGAAATTGGGAATAGCCAGCGGGCGCGGCTAAAAATCAGCCCGCTAGCATGGAATACATCCAGCGTGAACGCATTAGGAATACTCCTGTTATTTATAAGCCCCCCTTATATTGCAACGAAAAATAAGTGATCGGACCACGATGGGGTTTTGCCATAAAAATTAATCAATCTGATGTTTCTATTTGATGAAATGTTCAGGTGTTTTTATGCTCTTCCACCGGTTGCTCTGCCGGCGCTATGCGTCTTCACTGACGAAAATCTCACTTATGGCGGCAATAACCGCCATTTTATGCACTCTTCAGCGGTTGTCGCAGCACCGTCGCCCGGCGTTTAGAGAAAAGTTATGATGCAAATCAAGAAATGTTTTGTTTCATCTGTTGACACTTTGCTTACGTATAAGATAGCCTCGCGAATGATAATCATTAGCAAAACTGGATGGTGAGGCGAAATGCACCCACAGCCTGATCCTTACGCCCGCACCCGATGGTCGGGGCATTTCGGCGCAACGGCGCCGGCAAGCGTACATTCGCCTCCTCTCCAAACGTCTGCGCCATAGGCGCCCGGCGCGATGGCATCTCTTTGTCAGTCTGCGCCCATTTGCATCTCTCAGCCTGTCTGTTCGCGCGGCCCGCGTCGGGCTCGCATGTGTTATCCGTCGTTTCACGATCATAGGAGGTTTCAGCGCGGTTAAAACGTAAGTTTTCTTCTGGGTATAAATAAACATGGAGCGTAAAATGATACTTAATAAAAGATTGAAGTTAGCGTATTGCGTTTTTCTGGGTTGTTATGGCTTATCCATTCATTCTTCTCTTGCCGCTTATCAGGATCCCGGTCGATTGGGCGTGCCTGACAGTTGGAAAACCGCGGAGTTTAATCGCCAATGGGGGCTTAAGGCTATTTCCGCCGAATTCGCCTATGCCAGAGGCTATACCGGAAAAGGTATAACCATCGGCATTATCGATAACGCCATTCTTTCCCATTCTGAATTCGCCGGTAAACTGACACGCCTGGATAACGGCAGTTATAACTTCTCGTATGATAAACAAGATAATATGTCTTTCGGCGATCACGGCACGCACGTAGCCGGTATCGCGGCGGCTAAAAGAGATGGCACAGGTATGCACGGCGTTGCTTTCGACGCGGATATTATCGGCACCAAATTGAATGATTACGGTAATCGCAACGGCCGTGAAGAGCTGATTCAGAGCGCAGCCCGCGTCATCAATAACAGCTGGGGGATCGCGCCAGATATACGGCGAGACGCCAAAGGCGATATCATCTGGTTGCCGAACGGTAGGCCGGACTACGTGGCATTTGTAAAAAACGAAGTGATCGCCGAGATGATGCGCAGCAAATCCAGCGTGGAATGGGGCAGCGAACAACCGGTGCCCACCGGCGGGCACAGCGCCATGTCGACGCTGCTGCGGGCGGCCAGGCACGGCAAGCTGATCGTCTTCTCGGCAGGAAATTACAACAACTACAATATCCCGGAAGCGCAAAAGTCACTGCCTTACGCTTTCCCGGACGTACTGAATAATTACCTGATTGTGACCAACCTGAGTGACGAAAATCAGTTAAGCGTTTCCTCGACCAGCTGCGGACAAACGGCCAGCTACTGCGTTTCCGCGCCGGGTTCTGATATTTACAGCACCGTTGGCCGGCTGGAATCCAATACCGGTGGCGCCGTGAATCGCGAAGCTTATAATAAGGGCGAGCTGTCGGTTAATCCCGGCTACGGCAATAAATCCGGCACCTCAATGGCGGCGCCGCACGTTACCGGCGTTGCCGCCGTATTGATGCAACGTTTCCCTTATATGAGCGCCGATCAAATATCCGCGGTAATTAAAACCACCGCCACCGATTTGGGTGTTGCCGGTATTGATAATCTGTTCGGCTGGGGACGTGTCAATTTACGCGATGCGATCAACGGCCCGAAAATGTTTATTACCCAAGAGGATATCCCGCAGGAATATTATGTACCGGGCTCCTACAGTGAAAAACAGTTCGTGGTGAATATCCCCGGCCTGGGAAATATCGTCGAACCCGGTACCTCTGTTGAGCGGCGCTGCACGTCGAGCGAATGCGACTTCGATTCGTGGAGTAACGACATCAGCGGGCACGGCGGCTTGACCAAAACGGGCGCCGGTACGCTGGCGTTGTTGGGTAATAACACCTATCGCGGTAATACCTGGGTGAAACAGGGCGTGTTGGCGATCAACGGTTCGGTGGCCTCCAACGTCTATATCGAAAATAGCGGCACGTTGTCCGGTGAGGGTACCGTAGGCGCCTTCAGAGCGGTTCGGGGCGGCAGCGTCGCGCCGGGTAACGGCATCGGCACGCTGCATGTGTTGCACGACGCCATTTTTGATCGTGGTTCGCAGTATAACGTGGAAGTGGCGGACAATGGCCGCAGCGATAAGATCGCCGCGCGGCGCGTTTTCCTCAACGGCGGCAGTGTGAATGTCAGCCTGGAGCGCAGCCAAAACCTGCTGTCGCAGAATGAGGCGCAGAGTCTGCTGGGCAACAAGTACACCATCCTGACCACGACGGACGGCGTCAACGGCCGGTTCGAAAACGCCAACCCATCGTATCCGTTTGTTAAAGTCGCGCTGGATTATCAGGGCAATGACGTCGGCCTTGGCATCACGCGCACCGACGCCCGCTTTGACAGCCTGGCCAGCACTGAGAACGAGAAAGCGGTAGCTCGTGCGGTGGAGACGCTCAACGCGACGGAACCAGTCACGGAAACGGTGAAGCGCAGCGTGGCTGCCCCTACCGCTGAGGCGCTAAGCGCACTGCAAGGTGATGAAGGCAAAGCGCAAGCCGCTACCGAAGATGCGGGCGTCGTAACCGGCCATCCGGTGTATGAAAGCTTCCTCGGCTTCACGTCGGCCAGAGAGCTGCAACAGGCGACCCGTCAACTGTCCGGCCAGATCCACGCGGATATGGCTTCCGCCCAGATTAACGAAAGCCGTTACCTGCGCGATGCCGCCACCGAGCGCTTGCGCCAGGCGGAAGGCCGCCGTATCGCCTCCGATATCAAGGCGGATGATAATGGGGCCTGGGCGAAACTGCTGGGCAACTGGGGGCATGCTTCCGGCAACGACAACGCCACCGGCTACCAGACCTCTACCTATGGCGTACTGTTAGGTCTGGACAGCGAACTGTTTGACGACGGCCGGCTTGGGGTGATGACCGGGTATACCCGCACTTCGCTGGATGGCGGTTATCAGTCAGATGCCCACAGCGACAACTACCATCTGGGGCTGTACGGCGACAAACGCTTCGGCGCGTTGGCCCTGCGAGCAGGCGGCACCTATACCTGGCATCGCATCGACACCTCGCGCTCGGTGAACTACGGCGCGCAGTCGGATCGCGAGAAGGCCAAGTATAACGCGCGTACCGGTCAGCTGTTCATCGAAAGCGGCTACGATTGGTCGAGCGATGCGGTCAACCTTGAGCCGTTCGCCAACCTGGCGTATACCCATTACCGTAACGAGGAGATCAACGAGCAAGGCGGGGCAGCGGCACTGCGCGGCGACAAACAAAGTCAGTCCGCCACCGCCTCGACGCTGGGTCTCCGCGCCGACACCGAGTGGCAAACCGACAGTGTGGCGATCGCGCTGCGCGGCGAGCTGGGTTGGCAGCATCAATACGGCAAGCTGGAGCGCAAAACGCAGCTGATGTTCAAACGTACCGATGCGGCGTTCGACGTAAACAGCGTGCCGGTTTCCCGCGATGGGGCGATTCTGAAAGCGGGCGTCGATGTGTCGATTAACAAAAACGCCGTCCTGTCCCTTGGCTACGGCGGGCAGCTGTCGTCCAACCACCAGGATAACAGCGTCAACGCCGGTCTGACCTGGCGCTTCTGATCGCGGTTAGCGTGCTTCGCTTTATTAAGCCCTCATCGTGACGATGGGGGTTTTTTTCGCGGCCAGCCGGCCTTCTTTGGCATGAGGTGATACTTTCTCCGCGTCCTATTCCCCCTGGCCGGTGTTCCCCGTCGGGTTAATCAATCAGAGGAAAGCAAACGCTGCTGCCAGTGCAACAGTTGGGTCAGCGTGACTGGCGCCGCGTCAGCCATGGCCACGCGATCTTCCAAGGCAATTTCTCGGGCGCGCTGCAACGATTCGGTGCTGAGGCGCTGCAAGTTTTGTTGCGTCGCCTGTTGTATTTGCGCCAGTTCACCCGCGCTAACGTGCGGCAACTCATGACGCATCTGCAATAAGAATTCGTCGGTTAACTGCCTCAGCTGTTCAACGGTGAACGTCGGGGATTGCAGCGCGAACAGCAGGCCTTCGGCATCGGCGCAGCGGTGGAAGGCGCATTGCACCACGTAACCCACGTTGCGTTCCACGCGCAGCCGCTGAAAATAGCGCGGCGCGTAAAGCTGGGCCAGCACCCGCAGCGCCCAACGGCCTTCGGCTTCATCGTTTTGCAGCGGGTAAAACTGCAGTAAGGCACTTTCGGCGCCGCTTTCCGTCAGCGTGATGGGGCAATGATGTTGATGTGTCGGCAGCGGCGGCTCCGCGGCCACGAAATAGGGGAAGTCGTACAGCAGGTGCGACAGCTGCCGTTTTAACTCGCCATCGCCGCCGATCAAGGTGGCATGCCATTGTGCTGCTTCGGTTGGCGCACTGAGCGCCGCCGGCAATTGAGCTAACAGGCGGCGAATGGCGATATCGCTTTGTTCTTTCAGCTGCGTATGGCGCAGGTTTCTCGCCGCTTCGCTGAGAACGGTCGGCGGTAACATCGCCAGCGCTCGGTTCACCTCACTCAGCCCGTGGCAGATCAGCGCGTGGCTGCCCGCCAGTTGCAGCAGCCACACGCCCTGATGGCGCTCGAAGCTCAAATGTCCCTCCCGATGCGCCAGTTCTGCCGCCCCGGTGCGCAGCGCCGCCTGTAAGCCGTAGGCCTGTCCATCGCTGAAGCGGCTCGACGGCGTCGGCCGCAGCAGCAGCACAGGCTGCGCTTCGCCGGGGAGCAGATGCCGCAGCGGCGCCAGGCCGGAAGGCAATCTCGGGCTCGGCAGCGCCGCCGAGGTGGCGAAAAAGCGGAATGGTTCCGCGGCAGACGTCAGCGCGGCGCCGGCGAAGGGGCCAAGCGCCAGCGGCAGCCCTTGAATTTCACGGGTTTCGCCGGGGCCATCAGACCGCACGGCCAGGCGACGGCGCGGCGCGCTAATCAGCGCCGCAATATGCCGCGGCCAATCGTCGTTCGACTCCACCGGCGGTAGCCCAAGCGCTCTGGCCCGCAGCTGATCGAGCGGCGCCAAACGGTGGAAATCGCGATTTGCCAGCCGCTCGTAATGCGCAAGCTGAGCCGGTGTCAGCACCTGCAGCGCCTGTAGCCACGCCAGCAGGGCGCTTTCGATGTGGGCAGCTTCAGCGGCTGAACCGCGATTGACGGTAAAGATAAAACTCAGCAGGGCGTTGTTCTCACTGCAGCGCGAATAGTCCAGCCGAACGGCGTCACACCACGCCTGAGCGCGCAGCCGCGCCAGCAGCCCGCCGGGGGCTTCGTCCAACAGCAGGCGCTCCAGCCGCCGCAGCCAACCGCGTGAATGGGAACGCGACAGGGCAAACACCAGCCTCAGCTGTGGCGTGCCGGGAAGAGACAGGGTGTAATCTTTCGCAGCGGTCAGCGGCGGTGAGGCTTCGTGCGGTATGGCGCTGCCCGATGGCAAGCGGCTGCCGTAGCGCTGTGCCAGCGCATGCAGCTGCGCCAGCGATTGCGGGCCTTGCAGCCACAGCGTCATGTTTGGCGCGCGAAAATAGCACTGGTGAAACTGCCGCAGCGCCTGCTGCAACGCGGAAATGTCGTTGCCGAAAGCGGCGCGGCTGCCGATATGAAAGCGATGCATTGCACCAAGGCCGCCGAACATCTGCCGCTGCGCCGCTTCGCAGCGGGTTTCTACCTCGGCGCGCAGCAGGCGGTATTCGGCGTCGATGACCTCGATCTCCTGCTCAATCGCCTCGGTCGCCAGCTGTGGGGCGGCGAGCATATCGCTTAGCCGCGTCAACCCCTGCGCCAAATGTTCGGTGCCCACCTCGAAGAAAAACGCGGTTTGCGTAGCCTGGGTGGTGGCGTTCAGTCGGCCAGTGACCGACGGTACCCAGCTCATCAGGCCCTCTTGCACGCTGAAGTTCGCGCTGCCGCGAAACAACATATGCTCCAGCAGGTGCGCCAGGCCCGGCCAGGCGACGGGCGCCTGAAAACTGCCCGCCTCAATGCGCACCAGCGCGGCGGCGCAGCCGACAGCAGGGTCGCTTATCGCCTTGACGGCCAAACCGTTCTCGAGCTGCCAAGAGGCGCCGGCGAGTGCCATCGTCAACCCTTGAAGATCAGACGGGAGTTGGCCTGATTGCGAAAACGCAGCTGATCGATACCGATCTGCGAACGGTTCGCCGCTTCCCGCGCCGCCAGAATGGTGCCGTGGTGCGGCGATTTGCCGCACACCGGGTCGGCGTTGTCGGCGTTGCCGGTTAGCATGAACGCCTGACAGCGGCAGCCGCCGTAGTCTTGCTCTTTCTCCGAGCAGGAACGGCAGGGCTCCTGCATCCAGTCATAGCCGCGATAGCGGTTAAAACCGAACGAGTGGTACCAGATATGCTGCAGATCGTGCTCCAGCACCGACGGGAAGGCGATCGGTAACTGACGGGCGCTGTGACAGGGTAACGCCATGCCTTCCGGCGTCACGCTCATGAAGATAGCGCCCCAGCCGCCCATGCAGCCTTTGGGGCGCTCCTCGTAGTAGTCCGGCGTGACGAACAGCAGGTTGGCCAGCTTGCCGTCGGCGGCCATGCGTTCGCGGTAGCGTTTCACCACGGTTTCCGCATCGGCGATCTGTTCGCGGGTCGGCAGCAGGCCCTCGCGATTGAGGTGCGCCCAGCCGTAGAACTGGCAGGTCGCCAGCTCGACGTCGTCGGCGTCCAGCTGGATCGCCAGTTCGATAATGCGGTCGATCTGGCCGATATTATGGCGATGCAGCACGAAGTTGAGCACCATCGGATAGCCGAGCGCCTTGACCGCCTTGGCCATGGCCAACTTCTGCTGAAATGCTTTGGCGGAGCCCGCCAGCGCGGCGTTCAACGTTTCATCGCTGGCCTGAAAACTGATCTGAATGTGATCCAGCCCGGCGTCGGCGAAGGTCTGCAGCTTTTTCTCGGTCAGGCCGATGCCGGAGGTGATCAGGTTGGTGTAAAACCCGAGATCGCGGGCGGCGGCGATCAGCTCGGGCAGGTCTTTACGCACCAGCGGCTCGCCGCCGGAGAAGCCGAGCTGCACGCTGCCCATCGCCCGCGCTTGGCGAAACACCTCGATCCACTGCGCGGTGGTCAGCTCTTTTTCCTGCGCGGCAAAATCGAGCGGGTTAGAGCAATAGGGGCACTGCAGCGGGCAGCGGTAGGTCAGCTCCGCCAGCAGCCAGAGCGGCGGATTCACCGCCGGCGCACGTGGTTCAGTCACGGAAGGTCACCCATTTTTGTTCGTAGGCGCGCTGGAAAAATTCCAGCACGTCGTCCGCTAACCCTTCGGCGCCGGGGAAGCGGGCGTTCAACTGGGCGATGATGCCGTTCAGCGTAGTGTGGCCGTCGACCAGTTGCAAAATGGCGGCGGCGCTGTCGTTCAGCTTGGCCATGCCTTCCGGGTAGAGGATCACATGGCTGTTTTGCACCTGCTCCCATTGCAGGCGGTAACCGCGGCGGAAGACGGGGGTGTGTTCAGGGTTCAGCGTCATTACACCAGCCTCTGGTTGTGCCATACCCGCGCGGCGGTCACGCTGTGGTAAGGCGGGCGGTTCAGGGTGTAGGCCATGCTCATGGCGTCCAGCATGCTCCACAGAATGTCCAGCTTGAACTGCAGGATCTCCAGCATGCGCTGCTGCTTTTCAACGGTGTCGCAATAGTCAAGCGCCAGCGCCAGGCCGTGTTCCACATCGCGGTTGGCCTGGCCGAGGCGGCTGCGGAAATAGTCGTAGCCGGCGGCGTCGATCCACGGGTAGTGCTGCGGCCAGCTGTCGAGGCGCGATTGGTGAATTTGCGGCGCGAACAGTTCGGTCAGTGAGCTGCAGGCCGCTTCCTGCCAGCAGGCGCGGCGCGCGAAGTTGACGTAGGCGTCCACCGCGAAGCGCACGCCCGGCAGTACCCGCTCTTCAGAGAGCAAAGTGTCGCGCTGCAGCCCAACGGCTTCGCCCAGGCGCAGCCAGGCCTCGATGCCGCCTTCGCTGCCGCCGTAGCCGTCGTGATCCAGGATGCGCTGTACCCATTTGCGGCGTGTTTCCGGTTGTGGGCAGTTGGCCATGATCGCTGCATCCTTAATCGGAATGCTGGTCTGGTAGTAGAACCGGTTGGCCACCCAGCCCTGGATCTGCTCGCGGGTCGCTTCGCCGTTGTGCATCGCGATGTGGTACGGGTGGTGGATATGGTAATAAGCACCTTTGGCGCGCAGCGCCGCTTCAAACGCCTGTGGGTCAAGGGGGAGTGGTTGCGTCATGGCGGTTCCCTACAGTTCGATATTCATGCCGTCCCAGCTCACTTCAATGCCGGCGGCGGTCAGGCTTTGCCGTTCTGCCGAGTTTTCATTGAGGATAGGGTTGGTATTGTTAATGTGGATCAGGATTTTGCGCCTGGCGGGCAAGGTGGCGAGCAGAGCCGCCAGCCCATGTTCTTCCGCCAGCGCCAGATGCCCCATGTCCTTGCCGGTATTGCGGCCCACGCCGGCGTTGGCCAGCTCGTTGTCGCGCCACAGCGTGCCGTCGATCAGCAGGCAGTCCGCGCGGCGCAGCCACGGCATTAGGGCCTCGTCCGGCTCACCCAGGCCCGGTGCGTACAGCAGCCCGACCCCGCGTGCGGTATCTTCGATAAACAGCGCCACGTTGTGGCCCGGCAGCGGGCGATCGCGGTACGGCGAATAGGGCGGCGCGTTGCTGAGCAGCGGAATGGCGGTAAAGCGCACGTTCGGACAGACCGCCGTGTGGAACGGCTCACCGGGCGTCACCGGGTGGTGAATCAGCCCGCCGTTCCAGTGGGAGAGCATGGGAAACACCGGGAAGCCGGTGCTGAGATCGTCATGTACTTCAGGCGTGCACCAGACCTGGTGCGGACAGCCCTCACGCAAATTGAGTAAGCCCGCGCTGTGATCGATCTGGCTGTCGGTCAGCACGATCGCGCCGATGCCGGTGCCACGCAGCACGTCGGGGTTATTCAATTCGGGCGAGGCCAACAGTTGATGGCAAATGTCCGGGGAAACGTTGCACAGCACCCAGTTTTTACCGTCGTCGCTGATAGCGATGGAAGACTGCGTGCGGCGCGTGGCGCTGATGCTGTGGTCGCGAACGCCCCGACAGTTGTCGCAGTTGCAATTCCACTGGGGAAAGCCGCCGCCCGCCGCCGAGCCGAGAACTTTTATCTGCATGTCTAAACCAGAAAGAGAGGGAAAGAAATGCCCGCGCGAAGGGCGGGCAGACGGGCGATTAACGGTTGGAAATGTACAGCGTTACTTCCAGCCCCAGACGCAGGTCAACAAACTCAGGTTTAGTCCAGGTAGTCATAGCGGTGCTCCTTAGCATGCATCGTAATATGTCGAACCCAATGAGAAACGTTCGCATTCGGCCGGCACAATGTTGGCGAAATGTGACGGAGATCGCAACCTTTAAAGCGTAACCGGGTTATTCACCCCAGGTGGCGGCGAGCACGTTCAGCCAGTTGCGCCAGGTCAGCTTCTCCAGCAGCCGGTTATCGAACCCGGCCTGCGCCAGCGCTTGCGTCAGGCGCGGCAGGCCTGCGGCGTCCTCCAACGGTTGCGGTACGTTGACCCCGTCAAAATCAGAGCCAAACCCCACGCGATCTTCACCAAGTTTAGCGATCAAATACTCAACGTGTTTAACAATTTCTGTTAAGCCGGTCGTTGCACTGTCACGTTTACCGTCCGCCCGCAGGAAGGCGGTGCCGAAATTGACGCCGACCATCCCGCCGCTCTGGGCGATGGCGTCCAGCTGCGCGTCGGTCAGGTTGCGTGGCTGCGGGCAGAGGGCATGGGCATTGGAGTGGGTAGCGACCAGCGGTGCGGTGCTCAACGCGGCGGTTTGCCAGAAGGCTTTCTCGTTCATGTGCGAGACGTCTATCATGATGCGGCGCTGATTGCAGGCACGGATCAGCGCCTCGCCGGCCGGCGTCAGGCCGGGGCCGGTATCGGGTGAGCCGGGGAACGACCCGCTGACGCCGGTACCAAAGGCGTTTGGCAGATTCCAGAATGGCCCGATGCTGCGCACGCCCAGCCGGTAGAAGGCCTCCAACTGCGTCAGTTCTGCATCGATCATGCCGGCGCCTTCGATATGCAGCACCGCGGCGATTTGCCGGTTGAGGCGGCACTGTTCTATTTCGGTGGCGGTGCGACAGATGCGCAGCTGCCCCTGAGAAGCCTGCTCCAGCTGCTGCAGGATGGCGATCTGCCGTTCGGCGATCGCCAGCGGATCGAAGGCGGCCTGCGCCTCGTCCTGCGTTTGATTACGCATCTGGGCGATATAGCTGACCGGAGGAATAAATACCGCGAACAGTCCGCCGAAAAATCCGCCGCGCCGCATGCGGGAGAAATCGAGGTGGCCCGGCGTGACGCGGGAATAAAAGGCGGCGACCGGATCGTCGTCATGCTGCAGCCACAGATTGAGCAGCAGGTCGTTATGGCCGTCGAAGACCGGCCAGAGAGGGGGAAGCGTCATGGGCGTTTCACTGAGTCAGGCATCGTGAACGCTATGTTCTCCCATCGAGCGAGGGGGAACAACCCTCGCTCGATGGGGAGATTCGAATGCAGTGAACATACGGAGATTAACCTGACCGAAATTATTTTCAGCCAGCGGTCAAGGTAATTTAAACGTGTGGTTCAGCGTTGATTATGCCAATAAAATTGATGGTTCTGTAATATTTTAGACATTGATTTCTTGAATCAAATTTTATTTGTGGCAATATCGTCATCGCTTGTGTGTTGGGCACGCGGCCCCCCTAACTCACTGTTTGAAAATGAATTTCACCACTATCAATATAATAACTGTTGGTTATATTTAATGTGATAATTAAATGTTCACAGTGAATTAAGCGTTGTTCCTTGCTACATTTTTATACCGAAGGATTGATCATGACCAAAAGACTACTCCTCTCCGCCTCACTGGCGAGCGCATTATTATTAAGCGGGTGTGCAAGCATCCCTCTCGCAACAGATCAAGAATCAGCGCATGCCAAAAGCTTCCCTGCGTTGGAGGAAAACAAAGCGGGCCTCTATATTTATCGTGACAGTTTTGTCGGCAAGGCGTTGAAGAAAGATGTTTATCTTGACGGCAAATGCGTGGGTGAGACCGCGGATAAAACGTTTTTCTATACCCAGGTTGACGGCGGACAACAGCATAAAATCTCTACCGAATCTGAATTTTCTCCTAACGATCTTTCCATTTATACCGAAGCGGGGAAAAATTACTTCGTAAGACAATATATTAAGATGGGTGTATTCGTCGGCGGTGCCGGTCTGAGTCAATCGACAGAGGATGAAGGCAAACGTGTTATTTCTAAAGCTGCGGTAAAGCTTGCCAAGGGCGGCCGTTGCGATAGCTAATGCTCCTTGCCCGTGGGATTTCAGGGATATTCCTCCTGAAATTCCCATTATCTGTTTAAACCTTCGCTGTTTACCCTACGGCTATGAATGGAGTGACGATGTCACTCCGTTTTTCTTTAATGACAAACCGACAACACCAACTGCCGCAGCCAGCGGTGATCCGCCTCGGCGTCCAGGCGCGGGTGCCACATTTGCGAGACGGTAATGGGCGGCGTTTTCACCGGCAGCTCGAAGACGCGCAGCGGGCCATCGGCAGGTTGAGCCTGCAGGAAAGAGGTGGGCAGCAACGCCAACAGGTTTGAGGCTTGCGCCACCGCCAGCGCGGCGGGAAAGCTTGGCACCACGGCGGCGATATGGCGTGCCAGCCCCAGCTCCGCCAGCGCAGCGTCTACCGGCCCGAGAATGCGCCCGCTGCGCGAGGCCACCACGTGGCCGCAAGCGGCGTAGTCGGCGACGCCAATCTCTGGCTGTTGCGCCAGCGGATGTGCGGTTCTCATCACGCCAACGAAGCGATCGCGGAACAGCGCCTGCAGGCGGATTTCCGGGCCCATGTCACCCAACACGCCGATCTCCAGATCGACCAGACCTTCACGCAGGGGGCGGTCGCTTTTCTCCGGCTTGGGCGCAAAGCGCAACCGCACCCGCGGCGCCTGTTCGGCGGCGGCGGCGATCAGCGCCGGGCCGAAGGCCTCGACGAAGCCGTCATTGGCGCGCAGCGTGAAGGTACGATCCAGCGCGGCGGGATCCAATGCTCCCTGCGCCGGACGCAACACAGCGCGGGCTTCGAATGCCGCGTTTCGCGCCCGTTCGCGCAGCGTTTCGGCATAAGGCGTCAGCACCATATGACGGCCGGCGCGCACCAACAGAGGATCACCGGTGGCCGTGCGCAGCCGGCTGAGGGTGCGGCTCATCGCCGAGGCGCTTAAACCGAGACGCCGCGCCGCGCCGGCAACGCTGCCCGCCGTCAGCAGCGCGTCGAGTGCGATCAGCAGGTTGAAATCAGGGTCGGTCATGCGTGCGCATCCTGTCGTGCTGAATAGGGGGGAAGGCGTTCGATGCAGTTTGTGCGTGCGAATGCTGCATCAGTCGCCATGCATTATGCCTGAGCCTGTTTTCGCTGTGCCATGACTTACCGCTAAAAAACCGGAGGGGGACTGGCCCGTTTGCCGTCTGAACATGGCGATAAACGCGGACGGATCGTTATATCCCAGGGTAGAGGCGACATATTTGACGGCTTTCCCTTCCTGTAACAGCGTCATCGCCATGAGGGTTTTGCTTCTCAGCTTCCATTCATTGAAAGAGATGCCGGTAGCGGCGAGAAATCGCCGCGACAGCGTACGCTCACTCAAGCCCAGCATGCCCGACCATTGTGTCAGGGTGTTGAGATCGTGCGGCGCGGCGCTCATCTTTTCGGTCATGATCTTGACAACGTCATCGCTGCCGAGCGGCAGGTAGCTGTCAAAACGCTCCGACAGCGCCAGCTGCTCAAGCAACGCGGTAACCAGCGTCTGGTCCTGAGGCGTGTGCGGATAGCCAATAAGCCTTTCTGAAAAATCGGCCAGCACCGCTTTGACGATCTTATTCAGCCGCAGGGTTTGCGGTCTGCTCGGTAAGGATTGGCATAGCGAGGGGCTGACATGAAGAATGACATAGTCAATTGCACTCTTTGCTACGGATTCATGTTCGGTATTAACGGGGAGCCAAATGGCATATTCCGGTGTGGATAAATAAATATTGTTCTCAATATTTATTTCCGCCAACCCTTTCATGGAATACATCAGTTTGCCCCATGGCAACGCCTGTAAAGGGAATTGCGTTCCTGCCGGCCAGGATTTATTTCTGAACCAAATCGATATTGGGATTTCCCCGGTCAATTCTGACGGTTTCATGACGCCTTCCTGTCCGTTCATGGCTGCGTCTTCCTATTATAACAATAAGTTGTCTGATAATCGGCATTTCTATTCTATGGGGAAAGCTTACTCTGGGCAGGTCATTCCCCCGGATAAAGGTAACAATATGTACGGTAAAATCATTGATCTTTCGGTGCCGCTGATGAGCGGGATCGCTTCCGATCCGGAGCGGTTTCTGCCGGAAATCGAGTATGTTGACAACAAGCGCGGAGCGTTGCAGCTGGCGGAATCATTTCCCGGCCTGGATCCCTTAGCGCTGCCGCGTCAGGAGGGCTGGGCGGTGGAATTTGTCCGCATGAGCACCCACGCGGGGACGCATATGGACGCCCCGTATCACTACCATTCGCATATGGACGACGGATCGGCGTCAAAAACCATTGATGAAATACCGCTGGAATGGTGTATCGGCCCTGGCGTCAAATTGGATTTTCGGCATTTTCCCGACGGTTATGTGGCCACTGCGCATGATATTGAGCGTGAATTAGCGAGGATCGGCCATCCTATCGCCGCCGGCGATATTGTCCTGGTCAACACGGCGGCCGGCGGGCGTTACGGCAGCGAAGATTTTATTCATCGCGGTTGCGGCATGGGCCGTGAAGCGACGCTGTATCTTACTGAACGTGGTGTCAGGGTGGTGGGCACCGATGCCTGGAGCTGGGACGCGCCATTCAGCCATACGCGCACCAAATTTGAACAAAGCGGCGATATTTCGCTTATTTGGGAAGGGCACTATGCCGGCAGTCAATATCCTTATTGCCAGATTGAAAAACTGTGCAATCTTGAATTGCTGCCGCCCTGCGGATTTAACGTGATCAGTCTGCCGGTGAAGGTTTATAAGGCATCCGCCGGCTGGGCTCGGCCGGTTGCAATTATCGAAGCTCAAACGGGAGAATAAGCGATGGCCAGAATAAAACTGCCGGCAGTGAGTGAATTAACGGCTGAGCAGCAGCAGCAATATGCCCGTTTTCCCGCCAATCTTACGCTGGGTCTGTTGAAAACCAGCCGTTCGGCGCAGGGATATCTGTCCCTGGGCGCTTCTTTTCCGGCCGGGCGACTGTGTGATAAAGATCGGGAAATGATCATATTAAGGGTTGGCGCGTTAAGCCACAGCGCTTATGAGCGTATGCAACACTATCCGCTGGCGATCCTTGCGGGGTGGCGCGATGACGACATCGAGAAAATAGAGCAGGGTGTGGGCATCGACGCCAGAGGGACGGCCATCTTGCATTTTGTCGATGAATGCGTGAAGCAGGTGAAGGTCTCTGCCGACACATTTAACGCGGTCAGGCGCTATTATGACGAGGTTCAACTGGCTGAACTGGCATTAATGATTGGGCACTACATGATGACGGCGCGCTTTTTGGAAACGCTGGAAATCGATCTGGACCTCCAAGCGACATCCTGGGAAAACATGTCAACGGATTGAATACGCGCACGGCGTGAGCGCGATAAAAAAGCCGATAACCTGGGGTTATCGGCTTTTAATGCGCAGTGGCAGAGGGTTACGCGGGCAGCTGCTGGGCGGTTTTCTCGACCAGCGCCAACAACAGCTTGATGTCTTCCAGCGTCACGATCGGGTTCAGCAGCGTCATCTTCAGGCAGGTCACGCCATCGAACTCGGTCACGCCGACGTTGGCACGGCCCGATTCCAACAGGGCGTCACCGATACGCTGGTTGAACAGCGCGACGGCCGCATCGCCGTTCGCCGCCAGCTGCGCCGGACGGTAGCGGAACAACACGCTGGCCAGCTGCGGCTGCATCACCAGTTCCAGTGCTTCTTGATCGGCGATGTAGCGCGCCACCTGTTGCGCCAGCGTCACGCCATGATCGATGATCTCGGCGTATTGCTTCTGCCCGAGCGCTTCCAGCCCCATCCACAGCTTCAACGCATCGAAGCGGCGGGTGGTCTGTAGCGACTTGGACACCAGGTTCGGCACGCCTTGCGCTTCGTCGAACTCGGAGTTCAGGTAGGCCGCCTGATAGCGCATCAGCTCGTAGTGGCGCTCGTCTTTCAGCAGGAAGGCGCCGCAGCTGATGGTCTGGAAGAACTGCTTGTGGAAGTCCAGGGTGATGGAGTCCACCAGCTCCAGGCCGTCCAGGTAGTCGCGGTACTGCTCGGAAAGCAGCAGCGCGCCGCCCCAGGCCGCATCCACGTGCACCCAAATCTGCTGCTCCGCCGCCAGCCGTGCGATGTCGCGCAGCGGGTCAATGGCACCGGCGTCGGTGGTGCCGGCGGTGGCGACAATCGCCATCACCTGCTCGCCGTTGGCCTTGGCCTGCGCCAGTTTTTCCGCCAGATCGTTCACGTCCATGCGGGCGAAGCGATCGGTTTTCACCAGGGTGACGGACTGATAGCCGAGGCCCATCAGCGCCATGTTCTTCTGCACCGAGAAGTGGGCGTTTTCAGAACAGAACACCTTCAGCTTGCGCAGATCGCCCACCAGACCGTCCTGCTGCACGGAGTGGCCCTGACGCGCGAAGAACGCGTCGCGCGCCAGCATCAGCCCCATCAGGTTGCTCTGGGTGCCGCCGCTGGTGAACACCCCGGCGTCGCCGGACGGGTAACCGACCTGGGCGCGGAGCCACTCGATCAATTTCATTTCGATCAGCGTGGCCGACGGGCTCTGATCCCAGGAGTCCATGCTCTGGTTGGTGGCGTTGATCAGCACTTCGGCAGCCTGGCTAATCACCAGGCTCGGGCAGTGCAGGTGCGCCACGCACTGTGGGTGGTGCACCGACAGGCTGTCTTTCAAAAAGTACTCGATGGCGCGCTCGATCGCCGCCTGGTTGCCCAGGCCTTGCGGGGTAAAGTCTAGCTGGATGCGCTCGCGCAGTTCGGCAACGCTTTTGCCCTGATACATCTCGGGCTGTTGCAGCCACTGCACGACGGCTTCACTGCTCTGTGCGATCGCCTGGCGGTAAGCCTCGGCGCTGTGCGCCGAGGAAGCCAGAATCGGGTTTAACTTGGACATCGCGGTCATTCGCTCCAATCAGACAGGCTTGACGCCGGCGGCCAACAGCGCCTGCTCAAATTTATCCAGGAAAATACCCAGCTCATCATTGGTGATCAGCAGGGAAGGCAACAGGCGCAGCACACAGCCGTTGCGCCCGCCGCGCTCCAGGATCAAGCCGGATTCGAAGCATTTTTTCTGCAGCAGCGCGGACAGCTCGCCATCGGCCGGGTAACAGCCCATGTGATCCTGCGCTTCGTTCGGCTTGACGATCTCGATGCCGATCATCAGGCCCAGACCGCGGACGTGACCGATCACCGGATAACGTTTCTGCAGCTCGGTCAGCTTGCCTTTGAGCCATTCGCCCTGAGCGGCCACTTTATCGGCGACCTTATGCTCTTTCAGGTACTGCAGGGTGGTCAGGCCGGTGGCCATCGCCAGCTGGTTGCCGCGGAAGGTGCCGGTGTGGTGGCCCGGTTCCCAGGCATCGAACTCTTTTTTGATGCCCAGCACCGCGAGCGGCAAGCCGCCGCCGACCGCTTTCGACATCACGATGATGTCCGGCTCGATGCCGGCGTGTTCGAAGGCGAACAGCTTGCCCGTACGGGCGAAACCAGCCTGAACTTCGTCGATGATCAGCAGAATGCCATGCTCCTGCGTCACTTTGCGGATGCGCTGCAGCCACTCGGCCGGCGCCGGGTTAACCCCGCCTTCGCCCTGAACGGCTTCTAGGATCACCGCCGCCGGTTTACGCACGCCGCTTTCCACGTCGTTGATCAGGTTGTCGAAGTAGTAGGTCAGCGCCTTGACGCCGGCTTCGCCGCCGATGCCCAGCGGGCAGCGGTATTCATGCGGATAAGGCATGAACTGCACTTCCGGCATCATGCCGTTGATCGCCGCCTTCGGCGACAGGTTGCCGGTGACTGACAGCGCGCCGTGGGTCATGCCGTGATAGCCGCCGGAGAAGCTGATCACGCCGGAACGGCCGGTGTGCTTTTTCGCCAGCTTCAGCGCGGCTTCCACCGCATCGGCGCCGGACGGGCCGCAGAACTGCAGGCAATACCCTTTGCCTTCGCCAGGCAACAGAGAGAGCAGGTAATCGGAGAAACGATCTTTCAACGGGGTCGTGAGATCGAGAGTATGTAACGGCAAGCCGCTGGTAATGACATTTTGGATGCTTTGCAGGACGTCGGGGTGATTATGTCCAAGAGCCAACGTTCCCGCCCCGGCCAGGCAATCAAGATATTGATTATTCTCAACATCAGTGATCCAAACGCCCTGGGCTTTCGCAATTGCCAACGGCAATTTGCGCGGATAACTCCTAACATTCGACTCAAATTCGGCTTGACGCGCCAAATAGGTTTCATTGTTTCCGTTTAATGAGTTTGCAACTAAAGTATCAATACGGACTTTATCCGTCATCATATCTCTCCTACAACCGAAGGTCTCAAGACGCAACGATTGAATTAATGAATTAGAAAAGTAACTGCCTTGTGAAAAGCGCGACCAATATATGGCTTTTTTGCCTGGGACTCAATAGCCGATTTTGTTTTGAATTGTTTAGTTTTTTCTTAGGCTCATCAATATGTTGTTGATTTGTTGACCGTTGGTTTTGCCAGCAAAAAACAACATTTCTTTAACATTGCGTAAAAATCCTTTTCTGCTTTCCTTTGGCTACTTCTTTAATGCATTTATTATTAAGGTGAATTTCCGATTAATAACATAAATAGAAAATAGCGGCTTATTTTCATCTATTCACCACCTTAAGTCCTATAGCGGTTATATACACAAAATTTGTGATGAATATAAGCGGTCGAGCGTTAAAAGCGCAGTACCCAGAGTGGTGATTTCTTGCAGATTTTACGTAGCGCGATCAAAAAAGCGGGATTTTTGTGCGGTGCCGGCGAGTCTGCCGGCACCGCGGTTATTAACGTTGCCGTAACCAGGCGTGATAGCGCCGCAGAGTGCGGCGGGTGCGCCACCGGTCGATGAGCAGCGACCACAGCGGGGAGTAACGCACGTTGCGCGTCCGATCGCGGCTCAGGGCGTGCATGCGGCGCTTGATCAGCGCCATACGAGCGAGCAGCGTCAGCGTTTTATCGCGCCATTTTACCGGCGCGGGCAGCGCATGAGGGGCTTCGCCGGTTTGCCAGCGGTGCGGCAGATCGGGAATTTCCGCCATGGCGGTGGCGATGCCGACCACCGCGATGCCGCTGTTCAGCACCCGTTGCGCCACCGACGGGCGGGCGATGCCGCCAGTAGTCATCACTGGCATGCGGGCCACTGCGGCGAGATCGCGGGCGAAGGTCAGAAAATAGGCTTCGCGCGCCAGGGTGCTGTCGTCCGCCGCTTCGCCCTGCATCGCCGGGCTCTCATAACTCCCGCCTGACAACTCCACCAGATCGACCGGCAGTTCGTTGAGCATCAACAATACCTGTCGGGCCTCGTCCGGCGAAAAGCCGCCACGCTGAAAATCGGCGGAGTTCAGTTTGACCGCCACGCAAAAGCCTGGCGAGACACGCTGGCGCACCGCGCGCACCACCTCCAGCAGCAGGCGGGCGCGATTCGCCAGCTCGCCCCCCCAACGATCGCTGCGCTGGTTGGACAACGGCGACAAGAACTGGGAGATGAGGTAGCCGTGCGCCGCATGGATCTGCACTCCGGTAAACCCGGCCTGTTCGGCGGCGTGCGCGCTGGCGGCGAAGCGGGCGATCACCTCGGCAATCTGCGCTTCGCTCATGGCCTGCGGCGGGGCAAACTGCTTGCTGTACTTGCCCATCGCCATTGGGATGGCGGAGGGTGCCCAGGCGTTGCCGCCCATGTTGGCCATCACCTGACGGCCCGGGTGGCTGAGCTGCATCCATACCTGCGCGCCTTCTTGGCGCGAGGCCGCCGCCCAGGTTTTGAACGCCTCGAGCGGCGTATCCTGTTCCAACACTACGCCGCCGGGGCCGGTCATGGCGCGTCCGTCGATCATCACGTTGCCGGTGATGATGAGGCCGGCGCCGCCGATACCCCAGTGGCGATACAGGCGCCATAGCGCGGGGCCGGGCAGTTGGCCCTCATCGGCCAGATTTTCTTCCAACGCGGCCTTGGCCAGACGGTTGGGTAAGCGGCTGCCGTTGGGCAGAATCAGTGGGGTAAACATCGGGTACGTTCCTGTCGCAGGGGGAATGGCGCTATACTAGGGTTAAAGTTAACTTTAAGGTCAATAGGGCATGAAAATCGGAGAGTTGGCGGAGCGCGCCGGCATGGCCGCCTCGGCGATACGTTACTACGAACAGCAGGGTCTGCTGCCCAAAGCGGTGCGCGGCGTTAACGGATATCGGGTGTATAGCGAAAGCGCGCTGGAGCGGCTGCACCTGATCCAAATCGGCCAGAATCTGGGGTTTTCGCTGCAGGCGATCCGCGGGGTATTGGCGCTGCAGGGCAGCGCCTATCAGGATGGGTTGATACAGGGCGTCGACAGCCGGCTGGCGGAAATCGAGCGGATGATGGCGACGCTGAACGAGCAGCGTGAGACGTTGATGGCGACGCGGCGTATTCTGTTGGAATCCGGCGTGGCGGGATTATGCCGCGCAAAAAATGAAAAACAGGCCGGTGCGTGGCCGGCCTGCAAAGATTAACGGTGTTTAAAGGCGGCGCGCCCGGCATATACCGCCGCGATGCCCAATTGGTCTTCGATGCGCATCAGCTGATTGTATTTTTCGATCCGCTCGCCGCGGCACGGCGCGCCGGTTTTCACATGGCCAGCTCGCATCGCAACCGTCATATCGGCGATAAAGCTGTCGACGGTTTCGCCGCTGCGGTGTGAGATAAAGGCGCCCCAGCCATTTGCCTGGCAAAGCTGCACGGCGGCGAAAGTTTCGCTCAGCGTGCCAATCTGGTTCAGCTTGATCAGCGCCGCATTGGCCAATCTTTCATCAATCCCGCGCTGGATGTATTTCACGTTGGTGACGAACAGATCGTCACCGACCAGTTCCACCTGATCGCCCAGGGCGTCGCTGAGAATGCGCCAGCCCGCCCAGTCGTCCTCGGCCAAACCGTCTTCAATCAGCACGATGGGAAAATCTTGCACCAGCCGCTGGTAATAGGTCGTCATCTGTTCGGCATCCAGTTCAGCGTTTTCGCTGCGCAGGCGGTATTTGCCGTTGGCATAGAATTCACTCGAGGCCGGGTCCATGCAAATGGCGATATCGTCTCCCGGTTGATAACCGGCTTTCTCTATCGCCTGTACGATCAGCTCCAGCGGTTGCCGGTTCGAGGCAACCGCCGGCGCAAAACCGCCTTCGTCGCCAACGCCGACCGACAGGCCTTTCTCCAACAGAATTTGGCGCAGCGCCTGATAAACTTCACTGCCCCAGCGCACGGCCTCGCGCAGCGACGGCGCGCCCAGCGGCGCTATCATAAATTCCTGAAAGTCCGCACCTTGCCAGCGGGCATGCACGCCGCCGTTGATGATATTCATGCAGGGCACCGGCAGCAGGTTGGCGCCGGGACCGCCCAGATAACGATACAGCGGCAGCTGCGACAATTGCGCCGCGAGGCGGGCGGCGGCCAGAGAAACGCCGAGCAGGGCGTTGGCCCCCAATCGGCTCTTGTTCTCGCTGCCGTCCAGTGCGATCAACCGGCGGTCAATCTCCCCTTGTTGGCGTACATCCACCCCGCGCAGCGCTTCATTGATCGCCGTTTTGACGCTTTGCACCGCTTCCTGAACGCCTTTACCGCCGTAACGGTGCGGATCGCCGTCGCGGTGTTCCACCGCCTCGCGTGAACCGGTGCTGGCGCCGGAGGGAACCGAAGCCCGTGCCACGACGCCCGCCGCAGTCATTTCAACTTCGACGGTGGGGTTGCCGCGCGAATCCAGGATCTCTCTGGCGGTTACGTTTTCAATTTCATAGCTCATGGATGATCACCTCATTCTAGGGAGTGGGCACGTGCTTTATCAGCACGTCGATCGACAAATGGTTAATGAACTCGAAGCCGAAGGAGGCAAAGACGCCGAACGGACGGTTCTGATGGCCGAGCAGCAACAGATCGACGCCTTCACGGGCAATCAGGGCCTCGATGTCTTTGAAGCGGTGAATACTGACAATTGCGCGCACCTCCAGGGGGATTGTGCAGTCTTCCACCAGCCGGCTGAGCATGGCTTTGGCAGCGATCACCTCGCTGGACTGGCGATCTTTGGTTTGTGCATCGCTGAGGTAGTCCAGCTCGGCATAGTCGGCGCTGATGTGCGCCACGGTAATGCGCGTATTCATCTGCTGATTGAGGCGTTCGGCATGGCGCAACAGCAGCCGGCCGTCGCGTTCATCCTGCACCAGCAGTAAAGCATGTTGATAGAGCGACATGACTTATCTCCCTGCGTTAGCAATCTGTAGGGTTAACCACGGTAAAACCTCTTTTTTCCGGCTCGTCATGCCGGGCAGCGACACCTGCCGAATGGCGAGCACCCGGTTCGACGAGAAATACAGGGTAGAGCGGTGGCGGGTGATATCGGTAACCAGCAGCGCGGCCATCTCCAGCCCGGCCTCCTGCTTAGCCTGATCGAGCGCCTGTTGCAGCGCGGGCAACAGCGGATCGATATCGCTCATAGCCCGCACTTCTATCTGCGACAGCAGCAGCGAGACGCTATGGATGCGGTAATTCTTAGCGTCACGGTGCAGCAACTGCGGGGCGGATTGCCCCGAAAGATCGGTTTTGGCGGCAAGCAATCCGGCGGTGAAGGCGTCATAGTCAACGTGAGAGATTGCGCATAACCGCGCGACCGCCACCCGATCCTGTTCGGTGGTGGTCGGTGCGCTCAGCGCAACGGTATCGCTCAAAATCGCGCCCAGCAGCAGCGTGGCCTGGGCGGAAGAAAGCGGCATCGGCGTATCTGACGTCAGTATGGACAGGATCACGGTGGCGCAACAGCCAACGGCGCGGATCCAGACATCGGGCGGGTTCCGGGTGATCAAGGTGCCCAGCCGGTGATGATCGATAACGCCGACCACATCGCTGTCGGGCAATGAGGCCGGCCCTTGTTCGACGTCGGTAAAATCCACCAGCCAGACTTTGCGGTCACGGAGATCGCCTTTCAGCAGCGCAGGCGTTTGTACGCCGGCGGCGGCCAGTATGTAGCGGGTTTCCGGCGTCAATTCGCCAAGGCGGAAAGCGACGGCCGGTTTGCCGAGGTGATTGAGCCAGTCCGCGACCACCAGCGCGCTGCAGATGCTGTCGCTGTCGGGATTTTTATGGCCGAAAACGTACAGCGGCATTTCCCGCACGGCGAGATCAGGCTGGGATGGAAAAGGGGTAATACGTGAGATTTCATTCATAGCGACTCCTGACATACCTGCCTAAAAAATAAAGCGAAGTTGTATATCAGGCGTCATCATCCGGTTCGAGCGAACGCGGCGGTTGGGAAAGGTGGAACACCATCACCTTGTGAACGACTGTAGCGCAGCGCGGTGGCAAACGCAACGCCCGGCAAAGCTGGCGAGAATGCGCAATCGGATTGATACTGAGTGAGTCTATGATGGACAAGGATATTTGCCGCTAACCGACGGATAGGCTGAACGGAATCACGCAGGCTGGCTGCGCCGGATCCGTGGGTGACACAATGGGAGACAACATGCTTGAACCCTGCTTCCCCGAAAACGAAGCCGAACGTCTGTCGGTACTGAACTCGCTGAACGTGCTGGATTCGAACTCGGTGGAAAAACTGGATCGTATTACACGGCTGGCGGCGAAATACTTCGGCGTCACCATTGCGCTGGTGTCATTGATCGACCGGGATCGCCAATGGTTTCTATCGCGCTACGGTCTGGATGTCCGGGAAACGCCGCGTAACATCTCATTTTGTGGCCATGCGATCTTGCAACGTGAAGCGCTGGTGGTGCCTGATGCCGCCAACGACCCGCGTTTTTTCGACAATCCGCTGGTGATCGGCGGGCCGCGAATCGGTTTCTACGTTGGGCAACCGCTGCTGTCGCTCGACGGTTTGCCGCTCGGCACCCTGTGCATTATCGACAGCCAGCCGCAGCCGTTTTCTCCGGAACAGGTGGCCGACCTGCACGACTTCGCCGCCGTGGTGGAAGAGTACCTGCAGAGCATTGAACGCCATGTCTATACCGAAAACCTGAAGTCCAACCTGCAACGCTCGGAAGCCTTGTTCGAACAGACCTTCGCCCAGGCGGCGGTAGGGATGGCGCTGGTGTCGCTGCAGGGGTATTGGCTGCGGGTCAATCCGCGCATCTGCGAAATGTTGCACTATTCCGAGCGCGAGCTGATGGATCGCACCTTTCAGGACATTACCTATCCGCTCGATCTCAACACCGATCTAGAAAAACTGCAGCAACTGCTGAGAAACGAGATCAGTACTTACTCGCTGGAGAAACGCTATTTCCGTGCCGATGGCTCGATCGTCTGGGTGCAGCTGACGGTGGCGTTAAACCGGCTGCCTAACGGCAAACCGGATCATTTCATCTCGGTTATCGTCGATATCAGCGAGCGCAAGGCGGCGGAGGCCGATCTGTTCGCTCTGCAACACGAGCTGGAACAACGCGTCGAAATCCGCACGCGGGAGCTGAACGTGGTCGTCAAGAAACTCAACGAAGAGATTGAAACCCGGGTACTCGCCGAATATCAGCTCAGCACGGAGAAGGAACGCCTGCGGGCCATTACTGACAACATGCCGGCGTTGATCAGCCAAATCGACGGTAATGAACGCTACCTGTTCGCTAACAGCGCCTATAAAACCTGGTTTGGCCTGGAAGAAAGCCGCCTTAGAGGAATGACGGTGCGCGATTTTATGGGGGAGAACGTTTATCAGATAGCGAAACCGATGATAGACAGGGCCCTGGCGGGGGAAATGGTGAGCTTCGAAAATGAGCTCCAGACCCAGAAGGGGTTGCTGATGATCCACACTACGCTGGTGCCGTGCGAGGCTCAGGGGTTTTACATTCTGTCCATGGATATTACCGAGTTGAAGCGCCTGCAGCAACGGCTGGAGTACGATGCTACGCACGACATGCTGACCGGATTGACCAACCGCCGCGCTTTTCTGCGTCGGTTGTCCAGCACGGTGCAGGCCTGTTGCGAACAGCGGCAAATGGCGCTGGTGTTCATCGATCTCGATGGTTTCAAAGCCCTCAATGACAGCTATGGCCATGACTTCGGCGATCTGATCCTCAAGACGTTCGCCAGGTTGCTCAGCGCCTGCGCCGGCGAGCGCCATAGCGTTTCGCGCCTGGCCGGTGACGAATTCACGGTCATCCTGTGGCCGTTGGCGGAACCGCAGCGCGAGGTCAGCGAATTTTGCGAAAACGTGTTGGCGCGGCTGGCTGATATTTCGCAGATCGGGCAGCAGACGGTGAGCCTGTCCGCCAGCCTGGGGGCGGCGATTTCCTCACACACTGACGTGACGGAGGAGATGCTGTTGACCCGCGCCGACGGCGCGATGTATCAGGCGAAATCGGCCGGTAAGGGCACTTATGCCATCTGCGAGTTATGAGCGTGAAACGGTGACCGTCTCAGGGTAAGCTGTTTTCTTCTTTCCTATGGGCAGAACTCCGGACTGACTGCATGGCGTCTAATCATCAACACAAAGACTGGCTGGAACTGCGGCGCGATGACGAAACCGGCATCGAAAGCGTCAATGCCCACTTTCAGGGGCATGCCTACGATCCCCACGATCATGACGAAATGCTGGTGGGCGTGACGCAGCAAGGTTTACAACGTTTCAACTGTCATCGTTCCTTGCATACCAGCCGGCCGGGACGTGCCATGCTGATCGAGCCGGGCGCGGTGCACGATGGTCATGCGCCGCAGGCCGAAGGGTTTACCTATGCCATGCTTTATCTGCCGCAGCATTGGGTTTCCGATGCGATGAACCGCCGCGGATTAGGGGACGTTTCTGTGCTGGAAGGCGCCTTCCACAGCACGTTGACCGACGATCCGATGCTGGCGACCGCGATACAACAGGCTTTTTTTGCGTTGCATCAGGGGGAAGGCCGGCTGGCGCGCGATCAAAGCCTGGATCAACTGCTGACGCTTTTGGCGCGGCATATACGCGTCAGGCCAACGTCCCAAAGCGATGATGCTTTGATTGTGATGAATCGCTTACGAGACTACCTGCACGAGCACATGGCGGGTAACCCCAGCCTGGATGAACTTGCGCTTCAGTGCGGCCTGGACCGCTTCCGCCTGACTCGCCAGTTCACCCGGGCCTTCGGCCAGTCGCCGCATGCTTACCTGATCCGGCTGAGGCTACGGGCTGCACGCTTGTTGTTGGCGCAGGGGGAAGAACCGGCGCAGGTCGCGATGCAGGTGGGCTTTGCCGATCAGAGCCACTTGGGCCGCTGGTTCCAGCGCGCCTACCGTTTATCGCCGGCGGCCTATCAACGTCAGTGCACAAACGTTCTATACCGCTGATTCGCCCATCGCCGATGATGCGCTTTTATTTTAAGAGCACAACGGAGTAGAGCGAAACATGTTTGATACCAAGATAGCGTTTATCGTACGCGACGATCTGCAGACCTGGCAGCGGCTGAATGTGGTGGCCTTTCTGGCGACGGGCATCGCCGCCGCCGCCCCGGAAATCATCGGCGAGTGTTATGTGGATGCGCAAGGCAGACGCTACGGCGGCATTTCCGGGCAGCCGATGCTGATTTTTGCCGCGGATCTGCCGGGCCTGCAAAATGTGCATCGCAAAGGGCTGGAGCGGGAATTGACGTTGGTTCCCTATGTGCACGCCATGTTTGCGACCGGGCACGATGCAGCCAACCGGCAGGTTTTTCTCGCTGAAGACGCGGACAATCTGGATTTGGTCGGTCTGGCGCTGCGCGGGCCGAAGAAAGCGGTGGATAAGGCGATAAAAGGCCTGACGCTCCACGCCTGAGAATATCTTTGCCTGGCTTACCGACTGGACGCGCGAAACGCTCGCGCATGTCCAGGAGGGTGATGCGTTTCCGATACGGCGCTTACGCCTGGAACGTCTGCAGCCAGGCGGCGAATTGGCTCACGACCTCATCGTCCCGATCGCGCAGCAGCAGGGAATAAACGCCGGTTCGGATAGTCAACGCTGGGAAAGGCGACACCAGCCGGCCAGACGACAGATGTTTGGCGCAGAACAGGTAAGGCACGACGGCCAGTCCCAGGCCGTCTTCGGCCGCCTGAATGGCGGCGAAGGTATGGTCGAGCGTCAGCGGCGGCGGCGAGGCGTCCAGTGCCGTCGGATAGGTATTCAACCAGCTGTGCCATAAATCCTCACGGGCGCGGATGCGAATGGCGGTATGCCCGGCCAGATTGTCTGGCGCGCTGATCGGCATGGTGCGCAAATAGCTCTGGCTGCAGACCAGCAGGCTGTCTTCCTGCAAAAAAGGGATCGCTTTCAGTCCGGAGAAGTGCGCGGGATCGCGCCGGATCGCCAGGTCAAACGGCATATTGCGATCGACGGCCCCAGTGGCGGTGGTGATATCAATCGCGACCTCCGGATGAATCTCGTTGAACGCTGCCAATTTCGGCATCAGCCAGTGCATGGTGAACGTCGGCAGGCTGTGTACCACCAGCCGCTGCCGGCCGACGCTCGCTTTCAGTGCGCTTTCCGCCGAAAACAATTCGCTTATCACTCGGGACGCAGTGCGGGAAAAATTCTCGCCGGCCTGCGTCAGCCGCACGGACTTGTGTCCGCGATAAAACAGTTTGAGCTGCAGCTGTTCTTCCAGGCTGCGGATGTGGCGACTGACCGCGCCGGTGGTGAGAAACAGCTCATCCGCAGCGGCGCTGAAGCTGCCGAGACGGGCGGCGGCTTCGAAAGCGGACAGGTGCGGCAGGGAGTGAATTTTTTTCATAGGTTGAGTCTAGCTCAACCAAGTGAGGGAGGAAAGATCGTTTGTCAGCCGTTGATTTTGCTCACTATGATGAGGCATCTCCTTCTGATTGCTGAGTTTATGATGCGGATCTTTTGGCTATCGGTCATGCGTGTTAATGGCGTTATCCTCACCCTGCGGTTGACAGGGAGGCGCCCCTGAGATGCGAGCTTTCTTTTTGCTTTGCGTGAGCCGGGCCGGCCTCTGCCTGGGCACCATGATGTTCGCCGGCGCGCTGCCGACCATCAGAAGCGAGTGGCAGCTCGACGCCGCCTCCGCCGGTACAGTGCAAACGGTGTTCAGCCTGACCAACGCCCTGGCGTTGCTGGTGGCTTCCTGGTGGTGTGATTCGCTGGGCGCGCGTCGGGTGTATCTGCTGTTTTCCTGGCTGGGTGCCGGTGCGCTGATGCTGTTCGCCGTGTTTGCCCATTCGTATATCGGCGCACTGGTGTTGATGGCCTTCGTCGGCCTGACGCAGGGCGGCGCCTATACGCCGGCGCTGCTGTTAGCGATGGGGATGAACGGCCCGGCCCGACGCGGTTACGCCATCGGCATGATCCTGGCGGCCAGTTCGTTGGGGTATTTTCTGTCGGTTTTCATCGCCGGTTGGAGCGCCATGCGCTGGGGCGCCGGCGTGGCGTTTGCCCTGTGCGCCGCCGGTGCGCTACTGGGGGCGCTGGCGGGTTCGTTGGCCCTGGTCGGTTATCAGGAACCGCAACCGCGCACGCTGGGGAGGAAGACGAAACGAGAAAGCTATGCTATCACCTATGCGACCCTGCTGTTGCTGATCGGGTATATCGCTCACAGCTGGGAACTGCTCGGTAACTGGGCCTGGGCACCCAGCCTGGTCAGCGAGGCGTTGAGCGGTTTCTCTCTGGATCCGCTCAGCGCCGGATTGATCGCCGCGGCGGTGATCCACCTGGCCGGCATGATCGCCACGCTGATTGTCGGCACCGTTTCCGACTATTTCAATCGTGCCTCGGTGCTGACGTTTGTGGGCGCCGCCGGTGCGTTGGGATCGCTGCTGATGGGGTGGTCGGCGAACTGGGGGCCGGGCTGGACGCTGCTGTTCGTCAGCATCGGCAGTTTCTTTATTCTTGGCGACTCCGGCGTGCTGTCGGCGGCGATGGCGGACAACGTGCCGCCGCAACAGCTCGGCAGCGTGATGGGCTGGCGATCGTTGCTGGGGTTCGGCATCGGTTCGTTCGCCCCGTTATCCTTTGGCATCGTGATGGATACCACCCAGAGCTGGGGCACGTCTTATGCCGTGTTGGCCTGCGGCGGCGGGGTAGCCTGCCTGGCGGCAGGATTGCTTTGGCGACAACACTTGAAATGAGGTTCGGACATCATTAAATGAATGGAACATCATCACGCATGGTTATCGTGGGCGCCGGGATTGTCGGCGCATCGATCGCCTATCATCTCGCGCGCCAAGGGCAGCACGTTATCGTGGTTGAGCAGGCGCATCCCGCGGCGGGAGCCACAGGCCGCTCGTTTGGCTGGATCAGCGAAGGCGTGCCTGAGGGCGCGCCCGACGCGTTTCTGCGGCGCGAGATCGTGGCTGACTGGATACGCCTGGCGCAGGAGATCCCGGATCTCTGGGTGAATTGGTCCGGCGCGCTCAGCTATGGTCAGGCGCCGGCGACGCAAAAACCCGATAATCGGCTTTTGCCCTCCGCCGAGGTGACCGCGCTGGAACCGGGGCTCAGGCAGCCCGATAGTCAAGCCTATTTTGCGGCGCGTGACGGCGCCGTCGATCCGCAAGAGGTGACACAGCGGTTGCTCGAATGCGTTCGCGCGTGGGGCGGGGAGTTGTTCCTGGGGCGAACCGTCAGCGGATTTTTGCGTGAAGACGGGCAGATAATCGGCATCGTTACCGAGGAAGGCGCGATTACCGCCGATCGGGTGGTGCTCGCCTGTGGCACGGGGATCTCGGCGCTGTTGGACGGCAGCGGATTCTCGCTGCCGATCGAGGCGTCGCCGGCCATTTTGTTACGCTATCACGCGGCGGCGCAGGTGGTGAACACGCTGATTGCGGGCGACGACATCGAAGTGCGTCATGCACAAAATGGCGATCTGCTGGCGGCGGAAGATTATCCTGCGCACGGCGATGAAAATCGCGTGGAGGGCGAAGCGCAATCGGCGATTGAAGGGCGCCTGCCAGGCACGGCGCCCTTGCAACTGCAGGCGTGTTCGGTGGGGATGCGCCCCCGGCCGCGCGACGGTTATCCCATCGTTGGGCCGCTGGGCGCCACCTGCCTCTATGTGGCGGTGATGCATCCGGCCGTGATGTGCGCACCGACGCTTGGCCGGCTGATCGGAGACGAGCTGCTGCATGGCGTCAATTCCGCCATTCCGCACGCTTATCGCCCGGCGCGATTTATTAATGATGGGGTGTGAAGGGGGAGACCATCGCGATCTCCGGCAGACGGCGCCTTGGTCTCGCCGTTCAGGTTTTCCGACTACGGATCAGCACCGTAATACGCTCAACCCTGCAGCGGTTTTTTGCGCCCTCGGCGAGGCTCTTATATATTTAGTAGCATGCCTGAGGCAGGTTAGGCATGAAACGGCGGTCGATCTGGCCGCTGCAAGTACGACAGTTAATCCGTTCGCCAAGAGGCTGCGAGCCGGTGCTTTCGGTAGGGACAGCCGCCAATCGTTTTTACGGCGACCGAAGGCGGAGCAGCTACTCACAGGTCACGAGGACACTTACCATGCATAAGAGAACACTGGCGTCACTGCATTACGAAAACATGCCTTACGATGGGGTACACTTTCACATTTTGAAACGGGAGACGCCTGGCCATACGGCGTTGCTGAAGCTCGATGCGGGCAGCCAACAACCGGCGCGTTTTCATCCGGGCTGGGTGAAACTGATGGTGCTGAGCGGTGAACTGAAGGTTGACGATCAGACGTTGCAACCCCATGAGATGTTAATCATTCCTGCCAAGACCGCCTATACGGTACAGGCCATCACGGAAGTGATTTGTCTGGCGATTTCCGAGCTGGACGGCGCCGAGTTGGCCCGTTGACGAGATAACCATTCTGGATGGAGGAGAGCCTAGGCGCTCTCCCTATCCCTTTAGCATTAAGCCGCCCCCCAGGCTGAGCTACCTGCTGATTGATGCGCATACCTCCTGATTTAAGCCACCGCGCTTTCCCTTTCCATCACTTTCGGCCGCGTCGCCCCCGCAACGAGCCGCCATTGCGCAGCGCATGCGCAACGTCATCGCCTTCGTTTTAAGCAGAACGATGAAATTTTGGTGTAAATAGTGAGTTTCTTCGCATAAGGCCCCTGGTGTGGCTTGCGAGAACGTCACTATATGGAGGATCATGCGGCCTCTCTATCAAATAAAAGACATTCGCGTTATCAAAAGGGACAAACGACCATGGGATTCGACGTCGACAACGCCGAAACGAAACGCATCGACCTCAGCAGCCACGAAAACTCTGCGTTCGAGGTGACGGGGCTGGTGAAACACTACCCGGCGGGCTTTGTCATTCCTTACCACTCGCATAAACGCTGCCATTTGCTCTATTCGCAACAGGGTGTTATGGCGGTCGAGGCGAGCTGCGGACGCTGGATCGTACCGCCTACCACCGCAGTCTGGCTGCGGCCGGGGGTAGAACATCAGTTGGTCATGCAGAGCAACATTTGCGTTTACGGGATTTTTGTTGATGAATTCACCGCCGCGCGGTTGCCGTTGCGCGACGGCGTCTTGCAGGTGTCGCCGCTGCTGCGCGAGCTGATCGCCCAGTTGGCGACGCTGGCGCCCGAGGGCGAGGAGACCAAACGCCACGCGTTGCTCAGAGCATTGTTCCTCGAGGAACTGAGCCTGCAGCCGCAGCTGGCGCTGCATCTCCCTTGGCCGATGGAAGCGAGAATGGCTGACATTTGCCGGCAGTTGGTCATCACGCCGGCCGACGATCGCGGCATTGAGATCTGGGCGGATTCATTGTCGATCAGCGCGAAAACCTTCCAGCGTCACTTCACTCAACAAACCGGCATCACCTTTGGTCAGTGGAAACAGCGTCTACGGCTGTTGTCGTCCATCCCGCTGCTGCTGGCGGGCAACTCGATCATCCACGCCGCCTTCGAAAGCGGTTATGAGAGCCACAGCGCCTATTCGGTGGCGTTCAAAAAACTGTTTGGCGTTTCGCCTTCGCGCTTTACGCTATAGCCTTATGGCAGTGATCCGCTTGGAGATTGTTGTTGCTTGCACTCAGGTGAGCATCGACTGCCGAGCGAAGATACCCGCCATCGCGCCGTGGTGACTGAGGGAGTATCAGAGAGGCTGTCCGCGCGGGCATTAACCATATTGATAGCAGGGCTGCGGCGAGACCGGCAAAGCTGCCGCCGATGATGATGACGTCATTATTCATGGTGAGATGTTCCGTTTTGTTGATTAAGTGGAGTGCCCGGGGGCGCTGTATCATCCGGCGAAAAGTCTGCCAGAGTGCAAGTGTATTTAGGGCAAACAGGAAGAAGCCTTGAACCGAATTTGAATTGTGACCATATTACCAATTGGTCACTCGTTGTCAGCCGGGCTTCATTGAGCTAGGATGGGAAAATGACTAAACAGATGAATGAAACCCCTTCCAGGGGACCTTCCGACCACAGTGTCCGCGATCAGGTCGTTGACGCGGCCACTGAGCATTTCGGTCACTATGGCTACGAAAAAACAACGGTTTCCGACCTCGCCAAAGCAATTGGTTTTTCAAAAGCTTATATCTATAAATTTTTCGATTCCAAGCAGGCGATTGGAGAAGTGATCTGCGCTAATCGGCTGGCGATCATAAGGGATATTGTCCACGCAGCGATTGCGGATGCGCCGACAGCTGCAGAGAAAATAAGGCGGTTATTCAAGGCATTGTCAGAATCTGGCTGCGATTTATTTTTTCATGACCGTAAGTTGCACGATATTGCGGCTGTTGCTGTGCGTGATAAATGGCCCTCAGCACAAGCTCATGAGCAGCACCTGCGGCAGCTAATCGAGCAGATCATTGTTGAAGGGCGCCAGGCAGGTGAGTTCGAAAGAAAAACGCCACTGGATGAGGCGGCGGATGCGATTTTTATGGTCATGCGTCCCTATATCAGCCCGGTTCAGCTGCAATATAATTTGGACACCGTCCAAGCAGCGGCGGTGTTGCTGCCATCACTGATCTTGAGAAGTTTGTCACCCTGACTTTGTGACCATTGACAATAATGGTCACAAGTATAAGTATGGGTTCCTGTCCTGTTAATTAATTAAGGGAACCCATGCTCGGACTTAAACCTGTCACCTTTGCTGTCTGTCTGTTGCCGTTTGCCCTTGTGGCCTGCGGTGAGGCTTCCGATAACCGCGATCCACGCAGTCTGCCACCTCTGGTCAGGTCTGCCGCAGCGATCAATGCAACCGACTTTTCCCGTGCTTTTACGGGGGTGGTGGTTGCACGAATTCAGAGCGACCTTGGTTTCAGGGTTCAAGGCAAAATCCTGGAACGTCTCGTCGATACCGGCCAGGCCGTGAAACGTGGCCAGCCGTTAATGCGTCTGGATCCGGTTGATCTGAGCCTACAGGCTCAGGCTCAACAGCAGGCAGTCGCCGCAGCAAAAGCGCGAGCCCGACAGACAGCGGATGATGAATCGCGTTATCGCGGTCTGGTCACTACAGGTGCTGTGTCGGCATCCGCTTACGATCAGGTTAAGGCTGCCGCAGAGACGGCCAGGGCTGACCTCAGTGCCGCCCAGGCGCAGGCGAATGTGGCGCAAAACGCCATGGGCTATGCAGTCCTGGTCGCTGACGCCGACGGAGTGGTGATGGACACGCTGGCCGAGCCAGGTCAGGTGGTCAGTGCCGGACAGCCAGTTATCAGGCTGGCGAGGGCTGGACAACGCGAAGCGGTCGTCCAACTGCCTGAGACGCTGCGCCCGGTAATTGGAAGCGTGGCACAGGCCTCTCTGTACGGCAGCGATACACCCTCTGTTTCCGCGAAGCTACGGTTACTCTCTGATGCAGCCGATCCGCTGACGCGCACGTTTGAAGCAAGGTACGTGCTCGACGGTCCATTGTCTGGTGCCCCTCTGGGGGCCACTGTCACCATCCATATTGCGCAGAGCAGAGCATCGCAGCCGTTGCTGCAGGTGCCTTTAGCGGCTGTTTTTGACGCGGGTAAAGGTCCGGGGGTCTGGAGCATTTCAGGAAATCCCGCCAGAGTGACCTGGCGGTCCGTACAGGTCGTGAGCCTCGGGGATGATGCAGCAAGCGTAACCGGCAGCCTTAAGCCTGGCGAACAGGTCGTAGCGCTGGGCGCTCATCTACTGCATGATGGTGAGACAGTCCGGCTGGCGAAGCAGAGCGATATCCGTGTCGCCGGGAGTCGTCCATGAGTCGCGGACGTTTCAATCTTTCCGCGCTCGCCGTACGCGAGCGTTCCGTTACGCTGTTTCTTATCCTGTTGATCACCGTTGCCGGTATTCTCTCGTTCCTTGGGCTGGGGCGCGCAGAAGACCCGCCTTTTACGGTCAAGCAGATGACCATCATTTCCGCCTGGCCTGGAGCAACGGCTAAGGAAATGCAGGATCAGGTGGCCGAACCGCTGGAGAAGCGTCTCCAGGAGCTCAAGTGGTATGACCGCACAGAGACCTACACGCGTCCCGGTCTGGCTTTTACCATGCTCTCATTGTTGGACAGCACTCCCCCCTCAGAGGTCCAGGAAGCGTTCTATCAGGCACGCAAAAAACTCAGCGACGAGGCTAAAAACTTGCCGGCAGGGGTGTCTGGGCCGATGGTTAACGATGAGTTTTCGGATGTCACGTTTGCGCTCTTTGCGCTGAAGGCAAAAGGCGAGTCACAGCGGCTACTGGTGCGCGATGCCGAGTCATTACGCCAGCGCTTATTACATGTTCCCGGGGTAAAAAAAGTCAATATTATCGGTGAGCAGGCCGAGCGGATATTTGTCTCATTTTCCCATGACCGTCTGGCAACCCTGGGGGTCTCTGCCCAGGATATCTTTGCAGCCCTGAACAACCAGAACGTGCTGACACCTGCGGGCTCGATAGATACCCGTGGGCCGCAGGTTTTTATCCGTCTGGATGGGGCTTTTGACACACTGGAAAAAATTCGTGAAACGCCGGTTGTGGTGCAAGGGAGGACGCTGAAGCTTTCCGATGTGGCGACGGTCGAGCGTGGCTACGAAGATCCGGCGACCTTTATGGTGCGTAATCAGGGCGAACCTGCACTTCTGCTGGGTATCGTGATGCGTGAGGGCTGGAATGGTCTGGAGCTGGGTAAAGCGCTGGATAAGGAAGCCGCCAGCATCAATGCGGACATGCCACTCGGCATGACATTCGTGAAAGTCACCGATCAGTCAGTTAACATCAGTTCCGCCGTAGATGAGTTCATGATCAAATTTTTCGTCGCGTTGCTGGTCGTGATGGTGGTCTGCTTTCTCAGTATGGGTTGGCGTGTGGGTGTGGTGGTCGCTGCTGCTGTGCCCCTGACGCTGGCTGTCGTCTTTGTGGTCATGGAGGCGTCAGGTAAAAACTTCGACCGTATTACCCTGGGCTCGCTCATCCTGGCCCTGGGGTTGTTGGTGGATGACGCCATCATTGCCATTGAAATGATGGTGGTGAAAATGGAGGAGGGGTACGACCGAATCAAAGCCTCGGCCTATGCATGGAGCCACACTGCTGCGCCGATGCTGGCAGGCACCCTGGTGACGGCCGTTGGCTTTATGCCCAACGGTTTTGCACAATCCACGGCGGGTGAATATACCAGCAATATGTTCTGGATTGTGGGAATTGCATTGATTGCCTCCTGGGTGGTGGCAGTGGTGTTCACCCCTTACCTTGGGGTGAAAATGCTGCCGGATATCAAAACGGTTCAAGGGGGGCACACAGCTATCTACAACACCCGCCGCTACAACCGTTTTCGTCAGTTGCTGGCGCAGGTCATCGCGCGAAAATGGCTGGTCGCGGCTTCTGTCGTCGCGGTATTCACCGTTGCTGTTCTCGGCATGGCGCTGGTGAAAAAACAGTTTTTCCCGACGTCTGACCGGCCAGAGGTCCTTGTGGACGTCCAGATGCCGTATGGCTCGTCCATTGAACGAACCAGCGCCGCCGTGACGAAAATTGAGGACTGGCTGAAGCACCAGAAAGAAGCAAAAATCGTGACGGCTTATATCGGGCAAGGGGCACCTCGTTTTTATCTCGCCATGGCACCCGAGCTACCTGATCCCTCTTTTGCGAAAATTGTTATCCTGACGGACAGTGAGGGAGCCCGTGAGGCGCTTAAGTTCCGTCTTCGCCAGGCTGCGGCTGATGGACTGGCTCCTGAGGCGCGAGTTCGCGTGACCCAACTGGTGTTTGGCCCTTACTCACCCTATCCGGTTGCCTTCCGTGTGACAGGGCCTGATCCGACGGTATTACGAGACATCGCGGACAAGGTGAAAATGCTGATGCAGGCCAGCCCGCTGATGAGAACGGTCAACACGGATTGGGGCTCACGCGTGCCAACACTGCATTTCACCCTGAATCAGGACCGCCTGCAGGCCGTGGGGCTGACGTCAAATGCCGTGGCCCAGCAGCTTCAATTCTTGCTTTCGGGTGTTCCTATCACCGCGGTGCGCGAAGATATCCGTTCGGTGCAGGTCGTGGGACGCGCTGCCGGCGATATCAGACTTGATCCGGCGAAAATAGAGGGTTTCACCCTGGTCGGTTCTGCAGGGCAGCGTATTCCGTTATCGCAGGTTGGCGAGGTCGAAGTGCGCATGGAAGACCCGGTCCTGCGACGTCGTGACCGTATGCTAACCATTACCGTGCGAGGCGATATTGCCGAATCCCTTCAGGCACCTGATGTTTCCACTGCGATTTTTAAACAACTGCAGCCCATCATCACAACGCTTCCGAATGGATACCGGGTTGAACAGGCAGGCTCTATTGAGGAGTCAGGGAAAGCTACCCAAGCGATGGTGCCGTTATTCCCTATCATGATAGCCATGACATTGCTGATCATTATCCTTCAGGTGCGTTCGATGTCGGCGATGGTGATGGTCTTTATGACCGCACCTCTGGGGCTGGTCGGTGTGGTGCCAACCTTGCTGCTCTTCAACCAGCCCTTTGGTATCAACGCGCTGGTTGGTTTGATTGCTCTGTCAGGGATCTTGATGCGTAACACGCTGATCCTCATTGGGCAGATCCATCACAACGAGCAGGAAGGGCTTGAACCCTATCATGCGGTCATTGAGGCAACGGTACAGCGCTCCAGGCCTGTACTGCTGACGGCGATGGCGGCCATTCTGGCCTTTATCCCGTTAACCCACTCGGTATTCTGGGGAACCCTGGCCTATACCCTGATAGGCGGGACACTGGGTGGAACCATTATTACGCTGGTGTTCCTGCCTGCTATGTATGCTATCTGGTTCCGGATAAAGAGCCCAACGACAACCTTGCCAACCGAAAGCCATTCCACGTCTGAAGGATAAAAAAATGTCTGAATATAAAGCTGTTCTGATTGCCGGCGTTTCATCAGGCATTGGCAGGGCTGCCGCCTTGGCTTTTAAAGCCAGAGGTTGGTACCGTCAGGGATATCGATGGCGCTTCGCCGTTGAATGGCGTTGCGCTGACAGAAATGGATGTTCGTCATTTAGCATCATGCCTAAGCTGGAATAAATTAAAGCCGATAGATATGCCAGTTGCGCAATACGGCGCAACTGGCATGATTTGGATAGTAACGTAAGATATTTTTCGTTTTCCAAGCGGACCTCGCGCATAGCGCGCTTCTCCTATAGATTGAAGCAACCTAATGACGTATAAAGCAAAGCAGTCAACCTCCGAGGCCGCCTCCCGTGATAAAAATTGTCGTGTATCTGATTATCGCCGTGACGATCGCCATTATTGCGGCAAGAGTCATCTTTCGTTTGCCGGATATTTCGCAGCGTCTGCCGCAGGCGGCATTGCCGGCGGATCCTACCGCGCTCTTGCCGGCGCGGGCCGCCGAACAGATGGCGGCACATTCCGGCCTGAGCGGCGTGGTGCCGCTGGTCAGCGGCCACGATGCGTTCGCCAGCCGCCTGGCGCTGGCGCGGATGGCGGAAAGGTCTATCGACGCTCAGTACTACATCTGGCATAACGACACCTCCGGGCAGATCCTGCTGAAAACCCTGTATGACGCGGCCCAACGTGGGGTGCGCGTGCGGCTGCTGCTGGACGATAACGGCGTCGCCATGGATGAGACGCTGGCGGCGCTGAACGCCCAGGAAAACGTCGAGATCCGTCTGTTCAATCCGTCCACCGTACGTACGCCGAAGCTGGCCGGTTACGCCTTCGACTTTATGCGCATGAACCGGCGCATGCATAACAAGTCCTACATCGTCGACGGCGCCGTGGCGATCATCGGCGGCCGCAACATCGGCGACGAGTATTTTCAGGTCGGTGACGAAAACTATTTCCTCGATCTCGACGTGTTGAGCGTCGGCAACGTGGTGGCGGAGACCGCCGAGGTCTTCGATCGCTACTGGAACAGCGCCTCGGTGTTCGGCGTTGAGCAGATTATTCGGGGAAAAGGCGATCTTTCCGCCTTCCTGACGCAGGCCGCCGCCACCGAAACCAGCGAGCGCGCCCGTAAACTGGCGGTGCAGCTGGAAACCAGCGCGGTGCGCTTTCGCGATGGCGCCGTACAGCCGGAATTCACCCAGGTAGAGCTGGTGGCCGACGATCCGGCGAAAGGGTTGGGCAAGGCTTCGCGCGATCGTTTGATGGTGACGCAACTGGGTAAGATCATCGGCGGCGTCAGCCAGCAATTGGATCTGGTCTCCGCCTATTTCGTGCCGGGGCGAGAAGGGGCGACTTTCTTTGAATCGCTTGCCAAACAGGGGAAATCCATTCGCGTGCTGACCAACGCGATGAACACCACCGACGTGCTGGTGGTGCATGCGGGCTACGCCAAATACCGACGTGAGCTGCTGCAGGCGGGCGTCGAACTGTTCGAGCTGAAGCTGCGCGCCGGTCAACCGACCGGGCGCAAGGAGCTCAAGCCGCTGGGGCTGTCCGGCGCGGCGCTGCATGCCAAAACCTTCGCCATCGACGATAAGCGGGTGTTTATCGGCTCGTTCAATTTCGATCCGCGCTCGGCGCACCTGAACTGCGAAATGGGATTCTTGATCGACAGCCCGGCGCTGGCGGCCGACACCCGCCAACTGTTTGATGGCCCGCTCGAGTACGCCGCCTATCGGCCGGCATTGACGCCCGAAGGCAAAATGGTGTGGAAAGAAGCCTTCGAAGACGGCCATACCGAGGTGCACCAGCAAGAACCCGGCGCCGGCTGGGTAAAACGCATCGTTCTTACCGTGGCCGGCTGGCTGCCTATTGAGTGGATGTTGTAACGCCGGCGAATGCCGCCGCCACCCGGTGAGATAGCCGTTGCAAGGGAACCTCGCCTGCGATGATCGCAACGAGGCACGCATCCTCAAACAGGGCGAGGGAGGGCACGGATTTAATGCCGAATGCAGGGGCGAGCGTCGGCGCCTGCGCGACGTCAATGCTGCCGAAGGCGATCTCGTTGGCGTGACGGTGCAGCTGTTCAACGATCCCCTGCATATTCTGGCAGGGGCGACACCAGGAGGCGGAAAAGTAGAGGATGGCCCGCTGCCCCTTGGGTTTATCCGCATCATAGAGGAAATGGGCCACCTCATGGGGCTCTGCCAGGTTCGTTATCGTCATGGCAGGCTCCCGACGATCTCTATCCCCATCCAAAACATCGTGACGATTTGTGTGAAAAAGAAAGCGAAACGCCATGTGGCGACGTTTTCCGTCTGCTCGAAACCGATGTGAACCAGACTCTGCGCCATGCGCGCGCCGAGCAGCACCAGAGACAAGACATTCAGCGTCGTGCTTTCCACCTGAAATACGGCTATCGCCACGACGAGGGCCGTATAAACCGGCAAATTTTCAATGCAGTTGCGATGCGCCGCAATGGCGCGCTGGTAGCTATCGCTGCCCTGTGGTTTGTTCGCTTGCCATTCGCTCACCGTGGCACGGCCGGTTAAAATTCTGGACCAGCGATAAACGCCGACGGTGCCGAATAGAATCAATAAGGTCCAGCCGGCAAACGCCAGCAGTACCAGGGTTGGCATATTCATAATGCATTCTCACTTGTGTTGGGGAAGGCCTGCGGCCTCAGGGAGAGCCACTTGGCATGAATACAAGGTTATATTAGATTTATGTAAATTAGCAATATCTAATTTAAGTGGTGCTAATATAATGCTGTGCCAGCGTCTGAAAGCCGCTATAATGCGGCTGAATGATGACGGGGCCGTGATTGACCATGAATGCAAAAGCTAGCCAAGATCCCTTTCTGATCGAAGGGGCGATTGAAGCCGCCAGGCTGTTGAAAGCGATAGGCAACGAACACCGCTTGCTGGTGCTTTGCCTGCTATTGAAACACGATGAGATTGCCGTGGGGGAGCTACAACAATTGGTGCCGCTAAGCCAATCGGCGCTGTCGCAGCACCTGGCGAAAATGCGCAATGAAGGTCTGGTGACGTACCGACGCGAAGCGCAAACCTTGTTTTACCGCATCGATAACCCAAACGTGGCGAAAGTGATCGCCACGCTCAGAGAGATTTACGCGCCGAAGTGAACAGGGCGTTGATCGCCGGCCGAGATTCGCTTATCGGTTGGCGTCCGCATCACCAGAGAGTTTAAAAGTAAACAACGCCGTTTCATGAACACGGCCCGGTGTCCAGCAGCTGCGTGCGATGGCGCTTTTGGTGTCGCGATAGAACTCTGGGGTGCCCGTCAGCACGATATTTCTGGCTTTACCCTTATCATCAACATCAAACGTTGCGCTCACTTCGCCTTCGCGTTTTTCTGCCTTCGCAGAGGCGGAATAGTGCGGCCGCTCATAAAAAACTTGTCCGTCGCATCCCAAGTTAGGCGGTTGCTTTGCCGTTGGAACATCGCTGCCTGCACGCCAGGCATAAACGCAATCATTCACCGCACTGGCTTTTTCACAGCCATCAGGCTGCATTGGCACGCAGCCGGCAAGTGCCAGGCTCAGCGGGAGGAGGGTGAGTCGTGACATGGCATTTCCTGCATGACTTATCAATCAGATAACGTATATTTTCGCTGAGCGTAGAGTATTTGGAAAGAGAAATGATGCAGCGTCTGTCGATATAAATCGACCGTGTTTTTCGGCAGCGTGACAAAGCAGATTTTATTTGATGTTATTTTATTGAATTATATTTTTTATATTATTTACCGATAAAGATTACTGGCGTGTTTAATTATTTCCCAAGGCGGTAAAATCGGAAAAAATGACCGATTGGATTATTCTTTTCTGTAGCCACTTCGGCAGAAACCAAAGGATCTTCCGCCATGCGCATGATGAAAGCCGCTGCCTTTATCGAAAAGGGGCGAATAGAACTCATTGAAAAACCTATTCCTTCCCCTGGTCCCAACGATGCCTTGCTCAAAATAACCACGACGACAATCTGCGGCACGGATATTCATATCCTCAAGGGAGAGTATGCGGTGCCGCGTAGGTTGACCATTGGCCATGAGCCGGTCGGCATTATTGAAAAGTTGGGAAGCAATGTTAAAGGCTTTCAAGAGGGGCAGCGGGCATTGGCTGGGGCTATTTGCCCCTCTTTTACCTCCTATTCATGTCAGGACGGCTTTCCCGCGCAGGACGGTTCCTATTTACCCGAATGCCGCTGCCATGGCTATAAAGCCACGGCGGGTTGGCGCTTCGGCAACGTTATCGACGGCACTCAGGCTGAATATGTCTTGGTGCCTGATGCGGAAGCTAATCTGGCGCTCATCCCCGACGGTCTGACGGATGAACAGGTGCTGATGTGCCCGGATGTGATGTCTACCGGTTTCAAAGGGGCAGAAAATGCCAACATTAACATTGGCGATACGGTAGCCATTTTCGCCCAGGGCCCGATCGGCTTATGTGCCACCGCGGGGGCTCGCCTGCGGGGCGCCAGCCTGATTATTGCCATCAGCAGCTCTCCCGAAAAGCTGATGATGGCGGGAAAAATGGGGGCAAACGTCTTGTTGAATTACAAGGAAACCGATGTGATTGATGAAATATTCAAGATTACGTCAGGGCGCGGCGTGGATGCCAGCATCGAGTGTTTGGGGACGCAGGCCACCTTTAATCAGGCGCTGCGAGTCTTAAAACCCGGTGGCACATTGTCCAGCCTTGGCGTCTATAGCGACGATATTCAATTGCCTGTCGAGGCGTTTGCCTATGGGCTTGGCGATCATACGATTCGGTCGGCTCTGTGCCCCGGCGGCAAGGAACGGATGCGCAGAATGATGAACGTGATCCAGCATGGCGGTTTGGATCTCACGCCGTTCGTGACGCATCGTTTTCAACTGGAGAATATTGCCGAGGCTTACCACCTGTTCTCCGAAAAGCGCGATGGCGTGATTAAGTTGGCGATAACCCCGTAACGTGATGAACTCTGCGCAGCGGCCGTGGCCGCCGCGCAGGGTGTTATTGGCTGATCGTCTGCTGTAGCGCCTGAACGGAAGAGACGATGCCGGCATCGACCGACATGGTCAAATCTTCCATTTCCAACGACACCCAGTCGTTGTAACCCATCATGCGCACCACCGAGAAGAATTCCTTCCACCACTGCAGATCCCGGCCGCAGCCGACGGCGACATAGTTCCAGGCGCGGCCGGCCACCTCATCGATCGGTTTGGTTTCCAGCAGTCCGTTAACTTCGACGACACCGCGTTCCAGGCGAACGTCTTTGCCGTGTACATGGTGAATGGCGGGGCCAAGGGCGCGAGCGACCGCGATGGGATCCGCGCCCATCCAGATTAAATGGCTGGGATCGAGGTTCAGGCCCACCATCGGGCCAACGGCCTCGCGCAGCCGGAACAGCGTTTCCGGGTTCCACACCAGCATGGCGCTGAAGTTTTCCAGCGCAAAGCGCTCAACGCCGCACGCTTTGGCTCGGGCGACCAGTGCCTGCCAATAGGGGATCGCCACCTCATTCCATTGATAATCCAGACAGTTTTTCACCGTCGGTGGCCAGCTGACGGTATAGGTGATCCAGTTGGGGATGGTGTCATGCGGGCTGGCCGGCGGCAGGCCGCTCATCATGACGATCTTCTTCACCCCCAACAGGCCAGCCAGCTCCAGCGTATTATCGGTTTGCCGCAGATGGCGCTGCCCCAGCTCGCCCGGATCGAGCGGATTGCCGGAGACATTGAGCGCGGCAATCTCCATGCCGCGGCTGGCCAGCGCCTGTTGCAGCTGCCGGCGTTTGGCGGGATTGGCCAGCAGATCGTCGGCATCCAAATGGGGCGCAGGGGACCAACCGCCGGTGGTCATTTCCACGCCGCGCACCCCCAGCTCCAGCAGCCGATCCAGCATCGGCTCGAAGGGTAAATGGCCCAGGCTGTCGGTACAGAACGAAAGTTTCATGGTGCTTTCCTTATTGGTAATTGACCCAGGTGGCGCCGTTGTCGGCGGAGCGAACGCAGTTTTCAATCCAGCGCACGCCTTCCAATCCGGCATCGATATCCGGATAGATCAGCGCGGCCAGCGTCTGCCGATCGCCGCGCTGACTGGCGCTGATGGCGATGGCGAACTTGAGGTAGATATTGGCCCAGGATTCGGCCAGCCCTTCGGTATGCAGCGCGCCAAGCCGCTCTTCTGCCAGCGCGCTGTCGTCCAGATAGGGCATGCCGTGGTGCAGCGTTTGGCTGGGCCGCCCCTGGATCTCATAGCGTAATTCGCCGGGCGTGGAATCGCTCCATTGCAGGCTGGCGCGTGAGCCCACCACGCGGATGCTTTGGCTGTCCATCGCGCCGGCGTTGATGGCAGAAGCCCACATGCGGCCGACGGCGCCGTTTTCGTAGTGCATGAGCACCATGGCGTTGTCTTCCAGCGGGGCGCGGGAAGGAATAAAGCTCTGGCGATCGCACAGCAGGGAGGCAATCTTCATATCGGGCATCACCAGCTGCGAGATGTAGAAGGTGTGGGTGGAGATGTCGCCCAGCACAAAAGAGGGGCCGGCGATTTTCGGATCGACGCGCCACTTTTGTGCCTCGAACGTGTCCGCGCTTTCGTTGGCATTGAAGCCGTGGGTGTACTGCAATTCGACCATGCGTATTTCGCCGATGTCGCCGTTCGCGATCATGGCGCGCATCTGCATCAGCAGCGGATGGCCGGAGAAGCCGTAGGTTACGCCGACGATAAGGCCTTTCTCCGCCGCCAGCGCCTTGATTTCTCTCGCCTCCGCCGTGGTGAAGAACAGCGGCTTTTCGCAGATGACATGCAGGCCGGCATTCAGCGCGGCGCGCGTGATTTCATAGTGGGTGCCGTTGGGAGTGGCGATGGTTACCACCTCAACGCCATCTTCGCGGTTAGCTTCTTGCTCCAGCAGCTGTTGATAGTTGTCATAGCAGCGTTCGGCGGGCACGCCGAGATTGACGCCAAACTCACGTCCGCGCGCCGCGTCGATATCAAAGGCACCGGCAACCAGCCGATAGGCGGTGTTGTCGCGCAGTGCGCCGGAACGGTGTTTGTAGCCCACCTGGCTGAGGCGGCCGCCGCCGATCATCGCCCAACGCAGCGGGCGAGGGATGCTTCTTTCACCATTTAACATGCTGACTCCTGATACTGTGGTTTTGCACTCGGGTGCAAAGTGGGTTGATAAAGAGAGTGGCAACGGCTTATTTCTGATTCATCTGTGCAAATTGCGGGTAGTTTTCTCGCGTCACGGTGGCGTAGGGTACCCAGTTATAGGGCTCGGTTTTGGCGTGATCCAACATCGCTCGGGTCACCTGCACCGCGCCGATCGCCTGGGCTTTGGCATCCTGGAAAATGGTCACCGCCAGGTCGCCATTTTTGATAAATTGCAGGCCGTCGGGTGTGCCGTCGATACCGGCAACCAGCACGTCGCGCTTTTTGGCCTGTTTCAGCGCCATGATCGCGCCGATGGCCATCTCATCGTTGTTGGCGGCGATCGCATCGATCGCCGCGCCGTTCAGCAACCAGCCGGAAACCACGTCGACCGCTTCATTGCGTTGCCATTTGGCGGTCTGTTTCTCTACCACTTTCAGGTCTTTGTATTTGGCGATCACCGTTTCCACTGCACGGGTGCGTTCGCGAGTTTCTTCGTTGGAGAGGGCGCCCATCAGGATCGCCACGTTGCCGCGGTAATTCATTTTTTTCGCCAGGGCCTCCATCTGCAGGCGGCCGCTGAGCGCCGAGTCGGAGCCGACGTAGGCCGTCGCGCCGCTGAGCGGCACTTCGGGCTTGCGGTTGACGAAGATAAGGGGGACCGCGGCGCGTTGGGCGGCCGCTATCATCGGCTGGACGCCTTGCGTATCGACTGGGTTGAGGATAATGGCGTCCACGCCCTGATTAATCAGATCGTCTACCTGCTGCACCTGCAGGGCGACATCGCCTTTGGCATCGGCGAACTGGCCTTGCAGCTGTTGCGCAGCCAGTTCTCGCGCCATTTGGCTGCGCAGGATGGAGACGAAGTTGAGATCGAAGTTGGCCAGCGCCACGCCGACCTGGTAGGTCTTGGCCTGGGCGGTCACGACAAACAGCGAGCAGGCTAACATCAACAGCAGTCTGGTTTTATTCATTACGGTATCCTGTTGAGAAGAGAGGTGTTATGTAAAAACAGTTCTTTTGCAACCGGGTGCAAAGCAGGAGACAAAACCGCGATGAGTCTCTGAATGCCACCGTGAATGTCGGCCATGAAGAAAATTTGGTCAACAGGGGAAAGGTGAAAACAGCGCGGACGATCACAAACTCTTTACCTTTTGCACCCGGTTGCATAACAAATTGCAATCGGGTGCAAAAACGGGACATAATCGCAGCAGGTATGCCGGCAGGCGCTTAGGGGATCTGAGCGAGCAGGGTATAGTGTGACTTCACCGAAGCAGGGATCGACGCAACCATGACGAAACACCACAAAGCCACCGCCAGCGACGTCGCCGAAAAGGCCGGCGTCTCCAAATGGACGGTATCGCGCGCTTTTACGCCCGGCGCGTCGATCTCAGACAGCGCGCGTGAAAGCGTACTGGCGGCGGCGGCCGAGCTGGGCTATCGACCCAATCTGCTGGCGCGCAGCCTGTCGCAAAAACGCACGCACATCATAGGCGTAGCCATCGACGAGATGAAGAACCCGCATTCGATGATGATGCTCGATATGGTCACCAAACAGCTGCAAACCCGCGGCTATATGGCGCTGCTGCTGAACATCACCGCCGGGGAAAACTACCGGGCGGTAATGGCGATGGCCGACCAACTGCAGGTCGATGGCATTCTGTTCCTGGCGACGGTGTTAACCCAAGAGTGGGCGGCGATTGCGCAAGATCTGCATCAGATCCCGCTGGTGCAGGTATGCCGCAATACGGAAAGTGAACACATTGATGTGGTGAACATCGACGGCTACCGCGCTGGCGAAGAGATCGCCACGCTGCTGATAGAGCAAGGTCATCGGCGCTTTGGCTACATGAAGGGGCCGGATACGCAAAGTAGCCATTTGCTGCGCATGGAAGGCTACCGCGACAAACTGATGGCCGCCGGTTTTCAGCTGGATCGGGTGCTCACCGCTGGCCACTACGATCGCCAGCGCGGTTTCCAACTGATGAGTGAATACCTGCAGGCAACGCCGGAAAGCGAGCGGCTTGAAGCGCTGTTCTGCGAGAACGACGTGCTGGCGCTGGGGGCGCTCGAAGCGCTCAGGCAAGTGGCACCATCGTCTTCGATGGCCGTGGTAGGTTTCGACGATATCGACGAGGCCGGCTCAGCCAACTGGGCGCTGACCAGCTACAGCCAACGTATTGACCGGCTGGTCGAAGAGGCCTTGAATCGCCTGATCGACAATCGCGCCACGGCAGACGGAGCCTGGCGGCACGGGGAATTGCGGGTTCGGCGGTCGCATTTGGCTGGGAAACCGGCGTAAGGATTTCTTTTTGTGTGACAATGTCACTATTGAGGCTTGATGAGAGCACATCGAGATGGAAAGAAGAAACTCTATAGAAGAGAAAGCGTTACATCCAGAGGGCCCATCGCCAGCGGTGGTAAGTACCGCTGGGAACGCCATGGCAAACAGGCAGACGATGAGCAGTTGCCACTGCGTGAAAGTATGCATGGGCAGATACAACATGGCATGGATTACACGCCGCTATTTCAATTTCTGCTCAGTAAAGTGGGCCAACCCTGGAATGAAGTACATAGCGAAGCGGTAAGTCGGTTGGATAAAGAAGCGCCTATTTTTTACCTGGTGGCGCTGCACCGTAAAAACTGGCAGAGCTATGTCCGCTGTGGTGAGTCGAGCTATTACAGCGGACTATGCATAGATGATCACGGGATACTGCAGAAAGTGAACCCGGCATTCACCGCAGAAGATGTGCCGGTGAGATGCCGCTGTTGTACCTATACGTTCAACGGGGAACTCGTACCCGTCACGGAAAAGAACTGGCAAAAACCCTATGAGAAGGAATCCTGGGAATAGTCAGGTTTCACGAGTGTCATTCTGGTGTAGATTGACTGCCGAAGTTTGCCAGATTTCACGTAGCGCGATCAAAAAAGGAGGGCATTTTGACCCATTTTGCACAGTGGCTTAGCCAAATTCAGGCGCTTGAGGTTGAACTGCACCAGCCAACAACGCGCTGCGATCCGAAACATGTCGCGGCATTGTTGCATGAAGACTTTGAAGAGATTGGTCGTTCAGGCCTACGTTATGACAAATGCCAAACCGTTGCGGCGCTGGAGATGGAAACGGATTATCCGCCGATTTTCGCCGAAGGGTTTAAGCTGGCGAAAATCAGTGAAGGCGCCGTGTTGCTGACGTATAAAAGTTTTCAGCATGACGCGCAGGGCCGCGCCGTTCGTTGCACCGAACGCTCATCGATTTGGCTCCTGACGGAAAAGGCGGGTTGGCAGATGCGCTTTCATCAAGGTACGCCGACTAAGGGTTAAACTGAGATGGGTTGATAGATGGGCTTAAACATAAAAAAGGATGTCAGCCTGATAAGCCTTGAAGGTGAGGTGAGAAAGGACGGGCAGGATAACCCCCGTGCGTACCCAGTAATTCTATTTAACATAATATACATTATGCGCACCTAAGTAATGATATGTGGATTCTGCCGTCCAGGTCTGATCATGGGCTTTCTCCTGCGGTTAACCATATCAGCGCCAGCTGCTCATGCCGCTGAACAAATTCGTTTTTCAACCTGCCATAAGCCGCCGGGTTTTGCCGACTGTCTTCTGCTGCCTGACGTTTGATTGCCGCATATTGCTGAGCAACACCATGATGCTTGCGCAGATAATCTCTGAACACCAAATGTCGGATCGCCTGTTCACTTACTGCAGTAAATACATGATTGCCGTTTCCCTTGATGTAGTAACGCCTGCCGGCTATGCCGTTCTCGCCGCGCGGCGTAGCTCTCATATCATGCATCCTGTCATTCAAACCATCCAACGCCGCCAGGCTTTCAACTTCTAGCAAGGTATCAATCGCTGGTTTGGCCGGCAGCTCCGGCCTGCTGATGAATTGCCGTTAACATGCCGGCCGGTATGCGCTCTGCCATTTCCCGCTCTAGTAATGATGACCGGACATGATTTTCTATGGCGGCTACCTGCCGGTATTGGCCAGAAATCCTCTGCTTTTTTGATCGCGCTACGTGAAATCTGATAAAACGTGGCGGCTAACGATACTGCAGATTTCATCCAAACGCGTCACTTAAACGGGCAGTATTTGCCTGTTAAATGCGCATTGGCGTGCGTTTGCATCGCTTTCTGCGTCCAACACGGCGTTGGCTATACTGAATGGGAACATTCTTTCACGCTCAAGGAGCCTCCCCATGTTTGATCATGTGAAATTTGGCGTCAGCGACTTTGCCCTCAGCAAAGCGTTTTTCCTCAATGCGCTGGCGCCACTGGGCGTAAAGATCGTTGCCGAAGGCGAACCCGACTATGGCGTTGAGCTGTGCCGCGATCGAGATAACGTGTCATTATGCCTGTTTCAGACTGATGAAAAACCGGCGCATCTGCACCTGGCATTTGCCGCAAGCAGCCGTGAACAGGTCGATGCGTTCTATCACGCCGCGTTAAACGCCGGCGGCAAAGACAATGGCGCGCCCGGCTTGCGGCCCAATTACCATGCCCATTACTATGCGGCATTTGTGATCGCCCCGGATGGCCACAATATCGAGGCGGTTTGCCATCACCCGATGGATTAGTAATTTTCCCTGTTAAAACAGTCTATTAATTAAGAATTGATACAATCTATTTAACATAATGTAATTGTGACACGGTCACCTATAGTTACCCTGTCACGTCAATCCACTCCGCTCCGGTGATGCTGGCCAGACGTTGCGGCGCAATTCTCACGCCTGAGTTATCGCTACCGCCTGCCGGAAGCACTTCACCGTAACTGCACAGGCTGCGGTCGCAGTAAATTCTCACCGTTTCCGGTGCGGCAAAGGGGCAAACGCCGCCGGGCGGATAGCCGGTTAATGCTTCAACCTCTTCCGCCGGCAGCATACGCGCCTTCACGCCGAAGAATTGCTTGTACTTCTTGTTGTCGATTCTGGCGGTTCCCGCCATCACCAGCAGCACCACGCCATCGTTCACGCGAAACGACAGCGTCTTGGCGATCTGCCCGCTCTCCACGCCAAAGGCTTCCGCCGCCAGCGCTACCGTCGCGGTGTTCTTTGCCAGCACCGTCACCGTCGTCTCCGGTGCGTGCTCGGCCAGAAATCGCTGAACGCGCTCTATACTCATGCCCTTCCTCCTGATATTGCTAAGCCATTGATAATGCCGCAGTGATGGTTTCGGTTTTAACATCGCATGCTAAAAATGAGAATCAAAATTGTTCAAATCGCTGGATCTGAACAAAGCTTTAAGGGGCCAATGGCCTTTTTACCCATCATTTTTCATGGAGATGCCTGCATGACCACGCAAACGACAGCAAGGCCCTCAGCGGCCGCAGTGGCCGTCTATGAATGGCTCAACCCGATACCTTATGGATTTTTCACCGCGGCGCTAATTTTCGACATCATTTATGCCTGCACTGCCAATATTCAGTGGGTTAATGGCGCCAGCTGGCTAATCGCCATCGGCCTGATTTTTGCCATCATTCCTCGCCTGATTAACCTGGTGCAAGTATGGTTCGGCAGCGGCCGGCTGCTGGGTTCGTCGGTCAAACTCCATTTCTGGCTGAACCTGTTGGCCATCGTTCTCGCCATTATCAACGCTTTCGTGCATAGCCGGGATGCGTATGCCGTGGTGCCCCAAGGCCTGGTGCTGTCTGCGATCGTGGTCGCGCTGCTCAGCCTGGCGAATATTCTGCTGGCCCTTGGCGCCCGCGCAAAATAAGGAGGTTTTCATGAAGCTCTCATCTCTGGCGCTCACCCTTTCCGCCGTATTGGCCTTGGCCGGCTGCGATAACAGCGCCGTCATTTCGCCAGAGCAACAAATGGGCCCGGACCCGACGTTGCCGGCGGCGCAAGACTTTCTGATGCCGCCGATGCAGGTGCCTAAGGGCGTTGGCTGGCAACAAGATCAGACGCCGAAAGTGGCGGAAGGCTTGAAAATCGATAAGGTGGCGGACGATTTGCTTCATCCGCGTCAGTTGCTCGCGCTGCCCAATGGCGATGTGTTGGTCGTGGAGGCCAACGGGCCGGGCACGGAAGCGGTGAGCACGCCCAAGCAGCTGATCGCCGGCCTGGTGAAAGGCCAGTCCGGTAAAGGCGGTAAAGGGGGCAATCGTATCACCCTTCTGCGCCCGACCGCCGGCGGCAACTGGGAAAAGCATGTCTTCCTCGAGGGGCTCGATTCCCCGTTCGGCGTCCAGCTGATTGGCAATACGCTGTACGTGGCCAACACCGGCAATATCATGCAGTACGCCTATCAACCGGGCGAAACGCGCATCAGCGATCCGGGTAAAGAGCTGGCCGATCTGCCGAACACGATCAATCACCACTGGACCAAAGCTCTGCTGGCCAGCCCGGACGGCAAAAAGCTGTATGTTGGCGTCGGCTCCAACAGCAACATCACCGAAAATGGCCTGGCCGTAGAGTACCGGCGCGCCGCGGTACTGGAAGTGGACACCGCCTCCGGCGCCAGCCGCATCTTCGCCAGCGGGCTGCGCAACCCGACCGGGCTACAGTGGGAACCGCACAGCGGCAAGCTGTGGGCCATCGTCAACGAGCGTGACGAGATCGGCGCCGATCTGGTGCCGGACTACCTGACCTCGGTGCAGGACGGCGGCTTCTACGGCTGGCCTTACAGCTATTTCGGCCAGCACGTCGATCGTCGGGTGCAGCCGGCGCGGCCGGATCTGGTGGCGAAAGCCATCAAACCGGACTACGCCCTCAGCTCGCACGTCGCACCGCTGGGGCTGCTGTTCTACACCGCGAGCGCTCTGCCGGCCGAGTATCGCGGCGGCGCCTTTGTCAGCGAGCACGGCAGCTGGGATCGCTCGCCGCTGAACGGCTACCGAGTCAGCTACGTGGCGTTTGAACAAGGCAAGCCGGTCGGCAAGCTCAAAGCCGTGGTGACAGGTTTTGTCTCCGATGATGAGAAGGAACTCTATGGCGCCCCTGTGGGCCTGGCGATCGACAAGACCGGCGCTTTGCTGGTTGCGGATGACGTCGGCAACACCGTCTGGCGCGTCAGCGCGAAGTAAGGTTACGGGCGGGTTCCGGTGAACTCGCCCGTGACATTGTCACTCATCCCTCTGCGCCAGCCAGATCGTCATAAAGCGGAATAATCGTGCTCGCCAGTTTTTCCGTCATTAATATTGCCCCCGTCATGTCATTGGCGCAAAAAAAATAGCCTTTGGTCAGAATTAAAGCGCTTATCCGATAATATATTCATCAACAGAGCGTTGACCAGAAATAAAAGGTTTTAACATTTCGACATAAACCAGTACAATTCCCTACCCTGTGTTAACCCTTTTTTTAGGTTGATTGTGTCGTTAATTCAGCCCTCTGCATCGCGAAATCGGGCCGCCGCCTGGTTAGGGATGTTTGCCATTCTGATGCTGTTCATTGCGCCGGTGGTCTCGCGATCCCTGGAGCATGTACGCGCCGGAAGTGCTGGAACGACCGCCATGGCGGATTGCGGCATGGATATGCCGATGCATCACGGGATGCACTCGCCGCCGTCTGAACCTGAAAAAGCCTCGCAGGCGCTGATGCAGCACGGCGGCGGCCACCACAACATGGCGATGATGATGGACGACAGCGCCTGCGGCTACTGCGTGCTGTTGCTGCACGCGCCGCTGCTGGACGTGAGCCACGCCCCGCTGTTCTGGTCCCAGTCGCTGGCTTCACGCCCGCCGCCGATCCATTACCTCGTTCCCCTGTTTGCCCACGTCGTTCACACCGAATTACAGCCGCGCGCGCCCCCCGTCTCTTTCCTCTGATTTAACCGCAAACCCATTGCCGTTCTCTGTATTGCCGTTGATTGCTTCAACCCGGCGGAATTAACTCGCCCAACGGTTAATCATCGAGACGACATTATTAGTCCGGTTATTTCCACGTCGATGGAATTAACCTCCCGTATTTACCGATGGTGATTTTCGCCAGGCCGCCCTACGCCTGAATAATCCCTCGGCCAAGAACGGAATAGAGTTAGCTTAAGGAAAGATGATGTTTAAACCGACTTATAAAAAGAACGCCGTCACCCGCGCCATTACCACCGCCATGCCGTTGTTCCTGCTGGCTGGCCACGCGGCGCAGGCGCATCAACCCCCTACCGGCGCCCAGGTTAATGATGGCGACGTGATCACCGTTACCGCACCGCTCTACTCTCCGCTGACCATCGTGACGTCACCGAAAACTCCGCGCCAGCCGGTGCCGGCCAGCGATGGCTCGGACTACCTGAAAACCATTCCCGGCTTTTCTCAGATCCGCAACGGCGGCACCAACGGCGATCCGGTGTTCCGCGGCATGTTCGGTTCGCGGTTGAAGATCCTCACCGACGGTTCGGAAATGCTGGGCGCCTGCCCATCGAGAATGGATGCGCCCACCTCTTACATCTCGCCGGAAAGCTTCGATCTGCTGACCATCACCAAAGGGCCGCAGACGGTGCTGTGGGGGCCGGGATCGTCGGCGGGCACCGTGCGTTTCGAACGTGAACGTCCGCGCTTCGACGAGCCGGGTATCAAGGGCAACGCCAGCGTACTGACCGGCTCCAACGGCCGCTGGGACGAGAATATCGACGCCAGCCTCGGCGCCGAGCAAGGTTACTTGCGGGTGATGGCCAACAAATCTCGTTCCAACGATTATCAGGACGGCACCAATACGCGTGTGCCGTCGCGCTGGGACAAGTGGAACGGCGATCTGGCGCTCGGCTGGACGCCGGACAACGATACGCTGCTGGAAGTGACCATGGGCCGCGGCAACGGCGAAGCGCGCTATGCCGGCCGCAGCATGGACGGTTCGCAGTTCAAGCGCGAAAGCCTGGGCATGCGGGTGGAAAAATCCAACATCGGCGAGGTGCTGGATAAGCTGGAAGCGCAGGTCTACTACAACTACGCCAACCACGTGATGGACAACGTCACCCTGCGCTCGCCGGGCAGCGGTGGCATGGGGGGGCACGGCGGCCATGGCGGTATGAGCATGGGGGGCCACGGCGGGCACATGATGTCTTCCGGCATGACGATGCAGCTCGATCGCCGCACCGTCGGCGGCCGCGTGATGGGCACCTGGCAGTGGCAGGACGTGAAGCTTGAAAGCGGCCTGGACACGCAGACCAACACCCACCGCAGCATGAGCCGCGGCAGCTGGGAAAAAGACGCCCAGTTCAACAGCTACGGCGCCTTCAGTGAGCTGACCTGGTCCACCAGCGAGCAGGATAAACTGATCGGTGGCGCGCGTCTTGATCGCACCCTGGTGGAGAATTTCCGCAGCGGTAGCGATGGGGAGCGTTCAGACACCCTGCCTAGCGGCTTTATGCGTCTTGAGCATACGCTGGCCGACCTGCCGCTGATGTTGTATGCCGGCGTCGGTTATACCGAGCGCTTCCCGGATTACTGGGAGTTATTCTCGCCGAAGCTCGGCCCGAACGGCAGCAAAGATCCGTTCTCCAGCGTCAAGAGCGAGAAAACCACGCAGCTCGACATCGGCGCACAATACAACGGCAAGCGCTTCAACGGCTGGGTCTCCGCTTATGTGGGCCGCGTCGATGATTTCATCCTGTTCAAATACGATCCGCACAATGCGCGTCTCAGCCAGGCCGATAACGTCAACGCCGACATCATGGGCGGCGAAATGGGCATGGGTTACCAACTGAGCGAGCACTGGAAAACCGACGCCAGCCTGGCCTACTCCTGGGGTAAAAACACCAGCGACGGCCGCCCGCTGCCGCAGATCCCGCCGTTGGAGGCACGTCTGGGGCTCACCTATGAGTACGGCGACTGGAGCGGCACCGGGCTGTGGCGTTTGGTCAGCAGCCAAAACCGCGTGGCGATCAACGAAGGCAACGTGGTGGGCAAAGACTTTGCCGAAAGCGCCGGCTTCGGCGTGCTCTCCGCCAACGCCGCCTACAAGGTGAATAAAAACGTCAAGCTGAGCGCCGGTCTGGATAATATCCTGAACAAGACCTACAGCGAGCACCTCAACCTGGCGGGCAACAGCGCCTTCGGCTATTCGGCCAACAGCGCGGTGAATGAACCGGGCCGCACCCTGTGGGCCAAGGTTAACGTCACCTTCTAAGCCATCCACCGGGCGATGGGCAACCGTCGCCCGGTCATGCGATATGCGATCCGGTTCTTAGGATATGAGTTTTAAGTTTTTCCCATTCGGTTTAGCGGCGATTACTATCACCCTCAACGTAATCAACGATCCGGAGGGAATATGCAAAAGCTCACTCGTTTTCTGGCCCTGCTCGGCGAGCTGATGATCGAAAAAGCCGACGATGTCGCGCCACAGGCTACTCAGCCAGACGATCGCGACGACGCGTTGCCACCGCGCCTCGAGCGTGGCGTTCCGCTGGCCGACCGCTTCCTGTTCATGTGATTTCCCGCGCAGTTTAACCCGCTTACACTGACCGCACGATATGTTCGCGCAGCCACCGGTGCGCGGGATCCCGATGCGATCGTTCGTGCCACAGCATGGTCATTTCAAACCCCGGCACCGCCAGCGGCGGCTTGAGTTGTTGCAATAAAGGCTGGTTGCGCACCAGCCGCTCCGGCAGCATCGCCACCAAATCGGACTGCGTCAGCACCGAGATCACGAAGAGAAAATGCGGCACGGAAAGCACCACGCGCCGCGTCAGCCCCACGTCCGCCAGCGCTTGGTCGGTGATGCCGTAGAAACCGCCGCCGTCCGGCGAAACCATCACCTGCTCCAATTCGCAAAATTGCGCCAGCGTCAGGTTTTCATGCAGTTTAGGATGGCCGACTCTGCCCACCAGCACATAGCGTTCACTGAACAGCGTGCGCTGACGCAAACCGGGCGGCGCCCCTTCACGGGTGTGAAACGCCAGATCGATCTCTCCCTGTTCCGCCAGTTTGGCGATGCGTGACGGCGCGGTTTCCAGCACCGCCAGCCGGGTGCCGGGCGCCGCCGTGCGCAAACCGTTCAGCGCCGGCAGGACGATGGTGGATTCGCCGTAGTCGAAGGCGGCCACACGCCAGGTATCGGTCGCCACGGCGGGATCGAACGGCGTCGCCGGCGTTACCGCCAACTCAAGCGCCGCCAGCGCCTGGCGCAGCGGTTCCCGCAGCTGCTCCGCTCTGGCGGTAGGACGCATGCCGCGCGGGCCGGGCAACAGCAGCGGATCGTCAAAGATCGCCCGCAGTTTGGCGAGATGCACGCTGACCGCCGGCTGAGAGAAATTGAGCCGCTGCGCCGCGCGCGTAACGTTGTGCTCCGCCAGCAGCGCGTCGAGCGTCACCAGCAGATTGAGATCCAGCCGCCTTAAATTATTCATGGTTATACCTGGGATAACGGTAATTCATTTCTAATATACCTTGTGACGCCCTAACCTGCAGCTCTCACACCAAGGAGAGTTGCTATGAATGTGCTGATTGTTTACGCCCACCCGGAGCCGCAGTCGCTGACCGGCTCACTGAAAAACTTCGCCGTTGAGCGCCTGACGCAGGCCGGTCATCAGGTACAGGTGTCCGATCTGTACGCCATGAAGTGGAAAGCGGCACTTGACGCCAACGACAGCCTGGAAGGTGCATCAGGGCCCCGTTTCGATCCTTCGTTGGATTCCCAGCGCGCGTTTGCCAACGGCGTGCAGAGCGCCGATATCGAACGGGAGCAGCAAAAATTGCGCTGGGCGGACGCGGTGCTGCTACAGTTTCCGCTGTGGTGGTTCTCGATGCCGGCGATTCTGAAAGGCTGGTTCGAGCGTGTCTATGCCTATGGTTTTGCCTATGGCGTCGGTGAGCATTCCGATACGCATTGGGGCGACCGTTACGGCGAGGGTATGTTGGCGGGCAAACGGGCGATGCTGATCGTCAGCGCCGGCGGGTGGGAATCCCATTACGCCCCGCGCGGTGTCAACGGGCCGATCGACGATATCCTGTTTCCGATCCAGCACGGCATACTGCATTACCCGGGATTCGAGGTGTTACCGCCGTTTGTCACCTATCGTGCCGGAAAGACCGACGAGACGCGCTTCGCCGCCCTGTGTGAACAGCTCGGACAGCGGCTCGATAATCTGTGGCACACTGAGCCGATTCCGTTTCGGCGGCAGAACGCCGGTGACTACCTGATCCCGCAGCTGACGCTGAAAGCACATCTCGCGCCGGGGCAAGACGGTTTTAGCATTCACCTGAAATAGCGCGAACCGCTCCTCTTATCGCGGCGCTGACGCAGCGCCGCCCCCGAGGAGGAGTTTGGCGCCCAATCCCATCATGACCAAGCCCGTAAATCTCTGCTGCCACACCAACAACCGAGGATTGCGGGCGAGCCATTGCCCCACGGTGCCGGAGGCCATAGCGACAGAGCCCAGCGAAAGGATCCCGGCCAGCTTCTGAATGGAACCTAAAACGAGCAATTGCAGCCAAACCGGCCCGGTTTCAGGGTTAACAAACTGCGGGAGGAAAGAAAACATGAACAGCAGCGACTTAGGGTTGGTCAGGCTGTTAATTGCCCCTTCTTTCACCGCCTGCCACCCGGTCATCATCCGGGGTTTCAGCACGGCATCGGAACGCTGCCGGCTTACCTTCAGCATTTTTATCCCCAGCCAGACCAGATAGGCGGCCCCAACCCAACGCAATACGTCCAACGCCAGCGGATAACTATGCAGCAGCGTGGCGAGGCCGAGCACCAGCATGGAAACCTGCACCATACCGGCGACAAAAACCATGCCGAAAACATTGAGCAGCGCGATGCGACGGCCTTGGCCGATACCCCGGGCCAGCGTGAGCATCATGTCCGGTCCGGGAGAGAGTTCCAGAAGGGTGAGTGCAACAAGAAAAGCAATAAACGTTTCGGCTAAAGGCATGGGGGTTATCACCGGCGAGTCAAAGGATACGGCAATCATATTCCTCCCCGGACATTCGCAACAGCACTATCAGGCGCATCCTGGGAGTGTCGTTAACTCAGGGCGGCGAGAAATGCCTGATAGCCTTGCGCGCTGCTATCCAATTCGTGGGATTGCAGCGGTTCCACCGTCCCGTCCGAAGCGGCTTCCTTGCCGTAAAAGGCAAAGAACGAGGCATAATCAGCCCGCACGTAATCGGCGGTCACTTCAAACGGCCGGAAGATCTCCTCCAGCGAGTAGCGATAACGCCCTTCACGCGCGTAATCTTCTGCGCGCACGCCCGCCGTGACCGCCAGCGCCAGTTTCTTGTTCTGCATCTTATAGCCGCTGCGGGAACCGTAGGCCCAGCCGTAAGTGAGCACGTCGTCCAGCCATTTTTTCAGCAGCGGCGGGCTGCTGAACCAGTAAATCGGGAACTGCAGCACGATGTTGTCATGCGCTTCAATCAACTGCTGTTCTTTGGCGACGTCGATCTGCCAGTCCGGATAGGCCTGATGCAGTTCGTGCACGGTATACCGCTCCGGATAGCGACGCAGTTCCTCCAGCCAACGTTTGTTAACCACCGAGTTCGCCATATCGGGATGGGCCACGATCACCAAGGTTTTCATACTGATTTCTCCAGTCAGGTGTTTCGACGCATCTTAGGGTATGCTGACAGAATGTAAAATACGCACACTCACGACACATACTTACCTTGGAGAAAGTATAAAATGACCGCCGAATCTCACTGCAGCCCAACGGGCATCAGTCTCGAAGACACCGGCTATGGCTACACCCTGTCGGTGATCAACGGCAAATATAAAATGATTATTCTCTACTGGCTGGCGCTGTATAAGCCAGTATTGCGGTTCAACGAGCTACAGCGCTGCATCGGCACCATTTCGTACAAAACGCTGAGTTCGACGCTGAAAGAGCTGGAAAAAGATCGCCTGGTGGTGAGAAAGGAGTATCCGCAGATCCCGCCCAAGGTGGAGTACAGCCTGTCCGAACGCGGGCGTTCGCTGATCCCGGTGATCGACATGATGTGTAACTGGGGGGAACAGCACCGGCCGGAACAGCCGGTGCCCTGAGGGGTTAGTTGTCCGCCGCCGCTGAGGTTGCCGGAGCGGGATCGTCGTGCTCAACCAACGCGTCCGCCGGCCGGCACTGGCGCAGCGTGCGCACGCTGAAAGCCACCAGCACGCCCAACAAGGCGGCGAATGCACCAAACGACAGCACGCTCATCAACGGGGTGAACACCCTGCCCAGTACGCCGAGCCCCAGCGCGCCGATCGAATCGCCGGTCACATCCTGCGCGGTGCCCAGGCTGTTCACCCGTCCCAGCAAATGATCCGGCGTATTGCTCTGGATCAGCATGAACTGCAGAAGTGAGGCGATAGCGTTGGCGTAGCCGTAGCACACCAGCGCCAGCAGCGCCGGCGCCAGGTGGCTGAACAGCCCCAGTGACGCGATGGCGGTGAACGCGACGATAGCGGCGATCAGGATCAGCACGCCAGGGCGAGCGTATCGCCCCACCCAGCCGCTGGTCAGCGCGCCCAGCATCGCACCGAGCGGCACCGCGGAGTACATCAGGCCGATAGAGGACGCGCCAACGTGGTAAGCGTCCTGCGCCAGCGCCGGGAACAGCACCCTGACGGCGCCGACGATGCTCATCAGCATCCCCAGCAGCACCACCGAGCCGACCACCTTATTGCGCCAGACAAACTGGAAGCCGCTGGCGAGCGCGCGCAGCGGGTGTTCCGGCTCCTGCTGCTGCGGCAGCAGCGTCGGCAAGCGCACCAGCGGGACCAGGGTGCCCAGCGTCCCTGCCGCCGCGACGGCGAAGGCGAGACCGACACCCCCGAACACGATGATAATCCCGCCCAGCGCCGGTGCGAGGATCGCGCCGATGCGCACCGTCACCATGCTCAAGGCACCTGCCGCCGCCAGGTTTTCACGCCCGACCAGCAGCGGGATCACGGCCATCAGCGCCGTCATACCCAGCGCGCCGAAGAAGCCGTCCCAGGCCGCCAGCAGGTAGAGCGCCCACAGCGACGGTGCCGGGGCGAAGGCGTTCAGGCTCAGGGCGACAAAGCCCAGCCCGCAGGTGCCGCGCGCAAACAGGATCAGCTTGCGGCGATCGTAGCGATCGGCAAGCACCCCGCCCAGCATCAGGCCGATAAACATGCCCACCCCGTCCAGCGCCACCGCCACGCCCACCTGCAAGGTGGAGCCAGTCATCGCCTGGATCTGAATCGGCACCCCTACCGCCAACATGCCGAGGGAAAACACCGACAGCATGCGGGCGCAGAAAATCGCGCGGAAATGCGCATTGCTTCTCAGCAAACTGAAATCAAGAAAAAAAGAAGGTCTGGCCATAGTGTCCTGCATAATGTTTTTGTACGGGCCGGGACGCACGTCCCCCGGCCCGGTTGCGTTATACCAACCCGTATTGCCGCGTCAGCAGCTCGTGCAATAGCGGGCCGAGCGTTTCCAGCGAAACCGGCGACAGAATGTCCGCGTGTTCGCAGCGCTGGTGATGGCAGATCAGCCCATCCAGATACGGCGCCCACACGGCGTCGATATCCATCTCCGGCGGCAGCGTCTGGTCGGCGACAAACAGCGTTGCCGTGCCGTGGAAACGCTGGCTGCGCGCCTGGGACAGAATGCGCACCGCATCGCGGTAGTTGGCGACGATGCTGTCGAACATCGCCGCCTTCTCCGCCATCAGCGCCGGATCGCCATGATCTTCCGCCATAAACTCGGCCTGCTCCTGCGCCACCTCTTTCTGCGCGTCCTCCTCGCTGGGGCCGGTCCAATCCTGGCCTTCCGGCGGATAGGTATCCAGCATGCCGAGGAACGCCACCTCTTCACCCTGCTGCTTCAGGCGCGCGGCCATCGAGTGTGCCAGCGTGCCGCCGAGCGAATAGCCCAGCAGGTAATAAGGTCCCTGCGGCTGCAGGCGGCGCAGATTGGCCAGATGACGATCGACCATCTGCTCAATGTCCTCGCAGGTGGCGATAGCGCCATCCGGCCTTGGCGACTGTAGGCCGATGATCGGGTAGTTCCCCGGCAGATAACGGCTCAGCCCCGAGTACTGCCAGGCGAAACCGGAAGCCGGATGCAGACAGAACAGCGCGGGGCCTTGACCCGCCCGCAGCTGCAGGCACTCGCCGACGCCACGGCTCTCGGCCGAGTTGGCGGCCTGCGCGTCATCGAGCAGGTGCGCCATCTTCTCTAGGCTACGGGCAAACATGATTTGCCCGACGCTCAGTGGCCGAGGGACGCGCCGACGCAGCTCCGCCGCCAGACGCATCGCCAGCAGCGAATGGCCGCCCAGCGCGAAGAAGTCGTCGTCGGCATACACCGTCTCACGCCCCAGCAGTTCCCCGAACAGCGCTGCCAGCAGGCGCTCGCTGTCGCTCTCCGGCGTGCGGCCGCTCTGGTGGCTCAGCTGCGGCCGTGGCAATGCCTTGCGATCCAGTTTGCCGCTGGCACTGAGCGGGAAGCTGTCGGTCATGACATAGCTGACCGGCATCATGTGCGCCGGCAAACGTTGCTCCAGCGCCTGATGCAGCGCGCCGGTATCCAGCGTCACGCCCGGTTGGGCGATCAGCCAGGCAACCAGCTGGCGCATATCGGCCCCGCCCAGCCCCGTCGCGCCCTCGCCCAGTTCGATGGCGTGCACCGCCGCTTGCGCTACCCCCGGCTGTGCCAGCAGCGCCTGCTCGATTTCGCCCAGCTCGATACGCTGGCCACGGATCTTCAGCTGATCGTCGCTGCGCCCCAAATACTCGACGCTGCCGTCTTCCAGCCAGCGGGCGATATCGCCGGTGCGATACATGCGCGCGCCGTTGCCGGCGGGATCGGCGACAAACCGCTGCGCCGTCAATCCCGGCCGATGCAGATAGCCGTCGGCCAGCTGAATGCCGCGCAGGTAGAGATCGCCGGCGCAGCCGACGGGCACCGGCCGCAACATGGCGTCGAGAATGCTCAGTTGGGTGTTCCAGACCGGTTTGCCGATCGGCACGCCGGCGCCGTTCACCGCCGCCAATGCCGCGCCGGACGCCGGTTGATAGGTGACATCGACCGCCGCCTCCGTCGGGCCATACAGGTTGTGCAGCGGTGCGGTAACCAACGCCTGATAGCGGGAAGCCAGTTCACACGACAGCGCTTCGCCGCTGCAGAACACGCGTTTCAGGCTGGCGGCGGCGCGCTGTGGCGCCCGCTCGTTCAAGGCCTCCACCCAGATAGCCAACATGGATGGAACGAAATGCAGCGTGGTCACGCCATAGTCGTCAATCAACGTCGTCAGCGCCTGCGGATCGCGGTGCGCCTCCGGCGGCGCCATCACCAGGCGCGCGCCGACCATCAGCGGCCAGAAGAACTCCCAGACGGAAACGTCGAAGCTGCACGGCGTTTTCTGCAAGACCACGTCCTGCGCATCGAGCGCATACTCGTGCTGCATCCAGAACAGGCGGTTGACGATCGCCCGGTGGTTCACCACCACGCCTTTCGGCCGCCCGGTAGAGCCGGAGGTATACAGCACGTAGGCGGGATAATCGCCGTTCCCCGCCGGTGGGCGCGGCGCCGGTTCGCGCCCGCTGTCGTCCAGCACATCGAACCGCAGCGTCGGCGCCAGTGCGGCAAAGCGGGCGTCCAACGCGCTTTCGGTGATAATCAACCGTGGTTTGGCGTCCTCCACCATGTAGGCCAACCGCTCGTCCGGGTAGCCGGTGTCCAGCGGCAACCAGGCGGCGCCGGTCTGCACAATCGCCGTCAGCGCCAGGCTGAGGCGCACGGAGCGTGGTAACGCCACCGCGACAATATCGCCCGGCTGAATGCCGGCCGCCGTCAGCCGCTCGGCCAACAGCGCGGCCTGGCGCTGCATGTCACGGTAGCTGAGGCTGTGCCCGGCATCCTGCAGCGCGATGCGTTCCGGCGTGCGCCGCGCTTGATCGGCGATCGCCTGATGCAAGGTGGTGTCCGCCACCGCCTGTCCGGTGCAGTTGACCGCCGCGATCAGCGCCTGCTCCTGCGGGATTTGCAACTGCCAGCGCGGCAGCGGCAGATCCGGCTGGGCGATCCACTGTTGCAGCAGTGCCATCAGCCGCGCGGCGAAGCGCTCAGGCTGCGGCACCGAGGCGCGGTACTCCATCAGCAGGCGCAGACGTTCGCCCGGCAGCACCAACAGCGTCAGCGGATAGTGGGTATAGCCTTTGTTGCGGATGGCGTCGCAGCGCAAGGAACCTGCGCCGCCCAGCAGAGCGTCGTTGTCCGGGTAGTTCTCTACCACCAACAACGTATCGAACAGCGTGCCCGCGCCGGCCAGATGCTGGATCTCCCCCAACCCCAAATCGTCGTGCTCCAGCAGTTCAATCTGCCGGTGCTGCAGTTCGGTCAGCTGTTCCGTCAACGAACGGTCATGCTGCAGACGAACCCGCACCGGCAGCGTGTTGCTGAATAGGCCAACGTGTTCCTCGACCCCTTCTATCTGGCCAAAGCGGCCGGAAACCGGCGAGCCGAACACCACGTCCTGATGGCCGCAATAGCTGGCCAGCTGCAGCGCCCAAATGCCCTGCATCACGGTATTGAGCGTCAACCCGCGTTCGCGGCACAGGGTCAGCAAGCGTCTTTCCTCGGCCGGCGGCAGCGTCATTTCCAGCTCATGCACGCGATCGTCCTGCACTTCACCGAACAGCAACGTTGGGCGCACATCCTGCAGCCTCTCACGCCAGATGCGGCGCGAAGCTTCAGCATCCCGCGCGGTCAGGCGGCGCACGATATCGGCGTAGTTCGAACGCAGCGTCGGCAGCGCCTGCTCGCCTTCACGCAAGGCCAGCATCAGATCGTTGAGCACCACCGGCGTCGACCAGCCGTCGACGATCAAGTGATGGGCATTGAGGAACAGCGTGTGGCGTCCGCTATCGCCGTGTTTGACCCACAGCGCATGCAGCATCGCGCCCGGCTGGTTGAACAGATCGCGCTGCAGCTCTTTCTGCTCCAGCTCATTCAGCGCCTGCATTTCTTGCTCTTCGGACAGCGGCGGCAGCCTGTGGCTGTCCAGCGGCCAATGGCTTTCCTGCGGTATCAGCTGCAGCGGTTCGCCCTCGCGGTTGAATCGGGCGGCCAGCTGCGGATGGCGGCGGATCACCGCATCCAGCGCCTGCTGAAGGCGATGTGCGTCCAATTCTCCGCAAAGGCTCAGGCGCGTCAGCGAGTTATAGCTGCCGCCCTGCTGCGCCGTCTGCGCATGGAACAGCAGGCCGTGTTGCAACGGCAACAGCGGCAGCGCCGCGGCTAACGGTCCGCACTCCCGCTCCCAGGCGCGCACCGCCTCATCGTCGGCGCCCGGCTGGGCGATCTCGGCCGCCACCAACGTTGCCGCCGCGCGATCGGGATGCCGTTCGGCAAATTCGCACAGTGCACGCACCGCTTGCTCGATGTCGCTGTGCAGCTGCGTAATGTCGCTCTCGCTGAAAATCCCCTCCAGCCAGCTCCAGTTGATCGCCAGGCAGGCGCCGTCGCGCCGCTCTTCGACAAAAATATTCACCTCCAGGCCATACGACAGCGCCTGCTGCGCATCCTGCGCCACGGCGAAGGCGTCGCGGAAGCGGGTTTGGCTGCGTTGCGGCGCCCAGTTCCCCTCGTCCTGGCTGAAGCGCCCGAGGTAGTTGAATAAAATCTCCGGCGCATTGCGCTGCGCCAGCGCCGCCAGTTCGTCACGCCGCGGATGCAGATAACGCAGCTGGCCGTAACCGATGCCGCGATCGGCTACCGCACGCGTCGCCCGTTTCACCGCGCGCACGGCCTCATTGTGCTCAGCGTCATGCAGTTCGATGCGCAGCGGATACTCCGCCGTCAGCCAGCCGACGGTGCGGGCCAGATCGAGGCCGTCGTCCAGTTCGGCGCGGCCGTGCGACTCCAGAGAGAAACGCAGCGAAGCGGCCTGGAAACGCTGGCGACAGGCCTGAGCCAGCGCGCACAGCATGATCTCTTCAACCTGGGCGCGATAGTTCTGCGGCAAGGTGCCGAGCAACGCGGCGGTCAGCCGGCTGTCGATCAGCGTGCGCCGTTCGTTCACCGAGGCGAGGCGATCGGTCTGCGGATCCAGCGCGCGCCGGCCCAAACGCGGCACGTCGTCCGCCAGCATCTGCCGCCAGAACGGCAGCTCGGCTTCGCGACGTTCGACGTCGGCTCGTAGGCGTGCAGACCACTCATAGAGCGAAGTTTCTTCCGGCGGCAGCGTGATCGGCTGCCCCTGCATGGCGCCGTCGGCCACTTGACGCAGTTCGTCGAGCAGGATGCGCCAGGAAACGCCGTCGACCACCAGGTGGTGGATCGCCAGCACCAGCCCCAGGCTCTGCCCGTCACGCTGCAACAGGATGGCCTGCATCATGGCGCCGGCCGCCGGATCGAGAAGGTCAAGTGCGGCATCAAATGCCTGTTCCGCCGCTAATTCCAGCTCACCGGACACGGTATTAACCTGCATCAGTTCACCGGCGGCGGCAGTTTCAACCACCAACTGACCGTCGCGGATCCGCGCGCCCAGCGCCGGGTGTGCCGTGCGCAGCTGTTCCAACGCATCACGCAGCTGTTGCGGCTGCAGCTCGGCAGGTACGCGCAGGAAAACGCCGTGCGCGAAGCGGCGATGCATATCGCCCGTCTCGGCAAACCAGTGCAGGATCGGCAGCCCGTCGATCGGGCCTTGCTGCACGCTGCGTGCAGCCTGAGAGTCTACGACCAGCGGCTGCATCGCCTGCGCCATGCGTGCGGGGGTGTGCAGCGCGAAGATCTCGCGCGGCCGCAGCAGATAGCCTTTGCGCCGCAGGGCGGTGCCCAACCCCATCGCCGAGATGCTGTCGCCGCCAAGCGCGAAGAAATCGTCGTCGGCGCCGACGCGCTCCATCCCCAGCAGCTGCGCCATGGCGCCGCAAATCAGCCTTTCCTGTTCGGTGGCCGGCTCGCGAATGCTTTGCGCCAGCGTTTCCTGCGGTTTGGGCAGCGCCTGACGGTCAATCTTGCCGTTGACGTTAAGCGGCAGCTCCGGCATCACCACCAGGATCGCCGGCACCATATAATCCGGCAGACGCTGCGCCAATTGCCCCAGCAGCTCGCTTTGCAACGTTGGCGAAGCGCGACGCGCGTCATCCTGCACCGAGCAGTAACCGATCAAACGATAGGTGGCGCCGATCGGCTCGGCGATCACCACCGCCCGCCCCACGTCCGGCAAGGCGGCCAAGGCGCTTTCCACCTCACCCAGCTCGACGCGGAAGCCGCGCACCTTGATTTGGTGATCGGTACGGCCAATGAATACCAGCTGACCCTCCGCGCTCCAGCGCATCAGATCGCCGCTGCGGTACATCACCTCGCCTTCGGCGAACGGGTTGGCGACAAAGCGCGCCGCCGTCAGATCCGGGCGCCGCAGGTAACCGCGCGCGATGCCTTTGCCGGAAATGTACAGCTCGCCCGCCGCGCCGATCGGCACCGGCTGCAGCCGGCTGTCGAGCAGCCAGACGGCGGTATTGGCGAGGGGGCGACCGATCACCGGCTGATCGGCGGCCGTGACCGGCGCGCCCAGGGTATCGACGGTGTATTCGGACGGGCCGTAATAGTTGTGGATCTCCACCTCCGGATGCTGCTGCATCAGGTTCCACAGCGTCGGCGTCGCCGCCTCACCGCCGATCATCACGAACGACGGCAGCGGGAACTGCCCCTTCAGCAGGCCGCAGTCCACCAGTTGCGAGAAGAATGACGGCGTGATGTCCAGCAGATCGATCGGCGTCTGTTGGGTTTGTTCCAGCAGCGCCCAGGGGTCGCGGCGCAGCTCCTCGTCGAAGATAACCAGTTCGCTGCCCATCATCATGCAGAACAGCGGTTCCCAGGAGGAGTCGAAAGAAAACGAGGCGGTATGGCCGGCACGCAAGCGGCGCGCGTGGCGAGCCTGGAATTTTTCGATCGCCGGGCCGAACAGAGAGGCCTGGTGCGACAGGAACAGGTTCAGCAGCCCGCGATGCGTGGACATGACGCCCTTGGGTTTGCCGGTCGAGCCGGAGGTGTAAATCATGTAGGCGAGATGCGCCTCGCTCAGCGGCATGCGCCGCTCGTCGTCCGTTATCGGCGTGGCCTCGGCAGCCGCGCAGCGCGCCAGGCACGCTGCGTCGTCCAGGCACAATACTTGTGGCAGGTCCGGCATGTTGGTCAGCGTGGCGCGGTGGGTCAGCAACATTACCGGCCGCGCGTCGTCGCACATCAGCGCCAAACGTTCACGCGGATAGTCCAGATCGAGCGGCATATAGGCCGCGCCGCTGGCCAAAACGCCGAACAGCGCGACCAGCGTGTCCACCGAGCGCGGAATGCCGATGGCCACCACGTCTTCGGCGCCGATGCCGCTGTCGATCAGCACGCGCCCCAGCTGCATCACCCGTTCGGAGAGCTGCCGGTAGCTGAGACGCACATCGCCGCAGGCCACCGCTAACGCCTCGGGCTGGTGCTCAACCTGGCGCTGGAATGCATCCATGATTGACACCATGCCCGTTGGCGGCGTCAGATCGGCGCCGCGCCCCCAGGCCGCGAGTTGCCTTAGCTCCCCTTCGCCGATCAACGCCAGTTGACCGTTCGGCTGGTGCGGCTGCCGCGCCAGCTGCTGCAGCCAATGGCCGATGCGCTCCGCGTGATGATGCAAGCTGCGCGGCGAGTATTTGGCCGGGTTGGCCACCAAAGACAGCGTCAGCACGCCGTTGCGAAAGCCGATCTCAAACTCCAGGTCATCAACCGGCCCCATCGCCAGCGTATGGGTAACGGCCGCCTGGCCGTCAAACGACAAGGCGCTGTGGTAGACCTTGACGTTGACCACTGGGCCATAGAGTTCCTGATGACCGCCGACCAGGCCGAGATCGCGTTTGATCTGCTCCGCCTCATAGCGTTGATGGCGGCGCGCCTGCTTGATCTCCGCCACGGTGGCCTGGCAGACGTCCGCCAGCGACAGTTCCGGCGTCACGTTCAGCAGCAGCGGCAGCACGTTGACCACCGGGCCGACCGCCGCCAGTGCCTGCGACCCCATCCGGCGCATGAAAGGAAAACCGACTGAAAAACGGGTTTCACCGCTCATGCGCGCCAGATACATGGCCAGCGCCGCCGTGACGATGTCGGCCGGTTGCAGCGCCTGCAGCGCGTCGTCGCGCAGCGCTTCGTCAAACAGTGACTCCGGCAGCACCAGCACCTGTTTGAGCGGCCGGGCGCCCGGTTCAACCTCCCGGCTTTCCGTCGATAATGACAGCGGCGACGGCAGTTCGTGCAGATGCTGGCGCCAGAATTCGGCCGCCCGCTGGCGTGCGGCGGACGTTTGCCATTGCTGAAACTCTTCCACCACCTTGCCGAACGGGGTAAACGGCGAAGCCGCGGGCGACAGCCCGTGGCGCAGCGCGCGATAGATATCGGCGATCCGGCGGGTGATGGCCTCGAAACTGAAGCCGTCCAGGGTCAGATGATGAAAGCGCTGGTACCAGAACCAGCGATCGGCGCCGACACGGATCATCACATGCCGATAGAGCGGCCGCTCGCCGTCCGCGGGCAGATCCTGCGCCAGATCGTCATTCATCAGCGCCAGCGCCGCCTGTTCGGCATCTGGGCGCGCGCTGAAATCAAACCACTCCGGCGCCTGTACGCGTGCGGGGTCCGCATTAAGCGGTAAACGTTGCATTGGCTGGCCGTCCTGCGCCTCAAAGAACCGCGCCTGAACCGTATCCGCTTCGGCCAGCCCCTGACGGATCGCGCGCTCCAGCGCCGAACGATCGATAGCGCCGTGCAGTTCGGTGTAGTGCGCCACCGCGAAGCTGTTGCGCCGCAGCGCGATTTGGTCGGCGATCCAGATCCCCGGTTGCGCCGCAACCAGCGGATAATCCCGATACTCGACCTGAGTATCCGGTAAAGAAAGCGTTTCTGACATGGTGTCTGTCCTTTCCCTCAAACGGAATGTATCGATGTGGCTGCCTGGCGCTTAACGCGCCGCATCCGCCGCTTTCAGCGCCGCCGGCCGCATGTCCTGCCAGTGCGTTTCGATGTAGTCGATGCATTCACCGCGCGACGCCGGCCCCATCAGCACGCGCCATCCCTGCGGCGTATCGGCAAACTGCGGCCACAGCGAATATTGCTGTTGCGCGTTGATCAGCACGGAGAAACGGAGATTTTCGTCATCGAACGGGTTTTGTTGTTCCTGAGTCATTTGCCTTACCTGTCTGTCAAAATGTGTGGGTTATTCCATCGCGGAAAGCAGTTGGCGCACGCCGTCCACCAGGCCACCGCGCCAGCAGAGCGCATCGTGCCCGCCGGAAAACACGCGGTATTCGGCGCGGTGCCCGGCCGCCGTCAGCGCCTGATACATCTGGCGATTGACGAATTCGATGTCCGCCTCCCGATCGCCGGCTTGCTGAATCACGGTGAGCTTGGGCGCCGCTGCGCTGCGTTGCCGAACCTGGCGTATCAGCCAGCCTTCCTCCAGTTCGTGGCGTTTTTCGAACTGGGTAACGAATTGCACCGTAGGCCACCAGAAGGAGCCGGACTGGCTCAGCACGTGGCCGAAGCGCTCTGGCCAGTGCAACCCGGCATATAACGCCGCCAGCCCGCCGTAGCTCTGGCCGGCGACGACGGTGCGCGCCCCTGCCTCGCTGAACGGTTCGCGCTTCTGCGCCTGCGGCAGCAGCTCATTGATCACCGCCTGCCAGAATGCGGCGTTGCAAGGCAGCTCGTTTTCCCGGTGTTCGCCGTCGATCGCATCGATCAGCAGCCAACATGCAGGCGGCAGGTGCCCTTTTGCGGTTTCGTGCTCGATCACCGGCAACAGCGCGTGCCTTTCGACCCAGTTTTGGCCATCGAGCAGCAGCACCAGCGGGCGATTCGCTTTCACCCCCGCGTCGCCGCTGGCATACAGCCAGACGCGCCGCTGCGTGCCGAGCCGTTCGCTCTGCCACTGGAAAAGCTGCAGCCGCGCCTCCTCCAGCGGCCGATCGGCGGCCTGCCAGGCGCTTTGATCGTCGGCATCCGGCCCTTGCGCCAGAGAGACGGGCCGCGGGCGATGAGACGGTCCCAACGAGAGACGATTCAGCGGATCGGCAATCGCCAACGGGAACAGCGATACCCACCAGGCACGCTGCTGGCGGTCGCGCAACGTTTCGTCGTCGCTGAATGCGGGGGGAAGATCCCGGTCGGTAATGGGGATCAGGCTGTAGCTACCGCGCCAGCGGCGATCGACTACGGCCGAGCCGTACCAAACGTCGGTGCCGGGGAGCCGGGTCAGGCCGCTGGGGGACGTGCTGTGGTGATCGGTAATGCCGTTGATATCGGCGTAAACGCGGCATATCGGCGAGTGCCGTTCATCGCCGGCGGGATCGCGCCATAGCCAGGTCATTTTGACGTGACTGTCATCGTGCGGTTCGACGACAGGCGTGCCCTGAGCGGCAACCTTCTGCCACCACGCGGATTGCCCTGCCGCCTCTTCACGCAGCCACTGCGCCGCCAATCCCTCACGACCGTTTTCTGGCCTCTTTTCCGGCAAAAACTCCATAGCGCCCCTTACATAACAAGAATGTCTTTTACAAAACCTGACAATCGTATTGATACTCATTATCATTTTCAATACTATTTGTCGGATTTTTACCGTCGTGCAAACACGACGTCTCCAAGTCGACGGGACAAGACCGCTTGTCGGCATTTCGGGGTTTATCAGGGTGGCATGACACACAAAAGCAGGTATTCAGGAGAGATAATGAAGACTAAAAACAAAGGGATAGAAAACGCGAACGCGGAGGCGATGTCCGCCAAGCGTCTGTTGCTGGGATCGGCGCTGGCCTTACTGCCCTTGGCGCCACACGCGTCCGCCGCAGCGGACGAGACGATTCTGGTGACCGCCGACGCGCAAAACAGCGTGACCGCGCCGGTCAAAGGGAGCGTCGCCAAAGAGAGCGCTGCCGGCACCAAGACCGCCACCGCTCTGCGCAAGACGCCGCAGGCCATCTCGGTGGTCACGCGCGAGCAGATGAACGATCAGGAGCCGGCGTCGGTCGCCGACGCGCTGAACTACACCAGCGGGGTGATCACCACCTACCGCGGCAACTCCAACCGCAATGACGAAGTGATCAGCCGCGGCTTCCGTTATGCGCCCAAGCTGCTCGACGGCCTGCACTTTGGCCTCTCGAGCCAAAACGGCGGCGCCGGGCAGATCGATCCCTGGCTGCTGGAGCGCGTGGAGATGGTGCACGGCCCGGCCGGCGTGCTGTACGGCCAGGTCAGCCCCGGCGGCGTGGTGGTGATGACCAGTAAACGCCCTACCGCCCAGAGCATTCACGAGGTGAAATTCAGCACCGGCAACCGCCATCTGGCGGAAACGGCGTTTGATTTTGGCGGCAAACTTAACGACGACAACACCCTGTTCTACCGCCTGAACGGTATCGCCCGAACCGAACATGAGTTTGTCAAAGACAGCAAGCAGCAACGGGTGGCCATCGCCCCGGCCTTCACCTGGCTGCCGAACGAAGATACCAGCTTTACGTTGCTGACCAGTTACCAGAACGATCCGAAAGCCGGATCGCGTAACTTCCTGCCGCGTTCCGGCACGCTGTTCCCGACCAGCGCGGGCTATGTACCCTATGACTTCAACATCAGCGAACCCAGCTTCAACAAGTCGCGGCGCGAGCAGGCGTCGATCGGCTACAGCCTCGAGCATAACTTCAGCGATGCGCTGTCGTTTACCCAGAACCTGCGCTTCACCCACCGTGATGAAGACTATAAATATCTGGTTTATAACGTAAACTCGACGGTCAACGACCACACCGTCACCCGCATGGCGCAGCATGAAACGCAGATGACCAACGAGTTTGGCGTGGATAACCAGCTGAAGGGGGTGTTCGACACCGGCGAGGTGAAGCACACGGTGCTGGGCGGGTTGGATTACCGCTACAGCCATATCGATTCGAAGATGTATCGCGATCGCGGTAACGATTACCCGATCGACTGGGCCAACCCGGTTCGCCCCAGCATCGATGGCAGCACGTTGGCGCTGGCTTCCAGCGATTTGAAGACGCTGAATCAGGTCGGGGTGTATCTGCAGGACCAGCTGGAGTGGAATAACTGGAACCTGCTGCTGTCCGGCCGTCAGGACTGGTCGCAGGTCAACACCCGCGATCGCACCAGCGGCGGCAAAGAGCAGACCTATAACGATGCCCAGTTCACCGGCCGCGCGGGCCTGCTCTACGCCTTCGACAACGGCATTTCACCGTATGTCAGCTACAGTACCTCGTTCGATCCTAACCTGTACCCAAGTGCCGCGGGCGCCGATCCGCTCAAGCCGACCACCGGCAAACAAACCGAGGTGGGCGTGAAGTACCAGATCCCGGGCGGCAATACCCTGCTGACCCTCTCCTGGTTCGACATTACCCAGCGCAATGTGGCGTCCTATAACCGCCTCACCTCCGCCTACGAGCAGATCGGTGAGGTGAAATCCAAAGGGATTGAGGCGGAAGTGCACGCTCAGCCTACGCCGGAGATCACGCTGACCGCCGCTTATACCTACACCGACGTAGTGACCAAAGACTCCAACTCGGCGGATGAAATTGGCCACAGCCCGGCGGGCATCCCGCGCCACGCGGCCTCCGCCTGGGGCAGCTACAGCGTCCTGAGCGGTGCGCTGAACGGCCTGACCGTCGGCAGCGGCGTGCGTTACATCGGCGATGCGCCGGCCGACGCCACCGGCCAGTACGACGTGCCGCACTACACGCTGTACGATGCCATGGTGAAATATGACCTCGGCCAGGCTTCGTCGGCGCTGCGCGGTGCGGCGCTCCAGCTCAACGTGCAGAACCTGACGGACAAGAAATACGTCTCATCCTGCAGCGGCGAGTACGCCTGCTTCTACGGCAGCGGCCGCAGCATCATCGCTTCGGTCAACTACCGCTGGTAACAAAAAGGGGTGGCCAACATCGTAATGTTTGTCAGTTAGCGTTTTTCTGAAGGTATTGATGACATTTTCGGGCGATAAATGAAAATGAGCAAGGGGCCGTAAGATGCTGCCCCTTGCAACCCACGCCTTTGTCCAATCCCCATGCCGCACGCGGGTTAACTCGTGCGGCATGGTCATCAGGCGTTACGCCCCGCCATCACGCCGCCATCGATATCCCAGATAGCGCCGGTCACCCAGCCAGTCTTGTCAGAAAGCAGGAAAGTGATGGTTTCCGCGATGTCGACCGGTGAACCCACGCGTCCGATCGGATGAAAGCTGTCGAAGCTGTTCATCACATCCTTCACGTCGTCTTTCGGAATGAAGCCCTCATAAATCGGCGTGTGAACGACAGCTGGAGAAACCGCATTCACACGGATCCCTTTTTCACCCAGTTCAATAGCCAGGTTTTTGGTCAGCGCGTGCAGACCGGCTTTGGCCATTGAGTAGGCTGAAGACGGTGTGGCACCGATGGCCTGTCGTGCCCACATAGAGCCAATATTGACGATAGCGCCTTTGATATCGGCCTCGACCATATTGCGCACTACGTCGCGGGTGATAAAAAACGTGGCGCGGTTAATGCTCATGTACATGTCATAGTCTGACGCTTCATGTTCTGTAAACGGTTTCGGGAAGAACACGCCAGCCGCATTGACCAGCAGGCTGATATCTTTGTGTTCGGCGTTAATGATGTTCACTACATGCTGCAGACCTTCTTCTTTCATCAGGTCTGCAACGATGACGGAAACCTGGCCGTCTGCAGCCAGCGCCTGACGGGCCTGCTCGGCTTTGTCCTGACGATGGCCAACAAGCACCACGCTGCCGCCGCTTTTCAGGACCCGCTTCGCCGTTTCGAAGCCCATACCGCTTGTACCGCCGACCACTAACAGTTTTTTGCCAGCAAAAGATGTATTCATCGCTAACCTCTTTACATTCATCTGGTTGTCATTAATAAGAAGCCTGGCTTCTCATCGTGTGAAACCAGATTGCCACCCTGAAAACCGATTGACGACTGAGAAGAAATTGCGACACAGGAAAGAAAATCTTTCTCGCCGGCGTATACTGAGGAAAAGAATGAATCAAGATGATCACAATGCGATCGTTAAACCGACTTAAATGGCTGCACGCTTTTGAAGCCACCGCCAGGCATGGCAGTTTTACCGGCGCGGCACAGGAGCTGGGTGTCACACCCGCCGCCGTAGGTCAGTTGGTCCGTTCGCTGGAAGACTGGGTCGGACACCCGCTTCTTCACCGCACCCGCTCCGGCAAGGAGCGACTGACGCTGGTAGACGAAGCGCAGGAGGCCCTACAAGATATCACTCAAGGTCTCGATAAACTGGAAACCGGTTTAAGTAAGCTTCGTGGTCGCCGGTCACGCTCGGTGGTCGTGGTGACGGCGTCCCAGGTACTGATGATGAACTGGCTGATGGACCGCCTGAACCGGTTTGCGGAAACGCATGAGAATATCGATCTGCGGCTTAACGTCACGGAAAAGCTGATGGACGTGTCGTATGGCGAGGCAGATATCGGCATTCGCTGTGGACAGGGAGAGTGGCCCGGCGTGAGTAAAACCTGGCTAATGGATGAGGAAGCCGTGCTGGTCTGCAGTCCACGCCTGGCTCCCCCCGAGAAAATAGCCTGCAGTGAATGGCTCGCCACGCAAAAACTCATTCACGATGACACGCCGCATCCTGGTGCCGATTTTCCATCATGGGGTGATGCACTGAGAGCGGTCGGTGCGCCCGAAACGCGGGAAAGCGGGCTGCATATCAATTCTACTTCAGCAGTGATCCTGTCGGCGCTGAGCGGCAGGGGCGTGGCCATCGTTCGAAACGCTCTGGTAAAGCAGCTTATCGAGACCGGGCAGTTGGTTCATCTCCATCCCGACCATCGCTGGCCACTTAGATGGTCCTACTATCTGGTCACCCCGCAGCAACATGTCATGCGTGATGAAGTGAAAATTTTCCACGACTGGCTTCTTCAGGACGTCGTCTCAGACCGTTCATAAACGATCATCGCAGCTATTGCGCTACCTCGGCATTCGCCCTGGGGCGTCGTGCCCTTTCCCGCCGCCTTTACTCCTGCTTCAATTCCCGCAAGTGCTTGTACACCGTGGCGCGCCCCATCGACAGCACATTGGCGATGTAGTCCGCGGCGCTTTTGGCCTTGAACGCGCCCTGATGGTAGAGATCGCTGACCAGTCGCCGTTTTTGTTCGCGGCTCAGCGCGCCGAGCGCGGCGTTTTCGCGCCGCAGCCAATCGTGCAGGAAAGTGTTGATCTTCTCCTGCCAGTCGTCTTTGAACAGCTCTTGTGGCTGAGGTTGCAATCGCGTGACCGACAGGAACATGTCCAGCGCGTTGCGGGCGTCCTCGAACATCGCGGTGCTCAGGTTGATGCACAGCAGATAGCTGGGCTTGCCCTGTTCGTCGCGTGCGGCAATGCTCACCGAACGCATCTTTTTGCCGTCCCAGTTCAGCTTCTCATAGGGGCCGGTCACGCCGGCGCCGCCATCGAGCTCGAAGTCTTCCAGCCCGGCGTCGTCGCCCGGTTTGCGCTTCGACAGGTTGTTCGCCAGATAGGCAATCTTGTTGGTGGCCAGATCGTGGATCACCACTTCCGCATTCGGGAAAAACAGCGCCGCGATGCCGTCAGCGACCGAGCGCAAAAGTTCGAGTTGAGAAGAAGAGTTCGGCACGCTGGGGGTCTCCGTATGGCCCGGTTTGGTTTGCTGTTCAGCCGCTTAGCATACCGCAGTTGCCGCCGCTTGCCGAGTGGAGCGGCGGCAAGCGGCGTATCCTTTGCCGGTTATTCCGCCTCGGCGCCACGCCGATAAAACACGTAGCTCTCGCGCGCCACGCTGTCGCGGACCCGATAGCGCCAGATCAGCCCGAGCGTGGTAAACCACAGCGGCATGCTGCACAGCGCGATCAGCGTCTCGCTATCGAACACCATCAGCACCAGCGTAAAGGCGAAGAATGCCAGCGTCAGCCAGGCCATCGCGACCCCGCCTGGCATTTTGAAATTGGAATCGGCGTGCAGATCCGGTCGCTTCTGGCGATACACCAGGTAGGCGACCAAAATCATGCCCCAGCTGTAAACCACCAGGATTGCCGCCACGGTAGAGACGATGGTGAACAGCGTCATGACGTTCGGCACCAGTATCAGCAGCAAGGTGCCGGCCACCATGCAGAAGCAGGAAAACAGCAGGCTGCGGATCGGAATGGCCGTGGTGCGAGACAGAATGCGGAACTGACCGTGGGCGTGCTTTTCCATCGACAGGCTGTACAGCATGCGGGTGCTGGAATACACCCCGCTGTTGGCCGAGGACATCGCCGAAGTCAGCACCACGAAGTTGATCACCGCGGCGGCAGCCGGCAGCCCCGCCCGATCGAACAGCATCACGAACGGGCTGCTGTCCGGCGAGATGTGGCTCCACGAGGTGACGGCGATAATGGTCAGCATCGAGCACACGTAGAAGACGATGATGCGCGCCGGGATCGCGTTGATCGCCTTCGGCAACACCTTCTGCGGGTTTTTGGTCTCCGCCGACATCGTGCCCAACAGCTCGATGCCGGTACAGGAGAAAATGGCGATCTGGAACCCGGCGAAAAAGCCGAAGATGCCGTGCGGCATGAAAATGGCGGGATCGGTGACGTTATGCAGCGAAGCGGTCACGCCGTCCGGCGAGGTCCATCCGCTGAACACCATCCAGGCGCCGGTGGCGATCAACGCGACGATCGCCACCACCTTGATCATCGCAAACCAGAATTCGGCTTCGCCGAACATCTTGACCGACAGCATGTTGAACAGACACAGAAACCCCAGCGTCAGCAGCGCTGGCAACCAGGGCGAGACGTTAGGCAGCCAATACTGCACGTAGCCGCCGCACACCACCACGTCGGCAATGCAGGTCACGACCCAGCTCAGCCAGTAGGACCAGCCGAGAAAAAAGCTGGCGCGCGGCCCCAGGTATTCGGAGACGAAATCGGCGAACGAACGGTAATCGAGCCGCGTGAGCAGCAACTCCCCCATCGCCCTCATGACCATGAACATGAAAAAGCCGACGATGGCGTAAGTCAGTACGATGGAGGTGCCCGACAGCGCGAGGGTTTTCCCGGCGCCCATAAACAGCCCGGTGCCGATGGCGCCGCCGATCGAAATCAGTTGAATGTGGCGCGCGCTCAGCCCGCGCTGCAAGGTTTGGGCACAGTTTGGCCCCTCGGCTGAACCTGGGTTCAGCCGATCGCAGTGATTTTTTGTCATGGTGTTACCTGTCCGTCATTAAGGCGATTAAGCAACCGATATGCGGCTGCAGCAGGAGTGAAACGCCCGTGAGCGTTCTAACCGGCAAAAAAGTGAGACCGAACGCTGCCCGCCCCGTTGTAACAGGGAGGTAATAATAATGGGTACCGAGAAAATGCTCTCGTGAGCCGTCGTATCGCCCACGTTTGGCGAACATAGCCTGAGCGTGGTGGGTAAATACTACAATATCAAATAGTTATGCTTTCCCTTGTGCAACAAAAAAACGACGCCGGAGTCGTTTTAACATTAATTTAACTCTGGCGAGGGGAAATGCCATTGTCAACATGGCAGTTAAATAAAATGAAACTTTTTGATCACATTCAAGCTTCTGAAAAATAGATAAAAAGGGGTTTTATGCGCTTTATATGCATAAAATATGCATGAACTCGCTCACCGTCGACAAAAAGTAATTAACTATTCATTTGCCGCCCTGCAGGCGGCGAAAAACCGTCCGCTGGCCCGATGAGAGGGGGGCTAACAACCGGCATAATTAGTGGTAAATTTAGCGTCGCAAAGTGTTATGCGCTTGCTAATCCACGGTTAAACGAAATAAATACCTCTAAAATATAAAGGTTGGTTATGGAAAAGCTATCCTACGCTTCAGACAGCAGCACCACCGCTTGGGCTACATATCTGCAACAAATCGATCGCGTCGCCCCTTACCTCGGCGACCTCTCACGCTGGGTTGATACGCTGCGTCACCCTAAACGCGCTTTGATTGTTGATATCCCGCTGCAGATGGACGATGGCACCATCCGTCACTTCGAAGGTTTCCGCGTACAGCACAACCTGTCGCGCGGGCCGGGTAAAGGCGGTATCCGCTTCCACCCTGACGTCGATCTGAACGAAGTGATGGCCCTGTCCGCCTGGATGACCATCAAGTGTGCCGCGGTCAACCTGCCGTACGGCGGCGCCAAGGGCGGCATCCGCGTCGATCCGTTCAAACTGTCTGAAGGTGAACTGGAGCGACTGACCCGCCGCTACACCAGCGAAATCGGCTTCATCATCGGGCCACAGAAAGACATCCCTGCGCCGGACGTCGGCACCAACGCCAAAGTGATGGCCTGGATGATGGATACCTACTCCATGAACCACGGCACCACCATCACCGGCGTAGTGACAGGCAAGCCAATCCACCTCGGCGGTTCCCTGGGCCGTGAGAAAGCGACCGGCCGCGGCGTGTTCGTCACCGGCAGCGAAGTGGCCAAGCGTCTGGGCGTGCAGATCGAAGGCGCCAAAGTGGCGGTACAAGGCTTCGGTAACGTGGGCAGCGAAGCGGCCCGTCTGTTCGTCGGCGTCGGCGCTCGCGTCGTCACCATCCAGGACCACTCCGCTACCCTGTTCAACGCCAACGGTATCGATCTGGTCGCGCTGACCGAATACCAGGCCAAGCACAAGCAGATCGCCGGCTTCCCGGGTGCCAGCGAGATCGAGAGCGAAGCGTTCTGGTCGGTTGACATGGACATCCTGATCCCTGCGGCGCTGGAAGGCCAGATCACCCGCCAGCGCGCCGAAATCCTCAGCGCCAAGCTGGTGCTGGAAGGGGCTAACGGCCCAACCTTCCCAGAAGCGGACGACATTCTGCGTTCCCGCAACATCACCGTGGTTCCGGACGTTATCTGTAACGCCGGCGGCGTAACGGTCAGTTACTTCGAGTGGGTGCAGGACATGGCGAGCTACTTCTGGAGCGAGTCCGAGATCAACGAGCGTATGGACAAGATCATGACCGACGCGATGGTCCACGTCTGGAACAAGGCCGCAGAGAAAGAGTGCAGCCTGCGCACCGCGGCTTACATCGTGGCTTGTGAACGCATCCTGACCGCACGTAAAGAGCGCGGCATCTACCCAGGTTGATGCCGGCTTATTTGGCCTGCGAGCGGGCCATTGTTTCAGGGGGCGAAAGCCCCCTTTTTTCGTTTCACCTATTTTTGAAACAAGGCCACGATTTCTGGCGAATACAGGTCGGGATATTTTTCTGCCGACCCGAGTATATTCTGACGAACCGTTTTACCTTTTACGCTTGGATCTGCTGCCACATACTCTGCCGGGAAAGCCAGCGCATCTTTATCGGCACCCGCAGCCAACAACGCCTTGACGCAGTCAGGATTATTGCTGGTCAGGCTTTCCAGCAGTGGTGTGCCAACAGGCCAGGCCTGTTGCTGGGGCGGTTGAGCATCGATAGAGGTTCCGGGTTTATGCAACAAGGCGATACGCTGTGCCGCTTGCGGGTCCGGCTGGCCGTCTTGGGAAGAATCCCGCGTGCAAACAAAGTGCAAAGGCGTTGATCCTACCTTGCTGACGCCATAAGGATCTGTACCGGCGGCTACCAGCAGTTTGATGACCTCCAGATTAGCCGCCCCTTCCCCCATTATCGGTGAGAATCCCTGCGGGGTAACCTGCTTGGCATCCGCACCAGATTGCAGCAACAGTTTTACCAGCGCGGGCGCGGCTCCTTGGCTTTGGGCGGCGGCAATAAGTGGTGTATTAGTCCCCCCTTGTGCAATGACGTTGGTATTGGCACCTGCTTTTAGCAAGCTCTGTAAAATGTGAAGGTCATCATCGGATAATTCAGACTTGTCGGTATTTCCCAACGCTGACAACAATACGGTTTCTCCATTGTCACTGATGGCTTGATTCACATTCACCGACATATCAAGAAAACGAACGAGCAGCGCCGGCTGTTTGTAATAGGCGGCATACCATAACGTTTGAATAGTAGGGTGAGCGCCATTTTTTATCAGTTCATTAATGGTGTCCATATCGCTACTGCTCTTAGAGTAAGCATACGTCATTACCGACTCATCGAGTTTTTGGGTAAGTTCCTCTTGTTCCCCAGCGTGTGCTGCAACCGAGCTCCCCAGCAGGCCCAGCGCCAGTGCGCAGGCTGTGGCACAGCGATTTAAAATAGGCATTTTTTGTTCCTTCAAAATAATAAAAAAATTAAAAAAGTGCTTTCCATTATTACGCAATGGTCATAATCACAGAACTCTGAAGTATTCGTATGAAGCGTGCTAACAGATTTCTCTACCATTTTAGTGGGGAGCCGTTTTTCTACCATAGGAAACAAACGAAAATCAAATTCATTACTGATTAGGCCGCCAAGATAATTATGACCTTTATTCTTACCAAGAAAGTCAACTCAATTTTATGCTTTTTAATCGTGTATTCCACAGCACTTTGCGGTTCGCATTCCCAGGGGGGCTGGGCTATACCTTAGGCATTCCCCCTCCTGCAGGAGTTGTGATCATGAGCAAGAAAAAAATCCTGATGCTGGTCGGCGACTACGCCGAAGACTACGAAACCATGGTGCCGTTTCAGGCATTGCAGATGATCGGCCATTGGGTGGACGCCGTGTGCCCCGGCAAAGCCGTCGGCGACTACATCCAGACCGCGATCCACGACTTTGACGGCGCACAGACCTACAGCGAGAAACCCGGTCATCGTTTCACCCTGAACGCCGACTTTGCCGCCGCCAAAGAAGAACACTATGACGCGCTCTTGATCCCCGGCGGTCGGGCGCCCGAATACCTGCGTCTGAACCCCGAGGTGATCGCGCTGGTGCAGGCGTTTGACGCCGCGAAAAAACCGATCGCCGCCGTTTGCCACGGCCCGCAGCTGCTGGCAGCGGCCGGGGTGTTGAAGGGCCGCACCTGCAGCGCCTACCCGGCTTGCGCCCCGGAGGTGCGACTCGGCGGCGGCCATTATGCGGAGATCGGCATCGATCAGGCCCACGTCGACGGCAATCTGGTCACCGCCCCGGCCTGGCCGGCGCATCCGCAGTGGCTGGCGAAATTCGCCGAGGTATTGGAGCAGTAATGCGGTGCTAGCGGAGCTGCTCGATCAGGAAGTGGATGTCGTACAGCCAGCGTTTGGCGCGTGCGGAGCGTACCAGCATCGACACGCACAGCGGCCGGGGGTGTTCTTTGCAGGCGGAGGGGGAAAACCAGCGCCCGGTGTTGGCCGGCGGCTGGAAATACAGCTCGTGGTTGTAATTGCTGCTGTCGACGCCGAAGGTATCGAAGTAGCGGCGCATCAGCGTGTTGGAGTCGCTGAACGACAGACTGAGCGCGGTGTTGATCTCGGTTTCCGGGGTGATGACCACGCCCTTCTTCTGCCGCCCAGGCGCGTTGAATGCGGCGATAAGCGCGATGACCTGTTGCTGAATGTCTTCTGCCATGACGACCTCAAGCCGGTATGAATAAAGATGAATGCGGTTCTCTGTCTGACTCTGCTCGCCGCGGCGAGTTCGGGCCGCCGCGCGGGTTTTCTGTTTCTTTACACTTTCCATAAAAAACCGCGCGCAGCCACACTTCTGGCGCGCGCGGTCGATGGTTAGCGGCTGAGCGTCGTCTTGTCGGCGATGACGCCGTCCCCCTGCCGCTCGGCGGCAATGCCGCCGCCCAACACTTTATACAGGGTGGCCTGATTGTCGTACGCGGTCTGCTGCGCGGCGATCAGAGACTGCTGCGCCGTGTACAGCGTGCGCTGCGCGTCCAGCAGCGTCAGGTAGCTGTCCACGCCCTGGCGGTAACGCAACTCGGCCAGGCGATAATATTGCTGCGCCGCCGCCACATAGCCGGTTTGCGCCGCCAGCTGTTCCTGCAGAGTCGCTTTACGCGCCAACGCGTCGGCGGTTTCCTGAAATGCCGTCTGCACCGCTTTCTCATAGGTGGCGACATACAGATCTCTCTGCGCTTTGCTGTAGTTCAGTTGCGACGTGTTATAGCCACCGCTGAAGATCGGCAGGCTGATGCTCGGGGCGAACGACCAGACGCCCGCGCCGTGGCTGAACAGCGACGAGAGTTCACCGCTGCCCACGCCGCCGCTGGCGGTCAGGCTGATCGACGGGAAAAACGCCGCCCGCGCCGAGCCGATGTTGGCGTTGGCGGATTTCAGGTTATGCTCAGCCTGCAGCACGTCCGGCCGCGTCAGCAGCACCTGCGAAGACACCCCAGCCGGCAGATTGCGCATGATTTCGCCGAGCCCATCGGTACCGCTCGGCAGCAGATTTTCCGGCACGCTTTGCCCCACCGCCAAATCCAGCGCGTTTTTCGCCTGCGCGGCGCTGGTCGCATAGCTGGCGGCGTCCGATCGCGCCTGTTGATAAACGGTCTCCGCCGACGCCACGTCAACCAGCGACGCAATGCCGTGCTGCTGGTTCTTACGCGTCACCTCCAGCGAACGTTTGGCGCTTTCCATCGTCTGCTGCGCCACCGCCAGATTGCTGCGCTCGGCCGCCACCGCCACCCAGTCGGTGACGATATCGGCGATCAGCGTCAGGCGAGTACTTTTCGCCGCCTCCGAATTGGCCAGATAGGTTTCGAACGCCGCGCGCGACAGGCTGGCGTTTTTGCCGAACAGATCCAGCTCGAACGCGCTGACGCCGGCCTGCGCTTCATAACTCTGACTGATGGCGGTGGCATTGCCGCTACCGGTCAGCGAACGCCCGCGGCTGCCGTCGGCGGTGGCGTTGATCGTCGGGAACAGCGCCGAGCGCTGCTCACCGTACAGGGCGCGCGCCGAGGCGATATTGGCGATCGCCTCGCGCAGATCGCGGCTGCTGTCCAGCCCCAGCGCCACCACCTGCCGCAGCCTGGCGTCCTGCACATAGTCGCGCCAGGCGACGTCCGGGTAGCTCAACGCCTGCTTGCCGGCGGCCTCGCCCTGCGGCAGGTTGGCGGGCACCGGCGCCGCTGGGCGCTGGTAGTGTGGATCCAGCGACAGACACCCGCTCAGCAGCAGCGGTAAAGTTAACATCATGACTCGTTGCAACACGTTATTCTCCTGCCTGAGACGGCGAGTTGGTGGGCCGGCGGGTAAACATGCGGCGCACCAACACATAAAACAGCGGTACGAAAAAGATGGCCAATGCGGTGGCGGTGATCGTACCGCCGATAATGCCGGTACCGATGGCGATTCGGCTGTTGGCGCCGGCGCCGCTGGATACCGCCAGCGGCAGCACCCCGGCGGTGAACGCCAGCGAGGTCATCAGGATCGGCCGCAGGCGCATGCGTGCCGCGTGGACCGCCGCGCCAATCAGCGTTTCCCCCCGCTGGTGCATCTCCTCGGCGAACTCGACGATCAAAATGGCGTTCTTCGCCGACAGGCCGATGATGGTGAGCAGCGCCACTTGGAAGTAGATGTCGTTTTCCAGCCCGCGCAGCGTGATCGCCAGCAGCGAGCCCACCACACCCATCGGCACCACCAACATCACCGCGAATGGAATCGACCAGCTCTCATACAGCGCCGCCAGGCACAGGAACACCACGATGAGCGAAATGGCGTACAGCGACGACGCCTGGCCGCTGGTCAGCCGTTCCTGATAGGACAGCCCGCTCCAGGAATAGCTGCTGCCGGCGGAGTATTTCGCCGCCAGTTTCTCCATCTCGCTCATCGCCGTACCGGAGCTGACGCCGGCGGCGCCCTGCCCGGTGATCTCGAACGACGACAGCCCGTTATAGCGCGACAGGTTCTCCGGCCCGTAGATCCAGTGCGAAGACGCAAAGGCGGAGAACGGCGTCATGCTGCTGGCGCCCGACGCATTGGTGCCGCGCACAAACCAGCGGTCGAGGTCTTCCGGCTTGGCGCGGTACTGCACGTCGCCCTGCATATAGACTTTTTTCACCCGGTTGCGGTCGATAAAGTCGTTGATGTAGGTGCTGCCGAACGCGCTGCTGAGGGTGCTGTTGACGTCACCGGCGCTCAGGCCGAGCGCCTGCAGCTTGCCGTTGTCGATCTCCACCTGCAGCTGCGGGGTGTCCGGCAAGGTGTTGGCGCGCACTGCCAGCAATGCCGGATTGTTGCCGGCGGCGGCGACGATCTGGTCGCGCATCGCCTGCAGCTCGGCGCGGGTGGTCGCCCCTTTGGCCTGCAGTTCGAAGGTGAAACCGTCGGACTGACCGAAACCGTCGATCGCCGGTGGGCTCATGGAGAACACCTGGGCGTCGCGCAGCGAAGCGAAGTGCGCCATGGCGCGTTTGGCGATGGCGTCGGCGGTGTTCTCGCTGCCGCTGCGCTGGCTCCAGTCTTTGAGGCTGACGAACGCCATGCCGGCGTTTTGCCCGCTGCCGCTGAAGCCGAAACCGTTGATGGTGAAAATGGTGCTGACGTTGGCCTTTTCCTGATCGAGGAAATAGGCGGTCACCGCCTCGCTCACCGCCGAGGTGCGGGCGTTGGTGGCGCCGGCCGGCAAGGTGTACTGCACCATCACCGAACCCTGATCCTCATTGGGCAGGAAACCGGTCGGCAAACGCAGGTACATCACGGCCGCGGCGATCAACAGCAGACCGTACAGCAGCAGATAGCGCGTTGGCCGGTGGATCACTGCGCCGACCTTGTCGGCGTACTTCTCCTGCAGCCGGTTATAACCGCGGTTGAATCTACCCAGCAGCCCTTTGTCGGTCTGTTCTTCATGCGTCGATTTCAGCAATGTGGCGCACAGCGCCGGCGCCAGCGTCAACGCCAGCACCACCGACAGCACCATCGAGGAAACGACGGTGATTGAAAACTGACGGTAGATCACCCCGGTGGAACCACCGAAGAACGCCATCGGCAGAAACACCGCCGACAGCACCAGCGCGATGCCGACCAGCGCGCCGGTGATCTCGCGCATCGATTTCTCCGTCGCCTCGCGCGGCGGCAGTTTATCTTCACGCATCACGCGTTCGACGTTTTCCACCACCACGATGGCGTCGTCCACCAACAGCCCGATCGCAAGCACCATGCCGAACAGCGTCAGGGTATTGATCGAATAGCCGAACGCCGCCAGCACGCCGAAGGTGCCCAGCAACACCACCGGCACGGTGATGGTCGGGATCAGCGTGGTGCGCAGGTTTTGCAGGAACACGAACATCACCACCACCACTAACACCACCGCTTCAAACAGCGTTTTCACCACCTCCTCGATCGAGATGTTGATGAAATCGGTGCTGTCTTTCGGGTAGGCCACCTTGTAGCCCTGCGGCATCGCGCTTTGGTATTCCGCCACCTTGGCCTTAACCAGTTTGGCGGTGCTCAGGGCGTTGGCGCCCGCCGCCAGCTTGACCGCGATCCCCGCCGCCGGGTGGCCATTGAGGTGCGCGCTGGCGGAGTAGTCTTCGTTGCCCAGCTCAACCCGTGCCACGTCACCCAGCCGCACCAGCGCGCCGCTGCTGTCGCTTTTCAGGATGATATTGCGAAACTGTTCCGGCGTTTGCAGCCGCGACTGCGCCTTTACCGTGGCGGTCAGCTGCTGATCGGCGGCAGCCGGTAGATCGCCGATCTTGCCGGCAGACACCTGGGTGTTTTGCGCTTCGATCGCCGTCTGCACGTCGGAAGGCATCAGCGCATAGCTCGCCAGCTTGGTCGGATCCAGCCAGATACGCATCGCATATTCCGAGCCGAACACCTGCACGTCCCCCACGCCCTCAATGCGCGACAGCGGATCCTGCAGGTTGCTGACCAGATAGTCGGAGATATCGGCCATTGTCGCCTTGTCGCTTTCGTCATACAGCCCGACGATCAGCAGGAAGCTGCTCTGGGATTTCTTGACCGTCACGCCCTGCGCAGTGACCGCGCTCGGCAAACGGCTTTCCGCCTGCTGCACCTTGTTTTGCACCTGCACCTGAGCGATATCCGGATCGGTGCCCTGATCAAAGGTGACGTTGATGCTGACCGAGCCGCTGGAGCTGCTGGTCGAAGAGAAATACAGCAGGCCGTCCAGGCCGGTGAGCTGCTGCTCAATCACCTGCGTGACGCTGTTTTCCAGCGTTTCCGCGTCCGCGCCCGGGTAAGTGGCGGAGATGGAAATCTGCGGCGGTGAGACATCCGGGTACTGCGAGACGGGCAATGAATTGATCGACATCAGGCCGCACAGCATGATGATGATGGCAATCACCCAGGCGAATACCGGCCGCCGGATAAAGAACTGCGCCATATCACTGCTCCCCGCGTTGGGTTTTGTCGACTGAAACCTCAACCGGCTTCACCGCGGCGCCGATCGTGACCTTGCCGGTGCCTTCGACGATCAGGCGATCGCCTTCGTTCAGCCCGCTGCCGATCAGCCAGTTGCTGCCCACCACCCGTTCGGCGCTGACGGTGCGCTGCGCCACGTTGTTTTGCTCGTCCACCACCAACGCGGTGGCTTCCCCTTTGGCGTTGCGGGTGATGCCCTGCTGCGGCGCCAGAATGGCTTTGGGATCGACGCCGTTATCCACCGTGGCGTGGACGTACATACCGGGCAGCAGCTCATGCTCGGGGTTGGGGAACACCGCACGCAGCGTGACCGAACCGGTGGCCTCATCCACCGCCACCTCGGTCAACTCCAGCTTGCCGGCGTGGGCATAAGGCGTGCCGTCCTCCAGCTTGATGGCGACCGGCGTGACCGCACCGCGCTGCAAAGCGGCCTGCTGACGGCGCAGTTTAAGCAACTGGGCGCTGGACTGGGTCAGATCGACATAGATCGGATCCAACGCGCGGATGGTGGCCAACGCATCGGTCTGGCTGGCGGTGACCAGCGCGCCCGGCGTCACCGATGAGATGCCGATGCGGCCGGCGATCGGTGCCCGCACCTGGGTATAGGCGAGGTTGATGCGCGCCGTCTCCAGCGCTGCCTGATACTGGGCCACCGACGCCACGGCCGCCAAATAGGCGGCTTTGGCATCGTCCGCATCCTGCTGAGAAACGCCGTTCTCTTTCACCAGCGCCGCATAGCGCTGTGATTTGAGCCGGGTGGATTGCACCGTGGCCTGGGCGTTTTTCAGCTGGGCGGCGGCCTGATCGTAGCTGGCCTGATAGCTGGCGGGGTCAATTTGGTACAATACCTGCCCGGCTTTCACCTCGGCCCCTTCGGTAAACAGCCGCTGCTTGATGATGCCGTCGACCTGCGGCCGCACGTCGGAAGTCATGGTGGCGTTGACCCGGCCGGTCAACTCGCTGCTCAGGGTCACTGACTGGCCGCGCAGCGTGACGACGCCGACCTCCTGCTCACCGCCTGCGCCCGTCGGCGCACCGGCGTTTTGCCCATCGCAGGCGGACAGCAACAGCGACAGCCCAAGCACCAAAAGCGTTTTTCTCTGCATTGCAATACGATCCCATTGAGAATGACTATTCTCAATATATCGAATGCAGACATTCGCTTCTGAAAGGGTTGCGTAAGGATTCGGTAAAAGTCCGTCGGGCTGAGCCGGCCGGAGCGGCCGGTATCGGGATTATTTGTGCCGCAGCGGCACATCTTTCAAGAGCCAGGTCAGCGCAAAAGCCAGCGCCATCACCCCGGCGGCAATTTGATACACCGAATGGATCGCCCCGCCGAAGGCCTGCAGGTAATCCTGCTGCAGCGCCGCCGGCAAATGGTGCACCGCTTCTGCGCCGAGCGAGCGCGGCAGCTGCGCGCCTTCCGGCAACAGCGCCGCCAAACGGGTGTGCAACACCTGCGTGAAAATTGCCCCGAACACCGCCACGCCTATCGAACCGCCGATAGAGCGGAACAGCGTGGCGCTGGACGTCGCGACCCCGATATGTCGGGGCTCCACGCTGTTTTGCGCCGCCAAAATCATCACTTGCATCACCATGCCCAGCCCCAATCCCAGCAGGCAAAGGTACAGATACAGTTGTTGCACCGGCGTGTTATTGGTCAGGGTGCCGAGCAGCGTCATCGCCCCCAGCGCACACAGGGTACCGACGATCGGGAACAGGCGATATTTACCGCGTTTGCTGATGATCCGCCCGCTGATGATCGAGCTGACCATAAGGCCGCCCATCAACGGCAGCAGCTGCATCCCGGCCTGCGATGGCGTCGAGCCTTTTACCACCTGCAGATACAGCGGCAGGAAAGTTACGGAGCCGAACAGCGACATGCCGACGATAAAGCCGATCAGGCCGCACAGCACGAAGGTGCGGTTGCGAAACAGCCCGAGGGGAATGATCGGTTCACCGGCCAGCCGTTCCTCATAGATAAAGCCGCCCAGCGACACCAGGCCAAAGGCCAGAATGCACCACAGCTGGCCGTCCGACCAGGCCATTACCGTGCCGCCCTGGCTGGTGAACAGGATGATACAGGTGAGCGCCATCGCCAGGTAACCGGCGCCGAGGAAGTCGATTTCATGTCGCACTCGATTAACCTGCGACTGAAATACCGCGCCAATCACCAGCAGGGCAAACAGGCCCAGCGGCAGATTGATGTAGAAAATCCAGCGCCAGGAAAAATGCTGCACCAGTAAGCCGCCGATCAACGGCCCCACCACCGTGGCCAGGCCGAATACCCCACCGAATAGCCCCTGATAACGGCCGCGTTCCGCCGGCGGGATCACGTCGCCGACCACCGCCAAAGTGACCACCAACAGCCCGCCGCCGCCCAACCCTTGCAGCGCGCGCATCATAATCAGCTGTGTCATGTTTTGCGCTAGCCCACACAGTACCGACCCAAGCAAAAACAGCAAAATAGCGATTTGCAGCACAATCTTGCGGCCGAAAAGATCGCCGAATTTGCCGTACAGCGGCACCACGATAGTGGAAGACAGCAGATAGGCTGTCACCACCCAGGACAGTTTCTCAAGCCCACCAAACTCGCCGACGATGGTCGGCAGCGCGGTGGAGACAATAGTTTGATCCAGCGCCGCCAGTAGCATCACCAGCAGCAACGCGGAAAACAGCAACGGGAGCGAAGGCGCCTTGGCAGGCGCCCCGCCGTGATCGGGCCGGATTGTCGGGTTTTCAGTCGTCATCGGAGTCAGTTCACTTGTAATTAATTAATCGCATAATTAATATATGAGTCATCCTTTTTTCCGGTCAATGGATCTTATCGCGATGACAGCACGAAACGTTCAAACTCCCGCCAAGCCTCGCCGCCCCGGCCGGCCGAGCGGCGGTGCCAAAGGGGCGGACAAACGCGAGCATTTGCTTGATACCGCGCTGAACCTGTTTGCCCGCCAGGGGATCGTAGACACCTCATTGAATGCCATTGCGCGCGAAGCAAACGTCACCCCGGCCATGCTGCACTACTACTTTCATAACCGGGAACAGTTGCTGGACGTGCTGATCGAAGAGCGCTTTCTGCCAGTGCGCAAGATGGCCGGCGAGGTGTTCGACGCCAACGCGGACGATCCCGTCACCGCGTTCACCCAGCTAGCGCAACGTTTTATCGACATCGCGTTGGAACACCCTTGGTTCGCCCCGCTGTGGCTGCGGGAAGTCATGAGTGAAAGTGGCGTATTGAAACAGAGAATGGATGAACGATTCGGTAATGAACGCCATCAGATCGCGTTGCAAGCCATCGCACGCTGGCAGGCGCAGGGTAAACTCAATCCCGATCTCGAGCCTGCCCTGCTGTTCTTTACGCTGTTCGGCATCACGCTGCTGCCGCTGGCCACCGCACCCAAATGGCGGCGCGAACGGGATAAAGGCCAGCTAAACGCCGAGGATATCGCCCGCCACGCCATTGCCCTGCTGCGCTACGGCATCGGCCCGGCGCGTTAACTCACCGGCACTGGGGGTTTAACCAGTCTAAACACCGTTTTGGTGTGCCAATAGTAGTCGATCGCCGCCGCGATATTCGGCATCCAGCCGTCCGGCTCATAGGGCACGAAGCCGGAAAAGCCCAGCCGGCGGGCAGAGACCTGGAATCCCGCGGCGGAGAAAATGCGCGCATAGTCGTCCAGAGCGCGATCCCGCACCACGGTATGCGTCTGTTCAGCCACCCTTTCGCGCCATTGCGGCCACAGCGGGTTGTCGGTGTGGCAACCGGTCACCGCATAATAAACACCGCCCGGCTTCAGCACCCGCAGCATATCGGCGGCATGCTGCGCGATATCTTCGATCAGGTAGATGACTTCATGACTGAAGGCGATATCGAAGTGGTTCTCATAACCCGTCAACCGCGTGTCGGTTTGATAACCGATCGGCAGGTTTCCTTTCAGGCGGTTGGCGTGTTCGACGGATTGGCGGGCGATATCAACGCCGAGCCCTTCACGAAATGGCCGGATTTGGTGCAACAGACGCAGAAAACCGCCCTGATTGCAGCCGAAGTCCAGCACCTTGACGCCGGACAATTCGTGTTCCGGCACCAGGCTCAGCAGATGCCGCCAGATGGGCGCATGGCCTTCGGCCATGGCCTGTTCTGCGTGCGGATCGCGATACCAGGTGGGAATGCTCAAGGGTGAGTCGTTCATTATGGCCTCCTTATGTTTCCACTCAGCCAATCACACCCTATGGCGACAAACAACCGCACGCGCATTTTTTGAACATTCACTGGTCTGGCTTGCCAGGCGCCGGCAATTGGCTGGTCACGCAGTGAATGCCGCCGCCGCCGGCGGCGATGGCGTCGATCTCCAACTGCACCACCTTGCGCTGCGGATAGAGCGCCGACAGCAGTTCAAACGCCGCCTTGTCCGCCTGCAGGTCGCCAAACTCCGGGGCGATCACCGCGCCGTTGATGACGAAATAGTTGATGTAGCCCGCCGCGAAATCGGGGTTGCGGCGACTGAATCGGCTTTCGCGCGGTGCCCGCGGCGGCGAAAGCGTATGTACCTGCAGCGTGCGGCCGTCGGCGTCGGTCGCTGCTTTGAGGATCGCCAGATGCGCTTGGGTAACCGCATGATCATAAGAGGCCGGATCGGTATCCAGGTTGGCCACCACCACGCCAGGCCGCACGAAACGGGCATAAAAATCGACGTGGGCATCGGTGATGTCCCGGCCTTTAATGCCCGGCAGCCAGATAATTTTGCGCAGGCCGAGCATCGCCTTCAGCTCTTGCTCAACCCGGTCTCGGCTCCAGCCCGGGTTGCGGTTCGCATTCACCCAACTGCTCTCGGTCATGATGCCGGTGCCGTGCCCATCCACCTCGATGCCGCCGCCTTCGCCTACCAGCGCGCTGCGGCGCGGTTGAGCGACGCCGTATCGCCTGGCGACAAACCCTGCCAGACGCGCATCCCTGGCATGTTGCTGCTTATCGCCCCAGCCGTTGAAGTTGAAATCCACCGCGCCCAGTTCGCCGGCGTCATTGACGACGAAATTGGCGCCGATGTCGCGCATCCAGATATCATCCAGCTCAGTGACAACATAGCTGACGTTGTGACTGCCGCAGGTGGCCTCAGCCAATTGCCGTTCATTGCCGCGGCAAAAAACCGTCAACGGCTGAAAGTCGGCGATGGCGCGGGCGATGCGCCCCTGCGCTGCCTGCACGTCCGCGGTGAACCCGCCCCAAATCGCACGCTGCGCGCCGAAAGCGAGAAACGCCCGCTGTTGCGGTTCCCCTTCGTCGGGCATCCGCCAGGCCGGATTAAGCGCAGCTTTCGCGTGACCGCGTAACGGGATGCCCAATGATGCCGTCAAGCTCACACCGGCCACCGCCGAAAGCTGCTTGATAAAGGTGCGACGCGTTGACATAAATAGCCTCTTTAAATTGATTTAAATTCAAACCGTTATCCGGTTTTTTTACGCTCCGGCGCTTGAATCCCATGCTAGTCTTCCCCTGCCACCGCGACAAACGATATATTTAGCGGATATCTGATTAGACAGGCTTATCTATAATGTTAAAACACTGGCCCCCCTTGAGCGCCCTGCGCGGTTTCGAAGCGGCGGCGCGCCTGGGCAGTTTTCATCAGGCTGCCGAAGAGCTGCACCTGACTCAGTCGGCCATCAGCCAGCAAATCCGCAGCCTCGAGGCGTTTCTGGAGCAACCGCTGTTCTTCCGCACCGGCCGCAGCGTGGCGCTGACCGACGCCGGCCACGATCTGTTCAGCACCGCACAGGTGATGCTGCAACAGCTGGCCGTCGGCATTCGCCGTTTGGATCAGTACCGCAAACCCAACCAACTGATCGTCAACACCACCCCGGCCTTTGCCCGCCACTGGCTGACGCCGCGGCTGGGCGATTTCAATCGGCAGCATCCGCAGATCGATCTGTGGCTGTTCACCAGCTTTGAACCGCCGGATATGGCGACGGACAGCATCGATCTGGCGATCCGTGACGATCTCAGCGCGCAGGCGGACTGCACCTTTAACGTTCTCTGTACCGACCGACTCTACCCCGCCTGCCACCCCAGCCTGCTGGCGTTGACGCCGGAGCAGCGCGTGACCTTGCACGGCGAACGCGAGATGGATTGGAGCCACTGGGCAGTGGCGGGCGGCGCGCACGTCGGCCAGCGCGACAGCGGGCTGAACTTCTCCGATCCTGGTCTGCTGCTGGACGCCGCCTGCAATGGCCTCGGCATCGCGTTGGTCAGCCAATTGCTGGCGCAACACGCGCGCGACGCCGGGCTGCTGCAACCGTTAACCGAGCAACGCGTGCGCGGCGCCAACTGGGCGTGGCTGCTGCACCGCGACAGCGAACACAATCCGCTCGCCCGGCACTTCTGCCAATGGCTGCAGTCGGCGCTGCCCGCCGGCGCATAACGCGCCACGTCACGATTTGCTACTCTGGTCAGGCGGCCCCGCCTGCCCGCTGCTACTTTCAATAAAGCGTCGCAACAGCCCGAAGAAAACGCGCTAACCTGCTGTTTCAAAATAATTAGTTGAATTCACCTGATAACTGAACATCGCTAAAAGGATCTTCTATGTCTGCCGGTTTATTGAAAACGATAGCTCTGAGCGTGGCCCTTGCCTGCACCGTTCCCGCTGCCTTTGCCGCCGAACTGACCGCCGGCGCGGTCGCCGCCCCGGATCAGTATGGCGCCAAGGTCGCCGCGCACATTCTGCAGGCCGGCGGCAATGCGGTCGATGCGGCGGTCGCCACCGCCTTTACCCTGGCCGTTACCTACCCTGAAGCCGGCAATATCGGCGGCGGCGGCTTTATGACGCTGTACGTCGACGGCAAACCCTATTTCCTCGACTACCGCGAAGTGGCGCCCAAGGCCGCCGGCAAAACTATGTATCTGAACGAGAAAGGCGAAGTGATCGAGAATCTCAGCCTGGTGGGCAGCCGCGCCGCCGGCGTGCCGGGCACCGTGCTGGGATTGTGGGAAGCGCATAAACGCTTCGGCAAGTTGCCCTGGGCCGAGCTGCTGACGCCGGCGATCGGTTACGCCCGGCAAGGTTTCACCGTGGCGGATCAGCAGTATCAGTACCGCGAAGATGCCAACAAGCTGTTCGCCGGTAAAACCAACTTCGGCGACTATTTCGGCGCCATGAAGCCCGGCACGGTGTTCAAGCAGCCGGAGCTGGCCGCCACCCTTGAGCGCATCGCCAAATCGGGCGCCGACGATTTTTATCACGGCGAAACCGCTCGCCTGCTGGTGGCGCAAATGCAGCGCGACAACGGGCTGATCGGCGCGGCGGATTTGGCCGACTATCGGGTGAAATGGCGTGAACCGATGCGCATCAGCTGGCGCGGCAACACCGTGTATACCGCCCCGCTGCCCAGCTCCGGCGGCATCGCGCTGGCGCAGCTGCTGGGGATCAAAGAAGATCGCGCCGCCGACTTCAAGGGCGTGCCGCTGAACTCGGCGCGCTACATCCACCTGCTGGCGGAAATCGAAAAACGCGTGTTCGCCGATCGCGCCGACTACCTCGGCGATCCGGACTTCACCCAGGTGCCGGAAGCGCAGCTGATCGCCCCCGACTACCTGAAAAAACGCGCCGCCGAGATCAACCCGACGGCGATCTCGCCGACCGAAAAGGTGCGGCCGGGGCTGGAAACCCACCAAACCACCCACTTCTCGATCGTCGATGCCGCCGGCAACGCGGTCAGCAACACCTATACGCTCAACTGGGACTTCGGCAGCGGCGTGGTGGTCAAAGGCGCCGGCTTCCTGCTTAACGACGAGATGGACGACTTCAGCGCCAAACCCGGCGTCGCCAACGCCTTCGGCGTGGTGGGCAGCGACGCCAACGCCATCGAGCCGGGCAAGCGCATGCTCTCCTCGATGAGCCCGACCATCATCACCCGCGACGGCGACGTCACTCTGGTGATCGGCACCCCGGGCGGTTCACGCATCTTCACCTCGATCTTCCAGGTGATCAACAACCTCTACGATTACCACCTGCCGCTGGCGCAGGCGGTGGCCGCCCAGCGCGTGCACCATCAGCTGTTGCCGAAGGACACCGTCTACTATGACAGCTTTGCGCCGCTGACCGGCAAACCGGCAGACGAGCTGAAGGCCATGGGTTACACCCTCGAAGACCAGGGCTGGAACATGGGGGATATTCAGGCTATCCGCATCGATGGCCGCACGCCGGAAACCGCATCAGATCCGCGCGGCCGCGGCGTCGGACTGGTGGTGAAAAAGTAACGCGCCGGCGGCCCGCTTCAGCCACGCCGGGCCGCCGCTCTCCCCGCACAGACTGACGTTGCTCCCTTTTTCACTCATCTATACTGAATCGACAGGCTCGCGTTTAACGGCGACGGCGCTTGCGTTCCATCTTGGACGATAAAAATAATATTTTCAGTAAATCAATCACCTGCATTTATCGTAAGCGATGTCGGAGGCAATCAACAATGGCGAAAAGACGAGCAGTACCCGGGGTGCATCCCTACGATGGGCCCGCCGGCGGTTGGGGCGCACTAAAAGCGACGGCCATCGCCGTGCGCACGCAGATGGACACCTTAGAAGCGCCGGTGACGCTGATGCGCACCAATCAACCCGACGGTTTTGATTGTCCGGGGTGCGCATGGCCGGATAAAGAACATCGATCTACCTTCCAGTTTTGTGAAAACGGCGCCAAAGCCGTGACCTGGGAGGCGACCAGCAAGCGCGTGACGCCCGAATTTCTGGCGCAGAACACCGTAACGTCGCTGCTGCAGAAAACCGATTACCAGTTGGAAGACTATGGCCGCCTGACAACCCCTCTGTGCTATGACGCCGGGACGGACACATTGCGCCCGCTGGCCTGGGATGAGGCGTTTCAACGCATCGCCGCCGTTTTGCAAACGCTGCCGCCGGAGCAGGTGGAGTTTTATACCTCCGGCCGGGCGTCCAATGAGGCGGCCTATCTGTTCCAGCTGTTTGCGCGGGAGTTCGGCAGCAATAACTTCCCCGACTGTTCCAACATGTGCCATGAGCCGACCAGCGTTGGCCTGCCCCAGTCGATCGGCATCGGTAAAGGCACCGTGTCGCTGGACGACTTTGACAGCGCGGAGCTGATTATCTCCATCGGGCACAATCCGGGCACCAATCACCCGCGCATGATGGGCACGCTGCATGAACTGGCGCGTAAAAAGGTGCCGATTATCGTGTTTAACCCGCTGCGCGAGCGGGCGCTCGAGCGTTTCACCGATCCGCAAAACGTCATCGAAATGGCGACCTACAGTTCGACCCCTATCGCCTCCACCTACTATCAGGTCAAGGCCGGCGGCGACGCCGCAGCGCTCAAAGGCATCGCCAAAGCGCTGCTGCAGTTGGATGACGAACATGGCAATGCGCTGGACCACGCCTTTATTGCCGAGCACACGGAAGGTTTTGCGGATTTTGCCGCCGATCTGAAGGCCACCGGTTGGGATGCGATTGAGGCGGAGAGCGGCCTGGCGCGCCAGGATCTGGAACAGGTCGCCGCCGCTTACGCGAAATCCAACGCCACCATCGTGACCTACGGCATGGGCATTACGCAGCACAATAAAGGCACCGCCAACGTACGCCTGATTGCCGATCTGCTGTTGCTGCGCGGCAACATCGGCAAACCGGGCGCCGGCATCTGCCCGCTGCGCGGCCACTCCAACGTGCAGGGCAACCGCACCGTCGGCATCACCGAAAAACCCTCGGCCGATTTTTTGGCGAAGCTGGAAACGGTGTTTGGCTTCACGCCGCCCAAAGCCCACGGTCACGATGCCGTGAAATGCATGCAGGCGATGATCGACGGCGCCTCGAAGGCGTTGATCTGCCTGGGCGGCAACTTCGCCGTGGCGCTGCCGGACCCCGAGCAGAGTTTCCCGGCGATGAAAGCGCTGGAATTAAGCGTGCATATCGGCACCAAACTCAACCGCAGCCATTTGTTGGTGGCGAAAGAAACCCTCATTCTGCCCTGCCTGGGACGTACCGAACTGGACATGCAGGCCGGCGGGCGACAATCGGTGACGGTGGAGGATTCGATGTCGATGGTTCACGCCTCGTCCGGCAAATTAAAACCGGCGTCGGAGCTGTTGCGTTCGGAACCCGCCATTGTGGCCGGCATGGCCAAAGCGGTGATGCCCGCCAGCAAGGTGCCCTGGGATGAACTGATCGAAGATTACGACGTGATCCGCGATTTGATCGAAAAAACCATCCCCGGCTTCGACGATTACAACGCGCGCATTCGTCAACCCGGCGGTTTCCGCATGCCGCTGCCGCCGACCGAGCGCCAGTGGCCGACGGCGACGGGCAAGGCGATGTTTTCCGTATTCAGCGGGCTGCATGAGGACGAGACAACGGCAGACAAAGACACGCTGCGGCTGATTACGCTGCGCAGCCACGATCAGTACAACACCACCATCTATGCTCTGGACGATCGCTACCGCGGGGTCTTCGGCCGGCGCGACGTGCTGTTCATGAATGACAGCGATCTGCAACGTTTGGGGCTGGAACATGGCGACGTGGTCGATCTGGAAACGGCGCTGCCCGGCAGCACCCAGCGCCTGGAAGGCATCACGGTGATCGCCTACAACATCTCAGCCGGTTCGGTCGGCGCCTACTACCCGGAGGCCAACGTGCTGGTGCCGCTGCATTACATCGATGAGGAGAGCGGCACGCCTTCGTATAAATCGGTGCCGATCCGCGTGAAGTTGAGATCCAAAGAGGTGCGCGCGGTCGATATCGCCTGACGGAAGCGGTTTGAGCCTTTCTCCGCATGGAGAAAGGCTTCTCCCCCTTTAGACCTGCGCCACCAACACATTAACGTTGGCGGGGAAAACCAAGCCCTCTAATGCGTTACCGCTGTCGGAGGTCACCAGATAATCGACCTCGGGCCATTTGGCCACCAGCGTCATCGCATGTCCGCGCAGCTTATTTTCGTCGGCCAGCACGATGCACTTGCGGCTCTGGGCAATCATTTTGCGCGCGATGGCCGCTTCATTGACGTTCTGATCCATCACGCCGGTCTGCAGATTGACCGCGCCGGCGCCGATGATGGCGTAGTCAGCGAAAAACGCCTCGATATTATTCAATGCGATCGCGCCCAGGCACGCCATTTTGGAGTCGATGAACTGCCCGCCGATCAGCACCACGTCAATGGAGTCATTTTCCAGACAGACGTTGGCGATAAGCGGCGAGTTGGTGATGACCGTCAGTTGATCGATCGTCGCCAACTGCCGGGCAAACTCCAGCGTGGTGGAGCCGAAATCCACGAACACCGTATCGCCCGGTTGGAGCAGCGTCGCCGCTTTCTCCGCGATGGCGCGCTTCTCGGCCTCGGCGATTTTGGCCCGCTCGTTGAATTCATGCTCGAATTTAAACTGGCTGCTCACTGCGCCGCCGTGGATCTTCTTGATCAGCCGATAGTCTTCCAGCTTGTTCAGGTCGCGCCGAATGGTTTCCTGCGAAACCTGGAATTTATCCGCCAGCTCATTCACGTAAACCCGGCCGTTGGCCTGGATCAGCGCCAGTATTTCATTGCGCCTTTCCACGGAATTAGAGATATCCATTCACATTACACTCGCTGCCTTTAGTAAGAGTGACTGCCTCCGCCGAGACTTGCGGCGTTAACTGACGGAATACTACGGGTTTCAGGGCGTTAGACGCAAGCCGTTGCCGTCGTTCATCCTGCGGATTCGATGCTGATGTGCAGCGCATCACGCTCAGCCTCGGCCGGCAAGACGATATTGCGCAGCAGGATCCGCCGTTCAGGCAGGCAACGATGCGTTTTGCGGTACAGCACTTTCTCTCCCAGCCGTACCACCACCGAACCGGACACCGCCTGTTCCACGCGCATATTGATCGTGACCGTGGCGGGATTGCCGATCAGCGCCACACGGGCGGGCGCAGTCAGGCGTATCCGTTCGTCGTGCCGCACCGGCAGGATTTGCCGCGCCGGCGGCAGCGTGCGCTGCAGCGAATGGGCAACGGCCTCGCCGACGCGCAGCCCTTCCTGATAACACTGGTCGCCCATGTCCGCCGGGTGCAACATGTTGCCGACGGCGAAATAGGCGGCGTCGGAACAGCGGCCGAACTGATCGGTCAACGGACAGCCGCTGTCCGGCCGCTGCGCCAGGTGGCTCTGGCGGATCAGCGTATACTCCCCGGTGAAGCGGCCGGTGAAGATCAGGCTGTCGCAGGCGATGCGCCGTTTCTCCCCCTGGCGATTTTCCACTTCTATGGATTCAACCCGATCGCGGCCGGCAATATCGGTCACGCGCGAATAGTAGTGGATCGGCACTCCCATCAGACGCGCATAGAGCGCGCTCAGACGCCAGGCGACGGGTCTGCCGCCGCTTTCAATCATGGCGACGGCGCGCACGCCGGCGTTACGCAGCGTCCACAGCGCGGAGAAACTGACCAACTCGGTGCCGACCACCACCGGCGCCTTACCTGGCTGCAGCCCGCGCAGATAGACGAACTGCTGCAGCGCACCGGCGGTGAGTACGCCCTGCGGCCGCAGGCCGCTCACCAGGCGAGGATGGCGCGGCGTTTCGCGCACGCCGGTCGCCAGGATCACCCGCTGCGCTTTCAACGTGCTGACGCCGCGGCAGTCAGTGATGGTCAGCTCGCCGTCCGGCTTGATGGCGAGCACCGTCACGCCGGTACGGATCTCCACCTGCCCGGCGCGCGCCAGTATCTTATCGACATAGGTGGAGCCCAACATCGGCCGGTAAAACGTTTGCAGCCCGAAGGTGGGGTGCCGACAGTGCCTGGGCACGCCGCCCGCTTGCTGCTCCCGTTCCAGGATCACCACATCCTCGATGCCCGCCTGCCGCAACGCGGTCGCCACCGCGATCCCGGCCGGCCCGGCGCCGACAATCGCCACCTGATACTCAGTTTTCATCAATGCTCCCTACGGCCAGCGTCTGGCCAAAACGATCGCCTACCATTTCCGCCACCCGGCTGCTGCAATAAAACCCGTTGCAGCGCCCCATCATCACGCGCGTGCGGCGCCGCAGCCCGCCGATGCACTCCGGTGGCACGGCGGAATCGAACGTCGCCTCAATCTCCCGCTGAGTCACCAGCTCACAATGGCAAACGATGCCGCCGTTATCCGGGCGCGCGTAATCGCGCAGCGCGTAGTCGGCGAGCATCGGCATCTGCGGCCAATGCACGGTTTGCGGCGCCGTCGGCGTGAAGCACGGCGTAAAATGGTCGCGATAGAGCTGCTCCACGTATTGCGCGATGCCGAGCGCCGCCGTCAGGCCGGTGGAGCGAATGCCCGCCACGCAGATCCACTGCCGCTCGGGATAGTGCTGAATGCGGTAGTGTTTCTGTTCGGTCGCCGGGCGTAATCCGGCATAGCTAGCGGTCACGCTGTAATTCGCCAGCGAGGGCAGCAGCCGGGTGCCCTGTTCGATCAGTTCGCGCATTTTGGTTTCGTCTACCGTTGCCGTTTCTCGATCCTGCTGTTCTTCGGCGGTCGGCCCCAGCAGCAGATTGCCGAAGATGGTTTTCGACAGCAGCACCCCTTTGGTGATGGCCGTCGGCACCGGCAAGATAATGGCGTTGACCTGCCCGGCGGCGGCCTTGTCGAACACCAGAAACTGCCCTTTGCGCGGGCGAATTTCAAACTCGGGCTGATGGCAGAAACTTTCTACCCGGTCGCCCTGATTGCCGGCGCAGTTGATGACGATTTTGCCGTGAAACTCACCCCGGTTGCTGGTTAGCCGCCAGCCGGTCGGCACGCGTTCGGCGCCGGTCACCTCGGTATTGAAGCGATAGTTGCCGCCGTGTTTGACGCCCTGCGTCAGGTACGCCAGCGGTGTGCTCCAGGGATCGATCACGCTCTCTCCCGGCACCTCGACCGCCGCCAACGCGCCGGGCGCCAGCTGTGGCTCACGGCGATACAGCTCGGCGGCGTCGATATGTGCCACGTCCAGCACGCCATTGTCGTGCGCCTGCTGCACGATCGCGGGCAGCGCCGCCAACTGCTGCTCATCCCAGGCCACAACCAAGGCGCCGGTGGGTAACAGCGGCAAATTCATCCGTTCGCGGATGGCGATAAATTCCCGGTACCCGGCCTGCATGCAATGCAGTTCCAGGCTGCCGCTGGGCGCATCGAAGCCGGTGTGCAGCAGCGCGCTGTTGGCTTTGCTGGCGCCAGACAGGATATCGCCTCCCTTTTCCAACAGCAGCGTTCGGGCGCCCATCAGGCAGAATTGGCGGAATACCGCACACCCGACCACACCGCCGCCAATCACGACAATGTCCCAATCCGTTTGTTCTTCCATCATGCTGATGTCCCGTTTTGATGTGATAACCACAATAAAACCACACAATAACCGCATTTGAAATGGTAAAAACAACACAACTCCCAAAAAAAAGCCGCAGAACGCGGTGATAAGCAAAAAGTATGAGGTCGATCACGCGGGGTTATTTTATCTTGTGATTTATGTTGCTTTAATGTGTGAAATTGAAGATAGATCATTAAAACAGTCATACAACCAACACCAGGCACAATAAAAAACAAAACCTATAAGAGAGCGAAGCAATGATGAATCAACGTTATGCCGCGATTGATCAGGGGACCACCGGCACCCGGGTCGTGGTGTTCGGCGAAGACGGCAGGCACCATTCGCCGGCCAGCATGCCGCACAAGCAGATCACCCCCAATCCGGGCTGGGTGGAACACGACGCCCTGGAGATTCTGGCGAATATCCGCCGCTGTCTCAGCCAGTGCGACATGGTGGACGCCATCGGTTTAGGGCATCAGGGCGAAAGTCTGCTGGCCTGGGACGCCGACAGCGGCCTGCCGCTGTACAACGCCATCGTTTGGCAAGATCAGCGCACCGAGCCGGAGATCCAGCGCCTGAAACGCGAAGGCGTCGAACCGCTGGTGATGGCGAAAACCGGCCTGCCGCTCGATACCTACTTCTCCGCCAGCAAGATGGGCTGGCTGATGAATAACGCGCCGGGGGCCAGGCAGTTGGCGCAACGCGGCCGCCTGCGGCTCGGCACCATGGACGCCTTCTTCCTGTTCCACCTGTGCGGCCGGCATCTCACCGACTATAACTCGGCCTCGCGCACCTCGTTGTTCAACATTCATACCCTGCAGTGGGACGAGGAGCTGTGCCGTTTGTTCGGCGTGCCGATCGACAGCCTGCCCGAGGTCAGAGACAACATCGGCCACTTCGGCGACGTCGTGCTCAACGGCAAACCGGTGCCGCTGACGGCCTGCATCGTCGACCAGTTTGCCGGTACATACGGCCACGGCTGCCATCAACCGGGGCAGATGAAGATCACCTTCGGTACCGGCGCTTTTTTACAGGCGATCACCGGGCCGCGTCCGATCGATGCCGGCGAGTCCGGCCTGTTGCCCACGCTGTGCTGGAAGCTGCCCGGCAGCGAGCCGGTGTATGGCCTGGACGGCGGCGTTTATAACGCCGCCTCCGCCATTAACTGGGCGAGAAAGATAGGCCTGTTCAACGATTTCGATGAATTCGGCGATTTCCCGGCCCAGCCGGCCATCGCGCGCGGCCTGGCCTTTGTACCGGCGCTCTCCGGGCTGGCCTGCCCGTACTGGGATCGCTCCGCCGCCGGGATGTGGGCCGGCCTGTCGCTGGAAACCGAACGCAAGGATCTGCTGCAGTCAATACTCGAAGGCATCGCCATGCGTTCCGCCGAGGTGATCAACGCCATGGATAAGTTGAAACCGATCGGCGACAGCATTTCGGTGGACGGTGGTCTGTCCGCCAACCGCTATTTCACGCAGTTCCTCGCCAACCTGATCCAAAAGCGCATCGTTACGCCCGCCAATAAAGAGATCACCGCTCAGGGCGTGGCGCTGTTGGCGCGTAAAGGGCTGGGCGTGGAACAGCCGCTCAAGGTGCTCAACCGCTATGAAGTGACGGAGCCCACCGAGGTCGATATGGCGGTCTGGTTTGCCCGCTATCAGGAAATCATCGCGCGTTCGCGCGGCTTACGTTCATCGCAGGAGGAACACCATGGCTGAGTTCGGTAATTTCATCATCTATATCATCATGGCCGGCACTCTGATCGGTGCGCTGGCGTCGATCGTCAAACCGGAAGGCGAACTGGGACGTGAGTTCGTCAACGGCATTCACGCCATCGGCCCGGTGTTTCTCGCCCAGGCGGGCATCATGGCGGCGATCCCAATCATCTCTTACCTGATCATGTACAGCATCGGCCCCTTCTTCTCGGCGCTCGGCTCCGACGCCTCGATCGCGGCGCTGGCGGTGATCGCCGTGGACATGGGCGGCTATCAGTTGGCTGACGCCATCGCCGCCAACCGCGACATGTGGATCGTCGCCATGTTGGTGGGCTACACCTCCGGCGCCAGCATCGTGTACCTGATCCCGGTCGGGCTTATCATGCTGAACCGCGACGACCATAAATATCTGGCGCTGGGCGCCATGGCGGGCCTGATCAGCATTCCGTTCGCCGTGCTGATCGCCCTGGTGACCATCACCTTCAACAACCTGCCGGTCAGGGAGATTATCTCCACCACGTCACCTGCCGCGCACTATCTGCAGTTGGACTTGCTGCAGGCGCTGCGGCTGCTGTCCCCGCTGTTCGCCCTGTGCTTCCTGCTGGCGTTGGGGCTGAAGCTGCGGCCGGCGGCGATGGTGAAAGGGTTCCTGATCTTCGGCAAGGCGGCGGATGCCTTTATCAAGCTGGTGTTGGCGCTGTGCATCATCGAGCATTTCACCGGTGTGTTTAAAAAGGTGTTCGGCGGCTGGGTATTCGATCCGTTATTTGCCGACAAAGACGAATTATTCCGCGCTATCGAGATCGCCGGTTATATCGGCATTATGTTGGCGGGCACATTCCCCATTTGTTATTTATTCCAGCGCTATTGCCGCAAGCCGATGCATTTCATCGGTAAAAAGCTCGGTTTATCGGATACCGGCGCGCTGGGCTTTATTATGGTATTGGCCAATATCATCGCCGTTTATCACCTGTTCAAAGGCATGCGCGCCCGCGATAAGGTGCTGTGCGTGGCCTTCGGCATCTGCGCACAGGCCACGCTGGGCGATCACCTGGCGTTTACCGCCAACTTCCAACCTTCGCTGGTGTTGCCGATCATGATGGGCAAATTCCTCGGCGGCATGATTGCTGTCCTGATCGCCATCAAGATCTCGGTGCCGGAAGCCGAATTGCTGGAAAAAGAACAGACGCAAAGGCAATCGACGGCCATCGCCGCCGCCGCTCGCTAAATTTATTCCTAAGCCATAAAAATAAACGGGGCGCCGCCTCACGGGGAAGCTGCGCCCTTTTTTCGTCCCTGACAACAATTATTGAGAGAACAAACGCTAATGAGAAAAATATTTTTAGCCTGCCCCTACAGCCACGCCGACGCCAACGTCGTGCATCAACGCTTTATCGCGTGCAACGACGTCGCCGCCGCTATCGTACGCGCCGGCAGCGCCGTTTTTAGCCAGGTCAGCATGTCACATCCGATCAACCTGTGTTTGCAAGAGCTCGACAAAACCGCCATCGGCAAGCTGTGGGCGCCGATCGACGCCCTGTTCATGGCGGCGATGGATGAGTTGATCGTGCTCGATTTGCCGGGTTGGCAAGAGAGCGGCGGCATCAAGCGCGAGATGGACGCTTTCGCCGCACGCGGCTGCCGCGTCAGCCTGTGGTCTGAGGTCGCGGGCGAGTTCAACTGAGGCGTGCGCCCCGCCGCTAAGCGCGACGGGGCAGCGGCTTATTTGCCGTTGGCCAATTCGCCGTACACCACCTGGCCGCGGAAACCGCGCCGCACCTGCTGGAACAGCTCGCGGAACGCCGGGTAATCCTGCGCCTGGCACAGCGCTTCCTTGCCGCGAATGGCGTTCACCTGCAGGTGGTGATTGACGGTCACCTGCTGCCCGTCGCGCCGCCACGCCACGCGATAGTCGCCCGCCGCATTGCGGAACTGTCTGTCTTGCGGAATGGCGATGATCGGCACGTTGGCCGGCAGCTGCAGACGGTAGGTTTCGTCGTAGCGCTGCGCGCTGCAGTAGAACGGCGTTTCGTTGTCCGGTGCCGCCGTGGTGGTATACAGCGTGCGGAACGATTTGCCACCGGGCGGATTAGGTAGCGTCATGCCGCCCACCACGCCGAAATCGACGTAGTCGTCCGCCTTGAAGCGGAAACGGTAACCGAACTGTTTTTTGAGATCCAGCGGATCGCTGTTCATCGCCACTTCGCCGCTGCCGTCGATACCGGAGGCGGACATGATCGACGCTTCGGCCTGCGCCCGGTTCTGCCGGTTGATCTGCGAGAAATAGCCCCGCAGGTCAATTTCTTCCACTTCGCTCAGCCGACGCTCGGTTTGTCCGTGCAGATTGCCCGCTTTGTCAAACACGAAATCGACGCTCAGCGCGCTCTTGACCGGCTGCTCATCGCTGCCCGGCGTGCGCGCCAGCTTGGCGTCGCGCGTCAGCAGCACCGGCGCCCCCAGATCGCCTTGCGGCAGTTGCCCGAACCGCGCCCAGGGATTGGTGGAGTCCAGGTACAGTTTGAACTCCGGCACATAGGTGATGGCGTGATTAAAGCGGCTGAGCAGCGGCACTTTAGGCAGTAACGGGCCTTCATCCATACCGATCAGCACCGGTGAGCTTTCAATACCCTTGGCAGCGAGCAGCGCCTCCAGGATCACCACGTGGTCCTTACAGTCGCCGTAGTGGTTGTCGAGAATGCTCTGCGCCGAATTCGGCTCCAGCCCACCGTTGCCAAGATACACCGCCACGTAGCGAATGTTTTGCGCCACCCAGCGATAGAGGGCCTCCGCCTGCTCGCGCCGATCGCTGATGCCGGCGGTGATGTTGTCTGCCAGTGCCTGGATGCCCGGCGTCACCTTCGCCGCCGCACCGGCCTTCAGCTGATAGGCCTTGGCCAACTGCGGCCACTCGCGGTAGGTGCTCGCCATGATGGTCGGGCTGAAGGTCCAGCTGTCCGCTGCCCAGTTTTGCGCCTTCATCGGCGCGCTGCGCGAATAATGCCAGCGCCAGTGCGCTTGGCCGTTGCGGATCTGCGGCTTGTCCCCGCCTTCCACGCCACGCGTGAAGATATGCATCGGCAGCTTGGCCGGTGCCTGCAGGGTCACTTCGGCGTCGTCGAACTGATCGAAAACGCTGAACGTCTCCCACAGGCCGAAATAGTCGGGGAAATACGGGGTGTTTTGCGTGCGGCGCAGCTCATACACCACCCGCGAGCCCGGCGCCAGGTTGGAGAACACGATGACGCGCACTTTGCGGTCGGCATACAGCGGGGCCGTGGCGCTGGAGTAACTCTCCTGGGTATAGATGCGATCGGGCGCCACGTCGTGCCGCTGGCCGTCGGCAGTCAGCGTGTAGGCGGCGACCACCTCCAGCGTTTCCATTTTTTCGCTGTAGCTCAGGCGGATCTGGCTGAATTTTTCGACCGCCGCCTTGGTCTTCAGCAGCACTTCGTAGCTTTCCGTCTTCACGTTGGTGGCGTTGGCGTTGACGCGGTAATCCGCGCGATAGCGCACGAAGCTGAAATCGTTGTTGGCCGTGTCGTTCTGGCCCTGATCCGCCGCGACGGGCGGTGTAGCGGCCAACACGGTGGCCGGGTGCGTTGCCGTCAAACCGGCGAATAACAGCAGGGAAGGAATAGCGATTTTCATCTTCGGTCCTTGAAGGGCAATAAACGGCGACGCCGGGCTACGCGCCTGCCCCGGCGTCAAAACAGGCGGGCACACTAATATAATTGAGAATCATTTTCAATAAACGGACCTTCAACGCCCGGGCTAACCCTGTTCTATCAACATCACGGCGGTGGTCTCCGGCTCCAGCGCTTCGAAAACGTGCTCGCGATCGGCGGAGTAGCTGATGTAATCGCCGGCGCTCAGCTCCAGCGGCTGCTCCGCCGGCCCGAGGCGCGCTCGCCCGCTGCTGATGATCACATGCTCGACGGTGCCGGGGGGATGTGGCCGGGAAAGTTTCGCCTCTCCGGGTTGCACCCGCAGCCGGTAAATGTCGCGCTGCGCGCCCGGCGGGCAGGTGGCCAGCAGCGTGGCGGCGTAGTTGCCCTGCTCCGACAGCGCCGGCGTTCCCTCATGGGCGCGGATCACTTGCACCGGCCTGCTGGGTTGCGAAATCAGTCGGCTGACCGGCACGTCCAGCGCCATCGCCAACGCCCACAGCGTTTCCAGGCTGGGATTACCGCTGCCGGCTTCGAGCTGCGACAGCGTGGACTTCGCGATGCCCGCGCGCTTCGCCAGATCGGTCACCGACAGGTTCAATCGCTCACGCTCGCGGCGGATCGCCGCCGACAAGAGGCCGATCGGCGTAATGTTCTGCATCAGGTTATTGCTCATCGTTCGCTATATCATCCGCTTGTTCGACTTGACGAACAGTCGCATGCGTGTTCATCATAATGTCCAATTGTTCATTTTAATGATTAAGCGGCTTCACCACAAGTACGGTCAGGCAGCGAGGGCAACAACATGAAAACAAAGACGCGCGGCGCAGTGCAAATGATCCTCGCCATGACCATCTCAGGCACCGTCGGTTGGCCGGTACTCGTTTTAGGGCAGCCGCCCACAACGGTGGTGTTTTGGCGCTGCGCGTTCGGCGCGCTGGCCATGCTGGCGACCTGCGCCGCGCTTGGGCAGTTGAAACCCGGCGCAATCAACCGGTGGCAACTGGCTGTCGCCATCCTCGGGGGTATCGCGCTGGTGCTCAACTGGACGCTATTGTTTGCCGCCTATCAGCATGCTTCGATCGCTGTCGCCACCGTGACCTACCATTTTCAGCCGTTTATGTTGGTGGCGCTGGGGGCGCTGCTGTTCGGCGAAAAACTAACGGCTAACCGGCTGGGCTGGCTTCTGCTGGCGTTCGCGGGGATGGTGTTGATCGTCGCCGGCCGGCAAAGCGGCGGCAGCGGCGATGACTACCTGCTCGGCGTGGTACTGGCGCTCGGTGCGGCCCTGATGTACGCCATTGCGGCGGCGATCGTCAAACGGCTTGCCGCGTTGCCGCCGCAGCTCATCGTGTTGATTCAACTGACCGTTGGCACGTTGGCACTGGCACCGTTCGCCGGCCTGGCCACGCCGCCTGCGGCCCCCATCGACTGGCTGCTGCTGGCAACCCTCGGCCTGGTGCATACCGGTTTGATGTCCACGTTGCTCTATGGCGCCATTCAGAAGATCCCCACGGCCCTGGTCGGCGCCCTGTCGTTCATCTACCCGGCGGTGGCGATCGTGGTGGACTGGGCAGTGTTCGGGCACCGTCTCAGCCTGCTGCAGTTGCTGGGCACGCTGGCCATTCTCGGCGCGGCAGCGGGCATGAACTTCGGCTGGCGATGGACGCTCGCCGCGCACCGGGCCGGTAAAATCGGTTAATCCCGCCCGACGGGCAAGCTATGCACAATAAGGCATTCGCCTTGTGTCCGGCGCGGTGCTATTTATTTAAACCGTGTAGGGTAGAAGGAGTTTTCTATGTGGCATCACCGCCTGCAACGGCGCATCCGTTTCAGCTACTGGAACGAACTGTGCGTCACCAAAAAATAAGGGAAGGCGCAAGCCTTCCCTTTTGTCATTCACCGCTCAGATCAGAAACGGTCGGTTTTCACCACGTCGTCGAACGGCAGTTTGCCGATGCGCGGATAAGGCTGCCCCGCCGCCTTGCCGATGGCGACCATCAGCGCGATCTGATAGTGCGCCGGCTTATTGATAATCTCACCCACCGCGTCGAAATCAAATCCGTCCATCGGGCAAGAGTCGTAGCCCTGCGCCTTGGCCGCCAGCATCAGCGTCTGGGCGAAGATGCCGCTGCTGCGCATCACTTCGTCGCGCTGCACCTGCGGCTTACCGCGATAATACTGATCGACGGCCGGGATCATGAACTGCTGTACCGGCTCCGCCGCCTCGGCCCAGACGTTTTTAACCTGTGACTCCCAGCTCGACAGATCGCCGCACAGCACGACCAGCATCGATGCGTCGGTCACCTGCGCCTGCCCCCACGCCGCTTCGCGAATTTTCTCGCGCTGCGCGCGATCTTCGATCAGCAGCGGGCGCCAGTGCTGCAGGTTAAACGCGCTGGGTGCGCCCTGCAGCGCAATGTTCAACAGCGCTTTTTTCTCTTCGAGCGTCATCACGTACTGCGTATCGAACTGCTTGGTGGCGCGGCGTTGGCGGATCGCGTCTAACGTATTCATTTTACTGCCTCTGTCCATGTGAAAAGGTCTATTGTCGTCACCGCGGCGCGGCTGTCCAGCCCCAGGCGGCTATTTCTGCGCGGTTTCGGTGCGCAAACGGCTGACCTGCGCCGCCAAGTCCGGCCACGGCGCCTGACCGGCGTAATGTTGCCGCAGGTAGTTGAGCAGAATGGCGATCTGCGCGTCATTCAGGTTATGGCGAAAACCCGGCATATAGCCCAGCTCGGCTTTCGCCGGCCGCTGTATGCCGTCCAGCACCACACGAATGGCGTTGTCCGGCGCATCGGCGAACAGGTTGGTGTTCAGCGCCAGAGACGGCCGCACCCCCGCCATCTGCGCGCCTTTTTCCTGCGCATGGCAAGCCATGCAGGCGCCGGAAAACAGCCGTGCCCCTTCCGAACTCAGAGGCTCCACCTGCCGTTCCGCCTGAGCGTTTAACGTGGCCGCCGTAGCGCCCGCCGCCGTTTCAGGATGATAGCTGCGCAGATAGACGGCGATCGCCTGCAGATCGGCCTGCGGCAAGCGCGACAGCCCTTCTTCGATCACCGGCGCCATCGGGCCGGCGGCGACGCCGTGGTTGGCCGAGTAGCCGGTGCGCATGAAATCGACCAGATCCTGCTGCGTCCAGGCGAGCGGCGCGGGTGAGCGGCCGGTCAACGCCGGCGCCGTCCAGCCTTCCGCCACGCCGCCGGCCAGGTGCTCGTCACCGGTTTTCTCGCCGAACAGCACGTTGCGCGGCGAATGGCAGGCGCTGCAGTGCCCCAGCCCTTCGACCAGGTACGCGCCGCGGTTCCAGTCGGCGCTTTGGGCCGCCTGTTCCGGCATCGCGTCCGGCGTCAGGAACAGCAGGTTCCAGGCAAAGATGCCCTGGCGAATATTGAACGGAAAGTGCAAATCGGTGGCCGGTGGCCGGTATTTGACCGCCGGCTGTGACATCAGGTAGGCGTACAGCGCCTGCAGATCGTCGTCGCGAGTGCGGGTAAAGGCGGTATAGGGAAACGCCGGATAGAGATAGCGGCCCTGGCGATCGACGCCGTGCCGCATGGCGCGTTCGAACGCCGCGTAACTCCAGCTGCCGATGCCGGTTTCCACGTCCGGCGTGATGTTGGTGGTGTAAATGGTGCCGAAGGGGATCTCCATCGCCAGCCCGCCGGTGTTGCGCTCGCCGCCCGCACGGGTGTGGCACACGGCGCAGTCGCCGAGGTCGGCCAGCGTTTTGCCGCGCGCGATCTGCGCCTCGCTGAAACGGTGGGTCGCATCGGCGGCGAGCGGCGCGATTTCCGGCTGCCAACTGGCGACCACGCCGGCCACCACAACGGCGATCACCGTGACGCCGCCCCACCCGACGATTTTTTTCATCTTACTCATCTTTGCTGTCCTTGTTCGTTACGGGGGATTAATGGCCGGCCTGGGCGCGCAGCGCGGCGAGCACCCGTGCCGGCGTAAACGGCACCTCGCGCAGACGCACGCCGAGCGCGTCAAACAGCGCGTTGCCGATCGCCGCCGCACTCGGTACCGAGGCGGACTCGCCGGCACCCATCGGCGCTTCGTCCGGGCGGTCAATCAGCTGGATATCGATCTGCGGCAATTCGTCGAAGCGCAGGATCGGATAGCCGCCCCAGTCCAATGACGTCACCCCCGTCTCGTTAAAGGTCACAAACTCTTTCAGTACCCGGCTGGCGGATTGGATAATGTTGCCGTGCACCTGATGGCGCACCCCTGCCGGGTTGATCATGCGCCCGCAGTCATGCGCTACGAAGATTTTATCGAGCGTGATCTGCCCGGAAAGGCGGTTGACGCTGAGATCGCACACCCAGGCCGCCCAGGCGGCGCCAAAGCCGGGGAATTTGCTGTGGAAGTAACGGGCATAGGCGAATCCGCGGCCGCTCACCACTTCGGCGCCGGCGGCGTGCGAGCGGTGCGCCGGGCCGTCTTGCCAGTTGGCTTGCCGCTTCAGGGCCTCAATCAAGGCCACCGCGCGCGGATCGTTCAGGTAACGCAGGCGAAATGCGATCGGGTCCTCGCCGGCGTGCCAGGCCAGTTCGTCGATCCAGGACTCATGGGCGAACACGTTGGGCAGCGCCGAAACGCCGCGCATCCACGACGCCCGCACGATCGGCGCGGCGTCCTGACAAATCACCCGCATGTGCGGATACGCGTATTGCGGAATGGCGGTGCGATCGCCCATCTGTTGCACATCGGCCCGGTTGGCCACCTTGCCGGTCAACACCAGCGGCAAGGTCACCGCATTGTTGGAGGGATAGCTGGTTTTCAGTTCGTAGGCCGCCACCCGGTTTTGCGCGTCGAGGCCGCCGCGCACCCGGATCAGCTGGCCGGTGCCCTTCGGCTCCCAGCCGGATTCCTGTTCGCGCATCAGCTGCACCCGCACCGGGCGGCCGGTCGCCCGCGCCAACAGCGCCGCGTCCGCCGAGACGTCGTCGGCGCAGTTGCGGCCATAGCAGCCGGAGGCCTCCATGCGGGTGATGTGCACCTGCTCAGGCGGCAATTCCAGCAGCGTGGCGATGTCTTTGCGCAGATCGTGCGGGTTTTGCGTGCCGGACCACACCTGCGCCCGCCCGTCTTTAACCTCCGCCACCGCGCAGGAAGGGCCGATCGAGGCGTGCTGATGGTAGGGCCAGACATAGTCGGCCTGCACTGCGGTATGCAGCGCCGCCAGCGCGGCGTCCGTGCCCGCATCGTCGCGCAGGACGCGGTCGGTTTTCGGGTTGGCTTCCAGCGCGGCGGGCAGCGCTTCCGGCGACAGATCCGGCAACCCGGCCCAGGGTTTCCATTTGGTTTTCAGCTGGCGCATGGCGGCGATCGCCTGCTCCTCGCGCTCGGCCACGATGCCGATGAAATCGTTGATCACTACCAGTTTCACGATGCCCGGCAGGTGCGCGATCGAATTTTCATCCACCGACAGCAGGCCGCCGCCCAGCGGGGCGCTGCTGTCGGCGCCTACGTAAGGCGGGCGCACCACCCGGCCATGCAGCATGCCGGGCAAGCGCAGGTCGTGCACGTAGGTCAGCCCACCGCTCACTTTGGCCGGAATGTCGACCCGGGCAACGGCGCGGCCGACGTAGCGATTCTGGTGTTCGCTGTTCAACTGAACGTTTTTATCCAGCATCACGTGCAGATTCTGCCCACTCGCCAGCTGCGCATAGCTCAGTGAGCGCCCCGGGTTTTTGGTCACAAATACCTGCCCCGCCGCCGCAGTCAGCTGTTCGGCCGGCAGTTCGAAGGCTTTGGCCGCCAACGCCGTCAGCATGTGCCGCACCTGCGCCGCCGCCTGTCGCAGCGGCACCGACGTGACCTGAATGGTGGCGCTGGCGATGGTCGGCCCCTGATCCGGCGTGCGCTGCGTATCGCCAAGGATCATCGTGACGTGCTCGAACGGCACGCAAATTTCTTCGGCGACGATCTGCGCCAGCGCGGTGCGAATGCCGGTACCCAGATCGACGTGACCATTGAAGGCCGTTACCCGGCCGTCGGCGGTGAGGCTGATAAAGCTGTCCACCCGATCCAGCGGCAGATCGGCAGGGGCTACAACCGCCTCGGCGGCGAAGGCGTTAAACGGCGCGGGCAGCAGGCTGCTGACCATCACCACCCCGCCGGCCTGCAACAACTGGCGGCGAGTCATTTCGAGGCGGCTCATGCTTGCCTCCGTGCTGCCAACAGATCGCGGGCGCGCTCGGCGGCGTGCAAGATCTCAAGGTGAGTGCCGCAGCGGCACAGGTTGTAGGCCAGCGCTTTCTTGATCGTTTGCTCGTCCGCCTCCGGCTCGCGTTCGAACAACGCGACCAGCGTCATGATCATGCCGTTGGTGCAGTAACCGCACTGCGCCGCCTGCTCATCGACAAACCCCTGCTGCACTGGATGCAGCGCGTCCGGTGTGCCCAAGCCTTCCAGGGTAGTGACGGATTTGCTTCCTACGGCGGACAGCGGCATTGAACAAGAGCGCGCGGCGACGCCGTCGATCAGCACCGTGCAGGCGCCGCATTCCCCCAGGCCGCAGCCGTATTTGGGGCCATTCAATTGCAGATCGTTGCGTAAAACGTACAGCAGCGGCGTGTCGGGCGCGAGATTGCCGAGTGGAACCACCCGGCCATTAACATTGATTTCCATGGTGAAACTATCCCTTAAACAAACGGATTTAATCCGTAACATCACTGCGAAGAACAATTGAGCAGCGTGCTAATAATTATCATCAAAAGACATGATGATGTTAAGGGAATGTAGCCGCCATGGCTTTAACGAAAAGTGGGTATTTCCTATAAATTTCCTATAGATAAGCCTGGTTTTATGATTGCTGGCCGTGATTATTGTCGATCGTCAATTCGGCCTCGGCGCCGTCAACCAACAGCCGCACGCTGGCTTCGAACAGCGCGTCTGCGCCCTTATCCTGCAATGTTTCCCAGCCTTCGCACAGCAGCGGGTAACGCCGGCGATCGGCGTCATTCAGCGCATCGTCCGACTGCATTTGTTGCTCTTCCAGCACCCAGCCCACCACGAAACGTCCGACGGCGAACAGCAGATTAACGGCGCGTTCCGGCGTCAACCCCGCCCGACACAACAGCGCCACCTTGGCCTCAATGATGGCGAATTGCGGTTCCTGCGGCCGGGTGCCGGCATGCAGACGCGCGCCGTCGCGGTAAGCCAGCAGCGCCCGACGGAAATGGCTCGCATTGGTAACGACCCAATCCTGCCAGGGCATGTCGGCGGGCACCTCTTCACGGTGATCCAACATGATGGTTTCCGCCATCGCCTTCAGCAGTTCGGCCTTGTTCTTGAAATGCCAATAGAGCGTGGGAGATTGCACCCCCAAATGTTGTGCCAGGCGACGGGTGCTCAGGGCATCGATGCCGATGTCATTCAACAACGCCAGCGCCCCGCGCAGGACGGTCTCTCGCGTTAAACGCGTCGCGGTATTTTTTTCGCTCATCTCTCTATCACTGATAGGGTTACTATGGAATACTCAATACTCTATCACTGTTAGAGTCGCAATTTTGAAAAAACCTATGCTGGTTATTTTGTTGACGGTATTGCTGGATGCGGTAGGCATCGGCCTGATCATGCCTATCCTGCCGGCGCTGTTGCGCTCACTGGGCGGCCTCGACGCCGGCAGCGTGCATTACGGCGCGCTGCTGGCGGCGTATGCGTTGATGCAATTCCTGTTTTCACCGATCCTCGGCGCACTGAGCGATCGTTTCGGCCGGCGTCCGGTGCTGTTGATTTCGCTCGCCGGCGCGGCGGCCGACTATCTGCTGATGGCGTTCGCGCCGACGCTGGCCTGGCTCTATCTGGGCCGGTTGCTGGCGGGCATCACCGGCGCCAACATGGCGGTCGCCACCGCTTACGTCACCGATATTACCCCCGCCGGCCAGCGCGCGCGGCGTTTTGGCCTGGTGGGCGCGGTGTTCGGCGTCGGTTTTATCGTCGGTCCGCTGCTCGGTGGATCGCTGGGCGAATGGCATCTGCATGCCCCCTTCCTGGCGGCGGCGGCGATGAATGCCCTCAACCTGATCATGGCGTTTTTCCTGCTGCCGGAATCGCGTAAACCCCGCGCCCGCGCCGCCGAGAAAATCCGCCTTAATCCATTTTCGTCATTGCGTCGGCTGCACGGCAAACCGGGCCTGCTGCCGCTGGCCGGTATTTACCTGATCATGGCGCTGGTTTCACAGGCGCCGGCCACGCTGTGGATTTTATACGGTCAGGATCGTTTCGGCTGGAGCATGATGGTGGCGGGCCTGTCGCTGGCCGGTTACGGCGCCTGCCACGCGCTGTCGCAGGCCTTCGCCATCGGCCCGCTGGTCGCACGGCTCGGCGAGCGCAAGGCACTGCTGATCGGCCTGGCGGCCGACGCGCTGGGTCTGGTGCTGTTATCGATCGCCACCCGCGGCTGGGCGCCCTTTGCGCTGCTGCCGTTCTTCGCCGCGGGCGGTATGGCGCTGCCGGCGCTGCAGGCGTTGATGGCGCACAAGGTGGACGACGATCATCAGGGCGAGCTGCAAGGGACGCTGGCCAGCATGGGCAGCCTGATCGGCGTCGCGGGGCCGCTGGTCGCGACGGCGCTGTACGCCGCCACGCGCGATGTCTGGCCCGGCCTGGTCTGGGCGTTGGCCGCCGCCCTGTATCTGTTGGTTCCGCTGTTGCTGGCGCGTTCGCGTGAGCGTGACGCGGCGTAGCGTCGAGCTCACCCTCTCCCGATTAAGCTCATTTATGGCTAAGCAAGGCATTATTCAGCATAAGCGGGCGCTTTACACGCCACTGCGCCGCTCATTATCATCGCCCTTATCCCGCCGCAGGAAAATTTAAATGCCGTTTCATGGCGTTACGCCCAGCGCGTCATCGCTACCGTTCACTTCGCCTATCGGAAGATCATGATGAGAAAACTCACAACGCCGCTGATCGCCGCCCTGCTGCTCGGCCTGTTTAGCCTGCCGGCCGGCGCGCAGGAGAAACTGCAGCAAATCACCATCGGTTACCAAAAAGCCAACATTTTTGCGCTGCTGAAATACCGCGGTACGCTGGAAAAAACCCTGGAGCCGCAGGGTATCAAGGTTCGCTGGATAGAATTCCCCGCCGGCCCACAGATGTTGGAAGGGTTGAACGTCGGCAGCATCGATCTGGCGGCGACCGGCGACGCCCCGCCGGCCTTCGCGCAAGCCGCCAAGGCCGATCTGGTTTATTTGGCGCATTCGCCGCCCAGCCCGAAAACCGAAGCCATCGTGGTGCCGCAGGATTCGCCGATCCGCTCCGTGGCCGATCTGAAAGGCAAACGCGTGGCGTTGAACAAAGGGTCTGACGTCAATTACCTGCTGGTGAGCGCGCTGGAACAGGCCGGCTTGAGCTACAAGGACATCACGCCGGTCTATCTGCCGCCGAGCGATGCCCGCGCCGCCTTCCAGCGCGGCAGCGTCGACGCCTGGGTGATTTGGGATCCCTACTACGCCGAGGTGGAAACCCATGCCAACGCCCGTCGGCTGAAAGACGCGGAAGGCCTCGTGCCGCACTACACCTTCTATCTCGCCAGCCGCCGCTTTGCCGAAACCTACCCGGACAGCGCCAAGCAGGTGATTCAACAGCTCGGCGTGCTGAGCGACTGGGCCAACGGCCATCCGCAGGAAGCGGCGGCGATCCTCGCTCAGAGCACCGGCCTGGATCAGGCCATTTGGGCCAGAGCCATCGCCCGCATGCCGTTCGGCAGCCAGCGCATGTCGCCGGAGGTGTTCAGGCAGCAACAGCAGTTGGCGGATAAATTCACCGCCATCGGGCTGCTGCCGGTTAAGGTGGACGTCAACGCCGCCCGCTGGTCCGAAGATAAACCCGAGACGCCATAGCCTTTGCCGCGCTTTGGCTTTAGAAAGCAGAAACCGGCATTTTGCCACCGGAATAAGCTGACCTATGCTAACCCTGTGTGATGAAACGCGTTTTCATGGCATGTCTTCCGGAACGTTTTGCTTTAATTTGTTCGTCGTGAACCCTGGGCCGCGCCTGACTGGTGCGGCTTTTCTTTTTGCCCGGCAGTGCCAGCGGCGGGGAATTTTGCTATGTTAACCCGCAGATAAGCTTCCCGTTTTCAGCCGCCGGACCGACTCATGTTTACCCATAAAGCAATCGCCGAGCTCAACGCCCTGGAGCTGATGGTTTATACCTACGTCAGCAAACACAAGAATCAAGTGATGTACATGACCATCCGCGAGCTGGCCGAGGCCGCCGGCGTCTCCACCACCACCGTGCTGCGGTTTTGCAAGAAAATGGGCTGTGACGGCTATTCGGAATTTCGCATCCGTTTCAAGCTGTATCTGGAACAAACCGATGCGCCACCGGTCGATTCTGGCATCGGCGAAATCCTCAGCTTTTTTAAAAGCGTCAGCAACGAAGAATTTAATCAGCTGATCGATCAGGCGGTGCAACATATCGCCGCCGCCGAGCGAATTATTTTCGTCGGCATCAGTACGTCGGGCGCATTGGGGAAATATGGCGCGCGTTTCTTTTCCAACGTCGGGAAATTCAGCACCCATATCGACGATCCTTATTATCCCGTCAACAGCGATATGTATAAAAACGCGGTGGCGATCATGCTGTCGGTTTCTGGTGAGACCGAAGAGATCCTGCGTTTGGCCAGCCAGTTCAGCCTGCACCACTGCAAGATCATCAGCATCACCAACAACGAAACCTCTTCGCTGGCGCGGCTGGCGGACTTCAACCTCTCCTACCACGTTCCGCAGCATTTGATCGGCGGGCATCACAATATTACCACGCAGATCCCCGTACTTTACATTATTGAAACCATCGGCAAACGGCTCGGGCATATTAATTCGGAAAAATAAAACAGGCTGTTTTTTTATTGTGACAAATCACTTTTCACGGTGATTTGTTATATCGTGACATTTCTTTCGGTCTTGCTACTCTGTTCTCAACGCAGCGTTATTACCCTTCATTAAATAAACCGATGAGACATTGACGATGAAACAGTTGCCGAAGGATTTTCTGTGGGGGGGCGCGGTCGCCGCGCACCAGGTTGAAGGCGGTTGGGATCGGGGCGGCAAAGGGCCCAGCATCGCCGACGTGCTGTCCGGCGGCTCGCACGGCGTGGATCGCGTGATGACCGACGGCGTGCTCGACGGCTATCGTTACCCCAACCACGAAGCGGTGGACTTCTACGGCCGCTACAAGCAGGACGTGGCACTGTTCGCCGAGATGGGCTTCAAGTGTTTTCGCACCTCGATCGCCTGGACGCGCATTTTCCCGAACGGCGACGAAGCGACGCCGAACGAGGCCGGCCTGCAGTTTTACGACGACCTGTTCGACGAACTGCTGAAATACGGTATTCAGCCGGTGATCACCCTGTCCCACTTCGAAATGCCTTACCATTTGGTGAAAGCTTACGGCGGCTGGAAAAATCGCCGGGTGGTGGAGTTCTTCGTGCGCTTTAGCGAGGTGGTGATGCGTCGCTACCGCGAAAAAGTGAAGTACTGGATGACCTTCAACGAGATCAACAACCAGAGCAACTACCGCTACCCGCTGTTCGGCTACTGCTGTTCCGGCGTGGATTACACCCAGGAAGACAACCCGGAACAGGCGCTGTACCAGGTGTTGCACCACCAGTTCGTCGCCAGCGCGCAGGTGGTCAAACTCGGCCATCAGATCAACCCGGAATTCAAAATCGGCTGCATGCTGGCCTGCGTGCCGTTCTATCCTTATTCCTGTAAACCGGACGACGTGATGTACGCCGTGGAAGCGATGCACCAGCGCTATCTGTATACCGACGTGCAGATGCGCGGCTACTACCCAAGCTACCTGCTGCGCGATTGGGAACGCAAAGGGCTGAAGATCGAGATGCAGCTGCAGGACGCGCAGATCCTGCGCGAGGGCTGCACCGACTACATCGGTTTCAGCTACTACATGAGCAATGCGCTGCAGGCCAACGCGGTGGACGGCAGCGACGGCATGTTCGGCTTCCCGGGCAACGTGCCGAACCCGCACGTCAAGGCCTCCGACTGGGGCTGGCAGATCGATCCGGTCGGGCTGCGCTATTCGCTGAACGTGCTGTATGAACGTTACCAGAAGCCGCTGTTTATCGTGGAAAACGGCTTCGGCGCCTTCGACAAGGTGGAGGCGGACGGCCAGATCAACGATGACTATCGCATCGACTATCTGCGCGCCCATATCGAAGAGATGAAGAAAGCGGTGATTGAAGACGGTGTAGATCTGATCGGCTACACGCCGTGGGGCTGCATCGACTGCGTGTCGTTCACCACCGGTGAGTACAGCAAACGCTACGGGTTCATCTACGTCGACAAACACGACGACGGCACCGGCACGCTCGAACGTTCGCGCAAGAAAAGCTTCGACTGGTACCGCCAGGTGATCGCCAGCAACGGCGAACAGCTGTAACCGCACGACAGACAATCAGGGGCGATTTTCGCCCCTTTTTACTGTGCCTTACTCCGCCGCCTGCCCGGCGGCGAGGTACTTCGCCATTTCCGCCGACGGCACCATGCCGCCGCCGGTCGCCCACACCAGATGCGTCGCCTGCGCCAGGTGCTCGGCGCTGATGCCTTGCTCGCTGAGCGCCTTCGCATGGGCGGCAACGCGCCACGGTCCGGCCATGCCCGCCAACGCGGACGGTTCCAGTTGGATATGCTCGTACCGGTCCAACAACCCGAGCAGCGCAAACATCTCTTCATCGCTGAGAGTGTAAAACGCGTTCAGCAGACGTTCCATCGCCCGGCCGACAAAGCCGGAGGCGCGCCCCACCGCCAGCCCGTCCGCCGCGGTGCGGTTATCGATGCCGAGATCTTGCACCGCAATGCCGTCATGCAGCCCGCTGTAGACGCCGAGCAGCATGCAGGGCGAATGGGTCGGCTCGGCGAAAATGCAGTGAACGTGATCGCCGAACGCCAGCTTGAGGCCAAACGCCACACCGCCCGGCCCGCCGCCAACGCCGCACGGCAGATACACGAACAGCGGATGCTGCGCGTCCACCACGATACCCTGTTCGGCGAACTGCCGCTTCAGGCGGCCGCCGGCCACCGCGTAGCCGAGGAACAGAGTTTGCGAGTTTTCATCATCGATAAAGAAACAGCGCGGATCGTTTGCCGCCTGTTTGCGCCCCTGCTCGACCGCCACGCCGTAATCTTCGGCGTACTCCACCACCGTGACGCCGTTATCGCGCAGTTTTTGCTTCTTCCACGCCCGTGCATCCGCCGACATGTGCACGCTGACGTCAAACCCCAACCGGGCGCTGATGATGCCGATGGATAATCCCAGATTGCCGGTCGATCCGACGGCGATGCGGTACTGGCTGAAGAATTGACGGAACTCGTCGGAAAACAGCCGGGCGTAGTCGTCGCCGGTGTGCAGCAGCCCCGCCTCCAGCGCCAGCTTTTCCGCGTGCGTCAGCACCTCATAGATGCCGCCGCGCGCCTTGATCGAGCCGGAAATCGGCAGATGGCTGTCCTTTTTCAACAGCAGGCGTCCGCCCAACGTCTGCCCATAGCGCCGATCCAACGCGAGCTGCATGGCGGGGAGCGCCACCAGCTCGGACTCGATGATCCCCTTTGTGGGTTGGGTTTCCGGGAAGGCCGCGGCGAGATAAGGCGCGAAGCGCGCCAGGCGCTGCTCCGCGTCGGCGACGTCGGCGGCAGTCAACCCGACGTGGGGCAGCCCTGCGGCCAACGTTGTCGCGCGTGGATTGAACCAGGTGATTGGCTCTAGCGCGACCATGCGTTGCAACAGCGGATGCTGGGCGACCCACGATAGGATCTGTGATTTCTGCATAAGTGTCCCTGACTGAGGTTGGCGTTGCCGTCACCTTGCCGCGAACGCCGGCGGCTGACAAATGATAAATTCTGAGCTTGAGGTGCAATAGATTGATGCAAGTGCGACGTTAGCCGGCCGTCACGCCAAACAGCAGGCCGACGCCGGAAGAAACCGCCATCGCCAGTGCGCTCCAGATGAGGATGCGCGCCACGCCCGGCAAGATCGGCGCCCCGCCGGTTTTCGCGGCGATGCCGCCGAGAACGCCGAGGGAAATCAGCGCCGACGCCACCAGCGCCGGCCGCGTCCAGGCGACCGGTACCCACAGCGCCAACAGCAGCGGCAACAGCGCGCCGAGAGAGAAACTCAGGGCCGACGCCAACGCGGCCTGCAGCGGCCGGGCGCGGGTGGCAGAGGAAATGCCCAGCTCGTCGCGCGCGTGGGCCTCCAGCGCATCATGCGCCATCAGCTTTTCCGCCACCTGCCGGGCCAACGCCGGATCCAGACCGCGATGCACGTAGATTGACGTCAGTTCGCGAAACTCCCCCGGGTAGTCTTCAAGCAGTTCCGCCTGTTCCTCCGCCAGCGCGGCCTTTTCGGTATCCGCCTGCGACGAGACCGACACATACTCGCCGGTGGCCATCGACATTGCGCCGGCCACCCACCCGGCGACGCCGGCGATCATCAGCGCGGAATGCGAGGCGCTGGCCGCCGCGACGCCCAGCAGCAGGCTGGCCGTTGAAACGATGCCGTCGTTGGCGCCGAGCACCGCCGCCCGCAGCCAGCCGATGCGTTCAATACTGTGCCGTTCTCGGTGCATCCGTTCTCTCCCTCAGTGAGCGTTGCGCTACTCGTGCGCCGCCGCTTCCAACCCGGCGATGTCGATTTTGCCCATCAACAGCATCGCTTCCGTGACACGCCGCACGCGGGCGGCGTCGGGATCGTTCATCAACTCGGTCAGACGCCGCGGCACAATCTGCCAGCAAAGCCCCCAGCGATCGCGCAGCCAGCCGCACTGCTCCGCCTCGCCGCCCTCGCTCAACGCACCCCACAGCCTGTCGACCTCCGCCTGATCGTCACATTCCACCATCACGGAGAAGCTGTGATTGAACGGATCCAACGGCCCGGCTTCGATCGCCGCATAGCGCTGGTCGCCCAACGTGAAGGAAGCCAGCTTCACGCTGCCGGCCGGGCCGCTCGGCGTATCCGCCGGCAGCTCGGAAAACCAGTTCACGGACGAACCGGGGATCAACGCGACATAGCAATTCAGCGCCGCTTCCATGTCTTTTTCAAACCACAGATGTTGCGTAATTCTGGCCATCTGTGCCTCCTTTACGCATCGAGGATCGGCGCGAAACCGCCGAAGATCATGCGTTTGCCGTCGAACGGCATCTCGCCCAGCGCTTTCATGCGCGGGTCGTTCATCATTTTTTCGTTGGCGGCGTCACGTACCGCCTTGGAGGGGTACTCTATCCAACTGAACACCACCACTTCGTCTTCCTGGGCTTTCACCGCGCCGCGAAAGTCGGTAAGTTTGCCGTCGGGCACGTCATCGCCCCAACATTCCACGATGCGCGTGGCGCCAAACTCTTTGAACAGCGGCGCCGCTGCGGCCGCCAACCGGTGATAGGCCTCCTTATTGGCGGCCGGTACCGCCACCACAAACCCGTCTACGTATTTCATTCTGGCATCCTCTTGTCTGATTAAGGACAGTCGGTTCGGCGCAGGCGGAAATGCCCGCGCCCCCTACCAGTTTAGACGGCCGGGGCAGAGCGCGGATCGGAAGTTCAGCGGCCATGAGCAGCCGGCGGAGACGATTCCGGTGTGGCAACCCGGTTACGGCCGGCGTTTTTCGCTTTGTACACCGCCAGATCCGCCAGCTTCAGCAGATCCGCCAGGCTTTGGCCGGCGCCGCCCGGGCAGGTCACCATGCCGATGCTGACGGTGATCTGCAGCGGATGCCCGGCCGGCATGAGGATAGACTCCGTTTCGATGCGTTGCCGCAGGCGTTCGGCCAATTGCCATCCTTGCTGCGGCTGGCCGAGCGTCGAAACGATGGCGAACTCTTCGCCCCCCATGCGGCCGAACAGGTCACCGACGCTCAGATCGGCGGCGATCGCGCGGGTAAAGGCCATCAGTGCCTGATCGCCGCCGGCATGGCCAAAACGGTCATTAATCGATTTGAAATAGTCGATATCGAGCATCATGACGCACACCAGCTCGCCCTTTTGGTCTATCAACCGTTCGCCGCGCTGCATAAACGCATTGCGCGTCAGCACGTGCGTTAACGCATCGTGATTCGCCACGTGCTCCAGCGTGCGCAGCAGCGCATTGCGCGCATAGTTCATGCTGGCCACGGCGATGGGCCCCAGCGCCAGCAGCGCGATGCCCAAACGCATCGATACCGCGTTTTGCAACACCTTCATGTCGAGCGTCGTGCTAAGCAACCCGAAATCGATCGCCAGATGGCACCACAGCACATAAATCAGCACCGCAATCATGGTGCAGAACAATGAGAAGGACATCGCAAGCCACAGCAGCACCGGCATGGGAAAGATCACCGCCCCGGGGCCGCCGATCAGCACGCTACACACCGCCGCCAGTAACAGCAGCGCCAATACCGTGAGTTTTCGCCCCGCCCGCGGCCAGTGGCTGCGCTGGGTGAACAGGGCGCCGGCCGCCGCAAGGCGACGTCGCCAATCGGCGGGAAACGCCAGAATAAACGGCATCAGCGTGACGTAGTTGGTGAATTCGGACGAGAACCACAGCGCCAGCGAGGTCAGATACGGTCTGCCGAACAGCCACTGCGAAGTTGCGGCGCCCACCGCGCCGGTCGCGGCGGCGGCAGCCAGGCAGATACCGAACAGGTACATGCTGGACGTGCCGCGCTGCAACGTGCGCGCCGGCGGCGACAGCCGCATGAACAACAGATACCCCACCACGACGCCGGTCAGATTGGCGACGTTCAGCAGCAGCGTCTTTTGCAGCGAACTGCCGGTCAACAGATCCGCCGCCAGATAGCCCAGCACCGCCATGCCCCAGCCGGCCCGCGTAGCCCACTGTGGCCGCCGCACCAAAACGGCCAGCAGTACGGCGTTCACCGGCCAGAATATCGCCAGAAAGCTGCCGGGGCGACTCACGATGCCCAGCAGACACAGGGTGAACACCAGCAAAAAAATGATGAGCGCGGGCCAGATTTTCCGGGTATCGGACAACGAGGTGGTTTGCATCTTGGATCCAGAGACTTCCGCTAGCATAAAGTGACAGTCTGTTCGCGTCACAACCGTCGGCGATGAGGCGAAGATAAACGGCCGACCCGCCTATTATTGCCAGTTTTGCCTGCCCGGACACCTGTTTATTCATCAAGGGAAAATATATTTGTGTATCAATATATTGACAGGAATCCCCCTTCCGGCGAACAAACTGCCGCGCCCCTCCCGTCACTACGATCGTTATTGCCACCCAGCCGATTTTTTACCGGCAAAATCGCCACCTTTTACCGTAAAGACAAAATTAAATCGCGCAGTGAAGGGATACAGGCATTCCCCACTATTCAAAACGGATAAATGATAATTATAATGATAATCGTTACTATTTATTATTTTTTACGGAATTATATGCGCCAGTCAGTTCTTCGCCACCCCAACAAAAACAAAAAAAATCACGTTTTTCGCTCGCTGCCCCTGTTCGCCGGCCTGTTCCCCGCCCTGACGATCGCCGCCGCACCCGGCGCAAAAACGGAGGAATCCATTACGGTGACCGCCGCGGCCCAGCCTTCTGGCAGCTATAGCGCCGACACCGCCTCGACCGCCGGCAAGACCGCCGCGCCGATCGCCGAGGTACCGCAATCGGTCAGCGTCGTCACCTCTCAGGTCATTGACGACTTCCAGGTCAAAAGCGTCAATGACGCGATGAAGTTCGTCAGCGGCGTCACCCAGGGCAACACGCTCGGCGGCACGGAGGATGGCTTCGTCAAACGCGGGTTCGGGGTTAACTCCGACGGCTCGGTCTTCATCGACGGCGTGCGCAGCAACCAGGGGTTGAGCATGGACGCCACCACCGATCGCGTTGAGGTCCTGAAAGGTTCCGCTTCGCTGCTGTATGGCATCCTCAGCCCCGGCGGCGTCATCAATCTGATCAGCAAAAAACCGCAATATGACTGGAACACCCGCATCAGCGGCGCCACCAACAGTGTTGGCGGCGGCAGCGGCAGCGTCGATGTGACCGGCCCGCTGGGCGGCGGCTTCGCCTTTCGCCTGATCGCCGAACGCCAGCACGCAGATTACTGGCGCAATTTCGGCAGCGACGAACACACGCTGATCGCCCCCTCGCTCAGTTGGTTCGGCGACCAGGCTTCCTTTAACATCGCCTACAGCGAATACAAGTACGACATTCCTTACGATCGCGGCACCGCATTTATCGACGGCAAACCGGTCGATGTGCCCTATGACCGCCGCTTGGATGACTACGCGAACCATGCCTGGGGCAAGAACAAACGTCTGAACGCCCATTATGAGTACGCGCTGGATCCGATCTGGACGACCCGCTTCAACTACGCCTGGCTGCAACGCCGTTACGACAGCAACGAAGTGCGCGCCACCGCGGTCGACACCACGACCGGCATCGTCTCGCGCCGCGCCGACGCCAATCGCGGTTTCAATCATCAAACCCACTATTACTCCTGGGATCTGACCGGTTCGCCGCAGCTGTTCGGCATGCAGCACGACCTGCTGCTGGGCGTGGACTACGAGAAAAATCAGACCTACAAGGCCTATTCCTACCGCGGCAAGGTCTCGAAGACCTTCAACATGTACGATCCGGTGTATGGCGAAACGCCGGTCACCGACAGCACCACTTACAGTGACGCGTCAAGCAACCTGCGCGCCACGCTGTTCAGCCGTTCCCTGTACGCCAAGGACAGCATTCATCTCACCGATCAATGGATCGCGGTGCTGGGCGCGCGCTATCAGTCGTATTACCAGAACAACAGCAACGGTTTCCAGAAACCGAAAAATACGCTCAATGACAAAGACGACCAGTTTTTGCCGCAGGCGGGGTTGGTGTATAAGCTGACGCCGAGCCTGTCGCTATACGGCAATTACAGCCGTTCGTTCACGCCGTCCACCGCCATCGACGACAATGGCGACGTCGCCACGCCGGAAACCGGCACCACCTATGAGGTAGGCGGAAAATGGCAGATCACTCCGGCGTTCGACGCCACGCTGGCGCTCTATCGCATCGATGAAAGCAATATGTCGATCTTTATCAACGGCGTGACCCGCAGCATTCCCAAAGCGCGCTCCACCGGTGCGGAATTGGAGTTGAACGGCGAAGTGGCGCCCAACTGGGATCTCACCGCCAACTACAGCTACGACAAAACCGAGATCGTCGAAGACAACCTCAATCCGACCAACGTCGGCAATCGGCTGGTCAACGCCCCGACCAACATGGGCGGCCTGTACCTCAGCCGTCGCATGACGCTGCCGGTGGTGCCCGGCGAGGTGCGCATTGGCGGCGGCGCGCGCTACGTCGGTCGCCGCGCCGGCGATCCGGAGAACAGTTTCACCATGCCGGCCTATACCGTGGCGGATGCCTTTGTCGCCTGGGACAGCAAGCTGCTGGGGAAACATACTCAGCTGAAACTGAATGTGAAAAACCTGTTCAACCGCGAATACTATGCTTCCAGCGCCGGTAATTTACGCGTGATTGAGGGTGAGCCGCGCAGCCTGAGCCTGCAGGCAACGGTCGATTTCTAACCTGTCACGCCTTGGGCGCCGTTTGGCGCCCGTTTTCTTTGCGGCGGCCCTCAAAACGCCTTGCGACACATCACATCGGCGAGAAAATCCAACAGCGCGCGGTTGAACACCGCCGGCCGCTGCAGCGGCGCGAAGTGGCTGACACCCGGCAGCATCACCAGACGGGCGCCAGGGATGCTGCGGCTCAAGTAGACGGCATGCTCGACGCGGATAAACTCATCGTGCTCGCTATGAACGATCGTCACCGGCACGCGAATGGCTGCCAATTCCTGTACGCGGTAGTCTGGCTGGCTGCTCATCATCAGGCTCACGGCAGCGACGAACGCATCGAACTCCTCCGGCGTCGGCGACAAGGCGGCATAGTCCTGCGCATGACGCGCAAAACAGCGCTCCACGATGGGGTTGGACGCGGGCGGTTTAACGCCGCTGGCGTCCATATTGCAACCGAAGAAAAAAACGCCGTCCACCCGCTGCGGCGCCCGATGGGCAGCGATAAGCGCAACACAGGCGCCATCGCTCCAGCCCGCCAGCGCGGCGTGCGGGATCCGCAACGCATCCATCACCGCCAACAGATCATCGGCCATCCGATCGTAACGATACGGCCGGGCGTCGCGCGTGCTGCGCCCGTGCCCGCGGCTGTCGATGACCAGCACGCCGTACCCGGCGGCCAGCAGCGTCGGCAGCTGATACCCCCAGTTGCCGCTGTGGCCTAGGCCGCCGTGCAGCAGGATCACCGTCGGATCCGCGCCATAGGCCGCATACCAGATGCGCGCGCCGTCATGTTCGACATCACCCTGCTTGGTAAAGGGCGGCAACGGCGGCGCACCCTGCGCGGCAAAGTGGGTCAAATCGTCGTCGGTTTGCATCTTTCCCTCCTCGTTCGCCGCCGTTGTGCGCCGAAACGTTATCAAAGGAGTATAGATTGCACCGGTGAGCGGTGCCGTTCGCTTTCCCGACATATACTTAAGGGAGGAATCGCAATGGAGGACGGTGAGATGAAGAAGATAATTCTCGTGTTTTTGATGCTGATGCTGAGCGGTTGTATCGGCGGAGGCGGCGGCCCATCGAATGCGCCTTCGGCATCGCCGAATGAACCTTACACCTGCACCAAATCCAGCGCCAACAGCGACTGCTCGCAATCGGTGGAGCCGTCGATGTACTAGCCACGTTCGGCGGGCCGTCACTTAACGGCCCGCCGCCTCAGGGCTGGGTTAGGAGGAGTGTTCCTCTTCGTTGGCCTGATACCGCGTCGCCTGCTGTTTCATAAACACCACTTCTTGCGGGCTGGACAGGCTCACTTCCTGCGCGCGCAGCAGCTTGAGGATATTGAACAGCAGTTCGCTCTTGGTGGCGCCGACCATGCGCGGGCTCGGCACGTAGCCAGTCACGCTCAGGATAATACCGTCCGGCCCCAGCTGGCTAAAGCGCACATAAGGTGCCGGCGTCTCCAGAATGGTTTCGTACTCGTTATAGGCGCTGAGCAAGATATTGCGCACCTGCTCCGGATCGATCGAGGTCGGGAACGTCAGCGCGATGGTCACTACCCCTTGCGCGTTGCCCATGGTGGCGTTGCGCACGTTCTGCGAGATCAGCTGTGAGTTCGGTACGATCATGGTGGAGCGGTCGCTGAGCTGGATTTCGGTGGCGCGCACGTTGATGCGCCGCACGTCGCCTTCCACGCCGCCGATGCCGATCATATCCCCGACCTTCACCGGGCGCTCGGTTAGCAGGATCAGGCCGGAAATAAAGTTCTTCACGATCTCCTGTAAACCGAAACCGATACCGACCGACAAGGCGCTGACGATCCACGCCAGGTTGCTCCACTGGATGCCGAGCGCCGCCAGGGTGATCAGAATCACCAGCACATAACCGATATTGCTGAACAGCGTCACCAGCGAGGCCCGGATGCCGACGTCCGAAATGGTTTTCGGCAGCAGCTCAGAGCCCAGCCAGCGCCGCACCGCGCGCAGAATGTAGATACCGATCGCCAGACAGATCACGGCGTTGAGCAGGTTGCCGGGCACGATGTTGAAACGCTGCAAGCCTTCGCCGGTCAGGATCGAGACGATTTTCTCCATCAGCGAGCCTGGCGTGGTGCTGCCGAACGAGCCGTTGAACAACGCGACGATCATCAACAGCAACAGCGAACATTTGGCCAGCGCGGTGGTGATGATCGCCACCTGTTCCAGATGGCGATCCTTGAAGCTGAGCGTTTTCTTCAGCATCTTGCCGCTGACGGTCTGCGGCGAAAACAGCGCGGCGCACAGGTCAGTGGCGAACAACACCATGAAGTAGAACGCCATCAGCACCAGCACCACCCAGATCAGCTGGTAGGTCAGGAAGCGGGCGAAGGCGATGTAACCCACAAGCAAGGAAAGCAGGATCACCACCGAACACACCAGGGTGACGATGTGCACCAGCCCGCCGACCAGCGTGCGTTTTTCCAGGTGCGCGCCCTGCTGCTCCAGACGGCGACGAATGCGCTGGCCGCGCAGCGGCGCCGCCAGCAGCACCATGCCGATCAATCCCGCTACCAGGCCGTTGCCGAAGATGGTGGTGGCCAATGAGGCGCTGACGACGTTGTTGATCAGCTCAACGGTGCCGAACGCCAGCGCCAGACCGGCCAGCAGCGGCGAGAAGTAACGCAGCCCGGCGGCCACTTCATTGTCCAGCGAAGCCAAACGCCACGACGGGCGATTCAGCGACAGCGCCGCACGCCCCAGCCCGGCGATCAGCGCGCAGAAAATCCCCAGACGGTTAAAGCCTTCGGCGAAGTCTTCCAGCATCACCGGCAGCGGCTGAACGCGAATAAAAACGTAATACAGCAAATTCAGCGCGATCGAGGTAGTGAACACCGTCACGGCCACGGTGATGATCGCCATAAAGCTGCGGCGCAGGCGCCCGTCCGGCAGGAAGCGAATGCTGACCCAGGCGAGGAAACGCTCGGACAAATAGCGCCCCCAGGACCAGACGATCACCGCCAGCGCCAGCAACGCCAGCGTGCCGTAACGCCATTCGTCCTGCCAACTGGCGTCCCAGGCCGCTTTCATCTCGGCGTTGAACTGGTCCAGCCGCTGCACGTCATCCGCTGACGGCTGCACCACCGGCGTCCAGAATTTGACGCCCAAAATGCTGCCGGTGTTCAGCGCCAGCTGGGTTTTAAACGCTACCCGGCGCAGATCGCTGATCTGCTGCCCCAGGTCGAAAGCGCTGGTCTTGATGGCCTGCGCGCGTTTTACCGCATCGTCCAGCTGCTTCTTGCTGCTGTTCAGCGCATTACGCTGCTGGGCGACAGCCGGGGTTTCCGGCAGCGCGCCGGCCGCCGGGGCCGGCCCCAGCACATCCAGCTGTGCCTGCAGTTTTTCCTGCAGCGGCTGCAGATCGGCAGACAATTTATCCATGCTGGCGACCAGATCGTCGGTCGCCAGCCGCAGCTTGCTGAGCTGGGTGTCGGTGGTAGCCTTTGAAACCAGCTGCTTCATGCTGTCCAACTGCTTTTGCGCGGCTTTCAGCTGCGTAGCGGGATCGGGCGCGCTTTCGGCGGTGGGATCATCCTGGGGGGCGGCGACGGCGCCGAGCGGCGTCAGCTGCAAACCCAACAGCAATAACAACAACAGCAGGAACGAACGGGGCTTTAACATAAATTCAGTGCTCAGCATCATTATCTGATAGACAGACGAAAAGGCGGCGGATGAACCGTCGCTTAACCATAAACGCTAATTATAATAGCTGCTTAATGTCGGCCGAAATACAGTAATTATTCCCATTGTGTGCCACGCGCCCGTGCTCGCCTTAGCCTGCTGATTATTCAGGCGCTTTTACACTGGCGATACGGCATAAAGCGCTCTATACTCCAGCCACCGATTAACCTGCAACCAATAAAAGGAGACTTACTATGCTGACGTGTGAATTGGTTTTTCACTCACACTTCTTTGGTAATCGTCGCCGCTCAAGCATTACCGGTATCGTGCTGCGATAACCCAGCTTGAGCGAAGCTTACTAAAATCCAGGATCTTCCCTCCGGCTTACCGGGTTGTCGTCAGCGATGTTTGACGATAGGCATTGTCATGCCTGTAACTCTTGAGTAAGCAATGAGCACATTACTGTCTGCACAATCTGTCGGTTACGGCAACGCGTTCGGCGTCCTGCTGAGCGAGATATCCTTCAGCCTGAAAAAAGGCGATCGCATCGGTTTGATCGGCGATAACGGCTGCGGCAAAAGCACCCTGCTGCAAATTCTCAGCGGCGACCTACCTGCGCACACCGGTTCAGTGACATTGTCACACCAATGTCTGATGGCGCGCATCGAGCAGCACCTGCCGCCGGAGCTGCACGCCTGCACCCTGCTGGATGCGGTGCTGGCGCGGCTGCCTGCGGGCCAACACCTCAGTGAACGCTGGCGCTGTGAAGCGTTACTGGCCGAGCTGGGGTTTGAACCGGCGAGCTGGACGTTGACCGCCGGCACCCTCAGCGGCGGCCAGCATACGCGGCTGCTGTTGGCGCGCGCGTTGATCCGCCAACCCGATCTGCTGTTGCTCGACGAACCCAGCAACCACCTGGACCTGCCCACGCTGCTGTGGCTGGAACAGTTCTTGCGCAGCTGGGCCGGCAGCTTCGTGCTGGTGTCGCACGATCGCTACCTGCTCGATCAGGTGACTAACTGCACCTGGATCCTGCGCGACAAAACGCTGCAGTTCTTCCGTTTGCCCTGCTCTGCGGCGCGCACCGCGCTGGCGGAACAGGACGCCGCGGACGAACAGCGGCGCTACGCCGAGCAGAAAGAGATAGACCGGGTGGAAAAAAGCGCCAAACGCCTGGCGACCTGGGGCAAGGTCTACGACAACGAAGATCTGGCGCGCAAGGCCAAGCAAATGGAGAAGCGCGTCGATCGGTTGAAGGAAGAACAGACCACCCTGACCGCCGGCAGCCCGTGGCGGTTGCGGCTGCAGGGAGAAGCGCTGGATGCCGATCGCCTGCTGGCGCTGCCGCACTGGGCGGTGCGCCCGGCGCCGGATGCGCCGGTGCTGTTCAGCCTCGAACATCTGCGCGTGAAAAGCGGCGATCGCATCGCCATCGTCGGGCGCAACTGCTGCGGTAAATCGTCGCTGCTGCGCCTGTTGTGGCGTGAGTATCAGCAACAAACGGAGCGCCCGGCGCTGTTCCATCCGCGCGTGCGCATCGGCTATTACGATCAGAGCCTGCAACAGCTGCGCGATGAAGACACGTTGAGCGACGCGTTGGCGCAGTTTGCACCGCTGACCGAGGAACAGCGGAAACTGGCGCTGATCGGCGCCGGTTTTCCTTACCTGCGCCACCATCAGCAGATCCGTTCGCTGAGCGGTGGTGAGCGTTCGCGGCTGCTGTTCGTCGGTCTGACGCTGGCCAACCATTCGCTGCTGCTGCTGGACGAGCCCACCAACCACCTGGACATGGCAGGCAAAGAAGAGCTGGCGGAAACGCTGCGCCAGTTCGCCGGCGCCATCATGTTGGTCACCCACGACCGGATGCTGATCGAACAGAGCTGCAACCGCTTTTGGCTGATCGACCAGCAAAAACTGGAGGAGTGGCACGATCTGGCGCCGGTGTATCAGCGCCTGGCGGGCGAAGCACCGGCGCTACCGACGGCGGACAGGGCCGATGCAGACGCCCCGACGCCGGACGAGCGCTTGGAAGGCGAAGAAGCGCTGCTGACCGCCCTGTTTGCCCTCGAAAACAAACTGGAGGACGACCTGGCGCGCAAGCCGAAGCACCAGAAACCGGAGCTTCAGGCGCGCTGGCGCCGCGAGATTGCCGACATTACCGCCCGGTTGAATCTGGGCTAACCTTGACAGGCCGCCCTCCGGCGGCCTGTTTTTTGACGGAGTGCGACATGGCATTTTCCCTTGAGCAGGCCTCACTCGCGCAGCGGCCGCTGCTGGCGGCCATGCTGTCTGATTGCCTGCGCGAGCTGGGCGTCGATGGGGATTACCCCTATTTGCCGCTCTACTGGCGCGAGGCCGGCCGCTACCCCTATTTGATGTTGAGCGATCGGCAAACCGCCGGGTTCGCGTTGGTCAGGCGTCTGGATAGCGCCACCGTCGAAATGGCGGAGTTCTACATCAAGCCCGAATGGCGACGCAACGGGATGGGGCAACGGGCTGCCCGCGCCTTGTTCGCGCGGCATCCCGGCGGTTGGTCGCTGTCGGTCAGCCAGGATAATCCGCGCGGGCTGGCGTTTTGGCGCTCGGTAGTACCGGCCGGGGCCATGACTCAACCACTTTCGGCCCCCGATGCCATGATGCAGCTGCGCTTTTCATCCCCGCCGCCCTGAGCGACACATTACTTTCATCCTTTTATGGCAGGGTAAGCTGATTCGTTTTTTGCTATCGAGCCTGCCATGACTTCACTTTCCCCACGGGACATCGAGGCGCGCTACCGCTTCGCGCGTGAGATCGCCCGCGCCGCCGCCGATCTCGCTTTCAGCTTTTATCAACGGCGGCAAAGCCTGGCGGTCGACTTTAAACAGGGGCTGCAGGACGTGGTCAGCGAAGCCGACCGCCGCGTCGAAGCGCTGATCCGCCGCATGATCAATCGCCGGTTTCCCCAGGATGGCTTTCTCGGCGAAGAGAGCGGCAGCAGCGGCGAGCACGCCGCCTGCGTTTGGGTCGTCGATCCTATCGATGGCACCGCCTGCTTCCTGAACGGATTGCATACCTGGTGTATCGCGATAGGCGTGGTGATCGACGGCGAGCCGACGATCGGTGTGGTCTACGATCCCAACCACCGCGAGATGTTCCGCGCCTGCCGCGGCGGCGGCGCCTTCCTCAACGGGGAACCGATAGGCGTGCATGCCGGGCGCAGCGTTGCGGATGGCGTGATGGGCGTCGGGATATCACCGCGCGCCTCGGCGGCGGAATTCAGCGGCTTTCTCTGTCGCCTGCTGCAGGCGGGAGGAATGTTTGTGCGCAGCGGCTCCGGCGCGTTGATGACCGCCCAGGTGGCCGCCGGACGGCTGCTGGGCTATTACGAACCGCACATGAATGCCTGGGACAGTCTGCCTGGACTGGTGCTGACACGCGAAGCCGGCGGCGTGGCGAATGACTTTATGCACAACAACGGGCTGCGGCGCGGCAACCCGCTGCTGCTGGCCAACGCGGTGCTCTATCCGCAGTTGGCCGCGCTGATTCAAATGCCGGGCTTGATCGGCTCGACGTGCCCTATCGCGCGCGTGATGGCCGGATAAAGCGCGCGCAGCCGCCGCTCGACCCGATCGACCGCATCGTGCGCGGCGGCGATGGTTACCACCGGCGACACGCGGCAGTGGAAGTTGACGATGATGCCGCCGTCGGTCTTGCGCGCACGGATGTTGTGTACGTCTTGCACATTCTCCCCCTGCTCCAGCGCCGATTGCAGGATGCGGCGAATAGCGGCCAGCTCCACCGCATCGACATCCTCGCTGGTCAGCCAGTGCGGCGTCTGCGGCTCCAGGTGCGTCTCTATTTCAGTGTCTTCGCCGATCGCCTGGCGCAGGATCCCTTCTATTTCCGTGGCGATGTCATGCGCCTGCGCCACGCTGACGTGGGCCGGCACCGCCAAATCCATGCCGATCGCCATACGCGTCGGCAACTGCTGCAAGGTCACATTCTGCACCTGCGCGCCGTGGTTGGCGGCAATCGCCCGAATGCGCGTCGCCATGTCTTCGTCGCTGCGGGTCTGCGGCACCGCGATGACGGTGAATTCCGCCCTGGCGTACTGCTCCCGCAACCGTTCGATGATTTCTCGCTTCAACGTATCGATGCGCTCCAGCGGCAAGGTGCGGCACACCGCCACCGTGATCTCGACAAACATTACGGCGCCGGCGTTGCGAATGCGCACGCTGTCGCAGGCCAGCACCGCCGGAAAGCTGTCCAGCGTGGCGCGAATCGCTTCGGTGGCTCCGGCGGGCGCAGTATCCATCAACGAGTCGAAGGAGCGTTTACCGAGCTTGATTGCGGCGACAAAGATAAAACCGGCGACGATCAGCGCGGCGATGGCGTCCGCACGGCCAAAGCCTAGCAGCACAAACACCATGCCCAGCAGCACCACGCCGGATGAAAGCATGTCGGAGAAGAAATGCAGCGCATCCGCCTCCAGCGCCGCGCTGTCGGTGGCTTTGGCGACGCGGTTGAGCGCCCGCACGCGGAAGAAATCGACGCAGATGGAGATCAGCAACACCGCGATCACCACCGGCGCCGCGACGATCTCATGCGGTTGCCCGAGCAGGCTGCTGCCCGCCTCATAGACAATCCAACCGGCGGCGCCCAGCAACAACAGCACTTCGAACAGCGCCGCCAGGTTTTCCACTTTGCCGTGGCCGAAGTGGTGATCGTCATCGGCGGGTTTATCGCTGATGCGCACCGCCAGCCAGGTGATGCTGGTGGCGATAAAATCGGTGAAAGAGTGGATCCCTTCGGATATCAGGCCAATACTGCCGGTAAAAATGCCGGCGACGAATTTGCCCGTGGCCAGCACCCCGCTGGCAATCATCGAGTTTCTGGCCACGGCCTGTTTTTCATTCTGCATGATGCTGCTCACATTCAGACGGTGATTTATTTTTTTACTTTAGCGGATAATTGCCAGACAAAGGCGATCAGCAGCATACTGCCAGAGAATGTCAGCATGAGGCTAGTAAGAAAATTGGATTTTCCGGTGGAATAAAAATAAATCTCATTAACGCCCACCGAGATCATTAAAATGGCGTAGAGCAATCCCAAAATAAGAATCGTCATTATTATCAACTCCCGTATCAGGCCGCGCGTTCAGCGCGCCACTAAATCCTCCCCATAATAAATAGCGGTTACGGGGAGGATGCATCTAGGCGGATCTTTAGCGTTCATCAATCATCCCATTTGGTGCTCATATAGGCCGCCAACAGGCCCAGAGAGCTGATCATTGCCAGGAATCCCATAAAAATAGTCATGTTTCCCATTATTTTGTCCTCAGGTTAAATGTTATCGATAAAAGCCCCTTGCGTTAAATATCGGGGTTGGTCGGTATCCATGGTTTTTTAACGTCCTCCTCTTTTTGGCAACATTCCCGCGCTTTCAAGCGCGGGACCCGTTTAAATTCCCAGGACGTGCTGGGCGATTTTGAAATAAATAATCAGGCCGGTGCCGTCGATAAAGGTGGCGATAAACGGCGCCGACACCACCGCTGGATCGATACCGAGCCGTTTCAGCAGCATCGGGATGATCGACGAAACAATGGCGCTCCATACGGTGATCGCCACCAGCGACAGGCTGACCACCAGCGTCACCTCCATGCCGACGCCCATGATCCAGGCGCGCACCCAGGCCGCCAGACCGATGGTGACGGCGATCAGCAGCGAGGTCGTGACCTCTTTGCGGATCACTGCGCCCAGATTGCGCAGGCTGACCTCGCCCAGCGCCATAGCACGCACCAGCGTCGAGGTGATCTGAGTGCCGCTGTTGCCGCCGGTGCCGATCAGCAACGGGATGAAGAACGCCAGCGCAATCGCCGCTTCGAGCTGATCTTCAAACGCTTTCAGCACGTTGCCGGTGTAAGCTTCGGCCACGAACAACATCAGCAGCCACACCGAGCGTTTGCGCCACAGCGCCCACGGGCTGGTCTCCAGATAAGGCTTGTCCAGCGGCAGGCTCGCGCCCTGACGCTGCGCGTCTTCGGTGTTTTCATCTTCGACCAGCCGAGCGATCTCGCGCTCGCCCAGCACGCCGACCAGCGTGTTGTTCGCCACGACCGGCACCACGTCCAAACCGCCTTTGCCCAGCAGATGCGCCACGTCATTGCGATCGTCGTCGGGTGAAACCTGGAAATAGCTGTAATCCATCATTACGCCGACCGCTTTATCCTCATCGTCGCACTGCAGCAGTTTTTTCACCGACAGCGTGCCGCGCAAATGATAGTCGTCCGCGGTAATAAAGACCCGGGTGGGAATTTCGTCCGTTTTTAGCTGCGAAAGTAAATATTCCCGGGCATGCGTGACCGTCATCGTCGAGGGAACGGTAATAAAATCGGCGTTCATATAACCGGCAACTGAAGTTTCATCGAGAGTTTCAGTCGCGCGCAGCGCCGGAGAAGAAGAGTATTGATGTGACTTGATCATTTTGTCAGTCCCTATTTCTGTTGTGAACTTCAACAGCGAATCGCATAGGGGCGTAACCACAGAGGGAGTGCAGACTGCCTATCTCCGCGTCCAGGTTTTAGCACTATACAACGTATCCGAATTGTTGCTCGGAAGTTACTTTGGGCTGAACCTTAATCCGATAAAGCCTGTCTTAACCTTGGGCATCTCTCGATGTCGTCAGATCAGTAACCTGTGTTTGTATAGGAGCCTCGCCAAACGAGATACTGCATATAAACTACCGGCGCAGTATAGGCGTTGTTTTATCCGGCGGGAAGAAAAGATTGCCCGTCGTTTATGGAGTATTTAGGATAATTTTATTAAATGTGAATCTATAAAAACGGCTGATATAAATCAGCCGTTTTTTTATTTCTCAGTGCGCGAGAATGTAGACGTTTTTATCGTATAGCGCGCCCTGACGGGTAAAGTCGATCCCCTTCACGTAAGGTTTGACCAGCGTGGCGTTGGCTTCGTAGTACACCGGCGCGACCGGCGTATCGACGGCCAGCACCGCCTCGGCCTGCTGGAAATACTGCTGCACCTGCTGCGGTGTCGGCGCCGCCGTCGCCTGATGCAGAATGCGATCGTACTCCGGATTGCGGTATTTGGGGCTGTTTTCGCTGCTGTCGGAACGGAACACGTTCAGGAAAGTAGACGGATCGTTGTAATCCGCCAGCCATCGAGTAAAGGCCACGCCGTACTGCCCGCGGTTGATATTATCCAGCGTCACTTTACGCTCCTGGCTTTGCAAGGTGGCCTCTACCCCGAGGTTCTTTTTCCACATGGCGGCGGCGGCGATGACGATCTTCTTGATGGTGGCGTCGTTACTGTACAGCACGGTAAAGCGCAGCGGATGCTCGGCGTTGAAACCGGCCTGCGCCAGCAGTTGCTTCGCCTGGGCGTGCCGTTGTTCCGGCGTCCAGCCGGCCGCGGCGCCGGGCTGCAGGCGATAGCCGCCCGCCCTCGTTGGGGTAAAGGTCCAGGCCGGCTGCTGGCCATATCCCAGCACCTTGCCGGCGATGATCTCTTTATCCAGCGCCAGATTCAGCGCCTGACGCCCAGCTCGCTCGGTGGCTTGCTGCCGGCGTTGATCGCCGCCGCGTTCAGCACGTAGGCCGAAGCCAGATAGCTGCCGTACGGCGACGCGGTTTTCGGATCGGTGAGGCGCTGCCAACTGTAGACGAAATCGTCGGCGGTGACCGGATCGCCGTTCGACCACTTGGCCTGCGGCCGCAGATGGAAAGTCCAGACGTTGCCCTGGTGCTCCCACTTCTGTGCCAGCGCCGGGATCACTTCGCCGTCTTTTCCGACGCGCAGCAAGCCTTCGAACAGATCGTTGAAGATGTAGAACTCCACATTGCTCTCGGCCAGGTTTGGATCCAGCGTCGCCGGTTCATACCCGTTGGCGCGCACCAGTTCTTGCGCCGCCGCCAGTTTAGCGCCCGCCGGCACCTCGGCCGCCTGTGCGACCGTCGCGTTAAAAGCCAGGATGATTAAACCAGCCAATTTCTTGCTATTGAATGAATATTTCACGTCGATATCCCTGATGAGTGTTTTATCGCGTTCAATATGCAATGAGGCAGTGGAATAAATTAAATCATTAATCGCTATGAGTCATAACCAAAAGCGGTGTTGAATTTCTTTCATTATCAAAGGAGTACTGGTGACGGAACGATAAAGAACACGAGGATAAACGCGGAGACCGGCATTGCCGCCGGGAACGCCGTGAATCGGCGGTGACATAAATTCAGGCAATCAATATAGATTATTCCAGCCGAAGCTTAACGTATCCTTAGGGCAATTCATTTTGTGAGCGATCGTCAAAAATAATTTAATACGAATCGTTTTCACTATCATTATTGATGTTCTTGGCTAAAATCGGCCTGCTTGCGCTTGCCAGGCGATATTCGTTTTCTTCATTCGAACGCTAAAAAGGATAACTGCATGAAGCTGCGTATTTCATCTCTCGGCCCCGTCGCCCTGCTCGCCTCCTCGATGATGCTGGCCTTTGGCGCTCAGGCGGCCTCCGCCGACCAGGGCATCGTTATTTACAACGCCCAGCATGAAAATCTGGTGAAATCCTGGGTCGACGGGTTTACCAAAGACACCGGCATCAAAGTCACGCTGCGCAACGGCGGCGACAGCGAGCTGGGCAATCAGCTGGTGCAGGAAGGCAGCGCCTCGCCTGCCGACGTGTTCCTGACGGAAAACTCCCCGGCGATGGTGTTGGTGGATAATGCCAAGCTGTTCGCCCCGCTGGACGCCGCGACGTTGGCCCAGGTAGAGCCGCAATATCGCCCCAGCCACGGCCGCTGGACCGGCATCGCCGCCCGCTCTACCGTGTTCGTCTACAACCCGGCCAAACTGACCGACGCGCAGTTGCCGAAGTCGCTGCTGGATCTGGCCAAGCCGGAATGGAAAGGCCGCTGGGCCGCTTCACCATCGGGCGCCGATTTCCAGGCGATCGTCAGCGCGCTGCTGGCGCTGAAAGGCGAGAAAGCCACGCTGGAGTGGCTGAAAGCGATGAAAACCAATTTCACCGCCTATAAGGGCAACAGCACGGTGATGAAAGCGGTCAATGCCGGCCAGATCGACAGCGGCGTGATCTATCATTACTACCCGTTCGTCGACGGCGCTAAAACCGGCGAGAACAGCAAAAACATCAAGCTGTATTACTTCAAACATCAGGATCCGGGCGCATTCGTCAGCATCTCCGGCGGCGGCGTGCTGGCTTCCAGCAAGCATCAGCAGCAGGCGCAGGCCTTCATCAAGTGGATCACCGGCAAACAGGGCCAGGAGATCCTGCGCACCAACAATGCCTTCGAATACGCCGTCGGCGTCGGTGCGGCCTCCAACCCGAAACTGGTGCCGCTGAAAGATCTGGACGCACCGAAAGTAGACGCCGCGCAGCTGAACAGTAAAAAAGTGGTCGAACTGATGACCGAGGCCGGCCTGCTGTAAGGCCCGCCGGCAAACCGAGAGTTTTTGATCGTTATGTCAAACCTGAGTACCCACGCCGCGCAGACCGCGCGGCGTTATTCTGTTGTCCCCCGTCACCCGCGGCCAGGGGCGATCGTGGTGGCCAGCGCTGTGCTGCTGTCGCTGCTGGCGCTGTTGCCGCTGGGATTCGTTATCGGCGTGGCGTTTGAAACCGGCTGGCAAATGGTCAAAGCTCTGGTTTTCCGCCCACGCGTGGCGGAACTGCTGTTGAACACCCTACTGTTGGTGGTGTTGACGCTGCCGATTTGCGCCGTGCTGGGCGTGGCCCTGGCCTGGTTGACCGAACGCACCACGCTGCCGGGCCGCCGTCTCTGGGCGGTATTGGCCACCGCGCCGCTGGCGGTGCCGGCCTTTGTGCAAAGCTATGCCTGGATCAGCCTGGTGCCGTCGATGCACGGCCTGGGCGCCGGCGTTTTCATCTCGGTGCTCGCCTATTTCCCGTTCATTTACCTACCGGCCGCCGCGGTCTTGCGCCGTCTGGATCCCGGTATCGAAGACGTCGCTACCTCGCTTGGTTCCCGGCCGCCGGCGGTGTTTTTCCGCGTGGTGCTGCCGCAGCTGAAGCTGGCGGTCTGGGGCGGTTCGTTGCTGATCGCGCTGCACCTGCTGGCGGAGTATGGCCTGTACGCCATGATCCGTTTCGATACCTTTACCACCGCGATCTTCGATCAGTTCCAGTCGACCTTCAACGGCCCGGCGGCCAACATGCTGGCCGGCGTGTTGGTGCTGTGCTGCCTGGGGTTACTGTTGCTTGAGGCGATAAGCCGCGGCCGCGCGCGCTATGCCCGCGTCGGTTCCGGCAGCGCCCGCAGCCAAACGCCGCGTCGCCTGTCAGCGCCGTTCGCCGCACTGGCGCTGCTGCTGCCGATCGCGCTGACCGCGTTGGCGCTGGGCGTGCCTTTCATCACCCTGGCCCGCTGGCTGTGGCTGGGTGGATTCGAGGTGTGGCGTAACGCCGAGCTGTGGCCCGCGCTGTGGCAAACGCTGTCGCTGTCCGCCGCTGGCGCATTGTTGATTACGCTGTGCGCCATTCCGATGGCCTGGCTGTCGGTACGCTATCCGGCCCGGCTGTATCGGGTGCTGGAAGGCTGCAACTACGTGACCAGCTCGCTGCCTGGTATCGTGGTGGCGCTGGCGCTAGTGACCATCACCATTCACAGCTTCCGGCCGATTTACCAGACCGAAATCACCCTGCTGCTGGCATATCTGCTGATGTTTATGCCGCGGGCGCTGATCAATCTGCGCGCCGGTATCGCACAGGCGCCGGTGGAATTGGAAAACGTGGCGCGCAGCCTCGGCAAATCGCCGGCGCAGGCGCTGTGGAGCACCACGCTGCGGCTGGCGGCGCCGGGCGCCGCTGCGGGCGCCGCGCTGGTGTTTCTGGCGATCGCCAATGAACTGACCGCCACGCTGCTGCTGGCGCCGAACGGTACCCGCACGCTGGCCACCGGATTTTGGGCGCTGACCAGCGAGATAGACTATGTCGCCGCCGCGCCTTATGCGCTGATTATGGTGGCGCTGTCGCTGCCGCTCACCTGGCTTCTTTACTCTCAATCTAAACGTACGGCGGGACTATGAGCACGCTCGAACTGCACGGTATCGGAAAATCTTACAATGCCATCAGGGTGCTGGAACACATCGACCTACAGGTTGCCGCCGGCAGCCGCACGGCGATCGTCGGCCCTTCCGGCTCCGGCAAAACCACCCTGCTGCGCATCATCGCCGGCTTTGAAATCCCCGACGGCGGCCAGATCCTGCTGCAAGGGCAAGCCATGGGCAACGGCGGCGGCTGGGTGCCGGCGCATCTGCGCGGCATCGGCTTCGTCCCGCAGGATGGCGCACTGTTCCCGCACTTTACCGTTGCCGGCAACATCGGTTTTGGCCTTAAAGGAAGCAAACGCGAGAAACAGCACCGTATTGAGGCGCTGATGGAAATGGTAGCGCTGGATCGCCGCCTGGCCGCGCTGTGGCCGCACGAGTTGTCCGGCGGACAGCAGCAGCGGGTCGCGCTGGCGCGCGCTTTGTCGCAACAACCTCGGCTGATGTTGCTGGATGAGCCGTTCTCGGCGTTGGATACCGGCCTGCGCGCCGCCACCCGCAAAGCGGTGGCCGAACTGCTGACGGAGGCCAAAGTGGCGTCGATTCTGGTTACGCACGATCAGAGCGAGGCGCTGTCGTTCGCCGATCAGGTGGCGGTGATGCGCAACGGCCGGCTGGCGCAGGTGGGCGCGCCGCAAGATCTCTATCTGCGCCCGGTCGATGAACCGACCGCCAGTTTCCTTGGCGAAACGCTGGTGCTGACCGCCGAACTGGCGCAGGGCTGGGCAGACTGCGCATTGGGGCGCATCGCCGTCGACGATCGCCAACGCAGCGGCTCAGCGCGCATCATGCTGCGCCCGGAGCAGATTCAAATCGGTTTGTCTGATCCGGCGCAGCGCGGCCAGGCGGTGATCACCGGCATCGATTTCGCCGGCTTCGTCTCCACCCTCAATCTGCAAATGGCGGCCACCGGCGCACAGCTCGAGATCAAAACCGTCAGCCGCGAAGGCCTGCGGCCCGGTGCACAAGTCAATCTCAACGTGATGGGCCAGGCGCATATTTTCGCCGGCTGACTCTCTTGTGGCCGGGCTGCTCCGGCCTCCTCAGCGGCAAACCTTGTCGCGGCGCGGCTTTTTCGGCGCCAGCAGATACTCCACCACGCTTTCGTCAACGCAGCTGTCGATGCCGTTCAGCGCCAGCGTATGTCCGTCGCGTTCGCGGGTGAACAGCGGGCTTTTAAAGGCGGCGGCCATCACCTGGGCGTTGCGGTACGGCGTGGTCGGATCGTAGCGCTGGGCGACGAACAGCAGCGGCGGCAGCGCGGCGGACGCCACCGGAGTGTGCGGCCGATCTTTGCCGCGGTACGGCCATAGATCGCACATTTCCAGCGGATACTCGTGTAGCGGCAGGTAGTGAGCGTACAAAGCGGCGGTATTGATCTCCTGCCGCTGCCTGCGCAACTGCTGCGGATCGGCTGTCGGGTTGGCGACGTCGGCGCAGGTGATGACGTTCAGGGCGTCATCGGCATCCGGCGAATAGCTTTCGTCAATCAGATCGGAAACCTGCTGCCCGGCGATGCCGGCATCGAGTTGACGCAGCACGGTCGCCAGCTCATGCCAGCGCTCCGGCCACAGCAGCAGCGAACGCGTGACCGTCAGCACATCGTCGGCGGAGATTTCATAGCCCGCGGCGGTAACGAACGGTTGATCGTGCAGCTTGCGCAGTAAGGCATGATAGCGCTGCAGCGCCTGATTAGCGCCGCCGCCCAGCTGGCAGCTGTCGGTTTTGCCGCAGTAGGCGGCGAAGCGCAGGAAGCTTTGCTGGAAGCCCCGCTCCTGGTTCATGCGCTGGGTGAAATCGTCCTCCGCCAGATCCACCACCCCGTCCAGCACCAGCGCGCGTGTTTTCTTCGGAAAACGTTCGGCATACAGCGCCGCCACCTTGGTGCCGTAAGAGTATGCCACCGCCGTCAGCCCCGGTTCGCCCAGCGCGTGGCGGATTGCGTTCAGATCGTTGACCGCCTCGTCGGTGCCGATGTGTTGCAACACGTCCGCGCCGGTTTGTTTGATGCAGGCGGCAATCAGGGTGCGCGTCTGATTCTCCGCGCCGGCCACGTCGTTATCGTCCGGCGTCGGGGTTTCGTCGCCTTCGGCCAGCTGACAAGAAATTTTCGGCGTCGACTGACCGACGCCGCGCGGATCGTAACCGATGATATCGTAGGATTTTCGCAGCTTGGCGACGTGGGCGTCGTTGCCCAGATAGGGGTTGATGCCCGGCAGGCCTGGGCCCCCGCTGATCATCACTACGCTGCCCTTTTTCGGCCCGGTAGCGGGCTGCAGGGTCAGTGCCAGACGCACGGTCTGTTCGCCCGCCTGCGCCGCATGGGCGGGCGGCGTGGCGTAGGCTAACGGCACCTCGAGGTAACCGCAGCGCAGCCCCGGCGGTGGCGCCTCATCGAACCAGCGCTGAAAACCGCTGTTGAGACAAGATTGCCAACGAATGCCGTTCTCGAGCGCCGTGCCGTGAGCCACCGGCTTGGCCAGGGCGGGCAACGCGGCGGCAGTCGCGGCGAACAGCGCCAGAATACGCAGTACTGACATGGGGAGTCCTTTCAACTCAACGAATCGGTCAAAGGGTAAAGATTCTCGGTTAAACCGCTAGCCAATAGAACATAAAAAAACGCGCGGGTGAAGCCGACGCCGTGCGTATGGAAAGACTTTTCTTTGCTCAGATTGATCTTATAACGCACAGAATGCTGCAAAAAATGCCATTCACCTGCTAGGCTTAGTGTTCGTTAACCCACAAGGAACAGGAGAGCAGCATGTTTGGTAAAGCGGAAGACAAAGCCAATGAAGCCGCAGGCGCGGTACAAGAAGCGTTCGGCAAAGCCGTTGATTCGCCGGAGCATCAGGTGCGCGGCGCGGCGCGCAAATACGCCTCTCAGGCCAGCTATGCCGCCCGTGACGCAGCGGACAGCGTAAGAACGCAGGTGGAAGCCAACCCGCTGGCCGGCGTAGCCGTTGCAGCAGCGGTCGGCATCGTTTTCGGCTTCCTGCTGGGACGCAAATAAGCGGCGAATGCGCCCTACGACAATAGGCCCGTTACGGGCCTTTTTTTTCGCCCTTTTCTGCACCGGCGCCGTTATGCGCGCAAACTTTCATCTATCACAGCCATCGCTTAAAAAAACTAACGCCTTCTACTACGATTAGTTTGTGACCAGAGCGAGGCTCTGCAATCCGGCGGATAACCCTATGAGGATTATCATCATTATCCATGCTGTTTAAGCCGCTCTCCTTCATGCGGCTAAGAAAGGTTAATTATGGCTCGCACCACCCCTATCGAACGTTACCGCAATATCGGCATCTCCGCGCATATCGATGCCGGCAAGACCACCACCACCGAGCGGATTCTGTTTTACACCGGGGTCAGCCACAAGCTGGGTGAAGTGCATGACGGCGCGGCGACCATGGACTGGATGGCGCAGGAACAGGAGCGCGGCATCACCATCACCTCGGCGGCCACCACCTGCTTCTGGAACGGCATGCAGCATAATTATCCGCAGCATCGCATCAATATCATCGACACCCCCGGGCACGTCGATTTCACCATTGAAGTGGAGCGTTCGATGCGCGTGCTGGACGGCGCCGTGATGGTCTATGACTCGGTGGGCGGCGTGCAGCCGCAGTCGGAAACCGTCTGGCGCCAGGCCAACAAGTACAAAGTGCCGCGGCTGGCGTTCGTCAACAAGATGGACCGCATCGGCGCGGATTTTTTCCGCGTGCGCAAAATGATGATCGAGCGCCTGAAAGCCAACCCGGTGCCTATCGTTATCCCTATCGGCGCCGAAGATCACTTCAGCGGCGTGGTGGATCTGGTGCGGATGAAAGCCATTCTGTGGGACGAGGCCTCGCAGGGCATGAACTTCAGCTTCGAAGAGATCCCGGCAGAGCTGCGCGACTCGGCACAGGAGTGGCGTGAAAACATGATTGAGGCCGCCGCCGAAGCGTCGGAAGAACTGATGGAGAAATACCTCAACCAGGTGCCGCTGAGCGAAGAGGAGATCGTTCACGGGCTGCGGGTGCGCACCGTCGCCGGCGAAATCCAGCCGATGCTGTGCGGGTCGGCGTTCCGCAACAAAGGGGTGCAGCGCATGCTGGACGCGGTAATTGAACTGATGCCCTCGCCGCTCGACGTGCCGCCGATGGAAGGCCACGGTGAACATGATGAAATCATCACTCGCAAAGCCGACGACAACGAAAAATTCTCGGCGCTGGCGTTCAAACTGATGACCGATCCGTTCGTCGGCCAACTCACCTTCGTGCGCGTCTACTCCGGGGTGCTGGCCAAAGGCAGCAGCGTTTACAACCCAATCAAGGGCAAAAAGGAGCGCATCGGCCGCATCGTGCAGATGCACGCCAACGATCGTAAGGACATCGACGAACTGCACGCCGGCGACATCGCCGCCTGCGTCGGCCTGAAGGACGTCACCACCGGCGATACGCTGTGCGACCCTGGCGCCATCATCACGCTGGAGCGCATGACCTTCCCCGAACCGGTGATCGCCCAAGCGATCGAGCCGAAGACCAAGGGCGACCAGGAGAAAATGGGCATTGCGCTGCAGCGGCTCTCTTCGGAAGATCCGTCGTTCCGCGTGCGCACCGATGAAGAATCCGGCCAGACCATTATCTACGGCATGGGCGAGCTGCACCTGGAGATCATCGTCGATCGCATGCGCCGCGAGTTCGGGGTGGAGACTACCACCGGCAAGCCGCAGGTGTCGTACCGCGAAACCATCCGCAAACGGGTAACCGACGTGGAAGGCAAGTTCGTGCGCCAGTCCGGCGGTAAAGGGCAATACGGCCACGTGGTGCTGACCGTCGAACCCAACGACCCTGGCAAAGGCTTCGAGTTCTTCGATGAGATCAAGGGCGGCGTCATTCCAGGCGAGTTTATCCCGGCGGTGAAAAAAGGCGTGCTTGAGGCGCTGAATAACGGCGTGCTGGCCGGTTATCAGGTGGTGGACGTCAAGGTACACCTGACCTTCGGTTCTTACCATGATGTCGACTCGTCGGAACAGGCGTTCCGCATGGCGGCGATCTTCGGCTTCAAGGAGGCCTGCCGCCTGGCGGACCCGGTGATCCTTGAGCCGATCATGTCGGTAGAAGTGGAAACGCCGGAAGATTATGCCGGCAACGTGATGGGCGACCTCTCCTCACGCCGCGGTCTAGTACAGGGTATGGAAGAGATCCCGGGCGGCGGCGGCAAGGAAATTCGCGCCAAGGTGCCGCTGTCCGAGATGTTCGGTTACTCGACCACCCTGCGTTCGATGTCGCAGGGCCGCGCCACCTACACCATGGAATTTAGCCACTACGCCGAAGCGCCGCGCAACGTGGCCGAAGAAATCATTCACCACAGCAAGCGTTAACCCTCGCGCCCGCCTTCGCGGCGGGCGTCACCCCTGCTTGTCCTCCAGCGCCACCACCACCGGCTGCGGCTTGATACGCATGGCGTACACCACGCCGGCGATCAGGCAAACGATCCCGGCCAATGTCAGCAGCGGCGGCCAGGCCTGGCGCAGCAGAAAGGTATAGGCCAACCCCGCCAGAATTTCGAACACGATAAGCGGCCCCACCAACACCGTCGGCAGCCGCTGGCTGGCTTCGTTCCAGCACAGCGCCCCCAGCCAGGAGCAGAACACGCCGATAACCAGCATCAGTGGGATAAATACCTCGGGGCGCGGGCCGAACGGCAAGGCAAACGCCGGTTCGCTCAGCGCCAATTGGCCGCAGACCGCCAGATAGCCCAGCAGCGCCAGCGGCAGCGTCACCAGCCCCTGCGCCGTGGCCCAGGTGGCCGGCCGCTGCGTCGGGTTATCCCGCAGCCAACGCGAATTGCGCAGCGGAAACCAGGTCCAGCACGCCACCGCCAACGCGGCCAACCCAAGGCCACTGAGATAGCGCCAGCCGTCGATCGGCACCGCATTGCCGCGCAGTTCGGCGATGTTTACGCACGCTAACCCGCAGACGATCAACAGCAGCGCCGGCGCCAGCTTGCTCCAGGCCAGGCGCCCGTCGTGCCGCCCGTAAAACAGATTGGCGCAGATGGCGATCACCACCGGCAAGGTGCCGATGATCATGGTCGATACCGGTGCGCCGGTACGCTGAATGGCGCTGGCCAGGCACAGGTAGTACAGCAGATTGCCGATGGCCGTCAGCTTGAGCGCTTCCAGCCAATCCTGGCGCCGCAGCTTGCGCAGGCGGCGGCGATCGAACCACGCCAGCGGCAGGGTGATCAGCCCGAAGGCCAGATAGCGCCCGGTGGACTGCAGCGCGGCGGGATAATCCGGCACCAGCAGCGGACCGACGAAAATCAGTCCCCACATCAGCCCGGCGGCCAGGGCAAACACAACGCCAATCAACATAACGACTCCGACAAACGGCCGGCGCGGCCAACCCGCCCGACAAGACAGCGGCAGAGTAACGAAAACGCGGGGAGGAATTATTGTAGCAGGTTGCTGTTTTAGCCCAATTTCACCTGTTTCTGGAAACGCACTGGCGTGACGCCGTAACGGTTGGCGAAGGCGCGCGTCAGGTGAGCCTGATCGGTCAGCCCCGCCGCCGCCGCCACCTGTGCAGCGGGCATGCCGCGCTCCAGCATGCGTTTGGCCTGCGACAGCCGGATCGCCATCAGCATCTGCTGCGGCGAGACGTGATATTCGGCCTTGAACTTGCGCAGGAAATGGTACGGGCTGAGCGATACCAGATCGGCCAGCTGGTTGAGGGTCACGGCCTCGGCGAAGTTATCGTGCAGGTAGCTTTTCACCACCTCGAAACGGTGCGCCGCCTCGGCTTTCTCTCGCCGCCCGGTGCGGATGTGCGGGTGCAACAGCTCGACCGCCTCCAACAGCAGGCCGTCGAGCGTGAGCGGATCGTCGGTTTGCCACAGCGTGGCGAGAATGGCGGACAGGCGCTGCGCCGCCCGCGGATCGTGGCGCACCGCATCGGTAAACCACTGGCACCGATCGCCGGACAACTGCTCCAGCGCCTCGGGCGCCAGGTAGAGCATGCGATAACACCAGCCGCCCGGCGTTTCGGCTTCGCCGGTGTGCAGTTCGTCCGGGTTCATCAGCACCAGCGCGCCCGGCGCCGCCAGGTGCTGCGCCCCGCGATAGCGAAAACGCTCCGCCCCGGTGTCCACGGTGCCGATGGCGAAGGCGTCGTGGGTATGCGGCTCGAAGGCATAGCGTTCGATATGCGCCTGATAGAGTTCGACGCCGGGCAGATGCGACAAATGCCGGAACTGCGCGCAGTCCTTCTCGAACGGAAACTGTTGTGGAACCCCTTGCACCCGACCTCCTCATCCGTGCTGACAATCTGCTCAGCATAGCCAAAACATCGCCGGTTGAGTAGCCGCCCTGCTCCTTTCGTGCCCCTCGCCTGGACGATCGCCGCCATTCGGCGTAGGGTTAAGGCCCCTGTCCCTTTCAGACGGGCCGCATCGCGAAGCTCATCGGCCCCTGACACTCCGCAAACAAGAGGCAACAATGTATCCGGATACTCAACTGTATATCGATGGACAATGGCGCAGCGCACTGGCCGGAAAAACCCTGCCGGTCACCAATCCCGCTACCGACGAGGTCATCGGTCAAGTGGCGCATGCCGCCGCAGAGGATCTCGATCTGGCGCTGGCCGCCACCGAGCGCGGATTTAACGTCTGGCGCGACACCGCCGCGCACCAGCGCGCCAACCTGATGCGCAAAGCCGCGGCGCTGCTGCGCGAACGCGCCAACGCCATCGCCGCCGTCATGACGCAGGAACAGGGCAAACCGGTGGCGCAGGCCAAAGTCGAAATTCTCAACGCCGCCGACGTTATCGACTGGTTCGCCGGCGAAGCCACCCGCACCTACGGGCAGATCATTCCTTCCCGCGCCCGCGATGTACAGCAGCAAACCCTCAAGCTGCCGGTCGGCCCGGTGGCCGCCTTCACGCCGTGGAACTTCCCGATCAACCAGATCGTGCGCAAGCTGTCCGCCGCGCTGGCGGCGGGCTGTTCCATCATCGTCAAAGGCCCTGAAGAAACGCCGGCCTCACCGGCTGAACTGATCAAAGCCTTCGCCGACGCCGGTATTCCGGCCGGGGTGATCGCGCTGGTGTATGGCACCCCGGCGGACATTTCGGAATACCTGATCCCCCATCCGACCATTCGCAAGATCTCCTTCACCGGCTCCACTCGCGTGGGCAAGCATTTGGCGGCGCTGGCCGGCCAGCATATGAAAAAGGCCACCATGGAACTGGGCGGCCACGCGCCGGTGCTGATCTTCGACGATGCCGATCTCGACGCGGCGGCCAAAGAGCTGGCGCAGTCCAAGTTCCGCAACGCCGGCCAGGTCTGTATCGCCCCGACCCGCTTCCTGATCCAACAAGGCGTTTATGAGGCCTTCGTGGAAAAATTCACCGCCGCGGTGCGTGAACTCAAGCTCGGCAACGGGCTGGAAGACGGCGTGACGATGGGGCCGATGGTGTTGGGCCGCAGCGTCGACAATATCGAGGCGCTGGTGCAGGATGCCGTCGCCCACGGGGCGAAGGCCAGCACCGGCGGCAAGCGCGTGGCGGGCAAAGGCAACTTCTTCGAGCCGACGGTGCTACGCGACGTGCCGCTGAGCGCGCACGCCATGTCGGAAGAGCCGTTTGGCCCGGTCGCCCTGCTGCGCCCGTTCGCTACCTATGACGAGGCGATCGCCGAAGCCAACCGCCTGCCGTACGGGCTGGCCGCCTACGCTTACAGCCGCAACATCGCCACCGTCAATGCGCTGGGGCGTGACGTGGAGAGCGGCATGCTGAGCATCAACCACATCGGTTTCGGCCTGCCGGAAACGCCGTTTGGTGGCGTGAAAGACTCCGGCCACGGCACCGAAGGCGGCAGCGAAGCGATCGAATCCTACCTGGAAACGCGCTTTGTCACCGTCGCCGGCCGATAATCGCCCGGCGGATGAATAGCCAGAAGCCCCGCAATGCGGGGCTTTTTTTTGTATGCAAAAACCCCCAGCTAGGCTGGGGGTTCCGTAAAGCTTTCAGCTTTGAGCCAGTTATAAAGACCCCTTTTGATTTGTTAAAACAGTTTGCGGTCTGGCAACTGCGAACGTTCAACAAGAAATCAAAAGGGGGTCCCTATGAGGGACGAAAAGAGCTTAGCGCACACGCGCTGGAACTGTAAATATCACATAGTATTTGCGCCGAAGTACCGAAGACAGGTGTTCTACGGGGAAAAGCGCAGAGCAATTGGCAGTATCTTAAGAAAGCTTTGTGAATGGAAAAGCGTGAATATTCTGGAGGCGGAATGTTGTGTGGATCACATCCATATGCTTCTGGAAATTCCCCCCAAGATGAGTGTATCGGGGTTTATGGGGTATCTGAAGGGCAAGAGCAGCCTGATGCTTTATGAGCAGTTTGGGGATTTGAAGTTCAAATACCGTAACAGGGAGTTTTGGTGTCGAGGGTATTACGTTGATACGGTGGGTAAAAATACAGCCAAGATACAAGAATACATAAAGCACCAACTGGAAGAGGATAAGATGGGTGAGCAGTTGTCGATCCCCTATCCAGGTAGCCCGTTTACGGGTCGTAAGTAACCGATAGAAGCAAATGTCAGATCGCGATGCGCCTGTTAGGGCGCAGCTGGCAAGAGAGCCTTATAGGCGCATATGAAAAACCTCCGGCTATGCCGGAGGATATTTATTACTCACCGGCCAGTTCGAACAGCTGCCGCGCCGCCGGGGTCAGCCCCAGCATGTGAATACAGGCATGCACCATGCCCGGCAACCGTTCGCAGCGCACCGGCACGCCCGCCTCGCGTAGCCGCTGCGCATACTGCTCGGCCTCATCGCGCAGCGGATCGTATTCGCAGCTCAGGATGGTGGCCGGCGGTAACCCGCGCAGCGTGGCGGCATACAACGGTTCCGCGCCGGGATCGCGCCGCTGGCCCAGATACTGCTGCCAACAAAACCCCATCGCGTCGCGCGTCAGAAAGTGCCCCTCGGCAAACTCGTGATAGCTCGTCGTCGTCATCTCGCGGCTGAGCGCCGGGTACAGCAGCAGCTGACGTTCGATGTACGGGCCGCTGCGATCCCGCGCCAACAGTGCGACCGCCGCCGCCAGATTGCCCCCTGCGCTATCACCGCCCACTGCCAGGCGCTGCGCGTCAATCCCCAACTGCGGCGCCCGTTGTGCCACCCAGCAGAGCGCCTGATAGACATCTTCCAGCGGCTGTGGAAACGGGTATTCCGGCGCCAGACGATAGTCAACCGACAGGATCACCCGGCCGGTGGCGTTAGCCAACGCCTGACAGGGCCGATCGTACAACGCCAGTGAGCCGAGGCACCAGCCGCCGCCGTGGGCGAACAGCATCGCCGGCTGCGCGGTCGTGCCGTTTTCCCCCGCCGGTAGATAGGCGCGCAGTGCAATCCGGTGTCCATCGGCGGCGACCACCGTATGGTCCCTGACGCCGCCGCTCGGTTCCGCCTCGCCCTGCAGCTGGCGTAAACCGGTTTCCGTGGCCGCGCGCATTGCCGCCAGCGAAGCGGGCGGTGGCACGTCGGCCGATGCCGTCAAAAAGGCGGCGATGCGTTCATCAAGCGGCATACGGCTCTCCCGCCAGGAATGACGTAATCAGTGCAATAAATTCCTCATGACACTCCTCGGTGATGAAATGGCCGCAGCCGGCGACGGTTTCGCCCCGCAGATCGTGCGCATTGCCCTGTAGCGTCGTCAGCGGTGCGTCGCCGGTGGCGTGCTCCGCTCCCACCGTCAACACCGGCATCGTCAAGGGCGTAGCGGCGCGCAGCCGGTTCTGCCGCACGGTCTCCGGGATCGCCCGGTAATAGTCGAATCCGGCGCGCAGGCCGCCCGGTGCCGAATAGGCGGCGATATACACCTCCGCCGCCACCCGATCGCGCCGATAGGACCAGCGGTTGAAGATATAGCCAAGATACTCCCGTTCGCGCCCCTGGGTCAGGGTCTCCGGCAAATCCGCCAGTTGATTGAACATGAAATGCCACAGGAAGATGTTCTCCTCCGGCGCAACGAAAATCGGCGGCGGCGGCGCCAGCCCGGGGATCACGGCCTCCGTCAGCACCAGACGCTCCACCGCCTGCGGGAAATCGCTCGCCATGGCGTAACCGATCCACATGCCGATGTCGTGGCCAACCAGTTGGTAACGTCCATGGCCCAGTTGCGCCATCATTGTGTGCAACACCGCGCCGATGCTGCCGGTGTCGTAGCCGCCAGCGGGCTTGTCAGAATCGCCGATGCCCGGCGGATCGACGGCGATCGCCTGAAAACCGGCCGCCGCCAGCGCTTGCATCACATGGCGCCAGGTGTACCAGGTTTGCGGCCAGCCGGGGATCAGCAGCACCGGCCGCCCTTCACCGGCCACCACGCAGTGAAGGCGCCGGCCGTTCACCTGGAGATAGACGTGTTCCGCCGCGAGATCCGCCAACGGGACCTCGTTCTGTAGATATTGCATGGGTGACTCCCTGAAAAGTTGGGCTCAGCGAATGCCGAGCAAGGCGTTGATCTGCTGCGGGCTGACCGGCGCACCGGCGAAGTCATCGAACACTTTGTCGGTGACGCGGATAATGCGATCGCGAATGAAGGCTGCGCCTTCGCGCGCGCCGTCCTGCGGTTTTTTCAGGCAACATTCCCACTCCAATGCCGCCCAGCCCGAATAGCCGTACTGCGTCAGGCGCGAAAAGATGCCGTTGAAATCAACCTGGCCGTCGCCCAGCGAGCGGAAGCGGCCGGCGCGATCGATCCAGGATTGATAGCCGCCGTAAATGCCCTGGCGACCGGTCGGATTGAACTCGGCGTCCTTGACGTGGAACATGCCGATAACGTCCTTATAGATATCGATAAACTCCAGATAGTTAAGCTGCTGCAGCACCATATGGCTCGGATCGAACAGCACCCGACAACGCGGGTGGTTGCCGACGCGCTCAAGAAACTTCTCGAACGTCACGCCGTCGTGCAGATCCTCACTCGGGTGAATCTCATAACACAGGTTGATGCCCTGTTCTTCGCAGGCGTCGAGCACCGGCAGCCAGCGTTTGGCGAGTTCGTCGAACGCGGTGTCGATCAATCCTTCCGGGCGCTGTGGGAACGGGAACAGATAGGGCCAGGCCAGCGAACCGGAAAAGGTGCCCAGCTCGCTGAGCCCGAGCCGCGCCGACGCCTTCACCGCCAGCAGCATTTGCTGCCGCGCCCACTCGCCGCGCGCCTGCGGATTGCCCTGCAGCGCCGGCGGCGCGAAGCTGTCAAACAGCGCATCGTAAGCCGGGTGTACCGCCATCAGCTGGCCGAAGATATGGCTGGTCAATTCACTGACCACCAACCCCTGCTCCGCCAACATGCCGGTCAGATCGTCGCAGTATGTTTGGCTTTCCGCGGCGGTGGCCACGTCGAATAAACGCCGATCCCAGGCCGGGATCTGCAAGGCGGTAAAACCGGTTTGCGCCGCCCACTCGGCGATGGCCGGCAGGCTGTTGAACGGCGCTGTCTCATCGCTGAACTGCGCGAGATGTAGGCTTGGACCTTTGAGGGTTTTCATCGTAAACTCCTATTGGTTGTCGATTAACAAACAATAGGGGCAAAGCGAGTTCACCGCAAGCGAAATTTATAAAGACATTGGTATTCCCGCCGATTTAAGCGATCCTATGTCGCTGAATGGCAGGTAAATTGGAGCAGAGAATGGCTGGCAGACCGCGTGAGTTCGACCGCGAACAGGCGCTCTTGAAGGCGCGAAACTTATTTTGGCGGCAAGGTTACGAAGGCACCTCGATGTCGGATCTGGTGGCGGAATTGGGCATTGCTTCCGCGCGCATCTACAAGGCGTTCGGCTCCAAAGAGCAGCTGTTCCGCGAGGCAATCGCCAGTTACGAAACCGAGGAAGGCGGCTTCGCCGATCGCGCCTTCGCGCAGGAAAGCGGCATTCGCCCGGCGATCCAACGTATGCTGGAAGATGCCGTGCGCCTCTACAGCCGGCCAGATCTGCCGCAGGGCTGCATGGTGGTCTCCGCCGCCGCCAGTGTCAGTGCGGAAAACGATGGGCTCAAAACCTGGCTGGCAGAGCATCGGTTGCAGCGTACGCAGCAGATCGTCGAACGGCTGCGGCAGGCGGTGCAAACCGGCGAATTGCCGGCCGATACCGACGCCGACAGCCTGGGTGACTATTTCGCCGTCTTCCTGCACGGCCTGTCGATTCAGGCACGTGACGGCGTCACTGAAGAGCGGCTATTGGCAGCGGTAAAGGTGGCGCTGGCGGTCCTGGGCGCCGCTTAATCATCCGGCAGATCGACAATCACCAGCGTGCCTTCGCTGCCCGGCAACACGCGATGCGGCACGCCGGCCGCGGCCTGATACAGCTGGCCGGCGCGCACCACCACCACTTCCCCCGCCACCTGCAGCCGCAGGTGGCCGCTGATCACCAGCAATCCTTCGCTGTAATCATGCACTTCATCCGCAATGCTGCGCGCGTCCATGCGCAGCACTTTGATATTGGCCGCACCGACGCGGCCCAGCACGGCAGAACGCCAGGCCTCGGGCAGTTCGTCCGCCTGCTGGTTTAAATCGAACAGCATCGTCATACCTTATCGCGACACAGGAACCCGCACTCTACTGCAAGCCGCCAGGTGCTGAAAGACGCGTTGGTTGTAGATTATTCCCCGACGTTCTGAGCCGCCGCCTCACGCCGCAGCCATTGCCGCAGATTTTCGCCTTCCTGCGACAGCTCGCTATCCAGTCGAGCGCACAGGTAATAATCGCGGCCGTCGTCGATCGGCAGATCGAACATTTTGATCAACTCACCGCTCTCAAGGTACTGGGCGATTAACGGTTCACGCATCAACGCGCACCCTAGCCCCGCCTGCACCGCCGCCAGTGTCAACAATCCGTCTTCAAACATCGGCCCGATGCTGCGCAGCGGGCGTTTAACGCCGGCCAGCTGAAACCATTGCATCCAGGTATTGCGCTCCTCGTCGTGCAGCAGCGGCAGCGTCGCCAGCTGATCCGGCGTATCCAGCAAACCGTGCAGTTTACTGAATGCCCGGCTGCACACCGGCACCATTTGGCCAGACATCAGCTTTTCGCTGCGATAGCCGGTCCACTGCCCAACCCCGAAGCGGATCGACAGATCGGCGGCGTCGCTCAGGTAATTGCGGTGGTTGGCGTAAACCACATTGATGTCGATATCCGGATTTTCGCGTAAAAAGCCACGCAGCCGCGGAATGAACCAGCCCATGCCGAACAGCGGGATCAGGCTGATGGTGACCTGCCGCGATGCGGACTGCTCGCGCACGTGTTCGGTCGCCTGGCGCAGCACGTTAAACGCCGAGCGAATCGAACGGTAATACTCCCGCCCCTCGCTGCGCAGCACCAGGTTACGCCCCTGCCGTTCGGTCAACGGCATCTGCAAAAATGCCTCCAGCGTTTTGAGTTGATGACTGACCGCCGAAGGCGAAATCATCAGCTCGTTAGCCGCCGCGCTGATGCCACCCAGGCGCGCGATGGCTTCGAACGCCCGCACGGCGCGCAGCGGCGGATCGTTCGGCAGCATCGGCAATGGCTCATCGTACTGTTCTTTTTTTTTCATATATTGACTGTTTTTGGGAGATCGACACTGAAGGGATGGGTTCAATATACATAAAAATCAACGTATTAAAATCACTCGTTTTTTGTATAAGAAAGTATTTTTCCGTATTTTACAATTTTTTTAAATTCTCTACTGTGAGCCTCCTGACTCATTATCTCCGGACTCTCCTTATGGATACGCTGGTACAGCAAACCGTCAACGGTTTGATGCTCGGCAGCATCTATGCGCTGATCGCGCTCGGTTACACCATGGTGTACGGCATCCTGCGCATCATCAATTTCGCGCACGGCGACGTGCTGATGGTCGGTGCGCTGAGCGCGTTGTCGGCGATCGGCGTGTTGCAACACCACTTTCCCGCGTTATCGCCGTACGCCACGCTGCTGCTGGCGGCCCTGTTCGCCATGGCGGTCTGCGCTATTACCTCGATGGCGATCGAGCGTCTCGCCTACCGCCGGTTGCGCACTGCGCCGCGCCTGGCTCCGCTGATCAGCGGCATCGGCGTCTCGCTGCTGCTGCAAACCCTGGCGATGCTGATCTGGTCACGCAATCCCCTGATGTTTCCGCAGCTGCTGCCAATGACCCCCATCGCCCTGACTGCAGGCAGCGGCGGGCATGCGCCAGCGGTGATCACCGGCACGGCGATCGTCACGCTGGCGGTGGCCGTGGCGGTCATGGCCGGCCTCTGGCTGCTGGTCGAACACAGCCGTTTCGGCCGCGCCATGCGCGCCACGGCGGAAAACCCGCAGGTCGCCGGCCTGATGGGCATCAGTCCTGACCGCATCATCGTTCTGACCTTTGCGCTCGGCGGCGCGCTGGCGGCGGTGGCCGGCATCATGATGGCCAGCAACTACGGCAACGCCGGTTTCTCGATGGGCTTTCTGCCGGGCATCAAGGCGTTTACCGCCGCCGTGCTCGGCGGCATCGGCAACCTGCGCGGCGCGATGCTCGGCGGATTGCTGCTGGGCCTGTTCGAATCGCTGGGCACCGGCTATCTCGGCGAGCTGACCGGCGGCGTGTTCGGCAGCAACTACCAGGACGTGTTCGCGTTTCTGGTGCTGATCGCCGTACTGGTCTTCCGCCCCTCCGGGCTCTTGGGCGAACGCATCGCCACGCGCGCATAAGGACATCACCATGACCGTTTTGACTCCCCCCGTTCCTCTGGCCACGCCGCGTCGCGCCAGGCTGGGGCTGACGCTGTTCATTCTCGCGCTGCTGCTGGCGCCCTGGGTGGCGGGCGCCGCCGGCGGCAACTACTGGGTGCGGGTCGTCGACTTCGCCCTGCTGTACCTGATGCTGGCGCTCGGGCTGAACATCGTAGTGGGCATGACCGGGTTGCTGGACATGGGCTTTATCGCCTTTTACGCCGTCGGCGCCTATTTGGCCGCGCTGCTGTCATCACCGCATCTGACGCAGCAATTCCCGCTGCTGCTGCAGTGGTTCCCCGACGGGCTGCACCTGTCGATGCTGTGGCTGATCCCGCTGGCGGCGCTGCTGGCGGCGGCGTGCGGCATCCTGCTTGGCGCGCCGACGCTGCGGCTGCGCGGCGACTATCTGGCGATCGTCACGCTCGGTTTCGGCGAGATCGTGCGCATTCTGATGCGTAACCTCGATCGCCCGGTCAACCTCACCAACGGCCCTAAAGGCATTTCCGGCATCGACCCGGTCAGCCTGTTCGGCCTGAAGTTTTCCGGCATGCATGAGTGGTTCGGCGTGCGTTTCTCCGGGCTGTATCTCTATTACTACCTGTTCGCCGCGCTGCTTCTGGCGATCCTGTTTATCAGCCTGCGGCTGCAAAACTCGCGCATTGGCCGCGCATGGACAGCGATCCGCGAAGACGAGGACGCCGCGCGGGCGATGGGCATCAATACCCGCAACTTCAAGCTGCTGGCCTTCGCCATCGGCGCCACCTTTGGCGGTGTGGCCGGCGCGTTGTTTGCCGCGTTTCAGGGCTTCGTGTCGCCGGAATCGTTCACTCTGCAGGAATCGATCGCCGTACTGGCGATGGTGGTGCTCGGCGGCATGGGGCACATCCCCGGCGTGATCCTGGGCGCGCTGCTGCTGGCCGCCCTGCCGGAGCTGCTGCGCAGCAGCATGGGGCCGCTGCAGCAGGCGCTGTTCGGTCAGGTGCTGATCGACCCGGAAATCATTCGCCAACTGTTTTACGGCCTGGCGTTGATCCTGGTGATGCTTTATCGCCCGGCGGGCCTGTGGCCGGCTCGCCATGCTGGGAGGACCGCCGCATGACGCCACTGCTCGCTTTAAATCACGTCAGCAAACGTTTCGGCGGCCTGACGGCGGTGGATGACGTCAGCATGAGCATCCGCCAGGGGGAAATCTACGGCCTGATCGGGCCGAACGGCGCCGGTAAGACCACCTGCTTCAACCTGATCACCGGCCTGTATCGCGCCGACGCGGGCGAATTCCGCCTGGCGGGCCAGCGCTATAAGCCCCAGGCGATCGACAAAGTGGCGCAGGCCGGCATTGCCCGCACCTTCCAAAACCTGCGGTTGTTCAATGAAATGAGCGTGCTGGAAAACGTGATGGTCGGCTGCCACGTGCGCACCCGCAACGGCCTGTGGGCGGCGATCGCCCGGCACCGTCGCGCCAGGGAGGAGGAACAGGCGGTGCGCGATAAATCTCATGCGCTGCTGGAGTACGTCGGCATCAGCCAATTCGCTCATTACCGCGCCGGCGATCTCGCCTACGGCCATCAGCGGCGGCTGGAGATTGCCCGCGCGCTGGCGACCGAGCCCCGGTTGCTGGCGCTGGACGAACCGGCGGCCGGCATGAACGCCGGAGAAAAAGTGGCGCTGCGCGAACTGCTGCTGCGCATCCGCGACAGCGGCAAAACGCTGCTGCTGATTGAACATGACGTCAAGCTGGTGATGGGTCTGTGCGATCGGCTGACGGTGCTGGATTACGGTAAAGCGATCGCCGAAGGCGAACCGGCGCAGGTGCGGCGCGAACCGGCGGTCATTCAGGCCTATCTGGGAGGTGGCGCGCATGTCTGAAGCCCTGCTGAGCGTTAAACGACTCAAAGTGTCTTATGGCGGCATTCATGCGGTCAAAGGCATCGATTTCACGGTGAACGCCAGCGAACAGGTGACGCTGATCGGCGCCAATGGCGCGGGCAAAACCTCCAGCCTGCGGGCGCTGACCGGCCTGCAGCCGTTTGAGGGCGACATCCTGTTCGACGGCCGTTCGATTCGCGGCATGCCGCCGCACCGCTTGCTGCAACAGGGGCTGGTGATGGTGCCGGAGGGACGCGGCATTTTCACCCGCCTGACGGTGCGAGAAAACCTGCAGCTGGGCGCCTATGCGCGGCGTGACGCATCGGCGGTGCGGCAAGATTTCGAACGCGTGTGCGCCACCTTCCCACGGCTGAGCGAGCGCCTGCATCAACCGGCCGGGCTGCTTTCCGGCGGTGAACAACAGATGGTGGCGATGGGCCGCGCGCTGCTCAGCCGCCCGCGGCTGCTGATATTGGACGAACCGTCGATGGGGCTGGCGCCGATTGTGGTGGAGGCCATTTTCTCGGTCATCAAGCAGTTGGCCCGTGACGGCGTCACGCTGCTGTTGGTCGAGCAGAACGCCCGCCTGGCGCTGGCGTCCACCGATCGCGCCTACGTATTGGACAGCGGCCGCCTGAGCCACAGCGGCCGCTCCGCCGACATGCTGGACGATGAAAAAATCAAACAGATCTATTTGGGTGAATAACCGTTGTTACCTTTAACCGCACCAGGAGTATGACATGCAGCAGAACATTCGCATCAAGCCGTTGGCGCTGGCCGCCATGACAATGATCCTGAGCCTCCCGGCGCTGGCGGACGACACCGTGCTGATCGGCCTGGCCGGGCCGCTGACCGGCCCTTCCGCGCGCATCGGCAAAGATCTCGAAAACGGCGCACGGCTGGCGATCGCCGACGCTAACGCACAGAAACCGACGCTGAACGGCAAACCGGTCACCTTCAAATTACTGTCCGAGGACGATCAGTCCGACCCGCGCACCGCCGTGGCCGTGGCGCAGCGCTTGGTCGACGAAGGCGTCGCCGGCGTGGTCGGCCACTGGAACACCGGCACCAGCATCCCGGCGGCGCGCATCTACCACGACGCCGGTATCGCTCAGGTGGCGCCGGTGGCGACCGGTCACGGCTACACGCAGCAAGGCTTTGACACCAGCTTCCGCGTGATGGGCCACGACGACGACGGCGGCAACTACGCCGGGCAATATGCGGTGAAAACGCTGAAAGCCAAGCGTATCGCGGTAATCGACGATCGCACCGCTTTCGGCCAGGGGCTGGCGGACGAGTTTATCAAATCGCTGCAGGCCCAGGGCGTGCAGCCGGTCACCCGCGAGTATGTGGATGACAAGACCGTCGATTTCAGCGCCGTGCTGACCACCGTGCGCAGTAAACACGCCGATCTGATTTTCTTCGGCGGCGTGGATTCTCAAGCGGCGCCGTTGGCACGCAAGCTGAAACAGCTGGGCATGAACGCGCAGCTGATGGGCGCCGGCGGCTTCGTCAGCCAAACCTTCCTGACGCTGGCGCAGCGGGAAGGCGAAGGCGTCGTCGCGCTGGAGCCGGGGCTGCCGCTGGAACAGATGCCGGGCGGCAAGGCGTTTGAACAAGCCTACCGCGATCGTTATCACACCCACATCGAACTGCATGCGCCCTTCGCCTACGACGCCACCCGGGTGCTGATCGCCGCCATTGAGCAAGCCGATTCGGCCAATCCGGCCGATTATCTGCCGAAACTGCGCGCCATACATTACCAGGGCGTCACCGGCGCCATTGCCTTCGATGCGCAAGGCAACCTGCAACAGCCGAGCTTCACCCTGTACCGGGTGGTTGACGGCAAATGGCAGCCGCAAACCGTGTTGGGCGGCGCCAAGTCACAATAAATCAAGAGGAGCAAGGCGATGAGCTGTGCAAAAAACGAATTGGGCATTTTGGCCCGCAGAAAGATCGAGGCGGAGATCATCAAACCGATCTACCAGATCCTGGTGCGTGAAATCGGCAAGGCGCGCGCCCAGGCGGTGATCGGCGAAGCCATCGAGAATGCCGCCATCGAGGCGGGCAAACAGTTCGCCGCCCAGGAACCGAACGGCGCGGATCTGCGCAGCTTCGCCGCCTTGCAGTACCTGTGGGAAAAAGACGATGCGCTGCGCGTCGAGGTGATCAATCAGGACGCGCAGCACTTCGACTATAACGTCACCCGCTGCCGCTACGCCGAGATGTATCACGAGATGGGGCTGGGGGAGATCGGCCACCTGCTCTCCTGCGCCCGCGACAGCCAGTTCATCGTCGGCTATGCCCCAGAGGTTGACCTGCAGCGCAGCCAAACCATCATGTCCGGCGCCCCCTGCTGCGATTTTCGCTACACCGCCAAAACGTCGGGAGAAGAACAATGACGTATCGGGTCAACGGCGAGCGCCTGTGGCAAAGCCTGCACGCGATGGCGCAGTTCGGCGCCATCGCCGATAACGGCGTCACCCGGCTGGCGCTGAGTGAAGAAGATCGCCAAGCGCGCGAGCAGCTGCGCGCCTGGGCGCTGGAGGCAGGTTGTAACGTGCGCGTCGATCGGATGGGCAACATGTTCCTGCGCCGTGAAGGCGCGCGCCCCGAATTGCCGCCGGTCGTCACCGGTTCTCACGGCGACTCGCAGCCCCGCGGCGGCCGTTTCGACGGCATCTACGGCGTGCTGGCCGGATTGGAGGTTATTCGTACCCTTAACGATCGGCAGATCGTCACCGAACGCCCGATTGAAGTGATCAACTGGACTAACGAAGAAGGCGCACGCTTTGCGCCGGCGATGATCGCCTCCGGGGTGTTCGCCGGGGTATTCGACCTGGAATACGGCCTGACGCGCCGCGACGAGCACGGCGTCAGCCTTGGCGACGCACTGGAACGCATTGGTTACGCCGGCGAGCACCCGGTGGGCGGCACGCCGATCCACGCCGCCTTCGAACTGCACATCGAACAGGGGCCGATTCTGGAAGCGGAACATCTCGACATCGGCGTGGTGACCGCCGCACAAGGGCAGCGCTGGTATGAGCTGGAGGTCGTCGGCTTCAGCGCCCATGCCGGCACCACGCCAATGGATCGACGCCGCGACGCCCTGCTGGGCTTTACGGCGCTGGTCACGGCGGTCAACCGCATCGGTTGGGATTTTGCGCCCGATGCGCGCGCCACGGTGGGCATGGCGCAAATTACCCCCAATTCACGCAACGTGGTGCCGGGACGCGTCTTTTTCAGCGTCGAATTCCGCCATCCGCAGGAGTCTACCCTGGAGCAGATGGAGCAGCGTCTGCTGACGGCGGTGAACGCCGTCAACGGCGGTGGTCTGACCGCCCGCGCCGACCGCATCTTCCAGTATCCCCCGATCGCTTTTGATCGGGGCTGCATCGACAGCGTACGCCACGCCGCGCAAGCATTGGGCTATCGCCATCGCGACATGATTTCCGGCGCCGGCCACGATGCCTGTTACCTTAACCGCGTCGCCCCGACCGCCATGATTTTCATTCCCTGCGTGGACGGCATCAGCCACAACGAGCGGGAAGATATCACCCCCGCCTGGGCCGCCGCAGGCGCCGACGTGTTGCTCAACGCCCTGCTGGCGCACACCTGCGCCTGATCCTCGCCCCGGTTTCTCGCCGGGGCAAAAAAATATTCAACAAAACGGTTGAATATTAGCCCACCTGTTCTATATTCAACCATATGGTTGAATTATCTTCCTCACAGCTGGACGCCATTTTTCATGCGCTGGCCGACCCGACCCGCCGTTCGATGTTACGCGCGCTGGCCGGCGGTGAGCGCAGCATCGGCGAACTGGCCGCGCCGTTGCAGATGTCGTTCGCCGGCGCCTCCAAGCACGTGAAAGCACTGGAACATGCGGGCCTGGTGCAACGCACCGTGCAAGGAAGAAACCATATCTGCCGGCTCGAACCCGAGCCTATGGCGCAGGCCATGCACTGGCTGCAAACCTATGAACATTTCTGGACTGAACGGCTGGATGCGCTCGAACAGGCGCTGCTACAGCCCGAACAGCTTCCTCCCAAGGAGTGAACCATGAATGATTACGGCATGATTATCGAACCCGGCACGCTGCGCATCCAGCGCTTGCTGCCTGGGCCCATCGAGCGGGTGTGGGCTTACCTGACCGAATCCGACAAGCGCGCCACCTGGCTGGCGTCCGGCGCCATGAAGTTGGAAAACGGCGCACCGCTGGAGCTGGAGTTTCGCAACTCCGATCTGGCCGGCGAGCACGAGCAACCGCCGGCCAAGTACAAACAGCACGGCGGCTGTGTCAGCAACCGCGGCCACATCACCTGCCTGTTCCCGCCGCGCCTGCTGAGCTTTACCTGGGCCGAACAGGATCAGGGGCGCCCTTCCGAAGTGACCTTCGAACTGACGGAGCAGGGAAACGCGGTGCTGCTGACGGTCACCCACCGGCGCTTGGCCAACCGCGACGAGATGCTCAGCGTCGCCGGCGGCTGGCACACTCATCTGGATATCCTGCTGGATCGCCTGCACGACCGGGCGCCGCAGCCGTTCTGGAGCACCCATGCCCGGCTGGAAGAAGAGTACCGCGCCCGCCTGTAATTACGTCTCGTCCCTGCGCCTGAACGCCAAATAACCGGCGATCAGCGTAAAACTGCCGACCAGCAACACCAGCAGGATAAAACCGTGGTGATTGCTGGCCAGCGGGATCCCCCCCACGTTCATGCCAAAGAAACCGGCGACGATATTGATCGGCAATGCCAGCACGGTGATCACCGTCAGGGTGTAAAGCGTGCGGTTATTCTGCTCCATCAGTTTGGCGCTCAGCTCCTCCTGCAGCAGCCGAATGCGTTCGGTCAGGCTGGCGAGATCGTTCAACACCACGGTGAACTCTTCGGTAAACTGCCGCAGATCCTGCACCACCTCACGGCTCAGCCAGGTCGGCGGCCGGTTCAACAGGCGAAACAGCGCGGCCGGTTCCGGCGCCAGCAGACGTTGAAAGCGCAATAACATGCGGCGCATGCGCCCCAGCTCGGCGCGATTGCGTTTGACGCGTCGAGTCAGCAGACGATCCTCGATGGTATCGACATACTGGTTGGCCTGCCGCACCACCTGCTCCAGCACGTCCTCCTGCTCTTCCAGCAGGTGCGCCAGCAGCTCGGTAGACGACGCCAGCTCCAGCGCCGTCAGGCGGCCAAGCAGCCGTTCAATCAATCGCACCGGTTTGTGACGCACGGTGACCACCAGCCCACGGCAGCAATAGAGCCACAGCGTCGCCGTTTCCGGGTTGCTGTCCTCAGGGTGGAAAATCACGTCGTTGAGCACCGCGAACAGATCGTCGCCCTGGCGCTCGATGCGCGTGGTGTGGGAGCCGTGGCGGATCTCGTGAAAGAAAAAATCGGAAATGGCGAAATGGTTTTTCAACCACTTCTCCGCCGCCGCGTGGTTGAGATTGAGGTGCAGCCAGACAAAGCCGTCGCCGGGCGGCAACGCTTGGTAGGCCTGACAAACCTGCTGCGAGTTCAGGCGCGCCGGCACCTCACCGGAGCGGAACACATGGCCGTAGATCAGCCCGGTCACCTCATCATCAAAATCCAGCTTGTGCATCTTTTCCGCTAACCGTTGCACCATAACGCCATATCCTGCCTGTTGCCGTTAACCCAAGACCTTCCCCGCTGTTATAACAATCTTTATTTATCGGCGTTAATGATTTTCGCCGTTCCCGATGATTAATATTTTCGTCATAAAAAGGCCACATTCATTCAGAATACTTTTCAGGCGACAGCTACCGCATTCAATCCTTTCAGGAAGGTCATTATGAGCGATAACAGCGCCGTTCAAACGGGTGTGCCGGCCGCATCCAGCCTGCCCAAGCTGCATCAAAAGAACAGTCGACTCACTGTTCTTTTTTTTGTTTTCTTATTAATTCTGGGGATCGCGTTTGCCGGAGTGAACTTATTTAACGACGTCAGCGATGCCGGCGCCGTCTATACCAGTTACATTCCGTTTTTATTATTGGGGCTGGCGCTGCTGATCGCGCTGGGCTTTGAATTCGTCAACGGCTTCCACGATACCGCCAATGCGGTCGCGACGGTGATTTACACCCACTCGCTGTCGCCGATGGTCGCCGTGGTGTGGTCCGGTTTCTTCAACTTTCTCGGCGTGTTGCTCTCCAGCGGCGTGGTGGCCTTCGGCATCATTTCACTGCTGCCGGTCGAGCTGATCCTGCAAGCCGGCACCGGCAACGGTTTCGCCATGGTGTACGCCCTGCTGTTCTCCGCCATCATCTGGAACCTCGGCACCTGGTGGCTCGGGCTGCCCGCCTCGTCGTCGCATACGCTCATCGGCTCGATTATCGGCGTCGGCGTGGCCAATGCCCTGATCCACGGCCGCACCGGCACCAGCGGCGTGGACTGGGGCCAGGCGATCAAGGTGGGCTATGCGCTGCTGCTGTCGCCGGTGATCGGCTTCGTGTTCGCCGGCCTGCTGCTGCTGGCGCTAAAGCTGTTCGTCAAGAACCGCCAGTTGTACAGCGCGCCTAAAGGCAATACCCCGCCGCCGCTGTGGATCCGCGGGCTGCTGATCCTCACCTGCACCGGCGTTTCCTTTGCCCACGGCTCCAACGACGGGCAGAAAGGCATGGGCCTTATCATGCTGATCCTGGTGGGCACCATGCCGATCGCCTACGCCCTGAACCGTTCGATGCCGCCGGAGCAGATCCCCCGGGTGGCGGCGCTGGCGGAGGTGACCAAAAACGAGCTGCTGCGCCAGTTCCCGGCCGGCGGCCAAACCCCGCCGCGTGAGGTGTTGACCGGCTATGTGCGCACCAGCGAACTGACGCCGGAAGTCGTACCGGCGCTGGCGCAGCTGGCCGGCGCGATCGGCGATCAAATCCGTCAGTACGGCTCGGTCGACAAGATCCCGGCGCAGGCGGTGTCGAACACCCGCAACGACATGTACCTGGCGTCCGAGACCATCAAGCACCTCAAAGCAGAGCGTCAGCTGCAGATCAATCCCGATGCGCAGCGCAACCTCGACGCGCTGAAGGGTGAACTCGATAATGCCACCCGCTTCATTCCCTTCTGGGTGAAAGTGGTGGTGGCGATTGCACTGGGGCTCGGCACCATGGTCGGCTGGCGCCGTATCGTGGTGACGGTGGGCGAAAAGATCGGTAAATCGCACCTGACCTACGCCCAGGGCGCCAGCGCCGAACTGGTGGCGATGACCACCATCGGCGCGGCCGATGCCTTCGGTTTGCCGGTTTCGACCACTCACGTACTCTCGTCCGGCATCGCCGGCACCATGGCCGCCAACCGCTCCGGCCTACAGATGGCCACCCTGCGTAATCTACTGATGGCCTGGGTGCTGACGCTGCCGGCCTCGGTGCTGCTGTCGGCGGTGCTGTACTGGATCTTCAACCATTTCTAACACCGGGCTGATACGGAGAAAATCTGATGACCATGCATGAATTCAACCGCGATGACGGTTTCAACCAGCGCCTGCTGCAAGAATTTTACGACAGCTACGATGAAGAGCTGGAAATGGAGCTGGACGACCTGCGCTTCGACGCGGCAGAAGTCGACAGCGACGCGAAAAAAGCCTGGCGCAAACAATACTTCCGCGAACTGCTGCGCCTGCAGGGCGAACTGGTGAAGCTGCAGGATTGGGTGATGCGCACCGGCCACCGGCTGGTGATCATCTTCGAAGGCCGCGACGCCGCCGGCAAGGGTGGCGTGATCAAACGCATCACCCAGCGCCTCAACCCGCGCACTTGCCGCGTGGCGGCGCTGCCGGCGCCAAACGATCGCGAACGCACCCAGTGGTATTTTCAGCGTTACATCGCGCATCTGCCCGCCGCCGGCGAAATAGTGCTGTTCGACCGCAGCTGGTATAACCGCGCCGGCGTGGAACGCGTGATGGGCTTTTGCAACGACGAAGAGTATGAGGAGTTTTTCCGCAGCGTGCCGGAATTCGAAAAAATGCTGACGCGCAGCGGCATCCAAATCGTCAAATATTGGTTTTCGATCACCGATGACGAGCAGGAGCTGCGGTTCCTCAGCCGCATTCACGATCCGCTCAAACAGTGGAAGCTCAGCCCGATGGATCTGGAAAGCCGCCGCCGCTGGGAAGACTACACCGAAGCCAAAGAGATCATGTTAGCGCGCACTAACATTGCCGAGGCACCCTGGTGGGTAGTTCAGGGCGTCGACAAGAAAAAGGCCCGCTTGAACTGCATCACTCACCTGCTGCAGCAGGTGTCTTATGAGGAGGCCGAAGGCAACGTCATCACGCTGCCGCAGCGCAAACGCAGCCCGGAATACCACCGTAGCCCGGTGCCGGACAACATGGTGGTGCCGGAAATCTACTGACCTTAGCGCAGAGAAGCGGTTGCCGCTTCTCTGTACGAGGACAACGCTTTGATTTCTCTCACGCTACTGTGCCAAACCCCATGTTAAAGTGGTTGTTTTCCATTTTGACAGGAGTCTTCCATGCGCCAACGCATCATTGTTTGCCCGCTGATTGAAAACGATAACGCCTTCCTGCTGTGCAAAATGGCGGCGCACAAAGGCGTGTTTCCCGGCCAGTGGGCGCTGTCCGGCGGCGGCGTCGAGCCGGGTGAACGAATAGAACAGGCGCTGCGGCGCGAAGTGCGCGAAGAGCTGGGCGCCGCGCTGATCCTCGACAACATCACGCCCTGGACCTTCCGCGACGACGTGCGTATGAAAACCTACGCCGACGGCCGCCAGGAGCAAATCTACATGATTTACCTGATTTTCGACTGCCATGCCGCCAACCGCGACGTAACGATCAACGACGAGTTCGACGACTACGCCTGGGTGCCGCGCGAGCGCCTGGGGGACTACGATTTGAACGAGGCTACCCGCTTCACGCTGCAGCAAAAGGGATTGTTGTAACAGTTTGAGCGATTATCGCCCTATTTCCTTCACATTTGCCGGGCAGACTCTTTTGATATTTTTTAATCACTTAGGGTCACTATTTCCGCCGTTATGCTTTTATCTCACGCTTTTCTCCGTCTGCCTGTCCGGCGCTTCGGCGCCGCCCTTCTGTTCAGCCTGCTGTTCGTTTTGGCGCCCGTGTATGCCGCTGCGCCACCGCTGGTGCTGAATGCCAAATCGGTGCTGGTCGTCAATCAACGCACCGGAAAGACCCTCTATCAGAAGCAGCCGAACCGCGTACTGCCGATCGCCTCGCTCACCAAGCTGATGACCGCCATGGTCGCCCTGGACAGCAAACGTCCGATGGGCAGCAAGCTCAAAGTCACCGCCGCCGATCGCGATCTGCTGAAGAAAACCCATTCGCGGCTGACCATCGGCTCGGTGCTCAGCCGCCGCGACATGCTGCACATCGCCCTGATGTCTTCGGAGAACCGCGCTGCCGCGGCGCTGAGCCGCAGCTATCCCGGCGGGCGCAAGGCCTTCGTGGCGAAAATGAATCAGAAAGCGCGCGCCATCGGCATGAAACGCGCCCGCTTCTACGATCCGACCGGGCTGACGCCGCGCAACGTGGCGAGCGCCAACGATCTGCTGAAGATGGTCAATCACGCCTATCGCTATCAGTCGATCCGCCGCTTCAGCACCGACAAGCAGCAGATCGTACGCCCCGGCCGCGGCCAACTGGTCTACCGCAGCTCCAATGGCTTAATCAATAACCCGGCCTGGAAGATCCAGCTGCAGAAAACCGGCTTTACCGACGAGGCCGGTCACTGCCTGATGATGCGCACCACCATCAAAGGCCAACCGGTGGTGATGATCCTGCTCGGCGCGCAGCCGCGCTACGGCCACTACCGTGACGCCATTCGCCTGAAGGCCTGGCTCGAGGGGTAACACCGTGGCGCTTTACCGTCCCACGCATATCCAAATCCGTTTTGGATCAATGGAATATCCTATCGCCAATCAGTATTAAGCCTCACGCCGCCCGCATGGTATTTGTCAGGCATATCTGATGATCAAAGGAGCGGGAAAATGGCTTATGCCTTGAGCATATTGGAAAAAAGTCCGATCGCCGACGGGGAAAGCACCGCGCAGGCGTTGGCGCGCACGCTGCATCTGGCGCAACAGGCGGAACGCTGGGGCTATCGGCGTTTCTGGCTGGCGGAACACCACAACACGCCGCAGCTCGCCTGCCCGTCGCCGGAAATACTGATCGGCTACCTGCTCGGCCAGACGTCGCGCATTCGCATCGGCTCTGGCGGCGTGATGCTGCAACACTACAGCGCCTACAAGGTGGCCGAAAACTTCAACCTGCTGGCGGCGCTGGCGCCGGGGCGCGTCGATCTCGGGGTGGGCAAAGCACCCGGCGGGCTGCCGCTCGCCACCCAGGCGCTGCAGGCTGCCCATGACCGACAAAACAAACCGGCATTCCCGCAGCAGCTGTCGCAGCTGACCGCCTACCTGAACGACGACGCCGAACCGGGCCTGAGCGCCACACCGCTGCCGCCGCACGCCGCCCAGCGCTTTCTGCTCGGCGCCAGTAAAGAGAGCGCGACGCTGGCGGCCGAATCCGGCTGGGCCTTCGTGTTCGCCGCGCATCTGAACGGCAATCCGCAAGATATCCGCGAGGCGCTAGCGCACTACACCGCACTGAGCGGCGGCCGCAAGGCGCTGCTGGCGGTGGCGGCGATCGTGGCCCCAAGCGCGGAACAGGCTGAGGCGCTGGCGGCCGATATTCGACAATACCGTGTGCACGTCGCCGGTGAGCAGAGCGTGACCGTCGGCAGCCTGGCGCAGGCAGAGAGTTTCGTGCAGCAGGCCGGCGCCACCGACTACCGCATCGAGCCGCGGGAAAGCCATATCCTGCTTGGTACCGCGCCGCAGGTACATCAGCAACTGGCGCAGCTGCAGCAGCGGTACGACGTGGACGAGTTCATCATCGACACGCCGATCGGCGAACCGAGCGCCCGGCTCACTTCGCTACAGCTGCTGGCGGAGGAGAGCCTGACGCCGGCCTAGTTGATCGCCGCGCTGGCCCGCATGGCGTCGGTCAGATCCTGCGCCAGCGGCGCCAACTGCGCCGGCGTGACGTTAGCCAGGCTGACGCGGAGCGCCGGGCCGCCCTTCAGGCGGAAAGGTTCACCACCCTGCACCAACCACCCCCGCTGCGCCATCAGCTGCGCGGCGGCGGTTTCTGATCTCACCGGCAACCACAGATGCAGCCCTTCACCCGCCGCCAGCGCAGTGTGATTCAACGTATTGAGCCGCTGCACCAGTTCATCCCTTCTGGCCTGATACGCCTGTTGAGCCCGCTGCAGTTGCCCTTCCTGCAACGCCTGTTCCCACAGTCTGGCGGCGATCTGCTGCAAGATATGGCTGACCCAGCGTTCGCTGATGTACTGATCGGCGCGCATCGCCTGCAGCAACGTCGGGTCGCCGCAGGCCAGCGCGATACGCAGATCCGGGCTGAGAAACTTGCTCAGCGACAGCACGTACAGGCCGCGATCGCCGTCGAACGGCAGATGCAGCGGCTGCTGCGACAGCGGCCCCCAGAAATCGTCGACGATCGCCAGACACTGCGGGTTGTCGTGCAGAAAACGCCGCCACTGCTGCGCGCGTTGCGCAGAGAGCGAGGCGCCGGTCGGATTGTGGGCGCGCGGCGTCAGGATCACCGCAGCGGCCGCCCCGCTTTCCGGCAACCGACAGCCCTGTTCATCTACCGCCAGCGGCAGCGGCCGCAGGCGCAGGTGGCGCAACAGCGTCAATAGCGGCGGCCAGCAGGGATCTTCCACCCACACCGCCGCGCCCGGCTGCACATGGCAGCGCAGCGCCTTTTCCATCGCATCCAGCGCGCCGGAGAACACCGCCGGCTCCCCCAGCGCGACGCCCTGGCGGCCGAGCCACTCGCGACCCAGACCGGTCAATATCGGCAGATCACCGCTGATGTCATAGCCGTTTTGCTGCGGGAACACCTCCGCCGTGCCAAGCGCCAGCACCGGCAACAATGCGGCATCCAGGTTACCGCTGGCCAGATCGCACATCCCTGCAGGCACCTGACGCGGCACATAGGCCGCACTCACCGCCGCCAGCGGCGGCTCCAGCACCACCGTTCCGGCCCGCCCGCGCGTCGCCACCAGACCGGCGTCGCGCAATCGGGCGTAAGCGCTGGCGACGGTATTCGGATTGACCTCCAGCTCCGCCGCCAGTTGGCGTACCGGCGGCAACAGCTCACCTGGCCGCAGCGCGCCATCTTTGATGCGTGCGGCGATCTGCTCGGCAATCTGGACAGCGCCGCCGCCTTTTGCATACAATGAATTCATACATAAATCCTTTTGTACTAGTTCAAAATAGATTACCCGTTTCCGCGGCCAAAAGTAAGGGGTTCCATGGATAAACATTACGTGCTCGACATTCAGTATGCAGGAAAAGCCTTTGCCCGCCTGCAGATGTTCACTCCCTGGGCAGCCGATCAGCTGGAACAGGCGTGCGCGCTGTTCCCGGCCGCTCAGGGTTATCAGGTGCAGCTCAGCCAGGTCAGCGAACGTCGCATCGTCTACCAGAGCGGTGCGCAAGGCATCACTGTGCTGGGCGAGTCGCTGGCGCTGACCCCTTTCACTCACGCTAGCGAGGTTGAACAATGAAAAAAGCCGTCGCCATTCGACACGTCAATTTTGAAAACCTGGGTATCCTCGGTTCTCTGCTCTCGCTGCGCGGCTATCAGATCGACTATTACGATGCCGGCCGCGATGATATTCGTGCTATCAATAATGAAGAGACCGATCTGTTGGTAGTGCTCGGCGGGCCGATCAGCGCCGCCCAACACTTTTCCGGTGAGCAGCGCTATGATTTTCTCGACCATGAATTAGCGCTGGTCAAACAGCGCCTGGCGCAGCGGCGACCGACCCTCGGGGTTTGTCTCGGCGCGCAGGTGATCGCCCAGGCACTGGGCGCCGACGTGATCTCGCTCGGCGTCAAAGAGATCGGCTTCGCCCCGCTGAGCACGCTCGCGGCGGAAGACGACTCGGTGCTGGCCCCGCTGGCCGATACGCCGGTGCTGCATTGGCACGGCGATATGTTCATGATCCCGGACGGTGCCCGCTGCCTGGCCGGCACGGCGATTTGCCCACATCAGGCTTTCGACTATCAGGGGTTCGCGCTCGGCCTGCAGTTCCATCTGGAGGCGGATCATCGCGATATCGAACGCTGGCTGATTGGCCATGCCTGCGAGCTGGAACTGGCCGGCGTTGCGCCACAGAGCCTGCGCGAACAGGCGGCGTGCCACGGCGCACAGCTGGAACAACGCGCGCGGCAGGTGTTCGCACGCTGGCTGGATAATAACGAACCAAGGATGTAACTCATGCAACAGTCTTCACCCTTGCGGTCACCGTCCATCGACGTGATCAGCATTCAATCTCAGGTGGTCTACGGCAGCGTCGGCAACGGCATCGCCTACCGCGCCCTGCTGAAAAAGGGGCTGGAAGCGCTGCAGGTGCCGAGCGTGCTGTTCGGCTGCCCGCCCTATTACGGCAAGCCGCACGGCGGCGTCATTTCCGGCGAGTGGTTCGGCGGCTTTCTCGACGATCTGATTGCCCGCGGCGTGATGAAGCGCACCCGGGCGGTGATTGTCGGCTACCTGGGCGATGTGATGCAGTGCCATATTCTGGCCAACTGGCTGCAGCGGGTGCGCTCGCTCAATCCTCAGATAAAAATCTATATCGATCCGGTGATGGGCGATTACGGTGAAGGGATCTACGTGGATGAGCGCATCGTCAACTGCTATCGATCGCCGTTCCTGCGGCTGGCCAACGGCCTGACGCCGAACGGCTTTGAACTGGAACAGCTGTGCGGCCGACAACTGAGCAGCCGGGAGCAGACGCAGCACGCCGCGCAGGCGCTGTTGAACGACACCACCGAATGGGTGCTGGTCACCAGCGCGCCGGGCGTCGCGCAGCACGAAGACGAGGTGGGATTGATGCTGGTCACCCGGCAGGAAACACAGTGCTTTACCCATCCGAAGGTTAAATCGGCGGTCAAAGGCACCGGCGATCTGTTCGCCGCATTGCTGGTCAGCCATCTGCTGCACGGCGCTGCGCTCGACGCGGCCGTGGTCGCCGCCGGGGGTGAAGTGTGCGACGTGCTGGCCGAAGCGGCACATTTCGGTTGGGAAGAAATCGGCAGCCTGCGGGCGTTAAAGCCGTAAGGCCGGTGGAGAGTCAGGGGCAGCGTGCCGCCCCTGATCACTATCAGCGTTTTTTCTTTTTGTTGAAATCCAGCTCGAAGGCGAACACGGCGCTCTGAATTTTGCGCTCCATCGCCAACCCCAGCTTGAGGAAACGGCATGACAGGCGCGAGAAGTGCACCACCTGATCGTTATCGTCGGTTTCCTGATCGTCGTTGACCACCACCAGCTCCATGTTGACCTTGAAGCTGCCGTAGCTGCCCAGATCCAACTCCGCTTTCTTGAACTGCAGGCCCGGCTGGAAGAAATCCGGTAGCGGCCCGTCGAAGCGCAAACCGACGCCGCCGGCAGACAGATCGTGGATCCGCAGCTCATAAGGCGTACCGTCCGGGTATTCGCCGGTACAGAAGAATTGGCGCCAGTGTGGCGTGGTGATGCGGAACTGACGGCGGCGCTGGATGTAGACCAACTCCTGCGGCAGCCGGGTCGAGCAGGCCTGGACGCCTTGATGTTCGGTCAGTTCCGCCTGGCCGACGGAAAACTCGATTTTGGCGTCGTTGCTTTCAATCACGATGGTGCAGGCGCCGTCGATGGCATTTTCCGCTTCCTCACCGCTAAACACGATATTGTCCGGCCCGACGCTCAATAACAGACTTTGAAACCGGTGCTGCTGATTTTCTACGCGCAGCGGCGTGCGTTGTTTGCAAATTTCACGCAGAATCGCCAGAACTTCAAAACGCTCCCGTTTGATAAACAGTCCGTTATCGCTGTGCTCCACACGTCTCTCCTGACTTTTTTTCTAATGACGTATTACGTATTCCTTACGGTTATCATCTCTGGGAATATTCCTAAAGTCAAATTTGCCAACGCTGCCAGGCCTGCGGCAGCAGGCGTGCGAAACGTTTCGCCCACGCCTGCTGCCCGCGTTCATCGGCGATCAGATCCTGGCGGATTTCGATGCCGACATAAGGCAAACCGCGACGTTCCGCATGCACCGGCAACGTGTAGTCGGTGGCGTCGGTCATCGCATAGGGTTCGTTGATCCCCACCTGCAAATCCCCCTCTTCGCGCAGCAGTTCGGCCAGCAGCAGCGCAAATTCCGGGTAGCGGTTAAACAGCAGGCCCACCTGCCAGGGGCGCGATTCGCCCTTGAACACCGGCGTGAAGCTGTGCATGGCGATCACCGCCGTCGGCAGTTCGCGCAGTTGGCGTTGCCCCAGATGATCGTCGATGGCGTGGTGATACGGCAAAAATACCTCACGCTCGCGCGCCAGCGCGTGTTCGCCGTCGATGCCGATATTGCCGGGGATGGGCGTCAGTTCGGACAAAGGCGGGATCGAGCTGGCGATGCCGGGCGCCCGGTTGCAGTCGATCACCAGCCGTGAGTAACGCTGATGGATCAGCGTGGCGTCCAGTTGGCGGCTCAGATGGCGCGACACGCTCAGCGCGCCGATATCCCAGCCGATGTGGCGTTCAATCTCCCCCGGCGGCAAACCGAGGTCGCCAAGGGACTGCGGTATCGCCTTGCCGGCGTGATCGCACAGCAGCAAAAAAGGCGCTTTGCCGCGCGGGATTTCAACGGCAGCTGCGGGCGGTTCATCGGCGGACAATAACGGCGGGATAAACGAATGGGGCATGGCGGGCTCCGGCGGTGGAAAGCAAAACGTTTATCGTAGCGCTATCCCGTCGCCGGCCCCAAGGTCGTGCTTAGATCAAAAAGGCATGAGTCAGACTGTAGTCATGCCGTCTCGGCTGGCTGTGGCTGGTGCACCGCGATATAACGCTGATAGCGCGACGGCTTGAGCCGTGTGGTATCCACCAGCACCAGCCCATCGATGCAGTTGTTGAACGCCGGATCGGTGCCGAAGTCGATAAACTGTACCCCACCCGGTTCGCACAGCTCGGTGTACTGTTTGTACAGCGTCGGGATCGAACAGCCGATGTTGCTGAGCAGGCTCTTCAGCCGTACCAGATCTTCCTGGTAGTTGTCCCCGGCAAACTGCGCCAACACCTGCGGCAGCGACGCCGGATAAGGCCGGCGCGACTGCGCGAAGGCGTGATCCGGCGAGAAATAGAGCCGGTAGAAGGCGATCAGCAAATCGCGCGCCGCCAGCGGCATGCCGCCGGAGATCGACACCGGGCCGAACAGATAGCGATATTGCGGGTATTTCGACAGATAGGCGCCGATGCCCAGCCACAAATAGTCCAGCCCACGCTTGCCCCAATAGGCCGGCTGAATGAAGCTGCGCCCCAGTTCGATGCCCTGCGCCAGGATCGGTTCCATATCGCGGTCGTAATGGAACAGGCTGTTGCTATAGATGCTTTCCAGCCCTTTGCGTTCGATTTGTTCGGCGGTGGGAATAAAACGATAGGCGCCGACGATCTCCAGCTCTTCCTCATCCCACAGCACCAGGTGGTAGTAATCGTCGTCGTAGCTATCCAGATCGCGGCGGCGGCCGGATCCTTCCCCCACCGCGCGGAAGGCGATCTCGCGCAGGCGCCCCAGCTCGCGCAGGATTGGCGTACGCGCTTCGTCACGGCGGCGATAGAGGTAGATGGTTTTACCGTCCGGCGTTACCCCCAACCTTTCGCAGTTCGCCAACGCCTTTTTCAGCTCCAGACGCTCTTCCGGCAGTGCGATCGGCGACTCGCTGGCGAACAGCCCCGGTTTACCCTGGCCCAGGCGATAGACGTGGCGGCGAAAGCGCTCCGCCAGATCCTTGGCGCTGGTGTGGCCGTCGTGCCAGCTGGCGAACGGCACACGGCCGCCGACGCGGATCTTGATGCGCCCGCCCCGCTGCTGGAACATTTCACGCACCAGCAGCAGCGTCGACAGCGGCCGATAAACCAGCGAGGTAAAGTAGAACAGGTTGCTGTTGCGCGCGCTGATGTGGATCGGCACGATCGGCGCGCGCGCCTTGGCGGCCAGGCGCAGAAAGCCGGTATGCCAGTGGCCATCGCGGATGCCTTTCGGGCTCATGCGCGACACTTCGCCAGCCGGGAACAGGATCAGCGCGCCCTGATTGTCCAGTTGCTGCTGCATCCCTTCAATCTGTTTGCGGCTGGTTTTATAAGCGACGTTATCCACCGGCACGAACAGGTTGCGCAGCGGTTCGATATAGGTCAGCAGCTGGCTGGCCACCACTTTCACATCCGGGCGCACCGCCGCGACGGCGCGCAGCAGCACCAGGCCGTCGAGCGAGCCGATCGGGTGATTGGCCACGAGCACCACCGGCCCCTGGCTCGGGATGTTTTCCAGATCGCCGTCCACCAGCTCGCAGCTGAGGTTGAAGTAGTCCACCACCTGCTCGATCAGATCGAGCCCTTTCAGGTGGGGATAGTCGGCAGCGAACTGTTTGAATTCTTTTTCGAAGAGAAGGGTTCTTAGCAGGCTGCGCTGCCAGGCAGGGGTATTGCGGTGTGGAAATGCATCTTGCAACAGAGAATCCAGGCTGAACATCGCGTTATCTCCTGACGTAGTCGCTGCAAACTTAAGCCAGAGCCGTGACTCTGACGTGTCAGTTACATGACAATAAAATGAATCCATCGACTATCAGGTATAGCAAAGTAATGACGAATTGGGAGCGAAAGACGCATTTTCGCCCCCACTTGCCCTCACATCGGCGCCAGCAGCGCTTCGATGCGGCGGTTCACCGCTTCGCGCAAGCGCAGCAGCGGCCCGGCCTGGTGCGGATAACGCTTGAAGGTAATGCGCATGCCCAGCTCGCGTTCGATCAGCGCCTCAACCGTCGCTCGGTCGGTCAGACTCTCCAGCAGCTGCAGCGCGCGCATGTCCTGCAGCCCCTGATGCAGCACCCGCAGGCGCAGCGACTCCACCGGCTGCAGATCCTCGCCCGGATAGACCACGAACGGATCGCCGGAGGGAAACGCATGGCCGCTGTCGGTCACGGCGTAAGGGTTGATGCGCTCGCGCGAATGAGCGCTGTTATAGAAGTTGAATCCCCAATGCAGGAAGCCGGCGATGCGGTACAGATAGAGCTGCACGCCCAATATGCGGTTGCGCGCCGAAGGCTGGGCGAAGAACCGGTTGGCGACCTCGGTCTTCTGTACGCAGCAATAATAGGCCCACAGGCCAGGCACCCGGTGTTCGATAAAGGGTTCGATATGATCGGTGGCAGCGACCGGGATTTCCACCAGGCCTCGCTGATAGAAAGCGAAATCCGACAGCGCATCGAAGGTGCGAAAGCCATCCAGCAATGGGCGTAGCGCGGCGCTGGCGCGCTGGTAGGCCGCCAGGTTGTCCAGCGTCGGCTCATCGGAAACATGGAACCACACCTGCCGTTCCAGCCCCCGTTCGCGGAACCAGGCGGTCAACGCCGGCAGCAGCGCCTGCAGAAAACGCTGGTACGCTTCGCCCTGCGCATCGGTGTGCCAGCCGAAAAGCGGTCGCGCCTCGCCCTGCTCCTCCACCACGATCTTCGGCGCATGTGCCGCGCCCCATTGGGTAAACAGCGGCGCGATTTCGAAGTGCTCGATGCCCTCTTCCTGCGCCAACGCTATCCACTGCGCCAGGAGACTGAAATCGAAGTCATACCCCTGCGCCGAACGCGACACCCTCACCAACTGCACCGTGGTGCGTTCACCGCCGACGGCGGTATCCAGCGGCGGCGTAAACAGCGGCGTCAGCAGCATATTAACCCCGGCCTGAACCGCACAGCGCACAAAGTTGCGCACCGCGCGCCAGTAATCCGGGCTGAACACCGCCAGACGGTAGTAATCCGCCAGGCAGTCGGTGTGCAACCACTCGGTGTGCAACAGCGTTTGCGGCGGCAACGCCGCCGGCACCAGATGCAGCGTCAGCGTGGCCTCGGCCAGCGCCTCGCCGCTCTGGGCATCCCGCAGCCGCAGGGTCAACGGAAAGTCACCAGCCAGTTGCGCGTCGGCCGGCGGCGTCAAGGTCAGCCACAGGCTGCCATAATAGCGGCAGGCGGCAAAAAAACGCCGTTGCGGCAGCGGCATCAGCGGATCGGGAAATAAGCCCGGCTCGGTCGTCAGGTAATTCTCATCGATCTCGCGATAACAGGGAAAACCGCTCGGTACCGATTGCACCTGGCGCACGCTGATATACGCCGCCAGCGGTCCGTCAAGTTGATAACTGAGCTCATGGCGAGTCTCGTTGCCCGGGGTTTGCAAACAGTACACCGCCTGCCAGGAAAGCACCTCGTTATTTAACCCGCTCAGCCGATTTTCTACGGCAACGGGCGGCATATTTTGGCAATGAAATACTTTCTCCAGGCAATGCGTAAATACCAGAGACAGGCGCATGATAATCGGCCCTCTTTATTTTGGATAAATCAATATTGTGAAATTCAGGCTAACGTCTTTTATCGCCACAGACAATAGCCGGCAATAAAAAACGTTCCTGCACCCTCCTCTGACAGCCACAGCAAGATTTTTTTGTTTATTTGCATCACAAAAATGAAAGAAGCAGAAGCTTGCACAATAAAAATGTTTTTAATCCCCATTATGGTGCAAGGGTTATCAGTTATTCCTATGCCTGCGAAGGCCGCTAAATGCCGCGCCACCGGGGAAAAAACCCGTCAAAAGGTTAACGAATTGTGAATAAACACACCTTTCACTTGGCCGTCAAAGCCTTTCGATTTTAACAACAATGAAACATCAACGCCCCATTTTTGGGCATTTGGGGGTGTATTGACACATTGAAAGTTAAGGGATAGAAAGAATTTACGTTGCGAAAAACGCTATTCGTCGCTCACCGAGGGGAAAGCAATGTCACCGATAAAAAATACCGGCCGCCTGCTGGCGCACTCTATTCTTGCCAGCGCATTATTATTGCCCACACTGCTCCACGCCGCAGATGAAATAACATTGCGCTATGCCGTTTGGGACAGAAATCAATTATCATCCGAACAGGAGATTGCTAAGCGATTTGAGCAGGCCAACCCGGATATAAAAATAGAAATAGAATTAACCCCCTCGGCACAATATTTCGTTAAATTAGATTCCGCAGCCGCCGGCGGCGTGGCGCCGGATATATTCTGGATTAATATGCCTTATTTTGTGCAGTACGCCAAAAACGGCATTATGGAGCCGCTGGCACCCTATATTAAAGACAGCGGCCTTAAGCTGGACGACGTGGTCGCCAGCTCGGTGAAAGCCTACCAGTACGACGGCCAGCAGATGGCCATCCCGCGCGACGTCGATTCCATCGCCGTGTGGTACAACAAAAAACTGTTCGATCAGGCCGGCGTCAGCTACCCCACCAGCGACTGGAACTGGGACGATCTGAAAAGCAAGGCTACCGCGCTGAAAAACGGGCTGAAAGGCACGGCCTTCCCGCTGGTGATGGATCTCAGCATCGACGGTCAGGACAGTTACATGAACCTGCTGTTCCAAAACGGCAATCACATCGTGCCGAAAGACGGCCAGCCCACCGACATCGCCAACGACAAATCCCTCTGGGTCTACCAGCAGCTGCAGGGCATGATGAAAGACGGCCTGATGCCAAGCGCCCAGCAGATGAGCGAAGTCAAAACCGAGAACATCTTCCAGTCCAACCGCGCGGCGATGGTCTATGCCGGTTCCTGGCTGGCGGCACCGTTCGCCAATAACCCGCTGATCAACGACCACATCGGCGTGGTGATGATGCCCAAAATTGAACGCCAGTCCGGCGTGGCGCACAGTCTGGCCTTCGCCATGTCGGCCAAAAGCGCCCATAAGCAGGCCGCCTGGAAATATATCGCCTTCATGAGCAGCGAAGCCTCGCAGGCGGAGCTGGCCAAGGTGGTGATCCCGGCCAACAAGACGGCGGCCAAGGTCTGGGCGCAGCAGATTCAGAAAGTCGACGTTTCGCCTTATATCCAGACCCTTGAAGTGACCCAGGCTTACCCCACCGCCGGCACCAATACGCCGAAGTGGCAGAACATGTGGATAGCCAGCCTGAAGAAGATCTTTATGGGCGCGGACGCTAAGCAGGAAATGGACAAATCGGTCAAGAAGATCGCGCGCGTCATGGAGCAGTAATCGCCCCGCCGCGGCGCGCTGCCCCGAGCGCGCGCCGCGGTGGACCCACGCTGAACGTCATAGGTGAGGAATGGCAACATGTCGCTGGCAGAAACGGCTACGGTCACCCTGAAACCATCCCGGCGCACCGCCCGCCCCGCGCTCAATCGGCTCGAACGCGCCGAACGCTTCTGGGGCTGGGTGATGATCCTGCCGCTGTTGTTGGGGGTGACGGTGTTTTACCTGATCCCCTTTTTGCAAAACATTTTTTACAGCTTTACCGATCTGAACCAGTTCATGCGCTGGAGCAACATCAGCGTCGATAACTATCTCAACCTGTTCGAAGACGACGACTTCTACACCGCCGCCGCCAACACCTTGTTCTACGTGGTGGTGTGCGTGCCGATCAGCCTGAGCCTGTCGCTGCTGCTGGCGATCGGCCTCAATCAGAACATCCGTGGCAAAGGCCTGCTGCGCACCCTGCTGTTCCTGCCGGCGGTCACCATGCCTGCGGCGGTGGCCATGGTGTGGCAATGGCTGTTCAACAAGGATTTCGGCCTGATCAACCAGGCGCTGGGCCTGCTGCACATTGCGCCGGTCGCCTGGCTGTCCGATCCGGACGTGGTGCGCATCAGCGTGTCCATCATCATCATCTGGTCGTCGCTGGCGCTGAAGATCATCATTTTGCTGGCCGGGCTGCAGAGCATTCCGCGCCAGCTATACGAGGCGGCGGATATCGACGGCATCGGCACCCTGCGCCGCTTCTTCTGTATCACGTTGCCGATGATGGTGCCGACGCTGTTTTTCGTGTCGGTGATGAGCTTTATCGAGATCCTGCAAATCTTCGACGTGGTGTTCCTGATGTTCGACCGCGCGCTGGTGGAAAACGACGTGATGACCGTCACCAACCTGTTCTACAAGTACGCGTTTTACCTGCAGGAAAAAGGCTACGCTTCCGCCATCACCGTGGTGCTGTTCGCCGTCACGCTGGTGATCACCCTGATTCAAATGGCGATCGGCAAGCGCCTGAAAGTCAGCTGAGGAGCTGCACATGAACGCAAGCAAGAAAACGCTGGTGTACCTGTTTATGGGGCTGGCGGCGCTGGCCTCGGTGGTGCCCTTTATCTGGATGCTGGTGACCTCGCTGAAAACCCAGGCCGAGAGCATTCAGATCCCGCTGACGCTGCTGCCGGCGCACCCTAGCCTGCAGGCCTACGGTCGGGTGATGCACGAAATCCCGTTCGCCGGCTTTTATCTCAACTCGCTGCTGGCGACTTTCTTCACCGTCACCCTGCAGATGGCGATCGCTACCCTGGCCGCCTATGGCTTCTCGCGCCTGCATTTTCGCGGCCGCGACGCGGTGTTTCTGGTATGCGTGTCGATCCTGATGGTGCCCGGCCAGGCGTTTCTGATCCCGCAATTCCTGGTGGTCCAGAAGCTGGGGCTGGTCAACAGCATCACCGGGTTGGTGCTGCCGGGCATTTTCAGCGTTTACGCCACCTTCCTGCTGCGCCAGTTCTTCCTGGCGGTACCGAAGGAAATGGAAGAAGCGGCTTTGATCGACGGCTACAGCTACTTCGCCATCTTCTGGCGCATCATGCTGCCGCTGATCCGGCCAGGCATTATCGCCTGCGTCATCATCAATGGCCTGTGGAGCTGGAACAACCTGATGTGGCCGCTGATCGTCAATACCACCACCGAGAAGCTGACGCTGCCGGTTGGCCTCGCCTCGCTCTCCAGCCGCGCCGGGGTGGAATACCCGTTGCTGATGGCCGGGGCGCTGATGGCGGTGATCCCGATGTTGATGCTGTTCATTATTTTCCAACGCTATTTCATCCAGGGCATCGCCAGCGCCGGGGTGAAAGGCTAACGCGCAGACAAGGTAAACGACATGGCCGGAATTCAGTTAAACAGCGTTAAAAAAGTCTACCCCAACGGTTTCCACGCGCTGCACGGCGTCGATCTGGAAATTGAAGACGGGGAATTTATGGTGTTCGTCGGCCCGTCCGGCTGCGCTAAGTCTACCCTGCTGCGGATGATCGCCGGGCTGGAGAGCGTCAGCGAGGGGCAGATCCTGATCCACGATCGCTGCGTCAACGACAGCATGCCGAAGGATCGCGGCATCGCCATGGTGTTCCAGAACTATGCGCTGTACCCGCACATGACGGTGTACAAGAACATGGCGTTCGGCCTGATCGGCAAAGAGAGCAAGGCCGAGATCGACCGCCGGGTGCGCGACGCGGCGGAAAAACTGGAGATCACCAACCTGCTGCAGCGCAAGCCGGGCCAGCTTTCCGGCGGCCAGTGCCAGCGGGTGGCGGTCGGCCGAGCCATCGTGCGCAAGCCCAAGGTGTTCCTGTTCGATGAGCCGCTGTCCAACCTCGACGCCAAGCTGCGAGTGTCGATGCGCGTACAGCTGATCGAACTGCACAACCAGCTGAAGCAGGAAGGCGCCGCCGCCACCATGGTGTACGTCACCCACGATCAGGTCGAAGCGATGACCATGGGCGATCGCATTTGCGTGATGAATCGCGGCGCCATCATGCAGGTGGATAAACCGATCAATCTGTACCACCACCCCGCCAACCGTTTCGTCGCCGAGTTTATCGGCAGCCCGTCGATGAATTTGCACGATCTGGCGATCGTGCGCGACGGCCAAACGGTGCGGCTGCGTATCGGCCTGCAGCACCAGCTCGATCTGCCGCCGGCGCTGCAACGGCAGTTAGCCGACTACCCGCATGCGCGGGTGTGTCTCGGCATCCGGCCGGAGTCCCTGCGGCTGTGTGCGCCCGGCAGCGCCAACTGTTTCCCGGCGCAGATCGTCACCATCGAGCGCATGGGCAACGAAGAGTTGCTGCACTGCGAACTGGCTGACCTGCGCTTCGTGCTGCGCATGGCGTCGCTGCCGGACTGGGAGCCGCGCCTCGGCGAAAGCATTCATCTGGCATTCGATCTGACGCGCGCGCATTTGTTCGACGAGCTCAGCGGCCAAAACCTCAAATAACAACAGCGGAGTATCAGCAATGTCGCCAACACAACCCAACAACGTTGCCCAGCGCCCGGTGCGAGTGCTGGTCGTCGGCGCCGGTGCGCGCGGTGAAATCTACTCGCGCTATGCGCTGGCGCACCCCGATTTGATGCAGGTGGTGGCGGTGGCGGAACCGCGCGATGCCTACCGCGAGCCGTTCGTGGTGCAGCACGCCATCGCGCCGGAAAACGTCTTCACCGACTGGCGCCAGGCCGCCGACGCCGGCAAGCTGGCCGACGCGGTGCTGATCTGCACTCAGGATCAGATGCACCTGGAGCCGGCGCTGGCCTTCGCCCGTCAGGGCTACGCCATGCTGCTGGAAAAACCGCTGTCGCCGGACGCCGACGAGTGCCGGGCCATCGTCGCCGAGGTCGTGCGCCAAAAGCTGATCTTCTCAGTCGGCCACGTACTGCGCTATACCCGCTATACCCAAAAGCTCAAACAGCTGCTGCGCGATGGCGCGATCGGCGACATCGTCAGCCTGCAACACTTAGAACCGGTCGGCTACTGGCATCAGGCGCACTCCTTCGTGCGCGGCAACTGGCGCAACGATCAACAGGCCGCGTTTATGCTGTTGCAGAAATCCTGCCACGACATCGACTGGATCCGCTACGTGATGGAACAGCCCTGCGAACAGGTCAGCTCCTTCGGCAACCTGCACCACTTCCACCAGGAAAACCAACCGGCCGGCGCGGCGGACAACTGCCTGGATTGCGCGGTGGAGGCAGCCTGTCCCTATTCCGCCAAACGCATCTATCTGGGCGACGATCACAAGGCCACGCCCGGTTTTCTGCGGGTGCTGACGCCGGAACCCGACCAGACGACGCTGCGGGCGGCGCTGCGCGACGGGCCCTACGGCCGCTGCGTCTACCGCTGCGACAATAACGTGGTCGACCATCAGGTGGTCAACATGCAGTTCGCCGGCGGCCGCACTGCGTCGTTCACCATGACGGCCTTCACTCGCCACGAAGATCGCCACACCCGCATCTTCGGCAGCCGCGGCTGCCTGGAAGGCGACGGCCGCCATATCCGCATCACCTCGTTCCTCGACGACGGCGAAACGCATTACGACACCGACGCCGGCCAGGATCTGCACGCGATGGGCGGCCACGGCGGCGGCGACTACTACCTGATGCAGCACTTTATCGCGGCCATTCGCGCCAACGATCCGAGCCAGGTGCTGGCCGGCCCGGCCGAAGCGCTGGAGAGCCACCTGATGGTGTTCGCCGCCGAACGCGCACGCCGTGAAGCGGCGGTGATCGCCCTGAACGGAGCCTGAAGCATGGCCACGACAGAGATGCGTTACGGCTTCGACATCGGCGGCACCAAGATTGAAATGGCCGCTTACGATCGCCGGCTCAATCAGGTGCTGATCCAGCGGGTGCGCACCCCTACCAGAGATTACGGCGAATTCGTGGCCTGCATCGCCGGGCTGGTCGAGCAGGCGGATCGCGAACTGCATACGCGCGGCAGCATCGGCATCGGTTTACCGGGGATCACCGATCCCGTCAGCCGCCGCCAGCTGGCGGTCAACGTGCCCTGCCTGACCGGGCATTGCCTGGCGGATGATTTGACGCAGGCGCTGGCGCGGCCGATCGCCATCGAGAACGATTGCCGCTGCTTCGCGCTGTCGGAAGCCAGTACGCCGCAAACCGCACACCTGCCGCTGGTGTTCGGCGCCATCATCGGCACCGGTGCCGGCGGTGGCCTGGTGGTGAACCGGCAACTGCATAAGGGACGCAGCGGCGTGGCGGGTGAATGGGGCCATATGCCGATCTCGGCCCAGTTGGCGCAGCGTTACGATCTGCCGCTGTTCGGCTGCAACTGCGGGCTGACCGGCTGCTTTGAGCGCTACGTCTCCGGCAGCGGACTGCTGGCGCTGAGCCGCCATTTCGCCCATCCGGCCGCCGACGTGCCAGCGCTGGTCGCCAGCTATCGTGCCGGTGATGCGCTCGCGCATCGGCTGATGACGATTTACGTCGACATTCTGGCCAGCGCGCTGGCCGGCTTACAGCTGCTGCTGGATGTTGATGCCTTCGTGCTGGGCGGTGGCTTGTCCAACGTCGGCGAGCTTTACCGGCTGTTGCCGCCGGCGATGCGGCGCTGGCTGCTGCCGGGCGTGGAACCGGCGGCGGTGTTCCCGCCGGTGCACGGTGACAGCAGCGGCGTACGCGGCGCGGCGCTTTTACGCGCGCCGGCATAAAAAAACAGTGAAAGCCTGGCGGTTGTCGAGCGATCGTTGCGGCTTTCGGCCTCGACGGGCTGAATAATTAAATGCCGGGAATTGGCGACTGAAAAATAACGAATTTGCCGTTTTCACTTTGCGTTAACACCGCTTTCGGTTGGCATTAAACTGAAAGCAAAATTAAATATAACCATCTGATAGATATAGATATTTTAAAATTAATCGATTGCATTTCAGTGTTTCGTTTGCTGTAATTCGCCACGAACAACTGAAAGCGCTCCGGTCGGTATCGCTGCGGCTTATTAAGCCGCGGTCGGGCACGGCTACAGGTAAATCAGGAGTCTGCGTTAATGATCAATACCGCAAAACGCCGGGAATTAATTATCGACCAGCTGTGCCGCGAGGGCACGGTGCGCGTGGAGCAGCTCAGCCAGCAGTTTTCGGTGTCCAGCGTCACCATCCGCAGCGATCTGCGCCAGCTGGAAAAACACGGCTGCGCGGTGCGCGCCTACGGCGGCGCTATGTTGAACAAACAGTTCGCCTTCGACCGCCCATTGCAGGACAAGGGCCGCCTCAATCGCGACGTAAAACACGTCATCGCCTGCGCGGCCGCGGCGCTGATTGAAGACGGCGATGCCGTCATCCTCGACTCCGGCTCCACCACCAGCCAGATGGCGCCGCAGTTGGCGGGGAAAAAGGATCTGGTGGTGATGACCAACGCGCTCAACATCGCCTTCGAATTAGCCAGCAACGAGCAGATCGATCTGATGGTGGTCGGGGGCAGCGTGCGCCGCAAAGCCTGGTCGCTTTACGGCCCTGCCGCCGAACAGCAGCTGCGCCAATACCGGTTCGACAAGCTGTTTCTCGGCGTCGACGGTTTCGATCTCACGAGCGGCATCACCACGCCGGATCCGGGCGAAGCGCAGCTGAACCGCGTGATGTGCGAGGTGGCGCGTGAAGTGATCGCCATCGCCGACGCCAGCAAATTCGGCCGCACCAGTTTTTGCATGATCCGCGAAATCGGTCAGATCCACCGTCTGGTCACCGACAGCCGCATTCCGGCGCACTACCTGCAAGCGCTGCACCATTTAGGGATCGACGTGATTATCGCCGACCGTTAACCGAGGCTTTTTAAGGAGCTGTCATCATGAACGCGTATTTCTCTTACGAGGCGGATTGGCTGAAGCAGCGCAACGCCTGGCACACCGCCGCAGAAATTTGGCAACAGCCGGATCTGTGGGCAGCGCTGCACCGGCAGCTGCAGGATCAACAGGCGCAGTGGCAGCCGTTCCTGGCGCCGCTGCTGGCCAATCCGCGCCTGCAGATCGTCCTGTGCGGCGCCGGCAGTTCGGCATTTGCCGGCCGTGCCCTGGCGCCCTGGCTGCGCGAACGCACCGGCCGCGACGTGGTAGCCTACGGCACCACCGATATCGTCGCCAACCCGCTGCAGTATCTCGACCCTGATCGGCCGACGCTGCTGGTCTCTTTCGCCCGCTCGGGCAACAGCCCGGAAAGCGTGGCGACGGTGGAGCTGGCCGACCAGCTGCTGCCGGAAAGCTATCACCTAATGCTAGTGTGCAACCCGGACAGCCGGCTGGCGCAGTACGCGCATCGGCGTGACAACGTCTGTTCGCTGGTGATGCCGCAAGGTTCCAACGATCAGAGCTTCGCCATGACCTCCAGCTTCAGCTGCATGATGCTGAGCGCCGCGCTGCTGCTCGGCCCAACGTCGCTCGAGGCCGCCCAGGCACCGCTGAGTGCCATGGTGCAGCGCTGCCGAGAACTGCGTGAAACGCTGCAGGCGCAGGTGAAAGCGCTGGCCGCCAGCGGCTTCCGCCGCTACATCACCCTCGGCGGCAGCTGCTTTACCGGCCTCGCCGAAGAGGCCTCACTTAAGATGCTGGAGCTGACCGCCGGCCGCATCGTTACACGCTACGACTCGCCGCTCGGCCTGCGCCACGGCCCGAAATTCATGGTCGACGGCCAGACGTTGGTGGTGCTGATGTTCTCCCACGACGACTACGCCCGCCAGTATGACCGCGATCTGTGGAACGAGCTGCAGCGCGACGGGCTGGCGATGCAGTTGGTCGGATTGACCGGCGAACGCCAACCCCTGTCCGACGCTCTGCTGAATATGCACGACGCGGCTGACGATATCTGGCTGCTGTTCCCGTATCTGCTGTTCACCCAGATGCTGGCCTTCGAGAGTTCGCTGGCGCTGGGGCTGACCCCGGACAACCCTTGCCCGACCGGCGAGGTCAACCGGGTGGTGAAAGGCGTGACGATTTACCGTTTTCCCTCCCCTGAGTTGTAAGGAGATCCCATGTATCTGATAGCCAATCGAGAAATGCTGCTCAAGGCACAGCGCCAGGGTTACGCCGTTCCGGCGTTTAACGTCCACAATCTGGAAACCGTGCAGGTGGTGGCGGAGACCGCCGCCGAGCTGCGCTCACCGGTGATCATGGCCGGCACGCCCGGCACCTTCAGCTACGCCGGCACCGACTACCTGATCGGCATTTGCCAATCGGCCGCGTACCGCTACGATTTGCCGCTGGCGCTGCATCTGGATCATCACGAAGAACTGGACGACATCGAGCACAAGGTGAAAAGCGGTATCCGCTCGGTGATGATCGACGGTTCCCATCTGCCGTTCGAGCAGAACATCGCCAAGGTGGCCGCCGCAGTGGCCCTGTGCCACCGCTATGGCGCCAGCGTGGAGGCGGAGCTGGGCCGCCTGGGCGGGCAGGAAGACGATCTGATCGTCGATACCGCGGACAGCTTCTATACCGACCCGATGGCGGCACGCGAGTTTGTCGCCGCCACCGGCATCGATTCGCTGGCGGTGGCGATCGGTTCCGCCCACGGCCTGTATCACGGCGAGCCGAAGCTGGACTTCGAGCGCCTGGCGCTGATCCGCGAACAGGTGGACGTGCCCCTGGTGCTGCACGGCGCCTCCGGCATTCCGGAAGCGATGGTCAAGCGCGCGATTTCGCTCGGCGTCTGCAAGGTCAACGTCGCTACCGAACTGAAAATCGCCTTCGCCGATGCGGTAAAAAGCTACTTTTCGCAGCACCCGGATGCTAACGATCCGCGCAAATACATCGTCCCCGGCAAGCTGGCGATGAAAGAAGTGGTAGCGGAAAAGATCCGCATCTGCGGCAGCAGCGGCATGCTGTAAGCCCGCTCTCGCCCCCGGTTCCTGCCGTTACACCACGGGGGCGAAAACATCCCGCCATTCCCCGCTTTCCTGAGAGAACGATCACAGCCTTTTACCCTGCCCGCACCGGAAACCATTAACCGGTCTTCACTATGATCCAAATCATGGTTTTGCTCACCCTACCTCCCTATTATCAAATCCATTGGATGAAGGCAGTAGGAATTTTGCCCATTCGTTTTTATTTCGCCACACGAAATAGCTTATTTAATGAAAACAAGCATGCTTGTTTTTAATTGGCAGCATTCTTTACTCTAAGAGGAACAGCGTATGAACCATTACTTAGCCGTATTAAGCGCATTGGTCATTCTGCCCTTCGCTCTGCAAGCAAAACCGCTTTCCGGAAGCCAGGTCGCCTCCGGCGTCGTGCGCTTCACCGGCGCCATTACTACGCCAACCTGCGCCATCACACATCAGGATGAACAGTTTATCTCCAACTGTTTCGGCAAAGTGACGGAATATCAGAACGGGTATATTTCTTCTTCGTTAAAAGAGATGCCAAAAGAATTAGTCTCTGCCGTCACCAGTGAAATGGTGAATAACAATCCCCATTTAAAGCGTGTGACCATCAGCTATAAGTAACCCCAATGTGTCAATGCTTGATGAAATAATAAACAAGAAACAACTTGTCTTGATAACTTATAAATTTATTTTATAAATTCGTCGAACAATGACTCCCTGGCTTCCCCTGAGCCGCCTATTTGGGTAACCCTGCGGTTGCCCATCAACATGTCCGAAATCCGCCATCGTCTCCCTCCGTTTCATGCGATAATCCCCACACTAAACCGAGGAGTGATCCAGATGCAGACTTTTTTGATTGATCGTACCGCTACGCCGGTGGGTGAACTGGTGCTGATTGCCGATGAACAGGGGCGCCTGCGGGCGATTGACTGGACCGATCACGAAGCGCGCCTCATGAAGCTGCTGAATACCCACTACCGCGCCGATCGCTTCACCCTGCGCGAACAGCGCGATCCCAGCGGGCTGACCGACGCCATGCAGCGCTATTTCGCCGGTGAACTGAGCATTATCGATCGGTTGCCGGTGATGACTGCCGGCACCGAGTTCCAACGCACCGTGTGGCAACAGCTGCGCCAAATCCCCTGCGGCGAGATCCTGACCTACGGCCAACTGGCGCAACGCATCGGCCGTCCGACCGCCTCGCGCGCGGTCGGCATGGCCAACGGTTCAAATCCGATCAGCATCGTGGTGCCCTGCCACCGAGTGATCGGTTCGCAGGGCGCGCTGACCGGCTATGCCGGCGGCGTACAACGCAAGCAGTGGCTGCTGCAGCACGAGGGCTACCTGCCGAAAAATTTGCTGTAGCCACCTATCCAGCGCCATTGTTTGGCGCTGCTTAATAAAACACATTGCTCTACGCCGCGCGCGTGCCCACTTGGGTACTATTAATAGCTTGTGTGAATAAAACGCATAAGTCACAAATAATACTCATAACTTCAGTCCCATACAGAATAATCGGCGGCATGTGTGCGCAAAATTCGCACACAATACCCCTATTCATGCTAATGCCACCCTTATCAGCTGCAGCAAAAGATGTTAAAATTGACTCATATCAATTATTGAATGAGCGTAATCTATGATCCCGGAAAAACGCGTGATTCGTCGTATCCAGTCTGGTGGTTGTGCGATCCATTGCCAGGACTGCAGCATCAGCCAGCTGTGCATTCCTTTCACCCTTAATGCTCACGAGCTGGACCAGCTCGACAACATTATCGAGAGGAAAAAGCCCATCCAGAAAGGCCAGACCCTGTTCAAGGCCGGCGACGAGCTGAAATCGCTGTACGCGATCCGTTCCGGGACCATCAAAAGCTACACCATCACCGAGCAAGGCGACGAGCAAATCACCGGTTTCCACCTGGCGGGTGACCTGGTGGGCTTCGATGCCATCGGCGGCCTGAAGCACCCGAGCTTCGCCCAGGCGCTGGAAACCTCGATGGTGTGCGAGATCCCGTTCGAGACCCTCGACGATCTGTCCGGCAAAATGCCCAACCTGCGTCAGCAGATCATGCGGCTGATGAGCGGCGAGATCAAAGGCGACCAGGACATGATCCTGCTGCTGTCGAAGAAAAATGCCGAAGAGCGCCTGGCGGCGTTCGTTTACAACCTGTCGCGTCGCTTCGCGGAACGTGGCTTCTCACCGCGCGAGTTCCGGTTGACCATGACCCGTGGCGACATCGGCAACTACCTCGGCCTGACGGTGGAAACCATCAGCCGCCTGCTGGGCCGCTTCCAGAAAAGCGAAATTCTCAGCGTGAAAGGCAAATACATCACCATCGAAAATGCCGACGCCCTGTCGGTGCTGGCCGGAACGCCACGTATCAACGTGACCGTCAACGCCTGATCCCCCTGCCGGATCACCATTTCCCCGAAATTGTTGATCCGGCACGCTTCTGTTGTTGTTCTGTTTTTCAATGTTGGGTTACTCTGTAAATTAACAGACTGTTGATTTCAGCTGTAAGGAGGCCCTATGGCGAAGTATCAGAATCTTCTGGTGGCTATTGACCCCAATCAGGACGATCAGCCGGCATTGCGCCGCGCCGTGTACCTGGTAAAACGGAACGGCGGGCGCATCAAAGCCTTCCTGCCCATTTACGACTTCTCTTACGAAATGACGACCCTGCTCTCCCCGGACGAAAGAACGGCGATGCGGCAAGGTGTGATCAGCCAACGCGCCGCCTGGATCAATGAACAGTGCCGCTTCTACCTCAACGACGGCGTGCCGATCGAAATCAAAGTGGTCTGGCATAACCGCCCCTTCGAAGCCATCATTCAGGAAGTGCTTTCTGGCCAACATGACCTGCTGCTGAAAATGGCGCACCAGCACGACCGGTTGGAGTCGGTGATCTTTACCCCCACCGACTGGCACCTGCTGCGCAAATGCCCTTGCCCGGTGTGGATGGTGAAAGACCAGCCCTGGCCGGAAGGCGGCAAAGCGCTGGTGGCGGTCAACCTGGCCAGCGAAGAACCCTATCACGACCCGCTCAATATCAAACTGGTGCAAGAAACCGTCGAACTGGCGCAAAACGTCAACCAGACCGAGGTTCACCTGGTCGGCGCCTATCCCGTCACGCCGATCAACATCGCCATCGAACTGCCCGACTTCGACCCGAGCGTCTACAACGACGCCATTCGCGGCCAGCACCTGATCGCCATGAAGGCGCTGCGGCAGAAATTCTGCATTAAGGAAGAGTTCACCCACGTAGAAAAAGGCCTGCCGGAAGAGGTGATCCCCGATCTGGCCGAACACCTGCAGGCCGGCGTGGTGGTGCTGGGCACCCTGGGCCGCACCGGCATTTCAGCCGCCTTTATCGGCAACACCGCGGAACATGTGATCGATCATCTGAAATGCGACCTGCTGGTGATTAAACCGGAAAACTTCAACTGCCCGATCGAAGCGGATGAAGACGACGAACACGACGACGAAGATTAAGCTTCGCGTATAAAAAACGGGCCGCTAAGCGGCCCGTTTTTCTTTGGTTGCCCAATTTTACTTCTGCAACGCCCGCAGAATCGCTTCCACGCTGTCTTTGGCGTCGCCAAACAGCATCTGAGTGTTCTCCTTGAAGAACAGCGGGTTCTGCACGCCGGCGTAGCCGGTGTTCATCGACCGTTTGAACGCGATCACGTTCTGCGCTTTCCACACTTCCAGTACCGGCATGCCAGCAATCGGGCTGCGCGGATCTTCCAGCGCCGCCGGGTTCACCGTGTCGTTGGCGCCGATCACCAGCACGGTGTCGGTATCCGGGAAATCGTCGTTGATTTCATCCATCTCCAGCACCACGTCGTACGGTACCTTCGCTTCCGCCAGCAGCACGTTCATGTGGCCCGGCAAGCGCCCGGCGACCGGGTGAATACCGAAACGGACCTTCACGCCGCGCGCCCGCAGTTTCTCGGTGATTTCCGCCACCGGATATTGCGCCTGTGCCACCGCCATGCCGTAACCCGGGGTGATGATCACCGAGGTGGAGTTCTTCAACTGCTCGGCCACCTCTTCCGCCGTGGTTTCACGGTATTCGCCCATCTCTTCGGCATCGCCGGTGGATGAACCGTCACTGCCGAAACCGCCGGCGATCACGCTGATAAACGAACGGTTCATCGCCTTACACATGATGTAAGACAGGATAGCCCCCGAAGAGCCCACCAGCGCGCCGGTGACGATCAGCAGATCGTTGCTCAGCATGAAGCCCGCCGCGGCCGCGGCCCACCCTGAGTAAGAGTTGAGCATCGACACCACCACCGGCATGTCGGCGCCGCCGATCGAGGCAACCAGATGCCAGCCGAACGCCAGCGCGATCGCCGTCATCAGCAGCAGCGTCACCACCTGCCAGCCCACGCTGTCGGCGCGCACGAACGCCACCAGCAGCAGGAACGAGATCACCAGCGCCGCCAGGTTCAGCTTGTGGCGATTCGGCAGCATCAGCGGCTTGGAAGAGATGATGCCGCGCAGCTTACCGAAGGCGACGATCGACCCGGTGAAGGTCACCGCACCGATAAAGATGCCGAGGAACACTTCGGTCAGATGGATATTCGCCATCACCGGTTCCATCGGCGCGCCGTGATCCAGGTAGCTATTGAAACCGACCAGCACCGCGGCCAGGCCAACGAAGCTGTGCAGCACCGCCACCAGTTCCGGCATTTCGGTCATCTCGACCTTCTTCGCCAGATAGACGCCGATCGAACCGCCGATGATCATGGCGATGATTATCCAGCCGACGTTGCCGGAATCCGGCCCCAGAATGGTGGCGATCAGCGCGATCGCCATACCGGCGACGCCGAACAGGTTGCCCTGCTTCGACGTTTCATGACGCGACAGGCCCGCCAGGCTGAAAATAAACAAAATAGCGGCAACAATGTATGCAGCTGTAACCAATCCTCCAGACATTTGTTACCCCTTAGTTCTTGCGGAACATCTTCAGCATGCGCTGAGTGACGGTGAATCCACCAAAAATGTTGATGCTGGCGATCAGCACGGCGATAAAGGAGAGGAAACTCACCCAGCCGCCGTGGCCAATTTGCAGCAGCGCACCGACCACGATAATCCCTGATATCGCGTTGGTGACCGACATCAACGGAGTATGCAGCGCATGGCTGACGTTCCAGACCACGTAGTAACCGACCACGCAGGCCAGCGCGAACACGGTAAAGTGCGACAAGAACTCTTTCGGCGCCGCGTCCGCCAGCCAGCCGAACAGCAGGATCGCCAGGGCCATCAGGCCGTACTTCAGCCACGGCGAGGTCGGTTTGGCTTCGGGTTTGGCGACCGGTGCAGCGGCAGGTGCCGCTTTCGGCTGGGCGGAGACCTGGATTGGCGGCGCTGGCCAGGTGACTTCACCGCTGCGCACCACGGTAACGCCGCGGATCACCGTATCGTCGAAATCGATGTCGATCTCGCCGTTTTTCTCTTTCGATAGCAGCTTCAACAGGTTGACCAGGTTGGTGCCGTACAGCTGCGAAGATTGGGTCGGCAAGCGGCTCGGCAGGTCGGTATAGCCGATGATTTTCACGCCGTTGTCGGTCACGGTAATGGTGTCGGCCACGGTCAGTTCGCAGTTGCCGCCGGTTTGCGCCGCCAGATCGACGATCACGCTGCCCGGCTTCATCGACGCCACCATCTCTTTGGTGATGAGCTTCGGCGCCGGTTTGCCTGGGATCAGCGCGGTGGTGACGATGATATCAACCTCCGCCGCCTGTGCGGCAAACAGCGCCATCTCGGCCTTGATAAAGGCTTCGGACATCACTTTGGCGTAACCGTCGCCGCTGCCCGCTTCCTCTTCAAAATCCAGCTCGAGGAATTCCGCGCCCATGCTCTGCACCTGCTCTTTCACTTCCGGGCGGGTGTCGAAGGCGCGCACGATGGCGCCGAGGCTGCCCGCAGCGCCGATCGCCGCCAGGCCGGCCACGCCGGCGCCGATGATCATCACCTTAGCCGGCGGCACTTTGCCGGCGGCGGTGATCTGGCCGGTGAAGAAGCGGCCGAACTCATGCGCCGCTTCGACGATCGCGCGGTAGCCGGCGATGTTGGCCATCGAGCTCAGCGCATCCATCGACTGGGCGCGCGAGATGCGTGGCACCGAATCCATCGCCAGCGCGGTGACGTTGCGCGCCGCCAGCTTGGCCATCAGCTCGGGGTTTTGCGCCGGCCAGATAAAGCTGACCAGCGTGCTGCCTTCGCGCATCAAGGCGATCTCGTCGTCTTGCGGCGCGTTGACTTTCAGGATCAGATCCGACTGCCACACTTCGTTTTCGTCGACCAGCGCCGCACCGGCGGCTTCGTAGGCGACGTCGTCAAAACTGGCCAGTTTGCCCGCCCCGCGTTCAATCGCGACGGTAAAACCCAGCTTCAGCAGTTGTTCCAACGTTTTCGGCGTGGCTGCGACCCGGGCTTCATTGGCCAACCGCTCTCTTGGTACACCAATACGCATAATGTTCCCTTCTCACCTGTCTTGGATGATGTTTATTATTTTCCTGCCCATAGCACGACGCCACCGGCGAGCAAGGCGTTAACTTGCCCGCACTGATTTCAGACGCCAACTATAACCTACTGAAAATAAGGTCGATGATCCATAATTGCTTACGCATTCAGCTCTGTTTTTACATAAAAATGCCGCGCGTGATATGACAAATCGCAATTTACTGTGAAAAAATCCATACAGAACAGCACATTCTGCGTGACAAGAGGTTTACGCCCGGCGTAACGATTGATGGCCACGTGCGGCGAAAGAGCATAAAAGTTATCATTTTGTGAATAATTAACATTAATGACACCAAAGCCTTTATTATGGAAACTTATGATGATGGCGCCATCCGTGCGGCCCGCGTCAACGTAAGCGATTTGTCGCACGGGATAACATAAAATGCTGAGACAGTTTTCAGAATTACATGTAATAATCGACGGCTGAATTACACTTAAACAGTTCAGTACGTTATAAACGTTAATGCGCTAGGCGAAAGGATTTTTTATGAAGCTGAAGACCACGATCATCGCGTCAGCCTTGTTATCACTCACCGCGCTGTCTGCTCATGCGGCGCAAGAGTTAACTCCTGAGAAAGCAGCGGCGCTGAAGCCGTTTGATCGCATCACGATTACCGGCCGCTTCAATGCCATCAATGAAGCCGTCGACGCCGTATCCCGCCGTGCAGACAAACTGGGTGCCGATTCCTTCTATATCCAGGACAGCAACAACAGCAACAACGGCGGCAACTGGCGCGTCACCGCAGACCTTTATCATAAAGATGCGCCAGAAGTGAGCAAAACACCAAAATACCGCGTATTTAACGGCGTGAATGAACTGCCTAAAGAGGAAGCCTACCTGCTGGAGCCTTACGATACCGTGAGCGTCAGCGGTTTCTACCGCAGCCAGCCGGACATCAACGACGCCATCTCCAAAGAAGCGCAGAAAAAAGGCGCCGCCTCGTTCTTCATCGTGCGCCAGGTTGACGCCAACTCCGGCGGCAACCAGTTCGTCACCGCGTACATCTATAAGGCCGATGCGCCGAAACGCCGCGTGCAGAGCCCGGACGCTATCCCGGCTGATTCTGACGCCGGCCGCGCCGCACTGGCCGCCGGTGGTGCCGCAGCCGCGAAAGTCGAAATCCCTGGCGTCGCGTCTTCCGGTTCGCCAAGCCGCGAAGTGGGCCGTTTCTTCGAAACGCAGTCCTCTACCGGCCAGCGCTATACCGTCACGCTGCCTAACGGCACCAAGATCCAGGAAGTGAACAACGTGACCGCCGCGCAGATGGTGCCGTTCGATTCCGTCACCTTCACCGGCCACTTCAACAGCATGACCGACGTGTCCACCGAAGTGGCGAAACGCGCGGCCGAGAAAGGCGCCAAGTACTATCACGTCACTCGCCAATGGCAGAACAAGAGCGGCGGCAACCTGACCGTCAGCGCCGATCTGTTCAAATAAAACCCGCTTTTCGGTTTACCATCGGGCAGCCCTTGAGCTGCCCGTTTTTATTGCCGTTCTTTTCGCCACTCGTTGAATAGTTTTTTGTAAATTCCGCATATTCAATCATTGCATCTCTAATCATCCCTCCGTAGAATTTGCGCCAATTTTTAGGGCTATTGTCTATTCGCGCAGTGGTTGTTAACACATTGTTGCCGCCAAGCAGTTCCCTTCCAGTTGTTTATTCTGCGTTCAGGATCCGTCATTGGAAAAAAAACTCGGTCTTACCGCGCTAACCGCTTTGGTGCTCAGCTCGATGCTGGGCGCCGGCGTGTTCAGTCTGCCGCAAAACATGGCGCAGGTCGCCAGCCCCGCCGCGTTGCTGCTGGGTTGGGGGATCACCGGCGTCGGCATTCTGTTTTTGGCGTTCGCCATGCTGTTGCTTACGCGTCTGCGCCCGGATCTGGACGGCGGCATCTTCACCTACGCCAAAGAAGGATTCGGCGAGCTGATGGGCTTCTGCTCCGCCTGGGGTTACTGGCTGTGCGCCGTGATCGCCAACGTCTCGTATCTGGTGATCGTGTTTGCGGCGCTGAGTATTTTTACCGATCGCGGCGGCAACGTGATTCTCGGTGACGGCAATACCTGGCAGGCGCTGATCGCCGAATCCGCCCTGCTGTGGATCGTGCACGCGTTGGTACTGCGCGGCGTGCAAACTGCCGCCAGCATTAACCTGGCGGCCACCCTCGCCAAGCTGCTGCCATTGGGGATGTTCGCCGTTTTGGCGGCGATCGCCTTCAAAATGGACGTGTTCACGCTGGATTTCAAAGGTATCGCCCTCGGCAAGCCGGTGTGGGAACAGGTCAAGGACACCATGCTGATCACCCTGTGGGTGTTTATCGGCGTGGAAGGCGCCGTGGTGGTTTCTGCTCGCGCCCGCAATAAGAAAGACGTGGGCCGCGCCACCATGCTGGCAGTGCTGTCGGCGCTGGCGGTGTACCTGATGGTCACCTTGCTGTCGCTGGGCGTGGTGCCACGCAGCGAACTGGCCGACATGCGCAATCCGTCGATGGCGGTGCTGATGGTGGAACTGATTGGCCCGTGGGGAGACGTGATCATCGCCGCCGGTCTTATCATCTCCGTGTGCGGCGCCTACCTCAGCTGGACCATCATGGCGGCGGAAGTGCCGCTGCTGGCCGCACAGCACGGCGCGTTTCCGCGCGTGTTCGGCAAGCAGAACCGCCATCACGCCCCAGCGTCTTCGCTGTGGCTGACCAACATCGCGGTGCAGCTGGCGCTGGTGCTGATCTGGCTGACCGGTAGCAACTACAACTCGCTGTTGACCATCGCGTCGGAAATGATCCTGGTGCCTTACTTCCTGGTCGGCGCATTTCTGTTCAGGGTGGCTTACCGCCGCCGCGACAAACGCCTGATCTTCGCCGCCACCGGCGCCTGCGTCTATGGTTTATGGCTGCTGTACGCTTCCGGTCTGATGCACCTGCTGATGTCGGTGCTGCTGTATGCGCCGGGCCTGTTGGTGTTCATGTACGCCCGCCGCGGCCATCAGGATATCAATCTGCTGAATCGCCTGGAAAAAGGCAGTATCTTACTGCTGTTGGTGGCCACGCTGCCCGCCGGCTGGTTTATGCTGCACTAAAGTGCCCCGTCAATGCGGCTGCCCGTCAGCCGCATTTTGCTTCCTCTTTTTCCCTGCTACCACGCTCCCCCCCTTTGCACAGTCAGCCATGCGCCACGCTTGCGATCTCAAATGCAATTAATTATCATTATCATTTATTGATTAATGGTAAGACGCGAGTGCCCCTGGCGAGAGGCGTCAGGCGGCGGATGAAGACAGGCAAAAATGGAAGGCATTTCATGGCTGAGAAACTGCTGCACGCATTACCTTTGTTTGCCGCCTGGGAGGCGCTGATCGCCGAGGGCAACACGGCGTTTAATCAGCGGCACGATCGCCAGGCGATGACCAGCTATCAACAGGCGCTGGAGGGGGCTCAGGCGATCATCGCCGAGCAGCCTTGGCTGAATGCGGACTATACCGCCAGATTTGAAGCGCTGAATATTTTCGAGTCTGCCCTTGCCGCGCTGATCGTCACGTTCAACAACATCACCCATCTGCGCCTGCGGCAGAAGCCTCTGCGCGGCGTCGAGCTGCATGTTCATCAGGCCCGAGTCGCTATCGAGCAACTCTTGGCCGATTCGTCGCTGTGCGAACAGATGCAGCAGATCGCTGAGCGGCACCTGCTGCGCTTCAGGATTGAAACCCTGCACTTACTGCGCGAGCACCGTCTGCCGGAAACCAGCATCTGCGCGCCCGCTACCCACCATTCCGCCACCGTGCATTAACAGTGACACATCAACCTGAGGGGTAATCTGCCCATGAATGAATTGAATGACGAGATGAAGAAGATGCTGGCTAAACAGCTGCCAGTGCAGGCAACCAGCAGCCCGAGCGGCGTGCCCGATATCGGCCCCAAGCGTTCTCTGCGCCTCTATGATGACCGTACACTGATTTACAACGAAAATACCGGTGGCCAAACGCTGCAAAACATCAAGGAAGGCTCGAAAATGGCCGTTGTGGTCATCGACCGCGAGGCACTGGACGGCTACCGCTTCGTTGGTACACCCGAACTGTTTCTGACGGGCAAACCGTTTGACGAGGCGCTGGCATTTGCAGAAAAAAACGGGATGAATCCGCCGAAATACGCGGTGTTAATACATATAGACAGTATTTACACCCTGCGTTCCGGTCCCAATGCCGGGACCCGACTTTAGACAGCACGCGTCACGCGGCGTGAGATTTCACGTTCATGGTTAGGCCATCTCAGCAGGTCAATTGCCTAACCATGAACGGGCGGCCGGGTTGATTCCCGGTCAGCTTTTAGGGGGAATGGTGACGGTCATACGCTCACCCACCAGGGCGATCGCAATGCCTTCCGCGCACTCTTTTTGAATGGCCGCCAGCTGTTGCGCCTCCAGCGCATAGGGCAGCTGAATATCAAATACCGTCAGGCCCTGCTGCTGCGCCAGGTCAATCAGGCGCACGATATTGGTTTCATCGCTAACCTGCGTTGACACCACCTGCAACGCCAGCTCTTTCAACTGCTCTTTGCGCGTTTGTGACGTGGTCACGCGCGATTTCAACACCATGCCGAAGATCGGCATCACACCATAAATAGCATCAACAAAGCGCCAGTGCTTCCTGCACGATGCGGACAGAAAATCCATGTAGTCAAAACAGATTTTCTCACTGCGCGCGATGGATGCAAGGTGATTGCTGTTCATCCCCTCATTCCTCTCATGGCCAGTGTTAACCCGTGGTCTTTCAAGCCGCCGCCGGACGGCAACCTGAAATGCATTGGGGATCTTACATCCAGAAATGGATAATCATGCGAAGCTTTAACGACTTTCCGCCGTATGATGGCATAATTCCCCTATTGTTTGCCAGTCTGTCCAGGAGCTTTAATCAATGGAACACCCCAACTCCGCCCCGGTGCTGATTACCGGCGGCGCGCGGCGCATAGGGCTGGCGCTCGCCAGAGCGTTTCTCCAGCGCGGCGTTCCGGTCATTATCGCCTATCGCAGCGAATATCCGGCGATGGCCGAGTTGCAGGCCTTGGGCGCCCGCTGCATTCAGGGCGACTTTGCCACACATGAAGGTATCTACCGTTTCGCCGACCAGGTGCGGCAAGTGGCGCCCAAGCTGCGCGCGATGATCCACAACGCCAGCGCCTGGCAGGCCGAGTCACCGGAGGTGCCGCCGGAACAGGTAATGGCAGCAATGCTGCAAATTCACGTTTACACGCCCTATTTGCTCAACCAACTGCTCGAATCCTGTCTGACCGGCCAGGGCCAGGCTGGCGCCGACATTATCCATCTCACCGACTACGTGGTGGAAAAAGGCAGCGACAAGCATATCGCCTACGCCGCCAGCAAGGCTGCGCTGGACAATATGACTCGTTCGTTTGCCCGCAAGCTGGCGCCGGAGGTCAAGGTCAACGCCATCGCGCCGGCGCTGATCATCTTCAATCCGGGCGACGACGAAGCCTATCGCCAGCAGGCGCTGGCGAAATCGCTGATGAAGGTCGCACCCGGCGAAAGTGAAGTGGTCAATCTGGTGAACTACCTGCTGGAGAGCCGCTACGTCACCGGCCGCACCCACGGCGTCGACGGCGGGCGGCCGCTGCGCTGACGCCAAGATCCGCATGGCGCAACGTCGCGGGCCGCGCTATGCTCAAATCCGCTTTTTATATTAAAACACGGGCATATGCATAAAATTGTTTTTGTGGAAGACGATCCTGAAGTCGGCAAACTGATCGCCGCCTATCTGGGCAAACATGACATCGAGGTGCTGATCGAACCGCGTGGCGACAGCGCGCAGGCGCGCATCGAGCGCGAGCAACCCGATTTGGTGCTGCTGGACATCATGCTGCCCGGTAAAGACGGCATGACGCTGTGCCGCGATCTGCGCCCTACCTTCCCCGGCCCGATCGTGCTGCTCACTTCGCTCGACAGCGACATGAACCATATCCTGTCGCTGGAGATGGGCGCCAACGACTATATCCTGAAAACCACGCCACCGGCGGTGTTGCTAGCGCGCCTGCGTTTGCACCTGCGCCAACACAGCCAACAGCCGAAAGAAGAGTCGGTTCAGCCGCTCACCCAGCATAACGCGCTGCATTTCGGGCTGCTGTGCATCGATCCGGTCAACCGTCAGGTTACGCTGGGCGAAGAAACCATCACCCTGTCCACCTCGGATTTCGATCTGCTGTGGGAGCTGGCGACCCACGCCGGGCAGATCATGGATCGCGAGGCGTTGTTGCAAAACCTGCGCGGCGTGAGCTACGACGGTATGGATCGCAGCATCGACGTGGCGATCTCCCGCCTGCGTCGTAAGCTGTACGACAATGCGCTGGAGCCGTTCCGCATCAAAACCGTGCGCAACAAAGGCTATCTGTTCGCCCCTAACGCCTGGGCATCGGTGCAACAATGAGAAAACTTTTCGTCCAGTTCTTCCTGTTGCTATTCGTCTGTTTTCTGGTGATGGCGATGCTGGTCGGCCTGGTGTACAAGGTGACCGCCGAGCGCGCAGGCCGCCAGTCGATGGACGATTTGATGAAAAGCTCGCTGTACCTGATGCGCAGCGAGCTGCGCGAAATCCCGCTGAAGGACTGGAACAAGACTATCGCCACGCTGGATCTCAATCTGTCGTTCAAGCTGCATATCGAACCGCTCGGCAAACAGGAACTGAGCGAGGATCTGAAAAAGCGGCTGCGGCTGGGTGAAATCATCGCCCTCGACGATCAGTACACCTTTATGCAGCGCATTCCGCGCAGCCACTATGTGTTGGTGGTCGGCCCCATTCCTTATCTGTTCTATCTGCACCAGATGCGCCTGCTGGATCTGGTGTTGCTGGTGTTTATCGGCATGTCGCTGGCGCTGCCGGTGTTTCTGTGGATGCGGCCGCACTGGCAAGACCTGCTCAAACTGGAAAACGCCGCCCAGCGGCTCGGTGCCGGGCATCTGGATGAACGCACCCACTTCGATCCCACTTCCAGCCTAAGCCGGCTCGGCGTGGCGTTCAACCAGATGGCCGACAACGTCAACACCCTGATCGCCAGCAAGAAACAGCTGATCGACGGCATCGCGCACGAGCTGCGCACGCCGCTGGTGCGCCTGCGCTATCGGCTCGAGATGAGCGATAACCTGTCCGAAGGCGAACAGCAAGCGCTGAACCGCGATATCGGCCAGTTGGAGTCGCTGATCGACGAGCTGCTGACCTATGCCCGCCTGGACCGGCCGCAGGTTGCGCTAAACATTGAACCCATCGATCTGCCAAAGTGGCTGGAGGACAAGGTCGACGATATCCGTCTTATTCATCAGGAACGCGACATCCAGCTCGATATCCCGCACGTCGGCGACTTCGGCGGCGTCGATCTGCGCCTGATGGAACGCGTGCTCGATAACCTGGTCAATAACGCGCTGCGCTATTCCGAGCAGCGTCTGCGCGTGGGTCTGTGGTTCGACGGCGACCTCGCCTGTTTGCAGGTCGAAGATGACGGGCCGGGTATCCCGCCGGAAGAGCGCGAGCGGGTATTCGAGCCTTTCGTTCGCCTCGATCCCAGCCGCGATCGCGCCACCGGCGGCTGCGGACTGGGGCTGGCCATCGTCCATTCCATCGCCGTCGCCTACCAGGGACAGGTGTTCGTCGAGAGCAGTTCGCTCGGCGGCGCCAGTTTCCGTTTCTGTTGGCCGGTGAAGCCGACATTCAGTTTAAAAGCCGATCTGGCGTAATACCGCCGGACCCTTCTCATTGGAGTCGAATAATAATGACATCTGCACATTCCAACACGTCTGCTTACGATCACCTGCGCGCGCTTTTTAGCCGTCTGTCGCGTTTCGGCCACCTGTCCGCCATCGCCGGTTGGGACATGCAAACCATGATGCCGCCGGGCGGCAGCAAGGCGCGCTCCGAAGCACTGGCCGAGCTGAGCGTGCTGCAACACCAGCTTTTAACAGCGGAAAGCACCGGCGCGCTGTTGGATCGCGCGCAGCAAGAGACGCTGGACGAGATCGACCGCGCCAACCTGCGCGAAATGCGCCGCCAGTATGAAGACGCGGTGCTGCTACCGGCGTCGCTGGTCGAAGCCAAATCGCTCGCCGGCGCGCGCTGCGAACACGCCTGGCGCGCCCAGCGCCCGGCCAACGACTGGGACGGCTTCGCCGAGAACCTGCGCGAAGTGGTCAAACTCAGCCGGGAAGAGGCGCAGATCCGTGCGCAGGCGGCCGGCACCAGCCGTTACGACGCCCTGCTCAATCTGTATGAACCGGGCATGCGCAGCAGCGATCTCGACCGCATCTTCGGCGATCTGAAAACCTGGCTGCCGGATCTGCTGCAGCGCGTGGTGGCCAAACAGGCTAATGAGCCCTGCCAGGCGCCACAAGGTCCGTTCAATGTGGACACCCAGCGCCAGCTGAGCCTGAGCGTCATGAAACTGCTCGGTTTCAACTTCGACAACGGCCGTGTCGACGTCAGCGCCCACCCGTTCTGCGGCGGCGTGCCGGAAGATGTACGCATCACCACGCGCTACAACGAAAAAGAGTTCTTGACCGCGCTGCTCGGTATCGTGCACGAAACCGGCCACGCCCGTTACGAACAGAACCTGCCGCGCGATCTGCTCGGCCAGCCGGTCGCCCTGGCCCGCTCTACCGCCATCCACGAATCGCAGAGCCTGCTGTTCGAAATGCAGCTGGCGCGCGGCAATGAATTCCTGAAAATCTTGCGTCCGCTGGTCACCGCGCAATTTGGCGAACAGCCGGCGCTGGAAGAAGCCAACTTCATTCGCCTCAACCAGCGCGTTAAACCGGGCCTGATCCGCGTCGACGCCGACGAGGTGAGCTATCCTGCCCACGTCATCCTGCGCTACGAAATTGAAAAAGCGCTGATCGAAGGCGAGGTCGAAGTGGAAGACATTCCGGCATTGTGGAATGAAAAGATGCACGCTTACCTCGGCCTCGACACCATCGGCAACTATCGCAACGGCTGCATGCAGGATATCCACTGGACAGACGGCGCGTTCGGCTACTTCCCGACTTACACCCTCGGCGCGATGTACGCCGCGCAGCTGTTCCACTGCGTGCGCCAGGCCCTACCTTCGCTGAGCGAGGATATCGCCGCCGGCAATCTGCAGCCGCTGTTCCACTGGCTGCAGCACAACATCTGGCGCCACGGTAGCCGCTTCCCGACCGAGACGCTGATCGCCAACGCGACCGGCGAAGCGCTCAACCCACGCTACTTCCGTCAGCATTTGGAAAACCGCTACCTGTAATCTCTCCTGGCGCGGCCCTGCCGCGCCCTTTTTTCCTCTGGTTGACCTGACACTGTTCCATAGTGCACTTTCCTGCGGGTAACGCCTTGGCTACAGAGTGGCGGGTGGCCATCTACCATTAGTATGTTGTAACTAAAAAAGCAAAAATACCGAACCAACCGGTCTCTCATCCCAACGCATGGCGGGCGATCATCGCCGCCAGCTGCGGCCTCAACGCGGCGGGCAGGTCATGCCCCATGCCCGGCATAATCTGCAATCTGGCGTTGGCGACGGCCCGAGCGATCGCCACCCCGCCGGCCTTGCGCACCAGCCGATCGCGATCGCCGTGAATCACCAGCGTCGGCGCGGCGATGCGCCGGCTGTAACGCCGCAGATCGCCGCTGCCGAGCAACGCGGAAAGTTGCCGCTGCATGCCTGCCGGATCCACACCCCGCTTCAGCAACCGCGTCACCAGGGCATCCAGCTCCGCCTCCTCCGGTGGATAAGTCGCGGTGCCAAGCGCGCGCAGAAAGGCCTTCATCCCTTCCTGGCGCTGCTGCAGCGTCATATCGGCGGCAGGCCGGCGCACCAGCAACCACAGCAGCGAAGGCGCCGGCGGTGGCAACAGCGGCTGATTGGTGCTGGAAAACAAGATGCATAACGAGGCGACGCGCTGCGGGTATTCGGCGGCCAGCACCTGGGCGATCATCCCCCCCATCGAAGCGCCCAGTACGTGAGCCTGCGGAATGCGTAAATGATCGAGCAGATGCGCCGCGTCCGTTGCCATGTCCGCCAGGGTATAAGGCACCGGCGTTTGCCAGCCAAGCTGGGCGCGCAACATCAGCAGCCACAATGGCTGTGAGCGTTGTGCCTGCGTTTTTCCTGAAAGGCCGACGTCGCGGTTGTCATAACGGATCACCCGAAACCCCATGGACACCAGGGCGCGGCAGAAGTCGTCAGGCCACAACAGGAGCTGCGCGCCGATGCCCATGATGAGCAACAACGGCGGGTGCGTCTCATCGCCCCAGTCCTCATAGGCCAGCGGCACCTCGCCCTGTTCAGTCACGCCACAACGAATCGTTATCTCGTTCATTTTAAATCCCTTTTTTCTTGTCTGGCGGTCATTATAGCAGCAATCCCCCTCGCCACCGCCGCCCTGTACATTAGGTTACATGCCGAAACCAATCACTCACGGAAAGCCGGACGCCGTTTGCCTACTATCATCTCAACGGCCCCGCAGTGGGGTTGGTACCCAAAAGTCATGTTGAGGATTCTGCGATGAAAAAAGTATTAGCTCTGGTTGTTGCCGCTGCAATGGGTCTGTCTTCCGTGGCTTTCGCTGCCGAGGCTGCCACCACCGCACCTGCGGCTACCGCAACCACCGCCACCGCTGCGCCGGCTAAAGCTCAGGTGAAACACCACGGCAAGAAAGCCCCGGTTCAGAAAGCTCAGGCGGCCAAAAAGCATCACAAAAAAGCCGGCAAGAAAGCCCCGGCGCAAAAAGCCCAGGCGGCTAAAAAGCACCACAAGAAAGCCAGCCACAAAAAAGCGTAATGTCGTGAGGGTCCCCTCACCGTTTCAGGCTTGACGTGTACGACACCCGGTTCACCGGGTGTTTTTTCATCGGGGGGTTCTCATTGATGCTGCGCCGCTACCTGTTCGAGATCGTTCTGACCGCCCTGATCCTTTGCGGACTGATCGCCGTCTTTTTTTACCTGTAGCCTGCCGCATCGCCGGCGGGAAATTATTGAAAAATCAATTATTGCCCATCCACATGGCTGCTAAATCAGTCTATAGTTAGCATTCAGTGTGTTTATGGATGATCCGTATTTGTCAGGCAAGAGATCTATGCGCATATCCGTTTTACTGTTGCTGTGTTCACTCCCGCTCATCGCTTCTCAGGCGGCACGCGCAGACGGCCCGTCCAAGGCCGAGCAAACGCGTCTGTTTTTCGGCAAAGATGAACGAATCAAGGTCACGGATACCGCCGCCAAGCCGTGGCAGGCCATCGGCCAGGTCGAAACCGCCAGCGGCAATCTGTGTACCGCCACGCTGATCTCCCCACACCTGGCGTTGACCGCCGGCCACTGCGTGCTGGCACCGCCGGGGCAATTGGATAAAGCCATCGCTCTGCGCTTCGTGGCGGGTGATAAGTCGTGGCAGTATCAAACCGACAATATCGAGACCCTGGTCGACAGCAAACTAGGCAAAAAGCTGAAGCCGGACGGTGATGGCTGGATCGTCCCGCCCGCCGCGGCCGCTTATGACTTTGCGCTGATCCGTCTGAAAGACAAAAAACCGCTGCCGATCGCACCCTTGCCGCTGTGGCAAGGCGACAGCAAGGCGCTGACTCAGGCCCTGAAACAGGCCAAACGGCTGATAACTCAAGCGGGCTACCCGGAGGATCATCTGGATGACCTCTACAGCCACCAAAACTGCAAGGTCACCGGCTGGGCCCAGCAAAGCGTACTGTCGCACCAGTGCGATACTCTGCCCGGCGACAGCGGTTCGCCGCTGCTGTTGAAAACCGCCGACGGCTGGCAACTGATCGCCATCCAAAGCTCGGCACCGGCGGCGAAAGATCGCTATCGCGCCGATAACCGTGCCCTGGCGGTGCCCGGTATCCGCGAAGCGCTGGACGCGCTGGCGGCAGGCAAATAATCCTCTCTCAACGGCGCATTATGCGCCGTTGCTGTTGCTCTGCTCTGCGAATTTCAACTTGCGCTGCGCCGGCCGCTTGCCGGCCGGTGCGGCTGAGCTTAGCTCGAAAGCTGCTCGATAGTTTGCAAAATGCGCTTATCGGAGATCGGGTAAGGCGTGCCCAACTGTTGCGCGAACAGGCTGACGCGCAGCTCTTCTATCATCCAGCGCACCGCTTTTACTTCTTCCTCCTGCTGTCGCTTCGGCGGCAGCTTGTTCAGCCACTGCTGCCACGCCTGCTGCACCTGCTCCACCCGCAACATCTGCGCGCGATCGCGGTGCGGATCAATAGCCAGTTTTTCCAACCGCCGCTCGATCGCCTGCAGGTAGCGCAGCGTATCCGGCAGGCGCTTCCATCCGTTGCCAGTCACGAAGCCGCGGTAAACCAGCCCGCCGAGCTGGGTCTTGATGTCCGACAGCGCCAGCGCCAACGACATGTCCACCCGGCCTTTCAGCCGTTTGTTGATGTTGAAGACCGCCGTCAGGATCTGTTCAACCTGCTTGGCCACCTCGACGACCGTGTCGTTCAGCTCGGCGCGGATCTGCTCCTGCAGCCGTGCAAAGTCTGCTTCTTGCCAGACCGGGCCGCCGTGTTCGGCGATCAGCTTGTCGATGCCGCACGATATGCAGTCGTCGATCAGCTCCAGCACCTTGCCGTACGGGTTGAAATAGAGCCCCAGCTTGGCTTTGTTCGGCAGTTTCTCATGCAGGTATTTGATCGGTGAAGGAATATTCAACAACAGCAGGCGACGCGTGCCCTGCCACATCGCCTGTTGCTGCTCGCTTTCGCTGTCGAACAGGCGGATCGCCACGCTGTCCTTTTCATCCACCAGCGCCGGGTATGCCTTCATCGAATAGCCGCCGCGCTTCTGCTCGTAAAACGCCGGCAATTGGCCAAAGCTCCAGACATGCAGGTTACTCTGCTCCAGTCCGTCATCGGCCACCGCCGACAGCGTCTCCTGCACCTTCTCTTTCAACTGCAGGCGCAAGGCGGCCAGATCTTTGCCTTCGCGCAGCGTCTGGTTTTTCTCGCCCACCACGCGGAAGGTCATCTTCAGATGATCGGGCACCTGATCCCACTGCCAGTCATCACGTGACACGGTCATGCCAGTCATGCGCCGCAGCTCGCGCTCCAGCGCGTCCAGCAGCGGCAATTCCAGCGCCGTTACGCGGCCAAGGAACGCCTCGGCGTAGTTCGGTGCCGGCACGAAGTTGCGACGCACCGGTTTCGGCAGCGACTTGATCAGTGCAATCACCAGCTCACGGCGGATGCCGGGGATCTGCCATTCGAAGCCCTGCTCCTCCACCTGGTTGAGGATCGGCAGCGGGATGTGCACCGTCACGCCGTCAGCGTCGGTGCCCGGTTCAAACTGGTAGCTCAGCCGCAGCTTGAGGTTGCCCTGATGCCAGAAGTTCGGGTAATCCAGCGCGCTGATCTTGTTGGCGCCGTCTTTGATCAGCATCTCTTTTTCGAAGTTCAGCAGATCCGGCTGCTGCTTGGCCGCGCTCTTCCACCAGCTGTCGAAATGACGGCCGGACACCACGTCGTTGGGGATGCGGCGATCGTAGAACCCGAACAGCATTTCGTCATCCACCAGAATGTCGCGGCGGCGCGATTTATGCTCCAGTTCTTCCACCTCGGCGCGCAGCTTTTGGTTTTCGCGGAAGAAGGCGTGGCGCGTCTGCCAGTCTCCCTCTACCAGCGCATGGCGGATAAACAGCTCACGGCACAGCAGCGGATCGATGGCGCCGTAGTTGACCTGGCGCGCCGCAACGATCGGCAGACCAAACAGCGTGACCTTTTCGCTGGCCATCACCGCCCCCTGCGACTTCGACCAGTGCGGTTCGCTGTAGCTGTGTTTCACCAAGTGCTGAGCCAGCGGCTCGATCCATTCCGGTTCGATGCGCGCGGCGATGCGTCCCCACAGGCGGCTGGTTTCCACCAGTTCGGCCACCATGGTCCACTTCGGTGGCTTCTTGAACAGGCCGGAGCCGGGGAAGATCGAGAAGCGGGCGTTGCGCGCGCCGGTAAATTCCTGCTTGTCCGTATCCTTCTGGCCGATGTGCGACAGCAGGCCGGTCAGCAGCGCGGTGTGGACGCTGCGATAATCGGAAGGCGTGCTGTTGATCGGCAGCCCCAGTTCTTTCACCACCTGGCGCAGTTGGGTATAGATATCCTGCCACTCGCGCACCCGCAGGTAGTTGAGAAAATCGTTGCGGCACAGCCGGCGGAACTGACTGGAAGAGTTCGCCTTTTGCTGCTCCTGCAGATAATCCCACAGGTTGACGAACGCCAGGAAGTCCGAGTCTTTGTCGGCAAAACGGCGGTGTTTTTCATCCGAGGCCTGCTGCTTATCCATTGGGCGCTCGCGCGGATCCTGAATCGACAGCGCGGCGGTAATGATCATCACCTCGCGCACGCTGCCGCTCTTCTGCGCTTCCAACACCATGCGCGCCAGACGCGGGTCGATCGGCAACTGCGCCAGCTGCCGGCCCTGCGGCGTCAGCTGATAGTGGCCGTTATCGGCGGTGGTGATCGCCCCCAGCTCTTCCAGCAGGCGCACGCCATCCTGAATGTTGCGCTTGTCCGGCGCCTCGACAAACGGAAACGCGGCGATGTCGCCCAGCCCCAGCGAGGTCATCTGCAGAATGACCGACGCCAGGTTGGTGCGCAGAATTTCCGGATCGGTAAACGCCGGCCGCGAGAGGAAATCCTGTTCAGAGTACAGACGGATGCACACGCCCTCCGACACGCGGCCACAGCGCCCTTTACGCTGGTTGGCGGAGGCCTGCGACACCGGCTCGATCGGCAGGCGCTGCACCTTGGTGCGGAAGCTGTAGCGGCTGATGCGCGCGGTGCCCGGATCGATGACGTATTTGATGCCCGGCACCGTCAGCGAGGTTTCCGCCACGTTGGTGGCCAGCACGATGCGGCGGCCGTGGTGCGACTGGAAAACCCGGTTCTGCTCGCTGTTCGACAGGCGCGCATACAGCGGCAGCACCTCGGTGTGCGGCAAATTGAGGCGGTTCAAAGCGTCGGCGGTATCGCGGATCTCGCGCTCGCCGCTCATGAAGATCAGAATGTCACCCGGCCCTTCGCGCCCAAGCTCGTCCACCGCATCGAAAATCGCCTGCAGCTGGTCGCGGTCGGTATCATCGCCGTCGTCCACCACCGGGCGGTAACGCACCTCCACCGGGTAGGTGCGGCCGGAAACCTCGATGATCGGCGCATTGTTGAAGTGGCGCGAGAAACGCTGCGGATCGATGGTCGCCGAGGTGATGATCACCTTGAGATCCGGGCGCTTCGGCAGCAGTTCGCGCAGGTAGCCGAGAATAAAGTCGATATTCAGGCTGCGCTCGTGCGCTTCATCGATGATCAACGTGTCGTACTGCATCAGCAGGCGATCCTGCTGAATCTCCGCCAGCAAGATACCGTCAGTCATCAGCTTGACCAGGGTGTTTTCCCCCACCTGATCGTTGAAGCGCACCTTGTAGCCCACGCTGCCGCCGAGCGGGGTTTCCAGCTCGTCGGCGATGCGGTTGGCGACGGTGCGCGCCGCCAGGCGGCGCGGCTGGGTATGGCCGATCAGCCCTTTCACCCCACGCCCCAGCTCCAGACAGATCTTCGGCAACTGGGTGGTTTTTCCCGAGCCGGTCTCCCCGGCGACGATCACCACCTGGTGGTCGCGGACAGCGTTTAAGATGTCCTGCTTTTTTTGGCTGACCGGCAGGCTTTCCGGATAGGTAATGCGCGGGCAAGACGCGGCGCGCGCCTGCACTTTTTGCCGCGCCGTCGCGATGTCGCTTTCCACGTCGGCGGCGACCGCCAGCTGGGCATCGGGATTTTTGATTTTTCGTGCGCCCTGCAGGCGACGACGCAGGCGTTGTTGATCGCGGAGCATCAGCTCGCCCAGTTGGGCCGGCAGTGCCTCGAGCGGAGATTTCACGTTCGGTGTTCCTTGTTTCTTCGCCGCCAAGGCCAGGCTTGGCAACGGTTTAATGTTTTTTTAGCGATTTTTTTGCTTTAGCCGCACAGCCTATCACAAACGGCTTTCTCCCCCTACTTCCGCGAGTAAAGCGTCGCCATGTCATTCAATAAAATTGAACGGAGATCTCGAAATATTGCGCTATCACTGTTGGGGGAATGTGAATAGCATGTACTTCATGCAAGGGACGCTGAGTCCTGATGTCACTGTCACAACGTAAGGAATTATCGATGAGCAACGTATTGGTTCTGAAATCAAGCATCCTGGCGACCTACTCTCAGTCTAACCAACTGGCCGATTTCTTCGTAGAGCAATGGAGCAACGCCCACAGCGGCGACACCATCACCGTGCGCGATCTGGCCGCACAGCCAATCCCGGTGCTGGACGGTGAACTGGTCGGCGCGCTGCGTCCTTCCGATGCTCCGTTGACTCCACGTCAACAAGAAGCGCTGGCCCTGTCGGACGAGCTGATCGCCGAGCTGCAGGCCAATGACGTCATCGTGATTGCCGCACCGATGTACAACTTCAACATTCCGACCCAGCTGAAAAACTATTTCGACCTGGTTGCCCGCGCCGGCGTGACCTTCCGTTACACCGAAAACGGTCCGGAAGGCCTGGTGAAAAACAAACGCGCCGTGATCCTGACCAGCCGCGGCGGCATCCATAAAGGCACTCCGACCGACCTGGTAGAACCTTACCTGCGTCTGTTCCTGGGCTTCATCGGCATCACCGACGTGGAGTTCGTCTTCGCGGAAGGCATCGCCTATGGCCCGGAAGTGGCGACCAAAGCACAGGAAGACGCCAAGGCGGCCCTGTCTCAGGTGGTTGCTGCCTAAGACCCTGCGCAGGGGCGCCGAGCCCCTGCCGGACAAGAGGCAAGTCCTGTCAAACCTGCACTACCCTCATAATAATCATCTATCCGTATCTTTTGGCGCGCCAGACGGCGCGCTTTTTTTTATTTCTTCAGCCACTGCCCGTTGATGCCGCGCACATACTCGCCGCTCTGCGCCCGCGTCACCAGCTTCTGCCCGGCCATGCGCGCCACTTCGTCGACGGCGATATGGTTGCCGTCCGCCACTTCCTGATACTTCTCGGCGCGGCCGGCGTTGATGCGTTTCACCAGCGCCAGGGTTTCCGCGTCCTGCTTCACCGGCGCGATGTAGCCGCTCAGGGTTTCACCTACCCGCCCTTGCTGCTTCGCCTCATCCAGCGTCAACGCCATCGCCATGCCACTGAACAACCAGGCGGCGCCGGCCAGCCACAAATAACGTTTTTTCATGTCGGCTCCTAGAACAGACCGCTTTGGGTTTTCAGCAGGTTTTCGACGTCCTTATCCACCTTGATATGAATTTCATGCTCGATCTTGACGTTCATATTGATGGTGATCGGATCCTTCGGCGTCGCCACCTCGATGCGCGGCACGCAGCCGCTCAGCAGCGAAACGCACAGCACCGCTGCCAGCGTCGACACACTCATGATTTTCATTGTTGCTCCCCAGGTTGTGAGAGGGCCTGCTCCAGCCACTCCTGTAAATTGTCGCCGAAGCGCAAACTGCGCCACAGCTGAAACACGTTTTCCTGATGGCGATAGTTCAGGATCACCTCGCGCTTGGCGCTTTTCTGCGGGTTGATGCCGTCGATGCGCGCGCTCAGCGTCAACTCGCCCAGGTTGTCGAGATCGACCCGGGCATGCGAACGGTTGATTTCCATGTAGCGCAGCCAGTCGATCGCCGCGCCGGTCGCCAGGTTATTGCTGCCGATGGCGTCGGCCATGTCTTTGTCCAGGCGCAGCGTCAACGTGCCGGCGTTAGCGATCCAGCCGTTTTGCACCAACCACTTCGGATGGTTCAGGAACAGCGGCAGCTCGCCGTCGACCCGGCCGGACATGGCGAACTGCTTCGGTTTCAGGGCGGTAAACAGCGCGCTGAGATCGACCTTATCCAGCTTCAGTACCGCGGCGTCATGCTGCGGCAACCGCAGCGCCGACAAGCTGATATGCCCGTTGAGCATGTCCACGCCGACGTTGCTCAACGTCAGTGGCTGCCCTTCGCTATAAGGATAGGTGCCCTGCAGATCGGCGGAAATGTTCTGCATCTCGAACAGGTTGGTGAAAGACTTGATGCGCAGCGATACCGGCTGTTTAGCTCCCAATTGCCAGTGATGCTGCTTGAAACGGTACGACAGGATGAAATCCAGGCCGCTCATTTCGCCGTCTTTCAGCCACATGCCGCCGTTTTTCACCACCCAGTGGCCACCGGCCTCGAACCCTTGTTCACGGGCGGCGGAAAACGCCGACTGCGCGTAAAACTCGCCGTCGCGCAGCGTGAGATTGAGATCCGGTGCCAACAGCGGTTGGAAGACCTTCAGCGACTGTTTCGGCCACCAGCCTTCGCCGCGCAGACGTTCGCCGTCCCAACGGCCGCGCAGCGCGATCGGCCCGATCTGTTGCGCCTGCAGCTTGCCCTGCATCTGGAAACTGTCCGGCGAACGGCCGTTCACCTGCAGCGCCAGCACCGGCGCCGGCAGATAGCCACCGTCGCTGAAGCTGACCTTATCCGCCGCCAGCTGGAATTCGCCGTTGAACTGCGGGCTTTGTTCATCACGCTGCCAGCGCAGCGGCTGGTTGAGGCTCAAGCGCGGCGCGGCGACCGTCACCAGACCGTACTTCAATTTGTCGAAACCGGTGGAGAGCTTGTCGAGCACCAGCTCGCTGTCCTGCCAACGACCGCTGCCGGCGACGTCCCAGGCGGCCTGCAGCGGCGGCAACCGGCCGTTGCCCCAGTAACGCCACTGCCAGTCGCCCTTGTCCGGCCAGAAATCCTGCGCCTGGCCGTCCAGGTGGAGCTTCAAACGCCCCCAATAACTGTCGCTGGCGCTCAAAATCGCCTGCAGGCGGCCGGTGATGCCGGCGGCGGTCACCTTCACGCCGGCCAGCGGTAGACGCGCCTCTTCCAGCGTCATTTCCGGCGTCACTTTGCCCCACAGACGCAGCAGCGAACCTGGCTGCAGAACCAGCGTCGGGTTAAGAATGCTGCCGCCGATCACGCCCGGGATCGACGCGGTGGTGGAGAAATCGGCCAGATTGGCCTGCCCGGTCAGTTGGAAGCGCAGATCGCTGTCGGTCAACCCCACCTTGCCCGGCCCGAGGGTGAGCACCGCATTACCCTTGCCGTTGTGGCCGGCGGTGATCACGTTCAGCCGCGCGCTGATCTCCGTTTCATCCAATCCCTTGCTCCAGTCGTGCAGCGCGATGCTGAGGCCGCCGTTCAACGGCTGTCCGCTGTAGGGCCAACGCCACTCGCCCTGCTTGATGCTGACCCGCTGCGAGGTCACTTCCCACGGCAGCACCGCCAGCGGCCGATCGTCGCCTTTCTCGCTCACCGTCAACACGCCCTGCTGCTGTTGCCAGCGCATATCCAGCAAAACCGGTTTTTCCAGATAGGCCGTCTGCATTTCACCCTGCAACGCGCCCTGCTTCGGCAGGCTGGCCAGATCCAGCGGGAGAGTTATCTTACCGGCTAGGTGCAGCGGTTGCGCGCTGTTGGGCGGGACGACGGTCAGACTCTGCAACGTCAGCTGCTGTTTTTCATCCAGCCGCGCCTCGGCGCTGAGATTCGGTCCCCGATAATGCAGACGTTGCCCGTCGGGGCCGGAGGAAAGCTGCAGCTTGCCGGCATAGCGCTGCCAGGGAATAAGCGTCAGATCATTAATGGTGAGATCCAGCGCCGGCAGTTGCCGCTGCAATTGATCGAGCGCCAGCGGCGCGCTGTTGGCGTCGCCGCCCGGCAGTTTTGACAAACAGGCGCTATCGACGCTGACCTTATCGCTCGACAGCTGCCAGCGGCCTTGGCGGTAAGCCAGCCGCGTCGGACCGACGTTGGCCAGCAGGCAATCTTGCGCGGTGAAACGTGCCCCCGGCAACGCCAGGCCGCCCTGGCGCCAATGCAACTTGCCCTGTAACTCAAGTCGGCTTCCCGCCGGCAACCAATGCGATAACACCCCCGGCAGCCAGCGCGGCAAAGTTTGCCATAACGCCAGCACCAGAATTGCACAGCCCGCCACGGTCCCTATGAATACTTTCAATCGCCTGGTCATTAAATGATTGCTTCGTTCCTGAGTTAGGCATTGGTTAAGTCTATGCCTGAATTGACAATAATGATGGCACGAATTTGACATAGGGTGAAGCTGAGCGGGGTCGCAAAGGCGATTTGCACCTTTTTAGCGCAAACGTGTGCGAAGTTGTAGATTTTCGTTACATATACATCACATAAATAGGACGGTTTTCAGACTTTTGTTATTGTCGTTACCGTTGATGATTAATAGTCTTGCAACCATTCTAATAAAAGTTTAGCTGCTAGCTAACTGTGTACTAGAGAAGCCATTCCCCACACCCCCGTGGGGATTTTTTTGCCGCTAATTTCAAATCACGGCCTCAATAAAAGCCTGTACTATGCGGCTGTCGCTCGCTTTACGCCAGATAGCATAAATATCGCTGCGCATTTCATTCCCGCACTCGGTATACGCAACCTCCCGCTGTCGCGCCAGGCTCTCAGGGACAAACGCATACCCCAACCCCGCGCTTACGCAGGCGAATATCACGTCATAGCATTCCACCTCCAGCAGCGCGGCGGGGATCACTTGCTGCTTTTGCAGCCAGGCGTCCACCAGATGGCGATAGTGGCATTGACGCGAATAAACATAGAGATCGCTTTTTGCCAACAACGCTGGCTGATACGCCCCGCCAATGAAGACCAAACGCTCCTGAAAAGCACGCCGGCTCTGCAGCTGCGGATGTTCTATCGGCCCATCTGAAAACACCACGTCCAGAGTTCCTTTCTGCAATTGAAACTCCAGATCCAGCGAATAGCCCTGTACCACACTCAACTGAACGCGGCGGTTCTGCGCACGGTAATGCGCCAACTTTTGCGGCAGATGATGACTCAAGGCGATATCCAGCGCGCCAAGCTTCAGTTCACCCTGCACCGGATCCTGTTCAAGCTGCGCTCGCGCCCGCTCTTCGATAGCCAAAAAGCGCTTGGCTTTATGGTAAAGCGCCCGGCCTTCCGGTGTGAGCGACAGTCGATTGCGCTCACGATCAAATAGCGTAACGCCACACGCCATTTCCAACTCTTTTAATTTCTTGGTCACGTTAGAGGGCACGCAAAACAGCCTCTCAGCCGCTGCCGTGAGACTCTCTGACTCAACCACCATGCAAAAGGTCACCAACTGAGCACGTTTCAACATCACAAACCTTCACCAAAAATGAATAGCATCGGAACTTTATTTCACTTTTAGTCAACCATCAAGTCCGTAGAATCCTCGCAGTCAGCACATTGCTGCCACCTGGAAATTCCAGTTTCATTATCGACTGAGGAAATAAACCATGATCACGCTCAATGTCTTTTTTCAGGTCAATCCGGCCAAACGCCCCGCGTTTCTCAGCCTGCTCAACACCATGGTGCAGGAATCCAATAAAGAAACCGGCTGCTCTTTTTACCAGCTTTGGCAATGCCAGAACGATGAAAACAGCTACGCGCTGATCGAAAACTGGGACGATAAGGCGGCGCTTTCGGCACACCAGAAAACCCCGCATTGGGTCGCCTTTAACGATGCCGTCAACGGGTACTTGACCCACGACTACGATGAGCATCATTACACGGAAATCGCTCGCTAACATCGCGTGAACCGGCCCTATGGGGCCGGTTTCATCCTCCTGGTTGACCGAACAAACCCCACGCTGGCCAAACCGCTAACCAATTGTCGAATTTACTAAAATCTGTTAAATTGATCACAAAATCACGGTGGAGAAACCACGATGAAATTGGCGATATACAGTACCAAACAGTATGACCGTAAATATCTCGAACTGGTGAATCAGCAGTTTGGCTATGAGCTGGAATTCTTCGACTTTTTACTCAGCAAAAAAACCGCCAAAACGGCCGCCGGTTGCAAGGCGGTGTGTATCTTCGTCAACGACGACGGCAGCCGTGAAGTGCTCGAAGAACTGGCGGCACTGGGCGTCGAGCTCCTCGCCCTGCGCTGCGCCGGTTTTAATAACGTCGATCTGGACGCCGCCAAAGAACTGGGCATCAAGGTAGTGCGCGTGCCGGCCTACTCGCCGGAGGCCGTGGCAGAACACGCGGTAGGCATGATGATGTGCCTGAACCGCCGTATTCACCGCGCTTATCAACGCACTCGCGACGCCAATTTCTCGCTGGAAGGGCTGATCGGTTTTAACATGCACAACCGCACCGCCGGCGTGATCGGCACCGGTAAAATCGGCGTGGCGACGATGCGCATTTTGAAAGGCTTCGGCATGAAGCTGCTGGCCTACGATCCGTTCCCGAGCGAACAGGCGCTGGCGCTGGGCGCGGAGTATGTCGACCTGAAAACGCTGTACGCGCAATCCGACGTGATTACCCTGCACTGCCCGTTGACGCCGGAAAACCACCATCTGCTGAATGCCGACGCCTTCGCGATGATGAAAAACGGCGTAATGGTGATCAACACCAGCCGCGGCGCGCTGATCGACTCTACCGCCGCCATCGACGCGTTGAAGCAGCAAAAAATCGGCGCGCTCGGGATGGACGTCTACGAGAACGAACGCGATCTGTTCTTTGAAGACAAGTCTAACGACGTGATTCAGGATGACGTGTTCCGCCGCCTGTCGGCCTGCCACAACGTGCTGTTCACCGGCCATCAGGCTTTCCTGACCGAAGAGGCGCTGACCAGCATTTCGCAAACCACGCTGCAGAACATCAGCCTGTTGGATCGCGGCGAAGCCTGCCCGAACCAGCTGAACGCCTGAGCGTAACTTCGGGGCGCCCTTGCGGCGCCCTGTTTATTTGAGAGAACGCAATGAGAAAAACCACGGTGGCCGCCCTTGCGACGCTGGTCCTAGGGGGATGCAGCATGAAACCACAGTCTACCGTCACACCCGGCGATCTGTTGCATCACAACTTCGTGTTGCAGAGCGTAGATGGTGAAGCGGCACAATCACGAACGGATGGCGGCCTGCTCAATTTGGAATTTGGCGAGAACCTGCATGTCTCCGGCGCGATGTGCAACCGCTTCTTCGGCCAGGGGCAGTTACGCGACGGCGTGCTGACGGTAAAACCGTTGGCCTCGACGCGCAAGCTGTGCCCTGATGAGCAGCGCAACCGCTGGGATCATGTGATCGGCACCGTGCTCGAAAACGGCGCCGACGTGATGCTGAACGCGCAGCAACTGACGCTCAACGGCAGCGGCCACACGCTGGTTTATACCCTGCGCGACTGGGTGTATTGATCCGGGCCTGTCGCTGCGGGCTTACCCGGCGCAGCTGCCCAGGCCCAGCGTGCGTTCTTCGCACTGCTTGCCATTCGGCATTTGGCACATGCGCAGCGCTTCACCGTTCAGGTTATGCGCGATGGTAGTAACGCCACCGACCGCCGCGCAACCGGCGCTGGTCTGCAACGTATTGATTCTGGCACTGTTGCCCTGCTGTACTGGCTCTTCGTTATTGCTGCTGCAGGCGGCTAAAAGCAGCACGGCGCTGGCAAGCAACCATTTTGATGTCGTCATTATCCCACTCCTGAACCCGGAACTGCGCTGTGTAAAATCGCCATTGCTGATAACGCGCGTCACTTAGCGGACACGTTTCGCTATCTTTGATGCAAACTTGTTTAATCTAGCTCGATATATAAATAATGAAAATATATTCCAGCCATTATTTGTCATTTTTTTGCACCGGCCGGACATTTATTTTGTTTGCAGAATATTTCCGCCCCGGCGCGATACGCCAAACGTGACAGCGCCACCCTGTGCCTGGCCCCGGCCGCACGCAGAAAGTGATAACGTCACCGCTGCTGACGAAGAGATTTCTCCCGCGATATCGGTATTCATTATCTTCACGTGCTTTCAGTGAGACGACGCATTTTTTGCTACCGGAGAGGACGATATTTACGTCTATGCTGGCGGCGCTAAGTAATTAGCATTCCACTATTTTCAGTGAATGATGGCTGAATTCTTCAACCGGCGCGACTTGCTGTCACGCCGGCCTTTTTTCACATTAAAATAACACTCAGTGCACCGAGGCTTTAGACAGTAAATTAATCACCAGCACGCCGGCAATAATTAATCCCATGCCGACAATCGCTGGCCAATCCAATTTTTGCTGGTAAACGAATACCGCGGCGATCGACACCAGCACGATGCCCATACCCGACCAAATCGCATACACGATGCCCAGCGGCATGCTCTTGACCACCATCGACAGCCCCCAAAAGGCCACGCCGTAACCCAGCACCACCAGCAGCGACGGCCACAGGCGGGTAAAGCCCTCGGAGGCTTTCAACATGGTGGTGGCGATCACTTCCGCGACTATCGCCATCGTCAAATACATAAATGCGCTCATGATTTTCTTCTGTCAGTTTGCCGATGCGCAATTATGACGCGCCGGAAATAAATTGTCTTTAAACGGTCAAAACAATTTATTGCCACTGCATCTCATTCGGCGAGGAAATACGCCATTGACGATTTATCACCCGCCACACAAACGCGATAAAGCCACGTTCAAACCCTCTGTTAGACTTTTTCCCATTACTGCGAAAGTGTGCTTTCGCGGCTTTGTGAGCAATGAAAAGGTAATGTCGATGATAACTACAGATGGTAATAACGCAGTCGCTTCCGTGGCCTATCGCACCAACGAAGTGATTGCCATCTACCCTATCACGCCAAGTTCCACCATGGCGGAGCAAGCAGACGCTTGGTCCGGCGATGGCCGGCAAAACATCTGGGGCGATACTCCGCGGGTGGTGGAAATGCAGTCTGAGGGCGGCGCGATCGCCACCGTGCACGGCGCCTTGCAAACCGGCGCACTGTCGACTTCGTTCACTTCATCGCAGGGTCTGCTGCTGATGATCCCGACGCTGTACAAACTGGCCGGAGAGCTGACGCCGTTCGTGCTGCACGTCGCCGCCCGCACCGTAGCCACACACGCGCTGTCGATCTTCGGCGACCATTCGGACGTGATGGCGGTGCGCCAAACCGGCTGCGCCATGCTGTGCGCCAGCAACGTGCAGGAGGCGCAGGACTTCGCGCTGATCTCACAGACCGCCACTCTCAACGCGCGCGTGCCGTTTATCCACTTCTTCGACGGGTTCCGCACCTCGCACGAAATCAACAAGATCGTGCCGCTCAGCGACGATACGCTGCGGCAAATGCTGCCGCAGGCGGCGATCGACGCTCACCGCCGCCGGGCGCTGTCGCCCGATCATCCGGTGGTGCGCGGCACTTCCGCCAACCCGGACACCTATTTCCAGTCGCGCGAAGCCACCAACCCGTGGTATGACGCCACCGGCCAACACGTGATCGACGCCATGGCGGCCTTCGCCGCCCTCACCGGCCGCCACTATCGGCCGTTCGACTATTACGGCCACCCGCAGGCCGAGCGCGTGGTGGTGGTGATGGGATCCGCCGCCGGCACCTGCGAAGAGGTGATTGACACCCTGCTGGCCCGCGGCGAGAAAGTCGGCGTGCTGAAAGTCCGGTTGTTCCGGCCGTTCTCCGCCAAATACCTGCTCGGCGCGCTGCCGGACAGCGTGCGCAACGTCGCGGTGCTCGATCGCACCAAAGAACCGGGCGCGCTGGCCGAACCGCTGTATCTGGACGTGATGACCGCGCTGGCGGAGGCCTACAGCCGGGGTGAGCGCGCCACGCTGCCGCGGGTGATCGGCGGCCGTTACGGCCTGTCGTCGAAAGAGTTCGGCCCGGACTGTGCGCTGGCGGTGTTTCGCGAGCTGGCCCAGCCGCAGCCGCGCCCGCGCTTTACCGTCGGCATCTTCGATGATGTCACCGGGCTTTCACTGCCGCTGAGCGACGAAATCCTGCCGCAGCGCGCCTCGCTGGAAGCGCTGTTCTACGGTTTGGGCAGCGACGGTTCGGTCTCGGCCACCAAGAACAACATCAAAATCATCGGCAACGCCACGCCGCTGTATGCGCAGGGCTATTTCGTCTACGACTCCAAAAAGGCCGGCGGCCTGACGGTGTCGCATCTGCGCGTCAGCGAGCAGCCGATCAATTCGGCCTATCTGGTCAGCCAGGCGGATTTCGTCGGCTGCCACCAGCTGCAGTTTATCGATAAGTATCAGATGGTTGAACGTCTCAAACCCGGCGGTACCTTCCTGCTCAATACCCCTTACGGCGCCGACGAGGTCTGGTCACGCTTGCCGCAGGAGGTACAGGCGCTGCTGCATCAACGCCAGGCGCGTTTCTATATCATCAACGCCGCCAAGCTGGCGCGCGAATGCCGGCTCGGCGCGCGCATCAACACCGTAATGCAGATGGCGTTCTTCCACCTGACGCAGATCCTGCCGAGCGACGTGGCGCTGCAACAGCTGCAGGATGCCATCGCGCGCAGCTACAGCAACAAGGGCCAGGAGATCGTCGAGCGCAACTGGCAGGCGCTGGGCGCCACCCGTGGCGCACTGATTGAAATTCCACTGCAACCGGTCGACGACAGCAGCCCGATGCGCCCACCGGTGGTCTCGGACGCCGCGCCGGACTTCGTCAAAACCGTTACCGCCGCGATGCTGGCCGGGCTGGGCGATGCGCTGCCGGTTTCCGCCTTCCCGCCGGACGGCACCTGGCCGGTGGGCACCACCCAGTGGGAAAAGCGCAACATCGCCGAAGCGATCCCGGTCTGGCAGCCCGATCTGTGCACCCAGTGCAACCACTGCGTCGCCGCCTGCCCGCACTCCGCCATTCGCGCCAAAGTGGTTCAGCCGTCGGAGATGGAACACGCCCCCGCTTCCCTGCAGTCTCTGGATGTCAAATCACGCGATATGCGCGGCCAGAAATACGTACTGCAAGTGGCGCCGGAAGATTGCACCGGCTGTAACCTGTGCGTCGAGGTCTGCCCGGCGAAAGATCGCCAGACCCCAGAGATCAAGGCCATCAACATGGCTTCGCGCCTCGATAATCTGACGGCGGAAAAAGACAACTACGACTTCTTCCTGCAGCTGCCGGAAATCGATCCAGCGCAGCTGGAGCGCATCGACATTCGCACCTCGCAGCTGATCACGCCGCTGTTCGAATACTCCGGCGCCTGCTCCGGCTGCGGCGAAACGCCGTACATCAAGCTGCTGACCCAGCTCTATGGCGACCGTTTGCTGATCGCCAACGCCACCGGCTGTTCCTCGATCTACGGCGGCAACCTGCCGACCACGCCGTACACCACCAACGCCGAAGGGCGCGGGCCGGCGTGGGCCAACTCGCTGTTCGAAGACAACGCCGAATTCGGCCTGGGCTTCCGTCTGACGGTCGATCAACATCGCGCACGGGTGCTGCGCCTGCTGAATTCGCTGGCGACGCAGCTGCCGGAGCAGTTGGTCAATGCCCTGCAGATGGAAGATGTGGCGCCGGAGCCGCGCCGTAAGCAAATCGCCGAACTGCGCACGCTGCTGGCGAGTATTGAAGGTGAAGACGCACGCCAGCTGGCGGCCGACGCCGATTACCTGGTCGATAAATCCATCTGGCTGATCGGCGGGGACGGCTGGGCCTACGACATCGGCTTCGGCGGGTTGGATCACGTCCTCAGCCTGACGGAGAACGTCAACGTGCTGGTGCTCGACACCCAATGCTACTCCAACACCGGCGGCCAGCAGTCGAAAGCCACGCCGCTCGGCGCGGTGACCAAGTTCGGCGAGCACGGCAAGCGCAAGGCGCGCAAGGATCTGGGCGTCAGCATGATGATGTACGGCCATGTCTACGTCGCGCAGATCTCGCTGGGGGCGCAGCTTAACCAAACGGTGAAAGCGATTCAGGAGGCCGAGGCCTATCCGGGCCCGTCGCTGATCATCGCCTACAGCCCGTGCGAAGAACACGGCTACGATCTGGCGCTCAGCCACGATCAGATGAAACAGCTGACCGCCACCGGCTTCTGGCCGCTGTACCGCTTCGATCCGCGCCGCAGCGCCGAGGGCAAGGCCGCGTTAGCGTTGGATTCGCGGCCGCCAAACAGCAACCTGTCGGAAACGCTGCTGAAAGAACAGCGTTTCCGCCGCCTGAACGCTCAGCAGCCGGAGGTGGCCAGCGCGCTGTATCAGGCCGCCGAGAAAGAGCTGAAGGAGAAATACGATTTCCTCAGCCTGCTGGCCGGTAAGGCGGAAAAGTCCGCTGCTGAGTAACCTCCCTCAGGGCGCGAGCAATTCGCGCCCTGTTTTTCACATACCGTTTGAATCAGCGGTGGGCCTCAATGCTCAGGGGTTTCACACTTAGCGAGCCGCACTTTTTTCTTTTATCCATTGGGCCATGACGCGTGCCGAGAACGGCTTATCCGTTTTAATCTCCGCTAAAGCGCAAACCTTGTCTTTGAACGTGGCGCCCAGCGAGAATAATTTCCCGTCATAATAACAATAAAGTGCATCTCCCTTATCCTTGCCATCAAGACGCTCTTTTTGCTCGCGCGGTACCAGTACCACGGTTTCGGTCGGTTCGCTCAGACCAACAGGTATCGTGTCAAACGCCAGTGCGTTTTCTGCGTAGGCAAAAAACGATGCGTAAAATCCAACAACAGCGATTCCTTTCATGCTCTCAGTGCCTCTCGAAGTAAGTTCTGTCTGAGATGAGACCTGCACCGCGAAACAACGTTCCCTCAAGGCCTTCGTTCAAATGACGGCGAAGGCTTTTAAGGGAAACCGATAAAGCGGCGAGCTGAAAAACCTGCTGGTATTCATCGCTACAATCCGTACCATACAGGCCTCGCGTCGGGCGCGTTGAAGCTGGATGATGAATAATGATCAAAATCGGCCGGTTGAATGGTAAACTCGCGATCTACAACGCCATGCCCCTAGTGCCCCCTATTGAGAATGAGCACGATTTAAATGTCAGAAAAGCAATCCGTTAGCCAAAAAGAGCAGTACAACCTGAACAAATTGCAAAAGCGCCTGCGCCGCAACGTGGGCGAAGCGATCGCCGATTTCAATATGATTGAAGAAGGCGACCGCATCATGGTCTGCCTGTCCGGCGGTAAAGACAGCTACACCATGCTGGAGATCCTGCGTAACCTGCAGCAGAGCGCGCCGATCAACTTCTCGCTGATCGCGGTGAATCTCGATCAGAAACAGCCCGGCTTCCCTGAGCATATTTTGCCTGCCTACCTGGAAAGCCTGGGGGTGGAATACAAGATCGTCGAAGAGAACACCTACAGCATCGTCAAAGACAAGATCCCGGAAGGCAAAACCACCTGTTCACTGTGCTCGCGCCTGCGCCGCGGCATTCTGTACCGCACCGCCACCGAACTGGGTGCCACCAAGATCGCGCTGGGCCATCACCGTGACGACATTCTGCAGACGCTGTTCCTCAACATGTTCTACGGCGGCAAGATGAAAGGCATGCCGCCCAAACTGATGAGCGACGACGGCAAGCACGTGGTCATTCGCCCGCTGGCCTATTGCCGCGAGAAAGACATCGAGCGTTTCTCGATCGCCAAAGCGTTCCCGATCATTCCATGCAACCTGTGCGGCTCGCAGCCTAACCTGCAGCGCCAGGTGATCGGCGATATGCTGCGTGACTGGGACAAACGCTATCCTGGCCGGCTGGAAACCATGTTCAGCGCCATGCAAAACGTGGTGCCTTCGCACCTGAGCGATATCAATCTGTTCGATTTCAAGGGCATTCACCACGGGAGCGCCGTGGTAGACGGCGGCGATTTGGCCTTCGATCGCGAAGACATCCCGATGCAGCCGGTCGGCTGGCAGCCGGAAGACTCGGACGACGCGATACCTGCGCCAGAACGTTTGAACGTGCTGGAAATCAAATAAGCCCCCTCGCCGCTTGCCATCCTGCGAGCGGCGACATTTCCCTTTCTCGACGATCTCGATCCTGTTCACAGTTTGCGCAAAATTTACTGGGCAGTGCCGTTTTTACCCTATACTGTTTATTTATACAGTCATATGGAGATCGCGCAATGAATATTACCCCCTGCCTGTCCCACATCTCGCTGGGCTCCAACGATTTCGAGGCCGCCGCCGCCTTTTACGATCGTGCGCTGGCCGCCTTGGGATGCCGACGGGTGCTGGAGCATCCCGGCGCCATCGGTTACGGCCGCGACTACCCGGAGTTTTGGCTGCAGGTGCCGATCGACGGCCGCCCGGCCTCACCCGGCAACGGTACGCACGTCGGTTTTTTCGCCACCAGTAAGCAACAGGTGGAGGAATTCCATCGCCAGGCGCTGCTGGCCGGTGCCGTCGATGAAGGCGCGCCCGGTTCGCGGCCGCATTACGGTGAGGCTTACTACGGCTGCTTTGTCCGGGATTTGGATGGGCACAAGATTGAAGCCAGCTTCTGGGATGAAAGCGCGGCCTGAAGAAGAAGGGAAGCCGAATAAAAAAATGCCGGTGATTAAACCGGCATTGTACGAATCAAATGTGCTATGCAGTAATTCAAAAATAAGAAAGTAAGACAATTATGGAGCGCAACGCCCATCGCTTGACGTTGCATTCACCTGCGAGAGAGATCATGCCCCATTTCCCCCGGCTAAATGTTGATTTTGCTCAATGTTAACCGGGTTTTCGTCATTTTCACCTACAGCCAGCGGCTGCGCTTCAGCCACCAGGCGACGCCAAGCACCAACCCGACCAGCATCAGGCAAAATGCCGCGAAACCGAAGGGGTTACCGCCGCCCGGTATGCCGCCAAGGTTGACGCCAAACAGCCCAGTCAGGAAGGTGGTAGGTAAAAAGACCATCGCTAACAATGACATGGTGTAAGTGCGGCGGTTCATCGCGTCGGCCATCACCGTGGTGATTTCGTCGGACAAGATAGCGGTGCGCGCGATGCTACCGTCCAGATCGTCCAACCCGCGCCCCAGGCGATCGGCGATGTCCTGCATGCGGCGGCGATCGTCGTCGCTCATCCACGGCAGGCGGTCGCTGGCCAGCCGTGCGAAAACGTCACGCTGCGGCGCCATGTAACGGCGCAGCACGATAAGCTGTTTACGGATCAACGCCAGCTGACCACGCTCCGGCACCTGCTGTTCCAGCAAGGCGTCCTCCAGATCGATAATCTTGTCGTGCAGATCCTCAATGAATTCGCTGGTGTGATCGGTCAACGCATCGGAAATCTCCACCAGCCAGTTGCCGCTGTTGGTCGGCCCGGCGCCGCTTTGCAAATCGTTCACCACCTGATCGATGGAATACACCTTGCGGTGCCGCGTGGAGATAATCAGTTTATCGGTGATGTACACACGGATGGTGACCAACTGGTCCGGCCGTGAGTTGGCGTTGAAGTTGATGCTGCGCAGGGTGATCATGGTGCCTTCGCCCTGGCGGCTGACGCGTGGCCGAGAGCTTTCGCCGGAGAGCGCTTCGCGCACCGAGTCCGGCAGCAGCGGCGTGGTGCTCAGCCATTCGGCGCTGGCCGGGTGCGCGTAATCAAGATGCAGCCAGCACGGCGCGTCGCAGGTGATCTTGTCATCTTGCTCGATCGGCGTGACGCCGCCCTTGCCGTCCAACTGGTAGGCGTAAACCGCATCGGCGATCTGCAGCTCGCTCCCCTCAATCACATCCATTCATTTATCCCCTCAGTCTTACTTATGTTGCTGAGTCTAGCCTTAACGCCTTGGAGATCAAAGGCCAAGCTGTAACGCCAGTTTTCACGCCAGGTGAAAAACGTGCTCTATACTTCTGGCCTTAGGGAACACATCGCAACGACAGGAAGCCCCCATGTTTGAGATCAGCGCCGCAGATATTCTCAAAGTCAGTTTGACCGTTATCACCCTGTTTATCGCCGTTGTTAAAACGCCATTTCGTATTCGGCGGGAAAACCATGACAAGCTGCTCAAGCTACTCGAATCCGTCGAGAAGCCCCACAGTGAGCGCATGCAGCTCTTACTGTTTAGGGATTACATCGGTAGCAAAACCGTCGGGCTGGCGGAGTTGCAGCAATTGCTGGCACTGCCGGACGGCGTAACGGCGCTGGAGCGCTACAGACCTACTGGCGGCCGATAGCAGATCCTGCGCACCACGTCCGAGGGTTTCGTTTTGCAACGACACGCCGACAGTGCGTTAAAACGCTCGCTGCTTTCCTGTCGCTATCTGTTGAAATACCTGCTATTCGTCACTCTATTGGTGCTAATGCCTGTGCTGGCGCAATGGGGCTTGCGGCAGCTTGGCGTGCTGGTTATCGCGCCGTCGCTGGTGTTTATGTCCGGTGCGCGCATCACCGACGGCTGGCAGCTGCTGTTCCCCGGCTTTATATTTATTATCATCATGCTCAGTCTGACATACTTAATCTTCAGGCAACTGGCGCTGGCGGGTAACCTCAGTTCGGAACGCGCCTTTTATCGCTACTATCAACGAGCGCGTGAGGAACAACGATGCCGGGAAGTCCTGAGACAACTGCGCACTGCGCTGCGCCGAACCTGACGAGGATGCGCCGCCTGCGCTGCATCGCAATGGCCGCCCTGCTGCTGTTCGACCAATCGGTTCGTGCAGAGCCGGTATTAGAACGCCTCGCCACGCCCTATCACGCGCCGACGGCAGCGGGTTCACTGCCTTATTTTGTCGCTCACACTCACTCCCGCCAGCCGCGCACCGCACTGGTGGTGATGCACGGCCGCCCGCGCGATGTCGCCAAGACGTTGCAAGCGGCGATCGATGCCGCACAGGGAGCGGGAGACAACGGCTTATTGGTCGCCCCGCTGTTCCAGGTGCCGGAGAAACTTGCCGTTCATTGCCATTCCGCCGGGCTCCCGTCACCGCAAGACGGCGAGGCCCTGTGGCGTTGCAGTTCCTGGATCGCAGGCGATTTGGATAATAGCGGGAAAACCGGTTCGTTCAACGCCCTGGATAACCTGCTGGCCGATCTGAAACGGCGCTGGCCATCGCTGCAGTCGATAACCGTGGCCGGTTTTTCTGCCGGCGCCCAGTTCGTGCAGCACTATGTGGGCTTTGCCCATCCGCCAAACGGGGTGCGTCTGCGCTATGTGGTGGCCGATCCCGGCAGCTGGCTCTACTTTGAGAATCTGCGTCCTCAGCCCACAAGCTGGGGAAGCTGCGGCAGTGAAAAAACCTGTCGATTCCGTTGGCAAACGGTGAATGGCGGCCAGTGCCCACAGGCTAACCAGTGGAAATACGGTCTGGAAGCGCTTCCCGCTCATCTGCAACGCACCGCAGACACGGCACGCCGGCGTTACGCCGCAGCCGATATCACCTATCTGGCTGCCGCCGAGGATACCGGCACCGCGCCGGGCGCCTACTATCGGATACTCGACAAATCCTGCGCCGCCCAGCTGCAGGGCCCCTACCGGTTGCAGCGCGCCCTGGCCTATGCCGACTACGATCGGCGTTACCTGGCGCCGAAGAAGCCGCATCGGTTAACGATCGTTCCCGGCTGCGGGCACAACGTCGCCTGCGTCTTTCCCGCCCCGGCGGCCAGGCGAGCGCTTTTCCCCATTAATGCAGACTAATAATAACGGTAATGAAATAAACCATTGCCGATAAATCGGGCAATATCACCGATAAAGCACTGGTAATGCCGTTATTATTATGACTTAACATATTGCTATCACTTTTAATTCAAAATGATAATAATAAATCAACATAAAGCTGTTTCAGCGCAAATTTTAGGGGCATATACTTTTCTCACTACGAGGAGGTAGTTATGTTACGCGACCATTTAAAAATAAACGCCAGCGATACGCTGGAAAAAATCAGCAATATCCATTTGCAAAACCAGGGGCAGGAAGAGATCAGTGAATTCGTGGTAAAAAACGCCGCTGGCCTGCAGATTGGCAAGGTCTCCGTCCACGATCGTTTCAGCACTCGCCGCTCTTATCCCACCAGCTATCGCATCACCCAAACCGACATGAGCGGCCGTGTGGTGGTGGATGCCATGCGGGACTGTCTATAAGCGTAACCGCTCTCTGAAATAGCAAAAAAATAATGTGATGATGGCAACCCTGTTTATTATTAAACGGGGTTTATCGCGTGGATAAATTAATTTACCTTCTTCATTTAACCGTCAATAAAAATAAATCCCCCGCGTTATGCGGGGGTGAAAAATAAGCCCAATCAGTGTTTGATAATATACATCGTTTGGCTATAGGCCACGTCTTCCGGATTGGTGATCGGGTAGCCTTTTACCCACGGTTTGATCAGGCGGCCGTTGGTGTACTGGTAAATCGGCGCGATCGGTGCCTGATCGGCAATGATTTGCTCCATCTTGTTGTAATCGGCGGTCACCGCCGCCGGGTTGGTTTCCCGCCCCGCCTGCGCCAGCAGCTTGTCGTAGTCCGCGTTCTTGAACTTGGCAATGTTGCCGCTGTGGGTAGAGGTCAACAGCGACAGGAAGGTCGACGCCTCGTTATAGTCACCTACCCAGGAGGCGCGGATCACGTCGAAATTACCGGTATTACGGCTGTCGATATAGGTTTTCCACTCCTGGTTTTGCAGCTTGACGTCAATGCCGAGCTTTTTCTTCCACATTGAGGCCACGGCGATGGCGATCTTCTGGTGGCTTTCCGAGGTGTTATACAACAGCGTCAGCTTCAGCGGGTTGTTCGGGCCGTAACCGGCCGCCTGCAACAACGCCTTGGCCTGCGCATCCAGCTCCGCCTGCGATTGCTGTTGCAGCAAACTCACCTCCGGTTTGAACCCGGCAGTCACGTCCGGCGTGAAGTGATAGGCAGGCTTTTCGCCGGTGCCCAGCACTTTTTCCGCGATAATCTTGCGATCGATGGCGTAGGACAAGGCCTGGCGCACCCGCACGTCGTTGGTCGGCGCGCGCTGGGTGTTGAACGCGTAGTAATAGGTGCCGAGCTGATCCGGCGTGTACACCTGCCCCGGAATATCTTTCAGCAGCTTCTGATACATGTTTTTCGGGAAGGATTCGGTGATGTCGATATCGCCCGCCAGGTAACGCTTGGTGGCGTTGGATTCCTGATTGATCGGCACGAAGGTCACTTTGGTCAGCACGGTTTGCGCATGATCCCAGTAATGATCGTTAGGCGTCAGCACCAGCTTCTCGTTCACCACCCGCTCTTGCAGTTTGAACGCGCCGTTGCCCACCAGATTGCCGACCTTGGTCCAGTCGTTGCCGTATTTTTCCACCACCGCCTTATTCACCGGGAACAGGCTGAAGTTAGCCGTCAGGCTGACGAAGTACGGCACCGGCTTGTCCAGCTGTACTTTAAGCGTATAGTCGTCCGGCGCCGACACGCCCAAGCGATCGGCCGGCAGTTTGCCGCTGATGATCTGCTCGGCGTTCTGGATCCCCGCTAACTGCGCGAACCAGGCAAACGGCGACAGGTTTTTCGGTTCGACCAGCCGCTGCCAGCTGTAGACGAAATCCTTCGCCGTGACAGGGTCACCGTTTGACCACCGCGCATCTTTGCGCAGATGGAAAATATAAGTCTGGTTATCGCTGGTCTGCCAGCGCGTGGCGACGCCGGGGATCACTTTCCCATTGGCGTCCTGATTGACCAGCCCTTCGAACAGGTCGCGCGCCAGCTGGGCCTCCGGCAGGCCTACCGCTTTAATCGGATCGAGCGAGGCCGGTTCGTCTTTAATGTGGCGCACGATTTCCTGTTTGGCCGCCAACGCGGTGCCCGGGGGAACCTGCGCCGCCATAGCGCTGCTCATACAGGCGCCGATCGCCGCCGCGCAAAGCGCCAAACGAAAACCCCGTTGCATTTTTCTTCCCGTCATTATGATTTACCCCCGTTAACCATCTGAATTTTTTATCATATAGCACAAGATCCGTCCGGCCTAGCGCTCACGGCCGAGAAGTTGCAAAAAGTGCGATTCAGGCAATAAAAAACCCGTGCGGCGCAGGGCGGCACGGGCGGTGTTTGCAGCGGCGACCGTCAGTCGTACAGGTGGATGCTGTTGATGCGGTAGCTGAACTCTTCACCCTCTTCTTCATCGAACACGGTGAAAAAGCCTTTCTCGGCCAGCGGACGGGCCGAGATATCGGTTTTTTGCAGCTGGCGCGCGTCGGCGTCGTCGTAGCCGTAGTCGAGGTAGAAGACATCTTTTTGGTAATCGATATGCAGGGTGAACGGATAGTTCGATTCGTCCCCGCGCCCGTCGTCATTTTTCACCACGCCGAACCATTCCCCCTGACGGATCTGGTTTTCAGCATCCACGCCGCACAGCAGCGTGATGGTGTCATTTTCATTTTCGCTATAGCTGGCGATGATTCTGGCTACTGGCATGTTAAATCCTCTTGCGGGTGATTGGCTTAGCTCTGCCGTTAGTATAACAACAGCGCCAGGCCAGGTGCGGTTTAATTGGCATTTTCACCGCCGCGGCGTCACAGATTGCGCAAACGTCGCACAATTGCGATGGGAAAGATGCCTCAAAGCGTAATACACTGAATAAAATGACAATGACTCTCGACCTTTAATCCAGGGACAACACCATGACCGAACATCGACCACGCAGTGAACGTGGCCAGTTGGCCATCGCAGGAGAGAACTACGGCAGCTCGCTGCTGGGCGCGCCGCTGCTCTATTTCCCGGCGGCGATCAGCGGCCCGGAGACCGGGCTTATCATCGCCGGCACCCACGGCGATGAGAGCGCCGCCATCGTGACCCTATCTTGCGCGCTGCGCAGCATCGCCCCCGAACAGTTGCGCCACCACGTGGTGCTGGCGGTCAACCCCGACGGCTGTCAGCTGGGGCTGCGCGCCAATGCCAACGGCGTCGATCTGAACCGCAACTTCCCGGCCGCCAACTGGCGCTCCGGCGATACCGTCTACCGCTGGAACAGCGCGGCGCCGGTGCGCGACGTCAAGCTCTCCACCGGTGGGCGCCCCGGTTCCGAACCGGAAACCCAGGCGCTGTGTCATCTGATCCATCGTCTGAAGCCGCACTGGGTGGTGTCGTTCCACGAACCGCTGGCCTGCATCGAAGATCCCGCCAGCTCGCGGCTCGGCGTTTGGCTGTCGCACAAATTCGAACTGCCGCTGGTGACCAGCGTCGGCTATGAAACGCCCGGTTCGTTCGGCAGCTGGTGCGCAGATCTGTCGCTGCCGTGCATCACCGCCGAATTCCCGCCGATCTCCGCCGATGCCGCCAGCGAGCGCTACATCGACGCGATGACCGAGCTGCTGACCTACCCGAATTAATCCCTACGGGGCGATATCGACGATCGCCCCGCATTCGAACGCCAGACCCGGTTCGACGTCCCGCGCCAGCCAGGTCGGGCCGTCCAGATCGACGAAGCGCGCCGCCGGCGCCAGCGGCAAGGCGGCGGATATCGCGCGCGACGTGCACAACATGCAGCCGAGCATGATGGCGAACCCTTGTTCGCGCGCGGCCTGCGCCAGCGCCAACGCCTCAGTCAAGCCGCCGGTTTTGTCCAGTTTGATATTGACCATCTGATAGCGTTGCGCCAGCCGCGGCAGATCGGCACGGGTGTGGCAGCTCTCATCGGCGCAGATCGGCAGCGGATGGATAAAGTGCTCCAACGCAGCGTCGTCACCGGCCGGCAGCGGCTGCTCCAGCATCGCCACGCCGAGATCGGCCAGCAGCTGGCAGCGCGCCACCAGCCCTTCCGCCTGCCAGGACTCATTGGCGTCGACGATCAGCGTCGCCTGCGGTACCGCGGCGCGGATCGCTACCAATCGTTCGCTGATATAGTGATCGTCGAGTTTGATCTTCAGCAGCGTGGCGCCCTGCTGCTCCAGTTCACGCGCGGCGAAGGCCATCGCTTCCGGCGTGCCGATGCTGACGGTCTGCGCCATACGGATATGCGCCGGGGCCGTCACACCGCTGCGCTGCCACAGGCTCTGCCCGTGCAGGCGGCACTCCAGATCCCACAGCGCCGAATCCAGCGCGTTGCGGGCGGCGCCCGCCGGCATCTGCACCAGCAGCTGTTCGCGGGTCATGCCTTGTGCGATCGCCGGCGCCATCTCTGCCAGCTGTGCCATCACCGATTCCTCGCTCTCGCCGTAACGCGGGTACGGCGTACATTCACCGGTGCCGCGCACGCCCTGCTGTTCGATTTCGACCACCACCACCCGGGCTTCGGTGCGGCTGCCGCGCGCAATCACGAAGGCAGTATGCAGCGGCCAGGCTTCCGGGTAAAAACGCATGTCTCTCATAACGGCTCCTGAGCGAAAACTGCGCATTCAGCCAGGCTGATGCGCCGGTGATGTTTTATAGAACAGCCTAATATATACAACTATTTAGCAAACTTTGATATCCAATCCGCCCCGGTTGTCATAAACTGGCGCCAGGGTGTGAACCTGATGTTAAATGCCGTTGCCGGCGCGCCGTTTCATCAGGTTCATACCCTTTGTATAAACACCTGTAAAAGGAATCTAGCAATGACTCAGACAGTACATTTTCAAGGCAATCCGGTCAGCGTAGCAGGCAAACTGCCACAGCAGGGCGAACAGGCCAAGGCCTTCTCGCTGGTTGCCAAAGACCTGTCAGACGTGGCGCTGAGCAGCTTCGCGGGTAAACGCAAAGTCCTGAACATCTTCCCAAGCATCGATACCGGCGTCTGCGCGACGTCGGTGCGTAAATTCAACCAGCTGGCCAGCGGCCTGGATAACACCGTGGTGCTGTGCATCTCCGCCGATCTGCCGTTCGCGCAGTCTCGCTTCTGCGGCGCGGAAGGCCTGAGCAACGTGGTTACCCTGTCTACCCTGCGCGGCGCCGAGTTCAAGCAGGCGTACGGCGTCGAAATCGCCGAAGGCCCGTTGGCAGGCCTGACCGCGCGTGCGGTCGTGGTGCTGGATGGCCAGGACAACGTGCTGTACAGCGAGCTGGTGAACGAAATCACCACCGAGCCTGACTACGACGCGGCGCTGGCTGCGCTGAAATAACAAAGCCGGCGAACGCCGGCTTTGGATACCCATTAAAGGCGCCGCAAGGCGCCTTTCTTATTCTTCGCCCTCAGCGCCGCCTTTGCGGCTGCTCAGGCCATACTCGCGCAGCTTGTTGGCGATGGCGGTATGGGAAACGCCCAGCCGCTTCGCCAGCTTGCGGGTGCTGGGATAGGTGCGATACAGGCGCGTCAGCACCGAGCGTTCGAAACGCTTGCTGATGTCGTCCAGCGAACCGTCCAGCACCTCGTCGCCCAGCGACATCTCCACCTCAAACTCCGGCAACACGATATCCTGTGGCCGCAGTTCGTAGCCTTCGGTTTGCGTCAGCGCGCGGTAGATAGCGTTTTTCAGCTGACGCACGTTGCCCGGCCAGCCGTACTTGCTGAGGAAGCCGCCCAGATCGTTCGCCAGCTTGGGCCGCGCCACGCCCTGCTCATCGGCGAAGCGCGCCACGAACAGCTCGGTCAACGGCATGATGTCCTGCGGACGTTCGCGCAGCGGCGGGATGGTGATGGTCAGTACGTTGAGGCGATAATAGAGATCTTCGCGGAATTCGCCGCGCTGCACCAGCTCGGTAAGGTTTTTCTGGGTGGCGCAGATCACGCGCACGTCGACGTGCACCTCATGCTCTTCGCCAACGCGGCGGAACGTGCCGTCGTTGAGGAAACGCAGCAGCTTGGTCTGCATACGCGGCGACATTTCGCCGATCTCATCCAGCAGCACCGAACCGCCGTTGGCCTGCTCGAAGAAGCCCTTCTTGCCTTCCAGCGCGTTGGGATAAGCGCCCGGCGCATGGCCGAACAGTTCGCTCTCCACCACGTCATCCGGCAGCGCGGCGCAGTTCAGCGCCAGGAACGGCTGTTTGCCACGCGGGCTGCGCAAATGGCAGGCGCGGGCCAGAATATCCTTGCCGGTACCGGTATCGCCGACGATCAGCAGCGGCGCATCGAGCATCGCCAGCTTGCGCGCCTGCTCCAGCACGTGACGCATCTTGGCGCTCACCGCCACGATGTGGTCGAATTCGGTATCGTCGTTCACCGACAGATTTTGCAGTTGGCGGCCCATGCGCGCGGTGGACTTCAGCATCACCACCGCGCCGACCGCGGCCGCCTGCTGCTGTTCGTCTTCCAGATAGATAGGCGTGATGTCCATCAGGAAGTCCTGGCTGCGGATCACCACCCGCTCGGCGTGCGGCGCCGTATGCTCGCTCTCCAGCCAACGGCTGAAGTTATAGCCGCCGATCAGCGCCCCGGCGGTCTGGTTGCGGATCTTGTCTTCGTTCAGGCTGAACAGCGCCTGCGCCGCCGGGTTGGCCAGCTCGACCTTGCCCTTCATGTCGATAGAGAACACCGGTTCCGGCATCGATTCCAGCAGCGCACGCAGCGCGCGATGTTCGCGTTCGGAAGGCATAAAGCTGACGGTGCGCACGTCGGTCACGCCGGCGATGCGGCGGATCTCCGCCATCAGCGCGCGGAAAGTATCGAAATCCAGCTGGGAGAAATTGAGGTAAATGCGGCCGATGGGATCGATTTCGATGCCACGTAAGTCAATGCTGCGCGATACCAAAAGATCGAGTAATTCTCGAGTGAGACCGAGGCGGTCTTCGCAAAATACTTCCAAACGCATCAGTGTTGGCCTTATCTCTGCAGGTGCGGGGATCGTTGACGATGATGATACTCCCTCGCACCGGGCGGTAGAAGCGATCTGTCAGCAAAAGTTGACAGAACTCTGATTTATTGCCGTGGTTGCTGATTTTAAACGCAAGCGGATAACAGCATCGGCGTCACTTTAGCCTACAAACAGAGAGTTATCACAACCAGAATTAATTTTGCAGAGATTTATCACGTAATCACAGGGGGATCGACTGTCGTCAAGTCTCGATTACGTCCGGCGTCGGTGCCGTTGAGAAAACGGCGCTCCTGGGAGCGCCGTCGCGGGGTTATTTGGCCTTGCCGTCGCTCTTTTTCAGCGTGTCTTTTAACTGGCCGATCAGCTGGCTGCGGAAATCGCCAAGCTTCGGCTTTTCCCCCTCCAGCCACGGCAGCGGGCGGCACAGCTCCATCGCCTTGATGCCCAGCCGCGCGGTCAACAACCCGGCGCCGATGCCCTGCGCCGCGCGCGCCGACAGCCGCGCCGCCAGATCCTGCGACATCCAGTCCATGCCCACTTCACGCACCAGTTCAGAGGCGCCGGCGAAGGCGATGTTGAGCAGCACCAGCCGGAACAGACGAATGCGGCTGAAGTAACCCAGTTCGATGCCGTACAGCGCCGCGATGCGGTTAATCAAACGGATGTTGCGCCAGGCGATAAACGCCATGTCCACCAGCGCCAACGGGCTGACGGCAATCATCAGCGTCGATTCGGCGGCGGAGCGGCTGATTTCGCGCCGCGCCTGGTTGTCGAGCACTGGCTGTACCAGCTTGGCGTACAGCTCCACCACTTCACGGTCATTTTGGGTTTCATGCAGCGAGGCCTGCCAGCGCTGCAACGCCGGATGCCCCTGATCCAGCCCGGCCTGACGCGCCAGCTTCTCGCAGAATTCGCGCCCTTGCCCCAGCCCGTGGCTGTGCAACAGCTCGCGCGCCACGTCGCGCTCTTCCGCGCGCTGGCGCAGCCGATACAAACGCCGCCATTCGGTGACCACCGAACCGACGCCGGCGAACACGATCAGGCCGCCGGCCACGCCGCCGCCCATGGCGATCCAGTCCTGTTGCACCCAAGCGGTATGCACCCACTGCACGCCCTGCGCCAACACGCTGACGCCGAACAGCGCCAGCCCGGCAGTGACCATTTTGCGCCACAGGCTGCGTTTAGGTTTCAGCGCGGCGTTGATGATGCCTTCGGCGCGCCCTTCTTCCTCTTCCTGCTGCAGTTCCGGCGCCGCCGGGAAAAAGCTTTCTGCCTGTTCGGCATCGAAAGCGACGCCGGCGCGCAACGCCGGCTCCTGCGGCGGCTGCAGCGGCTCGTCAAAATCGATACGCGGTTTGATCGGCTCGCTCATCGCAATTTGTCTCCCAATAAAAACTCCATCACAGCATCCAGGCGGATGTGCGGCAACGGGCTGTCCACGCTCATGGCGCGCGGACGAAACTCATCGAAGTGGAACCCCTGGTTCTGCCAGAACGCCGGTCCCGGCAGGCGGGCGGGCACTTCGCCGGGGAACACCGTCAGCGGCGCGCCGTCGCTCAGGCGGTTGCCCTTCAATGCCGGAATGCGTTGCCCCTGGTGATCGACGATGCCGCTCTCGGTCGCCTGCACCGAGGCCAGGCCGACGCAATCCATGCTAATGCCCTCGAACGCCGCGTTCTGCCACGCCTCTTGCACCAGCTGCTGCAGCAATGACACCAGATTGGCGTGCTGATCGGCGGTGATATGGTCCGCCTTGGTGGCGGCGAACATCAGTTTGTCGATGGTCGGCGAGAACAAGCGGCGAAACAGCGTGCGCTTGCCGTAATGGAAGCTCTGCATCAGTTGGGTCAACGCCAGGCGCATGTCGTTGAACGCCTGCGGGCCGCTGTTGAGCGGCTGCAGGCAGTCAACCAGCACGATTTGACGATCGAAACGAACGAAGTGTTCTTTGTAGAAGTTTTTGACGATCGACTGGCAGTAGTAGTTGAAGCGAGCGCGCAACATGCCGATGTTGGTGTGTTTGTCGGCCTGCGCCAGCTTCGATTCGCCGATCGCGGCCACGTCGGGCCACGGGAAAAACTGCAGCGCCGGCGCGCCGGCCATGTCACCCGGCAGCACGAAACGGCCTGGCTGAATGAAGTGCAGCCCTTCGCTTTTGCAGCGCAACAGATAATCGGTGTAGGCCTGGGCGATCGCCGCCAGCCGGTTTTCGTCGGCCGGAGCCAGCGGATCGCAGGCCTTGCACAGTTCAAGCCAGGGCTTGGCCCATTCGGCGCGTTCGCCCTGCAGCAGCCCGGTCATCTGGCGCGACCAGGCCAGGTAATCCTGTTCGAGCATCGGCAGATCCAGCAACCATTCGCCCGGATAATCGACGATCTCCAGGTACAGCGTGGAAGTGTCTTTGAAGTGCCGCAGCAGCGAGTCGTTGGAGCGGTAACGCAGCGCCAGCCGGATTTCGCTGACCCCGCGCGTCGGCGTCGGCCAGGCCGGCGGCGTGCCGTACAGCTGCGCCAGCCCTTCGTCATAGGTGAAACGCTGGATGCCGAGATCGCGTTGCGGGATGCGTTTGACGCCCAGCAGGCGCTCTTCGCGCACCGGTGAAAACAGCGGCATGCGCGCGCCGCTGTGCACATGCAGCAGTTGGTTGACGAAGGCGGTGATAAAGGCGGTTTTGCCGCTGCGGCTCAGGCCGGTCACCGCCAGGCGCAGATGGCGATCCATTCCGCGGTTGACCAGCGAGGTTAACTCATTTTGCAGTCGTTTCATTGCTCTCCTTGACGTAACGCCCGAATGCCTTGTTCAGGCCTTTACGGAACAGCGGTTCCAGCACCAGCGCCAGCACGACGCGCACCGGTTTACGGCCGACGGTTTTCAGCAGCCAGCCGGCGGCGCCCGCCGGGCCATAGTTCAATAACACTATGATGATGACTTTAGCCAATGTCTTCAACATTGCCGCCGCTCCTCGTTTAAATCCACCCGTTCTGGCGGTGTTTGCAACATCGATTTTATTCATGACAATGCCCTCCGGCACAAGAGATTAAGGTTACATTCAACGGGATAACGGCGGCGAAGATGCCCGGCCTGCGCAGGCCGGGTATCGCAAGAAGGGTTACAGCTTGCGGAAACGGCTCTGTACGCCGAAGGTATCGGACGTCACGTAGCGCTCGACCTGACGCAGCTGCTGCTCGCCGCTGCCCAACTCATACTCCAGCTGATCGAGCAGTTGGCGCGGCGTCTTCTGATGCTCGCCTTCGAAACGGCTGGCCGGCGCTTCATCCAACACGAACACCAGCGCGATATAGGCCACCAGCGTGAAGAAGAACAGCCCGAAGAACAGCGACAGCACCACCATCACGCGGATCAGTCGCACCGGTACGTCGAAATAGTGCGCCAAACCGGCGCAGACGCCTTTCACCATGCCTTCTTCGGGAACGCGATAAAGCTTTTTACTGCCCAGCGTCGTGCTCATCAGGACTGTCTCCAGTTCGGGTGTTCCGCATCGAGGATCTCTTCCAGCGCCTGAATGCGTTCACGCATGCGTTTGGCATCTTCCGCCAGCTGCGCCAGGCGCTGCATTTCTTGCTGACTCAGCTGTATGCCGGTCTGTTGCCGATTGCTGTAATGCAGCCAAAGCCAAATCGGCGCGACAAACAGCACGAAAATTGTCAGCGGAATGGCAAGTAATAAAGCACTCATTGTTGTTCCTTCTTATCGGATCCTGGATAGGCGGCCACCTCCGGCGTGTGGCCGCGGCTCGCCTTACTCGGAGCGGTTCATTTTGGCTTTCAGCGCCGCCAGCTGCTCACTGATGGCGTCGTCGGCTTTCAGCTCGGCAAACTCCTGGTCCAGCGACTTCTTTTTACCAATGCTGATGCTTTCCGCTTCGGCTTCCATATGGTCGATGCGACGTTCGAACTGTTCGAAACGCGCCATCGCCTCATCCAGCTTGCCGCTGTCGAGCTGGCGGCGCACGTCACGAGAAGAAGATGCGGCCTGATGACGCAGCGCCAACGCCTGCTGCCGCGCACGGGTTTCTGTCAGCTTGTTTTCCAGCTCGCCGATTTCGCTCTTCATGCGCGCCAGCGTTTCTTCTACGGTCGCCACTTCCTGCGTCAGCGTAGCGATCAGATCGGCCACCTTTTGTTTTTCGATCAGCGCCGCACGGGCCAAGTCTTCTTTATCTTTGCGCAGCGCCAGTTCGGCTTTTTCCTGCCAGTCACTGACCTGGTTTTCACCCTGCTCGATGCGACGCAGCAGCTGCTTTTTCTCCGCCAGCGCACGCGCCGACGTAGAGCGAACTTCAACCAGCGTGTCTTCCATCTCTTGGATCATCAACCGCACCAGCTTCTGCGGATCTTCCGCCTTGTCCAGCAGGGTGTTGATGTTGGCGTTCACGATGTCGGCAAAACGAGAAAAAATACCCATAATTCACTTCCTCTTGGTTCTGATGGCGTCTGAAGCGCCGCGTTAAGTCGTACAGCTTGCCCAAAGAGATAATCAAAACCCGTGCCAACTTTTAAATTATTGAAAAACAACAACACTTTATTTTTGACTCTCTGCGCGCTTGCTGTAGAGTGATTATTTTCACCAAACATTGGCGAATTTCATCATGAACGAACAGCCAGAGAATTTGTTGGGCGAGGCAAACGCCTTTGTCGAAGTCTTGGAGCAAGTCTCCCAGGTCGCCAAGCTGAACAAGCCGGTGCTGGTGATCGGCGAACGCGGCACCGGAAAGGAGTTGATCGCCCACCGTCTGCACTACCTCTCCAACCGTTGGCAAGGGCCGTTCATCTCGCTTAACTGCGCGGCGCTGAATGAAAACCTGCTGGATTCCGAACTGTTCGGCCACGAGGCCGGCGCGTTTACCGGCGCCCAAAAGCGCCATCTGGGCCGCTTCGAACGCGCCGACGGCGGTACGCTGTTCCTCGATGAGCTGGCGACCGCACCGATGCTGGTGCAGGAGAAATTGCTGCGGGTGATCGAATACGGCCAGCTGGAACGCGTGGGCGGCAGCCAGCCGCTGCGGGTGGATGTGCGCCTGGTGTGCGCCACCAACGACGATCTGCCGGCGCTGGCGGCGGCGGGCAAATTCCGCGCCGATCTGCTGGATCGGCTGGCGTTCGACGTGGTGCAACTGCCGCCACTGCGCCAACGGCGGCCCGATATCATGCTGTTGGCCGAGCATTTCGCCATTCAAATGTGCCGCGAGCTGGCGCTGCCGCTGTTTCCCGGCTTTACCGAACGTGCCAGGCAAACGTTGCTCGAGTATGGCTGGCCGGGCAATGTGCGCGAACTGAAAAACGTGGTGGAGCGTTCAGTCTATCGCCACGGCGACAGCGACAGCCCGCTGGATGAGATCGTCATCAACCCGTTTGCGCCACGCGAGGCCACGCCGGTCGCGCCCATTCCTGAAGACGCCGGCGCGTTACCGCCGCTGCCGTTGGATTTGAAACTCTGGCAGCTGGAGCAGGAGAAGGCATTGATCGAAGCGGCGCTGCAGCACGGGCGGTTCAATCAGCGCAAGGCGGCGCAGCTGCTGGGGCTCACCTATCATCAGCTGCGCGGTATGCTGAAAAAGCATGCGCTGCTGCAAAACGGCGAAGCGGACGAGGAATAACAGGCAAAAAAAAAGCCAGCACCCGAGCTGGCTTAAAAAACACTGGAAGCAATGTGAGCAATGTCGTGCCTTCCACATCAGAGCCGCAAACTGTGGCCTTCCGTGAACTGCCAGGCGATGATAATAGTTATCAGTATCGTCTGTAAAGCACTTTGTTGAGAATTTTTCTCATTTCCACACGAAGATTGCGCAATTACCACTCAGGGAACGGGTCTGCCATGTCCAGCCAATAGTCCACGCCGGCGGCCATTTCATCGTCGCTCAACAGGCAGTCGTCCAGCAGACGCACGATCGTCGCCTGCTGCAAATGCTGGCCGATAAACACTAGCTCCTGGCGCATGTCGCCGAACGGTTCCACCCATTTCTCCTGAATATGCGCCCGCGTTTCGGGATCCTGTGGCCAGTTATCTTGCGGGATGGCGCGCCAAAAGGTGCCCGCGAGGCCATAATGGGCGATGCCGCCCGCCTGGCTCCACTGCCCGGCCTGCCGCGGCCGCGTCGCCAGCCAGAAGAAGCCCTTCGACCGCAGCAGCTTGCCGCCTCCCCAGTCGCCGTTGATCACGCGGTAGAACTTGTCTGGCGCAAACGGCCGCCGCGCCTGATAGACAAAGCTACTGATGCCGTAGCTTTCCGTTTCCGGCACGTGTTCGCCGCGCAGCTCTTTCAGCCAGCCGGGTGCCTGCTGAGCCTTTTCAAAGCTGAAGCTGCCGGTATTCAGCACTACCTCCAGCGGCAGTTTGCCCGGCGCGATCGGCACAATGCGGGCGTCGGGGTTCAGGCTGGCCAGCAGCGCCATCACTTCGCCCTGCTGGGTTGGCGTCAATAGATCGGTTTTGCTGACCAGGATCACGTCGCAGAATTCGATCTGCTCAATCAACAGGTCCGCCACGCTGCGCAGATCGTCCTCGCCCAGGCTTTGACCGGCCTCCTGCAGGCTTTGCGCCTGCTGATATTGCTGGATGAAATTCACCCCGTCGACCACCGTCACCAGGGTATCCAGCCGGGCGAACTGCGACAGGCTTTCCCCTTCTTCATCCTCGAAAGTAAAGGTTTCCGCCACCGGCAGCGGTTCGGAGATGCCGCTCGATTCGATCAGCAGATAATCGAAGCGCCCGTCCTGCGCCAGCTCGCGCACCGACACCAGCAGGTCTTCGCGCAGCGTACAGCAGATGCAGCCGTTGCTCATCTCCACCAGCTTTTCCTGCTGGCGATCGAAGTGCACTTCATTCTCCACCAGCGCGGCGTCGATATTCACCTCGCTCATGTCGTTGACGATCACCGCCACGCGCATGCCCTGCCGGTTGTTCAGGATGTGGTTCAGCACCGTGGTCTTGCCGGCGCCGAGAAAGCCGGAAAGCACGGTCACGGGAAGTTGTTTCATGAGAGCCTCACTAAAATTCATTGCGTAATGCCTGGTAACCGCGCACCAGCTCGACGTTGGTGGCGGCCACTTCTTCCGAAAACTGCAGCGCGCCGCGGTCGACCTGGCGATAGCGCGACAGGTCGCTGTCCGGCCCCACGCGCTCGGTCGAGGGGATATAGCGGTTTTCCGGCAGCGTCACGCCATCCACCACCGCGTTATAACGCACCACGCAGCCGGACTGGATGTGGCAGTTGAACAGCACGCTGTTGAAACCGATAAACACCCGATCGTCGATGCGACACGGGCCGTGAACGATGGCGCGGTGGGCGATAGAGCTGTAACGGCCAATGGTGACCGCCGCCCCGCTCTTGGAATGGATCACCACACCGTCCTGAATATTGGAGTGCGAGCCGATGACGATCGGTTCCATGTCGCCGGCGGCGTTCAACTCGTCGGCGCGAATTACCGCATACGGCCCGACGTAGACGAAATCTTCGACGATCACCCGGCCGCAAATAATGGCGGTGGGATCGATGTAGGCCAGCGGCGAGACCTGCGGCAGATGGCCGCTGGGATTTTTACGCAGCATGGTGTTCTCCCCGCCAGCTCAGCTCCGCCACCGCATTGTGGGCATGCAGGCTCTCCTGATGCTCGACGCGCAGCGAAAAAGCGCGGTAGTCGCACTGGCTGCGCAGCATGCCATACAGACGGCGCGCCGCGTCCTCGCAAAACATCAGGTTCTGACCGTTGGCTAATGCGAAGGCCTGCTCGTCGCGGCGTTTCACCAGCGTTTGTACCGGCGTGCCCAGCGCGTGTTCGATGCGGTCAATCAGTTTCACCGGTTCGAACGCCCGTTCATTCTCGGGCGTCACGGTGATCCAGGCCCAGCTGCGTTGGCTGTGGGGCGTGGCCGGCATACCTTGCTCCAGCAGCCACTCGCTCACCTGGCGTTGGCTGACCCGCTCTGCCGCCTGTTCAAAATCAAACTGAAACTGTTGCTGCGCCAGCTGACGGCTAAGCGCCGCCGAACTCGGGCAGGTAGAGGAATAAGGCACGCCGACGGTCAGCGCCAGCGTCAGCGTGTCTGCCAGGGTGGCCTCGATGCGCAGCGGGTAAGCCTTCCAGCCACGCTGTGGCGACAGCAGCGCCGGACGTGACAGCAACAGCTCGCCGCTGATCGACAAGCTGGCGCGATCGCTGTGTTCTGGCTGCGAATCCAGAAAGGCCTGCAGCGTCCGGCCGATGCGCTGCGCCGTCAGCTCGCCCTGCGTCAATTCGTCCAGCGCCAGATACAGCCGCGACATGTGAATACCGCGTTCGCCCGCCGCTTCGGCGCGCAGGTTGATGCCGGCGTCGACCTTCGCCATCAATGGCTTGCCAGCCAGTTCCAGCGGCAGCGCGATCCCTTGCATCCCGACCCAATCGAGCCCGACATCACTCATTTCGCCGCGCCATGCCTGAGCGTCCGGCAGCGAACGGCGTGGTGGAAGTGCAACTTCGTTCATACATCCCCTTGCGTTATTGTGACTTTGCCGGGGAACGGTAACACGGTTTTGTTATATTATAACATAACATGAAAAACTTTTTTCTTGCCGCTGAACGGCCTGATTAATCAAGTCGCAGAAAACTCAGCGATTTTGTTCAATGGATTGGGCTGCTGGTCAGAGTACGATACACTAACGCTATTGCTGATTAACCCATGAGCCTCTATGCGTGGTTTACCCTTTTGGATACTGTCGTTGTGCCTGACGGGCTCTGCCCTGGCCGCGACAACACCGCCCGTGCCCAGCGCGGCGCCGCTGCCGGACATTCGCCAGAGCGGCTTTGTTTATTGCGTCAGCGGCATACTGAATACCTTCAACCCGCAAATGGCCAGCAGCGGCCTGACGGTGGATACCCTGGCCGCCCAGCTGTACGATCGCCTGCTGGACGTCGACCCGTACACCTACCGGCTGATCCCCGAACTGGCGCAAAGCTGGGAGGTGCTGGACAACGGCGCCACCTACCGCTTCCATCTGCGCAAGGACGTACCGTTCCAGACCACCGCCTGGTTTACGCCCACCCGCAAGATGAACGCCGACGACGTGGTGTTCAGCTTCGCGCGCGTATTTGACCAAAAACACCCGTATCACGACGTCAACGGTGGCGAATACCCCTATTTCGACAGCCTGCAGTTCGGCGATTCGGTGCAGAGCGTGAGAAAGCTCGACGACTACACGGTGGAGATTCGCCTGCAGTCACCGGACGCCTCGTTCCTGTGGCACCTGGCGACCCACTACGCGCCGGTGCTGTCCGCCGAATACGCCGACACGCTGACGCGCCAAGGCCATCAGGAGCTGATCGACCGCGAGCCGGTCGGCAGCGGCCCGTTCCTGCTCAACGAATACCGCTCGGGGCAATATATTCGCCTGGCGCGCAACGCCGCCTACTGGAAAGGCCTGCCGCGCATGCCGCAGGTGGTGATCGATCTGGGCGCCGGCGGCACCGGCCGCCTCTCCAAGCTGCTGACCGGCGAGTGCGACGTACTGGCTTATCCGGCGGCCAGCCAGCTGTCGATCCTGCGCGACGATCCGCGCCTGCGCCTGACGCTGCGCCCTGGGATGAACATCGCCTATCTGGCGTTCAACACCCGCAAACCGCCGCTCGACAACCTCAATGTGCGCCAGGCGATTTCGCTGGCGATCAACAACCAACGATTGATGCAGTCGATCTATTACGGCACGGCGGAAACCGCCGCCTCAATCTTGCCGCGCGCCTCCTGGGCCTATGACAACGACGCGCACGTCACCGAGTACGATCCGGCCAAATCGCGCGAGATGCTGCGGCAGGCCGGCGTCGGCCAGCTGAACCTGAAGCTGTGGGTGCCGACCGCCTCGCAGTCTTACAACCCGAGCCCGCTGAAAACCGCCGAGCTGATCCAGGCCGATCTCGGCCAGGTGGGCATCAACGTCACCATCGTGCCGGTAGAAGGCCGTTTCCAAGAGGCGCGCCTGATGGAAATGAACCACGATCTGACCCTGACCGGCTGGGCCACCGACAGCAACGACCCGGACAGCTTCTTCCGGCCGCTGCTGAGCTGCGCGGCAATCCGTTCGCAAACCAACTATGCTCACTGGTGTGACCCAGGCTTCGACGAGGTGCTGCAGAACGCGCTGTTGTCGCAGCAGCTGTCTCAGCGCATCGACAACTACCGCAAGGCGCAGAAAATCCTCGAGCAGCAACTGCCGGTGCTGCCGCTGGCCTCTTCTTTGCGTCTGCAGGCCTACCGCTACGACATCAAGGGATTGGTGTTGAGCCCGTTCGGCAACGCCTCGTTCGCCGGGGTGTACCGTGAATCCGCGCCGGAGGTGAACAAGTGATTATCTTTACCCTGCGCCGCATTCTGCTGCTGCTGATCACGCTGTTCTTCCTGACGCTGGTCAGCTTCAGCCTGAGCTATTTCACGCCGCGCGCGCCGCTGAACGGCGCCGCCCTGCTGGACGCCTATCAGTTCTACTTCGTCAGCCTGCTCCATTGGGACTTCGGCGTCTCCAGCATCAACGGCCAGGCGATCAGCGAACAGCTGCGCGAAGTATTCCCGGCCACCATGGAACTGTGCCTGCTGGCGTTCGCCCTGGCGCTGTTTATCGGCATTCCGCTGGGCATCATCGCCGGCGTGCTGCGCGGCAAGTGGCAGGACACCGCCATCAGCACCTTCGCGCTGCTGGGCTTTTCAATGCCGGTGTTCTGGCTGGCGCTGCTGCTGATGCTGTTCTTCTCGCTGCATCTCGGCTGGCTGCCGGTTTCCGGCCGTTTCGATCTGCTGTATCAGGTGAAGCCTATCACCGGTTTCGCGCTGATCGACGCCTGGCTGTCGGACTCGCCGTATCGCGCCGAGATGATCGGCAGCGCCCTGCGCCACATGATCCTGCCGATCGCCGCGCTGGCGGTGGCGCCCACCACCGAAGTGGTGCGGCTGATGCGCATCAGCACCGACGACGTGCTGAGCCAAAACTACATCAAGGCCGCCGCCACCCGCGGCCTGTCGCGCTTCACCATCATTCGTCGCCACGTGTTGCACAACGCGCTGCCGCCGATCGTGCCCAAACTGGGGCTGCAGTTCTCCACCATGCTCACGCTGGCGATGATCACCGAAGTGGTGTTCAGTTGGCCAGGCCTCGGCCGGTGGCTGATCAACGCAATTCGCCAGCAGGACTATGCGGCAATTTCCGCCGGCGTCATGGTGGTCGGCACGCTGGTGATCACCATTAACGTTCTGGCCGACATTCTGGGTGCGGCAACCAACCCGCTGAAACATAAGGAATGGTATGCCCTTCGATAACGTATACCGCGAGAAAAAGATGCCGAGCCCGCTGCGCTACACCTGGCGGATTTTCTATGGCGACGCGCTGGCGATGATCGGTTTTTACGGGGTGATCGCCCTGCTGCTACTGTCGCTGTTCGGCAGCCTGCTGGCGCCCTACGCGCTGGATCAGCAGTTCCTTGGTTATCAGCTGCTGCCGCCGTCGTGGTCGCGCTATGGCAACGTGTCGTTTTTCCTCGGCACCGACGATCTCGGGCGCGACATCCTCAGCCGCCTGTTGACCGGCACCGCCGCCACCTTCGGCTCCGCGCTGGCGGTGACGCTGGCCGCGGCGTTCTGCGGGGTGATCCTCGGCGTGTTCGCCGGCGTCACCCACGGGCTGCGCTCGGCGGTGCTCAACCACATCCTCGATACCCTGCTGTCGATTCCCTCGCTGCTGCTGGCGATCGTGGTGGTGGCGTTTATCGGCCCCAAACTTGAACACGCCATGCTGGCGGTGTGGCTCGCCTTGTTGCCGCGCATGGTGCGCACCATCTACAGCGCGGTGCACGACGAACTGGAGAAAGAGTACGTGGTGGCGGCCCGGCTTGACGGCGCTTCCACGCTGCAGATCTTGTGGTACGCGGTCATGCCGAACATCGCGGCGGTGTTGGTGACCGAATTCACCCGCGCGCTGTCGATGGCCATTTTGGATATCGCCGCACTCGGCTTCCTCGATCTCGGCGCGCAGCTGCCTTCGCCGGAATGGGGAGCGATGCTCGGCGATTCGCTCGAGCTGGTGTACGTTGCGCCCTGGACGGTGATGCTGCCCGGCGCGGCCATCCTCGTCAGCGTGCTGCTGGTTAACCTGTTAGGCGACGGTATGCGCCGCGCAATCAATGCCGGGGTGGAATAATGCCGTTACTCGATATCCGCAATCTGACGATTGAATTTATGACCGCCGAAGGGCCGGTCAAGGCGGTCGATCGCGTCAGCATGACGCTGACCGAGGGCGAGGTGCGCGGCCTGGTGGGTGAATCGGGCTCCGGCAAGAGCCTGATCGCCAAGGCCATCTGCGGCGTGACCAAAGACAACTGGCGCGTCACCGCCGATCGCTTTCGCTTCGACGACATCGACCTGCTGCAGCTAAGTCCGCGCGAGCGGCGCAGGCTGGTGGGCCACAACGTCTCGATGATCTTCCAGGAGCCGCAGTCCTGTCTCGATCCTTCCGAAAGCATCGGCCGCCAGCTGGCGCAGGCCATACCGGGCTGGACCTACAAGGGCCGCTGGTGGCAACGCTTCAACTGGCGCAAACGCCGCGCCATCGAACTGCTGCACCGCGTCGGCATCAAGGATCACGACGACATCATGGGCAGCTTCCCGTACGAGCTGACCGAGGGCGAGTGCCAGAAAGTGATGATCGCCATCGCGCTGGCCAACCAGCCGCGCCTGCTGATCGCCGATGAGCCGACCAACGCCATGGAGCCGACCACCCAGGCGCAGATTTTCCGCCTGTTGGCGCGTCTCAATCAGAACAACAACACCACCATTCTGCTGATCAGTCACGACCTGCAGATGATGAGCAAGTGGGCCGACCGGGTGAACGTCTTGTACTGCGGGCAAACGGTGGAGAGCGCCCAGTGCGAAGAGCTGCTGGCGGCGCCGCACCACCCTTATACCCAGGCGCTGATCCGCGCCATGCCGGACTTCGGCCGCTCGCTGCCGCACAAAAGCCGGTTGAACACGCTACCGGGCGCCATTCCTTCGCTGGAACACCTGCCGATCGGCTGCCGCCTGGGGCCGCGCTGCCCTTACGCGCAGAAGAAGTGCATCGAAACGCCGCGCCTGCGCCCGGTCAAAAACCACTTCTTCGCCTGCCACTTCCCGCTGAACATGGAGGAGCAATAACATGGAAACGCTGTTGGAAGTGCGCAACCTGAGCAAAACCTACCGCTACCGCACCGGGCTGTTCCGCCGTCAGCACGTCGAGGCGGTGAAGTCCGTCAGCTTTACCCTGCGTGAAGGTCAGACGCTGGCGGTGATCGGTGAGAACGGCTCTGGCAAATCCACGCTGGCGAAAATGCTCTCCGGCATGGTGGAACCGACCGCCGGCGAACTGCTGATCGACGATCATCCGCTGGCGTTCGGTGATTATCGCTACCGCAGCCAGCGCATTCGTATGATTTTTCAGGATCCGAGCACCTCGCTCAACCCGCGTCAGCGCATCGGCCAGCTGCTGGATGCGCCGCTGCGGTTGAACACCGATCTGGAACCCGCCGAGCGCGAGCAGCGTATCAACCAGACGCTGCGCCAGGTCGGCATGCTGCCGGATCACGCTTACTACTATCCGCACATGCTGGCTTCCGGGCAAAAACAGCGCGTCGCGCTGGCCCGTGCGCTGATCCTGCAGCCGAAGGTGATCGTCGCCGATGAGGCGCTGGCCTCGCTGGACATGTCGATGCGCTCGCAAATCATCAACCTGATGCTGGAACTGCAGGAAAAACACGGCATTTCCTATATCTACGTCACCCAGCATCTCGGCATGATGAAGCATATCAGCGACCAGGTGCTGGTGATGCACGAAGGGGAGATCGTCGAACGCGGCAGCACCGCCGAGGTGTTGGCGGCGCCGCTGCACGAATTGACCAAGCGTCTTATCGCCAGCCACTTCGGCGAGGCGCTGACCGCCGACGCCTGGCGACGCGACGGCGGCCGTTTCTGAGCCCCGTCCTGGCCTGCAACAAACCCGCTGCGGCGGGTTTTTTATTGCTGCGCGCCTCGGTCGCTTAGCGAGAAAATGCACATACAAATTACATTCTTGTTATATATCCTTATATTTTATTCCTTTCAGTTATTGATTAGTCCGTAACATTATTTTATCTCGCCAGGGCGATCGGTGAGGATATCCCCTACGTTGAGCCTCTCATACGACAGGATATCGCACTGATGAACAGCCTTCGCCATCGCCGCCTCGCGCAGTTTCTGCTCACGCTGGCCACCGGTTTCTCTGTTTACGGCCACGCACTGTACTGCGATGAGCTGCGCTAAATCCGCCTTTCGCCCCGCCTGCGGGCATGTTGCCTCTTTGTCCAGCCACCGCTGCCGTACGCAGCGGTGGTTGTTGATCATGATTAAGGATTGACCCTATGGAACGACTCCGTCGACAACATAATGCCCAGTGGTATCACGAAACCCAAAGCAGCGTGCGGGGCGATACGCCGTTGGAGCCGCAGGCGGCTACCCTGCGCGATCGTTTTCTGCTGGGGCTGGGTGCCTTCGCCGATGAAGCGTTAAACAGCGCGCTCGGCGCCCGCGCCGGGGTATTCAACGCCTCACTGGCCGGTTACCACGCCCTGTTTCCCGACCAGGTGTCGCTATCACGATACGTGACATTGTCACCCTACGATCGCCTCAGCACCGCACTGACCGTCGCTCAGGTGACCGGCGTGCAGTCCCTCTGTAGCCACTATGCCGCCCGCCTCGCCCCGCTGCACAGCCCGGACGCCTCCCGGGAAAGCAATATCCGGCTCGCCCAGATCACCCAATATGCCCGCCAGCTTGCCAGCCAACCCACGCTGATTTGCCGCAAGGCGCTGCAACAGCTTGTCGACGTCGGGCTGAGCCCTGCGGATATCGTCACCTTTTCGCAAATCATCGGTTTTGTCAGCTATCAGGCACGTGTGGTAGCTGGCATCGCGGCGTTAGCCGGCCGACCGGCGGTAGTGGTGCCCGGCTTCCCGAATGTCGAAGACGCCGATGGCGTCGCTTTCAGTACCGAAGAATTGAGCTGGACTGCGCGGCTGTCGCCGATCGACACGGAAACCGCCGCCGCCGAACAGCTTGACGTGTTGGATCAGAGCCACCCGCAGGCGCGCGCCGAATCTTATTATCTGCTGTTAGCGCACGATGCCGCCGCACTGCGCGAACGCAACGGCGTGTTCAATGGCATCAATGCCGAAGGGTATGGGTTATCGAGCCGCCTGAAGGCGCTGGCGACGCTGGTGGTCTCGCGCATCAACGGCAGCCGTTACTGCGCGGCCACGGTGGCGCATGAAATGCAGGATGACGGATTGGTACAGGCGCTGTTCACCGGGCTGCCTCAGGGATTGGCCTCTACCGAGGATACGGTCAAACGCGCGGTGGTCCACACCGCCGCCGAGCTGACGCGCGCACCGGAGAAATTTACCCCGCAGAGCGTGCAGCCGTTGTTCAACAGCGGTCTGAATCAGGCGCAGGCGCTGGAAGTGATCCTCACCGCCGCACTCTACGCCTGGGAAAATCGCCTGCGCCAAACGTTGGGCGATGCAACATCTTCCATCACCACCGACTGAATACCGCTATGCGGCCTTATTACCGGCCGCAATACGGCGCGTTTTAGACATTCTGCTGACGCAGCCACTCGCTGGCGGCATCGAAGAACTTTTGCGCCAACGGCGTAGCGCGCTCCGCCATATCGACGACCACCGCCGCATGACGCGGCATGGCGCCGATGGCCACCGGACGCCGCTGCAACGCCGGCATCAACGGCGATTGCAGCTGGCCGCGCGGGAACAGTCCGCAGCCCAAACCGACGAAAATACCTTCGAGCAGTTGGAAGATCGACGCGGTCTCAAGCCGCGTGTGCAGCGTCAACCCGGCGTCGCGAAAGTGTTGATCGAGATAGCGGCGGAAATAACGCGTCGGCTCGGCGAGACACAACGGCAAGGCGGCCACCGCCTCCAGCGGCAACGGCGTATCGCCCACCAGCTTCGGGAAATGTTGCGGATGAAATACCAGCTCGACGCCGGTTTCCACCAGCGGTTGCGATTGGAAATGCAGCTCCTTCAAGGTCGACAGCTCGAAAAAGCCGATGCCGATGTCGACGGTGTGCGCCGTCAGCGCCTCCAACAGCTGATCGGCGCTCAGCACCGCCAGCCGGTAATCGAGATGCGGGTAACGTTCGCTGACCGCCTTGAGCATTTCCGATACCGAGATACTGCACTGCGGCACCACGCCGAGGCGCAGCGTGCCGTGCAAACCGTGCTTGAGCGACTCCACTTCCAGCTTCAGCCCCTGATAAACCGAGACGATCTCACGCGCCCACGCCAACACCCGCTCGCCTTCGGCGGTAAAACCGCCGAAATGGTTGCCGCGGTTAATCAGCGAAACGCCCAGCTCTTTTTCCAGATTTTTCAATCGCATGGATAGCGTCGGCTGGCTGACGAAGCTGGCCTCCGCCGCCCGGCCGAAGTGGCGCTCTCGTTCCAGATTGCACAAATAAATCAGTTGTTTAATATCCATAGCGCAGCTCAATGATCGGCATTCGCACCAGTATACCACCGGGGGCCGCCGCCCGCCCGACGAGTCAGAGCCTCAGCTTCACGTAATCCACCAGGCGCGAGAACACGCCGCCCTGCGGTACCGCCTGCAGCGCCACCAGCGGTAGGGTTTTCACTACCTGGCCATTGTCGCTGATGCGGATCTCGCCGACGGTTTGCCCTTTACCAATCGGCGCTTCCAGCCGCGCGGTATTGATCACGTACTGCGCCTTCAGCTTGTCCGCTTCGTTTTTTGGCAGGCTGAGCGACTGCTCTTGCACGCTGCCGACCGGTAACCGGTGATTCTCGCCGTACCAGACTGGCTCTTCCCCCAGGCTCTGGCCGGCGCTGAACAGGTGTACCGTGGTAAAGTCGCGCAGCCCCCAGCTCAGCAGCTTGCGCGCCTGTTCCTCGCGGCCTTTGGAACTTTTGCCGCCCATCACCACGGCAATCAGGCGGCGATCCCCTTCGGTGGCGGAGGCGATGATGTTGAAGCCGGCCGAGGCGGTGTGCCCAGTTTTCAACCCATCGACGTGCAGCGTCTTATCCCACAGCAGGCCGTTGCGGTTCTGCTGCGTGATACCGTTCCAGGTCAGCGATTTCTCGCTGTACATGTGGTATTCCGCCGGCTCACTCATGATGATGGCGCGCGCAACCACCGCCAGATCGCCGGCGGTGGTGAATTGCCCCGGCGCATCCAGCCCGTGTACCGTTTCGAAATAGGTGTTCTGCAGGCCCAGCTGCGCGCTCTTCTCGTTCATCAGCTTGACGAAGTTGGCCTGGCTGCCCGCCACATAGTCCGCCATCGCCACGCAGGCGTCGTTGCCGGAATCGATGATGATACCGCGGCTGAGATCGCGAACCGTGACCCTGTCACCAGGCTTCAGGAACATCAACGAAGAGCCTTTGAACACCGGGTTGCCCTGCGCCCAGGCGTCTTTCCCCACGGTGACGACATCGTCGAGGCCAATCTTGTGCTGATCGAGCGCGTGGTCGATCACCAACCCGGTCATGAGTTTGGTCAAGCTGGCCGGGTTGCGCCGTTCGTCGGCATTGTCGGCCGCCAGTACCTGGCCGGTAGTGTAATCCATCAAAACGTAAGAGGCGGCGTCTATCGCCGGTGGGGTCATGGTGGGAAAATGGGGCGTCGTTTCCGCCGCCTGCGCCGCTAAAGGCAGTAATATACCGCCGATCACCACTGATACTGAACGCTTCACGCTGTGTTCCTCAGGCCCGCAGGCTGAATAAAATACCAATATAATCCGCGAGATAGACTGCATGAATTCACTTTCAGACGAAACCATTACTCTTTTGCAGCGGGTGTCTTTATGCAACCATTTGTTTAGGTCAGCGTCCGCCTGCGATAGATACGCTCTATGCCGCCATTGCCCCATTCGATTAGACGCCTGCCTGCCACGCCCCTAAACTTGTGACATAAATACGCAAGACGCATAAAAAAGCGTTTACTTTTTAGCTACAACCACCTGCGAAGTGTCACCATGAAATTCAAACCGTCAATCAAGCCTTATACCGGCCCAGCGGGCGGCTGGGGTTCGCTTGAAGCCACCACCCGCTTTGTCCTCGACAGTAAACAAACGCTAAAAAACATGCGCAACCTGATGCGCGTCAACAAGGCACGCGGCTTCGACTGCCCCGGTTGCGCCTGGGGCGACGACAACCACAGCACCTTCAGCTTCTGCGAAAACGGCGCCAAAGCGGTCAGTTGGGAAGCGACGCGCAGCGCCGTGGAGCCTGAGTTCTTCGCCGCCCACAGCGTCAGCACCCTGCAGCAGCAGAGCGACTATTTCCTCGAATACCAGGGTCGCCTCACCCATCCGATGCGCTACAACGCCGAAACCGACCACTATGAGCCTATCCATTGGCCGGACGCGCTGGCGCTGATCGCCAAGCACATCAACGATATGGACAACCCGAACCAGATCGAGCTGTATACCTCGGGCCGCGCCAGCAACGAAGCGTCGTACCTTTATCAGCTGTTCGGCCGCATGCTCGGCACCAGCAATTTCCCCGACTGCTCCAACATGTGTCACGAAGCGAGCGGCGTCGGGCTGAAGCAGAGCATCGGCGTTGGCAAAGGCACCATCCGCATCGATGACTTCGAAAAGGCCGACGCCATCTTCGTGTTCGGTCAAAACCCCGGCACCAACCACCCGCGCATGTTGCACAGCCTGAAAAACGCCGCCCGACGCGGCGCGCGTATCGTCAGTTTCAACACCCTGCGCGAACGTGGGCTGGAAAGGTTCGCCGATCCGCAGGATCCGGTACAGATGCTGACGCCAAAATCCTCACCGATCAGCTCTTCCTATTACCAGCCAAATCTGGGCGGCGATATGGCAGCGGTGCGCGGCATGGTGAAAGCGCTGCTGGAAACTCACCGCCAGCGTATGGCCGCTGGTGAACCCGCCCTGTTCGACCTGGCATTTATCGAACAGCACAGCGTCGGCGTGGAGGCTTACCTGGCACAGGTGGACGCGACCGAGTGGCAGACCATTACCGCGCAATCGGGCCTGAGCGAAGCGCAATTGCGCCAGGCGGCGGCCACCTACCAGGGTGCCGAACGGGTGATCTGCACCTGGGCGATGGGCGTGACTCAGCATAAACACTCTATTGCGACGGTGCGTGAAATCACCAACCTGCAGCTGCTGTTCGGGCAACTGGGTAAACCGGGCGCCGGTCTGTGCCCGGTGCGCGGCCACAGCAACGTCCAGGGTAACCGCACCATGGGGATTGATGAGAAGTCGCCGAAGGCACTGCTCGACAGCCTGGAACGCCACTTTAACTTCACCGCCAATCGCGCGGTGGGGCACAACACGGTGGAAGCGATCGAAGCGATGCTGCGCGGCGAAGTGAAAGTGCTGATCGCGCTGGGCGGCAACCTGGCCGCCGCAGCGCCGGACACCGAGCGCACCGCCCGCGCCCTGCGCAACTGCGATTTGACGGTGCATATCAGCACCAAGCTTAACCGCAGCCACCTGGTGACCGGCAAAGACGCGCTGATCCTGCCGACGCTCGGCCGCACCGAACTGGACATGCAGGCCAGCGGCTCGCAGTACATCACGGTCGAGGATTCATTCAGCATGGTTCACGCTTCGGAAGGCATCGGCAAACCGCTGGCGGATACTCAACGTTCGGAGACGGCGATCGTCTGCGGTATCGCCGACGCCGTGCTGGGTACGCAACAGCTGGACTGGCTGGAACTGGCCGACGACTATTCGCTGATCCGCGATCATATCGCCGCCACCATTCCCGGCTTCGAGGATTTCAACCGGCGCTGCGACCAGCCCGGCGGTTTCTACCTGGGCAATGCCGCCGCCGAACTGCGCTTCGCCACGCCGAGCGGCAAGGCGGAATTCAGCGCCGCCGCGCTGCCGACCACCCTGTTCCCGCAGCTGGGCGACGAGCAAGCGCCGTTTACCCTGCAGACGCTGCGCTCGCACGATCAGTACAACACCACCATCTATGGTCTGGATGACCGCTATCGCGGCGTTTACGGCCAGCGCGAAGTGTTGTTCATCCATCCGGAGGATCTGGCGGCACTGGGCCTACAGGATGGCGAACGGGTAGAGATAGAAACCCTGTGGAACGATGGCGTGGTGCGTAAAGTGGACGGGTTCAAGCTGGTGAGTTACGACATTCCGCGTGGCAACCTGGCGGCCTACTACCCGGAAACCAACCCGCTGGTGCCGCTGGCCAGCTTCGGCGACGGTACCGGCACCCCGACCTCGAAGTCGATCCCGGTGGTGATTCGCCGCAGCGAGCAGCAACCCTCGCTGCGTATTGCCTGAACATGCGCGCCCGGTTCACGCCGGGCGCGCCAATATTTCCAGGATAGTCTGCAACTCGTCGGACAGCTGATGCCGTCGCCAGACGAAGTACAGATCGCTCACGCCCTCCTCACCCATTTCCACCACCTTCAACCCTGGTGCCGGCAAGATCAGCGGCAGCAACGAACCGGGCACGCAGGCCACGCCGCAACCGGCCTGCACGCAGGCCGCCATCGCGGCATAAGACTCCATTTCCAGCGTCATGCGCGGTTTCAGCCCGCGCGAGGCCAGCCAGTGATCCACCTTCAGGCGAAACGAACATTCGCGGCTGAACGTGTAAAACTCCAGCGGCACCAGCGTGGCGGCGTCGGGTTCCCCGACATCGGCCGGCATCAGCAATACCAGCCGTTCATCGAATGCCTTTTGGCTGGCCAGTAACGGATGCTCAATCGGGCCGTCGGTGATCGCCAGGTCGAGATCGCTGTCGATCAGCATGCGTTCCAGCACCAGCGAGTCGCGGCTCAGTACGTTGATGTGCAGATGAGGCTGTAAACGGCGCAGCCTGGCAATACGCGCCGGTAAATGGCTGACCAGCGAGAAATCCAGCGCCCCGAGGTTCAGCAGCCCATGCTGATGCTCGCCGGCGAACAGCTGCTTGCTGCGCTCCGCCTGCGCCACGATGTCGCGCGCCTGCTGATAGAACAGCCGTCCTTTGGGATTGACGTACAGCCGGTTCTTGTCGCGGAAAAACAGCTCGCCGCCCAGCGACTCCTCTAGTTCACGCAGCCGCAGCGTGACGTTGGAAGGCACGCAGTGCAGCTCGCGGGCGGCGGCGGCGATGGTTTTGTGTTCCACCACGGTGCAGAAAAACTTCAGCTGGCTCAGCTTCATCTATCATTCACTTTTAGTTAGTGTTTTAGTTAAAAACAATTACTTTAGATTAGCATCGATTTCACCTACAGTCTGCCGACACCCTGAGGAGGATCACTGATGCCACTGAATGATTTACTGACGCTGCCCGGCGTGGCAGCCCAACCGGACGCGGTAACCGACGGTTACGTGTTCAACCACACCATGATCCGCGTGAAGGATCTGGCCAAAGCGCTGGATTTCTATACGCGCGTGCTGGGCTTTACCCCGGTCTATCTGGAAGAGTTCAAAGAAGCCGCTTTCACCATCTGCTACCTGACGCGCAGCCCGCGCGAGCAGATCCCGCAGGATGACGACGAACGCAAACGCTGGGCGCTGAGCCAGCCGGGTATTCTCGAGCTGACCCATAACCACGGCACCGAAAATCAGGCGGATTTCCACTACCACAACGGCAACAGCGAACCGCGCGGCTTTGGCCACCTGTGCGTCACGGTGCCGGACGTGCACGCCGCCTGCGAGCGGTTTGAGCGCCTGGGCGTCACCTTCCAGAAACGCCTGCATGAAGGCCGCATGAACTACGTGGCGTTCATTCGCGATCCAGACGATTACTGGATTGAAATCCTGCAGCCGACGCCGCTGCGGGACTGATTGTCCCACGCCCTTCACCCCGGCCTGCGCGCCGGGGTTTTTCATCGTTCGCCCTTCGATTGACCATTCTTGCGCAAAATCGCGCGGCAACGCGGGGTTCCGTGACGTTAGGCTTGCTCGCAGCGGGTGATTCGCGTAAAACTGTCAGCCGCAAATCTTGCCACTCACAACCCATTCACTGGACGATATGTTTCAAGATAACCCGCTGCTGGCGCAGCTTAAACAGCAACTTCACTCTCAGACCCCGCGCGTTGAAGGCGTCGTGAAAGGGACCGAGAAAGGCTTTGGCTTTCTTGAAGTAGACGGTCAAAAAAGCTACTTCATTCCACCGCCGTACATGAAGAAAGTCATGCACGGGGATCGCATTATCGCCACCCTGCACACCGAGAAAGAGCGCGAAATCGCCGAGCCGGAAACCCTGGTCGAGCCGTTCCTGTCGCGCTTTGTCGGCCGCGTGCAAAAGCGCGACGATCGCCTGTCCATCGTGCCCGATCATCCGTTGCTGAAAGATGCGATTCCGTGCCGCCCGGTGCGTGAACTGACCCACAACTTCCAGGCCGGCGACTGGGCGGTGGCGGAAATGCGCCGCCATCCGCTGAAAGGCGATCGCGGCTTCAACGCCGACCTGACCCACTTTATCACCGAAGGCGAAGACCATTTCGCCCCGTGGTGGGTGACGCTGGCGCGTCACAACCTGGAAAAAGAGGCGCCGGAGATGCAGGCCCTCAGCGAGCCGGACGCTGCGCTGGTGCGTGAAGATCTGACCGCGCTCGAATTCGTCACCATCGACAGCGCCAGCACCGAGGACATGGACGATGCGCTGTACGTGACCGACAACGGTGACGGTTCGCTGCAGTTGACCATCGCCATCGCCGATCCGACTGCCTACGTCGAACAAGGCAGCAAGCTGGACGATATCGCCCGCGTGCGCGCCTTCACCAACTACCTGCCGGGCTTCAACATCCCGATGCTGCCGCGCGATCTGTCGGACAACCTGTGCTCGCTGCGCCCTAACGAGCGCCGCCAGGTGCTGGCTTGCCGCGTGACCATCGCCGCCGACGGCGCGCTAGGCGACGATATTCAGTTCTTCGCCGCCGAGATCGAATCCAAAGCCAAACTGGTGTACGACGAAGTCTCCGACTGGCTGGACGGCATTGCCGGCTGGCAACCGCCGAGCGACGCCATCGCGCAACAAATCACCCTGCTGAAGCGCGTTTGCGATGCGCGCAATGCCTGGCGCCACCAGCATGCGCTGGTGTTCAAAGATCGTCCGGACTACCGCTTCGTGCTGGGTGAAAAAGGCGACGTGCTGGAGATCGTTACCGAGCAGCGCCGCAGCGCCAACCGCATCGTTGAAGAGTGCATGATCGCCGCCAACGTCTGCGCCGCCATCGTGCTGCGCGATCGCCTGGGCTTCGGCGTGTACAACGTGCACACCGGTTTCGATCCTGCACTGGTTGAACAAGCGGTCACCGTGCTGCAGGCCAACGGCGTGGAAGCCGAAGCCGAGAAGCTGCTGACCCTCGACGGTTTCTGCGAACTGCGCCGCCACCTGGATGCGCAGCCGACCCAGTTCCTCGACAGCCGCATCCGTCGCTTCCAGACCTTCGCCGAGATCAGCACTACGCCGGGGCCACACTTCGGTCTGGGTCTGGAGGCTTACGCCACCTGGACATCGCCGATCCGTAAATACGGCGATATGGTCAACCATCGTCTGCTGAAGGCGATCATCAACCAGCAACCGGCGGAAAAGCCACAGGATGACGTCACGGTGCAGCTGGCGGAGCGCCGCCGCCTGAACCGCATGGCGGAGCGCGACGTCGGCGACTGGCTGTACGCCCGCTTCCTGCAGGACAAGGCCGGTACCGATACCCGCTTCAACGCCGAGATCATCGACGTGACCCGTGGCGGCTTGCGTGTACGCCTGCTGGACAACGGCGCGGTTGCCTTCATCCCGGCACCGTTCATTCACGCGGTGCGTGACGAGATGCAGTGCAGCCAGGAAACCGGCACCGTGCAGATTAAAGGCGAAGTGGTTTACCGCCAGAGCGATACCTTGCAGGTCACCATCGCCGAAGTGCGCATGGAAACCCGCAGCGTGATCGCCCGCCCGGCGGCCTGAACGCCAGCCTGAAACGGTCGCAACGCAAAGCGCCGACGGTGAAAACCGCCGGCGTTTTTTTTCGGCTAGCGCAGCGGCTCTCCGCCGGTTTCACGCAGCAATGGCAGCACCGCCAGCGAAGCCAGCGTAGCCACCATCAGATAGACGGCGGGCGCCAGCAGCGAACCGCTCAGCGCGATCGACTGCGAAGCGATGTACTGGGCGAAGCCGCCGAAGATCGCCACCCCGAGGCTGTAGACCAACGCAAACCCCAGCGCACGAATGCGCTGCGGGAACAGCTCCGAAATCATCAACATGGTCGGCACCGAACCGAGCGTGGTCAACCCGACCAGCACCGCGACGATCAGCAGCAGCACCGCAGGATGCGGCACCGCGCTCAGCCACCAAAACGCCGGCAGGGCCACGATCAGAATCGCGATCCGCGACCCGCGGATCAGCGGCAGACGGCCGTAACGATCGCACCAGTGCCCGACCAGCAGACTGCCGCCGAAGGTGATGAGCCCCGCCAATAGCATCGCGGCATAACCGTAGGCCTGCGCCATTCCCAGGTATTTCACCGCGTAGGTGCCGAGATAATACATCGAGATGTAAGTGGCGACGGTGGCGCCGATGGTCAGCATCACACCGAGCACTACCGCCCGCGAGTGCTGGCGCAGCTGAGCAGGCGGCTCGTGAGCCCGCGCCACCGACGGCCGATCGCTTTCCAGCCCGAGACGCAGCCAGCAACCGAGCGGCGCCAGCGCCACGCCGATAAAGAATGGAATGCGCCATCCCCACTCGGCCATGGCGTTCGGTTCGCCGGAAAGTACCGGCAAGGCCGCGCTGAGCGCCAGCGCGGTGACGCCGCCAACCACGGTGGCGATGCCCTGCGTCGCCAGTGACCAGCTGGAATAGAAACCGCGCCGATGGGGCGGCGCCGACTCCACCAGCAACGACATCGACGCCCCCACCTCGCCGCCCGCCGCTACGCCCTGGATCAGACGCGCGGCCACCAGCGTGGCGGTTCCCCAATAGCCGGCGCTGGCGTAGGTAGGCGCAAAGCCGATCATCGCCGTGCCCAGGCTCATCAAGGAAATCGTCAGGATCATCGCCGGCTTGCGGCCACAGCGATCGGCATAGGCGCCAATCAGAATGCCGCCCAGCGGCCGCATGAAAAAGCTGACGCCGAACGTGGCAAACGCCAACAGCAACGCCAGATGCGGATCGCTAGACGGGGGAAAAAACAATACGCTGATATAAATAACGAAGAAGTTATAAATACCGAAATCGAAAAACTCCAGCGCATTGCCGAAGGAGGCGGCGAATATGACCTTTTTGCCACCGACCTTCGGGGCCGATATTATTTCCGTTTGGGTTTCAGCCGTATTTTCACTCATCATTATCTTCCCTGTTATTATTTTTCGCGTTTATTTTAAATACGCTTCCGCCAACGCTCCCCAATACTGGCTGCCGGCCGCCAGACAGCCGTCATTGAAGTCATATCCCGGGTTATGCACCATGCAGCTGCCTTCGCCATCGCCGTTGCCAACGATCAGGTAGCAGCCCTGCGGATGTGCATCGAGCATGAAGGAGAAATCTTCGCTGCCCATCAGCGGCCGGGCACCGTAGTGCGCGCGGGCGGCGCCGAACTGCTGCTCCGCCACACGGTGGGCAAAGCGGGTCATCGCTTCGTCGTTGACCAACACCGGCGTACCGTTAACGTGCTCCACCACCGCGTGGGCACCGAAGCTTGCCGCCTGCGCCTCGATCAGCGCCGGAATGCGCGCCAGCAGGATTGCGCGCGCCTGACGATCCAGAGAGCGTACGCTGAGCTTCATTTCCGCGCTGTCCGGGATCACGTTGGCCGCCTCACCGGCCTTGATGCTGCCGACGGTGATCACGGCCGCCTCCAGCGGATCGATATTACGCGAAACGATGCTCTGTAGGGCGACAGTGATATGCGAGGCCACCAGCACGGGATCGACCGCCAGCTGCGGGATGGCGCCGTGGCCGCCACGCCCCTGCACCCGCACGTTGAACTGATCCATCGAGGCCATAAACGGACCGTGTTGGAAGAAGAACTCGCCGAGCGGCATCCCCGGCATGTTGTGCATGGCGAAGATGGCGTCGCAGGGGAAGCGCTCGAACAGCCCCTGTTCCACCATGCGCGCGCCGCCGTTCAGCATCTCTTCCGCCGGTTGGAAAATCAGGTGCAGCGTGCCGTTGAAGTTGCGCGTTTGCGCCAGATAGCGGGCGGCACCGAGCAACATAGTGGTGTGCCCATCATGGCCGCAGGCGTGCATGCGGTTGGCCACGCTGCTGCTCCAGGGCTTGCCGTTGTTCTCTTCGATCGGCAGAGCGTCCATATCGGCACGCAATCCGAGGCGCTTAACGCCGTCGCCCACCCGCAACGTACCCACCACGCCGGTGCCCGCCAATCCGCGGTGCACCTCATAGCCCCACGAACTCAGATAATCCGCCACCAGATCGCTGGTGCGAAACTCTTCGAAACCCAATTCAGGGTGCTGATGAATATCGTGCCGAATGGCCGTGAGCTGCGGTAAATACCCTTCGATGATTTTATTTATCATAATTAAATTCCTTTCGTAGCTTTATTATTTATTTGATGAATGATTAAGCCTGCGGGTGAAAATAAAGGTATAACATGGCATGAATAATTTTATTTCGGCACGCCTCGACAGATAAAATAATAATCCGCCAGACACCGTGCCCAGATAAAAAACGACGATAATTCGCTGTGCGCGCCGTGAAAATGCAGAATGAATAACTGCTCAGGATGGTGTGGGCGACAGCCTGCGCCAACGCGGTTTCATCACGTTGTTTTTACACTAAAACCCCACCTGCTTCACATTTCTCATCCGACCTGCCGCGGTTCGGCGGCAAAACTTCTACTGTTAAAACGTCATTCCTAATAACAACGTTGATTTTTACCTCTGCACGCCAAGGAGTTGTTTCATGAAAAACATCAGGTCCGGATTTATCTGGCTGCTGGTGGCGTTGGTCGGCGCCTTCGCTTTCGCCATGCTGGCGCTCAGCCGTGGCGAGCACGTCAACGCCGTCTGGCTGGTGGTCGCCGCCGTCGCCTGCTACAGCATCGCCTACCGCTTCTACAGCCGGTTCATTGCCGACAAGGTCTTTGAACTGGATGACCGTCGTCTGACCCCGGCAGAACGTCACAACGACGGCCTGGACTACGTGCCCACCAACAAATGGGTGCTGTTCGGCCACCACTTCGCCGCCATCGCCGGTGCCGGGCCGCTGGTGGGGCCGATCCTGGCCGCGCAGATGGGCTTCCTGCCGGGAACCATCTGGATCCTGGTCGGCGTCATGCTGGCCGGCGCGGTGCAGGATTTCCTGGTGCTGTTCATCTCCACACGCCGCGACGGCCGTTCGCTGGGGGAAATGGCCAAGCAAGAGCTGGGCGCGTTCGCCGGGGTGATCACCATGCTCGGCGCACTGGGGGTGATGATCATCATCCTGTCGGCGCTGGCGCTGGTGGTGGTAAAAGCGTTGGCCGACAGCCCGTGGGGGCTGTTCACCATCGCCGCCACCATCCCGATCGCCCTGTTCATGGGCATCTACATGCGCTTTATCCGGCCGGGCAAAATCGCTGAAATTTCGGTGATTGGCTTCGTGCTGATGCTGCTGGCGATCGTTTACGGCGGCAACGTGGCGCAAGATCCCTATTGGGGGCCGTTCTTCACGCTGCACGGCACCACCCTGACCTGGGTGCTGGTGATCTACGGCTTCGTCGCCTCGGTGCTGCCGGTGTGGCTGCTGCTGGCGCCGCGCGATTACCTTTCCACCTTTATGAAAATCGGTGTCATCATCGGCCTGGCTATCGGCATCGTCTTCGCCATGCCGGAGATGAAAATGCCGGCGGTCTCGCGCTTCATCGACGGCAGCGGCCCGGTGTTCGCCGGCGCCCTGTTCCCGTTCCTGTTCATCACCATCGCCTGCGGCGCCATTTCCGGCTTCCACGCGCTGGTCTCCAGCGGCACCACGCCCAAGCTGGTGGAACGCGAAAGCCACATTCGCTTTATCGGTTACGGCGCCATGCTGATGGAGTCTTTCGTCGCCATCATGGCGCTGATCTGCGCCTCGGTGCTGGATCCGGGCGTTTACTTCGCCATGAACTCGCCGGCGGCACTGATCGGCACCACGGTGGAAAATGCTTCGCAGGTGATCAACAGCTGGGGCTTTATCGTCACGCCGGAAACGCTGGCGCTGATCGCCAAAGAGGTGGGCGAGAACTCCATCCTGTCGCGCGCCGGCGGCGCCCCGACCTTCGCCGTGGGCATGGCGCACATCATCAGCGAGGTATTCAACAGCCGGGCGATGATGGCCTTCTGGTACCACTTCGCCATTCTGTTCGAAGCGCTGTTCATCCTGACCGCCGTCGACGCCGGTACCCGCGCCTGTCGCTTTATGGTGCAGGATTTGGTGGGCGTGGCGGTACCGCAGTTGGCCAACAACCGCTCCTGGTTCGGCAACCTGGCGGGCACCACGGTGGCGGTGGCCGGTTGGGGTTTCTTCGTGTATCAGGGCGTGGTCGATCCGCTCGGCGGCATCAATACCCTGTGGCCGCTGTTCGGTATCGGCAACCAGATGCTGGCGTCGATGGCGCTAATCCTCGGCACCGTGGTGCTGTTCAAGATGAAAAAACAGCGCTACGCTTGGGTCACCATTTTACCGACCGCCTGGCTGTTCGTGACCTCCATGACCGCCGGCTGGCAGAAGATCTTCCACGAGAAACCGAGCATCGGTTTCCTGGCGCAGGCGAAGAAATTCTCCACCGGCATCGAGCAAGGCACGATCATTGCGCCGGCCAAGTCTTTGAAAGACATGGAAACCATCGTGTTCAGCAACCAGATCAACGCCGCGCTGTGCGGGTTCTTTATGCTGGTGGCGGTAACCATGCTGATTGCCGCCTTCTTCGCGATCCGCCGGGCGCTGCGTTCCGAACAGCCGACGACGCACGAGGTCGGCGCCGCGCTGCGAGAGGAGACCGGCCGCGGCTAAGCGAACCGAGCATCAAGCAAGGGCGCCGCGGCGCCCTTTTTACTGGCTTTAGCCTAACAGCGTTGAGCCGAACGCCCCCTGCCAATCCTGCTCGAACTTCTCGACCGCGGCCTGCACCGCCGGCGCACTGAGGAACTGCTCCGCCACATCCACCGGCAGCGTGATGGCCTGGCAGCCCGCCAGCAGGCATTCCAGCGCCTGGCGCGGTGTTTTGAAGCTGGCGGCCAGCACCTGCGCCGACGGCGCGTGCAGGCTCAGCAGCTGCTGCAGCTCGTGCACCATTTCAATACCGTCGCCGCCCTGCGCGTCAACCCGATTGACGTAAGGCGCCACATATTCCGCCCCGGCCAAGGCGGCCAACAGCCCCTGCCCGGCACCGTACACCGCGGTGCCCAGCGTCGGGATGGACATCGTTTTAAGCTTCTTGATCGCCGCCAATCCCTCCGCGGTTGCCGGGATCTTCACCACCAGCCCCGGTACCCGCTGGCTGAGCAGCGACGCCTCCGCCACCATGCGCTCCGCATCGGCCGCCATCACCTGCGCGAATAGCTTGCCGGTGCCGCCAAGGGCGTCGCGCAGCGCAGGCAGCACTTCCCAGATCGGCTTGCCTTCCTTCGCCACGATGCTCGGGTTGGTGGTGACGCCGTGCAGCGGCAGAATGCGCGCCAGGCGTTTTACCGCGGTCACATCGGCGGTATCGAGATAAAGCTCCATCACGGACTCCTGTGTCATGTTCTGTGGGCGGATTCAAACTCTGATCATCATAGGGCAAAAACCCCGTCACCTTTTGATCAAAATCAATTCAACTTTCATTCGAAAGATCTTTAATGGCGAAAGATTCAGCAACGCCAAACGGGTGATTCATGTTCTTCAATCTGCAGCGCTACTCGACCCATGATGGCCCCGGCATCCGCAGCGTGGTCTTTTTAAAAGGGTGCCCGCTGAGCTGCCGCTGGTGTCAGAACCCGGAAAGCCGCTCGCGCCACGCGGATCTGCTGTTTGACGAGCGCCTGTGTCTGAGCGGCTGTACGCTGTGCACCGAGCGCTGCCCACAAGGCCTGCTACGTGACGAGGGCGCACTGACGCTGCGGCGCGACGTCATCAGCGCAGACGACTACGCGGCGCTGGCCGCCGCCTGCCCAACCGGCGCGCTCAGCCTGTGCGGCAGCGTGGTCAACCCCGACGATATCATGGCCGAGGTGATGCGGGATAAGCCTTTCTACCTGCGCAGCGGCGGCGGTTTAACGCTGTCCGGCGGCGAACCCTTTATGCAGCCGGAAGTCGCGGCGGAGCTGCTGCGGCGCGGCCGCGAAGCCGGCATCCACACCGCCGTCGAATCCTGTCTGCATGTGCCGTGGCATTACATCGCCCCTTCGTTGCCCTGGCTGGATCTGCTGTTGGCCGATCTCAAACACACCGATGAAGCGCGTTTCAAAACCTGGACCGGCGGCTCGGCCCGCCGGGTGATGAACAATTTTCGCCGGCTGGCGGCGCACGGCGTGCCAATGACCGTGCGCGTACCGCTGATCCCCGATTTCAATGCCGATCGCCACTCTGTCCGCGCGATTGTCGACTTCGCCGCCGACGAGATCGGCGTATCGGAGATCCACTTTCTGCCGTACCACACGCTGGGCATCAACAAGTATCACCTGCTCGGCGAACCCTACCGTGCCGCCCGCACACCGCTGGACGCGCCCGATTTGCTGGCCTTCGCCGAAACGTACGCCGGCGCCAAAGGCCTGACCGCCATTTTGCGAGGATAACGCCATGACCACATTGGATTTGACCACCCTCAGCGCCCGTATTCAGGCGCATAAGAACGCGCTGATCCACATCGTCAAACCGCCGGTGTGCACCGAACGCGCGCAGCACTATACCGAGGCCTATCAGCAGCATCAGGATCGGCCGCTGCCGGTGCGCCGTGCGCTGGCGCTGGCCAACCACCTGGCGAAGCGCAGCATCTGGATCGCCAACGACGAGCTGATCGTCGGCAACCAGGCCAGCGAGCTGCGCGCCGCGCCGATCTTCCCCGAATACACCGTCGGCTGGATAGAAAACGAGATAGACCAGTTGGCAGACCGGCCGGGTGCCGGCTTCTCAGTCAGCGAAGAGAATAAGGCGATTTTGCACCGTCTGTGCCCATGGTGGCGCGGCCAAACGGTGCAGGATCGCTGCTACGGCATGTTCACCGACGAACAAAAGGCGCTGCTGACCACCGGCATCATCAAGGCCGAGGGCAACATGACCTCTGGCGACGCCCATCTGGCGGTCAACTTCCCGCTGCTACTGGAACAAGGCCTCGACGGCCTGCGCGAAAAAGTGAACGCGCGCCGCAGCCGCCTGCGCCTGACCGAGTGGGAAGATCTGCACAAAGCGCAGTTTCTCAACGCTATCGATATCGTGCTGACGGCGCTGAGTGAGCACATCCTACGCTTCGCACGCCTGGCGCGCGATATGGCGCAACGCGAAACCCGCGACTGGCGTCGCACCGAGCTGCTGGCTATCGCAGACAACTGCGACCTGATCGCCCATCGCCCGCCGCAAACCTTCTGGCAGGCGCTGCAACTGTGCTATTTCATCCAGCTGACGTTGCAGATCGAATCCAACGGCCATTCGGTTTCCTTCGGTCGCCTCGACCAATATCTTTATCCCTGGTATCGGCGCGACGTGGAGCTGGAGCAAAACCTGGCGCGGGAAGACGCCATCGAGCTGCTGCACAGCTGCTGGCTGAAGCTGCTGGAGATCAACAAGATCCGCTCCGGCTCGCACTCCAAGGCCTCCGCCGGCAGCCCGCTGTACCAAAACGTCACCATCGGCGGGCAAAAACGGGTCGATGGGCGGCCGTGTGACGCGGTCAATCCGCTGTCCTACGCCATTCTCGAATCCTGCGGCCGCCTGCGTTCCACCCAGCCCAACCTCAGCGTGCGTTACCACGCCGGGATGAGCGCCGATTTCCTCGACGCCTGCGTACAGGTGATCCGCTGCGGCTTCGGCATGCCGGCATTCAATAACGACGAAATCGTCATTCCCGAGTTCATCAAGCTGGGGGTCGAGCCGCAGGACGCTTACGACTACGCCGCCATCGGCTGTATCGAGACCGCCGTCGGCGGCAAATGGGGCTATCGCTGCACCGGCATGAGCTTCATCAACTTCGCCCGCGTGCTGCTGGCGGCGCTGGAACAAGGCCGCGACGCCACGTCCGGGCAGATTTTCCTGCCGCAGGAACAGGCGCTGTCCAAAGGAAATTTCGCCGATTTCGAGCAGGTCTTAACCGCCTGGGATCGGCAAATTCGCTACTACACGCGCAAGTCGATCGAGATCGAGTGCGTGGTGGACAGCGTGCTGGAGGAGAACGCTCACGATATCCTCTGCTCCGCGCTGGTGGATGACTGCATTGAACGCGGCAAAAGCATCAAGCAAGGCGGCGCCAAATACGATTGGGTTTCCGGCCTGCAGGTCGGCATCGCCAACCTGGGCAACAGCCTGGCGGCGGTGCGCAAACTGGTGTTCGATCAAGGGGCGATCGGCCAGCAGCAGCTGGCGACCGCGCTGGCCGAAGACTTCGCCGGGCTGGATGGCGAACAGCTGCGTCAGCGGCTGCTCAACGCCGCGCCCAAATACGGCAACGATGTGGACGAGGTCGATCGGCTGCTGGTGCGCGCCTACCAAACCTACATCGAAGAACTGAAACAGTACCGCAACACCCGCTTCGGCCGCGGGCCGATCGGCGGCGGCTACTACGCCGGCACCTCGTCGATTTCGGCCAAGGTGCCCTTCGGCGCCGCTACCCTGGCCACGCCGGATGGCCGCAAGGCGCACGCGCCGCTGGCGGAAGGCGCCAGCCCGGCGTCCGGCACCGACCACCTGGGGCCAACGGCGGTGTTCAATTCGCTCGCCAAGTTGCCAACCGAGGCGATCCTTGGCGGCGTGCTGCTCAATCAAAAGCTGAATCCGGCGACGCTGGACAACCCGCGCGATAGGGAAAAGCTGATGCTGATGTTGCGCACCTTCTTCGAGAGCTATCGCGGTTGGCATGTGCAGTACAACATCGTGTCGCGCGAAACGCTGCTGGCGGCGAAGCAACACCCTGACCAATATCGTGATTTAGTGGTTCGCGTAGCTGGCTATTCCGCTTTCTTTACCGCATTATCCCCTGAGGCGCAGGATGATATTATTGCGCGCACAGAACATACTCTTTAAACCTTTGACTCTTAGCGGCCGCGCCTTGGCGGCCGCATCATCAGGCCGATATGAATTTACGACAACAGACCATATTGCAGTTGGTTAACGATCGCCGGCGGATCAGCGTCAATGAGCTGGCGCGGGCCTCGGGCGTATCGGAAGTCACCATCCGGCAGGATCTCAACCTGCTAGAAAAACGCAGTTATTTGAAGCGAGTACACGGTTCCGCCGTGGCGTTGGAAAGCGACGACGTCGACGCTCGCATGATGTCCAATTTCACCCTCAAACAACGATTGGCACAGTACGCTGCGGCGCAGGTCAACGACGGTGAGACGATCTTCATCGAGAGCGGCAGCGCCAACGCCCTGCTGGCGCGCTACATCGCCGAACGCAAGCGTATTACGCTGATCACCGTCAGCCACTATATCGCCAACCTGCTGAAAGAAACCGACTGCGACGTGATTGTCCTCGGCGGCATGTATCAGAAGAAAAGCGAGACCGTGGTCGGCCCGCTCACACGGCTGTGCATTCAGCAGGTGCATTTCAACAAGGCGTTTATCGGCATTGACGGCTTTCAGGCCGAAACCGGCTTTACCGGCCGCGACATGATGCGCGCCGACGTGGTCAGCGCGGTGCTGGCCAAGGGCGTGGAGAATATCGTGCTGACGGACTCCAGCAAATTCGGCCAGATCCAACCCAACCCGCTGGCGCAGCCGGGGCAAATCAGCCGAGTGATCACCGATTCACGCCTGGCGCTGGAGTATCAGCATCAGCTGAAACGCCAGGGCGTACAGGTGGAGCTGGTCAACGAATAACGCGGGCCGCCACCGCACCTCTCGCGTCGCGCGGGCCACGCCGCGCGCCGTTTCCCTTGTGCAACGGGATTTTAAGACTATTTACCTGTTTATCCTTTCAGAGAAATCTATACTCAGTTTCGGTCACTTTTGGGCCGTAACCTGCTAATTATTCGGCCGTTAACAAAAAGTGCCATTTTTTATATCGATACTGTACGGGAATCAACAGCAGGCCTGATTTATGGTTAGCGCCTATACTTAGAGGGCACTTCCATATAGCCAATGCTAAGGAGAAGTCATTATGATGATTATCAATAAACGTTTCGCCACCGCCGCTCTGGCTCTGACTCTGGCGTTTTCACTGAGCGCCTGTTCCAACATGTCCAAACGCGATCGCAACACCGCTATCGGCGCCGGCGCCGGTGCAGTCGGCGGCGCAGTGCTGACAGACGGCAGCGCGTTGGGCACGCTGGGTGGGGCTGCGGTAGGGGGCATCATCGGTCACCAGGTTGGCAAATAACCTTTCCGATGTTCCTCTGCCGACAGGCGGGCAAAAGCGCCGAGGCGCTTTGACGTATTAACCAGAATAACGATGATTTCAGGTCTGCTTTACTTTAAGTCTATGCTTCTTTCGCCGTTAACGGGCTAACCCCCGGCAGCAACAGCCTCAAGCCATGCCGCAGCATTGCACTGCGGCATGGCGATTCGCCTCAACCGCCCGCCAGTTTGACCTTCATGCCTTTGGCTTCCAGTAGCTGTTTGAGCAGATCGCGTTTATCGCCCTGGATCTCGATGATCCCGTCTTTCACCGAACCGCCGCAGCCGCATTTCTTTTTCAGTTCGGCCGCCAGTTTGTCGAGCGCAGTGTCATCCAGATCGACGCCGGTAATCAGGCACACGCCCTTCCCCTTGCGGCCGCTAGTCTGACGCTGGATGCGCACGATGCCGTCGCCCTTGGCGCGTTGCGGTTTAACGTCTTCCTGCTTGATGCGGCCGGTGTCCGTGGAATACACCAGGCGGCTGTTATCGTCATTCATCGGCGGTTCCTCAGGCCAAAGAGGCGCGGATCGCGCGCAGCGTCGCGGCCGGATCCGCAGATTGGGTGATCGGACGCCCAATCACCATGTAGTCCACGCCAGCGGTCTGCGCCTGCACCGGCGTCATAATGCGGCGCTGATCGCCCGCCGCGCTGCCTTCAGGGCGGATCCCCGGCGTCACCAGCTGGAAAGCCTGCCCGCAGGCGGCCTTCAGGCGCTGCGCTTCATGAGCCGAACACACCACGCCGTCCAGCCCGCAGTCGCGGGTCAGGCGCGCCAGGCGCTCGGCGTGTTCCGCCGGGCTGGCTTCGATACCAATGCCGCGCAGGTCTTCCGCTTCCATACTGGTGAGCACCGTCACGGCGATCAGCAGCGGCGCATCCGCCCCGAATGACGTCAGCGCTTCTTTAGCGGCGGTCATCATGCGCGCGCCGCCGCTGGCGTGGACGTTGACCATCCAAACGCCCAGCTCGGCCGCCGCCGCGACCGCATGCGCGGTGGTATTGGGAATATCGTGGAATTTCAGGTCAAGAAATACGTCGAAGCCACGCCCGTGCAGATCGCGCACCAGCTGCGGCCCGAACAGCGTGAACATTTCTTTGCCCACTTTCAGCCGGCAGTCTTGCGGATCGATACGGTCGGCGAACGCCAGCGCGGCATTCTTATCGGCGTAATCTAACGCCACAACGATTGGAGATGATTTTAAGTCATTGTTATTAGCGTTATTTTCAGACTTCATTTCTTCTACCTTCTGTAAAATAGACATAATCAGGGACTCACCCGCGAAACTGACCGCCGCATTCTACATGCAGGGGGCCAGAAATCCCAGCCGCAGCGCGCACCGGCGCTCTGTCATGTTACCTCTCACCTTTGTCATGGCGCGTCAACGAAAGCGCGCCAGCGATAAACCACGCAGCGTAAAACGCCGTAAAGATGCGTAAATTATCAATCAAATATTTTGAATAAATTACTCAGCATTATCAGATTTTCAATCGGCCAAGATGCTTTATTATTCACCACATCGGAAGCGAATGGCTTCCTTCCTAAATAAACAGACTGGAGTCACCTATGAAAACCATCAAATATTTTGCAGCCGCTGCCGCTATCGCACTGACCTCTTTCGCCACTTTCGCCGCTGAGCCGATCAGCAGCCAGCAGGCCGATAGCCTGACCGCCACCGGCGTCGTTTCCGCAGGTCATGCGACCACCCTCAGCAGCCTGGAGAAAAAACTGGCCGCTAAAGCGGATGCCCAGGGCGCCAGCAGCTACCGCATCATCTCCGCCGGTGGTAACAACATGCTGAGCGGCACCGCGGTCATCTACAAATAATGTTTCCGGTACAGGGCCCGCTCGCTCGGGCCCTGCCTCTGTTTCCCGCCTGAAAAAACCGCATCTTGCTCGCCTTACACTGTTACAAAAATATTAAATTTTTATTACACACTAGACACCCGATCGCCAGTGGCTTAGCTTGAAGGCATCTTCCTGCAGAAAGGCTTTCAAAATGAGCGAGATATCGACACTTACCATTAAAATTCCTCTGGCACTGAAGGAAAAAATCCGCGCCGCCGCCGCTGAAAACGAGTTTTCATTGAGCGTGGAAGTGTGCCAGCGCCTGGAAAGCAGCTTCAGCGCCCCCGCCGCCAAGGCAGAAAAACCGACCAAAAAGGCGGATGAGCTGCACCACGGCGAGATCGACAATCAAAGCACTGAAGAAGAGATTGAACAGCCGCTGAGCCAGAAAGAGCTGAAGAAACTGCGTCAGCTGTTGAAAACCGGCGCCAAAGGCGGCAAGAAAAAGTAAGCGATGAACGTAGAAAAACGGGGCGATGAATCGCCCCGTTTTATTTTGTCGCGCCGCCGCGTTATTGTCCGTCCAGACCGCGGATCGGTTTGACCGATGACCAGGCGCGGCACGACGGACAATGCCAATAGAGCGAGTGTGCGGTAAATCCGCACTTGTGGCAGCGGTAACGCGGCTTGGTGCGAATTTGCTCGCCGACCATATCGCGCAACAACAGCAGACTCTCTTTCGCACGGCCGTCTTCGGCGTCCGCCAGGTGATAATCCATCAACCGATAAAACACCCGCATAGTAGGATGACGCTGTAGCTGACGGTTGATATAGACCTGCACCACGTCGCGCCCTTCGTGCTGCTCGATGATCTCGGCCAACATCAGATCGGCGGTAGCGCCGGTGTTTTCTTCTACGCAGCGCTTAAGGAATTCAGCCCAGTTGTGCTGTTGTTCCGGCAGATGCGTGTAGCATTCCTGCAGCATCGGCAGCGTTTCGCTGACCAATTCTTTGTCCTGGCTCAGTACGCGCTGCAGCGACTCTGCCGCTTTGGCGTAGTCGTTTTGCGCCATGTAGATGCGCCCGAACATGATAGATACTCGTGCACACTGTTTATCGGCCGCGTCCGCACGCTTAAGTAAGCTCATCGCCCGATCGAGATCGTCACTGCCCATCGCCTGCAATGCCAGCTCACAGTAGAAATGCGCAATCTCGACGCGCTGTTTCTCTTTGCCCAGCTTGACCAGCTTTTCCGCCACGTCGATGGCTTTCTGCCAATCGCTGGTGGCCTGATGGATCACCAGCAACTGCTGCAGCGCCGATACGCGGAAATCCGCTTCGTCAGTCAACTGGCTGAACATGTCTTCCGCGCGATCGTACAGCCCGGCCGCCATATAGTCGCGGCCCAGCTGCTGTACCGCCAGCAGGCGCTGTTCGAAGGTCAGGGAAGCGCTTTCCATCAAAGCCTGATGGATGCGGATGGCGCGGTCGACTTCACCGCGCGAACGGAACAGGTTACCTAGCGTCAGGTGGGCTTCAACGGTGTTGCTGTCCTCTTTCAACATATCGAGGAACAGATCAACCGCCTTGTCCTGCTGGTTGGAAAGCAGAAAGTTCACCCCTGCCACGTATTCGCGCGACAGGCGGTTGGCTTCTTGCTGTTTATCCTGCTGAGCGCTTCTGCGCCCCATGTACCAACCGTACGCGGCAGCCACGGGCAGCAACAGAAACAGCAGTTCTAACATAGAGGGTTATTCCTTGCTGACAACGGCCTGAGCCGCCGGTTCAGCGGGCTGCTCAAGCTGCAGCTCCAGCCTTTTGATCTTGCGCTCGGCGCGGCCCAGCGCAATGCGCGTGCGCAGGTAGAACAAGCCGCAAATGATCCAGCCGAGAACGAAGCCGGCGCCAAACAGCGTGGCCAACAGGGTCGATACGCGATAATCGCCCTGCGCAACCAGATAGTTAAAATTGACCACCTGATCGTTATGCGCACCCAAAGTGACGGAAATCACGAAGATCACCAGAACCAACAAAAAAATCAGCAAATATTTCACATTCTTTCCCGCGATGCCGAGTGAATCGGATGAACGATGCCAAAACGTGGCGTCCCTAACCCTTAAGTTAGCATTTCCCGCTGCGGCAGGGAAACCCTGCGGCACGATAAAACCACATATCTGCTGGCATATTCGGCAGTAAACGGCTTTAGCGAACAAATTGATGAGAAAGCTTCTCAAAACGTCGAATTTATAAGGATATGGGGGCAACCGCGTGGATTGCAATGGCGGGAAAATGTAAGCGATTGATGCGGCGCCGATCCGACGCCGCGCTTTTTGTGACATCGTCACGTTAAGACATGATTAACCCGCCATCCACATTGATGGTTTGGCCGGTGATATAATCGGCATCATCTGAGGCAAGGAAGGCCACGAGACCCGCCACATCTTCGGGTTGCCCGGCACGCTTGAGCGGAATACCCGCCACCCACTCGGCCATCAACTCCCCTTTGCCGTAAGTTTTTTCCGGGCCGCTGAGAATTTCTCCCCAAACGCGGTCGTTATATTCCCACATCTCGCTTTCAATGATGCCGGGGCAGAATGCATTGACGGTGATGCCATGTGGCGCCAGCTCAAGCGCTAAACTCTGCGTAATGCCGATCACCCCCATTTTGCTGGCGGCGTAATGCGGTGTGTAAATAAACCCGTTACGCCCCTGGCCGGAAGAGGTGTTGATCAGGCGCCCCTTGCGCTGGCCGACCATATATTTAGCCGCCTCCCGGCAACAGAGCCAGACCGCCGTAGTATTTACCGCCAACACTTTCTCAAAATCGCTTTTGGGCATCTGGTCAAAACGATCGATAGTGATCACCCCGGCGTTCTGAATAGAAACGTCGATCGCGCCAAATCGCTCCCAGACCTGACGATAAAAATCAACTACCTGTGCTTCATCGGTAACGTCGAGGATGACCGGCAGCACCGCCACCCGATAACGCTGGCGCAGCGTTTCCGCCGCGGTCAGAATGCGCTCCGCATTCGATGCGATCGCCAGATTGGCACCCAAACTGGCGAAATGCTCGGCGATACCGGCGCCAATGCCGCGGCATGCGCCGGTAATCACCACGGTTTTCCCCGTGAAGTCACGATTCATGATTGTTCTCCTGTTATCAATGAGGCCATCTGCGGCCGCCACAAGGTGCGCTGTACCGCCTGCCGCCACGCGCTGTAGCTTTCCTGCAGCTGGTGGTGGCGCTGCATATCGGGTTTAAACTCATCATGTTGAGGCAACAGTGCCGCCAGTTGCCGATCGGTAGCTCCCCACAGGCTGCGCATCGCCATCAACGCCGCCCCCAGGGCCGACAGTTCCGCCGTGTTGCTGCGCCACACCGGGCAACCCAGCAGATCGGCCTGAAACTGCATCAGCCAGTCATTGCGGCTGGGGCCGCCATCGGCCATCAACCCCTGCAGCGCAAAACCCGGTTGTTGCCGCAGTACGCCGATCACATCGGCGATTTGATAAGCCACCGATTCAAAAGCGGCCCGCACCAAATGTTCTCGCCGCGTGCCGCGGCTGAGCCCGCAAATCACGCCGCGCGCCTGCTCATCCCACCAGGGTGCGCCGGCACCGGTCAGCGCCGGTACAAAATAGACACCACCGCTATCGGGCACGCGAACAGGTAGTTCACTCAACGGCGCTTCGTCCTCCGACGGCATGGCGGCGATATCCAGCATCCAGGCGATAGCGTCGCCGGTGTGGGGAATATTGCCCTCCAGTGCGTACTGCATGCGTCCACCGTCATGCCAAGCGATGGTCGTTGCCAGAGCGCTCGTATCGCATTGCGCGTCGGCGATTGGCGCCATCACCGATGATCCGGTGCCATAGGTGGCTTTGACCTGCCCAGCCTGACCCAGCGCATGGCCATAAAGCGCCGCATGCGAATCCCCTACCATCGCAGCAATTGGAATGCCGTCGGCAATGCCGTCCAATCCCAACGTCGTACCGAACAGATGGCTGGAGGGATGGATCGTCGGCAGCGCCTGACGGGGAATATTGAACAGCGCCAGCATCTGCTCGTCCCAATCGCCGGAAACAAGGTTCAGCAGCTGAGTGCGAGCGGCGTTGGAGATATCGCAACCGAATGCCTGTCCTCCGCTCAACTGCCACAGCAGCCAGGCATCGATGGTGCCCAGGCACAGCTCGCCGTTCTCCGCCAACCGCTGTCCCTCTTCGCAGTGATCGAGCAACCAACGCATTTTCGACGCCGAGAACAAGGGTGAAAGCGGCAAACCGGTGGCGCGACGTACTGCTTCCTCCTGCCGATCGCGTCGTAACCGCTCACAAAAGTCAGCAGAACGTGCGCATTGCCAGGTCAGTGCTGGCCCGATCGGCTGGCCATTGGAACGCCGCCAGCCGATGGCGGTTTCACGCTGGTTGCTGATGGCGATACCGGCAATGCGGGATGCTCCGGCCAACGCAATAGCCTCCCGCAATACCGCCAGAGAGGCCGCCAGCAAGGTCTCGCCCCGTTGCTCCACCCAACCGGGCTGCGGCGTCTGCAACGTCAGTGGCCTGCTGGCCCTGGCGACGATCGTACCCTGCGCATCCACCACCACGGCCTTGACGTTGCTGGTGCCCTCGTCCAACGCGACAATGCAGTCTGCTTTAACCATGGCTCACCTCAACCAGCGGCTGCACCGCTTTTTTTTCCTGGCGCTGCATCAGAATGACCTTGCTCTGCAAACGCTGCTGGAACTGGTCAATCACCACGGCGGTGACGATCACCAGCCCTTTAATCACCATTTGCCAGAACTCGCTGACGCCCATCATCACCAAGCCGTCCGCCAGAAAAACGATCACAAAGGCGCCGATGATCGAACCGAATACCCTGCCGCGACCACCGCTGAGCGCCGTACCGCCCAGCACCGTCGCGCCGATGGCGTCCATTTCGAACATATTGCCGGTCATCGGGTGCGCGGTTTGCAATTGTGAAGCGATGACCAGCCCCACCAGCGCCGCGCACAGCCCGGAAAACGCATAGACGAACATTTTCACTTTGACGATCGGCACCCCCGACAGCCGCGCCGCCGGCTCATTGCCGCCAATGGCATAGATATAACGGCCCAGCGGCGTTTTCTTAGTGAGATAGATCCCCAACAACACGATGGCCAACATCAGCCAAATCGGGTTGTAAATTCCCAGGAAGGTGCCGGACCCCAGGGCCGCGAAACCAGTGTTGCCCAGCGCTTCCATGCCCACCAGATTGGGATAGGTTTTGCCGTCCGCCGTCAGCAACGCGGCCCCACGCGCCACGTACATCGCCCCCAGGGTGCAGATGAATGGCGCAACACCGAGCCGCGTGATCAGCGTGCCGTTGATCAAACCCAACAACACGCCCAACAGCGCCACCGCGCCGATCACTTCAAAAACGTTGAGAAACAGCCGATTGCCCTCCCACAGCGGGATACCGACGGTCAATAGCGCACCGGCAATCATCCCGCACAAACCTGCCACCGCGCCGACCGACAAGTCGATGCCACCGGTGAGGATCACCAACGTCATGCCAACCGCCAGCAGCCCGGTAATCGCCACGTGCTGTGTCATGATCAGCAGATTAGAGACGGTCAGAAAATTCGGCACCATGCTGCTGAAGAACAGCACCACCAGCAACAGGGCGATGAAGGTGCGCGCCTGCAGCAAATACATATACAACCGATACTTGGTTTGCATTGCCTTATCCTTATGCATGAGGGGTTGAGGCGCGGATCAGCGTTTCGCGATCGGCCCGTTCACGCGGCAGATCGGCCGTCAGCTGCCCGTCCGCCATCACCATCACCCGGTCGGCCAGTGAGACCACCTCATCCAGCTCCGATGAAGAGAACATCACCGCCAACCCCTGGCGCGCCATCGCGCCAATCAGGTGGTAAACGTCCGTTTTGGCACCGACGTCAATTCCGCGCGTCGGCTCATCAAGAAACACCACCTGCGGCCCGGTCAGCAGCGCCTTGCCCAACACCACTTTCTGCTGATTGCCGCCGCTCAGGCTGGTAATTGGCAGCTCCCGGTCACTGACCTTGATCGCCAGTTTTTCGATCATGCCATCGACCAACGTACACTCCCCGGCCGACGCCAACGGCCGTAGCGCATTACGTCCCAGGCTGGCCAGGGTCATGTTGGCCTTGATCGACATCATCTGCACCAACCCCTCCGCCTGCCTGTCTTCCGGCACCAGCGCCATGCCCAACGCCATGCGTTGACGGAATCCCAGCCGCTCCACGCTTTTGCCATTGAGCAAAATGCGACCTGCCGTCTGGCGCATCACGCCGTTGAGCACTTTGAACAGTTCGGTACGGCCGGCCCCCAGCAGGCCATAAATGCCGATCACTTCCCCTTTGCGCAGTGAAAAACTGACGTCGTTAAGGCAATAGCCGCCGTTTTCACGCGGCAGCGTCAGCTGTTCGACCTTCAACACTTCATCCCCTTGTTCTGCCGCGCAATAATCAAAGTGCTTGCTCTTTTCCCCCACCATCTTTTCGATGATCCACGGAATGCTGACGTTACTGACCGGTTCGGCGGCAACAAAACGCCCGTCGCGAAACACCGTGATGCGATCGCCAATCTCCATCAGCTCTTCCAGTCGGTGAGAAATGTAGATGATGGTGACGCCGCGTTTTTTCAGATCGGCGATCACCCGAAACAGCGTGCGCACTTCGGCCTGACTCAGCGCCGACGTCGGCTCATCCATGATCAGCACCCGGGTGTCCTTCGCCAGGGCACGGGCAATTTCAACCAGCTGCTGATGACCGATACCGAGGCTGCCCAACGGCGTATGCGGATCGATATCCAACTCCAGCCGCTGCAGCAAGGATTTGGCCAGCTGATACTGATAGTCCACATTGATACGGCCGCGCTGGAAGAACTCGTTGGCCATAAAAATGTTGTCCATGACCGACATGTTGGGGAACAGGTTCAGCTCCTGAAAAATAATGCTGATCCCGAGCCGCTCCGCCTGCTGCGTGGAGGTTAACGTCACCGCTTTCCCCTCCAGCTCGATAGTGCCGGAGGACGGGGTTTCCACCCCCGCCAGCAGCTTCATCATGGTCGACTTGCCGGCGCCATTCTCGCCGATCAGCACGTTGACCTGGTTGCGAAACACTTGATAACTCACGCTATCCAACGCGGTGACGCCCGGATAGAGACGCGAAACGTTGCGCGTTTGAATAATGATCGGATCGCTCATCACGCCCCCTTAAGGTTGAATGCGCACCGGCGTGATCAACAGCGGCTCGGCAGGTGCCTGCCAGCTGCTGAATACGCCATACACGGTAATGTGGTCACCCACCTTGGGCTGGGATCCGGTCAGTTCGTCGATCGAAGCCTGGTTAATCGCCCTGGCAAAATCGCCGAACAGCGCTTGGTCATTGAAATCGCTGTAGCTCAGGCCGCGATAGCTGTCGCGTAACGCCGTACCGCGGTAGACCGGCCCGATCTGCACCTCCACGCTGCTGAGCGGCGCATCGGTCAGTGCGAGCGTTAATTTTCCGCTGCGCGAGCGGGTGTTGACCGCCGCAACTTCACCGCTGACCTTAACGTTGAAGTAACAAGGAAACTCCGGTTGAGCACGGTACCCCAGCAGGCCGCAAGCGCTGTCAAAATCCTTGGCCTGGGCGATCCGGGCGATCAGCTCGCCCAGCGGCTGCGCCGTTTTGACCACTTGCGGGGCGATTTTGCTGCGGTAAATCTCCGCTGCCTGCGCCACATGTGGATTCACCGGGGAGCGAAGCTCCGCCAGCTTTTTCTCCGAGACGATACGGCAACCGCTCAACGCCAGGACGACGATGAGGGTCAACGCAATGCGCATCGACATAACAACACCTCCGATCGCACCCCGCCGCCAGGACGGGGTGGTGAAAGACGCCGCTCAGCGCGGGTTACGGTTTGAAGTTGAAGTCACTGACCCGTTGCGCATTGTCTTTGCCGATCAGGATGCCGCGGAACATCACGCGTTCCTTGCCGGTATAGCTGCCGGATTGGAAATAGCCGTCGAGGATTTCAACGCCCTGCGCAGCGATAGCCTGCGCCTGCAACATCACGCTGGCGTAGAGGTTGCCGTTGAGAATGGCGTCACGTTCATCGTTGCTGCCGTCGATGCCCACCACGGTGACATCCTGCCGGCCAGCTTTCAGCGCCGCCACTGCGCCCAGCGCCACCGGTCCGTTGCCGCAGATCACACCTTTGATGTCCGGATGCGCCTGCAAAATGCTGTCCATGATGCGTTTCCCCTCCAGCAGATTACCCTTGGCATCCTGACGCGCCACGCTGACCATCTCAGGATATTGGTCGATCACGTTGTGGAACGACTGCGAACGCGTAACGCAGTTATTGTCCGCCAGGTTGCAGGTCAGCTCGGCGTATTTGCCGGTTTCCCCCATTTTTTCCACAAACTGGTTGGCGACGTCCGAGCCGGCCTGGAAGTTGTTATGGGTGATCTGCGCCAACGCCACGCCATCGACCGGGATCTCGCGGTTGATCAGCACCACTGGAATGCCGGCGTTTTTCGCCTGCTGTACGGCGGCGACGCTGGCCTGGGAATCGGCGTTATCCAAAATGATGCCCTGAACCTTACGGCCGATAACCAGGCTGATGAGCTCTCCCTGGCGCTTAACGTCTTCGCCGTGCGACAGCACCAGCGTCTGATAGCCGAGAGACTTGGCTTTGGCCTCGGCCCCCTTGGCTTCCGCGGAGTAATAAGGGTTGTCCAATGAGTTGACGAGGATGGCGATCGTGCCCTTTTCCGCCGCCATGGCAGAGGTGAAGGCAAAACCGGTGAGCAGGGTGAGGTAAGTGGCTATTTTTCTCATGATGGTGTTCTCTTATCGTTGTGTTGAACATCGTCTGGTGTTGGCGATCGCTGCGGTTGCCGCTTACCAAATGGTAAAACCGCCGTCGATCATCAGGTCCGCGCCGGTAATCATGTCGCTGCCGTTGCTGGCAAAAAACAGGATCGCCGCCGCGATTTCATCGGTATAAGCAAAACGCCCCAGTGGGATCAGCTTTTTCATCGCCTCGCCCTTTTCGCCTCGCCAGGCTTTCTCTCCCATAGGCGTCAGCACCACGGTGGGCGATAACGTATTGACGGTGATGCCGTGCGGCGCCCACTCTTTGGCCATCACCTTGGTCATGCCTAGTAGCCCCGCCTTGGCGGAGGTGTAAGCACAGTGATCGTCAATGGCGATGGAAGCCGCCTGCGACGCGATGTTGATGATTTTCCCGCCGTGGCCGGCGGTTATCGCGCGGCGCGCCAGTTCTTGTGAGCATAGGAAAGGCCCGGTGAGATTGACCGCCAGATGGCGCTGCCACTCCTCGAGCGTGACTTCTGTCGCCGGCTGCAAATTAACGTAGCCGGCGCAGTTGACCAGGATATCGAGCCGGCCAAAGCGCCGCTCAGCCGCGTTGAAGGCGGCAGCCACCGAGTCGGGTTCGGTCACGTCGCACACCTGACAGAACACCTGTTCATCGCCCAACTCTCGCAGCGCTGCCGCGGCCTTGTCTTGTTCAAAGGCCGGATACATCAACACCAGGCGCGCGCCCTTTTCCAACAGCAGGCGATTGGCTGCCATCGCGATGCCGCCCAAACCGCCGGTGATTACCGCAACCTTCCCTGCCAGCGACATCCGGCTATCGACACCGTAGCGTAAATTAACGTCGTATTCGTTCCGCTCCATCGCATCCCCCTATTGCGTTAACTGTGCGTGCAATCCTGCCGTATCTATGGCGTATTGCCGCCGCAGCGCCGCCCGGCTGCTGCTGTGGGTAAATTCGTAAGCCGGCACGCCCAGCGCGGTAAACGGCCGCGGCAGTTGATGCCGCAGCAACAATTCACCGATGATGGTGCCTAAACCACCGCTGAGCGCATGCTCCTCCATAGTCAGCACCTGGCGGTGCGAGCGCATCAACGCCACCACCGCCTCCTCATTGAGCGGCCAGAGCGAAGGGAGAGAGACAATGGTCGGGTTATCGCCCAATGCCAGCACCTTCATCGCCTCATGAGCCACCGTGCCCAAACAGAACACCAGGTTATCTTCCCCCTGGTGCAACACCTCCGGCTCTCCCGGACGGAATTGGTAATCCGCGTTCAACACCGGCAGCTTGTCACTGTCCATACGGATATAGGCCGGACCGGGTTGCGCGATGACATGACGGACAATCTCTGCCGCTTGCCTTGCATCCGCCGGCGCATAGACGCTGAGATTGCCCAACGTACGGGCGATGGCGATATCGTTCATGCAGTGGTGCGTCGCGCCCAGTGGCCCGTAACCAAATCCGGCATTCAGGCCAAGCATTTTCACGTTGGTCTCCGTGTAGCAAACATCGTTTTTCATCTGTTCGTTTGAACGAGCGAACAGGAAAGGTGCCGCGTTGGCGGTAAAGACCGTACGGCCGCTGAGCGCCATGCCGGCAGCCATGCCAACCATGTTCTGTTCGGCGATACCGACGTTCACTACCCGCTCCGGATAAGCCTGCTCAAAGGGCGCGATTTTTGACGTGGACGTGGAATCCGCCACCATCACGCTCAGATCCGCACCCGCCCGTTGCTGTTCGATCAACACCGTCACAACGGCATCGCGTAAATCCTGCATGTTTACCCCTCCAGTTCCGCCAGCGCCTGCGCCAGCTGTTGTTCGTCCGGTACCGCGTGATGCCAGGCGGCAACGTTAGCCATAAACGACACACCGCGCCCCTTTTCGGTATTGGCCAAAATCACTCGCGGCTTGTCCTGGCTCGGGCGTTGGATCGCCGCCACCAGCGCCGCCGGATCGTGGCCGTCACATTCCAGAGTTTCAAAGCCGAAAGCGCGCCATTTTTCCGCCAACGGTTCCAGCGGCATGATGGCCTCTGTCTTTCCCGCCAGTTGCAGCCGGTTGCGATCGACGATGGCAATCAGGTTATCCAGCTTAAATTTGCTGGCCGCCATCGCCGCCTCCCAATTGGAACCCTCTGCCAGTTCGCCGTCGCCCAGCAGTACGAAAGCGCGGCGATGCGCACGCCCCGCCAGCTTGTTGCCCAGCGCCAGCCCCACGGCGATCGGCAGCCCATGCCCCAAACCGCCAGAGTTGATCTCCACCAGCTCCGGCAGCTTCTGCCGCACCGGATGCCCGGCCAACAAGGTGTCGTCGCCCATGAACTGATCGAGCACCGCTGGATCCAGCAAGCCCATCGCCGCGCAACTGCAATAGAAACCGCCGGCGCCATGCCCTTTAGACAAAATGAACCGATCCTGATCGGGCCGGGCATTGCTGCGATCCATCACCGCCATATACAAGGTGCAGATGATGTCGATCTCCGACAGATCGGCGCCGGTATGACCCTTGCCTGCCTTATGGTTCATGGTCACCACATATCGGCGCGCCTGGCGTGCCGTGTTTTTAATCGCCTGAAAGTCCATCGTCACCTCTGCATAAGCGCCCTGATTATCGTTATCGCATCGAAATTGATCCGTTAACTCATCATTGATTTTCGAATGGAAATCATATGCAGCAAAAACGATAATTAATGTGGGCAAGATCAAATTTCAAGCAAAAGCGCTTGCCAGACAATCACAGAGTCGATTAAACCCCATATATAACAATATGATAAAAACAAATAAGCGAATTTAATTTAGTTTTATCGTTGATTTCATTGAATGCCAGTTACTTTCGAACAAAAATCAATGCAGTTTATCCGTGGCTTTATCAATAATCGCGAGCTAAAATTCAACGCATCAATAAGGAGTTGCCGTAGCAAACCGCGCGGCGGGAACTGACAGGTACTGATAGGTGCAGGAGTCTTTCGATTGAAAAGCAAAAGCGAACAGCTGGCGGAAATGCAGCAACGGCGCGAAAAGATCCTCGACATGATCCGCGAAGACGGCTCGGCGACGGTCAAAATGCTTACCGATACCTTCAAGCTGACCGAGGCGACCATTCGTACCGATCTGCGCGTCCTGCAGCAGCAAGGCTATGTGCAGCGCTTCCACGGTGGTGCAACTCTGGTTGATGGCAAGCAAAATACTCATGCCATGCTGCTGGAACGCCAGGTTAACCTGACCGCCAAAGATCGCATCGGCAAGCTCGCCGCCGGTTTTATCGAGCCCGGCGACACCATCATTCTTGATTCGGGCACCACCACCACGGCTATCGCCAATCACCTGAATCACATAAAGAAACTGTCCGTTATCACCACCGGCGTCAATATTGCACTGCAGCTGGGCGGCGAACCGGGTGTGAATATTTTGCTGACCGGGGGCTCATTCAAATTCCCCACGCTCTCCACCTCCGGGGACAAAGCCGCCAGCTTCTTCGAAAACGTGCTGGCGCAAAAGCTGTTCCTCGCGACGGCCTGCATCTCGCCCCGCCACGGGCTCAGTTTCCCAAGCGAAACCGACATCAAACTGAAAATGGCGATGATCAATGCAGCCAACACGGTGTATGTGGTGGCCGACTCAAGCAAGATCGATAAGGTTTCAATGTTTGCGCTGCCTTGTGACTGGCAGCATATCGACTATTTGATTACCGACAACGGAATTGGCGATTCCGCACTGCAGGCATTTGAAAAGGTAGGCGTTAAGGTCTTGGTGGCAGGCGCCTGAACGGCGCCTGTGAAAGAAGTGATTATTCCGGCTTGCGCGCCGCGATTTCCTGCTGCTCTTGCGGCGGCGGCGTCAGCGGACCGAACCAACGCTGCGCCAGCCAGCAGGTGATCACCACCAGCAACCAACTGATCAACGTGGCCATTGCCAGATCGCGCGGCCAGTGCATACCCAGTAGCAGACGGCTGCCCATCACACCCGTTGCCCACACCATCAGCAGCGCGACAGTTTTATAATGGCGGCGCGGCCACAGCAGCCCTACGCCCAACAGTGCCCAGGTGGCGGCGAACATGGTGTGCCCGGACGGAAAAGCAAAGCCGGTTTCAAACTGCCAGTGCTTGCGCAGCCAGTTCGGCACCAGCGTCTGATCTTGCAACTGCTCGCGCACCAGCGCGCTGCGCTCTTTGCGCTGCAGCGAGTAGAAATACTTGCCGTCCACGCCGTGAGTTTGCTCCAACCACACCACGAAAGGACGCGGTTCTTGCACCCGATCCTTGATCAACGACTTCACGCCCTGCCCAATCAACAGCGCGGTGAAAAGCAGCATCGCCAGACCGATCGCCGGCTTCAGCCGAAAGCGCAGGCACCACAAAAACCAACCGCAAAGGATCGCGCTGGTCAGAATGCCCCACGGCGAGGTCACGGTTTCGGTCACCCAGTACAGCGCTTTGAGCAGCCGATCATTGCCGCCGGGCTGCCAGTGCCAGCCGGATGCCCATACTACCAGCGGCATCAACAGCAGCAGCAGCGCGCCGCCCGCCGTACGTTTCGCTATCTCATACATTCCCGTTTTCCTCTGCGTGAATCAGTCCGCAGTGTAACAAGAGTGCAATATTGATAACACGCGAAAAATTAAACAGATAGGCAACCTATCGCAATAATAGGTGGTCAGAAAACGCCATCTGCTGGTTTGCTGAGCACCGCCCGGCAAGAAGTTGTGGCAAAATAGCCGATAATTAACGAAATAGAGATCGGCGTAGCACGTTTTAGTCTTGGTCAATTCACTGAACCGGACTTAGGATGCGCGACAATGATTGAATCGTAGGTTTTTGTGGAGAATGACATGCAGCTTAAACGGGTGGCAGAGGCTAAACTGCCGACACCTTGGGGCGATTTCCTGATGGTAGGATTCGAAGAACTGGCGACCGGGCATGACCATCTGGCACTGGTATTCGGTGATATTTCCGGCGAAGTGCCGGTACTCGCACGCGTGCATTCCGAATGTCTGACCGGTGACGCCTTATTCAGCCTGCGCTGCGACTGCGGTTTTCAACTCGAAGCCGCACTGGAACAGATCGCCGAAGAAGGCCGCGGCATCCTGCTTTATCATCGCCAGGAGGGCCGCAATATCGGCCTGTTGAACAAGATCCGCGCCTACGCCCTGCAGGATAAGGGCGCAGACACCGTGGAAGCTAACCATCAGCTCGGCTTCGCCGCCGACGAGCGCGACTTCACCCTGTGCGCCGATATGTTCAAACTGCTGGGCGTCGACGCGGTGCGTTTGCTGACCAACAACCCGAAAAAGGTCGAGATCCTGACCGAAGCCGGTATCAATATCAGCGAGCGCGTGCCGCTGATCGTCGGCCGCAATCCGAAGAACGAACGCTATCTGGCCACCAAGGCCGCCAAAATGGGCCATTTGCTCGACCAGAAGTGATCGCTACCGCGGTGGAAACAATCAGGGCGCCTCGCGGCGCCCTTTTTATTGCTTAATTACAGCATTTTCCTGATCACATAGTGCAGGATACCGTCGTTTTCGTAGTAGGTCAGCTCATTGCCGGTATCGATGCGGCAACGGGTGTCGACCACTTCCTTGCGCCCGTCGGCATAGGTGATATGCACCGGCACCGTCTGGCCCGGCTGCAGCTGCTGCAGGCCACCAACGCTGATCTGCTCATCCCCGGTCAGCCCCAGCGTTTTGCGAGTCACCCCCTGCGGGAACTCCAGCGGCAAAATCCCCATGCCAATCAGGTTGGAGCGGTGAATGCGCTCGAAGGATTCGGCTATCACCACCCGCACGCCCAGCAGGCGCGGCCCCTTCGCCGCCCAGTCGCGACTGGAGCCGGAACCGTACTCTTTACCGGCGATCACCGCCAGCGGCACTTTCTCCTGCTGGTACTGCATGGCGGCGTCGTAGATAGACAGCTGCTGTTGCGACGGAATATGGCGGGTATAGCCGCCTTCGACGCCCGGCACCATTTCGTTGCGAATGCGGATGTTGGCGAAGGTGCCGCGCATCATCACTTCGTGGTTGCCGCGGCGTGAACCGTAGGAGTTAAAATCCTGCGGCGCCACGCCGTGCTCGCTCAGATAACGCCCCGCCGGGCTGTCGCGCTTGATGTTACCCGCCGGCGAGATGTGGTCGGTGGTCACCGAGTCGGCCAGAATCGCCAGAATGCGCGCGTCCTTGATGTCCTGCACCGGATCCGGCTTCACCTTCATGGTGCTGAAGAACGGAGGATGGCGGATATAGGTAGAATCCTCCTGCCATTGATAGGTCGCCGAACCGGTCACCTGGATCGCCTGCCAGTTGGCGTCGCCGTCGAACACTTCACCATATTCCTTGTGGAACATCTCGGTGCGCACTTCTTCCACCGCCTGAGCGATGTCCTGGCTGCTCGGCCAGATGTCCTTCAAATAGACCGGCTGGCCGTCATTACCCTCGCCCAGCGGCTCTTTGGTCAGATCGATCTTCATGCTGCCCGCCAGCGCATAAGCCACTACCAGCGGCGGCGAGGCCAGCCAGTTGGTTTTCACCAGCGGGTGGATGCGCCCTTCGAAGTTACGGTTGCCCGACAGCACCGCGCCCACGGTCAGATCGCCCTCTTTGATCGCCTGCTCGATGGGATCCGGCAGCGGCCCGGAGTTGCCGATACAGGTGGTACAGCCATATCCCACCAGGTTGAACCCCAGTTCTTCCAGATAGGCGGTGAGTTTGGCACTGTCAAAGTAGTCGGTCACCACTTTGGAACCCGGCGCCAGCGAGGTTTTTACCCAGGGTTTGCTGCGTAGCCCTTTCTTGACGGCGTTTTTCGCCAGCAGGCCGGCCGCCATCATGACGCTCGGGTTGGAGGTGTTGGTGCAAGAGGTGATCGCCGCGATCACTACCGCGCCGTCGCGCAGTTCGTGCTGCTGCCCGTCCAGCGTAAAGGTTTTGCTGTCTGTCTTGGCCTTGTGTCCCCCGATATCCAGCTCGGTGGCGGCCTTGAACGCCTGCGGCACATTCGGCAGCGCAACGCGATCCTGCGGGCGCTTTGGCCCGGCGAGGCTGGCTTCCACGGTTGACATGTCCAGCGCCAGCGAGCTGGTGAAGACCGGTTCATCACCCGGGTTGCGCCACATGCCCTGCGCTTTGGCGTAGGCTTCCACCAGCGCGATTTGTTCGGCGCTGCGGCCGCTGAGCTTCATATAGCCGAGCGTAACGTCATCCACCGGGAAGAAACCGCAGGTGGCGCCGAACTCCGGCGACATATTGGCGATGGTTGCCCGGTCCGCCAGCGGCAGATCGGCCAGCCCATCGCCGTAAAACTCGACGAACTTGCCGACCACGCCATGCTTACGCAGCATTTGAGTCACCGTCAGCACCAGGTCGGTGGCGGTAATGCCCTCACGGAGCTTGCCGGTCAGCTTAAAGCCGACCACGTCCGGGATCAGCATCGACACCGGCTGGCCCAGCATCGCCGCTTCCGCTTCGATACCGCCGACGCCCCAGCCGAGAATGCCCAGGCCGTTGATCATGGTGGTGTGGGAATCGGTGCCCACCAGCGTATCCGGATAAGCCACGCGGCGGCCGCTTTCGTCGCTGTGCCAGACCGTTTGGCCGAGGTATTCGAGGTTGACCTGGTGGCAGATGCCGGTGCCCGGTGGCACCACGCGGAAGCGGTTGAAGGCTTTCTGCCCCCAGCGCAGGAAGGTGTAGCGCTCGTGGTTGCGCTGCATTTCGATACGCACGTTGTCTTCGAAGGCGTTATCGTCGCCAAATTCATCGACGGTAACCGAGTGGTCAATCACCAGATCCACCGGCGACAGCGGATTCACCTGGTCGACGTTGCCGCCCAGTCGCCGTACCGCTTCGCGCATCGCGGCCAGATCTACCACCGCCGGAACGCCGGTAAAATCCTGCATCAGCACGCGCGCCGGACGATAGGCGATCTCACGGTCAGCATGGCCGGTTTGCAGCCAGGCGACGATGGCCTTGAGGTCGTCAACCTGCACGGTATCGCCATCCACATGGCGCAGCAGGTTCTCCAACAGCACTTTCATTGATTTCGGCAACCGGTCGATATCACCCAGCTGCTTCGCCGCCAGCGGCAGACTGTAGTAGTAATATTCGCTATTCAGCGCAACCAGCTTATCCAGACTTGTTTCACGAAGATCGGACGACATAGCTCCTCCATTTCTTATTGTGACTAAAACAGGGTAATCAGTGAGGTCTTGTTTAAAGATACCACAAAGATAAGTTAACGTTTTGATAACAACACGATTTGATCACAACGATAGGTGGGAACAATCAGCGGAAAGGAAGTGCGAGCCCAGCCAAGGGGTTAAGCAATACGCCAACAAAAACGCCGCAACGATGCGGCGCTTTGGCAGGGAAAGGTTAGCTACAACAGCTCAGCGGGGAAATCCATCTCCACAACCGCCAGCTGATTCTTACGCCCCTTCTTTACCTTGATGTCCATCCCTTTGCGCAGTAGATGCATCTGGCCTGGTTGAACCAGGGCCTTGGCAGTGTGGAGTCGGGTGTCGCCCGGGAGATAAAAATCAACGTCAAAGAAAAAGTCATTGCCATATCGAGTGTTGGTTTGCCGACAGGATTCGAGGTGTGAGGCGATAATTTCACCTTGCCAGCTGTCCTTGTTGAGATAGTTTTTAACTGCAGACATCTCGGTCGAGTTACCGCCGTTATTTTTAAAAATACAGTAAAAGAAAATGCCCATCACGACAGGGGTGGCGATCCCCGCATACAGGAAGTATTTCGACATATCAGCCAGAGACATAAGCGTGCTGCTCCATTTTATGTAATTATAAACAATGAGTTATTCGTTACATTCAGCGTTCTGTTGCTGATATTGGTCACCTCGACATTCACCACCACCCCGTTCGTTTCCGTTTTGAACGCCGTCTTTGAAAACTCTTTCAGCTTATAAGAATTGGATAGCCCCGTCAGGCCGTTGGACACGCCAACGATGCTGCTGGCTATCGCCGATGCCGATACGCTATTACCGGTAATGCTTTCACTGAAGGCAGTCACGGTCAGGCTGTGCAGCTTGGGATTGAACACGGACTCCGGCGCTTCGAGGCTGATCTTTTCGCCGCTGACAATTTTGATCTGATGCGGGCTGTAAATCGTAATGGTTCCCGCGTTGACGTTTTGCGTCCAGTCGCCGCTATTGATATTGGTGGTAACGCCGTCTTTGATCGTTTCGTTGACGCCGCCCTTGATCTCGCGGGTAACGCCCCCGGTGATGTCCTCTTTATGGCCGCCGGCGCCGATCGTAACGTCCCGCCCTTTATCCAGGGTCTCAGTCAGTTTGCCGGAGACATGGTGGCTTTCATTCCCGTCGATATCGCTGGTACGGTCGCCTTTGATCGTTACCTTGTCACCGCCGTCCTTAATGTCGAACGTCCGCCCTGCCTTGATCTCCGTAGCGACACCGCCATTAAAATAGCCGGTTTCTTTTTTATCCACCGTGGTGGTGCGCTGGCTCTTGTAATGGAAGGTGGCATTGCCCGTCACTTCGTCTTGCTGTTGCTTGAGGATAGTTGTCGACCGGTTACCGTCAATATTGACCTGCTGGTCATTTTCCACCGAAACCTTCATATCCTTTTCGGAGTGCAGTTCCACGGCCTCGCTGCCCACCTTATCTTCGAAAAACAGATAGCTGGCATTGTCCCGGCTTCCGTCCTTACTGCGAGTCATAAAGCCCATTTGCGTAGCCGCCGCCGGCAACACCCACGGTGGCATGCTCGCTTCATTGTAGACGCGCCCGGTGACAATCGGCCGATCCGGATCGCCATTGATAAAGTCCACCACCACTTCATCACCGACGCGCGGTATCTGTACCGAACCGAACCCTTGCCCCGCCCAGGCACTCGAGACCCTCACCCAGCACGAACTGGTATCATCCCCTTTGGCGCGGCGATCCCAGTGAAACTTCACTTTTATCCGGCCGTATTTGTCCGTCCAGATATTCTCGCCGACGGGCCCCACCACCTTGGCCGTTTGCGGGCCATAGGTGCGCGGCCACGGCGTCACCGTCAGCGGACGAAAGACGGTAGCAGCCGGGATAACCGTAAAGTCGATGCGATGAATCGTCTCTCCTTCTTCGCCGCTGGCGTAGCGGTTCTCGGAGAACGTATAATCGGCGGCCGTCGTCAGGTATTCGCCGTTATCGCTGAAAAACGGGGCGTTGATCAGGGTAAAGGTATAGCCCGGCGCGATTCCGATCGCCGTTGCTGTGCCATGTACCTGCTGATGTTCCACCTGCCAGCGTTCCTGGCGCACGCGTGCGTAGAATTCTCCATCGGCGTGCTCGACATAGCGGCCCGGCCAATCGTAGACGTCGATGCTGCCCGGCATCGGCGAGGCCGGGTTTTGGCGAGCCTGGAACAGCCAGGCGTTCGGTTTGCGAAAGTCATAGTCGTCCAAACCGTAAATGCCCGGCGTTACGCTGTCTTCCGGTGCCCATTGGCCGATGCCCTGCTCGAGGGTGCTGCCGCCAGACGGAGTCTGATGGTAAGGAATCGTCTCGTAGCCGCTAAACGGCTGATACTGCCCTGCCGCATCCGTCAGCACCAGCGTGTGGCGGCCCGCCTCATGGCGAAAATGGTAAACAATACCCTCCAGCTCCATGAGGCGGCTGATAAAATCGAGACTGCTCTCCTGATACTGAACACAGTAATCCCACACCCGATAGCGACCGGTGAGTTTATCCTCTACGTTAACCTGATATTCGCTGAGCAAAGCATGCACCGTTTGCGGCACCGTCTGGCCCTGGAAGATGCGCAGATTGCGATCCCGCTTCATCGGCCATAGATCCGATTCCACCGTCAGCGTATACACAGCATAACGCGTGCCACTTAATTCGACGGCACTGACGGCAACGCGGGTCACTTTGCCATTGATATGGCGATCCGCTGACAGCAGTCCCGTCGGTAGATTCACCGTGACCGGTTGCCCCAACAGCTCGCTGCGATTAATGCGGGCATCCCGTCCCAGCAAGGTCAGCGTAAGCGCAAACGGCTCGGACAAGGCCTCACGGCCCGCCAGCTTCCAAAAAAGCAGGCCCTCAACGGGCAATTGAACAGAGATACGGCTGGTCATGAGATAAGCGGCTCCGCTGGCAATTGGTTAGCATTACTTTAACTTCCGAGAGAAAAAAAACTCTTTGCCAGAACAAAAACACTTTGTTTTCAGATGATTCCTAACAAGGAAGACATAAGCTGTCTTAAGCCCGAATGGGCATTATTCAGAAACTTAGTGGAAATGACAGAGGGAGTCGGTCTGACGTTAAAGCGCCATTACGCGTTCCCCCAACCAAGATTGGATTAGCGCAGCTTGCGAATGGGGTGTGTTATGGCGCAGGGTTTTACGCATAAAAAACCCGGAGAGGCGCAGGCCTGTCCGGGTGTTGTTTGATGTCGTCAACGCTGGCGGCTATTTTATCGGCAGCTTGATGTCCTTGAACATCGCTTCAATCTCTTCGTTGGAACGCAACGCCACCGCGCTGTCGACCACGTCGCGCGTCAGGTGCGGCGCGAAGCGCTGAATAAAGTCGTACATGTAGCTGCGCAGGAAGGTGCTGCGGCGGAAGCCGATCTTGGTGGTACTGTAGGTGAAGATATCGCGCGCATCCACCGTCACCAGATCCGGATCCTGCACTGGATCCACCGCCATGCTGGCGATCACCCCCACCCCCAGTCCCAGACGCACATAGGTTTTGATCACGTCGGCGTCGGTGGCGGTAAAGACGATGCGCGGCGTCAGGCCGGCGCGGTTGAAGGCGGTGTCCAGCTCCGAGCGGCCGGTAAAGCCGAAGGTGTAAGTGACGATCGGGTAAGCCGCCAGTTCTTCAATGCTGATGCTGCTTTTGCCCGCCAAAGGATGATCGGGCTTCACCACCACCGCACGGTTCCAGTGGTAGCACGGCAGCATGATGAGATCGTCGTACAGGTGCAGCGCTTCGGTGGCGATGGCGAAATCGGCGGTGCCCTTGGAGACCGCTTCGGCGATCTGCGTCGGCGACCCCTGGTGCATGTGCAGCGAGACGCGCGGGTAACGCTCGATAAAGCCCTTAATCACGTTGGGCAAGGCGTAGCGAGCCTGCGTATGCGTGGTGGCGACGTACAGCGAGCCTTTGTCCGGGTAAGTGTGTTCACCGGCAACGGCTTTGATGGCGTCCACTTTGGACAATACTTCACGCGCGATGCGAATGATTTCCTGGCCGGCGGGGGTGACCTGGGTCAGGTGCTTGCCGCTACGGGCGAAAATCTGGATGCCCAGCTCATCTTCGAGCATGCGCACCTGTTTACTGATGCCGGGTTGCGAGGTATAGAGCCCTTCTGCCGTCGAGGAGACATTCAGGTTGTGGTTAACCACTTCCACAATGTAACGAAGCTGCTGCAATTTCATATCTTATACCATCCTAGGTTAAACACTGCGGCTTACCCGCAGCCAGGTATATCGGTGTCGCCCCGGTATGCTGAAACTCACAAGCCATAAACACCGTGTTCTACCCTGATGGTGAAGAAAGCGCCGTTGTTAATAAGCTTTAATAATAAAAAAACTTTTTATATAACCACTATACCACGTTGCAGCTTCAAGTATAGATCCGCGTCACACTATGATAACGATTATTTTGCATTGGTATCAACGTGAAACGACGGTAACGGAGGGATAAAAACAGCAAAGGATAGATCCGTTTGCCCCTTTTCACCAATAAAAAACCAGCCGCCAGGGCTGGTTTTTCATCTTACAGGCAGGACATCAGCCTTACTTCTTGCCTTCAACCCACTTGCCGTCCACGTAGAACGCAGACCAACCGGTCGCCTTGCCGTCTTTTTCAGAGGAGACGTACTGCTGCTTGGTTTTACGGCTGAAACGCACCAGCGTTTTATTGCCTTCGGCATCCGCGACCGGCGCATCGGCCAGATAACGCAGTTTCTCCGGCAGACGATCCTTGAAGCGAGCCAGCTCTTCCACCAGCGGCGCACGGGTTTCGCGCGATTTAGGGAAGGTATTGGCCGCCAGGAACACGCCGGCAGCGCCGTCACGCAGCACGAAATAGGCGTCGGACTTCTCGCACGGCAGCTCTGGCAACGGTACCGGATCTTCCTTCGGCGGCGCGACATCGCCGTTACGCAGGATCTTACGGGTGTTTTTGCAGTTCTCGTTGGTGCAGCCCATGTACTTGCCGAAGCGCCCCATTTTCAGGTGCATTTCCGAGCCGCATTTGTCGCACTCCACCACCGGGCCGTCATAGCCTTTCAGACGGAACTCGCCCTCTTCGATCTCATAACCGTCACACGCCGGGTTGTTACCGCAGACGTGCAGCTTACGCTGGTTGTCGATCAGATAGCTGTCCATCGCCGTACCGCATTTCTGGCAGCGGCGGCGTGCGCGCAGCGCGTTGGTTTCCGCGTCGTCGCCTTCGAGGATGTTGAGCACTTCCGCTTCAGGCACCAGGTTGATGGTGGTTTTGCAACGCTCCTTCGGCGGCAGCGCGTAGCCGGAACAGCCGAGGAACACACCGGTGCTGGCGGTACGGATGCCCATCTTGCGGCCGCAGGTCGGGCAGTCAATGCTGGTCATCACCATCTGGTTAGGCCGCATGCCGCCTTCTTCCGGATCCTTCTCCGCCGTTTCCAGCTGCTCGCTGAAGTCGACGAAGAATTCGTCCAACACCGCTTTCCACTCGGCCTGGTTGTTGGCGACCTCATCAAGGCCGTCTTCCATGCGCGCGGTGAAGTCATAGTTCATCAGCTCGCGGAAGTTCTCTTCCAGGCGATCGGTGACGATCTCGCCCATTTTCTCGGCATAGAAGCGGCGGCTTTCCACCCGCACATAACCGCGATCCTGAATGGTCGAGATGATGGAGGCGTAGGTGGACGGACGGCCGATACCGCGTTTTTCCAGCTCTTTCACCAGTGAGGCTTCGCTGTAGCGCGCCGGCGGCTTGGTGAAGTGCTGGCTTGGGATCAGTTTCTGCAGATCAAGTTCGCTGCCGATTTCGACGTATGGCAGAGTGCGATCTTCATCGCCCTTGCGCAGCGCCGGCATCACCTTGGTCCAGCCGTCAAAGCGCAGCGTACGGCCCTTGGCGCGCAGTTGATAATCGCCGGCTTTCACCGTCAGCGTGGTGGAATCGTATTGCGCCGGTGTCATCTGGCAGGCAACGAACTGGCGCCAGATCAGCTGATACAGCTTCTGCGCGTCCGCCTCCATGTCTTTCAACTGCTCGGCGAGCACGTTCACGTCCGAAGGACGGATCGCTTCGTGCGCTTCCTGCGAATTCTCTTTGCTGCTGTACTGATTCGGCGCCTTCGGCAGGTATTTGTCGCCGAAGTTGTCACCGATGTAGCCACGCACCATGTTGAGCGCATCCTGGCTCAGGTTGGTGGAATCGGTACGCATATAGGTGATGTGGCCGGCTTCATACAGCCGTTGCGCCATCATCATGGTTTTCTTCACGCCGAAGCTCAGGCGAGTGCTGGCGGCCTGTTGCAGCGTGGAGGTAATGAAAGGCGCGCCCGGCTTGCTGCTGGTCGGTTTATCTTCGCGATCCAGCACCGTGTAGCGGGCTTTTTCCAGCAGCTTGACCGCGGCGTGAGTCTGCTCGCGGTTGACCGGCTTGAACGGTTTGTCGTGCGCGTGAGTCACTTCCATCTGCAGCGCGGTTTCACCCTTCGCCAGCAGATCGGCATGCAGTTCCCAGTACTCTTCCGGCACGAACGCCTTGATGTCTCGTTCGCGCTCAACCACCAGACGCACCGCCACCGACTGCACGCGGCCGGCGGACAGGCCGCGGGCGATTTTCTTCCACAGCAGCGGCGAGACCATATAGCCCACCACGCGGTCCATAAACCGGCGTGCCTGCTGCGCGTTGACGCGGTCAATGTTCAGCTCGCCCGGCTGTTTGAACGCCTGTTGGATTGCGTTTTTGGTGATTTCGTTAAACACCACGCGGCTAAAGCGTTTGTCATCCCCACCGATCACTTCCCGCAGGTGCCAGGCGATGGCTTCCCCTTCGCGGTCAAGGTCGGTTGCGAGATAAATGTGGTCGGCGTTTTCCGCCAACGATTTTAACTCGGCGACCACTTTTTCTTTACCCGGCAGGATTTCATAATGCGCTTTCCAGCCGTGGTAAGGGTCGACGCCCATGCGATTTACCAGCGCCGCCTTCTCATCTTTTTTAACTTTTTTCTTGGCTTTGTCTTCGGTTGAGTCAGCGCTCTTTTTGCTGGCTGAGCCACTGGTCGGCAAATCACGGATATGACCGACGCTGGACTTCACCACGTAGTCACTTCCTAAATATTTATTAATAGTTTTGGCTTTTGCCGGGGACTCAACTATTACGAGAGCTTTACCCATATTTACCTTTACCTAATTTATTTCTTCTAAAAAGAAGTCTTTTATCTCGCCGTGCCGCGGCAATTCGTGTCTCTTTTTTTATATTGCGGCAGTCTGGCAAGAGATCAACAGATTTTTTTCTTTTGGTTGCCCAATTGCTCAACCTGAACGCAAGTTGTTGATCCTGCCTGCTATTCACCCATGCCCCAGAAGTATGGCTGTGTGAGTTTTATTCATGGCGTAAACAAAACCTTCCACCCGACGCCGCAAAATCCCACACTGTACCTGATAAAAAGCGTCACGCAACCTAATTAGCACGGAAAGGCAGATTTCGCCAACCGGCGGCCGCCCATGGCCATCCAGACGGCAAATAAACCTTAGTCGGTTTGCGGATAAAAGCGAACCGGCGTTAGAATATGCGCAGCGTTTTTTGTTTGGAGTCTAATAAATGCACAAGAATACTGCACCTATCGGCCGCGAGGCCCTACTGGCGGAAGCAAATAACATCATCCGCCAACACGAAGATTATCTGCACGGCATGATCGCCACCGACGTTGAACAAAAAAGCGGCGTTTTAGTTTTTCGAGGCGAATACTTTTTGGATGCCGACGGATTGCCCACCGCCAAAACCACCGCGGTATTTAATATGTTTAAACATTTGGCCCATCTGCTTTCGGAAAAATACCACCTGGTCGATTGAGTAAAGAAAACGGGGGCACCTGGCCCCCGTTGATTCCTGCTCTCATCGCCGTTACAACAACGGCTTTTCCCCACGCTGCCACCAGCGCAACAGCAAACGATCGACGCTTTCCGCCGCGCTGCCGGTGAAGCGATCCATCAGGCGTTTGCGGCGCGCGTAGCGCACGGCGATCACTTCGTGGTTATCCAACTCGGCGATCAGCAAATCGTCGCTGGTGCCGATGGCGTCGATCAGCCCCTTTTCTTTGGCCTGAGAACCGAACCAGTGCTCACCGGTGGCGACGCTATCGATATCCAGCGACGGGCGCTGCTCATGCACGAAGCGCTTGAACAGCTCGTGGGTTTCGTTCAGATCTTCACGAAACTTCTCGCGCCCTTGCTCGGTGTTTTCACCGAACAGCGTCAGCGTGCGTTTGAACTGCCCGGCGGTGTGCAGCTCCACGTCGATGTCATTCTTTTTCAGCAGGCGGTGGAAGTTCGGGATCTGCGCCACCACGCCGATGGAACCGATGATGGCGAACGGTGCCGCCACGATGCGATCCGCGACGCAGGCCATCATGTAGCCGCCGCTGGCCGCCACTTTATCCACCGCTACCGTCAGGCGAATGCCGCCCTTGCGCAGGCGCTCCAACTGCGAGGCCGCCAGGCCATAGCCATGCACCACCCCGCCAGGGCTTTCCAGGCGCAGCAGGACTTCATCCTGCGCCGACGCCACCGCCAGCACCGCCGAGATCTCTTCACGCAACGACGTCACCTCGTGCGCGTCCATGCTGCCTTTGAAATCCAGCACATACAGGCACGGCTTGGCCACTTCCACCGCGCCGGACTTGGCGCGCTGCTTCTTCAATTTGTCATCAGATTTGGTCTGCTTCTTGAACTGTTTCAGCCAGACCTTCTGCTCGGCGGCATCCATGCGCGCCAGGCGCATATCGCGCTGCATCTCGCGATACTGTTCGCCGAGGTCGGTCAGCTGCAACTCCCCTTTTTGGCGGCTCTTGCGTTGCCCCAGGCTGACCGCCAATATGGCCAACGCGGCGATGGCGAGCACCACCGTGGCGACCTTGGCCAGAAACAGGCCATAAACAGATATAAACTCCACAGATTCCGCCTTTATTTACAGGTTGTTAGTATACTTCTTTCCATTCTAGCCAACCGCAGCGGCTGCTGTCGCGGCTAAATGAAAATTCATTGCGCACGGAGCATCACTATGGGGACGATTTACGGTCGAACCAAGCCGCCGCTGCCGCGCTTTTGTTACAAAAGAATGCCATTTCAGCCTGCTACGCATTGAAAATGCCCGCGGATTAAGGCATATAACACCCATTATTCATCAATACGATGAGACGGATTCGCTGCGCGGCCCGCAGACGGTCGAGCCTTTGCTCCCGCCCCGGCCGCGCGTTTCACCCTTGCTCCCAGATATTCGCGGGAGAACAGCCACCCAGGCGAGGATGTATCGTGCATTACCAACCCAAACAAGACCTGCTCGAACAACGTATCATTTTAGTTACCGGCGCCGGTGACGGCATCGGCCGTGAAGCGGCGCTGACCTACGCGCGCTTCGGTGCCCAACTGGTGCTGCTGGGCCGTACCGAGAGCAAACTGCTGGCGGTACAACAAGAAATTGCGGCCCAGGGCGGCGCCCCGGCCTTGGTAGTGACGCTGGACTTGCTGCACGCCACTCAGGAGCAATGCCGGCAGATAGCCGACGATCTGGCTAGCCAGATCCCCCGCCTTGACGGCGTGCTGCACAACGCCGGCCTGCTCGGCGACATCGCGCCGATGGCCGAGCTGTCGATAACCATGTGGCAAGAGGTGATGCAGGTTAACGTCAACGCCACCTTTATGCTGACTCAGGCGCTGCTGCCGCTGCTGCTGAAATCCCACGCCGGTTCGCTGGTGTTCACCAGCTCCAGCGTCGGGCGTACCGGCCGCGCAGACTGGGGTGCCTATGCGGTGTCGAAGTTCGCCACCGAGGGCATGATGCAGGTATTGGCCGACGAGTACAAAACTCGCAATTTGCGGGTGAACTGCATCAATCCGGGTGGCACCCGCACCAAAATGCGCGCATCCGCCTTCCCACACGAAGACAAGAACAAACTGAAGACCCCCGCCGATATCATGCCGTTGTACCTGTATCTGATGGGCGAGGACAGCCGCCGCAAAACTGGCATGAGCTTCGACGCGCAGCCGAATCGTAAACCCGGCGCGGCCGAATAATAAGGAGCGTTTCATGGCGGAAGATCGTCATCAACAGCGCCAGCAGCGCCTGAAAGAACAGGTTGATGCGCGCATCGCCGCGGCGCAGGATACTCGCGGCCTGCTGCTGGTGTTTACCGGTAACGGCAAGGGTAAAACCACCGCCGCCTTCGGCACCGTCACCCGGGCGGTTGGCCACGGCATGCGCGCCGGGGTGATCCAGTTCATCAAGGGCGAATGGCCCAATGGCGAAAAGAATCTGCTACAGCAACACGGCGTTGAATTTCAGGTAATGGCCACCGGTTTCACCTGGGAGACGCAGAACAAGGCCGGCGACACCGCCGCCTGCCAGGCGGTGTGGCAGCACGGTAAACGCATGCTGGCCGACAGCAGCCTGGACCTGGTGCTGCTGGACGAAGTGACCTACATGCTGACCTACGGCTATCTGGAACTGGACGAGTTGAAGGAAGCGCTCCTACGGCGCCCTGTGCACCAAACGGTGATCCTGACCGGGCGCGGTTGCCATCGCGATCTATTGGAACTGGCTGATACGGTCACGGAGATGCGACCGGTGAAACACGCGTTCGACGCAGGCGTGAAGGCGCAACAAGGGATCGATTGGTAACAAAAAGTTCTGGCCCCGAACGGGGCCAGAATGAGGGATTAGCTGCGTTTGCTTGGCTTGCCCGGTTTACCCGGTTTGCTGCCAGGCGCGCTGCGGCGGCCGCTGCCGGCTACCTGCGAGTGGCGCTTGACCGCACGGCGGATCTGGTTAGCCTTCACGCGGCGGCGCTCACGCTCCACCGGCATTTTGCTGACCGTTTCCGGCTTCAGTTCCACCAGCTCGCGCAGGTAGTTGATCGCCGGCAGGTCCAGTTCGGCCCAGCCGCCGCGCGGCAGGCCTTTCGGCAGATCGATGTCGCCGTAACGCACGCGGATCAGGCGGCTCACCTGCACGCCCACCGCTTCCCACAGGCGACGCACTTCACGGTTGCGGCCTTCGGTCAGGGTCACGTTGTACCACTGGTTGAGGCCTTCACCGCCCTGGAAGCTGATAGTGCGGAAGGCGGCCGGGCCGTCTTCCAATTGCACGCCCTTGCTCAGCTGCTTCACTTTCGCATCGTCAACCTGGCCGAACACGCGTACCGCGTACTCACGTTCCACTTCACGGCTTGGATGCATCAGACGGTTGGCCAGTTCGCCATCGGTGGTGAACAGCAGCAGACCGGAGGTGTTGACGTCCAGTCGCCCTACCGCCACCCAGCGTGAACCGCGCAGCTTCGGCAAGCGATCGAACACCGTCGGGCGGCCTTCAGGATCGCTGCGGGTACACAGCTCGCCTTCCGGTTTGTAGTAAGCCAGCACCCGGCAAACCACCTCTTCGGATTCTTTGATCGACAGGACATGGCCATCCAGACGAATTTTCATCGCCGGGGTCACTTCAACGCGGTCGCCCAGCTTGGCGACCTTGCCGTCGACGCTGACGCGCCCGGCTTCAATCATGGTTTCGATTTCACGACGCGAGCCATGCCCGGCGCGCGCTAATACTTTCTGTAACTTTTCGCTCATTGAGCAACCTCTAATGTCGCCTTCACAGGCGTCGGGGGGATACCGTCGTGGCCAACAGCCACGACGGTCATAATACGTTTATCAGGATCGAACCGTGTATTATACAGGCTTTCTAAGGTGTTGAAACCCACTTTATCGGCGGTGCCCCCCTTCAGACGGCGTTCACGGCGCCAAAAAATCCTCCACAGCCCACAGCACCGAGTCAGGCCGTTCCAGAATGCCGAGGTGAGTACGGGCCTCCCCGAGACGCACCACGGAGAAAAACGGCTGCTCGGCGGCAAAGGCCTGCTGTTGCCGCAGATAGTCGTCACGGCGATCCAACGAGTAGATGTGCCGGCACGGCGGCGGTGCGCTCATTCCCGCCAGGCGTTGCAGCGGTGAGCCGAATTGCCGATAGGCCTGTTCGATGGCCACGCCGGCGGCACGCCAGAGCCGGTAATCTTCCTGCGCCATCTCAACCTCCAGATGGCGTTTGACCCGATCGTGGCGGATGCCGCCCTGCCAGAAGTCGAACAAGGCGTCGCGCGCCGCCAGCCACTGCTGCGGCTCCTGCATGCGCCTCACCGCCGTAAAGAACGCCGGTTCCGGCTGCGTCATGATCCAGTCGAGAAACACCATGCCCTGCACCCTCTGCGGCAACGCTTCAGCCAACGCTACCGCCAGCCAGCTGGCGTGCGCCACCGACAGGGTGACCACGTTATCCAAACGCAGCGCCGTCAGCAGTTGGCGCACATCCTCCAGCAAATCGTCCGCCGTCAGCGACATCTCCGCGGCTTTCGACGACAGGCCATGGCCCCGCCAGTCGATGCTGATCACCCGATAACGTTCGGCCGCCAAAGCAATGAACGGCTCGAACACGGTTTTCGGTTCGCACCAGCCGGGCAACAGCACCAGCGTGAGCGGCCCTGAGCCGATATCCTGATAGTCGAGCATCATGTTGGCACTGTGAAATGCGGTCATATTACCTCCTGCGCGTCTCTCCCCGACCCGTTCGGGAAATACCGACGGGAATAAGGTGACAGCGCAGCAGGCATTGATCTATTGAAGTTCGTGCGGAATGCGCCCCGAGCGCACCTTAAGAAAAAATGCGCACTAATTGGAACGGGAACTTAATGGCGCACGCAGGGATAGGCAGCGCTTAATGCCAGCATGATCACCGACGGAGCGGAATAATGCAGTTGCTCTGGGTGCTCGTTCAAATACTTCATCACCGCGTCGGCGGCGACGCCGATGCTCATCCCGGCAGCCGGACAGATATTGCGATTGCCCTGCATAGAATAGGTATCGAATACGCCGGCGACGTATCCCATAAACATGCCACCATTCAGCGCTTCGGCCACGGTGGCTTCACCGCTTTTATTTTTTACGTAACCGCCGGATTCCGCCAGCAAACCGCTGCCTGAATAAAAACCCGCATTTGCCATTGAGGAAAATAATAAGGCCGCTAAAAAAGAAACCTGTTTAATCATTGCTGCGCATCCTGCCCATTATCAATTCTGAAGTAATCAAGAATAGCGGCTTTCACGCGAAATAGCCTCGCTTCAGCCGATTTTCAGACAATGGGCAAGGTGGCAACCTTTTACATCAGCGGAAAGGCGCCGCGTCGCCCGCCCCTTCGCGCACCACTTCCGGCGTGGATTCGGTCAGATCGATAACCGTAGTCGGCTGTTGGCCGAGGAAGCCGCCGTGGATCACCAGATCGACCACCTTGCCCAAATGATCGCTGATCTCTTCCGGATCGGACTCAGCAAAATCATTGCCCGGCAGCATCAGGGTGGTGGACATCATCGGTTCGTTCAACGCCTCCAATAGCGCCAGCGCGATCGGGTTTGAGGGCACGCGCAGGCCGATAGTTTTACGCTTTTCATTCATCAGGCGGCGCGGCACTTCTTTGGTCGCCTTCAGAATGAACGTGTAGTGGCCCGGCGTATTGTTTTTGATCAGGCGGAAGGCCGTGTTATCGACGTGCGCATAGGTCGATAATTCGGACAGATCGCGGCACATCAGGGTAAAGTTGTGGTTGCCGTCCAGTTGACGGATGCGGCAAATGCGCTCCATCGCCGCCTTCTCTTCCAGCATGCAACCCAACGCATAGCCGGAATCGGTGGGATAAACGATCACTCCGCCCTTGCGTAGCACGTCGACCGCCTGGTTAATCAAACGCGGTTGCGGGTTGTCCGGATGAATATAAAAAAGCTGACTCATGACTTGCTCCTAAAATGATGCCCGCGCGCGTTGCCACGCGCGTAAAATCAGACCGCCTGGCCCGGTTGCGGCCAATCGCGCCACACTGGCTCGACACCGCCCGGCAGCCACAGCTTGCGCCCCAGTTCGATCCACGAACAAGGTTGATGGAAATCAGAGCCTTGCGAGGCCAACAGGTGGTAGTCCTGCGCGTATTTCGCCAGCTGCGCGCGCTCATGCGGCGCCTGCTGACACTGCGCCACTTCCATGGCGTCGCCGCCGTGTTCGGCGAAATGCGCCAGTAAACGTTTCAACCACTTCGCGGTCAGATCGTAACGGCCGGGATGCGCCATCACCGCCTGACCGCCCGATTGATGAATCGCATCAATGGCTTGTTCTATTGTACACCACTGCGGCGGCACGTAGCCGGTTTTGCCCTTGGCCAAGTATTTCTTGAACACCTGCGCCATGTTGTTCGCCACGCCAAGCTCCACCAGGTAACGGGCGAAATGGCCGCGGGTGACCGCGCCGGCGCCCGCCAGCCGTTGCGCGCCGGCATAGGCGTCAGGGATCCGCGCTTTACCCAGGCGCACGCCAATCTCCTGCGCCCGCCAGTTGCGGCGTTCGGTTTGTTCCGCCAACAGTGCCACCAGCGCCGGATGCGTGACGTCCATGCCCAACCCAACGATATGAATTTCATGATTTTCCCACAGCGTCGAGATTTCAACCCCGTTGACCAACCGCAACGGCAACGCCTGCTCCGCAATGGCCGTGGCGGCCTCGGCCAATCCGGCGGTGGTATCGTGATCGGTGATCGCCAGCACGCCTACACGCATCTCGACCGCCCGCAGTACCAGCTGCGTCGGCGTCAGATAACCGTCGGAGGCGGTCGTGTGGCTGTGGAGATCGTACAGAGTAAAAGCGGTGGATGGGGGGTTACTGTCTGTCAAAACGGCTATCCGGCAATGGCTTGGTTTTCTATCATACCCGCGATCGACGGCCGGACGGAAATCTATTCTGCCCTGGCCGCAGGCGCCAGGCGGATGATGAATAGAATTCACGCTGGCCGCTAAAACATTGTGCAAAAAGAGGGTTGACTTTGCCGCCACGAACCAGTTAACTAGTACACAAGTTCACGGCAACGGCCGTGTCAGATGAGCGTTAACAGAGAGAGTCGGCAAATGAACAACTATATTTCTCTTCACGGTTGGTGGCGTACCTCCCTCTTGCGGGCGGTGTAATCGCGCATAGCTGTCATCTGACAATGCAGATTTCCTGAGCCCGCACTTGATGCGGGCTTTTTTATGGACAGAATTCACTGGAACCACCGATGATGAACACCAAACCACAACTGACATTGCTGAAGGCGCAAGCCAGCTACCGGGGCGACCCCACCACCCTTTTCCACCAGCTGTGCGGCGCCCGTCCGGCCACCCTGCTGCTGGAGTCGGCGGAAATCAACAGCAAACAGAATCTGCAGAGCCTGCTGGTGATCGACAGCGCGCTGCGCATTACCGCACTGGGCCACACCGTCAGCGTGCAGGCACTGACCGCCAACGGCGCGGCGCTGCTGCCGCTGCTGGACGAAGCGCTGCCGCCTGAGGTACGCAACCAGGCACGCCCCAACGGCCGCGAGCTGACCTTCCCGGCGATCGACGCGGTGCAGGACGAAGATGCCCGCCTGCGCTCACTGTCGGTGTTCGACGCGCTGCGCACGCTGCTGACCCTGGTGGACTCACCGGCGGACGAGCGCGAAGCCGTGATGCTGGGCGGCCTGTTCGCCTACGATTTGGTCGCCGGTTTCGAAGACCTGCCGGCACTGCGCCAGGATCAGCGCTGCCCGGACTTCTGCTTCTATCTGGCGGAAACGCTGTTGGTGCTTGATCACCAACGCGGTACGGCCCGTCTGCAGGCCAGCGTCTTCAGTGAACAAGCGAGTGAAGCGCAGCGTTTGCAGCAACGTCTGGAACAACTTCAGGCCGAGTTGCAACAAACCCCGCAACCGATCCCGCACCAAACGCTGGAAAACATGCAGCTGAGCTGTAACCAGAGCGACGAAGAGTACGGCGCGGTGGTCAGCGAGCTGCAGGAAGCGATCCGCCAGGGCGAGATTTTCCAGGTGGTGCCGTCGCGCCGCTTCTCCCTGCCTTGCCCGGCGCCGCTGGCGGCCTACCAGACCTTGAAAGACAACAACCCCAGCCCGTACATGTTCTTCATGCAGGATGATGACTTCACCCTGTTCGGCGCTTCGCCGGAGAGCGCGCTGAAATACGACGCGGGCAATCGCCAAATCGAAATCTACCCGATCGCCGGCACTCGCCCACGCGGCCGCCGTGCCGACGGTTCGCTGGATCTGGATCTCGACAGCCGCATTGAGCTGGAAATGCGCACCGACCACAAAGAGCTGGCCGAGCACCTGATGCTGGTCGATCTGGCGCGCAACGATCTGGCACGCATCTGCCAGGCCGGCAGCCGCTACGTGGCCGACCTGACCAAGGTGGATCGCTATTCGTTCGTCATGCACCTGGTTTCCCGCGTGGTGGGCACCCTGCGCGCCGATCTCGACGTGCTGCACGCCTACCAGGCCTGCATGAACATGGGCACCCTCAGCGGCGCGCCGAAAGTGCGGGCGATGCAGCTGATCGCCGCCTCAGAAGGCACGCGCCGCGGCAGCTACGGCGGCGCGGTGGGCTACTTCACCGCCACCGGCGATCTGGATACCTGCATCGTCATTCGCTCTGCCTACGTTGAAGACGGCATCGCCACCGTGCAGGCCGGCGCCGGCGTGGTACTGGACTCCATCCCGCAGGCGGAAGCCGACGAAACCCGTAATAAAGCCCGTGCCGTGCTGCGCGCCATCGCCACTGCGCACCATGCCAAGGAGGTGTTCTGATGGCCGATATCCTGTTGCTCGACAACGTCGACTCCTTTACTTACAACCTGGTCGATCAGCTGCGCGCCAGCGGCCACCAGGTGGTGATTTACCGTAACCAGATCGCCGCCGAGGTGATCATCGAACGCCTGGAGCACATGACCCAGCCGGTGCTGATGCTGTCGCCGGGCCCCGGCACGCCGTCCGAAGCGGGCTGCATGCCGGAACTGCTGCAGCGCCTGTGCGGCCGGCTGCCGATCATCGGCATCTGCCTCGGCCACCAGGCGATCGTCGAAGCCTACGGCGGCCAGGTCGGCCAGGCGGGTGAGATCCTGCACGGTAAAGCCTCGGCGATCGTTCACGATGGCGAAGGCATGTTCGCCGGCATGGCCAACCCGCTGCCGGTGGCGCGCTACCACTCGCTGGTCGGCAGCAACATCCCGGCCGATCTCACCGTCAACGCCCATTTCGGCGAGATGGTGATGGCGGTGCGCGACGACCACCGCCGCGTGTGCGGCTTCCAGTTCCACCCGGAATCGATTCTGACCACCCATGGCGCGCGCCTGCTTGAGCAGACCCTCGCCTGGGCGCTGGCGAAGTAATATAAGGAACACGACGATGCAACCTATTCTTGAGAAACTGTACCGCGCCGAGTCGATGAGCCAGCAGGAAAGCCAACAGCTGTTCAGCGCTATCGTGCGCGGCGAACTGGAACCGAGCCAACTGGCGGCCGCGCTGATCAGCATGAAAGTCCGCGGCGAGCGCCCGGAAGAGATCGCCGGCGCCGCCAAAGCGCTGCTGGACGACGCTCAGCCGTTCCCGCGCCCGGATTATCTGTTCGCCGATATCGTCGGCACCGGCGGCGACGGCACCAACAGCATCAATATTTCCACCGCCAGCGCCTTTGTGGCGGCGGCGTGCGGCGCGAAAATCGCCAAACACGGCAACCGCAGCGTCTCCAGCCGTTCCGGCTCTTCGGATCTGCTGGCGGCGTTCGGCATCCGTCTGGATCTGCCGGCGGAAGAAGCGCGCAAAGCGCTGGACGACCTCGGCGTGTGCTTCCTGTTCGCGCCGCAGTACCACACCGGTTTTCGCCACGCCATGCCGGTGCGCCAGCAGCTGAAAACCCGCACGCTGTTCAACGTGCTGGGCCCGCTGATTAACCCGGCGCGTCCGCCGCTGGCGCTGATCGGCGTATACAGCCCGGAACTGGTGCTGCCGATTGCCGAAACCCTGCGCGTGCTGGGTTATCAACGTGCGGCGGTGGTTCACGGTGGCGGCATGGACGAGGTGGCGATCCACGCCCCGACGCACGTAGCGGAATTGAACAACGGCGAAATCAGCAGCTACCAGCTCACGCCGCAGTCCTTCGGATTGGAAACCTATCCGCTGGAAGCCTTGCTGGGCGGCACGCCGGAAGAAAACCGTGACATTTTGGCGCGGCTGTTACAAGGTAAAGGCGAGCCGGCGCACGCCGCGGCGGTCGCGGCCAACGTCGCGTTGCTTCTGAAGTTATTCGGACATGAAGACCTGCGCCAAAATGCGCGGCAGGCACTGGATATGATCAACAGCGGGCAGGCCTATGAGCGTGTCATCGCACTGGCGGCAAGAGGATAAATGATGCAGGAAACCGTGCTACACAAGATTGTCCGCGACAAAGCGCAATGGATCGCGGCGCGACAACAGCAACAGCCCCTGGCCGGCTTTCAGAATGACATCGTACCGAGCGAACGCAGCTTCTACCACGCGCTGCAGGGCACCCGTACGGCTTTCATTCTCGAATGCAAGAAGGCCTCGCCTTCCAAGGGGCTGATTCGCGAGAGCTTTGATCCGGTGGAGATCGCCACGGTCTATAAAGATTTCGCCTCGGCGATCTCGGTGCTGACCGACGAGAAATACTTCCAGGGCAGCTTCGATTTCCTGCCGCTGGTCAGTAAGACCGTCAGCCAGCCGGTATTGTGCAAAGACTTTATCGTCGACCCGTATCAGATTTACCTGGCGCGCTACTATCAGGCCGACGCCATTCTGCTGATGCTGTCGGTGTTGACCGACGAGCAGTACCGCCAGCTGGCCGCGGTGGCCCACAGCCTCAATATGGGCGTGCTGACCGAAGTGATCAGTGAAGAAGAGCTGCAGCGGGCGATCGCGCTGGAAGCGCGCGTGGTCGGCATCAATAACCGCGATCTGCGCGATCTGAGCATCGACCTGAACCGCACCCGTGAGCTGGCGCCGCGCGTGCCGCATGGCGTAACGGTGATCAGCGAGTCGGGCATCAACAACTACGGGCAGATCCGCGAGCTGAGCCATTACGCCAACGGCTTTCTGATCGGCAGCGCGCTGATGTCTGAACCCGATCTGCGCGCCGCCGTGCGCCGCGTGATCCTGGGCGACAACAAAGTGTGCGGCCTGACCCGCCCACAGGACGCCGCCGCCGCGTATCAGGCGGGCGCCATCTACGGCGGGCTGATTTTCGTCGGCCGCTCCCCGCGCTACGTGGATATCACCCGCGCCCGCGAAGTGATTTCCGGCGCGCCGCTGAAGTACGTCGGCGTATTCTGCGACGCCCAGGTCGAGACCGTGGCGTTGACCGTTGAGCGCCTCGGTCTGCACGCGGTGCAATTACACGGCGCGGAAGACCAGGCTTATATCAGCGCCCTGCGCGCCCGTTTGCCGGCCGATTGCCGCATCTGGAAAGCGCTGAGCGTGAAAGATCGGGTGCCGGCGCGCGATTTGCAGTATGTCGATCGCTACCTGCTCGACAACGGTGCCGGTGGCACCGGCCAACGCTTCGACTGGTCGGTATTGCAAGACGAAGATCTGACTAACGTGATGCTGGCGGGCGGCCTGCGCGCCGACAACTGCGTCGAAGCGGCCAAGCTCGGCTGCGCCGGGCTGGACTTCAACTCCGGCGTGGAAAGCGAACCGGGCATCAAAGATCCCGCGCGCCTGGCCTCGGTCTTCCAGACCCTGCGCGCCTACTGAATACGGCTCAACATTAATAACGGATAATAACGGGAACTCTCATGACGCTGCTTAACCCCTACTTCGGCGAATTTGGTGGCCAGTATGTGCCGCAAATTCTGATGCCGGCCCTGAAACAACTGGAAGAAGCCTTTGTCAGCGCTCAGCGCGATCCGGCGTTTCAGGCGGAATTCATCGATCTGCTAAAGAACTACGCAGGCCGCCCGACGGCGCTGACGCTGTGCAAAAACCTCACCGCCGGCAGCAACACCAAGCTTTATCTGAAGCGTGAAGACCTGCTGCACGGCGGCGCACACAAGACCAACCAGGTGCTGGGCCAGGCGTTGCTGGCCAAGCGCATGGGCAAAACCGAGATCATCGCGGAAACCGGCGCAGGCCAACACGGCGTCGCGTCGGCGCTGGCCTGCGCGCTGCTCGGCCTGAAATGCCGCATCTATATGGGCGCCAAAGACGTCGAGCGCCAGTCGCCGAACGTGTTCCGCATGCGGCTGATGGGCGCGGAAGTGATCCCGGTGCACAGCGGCTCCGCCACCCTGAAAGACGCCTGCAACGAAGCGTTGCGCGACTGGTCCGGCAGCTATGAAACCGCGCACTATATGCTCGGCACCGCCGCCGGCCCGCACCCGTACCCCACCATCGTGCGTGAATTCCAGCGCATGATCGGCGAAGAAACCAAAGCGCAGGTGCTGGAGCGCGAAGGCCGCCTGCCGGATGCGGTCATCGCCTGCGTCGGCGGCGGCTCCAACGCCATCGGCATGTTCGCCGATTTTATCGATGACGCCGACGTTGGGCTTATCGGCGTGGAACCTGCCGGCCTGGGTATCGAAACCGGTCAGCACGGCGCGCCGCTCAAGCACGGCCACGTCGGCATCTACTTCGGCATGAAGGCGCCGATGATGCAGACCGACGAAGGCCAGATTGAAGAGTCCTATTCGATTTCCGCCGGGCTGGACTTCCCATCCGTCGGGCCGCAGCACGCCTACCTGAACAGCACTGGCCGCGCCGAATACGTGTCGATCACCGACGACGAAGCGCTGGAAGCCTTCAAGGCGCTGTCGCGCCATGAAGGCATTATCCCGGCGCTGGAATCCTCACACGCCCTGGCGCACGCGCTGAGAATGATCCGTGAAACGCCGCAGAAAGAGCAAATCTTGGTGGTCAACCTGTCCGGCCGCGGCGACAAAGACATATTTACCGTTCACGACATTTTGAAAGCTCGGGGAGAAATCTGATGGAACGTTATCAGCAACTGTTCACGCGTCTGGAAAGCAGCAAGGAAGGCGCCTTCGTCCCGTTCGTGACGTTAGGCGATCCCAATCCGACGCTATCGCTGCAGATTATCGACACCCTGATCGAAGCCGGTGCGGACGCGCTGGAGTTGGGCATCCCCTTCTCCGATCCGCTGGCGGATGGCCCCACTATCCAGAGCGCGACGCTGCGCGCTTTCGCCGCCGGCGTCACGCCGACCCAGTGCTTCGAGATGCTGGCGGCCATCCGCCAGAAGCACCCGACCATTCCCATTGGGCTGCTGATGTACGCCAATCTGGTGTTCCATAAAGGCATCGATGCGTTTTACCAACGCTGCGCCGAAGTGGGCGTGGATTCGGTGCTGGTCGCCGACGTGCCGTTTGAAGAGTCTGCGCCGTTCCGCGCCGCGGCCATTCGCCACGGTATCGCACCGATCTTCATCTGCCCGCCGAACGCCGATGACGATCTGCTGCGTGAAATCGCGTCGCACGGCCGCGGCTACACCTACCTGCTGTCGCGCGCCGGCGTCACCGGCACCGAAAGCCGAGCGCAGCTGCCGTTGCATCACCTGGTGAACAAGCTGCGCGAGTATCACGCCGCGCCGCCGCTGCAGGGCTTCGGCATCTCCGAACCCGAGCAGGTGAAGGCGGCGCTGCAGGCCGGGGCCGCCGGCGCGATCTCCGGCTCGGCAATCGTCAAAATCATCGAACAGCACCATGCCAACCCGGCGGAGATGCTGACTAAGCTGGCGGCCTTTGTCAGCAATATGAAGCGCGCCACCCGGGCGTGATCCTCTTTAGCGAGCGCCCTGCCGGCGCTCGCTTTAACAGCTTGTTTCCCCTCAAAGTTTGTTCCATTTATTTACAGCAAAAATTTGAACAAAACCCAGTCTTGTCTCACAATGAACTTTGTTCGCTATGCATTTCTTCGTTTGATTTGGGGAATGCGCTCGCTGCGGCGAAAAACCGTAGCGAATTTCAACCATAACATTGCATGGAGAGTAATTTATGAAGCTGTTTAAAACCCTTTCGGCCTTGTGCATGGCAGCCGTTGTGGCGGTCGCGGTGAGCGCTTGCGCGCCGACGGCAAAATCAGAGGGAACAGGCGGTTATATCGATGACACCGTGGTCACCACCAAAGTGAAATCGGCGTTGCTGGCGGATAAAAACATCAAGTCACGCGAGATTAGCGTGGAAACCTTTAAAGGGCGCGTACAGCTGAGCGGCTTCGTGACGTCCAGCGATGACGCCAACCGTGCGGTGCAGGTCACACGCGGCGTAGCCGGCGTGAAATCTGTTGAAAACGTGATGCAGATTAAATAATACCGACACAGGGAGGCGCAACGCCTCCCTGCTTGAAGCCTTCATCAGAAGCGGTAACCCGCCCCGAACATGAACACCCACGGATCCAGACGCGTATCGAAGCTATGGTGCCCACCATTCGCATCGTTGAAGCGAGTTTTGGTTTCGATGTTCATCCACCACACCGACATGTTCAGCATCCAGTGCTCATCCAGGTTGTAATCCAGGCCGGCCTGCGCCGCCACGCCCCAGGAATCTTTCAGATCGAGGTCGCTCAACCCGGCGCTTTTGCCGTAGTCGTTGAACTTCTCGTCGAAGAAGGTGGTGTAGTTAACGCCGACGCCCAGGTAAGGACGCAGTTTGTCCTGCTTGTCGCCGAAGTAGTATTGCGCCATCAGCGTAGGCGGCAGTTGGTGAACAGTCGCCAGATCGGTACCGCCCAGCGTCACCTTGTGGCGGAATGGCGTTGCGGCCAACAACTCAACGCCGATGTTGTCCGTCACCATGTAACCGAAGGTCAGACCGAGCTGGGTGTTGTTTTTCGCATCCAGCGAGCCCAACCCCAGTACGTTGTCTGAACCTGCATTTGGACGCACGGTCGCGGTTCCCGCGCGGAACAGGAAATCACCGGCCTGATGCGCACTTGCCAACATAGGCGCCATCATCGTCGCCAATACCATCAGAGTTGTCTTTTTCATTATCCATTCCATTTGTGTGGTTAATCGCTCGAGGGGGAATATACCTACTTTCGGGTATTTGTGATCCCATCGAGATCACATCTTATGTGTAAAAATTTAAAATCCCACTAAAAACAAGGTTACCTAACCGTCTAATAAATCAAGGATTGATCTGCATCAAAAAAACGATTTTGTTGCAAATTATCTACATGTTCAAATTTCAGTTGCGGAGAAAAATGCGGCTGAGGTAATTTCATTTTCCGTGTTGGTTTTGGTTGGTGCCGTGAGGAGTCGGCGGGCAATCAAGATGAGCGAAATCCTTAATCCCTGTGTCAGCTGCGGCGCATGCTGCGGTTATTTTCGAGTGTCATTCTATTGGGCCGAAGCCGAAGACGGCGGCGGCACCGTCCCCCTTTCCCTGACGGAGCCTTTGAGCCCGTTCCTGCGCTGCATGCAGGGGACCAACAGCAAGTCCCCCCGCTGCACCGCGCTGGACGGCGAGATCGGCAAAGCCGTGTCCTGCTCGATCTACCTCAATCGACCCAGCCCGTGCAGAGAGTTCGATCAGTCCGGTGAAAACGGCCTGCGTAACGAAGCCTGCGATCGCGCCCGGGAACGCTACGGCCTGCCCCCCTTGCCGGTGCCCTTGCCGCTATCGCTGCCTGAGACGACGATCGTTGAAGAAATAGGCGTAGTGCAATTCGCGGGGTGCCACAGCGGCGTGGAACAGGGTACAATCACCCACTGATTTATCTCTGTTTTCCCGACGCCAAGGAGTCTGCATGCCTATCACGGCCAACGCTTTGTACCGTGACAGTTTTAACTTTTTACGCAATCAACTGGCCAGCATCCTGATGCTGGCGCTGTTGACGGCGTTTATCTCCGTGCTGCTGAATCAGGCCTTCAGCCCCGATGCCGAACAGTTGGCGACGCTCGCTGCCACCACCAGCGATTTCGCTTCCTCTACCGGCATGGGCATTCAGGAAGTGATCCAGCAGATGACGCCGGAACAGCAGATGGTGTTGCTGAAAGTGTCGGCGGCCGCCACCTTCTCCGCGCTGGTCGGCAACGTGCTGCTGGTCGGCGGGATGCTGACGCTGATCCGTCTGGTGTCGCAAGGGCAACGCACCAGCGCCCTGCGCGCGCTCGGCGCTTCGGCGCCCGATCTGCCGCGCCTGTTGTTGCTGCTGTTTATCTGCACCCTGCTGATCCAACTTGGCCTGACGCTGTTTGTGGTGCCGGGCGTGCTGATGGCTATCGCCTTCGCACTGGCGCCGGTGATCGCCTCCGTCGACAAAAAAGGCGTCTTCGCTTCGCTCAAGCTGAGCAGCAAATTAGCCTTCGCCAATGCGCGCGTGCTGGTGCCGGCGATGATGCTGTGGCTGGCGGCCAAGCTGCTGGTGCTGTTTTTGGTGAGCCATCTGTCGGTACTGACGCCGAACGTCGCCAGCGTGGTACTGACCGCGTTGAGCAACCTGGTGTCTGCTCTGCTGCTGATCTACCTGTTCCGTCTGTACATGCTGCTGCGCGGCTAACGCCGGCGCAAGCAAAAACCAAGGGGCACGCTTCGGCGCGCCCCTTTTTTGTTTACCCCACCACGGCGGCTTCCGCCTGCTCCTTACTCTGAATCAGTTTCAGGGCCAGATACAGGTCCGGCACCAAAATCAGCTCTTTGTCGCGCCCTAAGCGGTTGATGCGGAACCAACGCGTCAGCTCGGTGCGGCGCCCCGCCAGCACCAGCCTTACGTTACGCTGTAACAGGTCGCGTTTCAGTTCGTCGATGGCCGCCAGCACGCTGATATCGGCGTGGGTGAAACTGGCCACCGCATCCACCACCACCCAACGTGGCTGGAACGGCGTGCCGTCGACCAAATTGAGAATACGGCGTTTGAAATACGCCACGTTGAAATAGGTCAGCGGCGAATTGAAGCGATACATCATGACGCCAGGCACCGCCTTCACCCCATTGTTATTGCCCATGGAATGGATCATGCCTTCGTCGTTGACGCCCAGCAGCTGTTCCGTCGGCCGGAAGACGGTGCGCAGAAACTGCATCAGCCCCAGCAACACCGCCAGCCCAATGCCGCTGATCACTCCCACCAGCAGCACGCTGAGGAAGGTAAACAGCGCCAGGCGGAACGCCTGCGCGTTGCGACGGCGCAAGATCCAGATGCCGCGGATGTCCAGCAGCGACCAGGCCGCATACATCAGCACCACGCCCAACCCGGCCACCGGAATAAACTGCAGCGGCGCCATCAGGAACAGCAAGACAAAGGCAATGACCACGGCGGCGATGATCGACACCAGTTGGCTCTTGCCGCCGTTGGCATCATTCACCGCGGTGCGCGAATCCGCGCCGCTGATGGCGAAACCTTGCGACAGCGCAGAGACGATATTCACCAGCCCCAGCGCGCGAAACTCGGCGTCGGCGTTCACCTCATAACCGTTTTTGGCGGCGAAGCTGCGGGCGGTGAGCATCATGCTGACAAAACTCACCACCGCCAGGTTAAGCGCCGGGATCACCATGTCGCGCAGCAAACCGGGCTGGAAGTCCGGCCACTGGACGATCGGCAGCACGCCGCTGAAACCGCCCACCGTCACCACGCCATGCTGCTGCAGGCCGCCCGCCCAGGTCACGAACGCCGCCAGCACGATAGCGAACAGCGGCGCCGGCCAGTTAGGCCGCCATTTTTTAAATCCGAGCAGCGTCACCAGCGTCAGCAACGACACCGCCATCGTCAGCCAGTCGCTGTGCAGCAGGTTACCGGGCAGCGCGTAGATGCGCTCGATCAGCTGTGCCGGGCGCATCGTAAACCCCAACACCTTGCCGATCTGATCGACAATAATGGTGATCGCCACCCCGTTCAGCAGCCCACTGAGGATCGGCCGCGACAGCAAATCCGCCAGCGCCCCCAGCTTGAACCGGCTGGCCAGCAGGCACCAGCCGCCCATCATGGCGGTCATCATAATGGTCAGTTGCCAATGGCGTTCCATATTGCCCGCTGCCAGCGGCGTCACCACTGCGGCGATCACCGCGCAGGTGGCAGCGTCGGGCCCGACGATCAGCTGGCGCGACGAGCCGAACAGCGCGTAGGCCATCATCGGCAAGATACAGGAGTAGAGCCCCACCACCGGGCTGACCCCGGCCAGTTCGGCGTAGGCGATGGCCACCGGGAGGGCGACGGCGGCGACGGAAAGGCCGGCGCGAATATCCGGCTTGAGCCAACTGCGTTGATAGCCCAATAAATGCGTCAAACCAGGCGTCAGGGCCTGGAGAGATTTCCACTGCATGCTTGTTTTCCGCGGTAAATTATCTGGTTATTATGACACTTACTATGCGGCCTGCGGCCCGCGCTGGCAATGTACCGGCACTTTCTTGCGTAAGTTTATGCAAATTCCTGCTTTCGCGGCAGAAATCCGCCGACCAAACGCCGATAATCGGCAACGCCTGGCGGTACACAGAGCTCGCCGAATCCGGTATAGTCGGCCGATGAACAGATGATGGATTGATTTATGAAGCAGTTTCTTGATTTCCTCCCGCTAATTGTCTTTTTCGCTTTTTATAAGCTGTACGACATTTACGTTGCTTCCGGCGCGTTAATTGTCGCCACCGCGCTGGCGCTGGTGTTCACCTGGGTGAAATACCGCAAGGTCGAGAAGATGACGTTGCTCACCTTCCTGATGGTGCTGGTATTCGGCACCCTGACGCTGGTGTTCCACAACGATTTGTTCATCAAATGGAAGGTCACGGTGATTTACGCGCTGTTCGCGCTGGCGCTGCTGATCAGCCAATGGGTGCTCAAAAAACCGCTGGTTCAGCGCATGCTGGGTAAAGAGCTGACGCTGCCGGACAAAGTGTGGAGCAACCTTAACCTAGCCTGGGCGATCTTCTTCCTGGCCTGCGGCCTGGCGAACATCTATGTCGCCTTCTGGCTGCCGCAAAGCGTCTGGGTCAATTTCAAAGTCTTTGGCCTGACGGTACTGACGCTGGTCTTCACCCTCCTCAGCGGTATCTATATTTACCGGCACATGCCGGAAGAACAGAAAAAATAGTTACAAATACCGGCACGTACCGGCAGAAGAAACAAAATAGTTACAAAATTGTTAATGCCTGCGGCATTTGCCGCGGGCAGTATGATGTTATCCCTTCCTTTTAAAAGCAGACTGCTATGACACAACAACGACCTTTACCCAGCGGCGAGCTGGTGCTGCGCACGCTGGCGATGCCGGCCGATACCAATGCCAACGGCGATATTTTCGGCGGCTGGCTGATGTCGCAAATGGACATCGGCGGCGCCATCCAGGCAAAAGAGATCGCCGAGGGGCGCGTGGTGACGGTGCGCGTAGACGGCATGACCTTCCTGAAACCGGTGGCGGTAGGCGACGTGGTTTGCTGCTATGCGCACTGTATCCGCACCGGGCGCAGCTCGATCACCATTAATATCGAAGTGTGGGTAAAGAAAGTTTCTTCCGCCCCGATCGGCCAGCGTTACCGGGCGACCGAAGCGGTGTTCACCTATGTGGCGGTCGATGCGGAAGGCAACTCGCGCGCGCTGCCTGAGGGCAAAATGAATTTCCGCGTCGGTTTCGAAGAATAAACTGACGCTACACCGCAAATGCAAAAAGGGTCGCCGAGGCGACCCTTTCTTTTTGGTGTTGACCGACCTCAGTTCAATTCGGTCGTGCCGTTCAGCTTGAAGCGGATTGTGACGGTGCGATCTTTCGCTTCTTTGGCTTCATAACGCCATTTACGCATCGCCTGCTTCACTTCACGCTCAAACATGTTGCGCGGTTCGGCCGACAAGATACGCACGTTGCTGACGCGCCCGTCGCTGTCGATATCGAACTGTACCCGCACGTTGCCTTCGATCTGCAAAGCCTGAGCCCGCGGCGGATAGAGCGGATTGGCGCGGCTGATCGGCCTTGGCCCGACCTCGCGCGAATTGCCCTGCACCGGCGCGGCAGGCGCCTGTTTCACCGGCGCTTTGTCGATCGGCTTGGCCGGGGAATCGTTGTCGAACGGCGACGGTTCGCGCGGCTCGACTTTTTTCGGCTCCGGTTTAACCTGTTTTTCGACCTTTGGCTTCGGCTTAGGTTTTGGTTTCGGCTTGACCGGCTCCGGCTTCACGATCGCCTTCGGCGGCGGCTCCACAATAGGTTCCGGTTCTGGCTCCGGCTCAGGTTCGACCTGCGGCGGCTCCGGCTCGGCCGGCGCCGGCGGAGGCGGTTCGGCCATCGCGGCGGTATTGACCATCATGACGCTGATCGGCGCGTCCTCTGGCTTCGGCAGCTCCACTACTTCGTTTACCGAAGCGTAAAGCAATCCCGCCACCAGGGCGCTGTGCAGGCCTACGGACAAGACGAAAGGCACGGATATACGGCGATTAAGGAACATCTTTTTTAGCGGCATAATGATTCTGTTTCCTCTGGTTCGCCAAGTTTAAATGCAAATAGCAATCATATTCAATAACGAAAGGCAAACTATCGCTTTAATCGTCAGTATGCGCGGCTAAAACCAGCAAACTCATAAGGATATTAACCTGGCCGTTGCTTTTTTACCGCCGGGGCGACACGCTTCATTAACGTTTGGCCAGGCGTCAAAAAGTAAAAAACCCGCCGGAGCGGGTTAATTGCGGTGAGTCAGCGCTATTCTTCATCACCATAGTAAAGCACGCCCAGTTTGATCAGCGGTCGCCCTTGCGCCTTACGGTGCAGGTTGGTGTCGCGCAGCGAATAGACGCAGCCGCAGTATTCCTGCTGATAGAAGCGTTCGCGCTTGCTGATCTCTATCATGCGCGACGAACCGCCCTTCTTGCGCCAGTTGTAATCCCAGTACACCAGATCGGGATACTTTTCCGCCGCCCGGATGCCGCAGTCGGTGATCTGCTGCATATTCTTCCAGCGCGAGATACCCAGCGAGCTGGAGATAGTGTCATAACCATGCTCATGCGCATACAGCGCCGTGCGCTCGAAACGCATGTCGAAACACATGGTGCAGCGGATACCGCGCTCCGGCTCATTCTCCATCCCCTTGGCGCGGGCGAACCAGTTGTCGGTGTCGTAATCGGCATCGATAATCGGCACCCCGTGCTGCTCGGCGAAACGGATGTTCTCTTCCTTGCGCAGCAGATACTCTTTTTGCGGGTGAATGTTGGGGTTATAGAAGAAAATGGCGTACTCGATCCCGGACGCCTGGATCGCTTCCATCACTTCGCCGGAACAGGGCGCGCAGCAAGAGTGCAGCAGCAGTTTACTTTTGCCCGCCGGCAAATCGAGTTTTTCCCTTACCAGTTCCGTCATGTCCTCACCTCAATGGCATATCAGTTTAAGCGCGCCGCACTATACGAATAAAAAGTAGCGGCTTCAAGGCATAAGCGCCAATCCGCGGGGAAATTCGCCGCGTACCGTTCCCCTGCCGTGCCTTTTGCGCTACCTTGGTAGCACCGTTTTATAGCCATGATTTTAAAGGTGAAACATGCTTTATCTGATCTACGCGCAAGACGTCCCCAACTCGCTGGAAAACCGTCTGGCGGTGCGCCCGGCACACCTGGCGCGCCTGCAGGCGCTGCGCGACGCCGGCCGCCTGGTGGTCGCCGGCCCTAACCCGGCCATCGACAGCAACGATCCCGGCGCCGCCGGCTTTACCGGTTCAACGGTGATCGCCGAATTCGCCTCGCTGGCACAAGCCCAGGCCTGGGCGCAGCAGGATCCCTATATCGCCGCCGGCGTCTATGCCGACGTGACGGTGAAGCCGTTCAAACAGGTGTTCTGACCTGCTGCGCGCTGCCTGATCGGGAACGGAGCACCGTTCCCGGATCAATGCGTGCTCTCACCCTAACCCGTCGGTAGAAAAAATGCTCTCTCGCCAGGGGACATAACGCCGCCTGCCTATACTCTCCTGAACCAGCGGCATCGCCGCGAACTCTGGAGATCGACCGATGCGACTCGACGTACACGCTCACCTGTGGAGCACGGAGTATCTGGATCTTTTGCAAGCGCATGGCGTACACGACGTTGCCGCCTATCGGCACCTGGGCGCCGGCCGCACCGAACGCGAACTCGACGCGCGTTTCGCCCTGCTGGACAACGCCGGCATCGACATGCAAATCCTGTCTGCGACGCCGCTGTCGCCGCATCTGGAAGACGAACAGGCCGCCGTAGAGGCCGCGCGCCGGATCAATGATGAATATGCGGAGCTGGTAGCGCGTTATCCCACTCGCTTCCGGGCTATCCTTTGCCGCTGCCGCATATCGACGCTGCGTTACGCGAGCTTGAAAGGGCCTTTACCCAGCTCGATATGCTGGGCGCCTGCATTACCACCTCAGTGCTCGGGCTGTCTATCGCCAATCCGCTGTTCGAGCCGCTCTATCAGGAACTCAATCGCCGCCGCAGCGTGCTGGCCATTCATCCCGCCGGCCGCGGCGCGCACTCGCCGCTCATCGCCGATTACGCCTTGACCTGGTCGATCGGCGCGCCGATCGAAGACACGGTCGCCGCCATGCACTTTATCCTCAACGGCATCCCCCAACGCTTTCCTGAGATGAAAATCATTGTGCCGCACCTGGGCGGCCTGCTGCCGATGACGCTGGAACGTCTCGATCAAACCGTCGCGTGGGAGGCGCCGAACACGCCGGAACCGCCAAGCCGCGCCGCCCTGCGCATGTGGTACGACACGGTAGGCCACGATCAGGTGCCCGCACTGCAAGCGGCAGCAGCGACGTTCGGCGCAGAGCAGCTGTTGTTCGGCACCGATTTCCCGTTTCAGCCGGGCGAACTGTTTCAAACCACGGTGGACTACATCCGGCGCGCGGGATTGCCGGAGGAAGACGTGAACGCCATTTTGGATCGCAATGCGGCTGCGCTGTTTGGGCTGGGTGCGGACTGAAGATCCGTCCTCATTCAGTAACGGGCAAGAGACTCCATTCCGGCCCCCGGATTTCGGTTAGCCCAAGTGGGTTTTATGCGGTTCTTTCACGTTGTGCTTCACGCAGGCCAGCGACAGCCGCGCAAAACGCTGCGTCCTCAATGTCGCACACCCCTCGTAATAACGGGATGTGCGACATGTCGTGAACCGGTCAATGTTGGGAAACTGCGTCAGACCTGTCGCAGGTAAACGTCCGTAATACGCAGGTCAAAGTTGCTTTTCATTTCGGTGACGTCAATAAGCAAGAAAGCGTGCGTAGCCCAGTCCGGCGCTCGCTCGAAGGCGGGAGGCTGTGTCGGATAGCCCTGCATTTGGCCTGGGATGATAACGCTCTTCAGATCAGATTCATTGCCGCTAAATTGATAGGTGTAAACGTGACCGGTTTGCTGCTTGAGAATTTGGGGTTCAACGTCTTGTTGCGGACCATATTCGCGCAGTTTCGCCCATAGGATTTTGACCTGGCAGCGTTGCCCATCACCCGCGTAAGTGTTGGCGCGAACATGGTGAATAACGCTGCCGTAGCCTTTCAGGCTGAGGGTTCCCAGCACCGCCTGGAACAGGCCATTACCAGCGGCCGCGTTGCGACCCAATGAAACGAAATCGGCCTGGCGGATAAGGCTGAAATTGGTGCTGTTAGTCGTCCCCCACCCGTAGCGAGATTTGCGTACCGTATTAACGCCTCCCGGCGGCAGAACCCAAACTTCCTCAGTCCATTTGTCGCTACCGTTGCTATACGTCGTGCCATCCAGCCAATTGTCCTGTACGGCGGTATCGGTTCGCACCTGAGTTAACAGATAAGGCCAGGCGATAGGCAATTGCGTATTACGCAAAGAGACAGAACCCGTGCCATCAATCCAACCACTGACGTTGGTGTCACCACCTTGTTGCATCTGACCGATATTGACTTTATCAAATACCACTCGCGCCAAATCACCCACATAGAATGGGTTAGAGGTTGTCGGATAGGCCGTTGGGCTACCGCCGGCTTTGAAGGTAAACAGACCGCCGATAATGTTGACCTTGCAACGTTTAGCATCAGGAATGTTCAGGATGTAATTTTGTGGGCCATAGCCTTCAACGTGACAATCGCGGAAAATATGCTGCCCACCCTCGATATGCATATACTTTCCGACATGGCTGGAGGAGGTTTGCGGCCCGTTCTTACCGTAAATGTAATCAAAGGAACAGTTTAAGAAATAGCTGTAGCCCCCCTGTAATTTCACACCGCAATTGCTCTGAGCGAAAATGCAGCTGTGGAAATTCATCTCTTCACCGGAATTGGAAGTATTGTCGGGGAAGTAATAGCAAATGTCGCAGTGATTGAAACTAAAGCCATACATACGCAGGAAGTAGAAATCGGTAGTGCCGGTTATGCCATAGGCAAAACCTTCGATCCCACCGCCGATAAAGGTCAGCGAATTGCGGCCATAGCTTGCCGAGAGCGAAGTAGAAAACGTCATGCCATCGACAAATGAATTGGCGCCAGGGCCAATCATACGCAAATTTTTCACGCTGAGATTGCCCTGGGTATAACCGGCGTTGTTTTGCCATTGAATCGCGACTTTACGGTCGGTGGCGTTGCCCTGTGTCATGGCGCTAAAATCCAGCAAGGCGCCGGAGAAATCGTAATCGACGGTTTTCAAATCCAGCTTCAGCGTTTCCGTACATTTAAATTGCCCGCTCCCGAACTGCAGATTCCCGTTTTTCAATACGCGTGAACCGCTGGATACAGCCTGCGAACTGGCATAATCGTGAGCGGCTTGAATGGCAGCGGCATCCTCTGAAATACCGTCACCTTTCGCGCCGAACATATAAGGCGACACCGTGCCGGCAACGTCCAGGACGCGCACCCACAACCAAGCGGCGTTGGGGCGGATGAACATCCCGCCATCATCCATCGGTGTCGATTGTGCTTTGGCGACGAAGATACCGCCGCCGATGGGTTGACGATTGCCGGCATTCCAATCGCCGTAGTATGCGGTCACGGCGATCAATTCGCCGACTGCGCCAGGAAGAGTGTTTCGTAACGTAGCGATATCAGGGCAGGTATTCATCATATTATCCTCACAGAGTCACTGTATTTATATACAGCCATATAACTCTATGAACGAATGAACCGTGCATCAATAGCGGGAGTGTTGTTCTGTTGCCCACCGAACATACCGGTCTATTGGATGTAACGCCTCCTTCTGCTCCTTTTATCCCCCATACAAAAGCAGAGACATGACGTTACGCGACGAGTTTTCCTCGCACCACCACTTTGCCCGGCTTGATCTCGGGGTCGGCAATACGACGGATCGCCAGATTCAAGGCTTGCCAGGCGATCTCTTGCAAATCATGCGACACGCAAGGGAAATGGAAACCGTAGATCTCGGCATGCGAAACCTCATCGATGCTGAACAGCGACACGTCCTGCATCAACGGCAGCCGATGTTCGATACAGGCCTTGATGATACCCAGGGAGATCTGGTTATTGCAGCCGACGAAAAAGTCCGGCGCGCGGTGATTGGCCAGCCAGCGGCTCGTCTCTTGCCAGGCGACGTCCATAAAGAAATCGGCATACAGCACTTCAAACGACGCCACTTTCCCTTGCAACGCCGCCTGCAGCCCTGTGACCCTGTCCCGTGCAACGTTGGAGTTCTCCGGTCCGGACACCACCACCACCCGCTGCGCTTTCTGTTCCAAAAGCCAGCGCCCCGCCTGGAGACCGCAGTCCAGGTTATCGATATACACGCCGCTGCAGTGGCGATTGTCCAGTTCCCGGTCGATCAGCACCACCGGGATATTCAATGTTTCCAACCGTTTTAGATAGGAAGGCTGGTACAGATGATCGTTGGAAATGACCGAGAGAATGATCGCATCGACGTTGTAGCCAATCAGTTTGTCGATGATTCTGTCTTCGCTTTCCTGAGACTCATAGGAGTCGAACACCAGGGTGTCGTACCCCATTTTTTGCGCTTCAAGCGTCATCAGGCGTGTCAGGCCGCCAAAGAACGGGTTGGCCATATCCGGGTTGACGATGCCAATGGTTCTGCTGCTTTTCGCCCGCAGGTTGCGCGCCGCGGCATTGACCACATAACCGAGTTCGGCAGCCGTCTCCCGAATGCGGCGCAGCGTTTCCGGATGAACCTTGTCCGGCTGTGAAAATGCCCGCGACGCGGTGATTTTACTGACGTTTGCCTGTGCGGCCACGCTAGCCAGCGTCGCTTTCCGTCCTCGACCCACTGCCAAATGCAGCTCCTTAGCTTAAAGTATCATTTTGTACCATTAGCAACATCATGACAGAACTTTCATCGTGGCGCTAATGGTTTACGCCTGCTAGGCGGTTAATCCGGGGATCGGTAAAGATATCCAGCTCGTCACGGCTCTCGGAAGAGAACTCGGACACCACTGCGCCCCGCTTTCCAGCCTGAAACCAGTGCCGGGTATTGGGGGCGATGGTGTATTGTTCGCCAGGCCGCAAGAGAATATAGCGATTGCAGGTGTACCAAGGTTCTGCGCCCTCTGGCACCCGACATACCGGTTCGCCGCCGGCATCATTAAGCGTCAGGTTTTCATCATCGACAAACAAAAACACCTCTCCCCAACGGCAACGGAACGTCTCTTGCTTGCCGGGTGTGCCGGCAAAGGGAGGATGTAAATGTTCCGGGCAAGTCTGACCAGGAAACAGCACCAGCTCTTTCGCGCAATACCGAGGTGAGTTGACATAGGTCAGCAGTTGCAGCCCTGAGACGGGATAGTCAGCCAAGCCAAACGTCGCAATTTCAATACGTTGCTGTTCTTCCTCAGTCAAAACAATGTCCGCCTCACGCAAGTATTCCAGCGTAGCGGCTATGGCACGTTGTTGTTTGTTCATCATTTCCCCTGCAAAGTAACGGTATCGATATCAGCATGCTGATATTAAAACCGTCATTGCATCGCCGATTTTGTGATCTTCATCCCTATATTGAATAACAACCCACCAGCAAAATTAACTCCCGTCGAGTAATTCCAACATCGATCACAGTTTAACCCCCCGCTTTAGCCCACTATCGCCGCATTGAAATGATACCGTTACCATAAAAATGATTCACCAGGAGGCAATATGAAAGCATTAGTGTTGGCCAAAGCGGGGGAAATCGCTATCGAGGACGTCCAGCTTGCCGAAACGCTGGGGCCCGATGATGTGCAGATAAAAATTCATTCCGTGGGCATCTGCGGCAGCGATGTGCACTATTACCAACATGGCCGCATTGGCCCGTTCGTGGTTAACGCCCCGATGGTGCTCGGCCATGAAGCCTCCGGCGTGGTGCTCGCGACCGGTAAAAACGTCACTCACCTCAGCATCGGCGATCGCGTTTGCATGGAGCCCGGCATTCCCGATCTCAACTCGGCGCAGACGCGCGCCGGGATTTACAACCTGGACCCGGCCGTTCGCTTCTGGGCGACGCCACCGGTGCACGGCTGCCTGCGCGAAACCGTCATCCACCCCGCCGCCTTCACGTTCAAATTGCCGGACAACGTCAGTTTCGCTGAGGGCGCCATGGTGGAACCCTTAGCCATCGGCATGCAAGCGGCCACCAAAGCCGGGATCAAACCCGGCGATATCGCACTGGTGATCGGCGCCGGGCCGATCGGCGTGGTCACCGCCCTCGCGGCGCTGGCGGGCGGCTGTTCGGACGTCATTATCTGCGACCTGTTTGACGAAAAACTCGCCGTGGCGGCCAGTTATGAGGGGCTGCACGCCGTCAATATCAAAACCGGCGACCTGGCGGGGAAAGTGGCCGCGCTCACCAGCGGCAATGGCGCCGATGTCGTGTTTGAATGCAGCGGCGCCAAACCGGCTATCGCTACGCTGGCCGAGCATGCGGCGCCCGGGGCGACCGCCGTACTGGTCGGCATGCCGATCGATGCCGCGCCGATAGATATCGTCGCCGCGCAGGCCAAGGAAATCACCTTCAAGACCATTTTCCGCTACGCCAACATGTACCCGCGCACGCTGCGGCTGTTGAGCAGCGGCAAATTGCGCGTCCAGCCGTTGATAAGCCAAACCTACAAGTTTTCCGACAGCGTAGCCGCTTTCGAGCGCGCGGCGGCAGGACATGCCTCGGACATCAAAATCATGCTGGAAATGGAGTGATCCTATGGCGCTCTATGCTGGCATAGACTGCGGTACGCAAGGCACGAAAGTCGTGATTGTCGACAGCACACAGGGCGTGATCCTCGGTGAGGGCAACGCCCCTCACCGTCTCATCAGCCAAGCCAATGGCCGGCGCGAACAAGAGGCCGACTGGTGGATTGAGGCGTTAGTCATCGCTTTTCGCCAAGCCGTGACTAACGCCGGCGTTGATGCACGGGAGATTCATGCTCTGGGGGTCTCGGGCCAACAACATGGGTTTGTGCCACTGGACGCAGACGGCAACGTGCTGCACAGCGTCAAGCTGTGGTGCGATACCGAAACCGCAGAGGAAAACGAACGGCTCCTGCAACAGCTCGGCGGAGCCAACGGCTCGCTGGAAACACTCGGCCTGCGGATCGCCACCGGTTATACCGCGTCAAAAATCCTTTGGTTCAAGACACACCATCCGGCGCTCTGGGCAAAACTGCACACCGTGTTGTTGCCTCATGATTATTTGAACTTCTGGCTGACCGGGGAGCGCGTAGCGGAATATGGCGACGCTTCCGGCACCGGGTTGTTCGATGTACGCACCCGTCGCTGGAGCAAAACCGCAGTCGATCTCATCGACGACAGCGGCCGCCTGTGGCAAGCCCTGCCGCCGCTCAAAAGCGCGGAATGCTGCATCGGCACGGTGCGCCCCGCCGCCGCGGAAAAACTCGGCCTCGGCCCGGCAGTTCGGGTATCGACCGGCGGCGGCGACAACATGATGGCGGCCATCGGTTCCGGCAACATCGAGGCCGGCACCCTTACCCTGAGTCTGGGCACCTCCGGCACGCTATTCGGCTGGTCTGCCGCCCCCGTCGCGGCGGAGTCGGACATGATTGCCGGCTTCTGCTCCAGCACCAACGGGTGGCTGCCATTGATTTGCACCATGAATGTCACCTCGGCCACCACTGCGGTACAAACGCTGCTGGACGAAAACCTTGCCGGCTTTAACGCTTTGTTGACGCAGGCCGCGCCCGGTGCAGGCGGTGTCGAGATGCTGCCGTTCTTCAATGGCGAACGTGTTCCGCCGTTGCCCCACGCGCGCGCCAGTCTGCATAACCTCGATAGCGACAATTTTACCCGTGCCAATCTCTGCCTGGCGGTAGTCGAAAGCGCTACGTATGGGTTGCGCTATGGCATCGAGCTGTTTCGCCGTCAGGGCATCGAAGCGCGCGAGATCCGCCTCACCGGCGGCGGCGCCCGCAGCGCCGCCTGGCGACAAATCGTCGCGGACGTGATGGGGTGCCCGGTAGTCTGTCTGAAAGCCAAAGAGACCGCCGCGCTGGGCGGCGCCATTCAGGCGATGTGGGCGACGACGTTGGCCGACGATCCGCAGCGGAACGCCGGCGCGTTGCTGGCCGAACTGTGCCAGCGTTTCGTTGCGCTGGATGAGGCCACGCGCACACGGCCACATGCTGACAGACAGGCGCAATACGAGACGCTTTATCAACGGTACCTGCAACGCTTACAGCAGACCTATCCGGAGGTGCAACTGTGACGCGAGATCCCCAGACGCAAGCGCCCGCCTACCTGCTGGAGGTCAGCGGCGTCAGGAAAGCTTTTGGCCCGGTCGTGGCGCTCAAGAATGCGGAGTTTTGCCTGCGGCGTGGATCCATCCATGCCCTGTGCGGCGGCAACGGCGCGGGTAAATCCACCTTTCTCAGCATTCTGATGGGCTTTATTCAACCCGATGGCGGCGACATTTTTATCAATGGCCAACGCTGTGAATTTCATCATCCCCGGGAAGCCCTCAACGCCGGCATCGCCATCGTGCAGCAGGAACTGAGCGCGATCCCGGATCTGACGGTGGCCGAAAACATTTGGCTGGGCCGCGAGCCGAGGCGCCTGGGGTTCGTCGACTTCGCGACGCTCAATCAACGCACCACCAGCTTGCTCAAGGAACTCGATTTCAAGATCGACGCCCGAGAGAAAATGCGCAACCTGAGCGTCGCCGAGCAGCAGTTGGTCGAGATCGCCAAAGCGCTGTCGCATGCCAATGCCGACATCATCATCATGGATGAACCCACCTCGGCGATTGGCGAGGAGGATGCGCAAAAAATCTTTCAGACGCTTCAGCAGCTGGCGGCGAAAGGTAAAGGCATTATCTACGTCTCCCACCGTTTGTCAGAGATATTCCAAATCGCGGACAGCTACACCATTTTCCGCGACGGCGCCTATATCCATGAAGGCTATATCGCTGACATTACCCGTGAGCAGCTGATCGAACACATTATTGGCGGCGAGTACGACAGCGAGTTCGCCAAATTCAATCAGCCCGGTGAAGAGGTCTTGCTGGAGGTCAACAACCTGTGTTGGCGCAGCAAGATAAAAGATATCAGCCTGCAACTGAAGCACGGTGAGATCCTGGGCATCTACGGCCTGGTGGGCTCGGGCCGCAGCGAGTTTCTCGATCTTATCTTCGGCATTCAGCATGCCGACAGCGGCACGATCCGCTTGGGTGACAAGACGCTGAACCGCCATTCTCCGCGCAAGGCCATCGACAGCGGTATTGCCTACGTGACGGAAGATCGCAAGGAAACCGGCCTGGTGCTGTGCCGTTCCGTCAGTGAAAACATCAATATCGCCTCTTTTGCCGGCATCAGCCGGATGGGGTTTGTCAGCGAGAAACGGGAGCAGGCGCGAACCCGCGACATGATCCAGCGCTTCAACGTTAAAACCCACGATGGCGAACAACCCGTGGGTAACCTGAGCGGCGGCAACCAGCAAAAAGTGGTGCTGGGCCGTTGGGCGCTGCTGGATCCGGAGGTTTTGCTGCTCGACGAGCCGACGCGCGGCATCGACGTCGGCGCCAAGAAAGAGATCTACCGATTTATGTCGGAGTTCGCCTTGCAAAACAAAGGGATCATCATGGTTTCCTCCGAGCTTTCGGAAATTATCGGCATGAGCGATCGCATATTGGTGTTTCGTGACGGGCAGTTGGCCGGCGAGCTTTCGGCAGCCGATGCGACCCAGGCAGCACTGATGAAACTTGCGGTTTAACAGAGAGAGAAAAAAAATGAGCAGCGCCCACTCCTTATCACCAGGAATTTCATTTTTCACCCGCAATAAGCGCCGTATGCACAAATACGGCATTATCATCGCCTTTTTCGCCCTGTGCCTGATCGTGGCGCTGATTGGCGAATATCAGGTCGCTCAAGGGGCCTGGAGCAGCAATTATTTTCTCAGCAATGAAAACACCCTGATCGTCCTGCGCCAGGTCTCGATCAACGGCATTCTGGCGATCGGCATGACCTTCGTCATCATTACGGCCGGCGTCGATCTCTCCGTGGGCTCGGTGCTGGCGTTAAGCGGGATCGTCGCCGCCCGTTTCGCCACCAACAACAGCGGATTAGCTATCGGCGACACCGCGACCGCCGTCATGGCGCCGCTGATTGTGGCGCTGGGCATCGGCATCGTTTGCGGCCTGGTGAACGGCACCGTGTTAGCCCGTTATCGGCTGCAGCCGTTTATCGTCACCATGGGCATGCTCTCCGCGGCGCGCGGGTTAACCATGTTGACCACCAACGGCAATCCAGTATCGCAATTGAACAGCGATTTCCGCTGGTTAGGCAATGGCTATGTCGGCGGCGTTCCGGTGCCCGTCATCATCTTCATCGTGCTGTTCGCCCTCGCCTGGCTGGTGCTGAATAAAACCCTCTTCGGGCGTTACATCTACGCCGTCGGCGGCAACCCGAAAAGCGCGCGCACCTCGGGGATTAACGTCACCCGCATCAAAATACTGGTGTATACGCTGTGCGGCGCACTGGCCGGCATCGCCGGCCTGATCCTCACCGCACGCACCGGTTCGGCGCAGACCAACGCCGGCGCAGGGTATGAGCTGGACGCCATCGCGGCGGTGGTGATCGGTGGCACCAGCATGGCCGGCGGCGTCGGTACGCTGGTCGGCACCTTCTTCGGCGTGCTAATTATCGGGGTGATGAATAACGGCCTCGATCTGCTCGGCGTGCAATCGTATTACCAACAAATTATCAAAGGCGCATTGATCGTTCTTGCCGTATTGCTCGACCCATCGCGTAAGCAACAGCGCGATTAATAACATCAGACCCAACTCTACCAGGAGAAAACCATGAATAAGACCAAGATAGCGTTGTTTGCCTCTGCCATGATGCTCGGTAGCCTGTCGGCAGCTCAGGCCGCCCCGGTAAAAATCGCGGTATTGATGTACGGCAACAAAGCCGAGTTCGTGCAATTGATGGAAAGGTTCGGGAAGGAACACCCGGCGGTGAAAAGCGGCGAAGCCGTGCTGACCTTCTACGATGGGCGTTATGATGCATCGGTGCAAAACGATCAGGCCGCCACCGCTATCCAAACGCGCGCCGATGCCATTATCGTCAACCCGATGGATTTTGAAGCCAATATCGATATCGTCACTAATGCCAACGAAGCCAAAATCCCGGTGGTGGTCACCAACGCGCGCCTGAACACGGACGCGATGACGTCTGAAGTGGTGTCTAATGACGAGTTGGGGGGGTATCTGGAAGCCAAAGCCGTCCTGGACAAACTCGACTGCAAGAACCAGAAGGTGAACGTGGTGATTATCGAAGGCCCGAAAGGCGGCAGCGGCGAGATCCAGCGCGGCAAGGGCAACGATAAAGCGATTGCCGAGTGCGGCGCCGGCCAGGTCACGGTACTTGAGCGCAAAACGGCCAACTGGTCACGCGCGGAAGCGCAGCCGCTGATGGAAAACTGGCTGCAGAAGCACCGGGGTAAAATCAACGGCGTGATCGGCCAGAACGACGAGATGGCATTGGGCGCTATCGAAGCGATCAAAGGCGCCGGCCTGAATGTGAAGGACTTCGCGATTGCCGGCGTTGACGGCGTCTCCGACGCGATTCATGCGGTGCAGGCCGGCGAAATGGTCTCTATTCTGCAAGATGCCAAAGGCCAGATGCAGGGTTCCATCGACGTCGCGCTGCGCGCCGTGAAAGGTGAAAGCTATCAACCACAGTCGGACATCTGGAAGCAGTATGCCAAGGATCTGAAATGGGAGGGCGGCACGCAGAAGCATTACTACATTCCGTGGACCGTCGTTACCGCAGAGAATGCCCAGCAACTGTTGGACGCGCGCAAGTAATGTCCGGAGCCCCCTGCACGCAGGGGGCCTTTGCTCCGAAGCTTGCCGCAGGCAAAAAAAAGCCAGCACGGAGTGGCTGGCTAAAAAGTTCTTCGAGGGAATATCTTGTGCGATAAACATACGCCTTTCACTGCGGGCTTTACTAGCTATCAGTGCGATAGGCACCCTCAGTTAAAATCAACGCCTGCATATCGGTGAACATCGTTTCCCATTCCGTCTGGTCGATATCCATCAAACCAAAGTAACGCAGCATAAAGGCGCCTTCGGTGGCGAGAAACGCCAGCCGCGCGCGCTTGCCTTCTTCCGTCGTCAAATCCAAACCGGCGATGCGGCTGCGATACCATTCACGCGTGCTCACCAGATGCTCCGGCGTTTGAATCAGCGTCGCCATTAGCCCGGCGGCCTTGGCGCTGGCGGTCTGATCCGAGCTTTGCGTCGCCAGCATATGCGCCCGCACGCCGGTCTGTGGCGAAGGATCGTCACCGGCGATAGCGGCGAACAGCGTCTCATAGGCACTGCCCCAGCGATCGAACATGGCATCAATCAGGGCGTCTTTGCTGCCGAAACAGTACTGCACCCCGCCCTTGGAGATCCCCATCGCTTTGGCGACAGCGTCAATGGTCAAGCCGGCGGCGCCCTGGGTGGCGACGATCTCTTCGGCGGTGTCCAAAACCTTGTCGCGATCGATGCTGCGTTGACGTCCCATTAAGAAACCCTTCTTTTCAATACGAACGTATGGATATATATTATTGCCAGTATACCACCCGGCATCGCCGGAGGGTTACCACAATGGCGGCGCCTTCGCGCCGCCCACGTTAACTGGATTATGACTTATGTACGCCAAGAACCGCTGGTTAATCCTGACAATGGTCGCCAGCGCCCTGTTCCTGATTGTTATCGACATGACGGTGCTCTATACCGCTCTGCCACGCTTAACCCAGGCGCTGGACGCCAGCGCCTCGCAAAAACTCTGGATCGTCAACGCCTACCCGCTGGTGGTCGCCGGGCTACTGCCCGGCGCCGGCATGCTGAGCGATCGCATCGGCCATAAGCGGCTGTTTCTCGCCGGGCTGCCGGTGTTTGCCGTCGCTTCGCTGTGCGCCGCTTTCTCGCCCACCGCCGAGTGGCTGATCGCCGCGCGGGTATTCCTCGCCGTTGGCGCGGCAATGATGATGCCCGCCACGCTGTCCATCGTGCGCCACGTCTTTACCGACGAACGCGAACGCGCGCTGGCGATCGGCATCTGGGCCTCGGTGGCCTCCGGCGGCGCGGCCATCGGCCCGGTGGTCGGCGGCCTGCTGCTGGAGTATTTCTGGTGGGGATCGGTGTTCCTGATCAACGTACCGGTGGTGTTGCTGGTCTGGCCGCTGGCGTGGAAACTGATCCCGCGCTGCGGCGGCGATAACCCGCGCCCCGCCGATATCGTCGGCTCGGTGCAGATCATGATCGGTCTGGTCGGCGCTATCTATGCGCTGAAGGAACTGAGCAAGCCGGCGCCTGACCTCAGCGCGTTGCTCGCAGCGGCCCTGATCGGCATCCTGTTCCTGGTGCTGTTTGTGCGTCGTCAGCAGCGCAGCGCTCACCCGATGATCGATTTCTCCCTGTTCCGCAACCGGCTGTTCGCCGGCGGCATCGGCGTGGCGTTGCTGTCGATGGTGGCCCTGATCGGCGTCGAGCTGGTGCTCAGCCAACGCTTGCAGCTGGTGCTCGGCCTCAGCCCGCTGCAGGCTGCGCTGTTCATCTTGCCGATCCCGCTGGCCTCGGCGCTGGCGGGGCCAATGGCCGGTTTACTGTTGCCGCGCTACGGTGAGCGCAGCATCATCCTCGGCGGTTTCGTCCTGACCGCCTTCGGCATCGCCGGCCTCGCCCTGTGGTATCAAAGCAGCATGGCACCGCAGCTGGTGAGCCTGGCGTTGGTGGGCTTTGGCCTCGGCGGCGTGATCACCGCCGCGTCCACCGCCATCATGCTGAACGCGCCGGAGGAGAAATCCGGCATGGCGGCCTCTATCGAAGACGTCTCCTACGAGCTGGGTGGCGTGCTGGGCGTGACGCTGCTCGGTGGGTTGATGACGGCGGTCTACAGTCACAGCCTGGCGCTGCCGGCGGCGCTGCCGGTCAGCGATTTGGCCTACGACAGTATCGACGAAGCCCTGCGGCTGGCCGCCGGAATGGCGGCCGATCGCGCGCAGCAGCTGACGCAGCTGGCGCGTTTGGCCTTCGATCGCGCCTTTATTACAGTGCTGATCGCCGCCGCGCTGTTAATGGCGCTGGGCGCCGGCGTGGTAAAACTGGCGCTGCGCAAGTAACCGATAAAAGCGGCTTTTTTCGCCGGCGGATCCTGCGTAAACTGATTCGGCAATTTGCTCGACGGATTTATCTTCATCGGTTTAAGCGATGGTAATGATGCCTGTTATCGTGTTTAACCCTGCGATAAATCCGGTTACTGTAACAGCTATGGAAATTGATTCTGTCTACCCTTGGAACGAATAATCAGGAGAAGATTATTATGGCAACGGCGAAGAAAGCAGCGAAAACCCATATCGGCCTCGACAGTAAACAATCGGCAAAACTCGCCGAAGCGCTGAATGCGCTGTTGGCGAATTATCAGGTGCTGTATATGAACGTGCGCGGCTATCACTGGAATATTACCGGCCCGCAGTTCTTTGAGCTGCACGCGAAATTCGAAGAAACTTACAACGATCTGCTGACCAAGGTGGATGAGCTGGCGGAACGTATCCTGACGCTGGGCTCGCAGCCGCGTCACGCTTTCAGCGACTATCTGAAAACCGCCGACATCAAGGAACACACCAACGTGACCGATGATAAGGGCACGCTGCGCGGCCTGTTGGAAGGGTATTCAATCTTGCTGCAGCAGCAGCGTGAACTGCTGACGGTAGCGGCAGACGCCGGCGACGAAGGCACCGCGTCATTGATGAGCGATTATATCAAAGAGCAGGAAAAACAGGTCTGGATGCTCAACGCCTACCTCGGCAAATAACCCTGACGCCATAACAAAACAGTCCCTCTCGGGACTGTTTTCGTTTTACCACTCGCAGGATACCGCAAACAGCAACGCACGCCGATGCTGATCGTCCAGGCGGCGCCGCACCCGGATAATATGGCGATTGCTGCACGACTGGCGTTCCAGCCAGCGATGCCGGCGACGTTGGCTCTGTCGCAACATGCGCCAACGGCCCACTTCATTTCTACTGCGTCTCATAATTCCGTCACTCGTTCGTCTAATGCCAACCGCGGGCATTATAGCCCTTTCCGCCCGTGATCCAAGCCGCCGTTATCGGCAACATACCGGACGTCGCACCGGCAAAAGCCCCCCTTTCAATTTCGGCAAGTGCCTTAACTTCATCATATTTATGTAACATAAGCGCCGATAAAAGGTTTCGCCTTGCCCGATCTGTGCGTACACTCATCATTGGTGGTTTGCGAACGGGATTTTTCGCCTTTATGACAACATTTTATACCGTAATCAGTTGGCTCATGGTGTTCGGCTACTGGCTGCTGATCGCCGGCGTGACGATGCGCATTTTGATGAAACGCCGTGCGGTTCCCTCTGCCATGGCCTGGCTGCTGGTTATCTATATTCTGCCGCTGTTCGGCATCGTGGCCTATTTATCGTTCGGCGAGCTGCATCTGGGCAAGCGCCGGGCCGAGCGCGCCAAGGCCATGTGGCCGTCGACCGCGCGCTGGCTGAAGGAACTGAAAGAGAGCCGTCGCATCTTCGCCACCGAATACAGTAAAGTCGCCGAACCGCTGTTCCAGCTGTGCAACCGCCGCCAGGGCATCGACGGCGTCAAGGGCAACCAGCTGCAGCTGCTCACCACCACCGACGACACGCTGAAAGCGCTGATCCGCGACATCGAGCTGGCGCGCCACAACATCGAAATGGTGTTCTATATCTGGCAGCCCGGCGGCCTGGTCGATCAGGTGGCCGAATCGCTGATGGCCGCCGCCCGGCGCGGCGTACACTGCCGCCTGATGCTGGACTCCGCCGGCAGCCTGCAATTTTTCCGCAGCCCCTACCCGGCGATGATGCGCAACGCCGGCATCGAAGTGGTCGAAGCGTTGAAGGTCAACCTCTTGCGCGTGTTCCTGCGCCGCATGGATCTGCGTCAGCACCGCAAAGTGGTGCTGATCGACAACTATATCGCCTATACCGGCAGCATGAACATGGTCGATCCGCGCTACTTCAAACAGGATGCGGGCGTCGGCCAATGGATCGATCTGATGGCGCGCATGGAAGGCCCGGTGGCCACCACCATGGGCATCGTCTATGCCTGCGACTGGGAAATTGAAACCGGCAAGCGCATTCTGCCGCCGCCGCCGGACGTCAACATCATGCCGTTCGAGCAGGAAAGCGGCCACACCATTCAGGTGATCGCCTCCGGCCCCGGCTTCCCCGAGGAAATGATCCACCAGGCGCTGCTAACCGCGGTTTATTCCGCGCGCGAGCAGCTGATCATGACCACGCCGTACTTCGTGCCGAGCGACGATCTGCTGCACGCCATCTGCACCGCCGCTCTGCGCGGCGTCGAGGTCAGCATCATCGTGCCGCGCGACAACGATTCGATGATGGTGCGCTGGGCCAGCCGCGCGTTCTTCTCCGAGCTGCTGGAAGCCGGAGTGAAGATTTATCAGTTCGAAGGCGGTCTGCTGCACACCAAGAGTGTGCTGGTTGACGGCCAGCTTAGCCTGGTCGGCACCGTCAATCTGGATATGCGCAGCCTGTGGCTGAATTTCGAAATCACCCTGGTGATCGACGACGACGGCTTCGGCAGCGATCTGGCCTGCGTGCAGGAAGATTACATCGCCCGTTCCCAGTTGCTGAACGCCAAAGAGTGGCTGAAGCGGCCGTTCTGGCATCGCCTGGTTGAGCGCCTGTTCTACTTTTTCAGCCCGCTGCTGTAAAAGCCGCAGCGAGCGTGCTTTAATAGCGCCAAATCATTTGTTATCAGGATTTTTTTATGGATTTGAATAACCGCCTTACCGAAGACGAAACGCTGGAACAGGCCTACGACATCTTTCTCGAATTGGCCGGCGACAATCTGGATCCGGCGGATATTCTGCTGTTCAATCTGCAGTTTGAAGAGCGCGGCGGCGCAGAACTGTACGATCCCTCCGAAGACTGGAGCGAGCACGTGGACTACGATCTGAACCCAGACTTCTTCGCCGAAGTGGTGATCGGTCTGGCGGACAGCGACGGCGAGCCAATCAACGACGTGTTCGCCCGCGTGCTGATCTGCCGCGAGAAAGACCACAAGCTGTGCCATATTCTGTGGAAAGAGTGATTCGCCGCCAGCGCATCGGATAAAAAAGCCCCGCTTATTCAGCGGGGCTTTTTGTTGCCGGCTAGCGGCGCATTACAGCGGATCGACCTTCAGGCAGGATACCGCGTGGCGGAAGCTGCCCTCCAGCAGCGGACGCGTCTTGGCGCACTCCGGCCCGGCGATCGGGCAGCGGGTGCGGAACACGCAGCCGGTCGGCGGGTTGATCGGCGAAGGCAGCTCCCCTTCCAACAGCTGGATCTGTTTTTCCTTCTCCTTGTCCGGATCCGGGATCGGCACCGCCGACATCAGCGCTTTGGTGTAAGGGTGCTGTGGGTTGTGATACACCTCGTCATAGGTGCCCAGCTCCACCGCATGGCCCAGGTACATCACCAGCACGCGATCGGAAATGTGCTTCACCACCGCCAAATCGTGGGCGATAAAGATCAATGACAGCCCCATCTCGCGCTGCAGCTGCTGCAACAGGTTCACCACCTGCGCCTGAATCGACACGTCCAACGCGGAGACCGGCTCGTCGCAGATCACCAGCTTCGGTTCGAGGATCAGCGCGCGCGCGATGCCGATACGCTGGCACTGACCGCCGGAGAACTCGTGCGGGTAGCGGTTGATCAGGTTAGGCAACAGGCCGACCTTCAGCATCATCGCCTTGACCTTGTCCTTCACTTCCTGACGCGGCATTTTCGGGTAGTAGGTGCGCAGCGGCTCGGCGATGATCTCGCCGATGGTCATGCGCGGGTTGAGCGAAGCCAGCGGATCCTGGAAGATCATCTGGATATCGCTGCGGGTTTTACGCCAGTCGGCGTCGCTCATGCCCAGCAGATCTTTGCCCAGCCAGGCGACGCGCCCGCTGGTGGCCTTCACCAGGCCGATGATGGCGCGCGCGAAGGTGGATTTGCCGCAGCCGGATTCGCCAACCACGCCCAGGGTTTCCCCCTCGAACAGCCGCAGCGTGACGCCATCGACCGCCTTCAGGGTTTTCGGCGGCTGCCAGAACCACTGTTTGTCGTCATGAATGTCGAAGTGCACTTTCAGATCGGCGACTTCGAGCAGCACTTTCTTGTCGGTTACCGCTGTCATACCAACGCCTCCACCGGTTTAAAGCAGGCGCGCAGGCGCCCTTCCCCAAATTGCTCCAACGGCGGAGCGCTCGCGCACTGTTCCATGGCGTACGGGCAGCGCGGCTGGAACGGGCAGCCTTTCGGCAACCGCAGTAGGTTCGGCGGGTTGCCAGGAATGGTCAACAACGCTTCGCCTTCGGCGTCGAGACGCGGCACCGCATTCAACAGACCAATGGAGTACGGATGGCTCGGCTGGTAGAACACCTCGCGCGCGCTGCCGTATTCCATGGTGCGGCCGGCGTACATCACCAGCACCTTGTTGCAGATGCCGGCCACCACGCCCAGGTCGTGGGTGATCATGATGATGGCGGTGTTGAACTCGCGCTTCAGCTCGTTGAGCAGCGTCATGATCTGCGCCTGGACGGTCACGTCCAGCGCGGTGGTCGGCTCGTCGGCGATCAGCAGCTTCGGCCGGCACAGCAACGCCATGGCGATCATCACGCGCTGGCGCATACCGCCGGAAAACTCGTGCGGGTACATGCGCATGCGCTTGCGCGCCTCCGGCATTTTCACCGCGTCGAGCATGCGGACCGACTCTTCGAAGGCTTCGCTTTTGCTCAGTTTCTTATGCAGCATCAGCACTTCCATCAGCTGTTCGCCAACGCGCATATAAGGGTTGAGCGAGGTCATCGGGTCCTGGAAGATCATCGAGATCTCCTCGGCCCGCAGCTTGTTAAGCTGATTTTCCGGCAGGTTGAGGATCTCGCGGCCGTTGAATTTGGCCGAGCCGCCGATGCGGCCATTGCTCGCCAGCAGCCCCATCAGGGCGAACGCGGTCTGCGATTTGCCTGAGCCAGATTCACCGACGATGCCCAGCGTTTCGCCGGCGCGCAGATCGAAGGTCAGATCGTTTACCGCCGTCACGTCGCCGTCCGGCGTGGAAAACGTGACGCGCAGGTCTTTCACGTCCAGCAGCGGCGACGTTTTGACGCCGGCGCCGGTTTGTAGTTGAGGATGTTCAATGGTGCTCATGGTTGCACTCCTTAACGATCTTTCGGGTCGAGGGCGTCACGCAGGCCATCGCCGATAAAGTTGAAACAGAACAGAGTGACTACCAGGAAACCCGCCGGGAACAGCAGCAACCACGGTGAAACTTCCATTGAGTTAGCGCCGTCGCTGAGCAATGCGCCCCAGCTGCTCAGCGGCTCCTGCGTGCCCAACCCCAGGAAGCTGAGGAAGGACTCGAACAGGATCATGCTCGGCACCAGCAGCGACGCGTACACCACTACCACGCCGAGCACGTTAGGCACGATATGCCGCAGCACGATGTTGCGCGTGGAGACACCGCACACCAGCGCCGCTTCGATGAACTCCTTACGCTTGAGACCGAGCGTTTGGCCGCGCACGATACGCGCCATATCCAGCCACGACACCATACCGATCGCCACGAAGATCAACAGGATATTCTGGCCGAAGAAGGTCACCAGCAGGATCACGAAGAACATGAACGGGAAGGAGTTGAGGATCTCCAGCAGACGCATCATCACCGAGTCGATCTTGCCGCCCAGATAACCGGACATCGCGCCGTACAGGGTGCCGACGATCACCGCCACCAGCGCCGCCGCCACGCCGACCATCAGCGAGATACGCCCGCCAATCGCCACGCGCACCAGCAGGTCGCGCCCGGAGGAATCGGTGCCGAAATAGTGCCCCGATTCCAGGCTTGGCGCGGCGGACATCATCGCCCAATCGGTATCGTCGTAGGCAAATTGCGACAGCATCGGCGCCAGCACCACAAACAGCGTGATCAACACCAGGATGAACAGGCTGCTGACCGCCGCACGGTTATGCATAAAGCGCCGGCGCGCGTCTTGCCACAGGCTGCGTCCTTCCACTTCCAGCTTCTCGCTGAAGTGTTCCAGAGCTTCGCTGTTCTTTTTAGTCAACATCATTCGCGTGCTCCAGATTAATAACGGATTTTCGGATCGATGACCGCATACAGCACATCGACGATCGCGTTGAACAGAATGGTCAGAGCGCCCACCAGAATGGTCAGGCTCAACACCAGGGAGTAGTCGCGGTTCAGCGCGCCGTTAACGAACAGCTGGCCGATCCCCGGCAGGCCGTAGATGGTTTCGATCACCATCGAACCGGTGATGATCCCGACGAACGCTGGGCCCATATAGGACAGCACCGGCAACAGCGCCGGCTTCAGCGCGTGGCGGAAAATGATACGGCGCATCGGCAAGCCTTTAGCGCGCGCGGTGCGAATGAAGTTGGAGTGCAGCACTTCAATCATCGAGCCGCGCGTGATACGGGCGATGCTGGCGATATAGGCCAGAGACAGCGCCACCATCGGCAAGATGATGAACTTAGGCGCGCCGCCGTTCCAGCCGCCGCCCGGCAGCCATTTCAACGTGATGGCGAAGATCAGCACCAACAGCGGCGCCACCACGAAACTGGGTATCACCACCCCGGTCATGGCGAACCCCATCACCGTGTAGTCCCATTTGGTGTTCTGATTCAACGCGGCGATCACGCCGGCGCTCACGCCCAGCACCACCGCCAGCAGAAACGCGGCCAGGCCGAGTTTGGCGGAAACCGGGAAAGAGCTGGCGACCAGATCGTTGACCGAATAGTCCTTGTATTTAAAGGACGGGCCGAAGTCTCCCTGCGCAAGCTGCGCCAGATAATGACCGTACTGTTTCCAGATCGGGTCGTTCAAATGGTATTTGGCTTCGATATTCGCCATAACTTCCGGCGGCAATGCGCGTTCCCCGGTAAATGGACTGCCGGGCGCCAGGCGCATCATGAAGAATGAGATGGTGATAAGGATAAATAGTGTCGGGATCGCTTCCAATAAGCGACGAAGTATAAATTTAAGCATTGCCCTAACCCTGTGCGACAGCCTGATGACGGCTTATTATTCTCAACATGGGCCGGCGGCATGCGCCGCCGGCTCTTACCGTATCAATGCTTGATGATGTACAGGTTTTTGTCGTACACGTTATCAAGCGGGTCTTTGCCGGTGTAGCCACCGACGTAAGGTTTCACCAAACGGGCGTTCACATAGTAATACAGCGGAACGATGGCGGAATCTTTATCCAGCTGAACTTCCGCTTTCTGATACAGATCGGCGCGCTCGTCTTTGCTCTTCGCGGTCAACACGTTGGCCATCAGCTTGTCGAACTCGGCGCTCTTATAGTGCGGGGTGTTACTGCTGCTGTCGGACAGCATCATGTTCAGGAACGAGCTCGGCTCGTTATAGTCGGCGCACCAGCCGGCGCGCGCCACGTCATAGGTCCCCTGATGACGGGTATCCAGGAAGGTTTTCCACTCCTGGTTCACCAGCTTCACGTCCACGCCCAGGTTTTTCTTCCAGATGGAGGCGGCGGCGATCGCCAGCTTCTTGTGCAGATCGGAGGTGTTGTACAGCAGGGAGAAGGTCAGCGGTTTGCCCGGGCCGTAGCCGGCTTCCGCCAGCAGTTTCTTCGCCACTTCGTTGCGTTTTTCCTGCGTCCAGCCGAACCACTCCGGCGGAGTCAGCTTGGCGCCGTCGGTGTATGGCGGCGTAAAGCTATAGGCCGGCAGATCGCCCTGGTTTTTCACCTTGTTGACGATGATGTCGCGGTCCATGCCCAGCTTCAGCGCTTCACGCACGCGCGCATCGGTGAACGGCGCCTTCTGGTTGTTGATTTCGTAGTAGTAGGTGCACAGGTAAGGATCGACATGCACCTCTTTCGGGATCTCTTTCTTCAGCTTCTGGAACAGTTCGATCGGCATGTTGTTGTAGGTCATGTCGATTTCGCCGGTGCGGTAGCGGTTAACGTCGGTCACTTCCGATGAAATAGGCAGGAACGTCACTTTATTGATGATGGTTTTGGCGTTATCCCAATATTCCGGGTTGCGTTCCAGTACGATGCGTTCGTTGACAATCCAGTCTTTCAGTTTGTAAGCGCCGTTGCTGACGTAGTTGGCTGGCAGCGTCCACTTCTCGCCAAACTTCTCCACCGCGTCTTTGTAAACCGGCTTCATGGCGTAGTGTGGGGTCATTTCAACCAGATAAGGCACCGGCTCGCTCAGGGTCACCTGGAAGGTGTGGTCGTCGATGGCCTTCACGCCCAGCGTCGACTTGTCTTTTTTACCGGCGATGATGTCATCGACGTTTTCCACATGGGCGTACTGCAGGTAGCTGGCGTAAGGCGATGCAGTTTTCGGATCCACTACGCGCTGCCAGCTGTAGACGAAATCTTGCGCCGTCACCGGCTTGCCGTTGGACCATTTGGCGTCTTTACGCAGGTGGAAGGTCCAGACTTTGAAATCTTTGTTATCCCAGCTTTCCGCGACGCCCGGCACGATGGAACCGTCCGGGCTGTTGTTCGCCAAGCCTTCCATCAGATCGCGGGTGACGTTGTTTTCCGGCACGCCCTCGATTTTATGCGGGTCAAGCGACTGCACTTCGGAACCGTTATTTTTGACAATTTCTTGCTTGTCGGCCAGTTGCACGCCGGCAGGAACGTCGGCGGCAAAGGCGGAGGTGGTTGCTGTGATGCCCAGCGCGGCGATGACGCCGGCGGCAATGAGCGTTTTCTTCGTGATGTTGGTCATACTTATCGACTCCAGTTTTTATTATCACAGGCTCTTCGTGGAACCTGCGTTGCCCGTAAGCGGACTCTGTTTTCCCGCCGCCGCGGAACGAATGCGGCGGCCGGCCTTCCCTATATTCCTCCGCGAGTTAGCGCAAGGAATACCCCTTTACTGCTTGATAATGTACAGATTTTTAACGTCGGTATAGTCCAGCGGGTCTTTGCCGGTGAACCCGCCTACCGTCGGCTTGATCAACCGTGCGCTGACGCGGTAATAAACCGGGACCAACGCGGAGTCTTTGTCCAGCTGAGCTTCCGCCTGCTGATAGAGCGCGGCGCGCGCGGCCTCATCCGGCGCCTTCAGCGTGGCGGCCATGATGGCGTCGAACGCCGGGCTCTTATAGAACACGGTATTGATACTGCTGTTGGACAGCACCAGGTTCAGGAACGCACTGGGTTCGTTGTAATCGCCGCACCAGGTGGCGCGCGCCACATCGTATTGCCCCTGATGGCGGCTCTCCAGTGAAGTCTTCCACTCCTGATTGCGTAGCGTGACCTCGGCACCGAGGTTCTTCTTCCACATCGATGCGGCGGCGATCGCCTGCTGTTTGTTTTGATCGGAGGTGTTGTAGAGCAACGAGAACTTCAGCGGTTTGGCATCGCTGTAGCCCGCCTCCGCCAGCAGCTTCCTGGCTTCGGCGTTGCGCTGTTCCTGGCTCCAGCCGGCCCATGCGGGCTGCGTAAAGTTCGCGCCCTCCGTAAAGGTCGGCGTGAAACTGTAGGCCGGGATCTGTCCCTGGCCCATGATCTTGTTGGCGATGATGTCGCGATCCAGCGTCATCTTCACCGCCGTACGCACGCGTGGATCGGTAAACGGCGCCCGCTGGTTATTGAGCTCGTAATAGAAGGTGCACAGATAAGGGTTGACGTGCAGCTGTTCGGGCATTTCGCGCTTCATCTTGACGTACAGGTACGGCGGGATCGCGCTGTTGGTGATGTCGATCTCGCCGCTGCGGAAGCGGTTGACGTCGCTGACTTCCGAAGTAATCGGCAGGAAGGTCGCCTGATTGATCACCGTCTGCTTGTTGTTCCAGTAGCTCGGGCTGCGCTCCAGCACGATGCGCTCGTTCACCACCCACTCTTTCAGGCGGTAAGCGCCGTTGCCGACGTAGTTGGCGGGTAGCGTCCATTTATCGCCGAATTTCTCCACCACCGCCCGTTTGACCGGTTTGAGCGACGTGTGGCTCAGCATGCTGATGAAATACGGCACCGGTTCGCTCAGCGTCACCTGCAGCGTCTGGTCGTCCAGCGCCTTGACGCCGAGGGTCTGCGGAGGCTTCTTGCCGGTCAGGATGTCGTCGATATTGTCGACTTTGGTGTATTGCAGATAGCTGGCGTAAGGCGAGGCGATTTTCGGATCGGCCAGGCGCTGCCAGCTGTAGACGAAGTCCTGCGCGGTCACCGGAGTGCCGTCGCTCCACACCGCGCCGGGGCGCAGGTGGAAGGTCCATTGCTGATAATTCTGGTTTTCCCAGCTCGCCGCCGCCGCCGGCACCACATGCCCGTTGGCGTCGGTGCTCACCAGCCCTTCAAGTAGGTTAAGAATGATATTGCTTTCCGGTACGCCCTCGACCTTATGCGGATCCAATGAAGCCACTTCGCTGCCGTTGTTGATCACAATATTCTGTTGCTGCGCCAACTGAACGCCGGCCGGCACTTCCGCCGCCAAACTGTTATTTATGGCGCCGACGCTCAACGCGCCGCTAATCAACAAGGTCAAAGAAGTACGCTTCAGGGTTTGCTGCATAATCGAGGCTCCTTTTCACCGACAAGCATCGCTTATCGAAGTTTGTGAAGTGTTTATAAGAATTCTAAATAAACGGATACCAGCAAAAATCATTCCCGTTTTTATGGCGCATTTCAGTTAATTGACCACGGGAAAGTTGCTCGGAAATTAGCAGAAGCCAAATTCCATAGCCAATAAATTTTACGAAAATGTTAAGCAATTCTCTTTTATCGCACGAAGCCCGATCCGCTTCCCGAGAGCGGGGCACCGAAAAAACAAAATCATCACTTTGATTTTAAAGACAAAAAAACCAAAATCATTTCGTTTGAAACCGTCAGCGTCATCTCACCGCCGCACAAAGAAACATTCAGTTAACAATCCAGCCATTCAAAGAACAAACACCTGCCTATGGTCGGTTAATCACTAATAACACCTGGATGAAAGTGAGACAAGCCCCACAGAATGATGTGATTAATTTAACAACAGCTTTACCGTTGAACGGGGACAAAACGCGCGGAAATGGAGGAAGAAAAGTGTCTGAAATAACGCTTAGCGTTTTTTTTGCACAGCAAGATGAGATTTATGCAACATAAGGGTGCAACCGAATAAATTTTATTCATCCTCTGCACTATAATAATGCGAACCAATAAATAATTTAAATTTTAAAATTAATTTTAGCCGCGCCAACGCGAAAGGTGCGCGGCTAAACAAAGGGTATTACAACAGGCCGGGGAATATCGCCTTAATGCCGGTAACGATAAACTCGATCCCGAGCGCCATCAGCAACAGGCCCATGATTCGGGTGATCACGTTGATGCCGGTCTGCCCAAGCAAACGCACCAACAGCGGCGCGGCGCGGAACAACAGCCAGCAGCAAAAGGCGAACAAGGCGATCGCCACCGTAAAACCGAGCAGGCTTTGCCAGTTGTGATAACGTGAACTCCAGACGATGGTAGAACTGATCGCCCCTGGCCCCGCCATCAGCGGCAGCGCTAACGGCACCACGCCGATACTTTCGCGGATCGCGCTCTCCGACTTCTCTTGTTTGTTCTGTTTGTCTTCCCCCAGCTTGCCGCTGATCATCGACATGGCGATGGTCACCACCAGAATACCGCCGGCGATGCGGAACGAATCGATAGAGATGCCGAACATCCGCAGGATCCCTTCGCCCAGGAACAGCGAGGTCCACAGAATGATGGCGACCGACAGGTTGGCGGTCAGGTTGGTTTTGTTGCGCCCCGCTTCCGCCTGATAACTGGTCATACTGATAAACACCGGCAAGATGCCCACCGGGTTGACCAGCGCAAACAGACCGACAAAGAACTTGATAAAGCCGGAAAGATCCAACAGAGATTGGCCCACAGATGGCTCCGCATTAAGTACTATAAAAAGGTGTGCTGCCTATGCGCGCTAATGTAATGGAATTGCCGCGGGTAATCCATCCGGCCAGAGCAGCATTTTTGACTACCAGCAGGTTATGCAACAAAACAAATGCCCTTTGTTAAAGCGATGTATGGCCTTTTGATTTTTTATGTTGAAAAAAGAGTCACCGCTCACAGTTATCGAGAATAATTCCCAACACCAGCAAGCTGAAAGGTGTCAGCTTGCACTTTTCATGATTTAGATCACAAATCAACTACCCAACTGTGGGTAAGCTCTTAGTCGTAGTCAGGGAGTAGAACAAAGTAGGCCGCGGCATCGCCGGTTCTGTTCTCCTCACTGCCTGCCCCTCCGGTTGGCGTAGGGTGAAGCTCTTTAAGCAAATCAGCAGCATGCGAAGAAATAACGCGGGAAGACCCCGGTATTCTCATCACCGCTTATCCCCGTTACGACTATACTAGTGGCTCGCACGGCTTATTTACTGAAAGAGTTTAACATTATCAGGAGAGCATTATGGCTGTAACGAATGTCGCTGAACTGAACGAGCTTGTCGCACGTGTCAAAAAAGCCCAGCGCGAATATGCCAACTTCACTCAAGAGCAAGTGGATAAAATCTTCCGCGCTGCCGCCCTCGCCGCTGCTGATGCCCGTATCCCATTGGCCAAAATGGCCGTGGAAGAATCCGGAATGGGTATCGTCGAAGACAAAGTGATCAAAAACCACTTCGCTTCCGAGTACATCTACAACGCCTATAAAGATGAAAAAACCTGTGGCATCCTGTCTGAAGATGACACTTTCGGTACCATCACCATCGCCGAACCTATCGGCCTGATTTGCGGTATCGTGCCTACCACCAACCCAACTTCTACCGCGATCTTCAAAGCGCTGATCAGCCTGAAAACCCGCAATGGCATCATCTTCTCGCCGCACCCGCGTGCGAAGAATGCCACCAACAAAGCCGCCGATATCGTGCTGCAAGCCGCTATCGCCGCCGGTGCGCCGAAAGACATTATCGGTTGGATCGACCAACCTACCGTCGAGCTGTCCAACCAGCTGATGCACCACCCTGACATCAACCTGATCCTCGCCACCGGTGGTCCGGGCATGGTGAAAGCCGCCTACAGTTCCGGCAAACCGGCAATCGGCGTCGGCGCCGGCAATACGCCGGTCGTGGTAGACGAAACCGCAGATATCAAACGCGTGGTCGCCTCTATCCTGATGTCCAAAACCTTCGACAGCGGCGTTATCTGCGCTTCCGAACAGTCGGTCATCGTCGTTGACGCTATCTATGATGCGGTACGCGAGCGCTTCGCTTCCCACGGCGGCTATCTGCTGCAGGGTAAAGAACTGAAAGCGGTGCAGGACATCATCCTGAAAAACGGCGGCCTGAACGCGGCCATCGTCGGGCAATCCGCACCGAAAATCGCCGAAATGGCAGGCATCAAAGTGCCGGCCAACACCAAAGTGCTGATCGGTGAAGTGAAGCTGGTCGACGAGTCTGAACCTTTCGCACATGAAAAACTGTCGCCTACCCTGGCGATGTACCGTGCCAAAGACTTCGAAGACGCCGTCGCCAAAGCCGAAAAACTGGTCGCCATGGGCGGTATCGGCCACACGTCCTGCCTGTACACCGACCAGGATAACCAAACGGCCCGCATCGCCTACTTCGGCGATAAAATGAAAACGGCTCGCATTCTGATCAACACCCCGGCTTCTCAGGGCGGTATCGGCGACCTGTACAACTTCAAACTTGCGCCTTCGCTGACGCTGGGTTGCGGTTCCTGGGGTGGTAACTCCATCTCTGAAAACGTCGGACCTAAACACCTGATCAACAAGAAAACTGTAGCGAAGCGAGCAGAAAACATGTTGTGGCATAAACTTCCGAAATCGATCTACTTCCGCCGTGGCTCACTGCCTATCGCGCTGGAAGAAGTGGCGACCGACGGGGCGAAACGCGCCTTCATCGTGACCGACCGTTTCCTGTTCAACAACGGCTATGCCGACCAGATCACCAAGGTTCTGAAGTCTCACGGTATCGAAACTGAAGTGTTCTTTGAAGTGGAAGCCGATCCGACGCTGAGCATCGTGCGCAAAGGCGCCGAGCAGATGAACTCCTTCAAACCGGACGTCATCATCGCGCTGGGCGGCGGTTCGCCGATGGACGCCGCGAAAATCATGTGGGTGCTGTACGAACATCCTGAAACCCACTTCGAGGATCTGGCGCTGCGCTTCATGGACATCCGCAAGCGTATCTACAAGTTCCCGAAAATGGGCGTGAAAGCGAAGATGATCGCCATCACCACCACCTCAGGCACCGGTTCGGAAGTCACGCCATTCGCCGTCGTGACCGACGACACCACCGGACAGAAATACCCGCTGGCCGACTATGCGCTGACCCCGGACATGGCGATTGTCGACGCCAACCTGGTGATGAACATGCCAAAATCCCTGTGCGCCTTCGGCGGTCTGGATGCGGTAACCCACGCGCTGGAAGCCTACGTGTCGGTGCTGGCGAACGAATACTCCGACGGCCAGGCGCTGCAGGCGCTGAAACTGTTGAAAGAGTATCTGCCGGCCAGCTATAAAGAAGGCGCGAAAAACCCGGTTGCCCGTGAACGCGTGCACAACGCCGCCACCATCGCCGGTATCGCTTTCGCCAACGCCTTCCTCGGGGTTTGTCACTCCATGGCGCACAAGCTGGGTTCGGAGTTCCACATTCCGCACGGCCTGGCCAACGCGATGCTGATTTCCAACGTCATTCGCTACAACGCGAACGACAACCCGACCAAGCAAACGGCCTTCAGCCAGTACGACCGCCCTCAGGCGCGCCGCCGCTACGCTGAAATCGCCGACCACCTCGGCCTGAGCGCACCGGGCGACCGCACCGCGCAGAAGATTGAGAAACTGCTGGCCTGGCTGGACGAGCTGAAAACCGAGTTGGGCATCCCAACCTCCATCCGTGAGGCGGGTGTGCAGGAGGCGGACTTCCTGGCGAAAGTCGACAAGCTGTCGGAAGACGCATTCGACGACCAATGCACCGGCGCCAACCCGCGCTACCCGCTGATTGCCGAACTGAAGCAAATCATGCTGGATACCTTCTACGGCCGCGAATTCAGCGAAGCGGTCGACGAGGAAGCGGCGGCTCCGGCTGCAGCCAAAACCGCGGTAAAGAAGCCCAAGAAATAACGGTTCCGTGAACCGATAAAAAAACCCGCCAAACGGCGGGTTTTTTATTGCGCCTGGCGCGCGGTTTTTCTTATCCCGCCGCCAAAACGCCTCAGCGGGCGCTGGCGGCATTTTCGCTCCTACTCCAAGGAGTGAATCGCCTCTTTATAATGCTTGCGACAGACGGAGACATAGCTCTCGTTACCGCCAATCACCACCTGTTCACCAGCGTGCATCGCCTGGCCGTTTTCATCCAACCGCAACACCATGTTGGCTTTGCGCCCACAGTGACAGATGGTTTTCAATTCCACCAGCTTATCGGCCCAGGCCAGCAAATATTGGCTGCCGGTAAACAGTTCACCGAGAAAATCGGTACGCAGGCCGTAGCACAATACGGGAATGTCCAGTTGGTCCACCACATCGCACAATTGCTCAACCTGCGCCTTGGTCAGGAACTGGCTTTCATCCAGCAGCACACAATGCACCGGCTGCTGTTGATGCTCTTGCTGAATCATGGCGTACAGCATCGAGTCGTTGTTATAGAGCTGGGCCTGCGAGGATAAACCGATGCGCGAGCTGACTTTACCGACGCCAAAGCGGTGATCGATCTCCGCGGTGAACACCAGCGTGCGCATACCACGTTCTTGATAGTTATATGAAGACTGTAGCAGCGCGGTGGACTTGCCGGCATTCATCGCAGAGTAATAAAAATAAAGTTGAGCCATGGCCCCGCAACTCCGATGGTATAAGAAATATTCAAATGTTGATTAGGACGGTAAGTGTACCATAAGCCGCCCCCCGGCTCAGCCCAAAGCGAACGAATATTGCGTTCGCCGTAATAATGCGCTTTCAAGCGAAACATATCGTTCTGTCGGCCCGTTCTTTTTACAGCTATTTACAGGATAATGTATGCCTGTCATCACTATTAATTCTTGCTAATGGTTAACCCCTAACATTTGCCCATTAATGCATAATCCTCTTTCACTGCGGCAGGCACCGCAGCCGCGGGAGAGTGCTTGTCTATTATACGTGAGGCCAATACAGGGCATTTAATCACCTTCGCTATCCCCCCGACGTTTCCTGACGCAACCTTTACCTATATACCCCTATTGTTTACAATGTCTGCCTTACCATGGCGTGATTAAGCCCACAGAACTCATTGTAATATTGATATAAATTACGACGATAACTTATCGATGAAAGCCTTGCGACACGCGCCTTTTAAAGCATGCCTGCTGAAATTTTGACTTAAGTGCGGTGAGGATAATAGTTAACAGCCCTTCCTATATTAGTCGGACAGATCCGATTAACGGTTTTTTAAAAGGTAAATTTGAGTATTCAAGTCAATTTGGCTATTGCAGAAAAGAAAATAGCACTCTATTATTATCGAGACGCCCCCCACCAATATAATTTGAGACTAGGACAATGAGCGAAGCATTAAAGATTTTGAACAACATCCGCACTCTGCGCGCCCAGGCAAGAGAATGCACACTGGAAACGCTGGAAGAAATGCTCGAGAAACTGGAAGTTGTTGTGAACGAACGTCGCGAAGAAGACAGCCAGGCTCAAGCAGAAATCGAAGAACGCACTCGTAAACTGCAGCAATACCGCGAAATGCTGATTGCTGATGGTATCGATCCAAATGAGCTGCTGCAAACCATGGCTGCCAACAAGGCTGCCGGCAAAGCAAAGCGTGCAGCACGTCCTGCTAAATACCAATATAAAGATGAAAACGGCGAACTGAAAACCTGGACCGGCCAAGGCCGTACGCCTGCGGTGATTAAGAAAGCTATCGAAGAGCAAGGTAAATCTCTGGACGATTTCCTGCTGTAATAGCGATTCAGTCCGTATCTGAAAGGCTCCCTCCGGGGGGCCTTTTCATTTTAAAGCTTATCGACGTGATCCCACCTCACCCCTCTCCTTTTAGTAAATATCCTAATTCGCATTTTCTTCCCTGCATGGAGCCCCAATGAAAAAAAGGGGCCCTAAGGCCCCTTTATCGCATTTACCCTCGTTCAATTATTGAACCTGGTAGAATGCCTTATACCAATCAACAAAGCGCTTTACACCCTCTTCAACGCTGGTTTCCGGTTTAAAACCAATGTCACGATAAAGCTCTGCGGTGTCCGCACTGGTATCCATCACGTCGCCAGGTTGCATCGGCAGCATATTCTTGCGGGCAGTTACCCCCAAAGCCTGCTCCAGCGCCGTGATATATTCCATCAGTTTAACGGGGGTGTTATTGCCGATATTATAAACATGATACGGTGCGGAACTGGTCGCTGGCGATCCCTGTTCAACGCTCCATGACGGATCTGCCTGCGGAATAACCGCCTGCAGCCGCACAATCGCCTCGGTGATATCATCGATGTAGGTAAAGTCACGGTGCATTTCACCGTGGTTATATACATCGATGCTCTCCCCCGCCAATATGGCCTTGGTAAACTTGAACAGCGCCATATCCGGACGCCCCCAGGGACCATATACGGTAAAGAAGCGTAACCCCGTCGTCGGGAGACCGTATAAATGAGAGTAGCTGTGTGACATCAGCTCATTGGCTTTTTTGGTGGCCGCATACAGTGACACAGGGTGATCGACAGAATCTTCGGTAGCAAACGGCAGCTTGCGATTGAGGCCATAAACAGAGCTGGAGGAAGCATAAAGTAAATGCTCGACCTTATTATGGCGGCAGCCTTCCAGAACGTTCAAATGGCCGATCAGGTTGGCGTCCGCATAAGCCAACGGGTTAACCAACGAATAACGCACGCCGGCTTGTGCCCCCAAATGAATGACTCGTTGGAACTGATGCTCGGCGAACAATGCCGCCATCCCTTCACGATCGGCCAAATCCAGCTTGATAAAGCGGAATCCCGGCTTATCCGCCAGTCTGTCCAGACGGGCCATTTTCAGGCCCACGTCATAATAGTCATTCAGGTTATCGATGCCGACAACCTGATGCCCGGCGGTCAACAAACGCTCTGCAACGTGATAACCAATAAACCCTGCGGCGCCTGTAACCAGGAATTTCATGCCCACTCCTTAAATAACCGGTTTAATCGAGGCGCCGCGGCCAATCGCGTAATAGGTAAAGCCGCGATTCTCCAAACGCTCCGGATCGTACAGGTTACGTCCATCGAAGATCACCGGCTGCTTCAACGCACTCTTGATCACATCGAAGTCCGGTGCGCGGAAATTCTGCCATTCGGTGCAGATCACCAGAGCATCGGCGCCGTGCAATGCAGCCTCTTTGGTCCCCATCAGCTTCAAGTCGTCGCGCTGGCCATAGATGCGCTGAACTTCGTTCATCGCTTCAGGATCGTAGGCTTGAACGGTGGCGCCGGCAGCCCACAATTGCTCCATCAGCACGCGGCTGGACGCTTCACGCATGTCATCGGTATTCGGCTTGAACGCCAGGCCCCACAGCGCAAAGGTTTTCCCCTTCAGATCGCTGCCGAAGTAATCTTTGATAAAGCTGTTCAACTTATCTTTCTGTTGGTAGTTGACCTGCTCTACCGCCTGCAGCAGCTTCGGTTGGTAACCGATCTGCTCCGCCGTGCGGATCAACGCCTGGACATCTTTCGGGAAGCAAGAACCACCGTAGCCGCAGCCAGGGTAGATGAAGTGATAACCGATGCGTGAGTCGGAACCGATGCCCTGACGCACTTTCTCGATGTCCGCACCCAGCATTTCCGCCAGATTGGACATTTCGTTCATAAAGCTGATTTTGGTCGCCAGCATGCAGTTGGCGGCGTATTTGGTCAGCTCTGCGCTGCGGATATCCATCATGATCATACGATCGTGATTGCGGTTAAACGGCTCGTACAGTTCGCGAATCGGTTCGATTACCTCTTTATTATCGGTACCGATCACGATGCGTTCAGGGCGCATGCAGTCAGCTACCGCAGCGCCTTCCTTCAGGAATTCAGGGTTGGATACCACGTCGAACGCCACGTTGCTGCCGCGTTTAGCCAGCGTTTCCGCCATCACCTGACGCACCTTGTCCGCCGTACCGACCGGCACGGTGGATTTATCGATCACCACTTTGCGATCGATCATGTGTTCGGCGATGGTACGTGCAACCGCGGTGACATATTTCAGATCGGCGGAGCCATCCTCATCCGGCGGCGTGCCGACGGCGATAAACTGGATATTCCCGTGCGCCACGCCCGCTTTGGCATCGGTGGTGAAATGCAGGCGCCCAGCCTCATAGTTTTGCTGTACCAACGGCGTCAGGCCCGGTTCAAAAATCGGGATATTCCCTTTTTTCAGGTTTTCGACTTTTCGCTCATCAACATCAATGCACATAACGTCATGGCCAACTTCAGCCAGTACGGCGGCCTGTACCAGCCCCACATAACCAATACCAAAAACTGTTACTTTCATGTGAAAATCCTAGTTTTTCAAATTAATACGAAAGATCAAATTACTTCTTGTCAGCGGCAACAACCTGTTGCAGCCACTGAGAAAATTCTTTGCCCAGGCTGGCATGACGCATGCCGTACTCTACAAAAGCCTGCATGTACCCCAACTTGTTACCGCAGTCATGGCTTACGCCCTTCAGGTGATACGCTTCCACCGTTTCCTGCTGCATCAACATTTCGATACTGTCAGTCAGCTGAATTTCGTCGCCGGCGCCAGGGGGCGTTTTAGCCAACAGCGGCCAAATATCGGCGGATAACACGTAACGACCGACAATCGCCAGGTTGGAAGGGGCTTTATCCGGCGAAGGTTTCTCAACCACACTCACCATCGGCGCACTTTCGCCCGGTTGCAAAGCAACGCCCTTACAGTCGGCTACGCCGTAGTTTCCGACATCTTTATGCGGCACGGGTTCAACCATGATCTGGCTGACGCCGGTAGTTTCGAAGCGCTGCAGCATTTCGCGGAGGTTGTCTTTTTTCGGATCGGCGCTGTATTCGTCGAGGATCACGTCCGGCAACACCACCGCCACCGGTTCATCGCCCACCATCGGGTAGGCACACATAATCGCGTGCCCCAGGCCTTTGGCATTGCCCTGACGAACCTGCATCACGGTAACGCCTTTCGGGCAGATCGACTGCACTTCATCCAGCAATTGGCGCTTGACGCGTTTTTCCAGCATCGCTTCAAGTTCGAAACTGGTATCAAAATGGTTTTCGATCGAGTTCTTGGAGGAGTGGGTGACCAGCACAATCTCGTTAATCCCCGCCGCAATGCACTCATTAACGACGTATTGGATCAGCGGTTTATCAACCAGCGGCAGCATTTCTTTCGGAATGGCTTTGGTGGCCGGCAACATCCGCGTACCCAAGCCTGCAACCGGGATCACGGCTTTTCTGACTTTGCGATTTACAGCAGGCATTATTTCCTCTCTTGAAGCTAAAGCGCTCATTTTATGAGCTTGGGCTCAATATAAAAAACCTTCGGAGTATACCAGCTTATGCGCGCCTGGCATTAACCAGAACACAAATAGAAAACATTTAGGACTATTACCCGTTCGGATAATCGGGAGAATAAATAAACGGTTTAATTACCGATAATTGAATAGCTTAAGATCTCGCCGTTCGTTGCCTGTTATTCAGCGCTGAGCATCAGTCGCAACCGACCACCGCTTCCCCATACCTGACACTGCCAGGCAGTGCAGCGCTGGCTGATCTGATTCATGTAGGTGGCCCCCAGCGTCCCCAGTGGCACGCCATTGCTCAGCTGGATTTGATTGTCACCGGTATTGACGTTGGCATGCAGCCCGGCAGAAACCAGAATCAGGTTTTTATTTTCGGCGTGATAATATCCCAGCAACAGCGGGAATTGACCGTCTAATTTCCCCTGCCGCAATAATTGATTAACCTGCTTTAACAATGCCGACATTTGCGGCAGACGATGCTGTTGATTAGCCAGATGGTCTTGCAGCAGCCCATTAAATAATGCACGCAACAGCAATGCCGCCAATACGCCATTATCGCCGGCGCGCGTGACGTCCAGGCAATAGAATGCCAGATCCTTTTCTGACAAAGCGGCGATATCCAGCACCAGGCCAGGATTTTCGCCGGTGGTTAACTGCCGATAGTTGATCCGGCAATGCGCAATAGTCTGCTGTACCGGCGGTTGCAATTGTTTAAGCAGTTTGACGGCTTCGGAGGGATTTTTGCTCAACGCATCCCAGTCCTGAAACAGTTCAACCTCTTCAATCGCCTGGGAAGTGAACATATTGGGGTATAAGCATGCCAACACCGCTTCACGCAGGCGATTGAGATCGGTCAGCGGCTTGAGCAGCACATCCTGCACGCCCAACCTCAGCACCTTGGCGATGTCAGCCATCTTGTCGGTGGCCGAGATCACCAGCACCGGGATTTGCAGCCCCTGCAAACGCAGGTGCTCAACGAATTCGATCCCCCCCATTTCCGGCATCGCGAGATCGCACAGGATCAGATCCGGCTTGAAGTCATCGACGGCACCCAGCGCCTGTATACCGTTGGTCGCCTCGCCGGTTTCAGCACCCAGTGAGGCCAAATAACCGACCAGCACTGAACGAAAAACCTGTTCGTCCTCAACGATCAAGATGCGCTTGTGAGTAAGTGGTAATGCCATCAGCCGAGCCTCGTCCCTTTCCATAGTGTAATAGTGGCTCAAAAAGGTCACTTATGCTCGTCTGAAACAGACTGACCGCGCATTGCCAACCGAGAACCGAGAATTATCTATTTTTTATCAACGGCAACAACCGATCCAGTTGTTTTTCCACCGCCAGCAACCCCGCTGCGATCGCTTCATCGGCGCGGTGGAAATCCAGCGTCGAGATTTGCGGACAAAAAGGTTGAATCAACACATCCGGCGGATCGCTCGCCATCCGATTACGCTTCAAACGATTTTCCAGCATTTGAATCGAGGTGCTCATAATCTCCATCGCCGTCGGCGCCGTCGCCGGTTTGCGCTGTCGCATTTTGCCGATGCGTTCCCGCAGACGCCCGCGCCAGGTCGCCGCAGGCGCATCGCCCGGGCTTTCTTCCTCGATACGTATCGAGAACAGATCCTGCTGCATCAGATGCGCATCATGCTGCAGATCGACCGCGATGACGATATCGGCGCCCATGGCGCGGCAAAGCGACACCGGCACAGGATTGACCACCGCGCCATCCACCAGCCAATAGCCGTCGGCCCATACTGGCGCCAACAGGCCAGGCATGCTGCAGGAGGCGCGTATCGCCTGATGAATATCGCCTTCGGTCAGCCACAGCTCGCGCCCGGTGCTGAGATTGGTGGTCACGGCACCGAACTTCAACGCGCAATCGGCGATATCATTGATCCTCAGCAGCTGTCCGACGGCGTTAAACACCCGCTCGCCGCGCAACAGGCCGCCGCGCTGCCAGGAAAAATCCATCAGGCGAATGACGTCCCAATAGCTGAACGATCGCACCCACTGCTCCATCGCCGGCAGACGATGGCTGGCGAACGCCGCGCCCACCAACGCGCCGACAGAGCAGCCAGCAACGACATCAACCTCAATCCCCAGTTTCTTTATCGCATTGATCACGCCGATGTGCGCCCAGCCTTTGGCCGAGCCCGCTCCCAGCGCCAGTCCGATCTTGATTTGCCGCATCGCGCCATCCTCAGGGTGAAAGGTGTTCTCTGCTTTCAGGGTAGATTGTCACTGACGAATATTGTTAGGTAACATATGCGCTAAATTCATTTTCTGCCTCGTGTTCTCAGGAGTTATTTTGCCCGAATTATGCCCATGCGGCAGCGGACTGGCGTATAACGCGTGCTGCGCCCCTTTTATCAGCGGCAATCAGCCAGCGCCGACGCCCGGCCAGCTGATGCGTTCACGCTTCACCGCCTACGTGAGTCATAACGTCGACTATCTGATCGCCACCTGGCACCCCGACTGCGGTGCCGAAGCGTGGCGCAATGCAATCGTCGACAGTTTTAAGAATACCGAATGGCTGGGCCTGACGGTCGTGGAAGAGAAAGCCGGTCATGAGCCGGATGAAGGCTTCGTCGAATTCATCGCCCGTTTTACCGATGGCGAAAGCGGCGAACCGCAAGCGATGCATGAGCGCTCACGCTTCCTTCGTCGCGATCAACGTTGGTATTATATCGACGGTACCAAACCCCAGCCCGGCAGAAATGCGATGTGTCCCTGTGGCTCAGGGAAAAAATATAAGAAGTGCTGCGGGCGCTAACCGGCCGGCGCTTCACGTTTACGCCTGCGCAGACAGGCCGTTCAGTATCAGACAGGATCCTCAAACCCATGCCACACCAAAATGTACAACGAAAAGTGTTACGCACCATCTGCCCGGACGCCAAAGGGCTGATCGCCAAGATCACCAACATCTGTTACAAGCACGAACTCAATATCGTCCAGAATAATGAGTTCGTCGATCACCGCACCGGGCGTTTCTTTATGCGCACCGAGCTGGAAGGCATTTTCAACGACAACACGCTGCTGGCCGATCTGGACAGCGCGCTGCCGGAAGGTTCGCTGCGCGAGCTGCACAGCACCGGGCGCCGACGCATCGTGGTGCTGGTCACCAAAGAGGCCCACTGCCTGGGCGATCTGTTGATGAAAAGCGCCTATGGTGGCCTCGACGTTGAAATTGCCGCCGTGATCGGCAACCACGACACGCTGCAAACGCTGGTGGAGCGTTTCGATATTCCTTTCCATTTGGTGAGCCACGAAGGCTTGACGCGGGAGCAGCATGACCGCGAAATGACGGCCAAGATCGATCAATATCAGCCGGATTACGTGGTGTTGGCCAAATATATGCGCGTGCTGACGCCGGCCTTCGTGCAACATTATCCGAACCAGGTGATCAACATTCACCATTCGTTCCTGCCGGCGTTTATCGGCGCACGCCCTTATCACCAGGCCTATGAGCGCGGGGTAAAAATCATCGGCGCCACCGCCCACTACGTTAACGACAATCTCGACGAAGGCCCGATCATCATGCAGGACGTGATCCACGTCGATCACACCTATTCCGCCGAGGATATGATGCGCGCCGGCCGCGACGTAGAGAAAAACGTGCTCAGCCGCGCGCTTTATCAGGTGTTGGCGCAGCGCGTCTTCGTCTACGGCAACCGCACCGTTATTCTGTAATCGCTCAATAAATCGGTGCATTTCGTTCAGGGATGCACCGCCAAGAATAAAAAAACGGCAAACGATTCATTTTCTGCATTTCAATGCTTTACACATCCGCTTCATTTGATATGATGCGCCCCGCTTACCGAGACAGCGCTCTCGCAAGCAAGGCCAGTTAAATAGCCATGTATATGGTGGGGTTCCCGAGCGGCCAAAGGGAGCAGACTGTAAATCTGCCGTCACTGACTTCGAAGGTTCGAATCCTTCCCCCACCACCATCTTCTCTCCGCCAGGAGCGAAGACGCAGTAAAGAAACCGGCCAGGTTTCTTCTGGATAAAACCAGAACAACAATTTGTAAATCCATGAATACCATGGTGGGGTTCCCGAGCGGCCAAAGGGAGCAGACTGTAAATCTGCCGTCACAGACTTCGAAGGTTCGAATCCTTCCCCCACCACCATCTCTTGCAGAAATCCCCAAACCGAATTAAAAGCACATCGCCTCCATAATGTTCCGTATTGGGGAAGGATGAGAAGCTTCGACCAAGGTTCGAGTCTCACGCAGTGAGACAACGCGCTTCAGCGCGGCCCGCAGGGTGAGTCGCACAGCGACGAATCATCCTTCCCCCACCACCATCCCTTGCAAAAATCCCCAAACCGAATTAAAAGCACATCGCCTCCATAATGTTCCGTATTGGGGAAGGATGAGAAGCTTCGACCAAGGTTCGAGTCTCACGCAGTGAGACAACGCGCTTCAGCGCGGCCCGCAGGGTGAGTCGCGCAGCGACGAATCATCCTTCCCCCACCACCATCTCTTGCAGAAAAATCCAAACCCTACTTAAAACTCGTTGCATCCAATGTTCTCGTATCAATAAATCAAGTTATCTCCCCTTATTAACCGCTTCCATCCAGACGTTTTATTTCTCTCCTCCGCCCGTAACTTGAACTCCGGCCGACAATTCGCTATACCACTGGCTTCTTTAGTGCAGTAAGGAACAGGTGGATGCGAAACAATATTTGCGTTTTTTGTGGCGCCAGTGAGGGCGTCAATCCCGCTTATGCCGAGCAGGCTCGTCAACTGGGGCAGCAGCTGGCCGCTCAGGGGCGCCGTTTAATCTACGGCGGCGGCAAAAAAGGATTGATGGGGATCGTGGCAGACGCGGTGTTGGCAGCGGGCGGTGAAGCTGTCGGCATTATCCCCGAGCGCCTGGTGGAAGCGGAAACGGCGCATCGCGGCCTGACCGAACTGGAAGTGGTACCCGATATGCATACGCGCAAAGCCCGTATGGCGGCGCTGGCGGACAGTTTTATCGCCCTGCCCGGCGGCATCGGCACGCTGGAAGAGCTGTTTGAAATTTGGACCTGGGGGCAAATCGGCTATCACAACAAGCCGGTCGGCCTGCTGAACGTCAACGGTTTCTACCGCCCGCTGAGCCAGTTCCTCGAGCACGTCGCCGATCAGGGCTTTATGCGTCACGACTATCTCGGCACCCTGCACATCAGCGAATCGGCACAGATGCTGCTGCAACAGTTTGACGACTATCAACCTAAAAATTACGACCGCTGGGCGAAATAAACCCGCTGCGCAGTCAGCGGTCCCGCCGCTGTCTGCGTTACATTTCCCGCCAAACTCTGCTACTATCACAGCACATTTTTCTCGTGAAAACGGCACCGCTCATGAAGTTTGTCTCTTTTAATATCAATGGACTGCGCGCGCGTCCGCATCAGCTGGCGGCAATTATCGAACAGCACCAGCCCGACGTGATCGGTCTGCAGGAAACCAAAGTTCACGATGACATGTTCCCATTGGAAGACGTCAGCCAACACGGCTACCACGTATTCTATCACGGGCAAAAAGGCCATTACGGCGTGGCGCTGCTGACCAAAGCGGAGCCTCTGGCCGTGCGCCGCGGTTTCCCGACCGATGAAGAAGACGCGCAGCGTCGCATCATCATGGCCGATCTGGCTACGCCGCAGGGCACGCTGACGGTGATCAACGGCTACTTCCCGCAAGGTGAAAGCCGCGACCACCCGATCAAATTCCCGGCTAAAACACGCTTTTATCAGGATCTGCAAAACTACCTGGAGCAGCAGCTATCGGCGGAATCCCCGGTGCTGATCATGGGCGACATGAATATCAGCCCCAGCGATTACGATATCGGCATCGGCGAAGACAACCGCAAACGCTGGCTGCGCACCGGTAAATGCTCCTTCCTGCCGGAAGAGCGTGAATGGATGGACCGCCTGCTGAACTGGGGCCTGGTCGATACCTACCGCCACGCCAACCCGGGGCGCAACGACGAGTTCTCATGGTTCGACTACCGCTCCAAAGGGTTCGACGACAACCGCGGCCTGCGTATCGATCTGCTGCTGGCCAGCACCCCGCTGGCTTCGCGCTGCATCGCCACCGGCATCGATTACCAAACCCGCGGCATGGAGAAACCTTCCGACCATGCGCCGGTCTGGGCGGAATTTACGCTGTAACCCCATCACCCCGGCGCCCGCCGGGGTTTTACTCTGAGAAGCCAATGAAAATTATCGACGTGGTAGCCGCCATTCTGGAACAAAATGGCCGCATTTTGCTGGCCCAGCGTGGCGCAGACAGCGATCAGGCCGGTCTGTGGGAGTTTCCCGGCGGCAAGGTTGAAGCCGGCGAAAGCCAGCCAGAGGCGCTGGCGCGCGAGCTGGATGAAGAATTGGGAATTTGCGCCCGTATCGGCAACTATGTGGGCAGCAATCAGTGGCAGCAAGGTGAACGCCTCATCCGGCTGCACGCCTGGCAAGTCGCGGAGTTCTCCGGTGAACTGCAACAGCGCTGCCACTCGGCGCTGGTCTGGGTCACGCCGCAACAGGCGCAGGAATACGCTCTGGCACCCGCTGACGTTCCACTGCTGGCGGGCTATATCGCCGCGCAAGGCGATGTACGCTGAGCGCGGCGATAGGTTACATCGTCACTTCTTCAATCGCACCCAAATCAAGGGGTTGGTGCCGATGGTGTTAGGCTCACGCACGCACTGCAGCACTTCCCCTTCCACTTTAAGCACCGCGCCCTCGGAATAGTTCTGGTTCTGGTAGACGCAACAGCGGTTGCAGGGCTGCGCCGGCGGCGGGTTGACGCCGCTTTTGGCCGTGCCCCAAATCTCCGGCGAAACCGGCAACACCACGTCCACATCGCCCCGGTTGGCGGCCGCCAGGCCGCAATACGCCAGGGCAGCGGCAGCCAGCACCCCATTGAGTCCACGCTTCATTCACTTTTCTCCTGCGCCTTGCTGGCGCTTTTCCTGCGTTTTTTGCCCCCGCTGGAGGGCGGCGGCGGCAATCCACGAAACGCCATGCTCGCCCGGCTCTGCTTGGCCTGATAAATCAGCTCTTGCAACGTGCCGACCAACGGCTGCATAAAGTCCTGATAACGGCAGGATTTCTCGCTGATTTGCGTCAGCGTGGCTTCCCAGTTTGCCGTCATATCAGGACGCGCAGCAAGATCCGGCAGCGAGTGAATCAACGCGCGCCCGGTTTCGCTGGAGTGAATATAGCGTCCCTTCTTGTACAGAAACGCCCGTTTGAACAGCAATTCGATGATCCCCGCTCGCGTCGCTTCCGTACCTAAACCATCGGTCGCCCGCAGGATTTTCTTTAGCGCTTTATCTTGTACGAAGCGCGCGATGCCGGTCATGGCCGACAACAGACTGGCGTCGGTAAACGGCCGCGGGGGCTGCGTCTGGCGCTCCACCACCTCACCGCGCTCACACAGCAGCTCATCATCTTTAGCCACCACCGGCAACGGGGCGCCCTCATTTTCCTCGTCGCGTTCCTTGCTGCCCAGCAGCGTACGCCAACCGGCCTCCGCCAGGAAACGCGCCTTGGCGATGAATTTGCCGCCGGCGATATCCAGCTCGATCACGCATTTGCGGAACACCGCATCCGGACAAAACTGCATCAGATACTGGCGCGCCACCAGCCCATACACGTTCCGTTCATCCTGCGTCAGATTAATCTTGCCGGCACGGGCGGTAGGAATGATAGCGTGGTGCGCATCGACCTTTTTATCGTCCCAGCAGCGGTTGCGGCGATCGCTGTCGATCACCGGCTGCGGGTACAGTTCAGGCTGGTGCACGCTGATGGCGTTCAGCACCGCATGACGGCCGGCGAAATGCTCTTCCGGCAGGTAACGACAGTCGGAACGCGGATAGGTAATCAACTTGTGGGTTTCGTACAGCCGCTGGCAAACGTCCAGCACCTGTTGGGCGCTGAGGTTATAACGCCGGGCCGCTTCAATTTGCAGCGTGGAGAGCGAAAACGGCAGCGGCGCGGTATCTGATTCCCGTTTATCGTTATAGGACGTGACCAGCGCCGGCTGGCCCTCGATGCGCTTGACCACGTGCTCCGCCAACGGCCGGTGCAGCAAACGCCCCTCTTCGTCCTGATAAGGCTCACAGGAGTCGCTGGGTTGCCACAGCGCCACGAAGCGTTCTTCTTTCGGCGTAACGATATGCGCCTTGACCTCAAAGAAGTCTTTCGGCACGAAGTTTTCGATCTCTTCATCGCGCCGCACCACCAATCCTAGCACCGGCGTCTGCACCCTGCCCACCGACAGCACGCCGTCGTAACCAGCGTTGCGGCCCAGCAGCGTATAAGCGCGGGTCATATTGATGCCGTACAGCCAGTCGGCGCGCGAACGTGCCAGCGCAGACACGCACAGCGGGATAAAGTCTCGGTTGTCACGCAGCCGCTCGACCGCGCGCTCCACCGCCTGCGGGTTGAGATCGTTGATCAGACAGCGGCGCACGTTCTGGCGCTTCTCCGCCGTCAAATCCAGGTAGTCCAGCACCTCATCCACCAGCAGTTGCCCTTCGCGATCCGGGTCGCCGGCGTGAACCACTTCATCGGCTTCAAGCAGCAACTTTTTAATGGCGTTGAGCTGTTTACTGACCGAAGGCCGCGGCTGCAACCGCCATTTTTCGGGAATGATCGGCAGATCCGCCAACGACCAGCGCGCATAGCGGCTGTCATAAGCGTCAGGCTGAGCCTGCTCCAACAGGTGGCCGACGCACCAGGTCACCACGTCGTTGTTGCCACAGGCGATATACCCGTCGCCGCGGCGATGCGGCTTGGGCAAGACGTCGGCAATGGCGCGCGCCAAACTCGGTTTCTCGGCTATGAACAGTCGCATTATTCACCGTTTTTCTGGCTGAACGTCATCAAGAATTCTCTTACTTCTGCATAGTTCCCACGGAAGACAATCCGCTGGGCTTTCTTTTCCAACTGATAGCAATACATCGGATCGTAGTACTGCTGCAACAGGGGCGCCAGCCACTCGCGGTGCGCCTCGCCCTGGCCGCTGAGCCGCTGTGCCCGCAGCGCCGCTTCCAGTCGTTGCGTCAGCTGCTGGAAGCGTTCCAGCCCCAGGCGGCGGCGTATGGCGAACAGGCCGTGGTGCAGATAGTCGTCGTACTGTCGCCAGCCGTCTTCCACACCATAGGCCTGTTCGAACTGTTCGCGCATGCCGTCGATATATTCCGCCTGCAGACGCGCCAGACGAATGTCGAACGGATCGTCGATCACCGCCACCGGCGCCTGCTGCATCCCATTGAACAGCGGCAGCGGCAGATTGTTGCTGCCGATGATCCGCCCTTCGTCTTCCAGCACCCAACGGCGGCTGCCACCATGCTGTTTTTTCAGCAATAACACAGCCAGACGATTCTCAAAATCGATCTGCGAGCTCTGGCCCGCCAGCGTTCGACCAAAAGATGAACCGCGATGGCGCGCCACGCCTTCCAGATCGACGCCGTCGGCCAGTTCGTTGACCAGCAACGTCTTGCCGCTGCCGGTATTGCCGCCCACCAGGGCCATCGGCAATGCCGCGCTTTGCGCCAGCACGCCGAGCAAATAATTGCGCAGCGCCTTATAACCGCCAATGATACGCGGGTACTCGACGCCGGCCTCATGCAGCCATTGCTGCACCAGCTGCGAGCGCAGCCCGCCGCGGAAGCAGTAAATATAGCCTTCGGGCCGCTCTGCGCAGGCCGCCAGCCAGGCGGCGGTGCGCTGTTCGCGCAGTTTGCCGTTCACCAGGCTGTGGCCGAGCGCGATCGCCGCTTGTTGCCCATGCTGCTTATAGCAGGTGCCGACCGCCTGGCGTTCGCTGTCGATCATCAGCGGCAGATTCAGTGCCTGAGCGAAGGCGCCCTGCTGAAACTCGATCGGTGCGCGCACGTCAATCAGCGGCACGTCCTGCAGGAAAATGCGTTGGTAATCGTCGCTGTCCGCCCTTCCTTGCATGTTGGACACTACGCGACCTCGATCAGCGGCTTATCGGCCGATGCCACATGCAATTCACCGATAGCGTTGAGCGTGATACCGTGCTGTTCGGCAATCGCCAGCACCTGCGCTTCCGCCTCCGGCAATACCGCCAACAGCAAGCCGCCGGAGGTTTGCGGATCGCACAGCAGCTGGCGCTGCAAATCGCTCATCTCGCCCACCAGATGGCCATAGCTGTCGAAGTTGCGCCCGGTGCCGCCCGGCACACAGCCCTCGGCGATATACGCCTCAACGTCCGGCAGTTTCAGCACCCGATCAAACCAGACCGTCGCCTGCAGACCGGAGCCCTGGCATACCTCGCTCAGGTGGCCCAGCAGGCCAAAGCCGGTGATGTCGGTCATCGCTGTGACGCCCGCCACCTCGGCAAAATCAGCACCCGGTTTATTCAGGCGACACATCACTTCAGTCGCCAGGCCCTGATGCTCAGGGCGCAGCTTGCTTTGCTTCTCGGCGGTCGTCAGCACACCGATGCCCAACGGCTTGGTCAGATAAAGTTTTGATCCGGCCTGTGCCGCGCTGTTTTTCTTCACCCGCTCGGTATTGACCACGCCGGTCACCGCCAGGCCGAAAATAGGTTCCGGTGCATCGATAGAATGGCCACCGGCCAGCGCGATCCCCGCCTGCTGGCAGGCGAAACGGCCGCCGTCGATCACCTGCTGCGCCACCTCCGGCGGCAGCTTGGCGATCGGCCAGCCGAGAATGGCGATCGCCATGATCGGTTTGCCGCCCATGGCGTACACGTCGCTGATGGCGTTGGCAGCCGCAATGCGGCCGAAATCGAATGGATCGTCGACGATCGGCATGAAGAAGTCGGTGGTGCTGATGATGCCGACGCCGTTGCCAATGTCGTACACCGCCGCATCGTCGCGGGTTTCATTGCCGACCAGCAGGCGCGGATCGACAAACTTTTCCCGCTCGCTATGCAGGATGGTTTCGAGAACTTTCGGTGAGATTTTGCAGCCGCAGCCAGCGCCATGGCTGTACTGGGTTAAACGGATCGCTGGCGATGTCATAGTCCACTCCCTTCGGTAACGGCACTCAAGATAACATAGGGTAGCGCTTGCCGAGGGGATTGATAAGAGCGGGCCGCCGATAAGCGAACGGCCTGCTCAGAAACCATGCAATTTTGCGGGGTTTGGCGCATTTTCACCGCGCCCCGTTGGAAAAAACTCAGAAGTAGCTGACGAAAGGCGTGCTGTCCGGCGGCGTCACCTTGGTGGCGGCCTTCAGCTGTGGCGTACCCAGATAGAGGAAGCCGACAATCTCATCCTGCTCGCGGCAGCCGAAGGCTTCGCGCACCAGCGCATGCTCGGTCCAGGCGCCGGTGCGCCAGATGCCGTTAAAGCCCTGCGCCAGCGCCGCCATCTGCATCGCCTGCACCGCGCAACCGGCGGAAACCACCTGCTCCCAGCGCGGCACTTTGGTCTCTTCCGTGCAGTGCGCGATGACGGTGATGATCAGCGGTGCGCGGAACGGCGCCTTGGTGGCTTTTTCGATCGCCGCCTCGTCCAGTTGATCCTGCTTCGCCGCCGCCTGCAGCAGCTGACTGAAGCGTTCCAGGCCCTGATTCTCGATCATCACGAAACGCCACGGCTGCAGCGCGCCGTGATCGGGTGCACGCAGGCCCGCGTTGATGATATTTTGGCGCACTTCCCCCGCCGGCGCCGGTTCCGCCAGGCGCGAAGCCGAGCGACGATTCAATAAAAGATCCAGAGCATCCATCGTAAACTCCTGATAACAATTTTCATTCCGGCCACGTTAACATAGCTAAACGACGAGTTACAGCCTCGGCGATAGCGTCTGTGTGCCACGATTTAAAGCTGACATTTACCCGGCCGCTCATTAGGATAGCGGAACATTCTCGACTCTTGTTGGAGAGCACATGCGCACATTGTGGCAAATTATTGCCGGCATTTTCCGGTGGACATGGCGTCTGCTGAATTTTATCAGGGAACTGATCCTTAACCTGTTCCTGGTCTTGCTGATCCTGGTTGGGGTCGGCATCTATCTGTCCTTCCAAAGTTCCTCCACCTCGACGGCCCCGGCGCGCGGCGCGCTGCTGGTCGATTTAAGCGGCGTGGTGGTCGATCAGCCTTCGGTAAACAACCGAGTGCGGCAATGGGGCCGCGAACTGTTGGGCGCCTCCAGCAGCCGCCTGCAGGAAAACTCGCTGTTCGACGTAGTCGACAGCATCCGCAAGGCCAAAGACGACAAAAACATTACCGGCATGGTGTTGCAGCTGAATGATTTCGTCGGCGCCGATCAGCCGTCGCTGCGCTATATCGGCAAAGCGCTGCGCGAGTTCCGCGACAGCGGCAAACCGATCTTCGCCATCGGCGACAGCTACAACCAGACGCAATACTATCTGGCCAGCTACGCCAACAAGGTCTACCTGTCGCCGCAGGGCGCGGTCGATCTGCACGGTTTCGCCACCAACAACCTGTATTACAAGTCGTTGCTGGACATGCTCAAGGTCACCACCAATATCTTCCGCGTCGGCACCTATAAATCGGCGGTCGAACCGCTGATCCGCGACGATATGTCTCCGGCGGCGCGCGAAGCAGACAGCCGCTGGATTGGCGGCCTGTGGCAGAACTATCTGGAGACCGTCGCGGCCAACCGCCAGCTGACGCCGCAGCAGCTGTTCCCAGGCGCCGCCGGCGTGCTGAGCGGCCTGCAGGCGGCCGGTGGCGACACCGCTCGCTATGCGCTGGACAACAAGCTGGTGGACGAGTTGGCGTCGCGCACCGCGATCGAAAATCAGCTGGTCAAGACCTTCGGCTGGGACAAACAGGTAAATGATTTCAACGCCATCAGCATCTACGACTATCAGCCGAAACCGGACGCGAACCAGGGCGGCAAGATCGCCGTCGTCTTCGCCAACGGCGCCATCATGGACGGCCCGCAGACGCCGGGTAACGTCGGGGGCGACACCACCGCCGCCGAGCTGCGTCAGGCACGTCTGGATCCGGCCATCAAAGCCGTGGTGTTCCGTGTCAACAGCCCTGGCGGCAGCGTCAGCGCGTCCGAAGTGATCCGCTCCGAGCTGGCCGCCGTGCGCGCCGCCGGCAAACCGGTGGTGGTGTCGATGGGCGGCATGGCCGCGTCGGGCGGTTACTGGGTCTCGACGCCGGCCGACTACATCATCGCCAGCCCGAGTACGCTGACTGGCTCCATCGGTATTTTCGGCATCATCAATACCTACGAGAAAACCCTGGATACGCTGGGCGTGCACACCGACGGCGTGGCGACCTCGCCGCTGGCCGATATCGCGGTCACCAAGGCGTTGCCGCAGGAGTTCTCACAGATGATGCAGCTGAATATCGAAAACGGGTATAAGAACTTCCTCGATCTGGTCGCCAAATCACGCAAGATGACCCCGCAGCAGGTTGACCAAATCGCGCAGGGCCATGTGTGGCTCGGCAGCGACGCCAAGGCCAACGGCCTGGTCGATCAGTTGGGCGATTTCGACGACGCGGTGAAGAAAGCCGCTGAGCTGGCGAAGCTGCAGCAGTGGCAGCTTGACTGGTTCGTCGATACCCCGAGCCTGAGCGATATGGTGCTCAGCCAGTTCGGCGTTTCCATTCACGCCATGCTGCCGGCGGCGATTCAGGCCATGCTGCCTGCCCCGCTGGCCTCGGTCGCCAATGCGGTGAAAGAGCAGCCGGGTTTGTTCAATAACTTGAACGATCCGCAGAACCGTTACGCGATCTGTCTGACCTGCGGAGAAGTCCGCTAACAAATAATTCTACAGCCCGGCCATCGCCGGGCTTTTTTTCTGCCGCCATGCCCCTATAATTCAGCCCATCTTATCTTTGTTAAAATCATGACCATGCAAAAGAAATCCATTTACGTCGCCTACACCGGCGGCACCATCGGCATGCAGCGCTCCGATCACGGCTATATCCCGGTTTCCGGCCACCTGCAGCGCCAACTGGCGCTGATGCCGGAATTCCATCGGCCGGAAATGCCGGATTTCACCATTCATGAATATGCGCCATTGATTGACTCTTCGGACATGACGCCGGAAGACTGGCAGCACATCGCCGACGACATCAAGCAGAACTACGATCGCTACGACGGCTTCGTGATCCTGCACGGCACCGATACCATGGCGTTCACCGCATCGGCGCTCTCCTTCATGCTGGAAAACCTGGCTAAGCCGGTGATCGTCACCGGTTCGCAGATTCCGCTGGCGGAGCTGCGTTCCGATGGCCAGACCAACCTGCTCAACGCGCTGTATCTGGCGGCCAACCATCCGGTGAACGAAGTCAGCCTGTTCTTCAACAACAAGCTGTTCCGCGGCAACCGCACCACCAAAGCGCACGCCGACGGCTTCGACGCCTTCGCCTCCCCGAATCTGCCGCCGCTGCTGGAAGCCGGCATTCACATTCGTCGCCAGCACGGCATCGACAGCCCGGCTTGCAACGGCGCGCTGCGGGTGCACGACATCACGCCGCAGCCGATCGGCGTGGTCACTATCTATCCGGGTATTTCCGGCGCGGTGGTGCGCAATTTCCTGCTGCAGCCGGTCAAGGCGCTGATCCTGCGCTCCTACGGCGTCGGCAACGCGCCGCAGAAGGCCGAGCTGATCGACGAGTTGCGTGCGGCCTCCGAACGCGGCATCGTGGTGGTCAACCTGACGCAGTGCATCTCCGGGCGCGTCAATATGGAAGGCTACGCCACCGGCAACGCGCTGGCGCACGCCGGGGTTATCAGCGGTTTCGACATGACGGTGGAAGCCGCCCTGACCAAGCTGCACTATCTGTTGAGCCAGCCGCTGACGCCGGAACAAATCCGCGCCCTGATGCAGCAAGATCTGCGCGGCGAGCTGAGCATCAACGGTTAATCGACTGAACTCTGGAGCGGCGATGAAAACGGCCCTGTTGTTGATCGATCTGCAAAACGACTTCTGCCCCGGCGGCGCGCTGGCGGTCACGGCGGGCGACGCCGTCATCCCGGTCGCCAATCAGGCGATCGCCGCCTGCCTGGCGCGGGGCGAGCCGGTGGTGGCCAGCCAGGACTGGCACCCCGCCAATCACCGCAGCTTTGCGGTGAACTCCGATGCGCAGGTCGGCACCCTCGGTGAGCTGGAAGGCCTGCCGCAGGTATGGTGGCCGGTGCACTGCGTGCAAGGGAGCCACGGCGCCGATTTTCATCCCCAGTTACAGCGGCAACACATCAATGCCGTCTTTCGCAAAGGGCAAGATACGAACATCGACAGCTACAGCGCGTTCTTCGATAACGGCCACCGTGCGCAAACCGAACTCCACGGCTGGCTGCAATCGCAGGGCGTCCGGCGGTTGGCTGTCATGGGCCTGGCGACCGACTACTGCGTGAAGTTCAGCGTGCTGGATGCGCTGGCTGCCGGCTATCCGACGCAAGTGATCGTCGACGGCTGCCGCGGCGTGAATCTGCAGCCGGACGACAGTGAGCGAGCGCTGCAGGACATGGCGCGCGCCGGCGCGCAGCTAGTTACCCTGTCACAGTTTCTCGCCAACTAAATCCGCTCGTGCGCCACCGGCGCCCTCTCTGCGCGGCGGCGAAATTATCGACGCTGCTCACAATACCGCCTTTCTTCTTCCCCAACAGCTTGTGACCGGCAGGCGCTTTTGCTGTTATGACTGCGACGCTTTTGGCGTCAATCGGTTATACGCATCCGGGGCCCGCTGAGCCCGGCTTTATTGTGCCCGCCCCTGGCGGTACGGTCGGCCTTGCCGACCACAAGGAGACTGACATGAAAATAACCCGAAAACTGCTGCCTTTGCTGGCGGCGGTGCAATTGGCTATGGCTGGCGCAAGCACGGCCCAGGCGGCCTATCTCTCCGTCGGCTACTTCAACGGCGGCGGCGACGTCACCGCCGGCCCCGGTGGCGATATCGATAAGCTGGACGTCACGCAAATCACCCACCTCAACTATTCGTTCGGCCTGATCTACAACGGCGAGAAAGACGAAACCAATGCGGCGCTGAAAGACCCCGCTCGCCGCCACCAGATCTACCTGTCGCCGAAAGTCACGGCCGATCTGCAACGGCTGCCGGTGCTGCGCAAACAGAACCCCGAGCTGAAAGTGCTGCTGTCGGTCGGTGGCTGGGGCGCACGCGGTTTCTCCGCCGCCGCCGCTACCCCGGAAAACCGGGCGATATTCATTCGCTCCGCGCTGCAGGTGATCGCACAGTACCGGCTGGATGGGATCGATCTGGACTGGGAATACCCGGTGAACGGCGCCTGGGGGCTGGTGGAAAGCCAACCGGCGGATCGCGATAACTTCACCCTGCTGCTGAAAGAGCTTCACCAAGCGCTGGGGCAAGGCAAGCTGTTAACCATCGCCGTCGGGGCCAACGTCAAAAGCCCACAGGAATGGGTCGATGTGAAAAGCATTGCCCCTTACCTCGACTACATCAATCTGATGACTTACGACATGGCTTACGGCACACAGTACTTCAATGCCAACCTGTACGATTCAACGCGTTGGCCAACCGTGGCGGCCGCCGACCGCTACAGCGCCGATTTCGTGGTAAAGCATTATCTGGCTGCCGGACTGAAACCGGCACAGATGAACCTGGGCATCGGTTTCTACGGCCGGGTGCCGAAACGGGCGACCGAGGCGGGCATCGACTGGGACAAACCGGACGCCGCCAAGCATCCGGTGACGCAGCCTGACTTCAGCGCGCGCGAAACCGCCCTGTTCAACGCGCTGGGGCTGGATCTCAGCAAAGACACTTACTTTAAATACCACGATATCGTCAGCAAATTGCTCAACGATCCGCAGCATCGTTTTCGCGAACACTGGGATGACGACGCCAAAGTGCCATACTTGACGCTGCAATCCGCCGAAGGCAAGCCGCTGTTTGCCATCTCCTACGAGAACCCGCGTTCGGTGGCCATCAAGGCCGAATACATCAAAAGCCAGGGATTAGGCGGTGCGATGTTCTGGGAATACGGCGCGGACGACAACAACCGGCTGGCACAGCAGCTGGCGGAATCGTTGGGGATTAAGGGCGAAAAACGGTGAGTCGACGGGGCGATGGCGACATCGCCCCGCTTTAGGGTCGCGTTACTGCGGTTTGAGTTTGGCCAGCGGCTCGGCAACGAACTGCTGTTTCAGCTCTTGCTTGCTCTTCATCACAATCTGCCCGTCGGTACCGATGCTCATGTGCTGCGGATCGACGTTGTGCATCGACTGCCACAGCATCACCGCCTGCAGGCTATTTTCTTTCTGCTCCGGCGTCAGCGCCACGCCGTCCGGCCATTTACCCAGCTCAACCGCCAGTACCAGGCGCTGGTATATCTCGGGCGTCATCGCCGCAATCAGATCTTTCACGTCCATCAGAGCCCTTCTCGCTTACGGATGAATAATTAGCTGAATCGATTTTGTTAGTTAAATTACCACTTAACCGGCCGTTTGGTCGCCATTTTCGCCATCGGTGAAACTCAGCGAGGCGGAGTTGACGCAGTAGCGGTCGCCTGTCGGCTGCGGGCCATCGGGGAAAACGTGCCCCAGGTGCGCGTCGCAGTGGCCGCAGCGGATTTCAACACGATGCATATTATGCGAATTATCATCAAGATAGCGGATTGCATCGGCGGAAACCGGCTCATAAAAACTCGGCCAACCGCAGCCGGAATCGTATTTGGTTTCGGAATAGAACAGCGGCTGGTTGCAGCACAGGCAATGGTACACGCCCTCGCGCTTGTTGTGCAGCAATTTGCCGCTGAACGGCGCTTCGGTACCACGCTGTTGCGTCACATAACGTTGGATTTCATTCAGTTCCGTGACCGGATGACCGGGGGTTGTCTCTTTAGCCATTTGTGCTTATCTCTGAATGTGGATAATGTCAACGAAAACAATGATTAATAATAACAAAAAATTAACACCGCTGCAGGGGTTTTTGGCCTAAACTGTAGCCCATAAAGGCTACGTCACGATGATATGTGATAGCGATCACACATCTTGCGTATGCTGACTTTATACTTGGCGGCTTGTCCCCATATAACGGATGAGGCCAAGCGCAAATGGACTGTGCAATAAGCGTGCAAAACCACCCTTCTGGTTTGACTTGCCGCAAGAATTGACACGATTCCGCTTGACGCTGGGTAAGGTTTTTGTAATTTTACAACCAACCTTTTATTCACTAACAAATAGCTGGTGGAATATATGACTATCAAAGTAGGTATCAACGGTTTTGGCCGTATCGGTCGCATTGTTTTCCGTGCTGCTCAAGAGCGTTCTGACATCGAGATCGTTGCAATCAACGACCTGTTGGACGCAGAGTACATGGCTTACATGCTGAAGTATGACTCTACTCACGGCCGTTTCAACGGTACGGTAGAAGTTAAAGACGGCCACCTGGTTGTTAACGGCAAAACCATCCGTGTTACCGCAGAGAAAGACCCGGCTAACCTGAAGTGGAACGAAGTAGGCGTTGACGTGGTTGCTGAAGCGACCGGTATCTTCCTGACCGACGAAACCGCGCGTAAACACATCACCGCCGGCGCTAAAAAAGTGGTTCTGACTGGCCCATCCAAAGATGCGACCCCAATGTTCGTGCGCGGCGCTAACTTTGACAAATATGCCGGCCAGGACATCGTGTCCAACGCCTCTTGCACCACCAACTGCCTGGCGCCACTGGCTAAAGTCATCAACGACAACTTCGGTATCGTTGAAGGTCTGATGACCACCGTTCACGCGACCACCGCTACTCAGAAAACCGTTGATGGCCCGTCCCACAAAGACTGGCGCGGCGGCCGCGGCGCATCCCAGAACATCATCCCTTCTTCTACCGGCGCAGCGAAAGCGGTTGGCGTGGTTCTGCCAGAGCTGAAAGGCAAACTGACCGGTATGGCGTTCCGCGTACCGACGCCTAACGTATCCGTTGTTGACCTGACCGTACGTCTGGAAAAAGCGGCTACCTACGAAGAAATCAAGAAAGCCATCAAAGACGCCGCTGAAGGTTCTATGAAAGGCGTTCTGGGCTACGTTGAAGACGACGTGGTTTCCACCGATTTCAACGGCGAAGTGCTGACTTCCGTGTTCGATGCCAAAGCCGGTATCGCACTGAACGACAACTTCGTGAAGCTTGTTTCCTGGTACGACAACGAAACCGGTTATTCCAACAAGGTTTTGGATCTGATCGCTCACATCTCCAAGTAATGGCATGATGTTAAGCTGATAATGAGGGCGACATTTTTGTCGCCCTTTTTTATTTGTCTCTCCGGCAAACAATAGGTCATGAAATGAACGAGAAAATTTTCACCCTGCCCGTTTCCGAACAGATTTCACCTTACATCAGCCAACGTCAGCTCGATGAGCTGGGCGTGGTGGTGGTCTCGCACCCGAAAGTGCGCGCGGCCGTCGCGCTGCAGGGCGCCCATTTGCTGGCCTGGCAGCCCAGCGGTGAGCAGCCGGTAATTTGGCTCAGCAACAATACCCCGTTTGCCAAAGGCAAGGCCATCCGCGGTGGGGTACCGATCTGCTGGCCGTGGTTCGGTCCAGTGGCGCAACCCTCCCACGGCTTTGCCCGTAACCAGCCCTGGAGCCTGACGGCGCACGATGAAGATGACAACGGCGTCATTCTGACCTTCACGCTGAAAGACAATGAGCAGACCCGAAAACTGTGGCCGCACGCCTTCACGCTGATTGCCCGCTTCAAACTGGGTGCAGAGTGCGAGATCGAACTGGAATCGCACGGCGATTATCAGGCCACGGCGGCGCTACATAGCTACTTCCAGGTCGGCGACATCGAACGGGTCAGCGTGGCGGGTCTGGGCGAGCCTTATATCGACAAGGTGGCGGGCGGTGCAGAGGCACGTCAGGCAGGTGAAGTGACCTTCGTCGGCCAAACCGACCGTGTCTATACTCGCCCGGAGGCCTTCAGCCAGATCCGCGATCCGGCGCTCGCACGCACCATCGAGGTTCACCACCATCATATGAGCGACGTCATCGCCTGGAACCCCGGCGCAGAACTCTCCTGCAGCATGGGGGATATGCCGAACGACGGTTACAAGACCATGGTTTGTATTGAGACCGGGCGCGTCAGCAAACCGCTGATCGCCGCCGGCGAGCAACCCGCCCGTTTGGGAGTCACCTTCCGCAGCCGTAAAAAAGCCTGATGGATCGTGCGCGGCAGCGCACTGCAGATGTGCAAAAGGGGCGCTTGCGCCCCTTTTTGATGCACGCCATGCACGATAATCGTGCAATGCGTGATTAGAAGGTGTAGCTCACACCCGTCATCAACAAACCGGTGTAGGATTTATCCACCATCGGACTGTCTTTCACTTCATCCGACAGCTTCACATAGCGGCCGACGAAGAAAGCGTTCCAGCTCTTGTTGAGCTGGTAATTGGCGCTCAGCTCGAGATACGGTGCCCAGCTATCGCCTGGGGTGTAGCTATCCAGGCCGCTGCGGCGGGATTCATTGGCGCTGACGCCGTAGTAATATTTGTTCTGGTTCTTGCTGTTCCACATTACACCCACGCCCGGGACCAGCGTCAATGCGTCCAGATCAAACTTGTACAGGTAAGCCACATCGCCCACCAGCCCGTTGCTGTTGTTCAGCGTGTCGCCGGTGAAAGTAGTACGGATAGTGCCCCACTCCGCGTTGTGCGAATAGGCCAGGCCGGCCATCAGCGTGCCGCGACGCTTGTCGAGGCGCTTCATGCGATCGTCGTCGCTGTCGCCCGGACGGTAGCCCCATGGCGTGTAGTAACCCATGATGCTCAGCTGGTTTTCTTGATCTTTCCACAGGTAGTAACCGGCGGTCAGAGTACGGAAGTAGAAGTCATCACCTTCATAGTCGATGACGGGCACCGGATAAACGCGGTCCTGATAACCGCGATACGCGTCCGGGCTAACCAGCGCGGCAGCGCCAAGTGACCAGGTCCCCGCCTGAGCACTTTGCGCACAAACCATTGCGGAAGCGATAATTGCTAGCGTTTTGAGTTTTGAAATCTTCACTGGTTCTTTTTCCATAAATTACAGGGTTAATAGCCGCAATAGTTTATGTGAAAATTTAGTTGCGCGCCTAATCTTTACAATAGAAAACGACCAAGATCGAATAACTTATAGCGGAATTATGAATTAATCATGGCGGAACGATGACGTTTTATCCCGCAGGCCGCGCCAGACAAGGCATTTGGCTAACACGGTAATAACTGAGTCATTGATATGACTTAAAAAAAGCTTTTTCTGCGGCAGGAAATTTTCCGGCAAGCAAACTAAGCTTAAATCAGAAGGCGAATTTATCCTGGGCCCAGTGGCATACAGCGCAACTCGCGATAATAAGCGCACCAAGTTGGCATACGGGTTGCTGTACTCAGGCGTATTCTCATCTTCCGGGGGCCAGAACACTATCACACGCTCTCTTTAACCTGTGCTAATAACGAAAGGACGGGCATCATGAACATATTTGACCACTATCGCCAGCGCTACGAAGCTGCCAAGGACGAAGAGTTCACACTGCAGGAATTTCTTACCATTTGCCGGCAAGATCGCAGTGCCTATGCCAACGCGGCCGAACGTCTGCTGATGGCTATCGGTGAACCTGTGATGGTCGACACTGCGCTAGAATCACGCCTGTCGCGCCTGTTCTCCAATCGCGTGATCGCACGCTATCCGGCCTTCGAGGAATTCTATGGCATGGAAGAGGCCATCGAACAGATCGTCTCTTACCTGAAACACGCCGCGCAGGGCCTGGAAGAGAAGAAACAGATCCTTTACCTGCTGGGCCCGGTGGGCGGCGGTAAGTCCTCGCTGGCAGAACGTCTTAAGGCGTTGATGCAGCGCGTGCCCATCTACACCCTCAGCGCCAACGGCGAGCGCAGCCCGGTCAACGATCATCCGCTGTGCCTGTTCAACCCGCAGGAAGATGCCTCGATCCTGGAGAAAGAGTTCAACATCCCGAGTCGCTACCTCGGCACTATCATGTCGCCGTGGGCGGCGAAACGCCTGCATGAGTTCGGCGGCGACATCACCAAATTTAAAGTCGTGAAGGTGCGCCCTTCCATTCTGGAACAGATCGCCATCGCCAAAACCGAACCGGGCGATGAAAACAACCAGGACATCTCGGCGCTGGTCGGTAAAGTGGATATCCGTAAACTGGAGAACCACGCGCAGAACGATCCGGACGCCTACGGTTACTCCGGCGCCCTGTGCCGCGCCAACCAGGGTATTATGGAGTTCGTCGAGATGTTCAAAGCGCCGATCAAGGTGCTGCATCCGCTGCTGACCGCGACCCAGGAAGGCAACTACAACGGCACTGAAGGCATCTCCGCCCTGCCGTTCAGCGGCATTATTCTGGCGCACTCCAACGAATCCGAGTGGGTGACCTTCCGCAACAACAAGAACAACGAAGCGTTCCTCGACCGCGTGTACATCGTCAAAGTACCTTACTGCCTGCGCGTGTCTGAAGAGATCAAAATTTACGACAAGCTGCTGGATCACAGCGAGCTGACTCACGCGCCTTGCGCACCGGGCACCCTCGAAACATTGGCGCGGTTCAGCGTGCTGTCGCGGTTGAAAGAGCCGGAAAACTCGAGCATTTACTCGAAAATGCGCGTGTATGACGGCGAAAGTCTCAAGGATACCGATCCGAAAGCCAAGTCCTATCAGGAGTACCGCGACTACGCTGGGGTTGACGAAGGCATGAACGGCCTCTCCACCCGTTTCGCCTTTAAAATCCTCTCGCGGGTATTCAACTTCGATCACGCCGAGGTGGCGGCCAACCCGGTACACCTGTTCTATGTGCTGGAGCAGCAGATCGAACGCGAACAGTTCCCGCAGGATTTGGCCGAGAAATACCTGGAACACCTGAAAGGCTATCTGATCCCGAAATACGCCGAGTTTATCGGCAAAGAGATCCAGACCGCCTATCTGGAATCCTACTCGGAATACGGACAGAACATTTTTGACCGTTATGTGACCTACGCGGACTTCTGGATCCAGGATCAGGAGTATCGCGATCCCGATACCGGTCAGCTGTTCGATCGTGAGTCTTTGAACGCCGAACTGGAAAAAATTGAAAAACCGGCCGGTATCAGCAACCCGAAAGATTTCCGTAACGAAATCGTGAACTTCGTGCTGCGCGCTCGTGCCAACAACAACGGCCGCAATCCGAACTGGACCAGCTACGAGAAGCTGCGCACCGTGATCGAGAAAAAAATGTTCTCCAATACCGAAGAGCTGTTGCCGGTGATTTCGTTCAACGCCAAAACGTCGACGGACGAGCAGAAAAAACACGACGACTTCGTTGACCGCATGATGGAGAAAGGCTATACCCGCAAGCAGGTGCGCCTGCTGTGTGAATGGTATCTGCGGGTCAGAAAATCCTCATAACGCCTCAGGTAAGCGGCATTATCAGGGCCATGTCCACAGTCATGGACGTTGCAGCGCAGCCCACGGAGGGGCTGGCACATTGCGCTGCCGCGGCCGGGACATGAAGAGTTGGCAACGTCGTTTGGGGGAAGTATGGCCTATTTCATTGACCGACGGCTGAACGGCAAAAACAAGAGCATGGTGAACCGCCAGCGCTTCTTGCGCCGTTACAAGTCGCAAATCAAACAGTCGATTGCCGAAGCCATCAACAAGCGTTCGGTCACCGACGTAGACAGCGGGGAGTCGGTCTCCATCCCCACTGACGATATCAACGAACCGATGTTTCATCAGGGGCGCGGCGGCACTCGCCATCGCGTTCACCCGGGCAATGACCACTTCGTGCAGAACGATCGCGTTGAGCGGCCTCAGGGCGGCGCAGGCGGTGGCGGCGGCCAAGGGAACGCCAGTCAGGACGGTGAGGGCCAGGATGAATTCGTCTTCCAGATATCCAAAGATGAGTATCTCGATCTTTTGTTCGAGGATCTCGCCCTGCCCAACTTGAAGAAGAATCAGTACAAGCAATTGACCGAGTTCAAAACCCATCGCGCCGGCTATACCGCCAACGGCGTGCCGGCCAACATCAGCGTCGTGCGTTCGCTGCAGAACTCGCTGGCGCGGCGTACCGCCATGACCGCCGGTAAAAGACGCGCGTTGCACGAGTTGGAAGACGCGCTGACCCAGTTGGAAAACACCGAACCCGTGCAATTGCTGGAAGAGGAGCGGCTGCGCAAAGAAATTGCCGAACTGCGCAAGAAAATCGAAAGCGTGCCGTTTATCGATACCTTCGACCTGCGCTACAAAAACTATGAGCGCCGGCCGGAGCCCTCGAGCCAGGCGGTGATGTTCTGCCTGATGGACGTGTCCGGTTCGATGGATCAGGCGACCAAAGACATGGCCAAGCGTTTTTACATTCTGCTTTATCTGTTCCTGAGCCGAACCTACAAAAACGTTGAGGTGGTCTATATTCGCCATCACACCCAGGCAAAAGAGGTGGATGAACAGGAGTTCTTCTATTCACAGGAAACCGGCGGCACCATCGTCTCCAGTGCGCTGAAGTTGATGAACGACGTCGTCGAAGAACGTTATGACCCGGCGCAATGGAATATCTACGCCGCGCAAGCCTCGGACGGCGACAACTGGGCCGACGATTCACCGCTGTGCCATGAACTGTTGGCGAAGAAGATCCTGCCGATGGTGCGTTATTATAGCTACATAGAGATCACTCGCCGCGCTCACCAAACGCTGTGGCGTGAATATGAGGATCTGCAGGCGAAGTTCGACAACTTCGCCATGCAGCATATCCGCGAACCGGACGATATCTATCCGGTATTCCGCGAACTGTTTCGCAAGCAGACCGTGTGAATAACATCGCATGAATGTCACCACAGCCGGAAAACGCCGTTTTCCGGCTGTTTCTTTTCCGCATTATATTTACATCATCCGTGTTTGTTTTTTACACAATAACAATGTCAATAATAAGTCGCGTTCCCCAGAACGACCCTCTCTATTATTTGTTCTTCTGAGGTTATTCCTAAACATTCACTTCCACGTCCACACGGCTTGATAGGAATATTCCCATTCAGTTATCGTTATCCCATCGCTTGGGACCTTTCCTAAGCGAAATTTTCCTCATTTTATTTTTCTATGGCTTCTCAGCCCGCTGCGGCGGGCATTTACCTGTCAGCAGGTTAAACATCATGATCGACTACACCCTCTATGGCCTCAACAAACACGACGTTGATGAATACCATAAGCAAATATGCTGCCTGCTCGGCAAAAACGTGCTTCTGGTGCTGACCGCCAACAAGCCGATAACCAAACAGAACCTGCTCGCCAGCCTTATCCAGGAGATAGAAAAACAGCCCGATGATTATTTTCAGAGGCTGCATCGTGCGGCAATAGAAATGATCGGGGTTAACGGGCGTTAAGGCGATATGCGTAAGGCAGACATCTACGCCATTATTGCCACCGCCGTCGTGCTGATGATGCTGTTAATCATTAATATCGATAGCGATATCAGCGTTTATCCTTAATGGGCCCCTATTACGCCGGCTCTTTAGCCCGGCGTAATAGGCAGCGGAGGAATAGTCTGTCACCTTTTATTCCGAAGAACCTTTCGGCTCTTGCTTTATTGCGAACCGGCCGCTTCGTCAATCAAACTCGCCACCTCCTCGGCGTGAGAGACCAGCGAGGCGTGGCTGGCATTGAGTACCATCACTTTCTTAGGCTGCAGCCGCTGCGCCATACGTCGCTGATTCTCCGGGGCTATCATGCGATCGTCGCTGGAGAGTTGATACCATGACGGTTTATGTTTCCAGGCAGGTTCACCGAGGGTGTTACCAAAGGTATCAGCCAGCGGAGCCTTCTGCGCCACCGCCATCACCAGCGCCTCGTCGGCGGTCAGATCCTGGCAAAAGCTTTCGTGAAACTTGTCGGTTTTGATCCACAGATAACCGTCGCTGTCCGGGGTCAAATTCTCGACTGCCGCAGGAGGATGCGCTTGCGTAATACCGCCGGCACTTTCACCGGCATCCGGCGCAAACGCGGCGATGTAGACCAGGCCAACCACGTTAGGCTGGTTGCCCATTTCCGTGATCACGGCACCACCGTAAGAGTGCCCTACCAACACTACCGGTCCCGCTTGCTGCGCGACCATCTTACGCGTACGTTCCGCATCCTCAGCCAACGAGGTCAACGGCATTTCTACCGCATGAATCGCCGAATAGCCCCTGCGTGACAACTCGATGATAACCTTACTCCAGTGCGCGGCGCCGCCCCAGAATCCATGTACCAGCACGATAGTGGGTTTTGTGCTCATTGCCGACTCCTCATCTCATAGGAAAGCGCCGTAGACAGATGAACGGCCCCCCTTAAGAGACACGCCTGGCTGCCTTCGACGTCACACAGTCCCTATTTTATATAGTCAGCCCCACAGCGTTCAGCAATAGCTACGACGAGTTAACGTCCCCTGCTTTTCCGGCGTCGCCACGGCCTATCGACGCGGCTTACGCCGCAATGCCAGAGAAAAAAACGGGATTAAAACTAGGATTTTTACCCATGACGATCTAAAATTTCGCGCAAAAACAAAGAGAAGTAAATTTGACTCACGGGAAAAGGAATGAAGTTGTGAAGGAAATGATCTCCATCGTTTTTATGGCATGCCTGCTGGCGCTGCTGTTTTCGTGGCTGTTCGTCTACGGTCTTAACATTCATTAAACCTACAACGACAACAATCCCTCTTCCCGACTCGTCAGCGGCGCATCGTTACGATGCGCTAAAACCGACGCTTAAAGGGCTCGCGAACGGACAACGGCACTTCACCTCAGCCTTTTTGCCGCAAATACATCATTAATTTTTATGAATTATAGCCTCATCGCGTTTCTCCCCCTCACAGGCCCTTTTACTGCTCAGCGGAGTTCCTCCAAAACGATGGCTTGCCTGACGCAGAATGTTACCGGTAACTATGCTGTTGATTTCTTTTGGTAATAAACGTAAAGCCGTTAATAACCCCACGTTCTTTATAGAAATGAATTATGCGTCCTTATGAATAAAGGTTTGAATAAACGGCCTTTGGTCATTGATTATCCCCCGCCAAGCTCCTAGAATTCGCGCGTAAAAATACAATTGGGATCGGGTTTCATGTCGCCGCTGTGGGTTGCAACGCAATACTGTTATTTTATTGGTCTTTTAGTTTCTATGGTTTTCACCTACCTGGTTAGCCGGGACACCGTCAAAATTCGCTGTATCAGCGCAGTGACCATCGGGTTAACCTGGCCGTTGAGCCTGCCGGTCGTGTTGCTGTTTTCGCTGTTCTAATGCCCCCATGCCGCGCGGTGGCTTTTAAGCAATCGTGTTAATGAAATGAGGCTGACCACCGACGTCGTGGTTTTGGGCGAGGGATAAAAAAACGCCAGCGCAAGGCTGGCATGAAAACTGGAAGCAATGTGAGCAATGTCGTGCCGGAACGGGGGGCACAGAAGGAGACAACCCTTTTCCCCTCACCGGCGAAACAAATGATAATACGTCTCATTATTGAATGTAAAGTCATTTCCCCACGCAACTTTTTCCCTTTGGAAAACTATCAGCCGCGCGGCGCTCGCCAGCGCTGATACAGTCGCCCTCCCCCCCACACCAGCAGCCAAAGCAAAACATTGAACCCCAACCATAGCATCAGCAAATAGAAGAAAGTCTGATAGCTGGGTATGCCCCGATCGGCCAAAAACGGGTTAAAGTGAAAAAATTTGACGATCGCGAACGGATTAAGATTGAAACGGTTGAACACGGCCGTCGTCAACAACGGTGGCAACAGTGTGTAAAATGTCAGGCTGAACAGCAGCAGGATTTTTGTGCCAGAAGTGTTTTTATAATCTCTCATATCAATGTATTACGTCTTCCATTGTGGTGGGAAAACCGCCAGACATTCGCACGCTAATCGACCCCGCAAGCGCCAAAGAGTTCCAGGTCAACGCGGAAATAAAGCCGTTCATGCGTTTAATTGTCATTTAGCGCACGGGTGATATATACCCAGTGGATTTAAAATTACGATGTCGCCGCGTCGTCTTCAACCGCAGCGTTTGCATGGCATCATCAGGAGGCATTAATGAAACCGGACGCACTCTCCCTGCCGCCGAACCCGAAAAAGCTCAAAGTCATCTACGGCTGGTATATTTACGTGATCTATATCCTGCTGGTTTTCAACATTTACATGGCGGTCTACAACGTCTGCGTTCGGCATCCGATCGAAGCCCCGCTACTGTCGCTTTTTCACAGCCTGTTCATCGCGTTGATGCTGCAGCAGGTACTCAGGAAGAACGTCGTTTTCGCCTGGATCTTGCTGAGCTATTTTATTCTGATGCGCCTCTATTACGCCAATGTGCTGCATGTCGAGTTCACGCTGGTGAGCCGCGGCCTGGTGCTGCTGATTCTGACGCTGCTGCTGACCGGCGGCGTGGCCGTCGGGCAGTTGGCCACGCCGCCGCAGCGACATGACTGGCTGGCGCGGCTGGGCTGGCGGCAATGGGGAGCGCTCATGGCGCTGGCGGCCATCCTGACCCCGTTGATTACCACCGACTATCTGGGGTAAACAGACTGCTACTTGGGGATATGAGGTTCGGAAATGTCTACGACGCGGCATATTTTAGTGAAGTTGCCCGCCTTCTCACAGATCTTGTCCGTGACGAACATGCTAAGGTAGCCCAGCAACAGCAAGTAGCCGACCATGCACAGAATAAAGATAAGCGTTCTCACCGATAACGACCAACCTGATAAGAGTATCCCGAGCATCATAACCTGAACGCGGCGCTTTAAAAGGATTTCATGTGCGCATCGGCCCGCATCGGCGCACGTTCTGTAGTAATATTAAGCCACCACGCCTACCACCGGAAACGCCGATGCACCATCTGATGTTAGACATTGAAACCCTGGACACAAAACCCAGCGCCGTCATTCTGGTGGTTGCGGCGGTGTTTTTCGATCCCCGAACCGGGGAACTGGGCGCCGAATTCGAAGCCGCCGTCAGTTGCCAGAAAGAGCAACCGGGCCGTACCATCAGCCTGGATACGGTTGCCTGGTGGGCGAAACAGTCCGACGAAGCGCGCAAACAGGCCTTCGGCGGCACCGAGAGCCTGAAACGCGTGTTGAGCAGCCTCAGCCGCTTTATCCATATGAACAGCACCGATACGGTGAAAGTCTGGGGCAACGGCAAAGAGTTCGACTGTGCGATCCTCGAACACGCCTTCCAGCAGCTGGAAATGCCCTGCCCGTGGAAATTCTGGGATACTCAGGACGTGCGCACGGTGATAACGTTGGCAGAACTTCACGGCTTTAACCCCAAAAAGACACGCCCGTTCGAAGGCATGCCGCACCGTGCGTTGGATGATGCTCGCCACCAGGCCCGTTACGTGGCCGATGCCGTCTCGGCGCTCTATTACCGCCAGGGGGCGTAGCGCTGACCCGCTTTGCCCCTTTTCATTTGTCGCCGGAGTCTCTACTCTAGCCCTCTTTGTCACTCGGACGTGCCTTTCCTGTTATGCAAAAGTTTCTGTTTATGCTTCTCAGCCTGGTGCTGCTCGGCCCATTAGGCATCGATCTTTACCTGCCGACCATTCCCGCCATTGCCGTCGGCCTGGGCAGCAGCGAAGCGCTGATCCAATCCACCATTTCACTGTTTATTCTGGTGCTCGGCCTCGGCCAGGTCATCGCCGGCCCGCTGGTGGATAACTATGGCCGCAAGCCGGTGGCGCTGGCCGGCATTATCCTCTACATGATCGGCGCCGCGATGGCGGCGCTGGCTACCAGTCCGACGCTTTTCATCGCTTCGCGTCTGCTGCAAGGGGTGGCGGTTTGCTGCACCGCCGTCGTCGCCTTCAGCGGCGTGCGCGACCGCCTGAATGGTGACGACGCTGCCCGCGCCTTCGGCTTTCTCAATGGCACGCTGAACATCATCCCCGCGCTGGCGCCGCTGCTCGGCGGCCTGCTCGCCGAAGCCTTCGGCTGGCGAGCCCCTTTCTGGTTCCTGGTCGGTTATGCGCTGCTGGTGTTGGTGCTCATCGCGCTGCGCCTGCCGGAAACCCGCCCTGCCGACACCGTCCCGGTCAAGGGGCTGCCGGTACGCCAATATGCGCGCATCCTCAGCGAACGGCGTTTCCTTTCCTTTGCGGTAGTGAACTCCGGGGCGATGGGCATGGCGCTGACCTACGTTTCCCTGGCACCGAACGTGCTGATGGGCACCGCCGGCCTGACCCCGCTGCAATTTTCGCTGGTGTTCGGCGCCAACGGTTTCTGGATCATGCTGGTCAGCTTCTTCGCCAACCGCATCATCCACAAGGTAGGCCGTCCGGTTTGCCTGGCGACCGGCGGCATTTTGATGGGGCTGGGCTGTCTGGGGTTGCTGCTGGGCGTCATGCTGCTGCCCGCGGCGGCGCAAGCGCACTGGCTGGCGTATATGCTGCCGGTCGCCAGCGCCTGCGCCGGGTTGGCGTTCGTGATGGGTCCGGCCACCAGCTACGCGTTGGAGCCGTACTCCAATGAGGCAGGCGTCGCGTCCGCGCTGGTCGGTTTCGTACAGATGGCCGGCGGTGCCGCACTGGGACTGGTGGCGATGGCGTTGCCGTTGCAGCCGAAGTTGTCGCTGGCATTGGTCATGCTGGCGGGCTGCCTGCTGGCGCTGCACGCACGGCGGCTCAGCAAGCAGATTAAAGGGCAGATAAAAAAAGTCGCCTGAGCCGCGGCTCAGGCTTCGGTGACGACCGGCACCCGCGCCGCTAACGCCGACAGCAGCTCATAACCCAACGTTCCTGCCGCCGTGGCCACCTCGTCTACCGGCAGGCGTTTCCCCCACAGCTCCACGTCGGCGCCCAATTCGACTTGTGGACAGGGCGTCAGATCCACCGCCAGCATATCCATCGACACCGTTCCCAGGGTGCGCGTCAGCACGCCGTCAACCCACACCGGCGTACCGGTCGGCGCATGACGCGGATAGCCGTCGGCGTAACCGCAGGCCACCACGCCGATACGCTGCGTGCCGGCGGCGCTGTAACGGCCGCCGTACCCCACGCGATCGCCAGACTTCAGTTGCTGAATGCCGATGATCTCGCTGCTCAGCGTCATCGCCGGCTGCAGCCCCGTCCCCGCAACATCATTCCAGCAACCGCTCGGCGAAGCGCCATAGAGAACAATCCCAGGGCGGACCCAACTGCCGTGGGTCGAAGGGTGCCACAGCGTGGCGGCCGAGTTGGCCAGGCAGCGCGGCAACGGTATATCGACTGCCGCTGCCTCGATAGTGGCCATCTGCTGGGCCACGCCTTCCGGGCCGTCGGCGGTGGCGAAATGGCTCATCAGCATAAGCTCGCCGATATTGGCAACCGCCTGCGCCCTGCGCCACACCTCATGCAGCCGATCGGGTGCGAACCCCAACCGATTCATGCCGCTGTTCACTTTCAGATAGACATTGAGCGGCGCGTTCAGCGTGGCGTCGGCGATCGCCGACAGCTGCCAGTCGCTGTGCACCGCCGTCGTCAGGCGATAACGGTCAAGCAACGCCAGATCCTGCGGCTGGAAGAATCCCTCCAGCAGAAGAATCGGCCCTTGCCAACCCGACTCGCGCAGCAGCACCGCTTCGGCCAGATCCAGCATGGCGAAGCCGTCGGTTTGCGCCATGCTGCGCCAAACGTGTTTGATGCCGTGGCCATAGGCGTTGGCCTTGACCACCGCCCAAACTTTGGCGCCGGGAGCGAAACGGCGCACCACCTGCAGGTTATTTTCAATCGCGCCGAGATGCATCGTGGCGGTTATCGGACGGGGCATCGGTTCTCCTTGGGGCAGCGTACAGCGGCCACGCGCGCCTGCGCGTGGCCGGAAAAGTCTATGACAACGTCGACGATTAACGTGCGGGATGCACGTCGTTCAGCGGAACCGCGTGTTGCTGGCGAAACCCGGCGCTGTAACGCGCCACCGCCAGGTCATCGGAAGGGATCGCCGGCGTAATGCCGGACATCAGATCGGACAACAACTGCCCGGAGCCGCAGGCCATCGTCCAGCCCAACGTGCCATGCCCGGTATTGAGATACAGGTTCTTCAGCGAAGTGCGGCCGACAATTGGCGTGCCGTCCGGCGTCATCGGCCGCAGGCCGGTCCAGAACGTCGCCTCTTCCACTCTGCCGCCGTTCGGGTAGAGATCGCGCACCACCATCTCCAGCGTTTCGCGCCGTTTTTGCTCCAGCTGGGTATTGAAACCGACGATCTCCGCCATGCCGCCGACGCGAATGCGCTGGTCAAAACGCGTGATGGCGATTTTATACGTCTCATCCAATACCGTAGAGAACGGCGCCGCCGCTTCGTCGGTGATAGGAATGGTCAACGAATAGCCCTTCAGCGGGTAAACCGGAATGGACACCAGGCCGCGCAGCAGCGCCGTGGAGTACGAGCCGAACGCCACCACATAGCTGTCGGCCTTAAACACTTCCTCGCCGCACTGGACGCCGGCGATCTTGCCGCCTTCAACCAGCAGACGATCGACGCCGCGGTTGAACAGGAAGGTTACGCCCGCCTGCTCTGCCATCTTCGCCAACTGTTGCGTAAACAGCTGGCAATCGCCGGTCTCGTCGTTCGGCAACTGCAGGCCGCCGGTCAGCTTGTGCGCCACCTGCGCCAACGCCGGCTCGACGCTACCGAGTTGGCCGGCTTCCAGCAATCGGTAAGGCACGCCGGCATCTTCCAATACCGCAATGTCTTTCGCGGCGTTTTCGAACTGTTGTTGAGTGCGGAACAGCTGCAGCGTGCCACCCTGGCGACCTTCGTACTGGATACCGGTTTCCTGACGCAGCGCCTTGATACAATCGCGGCTGTATTCCGCCAGACGTACCATGCGGCCTTTGTTGGTCATGTAGTGTTCGGTGTTGCAGTTTTTCAGCATCTGCCACATCCAGTTCAGCTGGAAGCTGCTGCCATCGAGACGGATGGCCAGCGGCGCATGGCGCTGGAACATCCACTTGATGGCCTTAAGCGGCACACCCGGCGCCGCCCAGGGTGCGGCATAGCCCGGTGAGATCTGCCCAGCGTTCGCAGCGCTGGTTTCCAGTGCGGGGCCTGGCTGACGATCGATCACCGTCACCTCATGCCCCGCCTTCGCCAAATACCAGGCACTGGCTACGCCCACCACTCCACTACCTAAAATTACCACTCGCATCGCTGACTCCAGCCTAAGGCTTCACAAAGCATAATCTTCTGCTCACAGGAAATTAACTCAGTGAAAAAATCCGTCCAACAACTTCGTCATCAAACGTGACAATATTCACAATTAATTTATCGTCGATGGGTCATGCATTTGCAATAGCCACCTGAAAATAGCGATAAGATGCGGTTTAGAGGGGCCTATGGCGTCAAACCGCCGCTGAATAGATAGCAATGCTATCAATGATAGCAATCAAAAAAGGCGTAATAAGCAACATTGATTTAACAGAATATAAAAATACCAGCCAGTACATAAGCAGAACAAAAAACCAATAAAATAAAAAATTCCAACATAACAAACAAAGAGAGCCCCCTCCCTCCGCAGCAGAAAAATCGCGTAAAATTACAGCTACCGTTAACCTTGCTTTCAGTGCTGGAATAAAACACCCGAGCCCTTAGCCCTCCCGTTTACATTGAACGCTGCAGCACGATATGAACGTTAACGCCAGAAGCAACGCCTAAAGTTCACACTGTCGCTATCGTGGAGAACGCCTTATGTTCATCGCCATCTACCAATTTTCAGTCAAAACCGGGCACGAACACGCCTTTCGCCAGGCCTGGCTTGAATTGACCCAAGGTATCTATCTGCAGCGCGACAGCCTGGGCTCGCGCCTGCATCAGGATGTGAGCGGGCAGTTTATCGGCTATGCGCAATGGCCAAGCCGAGTCGCATGGGAAAGCGCCGGTGATATTCAGTTGGATGAACGCTACCGGCAAGCCCGGGAACGAATGCGTGCGACCTTGCTGGCGGATAAAACGCTGTTTGAAATGGAAGTGACGGACGATTATCTGAAAGTCAGACCGTTTGACTGAGGACAAGCCCACCTAAGCGGGCTTGGGGTCGCGGGAGCGGGGGCATCAATGATGCAGCATCTCGTCCACGACTTCTTTGGTCTGCAGTTGGAATGGGTAGTAAGTCGGCCAATTATCCATTTCTTTCAGCAACGCTTCCTGCGAGGTGTTGCCCATAAAGATATGGAAATGCGCCGATTTGCGCGGGCCGATAATGTGATCGCTGAACTGCACGAATTTCGGCGCCAGGCTGCCGGCTTCCTGGCATTCGAACAGATAACGCACGCCCTTTTTACCAGAGACATAGGTCAGGATCTTATGCCCGGCGTACTTATACTGACAAGCGCTGGCTTGGTCGCCGCGGTGAAACTCCATGACGCCGTTTTCAATGCCGATAGTATCCACATCGGTAGCGTACCCTTTACGGTAATACGCCTTCACTTCTGCGAAGGTCTTGCTCTTATCCTGCGCCGCTTTCTTCTTGAACACCGGATCGAGATCCCCATTGAGCAGGTAAGGGTACACGGATTGCCACACACCCTCCCAATCCGCCAGGTCGCGATCTTTGACGTCCTTATCGTCGAACACGCCCGCCTCGGCCTTTTTTTCCACTTCCGTCAGCGGCTTGCCATGTGAATGATGCCCGTGGGCAAACGCCTGCCCGCTGATAAACAGCGCTGCCAGCGCCACCGCCACTTTGCCAAAATGCCTCGCCAAAATGCGCTCCTTGTCCGTTATTGAGAAAATGAAAAGTTACAATATAACATAACAATTTTCAATCCCTGTCGTACAACAGGCATGTGTTGCACGCTCTTGCCGCAGGGCTATACTCGGAGAAGACGCGCGGTGCTGTGCCGCCTTCTGCCAGGACGGGCGTCGAATTGAGCGCCGTTCGCGCCTTTGCGTACCGGCATTTTTATTTCACTGATTTGCAATGATTAATTATGACTTGAACTATGCTTGTTACAGGGTCTGCCGTTTGAGCAAGACCCGTGAATAATGAGGGTGCGCTGATGACTACTTCAACACATGAAAAGGTTAAGGATGATAAACGTCTGAGCGATGGACCGGACTGGACGTTCGAACTGCTGCAGGTGTATTTGGAGCAGATCGACCGCGTCGCCAAGCATTACCGGCTCGACACCTACCCCCATCAGATCGAGGTGATCACCTCCGAGCAGATGATGGACGCCTATTCGAGCGTCGGCATGCCGATCAACTATACCCATTGGTCCTTCGGCAAGAAGTTCATCGAAACCGAACAGCGCTACAAACAGGGCCAGCAAGGGCTGGCGTATGAAATCGTCATCAACTCCAATCCCTGCATCGCCTACCTGATGGAGGAGAACACCATCACCATGCAGGCGCTGGTGATGGCACACGCCTGCTATGGCCACAACTCGTTCTTCAAGAATAACTATCTGTTCCGCAGCTGGACCGACGCCAGTTCCATCGTCGATTATCTGTTGTTCGCCCGTCACTACATCAGCCAGTGCGAAGAACGCTACGGCGTAGAAGAAGTGGAACGGTTGCTGGACTCCTGCCACGCACTGATGAGCTACGGCGTCGACAGGTACAAACGCCCGCAGAAAATCTCCTTGGTGGAAGAGAAAGCGCGCCAGAAAAGCCGCGAAGAATATCTGCAAAGCCAGGTGAACACGCTGTGGAAGACCCTGCCACGCGTCGAGCGCGAAGAGTCGCCGGAGCAGGCTCGTCGCTATCCAAGCGAACCGCAGGAAAATATCCTCTATTTTATCGAGAAGAACGCACCGCTACTGGAACCTTGGCAGCGTGAGGTGTTACGCATCGTACGCAAAGTCAGCCAGTATTTCTACCCGCAAAAACAGACTCAGGTGATGAACGAGGGCTGGGCCACCTTCTGGCACTACACCATCCTCAACCATTTGTACGACGAGGGCCGTGTGACCGAGCGGTTTATGCTGGAGTTTTTACACAGCCACACCAACGTGGTGTATCAGCCGCCTTACAACAGCCCGTACTATAACGGCATCAACCCTTATGCACTGGGCTTCGCCATGTTCCAGGACATCAAGCGCATCTGCCAATCACCGACCGAGGAAGACCGCTACTGGTTCCCGGACATCGCCGGAAAAGACTGGTTGGAGACACTGCACTTCGCCATGCGCGACTTCAAGGACGAGAGCTTTATCAGCCAGTTCCTGTCGCCCAAAGTGATGCGCGACTTCCGCTTGTTCACCGTGCTGGACGACGATCGCAACAACTATCTGGAAATTGCCGCGATCCACAACGAGGCCGGCTACCGGGCGATCCGTCAGGAGCTGTCTGCACAATACAACCTGAGCAATCACGAGCCGAACATTCAGATCTGGAACGTGGACCTGCGCGGCGACCGCTCGCTAACATTGCGTTATATCCCACAGGAGCGTGCGCCGTTGGATAAAAGCCGTCGCGACGTGTTGAAGCACCTGCACCGCCTGTGGGGCTTCGACGTGATCCTAGAACAGCAAAACGAAGACGGCAGCGTGGAGCTGCTCGATCGGTGCCCGCCGCGACCAACGCCGCTGTAATCCGCCATAACGACAAAGGGCGCCAAAATGGCGCCCTTTCTTAATTTCATTAATACGCAATCAGCGACGCGCTTCGGTCAGATCGCTCGGCATGGTGCCCTGCATGCTCTGCCAAATCGCCCCGCTGTCTTTACCGTAGTTGCGCACGGTGTCCATCACCTGGTCGTACAGCTTCTCATGGCACAGCGTGGACAGCTTGCTGTAGAAGGTCAGCGCCAGCTTGCGCGCTTCCGGGTTGGAGAAGTAGTAACGGCCCACGCGGGTGTACAGCCCTTTCAGGCCGTTGAAAATCAAGCCGTAGATCGGGTTGCCAGAAGCGAACGCCAAACCACGGAAGATCTCGTAATCGAGCAAATTGAACGCGTCTGCCTGATCTTCTACCTCGGCGGCTTTCGCCAGCACTTCCTGGGCCTGTTCCGGATGATTGCGCACCGCGGCGCGAATAAAGATCGACGCGATATTGGTGCGCACGGACAGCAGGTTATCGATCAGCTGCGGGACGCTTTTGTGATCGAGACGGGCTACGGTCTCAAGGATATTGAGGCCGGACGTTTCCCAGAAATTGTTCACTTTGGTCGGTTTGCCATGCTGAATGGTCAACCAACCATCGCGGGCCAGACGTTGCAACACTTCACGTAACGTAGTGCGCGTGACGCCAATCAATTCCGAAAGCTCACGCTCCGCGGGCAAAATAGAGCCAGGGGGGAAGCGATTATTCCAAATACTCTCAATAATGTACTCTTCCGCGAAACCGGCAGGACTCTGCGCCTTTATGACCATGTGTTTGACGTTCCGTTGCGACGATAAAATCAGTAAAAGTAATCAGCTCATCATACCAGATCGTGCTGACATGACATAGCGTGAGCGAAAAACAATAAACGAAAGTGTGCATAAAGTGGCAAAAAACGCGCAAAAACACCGGCCGAAGGAAATTTGCCGCCGTAAAACAAGCTCCGGTTGCGCACGCCCCCACCGCATTGTTAGGGTACGTGCTACGACTGATTAAGGATGCATAGAGGACAATGGAAACAACCCTGCGCAGCGCCCTGCTCAAAAATTTTCTGGGGCAATCTCCCGACTGGTACAAACTGACCATTCTCATTTTTCTGGCGATCAACCCCCTGGTGTTCTTTTTCGCCAGCCCGTTTATTGCGGGTTGGCTGCTGGTGGTCGAGTTCATCTTTACCCTGGCGATGGCGCTGAAATGCTACCCGTTGCTGCCGGGCGGCCTGCTGGCGCTAGGGGCCGTGGCCATCGGCATGACCAGCCCGGCGCAGGTTTCGCAGGAAATCGAACATAATCTGGAAGTGTTGCTGCTGCTGATCTTTATGGTGGCAGGCATCTACTTTATGAAGCAGCTGCTGCTGTTCGTGTTCACCAAGCTGCTGCTCAACATCCGTTCGAAAACGCTGCTGTCGCTGGCGTTTTGCCTGGCCGCCGCCTTCCTTTCTGCCTTCCTCGACGCGCTGACGGTCGTGGCGGTAGTGATCAGCGTGGCCACCGGTTTCTATTCCATCTATCACAACGTGACGTCAAACCGCCCTGACGGCGACATTGGCGATGACAGTGATTTTACCGGCGAAGAGCGCAAACAGACGCTGGAGCAATTCCGCGCTTTTCTGCGCAGCCTGCTGATGCACGCCGGCGTCGGCACCGCGCTCGGCGGGGTCATGACCATGGTGGGCGAGCCACAGAACCTGATTATCGCCAAAAACGCGGGCTGGGGTTTTATCGATTTCTTCCTGCGTATGGCGCCGGTCACGCTGCCGGTGTTGGTGTGCGGCCTGCTGGTGTGTTGGCTGGTAGAACGTTTTCGCCTGTTTGGCTACGGCGCGCAATTGCCGGGAGCGGTGCGCGACGTGCTGAAAGAGTATGACCGCAAGGCCAGCGCAGGCCGTAGCAAACAAGAACGGCTTAAATTGGTGATGCAGGCGCTGATCGGCGTTTGGCTGGTGCTGGCGTTGGCCTTCCATCTGGCAGAAGTTGGGCTGATCGGCCTGTCGGTCATCGTTCTCGCCACCTCCCTGTGCGGCGTGAATGACGAGCACGCCATCGGCAAAGCGTTCCAGGAAGCGCTGCCATTTACCGCTCTGCTGACGGTGTTCTTCACCGTGGTCGCAGTGATCATCGAACAGCACCTGTTCAGCCCGGTGATCCAGTTTGTGCTGCGCGCCGAGCCCTCCTCTCAGCTTTCGCTGTTCTACCTGTTCAACGGCCTGCTGTCGTCGGTTTCCGACAACGTGTTCGTCGGCACCGTTTACATCAACGAGGCGCGCACCGCGCTGGAAACCGGCGCGATCGGGCTGAAGCAGTTCGAGCTGCTGGCGGTCGCCATCAATACCGGCACCAACCTGCCTTCGGTCGCCACCCCTAATGGGCAGGCGGCGTTTCTGTTCCTGCTGACGTCGGCATTGGCGCCGCTGGTGCGTCTGTCGTATGGCCGCATGGTCTGGATGGCCCTGCCTTATACGGTGGTGTTGACGGTAGTTGGCCTGCTGTGCGTCCAATTCACTTTGGAGCCGGCGACCGAGCTGTTGACGCAGTGGCATTGGCTGACGCTGCCGCCCATCGACACCGTCAGCCACTGAGACGGCGCCGGCAGGGTGAACCGATATTTTTACGCTGAAACCGGCCCAAGTGGCTGGCAGCGAGGGGGAATTGGTTTACACTGCCGGTTCAATTGCTTACTGCATGGAAGAATCTAGATATGTTGCAATTCTTTAACCGCTGTTCACAAGGACGCGGCGCCTGGCTGCTGATGGCCCTGACAGCGTTGGTGTTGGAACTGGTCGCGCTCTATTTCCAGCACGTTATGCTGCTGCAGCCGTGCGTGATGTGCATTTACGAGCGTTGCGCGCTATTCGGCATCCTCGGCGCCTCGTTGGTAGGCGCTATCGCGCCGAAAACCCCGCTGCGCTACGCGGCGATCTTGCTGTGGATCTACAGCGCCTGGGAAGGCGTACAGCTGGCGTGGAAGCACACCATGATCCAGTTGCATCCTTCGCCATTCAATACCTGCGATTTCTTTGTCAGCTTCCCGTCCTGGCTGCCGCTGGACAAATGGCTGCCGGCGGTGTTCCACGCTTCCGGTGACTGTTCCGTGCGTCAATGGCAGTTCCTGACGCTGGAAATGCCACAATGGCTGGTTGGTATCTTCGGCGCCTATCTGCTGGTGGCGCTGATTGTACTGATCGCACAGTTTGTCCGCCCACGCCGCCGCGATCTGTTCGGCCACTGAACGGCAGACAAACAAAAAACGGCGCCACCAGGCGCCGTTTTTTTAGGGTATTACTGTCAAATTCAGAGATAACCCCATTTCAGGTATGTGTAAGGAAGTAAACGAGCACGATTAGCGCTCCAGCTACGGCAAACAGTCGGACCATTTTCATTGTTATGCTCTCGAACTTGCGGGAGAGCGGCCAAATTACCCAACTTATCGTTTAAAAAGAAGCATCCCGGCTCAGTTCAGCACGTAATTTACATAACATTAAACTTCTGCAATACCGGCGGCTAAAACCGGCCCTTCCTTTCAACCTTCGAGCATCAATAAATTACCGTTACTTATGAACGACTGCGCCTTTGTCACATTCAGAGCACAATATTTTGGTGAAGTTTACCCATAAAATCCTTATAGTATCGGCAACGTGAGTACTACCGATTTCCCTGGTGTTGTTGTGTGTCTTGCCCCTCATCTTTGCAGGGGCTTTTTTCCTTCTGCCCCCAACCGTCAGTCCCCGCTGCCTTTAAATAAATCATTCAAATTTAACTCTGCGCGGTATCACTCATCGGCCACCGTTCGCGCACTAATGATTAAAATCGTTCGTGATTCTTTCCTTATGCTGAATGCAGTAGGCCAATGACATCAAGGACACGATACTATGCCGGATACCACATTGCCCCCTTCGTCTCAGCGCCCGTTCCTGCGGCGCATGCTGCTCAAAGCAGGGAAAAAATTCCTGCGCTGGAACGGCGATTTTCAGACTCGCCATTCGCTGATCTCCACCACACCGCGGATCGGTAATCATGAATTTAATTGGGTCACGGCGCTGGAAGCCCGTTGGCCTGCCATTCGCGAGGAGTTGGATCGGTTGCTGGAGCACCCGGAGGATATCCCCGCGTTCCACCAAATATCACCGGATCAGCAACGCATCTCCAAAGGGGATAATTGGAAAACCTTCGGGCTGTTTGTCTACGGGCAGCGGGTTGATGAGAACTGCGCCATTTGCCCGCACACCGCACAGGCGGTCAGCGAGATCCCCGGCATGCGCACCGCCATGTTTTCGATCCTTAAGCCGCACTATCACATCGTCCCCCACAAAGGCCCGACTCGTGCCGTGGTGCGCGCGCATTTGGGATTAATCGTACCAAAGGATCGGGAAAAGCTCTGGATCCGCGTTGACGACCAAATTCTGCACTGGGATGAAGGCAAGGTGATTTTGTTTGATGATTCCTACGAACACGAGGTTCGCAATGATACCGACGAACTGCGCGCTGTGCTGTTTCTCGATATCGACCGGCCAATGGACAAAGTAGGTACGGCGGTGAATAAACTGCTGTTCAGCCTGATCAAAGCCAGCCCATATGTGAAGCAGCCGCTGAAAAATCTGGCTAACTGGCATCGCCGCGACAAAAAAGCGTGAAATGGCGGCTTATGCCATGAGCCCCACACCCGTTGGTTAGCTCAATAACGCAGAGGGCGGCATGTCTGAACACGCCGCCCTCTTGCATGAAAACGCGTATTGCTCTGCAGGCGCCCGCCTTTACCTAGCCCAGTCCGGCTTGTTGAGGATATGGTCCTGCCAGTCCACCACCTCGCTTTCACGCACCGCGATATGCCGCACCGTAATGCGCTCGCCGTGCATTGCCGCCTTGGAACCGCTCAGCAGCGGATGCCAGGGGAACAGCGGCTTGCCTTCACCGATCAGGCGATAGGCGCAGGTCGGCGGCAACCACTCGAAGGTGGTGAGATTCTCGCGCGTCAATTTGATGCAGTCTTCTTCCAGCTCGAAGCGCCGCTCATAGTTACGGCATTGGCAGGATTTGATGTTGAGCTGGTTGCAGGCTACGTTGGTAAAATAAATCTCGTCGGTATCTTCGTCGATCAGCTTATTCAAACAGCATTGCCCGCACCCGTCGCACAGCGATTCCCACTCTTGTTCTGACATTTCCGCCAGCGTTTTCTGTTGCCAAAAAGCGAGTTGTGACATGTTAGCGTCCGGTTTCGGTAAATGGATAAGTCACCTGCGCACAGGTTCGAGGGGGGACTATATAGACATTTTAGCCACAAGATGCAAGCTTTGCCGCCGACACCGCCGGCGGCAAGGAGAAATCAGATCACCCGGGTGCTGAGCGTTTTGCCGTTCAGGCTGATTTTCAGCATGTCTCCGGAAGCCATCGGGCCCACGCCCTGCGGCGTGCCGGTCAGGATGATGTCGCCGGCGCGCAGCGTGAAGAAACGGCTCATATAGCTGATTAGCGGCAGGATCGGCGTGATCATGTCGCGCGTATTGCCCTGCTGGCGCAGTTGATCGTTGACGGTCAACGACAGCTCGGCGTTTTGCGGATCGCCGAATTCCGCCACCGGAATAAACCCCGACATCGGGCAGGAACCGTCGAAGGCCTTGGCCTTTTCCCACGGTTGGCCGGCTTTTTTAAAGCCCGCCTGCAAATCGCGCAACGTCAGATCGAGCGCCACACCGTAGCCGGCGATCGCCCGCGCAACGCGGTCTTCGTTGGCCTGTTTCAACGGCGTGCCGATCAGTACCGCCAGCTCCACCTCATGATGCACCGCACCGAACTCTTTGGGGATGGCCACCGGCTGACGAATATCGCACAGCGCCGTTTCAGGTTTGATGAATACCACCGGCTCGACGGAAACCGCGCTGCCCATTTCCTTGATGTGATCGGCATAGTTACTGCCGACGCAAACCACCTTGTTCACCGGGAAATCGAGCAGCGAACCCTGCCAGTCTCTATGTTGATACATACCGCTTCTCCCAAACTGTAGAGGCTTGGCGCGCCAAGCCGATTATTGGTGTGCCGGATCAATGTCCGATCGCGTCCGCCATCATACCCACGGCGATAGCGAAATAGTAAGAGCGATTCCAGTGCATGAGGGTGCGGAAATTATCATAGACCAGGAACGTCCGGCCCTGCAGATCATCCGGCGCAATGATCCAACCGCGCTGAACGGCATGCGGCAACGCACTGCCATCCGCACGACGTACCCCGCGTTGTTGCCAGGCGTTGACGCTGCGCGCTTCCGCGTCTTTCAACCCCAGCTCGGCCCGATTGAAACCGGCGGGCAGTTTGACCTCACGCCCCCAGCCGATGCCGGGCTGCCAGCCCTCTTTGGACAAATAACTGGCCGTAGACGCGAAGACATCATCAATGTTGTTCCAGATATCGATGCGCCCGTCACCGTCACCGTCCGCCGCATAGCGCAGGAAAGAGCTCGGCATAAACTGGCATTGCCCCATCGCGCCGGCCCAGGAACCTTTCAGCGGTGTATCGCCGACGTGCCCCTGCTCGACTATCTGCAGTGCCGCCATCAGCTCCTGGCTGAAAAAGGCTTCGCGGCGCCCTTCAAACGCCAGCGTCGCCAGCGCGGACACCACATCTTCCCGCCCCTGAATCTTGCCGTAGGCGCTCTCCATGCCCCACAGCGCGATGATATAGCGCCCCGGCACCCGGTAGCGCTCGCCGGCGCGCGTCCATTGCGCGTGGCGCTGCCGGTACAGTTCGCGCCCTTGGCGCACTTTAACGGGCGTCATCATCCGCCGCAGATAGTCGTCCAGGGTTACCTTCTGCTCCGGCTGATTGCGATCGGCCTTGATCACCCGATCGACGAAATGGATTTGCGCAAAGGCGCGGTCGAGGGTGGCCTGACTGATGCCCTGCTCCCGCGCCCGGCGCTTGAGCTGTTCGACATACGCCGGGAACTGCGCCGGATCCCGGCCGCTCGTCGCCAGCGTCGTCTCCTGCGCCGCCTGCGCTGCGCCCGGCATCAGCACCCCGCCCAACGTCAGCCAGGCGGCCAATACAATTCTTCTTGCCGAAGGTGTCATCGCGCCTCCCCTGGCCGTGGCAACTGTCTCAGGCCTTGTCGCCCGCCAGATGCTGGTTGAGCAGGTTTTCTACCGGCGGCGGGAACTGCAGGTAATAGCCTTCGTCTTTCAACGCCTGCTTCACCTTTTCGATATCCGCCGAGGCCAATTTCTTGCGCTCATCGAGCGACAGCATCATGGCGAATTGCGGTACACCGAAACTTTTCATCAGCGCTTCCGGCACACGAGAGAAATCGTCTTTTTTTTCGACATAAAGATAAGTTTGATCGCGTTTCGGGCTTCTATAGATCACACAAAGCATTTTTTTAACTCTATTTAATTGAGGGAGCGTCTTGCCTGGATATAACTCTGACTATAACATGCTTATAGTACATCGGAATATCGCACCCCGAGTGGTATTCCGGGGATTTAAAGTTGCTGAGACTGAGTCAGGATAGATGTCACAATCGCCAATTGAGCTAAAAGGCAGCAGTTTTACCCTATCGGTTGTTCATTTGCATAATTCACAGCCCGAGGTAATACGTCAGGCGTTACAGGAAAAAGTTGAGCAAGCGCCCGCTTTTCTGAAAAACGCCCCTGTTGTTATCAACGTCGCAACGCTGGAAGGCGATGCGAACTGGAAAGAACTTCAACAGGCTGTCGCGGCAGCAGGCCTGCGCGTTGTGGGTATCAGCGGTTGCAGAGATGAGCGTCAAAAGCGCGCGATAGCCCGTGCCGGGCTGCCGCTGCTGAGCGAAGGCAAAGGCCAGAAGATGGCTGCGCCGGAGCCTGCACCTGCGCCCGTGGTGGCGGATAACGCCCCCGCCAAAACGCGCATCATCAGTACGCCTGTCCGTTCCGGCCAACAGATTTACGCCCGCAACTGCGATCTTATCGTGACCAGCAGCGTCAGCGCCGGCGCCGAATTGATTGCCGATGGCAATATTCATGTCTACGGCATGATGCGCGGTCGCGCACTGGCAGGCGCGTCAGGCGACACGCAATGTCAGATTTTTTGCACCCACCTGGCGGCTGAGCTAGTCTCTATCGCAGGGCAGTACTGGTTGAGCGACCAAATCCCGTCCGATTACGTCGGGCAGGCCGTACGACTCAGCCTGTTGGATAACGCTTTAACCATACAACCTTTAAATTAAGCCCTTTTGACAAGGAATCCATTTCATGGCACGCATTATTGTTGTTACATCGGGTAAAGGGGGCGTTGGCAAGACCACTTCGAGCGCGGCCATCGCTACCGGCCTGGCCCAGAAAGGCAAGAAAACCGTCGTGATCGATTTCGATATCGGCCTGCGTAATCTTGACCTGATTATGGGCTGCGAACGTCGGGTAGTGTATGATTTCGTGAACGTGATTCAGGGCGATGCCACGCTGAATCAGGCGTTGATCAAAGACAAACGCACTGAAAACCTCTATATCCTGCCGGCTTCGCAGACGCGCGACAAAGACGCGTTGACCCGCGAAGGCGTTGAAAAAATCCTCAACGATCTCGGCGAGATGGATTTTGACTTCGTGGTGTGCGATTCACCGGCCGGTATCGAAACCGGTGCGCTGATGGCGCTGTATTTCGCCGACGAAGCTATCATCACCACCAACCCGGAAGTGTCTTCGGTACGCGACTCTGACCGTATCCTGGGTATCCTCTCTTCCAAGTCACGCCGCGCCGAGAAAGGCGAATCGCCAATCAAGGAACACCTGCTGCTGACCCGTTACAACCCGGGCCGCGTCAGCCGTGGCGACATGCTGAGCATGGAAGACGTGCTTGAAATTCTGCGCATTCCGCTGGTGGGTGTGATCCCGGAAGACCAGTCCGTACTGCGTGCTTCCAACCAGGGTGAGCCTGTCATTCTGGATGCCGAGTCAGACGCCGGTAAGGCGTACGACGATACCGTTTGCCGCTTGTTGGGGGAAGAACGCCCATTCCGCTTCATTGAAGAAGAGAAGAAGGGTTTCCTGAAACGCCTTTTTGGGGGATAAACCATGGCCTTATTAGACTTCTTTCTGTCCCGCAAAAAACAGACAGCCAATATAGCCAAGGAACGGCTGCAGATTATCGTCGCAGAGCGTCGTCGCGGGGACAGTGAGCCCCCGTATCTGCCTGATTTGAAACGCGATATTCTGGCGGTTATTTGCAAATACATTCAGATCGATCCTGAAATGCTGCATGTGCAGTTCGAGCAGAAAGGGGACGATATTTCGGTACTTGAACTTAACGTGACATTACCGGAATCGGAAGAAGCAGCTAAATGATTGCGACGCATTAATTACCCCCTGTATATTTTATGCAGGGGGTAACTGTATGTATATCCAGTTATTAAGCATTATCGGCAGCAAAAAATCGATTTTTCCCTTTGGGACAATTCCCAATTAACTTTGCCGCCACCTCGTTTAAAGTAAATTCTGGCCAGATTTACCTTCAACGCATTATTTCCTGCCTATATTCACCCGAGCAGAGTTTCCCTACCCTGCCCTGGTGATAACCAGCGATTAATAATCTTTCAGGATGTCCTGCAACGGCGCCATTAATAAATCGCCGCGCCAGCCGCTGATTAATTCAGGGCGACTCTCGCCGTCCTTCAGTTTCCAATGCCAGTTCAACAATTGGTTAATTTGGCGACGGGATGCCAGCAGCTCGCTGCTCAACCCGCTTTGCTCGCTGACGGTAGCGATAGCGGCCTTGATGTCCTTAAACACCTTCTTGTAGCCCGGCTGATCGATAAGGTTAGCCAACGGCGCGGGCAACTCGGACTCCTCCAGCGCTTCGGCTTCGGCCACCAGCGCCAGCAGCGTTTTGCCGTGATAACGGATCTCCGGCCCGCTCAGCTCCAGAGAATCCAGTTCTCCCAGCGAAGACGGCATATAGCGCGCCACCTGCCATAGGTTCTCCTCACGCACCACGAAGTTCACCGCCAGATCGCGCTCGCGCGCCTGGCGCAACCGCCATTCTGCCAACTTCTGCAAACAGCCGAGCTGACGCGGGCGCAGCTGCCAGGCATTGCTGATTTCGCGATAGGCCACTTCCGGCGCCAGCGTCTCGCTACGGCGTTGGCACAGCAGCAGGCACTCGTTATGGGCCGCAGCAGTCCAGCCGGCCTCTTCGGTCTCCTGCACCAGCTGTTTGGCCATCGGCAGCAGGTAGAACACGTCGGCGGCCGCATACACGCACTGTCTTTCGGTCAGCGGGCGCGCCAGCCAGTCGGTGCGCGACTCGCTCTTGTCCAGTTCAACCTTCATGTACTCCGCCACCAGCGTCGCAAAACCGCAGGAGAGCGGCCGACCGGTAAAGGCCGCCAGGATCTGGGTGTCGATCATCGGCGTCGGCAGCGTTTTAAAGGCGTTGAGAAACACTTCAAGATCTTCACTGCCGGCATGCAGGAACTTCACCACGGCGGTGTCGGCCAGCAGGTCGACAAACGGCTGCCATTGCTTGATCGGCAGAGGATCGATGAGGGAGAGTTGTTCACCGTCGTAGAGCTGGATCAGGCCCAGCTGAGGATAGTAGGTGCGCGTTCTGACAAACTCGGTGTCCAGCGCAATCTGGGCATGCTTTCTCGCCTGCTCGCAGACCTGCTGCAATCCGGCATCGGTAGTGATCAACTGATAATTCAAAACATCATTCTCTTGTAGGATTCAAACACAACAACGCCGGCATTCACCGGCGTTGTTGATAGTCAGACGCGAAAGCGACACCTAGGCGGCATCGGCCGGCTTCGGCGTTTTTAGCTCATCGCGCAGTTCTCGCCGCAAAATCTTGCCGACGTTCGACTTCGGCAGTTCATCGCGGAACTCAACAATTTTAGGCACTTTATACCCGGTCAGGTGGCGACGGCAATGGGTCAACAGCTCTTCCTTGGTCAGCGAGGCGTCTTTCTTCACCACGCAGATCTTCACCGTTTCACCGGAGGCCTCGCTGGGCACGCCGATTGCCGCACATTCCAGCACTTTCGGGTGCTGGCTGACCACATCTTCAATCTCGTTCGGATACACGTTGAAACCCGAGACCAGGATCATGTCTTTCTTGCGGTCGACGATGCGCACAAATCCCTGATCGTCCACGGTCACCACATCGCCGGTCGCCAGCCAGCCATCTTTAAGCACTTCATCGGTGGCTTCCGGGCGCTGCCAATAGCCTAACATAACTTGCGGCCCTTTGACCCACAGTTCGCCCGGTTCGCCCGGCGGCACGTCATGGCCGTTGTCGTCCACCAACCGAATGTCCGTCGACGGCACCGGCAGGCCGATGCTGCCGCTGTAGTGTTTCAGATCGTAAGGGTTACCGGCCACCAGCGGCGCGCACTCGGTCAGACCATAGCCTTCCAGCAGGTGTTTACCGGTGGTTTTCTCCCACTTCTCGGCCACCGCTTTTTGCACCGACATACCGCCGCCGACCGAGAAACGCAGCGTAGAGAAATCGAGTTTGTGGAACTCTTCGTTGTTCAGCAACGCGTTGAACAGCGTATTCACCCCGCTCATGGCGGTGAACGGATATTTACCCAGCTCCTTCACCAGCCCCGGAATATCGCGCGGGTTGGTGATCAGCAAATTGCGCCCGCCCAGATCGATAAACAGCAGGCAGTTCACCGTCAGCGCGAAAATGTGGTATAGCGGCAACGCCGTCACCACCAGTTCCTGCCCTTCACGGAACAGCGGCGAATAAGCGGCCTTGGCCTGCTCAAGGTTGGCCTGCATGTTACGGTGCGTCAGCATCGCGCCCTTCGCCACGCCGGTGGTACCGCCGGTGTATTGCAGGAAAGCCAAATCGCTATTAATGATGTCCGGTTTTACATATTGCAGACGGCGGCCGCGTTGCAGCGCGCTGCGGAATGAAATGGCGTCCGGCAGGTTGTATTTGGGCACCAGGCGCTTGACGTATTTGACCACGAAGTTAACCAGCGTGCCTTTGGCGGCCGAAAGCTGGTCGCCCATGCGCGTCAGGATCACGTGTTTGACCTGGGTGTTGAACACCACTTTTTCCAGCGTATGGGCAAAGTTGGAAACGATAACGATGGCGCTGGCGCCGCTGTCGTTCAACTGGTGCTCCAGCTCGCGCGGGGTATACAACGGGTTGACGTTGACCACCACCATGCCGGCACGCAGAATGCCGAACAGAGCGATGGGGTATTGCAACAGGTTAGGCATCATCAGCGCGACACGGTCGCCCTTCTTCAGGCCCAGTTCATTTTGCAGGTAAGCCGCGAAAGCCCGGCTGCGTTCTTCCAGTTTGCGGAAGGTCATCACCTCGCCCATGTTGATAAAGGCGGGCTGATCGGCATAACGCTGCACGGCATGCTCAAACATTTCGATCAACGACGAATAGCGATCGGCATCAATCTCTGCGGGCACATCTGCCGGATACCGTTTTAACCAGACCTTATCCAAGGTATTACTCCTGAAATCATTACTAATTATCATCGCAGCCCTCAAACTCGCAGCCTAACCATAACAATATTTTAACTCAGCAGACCAGTTCGGGTTTTAAACATTATTCAGGTTGCGATGTACGTCACTAATTGTCGGATATTCCCTATCCCAAAAAGCAAAAGGGCGGCCTGAGCCGCCCTGTCAAATATGTTCACATCAAGCGTATGCTACTCGGTTACGATGGTTTGCACCTGTGCCGGACCGGGGTTGTACCAGCCATAGCCTGCGCCCCAGCCGGGCCCCCACGGACCACCGCGCCAGCCCCAAGGGCCCATCGGCGCAGGCGGCATCACCACCTGCTGCACCAGATGCCAGCGCTTGAAACCGGTCACGTTCATCGTTACGAAACGATATGGCGTCATGCCGATCCGCCCCTCTTTCAGGCCGGTGATAGGGCCGACGACGGTCACCAGTTGGCCTTTGAAATCGACCGGTTCGAGGAAGCCGTTCACCGTGGCCAGCAAGCGGCCGTTCGACGGTTCACCCAGTATCGGCCGCGCACCGCTGTCGAGCGGCACCGCCGCGATCTCCAGCAGCGTACGCCCTTGTTCGTTGGCGACGTTCACCACAGTGCCGCCGAAGCGGGCTTCCGCGCCAGTAAACAGGTTCGGTGCATTTTGTACCGAGGAAAGCTGAGTCACCGGCGAAGGGCTGGAGCCTTTGATCGCATCCGGTACGGTGACGCACCCGGTCAGAACCAGCGCGCCGCAGGCGACGGCCAGCAGCGACAGCTTTTTACTTGCAGTGCGGATTAACATGGTCGCAATCTCCTGAAATGCCTGTAACTTTGACCGCGTTTCGTCGTTCAAGTTGCAGGCCTTCATCGCCCGGCATCAACAACAGCACAATACGCCGCGATTACTCGCGGCCCGGCAGTTTTTTCCAGGTGACTTCATTGCGAAGATAGGTCGGCTCGGCGTTTTCCACCGCCACCGCCAACCCCTGTTGCCAGGCGTGCAGCGCCAGCGGCAGCATGTCTTGCGCCTGCGGCAGCAGCATTTGGCCGTCACGCACGCTCAGCGTAGAACCGTTGACCAGGTCGGGATAGGTTTGCCAGCCGGTGCCGACGTGGGCCCATTCGCCCTGCAGACGCTGTGCACGCTCGAGCGCCTGCGCCGGCGACAGCACCGCCTCGCCTTCGCTTTCCAACCAGCTGCCGTCCACTTGGCGTTCGAACTGCCCCCAGTAGACTTCCCCCATGCGCGCATCGATCGCTGCCAGCACGCGCGCCGCGCCGCTGACGCGCCAGGCGCCCTGCGCCATGGTTTGCAGCGTGGAAATGCCAATCATCGGCAAATCGGCGCCCAGCGCCAGGCCCTGAGCGATGCCGATGCCGATGCGCACCCCGGTAAAACTGCCGGGGCCGCGGCCGAAGGCCAGCGCATCGAGCTGGTTGAGCGCCAGACCGGATTCCGCCAGCACCTGCTGCACCATAGGTAAAATTCGTTGCGTATGCTCGCGTGGGCACAGCTCAAACAGGGCGTGGATTTCGCCTTGATTCCAGACGGCGACGGAACAGGCTTCCGTCGCGGTATCGATCGCTAAAATTCGCGTGGACATGCCAACCTCTGGCGGGAATAAAACTGGGTTTTTCATACAGGGCGCGCATTGTAGCACAGCCCCGTAAGCCCTTCATCTTTCACGTGGCCGACGTATCGGCGGCCTGCAGGAAGGCGATGGCCTGTTTCAGATCGCGGGTACGCGGCGTAGGCGGCAGGCTATTGAGGAACACCTCGCCATAAGGGCGCATCACCAGACGGTTATCGCAAATCACCAGCACGCCACGGTCGTCGGTATCGCGGATCAAACGGCCCACCCCCTGTTTCAGGGTGATGACCGCATCCGGTAACTGTACGTCATTGAACGGATCGCCGCCGCGCAGGCGGCAATCTTCAATGCGCGCCTTCAGCAGCGGATCGTCCGGTGAAGTAAACGGCAGCTTATCGATGATGACACACGACAGCGCATCGCCACGCACGTCCACCCCTTCCCAGAAGCTGCTGGTCGCCACCAACAGCGCGTTACCGGCGGCGACGAACTGCGCCAGCAGCTGCCCTTTGCTGGTTTCCCCTTGCAATAAGACCGGCAGCGTCATCGTGGCGCGGAACTCTTCCGCCAGCTCGCGCATCATCTGGTGCGATGTGCACAAGAAGAAGCAGCGGCCGTTGTTGGCTTCGATTAATGGGCGCAGCATGCGCGCCAGCTGGCGCGCCCCACCGGGCTGATTCGGCGAAGGCAAAAAGCGCGGCACGCACAGCAACGCCTGTTTGGCATAGTCGAACGGGCTCGGCAACAGCAGCGTTTTGGCCTTGGTCAGCCCCAGCCGTTCGGTGAAGTGGCCCAACTGATCGTTGACCGACAGCGTGGCCGAGGTAAAGATCCAGCTGCCCGGCTTCTCGTCCAGCATTTCGCGGAAACGATCGGCTACCGTCAGCGGCGTCAGCGCCAGCACGAAGTGGCGCGAATTGCACTCATACCAATAGCTGTAGCCCGGTTCCGTTACCGCCTTGAGGCGTTTGAGACGCGCGCGGTACAGCGTGGCGCGCTCAAAGGCGGCGTCCAGCAGCGCCGAACGCCCCAGCGACAGCTTCATCACGTCATAACACAGCTCCAGCGCGTCATCGAGCAGCAACAGAGCACGCTGCACGTTGGGTTCGCCGAGCACGTCACGCAGATTACCGCGGAACCCCGGTTCTCCCAGATTCAGACGGAAATCTTGCGTGCTCAGGCTGAGACGATCGGCGCTCTTTTGCAGCTGAGCCGCATCGCGCACCTCGGTGCGGTAGGCGATGGTGATGTCCTTCGCCAGATCCAGCAGCTGGCGGCTGGTGAGCTGCTGGCCGAAATACTGGCTGGCGATGTCGGGGATTTGGTGCGCCTCGTCGAAAATCATCACCTCGGCTTCTGGGATCAGCTCGGCGAAACCGCCCTCTTTCACCACCATATCCGCCAGGAACAGGTGATGGTTTACCACCACCACATCTGCATCCATCGCGCGGCGGCGCGCCTTGACCACGAAGCAATCCTGATACAGCGGGCAGTCGCTGCCCAGACAGTTGTCATTGGTGCTGGTCACCAATGGCCAGACGAAGCTGTCTTCCGCCACTTCGCTACAGGTGCTGATATCACCCTCTTTGGTCTGCGACGACCACTTGCGCAGCTGCACCAGATCGATCAGCGTCTGCCCCGCCAGCTCGCCGCCGGCCATCGACTGTTGCTCAAGACGCTCCAGACACAGGTAGTTGGAGCGCCCCTTCAGCAGAGCCAGCTTGCCTTTGTACTTCAACGCCTTGGCGACGGTGGGCAGATCGCGCGCATACAGCTGATCCTGCAGCGCTTTCGAACCGGTGGAGATGATCACTTTGCGATCGGCACGCAGCGCCGGCGCCAGATAAGCGAAGGTTTTGCCGGTGCCGGTGCCGGCTTCCACCACCAGTTCCTGCTTGAAATTGATCGCTTCGGTAACGGCTTGCGCCATCTGCCGCTGCGGCTCACGCGGTTTGAATCCCTTGATAGCCTGCGCCAATGCGCCGTCTGTTGCAAAATCGTCTGTCACGCTGTCTCTCTGCCGGTGTCATTCAGCGGTGATTATGCCAAGCCTGCCGCCCGGCTACCACCCACTTTATCGCCGCGCTTTTTTATCACCGGCTGTGCTACCCTTAGCGCGACTATGATATGGAGATAAGCAAATGAATATCGAAAGAATTGATCCCGATCAGCGCTGGTCCGAAGCCGTAGTGCACAACGAGACCGTTTACTACACCAGCGTGCCGGAGAACCTGGACGACGACGCGACCGCGCAGACCGCCAACGCCCTCGCCGCCATCGACGTGCTGCTGGAACGCGTAGGGTCGGACAAAAGCCGTATTCTGGATGCCACCATTTTCCTGGCCAACAGCGCCGACTTCGCCGCGATGAACGCCGCCTGGGACGCCTGGGTGGTCGCCGGCAGCGCGCCGGTGCGCTGCACGGTGCAGGCGCAGCTGATGAATCCGAAGTACAAGGTGGAAATCAAAATCATCGCCGCGCTGTAAGCCTGAGCGCAGACGAAAAAAAACCGCAGACGGCGACGCCTGCGGTTTTTTATTGCCCGCTATCAAGACAGTTTAAGGATCACCATCCCCGTCAGCAACAGCGCCAGGCCAATCCAGCCTTTGGCGTTCAACCGCTGGCCGAACATGATCCAGCCTGCGGCGATGGTGGCGGCGATACCGAAACCGCCCCACAGCGCATAGGCGATCGACAGATCGATACCCTTAACCGCCTGCGCCAGGGCGCTGAACGCACCGAGCACCGACAGCAGCGACAGCAATCCCAGCCAAATTTTACGGAAGCCGTCCGACATCTTCAGGAAGATGTTGGCGATAATTTCCAGCACGATGGCCAGCCCCAGGAACCCAATGTGGTACAACTCAAACTGTTGCATGGTTGTCACCTCGCGGGCTGACCTGTTTTCGCTCTTTGCGGGTACCGGATTTCACCAACATGATGCCGGCGATCAGCGTAGCCAAGCCCAGCACCTTCAGCGCCGAGATCGGCTCGTCGAACCACAGTACGCTGAACAGGGTAATGAACAGAATGCCGATGCCTTCCCACAGCGCATAGGCCACGCCGAGCGCCACGCGTTTTATCGCTACCGACAACAATACATAAGACGCGGTGATCATCACGTACATCACGATATGCCCGATCATGCCGCCATTGACGCTGGCGTATTTCATCGACAAGGTGCCGATGATTTCGGTCATGATGGCCAAACCTAAAAAGATCCAATAAATCATAATTTTTCTCCCAAACGGCGAATAACGCGCGCCAAGGCATATTTATCCCGATTTATCTCGTCGAACGGCCGCAATGCGGCGCGCAAGACGCAGAGATCCCTGGGGATAAACTGACCCAAACGCAAAAAGAATGTTTGCCCGGCTGAACGGTAATGCGAAGGCCTAAGCCCGCTACCAGCACCGGTTAAGGGAGAAAGACGCTATAGCTCGCTGCACCAGTGATGCTCACTGGCAAGGATCGCAGACAGGAAGAGTTGGCACGTAGAGGTTCTGAGGGTAGTTCCGTTAATAGTCATCATAATAGTTCTCTATTATCAGCCGCACACCGTGCGATTTGCCCAATATCCTCATAAAAGTAAAATTTTCAACTGAGATATTTTTACCACAGCCAAAATTAGAAAGCAAACTGCCGTTTTCATAAAAAAGCAGAAAAAAACGGGTTAAAAATAAGAAAGTTAATCGCGATAAAAATTAAAAAAGGCCCAACGGAGCGTTGAGCCTTGCGATATCCGCGGGTGAGCAAATAAGCGCCAATCCCAGGCCTGGCGCGGGTTACAACGCGGCGCCGCTGACCGCGCTGCGCGCCAGTTCAGTGATGCGCGCATAGTCGCCGCTTTCGAGCGCATCGGCCGGCACCAACCAGGAGCCGCCGATGCACAATACGCTTTTTAGCGCCAGATAATCGCGGTAATTGTTCGGCGTAATGCCGCCGGTCGGGCAAAAACGCACCTGGGGGAACGGGCCGCCGATCGCCTGCAGCGCCTTAACGCCGCCGTTGGCTTCCGCCGGGAAGAATTTGAATTCGCGCAGGCCGTAATCCATGCCCAGCATCAGTTCAGATACGGTGCTGATGCCCGGGATCAGCGGGATTGACCCCGCCGTCGCCGCCTGCAGCAAAGCGTCGGTCAGCCCCGGGCTGATGGCGAACTGCGCCCCCGCCTCGGTCACCTCCCGCAGCTGCTGCGGATTGATCACCGTACCGGCGCCGATGATCGCCTCCGGCACCTCTTTGGCGATAGCGCGGATAGCCTCCAGCCCGCAGGCGGTGCGCAGCGTCACCTCCAATACCCGCACGCCGCCGGCAACCAACGCTTTCGCCAGCGGCACCGCCTGCTCCAACTTGTTGATCACGATAACAGGCACCACCGGCCCTGCCGTCAGGATCTGCTCGGCGCTGGTTTTCCAGTTTTTCATCGTTATTTCTCCATGACTCGCGGTTAACAATGGCACGCCCCTGCCACAGGGCTCCGCGCAAGCGCGCGAACGTCCGGCCGTACCGTAAGTGATGTGGCCCACGCGCAGATCGCAGGCAAAAAAAAGCCGGCAGACAGGCTGCCGGTATTGCGCATTATTCGAACTCGTTCCAGGAACGGCCGTCGCGGGTGATCATTGCCACCGAGGCCACCGGCCCCCAGGTGCCCGCCTGATAAGGTTTAGGCGCCTCGTTGTCGGCTTTCCATGCATCCATGATGGAGTCGACCCACTTCCAGGCCTCTTCCACTTCATCGCGGCGCACGAACAGCGCCTGAATGCCTCGCATGGTCTCCAGCAGCAGGCGCTCGTAGGCGTCCGCCACGTGCTCCTGGTTGAAGGTTTCCGAGAAGCTCAGGTCCAGCTTGGTGGTCTGCAGACGGTGCTTGTGATCCAGCCCCGGCACCTTGTTCAGTACCTGAATTTCGATGCCTTCGTCCGGTTGCAGACGGATGGTCAGCTTGTTCTGCGGCAGCTGCTGGTACGAATCGCTGAACAGGTTAAGCGGCGGGTTTTTGAAGTACACCACCACTTCCGAACATTTGGTCGGCAGGCGTTTACCGGTACGCAGGTAGAACGGCACCCCGGCCCACTGCCAGTTGTCGATATCCACGCGGATGGAGACGAAGGTTTCGGTGCTGCTGCTCTTGTTCGCGCCTTCCTCTTCCAGATAACCCGGCACTTTCTTGCCCTGGACGAAACCGGCGGTGTACTGCCCGCGCACGGTGGTTTCCCGTACATTGGTCTGATCGATGCGGCGCAGCGAGCGCAATACCTTCACCTTCTCGTCGCGGATACGGTCGGTCGTCAGGTCCGCCGGCGGCGACATGGCGATCATGGTCAGGATCTGCAGCAGGTGGTTCTGGATCATGTCGCGCATCTGGCCGGCCTGGTCGAAGTAACCCCAGCGCCCTTCGATGCCCACCTCTTCCGCCACGGTGATCTGCACCGAATCGATGGTGCGGTTATCCCAGTTGGATGCGAACAGCGAGTTGGCGAAACGCAGCGCCAACAGGTTCAGCACCGTCTCTTTGCCGAGATAGTGGTCGATACGGTAAACCTGGGATTCGTTGAAGTACTCCGCCACCTGATCGTTGATCACGCGGGAAGACGCCAGATCGGTACCCAGCGGCTTCTCCATCACCACGCGCGCCGGTTCATGGTTCAGCTTGGCTTCGCCCAACCCTTTGCAGATGGCGCCAAAGGTGCTTGGCGGCATGGCGAAGTAGTTGATGGTGGTGCGGTGTTTCTGATCCAGCATTTTACCCAGTTTGGTAAAGTTCTTGCTGTCGTTGACGTCCAGATTGCAGAAGTCCAGGCGTGCGCTCAGCGTGGCCCAGAGTTCGTCATCCAGTTTTTCCTTCATGAAGGTGCCAAGCGCTTCCTTGACCACTTCGGTATACGCTTTTTTATCCCACTCCGCGCGGCCGACGCCGATAATCCGCGTATCCGGGTGGATGTGTCCGGCTTTCTCTAACTGGTACAGGGAAGGCAGCAGCTTACGGCGCGCCAAATCACCTTTCGCGCCGAAAATAACCAGGTCACACGCCTGGGCTGTAGAGGTTACCGCCATGTTCATCTCCTCGTTGCAGGATATTTGTAATTTTCTTACATTACTAATGTACTCTGTTTGACTACGGCCAGCAAACCCGGTGCAGAAGCAGGAAAAAAGACCTCAAGATTCCAGCGGTAGCGCCAATGCGCGCCAGAGCCCGCACAGGCGGGCAAAACTGTAATTTTTCGTCTTTTTTGACGCTCTGTTACCATTATGAAAGTTAGACACAGGTCATATTCTGGTGAAAAAAGCCTGCATACGCCCTGTCGAGACTGCCAACGGTTACCAGCACGTAGTATATTTTCACTAAACCGGCATTGATTTCTCCTTTGTTTGAAATCGACATACCCTATCGATTCCAGGTTACAGCCGCTCGTTTGGCGTCTGCGTGCACGGCGAACACGGGCGAAATTCGGCGCTGTTGCTTGAAAGCCACAGGGATAAAACCATGAGTGACTCTCGTTATATGAATACGCTGGACAAAATCCAGAACCATCTGGAACGCCTGAGCAAATCTGAAAGGAAAGTCGCCGAGGTGATCCTGGCCTCCCCACAGACCGCCATTCACTCCAGCATTGCCACGCTGGCGCGCATGGCCGACGTCAGCGAACCTACCGTCAACCGTTTTTGCCGCCGCCTTGATACCAAAGGCTTTCCCGATTTCAAACTGCACCTCGCCCAAAGCCTGGCTAACGGCACGCCCTACGTAAACCGTAACGTTGAGGAAGACGACAGCGTCGATTCCTATACCAGCAAGATCTTCGAATCGGTCATGGCCAGCCTGGATACAGTAAAGGCAAATTTGGATATTGCCGCAATCAATCGTGCGGTTGACCTGCTCACCCAGGCAAAAAAGATCTCTTTCTTCGGCCTGGGTGCCTCCGCGGCGGTGGCGCACGACGCGATGAACAAATTTTTCCGCTTCAACATTCCGGTGGTCTACTTCGATGACATCGTCATGCAACGCATGAGCTGCATGAACTCCGGCGAGGGCGACGTGGTGGTGCTGATCTCACACACCGGCCGCACCAAAAATCTGGTGGAGATGGCTCACCTGGCGCGGGAGAACGACGCCACGGTACTGGCTATCACCTCGCGCGACACCCCGCTCGCCCAAGCGGCGACCCTCGCGTTGCTGCTCGATGTGCCTGAAGACACCGACGTTTACATGCCGATGGTGTCGCGGATCGCGCAATTAACGCTCATTGACGTGCTTGCCACCGGATTTACCTTGCGCCGAGGGGCTAAATTCAGAGATAACTTGAAGCGGGTCAAAGAAGCGCTCAAAGAATCGCGCTTTGATAAAGGCGTGGTCATTCCCAACAGTTTTGATTCGTGACCCGACGAAGAAAAAAATCGCCGTTCAACAGACATTTGAATGACGGCATCAGAGGCGGTACCCTGTTAACATGCTCATGCGGGTAACCCGGGTGAAATATCAGTGTTGTAAAATTACATTTCACGCCTGGTTTCGTTATCCGACGTTATCGCAACACCAATATTTGCTTCACCAGTCAACGGAGTAATACATGTCCAGACGGCTCAGAAGAACCAAAATCGTTACCACCCTGGGTCCGGCTACAGACCGCGACAATAATCTGGAAAAGATCATTGCCGCCGGTGCCAACGTAGTTCGGCTTAACTTCTCCCACGGCAGCCCGGAAGATCACCAGGCTCGCGCAGACAAAGTGCGCGAAATCGCTGCCAAACTGGGACGTCACGTCGCTATCCTCGGCGATCTGCAAGGGCCGAAAATCCGCGTATCCACCTTCAAGGAAGGCAAAATCTTCCTCAACGTGGGTGATAAATTCCTGCTGGACGCCAACCTGTCAAAAGGCGAAGGCGATAAAGAAAAAGTCGGTATCGACTATAAAGGCCTGCCTGCCGACGTCGTGCCGGGCGATGTCCTGCTGCTTGACGACGGCCGCGTTCAGTTAAAAGTGCTCGAAGTTCAGGGCATGAAAGTGTTTACCGAAGTGACCGTCGGCGGCCCGTTGTCCAACAACAAGGGCATCAACAAGCTAGGCGGTGGCCTGTCAGCCGAAGCGCTGACCGAAAAAGACAAGGCGGACATCGTGACCGCCGCCAAGATTGGCGTCGACTATCTGGCGGTCTCCTTCCCGCGTACCGGTGAAGACCTGAACTATGCCCGCCGCCTGGCGCGCGATGCGGGCTGCAACGCCAAGATCGTGTCCAAGGTTGAGCGCGCCGAAGCGGTTTGCACCGACGAAGCGATGGACGACATTATTCTGGCCTCCGACGTGGTGATGGTTGCCCGTGGCGACCTCGGCGTCGAAATCGGCGATCCGGAACTGGTCGGCATTCAGAAGAAACTGATCCGCCGCGCCCGCACCCTGAACCGCGCGGTGATCACCGCGACTCAGATGATGGAGTCAATGATCACCAACCCGATGCCGACCCGCGCCGAAGTCATGGACGTGGCCAACGCCGTGCTGGACGGCACCGACGCCGTCATGCTGTCGGCGGAAACCGCTGCTGGCCAATACCCGGCGGAAACCGTGGCGGCGATGGCGCGCGTTTGTCTGGGCGCCGAGAAGATCCCGAGCATCAACGTTTCCAAACACCGTTTGGACGTGCAGTTCGACAATATCGAAGAGGCGATCGCCATGTCTTCGATGTATGCGGCCAACCACCTGAAAGGCGTCACCGCGCTGATCGCCATGACTGAGTCCGGCCGCACCGCGCTGATGATGTCACGCATCAGCTCCGGCCTGCCGATCTTCGCCATGTCGCGTCATGAGCACACGCTGAACCTGACTGCGCTGTATCGCGGCGTGACGCCGGTATATTTCGACAGCCACAAAGACGGCGTGATCGCCGCCAATGAAGCCGTCAATCGCCTGCGTGACAAAGGCTTCCTGGTCTCCGGCGATCTGGTGATCGTCACCCAGGGCGACGTGATGGAAACCGTCGGTACCACCAATACCAGCCGTATCCTGCGCGTCGAGTAATTCACGCCGCAGACGAAATGCCGGCCGGCTCACGTTGGCCGGCATTTTTTTTGCGCTGACATCGCCATAAACGACGGAGAACGCCATGCTCCACCAACACAACCCCGCAGCGAGCGCTGATGAGCTCGATCTCGACGGCCGTAGCCTGACGCAGCTCGACGAATCGCAGCTTGCCGGCCGCGCGCTGCGCAAGGTCAGCCTGTACGACAATCAGCTGACGGCCTTCCCCACCCCAATCTTCCGGCACCAGAATCTGCAGGTGCTGAATATCTCCTGCAATCAGCTCGACCGTCTGCCGCCGGAGATTGGTCAGTTGCAACAGCTCGAGATGTTCGACTTTGGCCACAATCGCGCGAGCGAACTGCCTGAAGCGTTGGGGCAACTGCACCGGCTGAAATACCTCTATCTGAGCGATAACGGTTTTAGCGACCTGCCCCATTCGCTGGCACAGCTGCAGCAGCTCATCTATCTCAACGCGACCGATAACCAACTGACCGCCTTGCCGCAGGCAATACCGAGGCTGGCGGCGTTGCAGGAGCTGCGTTTATACAACAATCGCATCCGCAGCCTGCCCGCCGAAATCGGGCAGCTGCGCGCGCTGCGCGAACTGCATATCATGAAAAATGCCCTGACCACGCTGCCGGCGGAAATGGCTCTGCTCGGTGAGTTGGAGATACTCGATGCGGCCAACAATGCTATCACCGAACTGCCGGCAGCCTTCTGCCGCCTGCCGCGATTGAGCGAGCTGAACCTGCGTTTCAATCAACTGACGCGCCTGCCGGAAAATATCGGTGAGCTGACAGCGCTGAGAAGTCTGGATCTGCGCGCCAACCGCCTGAACGAGCTGCCGGAAAGCCTCGGCGAACTGAGCCGGCTGCGCAAGCTGGATCTGCGCTGGAATGATTTCACCCGCACGCCTAAAGTCATCGACATCCTGCGGGCGCGCGGCTGTATGGTGCACATCTGAAGTGATACCGGCCGGGTTATAGCCCGACCGGCGTTAACGTTAGGAAGGATTAGCGATACAGATCGTCGCGCGAGTAAGGCTCAATCTCCCCTTCCTTGCGCGTCTTCAACAGTTTTAGGATCCAGGTGTACTGCTCAGGGTTCGGGCCCACCAGGTTTTCCACTTCTTCATTCATGCGGCGCGCAATCCGTGGGTCATCGGCTTCGGCCAGATCGTCCATGGGCTCGCGAATATAAATATCCAGCATGCTGGTTTTGCCATCGTACACCGGGAACAAAGGCACGATCGCCGCACGGCAAACCTTCATCAACCGGCCTACCGCCGGCAGCGTCGCCTTATAGGTCGCGAAGAAATCGACGAACTCACTGTGCTCGGCGCCGTGATCCTGATCGGGCAGGTAGTAGCCCCAGTACCCCTGCCGTACCGAACTGATAAACGGTTTGATGCCGTCGTTGCGCGCGTGCATGCGGCCGCCGAATTTACGACGCACGGCATTCCACAGGTAGTCGATCAGCTGATTGCGCTGGTTGTGGAACATCGCCGCCATCGGTTGGCCGCGCGCAGCCATCAGCATCGCTGGCACATCCACCGCCCAGCCGTGAGGCACCAGGAAAATCACGTTACGCCCTTCCGCCCGGATCTTGTCCAGCACCTCTTCACCGTGCCAACGCACGCGCTTTAGCACTTTTTCGGGCTTGGTGCAGGCCAGTTCCGCCATCAGCACCATCGACTGCGGCGCGCAGGCGAACATCTGGTCGATAATGTGCTCGCGTTCGCTTTCAGGCAGCTCAGGCAAGCAATACAGCAGGTTGATGCGGGCACGACGGCGCGCGCCCTTCGCCAGCTTGCCGGCCAGTTTGCCGACCGCACCCAGCACCGGATCGCGCAGGCGCGCAGGCACCAGCGAAATGCCGGCCATCAGACCGGTTCCCAACCACACGCCCCAGTAGCGCGGATATAAAAAGGCTTTTTGAAACTGCGGGATGAACTCTACGTTCGATTTCTTCTCGTTTTGCATGCACGTGCTCTTCGCTTAGCGATTCGGCTAATCATAATTGCCATCACCGATTTTGCAATTAACAACCGCGAACCACCCAGATAAAACAGCATCGGCCCGCAATCAGGCCGATGAAATTAACGGCGCCGGAGCGCCGGAAAAAAGGGGGACGTTAATCCAACTGCAGCTGAGGAACCACTTCCTTCACCTGTGCCAGATAATCGCTGCGGTCTTTGCCGCCCAGCCCTTCGGAACGCGGCAGTTTGGCCGTCAGCGGGTTCACCGCCTGTTGGCCGGTCCACAGTTCAAAGTGCAGGTGTGGCCCGGTGGAACGGCCGGTGTTGCCGGAGAGCGCAATGCGATCGCCGCGTTTCACCTTCTGGCCTGGTTTCACCAGCAGTTTTTTCAGGTGCATATAGCGCGTGGTGTACTGACGACCGTGGCGGATCGCCACATAGTTGCCCGCTGCGCCGCTGCGTTTGGCGATCACCACCTCACCGTCGCCGACCGCCAGCACCGGCGTGCCGACCGGCATGGCGAAATCGACGCCCTTGTGCGGCGCCACGCGGCCAGTCACCGGGTTCACGCGGCGCGGGTTGAAGTTGGAGGAGATGCGGAACTGTTTCATGGTCGGGAAACGCATGAAGCCGCGCGCCAGGCCAGAGCCTTGGCGATCGTAGAATTTGCCGTCTTCGGCGCGGATCGCATAGTAATCTTTGCCGCCGGTGCGCAGACGCACGCCCAACAGCTGGCTTTGCGATTTCTTACCGTCGAAATGCTCGCGCGACATCAGCACGGAGAACTGGTCGCCTTTGCGCAGCTTGCGGAAATCGAGCTGCCACTGCAGGGCTTTGATCACCGAGTTGATTTCGTTACGGCTCAGCCCGGCGTCGCCGGCGCTGCTGACGAAGCTGCCGTTAACCCGGCCGCTGATCACGTTGTTGCGCCATTCGCCCTGCTGCGCCTCTTTCGACTCTTTGAAGCTGTTGCCGACGCGATCGTAGGTGCGGGTTTCGCGGCGGGAAACTTCCCAGGTCAACTGCTGCAAATCGCCCGCATCATTCACAGTCCACGACAGCTGTTGGCCGATCTTAAGGTTGCGCAGATCGCGGTTTTGCGAAGCCAGCAGCGTGACATCCGACATATCGATGCCGTACTGCGTCAGAATGCTGCCGAGGGTATCGCCGGTGGAAACCACATATTCATGCACGCCATCATCGCCGGCATCTTTTTGATCCAGCTCATCCTGCGGGATTTCGTCATCGGGGGTGGGTTGGTCGACATCTATCGGTTCACTGGCTTCAGGGAGCAATGACCGCATCTGGCTGGATTCTAACTCGACGCTCTTGGCGATGGGGTTGTGTTCTGGGTGGTAAACAAAAGGCCGCCAAACAGCGACGGCCAATGTGACGACTGTCAGCGACCCCAGCATGACGCGATGGGGCCGTGGCAGGTTGTTATACGCCAGAGCGATAGTTCGGACTATCTGCTGCACTCGATATTATCCTCATAAGCTTTACTTCAGGCAGCTCACGTACTGGTTTGACAGCTGAGTCAGGAATTTCCCGTAGCTGTCCTTCCCCAGCGCGATGCCGATGCCCAGCGGGTCCAGCGTTCCGGAACGCACTTTGGTACCCTTGGCGACGGCATTGATTACGGCCGGCCTGAATTGTGGCTCAGCAAAAACGCATACCGCTTTCTGCTCAACCAACTGTGTTCGAATTTGGTGTAGGCGCTGTGCTCCAGGCTGAATTTCGGGATTGACGGTGAAATGGCCCAGCGGACTCAAACCGTAGTGTTTCTCAAAGTAGCCGTAAGCATCATGAAAAACAAAATAACCCTTACCTTGCACAGGCGTAAGCATGTTACCAACATTTTTGTCAGTTTGCGTCAGCAGATTCTCGAACTGGCGCAGGTTTGCGTCTAATTTGTCCTTATTTTGCGGCATAAGTTCCAACAATCTGTCGTGAATCGCGATCGCGGTCACTTTTGCTATCTCCGGCGACAGCCAAACGTGCATATTGTACTCGCCGTGATGATGCCCATGATCGTCATCGGCATGGTTATGCGCTTCACCTGCATGATCATGATCGTCGTCATCTTCGCCTTTCATCAGCAATGGCTTCACCGCCGGCAGTTCGCTGACAGCCAGCTTTCGGGTTGCCGAGATAGGCACCAGCGCCTTGTTCAGGAACGCTTCCATGTCCGGCCCAACCCATAGCACCAGGTCCGCAGAGCACAAACGCTGGATATCGGAAGGACGCAGCGCAAAATCGTGCGGTGAAGCGCCGTCCGGCAGCAACACCTCGGTCGGTGTCACGCCGTCGGCGATCGCCGAAGCGATAAAGCCCAGCGGACGAATCGTGGTCACCACCGCCGCGGAAGCGCTGCTCAGCGGGCCGGCCATCAACAATGCGCTGGCCAACAGCGTACGCTGCAGCCATTTATTTTTCTTTGCCATCATCAGTAATCCCATCGTTTTCATCAACAAGGCGTGATATTATAACATTCGCTTCGTTCTGCAACCTGTAATCTCGAGATGTCTACACTGATAACGCTAAAAAATATCTCCGTCGCCTTCGGCAGCCGCAAGGTGCTGTCGAACATTTCCCTCAGCCTGCAACCCGGCCGTATTCTCACGCTGCTTGGCCCGAACGGCGCGGGCAAATCCACGCTGGTGCGCGTGGTGCTGGGATTGGTCAAACCGACCGCCGGCACGCTGGAGCGTGAGCCCGATCTGCGCATCGGCTATGTGCCGCAAAAGCTGCACCTCGACGCCACCCTGCCACTGACCGTCAGCCGCTTTATGCGTCTTAAACCTGGCGTAAAGAAAGCCGACATTCTGCCGGCGCTCAAACGCGTGCACGCCGCCCACCTGCTCGACCAGCCGATGCAAAAGCTCTCCGGCGGTGAAAACCAGCGCGTGCTGCTGGCGCGAGCGCTGCTGAATAAACCGCAGCTGCTGGTGCTGGACGAACCCACGCAAGGGGTGGACGTCAACGGCCAGCTGGCGCTGTACGATCTGATCGATCAGCTGCGTAAAGAGCTGGGGTGCGCCGTGCTGATGGTCTCGCACGATCTGCATCTGGTGATGGCGAAAACCGACGAGGTGTTGTGCCTCAATCAGCACATCTGCTGCTCCGGCGCGCCGGAGGTGGTCTCGATGCATCCCGAATTCATCGCCATGTTCGGCAACCGCGGCGCAGAGCAGCTGGCGGTGTATCGCCACCATCACAACCACCGCCACGATCTGCAGGGAAGAATTGTCTTGAAGAAAACCGGGAGCCGCGAAGCATGATTGAACTGTTACTTCCCGGCTGGCTGGCCGGCGTGTTGCTGGCTAGCGCCGCCGGGCCGCTGGGTTCCTTCGTGGTCTGGCGCCGCATGTCCTACTTTGGTGATACCCTGGCGCACGCCTCGCTGCTCGGCGTCGCCTTTGGTCTGCTGCTGGACATCAACCCCTTCTATGCGGTGATCGCCATTACGCTGCTGCTGGCTTTGGCCCTGGTGTGGCTAGAACGTCGCCCGCAGCTCTCGGTGGATACCCTGCTCGGCATTCTGGCCCACAGCGCGCTGTCGCTGGGGCTGGTGGTGGTGGCGTTGATGTCTAACGTACGGGTCGATCTGATGGCCTACCTGTTCGGCGATCTGCTGTCGGTTACGCTGAGCGATATCGTGATGATTGCCGGCGGCGTCGCCGTGGTGCTGTTGGTGCTGTGGTGGCAGTGGCGCGATCTGCTGTCGATGACCATCAGCCCGGAGCTGGCGCACGTCGACGGCGTTAATCTGGTGCGCGCACGCACCGTGTTGATGCTGGTCACCGCCTTGACCATCGGTCTGGCGATGAAATTCGTCGGCGCGCTGATCATCACCTCACTGCTGATCATTCCGGCAGCCACCGCTCGGCGCTTCGCACGCACGCCGGAGCAGATGGCGGGCGTCGCAGTGCTGCTCGGCATGGTGGCCGTCACCGGCGGCCTGACCTTCTCGGCATTTTACGATACGCCGGCCGGCCCTTCGGTGGTGCTGAGCGCCGCCGTGCTGTTTACGCTGAGTTTGTTCAAAAAACAGCAGGCTTGATTAAAGCCAGCAGCAGAATATGACAAGGGCCGCGAATGCGGCCCTTTTTTATGATGGGTGGAAAACTTATGCTTCGCGTTCGAGGCCGAAATGCCGGTAGGCATGCTGCGTCGCCAAACGGCCGCGCGGCGTGCGCTGGATAAAGCCCTGCTGGATCAGGAACGGTTCGATCACATCTTCGATGGTTTCACGCTCTTCGCCGATCGCCGCCGCCAGGTTGTCCAACCCGACCGGGCCGCCGGTAAACTTGTCGATAATCGCCAGCAGCAGCTTGCGATCCATATAGTCGAAGCCTTCGGCATCGACGTTGAGCATATCGAGTGCCTGCGCCGCCACTGCGCCGCTGATCACGCCGTTGGCGCGCACTTCGGCGAAGTCACGCACCCGGCGCAGCAGGCGGTTGGCGATACGCGGCGTACCGCGCGCGCGGCGGGCCACCTCATGGGCGCCCTCGTCGGACAGCTCCAACCCCAGGCACCCGGCGCTGCGTGAGACGATATGCTGCAGATCCGCCACCTGATAAAACTCCAGCCGCTGGACAATGCCGAAGCGATCGCGCAGCGGCGAGGTCAGCGAACCGGCGCGGGTGGTTGCACCCACCAAGGTAAACGGCGGCAGATCGAGCTTAATCGAACGCGCCGCCGGCCCTTCGCCGATCATGATATCCAGCTGGTAGTCTTCCATCGCCGGATACAGCACCTCTTCCACCACCGGTGACAAACGGTGGATTTCGTCGATGAATAACACGTCGTGCGGTTCGAGGTTGGTCAGCATCGCCGCCAAATCGCCCGCCTTCTCCAGCACCGGGCCGGAAGTGGTGCGCAGATTCACGCCCATTTCGTTGGCCACGATGTTGGCCAGGGTGGTTTTCCCCAGGCCCGGCGGGCCGAAGATCAGCAGGTGGTCGAGCGCGTCACCGCGCTGCTTGGCCGCCTGGATGAAGATCTCCATCTGCTCGCGTACGTGCGGCTGACCCACGTATTCAGTCAACAGCTTGGGACGAATGGCGCGATCGAGGACTTCTTCCTCGTTGATCGGTTCGGCGGAGATCAGGCGATCGGCTTCAATCATTATCTACCTCTTAGCGGCCTTACAAAGCAGCGCGCAACGCGTCGCGGATCAGGGTCTCGCAGTCGGCGCCCGGTTTGGCAATTTTGCTGACCATGCGACTCGCTTCCTGTGGCTTGTAGCCCAGCGCCACCAGCGCCGAAACGGCTTCGGCTTCCGCGTCCGCTTCCGGCGCGTTGTCGGCGGCGGACGGCAGGCTGATCTCGCTGCTGCTGTTGAACAGGTCGCCGTTAAGCCCTTTGAAGCGGTCTTTCATCTCTACCACCAGGCGCTCGGCGGTTTTTTTGCCCACGCCCGGCAGCTTGACCAGTGCGGTGATCTCTTCACGCTCCACCGCGCTGACGAACTGCTGCGCGGACATGCCTGACAGGATCGCCAGCGCCAGCTTCGGCCCGACGCCGTTGACCTTGATCAGCTCGCGGAACAGCGCACGCTCCTGCTTGTCGTTGAAACCGTACAGCAGCTGCGCGTCTTCACGCACCACGAAGTGGGTAAACACGATGGCCTCTTGCCCCAGTTCAGGCAGCTCGTAAAAGCAGGTCATCGGCATGTGTACCTCGTAGCCCACGCCGTTCGCCTCCAGTAACACCAGCGGCGGCTGCTTTTCCAGAATATTTCCTCTGAGACGACCTATCATTTACCCTCCTGCAGAATGACCGGGCATGGCGCCCTGCCATGCCGTTGCTGGTAAAGCTTATAACATAAAAAAGGCTGGATGAATATCCAGCCTGAGCAATCATCGCTTTGCGTCAGCGCAAACGCCCGCGCGCCAGGTTCAACCGCCCTTCGCTCATCCGCAGCACGTTCTGGCTGAGGTGGCAGTGGGTGATGGCGATAGCCAGAGCATCGGCGGCGTCCGCCTGCGGGTTGGCCGAGAGCTTGAGCAGCGAGCGCACCATGTGCTGTACCTGCGCCTTTTCGGCCGCACCGGTGCCGACCACGGTCTGTTTGACCTGCCGCGCCGCATACTCGAACACTTCCAGATTCTGATTCACCGCCGCCACGATCGCGACGCCGCGTGCCTGGCCGAGCTTGAGCGCCGAATCCGGATTCTTAGCCATAAACACCTGTTCGATGGCGAAGAAGTCGGGCTGAAACTGGGTGATGATCTCACTGACGCCGGCGTAAATCAGCTTCAGCCGCGTCGGCATGTCGTCCACCACCGTGCGGATGCAGCCGCTGGCGATATAGCTCAACTGACGCCCCTGCTGGCGGATAAGGCCATAGCCGGTGACGCGTGAACCGGGATCGATACCGAGTATGATCGCCATATCTACATCCACCTTGCATGCACGGCGCCGCCGAACGGCGGCGCCCGTTTTACCGGATTACAGCGTCGCCGCCACTTCGTCGGAGATTTCACCGTTATGGTAAACTTCCTGCACGTCGTCGCAGTCTTCCAGCATATCGATCAGACGCAACAGCTTAGGCGCGGTTTCCGCGTCCATGTCGGCCTTGGTCGATGGGATCATCGACACTTCCGCCGCTTCGGCCTCGAAGCCCGCCGCGGTCAGCGCGTCTTTCACCGCGCCCAGGCTTTCCCAGGCGGTGAACACGTCGATGGCGCCATCGTCATAGGTCACGATGTCTTCCGCACCGGCTTCCAGCGCCGCTTCCATCACGCTGTCTTCATCCAGGCCCGGTGCGTAAGTGATCACGCCCTTCTTGGTGAACAGATAAGCTACGGAACCGTCGGTGCCGAGGTTGCCGCCACACTTGGTGAAAGCGTGACGCACTTCCGCCACGGTGCGGTTGCGGTTGTCACTCAGGCATTCGATCATGACGGCGGTGCCGCCAGGGCCGTAACCTTCATAGATGATGGTTTCCATATTGGTATCATCATCGCCGCCCACGCCGCGCGCGATCGCACGGTTCATGGTGTCGCGCGTCATGTTGTTCGACAGCGCCTTGTCCATCGCCGCGCGCAGACGCGGGTTGGAATCCGGATCGCCGCCGCCCAGCTTCGCGGCAGTGACCAGCTCACGAATAATCTTGGTGAAAATTTTACCGCGTTTGGCGTCCTGCGCCGCTTTACGGTGCTTTGTGTTGGCCCACTTACTATGACCTGCCATAAAAAATCTCCGAAAAAAACTACTGGACTGAATTGATCACAAACTCTTCAATCGCCTGCTGATTGCTCCATGACTTGGTCAACTTCACGGCTTCGGCCGCCTCAAGCCATTGGTAAGCGTGGTGCTCGGTAATCACCGGATCGCGCTCCTCGGGCAACGCCAGACAGAACCAGTGCTCTTTATTGCGCGTGGTTCCCGGCGCATAGCGATGTCGCAAATGGACAAAGAGTTCAAACTCCACGCAGCGTTGGCAATCGAACAACGGCAGGTGCTCTGCTTCGATATCGATGCCGACTTCTTCCATGACTTCACGCCGCGCGGCATGCGGCGGTGACTCATCCTGTTCCAGGCTGCCGGTGACCGACTGCCAGAACTCGGTATCGTCGCGCCGCTGTAACATCAGCACCCGACCACTGGATTTCGCGTAAATCACTACCAGGATAGATTCAGGGCGCTTATAACTCATCACTCGCTCTCTTGTTCCGCACCGGCTTTCTTTACCACGCTGATCGCCAGCTCCTGCAGCGACGCCGGGTTGGCGAAGCTCGGTGCGTCGGTCATCAGACAGGCCGCCGCGGTGGTTTTCGGGAAGGCGATCACGTCGCGGATGTTGTCGGTGCCGGTCAGCAGCATCACCAGACGATCCAGGCCGAAGGCCAGGCCGGCGTGCGGCGGCGTACCGTACTTCAGCGCGTCCAGCAGGAAGCCGAACTTCTCGCGCTGTTCATGTTCGTTAATGCCCAGAATGCTGAATACCGTCTGCTGCATTTCGCTGCGGTGAATACGCACCGAACCGCCGCCCACTTCGTAACCGTTGATCACCATGTCATAGGCGTTGGCGATAGCGTTGACCGGCGCTGCCGCCAGCTCTTCCGGGCTCATGTCGCGCGGCGAGGTGAACGGGTGGTGCATCGCCGCCAGGCCGCCCTCTTCGTCTTCTTCGAACATCGGGAAGTCGACCACCCACAGCGGCGCCCAGCTGTCGAGTTGGGTCAGCCCCAGATCGCGACCCAGCTTCAGGCGCAGCGCGCCCATCGCGTCGGTGACAATCTTGAAACTGTCTGCGCCGAAGAACAGGATGTCGCCGGTCTGCGCGTTGGTGCGCGCCAGGACAGCTTCCAGCACTTCCGCGCTGAGGAATTTGGCGATCGGGCTCTGCACGCCTTCCATGCCGGCGGCGCGGTCGTTGACCTTCAGCCAGGCCAGGCCTTTCGCGCCGTAGATGTTGACGAAAGCGCCGTACTCGTCGATCTGCTTGCGGGTCAGCTGTGCGCCGCCCGGTACGCGGATTGCCGCCACGCGGCCTTTGGCGTCGTTAGCCGGGCCGGAGAACACTTTAAACTCGACGTCTTTGACCAGGTCGACCACGTCCACCAGCTCCAGCGGGTTACGCAGGTCCGGCTTGTCGGAGCCAAAGCGACGCATCGCTTCGGCGAAGGTCATGACCGGGAAATCGCCCAGATCCACGCCCTTCACGTCCAGCCACAGCTCGCGCGCCAGTTTCTCCATCACTTCACGCACCTGATCGGCGGTCATGAAGGAGGTTTCGACGTCGATCTGAGTGAATTCAGGCTGACGGTCCGCACGCAGGTCTTCGTCACGGAAGCATTTGACGATCTGATAGTAACGATCGAAGCCGGACATCATCAGCAGCTGTTTGAACAGCTGCGGAGACTGCGGCAGCGCGTAGAATTTGCCCTTGTGCACGCGGCTCGGCACCAGGTAATCGCGGGCGCCTTCCGGCGTCGCCTTGGTCAGCATCGGCGTTTCGATATCGAGGAAGCCATGGCTGTCCATGAAGCGGCGTACGAAGCTGGTGATTTTGGCGCGGGTCTTCAGACGCTCAGCCATTTCCGGGCGGCGCAGATCCAGGTAGCGGTATTTCAGGCGCGCTTCTTCACTGTTGACCTGGTTGGAGTCCAGCGGCAGCGGCTCGGAGCGGTTGATGATCTCCAGCGCGTGGGCAAACACCTCCACTTCGCCGGTGGCCATATCTTTATTGATCTGGCTGTCCGGACGCGCACGCACGGTGCCGACGATCTGGATGCAGAACTCATTGCGCAGGTCGTAGGCCTTGTCGAACGCCACTTTCTCGTCCGGATCGAAGAACACCTGCACGATGCCTTCGCGGTCGCGCATATCAATAAAGATCAGGCCGCCGAGATCGCGACGACGATTGACCCAACCACACAGAGTGACTTCCTGGCCCACGTGGGACAGATTCAACTGTCCGCAATATTCAGTACGCATACGCTATCCTTTTACACAGCCGATGCCGCGCCGGGCTACTGCGCCCCTGTCGCGCGGCTGTTATCTGATAAATTCTACTTGTTACCCGGTTTAAAATCCGTCGCATACCACCCGGTGCCCTTAAGCTGGAAGCCGGAGGATGAAATCAACTTGGTCAACGCGGGCTGCCCACACGCCGGGCAGTCTGCCAGCGGCGCATCGGAAAATTTTTGCAATTTCTCTAACCGATGGTTGCAAGCACCACATGCATATTCATAAATCGGCATAGGTCGTTGGATTAAAGAGTGTTGAAAAAAGGGAGTCATTATAAAGGAAATTCATCCGCCCGATAAGTGCGAACACAGCATTGTTACCGCACTAAATGGCGCGTTTTTGTTCGAATCAACACATCGGTTAACAAATTTCCCATTAACCTGCGACAGTTTTTTCACGTAGCCTGATTCTCCCCCGGTTTTGCGCCGAACGCAGCTCGCCCGACGCGCCGAACAGTTTTTATCCACTTCGCAACGAGATGAAATCCATGCTGAAACTTGACGCCCAAACCACCGCTCTGGTGCTGATCGATTTGCAAAATGGCATTCTGCCCTACGCCGGCGGCCCGCACGGCGCCGAGCAGGTGGTGGCGAACGCCGCCCTGCTGGCCGCGCGTTTTCGTCTGCTAGGCGCGCCGGTGCTGTTGGTGCGCGTCGGTTGGTCAGACTCCTTCGCCGAAGCGCTGAAACAACCAGTGGATAAACCGGCTCCCGCGCCCGCCGGCGGTTTGCCGGCCAGCTGGTGGGAGTTCCCCGCGCCGCTGGCGGTCTGCGACAGCGATATTCTGATCACCAAGCACCAATGGGGCGCCTTCTACGGCACCGATCTGGACTTGCAGCTGCGCCGTCGCGGCATCAAGTCTGTGGTGCTGGGCGGTATTTCCACCAATATCGGCGTGGAATCCACCGCCCGCGCCGCCTGGGAACACGGCTATGAGCTGGTGATCGCCGAAGACGTCTGCAGCGCGCAGAACGCGGAAATGCACCGTTTCGCGTTCGAACACATCTTCCCGCGTTTGGCGCGAGTGCGCGACACCGGCGAAATTCTTGCCGCGCTCGACCGGTAACGTTAAGTTGTAGCCTGATAAGCCAAGGATAAGTAAAGGAAGACGACGCCGTGATCTACATCGGACTGCCCCAGTGGCAACATTCAGCCTGGAATCGTATCGGGCTGCGTGACTTGGCGGATTACAGCCGCTACTTCAACTGCGTGGAAGGCAACACCACCTTCTACGCGCTGCCGAAGCTGGACATCGTGCAGCGCTGGCGCGACATGACCGGCGACGATTTTCGCTTCTGCTTCAAATTCCCGTCGGACATCAGCCATAAGGCCGCCCTGCGCAACTGCGCCGCCGAGCTGCAGGCGTTTTACCACTGCCTGAGCCCGGTGCATCAACGCATCGGGCAATTGTGGCTGCAGTTGCCCGCCGCCTTCGGCCCCGACGAGCTGCCGCGCATGTGGCAGTTCTTCGAAAGCCTGCCGCAAGAATTCACCTACGGCGTCGAAGTGCGTCATCCGGCATTTTTCGCCAAAGGCGAGGAAGAGCGCGCGTTGAATCAGGGGCTGCATCAGCGCGGCATCAATCGGGTGATCCTCGACAGCCGCCCGGTGCATCACGCCGCCCCCCATACCGCCGCCGTGCGCGATGCCCAGCAGAAAAAACCGAAGCTGCCGGTGCACGCTCTGGTCACCGCCGACCAACCGCTGGTGCGCTTTATCGGCGGCGACCAATTGGCCGACAACCTGCGCTGGTTCGAAGCCTGGCAGCAAAAACTGCCGCTGTGGCAGCAACAACATCAACCGTATCTGTTTATTCATACGCCGGACAACGGCGATTCACCCCAGCAAGCGCAAAAAATTTGGCAGCAGCTGCGCCGGGCGATCCCCGATTTGCCTGCGCCGCCGGACTGGCCAGAGCAAGATGCACTGTTTTGACCTATTAATCTGACCAATAACATCAAATATTTCCCCGCGACAGTGAATACAATGACGGCTATGATGCTGGCTGCCAGTTTTGGTTAGGGAACGGAGTTAAAAATGGTAAGCGCGCTTTATGTAGTGCTCGGCGCATTGTTGTTGATCAAACTCTCTTATGACGTAGTCAGATTAAGGATGCAGTACCGCGTAGCCTACGGCGACGGCGGTTTTTACGAATTGCAGACCGCCATCCGCGTGCATGGCAACGCCGTTGAATACATTCCTATCGCTGCCGTATTGCTGGTGATCATGGAGATGAACGGCGCGGAAATCTGGATGATTCACCTTTGCGGCCTGATGCTGATGGCCGGGCGACTGGTGCATTACTACGGTTTGCGCAACCGCGAGGTTCGCTGGCGTCGTTCAGGCATGGCCGCGACCTATATCTCTTTGTTGTTGATGGTTCTGGCAAATATCTTCTATCTGCCCTGGGATCTAATTTTCAGCCTGCATTGATCCCGTTTTATCATCAGGCGGCCGCGCCGCCTGCTTCCGCTCCGCTTTTTTACGCTTTTCTGTTAGACTACGCAGCTTCGAATTCTGAACTGATTTGCCGCTATGCCAAACCGCGATACCCTTTTCTCCGCCCCCATCGCCAAACTGGGCGACTGGACCTTCGACGAACGCGTCGCCGAAGTGTTTCCCGACATGATCCAACGCTCCGTTCCCGGCTATTCCAACATCATCTCGATGATCGGCATGCTAGCCGAACGCTTTGTGCAACCCGACAGCCGGGTGTATGACTTGGGCTGCTCGCTGGGCGCGGCGACGCTGTCGATGCGGCGGAATATCAAGGTGCCAGGCTGCACTATCATCGCCGTCGACAATTCGCCGGCGATGGTGGAACGTTGCCGCCGCCATATCGACGCCTTCCGCGCCGACACGCCGGTCGACGTCATCGAAGCCGACATTCGCGACATCGACATCGAAAACGCCTCGATGGTGGTGCTGAACTTTACGCTGCAGTTCCTCGAGCCGGCCGATCGCCTGCGTCTGCTGGAGAAAATCTATCGCGGCCTGCGCCCAGGCGGCGCACTGGTGCTGTCGGAGAAATTCAGCTTTGAAGACGCCGAAGTCGGCGAACTGCTGTTCAACATGCATCACGATTTCAAACGCGCTAACGGGTACAGCGAGCTGGAGATCAGCCAAAAACGCAGCATGCTGGAAAATGTGATGCTCACCGACTCGGTAGAAGCACACAAAGCGCGACTGCAACAGGCCGGGTTCGAGCATGCCGAAGTGTGGTTCCAGTGCTTCAACTTCGGTTCGCTGATCGCCCTGAAAGCGGGAGAGGCGCAATGATCGTGTTCGGTGATTTCTATCAGCATATTGCCAAGAGTCCCCTCAGCCATTGGTTGGATACCCTGCCCGCGCAGCTCAGCGCCTGGCAACGCGAATCGCTGCACGGCAAATTCAAACAATGGTTCAACTCGGTAGAACATTTGCCGACGCTGACCCCAACCCGCCTCGATCTGCTGCACGGCGTGCGCGCCGAAATGGAGCCCGGCCTGTCGCCGGGCCAGCTCGAAGGCATCGAGAAAATGCTGCGCACCCTGATGCCGTGGCGTAAAGGGCCGTTCTCGCTGTATGGCATCGATATCGATACCGAATGGCATTCCGACTGGAAGTGGGATCGCGTGCTGCCGCACATTTCTCCGCTGGCCGGCCGCACCATTCTCGACGTTGGCTGCGGCAGTGGTTATCACCTGTGGCGCATGATCGGCGCCGGTGCCCACTTCGCCGTAGGCATCGATCCCATGCAGCTGTTCCTATGCCAGTTCGAAGCGGTGCGCAAGCTGTTGGGCGGCGATCAGCGCGCCCACCTGCTGCCGCTCGGCATCGAGCAGTTGCCAGATTTGGCGGCGTTCGACACCGTGTTCTCGATGGGGGTGCTGTATCATCGCCGCTCGCCGCTTGATCATCTGTATCAGCTGAAAAATCAGCTGGTGGCTGAAGGTGAACTGGTGCTGGAAACGCTGGTGGTGGAAGGCGATCGCCACCAGGTGCTGGTGCCGGGCGATCGTTATGCGCAGATGCGCAACGTGTATTTCATCCCTTCCGCCGAAGCGCTGAAGTGCTGGCTAGAGAAGTGTGGCTTCGTCGACGTGAAGATCGCCGATATGTGCGTCACTAGCCTCGAGGAGCAGCGCCGCACCGACTGGATGACCAGCGAGTCGCTGGCAGAATTCCTCGATCCGAACGATCGCAGCAAAACGGTCGAAGGCTATCCGGCGCCCCTGCGCGCCGTACTGACCGCCAAAAAACCCTAGTACTCGCTAATCGGGCCGGCCTGCGCCGGCCCGAATTCACCCGTTACTGACATCGACAATTCGCAGCTCATAGACCATCGTCGCGTTCGGCGGGATCTGCGGCGCATAGCCGGTTTCACCGTACGCCAACGCCGGCGGCACCACCATCGTCAGCGAGCCGTGATTTTTCAGGTGGCCGATCGCCTCGCGGAACAACGGCGGATAGGCGGAGAGCGGCTGGGACATCACCTTCCCACTGCGATCCATATCCTGAATCACGCGACCGTCGGTTAAACTTTCTTTCACCACGATGTCCACCCGCGCGTTTTCCTTAATGGCCTCATCACCCGCATAATCGATGCGATACCAGAAACCGGCAGGCGACTTCTGCGTACCCTTCTTCTTTTTAAACTCGGCGACGAACGCCTCACCCTTGCTGGTCTGCGTCTTCGCCGCCTGGTTTCTGGCGTCATTTACCGCTTTTTCCGACTCCGCCAGTGCGCTGGTCAACTGCGCATCGCTCAACTGGTAATGGCCGCTGAAGGTATCGATCACGCCCGCCAGCAGCACGGTTTTGTCGGGCGTGATACCCCAATTTTTACGTTCCGCCAGCATCGTTTGAATATCGCGCCCCAAAGCGACACCGGCGGCGTAGCTCTGTTGCTCCGGCTTTTTCTTGAGCGTCTGACTCTCCGGCAGCCATTTAGCCCGCGATCTCAGCCCATCCAGTTCCTCGCGCAAGGCTTGCTGTGCCTGTTGCGCCGCTTTATTCCGTAGCTGCACTGTCTGAGCGTTTTCCGTCGTCAGCGCCGCCAGACGCTGTTCCAGCGCCTTAGCCTGCTCGGTTTGCGTTTTGTTTTTTCCCTGCAGCGTTGCCAACTGCTGCTGAAGTTCACCCGTCGCTTTGGCGGCCTCGGCCTTTTGCTGTGCCAGCGCCATCTTCAGGTTTTGCTCTTGTTGCTCAGCCTGTTGGCGTTGACCATCACGCTCTTTCTGCAGCTGAGTCAGCTGCTGCTGAAGTTCAGCCGCAGCCTTGGCGGCTTCGACCTTTTGCTGCGCCAGCGCCGTCTTCAGGCTTTTTTCTTGCTGCTCGGCCTGTTGGCGTACGATATCCCTCTCTTTTTGCACCTGCGCCAGCTGCTGTTGAAGTTCACCCGCAGCCTTAGCGGCTTCCGCCTTTTGCTGCGCCAGCGCCGTCTTCAGGCTTTTTTCTTGCCGCTCGGCCTGTTGGCGTACGATATCCCTCTCTTTTTGCACCTGCGCCAGCTGCTGCTGAAGTTCACCCGCAGCCTTGGCGGTTTCGGCCTTTTGCTGCGCCAGCGCCGTCTTCAGGCTTTGCTCTTGCTGCCCCCCCTGCTGCCGTTGACTCTCCTGCTCTTTTTGCAGTTTCGCCAGCTGCTGCAGTTCGCCCGTCAGCCTGGCAGCCTCGGCCTTCTGCTGTTCCAGCTCAGCGGCGGCCGCTTTTTTATCCTGCTCATAACGTTGGCGCGCTTTATCGTGGGCGGTCTGCACCGCGGCCAATTTCTCCTGCCAGGCGTTATCCGCCTGGCCAGGCAGCACCGCCAGCCGTTGTTCCAGCAAGGCAATACGCCGATCGCGCTCCGCAGTTTGTTGCTTTTGCCGCGCTAACGCCGCTTGCGTTTCGGCGATCTGCGCCTGAGCCTTACGCTCCTGCGGCGTCAGGTTCAACGCCTGCCGCACGCCGCTGGCGAAGTTGCTCAACGCGCTCAGATCGGGCGCCGGTGACGGTTTGTCGGCGGCCGTCAGGGTGGACGCGACGCGCAACGCGGTCAGCTCCTGCTGCAGTGATTGAATTACCGCCTGCTGTTGCTCCAATCGGGCCTCTTTCTCGCGCAGCGCCTTTTGCCACTGCGCCAGCTGCTTCTTATGCACCGCCGTCTCACGCGTTTGAACCGGCCGGGATGCTGACTTTTGTGGGGCCTGGGATTGAGTGACTGCGGTATCCGCTGCCGGTGCATCTTGCCGCTGATAGCGCTCGGCAAACTGCAATAACGCCGGCACGTCGTCATCCGCAGCGACCACCGCCGGCGCAAACGCCAACGCTATCATCAGGCTCAGTAGCGCCTTTCTCGCACGGAGAGTCATTGGGCGCGTTCTCCGCGCTCAGCCAGGCCGGTCATCATGGCAGAACTGATGTCTGCGCACAGACGGCTGGTGCGATAACGATACAGGGCGTCAACGGTTTCCTGCGTGCCCGTGTTGACCCGCTGGCGTACCCCGGCATACTGCGCCGCGCCGCCCATCAAAGTATCGAACTCGCGTTTGAATTTTTGGTATTTTTCGTTATCCATACCGCGCATGGCATCCAGTTCGCGCTGGCACTGCTGCATGCGCTCAGCTTCACGCTGCCGTTTGTCTTGCTCGGCAACTTCTTCCGCGCTGGGCGGCTTACTTAATGTAGAAACAGGCCGCTTGGCGGTCTGGCAGCCGGTCAGGGCCAACGTCAGCAAAAGTGCAGCGGTCAAACAGTGTGCCGTTCGGGTCATTATCGTTATCTCCTTGTAAAGTCCGCCGTCGGCGTGTTCTGTGGCTGCGCCGACGGCTCTCCTCAATTGATGCTGTGATGTTCCGGCCATAAAACCGGCGGTGAGCAGGTATAAAATGCAGACGCGATAATGAGCGGCAGAGCGCAAATCATTCACCACGCAAATAAATACCAAAAAATCATTTAATATCATGATATTTAAAGGATTTTAACTCACAAATTTATCAGCAGGGCATAGCGAGCGCAAGAAGAGATGGGGCCGCCGACCGAATAACAGCGTTGAAACGGTGCTGCGTCTTTACAAGGTACCAGGCCAATCCATGCTCCACTTTTCGCGACCTGAACTTCACGCTGTATCAGCACCCAGCAAACCTCATCGACTTTTTGAAACGTCCAGCCTGATTGAGAATAGTGTTGCCAACCAACAGGAGAAATTTCATGAACAATATGATTAGTGTTAATAACATCAGTGAATTGCGTAATCTGACGCCAGTTACAGATGACCAGATTGTCTTTTTAGTTTCTCACACCGCTGGACACTTCACCGGAGGCGGCGAATTCTATTATGCGAAAACGGATACAACCAGTGCGGACAATAACGGTACCGTGGTGGTTACAACGGGAGGAGCGCGCTGGAAACGACTGGATCAGAAACTGACTTTCGATCACTTCGGTGCCGATCCTAGTGGCACTTCCGCCTCTGACGCAGCAATCAGCGCGACATTAAACTATGCCGCGAGTTTAAAAAACAAAGTGGTCTATGCTTCGGAAAATGCTCAATATCTGCTGACCAGCACTCAACCTATCAACGTCGCAAATGGCGTCACAGTCAGAGGATCCCGCCGCGGTATTGCTCAAGGCCCTGCAAGTCTTACAAACAATGGCCCTAATCGGGCAGGCCTTGCTGACGATAGTGCTTTCATCATCAAAAAGCCGGCAGGTACGGTTTGTTTCGCCTGCGATAAGAACGTTGTCTTTGATGGTTGGTCGTTCCTCTATCCAGATCAGAAATATACTGCCACCCAGCCGGAGGCGTTTGTTCCATACGGAGCCACCATTACCGCAACCGGCGCTCTGTCAGTCGCCAACTGCCGTTATGTAGGCGCCTATGATTTTGTTGAAGCTCGTGGAGAAGCCAACAGCTTTGAGAATATCTACGGTTGGGCAGTACGCTGCGACTACAGGGTTTATGAAAGCAGGGACATCAACAGATTTACCAATGTTCACGTCAATGCCAACGTCGTGCGCCCGACAGAAAACGCGGTGACTGCCTCTATCGCCGTAGCCGGTTCTTGTGCTTTCAATCTCGATCGCCACGACAATACGTTTATGGTGAATGTGTTCTCTTATGGCAAAAAGATCTTTATCAAAACTACAACACAAGGAACCTCCTATTTAGGCGGCCTTAGCCTGAGCAATTTCATGGCAGACAGAAATGGTACCGGAATTGATATCGACTCGGATTCCTCCGCCAATATTCAAATCGCCAACGGTTCTTATATTAATGACTATGGTGATACCGTTGGAGGGTTCCTGGTATTAAGAAAGTCTACTGGCCAATCAAATATCACCCCAGTGCAAATCAGCAATGTTAACTTCGCTACCGCTAATGGACCGAAGGGTTCACTCTCCCCTCAGGCCATTCGCTTCGAAGCGAACGGCGGGTATCAACTTTCATTCAGCAACACCGTCATGCCAATGTGGACGAACGGCAGTCTGAACAATGAAGCGGGTTACAACATTCTTAGAGGCACACTGAGCATTGCGCAACGCAGCTATCAGCTACATGCGGCTCCGCTAAATTGTTTGACGAACAGCAACATGATCGCCATCAGTGCTGACAAACAGCCTGTTGGCTGGTTTATTGACGGGAATCTGACGGCGGATAGCAATATCCTGACCGCCAATGGAGACAACCCGGCTTATAAAGGTTTGGGTCAACGTATTCATCGGAGCATGGGATTGAGAACATTCTGGGCCATCGCATCCTCTATCGGCGATCAATCTACCGCGCAAGCTTCGACTGGCATTTGGGCCCGCTCGTACAACGATAATTATACCGACACTGTCGAGAGCAATGAAGCTATTCCCTGGATACGCATCGGCAACCTCTACTACGCGCGTTTTGTCATGAACAACAATCGCACTATCCACGATATCCTGGTCAATCCCGGAAGTGGCAATAATGCGGTGCGCGTTTTAAACTGCGGCATTACTCCGGGCGAAGTCTTCAACTTCTCGCCCGATGCACAGCACTAATCATCCGCAAAATAAAAAAAGCCCCGGCAAAACGCCGGGGCCTGGTACTTGCGTGATCGCCGAGGGCTCGGTGACACGCAAAGGGGTCTTACGGCCCGGAAACCGGTTATCAAACACGGTTAGCTGCGTGTTTATGCGCTTTGCGCCAGGGGATCAACCAAGGCCAGCGCGTTTTTCATCGCCTCCACCATTTCGCCATCCACGCAATAATGGCTAAATTCGTCAAACTCGTTATCGGAGCACATGGTGACACCCGCCTTGCGATAACGCATGGTCGACGGCGCTAGATGGCCGGAAGAGCTGTGCAGTTCATGCAGGCCGATATCGACGAACTTGTGCAGATTGCTGAGGCGCACACCGGCACCCGCCATGATCACCGGGCCCTGGCTGGCCTGACGCAAATCACGCAGCAACGGCAGGCCAAGTTCGGCGCTCTGCTGTTGGCCGGAGGTCAGAATGCGCGCCACGCCCAGCTCAGTCAGTTGCTCCAGCGCCACCATCGGATTCTGGCACATGTCGAACGCGCGGTGGAACGTCACCGCCATCCCCTCGCACAGCCTCATCACTTCGCGCATGCGCGGCAGATCGATGTGCCCTTCTTCGTCCAACATGCCTACCACTACGCCGGGGAATCCCATCTCGCGGATGTGGCGGATATCTTGCTTGATCACCTCGAAATCCACCGCGCCGTAGCAAAAATCGCCACCGCGAGGGCGAACGATCGGATGCACCGGGATCGCAACCCGCTCGCGCGCCAGACGCAGCGTGCCATAGCTCGGCGTCAATCCCCCTTCGCTCTGGCTGGCGCACAACTCGATGCGATCGGCGCCCGCCCGTTCGGCCGTCAGCGCACAGTCGACGCTAAAGCAACAAACTTCCAGTTTTATCATTGTCACCCCCAGATAACGGCCAACATACGGCGGCAATTGTTCATTTCTTCATTTCTCACGTAGGCTCATGCATAGGCATAAACCGGTTCAGGGTTGTAACTATGGCATTCAATTTTGATCAATGGGTAGACCGCAGTCACAGTGACAGCGTTAAGTGGGATAAATATCGCGGCCGCGACATCCTCCCGCTTTGGGTCGCCGACAGCGATTTCGCCTCGCCGCCGGCGGTGATCGAAGCCTTGCAGCGGCGCGTAGCGCACGGCGTATTCGGCTACACCCACCCATCCCCTGATCTTCTTGAGGTTTTTATCCGCCGCATGGTAGAGCGCTACGGTTGGCACATCAAGCCTGAATGGATCATTTTCCTGCCTGGGTTGGTGTGTGGCCTGAACCTGTGCGTGCGCGCCTGCACCGAAGAACATCAGAGCACGCTGGCTCCCTCTCCCATTTATCCGCCGTTTCGCAAAGCGGCCAAATTCGCGGGGCGTAAACACCTCTCGGTGCCGCTAACGGCGGCAGGCCAACGTTGGGTGCTGGATTTTTCCGCGATGCATGATCGGCTCAGCGGCAATGAGAAGCTCCTGCTGCTGTGCAACCCGCAAAATCCCGGAGGCACCGTTTATCGCCGGGATGAACTGTTGCAGCACCATCAGTTCGCTCGCGAGCACGATTTAATCGTCTGCTCCGATGAAATCCACTGCGAGCTGCTACTTGAACCCGGCGTGCGACACATCCCTTTCGCCACCCTGAATGAAGATGCGGCCCAACGCAGCGTGACGCTGATGTCACCGTCTAAGACATTCAATCTCGCCGGGCTCGGCGCCTCGATGGCGATCGTCCCCAACGAAGCGTTGAGACAAAAGCTGAAACGCGCACGCAGCGGCATTGTCCCGGAGGTTAATCTGCTGGCGCTGGTCGCCGCCCAGGCGGCCTATCAATACGGGCAACCCTGGCTGGATGAGCAGTTAATTTATCTGCGCGCCAATCGCGATCGGTTGACAGAGCGCATCAACGCTATGCCGGGATTGACGTTGTTACCGATCGAAGCCACCTATTTGGCCTGGATCGACTGCAGCGCTTTGCCGGTGGATAACCCGCATCAGTTCTTCGAGCGCGCAGGCGTTGGGTTAAGCGCCGGTTTGGATTTCGGCGATCGGCGCTTTGTACGGCTGAACTTCGGTTGCCGGCGGGCCCTGCTCAATGAAGCGCTCGATCGCATGGCGCAAGCCTGTGCGGCACTGGCTGGCTAGCCTTGTTCGCTGGCGACGATGTCTCTAATGGAATAAGGATGAAACTTGATCGTAACCGTTCCATCGGTGATGGCCAGCGTCGGGTTCGGCAGCCGTTCGCCTTCGCCTTTTGGCGAACTTTGCTTCAGCTTGATCCCCGGCGCCAACAACGCTTCATCAGCAAGGTGACTCAACGCCCGTGCATGCAGCGTCTGCGGATCGCCGCTGAGCACCAATTCGACATGTTCCCACCCTTCATGCGGATAGCGTTTCTCCCCGGGGTACGGCAGCTCGACGCAATCTATGCGCCACGGCCCCACGGCCAGCGGCTGCTGTAAATCAAACAAACAGATAGGCCGCCCGTTGATCATCGATTCGGACAGCAGTGTCCCACACTGCATCAATCCCTGGCGCCAGCGTTCGGCGGTAGCGTTCTGGTGACAACGCAGGGAGATGTGATCGGCGATAAAGGCAGACAGATCAAGCCGCAATCTGGCGGCAAATTGTTGCAACGCCTGCTCGAAACGCGGCAGGTCGAGCTTCAGATCGTCAAGCTCGGCAATGGCCTGCAAGGGAGTGGTCATAGGAACCTCAAAACAACGGAGCACAAAGTTAAACGCCGTAATTTACACCGTGGCGACAGCGCTCGCCAGCGTTGAGAGGGTTTTCAGCAGTCATTCAGAATGATTTTCGGTTGCGTGCGGAGAGAGCAATAAACCAACTTTTTATTAAGAATGCAGCTTATTAAGTCAACAGAAAAATAAAAATTAAGAATTTTCGCAAGCCATTATAACCCTTCATCATGACGTTATGATTTAAGTTATTTTTCACAAAACCATTCGTGATTCGCGGGTTAAACCGATTGAATCGCTTCATTTAATCACACTTTATCCACTTATCAAATTCACAAAAAAACAACAATCAACCCATTGTAAACAAAGACAATAAAATTCAATAATTAATAAAAAACTAAGGATTATCTTAATTTAACCTCGGACAATTGATTCACCAGTACAACTCAGCTACTTTGGAGAAAATTTAAATTCGAGATGATCATTATGTTATTGCTGACGATTTCCTTGGTGTTGATAATTATCGCCGTATACGCCATCTACCGTCATTTTAAATCACGCCGCACCAACACGCTGGATGCCAGGCGTCACAATAAAAAGCGTTAGCCTCATAACTCTCCCCTCCGTACATTCTGGTCAGGTCATTCTGCTTTTCACCTTCAGGCATTCTACGCGCCGCACCCGACAACTGTTTCATCGCAGCGGCCGCGCCAACTGCTGACGGGCTCCGTCAGATCGGTTACAATTGCAGGCTGTTTTGTGGAGGTCGCCCGTCGCGCCCGCCACCGTTGAATCCCGCAGGGGCTGGCTTCAGCTCCTCGTTCGTCATTAAGGTAACCCGGTGAATATTCAGGTTCTTCTTTCAGATAAAGTCAGCCAGGCGCTGATCGCCGCTGGTGCGCCAGCCGATTGCGAAGCGCAGGTCCGCCCTTCCGCCAAGGCGCAGTTTGGTGATTACCAGGCCAACGGCGTGATGTCAGTCGCCAAAAAGCTGGGCATGCCGCCCCGTCAGCTGGCGGAAAAAGTGGTGCAACTGCTGGATCTCGGCGATGTCGCCAGTAAAGTGGAAATCGCCGGTCCCGGCTTTATCAACATTTTCCTGAACAGCGACTGGGTCGCCCGCCAGGCCGACCAGGTGCTGAATGCACCGAAGCTGGGCATTGCCCCGGTTGAACCGCAAACCATCGTTATCGACTACTCTGCGCCGAACGTGGCGAAAGAGATGCACGTCGGCCATCTGCGCTCCACCATCATCGGCGACGCCGCGGCACGTACCCAGGAGTTTCTGGGCCACAAAGTGATCCGCGCCAACCACGTCGGCGACTGGGGCACCCAGTTCGGCATGCTGATTGCCTACCTGGAAAAAATGCAGAATGAAAACGCCAGCGATATGGGCCTGTCCGATCTCGAACAGTTTTATCGCGAAGCCAAGAAACATTACGACGAAGACGCCGAGTTCGCCGAGCGCGCGCGCGCTTACGTCGTGAAGCTACAGGGCGGCGATCAGTACTGCCTGAAAATGTGGCGCAAGCTGGTCGACATCACCATGGCGCAAAACCAGCTGACCTATAACCGCCTGAACGTCACGCTGACCGAAGACGACGTGATGGGCGAAAGCCTGTATAACGCGATGCTGCCGGGCATCGTCGCCGATCTGAAAGCCAAAGGGCTGGCGGTGGAAAGCGAAGGCGCCACCGTGGTGTTCCTCGACGAATACAAGAACAAGGACGGCGACCCGATGGGCGTCATCATCCAGAAAAAGGATGGCGGCTACCTCTACACCACCACCGATATCGCCTGCGCCAAATATCGCTACGAGACCCTGGGCGCCAACCGCGTGCTGTATTACATCGACTCCCGCCAGCATCAGCACCTGATGCAGGCCTGGACCATCGTGCGCAAAGCCGGTTACGTGCCTGAGTCCGTCTCGCTGGAACACCACATGTTCGGCATGATGCTGGGCAAAGACGGCAAGCCGTTCAAAACCCGCTCAGGCGGCACCGTGAAGCTCTCCGATCTGCTGGATGAGGCCATCGAACGCGCCGAACAGCTGATCGCCGGCAAAAACCCGGACATGCCGGAAGAGGAAATGAAGACCGTGGCCCGCGTGGTCGGCATCGGCGCGGTGAAATACGCCGATCTGTCGAAAAGCCGCACCACCGACTATGTTTTCGACTGGGATAACATGCTGGCCTTCGAAGGCAATACCGCGCCTTATATGCAATACGCCTATACCCGCGTGGCATCGGTATTCAAACGCGCCGGGATCGACGAAAGCAGCCTGACGCTGCCGCTGACACTGACCGAAGAGCGTGAAATTGCACTGGCCACTCGCCTGCTGCAGTTCGAAGAGGTGCTCACTACCGTTGCACGTGAAGGCACGCCGCACGTCATGTGCAGCTACCTGTACGATCTGGCGGGCTTGTTCTCCGGTTTCTACGAGCACTGCCAGATCCTCAACGCCGACAGCGAAGAAGCGCGTCAGAGCCGCCTGAAGCTGGCGCTGCTGACCTCTAAAACGCTGAAAACGGGTCTGGACACGCTCGGCATCGAAACCGTCGAACGTATGTAAACCGCACTGCGCGGTGACTAGTCCTGATATAGGTTGACACTTTTCAGCCGGATAACGCCCGATGAACCTCATCGGGCGTTTTGTATTTCAGCGACAAGTGCGGCCGCCGCGTGTTGTAGAGGTTCACCGATTCCCTGACCATCTTTCTTGCCTGCGCGATATCTTCTGGCCTGCCGAGCAGGTATTCCGTTTTGAGTATCCCGTTTATCCGTTCCGCCAGCGCGTTCTGATAACAGTCATACCCGTCCGTCATCGAGCAGATGACGCCATACTGCTGATGTAACGCCTGATATTCCTGCGAGCAGTACTGGATACCCCTGTCCGAATGATGCACCAACGGCAACGCCGTGCGTCTGCCGGCCAGTGCCATTTTGAACGCGCAGGCGACATGCCGGGTATGCAGACTGTCATGCACGTGATATCCCACGATTTTTCTCGACCAGGCATCCGTTACCAGGCTGACATACGCCGTCCCCGTTCTCAGCGGCAGGTAGGTGATATCCGCCACCCATACCTGTTCCGGACGGCTGGCTATTACTTGATTGTCTCCCGCTTTTAGCAGGTTGGGATGGCGATAAAAACGATGATGGCTGTGCGTCGTCTTGTGATATGCCCGTTTAGGCATCACCAGTAACCGCGCGCAGCGCAGGATACTGAACAGCCGGTCACGGCCCACATGCAACGCCGGTTCAGGGTGTTGCCGCAACAGGTGATGCAGCTTACGTGTCCCCAGTCGGGGTTGGTGCAAGCGGATGGCCGTCACCTGTTCGACGAGATGCCGGGCCTGCTCCTCTTTGCCTGCTTCACGCTGCAGGGACTGATACCACGCTTGTCGGCTGATGCCCATCCATCGGCAGGCCCGCGTTACTGTGAGTCCCGGTACTTGTGTTTGCGCGATAAGGCGGTTAGCTGCTTTTTTGTCAGCGTGGCGCCAAAGTCGGTGTTCATCACTTTGACGACAGCTTCGAAGAACTGGGCTTTGACTTCAGATTCAGCCAGTTGCTGCTCAAGTTCTTTAATACGCTGTTCGGGCGTCAGGGGGAGTTTGGGCATGTTGTCTCCGCACGTTCTGGTGGAAGGAGAAGTTCGCCAGTCAAGTTGACCGTATTTGCGCAGCCAGTTCATGACAGTCTGGCTGCCCTGGATACCGTAGCGATCTTGCGCCTGGCGGTATGTCATCTCGCCTTTTTCGACCTGTTCGACGACAGCCAGTTTAAAGGATAGAGAGTAATCGCGTTGTGTGCGTTTAATATACTGGTTCATCACATTTTCCTCTGTGCGTGAGTAAAATGTGTCAACGCTATTCAGGACGGGTCACGGAAAGCAAAAAGGTCGCCAAGGCGACCTTTTTTATTCTTGCATTCGACTCAGGCGACGCGGCGCGCAAAATCACGCGGGCGGAAACCCAACCCGGCCAGCACGCCGAAGTAGGCCACCACGCCGGCCACGACCACCGCCGCCAAGCGCAGCAAACGCTCCAGCATATTGCCCTGATCCCAGGCCGGCATCAGCCACATCACACCAATCAGCACCGCCGACATCACCAGCACGGCGATCACCAGCTTGGTGAGGAACAGTGCCCAACCCGGCTGTGGCTGGAAGATCTTCTGCTTGCGCAGCTGCCAATACAACAACGTGGCGTTCAGGCAGGCCGCCAAACCGATCGACAGCGCCAGACCGGCATGCTTAAGCGGACCAATAAACGCCAGGTTCATCACCTGTGTCATGATGAGCGTGATGATGGCGATCTTGACCGGCGTTTTAATGTCCTGCCGCGAATAGAAGCCTGGCGCCAACACTTTAACCACGATCAGCCCCATCAGCCCTACCGAGTAAGCCACCAACGCGCGTTGCGTCATCGCCGCGTCAAAGGCGCTGAACTTGCCGTACTGGAATAACGAGACGGTCAACGGCTTGGCCAAAATACCCAGCGCGATGGCGCTCGGCAACGCCAGCAGGAAGCACAGGCGCAGCCCCCAATCCATCAGGCGCGAATACTCGTCGTGGTTGCCGCTTGAGAAGCTTTTGGCCAGCGACGGCAGCAGGATGGTGCCCAACGCCACGCCCAACACGCCGGACGGAAACTCCATCAGGCGGTCAGCGTAGTACATCCAGGACACCGAGCCGGACACCAGGAACGAAGCGAAAATGGTGTTGATGATCAGCGAGATTTGGCTGACCGACACCCCGAGGATCGCCGGCCCCATCTGGCGCATCACGCGCCAGACCCCGGCATCACCCAGTTTGAGGCGCGGCAATACCAGCATGCCGATCTTGCGCAGGTGCGGCAGCTGATAACCCAGCTGCAGCACGCCGCCCACCACCACCGCCCAGGCCAGCGCCAGCACCGGCGGGTGGAAATACGGGGCGGCGAACAGCGCGAAGCCGATCATGCTGACGTTAAGCAACGTGGGGGCAAAGGCCGGGATCGAGAAGCGGTTCCAGGTATTGAGAATAGCCCCCACCAGCGACGCCAGTGAGATCAACAAAATGTAGGGGAACGTGATGCGCAGCAGCGCCGAGGTCAACGCAAATTTGTCGGGCGTGTCGGTAAAGCCCGGCGCAGTAATGTAGATCACCCAGGGCGCGGCCAGCATCCCCAACACCGTCACCACCGCCAGCACCAGCGTCAACAGCCCGGAGACATAAGCGATAAAAGTGCGCGTCGCTTCTTCACCCTGCTGGCTCTTGTATTCGGCCAGGATCGGCACGAAGGCCTGCGAAAACGCGCCTTCGGCAAAGATACGGCGCAGCAGATTAGGGAGTTTGAACGCCACGAAGAAGGCGTCCGTTGCCATGCCGGCCCCGAACACGCGCGCGACGATCGCATCGCGGGCAAAGCCCAACACCCGCGAAAACATCGTCATCGAGCTGACGGCAGCCAAGGATTTGAGTAGGTTCATGTGGTTGTCTGATAGGTACCGTAAATATCAACGCCTGCAACAGCAGGCGTCAGTGAAACAATCGGCTCAGTTTACGCATCCGGAAAAGAATAGCTACCGCCATATGTTACATAGAGTTATCCCGCAGCAAACGCTCGACCACCCGCTGGGCGACCAGCGCCTGTTCGCCGCCGGTTTCCGGCGCGCTCTGGTTGGCGACGGCATCAAGGAAATGCCGTACCGCCCCGTCGAAGCCGCGTTGCACCAGCGTGCTTTGCCAACCCGGCACCGGCTGTTCCAACTCACCCTGTACATCTTCACGCAGCCAGTGACGCATATCGGTCAACTGATACAGCGCGCCGTCGGTCACCGCCTGCACGCTTTCGCGCTGGCTGCCGCCGCGGCGATGCATACTGGTCGTCACCTGCGTGTCGCCGCAGGCGAAGTGGTGCTCGGCGTACAGCATTTCGCCTGCGGCGTTGGCCCGTAAGCTGCCGCTCAACAGTTGCTCGCGTCCGCCCGCCAGCCACAGCGCCGTGTCTACCACGTGCAGGTAATCATCCAATAGGGTAAAACGCAGATCGTGCGGACCGACGCTGTCCGCCCGATGTTTATCCATGCGAATGGAGGCCGGTTGATTCATTTGCTGCTTGAGCTGCCGGTAAAGCGGTGCGAAACGGCGGTTGAACCCCACCATCAGCGTTTTGCCCCGCCGCTCGGCCAACTCAAGCAGCTGCTCGCCCTGCTCCAGCGTTTCCGCCAGCGGCTTATCGACGTAAACGTGCACGCCGCGGTTTAGCAGCTCGCCAATGACCGAAAAATGGCTGGCGGTGCTGCTGTGCACAAAGACCGCGTCGCACTGTTCGGCCAGGCTGTCCAGCCGGGAGAAACAGGCCATGCGGTAGCTGTCGCACAGCGGCTGCGCTTTTTGCTGATTGGGCGAAAAACCGCCCACCAGCGTCCAATCCGCCGCTTGGCCGAGGATTGGCAGGTAAGCCTTCTGCGCGATACTGCCCAATCCCACCACGCCTACTCGTAATTTAGTCATTCGCATCCCTCGCCAACAGGTGTTGCAGCTGCCGTTTCAGCTCCGCCACTTCGTTTTCCAATGCGCTGACCCTGGCGCTCAGTTCGCTGTCTTCCTCGGATTCGAACGCCGCCGGCGGCGCTTCATCAATCTGGCCGCTGAACAGATGCATGAACCGGCTTTCGCGCTTGCCCGGCTCACGAGCCAGGCGCACCACGAACGGGCCATCTTCCCGCGTGGCCAGCTGTTGCAGCACCTGTTCGACCTCGCTGACATCGCTGAACTCGTGCATCCGATTGGTGCGGGTGCGTAGCTCGCCCGGTGTTTGCGCACCGCGCAGCAACAAAGTGGCGATCACCGCCAGTTCGGCGGGTGAAAGTTTCAGCTGGCCAAACTCGGAATTGCAAAACCGCTGCTCGTATTTCACTACCCGATTGCCGAATCCGCTGAGGGTGCGCAGGAAATGTTTGCGCAGCAACAGATCGAGGAGTTGCTGCACCTCACTCTCGCTCAGATCCATCACCGGCTCGCGGTTGGTCTTTTGGTTACAGGCCAGGGTAATGGCGTTAAGCGAAAGCGGGTATTGGTCCGGCGTCGTCACCTGTTTTTCCAACAGGCAGCCGATGACCCGGGCCTCTTTGGCGTTCAATTCATATTTCATCGTTTGGCCTCAACGTGGGGGGAGCCACTCTTTATTGGTGTATGCCGTCAAAACGTGGTCTTGCCACTGGCCATCGATCAGCAGGTAATCCTTGGCGTAACCTTCGCGTTCGAATCCCAGACGCGTCAGCAATGCGCCACTGCGCTGGTTGTGCGGCATATAGTTGGCCATGATGCGGTGCATGCGCTGTTGGCGCAGCATATAGCGGATGGCGGACTGCAAGGCTTCGAACATCAGCCCTTGCCCCTGCCATTTCTCCCCCAGCGAATAGCCGAGGAAACAGGCGTGAAACGAACCGCGCAACACGTTACTGAAGTTCGCCACACCGCGGACTTCCTGCTCTTCCGGATCGAGCAGGATAAAATAGTAGGCGCTGCCCTGCTTTTGCATTTCAGCGATCATCCCCAGGCGCGCCTGCCAGCCGGACGGATAACAGTGGCTTTCATCGCGCACCGGCTCCCAGGGTTTGAGAAAGGTCCGGTTCTCGGCATAATAGTCCGCCAGACGATAGGCGTCCCGTTCATGCACTAAACGGACCACCATCCGGTCGGTAGTAAGACGTACTTTTGGCGATGCAGAGCGGTAGCCGAACATCATTTCCCCCGCAGTCAAAACGGTTCGATAAGAAGTATTTATTGGGAAGTCGCATGGTTAATTATCCGGCGCCGATCTAATGCCATGACTTTATTTAGCCAATAGCGCCTCAGAACCGCACTTCCCTGCATTCAATATAACCGTAGCCCGCCCCCGAGGTAAAATCCCGGTCGCTCAGTAAATCGCCGAACACGCGTTTTACGGCGTTTTTCCGCCCATTTTGCAGTGCAGGTAACACCTTGACGATAAAAAAATATTATCTACTCCGCCCCTGTCGCCGCCCGGCAATTGGGTAGAGAATGGTGGGGTTGCCTTCCCCCTCTCTCTTAATTGCTCATGGTGATGCATGTCTCTGGTGTCGCAAGCGCGCAGCTTGGGTAAATATTTTCTGTTGCTCGACAACCTGCTGGTGGTTTTAGGCTTCTTTGTCGTGTTCCCGCTTATTTCGATCCGCTTTGTCGATCAATTAGGGTGGGCGGCGCTGATCGTCGGCATCGCGCTGGGTTTGCGTCAGCTGCTGCAACAAGGGCTCGGCATCTTTGGCGGCGCCATCGCCGATCGCTTCGGCGCCAAGCCGATGATCGTCACCGGCATGCTGCTGCGCGCCGCCGGTTTCGCTACCATGGCGATGGCCGATGAACCTTGGATCCTGTGGTTCTCCTGCGGGCTGTCCGCCCTCGGCGGCACGTTATTCGATCCGCCGCGCACCGCTTTGGTAATCAAGTTGACCCGCCCGCATGAACGCGGCCGTTTTTTCTCGCTGCTGATGATGCAGGACAGCGCGGGGGCGGTGGTCGGCGCGCTGATCGGCAGTTGGCTGCTGCAGTACGATTTCCACTTTGTCTGCTGGGTTGGGGCGGCGATCTTCGTGCTCGCCGCTGGCTGGAACGCTTGGCTACTGCCGGCTTACCGCATCTCTACCGTGCGTATACCGATGAAGGAAGGCATGTTGCGGGTACTGCGCGATCGCCGCTTCCTCACCTATGTCCTGACGCTGACCGGTTACTATATGCTGGCGGTACAGGTGATGCTGATGCTGCCGATCGTGGTCAACGAAATCGCCGGTTCACCGGCGGCAGTAAAATGGATGTATGCGATTGAAGCGGCGCTGTCATTATCGCTGCTCTATCCGTTGGCGCGTTGGGGAGAAAAACACTTCCGGCTTGAGCAGCGCCTGATGGCGGGCCTGTTGCTAATGACGCTCAGCCTGTTGCCGATTGGCCTCGCCACCAGCCTGCAGGGGGTGTTCACACTGATCTGCTGCTTCTATCTGGGATCGATTATCGCCGAGCCGGCGCGCGAAACGCTAAGCGCTTCGCTGGCGGATCCGCGTGCACGCGGCAGCTATATGGGCTTCAGTCGCCTTGGCCTGGCGCTGGGTGGCGCGTTGGGTTACACCGGCGGCGGCTGGATGTACGATACCGGACGCACGATGAACATGCCGGAGCTGCCCTGGTTGCTGCTTGGGGCAGTAGGCTTCGCTACGCTGCTGGCGCTGTACTGGCAGTTCAGCCCACGACGCAGCGCCCCGATGATGCTGCGCGGCGGTTAACGCCATAGAAATCCGGCCGAATCGGCAACAGCTGCTATCCTGTTAGTAAAAACACCCACAGGAGCCCGTCGGCATGAGCGAAGAAGCAAAATTACCGCAACTACTCGAACATATGATACTGAACTTGCGCATGATTTATGCGCGTTCCACCCTGGTGGAAAAAGCACTGGCCCACATCCTCGCCAGCGACGCCGGCCTGAAGGACGATATTATCAAGCAGCTGCAGGTCGTCACCGCCGCCAACGAACGTGACAGAATCGACCTCGAAGAAGCTCGCATTCACCTGATCGATGTGCTCAACTCGGTACCGGCCAAGAAATAACGCCCTCTAGCCCGTGCCGGTGCGCGGGCAATATCGCAATAACGCACCATCCAACACACGCACGTCAAGACAGCCTCGATAAGCTGTGGTAACTATTGCTGTTAAAACCTGACAACCCGGAGCAAGCATGAAACTGTTCATTTACGATCATTGCCCATTCTGCGTTAAAGCCCGCATGATTTTCGGCCTGAAACGTTTGCCGATTCGCCTGGTCACGTTGCTCAACGACGATGAGACGACCCCGTTCAACCTGATCGGCAAAAAAATGGTGCCGATTCTGATTAAAGACAACGGTGAAGCGATGCCGGAAAGCCTGGATATCGTACGCTATGTCGATGGGTTGGACGGCAAGCCGGTCCTGACCGGCCGCACCAACCCGGCTATCGCCGAATGGCTGCAGCGGGTCGGCGGTTACAGCGCAAAATTGCTGCTGCCGCGTATTGCGCATGCCGATTTCGAAGAGTTTGCCACCGCCAGTGCCCGCCAGTACTTTATCGATAAAAAACAGGCGTCAATCGGAGATTTCGCCGAACATCTCGCCAACAGCGCCGATCTGATCGCCCAGTTGGAGGCCGATCTGCAAACCCTGTCACCGCTGATCGTCTCCGCTGACGCGGTGAACGGCGAGCTGTCCGAGGACGACATTCACCTGTTCCCGCTGCTACGTTCGTTGTCGATCGTCGCCGGGGTTGCGCTGCCGGATAACGTGGAAGCCTACCGCAACCGCATGGCGCAGCGCAGCGAGGTGCCGTTGCTACTGGATATGGAACAATAACGTTCGAGAGTCACAAAAAGGACATGGCGTACTGATGTTGAAAATGGTGCTCGCCACCGCTCGCGATCGGGCGCGGCTGAAGGAAATTACCTCCGTTCTGATTCGTTATGGTCTGCAAGACGTTCTGCGTTTGCTGGGCCTGGGGGCATTGCTGCGCGGTGTCCGCGGCGAGCCCGCCCTGCAGGACGCACAGACCCTGCCTGAACGGCTGCGGGAGGCGCTCGAGGCGCTGGGCCCCACCTTCGTCAAATTCGGTCAGATCCTGGCCACGCGTTCTGACCTCCTGGATCCGGCCTGGACCGACGAACTGGATCGCCTGCACAGCCAAGCGGCGGTATTGCCATGGGAGACACTGGCGCCGCAGATCGTTGCCGATCTGGGGGGCGAGCCCGAGCACCTGTTTGCCGAGTTCGATCGCACGCCGCTGGCGGCAGCGTCGATGGCGCAAATTTACCGCGCCCGCTTGCACAGTGGCGAACAGGTGGTGGTGAAAGTGCTGCGGCCTGGCCTGGCGAAAACCATCCACGCCGATCTGCGGCTGCTGGCCTCGCTGGCGGAAACCGTGGAGCAGCAGAGCCCCACGCTGGCACGCTATCGGCCGCGGCAGATGGTCCGAGCGCTGGCGACGGCGCTCAATCACGAGCTGGATTTGACTCACGAAGGGCATAACTGCGATCGCGTCGCCAAGATGTTTGCACGAGAACCCGACGTGGTCGTGCCGAAAATCTATTGGCAATGGTCGTCTCCGCGTCTGTTAGTGCAGGAATACTTGCCCGGTACCGCGCCGGAGAACCCTCAGCAATTGGCGGCGGCAGGCTTTGACGGCCCGCTGCTGGCACAACGCGGCGCCCGCGCCTTTATGAGCATGGTGCTGGAGCATCGGCTGTATCACGCCGATCCCCACCCCGGCAACGTCATGGCGCTGAGCGGCGACCGCGTCGGCTTTATCGACTTCGGCATGGTGGGCCAGCTGTCCGAGCGGCGGCGCAACCAGTTACTTTTGCTGCTGCAGGCCATCGCCGATCGTCAATCAGAAGGCATCGTCAACACGCTGATCGCTTGGTCGGACAGCGAGCCATTGGACCTGCTGGATCTGGAGTTGGCAGCGCAAAACTTTCTCGACAAACAGGCCGCCGCCACCCTGACGCTGGGTAAAGCCTTGACCGACCTGCTGGTGATGGCGCGTGAACACCAGCTGGCGCTGCCGCCCGATCTGGTGCTGCTGTTCAAGGCGTTAATCACCGCCGACGGCGTACTGCACCGATTGGATCCGGCCTTCGACATCGTCGCCACGCTCAAGCCGATGTTGCAACAAACGGTGCTGCAGCGCTATGCCCCCGACGCCGTGCGCCAGCGGTTGTTGGCCCTGGGCGGGGAAGCGCTCGACGCCGGAGAGGAGCTGCCGCAAACCCTGCGGTTGTTGGTACGTCGCCTGAAGCGGGGGCAGCTCAATGCCGAGATCAACGTCAAGAACCTCGGCCAATTGAGCAAAGCGCTGGAACGCGCCGCCGTCACGCTGGCTATCGCCATCGTCACCGCCGCTTTTGCTCTGGGCCTGGCGCCTTATCTGATGCATTCTTCGCTGCGGCTGTGGGGCATCCCGCTGTTCCCGCTGTTGGGGAGCGCGGCCTGCGTGGCCGGCGTAATTCTCTTGGCGCTACGATTGCGGCGCTGATGCTTTCGGCGTTATCCGATAGGTCTCACCCGCTTTTGCGCGCACTATCCTTTGCACATCGCCGCCTGTCGTTTTCACGCGCAGGCGGAACGTTTATAATGATTAATCAATTATCTGCAGCACTTTTCGCCAGCAGTCGCAATGAGGCATTAATGAAGAAGATCCTGATGGGCGCAGCCGCCCTGCTGTTCGCCGGCGTATTGGCCGGTTGCAATCAACTGACCCAGTACACCCTGAGCGAGCAGGAAGTGAATGATTACCTGCAGAAACACAACGACTATCAGAAGCAGATCGGCGTGCCCGGCTTGGTGGACGCCAATATCGTGCTGACTCAGCTGCAAAGCCAAATCGGCCGCAGCGAACCGGGTAAAGTTACCCTTTCCGGCGACGCCAAGGTCAATATCACGTCGATTCTCGGCCCGCAGACCGCGGATCTGAAGCTGACGCTGAAGGCGCAGCCGGTTTACGACCGGGCGCAGGGCGCCATTTTCCTGAAGGACATGGAGCTGACTGATTACAGCGTGCAGCCGGAAAAAATGCAGACGGTAATGAAAGCGCTGACGCCGTATCTGAACCAGTCACTGAAGTCTTACTTCGACCAAAAGCCAGCTTATGTGCTAAATCCTGACAACAGCAAAACCGAAGCGCTGGCGAAAAAACTGGCGAAAGGGTTGGAAGTGAAACCAGGTGAATTGGTGATCCCGTTCAGCGACTGACGCTGCCTGATAACATCAAGCCCGCCGCTCGGCGGGCTTTTTTATTTTATTGCGGGAAAGTATTACTGCGGCTCGCTGTAGGCAATCTCGCCGGTGTTGCAGTTGAGCGTCACGTTGTAGGTTTTATCTGCCTTGGTGCCACGCACCGTTAACGGTACCTGCCACACCTGATCCTTGCCGGTGATGGCATCCGGGCTCACCCAGGCGATCGGGGTTGCGGTGCCCAGCAGTTTTTTGTCCGCCTCCCAACGCGTGATACGGTTCTGCAAGAAGTCGCGCTTGACCTGGGCGGCGATATCCGCCGGCTGCAGGCCTGCACACTGCCCCACCTTGGCGGTGCGTTGCTCTTGATCCTGCGCCCACACCGCAGTTGATGCTCCCATCATGGCCAACAAGGCGATAGCCAAACCCATTTTTTTCATATGTCCTCCCGTTGTGATTAGCGCTATCCGGGCGCCCATCCCTGGCTCACAACAGGGTTTCGGCAAAGAGTTACCGTTTGACGAACTCGATGACAAACAGCGCATCCAGGCCCGGATAGATTTCCTTGATCACCTGCTTCAGTTCGCCGAGCGACATGTTTTCCTGCTGTGCGTGGCGTTCGGTCAGCGCATCCAGGCGCACCGGCGTTACCGACAGCACTTCGATAAAACAGAAAAAGACGCCGTCTTCATTGCGGCTTACGCGCAATACCTCGCCCGGTTCGAAGTGCGACTCACTGGCATCCCGAATGGTGATGGTTTTACGCCCGGCCAGAATGTCTTGCTCAAAGCGGCTGAAGAAAGTTATTTCACGGCTCATTTTAGATCCTTTTTCATCACAACACCGCAACATAAGTCATTATGCTGCTTGCTTTTCTGACGCAGATCCCTCTTTTGGGTTAGATGTCGCTTTTTTCGCTTTGCTTTCCGCCGGTTTCTTGAGGGTTTCCGCCGGCGAAGCGCCACGCAAAATCAGACCCAGCGCGTCCTTATTCTCCGCCAGGAAGAAGCTCAAGCCTTCGCGCTGTTCGTCATCCAGAGTCAGCGGTGCCTGCTGCAGCCACTCCCCGAGATTGTCCGCCAGATCCAGCATTTTGTCGTAGGCGTCGGCTTCTTTCTTGCTCGCGAAAGTCATTTTTTCCTCACCGTTTCTCACCACCACATATTTAACTTCAACCGCCATGCGTGCGTCCTCAAAAACTCAAATTACTGTAATTATGTACAGTATAAATAGATCGTGGCGGGAAGGCAAACCGCCGCCCGCCTTCGGCTTATTTCAGCAGCCGCACCTTGCAGCTTTTGCCTTTGATTTTGCCCTGCTGCAACTGTTGCAGCGCCTTGCGCGCGCTGGCTTTGCGGATTGCGACATAGGCATGCACTGGGAACATGTCAATCTTGCCCACTTCCGCCGCTGTCAGCCCGGCATCACCGGTCAGCGCCCCGAGAATATCGCCGGGACGGATCTTCGCCTTGCGGCCGCCGTCGATGCACAGCGTCACCATTTCCGCCTCCAGCGAGCCGTTGGCCGCCCCGCTCAGCTCGGACACCGGCGACCAGTCGACGCTCATCTGCAGGTAGTCTTCAATCGCGTGCGCCCGCGCCATTTCCTGCGGCGTGCACAGGCTGATCGCCAACCCGCTCATGCCGGCGCGGCCGGTACGGCCAATACGGTGCACATGCACTTCGGGATCGAACGCCAGCTCGTAGTTGACCACCAGCTCCAGCTCTTTAATATCCAGCCCGCGTGCGGCAACGTCGGTCGCCACCAATACCCGGCAACTGCGGTTGGCGAAACGCACCAACACCTGGTCGCGGTCGCGCTGTTCCAGATCGCCATGCAGCGCCAGCGCGCTGATGCCGCGGGCCTCCAGGGCCTCAAGCACCGTCTGACAATCGCGTTTGGTATTGCAGAACACCACGCAGGACGCGGGTTGATGATAGCGAATAGCCGACACCAGGAGCGCCGGGCGCTGATCGCGCGTAGTCTCATAAAAGCGTTGTTCGATGGAGGCCTGCGCTTCTCCATCGTCCACCTCGACGCTCAGCGGCTGGCGTTGAACGCGCGCGCTGATGCGCTCGATGCCTGCCGGGTACGTGGCGGAAAACAGCAGCGTCTGACGTTGCGGCGGCGTATAGCTGATCACATCGTCTATGTCGTCGGCGAACCCCATGTCCAGCATGCGATCGGCCTCATCCAGCACCAGCACCTTCAGCTCGTCCAGCTGCAGCGTTTTCTTGCGCAGGTGTTCCTGGATACGGCCCGGCGTCCCCACCACGATGTGCGGCGCATGCACTAGCGAATCGAGCTGCGGCCCCATCGGCTGACCGCCGCACAGCGTCAGGATCTTGATGTTTTGCGTGAAACGCGCCAGGCGGCGCAGCTCTTTGCTCACCTGATCGGCCAGCTCGCGGGTGGGACAGAGCACCAGCGCCTGCGTGGCGACCTGACCGACGACGATACTGTTCAGCAGACCAATGCCGAAGGCCGCCGTTTTACCGCTGCCGGTTTTCGCCTTGGCGCGCACATCCCGCCCTTGCAGGATGGCGGGCAACGCGGCGGCCTGTACCGGCGTCATTTCGGCGTACCCCAGTTCGTTGAGGTTGGCCAACTGTTCGGCTGGCAGCGGCAGGGAAGAAAAAGAAACTGTGCTCACGGCGATAACTCTTATATGACGAATGGAATGGCGGCGCGCCCGCAGGTTGGCGCCGAATCAGGGGTAAATGATAACAGAGATGGGCGGCGTTACGGGGTGCGGGCATAAAAAAACCCGCCGGCGGCGGGTTTCTTGGCAACGCAGTCGTTAAATCGCAACGACGTTGGCTGCAGCAGGGCCACGTTGGCTGTCCTGGATGGAGAATTCAACCTGCTGGCCTTCAGCCAGGGTTTTGAACCCATCGCTAACGATAGCGGAAAAATGAACGAAAACGTCTTTAGAACCGTCGGCAGGCGTGATGAAGCCGAAACCTTTGCTTTCGTTGAACCATTTAACGTGACCAGTGATCTTGCTCATTTGTGTTTCCTTTACTTGATAAACCTGCCTTAACGGCACGAGACGCGAAAACCCTGTGATATGTAGGCCTTCTTTCGCCGTCGGTTATTAACGCATAATCGCTCATGCAGGGCAAATATTTCTGTTTGTTATAAAAACAGTCAGTTAGCAACAAACCTGGCGCAGCGGCTGTGAACGCAATCGTTTTCGTATATACTGCCCGCCGATCATCAATCCGCTTACTTTCACCGATCCAGGTACGACACTATGTTAACGATTGGAACCGCCCTGCGCCCTTCCGCCACCCGCGTTATGTTGCTCGGCTCCGGGGAGCTGGGTAAAGAAGTCGCCATTGAATGCCAGCGCCTCGGTCTGGAAGTGATCGCCGTCGATCGCTATCCCGACGCCCCCGCCATGCATGTGGCGCACCGCAGCCACGTCATCAATATGCTGGATGGTGACGCGCTGAAAGCCGTTATCGAACAAGAGCGGCCTGACTATATCGTTCCCGAAATCGAAGCGATCGCCACTGCCATGCTGGTCGAGCTTGAACGCCAGGGCCACCGCGTGGTGCCCTGTGCCGAAGCCACCCGCCTGACGATGAACCGTGAAGGCATCCGCCGTCTGGCGGCGGAAGAGCTCGCTCTGCCCACCTCAAGCTACCGCTTTGCCGACAGTGAAATCGCCTTCCGGCAGGCGGTCGAACACATCGGCTACCCGTGCATCGTCAAACCGGTGATGAGCTCCTCCGGCAAAGGCCAAAGCCTGATCCGCACGCCCGAACAGCTGCAAAGCGCCTGGGATTACGCCCAACAGGGTGGCCGTGCCGGTGGTGGCCGGGTGATCGTCGAAGGGCTGATAAGATTTGATTTTGAAATTACGCTGCTGACCATCAGCGCCGTGGACGGCGTGCATTTCTGCGAGCCGATCGGGCACCGTCAGGAAGACGGAGATTATCGCGAATCCTGGCAGCCTCAGCGTATGTCGGCTACGGCGCTGAGCCGTGCTCAGGCTATCGCGGAGAAGGTGGTGAAAGCCCTGGGTGGCTTCGGCCTGTTCGGCGTGGAGCTGTTCGTCTGCGGCGACGACGTGATCTTCAGCGAAGTGTCGCCACGCCCGCACGATACCGGCATGGTTACGTTGATCTCACAGGATCTGTCTGAGTTCGCCCTACACGTGCGCGCGTTTCTCGGTTTGCCGATCGGCGCTATCCGCCAGTTCGGCCCTTCCGCTTCGGCGGTGATCCTGCCACAGCTCACCAGCACCGATGTGCGCTTCAGCGGATTGGAAAACGCGCTGCGCGGGCACAACCAGCTGCGTCTGTTCGGCAAGCCGGAAATCGCCGGCCAGCGCCGCCTGGGTGTAGCGCTGGCGACGGCGGACACCACGGAACTCGCGGTGGAACAAGCGAAACAGGCCGCTGCCGCCGTGGCGGCCAACGGTTGACACTCACGGGGCCGCTTACGCGGCCCCGATAACATCAATAGTCTTCGTCTTCTTCAGCATCGTCGTCCCGCGACGCCTCCGGTGCGGCATCCTGCTGTTCGTCTTCGTCATCAAACAGCACCGCGACATGAGCGCCCTGATGCTGCTCACGAATTTCCTGCGCAACGCGAGCAATGGCCTCACCGCTGCTCATGCCCTGTTCCATCAGCTGATGGATGCGATCCGCCGCTTCCTGCTGCTCCGCGTGGCTCAGTAATGGCATACCTGCATGCATGTGTCGTTCTCTCCGGCAAAAGGGAGAGCGAGTATACGCGCTAACGCGGCGGATCCCAACGTCTTGTGGCTCAGGCCGGTTGCGAACAGCCGTTATCGCTGCGCCACTGCTTCAGGCGATGCCGCCACAGCATGACATGCCACCCCTGCTTCAGGCCGCGCGTATTGGCGAACATCGCTCTGTCGATGCCGCGCTGATAGAACTCTTCGGTAATCTGACTCTGGGCGGCCGGATCCGGCTCACGACGGATACTGTGACAAATGCCCAACGCCTCACGGGTGATTTGCCAATGGAAAGCGGGACGAATGGCGACAGTGCCCGCATAGCGCCGGTTGAGCCGCTCCAGCATTTCGACGATTTTCATATAGTGACGCTGATACTCTACGTTCGCTTTGCCGGTGCGACGACGGTTACTGATCGACTTGTCGTGCACCCGTTGCCGGTACAGCGGCGTGCTTAAATATTTGACCCGTTTGGCATTAAACATGACCTCCGTCGTCCAGGGAATATCCTGGTGATGCAACCCCGGCTCAAAATAAAGCCGATGCTGGCGAATAAAATCGAGGCGATATATTGCCAGCCATACAACATGAATAAACTTTCGCGACTTCAATGCACGTTCGAACCACTGAACGCCAGTGATAACGTCGGTAGTGCGTAAACGCGCCTCGGGAAAAATCGGCTGTAATTCGTCTTGGCTGGTAAAATAGCGTTCACCATTACATTGCATCACGTCTAATTGGTGTCGTTCTGCCTGTTCCAACAGCGTGGAATACATCTCCGGCGCCAATAAATCGTCGGCGTCCGGAAACGCCACATATTTACCTCGGGCAACGGCGAGCCCGGCATTACGTGCATTAGAAACGCCGGCATTGGCCTGATCGATCACGCGAATATGCGGATGCACCGCCGCGTAACGGTGCGCGATCTCTCCCGAACCGTCGGTGGAACCATCGTTGACGATGATCACCTCCAACCGTTGCTCGCGCTGGGCCAGCAGCGAGACCAGGAACGGCTCCAATAACTCCCCCGCATTGTGCATCGGGACGATGACGCTCAGCATTAACGACATAGGTAGCTCTTCAATAATAATGTAACAAAATGATAATTTTATTTTTATAAAAAATAGAAACCACTTCAGCACACGAGCGAAATAAAACGCGAACCTTCACATTTCCGCCGCAGGCTAAATAAGATTAATCTTGTTTGTCTTTTCATGCTTTCGGCAAGAAAAGCGCTCCACAACAAGGGATAACTTTCACAAGACGGCCACCATGAAAAAAAACAGGCAAAACCGTTTCGTATCGCCAGCTTAATAACAGCAAGCAACAATAAAAGTATGAAATTAACGAACCTTTTTTATATTTCTCGGGTCTTGCGCCCTCGATGAATAAACGTCCAGTGCATTTGACGTTAAATTTTTAACATATCGAAGTATAATCAATGGCGCAAAAAATGCCTTATCTCAGGTTTATTGAACTGCCGTTTATGTGAACTGTGCTCCATGTCGCGCGTGGCAAAACATGCATGACGTGACCGTCTATGGCACACTAGCCGCCAGATATCGCCGTCCTCACAGCCAGGTTTATTGACGTTCATGAGCGTAACCGCCCCAAACATAAAATCTTTGCCCTACAGCCGCAGTGCCCTGATGACGCTTTTCGCCCCGATTTCAACCCACCCGTGGGCGATGCTGCTGCATTCGGGCTTCGCCGACCATTCGCATAACCGCTTCGACATCCTGGTCGCGCAGCCGTGCGTTACGCTCACCACCCAGGGCGCCAGCACGAAAATAGAAAGTGACGGCGTCACTATTCAGTCGAAGGAAGATCCATTCTCCCTGCTGCAGCAACACCTGGTGGCGCAAGGTTGGCAACCGGCGTTTAACCCGGATCTGCCATTTCAGGGCGGCGCACTGGGGCTGTTCGGCTACGATCTCGGGCGGCGGGTGGAAAGCTTGCCGCAGTTGGCCGCAGCCGACCTCGCCTTGCCGGACATGGCGGTGGGCATTTATGACTGGGCGCTGATCGCCGATCACCGTCTGCAAACCCTGACGCTGCTCAGCTATGGCGACGTGGAACAGCGCTGGTGCTGGCTCAATAGCCAAACCGCGCCGACAGAACGCCCTTTCACGCTGCTGAGCGACTGGCGCGCCAATATGAGCCGGCGGCAATACGGCGAGAAATTCCAACGTATTCAGCGCTACCTGCGCAGCGGTGACTGTTACCAAATTAATCTGGCGCAACGGTTCTCCGCCGACTATCAGGGAGATGAGTGGCAGGCTTTCTGTCGATTGAGCGCCTGCAACCGCGCGCCGTTCTCGGCCTTCCTGCGCCTGCCGCACAACAGCGTACTGAGCGTCTCTCCCGAGCGCTTCCTGTGGCTGGAGCAGCAGCGCATCCAAACCCGCCCGATCAAGGGCACGCTGCCGCGGCTGGCGGACGCGGAACAGGACGCCGCTCAGGCTCGCCGTTTGGCCGATTCCCCCAAGGATCGCGCTGAAAATCTGATGATCGTCGATCTGCTGCGCAACGATATCGGCCGCGTCGCCCAGCCTGGCAGCGTACGGGTGCCGGAACTGTTTGCCGTGGAGCCGTTTCCCGCCGTGCATCACCTGGTGAGCACTATCACCGCAACCCTGCCGGAACAGACCTCGGCGGCCGAACTGCTGCGCGCCTGCTTCCCCGGCGGCTCGATCACCGGCGCGCCCAAGGTGCGGGCGATGGAAATCATCGAAGAGCTGGAGCCGCAGCGCCGCAATGCCTATTGCGGCAGTATCGGTTACCTAAGCGCCTGCGGCACCATGGACACCAATATCACCATCCGCACGCTCGTCACCGAAAACGGCCGCATCCACTGCTCCGCCGGTGGCGGCATCGTGGCGGACAGCCAGGAGCAGGCGGAATACCAGGAGACCTTCGACAAGGTTGGCCGTATTCTGCCGCAGCTTGGGGAGTGTGCCCTGTCGTGATCCCATCGAACACACCGGCCTCACTGCACGCCTTTATCAGCCGTTTTCAACTGCAGCTGCCCCAGGCGGCGCAGATCTCGCACAATGTGCGCCCGGCGGCGGTGCTGATCCCGATCGTTTGCCGCGCAGAGCCGACGCTGCTGTTGACCCGCCGCGCCGACTCGCTGCGCAAACATGCCGGCCAGGTGGCCTTCCCCGGCGGTAAAACCGACGCTGAAGACGGGTCGGCGATCGTCACGGCGCTGCGAGAAGCGCAGGAAGAAGTGGCGATACCGCCGCAGGCGGTGACCGTCCTCGGCCAAATGGCGCCGCTCGACAGCAGCACCGGATTTCAGGTCACGCCCATCGTCGGCCTGGTCTCGCCGGATGTGCAGTTCCACGCCAATGAGGGTGAAGTGGCGGACGTGTTCGAGATGCCCTTGAGGGAAGCGCTGACCCTGTCGCGTTACTATCCGCTGGATATTCATCGCGCCGGCCATACGCACCGCATTTACCTCTCCTGGTATCACAGCCAGTTTATCTGGGGGCTGACCGCAGCCATCATTCGGCGTCTGGCGCAGCAGGTCAGTATTTAGCCCATATTACGTGATCTGACTCGCAATCTGGCATGGCCGACGGCCTCCGCTGCCGGTAAAGCGATCGAAATCACTTCATTTGAACGCTTTTTCAACTACCGTTCCGATTGAATGGTTTTAAAAAAACTGTAAACCCTCTCTTAAACCTTACGAAATACCTGTAAAATACCACCGTCCGAGATAAACCACTGTAGAAACAGGGATTAAGCCGGCGGCGTTCAGCACGGAAAGCTGGCGCGATTACCGCTAATGGAGCTTGGGCGAAAGCGGATACCTCGCATAAGGGTTCGCCCCGGGTAATCAGTAAAAAAAGCGACACCACGGATTATTTAATTTCATGCGAAAAAGGCAGCCGAACCCGCACGGCCCTTTTACAATATCGCTGTTCCCTGCGCGGTTTTTAACCGCCGCAGCCATAACAATACGTCTCTTTAAGGAGTTTTAGCGTGATTAGCGTTTTCGACATGTTTAAGATCGGCATCGGCCCGTCCAGCTCTCATACGGTTGGACCGATGAAAGCCGGCAAACAGTTTGTCGACGATCTGGTAAATAAAGGCCTGATGCCTTCTATCACGCGTGTTGCCGTAGACGTTTACGGCTCACTCTCATTGACCGGTAAAGGTCACCATACCGATATCGCCATCATTCTCGGCCTGGCCGGCAACATGCCGGACACCGTCGATATCGATAGCATTCCTGGCTTTATTCGCGATGTAGAACAACGTCAACGCCTGATGCTGGCCAACGGCCTGCATGAAGTCGATTTCCCACGCGACGGCGGCATGGTCTTCCGCAGCGACAACCTGCCGCTGCACGAGAACGGCATGCAAATCCACGCCTTCGCCGGCGATAAAGAAGTGTACAGCAAGACCTATTACTCCATCGGCGGCGGTTTCATCGTCGACGAGGAGAACTTCGGTAAGGACGCCGAGCAAGAGCTGCAAATGCCTTATCCATTCAATTCCGCGCGCGAAATGCTCGACCACTGCCGCGAGACCGGGCTGTCACTGTCCGGCATGGTGATGCAAAACGAACTGGCGCTGCACAGCAAGCAAGAGATCGAAACCTACTTCGGCAACGTCTGGCAAACCATGCGTGCCTGTATCGATCGCGGTCTGAACACCGAAGGCGTGCTGCCGGGGCCGCTGCGCGTACCGCGCCGTGCTTCCGCGTTGCGCCGCATGCTGGTGGCGTCGGACAAACTGTCCAACGATCCGATGAACGTGATCGATTGGGTCAACATGTTCGCGCTGGCGGTGAACGAAGAAAACGCCGCCGGCGGCCGCGTGGTCACCGCGCCGACCAACGGTGCCTGCGGCATCGTGCCTGCGGTGCTGGCTTACTACGATCACTTCATCGAGTCCGTCAGCCCGGATATCTACATCCGTTACTTTATGGCGGCGGGCGCCATCGGCGCGTTGTACAAGATGAACGCGTCCATTTCCGGCGCCGAAGTCGGCTGCCAGGGTGAAGTCGGCGTGGCCTGCTCCATGGCGGCGGCCGGTCTGGCCGAGCTGCTGGGCGGCAGCCCTGAACAGGTGTGCGTGGCGGCAGAGATCGGCATGGAACACAACCTGGGGCTGACCTGCGACCCGGTCGCCGGCCAGGTACAGGTGCCGTGCATCGAGCGCAACGCCATCGCCTCGGTCAAGGCGATCAACGCCGCCCGCATGGCTCTGCGCCGCACCAGCGAACCGCGCGTTTCGCTGGATAAGGTGATCGAGACCATGTACGAAACCGGCAAAGACATGAACGCCAAGTACCGAGAAACGTCACGCGGTGGCCTGGCAATCAAGGTGCAATGCGACTGACAGACAACCCCGCCGCCCGGCGGGGTTTTTTATGGGCAATCAATTCATTGACCGCTTTTAGTGACAATGTCACCAGAAAATATCCTGCATTTTTCTCATCGATCCAGCGGTTAGCCTGCAAATTGACCTTCTGTTTTGCCAAATCGAAATAATTTACTGAGTTACCATCAATCTTGTATAACCTCAGGCTAGAATTAGCCGAGCGCAACTTAAGGAGCTGTGGCCTGACTGTGACTCGGAGCTGGATTACCGAACAAGGATTTACCGGATGTTGATGACCCACCTCGCCGCGTCCCAATATCGTTACTACCGTTGGCTGCTGGCCGGAGCGGTGGGCGTGGCTATTCTGTTGGTATCGCTGTATACCCGTTACTATCAAGAGGTCAAAAGCATCGAGCAGAGCCAGCAAACGTTGGCCACCCGCACCGTCGGCAAAATTGACCAGCTGTTGTCCCCCGCGCAGCTGCAGGCGGAACGCAGTATGGACATGCTGGAACAACCCTGCGAGAACGTCTCATCGACCCTGCGCTTTCGCGCCGCGCAAAATCAGGCGCTGCGCGCCATGCTGCTGGTAAAAAATGGCATCATCTACTGCTCCAGTCTGTTTGGCGCCCGACATTATCAGTTGGCCGCCGTGCTGCCGATTTTCGTCAACAGCAACGTCAGGCTGGCGCTGCGCCCTTCGTTGGCGGTGAGCAAAGGACTGCCCACGTTGGTGATGTGGACACCCTCCCCCGGCGATAGAAGCAGCGGCGTGCTGCACGTCTTCAATATCGAGCTGTTATCGAACTTTTTACTCGAACCGCAGGAGCCTTATGTTCAGCGCATGGTGCTGAACGTAGCCGACAGCAGCCTGGAATACGGGCGCCGCGAAATCCTGCGCCGCGACACCCTGACCAACGATCTGCGTTACACCGCCGGTTCCGAGCGTTACCCGTTCTCGATTTCGCTGTTCGGCCCGCAGGTCGGCATGTTGGCGTTTTCCGCACTGCCGCGCCATATCCCGCTGGCGCTGCTGATCAGCCTGCTGGCGGCCTATGTGGTCTACCTGCTCACCGCTAACCGCATGAGCCTGTCTTACCACATTGGCCATGCCATTACCCATCGGGAGTTCCGCGTTTACTGCCAACCGATCATTCACAGCGATACCGGGCGCTGTGCCGGCGTCGAGATGCTGCTGCGTTGGAAAAAGAAGCGGCAGGGGTGGATCTCGCCAGACGTGTTTATTCCGTTGGCCGAGCAGCATGACCTCATCATTCCGCTCACTCGCTATCTAATGAACACCGTGACGGAAAATCTGCAGCTGTTCCCGCCACGACCGTCCTTCTACATCAGCATTAACGTTGCTGCCGAGCATTTTAAAACGCTCAACATCATCGACGATATCCGCCAGATTTGGCTGCCGGCACATCCGATGCCCTCATTGATGCTGGAGCTGACCGAACGCACCGCGCTGTCGGCGATCCAGTATGACCAGATTCGCACGCTGAAAGACATGGGGATCATGCTGGCTATCGACGATTTCGGCACCGGCCACAGCTCGCTGAGCTACCTGAAAAACCTCAGCCCGGACGTGTTGAAGATCGACCGCGGGTTTACCGCGGCCATCGGCACCGACGCGGTCAACGCCACGGTGACCGACACCATCATTACGCTGGCGCAGAGGCTGAAGCTGAAACTGGTGGCAGAGGGGGTCGAAACGGAGGAACAGGCCGACTATCTGCGCTCACGCGAGGTCAATGCCCTGCAGGGGTATTATTTCGCCAAGCCGATGCCGATCCACGTTTTCCCGCTGTGGTTGCAACAGTACGAATCGCGCGTCAGGAAAGCGGAAGAGGATCCGCCGGAGGCCTGAGCCCCCGGCGGGAGGGTTACGACTGCGTCGGCTCGTCAAAGACGACGCGGGTAACACGCACCAATTCGATGCGATAGTCGGAGACCTCGACGATATCGAAACGCAGGTGGTTCAGTTCAATGGTGTCCCCCACCACCGGCATCTGGCCGTAGTGAGCCAACAGCAGCCCCGCCAGGGTGGCGTAGTCTGCGGTTGGGCTGACCAGGTCATCGCAGGCCAGTGCCTGTTCCAGCGAGTGCAAATCGGTTCCCCCCTTCACCAGCCAGCCGTCGCCTTCCGCCACGATATCCGGCGTTTCATCCTCGTCCGGGAACTCACCGGCAATCGCTTCCAGCACGTCCAGCGGCGTCACCAGCCCCTGCACGACGCCAAATTCATTGGTGACCACCACCAGACGCCCTTTGGCGCGGCGCAGCACCGCCAGCAGTTTGATGACGTCCATGGTTTCCGGCACCACGATCGGCGGCGTGCGGGCGGCAAACTCGGCAATATCTTCACCCTGCTCCAGCGCTACCAGCAGATCCTTGGCGCGTACCACGCCGACGATCTCATCCACCGAATCACGACACACCGGGAACAGACTGTGTGGCGTATCCAGCAACTGTGCGCGCACCTCCTCGCGGGAGCGCTCGCAGTCGACCCAGGAGATGTCCGTGCGAGGCGTCATCACACTGCGTAATGAACGCGAGGCGAGCGTCAACACGCCGCTGATCATATAACGCTCTTCCGCCGCAAAGGTTTCATCCCTCGGCAAAGCGACCTCATCGTCCGACTGCTGCGCGCGCTGCTGCCCCATCAGGCGCATGATCGCTTCCGCGGTGCGCTCGCGCATCGGCCGACGCGCTTGATGCTTGATGAAGTTGCGACGCGCGATCTGGTTGAACAATTCAATCAGGATCGAGAAGCCGATCGCGGCGTACAGATAGCCTTTCGGAATATGCAAACCGAAGCCTTCGGCGATCAGGCTCAGGCCGATCATCAACAGGAAGCTCAGGCACAGCACCACGATGGTCGGGTGCGCATTGACGAAGTTGGTCAATGGCTTGGATGCCAACAGCATCACCGCCATCGCGATCACCACCGCCGCCATCATTACCGGCAGATCGTTCACCATGCCTACGGCGGTAATCACCGCATCAAGCGAAAACACTGCGTCCAGGATCACGATTTGCACCACCACCGCCCAGAACTTGGCATAACCGCGGTTGGCGCCATCCTGGTGCGTCTGCCCTTCCAGCCGCTCATGCAGCTCCATGGTGGCCTTGAACAGCAGGAATACCCCGCCGAACAGCAGGATAAGATCGCGGCCAGAGAAGCTGAAATCGCCGACGCTGAACAGCGGTGTGGTCAGGGTTACCATCCAGGAGATCACCGACAGCAGGCCCAAACGCATCAGCAACGCCAGCGACAGGCCGATAACGCGCGCCTTATCGCGCTGCTTCGGCGGCAATTTGTCGGCCAAAATGGCGATGAACACCAGGTTGTCGATGCCCAGCACGATTTCCAGCACCACCAGCGTAAGCAACCCCGCCCAAATAGAGGGGTCCATTAAAAATTCCATATCAGACTCCAGAAAAAAGTGGGAATGAGCGCTCGCCGCTCAGACGTGACGATGCCGCCGCTGCATGGGCGCAGTCGACAATAGCAAGGTGACGGGATGGGGTTACCGGGAGATGGCCGAAGGGCCGAACAGCATATACAACGCCAGCAGGTGGCGGGTGAAACCTGGAAAAACAGTAACTTCGGTGACAGTCCATAGGGAGGGCTGAGGCCCTTCACTCCTTAGTGATGAAAGAAGAAATTACTGTATCAGGATTTTTCTGGGGGACAAAGCGGCTTTTTCAACGGCGGTTTAGGGTGGCGCCACACCATATCGTCTGCGACAGCTAAGATTTCCCCGAGCATTCAATAGCGGAGCAGCGTCACAAAAAATATTTTTTCACTCACTAAAATAAATCTCGCGTTCGTGAAGTATCACGCACAGGCATTTGAAACTGCGTGAGAAATGTTAGGCGTGCGTTTCTTTTTTTCTACCATAATGTATCTGAACCGCGGAAGTGACTGCCAAGACGGCGCGGAGAAACGACACACACCGCGTCTGGAGTTCAACGAGGAGGTAGCGAGTGGCAATAGCTATTATCATCGGCACACACGGGGCTGCAGCGGAACAACTGCTGAAAACGGCGGAGATGCTATTGGGCGAGCAGGACAACGTCGCCTTTATAGACTTCGTTCCCGGTGAGAATGCCGAAACGTTAATCGTCAAGTACAACGAAAAAATCAGTGGGTTGGATACCAGCGGCGGCGTGCTGTTCCTGGTGGATACCTGGGGCGGCAGCCCGTTCAACGCCGCCAGCCGCATTGCGGTCGACAAAGAAAACTATGAGGTCGTCACCGGGGTCAACATCCCGATGCTGGTGGAAACCTTCATGGCGCGGGACGACAACCCCGCTTTCGATGAACTGGTGGCGCTGGCGTTGGAAACCGGCCGTGAAGGCGTGAAAGCGCTGAAAAAACCGCAGGAAGAACCCGCAAAACCCGCAGCACCCGTCGCCAAAGCCGCTGCCCCTCAGGCGCCGTTGGGGCCGAACGACCACATGAAAATCGGCCTGGCGCGCATCGATGACCGCTTAATCCACGGCCAGGTCGCTACCCGCTGGACCAAAGAGACCAACGTCAGCCGCATTATCGTCGTCAGCGATGAAGTCGCCGCCGACCATGTGCGCAAGACCCTGCTGACCCAGGTTGCCCCGCCGGGCGTCACCGCCCACGTGGTGGACGTGGCGAAGGCCATCCGCGTCTGGAACAACCCGAAATACGCCAACGATCGCGTGATGCTGTTATTCACCAACCCGACCGACGTCTGGCGTTTGGTGGAAGGCGGCGTGGAGATTACATCCGTCAATATCGGCGGCATGGCGTTCCGCCAGGGGAAAACCCAGGTGAACAACGCCGTTTCCGTCGATGAAAAAGATATCGAAGCGTTTAAGAAACTGAACGATCGCGGTATCGAGCTGGAGGTACGTAAGGTCTCGTCCGACAGCCGGCTAAAAATGATGGACCTGATTAACAAACTCAATTAGTGGCGCCAGCCGCTAATTATTTTACTCAGAGCTTTTTTGGTCATAGGAGAAGTGCAATGGAGATCACCACTCTTCAGATTGTGCTGATATTTATCGTTGCCTGTATCGCCGGGATGGGTTCCGTCCTCGACGAGTTCCAGTTCCACCGTCCGCTGGTCGCCTGTACCCTGATCGGCTTTATCCTCGGCGATATGAAAACCGGCATCATCATCGGCGGTACGCTGGAAATGATCGCCCTGGGCTGGATGAACATCGGTGCGGCCGTCGCGCCGGATGCTGCCCTGGCGTCCATCATTTCGACCATTCTGGTCATCGCCGGCGGGCAAAGCGTCGGCGCCGGTATCGCCCTGGCCATTCCGCTGGCGGCGGCCGGCCAGGTGTTGACCATCATCGTGCGTACCCTCACCGTGGCGTTCCAGCACGCAGCAGACAGTGCGGCGGAGCGCGGCAGCCTGCGCGCCATTAGCTGGATCCATGTCGGTGCCCTGCTGCTGCAGGCGATGCGTATCGCCATCCCGGCGGTCATTGTCGCCATCTCGGTCGGCACCGCCGGGGTACACGCCTTGCTCAACTCGATCCCGGAAGTGGTCACCAGCGGCCTGAACATCGCCGGCGGCATGATCGTCGTGGTCGGTTACGCAATGGTGATTAACATGATGCGCGCCGGCTACCTGATGCCGTTCTTCTATCTCGGTTTCGTTACCGCCGCCTTCACCAACTTCAACCTGGTGGCGCTCGGCGTCATTGGCGTGGTGATGGCCGTGCTGTATATCCAGCTCAGCCCGAAATACAACAAGTCTCAAGTTGTACAGGCCGGCCCGGCTAACGCGAACGATCTCGATAACGAACTCGACTAGGAATAGGTGAGAGAAATGGTTGATACAACTGCTCAAAAGAAACTCACGCCGGCCGATATTCGCGGCGTATTCCTGCGTTCGAACCTGTTCCAGGGTTCATGGAACTTCGAACGCATGCAGGCGCTGGGTTTTTGCTTCTCGATGGTGCCGGTGATCCGCCGCCTGTATCCGGAAAACAATGACGATCGCAAACAGGCGATCAAGCGTCACCTGGAGTTCTTCAACACCCACCCTTACGTGGCGGCGCCGGTGCTCGGTGTGACCATGGCGATGGAAGAGCAACGCGCCAACGGCGCGCCGATCGATGACGCCGCAATCAACGGCATCAAGGTCGGTTTGATGGGGCCTTTAGCGGGCGTCGGTGACCCGATCTTCTGGGGCACCGTGCGACCGGTGTTCGCCGCGCTTGGGGCGGGCATCGCCATGAGCGGCAGCCTGCTTGGACCGATCCTGTTCTTCGTGCTGTTCAACCTGGTGCGCCTGCTGACCCGCTACTACGGCGTGGCCTACGGTTACCGTAAAGGGGTCGATATCGTCAACGACATGGGCGGCGGCTTCCTGCAGAAACTGACGGAAGGAGCGTCCATTCTCGGCCTGTTTGTCATGGGGGCGCTGGTCAACAAGTGGACGCACGTGAATATCCCGCTGGTGGTGTCCAAGATAACCGACCAGACCGGGCATACCAACGTCACCACGGTGCAGACCATCCTCGACCAGCTGATGCCGGGCCTGGTGCCGTTGCTGCTGACCTTCGCCTGTATGTGGCTGCTGCGCAAGAAAGTCAACGCGCTGTGGATCATCATCGGCTTCTTCGTCATCGGTATCTTTGGCTATTGGATTGGCCTGCTGGGCCTGTAATCGTTCGAAACGGCCGGGGGGCAACCCCCGGCTTTTTTATGGAGCAAGAGATGTCACTGACCGACGCCGTACTGATGCTGTTTATCGCCCTGCTGTTGCTGTATTCGCTGTACGACGAATTCGGCATGGATCTGCTGAAAGGTAAAACGCGGCTCAAAGTACCGCTTAAACGCCGCCACCGCCTCGACAGCCTGATTTTCGTCGGCCTGATCGCCATTCTGATTTACCGCAATGTCACCGACAACGGTGCGGTATTAACCACCTATCTGCTTATTTCTTTGGCGTTGCTCGCCATCTATATTTCTTATATTCGCGCTCCCAAGATGGTGTTTAAAGCGCACGGTTTTTTCTTCGCCAATGTGTTTGTCGAATATAACCGCATTAAAGCCATGAATTTATCGGAGGACGGCATTCTGGCCGTCGACCTGGAACAGCGCCGGCTGTTGGTTCAGGTGACCCACCTGGACGACCTGGAGAAGATTTACCACTTTTTTGTTGATAATCAATAAATAAAGAAAAATTAACGTTATTTTAGCTCAAACCTTGCGCTGCTTATGGGTAATTAATCGGCAGCGCAATCTCCTTTCTGACTATTATTTCTGCAACATTGTTACCCCTGGCTACATTATATTCCCGCATGAAATTAGATTAATGAAAACGAGTCTCAATTAAGAACAAACATTGCCATAGAATAAGGTTGTCCGTGGCGGAAATAATATGATATGGTTGCGCCGTCATTGGGGAGTAGCCGGTTTCTGGAGAATAAAAAGCCAGAAACGCCCGTATCAACATACTCGTTTCGCCGTAAGAAACGTGGTGCGGGCAGCCAGGTAAGGTTGGCGAGACCATAGACACGTAACTCCGTCGTTTGGTTGGGGGTGGGTTACGTGTATATGGAGCCACCCGGCCGAGGCTATTTCACATGAACCTTTCAGCAACGCTTATTCTCGCTTTTGGCATGTCCATGGATGCTTTCGCCGCGTCGATCGGCAAAGGTGCCAGCTTGCATCAACCCCGTTTCCGCGAAGCGATCCGCACCGGCCTGATCTTCGGCGTGGTCGAAGCGATCACCCCGCTCATCGGTTGGGCCATCGGCCTGTTCGCCAGTCAATACATCATGGAATGGGACCACTGGGTCGCCTTCTCGCTGCTGTTCATTCTCGGCATGCGCATGATCGTCGAAGGGGTACGTAACAAGCCCGATGAAGAAGAGAAGGTCAAACGTCATGGTTTCTGGTTGCTGGTCGCCACCGCCATCGCCACCAGCCTCGACGCGATGGCCATCGGCGTCGGTCTGGCTTTCCTGCAGGTGAACATCGTGCATACCGCGATGGCCATCGGCTGCGCCACCATGATCATGGCGACGCTAGGCATGATGATCGGCCGCTTTATCGGCCCGCTGCTGGGCAAGCGCGCCGAAATCCTCGGCGGCGTGGTGCTGATCGGTATCGGCGTCAACATTCTGCTGGAGCACCTCGGCTACCTGGCCTGAAGCGCTCGCTTTGAAAAAAACCTGCCGCGGCAGGTTTTTTTGTTTTTGAGTTCAAGGCCCCTTAAGCGCGACGTCGGTACAACGCCAGCACGAAGTCCGTCTCGCACACAAACTCGCCGCTCTCGGCCAACCGCTGTTGCACCTCCGGCGTGGCGCGCCAGGCGAACGGCGTCATCTGCAGCAGATTGGCGGCCTGCGTGCCCGGTAGGGTCATCGTATAGGCCAGCGCCTCTTTGCGCTCGCAGTCGAATCCGGCGAACTGTTCATCCTGTTCGGCATGCAGCTGCACCTGCTGGTACACCTGCTCTTTCAGCTGGTACAGATGACGCGGGCCCGGCGACACCGTCAGCACCACGCCGCCCGGCTTCACTACCCGTGCCAGCTCCTCCGCCTTGCAAGGTGCATAAATGCGCAAGACCGCATCCAACGCCCCATCGGCGAACGGCAAACGGTGACTGGAAGCGACGCAGAACGAGACCGCCGGATAACGTTTAGCGGCGTAGCGGATCGCCACCTTGGCGACATCCAGCCCATTGACCGCCATATTGCGCTCCTGGGCCAGCCTGGCGGCCACCGCGGCAGTGTAATACCCTTCCCCACAGCCTATGTCCAACAACGCGCCAGCATCGGCCGCCAGCGCCAAATCCAGCCACTCGGCCACCTGCTCTTGCAACGGCTGATAATATCCACCGTCGAGAAACGCTCGCCGCGCCTGCATCATTTCCGCGCTGTCTCCCGGCTGCTTCGATCGCTTGTGCTGTACCGGCAGCAGATTGACGTAGCCCTCTTTAGCTTGATCGAACTGATGATTGCCGTCACAACGCCAGTGTTGTGATGAAAAATGCAGCGATTGATGACACAGGGGACATTGATAAGACATGAATGGGCTTCCAGAGAGACAGGGCGCGGCTAGTCTAAAGAAGGCGCCGGTTTGATGCAAGGCGCATCCCCACTCGCTTTCGCCGCCAACAACACCTGGCCAAGCGGGGAAAAAGCTGGCTACACTGAGAGTCTGTTTTCTCACGCAGGTGAACATAACTTATGAGCGATCGTTCCGCGCTGCTCGATGCGGTGCCTCACATTCAGCACGGCTTCGGCAGCAAACTCGCGCTGCTGCCAGGGCATCTGCTGCCCTACAGCGCCACGCTGCCGGAAAAAAAGCAGGTACACGGCACCCGCATCGTCGACGTGCTGCAACCGGCGCAGGCGTGCGGCGAGGCCGATGGTTTTTATACTCGCCAGCCCGGCATTCTGATCAGCGTACTGACGGCGGACTGTCTGCCGGTGCTGTTCAGCCGCCGCGACGGTGGCGCTATCGCGGCGGTACACGCCGGCTGGCGCGGGTTACTGGACGGCATTCTGGAGCAGATGGCGTCCCGCATTCGCCAAGATGGCGACACCGCCGATTGGGTGGTGTCTATCGGCCCCGCCGCCGGCCCATGCTGCTACGAAGTCGATGAAGCGCTGGTGGAAAATTTTAAACAGCGCCTGCCGCTGCCCGCCACGCTGATCAGCCCGCATTACCGGCATCTGGATCTGGCCGCAATTGCCGAATACAAGCTGACGGCGCTCGGTTTCGCCGCCGTTGACCGCGCCGGCAGTTGCACCATCTGCACGCCGGACGTCGACCCGCAGCGGCCGCAGCGCTTCAAATACACCAGCTATCGCCGCAATAGCCACCGGCGCGCGCAGGATCCGACGCATCCGGGAATCAAAGGCCGCAACCAGTACGCAGGCATCGTCATCGCCGCCGGATGACGGAAACGAAAAAGCCCGCGCGAAGGCGGGCTTTTTGTACAGCTGACGCTGATTAGATAGCAGTAACGTTTACTGCAGATGGGCCTTTCTGGCCATCTTGGATTTCGAACTCAACGTTCTGGCCTTCAGCCAGGGTTTTGAAGCCGTTACCCTGGATTGCAGAGAAGTGTACGAACACGTCTTTGCTGCCGTCAGCCGGGGTGATGAAACCGAAACCTTTAGACTCGTTGAACCACTTAACTTGACCTTTGATCTTTGCCATCTTGAGTATTTCCTTTGGATTGTTTAAACCGCCCGTGGGCGTTACATAGACAAACTAGAGTCGTTACTGCTTGAGGCACTAAGATAAGGATCGGCAGAGAAGCGGTATTCAACGCTAACGTCTTTACTCAGAACTTCTTTACTGAAAATGCCACACATATACAGAACTGTACCTCGTTTTACCCAGATGCGTTATCACATACTCTGTATGCGATGGCAAGCCATTTTTAATCACTGAACGACATGTCGCACATATTTGAAACGGTCGAGAGCCACATTTGCTTAAATAGGCCAAAAGATGTTGAAGCATCGGCTATTTTCTGCTTGCTAAAACCACCGCACCAGACCCCGCATTCTGGTGGAGTTTTAACAAAACTTTCATCGTTTTGTCGCATGTCCGTCTCGTCATTTCCGCTTTTTTGCCGCTTATAGCGTTAAAAAATTTGAATCTTTATGGAATTTGATATGCAACATTTGAATATCGATGAACGGGGGCCAATTTATTCATCGCTGCTCCGCCCCTTTACCGTCGAAAACGCATCATCATCAGCCTTCAGCCCTGCCGCCACACCGCGCGAGCAGGAGCAGCACACAGGCGGGCGATGATGTTACCGTCCTGCACAACGGTTGCATAAGCATGCAACATCCAGACGCCTCTCCCGCTGGCCAGTGGCTTCATCCTAAATAATCCGAAAACCATCAGTCCGAATAACCGGAATAATCTTATGAATAGCAAAAGTGTGGCGTTGAATTAAATCCTGAAGATCGGGTGGTTATTTGAATCACCACCCGCACTTATCAATTTTGCTAATTACTGCCGCGCTTTCAAACCGTTGCTCTTATTCTTTCCTCTGTACCGCAGGGCGAAGAGACCACGCTTGCTGAGAATCCTGCAACGCGATGCGCTCGCCAATCTTCAGCGGGTGGAATTGATGCTGTTCAAGCCCCGCCTCACTCAGCGCCAGATTCAACTGCTGCGGCGGTTCGTCCAGCGACTCATCCGCCAATTCGAATACCCCCCAATGGATGGGAATGGCGCGCGGCTGATTGAGTTGACGGTACAGCGTCACCGACTGCTGCGGATCCATATGCTGCTCCTGCATAAACCAGCGCGGTGCGTAGGCGCCGATGGGCAGCGCCGCCACGTCGAACGGCCCCAGCCGTTGACCAATCTCCGCCAGCCGTTCCGAATAACCGCTGTCGCCGGAAAAATAAAACCGCAGCCCCGGATGGTGGATCACCCATCCACACCACAGTGAGCGATTGCGATCCCACAGCGTGCGCATGCTCCAGTGCCGCGCCGGCGTGGCGTAGACCGTCAGCTCGCCCAACGGCAGACTTTGCCACCAGTCCAGCTCATGCACCTTCAGCCGATAACGGCGGAACCAGCGCTTCAAGCCGAGCGGCACGATGAACTCGGCCTGAGGGAAACGCCGCGCCAATTGCCGCACCGTGCGCCTGTCAAGGTGGTCATAATGGTTATGGGAGATCAGTACCGCATCCACCGCCGGCAGTTGCTCCACCGTCAGCGGCGGCGGCGTTCTGCGCTTCGGGCCGTAAAAGCTCAGTGGCGATGCACGTTCGGACAACACCGGATCGATCAGGATATAGCGCCCGCTCAACCGCAGCAGCATCGAGGCATGCCCCAACCACCAGACGCTGTCGTCGTTGCCGCTGAGATCGGCAGGCTGCCACCAGCGTTCGGTAAATTGTGCGTAACCCTGCTGCGGCGGCTTGGGCAATCCCTGGCGCTTGCGTTCATCTTGCCAACGTTGAAGGTCCCCCTCCTGACGCCGCGAAGGTTCCAGGTTGCGAAATCCCTCCGGCGTATGATGCGCCTTGGCCGCGTCGTAATAACGGTTGATTCTTTTCATCCAGCCTTTTCTCCCGACCACTGCGCCCTGCACGGGCATGACTTTCAGTGTAACAAACCCGATGAAGCTCGCACTTTGTCAGCCGTGCGCTGCATCTCGGGACCTTTTGCCGTATGCTGTTGTCTCACTCCGGTGAGACAGCCAGGGCCGCCAAGAGCCCGTTAAGACTCTCTTAAGATCTTTGTGATTGACTTGTAGGGCATACAGAAAAGGAGAAGTTATGAGTCGTTCTACATCCCGCAAATCAGGCTCAAGCCTGGGGCGCCGTATTCGCAGCGCGCTGCTGGCGCAGAAGCAATACTGGAAAATGTATTTCGCCATGAAGTTGCGCCGTCTGCGCGTACCTGCACCGCTGGTGCTGCTGGGCGGTTCGCTGCTCGGATTCTTCATGTTAACCCTGCTGATGCTCAGCGTGGTGGCCATCGACGTGATCAGTACTCTGCTGCTGCTGTGCCGGAAACTGCTGGGGCGGGGTCACGCTGAGGGGCGCGCCTTTATGCCGCGCGGCTGACGAGAAAAGCGCGGAGGCGCAGACTACGCCTCCGCTGCATACCGTTTAGCGCTTGGCGCCTTTACGGCGCGTCAGCATAAACCCGCACCACAGCACCGCAATCCACACCGGCATCAGCAACACCGAAATGCGTATCCCTTCGCTGAAATACATAATCACCAGAATCAGGCCGAGGAACGCCAGGCACAGGTAGTTGCCGTACGGATACCACAGCGCCTTAAAGCTGGGAATGACGCCCTGACGGTTCTTGGCAGCGCGGAATTTCAGGTGTGCCAGGCAGATCATCACCCAGTTGATCACCAACGTTGAAACCACCAGCGCCATCAGCAGCTCAAACGCCTTACCGGGCATCAGGTAGTTAATCAGCACGCCGATCGAGGTAATCAACGCCGACAGCGCGATGGACAGCACCGGCACGCCGCGTTTATTCACACGCGTCAGCGCCTGCGGCGCGTTGCCCTGGCTGGCCAGCCCGAACAGCATGCGGCTGTTGGCGTAAACGCCGCTGTTGTAGACCGACAGCGCGGCGGTCAATACCACCACATTGAGCACGGTCGCCACCAGATTGCTGTTCAGCGCATGGAAGATCAACACGAACGGGCTGCCGCCCTCCACCACTTGCCCCCACGGATAGAGCGACAGCAGCACGGTCAGCGAGCCGATATAGAAGATCAGAATGCGGTACACCACCTGATTGGTGGCTTTGGGAATGCTGCGACGCGGGTCGGCGGCTTCCGCCGCGGTGATGCCGACCATTTCCAGCCCGCCGAACGAAAACATGATCACCGCCATCGCCATCACCAGCCCCGAGAAGCCGTGCGGCATAAAGCCACCCTGCTGCCACAGGTTGGTGATGCTGGCCTGTGGCCCGCCGTTGCCGCTCGCCAACAGCCAGGCGCCGAACACGATCATGCCGACAATCGCCACCACCTTGATGATGGCGAACCAGAACTCGGTTTCGCCATACAGGCGCACATTTACCAGGTTAATCAGGTTGATCAGCACGAAAAACAGCGCGGCGGAGGCCCAGGTGGGGATCTCCGGCCACCAGTACTGAATGTAGATGCCGACGGCGGTCAATTCCGCCATGCCGACCAGAATGAACATCGCCCAATAATTCCAGCCGGAAAGAAAGCCGGCGAAGTCGCCCCAATACTTATAGGCAAAGTGGCTGAAAGATCCGGCGACCGGCTCCTCCACCACCATTTCGCCCAGCTGGCGCATGATCAAAAACGCGATAAAACCGCCGATGGCGTAGCCCAACAGCACGGCGGGGCCGGCCATCTTGATGGTTTGCGCAATGCCGAGAAATAAACCGGTGCCAATGGCGCCCCCGAGGGCAATAAGCTGTATATGTCTGTTTTTTAAGCCGCGTTTTAGCGGAGTATCCTGATGCTGACCGCCCATCTTATCCTCATATGGCGTACACCCTTGCCGTTATCGGCCAAGATTTCACCAATCAATAAATGTATCTGCGGGCGGCTTTTTAACACTTAACCCCGTGAGCATCAAGGAGAAGCGCCCCGAGACGGCGTAGCGGAGCGCGATTTTTTAACCGTGAGAAAGCGTGAAATGGCGGCGTTCAGCCAGGCATGCCGCACATTTTGGTCAGGTTGCGCGCGCCTATCATCAGCGTGGCGACATAAGATTGGCGACGCGTGACCACTTCCACCGCCACGCGATCGTTTTGATATTTTATCAGGTAGGTCGAGGGCCAACCCTGACGACGCTGGCCAAAGCTTTCGGCATGACGATCGATCGCCGCATGGGCAATCACCAGATGAGACAAGTTTTTATCACCTTTGATAATGCGCTTCATAAACAGCCTCCGCCAACGACAGCTCTGTTATTAGAAAAAGGAGAAACTCTTACCAATCACCGGTATTGTTCGACTCAGTTAGCCTGCCGGCTCATCAGGAAGCAGATCATCGCCGCGCGCAGCGGGCTGGCGCTGTCCGCCTGCCATTCACCGCCCTGGGTGCTCATGCGCGCCTGCCACTGCGGGCTGTCGCTTTGGTTGTCGGGGTTCAGACTGATTTTGTTGGCGCAAATGATCGGCCAGGCATCGGAGGGATTCTTGCAGTAATCTTTACCTTTCACGCCGCCGTAGGGATACCACTTGTCCGGGTTCTCTCCGGTCAGCAGCGCGATGCTGCGGTTCACTTCGGCATCGCTTTCTTCGTACCATTTAATCATCGGCTTCATCCATCTTTCGTAAGGTTCGCGCTACATTACGATGTCTGTAAGACAGTTTTATGACAGTGCCGCCGGTTTTCACATTATCTGAACTAATGTTTTGCTCCCTTTAACTTTTCTCCCCTTCTGCGTACACTTTTCCTCTGTTTAGCGCCCAGGAAACGCACGCATGTTGACCGGCCTCAACCACCTGACGCTCGCCGTCAGCGATCTCGATCGCAGCTTCGATTTTTATCGTCATCTGTTGGGGTTTACCCCTCACGCCCGCTGGCAAGGCGGCGCCTATCTGTCGTTGGGGGCGTTGTGGCTGTGTCTGTCATTGGATGAGGCCCGCATGCAACCACGGGAGCGTGATTACACCCATTACGCCTTCAGCGTCGCGCCGGAACACATTGAACGGGTCAGCGAGCGGCTGCGCCAGGCCGGCGTCGAAGAGTGGAAAAGCAATCGCAGCGAAGGCGAATCGCTCTACTTTCTCGATCCCGATGGGCATCAGTTGGAGATCCATGCCGGCGATCTGGCCAGCCGCCTGGCGGCATGCCGGGAAAAACCGTATCAGGGCATGGTGTTTTACTGAAACGCCCCGGCGACGCTGCCGCCGGCCGGAGCATCATGTTCAACGTTCGGGGATAAAACCTTTGAAATCCAGCGCGGGGCTGAGATCGTCGTCGTCAGCCGCAGCGGCGCCGTCAGCGCCTGCGCTGTGCGCCAAACGCTTCAACAGCGCCGTTTGCTGGCGTTGTTGCTCGGCAATTTCCTGCAGCAGGCGAATCTGCTCGTTGGCGCGCACACTGGCGCGGTTCACCAGGAACCAAACCCACAGCCCGGCCAACAATGCCACAACGGCGAGCGCCAGCGACAACAGGCCGTTCTGGCCAAAACCTAAATCGTACATGGACAACCCTATCTACTGCGAAATTCAGGCCGCCATCTTAGCACTCGCGGCGGCCGTGCGAACATCCCTACCGAAAATTGCTTACCAGGGCACGAAGCGGGTCACCGAACAGATGCCCAACGCAAAATTTCCACCGTCGTCGCAATAGCTATCCAGCGCCAGCAGGTAGAAAAACAGGCAGGCAGCGACGGCCGTCATTATCACGAGGATTTTTTTTCGCAACAAATTTAGCAGCCTCATTGTTATCTGGGTAATCTATCGCGCATGTTATCACAGCGAAGTTAAACGAAGTTTAACTTTCCGTTTAGATTTCTGGCTATTGCCCGGTTTTCAGACTGTTACCCTTGTCGTCGCGCGGCAGTCATGGCTAGATGAACCCTCAGGGATAATGAGGAAGCGCAATGAGCAAATTGATTAAGTGGGTACTGGTGCTAGCGGTCATTTACGGCGGTTTTTTGATCTCGGGTTACGGCGTGCTGATCGGCAGCAACAAAAACGTTGGCGGGTTGGGATTGCAGTGCAAATACCTGACGGCGCGCAACGTGGCGATCGCCCAGTACGTGAATGGCGACAACGGTTTCATCGGCGTAGCCGACTGCCCGTTGTTCAAGAAAATCGAAACGGTGGTGGATTAACCGCCACCGCCCGACGCCGTCGCTTTGCGGCGGCCCCGCCTCAGCTGCGGGTGAATTTCATCTCGATCAGCGCAATCGCCTTGTCAATCGCTCGGCGTGTCACCGGATCGGCACCTGCCGGGTGCGTGGAGAAATCAATGCTTTTTAGCTGACCCGCCATCTTGTCGCGCACTTCGGTCGGCGCAATCACGTCGATAACGTCCAAAATCTGTTTGATGACCAGTTGGCAAGCGACCAGATCGGAAGCCAGTTCCTGCTCGTTGCTCAGCATGTCAGACATAATAACTTTCCCTCTTGATTCAAACGCCGCACAGAATAGCACGGCGTCCGCGCCATTGCCCGCTCTCCCCGTTTTTTTCCCCTTCTGCGCACCGCCGGGCAAAAGCCCGCGGCGGATTAGCCTATACTTGCAGCATGACGGTGGCAAAAACCACCCATAAGCCACAACCAACAGGAGAAAGTTATGGCGAATCACAATGTGAAATCCTGGGCGACAGTGCGTGAAACTTCGGTGGAAATCGCCGAAGCCATTTTTGAGCTGGCAGGGAACGACGAAGTGTTGGCGCAGAAAATCTGGGAAGAAGGCAGCGATGAAGCACTGGAGAAGGCGTTTGCCAAAACCACCGCCGACCAGCTTTATTGGGGAGAGGAAACCGTCGAGCGGAAAAACGTTTGAGCGCCCGCGCAACAAAAAGCCCGGGTTTCTGACCCAGGCTTTCCCGATTAGCGAACGCCCCGCTCAGCGGCGTGCAATGTCTCTTGCTCTCACGGCTCTTCACCTCCCACACTTTCCGCATTTTTCATGCTCATCACCGGCATCGCCATAAAAGCGCCGACGCCCACGATTACAACCAGAGTAATAATCACTGTCATTAACATGCGATCACCCCATCAACGTTGAGTTGTTACGGCTGACTCTGTTTTGGCGGTTACTTGCTGTGGCCTTCTTTCCGTCCCCCACCGCGGCGGCGACAGTCTCAGATTAGCCGTTTTTCCTTTCTGCTGACAAGCGGCGGTTCAACGGTTTTTCCGAATAATCCCCCCCGGTCATCGGTGGCGTTTTTGTCCACGGCGGCAAGTTGTGTATACTTCACCGCTATGTAGGTCTCACACTGACGCACTGATGATACAAGAACACCACCTCTCATTGGTCTGCGCCCTCAGCAAATGGGTCGAAACTCACCTCGGACGAGTGATCCATCTCGAAGAGTTGGCCGAGTACTCCGGCTACTCGCTGTGGCACATGCAGAAGCTGTTCAAAGAAGCGACAGGGATTTCGCTCGGCAAATACATTCGCGAACGCCGTCTGGCCGGCGCGGTCTATCAACTGCGCAGCAGTGAAGCGTCGATCTTCGATATCGCCCTGGACTTTGGCTTCGGTTCACAGTCCCACTTCACCTACATGTTCAGAAAGCGTTTTAATATCACGCCCTATGATTTTCGCCAGGATTTGAGCGTCGATCTGCACATCGATCCGCCGCTGCACGTCATTCATCAAAAATCCGCCTGAAGCCCGCCGTAAACCGGCGGGTTAACGCGTCCCCCAGACCGCCAGTATCGCGATCGCGGCCGGCAGAGCCTGCACCCAGAGAATTTTACAGCTGGCGCTCAGGCCGCCGAATACGCCGGCCGCCAGCACACACCCGAGAAAAAACAGCTGCAGCGCCATATCCTCACGCCAGTAGCTCCATGCCAACCCCAACGCCAGAAAGCCGTTGTACAACCCCTGATTGGCGGCCAACACCCGCGTGGCTGCAGCGAACTCCGCCGTCGTGCCAAATGCGCGTCTGCCGAGTGGCGTACGCCACAGGAACATTTCCAACACCAGGATATAAAGATGGAGCGCTGCGATGAGCAGCAACAAAATATCGGCAAAGAGCTTCATGATGATCCCTGTCGTTTATTGAAGATGTCGTCAATTATAAACGCCGCCTCTCACCTCCCCATCGATAGAGATAAAAAAACCCGCCGAAGCGGGTTTATGCAGGAGTCATTTTTTGAGGTTAGTTTAATACGGCGACCAACAATGCCGCGACAGAGACCCAAAACAACGCCGTGGCAACCACGACATGGGACAGTCTTGCACGATAGAGTACCTGGCTCATAATGACCTCACTGACATCTGACTAACGGGAGACAACCTGACTTCCTGAGGATTATCCTAAACTTCTTCTCGTTGTCATTATATGCGCCAGATCACTTTTCCGCCGAGAAACCTTATATTGTCCTAAAGCTGGAGCCGCGATCACATTAATTACGTCTTATTAGAGCGAAATAAGCCGAATAACCGCGGCGATTATATCCTAACGCTATCAAACATCGCTCCAGGGCAGGCGTGGCGCGGTCATGCGCTCACCAGAATAACCGTCAACCGCCGGGAAACGCGGCGCCTCTTGCTCCCAATCATGCTGAGCCTGAGTAATTTCAGCTTTGGTATGGCCAACGAAATTCCACCAGATAAGGATCTCTTCGTTTAGTGGCACTCCACCGATTAATAATCCCCGGCTGCCCTTCCGTGCATTTAACCCAATAGAGTTATTCTTCATGCCCAAATAGGCAAACTCATCAGGTGAAAAAGTTTCACCATTAAGTTCAAATGCACCAATAAGGGGCAAAAAGCCGATTTCATAATCATCGCGCAGCGGCAATTCTATCCTCGCCGCTTCCTGCCACTCCATATCAATGGCAATTAGTGGCGAGAAAGTAAACACCGGTGAACGATAAGCGCCAAATTCCCCGACCAACAAACGGTGATTCACGCCGTTATTCTGCCATTGTGGCAAGTCCGGATAGTGATCGAAACGTGGCGCCATGTCGGCATGTTCGGCCGGCAGCGCGATCCATAATTGTGCGGCATGCAATCGCCGCTGCTCGCCCACCGACTGTTCCGTATGCGCAATGCCACGCCCTGCGGTCATCAGATTAACCTGCCCTGGGCGAATCACTTGCTCACTGCCGAGGCTGTCACGGTGCAGCACTTCACCCTCTATCATCCAGGTGAACGTTTGCAGCCCGATGTGCGGATGCGGCCCCACATCCATGCCGGGCGAGGTGCCGTTGAATACCGTCGGTCCAGCGTGATCGAGAAAACACCAGGCGCCGACGGTGCGCCGCTCCCGAGTTGGCAACGCACGATTGATCGGGATACCTCCCACTTCGGCATTACGCACGGCAATACGTTGTATCTGGCGCACGCCGTCAACGACAGGGCATTCGCGTGAAGATGAAGAGAGCGTAGGACGTGACTGACTCATCGCAAAGACCTCCTGAATGGCGCCGATTCGCCAAGGGTACCCCCAATCTTAACACAGGGTAGCCCCCACAGAGCGGCGACGCTCAGCGCGTTCGCGCGATTCAGGACGCTTTGATATAGCAGCTCTTGATGTCTATATCGTCATGCGCGTGCCTGAGATCGGAGAAATAGGTCACGCCAAAGAGAATTGATACCACCAGCAGCACGGACACCAACAGGCCGATGATCGCCAGCAGTTTGGTTTCATCATGGAGATTAGGCTCCATTTTATCTCCCCTAGTTAATCGCGTCAGGTCACCCACAGCGTGACCGCCAGCGTAAAGATAATCAGTGAGCAGGACGCCACCGCCAACACGACGATCGCAAATTGCGCATCACCCAAGGTTTCTCGATAATTTTTATCCGTTGAGGCGTTACGCTGTTGTTTCACTAAATCGGTTTTCACTCGTTCAACTGCTGCATTGCTGTTTGACGGGGCAAAATATCCCCTCAGAATAAGGCACGCACGTTGGCGCCTTGGTCGTTCCGGCCTCAACCGGGAGATGACGCTATCAATTTTCCCCATCAGGGTCAACACCGCCCCTGCCGGCGAGCGAGCAGGGACACAGGGGAGATGTAACTGGCATGGAGATCGCAGGGAAATAAGAGACGCCTATTGCAGAGGACAAAAAAAAGCCCGGTACGCAACCGGGCTATGGCAGACCTACGCGTTATTGCGGGATACGCAATACCTGCCCCGGATAAATCTTGTCCGGGCTCGACAGCATCGGCTTGTTGGCTTCAAAAATCTTGTTGTACAGATTGGCGTTGCCGTACATCTCTTTAGAGATCGCGCTCAGCGTATCGCCCTTCTTCACGGTATAGAAGCGGCTCTCGGCGTCGGGTTGCGTCACCGCCACCTTGTCTTCCACCCCGCTGATACCCGCCACGTTGCCGATAGCCACCAGGATCTTCTCTTTTAACTCCTGGCTGACGGCATCGCCGGTCACTACGGCTTTACCATCGACCACCTGCACATCGACTTTGTCGGTGCCCGGCAAGCCGCTCTTATCGAGATGCTCCTTGAGTTTGGCGCCTTGATCTTCGGCGGAGGCATTGCCGGTGACTGTGTCCCACAGTTTTTCTCCCGCTTCTTTGACGAAGTTAAACAAGCCCATATTCACTCCTTTTGATGGTTGCATTAATGCGTTTAAGTAAGGCTTGTTAAGCTTAGCATCGTCAAAAGGATATGCCATCCGCTCACGGCGCCAGAAACGGGTAGAGTATTCCGAAAGTGTCGTCAGCGGCGTTTCAACGGTGATTAATTGCGCAATGATGCTGAAAAATCGTGCTTTTTTACCTACACTGTTGCAGACAAGGCAACTCGACGAAGGAGGCGTGCAACGATGTACGCATTGGTGATGTTTGTCTGTTATCTGGATGGTGGCTGCAGTGAAATGGTGGTCGACATATTGCGCGACGAGCCACAATGCCTGGTCGCGATGAAGGAACAGAACTTGCGACACGCCGGTTGTTATCCCATGGAAGAGTTCATTGACGGCTTCTGGTTGCCAGCCAGCGAATATTCGGATTTTTAATTCCCTCCCCGCGCGATGCTGAGGAATTTCTGATTTCATCAGAAACTTCGCCTTCCTCCGAGGCATAAGGCCGCTGTTTTGCTAAATTGCGGCTCCCGAAGAAGAGAGAGACAGAGAAAGGTCATGCCAGCATCAGCTCATTCCAACGAGCAATATGAAACTCTGCTGCGCGACGTCAGCCTGGCGTTAGGCGACGCAGTGTTGCAGTTAATCAAAAACCATAAAAAAGTATCCGGCGGCAATATTCTTTCACAGCTGGTGACCGAAATAGAGCGGGAGCAGGATCAGCAACGTTTCGCCGCGCTGCGTTCCGCCATTGAGCTGGTCGGGTTGGCACCCAAAGGCTGAGTTCCCGATAAAACAAAGGCAGGGCTTGCGCCCTGCCTGAGGTTAATGACAAACCTGATGACATTACCAGGTTTACCGAAGACAACCTTTAAAATAAGGAAAATCAATTCATTGATTTTCGACTGCTCACCACAAAGGAGGAAAAACCACGCTTTTCCTCCTTTGTCAGCAAGCTAAGGCAGGGCTTACGCCCTGCCTGATTACCACTCCCGACACAGGATGAAGGTAATGAAATTGCCGCTTAGAAGCGATACGTCAAGCTGACGGCAACGATATCATCGTTGGCCAGTTTCAGTTTGTTATTGTCGCTCAGCTGGTTGATTTGATAATCAACGTAGGTGTACATATTTTTGTTGAAGTAGTAAGTCGCCCCCACTTCCACATATTTCACCAGGTCGGCATCACCGATCCCTTCGATATCCTTGCCTTTGGACTGCACGTAGCCCAAGGAAGGACGCAGGCCGTTTTCGAATTGATACTGGGCCACCACTTCGAAGTTTTGCGTTTTATTGGCGAAGCCGGAGGTGCCATTGACGCTGATCGGCGTCATGTTACGGGTTTCGGCATACATCGCGGCCAGGTAAACCTGGTTGGCGTCGTATTTCACTGCGGTGGTCCATGCAGTGGCGCTGTCGCCCTTACCATACTGCAGCTCTTTTTGCTTGCTGGTGCGGTTAGAATCAGAGAACGCCGCCGCTACGCCGATGCCGGAACCGCCGATGTCCTGGTAGTCCAGGGACAGGCCGTAACCGTCGCCGTTTTGCTTGGTCACGCTGCGACCGTCGCCGTCGTTTTTACCCTGATACTGCACCGCCAGATTCAGGCCTTCCACCAAACCGAAGAAATCACGGTTACGGTAGGTGGCCAAACCGTTGGAACGGGCGGTCATAAAGTTATCGGTATAGCTGTAGGAGTCGCCGCCGAATTCTGGCAGCATGTCGGTGTAAGCCTCGGCGTCATACACCACACCGTAGTTACGGCCGTAGTCGAAAGAACCGTAGTTGCCGAATTTCAGCCCCGCGAAGCCCAGACGCGTTTTGGTGCCGGCGGTGCCCTGCGCTTCGTCGTGATTGGCCTGGACGTTGTATTCCCACTGACCGTAACCGGTCAACTGGTCATTGATTTGCGTTTCGCCTTTGAAGCCCAGGCGAACATAGGTCATATCGCCGTCATTGGACTTACTGTCGCTGAAATAATGCTTGGCGTTAACGCGGCCGTACAGGTCGAGTTTATTACCATCCTTATTGTAGATTTCAGCCGCGTTGGCGAAGGAGGTGATCGCCCCGAGGGCGACAGCTAAGGCTAATACACTGCGTTTCATCATTTATTTTCCTAGATATTATAATTAGAACCCTGCCCGTCACGCCCAATTTATAGTTTGGGCTGTGATTTTATCTTTTGGTATTTTATGAGCCCCCCTAATGTGGGGTGATGTGACATTAGCATCATGAATCAAAACTTAAAATCAAAAAGTTCATGAAACAACGAGGAGAAAGCATGTTTATTTGTAACTAAATATTTCCAATAAGAAAGCATATAACCTATTGAATATAAGAATTTTTTATCACATAACTTATAACCAAAATGGTGCATCGCACTATTTTGGTGCATTTTGGTTTCGTTTTGCGTGCTTTCTGCGCGATTCAAAAGTAACAACAAAATTAGCATGGTTATTAAAAACGTTACTTATTTCACATTTTTATCTTAACAATCTCACCAGGCAATTAAGGCTTTCAGATAACGACCTGATACCTCCTTTTATTCACGCGTATAAAAGGAGGTATTAGGAACGAATAAAATTCGCCTTAGGGCAATTAAAATAGCGGGAAATAGCAGAGCAAAATAATGAACGGAATAACGGCGGCGCGCTGACGGCGCCGCCGAGGATAAATCAATAGAGCGTAGAACGGGAAACTTCGCTCAACAGCATGCCAGCGCGCAGGCCCAGCGCCACAGTGGGGTTAGGGAACAGTATCCACGCGCCCTCTTGGCCAACGCGATAGTCCTCCTGCGGCTGCTCGCACAGCAACATCCCCGGTTTCAACTCGGTGAAGTTGGCCGTGTCATCATCCAGGTGCAGCTTGAAATCCTCGCTGTGTTTGATCAACGAATGCATCACACGGAATACCCGGATCGCCTCGCCCTCGCGCTCCGGCAACGGCCCCTCGCTGACCGCCGCCCGCAAAGCGCGATCGATGGCAGCAAACTGCTGTAGATCGTTGCTGCCAAACGGTCGCGCCTTGCCCAGCTCGAGCGTACAGCTCGCCGCATTGAGATGCTCGCTGGAATAGTGGCTAAACGTCCCGCCTGGTGCGCTGTGCACCACCAGCGCATCCAAATCGGCGGCATCCAGCAGCTTCAGCATCGGCTCACTGTACGGGCGTTTCTGGAAAGGCAGAATGCCGAAACGTGGCAACCGCGATTCACGGATGGCGGTGTGCAGATCGTAATGGAAACGCGCCGCCAGTTCCCCATCGAAAAAGGCGGCGAGCGCACGCTCCAACTGCTGCGCACGCACGGTCTCGCCGCTGGCGGCGAAGTTGCGGTAGCGGCCGCCGAACATGCGGTTCATGTCGCTGTGCAGATAACGCTTGCCGGCCCGCATCGCCGCCGGGTTGCCCAGCACCACCAACAGCCGCACCGTCAGCGGCAACCGGCCGATCAGCAGATCGCCAACCAGCTGATTGAGCAGTTCAATCGGCGCGGTTTCGTTGCCGTGCACGCCCGCCGACATGACCATCGCCTGGCGGTAAGGCTGCCGCGGCATAAGCTCCAGCACGCCTTCCCCCTGCCAACGCCAGCGCAGCTGCGGCGTTTCACCTTGCCATTCGACGGGTTCGTTCCCTTCCAGCGTCAGGGGCAGTAGATCGATCATGCCGCCTCCCTTAGCGTTGGAACGGATAAATGGCGCCGAGACCGAGGATCGACGTCAGCGAATCCAGCGCCTCACGCCCTTCGCGCAGCAGCAGCGGATCGGCCAGGTCATCCTGCGTCAGGCGATCGCGGTAATGGCGATCCACCCACTCGTTCAGCGTCGCGAACAGCCGCTCGTTCATCATCACGCGTGGATTCACCGCCCGCAGCTCCTGCTCGTTGAGCGCCACCCGCAACCGCAGGCAGGCCGGGCCGCCGCCGTTGCGCATGCTTTCGCGCAGGTCAAACACGCGAATTTCATCGATCGGGCCGCCGCTGCCGACCATGTCGTTCAGATAACGCCACACGCCGGCATGTTGGCGCGACTCTTCTGGCACCACGATCATCATCTTGCCGTTCGGCTTGGTGAGAATTTGGCTGTTGAACAGATAGGTCGCTACCGCGTCCGCCACCGAGACGCGCTCTGTCGGCACCTCGATTGCCACCAGCTCGCTGTCCAGCGTCGCCATCTTGCGGCGCACGTCATCCAACGCCTGTTGCTGGCGGTAAAACGCCTGCTGGTGGTGGAACAGCACGTTCTGGTTACTGACCGCTATCACGTCGTTATGGAATACGCCCTGATCGATCACCGCCGGGTTTTGCTGTACGAAGACCGTATGCTGCTCGTCCAGTTGGTGCAGGCGAGCGATTGCCTCGCTGGCTTCGCGCGTTTGGCGCGCCGGATAACGCGTCGGCGCCGTTTCGCCACCGAATTCCTGACGACCGTAGACGAACATCTGCACGCTGCGCTTGGCGTAGTCGCCGCCCAGACGGTTATGGTTGGCCGCCCCTTCGTCGCCGAATAACGCCACCTGCGGCAGCGCCTCGTGGTGGGCAAAATGCCGATCGTCGCTGAACATCGCCCGCAATACGGCGGTGGTGGTTTCCGCCTCGATGGCGCGGTGGAATTTATTGTTCAGGTTGGCGGCAGTGAAGTGCACCTTGCCGTCGGCGCTGTCCGCCGAGGGCGACACGGTGGCCGCATTGGCGGTCCACATGCAAGACGCCGAGCTGAGCGCCGACAGCAAACGCGGTGATTGACGCATCACCTGCGCCAGCACCGTCTCATCGCTGCCGCTGAAGCCCAGGCGACGCAGCATCGGCAGATGCGGCCGCTCCTGCGGCGGCAATACCCCTTGCTGGAAACCGAGATCGGCCAGCGCCTTCATTTTCAGCAGACCTTGCTTCGCCGCCAGCTTCGGGTTCGATACGCTGTTTTGATGCTGCGTAGAGGCCTCGTTACCGAACGACAGCCCGGCATAGTGGTGCGTCGGCCCCACCAAACCGTCGAAATTGACTTCATATCCTGACATGGCTATCCCCTGGGGATGGCCTGCGGCAGCGCCATCGCGCCGCCGCAGACGATTAACGGAACGACAAGCCCGGCGAGAGCGTCGCCGGCAGCGACAGGCTTTCGCTTTCCAGCGACGCCATCGGCCAGGCGCAATAGTCCGCCGCATAGAAGGCGCTTGGGCGATGGTTGCCGGAGGCTCCCACGCCACCGAACGGCGCCGCGCTGGACGCTCCGGTCAGCGGCTTGTTCCAGTTGACGATGCCGGCACGCGCTTCCAATAGCAACCGCTCGAACAGCTCACGCTGCGGCGATACCAGCCCCACCGACAGGCCGTAGCGCGTCCGGTTGGCCAGCTGCAGCGCCTCGTCGAAATCGCGGTAACGCACAATCGTGGTCAACGGCCCGAAGTACTCTTCGTCCGGTACGCCGGCCACGCCGGTCAGCTCGATGATGCCCGGGCTGAGCAGCGAACTGCCCGGCTCCAGCAGGCGCATGGTCAGCAGCGATTTGCCGCCCAGCGCCAGCAAGTTTTGCTGCGCTTTCAGCATGTTCTCCGCCGCGGCTGCCGACACCACCCCGCCCATGAACGGCTGCGGTTCGGCATCCCAACGGCCAACGCGCAGTTCGCCCGCGACCTGAACCAAACGCGCGATAAAGGCGTCGCCTTCCGCCCCCTGCTTCACCAAAATGCGGCGTGAACAGGTGCAGCGTTGGCCGGCGGAGATAAACGCCGATTGGATAGCCAGGTTGACCGCCGCGTCGCGATCCTCGAAGCCATCGACGATCAGCGCGTTGTTACCGCCCATCTCCAGCGCCAGGATCTTCTCCGGCTGCCCCGCCAATTGGCGATGCAGGTGATAGCCGGTGCCGGCGCTGCCGGTGAACAGCAGGCCGTCGATATCCGCACTGGCCGCCAGCGCTTCGCCGGTTTCCCGGCCGCCTTGCACCAGATTGATCACCCCGTCCGGCAGGCCGGCCTGCTGCCACAGCTTCAGGGTTTCCTCGGCGGTCAGCGGCGTCAGCTCGCTCGGTTTGAACACCACGCAGTTTCCGGCCAGCAGCGCCGGCACGATATGGCCGTTCGGCAGATGGCCGGGGAAGTTGTAAGGCCCAAACACCGCCAGCACGCCGTGCGGGCGATGACGCAGCACCGAAGCGCCGTCGGCCATCGCCGTCTGGCTAAAACCGGTGCGCGATTGGTAGGCCTGCAGCGAAATGCCTACTTTACCGATCATCGCCTGAATTTCGGTCAACGTTTCCCAACGCGGTTTACCGGTCTCACGGCTGATGGTTTCCGCCAGCGACTGTTTGTGCTCTTCCAGCAAGGCGGCGAAGCGTTTCACCAGCTGTTCGCGCTGTTCAAACGGCGTACGCGCCCAGGCGGGAAACGCGGCACGCGCGGCCTCGCAGGCGGCGGCGACGTCGTCAGTATCGGCGGCGTTAGCGCGCCACAGCGGCTGGTTGCCGACCGGATCGGCTTTGCCGAACTCGGCGCCGCGGCCCTGCCGCCAGACGCCATTAATCAACAGAGCAGGATGGGACATCATGCTTTCTCCTGTGCAATAAGGGGGAGCACCCGCACCGGGCTGCCCTGCTCGACGCCCAGCGCCGCAGCGGTGGCGGCGTTGATATGCAGGCGGTCGTCATACAGTTCGGCATTGACCAACAGTGCGCGGTAGTTCTGATAGTTGTCGTTGGCCACCAGATGCACCGGCGCATCGGCGCGCATCGGCGTGTCATCCAGCACCACTTTCACCAGGCGGCTCTGCTTCACCGCGCGGATATGGTCGATCTCGGCTTCCAGCGTCGGGCCGCCGTCGAAGATATCGACGTAGCCCTGATAGCTCAGGCCTTCCGCCTCCAGCAACCGGCGTGCCGGCAGGGTTTGCGGATGCACTTCTCCGATCACTTTCTGCGCGTCTTCGGCCAGGAAATCGACATACAGCGGATGTTTCGGCATCAGTTCAGCGATAAACGCCTTTTGTCCGGTGCCGCTCAGGTAGTCCGCCTTGGCGAACTCGATGGAGAAGAAACGGTGGCCGACGCTCTCCCAGAACGGCGAACGGCCGTTTTCATCTGAGAAGCCGCGCATCTCAGCGATCAGACGGCGGGAGAAACGCTCGCGGAATGCGGCAATAAACAGGAAACGCACCTTCGACAGCAGTTTGCCGTTCTCACCGTGGCGATAGTCCGGATCGAGGAACAGCGTGCACAGCTCCGAATGGCCGGTATGATCGTTGCTGAGGAACAGGGTCGGTACCGATTTATAGACATTCAGCTGTTTGGAGGCATGTACCTGCGTGCCGACGCGGAAGCTGTACCAGGGTTCTGCCAGGCCGACGGCCACTTCGATCGCGCAGACCCCCACTGCTTTCCGGCGCTCGCTGTCCTCCAACACGAACAGATAACACTGGTCACTTTGCGGAAGTTCGCCTTGCCAGGTTTTTAACGCCCGCTCAATGCGTGCCGACAGGGTATCTTCATTTTGCGGCAGTGAAGTGAGACCGATGCCAGATTTACCGGCAAGCGTCAACAAATCCGCCAGATCGCGACGCTCTATAGGGCGAATAATCATCATAATGCGAACCTCTTCTGAATCAGGCTGCGCCGGTGAAGGCGCAGCCCGCTGATTAGCTGCAAATGCGCGCCACGGCACGCGCGAATCGCGCCAGCCCCTCTTTCACATCCTGCTCAGGGATGATCAGCGACGGCGTGAAACGCACCACGTCCGGACCGGCGATCAGCGCGATGACGCCTTCTTCGTTGGCCAGTTGGGTGATCTGCTTCGCTTTGCCGGCATAGTCCTTCGTCAATTGGCAGCCGATCAGCAAACCGCCGCCGCGAATGTCGGCGAAGATCGGGTACTGGCGATTGATGTCGTTCAACCCGTCGATGAACCACTGGTGACGCTGCTTGACGCCTTCCAGCACTTCCGGCGTGTTGATGATGGAGAACACTTCCCCCGCCACCGCCGTCGCCAGCGGGTTGCCGCCGTAGGTGGTGCCGTGGGTGCCGACACCCAGCGTTTTCGCCAGCGCATCGGTGGTCAGCATGGCGCCGATCGGGAAGCCGCCGCCCAGCGCTTTCGCGGTGGTCAACACGTCCGGCACCACGCCGTACTGCATATAGGCATACAGGTGGCCGGTGCGGCCGACGCCGGTCTGTACTTCGTCGAAGATCAGCAGCGCGTTATGACGATCGCACAGTTCACGCAGCCCCTGCAGGAAACTGGCTTCCGCCGGCAGCACGCCGCCTTCGCCCTGGATCGGCTCGACGATCACCGCGCAGGTGCGATCGTTGATAAGCTCGGCCGCTGCGGCCAGATCGTTATACGGCGTATGAGTGATGCCGCCCGGCAGCGGCGCAAAGTCCTGCGAATATTTTGGCTGGCCGCCGGCGGACACGGTAAACAGCGTGCGACCGTGGAACGCGTTGTTGAACGCCACAATCTGATCTTTACCAGCGCCGTGCTGATCGTGCGCATGTTTGCGTGCCAGTTTCAGCGCCGCTTCGTTAGCTTCGGCGCCCGAGTTACAGAAGAACACCTTGTCGGCGAAGGTGGCGTCGATCAGTTTTTTGGCCAGGCGCAGCACCGGTTCGTTGGTATAGCCATTGCCCAGATGCCACAGCTTGCCTGCCTGCTCCACCAGCGCCGCCTTGACCGCCGGGTGCGCATGCCCCAACGCGTTAACCGCGATGCCGCCGGCGAAATCGATATAAGACTTACCCTGCTGATCCCACACCTGCGATCCTTCGCCCCGCACCAGAATAAAATCGGCAGGGGCATAAACCGGGACCATCCAGTCATCGAAAGACTGGCGGGTAACTGCGATTGGCTGTTCCATAGTGACCTCATAATCTCAGCAAAGGCTGAATTTTGACTGTAAGGGTCGCTCAAGCCCGGTTAGGCCGCCACAATGCAAAAAAACCGTTGTTCAAAACCGACTTTCGCGGCGGAGAAAATACTGTCCCTTACCGCTGATTTAGAAACAAATCTGTTACATAAAATCGATTTTTCACTATTTATGGCGTATATCCGGTCCCTGAGCGGGGAGTAAATGTTAACGAGCAGTTAAAATACATGTCGTTTGATAAAGAGTGTAGAGCAGCTATCGTGCCAAAATGGGATTTTTGCCGGATTTTGCTATTTTTTACGTTAAAACAACGGCTTATATTGAATATTTATTCATTTTCTATGCATTGGTAATGCATAAATTAAAAAATAAGGCCTAAAATCATCATTGCGCGCGAAATCCTATTCAATTACGAAAAACTTTAGAATTTCTGATCGGGCTCGCAAAAATAATTTCACCCAATTTGCTCGCCCTCACACTTTTTGCCCCAATTGGGTGCAGCGGTGCGTCAGGATTGTGCAAGACGGCAGTGACGCGGAGATCCCACCTGCAACATCCCCAAAACACGGGCCGCGCTGACCGCCGTCAGCCTCCACTCCCGCTTTGTTTGCCAGCGGCTACACTGTGATCCTGACCGCCCCTTCTCTTCTGCGCCCAAGGAGTCACCATGCCCAAGAAAACCGTCGATCTCAGCCAGCCACACGCCCAGCACGACATCCGCGCATTTCTCGACGCGCTGAATGCCGCCGGCGGTAAACCCATGGAACAGATGAAGCCTAAAGAGGCACGCAGGGTCTTGGAGGGCGCGCAACGCAGCGTCGAGGTGCCGCTGCGCGAGGTCGAGATCAGCGAAAAAACGATTCACGTAGAAGGTCAGGATATTCTGCTGCAGCTGGTGCGGCCGGCCAGGGTCAACGAGGCGCCGCCGGTATTCATGTTCTTTCACGGCGGCGGCTGGGTGCTGGGCGATTTCCCCACCCACGAGCGCCTGGTGCGCGATCTGGTTTACAGCTCCGGCGCGGCGGCGGTGTTCGTCAACTATCCCCGCTCACCGGAGGTGCGCTACCCCGAGGCGATCAACCTGGCTTACGCCGCCACCGAATGGGTGGCCGAGTACGGCGAGAAGATCAACGTCGACGGTTCACGGCTGGCGGTGGTCGGCAACAGCGCCGGCGGCAATATGGCGGCGGTGGTCAGCCTGATGGCCAAAGAGAAAGGCATACCGGCACTGCGTTGCCAGATCCTGCTGTGGCCCGTCACCCGTGCCCAGTTTGATACCGACTCCTATCATCAGTTTGCCGAAGGCCATTTCCTGACCCGCAACATGATGAAGTGGTTTTGGGACAGCTACGCGCCCGATAAGGCGCAGCGCAAAGATATCTACGCTTCGCCGCTCAACGCCACGCCGGAACAGCTGCGGGGCTTGCCGCCGGCGCTGGTGCAGACCGCCGAGCTGGATGTGCTGCGCGATGAAGGCGAAGCTTACGCGCGTCTGCTCGATGCCGCCGGCGTCGAGGTCACCGCCACCCGCTACAACGGGCTGATCCACGACTACGGCCTGTTGAATCCGCTCGCCCACGTCCCGGCGGTGCATTCGGCTATCCACCAGGCCGGGCGCGCGTTGAAGCACTACCTGTCCTGACGCTAGCCGACCAGGTGGCAAGCCACCTGATGGCCGGGCGCCACGCTGCGCAGCTGCGGCGCCTGTTCGCGGCACTGCGCCGTGGCCAGCGGGCAGCGGGGATGGAAACGGCAGCCGCGCGGCGGGTTGGCGGGGTTCGGCGGCTCGCCGCCGGCCACCCACGCCGGCGCGCGTTGCGCATCCAGCGTCGGCACCGCCGCCAACAAGGCCTGCGTGTAGGGATGCAGCGGTTGGCGAAACAGCGCATCGCGATCGGCGCTCTCAACGATCTGCCCCAAATACATCACCGCCACATCCTGGCACAGATGCTCCACCACGCCGAGATCGTGCGAGATAAACAGCAGCGTCACCCCCTGCCGCTCCTGTAAATCGGAAAACAGATTGATGATCTGCGCCTGAATCGACACGTCGAGCGCCGATATCGGCTCATCGGCGACGATAAATTCCGGTTGCAGGATCAACGCGCGCGCAATGCCGATACGCTGCCGCTGGCCGCCGGAAAACTCATGCGGAAACCGCCCATAATGCTGCGGCGACAGCCCGCAGATCGCCAGGGTATCGAGCACCCGTTCGCGCAGTTCCGCCTTGCTCGCCAAGCCGTGTTGCAACAGCGCTTCCCCAATGGCGTCGCCCACGCGCAGGCGCGGGTTCAGCGAACTGTACGGATCTTGAAACACTAACTGCATTTTCGGCCGCAGGGCGCGCAGCGCATCTTTACTCAGGCTATCCAGTGCCAGCCCTTTGAACATTACCTCACCGGCGGTTTTGTCGTGCAGGCCGAGCAGCGTGCGGCCGACGGTGGTTTTTCCGCTGCCTGACTCGCCCACCAGCCCGAAAATGCGCCCCTTGCGAATGCTGAAGCTGACGTCGTCCACCGCCTTCAGTTGACCGGTGGTGCGCCCGAACAGTCCGTCGCGCAGCGGAAAATATTTCTTTAATCCTTTCACTTCCACCAAAGGTTCAGTCGACATGCGGGCGCCCTCCGGCGTTGAGGAAACAGGCGGACTGGCGCTGCGGCGTGCCGTACAGCGGCGGAATGCCATCGCGGCAGCGCGCGGTGGCCTGCGCACAGCGCTCGGCAAACGCACAGTGATCAGGCAAGCGCGCCAGATCCGGCACCTGGCCGGGAATGGAGTACAAACGGCGGAGCCGCTGGCCCGGCACCGGCCGCGAGGCGATCAGCCCCTGAGTATAAGGGTGCCGCGGTTCGGCCAGCACTTCCCGCGTCGTGCCCTGCTCGACGACGCGCCCGGCGTACATCACCGCCAGCCGATCCGCCATCTGGGCGATCACCCCAAGATCGTGGGTGATCAAGATCATCGCCATGTTGTGTCGCCGGCTCTGCTCACGCAGCAGCGCCAGGATCTGCGCTTGCACCGTAACGTCGAGCGCCGTGGTCGGTTCGTCGGCAATCAGCAGCGCCGGACGGCACCCGATCGCCATAGCGATCATCACGCGCTGCAGCATGCCACCGGAAAGCTGATGCGGATAGCAGCGCATCAGTGCCTCGGCGCGCGCTAACCCCACTTCCGTCAAGAGTTGAATCGCCTGACGCCAGGCCGCTTTCGGCGACAGGGTCAGGTGGCGAATCAGCGGCTCCACCAGCTGTTCGCCGAGGGTCAACACCGGATTGAGCGCGCTCATCGGTTCCTGAAAGATCATCGCCAGTCGGTTGCCGCGCAGATCGGCCATCTTGGAGGCCCGCAGCGACAGCAGGTTTTGCCCTTCAAAGCGAATTTTACCGCCGTCTACCTGCGCCAGCGGCTGCGGCAACAGCCCCATCAGCGCCATGGCGGTCACGCTTTTGCCGCAGCCCGACTCACCGACGATCCCCAGCGTTTGCCCGGCCTGCAGCTCAAGGCTGACCTGCTGCACCGCCCGCACCGGCCCTTGTTCCCCCTGAAACGACACCGACAGTCGCTCGAACGCCACCAGCGGTTGGCTCATCGTGTTACCCCGTTCATTTTCGGATCGAGCGCGTCCCGCAGGCCGTCGCCCAAAATATTGATCGCCACCACGGTGACGAAGATCGCCAGCCCGGGCGGCATCCACAGCCAGGGGCGGCGCTGAAAGTCGATCAGGCTATTGGCGGCGTCCATCATGTTGCCCCACGACGGCGTCGGCGGCACCACGCCCAGCCCAAGGTAGCTCAACGCCGACTCGCTGAGGATGGCGTTGGCCACCGCCATGGTGGCGACCACCACCAAAATCGGCACGGTGTTGGGCAGCAGATGGCCGAAGAGACGCCGCCGGGTAGAGAGCCCCAGCACCTCGGTAGCCAACATGAAATCCCGCTCGCGCAGCGACAGGATCTGGCCGCGCACCAGCCGCGCCAGCGACGGCCAGCCCAGCAGGCTCAGCATGATCATCACCATGTAGATGCGGTAGTCCGGCGACACGTCGAGTTCGGTCAGCATCGCCCCCATGATGATCAGCAGCGGCAGGCCGGGAATGGTCATCAGCAGATCGGCGAAGCGCATGATCAGCCTGTCCGCCACGCCCCCCAGATAACCGGCGAGCGCCCCCAGCACATAGCCCAGCGTTACCGACAGCAGCATCGACACCAGGCCGATGGTCAGCGATATCCGCCCCGCCAGCAGCAGCCGGGTGCAGATATCGCGGCCGAGAAAGTCTGTGCCCAACCAGTGCGCGCCGCTCGGCGCCTGGTTGATATTCAGCACGTCGCCGGCATCGTCGCGCCACGGCGACAGCGACGGCCCAATCAGGCACAGCAGCGCCAACAGCACCAGCAACGCCAGCGAAATCATCGCCGGTCGGTGGCGGCGCAAACGTCGCCAGGCCTGAGCGGCGGGCGGTGGCGACAGTTGCGCCAGCGCAGGCAGCTGTGCCTGTCGCCAACGGCGACGGCGGCCGAAAAACAGCGTAACCAACATCGTGTTACCTCAAGCGAATGCGCGGGTCGGCGTAGGCGTACAGAATATCCGCCAGCAGATTGCCGAGAATGGTCAAGGCGGCCAGAAACAGCGTGAACCCCATCAATACCGGGTAATCACGCGCCGCCAACGAATCGATATGGATATGTCCGGCGCCCGGCCAGTTGAAGATTTTTTCGGTGATCAGCGCGCCGGAGAACAATCCCGGCAGCTCGAACCCCAGCAGGGTGATGATCGGCAACAGCGCATTGCGCAGCGCGTGTTTGAGGATCACCGTTTTCTCCCTGAGCCCCTTGGCGCGCGCGGTGCGGATATAGTCCATGCGGATCACCTCCAGCATGCTGGCGCGAAAATAGCGCGTCAGGCTGCCGGCCTGCAGCATCACCAGCGCCAGCACCGGCAACAGCAGGTGCGCCGCCACCTCCAGCGCCCAGGCCAGTCCGCTCGCTTCGCTGCCGGTACGCAACATGCCGCCCGCCGGTAGCCAGTGCAGGTCGACGGCGAACCATTTGATCAGCAACAGGCACAGGAAGAACGTCGGAAACGACATAGCGGCGAACACCGCCACGGTGATCAGATGATCGAACAGCGAATAGGGTTTCATCGCCGAGATCACCCCCACCGCCAACGCGATGCCCCAATACAGCACCATCGCCACCGCCGCCAGCAGGAACGAGTTCCAGATGTATTGATTCAGCAACGTGCTGACCGGGATCTGATACTGCAGCGAAAAACCGAGATCGCCCTGCAGCAAGCGGCCGAGCCAGTGCAGGTAGCGGCTGAACAACGGCTGATCCAACCCATACAGCGCCCGCAGCTCGGCGGCGCGTTGCGCGGTCAAATTGATGTTGCCGTCGATAAAATCGCCGGGCGCCAGGGCGAAAATGCAAAAAATCAGCAAGGAAGCCAACAACAGCATCGGGATAGTCTGCAACAGACGGCGCAGGATAAAGTTTCTCATCGCGGGTTCCATCGCCGCCGCCCGGAATGGCGCGGCGGCGTCAGGGCGTTACGGCGCCGGTTTGACGTTCGGCAGGCTGCCGACCAATCCGTTGTAGATATCCGGTTTAAAGCCGGTGACGCGCGCGCTGCTGGCGCTCAAAATCTCGCGGTTGCCGAGCAGGATCACCGGCGGATCGTCCGCCAACACTTGATACAGCTGGTGATACAGCGGCTTGCGCTGGGCGATATCCAGCGTGGCATTGGCCCTGGCGATCAGCGCGTCTACCTGCGGGTTGTGATAACCGGTCTCGCTCTCGCTGCTGATGAAATCGCGTACGCCGTCGTGCGGATCGTTCAGCGTACTGGTGCTGAGGGACGCCAGGTCGTAATTGCCCGCCTTGCGCTGCGCCAACAGCGCGTTGAAGTCCAATACCTGCGGTTTCAGCACCACGCCGAGCCGGCGATAGTTATCCTTGGCGATCGGCACCAGCGCGTCGTTGATCAGCTTTTTGGTTACCAGCAGCGTCAGCTCCAGCTTTTTACCGTCTTTCTGCCGGATACCGTCAGCGCCCATCTGCCAACCGGCCTCGTCCAACAGCTTTTTGGCCTTATCGAGATCGTAAGCGTAGGGATTGATGCCGTTCGCGTCATAGGCCCAGGAGATCGGCGAAATCGGCTGGTTGGCGACCTTGCCGTACCCCTGGTACACCACGGCGATCAGCTTTTGCCGATCGAGGCCGTAGATCAGCGCCTGGCGCACCCGTTTATCCTGCAGCGCCGGGCGTCTGAGGTTGAAATCAACGCGGCTGTAATCGCTTGAGCTGTAAAGGTTGATATTGGCGAAGCCGAGCAGCTTGAGCTGTTCGATATCGTCCGGTTTGGCGGTAAAGGCGTCGTAGTCGGTCTCACCGGTCTGGAACAGCTGGAAGTTGGTGGCCGGGTTGGTGACGCGGTAGATAAAGCGCGCCATCGGCGGCGGGCCGAGGTAGAAGTTCGGGTTGGCGTGGAAGCGGATCTCCTGCCCCGGCACGTACTTGTCGTAAATATAGGGGCCGTTGCCGAGCGGCTTGCCGTTCAAGGCGCGCACGCTGTCGAGCTTGCCGCGCTGATAGTCTTTGCCGTAGTAAGCCCGCGACAATACCGGCCCGCCAATCAGTTGCAACGTGGTCGCGCCCGGCTGGGTGGTGACGATCTGAATGGTGCGATCGTCGATCACCTTCAGCCCGCTGATGCCGGCGGCGGTACCGTTTTTATACTCGGCGCCGCCCTGGATGTGCGCCGGCGTGATATCGGTGTCGCCGTCATAGGCCGGATCGTGCAGCAGCGTCAGGGTAAAGGCGATATCGTCGGCTTTCAGCGGCGAGCCGTCGCTGTAGACCAAATTCGGCCGCAGCTTAATGATGTAGGTCAGATTATCGGGGCTGACCTGCCAGGACTCCGCCAATCGCCCTTCTGGCTTGCCCTGGCTGTCCAGGCCGATCAGGCGGCTGAAGATCACGTCGGTTACGTTCTCGTCCCAGCCGTTGGTGAACAGATACGGGTTGAAAATCCCCTGCGGCTCAGAGATGCCCGCCACCACGGTGTCTTTACGCAGTTTGGCGGCGGCCGGCACCCGAGCGGTGTCGCTGGCCGGCGTGATACCTTCGGCCAGCGTTTCCGCCTGAACGACGCCGCTCAGCCCCAGCGCGCAGACCAACGCCAGCGGTGTCAGGCGATATCGCAACAGTTTGTTTAGCTTATTTTTTATTCTTCTCACCCACAGCCCCTCGTCTTCCCGTTGATAAAAATGTGACAAAATTTATCGCAGAGTAATGGGCGGCTGGAGGGCTGTCTAACAACGAAACCGGCATTCCATTGCCGAAAAAAGCATTATGAATTTTTCTGGGGCAAAGCCCGCTGCAAATCGCGGTTCAACCGGTCGCAGCCAGCCCCCGGATAAGTTTGGCTAAGGTTTTGATCGCCTCTTCAAAGCGGTCATTCCATTCAAAAGAGGCGTTGAGGCGGAAGCAGTGGTTGAAATGGTCGCCGGTCGTGAACATGCGCCCCGGCGCGATGCTGATGCCCCGGGAAAGGGCCCGCCGGTACAGTTCCATCGACGACAGCGCCGGATCCAGCTCCAGCCACAGGAAATAACCGCCGTCGGGCTGGCTGACCTTCACCGTCGGCGGGAAATGGTGGGCGATCGCCTGACGCATCGCGCTTTGGCGTTGAGCCAGCAGGCGCCGCAGCCGCCGCAGATGGGTATCGTAGCCGCCGTGCAGCAGATAATCCGCCAGCGCCATCTGGGTCGGCACGCTGGTGGAAACGGTGCTCATCAGCTGCAAACGCTGGATCTGCTGCGCATAACGCCCCGCCGCTACCCAGCCGACGCGAAAGCCCGGCGCCAGGCATTTGGAAAACGACGAGCAGTGCAAGATCTGGCCGCCGCTATCGAGCGCCTTGGCCGGCAGCGGCCGTTCGGCGCTGAAGTACAGCTCACCGTAGACATCGTCTTCGATCAGCGAAATCTGCCGTCCGCGCAGCAGCTCCACCAGGCGCTGCTTGTTGGCCTCCGGCAGGGTGGCGCCCTGCGGATTTTGGAAGTGGGTCATCAGCCAGCAGGCCTTGATCGGATACTGTTCCACCGCCTGCTGCAGCGCGTCCAGATCGATACCGTCCTGCGGATGCGTGGCGATCGCCACCGCCTTTAACCGCAGCCGTTCCAGCGCCTGCAGCGCGCCGTAAAACGCCGGCGATTCGATCGCCACATAGTCGCCCGGCTGGGTCACCGCCTGCAGGCTGAGGCTGAGCGACTCCATCGCCCCGGCGGTGATGACGATTTCGTCCGGGGCAACCTGCATGCCGCTCAGCGCATAGCGTTGGGCAATGTGCCGCCGCAGCGCGTCGTTGCCCGGCGGCAGGTTGGCCAGCGAACTGTGCGGCGTGAACTTGCGCGCTACGCTGCTCAGCGCCCGCGCCAGCTTCGGCTGGGCGAACAGCGTAGCGTCGGGAAAGGCCGAACCGAAAGGCACGATGTCCGGATCCTTGCAGGCCTGCAGCACGTCAAAAATAAAGGCGTTGATGTCCACCTGCTCGCTCAGCAACAGTTTCTCGCCGCGCGAAGGCTGAGGCAGCGGCTGCGGACGCGCCGCCACATAGTAGCCCGACTGCGGGCGGGCGACGATCCACCCCTGGCTCTCCAGCAGTTGGTAAGACTGCACCACCGTCATCAGGCTTAATCCGGCGCGTTTTCCGCTCTCGCGCAGCGAAGGCAGCTTGTCGCCCGCCCGCCACACCCGGTTCTGGATCTGTTCTCTAATCTGCTGCGCAAGCTGCTCGTATCGGGTCATAACCATTAACTGTTATATGAAAAAGTAAAATAACTGTCACTATTATAGTCACTGTACTTCGTGATTAACTTAACGCCAAGCTTTTCACATAAAAATGACAGCTATACTCAAGAGGTTAATTTATGTTCAACCCTAGGAGGCGCCATGCTGGGTCTTGATGCACTGGAACTCGCCAGAATACAGTTCGCCTTCACCGTGTCTTTCCATATCATCTTCCCCGCCATCACCATCGGTTTAGCCAGTTATCTGGCGGTGCTGGAAGGGTTATGGTTGAAAACGCACAATGAAGCCTACCGTGAGCTTTACCATTTCTGGTCAAAGATTTTCGCCGTTAACTTCGGCATGGGCGTGGTGTCCGGGCTGGTGATGGCCTATCAGTTCGGCACCAACTGGAGCTTCTTCTCCGAGTTCGCCGGCAGCATTACCGGGCCGCTGCTGACTTATGAAGTGCTGACCGCCTTCTTCCTCGAAGCCGGTTTCCTCGGCGTGATGCTGTTCGGCTGGAACCGCGTCGGCCCAGGGCTGCACTTCTTCGCCACCTGCATGGTCGCGCTCGGCACACTGATCTCCACCTTCTGGATCCTGGCCTCCAACAGCTGGATGCAGACCCCGCAGGGGCATGAAATCATCAACGGCCAGGTGGTCCCGGTCGACTGGCTGAAGGTGATCTTCAACCCGTCCTTCCCGTACCGCCTGCTGCACATGTCCACCGCCGCCTTCCTCTCCTCGGCGTTCTTCGTCGGCGCCTCCGCCGCCTGGCATCTGCTGCGCGGCCGTGATACCCCGGCGATGCGCAAAATGCTGTCGATGGCGATGTGGATGGCGCTGATCGTCGCGCCGGTGCAGGCGATGATCGGCGATGCGCACGGCCTGAATACGCTGAAACACCAGCCGGCGAAGATCGCCGCCATCGAAGGCCACTGGGAAAATCCGCCGGGCGAAGCCACGCCGCTGATCCTGGTCGGTTGGCCGGACATGCAGCGCGAAGAAACCCGCTTCAAGCTGGAGGTGCCTTACCTCGGCAGCCTGATCCTGACGCACAGCCTGACCGAACAGGTACCGGCGCTCAAATCCTTCCCGCCGGAAGATCGCCCCAACTCCACCGTGGTGTTCTGGTCGTTCCGCATCATGGTCGGGCTGGGCATGCTGATGATTCTGGCCGGGGTGTGGAGCCTGTGGCTGCGCTGGCGCGGCGGGCTGTATCAGTCGCGTCCGTTCCTGTACTTCATTTTGTGGATGGGCCCTTCCGGGCTGCTGGCGCTGCTGGCGGGCTGGTTCACCACCGAGATCGGCCGCCAACCGTGGGTGGTGTACGGCCTTCTGCGCACCAAGGATGCGGTCTCCGCGCACGGCGACCTGCACATGAGCATCAGCCTGCTGGCGTTCATCATCGTCTACTGTTCGGTGTTCGGCGTGGGGTATTCCTACATGATGCGCCTGATCCGCAAAGGGCCGCAGCCGCATGAACACCAAGAAGACAATACCGAGGGCCGGCCGGCGCGTCCGCTGTCCGCGGTCAACGACACTCTGGACGACAGGAGCTGAACATGGGTATCGATCTTCCGCTGATTTGGTTTGTCATCATCGTGTTCAGCACCATGATGTACGTGGTGATGGACGGTTTCGACCTGGGCATCGGCATCCTGTTTCCGTGGGTGAAAGAGAGCGGCGACCGCGATCTGATGATGAACACCGTCGCCCCGGTGTGGGACGGCAATGAGACCTGGCTGGTGCTGGGCGGCGCCGCACTGTTCGGCGCCTTCCCGCTGGCCTATTCGGTCATCCTCGACGCGCTGGCGATCCCGCTGACGCTGATGCTGATCGGGCTGATTTTCCGCGGCGTGGCCTTCGAGTTTCGCTTCAAGGCGACGCCGGAGAAGCGCCATATCTGGGACAAGGCGTTTATTTGGGGCTCACTGTTCGCCACCTTCAGCCAGGGTGTGGTGGTGGGCGCCGTGATCAACGGCTTCCCGGTAGAAGGCCGCACCTACGCCGGCGGCGCGCTGGACTGGCTAACGCCGTTCGCGCTGTTCTGCGGGCTGGGGCTGGTGGTGACCTATGCCCTGCTCGGCTGTACCTGGCTGGTGATGAAAACCGCCGGTGAACTGCAGGCACGCATGTATCACCTGGCGACGCCGCTGCTGGCCATCCTGTTGCTGGTGCTGGCTGCGGTCAGTGTCTGGACGCCGATCGCCCATCCGGAAATCGCCGCCCGCTGGTTTACGCTGCCTAACCTGTTCTGGCTGCTGCCGGTACCGCTGCTGGTGCTGCTCAGCGCCTGGGGAATTCAACGCGGAGTGAAACGCGGCGCGCACTACTCGCCGTTTATGCTGACGCTGCTGCTGGTGTTCCTCGGCCTGAGCGGACTTGGCATCAGCATCTGGCCGCACCTGATCCCGCCGGCCATCAGCCTGTGGGACGCCGCAGCACCACCGCAGAGCCTCGGCTTTATGCTGGTGGGCGCGCTGTTCATCATCCCAATCATTCTGGTCTACACCTTCTGGAGCTACTACGTGTTCCGCGGCAAGATCAGCCATGAACACGGCTATCATTGAGAAGGGAGGACGCTATGCAAGATAAAACGGCAACCGCCGCTCCGGCGCCCTGGTGGAAACGCATCGGTTGGCTGGTGATCATCTGGAGCGCCAGCGTGCTGGGGTTATTCGTGGTTGCCTCACTGTTCCGCCTGCTGATGACCGCGGCGGGCATGAAGTCGCATTGACGTGGCGCCTTATCTGGACGCGCTGTTGGGAAAGTAAAAAGAGACCACCAGCGTGACCAGCGGCAAGGCGCCGATCTTCACCAGCTCGAACACCTGATTCAGCGCTTCGTTTTTCTCCCAATACGCGTGGGCGGCGAATACGCCCACGCTGACGGCGAATATCCCGCACAGCACCTGGCGTGCCAGGCGCAGCCGCTCCATTTCGTCGAAGACCAAGACCTGCTCCAGATAAACCTGGCTGGCCTCATCGCGCAGATTACGGCTTTCGATGTTCATGGGAAGATCTCCACGACCCGCCCCACCGCTTCAAGCTGTTCACCCTTCTCCCGTACAATGCCAAGAGAAGTACCATCCTGTTTCATCCAGTACTTATCGGCAAGGGTAATCAGTGCAAACGCCATTTTGATTACCTCGGTTTTTTCCATCCCGTGACGCCGGGCGATATCGTTCAGATCATCATCAATTTTGTTCGATAACCGAATCGGCAAGCTGCGCATAGTCCACCTCCTGTGGCCGTTGATTCACAGAGGGAAAGTCTACTGGAAGGGCAAATATCGTTCAATTAGTGAACTGCGTAACGCCTCGCACAATCCGCATGCAACGCTAGTGCGGCTTGCGGCCCATCGCGCTGAGGAAGCGTTGCTGCAGACGCAACAGCTCCTCCAGTTCCAGCAGGCGGTAGTCGATGCCGAAACGCGGCGCCACCTCGCCGATGATGCGGCTCAGCGCCGGGTAATGGCGGTGGCTCCAGTGCGGGAACAGATGATGCGTCAAATGCAGGTTCGCCCCGCCGAGCCAGTACCCCAGCCAACGCGGCCGGGTCAGCCAGTCGAAGGTGGTGGCGAACACGTGGTGATACCAGCCGTGCGGCATCGTGCCCTGCGCTGGCGCCTGATAAAAGTTGGCCTTGGCCCAGTGGGTGCCGATGATCAACATCACGAACAGCAAGGAAGAAAGCATCTGGCTCAGCAAATAGACCAGCAGAATTTGCCCGATGCCGATAGCCGGCGGCAGCAGCCAGCATGGGATCGCCAGCGCCAGCAGCAGGTGTGCCGCCTTACCCGCCAGAAACCCGCACCAGCCACGCACGCCCTGCTGCGCCATGCGCGCCGCCACGCGGGTGCGGCCCGCCCTGTCCAGCCAATCGAACAACCAGATGTAGTACGGGAACGTCAGCGCCGCCACCAGCGGCCAATAGTAACGCTGCGCGCGCATAAAGGGGCGCCAGCGCTGGAACGGCGTTTGCCGCAGCACGCCGTTGGCGTCGATGTCGGGATCGTAATGTTCGATATTGTTATGGGCATGGTGGAACAGCACGTGCCGCACGCGCCAGCAGTCGGGGTCCAGCCCCAGCGGCACACTCACCAGGGCGTTCAGCCAACGGTTGGCCCGGGGCCGACGGAAAAACGCGTTGTGCGAAGCGTCGTGCACCACGTTCACCGTCAGGAACATGCCGATAAAGATAAAACCGAAATAGCAGGCGAAAAACGCCCAGCCGTTTTGCTGCTGCAGGCTCAGCCCGTAACACAGGCCGCACAGTGCCAGCAGCAGCGTCACCTTCGCCAGCATGCCGCCGTCGGCGAAACGGTGATCGCCGTTGGCCGCCAGATAGTGCTGGGCGGCCTGCATCAGCGCGCGATGCAACCCGCTGTCGTCGCGCCGATAGGCCAACGGACGCAGCGGTTTCATGGCTGCCCCATCCGCCGCAAGAAGCGCTGTTGCTGCGCCAGCAGTTCGCGATAGCCGATGCAGCGGTACGCCATGCCGTGCCGCTGTGCCACTTCCGCCACCGCGGCGGCCAGCGCCGGATAGTGGCGGTGATTCCAACCGGGAAACAGGTGATGGGTCAGGTGATAGTTCAGTCCGCCGGTCAGGTGCTCCAGCCAGCGCGGTTCGGGCTGCCAGTCGCAGGCGGTGGCGAAATTGTGTCGGTACCAGCCTTGCGGCATGCTGTCGCCCGTCGGCGCAGGGTAAAACTCGGCCTGCGCCCAATGGGTGCCCAGCAGCAGGAACACCACCAGCAGCGAGGCACACATCTGGCTGAGCGCGTAAGCCAACAGCACCCAGCCCCAGCCGATGCCGTGCAGGTGGCCCACGATCAGCGGCACCACCAGCACCAGCGCCAGATGCGCGAGCTTGCACAGCACGAACAGCGTCCAACCGCCGCGCCCCGCCAGCACGCGTTTTTCCCGCAGCGGCGTTTTATCGAGCCGATCGGACCAATCGAAAATCCAGGCGATATAGGGCAGCGAGAGCGCGGCGATCAGCGGCCAGTACAGATGCTGATAGCGCATATGGGGTCGCCAGCGCTGGAACGGTGTCTGGCGGAAAAAGCCGTTCTCTTCGGTATCCAGATCGTAATGTTCGACGTTGGCGTAAACGTGGTGGTAATCCACATGCCGCGTGCGCCAATAGTCCGGATCGACGCCCAGCGGCAGCGTCACCAACCGCCCCACCAGCCGATTGGCCCAGGGCGCACGCAGGAAAGCGTTATGCGAAGCATCGTGGTTGACGTTGACATTGAGCAGCATACCCATGGTCACGAACAGGAAATAGCAAAGGAAAAACGCCCATGGCTGATGCTGCATCAGGCTGAGCGCGTAAAACCCGGCGCACAACACCAACAACAGCGCGGCCTTGACCAGCCGCGCGGCATCGGCATAGCGATGATCGCCCGCCAGGCAGGCGTGCGCCGCGCGCTTAAGATCGCGATGAAACGCCTGCTCGCCATCGGCGGGAAAACGCAGCGGCGGCAATGACTCAGCCATGCGGTTCCTCCACGGCGGCCGATGCGGCCACTCGCCCCCAGCCCAGCGCGATGCACAGGGCATGCAGCGCCACGGCGGCCATGGCGATATGCCAATAGCGCTGCGGCCAGCCAAGATAGCCGATAAACAGCAGCGGCATGCCCAGCGCGATCAGCAGCCAGACGGCGCTCGCCCACGGCCGCCCTTCCGTCATGCCGCCCAGCGCTACCGATCCCAACGCCAGCAGCACCAGCAGCGCCACTTGCGGCCAGCTGATGTCGCCGTAACCATAGCCGTATTGGTAGACGTAGCCGACCACCAGCGTGAACAACAGCATGGCGCCGCTGAATACGCTGAGAGCCGAACGGCGGTCGCGTGGTCGGCCCGGCGCCGGGCGCCATGTCAGACGCAAATAGCGCAGGAACGGCAGATTACTCGCCCAGAACGGGTTGGCAGACGGCCTGTCACCGCTGACGCCATAGCTGAACGGCGTGGTCGGCAACGCCGGGCAGAAGGTGCCGAACAGCTTGTCCCAAAAGATAAAGCTGCCGCCGAAGTTCTTATTGGAATACGCCATGTCCTTGACGTGGTGCACCCGGTGGTGCGCTGGCGTGACCAGGATTTTTTCCAGCACGCCCAGCTTCGGCGTCAGCGCATTGTGGTTAAACAGCTGAATGCTGTAGTGAAAAATCGACACCGCGACGAACACCGACAGCGGCACGCCCGCCAGCGCCAGCAGCAAAAAGAACGGGATCGACGTCAGCGACGAATACCAGGAGTTGCGCACCCCCAGCGACAGGTTGAAGTGCTCCCCCTGGTGGTGCACCACGTGTACCGCCCACAGCACGCGGAAGCGGTGGTGCAGGCGATGCAGCCAGTAGAAACCGAAGTCCCACGCCAGCAGGGCGAACAGCCACATCAGCAGCGGCGGCCAGGCGTCCAGCAGCCCCAGGCTGAAATGCGCGGCCACGTAGCCGTAGCAGGTGATCTCCAGCCCGCGGAACAGCCACAGCATGATATGGCCGGAGTTCAGGTTGAACACCAGATCGTGCCAGTTGACCGGCTCACGGCGCCCCCACTGCAGCGCCACCGCCTCGGCCACCACGATGAACAGCATGAACACTATCGGCAACGCCAGATCGCTCATCCCATTTCTCCTTTAACCACGCGCCTGCGCAGGGCCTTTATACGCAGCGCCAGCCCACCGGCGCATAGCGCCAGCAAGGCGCCACCTGCCAAATCGACAAACAAGTGACGGCGCAGCTGCAGAATGGAGAACGCGATCGCCACGCCCCACAGCATCCACAGCGCCGTCCGCATTTTGCGCTCGCCGTCGCTCAGCGCCCACACCGCCAGCACCGTCAGCGCCATGTGCAACGACGGCAGGCAGTTCTGCGCCGAATCCACCTGCGTTAACGCCGCCAGCAGCTGCGCGCTGATCCCAACGCCATCGTTCTGCGGATAGGCCATGGTGGTCGGCCACAGCAGGTAAACCGCTCCGGCGCCCAGCGCCGTCAGCTGCATCGCCAGCGTCAGCCATTTGATTCGCCGCAGCGGCGCCAGCAAATAGCCAGCCGGGACGATGAGAAAAAACGACAGATAGAGCCAAATGGCCGCCGGGTTAAACGGGATCGCCCGGTCAAGCGCCGACGGCGGCAACAGGGTTCCCGCCCCCTGCAGGCGATCGGTCAGGCTATACACCACGCCGACCGTGCCCCATCCCAGCAGCATGTGCCATAGCCTGAACAGTGCGCTTTTCATGCCTCCTCCGCCTGGCGCACGATGCGCCGCCGCTTGCGATCGAACTGCGGCAGCACCGCCTGCGTCGTCAGCCGCCATTCGAGCCGCTCGGTGGCGATGCCCTGACGGGCGAACAGTGCGATCAGCTGCGCCTGGCAGTGCGCCAATTCCGCTTGGCTGCAATCGGCAATCAGCTCCAGCCGCTGCTCGCCGCGCTGGATCAGGCGGTAATCGCTGGTCAGCGGCAACGCATTGGCGATCGTCCGGCTGCAGGCATCGGCGAACACCGCCTGCGGTTGCCGCTGCGCATCGGGTAACATCAGCTGATCGTCGCGCCGCCCTTCGATACGCGCAATCGCCCGCGTCGGTTGCCCGCATGGGCAGGGTTCCTGGCGCAGCACCAATACATCATCCAGCCGATAGCGCACGATCGGCTGCGTACTGCGGGTAAAGTCGGTGATCAGCGGCGTGAAGTGCAGTTCGTCAATCCACTGCGGTTCGATATGCAAAAACTCTTCGTTCAGATGCAGCGTGCCGTGCGCGCAGGTCGCGGCCAGGAACCCCTCGGTGGCCTGATACACTTCGCCAACCGCCGGAAACACCTGCATCAGCAGGCGGCGATCCTGTTCTTCAAGCACCTCGGCGACCGAGATCACTTTTTTGACCGGCAGCGTCACCTGCCCGGCCAGCACCGCCAGCGCCAGGGCGCGCAGCACCTGCGCCGGCGCCACGATGATGCTGGGCGCCTGCCGTTCCAAGGCGGGCAGATGCGCATTGAACGGCGCGAGCAGATCGTAAAACGCCAGGCTCAGCCAACGGTTGTTCACGCTGTGATAGAGGTTATTGTCCGCCCGCAGAAACAGCGCAACGCGCTCGCCGGCCAACAGCCCGTCCGGCAGCATTTTCGCCAGCATGCCGCCGGCCCACACCTGCTGTTCGCGCGGGCTGACGACAAACACGCCGCGCTGCCCGGAGGTGCCGGACGACAATCCGACGCTGTAGCGCCCGATCTTCGGCGTGAAATCGCGATCCGCCTCGCTGCGCTGCGCGCAGGCCAGCACCGCATCGCGCTGCAGCCCGGCGGTATTCATCCGGTCGAACTGCGCCATCATCAGCGCCTTGTCCATCTGCGGCCATTCGGCGAACGGCCGGCGGCTGAACCGCTGAAAATAGGGGCTCTTGCTCAGCGCCCGGCGGGCAAAGCCCGTGAGCTGCCGGGCCTGATACGCCTCCAGCGCCGCACGATCGCCAAAGCGCAGGCGTCGGGCGCGAAAATAGTGCCAAAGGGTCATGAAGGGGATCACAGGTCCCCCTCATGACACAGCAAAATGTTGACCTGGCCGCCCGCCCACAGCTGGTTGAGCCGCTCCAGCGTGCGGGTGTACGCCGCCGCGTCGTCCATCACCAGATTGGCCAGGCGCGAAGGCCCGCGCAGCGTCTGGTAGCTCTGCGGCGACCAGGCGGCGTCGCTGGCCAGCAGTGTCCAACCGGCATCGGTGAGGATAAAGGCGCCGATATGGCCGGCCGCATGCCCCGGCAGCGGCACCAGCACGATCTGCCCTTCGCTGCCCGGCAGCGCGTAACCGCGATCGAACGGCGCCAGCAGCGCGGGCAACGCCACCGAGGGAAAAGCCTCCATAAACTGCAGGCGGCTCTCGAAGCCCGCCGGGATCAGGCCGGGAATAAAGGCGCGCTTCAGCGCCGCAAAACCGCGCAGCCCACGGGTTTGCTGCCAGCCTTCACCAGAGCAAATAAAATCGAGTTGGCTGAAATCCTGCAGCCCGGCGATGTGATCCGCGTGAAAATGCGAGACGATCAGCGCCTGGATGTCACCTTCGGTGTAACCGGCTTCGCGCAGCTGGTGTGCCAACGACTCGGCGGGATCGAAATAGACCGGCGTCATGCGGCGGTAAAGGCTGAACAGCCCCGACTGCGTGTGCTGCTGAAAATAATGCGCGTAGCCGGTATCCCACAGCCAGCGGCGCTCCCCTACCTCCAGCAGATAGGCGCGCGCCGGGAATTTGCACACCCGGAACCCGGCACCGCGCAGCGCCATGCAGCCGATATGCGTGCAATAGCCCACTTCAAAAACGGTGACTTTAGCCATGTTGTCCGCCTCCTTGCTGCCGCAGCCACTCGCCGGTCAGGCGGATCCCCTCTTCCATCGAGTAACGCGGCCGATAGCCCAGTTCTTCGATCGCGCGGGTCTGGCTCAGGGTCATGTCGAAGTGCACCGCCGCCACGCTGTAGCGCGTCAGCATCGGTTCCTTGCCGCTCAGGCTTGCCCACAGCTCCATGCCGCCGGCCAGCGAATGCAGCAGCGGATAGGGCACGGCCTGCAGCCGGTAACTCAGCCCCAGCGCCTGACGCAGCAGCGCATCCAGCATGTCCGCCAGCCGCTGCGGTTGGTGATTGGTGATGTTGTACACGGCGCCGGACGGCAATCCGCGCTGCCGGCTGGCCAGCTCCATGGCGTGCACCACATTGGGGGCAAAGGTCAGATCCAGCAATGCCTGTCCGCCGCCGGGCAATCGCAATACGCCGCGATCGCGTTCGAGCTGCTGCAACAGCCGCGGCACGATCACCCGATCGTGCGGGCCAAACAGGCCGCGCGGCCGCAGCATAATGTAGGTGGTTTGCGGATAGATCTTCGCCTGCGCCAACAGGCGCTGTTCGGCCGCATACTTGCTGGCGGCATAGTGATTGGCGAAGCGCCGGGCGCGGTAACCCTCGTCAAGATCGTAATGCGGCTGAAAATCGAAGTAGATTGCCGGCGTGGAGATATGCACGAAGCGCCGCACGCCGCAGCGCCCCGCCGCCTCCGCCAGCTTCTCCGTCGCCGCGGCGTTGATGCGGTGAAATTCCGCCTTGCTGCCCCAGGGCGAAGACTTGGCCGCACAGTGCCACACCCACTCGCAGTCGGTCACCAGCTCCCGGCACTGCTGCGGCGTGGCCTGCGCCAGATCGAGCGCGCAAAACTCGGCGCCCAGCCGGCGCAGCGTTGCGCCGGCCCGCTCATCGCGGCCGGTGGCGCGCACCTGATGTCCGGCCTCCAGCAACCACTGCGCCGCGTTGCGTCCCAGCCCGCTGGTCGCCCCGGTGACCAGCACCCTCATGGCAGCAACACCATGCCGGCCAGCGCCAGCCCGGCGGCGGTGCCGATCAGCATCACCGGCTGACCGGGATTGAAGCGCCCGGTGGTCGCAGCGGCATGCAGCGCCGTCGGGATGGACGCCGCCACCTGATTGCCATGATGGCGGTAGATGTCGACCAGCGCCTCGCTGGAGACGTGCAGCCGCTTGCGCATATGTTCGAGCGACAGATGGCTGGCCTGATGCGGCACCACGGTGGCGATCTGGGCCAGGGTCAGGCCGCTGGCGTTCAGCAGCCGGTCGAGGTAGCCCTCAATCAGCGCCGACGCCTGACGGAACAGCGGCTTGCCCTGCATATGGAACAGGAAGTCTTGCTCACACATGCCGGCGCGCGGGTTACGACGCGTACCGCCGGCGCGGATCTCGCACAGTTCGCTCCCGGCGGGATAGGTTTCCACCAGGCTGGCGAGGATACCGCTGGCGCCGTCGCCGCACTCCACAATGGCACAGGCGGCGCCATCGCCGAAAATCAGCGACGACTCTTCGTGCTGCCAGTCGATGCCGCGTGAAGCGAGATCCGCCGAAACGATGGCGATACGCCGATACGTCCCGGCGTTCAACAGCCCCGCCGCTACCTGCAGCGCAGAGATAAAGCTGACGCAGCTGCTGTTGATGTCGAAGCCCGGCGTGCCCGCCGCCAGCCCCGCCACCTTGAGAATATGCGCGGCGGTGCATGGCAGCGCCTGCACCGATATCGCCGAGGCGGAGATCAGCAGGTCAATGGAAGCTGCCGGGATGGCGTGGCGAGCCAGCGCATCTTGCAGCGCAGCGGCAGCGAGTTCGGCCTGGCTGGCATCGTCGGCGGCGTGATAGCGGCAAACGATACCCGAGCGTTTTTCAACGTAGCCGGCCGGTTTCCCCAGGCGAGCGTCGAGCGTAGAAGACGCCACGCGGTTGGGCGGCAACGCGGCCCCGGTGGCAATGATTTTCAGAGGCAACAGCTCGGGTGAGCGACATTGTGTGGTCATTATTGTTATTGATTAACCTGACTATCCATAAAGCGATTCTCCCGCACGGCACGAAGGCCGCGCGGATCATCCCCGGTTTTTATGTCCCAAAATGCCTTTCATCAAGGCGGTATCTCTTGTTATCGGCTACCACGGGCCGACGTCCGTCGGCGGAAGCATAAGCGTAACATGACTGAGATAATTAGTTTACGACAAGGCGGCGAGAATGGGCAGACGGCGGGGGAATTATCGGAATAGCGCCGCCGCTGGCGATCGGCGGCGGCGGGGTCAGGCTCAGCGGCGGTTGCGCACCAGCTGATAACGGCGGGTCAGGTACTCTACCGGCGCACTCCAGATATGCACCAGGCGGCAGAACGGGAACAGCACGAACAGCGTCATGCCCAGCACCATGTGCAGTTTGAAGATAATCGCCACCCCTTCCAGGTGCGCAGAGGCGCCGGCGTGGAAGGTCACTACCGCCTGCGCCCAGGCCACCAGCTTCATCATTTCGCTGCCGTCCATATGCTGGGCGGAGAACGGAATGGTCAGCAGCCCCAGACACACCTGCACCACCAGCAACGTCAGGATCATGATGTCGGCGAAGCTGCTGGTGGCGCGCACCCGTGGGTTGGTCAACCGGCGCTTCAGCAACAGCGCGCCGCCGATCAGCGTCATCAGGCCGCAGGCGCCGCCGGCGATCATCGCCAGCTTCTGCTTCACGTCGATCGGCAGGAAGGCCTCATACATCCAGTGCGGCGTCAGCATGCCGAGGAAGTGGCCCGCGAAGATGCCGATAATCCCGATGTGGAACAGGTTGGACGCCAGCCGCATGCCCTTTTTATCCAGCATCTGGCTGGAGCCGGCGCGCCAGCTGTACTGCCCGTAGTCGTAACGCAACCAGCTGCCGATCAGGAATACCGCGCCGGCCAGATAAGGGTAGATATCGAAGAAGAACTGATTCAAAAATTGCATGATTAGCGTCCTTTGGTTCCGGTTAACGCATCCGTCAGATCCAGATACTGTGGCGCCACCGCGCCGGCGAAGCGCCGCTGGTGCGCCGTCTGCTGGGCGGAGGCGCAGCCCTGTTCGCCGAGAAACTTGACCTGCTCCTCTTCCCACACCGCATCCAGCGCCTGCGGCGTATCGTCGCGCGCCTCTTGCGCCACCTGGGTCTCCAGCGCCTGGGCCTGCACCTCGCTGCCGGACAGCGCCAGCAGCAGATCGAACAGCACCGCGTACGGGCTTTCACGCTGTTGCAAGCGCGCGCCCAGCAGCGCCAGGATCGGCGCGATGTCCTGCAGCCCTTCCCGCGCCTGCGCCGCGCTGCGGCTGGCCAAATACTCCAGGTACAGCGGCAGGAAGTCCGGCAGCTCGCGGCTGTCGATCTCCAGCCCGGCGGTGCGGTACTGCGCCATCAGGTCAACCATCGCCTGGCCGCGATCGCGCGACTCACCGTGCACGTGCTCAAACAGCAGCAGCGAGGTGGCGCGGCCGCGATCGAACAGCTCGCAATAGTCAGCCTGAGCATCCAGCAACGGGCGCGCGCACAGGCGGCGGATAAACAGAATCAGCTGCGCGCTGTGGTGCAGATCCAGCTCGCTGGCCGGCTCCAGCGCTTCGATCAGCGCCTGCTGATGGTCAAACAGCACCTGCTCCGGATAATCCAGCAGGCGGGCGATCACTTTCAGGCTGATCATGAGGCATCCTCCGGCCGCGCGGTTTTCGCGGTCACGTCGATGGCGTCGATACGGCGGCTGTTGAACAGATTGAACTTGCCATCGCTGCCGTGGCAGCCGTCGCCGAAGCTGAAGCCGCACCCCTTGCTTTCCGGGAAGGCTTCGCGCGCCAGTTCGCGGTGGCTCGACGGCACCACAAAGCGATCTTCATAGTTGGCGATCGCCAGGTAGCGATACATCTCCTGCGCCTGCGCTTCGCTCAGGCCAACCTGCTCCAGCGCGCTGGTGTCCACCACGCCGTCGACGGTTTCCGCCCGTTTGTAGTGGCGCATCGCCAGCATGCGCTTCAGCGCCAGCAGTACCGGTTCGGTATCGCCGGCGGTCAGCAGATTCGCCAGATACTGCACCGGAATGCGCAGGCTCTCGACGTCCGGCAATACGCCGTTGTGCGCCAGCTCGCCGGCGTCGGCGGCGGACTGAATCGGCGACAACGGCGGCACGTACCACACCATCGGCAGCGTGCGGTATTCCGGGTGCAGCGGCAGCGCCAGCTTCCAGTCCATCGCCATTTTGTACACCGGCGACTGCTGGGCGGCTTCAATGACGCCCTGCGGCACGCCGTCCGCCAGCGCCTGAGCAATCACCTTAGGATCATGCGGATCGAGGAAGATATCGAGCTGGCTCTGATACAGATCTTTGTCGTTCTCCACCGCCGCCGCCTGCTCGATGCGATCGGCGTCGTACAGCAGCACGCCGAGATAGCGGATGCGGCCCACGCAGGTCTCCGAACAGACCGTCGGCTGCCCGGCTTCGATACGCGGGTAACAGAAGATGCACTTCTCGGACTTGCCGCTTTTCCAGTTGAAATAGATTTTCTTGTACGGGCAGCCGGTCAGGCACATGCGCCAGCCGCGGCACTTGTCCTGGTCGATCAGCACGATGCCGTCTTCGCCGCGTTTGTAGATCGCCCCGCTCGGGCAGGTGGCGACGCAGGCCGGGTTGAGGCAGTGCTCGCACAGGCGCGGCAGGTACATCATGAAGGTGTTTTCGAACTGGCCGTACATCGCCTTCTGCAGGTTATCGAAGTTCTTGTCCTGCGAGCGTTTTTCGAATTCCCCGCCGAGGATCTCCTCCCAGTTCGGGCCGCTTTCGATCTTGTTCATGCGCTGCCCGGTAATCAGCGAGCGCGGGCGGGCCACCGGCTGGTGTTTGCCCTGTTTGGCGGTGTGCAGATGCTGGTAGTCGTAATCGAACGGCTCGTAGTAGTCGTCCAGCGCCGGCACGTCCGGGTTGGCGAAGATTTTCGCCAACACGCCGACGCGGCTGCCCATGCGCGGCTCCAGCTTGCCGTTGATTTTACGGATCCAGCCGCCCTTCCATTTTTCCTGATCTTCCCAGGCGTGCGGATACCCGACGCCGGGCTTGCTTTCCACGTTATTGAACCAGGCGTACTCCATGCCTTCACGGCTGGTCCAGACGTTTTTGCAGGTGACCGAACAGGTGTGGCAACCGATGCACTTGTCCAGATTCAGCACCATGCCGACTTGCGAACGAATTTTCATTTGCTGTTCTCCTGCTGACTGCCCTGCGCGTAGTCGTTGCCTTCGTCGTCCAACCAATCAATGCGGTTCATCTTGCGCACCACCACGAACTCGTCGCGGTTGGAGCCGACGGTGCCGTAGTAGTTGAAGCCGTAGGCCAACTGCGCATAGCCGCCGATCATGTGGGTCGGCTTCGGACAGGCGCGGGTCACCGAGTTGTGGATGCCGCCGCGTTGGCTGGTGATCTCCGAGCCCGGCAGGTTCACGATGCGCTCCTGCGCGTGGTACATCATGGTCATGCCGGCCGGGATACGCTGGCTGACCACCGCGCGCGCCGTCAGCGCGCCGTTGGCGTTGAAGGCCTCGATCCAGTCGTTGTCCGCGATGCCCAGATCTTTGGCGTCGTCTTCGCTCAGCCAGACGATCGGGCCACCGCGCGACAGCGTCAGCATCAACAGGTTGTCGCTGTAGGTGGAGTGAATGCCCCACTTCTGGTGCGGCGTCAGGAAGTTCAGCGCCTTCTCCTTGTTGCCGTTCGGCTTGCTGTTCAGCAGCGGCTGCGCGGCACGGGTGTCGATCGGTGGCCGGTATACCAGCAGGCTTTCACCGAAGGCGCGCATCCACTCATGGTCCTGATACAGCTGTTGACGGCCGCTGAGGGTGCGCCACGGGATCAACTCGTGCACGTTGGTGTAGCAGGCGTTATAGGAAACATGTTCATCCTCCAGACCGGACCAGGTCGGGCTGGAGATAATTTTGCGCGGCTGCGCCTGAATGTCGCGGAAGCGAATTTTCTCGTCTTCCTTGTTCAGCGCCAGATGCCGGTGATCGCGGCCGGTGACGTTGCTCAGGGCCTCCCAGGCTTTTACCGCCACCTGGCCGTTGGTTTCCGGCGCCAGCGACAGGATCACTTCCGCCGCGTCAATCGCGCTCTCGATCTTCGGCCGCCCTACCGCCGGGCCGTCGGCCTTGACGTAGTTAAGCTGCTTGAGGAAGTCGACCTCGGTTTGGGTGTTCCAACTGATGCCCTTGCCGCCGTTGCCCAGTTTGTCCAGCAGCGGCCCCAGCGAGGTGAAGCGCTCGTAGGTGGCCGGGTAATCGCGTTCCACCTCGATGATGTGCGGCGCGGTTTTGCCGGGGATCAGATCGCATTCGCCTTTCTTCCAGTCCTGCACGCCGTAAGGCTGTGCCAGTTCGGCGGCGGAGTCGTGCTGGATAGGCAAGGTCACCACGTCGGTTTCCTGGCCCAGATGGCCGACGCACACTTCGGAGAAGGCCTTGGCGATGCCCTTGTAAATCTCCCAGTCGCTCTTCGAATCCCAGGCCGGATCGACCGCCGCCGACAGCGGATGGATGAACGGGTGCATGTCGGAGGTGTTCATATCGTCTTTTTCATACCAGGTGGCGGTCGGCAGCACCACGTCGGAGTACAGGCAGGTGCTCGACATGCGGAAATCGAGCGTCACCACCAGATCCAGCTTGCCTTCGCCGCCCTGCTCGCGCCATTCCACTTCCTGTGGCTTCACGCCGCCCTGCTGGCCGAGATCTTTCCCCTGGATGCCGTTTTCGGTGCCCAACAGGTATTTGAGCATGTACTCATGGCCCTTGCCGGAAGACCCCAGCAGGTTGGAGCGCCAGACGAACAGGTTGCGCGGGAAGTTCTGCGGATTGTCCGGCTGCTCGGCGGCGAAGCCCAGCGTGCCGTTTTTCAGGCCGTCGACGGTGAACTCGACCGGTGACTGGCCGGCGGCGCGGGCCTGCTCCGCCAGGCGCAACGGATTGGTGCCCAGCTGCGGCGCCGACGGCAGCCAGCCCATGCGCTCGGCGCGCACGTTGAAGTCGATCAGGCTGCCGCCGAAGCGCGACTTGTCCGCCAGCGGCGACAGCAACTCGTCGGTGCCGACAGTTTCATAGCGCCATTGGCTGGAATGGTTGTAGAAGAACGAGGTGCTGTTCATGTGGCGCGGCGGGCGCTGCCAGTCGAGGCCAAACGCCAGCGGCAGCCAGCCGGTTTGCGGCCGCAGTTTTTCCTGGCCGACGTAGTGCGCCCAGCCGCCGCCGCTCTGGCCGACGCAACCGCAGAAGATCAGCATGTTGATCAGGCCGCGGTAGGTCATGTCCATGTGATACCAGTGGTTGACGCCGGCACCGACGATGATCATCGAACGGCCGTGGGTCTTCTCGGCGTTTTCCGCGAACTCGCGGGCAATGCGGATGATGTTGTGGCGCGACACGCCAGTGATCTGTTCGGCCCAGGCCGGGCTGTAGGCCTTGACCTCGTCATAGTCGGCGGCGCAGTTGGCGTCGTCCAGCCCGCGTTCCAGGCCGTAATTGGCCAGCGTCAGGTCATACACGCTGGTCACCAGCGCTTCGCTGCCGTCCGCCAGCCGCAGGCGTTTCACCGGCAGCTTGTGCAGCAGGATCTCGTCCAGTGCCACGCTGTTGAAATGCTCGCTGTCGGCTCCGCCGAAGTACGGGAAGCCCACCTCGGCGACGTCGTCATGCATGCCCAACAGGCTGAGCTGCAGCTCGACTTCCTGTTGCGATTTGCCCTCGCGCTGTTCCAGGTTCCACTTGCCCTTCTCGCCCCAGCGGAAACCGATGGAACCCTGCGGCGCCACCAGATCGCCGCTGTGGCTGTCGATGGCGACGGTTTTCCACTCGGGGTTGTTTTCCTGGCCCAATCCGTCCACCAGATCGGCGGCGCGCAGCAGGCGGCCGGCGGCGTAGTGGCCGCCTTCACGCGGCTCCAGCAGCACCAGCATCGGCATGTCGGTATAGCGGCGCACATAGTCGCGGAAGTAGCCAACTTCGCGGTCGAGATGGAACTCTTTCAGCATTACGTGGCCCATCGCCAGCGCCATCGCGCTGTCGGTGCCCTGCTTCGGATTCAGCCAGTGGTCGCACAGCTTGGCGACTTCGGCATAGTCCGGCGTCACCGCCACGGTTTTGGTGCCCTTGTAACGCACTTCGGTAAAGAAGTGGGCGTCCGGGGTACGCGTCTGCGGCACGTTGGAGCCCCAGGCGATAATGTAGGAGGAGTTGTACCAGTCGGCGGATTCCGGCACGTCGGTCTGCTCGCCCCAGGTCATCGGCGAGGCCGGCGGCAGATCGCAGTACCAATCGTAGAAGCTCAGGCAGGCGCCGCCGATCAGCGACAGGTAGCGGGCGCCGGCGGCGTAGGACACCATCGACATCGCCGGGATCGGCGAAAAGCCGATAATGCGGTCCGGGCCGAAGGTTTTGGCGGTATAGACGTTGGCGGCGGCGATCAGTTCATTGACCTCTTGCCAGCTGGAGCGGACGAAACCGCCGCGGCCGCGCGCCACCTTGTAGCTTTTGGCTTTTTCCGCATCGCCGACGATAGAGCCCCAGGCCGCGACCGGATCGCTGTGCTGCGCTTTCGCTTCGCGCCACAGTTTGAGCAGACGCTTGCGCATCAGCGGGTATTTCAGCCGGTTGGCGCTGTACAGATACCAGGAGTAGCTGGCGCCGCGCGGGCAGCCGCGCGGTTCATGGTTAGGCAGATCGGGACGGGTGCGCGGATAGTCGGTTTGCTGGGTTTCCCAGGTCACCAGACCATTCTTCACGTAGATCTTCCAACTGCAGGAACCGGTGCAGTTCACGCCGTGGGTGGAACGCACCACTTTGTCGTGTTGCCAACGGCTGCGGTAGCCGTCTTCCCAGTCGCGGTTGGTGTTCAAGGTCTGGCCGTGATCGCCAGAAAAAGGCTCCGCCAACTGCTTGAAATAGCGGAAACGGTCTAAAAATTTGCTCATCCGGAATGCTCCTGAAGGCTCTTGTCGTTATAAGAAGACATGCTCAATCTGCCGCCAGCCTACTGACGGCCAACCGGCGGCAAATTGATTGCGATCAAGAGAAAGCGGGAGGCGACGCGCGCGTCGGGGATGAAATACCACCAAAGTATAGGTGCGAGACTTAACTTTAATTAATTGAATTTGAATGAATAAATCAGGAATTCATGATGACAGACTGACGGGCGGGGGCAAGGTGGGGTATTTGGGGGTAGGACGCGGGAGAAACCTCCCGCGTGATGCTAACTCGTCGCTTTCAGCGTTGAAGCCACAGCGTCGCGGTGCCCACTGCGGGCAACGCCAGCTTGACCTCCGTGCCCTCTCCCTGCTGCCGCCAGCCCGCCGGAAGGCGCAAGCGGGTGCTTCCCTCTCGATAGTAGGGGTTGGCTACCAGCAGCAAGGCGCGATCGCCCAGAATAAACATCCGCGCCGGCATTTGCGGGTCGCTTCCCGCCAGCGGCGTCGATTTTCCCGTCAGCAGATAAGGGGTGAAAGCGGCAATTTGCTGCGACACGGCAGCCACGCCACGCCAGGTGGCGTCAAACTCCCGTTGGTCGAAGCGGCCGGTTTTACGCCTGTAAAACAGATCGGTATAAGAATAAAACAACAGCCCCTTAGCGCCGCCGATCAGCGCCTGCCAGGCCTGGTTGCGGATTTCCGCCTCTGACGGCGGATGTGGCTTGCGGCGGGCGTCATAAGCGGCGTGATCCATGATTTGCATCACCACCCAGGCCCCGCGTGCCTGGCGGGCGGCCTGCACCGTCAGTTCGGTATAACGCGTAGTGCGCGTCAGATCGCGATCGTTCCCCACCGGGTAAGGGTCGGTCGCCAAAATGTCGCTGCTGTTAAAGTAGGCGTCCAACTCCCCGGTTTTGTTCAACACCTGGAAGGTGGGGTGATCGCCGTCAAGCCGCTTTATTTGCAGGTTTTTTTCCTCGATCTTATCGAGATATTCCGGCCCCAGTTCATCGTTGATGTACCAGGCGAGCAGGTTGGGCTGAGAGCGCAAGCGCTGCACGTACCAGGCCGTCATCGCCGCGTAGTCGCCACCGCGCACGGCCGGCGCGAAACGGCTGCCGCGGTACTGATCTTTGACGGAGTAAATGACCAGCAGCCCGCGCTTGCGTGCGTTGCGGAAAAAGTCGTAAGGATCTTTCTTTTCCCCATAATCATAGTTCAGCACCGTGTTGAATCCCGCCGAGGCGATGCGCGCCAAATGTTCATCGGTAGCCACGTTGGCGTAAATGCCCAACGGGAAAAGCCGTTGACCATCGCGCAGGGTAAAGCCTTTGCTGTCGATCGCCACTTTGGCCTCAGGCTGGCCAACGCGAAAAGACAGCTCGCTGCCCTGTGCCGGCTGGGATTGCTGACCGGTGACCTGCTGACGCAGGCGGTACTCTCCCTGGGCCAGGCCGGTCGGCAGTGGGTATTCGATACGGCGCTGCCCTTCAACTTGATAACGGTCGCGGCTACGGTGAACAACCTGCCCCTCGGCATTAAGCAATTCGCTATCGACCTGCAAATGCTGCGGCTGCGCAGTGACTATCAGCGTGTCGACCTTTCCCTGCGCCGACGCGCCGAGCTGATACAATGCCGGCTTAGGCGCTCGAGTACACGCATAGGCGTCGTCAAACCAGACGGTACCGGTGCTCCCCTTACGCAGGTAAACGCCAAAAGTGATTCGCGCCGCCTGCGGCGGCACGGTATAGCTGGCGTTCACCTGCCGCCAACCGCTGTCGCCGGTCACGCCAGCCGGATAGCTGCCTTCCAGAAAGCGCCCCTGCGCATCAAAGCTTTGCAGATAAACCCCGGCGCCGCCGTCGCGGCTTTGCCCGCGTACGCCGCGGGTCTTGAGCCAGACGCCGAAATCGATCGTCTGCCCGGGTACAACCTGCAGCGCCTGGTTGAAGGTACGGTACTGCGCTGCATCTGCATTGTCATAACGCAAACTGCCACGGCCGCTGTGCGTATCGCCGTCGCCCTGTGCGCCCTGCGCGCGCCAGCCGCTGAGCCCCTGCTCAAAGCCGGGATTGGCCAACAGATTGGGTTGGCAGCTCTGCGCCAGAGCCGAAGCGCTCCACAAGGCGCAACAGCCCAGAGCCACCCTCTGATACATTCCCCTCATGGTCACTTCCTTTTCACCACGGCATTGAACAGATAGGTGGCGAACAGATAGCAGGATTTCTGGTAAGACAGCCCCAAATGCTGACGGTAAATCCGCCATTGCCAGTCCGCGGCGCGGATTTTGTTGCCCGACAGCGAATGGGTAGACAATCGGTAACAGGCCAGCGGTTCGGGAATGCAGTAGGCCAGGCCGTTACGCGCCTTCTGCAGCACCGCCAGCCACATCAAATAGTCCTCATGGCCCACTTTTTGCTGATACACCTTACCGATGCGCTTCTGGTTGTAGATGCCGGTGAGATTGCCAATCCAGTTGCTTTTCAACATATCCTGATAGCCAATAAGCTCATCCGCACCACGGGTGTTTTTGATCAATTTCAGGTCGTCTTCGAAGGTGTAATAATGGGAGCACACCACGTCGTAGCGGCGGGTTTGCAAAATGCTCGCCTGGCGCGACAGCTTGTTGGGCAGCCATACGTCATCACTGTCGCAGAAGGCGATATAGTCGCCTTTCGCCGCCTCAATGCCGATGTTGCGCGTTTCCGCCACGCCCTGGTTATGCTCATTACGGATATAGGTGAGGCGATCGTGGATGAACGGCCGTACCACCTCGGCAGTATCGTCGGTAGACGCATCATCGATCACATACAGGTGATAATCGGTAAATCGCTGATTCAGCACGCCTAGAATCGACTCTTTAATAGAGTTCGCAGCATTGTAGGCCGGCATTATCACGGATATCTTTTCCATTCTGTCCTCACTCGGTGAGCTGTTGCCACTGGGGATAAATACGTTCGGGAGAAAAACGACGAGACTTCTCTAACGCGGCGATAGAGAAGTGCTCGCGCAAACCCGGATCGAGCATCAGTTTGATCACCCCTTCGCTGAAGGCGGCGGCGTCGTCATCGGGCACCAGATAGCCGTTGACGCCATCGTCTATCAACTCGGCCGGGCCGGTCTTGCAGTCGTAGGCCACCAGCGGCAGGCCGAAACTCATGGCTTCGATCAGCACCATCGGCAATCCCTCATAGCGAGAGGTCATCAAATACAGGCTGGCCTGGCGATAATAGTCCGCCACGTTAGCGGTGGCCGGCAGCAGACTCACCTGCTGCTCCAGCCCGGCGTCTTCAATCTGTCGCCTCAAAGCGTCGCGCTCCGGACCGTCGCCAATAATCAGCAGACGCCAATCCGGCGCCTGCGCCACCACCCCTCGCCACAGTGAGATCAGTCGATCGAAGCCTTTCTGATTGCTCAATCGCCCCACCGCCAGCGCCACCTTTTTTTGCAGCGCCGGCGTCGGCGCCTGTGCGCCGAATGGCGAAACGTTCTCGATCACCCGACATTTTCCGGCCCCCACCCAGCGAGCGATGGCGTCGCTATCTTGCCGCGTCAGGAAAATCACGCGATCGCTCAGCCGGTAAACCAGCAACTTCAGCCACTTAAATACGCGCGGATACTGGTGAAAGCTGACGTGCTCACTTAATAGCAACCGGCTGCGGGCACAGAACAAACGCAGAAAAGGCGTCATCACCACCGACAGTTTTCCCATAGAAACGGTAATGATCACGTCCGCGCGTTCACGCCGCAGCGCCAATGCCAGCCGCCATGGCCAGAACAGCGAATCGCCACCGCCGCAGCGCAACCGGACGTCACTCGCCAGCGGAAAGAAGCTCCGCTCGCCAAACAGCGAAAACACCGCCACCTCATAACCCGGCAGACGCGCCAGCGCGTTGGCCAAACCGCTGGCGACCCGTTCAGTACCGCCCTTGCCCGCGATATTTTCGATAACGATGATTACCTTGCGTGCTTGCATATCATCTCCTGAATCCCTGGCGCACATTGCGCAGCAGCCGGCCGCCAACCGAGAACAACCCCAACCGCGCCAGACAATCGCCATACCATTTGATCACCTTGAACTTGCCGCTCAGGCTGTGCCGCACGATGCGCGACGAGTAATAATTGAACGCCTGGGCGTTTTCCGAATACAGCGAGGCCAGCAGATGCTTGCAGGCGAATCCGCTGATATGGCGATCGCTGGGGCTGAGGAAGGTATTGATAAACCGGTCGCTGGCCTCCAGATTGAGCTTCGCCGTCATGCGCCCATAGCGCCCTACGTCGAGAAACACCCCTCCGCCGGCGTCGTGCGCCACATGCGCGCCCAAATTGGTGGCATTGACCAAAAAACCCCAGTCCTGATGCTTATTGAGGAACTCGGGAAATAAAAAGCGGCGATCGCTTTTTTTACGGATGCTGATGGTGGATGAACGAATATCGCCCATTTCCAGAAAAAGAAAATCCTCGCCGGAGGAACCGGATTTATAATGGAAGTTGAAATCACGCACCGAATCGCCGCTCACCTCCGCATAGTTGCCGAAGATAATATCAATATGGCGATCCTCATGTTTATTCATGCGACGAATAATATAGTTGGTCGTGAAGTAATCATCAGAGTCGAGGAAAAACACGATCTCCGATTGCGCTAACTTGGTACCTAAGTTGCGCGACACCGCCGCATTGCTCTTCTGTTTTTTCTCATGCAGCATCACATTGCTATTCGTCGCCGCTATCTGACGAATATATTTGATATCATCCTCGTCAGAGCAATCATCAACCAAAATCACCTGATAGTCGAATCCTTGGCAAGCGTTGAAAATCCGCTTCAGCGTTTTCGGCAGGTAGCGTGCACTATTATAAATAGGGATAACGATCGAGAAATCCATTTCTTAACCCTCCAACTTAGAATTTATCATTTCTTTTCCACGGCAAAGCAACAATAACGACACGTTAAATACCGGGACCAAAAAATAGGTTTCCGTAAAGGTTGTCAGCAGGAAAACAACCACCACCCAGCGCATGAACCGACTCAGCCTGCGCATATTGCCCAACAGGTGAAAATAACAAAAAAGCATGACGACAGAAGCGATGCCACCGGCCGAATAAAACATGGCGATGAAGAAGAAATCGACGGGCTTATAAGGCTCTATATTCATGCCGAACAGCGGATTGGGTAGCCCCACCGCCTGAAACATCTGCCAGGAGAACCAGATTCGCCCGGTCAACGCCTGGTTCAAGAGGACGTCCAAGGCCGGATTACTCCCCCAGCGTATAACGCTGGTGAATTGAAAGCCTACAATGGCCAACGTCAGCGCGATGCAGACTTTTCTGTTCGGCGCGACACGCAGCAGCGGCGCCAGCCAAAACAGCAACAACATCAACAGCGCCAACATAAAACAGGTGCGAGAATAGGAATACATCAGCACCGGGAGAATTAACGCCGATACCGCCAGCGAAGCGATATTTTTCATTCCTCGCGTTAATTTCGCATGGTCGATCAGGCACAGCAGTGTGGCGAACAAGGCAAAAGAATAATACGCCAGGGTATTCGGATTATCGAACCCCAGCGTTAATCGATTGCCGTAACGCTCATCAAGGTAAACAAACCCATCGGTGTAAAAGATATAGGGAATAACCACCAGTAACCCTGCCACCACAAAGGTGATGGCAAACATTTCAGCGCCACGCCCCATGTCTATGCGGCGAAATAAAATGATCACCGCCGTGCTGAATACCGCACCAAACAGATAATCACCATGACCGGTGGAAATATTAACAAGAAACAGCAGAACCAAAAAACCCGCAACCGCCTTTTCCGCCAGCGTAGCGATAAAAAATGCATAGCCAACATAGAGCAACATCAAGCCATTAAGCCCCATGACCGCTTTATTAATCAGCTCGCTATTGAACGATCCCGAGGTCAGGAACGTTTTCACGAAAAACATCAGCAGGAAGGTCAATACAATTGATTGATTGACTAAATCTCGCGACTGATTATAACCCGCATTGGCATGCATTTGAAAATTGGAGGCGACTCTTTGCATAAGCGTTTACTCAGTAAAATAACTGCCCCATTCCTGCTCAATGTTTTTCGGCATCAGCTTGCTTAACCCCGCGCCAGGCGTAAACGTCAACTCACCGAAATACACCTTCTCACCGACCTGGTAGAAATCCACACGGACATAAGAGAACTGCTGCGCGGTCTGGCGAGCCAAACGTATCATTTCCTCCAGCCGTGTAGGACGCGGCATCGGTTCGTCTGCATTCGGCAAGTTGATACGAATTTCGGTGCGGTTCCAGTCGATATCAAAAATATCGCGCCGATGGGTGCCGAAACGCTGGTAATCCACCTGGATGAACATACGAATTTCATGATTGTCGTTGAAACAATGAAACTTGATATCGTTCGGCACCTGTTCGCCATCCAGCAACAGGCGCTCCACCATGATGCAGGGTTCGATATCCAGATAATGCTTTTCGCGGCTCTGCTCATAAAAGTTGCTGCGCATCCACGCGTTGCTGAGATCGTACAACTCCGCGTAGCTAATCTGCTGCTTGTCGAACACCAAGCGGTTATAGCCGCTGCCGTGGTTGGCCTTCAGCACAAAGGCGTTAGGCAATTGCCTGAACATGTCGTAGCTAAGTTCAGTGCCATGCGCATACAGCTCCACCAGATACTCCTCGCCCCACAGGCCGGCGATAAATTCACGCACCTTGAACTTGTCCGACAAAGTGGTGTAGATGCTGCGCGGATAAATTTTGCGGCGCATGATCTTTTCGCTGAAGCCGGTCGGTTTTGACAGGTGCGGCAGCTTCTTGAAATAGAGCGCGTATTTAACCTGATGGTGCCAGGCATCGGGCAGGCGCTTGGAAATATTTTTAACCAGGATGTTTAACATGCTCTCTCCTTAATTTGCTGACAAGACGCGGCAGGCAGTAAAAACAGGTCAGCTGCAGTCGGGTAATTTTTCCGCCACGGAATAAACTGTTCAGCACGAAGAACGAAATGAACTCCGCCAACAGCGTAGATACCGCCGCACCGATCAGGCCGTAGCGCGGGATCAGCAGCAGATTCATCACCACGTTCGCCACCGCCACCAACGGCATCTTGATGGCGATAAAACGATAGCCGGCGAACAACACGATGCTGCGGTACGAAACCGTCCCCATTACCGAGAACAGCGAGGTCAGCGTGCAAATAGCCAGGATATTGGCGGCCGGTTGGAAAGCGGCGCCGTACAGCAGCGCAATCGCCGGGTGGGCGAACCACCATAGGCCCAGCAACACCGGCAACGACAGGCCCAAGACCACCAGATAAAGCACCCGAATACGGTACTCCTGCTCCAACGGATCGCGACAGCTGGCAATGCCCGGCATCAACGAAGTGATCAGCGCCATCGGCACGAAAACCCAGCCTTGGCTGAGGGTGGTGGCGGCACTGAACCAGCCTACCGCCTGCTCGCCGACCAGATTGCCCAGCATGATTTGATCGATGCGGGTGTAGATCACTATCGACAGGCTGGAGATGGCCAACGGCAGGCCCACCTTTAGCAAATAACGGCCATAGCGCCTGGCCTGGCGCGGCGTAACCCGCGGCGAGGCCGCCGCTTCCGCACGGAATAACCAGAGGCGCGCCAGGTAAGGTACGGCGCTGCTGAGGATGTAGGGTACCGCGAACCACACCAGCGGCAGCGCCGCGCTCACCAGCGCCAGCCGCAGCCCGATCGACAGCAGCAGCGCCAGGTTGTTGATCAGCGTATTGCGTTTCGACTGCAGGCGGGCATCGTAATAAATTTTGTACACGTCCTGAATCGAGAAATAGGCGCTGATAAGCAGCAACAGCGTCATCAGTTGGCTGGCGGGCGATTGGCTGAAATAGCTCCATATCAGCATCGGCAGCGCCACCACCAGGAACAGCCAACGACGCAGGCGTACTGACGCCAGCATCAGGCGAATGCCGCTCGGCTGTCGGCGGGCGACGCGGTTGAAAATGATGCTGTCGGCGCCCAACTGCACCAGTGGCACTACGATGGCGATCGTCGCCAACAGATAGTTGAGGGTGCCAAACTGCGCGGGCCCCAGATAGCGCGCAACGTAAATGGAGACGAAGATGCCGGACAGGCTGAGCGAAACGCGTTCAAGCATCAGCCACAGGGCATTGGTGATAATGGCCTTCACCCGCTTATTCCCCTGCCTGCGGGTGATCTTCCCGATGGCTTGGGTAGGCGAAGTTGTAATAGCTCATGTCGGTTGCCGCCTTCTTCACCACCCCGTTGAGGATCACGCCCTTGATCGCCACGCCATTCTGTTCGAAACGACGCATGCTGGTTTCGATCTGCTTGACGGTATTCACCTCAAAGCGCACCACCAGCAGTGAGGTACCCGCGTGATTGCCGACGATCGCCGCGTCCGTCACCGCCAGAATCGGCGGCGTGTCGATCAGCACCAGATCGTAGTTCTGCCCGGCCCAGCGCAGGAAGTCGGCGAATCGGCGGTGCATCAGCAGTTCGGACGGGTTCGGCGGCACCTGACCGCGCGGCACGAAGTCCAGATTGGCGATGGCGGTTTTCCGCACCGCCTGTTCCGCCATTACGTTGCCCACCAGCATGTCGGACAGCCCCTGATGCCCATCATCCGTCAGCCAGCGGTGCAGGAAGCCTTTGCGCATATCGGCGTCGATCAACAGCACCCGCTGCCCGGCCTGCGCCACCACCACCGCCAGGTTGGTGCTGGTAAAGCTCTTGCCGCTTTCCGGGCTGGCGCCGGAGACCATCAGAATGTTGTTCTTGGCCTCCATCATGGCGAAATGCAGGCTGGTGCGCAGGCTGCGGATCGCTTCCACCGACAGGTCCGTCGGTTCGGCCACCGCCAGGATCGGCAAGCGCCGCCCCCCGGACCTTGGCAGCAGCTGACGTTGCTCGCGGTTGCGCTTCACCTGCCACGGCGACAGCGGCACGGTGGCGTAGACGTTGATGCCCCGCTTCTCCAGGGTATCGATGTCATTGATGCCGCGATGGAAGGCCGCACGCAGCAGCACTACGATGGCTCCGCCCCCGGCGCCAAGCAGCAGCGCCAACAATACGATCAGCATCTTTTGCGGCTTAATCGGCCGCAGCGCGGTTTCCGCTTCGTCGATGATGCGCACATTGCCCACCGTGCCGGCCTTGCTGATGCTCAGTTCCTGCTGCTTGTTCATCAGCTGCATGTAAACCTGCTGATCCACCTGCACGTCGCGGGTAAGACGCAGGATCTCCTGCTGCATTTTCGGCAACGTCTGCACCTGTTTACCCAGCCGTGCCTTTTCCGCCTCCAGCGTGGCGCGCTTCTCCAGCAGCGCCCGGTAAGCCGGGTGCGCGCGGGTGTAGAGTTTGGAGATTTCCGCTTCCTTGAAGGTCAGCTCGTTGAGCTGGGCCTCGAGCTGCACTTGAGTATCCAGCACCGATTTGGCTTCAAGCGACAGATCCACCGAGTCATTTTGCTGGCGGAACTGATTAAGTTGGGTTTCGGCGTTGTTCAACGAGGTTTGCGTTTGCGGCAGCTGCTCTTGCAGGAACGCCAGCATTCGCTGAGCTTCTTCCGTTTTGCGGTCCACGTTCTGCTGCAGGTAGTTGTCGGTGATGTTCTTCAGCATTGCCTCGGCGCTCTGCGGATCTTCGCTCGGCAGCGTAAAGGTCATGATGCCGCTATCCTTGCCACCCGGCACCACGTCCAGGTATTTACGCAGATCGTCCACCGCTTCTTGACGCGCGACTTTGACCACGGTAAAGCTGGCGCCCGGCGAAGCGTCCAGCGCCGAGACGGTCATGTTCCAACCGCCTTGCGCCACCGGCTGCCCGACCACGCCGCTGAACAGTTTGCTGCCGTCATAACTCAGCTCGTAATGCTGCCCATCGCGCACCGTCAGCGTCAGCGCTTCGCCCTCCATGTCCGCCGGCGTCGTCAGCGTGGCAATGCTCAGCACCGGCGGCTTTTCACCGCCCAAGCGGGCAAAGCCTTTGCCGAACACCGGGAAATAGTCCGGGCTGACGCGCACCGTCAGACCGAGGGTGTCCACCGTTTTTCCCAGCACGTAGCGCGACTTAGCCAGCGTCACCTCATCCTGTGTCGCCGAATTTTGCCCCATCATTGAACTGTCCAACGTTTCACGCAGCAGCGAATCGCCGGACAGCTGCTTCTCCACCTGCACCACCGCCGTAGCCTGGTACACCGGGGTGGCCAACAGGGCGTAGGCGACGCCCAACATGCCAGCCACGCCGGTCACGACGGCGATCCGCCAGCGGTTATCCCACAGCGGCCCAATCAGGCGTTCCCACTCCAGCTTTTCGTCTTGTTCGGCCACCATCACGGACAGCGCATTATTTTTCATCTTCTGTTCCTTATTCACCCTGCGGAGTTACCAGTTGCGCACGCGCAAGGTCGCCTCGCTGAGATCGTTAAAGCTGCTGATGGTCGGCACCAGCTGGCTGATCAAACGGTTCCAGCGCGCGACCGGCGCCGCAGTGACGTACACGACGTCGTAAGGTTGCAGCTGAAATTCAGCGCCCATCGCCAGCGCGCTGGCGTCGGAGAGATCGAACTGATACAGCGTCGCCAGTCGCTGCGGTGTTTTACCGCCGCTCGGCCGGATCACGAACACCCCGGTCGCATCCGCCACCGTCTGGCTGATCCCTTCGGAAGATCCGAGGGCCTCGGTCAGGGTCATGCCGCTGCGATCCATCTTCAGCGTCGCTTGCTTGCCCACCTCGCCCATCACGAACACTTTCAATTCGTCATTGCGCGGGATGTAGAGGATGTCGCCCGGCTGCAGCAGCGCGTTCTGGCTGATGTCGCCGCGCTGCATCAGCGCCTGCAGCGAGATAGCCCGCTCTTTGCCCTGATGGGTCAGCACCACGTTGCGCCAATCGGCGTTGTCCGTCAGGCCGCCGGCGGCGTTAATCGCATCCAGAATGGTCAACGGCACGTTGGTGATCGCCTGTTGGCCGGAGGTTTTCACTTCGCCGGTCACGTAAGCCTTCTGCGAACGGAAAGCGGCGATACTGACGTCCACCTGAGGGCTTTCCACATACTGCGCCAGACGGCCGGCGATCAGGCTGCGCACTTCGGTGACGGTCTTGCCCACCACCGCCACTCGCCCGATATAGGGATAAAAAATCGTGCCATCCGCATGCACCCAGTTGCCGGTGTCGCTGGCGCTGCGGTATTGCCCGGCCGGCGTGGTCAACTCGGGGTGATCCCAGACGGTGACGTTCAACACGTCGCCGACGCCGATGCGGTATTGATAGCTCTGCAATCGCTGATCCAGCGCCGGGTTCGGCCGGGCGACCGGTTCTACGCGCCGCATTTTCTGCAGCAGCATCGGCGACATGCGATAAACCTGTACCTGGTCATTCAAATCGAAATCGTCGTCCTGTTGCACGACGATGGCTTTTCCGCTGGTCGGTAAATGTGAACCGGGAACCACCGTACATCCACTCAACAGCGCGGAGGTGAAGGCCAATGGCATCAAAAGAGGCAAATGAAAATTCATGGAAGTACCGTGATAAACGGGCTGCTGCCGCAGCCCGTGAGGGGATTAACGGCCGACGGTCGGATTATCGCTGAACACCGTCGCCTGACGCGGTTCGCGCAACATGACGAAATAACCGCAAAAACAGAACAGAAACGCCACCAACATTTGGCTTTCCTGCAGCTGCAACACTTCACTGCAAATGCCAATGCAGGCCAACGTCACCGCCAGCATGGTGCTCATCGCCAGCGCCTGACGCGCATTGAGCCCGCGACGCATCAGAATATGGTGCAAATGATCGCGGCCCGCTTTGAAGGGGCTTTGGCGACGCAACAGGCGACGCACCATCACAGTCACCATGTCCATCAGAGGAATGGCGATCAGCCACAGCGCGGTGACCGGACGCATTACCGCCTGTGGCCCCTGCGTCGCCAGCAACACCAGCCACAGCACGCTGAAGCCGATCACCATGCTGCCGGCGTCCCCCATAAAGATCTTGTTGCGCGCGCCGAACAGGCTCAGGTTGAACAACAGATAGGCCGCCAGCGCGACGATCAGGCCCAGGCACCACAGCGCCAGATCTTCCCTGCCGCCCAATCCGAACACGATAGCCAACGCGACGAAGGTCACGCAGGACAAGGCGCCCAGTTGCCCATCGATGCCATCCACCATGTTGTAGGCGTTGATCGCTCCCCATACCGCCAGCGGCGTAAGCAGCAACGCGCCATAACCGAGCATCACTTCCTGATGCCCCCAAACATAGCCCAATGAGGAAAGCTGCATCCCTGCCGCCAGCATCATCGCCAGCGCGATCCCTCCCTGCACCATGACGCGTGGCGCCACGGGCAGATCAAAGCGGTCATCCAGCACGCCCAACACCACCAGCGCCGTAATGCACAGCAGATAGACGGTGCTGTCAGGCAGCCAGGCGGGTTGCCACAGCGTCATCAGCATCAGCGTCAGGTACACGGCGATACCGCCGACCAGCGGAATGTGTCCCAGATGTTGCTTACGCGCATTGGGCTTATCCACTAATCCCACCGTTAAGGCGGCCCGGCGGGCAATAAGGACCCACGCTACCGCCAGCACAAATATCACGCTCAGTTGATATAACATCGTTCCTCCAGCGAATAAGCACGCTACCGCCCTTGAGTTACAGCTCCCAATGCGCTATTAACAAAAACAAAATTGATCCTGCCAGGATATAAGTCAGCATGAATTAATCCTGAAAAATACAGATTTATCCGCTTGCCGGCGGAAATAAGTAAATAACGTCAGCGTGCGGTTAAGTTATCTATCAGAAAACTCATGTTTAATGGTTCTTTCGATTGCCGAATCAAGTTCAACCGGCGCCACGAAATTATTTTGCACATTACTTTTAAATTGCGTTCTGGCGCAGAATTTCTGCACTCTGACGCGACTGATTGGGAATTTTTTACGACTTATTTTACTCACGACATCCAATGCGGTCGCCCCGCATATTCCCACCACATAAGGAATGCGAATCGTCTTATTTTCTCTGCCCAGCGAGGAGGAAATAACGTCGACCAATTGATTCATCGTAAAGTCCGGTTTATCGACGTAGTTGCTGACCTGATAACTTGACTGCTGGTCCAACGCATGCTCCAGCCGCGCGGCAATATTTTCAACGTAAGCCATCGACTTCATATTATTGCCACTGCCAATCATCACGAATCGGCCGCTGGCGATCTGGCGGAACAGGTTATACACATTGCCGCGGTTGCCTTCACCGAATACCACCGTCGGGCGAATGATGGTCAATTTGTTGGCGCTATCCGCCTTGCGCCACGCTTCATAAACGTATTCCGCTTCGAGCTTGGATTTGCCGTAATGATTGAAAGGATCGAAACGCCCTCCTTCATCGGTTTCCTGCTCGACGAACCCATAAACGGCAACCGAGGAAGTGAAAATGACTTGGTGGATATTCAACGCGGAGGCGGTCATGCAGACATGCCGTGCACCTTCTACATTGACCTGATAATAGAGCGAAATGGGATCGACGTTGTCCTGATGTTCCGCCGCCAGATTAATGATGGCGTCGCAGCCCGCCAGCGGCTCTTGCAGGGTCTCGGGTTGCGTCACGTCGCCATACTGATAGAGCGCCGGAAAATGTGCGCTAGGTTGTTTATCAACGATGACCAACGTCAGATCATCGCGCACACTGAGACGTTTCGCCAGGCGTGTTCCGATAAAACCGGAACCCCCGATAATAGCTACTTTACGCTTATCCATAATTTGTCACTCAGCAGGTTCTCATTATTCCTGTCACCTCGATGGAAACAGGACGCTAATATGCGTTAGGTAATGAGTTCCAGACTGGACAAATCGAACCCGGCTTTCAAATAACAAATAATGAAATAAAATATTTCATCAAATGTAAAATTATCGCTAAAGATAAAACCTCATTTAGCACTAATTTTTAACATCGTAAGCAACTTGATATTGCAAGGTTTTATTCGGCAATATGAGATTAATCCGACCTTTACCCGGCGTAGAAGAGGTCTCATATTTTACCGGTAATTTAAGCTGCCCCTGCTTAGGGTCGACACATTCGATGGTCGCCTGCTCCATGCTCTCCCCCTGGTACAGGCAGAACAGGGTTTGTGGGCTGTTGGTATGGGGGTTATTCAACGTCAGCGTCAACACGACGCGCGTATTGTTCTGAATATCATTGATCACCGGCGGGCGAGTTTGGTTGCCGAGCACATATGAAAAATGTGAAATAACCAGCAAAGAAGCAAATGCCGTCAGGTATTTCACTACGCGACTGGCGGGCATGCTGAAAAATCGGCGCACCGTCGCCGACTTTTTATCACGAGTGGGTTCCTGGGAGGGTTCTACCGTTGCAACAGGCGCTGCAACAAGCGTCGTTTTACGCGGCTTATCTATTTTTTCATCGTGTGCCTCAGGGGACTCACTTTCACTTTCAGAAAGTTCCGCTTGAATATTAACACCAATATCCTCACCACTATTTAATATATCATCATCAGCGTAGTCTTCATCCTCGGATATAAAGTGAAAAGCCGCTTGATTTTCCACCTTGTAACCCAGCCGAGGAATGGTTCTGATAAGCGTATGTTCCGAGTCGCTGATTTTTTGGCGAATAGATTTAATTGTTTGATTTATCGTTGAATCTGAGCAGTAAGTTCCTTTCCAGATATTTTCTATAATTTCCGTTCGGGTTACCAGTTCTGGTGATCTGGCGACAAGCAGCGAAAGAATTTGATACTCCTTCCAACGCAGACGAAATTTCTCCCCGGCAGGAGTCAGAACATCGAGATTCCTAATCTTTATTCTTCTATCAAGATTCACTTTTAATTTCCTTAGCGTGCCTGTCCTGCACACTTTGTATAGAAATATCAAAAAATGTTCAAGAAATTAAATGTAAACTCAACAGGTTGCATTCATCGGATATTGGCCTTTATAAAAATTTTCTGATTTCATTTTTTACATTAGGCCTTATTAAGGATGTTCCGTTTATCCAAATGACTCTTTTTCCCTGTTGGCAACATGGATTTCCTTCATAACTACCGTAAAGTTCAAATGATCACCTCATTGATTTAAAAAGAAAAAAATAACAACCCTGTTCAGTTGTTAACCGAATGAAATTGTGAAATTTCATTCTTCTCCGTGAGTTCATTGTGTTTTTCCACCTAATCGGATTGTCAGATAGACTACAAAAAGCCGGAAAAAACAGAATGAGAGTTATCTGATTTAACCCTGTCACACATTCCACACGGCGCGTGCAGCATCTAAGACAAAACCCTATTGCTGATTTTATAACAATCGCACTAATTATGCCTTACCCTCCCAGAAATTTCATTTAACCTGCGGGAAAGACATTAATCTTTTAATGTAAGAATACTCTCAACAAAACGAAAAAACCGTGCAAATAATATAATACGCTTGGGAGAAGACATTCCCATATTGAGAGATATAACTATAAAAAAAGAAAAAAACGGCAAGCGGAGATGAGAATTTTACCTAAAGGCAGAAAATTTCACTGAGAGAGCGAGGAGAGATGACTCGGAATGAGCGAAATATCCCTCCCCTGTCGGGAGGGATTGAGAAAATCGTTTGATACTCAGGCCTTTTTCTTACGGCCATACACCACCCAAGTGATGACCACACACAAGATATAGAACACCAGGAATACTTTCATTGCCCCCGCCGGGGAACCGGTCAGCGCCAGCGAAGTGCCGAATGCCTGGGGAATGAAGAAGCCGCCTGCGGCACCGATCGCCGAGATAAAACCCAATGCGGCGGCGGAGTCCGTCACCGCTTCACGCTGCGCGCTCTCGTCGCTGCCGCCGGCCGCTTTCACGCGATCGACAGTGATTTTACGGAAAATGACGGCGATCATTTGGAAAGTCGACCCGCTGCCCAGCCCCGCCGTGAGAAACAGCACCATAAAGATACCGTAGAAGGCGATGAACGAACCGCCCTCACCCGCCATCGGCAAGGTCAGGAACAACAGCGCGGCGAACACGGCCATCACTACAAAGTTGATCAACGTCACCCGCACGCCGCCGAAACGGTCAGACAGCGCGCCGCCGACTGGCCGTGCCAGCGCACCGAGGAATGGCCCAAAGAAGGCGTAATGCAGGATCACTACGTCCGGAAATTGCGTCTTCGACAGCATGGCGAAACCGGCGGAGAAACCGATGAAAGAACCAAAGGTCGCGAGGTACAGCAAACTCAGCATCCATAAATGCCCACGCTTGAGCACCGGCAGTTGCTGGCGCAGCGATGCCTTGGCCGCGGCCAGATCGTTCATGCCGAACCAGGCCGCCAGGGTGGCAACCAGCAGGAACGGTACCCAGATCCAGGCGGCGTTTTCCAGCCACAGCTGCCCCCCCTCTGCCTGATTTTGCGCCGTGCCGCCAAACAGGCCAAACAGGCTGAAAGAAATCGCCAGCGGCGCGACCAGTTGCATGACGCTGACGCCCAGATTTCCCAGACCGCCGTTGAGCCCCAACGCACCGCCCTGACGCGCTTTCGGGAAGAAGAAGCTGATATTGGCCATGCTGGAGGCAAAGTTCGCCCCGGCGAAACCGCACAGCAGGGAAATAATGACGAACACGCTGTACGGCGTGCTGCTGTCCTGCACCGCGAACCCCAGCCACAGGCACGGCACCAGCAGGAAGCAGGTGCTGATGGCGGTCCAGCGACGGCCACCAAACAGCGGGATCACGAAGGAATACGGCACGCGTAAAATAGCGCCCGAGACCGACGGCAGCGCGGTCAACAGGAACAGTTGGTCGGTGGTGAAGTTGAAACCGACCTTGTTCAGGTTGACCGCAACGGCGCTGAACAGCATCCAGACGCAGAAGGCCAGCAGCAGGCAGGGAATGGAAATCCACAGGTTGCGGGTGGCGATGCGATGGCCACGCTGCTGCCAAAAGGCGCTGTCTTCAGGACGCCAGTCCTGAATCAGCGCACCGGTTTTCTTTGATGAAGGCGTTGCAAGTTGCGACATAAAAACCTCAGACACGGGGGATCATTCCGCACACCCTAGGGGGCGGCCCCGGCGGCAAAGTTGATGTATATCAACCCGAATGCAAGTAGTTGGCGGCACAAATAGCGCCTTCATCCCCTTAGGGGTACACCTCGAATAAAAATTAAATCACTTTTAATCAATGCATTAGAAAGCATCACTCCGTCATTTTTACCGCTTCACCGTCCTGCTGGAAACTAATGGGTACTTCATTCGAGGTATGGGGTTATGCTCAGGGATAATCAAAAATACGGCTGAATCGTTACTTATTTACCTCGTCGCCGCCTTCGCCCCTGAGCTTCAGCGGCGCCAAATGCCAGGAACCCGCGCTTATGAAACGCCTGTTGGCCCCGCTTTCGATCGTGAATCAGGTCGCCCTGCTGATGTTGCTGTCGGGCATTCTGGGCGTGGCCGGCATGGGGATTTCCGCCTGGATGTCGCAAAGCATTCAGGGCAACGCGCATGCCATCAACAAAGCCGGCTCGCTGCGTATGCAAAGCTACCGACTGCTGGCGCAGGTGCCGCTGGATGAACGGCATGAAACGTTGATCCGCGAACTGGAGCGCGACGAAAACAGCCCCGATCTGCAGCGTTCGGTGGAGCAGGAAGGGTTGACGCAACCGTTCGACGCCTTGCGTGATTACTGGCAACAGACTCTGCAACCTCGCCTGCGCAGCGCGCAGCGCCCGGCCGATGCCGCCCCGCAGGTGGCGCACTTCGTGCAGCTGCTGGACAAGCTGGTCTCGGATATCGACAGGCAAACCGAGCGCCGCCTGCTGATGGTGACGCTGGTGCAGGCCGGCTTCATCGCGCTGACCCTGCTGCTGTTGATCGGCACCACCTGCTACCTGCGGCGCCGGTTGCTGCATCCGTGGCGGCAACTGGTGGAGATGGCCTTGGCGGTAGGCCGCGGCGATTTTAGCCGCCGCTATGCACAACGCGGCCACCAGGATGAAATGGCGTCGCTTGGCGGCGCATTGAACACCATGTCCGACGAGCTGTCGGCGACCTACAGTGGGCTGGAGCAGCGCGTGGCCGAGAAGACCGCCGACCTGCAGCAGAAAAATCAGGTGCTGAGCTTCCTCTACCGCGCCAGCCGCCAGCTGCACGCCAGCGAGCCGTTGTGCAGCCGCCTGACGCCGCTGCTCAACCAACTGCAAACCCTGACGCCGTTGCGCGCCATTCAGGTGCGGCTGTATGAAAACGACAGCCGGGAACCGCTGCTGCAGCTGAGCGGCAACCAACCGCTAAGGCCGGAGCATTGCCATAACCCGGTGTGCAGCGCCTGCCTGAACGACAGCGATCGCCAGCATCCCGACAATCCGTCGCTGAGCTGGAGCCTGAGCGACAAGCTCGGCGACTACGGCGTGATCGTGGCACAGCATGCGCCGCAGCAACCGCTGAACGATGAACATCGCCAACTGATCAATACCCTGGTGGAACAGCTGACCAGCGTGCTGGCCATCGAGCGTCAGGTCGACCACCAACAGCAGCTGATGCTGATGGAGGAGCGGGCGGCGATCGCCCGCGAGCTGCACGACTCCATCGCCCAATCGCTCTCCTGCCTGAAAATGCAGATCGCCTGTCTGCAGATGCAGGGCGAAACGCTCTCTTCGGCCAGCCAGGCGCTGGTGCAACAGATGCGTGAAGAGCTGAACGGCGCCTATCGCCAGCTGCGCGAGTTGTTGACCACCTTCCGCCTGCAGCTGACCGAACCGGGCCTGCTGGCGGCGCTGCAATCGACGGTGGCGGAGTTCAATCCCAAGCTGGGCCTGACCATCAGCCTCGATTACCAACTGGGGCCACGCACGGTTCCGGCCTATCAGGCCATTCACCTGCTGCAGATCGCCCGCGAGGCGCTCAGCAACATCCTTAAGCATGCCGCCGCCAGTGAGGTGAGCATTCAGGTCATCAATAAACGGGGCGAAGTGACCCTAAGCGTCTGCGACAACGGACGCGGCCTGCCGGCCGAGACGTCTCGCCCCGACCATTACGGCTTGATCATCATGCGCGATCGCGCCAAGAGCCTGCACGGCCGCTGCGACATTTTACCGCGCAGCGGCGGCGGCACTGAGGTGCGGGTCAGCTTCACGCCAGATAACCACGCCATCGACTAACGGAGACACCATGACGACAGAAACCGCCGCCACCATCTTACTGATCGACGACCACCCGATGCTGCGCAACGGCGTAAAACAGCTGATTGGCATGGACGCTCGTCTGCAGGTCATTGCCGAAGCCAGCAACGGTGAACAAGGGGTCACGCTGGCGGAGCAGCACGATCCGGATCTGATCCTGCTCGACCTGAACATGCCCGGCATCAACGGGCTGGAAACGCTGGATCGTCTGCGCCAAACCGACCTGTCAGGGCGCATCGTGGTGTTCAGCGTGTCCAACCATGAAGATGACGTCGTCAGCGCGCTCAAACGCGGCGCCGACGGCTATCTGTTGAAAGACATGGAGCCGGAGGATCTGCTGAAGGCGCTGCATCAGGCGGCAGCCGGGCAGATGGTACTGAGCGAAGCGCTGACGCCGATCCTCGCCGCCAGCCTGCGGGAAAACCGCCCCAGCGCCGATCGTGATATTCAGCAACTAACGCCGCGGGAACGAGATATCCTGAAGCTGATCGCCCAAGGGCTGCCAAACAAGCTGATCGCCCGTCGCCTGACCATCACTGAAAGCACCGTCAAGGTACACGTCAAACACCTGCTGAAAAAGATGAAGCTAAAATCCCGCGTCGAGGCCGCCGTATGGGTGCTGCAGGGCAAAAACGGTTAATCGCCGCCGTACAGCGGCCCGGTTTGCGCCGGGATCAGCGGTGGCGTCAGGGTTTTGATCGGCGGCAGGCCCGCGTCATCGCCGGCGGTTGCCGTCAGCGGCGGCGCCACTTTCAGCTCTATCCAGTTGGACGTCACGCGCTGCTGTTTATCATCCTCCAGCGTGACCGATAGCCGGTAGCTGTTGGCGGCGTCCGGCGCGTCGTCCCACGGCGGCACGATCGCTGTCCAGCCCTGCGGATCGTTGGCGTTGTGCGGCGGCGTCAGGCTCAGCGCCTGCGTATCCCCCTGCCAACTGACGTGAGTGATGCCGTTCAGCGCCTTGATTTCCAGCACCAGCGGCACGGTTTCCCCCGCTTGCAGGCTCCACGGCGGCGTAGCCAGGAACACCTGCAGCGACTTGCGCTGACGGAACTCCAGCACCGGCACGTTCTTGCGTTCGATAGGATCGTAGCGGCTGCCGCGCAGCGACTTGGCCTGCGCCACATACTCCGGCGAAATCTGCTTCACCAGCGGTACCCCGAGCCGATAGCTCAGCGCCAGTTCGACCTGATCCTGGCTCTGCCCGCCCGCGCCAATCTTATGCAGTGCCTTCATCGTCACCAGCGGCACCGGAGTGTAATTGAGCCCCAGCTGCATCGCGCGCGGATCGTTTTGTTTTTTGCCGCTGCCGAACAGATCGACATTATCGCCCAGATACTGCTCATAACTGAGCGAACCGCCGATCTGGCGATAAAACGGCAGATAACCTTGCGTCGTGATGTCGTAACCGCGCGCCGGACGGCTGAAAAATACCCCATCGCCGGGCTGTTGCGACAACGCCGACAGCGGGTAGTAATAGTTGGTGGAGAAACGCAGATAATCCCCCCAGGCTTCCGCACCGACGCTGCCTCTATTGCGCTGCCGAGCAAAATCGCTGTCGAGCGCCGTGTTGTACCCCAGCAGCCAGTCGCCGGCGATCCAGCGTTGCCCCAGCGCGAAATTGCCAAGCGCCCCGGCGCTTTGCTGCAGCCAGCCGATCTGGCTGTAGGTCAACAATCCGTCGACGTCGTACAGCGGGCTGAATAACTGCCCGTTGCTGCCGGTAAAGTCCCCCTCGCCGCTCATCTTCAGCGATAGCCTGGCGGTACCCAACGGCGACAACAGCTCCTGCGCCTGTTGCTGCAGCGCACCGGTCGCCTGGCCCAGCAAATAATCTTCGGCGCGGCTGCGCATCTGTTGACGTGAAACGTTGTTCAACTCTTTTTCGCCGAGTTGCTTGGCCATCTCGGCCCACTGCTTCTCGCGCGCGGCATCGTCGGGCGCACCGCCCAACTCCGGCAAATTCGCGGCCGGGTCCGCGGCGGCCTGTTCAGAAGAGATGACGCTGTCCGGCGCCGGCGGGGATTCGGCGCACGCGGCCGCTGCGCCGGCCAGCCACACCAGTGGCCCGGCCAGCCACGCCGTCTGGCGTCGGCGCCAGAATCGTTTTTTGGTCTTGATAAGTATTGCCTGAATCACGTCTTTCATGACACCGTTGGCCTCCCTCCCTCCTGGAGCATGCCAACCCACTGCTTTGCTGCCGCCTTTCCCACGGCAGATCTGAAAAACATTACGTCCCGGCCTGGCGGGGACGCCTCTCTCTTAAAGCCTAACGGCTTGACGAGCAGAAACAATAGGATAAACCCCAATCGCGCTTCAGTGACAGCGTCACTTGCACCATTTACCGATCCATTCCCGCCGCCAAATGAATTCACCGCATTTTAGCGTCGATTTTGCCGATAAAAAGCACAGCACACCACTGCTGAGCGCCACCGCGCAAGGCATTGTATCACTCTGCAATACGTAAAGTGGTGATGTGTACGACTGCGCATTCCTCACAATCCACCGCATTTCACCCCGATGAAATATGCATTTTGCCGTTATTTTAAACATCTGTTTCACGACTGGCGGAGCCTTGATGTTTATTTCCTCACTGTGGCACGCGCTGTTTTTCACCGCGCTGCTGTCGGCGGGTCTGGTCGCCTTCGCGCTCATCACCCGCTTGGAGCGAACGGCGGCCGTGCGCGCCAGCCCGCCGAGATTGCGCCGCCGCAGCCTGCTGCTAACGGCCCTGGGTTTGGCGTTGACGGCGTTGCCCTTCGACCTGCCGGCAGCACACCGGCTGTGGTTACCGCCGGCCGCGGCACTGCTGATCGCCCTGGCCTGGCTAGACGGACGTCACCGGTGGCTGCCGGACCGGCTAACCCAGCCGCTGCTGTGGGGCGGGCTGCTGTGCAATCTTGACGCTCGCTGGGCAACGCTTGACGACGCGGTTCTCGGCGCCGTGGCCGGTTACGGGGCATTGTGGCTGCTCAACGCGCTTTATCGACAGGTGCGGCGGCGCAACGGCATTGGCCAGGGCGATTTCAAACTGCTGGCGGCACTGGGCGCCTGGCTCGGTTGGACGATGTTGCCGCTGCTGGTCTGCCTGGCGGCAATGTTCGGATTAGGCATGGCATTGGCGCGCGGCCGACGCAACCGTCGCGCCTGGCGAACGCCGCAACCTTTCGGCATCGCCTTGGTGGCCGCCGGCTGGCTGCTGCTCTTGATGGACGCCGGCCAGAACGCGCCGGCGTTGTTCGGTTAGTTCTTCAGGGTCTCGATCAGCCTATTGAGCAATCCGGCCACTTCTGCCGTGCTGGCCGTTGTCGGATTGGCCAGTGGTTGGATCACCGCAAATCTGGTCGTGGATAACACCTCATCGCTGCGGATTTCCAATGCGTCGGAGGGCGGCGTGCTCAACGAAACGCCGTCCGGCCGCCAGTAGCTGCCGCGCGTAGTCTGCACCTGATAACTGCCAAAGCCGAAATCTTTCTCGACGCGGTAATATATTTCGCAGCTCAACGGCCCGGAGCGCCGCAACATAAAGGCGCCTTTCGCACTATAGCTGCCTTTATTGACGACAAAAGCGGTCGCCTGCGAAGACAGATCGAACGTGATGTATAAATCGCACGCCAGCACCTTGGTGCTTACGCCCTGTTGAAGAGTAATGCGCGTTGTAGGCTGCCGATCCGGCGCGGTCAGGGTGCCTAAAAAAGTCCACGATGGCTGTTTCGAGATATTGCGCGGCAAATGATTGCTGGTGGCGGAAGGGGCAATTCCCCGCTCGCCCAGGCTGTACATCGCTTCAACCCCGCTTAAAAACGACGTCACATCGACGGTGCTTTTGCCGGCCACCGGGACGCCGCCGTTGTATACGTTACTGAAGGTTACCTCGGTATTGTTGCTGCAGGCAGCGATCGCCACCGGGAAAGGCGTCTTAGAACCGCTGTAAAGAGTCAACTGACCGATATCCCAACGAGATTCGTTGATGAATCGGCACAACACGCCCCCGCTCTCCACATTCTGCGCGTCCTGGATATTGATATTGCCTATCGTGCCTTGAGCAAAGTTGGTGGACAGCACGCTGACATTGGCGGCGCGCCGCGTGTTGCGGTTCTCGCAACCCAACGAATTGATCGTGCCGTTAAAATCTTTGAAAGAGTAGATATCGCCGATGCAGTCATCCGCAGCCAACGAGCCGATAGTAGAGTAAAACCCTGAAATTCTGAACGCCGTACCCTTGGCGCGAGCGGCGTAGAGGCCGTCTATAAAATTGGTGGTGCCAGACTTGTCCATCCACAGCACCCCATCGCCCAGGCGATTGGCGTTTGCCTCCATCTGCACGTTCACCAGCCAGTTGATGAACATGTCGCCCGAGACAAACAGCGAATAACCGCCGACCTTGGTGTAAATGTCGCGAATATCAAACTTCGTCATATTGCGGTCGCTGAACCACACGCCGTGGGTGTCGTCTACGCCGGTATCATCCCGCAACGTCAAGCCGTGCAGCGTCAGATTGGCGAAGCCTTTCACCACGATCACCGCTTTCTTCGTTTCGCCCTGTTCGTTGGTGTAACTGCTGTCTGCCGTCTTGACAATTTTGGTCGCCCGCCCCAATCCGACCACCCGTAAACCGATGCCGCCGTAGATGTCCGTTGTCGTCTGAATGAGTACGTGTCCGGCGACCGTATACACCCGCTTCCCCAGGGACAACGTACCGCCGGCTTGCAGCGCCGCCGCCGCCGCTTTGTTGATCGCCGGCCCCCAGTTGCTTCCGTCGCTGTCCTGATAAAACTGTTCCGGCGTAACCACCTCACCGGTGGCAAGCAAGGTTGCTGCGCGCGCTGCTGAAGCCTTTTCGTTATTGTCCATAATCTCTCCTGACGTGATGTGTCCGCATCATTGCGGACGACCGCGGTGAAAGGCGTAAACAACGCCGCCTTTCGAAGCCAATCTATCACCGTCATATGAGCACGTTATGAAATTTCATTTTATTTCACCCTGACACAACATTTCACGATTCGTGGTGGCAACAGCAAGCGATTTCACGCGCTGTCGGCCTATGGCGCGACAGAAAGCTCGGCCAGGCGCACGGCGTTGCCGTCACTTACTGACCCGATCCAGATACAACATGCTGTTGGCGATATCCAGCCGGGCACCTTCGACATTGTCCCGCAATGCCACCAGCGTTTGCCCCTGCAGCGCCACCACATAGGGCGAACTGGCCTGTAATTCCCGTTGCAACGTGACGTAGCGTGCGCTGCGCGCGGCGCTATTCCCTTCCGCAGCCGCGGCACGCGTTTCCGCGCTGATGGCGGGAATGCCCCACTGGGTGCGCCAGGCCAAGGTTTTCGGCCCGCCTGACACGTTGTAAGCAAAGGCACTGGCGTTGGTGTTCGGATCCAGGTAGTCGGCGCCCCAGTAGGTGAAGATCGCCTGAAAATCGCGGCCGCGCATCTTGCCCCACAGATCGCTTTCCACCACCGGATGGATATCCAACCGCAGTCCGGCCTGCGCAAAACTGGCCTGCAGCGCCTGCGCGATGTCGGTATACGGCGGTTGGTTGATGACGATAAGATCGATGCGCGTACCTTCAGCGATGCCGGCATCGCGCAGGATCTGTTTGGCTTTGTCTACGTCGAGCTTAAATGGCCGATCGTCGAGCGCGCCGTCCAATCCCTGCGGCAAGAAGGCCTGATGCACGCGATATTGCCCTTTCAGCAGCTGCTCGGCGATGCTCTGATAATCCACCAGCCAGCGCGCGGCCTGCCACAACGCCGGATTGCCCAGCGCCGGATTGTCTTTGCTGCCGGTGTTGAAACCGAGGTAATAGATCCGGGGCGCATCGGCCTGTTCGATGCGCACGCCCGGCGCGTTGCGCAGCGAGTCGAACTGGTCGGCGCCCAGATCGTAGGCCACGTCGGCATCCCCCTTCAGCAACAGCAAACGGCGGGTGCCGGCGTCGCTGACGTTCTTGAATAGCACCGTTTTCAACCTTGCCGGCGACGGCGCGTAATCGTTGCGGCCAAACAGCAGCGCCTCATGCGGCACATAGTTATTTACCCGATACGGGCCGCCGCCGGCGGAATGGCTGCGCAGCCAGGCGTTACCGTAGTCCCCCTGCTGCGCGTGCTCGTTCAGCAGCTTCTCATCCACGATCGAAGCCACGTTCGCCGTCAGCAGCCGCAGCGCCAGCTCGCTGCCGATGTTGGCGGGCCAAGTGAGTTGCACCTGGTTATCCCCCACCTTCTTCAGCTGCTGCTCAACGTTATCCGGCGTCCAGCCAAACTCACCGAGAATAAACGACGGCGCCTTGTTCAGCTTTACCGCACGCACCAGCGAGAAAATCACGTCTTCAGGCCGCAGCGGATTGCCGGAAGCAAAACGTTGCTGCGGTTTCAGGGTAAAGGTCAGGCTGTGGCCATCGGCGCCCGCCTGCCAACTGCCTGCGGCGTCCGGCGCCAGCTTTTGCGGCGCGGCGCGATCCGGCGCCACCAGGCGCTGATAGAGGTTGACCAGATTGGCCGAGCTGACGGTTTCAAAGCTCTCCGCCGGATCGAGGCTGATAATGCCCTCCAGCGAACTGACCACCACCAAGGTATCCTGCGGGGTGGCGGCCTGCGCACCGAAAGCGGCCGCCAGCGCGCCATACAACAAGGTTGGGATTAACCGTTTCATAGATACACTCTCCACAATCACGCGGTTGCGCTGTTTGACGAGTGTAGAGGGTAAGAATTAACAGAAGAACGACGATAAATTGCTTTATTTATGACCAAGATGGATATGCCCGCCACGTTGGCGGGCATAGGGTCAAACGATGATGCGGCCGTGCGCCATTGCCACCGAACGATCGCACATGTGGTCAATCACGTCCGCATCGTGGCTGACCAGCACCATAGTCAGATCGCCCGCCTGTTTCAGCTCGTTAAGCAGGTTAAGGATTTCCGCCTGCACCGACATGTCCAGCGCCGAGGTCGGCTCATCCAGCAGCAACAGCTTCGGCCGCAGCAACAATGCGCGCACGATCGCCACGCGCTGCCGCTGCCCGCCCGACAGCTGATGCGGATAGCGATCCAGCAGGCGCGGATCCAACCCCACCTGGCGAAAGCCCGCGCCGATTTTGCGTTCGATGTCGCTTTCCTGCAGCAGTTTTAGCGGTTCCGACAGCGTACGCAACAGCCGGTGTTTAGGGTGTAGCGAAGCATAGGGATCTTGAAACACCATCTGCACCTCGCGCCGCAGTTCGCCGGTAAATGCCTGCCCCGGTTGTAGCTGCCGCCCGAGCAGTTCAAAACCGCCGCGCCAGCTGTCGTTCAGCCCGGCCAGCACCCACAGCAACGAGGACTTGCCGCAGCCGGAAGGCCCCACCAGGCCGAAACACTCGCCCGGTTCGATGCGCAGGTTAACGTCGTGCACCACGGTGCGCTGTTCATAGCCCTGACGGTGACTGACGCTGAGGTTCTCCAGTGCAATTACGCTCATTTCAACGTCTCCAACAGCGCGCGGTCCAGTACCGGCAGCGGTTTGCCGCGCGTCTCGCGGCTCGGCCGACACGCCCACAGCGTGCGAGTATAAGGGTGCGTGGCCTGCGCCAGCTCTGCTGCCGGCAGTTGATCCAACAGCTCGCCTTTGTACATCACCAGCACCCGCTCGCAGTGGTGCGCCACCTGCTGCAAATCGTGGCTGATCAGGATCAGCCCCATGTTGCGTTGCGCCACCAGATTGTCTATCAGTTGCAGCACCTGATCGCGCATCTGGTGATCCAGCGCCGACGTGGGTTCATCGGCAATCAACAGCTGCGGATCGTTGATCAACGCAATGGCCAGCATCACCCGCTGCCCCATCCCGCCGGAGAGCTGATGCGGATAACGGCCACACAGCGCCGCCGGATCGGGCAACCCCACCGCCGCCAACATATCCAGCACTTTTTCACGCCGCTCGGCGCGGCTTAGCTTGGCATGCAGCACCAGCGGTTCCTCCACCTGACGGCCGATCGGCTGATTGGGATTCAGCGCATGTTTGGGATCTTGCATCACCATCGCCACCCGGTCGCCGCGCAGGCGGCTCCACTGGCGTTCGCTCAGGCGCGTCAAGTCTTCATCGCCCAACGTCAGGCGCTGCGCCTGCAGCTGCAACGGCGGCGGCAATAGCCCCATCAGCGCACGCGCGGTCAACGATTTGCCGGAGCCGGACTCACCGACCAGCGCCAGTCGCTCCCGCCCCATGCTGAACGAAATATTCTTCACCAGCGCCACCGGCTGCGGCCCCGGCACGCCGATCGCCAAACGTTCAACGGTCAATAAGGTGTTATCAGTGCCCATGACGAGGATCCATTTTGTCGCGCAGGCCATCGCCCAGCAGGTTAAACGCCAGGCTGGCGAACAGGATCGCCCCGCCCGGTGCGGCGGCGACCCACCATTGGTCGAAAATCACTTTACTGCCTTCCGCCACCATCGATCCCCATTCGGCGGTCGGCGGCGCGACGCCCATGCCGAGGAACCCCAGACCGGCGGCGGACAAGATGATGCCGCCCAGACTCAACGCCGCGCGCACCACCGCGCTCGGCAGGCATAAAGGCAAAATGTGGCCGACCATCAGCCGCAGCCCGTTGATGCCCTGCATACGCGCTGCCGCCAGGTAGTCGCTGCGGCGCAGCGCCAGGGTTTCGGCCCGCGCTTGGCGGGCAAAGGCCGGCCAGCTGGTCAATGCCAACGCCAGCGCGCCGTTCATCAGCCCCGGCCCCATGACCGCCACGAACGCCAGCGCGATCACCAGGCTCGGCAACGACAGGAAAATGTCGGTCAGACGCATCAAAATACGCTCTACCCAGCCGCCGAGATAACCGGCGCAAATGCCGACCAGCAGACCAATGGGAATGGTCAACACCAGAATCAACGACACCAGGATCAACGTCGGCCGTGCGCCGTAAATCACGCGGGAGAGCAAGTCGCGGCCGAAGCCGTCGGTGCCCAGCCAATGTGCGGCGGAAGGCGGCAGTAACCGCAGCTCGATATGCTGCAGATTGGGATCGAAAGGCGCCAGCCACGGAGCCAGCAGCGCGGTGACGATCAGGATCGCCACCAGCGCCGCGCCCAGCGTCAGCGTGGTCAGGCGCCGACCGCGGCGGTAACCGACGGCCGGCTCGCTTTGCGGTTCGTGTTCAGAGAGATATTGGCTCATCGGGTTCGCGGATCCACTAAATAGGTCAAGGCGTCAGCCAGCGCATTCAACAGCACGAAACAGGTGCCGATCAGCAGCGTGGCGCCGAGGATCGCCGGCGTGTCGGCGGCAAACAGCGCCGAGGTCAGGTAACGCCCGACGCCGGGCCAGGCGAACACCGTTTCGGTCAATACCGCGCCCTCGAGCAGGCTGGCGTAGGAGAGAGACAGTACGGTGATCAGCGTGCCCAGCACGTTGGGGAACACATGGCGCAGCAGAATGCGCAGGCGGCCGGCGCCCTTGGAGCGCGCCAGCGTCACGTATTCCTTGTTGCATTCTTCCAGCATCGCCGCGCGCAGCAGCCGGGTGATACCCGCCATCGACAGCAGCGCCAGCGCCACCACCGGCAGCCACAGGTGGCTGATGGCGTTGTAGAACATTTCGCGATCGCCGGACAGCCAGCTGTCAATCAACACGAAACCCGTACGCGGCTCCATGCTGTACAAGTAAATGTCATCCAGCCGCCCCGGCCCCGCCGACCAGTGCAGCGTGGCGTAGAACAGCAGTAGCCCGAGCAGGCTCAACCAGAAAATCGGCACCGAATAACCGATCAGCGACAGCAAGCGCGCCGCGTTATCCAGCCAACTGCCCGGTTTGAGCACCGCCAGAAACGCCAGCGTAATGCCGCCGAGAGCGCCGAGGATAATGGCGCAGGTGGCCAGTTCCACCGTCGCCGGGAAGGTACGCAGCAGATCGCTCAACACCGGCTGGGCGGTGATGCGCGAAATACCCAGATCGCCATGCGCCAGGTGCACCAGATAGCGCCAAAATTGCACCGGCAGAGGCTGATCCAGCCCCAGCTCGTGCCGCACCTGCGCATAGGTGGCTTCGCTGGCGTGATCGCCCGCCACCTGCAGCGCCGGATCGATCGGCGCCAGGTGCGACAGCATGAAGGTGAACAGCAGCAGACCGAGCAGCGTTAACGCCAGCGACAGCGCGCCGCCGAGCAGCCGCCCGCCCCAGCGCCAATACCGCCGGGCCGCCCCGGCGCTGGCGGACAGGTCAGCAGCCATTACTTGCTGACCTTGCTGTAGAACACCATGTCAGGGTTGATGCCCTGCACATAGCCCTTAAGGTTGTCACGCACTGCGATCAGGCTGCGCGCCTGCAGGCCGATGACAAACGGCGAGCTTTGCTGCACCTCTTTCTGCAGTTGCTGGTAGTCGGCCACCCGTTTGGCGGTGTCGTTTTCTGCAGTGGCGGCCAGCGTCAACTTGCTCAGCGCCGGGATCTGCCAGTTGGCTCGCCAGGCCAGCGTCTTGCTGCCGTCCTCCGGGTTGTAGGCAAAGGCGGCCGCGTTGGTGTTAGGATCGAAGTAATCCGGTCCCCAGGAGGTCAGCGTCGCATCGTAGTTAAGCGTTTTCACCTTAGTGGAGACCTGCGAGCTGATGCCCGGCACCAGTTCGACCTTCACGCCGCCCTGAGCAAAACTGGCCTGCAACGCCTGAGCGATATCCAGATACGGCGGCTGGTTGTTGACGTCCAGACGGAAACTGACGTTGCTCAGCCCCGCTTTGGCCAGTATTTCTTTGGCTTTCTGTGGATTGAAGCTGTACGGCTGATCCTTGAGCGCGCCCAGATAACCGTCCGGCAGGAATGCCTGATGGCTCTGGAACTGCCCTTTCAGCAGATCGTCGGCGATGCCTTGGTAATCGAACAGCCAGCGCGCCGCCTCCCAAAACGCCGGGTTGCCGAGCACCGGCGACGCCTTGGCGTTGAACTGCAGGTAATAAAGCGAGGCGTAAGGAATGGCCAACGGTTTGACGCCCGGCTTGCCCTTCAGGGCCGCCATCTGGTCCGCCCCCAGGTTGCGGGCGATATCGGCATCGCCCTGCTCAATCAGCAAACGGCGCGCGGCCGGATCGGGCACGTTTTTGATCAGGATGGTTTTCAACGTCGGCGCCCCTTCCGGCGAGCCGGGGTTCGCGTCCAGCACCACCACTTCGTGCGGCACATAGGTGCGAATTTTGTAAGGGCCGCTGCCGGCGGAGTGGCTGTTCAACCATTGGTGCCCCAGATCGTCGCCCTGCTGGTGCGCCAGCGCCTCTTTGGCGTCGACAATCGAGGATACCGGCGCCGACAGCAGGCTGAGCACGAAGGCCGGGCTGACGTTTTCATCCCAGCTGATTTTTACCGTATGGTCATCCACCTTGGTCAGGTGTTGATCCACGTTCTTCGCGTTCCAGCCCAGCTGCGTCAGGATAAACGACGGCTCCAGATTCAATTTCACCACCCGTGAAAGCGAAAAGATCACGTCCTCCGGCCGCAGCGGGTTACCGCTGGCGAATTTAGCGTCCGTGCGCAGGCTGAAAGTTAGGCTGCGGTTATCGGCGCCGGCCTGCCAGCTGCTGGCCAGAGTCGGCTTGAGATCGATGGGGTTGTGCGGATCGGACTGGATCAAACGTTGATACAGGCTGTTGAACGACTGCACCGTGGTTAACTCAAATCCCTGGGCCGGGTCAAAGCTGACCACGTCATCGATAGACTGTGCGATCACCAACGTGTTGGCCGGCGTCGCCGCCTGTGCGTTAACGCTGGCCGCCACGGCCAAAAACAGCAAAGAAGGAACGAGCGCTTTCATCTGAAACTCTCCAAGCGGATGGAATTTATAATAATTTTGCGAGTGTATGCGAGCGCGATCGGCAGCTGAAGGTACTTAAATCACTATAGATATTCTTTTTATGTATATAGATGGGGTTTTGATTATTAGGCGGGCAATGCAGAATGCGCGGCAGGAATTGCCTGCCGCTTATCGGTTAAATCTGGTAATCAATCACCGCGTCCAGCTGCGACGAGAAGACCTTGTCTTTGATTTCGGTCAGCGACAGCGTCGGGTTGCACAGTTGGATAAAGCGCCAGGCATAGTTGCGCTGCAGCTGGCTGCGTTTCAGGCCCAGCCATACCGTATTGGGTTCAAACAAATGCTCGGCGTTGAGGCTGACCAACCCGCGATCGCGCTCTTTTTCATACGACATGTCCGCCAGCACGCCCACGCCCAATCCCAGTTCGACATAGGTTTTAATCACGTCGGAGTCTTGTGCGCTGAGCGCGATGTCCGGGGTCAGGCCCGCCGCTTTGAACGCCGCATCCAGCTTCGCGCGCCCGGTAATGCCCTGCCGGTAAGTGATCAGCGGCAAAGTGCTGAGCATCTCCAGCGTCACCTGCGGCTGACGCGTCAACTCGTGCCCTTCCGGCACCAGAATGGTGTGATGCCAGCGGTAATATGGGAACGACGCCAGCGATTCGTCGCTCATCAGCCGTTCGCTGGCAATGCCGATATCGGCTTCGCCGGCGGCCAACATCGAGACGATCTCTTCAGGGCTGCCCTGATTGAGCACCACCCGCACCCGCGGATAAAGCGCGCGAAACTCTTTGATCACCCCCGGCAGGCTATAGCGCGCCTGGGTGTGCGTCGTCGCAATATGCAGCTGGCCCGAGTCGTTGCTGCTGAAGACATCCGCCAGGCGACGGATGTTATTGGCGTCGTTGAGAATGCGCTCCGCCACCACCAGCAGCTCTTTGCCGGGCTCGGTCATGCCCAGCAGCCGTTTGCCCCGGCGAATGAATATTTCGATGCCCAACTCTTCTTCCAGCTCGCGAATATGCCGACTGACGCCGGACTGCGAGGTAAATAACGTATTGGCGACCTCGGTCAGGTTGTAGTTGCAGCGCGCCGATTCACGAATAATTTTTAATTGTTGAAAGTTCATCCCCGTCTCCCTGTTTCTTCCAGTAGCGTTAGCCATATTGATACGGAGTCCCGCGGGGCTGAACAAATAAGAAATAACCTTTACTTATGCAATTTAATACTAAGTCGATCATTCTGCTTCGCATAGGGGATGGGAAACTGACAAAAAACAGCGAATGACTTTAAAAATAAAGGGATAGATAACCACAATAAAAACATGCCTTCAATCACTGTGCAAATTAAAGTTATTAAATATAGGCATTAGATATAAAAAAAGGGCTCAGCATGCTGAGCCCCTCACCGTTCGCATTCCCGCAGCAGCCTCAGGCGGTGGCCTCACTGCCGATGCCGCCGGTGCGGTTCTGCTGCAGCCATTGCTGCACGCAGCGCACCAGATCGCCGATGCAATCATCCTGCATGCCGTGGTGCTTCAACTCGTTATCCAGCGCAAACAGATATTGCGCGTTGGTGCCCAGCGGGCCGCTGGCGCTGGCGATCAATGGCGCGATCACCTGGTAGCTGGTGTCTTCTTCAAACAGCGGATGCTGCGGGTTCATCACGAATACCAACGCAGTAACCTTCTCGCCGCCATCCAACTCCAGCTCGCACCAGGTCGGCACGTAGCAATCGGTCACCATTTCGCGCTTCCAAAGCAGCTCCAACTCTTCACGCAGTTTGCTTTCCGGCAAGCGAAAGGCCAGGCCCGTAGTGTGGCCGCCGGCCTTCAACGCCAGCATGCGCCCCGGCTGATGCAGCGTGCCGCGCCCGGCGGTCAAGCGCATACAGAACGCCCGGTGCCAACCCTGCAGCTTGGCCGGCCGCACTTCTTCCGATTCGAAAACCGGGTTCCACATCAGCGAACCGTAACCGAATATCCATACGGGGCTGTGACCCGGCCGGCGCGATAAGGTGCAATCCAACGAGGCTGCACGCTGTTCAGGCGTCAGCAACAACGACTCCTCAATAGCGCCGAATGCAGTTTTGCAATCCGCTTTTTGCAGAAAATCTCGCGTTAACACTGATATTACCTCCCGGGAATACGATTTCTCGCCTTCCCTCGCCACTGCTGAACCTTTGATGTTTTATTTTCGGCTGCGGATTTTTATTAATTCAATCACCGCGCCTTATAAGAATGACCTTATTCTTTTCCTGACGTGCAATCAAGTTACAAAGCGGCGTTAAAGTGAAAAAGTATTTGTACTGAGCAGCAATAATATTAATTGCCGGGCTCCACATAATGTCTGCGCGATTTTTGCTGCGTGATAATTCGTTACTTTTTATGCCAACGTTCGTCATCGCCCTTACGATAGCTTTGCTTGACCGCCGCCCAAGCCACCTTATGCGCCGTCTCTTCACGGCTGTCGTCACCGCGCCGGTCATCGGGATCGCGGTATTGTTGCCAGGCGCTGTTGAACGCTTCTTTATAGATCGCCTGCGCATGTTCCGGCAGCACATGCTTCACATTGTCCGGCAAGTCGTTCGTGCTGTGGTAGGGCATATGGCCTCCCCTTTCAGGATGAGTGAACCTTAAGCCTAGCCCACATGCGGTTTCGTCTCAATTAGCAAACAATTCTCATTATCAAACGACATGTTATACTCACCGCCAAACGAACTATAAGGAGATCCCCGTGACTACCGAAGCCCCTCGCTCACGCGCCCCCTACCTGATCGCCGTCAGCCGCGTACAGGACATTACGCCGCACCTGCGCCGCATTACCTTTACCGCCCCCGATCTGCGTTACTACCCGGCCAATGCCGCCGCTGCACACATCAAAGTCTTTTTGCCGCTCGCCGGCCAGACGCAGCCGGACCTGCCGACGCTGACCGAAAACGGCCCGCGTTGGGCCGCAGATGCCGTACGCCCGATCGTGCGCACCTATTCCATCCGCGCCGTGCGCCCGGAACTGGCGGAAGTGGACATCGAGTTCGCCATTCATGACCATCAGGGCCCGGCGGTCGACTTTGCGCGCCAGGCGAAAGCCGGCGATAAAATCGGCATCAGCAACCCAGGCGGCCCCAAACCGATGCTGCCGGCCGCCGATTTCTACTCCCTGGCGGGCGATCCCTCCTCACTGCCTGCGCTGGCCGCGCTGTTGGAAAACCTGCCGCCGCACAGCGCCGGACGCGCTTTCGTCCGCGTCGACAGCAACGCTGACGTCATTGACCTGAAAAAGCCTGCCGGCGTTGAGGTGAATTGGGTTGTCGGCGGCACAGAGAAAACCGACGAATTGGTCGCTCGGTTCCGCGCGCAATCCGTGCCGCAGAGCGATACCCACTTCTGGCTCGCCGGTGAAGATCGCCTGGTGGTAGAGCTGCGCCGCTACCTACGCCGTGAACGTCAATGCGATCGTAATCGTCTTTATGCTGTGCCTTACTGGCGTGAGGGGCTAAATGAAGAGGGTTACCACAATAAACGGCATGAAATCATGGATAATATTGACGACTGATCGTCTCATTTTCCTTGATTAACCGAGTACTAAACAAGTAAACGTGACTTTTCTCAAATCTAACGTTAAAACTTGGCGTTATTGCGTAAAAGTAAGTAAATAAAACCGCACCCCGTGCGGTTTTTTTGCTACCCTGATCACATAAAGCAAGCAATTGCTTTCTCAGATAAAAACAACATCACACCGGCGCCGTGGGTGTATCCTAATATAAAATACCTACTGGAAACGCAGAGTTGCCGTATCACGGCAACCGGCGCTGACGGGCTACGCTGTTTGAGAAGGAGTGCCACCCTCATGAAGTCGCAACACGATCCTGGCCGATCCACCAAATCTCGCCACACCGAATACTCTCTGATCTTCCCTATCGCCGCGTTGGTAGTGCTAAATCTATGGGGTAGCACCGATAACTTTCCGCTAATCGTCGGCATCAATATTCTCGCGCTGGTGGGGATCCTCAGCAGCGCCTTCAGCGTGGTGCGCCACGCCGACGTGCTGGCCCACCGATTGGGCGAACCCTACGGCTCGCTGATCCTCAGCCTGTCGGTGGTGATCCTCGAGGTCAGCCTGATTTCCGCGCTGATGGCCACCGGCGACGCCGCACCGGCGCTGATGCGCGACACGCTGTATTCCATCATTATGATCGTTTCCGCCGGCCTGGTCGGTTTCGCGCTGCTCCTCGGCGGGCGCAAGTTCGCCACCCAGTACGTCAACCTCGGCGGCATCAAACAGTATCTGATGGCGATTTTCCCGTTGGCGGTGATCGTGCTGGTGTTCCCGAGCGCGCTGCCTGGCGGCAACTTCAGCACCGGGCAAGCGCTGCTGGTGGCGTTGATATCCGCCGCCATGTATGGCGTGTTCCTGGTGATCCAGACCAAAACCCATCAGAGCCTGTTCGTGTACGAGCATGAAGACGACGATGGCGATCCGCATCACGGCAAGCCCTCTTCGCACAGCAGCGCCTGGCACGCCGCCTGGCTCATCGTGCACCTGATCGCAGTGATCGCCGTCACCAAGTTCAACGCCAATCCGCTGGAAGGCCTGCTGACCAAGATGAATGCACCGGCGCAGTTCACCGGTTTCCTGGTGGCGCTGTTGATCCTGTCGCCGGAAGGTCTGGGCGCGCTGCGCGCCGTGTTGAACAATCAGGTGCAACGCGCCATGAACCTGTTCTTCGGTTCGGTGCTGGCGACCATCTCCCTGACCGTGCCGGCGGTGACCATCATCGCCACCCTGACCGGGCAGACGCTGATCTTCGGCCTGCAAACGCCGCATATCGTGGTGATGCTGACGGTGCTGCTGCTGTGCCAGCTGTCGTTCTCGACCGGACGCACCAACGTGCTGAACGGCACCGCCCACCTGGCGCTGTTCGCCGCCTACATGATGACTATCTTCGCCTGATCAAAAAGGGGCGCACTCTGTGCGCCCCTGCCTTCGTTATACCGAGAAGAATATCGCCGCGGCGATCCCCCCGAACAAAATCCACTTGATGATGTAATAACCGGTGCGGTTCCAGGCCTTCAAGCGTTTCCCCACCCGGCGTATCGCATAGATGTATTTGAACATCTTGTTGACGCCGCCGGTACGATCGCCCTCTTCGTTCGGCGCGGTGGCGGCGCTCATCAGATTGCGCCCCAGCCAGTGGTTAACCGCCTGTGCCCAGCGGTAGCGCATCGGCCGTTCGATGTCGCAGAACAGGATCAGACGATTCTGCCCGCTCTGATTTTCCGCATAGTGCAGATAGGTTTCATCGAACATCACGCCTTCACCGTCGCGCCAGCTGTAGCGTTCGCCGTCCACCTCAATGAAGCAGCGGTCATCGTTGGGAGTAATCAGCCCCAGGTGATAACGCAGCGAACCGGCGTAAGGATCGCGGTGGCGCGGCAACCGGCTGCCGTCCGGCAGTTCGGCGAACATCGCCGCCTTGACCGAAGGCAGGCTGCGCAGCAGTTCCGTGGTCTGCGGGCACAGGGTCATGGCGGAAGGATGGCTGTCTTCATACCATTTAAGATAAAAGCGTTTCCAACCAGTCTTGAAGAATGAGTTGAAACCGGCGTCGTTGAATTGATCGGACGCCTTGATCTGCTGGATCTCCATCAGCTTCTGTCCTTCGTCGCGGATGGTTTCCCAGTTCTCCCGCAGTACCGCCAACTCAGGGAACTGCTCCGGCTTCAGGTACGGCGTAGTCGGCACACGGGAAAACAGATACATGAAAACGTTCAACGGTGCAGTAAAGGTGGAATGGTCAGACAGCTGTCGCCACACGTTGTAGCGCACCCGTCCGCGGTAATGCACATAGACGACGCATAAAATAAGCAAAATCAGAATGATGTATTTCATGTTTGAATCGCATCAAGGAACCCACACGCTATGCGCCGCGCGGCGCACACCCCAGATAATGTCCTTTTGGCGGCACAGGCAAATTGCGCGCCAATCTGGAACCCATTAATCATTAACGCTAACTCAACGAAAATCCATACAAAAAACCACAATAATTTACACAAAGGTTAAACGAAATGATAAATGAGGGGCGATAAAAAAGGCCGCCGAAGCGGCCTTTCCATTAGCGGATAGGTTAACTGTAAGCGTTGAGCGTGCGCTGGCACAAAGCGGAGCGTACGCAGTCCTGTTTTTCAAAGCGGATAACGCCGATCATCTCGTCCTCTTCGAAGCGTTCCAGGGCATCGCTGAGGCCGGATTTCACGCCGCGCGGCAGGTCGCACTGGGTCACGTCGCCGTTAACGATAACCGTCACGTTTTCCCCCAGGCGGGTCAGGAACATTTTCATCTGGCTGGCGGTCACGTTCTGGGCTTCATCCAGGATAACGACCGCATTTTCGAAGGTGCGTCCGCGCATGTAAGCAAACGGTGCAATCTCTACCTTGCCGATTTCCGGGCGCAGGCAGTACTGCATAAAGGAAGATCCTAAACGACGTACCAGAATGTCATACACCGGGCGGAAATAAGGGGCGAACTTCTCGGAGATATCCCCCGGCAAGAAACCGAGGTCTTCATCCGCCTGCAAAACAGGACGGGTAACGATAATCCGATCCACCTCTTTATGGATCAGCGCCTCCGCCGCCTTGGCGGCGCTGATAAATGTTTTGCCACAGCCCGCTTCGCCGGTGGCGAAGATCAGCTGCTTATTCTCTATGGCTGATAAGTAATGACCCTGAGCTTCGGTTCTAGCCTCGATGGGTGAGCTATCGCGCTTGTCTCGCGCCATGCCGATAGACTCGACTCCCCCCATTTGCACCAGCGAGGTCACAGACTCTTCTTCCAGCTGGCGATGACTACGAGCGTCACGACGAATAACGCGTTTCGCTTCACGACGTGCTTTGATCACTGCTTTCTGTCTACCCATAGTGGCACCTTACAGTTTGTTTCACCTACCGCAACGGCCAGGCCGTGCGATTATGTTTCACACACGTATTAGGTTTTGGCCTCCTCCGAGCCAATAAGAGCCAAGGGACAATGTGAATTGACGGCAACGCTTAAGCGCCGTTTTTTCACGGGACAACGCGGACTGCATCAATAAACGTGGAGTAAAAAGTGGTGAGATTCGGTAGCGATAAGAGTGCGGAGTTGCCGGTAAAAGAGAGTCGGAGAGAGAACCCTCGTTACAACGAGAAATCAGGGGAGATGTGTTATTTTTTCTTTCCAGCCCAACCAAGGACTTTACCATTAGCGATCCCCGCAGTGATATTTACAGCTTCAAGCTGTGCACCGTGTGAAAACTACCGCCAGATGATTACAGTATAATGACATTCAATCCTGTCGCGTTACTAAAATGTAAAAAAATTTATATTTTTTGTTTTTAGTTATCGCTAAAACACTATATCACGCACGACACGTCATTCCACAAGAATTTATAATCTATAAATATCAATAAATTATAATTAAACAGTGCGAATGACACTTTGGTTTCCTGATTAAATTTTGCACACCACAAAAGCGCACGCGGTGCGTGCTTTTTAATCCATAGGCCAGGTGTTGAATTGACTTTCGACGCTCAATCTTCCGTACGGCAGGCAAAACAAAGTAAAACGAGGCAGGCGATCCCGCCTCGTCATTTCGGGTTCAGGCCTTGAGCAGGCCGCTGGCCAGATAGTCACCGTTCTCTTTCACGCCCGGCAGCACGAAGAAATACCCGCCGCCAATCGGCTTGATGTATTCCTCCAACGCTTCGCCGTTCAGCCTTTTTTGCACCGTCAGGAAGCCTTTCTCCAGATCGGCCTGATAGCAGACAAACAGCAGCCCCATTTCCAGCTGCCCGGCATTGGATACCCCCAGCGAATAGCTGTAGCCACGCCGCAGCATCAGGTTGCTTTGGCTTTCCGGCGTACGGGGGTTAGCCAATCGAATGTGCGCATCCATCGGGATCACCTTACCATCGGGATCGTTCGCGTAATTCGGCTCGTCATGTTCATGCTTCATGCCGAGCGGCGCACCGCTGTGCTTCTCGCGGCCGAAAATGGTTTCCTGCTCCTGCAGCGGCGTGCGATCCCAAAACTCGACGCGGAAACGAATAATACGCGCCGCCTGATAGCTGCCGCCGGCCGTCCACGCCGGTTCACCAACGCTGTCGCCGACCCAGACCACTTTATCCATCAGCGATTTGTCGTCGGTCTTCGGGTTGGCGGTGCCGTCTTTGAACCCCAACAGGTTAATCGGCGTCTCTTTGCCTTTGCTGCGCGCCGCGTGCGCGGAGATGAACCCTTCCCGCTTCCAGCGCACGCTGAGCAGATCCGGCGAGTGCTTGATGATATCACGCAGCGCGTGGAGAGCGGTTTCGTTGGTGTTGGCGCAGATCTGCAGCAGCAGGTCGCCGTGGCAAAGCCCGGCGTCCAACGCATCGTTGGGGAAGCGGGTCATTTTCTGCAATTTCAGCGGTTTGTGCGCCTGCAGACCAAAGCGTTCGTCGAACAGCGATGCGCCGACCGAGACGGTGATGGTCAGGTTGTCCGGGTAAATCTCCGGCCCCATGATGCCGGAATCGAGCGGTGGTAGTTTGGCGTCCACCTCCGGCGCCTTGCCGCCGTGAGTCAGGAAGGCGATGCGATCGGTCAGTAGCCGGAACAGGCGCTCCAGCCCCGCTTTGTCGGTCGCCAGCACATCGAACGCCACCAGCATCATCGCCGCCTGTTGCGGCGTCAGCACCCCGGCCTGATGGCGGCCATAAAACGGCTGCTTCTGCCAGCGCTCATCCTGCGGCGTCGCCAACGGCTCCGCCGCTTTGTCCGCCGCCTGCACCAGACGGGTGCCGCCCAGTGCCAGTGCGCCCAGCCCCAGCCCTTGCAGCAAACGGCGCCGCGAAGGCGATGCCGCCCCCTGAGAGTGCGGATGAGGCCCGTTATTCGGGCCTGCCTTGTTGCTCATAACCTTATGCCTCAGTCCAGGCCCAACACGCCGCGCAGTTGGGAAAGATCTTCCGCCAGCGTGGTGATCGGCCCTTTCAACGCATTGCGATCGGCATCGGTCAGCTTCTCATAGGACTCATAGCCGTCTTTGGTTTGGTACTTCGCCAAGATGGTGTCCACGGTTTTGAAGTTGGCGTCGATCTTGTCCAGCAGCGGCTTATTGGCCTTGACCAGCAAAGGACGCAGCAGGTTGACTATCTTCTGTGCGCCGTCGACGTTGGCCTGGAAGTCCCACAGGTCGGTGCGGCTGTAGCGGTCTTCTTCACCGCTGATCTTGCTGGCTGCCACCTCTTCGATCAGCCCGGCTGCGCCGCCCACCACCTTGCTCGGCGGGAAGGTCAGTTCACTCACGCGCTTTTGCAGCTCTACGGTGTCGTGGTATAGGCGATCGGCGTAGGCGCCCATGTCTTTGGTTGAGTTGTCGGCAAACAGCGCCTTCTCGAGGCGGTGGAAACCGGTGAAGTTCGGATCCGCCGATTTCTTCTCGTAGTCGTCCTCGCGGGCGTCGATGCTGCCGTCCAGATCGGAGAACAGCTCGGCGATCGGCTCGATGCGCTCATAGTGCTGGCGGGTCGGCGCGTACAGCTTGCGCGCTTGCTCCACGTTACCGGCCTTCACCGCGTCGGTGAACAGCTTGGTCTGTTTCACCAGCCCATCGACTTCTTTGGTGACGTAGACTTTGTATTCGGCGATCGGGCCAACCAGATCCAGCGCGCTCGGCTTGCCGTCGGTAGCGCCGTTGGCCGCCGCAGTGACAATCAGTTTGCCTTTCGGATTGCTCAGCAGCCCGCAGGTCATGTCATATTCGCCCGCTTCCAGCGTGGCGGTCATTTTCTGGGTGAAGCCCGGCGCGATGTTTTCGCGCTCTTCCACCACCATCACCCCTTTCAGGATTTCCCATTCGACATTTTTCTGGCTGGTGTTATGCACCACAAACTGCGTTTTGCCGGCTGGCACCGTCAGCTGCATCGGTTCGCACTGCTTGTCGTTGACCGTGACCTTGACCTGCGGCACGTCCGCCGCCAAGGCGTCGATGCTCAGCGCAAACGCCGGGATAGCCAGTAATGCTGCGTGCAACGCCTTGCGGCGAAATAACGGAGTAGACATACGAGATTCCCTATTAAACATTAATGATTGATTTTACGTTGCGCCGGGGCCGCTGCCGGCTCCGCGCGCTGCGGCAGGAAAAAGAAAATCAGCGCCGGGATCAGATACAGGAAGTAGACCGCCACTTCGCTGACCGTCGGGGCTTCCTGATAACCGAGAATGCCTTCCAGCAGGGTGCCGAACAGCGAATGGGTCGACAGGGTGTTGCTGAAATCGAAGGCGATGTCCTGGAAATGGTTCCACAGACCGGCTTCGTGGAAGGCGCGGATCGCCCCGGCGGCCAGGCCGGCGGCGACGAACAAAATGAACAGGCTGGTCCATTTGAAGAATTTGGCCAGGTGCAGCTTCACACCGCCCCAGTAAATCATCATGCCCAGCACGATGGCGGCAACCAGCCCGAGCACCGCACCGATCGGCGCCGCGGCGCCCACGTCTTGCTGAAACGCCGCCAACAGGAAGAACACTGACTCCAGCCCTTCTCGCGCTACGGCGAAGAACACCATCGCCACCAGCGCCCAACCCTGCCCTTTACCGGCGTTAAGCGCCTGATCGATCGCGCCTTCCAGATGCACCTTGACCGATTTGGACACCTTACGCATCCAGAACACCATATAGGTGAGGATCAGCACCGCCACCACCGCCACGATGCCTTCAAACAGCTCCTGCTGTTTTTGCGGGAACTCGCCGGTGGTCTCATTGATGAAGATGCCGAGCGCCAGACACAGCGCCGCGGCGACAATCACGCCGATCCACACCGCACCGAGCCATTGGCTGCGCTGCGTGCGTTTCAGGTAGCTGGCGATCAGGCTGACGATCAACGCAGCCTCCAGCCCCTCGCGGAACATGATAAGAAAGGGAACGAACATAAATAAACACCCCTGAAAAGACCGCGGCGGCAGAGAAAACTGACTCGAAATGAGCGGCGGCAACTCTGTAAAGAAACGTAAAATACAACGAGAGTGATTATCATTCTGCCAAGAAGAAATACAAGAGGCGCAAGCGTGATTTTTTCTAATCAAATGTCGCCAGGTGTTACAGCCGGATGACGGGGTAAGCCGGCAAAAAGAAGGGGCGCTCTGCGCGCCCCTTGCTGACTGACATCGAACGGCGTTATACCGTTTTGTACTCGGCTTCCGCCTGATCGAAACGTTCGGTCATGGTGGTAGACGGCTGGCGGCCCATCAGGCTCACCACCACAATGGCCAGACAGCCCAGGATGAAGCCCGGGATGATTTCGTACAGGCCCAGCCATTCATACTGTTTCCAGACGATCACCGTCACCGCACCGACCAGCATGCCGGCCAGCGCGCCGTTGCGGGTCATGCGCGACCACATTACCGAGATCAGCACCACCGGGCCAAAGGCGGCGCCGAAACCGGCCCAGGCATAGCTCACCAGGCCCAGTACGCGGTTTTCCGGGTTGGCCGCCAGCGCGATGGCGATCAACGCCACCACCAGCACCATCACGCGGCCGACCCATACCAGCTCACGCTGGCTGGCGCCTTTGCGCAGAAATGCCTTGTACAGGTCTTCAGTGATCGCACTAGAGCACACCAGCAGCTGGCAGCTCAGGGTACTCATGACCGCCGCCAGAATCGCCGACAGCAGCACGCCCGCCACCCATGGGTTGAACAACAACATCGCCAGTTCAATGAACACGCGTTCGCCGTTCTGCGACACGTTACCGGCTTGATCCGGGTTATTGGCGAAGTAAGCAATGCCGAAGAAACCGACGGCGATGGTGCCGGCCAGGCACAGGATCATCCAGGTCATGCTGATGCGACGCGCGCTGCGGATGGTGCGGTGAGAATCCGCCGCCATGAAACGCGCCAGGATATGCGGCTGGCCGAAGTAGCCCAGGCCCCAACCCAGCAGCGACAGGATGGCGACGAAGTTCAGCCCCTTCAGCATGTCAAGGTTGGCCGGGTTCTGCGCCTGGATCACCAGCATCGAGGTATCGATGCCGCCGACGGCGAAGATCACGATCACCGGCGTCAGGATCAGCGCGAAAATCATCAGGCTGGCCTGCACGGTGTCGGTCCAGCTCACCGCCAGGAAACCGCCGATAAAGGTGTAGAGGATGGTCGCTGCGGCGCCGGCCCACAGGGCGGTTTCGTAGCTCATGCCGAAGGTGCTTTCGAACAGGCGCGCGCCGGCCACGATGCCGGAGGCGCAGTAAATGGTGAAGAACACCAGGATGACGATGGCCGAGATCACCCGCAGCAACTTGCTGTTGTCTTCAAAGCGGCTGGTGAAATAGTCCGGCAGCGTCAGGGCGTTGTTGTTGGCTTCGGTATGCACGCGCAGCCTTCCTGCCACCAGCTTCCAGTTCAGGTAAGCGCCAATGGTCAGGCCGATGGCGATCCAGCTTTCGGAGATGCCGGAGAGGAAGATGGCGCCCGGCAGGCCCATCAGCAACCAGCCGCTCATGTCGGAAGCGCCGGCGGACAGCGCGGTCACCACGCTGCCCAAACTGCGACCGCCGAGAATATAGTCATCAAAGTTGTTGGTTGCCCGGTAGGCAAGCAGGCCGATCAGCACCATCCCGAAAATGTACACCAGGAAGGTCACCAGCATAGGTGTGCTCATTGTCATTTAATTCTCCACTTTCATTATTATTCGCGTTTCGCTCCGGCCAAGCCGGCGCCGGTAAACCCACGCGCAATGCATTTCACTGGCCGCCGCGCCGGAACGTGGCGCAGCCTGCGAGCAAGTGCAGGTAAAATAGTTTCTGCCCGTAATTGTTGACCGTCGGTTATCCTAGATGAGCCTTTCATCAACCAACAAGATATTTAACAACAAAGTTACACAAAGTTTACCCTGCGTCACATTTACCGGGCTCAAAGGTTGCACTCACGACAAACAAAATGAGTTGCACCCTGCTATTACCCTCATATACCGCAAGGTAAAGCGCGTGCGGCGTAATAAACCCCGCCGCGTTCGCTCAATAACGCAACATTCGTGCCAACTGCCTGTGTTAAAAAATCGATGAAACTCACACTTCGTTCATCCGCCTGATTTAACAAGGTTGCACAAAGTTGCAACATGCAGGATATTGTCTGCATTCTTGACACCACACATCACACGAACCTATCCCAACAGGCTTTCCAGCCTGCTGTTTGTCTAGCCTGATGGGATAGGTTCTAAACACAGGAGTTGGATAGGCATGGGCACTACCACAATGGGCGTGAAACTCGACGAGGCAACACGCGACCGGATCAAGAGCGCCGCGCAGCGCATCGATCGCACGCCGCACTGGCTCATCAAGCAGGCCATCTTTAATTACCTCGAGCGTCTCGAGAGCGGTACCGATATTCCTGAAATTCCAGCGCTGGTCGCTGCGGGCCAGCCTGAAGCGGACGACATTATGCCGCAAGCGCAGGAAGAGTCACACCAGCCATTCCTCGATTTCGCCGAACAAATTCTGCCGCAATCGGTGACCCGCGCCGCCATCACCGCCGCCTATCGTCGCCCGGAGACCGAAGCGGTGCCGATGTTGCTCGAACAGGCGCGATTACCTGCCGATCTTGCTCAGGCTACTCACAAAATGGCCTACGGCATCGCCGAGAAGTTGCGTAACCAAAAAAGTGCAAACGGCCGCGCCGGCATGGTGCAAGGCCTGCTGCAAGAGTTCTCCCTCTCCTCGCAGGAAGGCGTAGCGCTGATGTGCCTGGCGGAAGCGCTGCTGCGCATTCCGGACAAACCGACCCGCGATGCCCTGATCCGCGACAAGATCAGCAACGGCAACTGGCATTCGCACCTCGGGCGCAGCCCGTCGCTGTTCGTCAACGCCGCCACCTGGGGCCTGCTGTTCACCGGCAAGCTGGTGTCGACCCATAACGAAGCCAATCTGTCCCGCTCGCTGAACCGCATTATCGGCAAGAGCGGCGAGCCGCTGATCCGCAAAGGCGTGGACATGGCGATGCGCCTGATGGGCGAACAGTTCGTGACCGGCGAAACCATCGCCGAGGCGCTGGCCAACGCGCGCAAGCTGGAAGAAAAAGGGTTCCGCTACTCCTACGACATGCTGGGCGAAGCCGCCCTGACCGAAGCCGACGCCCAGGCCTACCTGGTTTCCTACCAGCAGGCGATCCACGCCATCGGCAAAGCCTCCAACGGCCGCGGCATCTATGAAGGCCCCGGCATCTCCATCAAATTGTCCGCCCTGCACCCGCGCTACAGCCGCGCGCAGTACGAACGCGTGATGGAAGAGCTTTACCCGCGCCTGCTGTCGCTGACCCTGCAGGCACGCCAGTATGATATCGGCATCAACATCGACGCCGAAGAGGCCGACCGCCTGGAAATCTCGCTCGATCTGCTGGAGAAGCTGTGCTTCGAGCCGCAGTTGGCCGGCTGGAACGGCATCGGTTTCGTGATCCAGGCCTACCAAAAACGTTGCCCGTTCGCCATCGACGCGGTGATCGACATGGCACAGCGCAGCCGCCGTCGCCTGATGATCCGTCTGGTGAAAGGCGCTTACTGGGACAGCGAAATCAAACGCGCCCAAATGGATGGCCTGGAAGGTTATCCGGTTTACACCCGCAAGGTGTACACCGACGTATCCTACCTGGCCTGCGCCCGCAAGCTGCTGTCGGTGCCGAACCTGATTTATCCGCAGTTCGCGACCCACAACGCCCATACGCTGAGCGCCATTTATCACCTGGCCGGCAATAACTACTACCCTGGCCAGTATGAGTTCCAATGCCTGCACGGCATGGGTGAACCGTTGTACGAACAGGTAGTGGGCAAAGTGGCCGACGGCAAACTGAACCGCCCTTGCCGCATCTATGCACCGGTCGGCACCCATGAAACGCTGCTGGCTTACCTGGTGCGCCGCCTGCTGGAAAACGGCGCCAACACCTCGTTCGTCAACCGCATCGCCGACGCCACCCTGCCGCTCGACGAGCTGGTGGCCGATCCGGTCAGCGCCGTGGAAGCGCTGGCGGCCAGCGAAGGCCAGATTGGTCTGCCGCATCCGCGCATTCCGCTGCCGCGCGAGCTGTATGGCGAGAAACGTACCAACTCCAGCGGCCTGGATCTGTCCAACGAACAGCGTCTGGCCTCACTCTCCAGTGCCCTGCTCACCAGCGCCAGCCATCCGTGGCGCGCGGAACCTATCATCGATGCCGAGTTGGATCAGGGCGTCGAGCAGCCGGTGATCAACCCGGCAGAGCCAGGCGATGTGGTCGGCTACGTGCGTGAAGCCACCGAAGGCGAAGTCAGCCGTGCGCTCGACGCCGCCGCGGCCGCCGGCCCAATCTGGTTCGCTACGCCGCCGACGGAGCGCGCCGCGATCCTCGAACGCGCCGCCGAGCTGATGGAGAGCCAGCTGCAAAGCCTGCTGGGCATTCTGGTGCGCGAAGCGGGTAAAACCTTCAACAACGCCATCGCCGAAGTGCGCGAAGCGGTCGACTTCCTGCACTACTACGCCGGCCAGGTGCGCGACGACTTCGCCAACGACAGCCACCGCCCGCTGGGCCCGGTGGTCTGCATCAGCCCGTGGAACTTCCCGCTGGCGATCTTCACCGGCCAAATCGCCGCCGCGCTGGCGGCGGGCAACAGCGTGCTGGCCAAACCGGCCGAGCAAACGCCGCTGGTGGCCGCGCAGGCGGTGCGTATCCTGCTGGAAGCCGGCATTCCGCAAGGCGTGCTGCAGCTGCTGCCGGGCCAGGGTGAAACCGTCGGCTCAACGCTGGTTAACGATGCCCGCGTCCGCGGCGTGATGTTTACCGGCTCCACCGACGTCGCCGGCATTCTGCAACGCAGCATCGCCGGCCGTCTGGATCCGCAAGGCCGTCCGACGCCGCTGATCGCCGAAACCGGCGGCCTGAACGCCATGATCGTCGACTCCTCCGCCCTGACCGAACAGGTGGTGACTGACGTAGTGGCCTCCGCCTTCGACAGCGCCGGCCAACGCTGCTCCGCGCTGCGAATCCTGTGCATTCAGGAAGACGTGGCCGAGCACACGCTGCAAATGCTGCGCGGCGCGATGGCCGAATGCCGCATGGGCAATCCGGAGCGCCTGTCGACCGACGTGGGCCCGGTGATCGACGCCGAAGCCAAAACCGGCATCGAACGCCACATCCAAGCGATGCGTGCCAAAGGCCGCAAGGTGTACCAGGCCGCCAAAGGCAGCGCGCAGGATGAGAAAGAGTGGGCGCGCGGCACCTTCATCAAGCCGACGCTGATCGAGCTCGACAGCTTCGACGAGCTGCAGAAAGAGATCTTCGGCCCGGTGTTGCACGTGGTGCGCTTCCAGCGCAACAATCTGGACGCGCTGGTCGATCAGATCAACGCCGCCGGTTATGGCCTGACGCTGGGCATTCACACCCGTATCGATGAAACCATCGCCCGGGTGACCGAACGTGCCAAGGTCGGCAACCTGTACGTCAACCGCAACATGGTCGGCGCAGTGGTCGGCGTGCAGCCGTTCGGCGGCGAAGGCCTGTCAGGCACCGGCCCGAAAGCCGGCGGTCCGCTGTACCTGTACCGTCTGCTGGCCAACCGCCCGGACGACGCGCTGCAACGTACGCTGCACCGTCAGGACGAAGAGCGCCCGATGGAAGCCACCGCACGGCCGCAGCTGCTGGGTGCGCTGCAATCGCTGGAGAAATGGGCGGTCACCAGCCAACACGGCGAACTGGCGGCATTGGCGCAGCGCTATGCGGAACTGGGCCAGGGCGGCACCGTACGCCCGCTGCCGGGCCCAACCGGCGAGCGCAATACCTATGCCCTGTTGCCGCGTGAACGCGTGCTGTGCCTGGCGGATAACGAAACCGACGCGCTGACCCAACTGGCCGCCGTGCTGGCGGTTGGCAGCTGCGTGCTGTGGCCGGAAGCGGAACTGCAGCGCAATCTGTTCCGCCGCTTGCCGAACGATGTGCAGGCGCGCATCGCCTTCAGCAAAGACTGGCAGCAGGATAAGGTCGAGTTCGACGCCGCCATCTACCACGGCGATGCCGACCAGCTGCGCACCCTGTGCGAGCAGATCGCGCAGCGCGGCGGCGCCATCGTTTCGGTGCAGGGCTTCGCCCACGGTGAAACCAACATCCTGTTGGAACGCCTGCTGATCGAACGTTCGCTGAGCGTCAACACCGCCGCCGCCGGCGGTAACGCCAGCCTGATGACCATCGGTTAACGCATCGTCAAGGCGGCCATGCATCGCCGCCTGATTGGCTCACCGCTACGCAAACCCTGCACTCGTGCAGGGTTTTTTATTGCCCGCAGGCGGATCAGCCGTTAGCGCCTTATTATCCTTACAGGGTGGGGCGTCGCTCTTGGACGATAACAACATAGACGGATTATTCTGTTTGAAAGCCGCGTCAGAGCGCTACGAGACGCATTGACTTTCGGGATCGGCAATATTCGGAATACGGCAGCCGCAGCGGATTTCTCGCCGCCGCCGCGCGAAACGAATGGTTGAAAGCGGAGTGAATGCGGTCGGGGGAAACGCCCCCGACGCCTTATTGATTCCGGAACTTGTCGAGGAATTGCTGGGTGCGCTGATGCTGCGGATTGGCGAACAGCGCTTTGGCCGGGCCCTGTTCAACAATGCGGCCGTGATCCATAAAGATAACCCGGTCGGCCACGTCGCGGGCGAAGCTCATCTCATGGGTGACGATCACCATGGTGCGTTTCTCTTCCGCCAGTGAGCGCATGGTATTGAGCACTTCCCCCACCAGCTCGGGATCGAGCGCCGACGTCGGCTCGTCGAACAAAATCACCTCCGGCTGCATCGCCAGCGCGCGCGCGATCGCCACCCGCTGCTGCTGCCCGCCGGACAGCCGACGCGGATAAGCCGCCTCTTTGCCGCTCAGGCCCACTTTGGCCAGCAATGCGCGGGCGCGCTGTTCAGCGCTGGCTTTCGCCTCGCCTTTAACGATAACCGGCCCTTCGATGATGTTTTCCAGCACCGAACGGTGCGGAAACAGGTTGAAGTTCTGGAACACGAAACCGACCTGCTGACGCAGCGCGCGCACCTGATTTTTCTGTTTGCTCAGCGGCTTGCTGCCGTCGATCTGAATATCGCCGACGCGAATAGTGCCGGAATCCGGCTCCTCCAGCAGATTGATGCAGCGCAACAAGGTGGTTTTCCCCGAACCGCTCGGCCCGATGATCGCCACCACTTCACCGGCGTCCACCGCCAGATCGATCCCATGCAGCACCGTCTGACCCTTGAACTGCTTGGTCAATTGCTTAACTTCAATGGCACTCATGCGTTACTCCTGATCCTGGCGATTAACGTGGGCTTCCAGACGGTTTTGCAGTGCGGAAAGCAGGGTCGCCATCACCCAGTAAATCAGCGATGCCGCCAGGTACATGGTGAACACTTCCAGCGTGCGCGAGGTGATCAGCTGCGCCTGGCGGAACAGTTCCGGCACCTGAATGGTGGCGGCCAGCGAGGTGTCCTTCACCAGGCCGATAAAGCTGTTGCCCAGCGGCGGCAAGGCGGTGCGCGCCGCCTGCGGCAGGATCACCCGGCGCAGGGTTTGCCAACGGGTCATGCCAATGCTGGCGGCGGCTTCCCACTGCCCTTTATCGATCGACGAAATCGCCGCGCGCAGCGTTTCCGAGGTGTAGGCGGCGGTATTGAGCGACAGGCCAATCAGCGCCGCCGGGAAAGGGTCGAATTCGATGCCGAACTGCGGCAGACCGTAATAGATCATAAACAGCTGGGCAATCAACGGCGTGCCGCGGAACAGCGACACGTAAATACGCGACAGCCACGACAGCGGCCACAGCGGCGAAAGGCGCATCAGCGCCAGCAGAAAACCGAGCAACAAGCCTAGCGCCATACCGCCCAGGCTGAGCTGAAGCGTCAGTATTGCGCCCTTCAATAAAAATGGCGCTGAATCCAGCGCCAGTTGAATACTTTCGTGCATTATTTAGTTACGTCCGCGCCAAACCATTTCTCGGAGATCTTCGCCAGCGTGCCGTCTTTTTGCATCTCGGCGATCGCCTGGTCAATCGCGGCCAGCAGCTCTGGGTTGTTCTTGCGCAGCGCCACGCCGGATTCCTGGCGAGAGAACGCCGGGCCGGCTACCGCCAGCGTATCGCCGGTTTTCTTCACCAGATCCAGCGCCGCCAAGCGATCCACCAGAATGGCGTTGATGCGGCCAACGCGCAGATCCTGATACTTGGTCGGATCGTCGTCGTAGGTGCGCACGTCTACGCCCTGCACGTTCTCGCGCAGCCATTGCTCATAGTTGGTGCCCAGGCCAACGCCGACCTTCTTGCCCTTCAGGTCTTCCGGCTTGGTGATGGTGCCTTCGTTGCCCTTTTTCACCAGCGCCTGAATACCGGAAACGGTATACGGAGTGGAGAAGTCATATTTCTTCTTGCGCTCATCGGAGAGCGTCACCTGGTTGATAACCACGTCGATACGTTTCGAGTCCAGCGACGCCAGCATGCCGTCCCACTTGGTCGGGTTCAGCTTGGCTTTCACGCCCAGATGTTCCGCCAGCGCGTTGGCGAAATCCACTTCAAAACCGGTCAACTTGCCGTCTTCACCCTGGAAGCTGAACGGCGGATAGGTGCCTTCCAGCCCGACGATCAGCGTGCCGCGCTGTTTCACCTGCTGCAGCAGGTTATCAGCGGCGTAGGTTTGAGTCGTCACACCGGCGGCCAACGCAATACCCACCACGCCCAACAACCATTGACGACGAACTTTCGCAAACATCATAAACACCCCTGTGTGTTATTTATCTTTTTTGATATCAGCACTTTAACAGTGCGACCGCCCGCATAAAGGAATATAACTTTATAAATATAGTTCAAAATGGAATAACAAGCGGTTTTTACACCTGCGGATGGTAGGCGAACAGCGCCGGCGCACCACCGGTGTGAACGAACAGAATAGGGCCCTCATCGCGGAAGCGCCGCTGGGCGATGCCGTCGATCAAACCGGCCATCGCTTTGCCGGTGTATACCGGATCCAGCAACACGCCCTCTTGCTGCGCCAGCAGCTGCACCGCCGCCATGCCCTCTTCGTTCGGCATGCCGTACTGCGGCGCGAAATAATCGTCCCAAAGTGCGATCGGCGCCAGCTCGTCGATATTCAGCGAACAAGCCAGGGCTTTCTGGATCTGCTCCACCTTCGGCAGTTGATCGATCACGGTGCGCGAGACCGTCACGCCGATCAACTCGGTTTCCGGCAGCAGCTGTTGCAACCCCACCGCCAGCCCGGCGTGAGTGCCGGCGCTGCCGGACGCCACCACCACAGAACTGAACGCCACGTTGCTGCGTTGGCTCTGTTCGGCGATTTCCAATGCGCACTGCACGTATCCCAGCGCGCCCAGGGCATTGGAACCACCCACCGGCACCACGTAAGGCCGGAACCCCTGCGCCTCAAGGCGCGTCGCCAGTTCCGCCAGCTGTTGCTGCGGATCGTGCAGCGCTTCGCACATCACCACCTCGGCGTTGAACAGGCCGAGCAACAGGCGGTTGCCGTTGGTCAGGTAGTTTTCCGCGCGGGTGTCGATAGGGTTTTCCAGCAGCGCGACGCAGTGCAGGCCCAGCTTCGCCGCCACCGCCGCCGTCTGGCGCACGTGGTTGGATTGAATGGCGCCGGCGGTGACCAGCGTATCGGCGCCTTGCCTCAGCGCATCGGCGGCCAGAAACTCGAGCTTTCTAAGCTTGTTGCCACCCATGGCCATTGGAGTGACATCGTCACGTTTAAGGTAGATTTCGCGGCCGAGGTAATCGGAGAGACGGGACAGCTTTTCGAGCGGTGTGGCGGTGCCAACCAGATCCAGACGCGGAAATTGCGCCAGTCGTTGTTGCAGGTTCACTACTTCCCCCCAGGGAATCGAATATCAACATCTGATAACCGATAGATTTAGCAGATGTGAACTGAATAATCATCCTTTATCACGGGGGATCCGCAGACCCCGGCCCTGCGGCCGGGGAAAATCTCAGTAGCTGCGCTGCCAGGCGAGATACTGATCGTATTTGCGCAGCGCAATGCGGTAGTTGTTGTGCGCCGCGGTAGGCAGATCGTCGATAATGCGCTGATGGCTGGCGCTGCTGGCGAATTTATCCGCCGGATAGTTGCGCGCCACCAGCATTTCGTCCAGCCGGCGCAGCCGCACCACATACTCGCGGATGGTGCTGTGGCTCATCTCGGTCTGTTCGAACAGATACTGCTTGAACGCCATGATGTCGAAATAGCTCGGGTGGCTGTTACAGGAGATCTCGCTGCAAAAGCGGCACAGCGCGGTCAGCTCGTGCTGCACGTTTTGCCAGACCGCATCGTCGATCGGCTGATCCATGCGCGCGATGGCTTCTTTATTGATAATCTTGCCGCGAAACACCAGCGCCATGCGGTCCAACAGTTTGCCGCACTGGGAGCAATGGGTCTGGCTGTGCTTGTAGTCTTTCAGGTAACGGCTAAGCGGCCGTTTCTTCAACAGTATTCCTGGCATAAGGGGCAGTCCGATTGTCGCATGAGTCATCGAGTTGAGGGGCGGCGGGTCGCCGTCAGGTATCGTTCGCCAGCCGCGCACGCAGCCGTTTGATCGCCTGACTGTGCAGTTGGCTGACGCGGGACTCCCCGACGTCCAGCACGGCGCCGATCTCTTTGAGATTCAACTCTTCCTGGTAATACAGCGTCAGCACCATTTTTTCGCGCTCCGGCAACGCCTCGATGGCGTCAATCACTCGTTGGCGCAGGCTGCCTTCCAACAGGTGATGCAGCGGGTTGGCCTCTTCATGCCCTTCCAGCATCGGTTCCGCGTTCTCGCCATGCTCCTCGCGCCATTCGTCGTAGGAGAAAAGCTGGCTGTTATTGGTGTCCAACAGAATTTGACGGTACTCATCCAGCGAGATATTCAGCGTCTGCGCCACTTCCGTCTCGCTCGCCGGGCGGCCGTAACGCTGTTCCAGTTGCCGCATCACCTGCGCGACCTCGCGCGCATGGCGCCGCACGCTGCGCGGCACCCAGTCGCGGCTGCGCAGCTCATCGAGCATCGCGCCGCGAATGCGCTGCACCGCATAGGTGGTAAAGGCGGTTCCCTGTAGGGCGTCATAACGCTCAACGGCGTTCAATAGCCCGATTCCCCCGGCCTGCAGCAGGTCGTCAAGCTCCACGCTGGCGGGCAGCCTGACCTGCAGGCGCAACGCCTCGTGGCGCACTAACGGCACGTAGCGCAGCCAGAGAGAATTTTTGTCCATCACGCCTTCGGCGGTATACAGATCGCTCACTATGTCTTAAACCTGCGGATAAGAGAGTCAGCGCTATTATGCGTAGGGGGCGAAATGCCAATCGGCTGAACAGTCGCACAAAACAGGCTTTATTTGCGCCATGTAATAACCGCGCGGTGCGCGAGCATAAAAAACCCCGCCGAAGCGGGGTTTCTTTGCGACAGTTAATCGGGAGAGACGATTAACGCAGCAGGGACAGAACGTTCTGAGTAGACTGGTTAGCCTGTGCCAGAACAGAGGTGCCAGCCTGTTGCAGGATGTTGGCACGGCTCATGTTGGACACTTCGGTCGCGTAGTCAGCATCCTGGATACGGGACTGAGAAGCGGACAGGTTGTTCACGGTGCTGTTCAGGTTGTTGATAACAGAATCGAAACGGTTCTGTACCGCACCCAGAGAAGAACGCAGGCCGTCAACCTGTGCCAGCGCTTTGTCCAGAGTGTCCAGTGGCGTTTGTTTCAGATCGGCATCTGCACCAGCAGTCACTTTACCATCATCAGCGATGGTTGCGGCTTTATAAGTTTTAGCACCATCTGAAGCGGTGGTTTGGACATAGAAAGCTTCCTTGCCGTCTTTATCTTTGGCAGTTACTAAAGCTTCGCCATCTTTCAGACCCGATGTTTTAGAATCGTAAGTGATGTCTTTAGTACCGTTATTGATTGTAGCGCCGTCAGCGATAGCTACTGGTTTTGCAGTTACATCAAATTTTTCCAGGCCCAGTTGCTTAGCGTCGATTTTTTTCAGGTCGATATCGATGGTTTCACCGTCGTTAGCGCCAACCTGAATGGTCAGTTTCTGATCGCTGCTCAGCACTTTCACGCCGTTGAAGTCAGTTTGTTCGGAGATACGGTTGATCTCTTTCAGGCGCTGAGTGATTTCGTCCTGGATAGAGTTCAGGTCGCTGGTGGAGTTGGAACCGTTCTGCGCCTGTACGGTCAGACGACGGATGTTCTGCAGGTTGTCGTTAACTTCGTTCAGTGCGCCTTCAGTGGTCTGCGCCAGAGAGATACCGTCGTTGGCGTTGCGAGAAGCCTGAGTCAGGCCTTTGATGTTCGCGGTGAAACGGTTGGAGATCGCCTGACCCGCAGCATCGTCTTTCGCGCTGTTGATACGCAGACCGGAAGACAGACGCTCAATCGCAGTGCCCAGAGAAGACTGAGATTTGTTCAGGTTGTTCTGCGCCATCAGCGACAGGCTGTTAGTGTTGATTACTTGTGCCATTGTTTGCTTTCCTTACGAGTCAGTTGCGTTCTTCGCAACACGGTTAAAAGGTTCGGGCTTATTTGCCCACGGCGTCAACCACCGTCTCCTCAGGTATCGGCCCTCCCCTAACAACCTTTAGCAATTTTTTAAAATTTTTTGCGTCTGCGGCAATGGCAGAAATAACGCGGTTTTTCCCTCCTCTATTGCGCCATCGGTTTTTTGCTTTTATCGGTAAACTTTTTCATCACTGGGCCGATAACGCGTAAAGCGAATAAAGTCATCATCAAGGAGAATTACTCATGGCAACGATCAGTTCATTAGGTCTCGGCTCAGGACTCGACCTCAACGGCTTGCTGGATAAGCTGACCAAAGCGGAACAGCAGCGTCTGACCCCTTACACCACCAAGCAATCCAGCTATAACGCCCAGTTGACCGGTTACGGCACGTTGAAAGGCGCGCTGGAAAAATTCGACAACCTCAGCAAAGAGATGGCGAAGGAGGATTTCTTCAAGGCGACTACCGCCACCGAACACGACGCCTTTAAAATCACCACCAACGCCAAGGCGGTGCCGGGCAACTACGTGGTAGAAGTCAAGAACCTGGCGCAGGCGCAAACTCTGACCACTCAGGCGAAAGTCAGCGACCAAGGCGCTAAATTAGGTACCGAAGGCGCCACCGACCGCTCGCTGACCATCACCGCCGGCAACCCGCCGAAAGAAACCAAAATCCCGCTCAGCGACGATCAAACTTCGCTGGTTGAGCTGCGCGACGCCATCAACGGTGCCAAAGCCGGCGTCACCGCCAGCATCATGCGCGTCGGCGACAACGATTATCAATTGGCGGTCAGTTCCTCCACCACCGGCGAAAACAACAAGATTTCCCTCCAGGTCGATAACGACGATAAGCTGGGCGATATCCTGAACTACAACGCCACGCGTGGCACCTCCACCGCCATGAAGCAGACGGTCGCGCCGCAGGATGCGGAGCTGATGGTGAACGGCACTGCCATCAAACGCAGCACCAACTCGATCAGCGATGCCCTGCAGGGCGTCACCATCGATTTGAAAACCAAAACCAAAACCGATGAACCGCAGCACCTGGTGATCAGCACCAACACCGCCGGCACCACCGACAAAATCAAAGAGTGGGTCGACAGCTATAACTCATTGCTGGATACCTTCAACGCGTTGTCCAAGTTCACCCCGGTGAAAACCGGCGAAGCGCCAAACCCCAGCAACGGTCCGCTGCTGGGCGACAACACCCTGCGCGGCGTTCAGTCGTCGATCAAAAGCGCCCTGAGTGCAGCCCAGGACAACCCGGAGTTGAAAGGCCTGGGCAACCTCGGCATTTCCACCAACACCAAAACCGGCAAGTTGGAAATCGACAGCGCCAAGCTGAAGAAAGCGATGGATGAGAAGCCGGATCAGGTCAGCAACTTCTTCGTCGGCAACGGCAAAGACACCGGCATGGCCACCGAGATCCACAACCAGATCCAAAGCTACATCAAATCCGGCGGCATCATCGAGAACTCGACCAAAAGCATTAACACCAACCTCGATCGCCTGAACAGCCAGATCACCACGGTCACCGCCAGCATTCAGAACACCATCGATCGTTATAAACAACAGTTCGTTCAGCTGGATACCATGATGTCGAAAATGAACGGCACCAGTAACTATTTGGCTCAACAGTTCAAGTAACCCTTTAACAAGGTAAAGAAAACAGCATGTATAACCGTAGCGGCACTCAGGCCTATGCGCAGGTCAGTCTGGAAAGCGGCGCCATGAGCGCCAGCCCGCACCAGTTAATCGTGATGTTGTTCGACGGGGCGCTCAGCGCCCTGCTTCGCGCACGCATCCTGATGAACCAGGGCGATATCGCCGGCAAAGGTATGGCGCTGTCCAAAGCCATCAATATCATCGACAACGGCCTGAAAAGCGGCCTCGACCCTCAGCAGGGTGGTGAGATCGCCGAAAACCTGGCGGCGTTGTACGACTATATGAAGCGTCGGCTGATGCAGGCCAACCTGCACAACGACGAAGCGGCGATCGCCGAAGTGGTCAAACTGCTGGAAAACATCGCCGACGCCTGGCGCCAGATTGGCCCTAACTACCAACCTTCGCAGGACGCCATGTAATGGAACGTCAACAGCAGCTGTTAGCCGCTTATCAACAAATTTATAGCCTGAGCAGCCAGATGATCGCGCTGGCGCAAACCGGGCGCTGGGAGGAGCTCGTCGAGCTCGAATTCGCTTACGTGACGGCGGTGGAAAAAACCGCCGCCTTCACCGGGCAAGCCGGCCCGTCAATGGCGCTGCAGGAAATGCTGCGCAATAAGCTGCAACAGATCCTCGACAACGAAACCGAGCTCAAACGTCTGTTACAGCAGCGGATGGATGAGCTGAAGATGCTGATCGAACAGTCCACGCGCCAGAACGTGGTCAACAATACCTACGGCCAGTTTCATGATCGTGCGCTGTTGCTGGGGGAACCACAGGTCCGATAAGATCGACAATACTGACGAAAATGGATTAAATAGCACTATGCGCTATTACTCTCGGGTTACGTTAGGATATTAATCTATGGCATTTGAATTATTCAGTTTATGGGTAATTGGTAAAATGCGCGCTTCGAGCCTGGCTCTCACTTTAATGGATAAACATTATCCCGACACGGACGTTTTCTGTTCAGCAGGAAATTGATTTTTGATAGATAAAACACGCCGCTGTGTTTCACGGCCCATGGAAAAATGTTGCTCCAACGCGGATCAAAGCGTAAAGATATTCTCAGATAATGGCTGCGAAATGAATATCGATGGAACGTACAATTAATCTCTGTCCAGGAATTGGCGCCTCAGCGCACATCATTCAGCATACTGAATTATTATTCCCTTCAGTCTATTTTGAGCAACCACATCTGTATCTGATACAACAAGGCCATAAGCGCGTACGCTGGCAACAACACGAGGTGGTGGCTCATGCCGGCGAGCTGTTGATTATCGACGGGGGGCAAACGGTGGATATTATTAATGGCCCATCCGCAGAAGGTGTTTTCAGCTGCCAGTTGCTGACCTGCGATCCACGGCTGCTCACGATTCAGCCTCCGGCTGAGGAAGCGCCGACGCCAATGCCGTTCGATGCCGTCCTGGCGCTGCGCAACCTGCCCTGCGCCCTGAAGCACAGTTTTGAGACGACCAGCCTGGCGCTGGCGCTCCGGCAGCGGTTTCCCACCATCATCGTGCGGCACAAAATGCTGGAAATTCTACTGTGGCTGGCCCAGTTCGGCATTCGCTTCATCCACAACGAAGCCAAAGACCTCACCCAACGCGTGCGTCGCTGCCTGGCAACCGATCCGCACAGCATTTGGACGGCGGCCAAAGTGGCGGAAAGCCTGTCGATGAGTGAAGTGATGCTGCGCCGCAAACTGTCGATGGAAAATACCGCATTGCGTAATCTGATGATCGACGTGCGCATGAGTAGCGCGCTGGCCCTGCTGCAGTCGACCGACTGGCCGATCTCCGCCATTGCGCAACATGTCGGCTATGAAAGCGCATCACGTTTCGCCGAACGTTTTCGCAAACGTTTCGGTTTCGCCCCTACCGCTATTCGCGGTCATCAAAGGATTATGGAACCCGGCTCTCAAGGCATTGAGTCGCTGGTCGCCGGAGAAACCTAAATAGACGCGTAACAAAATGGCTTTATTTGACACAGATCCCTAACGATTGTCACACCGCCGAGATACGCTACGCAACGTTCATCCGCCGAAGAGCGAAATAAATGATGCGTAATGAAAAGCGATTATTTTCTCTAGCAATCACGTTGTTGGGGCTGTGGCTGTTGGTATTGTTGTATGAAGAAGACATGATGCGTTTACTTGCCGCACAATAAAACGGCCAGGCTTTTTATCGCCTGGTCAGACTTCAGTCTAGTTTAACCAGAACGCCAATTAATACGGCAAGTACCGTCAGCATTAAAATACTGATCAGACGCCATCTGGATTCGCTTTTCGTGCTCATTGACCTGCCTCGAATAATAACCCTACTAATCAGGCTATAATAAACGGTCACCTGCGTATTCAATAAGCCTGACAGCACCGTTTTCGCCCCTCTATTCGGTAGATTAGCGCCCATTCCTTGTCGGTTGCGACACCGGCCATTAGCACGGCAATACCGGTGGTGCCACAAGCGCCAATTTCCCCGGTAGCTCCGCCACCAGTTTTTCCACCGCCAGCCGCACCTTGAGCGGCTGGTAAGGCATATAGGGCCACACGGCATTCACCGGAAAACTGAGGCTGGATCCACCGCGCATGATTTCCACCAGCGTCCCTGCCATCAGCCGCTCGCGTACCAGCCACTCCGGCAGCCAGGCAATACCGGCTCCGGCGGAAACGGCATCGACGATCCCCTGCATGTCATCCATCATCATCTTGGCCGGTGGCCTGAACGACTGCAGCTCACCGTTTTCGCCGCGAAGTTGCCAGGGCAACACGGCGCCGGCGTGCAGATACCCCACCGCCTGGTGTTGGCTTAACGCGTCCAGCGTGCTCGGTTCACCACTGCGCCGCAGGTAGTCGGGCGAGGCGCACAGCAGCATGCCGTGTTCGCCCAAGCGCCGGGCAACCAAACTGCCGCTGTCCGCCAGTTCGCCGATGCGAACCGCCAGATCGAACCCCTCATCGATCAGATCGATCCTGCGGTCGTTGAACGAAATTTCCAGCGTCAGTAAGGGATGCTCATTCGCCAGTGCCGTCATCAAGGGTGCAATGCACAGATGGCCGAACAACACCGGCATCGAGATCCTGAGCCGGCCTCGGACCTGCATCTTGCCACTGTCCAACTGGTTTTCCGCCGCCTGAACGTTCGCCAACGCCTGCCGGCAGTGCTCGTAGTACAACGCCCCTTCATCCGTCAGGCTCAGGCTGCGCGTCGTGCGCATAAACAACATCACGCCCAGCCGCGCCTCCAGACGCGACACGATTTTGCTGACCGCAGAACGTGTCAGATGCAGTTTTTCTGCGGCGGCGGCAAAACTGCCGCCTTCCGCTACGGCAACAAACGCCGGCAGTGCGCTGAGATCGCTTTTCATCTTAATGCTTCCAAATTGGAATCAATTAAGTGAAAACCTATCACCACTGGTGAGCATCAGGCAATGGTAACCTGCAGTCATTCCGGAGTCCCGGTGAAAACCACAGATTACCGTCAGAGGACAACAGCATGAAAAAAATACTGGTACTCAAATCCAGCATTATGGGAAACGACTCGCAGACCAATAACCTGATTGACCACTATCTGGCGGCGCGTCGGGCCAAAGGATATGAAGATCAGATCGTCGAACACGATTTGACGGCCTTGGATCTGCCGGTATTGGACGGCGAGCTGTTCGATGCGCTGCGAGGCGCAGAAAACATCAGCCCACGCGCCAAAGCGACGGTAGCGCTCTCCGACCGGCTGATTGCCGAACTGAAAGGGAGCGATCTGCTGCTGATCGGCGCGCCGATGTATAACCTCAACGTTCCAACCCAGCTGAAAAACTGGTTCGATCTGGTGGCCCGCGCCCGGGTGACGTTCAACTATACCGCCACTTACCCAGTGGGGCTGGTAGAAGGCGTCAATGCGCTGGTATTCAGTTCACGCGGCGGCATACACGCCGGCCAGCCGACCGACGCCGTGACGCCGTACCTGCGCTCGGTGATGGGGCTGATGGGGATCGGCGACGTGCAGTTTATCTATGCCGAAGGGCTGGATATGAAACCGCACGGCCTCGCTCAGGGGTTGGCGAACGCCCGCGAGCGGATCGCAGAATTGGCAGGCTGAAGCAAACGCACAGCAGCATTGATTTGTTATAACATAACAAATATGATAACCGCGTCGGCACCACTTCGAGCGGGCGTCGACGCTCCTACATCACATACATAAATGTTTTATCGCACCTTCAGCCAGCTATTTCGATAGCTGGTTTTTTTTGCCTATTGGCTGAAGTCGTGACTTCAGTATTGCCGGGCAGCGCGTTTCATTTCTCGCTCGCCGGGCGACTGCGTTTTCACCGACAGTGGTGCGACAAACGCTTTCCATTCTTTGCCGGCGTCCTGATGAGCCGCATTTTTTTGTGCCGATGAATAGTCATCGTTTTGCCCGGCGCATCCAGACAACGCCATGATACCCAGAGCAAGATACAGCGATTTGTACATCATCCTATCCCGATAAATGACCGTCGCTATAGGGTAACAGCGCCGACCCAAATTTCACTGAAAAATGATCGGCACGTTCATCACACCGGCATATTCATAATATCCTGGTAGGCCGCCACCAGCTTGTTGCGCACCTGTACGCCCAGCTGTAAAGACACCGACGATTTCTGCAGATCGACCATCACATCGTTCAGGCTGATGCCCGGCACGCCCAGTTCGAAATCCTGCGCCTGTTTGCGCGCCGTTTGCTGGGTCTCGCTGATCTTGCCGAGCGCCGCGGTCAGTTCGCTGGCGAAGCTGACGCCCTGCGGCGCCGCATTCTGCCCCATCTTGCCGGCCTGAACCGCCATGGTCTGCATCTGCTGCAGTACCCCTTCAATGCCCTGAATCGCCATCTGATCCTCAATCATCTCGTCTCGCCGGGTGACGTTTTCACCCTGCACTTCTCCAATGATGCACACCCTAGCACAGCGTTTTCAGACCTAAAGCGGTTAATTAACTGCAAAAAACCCGGCTTATCGGGCAATCGGAATCGTCTGATAAGGCGAATAATGGCCTGCCCAGAAATGGGAGCGCCGCTATTTAGAAGATATGTGTATCAGGGAGTCTGTTTTGTCACACAACGCTAACCATACCGTTCATCAGCCTGGCAGGGAGCTGCTCAGCCGCCCATACGGGATCGTGAGCGCCATTGAAGGACGAGACCTAAAATGAGTGCTTCGATAACCGCCGGCGAAAGCCGCGACAACGGCCTGCAAGCCATCTGGAATCGTCTGCGCGCCAACCCGAAAATTCCGTTGCTGGTCGCCGCTTCCGCCGCGATCGCGATCGTCGTCGCGCTGCTGTTGTGGGTGAAAAGCCCCGACTACCGCGTGCTGTACAGCAATCTGAACGACCGCGACGGCGGCGCCATCGTCACCCAGCTGACGCAGATGAATATCCCTTATCGCTTTGCCGAAAATGGCGCAGCGCTGCTGATCCCGGCGGAAAAAGTGCATGAAACCCGTCTGCGCCTCGCGCAGCAAGGGCTGCCGAAAGGCGGCGCCGTCGGTTTCGAACTGCTGGATCAGGAAAAATTCGGCATCAGCCAGTTCAGCGAGCAGATCAACTATCAGCGCGCCCTTGAAGGCGAGCTGTCGCGCACCATCGAGTCGCTGGGGCCGGTGCAAAACGCCCGCGTTCACCTGGCGTTGCCGAAACCTTCGCTGTTCGTACGCGAACAGAAATCCCCTTCCGCGTCGGTGACGCTGACCCTGCAACCCGGCCGTGCGCTGGACGACGGCCAGATCAACGCCATCGTTTATATGGTGTCGAGCAGCGTCGCCGGCCTGCCGCCGGGCAACGTGACCGTGGTCGACCAGGCTGGCCGCCTGCTGACGCAGTCCGACGGCACCGGGCGCGATCTCAACGCCTCGCAGCTGAAATACGCCAACGAAGTGGAAAACGGCTTCCAGCGCCGCATCGAGGCGATCCTCGCCCCGGTGGTCGGCAGCGCCAACGTGCGCGCGCAGGTCACGGCGCAGATCGACTTCGCCACGCGCGAACAAACCGATGAACAGTACCAACCTAACCAACAGCCTGACAAAGCCGCTATTCGCTCTCAGCAAACCAGCCTGAGCGAGCAGATCGGCGGGCCACAGGTGGGCGGCGTGCCAGGCGCGCTGTCCAATCAGCCAAGCGCACCGGCCACCGCGCCGATTGAGACCGCCAAGCCGGCCAACGCCGCAGGCAACAATGCCAATGCCACCGCGCAAAACGCCGCAACCACCCGCAGCGCGGCGGCCAACGGCGTACCGCAAAATACCCGTCGCGACGCGACTACCAACTACGAACTCGACCGCACCATTCGCCACACCCAGCAAAAAGCCGGCACCGTGCAGCGTCTGTCGGTCGCCGTGGTAGTCAACTACCTCGGCGTAGATAAAGACGGCAAACCGCAGCCGATGAGCAAAGAGCAGTTGGCGCAGATCGAAGCGCTGGTGCGTGAAGCGATGGGCTACTCCAGCAGCCGTGGCGATACCCTGAACGTGGTCAACACGCCGTTTACCGACAGTCAGGTGACCGGTGGCGAACTGCCGTTCTGGCAAAGCCAGTCGTTTATCGATCGCCTGATCGACGCGGGCCGCTATCTGCTGGTGCTGCTGGTGGCCTGGCTGCTGTGGCGCAAACTGGTGCGGCCACAGCTGCAACAGCGCCAGGCGGCGCAACAGGCCGCCATCGCCGCCGCCAATGCCCCTGCCGCCAAACCGGCCGACAGCGGCAAACCGAGCAACGAGGAGCTGGCGCAGCGTCGTAAATCGCAGCAGCGCGTCAGCGCAGAAGTCCAGAGCCAGCGGATCCGCGATCTGGCTGATAAAGACCCACGCGTGGTCGCTCTGGTAATCCGCCAATGGATGAGTAACGAGATATGAGCCTGACCGGAACCGACAAAAGCGCCATCTTGCTGATGACGCTGGGTGAAGATCGCGCGGCGGAGGTGTTCAAGCACCTCTCCTCGCGCGAAGTACAGCTGCTGAGCGGCACCATGGCCGGCATGAGCCAGGTTTCGCACAAACAGCTCGGCGAAGTACTGACCGAGTTTGAAGACGACGCCGAGCAATACGCGGCTCTGAGCGTCAACGCCAGCGACTATCTGCGCTCGGTGCTGGTCAAGGCCCTGGGCGAAGAGCGCGCCGCCAGCCTGCTGGAAGACATTCTCGAATCGCGCGAGACCACCACCGGCATGGAAACGCTCAACTTTATGGAGCCGCAGAGCGCTGCCGATCTGATCCGCGACGAACACCCGCAGATCATCGCCACTATTCTGGTGCACCTCAAACGCGGCCAGGCGGCGGATATCCTGGCCCTGTTCGACGAACGTCTGCGCAACGACGTGATGCTGCGTATCGCCACCTTCGGCGGCGTGCAGCCGGCGGCGTTGGCGGAGCTGACCGAAGTGCTGAACAACCTGCTCGACGGCCAGAACCTCAAGCGCAGCAAAATGGGCGGGGTGCGCACCGCCGCCGAGATCATCAACCTGATGAAAACCCAGCAGGAAGAAGCGGTCATCGACGCGATGCGCGAATACGACGGCGAGCTGGCGCAGAAGATCATCGACGAGATGTTCCTGTTCGAAAACCTGGTGGAAGTCGACGATCGCAGCATCCAGCGTCTGCTGCAGGAAGTGGAAGGCGAGTCGCTGCTGATCGCATTGAAAGGCGCCGAACAGCCGCTGCGCGAGAAGTTCCTCAAGAACATGTCGCAACGCGCCGCCGACATCCTGCGCGACGATCTGGCCAACCGTGGGCCGGTGCGCATGTCGCAGGTGGAGAACGAGCAGAAAGCCATCCTGTTGGTGGTAAGACGCCTGGCGGAAACCGGCGAAATGATCATTGGCGGCGGCGAGGACACCTATGTCTGATCGCATTAACACCCTGCCCTGGCAGCCCTGGTCGCTCAACGATTTGGGCGAACAGAAACCGGCGTTCGACCTGCCGCCGCTGCCGGATCTCGAACAAAGCGATCCGTCGCCGGACGCGCAGGCCGAATTGCAACAGCAGCTGGCGACGCTGCGGCTGCAGGCTGAGCAACAGGGCCAGCAGTTGGGCTATGCCGACGGCCAGCAAAAAGGCTATGAAGCCGGTTTTCAGTCCGGTCTGGAAGAAGGCCGTCAGCAAGGGCTGCTGGAAGCGCAGCAGCAGCAACAGCCGCTGACCGCCCACTGGCAGCAGTTGGTTACCGAATTCCAGCACACGCTGGACGCGCTCGACAGCGTGATCGCTTCACGGTTGATGCAGCTGGCGTTGACCGCCGCCAAACAGGTGCTGGGCCAGCCGCCGGTGTGCGACGGCACCGCCCTGCTCGCGCAGATCCAACAGCTGATCCAGCAGGAGCCGATGTTCAACGGCAAGCCGCAGCTGCGGGTCCACCCGGACGACTACCCCCGCGTCGAGCAACAGTTGGGGGTTACCCTCAGCCTGCACGGCTGGCGCCTGTTGGCGGACGGCGAACTGCATCCGGGCGGCTGCAAGGTCAGCGCCGAGGAAGGCGATCTCGACGCCAGCCTGGCGACGCGCTGGCATGAACTGTGCCGCCTGGCGGCACCGGGAGAAGTCTGATGACCGCGCGTCTCGGCCGCTGGCTGAGTTCTCTGGATACGCTGGAAAAACGCATCGCCCGCGCGCCGACGGTGCGCCGCTACGGCCGCCTGACCCGCGCCACCGGGCTGGTGCTGGAGGCTACCGGCCTGCAGCTGCCGCTCGGCGCGACCTGCCTCATCGAACGGCACGACGCCGGTGAAGTGCAGGAAGTGGAAAGCGAAGTGGTCGGCTTCAACGGCCAGCGGCTGTTCCTGATGCCGCTGGAAGAAGTCGAAGGCATCGTGCCGGGCGCGCGGGTTTACGCCCGCATCGCGCCGGAAGGCCAAAGCGCCGGCAAACAGCTGCCGCTCGGCCCAGCCCTGTTGGGACGGGTGCTGGACGGCAGCGCCAAACCGCTCGACGGCCTGCCTTCACCGGAAACCGGTTACCGCGCGCCGCTGATCACCGCGCCGTTCAACCCCTTGCAGCGCACGCCGATCGAGCAGGTGCTGGACGTGGGGGTGCGCACCATCAACGGTCTGCTGACCGTCGGTCGCGGCCAGCGCATGGGCCTGTTCGCCGGCTCCGGCGTCGGCAAGAGCGTGTTGCTCGGCATGATGGCCCGTTATACCCAGGCGGATGTGATCGTCGTTGGCCTGATCGGCGAGCGCGGCCGCGAGGTCAAAGACTTTATCGAGAACATTCTCGGTGCCGAAGGCCGGGCGCGCTCGGTGGTGATCGCTGCGCCGGCGGACGTATCGCCGTTGCTGCGCATGCAGGGGGCGGCCTACGCCACCCGCATCGCCGAAGATTTCCGCGATCGCGGGCAGCACGTGTTGCTGATCATGGACTCCCTTACCCGCTACGCCATGGCGCAGCGTGAGATCGCCCTGGCCATCGGCGAACCGCCGGCGACCAAAGGCTATCCGCCTTCGGTCTTCGCCAAACTGCCTGCGCTGGTGGAACGCGCGGGTAACGGCATCAGCGGCGGCGGTTCCATTACCGCCTTCTACACCGTATTGACCGAAGGGGACGATCAGCAAGACCCGATCGCCGACTCGGCGCGCGCCATCCTCGACGGCCACGTGGTGCTGTCCCGGCGCCTGGCGGAAGCCGGCCATTACCCGGCTATCGACATCGAAGCGTCAATCAGCCGCGCCATGACGTCGCTGATCGACGAAGAGCATTATCGCCGGGTACGCACCTTCAAGCAGATGCTGGCCAGCTATCAGCGCAACCGCGATCTGATCAGCGTCGGCGCCTACGCGGCCGGCAGCGATCCGTTGCTGGACAAAGCGATGACGCTGTACCCGCAGATGGAAGCGTACCTGCAACAGGGCATCTTTGAACGCAGCGGCTACGATGAAGCCTGTCAACAGCTGCAGCAGTTGATTGTTTAACGTCACCAGAGGCGCACAGCGATGAAATCACAATCTCCCCTGATTACCCTGCGAGATCTGGCGCAGGATGCGGTGGAACAGGCCGCGCAACAGCTGGGCCAGGTACGGCAGGCGCAGCAGGCGGCAGAGCAACAGCTGTCGATGCTGCTCAACTATCAGGACGAATACCGCCAGAAGCTGAATCATACGCTTTGCGACGGCATGGACAGCTCTAGCTGGCAAAACTACCAGCAGTTTATCGGCACGCTGGAACAGGCCATCGACCAGCACCGCCAGCAGCTGCTGCAGTGGGGGCAGAAAGTGGATCATGCGGTGAAGCAATGGCAAGACAAACAACAGCGGCTGAACGCTTTCGAGACCCTGCATACCCGCGCCTTAAATGCGGAGCAGCAGCAGGAGAACAAACGGGATCAAAAACTGATGGATGAGTTCGCTCAACGCAGTGCACAAAGGAATATCAACCCATGAATCTGAACGCCCTGCCCGGCCTGGCCTTACCCGGCGACGCCGGCGGCCTGGCCGAACTGACGTCGGCGCTGGATGAGAGCCAGTTGTCGTCGGCCTTCGCCCAGCTGCTCGGCGCACGTTTCGCGCCCGCCGCCGATGGCAAACAGCCGCCGGTCGCGCTGAGCGCGGACGAGGAACGCGCCCCGGCCCTGAGCCGCAACCAGCTCAATCAACTGCTAGCCACCTTCGGCGAGCGCGGCGGCCTGCTGCAGAACCCGGCCACCCCAGCCGATGCGCTTTCACCTGAAGGCGCCGAAGCCGAGGCACCCACCGCCGGCGACAAACCGGCGCAACCACCGATCGCCGCCGCCAAAGAGCTGGATGCCGCAACGCTGCAGGCGCTGTACGCCATGCTGCCGGCCGCGCTCGTCGCCCAGGCGCAACCGACCGAAGGCCAACGTTCGCTGCCGGTGGAAAACGCTGACGAGGCGACTGCACTGCAGCCCGGCAATGGCCTGCTGAACATTGCGGCGGCCGGTGATAAAACCGCCGCGCGTTCATCGGCATCCCCTGCTCCGTCGCTGACAGGGGCGAAAACGCCGGCCACCGGCGACGATAATGCCAAGGCGGCGCTCCCGCAACCGACCAGCGGTGAGCGCGCAAGTGCCGCACAGCCGCTGCCGGCGAGCGATGCACAGCAGCAACCGACGCTCAACCATGCCGTCGCCCTGGCCGCCGCCAGCCCAACGCAAACGGCCGCACCGGCCAGCGCACTGGTGACCGCACCGCCTACGCCGCAGCTCAACGCGCAGTTGGGCAGCCCGGAATGGCAGCAGGCGTTGAACCAACAGGTGCTGATGTTCCACCGCAACGGCCAGCAAAGTGCCGAGCTGCGCCTGCACCCGCAGGAGCTGGGCGCCTTGCAGATCACGCTGAAACTGGACGATCAGCAGGCGCAATTGCACATTGCTTCCGCCCACGGTCAGGTGCGCGCGGCGGTGGAAGCAGCGATGCCGCAGCTGCGTCACGCGCTGGCGGAGAGCGGCATCAACCTGGGGCAAAGCAGCGTGGGCGGCGAGTCCACCCCGCAATGGCAACAGGGGCAGCAGCAGGCGTCCAACGGCCAGGGGCGTTCCAGCTATGCTGAACATGCTGGCGGTGAGGCTGCGGCCGCCGACGGCGTCAGCGCGCCGGTGGCGCTGCAGCGCATGGCCAGTGCGGTCAACGGCGTCGATATTTTCGCCTGAGCCGCCGCAAACGCCCAAGCTGGCACCCATTTGCGCGTCTATTCAGGCTATTGCACGCCGTGATAGACGCGATAATACCTTTACATGTCATGCGTGCGGCTTTGCCGCGCGCCATGCCCGCCGCCTCGCAGGCTGCGGGTGGAACAACAGGAATTAGATTTGGCTATGTCTCAGAACACCCTTCCGGCAGCACCGAAACGCTCCCTTCTGGTCATCCTGCTGGTATTGATCAGCGTCGTCGCCTGTGGCGCCGCGGGCTACAGCTGGTGGCTGCTGCAACAGCATAAAAACGGCGCCGAACCGGCCGCCGTCAAACAGCAACCGCCGGCCGCGCCGGTGTTCATGCCGCTCGACACCTTTACCGTCAACCTGGTGACGCCGGACAACAACCCGGATCGCGTGCTGTATATCGGACTCACGCTGCGTCTGCCGGACGAAAGTACCCGCCGTCAGCTGAACGATTTTCTGCCGGAAGTGCGCAGCCGCTTGCTGATGCTGCTCTCCCGTCAGGAAGCGGGCCAGCTGGCCAATGAACAAGGGAAGCAACAGCTGGTGGCGCAGATTAAGGACGTGCTCAGCCCGCCGCTGGTTAAGGGACAACCGAAGCAGGTGGTCAGCGACGTGCTGTTCACCGCCTTCATACTGCGGTAATCACTATGGGCGATAGCATTCTTTCACAGGCAGAGATCGACGCCTTGCTCAACGGCGACAGCGCGGGTGATGAACCCGAAGCGATAGTCGGCAAAGAGAGCGAGGTTAAGCCTTACGATCCGAACACCCAGCGCCGCGTGGTGCGCGAGCGTCTGCACGCGCTGGAAATCATCAACGAACGTTTTGCCCGGCAGTTCCGCATGGGGTTGTTCAACCTGCTGCGCCGCAGCCCGGACATTACCGTCGGCCCGATCAAAATCCAGCCGTATCACGAGTTCGCCCGCAACCTGCCGGTGCCGACCAACCTGAACCTGGTGCATTTGAATCCGCTGCGCGGCACTGCCCTGTTCGTGTTCGCGCCGAGTCTGGTGTTCATCGCCGTCGACAACCTGTTCGGCGGCGACGGCCGCTTCCCGACCAAAGTCGAAGGCCGCGAATTCACCCCGACCGAACAGCGGGTGATCAAACGCATGCTGCGCCTGGCGCTGGACGCCTATGGCGACGCCTGGAGCGCCATCTACAAGATCGACGTGGAGTACGTGCGTGCCGAAATGCAGGTGAAGTTCACCAACATCACCACCTCGCCGAACGACATCGTGGTCACCACGCCGTTCCAGGTGGAGATCGGCGCGCTGACCGGCGAGTTCAACATCTGCATTCCGTTCGCGATGATCGAACCGCTGCGCGAGCTGTTGACCAACCCGCCGCTGGAAAATTCGCGGCAGGAAGACAGCCACTGGCGCGAAACGCTGGTGAAGCAGGTGCAGCACTCCGAACTGGAGCTGATCGCCAACTTCGTCGATATCCCGATGCGGCTGTCGAAAGTCCTGAAGCTGCAACCGGGCGATGTATTACCGATAGACAAGCCGGAACGCCTGATCGCCCATGTGGACGGCGTACCGGTTCTGACCAGCCAATACGGCACGTTAAACGGGCAATATGCCCTGCGTGTTGAACATTTGATTAACCCTATTTTGAATGCTCTGAGTGAGGAACAGCCCAATGAGTGATCCTAAGCAACCGTCTGGCGAAGGAAAGGAATCCGTAGACGATCTGTGGGCTGATGCGTTTAACGAGCAGCAGTCGACAGAGAAATCCGGCGCGAGCACCGAAGGGGTGTTCAAGTCGCTGGAAGCTCAGGATGCGCTCGGCAGCCTGCAGGATATCGACCTGATCCTGGATATTCCGGTCAAGCTGACCGTGGAACTGGGGCGCACCAAGATGACCATCAAAGAGCTGCTGCGCCTGTCGCAAGGCTCGGTGGTGGCGCTGGACGGCCTGGCCGGCGAGCCGCTGGACATCCTGATTAACGGTTACCTGATCGCACAAGGTGAAGTGGTGGTGGTGGCCGACAAGTTCGGCGTGCGCATCACCGACATTATCACCCCGTCCGAACGCATGCGTCGACTGAGCCGCTGATGACCGTTGCGGCGCCCGTAACCGTTCAAAGCAGCCAATCCCCCGCCGCGCCGGCCCTGCCGGCCGGTTCGGTGTTGATGCAGGTCAGCAGCGCGCTCGGCGGCATTCTGCTGCTGATCCTGCTGGCCGGTTGGCTGTTCCGTCGGCTGGGTTTCGCCCCGCAGGCGCGCAACAACAAACTGCTCAACCTGCGCGCCAGTTGCCAGGTCGGGCAGCGCGAGCGCGTGGTGGTGGTGGAAGTCGATGACACCTTGCTGGTACTGGGCGTCACCGCCCAGCAGATCACCCCGCTGCACACCCTGCCCGCCCCGCCGAAAGACGAGGGCGCGGCCGACGTGGCGACGCCGGCGGACTTCCGCCAACTGATGCAAAAAGTTCTGAAACGCCCGGAAAAATCGGCATGACCTCGACTCTTCATACCCTCGTCCGCCGTCCGGCGGTTTGGCTCCCTGCCGCCCTGCTGTTCATCAGCCCGGCGGCTTTGGCACAACTGCCGGGGCTGATCAGTCAGCCGCTGGCCAACGGCGGCCAAAGCTGGTCGCTGCCGGTGCAGACGCTGGTTCTGTTGACCTCGCTGACCTTCCTGCCGGCCATGCTGCTGATGATGACCAGCTTCACCCGCATCATCATCGTGCTCGGCCTGCTGCGCAACGCGCTGGGCACGCCTTCGGCGCCGCCGAACCAGGTGATGCTGGGGCTGGCGTTGTTCCTGACCTTCTTCATCATGTCGCCGGTGTTCGACAAGGTTTATCAGGACGCCTACCTGCCGTTCAGCCAGGACAAAATCGGGCTGGAAGTCGCGCTGGATAAAGGCGCGCAGCCGCTGCGCGAATTCATGCTGCGCCAAACGCGCGAAACCGATCTCGCGCTGTACGCCAGACTGGCCAATCAGCCGCCGCTGGCCGGCCCGGAGGCGGTGCCGATGCGCATCCTGCTGCCCGCCTACGTCACCAGCGAACTGAAAACCGCCTTCCAGATCGGCTTTACGGTGTTCATTCCGTTCCTGATTATCGACCTGGTGGTCGCCAGCGTGCTGATGGCGCTGGGGATGATGATGGTGCCGCCCGCCACCATCTCGCTGCCGTTCAAGCTGATGCTGTTCGTGCTGGTCGATGGCTGGCAGCTGCTGCTCGGCTCGCTGGCGCAGAGCTTCTATTCGTAACCCCTGACCGGAGAACGCGAGATGACACCTGAATCGGTTATGGCGCTCGGCACCGAAGCGATGAAAGTCGCGCTGGCGCTGGCCGCCCCGCTGCTGCTGGCGGCGCTGATCAGCGGCCTGGTCGTCAGCCTGCTGCAGGCCGCCACCCAGATCAACGAAATGACGCTGTCGTTCATCCCTAAAATTCTGGCGGTGGTGGCCACCATCATCATCGCCGGTCCCTGGATGTTGAATCTGTTGCTGGACTACATGCGCACTCTGTTCAGCAACCTGCCCACCCTGATCGGCTGACCGTGCTCACCTTCGACAGCGCCCAGCTCACCGTCTGGCTCAGCCACTACTTTTGGCCGCTGCTGCGCATTCTGGCGCTGATCAGCACCGCGCCGATATTCAGCGAAAAACAAATCAGCAAAAAGGTCAAAATCGGCCTTGGCGGGCTGATCGTCATCCTGATCGCGCCGACGCTGCCCGCCAGCAATATCCCGATCTTCTCCGCCGCCGGCCTGTGGCTGGCGGTTCAACAGATTCTGATCGGCGTGGCGCTGGGATTGACCATGCAGTTCGCCTTCGCGGCGGTGCGCCTGGCGGGCGAAGTGATCGGCATGCAGATGGGCCTGTCGTTCGCCACCTTCTTCGATCCCAGCGGCGGCCCGAACATGCCGGTGCTGGCGCGCCTGCTTAACCTGCTGGCGATGCTGCTGTTCCTCAGCTTCGACGGCCATCTGTGGCTGATTTCACTGCTGGCGGACAGCTTCCATACCCTGCCTATCCAAACGCAGCCGCTGAACGGCAACGGCTTCCTGGTGTTGACCCAGGTTGGCTCGCTGATTTTCATCAACGGCATGATGCTGGCGCTGCCGCTGATCTGCCTGCTGTTGACGCTGAACATGGCGCTCGGCCTGCTCAATCGCATGACCCCGCAGCTGTCGGTCTTCGTGATCGGTTTCCCGGTCACCATGACCTTCGGCATCATGACGCTGGGTATGATGATGCCGATGCTGGCGCCGTTCTGTGAACATCTGTTCGGTGAAATCTTCGATCGACTGGCGGCGGTAATCGGCGGCATGACCTTCTAAGCCCCTGCAACGCCCCTCCCTTTCCCCCTTATCTGCCTGAGACAAAATGGCAATAAAAACGCTTTCTTGGGACAAAAGCCTGAGAAACGCCTTTTATCCGGATTAAGGTTCAAATGTCTCCGGCGGCTTGAATAAATAAAACCCCGACCTAGAATAGACCCGGCAACAGAAATATCGCTTGTACCACGCTAGCCATCAGCGGCGATAAAAACGCTGGCTCCCAATTGGAAATAAAAAATAACGCAGTCACGCAGGGTAAAATGCGCGACAGATAACTTACACCCTGAATAAATGCGTCCGGCGCCTGCCGGCTGCAGGGCGCAGCATCGACCTTTGCTAACCACAGGAGCGAGAAAATGATTAAAGCGAAAAGCAACCGCAAAGCACGCCGGTTATTCGGTCTGACCCACTGGAAAAGCAACAAGTTTAGAGTTTCGTTTACCGAGACGGCCGACGACGGAAAATGGAAAGTGGAGAAGAAAAAGAAATAGTAGCGCTATTTATCGTCAGGGAAATAATATCCATCGAGATTCTTCCACCGCTGATTTCAATAATGCCATTGCGCATTAAACAGGGGTGACAATCGTATTATTTCTTTCCTGATGAAAAAAAGGCGCGTCACTCAGTCAGTAGTGGGAGAACGAGCGACGCGCCAAACGAGTGCACCCGGTTTCAAGAAGCCTCCCTCCCCGCGAGGCGGAGAAGGCATTTTCTAAGCGCACTAAAGGGAAACCCGTCGCGGTCAGGCAACGGGGTATTGCTCTTAACGATTCATCTGGAACAGCGACATGCCCTGCATATCGCTGAAGGTTTTATACGACGCCTGCAGTGCTGCCTGCTGCATGAAATAAGACGAGATAGACTCGGCCAGATCGGCATCCGTCAACGCGCTCATCTGGATCTGGTTGGTCATGTCACGCTCTTTACCGATGCTGTCCAGCTGATCCATTTCCTGCAGCTGACTGCCCAGCTCGGCGCGCACGCTCAACACGTTGTTGTAGGAGTTGTCCAGACCGCGGTTGGCTTTCGCCAAGGCATCGTTCACCTGCTGCTTGGTGGCCTCGTCGGCGCCCTGCAGCGGGGTTTTCAACGCGTTCAGCGCAATATCGATGCTCTCGAATACGTTGCTGACCGGCGCGCTGCCGTCCGGCTCGGGCTTCGGATTGCTGGTCAACGACATGAACACCGCGTTGCCGGTATGGCCGATGGTCATGGTGCGGTTGGCGTCCACTTTCTGCTGAACCGTCTTGTCCCCGCCCTGATAACTGACGGTGCCGCCGTTATCGACGAACGGCGCCTTGTCGTTCACATATCCGCCGAACATATAGCGGCCGTTGCCGTCGGTGCTGTTGGCCTGGTTCAGCAGCTGATCTTTCAGCCCCTGCAGTTGGGTGGCCAGCGACTGGCGATCGTTATCGCTTTCGGTGCCGCCGGCGTTGACGATCAGCGCCTTCATATCCGCGATGGTGGAGGTCGCGCCGGCCAATACCGTTTCTTCCATCGACACGTTCTGACGAGCGAAGGTGCGCGCCAGCGTGTACTGGCTGTTTTCCGCCTGCGACTGCGACAACATCACCGCGCGCGACGCCGCCAGCGGATCGTCGGACGGGTTGATCACCCGCTTGCCCGAGGAAAGCTGCTCGGCCGCCTTCATGAACAGCGACTGGTTGCCCGTGATGCCGTTCATGTTCTGTTGGTACATCATGCTGGTGCTCATGCGCATGCTGTGGGTTCCTTACTCTGAGCGACCGGCGCCGTTATCGGCGCCGATTAACAATGAAATCAACGAATATTCAGCAGCGCGTCGAACAGCGAGCTGGCGGTCTGAATCACCTGCGCGTTGGCCATGTAGTACTGCTGGAAACGCAGCAGTTCACCGTACTCTTCGTCAAGGTTGACGCCGGACATCGACTGCTGTTGCGCGCCCAGCTGCGTGACGATTTTGGCCTGCGAGGTAGCGATGGCCTTGGCGGCGGCGGTCTGGTTGCCGACGCCGCTGACGATGCCGGCGTAAGCGCCGCTCAGGGTCGCTTTGCCGTCCACCAGGTTTTTGGTTTGCAGATCCAGCAGCTTCTTGGCGTTCTCGTTATCGCCGCGGCCGCTGTCGTCTTTACCGGCGGCGGCGATCTTGGACGAATCGGTGATGGCCACTTTCAGGTTGCCCGCCACGTCGCTGACCGGCTTCACGGTGAAGCTGTCTTTGGCCTGCGCATTGCCGTCGATGCTCACTTCCAACCCGTCGAAGTTCAGCGTCGGTTTGCCGTCGGCGCTGGTGCCCGGCGTGGCGTTGACTTTCACATTGTCCGGCAGGCGGCTGACCTGCCAGTTGCTGCCGTCGAACTCAACGCGATAATCGTTAGCCTTCACCTTGCCGGTATCGGTGTAAGAAACCGACAGCGACGCGTCGCCGGTGTTGCGGGTGTTATCCACCACCCGGCCACCGCTGAAGCTGAAGAAGTCGCCGCCTGCGTCACCGTTCAGATCGAAGCCGGCGCGATGCTGTTGGTTAAAGCTGTCCGCCATCGCCAGCGCCAACTGGCCCAGCTGATTGCGCACGCCGTCCAGCGTTTCGCTGCGGAATTTCAGCACGCCGCTCAGCGTGCCGCTGGTGATCTGGCCTTCCGGCACTTCGCTGGCGCCGTTGCCGCGGTTATAGCCGATGGTCAGACGGGAAGGATCGCTGCTGGAAGGCACGGCTTCCACCTGATACGTATTGCTGCCCTGCACCAGCGTCAAGCCGTTGGCGAAGGAGACGGTATAGGCGTCGCCGTCCTGTTGCGTGACCTGTACGCCCACCAGTTGGTTCAATTCGGTGACCAGCTGATCGCGCTGATCCAGCAACGCATTTGGCTCGCCGCCGGCGCTGCCGCGCAAACGGGTGATCTCATCGTTCAGCTTGGCGATCTGCTGGCCGTAGCTGTTGATCTGCTGCGCCGTATCGCTGATCTGCTGATTGACGCCGTTGTCCATGTCGCGCAGAAATTTGTCGGTGTTGTTGAACTGGTTCACCAGGCCGTTGGCCTTGCCCAGCACCGTTTGGCGCGCGGCATCATCACCGGCGTTGCTCACCAGGTTCTGCAGGTTGGTGAAGAAATCCTGCATGTTGGTCGACAGCGGGTTGGTCTTGCTCGCCAACAGATTGTCGATCTGCGAAATCTTCTCGTAATAGGCGTTCTGCGCCCCGAACGCGCTTTGTGCGCCGCGCAGCTGGTTGGTGATGAACTGGTTGTACTCGCGGTTAACGCTGGTGACGGTCACGCCGTTGCCGATAAAGCCGCTCATGGTGGCCATGCCGCCGTTCTGCGCCAGGATCGCGGTCTGGCGGTTGTAGCCCGCCACGTTGTAGTTGGAGATGTTGTTGCTGACGGTACTGAGCGCCACCTGAGCCGCATTCAGCCCGCTCATCGCGGTATTGATTAAGCTATTGGACATCGGAATTCCTTATGCTGCGGCGCCGGTGGCCCACAGGGTTCTTAATTGAGCTGCTGAGCCTGTTCGCTCAGCCTGTTTCGGTTATCGGCCAAAATGAGAAGAACTTGAGGAAAAAAAGCGGCAACGCGGTCAGCATCCAGCTAGCCTTCGTTACCGCCTATCCCCTAAATAATTGGCGTCGCAGCAAGGCGACAAGCAAGGGCGTCCCCGGGCGCTTGGTTAAGCCAAGTGACCGGGGCGAGCTTGTGCAGTCAACGCCGCTGCGGCGTCAAGAATGACGGGGATTTAGAACAAATCTTTCAGATCGTGGGTATAGGCTTTCACCGCCTGTTCCCCCGCGTTCTTCATCTGCTGAATCACGCTGACCAGTTTGCTGGCGTACTGCGGATCGGTGGCGTACCCGGCGCGTTGCAGCGCATGCGCCGCCTGCTCCGGGCTGCGCGCGGCGGCCACGTCGGCATAGCGCGGGTTGTTGGTCAGCAGTTTGACGTAGTCGGCAATCGCTTCGACATACGACCCGTAGACGCGGAACTTCGCCTTCACCTTCTTCGCCGCGCCCTGTTCGAACTCGGTGGTGGTGATCTCCGTCACCGGCCCGTTCCAGCTGCCGCCGGCCTTGATGCCGAACAGGTTGTAGCTCGGCGTGCCGTCTGAGGTCGGGATCTCGCGCTGCCCCCAGCCGGACTCCAGCGCCGCCTGCGCGACGATCAGCTGATGCGGAATGCCGCTCTGCTGGCTGGCGACCTTCGCCGGGATCGACAGGCGAGCGACGAAGTTGCCGTTGTTGAGCGACAGTGGCGCGGCGGCCGGCGGGGCTTTCGGCATCGCGCGGCGCACCATCTGCTCCAGCGCCTGGTTCGGCAGCGTTTGCAGCACCTCGTTGTCCAGCGCCATCGGCGACAGGCCCGCCGTTTCACTCGGCACCGCGTTGGCGTTGCTCATCTGCTTGACCATCATGTCGGCCAGCCCCAGCCCTTTTTGCGACATCTGCTGGGCGATTTGCTGGTCGTACATCGAGGTATAGAGCCGCGTTTGATCGCTGCTCAATACCCCGTCCTGCGGCAAGGCGGATCGCATGCTTTTCAGCATCATCTGCACGAACATGCCTTCTACCTGCTGGGCCACCTGCTTGAGGTTGCCCTGCGGGTCGGCCACCGCATCGCGCTTCAGACCGTTCAGCGCCTGGGCGTCATAGGCCGCACCCGACATTGCCATCAGATCGCCGGCCATCAGATGATTTCCAGCTTGGCGCGCAGGCAGCCGGCGCTCTGCATCGCCTGCAGGATCGACATCAGATCGATCGGCGTGGCGCCCAACGCGTTCAGCGCGCGAATGACGTTGTTCAGGTTGGCGCTGGCGTTCACCTTCTGCAGCGATCCGCCCTGCTGTTGCACCGAGATCTGGGTGTTTGGCGTCACCACCGTCTGGCCGCCGCCGAACGGCGTCGTCGGTTGGCTGACGGTGTTCTGCCGATCGACCACCACCGACAGGTTGCCCTGGGCGACGGCGCAGGAATCGAGGATCACATCGCGGTTCATCACCACCGACCCGGTGCGCGAGTTGATGATCACTTTGGCGTCCATCGCGCCGACGTTGACGGTGATGTTTTGAATCTCCGCCAGGAAACGCACCTGAGAGCTGTTGCCCTGCGGCACCAGCACCTGGATCGTGCGGGCGTCGAGCGGCGTCGCGGTGCCGCCGCCGCGTTGGCGGTTGATGGCGTCGCTGATCTGCTGCGCCAGCGTGAAGTCTTCGTCGTTCAGCTGCAGGTTGAGTACGCCGCCGCTGCCGAAGGTGGTCGGCAGCTCGCGCTCGATGGTGGCGCCGTTGCTGATGCGCCCGCCCGCCAGCTGGTTGACCTGCACGCTGCTGCCGCCGGCCGCCGCGCCCGCGCCGCCGACCAGCACGTTGCCCTGCGCCAGCGCATAGACCTGGTTATCCACGCCTTTGAGCGGCGTCATCAGCAAGGTGCCGCCGCGCAGGCTCTTGGCGTTGCCCATCGATGAAACCACCACGTCGATGTTCTGCCCGGCGCGCGAGAACGGCGGCAGTTTGGCGGTCACCATCACCGCCGCCACGTTTTTCAGCTGCATGTTAGTGCCCGGCGGCACGGTGATGCCCAGCTGCGACAGCATGTTGCTCAGGCTTTGGGTGGTGAACGGCGTCTGCATGGTCTGGTCGCCGGAACCGTCCAGCCCCACCACCAGGCCGTAGCCGATCAGGGCGTTGTCTCGCACGCCCTGCACCGTCACCAGATCGCGGATGCGCTCCGCCGCCGCCGGCAAGCACACCAGCCCGACGCACAGCGCGATAAACCATTTTTTCAGCATCAGTCAATCCTTAGAACGGTGAAACATTTAAGAAGAAGCGCTGCAGCCAGCCCATGGTCTGCGCTTCGTTGATATAGCCATTGCCGACGTATTCGATACGCGCGTCCGCCACCTGCGTCGAGGTGACCGAGTTGTTGCCGCTGATGGTGCGCGGGTTAACGACGCCGGAGAAGCGAATGAATTCGGTGCCCTGGTTGATGGCGATCTGCTTTTCCCCCACCACGTGCAGGTTGCCGTTGGCCAGCACCTGGTTGACCGTCACCGTAATGGTGCCGTTGAAGGTGTTGTTGGCGTTGGCGCCGCCCTTGCCACCGAAGGTACTGTCGCCGGAAATGTCCATATCGGCGCGCGCATTGCCCAACAGACCGTCGAGGTAACGCGGCGAGGTGGCGACGCCGAACTTGCTGGCGCCGTTGCGGCTGGCGTTGGCGGAAGAGCTCTTGCTGGCGCTGACGTTTTCCTGCAGCACGATGGTCAGGGTGTCACCGACGTTGCGCGGACGGCGGTCTTCGAACAGCGGCTGATAGCCGTAGTTCATCGGCTGCACCGTCTGGAAGATCGAGCCGTTCGGCATCGGCGCGCTGGCCGGCGCGGGCTGCGCCGTGGTCGCACCGTCCACCAGCGGTTTATGCGGAATATAAGCGCAGCCGCTCAGCGTCAGCATCACCATTCCCGCCAGCCAGCGTTGTCCCTGCCGCGGCAGGATTGCCATCGAATATGTGGTTACCACGGGTATCGCCTTTGTTTCACGAAAGAGAATGACGGGCGCGGCAAGCCGGGCCCGTCAATGACAGATTACAGTTGCGTCAGCTTTTGCAGCATCTGATCGGAAGTCGAAACCGCTTTGCTGTTGATCTCGTAAGCGCGCTGAGTCTGGATCATGTTGACCAGCTCTTCCGCCACGTTAACGTTGGAGGTCTCCACGTAGCCCTGATACAGCAGACCGGCGCCGTTCAGCCCCGGCGTGCTCTCGTTCGGCGCGCCCGAGCTTTCGGTTTCCTGATACAGGTTCTCGCCCACGCTCTCCAGACCGCTGTCGTTGACAAAGGTCGTCAGCGTCAGTTGACCCACCTGCTGGGCGGCGGTTTGCCCCTGCTGGGTGACGCTGACGATGCCGTCGCGGCCGACGGTGATGGACAGTGCGTTCGCCGGAATGGTGATCGCCGGCTGCACCTGGAAACCGCTGGATGTGACCAGCTGGCCGTTCTGATCGATCTGGAACGAGCCGTCGCGCGTGTAGGCCTGGGTGCCGTCCGGCAGCATCACCTGGAAGAAACCCTGCCCCTTGATGGCGACGTCTTTACTGTTGTTGGTCTGCGACAGGTTGCCCTGGCTGTGCAGACGCTCGGTCGCCACCGGACGCACGCCGGTGCCGATCTGCAGACCGGAAGGCAGCGTGGTCTGCTCGGAAGACTGTGCCCCCGGCTGACGCATGGTCTGGTACAGCAGATCTTCAAATACCGCACGCTGGCGTTTGAAGCCGTTGGTGCTGACGTTCGCCAGGTTGTTGGCGATCACGTCCATGTTGGTCTGCTGCGCGTCCAGACCGGTTTTGGCAATCCATAAGGATGGAATCATCGGTTATTTCCTTGCTGCTTAACTCATTGAGAGCAGTGAGTTGGCACGCTGTTCGTTTTCATCCACGCTGTGGATGACTTTCATTTGCATTTCAAAACGGCGGGCGTTGGCGATCATGTCGACCATGGTCTCCATCGGCTTGACGTTGCTGCCCTCCAGCACGCCCGGCATCACCCGCACCTGCGGATCGTTTTGCAACTGATTGCCGCGCTGCTGTTGAGTTTCCGGCGTCAGGCGGAACAGCCCGTCGTCACCGCGCATCACTTCGCGCGCATCGGCTTTCACCAGCTTCAGACGGCCGATCTGCGCGATGGTGTTCGGCGGATCGCCGGCGTTCAGCGCCGAAATGGTACCGTCGGCCGCGATGGTGATCTCCGCCGACGGCGGCACCTCGATCGGGCCGCCGTCACCCATCACCGGCAATCCCTGCACCGTCAACTGCCCGGTGGAGGAGATCTGAATGTTGCCGTTGCGGGTATAGGCTTCCCCCCCACCCGGCAGGCTCACCGCTAGGAAACCGTCCTGCTGCAGCGCCACGTCCAGCGGACGCGCCGTGTAATTCAGCGCCCCCTGGCTCATATCGGCGCCCGGCGTCGACGCGGTCACCAAGGTGCGCGTCGCCAGGCTCGGCCCGTCGACCGGCACCGCGCGCAATGCGGCGAGCTGGGCGCGAAAGCCCGGCGTCGACGCATTGGCCAGGTTGTTGGCGGTAATGGACTGCTGTTCCAGCGTTTGGCGCGCCGCGCCCATCGCGGTATAAATCGCGTGATCCATAACTCGGCCTTATTAGCGCAGGCTAACCAGCGTCTGCAGGATGGAGTCCTGCGTCTTGATGGTCTGGGCGTTGGACTGGTAGTTACGCTGTGCGACGATCATGTTCACCAGCTCCTGGCTCAGATCGACGTTGGAAGACTCCAACGCGCCGCTGGTCAGCTTACCGAAGCCGCCGCCGCCCGACAGACCAACGCGCGGCTGACCGGACGCACCGGTTTCCTGCCACACGTTATCGCCCTGCGACGCCAGCCCTTCCGGGTTTGAGAAGTTGGCCATGACGATCTGGCCCAACAGCTGGGTCTGCTGGTTGGAATAGACGCCCACGATGGTGCCGTCATTGTTGATCTGGTAGCCCGTGTATTCACCGGCGGCATAACCGTCCTGCGATACCTTGCTCACCGAGTCGCTGCTCACGTTCTGCTGCATGCTGCCGGCGAAGCTCAGGGTAAAGTTTTGCGCCGGAGCACCGTCTTTGGCGGTCATCGGGATCACCATGCTGAACTCGCCCGGTGCGCCGTTGGTGCTGGTGGTTTTCACCAGGTTGCCGCTGGGGCTGAACTCCATGGTGCCGGCGTCAACCGGCGCGGCGCTGCCGTCCTGGGTGTAGACCTGCCATTTATTGTCTGCTGTCTTCACAAAGTAGGCGTTGATGTTGTGCGCATTACCCAGCGAGTCGTAAGCGGTGATGGTGTTGACGTAGTTGTAGCTGTCCTGCTTGGTCGGATCGAAGGTCTTGTTCTCCGGCACTTTATGGGTGGACTTCAGGTTGGCCACCATCTCGCCGGAGGTGGACGCCTTGGCGTTCATCATACCTTCAGGAATGCTCAGCGGCACCGGGTTGGCGCCCTGCTGGATGGTCGGCGGAGAGCCGGCCGCCGGGTAGCCGGTCAGCTGTAGCCCCTGCATGTTGGTCAGGTTGCGGTTTTCGTCCAGCTTGAACTGACCGTTGCGGGTATAGAAGATGCCGCCGTCTTTATCCTGCATGCGGAAAAAACCGTTGCCGTTGATGGCCACATCCAATGAACGGCTGGTGCCGGTGGTGGTGCCACCCTTGAAGTTCTGAGTGATGCCGGACACTTTGACGCCCAGACCGACCTGTGAACCGGCGAACATATCGGCAAAGGAGACGCTGCCGGATTTGAAGCCCGCAGTCGCGGAGTTGGCGATGTTGTTACCGATCACGTCCAGGTTGGTTGCTGCCGCGTTTAAGCCGCTGACTGCCTGAGAAAAGGCCATGTTATTCTCCGAATAGTGGTCAGGCTATCGTCCGATTGAGCCTGATGCTTAGGGTTATAAGATCTGTCGCACGTCTTCCAGGGTGGCGTTGCCCGCCAGACCGAGATCCAGCTTGGCGCCGTTGCCGTCGCGGATCACGCCGTTCACCAGGCCGAAGTGCAGGCTGCGCGCCACCAGTTGCTCGCCATTGCCTTTGGCGTTAATCGCCACTTTGTAGGCGCCGTCGGGTGCGGTAGAGCCGTCATCCAACGAACCGTCCCAGGTGAAGGCATGCACACCGGCGGTCAGGCCGCCGATTTCGATGGTGCGCACCACCTGCCCACTGGCGTTGGTGATGGTAGCGGTCACCTGATCGGCAGCGCGCTCCAGTTCCACGCCGAACGGCGTCGTGCTGACCTTGCCGTCCTTGCTGCCGACCAGAATGTTATTGCCCGGCACCATCACGCCGTGGCCGATCAGCGCAGTGGCTTGCAGCGACTGGTTGCTGTTGATCTGGCCGGAGATCGACCCCAGCGTGGTGTTGAGTTTTTCGATGCCCTGCACGGTGTTGATCTGCGCTAGCTGCGAGGTCAGTTCGTTGTTCTGCATCGGATTGGTCGGATCCTGGTTTTTCAACTGCGCCACCAGCAGCGTCAGGAAACTGTTGTGCAGATCCTGGCTGTTGGTATTTTTGCTATTGTTACCGATGACGGTGTTGTCCAACGACTCGTTCGTGGTTGCGGCGATAGCCATGGGAACCTCCGGTTACTGACCCAACGTCAGGGTTTTCATCATCATCGACTTGGTGGTGTTGAGCACCTCGACATTGGCCTGGTAGCTGCGGGAAGCGGAGATGGTGTTGACCATTTCACCCACCACGTCGACGTTCGGCATGCGCACGTAGCCCTTGGCGTCCGCCAGCGGGTTGCCCGGTTGATAGACCAGACGCTCGGGCGCCGGATCGTCCACCACCTGAGCGACGCGTACGCCGCCGGTCGGCTGCCCGGGGGCCGCCGCGACCTGGAACACCACCTGCTTGGCGCGGTAAGGCTCGCCGTCCGGGCCGGTCACGCTGTCGGCGTTGGCCATGTTGCTGGCGCTGACGTTCATGCGCTGGGATTGCGCCGATAACGCCGAGCCGGAGATATCAAAAATATTCAGTAAAGACATGCGCCTTATCCTTGTTGCAGCACGGACATCATCCCTTTGATCTGACCGTTGAGCAGCGTCAGGTCGGTCTGATATTTCAGGCTGTTATCGGCAAAGTTGGTGCGTTCGCGATCCATGTCCACCGTGTTGCCGTCCATCGAGGGCTGATCCGGCACCCGGAACAGCAAATCGAGCTGCGGCGGCTGCAGGGTCTGCGCCGGGATGTGGCGCGCCGCCGTCAGGTTCAGCGACATGCCGTTGCCGCTGACGCGCCCCTGCTCCATCACTTTGTTCAATTGGCTGGCGAAATCGATATCCCGCGCCTGATAACCCGGTGTGTCTGCGTTGGCGATGTTGGCGGCCAGAATTTCCTGCCGCTGGGCGCGCAAGTTCAGCGCCTCTTGGCCAAAGCGCAGAGCCGCGTCCAGTTTGTCGAGCATGCTCCCTCCGCGAGGTTAGAATTTGGAGTCGACAGCATAAACGCCCCCCGCGCTACCCTATCGCGGGAATAAACGCAAAATGGGGCGCTATTTATCTGCTTAGCCTGCGCGCGCTGCGGGTACACTTACGCGTATCCCGATGAAGCTTGAGAAGATGACGATGAAAGGTAAAATGCTGCTGCTTATCGGCCTGCTGTGCAGTCTGAACGCGCGCGCCGACGATCTGGCGACGCAAATCGAAAGCTTCATCCAAGGCAAGTTCAGCGGCGAACCGGTACAGGTAAAAGTGCGGGTGCGCACGCCGCCGAACCAATGGCCCGCTTGCGAACTGCCGCAGCTGTCGCTGCCGCCCAACGCGCGGATCGGCGGCAACGTCAGCATTTCGGCGCGCTGTGGCCAGGAGCGGCGTTTTATCCAGACGCAGGTGCAGGTGTTTGGCCGCTATCTCGTTTCGGCGCGCGGCATCAGCGCCGGCAGCCGGTTGACGGCGGCGGATCTGACGTTGAAAGCAGGCCGGCTCGATACCCTGCCGCCGCGTGCGCTGACCGAAGCGAGCAAAGCGTTAGGCGCCGTCAGCCTGCGCAACATTAGCCCCGGTCAGCCGCTGACCCTCGCCATGCTGCGCCGCGCCTGGATTATCAAGGCCGGGCAATCGGTACAGGTCAATGCACAGGGCGAAGGATTCAGCATCAGCGGTGCGGGTAAGGCGATGAACAACGCCGCCGCCGAAGACAGCGTGCGGGTGCGCATGGCGTCCGGGCAGATCGTCAGCGGCGTGGTCGGGGACGACGGCGCGATCCGCATTACGTTATAAAAAAGTAAAGGTTCCGCAAACCTTGCCGATAAGACAAATCAAGCAGCATTTTATTGGCCACCAGGGCCGCAAAACTTTCATTGCAGCGTCGTCGCCCCCGAGCGGCCACGGCGTAAACGGAGATGGACCATGAGTATCGATCGCACCCAGCGGTTACAGCCGGTTTCCACTGTGCAACCGCGTGAAACCCCGGCCGACAACCCGCTCCAACCGCGCAAGGCCGCCGTGGCCGAAACCGCCGTCAGCGGCACGCAGGTCAAACTGAGCGAGGCGCAGGCGCGCCTGATGCAACCGGGCACCCAGGATATCGATATGGGCCGGGTCGAGGCCATCAAACAGGCGATCCGCAACGGTGAACTGAAGATGGACGCCGGCAAAATCGCCGACGCACTGCTGCAAGACGCGCAGAGCGATGTTCAATGGATCGCCGGACGCGACTGACAACGCGGCGGCGGGTAGCGATAAAGGATAAGTCATCACTATGGAAAAGCTGGTACAACTGCTGGACAAACTGTTGGAAACACTGCAGGCGCTCAATGGCGTGCTGGAGGAAGAGCACGACTTGCTGTGTTCCGGCCAGTTGCCCGGCGTGGCCTTGCAGCGCGTCACCGATGCCAAAAGCCAACTGCTGGCGACGGTCGCTTACCTCGAGCAACAGCGCCTGGGGCAGGAAAAAACCTGCGGGCAACGCGCGCCCTATGCCAGCCATGCGCCTCTGGCCGATCGCTGGCAACACGTTCAGTTGCTGAGCCAAACGCTGCGTGAGAAGAACCAGCACAACGGCCTGCTGCTCAATCAGCAGATCGACCACAACGCTCAGGCGCTGGCTATCCTCAGTAAGAACAACAAATCGCTGTATGGCCCGGACGGCCAGTCGCACGCCGGCAGCCTGCTCGGCAGAAAAATCGGCGTCTGACCTGACTCATTTCGCCCGGTGAGCCTATCACCGGGCACGCATTAGCCGACTTTTGCGCATCCCCTCGCATTTTCACCTCATCACCTCCTGAGTTCCCTTAACGTTATGCGTCAGGCTGCGCAGAACGTGAATTTGGCTGTTTCTTTCCCTTTGGCCACTTGTCACCCTGTGGTGATTTTTAAATCACTTGAAATATACCCTTAACGGGTATAGATTCGCAGGGAGAGCGAATGGCTGATATCTATCTCACCAAAACCTTTCAGGGTTTTGCCGCACGCGAGCGCATTAGCGACGCCACGAGCGCGAGAAATGCAGCATCAGCGGTACGACGCCAATCTTGGCGGTTGCGTATACAAAAAGCGCATCGCTCGGGCTGGTGCGGGCAAACGTGGCGGCTATCGGGTGCTGATCGTTTTTCGCGATGAAGACCGCCTGTTTTTTATGCGCGGCTTTGCCAAAAGCGAGAGAGAAAACATCAGTGCGGATGAGTTACAGGGATTGAAACATCTGGCTGCGCTGTATCTGGATTATTCGCCATTCAGACTCTACCAGCTGGTCAACAACAGGGAGTTACGGAGGCTAAGCGATGAGTAAAATTCTTGCCGAGATCCACCAGGAAGTTCAGGGCCTGCACCGCGCCGGTTTCGTCGACGACGTGACCATGCGCACTTTCGACATGCTGTGCCTGCGGCCGGTGAAGCAGTTCGGGCCGGCCGAGATCCGCGCGCTGCGCGAACGGGAAAACGTCAGTCAGCCGGTGTTTGCGCTGTATCTCAACGTCAGCAAAAAGGCGGTACAGAAATGGGAGCGCGGCGAAGCGCAACCGAACTCCGCCGCGATGAAGCTGCTGACGCTGGTGGAACGCAACGGCCTGCAAATTCTGGCCTGATCTTACTGATAATTGACGATCACCTGATTGCCAATCACCCGCAGCGGCGGGTTCAACCCGCCTTGCGACTGCACGTAATAGACGAAACGCAATTCCGCATTGGCCGGCTCGCCCTGCAGACCGTTGCTGCTGCCGCTGCCGCCGCCCAGCGGAATGCAGCGGTTGACCGTGCAAAGCTGCGCCTGCAGCCCCACGGGCTCTGGCCCCAGCAAACGGTAGCGCCAGCTGACGCTGGTGATGCGCGCATTGGCATCCGGCAGCGCGTTCGGCGGCCGCAAACCGGCGGATTCATCGCGCATCCCGCCCTGTTCCAGCGTCACGCCCGCCCCTTCGGCCACCCAGGAGCCGGACACCGCGCCGGCGGCTAGCGGCGCCAGCAAACACAACAAGGACAGACAGCGTTTCATCAGGCGGCTCCAATGGTCGAGGTCATGCGAATCTGGCGATCGTCGTTGATCTCCAGGTTGGACAGCACCACGAGCTGCGGCAGGCTGCGACGCAGGAAGCGCGCCAGTAAAGGACGCAGAGCATGGTTAACCAACAGTACCGGCGGCGCGCTGAGCATCTCTTGCCGTTGCAGCGCCTGACGCGCCTGCTCCAGCAGACGGTCAGCCAGCCCCGGCTCCAGACCGCCGCCGCCCTGCAACGCCTGCAGCAACAGGCGCTCCAGCTGGGTATCCAAGCCGATAACCTGAATCTCGCCGTTGCCCGGGAACCACTGCTGCGTGATCGCCCGGCCCAGCGCCACCCGCACCACGGTCGTCAGCTCATAAGGATCGCTTTGCGCCGGGGCATGTTCCGCCAGCGTTTCGACGATGGTGCGCATATCGCGGATAGAAACGCGTTCGGCCAACAGGTTTTGCAGCACTTTGTGCAGCGTCGTCAGCGACACCACGCCCGGCACGAGGTCTTCGGTCAGCTTCGGCATCTCTTGTGAAACACGGTCCAGCAGCTGCTGAGTTTCTTGGCGGCCAAACAGCTCGCTGGCGAACTGGCCGATCAGGTGATTAAGGTGCGTCGCTACTACGGTACTGGCTTCCACCACGGTAAAGCCCTGGATCTGCGCCTGCTCGCGCAAGGCGCTGTCGATCCATACCGCCTCGAGCCCAAAGGCGGGATCGACGGTTTTGTCTCCCGCCAGCTCGCCCACGGCATTGCCGGGGTTGATCGCCAGCCAACGGCCCGGCTGCGCTTCACCGCTGCCGATCTCAACGCCTTTCATCAGGATGCGGTAGCTGGCTGGCGGCAGTTCCAGATTGTCGCGGATGTGTACCACCGGCGGCAAATAGCCCATGTCCTGCGCGAATTTCTTGCGGATCCCGCGGATACGCCCCAGCAGCTCGCCGTTCTGTTGAAAATCGACCATCGGAATCAGCCGGTAGCCCACTTCCATCCCCAGCGGATCTTCCAACTGAACGTCGGCCCAGCTGGCCTCGGCGGCCTGCGGATTCTCCGGCATCGCCGGTTCTTCCACCGTTTTCGGTGCCTGTTGTTCACGGCCACGCAGCCACCAGGCCAGGCCCAGCAAAGCGGCGGTAAACAGCAGGAACACCAGGTTCGGCATGCCCGGCACCAGGCCCAACAGCCCCAGTACCCCGGCGCTCAGCAACATCACGCGCGGATTGTTGAACAGCTGGCCCACCATCTGCTCGCCGACGTCCTGATCGGTCGCGACGCGGGTGACGATGACGCCGGCGGCGGTGGAGATCACCAACGCTGGGATCTGGGCCACCAGGCCGTCACCGATGGTCAGCAGCGTATAGCTTTCCGCCGCCGCCCCCAGCTCCATGCCATGCTGCACGACACCGACCAACAGGCCACCGACGACGTTCAGCACCATGATCATCAGGCCGGCAATGGCATCGCCACGCACGAATTTACTGGCACCGTCCATCGAGCCGTAGAAATCGGCCTCCTGGGTCACTTCAGCGCGGCGTTTCTTCGCTTCGTCTTCACCGATCAGCCCGGCGTTCAGATCGGCGTCGATCGCCATCTGTTTACCCGGCATGCCGTCCAGCACGAAGCGCGCGCCCACTTCGGCGATACGCCCTGCACCTTTGGTAATTACCATAAAGTTGATCAGCACCAGGATGATGAACACCACGATGCCGATGGCGAAGTTGCCCCCCACCAGGAAGTGGCCAAAGGCTTCCACCACGCGCCCGGCGGCGGCGGAACCGGTGTGGCCCTCCAGCAAGATGATGCGCGTCGACGCGACGTTGAGCGACAAACGCAGCAATGTGGAGAACAGCAGAATGGTCGGGAAGGCGGCGAATTCGAGCGTGCGCTGGGTGAACATCGCCACCAGCAGCACCATGATTGACAGCGCGATGTTGAAGGTAAACAGCAGATCGAGGATAAACGCCGGCAGCGGCAGCACCATCATCGACAGGATCAACAGGATCAGCACCGGGCCGGCCAACACCTGCCACTGCGTATCTTTAAAATTGCCCGGCAAACGAAGCAGGGAGGCCAAATTAGCCATCAGAGTCACTCTCTCTTGCAAAATCCAGTGCTTCCGGCACCGGTAAACGTTCAGGTTTTTTCGGGATCAGGCCGCCCTCGCGCCGCCAGCGGCGCAGCTGGTACACCCAGGCCAGCACTTCGGCGACGGCGGCATACAGGGTGGCCGGAATATGTTGTCCAATCTCGCTGTGCCGATACAGCGCACGCGCCAGCGGCGGCGCCTCCAGCATCGGAATGCGGTGCTCCGCACCGAGCTCACGAATGCGCAAGGCGATTTCGCCGGCCCCTTTGGCCAGCACTTTCGGCGCACTCATTTTTTTGTCGTTGTACTGCAACGCGACGGCGTAGTGCGTCGGGTTGGTGACGATCACGTCCGCCTTAGGCACGTCGGCCATCATGCGGCGCCGGGCGATCGCCCGCTGCTGCTGGCGAATGCGTCCCTTGACGTGCGGATCCCCCTCCTGGTCTTTGAATTCGTCGCGAATATCCTGCTTGGTCATCTTCAGCTTTTTGAAGTGGCTCCACAGCTGGTAGAACACGTCAAACGCCACCATCGGCGTCAATCCCAGCACCACCAGAAAACCGCAGAACAGGATCATCTGCAGCGCATTGCCCAACGCGTCGAGCGGCTGCTGAGTCATCAGATGCAGCATCGCCGCCCAGTTGTGCCACAGATAAAGACCGGTCACCCAACCGACCAGCGTCGCTTTGAGGATCCCTTTCAGCAGCTCGGCCAGCACCTGGGTGGAAAAGATGCGCTTCAACCCGGACAACGGGTTCAACCGCTTCAAGTCGAATTTAATCGACTTGCCGCTGAACAGAATGCCCCCCAGCAGCATCGGCGCGGCGAGCGCCACCAGTACCAGCCCCGCCATGATCGGCAACAGCGCCAGCACCGCCTGACGCAGCAACATGCCGAGTTGGCGTACCATCTGTTTATCGTTGCTGACCATGCCATGGTCGAAGTTCAACCCCTGCGTGAGCATCGCCGCCAGCTGTTGCGCCATGTTGCTGCCGGACATCAGGATGATCGCGAGGCCCGAGAGCAGCATCAGTACCGAGGTCAGCTCGCGGGAGCGCGGGATCTGGCCGTCTTCACGCGCCTTCTCCAGCCGGTGGGGCGTGGGGGCCTCGCTTTTTTCCAGATCGCTGTCTTCAGCCACGAAACGCCGTTCCTGTGTCGGGAGGGTAAAGAATGGCGGTCAGCATGCCAAAAAATTGGCGATGTCATTGGCGGAACAACGGGGAAAAAGGCGGGTTATTTAGGGGATGAGACCATCAGGGAGACGTTACAACCAATTTTCCAGCCGCAAACCCTCAACGCGCTCAAGTTCGCGTCGATTATTGGTCACCAGGATCAATCCTTCGCTGCGCGCATGCCCGGCGATATGTAGATCGTTTACGCCAATAGGCGTTCCCTGGCGTTCCAGCGCAGCCCGGATATTGCCATAGTGCGATGCCGCTTTGGCGCTGTAATCGAGAATGTCCAATCGGGAGACAAAATCTTCAACGACTCTGGCGTTCACCGCTGGACGAGCGCTTTTCTCCACCCGTGAACCAATTCGCCATAGGTGATCGACGAAATGACCATTTTACCTGCATAGCGATTGAATGCCTCCAGCACTTCCAGCGGCCGGCGCTTGATGACATAGATAACAATGTTGGTGTCCAGCATATGACTGAACATCAAAAATCTTCCCGCTCACCCTGGTGCTGTCCTGCACGTTCATTGAGGAAATCATCGCTCACCTCATTTGCCGCACAGAAGAAACTGTCCCAAGTATTCTCCAGGGGGGCAAGAATGCGCTCTTTGCCCACTACGCGAACGGTCACTTTAGAAACGGTATCAGGGAAACGCACCTCTGCGGGCAAGCGTACAGCCTGTGTCCGATTATTGGTAAAGACAGAACCTAACGTCATGGCGACCTCCTTAAATTGGAGTACAAATTATAACCGCCATGATGTATATAGTAATGCTATATACATTAATCTTTGCGGGACACCGCGCAACTTTCGGGGCGCGCCGTCGCGCGCCCCGAAAAGCCTCAGAAACCGAGGCTGTCGAGCAGATCGTCGACCTGCGCCTGGTTGGCGATGACGCCGACGCCGTTCTGGTCGAGCTGCGGGCCGTTCAGCAGGCTGTCGTTCGGCCGTTTTTCCTTCACCGGCTGCTCCGGCATGTTTTCCATCAGCACCATCAGCAGCTGCTTTTCGATCTCCTGCACCACATCCATCATGCGCTTGATCACCTGACCGGTCAGATCCTGGAAGTCCTGCGCCATCATGATTTCCAGCAGCTGTGCGTTGGTGAAGGCCGTATGGCCCGGCACCTGATCCAGATACTGGCGCGTGTCGTTGACCAGAGAACGCGCATCGTCCAGTTCGATGGGATTGGCGAACCACTCGTCCCAGCGCCCTTTCAACGCGTTGGCGCCGGATTCCAGCTCCGCCTGGCGCGGTTGCGCCGCCTCCACGCAGTTCAACGCCCGTTCCGCCGCCTGCGCCGTCATGGTTACGACATAGTCAAGACGGTCGCGCGCATCCGGGATCGCCTCTGCCGCCTGGGCGATCGCCTGATCGAGCCCCAGTTCGCGCATGCTGTCGCGCAGCATTCGGGTCAGTTGGCCGATGCGGGAGATGATCTCTCCCGCGGTCGCTGCATCGCTGGCAGGCATTGGAATGTCTCTCATCGCCCTCTCCTTACATGCCCAATTTTTCAAAAATCTTGTTGAGCTTTTCTTCCAGCGTCGCCGCCGTAAATGGTTTCACTACATAACCGCTGGCGCCGGCCTGCGCCGCCGCGATGATATTTTCTTTCTTGGCTTCCGCCGTCACCATCAGTACCGGCATCGCGGCCAGCGCGCTATCGGCGCGAATGGTCTGTAACAGTTCGAGTCCGTCCATGTTCGGCATGTTCCAATCGGACACCACGAAGTCGAAACCGCCGGCGCGCAGCTTGTTCAGCGCATCCGCGCCATCTTCAGCTTCTTCGACGTTGTTGAAGCCTAGCTCTTTGAGCAAATTTCTGACGATGCGGCGCATGGTGGAAAAGTCGTCCACAACCAGAAATCTGAGGTTCTTGTCTGCCATTGTTACTCCTGAAATAGTTAACCGTTTAATAATGCAAAACCGCAGGCCGCCGCGCGGCGAACCAGGGTCATATCGCCGCCGGGTAAACCCTGCGGACTAAAATCAAATACGCAATGCCTGGCCGCCGGAAATCTGCGCCAACATGCGCTGGCTCATCCTGTCCAACTCGACCACTTCGCTGACGCCGCCGCTGGCGATCGCCTCGCGCGGCATGCCGAACACCACGCAGCTCGCCTCGTTCTGCGCCAGGGTATACGCCCCGGCGCGGTGCATCTCCAGCATCCCCGCCGCACCGTCGTTCCCCATGCCGGTGAGGATCACCCCCACCGCATTGCGGCCGGCATATTGCGCCACCGAACGGAACAGCACGTCGACAGACGGACGATGGCGGTTGACCGCCGGGCCGTCATGCAGCTTCACCTGATAGTTGGCGCCGCTGCGCGCCAGCTCCAGGTGGCGGTCCCCCGGTGCGATGTAGGCGTGGCCCGGCAGCACGCGCTCGCCGTCCTCCGCTTCTTTCACCGTGATCTGGCACAGTTTGTTCAGCCGTTCGGCGAACGAACGGGTGAAACCGGGCGGCATGTGCTGGGTGATCAGCAGCGCCGGGCTGGTGGCCGGCAGCGGCTGCAGTACCTGGCGGATCGCTTCGGTACCGCCGGTGGAAGCGCCGATGGCGATCAATTTTTCACTGCTCAGCAGCGGCGCGTGGCTGAGGATCGCCGGCGCCGGGCTGTTGGAACGCTGCGGCAGGCGCGCTCTGGCGGCGGTGCGGATCTTCTCGGCAATCAGTTCGCTGTAGGCCAACATGCCCTCACGGATACCGAGCTGCGGTTTGGTGACGAAATCCACCGCGCCCAGCTCCAGCGCGCGCAGCGTGATCTCAGACCCTTTACCGGTCAGCGAAGAGACCATCACCACCGGCATCGGCCGCAGGCGCATCAGCTTCTCGAGGAAATCCAGCCCGTCCATGCGCGGCATCTCGACGTCCAGCGTCAGCACCTGGGGATTAAATTTTTTGATCAGATCGCGCGCCACCAGCGGATCCGGCGCGGTCGCCACCATTTCCATGTCGGGATGGCCGTTCACGATTTCCGTCATCAGCTGACGCATCAGTGCCGAATCGTCTACGCATAACACTCTGATTTTACTCATTACCTCTCCTTGGTCAGCCCATACACGGTCTGCCCACGCAAGTAGAAATCCCGGCTGATCTGGCTGAAGTTCTCGGAGTGGCCAGCGAACATCAGCCCCCCCGGCTTAAGCAAGGGAACGAAGCGGCGCAGAATGCGCTCCTGCGTCGCCTTATCGAAATAGATCATGACGTTGCGGCAAAAAATGGCGTCGAATTGCCCCGGCAGCGCCCACTCTGGCGCCAGCAGGTTCAACGGCTGGAAGTTCACCCGCGCCGCCAGTTCCGGCCGCACGCGCACCAGCCCCTGATGCGGCCCGGTGCCACGCAGGAAATAGCGCTGCATTTGGGTCGGCGTCAGGGTGCGCAGATCTTCCTGGCGGTAAACGCCCGCTTCCGCTTTTTCCAGCACCTGCGTGTCGATGTCGCTGGCCCAGACCTGGCAACTGCCGGCCCGCTGGCCCAATGCATCGCTCAGCGTGATGGCGATCGAATACGGCTCTTCACCGGTCGAGGCCGCGGTGCTCCAGACGCTGTAGCCGTTCGGCCGCGAGCGCGCATGCTCCGCCAGGATCGGGAAATGATGCGCCTCGCGGAAAAAGGCCGTCAGGTTGGTGGTCAACGCGTTGATGAACGCCTGCCACTCCGCGCTGTTCGGATCGCTTTCCAGCAGCGCCAAGTAGTCGCCGAAATCGTGCAATCCCAACAGCCGCAGCCGGCGCACCAGGCGGTTGTAAACCATCTCGCGCTTATGCTCCGCCAGCACGATGCCGGCGCGTTGATAAATCAACTGGCTGATACGGCGAAAATGCACGTCCGACAGCGGCAGACGCTGCACCATTTGCGTCAACATCGACGCTGTATCCCGGTTAGAAGTTGACGGCGCCTGTTTCATGCCGCTTCACCGGAGAAAAACGTGCTGCTTATGCGGTTTAACAATCTTGGGCTTCCTTTACCACGGGTGAAACTGCGTTGCTGCTGTTACCTGGCGCGACGAAGTTATCGTCCGCCAGACGGAATACCGCGACCGCATCGGCCAGGGTAATGGCCTGCTCTTCCAGCGCGGTGGCGGCAGAAGCGGACTCTTCCACCAACGCGGCGTTCTGCTGGGTGACCTGATCCATCTGGGTCACCGCCTGCGTCACCTGCTCGATGCCGCGGCTCTGTTCATCCGACGCCGACGCGATCTCGCCCATGATGTCGGTCACGCGGGTCACCGAACGCACAATGTCCTGCATGGTGGCGCCGGAGTTTTCCACCAGCACCGAGCCGTGTTTGACGCGGCTGACCGATTCGTCGATCAGCCCCTTGATCTCTTTCGCCGCCTGCGCGCTGCGGCTCGCCAGGTTGCGCACTTCGCCGGCGACCACGGCGAAACCGCGTCCTTGTTCACCGGCGCGCGCCGCTTCCACCGCCGCATTGAGCGCCAGAATGTTGGTCTGGAAGGCGATGCCGTCAATCACGCTGGTGATGGCGCCGATTTTCTGCGAACTGTTGGCGATATCGTGCATGGTGGTGACCACATCGCCGGCCAGCTCGCCGCCCTTGGCCGCGGTGGCCGAGGCGTCACGCGCCAGCTGAGAGGCCTGCCGCGCATTGTCGGCGTTCTGCTTCACCGTCGCGGTCAGCTGTTCCATGCTGGCGGCGGTCTCTTCCAGCGAAGCGGCCTGCTGCTCGGTGCGGGAAGACAGATCGTTATTGCCTTCGGAGATTTCCTGCAGGCCGATCAGAATCGACTCCGCCCCGTCGCGCACCGCGCCGACGGTGCCGATCAGCGACTGCTGCGTGCGTTGCAGGCTGGCGAACAGCATGCTGATTTCATTGCGGCCGTACACCTGAATCGGCGTCGCCAAATCGCCGGCGGCGATGCGTTCAAAGTGGCTGCGGATTTGGTTCAACGGCTGTACCAACATGGTGCGCAACCACCACATGGCGCTGCCGGTCACCACGATCAGCATCAAGACCGCCCCCGCCAGCATCAGGCCCGCCAGCGTGAAGGAGAACTGGTTGGCGTCCCTGGCTTCGCTGATGTCGCCGTTGACCAACTGCAGGTACTGCACGAAGTCGGCCTCGAACAGGTCCTGGGTTTTCTGCGTCGGCTGATCCATAAACGCCTGCAGCTCGCCCTTTTCCAGGAAACCGATCAGTTCACGCAGCGCGCCGCGCAGCCGCTCGTAGCTGGCCTTGGTGGTGGCCGTCTGCTGGCTTTGCTGTTCACTGCTGCGTTCAACCGCCATGAACTGATTGAAATAGAGATCGGCCTTCTGCAGCGAACTGCGGGCGCTGCTCATCAGTTCGTTCACCTGCTCCTGCGGCAGCTTCAGCGCCGCGCGGGTGCCGGCGCGGTTCAGCGTATTGCGCGCCTGCAACAGCGACACCCAACTCAGGCTGAGCGAATCGCGCTGCTGGCTGCCGAGGGTGATGATGTCGAGGTTGTGGTTATCGGAGCGAAACGCGGAATACGACAGGCCGCTGCTGGCCAACTGCAGAACGCAGAAGGTCATCAACAACAGGAATAAGCTGGTAGAGATACGGATTCGGTTAAACACTGTGAACCTCCTTGCAGCCGGCCGGCGACCGGCCTACGTAGGGAAAAGGGCCCCTGCGAGAGAGGCCCGATACCGGTCAGAACGTTTCCCAGTTATCCTGCAGATCGCTGGCGTTCATTTTCTTATGATTGATTACCGGTGTTACCGTCGCCTTGTTGGTGACAGGCGCTTTAAACTCTTCCTGGCCTTCCGACCTCAGGCGGAATACCGCCACCGACTGGGTCAGCATGCTGGCCTGTTCTTCCAGCGCCGCCGCCGCCGAGGCGGATTCTTCCACCAACGAGGCGTTCTGCTGGGTGACGCGGTCCATTTCCGCTACCGCCTGGCCAACCTGATCGATACCGCGGCTCTGCTCGTCCGACGCCGAGGCGATTTCGCCCATGATGTCGGTCACGCGGGTGACGGCATTGACGATGTCGCCCATGGTTTCACCGGCGCTTTCGACCAGCACAGAGCCCATATCGACGCGGCTGACCGAATCTTCGATCAGGCCTTTGATCTCTTTCGCCGCCTGCGCGCTGCGCTGCGCCAGGTTACGCACTTCGCCGGCCACCACCGCGAAGCCGCGGCCCTGCTCGCCGGCACGCGCCGCTTCCACCGCGGCGTTCAACGCCAGGATGTTGGTCTGGAAGGCGATACCGTCGATCACGCCGGTGATATCGGCAATTTTCTGCGAGCTGCCGGCGATGTCATGCATGGTCTGCACCACGTTGGCCACAACCTTGCCGCCTTTCTGTGCGGTTTCGGAGGCGCTCAACGCCAGCTGTGAAGCCTGACGGGCGTTTTCGGCGTTCTGTTTCACCGTCGCGGTCAGCTGTTCCATGCTGGCGGCGGTCTCTTCCAGCGACGCGGCCTGCTGCTCGGTGCGGGAGGAGAGATCGTTGTTGCCCGCAGCGATTTCTGACGCGCCGCTGTAGATGGCATCCGCGCCCTGACGTACGCCGCTGACGGTTTCAATCAGTTCGCCTTGCATGTGTTTCAGGCTGGCCGCCAGCACGCCCATTTCGTTGCGGCTGTTGACGACGATTTGCTGAGTCAGGTCGCCGGCGGCGATCTGTTTGATGTGATCGATCATGCGGTTCAGCGGGCGCACCAGGATGTGATGGATACCGGTCCAGACCAGTACGATCACCGCCAGCACCACCACCAGGATCACGATCAGCGTCCAGATGGCCGAGTTATAGGAGCTGTTGCTGCCGTCGACTGCGATTTGATAGAGCTTGCCGTTTTGCTCCAGGTAAACGTTGTAGCTCTGCTCAAAGTTGTCCTGGTAGCTCTGCGTAGGCTGATCGAAGAAGGCGTTGATCTTGCCTTCGCCCAGCAGTTGGATCAGCTCGGAGAGCGCGCCGTACAGAATGTCGTATTGCTGTTTAACGCGTTCCGCCGACTGGGGGTCCTGACGCGGATCCTGCGGGATTTTTTCGTAAGCGGCATAGTGTCTTTCCGCTTCGCCCAGCTCTTCTTTCGCCTTGGCCAGCAGTTCATCAATGGTGGCGCCGCTGCCGATCTTGTTGGTATCCATCATGTAGCGAATACCGGCACGGTTCAGGGAGTTGCGCGCCTGCAGCAGGTCAACGCGGCTTTCACTCAGCTGCAGCTGCTGCTGGCGGATAGTTTGCAGGACGGTAAAGTTTTCCTTATCGCTTTTCAGCGAGGAGAAAAAGAGTCCGCCCGAAATCAACTGCAAGGCGCCAAACAGCACCAACACCAGCAACAGGCTGGTGACCACCTTCATACGATTTAACATGATTTCCCTTGTTGAAGCCCGCGCAGACAGGCTCTGATGACGTTGAATGTGAGAGTTATCGGCGCCGCGCGGCAAAACTTTATGCGGGAAAGTAACTATTTTTAGTGGGGGTTACTGGTACGGTCTGCGGCATCGCGACAGGTCAGGAAGAGTGATGGATGAAGGGAGCAGCGCCCTGCCCCCTGGGATCATGAATCAGACGCTTTTCGCCACGCTGTCGACCAGCGACATCTCTTCGCTGCTCAGCAGCTTTTCGATATCCACCAGGATCAACATGCGCTCGCCCAGCGAACCGAGGCCGGTCAGGTATTCAGTCGCCAGCGTCACCGCGAACTCCGGCGCCGGACGGATCTGCTCGGCGGTCAATGACAGCACGTCGGAGACGCCGTCAACCACGATGCCCACCACGCGCTGGCCAAAGTTCAGTACGATCACCACGGTGTTCTCATCGTAAGACACGCTTTGCTGCGAGAATTTCACCCGCAGATCGATGATCGGGACGATCACGCCGCGCAGGTTAGTGACCCCCTTGATGAACGCCGGGGTGTTGGCGATGCGGGTCACCTGATCGTAGCCGCGAATTTCCTGCACCTTGAGGATATCGATGCCGTACTCCTCGTTGCCCAGGGTGAAAATCAGAAACTCTTGCCCTACCGTTTCGCCAGCCAATTTGCTGACGGCTGCCAATCCTGCCATATCATTCACCTTTTAAATCAATAAACTCATTATTATGCGGCGGCGTCCGTCAGACGCTTTTCACGGTTCAAGGTTTGCAACGCCGAGACATCGACGATCAAGGCTACGCTGCCGTCGCCCAAAATGGTCGCGGCGGAGATGCCCGGCACTTTGCGGTAGTTGCTTTCCAGATTCTTCACCACCACCTGATGCTGGCCGATCAGCTGATCCACCAGCAGCGCATAGCGGCGGCCGGCGCTTTGCAGGATAACGACGATGCCCTGCGTGGCGTCGGTTTTGGCGCCTTCCACTTCAAATACCCGATACAGCTCCACCAGCGGCAGGTATTCGCCGCGCACCTGCAGCACGCGTTCGCCGCCGGCCAGCGGGTGCAAGTCTTCCGCCTGCGGCTGCAGCGATTCCATCACCGCGTTCAGCGGCAGGATAAAGACTTCGTCGTTCACTTTGACCGACATGCCGTCAAGGATCGCCAGCGTCAACGGCAGCAGGATGCGGATGGTGGTGCCCTTACCGGCCTGTGAACGGATCTCGACGTGGCCGCCCATCTCCTGAATATTCCGTTTCACCACGTCCATGCCGACGCCACGGCCGGAAACGTCGGTCACCTGCTCGGCGGTAGAGAAGCCCGGAGCAAAGATCAGCATGCCGACCTCTTCGTCGCTCATGCTGTCGCTCACCGCCAGCCCTTGCGACGCGGCCTTGGCGAGAATTTTTTCGCGGTTCAGGCCGGCGCCATCGTCGATGACCTCAATACAGATGTTGCCACCCTGATGTTCGGCCGACAGCACCAGATTGCCCACCGCCGATTTACCGGCGGCGATGCGGGTGGCCGGTTCTTCGATACCGTGATCGAGGCTGTTGCGCACCAGGTGCGTCAACGGATCGATAATCCGTTCGATCAGGCTCTTGTCCAGTTCGGTGGAGCTGCCCTGCAGCGTCAGTTCCACCTGTTTGTTCAGCTTGCCGGCCAAATCGCGCACCAGGCGCGGGTAGCGGCTGAAGACATATTCCATCGGCATCATGCGGATCGACATGACCGACTCTTGAAGATCGCGCGCGTTACGCTCCAGCTGGCTCATGCTGTTCAGCAGATCGCCGTGGTTCACCGGATCCAGCGTGCCGGAGCGTTGCGCCAGCATCGACTGGGTGATCACCAGCTCGCCCACCAGGTTGATCAGCTGATCCACCTTTTCCACCGCCACGCGAATGCTGGTGGATTCGCTCGCCTTGGCGCGCGCTTTCGGCGCTTCCGCCGCTGCGGCCGCCGGTTTGGCGGCAGGCGGCACGGCGCTGGCGACCGGCGCAGGTTCCGGCACGGCGACCGCTTCCGGTAAGTTCGCCTCCGCGACGGCCGGCACGCTTTGCGTCGGCGTCGAGAAGCTGATTTGTTCCGGTTCCAGCACGAAGCACAGCACGGCGCTGATGTCGTCTTCGCTGGCGGAGGTGAGCAACGTCACGTCCAGACTGTGTTCCGTCTGATGCGGGTCTTTAACCTCGCCGAGGTTACCCAGCTCTTCCAACATCAAGGGGATTTCACTGGCTTTTAGCCCGTTCAGGCTGATGCGCATGCCGCCTTCGATCGCCGCCGGCGCGGCTGCGTGCTGAACAACGGGCTGCTGAACGGCCGGTTGAACCGCGGGTGCCTCCTGCTGCTGTTGCGCTTCCAACGCCAGCTGGCGCAGCGCCTGGCAAATGTATTCAAAGCTTTCGGCGTCAGGCTGTTGCGAGGTTTTATAGGCGTCCAGTTGCTCCTGCATAATGTCTTTGGTTTCCAGAAACAGGTTGATAATCTCGGTGCTCAGGCTCATTTCCTGGCGTCTTGCACCGTCCAGCAGGTTCTCCAGCAGGTGGGTAGTTTCCTGCAGCACCGAAAAGCCAAAGGTCGCCGCACCGCCCTTGATCGAGTGTGCCGCGCGGAAGATGGCGTTCAACGGCTCGATATCGGGGGCCAGCGGATCCAGCTCCAGCAGGTGTTGCTCCATGTCGGCCAGCAACTCGTCCGCCTCATCAAAGAAGGTCTGATAAAAATCGCTAATGTCCATGCTCACGGGGTCACCTCTGGCTGTGAGTCGCGGTTAGTCGGTGCGGGCGCAGCCGCCGATTGTTCCGGCGTTTGGCCGGCCGGGGCTATCGCCGGGGATGTCTGCGATTGGGCGACAGGGTCCATCGCCGGCGGCGTCGCTTGATCGGTCGGCGTTACCGCCTGGGGTTCCGGCGTTTGGCTGGCCGGCGCAGTCGCCGACGGCGCCAGCTGCTTCAGGCTATCCGGCTGGGCGATATCCATCGCGTTACTTTCGGCATTTTCGTGTTCGATGCCCTCTTGCGTTTGCTTGTTCAGCACCAGCACGGTGATACGACGGTTGATCGCATCATCGGCGCCGTGCTGTTTCAGGCTCATGGTGGCCGCCATGCCCACCACCCGCAGCACCTTGCCTTCCGCCAGGCCGCCGGCAATCAGCTCGCGTCGGGAGGCGTTGGCGCGATCGGCCGACAGTTCCCAGTTGCTGTAGCCGCGCTCGCCGGTGGCGTAAGGGATATCATCGGTGTGGCCGGACAGGCTGATCTTGTTCGGCAGGTCGTTGAGGATCGGCGCTATCGCCCGCAGAATATCGCGCATATAACTCTCGACCTGCGCGCTGCCGGTTTTGAACATCGGCCGGTTCTGGCTATCGATAATCTGAATGCGCAGCCCCTCATCCATCATGTTGATCAACAGATGCGGACGCAGCGCCTTCAGGCGCGGATCGGACTCAATCAACTCATCCAGCTTTTCGCGCAGCTTGTTCAGGCGCAGCTCTTCGGCGCGCGAGTCCGGTGAGTCGACCTGCTTTCTCACCAGGCCATGCTGTTGCGTAGGATCGTCGCCGCCGCCCGGGATTGGGCTGCTTTCGGAACTGCTCTTGTCGCCGCTGGTCAGGGCAACCTTGAGCGGCGTGCGGAAATATTCGGCGATTTGCGTCAGCTCCTGCGGGCTGGCGATCGCCAGCAGCCACATCACCAGGAAGAACGCCATCATCGCCGTCATAAAGTCGGCATAAGCGATCTTCCAGGAGCCGCCGTGATGGGCGGCATGATGCGACTTGCGCTTTCTGACCAGAACGACCGGATGATTCTGTTTCATGCTTCTTCTTCTTCCGTCGCCTGCTGCGCCGGCGCTTTCACGCGGCGCACGTGTTCTTCCAGCTCAACGAAAGAAGGACGTTCGGTGGTATACAGCGTTTTGCGGCCAAACTCGACCGCGATCTGCGGTGCGTATCCGTTCAGGCTCGACAGCAGCGTGACCTTGATGCACTGCATCATCTTGACGTTTTCGGCGCTCTTCTGGCGCAGCAACGTGGCCAGCGGCGAGATGAAGCCGTAGGCCAGCAGAATACCGAGGAAAGTACCAACCATGGCGTTAGCGATGAGCGCCCCCAGTTCCGCAGCCGGCCGATCGGCCGAAGCCAGGGCGTGTACCACCCCCATCACCGCCGCGACGATACCGAACGCAGGCAAGGAGTCACCCACCATCGCCAAACTGCCGGCGGGCACTTCGCTTTCCTGCTCGTAGGTTTCGATCTCTTCGTCCATCAGCGCTTCGATCTCGAACGCATTCATATTGCCGCTCACCATCAGCCGTAAATAGTCGGTAATGAACTCCACCAGGGTGTTATCGGCAAGGATGCGCGGATAATTAGAGAAAATTTCACTTTCTTGCGGATTATCGATGTCGAACTCGAGCGACAGCATGCCTTGCTGACGCGATTTGGCCAGCAGGCGGAACAACAGCGCCATCAGATCCATGTACAGATCTTTGTTGTATTTGGAACGGCGCATCAGCCGCGGCAGCGCGCGCAGCGTGGCCTTGATCGCCTTGCCGTTGTTGCCGACGATGAAAGCGCCGACACCCGCCCCGCCGATAATCAGAAACTCCGCCGGTTGGTATAACGCACCGAGATGACCGCCCACGATCAGGTAGCCGCCAAACACCGCACCCAATACCACGAGATAACCCAAAATAACTAGCACACGCATTCCTTAAATTAACAATGTGGATGGAAGGTGGGGCAAACGCGCCCTGGCGCGACAGACCAGGCTGCGTGTCTGGGGGCGGCATGCCGCCCCTGCGTATCACACGTCGGTATTCATTGCCGAGAGCCGGCAACGTGGCGGCTCAAATGGCGCGTTTGACCTGCTCGTCCAGCAGTTGAGGAATAATATCGGCCAGTTGCGGCGAAAGTTTACGTCTTTTTACGGCGCGGGATGGAGGTTGGCATAAACTGCAGATGAAACCATTCAGCGGCTGATGCGCATGAGTGATAAATGCGCCGCCGCAGCAGCTGCAGGCGGAGAGCTGCAACATGCCGCTATCGACGAAACGCACCAGCGTCCAGGCACGGGTCAGCGCCAGCAGCGGCGCCTCGCCGGCCTGCTGCGGGCACTGTTCCAGGTAGAGGCGATAGGCTTTGATCACCGCCTCCACTCCGCTGCACTGCCCGCTTTTCATCAGAAACAGGTAGGCGTTGTAAAACATCGACGAGTGAATATTTTGTTCCCAGGTCATAAACCAGTCGGTTGAGAACGGTAACATTCCTTTTGGCGGCGGGCTGCCGCGTAACTCCTTGTAAAGTTTAATCAAGCGCCCGCGGCTGAGCTGAGTTTCACTCTCCAGCATCTGCAGTCGGGCTCCCAGCGAAATCAGCTCCATAGCGAGCTGAATGTCCTTGGCTTCTTGAACGATACTTTTCTCAACCATCATCAGGCTCTTTTCTTCGTCGGGCTAGCGTCTTTACTCGATAGCTCTTGCAGTAAATGGCTTGATAGCAAAATGCCGGTATGGATTTGTTGCAGATCGTCGACGCGCGACTCTTTGGTCAGGCGTTCGATGGTCTGGCTTTCGTTAAAGCGGAAGTGGCAAACCAGCTGGTTGGTCTCGGCCAGTTTGACCATTTGCGGCAAAGTCAGCTGCGCCAGCGCATCGGCCATGGTTTCATCAATACCCAGGCGGAACATCGCAGACGCTTTTTCATCGTTGATCAAACGCTGTGCTAAAAGTAAATATGACAAATTGATGTCATAAATATGCTTAAGTAATTCAGACGTACCCATATTCCCCATCCCGACAGACTATGTTTAAAAACATACGCTGGGTGATAAATTTTATCGCCCGTGACTTGGGTTGTTTCCCAAAGTTGGCAAATTAATCTCTCAAAAACGACTGCTATAATTTTCTACAATCGCTAAATTCGACCACTGTTCAGTATTTGCTACGAGCGTAAACCTACGTGTATGGATGTACAGCATTCTGCTTCGATAGTGTTTAGTCACCATGAAACTATTTTTACAAATTTAATAAGATTATTCCTAAAGCAGCGCAACTCTACCCCCGAACCATTAGCACACACAATGTAAGTGAGAGGCAATTTTAAATACAATGTGACATAGATCACAAAAATAAAAAATAATTAAGCCAAATACCCCCAAATACGCTCACTTATTGACCGCCATTTTGTACACAAAACAACCATAGGTAAAAAAACGTCTTAAAAACAATGTTTATCCGCCAAAAAATTATCTTTTTTAGATCAATTCGAACAAAAGCATCACCAAACCAAAATAACAGAACAAAAATCTGTATATAGGCAACAAACTCAGTATAAATAACCATTTGAGTTACTAAAAAATATCCAAGCTGAAAAATAACCAGTGTAAACTATAAGGTTATTAGCTATCGGATTTGACTTAAGCCCCCAGCCTGAGGCTGTTTTAATTTTCAACATCAGGTGATTATGGCTTATCAATGATTCGCGGGCGTAGTGAACAAGCTCACAGACGTAACGATATGTTTCCGTATTAGCACGATGCAAGAATACTTTTTTTGCGTTAAATTCCGCCAAAACGATATATCGGCAGCACGCCATAAAACTTTAATGCTTTTTATTTCTTTTTTGTCGTCGTGATAATTTCCCCTCATCCCCAGATGATTATTTACATGGCTTACGATTTCATCCCCTGATGGTCATAAAATAAAACGCAGTTTTGTTTTACTCTTCATATTTCTCCATCGAGAAAAACGGCGTTTTAACGTCAGCGGCGGCGAAAAACACCACCCAATGCCGCGGCCGGGTGAAAAAATCACTGCAGAATGAGGCCTGGCACGGCAGCGCGTGCTTGTGCACAGCAGCGACGACGACGCGTCTGCCGTCAGCCGCCCTGAGACTTTCCCTATTTCTCCATTTATCAGCAGGATGAGATTGCTGACGGCGCACGGGCATATTATGATTTATCAAAGCGCCGCTACGGGCGGCGTGACATCATTACCCAGTGCAATTTATCTACTTGAAATGATTTTTGTCAGGTCGTACATCGCTACCTCGACGGCGTCGCCGTGAGCCGCCGATGTGTTATTCACCCGGCTTTAACTATTAACAGGCTATATTTTAATCATGACCGATACGCTCGAATATCTGCTGACATTCCGTAAATGCTCCTCTTTGGACAGCCTGGAGAAGGTGTACGACAAACTGAACTACTCCATTGAAAATGATACAGAAATGAGCAATATGTACCGCGCTGCCGACCACCGTCGCGCTGAGCTGGTTGCCGGTAAACTGTTCGATCTGGGCAAGGTGCCGAAAACGCTGTGGACGCAGGTGCTTTAATTCAGTGAAATTACGTGCGGCAACGGTTTTATCTTTTATTGCTATATAACCGGTGCAAATTCAGCTTTTATTGCCGCGCGTGATGCGAAACACATTTATTCCACCCACCAGGTTCTACCCTTTATCCGACGCAAGACTTCCACCAAGGCCACCGATGCGGCAGCCTGAAACACGATGGATACAACAAGGAGTAGGATATGGGGTATCAAAACGTTCTGGTCACCGTTGCCGTTGCCCCTGACAGCCACCGTCTGGTGGAAAAGGCCGTCTCCATCGTCCGCCCTTACAGCGGCAGCATCACCTTGCTGAGCACGCTCGCCAACCCGGAAATGTACAATAATTTCGCCGGGCCAATGCTGGGCGATTTACGCACGTTGATGGAGGAGGAAACCCGGCTGTTTATGGAGGAACTGCGTCAACGCGCCGGTTACCCGATCGCCGATACGTTGATCGTGCACGGCGAGCTGGGTGATAGCCTGGAATACGCCAGCCGCCGTCAGCCGTTCGACCTGCTGCTCTGCGGCAACCATCGCGACGGCATGATGAATAAGGTCTCCTGTTCCGCCGCCCGCTTTATCAATATCAGCCATATCGACGTGCTGATCGTTCCGCTCTAAGGCTAAGCACATTCGGTAACGTTGCCTTGCCGCCCCTGGACTAGGCTTAACGAATCTTGTTTGTCGCAACGCAAAGGAGCTTTCGATGTCCCCTTCTCAACAGAACCGCCGCTTCCTGCTGGCTTCGCGTCCGCACGGCGAACCGACGGCGGCCAACTTCCGTCTCGATACCGTCCCCGCACCGCAGCCCGCCGCCGGGCAGCTGGTGCTGCGCACTGTTTATCTGTCGCTGGATCCTTATATGCGCGGGCGCATGAGCGATGCCCCCTCCTACGCGCCGCCGGTGGAGATCGGTCAGGTCATGGTGGGCGGTACGGTATCGCGCGTGGCGGCTTCACAGCATCCCGATTTCAACGTCGGCGATTGGGTGTTGGGTTATGACGGCTGGCAGGATTACGCCCTGTCTGACGGCAGCGGCCTGCGCAACCTAGGCCCGCACCTGCCGCATCCTTCCCGCCTGCTGGGCGTGCTGGGCATGCCGGGATTTACCGCTTACATGGGGTTGCTCGACATCGGCCAACCGCAGGCAGGTGAAACGCTGGTGGTCGCCGCCGCCAGCGGTGCGGTCGGTTCGGTGGTCGGCCAAATCGGGAAGCTGAAAGGCTGCCGCGTCGTCGGCGTCGCCGGCGGTGCGGAAAAATGCCGCTATGTGGTGGAAGAGTTGGGTTTCGACGCCTGTCTCGATCACCGCGCCCCTGACTTTGCCGAACAGCTGGCGGCCGCCTGCCCAAAAGGCATCGACATCTATTACGAAAACGTCGGTGGGGCGGTGTTCGACGCCGTGCTGCCGCTGTTGAACACCAAAGCACGCATTCCGGTGTGCGGCATCATCGCCCATTACAATGCCACCGGATTACCTGCGGGGCCGGACCGCTTGCCCCTGCTGGAAGGGCTGATCCTGCGCAAACGCATCCGCATACAGGGCTTTATCATCTTCGACGACTACGGCTCACGCTTTGACGAATTCTTGCAACAAATGAGCAGTTGGGTCGAACAGGGGAAAATCAAGTTCCGCGAGGACATCGTTGATGGGCTGGAGCAGGCGCCGCAGGCGTTTATCGGCCTGCTGCAGGGCAAAAACTTCGGCAAACTGGTGATCCGCGTCGCCGACGAATAACCCGTAGCAGGGCGTGGTACACCACGCCCTGCTTTTAATGTACGGCGCCGTCGCCGAATCGCACATCTTCCTCTACCGTCAGCGTCACCTGTACGACCGTGCGCACCGCTTCCACCATCGTCGCCAGCGCCATGCTCGGCTTGCCCGGATGGGACGCCGCCAGTTCATGACTGTACGGAATATGTACGAATCCCCCCCTGACACTCACGTGCTGCGTCTCCAGATAGTGCCGCAGACCGTAAAAAATATGGTTGCAGTTATAGGTACCTGCCGTATAAGAGACCGCCGCCGGGATCCCCTGTCGGCGCAGCTGCTGCACTGCTGCCTTCACCGGCAACGTGCTAAAATACCCTACCGGCCCGCCCGCCACCACCGGTACGTCGATCGGCTGTTTACCGGCATTGTCGGGAATGCGGGCATCGATCAGATTGATGGCCACCCGTTCCAGCGAAATCTCGGCCCGGCCGCCGGCCAGGCCCAGACAAATCACCGCCAGCGGCTGCAGCGCCTCAATCGCCGCGATCAATTGCTGATTGGCCACGCCCAATACGCAGGGCAGCTCGAGCACCGCGATCTCCGCGCCGGCAATATGTTCACCGGCCAGCGCCTGCGCAATTTGCCAGGAAGGATTCACCGCATCGCCATCGAACGGCTCAATGCCGGTGACCAAGACTTTGTTCATCATTTCCCCTGATTGAAGGCTAAATTTGTGTGCTTTCAGCCTAAAGAACACAGTATGATTCTGGAAATGGATTATCTGTATATAGAGTATTCATAAAATGAATTTAGCCAGCGTCGATCTCAACTTGCTGGTGGTGTTTGAGGCGTTGTATCAGACGCGCAACGTCACCGCCGCAGGCCGGCGTCTTAACCGCGCTCAGCCCTCCGTCAGCAATGCATTGGCGCGGCTGCGCATTCTTCTCAACGATCCCCTGTTTGTGCGCAGCGGCGGCGGCATGTCACCCACGCCGCGCGCCCACCAATTGATGCCGCAAATACAGCAGGTGCTTGAACAGATCCATCTGGCGTTGGCCCCCCCTGCCCGTTTCGATCCGGCCACCGCCGGGCAGCGGCGTTTTACGCTGGCGGCCGGCGACTATGCCGATATCTTGCTGCTGCCCACCCTCATCAGCCGGTTGCGTCAGACCGCCCCCGGCATCGATATTCGCGTTTCGCGTCTGGATCGCCACAATATTTATCGGCAACTGGATCGCGGCGAGGTGGATATCGCGCTGGGAGGACATCTTTCCGGTGCGGAAAGCCGCTATGTGCGCACGTTGTTTGAAGAGCACCTGGTGTGTATCGCCAGCCGTTCACACCCCCAGCTGGCGGATGGCCGCTGGGATCTGGCACGCTACCTCAGCCTGCCGCATGGGCTGTACGCACCGGCAGACGATGGCTCTGCCAGAGGGCTGGTCGACCGGCGTCTGGCGGAAATCGGCGGTCAGCGGCGAGTCGCCGTGACCTTTTCACATATTGCCGCTCTGCCGGCCGTGGTCGCCGACAGCGATCTGATCGCCACGCTGGCCGCCAGCGCGGCCCGGCATTTTTCCGATCCGCAACGCGTACGCATTCTCCCGCTGCCTGACGAGTTGGCCATCGCGCCTTTCCCCATTGAGCTGATCGCCGGCCGGCAGGCGCAACGCGACCCGGCTTTAATCTGGCTCTGCGAGCTGGTAGGTCAACTCTCCTTCGACTCCTCTCCACGTTAACGACGGTATTCGCTGCATTTTCAACCGTTCAAACGCATGTTCCCAGGCCCGTCGGTGGGCCCTGGGACGCCCACCAAATAGGAATCATCCGAATTAACATTCGCCAAATTTATATATTTGATCATCTTTAACTGGCAAATGGTAAGGATAAAAAACAGTCAGCGACTTTTTTTACGTAAAAAAAGAGTTGTTTTATAAGCACGTTGACTTATGTGTTACACATTTATTCTTTGGTATTACCAATTTCCCAATAATTTGAGATAAAAAATGATCTGCTCGCATCTATATGTTTTAGATAATAAAAAACAAGATCGTGAGCAAGTTAACGAATTGAGCATTGATCCACAAGGCTATTTTGCAAATGCAGAGCTCTATTGTAGACTGCACAAATCGTGCCTTTGTGTAAACTTTGTTAAATCTTTCGTCAGTTCCTGTCTCTATTCGTGACAGATACGCCATCGGGATCGCGCGTCAATTCTCGTGCGGTAGCTATGCCTAAAGCGGGGAATAGTATGGATCGTCTTATCATTGCGCACACGCCCTTGCCCTCCCATCAGCTGTTGTTCAGAAGCCTTTCCGGCGAGGAAAAACTGGCCGGATTGTTCGAGTTCGACGTCGAGTTGCTCAGCCCCGACAATCGGCTCGATCTGAAAGCGCTGCTGGGACAAAAAATCACGCTGGAGCTGCGGGGCAATCCGTTGGCACCGCGTTATCTCAACGGCAATATCACGCGCATGACCCTCTCCGGCCGAGAAGCTGGCGGCAACCGTTACTATATCTACCGCGCCGTGCTGCGCCCCACGCTGTGGTATCTGACGCAAAACCGCGATTTTCGCATCCACCAGGAAAAAACCGTTCCCGACATCCTGACTCAGGTGCTGGGGCAGTATCAGGTGAAAATCGATAACCGCCTGAGTTACGACTACCGCATCTGGGGATACTGCGTGCAGTATCAGGAGAGCGATTTCGATTTCATCAGCCGTCTGATGGAACACGAAGGCATCTATTATTATTTCACGCACCAGCAAGACGGCCATACGCTGGTGCTGGCTGACGCGCCGGCGGCCCATCAGGAACTCGCCGGCTACGCCAGCATTCCCTACCAGCTCGCGGAAGGCGGCCTGGTGGAAAACAAGGACAGCATCAATAGCTGGAGCGTTTCTGACGCCATCACGCCCAGCCTCTATAGCCTGGATGACTACGATTTTCGTAAGCCGCGCGCGCGGTTGCTGGAGGCCCGGCAGAATCCCGCCTCGTTCGCGCAGGACAAAGCCGAGGTGTTCGACTGGCCCGGTCGCTATACCGATCACGCCCACGGCCAGTTTTACGTCAAGGTTCGCCAACAGGAGTTCGAAGCGCAGCACGAGCAGATGAGCGGCGAAGGCAATTCGCAGGGCATTGCGCCCGGCTACCGTTTTCAACTGACCCAGGCGCCGCGTATGGAAGACAACCGCGCCTACCTGGTGGTCAGCGCGCAGTACTTCATGCAGGAAAACAGCTACGCCAGCAACGATAATGATGTTGGCGAGCAGCGAACCGAATTTCAGGTCGTTCCGGCGGACATCAATTGGCGCCCGGCGCGCACCACGCCTTGGCCGAAAACCCACGGCCCGCAAACTGCCGAAGTAGTGGGCCCGGAAGGCGAAAGCATCTGGACCGATAAATATGGCCGGGTGAAACTCAAATTCCGTTGGGATCGCCACGGCAGCGGCAATGAAACCAGTTCCTGTTGGGTGCGCGTCTCGAGCGCCTGGGCCGGCTGGAAATACGGTGGGATCCAGATCCCGCGCGTGGGTGAGGAAGTGGTGGTCGACTTTATCAACGGCGATCCGGATCGCCCTATCATCACCGGCCGCGTTTACAACGAAGACAGCATGCCGCCGTGGGATCTGCCCGGCGACGCCACTAAAATGGGCTTTATGAGCCGCAGTAAAGGCGGCGGCGCCGACAACGCCAGCTTCCTGTTCCTGGAAGACTCGCCCGGCAACGAATCGTTCGACATGCATGCCGAACGCAACATGAACATGACGGTGGAAAACGACAAGAACGTCAATATTGACGGCAGTCGCACCACCACCATCGGGCGCCAGCAGGACGACACCGTCACCGGCGACGCCACGTTCCTGTACAAAGCGAAACGCACGACGACCGTCAATGGGCTGGACACCGCCAACCTGAACGCTCACCAGACGGTGAACATCAAAGGCGGCCGCGACCTGACGATTATCGACGGCGGCGATAAAATCGACATCACCGGCAATCAGTCTTTCAAGCTTGACGGCGCGCAGACGCAAAACATTACGCAAACCCAGCATGTCACGGTGAAAGGCAACCAGACCCTCGACATTACCGAAGGGCAACAGACCAGCACCATCAAGCAGGGGCAGACCGTCAACATCACCGCCGGCGGTCAGCACACCACCATTACTGCCGGCGGGCAAGTCCTGACGATTGAAGCGGGCGGCCAGACCGCTACCGTGACCGGGGATGTCACCGAAACCTATAATAATAACCAGAACACGACGATCACCGGCACGCTGACCATCAAGGCGAAAACCATTGATATCACCAGTGCGGACGGCGTCTCGGTACAAACGCCGAACTGGAAAGATAACTGCCACGGCTGGAAATGGGTGGCGACCGGGGCCAATTTTGCCTTCTACGGCTCCAATCTTTCGTTGACGGCGACCAGCCTTAAACACACGATGTTGGATATCTCGCATAACCCACTGTCGATCAGCAAAACCAATTTCAAGCTCAGTAATGATCCCATGACGTTCACTCAGCTTGGCGCGCTGGTCACCAACGGCGCCTTACGGCTGAGCACCAAGGCGCTGGCGATCTTCTTGTAAAGGGACTCCCATGTCGAAGGCCAAAAATGTTTTCACCGTTATCGGGTTGATTTTATTGGCTCCCATCCTCAGTCTGGTGGGCTTTTTCAAATTCATCACGGTCGATATCTGGGGTTATTTCAAACATATCGGTTCTTCCCTCAGCGTGATGGAGAACGGTATTTCCGCCTCTGGGCAAATCGTCAGCATTCGCCAGACCAACCTGTGGGACGGAAATCGGCCGGTCTGCGAAGTCGAAGTCAAGTACATCGCCCAAGACGGAAAAAACCATACGGCCGTGGCGAAAGGCCCGATCAGCGTCGTGGATCTGCCGCGTTATCAACCGGGCCATTTCACCGCGATAAAGTACGACCCGAAGAACCCCAAAAAAGCGGTGATCGAAGAGCTTTCCCGGCTTTAAGCGAAAAGGATCCCTCAATCACGCGATCCGATTTCAACGTTCTGCAAACGGCTTATCGTTCATCAGTTCGCTAAATCACCTTGCATAAGGAAGTGTCACGATGGGCGCGTTCATTGCCTTTTCGACGCAGGACAGCCTCTGGGGACAGATCCTGTTTACCGTCTTTGGCATCCTGGTCGGCTGCGTATTGCTCGCTGCGATCGGCAAAACCTTTTTGTCGGCAAGCCGAGCGGCCGCCTTACCCATGCGGTTGCTGATCTTTGTCGCGCTGATGCTAGCGCTCCTGAAATACAATCAGCAGGTGATGTCTGCGGTGAATGCTCCCGCAGAGCTGATCGGGTTCCTGATTTTGCCCGGTTTTTTGATGCGTTACCTCGGTGCGGCGACACCCGGCAGACTGACGCTGGCGATAGAGTTGCCCTGTTTTGCGGCGCTCGTCGCGCTGCTGGTTCTGAGCACCGCCGGCGTCGGATTTTTTGCGCCCTATCACCTGGAGAGCACCGGCCAATTTACCGCCAAGGCGATCGCCGCGTCATTGTCCGTCGCCGCCGTGCTGCTGGCTCGCGGAATAAACGGGAAGGACAACGCACTGTCCTCTTGATCATCCATTTCGAAGTGGGACTCTCCCCGCATTAGCGATCGGCGCTGAACGCCGCATCGTTTTCTTCATCTGTTGTGACATAGCCTGATATCTATTAAACCGAAAAACGGATTGTTTTTGAGCAAGCAGCCTGGCTGCCAGCTGATATCCACAGGAAGCTTTACACACACAATGAAAGTCGTAAAACCTCTGCGCCTCAGCGCGCTTCATCGCCCCTTCTCTTGGCAAGGGCAAAATCATCTGGGCGTTTCCGTTTTGGCCTTGGCCGACATGGGGGCCTCCCCGCGTCTGCGCCCCGAACCGGAACTGTGGCAGTTGGCCGCCGACGAACTTACGTTAAGTGGCGGCGTGCTCGATCTGGCTATCCCAAAAGCCTGTGCGGAGTTTCTCGCCACTGGCAACGCCTACACCCACCATCAACAAGACAAAACCGCCTGCGCCGTGAAGATCCAGTTTGATTCGCTGGAGAAAACGCTGGTGGTTTTCGGCGATCGCCATTGGATCAACGATCGCCCCTCCACGCCTCTACCCTTTGCAGAAATGCGTCTGGACTGGCGCCGGGCTTACGGCGGTACTCAGTTCGCCGATAATCCGCACGGCATCGGCGCCACTCCCGAAACATTTCCGCAGGGCCGCATCCATCGCCTACCCAATGTTGAACCGCTGCAGGGACGCCTTGCGTCTCCTCGGCAAAGCGCCCAGCCGGCAAGCTTTGACGCGCTGGATATCACCTGGCCGCGTCGCTTCTCCCGCATCGGTAAAAACTACGACGCCGACTGGTTGAAGCACGGCTTTCCCGGCTTCGCCAACGATATCGACTGGCGCCTGTTCAACATGGCAGAAAGCGATCAGCAGTTTCCTCAACGTGATAGCTTGCCGCCGCGGGCTGCCTATCGGATTTGGAATATGCACCCTTCAGAACCGGTGCAGCAAGGGCATTTACCGCCGTGGCGCGCGCGCTGCTTCATCAACCGACTGCGCGGCGGTGAAACGCATTTCGAAGAGATCGCGATGCGCCATACCACCGTCTGGTTCTTCCCGCATCGGGAACAGATGCTGTTGATCTATCAGGGTAGCTCGCGCATCAATGAGGACGATGCCGCCGACGTGATGCAACTGATGCCGGCCCTGGAAACCGAAGGGGAGCCCCGTTCCACCGCGCATTATCGGCAGGTGTTGGCCCAGCGGCTGGATAAAGAACAGGGTGCTTTGCACGCTTTTCGCGAACAAGAATTGCTGCCGGAGGCGTGCATCGGTGCCTGGCTGGATACGGAAACGCCGACGCAGCAAAGCCCAATGGCGGAAAATATCGCCGCCTACGAGCACCAGCAGCGCGAAGAGCATCGCCAGCGCCTGCTGCGTGAAGGCCAGGACATCGATGAACTGTTCCCGCTACCGTCGCAAGAAGCGCCGCCGAAGCTGGACCAACTCGCCGAATTCGTCGAGCGTCTGGAAAGCCAGGCCGAGGTGCAGTATCAGGACATGCTCAAGCTGGCGCACGCCGAGGGTATCGACCCGCTTAACCCCGGAGGGGATCACGTGTCGCCCTCCGGTGCGGAAAGCTACCAGCAGCAGCGCGATCTGCTGTTCCAGGAGGCGCGCCAGCATCCCGACGCGTTCAGCGAGAAGCAGCTGGGGGAAAGCGAGCGCGCGCTGCACCAAATGTATTTAATGTCAGCGCAGGCGCAAAGCCCTGCACTGCGCTTAAGTGGCGATCTGGCGCAAATCATTCGCCAACGCGTCGCCGCCGCCATGCTGCGCGATAAAGATCTCAGCGGCCTTGATCTCACCGGCGCCGATCTGTCCGGCATGGAGCTCTGCCAGGCTAACTTACGCGGCGCGTTATTGGAAAACGCCAATCTACGCCAAACCCGACTGGTGGGTTGCGATCTTCGCGAGGCGATGTTGGCGCGCGCCGATCTCAGCGGCGCCGTCTTGCAGCAGGCCGATCTGAGCCACGCCTCTTTGGCCCTGGCGAAATGCGAAGCGACAGATTTCGGCGGCGCGCAGCTGCATGAGACCAATATTCAGCAAACGTTGTTTCAACGCTGCGATTTCACGATGGCGTCATTACGCGATTTGCTGGGATACGAAACCTTGCTCGGACAATGTGATTTCAGCCGCGCCACGCTGGCCAACATTACCCTGATGGAACTGCAGCTGGAGCAGCTGACATTCAGCCACGCCCGGCTCGACAAAGTCAGCTTCGTCAAATGCCGGTTGCTGGAGGTGAACTTCAGTCAGGCGCGGCTGGAAAGTTGCGCCTGGGTTGACACCGAGACGCAAAGCCTCAGCTTCCACGCCGCACGTCTCACGGCCTGCGCCTTTGCAGCGAAGACACTGTTGCCGCAGGCGGATTTCAGCGACGCGACGCTAAACCAGTGCAATTTACGCCAGATGCCGTTGCAGCGGGCCAATTTTAGCCGGGCGCGTCTCAATAATTGCGATCTGTCGGAAACCCGATTGAACGAGGCCGATTTCCGCCAGGCCAACGGCAGTGGCAGCCTGTTCATCCGCAGCGATTTGTCTCGCGCCAGCCTGCGCGATGCCAATTTCATTGCAGCTATCCTGCAAAAATGCGTGCTGTCAGGCGCCGACCTGCAGGGCGCCAATCTGTTCCGGGCTGACCTGTCGCAGTCGCAAGTGGATCAGGCAACCCGGCTAGAGAGAGCCTATACCGCCAGGGTGAAAACATTGCCTCGCCACAACGGGAAGGAAGTATGACCTCAAAACCAGAGCAGATACGCCAGCGCGTAAAACGCGGCGAGCCGATCGCCGGAGAGGACTTGCACGGTCTGTCATTCGCCGGTCTGGATTTGGCCGGCGGCATGTTCAACGAACTGAACCTGAACGGCGTGAACTTCTCTGACTGCGATCTGCGCGACAGCGTTTTCAGCGATTGCCAGCTCGAACACGCACAATTTACGCGGGCGGATCTGAAGCAAACGGCCTTCAATCAGTGCGCCATGTCGGCCAGCCGCTTCAGCGAGAGCCATATCGAACTGACGATGTTCAACGATTGTCGGCTTGAACAGAGCGACTTCAGCCGGCTGTCGCTCAACCAAAGTCACTGGATGTCGTGCCAATTGGCCGGCGCGAATTTTTCCGCCACTCAGCACGATCGCACTACCTTTTACGCAAGCCCGCTCGACGGCGCCATGTTGAATCAGGCGCGCTTATGCCTTGTCACGTTCTTTCGATTAAATCTCTGTAAAACGCAGTTTGAAGGCGTGAACTTCGACCGCGTCACGTTTTTCGAATGTGACCACCGCGGCAAAAGTTACGCCGGGCAGAGCCTGATCGCCTGCCAGTTTACCGATAACCAATTGGACGACGTCGACTTCAGCCAGGCGACGCTGCGCCAGAGCAATTTCAAGGGCGCTTCGCTGCGGCGCGCCAACCTGACCAGCGTACAGGCGCAGCAGTCGCTGTGGCTGGAGGCCAATCTGACTCAGGCGCAGTGTCGCGGCGGGCAGTTCGATCAGGCGATCTTCAGCGAAGCGACGTTGGATGCCGCCAACTTCAGCCAGGCGCGCCTGTATCAATGCGTATTTCAGCACAGCCGATCGGCGCGCTGTGATTACAGCGACAGCGACCTGACCTACGCCGACTTCTGTTATGCCGACATTGGCGCCGCCGATTTCCGGCGCGCGCGCTTTATGCGCACCCGTATGCATCGCGCCCACCAGCAGCAAACGCGCTGGAGCGATCGCAGCGGGATCCTCGAGAGCGACGAAGAGCTGTACGCCGCCGAAACCTGGAGCGCACAGCGCCAGAGCCGAATTTGAATGCATTGACCACTTCACGAGGGGATCACCATGAGCGTTGCCAACACAACTCGCGCCGTCAACATCGCACCGCCCCAACAGGCCGCTGGCCAGGTCGTCAACCTGTTGCCGGACGGCAGTCTGGTGGTGGAATGTGAAGGTCGTGGCTGGCATTGTCGCCGGGCGGCGAGCTGCCTGCTGACGCCGGCCCTCGGCGATAACGTGCTGGTCGCCGGCTGCGGCCACCAGCTGTGGGCGATCGCCGTCCTCGAGCGGGCAGAGCCGCAAAGCACGGCGCGGCTCTGCGTCGCAGGCGATCTGCAGATTGAAACGCCGAACGGCTCGCTGTCGTTGCACAGCGCGCAGGCGCTGAAACTGAGCGGCGACGCCATGACGCTGCAGGCGAACAGCGGCGACTGCCACGTCGACAAGATGAAATACAGCGGCGAAGAGCTGTCGGCCTTCGTCAGCATCAGCCGTTTGGTCGGTAAACGCTGCGAGTCGCTGTGGCATTCGGTCAGCCAGATCAGCCATTCGCTGTTCCGCAAAGTGCGCCAAACCGAGCACGTGCGCGCCGGGCAGCTGGATTATCAGGCGGAAGATTACGCCCGCATTCATGCCCGCAACACGCTCATTACCTCAAAAGACATCACCAAGCTGGATTCAGAACAAATCCACGTCGGATAACCTGCGGAGGCCTTTTATGTTTGCCAACAGCCAAATGATCGGCGTGGACCTGGCGTTTCCCGACGTCTGTCTGACGCCAAGCCCGGCGCCGGTGCCCGTACCCTACCCGGATATCGCCCTCGCGCCGACCGCCATCCCGAACGCGTTCAACATTCTGTTCGTCGGTACCCCGGCGCACAACATGGCGACGGTAACGCCCCTGACCAACGGCGACAACCCCGGCGTAGCCACCGGTGTCGCTTCCGGGACGGTGATGGGGCCATCCCGCCACCTGACCGGCGCCTTTACCGTGTTGCTCAAAGGCACTCCGGCCACCCGGCTGACCAGCCTCAGCCTGCAGAATTCCACCAACGCGCTCGGCATGCGCATCGTGCCGAGCCAATTAAAAGTGTTGCTGCTTGCGCCCTGATGACGGCGCCTTATTACACAGCCATTCAATCAAGAAAAAGAGGACATTGTGAAAACACGGATTACCCTGACGCTGCTGACCGCCCTGACGCTTGCCGGTTGTTCCACCCCGCCGCCACCGCCGCCGGCGCTCAATAACGACGCCCTCATCAGCAGTGAAGTCAACGGCGTCACCCTGCAGCACCGCGCCGCGGTAAGCGCGCCGAAACAGTTCAAGCCGATCGGTGAGGAGTACCGCAGCCTGTATGCCGCCAGCATCATGAGTAGCCCGAATTATACCGGCACCGCCGTCGGCAGCCTGGACAACGCCGCCGCGTTCTACGCGCTGGGCGAAGTGGAAAACAACTGGCTGGCGATCTCCGCCATCCGCGGGGGCGATCTGATGGGGTATATCCAGGCCAACGCCGGCGTGCCGGAAGCGCGCTACAAATCAACGCTGCGCAAAGATCTGCCGCGTCGCGCGCGCGCCGCCAAACAGGACTGCGTCAAAGTCGGCGGCGACAGCAAGGCGTGTAAAAACGCCGGCTCAGCCACCTGGATCCTCCAGTAGTCAGCACGCCTGCGGGCGACGAGATTCCTATGATGACGACCCCTATCGCTTCCCGCTGGTGCGGGATGCTGTTTCTGCTGCTGGGCGCGCTGGCGCTCGGCGGCTGCATGTCTTCCGCCAAAAGCGTGCCGTCGCGTTACAGTCTGGTGTTTGACGCTGACCGCCAGGTCAACGCCGCCGCCGGCGCGCAACCGGCGCCGATCAAAATTCGCGTGCTGCTGCTGCGTTCGGATGCGGAATTCATGGATGCCGACTTCTTCAGTCTGCAAAACGACGCCAAAAGCGTGCTCGGCAACAGCCTGCTGGACAGCGATCAGTTCTTCCTGACGCCGGGCCAGACCGGCAAGAAGCTCGGTGGGCAAAGCGCATTGGACGCACGTTACATCGGCGTGATCGCCGAATATCAAAATCTGGACGGCAAGACCTGGCGCATTTCACTGCCGCTGCCGGAACCTACCGAAACCAATTTCTACAAGGTATGGCAATTCTCGCCGGATGAGCTGGAAGCGCATATCGTCGCGGGCGTGAGTGGCCTGCGCCCCGTAAAAAAGGTCGACTGACCTACCGCTGCGCTGAAGCGAAGTAACTATAGGTGTGATGATGAAAGATGCTCATAAGGTTGTCTGGACTGAGGGGATGTTTTTGCGCCCTCACCATTTCCAGCAGGCGGAAAACTATCTCGAAGGCTATATGCGCAACTGGGGCCAGGCCCACAGCGGCTGTTTCTGGGGGTTCCTCACCCTGGATCTGGACCAAACGCTGCTGCGCCAGGGCAAGATTGCGCTCAACGCCGCCAGCGGCATCATGCCGGACGGCACGCCGTTTCGCTTCTCCGGCGCCCAGCAGGCGCCCGCGCCGCTGACCATCGCTGAAAACAAGACCGGTGAAAACGTGGTGCTGGCTCTGCCGACCTACCGCGCGGGGCGTGAAGACGTGATCTTTCAGGAAAGCCCGGAGGCGCTGGCGCGCTATCTGGCTTATGAGAACGAAGTCGACGATCTCAACGCCGTCTCGGTGGGCAGCGCGGCCTTGCAGTTCGGTCGCCTGCGCCTGCGGCTGATGCTGGAGAGTGAGCTCAACGCCGAATGGACGGCGCTCGGCGTTACCCGCGTGCTGGAAAAGCGCGGTGACAACAGCTTGCGTCTCGATACCACGCAGATCCCGCCGATGCTGAACTGCCAGGGCAACCCGGTACTGAAAACCTTCATCAACGATCTGCAGGGCCTGCTGCAACAGCGCAGCCAGCAGATGAGCCAGCGCCTGCTGCAGCCGGGCCGCGGCGGCAGTTCCGAAATGGTCGATTTCATGCTGCTGCAGCTGATCAACCGCCATCTCGGCCAGGTGAGCCACGCCTACCACCTCGATCATCTGCACCCGGAGCGCCTGTTCGCCGATTGGCTGCAGTTCGCCACCGAGCTCGCCAGCTTCTCGGCGCAGCGCACCCCGGAAGGCCGCCTGCCGGTGTATGACCACGACAACCTGGCGCTGTGCTTCGGCAAGCTGATGCTGCTGCTGCGTCAGGGGCTGTCGGTGGTGCTGGAAGACAACGCCATTCAGCTGACGCTGGTCGAACGCTCCCACGGGCTGAACGTCGCCACCGTGCAGGACGCCAAAATGATGCGCGATTTTGGCTTCGTGCTGGCAGTGCGCGCCGACGTGGCCGCCGAGGTGTTGCTGACCCACTTCCCGGCGCAGATGAAGATCGCCCCGGTCACGCGCATCCGCGATCTGGTGCAGCTGCAGCTGCCGGGCATCGGTCTGCGCACCATGCCCGCTGCGCCGCGCCAGATCCCCTATCACGCCGGCTACACCTACTTCGAGCTGGAAAAAGGCGGCGACCTGTGGAAACAGATGGAAAAATCCAGCGCCTTCGCCCTGCACCTGGCCGGCGAATTCCCGGGGCTGGACATGGAATTTTGGGCGATTCGCAGCCATACGGACCGGTAACCTATGACTCAGGAAAATAGCATGGCGCCGGCGGCCAACCCGCTGGTAGACGCCGCCAACCCGCTGCTGAACGCCATTTCGCAGATCCGCCAATCGGCCACGCACGCCAACCCGGCGCAGCTGCGCCAACAGCTGATTGACGAAATGCGCCGCTTCGAGATCCGCGGCCAACGCGCCAACCTGCCTTACGAGGTGATCATCGGCGCGCGTTATTGTCTGTGCACCGCGCTGGATGAAGCGGCGGCGCTGACCCCGTGGGGCAGCAACAGCGTGTGGTCCGGCAGCGGGCTGCTGGTGACTTTCCATAACGAAACCTGGGGAGGCGAGAAGTTTTTCCAGCTGCTGGCCAAGCTGTCGCAAAGCCCGCGCGAGCACATCAACCTGCTGGAGCTGATCAATTATTGCCTGCTGTTGGGCTTTGAAGGCCGCTACCGGGTGATGGAAAACGGCCGCTCACAGCTGGAAACCATGAAGCAGCGCCTGCTGCAACTGATCCGGTCGGTTCGTGGCGGCTATGCCCCGCCGCTGTCGCCTCATGCGCTGGATCTGCCGGTACAGCAGAAGCTGTGGCGGCCGCTGGTGCCGCTGTGGGCCTGCGTGGCGCTGACCGGCTTCCTGGCTTCGCTGCTGTTCATCGCCCTCAACTGGCGACTGGGCGACAACACCAGCCCGGTGCTGGCGGCGATTTACCAAACCAATCTGCCGCAGGTGGCGATCGGTAACCCGGCGCCGGCCGCGCCGCCGACGCTGAGCCTGAAAAGTTTCCTGCGCAAAGAGATCGCCGAGGGGTTGGTGGTGGTGCGCGACGAAGCGCAGCAAAGCGTGGTGATCCTCAAAGGCGACGGGCTGTTCGACTCTGCCGCCACCACGGTACGCGCCAACTATATTCCGGTCATCGACCGCATCGCCGCCGCCATGAACGGCGTCAGCGGCAAGATCCTGGTCACCGGTTACAGCGACAACGTGCCGATCCGCAGCGCCCGTTTCGCCTCCAACTGGGAGCTGTCGCTGGCGCGCGCCGAAGCGGTCAGCGCCCGCTTGCAAAAACACCTCGCCAACCCGCAGCGGGTCAAGGCCGAGGGCCGCGGCGAGAGCAACCCCGTCGCGCCGAACGATAACAAAGTGAACCGCGCGTTGAACCGCCGGGTAGAAATTACGCTGTTGGTCGCCCCTGAAAATACCCAGGCGGAAATCAACGGCTTGCCGCAAGGAACCGGAAAGTAATGCTCAGTACGTTATTCTCCATCATCACCAGCCGCCTGCTGTGGGGCTTTGTCGGCATCACCGCGCTGGCGTTCATCATCTGGACGATCGGCCCGCTGGTGGCCATCGGCGACTATCGCCCGCTGGAGCCGGAACTCAACCGCCAGATCGCCATCGGCGTGATTTACTTGATCTGGTTCCTGTGCCGCCTGATCCCGCGCCTCTACAGTGCCTGGTTCAACAGCCGCCTGCTGAGCAATCTGCGCGCCGCCGAAGCGGTGCCGGCGGAAGACGGCAAGCCCGAGGTCAAACAAGACGATCAGTTGGCGCAGCGTTTCGACGAAGCGGCGCAGCTGCTGAAAAAGGCGCGCTTCGCACCGGGCCAGGGCGACGGTAAACATCGCTGGATGACCCGCTTCAGCCGTCAATATCTGTACCAGTTGCCGTGGTATGTGATCATCGGCGCACCCGGCGCCGGCAAAACCACCGCGCTGGTCAACTCCGGCCTGCACTTCCCACTGGCGGATCGCTTCGGCAAAGCCGCGCTGCGCGGCGTGGGCGGCACCCGCAACTGCGACTGGTGGTTTACCAACGACGCCGTGCTGCTCGACACCGCCGGCCGCTACACCACCCAGGAAAGCCAGCGCGAAGAAGACGCCGGTGAATGGCAAAGCTTCGTCGCGCTGCTGAAAAAATACCGCACCCGCCAGCCGATCAACGGCGTGATGGTGACCATCAGCGTCGCCGATCTGCTGAGCGACAGCGCCGAAGCACGCGCCGCCCAGGCCAGCGCACTGCGCAAACGCCTGATTGAACTGCACGAACAGTTGGGCATTCACTTCCCGGTCTATGTGCTGGTGACCAAAACCGACCTGCTCAACGGCTTTATGGCCTACTTCGGCAGCTTCGACAAAGCGCAGCGCGACCAGATCTGGGGATTCACCTTCCCTTACGAGCGCTCACGGCAGCCGGACTTCAACCTGAACGCCGCCTTCGAACAACAATACGCCCTGCTGCAACAACGGCTGGATGCGGCGCTGCCGGATACGCTGCTGATGGAGCACGACGCGCGCCAACGCGCCGAAAGCTACCTGTTCCCGCAGGAGTTCGCCGCGCTGCGCCCGCTGCTCGGCCAATATCTGGAACAGGTGTTCGCCACCTCCAGTTTTGAAACCCGCTTTACCCCGCGCGGCATCTATTTCACCAGCGGCACGCAGGAAGGTCTGCCGTTTGACCGGGTGATGGGCGAACTGAACCGCTACCTGCAGCTGCCGACGGCCAACTCAGGGGTGCAGGCCAACGCGGCCTGGGACAGCGTGGGGCAGGAAACGCCGATCCCGGCAGCCAAAGGCCAGAGCTTCTTCCTGAAAGAGACGCTGGAATCGGTGGTCTTCCAGGAGTCCGGGCTGGCGGGCAGCAACCGCTGGTGGGAATACCGCAACCGCGCCCTGCACTGGGCAGGGTACATCGCGCTGGCGGTGATCCTGGCGGTGCTGGCGATGTTGTGGTTCACCAGCTACGGCAACAACAAGGCCTATCTGGCGGAAGTGGCCGCCAAGGTGCCCGGCGTCGAGCGACAGGGGCAAAGCCTGACCCAGTTGGGCAACGGCGACATGTTCTCGCTGCTGCCGTTCCTCAACAGCCTGCTGCATCTGCCGGACAGCCAGAACTTTTCGCTGGACGATCCGCCGTTCACCTACCGCATGGGGCTGTTCCGCGGCGATCAGGTGGGCGACGCCGGCAATGCGTTGTACCAAAAAGCGCTGAAAGAGCTGCTGCTGCCGCAGGTGGCGCAACAGATCGCCACCACGCTGCGCAACGACAACCACGGCGACGCGGACTTCAGCTACGAAGCGCTGAAGGCCTATCAGATGCTGTATCTGCCAAAGCAGTACGACGGTAAATTCCTGCGCGCCTGGGTGATGCTCAACCTGCAACGCAACCTGCCGCAGGGCAGCACGCAGAAACAGCTGCAGCAGATCGAATGGCACCTCAGCCAACTGCTGGATGCGCAGATCCAGGCCTCGCCTTACGCCAAAGACGAACAGCTGGTGGCGCAGGCGCAGGCCGCACTCAATCGGGCGCCGCTGTCGCAGCGCGTCTATGGCCGCCTCAAGCGCCTGCTGCTGAAACAGACCGACATCAAGCCGGTCAGCCTGGTCGATTTGGCCGGCCCGCAGACCGAACTGGCGTTCAGCCGCAAAAGCGGCAAACCGGTCACCGACGGCGTACCGGGCCTGTTCACCTCACAAGGGTACTGGAAAGCGTTCAACGACAACATCGACCCGGTGACCGACACCTTGCGCAAGGAAGACGTCTGGGTGTTGAACAGCCAGACGCCGGAGCAGAAAAGCGCCGATCTGACCAAGACCATCCGCCAGCTGTACATGCAAGATTTCATCAGCGCCTGGGATGAGCTGCTGGGGGATATCCAACTGGCCAACATCGGCAACCTGACCCAGCGCATCAGCAGCGCGCGCCTGCTGTCCGGCAACCCGTCGCCAATGCGCAATCTGCTGGTCAACGTCAGCAAAAACGTCACCCTGCGCGACGAAAAAAACGACGCCGATTCGCGCTCGCTGCTGGCAAAAACCGAAGATAAGCTGAACCAAAATGCCAACCGCACGCTGGAAGCGCTGTTCACCAACCGACCGGCCAACGCCGACGGTGACGTGTCGGCCCAGCCGGAACAGCTGGTGATGGCGCACTTCGCGCCGCTGCTGGAGCTGGCGCAAAGCCAGGGCGAAGGCAATAAGGCGATCCCTTTCGACAGCGTGCTGAAACAGGTCGATGAACTGTACAGTTACCTGACGGCGGTGCAGGGCGCGGCCAACAGCGGCATGTCGGCGCCGCCGAGCGACATTATCCCGCGTCTGCAGGCCGAATCCGGCCGCTTGCCGGTGCCGTTCAAACAGATGCTGCTGTCGCTGGCGATCGGCGCCAGCAGCGATACCCAGCGCAAAGAGATGGAGAACGTGAAAAAGCGCATCAGCTTCGAGGTCGGTAGCTTCTGCCGCCAGGCGATCGCCGGCCGTTATCCGCTGGTGGCCCGGGCGCGGCAGGAAGTGACGCCGGACGATCTGGCGCGCATGTTCGCGCCGAACAGCGGGCTGATGGACAGCTTCTTCCGCGACAATCTGCAGGGCAAGGTCGATACCACCCGCGCCAACTGGCGTTTCACGCCCGGCGTGGACGGCAAGACGCTGCCCGGCGGCGAAGGCATCCTGCGGTCGTTCCAGCAGGCGCAGCGCATCCGCGACGCCTTTTTCGCCAACGGCACGGCGACGCCCTCCTACCGCGTGACCGTGCGGCCGGTGCGGATGGATAACGACATCCTCAACCTGACGCTGGATATCGACGGGCAGCTGTTCAAATACAGCCACGGCCCACAGGTACCGCTGGTGGTCAGTTGGCCGGGCACCCGCAATACCAACCAGGTGCATCTGCAGCTGGCGCTGGCCAACGGCACCACCGCCAGCCTGGTGACCAGCGGACCATGGGCGCTGAATCGCCTGGTCGACATGGCGCAATCGTCGGGCACCGGCGGCCTCGGCCGCCAGGCGACGTTCAATCTCGACGGCCACCGCGTCACGCTGGAGTTCACGCCCAACAGCATCCGCAATCCGTTCCAACTGCCGGCCTTCTCGTGCCCGTAGCCCCGAAAGGACATGACCATGAGCACTGATTCAAGCGCCCCGACGAGCATCGGCTGGTACGGCAAACTTCCTTCCGCCGGTGACTTCCTGCAACGCCGTTTGCCTGACCCGGTGGTCAACAACTGGGCCCACTGGTTCCATAACGGGCTGGTGAATTTACAGCGCGATGCACAGGGGCCGAACGGCCACCCGTTCAGCAACGCACCGGTGTGGAACTTCGTGATCCCCGCCACGCTCGGCAGCCCGTACGTGCAGATGGGTTGCCTGTTGCCGGCGCGCGATCGCGTCGGGCGGCGCTACCCCATCTGCGCACTGCGCCTGTTCAGCCTGCAAGAATGGCGCCCGCAACAGCTGAACATGGCGGCGAGCTGGTATCAACAGCTCGGCCATACCCTGCTGAACGGCGTGCGCAACGGTTTCTCCGTCGAGCAGATCGACCGCACGTTGCAGGCGATCCCGGCGCTGCCCAGCCCACCGGCGGAAGCGGATTCCGAGATATTGTCGATTATCGGTTTCCAGCATCCGGACGTACCGGGCCTCGGCTGGCAACAGGCCGCCGACTGCTTCGATCCGGCGCAGTACACCAGCTTCTGGTGGACCAATCAAGCCGACGGACATCCGCTCTACACCCACGTGCACAGCGGCAACCTCACCGTGCAGCTGTTTTCACTGCTGTTCGAACCCAACGGCTGGGCGCGCCCCGGCCGCGGCGGCCAGTACCCGCAAATGTTTGATTAACATCGTTCGTTGAAGGAAATTCTATGGCTATCGATACCGATACCCTGCTGGCCCCGGTTGACGCGGACAATCCCTGCGGCGACAACCTGGAATACGACGCCGACTTTCTGGCGATGGAACAAGCCGCCACCGGCAAGGCCGAACAACAGTTCGGCAGCACCATCATTCCGGAAGAAGCGCCGGATTGGGTGCAGGTCGAGCGCCTCGCGACCTCGCTGCTAACGCGCACCAAAGACCTGCGCGTCATGCTGTATCTCACCCGCGCCTGGACCCAGCTGCGCGGGTTGCCGGGCTACGCCGACGGACTGACGCTGGTCCACCAGTCGATGACCCGTTACTGGGACACCCTGCAGCCGCCGCTGGAGTTCGATGGGGAAGCCGACCCGCTGTTTCGCATCAACGCGCTGGCCGACCTTGGCGACAAAGCGGCGCTGGCCGCCAGCGTACGCGCCGCGCCGCTGCTGAAAAGCGCCGCCGGAGAAATCTCGCTGCGCGATGCCGGCGCCCTGCTCGACGGCAGCAAGCAGGAGTGCCCCAACTTTCCCGGCGGCCGTGCGCGGCTGCAGGATGAGCTGGCGCAGCAGGATCGCCCCGAAGGCGCCCTGGTGACGCGCATCGCCAACACCCTGAGCGCCATTCGCAGCGAAGTGACCCGCCATCTGGGGGAAAGCGCGCTGCCGGAAATGAGCGCGCTGACCAAGGTGTTTTCTCTGGTGGCGCTCGCCGGCCAGAGCGATGCCCCGGCCGCCGACGAACCAGACGCGACGCCTGAAGCGGCTGCCATGCAGCAACCGGCCGCCGTACAGAGCGCCACCGCTCCACTCAACTGGCGCAGCGCGCAGATCCAGTCGCGCGACGACGCCCAGTTGATGCTGGACAAGGTGAAAAACTATTTTCGTCTTCATGAACCGAGCCACCCGGCGCCACTGATGATCGATCGGGTCCAGCGACTGATTACGCTGGACTTTATGCAAATCGTCCGCGATTTGGCACCCGATGGGCTTAACCAACTGGAGACCATTCTCGGTCGCCCCGACAACGAGGAGAACAGCTAGCCGCCGACCTTTGTTCTCTTGACGACACCCGATACCGTCTGCCCCTGCGCAGACCCGAATCAGAACCTGACTCTCCCAGCCGGACGAGGCGCGTTCCCAATCGCCATTAGATGGAGTAAATCATGTCAAACTCGAAATCCCGCAGCGGGCAGAAATTCATCGCCCGCAACCGCGCGCCGCGCGTACAGATTGAATACGATGTCGAAATTTATGGCGCAGAGCGCAAAATCCAGCTGCCGTTCGTGATGGGCGTGATGGCGGATCTGGTGGGGAAAGCGGTCGACCCGCAAGCCAGCGTGGAAGAGCGCAAATTCATGGAAATCGACGTCGACAACTTCGACGAGCGTATGAAATCGCTGAAGCCGCGCGTCGCTTACCAGGTCGACAACACCCTGACCGGCGAAGGCAAGCTGAACATCGATCTGACCTTCGAAAGCATGGAAGACTTCTCCCCCGCCGCTATCGCCCGCAAGGTCGACGCGCTGGACAATCTGCTGGATGCCCGCACCCAGCTTTCCAACCTGCTGTCCTACATGGACGGCAAGAACGGCGCCGAAGAGCTGATCTCCAAGATCCTGCAAAACCCGGCGCTGCTGCAATCCCTGACCGACGCGCCGAAGCCGGCGGTTAACGACGACAACAACGAGCGTGAGGATTAATCGATGAGCAACTCGCCTCAGCAACAGAATGCGTTGCAAACCACCGAGACTTTTTCCAGCGATGAGTTCAGCGCGCTGCTGAACAAAGAGTTCCGGCCGAAGACCGATCAGGCCAAAGAAGCGGTCGAGAACGCGGTGAAAACCCTGGCGCAGCAGGCGCTGGAAAACACCGTCACCGTTTCTTCCGACGCCTATCGCACCATCCAGGCGCTGATCGCGGAAATCGACGAAAAGCTGTCGCAGCAGATCAACCAGATCATTCACCACGACGACTTCCAGAAGCTGGAAGGCGCCTGGCACGGCCTGCATTATCTGGTCAACAACTCCGAAACCGACGAGATGCTGAAGATCCGCTTCATGAGCATTTCCAAGCAGGAGCTGGGCCGCACGCTGAAGCGCTATAAAGGCGTGGGTTGGGACCAGAGCCCGATCTTCAAGAAAGTCTACGAAGAAGAGTATGGCCAGTTCGGCGGCGAACCGTTCGGCTGCCTGGTGGGCGACTACTACTTCGATCACAGCCCGCAGGACGTGGAGCTGCTGGGCGAAATGGCCAAGATCGGCGCCGCCTCGCACTGCCCGTTCATCGCCGGTACCGCGCCGAGCGTGATGCAGATGGAGTCCTGGCAAGAGCTCTCCAACCCGCGCGATCTGACCAAGATTTTCCAGAACACCGAGTACGCCGCCTGGCGCAGCCTGCGCGAATCGGAAGACGCGCGCTACCTGGGGCTGGTGATGCCGCGCTTCCTGGCGCGCCTGCCGTATGGCATCCGCACCAACCCGGTAGACGAGTTTGACTTCGAAGAAGACACCGACGGCGCGACCCACGGCAATTACACCTGGACCAACGCCGCCTACGCCATGGCCGCCAACATCAACCGTTCGTTCAAAGAGTTCGGCTGGTGCACCGCCATTCGCGGGGTGGAATCCGGCGGTGCGGTGGAAAACCTGCCGTGCCACACCTTCCCGAGCGACGACGGCGGCGTGGACATGAAGTGCCCGACCGAGATCGCCATCAGCGACCGCCGTGAAGCCGAGCTGGCCAAAAACGGCTTTATGCCGCTGGTGCATCGCAAAAACTCCGACTTCGCCGCCTTTATCGGCGCGCAGTCGCTGCAGAAGCCGGCGGAATACTACGACGCCGACGCCTCCGCCAACGCCCAGCTTTCCGCGCGCCTGCCGTACCTGTTCGCCTGCTGCCGCTTCGCGCACTATCTGAAGTGCATCGTGCGCGACAAAATTGGCTCCTTCCGCGAGCGCGACGACATGGAACGCTGGCTGAACGACTGGATCATGAACTACGTGGACGGCGATCCGGCCAACTCCTCGCAGGAAACCAAGTCGCGCAAACCGCTGGCCGCGGCGGAAGTGCAGGTGGAAGAGATCGAAGACAACCCGGGCTATTACAGCGCCAAGTTCTTCCTGCGCCCGCACTACCAGCTGGAAGGCCTGACCGTCTCCCTGCGCCTGGTGTCGAAGCTGCCTTCGCTGAAGCAAAACGACGCGTCCTGATGGACTGAAGTCAGGCCGCGGTAGTGCGGCCTGGCTGATGTATCAACCTCATCGTCAGCCTATCGTAGAAAACCCAGATCGCACGTGGAATCAAGATAACGCGAAATAATTAAGCATTGAGCCATTAGCACTTAATAGTGGCTCGGTAACCCGTACCGATAGTTTTCGGTATTTAAGAAGGTGCATGGCACAAGGATATAAATTGGTAATGCATTACCACACTTGCAATTCCTGCTGCTATTACCTGAGTTTTTCAACGTAACGTTAATACTACTGTTAACCCTTAATAAAGAGTGAAGAAACTATGGCTATTGATATGTTCCTGAAAGTTGAAGGTGCCAGCGGCGAATCCAAAGATTCGAATCACAAAGGCTGGACCGACATTACTTCTTTCTCCTGGGGCGCTTCTCAACCGGGCAATATGGGCGTTGGCGGCGGCGGTGGCGCCGGCAAAGTGTGCTTCAACGATCTGCACGTTAACGCGCTGGTCGACAAGTCAACCCCGGCGCTGCTGAAGCACTGCTCCAGCGGTAAGCATCTGACCAAGGTTGAGTTGTCTGTCTGCAAGGCGGGCGGTACTCAGGTTGAGTACGTTAAAATCACCCTGGACGACGTGCTGGTCACCGCCGTGCAGTACACCGGCGCAGGCGGCGAAGACACCGTGGGCGTCACCTACTCCTTCCAGGCGGCGAAAGTGAAACAGCAATACTGGGAGCAGAGCGACAAAGGCGGCAAAGGCGCCGAAAGCAGCGCAGGTTGGAACATCAAGGAAAACCGCGAAGCTTAATCTTCCCACACAGATGCCCCGACTTAGGGGCATCTATCAACAGAGGACGTTATAATGAGTCGCCCTTCATTCCAACAAGCGTGGCAACGATTTAGCGAAATCAACGTAGATATTACTGACGTTGGCAAAAAGATAGGTGGAAATGTAGGTCTTAACATTGAGCTTGGCGTCAATGACCCATTGCAAGGATTCACCAATGCCTGCGCAATACGCATGAGTTACACGCTCAATTATTCTGGTTTTAAAGTTGAACGAGGAGCATGGAAGACCGTTTCAGGCAAAGATAAAAATTGGTACATTTATCGCGTCAGAGATATTATTAACTTTTTGAATTATAAGTTCGGCAAACCTGATAAAACGATTAAAAACCCTACCCCTAGTGATTTTTCAAAAGACAAAGGGATATTGGTTTTCACTGTTCCAGGATGGAATGATGCCAGCGGACACGCAACATTATGGAACGGTACAACCTGCTCAGATCATTGTTACTTTCCAAAATCCAGCGAGGCATCTATATGGTTACTAAAATAAAATCCCTGTGTGTTGCAAGCATGATATTTTTGGGATGTATTCAATCGGCTCAAGCCAAAGAAACCTATACCCCCGAAGAGTACCTCAAAAACTACGCGCTTAGCGTTTGCATCGCCGAGGGGTACTCAGCAAAAGAAGTCAAAAACGATGCCGCCGCCGCCGCTCGGGGTTACACGGAATTCGGCGATTATTCTCTGGAAGCGCATACCGCCGTCAGGGCGCTGGCAAAAGAATTTCTGGCAAAGCCCTATGACAGTATGTCAGGGGAGCCGATGACGATGGCCAAGTGCATCGATCTTGTACACAGCCAAGAGCTGCAAGCCATCATCAAGAAATACCAAGGAAAAGACGACAACTGATATCAGAGTTGCTCAAACGACGGCTCATATCAAAGGTTATCTCGGATGAGAAGATACACGTACTTTTTAATGTCTCTGCTGCTCGGAAGCCATGTAGTCCTTGCTGAAAACTCGCTCAATGCTTTATCGCAAGAGGCACTTTATAAAAATTGGTTAACCAGCCGCTGCATTGGGAAGTCCACTGACTCAGAAAGAACCAAGCAAGACGCCTTCCGTTCCGCTTCCGCCTATTTAGAATTGAGTAAACTGCCGATGGATGCATTTGAACAAGGTGAAAAACTGGCTGAACAGTACGCAAATAAAAATAGCCAAGGCTCAGTTCAAGGGACTTACCATACTTTAGATTGTCTTTCACTGCAGAACGCCAGTGAAGCTGAAACCATTTTTGAACGTTACTCTAAGTAATAGTCAGGATTGTTGAATCCAATTTCATAAAGTTATCAACTCAAGAGAATTAAAACTTATTGATTATTAACATGACTCCAGACGTCACGCTATCAACTTACTCATATGGATTCTTACCTTCCTATTTTTCATTGTCACTCATAACTTTAGTGGCATTATATTACTTAAAAAAATTATCGGCTCGCAAACACAATTATCCATTTTTTGTTTTCAACTGTCTCATTGTAGTTGTCATGGGCGTCATACAGCTCTCAATTTTTGCATACGGGAATGATTTTCTTAATCTCTTCTACCCACTAGGCAACGATGACTATGACTCTATACACTATGGCAGTTTGATATTCACCTTTATCTACTTAACTCAACTACCAAAAAACACCTATTACAAAAAAGAACAGAATAGAAGTTAGCCATCAGATTAGATGACTAAATCAACATACGCCCAAAGCAGTCTAAAATCCCCATCAGCAGGAATGCCTTATGCGATTTTCCATTGTAAAAAATAAAAGCGGCCAGGTTCCGCCGCAGAGCAGTTGCGATTTTCTGCCGCCGGGCGGCACCATCGGCCGCAGCGTGGACAACAACCTGGTGCTGCCGGACGAAGAGCGCGCCATTTCCCGCCTGCAGGCGATCGTGCACATTTCCGCTGACGGCGAATGCCGCATCACCAATCGCGGCAACGTTACCCGCGTGCTGCTGAACGACATTCCGCTGGAACGTGGCCGCCAGGTTGAACTGCAGGACGGCGACGTGCTCGGCATCGACGATTACCAGATTGAAGTCAGCGCGCTGCAACAGCACGCCGCGCCGCAGGCTCAACCGGTGGCCAAGGCCGTTGCCGCGGCTGCGGCCCCCGCAGCCGCCGCCAAAGAAAAATCCGCCGCGCCGATCCCCAACGAAATCTGGGACAGCCTGGTGGAAGAATTTACGCCGAACGCGCCGGCCGCCGTCATACCGCCGCCGATCACCAATCCGGACAATCATCCGCTGCTGGAGACCCCCGCTCGCGAGCTGAACCCGGCCGATCCGCTGGCGCAGCTGGCGGGCGAGGTCGATCTGCGCCAGCTGCAGCAGCAACAAACCGATCCGGCGGCGCTGTTCAACACCGACACCACCTTTGAGCGCGAACACATTCTGGCCGACACCACCCCCAGCGCGCTGCTGGCGGAGCAGGCTGCGCCGACGCGCCCGGCTCCCCCCGTCCAGAATGCGCAGCAACCGGAGCAAGAGCTGGATCCGCTGGCGCTGTTCGGCGGTTCATCCGCGCCCGCTTCGCCAGAGACGTTAAACAGCAACGATCCGCTGGGGCTGCTGATGGGCGGCGCTGTGCCGCTGGCCCAGCCGGAGGAGCCGGTACAGCCGCCCGCACCGCCGTCGCCGTCACCGGCGCCGATCGCCGCACAACCGGCGGCGCCGCGCCCACAGCCGACGCCGGCGCCCGTGCAGACGCCTGAGCCACAGCCCCAACCTGCGCCGCAGTTCAGCCAGCAGGAACCGCCTGCACAGCCGCCGCGCCCGCGCCAGGGCAGCCGCCTGGGCATCGATCCAGTCGCCTACCAATCCGCTCAGCGGCAGCACGCCGCCGCGCCAAGTGGCGACGCATTGGAAGGGCCGTTGCTGGCGGCGCTGCTGCAAGGCATCGGTCTCGACGATCTGCAACCGCAGCCGCACTTTGACGAACAACAGATCCGCCAGGCCGGTCGCCTGCTGAGCCTGTTCTCGCAAGGCACCGTCGCCCTGCTCTCATCCCGCTCGATCCTCAAGCGCGGCGTGAAGGCAGAGATGACCATGATCCTCGACGAAGCCAACAACCCGTTCAAGCTGCTGCCTTCGGGAAAAACGGTGCTGATGCAGATGTTCGGCAGCCAGATGCCGGGCTTTATGCCGCCGGAACAGGCGGTGCGTGACGCGCTGATCGACCTGCAGGCGCACCAGCTGGGGATGATCGCCGGTATTCGCGCCATCATCGCCGCCATGCTGCAGTCGTTCAACCCGGAGCGCCTCGAAGAGGAAGCGCGCAAGGAAGGCGTGGCGCCGCGTCTGTCGCTGCCCGCCAACCGCAAGGCCGCGCTGTGGGACTACTTCGTGAAGAACTATCAGCAAACCTCCGGCGAAATCGAGGACGATTTCCACACCCTGTTCGGCGAAGCCTTCCTGCACGCCTATGACGTTGAAGTGAATCAATACAAAGACTCACAGACCAAACCGGACGCGTAATGAATATCACCATAGCCTCTACCTCCAACCAGGGCGGCCGCGCCTCCAACCAGGATCAGACCGGCGAGGTGCTCGGCAACCGCGCCGCCTGCTTCGTGGTGTGCGACGGCATCGCCGGTTTTCCGGGCGGCGATATCGCCGCCAAACTGGCACGCGACACCATTTTGCAAAACTTCGACGGCGAAAAGCACCTGAACGCCCAGAGCATTCGCCAGCACATCACCAGCGCCAACGCCGCCATCCACCAGCAGCAGCGGCAGTCGGACGAATACAGCAAGATGGGCACCACGCTGGTCAGTCTGTTTATCGATCGCGATTACCAGCTGGCCTACTGGGCGCACGCCGGCGACAGCCGCCTGTACCTGTTCCGCCGCGGCTACCTGCATACCGTCACCACCGACCACAGCCTGATCCAACAGATGCAGGACGCCGGCTACCAGACCAACGGCATCAACAGCAACCTGCTGTATTTCGCGCTGGGGCTCAACGAAGAGCGCGACGCCACCTACAGCGACGTGCTGCAGCTGGAAGACGGCGACGTTTTCCTGCTGTGCACCGACGGCTTCTGGCACAGCTTCAGCCAGGCCGAACTGGAACAGTCGCTGCATATGGTCAACTCCCCCAGCGAGTGGATCGCCCTGATGCAGCAGGCATGGAAGAAAAACAATAACAGCGATAACTACAGCGCTATCGCCGTCTGGATTGGCTCACCGCAGGAAACCACCCTGCTGCATTCGCTGGCGGATGCGGAGCGGTTTCTGAGCCGCGACTGAGCAGCGCACATTCACAGCAAGGTTCACTATGAAATATTGGATGCCGGGGCTCGTCGCCCTGATGGCGGTGCCGACCGCGCAGGCGATGAACTATCGCCTGGTTTACTCCCCCAGCCAGAAGCTGGAAGTGTTTATCGATAACGTCAAAAACAGCAATCCGGCAAGCTGGTGCGGCAAGAGCATCCCGCTGCGCATCGTCTCGGCGCAAAGCCAGGATCCGGCGGTGCTGAACGACTTCCTGCCGCGCGTCGGCAATCTGTTGGAAAAGCAGTGCCCGAAAGCCGGCCACCTGCCCTGGACGCTGACCGACAAGCGCGGTGAGAAGCTGGCCAGCGGCGAAGCCGCCAAAGTGCGCGGCTGGAAACCGGTGGTCAAACAGGAGGCCGTCGAGCAGCCGGAAACCCCGCCGCAGCCGGCTATCCCTGCTGCAGTGGCCGTGACTTCTCCGCAGGCGGACACCGCGCCGCCTCAGCGTTTCAGCCTGCCGCAGGGCTGCCACTTCCGCACCTTCTGGGGTGACGAAGCCAACGGCGGCGCGCTATTCATTCCCGCTGGTGAGGCGCTGCGCTGCGGCGAGGACGGCTGGCTGCAGGGCAGCGGCGCGGTCACGCTGCAACAGGGCGGCCAAACCCTCTCGCCGACGCTGTGGTTCCTGCAAGGTTACCCGCTGGCGAAGGTGAACGGCGGCGATCGCGCGCTGACCGTCGTCAGCGCCAACGCCCAACGGCTGGTTTTGGGCGGCAACCCGCAGGCGCCGGGCAGCTTCCTGCTGCTGAGCTTCGAACCGAAGCTGCACGCCTGGGCGTTCAACGGTGAAGCGATCGTTGAAATGCCGCGCGTCGATGCCGTCGACGAGAACAAGGTCAAACAGCGCGTACAGCAGGCGCAAACCGCCTGGCAGCCGCTGCTAAGCGCCCCCGCCCCGCTGACCTTCAAGCTGGTGGAAAAGCTGGCCGCAGACCGCGTCGATCCTGCCAGCGGCAGCTACCTGTCGGTTAACGGCGCCACTCACTGATTATAAGGAAAGCCTGTGAAATCATTAGCAAGCATGCTGCAAGGCCAGTCGATCGCCGCGGCCATCACCGCCGTCGAAAACGATATCAAGGCGAAACCGGCGGATGCCGACCTGCGCGCTGCGCTGGTGCAACTGCTGTGCCTGAGCGGCAACTGGACGCGCGCCAACGCGCAGCTGAAATCCTGGCAGGCGCTGAAACCGATCGCTCAACCGACCACGCTGCTGCTGATGCAGTCGGTCAACGCCGAGCTGCAACGCCAGGCGGTGTTTGCCGGCGCGGCCGCGCCGGCGCTGCTGCGGCAGGATCAGCCCTGGCTGCAACTGCTGGTGCAGGCGCTGCATCAGGATGCGCAAGGGGCGGCCGAACAGGCCCAGACGCTGCGCGACGAAGCGCTGGAGGCCGCACCGGCCGGCGCCGGGCAGTTAACGCTGGCTGAAGGGAACCAAGAGCGGCAGCTGAGTTTCGACTGGCTGACCGACGGTGACGGCCGCCTCGGGCCGGTATGCGAGCTGGCGCTGAACGGCGTTTACTACTGGCTGCCGTTCGCCGATATCGCCGCGATCCAGTTCCAGGCGCCGCAGAGCGCCATCGATCTGGTGTGGAGCCATGCACTGGTGCGCCTGACCGACGGCCGCGAACAGGTATGCCAACTGCCCGCCCGTTACCCGCTGGCCGAAGGCAGCGACGACGCGCTGCTGCTGGGCAAACGCACCGAATGGCAACCGCTGGGCGACGGCACCCACTATGCGGGGCTAGGCCTGAAGACCTGGCTCAGCGAAAGCGACGAATTCCCGCTGCACAGCCTGCGGCAGCTGAGCTTCGACGCGAGCGCCTGAACATGAACGATAAACGCCCACCCCACTACGACGGCGGCGATCTGCGCCGCCAGGGCTATCGCAATCGTCAGGACAGCGAGCGCCTGACTTCACGCGACAAAATGCAGCCGGTGCTGCTCGACATGCTGACCGACGACGAACCGCAGAAAAAACAGGAGGCGCAGGTGCGCAACCTGGTGTCGCACAGCGAGTTGCGCCGTCGGGTGCTGCGCGATTTGCAGTGGCTGTTCAACTGCGTCAACAGCGAATCCAATCTGGATCTCGGCGATTTTCCGCAGGTGCGGCGCTCCACGCTGAATTACGGCATCGCCTCGCTGGCGGGCAAGCGCATGTCGGACATCGAATGGCTCGACATTCAGCGCGCGCTGACCGATTCCATCCTCCATTTCGAACCGCGCATTCTGCCCGAAGGGCTGCAGGTGCGCTGCATCTCGGACACCGGTTCGCTGGAACTGCACAACGTGCTGTCGATCGAAATCAAGGGCCGCCTGTGGTGCGTGCCCTATCCGCTGGAGTTTCTGTTCCGTACCGACGTGGATCTGGAAAACGGCCACTTCGATCTGAAAGACATAGGGTAAGGCGATGGACAGTAAACTGTTAGACTATTACAACCGCGAGCTGGCCTATCTGCGTGAGATGGGCGCCGAGTTCGCCGAACAGTACCCGAAGGTCGCGGGCCGTCTCGGCATGCGCGGCATCGACGTGGCGGACCCTTATATCGAGCGCCTGATGGAAGGCTTCGCCTTCCTCACCTCGCGCGTGCAGCTGAAAATGGACGCCGAGTTCCCGCGCTTTTCTCAGCGCTTGCTGGAGATCATCTACCCCAATTACCTGTCGCCGACGCCGTCGATGGCGATCGCCGAGCTGCAGCCGGACAGCAGCAAAGGCGACATCAGCAACGGTTTCGTGGTGCCGCGCGGCACCATGATGGACAGCCAGACGCTGAAGAAAAGCGGCATCACCTGCAGCTACACCACCGCCCATGACGTCACGCTGCAGCCGGTGCGCATCGCCGGCGTCGAGCTGGGTGGCATTCCGGCCGATATCCCGCTGGCCTCGCTGGGGCTGCAGCACAGCGGCTGCGTCAGCGCGCTGCGCATTCGGCTCGAGTGCTACGAAAGCGTGACGCTCAACAACCTGCAGTTGGACCAATTGATGTTTTACCTGGCCGGGCCGGACATGCAGGCGCAGCAGCTGCTGGAGTTGCTGATGCAGCACAGCGTCGGGCTTGTCTGCCAAACGGTGGAGGCGCAACCGCAGCGGCGGGCGCTGGCGCTGGACGGGCTGCGGCAGGAGGGCTTCGCCGCCGAGCAGGCGCTGCTGCCCAACGACCTGCGCAACTTTGAAGGCTACCGGCTGCTGCAGGAGTATTTCGCCTTCCCGGCGCGCTTCCAGTTTTTCAGCGTCAACGGCCTGCGTCCGCTGCTGCAGAGCGTGCGCGAAGGGAAAAAAGCGCTGCGCCAGTTCGAGATCGTGGTGCTGCTGGATCGGCACGACGCCGCGCTGGAACGGGTGGTCGACGTTGCCCATTTGGCGCTGCACTGTACGCCGGTGATCAACCTGTTTCCGAAGATCGCCGAACGCATCGCGATCAACGAAAAAAACCACGAATACCATCTGGTGGTCGACAATATCCGGCCGCTGGATTACGAAGTGTTCTCGGTGCAGCGGCTCGGCGGCAGCGCCAGCGAAAAACGCTACGAGCAAGAGTTTCGGCCGTTTTACAGCACCCTGAGCGCGGACGACGGCAACTATGGCGCCTACTTCTCGCTGCGGCGCGAACAGCGCACCCTGTCGGAACACGCCCGCCGCTATGGCACCCGCACCGGCTATGCCGGTTCGGAAGTGTTCGTATCGCTGGTGGACGAACGGCAATCGCCGTGGCACAGCGATCTGAAATACCTCACCGCCGACGTATTGTGCACCAGCCGCGACCTGCCGTTGATGTTGCTGCAGCAAGATCAGGGCAACTTCGTGATGCCCGACTCGATCCCGATCAAGCAGGTCTCGCTGCGCAAAGGCCCCACCCCGCCGCGCCCGGCGCTGGCCGAAGGGATGATCACCTGGCGGCTGATCAGCCAGCTGCAGCTGAACTACCTCAGCATGATGGACGGCGATCCGGAACAGGGTGCCGCCAGCCTGCGCCAGCTGCTGGGGCTGTACGGCAACCTGAGCGAACCGGCGATCGCCAAACAAATTCAGGGCGTGCGCCACTGTAACCTGCGGCCGGTCTATCGGCGAGTGCCTGAACCCGGCCCCATCGTGTTCGCGCGCGGCATCGCCATCGATCTGACGGTCGATGAGCAGGCGTTCTCGGGCAACAGCCCTTACCTGCTCGGCAGCGTGCTGGAGCGCCTGTTCTCGCGCCTGGTGGCGATGAACACCTTCACCGAGATGACGCTCTCCAGCCAGCAACGCGGCGAAATCGCCCACTGGCAGGCGCGCATGGGCAAAAGGACGCTGATATGAACGCGGAGATGATCGCCACCGAACTGGCGCCGCCGCAGATCAACGCGCTGTATCGCCTGCCGGACGACTTTTGGCCGCGGCTGCGCAGCGCGCCTTACAAGCACGATCTGTTTCAGCTGCTGCGCCGCATCGACGCCCAGGGCGGCCAGCCCTACCTGCTGGGACGCGCGCCGCTGCCGCGCCACGAGATGCTGCGCCTGGGGCAGGAACCTTCGCTGTCGTTCGCACCCTCCACGCTGGCGCAGGTGACGCCGCGCGCCAACAGCCCGCTGCACGACGTTTCGATCTTCAGCTTCGGTCTGTTCGGCCCCAACGGGCCGCTGCCGCTGCACCTGACCGAATACGTGCGCGAACGGGTGTATCACCATCAGGACACCACCCTGCTGGCGTTCACCAATCTGTTCCATCACCGGCTGACGCTGCTGTTTTACCGCGCCTGGGCCGACGCGCAACCGACGGTATCGCTGGATCGCCCGGACAACCGGCGCTTCGACGAGTACCTGTCGAGCCTGATCGGCCTCGGCCAGCCGGCGCAGCAGGAACGCGACAGCATCAACGCCCACGCTAAACATTTTATGGCCGGTCATCTGATTCGCCACAGCCGCGATCCGGAAGGCCTGAGCAAGATTTTGCAGCAGTATTTCAAGGTGCCGGTGCGCATCGTCGAGAACGTGCCGCACTGGCTGCGGGTGGAGCCGCGCGAGCAGGCGCGGCTCAAGGCCGGACGCGGCGCGCCACGGCTCGGCGAGTCGGCTTTTCTCGGCATCGCGGTGCGGGATATCCAGCACAAGTTCCGCATCGAGCTGGGGCCGATGCCGCAGCGGGACTATGACCGCTTTCTGCCCGGCGCCGATCTGTGCCGGCAACTGCGCGACTGGGTGCGCCAATACCTGGGCATCGAGTTCGTCTGGGAAGTGCGCCTGATCCTGGCGAAGGAACAGGCGCACGGCATCCAGCTCGGCGGCGCGCAGCGGTTGGGCCTGAGCAGTTGGCTGGCCGACCATCGGCGACAGCGCGATCTCGACGATCTGATCTTCAGCCCTGAACCGCTGGAAAACCCGTTCTGACCCTATTTCGGCCGGCGCCCTGCGGCGCCAGGCCACTCTGAGACCTGAGGAAAACCATGTCTGAAATCAGCCGCTCGGTATTATTTGGCAAACTGGATAGCCTGTTATTCACCTCTCTGGAAAGTGCGACGGCGTTTTGCAAGCTGCGCGGTAACCCCTACGTCGAACTGGCGCACTGGCTGCATCAGCTGATGCAATCGCCGGACGGCGATCTGCAGCAAATCGTTCGCCACTTCGCGCTGGACGAGGCGCAATTGGCGCGCGACATCGTCGAGGCGCTCGATCGCCTGCCGCGCGGCGCCAGCGCCATTTCCGATCTGTCCGAGCACATCGACAGCGCGGTAGAACGCGCCTGGGTCTATGGCTCATTGAAATTCGGCGCGGCGCGCATCCGCGGCGGCCACCTGCTGCTCGGTATCCTGAAAACCTACAGCCTGCGCCATCTGCTGAAGGCCATTTCCCCGCAGTTCGAGCGCATCAACGCCGATCTGTTGATGGATCAGTTCGCCGCCATCACCGCTCACTCGGCGGAAAACGCCCAGGATGCGCCGGCGGAAAGCGGCGCCGAGAACGTATCCGGCGCGCCGCGCAGCGGTGAAAGCGTGCTGGCGCAGTATGCCCAGGATCTGACCGCCAGAGCGCGCAACGGCGAGATCGACCCGGTGGCCGGCCGCGATGAGGAAATCCGGCAAATCATCGATATCCTGATGCGCCGCCGCCAGAACAACCCGCTGCTGACCGGCGAGGCCGGCGTCGGCAAAACCGCGGTGGTGGAAGGCCTGGCGCTGCGCATCGTGGCCGGCGACGTACCGCCGCAGCTGCGCGACGTGAAACTTTGCCTGTTGGACATCGGCATGCTGCAGGCCGGCGCCGGCGTCAAAGGCGAGTTTGAAAAACGGCTGCAGGCGGTGATCGACGAAGTGCAGTCCAGCCCGACGCCGATCATCCTGTTTATCGACGAAATTCACACCCTGATCGGCGCCGGCGGCACCCAGGGCACCGGCGACGCCGCCAACCTGCTGAAACCGGCGCTGGCGCGTGGCCAACTGCGCACTGTCGGCGCCACCACCTGGTCGGAATACAAGAAATACATCGAGAAAGACCCGGCGCTCACCCGCCGTTTCCAGGTGGTGCAGGTGCACGAGCCAAGCGAAGACAAGGCGCTGCTGATGCTGCGCAGCACCGTCAGTCCGCTGGAACAACACCACCGCGTGCTGCTGCTGGATGAAGCGGTGGACGCCGCGGTGCGGCTGTCGCATCGCTATATTCCTGCCCGCCAGCTGCCGGACAAAGCGGTGGCGCTGTTGGATACCGCCTGCGCGCGCGTGGCGGTCAGCCAACACGCCGAGCCTGCCCAGGTCGAAGACTGCCGCCACCGCATCGATGCGCTGCAGATAGAGTTGGATATCGCCCGCCGCGAGGCCAAAGTCGGCATTGGCGATCCCCTGCGCCCGCAGGAAATTGAAACCCAGCTGACCGCGCTGCGCCAGGCGCTGGAACAGCTGACCGACCGCTGGCAGCAGGAGCTGGCGCTGATCCAAGAGATCATCACGCTACGCGCCCAGTTGCACCAGCAGGAAGCGGAGCCTACCGGCGAAGAAACAGAGGCGGCCCCTGACGCCGACGCGCTGCGCGCCCAGCTGGGCGAACTTCAGCAGCAGCTGAGCGCGCTGCAGGGCGAAGCGCCGCTGATCTTCGCCGCCGTCGACGCCAACATCGTGGCGGCGGTAGTGGCCGACTGGACCGGCATCCCGCTGGGCCGCATGGTGAAAAACGAGATTGAGGCGGTGCTGCAGCTCTCCGACACCCTGAACCAGCGTGTGATCGGCCAACGCCATGCGCTGGATCTGATCGCCCGCCGGGTGCGCACTTCGCGGGCGCGGCTGGACGATCCGAACAAGCCGGTCGGGGTGTTCCTGCTGGCCGGGCCGTCCGGCGTCGGCAAGACCGAAACCGCGCTGGCGCTGGCGGAAACCCTGTACGGCGGCGAGCAGAACGTCATCACCATCAACATGAGCGAATTCCAGGAGTCGCACACCGTTTCGACGCTCAAAGGCGCGCCCCCCGGCTATGTCGGCTACGGCGAAGGCGGCGTGCTGACCGAGGCGGTGCGCCGCCGCCCTTACAGCGTGGTGCTGTTGGACGAAATCGAGAAGGCGCACCCGGACGTGCATGAGATCTTCTTCCAGGTGTTCGACAAGGGCTGGATGGAGGACGGCGAAGGCCGCCATATCGATTTCCGCAACACCATTATCATCCTGACCTCCAACGTCGGCACCGATCTGATCGCCGGGCTGTGCAGCGATCCGGAGCTGCTGCCGGAGCCGGAAGCGCTGAGCGGCGCGCTGCGCCAACCGCTGCTGTCGGTGTTCCCGGCCGCCTTGCTCGGCCGCCTGCTGGTGGTGCCGTATTACCCGCTGACCGACGCCACGCTGGGCAACATCGTGCGCCTGCAGCTGGGCCGCATCCAGCGTCGCCTGGCGGAGAATCACGACATCGTCTGCACCTTCGACGACGCGGTCATCGAGCAGATCGTCAGCCGCTGCACCGAGGTGGAGTCCGGCGGCCGCATGGTCGACGCCATCCTGACCAACACCCTGCTGCCACAGATCAGCCACACCCTGCTGACCGGCAGCGCCAACGACCAGCGCTATCGCCAGCTGCATATCGCGCTGCAGAACCACGAATTCATTTGTCAATTTCAGGCATAACGCCGCGGCCGCCGAGACGGCGGCCCTTTGAACACAGAGAGTCATCACTATGTCGGGAACCGGGATAACCAAACCGAATTCGAACAGCCTGCCGAGCGGCTATCGATTCAATGAATTCGAGATCCAGGAAGCGATCGGCGAAGGCGGCTTCGGCATCGTCTACCGCGCCTACGATCACCAACTGGAACGCACCATCGCCATCAAGGAGTACATGCCAACCTCGCTGGCGAAACGCAACGACGATCTCAGCATCGGGCTGCGCGGTGAACGCTTCAGCAAAACCTTCCAGGCCGGGCTGAACAGCTTTATTCAGGAGGCGCGTCTGCTGGCGCGCTTCTCGCACCCCGGCCTGCTGCACGTGTTGCGCTTCTGGGAAGAGAACGGCACCGCCTACATGGGCACCCAGTTTTACAGCGGCACCACGCTGAAGAACCTGCAGGCGCAGCAACCGGAGAAAATCGACGAGGCGTGGATCCGGCGGCTGCTGCCGCCGCTGTTCAGCGCCATCAACACTATCCACCAGGAAGGCTATCTGCACCGCGACATTTCGCTGGATAATATCCAGATCCAGGAAAGCCAGCTGCCGGTGCTGCTGGACTTCGGATCGGCACGTAAAGAGATCGGCAACCTGTCAGACGAAACGGAGATCATGCTCAAACCGGGCTTCGCGCCGATCGAGCAGTACACCGAGAACAGCGACGGCGAACAGGGGCCCTGGACCGATATCTACGCGCTGGGCGCCGTGCTGCACACGCTGATCGTCGGTTCGCCGCCGCCGGTCAGCGTGGTGCGCAGCATCGAAGACAGCTACCAGCCGCTGGCCGAGCGCCGCCCCGCCGGCTACTCGCCGGAGCTGCTGCGCACCGTCGATCGCGCGCTGGCGCTGAAGCCGGAAGACCGCCCGCAGACCATCGATGAAATGGCCGAGCTGCTGCATCTGCCAATCGCCGATGAGAACGAAATCATCAGCACCCCTGCGGCTGCGCCGGAGAACCTGCTGGTCGCCGCCAACCCGGCTGCCGCTGCAGCCGCCGCCGGCGCCGTTACCGCGCGCAGCACCCAATTCTCGCGCCCGATGATGGCCGGCGCCGGCGTCGCGGCGCTGCTGGTGATCGGTGCCGTCGCCTGGCTGAGCGGCGGCGAGGACGATACCCAGGCCGTGACCCAAAACACTGAGGCGTCGCCGGCGCAGAAAACCCTGACGGAGCAGCCGAGCGCGCCGCAAACCGCGCAGCCTGCAGCCGCGGAACCTGAAAAGGTGGCACCGCCACCGCAGCCGGTGGCGTTGGTGTACTTCAAACTGCAACCGGGCGAACAGGTCAGCCTCGACGGCAAGCCGCAGCAGGTGACGCCGGGCGCAAACGGCTTCGCCAGCCTGAACCTGGCGCCGGGCCGCTATCAGCTGGAAATCCGCCACGACGATCGACTCCGCCGGCAGCAACTCAGCATCGACACCGCCGGCACCTGGCTGGTCAATCCGGCCACCGCCGGTTAATCCCGTTCTGAAACTCCGCCTCGGCGGGGTTTCCCTATTTCATGAGACTGACGCACCACTGCCCATCCTCATTGGCCGCGCGGCAAGGCCGCTGCAACGCCGGAGTATGCAGGGCATGACGTCAATCACAGAGGACGTTCTCATGTTGGACCGCATTATTGCGCACACGCCGCTGGGCCAGGAGCAACTGTTGTTCCGCTCACTGGACGGTATCGAAGCGCTTTCCACCCCTTTTGACTTCTCTATTGAATTGCTGAGCACCGACGCGCGGCTCGATCGCAAAGCGCTGCTCGGCCAACCGCTGACGCTGGAGATCCCAACCCAGGGCTTCCTCAGCGCCCCGCGCTACCTGAACGGCAAGATCACCGCCATCGCCGTCAGCAGCGAAGAGATCGGCGGCACGCGCTACGCGGTGTATAACCTGCACGTGCAGCCGGATCTCTGGCCGATGACCAAGGACCGCAACTTCCGCATCTTCCAGGAACAGACGGTGCCGCAGATCGTCAAGACCCTGCTGGCGGAGCACAACGTGCAGTTGGAAGATCAGCTGACCGGCGACTATCGCCTGTGGGGCTACTGCGTGCAGTACAACGAAAGCAGTTTCAACTTCATCAGCCGCCTGATGGAGCTGGAGGGCATCTATTACTATTTCAAACACGAGATGGGCAAACACACGCTGGTGCTCGGGGACGCCCCCCACCACCACCAGCCCTATCCCGGCTATGAGATGATCCCCTACCACCTGACGCCGTCCGGCGGCAGCACCAGCGAGGAAGGCATCAGCCAGTGGACGTTGTCCGATCGCGTCACGCCGGGTATCTACAGCCTGGACGACTACGATTTCCGCAAGCCGAACGCCTGGCTGTTCCAGGCACGGCAAAACCCGGTCTCGCCGACGCCGGGGCAGATCGACGTTTACGACTGGCCGGGCCGCTACACCGAGCATCAGCAGGGGGAGTTCTACGCCCGCGTGCGCCAGGAGGCCTGGCAGGCCGAACATCAGCAGATCCGCGGTACCGCCACCGCGCTGGGCATTGCTCCCGGCAGCACCTTTACGCTGTATAACGCCCCGCACGCCGACGACAACCGCGAGTACCTGACGCTGCAGGCCAACTACCATCTGAAAGAGAACCGCTATGCCAGCGGCGACGATCAGAGCAGCGAACACCGTATCGACTTCATCGTGCTACCGGCGGACGTGCCCTGGCACCCGCCGCAGCAGGCTACCTGGCCGAAAACCCACGGGCCGCAGACCGCCCGGGTGGTCGGCCCGGCCGGCGAATCGATTTGGACCGACAAATACGGCCGCATCAAGGTGAAGTTCCACTGGGACCGCTTCGGGCCGAAAGACGACGGCAGCTCCTGCTGGGTGCGCGTCTCCAGCGCCTGGGCCGGCCAAGGCTACGGCGGCGTGCAGATCCCGCGCGTGAACGACGAAGTGGTGGTGGACTTTATCAACGGCGATCCGGATCGGCCGATCGTCACCGGGCGCGTCTATAACGAAGCCAGCATGCCGCCGTGGGCGCTGCCGGCCGCCGCCACCCAGATGGGCTTTATGAGCCGCACCAAGGACGGCACCGCCGACAACGCCAACGCCCTGCGTTTCGAAGACAAGGCCGGCGCCGAACAGGTGTGGATCCAGGCGGAGCGCAACATGGACACCCAGGTGAAAAACGATGAAAGCCACACCATCGCTAACGACCACACGCATCTGGTGGGCGGTAACCAGATCAAACGGGTGGTGCTCAATCAGGCAACCGGCGTCAAAGGCGAATCCTCCGCGCTGACCGGCAAAACGCGCAGCGACGCCGTGGTTAACGCCTTTACCCTCGGCTCCGGCGAATCGCTGCGGCTCGAGTGCGGCGAAAGCGTGATCGAACTGCTGGCGAACGGCCAAATCAACATCACCGGCACCAGCTTCAATATCACGGTGAAAGAGGACGGAGAGATCAATACCGGCGGCCAGCTGGATCTCAACCAGCCTGGCGGCGCCGCGCGCACCGCCGCACCGGGCGGTGGCCATCAGGCGGCAATCCAGAGCGCCGTCGATCAGCTGTTCCCGAAATCCTGATGCCGACGCGGCCCTGCGCCGCGTCCTTTCCCCTGATTACTTGCAAGGACATCCATGGATTACCTTTTCCAGGAAGGCCATTTCACCCTCCCCGCCATCGCCTGGCAGGACTGCACGGTCAATATTCTCAAAAACCCGCAAACCGGCGCCTCGCTGGTCATCACCCGCGGCATCATTCCGCAAGGTGCCACGCTGGAGGACGAATTCGAGAAGCAGTGGCAAGCACTGCTGCCACAGATCAGCGATTTGCAACAGTCGCCGCGCCGGCGCATCAGCGCCGGGCCGCAGGGCCATCTCAAGGCGATTGAAGTCACCAGTCGCTTTATCCGCGCCGGACACCACCATCATCAGCATCAGTTGGCGGTGCAGCCGGACGAGAGCCAGACGTTACTGATCGTCACCTATGCCGCCATGCGCCCCTTCACCCCCGAGGATGACGCTCACTGGCAGCAGGTGAAAGCGTCGCTGGTCTTGACCGAACACAGTGAACAATAGCCATGGCTGAGATCTGGGCAGCAAGAAAGGATGATGAACTGATCCACACCAGCGCGTTGGCGGACATCGCCAGCGCCGTCGCCGAAGTCGCGGTGTATGCGGTGGCGACCGCCGCCGTGTCCGCAGCAGCCGCCGCCGCAGCGCCGGCATTGGCAGGGGTGGCGGTGCTCGGCGCAGCGGCGACGGCGGCCTCCGGCTGCGTCGGCGCCGGGCTGATCGTCGGTTTTGCCACCAGCCTGACCGGCGTCGGAGAACATATCAGCAACGGCTGCGACGCCGTGGCCAACTGGCTCTTCCCGCCTTCCGTCTCCGGCGTCATTCTCACGGGCTCCCCCAACGTCTTCACCAACGCCAAACCGGCGGCACGCGCCGCAGGTCGTTTACTCACGCCCGCAGAGATCAAAGCGTTACCGGCGCCACAGCCGCCGCAAAGCTTCTGGGATTATGGCGCCGAGCTGCTGGCCGCCGGCGGTAATATCCTCTCGCAGCTATGGCAGCCCGGCGTCGCCGGCCCCAGCCAGCCCAGCCAACCGCTGGAAGAAGATAAAATCAGCTGCGACAAACACCCGCTTCCGCAATACCTGGCGGAAGGCTCCAGTAAAGTATTTATCAACGGCCAACCGGCCGTACGCAGCAATGACCGTTCAACCTGCGAGGCGAAAGTCTCGACCGACGTCTCCAAAAATGTGCAGATCGGCGGCGGCACGGTGGTGGTACGCGACATCAAGAGCGGCAAGCTGCCGGGTATCGGTTTGGCGCTGACCGTGCTGCCGCTGCTGCTCGGTAATCCGGCCAAGCTGGTTAAGAACCTGCCTTGCATGATCGGCGGCGGTCTGGCGGCGGCGGGCGTTAACGCCCTCGGCGAAGCGATCCACGCCGCCTTTAACCCGGTGCATGCCGCCACCGGCGCCAAGGTATTGAACGACGAAGAAGATCTGGACCTGTTGCTGCCGGCGCGCTTTCCGCTGATCTGGCAGCGCAATTACAACAGCCGCAATGGCTATCAGGGACTGTTTGGCCACGGCTGGCGCACGCCTTTTGAAATTTGGGTCGATCTTAACGACCGGGACGGCGTCATTGAGTGTTGCCTGCATGATGAAACCGGTCGTGAGCTACGCTTCCCGCTGCCTGAGGTGAACCAGCCGAGCTTCAGCGCCGGTGAAGGGCTGATGTTCCGCCGCGGTGAAGAGGGACAGCTGCTGATCGCCGACACCGACGGCAGCGTCTGGCGGCTGTTCGTGCCGCTGCCGCAGACCCCTTCCCGCCTGAGGCTGGTGTCGTTGAGCGATGAGTACGATAATGCGCTGCTGCTGAACTACGACGAACGACAGCGCCTGAGCCACATCGTCGACAGCGCCGGCACCATGACATTGCGGCTGGAATACGGCGATCCGCGCTTCGACGATCGCGTCACCGCCTTGCGGCATAACGACGAACCACGCGTGCGCTACCGTTATGACGACGGCGGCGATCTGCATCAGGTGATCGACGCCGGCGGCCTGGTCACACGCGAATTTCACTATAACGCCCAACACCTGCTGACCCGCCACCAACAGGCCGGTGGGCCCAGCTTCGAGTATCACTGGGCGATGTTCGACGACTGGCGCGTGGTGGAACACCGCGACAGCGCCGGCGGCGGCTGTACAATCGACTACGATTTGGCCGCCGGGTTAACGACGGTCACCGAGAATGACGGCTTGCGGCACCAGCACCGCTGGAACGCCCAACGGCTGATCGTCGAATATACCGACGAGCGTGGTGAGGTCTGGCATTACCAATGGAATGACGAAGACATGCTGATCGCCACGCGCGATCCGCTCGGCCACGGCTGGCATTTCCGCTACGATGAAGCCGGTAATCTGGTCGAGGAAGAGGATCCGCTCGGCCATATCCGCCTCACCGGTTGGCTACCGCAGCGCGCACTGCCGATCAGCGTCAAGGAGCCCAACGGCGCCACACAGCATTTCTACTACGACGAGCGCCATGCCTTGATTGCCGAGATCGATGCGCTCGGCCATACCCAGCGCTACCTGCGCGATGGCTATGGCCAGGTGGTGCAAGCCGTCGACGCCAACGGCGGCATCAGCCATTTCGCTTATGATGAGCACGGGCAATTATTGCGCGCCCGCGATTGCTCCGGCAAACAAACTCTCTACAAATATACGGCTCAAGGCTGGCTCAGCGAGGTGACCGACGCCGCCGGCGAACGCGTCCATTACCGCTACGATGCCGCCGGCCGCCTGACACAGCTGCAGCGCGCCGAGGGCTGGCAAGAGACGCTGAGCTGGAACGCGCAGGGCCAGCTGGATCGCTATCAGGGGGCCGATGGGCGCCTGACGCATTATCGCTATGACGCAGCCGGCCGCCTGCTGGCCACGCGCAATCCGCTCGATGGCGAGGTGGTGCGCCACTACGACGCCCGCGGCAGATTAACGGCGCTGCGCAACGAGAATGCCGAAAGTTACCTGTTCCATTGGACGGCCTGCAATCTGTTGCAGGAAGAAATCGGGTTGGACGGCGTCAGCACCCGCTATCGTTACGACGAATGCCGCCGGGTCGTCGAGCGCCGCTTCGCCGCCAATACCTCCGCCGCCTTCTCGCACTATTTCAACCATGACGGCGCCGGCCAACTGGTGAGCAAACAGACGCCCGATGGAGAAACCCGCTACCGCTACAGTCCGCTCGGCCAACTGCTGCATGCCGCCAGTGACCGCGGCAACGCATGGCATGACGAGCCGACAACGGCTCAGAGCGAGGTCAGTTTTGACTATGACTTGCTGGGGCGGGTAACCCGTGAACAAGGTGCCAACGGTACGCTGCGCTATGATTACGATCCGATGGGTAACCGCACGCAAACCACCTTGCCCGACGGACGCGCGCTGCGCGCGCTGTACTACGGCAGCGGCCACCTGCTGCAGCTGGCGCTGGACGATATCACCCTCAGCGAATTCGAGCGTGACAATCTGCACCGCGAGCTGAGCCGTACGCAGGGTCGCCTGACCAGCCGAGTGCATTATGATCGGCTGGGGCGCAAAGACCGGCGGGAGATCTTCAATGACAACCGCCAGCGCCCGGCGCCGGCCAGCAGCTCGCGCCAGTGGTCCTACGACTATCAAAACAACCTGACGCGCGAAGAACACAACGCCAACCCGTTCTCCTACCAGCGTTATCAGTACGATGCCACCGGTCGATTGCTGAGCCGGGACGGCACGCTGCCGGATACCGAGCGCTACCGGTACGATCCGGCATCCAACCTGCTGGATGAGGGGCAATTCCGCCAGCGGCACAACCGCGTACTGCATTATCAGGGAATTGATTACCGATACGATGTCTTTGGCCGCACGGTGGAAAAACGCAAAGGCCACTACCGTTGGCAATATCTCTACGACGCCGATCATCGCCTCTGCGAGGTGGTGCGCTACAGCCAACATCGCAGCGAAGCCCAGCAGCATGTGCAGTTCCACTATGATCCGCTCGGGCGGCGCACGCAAAAGCGGGTGTGGCAGCAAAGTCAGGATCTGCGCCAACCGGCCGGCAAATGCCAAACCACCACGTTTTTGTGGGAAGGTTTCCGGCTGCTGCAGGAAACTCGCGACGGCATGCCCCTCACCTATGTCTATGCCGATCAGGGCAGCTATGAACCTTTGGCGCGCATCGACGGCCACACGCCGGCCCAAGTATTTTACTTCCACACGGCGCCGAACGGCGAACCGGAAAGCCTGACCGATAGCGACGGAACGCTGCGCTGGCAGAGTCACAGCAGCGCCTGGGGCCGCATAAAGTATGAGGAAAATCAGCAAGATCTGGATTATTTCCAAAACCTGCGCCTGCAGGGTCAATACCTGGATCGGGAAACGGGATTGCACTACAATTTGTTCCGCTATTACGATCCGGATATCGGCAGATTTACCCAGCACGATCCGATAGGTTTGGCCGGCGGGATCAACCTGTACCAATACGCGCCGAATCCGCTGGGTTGGGTGGATCCTTGGGGATGGAAGCCACGATGCGCAGCAACCAAAGCCAACGATCATAATCAGGCAGCTTTTGGTCGACAATGGCAAGGTCGAGGTATCTACAAAGGACGAGACTCTTGGTCAAATATCATGTTGAAAGAAGGTGACATTGTTTATGGCGGCGCTCCAGGGCAATCTGGTTTTTACTTCAACAAGGCGACGCTAGATGCTGCAGGTGGCAGTAGAGCCAAGCTATGGGAAAGTTTGCAGGTGCTTCCACATGAAAAATTTGGTTATAGATCTAAAATACAAGCATATAGAGTAAAAAGAGAAACGATTGCAGGAACAGGTAAAGCGATATCTCAAGACCCAACGAGATTCGGCGAAGGCGGAGGAACTCAATTTTTCCTTTCTAACTATAAAACTGTTCTTGAGCCAATTGATAAGCCTTTTGAAATTGGATTGTAAAATGCAACTAGATACTTATGACGGAACACTAGAACTCGCGGGAATAACGCTAGGTACAGCGACAACCCGAGAAATGCTAATAAAAGGCTCCAGATTGTGGGAGGGTTGGCCAGAAAAGTCAGATGGTAGGACTACATCATACAGAACAATAATCAGTACAAAAAAAGAAAAATCCGGCGATATATATATAATTGCCGACTTCTCCGGGGCCTTCATTACAGATGCAGTGCTTTGCAGTTGGCGTTTTGCGCCTGAAAAACTCATGATGGGAATACAAAAAAAAGTAGAAGGTGCTATTACCAAAAATCTTCGAACATGGTTTTATGAAAAAACTCATATACAACTTCCAGTTAGTGGTTCATGGGGGCATATTGACGCTGCTTATGACCCACATAATTTAACGGGAACAATAGTATGCAACTATCGCAGTGCATTTCATACTGAGGATGAATGGCGAAAATATTGCAAAAGGAATAACATAATTTATTAAAAAAGAGGAAACTCATCCACATTATTATATAAAAATTCACACACTCATTCCATAATGCAGAGTGTGTGTGATTTTTCACTCCCCCTCGAATATCGCAAATAACTACATCTTCACTTCGCACACTAACAATCAATAAAGGCATGAATCATTTATTCACTAGATCTATTTAAATATTATGAACAAAGAGAAAATTGTCATTACCCCATCAAACAGGCAACTATTTGATGGTAACGAAGAGCAGTTTCGTTTATTTAAAAAAGAAGTATCCATCCCTAACTCTAACGAAAAAGTACTTTATGATAACAGCTCTGCGATACCCATATGGGATATAGATGAAAACATCAGGAAGGCGATCGCAGAAAAAATAAGCGGGATAAAAGTCATAGAGTACCCATATGACCCAATACCTTCATATAAAAATGAAAATCTGGATATCTACATTCAGAATGTAGAGTCGGAAATGCACAAAAACAGAATAACAATAATCACGGCGACGGGTGAATCACAACCAGCAAGATATAAGATAAAGTTGCTGGGTTTCATTTTTCACTGGCGCTCTATTAGGGGCGCTTGCTGAAAACAGTAGGTTTATAAAAACCTTAAATATACATTCTATGATATAGACATGGAATAATTATCTTATGACTGTTCCTCTTTTAAATGAATCTTTAAATATCCCATCAAAAGGCTCCCAAAGAGCCTTTTGATACGCTACCGCGCCGTCTCACCACTTCTTCACCGTCTGGTAAATATCGAGGTCGAAATAGCCGTCGGCTTCGCAGTCGTTGAGATAGTGCTCATAGCTCACCCCCTCAACCGGCTGGTAGCCGCTGGCCGGCAGCAGCTTCTGATAGAACTCGCCCCACACCCGCTCGAAATCGCCATCGCTGATGCGCACGTGGTAGACCGCATACTGCCCGGCGGGCAGCGTCTGCACGGTCACGCCCTCGCTGCCCGCCGGCAGCGCGAAATCGTCCGCCACGCTTATCACTACGTCGGCACGCAGCTTTTCCAGCGCCACTTCCGCCGGATCGTCCCAATACAGCACCAGCCATTTGCCAAACGGCACGCCGTGGCGTTTCCGCCATGCCAGCAGTTGCTGCGAGCCCTGCGGGATGGTCTGCGGATACGGCCCCACGACTCTCACTCCCACCACCTTCTCCGCCGCTTTATCGATAATCCTCACGCTCATCGCCCTTATCCTCCCACGTTATTTCAGGCGCCGATTTCGGTGCGCACGTCCAGCAGCTCGGGGAAAAAGGTCAGATCCAACGCCTTTTTCAGGAAGCTGACGCCGCTGGAACCGCCGGTACCTGACTTAAAGCCAATGATCCGCTCCACCGTTTTCATATGGCGGAAACGCCACAGATGGAAACTCTCCTCGATATCCACCAGCTTCTCCGCCATTTCATAGGCTTCCCAGTAGGTCTGCGGGTTGTCGTAGATCACTTTGAACGCCGGCAGCAGATCCGGGTTGCGCTGGTAGGGCTGCGTCCAGTCACGCTCGAGGCACTCCTGCGGGATCGGCAGGCCGTGGCGTGCCAGGTACAGCAAGTATTCGTCGTACAGGCTCGGCGCTTCGAGGATCGCCTTCAGCGCGGCGTGCTTTTCCGCATCGCTGTTAAACACCGCCAGCATCGCCGCATTCTTGTTGCCGAGCAGGAACTCGATCGACCGGTATTGGTGCGACTGGAAGCCCGATGAGCTGCCCAGCACGTCGCGAAACTCGACGTACTCCGACGGCGTTAGCGTTTCCAGCACCGCCCACTGTTCGAACAGCAGCCGCTGGATCTGTTTGACGCGCGCGAGGATTTTGAAACAGTGGCTGAGTTTGTCCTGTTGCACCAGCCGCACCGCCGCCTGCAGCTCGTGCAGCATCAGCTTCATCCACAGTTCGGAGGTTTGGTGCTGTATCACGAACAGCATTTCGTCATGATGTGGCGGGTTGGAGAGTGGGTGCTGGCAGTCCAGCAGCGAGTCCAGGCACAGGTAATCGCCATAGCTCATGCGTTTGGAAAAATCGGTGACAATCGCGCTTTCTAATTCCCGTTTGTTCATCTGTTCTCTCCGTTGCGCCCAGCGCCCCATCGGCCTGGAACGTGCCGCAAAGAGAAAACAATAGTACAGAACCCGCCGCCCCGAAGGGCGATAAACGAGAGGTGCTTCGCAGATCTCACTCATCTGCGTTAACACATTGCCCCTCTCCCCCTGTGTTGTTTAGTAAACAACACGGCTGCCGCCTGACGATTCTCACAAATGCGCAATCCCATGCGCGCAGCGCCCCGGTTCCGGCTTGCCTGCGGCCGGCTTCCCTTATAGATTGCAGGCTAACGGCAGGCAGCAAGGTATCGGCAAATGGCAAATATTCGTGATGTGGCGCGGTTGGCCGGCGTGTCCATCAGCAGCGTGTCGAACCTGCTGAACAATCGCAGCCACCAGATGAGCGCGCAGACCCGTGAGCGCATCGAACGGGCGATGGAAACCCTGGGATACCGGCCGGCCCGAGCGGCGGTGCCCGCGCCGCAGGCGAAGATCATCGGCCTGCTGCTGCCGTCGATCGTCAACCCGAGCTTTTCGGCGCTGGCGCATGCGGTCGACGGCGCGGCGCGGGTTCACCGTTACCGCGTTTTGCTCGGCAACGCCTACCGCCAGGAACAGGAAGAAGCCGCGTTTATCGACGATATGTTCCTGCACGGCGTGCGCGGCATCATCGTAGCGGCGAGCGACATTCGCCAGACTCATTTTGTTCGGGCCGCCGAGCGAGGCATGAAGATTGTCAGCTACGACAGCCCGTTCGCCGAGCCGATGGCCACCGATACCCGACTGTTCGACAGCGTGTCGATGGACAATATCGCCGCCGGGCGCCTGGCCGCGCAGCACCTGCTCGAGCGCGGCTGCCGACACATCGTGTTCGCCACCGAAGCGACGCTGACCGTCGGGCGCAGCCACAAGATCGACGGTTTTCTGAGCGCGCTGGGGCACAGCCTGAGCGAACGCCAACGGGTGATGGAAGGCAAAGCCAACAGCGCCTACGGCGACACGGAAATGTTCGAATTGGGGCTGACGCTGGCGCCGCGCGTTCTCGCGTTGGCACCGCGCCCGGACGGCATCGTGGCGATTAACGATGCGCTGGGCATCGGGCTGATGGTGGGCCTGCGTGCCGCCGGCATCCAGGTGCCCGCAGACATCTCGGTGATCGGCATCGATAATATCGCGCTGGCCGGCCTGGCCGAACCGGGGTTGACGTCGATTGGCCCACCGCTGGCGGAGATGGCGCAGCTGATGGTCGAACGCCTGATCGGCCGTATCAACAATGATTTGCAACCGCCCGGCGAGTTTCTCTTCCCGCCGTCGGTCATCAGCCGGCGCTCGGTCAAAGCCGCCGGTTAATACGGTAAAAACGACTTTCCCAGACGATGCGCAGCCGGCATCGTCCGGATCGTCGCAGCTAAAAGCAGAAAAAATAGAATCGTCGCAATAAATAAACGGCGCGACGCTTTTATGCACGCAACGTCGTTATTCAGCACGCCGCTCATGACTTTGGGCTGGGCCGCTATTATTCCGATTAACCACATGGGAAAAACCATGATGAAAAAAACAATGCCAACGGATATTGAACGCAGCGCCATCAGGAAATTGACGCTGCATATTGTCCCCCTCATGATCTTATTGTATTTCCTGGCCTTTCTCGACCGCAACAATATGGCCTACGCCGCCAAAGCGCTGGAAGATAATCTGGGATTGACCGCCTCGGCCTTCGGCTTCGCCTCCGGGATTTTCTTTATCGGCTATTTCCTGTTTGAAATACCCAGCAACGCCGGCACCATTAAATTTGGCCCGCGCATCTGGTTCGCCAGAATATTAATTTCCTGGGGCATCTTCGCGACCCTGCTCGGTTTTGTGCGCACGCCGCTGGAGCTGTATATTTGCCGTTTTATGCTGGGCGTGTGCGAAGCCGGTTTCTTTCCCTCGGTGGTGTATTACTTCACGGTTTTCTTTCCGGAGAAATACCGCACCAAAATTCTCGGCATGTTTATCATCGTCCAGCCGCTGTCCAACGCGGTCGGCTCGCCGATTTCCGGCTTTATTCTCAATATTCAGCATGACTGGTTCGGGTTCGCCCCCTGGCAGCTGCTGTTTATCCTCGAAGGGCTACCGCCGATCGTCATCGGCCTGCTGATCCCGTTCCTGATCAAGAACTCCCCCAAAGACGTCGGCTATCTGAACGTGGAGGAAAAAGCCTGGCTGATGAGCAACGCCGGCCGCTCCAAATCCGGCTCTAAAATCACGCTGGCTGACTTCCTGAAGGGGATTAAAAACAAGAAATACCTGCTCTACGCGCTGCTCAACTTCGGCATGGTGTGCGGCATTTATGGCTTCGGCACCTGGCTGCCGTCGATCATCAGCGCCCTCTCCGGCGGCGATATCTTCCGCGTCAGCCTACTGGCGCTCATTCCCTACGGCCTGGCCGCGCTGCTGGTCTATCCGTGGAGCCTGTGGGCCAGCAAAACCAAAAAGCTCGGCGTATTTGCCGGCCTCAGCATGGTGGTTGCCGCCATCGGCCTGATGGGGGCGGTGACGTTTTTTAAATACGACCCGCTCGTCGCGCTGTCGTTCCTGTGCATCGCCGCCATCGGTATCTACACCGCCGTGCCGCCGTTTTTATCCATGCCCGCCAATATCTCCACCGGCGCGGCTGCGGCCGCCGGACTGGCGGTGGTCAGCTGCATCGGCAATATCGGCGGTTTTGTCGCCCCCTATGCGGTGGGCGTGCTGAACGATCTGACCGGCAGCAGCGCGCCGGGGCTGTTTTTCCTGGCCTCGTGCCTGCTGGCCACCGGGCTGATCTGCATTTTCTACTGCGCCAAACAGCGTGAAGGCGTCATCAATTCTTAACGAACCAATAAGGAGTCAATCATGGGCGATCTTGCGGGCAAAAAGGTCTTTATCACCGGAGCGGAACAGGGCATTGGCCGCGCCACTGCGGAGCGGCTGATCAAGGCCGGTTGCGACATCTATTTTCACTATCACAGCGACGAAAGCGGCCCCAAGGCGCTGGTGGCGCTGGCCCATTCTCTGGGGCAAAAAGCCGCTTACGGCTACGCCGATCTCATCGATACCGACGAAACGCTGCGCTGCGTCGCGGCCGGCGCCGAGTTTCTCGGCGGCATCGATATTCTGGTCAATAACGTCGGCGGCATCGTCGGGCGCAAATGGCTGGGCGAGATCGACCGCGCCTTCTGGCAAACCGTGATCGACGTGAACATGACCACCATGCTGAACGTGACGCAGAGCGCGCTACCGTTCCTGAAGGCGGCGGCAAACGGCGCCAGCATCGTCAACCTGGCCTCGCAGGCCGGCCGCGCCGGCGGCCACTCCGGCTCGCTGGTCTATTCCGCCACCAAGGGCGCGGTGCTCACCTGGACGCGCTCGCTGGCGGCGGAGCTGGGCGAGCACGGCATCCGGGTAAACGCGGTGGCGCCCGGCCTGATCCTCGGCACCCGCTTCCATAATCGCCACACCACCCAAGAATCGGCGGAGGAAACCGTTCGCGCCATCCCGCTGGGCCGCGCAGGCACGCCGGACGACGTGGCGCGCGCCATCGCCTTTCTGGCAGCGGAATACGACGGCTTCATCTCCGGCGCCACTCTTGATATCAACGGCGGCATCTACCGCATGTAATTCAGCTGCGGGCGGCACGGCTGCCGCCCCCTATTCAGGTATCGCCTTATGATTAAATCCGCCATCACCCACCCGCCGCTGCTCGCCGCGCTGGCGCAATGCGGGCATAAAACCCAGGTGCTGATCGCCGACGGCAACTACGCCTGCGTGACCCACGCGCCGAAAGACGCCACCGTGGTCTATCTGAACCTGGCGCCCGGCACGCTCGCCGCTCCGCCAATCCTGGAAAAACTGCTGGCCTGCATCAACGTGGAAAGCGCGGCGCTGATGGCCTGCCCGCCGGACTTCACCAACGCTATCGAAGCCGAATACCGGCAGCTGCTGCCTGAACATTGCCCGATCGAATACCTGCCGCGCGAGGCGTTTTACGCCGCGGTCAAATCGGATCGGACGTTGCTGGTGATCGCCTCCGGCGAACAGCGCCGCTTCGCCAACCTGCTGCTGACGGTGGCGCCGGTGGTGTGATGACGCCATTGCGTTAATGGCGGTTGTGCCCCAACCGCCATACCTGCGCTTTACGCCAGCTGCTGATTCACGATATCCGCCACTTCTTTCGGCTGATGATTGATGAAGAAATGATCCGACGAAACGGTGTGCAGACCGATATGCGCGCTTGTATAGCGCGCCCAAGCCGCCATGTCCGTCTTGGAAACAGTGCTGTCGCGGCTGCCGTGAATCAACACCAAAGGATAATTGATTGTCTTCTCCTTCAACGCCCGTTTCATATGAAAATTAATCGACAGCTCGTTGCGTATAATAGGAAAAAATAAGCTTCTGAAATCAACGTCATCCAAAATATCAGGTTGAGTTCCGCCATAACGACGCAATACTTCGGCCATTTCATCATCATCTGAATGCATCGGATCATGCTTAAAATCCGTAATGTGCGGCGGTGCTTCTGCGGCGATAAAAATTCGCGCCGGCGGTTTATCCTGAGCGATAAAACGACTCGCCAATTCAAAGGCGAATAATCCGCCATTGCTGTGACCAAGAAATGAGTACGGTTTTCCCGACATCAGGCTCGTGGCTTCTCGTTCAACCTCATCCAAAATTTTGTAGACATCATTGCACAACGCCTCTGAAAAGCGGCGCCCATTGCCGGGCAGTTGCATGGCGTACACGGACGTATTGCTATTGACGTAGTGAGAGAATGGCACGAATACCTCGGCATTTCCGGCGGCATAAGGGAAACAAAATAAAATATGCTCATCATCCCCACCGGTACCCCTTTTTATTTGCTCAAACCACATACGGCTTCCTCTGCTTTGCAAGAATATGACGCTATCCGCCACCGCGGAGAACGGGAGCGGCGTAATCAAAATCAATACCGTAGCGGGATCAGCGGGATAGTTTATCCCGCTGATTTCCCCTCAGGTATAGCGAACACGCTGCGCCATCAAGCCAGCGTCCAATGCCCTAACCACGAAGTCATTTTTTCCGCCATCATTGCCGCGCCTTTCCCCGCGTTCATCGTCAGGTGGTTCCCCGGAATTACCTGCACCTCGAAGCGGCCCAACACCCAGGGATGCCAGAACTTGCTTTGATTTTCAGGAAAATCTGCAATCACCTCACGGTGAGAGAAAAACAGCACATCACTCATCAACGCATGCGGGTGGTAACGCTGCATCATCACGTTATGCCGTTGCCAGGTGCTCAAGTAACGAGGTAAGAACGCCGAGGAAAAGAGCGTTTCGGCCGCAGTTCCTTTGGTGATCTCAGATAAATAATGGATTTTATCCGCCATTTGGGTCATCGCCTTCCAGGCATCCCAATCAATGTCCAGTGACACCAGGCCAAATGAAAGCAGGTAGTCCAAAATCTGTTCATCCGTCATGGCCGCAGGCAGATTTCCCTGTCCTGGGGAATCAATCATCACTACCGGCAGAGACACATGTTTTCCCTCTTGGTACTGCCGCGCCATTTCAAACGCGATAATACCGCCGAACGAAGAACCGGCCAGGCAACATTCGCCTCGCTCAAGATGCGGCTTCAGCAAAGCCAGATACTCTCCCGCCAATTGTTCGATGCTCTCGAAGGCGCCCGAGCCATTGAGCAGAGGTGAACGTATGGCATAAATCGTTCTGCTGCTTCCCAAGCATTGAGCCAACTCCCGGTAGAAATAGATGTCGCCGCCGATGGGGTGGATCAACACAAGTGGCATCATCCCCTCATCCTCACCGTCGCGCAGCTTCACCAAACCGCTTTCGCCCTGAGGCTTCGCTGTCGCATGAGCCTCCAGCGATTGCGCTATTTGCACGACGCTCGGCTGTTCCATGGCCATAAGCTCAAGACGTATACCGGTCATTTTTTGCAGGCGGCCAATCAGTTGCAATGCGCTCAGCGAGTCGCCGCCCAGTTCGAAGAACCCGCGCTGTGGATCGACCGACTCACACCCCAGAACCTCGTTGAACAACATTGCCACCCGTTGTTGCATATCTCCTTGGTGCACGGCTGCCTCCGCCGGAACCGGGGCCGGCCGCGAATGAGCGGGTGAATTCATCACACCGAACCAATGCCGCTGAGGCGCGAAAGGATATGCCGGTAGACGCAAAGACGCTTGCCCCGTACACCGCCAGAAACGCTCCTGGTTGATTTCCACACCTGACATATGCAGCACGCCAACGGAACGCCACAGCATCTGCGCAGCCTGCCGCTCATCCGTAGCGTTGCGCGGTGAAGAAACGACAACGGCCGCATTCCCCAATGCCGGATGGCGCGACGCCAACGTACTCAGAATTTGACGCGGCCCTACTTCCAGCAATACCCAGTTGTCATCGGCACGGCGTTCAAGCAAGGTACGCAGGCCGGCGTCATATTGCACCGTATGCCGCAGGTGCTGCACCCAATATTCGGGCTGACAAACCTGTTCCGCCGTTGCCCACTGGCCGGTCAAATTGGAGATAAACGGTAACTGCGGCTCGTTGAAGGCAATTTCTTGCAGCGCGGCCTTAAACTCTGCCAACACAGGCTCCAATAAACGCGAATGGAACGCGTGCGAAACCTTAACCGGATGGCAAGATACCCCTTGGGCGATCAAGCTCGCCTGCAAAGAGGCGATTGCCGACGCCGCGCCGGAAATGACACAGCTTCCCGAATCATTAACGACGGCGATATCGACGCCCAACGCGGCAGCCTGTTCGCTTACGCCCTCCGCCGACTGTTTGATAGCCAGCATCGCCCCCGGTGCGGTGTGCGCCAATAGCGCACCGCGTTTGAGCATCAACTTGAGCGCATCCTCCAGTGAAAATACGCCGGCGATACATGCGGCAACATATTCGCCCAGGCTATGACCAATCATCACCGTCGGCTCAACACCGAGGAAGCGATACCACTGCGCCAACGCATATTCATACACAAACAGCGCCACTTGAGTGATTGCGGTGTGGTGTACGCTCTCCCCGTTCGCCAATACGTCTTCCCGCGTTATTTCACCGCCCATCATCGGCTCGAGCAATGCGAGGCAACGATCGACCTCCACTCGGAATTGCGGTTCGGCGTCATATAACGCCTGTGTCATGCCGACGAATTGTGCGCCCTGGCCCGGGAACATAAAGGCCACCTGCGCCTCGAACGCAGGTCGGGCCATCGTTTCGCCCTTCTCGCGCAACCGCGCGACGACCGCTTCCCGTGAATCTCCGGATACCCACCGTTGGCATGCATAGCGGTGTCGCTGCGCCATCAGGGCATAGCCAACCGCCTCCATCGAATGCTCAGGATGCGTTGCCAAATGATCGGCCAAAGCCTCACTCATCCGTTCGAGAGCTGCGTCATCCGCCGCAGAAACGCACAGCATATTGCGCTGAGCGGACCGTGGCGCGGTTGTCGGCGTGTTCGGCGCCTGCTGAAGGATAACGTGTGCGTTGGTGCCGCCAATGCCGAAAGCGCTGACGCCGGCGGTGCGGAGCCCTGTGGCGCTTTCCCAGTTGCGGGTTTCAACATTCACATAAAACGGCCCTTCAGCCAGTTTTAATGCCGGATTCTCACGCTGCATATGTAGCGTGGGAACTAACGTGCGATGCTGCAGGCACAACGCCGTTTTAATCAAGCCGGCGATGCCTGCCGCGACATCCAAATGCCCCAGGTTACTTTTCACCGAGCCGATTGCGCAGGCGTGTTCCGCCTGTTGTCCGGCGAAGGCCGCTTTCAACCCGGCAATTTCAATAGGGTCGCCCAATGGCGTGCCGGTGCCGTGCGCTTCGACATAGGAAATGTCCGCCGGCGTGACATCGGCATCGGCCAATGCCTTGGCAATCACCGCCTGTTGACGGCTCTCGCTTGGCGCAGTGAATCCCATTTTATCCCGCCCGTCATTATTTACGGCCGACCCTTTCACAACGGCATACACAGCATCACCGTCCGCCAGCGCTTGCGCCAAAGGTTTCAGCACGACAACACCTACCCCTTGTCCTTCAATGGTTCCCGCCGCTTGCGCATCAAACGGACGGCAGTGACCATCAGGTGAGAAGATCATCCCTGGCTGGTACAGGTAACCACCGCGCGCTAATTGACCAATGGAGATGCCGCCTGCCAATGCGACCTGACAGTCGCCCGCCTGCAAGGCGCGACAAGCCTGATGAACAGCGACCAGCGAGGATGAACAAGCCGTTTGGATCGTCATCGCCGGCCCGGTCAAATTCAACTTGTACGCCGTTTTTGTCGCCAGGAAGTGGGATTGGTTATGAATCATCAACTGGTAATGATCGATCAAATCAGCCTGAGGCATGTTCGGTAGAACAACGTCTCTTTCGTAGTTGCTGTTGCCGATGGCCGCATAGACGCCGATATCACCGGCAAAGCGCTGCGGATCGCAGTTCGCATCTTCCAAAGCATGCCAGGCGCATTCCAGGAAAATTCGCTGCTGCGGATCCATCAGACGCGCTTCCTGAGCCGTACAGCCGAAGAAATCGGCGTCAAAGCGATCGATATCGTCGAGCATCCCCTGGGCGCGAACATAATGCGGATGATCCAGCAGTGCGGAGTCAACCGATGCCGCCAGCGCCTCGCGCGAGTAATGCGTAATAAACGCCTCGCCATCGCATAACCGTTGCCAGAATGCCGCCAGCGTTTGCGCGCCTGGGAAACGGCCCGCCATCCCCACAATGGCGATATCGTCCCGGGCATTGATCGGTCCAGTCGTCGGTGCCGGCGCCGCTTCATGTTGGCGGCCTTCGATATGCGCGGCAATGCGGGCAATGGTCGGCAGACGGAAGAGATCTATCAGACCGATTTTTTGCTGAACCTGGTCGGGTAACATGCCATAGAGCCGGGTCAACATGATGGAGTTCCCACCCAGTTCAAAGAACGAGGTATTGACGCCCACCGCCTCGCAACCGAGCAATTCTTGCCAGATAACCTGCAACTGCTTCACCAGCGGCGTAGCGATTTCGCTCTGCGCCGCTGGAGATGCCTCACCGGCGTCAACCGACGGCAACGCACGCACATCCAGTTTGCCGTTAGCGTTCAGCGGCAAGGCAGACAACGCAATCCAATAGGCAGGCACCATATAATCCGGCAGTTGTCGACCGACGTGTTCATTCAACTGCCCGGCGTTAATTTCGCCCTGCGCCACATAATAGGCAACCAACGCCTGACCGACGTTCCCATCCCCCGCCACTTGGCATATTTGCACGGTAACCTGCAAGATCGACTCGTGCTGCAATATAACCTGCTCAATCTCGCCCTTCTCAATACGATGGCCGTGCAACTTGACTTGCTGATCCTGCCGCCCAAGGAATGCTATTTCACGATTTGGCAAAATGCGTGCGCGATCGCCGCTGCGATACCATATCCCCTCAGCAAACGACAGTGAGACAAAGCGTGAGGCGGTCAGCTCAGGCTGGTTGTGATAACCCTCGGCCACGCCGCTGCCCCCGATATAGAGCTCGCCGATGGCCCCGACAGGCAAAGGTCTGCCGGCCGGGTCCAACACCAGACAACGTTCTCCCGGCAAAGGGCGGCCTATCGTTAAAACGCGATCCGTCGCGGCACGCCGATAATGTTTACCGGTTGACCAAATGCAGGTTTCCGTCGGACCGTAGACATTGACGAGCCCCGTGAAAACAGCCAGGGCCTTCTGCGCCAAATGCGGCTCAAGCTTTTCACCGCCGACCAGAAGTAAACATTCCTCGTCCCCCTGCAATACCGGTAGGACAATTTCCAGCATGCTGGGCGTTGACTGGATGAAATCGAACTTACGGCAATCCAGCCCAGTGACATGGTGAGTTCCCAAGGTAACGCAGCCGCCGCTCAATAACGGCAAACCGTATTCAAGACCGAAAATGTCGAAAACGGGGTTGGTCATGCTGTACGTTTTCAGCGCTTCCCTGCCCTGGAAGTACTGCTGCCAGAAACCTCGCAATGTGGCGAGCAGCGCCCCATGCCCCACGCTAACCCCTTTGGGTTTACCCGTCGTGCCGGACGTGTAAAGTATGTAAGCGGTCTTCTCCGCCGCAGGTGTGAACGTCGGCATCGTGGCCTGTTTGCGCCACAGCGCTTCTCCCGCGGTGCCGAACAAGGGAATAGACGGAATACCGTACTCGGCCCCTTCATCCCCAGACATCGTCAATACGGCGATAGCCTGGCTGTCACGCAGAATGAAATCGATACGCTCCTGCGGATAGTCTTTGTCCAGCGGCACATAAGCTGCGCCCAGTCGTCCTATCGCCAACAAGGCCATGACCGTCAAGACTTTGCTGTGCAGTCGCAAGGCAATAGGCGCGTGCGGCGTCTTCTCAAGGCGGCCGGCGATGAGATTGGCGAGTTGCGTCACTTCTGCGTCAAGCTGGGCGTAGCTCCAGCTGCGCTCACCGTCACTCAGCGCCGGAGCGTCTGACCGGCTGCATGCGTAGTGCGCCAACACTTGCGATAAGGTGGCGGCATTCCCCGGCGCAGGAAGCAACAAGGGTTGCTCCGGCTCACAATAAACCGGAGCTATCGCCACCGTCTCCGTACTCGCGTCTTTCGCCATGTGGCCGACGATGTCCTTTAACAGTGCCATCGCTTGCCGCATCATCGCCGCATCAAAGTACTCTGCCGCATATTCCAGCTTAATCAGCAGAACGTCCGGCTCCTCCTCCACGCTGACGACCAATGGATAATCCCTCTGCTCATTGCGACCGACGAATTGATGACGCAGTTCGCGGTAGCGGTCTTCATCAGGCTGCGGGTAATTTTCATAAATGAACAACGAGTCAAACAGGCGCTGGCCCGCAGGCTGCAGATGAGCCAGATCGACCAGGCATCGGGTATTGGCTTCATTAATATCTTGCTGCAACCGATGTGCCTGCTGAATCAGAGGCACATCGCTTTGATGCTCCACCTTCAACGGTAGCGTATTGAGGAACATGCCCAGCGTGTTTTCGATACCATTCAACGGCAGCATCCTTCCCGCCACCACGGTGCCCACCACGGTCACGGCAGCACCGGAGTAGAGTGCGAGCACCTTGTGCCAGGCGTATTGCAGCAAGGCGTTCAGGGTCATGCCTTGGCGCTGGGCAGCTTCGAGCGCGCACCGGCGCTCTTCGGCGCTCAGTTCACAGCGGCAAATCCCTGCAGCAGAGACGCTCTTAATGGCTGCTAACGCCGATGACTCCGCATCCGGACGGCGCCATCCGCTCAGATCCGGCGAGGTGTCGACCGAGCTCAGGTAGTCGCGCCAGAAATCCGTGTCCCTATCGCGATGCCGTTGAATGTAGCGCTGCACTGAAGCAAAGAGATCCGGTCTGTCCGCCGGCTCACGTCCGTGAGAAAACGCCAGGTAAGCGTCATGCAGCGCCCCCACCAGCAGCGGACTGCTCCAACCATCGAGGATGGCGTGATGTACACAGAACAGGCAAGCGAAGTGATCATCCGCCAGTTTGACCAGGCAGACACGGTACAGTCCGCTTTGTTGGAGATCGAAGCTGGCCTGCTGCTCACTTTCCTGCAGCCTGTGCAAGGCGTGTTCCCGCTCTTCAGGCGACAGATGGCTGATGTCATGGACGTGCCAAGGGAAGCGCCCTTCATGATCCACGACCTGCACGATTTCACCGCGCCAATCGAACCGCAACCGCAGGCAGGAGAACTGCTGTTGCACCCATTGCCACGCCCGCTTGAACGTCTCGGGCTCGATCGCACAGTGATAATCCCAGCGCGTAGCCACGCGATACACCCGATCGGCGTCGCCAAAGGCCAGCGAATGGTGCAACATCCCTTGCTGCAGACTATTGGCCATGAAGACCGCATCAACCGCCTGCGCATGTTGCAGCCGATCCAGATGGGGTTGCGGGAGGGCGAAATCGACATCCGATTCGGTTAACCAACGCCAGGATGGCCAATTCATTGATACCAGGCCATCTTCCAACTCTCGAATAAGCCGCTGCGTCAACCAGGCCGCGTCATGCTCCCGCAGCCGGCTTTCGACCCGCAATTCAAGACGATCGCCAACGTTCAACACGACGATATCGATCAGATGCGTCCCTTCCTGGGAGGCATGGCGATGCAGCCCCACAAAGTGGTGATCCAGCGCCCAGTCTCCCGCCGCCTCCATCTTGCCCAGGTAGTTGATGCTGATGCCGTCCTCTCTCACCACGGGCAAACCACACAGGACACCGAAGTTTTCCGCCCGCTGCGACCAACGTCTCAGATTATTTTTCACCGCGAGCAAATGCTCCCTGGCATCGCGTTGATAGCTAAAACGCACGGGATAACGACTGGTGAACCAGCCCATCGTCCTGGAGATATCCAGCGTTCGCTCATCCGCTTGCCGACCGTGCCCCTCAAACCATAGGCTAAAGGCGGTTTGTCCGGTCAAATCATGCAAAACGCGGCCAACCGCCCAGGCCACCATGTCCTGCGGCTGCATGCCGAACATGGCGAGGTGCTGCATCAAGCGACAGGATGGCCCTTCTCCCCACGCAAGGGCATGACGCGTCGTCGCGGTTCCGCCCAGCGCTTGCAACGCATGAACTTCGCTGCCCGGCAATTGCCCCAGCCACTCTTCACGTTCATGAGAGGTAATTTGCGCACGTTGCCGCAGATGGTTCACCCATTGGCGATAGCTGCTGGCCTTCTCCGGCAGCGTTTCCTCTTGGCTCAGGCGTCGTAAATCGTCGACGATCACCTGCAGACTGACCGCATCGACAATCAGGTGATGGCAAGCGACGAACACCCTGGCCTTGCCGTCCGCGTACCCTTCAAGAACGGCGAACGCGGCCAAAGGCCCGCTCTGCAGATCGAACGCCTGCTGCCAGTCGGCAAAACGCTGCAACAGCGCGGCGTCAAAATCCGGGTGGTCTTCCGGCAGCGACAATGCGCGAATGTCCAAAGCGTGGCATGGCGGCAGCGCAGCCTGCGGCTGGTAGCATTGGCGCCATTCTCCCTGGGTATCTTTTTCGAAGCGCAGATTGAACGCGTCGTGCTGCGCCACGAGGCGCGGCAACAGGCATTGCAGACGGGCCATTGTCATGCCAGGCGCCACCAACAGCCCGTACTGGTTCCACTGCTGCGGATGCGGCAGATCATGTGCCAGGAACCATTGCTGGATGGGCAGCAGCGGAACTGCGCCGCTCAAGGCCCCCGTTTCGCGCTGCACGGTCTGGATGCCGCCAACGGTTTGACGGCCGAGCAGAGTGTCGTAGAACGATGCGATGGTGCGATACGTCAGCAACTCTTTCAGCGTGACATCCAGCTGCAATTCGCGCCTTAACCGCCCCGCCATTTGGATACTGGCGATACTGTCGATACCCAACTGGAACAAATCCGCCTGGGTACTGAGTTCATCCGCCGGCACGTGCAGGATCTCGCCCCACAGCCGACACAGTTGATGTTCACGGTCGTCACGCGGCGGGCAATAAGTCGCCTGCTCTTCGGCTGCGGGTAGCGGCAAGGCGTTGCGATCCAGTTTGCCATTCGCCGTCAGCGGCAAGGCATCCAAAGCGATAAGATGCGCCGGTACCATATACTCCGGCAATTGTTCAGCCAGTCGCGAACGGAGCATTTTCTCGTCAGCGTTCGCTTCGCCGACGTAATAAGCCACCAGCATCGGTGCCGGCTGCGCCATCACCAGTGCCACGGCCTGGTGGATCCCGCCGCATTGCAGAAGCCGGCTTTCAATCTCCCCGAGCTCAATTCGATGCCCGCGCAGCTTGACCTGGAAGTCGTTGCGCCCCAGGAATTCGACATAACCTGCCGCATGCCAGCGCCCTAAATCGCCCGTCTTGTAGAGGCGTCCGTGACGAGGGTGCGAAATGAAACGCTCCGCCGTGAGCTGTGGATTTCGCCAATAATTTAATGCCACCCCCATCCCGCCAAGATAGAGCTCACCGGTCACGCCAACCGGACACATCTGTCCCTGCGGATCCAAAACATAAAGCGCCTGATGAGGCATCGCGGTGCCATAAGGGATGGAGCGCCAGGCCGGATCGATCGCCTCTATCGGGTACCAAACGGACCAAATGCTGCCCTCAGTCGCCCCGCCCAGACTGATGCAGTCAGCGTGCGGCCAAAGTGTGCGCAACGTCTCCGGCAGATTCAGCGGGATCCAATCACCGCTCATTAAAAATGCGCGCAGCCTTGGCAGTGAGCATCCCTGCCGTGCCACGGCATCGGCCAGCAGCCCGGCAAGCTGTGGAACGCTGTTCCAGACGGTGACTTCACGCTCAGCAAGCAGCGGCAACCACCGCTCCGGATCTTTTACGCTCTCTTGAGCCGGTAAGACGATCTCCGCACCGACGCTAAGCGCGCCGAAGATGTCATAGACGGAGAGATCGAAGCTCAATTCAGACAGCGCGAACAAGGCATCTTCAGCGGTCAGCGAGAGGCGTCGATTTACCGCTTGCAGCGTATTCACTGCGCCACGGTGATCGATGGTGACCCCTTTTGGCCGCCCGGTGGAACCGGAAGTGAAAATGACATAGGCCACATCGGCGGCGCTGACGTGCGGCAAGCCGAAACACGGTGGCAAAGCGGTCGCCTCATCCAGCATATCCTCGATGACCAGCAGTTGATAACCCGCTTCGCTCAGTGTCCGGATATCCACACGCGCCGACTGTGCCCGGGTCAGCCAGAGCTGTTCTACACCGGCCTGTTGTAAAATATCGGCGATGCGCCCCGCCGGCCACTCCACATGCAACGGTAGATAGCCCTTGCCGGCCTTCATGATCGCCAGACAGGCACAGACCTGGGCGTAGCTTTTTTCCGCCAATACGGCAATCAGCGGCGCAGATGAGCCCATCCCCTGCTGCGCCAACGCATCGCTGTCTTGTTTCAATTGGCCATAGGTCATGCCGATCGCCGCTTCCCCGTCATACACCGCGATCGTTTCTCGATGCCGTGCTTGCGTCGCCAACAGATCGAACGCGCTGAACAGGGTTTCTTCACTGAGAGGCTGAGTGACGGCATTTGCCCGCTGCATCATTTCTCTTTGCGCTTCAGGCAAATAGTTTTCGCATCCCACCGGCGTTTCCCAAGGCTGCTGCGCTAATAGCGAGATCAGACGGCAATAGGCACGATTCAGATGCGCAATGGTTTCTTCATCAAACAGCTGGTCGACATAAAGCCACTTGCTCATAAAGCGGCCATCGACTTCAATAGCCTGCAGGTCGATCCAAGCCTGAGAGGTTTGCGCACACCAATATCGCTGCTCGCGCGCCTCGCTGTCTTCCAGATACGCCTGTTTATCCCAATCGCCGGTTTGTTGCCCTACGACGCCAGTGAAGACCAACGGCGACACCGCCGAATGGCGATCCAGGCCGTGCAGTTTCACCAGATCGCGCTGCACATCCAACCCACTGTACAACGCATGCTGAATGTCGTCCCACATGCGCTTATGCGTCGTCTCGATGGTGGTGAACAGATCCTCGCCGGCATCGCGAAAGTGGAACAGGTTGGTCGAGGTAAAATCACCCAAAATGTCGTTTACGTCCTCGCAAACCGCGTAGCGGTTGAACAGCGTCATGGTAATGAGAAACTCGCTGTTGCCGGAATATCGCGCGATGAGGTAGCCATAGAGGCTCAGCAATACCGACGAGTATGAGACCTGATAATGCTGCGCTTGCCGTTTGAAATCCTGCCAAATTTGTTTGTCTATATATAGCGTATGCTCTGCAAAGCGCGGGTGTTCAACCGTGGCCGACGGTACCTTGAGTGGTAAGTTTGGCCGCAGCGGCATATCGGCCAGCTTGTCCTGCCAATAAGCGCAATCTCGTTGATACCAACGGGAGGCCTTCAGATGGGCCAGATGCTCCTGGTAGTCTTTGAAGTTCACGGTTGCCAGCGGCGGCAAGACATTTCCCCGATACAGCGCATTAAGCAGTTGATACAGCGCCAGACGGCTTTGCACATCCAGCAAAATCAGATCGAGACTGATATGCAGCACGTCGCGCTCGCGCAGCCGGCTGATTTCAAAAGTGAACAACGGGAAACGGTCGACCTGATAGACCTGATGGGACAGACGCTTGCGCACGCGCGCCAGCGCGGTAGCCTCATCGTCGAAGCGCAGGTCATTCACCGCCAAGGCATAATGGCCGGCCTGCGACACCGAAATGAAGCGCTGAGTCATGCTTTCCGCGTCATACACGGTGCGCAGCACCGGACAGAGGGCGATCAATCGGTTAATCGCCAGCTCCAGACGTTCGTCATCAAGGCGCGGATACACGAACTCGTTGTAGATGTGGTTGGCGACGTTGCCGATCTCATAGTTTTCAAAGCGCCCAACCAGATAGGCTTTCTGAATCTCGGTCATGGCAAAGCAGTCGCCGTTTTCGGCACCGCCCTGCAGAGGTAAATGCTGTAAGTCGCGTTCATCCGCAACATTGATGAAATCGCCAAGGCCGTATTGGGTTCTTCCCTGCCGTTCACAGCACGCTATCAGCGTGTCTATAGCCGCCTCCCAGGCCTCCAGCAACTGTTGATTTTGCTCACCGGACAGACCGCTGACGACTTCGAGCTGCAACCGACCTTGCTCTATGTAGCTAAAGAGCGTAATACCGAAAGGCAAGCCGTTGTCAGGATGGCGCGTCTCACCGACCGGCGACATGACCAGCGCCCAATCCTTTTCATCCGGCGAAGTCAGCTGTCCCAGGTAGTTGAAACAAACATTGGGCAGCGGCAACCCTAGCTCACGGGCAAACGCGCCAAACCCTACGCCCTGATGAGGCACGCCGCGCAGTTGCGCTTTGGCCGCCTGCAAACGCATTGCCGGATCGGGAGAGGATGAGAGCGCACAGGGATAAAGTGACGTGAACCACCCGACGCAACGATGAACGTCCAGAGCGGCATCAATCTCTTCGCGTCCGTGCCCTTCAACGGTGACATGGGTCAGCTCTCCGTTAAACCAGTGAGCGAGCATGCCGTCTGCACACGCCAGCAAACATTCGTCGACTTTCGCATTGAAGGCACGTAAACCCTCGGTTTGCAGCGCCTGCGTCACTTTTATTGATAACGCGAGGCGACTGCATGCCATCGTAGCGCCGCGCGCAGCCGGCAACGCAACGGGGCGGTAGTCCGCCATCCTGGCCCGCCAGTAAGACGCCTCTTCCGCGTGATTGGCACAATATTGCTCGAAGTGCTCAGTCCACTGACGATAACTCGTTCCCTTATCTCCAAGGCTTTCACCGTGGTAGGCGTTCGCCAGATCGCGGGCCAGAATGCCCCAGCTGACGCTATCGAGCACCAAATGGTGGCAAGCGCAGAAAATACGGGCTCGCCCCTCGTCGAACCCCGTGACATAACCAAAACGATAAAGCGGCCCGTCGGCCAGATCGATATCGCTTTGCCATTCGGTCAGCACGGCGGACAGGGCCTCTTGCCATTGCGGTGCCGAGCGTTCGACATGATGACACCGCAGTTCGATGGCGTCCGTCATCGGTTGATAGCCTTGGCGCCAATGCGACGAATCCTCAGACGTAAACGTCAGGCGTAGCGCATCGTGATGTTGAATCAATGCGTGCAGCGCTTCGCGCAGGCGTTCGACGTCCAGCGCCGGCACATCCAGCAGAAACGCCTGGTTCCAATAACTCGGATAAGGGAATGCGCAGTCAAAGAACCAGCGTTGGACAGGCAGCAGCGGCAGCTCGCCAACCAATACGCCCTGCTCCCGTTTGCCTTCAATCATCACCTGCTGCTGATGCTGAGCGAGACGTAAATGGAGTGCATGCACGGTTTTGCTGGCGAACACGTCTTTCACCCGGATCGATACGCCCATCGCCTGGCGCAATTTGCTCACCAGCTTGATCGCCATGATGCTGTCCAGCCCCAACTGATACAGGTTAGCCTCACAGCTGAAGTGCGCTTCATCGATCCCCATCATTTCCGCAACAATGGCGGCGATCTGCGCTTCCCTCTCCGACTGCGGTGCGACACGTTCCTGTACGACCGGCAGAGACGGTTCAGGAAGCGCACGCCGATCCAGTTTGCCATTCACCGTGACGGGCCATTCTTTCAACCAGATAAAGGTCTCCGGCACCATGTACTCGGGCAAGGCGGCGGCAAGAAAGTGTTGTAGCGTCGCCTCCGGCAACGGTGCCTGCGCCGTGTAATAGGCCACGAGGCGGGGATGGGGCTGTTGATAAACCAGCGCCACCGCCTGGCGCACCAAGTCAAACGCTTCGAGACGCTGGGCGATTTCACCCAACTCAATGCGATATCCGCGTATTTTCACCTGAAAATCATTGCGGCCAACATAAACGATTTGCCCATCATTCCGCTGATACACCAAATCACCGGTTTTATACAAACAGGCATAGTCATCCGCCCGCTCATCCCATTCGGTGCAATACGGATTGACGATGAATTTCTCCGCCGTCAGCGCCGCTTTATTCAGATAGCCGCGCGCCAGTCCGACGCCGGAAAGGTAGAGTTCACCCACCGCACCGGGCGGCAAAAGCCGCTGCCCTTTGTCCAGGACCAACACTTTCATGTTATCAATCGGTCGCCCGATCAGGACGTTATCTATATCCGGATCGTTACAGTCGAAATACAGCACATCGATGGAGGCTTCGGTTGGCCCATAAAGATTGTGCAGGGCGATATGAGGCAAACACTGCTTAATCCCTTTGACCTGGGTCAGTTTGAGCTCTTCACCGCTGCAGAACACGTAGCGCAAGCTCGGCAAGCTGACGTTTCGATCGCGTTGAATGCCCTGTAATGTCTCGGTAAAAGCCGCCAGCATGGATGGCACAAAATGCAGTACGGTGATGGTTTCGCGCTCGATCAGCTCAATCAGATAATCCGCGTCCTTGTGGCCATCCGGATCGGCAAAAACGATGTTGGCGCCGTAAAGAGAGGCCCAAATCAGTTCCCATACGGAGACGTCAAAAATGTACGGCGTTTTTTGTAACACCCGATCGGCTGCCGTCAGCGGATAGGATTTATTCATCCATTGGATACGGTTGATCAAACCGCGGTGCGTGCACATCACGCCCTTGGGCTGCCCTGTGGTCCCGGAGGTATAGATGACATAGGCCAGATCGTTCGGTGATATCTGACGCGCCATGTTTTCATCGCTCAACAACTCAAGCTCGTGGCGCAGCGATTCATCATCCAACACCACCAGCCGCCGCCCTGGCGCCGCCACCCGGTGTCGGTAGGCCTGATGGCAGATAATTACGTCGGCCCGGCTATCCTGTAGAATGTAATCGAGACGATCGTCGGGGAATGCCGGGTCGACAGGCAAATAGGCGGCCCCCAATTTCAGGATCGCCCAAATACCGACCAACAGCTCGACGCTGCGATCCAGACACAGCGCAACGCAGGCGCCATGCCCCACCCCACGTGACGATAAGGCGGCCGCCAACTGATTGGCTTGTAGATTCAACTGGCGATACGTCAATTGCCGATGCCGATCCGCACAGGCGATATTGTCCGGCGTCAGCGCTACCTGCGCTTCCAATAAAGACGCGATATGCTCATCTTCTGAATAATCGCAGCGCGTGTCATTCCATTCAGACAGCACCTGCCGACGCTGGGCTGGCGTGATTAAATCGATTTGTTCGAGCGGCGTCTCCCAGGATTGCCGATCAAACTGGCCCAGCGCATAAACTAACGCCTCGAGAATATTGCGAACGTAGTCCTCTTCGTAACGATTCTCCGCCGCGGTTAACGTGAAATCGATTTGACCGTCTCGTTGAGCGGCAAATAAGGACATGCCAAACTTTTCCGCCAGATCGGGATAAGGCTCCAGACGATATTCCACGCCGGGGACGGCGATATCGCCGTTTTCAAAGTTATGGAAGGTAAATAGCAGCTGAACCAGTTCATTGATGCGCACCGCGCCACCGTCGATCTCCGGCGCCAAGTGCCCAATGTTCACCCACGGATGTTCCTGCAACTGCAAAATATCGTGCTGAATGCTTTTGACATTGCTCAACACGCTTTGGTCTGCGCGCAATGCGGCGATGACCGGCAGGGTGCTGATAAACGGCCCAATGGCGCGGCTGAACGCCTCGGGGCGATTCATCACTGTCAGTCCAATAGGGAAATCGCTGTCCTGGCCGCTAAAGGTCCGTAATACATGGGCGAACGTCGTAAACAACAGAGAATAGAGCGTCAGTCCCCGTTCGCCGCATGCCTGCGTCAAACGCTCGACAACCTCCGACGTCAATCCTGCCTGCACGGCAAAGGCACGATTCTCCACGCCAGAGAGATGGCGCTGTCGCAATGCCGGCGGTTCCGCCTGATTCAAACGGGCGGCCAACGATGTTCTGAACGCCTGAACATCATCTTGCCGCACCCGCCACTGTTGATATGCGGAGTAATCCAGGTACCCCGCTTCAGGCTGCGCCGATACAGACGGTGTGGCGTACGCACTCAACAGTTGATGAGCAAAATGCTGGACGGAAGGGGCATCAGACAGCATATGATGGTGAACGCACGCCAAAACGGCCTCTTGCGTCTCAGCCCGCACCAGCAGCACAAAGCGCGCAAACTGCCCTTCCGGCATAGGGAAGGCTTGTTGTGCCAACGCCCGTTTCTTACTTTCCAGCTCGGACCAGGAAATCCTTTCTACTTCCAGTGCAAACTGCTCAGGCGCCAGAAAAACGCGCTTCATATCGCTATCAATCGACTGACGCAACAGGGGCTGATGCCGTAAAAAGGTTTGCAGCGCGTTTCGCAACCGCGCGATATCCACCTGCGGCAATCCAATGAACAACGGTACCGTATAGGTATACGGCAAGCCGTCGATGTCGCTTTGCAGATACATGCCTTGCTGAATTGAGTCCAGCGCAAGTGGCCAGCTACTTGGCGGTAGCCTCAGAAAAGACGTTTCCTTCGCGAGTTGTTCGCTGGTCACGCCATTGTCCTGTAACAGCGTCAACAATTCGTCTTTGCGTGCCGCCACTTCAGCCTTCAGATCGGCATCAAAGCCGATATCCTTGTCGACAGAAAAACCCAACCGATCGTCCGCTTTAGCCCACAATAAAATGTTATTTTTTTTCAGGTTGTTCAATAAATCCGTCAACATCATTACAGCGCCCCTTCTTCTCTGCCGTTGCCACAAGGTTGCCCGGCGACCCACGCCGCCATTTCCTGAATCGTATTGTTGTTGTAGAGGTCTTCCAGACGCATCTCGGTTCCCGTCGCGAGGTTGATCTTGCGTACCAGTCGCATAGCCAGAAGCGAATTCCCCCCTTGAGTGAAGAAGCTTTGGTCACAACCGATTCGCTCTTCACGCTTGTCCAGAAGCTCCGCCCAAAGTCGGCGCATCCGTATCTCATCATCGCTGCGCGGAGCCAGACATTCGCTGTGCTTGACGACTTTCGGCAAGCGTGATGTATCGACCTTACCGTTGTTAGACAAGGGGATTTCCGGGATCAAAGTAACGTGCTGCGGCAACATATAGTCCGGCAAACGACGCGCCAAATGCCGTCTGATCGCCTGGGTCATCGAGACAGTGAGCGCAGGAACGTCAAAGGCCGGTTCATCCTCGACCCGCGCATACCCTATCGCCATGCTGCACAACGTGTCCTCGGCCGGTGTGACGCCAAGAATGCAGCCGCCAATTCGCCGCTGGGCGGCGAGCGCGCCAAATCGCTGCATCATCCAGCCACTGGCCTGATAATGGCACGCGTTCTTAGCGCCATGGACCTGCAACAACACCTGAGACGACTGCAACACCCCGTACACGTCTGATGATTCGGCCAGCACGGAGGTCTCACCGAGGCAATAGTGTCGTCCTGACGCGCGAGCGACATAGGTTCCCCCCTCGTTTTCCATCACGCTGAAATCGACGCTGACTTGCGGTGGTGAAGTGACGGCGCAAACGCCGAGGTGGATCCGACACGCTAATGCCCCCTCGTCAGGTGAAACGGCGTCAGCAGGCTTGACGTAATAAGCGACGCCCAAAGACTGGAGATGCTCAGTCAGCAAGGCCAACATGTGGCCGACTTCTATCTGCGCCAAAGCGAATGCGCGCTCGGCATATAACGCGGTGATGGTTTCCCACCGAACCACCAAGTCCAGATAAGGCCCGGTGTGTTCTCCCGACGCTTCTGCCTGGTACAAATGCTGTTCCAGCGGATGGTAGTAGTAATAACCCGCGGCATATTCTCCCATCGCCGCCGGGAGCCCGAGATACACTTGCACCGCATAGAGGCTGCTGGCCGAAGGATAGCGATATTTTGGCAACGCGCGCTGCGGCGAACGGAAAGCGGCGCATACGGCCAACAGCCCGGCCAAAGATGCAGGCGGCAGCGCGCTTCCCTCTTGCGCCATCTGTTGCGTCAACCACCCCGGCAGCGCTTCGTACAGACTGCTGATGGTTTCGGCGGATAACGCCTCCGCGGTAAACTGGCGAGTGCTCTTGCGGGCACGGTAAACCGCTTCATCCAGCGGATAGGGTATCGCTCGCGAAGGTTGCAGATCTTGACGTAACGCCGGCAGCGAAAGCACGAATGCGTCGCGGTTAGCAAAATAGAGCGGCACCGGCTGTTGCGCCTCGGGAACAACGTAAGCCATGAGGTCACCCTCGCTGAGCCGCACGATCGTCTGCCGGATCCCAGGTAATTGGCTCAAGTTATTCTCGATATCCTCCAGCTCCACGCGATAACCGTTAAGCTTGACCTGGGCATCTCTTCGGCCGAGGAACTCGATATAGCCTTCCGCCGACCAGCGGCCCAGATCGCCGGTTTTGTACAGGCGTCCATAGGTTGGATGATAAATGAAGCGTTCTCGAGTCAGCGTTTCAGCCTGCCAATATCCCTGAGCAACGCCGAGCCCACCGATATGTATTTCTCCGGTTACGCCGAAAGGACAAGCACTCCCCCACTCATCCAGCACCCACATCTGTTGATTCGGCATGGCGACGCCATAAGGAATGCTTTTCCACCTCGCGTCTACCCGATCGATTTCATGCCAAATGGACCAGATGCTGCCCTCCGTCGCGCCCCCCAGGCTCACCATCTTGCTGTCTGGCGATTGGGTTTTCAGGCGATGAGGCAAATTGAGCGGCAACCAATCGCCGCTCAACAGGAACAGCCGTAACCGGGTTAGCGCCTGCGTCGCAGGTTCGACTTCGTCAACCAGCAGGCCCGCTAATTGCGGCACCGAGTTCCAGAGGGTCACGTTATGTCGGCGCAGCGCGGCCACCCAAGCTTGCGGCGCTTTGGTCTCTCGCTGGGAAGGGATCACCACACCGCCCCCCACGGCCAACAAGCCAAACAGATCGTAAACGGACAGATCAAAGCTCAGCTCGGACAGCGCCAGTATCCGGTCTTCCCGGCCGACCGACCAACGTTGGTTAACAGCCAGGATGGTATTGACCGCCCCCTGGTGATCGATCGCTACCCCTTTCGGTTTACCGGTAGAGCCAGAGGTAAAAATAATGTAGGCCAGATCGTCAGCCCTGACGATCGGCCAGGCAACCTCCGTCGACGCACGTTCCTGCGCCGGCGCCACTATCTCGTCGAACACCAAAATCGTGATATCCGAAGGCAACGCCGACAGCTCATGTGCCAGGTCATGACGCTGCTGAGCAGAGAGCAGCAAGATATCGCACCGGGCTTGCTGCAGAATGTCGCGTATGCGCTCCCATGGCCATTCGATGTGCAACGGCAGATAAGCGCCGCCGCTTCTCATGATCCCAAGGGTTGAGACGGCCTGCGCATACCCTTTCTCCAGCAGAATAGCGGTAATATGTCCCTTTTCGCCCTTGGTATGCCGCAATAGCGCACGCCCCAGCGTGTTGCTGTCCTGTTCCAGCCTGGCGTAGGTAAAGTGGCGTTCGCCTTCGGTTTCGATCACCGCAATGCGCTCGGCCGTTTGCGGCGTTTCCAGACTGGAAAGGAACAACCCGTGCAGCGTTTGCTCCGACACCGTACTTTGCGTGGCATTCCAGCGCATGACCGCTTCCGCATGTTCCGCCGGCAGTTCAGGCTGCGGGAATGACATGGTTTCCCAATCGTGTTCTGCCACCCATCGAATCAGAGAACAATAGCCTTCGTGCATGGCCTTGATGGTTTTCTCATCAAACAATTGTTCGACATAATCCCACTCGGCAACGAACCCTTCATCGTTTTCGTAGGCTTTATGGTCGAGCCACACCTGAGACGTTTGGGAGATTGCGTATTGAACGCCGCGATATCCTTCATTAAGCGGCAATTCAAACATGCTCGCTTTATTGTTCATGCCAAGCACGCTGGTCAGCACCACCGGCGCGATAACCGTATTGGCGGGCAGATTCCGCCGCTGTTTCAACAAACGCTGTACGTCAATGCCGTCAAATAAATTATTATCGACGTCATTAAGCAAGGTGCGGTGGATAGCCGATAGCTGTTCGCTCATCGCAACGCCATTTTGACGTTGGTAATTGAACAGGCTTAAAACGGTAAAATCGCCAATAATTTGCTCGACCTGAGAATGTAACGGCAAACGGTTGAACAGCGTTAAATTAAGGCAAAGGCTCTCTTGACCAGACCAATAACATAACGTTCTGCTGTAGAGCTCAAGGATCAGAGCGGTCGGACTAATATTGAAGCGCTGGCACTTGTCGACGATCTTTTGCCAACTCGACATGGGTATCGTCGCAGACAAACGCCGGAAGCTCGGCTTATCGATCCTGGCGGGATGCGCGGCCAGCGGCAATCCGACCTCCAGCGTATAATCATCGATTTTCTGCAGCCAATATTGCTGCGCCCGCTCAAATAATGCGCTGCCGCGCAGGCGCTCGTACTGCAGCTGATAATCGCGGTAGCTGATATCCAGCGGCGGCAGCGCCAGATTTTCGTCGTGATATAACGCAATCCACTCGCCGAATAATATTTCAAAACTGGTCATGTCAATGATAATGGCATCAAAGCTGACATGCAGAAGGTATTTCCCTTGATACTCGCTCAGGAAAATATCGAACAGCGGATAACAATCCGGTTTGTAAACCTTGTGCGAGTACTCGGCGCGCAAAGCCAATAGCTCGTCTTCATTTCTCAGGGGGTGGTAGCCTATTTTGTAATGCGCTGCCGCACTTAAAAATCGCTGTTCGCCCTCTTCAAATACGGTGCGCAACGCAGGATGGCGTGCAATAAGTTGATTATAGGCACGCTCCAATTTTTCGTGATCAATATGGTCGAAAACAAATTCATTATAAATATGGGTAGAGACCTCGCTGAGATCGAAACTTTTCATTCGTCCCAGATAATAAGATTGCTGAACATTATTCAGCGGGAAAGGATGGTACAGATGGGTCTCATCACATTGTGCAATCTGGTAGTCTTGGTAAAGAAAACTGCCGCGCCCGGCGGCCACCAATGGCGTTAACCTGGCCACATTTTTTCTTTCGAAAATATCTTTAACTTTCAGATCGCACTGAAGCGTACCGTTTATGCGATTTACCAAGCGAATGGCCGACAGGCTGTTGCCTCCCAAAGCAAAAAAGTCGTCGGTAATGCCGATTCGTCCGCTTTCGCTCCCCAATACATCCTGGAATAGCTGGCACAGGCATCGCTGGAACTCGTTTCCCGGCGCTACGTAATGCGCTTTATCTTGCGCTTGTACCTGCGGCAAGGCTTTACGATCCACTTTGCCATTCATATTCAAGGGGATCTCAGGCAGGTACATATAAGCGCTGGGGAGCATGTAGTCCGGAAGCAGCGTCACCAGATAATCCTGCAGTTGCTGGCGTGCCACCGGCGATTTGGCCTGATAATAGGCAACCAGGAACGCCTGTTGTTCTTCCTTGGCCGGCTGTAAATTTACAACAACCTGCTGCATCCCGGGGTAGGTTCGCAAAACCGACTCTATTTCACCCAGTTCGATCCGATGTCCCCGCAATTTTATCTGGTTATCCCATCGGCTGAGGTATTCAAATCTGCCGTCGGGCAAACAACGCACGCGATCGCCCGTCTTGTACATGATGCGACCGAACCAGGCTGACGGCGTGCTGGAACATATGTTCGGCAAAAAGCTTGCTTGCGTCTGACGCGCATTGCCGTAGTAACCGCGCGCAACGCCCAACCCCGAAATATACATTTCCCCGATCACGCCGGGAGGAAGTAAACGCCGCCGTTCGTCCAAGATAAAGCACTGGGTATTCGCCAGCGGGCGCCCAATGGTGACGCTATCAACCCCAGGCAACAGTTCATCCGCGGTAGACCAAACCGTCGTTTCGGTTGGCCCATACACATTCCACGCACGCTCGGTGTTTTCTGACAACCAACGCGCCACCGCATGCGGCACCGCTTCCCCCCCGCACAATGCCCGAACGGGTAGCGTTGTCTCGGCATATTGCTGCGCGACCTGATGCCAAAAAGAAGGCGTCCCCTGCATCAGGCTCACGGAATGACTCGCGATAAAGTGCGGCAAGTCATTATTCGCCAACAACGTCTTCTGGTCGGTTAATACCACCGTGGCGCCAAACATGAGCGGCATAAATATTTCCAGAGTTGAAATATCAAATGCCAACGTCGTGATCGCCAGAAAACGATCCTGATGCGTCACAGACATGCGTCGAGAAATATCGCTGGCGATATTCACAAAGCTGCGATGTTCTACGGCAACCCCTTTAGGCTTACCTGTCGTTCCCGAGGTGTAAATAATATAGGCCAATGCTGAAGCCTCAGCCTGGGAGGGGAATTCGTTGCAACCGTCGGCCCCAGCGAAAGGAGAAGCGGCATATTCACGCCAATCCAAATAACTCAGCCCTTGCGGCAGGCTGCCAGCTGACTGAGCATGCGCACCGATGATTAACGCCGGCTGGGCATCGGCCAAAATAGAATAGGTCCTCACTACGGGCGCATTTTTGTCGATCGGAATATAGGCGCACCCCAGCTTAAGCACGGCCATCAGGCATACTGCCAACTCCGCCTCACGCGGCATCATCAAGGCAATTTTGTCGCCTGCCGCTACCCCATATTGCCGTTGCAGATAGTCGGCCAGGCGACTGGCCTGTTGCTGCAGCATTCGATAACTGAGCGTTTCATTTTTCGTTATCACTGCAGGGTGATCGTTAAGCGCCCGTGCCTGTTGTTCAAACATCCCGACGATAGTCTGTCTCGGATATTCACATTGCGTGGCATTAATTTTCGCATAATAACGTTGGTAGCTATTTTCAGACACGCCGGTCAACGCATCTATATCCCCTTCATTACGCATGAATGTGGCGAGCGCCGCCATAAACTCATCGATATTTGCGGCTACAACGTCGAAAAAGGGGTTTTCGCCGTAAAATTGCAAACTGAGCGTACAGCGCGTGCTGTTCCATACGATCCTGATCGGGGCCGCTGCCGCGTCGACATCCCCCTCATCCATGATGACATCTACGCCAACCACAGATAAAAAACGGCCGTCATGATGGGATTCGTAGAATGGGTTCGCCGGGTCCCCCTGCAGTACCCGCACTAACCAAGGAGAGAGCTCGGCGTATGTTTCCGTTCCGTTGAGTAACCGTAATACTTTGCTGCTGCGTTGCCTATCTTGCAATTGCAGAGCATAAAGCCCAGGCCGCCGTGCATTGAGCAGAAACTGCAACTGGAAAGCCAACAGCAAAGCCTGTTGCGGCTGCGCAACGCCATCGATGGTCCGTTGAACCACTGCAGCATCGTTAACGGCAGACACTTCATCCGTCAGGTTGAAGCAGCCATAACGCGGTTCATCGTTTTCCAGCGCTCGCTGCTCTTGCTGTACCCTCTGCTGGGCAACCAGCCAATCCGTAACTCGGTTTGGCCCTTCGGGCAGAGCAATATCCAGATCTTTCGCCTCACGGCTGAGCATGACCACGCCATCGATGAACAACTCGCCCAACACCGTCTGCGACAACGCTCGGCGGGCTTCCCGCCACGGCAGCTCACGCTCAGCTAACGCCCTGATATTCCCGTCTTCTTCAGCATGAATCTGGAACAACACATTTTGTCGATCGGCGAAAACGGCTAACCGGACGATGGGGCCTCTCACCGAGGCGCTTTCTTCGAGACAGAGCTCATAGTCGATACGCTGATCGCCAACGTCGGAATAGCAAAAGAGGTTGTGCTGCGAACCTGTCCAGCGCGTTCGCTCAGCGTCGCTCAGACCGATTAAGTAGACAAAGTGGCCGGCATCCAGCAAGTAACGGACAATATGGCTGCGCAACGGTTCTACGGTGTGGTTGACAAGAATGTTCAGAATCTTCATGGATATTACTCTTTTGGGTTATCAGGGTTTTACCGCCACGAGGATCGGCAACACGCCGCGTGAGCTGTAGTTGATATCTTTAACCGTGAACCCTGCCTGGGTTATCTGTTGCCTGATCTCTGCTTCTGAAGTGAAATTAAGGTAGGTAGCCTGAATAATGTCGCCAAAGATCGCGAACTCCTGCAAAAGGTCCGCCATTGGCGTTTCATATTTATCCCACTCCCCGGTGGGCGCGTTCTTTTCCGGCGGTGGCGTGAGGAAACTGAGCAACAAGGTTCCCCCTGGTTTTAATGCCTCGAAGAACCGACGATACAAAGCCACCAGCCTGTCCGGGTCAGACTCATACATATTCAGGCCGTTACTGGTAATCACATCGAAAGCGTTTTTTTCTTTTAACTCCCAGGCATTCTGCTGCGAGAATCGGCAACGGTTCGCCATGCCAACGCGCTTGGCCTTTTCGTTGGCGTGATAAAGTGACTCCGGGTCAAGATCAATGCCGGTCAATTGCACCGCGCCATGGCCGCTGTAATCCAAATCCAATAAATCATCCATCACCCCGCACGGGATTGAAGCCAGCGTCTCCGCCTGCGTAATCAACTCAGCCAGCAAGGTCTGATAACGGTAGTAACGCTCGCGCGCCCGGCACAGCAACGAGCGATTCAGAAGCCAGTCTTCCAAAACATGTTCGGCGGGTTTTCCGGCGGGATGCTGGAAAATGTAAGACGTCCAGTAGCCATTGAGGCCGCGGTTATGCAGGAGGAAACGACCAAGCTCAAACTCCGTCAATTGATCGACCAGTTCAAGATTTCTCTCTAATGGAAGAATAAGCGAATTGCTATTCCGTAAACGCGCTTTTATTTCATCGGCCAACATCTTTGTTTCAGTCAAATAGGCCAGTTTAGAATGTGTTTTATGCGAGGCGAAACTATCCATACCCATCTCCATGATTAAATTATCCAACCAATATTTTCGAATCCCTGGCGCACTATCGGCGAATTCAGAATGCCGGTTCGTTTCAAAGCCATTAGCACGTTTTTAACAATGGGGACATCAGGCGTCACTTCAAAACCGCGATAAACCTTATTGATTGACTCCCGGCTGGCTTCGCAATCATGAGTTATCTTCGATAACAGCTCAATGTTAAACTGTTTCTCTGATTCAACATTCAAATACATTTTTACGAAATCAGCGATCTGCCCGCCGATCATCGCCTGATCGTTTTCATCCAACCTCGTCCAGATATAGCCAAGTAATTCGAGAAAGAAAATATAGTGTCTGGACTCATCGTTCATATGGTCATTAACATAGTATTTAATCGATGGATGAACGCCGTCACTATTAAAGAACTCCACCAGCTCTCTCACCAGGGTCGTTTCGAAAATGCACACCGCAATGATCTCGAAAATGTCATGGCAGCGCTCAGGTAACCGTTTCATCACCTCTGTAACGGCCACATAGGCGTCAGAATCCGGGTAACTCAGCGCACCGAGATCGGCATCATGCTCTCTAAGTTGATTGATCATATGTCTGGCGATATAAACATGGTAATACTCATCGATGATGACGGTATAGGCATTCAATTTAATCTGTTCGTCAAATTTGACAGCGAGATCGCCGTAGATAATTTTATTGCATGCTGAGTTAATGAGTTTGATCTCAAGATTAACGATATCATTGAGGTATTTAAACAATGACTGAGTAAGTATTTTTGACTTCCTCTCATTGTCCATGCCGCTCATCATGTCAGCCAAAAATATCGGCTGATTCTCCTCGGGGAAAAATGCGCCAGGAATAGTAAAGTCGATAAATTTACCGGGGCGAGTTCTTATTGATGCGCGCTGTTCCCATTTATCAGTATAGGCGGCAGACAAACCGCCCTTCGAAACCATGGTTTCATTTTCCATAGATATTCTCCAGATGAAGGAATACATGTATTTAAAAAAGTCATGCCGAGCCCGGCCAAATATAAATATTTATCCGGGGGTCACGCGAAAACGATTATTTATTCTTCAACTTTGCTTGGGGATGCCACGATACTCAACATAGACAACAACACGACAACGCCTATCACACTCGCCATCACATAGCTCATTTCCTCCGGCCGCCCGATAAAGACGTAGCTGGCCATCCCCGTGATAGCCACAACCAGCAGCGAGCGCATGCTCATGATATAGGAGGCCGCCACACCATAAATTTCCGGGTAGACACTCATGGAACGTGCGAACAGCGTCGGATAGCAGATAGAAAAACCGAAGCAGAACAGGCTCATCAGCAGGGTAATAGCCCAAGGTGTTGTCGCCGTCAGTAGAGCGAGAATGCTGACGATGGCTAACGCCATACCGATTTTCTCAGCGCGCCGATCGCCACCAAACGCGGCGATAATACGGGCGGAAAAGAGGCTAGGGATTGAAAATGACGCCACGATAATAAAAAAGTGAACGACAAATGCCGACAGCGAGAACGCAAAGGTTTCACGGTAAAGAAAAGCGCTGGAGGCGATGAATACCATATAAGCAGCAAAGAAAAGTGAAGGAATCAACGATAATCGCATGAATTGGAAACTCGCCGTCAGCCGGGCATAGCTTCCCACAATGGCTTTGAGATCGAATGGCGTTTTTTCTTTCTTCGTTTCCGGCAGGAACAACAATTCCAGCAGTACCGCCGCTGCGGTGATCACCGCGACAACCGCATAGTTTCCTCTCCACCCCCAATGCTCATTAATCCAACCACCGGCGATCGGCGCTAGCGACATGAAAATCGAGATACAGGCATTAACCAGACCGATCATGCTGTACATGGCCGCCCCTTGATAACGGTCTGCGATGATCGCGTAAGCCACTACCACCGGCGTGCAAGCCCCCAACCCCTGAATAAAGCGGGACAACATCAAAAGATCGATTGAAGTGGCGTAGGTACATCCCAGAGCACCTAACAGCATGATAGCCCCACCGATCAACATGGTTTTACGTCGACCAATCGACTCTGACAGTGGGCCATAAATCAACGCGCCAAACACAAATCCCAAGAAGTTATAGGTGATCGTACGCTGAATATGCCCTTCAGAAACACCGAAACTGGCAGCCATATCCGGAAAGCTGGGAACGGACATATCCACTTCAATACACCCAGCCAATAAGGAAACCACAAGGATAAAGGGCAGAGGCACCCACTTTCCTGTCAACATATCCATACTCCAACAGAACATTAATCCGAATGTTAATAACCATGAACAAACTAGGAGAACAATTGTTATATGTAAATATCACTAATGAATAAAGGATGATAAATAGTGTTTTACGTGAAGAAAATCACATAACAGGAAGAAAAATAATGAAATTATCCGATGACGGGGAGATGGCTACATAAGACGAACTACACAGATAAAAATCATCAACTTAAGAACTACATGAGACATGCTAATGCATTGTTCAGGGCGCGTTCATACCCCATAAAAGAGGGGGCATGCCCCCTCTTCTATCATGAGCTTGTTACATCTCGAGGATGAATTTTTCCAGTTCTCCTGCAAGGGCCGCATCGATATAGCTGGTGGCCCAGCCAAACAGGTAAGCGAAGGCGAAAATGCCCACCGTCGACGACACCAGCGTCGGCGCGAAAAACGCGGCGATAACGGAGAGCGTATACCCTGCGCCGATCGACAACCCGAGCGCTTCGAGCTGGTTGCGGAACGCTTTCCAGTTGCCGGTAGAGAAACCTTCAATCACAGCGTTTACCAGATCCGCGCCCTTGATCGCCCAGTCCACCCCGGTGAAGACCTTGCCCAATACCCGCGCATTGCGGGCATACTGTTCCGCATCGATCATTTTCAGCCAGGCGACAATCGCCGCTTTGTCCTGCGCCTTGAGCTTTTTGTTCAGGCCCTTCGTCAATTGCTCGTAGGTTTTCTCCGCATCTTGCACGTTGCGGATATATTTTCCTTGAATTCCCGCCTCCAAATCCTTGGCGAGTTTGGCGTATTTCGCGCCGATCTTTTCCGCGATATCTTTATTGATACCTGCGGCCAGGCTGACGCCATCCTTGATGGCTTTTAATTCCGCATTTTGATATTCGACGAAGTCCTTAACGATCGTTTTTACCGAGCCGGGCGATTTTACCGGCTTGCCGTTGGCATATTTCACCTCCATGGCATTCAGGTTATCCCCTCTCACCACGGCGATAAACGCGGGCCGGTTCTTATTGGCCTTATAGTAGAGGCTGTAGGTCGCCACTCCGTCTTGCTTTTCCACCTTCAAATGATGAAAACCGTAGTAACTCCCGGTCGTGCGGGTCGTCGAGAATTCGCCGGTTTTGCCGTTGCCATGCCAGCCGCTGACGGGCCGATCGCGATGCGAGTCTGTCACGAAACTGCCTAACGAAGAGGCGCCGATCTGCCCGGCATTCAGGCCATTGTTGCCGCCTTTGCCAGGGGTTGAGGGCTTGCGCGCATGGCCGGTTTCGATATCCCCGATCGCCACTGTCACCCCCTTGGCGTTGACCCCCATCACCAGTCCCCCCAGGCCAATGTGCTTCGCCTGATCGGCCGTCAAACCGGTGGCGGAAAGGCTCAGCGTGCCGGATGGGCTGACGCTTTCAATATGCAATTTCGCATCCGGGTTAATTCTGCGCGCCGCCTTAATCACCGCCGCCAGCTTCATGCGCAGCGCCGGATCGTTTTGGATCGCCGCTATCTGTTGCTGTTCCGGGCTGCTGCCAACGCCGGCGCCGCCGCGATCGCCGGAATGGCCTTTATCGCCGCCCCCCGGCTCTGGGCCCGTACCGCGTTCAGAACTCCAATTAGTTCCATCCCCTTTACCACCATAATTAAATCCAGGCATATGCTTTCATCCTTATTTCGTTTTATTTTTAAGATGCCGATATCCTCGTTTAGCGTTCACTAACGCGTGCCTGAGTAATATCGGCAAACCGTTTTTAGCTGCCCGCCATTTATAAAAAACCGCAGAAATAAGGACAACGGATGACGGCTGTCTGGTCGGTGAAACAAATAGGCTCCCTTCCGCAGAACCTGAATATACCGGCGCAGGTCATGCCTGGACGGCGGCGGCCTGTTCAGAAGTCATTGGCATACGCCATGAATTGCAATTACAATCATCGCACTTGCAACTAAAAAAGGGTACTCCGCATGTCGCCTCAACGTATAACACTGCCCGCCGCTTCGGCCAGAACCCAAACCCTGGCCGAAGCCTGTATCCGCAAGATGACCTCCGTCAGCCAAAAAGCCGGCGCCTCGCGCCCTTCTTCCAGCGCCTGGACGGCGCAAACGCTGGACGAACTTAACGCCAGCGGCGACATCTGGCTTATCGACGGCAGAAGGCGCACCGAGCCACCGAGTTCCCACTACGCCACCGCCTGGCCGCTCTGGTTTGGCCATCAATCAGAGCGTTATGAGAAGCCGCTGTTTTACTTCGTCAACACGCCCTCGGTGGACATGCTTCGCGGGCTTGAGCCGGAAACCAATCGTAAAGGGATTTTCATCAGCGATGCGGATACTGGCAGTGCCGATTTGCCCAAAGGCGTTCAGGCCTGGTTCCCGCTTCAGCTCACGGCCATGCCGGGCTGGTTGCCTTTCGATCCGGCCAATGCCCGAGAAACCGGCGCGATACTCCATCACGCCCTCCACGCGCTCTATCTGGAGGGAACGAGGAAGATGGTGTATCTCGCGACCAACGCAGACAATGGCCCCCTCTCTTCAGGGGAACCGTTTGTCGCAGAACAGGCGTTCAAGGGAATGTATCGTGTCGCCGCCGCGGCAGACTCGCCGTTGCAGGTTCGTCTGTGCGGCGCCGGCCGAGCGCTCGCCCGCGTTCAGCAGGCGGCCAAAGTGTTGAAAAACTGGGGGATTGTGTCTGAAATCTGGAGTTGCCCCAGCTACACACGGTTGGCGCAGGACGCCGAACTCGCCGACATGCAGCGCCAGGACAGCGGCGGCGAATGCCATCTGAAAACGTGCCTGGGTACCGGGAATGCCCCCGTCGTCGCCGTTACCGACTACTCGCACCTGATTGCCAATCAGCTCAGGCGATTCATTCCCGCGCGCTTTGCCGCGGTGGGCTCAGATTCACGGGTGCGCGGCGAAATCCACTACCCGCAGGCGGAATGGATTGCGCTCTGCGCCCTTAAACTGCTGGCCGACGAGCAGAAAATCCCTTCGGCGCTGATCGCCGATGCGCTGCGCGTTCTGCACATCACGCCCGATGCCTGATCACTCTCTGGCCAGCTGCATCGCATTGTTCAACGCGTCGGAGAAGCGTGCGACCTCTTCTTCGCTGAACTGGTTGAGAAAGTGGGTGTTGACCACCGAACGGTAGATCTCCCACATCTTTTTCCGCAGGGCCTTGCCTTCCTCGGTGATAGTCGCGAAGGAGGCCCGGCGATCGTCATCCGATCGAAAACGCGTGACCAGCCGCTCTTTTTCCAGGCGATCCATCAGGCGGGTCAGGTTGTAACGCTCAATCACCAACACGTCCGCCAGCTCATGCATGCGGCGTGTGCCGTTTTCCCCGCTTTCCAATCCCCATAACACGTCATACCAGGCGTAAACCGGCAGCCCCGCTTCCGACAACTTCGCCTCTATCTTTCTGATCATCGCCCGATGCGCGCGCACAAAGGAGAACCACAGGTCGGGTTGTTTATCTGTCATGTCATTTTTCTCGTCAAAACCGGTGAGTTGCAATTGCAATTGTAAAGGGATAGAGTGGCTTTCGCCATTGTTGCATTTGCAACTCTTGCACTTGCAATTCACTGAATCCCTGTATCGCTCAGCGCCTTATCAGGTAAGTACATTTGGAGCTTTTATGAACCAACCTGCGGTAAAAGCAGATCTCGACCCACAAGAGACGGCTGAATGGCTTGAGGCATTTGAAGGTGTCACTGACATCGACGGCCGTGAACGCGCGCATTTTTTGTTGGAAAGAATGGCCGAAGCCGATCAGCGAAAACACGGTGATTTCTTCAGCATGGTCACCACGCCCTACGTGAATACGATCCCGGCCTATAAGCAACCGACGTATCCCGGCGATCTGGCCGCTGAAGCGCGCATCAATGCGTTTATTCGCTGGAACGCCATGGCGATGGTGCTGCGTGCCGGCAAACATTCCAACGTCGGCGGGCATATCGCCACCTACCAATCGGCCGCGGTGCTTTACGATGTGGGGTTCACGCACTTCTTCCGTGGGCGCACCGATGATTTCGCCGGCGACATGGTGTATATCCAGGGCCATTCCGCCCCCGGCATTTATGGCCGCGCCTATCTCGAAGGCCGCATCGACGAGGAGCTGCTCGACAACTTTCGCCGCGAATCCGCGCGCCGCGGCCTCTCCTCCTACCCGCACCCGCGGCTGATGCCGGATTTCTGGCAATATCCCACCGTTTCGATGGGGCTGGGGCCGCTGACCGCCGCCTACCAGGCGCGCTACATGCGCTATCTGGAATACCGCGAGTTGAAACCGCACCAGGGGAGAAAGGTGTGGGCGTTTCTCGGCGACGGCGAGATGGATCAGCCGGAATCGCTGGCGGCGATTGCGCTGGGCGGGCGAGAAAAACTCGATAACCTGATCTTCGTCGTGAACTGCAACCTGCAACGGCTGGATGGCCCCGTGCGCGGCAACGGCAAGATTATTCAGGAGCTGGAAGGCACCTTCAAAGCCGCCGGCTGGCAGGTGATCAAGGTGATCTGGGGCAGCGGCTGGGACAAACTGCTGCAAAAAGACCGCTCCGGGCTGCTGATGCAGCGCATGATGGAGTGCGTCGACGGCGATTACCAAACCTTCAAGTCGCAAAGCGGCGCCTATGTGCGGGAGCACTTCTTCGGCAAGTATCCGGAATTGCTCGAGCTGGTCGCCGACCTGAGCGACGATGAGATCTGGGCGCTGCACCGCGGCGGCCACGATCCGCAAAAGGTGTACGCCGCCTACCATCAGGCGGTGCATACCCCGGGCAGGCCGACGGTGGTGCTGGCCAAAACCGTCAAAGGGTTTGGCATGGGGGAAGCCGGTGAAGGGCAGAACATCAACCACCAGCTGAAAAAAATGAGCCAGGATGCGGTGAAAGCCTTCCGCGACCGTTTAGGGCTGACCATCTCCGACGCCCAACTGGCAGAGATCCCTTACCTGAAGCCCGAACCCGACAGCGCGGCGGCGAAGTACATCACCGCGACGCGCACCGCGCTGGGCGGCTACATCCCTGCCCGCTTCGGCCAATCCGCTCCGCTGGCGATACCGGAACTATCGCGCTTCGACGGCCTCCTGAAGGGCAGCGGCGAACGCAACATGTCGACCACCATGGCTTTCGTTAATATCCTCGGCACGCTGCTCAAAGACGTCAACATCGGCAAACTGATCGTGCCCATCGTGCCGGACGAGTCGCGCACGTTCGGCATGGAAGGCCTGTTCCGCCAGATTGGCATCCATTCCTGGCTCGGCCAGCTGTATACCCCGCAAGACGCCGGGCAGCTCAGCTACTATAAAGAGGCCAAAGACGGCCAGATTTTGCAGGAAGGCATCAACGAATCCGGTGCGATATCGACCTGGATCGCCGCCGGCACCGCCTACAGCAACCACGATGTCGCGACGATCCCGTTCTATATCTTCTACTCCATGTTCGGGCTGCAACGGGTGGGCGATCTCGCCTGGGCGGCGGCCGACGCACGCACCAAGGGTTTCCTGCTCGGCGCCACCTCCGGCAGAACCACCCTGATGGGCGAAGGCTTGCAGCATGACGACGGCCACAGCCACGTGCTGTCTTCGGTGATCCCCAGCTGCGTCTCCTACGATCCGACCTATGCCTATGAACTCGCGGTGATCGTCCAGAGCGGCATGCGCAGGATGTTCGTTGAACAAGAGGATATTTACTACTACATCACCTTGCTCAACGAGGGCTACCCGCAGCCGCCGATGCCGGCGGGCGTGGAGGACGGGATTATCCAGGGCGCCTATTTGCTCAAACAGAGCGAAACGACAAACCAAGAGAGCCCGCGCGCTCAGCTGGTCGCCAGCGGTGCCATCATGCGCGAGGCGCTGGCGGCGGCGGAGCTGTTGGCGGCGGACTTTGGCGTCGCCAGCGATATCTGGTGCGCCACCAGCCTGAGCGAGCTGCGCCGCAACGGCATGGCGGCCGAACGCTGGAACCTGCTGCATCCGGAAGATCCGCCGAAAGTTCCTTATATTCAGAGCCTGCTGGCGGCGCATCCCGGCCCGGTGGTGGTGGTGACGGACTATATGAAGATCGTCGGCGATCAGATCAAACCGTTCTTGCCCGACCGCACCTTTATCGCCTTGGGCACCGACGGCTTTGGTCGCTCGGACACCCGCGAGGCGCTGCGTGAGTTCTTCGAGGTCAACCGCCATTTCATCGCGCTCGCCGCGTTGAAACTGCTGGCTGACGAAGGCCGTATCGCCCGCAGCGAGGTCAACCGCGCCATGGCGCTGTATGGCATCGCCCCCGATAAGCCGGATCCGGCGGCGGTGAAGTAACACTCAGCCTACCCACGCCGCCGGTTGTCACCCGCGGCGTTTTTCTTCCTTCGATTCGGCGGAGCACGGCGCCCGCTCCCCCAGCCGCACCACCGGAATGTCCGCCAGCCGGGTGGTGTAGGCCGGCGACAGCATGTCGCGCTTCATTTGCCACGGCTTGACGATCCCCTGCCCGGCGAACCACACGCGCCCGCGCCCTTCCTGATTCAGGCGATCGAGGGTCGCCATCAGCCGCTCGCTGTTGCGGCGCGGCGGGCAGTCGTCGAACAGATCGATCTGTGCCATGGCGGCGGCGCTGAAATCTCCCAGCACCACGCCGCCCTTCAGGTAACGTCGCCCCTCCTGCCAGATGCTTTCCAGCGCACGTACCGCCATGGCGATGATGTCGCGGCTGTCATTGCTCGGGGTTTGCAGCCGGGCGGTGCCCATATTGCTGTAATACCCTTCGCCCGCCGAATGCGGGCTGGTTTTGATAAATACCGACACGTTGCGGCAATAGCGCTTTTCCTGCCGCAGCTTTTCGGCGGCGCGTTCGGCGTAGCTGCAGATCGCCTCGCGCATGTGTGGGTAGTGCGTCAGCCGCTGGCCGAACGAGCGGGAACAGATGATCTGCTCTTTGGCGGCCGCCTCATCTTCCCACTGCAGGCACGATTCGCCGCGCAGCTCGCGTATCGTGCGCTCCAGCACCACGCTGAAGGTTTTACGCGCCAGCCGGGTATCGCAGTCCGCCAGCTGCAGCGCGGTGTGAATACCCATCGCCTGCAACTGGCGAGTCAGGCGGCGCCCCACGCCCCACACCTCTTCCACCGGGAGCAACGCCAGCAGTTTGCGCTGGCGCGCCGGATCGGATAAATCCACCACGCCGCCGGTGCCGCGCCATTTCTTGGCAGCGAAGTTGGCCAGCTTGGCCAGCGTTTTGCTCGGCGCAATGCCGACCCCGACCGTCAAATGCAGCTCGCGCCGGATGCGATCGCGCACCCGCTGGCCGAATGGCTCCAGCGCCTCGCAGTGCGCCACGCCGTCCAGCCGCAGAAAGGCTTCGTCCAGCGAATAAATCTCCACCGCCGGCGCCATCTCTTCCAGCGTGTCCATCACCCGGCGGGACATGTCGGCGTACAGCGCGTAGTTGGAGGAGAACACCGCAACGTTGCGGCGGCGCATCTCCTCTTTGATTTTGAAATAAGGCGCCCCCATCGGCACGCCCAATGCCTTCGCCTCGGCGCTACGGGCGATCACGCAGCCATCGTTGTTGGACAGTACAATCACCGGCCGCCCCCGCAGATCGGGCCGAAAGATGGTCTCGCAGGAAGCATAGAAACTGTTGACGTCTACCAGGGCGAACATGGCTACTGCCCCTTCATCGCCAGAGGCCAGACTGGCGTTATCGTCAGTGGGTTGTTATTCATAACGGCACCAGGTTACTGTTCATGCATACAGTATTTGTATTTTTCTGGCGACGATCAAGTAGAAACCATCTCATCGCTGCTATCCGTTTGATGCACTTTGGCTTTTAACTCAGCCCTCCGTTTACCTGGAGCCGAGTTTTTCATTAACGGCGAACTTCACGCAGATCGAAACGAATCGGAATGGTCACGCTGAATTCCGCCTGCCCCGCTGCGATCTCGTTGCCGGGTGCGGGCAGTGGAGAAGCGCGCTGCGGTAACTGAAGCGCCTCCCGATCGAGCGAAGCAACGCCGCTCGATCGCAATAGCTTCACGCCCAGCACGTTTCCCTGTCGATCCAACGTCACGGCAACCTGAACAATACCCTGGCGCTGCTGGCGTACCGCCAGGGCGGGATAGCGTTTGAAACGGCTCAAATGCGCCAACAGCAGGCCGCTCCAGACCGAGGCATCCTGACTCGGCTGCGACGCCACGCTGGTTTGCGGCGCGGCAACACGCTTTCCGTCCATAGACGGCGGCGCGCTGGTGCTTGATGCTCTTGAGTTTGCAGACGCCATTTTTTCCTGTTCTTCTTGCCTTGGGCGCGGCGGTTCCGTCTTCGGTTTGATGGGGTCGTTCCGTTGCCCTTTGGCCTTGCTCTGCCGCTCCGTTGCACGCGGTGCATGAATCAGCGGAGGCATCGCCGCCTCCGGTTCCCGATTGGCCTGCCGTTGCGCCACCGCCTGCACCTGGCGCACGCCGGTTGGCATCGGCTCCGTATTGGGTGTCGATTCAGCCTGCTCGGCAACCATCATCAACACCATCGGTTGTGCCGCAGGCAGCAACGGTGGCATAAGGTGATAACCGAGCCCAAACCACAACGCACCATGCAGACCCAACGCCAACACATTGGCGGTAGCCCAGCGCCATCGCCCGCCTGTAGGGGGTAAAGAGAAATCGCCAGATAATACGTTGTGATTGAACATAGAAAACGGTACTCAGGTTAAGCGCAAAACAGACCAACGTACGCAGCGGTCAACGGCAGTCGGGGTATGTCAGAAAGGTCGTTTAGGCACGCGGCACCGGGCAGGTAACGAGAAAGAACAGGTCAATAGAAAAGGAAATACCCTAATGGCAGAGTAAAAAACTTTAGGATACGGTGATGAAGTATTTTGACAGCATATTTACCCTAACCGGCAACGCGCCGGGCAGCGCCGCGATGACGCGCTCGGGGTCAGCCAGCGGGAACGCACCGGAGAGCCTCAGGCCGGCGACCTCCGGCCGGCAGCGAATAACGCCCTGACGATAACGCCCCAGTTCCATCAGGAAGTCGTCCAGCCGCATGTTGTCGGCCAGCAGCATGCCTTGCCGCCAACCGGGCTCTTGCGTCACGCGATACGGTTCGCCAATGCCTTGCCGGCTTAATCTGCCGCCCTGACCGGCGTTGAGCACCGCGTTCCGATGCGCCGGTGAAAGGATCGTGACCCGACCAAGATAAACGGCGATATCACTGTAAGTTTCCCACAGGCGAATGCTGAAGCGAGCAGCCTGCACCATGATCTCGCCCTGCGGCAATCTCACCGTCAACGCACCGCTTTCCGGCGGCAGATTCACCATCATTTCGCCTTCCAGCAATGTGGCCTGCTGACGGCTGACGTTGACCGCCGTTTGCGTGTTCAGCATCAACTGCGCGCCATCCGCCAACGCGACGGTTTGCTGCTCCCCCACCGCCGTACGGTAATCCGCCAGCCAGGGGCGCCATGGCAGCGCGCCCGAACCGACACCAACCGTCCCCACCACGCCGATGGCCGCCAGGCTTCTCAATAACCGGCGACGTTGCGGGTTCGGCAACTGCGACAGACTACGCTGCGCCGCCGCCCCGTTAAGCAGAGAAAAACGGGATGAAAACGCGGCGATATGCCGCCAGGCGCGTTCATTTTCCGGTTTCGCCTGATACCAACGTCGCCAGTTTTCCCTATCCGCGTCGCTTGCCTCTTCCGACATCAGCTGCGTTAACCACGCGGCGGCCTCTCGCGCGCTCTGCCGATCGATATCCGATTCCATCATGGGTTCCGCACCTGCCGTTACGCCGCCAATGCAAAGAAACAGTGCAAATTAGCGCGCTGCAGATATTGTTTCACCGAGCTGGTCGACACCCGTAAACGTTCAGCGATGTCGCAATAACGCATGCCCTGCAGGTGCGCCAACAGGAAAGCCTCGCGGACGTGCGCCGGCAATCCGTCCAACGCCTGATCCAACTGTTCGAGCATTTCGAGGGTTTGTTGACGAACTTCCGGCGAGGGCGCCTCGATCGCAGGCAACTCGCTCAAGGCCTGCAGATAGCTCTCTTCGATTGTTTTACGCCGGTAATAATTCGCCACCAGCCGGCGCGCTACGGTCGCCAGGAAGGGGCGTGGTTGCCGAATGGCGAGCAACTGCGGGCTCAGTAAAATACTGATGAAAGTATCCTGCGCCAGGTCTTCGGCGTGATGCGCACACCCAACCTTCTGTCGCAGCCAATGGCATAGCCAACTGTGATGCTCAAGGTAAAGCTGTTGAGCAAACCCGTTGGCTGCCGCGGCCTCTTTCCTTGCCATTCGGTGACACCAATTGATAATGAGATTGAAAATGATAATTATTATTATTTTAAAATTGTAACTTCTGTGTCAAGCGATTGCTGATGATTTATAAACGGCGAAAAAGTAGGGAAATACGGGGGAGGAAACGTGAAAAGGGGCCTAAATGGCCCCCTGCAGACAGGATCGTCAAAAACGCTGACTGACGCTGAACTTGATGTTGCGCCCTACGCCAGACACCGATTCGCCCAGGTAAGGGTAATAATCGCGGTTGAACAGGTTGTCCACCGCCACGCGGGCTTCGAAGCCGTGCAAACCGCTGGGCTGCCACGAGGCGAACAGGCCGTGCAATGCATAACCCGAGGTTTTCGGCAGGGCCCAGACAACGGCCATCGGATCGCCGTCGGCCGGTGAACGATCCTGTTTACGTACGAAATCGCCGGTCCAGCCGAAGGCCATGTCCCACTGCGGCACTTTCATGCCCAGCATCGCGTGTGCCGTAACGGGTGGAATTTCGGCAATCCAGGTTTCGTTGCCCCACGGATCGCGCGGTGAAGCGTCGCGTTTGCCGCGGATCGAGGAGAACGACAGGCTGCCGAACAGGCTTTCGCTGTCATAAAACGATTCGAGCTCCACGCCCTCAATGGTATAGCCCGGCAAGTTGCGATAGTTCGACAACGGTTGCCCACATTGGCCCCCGTGCCGTGCGGCGTCACACACTACGCCGCGACGATAGAAAATCTCGTCCTTGCCGCGATTGCGGAACAGCGTAGTGCGGATCTGCAGGCTGTCCCGCGCCATCAACACATCGTTGAAGTCCAGCACCGCGCCGAGACGAACGCCCGTCATGCGTTCCACCTGCAGGCCGCGGCTGGTACCGGGCACGCTGGAAGCGGCGTATTGCACTTCGTACTGTTCGTCGATCACCGGGGCGCGCCAGGTGCGGCTAACGTCGGCAAACAGGGACAGATTCGACGTCGCTTTCCACATCACGCCCAAATGCGGCGACCAGCCGGTATAGGTCACGCTGCTGTAATCATGGCCCACGAGCGGATCGCTGTCGTTATAGCGCGGCGCCCGGTTCGGTTGCCCGGTATTGGTCACATGATCGTAACGCACGCCCGGCGTCACGGTCAGGCTGCCGAAGCTGACCGCATCCTGCAGATAAACGCTGCGGGTTTCCTGTTCGCCCGCCGGCATGTAGTACGGCTGGAAATAGCCGTAGTTGTAACTGGCGTTTTTCACCTGCGAAGGGTAATACATCAGGGTATCGCGCTGATGTTTATGCCAACGCGCACCGAGCAACAGCTTGTGCTCCAGCGGACCGCTGGCGAAACGGCTTTCATTGCTGACGTCAAACTGCCGATCGGTATAGTTCACCCAACTTTCATTGCCCAGCGTACCGAGATAGCTGAACTTTGAAGCGGAATCCGGCCGCTTGTCATGCTGCTCGGTCTTCGAATAGGCGTAAGACAGCGTCAGATTCAGCAACGGCTGCGCTTCCGGCGCCAGATTCCATTTCACCGAGTAATTGGTGTCTGTCTGGTCGCGATACACCAGAATGCGGCGCCACGCTTCTTCCCGGCCATATTTATCGATATCCGCCTGGCTGGGCGCGGCGATATCGTCCCGCTTGGCGGCAAAAGGCTGCCAGCCATCGGAATCGGATCGCATCGCCGACAGCGTCAGCGTTTGCGCCTCGCTCAGATAAATATTGGTTTTTAACAGGTAGGAAGCCTGATCGTTGGCAGAATAGGCAAAACGCGTGCCGTCCGGCCGCTTCAGGTTGCCGCCGTCACGCTTGCTCATGTAGAGCAAACCGTCGGCGGATCCTTCCGGCGTACGACCGTACAAGGCACCGCTGTAAATGCCCTGACGATCGTTGGTGTGGTAGCTGTACTTCAGCAAGCCGCCAAAATCTTCGCCCGGCAGCAGCATGTCCCCAGCATCTTTGGTCTCCAGCGTAATGGTCCCGCCAAAGCCGCCATTGCCGTTCAACAGATTGTGCGGCCCCTTATCGACCTCAACCTTTTTCAGCAGTTCGGGTTCGATGAATACCGAGCCCTGCCGATATTTCTCAAATCCCTTCGGCGCCCCGTCCAGCACGACCTTCACATCTTCCATGTCCCCCATGCCCCAGATATTCAGGCTTTGGCCGCCCGGGCGCGGCGAGCCCGCCATCCCTACGCCAGGCAAGCGATCAAGCAAACTGGCGATATTGTCAGCCTGCACGCGTTCGATGTCTTCTTTATCCAACACCGAACGGCCGGCGGCGACGCTGTCGGACAAACCGCCGACCACCGACAGTTCCGGTATCGTCAACGGCTGAACCGGCCCGGCGTCGACCAACCGATATCCCTGTGCGGTTTGCTGAGCGCGCAATCCGCTGCCCGCCAACAGCGTATCGAACGCGTCGGTGAGGCGATAATGCCCCTGCAGGCCCGCGGTGTTTTTTCCACGCGTCTGTTCGGGCGTGAAAATCACTATCACGCCGGCCTTAGCGGCCGCCGTCTGCAAGGCGGGCGCCAGGTCACCGGCGGGAATGGCGAAAGGCAGGATAGCGGACTGCTCGACCGCCGCCGGTGGCACCGACGCACCGGGCGCCGCCATCGCGGAGGTGAGCATGCCCGATAATGCGCACCCTACCCCGATAGCGACCCGCTTCCCGGCGGTACGTTTGGCTGATGTGAACGTACGCCCTGCGCCGTTCTTGTTTTTTATGGCCATGAAGGATTCCCCTGAGTGTAATGAACTGGAAACTCAGTAGAGAGGTCACGCCAACGAAAAGATCGGGCAGAAAAAAAATGAAAAAAAGGGCCGAAGTCACCGGGCCGCGTAGACGATAAAGGTCACCACGCCGAAGATCTCCAGTTGCGCTTCGTCGTCGAACACGATCGGCGCGTAGGCGGGGTTCATCGGCAACAGCCGCACATCGGGGTGACGCTGCAGTTTTTTGACGGTGAATTCGCCGTCCACCGCGGCGATCACGATATTGCCGTGCTCCGGCGTCAGGGCGCTGTCGACAATCAGCAGATCGCCATCCCGGATATTGCCGTCGATCATCGATTCGCCGCTGGCGCGCACGAAATAGGTGGCGTTGGGGTGCCGCACCAGCAGCTTGCCGATGTCCAGCCGACCTTCGACATAGTCTTGCGCCGGGGAAGGAAAACCGCAGGCCACGCGATCGGCAAACAGCGGTAACGTTAGGGGTTCACCTGGTGAAAAAGCATACAACCTTGAATTACTCAGCATAATCACAACCAAACTGTATATTTATACAGTAAAGCATAAACAAAACGCGAACGCGTGCAACCCCCTATCCCCCTGCGGATCGCGCTTTGCCGCGTAATATAATAATTTTCTGAGCGATTTTTTTTTACGCCTGCTAAGTGTTTTACTGCCCCTTGCACACACGTTATCCACCAAAACTGTGGATAATGCGGCACTCAGACCGTTGGCGTATCGATGGGCAGGATGAGTGAGGGGTTGTCATTGCGAACGGCGCCGACGGCGGGCGATACCGGTTGCCAGACGAAATCCTCTGCCTGCAGGCTGCACACGTCAGCCTGCATTTGACCAGAGGGCGGGACTAAGCGGGTGTCGAGCCAGTCGCGCGCGGCCGTCGGTCTCTGCTGCGTACAGCGCCGCAAAGAACAGCGGCAGGCCTTGCCTCAGCAAGAGCCCACGGGAGGAACGGCGGACGGCCTTACAAAATGACGCCAATAAAATTGCGACTGGCAATGGCATCAATGGGACGGCCAGAGACGAAAGTCAGTACGTTATGCCAGGAGCTTGGGATAACCCGACAAACGCTGTACCGCCACATTTCCCCTGATAATCCACTGCGAGCTGACGGTATAAAGCTGCTCAACCGGGGATAATTTTAGCGGACGGAAAAATCTGGGGTTCCGGCGTAGAACCCCGAATAAGGAATAATCCTTAATTCATTTCAGGATTATTAATTCCATCTAAAACCTCTCGGCAATATTCTTTTTTATAGGCTTCATCATTACTTAATGACTTAACCAAAAAATCAGCATTTTTCCAACCATTATCCCAATGCGTATCGAATCCTGACTGTTCATACTTTAATGTTCTAGTTAATGAGTCTTTTATTTGTTTTTTATATTTATCAATTTTCTCATTGGTTGCCCCACAAACATCATGTGCAACACGAGCATTTGAGCCAGAAAAACCTATTGCTGAAATTGCCATCGCTTCATTTGATTTGTCGAAATCATTCGCATATGCCACAGCATTAGATAAAGCGAATATGACAAGAGCAGGTATGATTTTTTTGTATGAAATCATCTTTCACCTCTAACTCATTGATTGTTCATGGGGTCAGTTGGGATATCGAAAATTATTGTACATTAAGGCTGCTTTTTAATCAGTCTCAACTTCTTTATAGAAGGCCTGAATACGACAAACTTGGGAAGTACTGTAGCCTGTCGCGTCTGCTGTTTCTCGGATGCTCAGTTTCTTAATCTGTCGGTAGTACAGGACTTTCTGATGTCGTTCCTGATCTGCCTGTTTTCCCCGGTATCTACCCAACGTATGCGCCCGTTCAATTCCCTGCTTTTGCCGTTAGCGGCGACTCAACCAGTCCTTATGTGACATCGCGGCCATCAGGTCGATTAGCATGTTATTGATGGCGGTTATTACTGCACGGGTGATCGGGCCCGCCTGTGAAGGATCTTTCTCTGACAGCGCCTGCCATGAGGTAGGGACATCCAGGCTGACAATCCGTAACTCATGCTGCTCAATCTGCTTTTTCAACGTCATCCAGTCACTGTTGCTGAGACGGGTCAGGCGGTCTATCTGCTCAACCAGCAAAATATCAGTTACCGTTTGGGGGCGGCCAGCACAATCAGCATCCGTCGCTGCAGCGGCGACGGCCGGCGAACGTTAACCGTTGCCACGATGTCACTCCTCTCTCTTATAGATGAGGACATGCAGGCGCAGCCGGTCGGCATCAACACGTTCATCCATTATTGTGCCCGGATAGCCCTGCAGCGCCAGACCGTACCAGAAACTCAGAATGACAGAAGCCTTACCCAACTCTAGGGTGTAACCCATCCCGCCCTGGTTCAGATTGCATTTTTTAATCGCATCTTCTGCTTCCCGGGTCAGCTGCGCATAGCTGAGTGAAAAATTCAGTGCCTGATCCATCCTGCTCGCTCCATCTCACCGCTGGCGCGCACGAAATAGATGGCGTTGGGGTGCCGCACCAGCAGCTTGCCGATGTCCAGCCGGCTCTCGACATAGTCCTGCGCCGGGGAAGGAAAACCGCAGGCCACGCGATCGGCAAACAGCGGTAACGTCAGGGGCTCACCTGGTGAAAAAGCATACAACCTTAAAGTACTCAGCATAATCACAACCAGGCTGTATATTTATACAGCAAGGCATAAACAAAACGCGAACGCGTGCAACCCCCTATCCCCCTGCGGATCGCACTTTGCCGCGTAATATAATAATTTTCTGAGCGATTTTTTTTTACGCCTGCTAAGTGTTTTACTGCCCCTTGCACACACGTTATCCACCAAAACTGTGGATAACCTGGCACTCGCCCCCACGGCATATCGATAGCCATGGTGAGTCATGCACTGTCATGGCGAACGGTGCCGAAGACCGTGATATTCAGCGATTAATCGGCGTGTTATCCCGTACCGCGCCCTTCTTCGTAAGCCACGGTGCGAGCTGCTCGGTTATCCAATCCATGAATACGTTAACTTTACGGGACAAATTATGACGATGCGCGACGACGAACCAGAACTTCATCGGCTCAGGCTCACAATCAGGCAGAATCTGCAGCAGCTCGCCACGCTCGACGTGGTTATGCACGCCAAGCATCGGTGACTGGATTAAGCCAATCCCCGCCAACCCAGCAGCAATAAACGACTGCGCATTGTTCAGCTTCAGCGATCCTGGCAGATTTAAATATTCATATTTACCGTTTTTCAGGTAGTCCCAGCCCATCGGCTTACTACCAATATTCGGCGTATAGTGCACGGCCACATGCTGATACTTGAGAAGGTCATCGATACTGTATGGCGTGCCTTTTCTCGCCAGATAATCCGGGCTGGCGAGGTTGAATACGGGCATTTCTCCAATCAGTTTCGCCACCAGGTTCTTATCGTAAACGGCACCCGCCCGGACAACGCAGTCGAAGCCTTCCTGTACCAGATCCACCCGCCGGTCGGTGCAAGATAATTCCAGCGTAATGCCGGGATAGCGGGAAAAAAAATCGGGGAGTTTAGGGATAATAATGCTGTTGGCTATATCCGTAGGCATATCCACCCTCAGCTTGCCTTTCAGTTCCGTCCTTTCGACAAACATCGTCTGCAGGTCATCTACCGAAGAGAGTATTTCTACTGCGCGTTCGTAAAACGCCAAGCCGTCTTCCGTCAGATGCACTGCCCTGGTGGTTCGATGTAACAGGCGTACGCCAAGCACGTCTTCCAGCTGGCGGATAACAATGGAAATTCGACTCTTATTCACCCCCAGATCGTCTGCCGTTTTTGTGAAGCTGCAGGTCTGGGCCACACGCAAAAAAATCCTCAGATTTTCCAGGGTATTCATGCGATATCTCCTAACGTTTTGCATATTCATGGGGAGGTCTAGACGTTATGCCACCGCAAAATATTATCCAGAACGACTATTCCGTCACAACCAGAAATAAATATATTAATTGAATAACAAAAAAAAGAAAGAAAAGCACCGCCAAAACGAGCGATGCCCTAGGAGAATTCCGTGAAATAAAAAGGTGATGGCGAAATGCAGTTTTTATAACTCCATGTGGACACACTCACTTATTCATCACATTAAAAATAAATACTGCTTAAAAGATCCATTCACCCTCAGTTCATGTAATTATTGAACCAGTCCAACATCAGCTTTGGCTCGCGTTGGAAGTACAGATAACCATCCCAGCGGTGGGTGGTATTACGGATCCAGTGCAGCTGTTTCTCTTTAACCGGCATGCTGTCGAAAATGTTCTGCACATCGGATGGCCGGGTCATCACGTCGTCATGTACCTGATAGATGAAGGTGGGAACGCTGGTGTTGGTCCGCGCAGGCACGGAAGGATCCATGTCATCCAGATGGAAACTGGTGACCATCGCCAGACGTTCGTCAATTTCATCAAGACGGTCCGGGATACCGGCCAATTCCGTCGCGACGCCGACGGCGGCACGCATGGAAATCGGCTGTGGCATAACCACACAACGGACATCATTGAACTGCTCCGGATATTTCGCCATCGCAAAGAACGTCGCGTTACCGCCCATGCAGCGACTGAACAAACCGATTTTCTTTCCTTTCAGGTCAGGACGGCTGCGGACATAGTTCAATGACCCCACGACGTCGCGCGCTTCCAGCACGCCGATGCTGCCGATACCACCGTTAGCTTCGCCGCTCAGACCCAGATTGCGCAGGTCGTAAGCCAGTACGTTGTAGCCTGCATCGTGCAGAATTTTATAGTCCGGCAGGAAGCTGAAAGCAAAATCGTTACCGCCTGCAGCGCCGATGGAACGCCACGGCTCGCGGTCGGCAGGCAGGCCAGTCCGGCTGCACCACACAGGGTGGTTACAGATGATGACCTTGTCGGAACCTACGCAAGGGATGAACCACGCTTCCAGCGGCACGCCGTCCAACGCTGGGAAAAAGACGTCTTCATACTGCAAGCCGAAGTCAGTGGGTTTGCCGATGACCGGAGAACGGATAGGTTTACTGAAAATAGCAACCATGCTTTCAACGATGGCATCGGCTTCTTCACGGCTTGGCGTAGACGTTGTCTGTGTCATGATATTGTGCTCCATTTATAATATATTGGTTAAAGTGCATATTAGTTAATCAATAGTTCGCAGATGCGCTGTATTGCTTAGCTGAGATGGATACTAGTAAGGATATTGTTTGCGATAAATAGCAAAAATATAAACGTATTGTTTCACTAAACAACAATAGGGGGCAATGAGAAAAAGACAGAAGCAGCAATCAAACAGAGGCTGACCTCAGCGATAATAAAAAAATCACTTACACCAATAACAAGTCACAAGTCACAAGTCACAAGTCACAAGTCACAAGTCATTATTAATAACGCCAAAAAATGCCATGACGTAAAAACCCACATAAAATGCCGACAACGTTTCAATTTGATAAGTCAGCGGCTCATTTGAAATCACGGTGACTATATCGATAGGGTTATGTTCACTCTGGTGGCTTGTCAGAAGAAAAAGTGCCGCGGCTGTTCAAGCGCAGACTCGCCGCAATGCCGCATCGTCGAGTACCAATTTTGACATTTTTGCACCGGCGCTTAATCACGTAAGGCTCATTGCCAGAGCAAACGACGACAGGATAAACCTGCTGATTAAAAAATGCGCCTCTTCTCCATGCCCCCTGACTTTCTAAAGCACTGTATTTTAATACCGTCATTGTGTTCGTGGCGCAAAGCGGCATCCATCGCCAAAAGTCGCCATACGCTGCAGTCCTCTACGTAATATAATAATTTTCTTAGCGATTTTTTTACGCCTGCTAACGGTTTCACTCTGCCTTGCACACACGTTATCCACCAAAACTGTGGATAACCTGCAGGGCGTGATTCCCTACGCGAGCGGGATCAGAATCCTGTATAATCCCCACACCTGCTAATAAGAATTCATCCCCGTCGGCGCCTCGTCACCGACAGTCACGAGAACGTTATGAACAAGCACCTACTCCTCGCAGAAACCGACGATATCAAACAGGAATGCCTGTCGCGCCACGCGGTCTGGCAGCGCAACGATCTGGCTCAGGCGCAACAGGATTGGCTGGCGGAAGAAGTACCGGTCGCCCTGGTGTACAACGGCATTTCCCACGTGGTGATGATGGCGACGCCGAAAGATCTGGCGGCCTTCGCCATCGGTTTTTCGCTGTCCGAAGGCATTATCGCCTCCCCCGACGACATCTACGACATCCGCCAGCAACCGGCCTGCAACGGCATTGAAGTGCATGTGGAACTCTCGAGCCGCCGCTTTATGCAGCTGAAAGAGAAGCGCCGCAGCCTGGCCGGCCGCACCGGCTGCGGCGTCTGCGGGGTGGAACAACTGCAGGAGGTTGCTCAGCCCATCGCACCACTGCCTTTCACGCAACGTTTCGATTTGGCGCTGCTCGACCGGGCGTTAGCGCAGCTGCAGGAGGTGCAAACGGTAGGAAAACTGACCGGCTGCACCCATGCGGCGGCCTGGATCCAGCCGGACGGCGCGCTCAGCGGCGGATGTGAAGACGTCGGCCGCCACGTGGCGCTCGACAAGCTGCTGGGCTACCGCAGCCAACAGGCGTGGCTGCAGGGTGCGGCGCTGGTGTCGAGCCGCGCCAGCTATGAAATGGTGCAAAAATCCGCCATGTGCGGCGTCGAGATCCTGTTCGCCGTTTCCGCCGCCACCCGCCTGGCGGTGGAAGTGGCCGAACGCAGCAACCTGACGCTGGTGGGCTTCAGCAAACCGGGGCGCGCCACCGTTTATACGCATCCGCAGCGGCTCTGGCAATCGACAACGGCGGCCTAACGCCGCCGGATAAGAATCGACTATTCTCAATAGCAGGACACCAGGAAGCACCCACGTCATGATAATTCGCCCGAATCAGAACTGGTTTTTTCGCCTGTTCGCCTGGCACGGTTCCGTGCTATCAAAGATCACCTTTCGCCTGTCGCTGAACGTGCTGATGTCGATAGTGGCGGTGATCAGCTACCAATGGTACGAACAGCTCGGCGTGCATTTAACCATCGCACCGTTCAGCCTGCTGGGCATCGCCATCGCCATTTTTCTCGGCTTTCGCAATAACGCCGGCTACAGCCGCTTTGTCGAAGCGCGCAACCTGTGGGGCTCGCTGCTGATTACCGAGCGCTCCCTGCTGCGCCAGATCAAAAGCCTGCTGCCGGACGAATCGGCGGTGCAGCAAAAGGTTGCCAAGCTGCTGATCGCCTTCAGCTGGAGCCTGAAGCATCAGCTGCGCGGCACCGACCCGACCGCCGATCTGTACCACAATCTCAGCAGCCAAGAGCTGGCCGAGGTGATCGCCAGCCCGATGCCGACCAACCGCATCCTGCTGATGCTGGGCCAGGAGATCGGCAAGCTGCGCCGACAGGGGCTGCTGAGCGACATCACTTTCGAGCTGCTCGACAACAAGCTGAGCGAACTGTCCCACGCCCTCGGCGGCTGCGAACGGCTCGCCAGCACGCCGGTGCCGTTCGCCTATACCCTGATCCTGCAGCGCACCGTTTACCTGTTCTGCAGCCTGTTGCCTTTTGCCCTGGTGACCGATCTGCATTACATGACACCGTTTGTTTCAGTGTTCATTTCCTATACCTTCTTATCCTGGGACTCACTGGCCGAAGAGCTGGAGGATCCGTTTGGCGTGTCGGCTAACCATCTGCCGTTAAACGCCATCTGCAACACCATCGAGCGCAACCTGCTGGAAATGAACGACCAAAGCCCGCTGCCACCGCCGATGAAACCCGACGAGCACTTTAATTTGATCTGACCGATTTCACCCGAACACACTGGAGCCGAATGCAATGAATGCAAATAACCCTCTGCCGCAAGCCGTATTCACACCGGTGACGCGCCATGCCATCTTCATCGTCGCTACCCTGTCGCCCGTTCCCGCCCATCTAGCGGCGGTGCGCGCCTGGTGCGGCGACATTGCCGCCGTGGTGCGTTCGGTCGGCAAACGCGCGCCGGCAGGCAATCTCACCTGCGTCTGCGGCTTCGGCTCCGAAGCCTGGGATACGCTGTTCGGCGCACCGCGCCCTCGCCAGCTGCATCCGTTCAGCCCGATCGGCAGCGGGGAGCGCGTCGCCGTCGCCACGCCCGGCGACATCCTGCTGCACATCCGCGCCGATGAAATGGATCTGTGTTTTGAACTGGCCTCTCAGTTGACCGCCAAGCTCGGCGACGCCGTGACGGTGATAGAAGAGGTGCACGGCTTCCGTTATTTCGATCAGCGCGCCATGATCGGCTTCGTCGACGGCACGGAGAACCCGGAGGGGCACGAAGCCTTCGACTACACGGTGATCGGCGACGAAGACGCGGCGTTCAGCGGCGGCAGCTATGTGCTGGTGCAAAAATACCTGCACGACATGCAGGGCTGGAACTCGCTCAGCGTGGAAACGCAGGAGAAGATCATCGGCCGCCATAAGCAGTCCAACATCGAGCTGGATGAAGCGGTCAAACCGTCGTCGTCGCACAGTTCGCTGACCACCATCACCGACGAGCAAGGCAACGAGGTGAAAATTCTGCGTGACAACATGCCGTTCGGCCGCCCCGGCCTGCGCGAATTCGGCACCTACTTTATCGGCTATGCACGCTCCCCGCAGCCGATCGAGCAGATGCTGGAAAACATGTTCATCGGCCGCCCGGCCGGCAACTACGATCGGCTGCTCGATTTCAGCCACGCGGTGACCGGCACCCTGTTCTTCGTGCCTTCTGCCCCGCTGCTGGAAGCGCTGGCCGACCGCAGCGGCGCCGAACTGCACTGATTGAATGAAATGCGGGGCCACAGCGATTAGCCATTGGTTATCCTGTGGCCCTGCGCATCAATCACCGGCTCTCCGTCCTCTTTGCTGAAAGCGCCACGCTGCGGATCCGGCAGAATCTCCAACACCGCCTCCGACGGACGGCACAAACGCGTACCAAGCGGAGTCACCACAATGGGGCGATTGATCAGGATCGGCTGTTGCAGCATGAAGTCGATCAGTTGATCATCGTTCCAACGAGTCTCGTCCAGTTTCAACTCGGCGTAAGGCGCGACGTTTTTACGCAGCAACGCGCGCGGCGTCATGCCCATCTCGGCCAGCAACGCAATCAACCGTTCGCGGCTGGGCGGCGTTTCCAGATACAAAATCACCTCAGGCTCAGCGCCGCTGTTGCGGATCAGCGCCAACGTGTTGCGCGACGTGCCGCAGGCCGGGTTATGGTAAATCTTGATACTGCTCATGACGGTTTCTCCGGTTAGGACAAAACGGACAGCCGCAGCGCCAGCGCGGCCAGGGTGACGAACAGGATCGGCAGCGTCATCACCAGTCCCACGCGGAAATAATAGCCCCAGGTAATGACGATGTTCTTTTTTGCCAACACATGCAGCCACAGTAACGTCGCCAGGCTGCCAATCGGGGTAATTTTGGGGCCGAGATCGCTACCGATAACGTTAGCGTAAATCATCGCCTGTTTGATGACGCCTTCCGCACTGCTGCCGTCGATAGACAACGCCCCCACCAATACCGTTGGCATGTTATTCATGATGGAAGAGAGAAATGCGCTCAGGAAGCCGGTGCCAAACGTCGCTGCCCACAGCCCCTGCCGCGCCAATGCGTCCAGCACACCGGAAAGCCAATCGGTCAAGCCTGCGTTGCGTAGCCCGTAGATCACCAGATACATGCCCAGTGAGAAAATGACGATCTGCCAGGGCGCTCCGCGCAACACCTTACCGGTATCGATCGCTAGCCCGCGTTTCGCCACCGCCAACAGAACCAGCGCGCCGCAGGCAGCGACCAAACTTACCGGCACACCGAGCGGTTCCAGGGCGAAGAAGCCAATCAGCAACAGTGCCAATACCGCCCAGCCGGTTCGGAAAGTCGCACGATCGCGAATCGCTTCCCGTGGCACCGGTAAACGCGTCAATGCGTAGCGCTGCGGAATATCCTTGCGGAAGAACAGATGCAACATCACCAGCGTCGCCGCGACGGCGGCAAGGTTGACCGGCACCATCACCGCCGCATACTCCGTAAAGCCCAGCCGGAAGAAATCCGCGGAAACGATATTTACCAGGTTGGACACCACCAGCGGCAGGCTGGCAGTATCGGCGATAAAGCCCGCCGCCATGACGAAAGCCAGCACGGCAGCAGGACGAAAACCGAGCGCCGACAGCATGGCGATCACGATCGGCGTCAGAATCAACGCGGCGCCATCGTTCGCGAACAGCGCCGCCACTACGGCCCCCAGTAGAAGCATATAGGTAAACAGCCATCGACCTTTGCCGTTGCCCCAACGTGCGACATGCAAGGCGGTCCAGGTGAAGAAGCCGCTTTCATCCAGCAACAGGCTAATGATGATGACGGCGATAAAGGTCGCGGTCGCATTCCAGACTATCTGCCACACCACGGGAATATCGCCGACGTGCACCACGCCGCTCAATAATGCCAATCCCGCCCCGAACGACGCACTCCAACCGATGCCCAGCCCTTTCGGTTGCCAGATGACCAAGATCAACGTCAGAATAAAGATCGCCCCTGCCACTATCATCGCTGCTCTTTCGCCCTTTTAAGTTTACATATTCGATTTTTCATATGTATTTACGTAAATTTTTTTACTGTTACGGACAACCTTTCGCCACACGTTGCGCTAACTTCGTCATCTGTTCTGGCCGACACTGATAAGCCTGCTCAATAATCGCCGCGGCCCAAGCCGGCATATGTGGCGACAGGCGATAATGTATCCATTTACCATCGCGCCGATCGAGCAACAGCCCGCTTTCGCGCAGCATCGCCAGATGCCTTGAGATTTTGGGTTGCGGCAGCGCCAGTGCGCCCGACAACTCGCAAACGCACAGCTCGCCGGCGTGGCGCAGCAACAGCACCAGCGTCAGACGCGTCTCGTCAGACAGGTTTTTAAACAGCTTCAGCGGCGTCAATGACGTCATGTCGCACTCCCGTTAACCTTTATCTTCTCCACAAATCGCTCGTGAAGATACCATCTTCATATTCGAAAAAACAAATATAAAATGCAAAACGTTGCCCTCCTCACCGAGACATATACTTATCTTTATGCCGTTCTTGCAGGAAGGAGGTACCATGCCGCTCACATTCAAACGTTCGGAAAGGCTCTCCATCGGCACCGAAATAGAGTTACAGCTGGTCGATGCCGAGCACTACGATCTGGCGGATCGGGCCGACCGGGTGGTCAGCGCGGTCGGCGACCGCCGGCGCGTCAAGCATGAGCTCACCCAATCGATGGTGGAGCTGAACAGCTCGGTGCACCGCGATCTCGATGAGCTGCACGCCGAGCTGCGCGCCCTGACCCATACCGTCCGGCGCAGCGCGCAGCGCCTGGGCTGTGACGTCTGCGGCGGTGGTCGGCACCTGAGCAACGACTGGCGCAAGCAGGTCATCAGCGACAGCGCGCGCTACAGGCAGCTGGCCAGCCGTTTTGGCTATCTCTCCAAGCTGGCCTGCGTATTCGGCCAACACATTCACCTCGGCGTCAACGACGGGGACGAGGCGATGTACCTGTGCCATGCGCTGACGCCCTATTTTCCGCAGCTGATCGCGCTCAGCGCCTCGTCGCCGCTGTATCAGGGGGTCGACACGCGCTTTGCCAGCTCTCGCTTCAGCGCCCAGAATTCTTTCCCCAACTACGGGTGCCTGGAACACATCTACAGCTGGCGCGAATTCAACGCTTACTACGAACGGTTGAACGCCGCCGGCGTGATTGAAAGCGTCAAGGATATTTACTGGGATGCACGGCCGAAACCGGAGCTGGGCACGGTGGAGATCCGCATCTGCGATACGCCGCTGCGCCTCGCGCACGCCGTGCTGCTGGTCGGTTACTGCCGTCTGCTGGCCGATTTTCTGTTGCAACGCCGGACGCCGATCGCGCCGGAATACGATGCCTTCACCCACTACAACAAGATCAACGCCTATCGCAGCGGTTTTGCCGCCGAATACGTCGATCCCACGACGCTGCGCCGCCGCAGCCTGACCGCCCACATCCTGCACACCCTCGAGGCGCTGAGCGATTTCGCCGAGCGGCGGGAGGATCGGGCCGTGTTACAGGCCGTCGAGCGCCATGTCCGCCAGGGCATCAGCGATTCGGAGCATATCCGTCAGATGTTGCACAACGGCCTGCCGCAGGCTCAGGTGATCAAACGCCTGTGCGATGAGCTGTTGCAACCGGCAAGTTAAGTTTCGGCTATCGATTCCATACGCCAAAGCCACTGTTCATTATGTGCTCTTTCGCTACAATCGTGAGCACTGACATTCACCGTATCGAGGACACCATGTACAACTTCTCCCGCTATCAGGCAAAAGAACTGGCGCTGGCTTACATGAGCGGCAAAAAACACGATCTGTCGCCGCAGGAGTTTTTGCAACAGCTGAAAAGCAGCGAACGATCGTTTGAGCACCTGCTGAAGCACGGCAGCGAAATGCCGCGTGAAGTGCTGGTTAAAAGTTTCTGAACGGCCGGTTGCCGGCCATTTTCCCTCTACGCCGCCGGTGGCGAGCCTGACAGGCCCGCGCATTCCCGGCCGTTCGTCCCCTTTCCTCACGCCACCGCATTTCGTTCTCACAGGCGAATTCCCTACAAATTCGTATCCAAAGACGAATTATTGACATATTCGTATCCAGGTGCGAATTTATAGTCATCCCTCGGTAAGCAACGGAACACGCTATGTCGACACCAATCAGCGTAATCAGCGGCGATCTGGTCGATTCTCGCCGATCAGATACCGTCAACTACCTCAACGAGCTGCACAGCCTGCTCGATCGGCTGCAGCGCGACGGGCAGCTTCATCAGGTGGAAATCTTTCGCGGCGACGCCTTCCAGGCGCAGGCCGCCCCGGAGGACGGGTTGCTGCTGGCGGTATATATTCGCCTCGCGCTGCGGGCGATGGGCGCCGCGCACTGGGATGCGCGCGTCGCCGTCGGGCTGGGCAGCCAACGGCCCGACGCCGCGGGTTACGGCAGTGCCTTTATCAACTCCGGCAGCGCGCTGGACGCCATGGCGAAAAATTGCCGCCTGGCTCTGAAAACCGACAACGATCGGACAAACGCCATTGTCAGCGATCTGCTGCCGATGTTAGATCATGTGATTGGCCGCCTGTCGCAGACCGAAGCGCGCATCGTCCAGATGAGAATGTTCGCCGACAGCGGCGCCGCCGTGGCGGACCAGCTGCAAAAAGCCGCCTCCACGGTCTCCGCCGCACTGAAACGCGCGGCCTACGAGGAAATCATGCGGTTTATTCACGCCATTAACAGGATCGTCTGACTATGGATCTGACCTATGCGCCTTTGCTGGCCTGGCTGTTGCTCGTCCATCTGCTGGCGGATTTTCCGCTGCAGCCGCTGAGTTGGGTGGAAGACAAAATCCAACATCGCGCGCGTTCGCGTTTTCTGGTATTGCACGCGTTGCTGCACGGGGTGCTGGCCGCCTGGGTGGTGGCCGGGTTCGGCCTGCTGCACGGCGGGCTTTCTTCACTTCAGGTGCTGGTCAGCCTGCTGGTCATCGCCGTCAGCCACTACCTGATCGATTTGCTGAAAGTCACCGTCATGACCCGCCTGAGCCCGGCCCGCAGTTTCCTGCTCGATCAGGGGTTGCATCTGGCGGTGATCGCCTTGCTGTGGCTGGGGCTGACGCCGAATGCCGGTGAACTGCTCGCCGCGCTGGGGCAGCAGTTGGGGCGTTGGCAAATTGGCCTGGTGCTGGTGGCCTACAGCCTGATTTATCTGCCGATGAGCCTGCTGATCGGGCAACTACTGGCGCACTGGACGCCGCAAATGCCGCCTTCGGCCAAGGCCGACAACGATTCGCTGCTGCGCGCGGGCAAACAGATTGGCTATCTGGAGAGAACGCTGATCCTGACCTTCGTGCTGCTGGGGCAAATTCCGGCGATCGGTTTTTTGCTGGCGGCCAAATCTATCTTCCGTTTCGGCGATCTGCGCCAGAGCGACGATAAGATGCGCACCGAGTATGTGCTGCTCGGCACGCTGTTTTCCTTCACGCTGACCATCATGCTCGGCCTGCTGGTCAACAAACTGCTGTAGTAGTGCAGGGGCGAAGAATTTCGCCCCCGAAGTGAACGCCGAGGCGGCTTACAGCCATTCGCCGAAGCGGCGGATGTAGAAACGCTTCATCAACTGCGCGACCACGCAGTAGCTGACCAGCGTAGCGGCCAACCACGGGAAGTATTCCCACGGCAGCGGCTGCAGGCCAACCAGGGCGCCGAGCGGCGAGAACGGAATGTAGATGCCGAGCGCCATCACCAACCCGGTGGTCAGCAACACCGGCAGCGCCGCGGTGCTCTGAATGAACGGGATCTTCTGGGTGCGCAGCATATGCACCACCAGCGTTTGCGACAACAGCCCCTCAATGAACCAGCCGGACTGGAACAGCGCCTGGTGTTCCACGCTGTTGGCGGCAAACACGTACCACATCAGCGCATACGTCGTGATATCGAAGATTGACGAGGTCGGCCCAATCCACAGCATAAAGCGCCCGATGTTTTTGGAGTCCCACTTGCGCGGCTTGCGCAGGAACTCTTTGTCCATCTTGTCCCACGGCAGCGACAGCTGGGAAATGTCGTACATCAGGTTTTGAATCAACAGGTGGATCGCCAGCATCGGCAGGAACGGGATGAAGGCGCTCGCCACCAGTACCGAGAACACGTTGCCGAAGTTGGAACTGGCGGTCATGTTCAGGTACTTGATGATATTGCCAAAGGTCTCGCGCCCTTTGATCACCCCCTCTTCCAGCACCATCAGGTTCTTTTCCAACAGGATGATGTCCGCCGATTCCTTGGCGATGTCGGTGCCGGTGTCGACCGAAATGCCGACGTCAGCATCGCGCAGCGCCGGCGCATCGTTGATGCCGTCGCCGAGGAAGCCGACGGTATGGCCGTTGCTCTGCAACATTTTCAGCACTCGCGATTTTTGCAGCGGCGTCAGCTTGGTGAAGACCGTGCGCTGTTCCACTTCGCGCGCCAGCTCTTCGTCATCCATCTGTTCAATCTGCAGCCCGGAGAGTGGTTCGCCCGGCTCCAGGCCGACGTCGCGGCAAATCTTGCAGGTGATCACCGGGTTGTCGCCGGTCAGCACCTTCACCGTCACACCGTTTTCCTGCAGCGCGGCGATCGCCTGCTGCGCGCTCTCCTTCGGCGGGTCGAGGAAGGTCAGCAGCCCTTGCACCACCATATCGCGCTCGTCGGCCACGCTTAGCGGTTCGGCCGGGCGCTGCGCATCCAACTCACGCGTCGCCAGCACCAGCACGCGGAAACCGTCTTCGTTGTACTCGCGGGCCAGCGCCTGCAACGCCGCACGGCGCGCGTCGTCCAGCTCCAGCATCTTGTCGCCTTCACGCACGTGGGTGGCGATCTCCAGCATCTCCTCCACCGCGCCCTTACAGATCAGCTGCTGCTTGCCATTCTCATCCGCCACCACGATCGACAGACGGCGGCGCACGAAATCGAACGGCAGCTCATCCACCTTGCTGAAACGCCCCAGGGCTTCAATCCCCGGTTTGCCGCGCCCGAAACGGATCACCGCCTGATCCATCAGGTTCTTCATGCCGCTCTGATGGAAGCTGTTCAGCCAGGCCAGGTGCAACACTTCGTTATCCCTGGCGCCAGTGACGTCGATGTGGTGCTCGAGAATGATGCGGTCCTGGGTCAGCGTGCCGGTCTTGTCGGTGCAGAGCACGTCCATAGCACCGAAGTTCTGAATGGCGTTCAGACGCTTCACCACCACCTTGCGACGCGACATGGCGATCGCCCCTTTCGCCAGATTGGAGCTGACGATCATCGGCAGCATTTCCGGCGTCAGGCCGACCGCCACCGCCAGCGCGAACAGCGCCGCCTCGCTCCAGTCACCTTTGGTGAAACCGTTGATCAGCAACACCACCGGCACCATCACCAGCATGAAGCGAATCAACAGCCAGCTGACGCTGTTCACCCCGCGATCGAACGCGGTTTGCGCCCGCGAACCAACGATTGACTTGGCCAACGAGCCGAAGTAGGTGCGCCCGCCGGTCGCCACCACCACCGCCGTAGCGGTGCCGCTGGCGACGTTGGTGCCCATCAGGCAGATGTTGGAGAGCTCAAGCAGCGCGTTCTCGCTGGACACTTCCCCTTCGCTCGACTTCTGCGCCACGTTGCCCATGGCATCGTATTTCTCGATCGGGATCGCTTCGCCGGTCAAAATCGCCTGGCTGATGAACAGATCGCGCGAGGCGATAAGGCGTACGTCGGCCGGCACCATATCACCGGCGGAGAGCTGGATGATATCCCCCGGCACCAGTTCGCGGATCGGCACTTCCAACGTCAGCGGATGCGCGCTGTAGCTGCTGCGGCGCAGCACCGTGGCGGTGGTGCGCACCATCGACTTCAACGCTTCCGCCGCTTTGTTGGTGCGGTATTCCTGCCAAAAACGCAGCAGCCCGCTCAGCGTGACCATGGTCAGGATGATAATGACGCCGGTGAGTTCAGTTTCTTCACCGCTCTGGCGCGGCAGCCAATAATCGGTAAAGAAACTGATCGCAGCCAGCACCATCAGCACGAAGATAAACGGGTTGTTGAAGGCCTTGATCAGCTGGATCAGGGCATGCGGCGCCTTGTCATGGGCGACCTGATTGGCGCCGAACTGTTCCAGCCGCTCATCGGCGTCGTCCTGGGTCAAGCCGTTGCGGTTGCACTTCAGGTTCGCCAGCGTTTGAGCGATGCTGTTGGTCGCCTCTTGCGCAATGGCGTAGGTCACCGCGTCTTTATCACGGCGACGCGTTCTTTCATTAATCTGAGTCATAACGCTATTCTCTTATTTTCGTTCTGCGCACAGCGAAGCCCCGCCCGATAAACAGGTGACTCTGCGCAGCTTGGAATTTTTTATTAGCGTGACTAAATGGCGGAATTACCCTGTCAGCCACGCTGGAATCATTTTCCTTCCGGGGTCATCGTCCATAACGCCTCCTTAATGCTCCGCGTTATTCAGGCGAGCCCGAATAACCTGAGCATATAATCAAGTTAATAAATATTTATATAATTAATCAGACCGGTAATTCGGACGCGACGCGCCAGCGAACGGCACTCACGCTTTTCTCCAGGCTGACGCGGCAGACAATACCCTCAATTTCTTTTTGCGCGGCCGGCGTGGCGGTAATTTCCGCGCACACTTCCAATTGCCCCGGGCTGGAGATATCGGCGCTGCGCAAGGATTGCAGCCGCAAGGCCACGCCGTTCAGCGCCTGCAGAATCAGGGTGCGCACCAGAATTTCGTCCTGCTCGCCGCAGGTCACCTGAATGCGATAGCACAGTTCCAGATCGGTTGCCTGCTGGTGCGGCTGCAGATTGATACGCTGCGCGGCTTCGCGCAGCAGGATATTGGCGCACAGGATCACCAGCGTAGCAACCACCGCATCCCAATGCTGGCCCAGGCCGCACAGGACGCCGATCCCCGCCGAACACCACAGCGTGGCGGCGGTGTTAAGGCCGCGAATGTTCAGCCCTTCACGCATGATAACGCCGGCGCCGAGGAAACCGATACCGGATACGATCTGCGCAGCCACCCGGCCGGCGCTGGCCGGATCGGTGGACATGGAGCTGAGAATAAAGACCGCCGCACCGGTCGCCACCAGCGCATTGGTGCGCAGGCCGGCCATGCGTTGGCGCCACTGGCGCTCGGCGCCAATGACCGCGCCCAGGCACATCGCCAGCAATAAATTTAAAACGAAAGGAGTCATAGCCATGACTGTCCCCTTAATTAACCGCAGGAGATAAAATCATGTGCTGTTTAGCACACGCGAAAGCGCGCTGAAAATAAATCAGCGAATCAGCGTGTCGTGCCTGGAGGGAAAAGGCTGTGGCTGCAAAATACCATAATAACGTCCAACTCGATTCACCTGAAACCGTCAGGCATCAGGAAACGTTTATTACTCGGGTATGCACAGCTCAGAAATAACTGGAGAGGGGTGCTGCCCGCCGATAACGGCAAGCAACAAATCAGAAGAGAATTGGTCAGCTTGCCTTATTTGTTTTATTACAACTACAACTGTCCAATTGAGTTTCTCCACCGAAATTTTGGCTGAGTATAGTGACGTCGGATAATGAAGTAAAGGCTAATTTATTAAACGAAAAATAAACTGGAATACGGCGATTATATTTCGATGTCACAAATAGAAGGTGCCAACATTGGGCGCCGACGCCGCCTTCCGGCCGCTGCATCAGGCTCTGTGGGACAAAGCGTTGTTGGACTTCCGCTAGCTCGATCGGGACGGCTGGGTGCAGCAGACGACCTTCAGCGACGGTTCGACGCTGGCCGCCAACTTTACGCGCAGCCTTTCGCTGGCATCGCGGCCCACAGCCTGCGCGCCAAACTGGCCGACGGCCGCACATTCGACGTTACGCCTTAGCAAGGTCGCCGGCGGTGGGCTACGCTAGGCTATATTTCCGACGATCCGCAAGGAGTGGCCGATGACGCCTCTGATCCACACTCTGCTCGACGAGATTTGGCAAAGCCTGGGGCAGCGCCCCGCCCCTACCGACCGGTTAACCGTTAGCGGCGTCGGCGCATTGCCTTCGGCTTTTCCCGTCACAGAATTGGCGACCGCCGCCTGGAGCGCCGCCGGTTTGGCCTGCGCCGAGTTGCTTCGCTGCGAGGCCGCCGACGCGCCGCAGGTCTGGATCGATCAACGCCTGGCCTCACTCTGGTTTGGCTGGACGCTGCGGCCGCTGGGATGGACGCTGCCTGCGGCCTGGGACGCACTGGCCGGCGACTACGCGACGGCGGATGGCTGGATACGTCTGCATACCAATGCGCCGCACCATCGGCGAGCGGTGGAACAGGTGCTGGGTTCGGCATCGGATAAAGGCACGCTGGCGGAACGTGTGCTGGACTGGAAAAAAAGCGAGCTGGAGGAAGCCGTGATCGAGGCCGGCGGCTGCGCGGCCCAAATGCGCTCGGCGGCCGCGTGGCGACAACATATTCAAGGCAAAAGCGTAGCGCTCGAACCGCTTATCCACGCCTCGCTGCAGCCGGAAGCGCCACCGCCGGGCTGGGCGCTACCCGTCGCCCGGCCGCTGCACGGCGTGCGGGTACTGGATCTGACGCGCATTCTCGCCGGGCCGATCGCCACCCGTTTTCTTGCCGGTTTGGGCGCCGACGTGCTGCGCATCGACCCCTACGGCTGGGATGAACCCGGCGTCGAGCACGAGGTGATGCTGGGCAAGCGCAGCGCACGCCTCAACCTGACCAATGCGCGCGATCGCCATACGTTTGAACATCTGCTGAAAAACACCGACGTGCTCGTGCACGGCTACCGTGCCGGTGCGTTGGAGAAATTGGGCTATGGCGCGGAGGAAAGACGCGCGCTGGCGCCGGGCCTGATCGACGTCTGCCTGAATGCCTACGGCTGGAGCGGGCCGTGGCGGACCCGGCGCGGTTTCGACAGCCTGGTACAGATGAGCTGCGGGTTGGCGGAGGCGGGTATGGTTTGGCGCAGCGCCAGTTTGCCGGTGCCGCTGCCGGTACAGGCTCTGGATCACGCCACCGGCTATTTGATGGCGGCAGCGGTGCTGACCGGTATGACACAGCGCCTGAGCCGCGGTACCGGCTACCACGCGCGGCTGTCGCTGGCGCGCACGGCGCAACTGCTGCTGGCGCACCCCTGTTCGGCAGATTATCGACCGGAACCGCTGGCACCGGCCGGCCCCGCCGACGAGAACCCGGAAACAGAACTGACTTACTGGGGGGCCGCGCAACGCCTGCGCGCCCCGTTAAGCCTGCAGGGTACGGCGCTGCAATGGGCGCTGCCGGCGACTACGCTCGGCACCTCGCAACCGGAATGGCTACGCCGCTAAATCGCCGCCAACTGTCGCTGAAGCCACTGCAGCAAGCGGGTAACCGCCGGCGTCAACCCGGCGGTCTGCGGCCACACCAGGTAAACGTCGTCATCGCTCAGACGACGGGGCGCGGCCAACGCCACCAGTCTCCCCGCGTCAAGCGCATCCTGCACCAGCAGCTTTTTCGCCAACGCGATGCCAAACCCTTGCTCCGCCGCGCGAATCAGCAATCCGGCATCGTTGAATAACGCCTGTTGTCGCCCGCATAACGGCCGCCCCTGCGCGTTGAACCAGTCGCGCCAAGGACTGACGTCGTGCTCGAGCAACGGAATATCGCCACCGTTCTCGAACGCCGCCCTCCATTCTCGCGCCATATCCGGCGAAGCGACCGGCAGCACGTCACCCGACGCGATGCGCTGCGCCTGCAGCCCCGTCCATTGACCGCTGCCGATACGGATCGCCGCATCGAACCCTCGCTGCGACAGATCCTGCAGCGCCAGCGACGCATCAATATCCAGCGCAATATCGGCGCAGGCCTCATGAAAAGCAGGCAGACGCGGCAACAGCCAATAATGGGCAAAAGACGGCAACACGCTGATACGCAGCGTCTGGCTTGTCGCCGCACGCCGGGCGCGGGCGACGCCCTGCTGCAGTGCCTGCAGCGCCGGCTCTACCGCCGCCAACAACTCTCGCCCGGCGGCATTCAGGCGTACACCGCGCCCGCGCCGTTCAAACAGCGGATAGCCGACCGCCTGCTCCAGCAACTGAATTTGCTGGCTGACCGCGCCGTGCGTCAAATGCACCTGTTGCGCCGCAGCGCGCAAATTTTCCAACCTGGCGGCGATCGCAAAGGTCGGCAAGACATGCAAGGGAATGCGTTCATTCATCATTGGTTAACCAGGCTATCCAAAAAGGTTATTTTTCATCGATTTTGACCGGCAGGCAAATGCTCTATGTTTACCCCATCATCCCTGACGCTTTCGGAGCCACCATGCACCCACGTTTACAACAGGACCTCGCGCAGTTTCCGCAGATCCTCGACCACACCCGCCAGTTGGCGGAGGATTTCCTGGCCGGGCTGCAGCAACGCTCGGTCTGCCCACCGCTCGAGCATCAGCAGCTGCAACCGGGCGACGATCGGCTGGAGGAAAACGGCGAAGGCGCCCTGGCAGCGCTGGAGCGCTTTTGGCAACGTTATCAGGCCGGCATTTCCGCCAGCGCCGGCCCGCGTTATTTCGGCTTCGTCACCGGCGGCGGCACCCCGGCGGCGGTCGCAGCGGACTGGCTGGTTAGCGTGACAGACCAAAATAGCCTGCTCAGCCATGATACCATTGCAGCCACGATCGAGCTGGCGGCCGTGACGCAGTTGAAATCCCTGCTGGGCCTGCCGGAAACGTTCAGCGGCAGCCTGGTCAGCGGCGCGACCATGGCCAATTTCACCGGGTTGGCCATTGGCCGGCAGTGGTTGGGACAACAGCAAGGCGTGGATATCGCCCAACAAGGCCTGGCGGCGCTGGGCCCCATCCGGGTATTGGCGGCCAATCCGCATTCCAGCAGCGTGAAGGCGCTCAGCATGCTCGGCATCGGCCGCGAGGCGTTGACGATCGTCGCCAGCCTGCCGGAGTCTGAAGCCATGGATATGGAAGCGCTGGCGCGGCAGCTCGCCGCCGGCGCTGGCCAGCCAACGTTGGTACTGGCCAGCGCCGGTACGGTCAACACTGTCGCTTTCGACGATCTGCCGCAGCTGCTGGCGCTGCGGGAGCGTTATCCATTTTGGCTGCATGTCGATGCGGCATTCGGCGGCGTGGCGGCCTGCTCACCGCTATACGCCTCAAAGCTCGAGGGCTGGCAGCATGCCGATTCCATCACCGTCGATGCGCATAAATGGCTGAATGTGCCTTATGACAGCGCGATCCAATTTACCCGCCATTTGGATCTGCAAATGCAGGTATTTCAGAACCATTCGGCTTACCTGGAAGCACCGACGCTGCGGCCAGACAACTATCTGCATCTGACGCCAGAAAATTCGCGCCGCTTCCGCGCCTTGCCGCTTTGGCTGACGCTGAAAGCCTATGGCCGCAGCGGTATACGAGATATCGTCGAGCGCAACGTCGAACTGGCGCAGGCGCTGGGGGCGGCGTTAGCGGCCGATGACGGTTTCCATCTGCTGGCGCCGGTGAATTTGAACGTGGTGTGCTTCGCCCTCAGTCATCCACAGGGTGAGAGCGAAGCGGCGCGCGATCGCTTTCTCGAACGCCTTAGCCGGCATGGCGTGGTGCGTTGCACCCCTACGCATTACAACGGCCAGCCGGGGATCCGCGCCGCGCTGGTCAACTGGATGACAGAGGAACAGGACATCCGCTTGACGTTGGACTCGCTGCGCCATTGCCTGGCGGAAACGGCCTAACGCGCGCGGCGATTACCCGAGTTGGAAGGCCTGCAAACGACGTTCTTGCCGCCCGTCTTCGCTGATGTTATCCGGCGACAGCCAGGCGGCAAACGCCGCGTATCGTGCCGGCCATTCTCCATCAACGATCGACAGCCAGTCGGTGTCGCGCGAGCGTCCTTTAACAACGACGGCCTGGCGGAACGTGCCTTCATAGCGGAAACCCAAGCGCTCGGCGGCCTGGCGTGAAGGCAGATTGAGGCTATCGCATTTCCATTCGCAGCGCCGGTAGCCAAGATCGTCGAAAAGATGCCGCAGCATCAAGAAAATCGCCTCGCTGCCCAGCGCACTGCGCTTCATCAGCGGCGACCAGTTGATGGTGCCCAGTTCGGCCACGCCGTTGCCAGGATCGATGCGTAAAAAAGCGCAGGTTCCCACGGCGTGCCCGTTCGTCTGATCGATCACCACCATCGTGTTTCTGTCTGCGCTGGACACCTGCGCCTGAAGATAACGCTGGAAATCTGCGTGCGACTGCGGCCGTTCCCAAAACAGATAGGTCCAGTCACGATCGTCCTCAGCGGTTTGGTAAGCCTGATAAAGCGCATCCCCCCAGCGCGCGAGGTTAAGCGGTTCGAGGCGGCAAAACCGCCCTTGCAGCGGCGTGTGCCCGGGTATGCCTGCCGGCTGCCAATGAGGAAGGGCCTCACCTATCGGCTGCCCATACTGATTCTGTCTCACCGCGACATCCTGTTTTTGAAAGGTGGAGAGGCAAGTTAAAACCAACGCGGGCCAGAGACAACTCCGACCTGCCATTCCTCCCCGTGGATCGGACTGCAGGATGATAGTTTAGAGAAATCACTCAATCACCGTTAAACATTCACGAAAACTATTTCATGCGAAATAAATATCTATATAACTCATTGTAAAACGGTGATTTATAGCAACAATTAAGCTACACATTCCGGTCATAATGTTAACTTTTGTTTGTTGTTATGATAAAAAAAGAAGTGCTTATCATTAGCATGGAGAGCAAAAATATCTATAAGATAATGATTTTTATATGTAAAAAGTCAAAAACACCAGGGTGAGCGCTTTTTGACCACTCAAAAAACGCGCTGAAAGACATCAAAAAAACGACACATGAATTTTTTTTAAGACTTTTCCTAGCAAACTAAAATTTTGTTTCGTGACATGATGAACAGATTAGCGGCAAGCAATGCAGACAGGCACGGGCGCCAAGCGCAAATCAGGCTCAACATGCCTAAGCTGGACGAGCAGCAGATCGCCCTGACTTAAGCCAAACTTATAGATTCATGCAATTAATAAGTTTAGTATGAAAATATCATTGAGTGCCGTCGTGTTTATTGATAGAACACTCGCTACACTGAATTATTGTTCCATTTTGCCTTTCGGCTTTTTAGGCTTTTTCTCATATTACCGCAGTAAAACGGATTTAAGTGGGGGTGCGATATGCCAACGATTATCATGGATTCATGTAGCTATACCAGATTGGGGTTAACCGACTATCTGACTTCGCATGGCGTGAAGAGGCGCCATATTAATGCCATCGAGGACATTGACAGCCTGCATGAAAAATGCAGCAAGTTAAATCCGAGCCTGGTGTTTATTAACGAGGACTGCTTCATCCACGAAGCAAACGCCACCGAGCGAATAAAACGGGTGATTTCACTGCACCCGGATACGTTATTCTTCATCTTCATGGCCATTACCAACGTACATTTCGACGATTATTTATATGTTCGCAAGAACGTCATCATATCGTCAAAATCCATCAAACCAGAGACTATGAATCAGCTACTTAGTCACTATCTCGAGAGAACGTCCCTCCGTACGGAGAAATCCTCTCTGGATCAAACGCCGGTAACGCTGAGCCAGACTGAATCGAACATGCTACGCATGTGGATGTCCGGTCAAGGTACCATCCAGATATCAGACCAGATGCAAATAAAGGCCAAAACGGTCTCTTCCCACAAGGGAAACATCAAGCGGAAAATAAAAACGCACAACAAGCAGATCATTTATCACGTTGTTCGTTTGACCGATACATTGACCAGTGGAATATTCGTCAATAGCCGCTGAACCACAGAGAACGCCCCCGCTCTGTTTTACCAGCCGTTAAATACCCGGTGATAATGTCATCTGGATAGCAGCCGCTGGAACCACAAAAAAATACCTGCTGCGTTATCCCCCGCTAGCGCAACGGGTATTTTTTTGCCGCCGATAAAAAAAATCTTACCGCAATGAAATAATCTCAAAATGGACAATTTCATTAGCAAATTAATGAGATTAACCTAAGTTACTGCCCGTGCTCGCGGCAGGGCTCCACAAACGTGCCGTCACGGCTGTCGATTTCATTAAAAAACCATACGCCCGCCGGGTAGTCGTCAAGAGAAACCAGATACATGGTGCCTTCGTTGAACACCTCTACGGCCAAAATCACGCCTTCACGCCGCGGGCCTCCGTCTGTTTTTACCGTCACTCGATCGTTAACCTGCATACCCTTCCCCATTATTTGCGATTGCCGTCAGTGTATTACAAAAGCGAGGGCGATGGACACCACTCCAGCCCTGCCGGCCTCTGCTATCAGCGTAGCAGCCGCCTGGATTTTCACTTTCTTAACGGTTTGGCCGCAGAATCTTAAGCCGGTCTCGCGTAGCCTGTCTTCAGGCGTTTCCCCCCCAGAGAAGCGCTCGCAAATGAAGTAACAAGGAACTTTTGCCCGCAGACTTGCGGGCTTTTTTTACGCGCTGCCAAATTGCAGGCATAAAAAAACCCGCCGCAGCGGGTTCTTTTCAATCAGCGATAGACGCCAATTAGATAGCGGTAACGTTAGCCGCAGATGGACCTTTCGCACCGTTCTCGATAGAGAACTGTACGTTCTGGCCTTCAGCCAGGGTCTTGAAGCCTTGATCCTGGATAGCAGAGAAGTGTACGAATACGTCTTTGCTGCCGTCTGCTGGGGTGATGAAACCAAAACCTTTAGCTTCGTTGAACCACTTCACTTGACCTTTGATCATGTTGGACATGTCTAATTTCCTTCAATAATAATGTTAGCCGCCATGGGCGAGATAGCCGGTCATCAGTTACTTATGGAGGCACTGGAAAGGAAATTCGTCAGAGAAGGGCTATCCGGGATAACGCTTTAAATTTGAACTACTTTACTCAAAATGTCGTGCATAAATAGGTCTGTACCACAGGCCGACATCATTAACTCATGAGCGAGCGGCAATAGCAACCTTTTTCGCCGTGATGGGGCGTGAATCTCGGCTAAACGCACAGGATTTGACCCTGTCGGTCGATGGAATCACCGCCTGGCCCCCCGTAACAGCCAAGGTAAATGATAGTAATTCTCGTTCTGCTGTTTTATAGTTGCCTACAGAAATCATTCAGGGAGATTCATCATGCCGAGATGGCTTACCTTACCAACTGCCAGTGCCGCCGCCCTGCTGGCCTTTGCCGCTTACAGCGCTCCGCAGAGTGCACTGGAGCTGAATTATCAAGCTCCAGAACCCAGTGTGACTCCCGCTCCCAAGCCGACAGCACCGTCAGGGCCAGCCCCTAAGGCGGCGAAACCGCCGATTACTTGGGCAGAGGCACGCGACAAGAACGGCTTTCGCGTCGATATCGAATGCGATCATCCGGGCTGCAGCAAACCGCGCACCAAACCTTATCCCGCGTATGAAGGCCCGGTGAAGAAAACCGATCGCCGCCGCCAATCCGATCCTTACTCCACCAACCAGGATCCCGATTACAACATCCAGTTGGGCTATGAGTGGTAGCGCCGCTTTCGGAGTAATACCTATATCAGCCGCCCTCGCCGCTGCATAGAATAGCGCCGGTTCACCACTCCTCCTGGTGTTGAACACAACAAGCTGTGTTGCAAATCTTTATGCGCCTCCCTATAGGCGCTTTTTTTTGCTCCTCCCTCATGCCAGTTTCCCGATTACAGATTGCTCTCATTGCCCCGTAAAGTGATGAATGTCACAAATACGCCTCCTTGCCATTCTTATTCGGAGGTGATGTTCATGGCCACAGGATCCCTTGCCCTCTTGGCTGTCTTAGCCGGCATTGCGGGCTATTCGCTCTATAAGCATTTCAAATCTCAGAAAAAAAGCACATTCGTTCGCCCGCACGATCGGTAATCGATAACGCATTTTCACCGCGAAGGCGCGGCACGCCGCACGCCGCACCTTCGTGGACCGTCATGTTTTCATCACAAAATTGTCACACTATGGCCATATGATGATTCGCGATTATCCGCTCTGGCTTAACACCAAGGATTTCGCCCATGACCATAATTAAAGCTGCAAACCATCAGGAAGCAGAAAAGCTCATCCGCGCCGGCACAGCCAAGAAAATCGAACTGGCCTACGATATCGGCAGCGATGACTTCTTCCAGCTTGCCAGCCTGTGGTGCGATAAAGGCGCCAAGATCTCCAAAGGGAAAGAACATTTTATCGTCTCGTTGAAAGGCTTCCGCATCCCCCCTAACGATTGATATCCAGCCTCCCATCGCGGCGGCGTCCTCTCCTCCTCGCAAAACCGCTCTATTCGACCACGCGCACCTCCTTCGATTTCGCTAAGCTAACAGCAGACTTTATTGCGGGCGTTCAGCCTGATAACCACGTCCGCCACGATGAGGAGAGTGACCATGTCAACAAATGCAGCGCAGCCCGGCACGATGAAAGCGATTGAGATTAGCCAACCGGGCGCCCCCGAGGTTCTGGTTGTCACCGAACGCCCGGTACCCGAGCCACAGGCGGGCGAACTGCTGGTGAAAATCGCCGCCGCTGGCGTTAACCGCCCCGACGTGCTGCAGCGCCAGGGGAACTATGCGCCACCGCCCGGCGCCTCGGATATCCCCGGCCTGGAAATTGCCGGCGAAGTGGTGGCCATCGGTGAAGGCGTGACCCACTTCGCGCTCGGCGATCGGGTTTGCGCCCTTATCGCCGGGGGGGGCTATGCGGAATACTGCACCGTGCATGAAAGCAATGCGCTACCGGTACCGGCGGGTCTGAGCCTGACCGAGGCCGCCGCACTGCCGGAAACCTTCTTTACCGTCTGGGTCAACGTGTTCCAGCGCGGTCATCTCAAAGCCGGCGAAACCGTGTTGATCCATGGTGGCACCTCCGGTATCGGCACGGTCGCCACCATGCTGGCGAAAGCCTTCTGCGCCCAGGTGATCACCACCGTCGGATCCGAAGAGAAACGTCAGGCCAGCCTGGCGCTGGGCGCCGACGTGGCGATTAATTACCGCAGCGAAGACTTTGTCGCACGCACCAAAGACGCCACCAACGGCAAAGGCGCCGACGTCATCGTCGACCTGATCGCCGGCGATTATGTCGCCAAAAACTATCAGGCTGCGGCGATGGAAGGCCGCATCGTGCAAATCGGCACGCAAAACGGCGTGGTAAAAGAGCTCAATCTGATGCCGCTGCTGTTGAAACGCCTGACCCATACCGGGTCGACGCTGCGCTCGCGCAGCGTGGCGGACAAAGCGCAGATTGCCGCCGAGCTGCGCGAGAAGGTTTGGCCGCTGCTGGAGCGCGGCGTGCTGAAACCGCAAATTTTTAAAACCTTCCCGCTTGAGCAGGCCGCCGCCGCGCATACGCTGATGGAGTCCAGCGAGCACATCGGCAAGATCATGCTGACGTTCTGAGGCCATTCCCCGCAGCCTGTGCTGCGGGGAAACCGATGCCACGCTCAGGGAATGATGCGGCGGCGGCGGAACTCCTCGAACAGCGAGAAAAACATGGCTTCGGTTTCGACAAACTGATGGAAACCGAAACGCCGCGCCTTGCTGCCATCCGCGAACATGTCATAGTCCCAGGAAAAGACGAAGTCGGCGAAACGCCAGCCGGCCACCGCGCGATAGTCTGGTTCGGTCAATTGGTGCCGTTGCACCAGCTCTCGCCACAGCGGCGCTTTGTCCGCCATCGTGCTCTCCAGCGGTATCGGCAGCGGCGGCGCGCATTCCAGCCCGAAGTAAGCGGCGATTTTCGGCCACATCTCGCTCCAGCGAAAGAGATCGCCGTTGTTGATATTAAACGCCTGATTGGCCGCCGCCGGCTCGGTCGCCGCCCAAAGCGTGGCGCGCGCCAACAGCCCGGCGTCGGTCATTTCCAGCAGACTGTGGTAAGCGCCTGGCTTACCGGGAAAGCGCAGCGGCAGCCCGAGCGCTTTACTGATTGAGGCATAAACCGCGATGCTCAACGCCAGGTTCATCGGATTGCCAAGAGAGAAGCCCCCCACCACGCTCGGACGAATGGCGCTCCAACGCCAGCGCTTGCCTGCCTGGCACAGCGCCAGATACTGCTGCTGCGCCACGTTAAACTCCGGCGGCATATGCCCGGCGTCGCTTTCGCGCGCCGGCGTTTTAAACGGCCCCAAATGCGCGCCATACACTTTGTAACCTTGCATTAGGCTGATATGCTCCAACGCCGGCGCGACCGGCTCCAGCCCCTCGACGACGTGTTGCAACATCTGCAGATTGGGCGCCACCAGCCCCGCCCAGTCCGGCGCATCCTGATAGGCGGCATAGAAAACGTGGCTAATCGCGCTCAGCGGCCGCAGCGCGTCCCGCGTCGCCGCCGCATCCAGCAGATCAACCTGAAGGTGGCGCACCCCAGATGCCGGTTCGCCCCCCCGGCGCGAGACGCCCACCACTTGCCAACCTTGATCAATCAGCTCCTCAATCAATCGGCGCCCAATCACGCCATTGGCGCCGATCACCAATGCCTGTCGCTTTGCATTCATCTTGCCACTCCTCAGGTTATCGATACCCTGAGTGTTATTGATTAGTAATGCTTGCGGTAGAAGAGGCTTTCCACTAACACTTATAAGAAAAATCTATAGGCAAGATCGACATGGATAAGCTGAACGCAATGAAAACCTTTATGCGAGTGGCCGAACTGGGCAGTCTATCGGCCGCCGCTCGCGATCTGCGTTTGACGCAGCCGGCGGTCAGTCAGCAAATCGCCGGCCTGGAGCAGCAACTGGGGGCCCAGCTGCTGTTTCGCAGCACCCGGGCGGTCACGCTGACCGATGCCGGCAGCGGTTATTATCAGCGCCTCAAACCGATTCTGGCGGCGGTCGACGAAGCGGAAGACGCACTGCACGACCAGCACCACCAGTTGCAGGGCAATCTGCGCATTCACGCCCCTACCGGATTCGGGCAGTTGCACGTCACACCGCTGGCCATCGCTTTCCAGCAACGTCATCCGAACCTCGCCATCGAACTGCTGCTGGACGATCGCCGCGCCGACGTGATCGGCGAAGGCATCGACGTGGCGCTGCGCTTCGGTGAACTCCATGCGCCCGGCATGGTGGCGAAACGTTTGGGCGAGCTGCAACGCCTGCTGGTGGCATCGCCGGCCTATCTGGACAAGCATGGCACGCCCCGTTCGCCGGCGGAGTTGGCGAAACATGCGCACATTCGTTACAGCGGTTTGAACGACGGCGATACGCTCACTCTGTTCGGGCCGCACGGCCCCGAGATGGTTGCTCTGCGGCCCACGTTCCGCGCCAACAATACGCTATCGCTGCTGGCCGCCATCGAGGCTGGAGTGGGTATCGGCGGCGCCCAACGGCCTTTAATCGCCGAGCAGTTGGCGACGGGGGCGCTGGTGCCCGTTTTGCCGGAATACCGCTACCCGCCCATGGCGCTGCACGCGGTCTATCCCGCCTTACGATTTATTCCGGAGAAAGTGCGCGCCTGGGTGGCGCATCTGCAGCAAGCGTTGACGGCGATCGAGGGAATTAGCGGAGTGAATGCTCCCGGCCAGATGCCGGGAGCCTAATCATTATTTGAACAGTTTGCCGACCATGTCGCCCAGTTCGTTGCTGTCTTGCTGCACTTCACCATTTGGCGAGGCGGCATCAGCGACCGTTGGCAAGAACTGTGCAATGGTGCTGGAGGCTTGTGCAGGATCGATACCCAGCTTTTCAGCCAGTTGGTTGATCGCATCGCTACCCAACGCCTGCTGCACATGATCGCCGGTAATCTGCTGATTTTCGCCATTGCCGAGCCAGGAACCGACGATATCGCCGAACTGCCCCTGACGGAATTTGTCCAAAATGGCCTGTAGGCCGCCTTGTTGCTCAACCCACTGCATAATGGCGATGTAGTCGATGCCTTTACCGTTGGCGCCGCCGCCCAGAATGTTACCCAATACGCTATCGAACAGACCCATGATATTCCCCTTTCAGCCGGTACGGCCCGCGCCGCACCGCCGGATTGATTTCACGAAAAAGGGCCGCCGCGGCGACCCTGTTGAGCAACGGCTGCTTAGCCTTTGATCTTCCTGTAGACAAAAAGCACCACCAGGGCACCGATTACCGCCACCACAAAGCTGCCCAGGTTAAAACCGTCAACGCGGCCCATACCGAAGAAGGTGCTGATATAGCCGCCGACGACGGCGCCCACGATCCCCAATATAACGGTCACAATAAAGCCGCCGCCGTCTTTGCCCGGCATAATCCACTTGGCCAGGATACCGGCGATTAAACCAAAAATGATCCAGGAAATGATGCCCATCTTTACTCTCCCTATTACCTTTTGCCTAACAGAAATCCTATTACCAGGCCCACGACGGCGCCGGCGCCTATCCCCGCCCAAGGGTTATCCTTAAGGCAGGCACATGATTGCTCGAGCGCCGCTTTTACACCGCTGCGCACTTCGCAGGCGGTGGCTTTCACGTAGTCGCTCGGTTGCTCAACACCGTTTAGTTCGTCATTTTCATATGACATGTCAAATCCTTACAGACCAACCCTCTGAGAATCTCGTCACATGTTTCGCGCCAGGCGCCGTCCGCTCCGCGATCTTGCTCTGGGCAACCTGCCCGCTGCCGCTCAATGCAGAGGCGTACGCCGACAAACGCACAACTTCACACTATGACTATAGTAAAAAATCAGCGGTTTACCCATTTCCGTCCGTCTGAATTTCACCGTACAAAAAACGATCTAACTTCATCCTGCCGTCATCTCGAGAGGCTAAACTTTAAACAAATCCTCATGGAGGAAACAACCATGTTCAATGCCCCCCTTGTCCTGATTCTCGCGCTACTGTACGCACTGGCCGCCGTTTGGGACGGTTCCGTCGCGTTACTGTTTCATTAAGGTTACATAGCAGTTGTCACTTTTGCGATGCGCTTAATTGTGTCTTTATTTTTCAATTGCACCAGCCGGTTGAAATAGCGGAAAATATCTTCCCTTCCCTCGGTAAAAATCCTATCTCACTCCATTTTTCGCCTGCGCTTAAATAAAGTGAAAAAAAAGCATTAATGGAAAATCCTATTTAGCACGAAATGTTCTACTATTCGCCTTATAAAAATTTGGGTTAAGGTCCCATTGGGAAAGAAAAGGAATCATAGAAAAAATGCTTTCTAACCAACGCTTTGAGCGCAAATTCTTGCGCCCTCGTTATTGGTTGCTGTGGATAGGGCTGGGAATACTCTATCTCTTGGTGTTACTGCCCTACCCGCTCATTTATCGACTCGGACACGGCCTTGGCAGAATAGCCATGCGCCTGATGAAACGCCGGGTACAAATAGCACGCCGCAATGTAGAACTCTGCTTCCCTGAGATGCTCTCCGCCGAGCGCGAGGCGCTGATTGTCAAAAATTTTGAGTCCGTCGGCATGGGCCTGTTCGAAGTCGGCATGGCCTGGTTCTGGCCTGACTGGCGCATCGCCCGTTGGTTTAAGGTGAGCGGCATGGAAAACATGCAGTTGGCGCGTCAGGACGGGAAAGGCGTGCTGCTGATCGGCCTGCATTTCCTCACTCTGGAGCTGGGTGCGCGCATCTTCGGCATGCAAAACCCCGGCATCGGCGTGCATCGCCCGCACAATAACAAACTGATGGAATGGGTGCAGACCCGCGGCCGGCTACGCTCGAATAAATTCATGATCGATCGTAAAGATATCAAAGGCATGATCCGCAACCTGAAACAGGGTGAAATCCTGTGGTATGCGCCGGACCACGATTATGGCCCGCAAAGCAGCGTGTTCGTACCGTTCTTCGCCGTGGAAAACGCCGCCACGACGACCGGCACCTATATCCTGGCGCGCATGGGGCGGCCGTCGATCGTGCCATTCGTGCCGCGCCGCCTGCCGCATGCGCAGGGTTATGAGCTGATCGTACAGCCACCGCTGACGGACTTCCCGCTGGACGATGAAACGCGCGCGGCGGCCATGATGAACCGCGTGGTGGAAGAACAGGTGCTGCTGGCACCCGATCAATACATGTGGTTGCACCGCCGCTTTAAAACCCGCCCACCCGGCGAACCTTCGCTGTATTAACCGCCTTCGCGCCTTCGCCCGCCCTGCCGGCGGCGAAGGCGCTCACCTCGCACGAGCATTCTGCGTCAGGGGAACTACACTAATAAGTCACCGACGGCAATTATTGCCGCCAGCAACCATTTCTTCCTGCCCGAGGGCCGGTCGTTGCCTGTCGGGCCACAACCGAGGTCAATGTCATGCTGGTACAACCCTATTTGTTTTTCAGCGGTAACTGTGAGCAAGCGATTAACTTCTATGTACAGCAGTTGAATGCCAAAATTGAAATGGTCATGCGCTTCAAAGACATGCCCGAAGAAGCCCGCCAAGGCGGGCCGCAGGACGCCAATCCTGAAGCGATCATGCATGCGCGTCTGCTGATCGGCGACGGTGTACTGATGGCCTCCGATGGCTGCCCACAAGATGACAGCGGCGGCGCTTCTCACAAAGGCTTCTCGCTGTCGCTGAACCCCAGCGATGCGGAGCAAGGACGCAAACTGTTCGACAATCTGGCGCAGGGCGGCCAGGTGACGATGCCTTACCAAGCCACCTTCTGGGCCAAAGGCTTTGGTATGCTGACCGACAAATTCGGCGTCAACTGGATGATCAACGTCGAATAACCCGTCATGGCGCCGCTAGCTGTAGCGGTGCCAGTCATACGCCACCTTGGCGAACAGCACGAACAGCACCGTCAACAGCACCAACCCCAACCGCCAATAGGGCGACCGGCGCCGCCGCCAGGCGAAGAACATCATCACCGCCAGCCCCCCCAGCGTGAGGGGGTAATACACCGCCAGCGTCAGTAAAGCGATAATGATGTAATCCGACATGGCCCTTTTACTCCTTCGCGTTCACGCCGCCGCAAATGCGGGTTGCGATCGCCCTTTCGCCTTATCGCCTCGTTAAGGGCTAGAGGTCTGGCGCGTTTATGCATAAAATATAAGATTGCTCTTAACTCGAACTAAATAGTAATCAAACAACAAGGGTGACATGACTCAGCAGCAACCCATACAGGATGCCGTGCCGCCGCGCAGCGTTAAAAGCTCCCCATTATTATTTCAGGCCGGCGTGTTTGTCATCATCGTTGCCGCCACGCTGATCCTCTTTAACAGCTGGCAAATCTGGAACGCGCACCAGCGCGATCTGCGCAGCGCCGAGCATGAATCCGCCAACCTCGCCCGTTCGCTGGCGCAGCATGCCGACGATACTTTCATGCAGGTGGACGGCAATCTGCTCGATCTGACCGAACGTCTCCAGAACGACGGGCTAGGTCCATCGCAGCTGACGCGGCTGCAGCGCGTCATGCAGACGCAGGTCGGCAACCTGCCGCAGCTGCATGGGCTGTTTCTCTACGATGCGCGCGGCCGCTGGCTGGCGACCTCCTCGGGCAAATTCATCAAGAACGCCAACAACGCCGATCGCGATTACTTCAAATACCATCAAAACCGCGACGGCGGCGGCCTGTACATCGGCAAGGTGATCCGCAGCCGCACCACCGGCGATCTGATCATTCCCGTTTCGCGGCGCTTCAACCACCCGGATGGCAGCTTTGGCGGCGTGGTGCTGGCGACGCTGTACGTCGATTATTTCCGCCAGTTTTACGACAGCTTCGCCCTCAACACTGACGCCTCGCTGAACCTGCTGCTGGCGGACGGCACCATCCTTTACCGCCGCCCCTACTCGGCGGCGTCGATCGGTAAAAACATCGCCAAGGGCGTGCTGTTCAGCGAAATTTTGCCGCATTCGGAATTCGGCAACGCCACCATCACCTCGCTGTACGACAAAGTGGAGCGCATCTACGGCTATTCGCGGGTCAACCGCTTTCCGCTGGTGATCGCCGCCGGGCTGTCGAAACGCGACGCGCTGGCGGACTGGCGCACCGACGCCGGGCTGTTCGCCGCCGGTGGCCTCTCGCTGCTGATGATCCTGTTGGCGATGGGCATGGTGCTGCTGCGGCAAATCAAGCACAGCATGCAAACCGAAGCCGAGCTGATGCGCACCCGCGATCAGCTGACCAGCATCAACCAGATGCTCGAAGAACTGGCGCTGCTGGACGGCCTGACCGGGCTGGCCAACCGCCGCCAGTTTGATATCGCGCTGAAGAACGAGCTGGCGCGGGCTTCGCGCAACTACCGCAGCGTGGCGCTGCTGATGCTGGATATCGACTATTTCAAACAGTACAACGACAGCTATGGCCACGTCGCCGGGGACCAGTGCCTGCAGCAGATCGGCCAAACGCTCAAAGGGTTGGCGTGCCGCAGCAACGACGTTTTAGCGCGCTACGGCGGCGAAGAGATGGGGATTATCCTGCCGGATACCGACATTCAGGGCGCACTGATTTTCGCCGAACGCGTCATCCAGGCGGTACGCGATCTGAAGATCCCGCATCAGGGCAACCCGCACGGCATCGTCACCATCAGCATCGGCATCTGCGCCAAAGTGCCACATATGTATAACGATACGCCGATCAGCTTTATCAATGAGGCGGACAGCGCGCTGTATCAGGCCAAGAAAAAAGGCAAAAACTGCATTTACGGTGCTTAATCAATAATCGGGTCTCCAAATTTGGCGGCCCGATTTATTCCCGACAAGATGAAATAATTCCACTCCGCAACATTATTTCCCCGGTTTGCCCTGCTATTTGAATGAAATAACGCCAATAAATAAGCAGCATATTTATTTCCATTACAATTCAATAAGATAAAAAATACACCATTCCGCAGACAATTCGTGCCATTTTTGATTATTCGTGCCTACGCGCAGCCCCGTTTAGCCCTCGTTTACTTTTCATTGGTATTGCCGGTGATATCCTTATTGGGAATATTCTCTCTATCAGGAAGCCATCGCACGCTTCGGCGCACTGCGCCCTGCTGATACATCCATAATAGAACCCACAAATTTCACGTTGCAATTGAGCGGCCTGCTGACGCCGCTCCAGCCAGCCACTGCGCAAGCCAGTGCAGCCAATCACGCGGCAACCTGAAAGACGGGAATAAAGCGATATAGATTTGCGAGGAGATCTCATGCCTACTGGCGATATTATGCGTGAACAGGCCGTCCTGACGCTGCCGTTGCGACAATGGGCGGCAGCGGAAGCATCCAGCGCGGTCAGCGAACTGGAACAGGGCAAGGTACTGTTTCTGCCCGAGCTGGCCTTCACCCTGTCTGAACAGGAAATGCCACTGCTGGATCCGACGTTGGTCGATCCGAAGCGCAAAAACATCAGCTATCAGCCGCTGTCCGGCAAGCTGACCGGCGTCGCCGTCGCGGAACGCCGGCAGCAGGTTCAGCAACTGCTGGAGCGCTATTACCAGTCGTGCCGCCAGCTGATCGCCGGGCTGTTGCCCGAGTATCAGGAGGCGCTGCACCATCCGACCGGCAGCCTGCGTTTGCACCCGGTTTCCGCCTGGCGGGCGACCAGTTCCTGGCGCAAAGACGACAGCCGCCTGCACGTTGACGCTTTCCCGTCGCGCCCGAACTACGGCGAACGCATTCTGCGCATTTTCACCAACATCAATCCGCACGGTGAACATCGCCAATGGCGCGTCGGCGAACCGTTCCCTGAGCTGGCGCAACGCTTCATGCCGCGTCTGGCGCGCTACTCCGCCTTCAGCAGCTGGCTGCAGCACCGGGTACGCATCACCAAAACCCGCCGCAGCCATTATGACCACCTGATGCTGCAGTTGCATGACGCCATGAAGGCCGACGGCGATTATCAGCAGCAGGGGCCGCAGCTGGCGCTGGCGTTTCCGCCGGGCAGCAGTTGGATTTGCTTCTCGGATCAAACGCCGCACGCCGCGATGGGCGGCCAGTTTATGCTGGAACAGACCTTCCTGTTGCCGGTGAACAAGATGCAGGATCCGCAGCGCTCGCCGCTGAAAGTGCTGGAACAGCTGCGCGGTCAGCCGCTGATCTGAATAGATTGCCGCCGCCGGGGCTGCCGGCGGCGGCAAACGCGTATTACGCCTCGAAGTCCCCCTGCTGGCGCGCCACCAGTGTCAGGATGCTGTACAGCGCCACCGGCTGCTGTTCCTGATTCAACACCTGCACATCCCACACCACCACGCCGTGCGGCCGATCCTCGGCGGTTTTTTGCGGCTTGCGGATTTTCTTCTTGCAGGTCAGCCGCACCTGAATGGTGTCGCCGATCTTCACCGGTTCGATAAAGCGCAGATTCTCCATGCCGTAGTTGGCGATCACCGGCCCGACGGCGGCATCGACAAACAGCCCGGCCGCGGCGGACACCACAAAGTAACCGTGCGCCACTCGCTCGCCGAACAGGGAATCGGCGGCGCCGATCTTGTCCATGTGCGCGTAGAAATGATCGCCGCTCAGGCAGGCGAAGTTGACGATATCCGCTTCGGTCACGGTGCGGCGCGCGGTCAACAGGCTGTCGCCCAGCTGCAGCTGCTCGAAGTATTTACGGAACGGATGTACCGGATGCTCGGCGACCGGCGCGCCGCGCACCCATTCACCGCCGATGGCCGCCAGCATCGCCGGGCTGCCCTGGATCGCCGTGCGCTGCATATAGTGCTTCACCGCACGCAGTCCGCCCAGCTCTTCCCCGCCACCGGCGCGCCCCGGGCCGCCGTGTACCAGCATCGGCAGTGGCGAACCGTGGCCGGTGGACTCCGCCGCCGCCTGTTCATCCAAAATCAGCATTCGGCCGTGGGCGCAGGCCGCCGCGCGAATGAAGCGCTTGGCCAACGCCGGATCGGCGGTCACCAGCGATCCCGCCAGGCTGCCCTGCCCCAGCAACGCCAGCGCGATCGCCTGCTCGGTATCCGCATACGGCATCAGCGTTGCCACCGGCCCAAAGGCCTCGGTGCCGTGCACCGCCTGATGGGTGAACGGATCGGCGCAATACAGCAGGGTCGGTGGATAAAACGCCCCACCGCGCGCGCCGTCGCCCAGGATCTCCAGCTTATCCAGCGCCGCGCCACAGAGCGGTTCGCAACCATTGCGCAGCAGGAACTCTACCTTGCTTTGCACATCCTCACGCTGCTCGTGGCTGACCAACGCCCCCATGCGCACCGGCTCCAGCTGCGGGTCGCCCACCGTCACCCCCGCCAGGCGCTGCAACAAGGCCTGACGCACCGCCGTCACCTGCGCCGCCGGCACGATGATGCGGCGGATCGCAGTACATTTCTGCCCCGCCTTGGCGGTCATTTCACGGCACACTTCTTTGATGAACAGCGCAAACTCCGGCATCTCCGGCGTCACGTCCTCCGCCAGCACGCAGCAGTTGAGCGAATCCGCCTCCATGGTGAAGGCGATCGATTTTTCCAGCAGGCGCGGATGCGCACGCAGCCGCTGCCCGGTCTGCGCCGAGCCGGTGAAAGTCACCGCATCCTGATAATCCAGGTGCGCAAACATGTCGCCGACGCCGCCGCAAACCAACTGCAACGCCCCTTCCGGCACCAGCCCGCTGTCGACGATCAGCCTGACCATCGCCTGCGTCAGCTGCGCGGTGGCGGTGGCCGGCTTGATGATGGCCGGCATGCCCGCCAGCCAGGTCGGCGCCAGTTTTTCCAGCATGCCCCAGCACGGGAAGTTGAAGGCGTTGATGTGCAGCGCCACGCCAGGGCGCGAAGTGAGCACGTGGCGGGCGGCGAACTGCGCCTGTTTCGACAGCGGGATCAACTCGTCTTCCGGCCACAGCGTATCATCCGGCAGATCGCGGCCGGCCATGCCGGCATAGGCGAACAGCGTGGCGATGCCGCCTTCGATATCGACCCACCCGTCGCTGCGCGTCGCACCGGTTTGATAGGAAATCTGATACAGCGCCTCTTTATGCGCCAGCAGGTGTTTGGCCACCGCTTTCAGCATCTGGGCGCGCTGCTGGAATGTCATGTTCGCCAGCGCCGGGCCGCCGTGGCTGCGGGCATAGCTCAGGCTCGCCGCTAACGGCAGGCCGTCGGAGCAGACCTGGTACAGCGCTTCGCCGGTCACGGCGTGACGGATCTCGCGGCCCTCTCCCTGCCCATACACCCAGGCGCCAGATAGATAGCTGTGTAACTGCTGCATGTGCCCTCCAAAATTCATAAATTTTCACCCTACAGCTTAATTACGTATCACATAAATGCCAGTCAACGCCAAATCAAATTTTAACAAAAACAGAACAAAACCCGTTTTCAAGCCGCTTACCCTGTCATTAATACGGAATTGATGGTTTTATTTATCAAATTAAATCAACAAAATAACAAAAAACCTTGTGAGTGAACTCGAAAAACCACATGAATCTCGTTTGATCTTTTTGTTATCAGTTTGTAGCCTTATGGTTAGTTAAAGTGATTCACATTTTTATATCCAATGTGAAAAACACGAATCACCAAGAGGCGAGCATGACAACTGACGCACAATATCAGCAGCATTTCGACGACAAGATCGCGGCGGATATCGCCATTGAGGCCAAAGACTGGATGCCGGACGCCTACCGTCAGAACCTGATTCGGCAGATCGGCCAACACGCCCACTCGGAAGTCATCGGCATGCTGCCGGAAGCCAACTGGCTGACGCGCGCCCCCACGCTGCGCCGCAAGGCGGTGCTGCTGGCCAAAGTGCAAGATGAGGCCGGCCACGGTCTGTACCTCTACAGCGCCGCCGAGACCCTCGGCTGTTCGCGCCAGGACATCTACCAAAAGATGCTCGACGGCAAGATGAAGTATTCCTCCATCTTCAATTACCCCACGCTCAACTGGGCGGATATCGGCGTGATCGGCTGGCTGGTCGACGGCGCCGCCATCGTCAACCAGGTAGCGCTGTGCCGCGCCTCCTACGGCCCCTATGCGCGGGCGATGGTGAAAATCTGCAAAGAAGAAAGCTTCCACCAGCGCCAGGGCTACGAGGCGGTGATGGCGATGGCCCACGGCAGCGATTCGCAGCGCGCGATGTTGCAAGACGCCATCGATCGCTTCTGGTGGCCGGTGCTGATGATGTTCGGCCCGAGCGACGCCGACTCCCCTCACAGCGCCCAGAGCATGGCGTGGAAAATCAAACGCCACAGCAACGATGAGCTGCGGCAGAAATTCGTCGACAACACCGTGCCGCAGCTTGAGGCGCTGGGCATGACGGCGCCAGACCCGAGTCTTACCTGGGACGAGGCCGCCGGCCACTATCGCTTCGGCGAGATCGACTGGAGCGAACTGCATGAAGTGATCAAAGGACGCGGCCAATGCAACCACGAACGTCTGCAGGCCAAACGCCGCGCCTGGGAAGACGGCGCCTGGGTGCGCGACGGCGCCATGGCCCACGCCGCGAAAAACGCCGCTTCCGCCGCATAGCCAACATAAGGAACCGAGATCATGAGCCACGTTGAATGGCCGCTGTATGAAGTGTTTATCCGCAGCAAACAAGGGTTGGCGCATCGCCACGTCGGCAGCCTGCACGCCGCCGACGACCAAATGGCGCTGGAAAACGCCCGCGACGCCTACACGCGCCGCAACGAAGGCTGTTCGATCTGGGTGGTGCAATCGCGCCATCTGATCGCCTCGCAGCCGGAAGATCGCGGCGCGTTCTTCGATCCGTCCGAAGACAAGATCTACCGTCATCCGACGTTTTACACCATCCCCGACGGCATCAAGAACATGTAGAGGCGACCATGACGGTTAACGATCCGCGCATCAGCTATTTGCTCCGCCAGGGCGACACGCCTCTGATCCTCGCCCAGCGTCTGTGCGCCTGGTGCGGCCACGCGCCCGAACTGGAAATCGATCTGGCGTTGGCCAACATCGGTCTCGATCTGCTCGGCCAGGCGCGCCACTTCCTGGGCTACGCCGCCGAACTGGCCGGGCCGCCCTGCAGCGAAGACAGCCTGGCCTTCGGCCGCGACGAACGCCAGTTTCATAACCTGTTGCTGGCGGAACAGCCGAACGGCGGTTTCAACGACACGCTGGTGCGTCAGTTCCTGCTCGATGCCTACCACGTACAGCTGCACCAGGCGCTGAGCCGCAGCCGCGATGCGCAGATCGCCGCCATCGCCGCCAAATCGTTGAAGGAGGCCGATTATCACCTGCGCTTCAGCCACGGCTGGATGATCCGCCTCGGTGACGGCAACGACATCAGCCACCGCAAGATCCAACAGTCGCTGGATAACCTGTGGCGCTTTACCGCCGAGCTGTTCCACGCCGACGCGTTGGAACTGGTGTTGGCGGAACAAGGCATCGCCGTCGATCCGCGCACGCTGCAGGCCCCCTGGCTAGCGCAGGTGGAAGAGACGCTGCGGCAGGCGACGCTGGCGCTGCCCGCCGAGCAGGCGTTCCGTCACGGCGGCAAGCAAGGTCAGCACAGCGAACACCTCGGCCCGTTGCTGGCGGAGATGCAGTTCCTGCAGCGCGCCTACCCAAACAGTCAGTGGTAGGAGGCCGCGATGAACGTCACTCGTTTGCAACCCGCCGAAATCCCGCAGATTTGGCACTGCCTACAGCAGATCAGCGATCCCGAGCTGCCGGTGCTGTCGATCACCGATTTGGGCATGGTGCGCGACGTGGTGCGCGACGGCAGCGGCTGGCGCGTGACCTTCACCCCAACCTATTCCGGCTGCCCGGCCACCGAGTTTTTGCTCAACGCCATCGAGCAGCGGCTGGCGGCCGCCGGTTTCAGCCCTGTGCAGGTGGACATTCGCCTCAGCCCGGCCTGGACCACCGACTGGATGAACGCCGACGCCCGCGAGCGGCTGCGGCAATACGGCGTAGCGCCCCCGCAGGGCCACACCTGCGATCGGCCGCATGCCCACGGCCCGGTCGCCTGCCCGCGCTGCGGCAGCACCCACAGCGAGAAGATCAGCGAGTTCGGATCCACCGCCTGTAAAGCGCTGTACCGCTGCTGCGACTGCCGGGAACCGTTCGACTATTTCAAATGCATATAGGAGCGCTGACACCATGACGGTCTTTCATCGCCTGAGCGTCGCCGCCATCGAGCGCGAAACGCCTGACGCCGTAGCCATCACCCTGCGGGTGCCTGAAGAGCTGCAAAACCAATACCGCTATACCCCCGGTCAGCACCTGACGCTCAAGGCGCTAGTCAACGGCGAAGAACTGCGGCGTTGCTACTCCATCTGCAGTTCGCCGCAGGAAGGCCTGCTGCAGATCGGCGTAAAAGCGATTGATCAGGGCCGTTTCTCCGGCTTCGTCAACCGCATGCTGAAAGTCGGCGACGCACTGGAGGTGATGGTGCCGCAGGGGCGCTTCGGCTACCAGCCGCAGGCAGAGCGCCACGGCAACTACCTGGCGATCGCCGCCGGCTCCGGCATCACGCCAATGCTGTCGATCATCAAGGCGACGCTGCTGCTCGAACCGGGCAGCAGCTTCACCCTGATCTACGGCAACCGCAACAGCCGTTCAATGATGTTCAAAGAGGCGCTGTCGGATCTGAAAAACCGCTACCCGCAGCGTTTTCAGCCGCTGTACCTGTTCAGCCAGGAAAGTCTCGACAGCCCGCTGCTCAGCGGCCGCATCGACCGTGAACGCCTGGCGGCGATCGGCGGCGCGCTGCTGGATTTCCGCGACTATGACCACGCCTTTATCTGCGGGCCGGAATCGATGATGGACGACGCGCAAACCGTGCTGGTGCAGGCCGGCGTACCGGCCAATCACATCCACAGCGAACGCTTCAACACCAGCGGCCTGGTCACCCGCCCGCGCCACAGCGGCGATCGCAACGCTACCCGGGTGGCGATCCTGCTCGACGGCCGCCGGTTGGATATCGAGATCGGCGAACAGGACGACAGCATTCTCGATGCCGCGCTGCGCCAGGGCGCCGATCTGCCCTACGCCTGCAAAGGCGGCGTGTGCGCCACCTGCAAATGCCGTCTGAAGGCCGGCCAGGTGGAGATGGGCGTCAACTACAGCCTGGAGCCGGATCAGCTGGCGGCGGGCTACGTATTGAGCTGCCAGTCGTGGCCGAAAGGCGACGGCGTGGTATTGGACTTCGACGTCTAGGAGCCGCGATGGATACCCCCTTTATTCTGCATCAGCAGCAACACCGCGTGGTCACGCTGACGCTGCACCGCCCGGAGGCGCGCAACGCCCTGAGCACGCCGTGCCTGGAACAGCTGGTTGCCCGTCTGGAGCAGGCAGATGCCGACAGCGGCGTGGGCGCCGTGGTGATCGCCGGCGCGGCGCGCTTTTTCGCCGCCGGCGCCGATCTGCGCGAACTGCAACAGCAGGATCTGCCGGCCGCGCTGGCGGATCGCCGTCCGCAGCTGTGGCAGCGGCTGGCGCAGTTCAGCAAGCCGCTGCTGGCGGCGGTGAACGGCTATGCCCTGGGCGCCGGCTGCGAGTTGGCGCTGGCCTGCGACATCGTTATCGGCGGCGAAAGCGCCCGCTTCGGCCTGCCGGAGATCACCCTCGGCCTGATGCCGGGGGCCGGAGGCACCCAGCGCCTGATCCGCTGCGTCGGCAAGGCGCGCGCCAGCCAGATGGTGCTGACCGGCGAAGCCATCGACGCCCGCACCGCGCTGCAGGCTGGCCTGATCAGCGAAGTGTGCGTCGATGCCCTGACGCTGGAGCGCACGCAGCAGATTGCCGATCGCATCAGCCGTCAGGCGCCGCTGGCGCTGCGCGCCGCCAAGCAGGCGCTGAAACAGGCCGAGGAAACCGGCCTTAGCCAGGGGCTAGCGATGGAGCGTCAGCAGTTCGTCACCCTGGCCGCCACCGACGATCGCCGCGAAGGCATCGCCGCCTTTTTCGAAAAACGTACGCCAAACTATCAGGGGCGCTGATTTATGGATAACGCATTGATTCTCAGCCATCTCGACGCCGGCGTGTTGACGCTGACCCTCAACCGGCCGGATCGGCTCAACAGCTTTAACGACGAGATGCATCGCCAGCTGAGCGAAGCGCTGACGCAAGCCGAGCGCGACGACAGCGTGCGCTGCCTGCTGATCGCCGGTGCCGGGCGCGGTTTCTGCGCCGGGCAGGATCTCAACGATCGCAACGTCAGCGCCGATCAACAGGCGCCGGATCTCGGCCTGTCGGTCGAACGTTTCTACAACCCCCTGATCCGCCGCCTGACCGCCCTGCCCAAACCGGTGGTGTGCGCGGTCAACGGCGTGGCGGCCGGCGCCGGCGCCGCGCTGGCTCTGGCGTGCGACATCGTCATTGCCGCCGACAACGCCGGCTTTATTCAGTCGTTCTGCCGCCTGGGGCTGGTGCCGGATTCCGGCGGCAGCTGGTTCCTGCCGCGGCTGGCCGGCCACGCCCGCGCGATGGGCATGGCCTTGCTGGGTGACAAAATCAGCGCCCAGCAGGCGCTGGAGTGGGGCATGATCTGGCAGGTGGTGCCGGCGGATGAATTGGCCGACCGCACGCAAACGCTGGCGCGCCATCTGGCCACCCAGCCGACCTACGGTTTGGGGCTAATCAAGAAAGCCCTCTACAGCTCGGCCACCAACAGCCTCGATCAACAGCTCGATCTGGAGCGCGATCTGCAGCGATTGGGGGGCCGCAGCGACGACTATCGCGAAGGCGTCAGCGCGTTCTTCGCCAAACGCACGCCAAATTTCAGCGGGAAATAGCCATGAACGCGCCCCTTCTTAATGGCCAGGTGGCGGTGATCGGCGCCGGCACCATGGGCATCGGCATCGCCCAGGTGGCCGCTGCCGCCGGCCATCCGGTGCGGCTGTTCGACATCGCGCCCGCCGCCGCCCAGCGCGCGATCGACGATCTCGCTCGCCGCCTACGGCAGCGGGTCGACGGCGGCAAGGCCGACGCCGCGACCATCGAAGCGCTGCTGGCGCGCCTCGAACGCGCCGACTCGCTCGAGCAACTGGCCGACTGCGCGCTGGTGATTGAAGCGGTGGCGGAAAATCTGGCGATCAAGCAGAGCCTGTTCCGCGATCTGGAAGCGGTCTGCTCGCCCACGGCGCTGTTCGCCAGCAATACCTCCTCGCTGTCAATCACCGCTATCGCTGGGGCACTGCAGCGCCCGGCGCGCATGGCCGGGCTGCACTTCTTCAACCCGGCGCCGCTGATGAAGTTGGTGGAGATCGTCAGCGGTCTGGAGACCGGCGCCGAGACCCTCGCCGCGCTGCAGGCCCTGGCGCAGCGCTGGGGTAAGCAGAGCGTTGTATGCCGCTCGACGCCGGGATTTATCGTCAACCGCGTAGCGCGGCCATTCTACGCCGAAACCCTGCGCGCGCTGGAGGAACGGGTGGCCGACGCAGCCACCCTGGATGCAGTCATGCGCGACGCCGGCGGCTTCGCCATGGGCCCGCTGCAGTTGACCGATCTGATCGGCCAGGACGTCAATTACGCCGTGACCGACTCGGTGTATCAGGCCTTCTACCAGGATCCGCGCTTCACCCCCTCACTGGTGCAGCAGGAGCTGGTGGCCGCCGGACATCTCGGCCGCAAATCCGGCCGCGGCTTCTACCGCTACGACGCGCAACGCCCCGCCGCAGAGATGATCGCCTTTGCGCCGCCGGCGCAGTCCGCGCCGCCGCAACGCGTCACGCTGCACGGCGACTGGTCTTCGCTGGCCGATTTGGCGGAACTGTTGATCGAAAATGCGGGGGGGATCAAACAACCTGGCCAGACCAGCCCGTACCTCACGATCGACGACGTTACAATGATGTTAACCAATGGTAAAACCGCCGGCCAACTGGCCGACGAACGTGGAACGCCCGTGGTGCTGTTCGATCTCTGTGCCGACTATGCGCATGCCTCCGCCATCGCCATCAGCTGCGCTGCGCAAAACGGCGCGCAACACAATGCCAACGCGATTCGCCTGCTGCAGTCCCTCGGCAAGCAGGTCATTCAACTGCCGGATTATCCCGGCCTGCTGACGATGCGCACTCTGGCCATGCTGGCCAACGAAGCGCTCGACGTGGTGAACAAAGGCGTCGCCGGCGCCGAAGATACCGATCTGGCGATGCTGCGCGGCGTCAACTATCCGCGCGGCCCGCTGGCCTGGGGCGCCGCACTCGGCTGGCGCCACATTCTGACGACGCTGGAAAACCTGCAACGCTATTACGGCGAAGCGCGCTATCGCCCGATGCCGCTGCTGCGCCGCTACGCTTCCCCCGCCTCTTTCTCAGGAGCCGAACGATGAACGCCAATACGCCGCGCGCGCTGGCTCAGCGCTGCGCCGAACAGATGTTCCAGCAAGATACCTGCGCTCAGGCGATGGGGATGCATATCGACGCCGTCGATGCCGGGTACGCACAGGTCAGCATGACCGTCGGCCCGCAGATGCTCAATGGCCACCAGACCTGCCACGGCGGCCAGCTGTTCAGCCTGGCGGATACCGCCTTCGCCTACGCCTGCAACAGCCAGGGATTGGCGGCGGTGGCCTCCGGCTGCAGCATCGATTTCGTCCGCCCGGCACTGGCCGGCGATCGCCTCACCGCCAGCGCGGCGGTGCGCCACCAGGGCAAAGCCACCGGGCTGTACGACGTCGAGATCGTCAACCAACTGGGCAAAACCGTCGCCTGGTTCCGCGGCCGCGCGCACCGCCTCGGCCACAGTATTTTAGGAGATCAGGCATGAATCAGGCATTTATCTGCGACGGCGTGCGCACCCCGATCGGTCGCTATGGCGGCGCGCTGGCCCAGGTGCGCGCTGACGATCTCGCCGCCCTGCCGCTGCGCGTGCTGCTGGAACGCCATCCGCAGGTGGATTGGACGCAGTTGGACGACGTGATCCTCGGCTGCGCCAACCAGGCCGGGGAAGACAACCGCAACCTGGCACGCATGGCGCTGCTGCTGGCCGGAGTGCCGATCGGCGTTTCCGGCACCACGGTGAACCGCCTGTGCGGTTCGGGCCTGGATGCGCTGGCGATGGCGGCGCGCAGCATCAAGGCCGGCGACGCCGGGTTGCTGCTGGCAGGCGGCGCGGAATCGATGACCCGTGCGCCGCTGGTGATGGGCAAGGCCGACAGCGCCTTCAGCCGCCAGGCGCAGCTGTACGACACCACCCTCGGCTGGCGCTTCGTCAACCCGCGGATGCAGGCCGAGTTCGGCACCGATTCGATGCCGGAGACCGCCGAAAACGTCGCGGCGCAGTTCAACATCAGCCGCGCCGATCAGGACGCCTTTGCGCTGCGCAGCCAGCAGCGTGCCGCCCGGGCGCAGGCGCTGGGCCACCTGGCGCAGGAGATAGCGCCGGTCAGCCTCACCGGCAAAAAAGGCGCGGTCACCCTGTTCAGCCAGGATGAACACCCGCGCGCCGACACCACCTTCGAGCAGTTGCAGGCGCTGAAAACCCCGTTCCGTCAGCCCGGCAGCGTCACCGCCGGCAACGCCTCGGGCCTGAACGACGGCGCGGCGGCGCTGATCGTCGCCTCTGAAGCGATGGCAGCACGCCAAGGCCTGACGCCGCGCGCGCGCATCGTTGCCACCGCCACCTGCGGCGTGGAACCGCGGCTGATGGGCATCGGCCCGCTGCCGGCCACCCGCAAGGTGCTGGAGATCGCCGGGCTGAGCCTGGCGCAGATGGACGTCATCGAATTGAACGAAGCGTTCGCCGCCCAGGCGTTGGCGGTGATGCGCCAGCTTGGCCTGCCGGACGATGCCCCACAGGTTAACCCCAACGGCGGCGCGATCGCTCTGGGGCATCCGTTGGGCATGAGCGGCGCGCGCCTGGCGCTAGCCGCCCTGTTTGAACTGGAACGGCGAGCCGGCCGCTACGCCCTGTGCACCATGTGCATCGGCGTAGGCCAAGGCATCGCCATGATCATTGAGCGTGTCTGACCCCTGAGGCTAACCATGACAATAAATCCACAGCCCCTCGAAACGATCGAATTCGCCTCGCGCGATGAGATTGAAGCGTTGCAGTTGGCGCGTCTGAAGTGGACGCTGCACCACGCCTACGACAATGTGCCGATGTACAAACGCAAATTCGACCAGGCCGGCGTACACCCCGACGATCTCAAACAGCTGAGCGATCTGGCGCGCTTCCCCTACACCACCAAGCAGGATCTGCGCGACAACTACCCGTTCGACACCTTCGCGGTGCCGATGGAACAGGTGGTGCGCATCCACGCCTCCTCGGGCACCACCGGCCGCCCGACGGTGGTCGGTTACACCCAGCGCGACATCGATAATTGGGCCGATATCGTCGCCCGCTGCCTGCGCGCCGGCGGCGCCACCGCCAAAGACAAGGTGCACGTCGCCTACGGCTACGGCCTGTTCACCGGCGGCCTCGGCGCGCACTACGGCGCAGAGCGGCTCGGCGCGACGGTGATCCCGATGTCCGGCGGCCAGACGGAGCGCCAGGCGCAGCTGATCCTCGACTTCAAGCCCGACATCATCATGGTGACGCCGTCCTATTGCCTGACGCTGATCGACGAACTGGAGCGCAAAATGGGCGGCGATGCGCGCGGCTGCTCGCTGCGGCTCGGCGTGTTCGGCGCCGAACCCTGGACCGAAGCCCTGCGCCACGAGATCGAAACCCGCATGGGCATCAAGGCGCTGGATATTTACGGCCTGTCGGAAGTGATGGGGCCGGGCGTAGCGATGGAGTGTCTGGAGAGCGGCGGTGGCCCGACCATTTGGGAAGACCACTTCCTGCCGGAGATCATTTGCCCGGAAACCGGCATTGCCCTGCCGGACGGCGAGCACGGCGAACTGGTGTTCACCACCCTGACCAAAGAGGCGCTGCCGGTGATCCGCTACCGCACCCGCGATCTTACTCGGCTGCTGCCGGGCGACGCGCGCCAGATGCGCCGCATGGGCAAGATCACCGGCCGCTCCGACGACATGCTGATCATTCGCGGTGTCAACGTCTTCCCGTCGCAGGTGGAAGAGCAGATCATGCAGTTCGAGCAGCTGTCGCCGCACTACCAGCTGCAGGTCAGCCGCAGCGGGCATCTGGACACGCTGGCGGTGCGCGTCGAGCTCAAGGAGTCGGCGCTCAGCCTCAGCCACCAGCAGCGTTGCGATATCTGCCACCAGCTGCGCCACCACATCAAATCGATCGTGGGCGTCAGCACCGACGTCAGCATCGCCAACTGCGGCGATATTCCGCGCTCGGAAGGCAAGGCGCAGCGCGTGGTCGATCTGCGGCCGCGCTGAGGCGCACGGCGTCACGGATGACGCCGCCCCAAATTAGGCGTAATGTTATGGCTCATCGAAGGCTAACCCATGGAAAAATATGGAACATAAACTGGATGAGTTCATTCGCCATGCCGTCGACGCGCAGCCGATCAGCGGTACCTCGCTGATCATTTCGCTGTACGGCGACGCGCTCAGCCACCGCGGCGGCGAAGTGTGGCTCGGCAGCCTGAGCGCGCTGCTGGAGGCCTTCGGTTTCGGCGATCGCTTCGTGCGCACCTCGGTGTTCCGCCTGCAGAAAGAGGGTTGGCTGGCGGTGGAGAAAATCGGCCGCCGCAGCTTCTACCGCGTGACCGAGCAGGGAATGCGCCAGTTCCGCCACGCCGAATCGAAAATCTATCTGCGCGAGCAGCCCGCCTGGGACGGCAAGTGGGAGCTGTTGCTGCTGGAATGCGCCGAAAAAAACGCGCGCGCGCGGCTGAAAAAAGAGCTGGGCTGGCTCGGGTTCGGGCAGATCGCCAACAATCTGATGGCCGCCCCCACCCATGCGCAAACCGACGTGACGGCGCTGCTCGGCGAATTGAACGCCAGTGAGCAGGTGATCTACTTTCGCGCCGATTACCCCTACAACCGCTCCGAGCAAACGCTGCAGAAACTGGTGGCCGACTGCTGGTCGCTCAGCGATGTGGCGGCCGGCTATCACGAGTTTATCGTCTCCTTCCGGCCGCTGATGGCGCTGCTGCGCGAAGTCGACCCGGCGGCGCTGACGCCGCTGCGCGGTTTCCAGATTAAGCTATTATTGATTCACTTCTTCCGTCGCGTGGTGTTGAAAGATCCGCTGCTGCCGGACGCGCTGCTGCCCGCCCAGTGGGAGGGCCAAATCGCCCGTAATCTGTGCATCAATCTCTATCAGCAGGTCGATCGCGCCGCGACGGAGTACGTCAGTGCGCTGGCGGAGACCACCATCGGCGCCCTGCCCGCGCCGGCCGCCGGCTACTATCGGCGCTTCGGCGGCCTGCCGCGCGACCCTACATATTAAGGAACTCACGCTATGCCTGTGTATCAGATTGACGGCCTGACGCCGGTCGTTGACCCCAGCAGTTACGTGCACCCGACGGCGGTGCTGATCGGCGACGTGATCGTCGGCAAACACGTGTATATCGGCCCGAACGCCAGCCTGCGCGGCGATTTTGGCCGCCTGGTAATCTGCGACGGCGCCAACATTCAGGACAACTGCGTGATGCACGGCTTCCCGCAGCAGGACACGGTGGTGGAAGAAGATGGCCATATCGGCCACGGCGCCATCCTGCACGGCTGCCGCATTCGCCGCAACGCGATGGTGGGCATGAACGCGGTGGTGATGGACGGTGCGGAGATCGGCGAGAACACCATCGTCGGCGCGATGGCGTTCGTCAAAGCCGCGGCGGTGATCGAAGCCAACAAGCTGGTGGTCGGCAGCCCGGCGCGCGTGCTGCGCGATCTGACCGAACAGGAGCTGGCCTGGAAGATCGCCGGCACCCGCGAGTATCAGGATCTGGTACAGCGCTGCAAATCCTCGCTGCACGAAGTGGCGCCGCTGACCGAAATCGAACCGGGCCGCCAACGCCTGAGCTTCGGCGACCACCTGATCCCGAAAAGCCAGCTTTAATCCCCGGGGCTGAGATGCGCCTCAGCCCCTCCCCTTATTACTCCACCTCATTACTCCACCTCCGGCGCCTTGAACGGCGACGGTGTAGCCGCGCGGCGGCTCTGGAAGTGATAAGCCACCACCAGCAGCAAGGTGAACGGAATGCCGAACCACAGCGTCATGCGGAAGAATTCGGTAAACGCCGTCGAGATCATCAGCGCCGCCATCAGCCCGGCGCCGAGCAAGGTGGTATAGGGAAAGCCCCACATGCGGAACTTCAGGTGGGTATGCCGATGCCGGCGGCGGAAGAACAGGTGGGTGACGAAAATCATCAGCCAGGTAAAGCAGGCGCCATACACCGAGATAGACATCATGGCGGCGAACGAGGTTTCCGGCGCCACCAGGCTCAGCACGATGGACACCACGATACCGATGCACGACATCGCCAACGCATTGACCGGAATGCCGCGCCGGCTGACGCGCCCCAATGCCGCCGGCGCCTGCCCGGCACGCGACAGCGAGAACATCATGCGGGTGGTGATGTACAGCTGGCTGTTCATTGCCGACAGCGCTGCCACCAGCACGATAAAGTTGAAAATACCGGCGGCGGCGGGCAGATGGATCACGTTCATCGCCATCAGGAACGGGCTTTCGCCGGTGCCGGACTGGCGCCAGGGCACGATGGCCAGCATCAGGGCGATCGACAGCATGTAGAAGATGAACAGCCGCACGATGGTGCCCTTGAACGCCGCCTTCACCGCAATCACCGGATTTTTCGCCTCGCCGGCGGCCACCGCAATCATTTCAATGCTCAGGTAGCTGAAGATGGACACGATCACCGCGAACCACATGCCCTTGACGCCAAACGGCATGAAGCCGCCGGCGGTCAGGTTGCGCAGGCCGTAGGCCGGGTTGCCCGAGAATGCCAGAATGCCGATGCCGATCAGAATAAACGCCACGATCGCCGTCACTTTGACGGTGGACAGCGCGTATTCCACCTGGCCGAACGACTTCACCCCGATCACGTTGACGACGATCACCGCCGCCGAGAACAGCAGCACCCACGGCCAGGTCGGCGTCGCCGGGAACCAGAACTGCATGTACATGCCGATGGCGGTGACTTCGGTACCCACCGCCAGCACCACACAGGACCAGTAAGAATAACGCACCAGAAAACCGAACAGCGGGCCGAGATAGAATTCGGCGTAGTCGCCGAACGAGCCGGGCGTTGGGTGTTCGGAGGTCATCTCCGCCAGGCTGCCCATCAGCAGCAGCGCAATGACGCCGCCGATCAGGTAGCTCAACAATACCGACGGTCCCGCCATCTGAATGGCGTAGGCGCTGCCGAGAAACAGCCCGGTGCCGATGGCGCCGCCGATCGCCAGCATCGACATCTGCCCGGCGGTAAGATGCTTGTTCAACCCGCCCTGACGGCGGGCGATATGCTCAAAATCATTCATCTGTGGCATGGCTGGGTTCCCGAGCGGAGTTAGGCGGTACGGGTGACGTCGAGAATGGCGGCGGTCACATAGTCAATGTTGCCGGGATTGAGCCCCGGCAGGCACATGCGGCCGGGCGAGACCAGATAGATGGCATAGCGCAGCCGCAGGGTCTGCAGCTGCGCTTCGTTCAGGCCGGTATAGCTGAACATGCCGCGCTGATCGCGAATACGCCGGTGATCCAGCGAAGAGCCACCCTGCGCCAGCCCGGCGGCCAGCTGTTCACGCATTTGCTTGATGCGCGAGCGCATTTCTGCCAGCTCATTGCGCCAAAGCTCGCCAAGTTCGGCGTCGCCGAGCAGGGTTTCCACGATCTGGCTGCCGTGCGTCGGCGGGCAGGAGTAGCTGCGGCGGATCAGCGTTTTTAACGCCCCTTTGACGTTGGCGGCATTTTCCGCGTCGGCGCAGCGCACCGACAGCGCGCCCAGACGCTGGCCGTACAGCGCGACGTTTTTGGAAAACGAATTGCAGACCAAAAACGGCAGATCGGTTTTCAGCGCTTCGCGCAACGCAAAGCAGTCCTCCTCCAGCCCGTCGCCGAAGCCCTGATAGGCGATATCGAACAGCGGCAGCAGGTTACGCCGCTGCAGCACGGCGAGCGTGGCGCGCCACTGCTCCGCCGTCAGATCGGTGCCGGTCGGGTTATGGCAACAAGGATGCAACAGGACCACGCTGCCCGGCGGCAGGCTGTCCAACGCGTCGAGCATGGCGGCGAAACGCAGGCCGCCCGCCGCTTCATCAAAGTAGGGATAGGTATTCACCCGCAGCCCGGCGCCTTCGAAAATCGCCCAGTGATTGGCCCAGGTGGGATCGGACACCCAAATTTCACCGCGCGCCAGAAAGTGGCGCAAAAAATCCGCCGCCAGCTTCAACGCGCCGGAGCCGCCGACGGTCTGCACCGTGGCGATCTCGGCCGCCTGTTGCTCACCGAACAGCAGCGCCTGCACCTGGCGGGCGAACTGCGGCGAACCTTCGATCGGCGGGTAGCCGTGCGGGCGGCGCAGCGCCAGCAACCGCTGCTCGGCGGCCTCAACCGCCTGCATCAGCGGAATATTCCCCTGTCGGTCGTAATACAGCCCAATGCCTAAATTCACTTTTTGCGGATTGGGGTCCTGCAAATAGGCTTCCATCAGCGACATAATAGGATCGGCCGCGGAAGGTGCAATCTGTTTAAACATGACACATCCTTAACTCGTTATTGAATTAATATAAAGGCGAACTTAATAAGAAATTAAATCAGGCGATGGCGCTGACGGTAATTTCTATTTTCATTCCCGGCACCACCAATTTTTCGACAATGACCGTGGAGCGATTGGGATAAGGATAATTAAAGTATTTCCGGTAAATATCATCGAGACATTTAACGTCGTTGACGTCGGTGAGATACACGATCACCTGCAGAACCTTATCGCTGTGGCTGCCCGCCGCCTTCAGCGTCTGCGCCAGATTATCGAAGGTCAGCGTAATCTGTCGCTCCGGCGCGCCGGTGTCGATGCTGCCGTCCGCCCGCACCGGGCCGTGAGCGGTAAACAGCATGCCGCCGCCCCGGGTGGCCCAGGAAAAAGGCTGGCCGATCTCCGGCAGCCCGGTATCTACGATCTCGCGCATGTCAGTGGTTCCCGTGGTGGTTAAGTTGGCGAAGCAGCGCGCCGTCGGCGGCGAACAACGCATCCAGAATGGTGAAATGATTGGCGCCGGGCACCACGACCAGTTCTGCTGACAACCCGCGTTGGCGCAGCGCCGCATGATAGTGTTGCGACTGGCCTCTCAGTTCCGGCAGCTCCAATGCGCCGTAATACAGCGTAAGCGGCTTGCCGCGCGTCGGCAGGTGGCGCGCCGGGCTGAGCGTTTCAATTTGCCGCGCAGTCAGCTGCAGCGCCCGATTGACATAGCTTTGTTGCAGCGGCGCCAGCTCGAACAGGCCGCTGATGGGAAAGACCGCATCCACCAACGCATGCTGCTGCCAAAACGCCGCCAGATGGCCGCCGGCGGAATGGCCACACAGATGCACCGGATAGGCATAGTGCGGCGGCAGGCGGCGCTGAATGGCATTCAACGCCATACCGATCTGCCGGCATATTTCGTCGAGATCCACCGCCGGCGCGAGCGCATATTCCACCAACACCACGTCAAAACCCAACGCCAACGGCCCGGCGGCGATAAAGGCGAAATCTGCCTTATCGCAGAATTGCCAATAGCCGCCGTGAATAAAAATTAACGTCCCCTGATGCTGCTTTGCAGAATAGAGCCAATCCAATGTTTCGCGTTCGCCGTTGCCATAAGCAATATTGTTTTCATGGCGCGTCTGTTTATAAACAGCCGCACTGCGGGTTTGAAATGAAGTCAAAATAGCCGCTTCATTATCCACCGTGGCGCCGTTGTCATAACTCCCCGCAAGTGGTTTCATATATTAAACTTCGTTTATTATTTAAGATGTGAATTAACTATTAGCACCGGCAACATTATTGTCAAGACGGGCGCATCAGCAATGCGCGCCCGGTAAAATAAAACCTGATGAATAATGAAAAAGTTTAACCCATGAAACTTTTTGCGCTTATTTCCCCCGCCCACCCGGATGAATTTGCGGCAAGGCGCTGAGCCGTTCAAATGCATAATCCCAAAAGGCGCGCACCTTCAGCGGCATGTGCTGCGCCTGCTGCGCCACCAGCTGTACCGGCATAGGCAACGGCTCGTGATCCGTCAACAGCCGCACCAGCGTACCGGCGGCCAAATCGTCCGCCACCTGATACGAGAGCAACCGGGCGACGCCCTTGCCGGCGCGCACCGCCAGCAGTTGCGCTTCCACGTCGTTGAGCAATAGCCGGGGAGTCAATCGCACCCGCTCGCCGTTTTCCTGCGGGCCGAAGCGCCATTCGCGCAGCGACGGCCGCTGGGTGCCGACGATAGTGGCATGTTCCGCCAGCTGCGCCGGTGAGCTCGGTTCACCGCAGCGCGCCAGGTAATCCGGGCTGGCGACCGTCACCCGGCTGACCTGCCCCAGCCGCCGCGCCACGCGCGAAGAGTCCTGCAGATGACCGATGCGCACCGCGATATCCAATCCTTCGTCAATCAGATCGAGATTGCGATCGTTCAATACCATTTCGATCTGCATCTGCGGGTAATCATCGAGAAACGCCATCACCACCGGCGCCACATAGCGGCGGCCGAACTGCACCGGCGAAGTGACGCGCAGCAAGCCGCTCAGCTGCGCTTCGGCGGTATCCTGCACCACCGCCTGATAATCCTGCAGCAGCTGTTGCGCGCGTTCCAACAGCCGCATACCCGCTTCGGTGGGCGCCAGCCGCCGGGTCGTTCGCTCCACCAATCGGGTACCGAAACGCTGTTCCAGCGCGGCGATCGCCCGGGTGATCGCCGGCGCCGAACGCCGCAGTTTGCGCCCGGCCGCCGCCAGGCTGCCTTGCTGCACCACCGCCACGAAGATCGCCAACTCGTCTAACCGATCCATAGATTCTTCCGAAAAGTGAAATTATCAATTTCCACATTGCCGGATTTCGCTCGTTCAACGCAAGAGTATGCTGACAAAAAGCACTGAGGAGAAACGCCATGTCCACCATCACACTCTACGGCACCCCGCTTTCCGGCCACGTTCATCGCGTGGCGTTGCTGCTGCGTATGCTGGCGCTGCCCTATGCATGGGTCGAAGCCTCGGCGGACGTACGGCAGAGCGCAGCCTTCCGCCAGCTCAATCCGTTCGGCCAGATCCCGGTCTTACAGGATGGCGATCTGACGCTGGCCGACAGCAACGCCATTCTGGTCTATCTGGTGAAGCGCTATGCGCCGGACAGCCACTGGCTGCCGGAACAGCCGGCGGCGGCCGCGCGGGTGCAGGCCTGGCTTTCCAAAGCCGCCGGTGAAGTTCGCTACGGCCCGGCCTCTTGCCGACTGATCGCCCAATTCGCGGTGCCGGAGGATTATCAGGCGGCGCGGGCGGTCAGCGATCGTTTTCTGCCGCAGATGGAACAGCATCTGAGCGAGCGGGACTACCTGGCCACCGAACAGCCCACCATCGCCGATCTGGCCTGCCACAGCTACGTAGCGGTCGCGGCCGAAGGCGGCATTTCGTTGGCGCCTTACCCTGCGATACGGCGCTGGGCGGCGCGCATCGTTGCACTGCCCGGCTTCTTTGCCATGCCGGCCCTGCCGGAACCGGCGGCGAGCTGACGCCATGATCCCGCAACTGTTCCATCCGGATGAGCTGCGCGCACAGACGCTGGCCGGGTTTGGCGGCGTAGGCGGCGGCATCTACCCCGCGATGCCGGATCAGCACCGCGCGTTTTTCGCCGCGCTGCCCTACCTGTTCGTCGCCACGCTGGATGAACAAGGCTGGCCCATCGCCACCCTGTTTACCGGCCCGCCCGGATTTTTACGCACGCCGGACGACACGCATTTACGCATCAGCGCGCCGCGCCGCAGCGACGATCCCGCCCAGGCGCTGTTGCTGCCCGGCAAGCCGGTCGGCGCGCTGGGGCTGGATTTCAGCAACCGGCGGCGCAACCGCGCCAACGGCGCCGTCAGCCGCACCGACAAAAACCGGGTGGAAATCCTCGTTCAGCAAAGCTTCGGCAACTGCCCGCAGTACATTCAGCGCCGAGAACTCTACCCGGTGGACAGCCGGCCGCAGCCGGTTGAGCATTTAGCCTCGCTGGATGCGGCGGCGCAGGCGCTGATCCGCGCCGCGGACACCTGCTTCGTCGCCAGCGGCGCGCACCTGGCACTGGCGCAGGGCGGCGTGGATATTTCCCATCGCGGCGGCCGCCCCGGCTTTATCCATCTGGAAGGCGACACGCTGTGGATGCCGGATTTTCGCGGCAACCGCTACATGAACACGCTGGGCAATCTGCTGGCCGAACCGCGGGCGGCGCTGCTGTTCATCGATTTTGAACGCGGCGACGTGCTGCATCTGCAGGGGGAAACGCAGATCCTCTGGCAAACGGAGGGGCATCCCGCCGTTGAAGGCGCAGAACGCTATTGGCGGTTTGACGTGCGCCGCGCCTGGCGTTTTGCGGCAGCGCTGCCGTGGCGGGGACGAAATCTGGAGTATTCGCCGGCAACGCTGGCGACCGGGGTGTGGCACCGCTGAAATGAAAAGCCCCGCTGCGGCGGGGCTGGATCGGAAATTACAGGCTGTGTTCGGCCGCCGATGCGGCCTGATAAAGCTGACGAAAATAATTCAACCGCGCAAAGAACAGGCGGCTTTGCTGCTCCGACATATTGCCGGCCACCTGCCCGGCGTCAATCTGCCGCCCTTGCCATTCCATCAGAGCGATGCTCGACGCCAAAAAATCCATTTCGCTGCCGTAGGCCGCGAGATGTCTGTCCACTGATTTCATCATTCGCACACTCCTTTTAATTACATCGAAAAGGGTCATATGCCTGCTCTTTCAGTATCGGCCCGACGGAGGGTATTTTTTGTACAGAAGGTGCGCATAAAGAAAACGACCATCTTGTTGCCGCGCGGGCAAACGGCGGCGGCAAAATTTGCTAGGGTAAAGGGTAGCCGTATGGGATAGACCACTCTGTTGAACTCAGGAAAGAAGGAAGAGACTCATGAGCACCAGCATCTGCGCTACCCTCAAGGATCCCACGCTGTTCCGCGAGGCCAACTACATCGACGGGCAATGGTTGCCGGCCCAGGAAGGCCGTTCGATCGCCATTCATAACCCCGCCAACGGAGAACGGGTCGGCCACGTACCGGCCTTCGGCGCCGAAGAAACCGCTCGCGCCATCGCCGCCGCCAGAAAAGCGCTGCCCGCCTGGCGCGCGCTGACCGCCAAAGAGCGCGCCGGCAAGCTGCGGCGGCTGTTTGAATTGATGATGGAAAATCAGGAAGATCTGGCGCGCATCATGACGGCGGAACAGGGCAAACCGCTGGCCGAAAGCCGCGGTGAAATCGCCTATGCCGCCTCCTTTATCGAATGGTTCGCCGAAGAAGGCAAACGGGTATATGGCGACACCATTCCACAGCCGCAGGCCGGTCGCCGCATCATCGTGCAAAAAGAGCCGATCGGCGTGTTCGCGGCCATCACCCCGTGGAACTTCCCGGCGGCGATGATCACCCGCAAAGCCGGCCCCGGCTGGGCCGCCGGCTGCACCGGGGTGATCCGCCCCGCCAGCCAGACCCCGTTCTCGGCGCTGGCGATCGCCGTGCTGGCGGAGCGCGCCGGGCTGCCAGCCGGGGTATGCAACGTGATAACAGGCCCCAGCAAAGGCATCGGCGGCGAACTCACCGCCAACCCGGACGTGCGCAAACTCTCCTTCACCGGCAGCACCGAAGTCGGCGCGCAGCTGCTGGCCCAGTGTGCGCCCACCATCAAGAAAACCAGTATGGAGCTGGGCGGCAACGCGCCGTTTATCGTGTTTGATGACGCCGATCTGGACGCCGCCGTGGCCGGCGCGGTCGCCTCAAAATACCGCAACGCCGGCCAGACCTGCGTCTGTACCAACCGTTTTCTGGTGCAGGACGGCGTATACGATGCGTTCGCCGCCAAGCTGAAAGCCGCCGTCGCCAAGCTGAAAGTCGGCAACGGCCTGGATGATGGCGTCACCATCGGCCCGTTGATTAACTCGGACGCGGTGGAGAAAGTGCGCGAGCATATCGCCGACGCCGTCGAGCACGGCGCCTCGGTGCTGTTGGGCGGCAAGCCTGACGCGCTGGGCGGCAATTTCTTCACCCCGACTATCCTGACCGATGTGCCGCGCACGGCGAAAATCTTCCGTGAGGAGACGTTCGGCCCGGTGGCGCCCTTGATCCGCTTCAGCCAGGAGGCCGACGCCGTCGAACTGGCCAACGACACGCCGTTCGGCCTGGCCGCTTACTTCTACAGCCGCGACATCGGCCGGGTGATGCGCGTGGCCGAAGCGCTGGAGTACGGCATTGTCGGCATCAACGAAGGGCTGATTTCCACCGAAGTGGCGCCGTTCGGCGGCATGAAGCACTCCGGTTTGGGCCGCGAAGGCTCAAAATACGGCATCGAGGACTATCTCGAAATCAAATACCTGTGCCTCGGCGGTTTGGGCGCCTGATGTGAGGGCTCCCCGCGCCTGCGGGGGCCCTGTCTGGCGGTTTTGGGGAGCCTTTGCTACCTTTAGGCATCTTTTCAGCGGTTAAAAGGAATTGCCTCTATGCAGCCCCTCTCGGTACACCTGCCCGATTTTTACGTCGCCGGCCAGACAATCAGAACCACCAATCAGGACGAAACCCAGCCCGAGACGGCTAAAATCCCCGCGCTGTGGTCAGACTTTTTCGCCACCTCGCCCGCCATGCCGGTTTACGGGGTCTACTCCAACTACGCCTCCGACGCCAGCGGGCCGTTTGATGTCACCGCCGGCAGTGAGGCACAGAGCGGTTTGCACATCCAACCTGGCCGCTATCTGGTGTTCCAGGCCCGAGGCGCCATGCCGGCGGCGGTCATCGAAGGCTGGCAAGCCATCTGGGCCTACTTCGAGCAACACCCGGAAATCGAACGTCGCTTCCTGACCGACTTCGAAGCCTATACCGGCCCCGACGCGGTCGATATCCATATCGGCTGCCGCTAACGCGACAGTGAGGTCAACAATGATGACGCTCTCCCCCGCCATTCCGATCCTGCGTATCTTTTCCGTCGACAAGGCCAAAGAGTTTTATCTGGATTTTCTCGGTTTCACGCTGGCGTGGGAGCACCGCTTCAGCGAAGACCTACCGCTGTACATGCAGGTGACCCGCACCGGGCTGACGCTGCACCTGAGCGAACACTACGGCGACAGCACGCCCGGCGCCGCCATTTTCATCCCGGTGCACGATATCGACGCGCTGCACCGGGAGCTCACGGCCAAAAACTATCGCTATGCCCGGCCGGGCCTGGAGATTGTCGACTGGGGCAAAGAGCTGAACCTCACCGATCCGTTCGGCAACCGGCTGCGGTTTTGCGAACAGAGCCCCTCGGCCTGATCGGCGTTATGGCCGATATTCCGCCTCGCTGACCGGCTCAAGCCAGGTCACCGGGCTGCCGTCCACCGCTTCGGCGATGGCGATATGGGTCATGGCGGTGTCCGATGTCGCACCGTGCCAGTGTTTGACGTCGGCCGGTATCCAAACGATATCGCCGGGATGCATCTCCTGCGTCTTCTCGCCCCACATCTGGATCCACCCGCGCCCCTGAGTGACGATCAGCGTCTGGCCGAGCGGATGCGTATGCCAGGCCGTGCGGGCGCCGGGTTCGAAGGTGACGGTCGCGCCGCCCACCCTGGCCGGCGCGTCACCGGCGAAGGGGGCATCGATGCGTACCTGCCCGGTAAAGTAATCCGCCGAACCGCGCTGTGATGGGATAGAACCGCTGCGTTGTATTTTCATCTGTCGTGTCCTCCACGTCGGCTTTCCAACCGACGCTGATAGTTATAAGTCAGCGATGCCAAGATAGCGCCATGCTTTTCCGGTGACTAGCGGGTAAAATGCGCAAGGAGCTATGAGCTCAATTCATAAATCTACGCGCGGCAGCGCCCCAACTTTGCTCTCCGGTGCCGGTATGTTGAAAGAAAACTTTAACGATCTGATCGCTTTCCTGATGGTGGCCAGGGAGCGCAGCTTCACCAAAGCGGCGGCGCAGCTTGGGGTTTCCCAATCGGCACTCAGCCACGCTATTCGCGGCCTGGAAGAACGCCTGGCGCTGCGCTTGCTCACGCGCACCACTCGCAGCGTCGCCCCCACCGAGGCCGGTGAGCGGCTGCTCAACAGCATTGGCCCGCGCTTGGCGGAGATTGAAAGCGAGCTGAACGCGCTGGGTGAAATGCGCGATCGGCCCGCCGGCAACATCCGCATCACCGCCGGCGAACACGCGGTGGATGCGGTACTGTGGCCGGTGCTGCGCACTTTTCTCGTCGATTACCCGGATATCAACGTGGAAATCACCGTCGACAACAGCCTGACCGACATCGTCGCCGGGCGATTCGACGCCGGAATCCGGCTGGGGGAACAGGTGGCGAAGGACATGGTCGCGGTGCGCATCGGGCCGGCCATGCGCATGGTGCCCGTCGCCTCCCCTGACTATTTCGCCCGTTACGGCCTCCCCGCTACGCCGCAAGCGCTGCAAAACCATCGCTGCATCAACATGCGCCTGCCCACCCTCGGCGGGCTGTACGCCTGGGAATTTGCCCGCGATGGCCGGGAGATTAAAGTGCGGGTGGAGGGGCAACTGACCTTCAACAGCCTGCGCCAGCGAATCGACGCCGCGCAGCTCGGCCTCGGCATCGCCTTTGTGCCGGAAGATACCGTCGCCGAGCCGCTGGCCGACGGTCGGTTGCTGATGGCGCTGGACGACTGGTGCCCGCCGTTTCCCGGTTATTACCTCTATTATCCAAGCCGCAGGCAACACACTACCGCCTTTGCGCTGCTGATTGAGGCGCTGCGACGCGGGGCTTAACGCCCGACGTTCTTCTGCAGATACGCCGGGTAACGATCGCCGATCACGTCGATAGCGGAGAGCGCACGCTCGATCGCGCCCAGTTCGTCCGCCGCCAACACCACCGACGCCGCCGCAAAGTTTTCTTCCAGCCGGTGACGCTTGGTGGTTCCCGGGATCGGCACGATCCACGGCTGCTGGGCCAGCAGCCAGGCCAGGGCGATCTGCGCCGGCGTCACGCCTTTGCGCTGCGCTATCTGCCCCAGCACGCTCACCAGCGCCTGATTGGCCCGGCGCGCTTCGGCGCTGAAGCGCGGCACCAGGTTGCGAAAATCGCCGCTGTCAAAGGGGGTGTCCTCGGTAATGGCGCCGGTGAGAAAGCCTTTGCCGAGCGGGCTGAACGGCACCAGACCGATGCCCAGCTCTGCCAGCGTCGGCAAGATTTCACGCTCCGGCTCGCGCCACCACAGCGAATATTCGCTTTGCAGCGCCGTGACCGGCTGCACCGCGTGAGCTCGCCGAATGGTTTGCGCGCCGGCTTCCGACAGGCCGAAATACTTCACTTTCCCTTCGCGAATCAGTTGCTGCACCGTACCGGCCACCTCCTCGATAGGCACCTCAGGATCGACACGGTGCTGATACAGCAAATCGATTGTCTCTATCCGCAGGCGCTTCAACGAGCCTTCCACCGCCTGGCGAATATGCTCCGGACGGCTGTTCAACACCTGTTGCCCCGCCGGCTGCGGCAGATCGAAACCGAACTTGGTGGCGATGACGACCCGGTCGCGCACCGGCGCCAGCGCTTCGCCCAACAATTCCTCGTTGGTGAACGGACCATAAATCTCGGCGGTATCGAAGAACGTCACGCCCTCGTCAACCGCGGCACGGATCAGATCGACCGCCTGCCGTTTGTCGGTGGCCGGGCCGTAGCCAAAGCTCAGTCCCATACAGCCCAACCCCAACGCCGAGACTTCCAGCCCTTCGCGCCCCAATTTGCGTGTTTGCATCTTCACTCTCCCACTGATTGATACCGGCCCCGCCTGACGCGGAGCCGTTCCGGTGTGGTGACAGTAAAACGCGACTGCCGCCATGACTATGGGGCGAAATACGCTTGAGCTTATGAGCCAGGCTCATGAATCCGTTAACCGTCGCTGGGACCGGTGTTTTTGCGGGAACGTTCCTGCCCGAGATACTCTATACTGATATCAGGATGCCTTACCCTTTTCGTTTAGCGTCATGTAGATGGAGCGACAGATGGCTAACTCTGAATCGACTTGCAATTCCCTTTCAATACCAGTGGCAGATTTATTCCATGACCAATAAGAAAAGCGCCGTGCTTACCCCGGCTGCAATGCTATTGCTACATCCCATGTTTGCCAGTCAGGCGCTGGCGGCAGAAAATAATGAAGAGAAAAGCGACACCCTAGTGGTGATGGCGCAACCCACCGGATTGACCGAGCTGGGATCGCCGGTGTCCGTCAGCGTGATCGACGGCCAGGACCTGCGCAACGCCGCACCGCAGATTAACCTGTCGGAAAACCTCGGCAGCGTGCCGGGCCTGCAGCTCCAAAACCGGCAAAACTATGCGCAGGATCTGCAGCTGTCGATACGCGGATTCGGCAGCCGATCGATGTTCGGCGTGCGCGGGGTGCGCATGTACGTCGACGGCATTCCCGCCACCATGCCCGACGGCCAGGGACAAACCTCCAACATCGACATCAACTCCGTCGAGCGCATCGAGGTGCTGCGCGGCCCCTATTCCGCGCTGTACGGCAACGCTTCGGGCGGGGTGATCAACGTTGACACCCAGACCGGCACCCAGCCGCCAACGCTGGAGGCCGGCGGCTATTTCGGCAGCGACAATACCTGGCGCTATGGGGTGAAAGCGACTGGCGCCACCGGCGACGGTACCCAGGCCGGCGACGTCAACTACGCCATCTCGGGCACCCGCTTCACCACTCAGGGCTACCGCGATCACAGCGCCGCGCGGAAAAACCTCGGCAACGGCAAGCTCGGTGTGCGGCTGGACGACGTCAGCACCCTGACGCTGATGTTCAACAGCGTCTCAATCGATGCCGGCGATCCGGGCGGCCTGACCGAGGCAGAGTGGAAGGAAAACCCGCGCCAGGCGCCGCGCGCGGAGCAATTTAACACCCGCAAGTCGCTCGATCAGACCCAGGCCGGCCTGCGCTATCAGCGCCAGATGAGCGAGCGCGACGAACTGACGCTGACTGCCTACCACGGCGAGCGCCACACCACGCAGTACCAGTCCATCCCGATGGGGCCGCAGCTCAACCCCACCCACGCCGGCGGGGTGATCGTGCTGGAAAGAAAATATCAGGGCATTGACACTCGCTGGAAGCATGAGGATACTCTCGCATCGTTACCGGTAACACTGATCGGCGGTCTGGATTATGAAACCATGACCGAACGCCGCCAGGGGTTCGAAAACTTTATTCTGCGAGACGGCACTGTGGACTACGGCGAGAAAGGCGACCAGCGGCGCAACGAGAAGAACCGTATCTGGAACCTGGATCCTTACCTGCAAACCTCCTGGCAACTGACGCCGCGCTGGACGCTGGACGCCGGCCTGCGCTACAGCACCGTCAGCTTCGACTCGACCGACTATTACATCACGCCGCGCAACGGCGACGACAGCGGCAGCAAACGCTACCACCAGTGGCTGCCGATGGGCTCGCTCAACTACAAGATCAATCCGGCGTGGAACGTCTATCTCTCCGCCGGCCGCGGCTTTGAAACCCCGACCATCAACGAACTCTCCTACCGCCCCGACGGCCAGACGGGCCTCAATATCGGCCTGCAGCCGTCCACCAGCGATACCGTCGAACTGGGCAGCAAGCTGCGCCTCGGCAACGGCCTGGTGAGCGCTGCGCTGTTCCAGACCGATACCGACAACGAGCTGGTGGTGGCGGAAAGCAGCGGCGGACGCACCAGCTACGCCAACGCCGGCAAAACCCGGCGGCGCGGCCTGGAGCTGGCGCTGGATCAAGAGTTCGCGCTGGACTGGCGCCTGCATATGGCCTGGACGCTGCTGGACGCCACCTACCGCAGCGAAATGTGCGGTAAATCCGGCTGTACCCCCGCCGGCAATCACCTGCCAGGCATCGCCCGCAACATGGGCTACGCCTCGCTGGCCTTTGCACCGCCGGAAGGCTGGCACGCCGGCGCGGAACTGCGCTACATGAGCGACATTCAGGCCAACGACGCCAACAGCGCGCAGGCCCCCTCTTACACCGTGGCCGGCGTAAACGCCGGTTATCGCTTTACCTGGAACCGCTGGGCGCTGGACGTGTTCAGCCGGGTGGACAATATTTTCGACCGCCGTTACGTCGGTTCGGTGATCGTCAACGAAGGCAATGGCCGCTATTTCGAGCCGGCGCCGGGTCGCAACTGGGGTGGCGGCGCCACCTTGTCTTACCGCTTTGAATAAGGCAAAGCACCTTAAGGTTAAAAGACGGGATGGGTTTTACGTCACCCTAGCGGCTTCCCGCTGAAATAATAGGGAGAAACCGCGTGTTTTTTCCGATTTGGCTTAATCTCTAAATCGGGGACTTTCATTTTTGGTAAGGGTATTGCTATGCAAAATAAAGCGTCACTATCGCCGCTTATCGTCATAACGGCGCTGTTTGCCGCGCTGAGCGGGCTTTATCTGCTCGGCGGCGGCATCTGGCTGGCCAAGTTGGGCGGTTCGCTGTATTACATCATCGCCGGGCTGGTGCTGCTGGCGACCTCCTGGCTGCTGTTCCGCCGCCGCGCCACCGCGCTGCTGCTGTACGCGGTGTTCCTGCTGGGCACCACTATTTGGGCCCTGTGGGAAGTCGGCCCGGACTTCTGGGCGCTGACGCCGCGCCTGGACGTCACCTTCTTCTTCGGCCTGTGGCTGGTGCTGCCGTTTATCTACCGTAAGCTGGTCGCCAACGGCAAATTCGCCTACGGTGCGCTGAGCGCGGCGCTGGCGATCACCGTCATCGCACTGGCCTATGCCGTATTCAACGATCCGCAAGAGATCAACGGCACCCTTGACGCCGCGCAGGTCCAGCCGAAAGACGCCACCGGCGCCGACTGGCCGGCCTATGGTCGCACCCAGGAAGGCACCCGTTACTCGCCGCTGAGCCAGATCAACGACAAAAACGTTGGCCAGCTGCAAGAAGCCTGGCGTTTCCAGACCGGCGATCTGAAGACCGCCAACGATCCGGGTGAGATCACCAACGAAGTCACGCCGATCAAGATCCGCGATACCCTTTACATGTGTACGCCGCACCAGAAGCTGTTCGCGCTGGATGCCGCCACCGGTAAAGAAAAGTGGAAATTTGATCCGCAGCTGAAGTACAACCCGACCTTCCAGCACATCACCTGCCGCGGCGTGTCTTACCACGAAACCGCTGCAGCCGCGGGCGCCGCCGGCGATGCCGCACCGGCGATGTGCGCACGCCGCATCATTCTGCCGGTCAACGACGGCCGCCTGTTCGCGCTGGACGCCGAAACCGGCAAACCGTGCCCGGACTTCGCCAACAACGGCGAGCTGAACCTGCAGAGCAACATGCCGTATGCGACGCCGGGCCACTACGAGCCGACCTCGCCGCCGGTGATCACCGATAACGTGATCGTCGTTGCCGGTGCCGTGACCGACAACTACTCCAACCGTGAGCCTTCCGGCGTGATCCGCGGCTTCGACATCAACAGCGGCAAGCTGCTGTGGGCCTTCGATCCGGGCGCGAAAGATCCGAACGCCATCCCGGCGGACGAGCACCATTTCGTGCCGAACTCGCCGAACTCTTGGGCGCCGGCCGCCTATGACGCCAAGCTGGATATCGTCTATCTGCCGATGGGCGTCGCCACGCCGGACATCTGGGGCGGCAACCGCACCCCGGAAATGGAGCGCTACGCCAGCGGCCTGCTGGCGCTGAACGCCTCCACCGGCAAACTGGCCTGGTTCTATCAGACGGTCCACCACGACCTGTGGGATATGGACGTGCCGGCGCAGCCGACCCTGGCGGACATTACCGACAAGAGCGGTAAAAAAGTGCCGGTGATCTATGTGCCGACCAAAACCGGCAACATCTTCGTGCTGAACCGCACCAACGGCGAGCTGGTGGTGCCGGCGCCGGAGAAACCTGTACCTCAGGGCCCGGCCAAAGGCGACCGCCTGTCACCGACCCAGCCGTTCTCCGAGCTGACCTTCCGTCCTGAGAAGAAGCTGACCGGTGCGGACATGTGGGGCGCGACCATCTATGACCAGCTAGTCTGCCGCGTGATGTTCCACAGCCTGCGCTATGAAGGCACCTTCACCCCGCCTTCCGAGCAGGGCACGCTGGTGTTCCCGGGTAACCTGGGCATGTTCGAGTGGGGCGGCCTGGCCGTCGATACCGATCGCGAAATCGCCATCGCCAACCCGATCGCGCTGCCGTTCGTCTCCAAACTGATCCCGCGCGGCCCAGGCAACCCGATTGAGCCGCCGGAAGGCGACAAAGGCGGCAGCGGCACCGAATCCGGCGTACAGCCGCAATATGGCGTGCCGTTCGGCGTTACCCTGAACCCGTTCCTGTCACCATTCGGCCTGCCGTGCAAACAGCCGGCCTGGGGTTACATTTCCGCCGTGGATCTGAAAACCAACGACATCGTGTGGAAAAAACGCATCGGCACCGTGCGCGACAGCTCACCGCTGCCACTGCCGTTCAAAATGGGCATGCCGATGCTGGGCGGCCCGGTAACCACCGCCGGTAACGTGTTCTTCATCGGCGCCACCGCAGACAACTACCTGCGCGCCTTCAGCGTGACCAACGGTGAAAAACTGTGGGAAGCGCGCTTGCCGGCCGGCGGCCAGGCGACGCCGATGACCTATGAGGTCAATGGCAAGCAGTACGTGCTGATCTACGCCGGCGGCCACGGTTCCTTCGGCACCAAGCTGGGCGACTATGTGATCGCTTACGCCCTGCCCGATCAGAAGTAACCACCGCCGTTAGTACCTCGCAAAGCACGCCGCAAGGCGTGCTTTTTCTTTTCCCTCCCCGCTGACACCCCTCTCGCAATACCCTTAATTTTTTCACTTTCATTATTGATAATGGTTATCATTCGCAATATTATGAATACATGGCCCCGGCAGCGGCCTGCAATCCTACTCCAGCTTAATGGTAATACTACGATCAGCCGCCTGCGGGCGGCCTTATTCGGAGGCGCATGGTCGACCATACTCGGAAGCATAGAAAGAAAATTCTGCAAGCGGCGGTGAACACGCGGCGCGCCGGCCTGCCGTTCGCAGCGGATCCCCCTGTCGCCCCGCCCTTTATTGGCTTGGCCCATCAGACGGAGGCGGTGCTGGTGCACCTAGTCGGCCATGATGACGTACAGGAGAAGCATAAATGAACCTGCAACCCTTTACCGCCATGCTGATGTTCGCCTACGTGCTGCTGATGGTGCCGCTGCTCTACGTCATCGACAGCCGACTGAGCGCCAGCAGACTGGTGCGCAAGGCCACGCAAAACGTCATTATTATCGCGTTGACGCTGTTGTTCTTCAGCGCGATGACGCTTTTATACTGAGGCCATCTCGCCGGTGCCCCGCGGCCGACGTTACTCGGCCTCCCGGCGTTTGGCCCGCGGATATTTCCACAGCCAGCGCCCGCTGATCATGCGCCAGTAGAACAAGGCGCCGCGCACCGCCCAATCGAAGAACATCCCCAACCAGACACCCACCACGCCCATGCCCAGTTCGATACCCAGCACATAGCCAGCCACCACACGGCAGCCCCACATGCCGAGCATCGTCACCCACATGGCAAAGCGGGCGTCGCGCGCGCCTTTCAGCCCGGCAGGCAACACCCATGAAGCGGCCCAGATCGGCATAAAGGCGGCGTTGAGCCAAATCAGGGTTTTCACCACCGTTTTCACATCATCCTGCGAGGTATAAAACGCGGCGAATACCCCGGCCAGCGGCGCCGTGCCCCAGGCGATGGCGGTCAGCCCAAGGGTCGATAGCCAGAAAATATGGCGCAGCTGCCGTTCCGCCTGACCGATCTCGCCCTTGCCGAGCCGCCGACCGACGATGATGGTCGAGGCCGATCCCAATGCGTTGCCCGGCAAGTTAATCAACGAAGCGATGGAGAAGGCGATGAAGTTGCCGGCGATAACGTTGGTGCCCATGCCGGCGACAAACATCTGCGTCAACAGCTTGCCGCCGTTGAACAGCACCGATTCGACGCTGGCGGGAATGCCGATCCCCAACACTTCCCACAGGATGCTCATCTTGAGCGGCGTGAAATAACTTTTCAGCGTAATGTGCAGCGCCGGATTAAAGCCGATCGCCAGCACATAGAGGATGGCGATGGCGCCGATATAGCGGGAAATCGTCAGCCCCAGCCCGGCGCCGACAAAGCCCAGCCCGTGCCAGCCGAGCATGCCGTAAATCAGGATGCTGCTGATGATGATATTGAGGATATTCATGCCACCATTGATCAGCAGCGGGATCTTGGTATTACCCGCGCCGCGCAACGCGCCGCTGCCGATCAGCGCAATCGCCGCCGCCGGGTAGCTCCACACCGTGGTCTGCAGGTAAGAAAGCGCCAGCGCTTTCACCTCCGGCGACGCCGCGCCGGCGATCACATCGATGATCGATTCGCCCGCCAGGTGAATGCCCGCCGCCAACAGCACCGCCACGCCGGTCATCAAGACCAGCGACTGACGCGCCGCCGCCCGCGCACGCCGGCGATCGCGCTTGCCGAGGCTGAAGGCCACCACCACGGTGGTGCCGAGATCCACCGCGGCAAAAAAGGCAATGATCACCATGTTGAAGCTGTCCGCCAGCCCCACCCCGGCCATCGCCTCTTTGCCGAGCCAGCTCACCAGAAAGGTGCTCAGCACCCCCATCAGCAAAACGCAGGCATTCTCCAGAAAGATCGGCACCGCCAGCGGCGTGATTTCGCGCCAGAACAGCACGCGGTAGCTTTTCCGTTTGGCGTACCAGGGCGTATTTTCCACGCGCTGACGCAGTGCGGCATACAGATTCAAGGTGGGCTCGATGGATAAAAGTGAAACATCATTTCAAATGATGATCGATAAATCGTTATCCTGCAAAGAATTTTTAGGCGCCCGTAACGAGCGCCCGACAGGCTTACCCAACGCTACTCCATGTAGTCTTCCTGATCGGCCTGCGCCGCCGCGATAAAACGCGCGGTACTGCGGCTGAGCGTGGCGCATTTGTCCGTCAGCAGCTGATTGTCCTGCTGCAGAGTCAGGTAACGCGCCTGGGTGAGCGTCGGCAACTGTCGATACCCTACCGCATGCGTATCCCAGCCGCGATGCTGCGCCGCACGCATCGCGGTGCGTTGCAATTTCACGTCGTCCGGCACGTCGCTGCGCCCGCAGTCCACGCGCAGGAAATGCCCGCCGGCCAGCATCAGAGCGATGTGATCCAATTGCGCCTGCAGCGGCGGCGCCGGTCGATGCGCCGTCTGCTGACAACCCGCAAGCAGCAGCAACGCCACCGCGCCGCAAAGAGACGTGCGAAACAGAGTAGACATGGGCGCTCCCGGAAACCTGTGGGTGATGCAATGATCTTAGGTGAGCGGATGCCGGGCGGCAAGGCGGGCAGCGCGCTTAGCGCCGGCCGCTGCTGACCTTGGTGGCGCGAGCGGGGTTGCCGGCGACAAATTCCAGCGTAGGGGAATAATAAAACGGCAGCCAGGCGTTATAGCCGCTCTCCCACTCCCATTTGACCGGGCAGGGCCACAGCATGTCTTCATGCAGGATGTAATAAATCCACCGCCCGGGCGGACGACGGGGTTTGCGCATTTTCATAGCGAGTACGACGGCCTGATGACGTGCGATAAGGTGAACTGCTGCATTTTACCGCGATTTGGGTCGCGGGGACAGCAGCTAAAACTACCATGACACCTAAGCATCTGTACCTGTACAGCGAAAATACTGTTTGTAAATACAGTACTCAGTATGGCATTATTATTTAAAACCCAAGGAGGGAATATGAAGATTATTGAGATAATTTTATATACTTTAAAACCTAATAGTGGATTACGATTTCATAACATCATGAAAGATATTAGTATACCGCTACACATACGCTACGGAATAGATGTCATCGATTATGGGAATTCCCTACACGCTACTGATTCTTATTATTTAATACGCGCTTATGACAGTTTGGAGCATCTCAAATCCGCCCAAGAAGAGTTCTATAATAGTTCTGAGTGGAGAAATGGTCCGCGAGAATCCATCATCGAATTGATTGTCGTCAGTGTTAAATCAGTGATGGAGTGGGAAGATAGAGTTATCAACCAATTACGAGCCGATCAATAGAGTCACTTTACCCACTAAATATAGGAGATAGTCTGATGGAGACAGGCCCAGAGAATTCATTCGAAAAACTAATTAACATAATAAAGAAAAACTATGGATGGATTATAGGTATCTTGTCACCGATATCAATTCTACTATGCTTCCTAACCTTGTGGACTTACACCCGGTACATTGGCAGACCTGATATATTTGGTGAATCTATTGAGGCAACCCCACAAACGATATTAATACTTTTCACTGCAACACTCTCTTTGATGGCTTTTACTTTCTTGATTTTCGCCCCCTCTATCTTTCTTGTACAAGGCAGATTAGGATTGGTCATAAGCAATAATAACAGAAAAAAATCAGTCTGGTATATTTTAGCTATTACAGTAGTAAATATGATTTTACTCGCCCTATCTTTGTTAAACTCCTGGACATCAAATAACTCTGCGCTCTGGCTAGCTCCAGGTGCCATATCATCGTTACTTTTAACTTGGTTGTTATTGAAAAAAAATCCTTATCTCACCACTGGATTTTGGACAAGCTTGTTTATCACGGGAAGTTCTTTATTTATATCAGCCGCCTGTTCTACGTCTTCATTACTACTGATATATGCCGACAATCAAGATAGCGCCCCCTTCTTACTGATATTACTGTGGCTTTCCATTATGTTCCTGTCTCTTACACCTGGACTGATCTATCTTTATTCCGAAAGCAATAGCACTGCCATTAAAATGAAACGAATCTCTCTTGGTATAAGCACCGTCACAATGTTGATCATTTTATTCGCGCCATCATTAATTAATCATGTTTCTCATAGGGCTATGAGCATTGCCCGGTTAATTGACCTTCAACCCAGATATTATCAAGTATCTCAAAGTAGCTATAACACCTCCAACCTTGACAAAGTAGAATGGAATATTGACAACATCAATAAAAACAGCTATCGAATTATAGCGTTTAGTCTATATAGTTTTGGCAGCAAACGTTTATTATGTCCATTCCCCTTGAATAAAAAACCCATACCAGAATTGAGAAAATATACGCACCAATGCATACTCTTTGATAAATCCGCACTTAAAACGTTGAATAGATTTATATAAAAATAGAATAAAAGGTGTTTAACCAAAACGTAAAAAACCCCAAATAAATTATTAACCAGCCACCAACCACATGTAGTTAAATAACGGCTACAACATCAGCTTTGATATTTTTATCGCCAAGCTTATTGGCTTTGCATCGCATAAATAAATGCGAAATAAAGTATTTAACTTCTGAACAAGTAACCAACCAGTCATCAACTCTCGGCCAGGCGGTACACTGGGACCTTGCGCGTCGTGCCGGTCAGGGTGTCGAAGATCTCCGTTTCCGCCGTCACGATCGCCATGCCAGTTTTTCTTAGCCTGCGCACCTCGGCAGCAATGCGCTGGATGCCGAACCAAAACAAGCCATCCAGCGCCGTCACCGGCAACCCTTGCTCCAGCGCCAGCTTAAGCCGCTCACGCGGCGCCTTGAGCGCTTTGGCAATTTCCCGGTAAGGCAGCGCATCCACGCCCGACGCAGATGTTCGGTGAATACGGGTCGACAGGCCGTATTGGAAAGCCTCCGGCACGCCGCTCAAATCGCTTTTCAGGCTGTAGACACAGCCAAAGCGCTTGCCGTTGAACACCACATTTTTTTGACTGATTGACAACTCATCACGCAGGCCGGCAATCAGCTGCGGTGCCCGCACCAGCAATAAGCGAAATGGCAATTCGAAACTGGTCACGTAGTCTACATTGAGCAGCGCAATGCGCAGACGCTCTTCCGCCCCGGCCTGCGTCTCGCGGCACTCGTTCAACACCTCGCTCCACTGGTGCGCGAGCCGCGGGGCTTCATCCAGCGGCGCGAAATGGTATTTCTCGATGTGGTAGTCGATTCTTTCGTTCATGTCCGTTGCCCCCGCGTCAGTCATCATTGCCATCAGCAAATTACCTTACCTGCGGTCAACAGTACAACACCGCATCGTGCAGCAGGATGCGGTCAAGCGGGATAAAACGGCGCCCCCCGCCACCGAGCGTTTTCTCCGCAACAGGGACCGGAATTGCTAAGGGGTATCGATAAACAACAGCATGCGTTGCAAAGCGTCATCCAGCGCACTGAGCCCCGCGTCATCCAGGCAGGCCATCAGCTGGGCGTCATAATCCGCCACCCATTGCCTCGCCTGGTCAAAAATGGGGCGAGACGCCGGCATGACGCGCAGATATACCGCGCGCTTATCTTCCGGATCGGGGAAACGCGCGACCCACCCCCGATTAACCAGTTGGGTGATCGTACGGCCTAGCGCGGTGCGATCGGTCTGCGAATGCGCTATCACCTCGCTCATGGCCACGTCGCCCGGAAAACTGTAGAGAATACGCAACGCGCGCCACTCATGGAGGCTGAGCCCTTGCAATGCGAGTAACGCAGACAGCCGTTTTTCGCGGTGACGCACCACCTCCGTCATCCTGTAAAGCGCACCGTCGGGCAATCCCATTCCCTGTCGGCCGCTATGCCTGTCTTTTTTTTCAGAACCCATACTGTTTCCAATTAGCCTCGACTTTTACCCTGACCTGTTCCGGATACGAGTGCCTGAAAGAGGCGGTACCCGCACGTGTTACGCCGCTGAACTGCTCGGGGAACAGGCAGTTGATGATGGCTTTGCCGCCGCTGCCGCGCGCCTTGTCTTCTTCCGACAGGTACGGCACCATCGGGAACTCGCGTACGTCCGGGAAAATAAAATGATCGCGCGCCGGATGTGAGCGCGTAGCCAACGCCCAAACCACCTGATTGATATCGACAATATCAATGTCATTGCCGACCAGGATCAGTTTGGGGATCAGGTAGCCCGCATGCGAACCGAAGACCGCCTCCGCCACCTTGCCGGCAAAATCCGCCGCGTTGGTCTTCATTCCGGCCAGTTTTTCGGTATCGACGGAGACCACCGCCCAACAGGTCGCCGCCTCATAGGAACACCAGACAAAGTCGACGGGCAATGCCGCGCTCTGCAGGGTCTCCAGCAGCTGGGCCGATATCATGGTGCCCCAGATCGTATGATTTTCCTCCGGTGGCGTGCCTGCGACGCAAATCGGCAAAATGGGGTCATCGCGAAACGTCATCGCGTGCACATGGAACACCGGCTGTTCATGACCCTGCTGGTGTTGATAGCCGTGATACTCCCCCATCGGCCCTTCCAGCGCCGTCTCCGTCAGGCTGATTTCACCTTCCAGCACAATTTCCGCATTGGCCGGCACCCAGAGATCGTTGGTTTCCGCTTGGGTGAGCGTGACACTTTTACCGAGCAACGCGCCGACATAGTCAGGCTCACTGACGCCGGCCGGCAACGGCATCCCCGCGACCGCCACCGCGGCAGGCGGCGCCCCGAGCACCATCGCCCACGGCGTAGGTTTCCCTTCCCGACGCCACATTTCACGGATCATGCCGATGTGCTGGGTGGGGATTGCCGGGCCGGTGAGACGATTGCGATCGAGCATCATGAGCCTGCCGATGCCCCAGCTGTGCCACTTCCCGTCCGGGGATTGCACGACATGGAACCCGTAGGTGCCAAAATAGCGCCCGCCATCCCGTTCATGCAGCAGAGGCACCGGGAAGCGTGCCAGATCAACCTCGTCACCTCGCCAAATATTCTCTTTCACCGGGCCGGTCGAACAATAATCGGGGGCAAGCGGTTCCGCCTTCACCGCCCGGCGAATCGCCGCCACGATATCTCGCGGGGAGCTCTCTGGCGGTAGGCCAAAATGGAGGGCGAGGCGAGAATAGGCATGTTCCGCAGAAGCGAGCATGCCGGCCGGCGCGCCGAGAATGCGAGCCCCCGGCATCGCGCCCGCCACATGATGAAATAGCGGAGCCGAAAGCCGTTGCTCATAGACCCGGCGGCAGACAGCCGCTATCTCCAAGTCGGCGGAAACTTCCTGATGCACGTCGACCAAATCGTTTCGGCGACGCAATTCCTCAATGAAGTGACGAAAATCCAGTGCGCAATCGAGCAAACTCATGGCAAATCCTCCAGTTTCCGGGCGTTCAGTCCCTTCTATTCCCATCGCGGCGGAGAGGAGACCGTTTTTATGTGCATGTGCATGTGCACACATATTAGTGCGCGAAAAATCGCGTGTAAATACACGCTACCCTGGAGATGTGGGGCATGTTGTCAGTCTGGCAAACGCTTCAAGGGATAGCGGAGTCAGGCCATGCACGCCCCTGCCGGCAGGCATTATCACCGTGGCGGTTTCACACCTTCAGCATGATTGGCCTGCGCCTGGCACTGGGCTTACCACAAGCGCCGCACCGGGTTTAAGCGCAACATGGCTCACAAAATGAAGAACATAATCGCAAAATGCTATTCGTTGATATTGCACGGGTTATAATGCGGAAAAGGATCTCGGCCAACGCAAACCGGTTTCAGATCGAACGGTTTACAAGCATTAGCGAAAGAAAAGGATTTTGATTCGATAGGGAACAACGAGGGGTAAAGTGGCGGAGAGAGGGGGATTTGAACCCCCGGTAGAGTTGCCCCTACTCCAGTTTTCGAGACTGGTCCGTTCAGCCGCTCCGGCATCTCTCCTAACAACGCTTGCTATCATGCCCGCTTTTACGGCATTTTTACAGCATTAGCACACCGCTGAACGTTCAAGTGACGACTTTACGAGCAACCTGATGATTAAATGGCCGTGGAAAGCGACTCAACCCTCTCAACCCCAGGCAGACACTCAGGCCCAGTGGCAGGACGCGCTGGCGATCCCGCTGCTCTCGCCGCTGAATGAGCAGGAGCAGCAGCGGCTGGTGGCCGTTGCCGGGCAGATCTTGCAGCAAAAGCGCATCGTGCCGCTGCAGGGGCTGCAGCTCACCTCGCAAATGCAGGCGCGCATCGCCCTGCTGTTCGCCTTGCCGGTGCTGGAACTCGGCGCGGAGTGCCTCGACGGCTTCAACGAAATTCTGCTCTACCCCACCCCGTTCGTGGTGGAAGACGAATGGCAGGACGAGATCGGCCTGGTGCACTCGGGGCCAGTGGTGCAGTCTGGCCAAAGCTGGGAACAGGGGCCGATCGTGCTCAACTGGCAAGACGTGCAGGACTCTTTCGATCTCTCTGGTTTCAATCTGGTGATCCACGAAGCGGTGCACAAGCTGGATATGCGCAACGGCGGCGTCGCCACCGGCGTACCGCCGATCCCACTGCGCGAGGTGGCCGCCTGGGAGCACGATCTGCACGCCGCGATGGAAAGCCTGCAGGACGAGATCGACATGGTCGGTGAAGAGGCCGCCAGCATGGATGCCTATGCCGCCACCGATGCGGCCGAGTGCTTCGCCGTGCTGTCGGAGTATTTCTTCAGCGCTCCCGAGCTGCTGGCCGAACGCTTCCCGGCGCTGTATCAGCACTTTTGCCGCTTCTACCGCCAGGATCCGCTGGCGCGCCTGTTGCGCGGCCAGGTGGAAAACGACGCGCAATGGGCTGATTGACGGGCTTATTGCTCAGATACCGAGCAGTCACACCGCCTGGGGCAATTTAGCGTTGACACACCCGGGGCCGCTGGATATCATGCGCCCCGTTCACACGATTCCTCTGTAGTTCAGTCGGTAGAACGGCGGACTGTTAATCCGTATGTCACTGGTTCGAGTCCAGTCAGAGGAGCCATATTTAGAGAAGCCCGCTTAAGGAAACTTAAGCGGGCTTTTTGCTATGGGGCGTTTACAGCCCGCGTTTTTCCATCAGCAGCGCCAGATCGACCAACCGATTGGAGAAGCCCCATTCGTTGTCATACCAGGCGAGCACTTTCACCAGATTGCCGCCGATCACCAGCGTGGACAGCCCGTCGATGATCGACGAACGCGCATCACCCCGGTAGTCGCTCGACACCAGCGGTTCATCGCTGTAGCCCAGGATCCCTTTCAGCGGGCCGGATGCCGCCGCCGCGCGGAAAGCGGCGTTAATCTCTTCCACCGTCGCCGGGCGTTTCAGCGTCACCGTCAGATCGACGATCGAGACGACCGGCACCGGCACCCGCAGCGAGTAACCGGTCAACCTGCCGTCGAGATCCGGGATCACCTTGCCGAGCGCCTTGGCCGCGCCGCTGGAATAAGGCACGATCGATTCCGCCGCCGCCCGCGCGCCGCGCAGATCTTTTTCCGGCTGATCGTGCAGCGCCTGGCTATTGGTATAGGCGTGAGTAGTGTTCATCAGCCCGTATTCGATGCCGAACGCCTGATGCAGCACCTGCGCGGCGGGCGCCAGCCCGTTAGTGGTGCAGCTGCCGTTGCTGACCACTTTATGCAGCGCCGGATCGTAGAGCTGGTCGTTAACCCCCATGACGATGGTGATGTCGTCGTTCTTGGCCGGCGCCGAGATAATCACCCGCTTGGCGCCGCCGTGCGTGATGTGCACTTCCGCCTTGGCCTTGTCGGTAAAGAAGCCCGTCGCTTCGATCACCACGTCAACGCCCACGCTGCTCCAGGGGATCTCGGCGGGATCGCGCTGCGAAAACACCTGAATCGGCCGGCCGTCCAGCAGCAGCTGGTTGTCGCCGGCTTCCACCCTGGCCGCCAGCGTGCCGGAAAGCGTGTCGTATTTCAGCAGGTGCGCCAGCGTTTTGCTGTCCGTCAGATCGTTGATCGCCACCACTTCAAAATCGCTGCGCCCCAGCGCCGCGCGCAGCACGTGGCGTCCGATCCTGCCAAATCCATTAATGCCTACTCTCACCATGATGCACTCCTCGTTTTGGGCTTTGCCTCGACTCTAGCCCTGCCCCGAGGCGGCGTAAATGACGTTTACCGATCAATTTACGCCAAATTGCGCGCATGGAAGCGTTCGCGGTATTCGCTCGGGGTCAGCTGCAGTTTGCGCTCAAACACCCGCCGTAGGTTAAGGCCGTTGCCAAAGCCGGTGGCCAGGGCGATCTGCTCGATGCCTTGCGCACTCTGCTCCAGGCGCTGCCTGGCGGTATGCAACCGGCCTTCTTCGACGAATTTGGCGGGAGAAATGCCCGTCTCGCGGGTGAATACGCGGGTAAAGTTGCGCGGGCTCATCGCCACGCGTTCGGCCAACCGTTCGACGCTGAGATCGTCGGCGAGGTTTTCCAGGATCCAGGACTGCAGGTCGCGGATCGGGCCCGGCGATTTGGCCTGGTTGAGCGGGTAGCGGCTGAACTGCGCCTGCCCGCCGGGGCGGCGCAGAAACATCACCAGATCCTGCGCCACTTCGCGCGCCTGCACGAAGCCGTAATCATCCTCCACCAGCGCCAGCGTCAGATCGAAGCCGGAACTGACGCCGCCGGAGGTCCAAATCGGCCCGTCCTGCACGTAGATCGGGCCGTTTTCAACCTGCACCCGCGGGAAGCGCGCCTGCAGCGTTTCCGCCAGCCGCCAGTGGGTAGTCGCCCGCCGCCCGTCCAGCAACCCGGCCTCGGCCAGCAGCAGAGCCCCGCCGCAAACCGAAGCGATACGGCGCGTCTGCGGCGCCGCGCGGCGCAGCCAATCCGCCACCAGGGCGCCCTCTTCTTCGGTTGCCCCCTTGCCGGCAACAATGACGGTATCGCGCGGCAGGGCCGGATCGAGATCCGCCAGGCGATGGTCAGCCAACAGGCTCAGCCCGGACAGGCCGTGCACCACCCGGTGAGATTGCGTAGTGGCGACCGCGATCTGATACAGCGGCGTCTCGGCGGAACTCAGGCGATTAGCCTGCATCAGGATATCGGCGATGCCCGCCGCTTCGAACAGCATGCCCCCTTCAGGGACGATAATCAGGAATGTATGCATGGCGATAATTACAAGAAAGAGCAAAACAGGCCAGACAACCACTGTATAAGAAAAGCGCCGCGGGTTCACCCTGCGGGCATAAAAAAGCCCGCCGATAACCTCGACGGGCCTGGGAGGAATAGCCATTCAAACCTGCGGCAAGCTCACCCCGCCGGCGCGCGCCAATTGCGCCAGCACCGCCGTTTGAAACGCCTCGTCGTGTACCGCTGCATGGGGTTCGAGGCGCTGCTGATGGTGCCAATAGCCGCCGGACGCCAGGGCCTGCGGTTCATCGCTGCTCACCAGCCACGCCTGCGTCACATGCCCCAGCGCCAGATCGTCGGGCGCGTCCGCGCCGCCCATTTTGGTTGGCACCCAACCGGGATCGACCGCGCTGCTGATCACGTCAGGCCACAGGCGCGCCACGGCGGCGGCCAGCGCGGTGACGAACAGTTTGCTGTCCGAATAAGAGCCTGCGGCGCCGCCAAGCCAATCCACGCCGTTCAGTTCCGCCACGCCGTCAAAGTGCATACTGCTGCTCAGATAGACGATACGCTTGGGGCGTTCGATCAGGGCCGTCAGCAGGTAGGGCGCTATGACGTTCACCGGCATCACCTGCGGTCCGGTAAACATACCGGCATTGTGGATCACCGCGTCCGGGCGACCGAGGCGATTGACCTGCTCGGCGAGCTGCCGGATCTGCTGCACATCGGACAGATCGCCGATCGTCGCCTGTGCACCGCGATCCAGCAGATCGCGCACCGCGTCCAGACGGCCGGGCTCACGCGCATGCAGAATCACCTGATGCCCTTCGTCCAACAGCGTTTGCGCGGCGGCGCGGCCCAGCCCGTCCACCGAGCCGGTAATGAAAATGCGTGACATCCAGCTCCTCCGTTTAGCGCCAGCCGAGCGCCGGCGCGACATGGGTTAAAATCGATTCGATAACGTGGGCGTTGTAATCCACGCCCAGTTGGTTAGGCACGGTCAGCAGCAAGGTATCCGCTTCGGCGATGGCCTCGTCCTGCGCCAGCTGTTCGATCAGCGCGTCAGGTTCTGCGGCGTAACTGCGGCCAAAGATCGCCCGGGTTTGCGCATCGATATACCCCAGTTGGTCGCCTTCCTTACCGCTGCCGCCGAAGTAGTTGCGATCCCGCTGATCCACCAGCGCGAAGATGCTACGGCTCACGGAAACCCGCGGCTCATGCGTGTGGCCGGCCTCTTGCCAGGCGGCGCGGTAGGCGCGGATCTGCTTGGCTTGCTGGATGTGGAAGGGTTCGCCGGTCTCGTCGTTCTTGAGCGTCGAGCTTTGCAGGTGCATGCCGAGCTTCGCCGCCCAGACGGCGGTGGCATTGGAGCCGGCGCCCCACCAGATGCGGTCGCGCAGCCCGGCGGAAAACGGTTCCGGCCGCAGCAGCCCGGGCGGATTCGGGAACATCGGCTGCGGATTGGGCTCGGCGAACCCTTCGCCGCGCAGCGCTTCCAGGAACACTTCGGTATGGCGGCGGGCCATGTCCGCATCGGTTTCGCCGTCGGCCGGGGCATAGCCGAAATAGCGCCAGCCGTCGATCACCTGCTCCGGCGAGCCGCGGCTGATGCCGAGCTGCAGCCGCCCGCCGGCGATCAGATCCGCCGCGCCAGCGTCCTCCACCATGTACAGCGGATTTTCATAGCGCATGTCGATCACGCCGGTGCCGATCTCGATGCGTTGGGTTTTGGCGCCGATGGCGGCCAACAGCGGGAACGGCGATCCCAGCTGGCGCGCGAAGTGGTGCACGCGAAAATAGGCGCCGTCCGCCCCCAGATCTTCGGCGGCGACCGCCAGATCGATGGACTGCAGCAGCGCATCCGCCGCGGAACGGGTGCCGGACTGGGCGGAAGGCGACCAGTGGCCAAACGAGAGAAAACCAATCTTTTTCATCGGGCATCATCCTCAGAGGCAAAACATGAGCCTACAGTGACAAAAACCGCGCGCCTTGCGCCAGCAAAATCACCCTCGATCGCACTAAACGAACCGATTGCCGCCGCACCGCCCGGCGATTGTAATCAAAAAACAAATGTCGTATAACAAGCAGCTCCGAGGGGTGTCCTGTTACGGGCTGAGATGGCGCAAGCCGAACCCTTTGAACCTGATCTGGGTCATGCCAGCGAAGGGACGGTTAGGCAACAACGCTCTCACCCGTTGCCTGTTCATACCCCAGCGTGCCCGGATCTCCACTGACTCAAGGAGGTCCCATGTCCATCACCACCCTGTTCGAAAGCGGTCTTTACGGCCGGCTGCGCCACCATGCCGGCAGCCACTGGCAAGATTACGTCGATCACCCGTTTCTGCAGCAGCTGGCCGCCGGCACCTTGCCTGAACGCGCTTTTCGCCGCTACCTGACCCAGGACTATCTGTTTCTGCTGCACTTCGCCCGCGCCTACGCGCTGCTGGTCAGCAAGCTACGCACCCTGCCGGAGATGCGCGCCGCCACCGCCTCGCTCAACGGCATCGTCGCCGAACTGCCGTTGCACGTGGCCTACTGCGCCGAATGGGGGCTGAGCGAAGCGCAGATCGCCGCCCAGCCGGAAGCGGCGGAAACCATGAACTACACCCGCTACGTGCTGGATATCGGCCATGCCGGCGACGCCCTCGATCTGCTGGCCGGCCTGCTGCCCTGCGTGGCCGGCTATGCCGAAATCGGCCTGCGGCTGCTGCACGATCCCGCCACTCAGATGGAGGGCAATCCTTACGCCTCCTGGATCCGCAACTACGGCGACGAGGGCTATCTGGCCGGCGTGCGTGCCGCCATCGAACTGCTGGAAACCGTCGGCCACCAGCGCGGCGCACAAGGCCGCTTCACCGAGCTGGCGCAGATTTTCACCACCGCCACCCAGCTGGAATCGGCATTTTGGCAGATGGGGCTGAACGCCTCATGACCTCCCCGCTTCTCCCACCCGGCATCCAGGTGCGGGATCTCAGCCTGCGTTTCGGTCAGCAAATCGTCTTCGACCGGCTGAGCTTCGACATCGCCGGCGGCAGCTTCGTCGCCCTGCTCGGCGCCAGCGGCGCCGGCAAAACCAGCCTGCTGAAGATCATCGCCGGCCTGGCGCAGGCCAGTTCGGGTACGGTGACCGGCAGCGACGGTTTGCCGATCGCCGGGCGCATCGCCTACATGGGGCAAAAAGACCTGCTCTACCCGTGGCTGACCGTCGAAGAGAACGTCGCCCTCGGCTCGCGGCTGCGCGGCGAAGTGGCGGATCGGGCGTGGGTGGCGCATCTGCTCGAACGCGTAGGCCTGGCCGCGCATGGCCGCAGCCTGCCCGCCGCGCTGTCCGGCGGCATGCGCCAGCGCGCCGCCATCGCCCGCACGCTCTACGAACGCCAGCCGATCGTGCTGATGGACGAACCCTTCTCCGCATTGGACGCCATTACCCGCGCCGAGATCCAAAGCCTGGCCGCCGAGCTGCTGGCGCAAAATACCGTACTGCTGATCACCCACGATCCGATGGAGGCCTGCCGCCTGAGCCACCGGCTGCTGGTACTGTCGCCCTGGCCGCTGGGCCTCGACGATACCCACCGTATCAGCGGGCAACCGCCGCGCGCGCCGGATGACGCCGACCTGCTGAAAAGCCAGGCCGAGCTGCTGCAACAGCTGGTGAGGGCCGCGCAATGAAGATTGCCGAAGAGCGTGGCCTCACCCGCCTGCGGCGTGGGCTGACGGTGTTTGCTGGCCTGCTGCTGCTGTGGTGGCTGGCGGCGCAAAGCGGCATTCCGGCCTTTCTGCTGCCCACGCCGGGCGCGGTGGCGCAGGCGCTGTGGGACGGGCGCGGCTATCTCGCCTGGCACACGCTGGTCACGGCTTCGGAGATCGTCAGCGGGCTGGTGCTGGGCGTGCTGCTCGGCGCGGCGCTGGCGCTGTGCATGATCTTCTCGCCGCGGCTGCAGCGCTGGCTGATGCCACTGGTGCTCACCAGCCAGGCGATACCGGTGTTCGCCCTGGCGCCACTGCTGGTGCTGTGGTTCGGCTTCGGCATGAGCGCCAAGGTGGCGATGGCGGTGCTGGTGATTTTCTTCCCGGTAGTGTCGGCCTTTTTCGACGGGCTGCGCCGGGTCAACAACGACTATCTCGATCTGGCGCGCACGATGCGTGCTTCGCGCTGGGCGCAGCTGCGGCACGTGCGGCTGATGGCGGCGCTGCCGGCCTTCGGCTCCGGCCTGCGCATGGCCGCCGCCGTCGCGCCGATCGGCGCCATTATCGGCGAATGGGTCGGCTCGGCCGAAGGGCTGGGCTATGTGATGCTGAACGCCAACGCGCGCATGCAGACCGACGTCTGCTTCGCCGCGCTGTTTATTTTGGTGCTGATGACCGTGCTGCTGTGGGCCGCGGTGGATGCGCTGCTGCGGCGCCTGATCGCCTGGGCGCCGGAAAACGACTGATGATTGCAACCATAACCAGGGATAAAGGAACGACCATGATCAAACAAACCGTTTGCGGGCTGCTGCTCGGCGCCGCCCTCACCGGCCAGGCCGGCGCGGCCGACAAGCTGACGCTGGTGCTCGACTGGTACATCAACCCCGATCACGCGCCAATTATGGTGGCCGAGCAGATCGGCGCCTTCAAGGCCGCAGGGTTGGACGTCAAGATCGTGCCGCCGTCCGATCCGGCGCTGCCGCCGCGGCTGGTGGCCGCCAAACAGGCCGACCTCGCCATCACCTATCAGCCGCAGCTGCACTTCTTCGCCGATCAGGGCCTGCCACTGATGCGCGTCGGCACCCTGATCAACACGCCGCTGAATACGGTGATCGCGCTGGACAAAAACATCACGTCGCCGGCGGATCTCAAGGGCAAAACGGTGGGTTACTCGGTCAGCGGCATCGAACAGGCGACGCTGGCCACCATGGTCGAACACGAGCACCTCAAGCCGCAGGACATCAAGCTTATCAACGTCAACTTCCAGCTGACCAGCGCCCTGCTGGCGGGCCAGGTCGATGCGGTGATCGGCGGCTACCGCAACATCGAAGCGCTGGAGCTGAAGCTACAGGGTAAAGAACCGGTGGTGTTCAACGTCGAAGACTACGGCGTGCCGGCCTATGACGAGCTGATCATCGTCGCCAACCGCGATGCGGTGAACGAGCCGAAAATCCGCAAATTTCTCGCCGCGCTGAAGCAAGGCAGTGACTACCTGCACGCCCACCCGCAGGACACCTGGCTGGCATTCGCCAAGGCGCACCCAGAGCTGAATACCGAGCTGAACAAACAGGCGTGGCAAGCCAGCCTGCCGCTGTTCGCCCGCGATCCGGCCAAGTTGGATCGCGCGCGCTACCAGGCTTACGAACAGTTCCTGTTCGACAACAAGCTGATCAAGAAAATCACCCCGGTGGAACAGTACGCGGTGGAGCTCGACTGATCACGCCGAGGCGGCCGGCGGCGCTACCGTCACCTCGCCCTGGCCGCTGCGCTGCAAGGCCGCCTTCACCAACCCGTTGGCCTTGCAGCGTTCGATAAACGCGTTCACGTAGGCGGCGCCCTGCGTTTTTTGCCGCGGCACCGCCATCGCCTGGTGGATGGCGGTGAAATGCCCGTCCAGCACCCGGTAGCCGGGATGGGCGGCCGCGGCGGCCAGCAGCGGTTGACGCACGCCGGCCGCCGCCTCCAGCCCCCGTTCGAAAAACAGCGCGATCGCCTCGGCGGAGGTTGCCGCCCGCACCAGCTGCGCCTGCTGCAGCGTGCGCGATAAAAACAGATCGTACGCCGCCCCCTGACCGACCGCGATGCGCACCTCCGGCCTGTCGAGCTGCGCCACCTCAAAGTAAGGCGCGTCGTTCGCCACCAGGTAAGTCCCCTCGATGATCACGTAGGGTTCGCTAAAGGCGATTTGCGCCGCACGCACCGGCTCGATAGCCATAAACGCCAGGTTCCAGGCGCCGCTGTCCAGGTCGGCAAACACCTTGCCCGCCGCGTCATAGGTGACCAGTTCGAGCGCCACGCCCAGTTCCTGGGCCAGCGCGGCGGCCAGCTCCACCGAAGCGCCTTGCGGTTTACCGCCGGCCCCGGCCTGCGCCAGCACCGGATTGCCGTAGTTGATCGCCGCGCGCAACACGCCTTGCGGGGCCAGATCGTCGAGTACGGCGGCGGGAATCGTCTGCATACTTCCTCCTGTGAAGGGCTGATGGGCGCACCGTCGTGGCGCTCATTAAGCGTAGAGCGAAACCTCCGACCAGCAAGCTTTCGCCGCCGAGGCCGCCGTCGGCGTGATTAACGTCACACTATTGTCATAAAAATGTACAATAGCCGCCGTTCGTCGGCCGTAGCGGGAGATCGCGCGTTGTTCCGCCGCCGGCAATAGGCTATACCCTTCACTTTTCGCGCCGCGGCACGGTCGGCGGCGCAGACCAGGGCAGCAACGTTTTTTCAATCAGACAGGGTTTGGCGGATGGTTTTAGCAGTCGTTTCTTTTGTTCTCTTTTTGGCGTCGATTTTGATTTATCGCACCCGGGCCGCCGCCAACCGCTGGTGGTTCGCCATTCTGCTGACGCTGCTCGGCAGCTATCTGGTGCTGAACGTCATCCTGATCGCCAGCAACTACTTCACCGGCGACGGCATCACCGACGCGGTGATTTACACCGTCACCAGCAGCCTCAAAGGCGCGGGCATCAGCAAATACGTGCTGCCGTTCATCGGCCTGCTGGCGGCGTTGGGGCTTATCTTCGCGGTGCTGGCCCGCAGCCTGCTGCGCCGCAAAGCCAAAGGCAGCAGCGTGGCCTACAGCCTCGTCGCCGTACTGCTGGCGCTGTTTTCGGTCGGCACCACCCCGGCATTTCAGGACATCTCGCTGCTGGTCAAGAGCCAGATCGTCGGCGATACCGCCGATTTCACCACCTACTACAAGGCGCCGAAAAAGACCGTGCAGGGCAAGCGGCCGAACCTGGTGTACATCTATGCCGAGAGCCTGGAGCGCACCTACTTCGATACCGAGCTGTTTCCCGGCCTGGCCGACGAGCTGAACGCCCTGCGCGCGGACAGCATCGATTTCAGCAACACCCAGCAGCTGCCGGGCACCGGTTACACCATCGCCGGCATGGTCGCCTCACAGTGCGGCATTCCGCTGTTCGCGCCCTTCGACGGCAACGCCTCCAGCGCGGTCTCCACCTTCTACCCGGAGAACGTCTGCCTGGGCGACGTGCTGAAGGCCGCCGGCTACAGCAACTATTTCTATCAGGGCGCCGAGCTGGCGTTCGCCGGCAAAGACACCTTCCTGAAATCCCACGGCTTCGACCACGTTTACGGCTTCAAAGAGCTGCGCGAACAGGTCGCCGATCCGAGCTACAAAAACGACTGGGGCTGGTACGACGACAGCGTGCTGGACGTGGTGTACGGCAAGTTCGTCGAGCTGTCCAAGCAGCGCCAACCGTTCTCGCTGTTTACCCTGACCGTCGATACCCATCACCCGGACGGCTTTATCTCCGCCGGCTGCAGCAAGAAAAGTTACGCCTGGCAGAACAAGGAAAACCGCTCGCTGAGCGCGGTGGCCTGCAGCCAGCAACACATCGCCGCGCTGATCGACAAAATCAAACGCTCGCCCTATTTCAGCAACACCGTGATCGTGGTGTCCTCCGATCATCTGGCGATGAACAACACCGCCTACGACATTCTGACCAAACAGAAGCGCCGCAACCTGTTCTTCATCATCGACGGCACCCGGCCGCAGGCGGAGCAGCGCAACGAGAAGCGCAGCACGCTGGACAACGGCGCCACGGTGCTGGACGTGATGGGCGGCGACAACTACATCGGCCTCGGCCGCAGCAGCCTGTCGGCGCCGTCGCTGTCTACGGTGTTCCTGAATATCGAAGAGAAAATTAACGGCTGGAAACCGGCGGTGATCAACCAGTGGGGCCTGCCGAACCGCATCAGCGACTACAGCGTGGACACGCGCCAACGCAGCTTCAGCTTCTCCGGCGTCACCTACAAGGTGCCGTTCATCCTGCGGGTGGGCGACAACCGCATCGAACCGATGTTCAACGTCTACCTCTCCACCCCGCTGCGCAAACAGCTGGCCGGGCTGGGCGCGGGGGAGAAATTCGTCTGGGTCGATAAATGCTACGAGATCGGCCGGGTCTGGGCGCCGCAGCTGGCGCTGAGCACCGACATCTGCGTGGCCTCCGGCACCCTCGCCTCGCCGCCGCAGATCGCGCAGGCCAGCGGCGAACGCTTCAACGGCAAGGTGAACTTCACCGGCCCGGCGGCGGACAGCGTCGCCGATTACCAAAACGCCGTCGCCCGCCTGCAGGTGGACGACGCGGCGGTGAAATACCGGGCGGACGCCATCGAGTTCATGCTGCCCGGCATGCCGGAACAGGTGAAGGCCATTACCGGCGTCTCCGCCGTCGAGGAATGGGGCCGCTGGTCCGACGCCAATCTGGCGCCGGCGGTCGACATCGATTACGTCGACCCGCTGCCGAAAAGCTTCGATCTGGTGCTGCGCGCCCGCGCCTACGGCAACAACGTCGGCGAACCGATTTCGGTGCGCGTCGGCGACGAAGAGCGCTTTGTGTCGCTCGGCGAACAGGACAGCACCGTCACCCTGCGCTTCGACAACCCGCGCGGCGCGCAGAAGATCAGCATTACCCCGCCGGCCCCCACCGAGCCGAAAGAGAGCGCCAGCGGCGGCTTCACGCCGAAGAAGCTGGGCATCGGCCTGGTGTCGCTGAAGGTCGAAGCGGCCGCTCCCGCCTCCTGATCTCTCCGCCTTCACGGGCGCGGTAATTTCTTTGCCGCGCCCGTCATTTCAACCAAGCTTTTACGCCCTTCTTCGGCTAACCTGTGACGGTGAAACGCCGCCAATCCCGCCAGAGCCGGGACATCGAAGGAGAAAGTATGAGCTATGCCCCACCTCGCAGCGGCCTCAGCGCCGATCAGGCACTCGATCAACTGGAAGCCCTGTATGACGCCGCGGTAGACGCGCTGCGTCAGGCGGTCAGCGACTTTATCAGCCACGGCACCCTGCCGGATGCGCAGGCGCGCGCCGCCGGGCTGTTCGTGTATCCCGAGCTGCGCGTCAGCTGGGACGGGCAGCAATCCGGCCCAAACAAAACCCGCGCCTTCGGCCGCTTTACCCATCCCGGCAGCTACAGCACCACCGTGACCCGGCCGCAGCTGTTCCGCCACTATCTGGCCGAACAGCTGGCGATGCTGGAACACGATTACGCCGCCCATATTGAAGTGGCGCCGTCGCAGCAGGAGATCCCGTTCCCTTACGTGATCGACGGTTCCAGCCTGGCGCTCGATCGCTCAATGAGCGCCGGCATCGCGCAGCATTTCCCCACCACCGAGCTGGCGCAGATCGGTGACGAGACCGCCGACGGCCTGTATCACACCACCGACAACCATTTCCCGCTGTCGCATTTCGATGCGCTGCGCGCGGATTTCTCGCTGGCGCGTCTGCGGCACTACACCGGCACCCCGGTGGAGCATTTCCAGCCGTTCGTGCTGTTCACCAACTACACCCGCTATGTGGATGAGTTCGTGCGCTGGGCCTGCGCGCAGATCGCCGATCCGGCCAGCCCGTACATCGCGCTCTCCAGCGCCGGCGGTACCTACATCACGCCGGAAACCAGTGCGCCCGAGCAGGCGGTGTCCGATCTGGCGTGGAAAAACCACCAGATGCCGGCCTATCACCTGATTTCACGCACCGGTCAGGGCATCACGCTGATCAACATCGGCGTCGGGCCGTCCAACGCCAAAACCATCTGCGATCACCTGGCGGTGCTGCGCCCGAGTGCCTGGCTGATGATCGGCCACTGCGGCGGCCTGCGCGAAAGCCAGAAGATCGGCGATTACGTGCTGGCCCACGCCTATCTGCGCGACGATCACGTGCTGGATGCGGTGCTGCCGCCGGATATCCCGATCCCGAGCATCGCCGAGGTGCAGCGCGCCCTGTACGACGCCACCAAGATGGTCAGCGGCATGCCCGGTGAAGAGGTCAAACAGCGTTTGCGCACCGGCACCGTGGTCACCACCGACGATCGCAACTGGGAGCTGCGCTACTCCGCTTCGGCGCGGCGCTTCAACCTCAGCCGCGCGGTGGCGGTCGATATGGAGAGCGCCACCATCGCCGCCCAGGGTTACCGCTTCCGGGTGCCGTACGGCACGCTGCTGTGCGTCTCCGACAAACCGCTGCACGGTGAAATAAAACTGCCGGGCCAGGCCAACCGCTTCTACGAAGGGGCGATCTCCGAGCACCTGCAGATTGGCATCTGCGCCATCGATCTGCTGCGCGCCGAGGGCGATCGTCTGCACTCGCGCAAGCTGCGCACCTTCAACGAACCGCCGTTCCGGTAACGGTGCTCAGGCCCGCTGCGGCGGGCCGTTTTTTCCTCAACGCACCAGTGCCAGTGCGCGTTTTTCCTGGCTTCGACCGCCGGCGATCGACAGCAGCAGGTCTTTGACCAGCAGCGCCGGGGCGGACAGCGCCTGTTGACCCGACATGCACAGCGCCAGCGGCACCGACATCGTCGGCGCATTGATGCGCGCCATCCAGGCCTTGGCCGGGCCGATCATCGCGCGCGCCACCGATTCCGGCAGCACGGTCGCCCCCAGCCCGCTGGCGATCGCGGCGCTCAACGCACCCGAGGATTCGATCTCCCCCACCACGTTGGCAGCCAGCTTGCGCAGCGCCATCGCCTCCTCCAGTTGGTTGCGCACCGCATCGCCCTCGCGCGGCAGGAACAGGTTCAGCCGCGCCACGTCCAGCAGCTCGACGCTGTTGCCGGGATGCGGCACCGCGCGCGTCGCCACCAGATAAAGATCTTCCCGCATCAATGCGATGGCGTGCAGCCCGGCGGGCATTTTGGCGCCGTAGACCATCGCCATGTCCAGCGTCTGATTGGCCACCTGCCCGGCCAACGCCGCGCCGCCGTTTTCATGCAGGCTGAGCAGGATGCCCGGCTGCTGATCGCGCAGGGTCTGCAACAGCGGCAGCGCCAGCTGCGCCGCGGTGCTGCCCGACGCCAGCCCGAGCGACACCTGACCGCTCATCGCCTGTCCGGCGCTGTTGACCGCGCTCTGCGCCTGCTCGCACTGGCGCAGAATGGTCTGCGCGTGGGCATACAGAATGTTGCCGGCCTCGGTCGGCTGCACCCCGCGCTTGGTGCGGATCAGCAGCTGTTGCTTCAGCTCTCCTTCCAGCGTCGCCAACTGCTGGCTGAGCGCCGGTTGGGCGATGTGCAACACCTCCGCCGCCTGGGTCAGGCTGCCGATATCGACGATTTTCACGAAGTACTTCAGACGTCTGAAATTCATAGTGCCTCCAGCGAGCCGCTAAATTGAGAATGCCGAAATCCGGTCATGCAATCACAGCAAGATCCAGGCCAGAGTCGGTAAACGGCCGTGGAAGCGGGGTACAAGGCGGTAAATGGCCGTTCGCCGGGCGGCGCGCGCCACCGCGCAGGGCAACCGTTGCACCATCGGCAGGCAAATGCGCCAAACAACGGGCAACCCGGCGGCGCTGCGCGCGGGATAAGCAATAAAAGCGAGAAAAAGCAGCAGGTTGGGCAATCTTGCAGCAAACGGACGCATCGGGCATTTTCGCGCTTTACAAGCCGCAACCGCCCCGCTATTATTCGCCCCGTTCACACGATTCCTCTGTAGTTCAGTCGGTAGAACGGCGGACTGTTAATCCGTATGTCACTGGTTCGAGTCCAGTCAGAGGAGCCAAACTCTTGTTTTCATGCCGCTCTGCGAATCCTTATGTAATTTAGATTCAATAAGTTAGCGTGAAAAGTCTTCCCGATGTATTTTTAGTTTTCCCTCCGCATCGGGAGAATTTGGTGGTCAGATTTGGGGTCAAGTTGGTTCGATGACGGAGTGACCCCCAAATGTCTCTTAACGACTCAAAAATCCGCAACTTAAAACCATCCGCAAAACCCTTTAAAGTCTCCGATTCCCATGGTCTGTATCTGCTGGTTAATCCAGGCGGTTCACGTCTCTGGTATCTCAAATATCGTATCAATAGAAAAGAATCTCGCCTTGGCTTAGGCGCATACCCTGATGTGTCTTTGGCTGATGCTCGTCAACAGCGTGATGGTATCCGTAAATTGCTGGCGCATAATATCAATCCTGCACAACAGCGCTCTGCGGAAAGATCCACTTCCTCGCCAGACAAAACTTTCAAGTATGTGGCACTGGACTGGCATAAAAGCAACCGAACATGGTCAGAGAACCACGCCTCCCGTCTGCTTGCCAGCATGAACAATCATATATTCCCTGTGATTGGACACTTGCCCGTAGCAGAACTAAAACCTCGTCACTTTATTGACCTGCTAAAAGGCATTGAGCAAAAAGGTCTGCTGGAAGTCGCAGCACGCACCCGGCAGCATATGTGCAACATCATGCGTCATGCCATACATCAGGAGTTGATAGAGAACAATCCGGCAGCAAATCTGGAGGGTATCATCTCCCCGCCCGTTAAACGTCACTACCCCGCCCTTCAGTTGGAGCGGCTACCGGAACTGTTGGCTCGCATTGAGGACTACAAGCAAGGACGAGAGTTAACCCGCCTGGCCGTATTACTCACCCTTCACCTATTCATCCGTTCCAGCGAGCTTCGTTTCGCCCGTTGGTCTGAGATCGATTTCAAAAATAGAATCTGGACCATTCCTGCCACTCGCGAGGCCATCTCCGGTGTCCGCTACTCTGGGCGTGGTGCAAAAATGCGCACTCCACATATCGTTCCACTCTCCCGTCAGTCCATCGCTATTCTGAAACAGATACGGGAAATATCCGGGCATCGCGTGCTGATATTCCCCGGTGACCATAATCCGTATAAGCCAATGTGTGAAAACACCGTCAACAAGGCGTTGCGCCTGATGAGATATGACACAAAAAATGAAATCTGCGGCCACGGATTACGGGCAATGGCCTGTAGTGCCCTGATGGAGTCTGGCCTGTGGGCACAGGATGCGGTTGAACGGCAGATGAGTCATCAGGAGCGTAACAGCGTTCGAGCGGCTTACATCCATAAAGCAGAATATCTCGATTCCCGTAAAGCGATGATGCAATGGTGGTCGGATTATCTGGATATGTGCAGGAAAGCGTATGCCCCACCTTATATTTGTGGGAAGGAAATCAGTTACACAATGGGATAACCCCTCTGACAGAATAAGCCACAAAAAAAAGCCGTATCAGTCTGTACTGGTAGGGCATTTTTCTGGCTTCAACTCGGAGAAATTGTTAAGCCGTTTATGAGCATCTTTAACCGAATTGACCTGCGTGAATCGAAAGTGTGAGGTCCGCTTATCATTTAGATCTATCCACGGAAACGGATTGGGTCAGTTATGAGCGAACTATAGTCATTCTAACCCTGAGAATTACACTTTTGAGTGATTCAGGGTATGCGCTTACTGGTTACGAATATTGAGCGAGAATCATGTGATGATCGCCGCTTCTCTTTCGAACCAGTAGGTGCTCCGCGTTCGCTAACGAATACTCAGGGCATGCAGATACACTGCTGACTATATTTCTTTCGAAGAGCGTGGAATGCATACCAATCCCCGATGAAAGGAGTTGGTGATGACTGCGACTAATCAATTTGCTGCACATGTTGGTCTGGACTGGGCAGATAAAAAACACGATGTCTGTGTTCAGTTCAAAAACGGTGAACGCGTATTCCATGTGATTGAACATACGGCAGAAGCGCTTGATATCTGGCTTACTGAGTTACACCAGAAGGTAAAAGGCAGAATCGCAATAGCTCTCGAGCTGAAGAAGGGCCCCGTGGTATATGCTCTTCAAAAATATCCCTTTATCACCGTTTTCTCCGTCCACGCTTTGTCCCTGGCTCGTTACCGGCAAGCCTTCTCACCCAGCGGCGCTAAAAATGACCCGCAGGATGCCGAGCTAGCATTAGAGTTAATGCTACGCTATCCCCAAAAGATAAAAGCCATTGAACCCGACAACGCAGATATCCGGTTACTCCAGCAATTAGTTGAGCAGCGCCGACTGCTGGTCGAAGACAAGCGTCGCTTTGTAAATCGGCTCATCAACACGCTTAAGCAGTATTACCCCCTGCCCCTGGAATGGTTCTCCCATCGGGACAATTCACTGTTCTGCGAGCTAATCATTCGCTGGCCCAGCCTGCAACAACTCAAACGGGCTCGCAGCGATACTGTTCGTCATTTTATGAACGCTAAAGGTGGTCCTGCTGTTGCATATACCGAACAGCGGGTTGCAAGTATTGCCAATGCTATTCCACTGACCACAGATAAAAGTGTAATAGAGGCAAATGCATTGATGGCAACAGCACTCGCATCTCAAATCAAACTGGCAGGCGACCTAATCAGAACCTACGACGAACGTATTGAATCCTTATTCGGTACGCTTCCGGATGCAGAACTGTTCAAATCACTTCCTGGAATGGGACCGTGCATGGGTCCAAGGATGCTTGCCGCACTGGGTGATAACCGCGACCGCTTCAACAGCGCTGAAGAAATTCAAAACTACGCAGGTATTGCACCGGTGACAGAACGAAGTGGCCAGAAATCCTGGGTTCACTGGCGATGGCAGTGTGCTAAGTTCGTCAGGCAGACTTTTGTTGAATGGGCTGCCAAGACGGTTAACTCATCATACTGGGCCAGACTTTATTATCAGGGACTGCGAGAAAAAGAGAAATCGCACCAATCTGCAATCCGGGCTCTTGCTTTCAAATGGATAACGATCATTTACCGCTGCTGGAAGACCAAACTCGGTACGATGAAGCGAAGTATTTGCTGGCTCTCGAAGCGCGACACTCGCCCTTACTGAAGCCATAAAAAGCTTGTTGAATGTCTCAGGGCGTGAAGCGGACGCTGGTGTTCTTTGAATAAATCCGGCTTCTGTGCTTGTGCACTAATCCAGGGAAGAAAAATATTGCGTCGGTGATTTACCCAGCGCTTTTCTGAACATCGTAATAAACGCACTGACCGAATCATATCCCAGCGTTCCGGCTACGCGCTGCACGGGCTGACCTTCAGACAGATGGCTCAGGGCAATCATCAAATGCAGCTGCTGACGCCAGCGACCAAAGCTCATTCCTGTCGCCTCTTTTATCAGCCTGGCCAGAGATCGTTCGCTGATGGCCAGATGAGCAGCCCAATGCTTTAACGTTCGCCGGTCATCTGGCTCATTAAAAAGTGCCTCAGCCATAATCCGGATTTTAGGATGATCTGATACAGGAAGATGGAGTGCTTCAACCGGCACATCCGGAATATGCTCCAGCAGCACCGCTGCAAGCCTGGCGGTTTTACTGTCAGGAGAATAAGCATGTTCCTGCTCTGCAAGATACAGAACAAGCTCGCGAACCAGAGGTGTAATCGCTATGGTACAGCAGATTTTCGGCATCGCTGCCGTGCCGGGCTCGATGAATAAAAGGCACGTGTCTGCATTCTTCGTGATCCGGCAACGGTGGGGGATTTCTCCCGGAACCCAGACGGCATGTCCTGGTGGAACAAGCCACAGCGCATCCTCAACCTCACAGCGCACTGCACCGCGCAAAGAGAGAATAAGTTGCCCCTTGCGATGAGCGTGCGGACTTTGCCCGGCATACTCACCTGACGATGATACATGCAGGGCGATAGCGGCCTGACTGAAATCATCGGCATTAAACTCTTCCGGCGAGGTCACAGATTTTTTATTAACTGGCATGATTTAGCTATATGTTGTCAGGTTATCTATATTCTGTAACTCATGCGTCCTTTAAAGTCTTTCTTTTTTCAGAGAAAGCAAAACTTATGTCCCACACTACGAACAAGTGGTCTTCAATCATACTTGTGACCGGCATCCTTTTTATCGCCATTAACCTGCGTGTTCCTTTTACCGCTATAGCACCCGTTTTAGAGTCCATTCGCCATGATTTTGGGCTAAGTATCACAGCCGTTGGGTTGCTTAACTCGCTTCCTTTACTGGCCTTTGCCGCCTTTTCTCCACTGAGCGCATCGATTTCCCGCAAGTACGGCCTGGAACGCACCCTTTTTGGTGCCCTGGTCGTGATTTCAGCGGGGATTCTGCTTCGCTCAACAGACAGCGTCTGGGCGCTTTATGGCGGAACAGTGTTAATTGGTATCGGGATTGCCCTGGGCAATGTCCTGCTGCCTGGCCTGATCAAACGTGACTTTTCCGGCAACGTGGCTTCCGTGACGGGAGCATATTCCATCACCATGGGCGCCGCTGGCGCCATTGGATCTGCCATTGTCATTCCTCTAACGCAGAGCTGGGGCTGGAACATCGCGTTAGCCATGTTGGTTATTGCACCGCTCCTTGCGTTGCTTTTATGGTTGCCGCAGTTGAAGAAAAAGCATCAACTGCCAGTAGCAGGTGAGAAAAAAGCAGCGACCGTTGCGGTCTGGCGCTCGTCTCTGGCGTGGCAGGTCACCTTGTTTATGGGCCTGAATGCGATGCCGTTTTATGTTGCGGTCGGCTGGCTGCCAGCCATTCTGACAGACAGTGGGCTCTCCTCAGCTCAGGCTGGTGAGGTACATGGCATCCTTCAGCTCACCACCGCCATTCCCGGCCTGATTCTGGCAGCCACGCTGCGTCGTCTTAACGATCAGAAATTAGCCGCTGCTGGCGTCAGCCTGTTAACCGCAGTGTCCTTTATTGGCATCCTTTATTTGCCAAATCTGGCGATGCTGTGGGCTGCACTCCTCGGCTTCGGCTCGGGTGCCAGCATGATGCTGGGTCTGACCTTCATCGGGTTGCGCACTACAAACGCTGGTGATGCTGCCGCGCTGTCAGGTATGGCGCAGAGTATCGGTTATCTGATGGCGGCGATGGGACCGCTGTTGCTGGGTAAAGTACAGGAGTTGTCCGGAGGTTGGACGGTGCCATTACTGATGACCACAGCAATCTCAGTTGCAGGAGCCTGCACCGGAATGGCTGCCGGACGAGATGCGCACCTGGAACCTGTACAGCAGCCGGGCTGAATGGGTTTACACAGCAAGGTACCAGCTGATCCTCTGCGGCGGATGCTTTCCATCGAGGTTCTGAAGCGTCTTAATGGTACCGGAGCCATCTGTACTATCCCGATGAGCGGACTTTTCGGTGAAAAGGCCGCTCAGGGCGAGCGTAACATTCAGCGGCCGCCCTGAAGCTCAGGGCGATCGCGGTCAGTAATAATATAATAAACAAGCCTTATGACTGTTTGGCAACGATGAATCGCTTTTCATCACTCATAAAGGCTTTTTCACTGGCGGGTGAAAGGATGGCACCGAAATTCATATGCGCGCGGAGTTTCCATGATGGAGGAACATTCCACTCAGTGCGAATATCTTCATCGATCAGAGGATTATAATGCTGCAGGTTGGCACCAATTCCTTTTTCAGCCAGCGCCAGCCAGACAGCATACTGTGCAATACCTGTGCTGTGCTCAGACCATACCGGGAAATTGTCCGCATAGGCCGCAAACTGCTCCTGTAGTGACTTGACAACATCCTGATCCTCGAAAAAAAGTATTGAGCCGGCAGCCGCTGCAAACCCGTCTATTTTATCTGAGGTGCCGGAGAAACTTTCTGCAGGCACGATTTTGCGTAACTGTTCACGCGTGAGTTCCCATAAGCGAGCGTGCTGCTCACCCAGTAAAATCAGAAGCCTTGAGCTTTGCGAGTTAAAAGCAGAAGGAGCCTGCTTCACTGCCTCAATGACAGTGCCGATCAGCTCGTTCTCCGGGACAGGAATATCTTTTCCAAGTACATAAATGGTGCGTCGTTTTCTGGCAAGCTCTAAAAAGTTACCTGTCATGAATTAGCCCTCAGATGAATTGTTTGACATCGTAATTTGCCCCGTCTTGCCCTCTGACTGGACTGATAGGGTCAGCATGCAATAATACACGCTGACTCATTAGTGCATGCTTTCCGAAGGATTACGGACAGGATGCGACATTGTTAAAAGTTTGGACTGGAAGTAAAGATGCTTCATCAGCCCACGCTTCTGAAGCATTAACGGCTCCGCATCTTATTAATCTGAATACGCCTCCGAAGACACGGTCAGTGTGATATTATCGCTTACATAAGGAACGTATTTATCAATTTTAAAGTCTGATCTCTTAATCACACCGGTGGCGTTAAAACCTACCGCATTTTTCTTCTCCATAGCCTGAAAACCTGCTTTGTTCAGGGTTGCATGAAGAATAACCGGCCGGGTTATGGATTTAATGGTTAAATTTCCCCGTACGTCATACTTATCACCATTCATTTCAATGCTGGTGCTTTTAAAATTTGCGACCGGATATTTCTCCGCATCAAAATAATCTGGCTGACCAAACTCTTTATTCAGTGCTGGAACGCCGGTATCAATACTGGCTACAGGAATGTTGATATCAACCAGTGATAAAATTTTTGTTGCCGGATCGAACTTAACTGTGCCATCTACATGATGAAGGGATGCCGTCGGGTTCGAAAAACCTAGGTGGTTCCAGCTAATAACCACAGACGTATGCGATTCATCAAGTTTATAACTCGCTGTTTTCGCCTGTGCAGCAGTAGTAAAGAGAAGTGAAAATAACAGTGAAGCAGAAAGTACATGATATTTCATTGATATAACCCGATTCATAAGGATTGATTGTTATTAGCGCAGGCGCTTATATAGCAAGCCGGCTTATTTGATAAAATTTTCGTTATTACACAAAAAAATTATTTGTTCGTGCTGGCGGCTAATGGCTATCAGTGTTCGTAACGTATGACATTATCGTGTCACAAACTCAGCATTACCAACTCATTATCTGGTTATTTCAATAATTACGATGGTTAAGCCGCAGCAGCATGGCACATGCAAATCTCTTGATTTCAGCGCTATAGTAGATTTAGACTAACTTATCTTCAAGTACCCACCTCAAGGTAAGTATGGAAAAATTCAACGACTGTTTTACACTGGACAACAAAGAACCCGGTAATGTTTTGCGGGAGGCATGTCCTGCCCGTGAAGTTCTCGAGGTTCTGGTGAGCAAATGGACATTGCTCATTATTCATGCCCTTTCTGACGGTGCATCAAGGCCGGGTGATTTGCGAAGAAAAATTCAGGGTATATCAGAAAAGGTGCTGTCACAGAATCTTAAGGAACTTGAAAGCAGGAATCTTGTTACGCGCACTGTCTTTCGTGAAGTACCGCCCAAAGTCGAATATGCACTCACGGAACTGGGAACGTCCCTCTGGCAGGCAGCGAATGAACTCAACCGGTGGGTAGAACAAAACTGTCACTTTCTGATTAAAGACACTGATCCTTCCATGTGACATGCCATTGTTCATTTATGAGTGCTGCGGGCTAACAGGAGCATATAAGAAGGCAGGCTGCAGGCGCCGAAAAGCGACTTCCCTTGCTGGCTCAGAGGCGGTATCGCCTGCTGGCCATGAGGGAACAGCAAGGCATTTTAACAACAAGTCCCTGCAGTTTGTTGTATCAGTACAAAAAGCACTCGCGTCTCAGTCTTTGCCCGGCCCATGGTCAAACCGGGTTCCTTTGCCGATGGCATAAAACTGCCCCCCGGCGACATAATGTATGGTTCGTAATTCGTCAGGTGCTTCATCAAATATCCAGTGTCCATTGCGAAAAACCCGATCGTCACTCCACGCGCCGGCAATTTCTCCCATAAACAGATTATGTTCCAGCTCATATGCCGCGTTGGGTATTACCTTACATACAAGCCAGCCAGCACAACCCTCTACCAGCGGAACATCGAACTCTTTCAGGTAGAACGTCGGTATTTTATGATTCTTGTCAGGCCTGTCACGGTAGCTGTGCTCACCTGCGTACAAAACGGTTTCCATCTGGCTGACTACGGGGATCTGTACGGCAAACAGACCACTTTCTTCCACCAATCCACGGGTATAAGCCTGCGGACCGATATACGCCATGACTTTATTGATCCCCACCAGACTCACCCAGGCAGCGGCCATCACATTGGCATTACCATTATGCTTAGCGGAAATCATTGTAGTTGGGCCGACCTGCAATAATCGATATGCTTTGTTCAGTTCGACTGGCTGTAAAGACACACGATTTCTCCTTCCCATAAATGAAAAATGTGCCGTTATCAGCAACGGCACATTTGAAGGCGTTTTAATACACTGATGATCGCCTGAAGATAATCAGGCTAATACCGTTTTGTATCGTCCGGCCTGAGCTGCGATTTCTTCGTCAGTTATCGTCGCGCTTCCGCCTGTAATGAACGGCTTGATGTAGTTCATACCCAGATACCCGGAGATGGTTTCAAAAGACAGCAGGTACTCTCCTACCGTATGTCCGGCAGCGCCATCAGGCTGATAGGCAGACTCAGCACCTCCAAGCGAAACTGCCAGCATGAGTTGCTTGTCGTGCAGCGCCTGTGTTTCTCCACCATGTGACCAGCCGTACGTCAGTACATCGTCAAGCCACTGTTTCAGAAGTGGCGGCGTGCTGTACCACTGCATAGGGAACTGCAGCACGACACGATCCGTCTTCTCCAGGGCAGCCTGTTCAGCGGCCACGTCGATTTTGCCATCCGGATACAGGTCATAGAGATAACGCACTTCAACGCCTGTCAGTGATGCTGCACCTTTTGCCAGGGCTGAGTTTACCCGGGACTGATTAATGTTGGGATGGGTAACAAATACTGTTGTTTTCATAGCGATCTCTTATTTTTTCAGAAGAATGTTTCGTCAATTTCAAGCCGGGATAAGGCTTCGTTGATATCATTTAATTCGGCGTCACTGAGCTGAACATTTGCGGCGTGAAAATTCTCTTCCAGCCGGTGTAGTTTTGTTGTTCCCGGGATCGGCACAATGTAAGGCTTCTGAGCCAGCTCCCAGGCAAGAACAATCTGTGCTGAAGTTGCGTTGTTTCTTTCTGCAATTTCAGCGATTAGCTTAAGAAGCGTCTGGTTATTTTCCATCACCTCTGGTTTGAAGCGCCCCATCATGCCCCGGTAATCGCCTTCCCCGTAGGTTGTATTAGCTGTGACCTGACCACTCAGGAATCCATTACCCAGCGGGCTGTAGGCCATAAAACCAATATCAAGTTCATCGCAGACCTTAAACAGATCCTGTTCAGGTTTACGCCACATCATTGAATACTGGTCTTCAACCGCAGTGACCGGGCAGATGGCATGAGCCCGGCGTATGTAAGATACGGGCGCATTGGATAAGCCCCAGTACTTTATTTTGCCCTCCGCGATCAGCTCTTTCATTAATCCTGCCACCACTTCCGGCTCAACTTTTGGGTCGACACGATGCTGATAAAACAGGTCGATATGGTCGGTCTTCAGGCGCCTGAGGGAACCTTCCAGTTGCTCTCTGACAGATGCCGGACGGCTGTCTAATACCGGCACCAGCTGTCCATCACTATTTTCCATTCCTGTCACGCCGAATTTGGTCGCGATGACAACGTTGTCCCTGTGTTTGCTGAGCGCTACCCCCAGCAGTTTTTCGTTTTCAAATCCGTAAATGGGGGCAGTGTCGAAAAGGTTGCAGCCCAGCTCTACAGCCTTGTCTATCAGCTTTGTCCTTTCCCGGATCTCAACTGAATAGCCATAGCCATGGTCCATGCCCATGCACCCCAGCCCCATTTCCGAGACATGAAGCCCCTGGCTACCTAACCTTCTAATTTTCACGATTATTTCACCCTTCTTTAAGGTATTAACTATTCTTAGATGCTAAGTATACGGTTGGATTTATTGCTGAAAAATTGTTAATTTAGAAAATCAGAATTGCTAAAATCACAATTATTATGAATAAAGTCGATGCCCTGAGATTTTTTGTTACTGCTGCAGAAACAATGAATTTTCGCGAAGCGGCAGTCAGGCTGGCCATTTCTCCATCCGTGGTGACACGCACGATTGCTGATCTGGAACATCAGCTTGGCGAACCGCTTTTTAAGCGCAATACCCGATCCATTGTGCTGACCAGCTTTGGTGAGTTTTTCTTGCCCCGTGCCATGCGGCTGCTTGAAGACTCAGAGGCCCTTTTCCAGACGGCCAGAGATGACAATGAGATGAAGGGTGTTGTGAGGATCACGCTATTCCGGTTTCCCGGCCACGAGCAGGTGTTATATGAGCTTCTGACCGCTCTCGATCCCTATCCTGAGCTGTTTATTGACTGGCGGTTAGACATGATGAAGCTGGATACTGTCCAGAACCGTATTGATATGGGGATCCGTATAGAGCGGGAGCCAAACCCGAATTTTATCGTCAGGCCCATTACGCTGGTTCATCATGCCCTGATGACTTCTCCCCGGCTCATTGACAGGCTGGGCGCACCGAAAAATTTTGAAGACCTGCGTCAGCGTTACCCTTTCAGCGGTCTGCTTAACCCTGAAACCGGCAAGGTGTTTGAATTTATGCTCGACGGCGTCAATACCTTTATTCCCCGGCACCTGGAGTTTTTTACCACCGACTCCCAGTCTGAGATTCAGGCTGCGTTAACCGGTAAAGCCGTGATTCAGTCGAGTAATCTGGCCTGCAGGGAATACCTTGAAGACGGCAGGCTGGTGAATGTCCTGCCGGAACTGAAACTGGAAACCTGGCAGCTTTATCTTTACCGGCCCTATCAGACCCTGGTACCACAGCGCATCAGGACCGTTTTTCACATCCTTGAAAATATTTTACTCAGACACTTTAGTTAAAAGAGGGCCCGGATGTGGCTGGCGCTCTTAGCCGGCGTCCCCCCGTAAACCGGAGATGTGAATTTCTGGGTACAGCCTTTCTCCGGGAAGTCGCTGCTCCGGGATGCTCATATCCGCGAAATAAAGTCTGCCGTTCTTTCAGGTCCCCTGAATACTGCTGACTTTTAGTATGCAACGGGGAGCTGTGACAGACGTATCAACTGAATATTTCATCTATCCAGTCTGCAAATGCACGTACGGCGGGTGAAAGAAAACGCTGATGGGGATAAAGCAATGCGACAGGAACAGACGACGGCTGCCAGTCGGCCAGGACTTCAACCAGCGTTCCTTTCTGAAGGTGTTCTGCTACAACGTTCTCAGCAAGCTGCGCCAGCCCGAATCCTTCGAGACACATTTTTATATAGAGTCCCGTCTCGTTGACGGCTGCCTGCCCCCTGACGGGTACGGACAGCGTTTCTGTTCCCTTTACAAAACGCAATTCGTCTGTACGCCGGCTTTGTCCGGAAAAATAATGAATAGCCCGGTGATGAGATAAATCTTCAGGTGACTGCGGAATACCGTACTCCCTGAGATAATCGGGAGAGGCGCAGGTGATCCAGCGAAATTCTCCGAGCGGACGGGCTACAAGCGTGGAGTTAAGTAACTCTCCGGTTCTGATCACGCAGTCCACGCCCTCCTGAACCAGGTCAACCTGCCGGTCGCTGACGCCGATCATCAGGTAAATATCAGGATAACGGCTGTAGAACTCTTTCAGGTTTGGCATCACGAGGAAGTGCGCTATACCGCCGGGCATATCAACGCGTAAACGACCACGGGGGCGCCTGTTCGAATCGGCCAGACTGGCTTCCGTATGTTCAATTAAGGCCAGAATTTCCCGGCACTGCGCCAGATACTGCATACCTTCCGGAGTCAGGCTGACACGTCTTGTGGTCCGGTTCAGCAGACGCACCTGCAGATATTTCTCCAGGTTTTTGATGGTGCTGGTAACAGTAGAAGAAGGCAGGGACAGTGTTTCCGCTGCCCGGACAAAGCTTCCGGCCTCAGCCACCCTTATAAAAACCTGCATAGCCTGAATACGATCCACCTGATTGCGCTCCTGAATAGCATGTGACGGTGATAACCATCATTATTCGCAAATTCTGAATGATGAAAACACGTTAGTCATCTTTTTCAGCTTAAACAGGAGGCGTATTGTTTTCCTTCTGAACCTGAAAGAGACAATTCAAATGACCGATTACTGCAGAAATATTGTTAACAATCAGACGGCAAATGCTCCGGTAACGCTGATCAGCGGTGCAACCATACTGAGTATGGATGAGAATGTTGGTAACCATGAACGTGGCGATATTCTTGTCACAGGGTCAACCATCACCGCCATCGGTAAGGACCTGAACGCCGAGGGTGCTCACGTCATTGATGCCACAAATATGATTGCCATGCCGGGGATGGTCGATTCTCATCGTCACGCCTGGGAAGGCCAGCTGCGCCGCATCAACCCAAACGCCACCTGTCTGGACGACTATAGCAATGCCACGCACTTCTCGTTTGCGAAATACTATCGGCCCGCAGATATCTATGTCGGTAATCTCCTGACGGCGCTGGGCGCGATTGATGCGGGTATCACTACCATGATTGATAACTCGCACAACAGCCGTACCGCAGCACATGCAGACGCCGCCGTTGAAGCCCTGCTTGATGCCGGAATTCGCGCTATTCATGCTTCCGGCGCGCCGGTAGCAGGCGAATGGGACAGAGCGCACTGGCCGGGTAACTGGCAGCGTCTGCAGGAAAAATATTTCAAAGACAATCCTGAGGGACTGGTTTCTCTGGGCGTCATGGCCCAGCTGGAGCCGGAATTGTGGGCCGAGGCCCGCCGGCTCGGGCTGCCAATCGTGACCGAATTCTTTGGCGCTGAAATGGCTTCAGAGCTTAAATCACTGCATCAGCAGGGCCTGCTGGGCCCGGACAATATCTTCAATCACTGCACAGCACTGCCTGATGAGGGCTGGGAAATCCTGCGTGAAGCCGGCGTACGAGTGAACGTCTGTCCGCGCTCAGATTCGCACTATGGCATTGAAAGCGGGATGTTTGCCATTGAGGCCGCGCAGCGCCATGGCATCAATCCTGGCCTGAGCGTGGATAACGAAACGTCTTACAGCACAGATATGTTTATGGAAATGCGCGTGGCGTTCTATCTGCAGCGAGTAATGGGTATGCATAAGCAGCACTGCTGTGATTCAGGGCATTCTCTGACAACGCTCCCGGCAGCGCAGCTGCTGAAGTCGGCAACCGTCGATGGTGCGACCTGTGCCGGACTACAGGATAAAGTGGGTAGCCTGACGCCAGGCAAACAGGCCGACCTGATCCTGATTAACGCTGCTGATCTCAATCTCTATCCGAACGGGAATGCCTTCGGGACGGTGGTGCATGCAACTGAACGCAGCAACATCGATACTGTCATGATTGGCGGGCGCATCGTCAAGCAGAACGGCAAAGTTCTGGGCGTGGACAGCGAGCGTCTTCGTGCTGCCATCGATGAATCACGCGAACACCTTTTCGCCGCCGCCGGGTATGAGCCGGACATCTTTGCGGAGAAATTCCTGCCGCTGGTACAGGCAAACTGACAGGGAATAACAGCATGAGCGCGATTTATTACGTAATAGCTTTTGCAGCGGGTCTTGGTATTACCTTGCAGACAACCCTGAACAGTCAGCTCGCAAAAGGACTCGGGGGCGATCCGGTCACCGCCGCGTTCTTTTCCTTTACGGCCGGGGCGTTGAGCCTCGGGATTTACTCGCTGCTACGTGGCGGGTTATTTAGCTCTCTCGCTGCTATTCCTTCGCAGCCAGCATGGAGTCTGGCGGGCGGCCTGATCGGTGCCTGTGCGTTGTTCAGCTACGTGGTGCTGGCACCGAAAATCGGTTTTTCAGCCCTGCTCGGGCTGGCAATCGTTGGGCAGTTACTCTCGTCGCAGATGATTGACCATTTCGGTCTGCTGGGTGCTGTACGGCGACCGGTTTCGCTACTCAAACTGGGGGGCATGCTGGTCATGCTGGCAGGACTCGCCATCATGCTTTTTGGTGACAAACTTTCAGCGCGTTTTTTGCCCTGACAGGGTGGGAATAGCTTGTTACTGCCGTCTGCCATAATGCAGATGGCCTTACGCTTTTGGTCAGGCGCGATGCGAAACTTTTATATGCGGGAGAAATAACATGTTTTCAGTGTCTGCTGATGCCAGAAATTTGCTGGGAGAGTGCCCAATCTGGTGCGAGAGGACACGCAGGATTTACTGGACTGACATTGAAGGCAGCGAGCTGCTTGCCCTTGAAGAAGACACCAGTGTTGTGATGCGCTGGTCCCTGCCTGAACGCCTCGGATCGTTTGCTCTTACTGAACATTCTGACGTTTTATTGATGGGACTGGCGTCCCGATTCGCCTTCTGCGATCTGAATACGGGTATCTTTACGCCGGTTGTGGCGTCACCGGGAGGACCGGGAACACGGACAGGGGATGGTCGGTGCGACCGCGAGGGTAATTTCGTCTTCGGGACCATGGATGACGGATACCCCGCGAAAATCATAGGAAGATTTCACAGGCTAAATGCAGCGACACTCAGCATTGAGACGCTACCCCTGCCTGAGGTGGCCATCCCGAACAGCATCTGTTTCAGTCCGGACGGCAGCACGATGTATTACTGTGACTCGATGCAGGGCCGTATAATGTGCTGTGATTACCCCTCCATGAATAACCAGCGCGTGTTCACTGCAACAGAAGGAAAGGGAGCGCCTGACGGCTCCTGCGTGGACGCAATGGGCTATGTCTGGAATGCCGAATGGGGAGGAAGCCGTGTTGTACGTTATCGTCCGGACGGAACGACGGAGAGTATCCTGCCCTCTCCAGGAGTTCAGAGCACTTGCCCGACACTCGCGGGAGAAGCATTCACAACGCTGTATTGTACCATTGCCAGCGTGGGTCTTTCTGTGCCGTCAAGGCATGATGGAGCATTGCTAAGAGCGAAATCAGCCGTATTCCCCGGTTTACCGGAGAGCCGGTTTTCAGCGCACACAGCGTAACCGCTTTGCTATCAGTGCCAACAGGGGGAACAGAGTCTTTCTCTTCACCATATTCGGTTAGGCAGGAGAAAGACTCTGGTATTTATTACAGCAGCTTAAATACGATTATAATGAGCTGCCCGGGGTCAGATTTGCATTTATCCAGGCTGCCACGTCGGTAACCGGAATGTTATGGCGTTCATTGAATGTCTGCTTTTTATCCCATGCAACACCCCGCCCCTGTGCAAAAACGGCACGATACTTAGACATCATGTCTTGCGGGTTGAGCGCGAGTTTATCCATCAGATATTGTTCGCTCCATTCCGTGCAGCTGAAAGGACGGCCAAGCGCTGATTGCAGCTTATCTGCTACCTCTGCGTAGGTCAGTGTATCACCGGCGATATACACAATTTCGTTCCGGATGCGAGGAGTTTTAAATACGATCGCTGCCGTCAGCATCCCGATATCATCGGGAGTTGTCAGCGTCATGGTGTTGTCAATACTGCCGAGTGCGTGAACAGTATCGTTCTGCAGATCGACCACACCGAAGTCTGGTTCGAACAAATAGCTCATGAAGATGCCGGTCGAAATGATGACCCACTCAGTTTCATGCTGGCTGCGTAGTAAATCACGCACGTCAATCTGCGCGTCGAAGATGTCTTGTGGACTGCCGCGTCCGATGGCATCAAAATCGGCACCAAACTGCCATGGAAAATAGCGTGGAATCCGCGCCTGCAGGGCCGCCTGCGCCAGTTTCATCGGTGTATTTATGCCGGCCGCGTACCCCGCGCAGCCAACGACTGTGTCAAATTGCGCAAAGAGGCTGGCCAAATCGTCGACAGAACTCATGACGAGATCGCCCGTGACTATATTAATACCGAGGTTTCTGATTTCCGTGATAACGAATTGTTTTCCAGGTTCATCTGACGTTACGGTACTTTCGCGCAGCAGCACGCTGATTTTCGTTCCCTCCACATCTTTTGCCCGAAGGGCAAGATTTCGCAGAACGGGGAGGCCCAGCTCACCGGCACCGAGCACGAGGATATTTTCAGACGTAGTGTTAAGATCTGTTTTGTTCATAATCTGGCCTTACATGAATTGTTGCACCACTCTAGCAATTCATAACAGGCTAAAAAAGAAGGTACATGTATGATACCGGGAGTCAATGAAATGGATCGGGAAGATATTCTTCAGTATTCGCAGGCTGTTTGTAAGGGGCTGAGAGACGATGATGATGGCTTGCGGCGGGAGGTGCTGGCTCATGCCGGAAGTCGCTGGTCGCTGGGTATCGTCAACACGCTTGGCGTTTATGGCAGACTGCGTCATGCCGAAATTGGCAGGCGTATGCACGGAGTGACTCAGCGCATGCTGACGCGTACATTACGACAGCTTGAGCGTGACGGACTGGTTATCCGCCATGATTTCAGTGAAATCCCGCCACGAGTCGAATACGAACTGTCCGATACAGGTATGGAGTTACTTGTACGGATGATCCCGCTGTGGACCTGGATTGTCGATAATGCTGATCGCTTTCGTGAAGACCGGTTGAGATATGAAAAAAATAACAGTAACCCGGGGACGTAACTGGCCATGAATATAAAACATCACTTTTCATGGTTTGTAACGAATACAAGTATCTGAATAGATAAGCCTTCGGATATGTATGTATACAGTAGTCATCCGGAGACAGAACCGATTTCACCGGGCTCGGCCGGGATGGTGTAATTAAAGAGGATTAGATTTTACGTATCTCTATCATCAATATCAGTCGGTGCATATTTCAAATGGGTGTTATAGCGAATTTGATTTTCGCCACCATTAATTCGGCCTTAAAAATTATCTGACAGGATGACCTATCCTTTCAGAATAATAGGTTGACTGGCGAAACAATATTTTAAAAACTGGTGATTTTTTATGATTCCTAAAATAAATAGTGAAGTCTCTTCTGATTATCATGATCTGCCTGGTTATATTCATGGGGCGAAAATTATCCAAGTCGCTTTGACTAAACACCCTATAGACAATATCAGTGATGTGGTTTATGAGACAGTGAAAAACACTCGTTCTGTCAGGCAATTGCATATGTCTTTTCTGGTTCCTCGTACCAAAATTTTGAAACCAGCCATCATCTATTTTCCTGGGGGAGGATTTATGACAGCTGAGCACAATAAATTTGTGGAAATGCGCATGGCTTTAGCGGAGGCTGGCTTTGTTGTTGCAGCGGCAGAATACAGGACAATTCCGGATACTTTCCCTGCGCCAGTGATAGATGCTAAAGCAGCAGTAAGATACCTTCGTCAACATGCCCACGATTATGGAATTGACCCCTCACGAATTGGTGTATTTGGCGATTCTGCAGGAGGATGGCTGGCGCAGATGCTTGGTACCACTAATGGCGATAAATCATTCGATCACGGCGATTTTCTCAGCCAGTCCGCTGATGTGCAGGCTGTGGCTACGCTTTACGGAATATCAGATCTGCGTAACATAGGTGACGGTTTTCCGGATCACCGACAAAAAGTGCATCAGTCTCCTGCAGTCGCGGAGTCACTGCTAATTAATGGTGTGGCTTTCAAGAATTTTGCAGGTGCCTCCATCAGTTCTGTACCTGAAAAAGCGATAAATGCAAGCCCCATAGGACGTCTCAAAGGATGTAAACCTCCGTTCCTAATAATGCATGGAAGTAAGGATACATTAGTATCGCCTAAGCAGAGCGCAACGCTTTACAAAGCCCTTTTGGAATCGGGGAACAAAACGGACTACGTACTTATCGAAGGTGCAGAACACGGTGATGATCACTGGTATCAACCCGTTGTCATAAATAGGGTTGTTGACTGGTTCAGCGGGCATCTTTGTCCTGATAATACATGATGACTGACGCTCTGTTGAATCACTCAAACTGTTGTCAGCAACGTCCGCTTCACGCCCTGAGACATTTGACAAGCTTTTTACGGCATCAGTAAGAGCGATTTTCGCTCTTCCAATGCCAGCAAAATAGTTAGCGAACGTGGAGCACTTACTGGCTCGAAAGCAAAGCGGCAATCATCAAACCGCATGATTCTGGCACAATATTCGTAACCAGTAAGCGCATACCCTGAATCACTTAAAAGTGTAACTCTCTGGGTTCGAATGACTATATCTGGCACAGGCTGTGTGAAAACTCTGCCCTAGAACTGAAGTGCGCGCATCTACGCAAAATCTGGAATTGCTCGACTGGTTAGTTTACGTATGAGCGCAGTTTTCAGCCCTGTTTTAGTCGCAGTTTAATCTACCAAAACAGTTTTCACACAGTCTGGGCTCGGAGCGGACAGGCTCAGGAGTATGATGTCCGCTATAAGCGAACAGCGGAAGTTCGCATAGAATAAAAATGGCAATGTTGCTTACATCGTCAGAGCTGGCAGTGAAATGTTGACCATTTTGCAGGATGTCCGATGAATTCACGCAATGCGTCGAGAAATACCGTGACTCTGGCAGGTGGGTGACGTAACGCGCGTAGCGCATATATTCCTGTAGATACATGTGGTTGCGATGACATTTCCGGAAAGAGTTGTACCAGCGCGCCACTGTTAATCTCATCTCCCGCCACCCAGTCCGGCAGGAACGCGATCCCCATCCCTTCGACCGCTGCCTGACGCATTGCTTCGAAATCATCACAGCCAAACATAGGCAGGCCCGAGTTTTCTCTGGCCGGATGGCCAATCACGCTCGACCAGCAAAGCAGATCCGCACCGTACAGCTTATCGATTAACCGATGTGAGGCGATGTCGTCCAGCGAGGCGGGAATCCCCGCGCTTTCCAGATAGGCAGGGCTTGCGCACAGCACACGTATTTGCGTTGCTATTTTGCTGGCAATCAACGTGCTGTCGGCCATATTACCAATACGGATGACAACATCAAGGCGTTCAGCGACGGGGTCTGCCAACCGTTCGGTCAGATCCAAATCGAAGCTCAGCGCCGGATACTGTCGGGAGAGTTTTGCCATAACCGGCAGCACATAGCGTTTACCAAATGTGGGATAACACGCCACTCTCAGCACACCGGTTACTTCGCCCTTCATTGACGCCAGTTCCTGCTGCGTATCCTCCAGTGAATCGAGGATCCGTCTGGCGCGAATCAGCAACATTTCCCCGGCATCCGTCAGGGTTAAATGCCGTGTAGATCGCAAAAAAAGCGGGGTATCGAGGTATGCTTCCAGCGCATCAATCTGCCGTCCTATCGAGGAGGGCGTGCGTCCGCGACGGCGACCAGCACCCGAAAAACTGCTTTCACGGGCGACATCGACAAAGACTCCAAGGAACTCGGCAAATTTCTCTGATTGCATCTGTGCATTTCTTGCATAGCTGTTGTGGGGAGAAGCCATCTTATCAGTGATGTGCGCTGAACTTAAGATCCCCTCAGCCGAATGACATTACACAAACACGCACACACTGAGGATAACGACCATGCAAAATCATCAATACGATCCCCTTTATCTATTCATCGACGGTGACTGGATTGAAGCGGGCAATCGCGACACTGTCGCTGTGATTAACCCCGCAACCGAAGCCACTATCGGCCGCTTGCCGCTCGCGACCGCCGCCGACCTTGAACGTGCCCTGTCAGCCACCCGTTCTGGCTTTGACATCTGGCGCCGTACCGTGCCTGCCGAACGCGCCCGCATCATGAAGAATGCCGCTGCCCTGATGCGCGAACGCGCTGAACATATTGCCTCGTTGATGACGCTGGAAGAAGGGAAGCCCCTGGCTGAAAGCCGCGACGAAGTATTGCGTGCAGCCGACTATTTTGAATGGTTTGCGGAGGAAGCCCGCCGCATTGATGGGCGCGTTGTACCGTCAAATCGCCCCGGTGTACTGCAACTGGTCAAAAAAGAGCCCATCGGCCCGGTTGCCGCCTTCACTCCGTGGAATTTCCCGGCCATTACCCCGGCACGCAAATTATCAGCGGCGCTGGCCGCAGGTTGTAGCGTGATCCTGAAACCCGGTGAAGAGAGCCCGGCGACGGCGCTGGCTCTGGCACGCTGCCTGGATGATGCCGGTCTGCCTGAAGGCGTACTGCAAATTGTGTTTGGCGTACCGGATCAGGTTTCCGCCACGCTGATCGCCTCACCGGTTATTCGCAAAGTGGCATTCACCGGTTCTGTACCGGTAGGTCGACTGCTGTCTGAGCGTGCTGCCGCCGGTGTTAAACCGATTACCCTGGAACTGGGCGGCCACGGACCGGTGCTGGTTTTTGCCGATGCCGACATTGATGCGGCGGCAACTGGCGGAGCGGCTAACCGTTTTCGGGGCACCGGCCAAATCTGTATCTCTTCAACCCGTTTTCTTATTCAGCGAGGTGTTTACACACAGTTTGTCGAACGCTTCGTGAGTGCGACGGAGCAACTGATTATCGGCGATGGCATAGCGGAAGGCACTCAGGTGGGGCCGCTGGCGAATATCCGCCAACTGGAAAAAATGGAATCGCTGATTGCCGATGCTGTTGCCCTGGGCGCGAAAGTGCTCACTGGAGGGAAACGGCTCAACCGTCCTGGCTTTTTCTTTGAACCTACGGTGCTTACCGATGTGCCGATGGAAGCACGGATCATGCACGAAGAACCCTTTGGCCCGATCGCCGTGATGCGTCCGTTCGACGCGCTTGAGGACGGGCTGGCAGAAGCAAACCGTCTGCCGTATGCCCTGTCAGCTTACGCTTTTACGCGTGACGCCCGTACCGTGCTGGATGTTGGCGATGGCCTTGAGGCCGGAATGATCGGCATTAATCAGTACCGCATGGTGGCGACGGAACTGCCTTTCGGCGGCATGAAAGAAAGCGGACATGGTTCGGAGGGCGGTCGGGAAGGTCTCAGCCATTATCTGGTGAATAAATTCATCAGCCAAATCTAAAACACACTGGCACTAATGACAGAATATAAGAGGAACTGACCATGAAAGCTGTTGATTTTACTCGCCCGCGTGAAGCTGCACGCGCATTTACTCCTAAACTGTCCGGCTTCGTTGAGCAACCACTGTATTCCGATGTCTGGACAGATCCGGACCTGGCACCACGCGACCGTAGTCTGATTACCATCGCCTGTCTTATCGCGCTGAATCATTCCAATGAGCTACCGGCCCACCTGCGTCGCGGCATTGAAAACGGGCTGACCAAAACAGAAATTTCCGCCCTGATTACGCACATGGCGTTTTATGCAGGCTTCCCGGCAGCGATTACCGCTTCTGGTTATGCCAATGCCACGTTTGAAGAACAGGCCTGAACGACGGCTATCCATCTTCTTATTTCGGGAAAGAGAATCATGAAAGCAATCACTTTTGAACAATTCGGTCCGGCCGATGTACTTAATATCAGTGAAGTCGCAGACCCACAGCTGCGCCCCAATGATCTGCTGGTTCGCACGCGGGCAGCGGGGGTCAACCGGGCCGATCTAACTCACCGACGCGGCGGGTATGGCCGCCCTGATTTTGGCGACTCGACGATTATGGGGCTGGAAATCGCCGGTGACGTTATTGCCGTCGGGGAGAATGTAAAAGGCTACAACTTGGGTGACCGTATTATGGGTATCGTCGGGGGCGGGGCTTACGCTGAAATGGCCCGCATTGATTACCGGATGGCTATGCCAGTGCCGGAAGGTATGGACTATATCCATGCGGCGGCCATTGCCGAGGTCTTTGTAACCGCGCATGAAGCGCTTATCCATCTGGGGAAACTGAAGCCCACGGAAACGGTACTGATCCACGCCGGGGCCGGCGGTGTGGGAGGTGCCGCCGTGCAACTGGCGCATGCGACAGGCGCGACGGTAATCACCACCGCGAATGCTGCAGCACACGATCTCGTTCGCCGTCTGGGTGCCGATCACGCCATTGATTACGTGACAGAAGACTTCTCCGAGGTTGTCGCCAGCAGTACGGATAACAAGGGGGTTGATCTTATTCTCGATTTTATTGGCGCGCCTTATTTTGAACGAAACGTGAATGCACTCAACTTTGGTGGACGTCTGGTGCAGATTGGCATCATGGGGGGGATTGAAAACGCGAAGATCCCGCTGGATCGGGTGTTGTACCGCCATCTGCAGATTATCGGTACGGTAATGAAATCGCGTTCGCAAGAAGTGAAACATGAGATGTCCCGTCGCTTTAAAGAGTGCTGGTTAACTCGCTTCGGTAAAGATGGGCTGAGCCCGGTGATTGACAGCGTATTTCCGCTGGCTGAAGCCAGCAAAGCTCACCAGCGTATGGAAGACGGCCTCAATGTCGGAAAAATTGTGTTGACGATGTAGAGGACGCAAACAATAAGGCGACTTTTCCTGCCTTTTCGTCACTAACCCCCTTCGCTATCTGGCATGAACAGCCCGCGCAATATTCTCTGGGCTGTTCAATGTCAGAGGATGTATGAAGTACCGTCAAAAAAGCATCACTAATGGGTTAAAAGTGATACCAGAGTATTGCTGTTACATTGTTTGTCAAAGCTAAGTTCAGATGTCCGCTCATGGCACCAAACTGCTGTAGGCGAAGCCCATCAGGCTGCTTCGAGCGAACAGCTGACAAAAGGCCAAATGACGAAACGTCGTAGACAAGCGGCTGCACAAAAGATCCAGATGCATCCCGTCAGTCCAACAATACGGCAGGTTCGTCTTTCCTGGGTTACATCAACTCTGCTGGAGATTTGTCATGCAAATAAGATGCAAAGCTCGTTTTATCAGCATGTCGAGTATTATTCTGTGAACAATTCTCAGGAGGTAAAATATGAAAAAGCTTCTGGTGGAGTGACCCCATTCCCGTAGACATTCGCTGTCCTCACGACGAGGCCTTTTCGAAGGCCTCTGGACTGACGCCTCCCAGGTGACTGTGGCGTCGGGTCCGGTTGTAGAACACTTCGATATAATCAAATATATCAGCCCGGGCCATGTCCCGGGTTTTATATATCCGCTTTCTGATGCGCTCTTTTTTTAGCGAACTGAAGAAGGATTCTGCCACGGCATTATCCCAGCAGTTGCCGCGCCGGCTCATGCTGGGTGACAGGTTATTAGCCTGGCAGAACCGTCGCCAGTCATCGCTGCCGTACTGGCTGCCCTGATCGCTGTGCACTATCACGCTTTCGGCAGGTTTACGCCGCCAGACGGCCATCAGCAGCGCATCCAGTGCAAGTTCACGCGACAGCGTCGGTTTCATTGACCAGCCCACCACATTACGGGCAAACAGGTCGATGACCACGGCCAGATAGAGCCAGCCCTGCCAGGTCCGTATATAGGTAATATCCGTTACCCAGACCTGATTGGGTTTCACAACCGTGAACTCCCGCAGCAGGCGGTTAGGTGCTATCAGTGACGGACGCCCTCTGGTCCCACGGGGTATCTTGTAGCCATGTACGGCCCGTATCCTGTTTTGCTTCATGATCTTGGCTACCCGGTTTCTGCTGCATGCTTCACCGACTTCACGTAAGTCGCAGTGAACCCTGCGATAGCCGTAAACACCGCCGCTCAGTGCATAAGAGTCGCGGATTAATTTCAACAATCGCTGGTTATCCTTTTCTCCTGCAGAGACAGGACAATGAAGCCAGACGTAAAATCCGGCACGGGCAACTTTCAAAACCCGACACATCGCGGCGATCGACCATATATCACGGTGATCGTTGATGAAGCGGTACTTTAGTCGGGCTCTCTGGCAAAGTACCGCGCTGCCTTTTTAAGAATATCCCGTTCTTCCTCAGTACGCTTAAGCTGCGCTTTCAGCCTGAGAATTTCCGTTCTGGCATCCAGTAAGTCCTGAGCCTGATGCCCGTTATTATCAGGTTTTACTGAACGGACCCATTTGTAAAGACTGTGCGCCGACACGCCGAGGCGTTCTGAAACGTCAGCAACAGAATAGCCCCGCTCAGTGATCTGGCGGACCGCTTCTTCTTTAAATTCAGGGGTAAAACGTGGTGTGCCCATAGACTCCTCCTATGCTCAAAATATAGGTCAGTTTTGTCTATGGGCTCGGGGTCACTCCAATGAGGCAAAAAAGTGTCTACGAAACCCGGGTCTATTCATACTTCGATGCCACGTCTTTGATCGAGTTGCGTATCTGATGAATAACGCACAGTTGCACTTCAGTCTGTGGATAAATGCTGTTAATCGCCTCAGGGAAGCCGGTCAGTCCGTCCACGCAATCGATCAGGATATCTTCAACGCCACGGTTTTGCATGCCACTCAGTATGGATAACCAGAAGTTAGCGCCTTCACTTTCCGACAGATACAGGTCCAATACTTCTTTTTTGCCTTCCAGATTCAGTGCCAGAACGGTATATACAGCCTAGCTCTGGTAATGGCTTTCTTCGCGGATTTTGTAGTGACTGGCATCCAACCAGACAAAAGGATAGACCTTCACAAGGGGTCGCTGCTGCCACTGTTTAAATTCGGGGATATCTTTATCGGTGACCGCACTGATGGTGGCGCTGGACACGCTTAACGCTTATAAATCCTCAATTTCCCGGCCGATATCCTGATAGCTCATCCCCAGAGCGAACAGGCGGATGATCTTACGTTCTATCCCGTTGGAGAGTTTGGTCCGGTGCTTTTTTACCAGTTGCGGTTCAAACGTGCCGTTGCGATCACGCGGTGGTGCCAGTTCAAAACTACCGGTCGGTGTTTTGAGGTCTTTTTTACCAGAGCCGTTTTTACGGTTAGCTTCATTAGGTTTAACTAACTATTGACTGTTTCATTTTAAAGGAACTGTACGCATCCATTTACATAAATTTACCAGCATACTCATGCAGTGTTCTACTTGTTCAATAGCAATAAACTCATCCGGCTTATGCCCCTGCGCCATGCTGCCTGGCCCGCAAATCAGGGTGGCAATCCCCGCTTCATCAAACAATCCCCCTTCGGTGCCAAACGCCACGGTTGAGAAATCATTGCTGCCACTCCATTGCGCCAGCCACTGCGCGAATTGCGATTGCGGATCGGTGAGCAGGCTAGGATAGTAGCTCAGCGGCTGAAAACGGATCGCGCTCTCGGCTGCCACCGCCTGCATTTGCGGTAACAATTGCTGTTGCGAGAACAGCTCGACCTCGGTCATCACACCCTGAACATTAGCGCCCGGCAGATAGCGGATTTCAAAATCAAACTGACAATCCTGCGGCACGATGTTCAGCGCGCTGCCGCCCTGAATCATACCGGTCTGGAGCGTGCTATAGGGGGGATCAAAACGCGCATCCTCGATCTGCTTCAGTTGCTGCGCCGCTGCGCCCAGCTGGTTGATAAGCCTGGCCGCGTATTCGATGGCATTGACGCCAGAGGGTGCATAGGCCGAGTGACAGGCGCGGCCATGCACCTGACAACGCATCGCCACCTTGCCTTTGTGTCCATACACCGGGCGCATTTCTGTCGGCTCGCCGATGATACACATGGCGGGTTTTTCCGCAGACGCGCGCAGATAGTCCACCATGCTGCGCACCCCGAGGCAGCCCACTTCCTCATCATAGGAAAAAGCCAGATGCAGCGGCAGGCGCAACGGCTGGGTCAGAAAGTTATCCAGCGATGCCAGCACGCAGGCCAGAAAGCCCTTCATGTCGGCACTGCCACGGCCATAGTAGCGCCCTTCCTGTTGTGTCAGGGCAAACGGCGGCAGCGTCCATTGCTGACCATCGACCGGCACCACATCGGTATGACCGGACAACATCACCCCGCCGTCACCGCCCGGTCCCAGCCGGGCATACAGATTGGCTTTGCGCCCGCTGTCATCCATGATGCGTTGCGACGCGATACCCCGTTGCGCCAGAAAATCTTCAATCCAGGCAATCAACGCCAGATTGGATTCGCGGCTGGTGGTATCAAACGCCAGCAGTGCCGCGAGGATGTCGCGTACCGCGTTACTCATCGCCGGGTACGCCATAGCTCGGGGCATCGCGTGGATCCAGTGCCCGGGTGACGTAAGCCTGCATCTGCGGTTCATACGCCAGCCACAACTTGTGCAGCTCTGCCAATGGGTTTTCTTCTGCCCAATCGACGCGCAGGTCCACCAGCGGCCAGGTGTAATCATCGACTACTTTCACGGCAGCAGAATGCACCGGCCCCGCCTCACCACCAGCGTCGATCCCCGCCTGCAACGCCGTAATCAGACGACTGGTGAGTTCACCGGTGGTGGCTTCAAAAGCCGTCACCATTGCGGCGATCACCGCTTGCTCCGCCAGCATATTGCCTGCGGCCACGCATTCTTTGCCCTGCACCACATGATAAATACCCAGCGTCTTGTCACCGCTAAAGGCGGCGCTGCGACCGCTGGCGTCAATGACAGTCACCTGGCGATACTCGCTAAAGCGATCTTCTGCCAGCGCGCTTTTCAGTGCCTGTTCCGGCGCTAACCCCGCCTCCAGCCGCGCCAGAATCTGCTGCCCCAGTGCCGGTAATGTAATGTTCTGGCTGGATACCGCCCCCACTCCGGCCACCAGCCACGGGCAACGCGCGCCGACGGCAATGCTCGACGAGCTAATGGCGATACCGAGTTGGCCGGACTCCGCACAGCGTGCGGCAATCGAAAGCGTCATTTCGCCTCCCAGTCATCCGGGATCACCGCAATCACATCAATTTCCATCAGCCACTGCGGCTGTGCCAGCGCCGAAACCACCAGACCAGTTGAAATCGGAAACACCCCTTTCAGCCATTTGCCCACTTCCTGGTAAACCGGCTCGCGATAGCGTGGATCGGTAAGATAGGTGGTGGTTTTCACGATATGGCTCAGGTCGCTACCGGCTTCTTCCAGCAGCTGTTTGAGGTTTTTCATCGCCTGTTCGGTTTGAGCGCGGGGATCGCCCAGCCCGACCAGATTGCCTGCAAAATCGGTACCGACCTGGCCGCGCACGTAGACGGTATTACCAGCGCGTACCGCCTGGCAGAGATCGTTGTCCAGCGTCTGATTCGGATAGGTTTCTTTGGTGTTGAACATACGAATACGTTGATGAGTAGGCATAACAGTTCCTTAAAGCGAGTCAGAGGGAGCGCGGTAATGCTGGTACTGGCGCTGGATAGCGATCTGGTCAGCAATAAATTTGGCATCGTGCCAGACGCCCCAGATAAAGGTGGAACCACGACGTGACAACCACGGCAAGCCGAGAAAATAGACGCCAGGCTCGCTGGAAACACCACGATGATGCTGCGGTCTGCCCTGGTCATTAAAGGCATTAACCTTCAGCCAGCTGTAATCGGCCACGTAGCCCGTCGCCCAGATAATGCTGGTGATGCCAGCTTCGGCCAGATTAAGTGACAGCTGCGGATGGGTTACGCAGGCGGGGTCTGGCAGGAACTCACGTGCTTGCGGTTCAGGCGGTAAATCAAGACCGTTACGGTCGATATACGCGTCAGCAGCATCCAGCAATGCGAGATAATTAGCATCGCCGCGCGCAATATTCACCGCCAGGTCATCCTGAAAACGTACGGTGTTAGCGGTGAAACTTTCAGTCAGGCCAACGAGGTTAACGCCCTGCGCCGCCAGACGACGGAAATCGACGGTATGCCCACCGCGTGCGCCACTGACGGCGATGGTGACATGCTCTTTGCCCGGCTGGCTGGCTGCGGCATCCCACAGACCGAGTACCCCAAGCCACCAGCAGAAGTCCCGGCCACGGTAGGAACGTGGTGGACGATCGTGCGGTCCCACCGACAGCCATACGGGCTTACCGGCACGTTGCAGCTCATCAGCAATCTGCACGCCGGAAGAACCGGCACCAACCACCAGCACGCCCCCCTGCGGCAGCTGCTGCGGATTTTTATAGTCTGCCGAGTGCAGCTGTTGTACCTGGCTATGCTGAGGAGCAATCGCCGGGATGACCGGACGCTGGAAAGGACCGGTAGCGGCCACGATACGCTGCACATTGATCACGCCTGCGGAGGTGGTGACGGTGAAACCACTGCGCCCCTGATTGCGTTCAGCGCTTAACACTTCGACGCCAGTATGAATCGGTGACTGGTTCATGGCGGCGTAGCTGACAAAATAATCGGCAACCTGTTCTTTCGCCACGAAGCTGTCAGGTGAGCAGCCGGGAAACTCCATCCCCGGAAAGCGGTCATGCCAGGCCGGACCGTTGGCAACCAGCGAATCCCAGCGACGACTACGCCAGGATTCGGCAATCCGATTTTTCTCCACTACCAGATGCGGAATGCCCAGACGCGTCAGGTGTTCGCTCATGGCAACCCCCGCCTGACCCGCGCCAATAATCAGCGTATCTGTTTCAGTTTTTAATGATGTCATTTCAACGTCCTTCATCCCGCATCACGCAGGGGATTAACCACTTAAGAAGGACCCAAGACTATTGGAGCACGTGCAGGCGGTAAAATATTATAAAGTGAGCGTCTGGATAGAAAATATTTAACCTGCTGGCAACCTTGTCCGCCGAAATAAAATACAAAGCCCTGTTAAAGCCGCATCCGCTCTGCACAGGCAAGATAAAAAGGTGCTGAGATAAATCAAATTAACGCGATTCACAGACAACATTTTTACTTATTAATTTTGCAAAATTGACGATATTTAATATTGCCAACGATGCTTCAGTGACGAGCAGACGCGCACCAAAATAAGGCATTCAGCCAGAACGTGGCATTTTAGATGTTAATAATCAAATAGTTAATTAGATTCAAAAATATCTCACCTGTCATTCTTTAACGTTCCAATTTGGGGCAGCCAATCCATAAGCGAGATTGCATCTTTTTTTTATATTAGTTGGCTATATTTTTCTTCATTTCTCTCTATAGCCAACTGTTGCAACATCCCATCAACGTTATTTTCACCCCTCCCAATTTTTTGGGTGGTTATAACCGCAGCCATGCGGCAAGCCTGCAAATGACTTTGTTGAGATAACTATGATGACAAACAACCCAAAAGATAATGCTGTTGCAACCACAATAGAGTTGAGCACCATCCAGCCCATTCCCGCGCATGAACGTCATGGCAAGCCACGGGATCTTTTTACCATCTGGTTTGGTTCAAACATCATGTTGCTTACCGTGATTACCGGTGCGCTGGCGGTGAGTATTTTCCACTTATCTTTTATGTGGGCCACCCTCGCCGTATTGATTGGTAACCTTGCCGGTGGGCTGTTTATGGCATTGCATTCCGCGCAGGGGCCACAATTAGGTGTGCCGCAGATGGTGCAAACCCGCGGCCAGTTTGGTTCTTATGGTTCCGTGCTGGTGGTGGCGTTAGTCGTCATCATGTATATCGGCTTTCTGGCATCGAACCTGGTGCTGGGCGGTCAGTCACTGCACGCCATCTACGCACCGGTTTCTACCGATACCGGCATCCTGGTTTCTGCGGTACTCAGCCTGGTCGCCTGTGCCTTCGGTTATAACCTGATTCATGCCTACACCAAGGTGATGTCGTGGGTATCCGGTATTATTTTGCTCGCGGCCTTTGCGTGGATTGTTTTCGTGCATGGTCTGCCGACTGATTTTCTCGCACGTAATGGCTTTAATCTCAGCGGATTCCTCGGTGCCATTTCCATCGCCGCGTTATGGCAGCTGGCCTATGCGCCTTATGTATCCGATTATTCCCGCTACATGCCAAAAGATATCAGCGAAAAAAGTGTCTTCTGGTGTAGCTACCTGGGATGCGTACTGGGTTCATTGTTCCCGATGATTCTTGGCATTCTGGTTTCTATTTGCATCGTGGATGGTGATTTAATCACCGGCATTGTGAATATGACCGGCGGATTATCCTCCACCGTAATTATTGTGTTTGCCTTAGGCATTGCCGCGACCAATGCAATGAACCTCTATTGCGGCGTGCTCTGCACCCTGACGCTCGGCCAGACATTCCTGCCTAAATGGTCGCCACTTTCTGGCGCCCGCATTGTGGTTTCGATTGTCACCATCCTTATCGAAGTGCTGATTGCGATTTATGGTCAGGAAAACTTTCTGGTCAATTACACCAACTTTATTCTGATGCTGCTGTATGTGCTGGTGCCGTGGACGGCAATTAACCTGGTTGATTACTATCTGGTGGCCCACGGTAATTATGATGTCGCTTCATTCTTCCGTCGCGACGGTGGCATATACGGTTACTTCAATTCAAAAGCCATTTTCTGTTATCTGCTGGGCATCATCGTCGAGATTCCCTTTATGTCTACCGCCATCTATACCGGCCCGGCAGCAAATATGTTAGGTGGTGCCGACATCTCCTGGATTATTGGTTTAGCCATCGTCTCACCTGTTTATTATTTCCTCTGCCGTACTCAGGCAGTGGCGCAAACCTCTGTTGCTAAATAATCACCGGAATGACTATGAACAATAGCAAGACCTATGACTACATCATTATTGGTGGTGGTTCCGCAGGTTCAGTACTGGCCGCCCGGCTTGCAGAGCAGGCAGATCTCAAGATCTGCCTTATCGAGGCCGGTAGCCGTGATGAAACCCCGCGTATCCAGACGCCTGCGGGCACCATCACCCTGTATAAAAGCAAAAAGTTCAGCTGGAACTTTTATTCAACGCCACAAAAAAGCCTGGGGGGACGGCAAATCCACGTCCCGCGCGGCAAGGCGCTGGGTGGTTCCTCATCCATGAACAGCATGATTTATATTCGCGGATTACCTTCTGATTATGACCGCTGGGAACAGCAAGGTTGTGAGGGCTGGGGCTGGAATAATGTCCTGCCCTGGTTCAAACGATCGGAAAAGAATCTGCTGTCTCAGGACCCGGCATATCATGGTTTTAACGGCGAATTACTGGTCGATAAACCGCGCGATCCCAATCCGGTATCAGCGCTGTTTGTCGCGGCGGGCAAGCGGGTCGGATTAGCGGAGAACACCGACTTTAACGGTAAATCGCTGGCGGGGGTCGGCATTTACAACGTCACGCAAAAGGATGGCAAACGGTTATCATGCTATCGTGCATTTTTGCATCCCCATATTGGGCGCAGCAATTTGACCGTGATGACTGACTGCACCGTGCAAACGTTGATCATTGAAGACAAAGCGGTCAAAGGCGTGCGAATAACTGAGCATGGCCGCGATCAACCCACGTCAATTCTCTGCCGCCATGAAGTCATCCTTTCGGCCGGCTCGATCGGCTCACCGCATATTCTGCTGAAATCAGGTATCGGGCCTGCTGCCGAACTTGAGGCCGCAGGTATTCCGCTGGTGCACCCTCTTCCCGGGGTGGGCAAAAATCTTCAGGACCATCTGGATGGTCTGGTCACCGTGCGTTCCAGAAACCCTCTGACGCTTGGTTTTTCCCTCGCCGCCTGGAAACCGATCCTGACATCCCCCTTCCAGTATCTCTTTCGTCGCAAAGGTTGGCTAACCACCAATTATGTTGAAGCCGGTGGCTTTGCCGCGACAAAACTCAGTAGCGATGAACCCGATATTCAGTTCCATTTTGTGCCGGGTTATCGCAGCCATCGTGGCCGTTTATTTGAATGGGGCCACGGCTATGCGATTCACACCTGCGTTTTACGTCCGCGGTCGATCGGCGCGTTGCAGTTAAAGCGTGATGGGCAGATCGCTATTGATTTTAATTTCCTCGCCGATCCTTATGACGCCAGCGTGCTGGTGGAAGGGATAAAAGTGGCAAGGAATATTCTGGCTCAGCCGGAATTCAATGCATTGCATGGCGAAGAGATGCTGCCGGGCAAACATATCCAGACTGACGAACAGCTGCATCAATACGTCAAAGAATATTGCGCCACGGTTTTCCATCCGGTTGGCACCTGCAAGATGGGGCGGGATGAAATGAGTGTTGTCGCACCGGACACTCTCAAGGTATATGGCGTGGAAAATTTGCGCGTGGCAGATGCATCAATTATGCCGACGCTTATCAGCGGCAACACCAATGCGCCTTCAATTATGATTGGCGAACGTGCGGCAAGCATGATCCTGCAAGGAACGCCGGTAGCTGAGACCGAGACGAATAAGGAGAACGCTTATGCATAATCGTGATTACTGGCAAGGTCTGCTGAACCAACAACGCTTTAGCACGCATGCCCTTATCGGGGGTAAACCTTACTTCGCCAAAGCGGAGAAAACCTGGGCGGTGGTGAATCCCGCCACCAATGCAGTGTTAGCGGACGTCACCGCTTGCCAGGCTGAGGATATTGACGCTGCGGTGCGTTCAGCACGCCAGGCATTTACCTCTGGTATCTGGTCTGAATGTCCTTTAGCGCAACGCAAAGCCGTGCTGCGCAGGCTGGCGGAGCTGATGCTGGAGCACCGGGAAGAACTGGCGCTGCTGGAAAGCGCAAGCATGGGGAAACCGGTGCTCGATGCCTATAACGTTGATGTGCCTGGTGCTGCTCATGTGATGGCCTGGTACGCAGAAAGTATCGATAAGATTTATGACGAGGTTGCCCCCACCCGTCCGGGTACCCTGGCAACCATCACCCGTGAACCTGTCGGCGTGGTTGCCGCCATTGTGCCGTGGAATTTTCCCCTCGATATTGCCGCCTGGAAAATTGGCCCAGCGCTGGCAGCCGGAAATAGTGTGATCCTGAAACCCTCGGAGAATTCGCCTTTCACCGCACTGAAACTGGCAGAACTAGCGCTGGAGGCCGGGTTGCCCGCCGGGGTGTTAAACGTTGTTACCGGGCTGGGGATCGAAGCCGGTGCTGCGCTGGGCCAGCATAACGATGTTGATGTGCTGACCTTTACCGGTTCAACCGCGGTGGGCAAAGCCTTTATGGCCTATTCCGGCCAATCCAATTTGAAGCAGGTGTGGCTGGAATGTGGTGGCAAAAGCGCCAACATTATTTTTGCCAATTGCCAGGATCTCGATTTAGCCGCCGAAAAATCCGCCTTCGGTATCTGTTTCAACCAGGGTGAAGTTTGTTCAGCTAACTCCAGATTATTAGTTGAGCGTAAGATCTATCCCGACTTTATGGCGAAGTTGATCACGAAGTTGCACGGCTGGCAACCTGACCACCCGCTTAACCCCAATGCGAGGATGGGCGCGATGGTTTCGACTGCGCATAAAGATAAGGTGATGGATTTTATTCAGACCGCAGTGACTCAGGGCGGTATTGTGCGCGCGGGTGGCGAGCAACGCGAAATCGAGACAGTCGCTAACTACATCCTGCCGACGGTGATTGAGATTGAAAGCGAAAACGTTAACTTATGGCGTGATGAAGTATTCGGTCCGGTGCTCGCGGTAAAAGTCTTTGATGATGAGTCGGAAGCCATCGAACTGGCGAATAATCATATTTACGCCCTTGCTGCGTCTGTATGGTCGGACGACCTGAATCAGGCACATCGTGTGGCGCGCAAACTGAACGCCGGAACGGTGTCGGTCAACACCGTTGATGCGCTGGATGTGACCGTTCCTTTTGGTGGCAATCAGCAATCGGGTTTTGGCCGCGACCTGTCTTTACATGCCTTTGATAAATTCACCAAATTAAAAACCACCTGGCTTGAATTACGTTAAATACAACTGACGTTTGCTCTACCCGCAACGGGTAGAGTAACAATTTAATGGCTGCTGACGGCCGGAGTTAATTCAACACTGCGGCAATAATCCATAAATAACCGCGTGGGCCGCGTGGGTTCATTATTTTGCAGATAAGCCATAATCAGCGTCGATGCCGCCATTTCATCGATAATATCCAGTTGCACCAAGCGCTGCCCATCGTATGTCATATCCGAACAGGGCCGGGTCACCAGCACCGAAAAGCCCAGCCCCTGCCCGACCATGCACCGCACCATTTCAATTGACGGAGAGCTATAGGCCACTTCAGGGTAATAACCATTCTCTTTGAAAATGCTGATAAAGTAATTTTTGCTGGGTACCGCATCCAACAGGATCATCGGTTCGCTTGCCAGTTCCTGTAATGTCACCGCACTTTTTTTCGCCAGCGGATGCGCCGCCGGTAGCAGCGCATAGGGTTTATGCGGCGCATTCAGCGGTTCTTTCTGAATCGCGTTGTCCAGGTCAAGATCGTAGAGAAATGCCATGTCAAAACGGCCACGATGTAAACCGTGCATCAGCTCATGCTGTTCACCGTCGTACAGCTGAATATTGATTTCCGGATAGAGTTTTTTGAAACCTGCAATCAGCTTGGGCATATACAGCGGAGCCGCCGATTCAAAACAACCCACGGCGATGGTGCCGCAAACCAGCTCATTTTCTGCGCGTGAACTTTGCTCAAACTCATAGGACAACCGCAGCAACTCCTTTGCTTTTTCGTAGAACCGTCTCCCACTGGAGGTGAGCGATACGCCCTGTGCATGATGGCGAATGAACAGCTGCTGTTCAAAAGCGTCCTCAAGGTTTTTGATGGCGACCGAAATCGAAGGCTGGGCGATATGCAGCTGGCGTGACGCTTCGGCGATGCTTTCGGTCTCAACCACAGTGACGAAATATTTAAGTTGCTTGAGTGTGAAATGTGTCATGAAAAAACCTTTATAAAATATCTTCGCGTTAACATTCTAAATAGTCTCATTCTATCTAATTTTAATATGCAATATTTGCGCCATAGTTAAGAGCTACATTGTTATTCTAAAATTTAAGCTTCAGTTCGCCCTTCTGTAGATAGACATAACCATGGGTGTAACGCGACTACCGTTATGCGTTGAAGCCTGGGGGGGTAGAAAACGTCACAAGTAGCGTAGCTACTCATTGTGGTATTTATCGGTGGCAATGACTCAGCCAGAAGCCAATGTTTCTTAAATGCTTCAGTTTAAGATGTAGAACCTCTGCTCCCAACACCGCTGCCGACGTGGAGGCTAAAATGTCAATTTATGAATCTATATGGATTGCTGCCGAAACAGCATGACATTTCGTCTTCCGCCCGAGAACTAAGGATTACTGCTAGTTAGTCATATTGGTTTTTGTAATAGCCCCATGCTCGCAAATGCGACCCAGTCAGAGGAGCCAATTTCCTGTTTGCATGCATCTTTGCGAATCCTTATCTGATATTGATTCAAGAGGTTAGCGTGAAAACTCTTCCCGGTGCATTTTGATTTTACCCTCCGCATCGGGAAAAATTGGTGGTCAAATCTGGGGTCAGGTTAGTTCGATGACGGAGTGACCCCCAAATGTCCCTTAACGACTCAAAAATCCGCACTTTAAAACCATCCGCAAAACCCTTCAAAGTTTCTGATTCTAACGGTCTGTACCTTCTTATCAAACCAGGCGGCTCACGTCACTGGTATCTTAAATATCGTATAAACGGCAAAGAATCCCGCATTGCACTGGGTGCCTATCCTGCCGTCTCCCTGTCTGATGCCCGCCAGCAGCGCGAAGGTATCCGTAAGATGCTGGCGCTGAACATCAACCCGGCACAGCAGAGGGCTGCTGAACGCAGAGCCTGCACACCAGAGAAGGTGTTTAAAACAGTGGCGCTGGCATGGCATAAAAACAATAAAAAGTGGTCGCAGAACACCGCTGACCGTCTGCTTGCCAGCATGAACAACCATATCTTTCCTGTAATTGGTCATCTGTCCGTCACGGAGCTTAAACCCCATCATTTCATTGACCTGCTGAAAGGTATTGAGGAAAAGGGCCTGCTGGAAGTCGCGTCCCGCACGCGGCAGCACCTCAGTAACATCATGCGCCATGCGGTCCATCAGGGATTTATCGACACCAACCCGGCAGCAAATCTTGATGGCGTGACGGCTCCCCCCATGAGACACCACTATCCCGCCCTGCCGCTGGAGCGGCTGCCTGAATTGATTGAACACATTGAAGCATATCATCAGGGCCGTGAACTGACCCGGCTTGCTGTCCTGCTGACGCTGCATCTGTTCATTCGCTCCAGTGAGCTGCGCTTTGCACGCTGGTCAGAAATTGATTTCATAAACAGAATTTGGACGATACCCGCCACACGCGAAGCCATTGTGGGTGTGCGTTATTCAGGGCGCGGTGCAAAAATGCGCACTGCTCATATCGTGCCCCTCTCACAGCAGGCTATAGCTATTCTGAAACGGATTAAGGAAATATCCGGGGCTTACGAACTGGTCTTCCCCGGCGACCATAACCCGTACAGGCCGATGTGCGAAAACGCGGTTAATAAAGCACTGCGCCTTATGGGATTCGACACGAAACAGGACATCTGCGGACATGGCTTTCGGGCAATGGCATGCAGTGCCCTGATGGAGTCTGGCTTATGGTCGCAGGATGCAGTGGAACGCCAGATGAGTCACCAGGAGCGCAACACCGTGCGTCTGGCTTACATTCATAAGGCTGAGCATCTGGAAGCCCGCAAGGCGATGATGCAGTGGTGGTCAGATTATATCGATACATGCCGGGTCGCATACGTACCACCTTTTAACACAGGGCGGGATAAAAACAACGAAGCTGCATGACCAATAACAAAAAGCTGTATCAGCATACCCTGGTACGGCTTTATTCATTTCTGATGGCTTGCCAACCCCTCCACCCCGACCCGTCGCTGCCTGTAGAAAGCTGTTACACAACAACAACACGCTTGCGCCGTCAGCCCTGGCGTGCCATTTCATTTGAGAGCAAGGATCATCCCTACTGCCCCAGCGACGAGAACGGCATCAATGAGAAGCTCGAACGTATGCGTCTGGAGTTTCTGGACGAGACGTTTCGCAATCATCGAACCGACGAACAATGCGATGCCGATGGCAAGTCCATGTGTGAGGACAGGCTGCGCGAGTGCGCCCGATATACCGAACGTAGCTAGCTTGCCAGCGTAGAGCAGGATTGCGCTTGCCGCCTCTGATCCCAAAAATACGCCTCCACTCATTCCGTACCCGGTAAATACCGGCACGCTGAGCGGCCCGGTGGACAGCACGAATCCGGTCAGAAACCCGACAATCGCCCCGGCAAAACTCATGTGCCAGAGATTCAAGTGGAGGTTCGATCGTCTGATGAGACGGCGCAGCGGGATCATCGCAAGGAAGAAAGCTGCCAGGAATACCTCCACTGTGCCAGGAGAAATCGTAAGTAACGTGTGCGCCCCGAGAACAGCCGCAGGAACTCCCGCCAACGAATAGGCAAACACCGGTCGCCAACGAATCTCATGCCACCAGACAATCACCCGTCCGATGTTGCCGAAAAGGGAGGCGATCGCCATAACAGGCACAGCAATCCGTGGCCCGTACGTGGCGACGAGGACGGGCAGCATGATTAACGACGAGCCAGTGCCGACGACACCGCTGAGTACTCCGGCACCGAGAGCGACGAAGAAGAGAAGTAAGAGTGCAATCATCGGCTTTAAGATCAACCAGGGCCATCGCTCGCAGCCGCAAGAAGCGGTACCAGGATGTCGCTGATCGGCGTTGGAATGCTGTGAACCCGGCCGCGACGCGCAATGACGCCGTTGCGGATATCCCATTCAAGCGGTCGGCCAGCTTCTCGATCCGTGAGGATGGAGGTGCTCATGTCTGCAGGAGCCGCCCGGAACTTATCGAGGATCTCCTGCGGCACTTCGTCTCCGAGTTCAGCGCCCTCTGCACGTGCCACGGCCAGGCATTCCTGCAGATAAGCCAGCGTAAGCCTGGCGATATCAGCACGGCCAAACATGCCTGAGCGGCGGTGCGTGAGTGCCATGAGTCCAGCCACCGCATTCTGCATCAGCTTGCGCCAGGCCAGGGAGCTGAAATTCGCGGCCAGATCTACGGAGCACCACGTGCCTTGCAGCGCTGCGGCCACTACACGGGAAGCTGGTGCGTCTGGCACGCTGAGGCGCGCCTCACCACGCAAGCGTACCGAGCCATCGGACTGCGCTTGAGCAGGGAACCACACGACAGCGGGAACGATCTGTCCGGGCAGAGAGTACGTAGCGAGCCTGTCCAACTGTTCGACCCCATTCTGGAGCACGCATATAACCGTCTCCGGGCCAGTCAACGCCCTGAGCCATTCTGCTGCCGCGTCGATTTGTGTGGACTTGACTGCCAGAAAGATAAGATCAACCGTGCGAGTGATTTGTGCCGGATTCGTCTGTACCGGACCGGGTACGGTGATAAAGCGGTTGCCATCTTGCAAGGTCAGGCGATCGCGGGGAGTACGTCCACACAGCAATGGTGTGCGGCCGACTTCGTGTAACGCCGCCGCGACTGTTGTGCCGATGGCACCTGGACCTAAAACAGCAACAACTGTATTGATTTCAGTGTTCATGAATGTGGACTCCTTGCAACAGAATCTAATTACGTGGTGGTTGTGCCCTTCCCAAAGGACATGTAATATATTACATATGAATAAAGAAAATGGTAATAGAATTTCAGAAGGTGAGCAGCGGTTACAGCAATGGCTTGGCAGCATTCACGCCCGAAGCGGCGACCTCGCTGCAAGTGAGGCTAAAGTTGTCGATCTCCTGCTTGTCGATCCTTTATTTGTCGGTACAAGCACGGCAGCACAGGTTGCCACCCGTGCTGGTGTATCACCGCCGACAGTAATACGCGCTGCACGAGCGATCGGGTTCACCGGGTTCACTGAACTTAAGATAGAGATTGCCCGGGCTCGTGGCACTGCCCAATTCTTTGCCCCGCCTGAAGTTCTTACAGCGGATGCGACGCTGGCATCAGTGCTGGAAACATCAATTCGTGCTGGTGTAGACGCACTGACTGCGCTCAGCGGTGCTATCGAAATCTCCGCACTTGATGAGGCGGTCGATTTAATCCAGAGCGCACGCCAGGTATTTGCATTTGGTGCTGGTCCCTCTGCGACGGTTGCCGCTGATGCGGTCTTTCGTTTGCGGACGGCGGGTGTGATAACCGTCAGTATCCAGGATTATTTATCAGCGATGATTGCTGCTCGTCTACTCGGTCCAGGCGATGTCATCATCGTCGTCAGTTCAACAGGGCGCACATCATCCACACTCTCCATCGCTGATGCAGCATCCTCGGCAGGAGCATCGCTTATTGCAATAACTAACCAGTACGATACCCCACTGGCGACACTCGCCAACGTTTCGCTCGTTGTTGGCGGAATGCCACTCCCGGCACAGATGGCCGCTGCCGGGAGTCGACTGGCCCAGCTCGTCGTTATTGATACGCTGGTCGCTGCTCTCACTCTGCGGGATAAAGAACAAAGTCGCCGGGCTGAACGGGCGGGTATTGATTTGCCCGATATGTCCTGATGCAGTTCAGCACGGTAGCAATGATTCTTACTGCTGCGGTAGCTCATGCAGTATGGAATATAGCCTCAAAATACAAGAGGGAAGACACTCTTGTGTTCGTCTGGGCGTACAGCTGTGCCTCATCATTGCTGTGGGTCCCGTTCAGCCTCATTCTGATAGTTGAGGGACAACAGGAACTCGACTGGAGACTCGCTGTCGGCGCAGTTATCTCGTCTGCACTTCATATCGCTTATTCTCTAATCTTGCAGGCTGGCTACGAGCGCGCCGAACTGGGTGTTGTTTATCCGATTGCCCGAGGAAGTGGACCAGTTCTGACGATACTGTTTGCAACCCTTCTCATGGGAGAACGGATTTCACCAGGCGCTTTACTCGGCGCTTTTATCGTTATCGCTGGTATTTTCGTTGTCACCGGCAATCCGTTCAGGAGCGGAAGCCGACCACTACAGGGAATGCTTTGGGGGGCAGCGACAGGCACCGCCATCGCTGGCTATACACTCTGGGACGGTTATTCGGTAATCTCTCTGCACCTGGATCCAGTGCGCTACTACGCCAGCACACTCCTGCTACAGAGTCTGATTCTTACCCCTGGTGCGATGCGGCGACGAAATCGCATTCCAACTGCTGTACGTGTGGATATCATCCCAATCCTTATCATTGCTGTATGCTCTCCCCTTGCCTATATCCTTGTACTGACAGCCATGCAGAGCATGCCACTGGCACTCGTCGCTCCTCTCAGGGAAACATCCATTATTGTCGGCTCCCTTCTTTCGTACTGGCTTTTTCGTGAAAATCATCTGGCACGCCGGATTGCCGGTGCAGTGGTGGTGCTGACCGGCATCGCAATAATTAGCCTTTGATCGCTTCGTTGGATGCCAATCGTCGTCTTATTGTCAGCGTGGATCGTTCGTCGAAATTCAGTTTTCATCACCAGCTTGATCGCAAAGCTATGCCACATAGCACTATTGGCTTTATAATCATTAACGGTAAAAGTGGTATTGAATAGTTATACGCCGATGCAGCACATTCAACATGTAGCCTGATTCTGATGACCACTTTCGTTAGAAATGGCTTACTCCATACCGAGAGTTCGTGATGCTCAAAACAGAAGATCTCAACACCATGATATCAATTGATGAGATTCACTTTGCTGACTGGCAAATCTGGCCACAGCTAAGGATTCTGTTACATCGGGGTAAGCCAGTAAGAATTTCTGCCAGAGCTTTTGATGTTCTGGTTGTTCTGGTGAGTGCTGGAGGTAAAGCGGTAAGTAAAGAATCTTTACTTACTCAAGTGTGGGGAAATGAAATCGTCGAAGAAAATAATCTTCAGGCACAAATTTCTGCTATACGCCGCATACTGGGACATGACCGCCATCTACTGATTACTGAATTTGGTTGTGGTTATCGCTTTAATATCAACAAATTGCCAACTAAACCGCTCTCTAAATCAGAAATACCTGAGCCCGCTGTTACCCCTTTTCTCGCATCGATTCTGGGGCGTGATAAAGCTGTGCAGGAATTATGCACCTTATTGGATCAATACCGTCTGGTGACGGTTACAGGCTCAGGGGGCGTGGGTAAGACTCGTTTGGCATGGGAAGTCGTCAGCCTTACACACTCGCATTTTCCTGATGGAATATGTGTGGCTGAACTGGCGCATATCACCGAAGCATCCAGCTTGCTATCTGTTATTTCACAAGCGCTCCATCTTCCATTAGCTGCCATTCATAATGATGCCGATTTACGGCAACAGCTTGCACGGCGTCGATGTTTACTGCTGATTGATAACTGTGAACATGTAATTAGTGAACTGGAACCAGTGATTACGTTGCTCCTGCGCCTGGCTCCCCATATAAAACTGTTGTTGACCAGCCAGGTAGCGTTACAGGTTGCCGGCGAGCAACAATATCTACTACCGCCATTACAAGTTCCTGAGAGCGAAGAGGCTGATACCCACGAGTTACTGACTTTTGACAGTGTCCGCCTCTTTATCGAACGTGGGCAGGCCAACCGACATAATTTCCATCCATCAGCCAGCGAACTGTCGTTGATTGGCGAGTTATGCCGTCATCTTGACGGTCTGCCGTTGGCGATTGAACTTGCGGCCTCCCGTCTGCCAGTCATGAGTGTCAAAGAGATCTATAGCCGACTGGAAGACCGTTTCCAGCTATTGAGCAATACGCACAGCTCTCTGGTGCCCAGACATCAGAAAATACTGACCACGCTGGAGTGGACTTATCAGTTACTCAACACTCGTGAACAAAGATTATTTTGCTCTCTGGGGATCTATACCGATATGTTCAGTGTGAAATCAGTAAGTGACCTTCTGCTGATTAAAGACAAGCATCGCTGGCAGGTTGTTGACGATCTGCAAAGATTGCTGTCTTTATCCCTGATTCAGGTCAGTACTCAGGTACCAGAGACCCGTTTCCGCCTGCTGGAAACCATGCGCCAGTTCGCATGCGATAAACTCAGGCAACAGGGTGAATATACTGTTCTTGAAGCCCGTTTTACCGGTTATTATAAAGTTCTGGTAGAAGAGGCCCAAGGTGATTGGTTTATGCTGCCAACGGGACAGTGGCGTGAACGTTATAGCCATATGCTTAATGATTTGCGGAGCATATTACAGCAAACGTTGGCTGAAGGGGCCGCTCCCTCTAAGGGGCTTGAGATCTTACAAGCGATGACCCCTTTTTGGATTGAATATTCACTCTACGATGAATGTCAGCGCCATATCTATCCTTTGCTTTATGAAAATACTTCTCGGGTAGTATTAACGCTACGCCAGAGAATGAATCTCAGCGCTGTAGCAGGTAAGGCGTCAACCTGGGCAAAAGGCCCTACGCCTGAAACACATTCAGCCTGGAAAACCGCGCTTGCACTTGCAGAAAAGCTCGACGACAAAGAAATACGTTTACAGGCTCATTACGGATTATGGTTGTATTATCTGCGTACTGGCGAGTTGGATAAAGCGCTTGAGCATGCGCAATCTATGTGCGAGCTGGCACGGTCCATTAGTGACGAGGAGGCGATGGCAACCGGGCTGCGTATTCTCGGTGTATCCCTGCATTTTTTGGGGCGTCATTATGTCGGGCGTGATTATCTCCAGCAATCTCTTGACTGGTATGAACATGGCGAATTAAGTCACTCTTTCCGTTTTGGTCTTGATCAAGAGAGCGCCGGTCAGGCCTTTCTGTCTCGTTTACTCTGGTTACAGGGTGAGTATAAGGCCGCGAAACAGATGGCATGGCGCGGTGTTAAAAAAGCCGCTCGTTTGCAGCATGTCTGTTCTCTTTGCTGTGCACTGGCTGAAGGCGCTTGTATGACAGCAGCACTGGATCGTAATCCGCGTTGGGTTATAAAGGCCGCAAACTGGCTTATTCATCTGGCAAAAAGGCATGATTTATATTTCTGGAAGACATACGGCGAGCTGTTTCTTGTTTGGGCCAAACAGTTCAGTCATACCGATGTTAGTCAAACCACACTGTTTAGCTCGTTGCGGGCGATGGGATTAGATTGGCAATATTCCCCCTTGTTGTCAGAAATTGATACCGGGTTATCGCTGAGAGCCACCCGCCAGGATCATGAAAACTGGTGCACGCCTGAGCTGATGCGTCTTTCTGCCACTCAATTACCTCCTCAGAAGCAACGCCTGCTGTTGGAGAAGGCCCTGGACAAAGCGCGTCAGCAACAGGCTCATGGCTGGGCCCTCCGTATTGCTTATTCATTGGCGACATTGCAGGCTGAAGCCGGGGAAAAATGGGCTGCTAAACAATTGATACAGGACGCTTTACATGATGTTGATGACTCAGACAATGCGACGGATGTAAGAAGTGCTATTGCGCTATGTGCCCGAATAGGGGCCTGAATATTTACGTTTTACGGCTATCAACATCCCCATGATCACGAGTCCGCCCCCTGCTGAAGAAATCAGCGCCCAGCTATGAGTTGTCTCCCATAACCAGGTGGCAGTCAGTGAGCCACATGCTCCGCCAATAAACATAACGCACATAAATAATGTATTAAGACGGTTTCTGGCATCCGGACGCAAAGAATAAATCGTGTGCTGATTAGCTATCAGTACACATTGCTCACCCGCATCCAGTAGTAGAATGCCCACCACCATACCCACAATACTGTTCCATCTCCAAAAAACAGTCCAGGCTAGCAGCATGAGTATCACACCAAAAACAACCATTCGGAATGGTCCCTGACGATCGCTGAAACTTCCCGCCAGAGGCGCACACAGAATACCGATTAACCCCAAAGCAGCTAGGGCGCCGGTTATCCCTGCACCGTAATCGTAGCGATGAGCTAACCAGAAAGGGAGCACGGTCTACAGCACGCTGAAGGAGGCAAACAGCATTGCTTGTGTAAGAGTTGCACCACGCACCTGCGGCTCGTTTTTCCACAGCAGTCCTAATGAACGTAATACCGCCAGATAGTTAAACTTTGGCGTTGACAACGACTGAGTAGGCAAAATGCGTAAGATGAAAAATATAGCCAGCAATGTCATGATCGCGCCGGATAAAAAGACGCCACGCCAGCCGAAATACTGACCAATAAGGCCTCCGATAGCCCGGCCAGCAAGGATACCTGCCAGGACACCGCTCATCACCGTACCAACGGTTTTACCTCGTGCAGAAGTTCTTGAGAGCGAGGCGGCAAGCGGCACTATCTGTTGAGCTACTGTTGCAGCCATCCCGGTAAGGAAGGAGAAGAACACCAACACTGTCGCCGTTGGGGATAACATCATGCCGATCATTGCCAGGAAAAGCACCTGCGCTTGACGCAGGATAAGCCACTGACGTTCAATATAATCGCCAAGGGGGATCAGAAAGAATAAGCCCACCGCATAGCCTACCTGGGTGACCATGGGGATCAAAGAAACAGCTCCCCATTCATTGGGAAAGGATCCGGCAATTAAATTCAGGACAGATTGATTAAAATAAATATTAGCCACAACAATACAACAAATAATCCCCAGCATAAGAATCCTGGTAGAAGAAAGCTCGTGATTGTCCGAACGCATTGACCACTCCTGGCACTAAACTCAATATTGTCTGGAGTATAAGCAAAGGCGACACCCAACTCTTTGACCGCTTTTTTCAGACATCTGAATTCTGATGCACAAGCTCCTGAAAAAGAGATTTGTTACTAATACTGCTCATGTTATTGACTGTGCTTAACTTGAGGAGCAACAAATGGATTTAAAACTGACTGGAAAAGTGGCTCTGGTAACTGGAGCCCATACCGGACTTGGTTTCAGCATTTGTGAAGAATTGGCCGTGAATGGTGTGCATTTAGTCATGGTGGCCAGACGAGAACCTGAGCTGATTCTTGCTGCGAAAAAAATTTCAGAGAAATACGGTGTTTCGGTGCTGCCTATTGCCGGGGATGTGACTGATCCCAAACTACCTTCTTTAGTGGTTGAACAAGCGGAAAAAGTTTTTCAGCGTATTGATTTACTGGTGAACAATGCCGGAAGAGCCCATGCGGGCACGCTGTTAACCACTTCGGAAGAAGACTGGCAGATAATGACTGAGACCAAATTCTCCGCCATGCGACGTTTTTGTAAGGTAATCATCCCCGGGATGCAGAGACAAAACTGGGGGCGTATTGTCAATATCTCATCCATTGGCGGTATCTACCCTAATCCGCAACTTACCGTCTCACACGCACTGAGCGCCGCTATCAACAACCTGACCCGTAGTTTAGCACTTAGCGTGGCTCCGGATGGCATTCTGGTCAATGCGATCGGAGTGGGTGCTGTCGCGACGGATAACTGGGCGCAGAACATGCTACCGAATGTTCGCAATCGTCGTCCTGAACTGGCTGACAGAACAGACGAAGAGGTAATGGCATTACTGGGTAAAGAGAAAACGCCTGTGGGCCGCTTTGGACTTCCTGAAGATATTGCTGCAATTGCTACGTTCCTACTTTCTGGGAGGAATCAGTTTGTTACTGGACAGACAATTGAAGCATCAGGCGGAGCAGACAGATTTATGTAATGTCTTCCATTCAACTTAAATAATGTTTGAGAATTGAATTAGTTTAACCTGATATTTGTTCTTCTTTTCAATCACTGCGAAATATGAGGCCGGATATGGGGGACTGAAACGCTAAGAAGCCCCCGTATCAATATAATCCAAATATTATAACGTAATAGATCCCGCACCATGAAATTAATTTCACTGGAAAATTCATGGTATTTTTTTTAAAAAACAGAAATAGAGGAAAACCACTATGTCAAAAAAACAAACACTATCAAATACAAACTATAGTTCGCCTGACTGGCTGACTATCCGTGAAGCAGTCGAAGTGATAAATAAAAAAGGACTGAAAATTAAAAAAAAGTGACATTTACAGGCATGCATTACATGGCAGCATTCATCTCTCTATTTACTTTCAGTCGCCAATTACATTACGAAAAATACAGAGATCGAGCTACAAAGTAAGGCTCAGACCATGTGATATGTCATCAATAAATCGTTTATGCCTTCTTGACAAAAAAGCGTTTATTGAAGGACATAATTTTATTGTTAGCACTACTGGCAAATATATCATTCCCACAGAGAGAGTGATTGACACTCTATTGATTGGATATGAATATGTTCTAGTGCAAAAATTACTTTCCCGATCTCTTAAAATACCATTACCTGTAACAGGAGCTATTGATTTTAATCATGGCATAACAGTTAGCTTACAAGGAGAACCATTTCAACTATTCGATAAAATGACATGGGAAGAAAGAATAACACAAAAAATTATGCAACTCCCTAAAAACATTTCACCATATGTACATAAAGAGATATTCTCAAAGAGGATAAATAATTACCTGGGGAAAGAGTATTTCCCGGCTCATATTTTACCTCGGGATGCCTGGTTTGTTATTCGACATGCTGAACTTGATAAAGTCATTGACATCATAACCAATAGCAGAGTGCCCTCATTATCTGCAACGCGAATATCAACACCACTATCTCGTTTTTTCTGGCTGGCCTGTAAAAACAATGAAGTCATCCGTCCATTAATTAGTAAACCGTACAAACTACTATCTATTTTCGAACAATGGGCATCTGACGAAGGCATTACCGACAGGCTCAGTGGTGATACGTTAAAAACTGCACTCGTACGCGGTTCCCCCACATCAATGTCGGATTGACGCAAGTGAATTTTACCAAACCCAAATGTCCGTATTAAGGACTCTAAAATCAGTAATACGGACATAATTAGTTTTTTTGACTCTTTTTTCCTTGTCACCTCAAGGGACATTGTATTTCTGTACTACTGGTATCAATACATATCATCAATTATCAAGCATTAGAAAAGTAAAAGCAAAACAGTACTTAAATGCTCGCAACCACGCATATACATTAAAGCCACTCCTTATTAAAGGAGGGTTTAGTCGAATTGCATAGGTTCGATCGAATCCAAAATGCACGAAATAGATTAACCTTAATTTATCCAATCATTAAATACATACATGGGCTCGTAATTATATTCCAATTAATGAATACGAATTTACTTACCAATACATTACACATGCAAAAACACGAAAGCATACATTGCACAGGAAGACTTAGATTCTTTTCAATGAAATAAATGAGTGATTTCATTTCGTTCAATAAATCTATAACTGAGGTACTAAGACCATGATTACCAGATGAACCCCGTCCATAATCCAGATAGTTACTAAAGATTTAAAAGCTCACCTTATGATACGAGTAATTACCTTACTCCAAAGAAGACTTGCTTTTAATATTTACGGCATTTTTTCTATACCGGTGTGGTGGGACATTATATATTTTTCGAAATGCCCTGGTTAATGATTGCTGAGAGTCAAAGCCAAATCGCATCGCGATGTTTATCAAAGATTCATTTGTTGTGATAACAGCTTCTAAAATAAGATATAATTCTTTCTCTCTGATAAAACCTCCTAGACTCTGCCCTGTTTCAGAAAAAAACAATCTCTGCAAATGCCATTTTGAATATCCGGACTTGATAGCCACATCATCAATTTTTAGTGGCATCTCTATATTTTTGTTTATCCAAACAATTAAGTCATTTACAATATCTTTCCTGTTTTTCATAACCGAAACCTCAGAATTACTCTAACAGAAACACATTCTCATCAGGCATATAGATCAAGAGCTGACAATCCCTAAGTTCTGCATAAATCCTCAATAGAGACCATACTTTTTATTATGGTGTGATGGATATACTCGCAGACAGTCCAGCCACCAATTCAATTCCCTCCGGCAATCTGTCAATATGAATCCGAACCGGGATACGCTGCGCGAGCCGCACCCAGCTAAAGGTTGGCTCGACATTAGGCAGGCCAAGCCCCCCGGTCTCGTCATTGTTATCATCTATTCCGCGTCCGATGCTCTCAACATGACCCGTGATCACCGGCTTAAATCCCATCAGCGTAATGTGTGCAGTATTTCCCGTGCGGATATGTTGCAACTTAGTCTCTTCAAAATAGCCAACCACCCAAAAACTATGGGCATCAATGATGGAAACTTTAGTTTCTCCCGCTGTGGCATAGTCACCAGGGCGAAGCCGCAAATGTGTGACATAGCCCGTAACCGGAGACCGAACAATAGCATGCGATAAGTTAAGCTCTGCAAGGTCCAGCGCAGCCAGTGCACCGTGGTAATTAGCCGCAGCGACGCTGGCTGCGCTGGCTGTTTGTTGTAAATCCTCGCTGGAAATTACCCCTTTAATCTGAGAGCGTCGTCTCGCCGCATCCTGGCGCATCAGCATTTCATGACGTTTCGCCTCAACATCAGCCTGTGCGCTGACCACGGCCAACCTCAACCAGTGCGGGTCAATGGAATAGAGCACATCGCCCCGATTAACCCACTGATTATCGCGGACGGCCACATTCAGCACCGGTCCGGAGACATCCGGCGCAATCTGTACCACATCCGCACGAACTCGACCATCGCGGGTCCAGGGGGTTTGCGCATAATGTTTCCAGAGAATAAAAGCCAAAAGCGTAGCCACCGCCACAGCGCTGAGCGTCAGCACGTAGCGGCCCAGTAGAGAAAGTAACGATTTCATTTAAAAAACCCCAGTTCGGTCAGCCCCTGCAGCAGCAGGTAAAAAGTAATAATGAAGACGGAAAAATCGATCATCGGTCTAAAGGGCAAGCGGCGGTAACCCTTGCTGAATGACAAGATATGTACGATAAATAGCGTACATGTCAGTGCAATGAGGGCAATTACCAACAGACCGGGTACAAAAACGCCCTCAATATTGAAATCATTGATCATTAGCAGGCTCCATTTTCTGAACGCTTAATGCGCAGTAAAGATCAACCAGTTGATCGACATAATGTCGCGATAGTTCATCTGTTACGCTCAAGCTGCGCTCAGTCAGAATGGCGATCCGTTGAAGTAAGGTGTCAATATCTGTCGAGTGTGTAAGAAGGGTGAGTACTTCTTTTATTTCTTTGTTCGCATGCGCATCACATCGGCGTAATCGCATTACACACAGCCCTATGCGCAGGGCGTACAACAAATGATGTGCCCGTTCCGGTGACTGTCCGCTGCGCTGCAAACGCGGCAGTATCAACGCAGCCCGATCGATCATCAGGTTGATCCAGAGAGTTTCATCAGTATTCAGCACACCTTTCACGCTGCGGTTAATATCGCGCTGACATAATTGAAGCAGGCGATTTATTGCCGCATCTGCCTGTACAGTTTGCAGAAAGCCCATGCTGAATACCGCAAAGCCAGTTGCAGAAAATAGTGCGATTGCGGTATTCACCGCCACGGCAAAATCCCCGCTGTAGTGGGCACCCAGCTCGCACAAAATAGGCAGCGTCAGTGTGATCCCCATCGCCATAAACGTGGTAGGCGGTCTGGCCTGGAGCGATCCAGCCAGCAGATAGATCGGAGCTAAAACCGTTACCAGCACGATAAAATCACTGACTTGTGGTAGTAGAACGAAACTGTAGATCAGGCTTATCACAACGCCCCAGAAGGAGCCGATAATGTATTTCACAATATGCGGGGCAGGCGTATCGAAGCCGCCAAACAGTGTGCAACAAACGCCAAGGATAGAAACCGCCGTACCGCCATCAGGCCATGCCGAGAAAATCCACACCATGCAGCCGCTCAGAATGATGGTGAAAGCGCCCAGAGCGGTGCGGGCAGCAGTGAGAGAATCGCGGTGGAATACATACCCTCTCACGGTATTCTTTTCCGATTGCGCAGGCGTCTGCTTCGCGTGATGAATGGCGTCCGAAAGACGATAGCACTGCTGCACAAGGACAATGGCCTCTAACAGGTAGCGCATAAAACTTACACGCAGCGCTTCTTCAAGCGTCAGCTCATACACTGAATAGCGCTGCAGTAATTTTTCACTGCTTTTTTTGAGCGCTTCACCCTCGCTTTTGAATTTTCCTTCATCTTTGCAGGCCAACCAGACCTCAACATCACCCAGCAGAATTTGCACATCGACAGGTATCGTCGCTATCAGCGCTAAACGGTCGCGTAACTCACAGTTAACAATGACTAATCGCGCAAGCCTGTCATGAAGCCTTTTTCTCGCTTGCCGGACCGGTACAGAGAACGCAAAATCATAAGGGACATGATGGCTGATACCCTGCAGGAACTGTAATGCCAGTGCCATATGCAGCGGCCCGGAAGCAGCGTCGGGTTTGCCTGCTAAAGTCTCTGCGATACGCTGTCGCGCCGCGAGTAGCGTCTGCGACAATTTACTGTTGAACTGGCCTGAGATGCGCGCGGGCAATACATAGCGATGAATAAGTGCCGCGCAGAAGATACCGATCATGATTTCCTGTATCCGAGTGATAGCGATGTCAAAAATCGCGCCAGGATCGGATACCGCAGGGAAGCCAATCAGACTCGCAGTGTAACCAGCCAGGACAAAACCATAGGCCCGGGGCGTGCGTTCCAGCAAGGATAAATAGAGGCAGAAGGTAATCCAGCCTGTCAATATCACGCTGCAAAATACGGAGGAATTCGCGAACGTGGGTACAATTAATACCGTTATGCCCGCGCCGACTACCGTTCCCACCAGACGATACAGACTTCTGCTCAGCGATGCTCCGACGGAGGTTTGGGAAACAATATACACGGTGATAATTGCCCAGGAAGGCCGCTCCAGGCCAATTGACAGTGCAATGTAGTATGCGAGCATCGCTGCGGCAAAACTCTTCGCGGAATAGAGCAGAGCGTTCGCATCATTCAGTAGTGAAGGAGAAGCCATACCGCGAAGACGTTGGCATATCGTGTGTAAAAAATGAAAGTAACTCGCGTTAATTTTTTTCATGCCGGAAATTATTACCGGCTTGCATATCCACTTAAATACTCTATTCTGTCAAAAAATACCTAAATGTTGCCAATCTATGTTACCCCCACTCGCCAATACGCTGTTTGATCCGGATGCCACCCCCTGTCCCGCAGTCGCGCGTCATCTGGATTTTGTCGATTACGCGGCCGAAGTGCCTGTGCATACGCACCGCAAAGGGCAATTGATTATTGCCCTCTATGGGGCGGTCATTTGTCGCGCCGAAAATGATATCTGGATCGTGCCGCCTGATTGTGCCGTCTGGATCCCTGGGGGAGTGCCGCACAGCGCCAAAGCTACCTGGAATGCGCATCTCAACTATCTGTTTATCGAACCCGGAGCCGCCGCGTTGCCGGAGCGATGCTGTACTCTGGCAATTTCCAGTCTGATTAAAGAACTTGTTGCCCGTTTAACCCGCGAGGGCGTCGGATACCCACCAGAAAGCCATCTCGCCAGACTGACCAGAGTAACACTTGATGAATTAGCCACCATGCCTCAGCAGAAACTGAGCCTCCCTGTGTCGTCGCATCCTAAAATCCGCGCCATGGCCGATGCTCTGGTCAGTCAACCTGATGACCGAAGCACATTCAAAACATGGGCAAAAAGACTGGCGCTTAGCGAGCGTTCTCTCGCGCGTTTAATGCTGCGCGAAACCGGGTTGACGTTCGGACGCTGGCGTCAGCAACTGCAACTGATAATTGCTCTCCGGGAACTGGCTAGCGGCGTTTCGGTTCAGAATGTTGCAGCTAATCTGGGGTATGAATCGGTTAATGCGTTTATCACCATGTTCAAAAAAACAATGGGAAGTACACCCGCGCACTATTTTGCCGAACGGAAAACAAGCGCACACTTAACCGATATTTAGCGACATCAGGTTATCCAAAAAACCATAGGTGAGTCATAGAGCTGCCATATCCGTCTCCCTGTGCGGGGGATCACACTACAGAATCTTTACGGCATGGAACCTCCAGCCAAGACTATATTGCCTCAGCCGCCTTAACGATAACAAGAATCAAAGGACTTTATTATATCTGTTGGATCGGTCTATACATGATCGGGAAGCACAATCAATTCAGCATTGTGTTAAGGAAGTAGTTGAGCATATATGTTTCGACCACACAGAACACTTCTATGGCGATGCTTCATAGCGCATTACCGCCAGAGTGGTAACGCCCCCCCTGACTGAAATTCACAATGAATGTATTTAACCGCATCTTTTTATTGTCCTCATTATCACGCTAAGTCATGACACCATTGCACCAGCGAAACGCTGAAAACTACACAGCAGCACAACTATCCTTCTCCACATCCTTATACAACTAATAACTTATTATTTATTCACTACAAAACCGTACTAAGGATCTTCCCATCAGTAATAAGGTGCTATCGGCTTTTCCTAAGCTTACTGCTGTGTTCTTTTATTTTCTCTGGACATGCACCAGTCATTCCACAATAGGAGAATACAATGACATCACATCAGTTATTACGTTTAAAACAGGTCGAAGAAAAAACCGGTTTGAAACGCTCTCAAATTTACCTGTATATGAAAAATGGAACCTTTCCACGTTCAATAAAAATTGGCCCGGCCAGTGTGGCCTGGCTCGAATCGGAAATTGATGAATGGATCAGCCTTAAATTGGCCGGACGTTCAAACAGTTAAAAATGTCCGTTTATTTGCTCAACTTTTCCATATAGATTGAGGAGATAACAGAATGATTCCATTAATTAATTACACCATCTTAACTGATGCGTTGCACGCTCTGAAAGTTGGGGATATTCGTCACTGCGAGTCCCTCGGATTCACTTTCGACGAAATGAATGCTCTTAATCAGTTATCACTCGATGAACTGTTTGCTGTCAGCCGGGCGACGGCTCCCTTTGTTTCGGTCAGTGTCCGCCATGATGTCCTGCATCATTTACTGGCGCAGGCCCGACAGGAATACCGACAACAGCAGCAGATTAACCGGGCTATCCGGCTGGGCGGTTCTATCGCGTTGCTCAACCACTACTTTGGCTTGACGTCTAATGATGTCTGCCTTCGCCGACGGCTGCTTGGTGTCAGCGTGCCATATGGACGTACACCTGAGCCGGATGAAGAGACAGATGCCGAGATCTGGCGGCAATGGCAGAAGTGCCGGGTGGAAAGCCTTGAATCCCCCGACGCGCTGATGGCCATGATGCAGGTTACTGAACTCCTGCTACCAAGTTCCCTGGGACTATCACTCACCATGGTATGGAGACGTATCACGCTTTGTGAAAAGGAAGTTGCCGCTAACAGGAGGGCACCACATGCCGGATGAGATCGATCGCGATCAGGAATTTAATGAGCAGCGCCTGGAGGAGATGATTGAACAGAGTCGTTTTAAGCCGGGGTCGACACCATCATTATTTCACTGTCGTGTATGTGGTAAACCCATTCCAGAAAAGCGACGGCAAGCACTGCCGGGTGTAACCACCTGTACGGAATGTCAGGAAAAACTTGAACGTAGTAGCCGCTGACAGGATAAAAAGGACGTGTAGAGATGTTATATCTCTGCATGTCTTTATTATTCACGGTGAATGTTAATACCACTCTCTCGTGTTTTTTAAATCCTCATTATTCTCACTGCATCTTAAATACTCCACTATTTTTCTCTCTTCTTTTTGTTTTGAGTTTCTCATTTATATCCCTCACCAGATATTCGAATCTGAGAACGCCATTACAGCATTAGTCGCCCCTATGGACATTAATTCGTCCTGACAGGGTATTGCTCTTTAACAAAATGGATCGGGCTGTCACGTAACCACAATTCAGGGTGCCGCTGAATGTTCTCGCTGACCCGTTAAAACCGGAATGCAGAACCGGGATGTGACTGGTTTATTTCATTTACTGTTTTTGATCAAAGGAAATTCCATGAGAAAACCCGCTTATCACGTCTTTGTTACCCAGGAAAGCCAGCCCGATGTGCAGGGCGAAACAAACACGTACTGGACAAAAGTTGGCGTGGCCTTCGCGCATAACGGCAAGCCCGGTCTGAATATCGTGCTGATACCCGGTATTGCGGTTTCCGGCAGGCTGGTACTGCTCGAACCGAGAGAAGAAAGCGACATTTCACAGGATGCCGCTGCCACTTAATCCATTTTCTCTTCTTCTCACCCGGCGGCGTACTTTTCTGTAAGCCGCCGGTCTCTCTGTTGCGAGGCCAGCATGCTTTCCACCACTGCCTTTCTGGCACTGGCGGTGCAGTGCGCCGCCAGTATTCACCCGTCCACGTCACTTGATGTCGCACGGGTCGAATCCGGCTTCCACCCCTACGCCATTGCTGAAATCCTGCCAGACAGCCGGGGCGTGATTTCACATTTCCCCTCGAGCCTGCCGGAGGCGATCCTCCTTACCAGACAGCTGGCTGCACAGGGCCGACGCTATTCGGTCGGCCTGATGCAAATCACCAGCATCAATTTCCGCCATTACGGCGTCACGGCCAGCGACCTGCTTAACCCTTGCATCAATCTGTCGGTATTTGAGCGCATTCTCGCCGACTGTTACCGGCGCGGCGGAACACTGAAACGGGCGCTCAGTTGTTACTACTCCGGCAACTTTGAAACCGGCCAGCGGCCGGAATCCGCCTTTAACCAGACCAGCTACGTGCAGCGCATTGGCTATGTCGTCCCGTCCACGCGGAAAGACCGGCAGCGTGCCCCTGACCGGAACGCACAGCCGTCTGTCCGTTATCCCGCCGTTGTGCTGCGCGGCGAGCCTGCCGGTGCCACTGCGCCGATCCTGACTTCCCTGCATTATCCCGGTTCCGTCATTCGCGGCGCTATCCCTGTTATCCCTGATGAGGAGAAATGATCATGCGTAAACGCCGTTACTCCGCTGTTGTTTCCGTGCTGCTGTCTTCCCCGGTGCTGGCGGCGGACAGTGGTTTTAACAAGGCCAATGAAACACTGAGCAATACCTCGACCGGCCTGCTGGGACTGGCCGCCGTCACCATCACGCTGGCGACCATGTGGGTGGGCTACAAGGTGCTGTTCGACGGCAAGAGCCTGCACGACATGCGTAACGTCATCATCGGCGCGATCCTGATTGTCGGTGCATCCGGCTTCGGTGCCTACTGGGCGTCATAAGGGAGGCAACGATGGCTACGCTGAATAAAGCGCTTACGCGGCCTGCCGCCATTATGGGTATTCCTCTTGTGCCGTTCGTTCTTGTCAGCGGGGCCATCGTCCTGCTGGCGGTCTATGTCAGCTATTACCTGGCGGTTCTGCTCATTCCTGCCTGGGCGGAAATGAAAAATAAAGCCCGAAAGGATATTCATTATTTCAGCCTGCTCTGGCTGGCGTTTAAAACCCGTGGACGGCTTTTCACCAATACCCATTTTGGCGCGAATGCCCTTCTGGCAAACCAGTACGATAATGTTGATGTCTCGGAGTTTATTCAGAAAATGAAATTAAACGAGCGTATTACGCTGGATAAATATATTCCGTATTCCTCCCATATTCACCCCTACGTCATCAGAAATCGTCACCGTGATTTTGTTGCCACCTGGGAGCTGGGCGGCACAGTCTTTGAATGTGAAGACGAACATCACCTGACCCTGATGGCCACGCACCTGAATAACGTTATTCGTTCGTATGAGGGGCTGCCGGTAACATTCTATATTCACCGGCTCCGTGAAAAATACCATGATACTTTTGAAGCCCGTTCGGGTATTCCCTTTTCCGATGAGGTAACACGGCGGTATTACCAGCCGGTAAAAGAAAAACCGTTCTGGCGGCACCGGCTGTTTTTTACCGTCTGCTACGCGCCGTTCTCTGCGATTGAGAAAAAAACCATGAAAGCGCAGCCGCCCGGTAAACGCCAGCCAGCACTGGAGGACGCGCTCAAAATCATGCTGGAATACCGCGACGCGCTGGAGTCTGCGTTATCCCGCTATATGGCAATGCCGCTGGGGATATATGAAGAAAACGAGCGGGTGTATTCCTCACAACTGGCGTTCTTTCATCGTCTGCTTACCGGCCAGTGGCAGAAAGTGGCCGTAACGCGCTCACCATTTTATGAAACGCTCAGTACGCCAGACGTCTTTTTCACCACCGACACCGGTGAATGCCAGACGGTCAGCGGTTCCCGCTTCTTCCGCAGCCTCGAGATTAAGGATTATTCCCCGGAAACCCATACCGGTATGCTGGACGCACTGCTGTACGCCGAAAGCGAGTATGTTCTGACGCAGTCCTTTACCTGCATGGCGCGGGATGAAGCGCAGGATCATATCCGGCTGGCGGAAAAACGGCTGAACTCAGCGGACGACGACGCGATTTCCCAGCGCGAAGAGCTGATTGTCCTGCGCGACCTGCTCCAGTCCGGGCATGTGTCGTGCGGTAAATTCCACTTTTCCCTGCTGATCTCCTCAGACAGTGCCGGGCAGGTGGTGAAGGACACTAACGTTCTGGCCCAGCCCTTCGCCGATCTGGGTATTATGACGACGCTCTCCACCCTGTCACTGCCCGCCGCATATCTGGCGCAACTGCCGGGCGTCTATACGCTGCGTCCCCGACTGGTGGCCGTCAGCAGCCAGAATTTTGCCGATATGGCCTGCCTGCATAACTTCCATCCCCACAAACGCAGCGGCAATCCGTGGGGGGAAGCCATCGCCATCCTCACATCGCCCGGCGGTGGCGGGTATTACCTGAACCTTCACGACAGCCAGGCCGGACGGGATGACACCGGTGAGAAAACGCCGGGAAATACGGCGATTATCGGGAAAACCGGCTCCGGCAAAACCCTGCTGATGACCATCCTGCAACAACTGATGCAGAAGTACCGTAACCCGGCGTCGTTTGCGCCTTCTGCCACCCTCAAACGGCTGACCACGGTGTATTTCGATAAGGACCGGGCGGCGGAGATGGCGATCCGCCAGGCGGGCGGGCGTTATTTCCGCATCCGTACCGGCGAGCCCACCGGCTTCAACCCGTTTGCGCTGGAGCCAACCCGCCGGAACATCAGTTTCATCAAACGGCTGGTGCGCATGCTGTGCCGCCGCAACGGTAAGCCGCTCGATCCGCGCGATGAGGAGCGGATCAGTGCCGCCGTTGACACCATCATGCTGGACTATCCGCCGGAGTACCGCCGGTTCGGAATCACCCGGCTGCTGGAAGTGCTGCCGGAGCCGCCGACCACAGACGCCCGCACCAACGGGCTGCGTATCCGCCTGAAACAGTGGGCACAGGGGGGCGAGTTCGGCTGGGTGTTTGATAACGAGGCTGATACTTTCACCATCAGCGATGTCGATAACGTTGGTATCGACGGCACCGAATTTCTGGATGATGACGATATTCGCGGCCCCGTGACCTTTTACCTGCTGTATCGCGTGACCAGCCTGCTGGACGGTCGCCGCCTGGTGATGTTTATGGATGAGTTCTGGCGCTGGCTGTCCGATGTCGAATTTTCCCGTTTCTCGCTCAATATGCTGAAAGTTATCCGCAAGCTGAACGGCATATTCGTCCCCGCAACACAGTCACCGGATGAAATCGTCAGACATCCCATCGCCCCGGCGATTATTGAACAGTGCGGCACCCAGATTTTCCTCGCCAACCCGAAGGCCAGTCATGCGGATTACGTGGAGAAAATGAAAGTGCCGGACAGCGTTTATGAGACTGTCAGGAACCTTGATCCGGGCGAGCATTATATGGTCATCCTGAAAACACCGTTGCGGGCCGGGGAAACCCGCCCGTTTGTGGCGTTGGCAAAAATGGATCTGTCCGGGCTGGGTAAACTCACCCGGCTCCTCAGCGGCAGTGAGGACAACCTGAAAATATTCGATGCCATCTATCAGGACGGTATGCGACCTGATGAATGGAAAGAAACCTTCCTTGAGCGGGCAATCTGATATTAATACGGAGGTCGTTGATATGCGTACCAGATATACCTTTCTGGCATTATCGTTATTTTTCCCGACGCAGACGTTCAGCGCCGGAATACCGGTTTTCGACGCCGTGCAGAATACCGAATCCATTAACCAGTGGATGCAGAAATTACAGCAATGGGAGGATACGGTTACCCATTATAAAAGTGAACTTGATGCGTATAAAAAACAGTTAGCTACTGCAACCGGCGTGCGGGATATTCAGGGTTTTCTCAGCGATGCCCGAAGCCTGAAAACCGATATTGATAATCTCCGTAAGAGCAGTATTTCACTGGATGATCTGCTGACCACGCAAAACAGTTCATATTCTTCTGAACTGCAAAACCTTTACAGTAAATACAAATCATTCAGCGTATGCAGCGAGGAACAGGAAGGGATAAAGTCTCAGGCCCTGGCCGACAGTTGTAAACAGATAATCCTCAATCAGGCAATGGCGATTGAGAATACCACTGACGTTGAAAACAGGATCAACAGCACACTCAGCGATATATCAGACTTATCTGACCGTATATCGAATGCACAGGATTCGAAAGAGTCTCAGGATCTGGCTAACGCCATCGCGGCGAAAAGCGTACAGTTAAATGCGCTGACAAATCAGTGGGAGATGTCTGTCAGACAGGCTGAACAGCGAACGACATTGCTGGAACAGCAAAGACAGAAAGCCTTTGAACAGCAGCAGCTATCGGCACCTGTTGCTGACCTTAATAATTTATAAGGAGGTTATCCGTGGTCAGATCCTTATTCACCTTATGCACACTCTCAGGCGTGATATTACTTTCCGGCTGCAAGGAAACCAAATCCGAAACCTGGTATAAGCAGCATCCTGACGAAACATATGCGGTTTACACGCAATGCCTGAAGGATGGCGAGGCAAGCGATAACTGCGAGTTTGCTCAACGGGCTGCCATTATGTTCGCTCAAATTGGCAAACCCGGAATAAAAGAAAAATTTGAGACATTCTTTCAGCAAGAAGCCGAAAAGAGAAAATCCGTCACACAATAATATCTCCTCCAGCAAAACAGAGAATTCTCCCTGTTTTTTATTTCCTTTCTTTATCTATCAGGTGAGGCACCATGTCCGGTGGTATTTTTGTGGGTATGGACAAAAACATCATGGATGGACTGAATGCCGTACTGGAAGGTCAGTCTTCCACTTACGGTACGATGATCAGCGTTATCATCGTCAGCTCTTTTACCTTATTTATACTGTATCGCGGTTATCAGACGCTGGCTGGCAAACTCCGGGCCCCGGTTGAAGATGTCGTCTGGGATGTGGGGCGAATGTTGCTGATCACCACCTTTGCGTTAAACCGGGATGGCTGGCTGGATATGGCGGTAGCGGCTATCCAGGGACTCAAAGACGGTGTCAGCGGCAATGATAACGTCTGGGCGCTGCTTGATACCGTCTGGGAAAAGGCACAGACACTGGGGCAGACACTGTTCAGTATGGACACCTCGACTTACGTCAAACTGAATGGTGGCTTTGCCGAAGTGCTGGTATGGGGCGGCGCGATCGTTCTGTTACTGGCTGCCACCTTTGTCAACCTGCTCGCTGAAATTATCATCCTGTTAATGACGACCACCGCGCCGCTCTTTATTTTCTGCCTGCTGTACGGTTTTCTTAAGCCGATGTTTGATAACTGGCTGAAAACGATTTTCGCGGCAATATTAACGATCATGTTTTCCGCCTTATCCATCCGTATCGCCATCAATTACCTGAATAAAATCCTTGATGCAGCGACCCGGACATCCAATGTCAGCAACATGGTGACGCTGGCGGCACAGTGCCTGCTGGCCGGGATTGCAGCGGGTGTGGTGGTCTGGTTCTCGGCGAAGCTCGCCAGCGCCCTCAGCGGAGCCGCTGTACAGGCGGTGTTACAGGGGGCGGCCATGAGTGGTCTGACCGGACTGGCGAACAAATCCGCTGACCTGGCCGGGCCGGGGATAAAGGGCGGTGCCCGCCTGGCTGCGAAAGGCGGCATGGCCGTCGCCGCGGCGACCGGCAGACTCACTGGCGCAGGCGCGGGTAAAACCGTGAGCGCCTGGCAGAAACGCGCCGCCGCCATCGAAAGCATGAAACGCCTGAACCGGCAGCGTCACCGTTAATCCTCCCGACCCTTAATTTCCTTTCCCCGTCACGCCGTGGCCTGCGCCACCGGTGCGGCATTTCTGCATCCCTGTAATAAGGAACTTCCATGAAATTCAGCATCTTCCTTCTGATGCTGTGCGCGCTCACGGGCTGCGTACAGTATCAGGGCGACCTTCCGCCGGTATCCGGCGAACCCGAGCCGGTAAATTCCCCCGCCATCATTCAGGAGCTCACTCACCATGTCTGATATTCAGAACATTGTTAATGTTTCCCGCTCTTTTGAATCCATCCTGCTGGAAAAGGAAGAGCGTTCCCGAAGAACCGCCTGGCGGGTGGCCGCTGCCGGACTGATTCTGGCCGCAATGGCGATTGCGACCATTATTATTCTGCTGCCGCTGAAAACCACCGACACTGAATTATGGTCAGTGGATAAACAAACCGGGCGCTATGAATATATGACGCGCGTAAAGGAGCGGGATATTTCGTCTGAAAAGGCACTGGCGCATTCACTGGCAGCACACTATGTCAGGCTCCGCGAAGGATATAATTATTTCTCCCTCCAGCGTGATTATGACGACGTGCAGTTATTTAACAGCGACAGCGTGAACCGGGACTATCTGGACGGGTTTAACGGCGACCAGGCACCGGACGTGATTTTTAACAAGGCGGAATATATTGTTGATATCGACATTATTTCCAATGTGCATGCGCCTGCCACCGGGCCGGATAATCTGGCAACCCTGCGTATCAAGCGCACTATCCGCCGTATTGCTGATAATTCCGTGAAAACGGATGTCTGGAATATCCGCCTCACATACCGCTACGTCCCGCACCGGCAACTGACCGACAGCCAGCGCGAAGTGAACCCGCTGGGCTTTATCGTCACCAGCTACCAGCGCGACAAAGAGCTGAGGGGGGAATGATGCTGAAACACATTCTGCTCCTCACGGGTTTACTGGCGTCATGCGTGGCATGGAGCTCGGCGACACCGCGCGGCAGCGCGTATGACAGCCGGATGCAGAACGTCACGTACAACAGCCAGAACGTCACGGTCGTCAGTACCCGACCCGGCTACGTCACCATGCTGGTATTTGATGACGATGAAACAGTCATCGATGCGCAGGCGGGTTTTCCCAGAGGCTGGACCGTGACGAAAAGCGATAACCGGGTGGGTGTCAGCCCGAATCCCATCGCCCAGCCAGTCACGGATGCCAGCGGCAACAACATCAGCCAGGTCTTTCTGCCGACGGCAAAAGACTGGAAAACCAACCTGTTCGTGGTGACATCGAAACGCGACTACAGCCTGGAGCTGAACGTACTGGATAAAGACTCTCCCGCCCAGGCATTCATTATCCGCTACCACTATCCTGACGAACTGCGGAAAAAGTCAGCCGCCGCCAGTGCCACCCGCCAGCAACAACAGCAGGAAGCGCTGGACCGACAGCGGATAGCGTCGGCATTCCGGCATCCGGCCACGCCGCGCAACTGGCGCTACACCAGGCGTGTAGCCGCCGGTTCAGCCTCCATTGCCCCGGACTTTGCCTGGGATGACGGTCGTTTTGCTTATATCGGTTTTTCTCCCGCGAAAACCCTGCCTTCCGTTTTCCGGGTGGTTAACGGTCAGGAGCAGGCGGTCACGCCCGGAACGGTTAAACGGGGCAACTACACCGTGATGGTGGTTCCGGCATCTCCGCAGCTGGTTCTGCGCTACGGGAGCTCAGTGGTGGGGATCGAAAACGACGGATTCGGGCGTATCCCGCTGACCAACAGTGACACCGTTTCGCCGTCCGTTACGCTGGAGGCAAAATGACCGACAAATCTTTCCCGGACGAACCGGAAAAAACCACCGCCGAACGGGAAGCGGAAGCCCGTGAACGCGCCCGCGCGGCAATGGCATATCAGGAGCCGGAGCAGAAAACGCCGCCCGGTAAGCCGGAAGTGACCCGTTTCCGTAAAGCTTCCGGTCACCGCACGCTGATCGTCAGCCTGCTGAGTCTGGTCCTGGTCATCGCGCTGGCATCCGGTGGCGATCGTCTTCTCAGCGCCCTGAAAAGGGGTGATGAGAAAGAATCTGACACCGCGTCGCCGCCCTCCTCCGGAGCGGTGCAGCAGGAGCGTAAAAATCTGGGCATGGACAGTAATCCGTTTGGCCTCTTCGGGCCAGGGAGGCAGGAAAGCGTAGCCCCTGCCAGTCAGAGCCCCCCTGCCACTCCAGCCCTGCCGCCCGGGCCACCCGCCCTGAACAAGGCGGCAGCGCTGGCAGACGGGCTGAACAGCGGCAGTACAGGGTCAGGCGACGATATACGCACGTCCCGAAGCGGATCGCGCAGCAATGCGGGAACGTCGGGCAGCCCGTCAGCCTCCACGGCGTACACATCCTGTCAGTCGGTACTGGTCAGTGGCGAAGATGGACGCCTGCGCTGCCCGGATACAACAGCACCGGCAGGCAGCAATAACAACGACAATCCGGGCGTCGCACGCGTCACCGGTGTCAGGCGGCTGGGCCTTGATCCCGATCTCTATATCCCGGTGGATCGCTATATTCCGTGTTCGATGATGCGGCGCTTCGTGTCCGATGTTGGCGGTCATATCTCCTGCCTGATCGGTGAGAATGTCTGGAGCTCCAGTAACCATGTAATGCTGATCCCGGCGGGAACAGTTGCCCGTGGTATCTACCGCACCGGGGCACTGCAACACGGGCGCAGCCGGATGTTTGTACTGTGGACGGAGTTGCGCACGCCGGAGCCCGGCAGCCTGCAAATCCCGCTCACCGATACGCAGGCCACCGGCCCGCTTGGCGAGGCGGGGATCACGGGCTGGATCGACAGCCATTTCTGGGAGCGTTTCGGCAACGCCCTGATGCTGAGTACCGTACAGGACGTGGCAGCAGCGGCATCAGATGCCGCGCCGGGTAAAGACCGCAATACCGACTATACCGAAAATACCCGCGCCGCCACGGCGGAAATGGCGAAAACGACGCTGGAAAACAGCATCAGTATCCCGCCCACGATGTACCTGAACCAGGGCGATGTGATCGGCATCATGACCGGCACGGATATTGATTTTTCCTCTGTTTATCAACTACGGCTGAAAAAGAAATGGTATGAACGCTGAAAACCTGTCACTGGACTTTATGAAAAACCGGCTCTTTGGTGATTTTCTTGCGCAGGATGGCCTGACAGAAATTGCCGTTAACCGACCGGGCGAACTGCATACGAAAATCCGGGGGAATTGGCATAAACAGGCATCCCCGATCACGCTGCGTCAGTGTCATGCCTTTGCCAGGGCGCTGGCATCCTGGCAAGACGACAATATTGACGATACATCACCCATCCTTTCTGCAACATTAAGATCCGGCGAACGTATTCAGGCGATTATTCCCCCGGCCTGTGAGCGTAATACGGTATCCATTACGCTGCGCAAGCCTTCGTTTGAGCAGAAAACACATCAGTCATGGATTGATGCAGGATTTTATCAGCGTGTGGCTGGTCAGGAGAGAACGGAAAGCCAGGATGATGCACTGGTTCAGTTATATCACAGCGGGAATATCCCCCGTTTTATGGAAAAGGCCGTGGAATATGGCAAAACGATTTTTATTGTGGGTGAAACCGGCTCCGGTAAAACCACCTATATGAAAACGCTGCTGCATTATATTCCACTGCATCTTCGGCTGACCACAATCGAAGATAATCCCGAAATCCATTTTTATCACCACGCCAATTATGTGCATCTTTTTTACCCGGCGGATGGCGGGGATAATGCCATTGTCACCCCCGGCAGGCTGATCCGTGCTAATTATCGGATGAACCCTGACCGGATATTACTGGCGGAAATTCGTGGGCGGGAGGCATGGGACGCGCTTAAAATTATTGGTTCCGGGCATGAGGGATTAATCACCTCCCTGCATGCAGGCAGCCCGGAAGAATGTATTGAAGGGATCATTGACCGCTGCTATGAAAACCCCGACTGCCGGAATATTCCTTTTGATGTGCTGTTACGCAAGGTACTTAAAAGCATTGATGTCATCGTCAGTATTGACATACACGGCGATGTGCGCCGGATGAGTGATATTTACTTTAAGCCAGTTCATTTAAAAAGCATGAAAGAGGCATTCAGACAATAACTCTGGCAAATAACATTACCCTAAATACGCAACCTTTCATTAATCATACCGGTGACTGAAATGAAGAAAGTCATACTCTCCTTATTATTTCTCGGCGTTATGGCGTCATGTTCAACATCCGCAACGACCGCTGAAGCCTGCGAAGTGGTTTTATGCATGTACGGTAAAACAACGGGAAACAGCGGCAGCAGTGAATGTCATTCCGCTGAACGGGCATTCTTTAATATCGTGAAAGAGAATAAACACGGTTTTCTTCCTGACCATACGGCCGATGCCAGAAAATCGTTTTTACTTGAATGTGTTTCGGCAGACCCGGCGGCTATCAGTCAGGTCATCAGTAAATATGGCCGCGTTCGTGGTTAATACTGGCGAGACGGGCGGAGAGCGTGACGGTTTTCAGGTTTTTATGGCTTCTGTTTTTCGCGGATTAAGGAGCGAAGAAACAGGGGCCGTAAAAATGAGGCAGCGGACAGAAATATTTTCGCGGGTTAAGGAGCGAAAATAATTCAGGCACCGCGCCTCACCTGCAAACAGCCGCGCCCACGCGGATTTTGCAGGCCGGGGGAGCCGGATAAATTTCGCCGCCCCAGCGAGCGAAAAGCTGTCGCCCACGACAGCGGTTTATTTGGGGGGCATCGCCCCGCACACCGTCGCAGATAAGTCTCCGGCCAAAAGCCGGTAGCGTGGCGCGACCCCCCTCTTTAAAGGTCAGCTTCCCTTTTATTCCCGCTACGAGGAACGAGTAAAGGGAAGAAAAAGGCGAAAGCGACCGTCTTAAAGGGGGTGGTCGCGCGTAGCGGGCGACGGTGTGCCGCCGTTGACGTTGGGGGTTTTGGCACGGCGTCCAGCCGCGACATTACCCCCATGTGACAGGCCATAAGGGCGTCCAGCCCGCATGTACTGGTGCACGCCGTTTCGTGCAGGAAAGCATGCTTCCCTGCACATGGCCGCAACGCGGCCACCTTCTTTACCCCATACGCTCGCCCCGCCTTTTCGCCCAACACCGTGGGGCGAACTGATGGGGCGATGTCATGGGGCGAACTGCTGACGAAGGAGGCATCGTGATTTTGAATAAGCTGGCCGTTTCACTGTCGCCGATAGTGAATGGCGCGCTGAGCTTCATTGCTTTTATGCAACAGCATCAGCTGATGCTAGCGCTGTTATCGGGGCTGACGATGCCGTTTTTCGCGTCGATGAAAAGCGATGAACGGCAAAAAGCCCCGTTGTGGCAAAAGCTGATTATTGCTTTCTCCATAGTCTGTTTTCTTTGCGGTACGATGGGGCCGGTACTTATCTGGATTTTCCAGTGGCTTTATCGGGGCCGTGTTATCGCCAGCATTCCCGTTCTGGCATGGCCGGTGCTGATTACCTTTACCGTAACAGGTTTTATTTTCCATATTCTGCTGCGCAGGGTATTAACCCCTGAATTAGATAAAATAAAGAAACGCCTCGTCAGGAAAACCACGCTTGAACGGGAATTACGCACCGATGTCCGTACTGTGAAATCCCTGCTGCCGGAAACATTGCATTATGACCCGCTGGATTATATCGACCTGAACAAAGGGTTATTTATTGGCATGGACCGCGATATTCAGCCGATGTACCTGCCGTTAAAAGACTGGCAAAAACAACACGCGGATATCATCGGCACCACCGGCGCCGGTAAAGGCGTTGCCACCGGGATATTACTTTACCAAAGTATTCTGGCCGGTGAAGGCGTATTTGTTATGGACCCCAAGGATGATGAATGGGCACCACACCTTTACCGAAAAGCCTGTGAAGATGCAGGGAAGCCCTTTGCCTTAATTGACCTGAGGAAACAGGCATACCAGTTAAACCTGATTGAAGAGATCACCGCCGATGAACTGGAAGAGCTTTTTGTTGCTGGTTTCAGTCTGGCAGAGAAAGGTCAGGAGTCGGACTTTTATCGCATTGATGACCGGAAAGCGGCCCGGATAGCCGCGCAGTTTGTCACCCGTAATACTGCCTCAACCATTCGGGATGTGTATAACGGAGACTACGTTCAGGGCATTGCAGATAAGATAAAAGCCTTTTTCGGGAAAATTGAAGAGCTGGCCTTACTCAATGCCATTAATGCCCCCACCGGATTTTCGCTTAATACGATATTTGAGGAAGGTGGTTGCTGTTATGTGATTGGTTCAATGCGCAACAGCAAAATCATTACCGCGCAGCGCATGCTGCTGGTTCGCCTGTACCAGCTGGCAGAAAGGCGTGAGCGAGTGAAAGACGTGCCCCGCCCCATTGCTATTTATCTTTCGGAACTGAAATACCATTTATCCAGGCCCGCGCTGGAAGGTTTAGGCGCGGCACGCGATAAAGGCGTGCATATTATTATGGACCATCAGTCGATTGCCGATTTAAAAGATTGTCCGGCAGATTTGAAAGGTGACGCCGTTGTCGGTGCGGTGGTTGAGAACGCCAAATTCAAACTGGTTTACCGTGTCATGGACCCGGACACCGCGGAATGGGTAGCCAGGATGTCAGGCACCATATTAGTCGATGATGAGGTCCGCAAAGCGAAAACCGATGCCGTGCTGACAGAGACTATCGACGATGAACGCACCATCAGGCAGGCCGAGCGTTTCTTTACCGACAGCAATATGATCTTGAACCTACCCGATTTTGTCAGCTTCATCTTTACGACAAAAGCACTCCCGGCTGCTTCGCTGATTTCGCCCATCAGGGTGAAAAAACGCGAACTGGAGATCAGTGCAGTGTCGCCCGCGATTGCCGCCAGCGCCGCAACGGTAAACATCACCCTGGATTTTAACGAGGAGGAAACCTCCCCCCGACCGTCATCAACGCCGGATATCACCAAAACTCGGCCTGATCTTTTTTTTGATACGGACGAAAAAGATACAACAACACCGATTGCCGATAAAGAGGATAACCCGTCATTGCTGGATTTTTAAAGGGGGGAATGATGCTGATCACCGCATACCGCGAACGCCAGACGCGACACCGCGAAAAAATACAAAAACTGCTGAATTTCCTGAAAGAAGAGACGTACAGTGACTTTAAAACACTGATGCTTCTCTTCGGCTTCAGGGATCATAAATCGCTGTATTCCCTGCTTTCAAAAGTCGAGGGCATGGGGTTAATACAAAAGCACGTCCTGGTATCACGCACGATGAAAATTTCATTGTGGGGCATTACCAGTGACGGGATAGCCGTTGTGTTAACACCCGACGATGCACTTTTCCCGGCGCGGTTTGAGCCGTCAAAAGTTACCGGCTGGACGCTGGAGCATCACCTCGATAATCAGGTCGCCCGGATCACCCTTGAGCAAAAAGGCGCATCCGGGTGGATCAACGGCGATCGCACAACCTTCCTCAGTCGTTACCAGGTCAGTCACCGGCCGGATGGGCTGATCACCTTTCCCGGCGGCACCGTGATCGCCATAGAGACCGAGCGCCGCCTAAAAACTAAAGCCCGTTATCAGTCGATCATCGCCAGCCATTTACTGGCCCGGACCCGTAAAGACTGGATTTACGTTTTCTATATCGTGCCGGATCCGCAGAAAAAGCGCGGTCTTGAACGGTTGTTTGACAGCATCCGGCACGTCATCGTTAACCACCAGCACATCCCGCTGGAAACCCGCCACCGAAATGTCTTCCGCATCTACACGCTCGACGAGTTGCAACGGCTGGATTTAGGCAACTTCATATAGTTGTTCTGTTTCACCAACTGCCCCAACCAGCCCACCAGCAGTGCAACGACCAGAAGTAATGCCCTACCGAAATACTCCCCCATCATCAGAATAGACAGGAGTCCAGAATGAACAGAGAAACTGACCGACTTTCGGACGTACTAACCGAAATGAGCGCAAAAGCGCTGGTCACATGGATGACGCATTCCGCATTGCGGGACATACCGCGCGAAGCATTATTGGAACGCGGCAACGATTTTGTATATGCCCTGCACGCAAATTTTGTGCTGCTACGTGATCTTCTGTCAGAAACGCTGGAAGATATTGAGCAGCAAAGTCATGGCCTCGAAGAAAGACTAGATTGCCTGGAGCAGCGGCTGCAGACGCTCCAGGCAGTTACTGATAACAGAGAATAGCTGCCCGTTCAGTCCTATCCGTGTGGCTTGCTTTATTCCACTGTAGTGACATGACTGTTCGGTGCTCGCCTGGCTGCGCTCCGCCTCACTCATGTCTCTACAGCGTTACTGGTCAAGCCTATCCCTGCACACAAAGCCGCATTCCTTTGCGGCCACTTCCTGCTCAGATTTTATCAATTAAATAACGATGCGCTTTCGATGCCGCGCTGGCGGCCTTGAAAATATAGCGTTTGTCGTTCTTCAGTGCTTTCAGCCAGGAAGCAATATAACTTTCATGCTGAACCTCTCCGACAATCCCCAGGTCCGCCATCAGGAACGCGCTTCCCAGTTCGGCGATCAACTCCTCAAAAGCATAATCCTCACTGCCAAACTTCCCTCTCATTTCTCGGTTCAGCCGACTTTTGGCCCCGCTCCAGTGAACCAGCTCATGCAGGCCCGTAGCGTAGAAATTGGCAGCATCGCTAAAAAGACGACGTTCCGGTAAATGGATTTCATCGGTTGACGGTGCGAAAAAGGCGTTTTGTCCCTTCTCAATGATGGTTGCACCACTGTTACGGAAAAGCGCTTCCGCACGCGGTAACGACTCAAAGGTCTCTGCCGGGCAAACTGCTTTGTCACTCAGAGGCAAACCGTCAATTTGCCCAACATTAAACACGGTAAAAGTTTTCAGCATCGGGATATAGTCAGTTTCTCCTTCGTTATTTTCCCTTTCCAACATGGTATAGAAAATAGCTGTTGTGCCGTGTTCTCCCTTACGTACCTGCCCGCCTTCCGTTTTTGCCTGTTTGTAGGTCATCCAACGCGAATCATTGAATCCCTGTTCTGACGCACTGCACCACAACAACATGATATTCATTCCACTGTAACCCATACCAGTTGCGTAATTGGACGGTAAACCCGACATACCAGGGGTACGCTGCCACGGACACGCCCAGGGTTTAACACCAGTTTCCAGTGCCGCAATGATGCTGTCAGTGACGGTCTGATAAATATCAGTTTTGGTTTTGGAAAATTTCGTTTTTGAGGAGCCTGACGGGTCCAGCGGGGATACGCTGGTCGCTGCTGCGGTGTTAGGGGCGCTAGCCTGGGTATGCAGGGAAATAGTCATGATTTTTTCTCCGTCAGTGGTGTGATTTTCGTCTTCGAATCGCCTGACGGTTCGCTTTCCCGACATCGTTCCGGCCCGCAAGGGCGCAGAATGCGTGCTATTTACCCTTGCGGGACGGGTTGTGTTGGGAAACGATTAGCCGGAAGCTGATACGGGAACGAAAAGCACACGGAAGGAAAAGATATGACCTACATAGCCGGGCGTAGCGCCCCTTGGTTCGCAGCGGTGAAATGGGTTGAAGGTTGTGATTTAGAAAATGAATTTCACTGTATAACTTCAGACCTGATGTAGCAGTGTTCTGAGGTAGAACACATTCAAGTCTGACACTCATCTTTAACGAAAGCGGACGTTAGAGAGTACACACTAGGCATAAAGCTACGCCACAAGGGTATATCTCTTGAAGAAAAATGGAATGACTATATCGATAAGCGTTAAGTGAACGCCGTATTGACGGTTATTTATCGGTGAGAACCACGTTCCATGGCAGCAATTCGGCCACTTTATTTGTAGACGCCTTCGGCAGTACGCCAGGATATGGTGCAGATAAGCCTCAGGGTCAATACATTGAGTTTGCACGTGCCTATCAGCCCATAAAGCAGTGCGCCGCGCTCACCGCCATTGTCACTACCGAAGAATATATAATTCTTTTCCCCAGACAGACCTCTCTCAGCGCCCGCTCCGCATCATCATTATCAGGTTCCACCGGCCCGTCATCGCAGTAATAACACAGAGCACCCCACTGATTGAACGCATAAGCGAACGCCACCCCCAACCGGGATTTCTACGACAGTGTCGCGCTTTTCTCTATCAACCACTTATGCAGCGAAGCCAACTGCGGTTTGCTCGGGGATTGCCTGGCAGCTAGGCGCTCTGATGCCGGGAGCCCGCGTATTTCTGGCCTCAGCCTTATTTAAGGTCATGATAAAATCCCACATATTCAAGTGCTGACTTTTCAAGGGATTATCCTATAGGATCAGTTGCCTTCCTGTTGGCGCGTAACTTAAAGCTCATCAATTCAGCTTATGAGTTTTTTATTATTTATTCTCATAGCTCTGCGATTGATACCTGATCAAAAGAGTAGTATCAATTGTCTCCTTCTAAATAAAGCATGCTGTATAGAGCTTGAAATTTAATCTATTGAGATTGGATACATAGAGTTTGATGCACCTTTCAAACAAATTCCAAACCTCCAATCGATAGTATAAATTAGGAATATTCATCGGTATTGTTTTGAGAGGTTTTCTACCCCTCTCAAAATGTTTTCTAGTTATCGCAATAAATAATTGGAACAGCATTAGCCTCTTTTACAGCATGAGAAAAAGAAGACAAGATCCATAGCAGTTGAATCACATGAGGCTTAACCGGTTTTTTTCTTCGCAAATTAATGAACTCGCGTTCTATCTCTTTTTTGGATAAAAATGAACAGCTAAGAATGCATTTTCTATGCAATTTAACATCCTTAAAAAGGTCGTCAAGGTATTTTTTAATGTTTTTAGTGTCACCTTTTCTTACCTTTTTTATCTTGGTTGACACTGACTTTTTATTGTAAACTCCAGTATAGTTTTTATTAAATTTTGTTTTTAATTTAACAGTAAAATCAGCAGTGTTAAAATACATATATCCAAGATTTTTTATACCCTGACCAACAACGTCATGAAGTTTACTTGCTGATGTGCTTTTGTCACCATGCTTTGAATGAATGAAACAAATGCATGAATCCGCTTTATTAAATGTGATATGGTCTGCCCATTCATTCCCTAAGTCATCGCAAAAAATGTAATCATCCCCACTATGAATGTTTTCCACCACATCAAACATGGAATCATTAGAGAACTTATCCATTCCTTTTAAAAGCAAACCTTTCTCACTTAAAACGTTTTTTATATTAGCTTTAGGGACAAGCATTTCTAATATGCTATTGATTTCCGATATGCCTGAAGAGTCTTCGAAACAATTACCCATAAAATACATATAGCATGGGTCAGTAAACGTAATGCTGTAGAAACCATTTTTAAAGATAAAACTTTGCAAAGTTATATCTTTAGAGTTGTACGAAACTTTTATTTTTTTTAGAACAGTAGAGTCAATCGTTAGTGTTTTGTTGTTTTTTCGTACCTTAGCCTTACCAAGCGGCACTTGAATAGTCAAGTCAGGTTTTATTTCATAAACTTTTTCAAGTTTATGAAGCAACCGATTTACTTGTATTTCATTTAGAATGCAATCGGATCCATCAGGCAATTTGTATTTTAGTATGGCGCCTTCCGATTGTAACTTTTCATATAATGAAGTACTTTCTATTAATAAGGCACTTGGCACAGTAGAGCTTAAAACCTCACTTAAATCTTTTTGTTTTGCAAAAGAATTGAGGAAGTCCTTAACCCCTCCACCTTGCCTTATCAGACAAAGTTGATTATAAGACCATGTCGCAATTTCATCGAAATTAACTCTCTGTGACGCCTCTACCAATCGTCCTGAACCAGAGATTGTCTTAATTATTGCACCTTGCCTAAGTTTTAAGTAGTAAGGTATTGACCTGCCAGCAGCATGAGTAGAGTAAGAACCTTTAAGATCTGCTGATTCTGCAGATCTATTTCTGATTGCCTTATCTGAATTAGTTATTGTTCTTGTGGATATTTTTTGGAATAAAACATCAGAATCATTAAAGGTGCTAGCCAATAAATTACTCGATACTAAATTAAAACTTCTTTCAATATCATCTGAAATATTTGCACAGCTTTTCTTTATTATTGCCACACTATTATCAAACTCAAGAATTAATATAAAAGCATAAATTTTATCTTGGTAGTTCTCTCCGCCCTCGATCTCCCCAATAAAATACACTGGCTTGAGTGTTGGGAAGATTCGCAATGAATATTTATACGGGATATCATTTTCAATTAATCTTTTTTCAATTCTAAATTCCTCTAATAGGTAATCACTACCAGGTTCAATATTGTCATCTGCAGCATCCAAAATATTAGTTATTTCAACGTCTGTTATTGTTCTGTTTCGATTGTCTTCTGGTATTATTAAGTTATAGAATTGAATGTTTTTTGTAAGTTCTAATCTATCAATCATCATAAAACTCCTGTTAGTATTTGGCACATTTTCATGATTGTACATTCCCTTATAAATCACACCATTAATATCTATCTATCATAAGGTTGAACAGGCGAATCGCTAATGGAAGATTACTCTTACCGACGAGGTTCTCGCCCAACAAGACTATGTTGCCCGTCAGAGGGATATTAACTGTCTCAAAATCACGAAAGTTGAGTATCTTTAAATTTGCAAAACACATAACAACCCCTATAAATCAACCTATCAAATCTAGCCATCATATTTTTACTAAATTTATTGCTTTGGCACAGCACTGCAGCAAGTTATAGTTAATGCCTCAATTGGATTTATGTTCCAGCGTTCACATTCTCATGCAGAGCCAAACCTTATCTTCTCCAGACCTACTTACAAATCTTTCGCCTGCCTAGACGTCGTTGTTCCAGTTAAACCTTCATTACTTCAGTCACCGGATAGTAGCTATCCCCGCCAACATAGCACAGTGTTCTTACGCTCAGAAATAAGTGCGCTGTAGGCTCAAATTTGCGTCTTGCCATTATTTCTGGGGTGTTATCCAGCTTGTTGGAATAAGTTTTACGCCATTACGCCAGCGATCAGAGACTGCAGCCTGAAACCAGTCATCTTTAAGGTCTGCATGGTCCATAACTATTATCTGTAAATCAGGGGCGAGCGTTTTAGCAGCGTGGTTGATTAGGCTGAACAGCCGATTTACAGCGTTCTGATCTTCATTCTTCAGAGCGTCAATAGACCCATCATTATCTTTTTCAGGTGGATAATGCGCCTGCGATGGCTGGTCGAGAATTAGAAATCCTGGCACGGGGCGTTTTTTTTGACGGAACCAGCGATGAAGGGCCAGATGAGCCAAAATATGGTAGCCGACCCAATTTTCCCCGCTGCCCATACGGAAAAGTGGTACCGGTCCGTCCAAGGTATCTGCCACAACGGTGAGTTTGCGAATATCTAGACGCAGGTTGCTTCCCTGATGTTCTAGATCGAGAAGTTCCGAATATTCAGTCATATAACGGCCGATTATATTGAGGAAGGCCGCAAGTTTCTCTCGTACAGCAGTCGGATCCAATTTTTTTTCAAGGAAACTTACAGTCAATTGCTGATTTTCTAACCGGGTGCGAAGACCCGAATACTGCTCTGCATCGCTGACAGTTTCAAGATACTGTGCGATTTTCCCCAGAGTCCGCGCCTGCAGCATAAAGTTTTCCTGCTGTACTCGCAGATATTCAGCTTGTTGGATGCAATCACTGATTTTTTTCTGATTCTCTCGAAGATTATTGAGGAGAGTATTTTCCTGTATTTGGAGGGCTGCTAAGCGCTTCTGGAGCCTTGGATTTTCTGCTTCTACCGCCTCAAGTTGTCGGCTCAATTCACTGAGTGAATGGTTGAGTTGAGCAACAGAAGGAGGAACGTTTTCGAGGTGACTTTCGCAAAGAGGACAAAGCTGCGATACCTCTGAGGACTTTATCAAATTCACTACGCTGAGTCTTGCACGCTGCTCCCGCGCCTCTCGCTCATAGCCGGTTGATTCTGAGGTAAACGCCCGCGTTTCACGAATCTCGCTATTCAGTCTCTCAAGCTCAGTACGCATCCCTTGACGTTCTGAGCGCAGTCGCATCAATATGTCATCATGATCACTTACTACAACTGCATCTGAAAATACTCCTCGCTCGCTCAAGCTTTGGAGCAGAGTCATGCAGGCCTCATAGTTTACAACTACGGTTCGATCGTCGGTAAGCCCTGCCATTTTAGCTTCTTCAAGAAGAGCTTTTGCACGCGGAAATGTGGCGTCATCCAGCGATTCAGCTTCCCGTACCAACCTTTCAAGCTGACGCAGTAGTTTTCGCGCATCGTCCAATTGGGCTTGCTGTAAGAGCCGCTCTTCATCCATTGCGCCAAGAAAATAAGGAAAGGTGTCCCGGATAGCCTGCGCTATAAAACCATCATCTTGGCGATGAAACAGACGCTGTTTGTTATCAATATCGTTCTGATCCTGGAAACAAAAAAGAAGCGAGTGGCGGAAATTTGCCTCCAGAGAGGGTCGCGTAGGACTCGGGGGACGGTGTTCGTTTTCATTAATGCCGATTGCCGTTCCCAGAAATTTCTCCACAGCGTTGACTGTAGTGTTTTTGTGGAGAGTTGCGCCATCGGGAATCGACAGGGAGCTCCCGCGGGCAATATAGATGTCGCCGTGAGACTGTGTACCGGCATCTGGATTGCGTCGCGCGATAAAGATTTGGCTATCATTCAGTTGAAAAAGGATCCCATACCATTGTGTACATTTGCGGATAACGCCATCGGCTACGTAACATTCGCTTCGCCCGGTAACGTAATCAATAATATCAATTATTGCTGATTTACCCGTTTTGGATGCGCCGGTCAAGATGTTCAGTTGACCGGGATGAAGGGTGATTTCACGACGTTCTCCCCCGTGGTTGTAAATCACAAGGCTGGCTATCTGAAGACTCATGGCGCTATCCCCCATGCAGCATAAATAGTCGCTGTTGTACCAGCTGCTGCGAGCCAACGCCCCAGAAATGCCGCACGCTCAATGCATTCTCCGGCTTCCTGAGTAAACAGCGGCGTTCGTTTTTCTGAAGGTGAGAGCAGTTTAGCTCCTTTCTTTAAGTCACCATTTTCATCCAAGCAAAGAGCGCTTTGCCTTGTGCCAAATAATATGCTCTCACGGGTAATACCGTTTAGCCGCCTGACTCTGTCGGGGAAATTAATCATCGTATCTCGGTTGTCCTGGCACCATGCCATTAGTGACGTTACGGTTGTAGCAGGCAGAGCCTTGCGTGTTTTCTGATGAAGAATTATCGGAAGGATTATAAAGGCTAGTGCAAAGGGTAAAGAGCAACCGGTCTTTTTATTGAATTCTGACGATGTATTGGCTATAAGCAATACGCAGAAAGCTGGGTTGAAGAGGTAGCTCTCCTCGATGGGACGGGAAGACCAAGGCTCCATCATCAATCCTCTCCTTTCTGTTCATCACTATTATTCTGCATGAAGTCAGGGTGCCACCCCACTGCGTATCGGTTAGCCAAAATATGGTAGCTTCCGTGGGTAAGAAACCGCTCTCGTAGGCTGCGGAGAGGAAAACATGCCTGCTGTTCTGCCCATGTGAACAGGTCCTTTCCAGAACGTATACGATCGGACTCATCACTATCAGGTAATAAATCGTCTTTCTGTGCGGCGAATCGTGGTTGCCAAGCCTCTATCAGGTCTTGCTCGAACGTTTTAAGCTCATCATTAAGCAATAATTCTTCTCTTACCCATTTTGAGCGTTGCTCTGAAGCTCGGTAATAATCACGGATGGCATACTCAATACGGGCCGAACCGAGATTTATCTTACGCAATTGATTGACAAAGGGTCGACTATCTAGCTGAGCGATCACTTCTTGAGGAGGAGAAAATGACCGAAAATCTACAGGTAATGAGGAACGTCGAAACTCCTCTCGCAGTTCATCAATGCGGGATTCAATAGCCAGCACTGGGATGCTGCCCACCTCATTGCCGCTGAGCATACGTATCACTTGGTCGAACCACCAGCCTTCTAAACGCTCGGTGAAAATTTCGATATGCTGTCTTCCTACAGCACGGTGCAACTGCCGGTAAATATCTTCTTTAACATCAGTAATCGAAGGAGATCTATCAAGTACATATATTGATCTTAACAGAGCAAATCGAGCCTCCTCCGGTAAGAGCTTATAGGCGTTGAAAGCTTCTTGTAGCGCGCGGTTATTTGAACTGTTTGCAGTCGTGAGTAACAAAAAATCGGCTTGAGCCTCGTTACGACTTTCTGTTCGTAATAGAAAAGATGCCGAATTCGAAGGTGCCAAACCAGTTGTTATTAGGAAGTGACGAGTTCTTGAGAAACCGCCACTATCGGTGGCTACACTTTTTATCCAGATGAGTAGCGTTTTCCAAAGGTCAGCGCTGCTGTCAGTCAGCTTTCCAGTTTTGGCTTTATGATGTTTGGTCTGGATAAGATGAATCGGTAAGCCGTTTGCCTCAAAAGCTATATCATCAAACTTTTCAATTGAAATCCTGAACTCTGGTGAATCCAGAGTAGCTTCCAGTCCTTTTAGCAATGCGTAGCGACACTGATACAGATAGCCAGTGGCCGACGCGCTGGCCTCATGCGCGTTACTCATCCCGTCACTCCGTTAATTTATCGATAATATTTTCTAACTGAAATCCAATCAATTTACTACTGTCAACACCCAAGATTCTGAAAAATATTTTATGAGTGGTGACCTGCTCCCCGTTGATTAGTACACCCCGATGTTAGTAATGTCTTCATAAGCCACATGAGGGCATCCCCATGAAGAAGCGTTTTTCCAACCAACAGATCATTAGTATTCTCCGCGAGGCTGAAGCCGGGGTAACGTCGAAGAACTTAAAGTGATGACGTGAGGCAACTTTTGGGTTGGAAGAAAATTGCAGCTTGCGGCCGTCGCACTGAGGGTTTAATCCACCTCTCTCAGAAAGACCTGGCATAAGAATACGGAGCTTTTGAATGCTATATCCACGTTGGTGCGACATAACTATCCAAGAGCAAGACAACAAGCAGCTATGGCGCTTGTCCGAACGCGATGGAGGAAGGGCTGCTATCGAAGCTACCCTAACTACTCGGATCCGAGCTCACTACGACAATTTGGACGAAATAGCTGAAGACGTCCGTGAGTTGGGATATCCAGGCGCGGCTGCAATTTTGGCTGAGCGCATGCCGCGCTCCACCCGAGCACGTTCGGGAGAGCTTGGCGAGATCCTCGCGTCCGAGTTGGTCGAAGAACATCTTGAATTCGAGGTTCCGATCCGTCGCCTGCGATACAAGGATGGTCGAGAGATGGCGCTGCGCGGCGACGATTTCGTCGGTCTAAAGCTCGATGACCAACAAAATTTGCACTACTTAAAAGGCGAGTCTAAGAGTCGTGCAAACCTTGCCAACGCCACCATCTCTGAGGCGCGAAAAGCACTGTCCAGAGACGATGGCAGACCTACGGCAACATCCCTTCTCTTCGTCGCGGATCGACTCATGGAGGGTGAAGGCGAACGACGGCAGATAGGTAGACGGATTCGTAATGAAGTCGCCAGTCGAGCTGCGCCCCAAGGGCGAACCAGTCACATGCTGTTCACCTTGTCGGGCAACGCCACGCCTCAGGCACTGTACGACGATCTCGCAGCGGCGGATCTGGTTCGTCCCCATCTTTCTGCAAATTTGCGCATAGAAGACCATCAGGCCTTCATTCTGGCCTGCTACGAGAGGGCTCTGGCACTTGGAAACGATTGAAGAATTGACTGCATTCCTGCTCGACATCACACAAGACGGATATCGAGGTCGCCTGCAGGCCCGGGGTCAAGCAAGGGCTCTTATTCGCCATGAAGGAAACTTGCCACCAGACGCTCCAGCCTTCAGCGAAGGGCTCGACTCCGATCTTGCGGACTATGGCTTCTCAGTACTACGTGTTTCCTTGGCGCTACGCGAGCTTGGAGGCGATGCAGTGACTTGGCGAAAAGGCTTCGTACAGGCAGGTGGGGCTTTTGAGGCATTGGTTCAGAACGGGTCACAGGCCGACGCATCTCGAGGGTTCTATCGAACAATGGGGGCTGCTTCCTATCACTTGGCCAACTACTCTGCGCTGGCATTTTCGCTTCTGTCGCAATTACAGGCCGATCAGAATCGTTCGCCTGCCGAGGATGTGCTCGCGCTCCTAATCGTGCGTGATCTTCAAGGCCTGGTTCAACGTGCGAGGGATTGGCTTAGCAGCCCAGCGAACCGAGATGAGGGAATCGCCAGAGCTGCGGCCGAGGGAGCGCTTGACCCCGACGATATCGTTTCGCGTGTAGCGACGTCGACAATGTTCAGAGCATTGGTGTTCTTTGAGTTTGCCCTGCAAACCGGCCAAGAGTCCCTCGTTGTAGAAGCTCGCAACCTGCTGAGACGGGCGATTTCGTTGACCGGAGCGGCCAGCGCGGTGTCACTCTGGTGGATTCTTCGAATCACCGTGAACCTGATAGATGATCTTTGGGCAAGCAGTCTGCACAAGGTTCTGCCCTCCGAAGGGCCACTTGGCTCGCAAGACTACGCACAACTTCGGAAGCTTTTTGTCTCTGAGTTGTACTGCAGGAGGTCATCTGAGGTCGAATTGTGGCCTTCTCAACTTCTGGCGGCACAGCGAGCCGTCGATGTCTCCGACGACCTAGTGGTCGCGCTCCCCACGAGCGCGGGCAAGACACGGATTGCAGAGATCGCTGTGTTGATGGCCCTGGCGTGTGGTAAACGCGTTTTGATAGTCACACCACTCAGGGCTCTGTCCGCTCAGACCGAGCGCTCCTTCCGCAAGACATTCACACCTCTTGGATTTTCTGTCTCGTCGCTGTATGGAAGCAGCGGTGTAGCAGGAAATGACGAGGATGCGCTGCGGGAACAGAACATCGTCATAGCCACCCCAGAAAAGTTGGATTTTGCTTTGCGGAACGACCCCGACATCATCAATGATGTCGGCTTGATCGTCCTAGACGAAGGACATCTGATTGGCCCAAGTGAACGCGAGATCCGCTATGAGAATCTGGTGCAACGGTTGCTGCGGCGCACTGACCATGGCGACCGACGGATCGTTTGTCTTTCGGCAATTCTACCGGCAGGCGATCAGCTCAACGATCTGACTGCGTGGATTCGCAGTGATGCGCCTGGCGATCCGATCCAGTCCAGTTGGCGCCCTACGCGTCAGCGCTTTGGCACTCTGTCTTGGCTCGGAAATTCTGCGCGGCTGAGCTTCGACCTTGAGCCAGATGGCCCTTTCATTCGACACTTTGTGCCAGAGGTCCCACCCATTCGCCCTCGTCGAAAGGCGTTTCCAAAGGACAACAAGGAGCTAACTCTCGCAGCGGCATGGAAGTTCTCTGAGCAAGGAAAGAGAGCTCTCGTATTTTGCACCCAACGAGATCATGTTGAAGGATTTGCCGAGACTGCCCTGGACCTGCAGCGACGAGGCTTTCTGCCATCTCTGCTTGCCAACGCCCAAGAGGTTGAACGTGCCATGTCCGTAGGTAGGGAGTGGCTAGGCGCCGAACATCCTGCAGTACGCTGTCTGGCCATCGGCGTTGCGATTCATCATGGTCGTCTTCCCGGCCCCTTCCTGCGGGAAGTGGAGACACTACTTGCCGCAGGCGTTCTACGCGTTACCGTGGCATCACCCACCTTGGCGCAGGGACTGAACCTCAATGCAGCGGTACTCCTGATCCCAAATCTGTACAGGGCGGGCACTCTGATCACGGGTGAGGAGTTTGCCAACGTTGCGGGCCGCGCCGGGCGCGCATTCGTGGATCTCGAAGGACTCGTGATCCACGTAATGCATCAGCCAGAAAATTGGCGCCACCAGCGATGGAGAGAGTTGGTCACGTCGGCCAAGACTCGGTCACTTTCAAGCGGCATCATTGTCGTGGTAAACGAGGTCATACGTCGCCTCTCGACGTCGGGTGTTTTTGCGCGTGGGGATGCCATGGACTACCTGTCTAGCACGCAAGATGCTTGGTTCCCGGACGCTGTAGATGGTGAGATGGAGTCAGACTCAATGGAGAGCCTCATCGAGCGGTTGGATACAACCGTCCTTGGGCTCGTCGAAGCGCTTGACGCGCAAAGTGCGGATCTACCAAGGCTGCTCGATGAAGCCCTTGCGGGTTCACTTTGGGCAAGGCAAATCGCTCACCTTGACGGCGTCGAAAAGCAGAAGCAAGTGTGGATTCTCCTCAGTAGAGCACAGCTCATTTGGAACAAAACAACGGTCGAGCAACGCAAAGGTCAGTTCGCGATGGGAGTGGGCCTAGAATCGGGCCTTGCCATCGACGCGTTGGCTGTCGAGCTGACTGTGCTTCTTGACCGTGGCGATGCAGCCGCCCTCGCCAGTGACGCAGATGCCCTGATCGCTGCTCTCATTGGAATGGGAGAGCGGCTTCTTGCGATCCGTCCCTTCGTTCCAGATGACCCACTGCCGGCGAACTGGAGAGACTTGCTGGGAGCTTGGGTGCGAGGGCAAGACGTAGCGGCCATCGGCCAAGAGGGAATGCGCTTCGTGGACGACGCATTTGTCTATCGCCTGGTTTGGGCGATTGAAGCCATCCGGATGAATCGGCGCATCAATGGAGACGAATCAGAACTACCCGTCGAAGGAGCTGCTGCCGCCTGCCTGGAAGCTGGACTACCGTCCAACGCCATGGCCATGCTTGTTCGGGCCGGACTGCCCTCGCGGGTGGCCGCCAAGACAGCCGTGGAGCAGCTCGCGCCCTGCTTCACAAATCGCGCGGAAATGAAAACCTGGTTACGATCGGAAGAAGTAGCAGGCTTCGACCATGTTCCTGGATGGCCCACGCTTGAGACTCATGCAATCTGGCAGCAGTTTCGGCACGACGTTGTGTCAAGCGTAGATGGCAGGTGGGCGTCGCAGGAGTGGACCATGCAATGGGCAACAGACTCAACAGTGCCTCTGCGTATTGAAGTTGATCCGCAAGATGGACAAGTGTCGATCGCGACGCCAGATTTTTCACAGCTCACAACAATCAGACAGAGGCTTCAGGCGGAACTACCGAGCCTGCTTGAAGTTGAATCTCTACAGAACGGAACGAGTGTCACCATCCGCCGTATTGGAAAAGGCGAGGCGCGTTGGGTGGATAAGGACTGATAGCTTTTTTGTGTAGATGGTACGTCAAATCAGCCACTGCTCCGAAAACGACACGGAGCCTGCTCCGGCCACATTGACCTGATCCTGCATACGCACCTCAACTAGCCCCAGGGCTTCCTTGACCACTTCACGCGGATACACCGATGCACTGTCGATGGTGCCGTGGAACATCTCCCGGTACTTGATCAGCCGGTGGCGCGTATCCAGAAACAGCACCGCAAAGACTTCATGCTCAAAGCCTACCAGCTCGCTGCGCAGGTATTCCTTGACCAGCGCCGTGGAACTAAAACGGGTGTACTTAAACTCTGACTAACAAAAGATTTGTATGCTCAAGATAGATTGCATGTACAGCATAAGTGGTCAGTTTGGGGGGCTTGACAGAAAGGGATTTGCGATTTAGCTTAATTATCAGCCAATTAATGGCAAAGGCGATCCCAGTCAAAGGAGCCGTATTTAAGAAGAGTCCGCTTAAGGATACTTAAGCAGGATTTTTTGCTGTTCTGCGTTCTGTATACCCGTTAACAAGACGATACCCCTATCACACTCTTGGTAAAATGGCGGACATCAGTGACCAATCATTGCTTTTGTCTCAACACCACAATGTTAGGATCATTGGCGCAAATTTAAGTATTCCCCTCTTATCTAAGGTTTTTTTATGTTTTACAGACATGGAGTCACAGTATGATGCAAAAACATTTTGACATTGTTCAGGCTATTATCGGTAACTGCTTTATGAACAATATGGCAAACAATAGATTTTTATACAGCAAGACGAATGGTAGCTCAACTACAAAATACCCATTAAACTGCATAGGTTTTTTCTCATGGAATAGCAGTTTGCAAAATAATTACACAAAATTTGTCTTATTTCCTATTTTCTTTGATTATCTGGATAGCTATGTTGATCTTCGTTTTGACTGTGTCAACGAAAGCTTCAACAAAAAAATCCTCATTCTCGAATCCAATATTGATAAAGATTCAATTGATGATTTGTTCCTTCATACGCTGTACAAAATGTGTTCTCAGATTAGAAATAAAATGCTTCACCATCGGCTCAACTATAACGGTGCCGAAGTGACAGCCAGCGAGACCACTGTCACCATTCCGCAGTTTAGAGTTATCAATGAACTGATTTACCAATATGTAAAATTCTCAAAGACCGGTAATTCACTCTTTGAAAAAAACGCTCTCTATTCCGGGTTAGTTGATATTCTTAAAAAAAATAACGATAGTGAACATGAGTTTGTTCAACGAGTAGAGTTGATGTCCGACTACTTGTTCATAACCCCCTATGAAGCTCGCGATTTGCACACTATCAACGCCCCCATGACTTCCACTGACCTCATTATCGATCGAGTCTCTTATCCTGCAAAATGTTTCTACGATGACAATGAAATATTTAAGGAAAAATATCCAGATCCTGAAGAAAAAATCATCATTGGAAATCGTTATTATTTTTTCCAAATGGAAGACAAATTATACTTAGTACCTTCGGAAGCGGTAGACCATCGCAAAAAGATCACTTTCGGTGAGATTGATGCCTGGGAGTTTCAAACACAGTAACCTTTCTACATGCCCGATGCACGAGTGTATCGGGTACTTCAGCGTGAGCCAGTGCATCCGGGTTATGCTCGCAGGAAGAGATACAAAGAGTGCAGTCGGTGAAAATGTGGAAACAAAGCATCACCTATTACGATACATACACTGACTTTATGAGTAACATCAGGAAAATCAAACTTCATGTCCCTGAAAACTTCCAGCAGACCGATATAGCTGGGGTTGTTAGCGACCAAACCACCATCCGCAAAATAAGTGTGGAGATCTTCACAATAGGTTGGTGATTTGTTTTGATTTGGTGATTGATCTGATCGCACAATCCGGGCTGGGTTCCCTCAAAGTGATCTACTATTCCGCGCAGCTATTTAGTCGATGTTGAGCAGGTCATTAATATGCGGCGTTCATGGTCAGAGAAACCAACTCGATAGCCGACTGGCGAGAGGCCATTTTATGGTCTGTTGCACTTCAGCACTTGGTGGTCATTCTGGTGGTCTTGACAACAAGAGCTTTCAGGTTTAGCTTATTTATTAGCCAGTTACTGGCAAAGGCGATCCCAGTCAGAGGAGCCATATTTAGAGAAGCCCGCTCAGGGAAACCCGAGCGGGCTTTTTGCATGTCAGCCGCCGTCAAAAGCTGCGTTTCGCCACCAGATAGGCGCCCGCCACCAGCAGCAGGGCGCCCAACAGCGCCGGCAGATTCTCGCGCAGCGCCGCCGGGCCGGCGCGGTAGACGTCCACCAGCAGCCCCATGCACAGCTGGCTGGCGACCAAGATCGAGATGGTGGCCGCCGCGCCCAGTTTTTGGTAGCCCAGGATGCCGGCGAACACGAACAGCGATCCCAGCAGCCCCGGTAACAGCATCCACCACCTGGCGGCGCCGGTCACTTCCGCCACCGCGCCGAGGCCGTTTTTGGCCAGCAGCAACCCCACCAGCAGCAACAAACCGACGCTGGAGTTGATCACCAGCGTGATAAGGATGGTCGAAACGCTTTCGGTAATACGCACCATCAACAGATTCTGCACCACCAGCCCCATCCCGGCCGCGATCAGCAGTAACAGCATATTCATCGCCCTGCCTCCCGGGGTCAGCGCGCCGGCGGCGCCGCCCGCTCGTCGAGCGTCAGCTGCAGGAAAGTCAGATCCAGCCATTGGCCAAATTTGGCGCCCACCTGCTCCATACGCCCCACCTCGCGGAACCCGAGCGCCAGGTGCAGCTGAATGGAGGCCCGATTGCCGGATTCGATGCCGGCCACCATCACATGCTTGCCGATCTCCCGCGCCCGTGCAATCAAGGCGATCAACAGCGCCTTGCCAATCCCGGCACCGCGATGCGCCTGATGGACATACACCGAGTGCTCTACGGTATGGCGATAGCCGTCCCAGGCTCGCCAATCGCCGAACGACGCGTAGCCGATCGCCTCGTCCGCGCCGTTCACCGCCACCAGCACCGGGTAACCTGCCGCCTGCCGCTCGCCGATCCACGCCGCGCGGTTGGCCGCATCCACGGTTTGTTCATTCCAGATGGCGGTGCTGTTCAACACCGCGTCGTTATAGATAGCGGCAATCGCCGCGCTATCGTTGAGCGTCGCATTTCGTATAATCATGGTTTACCCCGGCCAATTGTCCACTATAATACTACGATATGAATATTAAATTAGACAATCTAAATCAGCTGATCGGCGCACGCATTCGCATTGAGCGCGAGGCGCGCCACTGGTCGCTGTCCGATCTGGCCGAACGGGCGGGCGTCTCACGGGCGATGGTTCATAAGATCGAGCGCGGCGAGAGCAGCCCGACGGCGATGCTGTTGGGCAGGCTGGCGGGGGCGTTCGGCCTCAGCATGTCCAAGCTGATCGCCCGGGCGGAAACGCAGGAAGGCCGGCTGCTGCGCCGGGAAGATCAACCGGTCTGGGTCGATCCGGAGAGCGGCTACGTGCGGCGCCACGTGTCGCCGCGCACCGATCTGCCGCTCGATCTGGTGCGCATCGAACTGCCGGCCGGCGCGGCGATCCCGATGCCGGCTTCGGTGTACGCGTTCAAACGTCAGCTGATCTGGGTTTTATCCGGCGAGCTGGTCTTTCTTGAGGGTGAGGCGCGCCATGAAATGGCCGAAGGCGACTGTCTGGAGCTCGGCCCACCGGCGGACTGCCGCTTTGAAAACCAGAGCGACCAACCGTGCGTGTATATGGTGGCGGTGCTGAGCGCCGCCTGACGGCTCGTCTGCGCTACCCCTGCGCCGGTCGGTTATAGCCGGCGCGGAAAAACTTCTCCGCCAGCCGGCTGTCGCCGCCGGAAAAGAACTCGCTCATCGGCTCACTGCCAAGGCCATAGGCACGGCTCAGCTGACCGGCTTCGAACGCCGCCCGGTTCTCGTCGCCGCAGCGCTGCGCTAAATGGTGCGCATAGCCGAGCACGAAGCCGCGCTTGTAGTCGGAGCAAAAGCGCGACAGCTCCGCCTCCGGCTTCAGGTTCTCCGCCTTTAACCCCGCCAACAACCCTTTGCCAAAATGATCTCCCACGGGTTCCTCCTCATTACGCAATCGCTATATAACAAAATATACAGCGAATAAGCGAACGCGAACATACTCCCAAAGTTTTACTCGCCGCATAAAAAAGGCCCGCCAAGCGGGCCTCGGCGAGAACGCGGGCAATCACAGCGTGAAATTCAGCCCTTCGCTGACGGTCTTGCCCAGCGGCAGGCGGCCCGACGGCGCCTCTTTTTCCTGCAGGAAATCCGGCAGGCGGGCTTTGTCGCCCGGTTTGCCGATCGCCACCATGGCGTGCACCGCATAGTCGTCCGGCAGCTGCAACGCCGCTTTGATCTTGTCGTGGTGAATGCCGCTCATGCAGTGGGTCAGCCAGCCTTTCAGGTGCGCCTGATGCGCCATGTTGGCCCAGGCGGCGCCGGTGTCGAACGCGTGGGTCGGGTTGTCCACCAGCCGCTCGCCGTTCAGGCTGGTGGTTTTGGAGACGATCACCACCAGCGCCGAGGCGTGCTGCGCCCAGCCGCGGTTGAAGTCGATCAGGAACTCCAGGTAGTTCTCCCAGCTGTCGGAGCCGTGCTTGCTGTAGGCAAAGCGCCACGGCTGAATGTTGTAGGCCGAAGGCGACCAGCGCGCCGCTTCAAAGAAGCTCAGCAGCGTTTGATCGTCGATGGCGTCGTTGGTCATCGCGCGCGGCGACCAGCGCTCGATAAATTGCGCGTCAATCGGGTAATCGGAGGTTCTTGGCTGGCTCATGATAGGTTCTCGCAGTGAAGTAAAAACAAAAGTTCGCTGATATTCCCACAGCTTAGGACGGTAAAACTTTTATTTCGTGCCATTGCCTTGCGGCAGTTCCTGCTGCAGCCAGGCGAGAAACGCCCTGACCGGCGGGTGCCGCTCGCGTCCCGGCGCGCACAACACGCTGTACGCGGCACCCGGAACGCGCACCTCCGGCCGGTACGCCACCAGCAGACCGTTGTCCACCATCTCGGACACCATCACCGAGCTGGCGAGCACCAACCCCTGCCCGGCCACCGCCGCCTGCAGGGCGTAATGTTCCTCGTGATAGCTGCGCATCGCCGCATGGCGCTGCCACCAGTCCACGCCGGCGGCCCGGCACCAGTCATGCCAACCGCTGTCGTACAGCGCAGAATCCCCCCACTTCACGGTGATCAGCACCGGATTTTCCGGTTCGGCGGCAGCCAGCCCCGGCGCGGCGTAAACGCCAAAGCTCTCCTCCAGCCGCGCCGTCTGATGCAGCGAGGGATAGTGTGCGCGACTGTAACGCACCGCCACATCCACGCTGGCGTCCTGCTGCAGATCGATCACCTCGGCGCAGGCCTCCAGGCGCACCAGATAGTGCGGGTACGCCTGGTAGAAACGCCCCAGGCGCGGCACCAACCACAGCGCCGCGAACGAGTGCGTCACCGAGACGCATAGCGAGCCGCTGCTGGGCTGCGGCCGCAGGCCTTCGAGCGTGGCGGCGACGTCCAGCAGCGCGCCGTGCACCCCGGCGAACAGCGTTTCTCCCTTCGCCGTCAGCCGCACGCCGCGCGGCACTCGCTCGAACAGCGCAAACCCCAACTGCTGCTCCAGCGCTTTGATCTGGTGCGAGATCGCCGTCGGCGTCACCGCCAGCTCGGCCGCCGCCAGCTTGAAGCTGCGCAGGCGAGCGGCGGATTCAAAGGTGCGTAATGCGTTGACGGGCAGCGTGGCGAACATGGCGAAATCCCTCTAGGTGAGTTGAATTCATCCTGGCAGAAAAGCCGTCATTTGTCGCCTGCCGTCACTTGTTTCTAAAGTAGGGTTGAATTCACTTCATACCGAGGAACATGACATGAATACAACTCATCAATCCAAACGTCTGGTTGTGCTGGTCGGCAGCCCGCGCCGTGACGGCAACAGCGCCACGCTGGCGCAGGCGATCCTGGTGGGCGCCGCCGAAGCCGGCACCGTCGCCAGCCTGCATTTTCTCGATGATTACCTGAGCGGTTTTCTGAGCGATGAACGCCATACGCCGCCGCCGGGCGATCGCTACGCCGAGCTGTTCCTGGAGCACTTCCTGCCGGCCGACGGCGCGGTATTTTGCACGCCGATTTACTGGTACGGCATGTCGGCGCAAACCAAGGCCTTTTTCGATCGCTCGTTCAGCTTCTATTCCAACGCCTACCCTCAGGCGGAACAGGTGCACCAACGCATGAGCGGCAAACGCATCGGGCTGGCGGTGGCGTCGGAAGAAACTTATCCTGGCGCGGCGCTGGGCATCGTGCATCAGATCCAGGAGTTCAGCCGTTACACCCATTCCGCCTTCGTCGGGCTGGTGCACGGCGCCGGCAACCAGCGCGCTGAGATCGCCCGCGATCCGCGCAACCCGCTGCAGGCCGCCCGCGAGTTGGGGCGCGAGTTCTTCACCCGCCCCTATTCGGATTATCAGATGGACAGCCCGCGCAGCACGCAGGTTTGGACGGAATAGCCACGGCCTCAACCGCCACTGCCGATTTGCCAGATAAAGGTCGGCGTATGGCGGTTAATTTCCCAGTCACCGATATTGCGCGCCTTGTAGATCACCGGATTATGTGAAGAGAGCGTGCGCGCATTGCGCCAGTGGCGATCCAACGCCTTGCCGGTACGGGTATCTGAAGCGCCGAGCGCATTGAACAATTCACCGGCGGCGCGCTGCACCCACTCCCCGGCGATGACCTGCGCCCTGGCGGCGTCCAGTTCCGCCGTCACGTTAAGCGCCTGCAGCAGCGCTTCATCGCCGGAACGATGCGCCTCATAAGCCTGCTGCAGCGAGGAAGTCGCTTTTAGCACCGTCGCCTCAACCGCATAGGCCCAGGCGCTGATTTGCCCCACCACCTGCTGGATCTGCACGTCGTCCTTCACCCAACCGGCGTTGCCGTGGCTATAGATCCTTTTACGTTGCCTCACGCCCTCGCCGACGTCTCGCAGCACCGCGCGACCGATCCCCGCCAGCGTCGCCAGCAACACATGCTGATAGAACGCAGTTTGGTAACGGAAGCGCTCGGCAAAGGCGTAGACGTGCGCCTGCTCGACCTGCGCATCAATAAAACGCGTGGTGCCGCTGCCGGTAGTGCGTTGGCCAAATCCGTCCCAGTCGTCGTCGCGCTCTACGCCCGGCTGGGTGACGTTCACCAAAGCGATCACCGGGCCGCCGTTGTCGCTACGCTCGGCATACACGTCGATCCAATCGGCAAACAGACTGCCGGTGCTGTAAAATTTCTCGCCGTTGAGCGACCAGCCGTCGGCCTGTGGCGTTACCCGGGTATTGACCTGCCCCAGCTTCACGCCGCCGATCTCGGTCCAACCGCTGCCGACCAGCTCGCCGTCGAGAAAGCGTTCGAACCAGCGATCGCGCTCCGGGCCGTCCGGCGCGTTCAGCCGATCTTCCACGAAGGCGAAATGCGCCCGCAGCGCCTGCGGCAGGTTAGAGTCCGCCTCCGCCAGTTCGGTCAGCAGTTCGAACAGCTGCGGCAACGAAGCGCCGTCGCCGCCCTTTTCACGCGGGAGGCGCACCTTGCCGAACCCCGCCTCTTTCAGCCAACGGATCGGTTCATGCGGCAGCGTGCGCGACAGCTCTCGCTCCACCGCCCCGGCGGCGATTTCGGCGAAGATCGGCCGAAAACGCGCGGCCAGCTGTGCGTAGTCTGCTCCGGTGGATAACAGGTGTTGCGTCATGTCAGTGTCCTCTGTGGTTAAGCGCGATCGGCCAGATCGTCGATATCGTGCGCCGTCGGTTCAAAGCGAATGATCAGCAGGAAGACGATGGGGATCGCCGCCGCCAGTGAAACAATCCAAAACATGTCGGTGCCGAAGCGCGCCTGCAAAATCGGCAGAATAAACAGCGCCAGCGCGCTGCCGATACCGGACAGCGAACGGCCGAAACCGACGCCGGTGGCGCGGATCGCCGTCGGGTAAGAGAGCGCCGGATAAATCATCATCTGCGCGCCGGGGCCGAATCCTTCGGCGAACAGCCATAGGCCCAACATCAGGATCGCCAGCCCAACGCCGAACGCCGCCTGCGGATGTCCGATCAACGCCAGGGCAATCAGCGCGATAAACTGCAGCGCGAATCCGGCGATCGCCACGTGGCGCGACGGATACTTCCATGCCAGACGCATGCCGAGCAGGCCACCGGTAAAAGCGAACAGCACGTTCAGCCCGAGCGAAGCGGAGATAGTTTCAAACACCCCGGCGCCGAGAAACTGCGCCAGAATCGACGGCAGAAAGAAGGCGATGGCGGTGTATTCAAAGGAAATGCAAACGTTCATCACGCTGGCGACCAGCGTGCGCTCGCGGTACGGCTTGCGGAACAGCACGCGGAAGCTGACCTTCGGCGGCGCCGCCGGTTGGGCGGCGTCAGGTTCCGCCTCATGGGCGGCAATGCCGTATGACTCGCGCAGGATGCGCGCCGCCTCTTTCAGATCGCCCTGGTTAGCGGCCCACAGCGGCGACTCGTTCATAAACTTGCTGCGCACCATGATGATCAGCAACGCCGGCACGGCGCCGAAAATCAACGAGGCGCGCCACAGCCAGTTCGCATATTCGGCCGGCAATAGAAAATAGAGCGCAAAGATGATCAGAAAACACACCGACGAAGCGGCGTACCACATCGGGCACCAGGCCGCCAGGCGCGACGCCTTGTTGGCCTTGCCGGTGAATTTGGAGAATTCGGCCAGATAGGCCATCGCCACCGGCAAATCAATGCCGACGCCGATCCCCATCAAAAAGCGCGCGCCGATCAGCACCCAGACGTTGGGCGCCAGCCCGGCGGCGATGGCGGAAACCACAAAAAACAGCATATCGGCCATAAACACCTGATAGCGGCCGTACTTATCGGTCAACCAGCCGCCGACCAGGTTGCCGAGAATGGTCCCGACCATGATCGAAGAAGTTACCACCCCGGTCAGCAGCGGGCTGAGGCTGAATTCACGCACCACGTCATCGATGCCGTAAGACAGCGTGGTCAGGTCATAGGCATCGAGAAAAACACCGCCCAGCGCCAACAGCACGATCATGCGCGCATGGGTATTTTTCTCGCTGCGCTGGTTAATCAAACGCGCCACATCGCTGGCCGAGCCGATGGGCGCAGATAACGGCGGCGCGGTATCGATATTTAAGGTACTCATAGCTTCCTCGTTGTAATTGGCAGGTGACACCTCGTTTATAGGGTGAAAAAATTACGCCGACAAACAACAATTTCTTCTATAAATATCATTAATATCAATAAATTAAACATTGTTACAGCGTAACAAAAGCGCCGGATTAACGCGCGTTAATCCGGTCTTTATCACGGTCATTTCGGGCGGGGATTATTCTGCCGATACCGGCACCAGCACGCCTTTCACCAGCGGGTCGTCGGTGCTTTTCAGCCACGCCTGCAACCTGGGATCGGCAAACGCCCGCTGCAGCTTGCGAATATTTTCGTCCTGCAGATAGGGCGTGCCAATCACCAGCTGCGAGGCGAAGGTCTTCGGCGCCGGTGGGAACAAGATGCCCTTCTCACGCGGCACCTTGCCGGCGTCGAACTGCGACACATAGCCAATGGCCGCATCTACCGAATTCAGCGCGCGCGGCATGGTCAGCAAATCCAACTCCTTGAAGTTAAAATGGCGTTTGTTCTCGCGAATGTCTTTCAGCCTGGCGGTGCGCGCCTCGATCGCCGGATCCAGCCCGATCAGTCCAATGCGCTGCAGCAGCCACAACGCCTGCCCCTGATTGGCGCCGTCGTTGGGCACCACGATCTCCGCGCCGTCCGGCAACTCCGCGATCGACGTATAGCGGTCGGAATAAATGCCAAACGCCCACTGAAACACCGGCAGCGTCGGGGTCAGCTTAAAACCATTGGCATCTACCACCTGCTTTAGCCACCATTGGTGCTGGTAGATCGTGGCGGCGTACTGCCCCTGCGCCACCGCACGATCGGCCTGCACCGGATCCTGCAGGCCAACCGCCTCCAGCCTAAGGCCGTAATCCGGCGCGATATGGTCGCCGACGTACTCGATCACCCGCTGCTCTCCGGCCATCGCCGGCTCAAAGTGCACTTTCAGCGTGCTGCCGAACTGCACCGTCTGCTGCTGGCCGGCGCTGAAGTGCCAAACCGCGGCGGCGACAATCGCCACCGCCGCGATACCCACCGGCCACGGCCAGCGTTTCTTCTTCACTATCTCAAAATCGTGATTAGGCATGATTAAAAGGTTTCCTGATGATGACGCAACGCGGCGACCAGGCGGTCACCAATAAACTGAATCAGTTGAATCGTGGCGATCAGCACCACAATGGTGGCGATCATGATGTGATTGTCGAAACGCTGGTAGCCGTACACCACCGCCAGATAGCCGATGCCGCCCGCGCCAATGGTGCCGGCGATGGCCGAATACTCGATCATCGAGATGACGTTCAGCGTGATGGCGGCGACGATCGCCGGCAGCGCCTCGCTGAGCTGCGCGCGGGTGACTATCTGCCAGATCGAACCGCCGGACACCAGCCCCACCGCCGTCACCTCCGGCGGCAGTTCGCGCAGCGCGTTCTCCACCAGCCGGCCAAAGAACGGAATGCCGGCGACGATCATCGGGATCACCGCCGCCGGAATGCCGATGGTGGTGCCGGTCAACCAGAAGGTGAACGGAATAATCGCCGCCATCAGCACCAGAAACGGCAGCGAACGGCCCATGTTCACCAACCAGCTCAGCGCGCGATTCAGCGCCGGGCGCGGAAACAAGCCGCGCGATGAGGTGTTGAACAACACCACGCCGACGGCGCCGCCGATCGCCACCACAAACAGCATCACGATGCCGACCATCAGCCAGGTTTCGCCGTAGGCCGGCAGCATCAACCGATGGATCTCGCGCCAGGGTGTGTCCTGGCTCATCACGCTGTCAGACAGATTTTTCATACCGCCTCCTGCAAGGCCGCCGGCTGTTCCAGCACCTCGGCGAGAATGCCCAACCGTCGCAGCTCGCCCTGCAGTTCAGCCACCGAACGCGAACCGCCGCCAAAACGCACCGCAATCTCTAACCGCCCGGCCAGGCTGCCGCCCACCACTTCAACGTGGCCGCCCAGCAGATCGATCTGCAGGTCGAGTTGGCGGCTGATGCGGCTGATCCAGTCGGTGGCCGCCGGCTGACGGGCGGAATAGGTCACCTGCAGCCGCAACGCGGCATCGGACGCCAGCGTCTTCAGCGGGAACAGCTGGCGGCCCAGCGAGGAATCGGGCGCCGCCAACAGCTCGCGCACCGGCCCTTGCTGCACAATCACGCCGTCGCGGATCTCGGCCACCGCGTCGGCGGCGTCGCGCACCGCATCCATCTCGTGGGTGATCAGGATGATCGACAGGCCATACCGATCGCGCAGCTGTTTAAGCAGGCTGAGAATGGCCCCGGTGGCGTCCGGATCCAGCCCGGAGGTGGCCTCATCCGCCAGCAGCACCGACGGATTCAGCGCCAGCGCGCGGGCGATGCCGACCCTTTGGCGCTGGCCGCCGGACAGCTGAGCCGGGTAAAACGCCGCCTTGTCCGCCAACCCTACCGCTGCCAGCAGGCTCTTTACCCGCTTGTCGATATCGCGCGGCACCACGCCCAGATAGGTCAACGGCAGCGCCACATTCTGCCAGGCGGTTTTACGCTGCAGCAGCGCGGAAGACTGGAACACCGTGCCTATCGCCCGCCGCTCCCTGCGCAGCGCCTCGCCCGCAAGCCGCGACAAGTCCTGGCCGTTCACCCGGATACTGCCGCTGCTCGGCCGCTCCAGCAGGCTGATGCATTTCGCCAGCGTCGATTTGCCCGCCCCGCTGGGGCCGACCACGGCGGTAATCGATCCGGCCGGCACCTGCAGCGAAACGCCCTTCAGCACCTCAATCCGTCGCCCGTCCGGCGCGCGGTAAGCCTTGTGCAATCCTTCAATCTCTATCATCGCATCCTCACTTGACGCTCAGTGCATCGGCCAAGAGCGCGCCGGCCGGCCAGCGGTAGCCCACCGCCGGGTGCGGCTCTGCCAGGCGCGGCCCCTGATTGAACAATTTTTCTCGCAGAGTGCCCGCTGTGTAGTCGCGCTTATACACTCCGCGTTTTTGCAGCTCGGGGATAAGCAGTTCCACCACGTCGGTGAAGGTTTCATGGGTAACGGCGTAGGCCAAATTGAAACCGTCAACATCCGTTTCCTCCACCCACGCCTGCAGTTCGTCGGCCACGGTTTGCGGGCCGCCCACCAACAGCGGGCCGAAACCGCCGATGCCGACCCATTCGGCGATGCCCTGTACGGTCCATTCACGGCAGGGATCGGCGCTGGAGAAAGTTTCCACCGCCGACTGAATGGCATTGGTGTGCAGATGCTTCAGCACCTGATCCGGCTGATACTGACCGAAATCGATGCCGGTCCAGCCGGACACCAGCGCCAGCGCGCCTTCGTAGCTGGTATAGGATTTGTATTCCCGCCATTTTTCCTGCGCCTGCCGGTCAGTTTCACCGACGATCACCGTCTGCAGGTTGAAGATCAGGATGCTGCGCGGGTCGCGCCCGGCCTCGGCGGCGCGGCGGCGGATATCGGCCACGGTTTTTTTCAGCAAGGTTTTCGAAGGAGAGGCGACAAACACGCATTCGGCGTGCTCCGCGGCAAATTGCTTGCCACGGCTGGAAGCGCCGGCCTGATACAACACTGGCGTGCGCTGCGGCGAAGGCTCGCTCAGGTGAATGCCCGGCACCTGGAAGAACTCGCCTTTGTGGTTGATCGGATGAATTTTCGCCGGATCGCTGAAGATGCGCCGCTGACGATCGCGCAAAATCGCGCCGTCTTCCCAACTGCCCTCCAGCAGCTTGTAAACCACCTGTAGGTATTCATCGGCGTAGTCGTAGCGCGCATCGTGATCGGTCTGCGCCCGGTGGCCAATATTGCGCGCGCCGCTCTCCAGGTAAGAAGTGACGATATTCCAACCGATACGCCCCTTGGTCAGGTGATCAAGCGTCGACAATCTGCGGGCGAAAGGATAAGGGTGCTCAAATGACAGCGAGGCGGTCAACCCGAAGCCGAGATGTTCGGTAACCAGCGCCATCGGCGTCACCAGCGCCAGCGGATCGTTAACCGGCACCTGCGTCGCCTGGCGGATCGCCGCGTCGCCGCTGCCGTTAAGCACGTCGTAAATCCCCAGCACGTCGGCGATAAACAATCCATCGAACTTGCCGCGTTCCAGCAGGCGCGCCAGATCGGTCCAATATTCGAGATCCTTATACTGCCAGGAACGGTCGCGCGGGTGCGCCCACAGCCCCGGCGACTGATGGCCGACGCAGTTCATATCAAAAGCGTTAAGACGAATTTCACGTTGCGATGACATAGCGAGCTCCACAATTATCTGCCGGCCACGGGCGGAGCCGGGCCGGATGGGGGGTCTTAGGGTGTTAAAAACGGGAATGGACGATCAGTTTGCAGCCGGACATCGCGCCAGCAGATATTGCGCGACGCTTTGGGCGTGTTCCGCCACCTGCGGCAGCCCCATCAGTTCGCCGAAGCGGCCACGCGCCGCCGGGCCGGCCACCAGCAGGCGCGGGTTGGCAAGGCCGTCGCCGCCGATCGCCTGGCTGTCGGCATTGACCCACAGCCCCAATCCCAGCGGATCGGCGCGCAGCGCCCCCTGCTCCGCCAGCGAGCTGAGCAACGGGCTGGCGGCGATCAGGCCGGCATGGGCCGGACCCGTAGCGATCAGCAGCCGCTGCGCCTGCAGCGCCCGCTCTGCGCCCTGGCGCGGCAGAATCGTCAAACGCACGCCCTGCGGCGTGGGTTCTGCCCGCCGCAAACGAGCGGCCAATACCTGCAGCGTGCCCGCCGCCTGTTGCTCCGCCAGCAACGTGCTCACCTGCGGCGCAATGCGATAGCGGTGCACGTCCCAATAGGCGCGCAGATGCCGCAGAAAGCGCTGCTGTTCGGTCGGCGTCAATGCTTGCCACAGACGCTGGCCCTGGGCGCGCACCTCGTCCAACACCGCCTGCCACGGCACCCGTTGCCCAGCGGCGCGCGCCACTTCAAGGCGCACCTGCCGCACCCCGTCACACAGTCCGGATGGCGGGGTAAACGACCACGTCGGGTACTCCCCTTCGGCATTGGCACGCGGCAACAAACCATGACGAGAGAACGCGGTAATCGGCCCACGATGCCCGCGGCGGTGCAACGCCGCCACCGCATCGGCCATCGTCAGCCCGCTGCCGACGATCGCCAATGATTCATCGGGTTCAATCTCATCCAGCGCCCCCTCCGCCCAGGGATTGGCGATTAACCGCGCGTCGCGCGCCAGTTCCGGGGCGATCTGCCGCGGCAGCGCGGGCGGCGGATGGCTGGTCGCCAACACCACATAATCGCCCCACAGCCGTTCGCCGCCGGCGGTGATGACAGACGCGCCCTGCGCCTGCGGCTGCAGGTACTGCGCCCGATCGCGCAGGTGCCGCAAGCGGGCCTGGCCCGACTGCGCCGCCTGATGAAAACGTTCCTCGACATAGCGGCCGAAGGCGCCGCGCTGCGGATAGGCCTTACCGTCGCGCCATAACGCCTGCGGATCGGCCGTCAGCCCGCCGCCCTGACGGAACCAGCGGTCAAAATCCCCCGCGGGCTCATCCGCCAGCTGCATCCTATCGGCCGGGACGTTGATGCGGTGGGTCGGCTCGGTGGTCGAATACGCCACGCCATAGCCCGGCGCGGCGCGCGGTTCGATCACCGTGACATCCACCGCTCCGTGCGCCAGCTGGATCGCCAGCGCCGCGCCGGTGAAACCGCCGCCGATAACGATAATATGGGCACGCTTCGCCATCAGCCCTCCCGCTGCGCCGGGCCGGGACGACGATCGCCGCCGATGGTTTCGCCAAACGGGCCGGTATTGATCGTGCGAGCCGTCTGATGAGCCGACTGCGCCAGCGGCAGCAGCGGCATCACCAGCTCGGCGAAGCGGTGAGCCTCTTCCAGATGCGGATAGCCGGAAAGGATGAAATTGTCGATGCCCAGCGCCTGATACTCGCGTATGCGCGCCGCCACCTGCTGCGGATTGCCCACCAATGCGGTGCCAGCGCCACCGCGCACCAGGCCGACGCCGGCCCACAGGTTGGGGCCGATGCGCAGACTCTCGCGCGAGCCGCCGTGCAGTTCGCTCATGCGGCGCTGGCCGGTGGAGTCCATGCGCGCAAAGATCTGCTGCGCCGCCGCGATGGTGTCGTCATCCAGATGCGCGATCAGTCGCTCGGCCGCCGCCCAGGCTTCGTCTTCAGTTTCGCGCACGATAACGTGTAGGCGAATGCCATAGCTGAGTTTACGCCCCTGCCGCTCGGCGCGCTGGCGCACCGCCGCCAGCTTTTCCGCCACCTGAGCCAGCGGTTCGCCCCAGGTCAGGTAGGTGTCGATCTGCCCAGCGGCGATGTCGATCGCTTCCGGCGATGAGCCGCCGAAATAGAGCGGCGGGCCGTTTTCCTGCACCGGCGGGAACAGCAATTCGGCGCCTTCGACGCGAATATGCTTACCGCTGAAATCCACCTTCTCCCCTTGCAGCAGCCGTTGATACACCGTGAGAAATTCCTGTGTCACTTCGTAACGTTCGGCATGGCTGAGGAAGATGCCATCCCCTTTGTTTTCCACCGGATCGCCGCCGGTCACCACGTTGATCAGCAGGCGTCCGTCCGACAGCCGATCCAGCGTCGCCGCCATGCGCGCCGCCAGGCTCGGCGGCTGCAGGCCGGGGCGCACCGCCACCAGGTAGCGCAACCGGCGGGTGATCGGCGCCAGCGCCGCCGCCACCAGCCAGGAATCCTCGCAGCTTTTACCGGTTGGGATCAGCACGCCGTAATAGCCGAGGTTGTCGGCAGCCAGCGCCACCTGCTGCAAATAAGGCAGGTCCACCGGGCGCCCGCCCTGCGCCGTGCCCAGATAGCGGCCGTCGCCGTGGGTCGGCAGAAACCAGAAAACGTTGATGCGCTCTTTCACTGACTCAGTCATTTATGCCTTTCCTATATAACTATTTTCAGTATTTATCGATAGAAAAACTTTGCTTGGTTATAAAAAGAAAAGCAGGATGCATGCCACATTGCAGATTTTAAAAAACCAATAAATATCAATATATTGATGAAATATCGACGTCAAAACACTGCTGCATTGGCAGCAGGCAGCGGCGGAAAGCTGTTGCCAATGCAGCACCGTGCGCCTTTTATCCTCTCGCGGCTGCCCATTGGCTGGGATAAGATTTTTTTCCCATCGTCGTAGACAGGAGACGCCCATGTACGATCCCCAACCGTTCGCCGCCGACAAGCCGGTGCTGATCGATCCGGCGTCGCTCGCTCTGCAAAGCGTGCTCGATCGGCTGGCTCCCACCGACGCCACCGTGCTGATCGTCGGTGAAACCGGCACCGGCAAAGAAGTGGTGGCGCGCTATCTGCACCACCACAGCGCGCGCCGCCATCAACCTTTCCTGGCGGTCAACTGCGGCGCGCTGACGGAAAGCCTGGCGGAAGCCGAACTGTTCGGCCATGAGAAAGGCGCCTTCACCGGCGCCGTCGGCACTCATCAGGGCTGGTTCGAAGCGGCGGAAGGCGGCACCCTGCTGCTGGACGAGATCGGCGAGTTGAACCTGTCGCTGCAGGTCAAGCTGCTGCGCGTGCTGCAGGAACGGGAGATCACCCGCGTCGGTTCGCGCAAACCGCTGAAGATCGATGTGCGGGTCATCGCCGCCACTCACGTCGATCTGGCCGGCGCGATTCGCCAACGGCGGTTCCGTGAAGATCTCTATTACCGCCTGAACGTGGCGGCGGTGACTTTACCGCCCTTGCGCCAGCGGCCGGAGGATATTCCGGTGCTGGCCAGACATTTTCTTGCGCTGTACGCCCGCCGTCTGGAACGGCCACTGCCGCGGTTGACGGCGGAAGCGCAGCAGGCGCTGCTGGACTACCCTTGGCCTGGCAACGTGCGCGAGCTGGAGAACACGCTGCATAATGCGGTCTTGCTGAGCCAGGAGGGGGCGATCGCACCGCAGCAACTGCAGCTCACCCATCGCCTGACGGATAACGACGGCAGCAGTGACGACGCCATCGACCGCTTTGTGCAGCGGCAGTTGCAAGGCGACAGCGCACAGCTTTACCAACGGGTGCTGGATGCGCTGGTGCGCAACGCCTTCGAAAGCAGCGGCGGCAACCAGCTGCAAGCGGCGGCGTTGCTTGGCGTCAGCCGCAATACCCTGCGCACCCATTTGGCACATCTTGGTCTGATCAAACCGCGCCGTCGCAGCGCCGGCGCACCCGCACATTCACCGGCCATCGCCGCAGCGTCTCTGCCCGAACGCGAACTGCGCATCGGCTATCAAAAGTTCGGCAACCTCGGGGTGCTCAAGGCGCGGCAAAGCCTGGAACAGCTCTTCGCCACACAGCGCATCAGCGTGTTGTGGAGCGAGTTTCCCGCCGGGCCGCAGCTGCTGCACGCGCTCGACGGCGATGAGATAGACTTCGGCACCACCGGCGAAGTGCCGCCGATCTTCGCCCAGGCACAGGGCAATGCGCTGGTGTACGTCGGTTTTGAGCCGCCTGCGCCGCAGAGCGTGGCGATGGTGGTGCCGCAAGACAGCCCAATACGCAGCGCCGCCGATCTGCGCGGCAAACGCATCGCGCTCAACAAAGGCTCCAACGTGCACTATTTATTGTTGCAGATGCTGGACGAACAGGGATTGACGTTGAACGACGTGCGTATCGTCTACGCGCCGCCGAAGTATCCGCTGTCGGCGACCGACCTGCAGGCGGTAGACGCCTGGATGATGTGGGATCCGCTGCTCAGCGACGCGCAGCGCAACGGGGAACTGCGCGTGATCGCCGACGGCACCCAGCGGGTGCTCAATCAGCAATTCTACCTGGCGCGCCGCGGCTTCGCCGAGCGTTCGGACGATCTGTTGCGGCCGCTGATGCAGGCGCTGCAGCACACCGGCCGCTACATCGCCGCGCAGCCGAGAGAAGCCGCTCGTCACCTTTCCAACGAACTGGGGCTGGCGAGCGCCTCACTGGAACTCGCGCTGTCGCGCCGCAGCCACGAGGTTCGCGCCATGGATTTACAGGTGATCCGCCAGCAGCAAAGCATCGCCGACCGCTTCTACGCCCTCGGGCTGCTGCCCAGAGCGATCGCCGTGCGCGAGGCGGTTTGGCCGATGTGATCCCCTGCCGAAAGCGCCAACGCCAGATGTCCGGTGGATTCCAGGTTGCAGCCGACAATGTCGCCACCTGAAAGATGGCAGGGATCAGAGATAAGGTTCGCCCAGCGTCAACATCAACCGGTTGGCCCAGGCAAAAAACGCCGTCGCCTGCACCAAATCCAACAGCGCCAGCTCATCCAGGCCCTGAGCGCGCAACGCCGTCAGCTGCCCGGCGTCGGCCTGCGGCGGCGTTGCGGATAGTGCGGCGGCAAAGGTTATCTGCGCTTGCCAGGCGTCATCCTGCCCCTGGCTCAACGCGCCGCCCGGCGCCACCGCCAGCAACCGATCTATCTCGGCTTCGCGCTTCGACAGCTGCGCCGCCTTGCGCGCATGCACCGAGGCACAGTAGATGCAGCCGTTCACCTTGCTGGCGACCGTTGCCGCCAGCTCGCGATCCTGCCGCGCCAACCCGCCGGAGGTATAAAAAATCGCCCGGTCCGCCAGCGTGCGTTGTTCCAGCACCGGATGGTTGCGCGCCAACAGGCGGAAGTAATCGGAATCGGCGTGGCCAAACCGCTCTAGCAACGCCCGGCCGGCGTCATCGAATTCCGCCAACGGTTTGGCGGCGATCCACGGCTCCCACCCCAGTTCTTGCCGGGTAAACGCCGGCGGCGCGTGACGGCCGCCTCGCGTCGTGCGCTCCGTACGCCAGCGGCCGGCCGTTACCGGCTGATGCGCCGCAGCGTCGTCCGTCTTGCCGCCCAACAGCCGGTAGCCCCGCAGCAAGCGGCTTTGGAAACTGACAAAGGCGATTAACTGCGACAATGTGACGATGGCGTCCAGCGACCAGCCGGCCTGCCGCAGCGCCTGCAAGTGCTGGGCGTTGGCGTTGGCCGGTTGAAACGCCAAACGTTCTGCATGCGCCAACGCCACCGGCAGCCGCTCGTCTTCCGGCGCGTCGCCCTGACGTTCCAGCAGAGCAGCGTAGTGCGCGGCCAAGCGCGGCTCGCCGTGCCATTCACTGATGCGCTGAGCCAAGCGCAGCCGCTGCGCCAGCGGAAAATCGCCGGCGTCCGCAGGCGCAAACAGCGCCAGATAGCTGGACTGAACGGCATCGGTCGCCGCCTGACGGGTGGCTCTGGCCTGCGCCAGCGTGGAATCCGGCGCAATCTCGGCCAGTTCGGCCAGCAGATCGACCTGGTGCGATAATGTCGTCATAGCTTTTCCTCAACGTGATATTCATAAGCAGCGGCAGGCGTGCCGCGCCGCCAGCCCAGTTCAGGGGCCACGTGGCGGGCGATAAGATCGATAGAACGCAGAATATGGGCGTGCGGTGGATCGATAGAGTGCACCTGAAACGCCAGATCGGTGACGCGCGCCAGCGCGCTGTCCCGTTGCAGCGAGGCTATCACCTGATCTGGCGTGCCCAAGTGCACGTCGAAAGCGCGGATCAGGCCGTCGAGCGACGTATCGGCCAACCGGTGGCCGCTGGCGCGCATACGCTCCAGCCCACGGCTCAACCCGGCCGTGGCGAAGTCGCGCGCCTGCTGGCCGTTCTCGCTGACAAACGCGGTGCGCGACCCCATGATGCGCGGTGCCACCCCTGGCGGCAGCGCCGCCAGATAAGCGTCAATGATCGGATTCTGCAGTTCGTCCAGCGGCAGGTCAGGCGCGTCCGCGGGGCGCGGCTGCGTGCGCGACAGCATCAGGCCGTCACCGGCGCGGCCGGCCCGTCCCCCCCCTTCCACCGAGAACGTGGCCTGCCAGACACGTTGCGCCAGCTGCGGCGCCGCCGGGTACAGCCGGTTGTCTTCGCCGCCCAACGCCTCTGCGCGCCAGGCACTCAGCAACGTGCGCAAATTCTCGGCGAATGCCGTGTTGCGCTGACCGGCGTCGAGACCGAAAGCGGCGAAAGAAGACGGCGTGCCGCCGCCGGCCACGCCCACCTCCAGTCTGCCGTCGGACAACAGATCCAGCACCGCAGTGTCTTCCGCCACCCGCAGCGCCGACTCCATCGGCAAAGTGATCACCCCGGTGCCCAGCCGGATACGGCGGGTGCGTGCCGCCGCCTGCGCCAAAAACACCAGCGGTGATGGCAGACCGCCCTCATCAGCATGAAAGTGGTGCTGCGCCACCCAAGCGGTGTTGAACCCGGCTCGTTCGGCGTGCACGATCTGTTCGATCGCCAGCCGGTAGCGCTCCTGTGCGCTGCCCTGATCCAGCAATCGGGTGAAGAAACCGAGTCTTTTTCCGCTCATATCGCCTCCTCGAATTTTGGCTGTCCGGCATGCGATGCGCGGCCGGGAATGGCGGCGATCAATTGACGGGTGTAATCGCTCCCCGGCATGGCGAACAGCTCGGCGGTGGCGCCGCCGTCCACCCGTTCACCGCGGTGCAATACCGAAACGCTGTGCGAAATCCGCCGCACCGTCGCCAGATCGTGAGAAATAAACAGGTAGGTCAGGTCCCGCTCCTGCTGCAACTCTTGCAACAAATGCAGGATCTGCGCCTGCACCGTGACGTCGAGCGCCGACGTGGCCTCATCCAATACCAATATTCGCGGTTGCAGCACCAGCGCGCGGGCAATCGCCACCCGCTGACGCTGGCCGCCGGACAACTCGTGCGGCCTGCGGTTCAGCAAATCGGGCGGCAGCGCAACCCGTTCGAACAGCTCACGCACCCGCCGATCGCGCTCCGGTTTGCCGATCGGCGCGAAATTCAGCAGCGGTTCTTCAATCACCCGATAGAGAGTCTGTTTGGGATCGAGCGAGCTGAACGGATTCTGATAAACCAGCTGAATGCGCTGCCGAAACTGACGCAGCGCTTCGCCCCTGAGACCGATAACGTTGACGCCGTCGATCAGGATCTGCCCGGCATCCGGCCGCTCGAAGCCCAGCAGGCAACGCGCCAGCGTGCTTTTGCCCGACCCGGACTCTCCTACCAACGCATGGGTGGTGCCGCGCGGCACGCTAAACGACACACTATCCAGCGCGCGGAACCCCTGGCCGCCGGACAGCCGAAAATCCTTCACCAGCGCCTGAACCACGATCGCCGGCGGCTGCCCGCTGCGTTTCGGCGGCGGCGCAACGGCGCCGCTCAATGAAGGCACATCGGCAAACAGTTTGCGGGTGTATGCGCTGGCAGGCGCGCGCAGCACCTCGGCGGTAGCCCCCTGTTCCTGCACCCGGCCGTGGCGGAACACCAGCAGTCGATCGGCGCGTTCCGCCGCCACGCCCAAATCGTGCGTCACCAGCAACACTGCAGTGCCAAATTCGCGCCGCAGCTCGTCGATCAGATCGAGAATGCGTTTTTGCACCGTCACGTCCAGCGCGCTGCTCGGTTCGTCGGCAATGATCAACGCCGGCTGCAGCGCAATAGCGATGGCGATCAATACCCGCTGCTTCATGCCGCCGGAAAGTTGATGCGGAAACTGGCGCGCCCGCAGTTCCGGGTGCGTCAGCCCGACGCGAGTCAACAGTTCCGTCACCCGCTGTTGTACCTGCGCGCGCGGCAACCGGCGGTGAATATTGACGATCTCCGCCACCTGCTCGCCGATGGTTTTTACCGGGTTGAGCGAGCTGGCGGGATCTTGCGGGATCAGGCTGATTTGCGCCCCTCTCACCGCATCCAGCCGCCGCGATGACCAGCCGGCGATATCGGTGCCGTGCAGCCGGATGGTGCCCTGTTCAAGGTGGCCGTTGTCGGCCAGCAAGCCGATGATCGCCTGCGCCGTGGTGGTTTTGCCGGAACCGGATTCGCCAACCAGCGCCACCACCTCGCCCGGCTCAATCGTGAACGACACCTCATGCACCACCCTTCGCCTGCCTTCGTTGCCCTCATAGGCGATGGAAACCTTGTCCAGCGCCAGTACCGGCGGCCGCGCCGCCCGTTGCCATGCCGCTTGCATGCTCATCGCGCTTTTCCTCCCAGCGAACGGCTGATGTGGTTAGCCGCCAACACTACCGCCACTACCACAATGCCCGGGAAGGTGGTCAGCCACCAGGCGGTGGAAATGTAGTTGCGCCCTTCGGCGATCAGTAGCCCCCATTCCGGGGTTGGCGGCGGAGTGCCGTAACCGAGGAAACTCAGGGTGGCGATCGCCAGGATCGCGCTGCCGAACTGCAGCGCCGAGAAGGCGATCACCGAAGTCAGCGAGTTCGGCAGGATATGCCGCCACAGCACCGCCCAAAAGCTACCGCCGCTGCCGTAGGCCGCTTCAACGTAATCGCTGTGCCGCACTCGCACCACTTCCGCCCGTGCCAGACGGGCAAAGTTGGCAACTGAAGTGACACCCACCGCGATGGCGGCGTTGACCGTACCGAAACCAAGCAGGATGATAATGCTCAGCGACAGCAGCAGGCCGGGGATCGACAACAGCACATCGACGACGCGCATCACCGCGTCGTCCGCCACGCCGCCCAACGCACCGGCGATCAGGCCGAGCGCGGTGCCGAACACCAACCCCAGCGCCACCGCCACTACCGCGCCGGCCAGGGTTTGAGACGCGCCGTACACCATGCGCGCATACAGGTCGCGTCCCAGTTGATCGGTGCCAAGCCAATGGTCACCGCCGGGCGCCAGCCGCTGCGCGCCGGCAATGCCTTCGGTGCCGCTGTAGGCGGTAAACAGCTGCGGCGCCAACGCCCACAGCACCACCAGCGCAATGACCGCCCAGGCCAGCAAAAGCGTCAGGGGGACACGGCGGCGGCTTGGACGACTGGCGGGCAGCGCGCCTTCACTTTCAGCGCCGGACAGATCGCGCTCAGGAACCGTGGCTTTTTCAAAGGAGATACTGCTCATAGGGATGCTCCTGCCTGGGTTTTCAGCCGCGGATCCAGCAGTGGGAACAGCAGATCCACCAGCAAATTGATGATGACGAAAGCGGTGGCCGAGATCAGCACTATCGCCTGCAGCACCGCCACGTCCTGGTTGACCACCGCTTGCTGGGTCAATTGCCCCAGGCCGCTGCGGCCAAACACGGTTTCGGTGATCAGCGCCCCGGCGATCAGTTCGCCGAACAGCATGCCGGCGATGGTCAGCGCCGGCAGCATGGCGTTGCGCGCCATATGCCGCCATAGCACCCCGCTGCGGCTGGCGCCCTTGGCCCGCGCCACCGCGACGAACGGCTGGGTTTGCACCGCATCGATGCTGCGGATCAGAATTTGCGCCAACGGCGCAGAGATCGGCAGCGCCAGCGTCGCGATCGGCAAAATCAACCCCTGCCACTCGCCGGGGTTAATGATCGGGATCAGCTTCAGGCGGAACGAAAAGAGCTGAATCAGCACAATGCCCAGCCAGAAGGTGGGCACTGAAACGAACAGCGACGGCAGCATCTGCAGCGCCGAACGCAGCCAGCCGAAGCCGGTCAGGTTGGAAGCAAAAGCGATAATCAGCGCCAGCAGCAACGCCACCGCAAAGCCCAGTACCGCCAACTGCAGCGTGGCGGGCAGATTAGCCGCCAGCAGCGCGGTAACCGGCACCCCGGCCTGCATTGAGAAGCCCAAATCGCCATGCAGCACGCTGCCCAGGGTATGCAGATACTGCCGCCACAAGGGGACATCCGCGCCATAGGCCGCGCGCATGTCGGCGATCTGCGCCGGGCTCAGCCCCATGTCCGGGTTCTGGAATTTGATCAGGATCGCATCGCCCGGCAGCACCTGCAGCAGGAGGAACGACAGGGTAAAGGCCGCCCACAGCACCAATGCCGCCTGCCCGATGCGCCCCGCCAGATATCGCTTCATTGCGCCCCCTTAATGTTTCTCTAACCAGGCGCCGTAGAAGCTCGGGCGGCCGACCGCTTCGAAGCTCACCCCCTTCAAATAAGGCGCGCCGGCGAACACCTGCGGCTCCTCAAAAAACGGGATCACGTAGGCCTGGTCAATCAGGTAGTTTTGCGCCTCACCGGCTGTCTGCAGGCGCTTTTGCGCGTCAACCTCGGAGGCAATGCCGAGCAGCAGGGCGTTCAGCTTGTCATCACTAAAATTGCTGTTGCTGCTGGTACCGCCCTTCTGCAGCAGCCCATCGCGATTGGTTGGATAAAACTGACTTTTGATCACATCCGGATCGGCGCGCCCCACCTCCACCACCGTCGCCGGGGTTTTCTGTGGGTCGAGATTATCCGCCACCCGGCTGCCGGCGTCGCCCGCCAGAATGTTCAGCCGCGCGCCGACCTTCACCCACTGCTGCGAAACCAGCTGCAACACCGCCTTGTTCTGCGGCTGCGGCAACGATTCATACACCGTCAGCACCAGCTTCTTGCCGTCCTTTTCCCGCAGCCCGTCGCCGCCCTTTTTCCAACCCGCTTCATCCAACAGCCGGTTAGCCTGCTGCGGGTCAAATTTCAGCTTGTCGGACAGATCGACAAAGCCGGCGGCCGAGGAGGCGATCACCGATTTGGCCTGCGGGTAGTTGGCGGAGAACAGCGTATCGACGATCTGTTTGCTGTCGGTGGCATGCAGCAGCGCCTGACGCACGCGCAGATCGGCCACCAGCGGGTTATCCGGCCGGAAAGCGATGCTGTCGTTGACGCCGCGCGTCGGTGCGGCATAAATGATAAAGCCCTGATCCTGCGTTTGCTTCTCGTCATAGGCCTGGATCTGGCGGATAAAATCCGCCTGCCCGGCCTGCAGCGCACCGATGCGCACGCTGTCCTCACCGGTGACGATCACCTTGATGCCGTCCAGATTGGCTCGCCCTTGTTGGGGCGATTTGGCCGGCCCCCAGTCATAATCCTTGCGGGCGCTGAGCTCGACCTCACGCCCCAGCGTTTCGCCGCTGACCACAAACGGACCGGAACCGATGATATGGCGCGCATCGCCCAGTTCGTCGTAGCTGCGGTTCAACGTGCCGAGCGATACCAGCCCGGAGCCAATAGTGGCGGTGCCCTGCAGGAAACCCGGCGACGACCGCGTGAAGTAGAATTTAACCGTCAGCGGATCCACCACTTCGCTGCGCTGGTAGTTATTGATTACCTCGGAAACCGGCAGGCGTTTCTCCTTGTTGCCCAGCCCGTAAGTGTCGAAGTTCTTCGCCACCGCGTTGGCGTCCAGTGGCGTGCCGTCGGAGAAAGTCACGCCGGGGCGCAGCTTGAAGGTATATTCGGTTTTGTCGGCGTTGCTGCTCCAGGACTCGGCGATCCAGGGTTCAATTTCCAGCGTCTTGGGGTTCTGGTAAGTCAGCTTATCGGTGATCTGATTGAGAATACCGCCGTTGGGGTAAAACCCACCGGAAGGCGGATAAAGATTGGTGTGCGCCTGCTGTTCGAGGTAGATCAGCGTGCCGCCCTGCACCGCCGCCAACGCCGGGCTCATCGCCGCCGCCCCTCCTAACGCCACCGCTATTCCACCGGTTAATGCCTTGAAAGAAAACTTAAACATTCGCGCCGCACCCATATTATTTCTGAAAGTTATGGGTTAGATAACAAACCAAATCGGCGGGGAATTGAACGAACTAATTTCGCTAACCAATGGTGTAAATCGCACAAGACGCGTCGCTTGGCGGCGAATGCATTTTGTTATAAAGTATCAAAACCTCAGCCAAAGGAAGACGACGATGAAAATCCAGCTGTCGCTGCTGTTTCTCAGCCTGTTGGCCGGCAAGGCCGCGGCGTTTCAGTCAAAAGTGCCCGAACCGCGCCCGGAACAGGCGCGCGCGGCGGAACAAAACATCGAAAATCTGTTTTACGGCTTTCACGCCATGGACGCCCAGCCGGTGAACATCGGCAGCTGCGCGGCAGTGCCGGTAGCGGGATGTCAATGCGCATTCTGCACCCAGCTGCGGCAGGCCGGGCGTTGAGCCGCTCTCCCTTATTCAACCCAGCTCATACTGCACATTCAACTGCCCTTTCTTCATCTTTATGCCGGTGATCGCGATCGCGCCCACCTCGCCCAGCGCGGCGACATGGGTGCCGCCACAGCCGTAGGCGGGCAGCTCGCCGAAACCGATCTGGCGCAAACCGTCCACCGCCTGCTGGCGGCGCGGTAAATCGGCGGCTATCAAGCGCGCCAGCTCCGCCTGCAAAAAGTCCGCTTCTATCGTCTGCGCATCCGATCCCGGCGCGAAAGTGATGCGCCCTTCCCCCGGCCAATGATGCGCCTTGACCGGCCGCCACCCCCGGGTTTCGCCCAGCCAGCCGATCAGATGCCCGCCGGAGTGCCAACGGGCGTGCAGCCGACGCTGCGCTTCATCGATTTGCATCGTGACCGGCCCGATCGGCAGCGGCGCGGCGGTAAAGTGCACCACGGAATCCCCCTGTTGCTGCACCCGTAGCACGGCGACGCCGTCTAACGCTCCCACATCGGACGGCTGGCCGCCGCCCTGCGGGTGGAACAGCGTGGCGTCCAGCTCCACGGCGTAAGCGCCCGCCTCGGCCGGCGCGCAGCTCAACACCCGTGCCTGGCCCTGTAAATCGTCGCTGTAGTAATAACGTCGTTCGGTCATCATTTTTCTCCTCGGTTCGAAGAGCCATTATATTCATGTCATAATCGGAGCATAATCAGCCGCCATCACAATGGACCTTTGCGTCATGAGCACAAATCTTTCTTACGCGCTGTTGCCCGAAATGGCCATTTTCGTTCAGGTGGTAGAGAGCGGCAGTTTTTCCGCCGCCGCCCGCAAGCTGGGCACTTCGCCTTCCGCCGTCAGCCGCAGCGTGGCGAAGCTCGAGCAGGCGCTGGCGCTGCAGCTGCTGCACCGCACCACCCGCAAACTGCGGCTGAGCGAAAGCGGCGAAGAGGCGTTTGCGCACTGCCGCACCCTGCTGGCGGCGGCCGACGCGGTCATGGCGATCGGCGGGCGCGGCGCCGTGGAGCCCGAAGGGCTGGTCAGCGTCAGCGTACCCAAAGCGGTGGGCCGCTTTGTGCTGCATCCGCACATGCCGGAGTTCCTGCGCCGCTACCCAAAGGTGGACGTGAGGCTGCGGCTGGAAGATCGCTACATGGATTTGATCGACGATCGGGTCGATCTGGCGCTGCGCATTACCGATCGCCCGTCGCCCGGGTTGATCGGCCGCCAGTTGATGAGAATAGACCATCTGCTGTGCGCCACGCCGCACTACCTGGCGCAGCACGGCACGCCGCAGCACCCGCACGATCTGGCGGCGCACAGCTGCATCTATCTGGGAGAGACGCCGAGCGATGCGCAATGGAAGTTCCGCCGCAGCGGCAAAACGGTGACGGTCAACGTGCGCGGTCGCTACGCCGCCAACCACACCGGCGTGCGGCTGGACGCGGTGAAACGGCATATCGGCATCGGCAGCCTGCCGTATTTTACCGCTCGCCAGGCGCTCGACGACGGCGAGATCGTGCAGGTGTTGCCGGAATGGGATTTCCTCAGCAGCTATCACGGCGGCCTGTGGTTGCTTTACGCGCCCAACCAGTATCTGCCGCCCAAACTGCGGGTGTTTATCGACTATCTCGTCGCCTGCCTGGCGCAGGAGCCGCCGTTAAAGCGCCTTGCGTAGCGTGATGTTGATGCGGTGCGGCCCCACCAGCGAGTGGTAGCCTTCCTTGACCGGCAGGATGCCGTGAAAACAGAGCCGCGATGGGCCGCCCCACACCACCACGTCGCCGTGCGCCAATGGGATGCGCCGCGCCCGGTCGCTGCGTTGCAGCCCGCCAAACTGAAATACCGCCGGCAGCCCGAGCGACACCGAGACGATCGGCGCACCGAAGTCGTGTTCGTCTTTATCCTGATGCAGCGACAGCTTGCTGCCCGGATCGTAACGGTTCATCAGGCAAGAGTCCGGCACGAAGGGGCCAAAGCCCGCCTGCCGCGCGGCTTCGTCCGCCAGCGCCATCAGGATGGGCGGAATGGCCGGCCAGCGTTTGCCGCTGCGCGCGTCGCGTTCCGAATAGCGGTAGCCGCGGCTGTCGCTGGTCCAGCCGTTGCCGCACCAGCTCATCGCCACCGACATCACGTGCCCGCCGGGAGTGGTTAAATGCCGCCACGGCACCTGGGCCACTACACCCTGCACCGCCGCCAGCAGCTCCGGCCCGTGATCGCGCACGAAGCCGTGCATCACCACCGCGCCGGGGGCGATCTCTTCGCGCCACGGCGGCGGCAGCGCGTCTTCAAAAAGATCGATTGTCATCGCCACAACCTGTATAAATACACAGTATTCATTGTAACCCGCCGCCGCCGATTGTCCAGCGCCCGGCAACGCCATTGTCGTTGGCGGCAAATTTCTCTACAGTAGCCGCCATAAAATCAATCACTCACCAGGAATGCGTGTGATTAAGGGCATCACTCTTTCGGTCGTCGCCTCCATCTTGTTCGGCGCGATGTATTACTTCACCTCTACCCTCACCCCGCTGAACGGCGAACAGGTCTACGGCTGGCGTACGCTGCTGACGCTGCCGTTCCTGACGCTGTTCATGGCGCTGTCCGGCGATTGGCGCAAAGTGGGCGACACGCTGGTCGGGATCGGCCAACGGCCGCGGCGCCTGCTGGGCCTGTTGCTCACCTCGGCATTGCTGGGGGTGCAGCTGTGGCTGTTCCTGTGGGCGCCACTGCACGGCAAGGCGCTCGACGTATCGCTCGGCTATTTTCTGCTGCCGCTGACCATGGTGCTGGCGGGCCGTTTGATCTACCGCGATCGGCTGTCGCTGCTGCAAACGCTGGCGGTGGCGTGCGCCATGGTGGGGGTAGGCAATGAGCTGTATCAGGCGGGCGGCGTCTCATGGCCGACGCTGGTGGTGGCGCTGGGCTATCCGCTCTACTTTATTTTGCGGCGGCGTTTCGGCACCGACAATCTCGGCGGGCTGTGGTGCGAACTGGCGCTGATGCTGCCGGCGGCGGCCTGGTTCGCCTTCGGCGACGGCGGCGCGGCGGCGCTGTCGATCAATGCCGAGCTGTATTGGCGCATTCCGCTGCTCGGCGTCATCAGCGCCGTGGCGCTGGTGTGTTACATCCTCGCCAGCCGCCTGCTGCCGTTCAGCCTGTTCGGCCTGCTGAGCTATGTGGAGCCGGTGCTGCTGGTGATCGTCGCGCTGCTGCTCGGCGAGAGCATCAGCCAAAGCGAATGGCCAACCTATCTGGCGATCTGGCTGGCGGTGCTGCTGCTGGCGGCGGAAGGCGCGCAGCACCTGCTGCGCCGCCAGCGGGTCTGACTCAGGCGGCCAGCGTCGCGCCGCCGTCGATCACGATGTCCTGCATGGTGATGTGGCTGGCCAGGTCGGAGGCCAGGAACAACACCGCGTTGGCAATCTCGTCCGGACGGGCGATTTTGCCCAGCGGGATCCCCAGCTTGAACATCTCGGGGAAGCCGGCGATGGTGCGTTGCTGCGCATCGTCGGTCTGCCACATGCCGCGCTGCATCGGCGTGTCGGTCGAGCCCGGCGACACCAGATTGCAGCGCACGCCGAACGGCGCCATTTCCAGCCCCACACAGTGGTTCAGGCTGGTCAGCGCCGCCTTGGAAGCGCAGTAGGCCGCCATCTGCGCGCGCGGTACGTGCGCGGCGTTGGAACCGATGCTGACGATCGCCCCGCTGCGCTGCGCCTTGAAGTGCGGCAGCACGGCGCGGAACAGGTAAAACGCCCCCGAGGCGTTGACGTTGATGCACTGATGCCAGTCATCCACGCTCAGATCTTCGGTATTGCCCATGCGCAGAATGCCGGCGGCGTTGACCAACACGTCCAGTCGCGGGTTCTCCGTCAGCTGTTGGCGGCACACCGCCTCCACCTGCTCCGGCCGGCTGATGTCCAGCGTCACGCAAGGGTAAGGCAGATCCGGATTGGCGAACTCGCGATCAAACCCCACCACCTCGGCGCCCTGCGTCAAAAAATGCCGGGCGATCTGCTCGCCGATGCCGCGCGCCGCGCCGGTCACCCACACGCGTTTGCCGGCGAAATCCATCTGAATGCTCATGCGCACACCGCCATCCGGGCGCACAGCCGGGTCATGTTGTTGTTCATCGTTGTCTCCTGCGAAAAGGATAGGATGCGGCGCGCGCTGCGCCGCAAAGAGGCCCTACAGCGCGCCGCTGTTCAGGCCGAAAGCGTTGAGCATGGTGCCCAGTTTGGCGGCGGTTTCCAGCCACTCGGACTGCGGCGTCGAGGCGGCGACGATACCCGCGCCGGCGAACAGCCGCACCCGGTTGCCGCGCAGCAGGCCGCTGCGGATGACGATCGCCCACTCGCCGTCGCCGTTGGCGTCGCACCAGCCGACGATGCCGCTGAACAGGCCGCGATCGTGCGGTTCCAGATCGGCGATCAGTTGGCGGGCGCTCTCGGTCGGGAAGCCGCACAGCGCCGGCGTCGGATGCAGCAGACAGGCCAGCTGCATCACGTTGATATTCGGGTTCAGCAGCTCGCCGCGAATGCGGGTGGACAAATGCCACATGGTGCCGGTACTGAGCAGCGACGGGCCGCTGGGCACGCTCAGGCTGGCGCACAGCGGCGCCAGGTGCCGACGGATGTCGTCGATCACCAGCTTGTGTTCGTATTTGTCTTTGGTCGAGCGCATCAGGCGCTCGCTGCCGAGGCGATCCTGCTGCGGATCGTCCTGACGGCGCGCCGAGCCCGCCAGCGGGTTGGTGTGGATCTCGCCGCCCTGCTTGCGGATCAGCAGCTCCGGGCTGGCGCCGATCAGCACGCCGCCATCGGCCAACGGCAGGGAAAAGTGATAACCGGTCGGGTTCTGCACCATCAGGTTATTGAGGATCTGGTGGCCCGCCACCGGCTGCTCCAGCTCGATGTCGAGGATGCGCGACAGCACCGCCTTGTCCAGCTTGCCTTGTTTAAAGCGGCTGACCGCTTCCGCCACCGCGTGCTTGAAGCGCGGCTCGTCCGGAATGCTGGTGCAGGCGGCCAGGCGATGCGGCTGTTGCAGCATCGGGCGCGCGGCGCGGGTAAAGCTGTCGTTGGCGACAAACTGGCAGTTTTCAGGCACGTACAGGCAGGAAGGCCGGCGCGTATCGAACGGAATGGCGCCCACCACCACCGGCGTCTCTTGGCCGGCGGCTTTGGCGCGCGCCAGCGCCTGGCGAATATGCTGCGCCAGCGCGCTGCCTTCCTGCTCGCCGCCGAACGCCGGCGTTTCGATACGCTCAAACACGCCGTCGGCGGAGAGGGACCGGAATTCGGACCGGTACAAAAAGGTCGATTGTTCGGCGTACACAAACCCGGGGAAGGTTTGGTTTTCTGTCGTCAGTGTCGCCACAAGACCACTCCTTTGTTGCGCCTTACCAATGATAATGTTTATGCGAATAATTATCATTAGCCATAAAAGGAGAATAAACTACACCGGAACCCCACCGTGGGTCAATCTCCGATGAATGAATCTTTCCGCCCGCCGCGGCACATCCGCGTTACGGCGCCGCAAGAAATAACACACTGTTATTATTATGTTTTAGCAAAAAATAAAAGTCGTGACATCGTCACCTTCACGCCAAAAACGCCCGTTAAACCGGCGGCCGGCGGGGCAATTTGGCGTCAAGGTCTTAAGCAACGCTAATACAAACGTCTGCCGCTGCGTATCCACGGCGACCATGCGCGCATCGAGAAAATCGAAGTAACAGCGCACCTGCGGATAAAGCGCCTTGAACAGGCTCTCTTTGGCGGAAAACGTTAGCGTCAGCAGTTCGTTGAACGGCAGCGCCTCGCGCAGTAACGCCTCGCGCTCCCCCGCCGAAACGATCGCCCCCCACAGCTCCTCCGCCCGCACGTCGGAGAGCAGCGTCTCCACATCCAGCCCAACGCCGCCCAGCCCGCGCTCAGGGTGTACGGCACACAGCGCGGTATGCGAATTATGGCTCAGCGCCCCGGCGATGCCCGGCGGCCACTGCGGCGCGCGATCTTCGCCGCGCGCCAGGGTGAAATCGGCAAAACCGAGCGGCGCCAACAGTTGCCGCGCCAGAACACGCCCGGCCAGATACTCCGCACGGCGTTTCGGCACCGCGCGCGCCAGGTGGTCCGGCAGCGCAAAGCCCGCCTCGGGAAAACTCTCGTCGCGATACTCCGCCAGCGCAAAATGGCAGCGCGCGACCTGGCCCGGATAGCCGTCCGGCGTGAAAAATTCGATATTGCGGATAAAAGTGGGGCTCCGGCAGGAACCAGAGTCACTGTCCAAAGAAAGCTTAATCACCGTCGTTTAACTTCTCAGCATCCTGGCGTACCGCCAACAGCTGTGTAAGCAGTTCCGGCAACGCCGTTTGCACCGTCGCCCAGACCACTTCAAGGTTGATATCAAAATAACCGTGCGCAATGCGATTACGCATGCCGCGCATGTTTCGCCAGGGGATTTCAGGATGGCGTTGCGTAAACGCGGGGCTGCCATCCATGATTTTCGTCACGGCTTCACCGATAATAATCAGGCTCATAATGACCGCCTGCTGAGTGCGTTTATCTTCGATAAAATCTGCCGCCGCCAAGCCATCAACGAAATCACAGGCATCCTGCGCCGCCTGTTGCATGTGGCTCAGATAATCGACCAACCGCGCATCTTTCATACCGGTTGGGCCTCCGCCAAAACCTGCTGACGAAAGGTCGGCGGCAAATCGAGCGGCGTCAGCAGATCCACCTGAATGCCCAGCAGCGCTTCCAGTTCCGACTGCAGCCCTCCCAGATCAAACAACGTGGCACCCGGCAACGCATCGACCAACAGATCCAAATCACTGCCCTCCCGATCGGTGCCATGCAGCACCGAGCCGAAAATCCGCGGATTGGCCGCAGGGAACAGCCCAACCGTTTTTCGGATCGCCTGGCGATGTTCTGCAAGAACAATGGATGGTCGCATGGTTTTCTCTCCCCGTTACACCTAACGAAATGCTAGGTGATCGGTTGAGGGGATTCAAGCACAATCCCCCGGCAGCCGCGCCTATGCCTCTCCCCCGCGATCGGAAGAGAGGCCGGGCATTACAAGATGCCTTTCATGGTCTTTTCGAAATCGCTCCAGGCACAGAAGCCGTCTTTGTCGATCGGGCAGCCTTTCAGCGCCAGCGTCACGCGCAGCGGCGGGGTTTGCAGCGTCAGCGGCGTCGCCTTGCGCAGCTGTTCGGTGGACTGATAGACGTACTCAATCTTCAGCAATTCACGGTCGTTCTGCGCGTCGCGCCAGCGCTGGAACACCAGTTTGCCGCCGATCGGCGTTTTCTCGTACTGCTGCGGCAGCTGATACGGCTGGAACTGCATGGCCGACAGCAGCGAGGCGATATTGGAGTCGTGGCCGACCAGCACCGTCAACTTCGGCGCGTCCGGTTTGCGCTCGCCCAGCAGCGCGTTGTTGATGTAGGTCAGCAGCGGTTTGGCGACGTTTTGCGCCACCACCGGCGAGGTGAACAGCGAATCCTGATAGCCGTCTTTCAACTGCGCCAGCTGCTGCCACTGATGCGGGGTGGCGATTTTGCCCCAGGCCACCTCTTTCATCGGGAAACCTTCGTAATACTGCAGCATAAAGGCGTCCACCAGCGAGTTGCCCACCCGCAGCGGGCCGGAGACGCCCGGCTCTTTGCCCGGCACCGCGCTCATCACGCTGGCTTCTTTGGTCAGGTCACAGTGTTTGTCGGTCTTGCAGGCGGCGGAATCCTTGTAGTCGATGATCTTCGCCAGCTGTTGGTAAGAGGCGTCCAGCTTCAGCGATCCCAGCGCTGCGTTCATCGCCGCCAGCGCCTGCTGGTTGAAGGCTTCGCTGGTGTCAGTGATGATCGGGTTGAAGGTCGGATCCATCTCGCCCATCTTGTCCTGATGATGCACGCTGACGTCGCAGCCAGGGAACGCACCGTTGCTGAAGAACTGCGCGGTGGCCACCGTGCGCTGCAGGCTGTTGGCGTAGACGTACACGCTGCCGGCGGTCGGGCAGCCCTCTTGCGGCAACAGGCCGGTCTGCTTCAGCCAGGCGTTGAAGTAGTGCCCCATATACACTTCCAGCACCCCGCCCTTGGTGGTCAGTTGGCCGCCCGGCGTTTCCCAGGCCGGCCAAGCCTTCGGCGTGGACTGCGCCAACACGCTGCCGTTGTTGGCCAGCGGCGCGCGCAGGTTATGGCGGCTCATCACCAGCACCTGTTCCAATTGATAACCGCCGGCGTCCGCCAGCGCGTTCCCGGTGAATAACAAAGGCAGGCACAGCAATAACGTTTTTTTTCTCATCCGCAGAGGCTCCCGGAAAATGATTATTTTTAAGGTGTTAGCGTTTGCCTGCGTATGATGGCGGGGTTAGTGTGACAAGTGTGTGACAGGGTTCACGGGAAAGGATCGTAACCGCGGCCACCGGGCGGTGGCCGCGTGGCTTCAACTCAGTACCACAGGCTCATGATCGGCCAGCCGATCAGCAGCAGCGCGGCGATGTACACCACGCCGAGAATGCCGCCCAGGCGCCAGTAGTCTTTCGATTTCACGTAGCCACAGCCGTAGATGATCACCCCCGGCCCGGTGGCGTACGGCGTCAGCACGCCCATGATACCGATCGACAGCACCAGCAGCATCGACAGCTGTTCCATCGGCACGCCCGGCAGCCCTTTGCCGACCGCTAGGATCACCGGCAGCATGGTGGCGGTATGCGCCGACAGGCTGGCGAACAGATAGTGGGCGAAGTAGAACACCAGCACCAGCGCCACCACCGTCATGTTCGGCGAGAAGCCGTCCAGGTGGGTGCTCATGGTCTGGGCGAACCAGTCGATAAAGCCGGAGCGCGTTAGGCCGTTGGCCATCACCACCAGCGTCGCCAGGTTAACCAGCGTGTTCCAGGCGCTGGAGTATTTGGTGATCTCTTTCCACGACACCACGTGCAGCGCCAGCATCAGCGACACCGCCAGCAGGCATACCGCGGTGGCGTCCAGCATTTTGCCGCCGAACACCCACAGACACAGGCTGAGCAGCACCAGGCCGATCAGGGTGTACTCCTTGCGCGTCAGCTTGCCCATTTCCCCCAGCGCGGTATCCGCCCAGGCGGCCACTTCGCTGCTGTGGGTCACGCCCGGTTTGTACAGGTAGTAGGAGATCAGCGGCGCGATGATCAGCAGCAGCAGGCCGACCGGCAGGAACGCCAGGAACCACTGCATCCAGCTGATGTGCACCCCGGCAATCTTGCCGACGAACTCGATGCCCAAAACGTTCGGCGCGGCGCCGGTGACGAACATCGAGGAGCTGATGCTGGTGCCGACCACCATCATCCACATCAGGTAACCGCCGATGCGGCGCGAGGAGGGGTCGTTAGGGAAAGAATCGAACAGCGGCGGCAGGTTTTTCACCACCGGGAACACCGTGCCGCCGGTGCGCGCGGTGTTGGACGGCGTGAACGGCGCCAGCAGGATATCGATGATCACCACCGCATAGCCCAGCGTCAGCGTGCGCTTGCCCATGAACTTCACCAGGAACAGCGCGATGCGCCGCCCCAGCCCGGTGGCCTCGTAGCCCAGCGCGAAGATAAAGGCGCCGAACACCAGCCAGACGGTGGTGCTGGAGAAGCCCGCCAGCCCCCATTTCAGCGCCTCTTTACCGGCCTTGAAGCCCGGCTCCGCCAGCTCCTGCGCGCCGAACAGCACCCAGTTGGCGCTGAGCACGCTGACGGTTACCGCGATAAAGCTGATGGCGGTGGCCGGGATCGGCTCCAGAATCATGCCGACGATCATCGCCACGAAGATGGCGAAGTAGTGCCACGCCTGCGGCGGCATGCCGTCGGGCACCGGTATCAATAACAGGATCGCGAGCACCGCCAGCGGCGCTATCGCTTTCCAGATCTTTTCCTGGGTTTGGGACATAGGGACTCTCCTGAAGGCTTGGTTATTATTCTTGGGCACCCAGCTGCGCCAGCAGCCAGGTCACTATCAACAAGTCGGCGCTGCCGCCGGGGCTGAGGTTGCGGGCAATGCAGTCGGCATCGAAGCGCCGCAGGCGCGCCAGGCCCGCTTCCCCCGCCGAGCCGCCCTGCGCCAGCAGCAAGGCCGCCCGGCGCCGCAGCCAGCGCAGCCCGTGCAGGCCGCCGCGCGAGGCGACGTTGGTGTCGTCGTTGTGGGCCATCAGCCACAGCAGGCTGTCCAGCAGCGCCCGCTGTTCGTCGCCACCGGCGGCCAGCCGTTGCCGATACAGCGGCAGCGCGCCGTCAAGCACCAACCGAAAACCGGACTCCGCCTCGCCGCGTGCGCCGCTCAGCCCGTGCGCGGCGAACAGCCGCTGGCCGGCGGTCTGCCCGGCGTTGTTGCGCCGCAGCTCACGCTCCACCAGCCCCCGACACATCGCCGCCACCTCGGCGCACAGCGCTTCTGCGCCGATGGCGCGGCCCTGCTGCTGCAGGCGGCCGAAGGCGGTGCACAGCAACCCGAGTGAGAACACGCTGCCCTTGTGGGTGTTAATGCCGCCGGTGGCGCGAAACATCTGGTTTTCGCAGGCCAGGCCAAGCGGCCGCAGCCGCGCCAGCTGCTGCTCTGCCGGCAAAGCCGCGTCTTCCCGTCCGCGTTGGATAAAGCGCGGCAGCCACACGCCGATGGCGCGGGCGCTGCGGTAGAAGTGCCCGAGATCCATGTCGCGGTGGGCGCCGGTATTATGGCGATCCACCAGCCCCGGTTTGGGCGTGAGGTTGACCTCCACCAGCAGCGCGCGGAAAGCGGCGCGGGCGAAGCCGCAGGCCGGCTCGGTGTGACGGGCGGGTGGATTAATCGGCAGAGATCGCATCGTTGAACATCCTTTCCATTTCATGCAGCAGCTGCTCGCTGCTGTGCCGCCGCTGGCGGGCGCAGATCTTGGCCGGTTGGCCGCACAGCAGGCAGCGCCGTTCCGGCAGGCCGATGTCGCGGCGCGACAAAATGCGCCCCTGCGTATCCAGCACGTCGATATCCCACAGCCGGCCGATCGGGCGGCTCACCTCCAGCTGCATGGCGCAGTCTTTCACCCGCTGGGCATCGGCGCGCAGAGCCACAAACCCTTCGCAACCGGTGGCGAGCGCCAGCGCCTCGGCCTGCGGGCTGGGCCAACCCTGTTCGGCGCACAGCCGCAGCAGCGCCGCCCACCCGAGGTTGAAGATGCCGCGCGTCAACGCGCTGTCCTTCACCGGGCCGGGCACCACCAGCGTCAGCACCAGCAGCGTGCACTCGTGCTGCGCCAGCCACGCCTGCTGGCGCGCTTGGCGGCATTCGCGGCTGGTGAGCAGCGCCGGCAGGCTGACCGCGCGTTCGGCGGCCAGTTGGGGATCGACGGCGGCCATCGCTTACTCCGCCACCTGATGCACCACGTCGATCACCGAACCATCGCGGTAGCGCACCACCGCCACCACCTTGTCGGTAAACGCGATCGGCTGCGGTTCGCCGGTCAGCTGCAGCGCGCGGGCGCGCAGCCAGTCGATGCTCACCACCTCGAGCCCGGCCTCGCGCAGGCGCTGCGCCAGCTCCGGCCGCGCCGGATTGACGGCGATGCCGTGGTCGGTCACCAGAATGTCGATGCTGGAGCCCGGCGTGACGCAGGTAGTCACCTGCTCCACCAGCGTCGGGATGCGCCCGCGCACCAACGGCGCAACGATGATCGCCAGCCGCGCGGCGGCGGCAGTGTCGCAGTGGCCGCCGGACGCGCCGCGCAGCACGCCGTCGGAGCCGGTCAGCACGTTAACGTTGAAGCCGGTGTCGATTTCCAGCGCGCTCAGCACCACCACGTCGAGCCGATCGACCGACGCGCCCTTGGAGCTGAAGTTGGCGTACTGGTTGGCGCTGATTTCGATATGGCGCGGGTTGCGCGCCAGCGAGGTCGCCGCCGCCCGATCGAAGCTCTGCACGTCCAGCAGCTTGCCGATCAACCCTTTCTCGTGCAGATCCACCATGGTCGAGGTGATGCCGCCGAGGGCGAACGCGGCGCGAATGCCGCGGGCGCGCATCTTGTCTTCCAGGAACCGGGTCACCGCCAGCGAGGCGCCGCCGGTGCCGGTTTGCAGCGAGAACCCTTCGGTGAAGTAGCCGGAGCCGGCGATCACCTCGGCGGCGCGGCGGGCGATCAGCAGCTCGCGCGGGTTCGAGGTCATGCGCGTGGCGTCGGCGCCGATCTTGTCGGCATCGCCCACCCGCTCCAGCTGCACGATCAGATCCACCCGATCTTGCGCCAGGCTGGCGGGATGATGCGGATACGGCACCAGTTGCTCGGTCAGCAGCACCACGGTGCCCGCCGCCTCGGCGTCCACCCGCGCATAGCCGAGCGAGCCGCAGCAGGCTTCACCGCTGTAGCCGTTGGCGTTGCCGAACTCATCGCAGGCCGGCACGCCGAGGAAGGCCACGTCTATCTTCAGCTCGCCGGATTCGATCAGGTTGACCCGGCCGCCGTGCGAGTGAATTTGCACCGGCTCCGCCAACAGGCCGCGCGAAACGGCGTCCGCCAACGGGCCGCGCAGCCCGGAGGTGTAAATGCGGCTCACCACGCCGTGGCGGATATGCTCAACCAGCGGCGCATGGCAGTCGGTCAGCGAGCTGGAGGCCAGCGTCAGGTTGCGGAACCCCATCGCCGCCAGCGTCTCCATCACCTGATTGAGGGTCAAATCGCCACCGCGAAACGCATGGTGGAAGGAGATGGTCATGCCGTCCTGCAGTCCGCTGCGGCGCACCGCTTCCTGCAAGGAGTCGCACAGCTTGAGATCGCGCGGTTTGCGCGCCTGCAGGTTGGCTTTGGACACGTCCTGATAGCCCGGCAGATCCGCCGGGTTGGCGAAGGTCATCAATCGTTGTTGGCGGTTCATCATGCTTCCTCCCCGTGCTGCGCCGGTTCTTCCCGCAAGCCGGACAGCGCGGCGCGCTCCAGCACCAGCCGGGCGCGTTCAATCACCGGGCTGTCGACCATTTTTCCGTTGAGCGACACCACGCCGCGCCCTTCCCGCTCCGCTGCTTCAGCGGCGTCCACCACCCGCTGCGCGTGCGCCACCTCTTTGGCGGTCGGCGCGTACAGGTTGTGCAGCAGCTCAATCTGGCGCGGGTTGATCAGCGATTTGCCGTCGAAGCCGAGCTGTTTGATCAGCGCCGCTTCCTGCAGGAAGCCGGCTTCGTTGTTGGCGTCGGAATAGACGGTGTCGAACGCCTGAATGCCGGCGGCGCGCGCCGCCTGCAGCAGCGAGCAGCGGGCGAACAGCAGCTCGATGCCCTCCGGCGAGCGTTCGGTGCGCAGGTTGCGCACATAGTCTTCCGCCCCCAGCGCGATGCCGATAAGGCGCGGCGAAGCGTGCGCGATCGCCACCGCGTGGGTGATGCCCTGCGCCGATTCGATCGCCGCCAGCAGCCCGGTGCTGCCGACCGGCCGGCCGCAGGCCGCTTCGATGGCGGCAATCTCGCGCTCCATGTCGACCACGTCCTGCGCGCTGTCGGTCTTCGGCAGGCGCACGATGTCCGCGCCGCCGCGTACCACGGCCTGCAGGTCCGCCAGGCCGTAGGCGGAGTCGAGCGCATTGACGCGCACGATGGTTTCCACCTCCTGATACAGCGGATGCTGCAGCGCGTGGTACACCAGCCGGCGCGCCGCGTCTTTTTCACGCAGGATCACCGAGTCTTCCAGATCGAACATCAGGGCGTCGGCCTGGTAGATAAAGGCGTTGCTGACCATCGCCGCGTTGGCGCCGGGAACGAACAGCATGCTGCGGCGCAGCCGGGTTTTATTCAGCGTTTTCATCTTTCGCCTCCCACGGCAGTTGGCCGCCCTCGCAGGCGCGCATCAGCGCGGTTTCCAGCCGGGCGCGCAGCACGCAGTCCAGCGCCCCCTTGTCGTCGACGATCACCTGCACCGGCTCCACCTCATAGCGCTGCAGCACCTCCAGCAGGGTGTGGCGGATCGCCGCGCCGAACTGTTTTTCCACGCTGCTGGCGATCAACAGATCGTGCTGCGGCCCCTCGGCGGGCGCGATGCGCACCATGACATCGCTGGATTCCAGCGTGCCGGCCATTGCTTCTCGGATAATTTTCATCATTCACCTGATTGTGCGGACTCAAAAGGATGCGGGGCCGCCTTGGCCCGGCGCTGCGTTTGCAGATCCTGCAGGTAGTACAGGGTGTCCGGCGGCACCAGCGGCGCGGCGGCGTGGAAGTCCCCCGCCGCCAGCAGCTTGCGCACCCAGGAGGCGGAGATCGCCGTGCCCTGATATTGCAAACGCTCGATTTCCACCAGCGCGATCGGCGGGCTGGGCAGCGCCGGCGTTTCCAGCCAGTAACGCATGTCGCGGTTGTATTTCGCGGTCACCGCGCAGAACGGCTCGTTGCCGACGAAGCGGTGGGTGATGCCCAGCGCGGGCGCCAGATACTGGCGGAAGATCTTCAGATCGATTTCGGTGTAACAGTCGTCGGCCACGCCCTGATCCTTGATGAAGTAACAGGGGAAGGTGGCGCGCGAGATCACGTACTGCGAGCCTTCGTGTACCGTGAGGTTGGGGATATCGGCGGTGCCGGCCAGCACCAGCCGGCGCCGGTCTTCATAGCTGAAGCGCGAGGTGTTTTCCTTTACCAGAAACAGGTGCAGCCAGTCGCAGCGCTTGGCCGCCTGACGCACCAGATACTGGTGCCCGCGGGTAAAGGGGTTGGCGTTCATCACGATGCTGCCGATGGTATCGCCCGGCCGGCGCTGGCTCGCCAGTTGGGCGGCGTAGCGCTTCAGGCGACACGGGCTGTTTTCCATCAGCACCACGATGCCCGGCACGGTGGCGATCGGGTAGAAACCGCACTGGCGGAACAGCGGCTCGTTCTGCACCTTGGTGTAGATAAACAGCTGAGTGTGATGGCGCTCGTAGGCCAGGTTCACCAGCTCGGTCGCCAGCGCCAGCGCCAACCCTTCGCCACGCATCAGCGGACTGATGGCGACGCATTTGATAATATTGTCGGCGATACCGCCGCAGGCGACCAATTTGTCGTGCTGGGTAACGGTAATAAATATTTCAACCGTGGTGTCGATATTCAGATCGTTACTGCGCAAGAAGGCGCTTATTTCCGAAATCGCTTTATGATCCGATCGCTTTACCCGATTAAATACAGCATCGCCTAACATAACACGCTCTCTGGGTTAACTGACAAACAACAAGTTAAATACAAAAAGGCATTTTAATTAACATCAACAAGGATAATTAAAACCTTAAAAACCATGGAGATAAACGCCGCTTCGCGTTCGATAAAGCAATGGTAAACAGAAAAAAAACGCCGATTATTGACCTATTTCACAAACCGTTCCCGGTTAATAAGTTATTTAATGTTCTTTATTTGCTTAATTAATCTTATGGTGTTTATTATTGAGATAATCTTTATTTGGCGCCGCAGTTTACTTACATTCATTTAGCATCTTGATTGCAATAGTAGGTTTCATTATGGAATGGCTGAACATCCTGATCGTTGAAGACGAAACGCCGCTGGCGGAAATGCACGCGGAGTTTATCCGCCAGAACGGCGGCTGCCGCCAGATTTGGCTGGCCGGCACCCTGGCGCAGGCTCGCGCCATGACCGAGCGCTTCAAGCCGGACCTGATTCTGCTGGACAACTTTCTGCCCGATGGCCAGGGCATCATCCTGCTGCGCGAACTGACGCTGAGCGGGTATCGCGGCGGCATCGTGTTCATCACCGCCGCCAGCGACATGGCCACCGTGGCCGAGGCGTTGCGTTACGGCGTGTTCGACTACCTGATCAAACCGCTGGCCTATGACCGGCTGAGCCAGACCCTGCAGCGCTTCAGCCAACGCCGCGAAGCGCTGAAGGACAAAGCGCGCCTCAACCAGCGCCGCATCGACGAGATGTTCAACACCTACGCCCGTGGCGAACAGCAGGCGGCGCTGCCCGCCGGCATCGACGAGCTGACGCTGGGCAAGGTCCGCGCACTGTTTGCCGAACCCGCCGCGCGCCACACCGCTGAAAGCGTTGCGCAAAAAATGGGGCTCAGCCGCACCACCGCGCGCCGTTATCTGGAGTTTTGCACCGCCGCGCAGCAGCTGCGCGCCGAGATCATTTACGGCAAGGTCGGCCGCCCGCAGCGGATCTACCGCGCCGGCGAACCGCATTAACGGTTATTTGATCGCCCTTGCAAGGTTGCGTGTAACCGCTTTACTTTTTATGCGCCGGTCAGCATCTTGGTGAGCATCACCTAGCCGACAGGACGATCGCCGATGCCCGCTGCGCCCCTTGCTTCCCTGACCGAGATCCTCGCCCGCCGTGACTGGCAAAACCCGGCCTGCACCCACTACCGCCGGCTGGACGCTCACCCGCCGTTCGCCAGCTGGCGCACGGTGGAAGACGCGCGCGACGATGCCCCCAGCGCCAGCCGCCGGTCGCTGAACGGCGAGTGGCGCTTCAGCTATTTCCCGCGCCCAGAGGCGGCGCCGGAAGGCTGGCTGCAGCAGGATCTGCCGGACGCCGCCCCGCTGGCGGTGCCGGGCAACTGGCAGCTCGCCGGCTACGATGCGCCGATCTACACCAACGTGCGCTACCCGTTCCCGGTCGATCCGCCGCGCGTGCCGGAAGACAACCCGACCGGCTGCTACTCGCGCACCTTCAGCGTCGATCCGGCCTGGCTGGCCGCCGGCCAGACGCGCGTTATCTTCGACGGCGTCAACTCGGCGTTCTATTTATGGTGCAACGGCCACTGGGTCGGCTATTCGCAGGACAGCCGCCTGCCGGCGGAGTTCGATCTCAGCCCGTGGCTGCGGCCGGGTGAAAACCGGCTGGCGGTGATGGTGCTGCGCTGGTGCGACGGCAGCTATCTGGAAGATCAGGACATGTGGCGCATGAGCGGCATCTTCCGCGACGTCAGCCTGCTGCACAAACCCGCCGCGCACCTGAGCGATGTGCGCATCACCACGCCGCTGCATGACAGCTTTACCCGCGGCGAACTGGTGGTGACGGCGCGCGCCAACCGGCCCGGCCCGCTGCAGGTGCAGGTTCAGCTGTGGCGCGACGGCACGCGGGTGGCCGAACGCACCCAGCCGCTCGGCAGCGAGATCGTGGACGAGCGCGGCGCCTATGACGATCGCGTCACGCTGCGCCTGCCGGTGGAACGCCCGGCGCTGTGGAGCGCCGAAACGCCCGCGCTGTATCGCGCCACCGTCGCCCTGCTCTCGCCCGAGGGGGAGATTATCGAGGTGGAGGCCTATGACGTCGGCTTCCGTCAGGTAGAAATCAGCGGCGGGTTGCTGAAGCTCAACGGACAGCCGCTGCTGATCCGCGGCGTTAACCGCCACGAGCATCATCCGCGCCACGGCCAGGTGATGGACGAGGCGACGATGCGCCACGACATCCTGCTGATGAAGCAGCACAACTTCAACGCGGTGCGCTGCTCGCATTACCCCAATCACCCGCTGTGGTACCGGCTGTGCGACCGTTACGGGCTGTACGTGGTGGACGAAGCCAATATCGAGACCCACGGCATGCAGCCGATGAACCGGTTGGCTGACGATCCGCTGTGGCTGCCGGCAATGAGCGAGCGCGTCACCCGCATGGTGCAACGCGATCGCAACCACCCTTGCATCATTATCTGGTCGCTGGGCAACGAGTCCGGCCACGGCGTAAACCACGACGCGCTGTACCGCTGGGTGAAAAGCCAGGATCCGACCCGCCCGGTGCAATATGAAGGCGGCGGCGCCGACACCGCCGCTACCGACATCATCTGCCCGATGTATGCGCGAGTGGATCAGGATCAGCCGTTCCCGGCGGTGCCCAAATGGGCGCTCGGCAAGTGGATCGGCCTGCCGGAGGAACAGCGGCCGCTGATCCTGTGCGAATACGCCCATGCAATGGGCAACAGCTTCGGCGGTTTCGAGCGCTACTGGCGCGCGTTCCATGCACATCCGCGCCTGCAGGGCGGCTTTGTCTGGGACTGGGTCGATCAGGCGCTGATCAAACGCGACGAGCGCGGCGAAGAGTTCTGGGCCTACGGCGGCGACTTCGGCGACTCCCCCAACGATCGCCAATTCTGCCTGAACGGGCTGGTGTTCGCGGATCGTACCCCACACCCGGCACTGTTCGAAGCGCAGCGGGCCCAGCAGCTGTTCCGCTTCGCCTTCGACGCCGCCTCGCTAACGCTGACCGTCACCAGCGATTACCTGTTCCGCCACACCGACAACGAACAGCTCAACTGGCGGCTGGAGCTGGACGGCGTGGAGCGCGCCAGCGGCAGCTTCGATCTGGCGCTGCCGCCGCAGGGCAGCACTCGCTTCACCCTGCTCGACCGGCTGCCGATGCTGCATCAGCCCGGCGAGCTGTGGCTGAACGTGGAGGTGGTGCAGCCGCAGGCCACCGACTGGTCCGAAGCGCACCACCGCTGCGCCTGGGATCAGTGGCGGGTGCCGCGCGCGCTGCATCCCGCCCCGCCGCCGGCGCAGGGCCTGCCGCCCACACTGACTGAAGACGAGCAGGGGCTGACGCTCACCCACGGCGACCAGCGCTGGCGCTTCGAGCGCAGCAGCGGCCACCTGACGCAGTGGTGGCAGAATGAACAGCCGCAGCTGCTGACGCCGCTGCGCGACGGCTTTGCGCGCGCGCCGATCGATAACGACATCGGCGTCAGCGAAGCGGACCATATCGATCCCAACGCCTGGGTCGAACGCTGGAAGCTGGCGGGCCTGTACCGGCTGGAGGAGCGCTGCACGCGGCTGCAGGCGGATGCGATGCAAAACGTCGTGCAGGTGGTGAGCGAACACCAGTTCGGCGTGGACGGGGAGATTTTGCTGATCAGCCGCAAACAGTGGCTGTTCGACGCGTTGGGCGCGGTGAGCGTGAACGTGGAGGTCGAGGTGGCCGACGCCCTGCCGCCGCCGGCGCGCATCGGCCTGCACTGCCAACTGGCGACGGTGCAGCCGCAGGCGGAATGGCTGGGCCTGGGCCCGCACGAGAACTACCCGGATCGCTGCCTGGCCGCGCAACACGGGCGCTGGCGCCTGCCGCTGGCGGATCTGCACACGCCGTATATTTTCCCCGGCGAGAACGGCCTGCGCTGCGACACCCGCAGCCTGCGCTACGGCGGCTGGCGCATCGACGGCCGCTTCCACTTCTCGCTCAGCCGCTACGGCCTGCAACAGCTGATGGCCTGCAGCCACCAGCATCTGCTGCAGCCGGAAGCAGGCACCTGGCTGCATCTGGACGGCTTCCATATGGGGGTGGGCGGCGACGATTCCTGGAGCCCGAGCGTGCACCGGGATTACCTGCTCACCGCCGGCGTTTACCGCTATCAGCTGCGCCTGCAGCGGGCGCTCGAGGGCTAAATCTGCCAAAAAACTCAACGGGTTGCGCATTCTGTAAGCAAACAGTCACAGAATGTGTAATCCGCCTTTGACATGCCGACGGCGCCTCGCTATTATTCGCCCCGTTCACACGATTCCTCTGTAGTTCAGTCGGTAGAACGGCGGACTGTTAATCCGTATGTCACTGGTTCGAGTCCAGTCAGAGGAGCCATATTTAGAGAAGCCCGCTCAGGGAAACCTGAGCGGGCTTTTTGCTGTTGGGCGGATCATAATCGGTGATCCCCTACACACTCTCTACCCGACACCGTTCAGCCATCCGTTGAACGGGTGAGTTTCTCCCATTGTTCAATTTCCTTACCTAGCGCCTCGAGCTTTTGCCGCACCAAACTTAATGCGTCACTGCCTAACAACAGATGCGTTGGCGGGTTCCCGCTCTCGATCAATGCCAGCATGGCATGAGCCGCCTTAATCGGATCGCCGAGTTGCTTGCCGCTTTTTTCCTGGCGCGCCTGACGAACAGGTTCAAATAGCGCGTCATAGTCAGGGACACGGCGAGGGCTGCGTACCATTGAACGCCCGGCCCAGTCCGTTCGAAACGAACCGGGCGCCACGGCGGTCACGTGTAGGTTGAACGGGGCAAGCTCTTTACTTAAGGTTTCTGATATTCCTTCCAGTGCAAATTTGCTGCCACAGTAATAGCTGATACCGGGCAAGGTAATGAAACTGCCCATTGAGGTGATATTGATAATGTGGCCCCGACGGCGCTGGCGCATGCCCGGCAGCACGGCTTTGATCATCGCCACCGCGCCAAACACATTGACGTCAAACTGGCGGCGCAGCTCTGCAAGCGGGGATTCTTCCAGAATGCCTTCATGGCCGTAACCGGCATTGTTCACCAGCACATCTATCGGACCAATGGCAGACTCTATCTCTCCAACCACCTCATCAATACGTTCAACGTCCGTGACATCAAGCAGATAGCCAAAAGCCCGCTGCGTATCGAGCGCGGCGAAAGCCTGTAGCGCTTCGCTGTTGCGCACCGTCCCTATAACCCGATGCCCCACGGCGAGGGCTTCCCGCGCCAGCGCCTGACCAAAGCCACTGCTGACGCCGGTAATTAAAATCGTTTTTGCAGATGCCATAAAAAGAACTCCCATGAACCATGAAGGTTGCATGGTATTCTCTTCCCTGCCGCATTTTTAGGCCGTATTTTCTCTTTTTCTTGCCTGATTTTATGAGGTGGTGGGATGTCCGACATGATTGCCCTGATGAATAGACTTGCGGTGCAAGAGGGATACAACCTCACTGCCCTACCTGATGTGCGAATTTTGCGTTCCGATCGCCCGCTTGCCAGAACGCCGGTGCTTTACGATCCGGGGATCGTGATTGTCTGCCAGGGCAGCAAACGCGGTTATTTCGGTCAACAGACCTATTTATATGATGAGCAGCACTACCTGGCGGTTTCGGTGCCGGTGCCGTTTGTGATGGAAACCGACGCGTCGGCAGCACATCCGCTGCTGGCGATTTATATGCATCTGGATTTTCAGCTTGCCGCTGAACTGATGTTGCAGATTGAACAGCATGGCGCCCCGCATCCTCCCGTCGCGCCGCAAAGCATGATGTCAAGCCCCATGGACGGCGCGGTAAAAATGGCCGTACTTCGCTTACTTGACGTCCTGGCTAACCCGCTTGAGGCGGCGATCCTCGGCCCGGCGCGGGTGCGTGAGCTTTATTTCCGCGTGCTGACAGGCGCACAAGGCAACGCAATGCGTGCCGCGCTGGCCTTGCAGGGGCAGTTTGGCAAAATCGGTAAAGCGTTGCAGCACATCCATGCCGCTTACGCGGAGCCGTTAACGCTGACGCAACTGGCGATGATGGCCGGCATGAGCGTGCCGACCTTTCATAGCCATTTCAAAGCGATAACGCAGATGCCGCCGATGCAGTATGTGAAATCGGTACGCCTGCACCAGGCACGGATGCTGATGGTGCGCCAACAAATCACCGCCGCCGCCGCGAGTTACGCCGTTGGCTATGAAAGCCCATCGCAATTTAACCGCGAATTCAAGCGTCTGTTTGGTCTGCCACCGGCAGAGGAGATAAAACGCATGCAGCGTAACTTCGCCATTCCGCCCGCGCAGCCTGCCTCGGTATTTGTTTCATCGCACTGAGGCTTATTTGGTCAGGCGAACGATAGTCCGCTATGAGCGAAAAGCGGACGTTCGTAATCAGCTATACCGATAGGAGATCTACATGTTCCCCCTACGAAGGCTGTACCTGAAAACTGCTAAATGCTAAATGCTAAATGCTAAATGCTAAATGCTATTGATAGCAAACGGAAATTTTTAATTGTTAAAATTTTTAGTGGGCTATTGTATAGTAGAAAATATATCAGAGGACAGCCTAAAGGTGCGATATCATGGTAGACCCATTCACTGCTAAAATTATAGAAGCCGCAGTAGTAAAATCCGTTGAGTTAATGCTTCAGAAGATTTTCAACTCTCAGTGGCCAAGAGATTGCGAAGATGCAAAAGAGATAGTTCACGAACTACATAACGGATGGTCCAAAAATAAATTCATCGAAAAACACGTCCAACATACGCTTAAAATGCGTACTCTTATAAATCCGAATGACGATGTAACACTTACAGATATTTATCACCCACTGACAGTCGTTACTGCATCTAACGGTGACTCAATATCAATAAAAGATGACTTTATCCTTCAGTTTAGCGGGATCGTTAATATTATTGGTATAGCCGGCCAGGGAAAAAGCACTATACTGCGCAAGCTTTTTCTAGAGGAAATTAAAAAAGCGGAGAGAGTTCCTTTTTTCATTGAGCTTAGAAACGTACCGGACGGAGATATACTAGCATACTTCAAGAATTTACTTAAAAGCCTCCACATTACGGTTACAGACTCGAATGTTGAATACTTACTCCAATCGAAAAAGATAGTTTTACTGCTTGATGGATTTGATGAAATCCGGCAGGAGACCACAGTTCAAGCTATTAAGTCGATACTCGAACTAAACAAAACTTATGCCTGTCCACTTATAACAACAAGCAGACCAAACACGCAAATTTGTCAAATGCCAGGAATTAATAATCTGGAGGTAAAGAAAATAGATTTAGAAGATAAACTGCACATACTTAACCTGATTGAAAGACAGGACAACAAATCTAACAAGACAACATTTCGAAGCCTGTGTAATCTGCTTATTGAGAATACATACTTTGAGGAAACCATCAGTAACCCTATTATGGTTACGCTCTTATATCATTGCTTTCCATACATGGATGAAGTGCCAAAGGATATTACTGATTTTTATCGCCAGCTATTTGGCGTTTTATATGCGCGACATGATAAAACAAAAGGTTATAATAATAGGGAGAGAGAGTCAGGTATTGAGGTGGAACCCGCCCGTACGCTTTTCTCAAACCTTTGCCTTAAATCATTATTAAGAGAACAGTACTATCTTGACTCACACACGCTTCATCAACATATAAAAAGTGCTATTAAAAGCCATGGGTATGATGAAAAATTAGCTGAAGCATTCACTAACGACATTGTGAACATAACCTGTTTGTTGCAGGCCGATGGTAATGACCGTTTTGTTTATCTTCATAAATCGGTACAGGAGTTTTTTGCTGCATTTTTTATTAGTACAATGCAGGAAAAAACCATTAAAAGTGAAATTTATGCGTTTTTGAGAAAATCCCTCCAGTCATCACCTAAATTCGATAACCTACTACAATTTCTCTACTATTTAGATAATCTATCTTTTTTGAATGAGATCACGCTTGAAACATTCAAAACCACTGGGTTTGAAAAATATGCTAACCTGACCTATGAAGAAATTTCTGTACTATTTGACGAATTATTATCACGCGGAGGGCTTTATGGGGAAAGTACACTGAATGATACATTTGTCACCTTAACCGGCTATACTACGATACAAACAATTTTAAAACTAGACTTCTTGAACGTAATAAAAGGTGAAAAAAGAGATAAGTTTGATATAGATTCTGAGTTTATAAAAATAATCCCAGATATTATCGACAAAGAGGACCTTTCATCTTATCGTTATAATAAAACGTCCTCAAAAAAAAATAAAAATATTTTTATCGGAGAGAGATTAGATGATAATCCGAGAGAAAGTTATAAATTTGATTTCAAGGAATTCCTAGTAACCACTGGATTGTATGAATATTATAAAAATATATTCTTTGAGACCATTGTTGATTTCAATAATGAAGTTTATAAGGTAAAGGAAAATGAAGTCCGCGAAATGAAGGATGCAATGTTCGATAGCTTTGGGTTTATATCTGATATTTGACATATATAGAAGATAATACTCCGCGATGAATTAGGCCGTGAAAGCGGCCTTGCACATTACAGTTTGTAGGTTAAGACAACACCAAATCTATCTGCTTTTCGCCAAAATGGTTTGCGCAGCCTAAGCAGAAAAGATTGATTGAATGACTTCATCAGCATGTATGTATTGATCGGAGAACATGCGTAAAAAAGCAAAGAACGGTGAGGGCCAGTAATGTCCTCTCCTGGAACGCAACTGAACTGTCCCCCCGGTTGATCCACTCAAACTGTTATTAGCTACTTCCGCTTCTGGCACGCAACGGACAGGCTACGTGGTCATTGGGTCTGCTATGAGCGAGAAGCGGGCACTGAAAGGGCTATTATCGGGCTAACCGCGCATATCGAAGCCCGATTTTTGAAAATCTCTATAGACTTCTGGATTGTTGAAGGCTGGAAATTTGGCTTTATGGGCTGCTGACTTTATCGCTTCGCAATAGGCTGTATTGCCATTGCTGGTTGATACGTTTAAAGCCGTGCCATCCTGAGCAAATTCAATATGCAACCTGCATTTTTTCCCCTTCCAGTTTTGCGGCTCATCAAGTTCAGCATTTATTGCCGCCCTGATTGCCCTCGCTTGCACGCCCCATTCATCCTGATCATCCCAACGTCCTGAACTGCAACTACCCGTTGCCGTGGTCTTATGGCAACCGGAAGGGTGTAACGGTGCGCAACCCGCGGTAAGACTGACCAAAATGGCCAGCATAACGATTTTCTTTACTGTTTCAGGCGAGTCCACTTTTTGCCCCTCAACCCATTTAAACTCAGCAATATAGGCCTATTCTTCCGTCATTCCTGGCACCTTTCAACCACTAATTATCTACATCAACTAGATGTTTCGAATGATCTTTCTGAATATGTAGAAGCAGGGAAGAGACTGCAATTTATTACCTAATAATTAGTACAAGCAGTTTATACGTCCGCTTCTGGCAAAAAGCCGACCGCCAGAGTCCCCACGCCGGCATTTCCTCACCCCATTCCACACCCCAGCAGCGTTGGAGCGCCCCCCTGCGTTGCCGTCGGTGTGAATCCGCAAAGCGGCAACCACAATCACCGCCATAACGCCAACGTTTGGCCAACCCCCACCAGCGAAACCCACTCTTTTATCTAAGAAGATTCCTAACCCAGCTGACGGAAATCCCTCCCTGGCACCAATACGCGGGTTAACCCGCCGATTTACAGCAATAATCCTGTAAAAACAATCGATAAGCGAATTGTTCGCACTCGATAAGTTACGTCTATCCTTTCGCTATGGGCGCCTGCCGCCCATCGTTCGCTGCGGCTCGCGGCATGCGCGTTTCTGGCTGTACGGGTTTCGGTTTATTCCATCGCGCGCCTCCATTCATCATGTTGAATTTCACAGCAATCCCTCAGCAACAAGGAGTGTTTATATGGCTTACGTCATTACCGACCGAGAAAAACTGCAAGCGATTTGGGAGGCCGCCAAAGCCGGCGACTGGCCGGCCGTGTATGCCGCATCCGTCGATGCGCTCACCGATCCCAACCATGCCAACCAACCTATTCAAGGCGTGGATATCGCGGTCTATACCTGGATCAAAGGCGCCTATGGCGTGAACTCGAATCAGGGGGCGTTTGCCCATTACATTCGCGACCAAACCAAGCTGCAGTATGAGCTGCGCACCGGGCATGTGCCCGATGACTGGGAAACGCGCATTCAAAATGCCTCCGACAACATCGCCAAAAACTTTGCCAAGACGCTGTTTGGCGTCGATCTGAGCAGCGATCCCAACGCGCCGCTGCCGGATGCCCCGCGCACCAGCGCCAAAGTGCCGGACATTCACGAGGTCGGCCTGATCGACGCGGGCGCGGCGGCATCCGAGGTGTTCACCGATGCCTCCTCGACCGGCGCCCCCAACTATTCCCCCTGGGCCGGCACCACGCTGTTCTCTTATTTAGGCGATAACTCGTTCTTTACCGAATGGGTGGCCACCAACGACACCTCGCCTTTTAAGGTCGAAAGCGGCACCTACGATTTGATTGCGGCGGCGCAGGTCTCCATGCAGATGAAAAACCTCAGCTACGTGGTTGAAACGCTGCTGGCGGGCGAAGTGCCCACCTATTTAACCACCCTCGGCATTGGCCACGAGACCATCCGCCTCGCCGCCGAAGCGGCGCGTGATTTCTACACCGAATCCTACGGCAGCAGCGTGACCGGCGGCGGCAGCCTCATTCCCGGCAAGCTGGATATCGGCTCGGCGATTTTCAACGACATTGCCGACGTGCTGTCCACGCCGAATCTGTACCGCGTCGGTACGCTGTATGACGATGATTTCACGCTGGCGTTCGGCAATATCGCCGTTAACACCGGCAGCGGCAACGACACCATCAGCGTGCCGCGCGGCTGGCAAAACAACGCCGGCAACTACGGCTGGACGGTCATCGACGGCGGCAGCGGTCATGATACGGTCGATTATTCCAGCCTGTCGCACGGGGTAAACCTGAAGTTTGACGCCCAGGGCAGCTACGGCGGGCGCGGGGTGGTCGAGAAAAACGGCATCGGGCTGTACGGTTTTAAGGACGGGCTGTACAACATCGAGGCTGTGAAGCTGACGAACTTTAAGGATAACGTCACCTTTAACGATCGGGTGCTGACACCGGCCAACGGCCTGGAGGTTAACCTGGGCAAAGGCTCCAGCGAGATTCGCTTCGAGCACGGCTATACCACTGCGTCGGGTGGGAGTGCGCCGCAGGATTATCTCGGCGTGAACCTGAGCATGTTGTCCAACGATGTGCCTTTCCCCAACAGCCTGCTGAATATTCCCGTGAAGCAGACCCACAATATTTACATCGACGACAGCTTCGAACTGGGCTTTTTACAGGCCTCTTCCCTGTCTATCGATAACCACCTGCTGGCCTTCGGCGCCGAAGGCTCAAACAGCAGCTTCTCGCTGAACTACAACGCGCAAACCCATACGCAGGATCTGTCGATATTCATGCAGGGCGAAAGCGCGCTCAATCAGCACGTCGTCAATATCTACAATTGGGATCAAGGCGACTTCGGCATCACGCTGGAGCAGCCGGCCATTCAGCTTGTCGGCTTGCAAAACGTTACGCCGCAAGAACTGGCGGCCGCCTAAGCGAAGCCCGCCCGTTACCCCGGGCGGGCTGTTTATCTTCAGCGCGACGGCTCACTCCCCATCCCGCTCCGCAACCCGCGCCATCAATGCCCCCAGCAACGCCAGGTCGACCAGCAACGCCAGCGCGAAACAGGCTCCCTTTATCCCCGGTGCGGCATAGGTTTGCACCAGCGAAGCGGCAATCACTACGGCCACGATAGTCACCACCATCGTCAGCCTGCACGCCACGGCGAACGCCGCTTTCTCCCCCACTGCCGTGCGGTAGGCGACGCCCTGCCCCAGACCGCCGAGGACGATGCCCGCCAGCAGGGCCGGCCAATCATGGCCGCCGAACAGCATCAGCAGCGTCAATAGCCACCCCACCGCTGCCAGTAAAAAGCCGTAGCGGAGAATCGCCAGCGCAGGCCGGTTCCGCAGCGGCCGTAGACGGGCCAGTGCGGCGCCGCCGAGAAACGCCAGCGCCAATGCCGTTAGCAGCATCAGGGTCGCGCCGATGCCCAGCAGATTTTCGGTCTTCAGCAGCAAGGCGCCTGCCGCGGCCGGCACGCTGAGCGCCAGGGCGCTCGCCGCCGCTCCCGTGTGTGCCATGGCGCCCAGGGCACCGTTGTTGATATAAAGGCTCATCGTTCACTCCCGACATGATGGAAATGATGAAATAAATTCATTTCCCTGTTCACATGTCAGTAGCCTATCTCTTGTATAATCGCTCAGACAAACTCATAGTTTTCAGCCTTGGATGAGAATAATTCAGCCATGAGAAAAACCCGTTTGCCGCCGCTGGGCGCGCTGCGCGCCTTCCACGCCGTGGCCGGCTGCCGCAGCTTTAAACATGCCGCCGAAGCGCTGGGCGTCAGCGCGACGGCAGTCAGCCACCAGATCAAGCTGCTGGAGTCGGTGCTGGAATGCCGGGTGTGCGAGCGCAGCGCGCAGGGCGTCAGCCTGACCGAGACCGGCGAGATCCTGTATGCCGGCACCCAGCGCGCCTTCGCCGCGCTGGAGCAGTCCGTCGCCCAAATCACCCGCGCCCAGCAGCCGCCGGCGCTGACCGTCACCACCACCTCCAATTTTCTCACCCACTGGCTGGTACCGCGCCTGGCGGATTTCAAGGCGGAGTTTCCCGCCATCGATCTGCACCTGCACACCAGCGTCGAGCGGGTCGATCTCAGCCAGCGCACCGTGAACGTCGCCATTCGCTACCGCGAAACGCCGGAAAGCGATCTGCACTGCACCTTGCTGCATGAGGATCGTTTTATCGTGGTGGCCAGCCCGGCGCTGGCGCTGGAGCGCATCGAGGATTTGCAGCGGGTAACGCTGTTTCACGTGGAACATCGGCAGGTGCCCGCCGACGCGCCGACCTGGGAAAACTGGCGGCGGCGCTACGGGCCGGAAGGGTTGAATGTGGAAGCCGGGCTGACCTTCAGCGACGAAACCCATGCGCTGCAGGCGGCGGTGGCCGGCCAGGGGGTGGTGATCGCCAGCCGGCTGCTGGCACGCGATTTGTTGCAGCGCGGCGTGTTGGCCGCGCCGTTCGAGATGGCGTTACCCGGCGCCAACTACTATCTGATGGCCACCGAAGAAACTGCGCAGCGCCCCGATATCATTGCGCTACGCGAGTGGTTGCTGCGGCAAATGGCGGCGGGCTAACGGCTCTCGGGGGCGATCTCCCCCAGGCGGATCGCCACGCTGATCGCCTGCGCGGTGGTGGCGGCGCCAAGGCGTTGGCGAATGCGGCGCAGGTGGTTTTCCACCGTGCGTTCAGACAGGCCGAGCATCGCGGCGATATCCGCCTGCCGCCGGCCGATGGCGGTCCAGCTCAGCACCTCGCGCTCGCGCGCCGACAGCCGGCTCCCCCCCTCACCGGCTGCCGGTTCGAACAGCCGCCGCGCCGCCAGAAAGGCCGCCGAACCCACGAGCGACAGCGCCAGCCGCACCGGCGGCGAGGTGTCGATGCGCTCGCCCCCCAGGCTGACGGCGCCCTCCAGGCCGGCGGGGCCGAACACCGGGATCTGCACGCCGTGCAGACCGGCTCCGCGCGGCGTGCGCACAATCCGGTAGCGCTCGCCCTGCTGCGCCCGGGTTTTGGTCCAGAAGAACGGCTCGCTGGCCCGCAGCATGTGCCGGGTCACCGGGCAGTGCCGCACGTAGGTCAGCGCATCGACCGCCTCGCCGTCGCCGAACCAGTCGCCTTCGACCCAATAGATATGCTCGATCCCCGCTTCCGCCGTGGCGGAAGCGGAAAACAGCACAAAGCGATCGAAACCGAACGGCGCGGCGAAGGCGCGAACCCGCCCCTGAATGGCGGACAGGGTTCGCTCGTGGTCCATCGCCAGCGCCGTCTGGAAAGCGCGCTGCGCGATCTCGTCGCTCATCGCGTGGCGACGTCGGCCAGCAGCGTCTCTGCCGCCAGTTTGCCGAGGTTGTTGGAAGCCAGCGGGCTGTCGCCGGTCAGCAAGCGCCGATCTTTATGCACCTTGCCGGTGATGTCGGCGTTGACGATCTTAACGCCCCGCTCGCGCAGGCGTTCGCCCACCAGCCAAGGCATCGGGCCGGGGATATAGCCGATGTCGATGTTGGCGCCGGTATCGAGCGAGTCCGGGAACACGCACATCTCATAGCCGCGATAGAGGAAATCCTCTTTGTTCTCGCCAATGCCCGCCGCCAGCAAACCGGCCGGCCCGTGGCACAGCGAAATCACATAGCGATCGTTGTCATGCGCCCAGTGCAGGGTCTTTTTCACCTCTTCGCTGAACGGGATATCATTGAGCACGCCGTGGCCACCGGGGATGAAAACGCCGAGGTAGTTGCCGCCATCCAGATCCTTCACCACTTCCGTCAACTTTTTCGGCTGCTTGAGCTGGCTGCGGTACTTCTCGTAGGTGGCCTTGACTGCTTCATCTTCATGCGGGAACGCCCACATCTCCAGCTTCACCGGATCGCCGGACGGCGTGGCGATGTCGATCTCGAAACCGGCCAGATCCAGGTGATACATCGGCAACAGCATCTCGACCGGGTGGTTGCCGGTCGAGAAGAACTTGCCGTTTTGCATCAGCAGGTAACGCTCCTGCGAGGCGATCATCAGCACCTTCCACTTGCCGCCGCGATAGGCGTTCGGGTAGCTGGCACCCGTGAAGTCGGTTTTGGACGAGGTGTACTGGCTGAGGGAGTAAGGCGATGGGAAGAATGCGTTGTCTTCCGCCACATCCGGGGTGGGATTACGATCGTTGGATACTGAATCAGTCATGATTATCTCCATATTCACCGTTGCATTTCTCTTTCAGCTTAAATAACCGCCGGCGGGGCCGCAATGAGGGATATCCCTCAATCACCCTCGCGCTGGCGGCGCTCAAGCGGGGTGCGGTAGCGCGACAATGAACGTTTCTTCGCTGACGCCGGCATATTCGTACCGGCACTTTCTCACCGGCACCTGGAAATAACGCTCCAGGATATCCTCCTGCAGCAAGGCGTTTTTATCGCCAAACATGCACTGTCGCTTATTCATCAGCAGGCACTTGTCGGAGATGCGATCGGCATAATGCAGAAAATGCGTATTCAGCACGATCGTCATCTGCCGCTCTTTGGCGAGGCGCCAGAGCATCTCGATCATTTTAGCCTGATTGTAAAAATCCAGATTCGATTCCGGTTCGTCGAGGATCATGACGTCGGGATCCGCCGCCAGCGCCTTGGCGAAATAACACATCTGCAGTTCTCCACCGCTGATCTGGTTGATATTTTTCTGCGCCAACGGCGCGATCTCCAGCGCGTGTAACACCGCCTGCGCCTTGGCGACATCTTGCCGCCGCGGCCTGGCGAACCACCCCGCCTGGCGAGCACAGCCGAAAGTGACAAAATCGAGCACCCCATAAGCGAAATGCGGCGTTTTCGCCTGCGGCACATAGGCCAACCGGGCGGGCCGATTGTCGATGCGGCCGATCTGGCACACGCCAGACAGGGGCCGGCACAGGCCCGCGATGTGTCTCAGCAACGTGGTTTTACCGGCGCCGTTCGGCCCGAGCACGCTGAGGATCTTGCCCCGCGCCAGATGAAAACTGACGTTGTCGAGAAGGGGTTCTCGCCCCTTGAAACCCAGGGTCAGCTGGTTAACTGTGATCATGTTTGCTGCTCATAACAAAAAGGAGAGCGAAAAGCGGCGCGCCGATCAGCGCGGTCAGGATGCCGATCGGGATTTCAGCATAGGTGGCCCCTCTGGCGATATTGTCGATCGCCAGCAAAAACAGCGCCCCGCTCAGCGCCGAAGCGGGGATCAGGCGGCCGTGGTTATACCCCAACACGCTTCTCACCAAATGCGGGATCACCAAGCCGACCCACCCCACCACGCCGGCCAAGCTCACCGAGGCGGAAACCAGCAAAGAGGCGGCGATCAGCAACAGGATCTTCAGCCGAGGCGGATTCAGGCCGGCGATGCGCGCCTCGTCGTCTCCCAGCGAGAGAATGTTCATGTTCCACCTGAGCCGGTAGATAGTCAGGTAACACGCCGCAAACAGCGGGATCAGCCAATAAACCTGCGCTTTCGCTACCGAAGCGAAGCTGCCCATCAGCCAAAAGACGATCGCCGGCAAGGTATCCTGCGGATCGGCGACATATTTTATGACCGAGACAAACGCGATAAACAGCGACGCGATAATCATGCCGGACAAAATCGTGGTGAGTGCATCCTGCCGGCGTTTGAGGCGGCAGATGCCCAGCACCAGCAGCAAGCTCACCACGCCGAAAAGAAACGACAGCAGGGAACTCAGGGCAAAAGGCAAACTCAACAAAATGCCCAGCGCAGCGCCAAAGGCGGAGGCGGAAGAGGTGCCCAGCACGTCCGGGCTGGCCAGCGCGTTTTTCAGCACCGCCTGAAAGGTCGCACCGGCGACCGCCAACCCACCGCCCACCAGCATCACCGCCACCACCCGCGGCGCGCGCAGGTTAAAAATCACCGAGTAGCGGGCCTGGTTTTCCCCCGGCATGTTCCCCTGCCATAAAATCTGCACCACATCATGGGCCGACAAGGCGTAGCGGCCGGCAAACAGCGATGCGAAGGCGACCACACAGAGCGAAATAAACAATCCCGCCATGATCGCCACATATTTTCCTCTGCCCGGCATCCCCAAGCTCCTCCAACGAACTCACGCTATTCAACCGTGGCACTAGCGTTGCGCCAGCACCTCATCCAGCAACCGGTCCGGGATCGCATAAGAGAACATCGTCTGATAATAGCGACGCGTCTCCTCCCGCAGCGTTTTGTCGCTAATGTCTTCAGGGGCATACCGGTTGATCATAAACAGCGGCAACAGTGACGTTTCCGCCGACAGGCCCCCCCAGTTGTGAATGCCCACCGGCGTCGAGAAAACCTTGCCGTTTTTCACCGCCCTGAGCGTCTCCCACGCCTGGCCGGGGATCCCCCCGCGCAGCAGTGCTTTGGCGCTGCCGAACACCACGAAAATCACATCCGGATCCCAGGCCATGATCTGCTCCATCGAAACGTTGATGTACCTGCCGGCATCCCCTTTTACCGGCAAATCCCCGGCGACATTGTCCATGCCGGCCATTTTCAGGTAGGTGTCGCCGTAGGTGTGCGGGCCGCTCACCTTCAGCTGCCTGCCGTCGCTTTCTTCGAGATACAACGCCCTGACGTGCTGCGCGCGGATGGCGGCGGCATAGGGGCGGATCTGTTTCAGGGTCTTTTCCCAGGCGTCTTTGAATTTATGCGTACGCGGCAGGCCGAGTGTGTCGGCGAAGGTATTTTCCCAATACACCTGGGTGACCATCGGCTGGTATTTGGTCTTCCCGCCGGCGTCCAGATCGACCGTCATCACGCCCGCCCTTTCCAGCCGATCGTCCTGGCTTTTGCCGTAGTAATAAATGATGTCGGGCCGCAGATTCATTAACGACTCCATGTTGACCCGATAGTCTTTATTGATGAAATCGGACGTGATCCTGCCGATATCCGGCTTCATGTCCTTCAACACATGCCTATCGGCATGCATGAACGCCCAGGGCCCCACGCCGACGACGTGCCGATAGGCCGCCTCGTTCGCCAGGATCACGCCGAAGGGGCAGTTGCCGGTGATGACGATCCGCGGGTAGCTGCCGGGCAGCGTTTGCGTCGCCGCGCTTTGCAACGGCTCGGCCGCCGCCGGCAGGCTGGCGCCGGCGCAAGGCACCGTCGGCAAGGCAAATAGGGCCAGCAGCGCGGTGGCGATAAATTTCACTGTTACGCACATGGTGCCTCCTGCGCGCACGCTCGGCGGCGCGCGTCGATGGGCTGTATTAGGCCGACGCGGCGATGCCTGCTGCCATAATGGTTATCCCGGCCACAAAGACGATTGCCGTGGTGGCTACCGCGCCGCCGCCAACCAACGCGGCGGTTTTTCCCGTGGAAAGGTCTTTTCGTTGCAGGAAAGAAAGCTCTGCCAGGGGAATGATTTTTCCGCTGTCGGCGACGATGTCTTTAGGTTCCACCTTCGCCACCTTCAGCTCGCCGCCGCTGCCGTCCTTCAGGCCATATTTCAACTGGTCGCCGACATAGACCGGCGGCTGCAGCAGGTAATACGGGCTATTGAGCCCCGCCTCTTTTTGTTGCAACGCCACGTCGTGGTAGGTCGTGCAACCGGCAAGGGAAAACGCCGCCATCCCGATAACCAACGGCACTAATGGGATAAATCGCATGGGAAACCTCGTGCTTCTATTTGCTGGTTTTTAACGTAACGGCGGACTTGAAGCGCATATAGCTCACGACCAGAGAAAGGAACGAGAATGCCGCCCCCGCCATTAAACTGATATTCGTCGCTTGCGCGCCGCGCATATTGCAGAAAATCGCCACTAACGCCGAACCGACGATTTGCCCGATCAACCGGGAGCTGCCCAACAGGCCGCTGGCGATGCTGCTGTTTTCGTGCGAGACCGAGGTCATGATCAGCAGGTTGTTCGGTGATTGAAACAGGCCGAAACCGATGCCGCACAGCGCCACGCGCCATACGATCGCCCCATTCGACGGATCGCTCGGCAAATTGGCCATCAGCAGCATGCCGGCCAACAAGCAGGCGAGGCCTGACAGGGCGACGAGATTGGGATCGTATTTCTTGGCCAAATCGCCGGAAATTAGCGAAGACGCCATGGTGGCCAGCGGCCAGGCGGTCAGCAGCAGACCGATGTCCACCACGTTTCTTTGCAGGACATTGTGGAAATAGAAAGGCAGCGATACAAAAGCCAAAAGCTGGGTGCTGTAAGACAGCATCGACATCAGCAAAGACAATGACAGCGTCGGGTTATGCAGCATCGCGATCGGGATCAGCGCGGCGTTGGCCTTTCTTTTCTGATTGATGTACAGCCACCCGGCCAGCCCGGCGAATACCGCAAAGCTGAGCGCCGCCGCCGGCAGATGGTGGGTGGTCATGCTCATCGTGCTGAGCGAGAAAGCGATAAACAGCACAAACACCAACAGAGCCCCCCCGCTGTCGAATCCAACGCTGCGCCGCTCGCGGGGGGCCAGGAAGATCAGGCTCAGCAGCAGCGACAGGCAGGCGATGGGAACATTGATGGTAAACAGCCAGTTCCAGCTCGTCTGAGAAAGTATCGCCGAGGCGATGGACGGCCCGGCGGCGGCGGAAACCGACACCACCATCACATTGATCCCCAGGCCGCGCCCCAGCAGCCTTTCCGGGTATATCTCCTTGATCAGCGCCGCATTGACGCTGAGCACCGCCGCCGCACCGAAGCCCTGTATCACCCTGAATGCCGTCAGCATCGACAGCGTCGTGGACAGCGCGCAGCCCAAGGATGAAAAAGCGAACAGCACCACCCCGGCTATAAAGATCTTTTTATTGCCCACCGCGCGGCCCAGCGCCGCGAAGGGCATCAAAGAGGCGACAACGGCAAACTGGTAGGCATTAATAATCATGATGGAGGCCGATTCGGAAACGCCGAAATCTTTGGCGATCACCGGCAATGCCACGTTGGCGATGGTACTGTCGAGCATGGCGATGACCGTGCTTAACGAGACCGCGAGAACGGCGAATATATTTAGTGTCTCTTTTTCCTGGTGTTTAAAAGTCATGTTAACGCTCCAAAAACGTGAGTAGCTTCATGCCGGCGGCAAAGACCCCGCTTTTTATCCGTTTTAATATTTACGTTATAACATATCAATTAAAGAGGAGAATAAATCTCATTTGAAATATTAGATTAAATAGTGTGTCAAAATAAGAATTAACAAATGCAAAACAAATTAATATCAATACAAACATTCAATAAACAAAATAAATGCAGTATAAAAAACCAGTGAATTTAAGGAATGACATTAAAAGTAACAGCCGCTAACAGACAACCCCGCCGGCGCGTGAAATTGTTATGTTATAACAAAAACACCCTTTCCTTTTATGCTGGTTAACCTTATGGCTAAGACGGACCTTTTGAACACCCGGTTATCTCGCCGCAGAATGATGTTGGCAGGGTTGGCGGCCCTGGCGCTGAACGGCGCCGTTTCCCCGCTGGCTCACGCCCACGGCCTGCCACGTCCCAAAAAGCAGAACGGCCCTCAGGGGGCGCGAAAAAGATTCCTGGTCATGTTGGATCCCGGTCATGGCGGCATCGACTCCGGCGCCATTGGCCACACCGGTTCGCTGGAAAAACATGTCGTTCTGGAGATCGCCAGAAATGTGCGTGCACAGCTTGATCGACACGGCATCGATGCCCGCCTGACGCGCGACAGCGACGTTTTTATTCCGCTGTACGATCGGGTGGAGATCGCGCACCGGCATGGCGCCGATCTTTTCATGTCCATCCACGCCGACGGCTTTACCTGCCCCAGTGCCTGCGGCGCGTCGGTTTTTGCGCTTTCCAATAAAGGCGCCAGCAGCGCGATGGCGAAATACTTATCGAACAGTGAAAACGCGGCGGACGATCTCGCCGGCCCCAACGTCATCAAGAAAGATCGCTATTTGCAGAAGATACTGTTTGATTTGGAGCAGACGGAAACAATCAAAGAGAGCCTGGCGCTGGGCTCGCACCTGATTCAGCATATTGCGCCCATCCATCATTTGCATGCCAAAAATACCGAACAGGCGGCCTTCGTGGTCTTAAAGTCCCCGTATATTCCTTCCGTCTTGGTGGAAACCTCTTTCATCACCAACCCTGAGGAAGAAAGGCTGCTCGGCACCCCCGCCTTCCGAAATAAAATTGCCACGGCGATCGCTCAGGGGATCGTCAGTTACTTTAAACGCGAAACGCACGCTTAAGCTTCGCCGGGGCGGCAAGCACACGGGTTTGCCGCGCACAGGGACGGTGCCATCATGATAAAACGCAATCCTCGTTATTTTTCGGCGGGCATGCTGTTCCCCCTGCTGGCCCTGTTGCCGCGCGGCGCCTTCGCCGTGTCGTTGATGGGATCGCAGCAAAACAGCCTGAATTTCTACGGCACGATTATCGCCAGACGCTACAGCGGCCAAAACGAACGCGACGACGGCGACCGCAGCTACCTCTATTTCGGCCTGATAGGCAAAAAAAAGATCGCGCCGCGCTGGCAGGCTTACGCCCACTGGGAATATACCGTCAGCTTCGCCGACGCGAGCCGAAACAGCACCCGGCTCGCCTATATCGGCGTGCAAAACGCCACCCTGGGCAGCCTCGATATCGGCCGCAACTGGGGCGTACTTTATGATGTGACCGCCCTGACCGATCGCTCCCCGCTGTTTAGGGAAATGGCGTACAACTACATCGATAACTTTATGCGCGGCCGGGCGCATAACCTGCTCACCTACCGCCAAACTTTCAGCCTGTTTCAGCGGCGCGCCGCCCTCGCGTTGCAATATCAGTTCAAAGACGGCGACGATCGGCAAGCGCCGGGCAAACAAAACGGCAACGGCTTCGGCGCCTCGTTCCGTTATGCGCTGACGCCGACGCTCAGCCTCATCGCCGCCGCCTCGGCGTCTCAAACCACGCAGCGGCAGCAACACGCCGCCGGCTATCGCCGACGCATCGATACGCTGGCCGAAGGGGTTCTCTATGCGTCGAAAAAAATCTATCTTGCGGCCGTGTTCACCCAAAGCGACAACGCCATCAGCCCGCAACAAACCGCTAACCGCGGCTCGGCGTCAAGTTATGAAGCGCTCGTCAAATACCGGCTGACGGACCATATTCAGCCCAACATCGGCTATACCCGTTTAATACAGGCCCGGGCAGGCCGCAACACCGACTTATTGAACTACGAAGAGTTGGGGGTGACTTGGTTGCTCAATAGCAACATGCAGGTGTTTATTAACTATGAATTCAATAACCTTTCGCAGCACGCGGCCGGCGTCGATGCGTCGGACAAGCTCGATATGGGCATCAGCTATCACTGGTGATCCGCTTTCGCGCAGCCAATAAAAAGCCCCGCCCGGTGAGGGGCGAGGCTCGCTTAATGGCTCGAGTGGGCCGGCAGCCCAGCGTAGCGCGCTATGGCTAGCCCTGGCGCGGCGGGCATCTTAACGCGGCGCTTGCGTGTTCTTCCACTCCCGCCAAATCGTTTCCAGCCCGGCGCGATACGTCGTGACGGCGAAGTCGGGAAAGCGCTGCTTGAACTTGGTCGAGTCGAACAGGTTGTCGTACTCGTAGCGCGGCAGCAGCTCGCGCATCTCACGCGCCCCGGACGAAACCAGCCCTGCGGCGATCAACGCCCATTTGCCGATGACGGAATATGAAATGTCCTTCCCAAACACCTCGCAGGCCAAGGCGGCGAACTGCGCATAGGTGAGCCGTTCGTCGCAGCACGGGAGATGCCACGTCTGGCCGAACGCGTCGGGCGTATTGCCGAGCCGGGCTAACCCACGGCTGGCGTCGGGCGTCCAGATCAGCGTGCGCAGCCTGTCGTCGCGAACCGGCACGCGCGGTTTTTCCCCCGCTTTCAGCCTGTCGACGATCAACGCATTGGTGAAGCTCTGCGTTTTTCCCGGCCCATAAAACTCAGGAGCACGGCCGATCAGCACGGGGATCTGCTTGCGCTCCATCTCGTCGAGCACCTTCTCGGTCATCAGAGCGCGCACCCGTCCCTTGCGCCCCCGAGGCGCGAACGGCGTCGATTCCGTCTGCAGTTCGCCGTTCTGCGGATACATATAGGTATTGTCGAAATAAACAAAGGGCACGCCCGCGGTACGGCTGGCGTCCAACGCATTCTGCAGCATGGTCGGAAATTGCCGCTCCCACAGCGCCGAATCCGGCGGCAGGCCGGCGGCGAAATACACCACGTCGCTGCCCTTCACCGCCGCCAGGGTCTGCTGTGCATCGAGCAGGTCGGCCGCGACCAGCGTATCGCTGTCGTTGACCTTCTTCGGGTTGCGGCTGACCAATCTTAAATCATCGGTGTACGCGCGCTTCAGTTCACGCGCCAGCTCTTGGGCGATCTGGCCACTGGCGCCCAGGATCGTTTGCATTGGCGTTCCTCATCGCAATCAAATAAATATCCTCCGGCATAGCCGGAGGTTTTTCATATGCGCCTATAAGGCTCTCTTGCCAGCTGCGCCCTAACAGGCGCATCGCGATCTGACATTTGCTTCTATCGGTTACTTACGACCCGTAAACGGGCTACCTGGATAGGGGATCGACAACTGCTCACCCATCTTATCCTCTTCCAGTTGGTGCTTTATGTATTCTTGTATCTTGGCTGTATTTTTACCCACCGTATCAACGTAATACCCTCGACACCAAAACTCCCTGTTACGGTATTTGAACTTCAAATCCCCAAACTGCTCATAAAGCATCAGGCTGCTCTTGCCCTTCAGATACCCCATAAACCCCGATACACTCATCTTGGGGGGAATTTCCAGAAGCATATGGATGTGATCCACACAACATTCCGCCTCCAGAATATTCACGCTTTTCCATTCACAAAGCTTTCTTAAGATACTGCCAATTGCTCTGCGCTTTTCCCCGTAGAACACCTGTCTTCGGTACTTCGGCGCAAATACTATGTGATATTTACAGTTCCAGCGCGTGTGCGCTAAGCTCTTTTCGTCCCTCATAGGGACCCCCTTTTGATTTCTTGTTGAACGTTCGCAGTTGCCAGACCGCAAACTGTTTTAACAAATCAAAAGGGGTCTTTATAACTGGCTCAAAGCTGAAAGCTTTACGGAACCCCCAGCCTAGCTGGGGGTTTTTGCATACAAAAAACTCCGCCCACTCAGGGCGGAGCAAAAGTGCTTGTTCGCGCTTAACTGTTCACGAACGCCAGCAGATCGGCGTTGACCTGATCGGCATGGGTGGTCGGGATGCCGTGCGGCGCGCCCTTATAGGTATGGAGCGTGCCGTTTTGCACCAGCTTGGCCGAGAGCACGCCGGAATCCTGATAAGGCACCACCTGGTCGTCATCGCCGTGGATCACCAGCACCGGAATGGCAATCTTCTTGAGATCTTCGGTGAAATCGGTCTGCGAGAAGGCGACGATGCCGTCATAGTGCGCCTTGGCGCCCCCCATCATGCCCTGCCGCCACCAGTTCCAGATAATGGCCTCCGACGGTTTGGCACCCGGGCGGTTATAGCCATAGAACGGGCCTGCGGGCACGTCGTAATAGAACTGCGCCCGGTTGGCGGCCAGCTGCGCCTGGAAATCATCGAATACCGATTTTGGGGTGCCCTGCGGATTGGCGTCGGTTTTCACCATCAGCGGCGGCACCGCGCTGATCAGCACCGCTTTGGACACCTTGTCCTCGCCGTGGCGCACGATATAGCGCACCACCTCGCCACCGCCGGTCGAGTGGCCTACGTGCATGGCGCCCTGCACGCCCAGGTGTTTTACCACCGCGGCGACGTCATCGGCGTAATGATCCATGTCGTGCCCTTCCCACACCTGGCTGGAGCGGCCGTGGCCGCGGCGATCGTGCGCAACCACGCGGAACCCTTTGTTCACGAAGAACAGCATCTGGGCATCCCAATCATCGCTGGACAGCGGCCAACCGTGGTGGAAGTAGATAACCTTGCCGTTTTTTGGGCCCCAATCCTTGTAGAAAATCTCGACGCCATCGCTGGTCGTTACATAACCCATGTCGTTTCTCCCATTTACACTATGGTTAAAAAAGAAGGTTTATACTGCGCGCGGCGCCGGGATCTCTGGCTCCCTCATCCCGGTTGGCCGACGATCTTGCGTTGATCGTTTAACGAGTATAGGTTTAAAGTTCACTTTAAGGTCAATAGTGGCCCGGCAAGCGGTATTTCCCTCAGTAACGCGATCGGCATCAGGAGTATTCAAGTGCAAGGAGATGACACCGCCACGACGATGGAGCCGTGGCTTGCCGCCCAGCGCCACGCCTTCCTGCGCGACGGCGCGCCGACGATGCAACAGCGCAAGGCCGCCCTGCGCCGCTTGCGAAGCGCCATTCTGGCCCAGCGCGCCGCGCTGGCGGCGGCCGTCAGCGCGGACTTCGGCCACCGTTCGCCTTACGAAACCGACATTCTGGAGATTCTGGTTACCGTTCAGGCGATCGATTACCTGCTGCGCAACCTGAAACGCTTCATGAAGCCGGAGCGCCGCCACGTCGCCCTGCCGTATCAGGCCGCACGCGCCTATGTGCAATATCAGCCCAAGGGCGTGATTGGCATCATGGCGCCGTGGAACTATCCCTTCTCGTTGACCTTCATCCCGCTGGCCACCGCGCTGGCCGCCGGCAACCGCGTGATGCTGAAACCTTCGGAGCTCACGCCACATACCAGCCGCCTCATCGAAACGATGCTGGCGGCGCTGTTTCCTGTCGATGAGGTCGCCGTCGTGACCGGCGGGCCGGACGTCGGGGCCAAATTCAGCGAGCTGGCGTTCGACCATCTGGTGTTCACCGGCAGCACGGCGATCGGCCGTCAGGTCATGCAGGCGGCCGGCAAACATCTGGTGCCGTTAACGCTTGAACTGGGCGGCAAAAGCCCCGCCGTCATGGCGCGCGGCGCGGTTAACGCCAGAAACGTCAAGAGCGTGGCGTTCGGCAAGCTGTCAAACGCGGGCCAAACCTGTATCGCGCCCGATTACCTGCTGGTTCATCAGGACGATCTGGCAAGCTTCATGGCGCTCTATGACGCGGCGGTTAAAAGCTTTTATCCCGACGGGCCAACCGGCGACGACTACGGCGCCATCATCAACGACAGGCACTACCACCGCTTGCACGATCTGCTCGCCGATGCCCAGGCGCGGGGCGCGCAAATCCATCCGGTGGGCCACCGCCCGGACTCGGCGTCTGAACGGCCGAACACGCTGGCCCCTACGCTTATCGTCGGCGCCCCCGACAACAGCCGGATCATGCAAGAGGAGATCTTCGGGCCGCTGCTGCCGGTGCGCACCTACGCCGCCTTTGATGAAACGATCGACGTTATCAACGCCGGGCCACGCCCGCTTGCGCTCTACTACTTCGGTCCGCCGGGCGAGGATCGGGACCGGCTGCTGGCGCGCACCACCTCCGGCAACGTCAGCGTTAACGCCACCCTACTGCATTTCGCCCAGGACGATCTGCCGTTCGGCGGCATCGGCCCCAGCGGCATGGGGGCCTGTCACGGCATCGAAGGATTTCGGGCGCTGAGCCACGCCAAAGGCGTCTTTATCCAGAGCCGCTGGCGTTTTACCGACCTCCTGCGCGCGCCGTTCGGCAAGCTGGCGGACGCGGTGCTCAAGGTTATGCTGCGGCGCCGATAACACGGCGTGTTGACTATCAATAGCACACCCATAAATCGCCGCAAGCTATCACAATATTCACTCATTCCTATTTTATCTCTCCGCCACCGCTGACTAAGCTTAGCCATGAGTCGCCTTTTGCCCGTTAGCGGCCGGGGCGATGCGAATCCATTGAGTTCAGTTATTTAGCGCAACACCCGACGCAAGCCTTACCCGCATGCCTTGTTAACCGCTCCACGCCCGGCGGCTGGAGCACCTTTATGGAAGCAGAGAGCGCATTATGACAACTGAAAGCAAATGCCCGTTTTCGGGCGGCAAGCAGCCCGCACCGCAGAACGGCCCCACCAATCAGGATTGGTGGCCTAATCAGCTCAGCCTGAAACCGCTGCACCAACATTCCCCCCTGTCCGATCCGATGGATAAAGACTTCAACTACGCCGATGCCTTCAACAGTCTCGATCTGGCGGCGGTCAAACAGGATCTGCACGCCCTGATGACCGACTCGCAGGAATGGTGGCCGGCAGACTTCGGCCACTACGGCGGCCTGTTCATCCGCATGGCCTGGCACAGCGCCGGCACCTACCGCATCGGCGACGGCCGCGGCGGCGCGGGCGAAGGCCAGCAGCGCTTCGCCCCGCTCAACAGCTGGCCGGACAACGTCAGCCTCGACAAGGCGCGTCGCCTGCTGTGGCCAATCAAACAGAAATACGGCCGCAACCTCTCCTGGGCCGACCTGATTATCTTGACCGGCAACGTGGCGCTGGAATCGATGGGCTTCAAAACCTTCGGCTATGCCGGCGGCCGCGCCGACACCTGGGAGCCGGACGATGTCTACTGGGGTTCTGAGAAGATCTGGCTGGAACTGAGCGGCGGGCCAAACAGCCGCTACTCGGGCGACCGCGATCTGGAGGACCCGCTGGCGGCAGTGCAGATGGGTCTGATCTACGTTAACCCGGAAGGCCCGGACGGCAATCCCGATCCGGTGGCCGCCGCACGTGACATCCGTGAAACCTTCGCCCGCATGGCGATGAACGACGAAGAAACCGTGGCGCTGATCGCCGGCGGCCACACCTTCGACAAGACCCACGGCGCCGGCCCGGCGTCTAACGTCGGCGCCGATCCGGAAGCCGCCGGGCTGGAGTCGCAGGGCCTCGGCTGGCACAGCACCTTCGGCACCGGCGTTGGCAAAGACGCCATCACCAGCGGCCTGGAAGTCACCTGGACCACCACCCCGACCCAGTGGAACCACGACTTCTTCCGCCACCTGTTCGAATACGAATGGGAGCTGAGCCAAAGCCCGGCCGGGGCGCATCAGTGGGTAGCGAAAGACATCGGTGAAACCATTCCCGACGCCTTCGATCCCAACAAGAAACGCCGCCCGACCATGCTGACCACCGACCTGTCGCTGCGCTTCGATCCGGCCTACGAGAAGATTTCGCGCCGTTTCTATGAGCATCCGGAAGAGTTGGCCGACGCCTTCGCCCGCGCCTGGTTCAAGCTGACCCACCGCGATATGGGGCCGCGCGCGCGCTACCTCGGCCCGGAAGTGCCGCAGGAAGAGCTGATTTGGCAGGATCCGATCCCGGCGGTCGATCATCCGCTGATCGACGAGCAGGACATCGCCGCGCTGAAAAACGCCGTGCTGGCTTCCGGCCTGCCGGTGTCGGTGCTGGTCTCCACCGCCTGGGCTTCCGCTTCCAGCTTCCGCGGTTCCGACAAACGCGGCGGCGCCAACGGCGCGCGCATTCGCCTGGCGCCGCAAAAGGACTGGGCGGTCAACCAACCTGCGCAACTCGCCGCGACGCTGGCCAAGCTGGAGAGCATCCAACGCGCCTTCAACGACGCGCAGACCGGCGGCAAGCGCGTCTCGCTGGCGGATCTGATCGTGCTGGCCGGCGCGGCGGGCGTGGAACAGGCGGCGAAGAACGCCGGTTTCACCCTGACGGTGCCGTTCGCCCCGGGCCGCATGGACGCCTCGCAGGAACAGACCGACGTGGACTCCTTCGAGGCGATGGAGCCGCTCGCCGACGGATTCCGCAACTTCCTGAAGGGTAAATACCGCGTGCCGGCCGAAACGCTGCTGGTCGACAAGGCGCAGCTGCTGACCCTGACCGCGCCGGAAATGACGGTGCTGGTCGGCGGGCTGCGCGTGCTCGGCGCCAACGTTGGCGGCACGCAGCACGGCGTGTTCACCCAGCGGCCGCAGGCGCTGACCAACGACTTCTTCGTCAACCTGCTCGACATGGGCACCACCTGGCACCCGATCGGTGAAGACGGCCTGTTCGAAGGCCGCGATCGCCGCAGCGGCGCGGTCAAGTGGACCGGCACCCGCGTCGATCTGGTGTTCGGTTCGCACGCGCAGCTGCGGGCGCTGGCCGAAGTCTACGGCAGCGCCGACGCGCAGGAGAAGTTCGCCCACGACTTCGTCGCCGCCTGGAACAAAGTGATGAACCTCGATCGTTTCGATCTGGCGTAACGTCCCCCCAACGGCCTGCTTTGGCAGGCCGTTTTTTCCCCTGAGATCAGCACCACCTCTGCTCCACGTCAGCCCTGTCAGGCGCCGCGATATTCTCTTTCCCCGCTTATTCGTATTTACTCAACAAGTCATATAAAAATTTGATGGGCGGCAATTCTTTTAATGCTGTATTTATATTTAGACGGCAATGAAGACCGTAAACTCAGCTGGCTCATGCGATATATCCCATCTAGGAGAACACCGTTATGGATTATCCTCGATTCACCTCAACACGCGGCGAAGCGGGCCTCATGACCACCGCCATTCCTTAGCGATAGCGGGCTGAGCCGGCAAAGGCGCCCCACCGTTCCACGCCCATAAAAAGAGATATTTTGCACCTGCGCGATATTCGCTTAGGCGCCAGAACATCGCCCTTATTTAATGTTTCACGACGCACATTGCGTTTTTCGTTTTTATTTTTCAGCCGACGGGAAAGCTCATAGGGAATTACGCTTCACTCAGGAAAATAACCGCTACCTGGAGGTCATCATGCAACATATTATCGGCATTTCTTCTCGTCGGCTGAGGATATCGGCCCTTGCGCTACTGCTCCCTGCCGTATCATGGGCGGCCGATACGGCGCCTCTTGCCGTGGGGCCGCAATATGACACCACCCATGTCTACGTCGAACGCGGCAAGATGGACGCCTTTGTCGACAGCATCCTGAAAACCTTCGGCGGCACCAGTACCGAACGCGTGCTGGTCAACGTCACGCCCACCCCCAGCGAAACTTACTCCCAGCTGATACTGACGCCGGCCGGCAGCTTCTCGGTGTTCGATTTCAAAACGCCGATCCCGTACCCGTTCGGCGCCGAGCGCAACGGTTTTCTGGTCAGGGATATGGACGCCGCCATCCGGCAAGCCAGGGACGCCGGCGCCGATGTGCAGGTTGCGCCTTTCGACGATCCGATCGGCCGCGACGCGGTGATCCAGTGGCCCGGCGGCGTCAACATGCAGCTCTATTGGCACACCAAGGCGCCTGACTACAAGCCGCTGCTGAGCGTGCCGGAAAACCGCCTGTATCTCTCCGCCTACCGCGTCGACGATTTCCTGAAAAGCTACCAGGCGTTCTCACACGGCAAGGTCGTGAGCGACGAACAGGTCAGCGACACGGCGATCGGCCGTAACGGCAACGGCAAGATCCGCCAGATCGAACTGGACTCCCGCTTCGGCAAAACGCGCATTTTCGTCACCGACGGGCATCTGCCTTATCCGTTCGGCCATGAGCGCACCGGCTATGGCGTCGACGATCTGCAGGCCACGCTGGCCAAAGCGACGGCCAGCGGCGCGCAGGTGCTGTGGCGTTCGACGGCGGCGGAACGCCGCGCCTCGGCGCTGGTGCGTTTTCCCGGCGGCTACATCGCCGAAATTCACCAGACGGCTAAATAAACCCAAGGCGCGCTGCGGCGCGCTCTTTTCTTCGGATATCCATGATGAAACGCACGCTACCCGCACTGTTGCTGTTCTCCACGCTCCCCGCGCTGGCGGCGGAGCCCGCCGCTTCCCCCTGGAAAAACATCCCGTTGGGCGATGCGGCCACCTTATCTTTCGACGGTTCATTGCGCGAGCGCTATGAATGGACGGATCAACGGGATCTGAGCGGCGGACGCGACGACACTTTCATGCAGCGCTTGCTGGTTGGCGCGCGCCTCGACTACGGCGACTATTTCGGCGCCTATGTGCAGGTGGGATCGTCGCTGGCCACCCCGCGCGATCGCGGGCGCAAGCCGACCGACGAAGATCATGCTTATCTCGGCCAGGGCTATGTGGACTTAAAACTGCCCACCGCCTACGGCCTCGGCACCCTGCGGGCCGGCCGCCAGGAGATTGCGCTGGGCTCGCTGCACCTGCTGGGCACCCGCGACGGCCCCAACGTGCGCCGTTCCTTCGATGCTATCCGCGCCAGTTGGGCCAAGGATAAAAACCGCCTCGACGCCTTTATCGGCCATCCCGTCACCCTCAAAACCGGCAGTTTCGACGACGATACTGACAACAGCCAAAAGGTCTGGGGGCTGTACGGCACCACGCCGCTGGCAGCGCTGGCCTCCTCGCTCGATCTCTACACCTTCGGCTTTGAGGATAACGACGTCCACTACGCGCAGCTCAGCGGGCAAGAGCGGCGCTATACCCTCGGCGCACGCATTTTCGGCGCGGCACAGGGGTTCGACTGGGATAATGAAGCCGCCTGGCAGTTCGGCAGCGCAGAACAGCGTGACATCCGCGCCTGGTCGGCGTCGGCGCACGCCGGCTATACGGTCAACGACTGGCGCTGGCAACCGCGCTTCGGCGGCAAGATTGGCATCGCCAGCGGCGATAAAAACGGTCACGATGGGCAGCTCAACACCTTTAACGCCATGTACCCCAAGCTGCCCTACCTGACCGAGAACGGGCTGGTGGCGCCGGCTAACCTGATCGCCATCCACCCTTCGGTCACGATGACGCCGTGGCAAACCCTGGCCATCGACTTCAGCTGGGACGCGTTGTGGCGGCAACGCCGCGAGGATGCCTTCTACCTCGGGCCAATGCGCCCGGTGAAGGGCAGCGCGCAGGGCTCGCGCTTTATCGGCAACCAGTATCAGGTTGAAACGACCTGGACACCGCGCAGCGATCTTCAGTTCAAGGTGGCCTATGTCTACTTCGACGTCAGCAACAGCCTGCAGCAACATGCCGGGCTGAAAAACATGAACTTCGTGCTGGCGCAGGGCACCTACAGTTTTTAAGTATCAGGTAAGTTAATCGGTGTACGCGGACGCCCTTAATAATCCCGTACTCAATTAATGACGAGCGCCGGCGAGTAGCCGCCCATATGCATTGCGGCAATGGCGGGTACTCGCCGCCATTCATAGATAAAAATTAAATAAAAGCAAAAAGATAAATCAATCACGTAAATTTCGCGAGCCAATTACAGTGTAATATTAAATAAAAATTTAATTCCACCTGGTTATTTAAGCACGCCTTTTACGCATATCTTATGTAAAAGATTCATATAAGAATAACTCATTAATGAAATAATTGTGTTTATACTGCTTTAACTCAATCACAGTGCACAATTAATTCCTCACCGTGATTAATGATAAGGATATATTCCGCTTGAACGCAATATTCAAGCCAGACCAAGGAGGCAAACCAATGATATCACATTAATTACCCCTGATTTTCAAACCTGTGTACGAGCATATAGAGCGTTAGCTGCAATATTGTCAACGTCCAAAGGAGTTTGATATGTCATTAGCGACCGATAAGATTTCCGATTATTTAACCCGTTATGAAAGAGGCGATCACGCGGGGAGCAGTAAACCGTCATATACCACGCAAGAGGTTTCAGATCTGCTGCTGAGGAGCCATTATTCCGCCAATGGCAAAGGCGTGACCGACCATGCGGCTACCTTGACCTACTCTTTCCCCGTCTATACCGACAGCGACAAGACGGGCGCCGCGCAGCTTACCGCCGCCCAGCAAGCCCAAACCAAGCTTTCATTGCAATCCTGGTCGGATGTGGCCAACATCACGTTCACCGAGGTTAAAGGCAACGACGCGAAAAATGCAGATATAAAGTTTGGTTTTTATAAGGCGGCCAGCGGGGGCAATTACACCTCGTATGAAAGTACGCAGAGCAATCTCAAAAGCACCATTTGGATCAGCGGCAATAACGGCTACGACGCCTCCAATCCGCAAACCAATAACTACGCCAGGGATACGCTGACTCATGAAATAGGGCATGCGTTGGGGCTTTCTCATCCCGGCAATTATGATGCGTCAAATGCCACCTACCCCACCTACGCCAACTCGGCGAAGTATTATGAAGACGACCATCAATATTCTTTGATGAGCTATTTTAACGAACAATACACCAGCGCTGACTATAAAGGCGTTTGGCCATCAGGGCCGCAGCTGGATGATATTACCGCCATACAGAAGCTTTACGGCGCGAATACCACCACGCGCACCGGCGATACCACCTATGGTTTCAACTCGAATACGGACAGAGACTTTCTGAGCGTTAAGGCGTCCACGGACAAAATCGTGGCGGCTATCTGGGATGCCGGCGGCAATGACACGCTGGATTTTTCAGGCTACAGCCAGGATCAGCGCATCAACATTAACGAAGGCGCATTCTCTGATGTGGGCGGCTTGAAGGCAAATATCGCCATCGCCTACGGCGCGCAGATTGAAAATATCATCGGCGGCAGCGGCGCAGACATTTTAGTGGGCAACGCGCTGAACAATACGCTAAAAGGCGGTGCAGGCAACGACATCATTTACGGTGCCGGCGGCGCCGATCAGCTCTGGGGCAATGCAGGTGCGGACACCTTCGTCTTCCGCGAAGCCGGCGACAGCCAAGCCGCCGCGCCGGATTGGATCCGCGATTTCCAGACGGCGGTGGATAAAATCGATCTGTCGTGGCTCAACCAGACGGCTAAGGCCGACGGGAGCGAGCTGCACTTCGTGGATAGTTTAAGCGGCTCGTTGTATGAAGCGGCGCTGAATTATGACGCGCAGCAGAATGTCACCGATCTGGCCATCAATCTCTCCGGCAATCAATTACCTGATTTCCTTGTCAAAATCGTTGGGCATGTCGACGCTTCCGCCGATATTCTCGTCTAGCCAAGGCAAACCCGCAGTCCGGCCTTCACGCCGGACTGTTCATCTCTTCTCAGGCCTCACCCCGGCGTCTTTTTACATTGCCACAGCAATAAATCGCGCAGACGAGCTCACACCGCTTCCAGCTCCGCCGCCAGGGTGGCGACCAGCTCCGCCGCCGGCATCGGCCGCGCCAGGCCCACGCCCTGCCCGGCCCACAGCGACATAAACTCCCCGCGCCCGGCCTTGGCCGCCGCCTGGCGGATATCGCCGGTGAGCGCGTTCTGCACCGGATAAGGCAGGATCTGCGCCTCTTCCGCGCGCATCTGCCGCATGAAATCATTGACGATGCCGCGCGCCGGGCGGCCGCTGAAGGCGCGCGTCAGGCGCGTGCTGTCATCGCCGGCGTTGCGCAGCGCCGCCCGCCAGGCTTCGGCGATGCCCGACTCCGGGCTGCACAGGAACGCGGTGCCCAGCTGCGCCGCCTGCGCGCCCAGCAATTGCGCCGCTGCGATGCCGCGCCCGTTCATGATGCCGCCTGCGGCGATCGCCGGGATCTTCACCGCCGCCACCACCTGCGGCAGCAGGGCCATCAGGCCGACGCAGGATTGCTCAATGTCGCCGAGGAAGGTCGGGCGGTGGCCGCCCGCCTCCGCGCCCGAGACGCACACGAAGTCGGCGCCCGCCTCTTCCCAGGCGCGGGCTTCCGCCACCGTGGTGGCGGTGCCGATCACCCGCGAGCCGGCCTTCTTGAACTGCGTGACCGTGGCGCGCGGCAGCACGCCGAAGGTGAAGCTGACCACCGGCGGCGCCGCCTCCAACAGGGCCGCGATCTGGTCGCGGTTGTTTTCGGCGAATTGGATCGGCATGGGCGGCTCACTCAGCCCCAGCGCTTCGCGGAACGGCCGCAGCAGGTGCTGGGCGCGCTTGAGCTCGGCGAGATCCGGGTGCTGCTCATCGAGCAGAAACAGATTGATGTTGAACGGCGCGGCGGTCTGCGCGCGGATCTGCTGCACCCGTTCGAGGATCACCGCCGGTGAAAACAGCGCCGCCGCGCACGATCCCAGCGCCCCGGCGTTGCTCACCGCCACCGCCAACGCCGGCGGCGACGCGCCGTTCATCGGCCCCTGAACGATCGGATAGCGCAGCCCAAGCTCGCGGGCAAAAGCAGAAGGTGCCGTCATCAATGTGTCTCCCTGTGCTGACTACATTCGTCTTACGGCGGCCGCGCCGCCGAACCGACCAAAAGCATAGCACCTTCTCGCCGCCTGGCCGTGCAGTTAATGCTTCACCTGACGCCGGTCGAGCGACAGGAAGTGATGCACCACCGGTTTCTCAGGGCCAATGTGGAAGCGCAGCGCCTCCTGCTGCAGGTCGGCGTCGGCGTGCGACACCCGCTGGTGCTGCCGCAGGTGCTCCGCCCAGGACTCCACCAGGAACCACTCCATGATGCATTCCGGATCGCCGGTATGCTCGGTGATGCCCCAGGCGTAAGCGCCATCGCGGCGGCGCGCCCGTTCCAGCATCAGCAGCGTGCGCAAGAACTGCGGCCGGTCCTGTTCGCGGATGCGGTACTCCACCTGGATCATGACCGGGCCGCGATCGTTTTCAACCGGCGTGTTAACCAACGGCTCCGGCCAATGGTTCGACGGCTGCAGATCGGCCTCACCGGTCGGCAGACGCAGGCGGTGGAACAGCAGCCCCGCCGCCAACAGGCCGACGCCGCCGACCAGCAGCGTGGCGGCCACGCCCAGCTCCTGCGCCACCAGTCCCCACAGCAGGCTGCCCGCCGCCATCGCGCCGTTGAACACCATCAGGTAAATGGCCAGACCACGGCCACGCACCCAGTTGGGCAGCACGCCCTGCGCCGCGCCGTTAAGCGTGGTCAGCGCGATAATCCAGCCGGCGCCCAGCACCAGCAGCAGCACCACCGCCAGCCACTGCGGCGGCGCCAGCGACAGGGCCGCCATCACCACGGCGGTGAGCACCGCCGCCAGCAACACCAGCCCGTCGGCATTCAGCCGCTGGCGCAGACGCGGCAGCACAATAGCCCCAAGGATCGCCCCGGCGCCTACCGCCCCCAGTAGAACGCCGTAGAAACCGGCGCTGCCGCCCAGCATGCGGCGCGCCACCAGCGGCAACAGCGCCCAAACCGAGCTGGAGAAGGCGAAGAACACCGCCGCCCGCAGCAGCACCACGTGCAGCTCGCGGCTGGAGCGGGCATAACGCAGGCCGGCGCGGAAGGCACCGAAGAAATGCTCCGACAGCCCGCTGTCCTCGGCCTTCGGCCGCTTCCACCACAGCAGCGCCGCGATCACCAGCACATAGCTCATCACGTCCGCGCCGTAGGCCGCGCCGGCACCGAAGCTGGCCAACAGCAGACCGCCGGCCGCCGGGCCGATGGAACGGGCGATGTTGATGCCCAGCGAGTTCAGCGCCACGGCGTTTTTCAGCTCGGTGCGCGGTACCAGCTCCGGCACGATCGCCTGCCAGGTCGGCCCCATCAGCGCCGCGCCGATGCCGCCGACGAAGGTCAGCGCCAGCAGGTATTCCACCGTCAGCGCACCGGTCTGCGACAGCAGCAACAGGCTGCCGCTGACGCAGGCCAGCAGAATTTGCACGAAGATCAGAAAGCGTCGCCGATCGAGGATGTCCGACAATACCCCGGCCGGGATCGCCAGCAGGAACACCGGCAGCGTGGCGGCGGTCTGCATCAGCGCCACCGCCGAAGGGTTGCTCGACAGGTCGGTGATCAGCCACGAGCTGGCGACGTCACGCATAAAGCTGCCGACGTTGCCGAGCACCGTGGCACCCCACAGCACCGCAAATAATGGGATTTTCAGCGGCGCGAAGCCGCCCGCCGCCGCCTTGTTTTCCGTCTGTTCAGCCATCCGTTCGCTCCTTCAAATCGTTAAATGCCACCAGCAACAGCGCGCCGGCCAGCCCGAGGTGTTCAAAAAATCCGTTCATCATCTGGCCGCGCTCCGCCCCGTCGAACTGCCAGAACGGATTGGCCATCAGCGTCGCCATCAGGGTAAAACCGGCCAGCGCCAACGCGCCGAGCCAGCGATAAAAGCCGCTCAGGATCAGCGCCGACGCCGCCAGTTCCAGCAGCGTCACCAGCACGGCGAACAGCGCCGCCGGCTGCAGGCCGAAGTGGGTCATTTCGGCGATGGCGCCCTCAACGTTCAACGCCTTGACCAATCCGCCCTGAATATAGGCGGTACAAATCGCGAGCAGCAGCAGCCAGCGCACCGCGGGCGCATTCAGCCGCTGTACGCAGCGGGCGGCGATAGCAGTCAGGTTCATCGCGCCCCCTTAAAACGGCGAATTCTGGATGAAGGCCAGCAGATCGGCGTTGAAGCGATCGGGATCGACCTGCGCCAAACCGTGAGAACCGCCGGCGTAAACATTCAGCTCCGCCTGTTGCATAAGCTTAGCGGCTTTCAGCGCCGAGGCACCGATCGGCACGATCTGATCGGCATCGCCGTGCACCAGCAGCGTCGGCTTGTCGATCGCCAGCAGATCGGCGGTATAATCCACTTCGGAGAACGCGCGCACACACTCGTACTGCCCTTTCACGCCGCCCTGCATGCTCATCAGCCAGAAGTGGTCGATCAGCCCCGCATTGCTCTCCACCTCGTCGCAGTGGAGGCCATAGAACGGCACCGCCAAATCTTTGAAGAACTGCGAGCGGTTGCCCGCCACGCCGCTGCGAATGCCGTCGAAGGCCGCCATCGGCGTGCCCTCAGGGTTGACCGGCGTTTGCAGCATCAGCGGCGGCACGGCGCCGACCAGCACCACCTTCGCCACCCGATCGCTGCCGTGACGGCCGATGTAGCGCGCCACTTCGCCGCCGCCGGTGGAATGGCCGACCAGGATCAGATCGCGCAGATCCAGCGTTTCGATCAGCAGAGCCAGATCGTCGGCGTATTGGTTGATGTCGTTGCCGTGCCAGGTTTGATCGGAACGGCCGTGGCCGCGGCGATCGTGGGCAATCACGCGGAATCCGCTCTGGCCGAAAAACAGCAGCTGGTTGTCCCAGGCGTCGGCGGACAGCGGCCAACCGTGGGAGAACAGGATCGGCTGGCCGCGGCCCCAATCCTTATAGAAAATGCGTGCGCCATCGGGCGCGGTAAGGGTGCTCATGACGTGTTCCCCGCTCGGTATCGAATTGGATTTTGTACGGGTTAACAGTACGGCAGGCGCAAAGGCAGTGATAACGGAATAATTTTCGCATGATCGCGAATTTTTTTGCTGAAGCAGCCGGCGTCACCGCCGGCGCAAAACGTCAGATGTTTTCCAGATCGATGCCGCGCGTTTTCGGGCCGAACAGCCCGATCACCAGCATCACGATCAGCATGCTGGCGACGATAAACGCGATCACCCCCAACGAACCGCCGTACTGCAAGATAATGCCGATGATGATGCTGCTGAACACCGTCGACAGCCGGCTGAAGGAGTAGCAGAAGCCGACGGCGCGGGCGCGGATATGGGTCGGGAAAATCTCGGACTGGTAAGAGTGGTAGCTGTAGGTCAGCCAGGCGTTGGACCAGGTGATGAAGAAACCGCACAGGATCAGCCACAGCGGGTTGTTCTGCAGTGCGAACAGCGAGCCGAAGATCACCGTCACCAGGCAGGACAACACGATCTGCCACTTGTTCTCCATCTTGTCGGCGTAGAAGCTGCACAGCAGCGAGCCCAGCGGGTAAGCCAGCGTGATGAAGAAAGCGTACAGCAGGCTGTGGGTGACCGAAGCACCCTTGCCCGACAGCAGCGCCGGTAGCCAGTTGCCGAAGCCGAAGAAGCCGATGGCCTGAAAGAAGTTCATCACCACCAGCATCAGCGTGCGATCGCGATACTGCGGCGCCCAGATGTCGCGAAAGCGGCCGCGCAGCGGCGCCCCCTCGGCATCGTCCACCGGGCGCGACGGAAAATCCGTGACCGCCACGCCGCAGCGCCGTTCCATGTCCCGCATCACCTGCCGGGCCTGCGCATAGCGCCGCTGCTGCACCAGCCAACGCGGCGACTCCGGCAGCCCCTTGCGCACCAGCCAGATCACCAGCGAAGCCAGCGCGCCGGCGATCACCACGTAGCGCCAGCCGCTCAGGCCCCAAATCGTCTGCGGCACCAGCCACCAGGACATCAGCGCCACCGCCGGCACCGACAGAAACTGCACGAAGAACGCGAAGGCGAAAGCCCGGGTACGCAGGTGCGCGGGGACCCATTCCGTCAGGTAAGTGTCGATGGTCACCAGCTCGATACCGAGCCCAACGCCCACCAGAAAACGCAGAAAGATCACCCATTCCGCCTGCTGTTGAAACGCCAGCAGCAGCGAGAAAGCGCCATACCAGATCAGGGCGAACATAAAGGTGGCGCGCCGGCCGAAGCGATCGGCGTACGGGCTCAGCAGGCTGGCGCCGACGAACAGGCCGAGAAAGGTGGCGGAGGCAAAGGCCGCCTGATCCGATACGCCGAAGACGCCCTGCGCGCCGGTGTGGAAAATGCCGTCGGCGATAAGGCCGGTGCTGATATAGCCGGTCTGGAACAGATCGTAAAGTTCGAAAAAACCGCCCAGCGACAGCAGAATAATAAAGCGCCACAGGCCGGCCGACGCGGGCAAGGCGTCGATTCTGGTCGCCAAATCCCGCGCATGGATCGGCGACGCCGCTACAGATTCACTCACCGTTAACCTCGCATTAACATTTTTGATGACTTTCTATGCTAGCGAAGCGGCGTCGGAGTTAAATTTTTAATTAGCAGACTATGAAAAAAAGTTAAGCATAAAACGCTGCAGCAGCCTGTTTTATAGCAGGAAAATGCAGCGCGGAATGCCGCAGCGGCATCCCGAATCGGTGGATTAACGACTGTGGTGCTGCTGCAGCCGTTCGCTGCGATAGACGCTCAGCAGGCACCAGCCGAGAGCGATCAGCGCCAGCGGCGCGGCGACGAAGCCGATGTTGCCCATGCCCAGATGCAGGCTCACCTGGTTGCCCAGCAGCGCGCCGCTGCCGATGCCGAAGTTGTACAGGCCAGAGAAGATCGCCATCGCCACGTCGGTGGCGTCCGGCGCCAGGCTCAGCACTTTGGCCTGCATCGACAGGCCGATGGCCATGATCGCCATGCCCCAGAAGATGCACAGCACCGTCAGGTGGCTTTCGCTGCCGGCGGCCGGCAACAGCAGCAGCAGGCTCAAGGCCAACAGCACGATGGCGCCGATAAAGAAGCCGGAAGGAAACCGCTCGCTGTAGCGGCTGAACAGCAGGCTGCCGACGATGCCGGCGGCGCCGAACAGCAGCAGCATCAGCGTGGTGAAGTTCTCCGACAGCCCGGCCACGGTCTGGATAAACGGCTCGATGTAGCTGTAGGCGGTGAAGTGCGCCGTCACCACGATGATAGTCAGCATGTACAGCGCCACCAGCGCCGGGCGTTTGAACAGCAGCGGCACGCTGGCCAGCGAGCCGGAATGCTCGCTTTTCAGTACCGGCAGCAGGCGCCACAGCAGCACCAGCGCCAGGGTGGCGCACACCGCGATGCCGATAAAGGTCATGCGCCAACCGAGCAACTGCCCCACCACCCGCCCGAGCGGCAGGCCGAGCACCATCGCCAGCGCGGTGCCCCCCGCCAGCAGGCTCAGCGCCTGGGCTTTCTTGCCCGGCGGCGCCACGCGGATCGCCAGCGAGGCGGTGATCGACCAGAACACCGAGTGCGCCAGCGCCACGCCGGCGCGCGAGATAACCAGCGTGGTGAAGTCCCAGGCCACGGCGGTCAGCACGTGGCTGGCGATAAACAGCATGAACACGCCGATCAGCAGCTTGCGGCGCTCAATTTTGCTGGTCAGCAGCATGCACGCCAACGAGGCGGCGGCGACGATCCAGGCATAAATGGTAATGATCAAGCCGACCTGTTCGGTTTGCATCGAGAAGCTGACGGCGATATCGCTCAGCAGACCGACCGGGATAAATTCGGTGGTGTTGAAGATAAAGGCCGAGACGGCGAGGATAACCACGCGCAACCAGGCGGTTGAGCGCGAAACGGGAGCGTGTTCCATGGTAAACAAAATCCGGACAGGTGCGGGCAAGTAGCGATATTTTAACCAACCGGCCCGCTAAATGCGATACGCGTCACACTTTAATTGTGTGGTTTTTTTCGCCGCATTTCGACACATTCGCAGACACACGGTTGCACAAATGCTGTGCTAATCTCTTGAAGCGTACCAATTTTTCCTGCCGCTCTTCCCCTCCGGCCGCCACACAGGACGCGCCGCGCCGAAGAACCGCGCGCAGTGTCCCTTTGGCGTTTTCTGAGGCGAGGTCATTATGTCTGCGATTTATGATTGGTCCGTGCTCGCATTGCGCAATGTTTACGATCGCCGCATTCAGGGCAAACCAGTGCTCGACAGCGCCGCGCTGTTCCCCGACGCCGAACGTTTCACCGCTCAATGGCGGCAGATCCGCGAAGAGGCGCTGACCGTCGCCCACGATCTGCACAATATTCCCCGTTTTCACGAGATCATGATCCAGCAGGAATCGATCTCCGCCAACGACGCGCGCGACTGGCGCATGTTCATCATGAAGGCCTACGGCCAGCCGATTGACCGCAACCTGGCGCGTTGCCCGACGCTGGCGGCGCTGATCGCTTCGTCGCCGGACGTACTGTCCGCCTCGCTCTCCTTCCTCGCGCCCGGCAAGCAGGTGCCGCCCCACCGCGGGCCGTTTCGCGGCATTCTGCGCGGCTATCTGGTGCTGGACATGCCCAAACGCGCCGACGGCGTACCCGCGGCGGTGCTGAAAGTGGACGGCCGCGAATACCGGCTGCACGAAGGGGAGTTCATGCTGTGGGACGATACCTTCGAACACGAGGTGTGGAACGACAGCCCGCAGGTGCGCACCGTGCTGCTGCTGGACATCCGCCGCCGCGACATGCCCGGCGGGCTGCGGCTGCTCTCCAGCGCCATCATCGCCCTGGTGCGGCTGAACGTGCGCTGGATGCAGCGCCAGTTCTGATTCCGGCGCTCAGGCGACTAACCGTCCTGAGAGATCGGCCATTGCTGCGCCAGCCACTGCTCGGCGGTGGTGGTGGCTATGCCCTGGCGCGCATTGAAGGTTTTCGCCTTATCCCAGGCCACGCCGTCGGGGCGGGCGAAAGCCAGCCGGTATTTGGCGCCGACGTCGCGCGGATGGTTCCGCACCTCCTCCTGCAGCCGCTCTTTGTCCAACAAGACTCTGTTGACCTCAACGCCCCAGTGCGCCTGCATGACATCGGCAAGCTCGCGGTAGGTCAGCGTGTCCCCAGCGATATAGACTACCTGGTTGCGAAACGCGGGCCGATGGAAAAAAATCGCGGCCGTCAGCCGGCCAATGTCCTCAGGGGTGGTCAGCGTCACCGCGTAGCGCCAGTCGCCCAGCGCGCGCACCGTTTTGCTTGCCGCGTCCACCACGCCAAAGCCGGGGTCAAACAGGTAGCTGGTGAAAATGCCCGTGGAAACAATCACCCACTCCGTTGCGCTCTGCGCGCGCAGCAGGTGACGCACCTCAAGCTGTTCATCCCACACCTGTTGCCCGCTGCCTTTACCCACGACATCGTAGTCCACGCCGAACTGCCACGGGAAGTAGCGCGCCACGCCCGCCAGCAAGACGGCCTGGGTGATCTTTATCTGCGTGCCCGCCCCGCCGACAAAGCCGCTGCAGTTGATCACCGCGTCGAAGGAACGGAATAGCGCGCTCAGCGCCTCCACGCCGTTTTGCTGCAGATCGCCTTCCACCACGGCGATCCCAAGCCGCGCCAGCTCATCCCGCCGCGCCCGGAGCGGGCCGCTCACGGCGCGGGCGGCCTCCGGCCGGAGCAGCACGCTGATTTTTAAAGCATGGTGTAACCGAGCCTGCCGGCTCATCGCACGCAATACCGGCAGCCCCAGTTCACCGGCGCCGAGGATGAGCACGGTATTGATAGATGGATTTGTGGATTTCATTCTTGCCTCCTGTCTTGACACTGCGCCATCCTGACAGCTGACAAAAACGGGTTCAATTAGGTACACGCGTGATACCGGAGAGGAATATGACGAACGATCGGGAAGCGCTGCTGCAATTTTCACAGGCGTTCTGTGAAGCATTGAGCAACGACGATGAAGGGTTAAAGCGTGAGATCCTCGCGCATGCGGGCAACCGTTGGTCGCTGGGGGTATTGCATCTCCTGGGTACCCACGGGCCGCTGCGCCACGGCGAGATAGGCCGCCAATTAGCGGGCGTGACGCAGAGAATGCTGACGCGGACGCTGCGCCATCTCGAGCGGGACGGGTTGATATCGCGCTGCGATTATCAGGAAAAACTGCCCCGCGTGGTTTACACCATCACCGACGCGGGGGAAGAGATGCTGCTCAACATGCTGCCGCTCTGGTCGTGGATTATCTCCTCCGCCGGCTCCTTCAGAGCGGCCCGCTCGCGCTACGATGATCAAGAACGAAGCGCCATCGAGGGATGAACGCGGGCATCCCTGCCCGTGGGGCGGCGCTCAGCCGCCGCCCAGATAGGCCTTTCTCACCTCCGGATCGTTCAACAGCTCCTGGCCGCTGCCGGTGAGGCGGATCTGGCCGTTGACCATCACATAACCGCGATCGGACAACTTCAGCGCGTGGTTGGCGTTCTGCTCCACCAGAAACAGCGTCATGCCGCTGCGGGTCAGCTCGCGCAGCACGCCGAAGATCTGCCGCACCACGATCGGCGCCAGCCCCAGGCTCGGCTCGTCCAACAGCAGTAGCTTCGGCCGGCTCATCAGCGCGCGGGCGATCGCCAACATCTGCTGCTCACCGCCGGACATGGTCATCGCCCGCTGGTTGCGCCGCTCTTTCAGGCGCGGAAACAGCTCGAACATGCGCGGCAAATCCTCCTCCAGGTAGCGATTGCCGACGGTGATGGTGCCCATCAGCAGGTTCTCCTCTACGCTCATGTCCGGAAAGATGCGCCGCCCTTCCGGCGCCTGCGCGATGCCGCTGCTGGCAACAAAGTGCGTGGAGCGGCGGCTGATGTCCTCGCCGCCAAACAGGATCTGCCCGCCGGCGATGCGCGGCTGGCCGAAGATCGACATCAACAGCGTGGATTTGCCCGCGCCGTTGGCGCCGATCAGCGCCACCGTCTCCCCGGCGTTAACCTGCAGCGACACCTTGCGCAGCGCCTGGATCGGCCCGTAAAACACGTCCACTTCGCGAAATTCCAGCATCGCCTCGCTCATCCCGCCAGCTCCTCTTCGTCCGCGCCCAGGTAGGCGGCGATCACCGCCTCGTTGTGCTGGATCTCCTGCGGCGTGCCGCGGGCGATCACGTCGCCGTGATCGAGCACGATCACCCGATCGGAGATCTCCATCACCATGCCCATATCATGCTCGATCAGCAGCACCGTGATACCGTGATGCTGGCGCAGGAAGCGGATAATGCGGCTCAGCGTGGCCGTCTCCACCGGGTTCAGCCCGGCGGCAGGCTCGTCGAGGCAGATCATCTCCGGCGCGGTGCACATGGCGCGCGCGATCTCCAGCCGCCGCTGCTGGCCGTAGGACATCTCCCCCGCCAGCCGGTTGGCGCAGTCCACCAGATCTACCACCTCCAGCCAGTAGAAGGCGTGATCGAGCGCGGCGCTTTCCGCCCGGCGGTAGCCCGGCGTATTCAGCACCCCGGCGATCAGGTTGCGGTTACTCTGCATGTGCTGCGCCACCAGCAGGTTCTCCACCACCGACATTTCGCGGAACAGGCGGATATTCTGGAAGGTGCGCGCCAGCCCGGCGCGGTTGACCAGGTGGGTGCCGCCGAACATCTTGTAATAGAGGCGCGAACCGAGCCGCTTCGGGCGTATCCAATCACCGGCGCGAAACTTCTGCCCCAGCACCTGGATCACATCGGTTGGCCGCTTGTGGGTATTGAGCAGGATCGCGCCGCCGGTGGCGCGGTAAAAACCGGTCAGGCAGTTGAACACCGTGGTCTTGCCGGCGCCGTTGGGGCCGATCAGGGCGGTGATGGAGCCGCGCTCCACCTCCAGATTGACGTCGTTCAGCGCCTTGATGCCGCCAAAGCGCATCATCAGGTGTTCCACCCGCAAAATGGCGTCGCTCATGGCGCCACCCCCTTGCGTTCCGCAAAGCTGGCGCGGCTGATGCGCACCAGCCCGCGCGGCCGCCAGATCATCATCGCCACCATCAGCACGCCGAACAACAGCACCCGGTATTCGGCAAAGCTGCGCAGCAGCTCCGGCGCCACCGTCAGCACGAAGGCCGACAGCACCACGCCAAGGGTAGACCCCATGCCGCCCAATACCACGATCGCCAGGATCAGCGCCGACTCGAAGAAGGTGAACGAGGTCGGGTTGACAAAGCCCTGATAGGTGGCGAAAAACACCCCCGCCAGCCCGGCGGTGGAGGCGCCCAGCATAAACGCCGACAGCTTCACCAGCACGTGGTTCAGCCCGAGAGAGCGGCAGGCGATCTCATCTTCGCGCAGCGCCTCCCAGGCGCGGCCGATCGGCATGCGCGTCAGCCGGTGCTTGATGTACAGCACCAGCAGCACCACCAAAAACAGCACCGCGTAGATGAAAATGAACTTGAGATTCGGGTTGTAATCGATGCCGAGAAACTCGTGGATCGGCACGCCGCCGTCTTTGGCGCGCCGGCCGAATTCCAGGCCGAACACCGTCGGCGCCGGCACCGAAATGCCGTTCGGCCCGCCGGTGAGCGACATCCAGTTGTTCAGCACCAGCCGGATGATCTCGCCGAACCCGAGCGTGACGATCGCCAGGTAGTCGCCGTGCATGCGCAGCACCGGGAAACCCAGCAGCGCGCCCGCCAACGCCGCCATCAGCGCCCCCAGCGGCAGCATCGCCCAAAACCCCAGCCCGAGATACTGGTAGCCCAACGCCAACCCGTAGGCGCCGATGGCGTAAAACGCCACGTACCCCAGATCGAGCAGCCCCGCCAACCCGACCACGATGTTCAGCCCCAGCCCGAGCAGCACGTAGATCAGGCCGAGGATCGCCACCGTCAGCAGGTATTTGGTGGCGACGAACGGGAACAGCAGCGCGATCGCCGCCATCAGCGGCAGGAACCAGCGCAGGTTGGATTTATCGCCCAGCGGCCGTACGTAGACGCCGTCGTTGCCGCCGTCGAAGCGCGCCAGCACTCTGCGCCCCGGCGCGGTTTGCAGGAACAGGCTCAGCAGCAGCCGCCCGACCATCACCGCGACGATAATCCACACCAGCCGGTGCGGTTCGAAGTTGAAGCTGTAGCCGTTCAGCACGATGCCGACGATCGGCCCGAACACGATCAGGGCGATCAGCCCGGCCAAGACGGCGTCCAGCAGGCTGCGTTTAACGTCCAGCCCGCCGTTGATCACGGATTGCGACATGGCATTCTCCTTAAACCTTGGCGATCAGCGGCCGGCCGAGCAGCCCCTGCGGACGGAAGATCAGAATCGCCACCAGCAACCCGAAGGAGAACACGTCCTTGTAATCCGAGTTCACCATGCCGGCGAACTGCGCCTCCGCCACCCCGAGCAGCAGCCCGCCCAGCATCGCGCCCGGCAGCGAGCCGATGCCGCCCAGCACCGCGGCGGTGAAGGCCTTGATACCGATGATAAAGCCGACGTAAAAATCGAAGGTGCCGTAGTTCATGGTGATCAGCACCCCGGCCAGCCCGGCCATGGCAGCACCGATCACAAACACCAGCGAGATCACCCGATCGGTATTGATGCCGAGAATCGAGGCCATTTTGCGATCCTGCTGGGTGGCGCGGCAGATGCGCCCCAGCCGGGTACGCTGAATGATGTAGGTGAGGATCGCCATGCCGAGCAGTGACGCCACCAGAATGAACACCTTGGTGTAGGTGATCTGCACCACGCCGCCGTCGAACTCCAGGCGGAACACGCCGCTCAGCAGCGTAGGGATACCCTGCTGGCGCGGCCCCTGGCTTATCTGCGCGTAGTTTTGCAGGATTAACGACATGCCGATGGCGGAGATCAGCGGCGCCAGGCGGGTGGAGTTGCGCAGCGGCTTGTAGGCAATACGCTCGATCACCCAGCCGTACACCCCGGTGATGACGATGGTGAACACCAGCGTGCCGAGGATCAGCAACGGGAACGAGTGCAGCCCGAAGAACGACAGCAGCGCCAAACCGATGGCGCACAGGTAGGCGGAGATCATGTACACCTCGCCGTGAGCGAAGTTGATCATACCGATGATGCCGTAAACCATGGTGTAGCCAATGGCGATCAGGCCATACACCGCACCGAGGGTCAGGCCGTTGATCAGCTGTTGCAGAAAGAATACATCCATAATGAGCAGTCTCGCCTGGTAAGGCCGCCAACGCAGTCCGACGCGGCCCAAAGGTCATCGCGGAACGGGCTCGCCAGGGCGGCGAGCCCGTCTGTCATAGAGTCACAACGTCAGTATTGGGTTGTTCAAAGCTGGTGATATTTGCCCTTGTCATCCCACTGATAGACCACGTAGTCCGAGACCTTCAGGTCGCCCTTCTGATCCCAGGCTTTTTTGCCCATCACGGTGTCGACATCGTGCGACTTCAGCCATTCGGCGGCCTTGGCGCTGTCTTTGCCGCCGGTGGCGTTGAAGGCGGCGGCGATCGCCTGGATCGAGGCATAGGAGTAGAGGGTGTACCCTTCCGGTTCAAAACCGCTGGCACGGAACTTGGCGATCACCGCCTTGCCTTCCGCGATCTGACGCGGATCGTTGCCGAAGGTCATCAGCACGCCGTTGGTGTACTGCGGCCCGCCGGCGGCGGTCACCAGCTCTTCGGTCACCACGCAGTCGCCGGAGAAGAACTTGGCGGTCACGCCCTGCTCGCGCATCTGGCGCACCAGCGGCCCGGCTTCCGGATGGCAGCCGCCGAAGTAGACCACGTCCGGCTTGACCGAGGCGATCTTGGTCACCAGCGCGTTGAAATCTTTCTCACCGCGCGACAGCCCCTCATACAGCACTTCCTTGACCCCGCGCTTGTTCATTGCCGCCTTCGCTGCGTCCGCCAGCCCCTGGCCGTAGGTGTCTTTATCGTGGATCACCGCGATGCGTTTGGCCTTCAGGGTATCCAGCATGTAGTTGGTGGCGATCACCCCCTGCTGATCGTCGCGCCCGCACATGCGGAACATCGTCTTCATGCCGCGCTCGGTGATCTGCGGGTTGGTGGAGCCGGGGGTAATGGCGATGATGCCGGCCTCGTCATACACCTCGGAGGCGGGCATGGTGGAAGAGGAGCAGAAGTGGCCGACCACCGCCGAGACCTTGTCCTGATCCACCAGCCGGTTGGCGACCGCGACCGCCTGCTTCGGTTCGCAGGCGTCATCCCCCTGCACCAGTTTGATTTTTTCCCCTTTGATGCCGCCGGCGGCGTTGATATCCGCCGCTGCCTGCGAAGCCCCGCGCCAATACTGATCGCCGTATGTGGCGTTCGGCCCGGAGAACGGCCCGGCGACGCCGATGACAATATCGGCCTGCGCGGAAAACGCCGTACCTAAACAACCGATGAGCAAAGCAGCGAGCGGACTTTTTATCAATTTCGATGACATTGTTATCTTCCTCAGCACTGTTGTAGCGAAACGCCCTGGGGCGCGGATCAGTCACTTTATGTGTAGACGGGGAAAATAATTTTCTTGAGAGCGCAGTCGCATTCCCCAAAAATGGGTAAGCAAAAATCCAGCCATTGTGACGACGAATACATATTGTTTGCTTATTCATCCTACATATCAGTTGCGGCGCGGCGTGTGGCGGCGTTAGCCGGAGACTGGGCAATACGGCTAGCGCGAGAGGAAGTATGGGAGGGAGAACGGCCCTGCACCATCGCCGTGCAAAGGCGTGTGCAAGCGGCGTCAAAACGATTTGGGATGCAAAAATCAACGCATAGCGATGGAAAATGCCGAAAAACAGCGCAAGGTGCTCATTCCCTCAGCAAACGCACTTTTTTTGCAGTTTAGCGCTTTGACAAACCCCAGGCGCCCCGCTATTATTCGCCCCGTTCACACGATTCCTCTGTAGTTCAGTCGGTAGAACGGCGGACTGTTAATCCGTATGTCACTGGTTCGAGTCCAGTCAGAGGAGCCATATTTAGAGAAGCCCGCTTAAGGAAACTTAAGCGGGCTTTTTGCTTTAACGCTAAATGCATCGACAGGCAGCGTTACTCTTTGGCTATCGGCGCGTCATTCTCATCAATTTTTACCTTGCCCTGAATATCCGCAATCTTCTGCTCCAGATCCGCCACCTGCGCTTTGCTGTGCAGCAAGGTATAGGTCAGATCAAACTGCGCACTGGCGCCTGGCTGCAGCTGCTTAACGCGTTTTTGTTCGCGCTCGATAGTGACCGGGTAGGCATAGCTGGTGCCCGGCTCAATCCCCGTGACATACCCCTGTTTTAACGTATCGGTATTCTTCCACAGCGTCAGGACGGGCAACTGGCGGGTATCGAACTGAATCGCCACCCCTTTGTCGCCCGCGTTATTGACCAGCGCCGCCAGTGTCTGATGATTCGGATCCGATAATGGCTTAATGTTAAAGACCATTTCATCGAACACTTTGGTTGGACCGGCATAGGTTGCCCAGGTCTTCAGCCCGGCTTTGGCATAGTCGTTAAACGGGCTGATGCTGGCCATCGGCGCCAGGAAGCGGGCGCCATTTTCCAGAATCGGTGCGCCGAAATTGCTGTGATAAATAATCTGGTAGTCATGGGGATAATCCGCCCGGTTGGTTAACACATCATGCAGGCGGAAACTGTTGCTGCCGGGCACATAGCGCAATTCGGTCAGGGTTTGCAGATCGGCTTTTTTGAATGTGCTCTCTTTGATCAGGCCGCGAACACGAATTTCATACGGCGCCGTATCCGCGACCTCAACCTCAACCCGCGAGGCCGGCGTATTGCCCGCTTTGCCGTGCAACGTGTACATTTGCCCTCCTTCGGTCACCGGATGACCGGTCCACTCATAGCCACAACGCACCATCATCTCATTGAAACCTTCCAGCCAGCCGAGCCCATTGCGGCTTTCCAGGTTGATAAAGGCGGGGTTGACCACCTCTTTGACTGGGGAATCCCATCCCATTTTCGCGCCAAATCCTTCTGCCCGCAGGAGGTTCATGCCACGGGTGGGACTCAGCGTGATGGTCAGGCCATCCTCGCTGCGGATAATCACGACTTTGCTGCCTTCTTGCTTACCGCCGTGCAACACCTTCTGCTCAATGCTGAACGTTTTATCCTTAATCTTCAGCGCCTCGCTCGAAATCTTCCAGTTTCCTTTCTCCACGCCATCTTCAGCGCTGGTCAGCACCCAACTCTGCGCCGCAGCCTGCCCTGAAATCAGGGCCGAAAACACCGCCATCACCCATGTCTTTTTCATTTCCCTTCCCCTTTAGCTGAATCGATTTTTTATAAACAAGGAAAATCTACTGTTAAGCAGGTTAAAGAAATGTGATGAGCTTCACCGGGTGAGTACTTGACGAAATAGCGCGATAAAAATACGAATTTCATCGCAGTTTTAATGAAAGACGTTGACTTTTTGCACATTAAACGAGCTACTTATCAATATAATTTGTATCGTTTCAGCTAAGGAGCAAGGAGACAGTTACGGGCAAGCAAGACATCGTAAAGGGAGTGCGCGTGGCTTGTTTAACGCTATCCGGCCCAAACGACAGTGCTCAGACAGCCTGCCCGTCTTGCGCCTCTTTGCTTTTACGGCCGCCTGGTTGTTTCAAAGCATCCCAGGTACGCAAAGCCCGCTCGGGGAAACCTGAGCGGGCTTTTGCTTTTCTGCCGTTAGCGCTTACAGCACAAATTCGTAGTGCGAACCGTCCGGCAGTTCGATGTCCAGGCGCAGTTTGCCGCCGGCCGCCTCAACATAGCGTTTAAGCGAAGACAGTTTCAGATCGCGGCCCGGTTTTTCCATCACGGCAACGGTCGGCTGCCTGATCCCCAGCGCCTGCGCCATTTCAACCTGCGTTTTCTGTACTTTTTCACGCAGCTCGGCAAGGTGAATGTTCAGCATGATGTCCGCCGCCAGCGCCTGCGCTTTGGCCACGACCTCGGGCTTTTCATCCGCAATAAGCTGTTCCAACGTTATGCCCATCGCGTCACTCCTTCTCGTTTAATGTGTTCAGCCAGTTCGTGAATTCCCGATCGGCAACCTGGATCATCCGATCGTAAAAACGCTTTTCATTACCGGCTTTATTGCCCGCGCAAAGCACAATGCCAATACGGTACGGAGCGAAAGCGAAGAATGCCCGCAACGGTTCGCCTCGGCACTGAATGCGCAACTCTTTCATATTGCTGTAACGTGAGCCTTTAACCGTATCGGCATAGGGTCTGGGCAGCCCCGGCCCCTTTTCCCGCAGGACCATCAATGCGGCAAGTACGCCGGCCCGATCGGCATCGCTGAGCGATCTGTACCAATGATCAAATGCATCCGTTGTTTTAATTTCCCACACGGGACCTCCCTAAAATATAGATCGGTAACTATATAGATGTAAAGCTATAGCAGAGAGGCGCAGGGATAACATGCAAAGGCATACGTGGATACTGCAAGGCTGAACGTACATCCACGTATTTTGCAAACGCAGTGCGAGGTATTCATCTTTTTACGTACGGTATCGAACAATCGTTCAGAGGCACGGGGCGCTTCCCCGCCGCCCCTTTATGAACCCTGTCACAAAAAGCGCATAACGTTTTCGGCGTTCTGCGCAGCGGGCGATGAGCGGCAAACTTGTTAACGCCACGTTACATCAGGTTAGGCAACATTGTTAACGCCGATTGATGCGTCACACGCATCGCGCCATGCGTTTATTGCGCTTATTTACTTTATTTTCCTGAGCGAATCTTCAGCAACAGGCGCGGCGTCAAGCGCCAATAACAAACTGGAGATAAAGATGCATTCCTCTACCTCACCCATGACCATCAGGGCCAGAACCGGCGCGATACTGCGCGTCACCTCCGGCAACTTTTTAGAACAGTTCGATTTTTTCCTGTTCGGCTTTTACGCTACCTACATCGCACACACCTTTTTCCCGGCCAGCAGCGAATTTGCCTCGCTGATGATGACCTTCGCGGTATTCGGCGCCGGTTTTCTGATGCGCCCGATCGGCGCTGTCGTGCTAGGTGCTTACATCGATAAAGTCGGCCGCCGCAAAGGGCTGATCGTGACCCTGTCGATCATGGCCGCGGGCACCTTCCTGATCGTGCTGATCCCCTCTTACCAAAGCATCGGGCTTTGGGCGCCGCTGCTGGTGCTGTGCGGGCGTCTGTTGCAAGGCTTCTCGGCGGGCGCGGAGCTGGGCGGCGTGTCCGTCTATCTGGCTGAAATCGCCACGCCGGGCCGTAAAGGCTTCTACACCAGCTGGCAGTCCGGCAGCCAGCAGGTGGCTATCATGGTGGCGGCGGCCATGGGCTTCGCGCTCAATGCGGCGCTGGAAGAAAGCGCCATTCGCGAATGGGGCTGGCGCCTGCCTTTCCTGTTTGGCTGCCTGATCGTTCCCTTCATCTTCTTCCTGCGCCGCAAGCTGGAAGAGACGCAGGAATTTACCGCTCGCCGTCACCACCTGGCGATGCGCGACGTGTTTAAAACCCTGCTGAAAAACTGGCCGGTGGTGATCGCCGGCATGCTGATGGTCGCCATGACCACCACCGCGTTTTATCTGATCACCGTCTATGCGCCGACCTTCGGCAAAAAGGTGCTGCTGCTCAGCGCTTCCGACAGCTTGCTGGTCACCCTGCTGGTGGCGATCTCCAACTTCATCTGGCTGCCCATCGGCGGCGCGCTGTCGGACCGCTTCGGCCGCAAACCGGTGCTGGTCGCCATGACGTTGCTGACGTTGGCCACCGCCTACCCGGCGCTGAGCCTGCTCGCCGCCGCCCCCAGCTTCAGCATGATGCTGGCCGTGCTGCTGTGGCTGTCCTTCATTTACGGCCTCTACAACGGCGCGATGATCCCGGCCTTGACGGAGATCATGCCGGCGGAGGTGCGGGTGGCCGGGTTCTCGCTCGCCTACAGCCTGGCGACGGCAGTGTTCGGCGGCTTTACGCCGGTAGTCTCCACCGCGCTGATCGAATACACCGGCGACAAGGCTTCACCGGGCTACTGGATGAGCTTCGCCGCGCTGTGCGCCCTGCTGGCGACGCTGTATATGTATCGCCGCATCGCCATGCCGCTGCAAACCGCGCGCTAAGCCGCCATCTCAAAAGGAATGATGTCATGCTAAAACTCACTCGTTCGATCCTCGCCGCGCTGGTGTGCGTCTCCTGCAGTACGGCGGCGCTGGCCAAAGACGTGACCGTGATGATCTCCGGCGGCTTCAAAGCCGCGCTGGAGAAGCTGGCCCCGGAATATGAAGCCCAAAGCGGCGATAAAATCATTCTGGTGTCCGGCCCCTCGATGGGCAAAACGCCGCAGGCGATCCCCGCGCGGTTAGCGCGCGGAGAGCAAGCCGATGTGCTGATCATGGTGGGCGACGCGCTCACCCAACTGGAAAAAGAGCGCTGGACCCAGCCGGGTTCGCGCGTGGAGCTGGCCGATTCGCCGATCGGCATGGTGGTCAAACAGGGCGCGCCCAAGCCGGTGGTAAAAACGGATGCCGACCTGCGCAAGGTCCTGCTGCAGGCGGACTCTTTCGCCTATTCCGACAGCGCCAGCGGCCGCTATGTCAGCGGCCAACTGTTTAAAAAGCTGGGTATCGAGGAACAGGTGAAAGGGAAAGCGCATAAGGTTGAGCGCATTCCGGTGGCCTCTGAAGTGGCGCAGGGGAAATACGCACTGGGCTTCCAGCAGGTCAGCGAATTGCTACCCGTGGCGAGCGTGACCTTTATCGGCGAGCTGCCGGAAAACGTGCAGTACATCACCCGCTTCGCGGGCGCGGTGACCGCCAAGGCGGAGCACCGCCGCGAAGGCAAAGCGCTGCTGGACTTCCTCGCCTCCTCTCAGGCGCAGCCGACCATTCGCGCGACCGGCATGCGAACCGTGCCGGCGCCGCAGCCGGTCAGGCAGAGTGATACTGTTCAGTAATCAGCTTTTCCAACTCGGCGGCGACGAAAGACTGCATGCGGCCGCCGCGTCTGATGAGGCCTACGGTGCGTTTCACCACCGGATCGACCAGCGGCACCGACGTCAACACTGAATGCTCTGAAGCGGGCATCGACATGGCGGGCACGGCGGCAATGCCGATGCCCGCCTCAACCATGCCCAGCATGGTCGTCACATGGCGAGTTTCACACACGCTGGGGCGTTCCGGCACGAGGTGTTCCAGGCGCTGATCGAGCAGATTGCGATTGCCGGAGGTTTTATCCAGCGACACGTAATCCTGCTGATAAAACTCCCGCCAGGTGAGGCTCTTTTTACCGGCGAGCGAATGGTCACGCCGGCAGGCGGCCACGTAGACGTCCCCCACCAACGGCACAAACTCAAGATTAGGCTGCAGCCGCCCTGCGAAGCAGATGCCGAAATCGGCCTGGCCGCCGGTGACCGCCTCGATGACATTGCCTGCGCTGCCGTCGATCAGCTTAACGCGCACGCGCGGATAGCGAAGCCGGAAACGGCGTATCACGTCGGGCATGAAATAGTAGGCCGCCGATGGTACCGTGGCGACGGTGACCAGCCCCACCCGCTCCTGGCTGACCTTATCGATATCGGCCATCACCGCTTCGACGTTCATCAGTAACTGCTCCGAACGTTCGGCGAAGGCCTGCCCGTACAGCGTCAAGGTCACGCGCCGGGTGGTGCGGTCGAACAATTTGATGCCCAGCGCGTTTTCCAGCTTCTCAATCCTGCGGCTCAATGCCGACTGCGACAGGCAGATGGACTCTGCGGCCAGCCGAAAATTGCCGTACTCCACCAGCGCGCGAAACGCATAAAGATCGTTGAGATCAAAATTCACGGGCATAACGGCCAACTCTCCTTGCTGAAATGGCAGAGGACGCAAAACAACGATGATAACCGCTTATATCGCCACGGCAACCGGCTTGCTGGTTGAGCCACCAAAGCCCCTATCGCCCCAGCAGCACCATTCCCCAAATAATGATAGTCATCACCACGGCCACCAGCTGCGCTGCGCCGCCCAAATCTTTGGCGCGTTTGGATAACGGATGTAATTCCAGCGAAATGCGATCGACCACGGTTTCAATCGCCGTATTAAGCAGTTCAACCACCAATAGCAGAAAACTGCAGGTGATTAATAACAGCCGCTCTATATTTGTAATATCTAAACCAAATGTAACAACCAGTAAAATGGCGTTAATAACCAATAATTGGCGGAACGCATCTTCGGTAAGCACGGCGTCAATAAACCCGGCCCAGGAATTCCTTATGCTGTAGGTTAATCGGCTTATTCCTTTTTTCTTTTCCACAGGCATACAATCTGCTCTCGTCAAGACTGCGACAATCACTCGCGAATAAATAACGCGGCGTGAATTTATCACGAGTTTATTAATTAAGGACCTTAACTGTTCTCTTCCAGGAGGCGATGCATTCCCTCACGCGCCGTCACCCTGCCCCTGAAACGGCACCGCCCGAAAATACCCTGCCGCGGTTATTATTCTGAGAACGTGAAAAGGCGATGCGTTATCAGCCGGTTAAAGCGTTTTCTCGAACAAGCGGTAGCGCTTATAGGGAACTGCGCCAATGCGTTCTAAAATCGTCCGCATGCCGGTATTGGTTTCCAGGATCCACGACATTTCCAGCGCGTCGATATTGCGCTTCGCGAAAGGCTCGCGCAGCGCCTCAATAAGCAACAGCGCAATAATCGGCCCGATGCGGCTGAATTGATATTCCTGACGCACGCCCATCAACGGCACGCGCGCGGTGCGCACGCCGCTGACTTTCAGCCGCCACAATAGCTTCGCCCAACCGAACGGCAATAACCGCCCCTGCAGATCGGCAATCGCTTCGTTGATGTTTGGCAGGCCGACAATAAAGGCACAGGGGGCACCATCCACCTCGGCGATATGGATCATATCGTCGGGCACCAGAAACTTCAGCTGATCCCCCATGGTGGCGAACTCATGCTCGGTGAACGGGACAAACCCCCAGTTATGCTGCCACCCGGAGTTGAACACCTCGCGCAGCACCTGCATCTCCTCGCGAAAGCGCTTGCGATTGAGGCGGCGCACGGTCACCTTTTTGCGCACCTGATCCATCATCCGGGTCAGCGACGGCGAAAAATGCAGATCGGTTCTTTTCATCCAATAGGCAAGCAAATCAATCCCTTCGCTGTAGCCCTGTTGCGCTATCTGGGCCGCGTAGTAGGGTTTCGCGTGCGTCATCAGGGCGGAAGGCGGGGTATCGAACCCTTCGACCAACAGGCCGCTTTCCTGATTGATATTGAGGCTGAATGGCCCGGTGATTTTACGCGCGCCTTTCGATCTCAGCCACTCTTCCGCGACCGTGAATAAGGTGCTGAAAACGGCGGGATCGTCAACGGCGTCAATCATGCCGAAGTGGCCGGTATCCTCGCCATGCAGCTCCCGGTGCAGAGAATCGATTTGCGCCGTGATGCGCCCAACGACTTTGCCTTGTTTTTTGGCCACCCATGCCTGCCATTCAATATGGTCGGTGCCGGGATTCTTCTTTGACAGGTGCTCTTCGCGCTCGACATGCAGCGGCTCAATCCAGTTCGGATCATCGCGAAACAGTTGCGAGGGAAAAGCAATAAATTCTTTAAGTTCGCGTTTATCCAGAACTTTCTCAATACGGATCATAAATAGCCTTACGTTTTAATAAAATAATTAAATGAGCGCGCGACAACGCCTTTAGCATTTTTTATGCTGTTCTCTTTTATTGGATTGTGTATTGCCTCCGGTTCAATGATAAGAAAAACCGAATATTACCCCCTGTGAATCAGCGCATTATTGGCTCTACATTCACCCTGTGATGTCCATAATTGATAAAAAAAGGAAACAGAAAGCGGCGCAGCCAGGCTACGCTAATGGTGCTCTTTTATTATTTCGTGCTGTTATGGCAAAAGAAACTCGCCGTTTTTAGTGTACCGACTTTAATCAGGAGGTGTGTCGCCATCTTTACCACTTAATGCTCTTTTTAAGATTAGCCTTAAATGAATCGTTCACTTTTGGATTTCTTGCGGCATACTGTTTAGGAAGTGTTTAAGTTCCAAGATAGCCATGCATGAGGTCATAACCTATGAGCCGACAGTTATTTCCTGCCCGACAGATGCAGACTAAAGAACGGCGAAACCCGGATATTACAATAGCCTCTCGTATATCGCCGGGGTGCCGTTCAGGCTGATAGCACGGGCTACTCGCGCTCTGACCGGTTAATAACCGGCGTGCCGCTCAAGCACGGCAATATACGCTGTTCGCGGAATGAAGATGGTTGAATAACAAACTTATTCAAAAACCTATTCATAGTAAAACATCAATTACCTCGCCAAGAGTGATTTTTCTCTTTTGGTGATTTTTAATCTATGGCTAAGTTTGTCTATGTCTGAAACAAGTTCCGTTCATTCTCTTCCTATGCGCTATGCGGACTTCCCCACTTTAGTGGACGCGTTGGATTACGCGGCGCTGGGCAATACGGGAATGAATTTTTACGACCGTCGCAATCAACTCGTGACCGTTCTCGAATATCGCACGCTGCAGCAAAAAGCGATCTCGGGCGCGCGGCGTTTATTGTCCCTGAAGCTCAAGAAAGGCGATCGCGTGGCGCTTATCGCCGAAACCAGCGCGGGATTCGTCGAAGCCTTTTTTGCGTGCCAATATGCCGGCCTGGTGGCGGTACCGTTGGCGATCCCGATGGGCGTGGGCCAGCGCGACTCCTACACCGCCAAACTGAAAGGGCTGATCGCCAGTTGCAACCCGGCGGCTATCATCAGCAGCGAAGAGTGGACACCGCTCATCGCGTCGGCTACGGAAAACACGTCGGCGATGCACATCCTCAGCGACGAGGATTTTAACGCCTTGCCGGAGCCGGAGATCGCGTTGCCCGCGCCTTCGCCCGACGATATCGCCTACCTCCAATACACCTCGGGCAGCACCCGCTTTCCGCGCGGCGTGATCATTACCCAGCGGGCGGCCATGGCGAACCTGAACGCGATCAGCCGCGACGGGATCAAGCTGCGTGCGGGCGATCGCTGCGTTTCATGGCTGCCCTTCTATCACGACATGGGCCTGGTCGGTTTCCTGCTGACGCCGGTAGCGACCCAGCTGTCCGTCGATTATCTGCGCACGCAAGATTTCGCCATGCGCCCGATGCAGTGGCTGAAACTGATCGCCAAGAATCGCGGCACAGTGTCCGTCGCCCCGCCGTTCGGCTACGATCTGTGTCTACGCCGCAGCAACGCCAAAGAGCTGGCCGATCTGGATCTTTCCAGCTGGCGGGTTGCCGGCGTAGGCGCCGAGCCGATCCCGGCCGAGCTGCTCGGCCAGTTTGGCGAACACTTCAGCAGCATCAACTTCGACAGCAAAGCCTTCATGCCGTGTTACGGCCTGGCCGAGAACACCCTGGCGGTGAGCTTTTCCGATCCTTGCTCCGGCCCGCAAACCAACGCAGTCGACCGCGATATTTTGGAGTACGAGGGTAAAGCGGTCGCGCCGGGCAAAAAAACCCGCGCCGTCTCGACCTTCGTCAACTGCGGCCGTGCGCTGCCCGGCCACCGCATCGAGATCCGCAGCGAAACCGGGCAAGCGCTGCCGGAGCGCCAGGTCGGCCATATCACGATTTCCGGCCCCAGCCTGATGAACGGCTATTTCTGCGACGATGAATCTCAGAAGCAAATTCAGGTGACCGGCTGGATGGATACCGGCGATCTGGGCTACCTGCTGGACGGCTATCTGTACGTCACCGGCCGCAAGAAGGACTTGATCATCATTCGCGGCCGCAATATCTGGCCACAGGATATCGAGTACGTCGCGGAATCCGAACCGGAAATCCGTTCCGGCGATGCGATTGCCTTCGTGACTGAAGAACACGACGAAGCGGCCAGGATCATTTTGCAAATCCAGTGCCGAGTCAGTTCAGAAGAACGCCGAGAACAAATCGTGCATTCGCTGAGCGCGCGCATTCAAAGCGAGTTCGGCATTGCGGTGGACATCGAGCTGCTGCCGCCGCACAGCATTCCCCGCACGTCATCGGGCAAACCCGCCCGTGCGGAGGCCAAAAAACGCTGGCTGAGCGCTTCGCTCTATCCGCAAATGCCGCAGCTGGCCGGTTTCGCGCAATGAGCGGCACCGTCGCAGTGACGGGCGCGACCGGCTTTATCGGCCGGCATATCGTCCAGGAACTGCTGGCGCAAGGGTTTAACGTGCGCGCCCTGACGCGGCAAGCCGGAAAAGCCGCTGCGGACAACCTGCAGTGGATCCCCGGCGCGCTGGAAGATCGGCCCTCGCTCACCGAGCTGGTGCGCGGCGCAGAATACGTCGTGCATTGTGCGGGCCAGGTGCGCGGGCATGCGGAAGCGGTGTTCACCCGCTGCAACGTCACCGGCAGCCTGAACCTGATGCAGGCGGCCAGGCAAAACGGCCGCTGCAATCGTTTCTTGTTCATGTCGTCGCTGGCGGCCCGCCATCCGGCGCTGTCCTGGTACGCCCATTCAAAACAGGCCGCCGAGCAGCAACTCATCGCCGCCTCCGGCGATATCGCGCTGGGGATTTTCCGCCCAACGGCGGTTTACGGGCCGGGCGATAAAGAGCTGAAACCGCTGTTCAACGGCCTGCTGCGCGGCGTACTGCCCCGGCTGGGCGCGCCTGAGGCCAAGCTCACTTTTCTGCACGTGAGCGATTTGGCAAAGGCGGTCAGCCAATGGGTGCAGGCCGAACCCGCGCAGCCGAATATTTACGAACTGTGCGACGGCGTGGCCGAAGGCTATAACTGGCTGCGCCTGCGCGACATCGGCGCCGCCGTGCGTCACGGGCCAGTGCGTCTGGTGGGCATTCCGCTGCCGCTGCTGAAAGCCCTGGCGGATATCAGCGTGGTGTGGAACCGCCTGGTCAAACAAGAGCCGATGCTGACGCGCAGCAAAATACGAGAATTAACGCATCACGACTGGTCCGCCAGTAATCACGCGCTGTCGCAACAGATTAATTGGTTTCCACAGGTAAGTTTGGAGCGCGCACTGCGCGAAGGGCTGTTTTAATAATTCCAATTAGAGGTGTGTCAACGTTCTTATGCTAAATCGCGATGCTGTAATGGATTATATCCTGACGTGTTTGCAAGGTATCGTCGAAGGCGGAGTGGAAATAAAACCTGATAGCGATCTCGTCAATGATCTTGGCCTGGAATCCATCAGAGTCTTGGATCTGCTGATGATGCTGGAAGATGAATTAGATATCTCCATTCCTATCAATATATTGCTTGATGTCAGAACGCCGGAGCAACTGCTTGACGCGCTGCGCCCTTATCTGGAGAAAAACCATGGGACTGTATGATAAGTTTGCGCGGCTCGCCAATGACCGTGAGCAATTTCAAACGTCCGGTCTGAATCCGTTCGGCACCTGCATCGACGAAGTCTATTCCGCCACCCAGGGGCGCATCGGCGATCAAAAGATTGTCCTCGCCGGCACCAATAATTACCTTGGCCTGACGTTCGATGCGCAGGCGATCGCCGCCGGCCAGGCGGCCCTGGCCGCGCTCGGCACCGGCACCACCGGCTCGCGCATGGCGAACGGCAGCTACGGATCGCACCTGACGCTGGAACGGGAGCTGGCGGAATTCTTCGATCGCCCAAGCGCTATCGTTTTCTCCACCGGCTATACCGCCAACCTGGGCGTCATCAGCACCCTGGCGGGGCCGGGCGCCGTGGTGTTGATCGACGCGGACAGCCACGCGAGCATTTACGACGCCTGCGCCCTCGGCGGCGCGGAGATTATTCGCTTCCGCCACAATGACGCCGCCGATCTGGAGCGCCGCATGGTGCGCCTGGGCGAGCGGGCCCGCGAGGCGATCATTATCGTGGAAGGCATCTACAGCATGCTGGGTGACGTCGCCCCGCTGGTGGAAATCGTCGATATCAAGCGGCGGCTCGGCGGCTATCTGCTGGTCGACGAAGCGCACTCCTTCGGCGTGATGGGTGAGCACGGCCGCGGCCTGGCCGAAGCGCTCGGCGTCGAGCAAGACGTGGATATTATCCTGGGCACCTTCAGCAAAAGCCTGGCTTCGATCGGCGGTTTCGCCGTCGGCGGCAAAGGGATGGACGTGCTGCGCTACAGCAGCCGGCCGTATATCTTTACCGCTTCGCCGTCGCCGTCCAGCATCGCATCGGTGCGCACGGCGCTGCAAAAAATCGCGCGCCATCCCGAGCTGCGGGAAAAGCTGTGGAGCAACGCGCACCGTCTGTACCACGGCCTCGCCGAACTGGGGTATACCCTGGGGCCGCGCATCAGCCCGGTGGTGCCGGTGATAATCGGTTCAAAAGAAGAAGGATTGCGTTTCTGGCGCGAGCTGATCGCCCACGGGGTGTATGTAAACCTGGTGCTGCCACCGGCCGCACCGGCGGGCGTCACCCTGTTGCGCTGCAGCGTCAATGCCGCGCACAGCGATGAAGAGATAGACGCCATCGTGCGCGCCTTTGCGGCGCTGAAAAAATAAAGCCTTCCCTCTCGGCCGCGGCGGCGGTGCCAAAATGGTATCGCCGCCCTGCCGAATCGCTGCGCACCTCAGTGCGCAGCCGTTGATACCCCATCAGCCGAATAGCGATAACCCTGCGCCGCCATAAATTCCCCGATGGCTTTTTCCGCCGCCGAAAGCACCTCCTCGATCGGCCGATCGGCATCGAGATCCACGATGTCGGCGCCTTCGAACGTCAATAACGGCGTGACGGCGATCTTCTTCTCCAACGCCGCTTTGCGGTGATCGGGTTTACGCGCGCAGGCCACGTCCAGACTGACATTCAGCTTGAGTACCAGATCCGGTTTTTGCCCCGCCATCCATTGGAACGCCGCCCGCTCCCGCGCCGCCAGCCAACGGACAAAACGGCTCCCTTCCACGTCGACGGGAAAAACCGTACCGTCGTAAGCGCCGGGGATTTGCGCCTGCGGAAAACGGTCGGTCAACACGATGAACCCTTGCCGACGGTACGCCAGCATGCGGCGGAAACGCAGCAGCCGCCGCCCCACGAAAGCGATGATCACCGCCGACGGCAACAGGCCGATGCGGGATTTTTTCGTTTTGACTTTTTTGGTATTACTCTCGATAGCCTTGCCCACCGAGCGCCCGAGCAGCGGCAATTTCGCCGCCGCGCGGCCGACGTTGCCCGCCTGTTTGCCCAGATGCACTTGCACCGCCGGGCCATAATGTTTCATATACGCGATCAGATGTTCACAAACGGTGGACTTACCCGATCCGTCGCTGCCGATAACCGCAATCAGCGGCGGAAATTTTGCACTCATAATAAGACTCTCTTTCAATACACCAGAAACGGCGTGCCATATTTGAAGCGACCTGTCGCTTATCATTGCCGTGGCGGCTACGTGAAAAAATCTACCGTAGCGCGGCGCCAAAAAGCACAAAATATTAAGCGAAAATTGAAAACCTCTGCTCTTTTTTCACCGTGAGCCCTACCGGAAATTAACATAAAAAGCGAAACCGGCGCGCGCACGAACAATTAGCACAAAATAACAAGAACGAACGCCATAAATATCAATTCAAATAGCGAACAAGAATACCAATCTCATTATTTTATCGCAGCAAAGCACAATAAATATCTTGAACCCAAGGCGTATTGGAATACAATAGTTTTTTTCGCATTGGATCAATTATTGTGAGTCAGCAGATAAGACCTTCATCTGATCGCTCGCCCGTGCGCGTAATAGCGATAACCGGCTGTGACGGCTCGGGAAAATCCACGTTAGCTGCCAGCCTGGTCAACGCGTTATCGGCACAAGAACCTGCCGAACTGCTGTATCTCGGCCAGTCTTCCGGGCGCATCGGCGAATGGATCAGTTCGCTGCCGATTATTGGCGCGCCCTTCGGGCGTTATTTGCTGAAGAAATCGCAGCGCGTGCATGAGCGCCCTTCCACACCGCCGGATAATGCCACGGCGCTGGTAATTTTTTTACTCTCCTATTGGCGCGTTTATAAATTCCGTCGCATGCTGAAGAAAAGCCGCAGCGGCGCATTGCTGATCACCGATCGTTATCCGCAGGCCGAAGTGGCGGGGTTTCGTTTCGATGGCCCGCAGCTGGCGAAAACCACCGGCGGCAATAGCTGGATCCGCGGGCTGAGAAAGCGCGAACAAAAGCTGTACCAATGGATGGCGTCTTATCAGCCCTTATTATTAATTCGGCTGGATATTGACGAACAAACGGCCTATTCACGTAAACCCGATCACTCGCTGGCGGCGTTGCGTGAAAAGATCGCCGTCATCCCGCACCTGACGTTTAATGGCGCTAACATATTGGATTTAGACGGCCGCGAGCCGGCTAACCGTATTTTCGATGCCTCACTGCGCGCCGTTAAAATATCGCTGAGGGCCGCTAATGCCTAGCCGCCAAATAACCTTTTCGTACCGAAACAGATGAAAAAAAATAAACTCACCGCCGAACAGGATACCTCTCCCACCTGCATCACCGGGCTGATTGCCGTGGTGGGCAGCGACGGCACGGGCAAGTCCACGCTGACCGCCGATCTGGTGAAAAACCTGCAGCAACATCGCCCCACGGAGCGCCGCTATTTGGGGCTGATCTCCGGCGAAGACGGCGACAAAATCAAGAAGTTGCCGTTCATCGGCGTGTGGTTGGAACGGCGCCTCGCGGCCAAATCCGATAAAACCCAGCGCATGAGCAACAGGCCGCCGGCGCTGTGGGCGGCGCTGATCATGTACGGCTTTTCGCTGTGGCGCGCCGCCAACCTGCGCAAGGTGCGACGGCTGGCGCAGAGCGGCGTGCTGGTGGTCAGCGATCGCTACCCGCAGGCGGAAATTTCAGGTTTTTACTACGATGGGCCCGGCATCGGCGTGGAACGCGCAAAAGGCTGGCTATTGAGCCGCCTGGCGGCGCGCGAACGCCGTTTATATCAACGCATGGCCGTCTATCGGCCGGCGCTGATCATTCGCCTTGATATCGACGTCGATACGGCATTTTCCCGCAAGCCCGATCACAGCTATGAAGAGCTGAAAGACAAGATCGCCGCCATGGTGCGCCTGCAGTACAACGGTGCGCGCATCATCGAGCTGGACGCCAGAGCCCCTTACGACGAGGTGCTGAGCAACGCGCTCAACGCCATTTCCGCCGTAGTGAATCCCGCGAAGCGCCCACAGAGCGATATCGGGCAACCCGGCGAAAACGCCGGCGAAGAAACTCAGGTTTATTAAACGCACACAGGGCAAGCGCATGACGGCGGAACAAAAAATGCAGCAAAACAACGATAACGGCTGGTTTTGGTTATGAAACGGTGGTTTTCCGATGGCGCGTTTCGCTCCATTTTACGTAATGCCGCCTATTTAGGCTCCGGCAGCGTCGCCAGCGCGCTGCTCGGCCTGCTGGCGCTCTCCTGCGCCGGGAAAGGCATGTCGCCTGAAATGTTCGGCGTGCTGGTGGTGATCCAGGCCTACACCAAAGCGGTCAGCGATTTCATCAAATTCCAGACCTGGCAGTTTGTGGTGCAATTCGGCACCCCGGCGCTGGAGCATCAAAATACCGGGCGCTTCCGCGACGTCGTCGCCTTCTCCTTTGGCCTGGATATCGCCAGCGGCGTCATCGCCGTGCTGGGCGGCATGATCATGCTGCCGTTCTTGTCTCACGCCCTGGGGCTGGACAGCGAAAGCTTCTGGCTCGCCATGCTGTACTGCACCCTGATCCCGTCGATGACCTCGTCCACGCCGACCGGCGTGCTGCGCGCCTTCAACCGCTTCGATCTCATCGCCATCCAGCAGGCGATCAAGCCGTTCCTGCAGGCAGTGGGCAGCGTCATCTCCTATTATTTCGATCTGGGGTTCCCCGGCTTTATCGTCACCTGGTACGCCTCTAACCTGATCGGCGGCACGCTGTTTTGGTGGTTCACCGCGCGCGAACTGCGCCGCCGCGATATCCACGGCGCGCTGAGGCCACGCCTGTTCAACGTCGCGCGCCGCATCGAGGGCGCCTGGAACTTCGTCTGGACCACCAACATTGCCCATACCATCTGGGCCGCGCGCAACTCCTGCACCACCGTGCTGGTGGGCGTGGTGCTCGGGCCGGCCGCCGCCGGGCTGTTCAAGATCGCCATGACCTTCTTCGATGCGACGGGCACCCCGGCCAAGCTGCTGGAAAAAAGCTTCTATCCCGAGATCATGCGCCTGGATCCGCGCACCAAAACCCCGTGGCTGTTGGGCCTGCGCTCCTCGCTGCTGGCCGGCGGCATCGGCCTGGCCGTCGCGGTGTTGATGTTGCTGGTGGGCAAACCGCTCATTTCCGCCGTCTTCGGGCAGCAATACCTGGAAGCCTATGACCTGATTCAAATCATGCTGGGCGCGATCATCGTCTCCATGATGGGCTTCCCGCAGGAATCCTTACTGTTTATGGCAGGCAAGCAGCGCGCTTTCCTGATCGCGCAGGCGACGGCCTCGGCGGCCTACATTGCGCTGCTGGTGTCGATGGCGTATGCCTTCGGCGTGCAGGGCGCCGCCTTCGCTTATTTACTGGGGCAATGTTTAGACGTGCTGTTATCCCTGATACCGACGATCGGCGCCTACCGCAATCGCTTTATGTTGGGGCTGAATGTGCCCAAAGAGAGTAATCAATGACCGCTATCACGAATTGGAAGAAGTTCTCCGCCGAAACCACCCAGGCGCTGTTTGTCGCGGTGGAAGAGGATGACCTGGTCGAGGCGAATATCAGCCTGCCGCAGCAGATCGATCTGGAATGCTCCCCCGAGAGCATCCGGGACAACTACGCGCTATGCCTGCAGTTTTGGGAAGACGGCTTTTCCCGCCGCGAGCTGCTGCAACTGGTGAACGGTTTCCTGCAAGACCCGCAGTTGGCGGCGGCTACGCGCATGCGCTACAAATATATCCGCGCCCGCTATAAGCACTTGCGCTTCGCCCAGCAGCTGTACGGCGCCCCCCACCGCGCCAACCGCCTGTTCCACACCACCACCGTGGTACTCGGCCATTTTCAGGACGCGTTTCGCAACGGCAACCAGAAGAACCTGACGCTGTACGGCAACCTGCTGCGGCTGCTGCTCAGCAAGCCGGTGTGGTCATACGTGCGTTATGCGCTGCGCCACACCCGCCTGGAAAGCGCACAGGGCTTTATCACCTACCGCCAGGAGCAGATGCGCCAGCTGCAAACGCTGATCGCCGGCCCGGCGCTGACCGGGCATCAGTTCCATGACGTGCGCAAAATCGTCAGCCGCCAGGTCTCGTTTTACGACACGCTGAGATCGATCGATCCCGACAACCGCGAGGCCCGGCAGATCTCGCGCTTCCTAGCGGCGATTAACGGCCTGATGGGTGACCGGCATGACGTGATGGTGGCGGACAAGCTGGCCGGCGGCGATATCTATGATCGGCCTGCGATCCTGGATATCGACATCCGCCAGCGCCTGGAGCTGCTGCTGGCGCGCTTTCCGCTGTCGTTTTCCCAGCCGGCCATCGCGGCGGGCAGATAAGCGCATTGCCCGTAGCCATGATGACGTTACCTCGCTTGCTGACCCTTGCGCTGCTGCTGTCACCGCTGGCGGCATCTGCGCATAACTTCGTGCATGGCCGGCCGGTGGCGCCGATCGCCATCGCCGATCGCGGCGAGCTGCTGCTGCGCAACGGCGATTTCAGCTACCGGCCGTGGAACAGCGCAAAACTGGCGGGCAAGGTGCGGGTGATCCAGTACATCGCCGGGCGCACCTCAGCCAAAAAGAAGAACTCGCTGCTGATCAACGCCGTTAAGGACGCGAACCTGCCGGGCGATCGCTTCCAGCCGACCACCATCGTTAACACCGACGACGCGATACCGGGCTCCGGCTTCTTCGTGCGCGGCAAGATCGAGAAAAACAAACGCCATTACCCCTGGGCGCAGTTCATCGTCGACAGCGACGGGCTGGGGCGCATGGCCTGGCGGCTGCCGGAGGAGAGCTCCACCATCGTGGTGCTGGATAAGGCCGGGCGCGTGCAGTGGGCGAAGGACGGCGCACTCACCCCGCAGGAAGTTGACCAGGTGATCGCCCTGCTGCGCACCCTGATCGCGCAGGAGACGCCATGAAGCGCACGCCGCCGGGAGCCGATGACGCATGTCTTTGATTGAACGCTATATCACGGTTGAGATCCGCCGCCTGGTGATGATGATCGCCGGGTTTCTGATCTTTATGTTCGCCAGCTACTCCGCCCAGCGCTACCTGACCGACGCCGCCAACGGCACGCTGGCGCTGCGGGTGGTGGCCGACGTGGTTTTCTATAAATCGCTGATCGCGCTGGAGATGATATTGCCCGTCGCGCTGTATGTCTCGGTGGCGGTGGCGCTGAGCCAGCTGTACAGCGATGCGGAGATCACCGCCATGCTGGCCGCCGGCGCCAGCCCGCTGCGGCTGTACAAGGCGGTGCTGCTGCTCGCCGTGCCGCTGGCGATAGCGGTCACGCTGCTGTCGCTGTATGGCAGGCCCTGGGCGTACGCCAATATTTATCAGCTGCAGCAACAGTCGCAATCGGTGCTGGACGTGAGCCACCTGCAGGCCGACAAATTCAACGTCAGCGGCAACGGCCGTATGATCCTCGCCAATCACGTCGACAAAACGGCCAACCACCTGACGGACGCCCTGATTTATGTGCGCGGCGGCCATCACACCAACCTGTACCGCGCGCAGTCGGTGGAGGTGCTCGACGCCTCTCCCGCCAGCCCCGCCGTGCGGCTGAAAACCGGCACCGCCTATGTGCTGGATCGTGAGGGCGCCGACGACAACGGCCAGAATTACGACAACTTTGACATCGCGCTTAAACCGTTCGTGCCCAGCGCCGAGAGCCGGCACAAGTCGGCCTCGCCGGCGGAACTGGCGCGCTCCGCCGATCCGGGCGACGCCGCCGAACTGCAATGGCGCGAGAGCCGCGGGCTGACCACCGTGCTGATGGTGCTGCTGGCGATCCCCTTTAGCCGCATCAAGCCGCGGCAGGGTCGCTACGCCGCGTTGCTGCCCCTCACGGTGCTGTTTACCGTAATTTTCTATGGCGGCAACATTTGCCGCACGCTGGTGGCCAACGGCTCTCTGCCAACGATCCCCGGCGTTTGGCTGGTGCCGATAGCGATGGCTGTCGGCATCGCCCTGCTGCTGGCGCGCGACTTATCCCTGCTGCGGAAACCCTCCCGATGACTATTTTTAGCCGCTACCTAATGCGCAACGTGTTCATCGGCTTCGCCGCCGCGGCCGGGTTGCTCATCCCGCTGTTCACCACCTTTACGCTGATCAACGAGCTGGAGGACGTCACTCCGGGCGGCTACCGCTGGCAGCAGGCGCTGCTGGTGACCGTGATGACCCTGCCGCGCAGCCTGGTCGATCTGGGGCCGTTTATCGCGCTGCTCGGCGGCATCGTCGGGCTGGGGCAGCTTTCCAAGAGTCTGGAACTGACCGCGATCCGCTCCGCCGGGATGTCGATATTCCGCATCGCGCTGGTGATGCTCGCCGCCGGGCTGCTGATGAACCTCTCGCTCGGCGCCCTCGATGAATGGGCCGCTTCGCCGCTGCAGCAACGCGCGCTGCAGATAAAGAACAACGCGCTGGCGCAGTCGAACGATAACGACGTCACCGTTAACCCGCTGTGGGCGCGGCGCGGCAACGAGTTTGTGACGGTCAAAACCGTCGATGAGAACGACCAGCCCCACGGCATTGAGATCTTCCGCTATCAGGCCAACCACGCGCTGGAATCTTACATTTACGCCGACAGCGCCAGCACCGCCGCCGACGGCAGCTGGCTGCTGCACAACGTGATGCAAAAAAGCTGGCAAGGCAGAAAGGAGACGATTCAGCGGCAAGACAGCCTGCTCTGGCGCTCGCTGTTCGCCGTGCCGAGCCTGAAAGAGCTGACCCTGCCGGCCGGCAGCTTCTCGCTCCAACAGCTGGATCGCTATATCGATTACCTGCAGGGCTCGGGGCAGCCCAGCACCGAATACCGCCTGGCGCTGTGGAAAAAACTCGGCCAGCCCCTGCTGGTGCTGGCGATGATTTTGCTGGCCATCCCGTTTACCTTCACCGCCCCGCGCGCGCCCGGCATGGGCAGCCGATTAGCGCTCGGCGTCATCATCGGGCTGCTGACCTACATCGCTTACCAGATCGTCCTCAATCTGGGGTTGCTGTTCGCCCTCAACGCGCCCTTCACCGCCCTCGCCCCGCCGCTTTTACTCCTGGCATTGTCGCTGGCGCTGGTTTATCGGTTTGATCGGCGGGGTTAGGCATTTTCCGAGGTTGATAAGGGATAAGAAGAGAATCGCAATTTCCATTCCAGAGAAAACATTACGCGCTCACCTGCTCAGCGATTTTTAAGGATGTTAGTTAATGGCAAAGATAGCTGTTTGTATACTGACTTTTAACTCCTCTCGTTTATTACACGAGGTGCTTTCTCCACTCATGGGCATTGCGGATGAGTGGATTGTGGTGGACTCCGGAAGTACGGATAAAACGCTGTCTATTTGCCAAAGCTTTGGAATAAGCCCTATTTACCATCGTTTCGAAACGCATGGACGACAAATGAACTTTGCGATTTCTCAATCTCACCATGATTGGGTACTGTGCCTGGACAGCGACGAAATCCTTGATGCCGAAACCATAGCGTCCATTTTAACATTCAAATCGCAGGCAAACCCGCCACCACAGCAAGCCTATAGAATAAAAAGGAATTGGTTTGTACTCGGGCAGCCCGTCAGAACGATTTATCCCATCTCCTCACCGGACTACCCCGTTCGACTGTTCAATAGAACACAGGTCAGGTTCAATGATGCTCCGGTAGATGATGCCGCTGAAGGCTATATTCACACGTCGGTCATTCCCGGCAATGTTAAGCACGATACTTTTTATTCTCTCCATGAAATACTCAATAAGCTCAATAGCTATACGACAAGGGTAGTCAAATACAGAGACATCAGGCCCTCGATATTTCGTGGCGTCGTAAGCGCGATCGGCGCGTTTTTCAAATGGTACGTACTGAGCGGCGCATGGAAGGAAGGCAAAGTCGGCGCCGTTACTGGGTTTTATGCCGTGGCCTACAGTTTCCTAAAGTATTTTAAATCTTGGTATGGCAAAGATTGATAGCGTTAAGGGCAGAAATAGGGGCTGAATGACAACCGCCATCCAGCCCCTGCTCGCTCCGCGGGCTTAACGCAGTTCCTTCGCTATCGCGCTAAACATCAGCGACGCCTCCAGCGGTTGCGCGCTGAAAGAAGGCTCCGCCTGCGGCCAGGTGGACCACTGGACGATCACCAGATTCTCCGCCTGATTGACCATAATCATCTGGCCGAAGATCCCCAGCGCCCACAGGGAATGCTTGAGGGAGGCCTGCGGAACAGGCTCAACGTTGGTCGCATTCACCGGCACTTCGTTGTTCCACCATTGGAATCCGTAAATGCCGTTGGGATGCGCCGCCGACACCGAGCCCACCGCCCGCGTCCAGTTGGCCGACTGGGCTACCCAATCTTCCGGCAAGATCTGTTTGCCGTTCGGCAACGTCCCATTATGCAGAATGAACTCGCCGAAGCGCCCCCAGTCTTCCAGCGTGGCGTTAAAGCCGTGCGCGCCCACGTCGTGCTGGCCTTTGGCGTAGGCATGCCACACGCCGTCGCTCGCCATGCCGTACGGCTGCCAGATGCTTTGCTGCAGATAGGCCGCCAGCGGCATGCCGGTGGCGCGCTCCAGCACGTCGCCCAGCAGCCACGCGCCGCCGGAGGAGTAAGACCAGTTCTGCCCGGCAGGGTGCGCACGCTGCAAGCCGGCCACCAGCTTGCGCACGCAGGCGTAGGTGCCGGGCCTGGCTTCACACTCGGTCAGCTGCGCGAAGTCCGATTTCGGGTTGGTGTAATCCTCATTCCACGCCACGCCGGAGGTGTGGGTGATCAGCTGCCTGAGGGTCACGCCGTCCCACGCGGTGCCTTTCAGATCGGGTTCGTATTGCGTGATGAGATCGTCGAGCGAGCGGATTTTGCCCTGTTTAATCGCCACGCCCACCAGCGTGGCGACCACGGATTTGCCCACCGAGCGCGACGTCCACAGCGTGGCGTCGGTATTGCCCTCCCCAAGATATTTCCAGGCGATTTTGCCGTCTTTCAATACCAGCATGCCGCTGACGTTCTGGCGCTGCAGATAGTCCTGCAGGCTGTAGGTTTTGCCATTCACCCGATAACTGGCGTCCTTTAACGGTTTAGCGGCAGCCGGCAGCGGTGCGGCATTGCCGTGATGAAACACATCCCCGGCATAGTTGCGGTAGTCGTTACGAAAACCGATCACCCGATCGCTCTGGCTCCAGGTGAGCATCTTGTGCGTGTCCGGCAATTGCGCATCAAAAGGTGCGGGACAGGCGCTGAGTTCGGTGCCCGCACAGGCGGCCAGGGCGGCGGGCGCCAACAGGCCGCTGCAGAGACTGATGACAACGCCCGCCAGCAGGCTACGGTTAAACACTTTGCTTTTCATATTTTTTCTCGCTTAGCTCAGGAAGGCGTTCAGCTTAAAAAAACGCAGCCTATAATAAAAAACGCCTGATGGGGGAAAATCCCCCGAAAAATCGACGGGAGAACCGCGTGCCGAGCCTGATTTATTCCTTTGCCCAACTGGAAGCCTTCACCGCCGTCGCCGAGCACGGCAGCCTGGCGAAAGCCGCGCTCAAGCTGGGCAAAGACCGCACGACGCTGCGCGATTTGATTGATTTTCTCGAGGATGGCTTGGGCTATGCGCTGTTTCTGCGCGAGGGGCGCAGCCTGCACCTGACGCCGGAAGGCGAACAGCTGCAGCGCCAGGCGCACCTGCTGATGCGCCAGGTGAAAGCGTTTGAGGCGTTTGCCAAAGACGTGCCGAAGAGCGCGGCGCAGGAAATCTCGCTGGTCTACGATCCCTTTACACCCCGCGCGCTGTTGCAAGCGCTGATTGCCGCCATGGCCCAACGCAACACGCGGCTGAGCCTGATTAACGCCTCACGCGACGAAGCGGAAAGGCTGCTGGCAAACGGCCAGGCCGATCTGGGTATCTGCCAGGCGCGCAACCGCAGCGTGGGCGACGCCATGGAGTGGCGCGCCTTAGGGGCAATAGAGATGGATTTTTACGCCGCTAAAACGCTTTTCCCCAGCGCGGAACAGCCGCTTTCACTGCTGGAGCTCTCGCTCGCGCCGCAGGTGATCATGCACCCGGATTCTGACGAACCCGTGGCGCGCCGCCTGCAAATCTCCGGGCATACAATATTTACCAACGAACTGGAGATGCTGCGCGCCCTGCTCGAACAGGGCTGCGGCTGGGGATTCCTGCCGACGCATATGCATGCGGAACAGTGGAAAAACGTCAGCACGCTGCGCACCGAAGTCGGCAGCCAGGGGATCAGCCAAACCATGGTGACCATCTGGAAGCCGGGCAATGACCGGCGTGCGCTGATTGATGAGACGCTGGCGCTGTTGCCGGGGTTGTGGCGGAAGGTTGGGGGTGAAAAGTCGCGGCTAGATTAGCGGTGTTGTTATCGGTAGTCGATCGTGGGGATCATCACCTGCGTTGTTTATACGATCATTCTTGAGCGGGGGATTGCTGTTTTCGACCAGTGCCCCCCTTAGCACCATCGCTCCAGCGCTGTTGGCGCTGGTTTGTTGCTTTGATTGGCGGCATTTGAGAGGCGGCTTTGAGCGAAAAGCAGAAGCTCACTGTTATTTGTCCAATTAGTTAGAGCATCACTAACATCTGGTTCTATTAATCAAAAGGAAATAGCCAGTTGGTGGAGCAGAGATTTGACATACTGCTCAAATCTCTATTGACCCATTTTAAACCTGTATTAATATTTTGACATATACTCACTGAAGCAGTATTAATATAGTTCTCATCTTTGACATCACTGCGTTGTCTCCAACCATTGCATACTATGTTCCATAGTTTTGCGTTACGTTAAGTAGGTATAACCAATGAAATGTGCGTTAATTTATGATTTTGATGGAACTCTAGCAGAAGGTGATTGTGCTCAACACGGACTTATGCCCGCTTTAGGAATTAATGATATTGCCTCTTTTTGGCAGTCCGTTAAACAGCGGGCCAAGAGTGATGATGGTGATGAAATATTGTCTTATCTTGGACTTCTTGCTGAGAAAGCAAGTGAGCTTGGTTCCCAAGAGTTAACTGAAGCCAACTTGAAAAGACATGGGAAATCAATCCCGTTATTCCCCGGTGTTGAAGGCTGGTTTGAGCGAATAAATGATTATGCTCAACAACACGGTTTGGAATTATACCATTACATAATTTCCAGTGGTTTAGATGCGATGATTAGAGGGACATCCATAGGCTGTAAATTCCGTGATATCTATGCATGTAAATATCATTATTCTCCTGATGGTAAATCCGTTACATGGCCAGCACAAGCAATCAATTACACTACAAAGACTCAGTTTTTATTTAGAATAAATAAAGGCATTCCTAACTCATGGGATAATGCAGCCATCAATAAATTCATTGAGCCTGAGGATCGCGAGATCCCTTTCCAAAAAATGATATACTTTGGAGATGGAGACACAGACATTCCAGCAATGAAAATGGTTCGATATCAAGGCGGAGTTTCTTTGGCTGTGTTTGACAATAAAAAATGGAATAATCAGACTACGCAAGAAAAAGTTGAGAAGTTAATAGCTGAAGAAAGGGCTAATTATGTTGTTCCTGCTTTATATAATGAGGGGAGTCAATTGGATGTTACAGTAAAAGGACTGTTACAATTATTTAAGAGAAAGGGATAGCTAGGCAATGGTGTCCGCTCTTGGCACTAAGCGGACAAGCTACCTGAGCTGAAGGTCCGCTGCGAACGAGTAGCGGACATTGCCTTAAGGGCCCAAAATGTTACTGGCGCGCTCTTCTGGAAGACTTACATCAAATCATCACAAAAGCATTATGATAAGTGCTGGATATTCATCCGAATATCTAGATTTCCCTTCAAATTAATCAGAGAAGCATTATAAAGATCTGTCGCCATCGAGAAAATATCTTCTTCCAAAGTTTTTTCTTGATGAGCTTTAATCATCATTTTTACTTCATCTGGAGCATGATGTGGAATTGGTATGTTTTTTATTCTTGTTGCCAAATCATTAATCGACTGAACATTGCTTTCTTCTAAGACGTTCAATCTATGCAGTTCAGATTTAGTGACATTTTTCGTGGCATTATCGAGAATAGAAAGTAATTTATCTAAAAACATATCCTTAGGTTTTTCTATCAGGTTCCCACTCCTGTTTGTTACATTATCTGGAGCTAAGATTGCAAATCTACCGTTAATCACATTCCCCGCAGAGACCACATCTTCACCTCTATGAATGATAGAGTTTCTCAGTTCTCTCATATAATCCATGATTATATTCCCTTCGAAACCTATTTCCTTTTTTATCTTTCTTTCTATTTCAAACTTGCTATTATTGAAGATCGTTTTTTTGTCTTCTATGTAATCGATAAGTGAGAACATGGATTCAATAAGAATACTATATTGAAACCTTAACTCATCATAATTTACCGGCGACTTAAAAGTCTCTATCGCCGCTATAGACTTATTAATCTTCACTAAATACCAATTTATCGAGTTTTTTATTTCGATCATTTTTACGCTCTCTTAACAGTCATTGCGACTTAAATATAAAACCCTCAACGTCTTCGGTGATAAAAAATCTCTGTTACGTAGCAACCTTCAACTAACATTATCATGGGGTATCTTACTAAACTCTACCATCCCCCCTCTAACTAACATCACGCGGATTCAGTAACATCCGCTCCTGGCACAAAGCAGCCATTGACACCTAGCTTCGACCATGACCCACACCATAGCAAAGGTTCCTCCAACATAATACAGCCACATAAAATGATTCAATTCAAAATTAATAAACCAACGGTATTATTATCTCTATTTTAATTCCCTTATTTGCCCCTTCTCCCGCCAACTCCCCTAGCACCGCCCCCGCCCTTTCCCTACAATAAGGGATCTGTTGAGGCATAACGCAAGGAAAGACGGTGTCGAAAGCCAATCCCAATGCCACTATCGTGGATATCGCCCGCCGCGCCAGGGTGACCAATATCACCGTTTCCCGCGCCTTCAATAAGCCCGAGCTGGTCAAGCCGGAAACCCGCGAGCGCATTCACGCCATCGCCAAAGAGCTGAACTATGTGCCCAATGCGTTCGCGCAGGGGCTGAAAAGCAGCAGCAGCCAGATTATCGGCATCGTCACCAGCAGCATGTACAACCCGTTCTATTCCGGCCTGATCAAGACCGTGTCGCGCATTGCGCGTCAGCAGGGCTACCAGATCATGCTGTTCGACACCGACGGCAGCGAAGAGGCGGAAATGCGCGCCATCCAGGCGCTGTTCGGCTACAAGGCGCGCGGCATTCTGCTGTCGGCGGTGCGCGACGACAAGCGCTACCGCCCCGCCTATCTCGAGCTGGCCGAGGTGTACGGCGTGCCGCTGATCCTGATCGACCGCGATCTTTACGATCAGCAACTGAGCGGCGTGTTCCTCGATAACCGCGAGATCGGCGTGCTGGCCGGGCGCTATCTGGCGGAGCAGCCGGAGCAGAAGCTGCTGATTATCGGCGGCCCGGCGGATTCGGAGATCACCTTAACGCGCACCGCCGGCATCGTCGCGGCCTTGCAGGGCAGCGGCCGTGAGATTCATATCATCAACGGCGACTACGATTTCACCTCGCAAGAGAGCGAAGTGCGCGCCTATCTGGCGCAGCCGGAGAACCGCCCGGATTACATCATCGGCCTGAACGGCATCATCACACTGGGCGCCATCGCCATCTGCCACGAGATGGGGCTCTATCAGCAGGTGAAGTTCTTCTCGATAGACGAGCCGCCGCGCGCCGGCGCTTACGGCCTGCACATTCCGGGGGTGTATCACGATACGCAGAAACTGGGGGAGATCGCCGCGGAGCTGCTGTTCAGCGCCATTCACAGCCCGCGCGGCGAGTTGCCGGTGCGCAGAGAGTTCTTCACCGGCTCGCTGTTGAATCGCTGACGGGCGCTATTGCCCGTAGTAGGCGTGTTTGCCGTGCTTGCGCAGGAAATGTTTATCCAATAGCTCCGGCTGCATCGGGGCGATGGCCGGCGCCAGCTGGCGCGTCGCCATCGCCATGATCGCCACCTCTTCCAGCACCACCGCGTTGTGCACCGCATCCGCCGCGTCCTTGCCCCAGGCGAACGGGCCGTGGGAGTAAACCAACACTCCCGGCACCTGCTGCGGATCGCGCCCCGCCTGATTGAAGGTCTCGATGATCACCTTGCCGGTTTCCCCTTCGTAATCGCCGGCGATCTCCGCCTCGCTCATCGGCCGGGTACAGGGAATGTCGCCGTAAAAGTAGTCGGCGTGGGTGGTGCCCAGCGCCGGGATCGGCTGCCCGGCCTGCGCCCAGATGGTAGCGTTGCGGCTGTGGGTGTGCACCACGCCGCCGATATCGGCGAAGGCGCGGTACAGCGCCAGGTGGGTGGCGGTGTCGGATGAGGGTTTGCGGTGCCCTTCGCGCACCTTGCCCTCCAGATCCACCACCACCAGATCCTCCAGCGTCATCGCCTCGTAGGCGATGCCCGAAGGTTTGATCACCACCAGCCCGCTTTGGCGATCGATCGCCGAGACGTTGCCCCAGGTAAAGGTCACCAGCCCGTATGCCGGCAGGCTGAGGTTGGCGGCCAGCACCTGCAGTTTGAGTTCGTTCAGCATGCGATGCCTCCCCCATTCATCTGTTGTTCGATCCAGGCCTTGGCCTGGGCGATGCGTTGCTTGTCCTGCCCGTCTTCGCGCGCCCACATCTCCAGCAGGTAGGGGCCGCGATAGCCGAGCGCGTTGAGCACGGAAAAGGCGTGGGCGAAGTCCACGCAGCCCTCGCCGAACGGCACGTCGCGGAACTGCCCGGCGCTGCCCGGCCCCACCGCGACGGTGTCTTTGAGGTGCACGGCGGTGATGCTGCCGATGCCCAGCGCCAGCTCGGCGGCGACGTCGTTGCCCCAGGCGCTGAGGTTGCCGAGATCGGGATACACCGTGAACCACGGGCTGTTGACGTGGCGCGCGATGTCGCGCCATTTGCTGATGCTGTTGATGAACGGCGTGTCCATCACCTCCACCGACAGCATCACCTGCGCTCTGGCGGCCTGCGCCGCCGCCCACTGCATGCCCTCGATAAAGCGTTCGCGGCTGTGGCGATCGGCGGGTTCGTAATAGACGTCGTAACCCGCCAGTTGGATGTTGCGGATGCCGAGATCCGTCGCCAGTTCCAGCGCTTTGCTCATCAGCACCCGCGCCCGCTCGCGGGTGGCGGCGTCGGCGCTGCCGAACGGGTCGCGCCGGTGCGCCGACAGGCACAGGCTCGGCACCGTCACCCCGCTGTCGAGTCGCGCCTGGATAAACGCCAGCCGCTGGCGGCGATCCCAATCCAGCCGCTGCTGGCGCGCCGGCTGTTCGTCGATCGACATCTCTACGAACTCAAAGCCCAGCTCGGCGGCGGTGGCCAGCCGCTGCGGCCAGCTCAGATCGGCGGGCAGCGCCTTTTCATACAGCCCCAGACAGGCGGCGTTAGTCGTTTGCATCAGTCACCTCACTCAAAGCCTGAGCGACCGCCAGATAGCGCGCCTGCTGGGCGCGCAGGCGCCGGTGGGCGGCGGTCGCGGGATAATAACAGCGCAGCTTGGGCGGCGCGGCGGCGATCGCTTCGGCGAACCCGGCGTACTCCCCGGCGCCGACGGCGGCGCACAGAGCGGCGGCGCGGCAGCCGCTCTGGCGCGTTTCCACCACCTCGAGCGGCAGGTTGCCGGCGTCGGCGTACATCTGCATCCAGACCTCGGACTGCGTCGGCCCGCCGGTCATGCGCACCCGCTCGATGCGCGGGTTCAGCTGCACCATGCGCTCCTGATGGATCAGGTGCGAGAACACGATGCCCTGGTAGATCGCCTGCACCACGTCCGCCATCTCGTGGTGGGCGCTCAGGCCGATCAGCCCGCCCGGCGTGTTACCGCCGAGGTTGGAGCCGTACAGATAAGGCAGGAACAGCAGCCCGCTCGGCTGCTCGCGGCGCTCGGCCACCCAGGCGTTAAACTGGGCGTAGCGCTGCCGGTCGTCGGCGCAGAACTGGCGCAGGAACCAGGCCAGGTTGCCGGCCGAGGTCGGGCTGCCTTCGTGCACGAAATAGCGGCCGTCGATGCAGTAGCGCCCCCAGGCGTAGGGGTAATCGGCAGGAATGATGCGCTCGGTCACGCAGGTGGCGATCGACCAGGTGCCCGCCACCGCGCTGAGCGTGCGATCGTCGGCCACGCCGGAGCTGAGCGCCGCGCCCACCACGTCGAACAGGCCGCCGTACACCGCAGTGCCCGTTCGCAGGCCGCACTGCGCCGCCGCAGAGGCCGTCACCCGCCCGGCCAGCTGCGCCGAGCCGATCGTTGGCGCGGTCTTCTCCTGCGCCTCTTCGATGCCGAAGGCCGCCATCAGCGCCGGATCGTAAGCGCCGCTGTGCTGGTTAAACAGGTGGCTGCCGGAGATGTTGGTCACCTCGGCCGCCGCCTCGCCGGTGAGGCGAAAGCGCAGGTAGTCGTGCGCCATCAGGATGCGATCGACGGCGGCGTACTGCGCCGGTTGCCGCTGCTTCAGCCAGCGCAGCAGCAGTGCCGGGTGGCTGGGCCACAGCGGCTGCAGGCTGCGCGGGTAGGTCTGCGCGTCCACGCCGGCGCGGCGCAGCTCAGCCGCCGTGGCCGCCGCGCGGTTGTCCGAAGAGAGGATGCCGTTGCCGACCGGTTTACCGTGGCGGTCGATGGCGTACAGCCCTTTGCCGTGCGCCGAGAAACTGACGCCGCGCACCTGCCCGGCCTCCAGCCCCGCCGCGTGCAGCGTCTGGCGGATCGCCGCGCAAACGTCATCCCACAACGCGTCCATATTGCGTTCGCTGAAGCCCGGCTGGGCGGCAATCGCCGCGCCGTCGCGCTCGGCGATCGCCAGCTCTTCGCCGCTTGCCCGGTACAGCCCAGCCTTGATCACCGTGCCACCGACGTCTATGCCAAGAAAGACTGACATCGCGCCTCCTATTTGCGCCGCACGGAGCTGAGGTAGATGGCGGCCAGGATGATGCCGCCCTTCACCACGTTCTGGATATATGGCGACACGTTCATCAGATTGAGGCCGTTGTTGAGCACCCCGAGCATCATCGCCCCCACCAGCGTGCCGACGATGGCGCCGCGCCCGCCGGAGATCGCCGCCCCGCCCAGCACTACGGCGGCGATGGCGTCCAGCTCGAAGCCTTCGCCGGCGTTGGGCTGCCCGCTCATCAGGCGCGAGGTCAGCACCAGCCCGGCCAGCGCGGCGGTCAGGCCGCTGATCACGTACACCAGCATCTTGTAGCGCGGCACGCGGATGCCGCTCAGGCGCGCCGCTTCTTCGTTGCCACCCATCGCGTAGACGTAGCGGCCGAACGGCAGCTGGTTGAGCATCAGCCAGGCCAGCACGTACACGCCGAGCATGATCAGGATCGGCACCTGAATGCCCAGCACCGTGCCGCGGCCAAAGAAGGAGAAGACGTCGGGCAGGCCGGAGATTGGGTAGCCGCCGGTATAGAGCAGCGCCAGGCCACGGGCGATGCCCATCGACGCCAGGGTGACGATGATCGGCGGCATGCGCAGGTAGGCGATGCAGGCGCCGTTGGCCAGACCGAACAGCGCGCCGACCGCCAGCGCCGCCACCATCGCCAGCGGGATCGGCACCGCCGCCAGCATCAGCCCGGCGGCGACCGAACCGGCCAGCGCCATCACCGGCCCCACCGAGAGATCGATACCGCCGGTCAGGATGGCGCAGGTCATGCCCACCGCGATGATGGCGTTGATCGACACCTGGCGTGCCACGTTGGTCAGGTTGTTGACGCTGAGGAAGCTGTCGTTCAACAGGCTCATCAGCACGAACAGGACAGCGAAGCCGATAAACGGCAAGACCGCCGGGTGATGCAGCAGTTTTTCACAGCGCTTGCCGAGGCTGGGGCCGACGGCGCGGCGCGCCACGGCGGGTTGTTCAATTCCGATCATAAGGCACTCCCGGTCGCGTGAAGCATGATGTGGTTGGATTCGATGTCGTCGCCGGTCAGCTCGGCGACGATGTGGCCGCCGCGAAACACCAGCACGCGGTCGCACACGCCGATGATCTCCGGCAGTTCGGAAGAAATCATGATGATGGAGATGCCCTGCTGGGTCAGTTGCTGCATCAGCTGGTAGATCTCGGCCTTGGCGCCCACGTCGATGCCGCGCGTCGGCTCGTCGAAGATCAGGATGTTGCAGTCGTTGTTGAGCCAGCGGGCGATCACCACCTTCTGCTGGTTGCCGCCGCTCAGGGTGCTGACGGCGGTCTCGGCGTCCGGGGTTTTCACGCCCACGGCGCGGATCAGCCGCTGCACCACGTCGCGATCCTTGCGGGCGCTGACGAAGATCTTGCCGCGCCGGTGGTGCCGGTTGAGGGTGATGTTCTGCGCCACCGAAAACGGCAGCACCAGGCCCTCGGTTTTGCGGCTCTCCGGCAGCAGGCCGATGCCCTGCGCCAGCGCCTGCGCTGGGGAGCGCAGCGCCGCCGGTTGGCCGCCGAGGCGGACACGTTTACGGTGGCAGCGGCTGGCGCCGATCAGCGCCGAAACGGTCTCGGTGCGCCCGGAGCCCACCAGCCCGGCGAAGCCGAGGATCTCGCCCTTGTGCAGGTGAAAACGGTCGGTCGCGCCGTGCTTCTCGCGCTGGATCTCCGCCTCCAGCAGCACCGTCGCGGTATCGACCGGGTGCTGTTTCACCGGGAAGGCGTTCTCGATTTTGCGCCCGACCATCAGCCGCACCAGCTCTTCCACGTTGGTGTCGCCGGTGGCCAGCGTTTCGATGTAGGCGCCGTCGCGCAGCACAGTGATGCGATCGCAGATGGTGAAAATCTCGTCCAGGTGGTGCGAGATAAACACCATGCCGACGCCCAGCAGCCGCAGATCGTTCATCACGCTGAACAGGTGCTCGGCCTCGCCTGGCGTCAGCGTGGCGGTCGGCTCATCCAGCACCAGCACCCGCGCCTCCAGCGACAGCGCCTTGGCGATCTCAACGAACTGCTGCTGCGCCACGCTCAGCTGCTCCACCGGGCAATCGAGATCGATAGCCACCGTCAGCCGCTTGAAGATCGCCTCGGCCTTGCGCCGCATCGCCCGCCGATCCAGCAGGCCCCAGCGGTTCCTGATCTCCCGGTTGAGGAAGATGTTGTCGATGGCGCTCATGTAGGGAATCAACGAGAATTCCTGAAAAATAATGCCGACCCCAGCCTCGATCGCCTGGCGATAGTTGTTAAAGCGGCGCTGCTCGCCGTCGATAAAAATATCGCCCTCGTCCGGCTGATAGATGCCACACATGATTTTCACCAGCGTCGATTTGCCGGCGCCGTTTTCGCCCAGCAGGGCGTGCACCTCGCCGCGTTGAATGGCCAGATCGATGCCGTCCAGCGCCTTCACGCCGGGAAAGCTCTTTTTTATTCGCTTCAGTTCCAGTAAAGGTGTCACCGTATTGCCCTCCGCACCGAACGCCCCGCCGCAGCGGGGCGAACCCGGCTGCTGTTACCAGCTAAAGCCGGCCGCATTGCTGCGGTCGATCAGCTTCACTTTGACCGGCACGGTTTTCGGCACCGTGGCGCCCCAGTAGCGGGCCAGCGCAATGCCGAGCGCAATGCGCAGCTGGTCGCGCGGGAACTGCGCTGAGGTGGCGATGAACGGCGAATTCGGCTTGAGGATCTCTTTGATGGCTTCCGGCTGGCCGTCGACGCTCACCAGCTTGACCTTGGCGCCGTTGCTTTCGATCGCCGCCAGGGCGCCGAGCGCGCCGACGTCGTTGACGCTGAAAATACCCGCCAGATCCGGCGCCGACTGCAGCATGTTTTCGGTCACGGTCAGCGCGGTGTCACGCTCCTGCTTGCCGTTTTGCTTGGTGACGATCTTGATGTCGGGGTATTTCTTCATCGCCGCTTCAAAGCCGCGCACGCGCTCCAGGATCGGCACCACCGGGATGCCGTCGAGGATCGCCACCTTGCCTTTGCCGCCCAGCGCTTTCGCCAGGTATTCGCCCGCCTGGAAGCCGGCGTCGTAGTTTTCCGAGCCGACGAACGAATCCAGCGGCCCTTCGGCCTGCGCGTCGATCGCCACCACCACCGCGCCGGCCTTATGGGCGGAGATCACCGCCGACTGCACCCCCACCGAATCGGTCGGGTTGATCAGCAGGATATCCACCTTCTTCTGCAGCATGTCTTCCACGTCGCCGATCTGTTTGGCAACGTCATGGCGCGCATCGGCCACGTACACCTTGGCGCCGATATCCGCCGCCGCCTGATCCAGCGCCTGCTTCATGGTGACGAAGTAGTCGTTGTTCATTTCCTGGAACGACATACCGATAGTGATTTGCTTGGCCAGCGCCATATGGCTGGCCGCCAACATTCCACCGGCGACGATAAAAGGCAGGGTCTTTTTGAATAATGAAAACATAGCCAATTCTCCTGTAGGGAAGCTTCTTGTTGTGGTTATCAGAGCAACAGCATGTCTTTACGTTTGGCCGACCAACCGGCCCCCCGTTGCGAACGGGCCGGCGGTCGTGACTGCAACAGCGGTACGGCGGGAGGGTCAGGGAACCAGGATCACCTTGATGGAGTCGGTCGAGTCCGCCAGGGCGAAGGCTTCATCCCAGTCGTTCAATGAATAGCTGTGGGTAACCACGCCGTTGGAAGTCACCAGCCCGCGCTCGAACAGATCGATGGCGATTTCATAGCTGTAGGGCGCCAGGTGCGCGCCGCGAATGTCCAGCTCCTTGCGATCGCCAATGATGGACCAATCGACGGTGGTTTCCTTACCGAACACGCTGAACTCCACGAAGCGGCCCAGCTTGCGGATCATCTGCAGCCCCTGGGTGACGCCGATCGGCGCGCCGGTGGCCTCGATGTACACGTCGCAGCCGTAGCCGCCGGTCAGCGATTTGACGATCTGGTCGGCGTCTTCCTTCAGCGGGTTGATCACCACGTCGGCGCCGAATTCCTTCGCCAGCGCCAGCCGCTCGTCGATGGCATCGATCACGATCAGTTTCTTCGGCGTCTTCAGGCGCGCCACCTGCACCATGCACAACCCGAGCGGCCCGGCGCCGGCCAGCACCACCACGTCGTCCAGTTGGATGTCGCCGCGCGCCACGGTGTGGATGGCGCAGGCCATCGGCTCAATCAGTACCGCGTCTTCATGGCTCAGGCTTTCCGGGATCTTGTGCACGATGGCGTTCTCGGAAAAACGCATGTATTCCGCCATGCCGCCCTCCGCCACGTCTTTCTGGAAGCCGTAAATGTTATGCGTCTCACACATCCAGTAGCTGCCGGATTTGCAGTAGCGGCACTCCCAGCACGGCACGATCTGCTCGGCGATCACCCGCTCGCCGATCCGGTATTTGCCTTCCGCGCCCTCGCCCAGCGCGGCGATGCGGCCGTAGAACTCATGCCCCGGCACCACCGGCGGTTTGACCCACGGGTTCTCCCCCCAAAACATCTGCGCGCCGTTCTTGCATTTGCAGTCGCCGGCGCAGATGCCGCAGCCTTCCACCTTGATCACCAGCTCGCGCGCCTTCGGCAGCGGCGTAGGCACCTGTTCGAAACGATAATCCTGCGGGCCGTGGCAAACGACCGCGCGCATTTTTTCCGGCAACTGGCTCATCTCTACCTCCAATACACTCGTTAAACGCTTGAATTTTCTTAATGTTGACGTTGTCATTTTTATTCAACAAAAAACAAGCAACGAAACAACATGATAAATTTCAATGAATTAATCATCACACATCCCGAAAACTCAAAATGACAACGTGAACATTGATCGACATATAACCAAAGCTGCAAAAATAATTGTTTGAGCAAAATCACAGTTCGTTAACATTGCGGCTAAAAATGCTACAAATGCGGATCGCGATCCCATTTAAAGGATCGATGAGGATCGGGAGATGATCGAAACGGCGGGAAGAAGATGATTGGCAGGAATGCGGGCCAGGCATCGCACCCGGCCCGATAAAGCGGGTTACTTCACTTCGCCCATCGCTTTCAGCTTTTTGGACAGCTCGCGGCGCTCTTTGGACAGATCGGCATTTTTGATGATGTAGTCATCAACGCGATCTTCGTAGTCGCTGCGCATGTTGGCGATGATGCCCTGAATGTCTTCAATGCTCATGCCGGGCTTGATGTACTCGCTCAGGTTGTCGAGCAGCAGCACGCGCTTCTGGTTATCACGAATTTTCTTTTCGTTGTCGACGATCTCGCGTTGCAGTTTGTTTTTGCGGCGGAACATACGCACAAACTCCAGCACGTCCTGGAAACTCGGCTTATTTGCATTATCCATCTTTATACCCTTGCTTTAGTAATACACAGATTCATTTGCTTACGGCCACATGGCACCAAGATACAGGTTTGTGGCGGTCCGGCACAACAGTGATTGCCTTATCTTACCCACTTTGCCCCGGCGGCCAAAACCCAAAGCGCCGCCTTCATGATCTGACCCCCTATTCACGCCCGGCGGCGGTACAAACCTGGAGCAGATCCCCCAACTCTTCCAGCTGCTGCGCCAGCTCCATGCTGAGCCAAACGTAGCCGTAAATCGGCGCTTCGCCGTGCTGCCCGACGCTGACTTCCTGCATCAGCGTTTTCAACTCGCCGGCGATTTCCGCCAGTTGCCCCGCCGCCGCCTGGCGCTGCGCCTGCGGCCCTTCGCGCATCAGCAGCGCCAGCGATTCCAGCGAGCTCAGCGTCAACAGCTGGGTGCTGCGCAGCGTGCGGGCATTCAGCATGATGAAGTGCGTTTCGCGCGAGGCCCAGTAGGCGTCGGCCATCAGCTCCAGCGTGCACACCAAATTGCGGCTGAGGGTTTGCACCGCCTCGAACACCGCTTTGGGGATGCGGGTTTCCTTGCTGGCGGGCACGATCAGGCTGCGCAGCTTCACCACCTGATTCAACAGATCCTTAAGCTGCGGCTCCAGCCGCGGCCGCTCGATAACGTTCGGCGAAAAATACGCGCCGTAAAGGCGGGCGGCGGTTTGCAGGCAGTCCGCCATTTGCATGCGCCACAAAATATAGGCGCGCTGTGGGTAGATGCTGGTGAACAGCAGCGCCAGCAGCGAACCGAAGATCACGTCGCCGCTGCGCCACAGCGCGGTGTGCATATCGCCGGCGCCCGCGCCGCATACCACCGCCAGCGTGATCCCCACCAGCAGTGCCATATATGGCCGTTTGCCGAGCGTCAGGTAACCGCAGACGAACATCACCACGCCGCACCAAGCCAGCATCAGCGGCAGCGAATAGAGTTCCAGATACAGGGCGATCAGGCCGGACGCGGCGCCGAACACCGTGCCGGCAATGCGTTGCAGCGCCCGCTGCAGCACGTTGCCCCAAAACGAGATCGGCCCCATCACCACCACCAGGGTGATCAGCGGCCAGGTGCCTTCGGGCACCGCCAGCAGGCGGATCAGCAGAAAGGTCAGAATAAACGCCAGCCCGATGCGCACGCCGTGTACGATGCGGTAGTGGCGATAGGTCAGCAGTTCAAGGGAAGAGATTTTTCGATCGAGGCGCACAATGCCTCCGATAAAGACCAGCCAGGCCGTTATTTTAGCGGAGGAAGCCCGGCGAGGAAAAGGCGAATGAGGCGTCCCCCATTCGCGGTCAGGCTCAGGCGGCGTACTTGTCGACCAGCGCGCGCAGAACGGCGGCGGTTTCGACATCCATCACGCCGTCATACTTCTGCTGACGGAAGTGCAGCTGGAACGCGCGCACCAGCTGGCGATAGCCTTCTGCGGTGTTCGCCGCCGAGGTGTCGTAGCCATATTGGGCGAACAGTTTCAGCAGATCGGCCTGCGCCGGCAGGCCCTGGCTGCAGTATTCCTGCTGGCGCTGCTGCTTGGTCGCTTCGTCATACCAGGCGCCGACGCCGGCCTGATACAGCTGCTGCCACGGGAACTGCGGGCCCGGATCGCTCTTGCGGCCCGGCGCGATATCGGAGTGCGCCACCACGTTCACCGGCGAGATGTCCGGATAACGCTGCAGGATGTTCTGCGCCAGCTGGGTGACCGCCTCGATCTGCTGCGGATTGAACGGCGGGAAGGTGATGTTTCCACCGTCGCCGCTCGCCAGGTTAACGATCTCGATGCCGATCGAGGTGTCGTTGATATTGCTGCGGGTGCCCCACTGGCTGGTGCCGGCATGCCAGGCGCGCTCGTTCTCGTCCACCAGGTTGAAAATGCGCACGCCGCTGAAGCCGGCGGCCTGATAGGTGGCCTCGGTCGGATCCGGCACCAGATAGTGCGCGCTGACCGATTTTCCGGTCAACGACTTCACCGAGTCGGCGAAGTTTTGCGCCGTGTAGTGCAGCACCAGAAAGCGCACGCGGTGGCCGAAGCTGGCGACCGATCGGTAGCTATTGTAATCAATCTTGTACATCGTAAAGTCCCTCTCTCGTTTGATTTCACTGAGCGGCCCCTCATCATGACAGGCCGCCCCGCACGGGTGAACCCTTGGCTCACCCTTTTTGTTTTAGCTAATTGCTAAATCATGCGCAAGTGTTTTTTAGCAAAATCGTTATTTACCTTTTTGCTAAAGAGTGCGATCATTGCACGATGGAAACTAAAGAAATCAGGCGCAACAATCTGCGCGAATTGATGGCCCGCTACGCCCGGCAAGGCGTCAACCAGAATGAATTCGCCACGCTGGTTGAGTCTTCCGCGCCAACGCTGAGCCAAATCATCGGGGAAAAATCCTCCCGCAATCTTGGCGACAATCTGGCCAGGCGGATCGAGGCCAGGCTGAATTTGCCCAAGGGCTGGTTCGACGTGTTTCATGAAAAGCAGCTGGTGCGCCCGTTTGACAACGTGGCGGCGGAGTCGGACTTCCAGCCCGCCCGTTTAAAACCGGTGGTATGGGAAGATACCGAACAGGACAAGGAAGAGTTTGTGGAGATCCCGCTGCTGGATATTGATTTTTCCGCCGGCGACGGCTGCTACGAAATCGTCGATCGCGAGGAATTTTCGCTGATCTTCCGCCGTTACTATCTGCACAAGATGGGGGTGGCGGTCAACGCCGCGCGCATTATCCGCATCTCCGGCTCCAGCATGGAACCACGTCTGCAGGATGGCGACGTGGTCGGCATCAACACCGACGACACGCGCATCCGCGAGGGCAAAACCTATGCCATCCGCCACGGCAATTTGCTGCGGGTGAAGGTGCTGATCGAGCAGCCGGACGGCGGCGTCATCATCCGCTCCCTCAACCGTGAAGAGTACCAGGACGAGCATCTCAGCTATCAGCAGCGCAAGGAGCAACTGGTGGTGCTCGGCCGCGTCTTCTGGTCCTCTTCGTCCTGGTAGCAGAGCAACCTCGGGCGCCCGCTGCGCCCGGCGGTTATTTGAAGTCCACCACCATCTGCTGCTGGATAGACAACCCGCGAGTCGACTGCACGCAACCGGCGATGTAGTCGGTGAAGCGCGGCGGTTTCGGCATGCCCAGCTTGAGGATCTTCTCGTTGCTGAAACGCACGTTGAGCATGGCGAACGAGCCGTACAGGCGCATCGCCTTCAGCATCAGCCGCTCGTTGCACGGGCCGAAAATGTCTTTCAGCTGACGGCGCATTTTCACCAACGCGTCATACGTCACCTGCGCATACTCATCGCCCACCGGCGCTTTTTCCAGCGCTGCCGCCATGGCGCGGTCGATTTCGGCAAAGCTGACGCTGCGCTCTTCACCGGCGGAGATGTGATAAACGTCGTTCTCCAGCGTTTCGCTGTTCATCAGCATCACCAGCGCATCCGCACAGTAGTCCACCGGGATCACGTCGATATTGTCCTGCAGCGAGCACATAAACTTGCGCAGCATCAGCGCCATGCCAAACACCCAGAAAATGCTGCTGGAAGGCTGGCAGCCCAGGCGGGTGTGGCCCACGACAATCGACGGACGAGCGATGGTCAGCGGCATTTGCGGGCAGCGTTGGCGCATCAGCTGTTCGATGGTGGATTTGGAACGCGTATATTCCACCAGATGCTCGGCATCTTCCTCAAATTCGCCGCTCTCCGCCACCAGCGAACCCGGTTCCGGGGAACAGGACATGGCGGTACCAACATGCAGAAAGCGTTTTAATCCCGGCACCTGCGCCATTCTTTCGGCAAAGGCCAGGGTGCCTTCTACGTTTACCTTCCAAATGAGCGGGTTATTACCAAATGAAGCAACAGCCGCACAGTTAATAACGTGCGTGACATTGTTAATACGTGCGTCAGTTAAAAATTCGGCCGGCTCGGAAAGGTCTCCCAACAATATATTTTCTATCGTAATTTTAGACAGCAGATTCGCGTCGATATTAAACTTTTCCATATTCGTGCGAATACGAGCCAATCCTTGCTGCGCATCATCGGCGCGCACCAGTAAAAGATAATTAATGGACTGATTTTCAATCAATAATTTTTCAAGAACTGCACCACCGAGAAAGCCGGTAGCGCCGGTTAACAGTAGCGTTTTCATCATTGTCACCCACATTGGTATTGAATGTGGGAGATTGTATCTGCGGATATTTAAACAAATATTAAATAGAATTACGGCGCCCAGAATCACTTTTCTTAATATTATCTTAAGGAATCTTTTGAAACATCCATCGTGGCTTTAGTAACAAAAGAAGCGCGTAGATTGGATGATTAATCTCTGCCGTTTAAATACCATTGATGTAGTGCCTGATTTAATTTAACGGTCAATGTTATTTCTCTTCTCGTCCGTGGAGGACCTATGACCTATAACCAAAAAATCTGGTTGGGGGTTTTACTGCTGTGCGCCCTGTTTTGGGGGGCGGTGATAAGCGGCGCCTGTTCGCTGTATAACCGGGCAGATCGCCTCAATGCGCACCAGGCGCAGAACGAGTTCGCCGCGCGCCACAGTCTGGCCCCCAGCTCGCAGCAAAGCGCGCAGGCGTCCACCTCCCCTCGGAATGGGTAGGGACAAGACCCGCTAACGATCCTATTATACCCTAAGGTTAACAGGGAGATAACGATGGTTCGAAAGCTGGATAGCTTACCGCAGGCGCAACGCGAGAAAATAGAAGCCGATTTGCTGGCCATCAGCGTGATCTACAACGAGCGCTACGGCATCGCTTCGACCCAGGCGGAAACAGAACGACAGATCCCCGACCACCTGCTCCCCTACTTTCACCAGCGGCTGGATTTCTATCGCCGTGCGTAATTGCGCGCATTTCGCTAACCGCCGCTTGGCATCGCTCCCTACGCCGTTACAATAGAGGCATATTGTATCCGCCACTGAAGAGACGCGATTTTGAGCAGCAAGGCACCGGCCACATTTTATATCCACGATTACGAGACCTTCGGCAAGAGCCCGTCGCTGGACCGCCCGGCGCAGTTCGCCGGCGTGCGCACCGATATGGATTTCAACATTATCGAAGAGCCGCTGGTCATCTACTGCGCCCCGGCCGATGACTACCTGCCGGAACCCGAGGCGGTGATGATCACCGGCATCACGCCGCAGGTGGCGCGTGCCAAAGGGGTTAACGAGGCCGAGTTCACCCGCCAAATCCATCAGGCCTTCAGCGTGGCCGGCACCTGCATTCTCGGTTACAACAACATCCGCTTCGATGACGAAGTGAGCCGCAATATCTTCTATCGCAACTTCTACGATCCCTACGCCTACAGCTGGCAAAACGGCAACTCGCGCTGGGATCTGCTGGATGTGATGCGCGCCTGCTACGCTCTGCGCCCGGACGGCATCGTTTGGCCGGAAAACGAAGACGGTTTCCCCAGCTTCCGCCTGGAACATCTGACGCGCGCCAACGGCGTCGAGCACACGCAGGCTCACGACGCGATGTCGGACGTTTACGCCACCATCGCCATGGCCAAGCTGGTCAAACAGGCACAGCCGCGGCTGTTCGATTTCCTGCTGCAGCACCGCAACAAGCACAAGCTGAACGCCCTGATCGACGTCGCCGACATGACGCCGCTGGTGCACGTCTCCGGCATGTTCGGCGCGGCGCGCGGCAATACCAGCTGGGTGTCGCCGCTGGCCTGGCACCCGGACAACAAGAACGCGGTGATCATGTGCGATCTGGCCGGCGACATGACGCCGCTGTTGACGCTGAGCGCCGAGCAGCTGCGTGAACGGCTGTATACCCGCCGTGACGATCTGGCGCCGGATCAGGCACCGGTGCCGATCAAGCTGGTGCACATCAACAAATGCCCGGTGCTGGCGCCGGCCAAAACCCTGCTGCCGGAGAATGCCGAGCGGCTGGGCATCGATCGTCAGGCGTGTCTGCAAAATCTGCAGCTGCTGAAACAGCATCCGGAAGTGCGCGAGAAAGTGGTCGCGCTGTTCGCCGAAGCCGAGCCGTTCAAAGGCGCCGACGACGTCGACGCCCGCTTGTACGACGGTTTCTTCAGCGACGCCGACAAGGCGGCGATGAGGATTATCCAACAGACCAAACCGCAGAACCTGCCGGCGCTGGATCTGGCCTTCAGCGACGGCCGCATGAAAGAGCTGCTGTTCCGCTTCCGCGCGCGCAACTACCCGAATACGCTGGACGACGCCGAGCAGCGTCGCTGGCTGCAACACCGCCAGGAAGCGCTGAGCGCAGAGCGCGTGCAGAGTTACCTGCTGCAGCTCGAATCGCTGTATAACCTGCACGAAGGCGACAAAGAGAAAACCGCCCTGTTGAAAGCGCTGTTCGATTACGGCAAAGAGTTGGTGGGATAAACCCCGCAGCAAGCAGAAAAGGAAAAGGCCGCGAAAGCGGCCTTTTTTGTGGCTGAGGAGACGGCTCGCGCTTAGGCGGCGTCTTCGCTCGCTTGCGGCACCGGCAGACGGAAGCTGCGGGTGACGAAGGCCAGGTAGATCAGGCCGATGGCCGCCCAAACCAGGCCCAGCGTCATCGAGCTGGCTTCCAGGTTGATCCACAGCGCGCCGACGGTCAGTGCGCCCATCACCGGCAGGATCAGGTAGTTAAACGTGTCCTTCACGGTGCGGTTCATCTTGTCGCGAATATAGAACTGCGAGATCACCGACAGGTTAACGAAGGTGAAGGCCACCAGCGCACCGAAGTTGATCAGCGCGGTCGCGGTCACCAGGTCAAACGACACCGCGGACAGCGCGATGGCGCCTACCAGCAGCACGTTCAGCGCCGGGGTACGCCACTTCGGATGCACATAGCCGAAGAAGCGAGTCGGGAACACGCCGTCGCGGCCCATCACGTACATCAGACGCGAAACGCCCGCGTGCGCCGCCATGCCCGACGCCAATACCGTCACGCAGGAGAACACCAGGATCACCGACTGGAAGAACTTGCCCGCCACGTACAGCATGATTTCAGGCTGTGAGGCGTCCGGATCCTTGAAGCGCGAGATGTCCGGGAAGTACAGCTGCACGAAGTAAGACACCACGATAAAGATGATGCCGCCGATCAGCGCCGTCAGGAAGATGGCTTTCGGGATCACTTTTTCCGCGTCTTTTGTCTCTTCGGACAGCGAGCTGATGCCGTCGAAGCCCAGGAACGAGAAGCACAGGATGGTCGCGCCGGTAATCATCGGCACCACGTGGGCGTTATCGGACCAGAACGGGCGGCTGCTGACCAGCGTACCGGCGCCTTCGCCGTGGTAAATACCGTTGATCACCAGGCCGAGGAACACGATCATGATCGCCACCTGCACCACCACGATGATGGAGTTCAGGTTAGCCACCAGCTTGATGCCGCGCAGGTTGAAAATCGTCATCAAGCCGACCAGCACCGCCACGAAGATCCAGGACGGTACGCCCGGGAAGATCGCTTCCAGGTAAATCTTGGCCAGCAAAATGTTGATCATCGGCATGAACAGGTAGTCCAGCAGCGATGACCAGCCCACCATAAAGCCGACGTGCGGGCTGATGGCTTTCTGGGCGTAGGTGTAGGCGGAACCGGCGGAAGGGAATTTCTTCACCAGCTTGCCGTAGCTCAGGGCGGTAAACAGGATCGCCAGCAGAGCGAAGGCGTACGCGGTCGCGACGTGACCATCGGTCAAGCCGGATACGATGCCGAAGGTATCGAAAATGGTCATTGGCTGCAGGTAAGCCAAGCCCATCATCACTACCGGAACTAATGTCAGGGTTTTACGCAGCTGAGTGCGCTGAGCCGGAGCGGCGTTGATGGTGTTATCGGACATTGTTCAGCCCCCCCTTACCTTGAGCCTTGCGGATGGCGGACACGCCAAGACTTAAGGTTGCGGGGAAACTTCGCAACGAGCGACTTAATTCTAAAAGAAGGGGGTTGTAAGCTGGATAACGGGTCGAGGAAACCTCGGCTGCTCCATAGTCGCTGCGGCCACAGCGGAAACCGGCGGGCACCGGCGCTAAAGTGAAAAATTGCCCCATCTTTCTAATCCTCATGAGTCACGACCATAAAGTTTTGTTTGATCGTGCACGAAACTATTTATCTATCCGGATCGGTGTCCGGCCTCGCTTGGTGTATGAAACGCTACGTTGGTAAAACATAATGCAAAAAAAATAACCGACGCTTTCAAAACGTCGGCTATCTGCATTTGAGATATTTTGCACCAGAATGCCTCCGAATGACAAGATCCGGAAACCCTCAAATACAAATTCTTTTTGTCGATCGCACGGAAAACCAGCCCGGCAGGCGAATTAATCCGCTGCCGGCAGGCCAGTCACCCGCACATACCTCTTACTTTATACGCCCATTCAGGCATTTTTCAACATCCAGTCGATCTCGGTTTCCGTCACCCGCCGTTCAAACTGCAGCAGTTCGTCGGTCTTGCAGGCGTGATACACCTGGGTGAAACGCTCGCCCAGATAGTGCGTCAGCGCGTGCTGATGTTCAAACTCGTACAGCGCGTCGCTCTGGCGGATCGGCAGCGGCAGCCCTTCCTGCTCCAGCCCGTTGCCGGTCACCGGCTCAGGCAACGGCAGTAGGTTGTCCAGCCCGTACAGCATGCCGGCCAGGATCGCCGCCATCACCAGATAAGGATTGGCATCGGCGCCGGCCACGCGGTACTCCACCCGGTGGTTCTCCGGTTCGCCGCAGGGAATGCGCAGCGCCACGGTGCGGTTGTTGTGGCCCCAGGCGGCCTGGATCGGCACATACATCCCCGGCTGGAAGCGCCGGTAGGCGTTGACGTTCGGCGCCAGCAGCGCCATCGACGCCGGCATCAGGGTGATCATCCCGGCCAATGCCTGTTTCAAGAGCGGCGAATCCTCGCCTTCGGCGTCGGCAAACAGGTTGTTGCCCGCACTATCCTGCATGCTGACATGCACGTGCATGCCGCTGCCGGCGTAATCCTCATAGGGTTTGGCCATAAAGGTGGCGTGCATGTCGTGGTTCTCGGCGACCAGCCGCACCAGCCGCTTCAGCGCCAGCGCGTGGTCGCAGGCCAGCAGGATGTCGTCGGTATGACGCAGGTTGACCTCGAACTGCCCCGGCGACGCCTCCGCCACCGCGCCGTCCGCCGGCAGCCCCTGCAGCTTCGCCAGCGCGTCGATATCGTTCAGCACCTCGGCGAAATGGTTCAGGTTATCGACGGAATACACCTGGCTTTGGGTGTTGCGTTCCTGAGTGCCGGGCGCACACGGCGGCTGCAGATCGCCTTCCGCGTCGCGCAGCCTATCGATGAGATAAAACTCCAGCTCTACCGCTGCCACCGGAAACAAACCGCGCTGGCGCAGCGCCTGCCACACGCGGTTCAGCACATTGCGGGGTTCAACGTCAAAGGGAGTGCCATCTTCATCCAGCATGGTGAGCAGCACCTGGCCGATGTGCTCCGGATCGGCGGCTGACGGCGTCAGCGAACCGGGCACCGGCAGGCAAATGCGGTCCGGTTCGCCGAGCTCCTGCCCAAGGCCGGTCTCCTCCACCACGTTGCCAAGGATGTCCATGGCGAACACCGACGCGGGGAAGTAGCTGCCTTTTTCCAGTTTTTTTAACCCAGAGACGGGTATGCGTTTGCCGCGGAAGGAACCATTAAGATCGGTGAGAAGGATATCGACATACTGCGTGGCGGGATGGCGTTCCAAATAATGAGCAACCTCATTTTGGAACGCGCTACTTCGCCTCTCTTCATGATGCTGTGCAAAATGTTCAACTGCTGCGCTATTGGTTTGCATACGTCACCCGCCATTATGCTCTGAAGGCGCGTTGGCGCCCGTCCACCGTTCGATTCAACACATGATTGGATTTCTCGTCAGGCCGCGCCGCTGCCGGGCGCTCAAAATAACATCCACAATATGAAACATAGTATTAACAGAATGGGTTTGCAAATGTTACAATCCTGTTTGATTATTCGCCAGCGGCTGCTAAATTGATAAAATATTGACCGAAAAGGCCTTACTGCCATTTTCACGTCAACTATTTTGTCCAACGCACCAAGAGTGAACATGGGCAATATATTTTCCAAACCCACCCTAACTACCGATATCATGCAGTATCGTTATCGACCAGACAGGCACCCGATAGCGATCTTCATTTCTGCCTGTCGCCCTTACCAGAAGGAAGTACCGCTATGAGCGAAGTCAGCTTGGCACCGGGCAAACGCCTGTCGCAGATCCGTCAGCAATTGGGTTTGTCACAGCGCCGGGTCGCCGAACTGTCCGGGTTAACCCACAGTGCGATCAGCACCATCGAACAGGACAAGGTCAGCCCGGCCATCAGCACGCTGCAAAAGCTGCTGAAGGTGTATGGCCTGTCGCTGTCTGAATTCTTTGCCGAACCGGAAGCCGCCGACGAACCGCGCGTGGTGATCGACGCCGAAGATCTGATTGAGATCGGCAGCCAGGGGGTGTCGATGAAGCTGGTGCACAACGGCAGCCCGACGCGCAACCTGGCGATGATGCTGGAAACCTACCAGCCCGGCACCACCACCGGTGAAAAGATCAAGCACCAGGGCGAAGAGATAGGCACCCTGCTGGAGGGCGAGATTGTGCTAACCATCAACGGCCAGAGCTATTGCCTGACCGCCGGTCAGAGTTACGCCATCAACACCGGCATTCCGCACAGCTTCAGCAATACCTCGGCGCGCATTTGCCGCATCGTCAGCGCACACACCCCCACCACCTTCTGACCGCTTCTCGCACCGGCGCAGCCTGACGCGGGTTGCGCCCCTGCCTCTCCACGTTTTTCATCGCCGTTATGCCATTTTGTTGGTTGCCAACGGCGCAATCTGTGTTACAACAGAGCAAAACAGCCATCTAAACATCTAAACGGCCTTACTACCCTATGTCAACCGCAACGCCTTCACGCCTCGAGATGCGCAATATCTCGATCGCCTTCGCCGGCTTCAACGCGCTGCAGGACGTGGACTTCACGCTGCAGGGCGGTTCAATCCATGCGCTGGTCGGCGCCAACGGCGCGGGCAAGTCGACGCTGATGGCGATCCTCTCCGGCGCCCACGATCACTACCGCGGCGAGATCCTGATCGACGGCCGGGCAGTGGAAATTCATTCCCCGCTGCAGGCGCGCCGCCACGGCATCCACGTGGTACAGCAAGAGGTCGACGTCGCGCTGATCCCCACGCTGTCGGTGGCGGAGAACATCATGCTGGACTGGCTGAACGAGCCGGGCCACTGGCTGAACTGGGCGGAGCTGCACCGCCGCGCCGCGCAGCTGCTGCAGCAATGGGCGCTGCCGCTCAACCCGCGCAGACGCCTGGCGGACTGCTCGCTGGCGGAAAAACAGCAGGTGCTGCTGGCGCGCGCGCTGTCGCACCGCTGCCGTTTTTTGGTGCTCGATGAACCGACCGCGCCGCTCGATCGCGCCGAGAGCGAGCGCCTGTTCAACGTGGTGCGCCGCCTGCAATCCGAAGGCATCGGCATCGTGTTCATTTCTCACCGCATCCACGAACTGAGCGACATTTGCGATCGGCTGACGGTGCTGCGCGACGGGCGGCGCGTCAGCGAAGACGCCATGCGCGGGCTGAGCGGCGAACAGATCGTCGAGAAAATGCTCGGCCATCGGCTGGACGACATTTTCCCGCCGCCGCGCCCGCCGCACGCTGGGCGTAAGCTGCTGCAGGTGGAGGGCTTGCGCGATCGCCATAAGCTGCGCGACGTTTCGCTGCGGCTGCATGAAGGAGAGATCCTCGGCATCGCCGGGCTGGCCGGAGCGGGCAAAACCGAACTGTGCAAGGCATTGTTCGGCGCCAGCACCGTGCAGCTCGAGCGCGGCGAACTGCGCGGGCAGCCCTGGGCGCCACGCGCGCCGCACCTGTCGGTCGAACAAGGATTGGCGCTGGTGCCGGAAGAGCGCCGCAAAGAGGGCATTTTCATCGATGAGGCGATCCCGATGAACCTGAGCGTCAGCGCCGACGACAGCTTCTCGCGCTGGAGCCTGTTCAGCCGGCGGCAAGAGCTGCGCTGGGCGAGCGAGATCATGCAGCTTCTGAACATTCGCGCCTCCGGCCCGCAACAGCGGCTGGCGCGCCTGTCCGGCGGCAATCAGCAAAAAGTGGCGATCGGCAAGTGGCTGCGCGGCAACGCCGAGGTGCTGATCTTCGATGAGCCGACCAAGGGCGTGGACATCAAGGCCAAGCAGGAGCTGTTCAGCCTGATCGACGGCCTGGCCCGCGCCGGTAGAGGCGTGATTTACGCCTCCGGCGAGTTCGCCGAGCTGATTGGCCTGTGCGATCGCATCTGCGTGCTGTGGGACGGCCGCATCGTGGCGGAGTTGAACGCCGCCGACATCGACGAAGAAACCTTATTGCTCTATTCCACCGGAGGAACCCCTGCGTGAGTAAAGAATTTGCCTTGCGGCCTGCGCTGCCCTGGCGCCAACAGCTGTTTGATTTCCTCTACAAGTGGGGCATGCTGCTGACCGTCGCGGCGCTGATCGCCCTGTTTGGCCTGGCGTCGGACAACTTTCTCGATGCCAATAACATCATCAATATCCTGCGTTCGATCGCCATCGTGACGGTGATCGCCATCGGCGTCTCTATCTCGCTGTCGGTCGGCGGTTTCGATCTGTCGGTCGGCTCGACCGCCTCGCTGGCCAACGCGCTGGTGATTTCACTGTTCGTCTGGCACGGGTTCGGCACCACCGGCGCCATCGTGGTGACGCTGCTGCTGTGCACGCTGGTCGGCCTGTTCAACGCCCTGCTGATCGTGGTGCTCAAAATCCCCGACATGCTGGCGACGCTGGCCAGCCTGTTCGTGATCCAGGGCGTGGCGATGACCTACAGCTACGGCGGCTCCATCACCCAAAACATGGTGCTGCCGAATGGCGACATGGCGGAAGGCCTGATCCCAGAGGTGTTTTCCGCCCTCGGCCAGGTGCCAGTGATCGTGCTGATCATGTTGGCGGTCACCGTGGCGGTACAGCTGTTCCTCTCGTTGACCAAGCACGGCCGCCGGATGTACGCCATCGGCGGCAACCCCGAGGCTGCGCGTCTGTCGGGTATCCGCACCGTACGTTACAGGGTTGCCGCTTACGTCATTTCTTCCTGGCTGGCGGCGCTTGGCGGCATCTTGCTGGCGTCACGTATCGGTTCTTCGCAGGTCAATGCCGGCGGCGGCTATCTGATGGACGCGGTGGCGGCGGCCTATATCGGTTTCTCGCTGGCGGGCTCCGGCAAACCCAATGCGCTCGGCACCCTGATCGGCGCAGTGATCCTCGGCGTGCTGCAAAACGGCCTGGTGATGCTGTCGGTGCCCTACTACGCCATGGATATTATCAAAGGCCTGGTGCTGGCGCTGGCGCTGGCCATCACCTACATCCAGAAACGCTGATCCTCCCCGGCGCACGCCCGCTGCGCCGCTTTTCCCTTTAATTCATCCGGTTACCCTTTCCCGTCAGTAGAACAAGCATACAAATGATATGAATTATCATTAGCGTTTACATTCAGTAAAAAATCCTTACAATACCCTCACGCAACGCTGATGAAGCGAAGTATTTCTCAGCGAACGATGAATAATTTCATTAGAAATTCAATTGGTTAATTACTTTCACTTCAATCCAGGAAAGGTTCACCTCATGGAAACGCCACGTTACAGCAAGCTCGCCGCTCTGGTGATTGCCTCACTCAGCGCCACCGCCGCACTGGCCGCGCCGCAGGACGACACCCAGGACACCATGGTCGTCACCGCCTCCGGCTTCCAGCAAAAAATTCAGGACTCCGCCGCGTCCATCTCGGTGATCCCGCGTCAGCAGATCGAAGACAAGGCCTATCGCGACGTGACCGACGCGCTGAAAGACGTGCCTGGCGTGGTGGTCACCGGCGGCGCCAGCAGCAGCGACATCAGCATCCGCGGCATGTCCTCCAAGTACACGCTGATCCTGGTGGACGGCAAGCGCGTTGACACCCGCGGAACCCGTCCGAACAGCGACAACGCCGGCATCGAACAGGGCTGGCTGCCGCCGATGGAAGCCATCGAGCGCATCGAAGTGGTGCGCGGCCCGATGTCTTCGCTGTACGGTTCCGACGCCATGGGCGGCGTGATCAACGTCATCACCCGCAAGACTTCCCGCACCGAGTGGAAAGGCTCGCTGCACGGCGACGCCACCCTTCAGGAAAACCGCGATTCCGGCGATCTGTTCCAGACCAACGCCTACGCCTCCGGCCCGCTGATTGAAGGCCTGCTCGGCGTGCGGGTCAACGGCCTGCTGTCGCGCCGCGCCGAAGATAAAATCACCAACGGTTATAACGAACAGCGCATGCGCAGCGGCGCCGCGGTGTTCACCCTGACGCCGGACGAGAAGAACGAATTCGACTTCGAAATCGGCCGCTCGCTGCAGGATCGTAACAGCACGCCTGGCAAATCGGTGGTGGCGGAGCGCTGCAGCAAAGGCAAGTGCAAACCTACCTCTCGCAGCGAAGATCTCTACACCCGCACCAACTACTCGCTGACCCACAACGGTTATTACGACTTCGGTAACTCAACCAGCTACGTTCAGCGGGAAGAGACCAACAACCCGGGACGTAAGATGAAGATGTACAACACCATCTTCAACACCCAGAACCAGTTCGAGCTGGGTTCCCACATGCTGAACCTCGGCGGCCAATACCGCTATGAGAAACTGGGCGACAGCGGCAACCAGCTGAGCTCGGCGAAAGACGTCAACCAGCTGACGCGCTGGAGCTGGGCGCTGTTCGCCGAAGACGAATGGGCGCTGACCAACGACTTCAGCCTGACCAGCGGCATCCGTATGGACCGCGATCAGAACTTCGGCAGCCACTGGTCGCCGCGCATGTACGGCGTCTGGCACCTGACCGAGCAGTGGACGATGAAAGGCGGCGTCTCCGCCGGCTACCGTTCGCCGGATCTGCGCCAATCCTCCGCCAGCTGGGGCCAGGTCACCGGTGGCGGCGTGCGTAACGGCATCATCGTCGGCAACCCGGATCTGCAGCCGGAGAAGAGCCTGAGCGAAGAGATCGGCCTGATGTGGGATAGCCTGAAAGGCGTCAACGCCGGCGTGACCGTCTTCAACACCGATTTCAAGAACAAGATCACCGAAGTCCGCCGCTGCGAAGACACGCCGGACTGCAAGATCGGCAACGAGGTCTATGACTTTATCAGCGATCGCGTCAACGTCGACAAAGCCAATATGCGCGGCGTAGAGGCCACCTTCGGCTGGCAGATCAACAAAGACTGGAAGTGGAACACCAACTACACCTACACCGCTTCCGAGCAGAAGAGCGGTGAGTTCCAGGGCAAGGCGCTCAACCAGATGCCGAAGCATATGCTGAATACCGTGCTGGACTGGCAGGCCACGCAGGACCTCAGCCTGTGGTCGCGCGTTAACTTCCGCAGCCGTACCTCAGACTACCTGAGCCGCACGTCGATGGAGACCAGCACGCCGTCCTACACCTTCGTCGATGCAGGCCTGAGCTATCAGGCGGCGAAAAACCTGCAGTTGACCGGCGGGGTTTACAACATCCTCGACAAAACCGTGGATTACGATCACTACCGCACCACGCTGGACGGCCGCCGTTACACCGTCGGCATGACCTACAACTTCTGATGCCCCTGGGCGCGCGCTGCGCGCCCTTTTCATTCCATCACCGTGAGGAAGCTCCATGAGATTACGCCGCTCCCCCCTGATGATCGCCCTGCTGGCCGCAATGGCGCTGGCGGGTTGCCACAGCAAAACCGATACTCCGATAGCCGCTACTCCGGCCACCGTCAACGTCCAGCACCTGAACGGCAGCACCGAGGTGAAGAAGCACCCGCAGCGCATCGTGGTGCTGGATTACGCGTCTCTGGAAACGCTGCAGCTGCTGGGCGTCGAACCGCTGGCGCTGCCCGGCAACCGCAAGAACTTGCCGGATAGCCTGAAGCGCTATCAGGATGACAAATACCTCAATGCCGGCACCCTGTTCGAACCGGATATGGCCGTGCTGCGCGCCGCCAAGCCGGACCTGATCCTGATCGCCGGCCGGGCGTCCAAAGCTTATGACGAGCTGAACGCGCTGGCGCCGACGCTGAACATGTCCGTCGATCAGCAGGATCAGTTGGGCAGCCTGAAACAGCGCACCCTGCAGCTGGGCGAGCTGTTCGATAAGCAGCAACAGGCGCAGGCGGCGATCGATAAGCTGGATGCGCAGATCGCCGCAGTCAAACCACAGGCCACCCAGGCCGGGCGTGGGCTGGTGGTGCTGTTCTCCGGCGGCAAGATCAGCGCTTACGCGCCCAAGAGCCGTTTCAGCTTCGTCTATGACGCCCTCGGCTTCTCGTCCGCGCTGCAGTCCGACGAAAAAGACGTGCGCGGCAACAAGCTGACGCCTGAGCAGGTCGCCAAACTGAATCCGGACTGGCTGTTCGTCATCGACAGAGACGCCGCGACCGGGCGGCCGAACGCGGTGGCACCGCAGAAAATCCTCACCGGCACCGCGCTGAAGAAAACCACGGCGGTGAAAAAAGGCCAGGTGGTCTACCTGCCGGCAGCCGAGGTGTATCTGTCCGGCGGCATCGTCACCGCCCAGCACGTCGTCGAACGCGTGAGCGAGGCCCTGAACCACGCTGCGCGATAAAGAAAGCCCGGCGATGCCGGGCTTTTTCTTGGATTAAATCGTCGGCTGGTTCACCAGACCGTCTATCAGCACCTGCGGCGTGCCCTGCGAACAACGCTCGATGCGCCCGCGCACGCCGTAGACCCGCGCCAGGCTCTGCGGCGTAATCACCTGATCCGGCGCGCCATCGGCGATCAGATCGCCATCCTGCAGCATCAGCACGTGGTCGCCGTGACGCAGCGCGATGTTGATGTCATGCACCACCACCACCGTCACGATATTGCGCTTGCGGGTTTCGCGGCGCACCAAATCCATCACGTGGAACTGGTAGTTGAGATCGAGCGCGCTCAGCGGCTCATCCAGCAGCAGCAGAGACGGCTGACGGATCAGCGACTGCGCCAATCCCACCAGCTGTTTCTGGCCGCCGGACAGCTGATCGAGATAGCTCAGCGCCAGGTGGGCGATGCCCAGCTGTTCCAGCAAAGCCATCACCTCCGCTTCGCTGCCGGCGTTGCTGCGGCCGCCCGAGGCGCGCTGCGCCACGATGATCGACTCCAGCACGTGCAGATGCACCCCGGCGGGCAGCGACTGCGGCAGGTACACCACTTTCTCCGCCCGACGGGCGAACGGCATCTGCATCAGATCGCCGTCGTCCAGCCACAGCTTGCCCTGCGCCGGGTTCAGCCCGGCCAGCGAGCGCAGCAGCGTCGATTTGCCGCTGCCATTCGGCCCCAGCAGCACGGTGATTTGCCCGCGCGGCAGCATCGGCACCGAGAGATTGTCGATCACCTGGCGTTTCGGGTAACCCGCCGAGAAGTTTTCTATCCGTAAACCCTGGCTCATACGTTCCCCCGGTGGCGCAGAATAATGCTCAGGAAGAACGGCACCCCGACCAGCGACGTCACGATGCCCACCGGAATGATCACGCCGGGCACCAGGTTTTTCGACGCCACCGAGGCCATTGACAGCACCAGCGCGCCAATCAGCGCACTGGCCGGCAGGTAGAAACGGTGATCTTCGCCGAAGATCATGCGGGCGATGTGCGGCGCCACCAGGCCAATAAAGCCGATCGGCCCGACGAACGCCACCGCCAGCGCCGAGAGCATGCTAATGCGCAGCAACGTGGTCAGCCGCAGGCGGCGCACGTCAATGCCGAAGCTCACCGCCCGGTCTTCACCCAGACGCAGCGCGGTCAGTTTCCACGAGCTCATCATCGACAGCGGCAGCAGCACGGCGAACACCCCGAACAGAATGCCCAGCTTGTCCCACGAGGCGCGCGCCAGGCTGCCCATGGTCCAGAACACCAGCCCCTGCAGCGTGTCCTCGCTGGCGATGAACTGCATCATCGAGACCAGCGCGTTGAAGGTAAACACCAGCGCGATGCCAAACAGCACCACGCCGGAGGTGGCGACCCGCGTCCAGCGCGTAATGCCGTCGAGCATCAGCGCGGCGAACAGCGCGAAGATAAAGGCGTTGGCGGAGATGAACCACTGATCGGGAATACCCGGAATGCCGATGCCAAGCACGATCGCCAGCGCGGCGCCAAAGGCCGCGGCGGAAGACACCCCGAGGGTAAAGGGGCTGGCCAGCGGGTTATTCAGGATGGTCTGCATCTCCGCCCCGGCCAGGCCGAGCGCAAAGCCCACCACCACCGCCATCAGCGCGTAAGGCAATCGGATGTCCCAGACGATCACCCGCGTGCCGGCATCGGCCGCGGCGGGGTCAAGCAGCGTGTGCCATAAAGACGACAGCGACAGGCCGGACGGCCCCATGGTGAAATCCAGCAGCAGCGAGCCCAGGATCGCCAGTGCCAACACGCCCATCATCATCAGGCGATGGCGAAGAATATGCTGATAACGCCCCATCACGCCGGCGTTGGGTTGCCCCTTGGCGTCAGTCATGGGATCGGTGGATACGCTCATTCGTTAAGATACCTGTTACAACCATCATGACAGCGGCGCGAAGGCGTCCGCCGTGAACCGGAAAGTGTGCGGCAGCAGCCTGCGCGCAGCCGTCCACAATAAAGCAAACGATAATACTTATCAATCATATCAATCGGTGAAAACAGCGTTATCGAAATGTAACAATTTGTTTTTACACGCCATTTTTCAAACCACCACGCTTACCCCCGCCAGCGGCCAGTAGGTTCATTATTCTGAAAGTGATCCCTGATCCGACCAGACTCTGACAAATAACGGCAAAACCACATAGAATCCAAAGCCACAGCACCGCGCGTGCAAAAAACCTTCAGGCCGCCGCAAGAGCGGCCTTATTGACGAGGCTGTAATGAGAAGTCCATCTCCGGCGACAACGCCCAAACGCCCGGCGCTGCTGAACTGGCTGTTATACAGCCCGCTGCAGGCCGATGACGAGCCGTTTCAACGCCAGCTGCGTCTCACGCTGACGCCCTCTCCTCTCACTCCCTGGCTGAATGCCGCAGGGCCGGTCGCGCTGTTGGTGGGGTACGCCTGGCTGAACCGACCGCTGGTCGGTATCGGCCTGCTGCTGCTGTTGCTGCTGTTGACCGCCGGGCGAGCCTGGCTGGCGCGCCGGCGTCAACCCGCCTGGCCGGACGCCATGCTGGTGACGGTGTTGCTGTGGACGCTGCTGGTCGGCGCCAGCGCCGCGCTGGCGATGCTGTCGGGCCGCTTCGTTTTAATACTTTTCGCCGGCCTCACCATCACCGCTCTGGCCTGCTGGCTGATGCAGCGCCACGCCGCCGCGCCACGCTTCGCGCTGCTTGAGGTGATCGCGCTGACGCTGCCTTACCTGCTGGCGGCACCGCTGTCGCGCGTGCAAAATCTGTTTGTCCTGGCGGACCTCGCGCCGCTGTGGCTGGTGCTGGCCCATGGCATGATCGCACGCTACCACCGCCAACTGGTGCAGCACGTCACGCTGGCCTGGGAGAAGCAGCAGGCGTCGCACCGCGATCGCCTGACCGGCTTCCTCAACCGCGCGGGCGGCGAGGTGGTGATGCGTAGCATCTGCCGCCCCGCAGCGGCACAGACGATCTCCCACCTGTTCATTCTTGAGTTCGGTCCGCTGGCGGCGCTCTACCAAAGCCACGGCGTCCAGATCGGCGACGACGTACTGCGCACCGTCGGCGAGCGTCTCAAGACGCTGATCCGCCCGAGCGACTACGTCTGCCGCTATACCGGCGGCCTGTTTTTGATTCTGGTGCACGATCTGCCCTACGGCGCGGAAAGCGAATTCCTGGCGCGCATCGTGCCGCCGCTGGAGGCACCTTACGATTTTGGCGCGTTCGGCGAGGTGAACATGCAACTCAACGCTGGCATTGTGGCGCTGACGCAGCATTATGCGACGGTGGAAGATTTGATGAGTTCGGCGCAGCAGGCGCTGGCGGAAGCCAAAGGCGGGAAAAAGTAAAGCCAAACGCGGCGGGAACCCCCGCCGCGTATCACTCACCGAAAATTACTTCACGTCCATCTTCGGGAATTCCATTTCGCTGTACTTCACGACACGGGTGCCTTGCGACAGCTTGTAACCGAACCAGATCAGCAGGAACAGCGGAATGCCGATGTAGGTCGCGGTCACGCCGTACCAGTCGATCTTATCTTGCAGGAAGGCCTGGTAGTTCTGCCCCAGGGTAATGATCAGGCACAGCACGAAGGCGAAGATCGGCCCCAGTGGGAAGAACCCGGAACGGTACGGCAAATCGTTCAGATCGCGCCCCTGCAGCATGTAACCGCGACGGAAACGGTAGTGGCTGATGGCGATGCCCAACCAGGCGATGAAACCGGTCATGCCCGAGGTATTGAGCAGCCACAGGTAAACCGACTGGTTGCCGAACATTGACGTCAGGAAGCACAGGCCAGCCACCACGCAGGTCGCATACAGCGCGTTACGCGGCACGCCGCCTTTCGACAGCTTGGCGAAAATGCGCGGCGCCTTGCCTTCCGATGCCAGGGTGTACAGCATACGGGTCGATGCGTACATGCCCGAGTTACCGGCCGACAGCACCGCCGTCAGGATCACCGCGTTCATCACCGCCGCCGCCGACAACAGGCCGGCATGCTGGAACACCAGGGTGAACGGGCTGACGCTGATGTCTTTCACGTCGTTGCGCAGCAGGCTCGGATCGGTGTACGGAATGATCAGGCTGATGATCAGAATGGCGAAGATATAGAACAGCAGGATACGCCAGAACACCTGACGCACTGCGCGTGGGATGTTTTTACCCGGATTCTCCGATTCGCCGGCCGCGATACCGATGAGCTCGGTGCCCTGGAACGAGAAGCCGACGATCATGGCCACGCCGATCATCGCCGAGAACCCGCCGGCAAACGGCGCGTCTCCTACCGTCCAGTTCTGCCAGCCAGCATGCTCGCCGCCCTTCAGAATGCCGACGATCATCAGCACACCGACAGCGATGAAGATAATCACCGTGCTGACCTTGATTAACGCGAACCAGTATTCCGCCTCGCCGAACCCTTTCACCGAAATGTAGTTCAGCAGGAACATCAGACCGAGGAACAAGGCGCTCCAGATCCAACCTGGGGTGTCCGGGAACCAGTAGTTCATTACCAACTGCGAGGCCACCAGGTCAACGGCGATGGTCACCGCCCAGTTGTACCAGTAGTTCCAGCCCAGCGCGAAGCCGAAGCCTTCTTCCACGTATTTGGCGCCGTAAGTGGAGAATGAACCTGAGACCGGCATAAAGGCCGCCAGTTCGCCCAGGCTGGTCATCAGGAAGTACACCATCAAACCGATCAGAGCGTAAGACAGCAGCGCCCCGCCGGGGCCTGCCTGAGAAACCGTGGCCCCCGAGGCCACAAACAGGCCGGTGCCGATGGAGCCGCCGATGGCGATCATGGTCAAATGCCGGGCTTTCAGCTCGCGGCGCAATCCGGGTGCTTGCTGCCCCGATGTTTTTATATCCTGCTGAGCCATTCGTACCCTATCTGCTCTTTGAAAAAATGAGGGCGGATTGTAACAAATACCCGCCGGTGAACTAGCAACATTGCACTGATATAAGATAGCTTCATAATTCAGAGGCAATTATTAGCCGCGGCCCTTATGGCCTTACTTACTCTCATTAATGTGAGCGCGCGCAGGTTTTTATGCTTTCTTCGGCCTGCGCAGCAGCAGAGGACGTGACGCGCTGTCGATTACAGCGCGCAATAGCTGAGAAAACGCTGCAAGGCGTTGGAAATGTGCTTTTGCCGATGGCGGATCAGGTACAGGGTGCGCCGCAGCGGCGGCAGCGGCACCGGCAGTTCTACCAGTGCGCCGCTGGCCAGCTGTTCTGCCACCACGCGCCGCGACAGGCAGCTGATGCCGATACCGTGCCGCACCGCGTGCTTGATCGCCTCCGAGTTGCCGAGTTCCATCACCAGCTGGAAGTGCGGCAGGTGCGCCAACAGCAGATGATCCAGCACCTCGCGGGTGCCCGAACCACGCTCGCGCAGGATCCAAGGCGCATTGGCCAGCGCCTCCAGCGTCGGCGGTTGGTGGGTCAAGGGATTGTCCGGCGCGGCAAACACCACCAGCTCGTCCTCCAGCCACGGCTGCGTCACCAGCTCCGGCATATGGCAAGGCCCTTCGATCAGCCCCAAATCGACGCGAAAATCCGCCACCGCTACGATCACGTCCTGGCTGTTGCCAACGTTCAGCTCCAGCGGCGTGGCCGGAAAATCCCGACGGTAACGGGCGATCATCTCCGGCAGCATGTAGTTGCCGATGGTGCTGCTGGCGGCGATGCGCAGCGCCCCGCCGTCATGGCGGAACAGCTGCTCTATCTCCCCCGCCTGTTCCAACAGCGCCAGCGCCTTGGGATACAGCAACCGGCCGTGCTCGTTGATCACCAGCCGTTTGCCGACGCGATCGAACAGCTGCACGCCCAGCTGCCCCTCCAGATCCGCCAGCGCCGCGCTGACCGCCGACTGCGACAGCGCCAGCACCACCGAGGCCTGAGTGGTCGAACCGCTTTTCAGCACTTCGGTGAAAACTTCCAGTTGACGCAACGTGATATGCATAGCCGTCCCGGTATTGAAAGAAGGTTCTGCCAGAGAACCCAACATGGTGATGTGGGCAGCCCGGCCAGGCTACCCTGTTTGCGGCCAGATCGGCGCGCTATTTGCCTAACGCGACCAGCTGCGCCGCCGCGGCCAGCACCGGCTCGCGCGGCGTGCCGGCTTCGTCCCGCAGTATCAATTGCAGCATCGCCACCAGGTGATCGCGGTCGATCGCCTTGTTTTCTTCAATCAACCGCCGCACCGCGCGCCCCACTTCCTGATCTACCTGCTCTCTGCGTTGATCGTCGGTATCCATCGCCTGCTCCTGTTAGTTGGAAAGTTGACGGCGGCTCGCCGCTCCTCCACACCCTAGCCGCAATGCGGCGTTATGCCAATGCCTGATCCCATACCACTTATTCAGATAGGTTATAAATATATAATCAATTTCTCTTTTATTCAGCCCAAACGTACTCTTAGCAGCAAGAAACAGACTGAAGGACTGACTTTTATGGCGACTGATACCACTCACACCTATCCCGAGCGACGCTTTCCGCTGTTTGGCCAGCCACGGCTAGTGCCGGGGCTGGCGCTGACCGGCGCGCTCACCGCGTTGGCCGTCTGGGCCGGCGATATTCCCTGGGTGGCGGAGCTGGGGCTGGGGGCGCTGACGCTGGCGATCCTGCTCGGCATTCTGGTGGGCAACACGCTGTACCCCCACTGGCAAACCGTTTGTCACAGCGGCGTACAGCTGGCCAAACAGCGGCTGCTGCGTCTGGGGATTATCCTTTACGGCTTCCGGCTGACCTTTCAGCAGATCGCCGACGTCGGCGCCAGCGGCATCATCATCGACGCACTGACCCTGATCACCACTTTCCTGCTGGCCTGCTGGCTCGGCAAGAAAGTGTTCGGCATCGACAGCCAGACCGCGATACTGATCGGCGCCGGCAGCAGCATTTGCGGCGCGGCGGCGGTGATGGCCACCGAGCCGGTGCTCAAGGCCGATTCCAGCAAAGTGGCGGTAGCGGTCTCGACCGTGGTGGTATTCGGCACCCTGGCTATTTTCGTTTACCCCTGGCTGTATCAGTTGAATGAACACTTCCAGTGGCTGCCGTTCAGCCAGGAAACCTTCGGCATTTACGCCGGCTCCACCATCCACGAAGTGGCTCAGGTGGTCGCCGCCGGACACGCCATCGGGCCGGACGCCGAAAATGCGGCGGTGATCGCCAAGATGATCCGCGTGATGATGCTGGCGCCGTTCCTGCTGCTGCTGTCGGGCTACATCAGCCGCGGCAGCGCAGGCAAGGCGGAAAAATCCGCCATCACCATTCCGTGGTTCGCCGTGCTGTTTATCGCCGTCGCCGGGCTGAACTCCTTCAACCTGCTGCCGGCCACGCTGGTGCGCCATCTGATCACCGCCGACACCTGGATGCTGGCGATGGCGATGGCGGCGCTGGGGTTGACCACCCACATCAGCGCCGTTCGCCAGGCCGGGATGAAACCGATTCTGCTGGCGACGCTGCTGTTCGTCTGGCTGCTGGTCGGCGGCGGCGCGATAAACCAACTGGTGCAACACCTGCTGTAATCCCCCTCGGCGGCCCGCTTCGGCGGGCCGCCGCTTTTCGCCATTCAATCCGCCTGCCATCAATGCCATAATGTCACCGATAACACAGGAGAATGAAGATGAAGTTTGTCGGTGCACATGTCAGCGCGTCAGGCGGCGTGGATCAGGCGGTTATCCGCGCGCACGAATTGGAGGCGACCGCGTTCGCCCTGTTCACCAAAAATCAGCGTCAATGGAAGGCCGCACCGCTGGCCGCCGACGTGATCGATAAGTTCAAGAGCGCGTGCGCCCAGTACGGCTTCGGGCCGGGGCAGATCCTGCCGCACGACAGCTACCTGATCAACCTGGGCCACCCGGTAGCCGAGGCGTTGGAAAAATCGCGCGAGGCGTTTATCGACGAGCTGCAGCGCTGCGAACAGCTGGGGCTGACGCTGCTGAACTTCCATCCCGGCAGCCACCTGCTGCAAATCGATGAAGACAAGTGCCTGGCGCGCATCGCCGAATCGATCAACATCGCGCTGGATAAAACCGCCGGCGTGACGGCCGTGATCGAAAACACCGCCGGCCAGGGCAGCAACCTGGGCTTCAAATTCGAACACCTGGCGGCGATCATCGACGGCGTGGAAGATAAGAGCCGCGTCGGCGTTTGCATCGACACCTGCCACGCCTTCGCCGCCGGGTACGATCTGCGTACCGAAGAAGACTGCGAGCACACCTTCAAGCAGTTGGGCGACATCGTCGGCTTCAACTACCTGCGCGGCATGCACCTGAACGACGCCAAGAGCGAGTTCAACAGCCGCGTCGACCGCCACCACAGCCTGGGGGAAGGCAACATCGGCAAAACGGTGTTCAGCTACATCATGCGCGATCCGCGCTTCGACAATATTCCGCTGATTCTGGAAACGGTAAACCCGGACATCTGGGCGGAAGAAATCGCCTGGCTGAAGGCGCAGCAGTAACCCTCCCTTGGCCGCTCGCCTATGCGCGAGCGGTTTCCCCCACCGTGTGCTCCGCCGCCAGCATGGCGCCGAACTGGCGCAGCGTCTCTGCCTCCAGGCCAGCCGCCCTGAACACTGCGGTGGTAAAGCTGACCGGCGCCGATCCCGGTGCCGTAATGACACAGTCATCCACAACGGCGACGGCGCTCGCAACGTAATGGCGCTGCCCGCTGTAGCCCTCAACGTTGCGCGTCAAGAACTCGGCAGCGTTGGAGGTATGCGCCCTGCCGTTCAACAGACCGGCGCGCGCCAACGCCAACGTTCCGCCGCAAATGCCCGCCAGGGTTGCGCCGCGTTGAAACTGCTCGTTGAGCAACGCGCGGATATCCGGTGCCCGTTCGGTTTCCCACAGGGTGCCGCCGACCACCACCAGCACCTCGGGGCGCCAATCCGCCAGTTCGGCCACGCTTTTTTCAACCTCGACCGTCAGCCCGCCCTGTGAGCGAAGCGTTCCGGCCTGCGGCGCAAAAAACGCCACCTCCAGCCCATAAAACGGGCCGCCAACGCCGGCAATCAGCGCGTATTCCCAATCGGCGAAACCGGGTGTGAGTACGATCGCCACTTTTTTAGCCACGGATGAATCTCCTTGAGTCATTGCTTGTTCGCAGGAACAAAGTCGCGCTATCAGCTTAGAAAGCGTTGTGGTTTCTGACCAGGGGTAAATCGTGCTAACTACCTAAGGCACAAACAAAAACGCGCAGCTCGGGGCTGCGCGTTTTGCGATATCGCGAGGCTTACGCCGCGGCGGTAACCGGTACTTCCGCACGTTTCAGCAGGGCATAAGCTACGCCCGCCAGCAGCGTACCGGCGGCGATCGCCACCAGGTACAGCAACACCGGCGAAATCGCGCCCGGGATCAGCAGCACGAACAGCCCGCCGTGCGGTGCCATCAGTTTGGCGCCGAAGGCCATCGACAGCGCGCCGGTCAGCGCCCCGCCGGCGATGCAGCACGGCAGCACGCGCATCGGGTCGCGGGCAGCGAACGGAATCGCCCCTTCGGTGATGAAGCACAGCCCCAGCACCAACGCCGCCTTGCCGCCTTCCTGTTCGGATTTCGGGAACTTGCGGCGCGCCAGCAGCGTCGCCAGACCCATCGCCAGCGGTGGCACCATGCCCGCCGCCATGATCGCCGCCATCGGCGCATACACCGAAGAGCTGAGCAGCGCCACGCCGAACGCGTAGGCCGCTTTGTTCACCGGGCCGCCCATGTCGGTACACATCATGCCGCCGAGGATTGCCCCCAGCAGTACGGCGTTGGCGGTGCCCAGCGATTGCAGCCAATGGGTCAGACCTTCCATGATTTTCGCCACCGGCGTGCCGACCACGTAAATCATGATGAGGCCGGTGATCAGGCTGGCGACCAGCGGAATGATCAAGATGGGCTTCAGCGCTTCCATACTTTGCGGCAGGCGCAGCTTGCTGCTGATCGCCTTGGCGACATAACCCGCCAGGAAGCCGGCGATGATGCCGCCGAGGAACCCGGCGCCGGTGCTCACCGCCAGCATGCCGCCGATCAGGCCCGGCGTCAGGCCCGGACGATCCGCGATGGAGAAGGCGATAAAACCGGCCAACACCGGCACCATCAGCGCAAAGGCGGAGCCGCCGCCGATCTGCATCAGCGCCGCCGCCAACGTGCCCTTGACTTCAAACGCCTTGATGCCGAACACGAACGACAGCGCGATGCACAGACCGCCGGCCACCACCATCGGCAGCATGTAGGACACGCCGGTCAGCAGGTGGCGATACGGGCCGCTGCCCTCTTTCTTTTTCGCCGCCGGCGCCGCGCTACCGCGCTGCTGCGGCTGGAACACCTCCGCCTCGGCCTGCGCCTTGTCCAGTTCCTGCGCGGTTTTCTTCAGCGCCAGACCGGTGGAAGTACGATACATCGGCTTACCGGCAAACTTGTCCAGATCCACTTCGATGTCCGCCGCGACGATCACCAGATCCGCCGCCGCCACTTCTTCCGGGGTGATGGCGTTGCCGGCGCCGACGGAACCGCGCGTTTCCACCTTCACCCACCAGCCGCGTTTCTTGGCTTCACTTTCAATGGCTTCGGCCGCCATAAAGGTATGCGCCACGCCGGTTGGGCAAGCGGTGATCGCCACGATGCGTTTTTGCCCATTGGCTTTCACCGGTGCCGCCGCCTGCGGCACCTGATAGGTTTCAGCTTCGGCCTTGGCACGCGCCAGAAAAGCGTCCGGTTCCCGCACCGCCTGTTCGACATCGCCCACATACACCAATTTACCGTTCAGCCCGGCGTCAGCAGGGGCAGACTGCCCCGCCACCGCCACCAGTTCGGCGTCCTGCAGTGACTCGACCAGCGTCAGGCCGTTTTTGGCCGCGGCGGCCTCCAGCATGCGTTTCGCCAGGTGGCCACGGGCCTGCCCCAGCGAACTGTCTACCATCAGCAGCGTTTTCATTCTGCCTCCTGCTATTGATTGAAAGGTTTCAGATCGACGCGCGCCATCATCGCGGCCAACTGGGGACGATCGGTCACGCCGACGTTGCTTTGGCTGACCGCCAGCGCCGCTACCGCCGTGGCCAGACGCAGAGTGTGTTCGCTGGATTCGCGCATCAGCAGGCCGTAAATCAGGCCGCCGACCATCGAATCGCCGGCGCCCACGGTGCTGACCACCTCACAGGACGGCGGTTTGGCGATCCAGGCGCCGGAGGCGTTAACCCACAGCGCGCCTTCCGCGCCGAGGGAGATGACCACGTGGGCGATGCCCTGTTCACGCAGCGCATGCGCGGCCTCGACCACGTCCGCCAGCGTCGGCAGCGGGCGACCGGCCCAGATTTCCAGCTCGCGGCGGTTCGGCTTCACCAGCCACGGCGAGGCCTTCAGCCCGGCGACCAGCGCTTCGCGGCTGCTGTCGAAAATGATGCACGGGCACTTGGCGCGCAGCTGGGTCATCCAGTCGGTAAAGGCGTCGGGATCGACACCGGCCGGCAGACTGCCGCTCACCGCCACCATGTCGAACTGGCCCAGCCAGCTCAGCGAGTCGCTGACGAAGCGATCCCAGTCCTGTGATGTCACTTCAAAGCCGGAGAAGTTGAAATCGGTCACCTCGCCGTCTTTTTCCGTCAGCTTGACGTTGATGCGGGTGCGGCCCGGCACCACCTGAAAGCGATTGGCGATCCCCAGATCGCTGAACAGCAGTTGGAAACCGTCCTGATTGTCTTTGCCCAGGAAGCCGCCGACGGTGACGTCGATGCCTAAATCCTTCAACACTTTGGCGACGTTAATGCCCTTACCGGCGGCGTGCAGGCCGGCGGTTTTTACCCGGTTGACTTCCCCGCGCTCGATCTGCGGGCAGAAACCCACCAGATCGTACGCCGGGTTCAGGGTGATTGTTGCTACTCTTCTGCTCATGCTGCGCCCTCGCCCAGTCCTTCATTAATCGCTTCGCCAATCGCCTTCAGCGCGGCTTCAGCATCTTCTCCATTGGCGGTAAAGCGCAGGTGATGCCCTTTCTTCACGCCCAACGCTACCACCTTCATCAGGCTGCGCCCGTTGGCCGGCTTGCCGCTGCCGTCCAGGTTGGTGACGGTGATGTCACTGTTGAAACTTTTGATCACGTTGACCAGCGCCGTGCCCGGCCGCGCGTGCAGGCCATGCTCGTTGCGGATCACGAATTCGGCGCTCAGCACGCTGCTCTCTTCCGCCACGTCGCTGGTCAGCAGCGCCAGCACCCCGGCGGCATCCGCCTTCAGCAAGCGTTCAGCTTTGTTGGCCAGCAGCAGATCGCTGAGGTAGTTGAGCACCGCCAGCGGCTGCGCGTCGGCGACCGACACCGTCAGCAGCAGCGCCACCGGCTCGCCGTCTTCCACGAAAGCCTGCGCCGGGCGGCTGACGGTGGCCGCGCTGGCCAGGTTGCCTTCAACGCTGTCGCTCAGCCAAATGCCCTGCCCCAGATTCAGCGGCCTGCGGGTGATGACATCGCTGACGAACTGCGCGTTGACCGCCCCAATTTTTTGCAGACGGCCGGCGTTCAGCGCCTGCAGCGTCATCAGGCTGTCGGCCGCGACGTCGAGCGCAATCAGCGAAACGTCGAACTGGAATTCAGCGCTCTGCTGTTCGCCCATCAACAGGCTGCGCAGCTCTTCCGCGGAGGTGGTTTTCGCCAGCCGCTCCGCCACGCTGTCATCACTCAGCACGTGGGTGAGCTGACGCAGCAGTGCCAAATGCTCGTCGGAACGGGCGGCGATGCCGATCGCCACATAAGCGGTCTGGCCTTCCCCCCACGCGATGCCCTGCGGGAACTGGAACACCTGCACGCCGGTTTTCAACACCAGATCGCGGGTATCGGTGGTGCCGTGCGGAATGGCGATGCCGTTGCCCAGGTAGGTGGACGTCTGCAGTTCGCGCTGCAGCATGCCGTCCACGTAACCGGCGCTGACGCAGCCGGCTTCGGTCAGCGCGGCGGCCATCTGACGGATGGCCCCCTGCTTATCGGCGGCAGCGGCGCCCAGATGAATGTCTTGCGGTGACAACTGGAACATGATTCTCCTCTCCTGCTGAATTGAATCGTTTCAGCTTTATTGAGAAAAAGGAGCGTTACCCGCTGCCCACAAGCGGTCGGATAACGCTGAAACGTTTCAAGGAGTGTGTAAGCAGCGCAAGATGAAAGCAAGCTTTCTCCCTTTCGCCATTGCAGATTTTTGAGCTTACGCACACTTTCATCGGCGCATTGGTCAGCGCCGGGGCAAAATGACATACTGTGCTGAAACTTTGCTGACGGAGAAAAGCATGAACGTAGTGACGGGCGTCGGGGTGATCATCGTCAACCCGCAAGGCGAGATTTTGCTGGGCAAACGCTGCGGCTCCCACGCGCCCTTTTGGTCGATCCCCGGCGGGCATCTGGATGCCGGTGAAACCTTCGAGCAGTGCGCCCAGCGCGAAATTGCCGAAGAAACCGGGTTGATCATCGATCCGCCGCGCTTCGTTGGCGTCAGCAACAATCTGCAAACCTGGCACGCCGAAGGCAAACACACCGTGTCTATCTGCCTGCAGGTGGATCACCCCGGCGGCGAAGCGGAGCTGAAAGAACCCGAAAAATGCGCCGAATGGCGTTGGTGCGCGCCAGACTCTCTGCCGGAACCCCATTTCGAAGCCAGCCGCACAGCGATCCGCCTGTGGCTGAGCGGCCAGGCCTATCTGCCCACGGCCTGACCCATCGCGAGCGCGTGCTGCGCCGCCCCACCGCTATATAAATTAGAATATAACGCTATTTTTTGCGATATAAACCATTTTTTTGACTACGGATAACCCCATGGGGTTAACCCTCTTCTATTATTACCCCTGCAATCGACGTGGCATTCTGACCTCCGGTCGGTGGCCTTTTGGCAAGATTTTATTTTAAATTCATAATTATAAGCGGGTTTACCATGAGCAAAAAACTGACTGGCTTTGAAAAAAAGCGCCGGTGGGGATGGTTATGGCTTTTGCTGCTGGGGATTATCCTCGGCGCGGCGCTGTTGGCCGGGACTGCCACCGTATTCCATAAAACCAGCGATACCGCCTTCTGCGTTTCCTGCCACACCATGCAACAACCGCTGGCCGAATATCAGGGCAGCGTCCACTTCCAAAACACCAAGGGCATCCGCGCCGAGTGCGCCGACTGCCACGTCCCCCATCAGCCGATCGATTACCTGTGGACCAAGATCCGCGCGGTAAAAGACATCTACGGCGAGATGGTCGGCACCATCGATACGCCGGAAAAATACGAAGCGCACAAGCTGGCGATGGCGCAGTCGGTCTGGAAGACGCTGAAAGAAAACGATTCGGCCACCTGCCGTTCCTGCCACAGCTACGACGCCATGGACATCACCGCCCAGCGCCCTGAGGCGCGCCTGCAGCACCCGGTGGCGATCAAACAGGGCGAAACCTGCATCGACTGCCATAAAGGCGTGGCCCACATCCTGCCGGACATGAGCGGCGAAACCCAGGCTGGCGCCGCCGAGCTGGCCAAGGCCGCAGCGCTGACCGCACCGGGCGCCACCACCCTCTACACCATCGCCACCGAACCGTTCTTCCTCAGCGCAGACGACAGCCATAATGCCGGCAACCTGATGCCGTCCACCGAAGTGCAGGTGGTGAAACAGGAGGGCGACAAGGTGCTGGCCACCGTGAGCGGCTGGCAGCAAGACGGGGTCAGCGAAGTGTTCTACGCCGCGCAGGGCAAGCGCATCCTCAGCGTGCTGCTGGGTGAAGACGCGCGCAAACAGCTGAAGACCGCGTCCACCCAGACCGATGCGGAAACCGGCCTGGTCTGGCATCAGGTCTCTCTGCAGGTGTGGCTGCCGCGCAAGCAGCTGATCGACGATCAGCAAAAAATCTGGCGCTACGCCGCGGACATGATGTCGGCCAACTGCACCGGCTGTCACGGGCTGACCGCGCTCGATCGCTTCAACGCCAACCAATGGATCGGCGTCATCAAAGGCATGGCACCGCGAACCTCGCTGACGCAGGAACAGCTGCGCGTGCTGACACAATACGTACAAAAACACGCCAGCGACATGCCACCTGCCGCACCGGCCAAGCTTTAAGGGAGAAGCGCAATGAGCAACCAACAACCGTTAACCATGAGCCGCCGCCGCTTTCTGACCGGCGCCGCCGCGCTGACCGCCGCCCCGCTGCTGGCGGGCTTATGGCCCAAAGCGGCACTGGCGCAGGCCATCAGCGAAGCGCTGCCGCAGTTCATCGTCTTGCGTCAGGCGCAAAAAGGCATCCTGACCGGCGCCCACTGGGGCGCGTTTGAGGCCATCGTGCAGGACGGCAAGATGGTCGGCGTGCAGCCGGTGCAGGACGATCCGTATCCCAATGAGCTGATCACCATGGCGCCTTATCAGGTGCACGCCGAGAACCGCATCAAATACCCGATGGTGCGTAAAAGCTGGCTGGAAGGCGGCCCCGGCAGCCGTACCGAGCTGCGCGGCCGCGACGAGTGGGTGCGCGTCAGCTGGGATAAAGCGACCGAGCTGGTGTGCAATGAGATCACCCGCCTGCAGAAAGATCACGGCCCGCAGTCGATCTACGCCGGTTCCTACGGCTGGAAAAGCGTCGGCATGCTGCACAACAGCCGCACGCTGCTGCAGCGCCTGATGAACCTGACCGGCGGCTTCCTCGGCTACGCCGGCGACTACTCCACCGGCGCGGCGCAGGTGATCATGTCGCACGTGGTCGGCTCGATGGAGGTCTACGAACAGCAGACCGCCTGGCCGAACGTGATCGAAAACAGCGAGCTGGTGATCCTGTGGGGCTGCAACCCGATGGTCACGCTGAAAAATAGCTGGAACGTGCCGGATCACGTCGGCCAGACCGGTTTCGAAGCGCTGAAGAAAAAAGGCACCCGGGTGATCAGCATCGATCCGGTGCACAACGACAGCGCCAAGTTCGTCAATGCGCAGTGGATCGCCCCGCGCCCTTACACCGACGGCGCCATGCTGATCGGCATCGCCCACACGCTTCTGACCGAGAAGCTGCATAACCCGGACTTCCTGAAAACCTACACCGTCGGCTTCGACAAGTTCCAGGCCTACCTGCTGGGCGAGAGCGACGGCGTGGCGAAAACCGCCGAATGGGCGGCCGACATCAGCGGCGTCGATGCCGACACGCTGCGCGCGCTGGCGCGCGAGATGGCGAAGAGCCGCACCATGATCATGGGCGGCTGGGGCATTCAGCGCCAGCACCACGGCGAACAGCAGCACTGGCTGCTGGTGACGGTGGCGGCGATGCTCGGCCAAATCGGCCTGCCGGGCGGCGGCTTCGGCTTCAGCTACCACTATTCGTCCGGCGGTAGCCCAACCGCCAAGGGTGGCATCATCGCCGGCATCTCCGCCGGCAATGCGCCGAAAAACTCACCGGCGCCGATCCCGGTGGCGCGCATCGCCGAATGCCTGAGCAACCCGGGCAAAACCATCGACTTCAACGGCGCCAAGGTCACCTACCCCGAGGTGAAAATGGTGTATGTGGCGGGCGGTAACACCTTCCACCAGCATCAGGACACCAATAACCTGGTCAAAGCCTGGCAGCGGCCGGACACCATCGTGGTCAACGAACCTTATTGGACCGCCACCGCCAAGCATGCCGATATCGTGCTGCCGGCCACCACCAGCTACGAGCGCAACGATCTGGAGATGGGGGGTGACTATTCGCAGCTCTATGTGTTCCCGATGCATCAATGCGTGCCGCCGCAGCACGAATCGCGCAGTGACTTCGACATCTTCTCGGCGATGGCGGCCAGGCTGGGCGTGCAGGAGGCCTTTACCGAGGGCAAGGATGAAACCCAGTGGCTGAAAGGCATGTATGACGACATGAAAAACCAGGCGCGCGCCGCGCGGGTGGCGCTGCCGCCGTTCGACATGTTCTGGCAATCCAATAACTACGTGCGTTTCCCGGTGCCCGAGGCCAATAAGCAGTGGGTGCGCTTCGCCGATTATCGTGACAACCCGCTGCTGAACCCGCTGGGCACGCCGTCGGGCAAGATCGAGATCTACTCCGACGCGATCGCCAAAATGCATTATGCGGATTGCCCCGGCATCCCGACCTGGATGCCGCCGCACGAGTGGTATCGCGGGCCGGAAGCGGCCAAGTATCCGCTGTCGCTCAATACCGCGCACCCGACCAACCGGCTGCACTCTCAGCTCGACAACACGCCGCTGCGCGAGAAATACGCGGTAGCGGATCGTGAAGCGATCCTGATCCACCCGCAGGACGCGCAGCCGCGCGGCATCACTGGCGGCGATCTGGTACGGGCGTACAACGATCGCGGCCAGATCCTGGTGGGCGCGGTGGTCAGCGAAGACGTGCGGCCCGGCGTGGTGCGCATCAGCGAAGGCGCCTGGTTCGATCCGGCCGATCCGGCGCAGCCCGGCTCGCTGTGCAAGAACGGTAACGTCAACTGCCTGACCTTCGACATCGGCTCTTCCAGCCTGGCGCAGGGCAACTGCGGGCAGATGGCGCAGCTGCAGATCGAGAAATATCAGGGGCCGGCGCTGAAAAATACCGCGCACGCGGTGCCGCAAGGCGCCTGATTTACCAGCAAGCAAGGGGGCGCAACGCGCCCCTTTTTTCTCGTCGCCGCGCGACATATCCGTTTACCCTTCGCCGCAAAGGAGCGGTTTGCGTTTCATTTCAACGGGCGTATGATGCGCGCGACCTTCCTTTTTCGACGAATTCTCAACCACCATGCCGACTTCATCCGCAGTAACGCGACGCGCGCCCGATCTCACTTCGCTGGCCTTTTTGGCGGTGGCGTTTCTTACCGGCATCGCCGGCGCCCTGCAAACCCCGACGCTGAGCCTGTTTCTGGAAACCGAGGTCAAGGTGCGGCCGGCGCTGGTCGGGCTATTCTTTACCGGCAGCGCGGTGATCGGCATTCTGGTCAGCCAGTTTCTCGCCGGCCGCTCGGATAAAAAAGGCGACCGCAAATCACTGATTTTTCTCTGTTGCATGCTGGGTGCGCTGGGGTTCACGCTGTTCGCCTGGAGCCGCAACTATTACCTGCTGCTGCTCGTCGGCGTACTGCTCACCAGCTTCGGCTCCACCGCTAACCCGCAAATGTTCGCTCTGGCGCGCGAACACGCCGATCGCACCGGCCGCGAGGCGGTCATGTTCACCTCCATCATGCGCGCCCAGGTCTCGCTCGCCTGGGTCATTGGCCCGCCGATCGCCTTCGCGCTGGCGCTGGGCTTCGGCTTCAAGGCCATGTATCTGGCGGGCGCGGCGGCCTTTGTGCTGTGCGGCCTGCTGGTGTGGAAACGGCTGCCTTCCATGCCGAAAACTGCCGCGGCGAGTGCGCCCCTGGCCGCACCGCGCCAGCATCGCCGCGATGCGCTACTGCTGTTTGGCGCCAGCACTTTGATGTGGACCGCCAACAGCATGTACCTGATCAACATGCCGCTGTATATGGTGCACGAACTGCGGCTGCCGGAGCGGCTGGTCGGCGTGCTGATGGGCACCGCCGCCGGGCTGGAAATCCCGATCATGCTGATCGCCGGTCTGGTGGCGAAACGCTGCGGCAAGCGTTGTTTGATGCGCGGCGCCGCCGTCGCCGGCGTATTGTTCTATTGCAGCCTGCTGTTTATCACCGGCAGTTGGCAACTCATCGCCCTGCAGCTGCTGAATGCGGCGTTTATCGGCGTGCTGGCGGGGATCGGCATGCTCTACTTCCAGGATTTGATGCCCGGCCAGGCCGGCACGGCCACCACGCTGTTCACCAACACCATTCGGGTCGGCTGGGTCATTGCCGGCGCCATCGCCGGTGCGGTGGCGGAAATCTGGAACTACCATGCGGTATTTTACGCCGCGCTGGCGATGGCGGCAGGTGCGACGCTGTGTCTGTGGAAGCTGAGGGAAGTTTAGGGCGCGGTGTCCGCTTCCAGCCTGGCGAGGTAGATCAGCGCCTGATCGCGGTGATCGTGGCACATATCGCGGCTCGGCTGCAGGCTGCCGCACACTTTCGGCCGCAGCGGCGAATGAAACAGGCCGCAGCGCAGCTGTTCATCCAGATGAATGCAGCGGGTATTGGCGGGCTTGCCGTTCGGCATGCCGGGGATCGGGCTGGATATTGACGGCGCGATACAGCAGGCGCCGCAGTCGCTGCGACAGTCCATCAGCGCTACTCCTGGTGGGCTGGGGAAAAGAAGCGCGACAATAGCAGCCGCGCGCGGTGGCCGCCAGCAGAATCCCTGCGCCCCTGCGATCTTTACACTCGTCCCGCAACCGTCTTACCCCGGCTGATTCGCCGCCTGGCGAGTAAACGCCCAAAAAGCCGCAATTTAAAGACAAAAACGCGTGAAACGTGCAATCCCCCCGCTTTACATGCGCCATGCACCAATGTACCATTGAGCTAGTACAAAAGAACTTCTTCCATCAGGAGCACGCATGTCTACGGACACCATCCAGAAGCTGGCCCGCCCTTCCGTCCTCGGCGGCGCGATGATCATTGCCGGAACCGCCGTTGGCGCCGGCATGTTTTCCATTCCGATCGTCACTTCCGGTGTCTGGTTCAGCGGCTCCGTCGCGCTGCTGGTGTATACCTGGGCCTGCATGTTGCTTTCTGGCCTGATGATCCTCGAAGCCACGCTGCACTACCCGAGCGGCGCCAGCTTCAACACCATGGTCAAGGATCTGCTGGGTAAGGGCTGGAACGCCGTGAACGGCCTGTCGGTGGCGTTCGTACTCTACATCCTGACCTACGCCTATATCTCCGCCGGCGGCTCGATTATCGCGCATACGCTGGAGGGCATCGTCGGCGTCGGCCAGACCACCGCCGGCCTGGTCTTCGCACTGGTCGTGGCGTTTATCGTCTGGCTCTCCACCCGCGCGGTCGACCGCCTGAGCACCATTCTGATCGGCGGCATGGTGATCACCTTCGTGATGTCCGTGGGCGACATGTTCACCCACGTGCAGCCCGCGGTGCTGTTCAACACCGGCGATGACCAGGCCAGCTATCTGCCTTACGCCCTGGCGGCGCTGCCTTACCTGCTGACCTCGTTCGGCTACCACGGCAACATTCCCGGGCTGGTGAAGTACTACCACAAGGACAGCAGCTCCGTGGTGCGCAGCCTGGTGTACGGCACCCTGCTGGCATTGGCTATCTACATCCTGTGGCAGTATGTGATTCAGGGCAATATCGCGCGCGATGCCTTTAAGCAGGTGATCGCCGAAGGCGGCAATATCGGCAGCCTGCTCAAGCAAATGGGCAACGTCTCCAGCAGCCAGACCGTCAGCCAACTGCTGAACGCCTTCTCCTATATGGCGCTGGCCAGCTCGTTCCTCGGCGTGTCGCTGGGCCTGTTCGACTACCTGGCGGACTTCTGCAAGTTTAAGGACGACGCCGTCGGGCGCAGCAAGACCGCGCTGGTGACCTTTGTGCCGCCGACCCTGGCCGCGCTGCTGTTCCCGAACGGTTTTCTGTACGCCATCGGCTTTGCCGGGCTGGCGGCCACCATCTGGGCGGTGATCGTGCCGGCGCTGATGGCGCGCGCCAGCCGCCGCCGCTATCCGCAGGCGGGTTACCGCGCACCGGGCGGTAACGGCGTGATCCTGTTCGTCATCCTGTTCGGCTTGATCAACGCCGCCGCGCATATTCTGTCGCTTTTCGGCCTGCTGCCGGTCTTCCACTAATCCCCGACGGGAGGGCGGCCGCCCTCCCTTTCCCGCACTGTTTTTGCGCCGGGCTATTGCCTGAAATCGGTGGCGCGAGTACCTTGTCGCAACTTCTCTAATACTCTTCATTGCGGATGAATTGAAATGGCAAGAGCTAACGAAATTAAACGCGGCATGGCGATCAGCTACAACGGCAAGCTGCTGCTGGTAAAAGATATCGACGTGCAGAGCCCGAGCGCCCGCGGCGCCAGCACCCTGTACAAAATGCGCTTCTCCGACGTGCGCACCGGCCTGAAAGTGGAAGAACGCTTCAAGGGCGACGATATCCTGGACACCATTTCCCTGTCGCGCCGCAAGGTGAACTTCTCCTATATCGACGGCGAAGAATACGTGTTTATGGATGACGAAGATTACACGCCGTACATCTTCAAGAAAGACCAGATCGAAGACGAGCTGCTGTTCATTCCGGAAGGCGGCCTGCCGGGCATGCAGGTGCTGACGCTGGATGGCCAGGTGCTGGCGCTGGAGCTGCCGCAGACCGTAGATATGGAAATCGTCGAGACCGCGCCGGGCATCAAAGGCGCCTCCGCCAGCGCCCGCAACAAACCAGCCACCATGGCGACCGGTCTGGTGATCCACGTGCCGGAATACCTCAGCGCCGGCGACAAAATTCGCATTCATATCGCCGAACGCCGCTACATGAGCCGCGCCGACTAGTCGGTGCCAACGGGGCCGAGTCTTGGCCCCGTTTCATTTTCCGCTACGGCAACTCCGGGAAAAAACGCCGCTTGAGCGCCAGCTCGACGCCGCGCAACTCCGCCAGCCCTTTCAACCGCCCGATGGCCGAATAGCCCGGATTGGTTTTCTTTTTCAAATCGTCCAGCATCTGATGCCCATGATCGGGGCGCATCGGGATCGGCCGCCGATCGCCGGCCCGTTGCCGACGCAGCTCTTCGGTCAGGATCGCTTCGATCACCGCCACCATGTCCACATCGCCCTGCAGGTGCGCCCCCTCGTGGAAGCTTTTCGGGTTCTCCTCGCGGCAGGTGGCGCGCAGGTGGGTGAAGTGAATGCGATCGCCGAAGGTTTCAATCATCCGCACCAGATCGTTGTCGGCGCGCACGCCGTAGGAACCGGTGCACAGGGTGAAACCGTTATGAATGCTGTCGACGGTCTGCTTCAGCCACTGCATGTCTTCAATCGTGGAGACGATGCGCGGCAGGCCGAGGATCGGCCGCGGCGGATCGTCGGGATGCACCGCCAGCCGGATGCCGGCCTCTTCCGCCACCGGCACGATGGCGCGCAGAAAGACCGCCATGTTTTCGCGCAATTGCGCCTTGTCGATGCCGTCGTATTCCGCCAGGCGGCGGCGGAACTGATCCAGCGTATAGCCTTCTTCCGCTCCCGGCAGGCCGGCGATGATATTGCCGGTCAGCGTGGCTTTCTCCTCCTCGCTCATGGCGGCGAAATAGGCTGCCGCCTGACTGCGCTCTTGCGGCGTATAGTCCACCTCGGCGCCGGCGCGCTGCAGGATATGCAGCTCGAACGCGGCGAAGGCGATCTGATCGAAACGCAGCGCTTTGGCGCCGTCCGGCAGCGAATAGGCCAGATCGGTGCGCGTCCAGTCGAGGATCGGCATGAAGTTATAGCAGACGGTATCGATGCCGCAGACCGCCAGGTTGCGCAGCGTCTGCTGGTAATGGGCGATATGCCGCTGCCAGTCACCGCTGTGAGTTTTGATTTCCTCATGCACCGGCACGCTCTCCACCACCGACCACACCAGTCCTTTTTCCGCCAGTAACGTCTGGCGCGCGCGGATCTCATCAATCGGCCAGACTTCGCCGTTCGCGATATGATGCAGCGCCGTCACGACTCCGGTCGCCCCGGCCTGACGCACATCATCCAAAGAGACCGGATCGTTCGGGCCATACCAACGCCATGTTTGTTCCATGTTTTGTCCTTATGCCTGTCTCGCATCGCGATGCTGTTATACCAGTTTAACGTAGATGTCAGTTACCTTTAAGGTACTCTTTCGCAACGCGCTGTCAAAAGTGAACCGCGCATTGGTTGATCCACTTCACGATTTTGGCTTATTTTGGACTGGCCAATTCCTTTAACTTGTCGACAGACCTACACTGGTCGCAGTTTTTTATCGCCGGCGCCACCCTGCCCATACGGCGGCAAACTGGTCCGCTAACTTGATGCAAGTGGCCCGCCAGCTGTCCTACACGCTTTGGAGATGAGATGAAAACGATCGCCAACACCCCGCTACCGGGCACCGTCCGGCAACCGAACTATGATCGCCGTGCCCTGCGCAGCCGTATCGTGCACCTGGGTTTCGGCGCTTTCCACCGCGCACATCAAGCGCTACTGACGGATCGGGTATTGAACGCCCAGGGCGGCGACTGGGGCATTTGCGAAATCAGCCTGTCTGGCGGCGTGCCGCTGTTTGAGGCGCTGCGGCAGCAGGATCATCTGTACAGCGTGCTGGAGAAAGGCGCGGACGGCCATCAGGCCATTGTGATCGGCGCGGTGCATGAAAGCCTGCACCGCAAGCTGGAGGGCATCGCCGCAGTGCTGGAGAAGCTGGCAGAGCCGCAGGTGGCAATCGTCTCGATGACCATCACCGAAAAAGGCTACTGCATCGAGCCCGGCAACGGGCAACTGGATTGGCAGCATCCGGGGATCGTCGCCGATCTGGCGGCGCCGCATCAGCCGCAGACTGTGCCCGGCATTGTGGTAGAGGCGCTGCGGCTGCGGCGCGAACGCGGCCTGCCCGCCTTTTCCCTGCTCTCCTGCGACAATATTCCGGAGAACGGCCACGTGCTGCGCCGGGCGGTGCTCGATCTGGCGCAGGCGCGGGATCCGTCGCTCGCCGATTGGATCGCCGCCGCCGCCACCTTCCCCTGCACCATGGTGGACCGCATCGTGCCGGCCGCCACGCCGACTACGCTGGATGAGATCGCCGCCGCGCTGGGCGGCGTGCGCGACGAATGCGCTATCGCCTGCGAGCCCTTCATTCAATGGGTGGTGGAAGACCACTTCGTCGCCGGACGCCCGGCGTGGGAGCTGGCCAGCGCCCAGTTGGTCAGCGATGTGCTGCCGTTTGAACACATGAAGCTGCGCATGCTGAACGGCAGCCACTCGTTCCTGGCTTATCTCGGCTACCTGGGCGGCTACCGCTATATCAACGAGTGCATGGCGGATGAGCACTACCGTCGCGCCGCCCTGCGATTGATGCTGGACGAACAGGCCCCGACGCTGAGCGTCACCGGCATCAGTCTGGCCGACTACGCCGCACAGCTTATCGCGCGCTTCAGCAATCCGGCGCTGCAACACCTCACCTGGCAGATCGCCATGGACGGTTCGCAGAAGCTACCGCAGCGTCTGCTGGACGCCGTGCGCTGGCATCTGCGGCACGGCGGCGACTATAGCGGGCTGGCGCTGGGCGTGGCGGGCTGGATGCGTTACATCGGCGGCGTCGATGACGCCGGACAGCCGATCGACATTCGCGATCCGCTGGCAGATGTGCTGCAACAGACTGTCGCCGCCACGCCGGACGATCGGCGGCGCGTAACGGCGCTGCTGGCGCTCAAACCGGTGTTCGGCGAAGCGCTGGCGACGCATGGGGGGTTTACCGACGCAGTGACGCAAGCCTATTTGTCACTGCGCGATCGCGGTGCGCGTGAAACGGTAAAGCATTGGGTGATGCGGTGAGGAGCCTGCAAGACCGAGAATAACCATGCCGGCGTAACGTTACGCCGGCATGGCGGAACGACTTAACGATAAACGACCGTCATAACAGCAAGTTTCTTCTGTTGGTCTACCCACTTCATTTCGGTTGTGCCAAGATTCAGCGGAAGTTCTTTGCGTGTAGTATCAAAACCTGACAACGCTTGCTGGGCCTGATAATGCTGGCCGTTGCGGTAACATTGCGTATTCGCCTTAGAATCTGCAATCTTGACCGTGCAAGGACTTTCAACGATAGAGCCGACGAAGCGAATTACCCCGCCGGCCACGCCTGCCTGACTCACTGCCGTCCATGAAAACAACATTCCTACGATCAAAAATAACCGAAAGGTATTCATGGCAACCTCATTTTTAGTTAAGCCAATTTAACCATAGAGGATCTTGTTAGGAATAATCGCAAGGAAAGGGACAGGATTTGATCGTTAATCGCGTCATTAACAATGTAAAAACAAGCTACTAACAAAAGTTAACCGTATCTAATACAGGGTTTTATCTAAGAATTTTCTTGCAAAGAAAGGTGGATTTTATCGGTTGAAAAGCGCAGGGTGACGTGCAAAATTTGCGAGATAGAGCACAAATTAAATCGCGGTCGTTTCACCGATACGGCTGCGTAACTCATTTATTAAGCAGGTTAATTTTTGCGCCAGGAATGATTAATGACCAAAACCAATTTGATTACCGGTTTCCTCGGCAGCGGTAAAACCACCACTATCCGCCATTTGCTGGCTCATAAACCCGAACATGAACGCTGGGCGGTATTGGTCAATGAATTCGGCGAGATCGGCATCGACGGCGCGCTGCTGGCGGACAGCGGCGCGGTGCTCAAAGAGATCCCCGGCGGTTGCATGTGCTGCGTCAACGGCCTGCCGATGCAGGTGGGCTTGAATATGCTGTTGCAACAGGCCAAACCGGACCGGCTGCTGATCGAGCCGACCGGGCTAGGACACCCGAAGCAAATCCTGTCACTGCTGACCCAGGAGAGCTATGCCGGCTGGATCGATCTGCAGGCCACGCTGTGCCTGCTGGATGCCCGCCAGCTTAGCCAACCCCGCTACCGCGACAACGAAAATTTCCGCGATCAGCTGGCCGCGGCCGACGTTATTCTGGCCAGCAAAAACGACACCTATCAACCGCAAGACAGACTGGCGCTGGAAGCCTGGAGGGCGCAAGATTCGCTGCAGCGGCCCTGCTACGCCATCGCGCAAGGCGAAGCAGATGTCGCGCTGTTGTCACTTCCTCGCACAAATCGTACAGAATTGCCGGACGCGCAGCATCATCATGGTCAGGCGAAAAAGCAGGGGCTGGCGGCGCTGCGGCTGCCGGAACACGCCCGTTGGCGGCGAGCGCTGAACGAAGGGCAAGGCTTCACCAGCTGCGGCTGGATTTTTGACGGCGACACCCGGTTCGATACCGTCGGTTTCATGGAGTGGGTGCGGCTGGCGCCGGTCGAACGAATCAAAGGCGTGGTGCGCATCCCCGAAGGCACATTGCTGATCAATCGCCAGGGGCAGGATCTCAACATCGAAACCCGCCCGCTCGCACCGCTCGACAGCCGAATTGAACTGATCCACAGCGAAAATGCCGATTGGAACGCCCTGCAATCCGCCTTGTTTAAGATTCGTTTAAGTTAAACCCCGTACCGTTGCCCCCCGGTTGTCGCAGGGCAACCGGGTTTTGTTTCGTTTTCATTTTTCCAACAGGTTTATGTCATGACACGCCGCAATTTACCCTTCATTCTCTTTTTCAATTTACTGGGCGTTGCGCTGTTTCTGTCCTGGTTCCTGCCGGCCAATCACGGCGGCTGGTTTACCCTGGATTCGGCGATCTTCTTCTTCTTTAACCGCCATCTGGCCACCGACCCGGCGTTTTTGCACCTGGTCGCCATCACCAACAACCGCGCGTTCGACGCGATCTCGCTGCTCGCCATGGGGCTGCTGTATCTGTACTTTTATCTGAAGCAGGACGCCGCCGGCCGCCGCCGTCTGGTGATCACCGGCGTGGTGATGCTGCTGACCGCCGTGGTGCTGAACCAGCTTGGCCATCTGCTGCCGGTGAAGCATCCGAGCCCCACCCTGACCTTTGACAATATCAATCGCGTCAGCGAACTGACCGGCATCCCCACTAAGGACGCTTCCGGCGACAGCTTCCCCGGCGACCACGGAATGATGCTGATTATTTTTTCCTGCTTTATGCTGCGCTATTTCGGCCGCGGCGCCTTTGCCATCGCCCTGCTGATTACGCTGGTCTTCTCATTGCCACGCGTGATGATTGGCGCCCACTGGTTTACCGATATCGCCGTCGGCTCGCTGTCCGTGGTGCTGGTTGGTGCCAGCTGGGTGCTGATGACGCCTTGCAGCGACTGGATCGTCGATCGGTTGAACCGCCTGTTGCCCGGCAAGCACCGTCCCAGCCAACCATAATATGCATTTATGACTCATACCGGGAGGTGCCCACCTCCCGGCCTTTCCCCCTTCGCCGAGCGCAAAATGTCGCCACCAGTCGTTAACGCTTTTGCAACCTGATTTCACGCCAGATTCATACATCGGACAATTGGCGTTTTTTATATGAAGATTTACATTATGTTACATCACAAATTCATATAAAAAAGACGGGAAAAAGGCTCGCAATCCCCTATTTGTTCCGGTAATCTCAGATGCGTTTGTGCCTGGTTTAAGTCGAATCAGTATGGAATCCGATAAAAATGTGCGTTCTCGCACGTTTTCAACGGTAACTGGTTGTCGATGCAACAGGTGCGGACTAGGCTCGTTCCGTTTGGCATTTTTCAGGTAGCGACTTTCGTCGTTAAGGACTTCAAGGGAAAACAACAACAATGGTCAAATCTCAACCGTTTCTGAGATATTTTTTGCGGGTAGTCCCTGCAATTGCCGCTGCGGTTATGCTGTCAGCGTGCAGCTCGACTCACACTTCGAACTTGAATAACGCACAAACTGAGATGCGTGCAGTTAATGACAAAGACGGTCTTTTACTGCAAGCCTCTCAGGATGAATTCGAAGCGATGGTCCGCAACGTTGACGTCAAGTCAAAGATTATGGATCAGTACGCGGACTGGAAAGGCGTTCGCTACCGCTTAGGCGGTGACACCAAGCGCGGCATCGATTGCTCGGCGTTTGTACAGCGCACCTTCCGCGAACAGTTCGGTATGGATTTACCGCGTTCTACCTATGAACAGGAAGATCTCGGCAAGAAAATCCAGCGCACCAAGCTGCGCGCCGGCGATTTAGTGCTGTTCCGCGCCGGTTCTACCGGGCGCCATGTCGGCATCTATTTAGGTAACGATCAGTTCGTTCACGCTTCTACCAGCAGTGGCGTCATGATTTCCAAGCTGACCGATAACTATTGGAATAAACGTTATCGAGAAGCACGCCGAGTGTTGACCAACGGCTGACGGCGCAACGCCCTGAAGATCCTGAATACCAAACGAGCGATAAGCGCCGCCTACGGGCGGCGTTTTTTTTGGCTGTCGAATGGGTATCATCAAGATTGATCCCTGCCTTATCGTCACCGTTCCCCACTTAACACTGCCGCACGTCGTTATTTTGATAAACTGTTGGCAGGAAATCGCGCCATCGAGGAAAAACTCGCCTATTATCGTCAGATGACGGCAACGGCGCCCCGGCGTTATTTAAAACGTTTCCGCTTAAAATAGGCGCATTATATTTCTGTCGGCGACGTCGCGTATTTAAACGGCGCCGCCGGTTGGTTCGGGATAAAAAGTCAAAAATGAAAAAAAAGCCGTTGGCACAATCCATTAACTGGCTGTGCGACACCCCTGACGCCCGGTTGCAGAGGACTCGGTTATGGGCTTGAAAAGAGCTTTTGCCCGCAGCGTGTCTCACCGACAGCGCAGCCTGGCTAAAAGCGGTGTCGCTGCCCTGGTATTTTTTACGCTCTTCACTGCGGTCACGCTTTCTTTGATCAACCACCAGCGCACGCAATATCAACACAAGGTCGAAGCGCGTACGCAAAAATTCACGCTGGGTTATATCTCGCACCTGACGGCAGTGATGCAGCAAATGATGCCGCTACTGGACAAGCCTTGCCTCTCCAGCCAGTCGGATATTACCTACCAAGCGGCCTTTACCAGCGGCGTGCGCACCTTCTTGTTGGTAAAAGGCGGCTACGCCTATTGCTCTTCCGCCACCGGTGACATGATGTTGCCGATGAAAAATCTCTACCAGGAAATCGACTGGGATCTGCCTTTGGATCTGAAGCTGCAGCAGGGCACGCCGATCGTACCGAACAAACCGGCGGTTGCGGTTTGGCTGCGGCATCCCGGCGAAAAGGCCACCGGCATCCTCGCTACGCTGGACATCGATCTGATGCCCTACTTACTGTTCACCTCGCATGACGAACAGGCGCCGGGCATCGCCATCGTGATGGGCAACCGCGCCCTGACCACCTTCAGCCCAAACCTGATGCCGGTCGATCAACTGCCGAAAGGCAAGGCGGATACCCTGACGATGCCCAATCTGCCGCTGACCATCCTGTTCTACAACGAGAAACTGACGCCCAATGACATTCGCCTGACGCTGCTGGGCAGCCTGGTGCTGTCGCTGATGATTGGCGTGCTCTGCTACTATATGCTGCTGTTGCGGCAAAGCCCGGAGCGCGCGCTGCTGCGCGGCATCAAGCGCAACGAGTTCTTTATCGAATACCAGCCGGTGTTCCATACCGACAGCAACAGCATTGGTGGGCTGGAAGCGCTGATCCGCTGGCAGCATCCGCTCGAGGGCCGCATCCCGCCCGATGTCTTTATCCCCTACGCCGAAAGCAACGGGCTGATCGTGCCGCTTACCCGCCATCTGTTCAGGCTGATCGCCGAAGATGCGCCGCAGCTCGCCAAAGCGCTGCCACGGGGAGGCAAAGTCGGTCTCAATATTTCCCCCGCCCACCTTAGCGCGCCGTCGTTCCATCAGGACGTGTATGAACTACTGACGCAGCTGCCGGGCGATTACTTTACGCTGGTGTTTGAAATCACCGAACGCGGCATGGTGGAAGAAGAGAGCGCGCTGGCGGAGTTTGACTGGCTGCACAAACAGGGTATCGAGATCGCGGTGGACGATTTCGGCACCGGGCACAGCGCGTTGATCTATCTTGAGCGCTTCACCATGGATTACCTGAAGATCGATCGCGGCTTCGTCAACACCATCGGCCAGGATACGGTCACCGCGCCGGTGCTGGATGCGGTGATCTCACTGGCGAAAAAGCTGAAAATGCTGACGGTGGCCGAGGGCGTGGAAACCGCCGAGCAGATGCAGTTCCTGCAAGAACACGGCGTCAACTTCATGCAGGGCTACTACTTCAGCAAGCCGCTGAGCATCGATGATTTCGTCGCTTACTGCAATGCTAATCAGGTCTTTGATTATCAGGAAAAAAATAGTTAATCTTTAGGCAACTTTACCCTGCGCCCACCCGAAGAATGTTATGCTGGGCGCAGGTTGTACCTTATTCCACAGCAGGAGCTTACCGTCCGATGTCCGTGCGCATTTTCGCTGCTCTGGTGCTCTCGGCACTGAGTTTCGGTCTGCAGGCCGAAGCCCTCAACGAAAGCTACGCTTTCGCCCTGCTCGGTGAACCGAAATACGCCACCGACTTCAGCCATTTCGACTACGTCAACCCGGCTGCGCCCAAAGGCGGCGACGTACGGCTGGCGGCCATCGGCACCTACGACAACTTCAACCGTTTCGCTACCCGCGGCGTACCCGGCGAGCGCACGATGGAGCTGTACGATACGCTGTTCACCAACTCCGACGACGAACCCGGCAGCTATTACCCGTTGATTGCCGAATCGGCCCGTTTCCCGGCCGACATGCGCTGGATGGAATTGGATATCAACGCCCGCGCCCGCTTCCAGGACGGCAGCCCGATCACCGCCGCCGACGTGGCCTTTACTTTCAATAAATTCATGACCGAAGGCGTACCGCAGTTTCGCTCCTTTTACAAAGGCGTCACGGTCAAGGCCATTTCCCGGCTGACGGTGCGCATCGAGCTGCCTAAGGCAAATCGCGATCAAATCCTCAGCCTGCTCAGCCTGCGCGTATTGCCGGAAAGCTTCTGGAAAAACCATAAGCTCAACGAACCGCTCAGCACCCCGCCGCTCGCCAGCGGCCCGTACAAAATCGGCGATTACCGCCTCGGCCAGTACATCACCTATCAGCGGGTGCGCGACTACTGGGCCGCCAACCTACCGGTGAATCGCGGCCGCTATAACTTCGACAGCATTCGCTACGATTATTACCTGGACGATAAAGTGGCGCTGGAAGCCTTCAAGGCCGGCGCTTATGATTTCCGCATCGAGCCGTCGCCCAAGAGCTGGGCCACCCAGTATCAGGGCGGTAATTTCGCGCGCAACTACATCATCAAACAGGACGAAACCAATCAGGCGGCACAGAATACCCGCTGGCTGGCGTTTAACCTGCAAAAACCGCTGTTCGCCGATCGTCGGGTACGGGAAGCGATCGGCCTGGCTTTCGACTTCAACTGGATGAACAAAGCGCTGTATTACAACGCCTATCAGCGCGCCGACAGCTATTTCCAAAACACCGCCTACGCCGCCCGCGGCTACCCGGACGCCGCTGAACTGGCCTTGCTGGCGCCGCTCAAAGGCCAGATACCGCCAGAGGTGTTTACCAGCATCTACCAACCGCCCTCCTCCGACGGCAGCGGCAACGATCGGCAAAACCTGCTGAAGGCGACCCAACTGCTGAAAGAAGCCGGTTGGGTGGTCAAAAATCAAAATTTAGTCAACGCGAAAACCGGCCAGCCGTTCACCTTTGAGCTGATGCTGCTGAGCGGCAGCAACTTCCAGTACGTGTTGCCGTTCCGCCACAACCTGCAGCGGTTGGGCATCGATATGGCAATCCGCGAGATTGACGCCTCGCAGTACACCCGCCGCATGCGCGAACGCGACTTCGATATGATGCCGACGGTGTACATGGCGATGCCGTTCCCCACCGCCAATTTACGCATCATTTGGGATTCGGAGTACATCAACTCCAGCTATAACACCCCCGGCGTCAAGGACCCGGCGGTTGACAGCCTGGTCAGGCAAATCGCCGCCCATCAGGGCGATGAAAAAGCCCTGTTGCCGCTCGGCCGCGCGCTGGACCGGGTGCTGACCTGGAACAACTACATGCTGCCGATGTGGTACTCCAACCACGATCGCTATGCCTATTGGGACAAATTCTCCACGCCGTCGATCCGCCCGGCCTATGCGATCGGCTTCGACAACTGGTGGTACGACGTCAACAAGGCGGCGCGCTTACCGGCTCAGCGGCAATAAGGAGTCGGAATGGCGGCCTATCTGATACGCAGACTGTTATTGGTGATCCCCACGCTGTGGGCGATCATCACCATCAACTTTTTTATCGTGCAAATCGCGCCCGGTGGCCCGGTGGATCAGGCCATCGCCGCCATCGAGCTGGGGCACGGCAGCGGTTTTGGCAGCGGCGGTGTCGGCGAAGGCCTGGGCCATGCCCGGACGGGCATCGCGGCAGGCGACGGCCAATATCGCGGTTCGCGCGGCCTGGATCCGGAGGTGATCGCCGAGATCACCCAACGGTACGGCTTCGACAAACCGCTGCATGAGCGTTACTTCACCATGCTGTGGAACTATATGCGCTTCGACTTCGGCGACAGCCTGTTTCGCGGCGCTTCGGTGATGCAACTGATTAGCCAGAGTTTGCCGGTCTCCATCACGCTGGGCCTTTGGAGCACGCTGATCATTTATCTGGTGTCGATCCCGCTCGGCATCCGCAAGGCCGTCCACAACGGCAGCGCATTCGATACCTGGAGCAGCACGCTGATCATCATCGGCTACGCCATTCCGGCTTTCCTGTTCGCTATCCTGATGATCGTGCTGTTCGCCGGCGGCAGTTACCTCGACTGGTTCCCGCTGCGCGGCCTGGTGTCCAGCAACTTCGACACCCTCTCGTGGCCGGCGAAGATCGCCGACTACCTCTGGCACATCACATTGCCGGTGCTGGCGACGGTGATCGGCGGCTTCGCCACCCTGACCATGCTGACCAAAAACGCGTTCCTCGATGAGATCCGCAAACAGTACGTCACCACCGCCCGCGCCAAAGGGTTGGACGAAAAAAAGATCCTGTACCGCCACGTGTTCCGCAACGCCATGCTGCTGGTGATCGCCGGTTTTCCGGCCACCTTTATCAGCATGTTCTTTACCGGCTCGCTGCTGATTGAGGTGATGTTCTCGCTCAACGGCCTAGGGCTGCTGGGCTACGACGCCACGCTGCAGCGCGACTACCCGGTGATGTTCGGCACGCTGTATATCTTCACCTTGATCGGCCTGCTGTTGAACATCCTCAGCGATGTCACCTACACCCTGGTCGATCCGCGCATTGACTTCGAGGCCCGCCAATGAGCCGCCTTAGCCCAATCAACCAGGCGCGCTGGGCGCGCTTTCGCCGCAACCGCCGCGGCTACTGGTCGCTGTGGATCTTTCTAGTGCTGTTCACCCTGAGTCTGGCCGCCGATCTGATCGCCAACGACAAACCGCTGTTGGTGCGTTATGAAGGCCGGTTATACCTGCCGTTTATGATTAGCTACAGCGAAACCGCCTTCGGCGGCGAACTGAATACCGAAGCCGACTATCAGGATCCGTTCGTCCAGCGGCAGATCGAACGGCACGGCTGGGCGGTCTGGGCGCCGATCCGTTTCAGCTACGACACCATCAACTTCGCCACCGAGGTGCCCTTCCCTTCGCCGCCTTCGCGCCATAACCTGCTGGGCACCGACAGCAACGGCGGCGATGTGCTGGCTCGGGTGCTGTACGGTTTTCGCATCTCGATGCTGTTCGGCCTGGCGTTGACGCTGTTTTCCAGTCTGATCGGCGTGTGCGTCGGCGCGACCCAGGGGTATTACGGCGGGCGTTTCGATCTGTGGGGGCAGCGCTTTATCGAAGTGTGGTCGGGCATGCCGACGCTGTTTCTGATCATTCTGCTGTCGAGCATCGTCCAACCCAATTTCTGGTGGCTGCTCGGCATCACCATCCTGTTCGGCTGGATGAGCCTGGTCGGCGTGGTGCGCGCCGAATTCCTGCGCACCCGCAATTTTGACTACATCCGCGCCGCGCGCGCCATGGGCGTGCCGGATCGGGTGATCATGTCCCGCCATATGCTGCCCAACGCCATGGTGGCGACGCTGACCTTCCTGCCGTTTATCCTTTGCGGCTCGATCACCACCCTGACGTCGCTCGATTTCCTCGGCTTCGGGCTGCCGATAGGCTCGCCGTCGCTCGGCGAATTGCTGCTGCAAGGCAAAAACAATCTGCAGGCGCCGTGGCTCGGCATCACCGCCTTCCTGGTATTGGCTGTGCTGCTGTCGTTATTAATCTTTATCGGCGAAGCGGTGCGCGACGCCTTTGACCCCAGCAAGGCGCATTGATATGGCCACTCCTTTGCTCGCAATTCAAGATCTCAGCATCGCCTTCCGCCAGGGCGACACCGTCACGCCGGTGGTCAACGAACTCTCGCTGCAAATCGCGCCGGCGGAAACGCTGGCGCTGGTAGGGGAGTCCGGCTCCGGCAAAAGCGTCACCGCCCTGTCGATACTGCGCCTGCTGCCCGCGCCGCCGGTGGTTTACCCTGCCGGCGATATCCTGTTCAACGGCGACTCGTTGCTGCATGCGCCGGAAGCGGCGCTGCGCAAGGTGCGCGGCAATCAGATCGCGATGATCTTTCAGGAGCCGATGGTGTCGCTTAACCCACTGCACACCATCGAAAAACAGCTGGCGGAAGTGTTGATGCTGCACCGCGGCCTGCGGCGCGAAGCCGCGCGCGCAGAGATCGTCGAGTGCCTGGAACGCGTCGGCATCCGTCAGGCCAAGAGCCGGCTGCAGGATTACCCGCATCAGCTGTCCGGCGGCGAACGCCAGCGGGTGATGATCGCCATGGCGGTGTTGACCCGCCCAAAACTGCTGATCGCCGACGAACCCACCACCGCGCTCGACGTTACTATCCAGGCGCAGATCCTGACGCTGCTGCAAGAACTGAAGCAGGAGATGGGCATGGGGTTGCTGTTTATCACCCATAATCTGAATATCGTGCGCCGCCTGGCGGATAACGTGGCGGTAATGCGTCAGGGGCGCTGCGTAGAGCAAAACGCCCGCACGCAGCTGTTCAGCCGGCCGCAACATCCTTACACGCAGCAGCTGCTGGCCGCCGAGGACGTCGGTGAACCGCTGCCGCTGCCTGCCGCAGCCAACAGGCGCCCCGGCGACGAGCGGCCGCTGCTCAAGGTGGAAAATCTGCAGGTGCGCTTCCCCATTCGCCGCGGCCTGCTGCGCCGCACGGTGGATTATCACTATGCGTTGAAGTCATTGAGTTTCGAGCTGCGCGCCGGGGAAAGCGTGGGGCTGGTGGGAGAATCCGGCTCGGGCAAAAGCACCACCGGGCTGGCGCTGCTGCGCCTGCTGGCCTCTCAGGGCGCCATCTGGTTCGACGGCGAACCGCTGCACCCGCTCACGATGAAGCAGATGCTGCCCTACCGCAGCCGAATGCAAATCGTCTTCCAGGATCCCTATTCCGCCCTGAACCCGCGCCTGAACGTACAGCAGATCATCGCCGAAGGGCTGGAAGTGCACCAGCGGCTTACCGCCGAGCAACGGGAACAGCGCGTGATCGCGGTGTTGCAGGAGGTCGGGCTGGACCCGCAGCTGCGCCACCGCTATCCCACCGAGTTTTCCGGTGGCCAGCGCCAGCGTATCGCCATCGCGCGTGCACTGATCCTGCAGCCACAGTTGCTGATCCTCGACGAGCCGACCTCTTCGCTGGATAAATCGGTGCAGGCGCAGATCCTGACGCTGCTGAAATCGCTGCAGCAACGCCACCGGCTGGCTTATCTGTTCATCAGCCATGACCTGCAGGTGGTGCGTTCGCTATGCCACCAGGTCATCGTGTTGCGACAGGGAGAAGTGGTTGAACAGGGAGACTGCCGGGCGATTTTCGCGGCGCCCGCCGCCGACTATACCCGTCAACTGCTGCAGTTGGCGGACTAGCGGCGAATTTAGAAAGGGTATTGCGCGCTGAGCGGTTCGGCGATCGCGGCGCCGACGTTTTTCAGGCGGCACATGGTGGCGCTCTCGTCGCTGCGCTGCACGAACAGGCAAGGTTCCCCTTCCCATTCAACAATCGCGCAGTCGACCTGAATCTCCTGCAGCGACAGATTGAGCTGTTGCATGACCTGCCAGGCCTCGGCCCCTTCATGGCTGAGTAACTTCAGACCAATCAGGTTGTTATCTTCGTCTATTCCGTTAAACGGAATCGGTTCGACCTTCACGCCGGTGAAACCGGATAGCCAACGATAACTTTGCGGCAAGCGATGCACTACCGAAAGTTGGATACTCTCCACATGAAATCCCTAGATTGAAAAGGTGAAACACTTTTACCTGACAGGGTTACTAAGTTATAGCCGCTGACTCCCGACTCTGCCGCGCACAAATGTTATTTAAATGTAAATTTTGCCGCTAGCCATTAACCTGACCCCGTGCTTGCCGATGCCGTGCCATTTTTTGGCGCGCCGTGCGGTGTTATTTCACGGCATTTTGCGACTCAGCTCGCATTTTTGCGTTATATGTAACCCTTTCCCGCAGCGATCTCAACTCTTTTTTCTTGCAATGCGACTACTTTTCCGTCGCCATATTTTTACAATGAAGAAACATTTAGCCCACCACGTTAGCGCAACTGTCTCTTCTAATAGCTTGATTTATATCAATCCTAATACAAACCGCTCACGCTGTTCAGCCGACAGAGCGCCGCGCCTCCCGGGGAATATTGGGCGGCACGATGGCGGAATTTTTTAACAAAAAGCACACAGAGGGGAAAACGGCCAATTAATTAGCTTGCGTATATTTAGCAACAAATTTTTCATTGCCAGTTGCACCCTGAAATGGCAAGGCGCAACCCTAAGGCGATGCGGGGCAAAACGCCCCGAATCGGGAGAACGTCAGGCTGCGCGATCGCGCGGCCGGCTGGCGTAAACATAGAACAGCACCGCCACGATGCTGCACAGCGCCATCGAGGTGACCATGGGCCAGGCGCTTTTGCCCGGCGCCATCGACAGCACCGCTCCCACCAGCGCACCGATGCTGAAGCGCAACGTACCGGCCAGGGAAGAAGCCGTGCCCGCCATATGCGGGAAATCATCCAGGATCACCGCCATGGCGTTGGAGGAGATCATCGCGATGCACCCCAGATAGACCGCAACGCCGATCACCAGCGCCCAGAAACCCAGACCGACAGCGCTCACCGCCAGCAGCCACAGCCCCATCGCCAGCTGTACCAGCAGCCCCAGCTTGAACATCTTGACCGCGCCGAACCGCCGCACGTTGCGGCTGTTGATCAGCGTCGTCAGGAACAGGAACACGATGTTCAGCGCAAAATAGTAGCCGAAGTGTTGCGGCGAAACGTGGTTCAGTTCGATGTAGACGAACGGCCCGGCGCTGAGGAACGAGAACATGCCGGCGAACGAGAAGGCGCTGGCCAGCATGTAGCTCAGCACCCGTTTGTGGCGGAACAGCGAACCGAAATTGCCCAGCGTGGTGCGCAGGTGGAACCGCTGTCGCCGTTCTTTCGGCAGCGTCTCCTTGATGAACAGGGCCACCAGCAGTGAACCGATCAACGCCGCGGCGCCCATGGTCCAGAAGATGGCGTGCCAACTGAACCACAGCAGCAGCGCCCCGCCGATCATCGGCGCCAGCAGCGGCGCGATGGTCATCACCAGAATGACGAACGACATCATGCGCGAGAACTCGTCCTTGGTGAACATGTCGCGCATCAAGGCGTTGATCACTACGCTGGCGGCGGCGGCGGCCAAACCGTGCAGGAAACGCAGCCCGATCAGCTGATCGATCGATTGCGCCATGGCGCAGGCGCAGCCGGCGATGGCGAAGATCAGCGTACCCCACAGGATCACCGGCTTGCGGCCGATGCTGTCCGACATCGGTCCATAGAACAGCTGCCCGAAGGCAAAGCCGAGCATATAGGCACTGAGCGTCATCTGCACGCTGCCGGACTCGACGCCAAACTGGGCGGCGATCACCGGCATACTGGGCAGGTACATGTCGATGGCCAACGGCATCAACATGGACAACAGGCCCAGAATGAAAATCAAACCGAGATGAGAGGTTCGGTTCTGTTGCACGTTCCACGACTCCTTAATCGGCCGCAATCGATGATCGGTTATCAGTCCTGCAGGTGCGGCGCGCCCACGCTGGCGATCTCTTCTTCGGTCAGTGGGCGGTATTCACCCGGCGCCAGATCGTCATCCAGCACGATGGCGCCGATGCGCTCGCGGTGCAACTCGATCACCCGATTGCCGACGGCAGCGAACATCCGCTTCACCTGGTGGTAGCGCCCTTCGCTGAGGGTCAGGCGCACCACGTGCTCGTCGACCTGCTCCAGCGTCGCCGGCCGCGTCAGATCTTTCTCGTTGTGCAGTTGCACCCCTTCGGCGAAACGCTGCGCGGTGTCTTCCGCCAGCGGGTGCTCCAGCGTCACCAAATAGGTTTTCTCACAGTGGTGGCGTGGCGACGTGACGCGGTGCGACCACTGGCCGTCATCGGTCATCAGCACCAGCCCGGTGGTGTCGATATCCAACCGTCCGGCGGCGTGCAGCTTGTACGCGACCGGCTCATCGAGGAAGTACAGCACCGTCGGATGATCGGGATCGTCGGTGGAACAGACGTAACCCTGCGGTTTGTTGAGCATGAAATAGCGCGGGCCGTTCTGCTGCTGCAGCGGATTGCCGTCGAACGCCACTTCTTGCTCCGGGGTCAGTTTGACAGCCCCGCTCTTCACCACCTCACCGTCCACGGTGACGCGTTTAGCCCGAAGTTCGCGCGCAACCAGCGCACGGCTAATGCCTAACTGCTGAGATAAAAACTTGTCCAATCGCATGGGATCTGCTTTGCCTGTCGTTGTTATGATCGCATTGATCGTATTGCCAAAATATGACGCCCGCCGTTGCACCGGGTGCAAATGGCAGGTTCAGGGGGGAAATCGCGTGGGGGAACAGCGATTGCTGTCACACGAGTATAGCGGTACAACGCGTTGCCCGACAGGGGTAATTTTCACGCTTCTCGCACCGCGCGCGCGCAGAAGGCATAATAATAGAAATTTTTCGGCCGCCCGGCACGTAAAATGTCACGGTTTCTGTGGGAACAGAGGTGATAAAACCGGTTCCCGGCGGCCCATTCCAACCTACGGCGTTCATTTATGGCCTTTACCCTACGCCCCTACCAACTGGAAGCGGTCGAAGCCACCATCAACCATTTCCGGCGGCACCCCGAACCGGCGCTGATCGTGCTGCCGACCGGTGCCGGCAAAAGCCTGGTGATCGCCGAGCTGGCGAAGCGCGCCCGCGGGCGGGTGCTGGTGCTGGCGCACGTCAAGGAACTGGTGGCGCAAAACCACGCCAAATACTGCGCCTACGGCCTGGAAGCGGATATCTTCGCCGCCGGCCTGCAGCAGAAAGAGAGCGCCGGCAAGGTGGTGTTCGGCAGCGTACAGTCCGTCGCGCGCAACCTGCCGCTGTTCGACGGCGCCTTTTCGCTGCTGATCGTCGATGAATGCCACCGCATCAGCGACGACGACGACAGCCAGTACCAGCAAATCATCCAGCATTTACAGAAAACCAACCCGCAGCTGCGGCTGCTGGGGCTGACCGCCACGCCTTACCGACTGGGCAAGGGCTGGATTTACCAGTATCACTACCATGGCTTCACCCGCGGCGACGGCGCCAGTCTGTTTCGCGACTGCATCTACGAGCTGCCGCTGCGCTACATGATTAAGAACGGCTTCCTGGTGCCGCCTGAGCGGCTGGATATGCCGATCGTGCAATATGACTTCAGCCGGCTGGAGGCCAGGAGCAACGGCCTGTTCAGCGAAGCGGATCTGAACCGCGAGCTGAAGCGGCAAAACCGCGTCACGCCGCACATCATCAGCCAGATCGTGGAGTACGCAGAGGATCGCAAAGGCGTGATGATCTTCGCCGCCACCGTCGAACACGCCCGCGAGATCCACGGCCTGTTGCCGAACGGCGAAGCCGCGCTGGTCAGCGCCGAAACGCCGCCCGCCGAGCGCGATGCGCTGATCGACGCGTTCAAACAGCAGCGGCTGCGCTATCTGGTCAACGTCGCGGTATTGACCACCGGTTTCGACGCGCCGCACGTCGATCTGATCGCGATCCTGCGCCCCACCGAGTCCGTCAGCCTGTACCAGCAGATCGTCGGGCGCGGGCTGCGTTTGGCGCCCAACAAAAAGGATTGCCTGATCCTCGACTACGCCGGCAACCCGCACGATCTGTTCACGCCGGAGGTCGGCGTCAGCAAGCCGCACGGCGACAGCCAGCCGGTGCAGGTATTCTGCCCGGCCTGCGGCTTCGCCAACCTGTTCTGGGGCAAGTGCACCGAGAACGGCGATATCATCGAGCACTACGGCCGCCGCTGCCAGGGCTGGCTGGAAGACGACGACGGCCACCGCGAGCAGTGCGATTACCGCTTCCGGTTCAAGAGTTGCCCGCACTGCGGCGCGGAGAACGATATCGCCGCACGCCGCTGCCATCAATGTCAGGAAGTGTTGGTCGATCCCGATGACATGCTGAAGGCGGCGCTGAAGCTGAAAGACGCGCTGGTGCTGCGCTGCGGCGGCATGGAACTGCAGAGCGGCCGCGACGACAAGGGCGAATGGCTGAAGGCCACCTATTACGACGAGGACGGCACCAGCACCAGCGAGCGCTTCCGCCTGCAGACGCCGGCGCAGCGCAAAGCGTTCGAGATGCTGTTCCTGCGCCCGCATCAGCGCGCGCCGGGCGTGCCGTTCGCCTGGCACACCGCCGCCGACGTGCTGGCGCAACAGCAGGCGCTGCGCCATCCGGATTTCGTGGTGGCGCGCAAGCGCGGGCAGTTTTGGCAGGTGCGTGAGAAAGTGTTCGATTATCAAGGCCGTTTCCGCCGCGCCAATCAGTTGGCCTGAGCGAACTGTCCCCAACCTGGGCAGGTTTTCGTTGCCCTGCGGGCGGCTTTCCGTTAAAATGCCGCGCGCTTTACCTGGGCCTGCCCAGCGTTAAAGCGGGTTTCCGAACTTGCTACTTGGGTCGCCTGTAGCAGGGTAAATTTTCTTTTAAGAGAAAAAACAATGTTCACTATCAATGTAGAAGTACGTAAAGACCAGGGTAAAGGTGCGAGCCGCCGCCTGCGTGCAGCAAACAAATTCCCAGCTATCGTTTACGGTGGCAAAGAAGCTGCAGTTTCCATCGAATTGGACCATGATTCTGTTAAGAACATGGAAGCTAAACCAGAATTCTACAGCGAAGCAGTAACTCTGGTTATCGACGGTAAAGAAACCAAAGTTAAGGTTCAGGCTGTACAGCGTCACCCGTTCAAGCCAAAACTGGCTCACATCGACTTCGTTCGCGTTTAATCGCTACGTTTTCGAACCTTTCGGGACGCCGAAATAAAGAACGCCGCAATTGCGGCGTTTTTTATTGTCTGCGATTCGGCACGCTTACTTACTTGCCGCTGCCGGTCCGGCGCTGCAGCTGATCGCGCAGGTTCGGCGGCGTGCCTCTGATGGTCAGCGTGTCAGTGGCCGCATCCCAGAAAATGCGTTCGCCCAGCAGCATGGCGTCGAAGTTCAGGCTGATGCCGCCGCCGCTGCCGGCAAATTTGGTCAGTTGGCGCAGCGTGCCGCGATCCGCCGGGAAGCTCTCTTCCAGCTCATACCCTTGCTCGCTGGAGAACTGCATGAAGTCTTTCTCGCCGAGCGGCGACAGCTCCTGCGACAAGGCCTGCAGTTCAATCTCTTCGCCGGCCTGCAGCTGTTCGTTGCAGTAGCTGTACACCTGCTGGCGCACCGACTGGCGCTCGTTCTTGTCCAGCTGCGCATCGGCGCAGTAGTCGTCTACCGCCTGCAGCAGCCCGCGGTTTTGCGCCTTGGTGTCCAACCCTTCGGACGCCGCCAGGAAATCCATGAAGAAGTCGGCGACCTTACGGCCTACGCGCCCGCGCAGGAAGGTCAGATAGCGGGTCGATTCCGGGTTGGTTTCCCATTCGGTCAGATCGATGCGCGCGACGATATCGGCGTTGTTGATGTCCAGATAGTGCGTGGTGTTGATATCCAGCTCTTCGTTGACGCGCATGCTGTTACGGCTGTTCAGCACCGCGATCAGCAGGTACTCCACCGCCAGATAACGGTATTGGCCGAACAGCACCACGCCGCCTTCGGCAAACGGATACTTCGCCAGTTCGTCGCGCAGGCGGCCGGTCGCCGCGCGGCTGAAGGCCAGAAAGTCCTTATCGTCCTTGCGGCAGGTGCGCAGCGCTTCCGCCAGCTCGCTACCTTCGTTGAACAGGCCTAAGGCCTTGCTCTTGGCGCTGTAGACGCGATGCAGTTCCGTCATCATTTCTTCCACCGCCGCGTTGGTAGGAAGCAAGGAATCGCGCAGCACCACGTCCAGCGTTTGCTCGTCGCGTTTCACCAACTGATGCAAAGCGATCTGGTCGATATCCAGACTCATGGTAAATCCTCCTGTTCTTTAGGCGCGTATTCAAACACTGAAGGCCCCGACCTGCAATACTAAAAACCGCGGCAAACCGGAAAGGCGCTGCGAGGAGCAGCCCCGCCACGGGCGCCCCCTTCCCCAAATGACAGGAAGTGATAAAAGAGCGGAAAATCACTGCCCTATACGGTAAGATAGGGCACTTTGCAGATTACTAAGCGCAATTTTATGCCACAATCATCCCGTTACAGTGACGAACACGTTGAACAACTGCTCTCAGAGCTGGTCAATGTTCTGGAAAAACACCATACCCCCACCGATCTTTCCCTGATGGTGCTGGGCAACATGGTCACTAATTTGATCAACACCAGCGTTGCCCCCGCGCAGCGGAAAACCCTGGCAAGATCGTTCGCGGAAGCCCTGCAGGCTTCTGTCCGTGAAGACAAAGCACATTAATATTGACTTATGGTGACAAACCGTCAGCGTTATCGTGAAAAAGTCTCCCAGATGATCAGCTGGGGGCACTGGTTCGCCTTATTCAACATCCTGCTCGCCCTTGGGCTGGGCAGCCGCTACCTGTTTGTTACCGACTGGCCCGCATCCCTGCTGGGCCGGGTCTATGCCTTTGTCAGCCTGCTGGGGCATTTCAGCTTTATCGTGTTCGCCGGCTATTTGCTGGTGATTTTCCCGCTCACCTTCGTGGTGATGTCGCAGCGGCTGCTGCGATTTATTTCCGCCGCGCTGGCCACCATCGGGCTCACGCTGTTACTGGTCGACAGTGAAGTGTTCTCCCATTTCCACCTGCACCTCAATCCGGTGGTGTGGGATCTGGTGGTCAACCCGGACCAGAGTGAGCTGTCGCGCGACTGGCAGCTGATGTTTATCTGCGTGCCGGTGATCTTCCTGGTGGAGATGTTGTTCGGCACTTGGAGCTGGCAGAAGCTGCGCAGCCTGAACCGCCGCCGCTTCGGCAAACCGCTGGCGGCGCTGTTTATCAGCGCCTTTTTCGCGTCGCACCTGATTTACATTTGGGCTGACGCCAACTTCTATCGCCCGATCACCATGCAGCGAGCCAATCTGCCGCTCTCGTACCCGATGACCGCGCGCAAGTTCCTCGAAAAACACGGCCTGCTCGACCAGCAAGAGTATGAGCGCCGCCTGATGCAACAGGGCAACCCGGAAGCGGTGGCGGTGGAGTATCCGCTCAGCGATCTCAGCTACGGCGATAAAGGCAGCGGCTATAACCTGCTGATGATCGTGGTGGACGGCATTCGCGCCAAAGACGTGGCGCAGGACATGCCGGCGCTGACGCGCTTCGCCCAGGAAAACGTGCGCTTCAGCGATCACTACAGCTCGGGTAATCATGCCGACACCGGGCTGTTCGGCCTGTTCTACGGCATTTCTCCGACCTATCTGGACAGCGTGCTCGCCGGCCGCAAGCCGTCGGCGCTGCTCAACGCGCTCGGCGATCAGGGCTACCAACTGGGGCTGTTCTCTTCCGACGGTTTCAACGCCAGCCTGTACCGCCAGGCCCTGTTGACCGACTTCTCGCTGCCGACGCCGGCGCCGCAAAGCGACGCGCAAACCACGCAGCAATGGCAGCGCTGGCTGACGGATCAGGGCGGCAAAGAGCCGTGGTTCTCCTATATCAACTTCAGCGGCGCCGAGCCGGCCGAAGGCGACAAAACCCCGGCGCCGGCCGATTTTATCCAACGCTATCGCACCGGCGCGCAAGACGTGGATGCCCAGATAGCCCAGGTGCTGGATACCCTGAAACAGCGCGGTCTGCTGGACAAAACCGTGGTGGTGATCACCGCCGAACACGGCGTCGAATTCAACGACAGCGGCAAAGGCCAATGGGGCGCCGGCACTGCCTTCAACCAGGCGCAACTGCAGGTGCCGTTGGTGATCCACTGGCCGGGCACCCCGGCGCAGACCATCAGCAAGCTGACCGGCCATAACGACGTGATGCGCACCTTGATGCAACGGTTGCTGCACGTGAAAACCGCGCCGAAAGACTATTCGCAGGGCGAAGATCTGTTCACCGCCCAGCGCCGCAACGACTGGATCGCCACCGGCGATGGCAATCAGCTGGTGATCACTACGCCGACGCAGACGCTGATGCTGGACAACAGCGGCAACTATCGCGTCTACGATCAGAACGGCGAAGAAATAAAAGACGAGAAACCGCAGCTTGCTCTGCTGCTGCAGGTGCTGACCGATGTAAAACGCTTTATCGCCAACTAACTGCTTAAAACTAAAGCAATCAAGTGGCGAGGCGCTTGCATTAACATCGGGAATCGGTAGTATGATTTTTCATAGCGTCGGCATGTAGCGCAGCCTGGTAGCGCACCGTCATGGGGTGTCGGGGGTCGGAGGTTCGAATCCTCTCATGCCGACCAAACTCAAGAAAACCTGCTGTTACAGCAGGTTTTTTTTCGTCTGCACGTCGAGAGGATGAGAATCTCCGAAGGAGGTTTGAGCCGAACGTAGTGAGACCACGTTGCTTTAGCAACGGCCCGCAGGGCAAGCATCGAAGATGCGCATAATCCTCTCATGCCGACCAAACTCAAGAAAACCTGCTGTTACAGCAGGTTTTTTTTCGTCTGCACGTCGAGAGGATGAGAATCTCCGAAGGAGGTTTGAGCCGAACGTAGTGAGACCACGTTGCTTTAACAACGGCCCGCAGGGCAAGCATCGAAGATGCGCATAATCCTCTCATGCCGACCAAATTTAAGAAAACCTGCTGTTACAGCAGGTTTTTTTTCGTCTGCATATTGAGAGGATTAGGCCGCACCGATTTGGCCCATGCGCTAGCGGAGGCCTGGGCAGGGCCTCTCTCTCAGCGCGGCTGCAGGCAGTTTTCTTCTTTCCAGCCGTACAGCCATTCCATTCCGCGATAAAATTCCGCCTGAGATTTGCCTTTCCATAACAGATTACGCACCTGGCGCTCAACGCCTGCGGCGTGATAAACACGGCCCATCTCACGGGTTGACCAGACGATGCGCGCCGTGCGTGGAATACGTACCGACTCGTACAGGGCAAGCGCTTTTGCCGCATCCCCTCCATGCTCTTCCAGCGCTTTACCCAGCGTTACCGAATCCTCCAGCGCCATGCAGGCTCCCTGTGCCATATACTGTGCCACCGGGTGCGCTGCGTCTCCCACCAGCGTGATACGGTCGTTGCCCCATTTCTCCACCGGTTCACGATCGGCGGTTGACCAGCGGCGCCATGAGGTCGGCTTATCCAGCATCTGGCGCGGACGCGGGTGAATACCGGAAAAATAGGAAAGTACCTCCTCTTTACTGCCCTCCTTCACACCCCATTCCTCCTGCTGACGGCTATGGAACGTCACCACCAGGTTATACTGCTTCCCGCCGCGCAGCGGGTAATGCACCAGATGGCAGTGCGGCCCCGCCCACAGTACCGGCGCGTTAATGCGTAAATCCTCCGGCATCTCATCGCAATTAATCACGGCGCGGTAAACCACATGTCCGGTCACCCGCGGCGCATCGCCCAGCAGGTACTGCCGCACCACCGACCTCACGCCATCGCAGCCGATAAGAATATCCGCCGTCCAGCGATTACCCTGCTCATCAAATACCGTCACATCGTCCACCGTTTGGCTGATACCCGCCACCTGCGTTGAGGTACGGTATTCCACATCCGGATGGGTCAATACCGCTTCCCAAACAGAGGCGTGGATATCCGCCCGATGGATAACCGCATAGGGACCGCCAAAGTGATCGCGAAATGCTTGCCCGGTCTCAATATGCACCACCTCCTGGGCATTGACCGCATCCATCAGGGTAATGTGATCGGTAAAGACGGCGCGCTGACGCGCTACGCCGCCCACACCCAGGCTATCCAGCGCGGAAAAGGCGTTGGGGCCGAGCTGAATACCCGCCCCAATCTCACCAATCTCGTGCGCCTTTTCCAACAACATCACTTTAATGCCCTGGCGAGCCAGCGAGAGCGCAGTCGCTGCGCCGCCAATGCCTCCCCCGACGATAATTGCGCGCATCACTTTAGCCATTGTTTTCCTCCTTTCGGGCTCAGGCTGAGATTTTGTCTTGTTGGTTTTCGGGCGCCGCGGCGATGAACGCCGGGAGACGAGTACAGGCGTCGTAAACCGCTTTACAGCGCGGGTACCCGCTCAGATCGCACCCCATCCGCAGGGCATTCGCCCACTGAGGGATCAGGCAGCAATCCGCCAACGTCGGGGTATCGCCAACGCAGAAGGGTCCTGGCGGCCTCTGGAGCAACAGCTGTTCTACGGCGCTCAGCCCTTGCCGGATCCAGTGCGCATACCAGCGTTTTTTCTCTTCCTCACTCACCTTCAGCTCTTCACTCAGGTAGCGTAAAACCCGCAGGTTATTTACCGGATGAATATCGCAGGCAATAACATAAACGATTTCCAGTATCCGGCTGCGCGCCGGATCGGCCATCGGTAACAGCGGCGACTGAGGAAAATGGCGATCCAGCCAGTCAATAATCGCCAGCGACTGGCTGAGAGACTCACCGTCGTCCGTGAGCAGCGTCGGCACCAGTCCGACCGGGTTCATTCGCCGATATGCCAGCTCATTCTGCTGCCCGATGCGAATATTGACCCCCACCGTCTGGTAATGGAGGCCTTTCAGCGCCAGCGCAATGCGCACGCGGTAGGACGCTGAGCTATTAAAGAAACTGTACAGCTTCATCATTCACCTCTGAATCGGCTCAGACAATCTTCACGGCGATTGGGGTTAGCCCCTCTACATTGCCGGTAATCACATCGCCTTTCACCACCGCGCCCACCCCTTCCGGCGTCCCGGTAAAAATCAGATCGCCGGGCTGCAGCTCAAAAAAGCCGGACAGATAGCTGATGGTTTCATTCACCGACCAGATCAGATGGCGGATGTCGCTGCGCTGGCGATCGCTGCCGTTGACCTGCAGCCAGATAGGCGCGTTGTTCACGTCGGCGCTGTCGCCGGCTTTATGCAATGGCGCGATGGGCGCAGAAAGATCGAACGACTTGCCGATTTCCCATGGGCGCCCCATCTGACGCATGTCCATCTGCCGATCGCGGCGGGTCATGTCCAGGCCTGTGGCATATCCCCAAATGTATTCATGCGCCTTTTCCAGCGGAATATCGCTCCCCCGTTTGCCAATCGCCACCACCAGTTCGATTTCGTAGTGATAGTTGTCGGTTTGCGACGGATACGGCAACGCCAGCGTTTCGCCGGCCGCCACCGGCACCACCGCATCGGCAGGCTTGCAGAAGAAAAACGGTGGCTCACGATCCGGGTCAAAGCCCATTTCGCGGGCATGCGCAGCATAGTTACGCCCGACGCAGTAGACACGGCGCACGGGAAACTGTTTATCACTCCCCACAACAGGAACCGTCACAGGGGCTTGCGGTGCAAATACGTATTGCGTCATTTTGTCTCTCCCAAATTAATAACGTGCTTCGCGGAACAGTCCTAGGGCTTCCTGAACCGGCCTGTCCGAGAAACTGAATAACACGGTGTCTTCGTCCGCCTGAAACGACACGTCGAACCAGGTCGGCGCCACGAAGATATCTTTTGCCGAAAAGTGAAGGGTTTCGCTGCCGATGCTGACCTGGCCGCGCCCTTCCACCACGTGGTAAATGGTGCTGTCCGTGGTGCGCGCCTTCCGTGAGGAAAAGCCTTTCGGCAGCAGCTGCAGGAAGGCGCCCATCGAGGGCATGGGATAGCCGCCGGTCACCGGGTTGGCGTAGCGCATCTTGTAGCCGTCCCACTCGTCGGCGTCCCCCATGCGGGTGAGGTCGTGCAGCGCTTCCCGGCTGCGATCGTAGCGGTAGTTGAAAATGGGCGATGAGTTGCCTTTCTGATGGCGCAGCGGCAGCATATTGGCCGCATAGCGCGGTAAATAATCCCCCTCCTGGCGCGTCACGGGCTGCTGCTCTTGCGGATAGTCTTCCGCGAAACCGCAACCCAGCAGGTTCACCAGCGGCAGATCCAGCCCGTCCAGCCATACCACCGGCTCCTCGCCGGGATTACCGTGATCGTGCCAGCGCCACTGCGGCGTCAAAATGAAGTCGCCTTCATGCATTTGCGTACGTTCACCGTCAACGGCGGTAAATGCCCCTTTCCCTTCGACGATAAAACGCAATGCCGACTGATTATGGCGATGGCTCGGCGCGACTTCGCCCGGCATGATCAACTGCAATCCGGCATACAGCGTCGGGGTGATGGAGGACTGTCCGCGCAGCATCGGGTTTTCCAGCACCAGCACGCGGCGAACCGCCTCTTTGGCGCCAATCAACTCGCCGCTGGCCAGCAGGTGCGGGCGAATCGCCTGATAGTTCCAGTAAGCCGGAGCGCAGTTTGCATTCGGCGTTTGCGGCACCAAATGGTGCAGCGACTCCCACAATGGGGTCAGGTTCTGCCCGGAAATATGCCGGTAGAACTGCTGGCGGCTGGGATTAACATCCTGATTGCGTTCAGGCATAGGGATTCTCCTTTTCATTCACGACGCTGCGCGAGGCAACGTATCAGGGGCTGGAGCAGACTGGCGAACAACAGCCGTCAGCAGCATTAACATCACCGTACTGATCGCCGCCGGCACGGCAATAATGAAAAATAGCGTATCGAATGAGAAATTCATCGCCATCATCACGCCGCCGGCAAGCGAGCCGACAATCGCGCCGCAGCGGCCAATGGCATTGGACCAGCTGACGCCGGTCGCCCGGCTTTGTGTCGGATAGAGCGTGGCGGTCAAGGCATTCAGCCCAACCTGCGAACCGCTGATGCCGATGCCGGTGCCGAAGATGGCCAGCGCCATCAGCCACAGGCCGTTCTCGCTCAGACCAATCATGACGATACACGCGGCGCCCAGGGCGTAGCTCGCCGCCAACACCCGGAAGGGATTGTATTTGTCCATCAACGCGCCCAGCCCCAGCGCCCCCAACGTTCCGCCCATCTGGAAAGCGGCGGTCACCCAAGAGGCATGCTGCAGATCTATACCGCGATGGTTAAGCAGCGTCGGCATCCAACTGGAGAGCAGATAGATAATCAACAGGCTCATAAAAAAAACCGCCCAGAGCATGAGAGTAATGCGCAGCTGGCGGCCGGCAAACAGCGGGCTGATGCTCCCTTTGGCCGCCGTAGCGGCTTCGTTGAGGTAAAAATGGGTCTCTTCATCGCACTCTCGGGTGATGCCGCTGACCGTTTTGGCAATCACCTTGCGCGGCAGTTGGCGGCGGACCTGCCAGCGCGGGGATTCCGGCAGGGCAAACAGCAGCACCACAAAGAGCATCAGCGGCAAAACGCCTCCTAGCACCAAAATGCCGTGCCACCCCATCACCGGCACCAGTTGGGCGCTGACGATCCCGCCCAGGGCTGAACCGAGCGTGAAACCGCAGAACATCAGCGTGACCAGCGCACCACGGCGGCGAGCAGGCAGATATTCAGAGGTCATCGTGATGGTGTTCGGCATCGCGCCCCCCAACCCCAGGCCGGTGAGAAAACGTAAAATGACCAGCGTTGGCATATCGGGGGAGAAGGCCGAAATCAGGCTCAGCGTGCCAAACAGCGCCACGCAAAGTTCGATGACGCGCTTGCGGCCAAAGCGGTCAGAAAGCGGGCCGCAAAGCAGTGCGCCCGCCGTCAACCCCAGCAGCCCCGCGCCAAACAGCGGTGCCAGTTCGCCGGCGGTCAGTTGCCATTGGGTACGGATGTCGGGTGCGATGAAACCAATGGCGGCGGTGTCAAAACCATCGAACATCACCACCAAAAAGCAGCAGATGATAACGCGCCACTGCGTCTTACCGATGGGAGCAGCATCGATCAGTGCTTGTAAATCACGCCGTTGAGTCATAGTGAGCGCCTCGGTGCAGGTAGGGAGATGTCTGTCTTGTTTTAGGTATGTTACGAATTTGTATCCTTAGCGATAAAATGTACAATGGCTTTTCAGGCAGAGACATAACCGGAGGGTTATAGCAAATGGCGAACTGGGCGCAGAAAATGAAACTTCACCATCTGCAAATGTTGGTGGCGTTGGGTGAGCAGGGAAATCTGACCCACGTTGCCCGGATGATGAACATCTCCCAACCCGCTCTGTCAAAATGGTTGTCACAGCTCGAAGATGAGATTGGGATCACGCTGTTTGAGCGGCATAGCAAAGGGCTGCGCCCCTCCGAGGGGGGGAAACTGCTGCTTCAGCATGCGCAGCGCTTGGTCAACGATCTCGAGCGTTCGCAGTCTGAAATCGCCCGCTTTAAGCAAGGCGGGCTGGTGGGAAGCCTGAAAATCGGCTGTTCGCCGGTCGCCACCGACTGCGTTTCGCAGGCCATATTGAGCCTGCTGCAGGAAATGCCAACGCTGCATCTCAATATTGAGGAAAAGGTGATGACCCCGCTGCTGCACGATCTGATCGCGGGCGCGGTGGACGTCGTCGTGGGCCGCGTTGGCGGGCGGGCGCTGCAACTGCCGCTCAACTATCAAGTGCTCTACACCGAACCGGTATGCTTTGTTGCCCGCCCTCACCATCCGCTGGCAGAATCCGCCTCCCTCAGCTGGCGCGATCTCACCCACTGGCGCTGGATTGTCTGGCCGACCGGCACGCCCATCCGCCTCAGCATTGATAATGCGCTGGCGGATAACGGCGTGATGCTGCCCGAAAACACGGTTGAATCGGCATCCATGAACGTCAGTACCAACCTGCTGCAAAGCAGCGATATGATCTCCATTCTTTCCCTACGGCTGGCGCAGCGTTATGCCAGCCAGGGGCAGCTGGCGATCCTGAATCTGCCGAAGATAGAGCAGAAAGGCAGCGTGGGCGTCTTCTGGCGCAACAGCGAACCGCCTTTTACCGCGCTGAGCCGCTTTTTGCAGCTGCTGACGCAGGCTTAACACCCCCACCTGCAGCCACAGCAGATTTACGGCTGCGCCTACGCGGAAAGCTTGACGATGGTCGCAGGGATCCCCTGACGCACCGCCGCTCCGGTCACCCAATCCAGCCAGGTATTCGGCACTTCGCGCGTCGGATCGGCAAAGCCCAAATCGTTGAGGTTGATGCCGGCGGCAATGCGCTCATCCATCGCCAGCGGTTCACCGTCCAGGTAGTGCTGACTGGCCCCCATCTCCCGGTGGCCGTAGCCGTGTTCCACCGCGATCACGCCGGGCATCACGCCTGCCAGTAAACTGATCCGCACCTCTCGACTGCCGCCCGGCGTGCTGATACGTACCCGGTCGCCGTGTTGAATGCCGAAACGCGCCCCGTCTGCCGGATTCAGCGCCACCAGGTTCACCGGTTTCACGTCGTGCAGGCGCCGGATCACCGCGGTGGAGCTGCTCATCACGTTGGATTTGAAGGACATCAGGCGCAGTGGCCACTGCTGCTCAGGGTAGAGCGCTTCCACCGCGCGGCCGTCCGACAAACGCGCCGGATAGCAGGTGGGGCAGCCGCTGAAACGCTCACCGGTGATCGCATGCCGGTGCTTCGCCACTTCCGCATTCCAGATCTGCAGCGGTTTCTCCCAGCGGTTGCCCACGCTGCCGTCGCGGCGGCCGCTGTCGTGAACGGCGAACCGGCCGCCGCGGCTGTAAATAAACGCCACGCGGTCGATTTCATCGGCGCGCAGCGTCTGCGCAAGCTGCGGCAACAAGCGATCGACACCGCTCAGCGTCAGTTCGTCCGCCCTCGCGGCCGGCACCGGCGCCTTGCCGGCAAACGCCACGTTGGCGGCGGCGCGCAGATAATAATCCTCGGCGCAGTTGAGCGGCAGCAGCCCGCCCTGGCCGTCGCCGATAGCGCGATCGCCGAACCCCGGCAGCGCCAGGCGTTTAGCGACGGCGATGCAAAACGCCTCCATGGAAATCGGCTGCCCTTGCGCCGTTTTCGCGGTCGCCGGCGTCACTATCGGCCAGCGCGCGGTAGTGGCCTTGCTGGCGACGCCGCCCCAGGGGGCGCTGAACCCCCAGCTCTCAAAGTTATGGGTGTCCGGGACGATATAGTCGGCCAGCGCCGTCGTTTCGTTGATAAACGCATCGATAGCGATAAACAGCGGCAAACGCGCCGGATCTTTCAATCGTTCCTCCGCCACGCTACGCAACCCGGCGATACCGTACAAGGGGTTGGTCATGTTCGAGATCCAGGCTTTCAGCCCGTACGGATACCCTGCCAACGCCGATGTCAGCAGCTCGGTCAGTTGCCCGGCGACGAACGGATACCAGGGCGCCCTGGCCGGCCAGGGGGAAACGCCCGCCGCCACTTTTTCGCGGTACTCGTCGGAGGTTTCATAGGCGGCCTTGCTGCGTGCGATATTCAGCCCCTTCGGTTTTACCAGGCCGGGAAACTCGACCAGGTTATAGCGCGGCCCCTCAGCGAAGCCGTTGAATTTTCCGCCGCCGACGAACACGCCCCCCGCCAGGCTCAGGTTGCCGATCAGCACGTTAAGCATCATCACCGACCAGGTATTGTAAAACCCGTTTGCCGCCATCATCCCGCCATGGGCGATCACCGCCGCCTTGCGCCCGTGGGCGGTAAAGGCCTCGGCCAGTGCCGCGATGCGTGCCACCGGCACGCCGCATTGCCGGCTGTACGCCTCCGGCGACAGCTTGTCGGCGGCCTCTTTCAAACACTGGAAGCCGCTTTTCACCCCCACCTGCACGCCGTCGTGCAGCGTCACCGTACGGCTTACCCACAGCTCGGCGCTGTCGCACGCCTCGGCCGCCACCAGTTCCCCCGCGCCGTTGACCACCAACGGCGACGCCGACTCGGCGCCATTCAGATCGGCCAACGTCAGATGCTGCCCCGCCCGCGGATGCTCGCTCTCGGCGATCACCAGATGCGTGGCGTTGGTCCAGCTCTTCTCGCCGGCACGTTGCATGGCGGCCTCGGACGGGATGGCGAGATAACCGGCCTGATAACGCCGGTGGTCGAGGATCCAACGGATCATTGCCATCGCCAGCGCCGAGTCGGTGCCCGGCAATATCGGGATCCAATGGCCATGATCGTCCGCCAATGTGGTGGTCAGCGGCAGCGCCGGCGCCACTACCGCATAACGGAACTCGCTGCGCAATCTGGCGCTGGCCAGTTGCCGAGCCTGCCGCTTGAATGGGTTGCCGGACTGCGCGGGCGAGGTCCCCATAAACAGCGCGAACTCGACCTGTTCCCAGTCGGGCTTTACATGCGGATTTTTGTCCAGATCGTTCATCAACGCACCGGAACCGGCACGGTAGGCCAGCCCGCAGTAAGCGCCGTGCGCGCCGAAGTTTTTGCTGCCGAAACTGTTCTGGGCGAAACGCCGCAGGAAGCTGTCGCGCCCGTCGTCACCGGCGTTGGTCACCAGCAGCTGATTGGCTTTCGGCCCCAGCCCCGGCTGTCGGGCATCGATCGGCGTCTCCAGATCGCGGATCGCCCGCAGGCCGTCCACATACCCCTCGCCGAACAGATCGCCGCCCTCCACCACTTCAGCGATCAACTGCTCGAAGCTGATGCGCTGCCACTTGCCCTCGCCGCGTTTGCCGACGCGCTTCATCGGCTCCAGCACGCGCAGCGGGCTGTAAAGCCCTTCCAGCAGCGTGGCGCCGCGCGCGCAGGCGGTGGAGCGGGCGTCGAGGCCGCTTTCGCCGCCCAGCTGCGCCAACGCGTCCTGCAGCGGCAAGGCCGAGTCGACGTGCCGTTCCTGAGACAGCGGATGATACGGGTTGCCGGCAATGCGCAATACCCGGTCGGTCTGCCTGTCCACCCGCACCCGCACGCCGCATTGCGTCCAGCAGCCGAAACACTGGGTCATCGAGATGGCCTGCTGCGGATTGCCTTGCCATTCCGGCCTTGCCCGCCCTTCGGGCGGCAGGGAGTTGCCGTTGATGCGATCCAGGGTCACCCGCCCTGAAGTGCCGTGAATCAAGCCGTCGATCGCCCGTTTGGCGACCTCGCGATAGCTCAGGCCAAAGGCGGACAATCCGCCGAAGGCCAGGCCCACTTTCAACCACTGACGCCGGGTGAGTTTAGCCATGTTGTTTTCTCCGCAGTAAAAACGCCTGTGCTTCACGCACCATGATCATTAACGCCAGCCACAACCCGAAAGTGCCGACGATCGCCAGCAAGCCATCGGTGCCGAGCGGCAGGCTATAAGGGGAATACGTCGCGTTGTATTTCGGGATGGTTTGCACCTCGATCAACAGCGTCCAGCGCATCAGCCAACTCAGCCCCAGAGCGCCGGCCACCAGCAGCGTCGTACCGCCGCGCGGCAAGCGCCGAGAACCGGCCCAAGCGGCGCACGCCAGCGTCAGCCCCCACAGCGCAATCCATCCCACGGCATACCGGCGCGCCATCGCCTGCGTCTGCAGCCAGTGGCGTACCGCCGCGCCGGATAACGTATCGCCGCATACCCACAGCAGGATCGCCCCGCCGAGCAGCAGTAACGTCAGCAGCATCCCGCGCGCCAGCGGCGCCTGCAGACCGGGCCGTTCGCGCAATGTCAGCAGCAGCAAGGCCAAGAGCGCCTGCAGCGCGCTGAGGAACATCACGATCGGAAATGCGTAGCTGAACCAGATTGGGCGGGCACGCACGACGGAAACCTCACGCCCGGTGTACAACAGCAGGCCGATAGCCACCAGCGCGCAGGCGGGCGCAATCCCACGCAGCAGCGCAACCGGCCTACCCGTCAGCCGCGCAAATTCGAGAGCGAGAAACCACAGGCCGATCAGCAGGGTAAACAGCGGCAAGAACAGCGCGCCCCACAGCATCCACGACCAGGGCGTCGGGTAGGCGTAGAAATGCCAGAAGCGGGCGGTTTGATGCAGGTCGGCGGTCAGCGCCAGCGGTGCGGTGATGGCGCACGTCAGCCCAATAAACAGCGCCATGCGCTCCAGATGCGCGGCGTTTTCTCCACCGCGCCAGCGCCACACGCAGGCCAGCAGCGCAGCACAGGCAGCGATGCCGATAAAGAAGAAATATTGCACGGCCCACGGCAGCCAGCTCACCGCCTGCGGTTGGCCCAGCACTTCTGCGATCATCAGTTGGCGACTCATCGTCCCTCCCCCCATAAGGCAACCTGCGCCCGCCCCGGCAGCGGCGTGACGAAGGCGTCATCCAGCCCCAGATAAAACACATGGGGCGCGGTTTGGTTCTCCGGCTTGAGGACGTTGATCTCGGCCTCGTGGCGCCGCAGCATCTTGCTCAGCGTGCTGTGCGGATCGCGCATATCGCCGATGATCCGCGCTCCCCCCACGCACGACTCCACGCACGCCGGCAACAATCCCGCCTCCAGCCGATGCACGCAGAAGGTGCATTTGTCCGCCGTTTGGGTGGCGTGATTGATAAAGCGGGCATCGTACGGGCAGGCCTGCACGCAATAGGCACACCCCACGCAGCGCGTGTTGTCGATCACCACGATCCCGTCCTCACGCTGGAAAGTGGCCTGTACCGGGCACACCGGCACGCAGGGTGGGTTGTCGCAGTGGTTGCACAGCCTGGGCAGCAGCACGTTGGTCGCCACCGCTTCACCTTCGAGGCTGACCTGGTACTGGTTTACCGTGGTGCGAAACTCGCCGTGCGGCGTCTGGTTTTCAATGGCGCAGCTCACGGTACAGGCCTGGCACCCGACGCAACGCCGCAGATCGATCAGCATCGCGTAGCGGCGGCTCGCATCCCCCTCGCGCCGCGTCGGCGCTAACGTCAGCCCGGCCTCCGCCACGGGGATCAGCGAAGCCCCCGCCGTCAACACGCCCAGCTGCTGCAAAAACTGCCGTTTACTGAAGTCCATGCGCCTCTCCCACGCCCTGGGCATCACCCCGATCACGCTATTGATGCCCGTTAGATGAATAAACAATGTCGATGATTTACAGTGTAAAAATGGCATCGATGGCGCTCTATTGTGGTTAACCACATACCGGCCCCAACGTTGATCTAAAACAAGTGGCGGCAGGCAAATTGCCCATCAGGAGGGGCTGTGAGGGTCGTGTTATTACTGCTGTTCAGTCTCGGTTGGGGGATGGCGGCACAGGCGGGAGAGTGGTCGGTCGGCGTGCTGGCGATGCGCGGCGATGCGGCGACCGCGCGTGACTGGCAGCCGCTGATCGACAGCCTCAACGGCAGTGTCGGCGGTGAGCGCTTCCGCCTGCAGCCGCTCGATCTGGCGCAGATGCGCGAAGCGGTCAATCGGGGCAGCGTGCAGTTCGTGGTCACTAATCCGGCGCAGTTCGTGCAGTTGAACAGCCGCTATCATCTGCGCTGGCTGGCATCGTTGCGCGCCGCCAACGGCGATCGGGCAACGGGCAACATCATCGGCAGCGTGATTCTGGTGCGGCGCGACAGCGGCATCACGACGCCGCAGGCGCTGATGGGCAAAACGGTGGGCGCCATCGATCCGCAGGCCTTCGGCGGCTATCTGACCGGCTATAAGGCGCTCAGCGATGCCGGTATGCGGCCCGATCGCGATTTCCACCTGCGCTTTACCGGTTTCCCTGCCGATGCCCTGCTCTATCTGTTGCGCGAGCGCGCCATTCAGGCCGCCATCGTCCCCGTCTGCCTGCTGGAGAAAATGGATCGAGAAGGCCTGATCAACCCGGCGGATTTTCGCCCGCTGTTGCAACGGCCCACATCGGTTCCCTGCGTCAGCAGCACGCCACTTTACCCCAACTGGTCGTTCGCCGCCCTGCCCGGCCTGGATAACTCACTGGTGGATGCGGTGGCAAGAGCCTTGCTGACCGCACCTCCGCAGTCTCCCTTTCAATGGGGCGCACCGGTCTCGACCAGCGAGGTGGAAGCCTTGCTGCGCGCCGTCAATCAACACCCGGAACAGCGGCGGCTGTGGCTGGATATCAAGAGCTGGCTGATCCAGCATCAGACGGCCGTCGGCCTGTCGCTGGCGGTGCTGGCGCTGTTGATCGTCAACCATATCTGGATCGCGCTGCTGGTACGCCGGCGCGGGCGGCAGTTGCTCCATGCCGGAGAGCAACTGCAGCGGCAGGAGCAGGCGCTGGAGAACGCCAGGCAGCTGAACGTGCTGGGGGAAATGGCCTCCGGCTTCGCGCACGAGCTCAATCAACCGTTGGCGGCTATTCGCCTTTATGCGCAGGGATGCCTGATCCAACTGCGCAAAACGGACGCCGGGCATCCGCTGTTGGGTCCGCTGGAAAATATCGACCGACAGGCGCAGCGCGGCGGCGAGACGATTCATAACCTGCGCCAGTGGGTGCAGCCCACCGCTGAGGCGATAGACCAAACACGCTGGCGACCCGCGGCGGTAAGCGAAACCGCCGAGCGGGTGTGGACGCTGCTGCGCCTGACGCAGCGCTATCCCGACCTGAAACTGTTCAACAACGTGGCGCCTTCGCTGACGCTAACCCTGCCGCCGGCGCTGCTGGAACAGTTGCTGGCGAACCTGCTGCTGAATGCGGCGCAGGCCGGAGCCAACGCCGTCTGGCTTTCCGCCGTCCAGAGCGAACGGGCGATCGAGTTGCATCTGCAGGACAACGCGGGCGGCATGACAACGGCCGGGCTGGAACAGGCTTTTCGCCCCTTCAACACCACCAAAGCCGGCGGCATGGGGCTGGGGTTAGCCATTTGCCGGCGCCTGGCCCGCTACGGCGGCGGCGAAATCCGCCTGGCTAACCGCCCCGCCCCCGACAGCCGCAATGGGCTGTGCATAACGCTGCATTTCATATTGAACGATGAGGAAAACCATGTCGCTAATTCATCTGGTGGACGATGACGCCGCCGTCACCGACGCCTGCCATTTTTTGCTGACCAGCCTCGGCCACGACGTGCAGTGCTGGAATGACAGCGCCGACTTTTTGGCGCGGGCCGACCTGTTTCAGACCGGGATCGTCTTGCTGGACATGCGGATGCCGAAACTCGATGGGCACCAGGCCTACGCTGAGCTGCGCCGCCGCAGCAGCACGCTGGCGGTGGTGTTCCTGTCCGGCCATGGCGACGTGCCGATGGCGGTGGAGCAGATGAAGTACGGCGCGGTGGATTTCCTGCAAAAACCGATCGCCGCAGAACCGCTGATCGCCGCCCTCGAACGGGCACAGCAGGTCTCGGCCAAAGCCCAGCAGCGCCATGAAACTTGCGGCCGCTACCGCACGCTCACGCCGAAAGAACGCGACATCGCGCAGCTGGTGGTGCGGGGCATGATGAATCGGGAAATGGCGGAGCGGCTGAATATCGCCCTGCGCACCGTAGAGGTTCACCGGGCAAAAGTGATGGAGAAAATGCAGGCCGCCAGCCTGGCGGAATTGGTGATTCAGCTGCAGGCTCTACCGCCCACGCCCCGGGAGTGAATGCATAAAGCCCTCATCAAGCTAACGTCCCGTATTCCTCTTTCCTTGATTGACACAGCGCGATCCAGGCAATATATTTATTAGAAATATTAATGAATTACGGTGAGATCACCTTTTCTCAACCAACAGGCTATCAGCATTCTCCGCAAAACCCAGCGTAGCGCTCTCGCCTTCAGGAACCCCGTGAGGGAAAGAAGGGGCGTTGCCTTGAATGAAGAGAAATGATGGCCATGCAACATGGCTCGAGCATCATTACGCCACTATCTGGCCATCCGGTTAACGTTTTAAATAAGTACGGATTATGAATAACAGAAGAATACGGACTAAATAAGGAATAAAAATGCAAGGAAATCTCAAGCTCTATGGCCTTTTTGTTGGCCTGACGGTGACCATTATGATCACCTGCGACACGTTGGTTTATAAGGTCTTTGATATCTATGGTTTTAAAATAACGGCAAGCGGCATTGTATTCTCCTTGTGTTTCTTGATATCCACATTGCTGACTGAGGTTTATGGCTATAAATTGTCGGTAAGAGCAATATGGATCATGGTGTTCTGCCAAAGTTTATATGTCATAATACTTAATCTCTCAGCCGTTATTCAGCCAGAAAACAACGATATCGCCACACACTATTATTCTTTATACCATGAATTCTGGCGAGTCATGATAGGCACCTGGGTGTCCGTTCCGGTCGCTTATTTCGTCAATGGTTTTATTATTTCAAAGATGAAGATTATCTTCTCCGGCAAATACTTCTTTATCCGATATATTGTTGGCTCCATGTCTACACAGGCCGCCCTGTTGCTGACAGCCTATCCGATCAGTCTTTCAGGAAAATACACCTTCATGGAGTTGGTTAATATCATAAGCACGACGTGGTCTTATAAAGTTGTCGTCTCTATTGTATTACTGCCGCTCGCCATCGCCTTAGTCGAGTGGGTGAAGAAGATAGAAAACACCGATCATTATGATTGGGGCACCTCATACAATCCATTTAAGTAATATCAACAGGGTCTCGCATGAAAGTAATTCAGATTAGCGACATACATATTATGCCTAATGAAAACGCGCTGGCTTCGAAGCATCTTGCTAATTTCGACAGGGCCATTGACTTCATTAATGCCAATGCCGATAAAATCAATGCCGACTTAATCATTGTGACGGGTGACATCTCTCATGATGGCGATATCCCCTCTTATGAGCGCTTCTTTAAGATAATGAACCGCACTTCCTTACCTTTCTATTTTTTCCCAGGCAACCACGACAACAAAAAGAACCTGGACGATGCAGCCCGTAAGCAGGGTGGCAGCTACGATATAAACTCGTTTGAAGATGACGAATGGCGCATGCTCAGCATCGACTCGGTGGTTGATAATGAAGATTTCGGCAGAATCTCGACGCAATCGCTCGACACGCTTGAAAAAGCCATCGTCGCAAGTGACAATAAAAAGGTCGCCGTCTTCTTGCATCATCACCCTATTCCGGTAGGCACCCCGATTGTTGATAGCTGTATGTTAAACAATGCCGAGGAGTTTTTGAGCCTCTGCCAACGATTAAACGTTAAGTTTATCGGCTCAGGCCATGCACATACGCTATTCCAAAGAAAGCTGGGGGAAACCTTAGTCTCTGTTTCCCCAGCGATTTGTTCGCAATGGAAGAACGGCACAAGCGCTGTCAGCAGCATAGACAATTCGGCCTTCAGCGTGATTACGTTCGATGAGCATATTCACGTCGAACCCTGGTTTATTTAATCAACGTCAGTATTGTTTTTTTAGATCTGTCGCTTTTCTTAGCATTTTTCAATGAGGCAGAGAGTGCTCTGCCTTCCTTTACCCCGGCATAGAAGGCTATTTTCGTCGCATCCAAGGACTCGGTTTTGTCGACAAGATCGCGATCCCTTAGAAAATCCGCCCCTGATATTGATATCGAGTCAACATCGTTTTTCAACGTCCACATACAGTTTCGTTTCTCTTCATGAATCGACAGTTTGGCCGAGGCGATTTTTATTTTAGATTCGGTCTCGGCGATAAAAGCGATATCTTTCGGGTTAACATGCCTGAGAAAATCGCCCTCGATGAGTTGCCCCCAGTTTTTTTTCACGAAAGTATGGGTGCCAAACTCTTTGAAAAGCCAATATCCATCCGCCGTTCGGATCACACTACGATCTAACGTATAGAGGTAACTGGGAGAGTATATTTTTCTTAACCTTCTCATTATGTTAAATAAGTCCATTTATTTCAGCCTCTTTATCGTTTTCAATAGAACACCGACGATCGCATAATCGCTATAGGACTTCACACTGCTATCTGAATCTAATGAGATGTTTGTAAACAACAAGTCGCCGTCGGAAACAAAAACTCGCCTTAAGCATATTGGGTAATTTTTCAGCTTAACCAGGACGATATCGCCATCGCAAAATGGCTCCTTGAGCGAGATCACACAATACGTTCCACGGTCTAATTCAGGCGACAGTGAATTATTCGTTATCTCTACCACAAACAGCGAATCGTCCGTCATGTCATCGACTTCTGTCGTATAGGTATCTGCCGTTCTGATCGTGTTGGCCAGAAAACGTTCTACATCGCTGTAGCTAATGAGCGGAAGCGATCTCACATTGTGTTTGGCCTCTCCCGTGACGCTTAAATCCTTGTCAGTCAGCTCCCCTACTTTTACGCTGAAAAATTCACCAATGGACGCAAGCGTAGAGATCGTGGGATTCCCCACGCCTTTCCTCAGATTATTGATCGTGGCAATACCTATCCCTGTTTCGCTGCTCAACCGACTGGCGTCAATCCCGTGCATGCGCATGAGGTAAGTAAGGTTTTCACCTATCATTTTCAATGACATACCATTTTCTTCTGATATTTTAATGTTGTTTGGTTGCATTATAATGTTTTAAACCTATACTTTAGTGTCATTAAAGTGAATTAAAAACATTAAACCACTTCTAGGGTGGCTATGACAATGACTCGGGGCCTTTTGTATACGAAATATAAATATAATACATTGTAATATAATAATTTTATTGTAAATCACCGGTCTTGCCGAACATGACTGGCTGCCTTTTAAATGATTCAATTTACTTATAAAAATGCTGTCTGCACAGGCTAACTCATATGCCCGTTCATCAAACATCAGAGGCGCTTTACAACGCCCGGGATATCTTCATCGCATTCACGCCATAGCCGACGCGGGAGAAACCCAAAATGCTAAACATTAACCCCGCAGCAATTTAACGCACAGAAGCCAACCTGGAGAGCAAACCGCATCCCGGTTCGATAATTTTAAAGGAAATGAGATGAGTGCTTTATTCATCGCTCTTCGAGCGACCATTGGCCAATACTCGGGATTTTTCTCTGTCAGAACGCGAAGAAGCTGCGTCAGCGCCCGTAGCGCCGAGTTCCGGCGCATACCTGCATTGATCGATATTATGCCAAGAACGGCGACCAGAAAGGTGGCGTCGGGCCCCCAACACCAGGGAGCCCCCAGCCCGACGCCACCGCCTTACATACTGATTAGTAAGGGAGAAAAATGTAGGTTGCGGAGGATAATCGTGCCCTTTGAATATTCACGCACGAAGTGAGCGAGGAAAATGCAGACCACTGGCCAGACGTAAAGAAAAGATTCAGTGGCAGGCTTGGCAGCCCGCTGCGCAAGTAAGAATAAACGCCTTATGCAAAATTGCGCCCCCCTCTTGCCAACCCGCCTTCCTCAGGCCAGAATACTGTACATTAAATCAGTGTTTACAGGTGAGTCATGTTTGTAGAATTAGTGTACGACAAGCGCAACGTCGCTGGGCTACCCAACGCCGCCGAGATTATTCGCAACGAGCTGGAAAAACGCGTGCATGTGCTGTTCCCGGAGGCGGAGGTGCGCGTGAAGCCGATGCAGGCCAACGGCCTGAACTCCGACGCCAGCAAAAGCGATCGTGAGAAGCTGAACCGAATGTTGGAAGAGATGTTCGAAGAAGCGGATCAGTGGCTGGTCACTGATATTTGAACCCTGTCTGATAGCCGGACTCGCCCACCGGCTATATTTCCGCCAGTATATGCAAACGTTCAGCCCTTGGCTAATGGGATTGACGCGGTGCCTCCCCCATCCGATTATCGGTTGGTTAATGTTAATATCGATGCTATTCGAAGCGCACACTGCTGCAGTGTGCACTTTTCTAGCGCACCAATACCATAACAAAAAGCCCCAGCATCGCTGCTGGGGCCTCTGTCATGGTGCCGGCTACCGGAATCGAACTGGTGACCTACTGATTACAAGTCAGTTGCTCTACCTACTGAGCTAAGCCGGCTGAATTTGGCGGAAGGACAGAGATTCGAACTCTGGGAGCTGTTACACTCGACGGTTTTCAAGACCGTTGCCTTAAACCACTCGGCCATCCTTCCAATGGGCGCTGATATTAGCGATACCGTTATGAAATGTCTATCGTTTTGATGCAAAAAAATGGCACAACCGGTGCAGTTGCCTAAACTTCAGGCCTTAAACGCTTAAAAAATGAAAAGCCCCGCGCAAGCGAGGCTTTTTTGGTCGGCCGAAACGCGATTATTTCGGCTGAGAATCGTAGTCTGAACAGGTTTGATAGCCCTTGTTCATGACATGGCCCGTGTCGTTGTAGCTGACAAAGTAGGTTTGCACCTTGCCGTCGCGCGGCGCCACCGCATAGGTGTCGCAGGTGCCCTGCGCATGAACCAGTGTGGCAGTGGTTGACGGTGGACCCGCGATAGCCCGCACCTGCTGCTTGGTCATCCCTACTTTGACATCGCTGACCACCGGCTCATTGACATAGCTGGCTGCGCGATCATAGGTGGTACAACCGGCAAGAATGGAGAATACCGCCGCAGTGCCGACGGCCAAAACCAACTTCTTCGTCATAGCTTGTCCTCTTGGAGTGCATTTGTTGTTCCCTAAGTCTAGAAGCGGGAAGGCTTTTCTACAAATTCCCCTTTGTCGATCGGTGCGCTTTTGCTCTCAAAAGGCCATCGCAGCATCCCATCAGATTCAAAAACCGAAATCGCTCAGGGCCGGGACATCGTCCGGGCGCCGGCCGAGCGGCCAATGAAAACGCCGATCCTGTTCGCGGATCGGCATGTCGTTGATGCAGGCGTGACGGTTGATCATCAGCCCCTCCTGATTGAACTCCCAGTTCTCATTGCCGAAGCTGCGATACCAGTTGCCGGAATCGTCGCGCCATTCATAGGCAAAACGCACCGCGATGCGCGCGCCGTCAAACGCCCACAGCTCCTTAATCAGCCGATACTCCAGTTCTTTCGCCCACTTGCGTTGCAAAAAGCCGACCACCGCCGCGCGCCCATCGACAAATTCCGCGCGGTTACGCCAGTGGGTATCGAGGGAATACACCTGCGATACACGTTCGGGATCGCGGCTATTCCAGGCATCCTCCGCCAGCCGCACCTTCTCGATAGCGGATTCGCGGGTAAAAGGCGGCAATGGGGGTTTAATGCTCATGTTTATCTCCTAAGTGAAGGCGTGTAGACAACTCTGTCTACATCATTACGCTAGCGCATGTAGACAGAGTTGTCTACAATCACTCGGAAATAGCCAGGGAGAAAATGATGACCGCCGATCTCAACGCCTTACCCGCCCGCCAGCGTATCCTGCTGACGGCGCACGATCTGTTTTATCAAGAAGGGATCCGCGCCACCGGCATCGATCGCATCATAAAAGAATCGGGCGTGACCAAGGTGACCTTCTATCGCCACTTTCCCAGCAAGAATGATTTAATTACGGCGTTTTTGACCTATCGCCATCAGCAGTGGCTCACCTGGTTCAGCACATCGCTGGCCCATCATGTGGCGCAAACCGGTGGGCTGCTGCCGGCGTTGGCGCCCTGCCTGGCGGAGTGGTTCGACGAACCGCGCTTTCGCGGCTGCGCATTTATCAATACGGCGGTGGAAATCGCCGATCTGCTGCCGGAAAGCCTGCACATCGCCAGCCGGCATAAGCGGCAAATGGCGGAGGAACTGGCACGTCACCTGCCCGCCGGCCCACGGCGGGAACAGCAGGCAGCAATGCTGGCGATGCTGATCGACGGCGCCATCGTCAGAGTGCAGATAGAGCGGCAACCGCAGGCGGCGCTGCAGGTGCTGAATGCCGCTCTGGCGTTGCTGGCACAAGGCGGGTTCGATCAGTAATTGGCCCAGATGCCCGGCGTCACCAGTTCTAACAGGTGGGCGTCGGGATCGCGAAAATAAATACTCTCCCCGCCGTGTTCCCAGCGCATCCGCCCCTCAATCTCCACGCCGTTGGCCGTCAGATGCCGTTCCCAGTGTGGCAGTTGCGCTTTCGCCACCGCCAGCCCGATATGCGCCGGCCCCACGCCATCGTGCGCAGGTATAAACCCGGTAGGATAGTGCGCCCCGCGCAGCGAGTCGCCCTCGATAAACAGCAACAGTACGCTTCGATCGCCGACGTTATAGGCGCGAAACCGTTCGTTAGCGACCATCGCCGGCAGTTTCAGCACCTCCCGGTAAAAAGCGTCCGCGCGTTCAATATCGCTGACGTACAGCACCGTTTCGATCACCTTGTCGATCTTGAGTTCCATATCATCCCCCTCTTTTTCTGTACTGACAGCGTAGGCTTAGAGGAGGAAAACCACGGTACTTCCCGTGCCGATAGCGGATCAATCCGTGCTTTTTTACCGGCTTACAGGCAAAAAAAACGCGGCCCGAAGGCCGCGCGATGACGTTCACACTGAGGTGCTTAGAACTGGTAAACCAGGCCCACGGCAACCACGTTGTCGGTGTTGATACCGGCAGCGTCGGTGAAGTCGTTGTTGTCCACCAGGTTGATTTTGTAATCAACATAGGTGGACATGTTTTTGTTGAAGAAGTAGGTCGCACCCAGGTCGACGAATTTGACCAGATCTTGATCGCCGTAGTCCTTGCCGTTGCCGGCGCGGCCCAGGTCTTTACCTTTGGTCTGGTTATAACCCACGAACGGACGCAGACCGAAGTCGAACTGGTAGTGCGCGTAGGCTTCGAAGCTCTGCGCCTTGTTGGCGTAGCCATAAACGCTGCTGTCAGAACTACCGAAACGCGCCGCATTGTAGGACTGGGTGAACATCACCGCCAGGTAGACGTCGTTGGCGTCATATTTCAGACCGCCGGAGTACCCTTCGGCCTTGTCGCCGCGACCCATGATGTTCTGATGACCGTTACCGCCGTTCTGCTCGCTGGTACGACGCGAGTTGAAGAAGGCACCTGCGGCGCTGATGCCGTAGCCCATGTCATAGCTCATGGACATACCGTAGCCTTCGCCGTTTTGACCCAGAACGTCACGACCGTTGTTGGTCTCTTCGCCGTTGCCGTTTTTACCCTGGTACTGCAGGGCGAAGTTCAGGCCGTCAACCAGACCGAAGAAGTCGTTGTTACGGTAGGTCGCCAGGCCGCTGGAGCGCTGGAACATGAACTGGTCGGCGCCGTAGGTCATACCGTCGAACTCAGGCTGCAAGTCGGTATACGCCGCGACGTCGTACAGCACGCCGGTGTTACGGCCGTAGTCGAAGGAGCCATAGTCGCCGAATTTCAGACCGGCGAAGCCGTAACGGGTGAAGTTCTTGTTGTCCTGGCTTTCAGCGTGATTCAGGTTCGCCTGATATTCCCACTGGCCGTAACCGGTCAGCTGATCGCTGATTTGCGTTTCGCCGCGCAGGCCAAAACGCATATAAGACTGATCGCCGTCCACGCCGTTGTTGCTGGAGAAATAGTGAAGACCGTCGACTTTACCGTACAAATCCAGTTTATTACCGTCTTTGTTGTAGATTTCCGCCGCGCCTGCTGTGCCTGCAACCAGCAGTGCGGGTACCATCAGAGAGAGTACTCGAAGTTTCATCGTTATTATCCTCGTTAATTATGTCGAGCTACGGCCACTGCCCTTTTCGAGCATTATTAGCACGACTGTGCATTACCATTCTGGTAACAAGGGTTATATTAATCCAGAAAGAAAATGATACCAAGTATCCGATAGTGTTTCAGTGTAATTAATAAAGGTTTCCAAATGTAAATACGCGCGAACTTTCACAAAACATTACAGACAAACAAAATAAAGCACTTAAAGACAAAGAATAGATTAATTGATAAAAAAATCATGTAGTTATACATATCTTTAAGAAAAAAAAGCCAACCATACAATTGAGCCAGACAATAAGCACATTGTGCCAAAACGCCGTCCGCACGCAGCCGCTATAATCACCTCGCTATCATCATTATTTTCATTATTACCTTCATTATCCGAGATCCGAGGATAATTTCTGCACTCCTTTAACCGGCTTCTGGCCGGTTTTTTATTTTTCTCCATACTCTCCTCACAATTCCGACTCGTACAAATAGCACGCAAATAAATAACCTAATGATATAGTTTCATTAATTTACTTTCGCACTAATTGCTAATCTTTTCCCTTATTTTAGTCTACAAATTGAAATTACTTTTCATTTCGTGCTTTATCCCATCGATTATTTCCCGCCGCAGGCACAATTAGCCGCAGAGTTTCAATTCTGATAACCTGGAAAAAGTGCACCTCCAGCGAGTAAAATTCATGATGCCCTTTCAACCCGACGTGCTGTGGCGGCGGCTACAAACCTCCCCCTTCCGCGCTCGCTTCCGTTTAAATGCCAAAGACCAGACTTATCTCGACGGCAAGGGATTGCCGCTGATACTCAGCCATGCCCGCGATTTTATCGACCGCCGCCTGGCCGCCGCCCATCCTAAGAATGACGGCAAGCAAACACCGATGCGCGGCCACCCGGTGTTCGTCGCCCAGCATGCCACCGCCACCTGCTGCCGCAGCTGTCTGGAAAAGTGGCACGGCATACCGCAAGGTGTCACACTGAACGAGCAGCAAAAGGAGTATATTGTCCAAGCTATCGCGCTGTGGCTGGTGCGCAGAGGCGGTGCCAGGGACATGTCAGGCGCGAATATTTTCGATCCGGATCGCGGATTGTGATAAAAACTGTCAGTAACTTTCACCATTCTTTTGACCCAAGATCCTGACGCTTACATGACAGCTACCTTGTGCAATGAACAGCAAACGCCCGGCATTCCTCAACAGATCGCCACCCGTCTGGCCTTTTTCGTCGCCGGTCTCGGCATGGCCGCCTGGGCGCCGCTGGTCCCCTTCGCCAAAGCGCGCATCGGTATCGATGACGGTTCGCTCGGCCTGTTGCTGCTCTGTATCGGCGCCGGCTCCATGCTGGCGATGCCGCTGACCGGTTTCCTGACCGGCAAACTGGGCTGCCGCGCAGTGATCCTGATGGCGGGTCTGGGATTGTGTATTGATCTGCCGCTGTTGGCACTGATGGATTCCCTCGGCGGCATGGCCGTGGCGCTGCTGCTATTCGGTGCGGCAATCGGCATGATCGACGTAGCGATGAACGTTCAGGCGGTGATCGTCGAACGCGCCAGCGGCAAGGCGATGATGTCCGGCTTTCACGGTTTCTTCAGCATCGGCGGTATTGCCGGCGCCGGCGGCGTCAGCGCGTTGCTGTGGTTGGGGCTGACACCGCTGCAATCCACCCTGCTCACCGTGCTGGCGGTGATAGTCCTGCTGGCGCTTGCCAGCCGCCATCTGCTGCGTGAGAGCGGCGCCGACGACGGCGGGCCGATGTTCGTCTTGCCGCGCGGTTGGGTGATGTTCATCGGCATTCTGTGCTTTATCATGTTTCTGGCGGAAGGATCGATGCTCGACTGGAGCGCGCTGTTCCTCACCACGTTGCGCGGTGTCGAACACAGCCAGGCCGGTCTGGGCTATGCGCTGTTTTCCATCACCATGACGCTCGGCCGCCTCAATGGCGATCGGGTGGTGAACTCGCTGGGCCGCTACCGGGTGCTGCTGCTGGGCAGCCTGTGTGCCGCTTTCGGCCTGGGTCTGGCCATCGCCTTCAATCACGCCACCGTTTCGCTGGCCGGTTTCATGTTGGTCGGCCTGGGCGCCTCGAACGTCGTGCCGATCCTGTTCAGCGCCGCAGGCAACCAGCGCGACATGCCGGCCAATTTAGCGATCGCTTCCGTCACCACCGTCGGCTATGCCGGTATTCTGGCCGGCCCGGCGCTGATCGGCTTCATCGCTCAGTTTTCCAACCTGACGGTGGCCTTCGCCTGCATAGCCGCTCTGCTGTTGGCGGTGACCGCCAGCGCCAGGGCCGTCACTCGCTGATTCAGGAATGCGCAGCCACTATGCAAAATAAACAACTGACCATAAGCTCCAGCAACATTACCCGCTGCTTCCTGCTGTTTATCGTGCTGCTGACGATCGGCATCGGTCTGTATGGCTACAACTACACCAATGCCTGGCTGGCGGAAAAGAAGTACACGCTCAATAGCATCGCCGGTTCGCTGCAAAAGCGTATCGATACCTACCGCTATATGACCTATCAGGTCTATGACAAATTCGGCAATGCGCCGGCGCAGAATGTCGATCCTGGTTTGCAGGAAACCCGCCTGCGGCCCGACGTCTATTATGTCGAGAAACCGCACAAGAAAACCGACGCGGTGATCTTCGGCAGCCATGACGAGAACACGCTGGCGATGATCGCCAACATCTCGGACTACCTGGACACCCGCTGGGGCGCCAAGACCGAGAACTACGCCATGTATTACCTCAATGGTCAGGACAACAGCCTCAGCCTGATCACTACCCAGCCGCTCAAAGAGCTGGCTTCGCGCTTTCGGGAAAGCTACCTGACCACCTCGGCGGACGAACGCCGCGCCGAGATGCTGCAGCAGGCCAATATGCTCGACGAACGCGAGAGCTTTTCCGATCTGCGCAAGCAACGCTTCCAGAACGCCTATTCGTTTTCGATTCGCACCACCTTTAATCAGCCGGGGCATCTGGCGACGGTGATCGCCTTTGATTTGCCGATCAACGACATCATTCCGGCCAATCTGGCCCGCGCCAATTTCCTGCTGCTGCCGGATGATGTCGATCTCGACGACAGCACCATCCCGTCGGAAACCGTCCTCGGTACCCATGCAACGATGAGCGGGGGCTGGGTGGAGTTCAGCGCCGCCCTGCCCAATGCGCCGCTGAAGGTGGTGTATCGCGTTTCGGCTATCAATCTGGCCATCGATCTGCTGCGCAACAACATCTGGCTGATCGCAGTCAACTTGCTGCTGCTGGCGCTGTCGATGCTGAGCATCTACTTTATCCGCCGCCAGTACATTCGCCCGAGCGAAAACATGGCAGTGGAACTGGAGGCCGAGCGCGCGCTGAATCGGGAGATCGTCTCCAGCCTGCCCTCCGGCCTGCTGGTCTACAGCTTCGCCAACAATACGGTGATCGCCAGCAACAAAATCGCCGAACACCTGCTGCCGCATCTCAGCCTGCAAAAGATCGCCCATATGGCCGAACAGCATCACGGAGTGATCCAGGCGACGGTCAACAACGAGGTGTATGAAATTCGCATTTTCCGCAGCCAGCTCTCGCCGGACACCTACCTGTTCCTGATGAACGATCAGGATAAAGAGGTGATGGTGAACAAGCGGCTGCAGCAGGCGCGGCGCGAATACGACAAAAACGTTCAGGCGCGCAAACTGATGCTGCACAATCTGGGCATCGAGCTGAATCAGCCGGTACGTCAGATGCACGATCTGGTCGACCGCCTGCACAACCGGCCGGATGAGGAACAACAGCAGGCGCTGCTGGGCCAGCTGACGACGGCGTCGGCTTCGGTACTGGAGTTGATCGATAACATCACCCTGCTGACCCGGCTGGAAACCCAGGACTGGCAACCCACACGCGAGCCGTTCAACCCAACGGCGCTGATCGACGAGTTACTGCTGGAGGCCCTGCCTGCCCTCAATCAAAAGGGGCTGGCGCTGTTCAAGCATTTCCAGCTGGACGTCGAGCAGAACTATATCGGCGACGCCAACGCGCTGCGCAAGGTGATCTCGCTGCTGGTGCATTACGCCATTATCACTACCGCCTGCGGCAAGATTTCTCTGGTCATCGACCATGAGCCCGAGCACCCTGACCGCCTGATTTTCCAAATCAACGACACCGGCTCCGGCATCTCCAACGAAGAGATCAGCAACCTCAACTATCCGTTCCTCAGCCAGACGCTGGTGGACCGCTTCAACCACGGTTCCGGCCTCACCTTCTTCCTGTGCAATCAGCTGTGCAAGAAGCTTAACGGCCAGTTGGACATTCACAGCAAGGTGGATATCGGCACTCGCTACACCATTCGCGTCGCCATGGAGATGGAGAAAAAAGAACCGCAGGAGCAGGAAAAGCTGCTCGACGGCGTCACCACCCTGCTGGACGTCACGTCGGATGAAGTGCGCGGCATCGTGACCCGCCTGTTGCAGGCCTACGGCGCCGACTGTCTCGTCGCCGAAGATCGCGCGGTCAATCGCGATTATGACGTGCTGCTGACGGATAACCCGCAGCGGGCCGATGACTACACCCTGCTGCTGGCGACCGATGAGCCGGGTTGGCAAGCGCTGGATAAACGCTACATTAGGGTGAACTACAACCTGAACGGGGCATTAATCGACGCTGTGCTGATGTTGATCGAACAGCAAATGGCCGCGCTGGAACAGGAAGAAAGCCCGCTTTCATTGAGTTCAGAAGATATCCAACTCTATGAAAAACAATTGAAATCAAGTGATTACTATGGGCTGTTTGTCGATACAGTACCCGACGATGTCAAAAAACTGTATACTGAGGCGGGCAGCAGTGATTTCAATGCGCTGTCACAAACCGCACACCGCCTGAAAGGCGTGTTTGCCATGTTAAATCTGCTTCCCGGCAAGCAGCTGTGCGAATCGTTAGAACAGCGCATCGCAGAAGGTGATGCGCCCGAGATCGAGAATAACATCAGTCAGATTGATTTTTTCGTCAGCAGACTGCTGAAGCAAGGTAGCCAACAACATGAATAACCTGAACGTAATTATTGCTGATGACCATCCTATCGTACTGTTTGGCATCCGGAAGTCACTTGAGCAAATTGAATGGGTGAATGTCGTTGGGGAGTTCGAAGACTCAACCGCACTGATCAACAATCTGTCCAAGCTGGACGCCAACGTGCTGATCACCGATCTGTCGATGCCGGGTGACAAGTATGGCGACGGCATCACGCTGATTAAGTACATCAAGCGTCACTATCCGCAGTTGTCGATCATCGTGCTGACCATGAACAACAACCCGGCGATCCTGAGCGCGGTATTGGATCTGGATATCGAAGGCATCGTGCTGAAACAAGGCGCGCCGACCGATCTGCCGAAGGCGCTGGCCGCCCTGCAGAAAGGCAAGAAGTTCACGCCGGAAAGCGTCTCTAAACTGCTGGAAAAAATCAGCGCCAGCGGCTATGGCGACAAACGCCTGTCGCCGAAAGAAAGCGAAGTGCTGCGTCTGTTCGCCGAAGGTTTCCTGGTGACCGAAATCGCTAAAAAGCTCAACCGCAGCATCAAAACCATCAGCAGCCAGAAAAAATCGGCGATGATGAAGCTGGGCGTCGAGAACGACATCGCCCTGCTCAACTATCTCTCGTCCGTCAGCATGACGCCGTTGGACAAAGACTAAAGCCCGCCTCACGGCAGGTGAACGCCAAACAGGCACGGCATCCGCCGTGCCTGTTTGTTTTTCAAGCCTCGCTGCGGCTGTAGCGCACCTGTTGACTGTAGTAAGCCAGCGTCTGTTCCAGCGTCTCCAGCGTAACCGGTTTCGACAGGCAATTATCCATGCCCGCCTCGAGACAGCGCTGCTTCTCTTCCGCCAGCGCGTTCGCCGTCACGCCGATTACCGGCGCGCTGAACTGCATCTGTCGCAGTTCCTGCGTCAGGCGATAACCGTCCATGTTCGGCATATTGACGTCGGTCAGCACAATATCGACGTGATGCTGTTTCAGTACGCCGAGCGCGTCGACGCCGTCGTTGGCGGTCACCACCTGATACCCCAGCGACCCCAGCTGATCGGACAACAGGCGACGGTTGATCGGATGATCGTCGACCACCAGCAGATGAATATCGCCGTTGTCCGCCGCGCTGGCCTTGGCGGGCACCGGCAGCTGCACCAGCCCCTCTGCCGCGCCGCCGCCGACGCCAAACAACCGGTTGAGCAAGGTCAACGTTTCACGCGGCGTGGAGGTGCTGTGCATCCAATAGCCTGGCCGGGTTTCCTGCGACGGGCCGATATGCTCGGTGGAGAATTGGATCTGAGCCAGCAGCGGCGTGTCCAGCATCAGCGGGTAATCGCTGAGCAGCACCTCACCGGCAGCGGTCTCCTGCCCGTCATAGCGTTGGATATCGGCGCCGTAACCGCCCAGGATCGCCATCAGGTAGCTTTCCAGCCGCTGATTGCGGATATCCAGCCACAGCCGCCGGCCCTGCCAGGTATCGCTGGCCTGCGGGATCGGGAACTGGGCGTTGAACAGCGGAATGCGAATGCTGAACAAGCTGCCCAACCCCGGTTCGGACTCGACAGAGACATCGCCGTCCATCAGGTTGACCAATTTTTCGCAGATCGCCAGCCCCAAACCGGTTCCCTGGAAGTGGCGCTGAACACCGGTCCCCACCTGGAAGAACGGGTCGAACAGGCGCGAGACCTCTTTCTCCGGAATACCGACGCCGGTATCGCGCACGCTGAACTCCAGGTAGCTGCCGCGGGTGCAGACCTGCAGCACGATACAGCCGGTATCGGTGAACTTGATGGCGTTGTTCACCAAATTGGAGAGCACCTGCTGTAACCGCACCGGATCGCCGAAGATGCGCTCCGGCACGTTCTGTTCGATAAAGCAGTACAGCCCCAGACGTTTCTTGACCACCAGCGGCAAATAGTTGCCGGCGATATGGGTGATCACCTCCAGGCAGGAGAACTCGCGCGGTTCGATCTTCAACTGCTCGGACTCGATTTTGGAGAAGTCGAGAATATCGCTGATGATTTTCAGCAGCAGGCCGGAAGAGTTGTTCATCGCATTGACCAGCCGATCGACCCCTTGCGGCAACGCCTTGGTTTGCAGCAGATCGAGGTTGCCGATAATGCCGTACAGCGGCGTGCGCAGCTCATGGCTGACGGTAGCCAGGAACATAGATTTGGACTGGCTGGCCTGCTCCGCCGCCGCCGCCATCTCCTGCAACGACTCTTCCATCTTCACGCGCGCGCTGACGTCCACCAGCACGCAAATCGCCACCTCTTCGTTACGGTAGCGCGAGTGAACAAAGCTGATCTGCAGGTTGTTGTTGTTGCTGGTCATCACATCGACGAAATTCGCCTGCTGTTCGCAAATGATACGCGTAATGCGATCGCGATCTTCGTGGGTCAACAGGTTGATGTAGTTATGCGCCAGTTCGTTACTCAGGATATTGGTACCGTCGCTGATGCGCAGGATACAGATACCCACCGGCGCCGAGGCGACGATCTTGCGGTTGAACTGCTCGTGCTCTTCCAGGCGAAACGCGTTGTCCTCCGCCGGCAGGAACATCTTGCGCTCAAACAGCCACGCCAGCGTGAACAGCACGATGGCTGACAACAGGTTCAGCAACAGCGCGTTGAGGATCAGCATTTTGAAGCGTTCCACCACGCTTTTCACCGGCAGTGCATAGACGATGCTCAGCGAAGAAGGTGGCAGCGCTTTCTTCAGAATCAGGTCGCGGTAATTGTCGACATAGCCGAAGTACGCGTGCTCTACGGGATAGCTGTTAAGTGAGGCGGCATAACGATCGCCGTCCGCCAGACGCAGCACCGGCTCGTTGTTCTCATCCAGCAGCGTGACGCCGATCGGCAGGTTGCCGGCGGTAACGAAATCCTCCAACCGAACGGTTTGTTCGATGCCCAACAACGCCTCCAGCTTGTTGCCGATATAGATCGGCGTCAGTACATACAGATAACCGACGTCCGGCCGCTGCGCGCTGGGGCTGATCCAATACAGGTTGTTGTCTTTGTCCTGATTCTTGGCGTTGCGGTATTTCAGAATGCGCTCGTGCAGTGACTTCAGCACATTTTCCCGATTGGCACTCGCATTGCCGCCGCCGAATTCTGCCATACACAGGCTGTCGCCGCCGATGAAGAACACCCGGTTGAGATCGTAGGCCGCTACGAAGTTCTCTTTCCAATACTGGATCAGGCCGCTCAGTGAATCGAGCGAACTGCGGTAGGTGGTGCTCAGCGCACAGTTGGACTCCGGGTACAGCGGAAAGAATTGCGGCGGGCTGCCCTTGCCGGGAAACACACCGCTGAACATGTCCAGGCTGCTGACCGACCCGTTGAGGCGGTTCTCCGCCATATACTTGATGTCGCGGATGATGTCGGCGGAATGGCGGATATAGCCCTGTGCCTGGTCGAAATTGAGGTTGTACTCCTGCCGGATGTCCGATTCTTTCTGATGCAGGATATTCAGAATATAAAAGGTGGTGAGCAGCGCTCCCAACGACCACAGCAAAATCGCCAGCACCCGGAACAGATAGCGGGATATCTTCAGCGTAGTTCGAAAAGAGGCTAAGTATTTCAATCGGATACCATACGAAAGTCAGTGGCGGCGCACGCTATCGCCGGCACGGCGGCCGGCGGCTCGGTGCGCCAATTAAACCATATAACTGAAAAAGGGCCTAGCATCGCTGCCAGGCCCTTTTGTCTCAGTGCATTACGGTGTCGGCATGCCGACGCCCTCACCTTGCTTTAAACGTTGTCGTCGTCCATCGGCTCAGCCGCGTCGTCGCCATCGTCCAGCGGCGTGGTGTCTTCTTCCACCGCTTCCTCGCCCGGTTCCAGGCTATCCAGCTCTTCGTCTTCCACCGGTTCGGCCACGCGCTGCAGACCGACGACGTTTTCGTCTTCCGCCGTGCGGATCAGCGTCACGCCCTGGGTGTTACGGCCCACCACGCTGACTTCCGAAACACGGGTGCGCACCAGCGTGCCGGCATCGGTGATCATCATGATCTGATCGCTGGTTTCCACCTGCACGGCGCCAACCACCTGGCCATTACGCTCGCTCACCTTGATGGAGATAACCCCTTGGGTGGCGCGTGACTTGGTCGGATACTCGGTCACGGCGGTACGTTTACCGAAGCCGTTTTGCGTGACGGTCAGAATGTCGCCTTCGCCGCGCGGCACGATCAGTGAGATCACGCTGTCGCCTTCGCCGAGGTTGATGCCGCGCACGCCGGTCGCGGTACGGCCCATCGAACGCACCTGCGCTTCCGGGAAGCGCACCACTTTACCGTTGGCGGAGAACAGCATCACTTCGTTGCTGCCGTCGGTCAGATCGACACCGATCAGCTCGTCGCCCTCGTTGAGGTTGACGGCGATGATGCCGGCGCTGCGCGGACGGCTGAACTCGGTCAGCGCGGTTTTCTTCACGGTACCGCTGGCGGTGGCCATGAACACGTGGCGCCCTTCTTCATACTCGCGTACCGGCAGGATGGCGGTGATACGCTCATCGGCTTCCAGCGGCAGCAGGTTGACGATTGGACGACCGCGCGCGCCACGGCTGGCTTCAGGCAGTTGGTACACCTTCATCCAGTACAGGCGGCCACGGCTGGAGAAGCACAGGATCGTATCGTGGGTGTTGGCCACCAGCAGGCGATCGATAAAGTCTTCTTCTTTAATACGCGCGGCGGACTTGCCTTTGCCGCCGCGGCGCTGGGCTTCATAGTCGGACAGCGGCTGATACTTCACGTAGCCCTGGTGAGACAGGGTCACCACCACGTCTTCCTGGTTGATCAGGTCTTCGATGTTGATGTCGGAAGTATTGGCGGTGATCTCGGTGCGACGGCCGTCGTTGTACAGCTCTTTGACCGCCACCAGCTCTTCGCGGATCACTTCCATCAGGCGCTCTGGGCTTTCCAGAATAAAGATCAGCTCGGCGATGAAGTTGAGCAGCTCTTTATATTCTTCCAGCAGCTTTTCGTGCTCCAGGCCGGTCAGTTTCTGCAGACGCAGATCCAGAATCGCCTGAGCCTGCTGCTCGGTCAGGTAGTACTTGCCGTCGCGGATGCCGAACTCCGGCTCCAGCCACTCAGGGCGGGCGGCGTCGTCACCGGCGCGTTCCAACATGGCGCTGACGTTGCCCAGATCCCACGGCTGAGCTACCAGCGCGACTTTCGCTTCCGCCGGGGTCGGCGCACGGCGAATCAGTTCGATGATTGGATCGATGTTGGCGAGCGCGATAGCCAGCGCTTCCAGGATATGGGCGCGATCGCGGGCTTTGCGCAGTTCGAAGATGGTGCGGCGGGTGACCACTTCGCGGCGGTGGCGCACGAAGGCTTCGAGGATGTCTTTCAGGTTCAGCAGTTTAGGCTGCCCCTGATGCAGCGCAACCATGTTGATGCCGAAGGTGACCTGCAGTTGCGTCAGCGCATACAGGTTATTCAGCACCACTTCGCCGACCGCGTCGCGTTTGACTTCGATGACGATGCGCATGCCGTCTTTATCGGACTCGTCGCGCAGCGCGCTGATGCCTTCCACGCGTTTTTCTTTGACCAGCTCGGCGATCTTCTCGATCAGACGCGCCTTGTTCACCTGATACGGGATCTCGTGAACGATGATGGTTTCGCGCCCGCTCTTGGCGTCGGCTTCCACTTCCGCGCGCGCGCGCAGGTAGATTTTGCCGCGCCCGGTGCGGTAGGCCTCTTCAATACCGCGGCGGCCGTTGATGATCGCCGCCGTCGGGAAGTCTGGCCCCGGAATGTGTTCCATCAGCCCTTCAATGCTGATGTTTTCATCGTCGATATAGGCCAGGCAGCCGTTGACGACTTCCGCCAGGTTGTGCGGCGGGATATTGGTGGCCATGCCCACGGCGATGCCCGATGAGCCGTTGACCAGCAGGTTCGGGATCTTGGTCGGCATGACGGCCGGGATCTGCTCGGTGCCATCATAGTTAGGCACGAAGTCGACGGTTTCTTTTTCCAGATCCGCCAACAGTTCGTGAGCAATTTTGGACATGCGCACTTCGGTATAACGCATCGCCGCGGCGGAGTCGCCGTCGACGGAACCGAAGTTACCCTGACCGTCCACCAGCATGTAGCGCAGTGAAAACGGCTGAGCCATACGCACGATAGTGTCATAAACCGCGCTGTCACCGTGCGGGTGATATTTACCGATCACGTCCCCGACGACACGGGCCGATTTCTTGTATGGTTTATTCCAGTCGTTACCCAATACGCTCATCGCGTACAGAACGCGGCGGTGAACCGGCTTCAGTCCATCACGAACATCTGGCAGCGCACGTCCGACAATAACGGACATCGCATAGTCCAGATACGAGTTTTTCAACTCGTCTTCGATGTTTACCGGTGTGATTTCTCTGGCAAGGTCGCTCATGGAGCTGCTATCCCTCTACTAATGATTCATCTGCCCGCTGCCATAGTGGCAAAGGTGTAAAACTATATCACAAAGCACGCTTTACGGGAAAATAACCGCCGCTGTTTCACGGAAATTGTGCAGATAAGTGCGCTAAAAACGCATCGGCGCAGACGATGCCGCGCCGGAACATGTATAATCCGCGCAACGAGAACAAGGAGCCAGACCAGCCCATGAACGCAGAATCATCCAGCCGAGTGCAAAACGTTGACCACCAGGAAATCGCCAAGTTCGAGGCTGTCGCCTCCCGCTGGTGGGATCTGGAAGGCGAGTTCAAACCGCTGCACCGCATCAACCCGCTGCGCCTGAACTACATCATGCAGCGCGCCGGCGGCATCTTTGACAAGCAGGTGCTCGACGTGGGCTGCGGCGGGGGCATTCTGGCGGAAAGCATGGCGCGCGAAGGCGCCAAAGTGACCGGCCTGGACATGGGCGCAGAGCCGCTGCAGGTCGCCCGGCTGCACGCGTTGGAAAGCGGCATGGACGTCACCTATGTGCAGGAAACCGTAGAAAGCCACGCTCAGGCCAATCCGCAGCGCTACGACGTGGTCACCTGTATGGAGATGCTGGAGCACGTGCCCGATCCGGCCTCGGTGGTGCGCGCCTGCGCCCATCTGGTGAAACCGGGCGGTCACGTGTTCTTTTCCACTATTAACCGCAATACCAAAGCCTGGCTGATGGCGGTGATCGGCGCCGAGTACGTACTGAAGATGGTGCCGCAGGGCACCCACGATCATAAGAAGTTTATTCGCCCGTCCGAACTGATCGGCTGGGTCGACGGCACGCCGCTGCGCGAAAAGCACATGATCGGCCTGCATTACAACCCGATCACCGATCATTTCAAGCTTGGGCGCAACGTTGACGTGAACTACATGGTGCACACCCAGCACGAAGGTTAAGCACGGTAAACCGCGCCGGCCCTGCATTACCGGGGGGCGGCGCCAACGCGGTATTAGGAAAAATACCTAATTTCCGCGACTTCGATCAAAATAGCGGTTGTAGACAGTTTTTTAGAATATTAAATCAGATCAATATGCCGTTTTTTTCTAACGTTTAATAAAGCGCCAAACGATCGGTTTTTTCAGTTTTTCAGTAAAATCTGATCGTGCTTATTGACAAGCTTGTCGCGCCAGTCACGGCGCGCACTGCGAACGGCAAGTGGCATTTCACCCCCAAGTTATCCACAAATTAGGCCGGTTTTGTTCACTTGCAAACGCCGTTTTTTCTCACTATCTTGTTACCTCACCGACATACAACCCCTATATATAGTGTTTACATACTGAGCAGAGCGACTACACTTCTGCTTAGGGGCACCATACGGACAGGTAAAACACCACATGAACCAAAGTCTGCTTGTAACTAAACGCGATGGCCGTAAAGAGCGCATCAATCTCGACAAAATCCACCGGGTCATCGATTGGGCCGCTGAGGGATTACACAACGTCTCGGTTTCTCAAGTAGAGTTGCGTTCACACATTCAGTTTTATGACGGCATCAAAACCGCCGACATTCACGAAACCATCATCAAGGCCGCAGCTGACCTGATCTCCCGCGATGCGCCGGACTATCAGTACCTGGCCGCTCGCCTGGCGATCTTCCACCTGCGTAAAAAGGCTTACGGCCAGTTTGAGCCACCGAAGCTGCACGCCCACGTCACTCGCATGGTCGAGATGGGCAAATACGATAAGCATCTGCTGGAAGACTACAGCGCTGAAGAGTTCGAGCAGATGGATTCCTTTATCGATCATTGGCGCGACATGAACTTCTCTTATGCCGCCGTCAAGCAGCTGGAAGGCAAATACCTGGTGCAGAACCGCGTCAGCGGCGAAATCTACGAAAGCGCCCAGTTCCTGTATTTGCTGGTGTCTGCGTGCCTGTTCTCCAACTACCCGCGTGAAACCCGTCTGGACTACGTCAAACGTTTCTACGATGCGATTTCCACCTTCAAGATTTCGCTGCCTACGCCGATCATGTCCGGCGTGCGCACCCCAACCCGCCAGTTCAGCTCCTGCGTGCTGATCGAGTGCGGCGACAGCCTGGACTCCATCAACGCCACCTCCAGCGCCATTGTGAAATACGTTTCGCAGCGCGCCGGCATCGGCATCAACGCCGGCCGCATCCGCGCGCTGGGCAGCCCGATCCGTGGCGGTGAAGCCTTCCATACTGGCTGCATTCCGTTCTACAAACACTTCCAGACCGCCGTCAAATCCTGCTCACAGGGCGGCGTGCGCGGTGGCGCGGCAACGCTGTTCTACCCGATGTGGCACCTGGAAGTAGAAAGCCTGCTGGTGTTGAAAAACAACCGTGGCGTTGAAGGCAACCGCGTGCGTCACATGGACTACGGCGTGCAGTTGAACCGCCTGATGTACCAGCGTCTGATCAAGGGCGAAGACATCACCCTGTTCAGCCCGTCCGACGTGCCGGGGCTGTACGACGCGTTCTTCGCCGATCAGGACGAATTCGAGCGCCTGTACACCCAGTACGAGAAAGATGACAGCATTCGCCAGAAACGCGTGAAAGCGGTTGAGCTGTTCTCGTTGATGATGCAAGAACGTGCCTCTACCGGCCGTATCTACATCCAGAACGTCGACCACTGCAACACCCACAGCCCGTTCGATCCGCAGATCGCGCCGGTGCGTCAGTCCAACCTGTGCCTGGAAATCGCCCTGCCGACCAAGCCGCTGGAAGACGTCAACGATGAAAACGGCGAGATCGCGCTGTGTACCCTGTCTGCCTTCAACCTGGGCGCGATCGACAGCCTGGACGACCTGGAAGAGCTGGCGACCCTGGCGGTGCGTTCACTCGACGCCCTGCTGGATTATCAGGATTACCCGATCAAGGCTGCGCACCGTGGCGCGATGGGTCGCCGCACCCTGGGCATCGGCGTCATCAACTTCGCTTATTACCTGGCGAAGAACGGCGTACGCTATTCCGACGGCAGCGCCAACAACCTGACCCACAAAACGTTCGAAGCCATTCAGTACTACCTGCTGAAAGCCTCCAACCGTCTGGCTCAGGAACAAGGCGCTTGCCCGTGGTTCAACGAAACCACTTATTCGCAGGGCATCCTGCCGATCGACACCTACAAGAAAGACCTGGATGCGATCTGCAGCGAGCCGCTGCACTACGACTGGGAAACCCTGCGTAAAGAGATCCAGGAAACCGGCCTGCGCAACTCGACGCTGTCCGCCCTGATGCCATCGGAAACCTCTTCGCAGATTTCCAACGCCACCAACGGCATCGAGCCGCCGCGCGGCCACATCAGCATCAAGGCGTCGAAAGACGGCATCCTGCGCCAGGTGGTGCCGGAGTATGAGCGTCTGAAAGACAACTACGAGCTGCTGTGGGAAATGCCGAGCAACGACGGCTATCTGCAGCTGGTTGGGCTGATGCAGAAATTCATCGACCAATCGATCTCGGCCAACACCAACTACGATCCGACCCGCTTCCCGGGCGGCAAGGTGCCGATGAAGCAGCTGTTGAAAGACCTGCTCACCACCTACAAGTTCGGCGTGAAAACGCTGTACTACCAAAACACCCGCGACGGTGCGGAAGACGCCCAGGAAGATTTGCAGCCTGCCAAGGCCGGCGATGACGACTGCGAAAGCGGCGCCTGCAAGATCTAAAGTTTGACCTAGCGGGCCGGAATTTTCCGGCCCCTTCATTTAGCCACGTTACGATGGATTCAGGCTTATGGCTTACACCACTTTTTCTCAGACCAAAAACGACCAGCTGCAAGAGCCGATGTTCTTCGGCCAGTCGGTAAACGTTGCGCGTTTCGACCAGCAAAAGCATGAAATCTTCGAAAAGCTGATCGAAAAACAGCTCTCCTTCTTCTGGCGCCCGGAAGAAGTTGACGTTTCCCGCGACCGTATCGATTACCAGGCGCTGCCGGAGCACGAGAAGCACATATTCATCAGCAACCTGAAATATCAGACGCTGCTGGACTCCATCCAGGGCCGCAGCCCGAACGTCGCCCTGCTGCCGCTGATCTCGATCCCTGAGTTGGAAACCTGGGTGGAAACCTGGTCGTTCTCCGAGACCATCCACTCCCGTTCCTACACTCACATCATCCGCAACATCGTCAACGATCCGGCGTTGGTGTTCGACGACATCGTCACCAATGAAGAGATCAAGAAGCGCGCGAAAGACATTTCCGGCTACTACGACGATCTGATCGAGATGACCAGCTACTATCACCTGCTGGGTGAAGGCACCCACCAGGTGAACGGTAAAACCGTCACCGTCAATCTGCGCGCGCTGAAGAAGCAGCTGTACCTGTGCCTGATGAGCGTGAACGCGCTGGAAGCGATCCGCTTCTACGTCAGCTTTGCCTGCTCCTTCGCGTTCGCCGAGCGCGAACTGATGGAAGGCAACGCCAAGATCATCAAGCTGATCGCCCGCGACGAAGCGCTGCACCTGACCGGCACCCAGCACATGCTGAACCTGATGCGTTCCGGCGCCGACGATCCGGAAATGGCGGAGATCGCCGAGGAATGTCAACAGCAGTGCTACGATCTGTTCGTGCTGGCCGCCCAGCAGGAGAAAGAGTGGGCGGAATACCTGTTCCGCGACGGCTCGATGATTGGCCTGAACAAAGACATCCTGTGCCAGTATGTGGAATACATCACCAATATCCGCATGCAGGCGGTCGGCCTTGGTCTGCCGTTCGAAACCCGCTCCAACCCGATCCCATGGATCAATGCCTGGTTGGTGTCCGACAACGTGCAGGTAGCGCCGCAGGAAGTGGAAGTGAGCTCCTACCTGGTTGGCCAGATCGACTCGGAGATCAACGCCGACGACCTGAGCGACTTCGAACTGTAAGCGATGGCGACGCCAATCGTAACGCTGCGCGCCGCCGGCACGCAGCTCTCCTGCCCCAACAGTGAAAACTGTCTGCTCGACGTGCTGGAACTGCACGACGTGCAGGTGGAGTATCAGTGCCGATCCGGCTATTGCGGTGCCTGCCGCCTGAAGCTGGTGAAAGGTGAAGTGACCTACCGCCAGCAGCCGCTGGCGTTTATCAACGCCGGCGAGATCCTGCCCTGCTGCTGCATGCCGCTGACGGATATCGAGCTGGAAATGTAAAGTCGGGTGCCGGAAACCGCGCCTGGAGACCAGAAGGCGGGGTTGCCCCCGCCCTATGATTACCGCTTCACCTCACACGCCAACCTGATCAGGATAGTGATATTTTCCTGGTAGATTTTCAGCTCGCACAGCGAGTCTCTTATCATCCAGATAAATAACAAAACCGTAATACATACAACTGTTAGCGAGTGAAACACATGCCTTAAGCGCATGCTTGCCTCCTTGCTGTGAAGGGGCTACCATAACGGTGTCTAGGCGTTAGGGCAGCCCCATTCTGATTGAGAGTCAGTTTGGGGCTTTCATCTATCCGCCTTGTCACACAATGCCCAAGACGAACAGTCTCAAGCACCCGTCAAGAGAGTAACAGCATTCTCTCGCCGCGAATATCCCCTATAACCTTATGATTAATTAGGGATATATAACTATCCTCAAAGTATTTCGCTTAGCGCCCCTTTCCCGCCGATGCGGAAAAATAACGTGCCGGAGAATCGCCAAAGGCTTTGCGAAACATGGCGATAAAATTACTCGGCGAGGCATACCCCAGCGTTTCCGCTATCTGCAGCACCGTCTCGCCTTCGGCCAGCTTCGCTAACGCATACGACAACCGGGCCTGCTGGCGCCACTGTGCAAAACTCAACCCCGTCTCGCCGATCATCAGCCGCCGCAGGGTACGCGGCGACATCGCCCCCCATTCAGCCCACGCCTCCAGCGAACGCTCGCTCCCCGGCTGCGCCAGCAAGGCCTGCAGAACGCCGGCCAGGCGCGGATGGGACGACATCGGCAAATGCAGTGGTTCCGTCGGCGCCAAACGTATCTCGTCCCGCATCACCTGCGCCATGCGATCCTGCTCCAGGGTGAGCGCGCTGCGCTTGTCCCAGCCTTCTGCTCGCTGAGCCAGCGCCTGCAGCACGGCGCTAATGCCGATGACGCAGGGTACATTCGACAGATCGTGGCAGGCCTCCGGCGCCAGCAGCAAACTCCAGCCGCTCAGTGCGCCGCAGACCTGCACCCGGTGCTCCGTCGCCGGTGGGATCCAACCCGCCCGCTGAGGCGGAAGCACCCAATCGCCCTGCGCCGTGCGTACATGCAACAAGCCGCTTTCGACGCACAGCAACTGCCCGCGCACATGCTGATGCCAGTCGTATTCGCGCGTGCCCAACCGATACTCCCGGCCTGCCGCGTCGCGGCCGCCAAGGGCGATCAGCCAGGGGCCCGCCCGCCATTCGCTGCAGTCTGCGTCAGTGAAGTGAGGGTTATCGTTCACATTGGCCACTTATCACTATTTTTAGTCCAGATACCGTTATATCAACCTTTTCCTGCGCCGACATAATGAAATGCTTCCGGCCGCTCCCGTTTGTGGCCACTGACTCACGAGGGAACATGATGACAACACCCAGCATTGGCATTATCGGCGCCGGGCCCGGCGGTCTGTGTCTGGCTCAGGGGCTGAGCCGCTTCGGCATCCACGCCACGGTGTTTGAACGCGACACCACGCCGCAAGCGCGCGATCAGGGCTACCGGCTGCGCATCGATCCGTCTGGCCAGCAGGCGCTGGCCGCCTGCCTGCCGCCGGCGCACTACCGGTTGCTCTGCGCCGGCAGCGCGCAAAACAGCGGCGAGAGCAATCTATGGGATCCGCAGCTTGCCCCGCTCACCGGCCGGCGCCCCGAGCACTGGTTGCCGTCCAGCCAGCGCCAAACGCAAGAACCGAGCGGCGATCTCGGCATTCATCGCCAAACGCTGCGCGAGATCCTGCTTGCCGGCCTGCAAGACCGGGTGCGTTTCGGCCATACCTTGCGTGAATTTGCACAAACGCCGCAGGGCGTGGAGCTACCGTTCGCAAACGGCGAGCAAGTGCGAGTCGATGTGCTGATCGCCGCCGACGGCGTCAACTCGCTGGTGCGGCGGCGCTGCCTGCCCGAGGCGGGGCCCGAAGACAGCGGCGCGGTCACCCTCTACGGCAAAACACCGCTCGATGCGGCAACCCGGGCCCAATTGGCCCCTGAGCTGCTGAACGGCGTATCGGTGATCTTCGCCGACGGCGTATCGCTGGTGATTGAACCGATGCGCTTTCAGGCGCCCATGGCGCAGCTGGCGGCCGACTACGCGCCCGATTGCCGCCTCACGCCGGTCGACGATTATCTCTATTGGGCCTGTATCGGATCGGCTGAACGGCTCGGCGGGCCGACACGGGCGAAGGGAAGCGCAACGCTGCAGGCACATGTACGGCATATCTCGCAGGGATGGGCGCCCGCTTTGCAAACGGCGTTAGCGCTGGCGGATCCCCTGTCGCTCAGCGTGCGGACGGTGCAGGTTACGAAGGCGATGCCGGTGTGGCACAGCGAACGCATCGCCTTTCTCGGCGACGCCGTGCACGCCATGAGCCCGGCGGGCGGGCTTGGCGCCAACACCGCGCTGGCGGACGCCGCCAGCCTGGCGACGCATCTGGCGCAAGCCGGCAGCGCCGCGCAGGCGCTCAGGGACTACGGTCTGGAACTGCACGTGCGGGGTGCCGCGGCGATTCGCCTGTCACGGCTGGCGTCCGAACGGCTGCAGCAAAGCCGTGACGCCGGCAACTCGGCGCCATGACCGTCACTCGATAATTTCCACCACCTCCAGCCAGGCGTTTTTACCGCACGCCTGGCCCCCATTCAGCCAGCGGCGCAGCATATCCAGCGCCAGCATCGCCACCGACTCCTGACGCAGCCGCAGGCCGTGGCGCGACGCGCGATAACGCACGGTCTGGCCAATGCCGCCACGCGGCGTGTGCAGCGCAATGCTCACCTGCTCATCGCGCATGGCGCTGACCGCCAACGCCAACGGCGCACCGGTCAACTCCGCCAGCGAGCGGGCGCGGGCCAGCGTCGTTTCCAGCGTTTCGATACAGTGCGCCGGCAGCAGCTCGCCCCCCGCCAGCGGTGCACCCTCGCTTTGCAGCTGCAGATTGATCAACCCGCCGCTGAATTGCTCGCTCAACGCCAGCTTCAGCCCTTGCTGACTCAGCCGCTGCGTCAACAACGCCGGCAACCCGACGGTGCCTTCAAAAATGCAGTTGTCCCCCGCCACTTCGCGCACGCGCCGCCATGCCTGCTCCATTTCCGCACGCCGGCTTTCCGGCCCGGTCAGCTTCAGTTCGATAATCGGGCTGGATGAGCGGTAACCCAGCACCACTTCCGGCGGCAGCGGCATGCCATCCAGCTCGGCGGCCAGATCGCTCTCGGAAGTGCCGAACGTCGTCAGGCGCAGGCATAGCGGCGGCGCCGGTAAGGTGAAGCGCTGGCGCAGGCGCGGCACGATCTGCTGTTCGACCATCACTTTGAATTCCGACGGTACACCGGGAGTGAAGAACATCTGACATTTGTTCAGCTGCAATGCGAAACCGCAGGCGGTGCCCACCGGGTTATCCAGCATTTCCGCGTTGGCCGGGATCTGCGCCTGCTTACGATTGGAAGGAGCCATCGGCCGCCCACGCTCGGTGAAATAGGCTTCCATGCGCGCCAGCCAGTCGGCCCGTTCGACCAGCTCTACGCCACAGGCTTTCGCCGCGGCCAGCGCGCTGAGATCGTCGCTGGTCGGCCCCAGGCCGCCGTTGACGATCAGCACATCGGCGATATGGCTTCGTTCCTGCAGGATCTCGATCAACGCAGAGAGGCTGTCTCCGACCGTTTCACGCCCGCTCATCGGCAGCCCCTGCTGGAACAGGTAGTCCGCCAGCCAGGCGGCGTTGGTATCAATAATTTGCCCGTGCAGCACCTCATCGCCGGTACTGAGCATCTCTACCCTTAACATTGATCTCTCCCACATTTTTTGGTCATTCCACTATAGAAGCCCGTAAATAACTTTTCACTAGCCGCCTGCGGATAATTTCAGCCATGGGTCCGTTTCTCATGTGCGATGCAGGCCTGCGAGATGTAAACATTAATGTACATCATGCGTAACGTCGGTTTGACACAAATTAGGGCTTCCACTATCCTGCCATCCTCATAAATCGTTACCTATAATTTTCAAAATCTTTCGGCTGGTAGAGAAAAAACGTGAAGAATCGCACTCTTGGCAGTGTTTTTATCGTGGCGGGCACCACCATTGGCGCCGGGATGCTGGCGATGCCGCTGGCGGCGGCCGGCGTCGGTTTCGGCGTCACGCTGGCCTTACTGGTCGGGCTGTGGCTGTTGATGTGTTACACCGCGCTGTTACTGGTGGAGGTTTACCAGCATGAGCAGGCGGATACCGGTCTGGGCACGCTCGCCAAACGTTATCTCGGCGGCGGCGGCCAGTGGCTGACCAGCTTTAGCATGATGTTCCTGATGTACGCCCTCACCGCCGCCTATATCAGCGGCGCCGGAGAACTGCTCGCCACCAGCATCAGCCAATGGACGTCGCAGGACTTCCCGGTGTCGCTCGGCGTCCTGCTGTTCACCCTGGTGGCCGGCGGCGTGGTGTGCATCGGCACCCACTCGGTCGACTTGTTCAACCGCATCCTGTTCAGCGCGAAAGTGGTGTTCCTGGTGGTGATGCTCGGCCTGATGTTGCCGAATATCCACCAGACCAATCTGATGACGTTGCCGCTGGAGCAAGGCCTGGCGCTGTCGGCCATTCCAGTGATCTTCACCTCTTTCGGCTTCCACGGCAGCGTGCCGAGCATCGTCAACTACATGGGCGGCAACATTCGCAAACTGCGTTGGGTGTTTATCATCGGCAGCGCGATCCCGCTGATCGCCTATATCTTCTGGCAGCTGGCGACGTTGGGCAGCATCAGCTCCGACACCTTCGTCGGCATCCTGGCTCAGCAGGCCGGGCTAAACGGCCTGTTGCAGGCGGTGCGTGATGCAGTAGCTTCACCGCACGTTGAACTGGCGGTGCACCTGTTCGCCGATCTGGCGCTGGCGACCTCGTTCCTCGGCGTCGCGCTCGGGCTGTTCGATTTCCTGGCTGACCTGTTCAAGCGTCAAGATAACGTGCGTGGCCGCCTGCAAACCGGCGCCATCACCTTCCTGCCGCCGCTGGCCTTCGCGCTATTCTACCCGCGCGGTTTCGTGCTGGCGCTGGGTTTCGCCGCCATCGCCCTGTCGGTGCTGGCGCTGCTGCTGCCTTCGCTGCTGGTGTGGAAAACTCGCCAAAAGCATCAGGCACAATATCGCGTCTGGGGCGGCACCCCTGCGCTGGCGTTGGTGTTTGTCTGCGGGGTAACGGTGATCGCCATTCAACTGGGCATCGCCAGCGGCATGCTGCCGGCGGTCGGGTAAGCGCCGAAAGACAAGAAATGATAGAGAGAAAGGGGCCGCAATGGCCCCTTTTTTCGCAGCCTTAGAAGCTCAGGCCGACACCGACATAAGGGCCATCGGCCAGGGTGTTGTCGCGACGCCCGTCTTTGCCTTCCATCTGCATGTAACGGTAGCCCACGTCCACGCTCAGCGGACGGAACTTCCAGCGCAGGCCGCCGCTGGCTTCGTTATAGGCCTTCACGCCGCTGGTGAAAGAGTCAGGCGCAAAGTAACCTTCGCCGTGCAGGCTGAAGTAGCGGTTGATCTCCCACTCCAGGCCGCCGCCCAGCGCGACCGCCCCGCCACTCTTCCCGTCTTTCGGGCTGAGGTACAGCGCTTTGGCGCCCACGGTCGCCGTCAACGGCCCCAGCGGCACGCCGAAGTTCAACCCCACGTTGCCGACATTGCCGTCGTGGTCGCTGCGCGCCCAGTTGCCGGTCAGGCCCAGACCTGAAGAGCCGGTGCTCATGCCAACGCCCAGGTTGGTGTAGTGTTGCCCGGCTTCGCCCGACACGCTGATGGCGTTCGCCGCACCGGTCACCAACAGCAATCCTGCCGCGCACGCGACCCAAGTCTTTTTCATCATCTTTCCCTCTGGTTTGTCATCCGTACCGAATGATCGAATCAACGCATAATAATAACGTCATGAGTCTATACCAAAGCGCAATGAGTATTTAAGGGATAAAAGCGAAAAAATTCTTCAATAATCAAATAAATGTAAGAATTTGCAAACAAAAATCCATATTCGTCAAGGCGATGCCAACGATAACCGAGACCTATTTGCCGTCGCTCGGCAATAGGGCTACAACTAGTAGTGGCTTTGACCAAGGTCAGGGGAAGAAGCCCCGCCAAAGGACTATGCTGATGAACGCTTAAACCGCCCGAGTCTTTACTTAACTGCACTACGATAAGGAGCAAGTGATGAGCAAGAAAGGACTGACCACCGCAGCCGGCGCCCCGGTTGTCGATAACAATAACGTGATCACCGCAGGCAAACGCGGCCCGATGCTGTTGCAGGACGTGTGGTTCCTGGAAAAACTGGCCCACTTCGACCGTGAAGTCATCCCCGAACGCCGCATGCACGCCAAGGGTTCCGGCGCCTACGGCACCTTTACCGTCACCCATGACATCACCCGCTACACGCGCGCCAAGATCTTCTCCGAAATCGGTAAGCAGACCGACATGTTTATCCGCTTCTCCACCGTCGCCGGTGAGCGCGGCGCCGCCGACGCCGAGCGCGACATTCGCGGTTTCGCCATGAAGTTCTATACCGAAGAAGGCAACTGGGATTTGGTGGGTAACGATACGCCGGTGTTCTATCTGCGCGATCCGCTGAAATTCCCCGATCTCAACCACGTGGTGAAACGCGATCCGCATACCAACCTGCGCAACCCAGTCTACAAGTGGGACTTCTTCTCCCACCTGCCGGAGTCGCTGCACCAGCTGACCATCGACTTCAGCGATCGCGGCATTCCGAAATCCTACCGTCACATGCACGGTTTCGGCAGCCACACCTTCAGCTTTATCAATGCCGCCAACGAACGTTTCTGGGTGAAATTCCACTTCCGCTGCGAACAAGGCATTGAAAACCTGATGGATGAAGAAGCGGAAGCGATCATCGCCAAGGATCGCGAAAGCTCACAGCGCGATCTGTTCGACGCGATCAAACGCGGCGACTTTCCGCGCTGGAAGCTGCAAATTCAGATCATGCCGGAACACGAAGCTTCGCAGACGCCGTATAACCCGTTCGATCTGACCAAGGTGTGGCCGCACGGCGACTACCCGCTGATCGACGTCGGCTATTTCGAGCTGAACCACAACCCCGACAACTACTTCTCAGAGGTTGAGCAGGTGGCGATGAACCCCGCCAACGTAGTGCCGGGCATCAGTTTCTCGCCGGATAAAATGCTGCAGGGCCGCCTGTTCTCCTATGGCGATGCGCACCGCTACCGCCTGGGCGTCAACCACCACCAAATCCCGGTTAACGGCGCCAAATGCCCGTTCCACAACTACCATCGCGACGGCGCGATGCGCGTGGACGGCAACAGCGGCAACGGCGCCACCTACGAACCGAACAGCTTCGGCCTGTTCCAGGAGCAGCCGGACTTCAGCGAGCCGCCGCTGAGCATTGAGGGCGCGGCCGACCACTGGAATCATCGTGAAGACGACGATTACTACAGCCAGCCGCGCGCGCTGTTCAACCTGCTGAGCGCCGAAGAGCACCAGCGCATGTTCACCCGCATCGCCGGCGAACTGTCGCAGGTGCCGGAACACATCCAGCGTCGTCAGGTCGAGCTGTTCACCAAGGTGCACCCCGACTACGGCGCCGGCGTCGCCAAGGCGTTGGGGCTGAAATAATCCCCTTGCATCATTCACTCAGCCGCCCTTACGGGCGGCTTTTTTATGCCTCAGAGAGACGCTGCGCCACCCACTGCTGCAACTGGCGGCGCGAAATCTTGATGCCGCCGTTTTTCAGCTCGTCAGGCAGCGGAAGCAATGCCGTCGGGCGTTGGAAATTGGCGAGCTTATCCTGCGACCAGGCGAGCAGCGTCGCCAGCGACAGCGACGGATCGCCATCGATTACCGCCACCGGCCGCTGGCCGAACTCGGCGTCCGCCACCGGCACCACAAACGCCTGCGATATCTGCGGGTGCGCCGCCAGCACGCGTTCGATATCTTCCGGCTGCACCCCTTCGCCGCCGCTGAAAAACAGGTTGTCCAGCCGGCCGAGAATGCGTAGCTCCCCCTCGATCATCGCGCCGCGATCGCGGGTCGCAAACCAGCCCTGTTCATCGGCCAGCGGCTGTAGATGACCATGACGCCAGTAGCCGAGTGCCAGGCTGTCGGCGCGGATCCAGACCTCTTCATCCACCAGTTTTACCTCACGGCCGCCGAGCGGCAGGCCGACGCCCGGCCGCGCATCGGCGCGCTTGGCGCACACCGTGGAGGCCAGTTCGGTCAGCCCGTAGCCGCACCAGCAACGGATCCCCGCCGCCTCCGCCCGCTCGGTCAGTTCCACCGGGATCATCGCGCCGCCGAGCAGCACCGCCTTCAGCGTCATGTCCGCCAGCGGTTGCGCCAGCAGCCGCCACAGCTGGGTCGGCACCAACGAGGCATGCGTGCATCCCGCCAACGCCTCGTTCAGCGGGTGCATCTCGCGCACCGCCAACCGGGCGCCCGCCGCCAGCCAGCGCCAGACGATACCCTGGCCGGAGACGTGAAACAGCGGCAATGACAGCAGCCAGCAATCCTCGCGCTGAAACGCCATCAGCCCCAACACCCCGGCGGCGCTGGCCAGATGGTTGGCATAGCTGTGTGCGGCCGCTTTCGGCATGCCGCTGGAACCGGAGGTCAACGTCAGCGTCGCCAGACGCTGCGCATCCCACGTCGGCAGGTCTGGCCAACGCGGCTCGGTCGACGGCGGGGTCAATCGAATCACGTCTTCCGGCAGCGCCGGCAACGAGTCCGGGCCGAAGACAAAGGTCATATCCAATTCCGGCAACAGCTGCGCCAGCAGCGGCGTCGGCAAGGCGGGATTGAGCGGCAACAGGCGTGCGCCGCACTGCAACAGCGCCAGATAGGCCAGCAGCAGCGGATAGCTGTTTTTACCGCACAGCGCCACACCGCAGCCCGGTTCAACGCCCTGATGCTGGAAATCCGCCGCCAGCTCATCCACCTGGCTCTGCAACGCCAGCCAGCTCAGCGGTTGTTCGCCGAGCATCAGCGCCGTCGCCTGCGGCTGAGTGCGCGCCCAGTGTCGCCACGGCCAATCGTTCAACGGCGCCATAGGCACTCCAGCGCCGAGACATCCAGCAGCGGCAACGCGCTGCCCGGCCACGGGCGCAGCACCTGCGCCTGCATCAACCCCAGCGTGTCCAGGCCCGGCACGGTATCCGGCGTCAGCCAATGGGCGATGCGCGCCAGTTGAGTCAACCCCAGGCTGGATTCGAGGCTGGAGCTGATCACCGCCGTCAGGCCCGCCGCGTGCGCCTGCGCCACCAGCGTCTGGCAACGCGCCAGGCTGCCGACCAGCGTCGGCTTGATCACGATGGCCGCCACGCCCGGCTCGGCCTGCACCACAAAGTCCGCCTCCCGCACGCTCTCATCCCAGGCGATGGCGATACCGGTCGCCCGGGCGAAGTCGCGCGATTCATCACGGGTCTTGCAGGGCTCTTCCAGGAAGGCGATACGATCGCGCCATGCCGGGTTAACATACCTGGCGAAGCCGTCGGCCTTGGCGCGGGTCCAGCTGCGGTTGGCGTCCAGCCGCAGCCGCAGATCCGGCAGCGCCTCCAGCAACACGTTGACGATCATGCCGTCCCGCACTGCCTCATACAGCCCCACCTTCACCTTGGCGACTTTCTCGCCCGGCAAAGCGCTCAATGTCTCGAACAGCTCATCCGGATCGCCGGTGCACAGCGGCGCCTTGCGAAAATCCGCCTGCATCGGCAAACGCTGCTCCAGCTCGGCCTGCGCACAGCTGAGCCCAAAGGCCACCGAGGGCAACGCGCTGTGCTCCGGTTCGTTGCCCGCCAACCAGGCCTGCAGCCAGCCCAACGCGGCCTGTTCGGCCTGCGCCGGCGTTTCCCGGCTGAATTCCGGCAGCGGCGCGATCTCGCCCCAACCTTCACGCTCGCCCTGACACAGCTGCACCACCCACCCGTCACGCGTTTTCAACCGTTGATTGCGCAGCACCACGCCCGCCTCCATCGGCAGGCTGTAACGGTATAGCGCCGCGCTGCGGTTTGTTCCGCTCATTACGGGTTACGCTTGAATTTGCTGAAGTCCGGTTGGCGCTTCTCGTTGAACGCGTTGCGCCCTTCCTGCCCTTCGTCGGTCATGTAGAACAGCATGGTGGCGTTGCCCGCCAGCTCCTGCAAACCGGCCTGGCCGTCGCAGTCGGCATTCAGCGCCGCCTTCAGACAGCGCAGTGCCATCGGGCTGTTCTGCAGCATTTCGCGGCACCAGCGCACCGTCTCTTTTTCCAGTTCGGCCAGCGGCACCACGGTATTGACCAGGCCCATGTCTAGCGCGGCGGCGGCATCGTATTGGCGGCACAGGAACCAAATTTCGCGCGCCTTCTTCTGGCCGACGATGCGCGCCATGTAAGACGCGCCCCAGCCGCCGTCGAACGAGCCCACTTTCGGACCGGTCTGGCCGAAGATGGCGTTATCCGCCGCGATGGTCAGATCGCACATCATGTGCAGCACGTGGCCGCCGCCGATCGAATAGCCGGCCACCATAGCTACCACCGGCTTCGGGCAGGTGCGGATCTGGCGTTGGAAGTCCAGCACGTTGAGGTGGTGTACGCCGCTGTCGTCGCGATAGCCGCCGTAGTCGCCGCGCACTTTCTGATCGCCGCCGGAGCAGAAGGCCTTATCGCCGGCGCCGGTCAGAATAATGACGCCGATGCCGTCGTCGTAACGGGCGTTGGCCAGCGCGTCGATCATCTCTTTGACCGTTTGCGGGCGGAACGCGTTGCGCACCTGCGGCCGGTTAATGGTGATTTTGGCGATGCCGTCGGTGGATTTGTGATACAGGATGTCTTCGAAATCGCCGGTGCAATCCTGCCAGGCGATAGCGGCATACAGGTGTTCTTCATTCGGATAAAGCATGTTCGGTTCCTTTAACCAGGGTTAACGAGAAATGTCTGCAGCTCGGCGACGAAATCCTGCGGATTGGCCAGATGCGCGTTGTGGCCGGCCTGCGGCACGATGCGCAACGGCAACCAGGCGTCGCGCGCCAGCCGTTGAAATTTGGGGTCGTTCTCACCGCACAGCACCCGCAGCGGCACGGTCAGTTGGCGCAGCTGCGGCGCCAGATAAGGCTGCCGCCCGAGCGAGGTGGCTTCGAGCATGTCGGCAATCGCCGGGCCGCTGTTGACCGAACGCGCGGCGATCAGCGCCTGGCGGTGCACATGGCTAAGCTCTTTGAACACCGGTTGCTGATACCAGTCCGCCAAGACTTCGGCAATCAGCTCACTGCGAAAACGCGCCGCCCATCGCGCATCCTGCTCGCAACGATCGCGGCGCTGTTGTTCGTCCTCAAGCCCCGGATTGCCGCCCTCGGCGATCACCCCTTGCAGGCCGTCATGGCGGCCGTGGCAAGCGTGATACATGGCGATGCGCCCGCCGAGCGAGTAGCCCACCAGCCAATAACGTTCAATATTGCGCAGTTGCAGGGTCGCGGCGATTTGCGCGCTGATGTCGTCGAAGCCGCGGCAGCCCACCGCCACGGAATCGCCGTGGCCGGGCAGATCGATGGCCAGCGACGGCCATTCCGGGCAGCGCGCGGCGATCACCCGCCATTCATTGTTGTTGCCGAGCAGGCCGTGCAGCCACACCAGCCACGGGCGGCCCGCTTCGCCCTGTTGCAAAATTCGCGTCGCCAGCATCATTGCACCGCCATCTGTTGTACCAGGTATTGCAGGCTTTCGGCCCCTTCACTCGGCGACACCTGCAGTTCTATCAGCGTGGCGCCGCCGCGCCGCCAGCCTTGCTCAACCGCTTGTTGCAGCTGGCTCCAGTTCTCCGGCCGCGCGTAGTCAAGCTGGAACATCGCCGCCGCATGGCTGAACTCGACGTTCTGCGGCATGCAGTAAAAGCGCTGACGATCTTCTTCGGGCGTCGGCAGCAGCGAGAAAATTTGGCCGCCGTTGTTATTGACGACGATCAGCACCGTCGGCGCCGAGCAGTGGCGCAGCAGCGCCAGCGCATTGAGGTCATACAGTGCGGAAAGGTCGCCCACCACCGCCAACGTTGGCCTGGCGGTGGCACGTTGTACGCCGGCGGCGGTGGAAATCAGACCGTCGATACCGCTGGCGCCACGGTTGCTGAATACCGGGTAAGCGACGGGCAATGGCGTTAACGCGTCGATCAGTCGCACCACCAGGCTGTTGCCGAGAAACAGCTGGCCGTTCTCCGGCAACAGTTCCGGCAGGCGGTGCGCCAGCTGCGCTTCGCCAAAGTTATCGTACAGATGCGTGGACGCCGCCGTCAGCGCCTTATCCGCCAGCGCAGCCAGCCCGGCGGCCCACGGCGCGCGCGGTTGCGCCGGATGCTGCGCCAACCACTGCGCCACGCCGGCGCGCAGGCGCCGCCCCCGGTGCTGGGCCGGATCGAGCTGCCCCGGCAGCTCGTCGATGACCCAATACTCTTCCGGCCGGCACTGCGCCTGCCACTGCAGCAGGCGTTTGCCGGTCAAGCTGCCGCCGAACTGCACCACCAGCTGCGCGTCTTGCAACAGGCGCTGCGCCTGCGGATGCGCGAGCCATAAATCGGCACAGGGCAGCGGTTGCCCGGTCTGCGACAGTACATCGCCGATCAGTGGCCAACCCAGCGTTTCGGCCCATTCGGCCACCTGTGCGCCCTCTTGTGCGTTCATGCGGCCGGCGAGCACCACGCCGCGCTTTTGTCGCCAGAAAAACCAGTCCGGCTGCGGCAATGGCACTGCATGCGTCTCGCTTTCCTGCAGCCAAGGCCGATCGCTCTGCCACCAGTCGCCCAGCGCGGCGGACCAATCGGCATAGTGACGCTCATCGCCGCCGTACAGCGGTTCGGCGAACGGGCAGTTGATATGCAAAGCGCCATGCTGCAAGCGCGCCATCGCGCTGTCGACGCTGGAGGCCAGCCACGCGGCCGGAATATCCGGCGTAGGACGCGGCAGATCGATCGTCAGCGTCGGGTGGCTGCTGTAGAGGCCGTTTTGACGGATCGCCTGATTGGCGCCGCAGTCGATCAGTTCCGGCGGCCGATCGGCGGTGAGAAACACCAGCCGTTCACCGGTCAGGCCGGCTTCGATTAAAGCCGGGTAAAGGTTCGCCGCCGCGGTGCCGGACGTGACGATCACCGCCACCGGCTCACGCGCCGCCTTCGCCAGCCCGAGTGCCAGATGACCGAGCCCGCGCTCATCAAAATGGGTATGGCAGATAAACGATCGGTTGGCCGCGGCGGCCAGCGTCAGCGGCGTGGAGCGCGATCCCGGAGCGATACAAACATGCCGCACCCCATGGCGGGCCAGCGCCTCGAGCAGCACAGCCGCCCACCGGCGATTAAAAACACTTGTCGACATAGTTCGCTCACAAGTCAGTTAGCAGAGATCGTCTCCGACGCAGCCGACAGACGCCGCGCCTGTAGTTACGCTCTGTATTATATGAGGTGTTATTTTCACGGCTTTTGCGCCAGCGCAAGAACGCCGTATATCCCTGGGTGTTTACACCAGATAATTATTTGATTTAGAACAAAAAACAAACAATAAATACACAAACACTTTACACTTGCGGCGGCGTCGGCTCAATCCGTCCATATAAAAACAAGGGAAATAGGGGTGCTCCAACGGCGGCTAGCGGGAAGTATAGGCGGGATAAGGAAAAGCTTTCGGTAAAACGGCGGAATGAACAACACAGTCTGAAGAAAAACACGGGGCGGCCTGCGCCGCCCCGATGGCATGGTTTATTTGCGAGCCAGCAACAATCCCAGCACCAGCCCGACGGTGGCGCCGATGCCCACGCTGTGCCAGGGTTTGTCCCGCACGTAGTCGTCGGTGCGGTGCACCGCTTCTTTGGCGCGCGCATAGTAAGATTCGCCGGTGTTCGCCCAGCGCGCCTTGACCTCACTCAGCGCCTGCTCGGCGTGCGACTTGATGTCGATGTAGGCCTGATCCGCGCGGTCGCCGGTGTATTGCAGCACTTCTTCCAGCGTCTCGGTCAGCATTCTCAGATCGTCATCCAGCGTAGTTTGCTCAGCATCCGTATGTCTTGCCATCGTGAGATCTCCGTGGTTGAAAAATTAAGCGTTCCTACACTATAGACAAGGATCGCCGCCTGCGGCCATCGGACTTTTACCCTAAAACACCAATTGCACCTTGGCAGCCTGGCGTTTATCGCCGGCAAACGTCAGCGCCTGCGCCAACTGCCCGCTGGCGAATTCCGCCGACAGCAACGGCAGCGGATCGATCACGCCGTCGGCCAGCCAGGCCACCGCCAACGTGAACTCCGCCACGAAGCGGAACGATCCAAGCAGATTCAGTTCCTTGGCAATCAACAACATCAGCGGAAAATCGGGGAAGCTGCCGCCCATGCCCACCTGCACCACAGTGCCTTTGGCGCGGGTGATCTCCAGACAGCGCTGCAGCGACTGCGGGTGCCCCGCCACTTCGAAGGCGACGTCAAAATACCCCTTGTCCTGCAGATAACCGCTAAAATCGTCGTCCGCGGCATGCAGGCACCGATCGGCCCCCATTTGCCTCGCGATCGCCAGGCAGCGCGGACTGAGATCGGCGCAGACAATCTCGGCGGCGCCCAGCGCTTTCAGCGCCGCCACCAGCAGGCAGCCGATCGGGCCAACGCCGGACACGAAAATCTTTTTCCCCGTCACATCGCCGGGCTGCTTCGCCGCGTGGACAGCCACCGCCAGCGGTTCGGCGAACACCATTACCCTGTCGTCGCGATCGGCAGCGTAAGGAATGCACTGCGCGCTATCCACCACTTTGTATTGGGTAAAAGCGCCGTCGACGTGCGGAAAATACATCGCGCTGCCGAAAAAGCGCATCTCGACGCATTGATTGCTTTGCTGCGCCAGACAGTATTTGCACTGCCCGCAGGGTTTGCTGGGATTGAGCGCCACCTTCTGCCCGACCGGCAGCTGCGGCGAATCGCTGGCGACCACCTCACCGATCACCTCATGGCCCAGCACCATCGGCTGACGCACCTGAAAATTGCCGACCTTGCCTTCCTGGAAGTAATGCAGATCCGAGCCGCAGATGCCGCCGCGGCTGATTTTTACCAGCGTTCCCTGCCCCCGATAATCCACTTCTTGCGCGATCACCGCCACGTCTCGCTTGCCATTGACCACGCAGGACTGGGTTTGAATTTTCATCTCCAGACTCCACGAAAAAAGATTACACCGCCGCAGACATGCCGCCATCGACAAACAGCAACTGCCCGTTGACGAAGGCGGAGGCGTCGGCGGCCAGGAACACCGCCGCGCCGATCAACTCCTGAGGATCGCCCCAGCGCGCGGCAGGCGTGCGTTGGGTCAGCCAGGCGGTGAATGCCGGATCGTCGGCCAGCGCCTGCGTCATCTCGGTTTTGAAGTAGCCGGGGGCGATGCCGTTGACCTGAATGTTGTAGCGCGCCAGCTCCACGCACATGCCGCGCGTCAGCATTTTCACCGCGCCCTTGGACGCCGCATAAGGGGTAATGGTGTCCCGCCCCAGCTCGCTTTGCATCGAACCGATATTGATTATCTTGCCGCGCCGGCGCGGCACCATATAACGCGCTACGGTCTGCGACACGATGAAGACCGCCTTCTGGTTGACGGCGATGATGTCGTCCCAGTCTTGCTCCGGAAATTCGGTGAACGGGTGGCGGCGCTGGATACCGGCGTTGTTGATCAAGACGTCTATCGCGCCGATGTCCGCTTCGATACGGTCGATGGCGGCATGCACCGCCTGGGAGTCGGTGACGTCGAACGCCGCCGCATCGGCGCGCAGCCCCTCTTCACGCAGGCGATCGGCGGCGTGCCGGGCATGTTCTTCGGTGGTGGCATTGATCAGAATATGCGCGCCTTGCTGTGCCAGGCCGCGCGCCAGCAGAAAACCAATGCCGCGCGAGGCACCAGTGATTAAGACGGTTTTGTTATCCAGAGAAAACAGGTTGTGCATGGTGATTCCCGGCCTTCAGGCCTCCAATCGGACAGACCTCTATCTCAGCCGATTGTTACCGGTAAAAACGTGATGGGAATCACTGAAAATAATGTTACGAAACCCTGTTACTTTTAACGTGATCTCACGCAATCCCTACAGGAAGAGTCAATACCTATCCCTTTTAAAATAGACAATTTTCAACAGCGTTACCGTCCTGGTTATCAGGAGATACTGCCGCACAGCGGCGCGGCAGCAACTCACTCGGCGGCACCGTTTGAGCCGGCATTCGGGTCCATCGGCGGCGTAGCGCGGGCTTTATCGCTGCGTGCCGCCCACCACAGACCGCTGTTTTTCATCGCATAGCCGAACAGCAGGCCCACCAGCAGGGAAAGCGTCACCAGCGGCCAATCGCCGCCGCCGGCGAAGGTCGCACAGGCGCCGATAAAGGTGCCGGGTACGAATCCCAGCCACTGCTGTTTAGCCTGAATGCACATAAGGAACGCCACGATGCCGGTCAGCAGATACCCCAGCAGATTCCACTGCGGCGCCAGTTCGCTGCCGTGGATGATCGCCATTGCCCAGAAGACGCCGCTGCAGCAGGTCAACGCGCCGATCAACAGCCCTTTCAGTCCGCCCTGCGGGCAGGCGAAATACGCCGTGCAGCCGAGAAAGCCGGCCCAACCGATCAGGCCCAAACTGACGGCAACCCATCCCCAAACGCCGGACAGGATCCCGGTGGTGACGGCAATGGCGAAAAGAACGTTCATAAAGTGACCTGCAGCAAAAAGAAAGCGCGCAGTTTACCCGAAAACAGGCCAATTTATGCGATGAAAATCACACTATAAATGTAATTAAAGAATCATTAATTATAAAAAATAGATATTCATCACAAAGTAATTAGCGAGGGAACCCCACCCGGGACGTCTTCCATGCCAACAACAGGCACACCACGGTGCTGCCCAGGAACAGCAAATGGGTTGCCTGATTCAGATCGACGCGATCGACCACCACGCCCAGCAAGATCGGCACCCAGTTGGCGATATAAGCGATAACGTAAAACAGCGAAAGCAAGCGCGCATGGCTGGTCGGCGGCGAAATCAGGTTCACCAGGGTCGCGCTGCCGACGAAAATGGCGCCATAAGCATAGCCGGCCACCACCAGCCCCACCGCCGCCAGCCCAAGAGAATGCCACTGGATCGCCATGGTGAACACCACTGCCGCCAGCACCTGCGCCAGGCAACCGAACAACAGCGAATGACGGGCGTTAACGCGGCGGCTCAGGATCTGGCTGATACCGGCGATCAGCAGATACACCGCAATCGCATAGCCAAAGACGCCACGAGCGTGCAGGCCTAACAGCGTTTCCGCCACGCCGGGGCCGATTGCCAAAATACTGGCGGCCAGCGCCCAACAGATAAATAAAGCCCCTGCACACACAAAGAATTTACCGCCGGTGGCGCGCAAGCCATCGAGCAGCGAGCTGTTTTCTGTCTCGGCCGACGTAACATGGCTCGGCGCCGTAACCACGCCACGCGGCCACGAGAACATCACGCCCAACGCAGCCACGGCGGCCATGACCATGATGAAAACAAATGGCAGCGTCGTGGGATGGAAACCGGTCTGCAAGGCGATGCCGCTGAAGATCGGGCCCAGCGCCAATCCGGTGGTGAATGACAGCGTCGCGATCAACGCCGCATTTTTGCCGCCGTCGCGCGGCCCAAACCGCACCAACGCGATGTTCGCCGCGCCGGTTAGCGCCCCGGTGCCCACCCCGGCCAACAGCCGCGCCATCAGCATCATGGCAAAGGTATCAGCCCGCGCGAACAGCAGGGCGCCGCTCAACACCACCAGCAATGCCGGCACGATCATGCTGCGTAAATCCTTTACTTTGCCGGCCAGATTGCCGACGCCGAACAAAGAGATCAGCACGCCGGCGGCATAGGCGCCGTAGATGACGGTCAGACTGACCGAGCTTAGCGTAAGCTGCTGCTGATACAGCGGATAAAGCGGCGTCGGCGCGCTGCTGTTCAGCAATGCCGACATCAAAGCCAGCGCCAGGAACAATAAAATTGTCCTGCCCGACGCCTGAGCATTTTGCGGCGCCGCAATCTGGCTGGCGGTATTTTCTGACATGTTTCAACTCCCAAAGTCGGCAGACGGCGGCCTGCCGTCGACATTTTCCTCACCCGGCCTGCCGGGAACGGCGCTTATCATAGCGTTCCGGCGACGGGCGAAGTATCGTCAAGAATGAATCACCCTGATGCATTCTTGCATCACCGGAGAAATAACCGCCGATGTGCAGCCCGCTAACCGTCTTTCTCTCCCCCCGGGCAGAACAACGCTTTATGATAGAAACCGTTATTGTTCGCCTGGCTCGGCCTGTGCCCCACGGCGCCGACAAATCTGCAGAGAGGAAATGGCATGATGAATTGGGACGACGCGCGCTTCTTTTTGGCCGTCGCACGCTGTGGCACGCTACGCAAAGCCGCCAACCAGCTGCATGTCGATCAGGCGACCGTCGGTCGACGGCTCTCCGCTTTCGAAGACGCTCTCGGTTCCAAGCTGTTTATCCGCACGCCGAAATCCTTCGCCCTCAGCCCGTTGGGGGAAGAAATGCTGGCGGACGTGATGAAGATGGAGAATGCGGTGCAGGCGATCAACCGCAAAGCCGCCAGCGGCGATGACAGCCTGCACGGCCACGTGAGCATCGCCACCACCGATACCCTGGCCGAAGCCTTCGTGATACCCGCGCTGCAAGATCTGCGGGAACGCTATCCGGCCATCACCGTCACGCTGTTGACGGCACTGAACATCGCCGATATCTCTTATCACGGCGCGGATCTGGCGATCCGCGGTGCACGCCCCGATGACGATGAACTGATCATCAAGCGGCTGGCCACCATCGAGATGGGCCTGTACGCCAGCCCGCACTATCTGGCTCGGCGAGGTATGCCGGTCAAAGGCGAGCAGCTGCGCGGTCACGATCTGCTGATGTTCCCGCGCGAGCTGGTGCCGCGCCACTGGAACAATTTCTGCGGCGAAGCCCTGCACGAGCCCAACGTCGTGCTGCAATGCAATTCACAGCTGCTGCTGCGCTCCGCCACTCGCAGCGGGCTAGGCATCGGCCTGCTCTCCGCGTTTCTGGCGGATAAAGACCCGGAGCTGGTGCGCCTGTTGCCAGAGAATAAAGACTGGGTGGATATCTGGCTGGTGCTGCATCCCGATTTGCAGCGTGCCGCCCGCGTGCGCGCGGTGGTGCAGGCGCTGGAAACGTCGTTTAGCGCCCATTACGGCTGAGTGCCGTTTCTCCATAAAAAAAGGCCGCCGAAGCGACCTTTTTACCGTCTGAAGCGTTATCAGAACGTCGGCTGCGCCATCTGCACCAGCGAAATCAGCGGCTGCGGATAAACCCCCAACAGCAGCACCAGCGCGGCTGAGATCAGCACCACGACGCCACCGGCGGTCAACGCCCAGTTGTTCGGGGTGTCGCGCTGCAGCGATTCCGGCGCGCTGAGGAACAGGCTGACAGTCACGCGCAGGTAGTAGTACAGGCCAATGGCGCTGCCTACCACGACTGCGCCGGTCAGCCACCACAGGTGTGCGCTGACGCCCATCGCGATCACGAAGAACTTACCGATAAAGCCCAGCGTCATCGGGATACCGGCCAGCGACAGCATCATCACCGTCATTACCGCGGACAAGATTGGCTTATGCCAGAACAGACCACGGTAAGAGAACAGCGAATCCGCATCCGGGCCGCGGTACGGGCTGGACATCAGGCTGACCACGCCGAAGGCGCCCAGGCTGCTGAACAGGTAACCGGCCAGGTAAACGCCGGCGGTTTCCAGCGACAACTGATGGGTTTGCACCGCAATCAGCGCCACCAGCAGGTAGCCCAGGTGAGCGATCGACGAGTAGCCCAGCAGACGCTTGATGTTGGTCTGGCTGATGGCCATCAGGTTACCGAACAAGATAGAGCAGAACGCGATGATCGACAGCACCAGGCGCAGCGCTTCGTTGTCGGCGGCTGGGGCATACAGGAACAGACGCATCACGACCGCGAAGATCGCAATCTTGCTGGCGGTTGCCAGGAAGGTCGAGACCGGCGCAGGCGCGCCCTGATACACGTCCGGCGTCCACAGTTGGAACGGCACCAGCGACAGCTTGAAGCCCAGACCGACGATCATCATGCCCATACCGGCCAGGATCAGCGGCTGGTGCATCATGTTTTCCTGCAGGCTCTTGCCGAGGCCGGCCAGCGACAGATCGCCGGATTCAGCGTACAGCAGCGCCATGCCGAACAGCAGGAACGACGACGCGGCGGCGGACAGCAGCATGTACTTGATGGCGGCTTCCAGCGGGCGCTTCTGACGATAGGCATAACCCACCAGGCCGAACAGCGGCAGCGAGATCAGCTCGATACCGATGAACAGCGAAGCCAGATGGTTGGCGCTCGCCAGCAGGATGCCGCCCATGGCGGCGATCAGCACCAGCAGGTAGAACTCTTCGCGGTTATCCGGATAGCCGACCAGCCACGGATAGGCGAAGGTGCAGGTCGCCAGACTCGCCAGCAGCACCAGCCCGGTGTAGAACATCGAGTAACCGTCAACCCGCAGCAGCGGGGTGACGTCCATTGGGCCTGCCTGGCCGACAAAGTACAGCGAAAGCAGCGCCAGGTTGAGACCGATCACGGTCAGGGTGGCGTTGATAAAGTGGTCGCGTCGCCACGCAATGCCTAGCATCACAACCACCACCGTCAATCCGACGATCAACAGCGGCAGCAGTGCGATCAGTTGTTGAGGAGTTATTGTCATGGCGAATTACGGCCTTGTTGTTGAAATTGCTGAAACTGACGAACCAAACCAGTGTTGCACGTTGCTCATCGCCGCGTTGGAAGTATCCAGAATCGGCTGCGGGTAAACCCCCAGCAGAACCAGCAATACCACCAGCAGCAGAATGATGAACAGTTCGCGCGCGGTCATGCCCTGCAGCGGCTGGTCGGATTTAGGCGCACCGTAGTAAGCGCGCTGCATCATGATCAGCGAGTAAACCGAAGCGAACACCAGACCGAAGGTAGAGATCACGGTGATCACCGGCACCACCTGGTAGCTGCCGAACAGAATCATGAATTCACCGACGAAGTTACCGGTACCCGGCATCCCCAGCGTAGCCACGGCGAAGAACAGCGACAGCGCAGGGATGAACTTGATACGCCCCCACAGGCCGCCCATCTGACGCATGTCGCGCGTATGCAGACGCTCATACAGCTGGCCGCAGATAATAAACATACCGGCGGCGGACAGACCGTGCGCGATCATCTGGATCACGGCGCCCTGGTAAGCCAGCTGGCTGCCGGTGTAGATGGCAATCAGCACGAAGCCCATGTGCGATACCGAGGTGTAGGCGATAAGACGCTTGATGTCAGTCTGCGCGAACGCCATCCAGGCGCCGTAGAAGATGCCGATCACGCCCAGCCACATGGCGATTGGCGCGAACTCGTGCGAAGCCTCAGGGAACAGCGGCAGGCTGAAACGCAGCAGGCCGTAGGCCGCGGTTTTCAGCAAGATGCCCGCCAGGTCGACGGAACCTGCGGTCGGTGCCTGGCTGTGCGCGTCCGGCAACCAGCCGTGCAGCGGCACCACCGGCATTTTCACCGCGAAGGCGATGAAGAAGCCCAGCATCAGCAGATATTGCACGTTGTGGGACATCGGCGTTTGCAGCAGGTCTTCGTAATCGAAGGTCCACACGCCGGTGGCGTTGTAATGCACGAACACCAGGCCCAGGATCGCAATCAGCATCACCAGACCGCTGGCCTGGGTGTAGATGAAGAACTTGGTCGCCGCGGTGATACGGGTTTTACCGTCCGACGCTTTGTGCCCCCACAGCGCGATCAGGAAGTACATCGGCACCAACATCATTTCCCAGAAGAAGAAGAACAGGAACATGTCGATGGCGAGGAACACACCGATAACGCCGCCCAGGATCCACAGCAGGTTGAGGTGGAAGAAGCCCTGATACTTCTGGATTTCACGCCAGGAACAGAGGATCGCCAGAACGCCCAGCAGACCGGTCAACACCACCATCAGCAGCGACAGACCGTCCAGCGCCAGGTGGATGGAGATGCCGAAGCGCGGGATCCACGGCAGCAGGAATTCGCTCTGCCACTGCGGAATGCCTTTCGGCGTGGTCAAGGTATAGCCGCCCTGCATCCACAACTGCAGAGAGAGCGCCAACGTCAGCCCCATTGCGATCAGCGCTATCCAGCGCGGCACCTTAGTACCGAAGCGCTCAAGCTGCCAACACAGCAGACCGCCGATAAAGGGGATAAGAATTAGCCAAGGTAATAGCATGGCGTTTTGTGTCCCTTATACGAATAATTTCAAACTTTGTACGTAGCGCCTACCCGGCGCTACGCCCGAAAAATGCGTCTGTTTAAATTATTCAATTAAACCAAAATCAACAGAGCCAATACGACCACTGCACCCACACCCATAGACGCTATATACCAACGCACCTGACCGTTCTCGCTCACCGTCAGACCGCGGTTCCCCCAGCGGGAGAAGACGGCCGGCAGGTTCATCAGCGAGTTCAGCGGATCACGCTGCAGCAGCTTCGCAATGCCTAGATACGGCTTGACGAACACTTTGTCATACAGCCAGTCGAAGCCCCAGGCATGGAACCACCAGGTCGAGAAGAAACGACCCGGCGCGCTGTTGGCGATGCTGTTGACCAGGCTGCGTTTGCCCAGCCACAGCGCGGCCGCCAGCAGAATGCCGACGATAGCCACCACGCCAGAGGTGATTTCCAGCGTCAGCACGCTGCCGTGCGCCAGTTCGGTGGTATCCGGCAGCACGCCCTGCAACGGCGGCACGATCATCGCGCCGACGAAGGTAGACAGCACCAGCAGAACCAGCAGTGGCAGATGGTGAGTGATGCCTTTACCGGCATGCGCTTTGATTTTCTCTTCGCCATGGAACACGATGAAAATCATACGGAAGGTGTACAGCGAGGTCATGAACGCACCAACCAAGCCGGCAACCATCAGATTGATGTGACCGTTGGCCATCGCGCCCGCCAGGATCTCGTCCTTACTGAAGAAGCCGGCCGTGACCAGCGGCAACGCAGACAGCGCCGCGCCGCCCACCAGGAAGCAGACGTACACCAGCGGGATGCTCTTGCGCAGGCCGCCCATCTTGAAGATGTTTTGCTCGTGGTGGCAAGCCAGGATCACCGAACCGGACGACAGGAACAGCAGCGCCTTGAAGAACGCGTGGGTCATCAGGTGGAAGATCGCCGCGTCCCATGCCTGCACGCCCAGCGCCAGGAACATGTAACCGATCTGGCTCATGGTGGAGTAAGCGAGCACGCGCTTGATGTCGGTCTGCACCAGCGCGGCGAAGCCGGCCAGCAGCAGAGTGACCGCACCGACGATGCCCACCAGGTGCAGCACTTCCGGCGCCATCAGGAACAGGCCGTGCGTACGGGCGATCAGATAGACGCCCGCGGTCACCATGGTCGCCGCGTGGATCAGTGCGGAAACCGGGGTTGGGCCCGCCATCGCGTCCGCCAACCAGGTTTGCAACGGCAGCTGCGCCGATTTACCGACCGCGCCGCCCAGCAGCATCAGGGTCGCCCAGGTGATGGCCGTGTCGCCCACCGCCAGTTTCTGCGGCGCCAGGATCATCAGCTCGCGGATGTTCAGCGTGCCCAGCTCGTTGTAGAGGATGAACAGCGCGAACGCCAGGAACACGTCGCCCACGCGGGTGACGATAAAGGCTTTCATCGCCGCCGCGCCGTTGGCCGGATCTTTATAGTAGAAACCGATCAACAGGTAGCTGCACAGGCCCACTCCTTCCCAACCCAGATACATCAGCAGCAGGTTGTCCGCCAGCACCAATACCACCATGCTGGCGATAAACAGGTTGGTGTAAGCGAAGAAGCGCGAATAGCCCTCTTCACCGCGCATGTACCAGGAAGCGAACATGTGGATGAAGAAGCCGACGCCGGTGACCACCGACAGCATGGTCAGCGACAGGCCGTCCAGCACCAGGGTCACGCCGATATTGAAGTTGCCGACGGCCATCCAGGTCCACAGGCTTTGCTCGAACAGCTGCACGCCGGCGGCTTTCTGGGCGAAGAAATCCATCGCCACATACACCGTGACCAGCGCAGCCAGGCCGATAGAACCCACGCCGACGGTGGCCGCCGTGTTTTCAGACCAACGACCGCGGGAAAATGCCAACAGCAGGAACCCGATCAGCGGTAGCAGAATTGTTAAATATAATAGGTTCATCCGCGCATCTCACTGACAGTATCAATATTCAGGGTATGACGACGACGGTAGAGCTGCAGCAGCAGCGCCAGGCCGATACTGGCCTCGGCTGCCGCCAGGCTGATCGCCAGGATGTACATCACCTGCCCATCCGCCTGGCCCCAGTAGCTTCCCGCCACGATAAACGCCAACGCCGCAGCGTTGATCATCACTTCCAGGCTGATCAGCATAAACAGCAGGTTGCGGCGCACCAGCAGCCCGGTCAGCCCGAGCACAAACAGGATAGCCGCCAGGATCAGGCCGTGTTGAAGAGGGATCATGCTTGCTCCTCCGATTTTCTTCTCGCCATTTCGCCACTCGCCGGCGCGTTGCTCAGCACCTCGCCAGGCTTGTGCTCGCGGCCGATATGGAAGGCGACAACCAGACCCGCCAACAGCAGCATTGAAGCCAGCTCAACCGCCAGTACGTAAGGCCCGAACAGGCTGATACCCACCGCCTTCGCGTCGACCATCTCACCGCTGATACCCTGATCGGATACGCTGCGGATCGCGACGATCAATACCACCAGCAGCGCCAGCGACAGCAGGCCAGGCCCGATCCACACCGTCGGCTTCATCCAGTCGCGCTCTTGCTGCTGCACGTTGCCGAGGTTCAGCATCATCACCACGAACACGAACAGCACCATGATGGCGCCCGCATAGACGATGATTTCCAACGCGGCGGCAAAGTAGGCGCCGAGAGAGAAGAAGACTGCCGAGATCGCCAGTAACGAGACGATCAGATACAGCAGCGCATGCACAGGGTTGGTATGGGTGATCACGCGAATCGTCGCGGCCACCGCAATCAAACCTGCCAGATAAAATGCAATTTCCATGCTTGCTGGCTCCTTAGGGCAACAGACCTTTGACGTCGATCGGTTTGGCTTCGTTTTCGGCTTCGCCTTTGGCTTTGCCGTCAATCGCCATACCGGCCATCCGGTAGAAGTTATATTCCGGATATTTACCCGGCCCCGAGATCAACAGATCTTCTTTTTCGTACACCAGATCCTGACGCTTGTACTCACCCAGTTCGAAATCCGGCGTCAGCTGGATAGCGGTAGTCGGGCAAGCCTCTTCGCACAGGCCACAGAAAATGCAGCGCGAGAAGTTGATGCGGAAGAACTCCGGATACCAACGGCCGTCTTTCTGTTCCGCTTTTTGCAGCGAGATACAGCCGACCGGGCAGGCCACCGCACACAGGTTACAGGCGACGCAGCGCTCTTCGCCGTCCGGATCGCGCGTCAGCACGATGCGGCCACGGTAGCGCGGCGGCAGGTAAACCGGTTCTTCCGGATACATCTGGGTTTCGCGCTTGGCGAAGGCATGCATGCCAATCATCCAAATGCTGCGCACCTGGGTGCCGAAACCAACCACTAACTCTTTCAATGTCATGGTTTATTCACCCCTTATTGAGCGTTGTACAAAATGACCGCGGCGGTTGCCAGCAGGTTCAGCAGCGTCAGCGGCAGGCACACTTTCCAGCCGAAGGACATCACCTGGTCATAACGCGGACGCGGCAGCGCGGCACGGATCAGGATGAACATCATCATGAAGAAGGCCGTTTTCAACGCGAACCAGATGAATGGCGGCAGGAACGGACCCTGCCAGCCGCCGAAGAACAACGTCACAATCAGGGCGGACACGGTGACGATACCGATGTATTCCCCCACGAAGAACAGACCGAACTTCATGCCGGAATATTCGATGTGGTAACCGTCAGCCAGTTCCTGCTCGGCTTCCGGCTGGTCAAACGGGTGGCGGTGACACACCGCCACGCCGGCGATCGCAAAGGTCACGAAGCCGAAGAACTGCGGAATGACGTTCCAGACGTGCGCCTGGGATTCAACGATGGCCTGCATGTTGAACGAATCCGCCTGCATCACCACGCCCATCAGCGACAGGCCGATGAACACTTCGTAGCTCAGGGTTTGCGCGGAGGCGCGCATCGCGCCCAACAGCGAGTATTTGTTGTTGCTCGACCATCCGGCGAACAGCACGGCGTACACCGCCAGGCCGGCCATCATCAGGAAGAACAGAATACCGATGTTGAGATCGGACACCGCCCAGGTCGGGCTGACCGGCACGATGGCAAATGCCAGCAACAGGGAAGTAAAGGCGATCATCGGCGCCAGGGTGAAGATCACCCGGTCGGAGAATCTCGGCACCCAGTCTTCCTTGAAGAACATTTTGATCATGTCGGCGACCAGCTGCAGCGAGCCGCCCCAGCCTACGCGGTTCGGTCCGTAACGGTTCTGGAACAGGCCGAGCAGGCGGCGTTCGCCGAAGCTCATGAACGCCCCGCACGCCACGACCACCAACAGGATCACGACCGCTTTAAGAACGGCGATCAGAATGTCGATCACCTCAGGGGTAAACCAGCTCATCGTGCTGCCTCCCGCAGATTGTCTACCTTAGCACCCACCAAAATCGGCGGGATCCCTGGCAAGCCGAGCGGCAAACCAACCTGGCCCTGGGTCAGGGTTTCACTCAGACGTACCGGCAGACGCAAGGTCTGGCCCGCACAGCTGAACTCCACCAGGCTGCCCGCGTTGACGCCAAGGGTCGCCGCGTCGGCCGGGTTGACCATCACGTAAGCTTCCGGCATGCGCTGCTGGATCACGTGAGAGCGCTGCGACATTTCATCGCTGCCGAACAGGTGGTAGTAAGGCGCGACACGCCAGCCGTCGTTCGGATTGAAGGCGGCTGGCACGCGGTCGAAGTAACCGAGGCTGCCCTCCCCCGCTTCGATCAGGCGCACGCCCGGATCGCCGTGGCGCAGTTTGCCGCCCACTTCGGCCTGGAACTTGTTCCATGCCTGCGGTGAGTTCCAGCCTGGCGCCCAGGCGAACGGGATCTGCTGACGATCGGCCAGCGGGCTGTTGTTCCCTTCCATCGAGAAGGCGAACATGGTGTCTTTATCCTGCGGCTGACGCGGCTCGTGCACGCTGATGTTGGCGCGCATGGCGGTACGGCCGCTGGAACGGTGCGGCGAACGCGCCAGCTTCTGACCGCGAATGCGGAACGTCGCGTCCGGCGCGGCATCGACGATGCCCTGCAGCTGCGGCAACGCGGCGACGCAAGCGGCGATCACGTCATCGAGCTGAGTCCAGTCCACATGGCGGCTGGTGTAGGTGGAGTGCAGCGAGTGCATCCAGCGCCAGCTTTCCAGCATCACGGTGAACTGATTCTTCTTGGCGTCGTCGTAGTAAGCCGGATCGTATACCTGGAAGAAGCGCTGCGCGCGGCCTTCCTGGTTGATCAGCGTACCGTCGCTCTCGGCAAAGCTGGCCGAGGAGAGGATCAGGTTGGCTTTGTCCATGATCGCGGTGCGCTGGTGATCGGCAACGATCAGGTTGTTGACCTTGGCCAACGCTGCGTCCACCTGCGCCGCCGGCGCATGGCGATAGAGATCGTTTTCCATCACGATGGCGGTATCGGCTGCGCCGCTCGCCAGCTGTTCCAGCGCCTGATCGAGCGAACCGCCGCCGATCATCGCCAGGCCCATGCTGTTGGCGGCGCCCGCCACGAAGGTGATGCCGACATCGGAACCGCGATCCTTCAACGCTTTGGCGATGTTGGCCGCCGCTTCGATGATGGCTTCGCTGCCGGCGTTGCTGCCGGTAATGATCAGCGGTTTGCGTGCGCCGGTCAGCGCCTGCACGATGATATCGACTTTCTTGTTCAGGCCTTCGGCCAGATCGTTCACCGCCGGTGCCGCGCTATCCAGCGCGTGCGCGATGGCGAAGCCGAAGCGTGCCTGCTCGTCCACCGGCGCGCGGTAGTTCCAGGCGGCAATGTCGTCCAGGCGGGTGTTGTCGACGTTAGTGGTGAACAGCGGGTACTTGGCGTGCTGACCGATGTTCTGCACCGCCGCGATCTGCCAGTCGGCAACACGTTGCGCCGCCGCCATCGCGCGAGCTTTCCCCTTGACGGCCTGGCGCACGGACAGCGCGATACGCGCACCGGTTTGCGTCAGGTCTTCGCCCAGCACCAGCACCGCGTCGTAATCTTCGATCTCACGCAGCGCCGGCGTATGGACGCCGCCGTTTTTCAGCACGTTCAGCATCAGCGCCAAGCGTGATTGCTCCGCCTGAGCGATACCGGTGTAGTAGTTCTCGGCGCCGACCAGCTCGCGCAGTGCGAAGTTGCTTTCCAGGCTGGCGCGCGGGGAGCCGATGCCGATGGTTTTCTTCGCCTGACGCAGGATGTCCGCCGCGCCCTGCATCGCCTGCTCGGCGTTCAGGGTGATCCAGTCATCGCCGCGCAGCTGCTGCGGTTGACGCGGACGATCTTTCTGGTTGACGTAGCCGTAACCGAAACGACCGCGGTCGCACAGGAAGTAGTGGTTCACGCTGCCGTTGTAACGGTTTTCGATACGGCGCAGCTCGCCATAGCGTTCGCCCGGGCTGGTGTTACAGCCGATGCTGCACTGCTGGCAAATGCTCGGCGCGAACTGCATGTCCCATTTACGGTTGTAGCGTTCGGAGTGCGTTTTGTCGGTGAATACGCCGGTCGGGCACACTTCCACCAGGTTGCCGGAGAACTCGCTTTCCAGCGTGCCGCTTTCCGGGCGACCGAAGTAGACGTTGTCGTGCGCGCCGTACACGCCGAAGTCGGTGCCGTCCGCATAGTCTTTGTAGTAACGCACGCAGCGGTAGCAGGCGATGCAGCGGTTCATCTCGTGCGAGATAAACGGCCCCAGCTCCTGGTTGTTGTGGGTACGCTTGGTGAAGCGGTAGCGGCGGAAGCTGTGGCCGGTCATTACCGTCATATCCTGCAGGTGACAGTTACCGCCTTCTTCACAGACCGGGCAATCGTGCGGGTGGTTGGTCATCAACCACTCGACCACGCTTTCACGGAACTGCTTCGCTTCGCCGTCATCGATGGAGATGAAGGTGCCATCGGATGCCGGGGTCATACAGGACATCACCAAACGGCCGCGCGTATCTTCCGCGTTTTGGTATTGCTTTACCGCACATTGGCGGCAAGCGCCGACGCTTCCCAGCGCCGGATGCCAGCAAAAGTAAGGAATATCAAGGCCGAGGGAAAGACAAGCCTGCAGCAGGTTGTCCGCCCCGTCTACCTCATACTCTTTGCCGTCTACATGAATCGTAGCCATAGTCAGCATGCTTCCAAGTGGCCTGCCTTGCGGCAGGCGTTAATCAAAAATTCTGGCCGTGTTCGGGCGAGTTCGGCTTACCAGCGCTGCTTCAGCAGATTGTTCGGCTGAATGCCGCCAATCGCATGGGCGTTGCCGAAGTGCTGCACGGCGATACCCGCCTCGAACTCTTCACGGAAATATTTAATCGCGCTTTGCAGTGGCTCTACGGCACCTGGCGCGTGGGCGCAGAAGGTTTTGCCCGGGCCGAGGGAGCGGCACAGCTGTTCGAGGGTTTCGATATCCCCCGGCTGCCCTTCGCCGTTTTCCAACGCACGCAGGATCTTCACGCTCCACGGCAGGCCGTCGCGGCATGGCGTACACCAGCCGCAGGACTCGCGGGCGAAGAACTCTTCCAGGTTACGCACCAGCGGCACCATGCCGATCTCGTGGTCTACCGCCATCGCCAGCGCGGTGCCGAGACGGCTGCCGGCTTTGCCGATCGCGCCGTATTCCATCGGCAAGTCGAGGTGATCGGCGGTCAGGAAGTCGGTGCCCGCGCCGCCCGGCTGCCAGGCTTTGAAACGCAGACCGTCGCGCATGCCGCCGGCGTAGTCTTCCAGGATCTCGCGCGCGGTAGTGCCGAACGGCAGCTCCCAGACGCCCGGATTTTTCACCCGGCCGGAGAAGCCCATCAGCTTGGTGCCTTTGTCTTCACTGCCGGAGATGCCGGTGTACCACTCCACGCCGTTCGCCAAAATGGCCGGCACGTTGCACAACGTTTCGACGTTGTTGACGCAGGTCGGCTTGCCCCAGACGCCGGCACTGGCCGGGAATGGCGGCTTGGAACGCGGGTTGGCGCGGCGGCCTTCCAGCGAGTTGATCAGCGCAGTTTCTTCGCCGCAGATGTAACGGCCGGCGCCGGTGTGCACGATCAGCTCGAAATCAAATCCGGTGCCGAGAATGTTCTTGCCCAGATAGCCGGCTTCGGTGGCTTCCGCGATGGCGCGACGCAGATGCGCCGCTGCTTCGATATATTCGCCGCGCAGGAAGATGTAACCGCGGTAGGCTTTCAGCGCGAACGCGGAGATCAGCATGCCTTCCACCAGCAGGTGCGGCAGCTGCTCCATCAGCAGACGGTCTTTATAGGTGCCCGGCTCCATCTCATCGGCGTTACACAGCAGGTAACGGATGTTCATGGATTCGTCTTTCGGCATCAGGCTCCACTTCAAACCGGTGGAGAAGCCCGCGCCGCCACGGCCCTTCAGCCCGGAGTCTTTCACCAGGCCGACGATCTCGTCCGGGGCCAGGCCTTTGAGGGCCTTTTCTGCGCCGGCATAGCCGTTTTTGCTGCGGTATTCGTCCAGCCACAGCGGCTGCTTGTCATCGCGCAGACGCCAGGTCAGCGGATGCGTTTCGGGAGTGCGTACAATGTGCTTGGTCATTGATACTGCTCCAGTAGCGTCTCGATATCTTCAGGCTTCAACTGACTGTGAGTGTCCTCATCAATCATCATGGTCGGCCCTTTATCGCAGTTGCCCAGACAGCAGGTCGGCAGCAGCGTGAAGCGGCCATCAAAAGTGGTTTGACCCGGCTTGATGTTCAGCTTCTTCTCGATAGCGGCCTGAATGCCCTGGTAACCGGTGATGTGACAAACAACGCTGTCACAATAACGGATCACGTGACGTCCTACTGGCTGACGGAAAATCTGGCTGTAGAACGTGGCCACGCCTTCTACGTCGCTGGCGGGGATGCCCAGCACTTCCGCGATGGCGTAAATCGCACCGTCCGGAACCCAGCCGCGCTGCTTCTGCACAATTTTCAGTGCTTCGATGGAAGCGGCGCGCGGATCCTCGTAATGGTGCTTTTCGTGCTCGATCGCATCACGTTCTTCCGCGCTCAGTACAAATGCATCAACGCCGCTCTGAGGAGCGGCTGCATTGATGGGCTCGAGCGCATCGTTGACTGCGTGATTGTCTTTTTGATCATGCATAGTTAGCGGTCCACATCTGACATTACAAAATCGATACTACCCAGATAGACGATCAGGTCGGAAACCAGGCTGCCTCGGATGACCGATGGGATCTGCTGCAGGTGCGCAAAGCTCGGCGTACGTACCCGGGTGCGGTAGCTCATGGTGCTGCCGTCGCTGGTCAGGTAGTAGCTGTTGATCCCTTTGGTGGCTTCAATCATCTGGAATGATTCGTTGGCTGGCATCACCGGGCCCCAGGAAACCTGCAGGAAGTGGGTGATCAGCGTTTCAATGTGCTGCAGCGTGCGCTCTTTCGGCGGCGGCGTGGTCAGCGGGTGATCGGCCTTGAACGGGCCTTCCGGCATGTTGTTCAGGCACTGTTCGAGGATGCGCAGGCTCTGGCGTAGCTCTTCCACCTTCAGCATCACGCGGGTGTAGCAGTCGCTGTTGCCGTCGCCCACTGGCACTTCGAAGTCGAAGTTCTCATAGCCGGAGTAAGGACGCCATTTACGCACGTCGAACTCAACGCCGGTAGCACGCAGGCCGGCACCGGTCACACCCCACTCCAGCGCTTCCTTGGCGTTGTAAGACGCTACGCCGATGGAACGGCCTTTCAGGATGCTGTTCTTCAGCGCCGCTTTCACGTAAGAATCCAGACGTTTCGGCATCCAGTCGAGGAATTCACGCAGCAGGCGATCCCAACCGCGCGGCAGATCGTGCGCGACGCCGCCGATGCGGAACCAGGCCGGGTGCATACGGAAGCCGGTAATCGCTTCCACCAGATCGTAGATTTTCTGACGGTCGGTAAAGGCGAAGAACACCGGGGTCATCGCGCCGACGTCCTGAATGAAGGTGGAGATATACAGCAGGTGGCTGTTGATACGGAACAGCTCGGACAGCATCACGCGGATAGTGTCGACGCGCTCAGGCACCTTAATACCGGCCAGCTTCTCGACCGCCAGCACGTAAGGCATTTCGTTCACGCAGCCGCCGAGATACTCGATGCGGTCGGTGTACGGAATGTAGCTGTGCCAGGATTGACGCTCGCCCATCTTCTCGGCGCCGCGGTGGTGATAACCGATGTCCGGCACGCAGTCGACGATCTCTTCGCCGTCCAGCTGCAGAATGATGCGGAACGCACCGTGCGCAGACGGGTGGTTCGGGCCGAGGTTGAGGAACATGAAGTCTTCGTTCTCGGTGCCGCGCTTCATGCCCCAGTCTTCCGGCTTGAAGGTCAGCGCTTCCATCTCCAGATCTTCTTTCTGCTTGGTCAGCACAAAAGGATCGAATTCGGTGGCGCGCGCCGGGTAGTCCTTGCGCAGCGGGTGCCCTTCCCAGGTCTGCGGCATCATGATGCGCGACAGGTGCGGGTGGCCGTCGAAGGTGATGCCGAACATTTCCCAGGTTTCGCGCTCATACCAGTTGGCGTTCGGGAATACCTTGGTCGCCGTGGGCACGTGCAGGTCTTTTTCAGACAGCGCCACCTTCAGCATGATGTCGCGGTTGCGCTCGATGGAAATCAGATGGTAGAAAACGGAGAAATCCGCAGCGGGCAGGCCGTCGCGGTGGGTGCGAAGACGTTCGTCCACGCCATGCAGATCGAACAGCATGACATACGGCTTCGGCTGTTTTCTCAGGAACGTCATTACTTCCAGTAACTGGTCAGGTTTAACCCATACCACGGGCATGCCGGTACGGGTGGCCTGAACAGTAAAGGCTTCCGGCCCAAAACGGTTGCGCAGTTCGCCGATCACCGGGTCGTCAAGGTGATCTCGGGTCTGCCAGGCAGGCAAGGCGTCGTGCGTCGTCAAATCTGTCATAATTTTTTTTCACCACACTAAAGGGTTATTCGCCGCAAGTTTCACTTTTCGCTGTGTTAACCAATAGCGCACTAAGATGGACGTTAAATGAACGTCTTAAATCTCGTCAGGCGTCCGGAGGTTGGTCACCGCGATGCGCTCGCCGTGTTTACGCTCTCTTTCAGACTGCATATTGGCGCGGTAAACGCCCTGATCGCCGACAACCCACGACAGCGGGCGACGTTCTTTGCCGATAGATTCCTGCAGCAGCATCAGCGCTTGCATGTAGGCTTCCGGACGCGGTGGGCAGCCGGGAATGTACACGTCGACCGGCAGGAACTTGTCCACGCCCTGCACCACGGAATAGATGTCGTACATACCACCGGAGTTGGCGCAAGCGCCCATCGAGATCACCCACTTCGGTTCCAGCATCTGCTCGTACAGGCGCTGGATGACCGGGGCCATCTTGGTGAAACAGGTACCGGCCACCACCATCAGGTCAGCCTGACGCGGGGAGGCGCGCAACACTTCCGCACCGAAACGCGCCACGTCGTGAACGGCGGTAAACGACGTCACCATCTCCACGTAACAGCACGAAAGGCCGAAGTTATACGGCCAAATAGAGTTTTTACGCCCCCAGTTCACCATGTCATGCAGCGCATGTTCGAGTTTACCCATGTAAACCGTGCGGTGGACCTGTTGTTCCAGGGGATCGGCGACGATCTCCTGTTTTTGCAGGGGATAACGGTCGTTCTCACCGTTCGGGTCTATGCGGGTGAGCGTATAGTCCATCTTAATGCCTCGCTGTTACTGCGGATGACTGTTGGTGTTAGTGATCGTGCTCGGTTTGCTGCGGCGTTGGGAACGCGCCGGAGTCCAATCCAACGCGCCGATGCGCACCAGATAAACCAGACCGGCCAATAGCACCAAAATGAAAATGGCGGCTTCGATAAAGCCTACCCAACCGCTCTCGCGAACCGAGACCGACCAGGCATACAGGTATAAGGCTTCAACGTCGAAAATAACGAAGAACATGGCCACCAGGTAGAACTTGGCGGACAAGCGCATGCGCGCCGTGCCGACCGAGTCGATGCCTGATTCAAACGGGGTGTGTTTGGCGCGCGCCCGGGCTCTCCCGCCCAAGAAGAACGCGCCCAGCAGCATTAAGCCGCAGAGCCCGATAGCCACAACGAGAAATACGGCGAGCGCCCAGTGATGAGCGATAACTTCAGTGGTTGTTGACATACTCTATGCTTACTCATCAAAAGTGGCGTCGATCGCACTGCTCTTGTCACCGGCAGTTAGTGCGCCACATCGATTTAAGGGAAGGATAAATAACCACACAAACAAACTGCTTTTACAGCGAGTTAGGCAGCGTTTTTCTGTGGGCTTTTTACTCCTTTCTATAACCTTTTGTCAACTTTGACAAAAGTATCTACACACTAGTTTACATACGTATCATTTGATTAACATTTGATGCGCCAGGGACAGGCTAAATCGTGTCAGTTAATTTTTGTGTAGAAACAGATAGATATAAACCAACATGCACATTTCAGTTTTACTATACCATTGTCTCAGGAATTCCCTGTTCTTCCACTCACTACCTAGGGGTATTTTTTTGATCCAGGACACGTTTTCAGCATAAATCCTCAAAAAAAGTGTGGCCCTTTAACAATTTTCCTCAAATTGAGCCGCAAAAACGGCCGCTATAAGCTAACAAAATACCCTTGCTATTACCATGCCTTTAACCCATTCAATCTTATTGCTCAAAAAACGAACTTAGCGTATTAAACCCGGCCAAACTCTCTTTTCATTAACGCTTAAAAGTTAAAAAAACAGCCAACTCAATTGAAAATACAAGCCAAATACATATAAATAAATTTTTAGGTAAAAAAAGGGCAAAAAAAACCTCCGCCGAAGCAGAGGTTTTTCATCAGATATCGCGCCGCGACGTTATTCTTCTTCGTCCACCAGGCTGGCGTCATCCTGATCGCTCTGGAGACCGCCTTCCGCACCGTTGAAGCCATAGCCGTCATTGCCGCCCTGCATCGCGCTGAAGATGGCCATCGCCAGCTCGTTGCTGCACTGCGCGTTTTTGCACAGCGCATACTGGGTATCCGGCAGCGGCGGCAAACCTTCCACCGCGCCCAGCACCCGCAGATCGGGGCTCATCATCTCGATCGGCCGTGCGGTCACGCCCAGGCCGGCTTTACAGGCCGCCCGCACCGCGGACAGCGTGGAGGCGACGTAGGCGATACGCCACGGAATACCGGCTTCGTCCAACTGTTTAATCGCCAGCGCGCGGAACGGGCTTGGCTCATCCATTACCACCAGCGGGATCGGTTCGCCGGCCTGATAGTGATAATCGGCGGCGCAATACCACAGCGTCGGCGACGTGCGCAGCACGATGTGCGGGTGCCCGGCAGGATCGGCCGTGGTCACCGCCAGATCGATCTCGCCCTCTTCCAGCAGATCGACCATCGTCGTACTGCGCTTTACGCGCACGTCAATGGCCAGCTTCGGATAGATGGCGGTCACGCGGTTCAACAGGAAAGGCAGAATGGTATCGGCGGTGTCGTCGGAAGCACCGATGGTCAGAACACCTTTTATATTGTTGTACATCAGCGAGGTACAGGCTTCGTCGTTAAAGCGCAGGATCTTCCTGGCATAACCGAGAAGCTGAATGCCATGCTCAGTCAGGAGTTTGTTGCGCCCATGGCGGGCAAACAGTTCTTTGCCGACCAGTTGCTCTAATCGCTGCATTTGTTGACTGACGGCTGATTGAGTACGGCAAACGGCAACAGCCGCCGCGGCGAAGGTATTCAAATCAGCAACCGCAACAAAGGTTCTTAGCAGATCGAGGTCGAGATTAAGTATCGGACGATTTGCAGTTGTCATAGTGTATTCTTCACTTTTTTAAATTCTAATTTACGAACTACTACCCTGGTGTGTTTCTCAGACGCCGTTGAAAAGGACGGCGCCTGTTATGACAGTACCCCACTCATAAGTGGAGGGCAAAAAAATTACTTATGATTCGTTACCTCTATCGCTTTTTAAAATGCGATCTATCGATGGTGCTTATAGAACGCGGGGGACTGAATACCGGTGAAAAGGGAAAACCCCCACCGAACCTGAGATTTTACTCATTCATACTGCCTAATTTCCACTCCATTCGTGCTACTGAGAACCCTTATCAACCGGCCTTCAGACTGCATTCCAGAGCAAAAAAGATAAATAATTAACGGTACCGACTTCATGTTACTACTCAATGAATTTAATAAATTCAATCATTAAGATTTTTGCTTTAAATAATAATCTTATAACCACATAAACAATGCTTAAGGTAAAATATAAAGTAAAGCTAATGTAAATATGTCATTTTCCTTAGTGTGGTGCGCGAACCGACACCCCGCTATCAGACTACTCCGGTATTATCGTTCCTTTACAGTTTATTGAAGCCTATTCTCCCTTTCGGCTTATCAGTTCACTGCTGCCGGCCGCGATCGCCGGCACGTCTCGTTTATCGACGCTTGATTTAACAGAACAAAACCCTAGTAAAATTATAGTTCATGAAATTATGAACCACAAAATAACTTTACCTTTGCTTATCATAACTAAAATCCCCCGTTACGACATGCATTTGCACCAAAGGCGTGCAAAACCCTTCAAAAGCAACTACGCCAGGAGTACATTGGGCGGGTTGCGGCGTCCCACGGTAGGAGCGCCCCTATCCCAGCAAAAGGCTCAACTTTTTATGTCCCCCATTGAGAAATCCAGCAAACTGGACAACGTCTGCTATGACATTCGCGGCCCGGTGCTTAAAGAAGCTAAACGTCTTGAAGAAGAAGGCAACAAAGTCCTGAAACTGAACATCGGCAACCCTGCCCCGTTCGGTTTCGACGCCCCGGACGAAATCCTGGTCGACGTGATCCGCAATCTGCCCACGGCGCAAGGCTACTCCGACTCCAAGGGCCTCTTCTCGGCGCGTAAAGCGATCATGCAGCACTATCAGGCGCGCAACATGCGTGACGTGACCGTTGAGGATATCTACATTGGCAATGGCGTCTCTGAGCTGATCGTCCAATCCATGCAGGCGCTGCTCAACAGCGGCGACGAAATGCTGGTACCGGCGCCGGACTACCCGCTGTGGACCGCTGCGGTATCGCTGTCCGGCGGCAAGGCCGTGCACTACCTGTGCGATGAGCAGGCCGGCTGGTTCCCGGATCTGGACGATATCATCAGCAAGATCACCCCGCGCACCCGCGGTATCGTGATCATCAACCCAAACAACCCGACCGGCGCGGTTTACAGCAAAGCGCTGCTTGAGCAGATCGTCGAGATCGCCCGTCAACACAACCTGATCATCTTCGCCGACGAGATCTACGACAAGATCCTGTACGACGACGCCGAACACCACTCGATCGCCGCACTGGCGCCAGATCTGCTGACCGTGACCTTCAACGGCCTGTCGAAAACCTACCGCGTGGCGGGCTTCCGCCAGGGCTGGATGGTGCTGAACGGGCCGAAGAAGCACGCCAAAGGCTATATCGAAGGGCTGGAGATGCTGGCTTCGATGCGCCTGTGCGCCAACGTGCCGATGCAGCACGCCATTCAGACCGCGCTGGGCGGTTATCAGAGCATCAGCGAATTCATTCAGCCCGGCGGCCGCCTGTACGAACAACGCAACCGCACCTGGGAATTGCTCAACGACATCCCGGGCGTCTCTTGCGTGAAGCCGCAGGGCGCGTTGTACATGTTCCCGCGCATCGATGCCAAACGCTTCAACATCCACGACGACCAGAAGCTGGTGCTGGATCTGTTGCTACAGGAAAAAGTGCTGCTGGTGCAAGGTTCGGCGTTCAACTGGCCTTACCCGGATCACGTGCGCATCGTCACCCTGCCGCGCGTAGACGAACTGGAAATGGCGGTCGGCAAGCTGGGCCGCTTCCTTGAAGGTTACCACCAGTAATCGCCTGGGGCGCAGCGCCTTGCTGCGCCCTTCTCTTATTGCCCGGTTGCAAAATTCGCCGTCACTGCTTCACAATGGGGCCCTCACTTGCCGTTAAAGAGAGCACCATGAGCCAGAGCCATTTCTTCGCCCATCTGTCCCGCCTGAAACTGATCAACCGCTGGCCACTGATGCGCAACGTGCGTACCGAGAACGTCTCCGAACACAGTCTGCAGGTGGCTTTCGTCGCCCACGCGTTGGCGGTGATCAAGAACCGCAAATTCAACGGCAACCTCAATGCCGACCGCGTTGCGCTGTTAGCGATGTATCACGACGCCAGCGAAGTGATCACCGGCGACATGCCGACGCCGATCAAGTACTACAATCCGCAGATCGCCCATGAATACAAGAAGATCGAAAAGATCGCCCAGCAAAAGCTGCTGGACATGATCCCCGCTGAGCTGCGCAACGATTTCCGCACCATTCTCGATGAGCACTACTACAGCGAAGATGAAAAGCAGGTAGTGAAGCAGGCAGACGCGCTGTGCGCCTACCTGAAATGCCTGGAGGAACTCTCTGCCGGCAACAATGAATTCACCCTGGCCAAGGCGCGGCTGGATAAAACCCTGGAACAGCGCCGCAGCCCGGAAATGGACTACTTTATGGACGTGTTCATTCCCAGTTTCAGCCTGTCATTGGACGAAATCAGCCTCGACAGCTCGCTGTAACCCCACCGGCGCAGCCTCGCTGCGCCGTTAAAAACCGTAGAGCCACGGCACCACAATCACGCTGACCGCCATCACCAACAGGGTGAACGGCACGCCGAGACGCACGAAATCGCCGAACTTGTAATTGCCCGGCCCCAGCACCAGCGTGTTGACCGGTGAAGAGACCGGCGTCATAAAGGCGGCGGACGCGGCGATGGCGATAATCATCGCGAACGGGTATGGCGAGACGCCCATTTCGCGCGCGGCGGCAATGGCGATCGGCGCCATCAGCACCGCCGTCGCGGTATTGGAAATAAACAGGCCAATGGTGGCGCACAAGACGAACAGGCACAGCAGCATCACGCGCGGCCCCGCGCCGCCGGCGACGTCCATCAGCCCGCGAACGATCAGATCCACGCCGCCGGTCTTTTGCAGCGCCTGCGCGAACGGCATCATGCCGACGATCAAAATGATGCTCGGCCAATGGATCGATTTATAGGCGCTCTCCATGTCGATACAGCGGAACTTGCCCATCAGCAGGCAGGCGATCAACGCCGCGATCGGGTTGGGGATTTCGTCGGTCAGCATCATCGCCACCATCAACGCCAGGCAAAACAGCGCGTGCGGCGCCTGGGTGATGGCCGGCGCCACTTCGTCCACTTCGGCCGGCAGGTTGAGCACGATAAAGTCGTGGGTTTTGGCCTGCAGCTGACGAATCGCCTTCCAGTCGCCGATCACCAGCAAAATGTCGCCCAGCTCCAGCGGCTCGTCCACCAGCTTGCCGCTCAGAGTCTCGCCGTGGCGGCGGATGCCCACCACATTCAGATCGTAGCGGCTGCGGAACGCTGCTTCACGCAGGCTTTTGCCCAGCAGCGCCGAGTCCGGGATCAGCGACACTTCGGCCATGCCGACGTTGCGCGACTGTTCAGAGAAGTAATCGCCGCGCAGCACCATCGGCTCCAGCCGCTGCTCGCCGCAGAATTCGCGCAGATCGACCTGGCTGTCCGACATGTCGATCAAGAGGACGTCGCCCTCGCGCAGCTCGGTGCTGCCGGAGGCGCTGACCATCACCCGCCGGAAGCGTTTCCAGCGCTCGATGCCCACCACGTTGGCACCATAGCGCGCACGCAGGTGCAGTTCATCCAGCGAACGTCCGATCAGCGGCGAAGCGCTGCGGACAGCCAGCCGCCGCGCGCGGCCGGTCAGCTTGTAATCACGGATCAGGTCGCGGAAGGTGCGACGCTGCCAGTCATCTCCGGCTTTGCCGGTGTCACCGCTGCCCAGCCAACGCCGGGCGATCAGCATGTAGCCGACACCCAGCGCCAGCACCACCAGGCCAATGGGCGTCACGCTGAAGAAACCGAAACCATGGATGCCTTCCCGCACCAGTTCGCTGTTGACCACCATGTTGGGCGGCGTGGCCACCAGCGTCATCATGCCGCTGATCAGTCCGGCGAAGCTGAGCGGCATCATCAGCCGCCCCGGCGCGATCTTCATTCTGGCCGTCACGCTGAGCACCACCGGGATAAAGATCGCCACCACGCCGGTCGAGCTCATGAACGCGCCCAGCCCGGCGACCGTCACCATCAGCAGCATCAACATTTTGGTTTCGCTGCTGCCGGCCACTTTCACCAACCAGTCGCCCACCTGATAGGCCACGCCGGTACGCACCAACCCTTCGCCGATCACGAACAGCGCGGCGATCAAAATCACGTTGGGATCGCTGAAACCGACCGTCGCTTCCTGCAGGCTGAGCGTGCCGCTCAGCACGAAGGCGATAATCACCAACAGCGCCACCACGTCCATCCGCAGCTTGTTGGTGGTAAACAGCACGATGGCAATCAGCAGTAAACTCAGCACCCACAGTAATTCGCTGTTCAAAACGGCCTCATCCGGCAAATGTCCAAGGGTCTAAAAAATAGCATAAAAAAACCCCGCCGAAGCGGGGTCTAATCAATTAGGGTGAAGATAATGCCACTCAGGCCAGCCGGCGAACGATCGCGCCCTGCGCCGTTTTATCGACGGCGATCTGCGCCAGCGAATCCAGCCGCAGGTCGACCTGCTCCAGCTTCGGCGCATCGGCCGGGGCGTTGACCGCAATCACCTGACAGCCCGCAGCCAGACCCGAAAGAATGCCGGCCGGCGCGTCTTCAACCACCACGCACTCGTGCGGCGCCAGCCCCAGGCGCTCGGCGCCCAGCAGGTAGGCATCGGGCTGTGGCTTACCGTGTTTAACCTGCTCGGCGGTGATGAACACCGCCGGCTGCGGCAAACCGCCGGCCTGGCGGCGAGCGCCGGCCACCGGCACCGAACCGGAGGTGACGATCGCCCAAGGGATGCCGAGCGCGTTCAGGCGCTCCAGCAGCGCGATGGCGCCCGGCAGCGCGCGAACGCCGTCGGTATCCTGCGCTTCCACCTGCTCCAGCAGTTGGAACTCGCGCTGAATTTCCGCTTCGCTTTCGCCCGGCATAAAGTGGCGCAGAGAAGTAATGGCCTGTTTACCGTGAATGAAGTCCAGCACCGCTTGCGGGTCAACGCCGCGGCGCTCGGCCCAGTGCGTCCAGGCACGCTCTACCGCCGGCAGAGAATCCACCAGGGTGCCATCAAGATCGAACAGAAAACCCTTACACTCCACAGAAAACCTCTTCTTAATCAAGCATTGATGATTTGCGCTATCTCAACGGCGCTCAAGTGATACTGGCGCGGACAGGCCAGCCAGATCGCCAGCATACGCTGGTACTTTTCCCACATTTTGGTCTGGGCGTTAAAACCGTGGCTACCGGAATCGAAGTGAGTATAACGCCCCTCGGTGCTGACCAGGAAACGCACGTAGCTCAGGTAGCGCGCCTCGGTAGCGGCGTCGAAGCCGAGAAACGCCAGGCGGCGCTCGTCCAGATCCTGCTTCTCTTTCAGGTTGCCCCAGGAAACCTGCAGCGCATGGTGCATCTCCATCACGTTGATGATGGTGCGGCACACCTCTTCGCTCAGTTCGCCGAAGTCGCGATCCAGTTCGCGCATTTGCAAACCGAAGCCGCGTTCGACGATGGTTTGCAACCGGCGATAACGGTCGCCGTTGTCCGGATCGAGCAGGGTCATCATCTTGTACTGGTTCGACAGGATCAGCCGCTGGGCGTTGGTCATTTCCATCAGGATTTCCTCATTTCTGTGTGATGACGGGAGCATCGCACAGCGCAAGAACGCAGGAAATCACAACTCGACCGTTCTTTGATTTAAACCGGGGTTATTGCCGCTTTGACGAGAAAGGCCGCATCAGCGCGGCCTTTTTTCATTTACAGATCGTCGAGGAAGGTTTTGTCCAGCTGCTTGAAGGCGCGCTTGAGCAGATCGGCCAACGTCTGATAGGTCGGCGTGCCTTCGAGCGGCGCCACCGCCTGCCCGGCTTCCGTCAGCTTGTTGCGCACCTCATGGAACCATTGCAGCAGCGTCGGCGGCAGCGGCGTGACCGAACGGCGCCCCAGCCACCACAAGCCCTGCATCGGCAGGCTGCAGGCGAACAGCGCGGTGGCGATCGCCGGACCCAGCTGGCCGCCCAGCGCGATCTGCCAGGTCAGCGTGAAAATCGCCAACGGCGGCATGAAACGGATAGCGAAACGGGTGGCACGCGCAACGCGATTCTCCGGAAAGACCGGTGCCAGACGTTTGTCTGACGGCCAGGTTTTCATATAATGCTGCCCGCGCTGGAAGACCTGAAACCAGCTTACGGAACCGGACGGTTTGCTCGTCATTGCGTACCTCAACGTCACGTAAAGAAACTAAAAGCGTGCTGCCAGAGACCATACTAAAAAATTTGAAGCTTTAAATTTATTTTGTGTTTGCACCGGGCTATCGGTATCCTAAGCCGGCCTTGTGGCCGGTAGAAGATGACGTAAATTTTGTCAACTTTTAGCCCTATAAAAATCAAGATTATTTAAACCGCAGAGAAATCATCGGTTTTTCCATCATCCTGTGATTTGTGCACTTCACATGATGTTAATCATAAATGTCATCGGCACTATGCGCTACGCTTGTTGTCTGATTGACGATTAATTCACCACGTGTGTTCGATTTTCTTTTAACAACACGACTATTTAAGTAGGTACTTCCATGTCGAGTAAGCTAGTACTGGTTCTTAACTGCGGCAGTTCTTCTCTGAAATTCGCCATCATCGATGCCGTTAACGGCGACGAATTCCTCTCCGGTTTGGCCGAGTGTTTCCACCTGCCTGAAGCTCGCATCAAGTGGAAAATGGACGGCGCCAAACACGAAGCTGCCCTGGGGGCCGGCGCTGCACACAGCGAAGCGCTGAACTTCATTGTTAATACTATTCTGGCACAAAAACCAGAGCTTTCCGCGCAGCTGACCGCTATCGGCCACCGCATCGTGCACGGCGGCGAGAAGTTCACCGCCTCTGCCGTGATCAACGACGAAGTTCTGCAGGGTATCAAAGATTCCGTGCCGTTTGCACCACTGCACAACCCAGCTCACCTGATCGGCATCGCGGAAGCGCTGAAATCCTTCCCTAACCTGGCCGACAAGAACGTTGCCGTGTTCGACACCGCGTTCCACCAGACCATGCCGGAAGAATCTTACCTGTACGCCCTGCCGTACAGCCTGTACCGCGACCACGGCGTTCGCCGCTACGGCGCGCACGGCACCAGCCACTTCTACGTGACTCAAGAAGCCGCGAAGATGCTGAACAAGCCGGTAGAAGAAGTGAACGTGATCACTTGCCACCTGGGCAACGGCGGCTCCGTCACCGCAGTGCGCAACGGCCAGTGCGTTGACACCTCCATGGGTCTGACCCCGCTGGAAGGCCTGGTGATGGGCACCCGCAGCGGTGACATCGATCCGGCTATCATCTTCCACCTGCACGATTCTCTGGGCATGAGCGTTGACCAGATCAACAAGATGCTGACCAAAGAATCCGGCCTGCTGGGCCTGACCGAAGTCACCAGCGATTGCCGTTACGTTGAAGACAACTACGACAGCAAAGCCGACGCCAAACGCGCCATGGACGTGTTCTGCCACCGTCTGGCCAAATACGTCGGCGCCTACAGCGCGCTGATGGAAGGCCGTCTGGACGCGGTGATCTTCACCGGCGGCATCGGCGAGAACGCCGGCATGGTGCGTGAGCTGACCCTGAACAAACTGGGCCTACTGGGCTTCGAAATCGACCACGACCGCAACATGGCCGCTCGCTTCGGCAAATCCGGCGCCATCACCAAAGACGGCAGCCGCCTGGCGCTGGTGATCCCGACCAACGAAGAGTTGGTCATCGCGCAGGACGCATCCCGCCTGACCGCGTAATGCTCTCAAAACACCGTCAGCCCAGGCTGACGGTGTTGTTTTAGCCTCATGTTAATCGTGAAGAGGACTATTCTGTGTCACGTACTATTATGTTGATCCCCACCGGCACCAGCGTCGGCCTGACCAGCGTCAGCCTGGGTGTCATCCGCTCCATGGAGCAAAAAGGCGTTCGTCTGAGCGTGTTCAAGCCTATCGCTCAACCGCGCACCGGCGACAACGCGCTCGACCAGACCACCACCATCATCCGCAGCAGCAACTCCACCATTACGGCGGCCGAACCGCTGCGCATGGACTACGTTGAGGGCCTGCTGAGCTCCAACCAGCAAGACGTGCTAATGGAAGAGATCGTGGCGCGTTACCACGAGAACACCAAAGACGCGGAAGTGGTGCTGATCGAAGGCCTGGTGCCGACTCGCAAACACCAGTTCGCCAACGCGCTGAACTACGAGATCGCCAAAACCCTGAACGCCGAGATCGTCTTCGTGCTGGCGCTGGGCAACGACTCCCCGGCGCAGCTGAAAGAGCGCATCGAACTGGCGCGCACCAGCTTCGGCGGCAGCAAGAACAAAAACATCACCGGCGTTATCATCAACAAGCTGAACGCACCGGTCGACGATCAGGGCCGTACCCGTCCTGACCTGTCCGAAATCTTCGACGACTCCACCAAAGCCAGCATCGCCCACGTCGATCCTGCGCAGCTGTTCGCCAACAGCCCGCTGCCGGTTCTGGGCTGCGTGCCGTGGAGCTTCGATCTGATCGCCACCCGCGCCATCGACATGGCTCGCCACCTGAAGGCCCGCGTGGTCAACGAAGGCGACATCATGACCCGCCGCGTGAAGTCCGTGACCTTCTGTGCGCGCAGCATCCCGCACATGCTGGAACACTTCCGCCCAGGCTCTCTGCTGGTGACCTCCGCAGACCGTCCTGACGTGCTGGTCTCCGCCTGCCTGGCGGCGATGAACGGCGTGGAAATCGGCGCCATCCTGCTGACCGGCGGCTACGCCATCGACGAGCCGATCAAGAAGCTGTGCGAACGCGCCTTCCAAACCGGCCTGCCGGTGTTCATGGTTGACACCAACACCTGGCAAACCTCGCTGAGCCTGCAGAGCTTCAACCTCGAAGTGCCGGCGGACGACCACCAGCGCATCGAGAAAGTGCAGAACTACGTGGCCAGCCACATCAACACCGAGTGGATCGACTCGCTGACCGCCACCTCTGAGCGTTCACGCCGCCTGTCTCCACCGGCGTTCCGTTACGAACTGACCGAGCTGGCGCGTAAAGCCGGCAAGCGCATCGTGCTGCCGGAAGGCGACGAGCCGCGTACCGTAAAAGCGGCGGCCATCTGTGCCGAACGCGGCATCGCGGAATGCGTGCTGCTCGGCAACCCGGACGAGATCCAGCGCGTAGCGGCAGCGCAGGGCGTTGAGCTGGGCAAAGGCATCGAAATCGTCGATCCGGTCGCCGTACGTGAAAACTACGTGCCACGTCTGGTTGAGCTGCGCAAGAGCAAGGGCATGACCGAAGTGGTCGCGCGCGAGCAGCTGGAAGACAACGTGGTGCTCGGCACCCTGATGCTGGAACAAGGCGAAGTCGACGGTCTGGTCTCCGGCGCGGTTCACACCACCGCCAACACCATCCGTCCACCGTTGCAGCTGATCAAAACCGCACCGGGCAGCTCGCTGGTGTCCTCCGTATTCTTCATGCTGTTGCCTGACCAGGTACTGGTCTACGGCGACTGCGCGATCAACCCGGATCCGACCGCCGAGCAGCTGTCTGAAATCGCCATCCAGTCTGCGGATTCCGCCGCTGCCTTCGGCATCGAGCCGCGCGTAGCGATGATCTCCTACTCCACCGGTAACTCCGGTGCGGGCAGCGACGTCGAGAAAGTGCGCGAAGCGACCCGTCTGGCGCAGGAAAAACGCCCAGATCTGATCATCGACGGCCCGCTGCAGTACGACGCCGCCATCATGGCCGACGTTGCCAAGTCCAAGGCGCCGAACTCACCGGTGGCCGGCCAGGCGACCGTGTTCATCTTCCCGGATTTGAACACCGGCAACACCACCTACAAAGCGGTACAGCGCTCCGCTGACCTGGTTTCCATCGGGCCGATGCTGCAAGGCATGCGCAAGCCGGTGAACGACCTGTCGCGCGGCGCACTGGTTGACGATATCGTCTACACCGTTGCGCTGACGGCGATCCAGTCTTCCCAGGCTGACGCTGCCGCCGCCAAGGCCTGATATTCTTCAGGTTGAGCGATAAAAAAGCGCCGGTCATTGACCGGCGCTTTTCTTTTGCGTTCCCTAACGCGCCAGCAACTGCCCGGCAGCCTCCAGAATATGCTCGGCGGTCAGGCCGTACTCCTGCTGTAAAAACGCCTGGGTGCCCACCTGGCCGTAACGCTCCTTCACCCCCACGCGCCGCATCGGCGTCGGGCACTCTTCCGCCAGCACCTCCGCCACTGCGGATCCCAGCCCGTTATGAATGCTGTGATTTTCACAGGTGACGATACGTCCGGTCTTGGCCGCGTAGGTTTTGATCAGTTCACGGTCGATAGGCTTGAGGGTGAACATATCGATCACTGCCGCGCTGACGCCCTGCCGCGCCAGCATCTGCGCCGCCTTCAGCGCCTCCGCCACCATGATGCCATTGGCAATCAGCGTAATGTCGTCGCCGTCGCGCAGCAGGTTGCCCTTGCCGATGGTAAAGCGCGAGCCTTCCTGGTAAATGCGCGTCGCCTGCTTGCGGATGGTGCGCACCCAGTAGAAGCCGCGTAGATCCATCAGCTGGCGCAGAATGTCGGCGAACATGGTAGCGTCGGTCACTTCCAGCACCACCGAGTGCGCCAGCCCGCGCACGATGCCCATGTCCTCGAACGACATGTGGGTGCCGCCGTTGTGGCAGGCGCTCACCCCGGCGTCGGAGGCGATCACCTTGACGTTGTTGCGCTGATAATCCAGCGACATGAACAGCTGATCGAAACAGCGGCGGCTGGCGAAGGCGGTAAAGGTATGCACGAACGGCACCCTGCCGGTGAGCGACAGCCCGGCGGCGACGCCGATCACGTTGGCCTCCATGATGCCGCAGTTAATCACGTGCTGCGGGTGATCCTTGTGCACGCCGTCCATCGCCATCGAGCTCATCAAATCGGCCTCCAGCGCGATGATCGGTGCGCCCGCTTCTATCTGCCGACGCACCGCACCGGCATAGACTTTGCGCATTTCGACGGCGTCGTTTTCCAACTGGGTCACTACGTTAAACATGGGCGGCCTCCAGTTCGGCGATGGCTTTTTCGATTTCCAGCTGCACGTCCGGCGTCAGGCGCAGGTGGTGTGAGTTCGACAGGTTTTCCAGATAGGTCACGCCCTGCCCTTTGATGCTGTCGAGCACGATCGCCAGCGGCCGCTGTTCACCGCCGCGCGCCGGCGCCACCGCCGCCAGCAGCGCCGCGATGTCGTCGCCCTTGATGGTCTGCACCTCAAAGCCGAAAGCGCGGAACTTGGCGGCCAGATCGAACGGTTGGATCACCTCGTCCAGCGCACCGTCTAGCTGTTGCTTGTTGTAATCGATGAACAGCGTCAGGTTGTTCAGGTTGTGGTGGGCGATAAACTGGAACGCCTCCCAGCACTGCCCTTCGTTCAGCTCACCGTCGCCGAGGATGCTGAACACCCGGTTACGACGCCCCGCCAGCCGATGGGATAACGCCATGCCGGCGGCGATCGACACGCCCTGCCCCAGTGAACCGGTGGTGGCGTCCACGCCGCGCGTGCGCAATCGGTCCGGGTGGCTAGGCAGACGCGTGCCGTTCTGGTTGAGGGTCTTCAGCTCCGCCAGCGGGAAGTAGCCCTTGATCGCCAGCGTGCTGTACAGCGCCGGGCCGGCGTGCCCTTTCGACAGCACGAAGTCATCGCGCTCCGGCCAGTCCGGATCCGCCGGATCGATACGCATCACGCTGCCGTACAGTACCGCCAGCGTCTCCACCACCGACATGCAGCCGCCGTAGTGGCCGAAGCCCAGCCCGGTCAACGCCTTCAATGTTTCCAGGCGGATCGCGCGCGCCAGGATCTGCAGCTCTTCAATTTCCGTTTCGCTCGTTGTGTCGTTCATCAGTCTGCCCTCGTTATTTCTCGACGCGGTCAGCGGCCGGCGCGCCTTTGCGTTTTCCCAGGAAGTTATGCGCCACCAGCAGCGCGAACACGGCGACGATCGCCAGCATGATCATCTCCTTCGACATAAAGCGCGCCATGTTGCCCAGCAGGATGCCGATCACGCCGAAGTCGGCGTCGGAGAAGGTGGTGTTGGCAAAGCCAAGCGCCCCCAGCACCGGCAACAGCAGCACCGGCAGGAAGGTGATCAGCAGCCCGTTGGCGAAGGCGCCCAGCATCGCGCCGCGCCGCCCGCCGGTGGCGTTGCCGAACACCCCGGCGGTAGCGCCGGTGAAGAAATGCGGCACCACGCCGGGCAGGATCAGCACCATTTTCAGCTGCCCCAGCAGGAACAGCCCGGCCAACCCGCCAAGGAAGCTGAACAGGAAGCCGATCAGCACCGCGTTGGGGGCATAGGGATAGACCACCGGGCAATCCAGCGCCGGCCGCGCGTTAGGCACCAGCTTTTCCGAGAAACCGGTGAACGCCGGCACAATCTCCGCCAGAATCAAGCGCACGCCTTGCAGAATGATGAATACCCCGGCGGCGAAGGTGATGGCCTGGATAATCGAATACACCAGGTAGTTCTGGCCGCCGCTGAGCTCGCTTTCCACATAGGCCCGCCCGGCGCAGATCGCCAGGATCAGGTAGATGACAATCATGGTCATCGAGATCGAAATGGAACTGTCACGCAAGAAACTGAGGTTTTTCGGCAGGTTCATCTCCTCGGTCGAGCGCGAGTTTTTGCCCACCTTCGAGCCGATCCAGCCGGACAACACATAGCCCAGGGTGCCGAAGTGGCCGAAAGCGATATCGTCGTTGCCGGTAATGCGGCGCATATAGCGCTGGGCGATCGCCGGGAAGAACGCCATCACCAGCCCCAGGGTCAGCGCACCGGTAAACACCAACTGCACGCCCTCGAAGCCCGCCACCGTCAGGATGATGCCGATCATGCAGGCCATGTAGAAGGTGTGGTGGCCGGTCAGGAAGATGTATTTCAGCCGGGTGAACCGTGCCACCACGATGTTCGCCACCATGCCGAACGCCATGATCAACGCGGTGGAGGCGCCGTATTTCTCCAGCGCGATGGAGACGATCGCTTCATTGTTCGGAATGATGCCCTGAATATTGAACGCATGTTCGAACATGCCGCCCAGCGGATTGAGCGATCCGACCAATACCGTGGCACCGCCGCCCAAAACGATAAAGCCGAGAATAGTTTTTACCGTGCCTTTCACCACGTCGGAAAACGATTTCTTTTGCGCCAGCAAACCGATCAGCGCAATAAGCCCGACCAGCACCGAAGGCACCTTTAATATATCCACCACAAACTTAAGCGTTTCCTGGATAAACATATCCACCTCGCCAATCGTTTTATTTAGATGATTGAGTGGGCTTCGAAGTAAGCGCGCAGCTTGGCTTCCAGCTCATTAATGTCGATGATGTTGCTGATCACCACCAGCTGCTCGGCCGGTACGCTGGCGCTGTCGGCGATGTCTTTCGCCATCACGAACACGTCGGCGGCGCCGGGGGTAGCGGACGACAGATCGGAGTGTTCGACTTCGGCCTCCACCCCCATCTTTTTCAGCACTTTTTTAATGTTCATTTCCACCATAAAACTGCTGCCGAGACCGGAACCGCAAATCGCCATGATTTTCATAATATCCACCTGTTGAATTTAGCGTGTAGGGTAGCGCCGCCGGTCATATTCCCAGCGTTGTTAGCATTAATCGTGTTCCTGGTGATTAAACGTTAATAGCGGGCGATAATATCCTCAATTTGCCGTTTATCTGTGGCGTGAAATAACGCCTCCATCGCCGAGTTATCGGAAAATAATTCCGCCAACTGCGAAATCATTTCAATGTGGCTGTTGCCGTCGGGCGCCGAAAGCATCACCACCACCTGAACCGGATCGTTATCCGCGGAATGGAAATTCACGCCCTGATGGATCTTCAACAGCGACAGCCCCAGCGCGTTGGCGCCCTCCTCCGGCCTGGCGTGCGGCATGGCGATGCCCGGCGCCAGGACGAAGTAAGGGCCGAGCTTCTCCTGCTGATGAAAGATAGCCGTCAGGTAATTCGGCGTAATCACGCCGCCTTGCAGCAGCGGCTGCGCGCTCAGCGTGACCGCCTGGCGCCAGTCCTCCACCCGTTCGCACAGCTGTATATGATCGGCGGTCAGCCACTCTTTCAGCACATTACCCTCCCAAACGTTGATGGTTTCGGCCGGTGATTAATTCACCGACGACGGTAAAACTTTAATCAACCCCTCTCGGCGACACAGTGATGGATATCACAAAGATAGCGCTACCAAAGCGCTATCATGCGGATCTGTGATAGCGCTATCAAAACACCGCGTGGCGGCATGGCGTTAACCACAATTTTTTCTCGCTCTTTCGGGTAACGGGGTAGAATGTGCCGCATACGGGGATCGTCGAAGCCGCGCCGTCGGCTTCCCACCCTCACCATTTTTATGCGCCGCTCGCGCATTTCAGTCGGGATTAGGCATGTCGATCGGTAAAAAACGACGCAGCACAGGCAGGGTGACGTTGGCTGACGTAGCGCAGCTGGCGGGCGTCGGCACCATGACGGTGTCGCGCGCGCTGCGCACGCCGGAGCAGGTTTCAGACAAACTGCGCGAGAAGATTGAAGCCGCGGTGAGCGAACTGGGCTACCTGCCCAATCTGGCCGCCAGTTCGCTGGCGTCGGCCTCGTCCTACACCATCGCCATGGTGGTGCCCAGCCTGTCCGAATCTGGCTGCGCCGAGATGTTCGCCGGCCTGCAGAAAGTGCTGCAGCCGGCCGGCTATCACATCATGCTGGCGGAGTCGCAGCACCACCTGGAGCGCGAAGAAAAGCTGCTGGAGACGCTGCTCTCTTACAACCTCGCGGCGGCGGTGCTGCTCAGCGTCGAGCATTCGCAAAACGCCCGCAACGCGTTGATCGCCGCCAACATTCCGGTGGTGGAGATCGGCGCCGTGCGCGCCGATCCGATCGATATGAGCATCGGCATCGACTATGTGGCGGCCATGTATCAGCTGACGCAAACGGTGATCGCCAGCGGCTATCAGAATATCGGGCTGCTGTGCGCCAATCAGGAACAGTGGATTTTCCAGCAGCACCTGCAGGGCTGGCACAAGGCGCTGCTGCGCAACCATATGTCGCCGCATCGGGTGATCAACGCCGCGCAGCCCGCCAGCTTCAGCACCGGTGCGCAGCAGCTGCCGGAATTCTTGCTGGCCTGGCCGGAACTGGACGCGCTGGTGTGCGCCTCGGACGAACTGGCCGGCGGCGCACTGTACGAATGCCAGCGGCGGCGCATCAGGGTGCCGGACAATCTGGCGGTGGTGGGGTTCGGCAACAGCGAGTTCGGCCGGGTGTGCCAGCCGCCGCTGACCACCATGACCATTCCGCATCGCGATATCGGCATTCAGGCCGGCCAGGCACTGCTGGCACGGCTGAACGAGCAGCCCTGGCTGCCGGAAGGCACCCTGCCCGCCACGCTGTGCCGCCGCGACAGCTGCTGAATCCGAACCGTAAAAAAAGCCGGTCGATGACCGGCTTTCTCACGCGTTGGCGCCTCAGTGGTTGTCGAGCGGCTTACCGTAATCCTGTTCGTTGTTGCGCGTCAGCCACAGCGACAGCGCCTTCAGCGAATCCGGGGTAAACTCGTCGCAGCGAGCGGTGATCTCTTCCGGCGTCAGCCAGCACACCTCGGCCACTTCTTCTTCCTGCAGTGCAAACGGGCCGTGTGACACGCAGCTGAACAGAGCGCCCCACACCCGGCACTGCTCTTCTTCGAAGTAGAACAGACCATGTTCGGCGAAAGGCACGCCGGCGATGCCCAGCTCTTCTTCCGCCTCGCGGCGCGCCGAATCCAGCACGTTTTCACCGCTTTGCACTACGCCACCCGCCGTCGCGTCCAACCAGCCCGGGTAGAAGTCTTTAATCTCGGTGCGACGCTGCACCAGAATTTTTCCCATCCCATCATGCACCACAATATAGGTCGCACGATGACGCAGCCGCTCCGCCCGCATCTGTTGACGACTGGATTGCGCAATCACCTCGTTTTGCTCGTCGACGATATCAACCCATTCGGTATCTGCAGCCTGACCCTGTTCCGCCATCCTCTAAAACCTTCTATTTTGGCGCGATGCATCCCGCGCGCTGGTTAATCAATGAGTGTTTTTCAAAGATTTTTATTGTGTGTGTATAAATTAGTGCGTTTAGCGTGTTAACGCCACCTCCGCGACGACCTTGCCGTCGTCGAGCGTCAGCACGCGCAAAGTGCCCCGATCCAACATGCCGTAGCTAGCCGGGAAGCCCCCTTTCGGGATGCTGACCGAGCCCGGATTGAAGCAATAGATCTCACCCTGCCGCTCCGCCTGCGGCAGATGCGTATGGCCGTAGGCCAGGACGTCACCGCGGGATAACGGCGGCAGTGCCGAAGGATGATAAAGGTGACCGTGGGTCAAAAACAATCGTCTTTTTTGCAGTAGAACCTGTTGCCACGGCGCCTCGATAGGAAACGTCAGCAGCATCTGATCGACCTCGCTGTCACAATTGCCGCGAACGGCGATGATCTTGTCGCTATAGCGATTCAATCGTTCGGCAACCTGAGCGGGCTGATAGCCGGCCGGCAGCGCGTTGCGCGGGCCGTGATTCAGCAAATCACCCAGAAGAATCAGCCAGTCAGCGCCGTGTTGTGCGAATAATTCCAGCACGCGTTCGGTGGCCGGCAGCGATCCGTGGATATCCGAGGCGAACATCAGCTTCATAACCTTGTCCTATAGAGGGAAATAAGCGCCATTTTACCGCGCCGACGCCGTACGGCAAACCACCACCCGCCCCGGTGGAGAATTGTGATCCAACTGCGCAGATAGCATCGGACGAATCCCACATAGCCTGCTATCCTTAGCTGCTATTGTTGGATCTCTGATATACCTTTGTGCGCGGCGAAGACCGCAGCAACGTGTAATGAATTACAGATCACCTTACCGCAGGAGGCAACATGATTGACCTGTATTACGCGCCTACTCCCAATGGTCACAAGATCACCTTGTTTTTGGAAGAGGTCGGCTTACCCTACCGTATCCATCGCGTAAACATCAGCGCCGGCGACCAGTTCAAACCGGACTTTCTGAGCATTTCTCCCAACAACAAAATCCCGGCGATCGTCGATCAGCAACCGGTGGACGGCGGCGCGCCAATCAGTCTGTTCGAATCCGGGGAAATCCTGCTGTATCTGGCGGAGAAGACCGGCAAGCTGCTGAGCACCGGCCTGCGCGAACGCGCCGCGACCCTACAGTGGTTGTTCTGGCAGGTGGCGGGGTTCGGGCCGATGCTCGGGCAGAATCACCACTTTAATCACTACGCGCCGCAGCCGGTGCCTTACGCCATCGAGCGTTACCATCTGGAGACCAAGCGGCTGTACGGCGTGCTGGAAGCTGAACTGCAAAAACACCCGTACCTGGGCGGCGACAACTACAGCATCGCCGATATCGCCACCTATCCGTGGGTCGTATCGCATCCGCGTCAACGCATCGATCTGGCAGATTACCCATCGGTGCGCAACTGGTTCGAGCGCATCAGCAACCGCCCGGCGACCGAGCGCGCCTACAAACTGGCCGAACAAGGCTAAGCGCCTTCCCCGACTCCCCGTCGGCCGGGGAGTCACATCGTCCCCTCGTTATCTTTTCCTTACTTTCCGTGTATTCTGAACGCTAATAATCAGACCTATGGAGAATCTCTGATGTCTTTCAGTCAACCCGACGCCGTTATTCGCATTAAAAATCTGCGGCTGCGCACGTTCATCGGTATCAAGGAAGAGGAAATCAACAACCGACAGGACGTCCTGATCAACGTGGTGATCCACTACCCGGCGGACAAAGCGCGCAACAGCGAAGACATCGCCGATGCACTCAACTACCGCACCATCACCAAAGCGATCATCCGCCATGTGGAAGATAACCGTTTCGCGTTGCTGGAAAAATTAACGCAGGATGTGCTCGACATCGTAAAAGAACACGCCTGGGTAACCTATGCTGAAGTGGAGATAGATAAACTTCTGGCCCTGCGCTACGCCGATTCGGTTTCCATGACCATGAGCTACCGCCGGGACTAACTCAGGGAGGTCGACAATGCGGATCCTGATCACCGGCGCAACGGGATTGATAGGCAGCAGTCTGACGGCCAGGCTGCTGGCGCTTTCTCACCACATTACGGTGTTGACCCGAGACGAGCGGCGAGCCCGAGCCCGGCTGGGCGATCGGCCGAACTATTGGCAAACGCTGGACGACCGGCAGTCGCTGGATGAATTCGACGCGGTGATCAACCTGGCCGGCGAACCTATCGCCGACAAGCGCTGGAGCGCACAGCAGAAAGAGCGCCTGTGCCGCAGCCGTTGGGATCTGACCGAACGATTGGCGCAGCTGATCAAGGCCGGCAGCACGCCGCCCGGTGTGTTGATTTCCGGTTCCGCCGTCGGCTACTACGGCGATCAGGGGCAGGCGGTGGTGACCGAAGAGGAGCCACCGCACGACGAATTCACCCACCAGCTGTGTCAACGCTGGGAAACGCTGGCGCTGCAGGCGCAAAGCGATGCCACCCGCGTCTGCCTGCTGCGCACCGGCGTGGTGCTGGCGCCACAGGGCGGCGCGCTGGCCAAAATGCTGCCGCCGTTCCGCTTCGGGCTGGGCGGCCCGATCGGCGACGGTCGCCAATATCTGCCGTGGATCCATCTCGACGACATGGTCAACGGCATTATTTATCTACTGGATCACGCCACGCTGAGCGGCCCGTTTAACATGGTCGCGCCCTACCCGGTGCACAACGAGCAGTTCGCCGCCCAATTGGCCAACGTGCTCGATCGCCCGGCGTTTCTGCGGGTGCCGGCGTTCGCCATGCGGCTGTTGATGGGGGAAGCGGCGGTGCTGGTGCTCGGCGGCCAGCGGGCGGTGCCGAAGCGCCTGGAAGAGGCCGGCTTCCACTTCCGCTATCTGGAATTGGAACAGGCATTGGATGACGTGATTAATCAGCGGGCCGAAGCCCGCTGATCTGAGGTTACTTCAACGCGCCGGACAGGAACTGCTGCAGGCGCGGGCTTTTGGGGTTGCCGAACAGCTCGGCCGGCGGCCCCTGCTCTTCGATCAACCCTTTGTGCAGGAAGATCACGTGGTTGGAAACGTGGCGTGCAAATTCCATTTCGTGCGTCACCACCACCATGGTTTTTCCCTCCTCCGCCAGCTTCTGCATGATGCGCAGCACCTCGCCCACCAGCTCGGGATCCAGCGCCGACGTCGGTTCGTCAAACAGCAGCACCTCCGGCTCCATCGCCAATGCGCGAGCAATGGAGACGCGCTGCTGCTGGCCACCCGACAGGTGCACCGGGTACTTGCCGCGCGCCCGCTCGTCGATGCCCACTTTATCCAGGTAACGCACCGCGCGCTCGTGCGCGTCGGCCTTGCTCAGCCCCAGCACCTGCACTGGCGCCTCCATCACGTTCTCCAGCACCGTCATATGGCTCCACAGGTTAAAGTGCTGGAACACCATGGTCAGGCGGGTGCGCAGCAGCTGCAGCTGCTTCTTGTCGAACACTTTCAGCTGGCCGTCCTTGTCGCGCACCATGCGAATATCTTCGTTGTTCAGGCTGATCGAGCCTTCGCTCGGCTTCTCGAGGAAGTTGATGCAGCGCAGAAAGGTGCTTTTGCCGGAGCCAGAGGAGCCGATGATGCTGATCACATCCCCGGCGTTGGCCGCCAGCGAGACGCCTTTCAGCACTTCGTGGTCGCCATAGCGTTTGTGCAGTTCCGTGACGGCTAATTTATTCTCAGACATGGTTTTTCTTCCCGTCATTTATCAGTGACTAACGTGTGCCATCCAGCGTTTTTCAGCTTTGCGGAACAGGCTGATTAACACGTAGGAGATGATCAGGTACAGCACCGCCGCGATGCCGAAAGCGTAGAACGGCTGGTAAGTCGCGGCGTTGATGTCGCGCGCGATCTTCAGCAGATCCGGCACGGTGGCGGTAAACGCCAGCGCGGTGGAGTGCAGCATCAGGATCACTTCGTTGCTGTAAGCCGGCAACGCGGTGCGCAGTGCCGAAGGCAAAATGATGCAGCGATACATCTTGAAGCGCGAGAAACCGTAGGCGTTGGCGGCCTCGATTTCACCGTGCGGCACCGCGCGGATCGCCCCGGCGAAGATCTCGGTGGTATAGGCGCAGGTGTTGAGCGTCAGCGCCAGGATGGTGCAGTTAAGCCCGCTGCGGAAAAACGCATTAAGAAACTCGGTGCCGCGCACGATCTCGAGGCTGTACATGCCGGAGTAGAACACCAGCAGCTGCACGTACAGCGGCGTACCGCGAAACACATAGGTGTAAAGCCACACCGGGAAACGCACCCAGCGAAGGGAAGAGACGCGCGCCACCGCCATCGGGATCGCCAGCAGCCCGCCCATCACCACCGAGGCGATCAGCAGCCACAGCGTGACTGCCACGCCAGTGAAACGGTAGCCGTCGCTCCACAGCAGCGACTGCCAATACTGTTGCAAAATCTCGATCATAGTTCGGCCCTCTTGACGCCCAGTGAGTAACGCCGTTCAAGCCACAGCAGCACGCCGTTGGAAACGGTAGTGAAGATCAGGTACACCACGCCGGCCACGATGGCGAAGAAGAACGGCTGATAGGTGCCTTTCCCCGCCAGCTGCGTGGCTTTCACCACGTCGTTCAGGCCGAGGATCGACACCAGCGCCGTCGCCTTCAGGATCACCTGCCAGTTGTTGCCGATGCCCGGCAAAGCGAAACGCATCATCGCCGGGAACAGAATGCGCCGAAAGATCTGCGCGCCGCTGAAGCCGTAGGCCGTCGCCGCTTCGATCTGCCCTTTCGGCACCGCCAGATAGGCGCCGCGGAAGGTCTCAGTGAAGTAAGCACCGTAGATAAAGCCGAGGGTAATGATACCGGCGCCGAGCGGATCGATATCGATCTGCGAGAAGCCGAGCAGCGTGGTGATGTTGTTCAGCGCGATTTGCAGGCCGTAAAAGATCAGCAGCATCAGCACCAGATCGGGCACGCCGCGGATCAGCGTGGTATAGGCGCCGAACAGACCGGAGATAAAGGGGTTATGAGACAGTTTGCCACCGGCGCCGATCAGGCCGATCACCACCGCCAGCAACACGGAACTGAGGGCCAGCTCCAACGTCACCAGAGCCCCCTCGAAAATCAGTTGGGAATAGCCTTGCAGCATCTACTTCACCCTGTGGTCTAGGATCCGAACCATCGGGGCCGGCACGCCGGCCCCGCAGTCACAGCATGGAACGGTAAGCGGATTACCCGCCGTAGACGTCAAAGTCGAAGTACTTTTTCGCGTATTTGTCGTAGGTGCCGTCTTTGCGCATCTCGGCGAAGGCTTTGTCCAGCGCCGCTTTCAGCTCGGTATCGGTCTTGCGCAGCCCCATGCCGGTGCCGACGCCGAAGAACTTGTCATCCTTCACCGATTCGCCGGCGAACGCATAGTCTTTGCCCGGCGGCTGTTTCAGGAAGCCGTCGCTGCCCGCCACTTCATCCTGGAAGGCGGCGTCAATACGGCCGGAAGCCAGATCGGCGTAAACCAGATCCTGGTTCTGGTAAGGCACGACGGTGATGCCCTTCGGCTGCCACATGGCGTTGGCGTAGGCTTCCTGGGTGGTGCCCTGCAGCACGCCCACGCTCTTGCCTTTCAGAGCGTCCACGGTAGGCAACAGCTTGGACCCTTTCGGCGCGATCAGACGCGCGTTGGCGGCATACAGCTTGTCGGTAAAGGCGATTTCCTGCTGGCGTTTTTCAGTGATGGACAGCGAAGAGATGATGGCGTCGATTTTCTTCGCCTTGAGGGAGGGGATCAGCGCGTCGAAGTCGCTCTCCACGAAGGTGCATTGGGTATTGATGCGTTTGCACAGCTCTTTGGCCAAATCAATGTCAAAGCCAACCAATTCGCCTTTGGCGTTTTTGGATTCAAACGGTGCGTAAGTCGGATCGGTGCCAATCTTCAGCGTGGAAGGAATGGCGGCAAAGGCGCTGCTGGCGGCGCTCAAAGCCAGAACTAACGGCAAAATCAAAACCCGCTTTTTCATAAATTACCCTCAAATTGATTTTTTTGATGCCACTACGGGCATTACTTTCCCCACCAAATCAATTTGCAGTAATCGTGCCACATTAGGTGCTACGGGCGGAGGGAACGGCTCCGACCTTCACAATACTGTTTCCTGGGACGATAACCGCAAAATTAAATCGGCCGGTTGGGGCCGCGCCACTGGCAACCGCAATAAGGCGGCACCATGAAACAGTGAGCGTGATGAAGTGGGATCATTATGGTGCATACTCCGCCCCAATTCAGTGCGGTGTTGCACAAATGTACCAATTTAGGGATAAAACTGTTAATTAGCACCCTGCCAGCGGGTGAACAGATCGGTCGGCAATTCGATATCAAACTGGTCGATCACCCGATTGACGGTTTGATCGATGATGTCTTCCACGCTTTTCGGCTGGTGGTAAAACGCCGGCACCGGCGGCATGATCACCGCGCCCATCTCCGCCGCCTGCGTCATCAGCCGCAAATGACCAAGATGCAACGGCGTTTCACGCACGCACAAGACCAAACGGCGGCGCTCTTTGAGCACCACGTCGGCGGCGCGGGTCAGCAATCCGTCACTGTAGCTGTTAACGATGCCAGACAGGGTTTTGATCGAACAAGGCAGGATCGCCATGCCCAACGTTTTGAAAGAGCCCGAGGAGATGCCGGCGGCGATGTCGCGCGCATCGTGCACCACGTCGGCCAGCGCCTGCACTTCACGCAGGCTGTACGGCGTTTCCAGCGCCAGCGTCTGCCGTGCAGCATTACTCATCACCAGATGGGTTTCCACCTCTGCGACGTCGCGCAAAACCTGTAACAGGCGCACGCCGTAGATAGCGCCGCTGGCGCCGGAAATGCCGATGATGAGTCGTTTCATGAAGAATGGCCTCTGCCGTAAAAAGTAAGATCAGGCAGACTTTGCCGCAATGGCGAGGGATAAGCAAGTCAGAGGAACAAGGTGCACCGCCGCAGACGCGGCGATGCACCTTGAGGGATCAACGCAGACCGTTAGCCTTCGTTGTGCAGTTCCAGATTTTCCGCTTCGGTTTGCACCCGCATCGCCTTGGCATCGTCGCTGCGCAGCGACTCCAGGTATTCCAGATAGCTTTGGTCGACGTCTTTGGTCACGTAGATACCATTGAAGACCGAGCATTCGAACTGGATGATGTCCGGGTTCTCTTCGCGCACCGCTTCGATCAGATCGTCGAGGTCCTGGAAGATCAGCCCGTCGGCGCCGATAATCTGACGGATTTCATCCACTTCACGCCCGTGGGCGATCAGTTCGTTGGCGCTCGGCATGTCGATGCCGTAGACGTTAGGGAAACGCACTTCCGGCGCGGCGGAAGCCAGATACACGCGCTTAGCGCCCGCTTCGCGCGCCATCTCGACGATTTGCTCAGAGGTCGTGCCGCGCACGATGGAGTCATCCACCAGCAGCACGTTCTTGTCGCGGAACTCGGCACGGTTGGCGTTCAGCTTGCGGCGTACCGACTGGCGACGCGCCTGCTGGCCCGGCATGATAAAGGTGCGGCCAACGTAGCGGTTTTTCACGAAGCCCTGGCGGTAGGGCTTCTCGAGAATACGCGCGATCTCCAGCGCGATATCGCAGGAAGTTTCAGGAATCGGGATCACCACGTCGATATCCAGATCTTCCCACTCGCGGGCGATCTTCTCACCCAGCTTCTGGCCCATGCGCACGCGGGCGCTGTAGACCGAGATCTTGTCCATAAAGGAGTCTGGGCGCGCAAAATAAACATATTCGAACAGGCACGGGTTGGTTTTCGGGTTCTCTGCGCACTGGCGGGTGAACAGCTGGCCCTTGGTGGTGATGTACACCGCTTCGCCCGGCGCCACGTCGCGCAGGAACTCAAAGCCCAGGGTATCCAGCGCCACGCTCTCGGAAGCCACCATGTACTCGCTGCGGCCATCCTCCAGCGTGCGCTTGCCGATCACCAGCGGACGAATGCCGTTGGGATCGCGGAACGCCAGCAGGCCATGGCCGATGATCATCGCCACGCAGGCGTAAGCGCCGCGCAGTTGCTGATGCATAGCGGCGACCGCGGTAAAGATGTTGTCGGCTTCCAGCGGATAGTGCGGGAAGCGATCCAGCTCGCTGGCCAGCACGTTCAGCAGGATTTCCGAGTCGGAGGTGGTGTTGACATGGCGGCGGCCGCTTTCGAACAGCTTTTGGCGCAGCTCATGGGCGTTGGTCAGGTTGCCGTTGTGGGCCAGCGTAATGCCGAACGGCGAGTTGACGTAGAAAGGCTGGGCCTCAGAGGCGCTCGAGCTGCCGGCCGTCGGGTAACGCACATGGCCAATGCCCATGTTGCCCTGCAAGCGTTGCATATGGCGCGCCTCAAACACATCCTTCACCAGGCCGTTGGCTTTACGCAAACGGAACCCGTTGTGGGCGTCAATGGTGACGATGCCTGCGGCATCCTGGCCACGGTGCTGAAGCACCGTCAGCGCATCATAAATCGACTGGTTTACCGGCATGAAACCGGCGATACCGACAATACCGCACATGTTGTCTTTTCCTCATCAGCGCTACCGCCCCGGCAATTGGGTCGGCAAGAAACTCGACGTGCTCTGCAGGTAGTCAAAGAACCACCTGATGACGTAACTGAACTGGGGGATCAGCTGCGACTGTTTCCAGTCGGCACTTTGTGAAAAGCCGGTAAAGGTATCCAGGAAGAACAGGATCGCCGCGACAATCAACACGCCGCGCAGTGCGCCGAAGCAGATGCCCAGCACCCGGTCGGTGCCTGACAACCCGGTTTTCTCTACCAGTGAGCTAATCACATAGTTAACAATAGCCCCTACGATCAGGGTCGCGATGAACAAAATCGCGATCGCGATGCCGTTTCGCACCAGTTCATCTTCAAAACGAGTGAAATAGACCGCAAGGTAAGAGTAGAAATGGCTGGCAACAAAAAACGCACATCCCCATGTCACAAGTGACAATGCTTCGCGAACAAACCCTCGGATCAGGCTCACCAGAGCCGAAAATCCAATCACCGCTATAATGACGTAATCAATCCAGACCATGAACTATTCCAATGATGAATCGCCCCTGCATCCAATTCGCGGCGAATTCTAACAGAAAAAGAAAACGTTTGCGTAGGGGATTTCCTACCACGTTACAAATAAAAAGCGGCGATTAAAAAATTCCCAATCGCCGCGCCTACATAGGTGATTTCGCCTGTAAAAGGCGCGGTTTCTCTCGCTTTCTCTCCACTACTCCTGAATTCAGGGGCGCATCCTGCTGCGCCCCCGCGGGGTTTAACGGCCGTACGGCTTCACCTGCCCGCTCAGCCCGCTGATCGAGTTCAGCGACGGCAGAGCCGCCTGCAGCTTCTGCTTGGAAGCGTCCGGGCCAACGTAGATGCGGGTGATCTGCCCTTGCACCGGCGTTGACGGCACGGTAAAGGCGCGATAGCCCGAGAGACGCAGCGAAGCGACAATCTCGTTCGCCTTGGCGGCGTTCTTCAGCGCCCCGAGCTGCACGACATAGGCTTGCCCGGACGGCGCTTTTTCTTCCGCCGGTTTTGGCTGCGGCGTCGGTTCTGGTTTCGGCGTCGGTTCCGGCTTCGGCACCGGTTTCACCTCCACCGGCTTCGGCTGCGGTACCGGTTTTGGTTTCACTTCCACCGGTTTGGTTTCCACCGGCTTCGGCTTAGGCTGCTGCACCGGCTGAGGACGCGTCTCGACCGGCGGCGGCGCCACCTGCGTCGGTTGCTGAGCGCTCTGCCGCACCGCCTGTTGCGCCGCCGCTTCGTTGGCCGCCTGCTGCTCGACCAGCGCGCCCGCCCCTTCCGGCGGCTGCGCCGGCAACGGCTGCGTCACCGGCGGCAGCACGTCGTTCTCTTCGACGTCGCCCGCCTTCGGCACCAATGGAATGGCCGCGAACTCATCCTCGTAATGCTTCTTTTTGCCGTCCAGCAACCCTGGCAGGATGATTACCCCCAGCGCCACCAGAATCACGGTTCCAACCAGTCGGTTCTGAAATTTACTCGCCACTCACACTCCCCGCATCTCGTCTAACGCCGCCATCACCTGCGCCACGGTGTGGAACGATCCACAGACGATCACAATATCCTGTTTATCAGCATCCTGCATAGCCTGCCGCCAGGCAGTTTCGACATCATTAAAGCGGCGCGGTTCCGTCAGATGCTGCGCCAGCTGTTCGACGCTGGCACCGCGCGGTCCGTCGAGCGGTGCGCAGTACCATTCATCCACCTGCTCGCTGAGGCAGGCCAGCGTGCCGGCGATGTCCTTGTCGGACAGCATGCCCACCACCGCGCGTACCTTGCCGCCGTCGCGCGGCAGCTTGGCCAGACGCCCGGCCAGATAGCCGGCGGCGTGCGGGTTGTGTGCCACGTCGAGGATCAGCATCGGCTCCCGCCGCACGATCTGGAAACGCCCCGGCAGCGTCGCCTGCTGCAGCCCGGTGAAGATCGCGCGTTCGTCGATTTCCAGCGGGGAACAGTTCAGTGCCGCCAGCGCGGTAGCGGCGTTGGCCAGCGGTACGTTCGGCGTCGGCAGATCGGTCAGCTGCGTGTCGCCGCCCTGCCACTGCCAGCGATCGCCCTGCTCGCTGAAGCTCCAGGCTTCACCGCGGCGATACAGCGGTGCGCCCAGCGTTTCGGCGACCTGGCGAATGCTGCCCGGCATGTCGGGTTCGCCCACCACCGCCGGCTTGCCGCTGCGGAAAATACCGGCCTTTTCACGGCCGATGCTTTCGCGATCGTTGCCCAGCCAGTCGGTATGATCGAGCGCGATGCTGGTGATCACCGCCACGCTCGGATCGACGATATTGGTGGCGTCGAGACGCCCGCCCAGGCCCACTTCCAGGATCACCACGTCGAGCCGCGCCTGTTTGAACAGCTGCAGCGCCGACAGGGTGCCGAATTCGAAATAGGTCAGCGACGTTTCGCCGCGGCCGGCTTCAATGGCGGCGAACGAGCGGCTATGCTCTGCTTCGCTCAGCTCTTCCCCCTGAATGCGCACGCGTTCGGTATAGCGCACCAGATGCGGCGAACTGTAGACGCCGACGCGCAGGCCGGCGGCCAGCAGAATGGCTTCGAGGGTACGACAGGTCGTGCCTTTGCCGTTGGTGCCGGCAACGGTGAACACCGTGGGTGCGGGGGTCAGTAAATCCAGATGCGCCGCGACGCGCTGTACGCGCTCAAGGCCGAGTTCGATCGCCTGGCTGTGCAGACGTTCCAGATAGTAAAGCCACGAGCTCAATGGCGACGTGGCTTGGGGAATTTGGTGGTTTTGCATGAGTCCCGTCACTGAACTTGGGTTCATTAATCCATCAGGGCACCACCCTCACCGCGGTAAAGGCGATGCGCTTCGTAACCGCCGCCAACCCGCAAACCATGGCGCGATAGGCCACGGCCGGCAGAGAACGGGCATCAGCCGTCACTTAGCCACAAAGTGGCGGCTGAACCCGGGCGGGATCTGTCTTTGCCTCAGGCGTCGGCCTGCGGCTCCGGCTCAATGACCGGCGCGGCCTCATCGAAATGCGGCTGCGGTTGGTTGGTCAGCTTGGACAGAATGCTCGCCAACGTTTGGCGCATCTCCGGACGGCGAACAATCATGTCGATCGCGCCTTTTTCGATCAGGAACTCGCTGCGCTGGAAGCCAGGCGGCAGTTTCTCGCGCACGGTCTGCTCGATGACGCGCGGGCCGGCAAAGCCGATCAGCGCTTTCGGCTCGGCGATATTGATGTCGCCCAGCATCGCCAGGCTGGCGGAGACGCCGCCCATGGTCGGGTCGGTCAGCACGGAGATGTACGGCAAGCCGCGCTCCTGCATCTTAGCCAACGCCGCGCTGGTTTTCGCCATCTGCATCAGCGACATCAGCGCTTCCTGCATGCGCGCGCCGCCGCTGGCGGAGAAGCACACTAGTGGACAGTTGTCCTCCAGCGCCTGCTCAACCGCACGCACGAAACGCGCGCCGACCACGGAAGACATTGAGCCGCCGATGAAAGCGAATTCGAAGGATGCGGCGACGATCGGCATACCGTACAGCGTGCCCTTCATCACCACCAGCGCATCTTTCTCGCCGGTCGCTTTCTGTGCGGCGACCAGACGATCTTTATAGCGCTTGGAATCCTTGAATTTCAGAACGTCCTTCGGCTCCAGATCGCTGCCCAGCTCCACTTCACTGCCTTCGTCCAGCAGGGTATGCAGACGCGCGCGCGCGCCCATACGCATGTGGTGGTCGCACTTCGGACACACTTCCAGATTACGCTCCAGCTCGGCGCGGTAGAGAACCTGGCCGCAGCTGTCGCATTTGGTCCAGACCCCTTCAGGAATGCTCGCCTTACGGGTTTGTGTGATATTGCTCTTGTTAAGAATTCGTTCAATCCAGCTCATCGATGACCTTTCTGTTTGAACCTGGCACACGCCAGTCCGCTGTTCATGCTTTAACAATCCCCCTGAAAACACCCCAATGAAAAAATGCCCGTTCGCGGCGCGGCAAGCGCGGCGACTGAGGCATCGGCTTCAGGGTTGTTCGCAGGAACAGACCATAATGTCGCTCATTAAACCATATCGGCCCGGCGCTGTGGACAAAAAACTGGTCGAACCGACAGGTTAAGCGATGTTTTTACTGTTTTTGCTGGCGGGCGGCCGCGCGCTTGTGACGCCAAATTTCAATCACGCCCGGCAGAATCGAAACGATGATGATCCCGACGATCAACAGTTTCAGGTTCTCCTGCACCACCGGCAGATCGCCGAACAGGTAGCCAGCATAAGTGAAGAGCAGCACCCAAACCAGTGCGCCAATCACGTTGTAGGCGGCGAAGTGGCGATAGGACATATGCCCCATGCCGGCGACGAACGGCGCAAAAGTACGCACGATCGGCACGAATCGCGCCAGAATAATCGTTTTCCCACCGTGCTTCTCATAGAACTGATGCGTCTTGTCCAGGTAGCTACGGCGGAAAATTTTCGAGTTCGGGTTGCTGAACAGCTTCTCGCCGAACAACCGCCCGATAGTGTAGTTCACCGCATCGCCAATGATCGCCGCTACGGCCATCAACGCCACCATGGTGTGCACGTTGAGATCGTTGGTCGGCAACGCCGCCAGCGCGCCGGCGACAAACAGCAAAGAATCTCCCGGCAGGAACGGCGTCACCACCAGGCCGGTTTCGCAAAACAAGATCAGGAACAGAATAGCGTAGACCCACATGCCGTATTGTGCGACCAGCTCGGCCAGGTGCACATCAATATGCAAAATGAAATCAATAATAAACTTGATGATGTCCATAAATTCTCTCATTGATACCGGGTGTTTCAATCACCCGGCAGAAGCACAAGGGAGCGACGCTTTCAGGCGTGCCGGCGTTTAATCGTCGGGCAAAAACAGCGGCCCCATCGGCGGCCGCGGTAGACCAAAATGATCGGGATAGTCCACGGCAACCAAATACAGCCCCTCGGCTCGCGCCGTCGCCGCCGCCAGATTGCGATCCTTCAGCGCCAGCAACTCGGCCATCCAGTTCTCATCCTGATTGCCGCAGCCGATCTCCATCAGGCTGCCGACGATATTGCGAACCATGTGATGCACAAAGGCATTCGCCTTGATATCTACCACAATATATTCGCCGTAGCGCGTAACCTTAACGTGTTTTACGCAGCGCCACGGGGTGCGCGACTGACACTGCACCGCGCGGAACGAGGTGAAGTCATTCTCGCCCAGCAGCGCCTGCGCCGCCCGGTGCATGCGATCGGCATCCAGCGGGTGATAAAAGTGCGTCACCCCCTGTTGCAACACCGCCGGCCGGTAGCGATGGTTGAAAATAATATAGCGGTAACGGCGCGCGGTAGCGCTGAAACGCGCGTGAAAATCGTCGGCGACGGGGCTCACCCAGCGCACCGCGATGTCCGGCGGCAAATGGGTGTTCACGCCCATCGTCCAGGCGGCGTCCTTGCGACGCGCGGTGGTTTCGAAATGCACCACCTGCCCGGTGGCGTGCACCCCGGCGTCGGTGCGCCCGGCGCACAGCACGTTGATCGGCGCATCCGCCACCTTGCTCAACGCCTGCTCAAGGCGCTCCTGCACGCTGGCCACTTCTTGCTGCCGCTGCCAGCCGTAGTACCGGCTGCCGTCATATTCGATGCCCAGCGCTACCTTCAGCGTCGGCTGAGCGGGCGAGACCACCTCTGACATCAGTACATCTGCTCCTGCACCAGACGCTCGGCGGTTTCGATCGCCATTAACGCGCCGCCGAAGCGCACGTTGTCCGCCACCGTCCAGAACTGCAGCAGCTCGGGGATGCCGTAATCGTTACGCAGGCAACCGATGCTGAGCGCATCGCTGCCGGAGGCTTCGGTCACCTGAGTCGGGTAATCGTCCTCTTCGCTCAGCTGAATGTCCTCGACTTCTTCGAGCTCGCTGCGCGCCTCTTCGGCGGACAGCGGGCGCAGCGCTTCCAGGTGCACCACCTGCGCATGGCCGTAAAACACCGGCGACTGAACGCAGCTCACCGAAATCGGCAACCCTTCGTCCTGCAGCACCTTGCGCACCTGATCGACGATCAGACGCTCTTCGCGCACGCTGCCCTGCTCGTCGGCAACGAGCGGCAGCAGGTTAAACGCCAGCTGTTTAGCGAAGACGCCTTCCTCGGCAGGAATGCCGTTCAGCAGGCGCGCGCTCTGGCCGGCCAGATCGTCCACCGCGGCCTTGCCGCGCGAGGATACCGACATCAGCGTGGTAACGTGCAGACGCGAGAGACCCGCCTGTTCGGTCAGCGGTTTGATCGCCGTCAGCAGTTGGCTGACCATGCTGTCAGCCACCGCGACGATATTGCGGTTGCGGTAATCCGCCAGCACCTGCGGGTTAACACCCGGTACCACCAGCGGCACATCCGGCTCCATGGCGAACAGACCGCTGGTGTCGATCACCAGGCAGCCCATGTTGCCGGCCTCTTCGGCATAGCGAGCGGAAGCGTCGCTGCCGGCGACGAAGAAGGCCAGTTGGGCCTGCGACCAGTCGAACTCTTCGGCGTTCTGCACCAGAAGAGACTTGCCGTTGAAGCGCACATTGGCGCCCGCACTGCGTTCGCTTGCCAGAGGATAGAGCTCACCCACCGGGAACTGGCGTTCCTGCAACAATTCCAGCAACGCTTCACCTACCGCGCCAGTGGCGCCGAGCAGCGCGATATTCCAGCCGTCAGACATCGGGTTTTCTCCAGAGTATTTCATTCATAAAAGCAGACGGGCAGTGCAATCACCGCCCGATAATCTTTACCGCTCACTGTAGCGGCGTTGGCTTAAGACAACCTTACGCGCTACGCCAGGCTAAAGCCCAGCTTGCCGAGCAGCTCGGCGCTGGCGCTGTCATCGCATTGCACGGCCAGCGAAGACCACTCGCGGCGCTCCTGGTAGTGCTTGCGCAGGCGATCGAATTCGCCCGGTTGCCCAGCGACTTTGCGCAGCGGCGCATCATCGCGGCGCACATCATACACCAAGTGCATCAATCGTTTTAACCGCGCTTCATCCAGCGGCCCATTGAGGCGGATCTGGCTGAACTCCGGCACCGGCAACAGCGAGGCCAGCGCCACCTGTTGCGGCTGCCCCAGATGGCGGCTGAACGCCTCGAACACCTGGGTGGTGCCGCGCGCCTTGCCTTCCAGCGTATACCCAGCGATGTGCGCGGTACCGATATCCACCCGCGCCAGCAGCGGTAAGGCGAGATCCGGCTCCGGTTCCCACACGTCCAGCACCGTGCTCAGCTTTTTGCCCTTTTCCAGCGCCTGCAGCAAGGCGGCGTTATCCACCACCGGCCCGCGGCAGGCGTTGATCAGAATGCGGTTGTCCGGCAGGGCCGCCAACAGCTCGGCGTCCGCCAGATGCAGCGAATGGTATGGGCCGGATTTATTCAGCGGCGTATGGAAGGTCAGCACGTCGGCCTCGGCCACCAGCTTCTCCAACGGCCAGAATTCCCCGGCGTCGCCGCGATCGGCACGCGGCGGATCGCACAGCAGCGTGCGCACGCCCAGCGCTTTGAGGCGAGCGTCCAGACGGGAACCAACGTTGCCCACGCCGACGATGCCGACGGTTTTATCCCGCAGGTGGAAGCCGTCGCGTTCGGCCAGCAGCATCAAGGCAGAGAACACATACTCGACCACCGCGATAGCGTTGCAGCCCGGCGCGGCGGAAAAGCCGATGCCCTGACGTTGCAGCCAGGCTTCATCGACGTGATCGGTGCCGGCGGTGGCGGTGCCGACAAAGTCGATATGGCTGCCGGCCAACAAGGCTTCATTGACCTTGGTGACCGAACGCACCATCAGCGCATCGGCATCCGCCAGCGCCTCGAGCGGGATCGGGCGGCCCGGTACCGCCTGCACCTCGCCCAGGCGGCTGAACAGCTCGGCCGCGTACGGCATATTTTCATCAACCAGAATTTTCACTGCGTTCTCCGACGGTTTACGGCTATTTGTCTGCGAAATAGTGTGCCACTGAATCAGGCACGGCGAAAGCGCTCAGGGGTAGTGCCGGCGATCTGCTGGAACATGACGATAAAGGCCGACGCGGAGCTGTAGCCGACGTCTAACGCCACGTCCTGCACGGTCTTGCCCTGCTCGAGCAGGGAGACGGCATGCAGGAACCGCAGGCGCTGGCGCCATTCGCTGAACGACATGCCCAGATCCTGTTGGCAGCGTCGCGACAGCGTGCGCTCGGTGGTGTAGACCCGAGCCGCCCACGCCGCCAGCGAGGTGTTGTCCGCCGGACAATGCTCCAACGCTTCCAGCACCGGCGCCAAGAACTTGTCGTCCGACGACGGCAGATAGGTTTGCTGGCGCGGCGACAGGCGCAGCTGATCGATCAGCACCTGGCAGAGACGCAAATCCGCCTCCGCCTGCGGAATGTACTGCTTGCGCGCATAGAAATCCTCGGCGATGGCGCGGAATATCGGCGTTACGCTCACCAGACAGGGGTCGGCCGGCATGCCGGTGCACAGCGCCGGCGTGATGTCCACCATGCGGCACTGCGCCAGCCGCTGGTTATAGCAGGAGTGTTCGATGCCAGCCGGCGCCCACAGCACGAACTCCGGCGGCGCCAGAAAGCGCTGCCCGCCGATGCGCAGCACCATCACCCCGGCTTTAACCCACATCAACTGACCCCAGGTGTGGCTGTGCGGCTGGAATTCGGTGCGCGCGTTGAACTCCTCGCAGCGGAACTGTACCGGGTTGGGCGCCGGGATCAACGACTCGGGGAAATGGCGGATTTCTGGCATGGTTTCGTCCCGTGATTTGTCTTGTTTACGCCGATTTTTGTCTGGATATCGCTATATATGATAAACCGGACACGCGTAGACTAGCCAGCATGTTGGACGTTATTGAGAATAATTATCATGAATATGCTCTTCCCGCTGTTGGCCGTGCTGATTTGGTCGATTAACGCCGTCGTCAGCAAACTCTCCGCCACCGCTATCGATCCGGCGGCCATTTCGCTCTACCGCTGGCTGCTGGCGCTGGTTGCCCTGACGCCGTTCGTGCTGCCGGGGGTGCTGCGCAACTGGGCGCAGGTGCGCGCCAACTGGTGGAAGCTGATGATCCTCGGCCTGCTGGGCATGGTACTGTACCAAAGCCTGGCCTATTACGCCGCGCACAGCGTCAGCGCGCTGTTTATGGGCATCATCGTGTCGCTGATCCCGCTGCTGACCATCCTGATCAGCATCGTTCTGCTGCGCATTGCGCCGACCGTCGGCGTGCTGCTCGGCAGCATACTCTCCTTCTGCGGCCTGATCTGGCTGGTCAGCGGCGGTCAGCCCGGCGTGCTGCTGCAGCACGGTATTGGCAAGGGGGAATTGATGATGCTGCTCGCCACCGCCTCTTACGCGCTGTATGGGGTGTTGACCAAACGCTGGGCCATCGCGCTGCCGAACTGGCAATCGCTGTATGTGCAGATCCTGTTCGGCGTGCTGTTGCTGCTGCCTAATTTCCTGATGGCGGAGGATGTCGGCTTGAACGGCCATAACCTGCCGCTGGTGCTGTTCGCCGGCATTCCGGCTTCGATCATCGCCCCGTTCCTGTGGATCCAGGGCGTGATGCGCCTGGGCGCCAACACCGCCTCGATCTTCATGAACCTGGCACCGGTGTTTACCGCCGCTATCGCCGTGCTGTTCCTGCATGAGCAGTTGCACGGTTACCACCTGATCGGCGGCGGCATTACCCTGCTGGGCGTTATCTTGTCGCAGCGGCTGCGCACGCCGCTGACGCGTAAAGCCAAAGCCCCGGCGGCCAACGCAGAGTCCTGCAAAGAACAGGCTTAAGGCAGCAGCCTGAAACGCACCCGCACCAACAGGCCGCCCAGCGCGGCGGAGCTCAACAGCTCCGGGCGGGTGCCGTGATACGCGGTGATGTCTTTCACCAACGCCAGTCCCAATCCGGCGCCCGGCTGATCGCCCACGTTGTCCAGCCGGTGAAACGGCTGCAGCGCCAGCGCCTTGTCCTGCAAGGCGATGCCGGGGCCGCTGTCTTCTATCTCCAGCACGCCTTCCCCTGCCGCCTTATCCTGCGTGAGGCGAGCGGTCACCACGCCCTGACGCGGTGTATATTTCAGCGCGTTGTCCAGCAGGTTGGCGCACAGCTCGGCCAACAGCAGCGGCTCCCCCGCCACTTGACACGCCGCCTCGCCTTCGAACCCGAGATCGATCTGTTTACTGCGCGCCTGCGGCAAGCGGGAAAAGCAGGCGTCGCGCAGCACCTGCGCCAGGTTGACCGGTTGCAACTTACGATCGGCCTGGTGCTCGCTGGCCTTCAGGCGTGAAAGATGCAGCAGGCGGTCGGTCAGCGACACGGTATTATCCAGCGTCGCGCTCATCGCCTGCAGGCTTTCGCGCCACTGCTGCGGCCGGTCACTGGCCAGCGCGACCCCTACCTGAGTCTTCAACACCGCCAGCGGCGTGCGCAGTTGGTGCGAAGCGTCGGCGCTGAAGCGCTCCTGACGTGCCACCATCAGCCGCAGCCGTTCGATGTAACGATTAAACGCCACCAGCAGCGGCTGCATCTCCGACCATGGCAATACCCGCGGCAAGGGCGTCAGCTCGCCCGGATCGCGCCGCAGCATGATACCGGAGAGCTTACGCATCGGCTTCAACACCCGCTTGAGCAATGCGAACGCCAGGATCAGGGTTAACGCCACCACCGTGCCCTGGCTCAGCAGCGCCGCGATCATCATCTGCCGCGCCAGGTAACGGCGCGACTCCAGGGTTTCCGCCACCAGAATGGTCGCCATGCCGCTCACGCCCGACTCGTTGACCGGTTGAAACAGCGCCGCCACGCGGATCGGCCTGCCGAGGTATTCCGCATCGTAAAAATGCACCAGCGCCGGGTAGAGCGTGGAACGCGGGATATGGGGCGGCAAAGGCGGCAAATCGTCATAGCCCGAGATGCTTTTCCCCTGCGGCGAGATCACCTCGTAATACAGCTGATCGTTCATGTTGCGCTCGAAGCTGTCGAGCACCACATAGGGCACATCAACCGCCAGCTTGCCTTCGCGCACCACCAGTCGCTCCGCTACGGTGCGCGCCGACGCCAGCAGCGTGCGATCGTAAGCCAGGGTGGCGGCGCTCATGGCGCTGAAATAGTGGGTGTAGATAGAGATGCCGCCCAACGCCAGCAGCGGCAGGCCAAAAAACAATAGCAGTTGATAGAACAGCGAACGCGGCGCGTTAAACCACCGCATCGCACAGCTCCAGGCTGTAACCCAGGCCACGCAGCGTGACGATCGCCACGTCGCTGCCCTGCAGCTTTTTCCGCAGGCGGTGTACGTAAAGCTCGATGCTCTCCGGATTGGCCTCGTCGGACAACGTAAATACCTGCTCGAACAGCTGTTGCTTGGCCACCGGGCGGCCGCGCCGGTGCATCAACGCGGTCAACACCGCCAGCTCACGCGGCGTCAGCGCCAGCGGTTTGCTCTCCAGCAGAAAATAGCCTTCGTCGTGATAGGTCAACGCGCCGTACTGCAACGCCGGCTGCGGGGCGCCGACGCTGCGGCGCAGCAGCGCCCGAATACGCGCTTCCAGCTCGTCCAGTTCGAACGGCTTGGTGAGGTAATCGTCCGCCCCCAGATTCAGGCCTTTTACCCGGTCGGCCACGTCGGTGCGCGCCGTCAGCAGCAGCACCGGCAGATCCTGCCCGCGCTTGCGCAGGCGCGCCAGCAAATCCAGACCGTTCATACGCGGCAGCGCCACATCCAGCACCGCGAGCGCATAGCGTTCGTTGAGCAGCAGGTGATCCGCTGCCACGCCGTCCGGGGCGACGTCGACGGCAAAGCCGGCGCCGGTCAGCGCCTTTTGCAACCAGTGAGACAGCTCGGGGTGATCTTCAACCAATAACAGTCGCATGTTCCCATTCCATTGATTTATCTGATCAACCTGGCGCCAATATCGCGATTGTTAACAGGTCGATAACAGAGAATGGCATGGAAAATAAGGGGATAAAAGAGCGCCGCGCCGCCAGTTTTGGGAGCTGGCACACAATTATGCGTATAGAGCGCGATCGCAGGACGATGTCAGATCAGCGGAATGGGGCTATCGGCCACGGCAATGTCCAGTACCGGGCGCAGCTTGTCGGCGGTAAACGGCGAAGAAACCAGCACGGAGCGGTTGTTGGCGGCAAATACCAGATCGATGCCGGTCACGCAGGCGGTCATCTGGCAGGCATACTTTTCACCGTCGGCGTTGACGAAATGCAGTTCAAACACGCCAACGTCGGCACGCAGTCGCTTCAAACGGCACTGCCCGGTTTCACCGACCATCTCCGCGTAGACCTCAGGCAACCGTTTAATCGCGCATACTTTGGCGCTGTCCCTACCACCAAATAATTTCCCTAACGAAAACATATCACTGCGTCTCTATTCATTTCACTGATCATGATTTTATCGCGAAAGCAGAACGGCAAACCTGATATTACGCAGGATTTTGGCCGGTTTTGCGCCCTGTTCCTGCCCGCATTTCTATGGTAGCGCACCCGTGATTCACTGGCGACAAGAGACCCTAATCACAGACTGGAAACTTTTCCGGCCACTGAAAGGTAAATGAAAGGTTGTTGTTTTAACAATCCTGCAACCGCGCTCTGCGGGATTCACAACCAGAACAATACCGAGGGCAAGCCACAATGAAAAAAATAATGACCCGTACCTTTACCGCCGCCGCACTGTTGCTGGCAGCCTCTCAGGCCTTTGCCGTGGAAGCGCCCAAACGCACCGAATGTATTGCGCCGGCCAAGCCTGGCGGCGGCTTCGATCTGACCTGCAAGCTGATTCAGGTGTCGTTGCAGGACACCAAGGCCATCGATAAACCGATGCGCGTCACCTATATGCCCGGCGGCGTCGGCGCGGTGGCCTACAACGCCATCGTCGCGCAGCGCCCGGCGGAGTTCGGCACCGTGGTGGCCTTCTCCGGCGGCTCGCTGCTCAATCTGGCCCAGGGCAAGTTCGGCCGCTATAACGTGGACGACGTGAAATGGCTGGCGGCGGTCGGAACCGACTACGGCATGATCGCGGTGCGCGCCGACTCGCCTTACAAGACCCTGAAAGACCTGATGGACGCCTTCCAAAAAGATCCCAACAGCGTGGTGTTCGGCGCCGGCGCCTCCATCGGCAGCCAGGACTGGATGAAAACTGCGCTGCTGGCGCGCGAAGTCGGCGTGGATCCGCGCAAGATGCGCTACGTGGCGTTCGAAGGCGGCGGCGAGCCGGTCACCGCGCTGTTGGGCAATCATATTCAGGCAGTTTCCGGTGATCTGAGCGAGATGGTGCCTTACCTGCAGGGCGACAAAATCCGCGTGCTGGCGGTGTATGCCGAACAACGTTTGCCTGGCCAGTTGGCCGACATTCCAACCGCCAAAGAACAGGGGTACAGCCTGGTGTGGCCGATCATTCGCGGCTTCTACGTCGGGCCGAAAGTCAGCGATGAAGAGTATCAGTGGTGGATCGACACCTTCCAGAAAATGATGGCGACCGATGAATTCAAGCAGCAACGCGATCTGCGCGGCCTGTTCGAATTCAACATGACCGGCAAAGAGCTGGACGCCTACGTGAAGAATCAGGTTGCCCAATACCGTGAGCAGGCGAAAGTGTTCGGCCTGGCCAAATAACCGCAGGGGAAAACCATGAGCGATCGTATTTTTGCCGGCTTTTGGCTGCTGCTGTGTATCGGCGGGCTGTTCATCGGCTGGGGCATTCAAAGCGAATACAGCTATGAACCGCTGGGGCCGCGCCCTTTCCCGCTGGCGATCCTCAGCCTGATGGCGCTGTGCGCGGCCCTACTGTTGCTGCGCCGCCCACAGGCGGTGGAATGGCCGCACCACAAGGTGCTGCAGCGGCTGCTGGTGCTGGTGATCACCCTGGTGCTGTATGCCTGGGGCTTTGAATGGCTGGGCTTTCCACTGGCGACCGCGCTGCTGACGTTCAGCATCGGCCTGTTGTTTCAGGCCAGCCTGCCGGCGGCGGCCCTCTCCGGCGTCGTCATGGGCGCAGCGCTGTACTACGCCTTTGACCAACTTCTCGATGTCACACTGCCGCTCGGCATCTGGCTGAGCTAACGGGAGCGACGATGGATACCTGGATGTATTTGACCCAAGGGTTCGAAGTGGCGCTGGTGCCGCAGAACCTGATTATCGCCCTGATCGGCTGCTTCGTCGGCACCATCGTCGGCCTGCTGCCGGGCCTCGGGCCGATCAACGGCGTGGCGATCCTGCTGCCGCTGGCATTTGCCCTCAAGCTGCCGGCCGAATCGGCGCTAATCCTGCTGGCGACGGTGTATATCGGCTGCGAGTACGGCGGACGCATCTCGTCGATTCTGCTCAACGTGCCGGGCGATGCGGCGGCGATCATGACCGCGCTGGACGGCTACCCGATGGCGCAGCAGGGGCGCGCCGGCGTGGCGCTGTCCATCTCGGCGGTCAGCTCGTTCGTCGGATCGATGATCGCCATCGGCGGCATCATCCTGTTCGCGCCGCTGCTGGCCCGCTGGTCGCTGGCCTTCGGCCCGGCGGAGTATTTCGCCCTGATGGTGTTCGCCATCGCCTGCCTCGGCAGCATGATGAGCCAGAACCCGCTGAAATCGCTGCTGGCGGCGCTGATCGGCCTGGGGCTGGCGACGGTGGGCGTCGACGCCAACACCGGCGTTTACCGCTTTACCTTCGACAGTGTGCACCTCTCCGACGGCGTGCAGTTTATCGTGGTGGTGATCGGCCTGTTCTCGGTCAGCGAAATCCTGCTGATGCTGGAAAGCACCAGCGCCGGGCAAAAGCTGGTGCGTAAAACCGGCCGGTTGCTGTTCAACCGCAAAGAGGCGGCGCAGTGCGCAGGCCCGACCCTGCGCTCGTCGGTGATCGGTTTCTTCGTCGGCATTCTGCCGGGCGCCGGCGCCACCATCGCCAGCGCGTTGACCTACATGACCGAGAAGAAAATCAGCGGTAACAGCGACACCTTCGGCAAGGGCGACATCCGCGGCGTAGCGGCGCCGGAAGCGGCCAACAACGCCTCGGCCTGCGGCTCATTCATTCCGATGCTGACGCTGGGAGTGCCGGGTTCCGGCACCACGGCGGTGATGATGGGGGCGCTGACGCTGTACAACATCACCCCCGGCCCGGCGATGTTCACCGAACAGCCGGATATCGTCTGGGGGCTGATCGCCGCACTGCTGATCGCTAACGTCATTCTGCTGATCATGAACCTGCCGCTGGTCGGCCTGTTCACCCGCATGCTGACCATTCCGCTGTGGTTCCTGGTGCCGGCGATCGCCGCAGTTTCCGCGGTGGGGGTTTATGCGGTGCACAGCACCACCTTCGACCTGCTGTTGATGGTGGGGTTGGGCGTGTTCGGCTATATCCTGCGGAAAATGCACTTCCCGATGTCGCCGCTGATTCTGGGCTTTGTTCTGGGTGAGATGCTGGAGCAGAACCTGCGCCGCGCGCTGTCGATCAGCAACGGCGAATTCGGCATCCTGTGGAGCAGCAGCATCGCGCAAACGCTGCTGGTGCTGGCGGTCGCGGTACTGGCGCTGCCGCCGCTGCTGCGCCTGATGCGTAAACGCCGCCAACCGGTGGCCGAGGCCAAGGCCGAGTAATGCGAAACGGGCGGTGTTATGATCTCTGATGCCGATCGTTTGAGAGAGCTTGAATAAGCCGACCAGAGAAAAAATCCAGAGCCAGACTTTTGACTCTGGATTTTTCATGTCTAAACACGCAAAAACTTTTGTTGTCCGCGATTGATCCATTACAGATGTCCGTTACCTTTTTGATACCGTTTTTTAACCTGATAACGGCTATCAATTTTTGCCACTACATTTGGCCCCTCCTCCTCCCCCCACACACACTCTACGTGACCCTTTTATATCGTTATTGACGGAGAGAGTGAAGAAAGTAACCTGAGCTATTACATTGTCATTAATTATACTTTTTATTTAATCATAAAAATAAAAACCCAGACTAAATCAACCAGCTAATTCGAGAACCCAAATTATTGCTGTTCACTCAGACACATGATAATGTGATGCAGATATTCTCTATAAATCCACCAAAACATGGGCGGCATTATAGATGACAATCAATAGGGAAGATAAATATAAAATCAGGAGTTATATGTTTAGAATATTTATTTTTTGTTGCACATTTTTATTATCTCAACAAGCTATAGCTGGCGCATATATGCTTCCCGTATCTTTTGTTAACCTAACGGTTGTTCAATCGTTGGTTGCGTGGGATGAGAACCCTTCTGATCTCAATCCTTGTTATGGATGGTCGTCTTGTTTTATTGGCCCTGATGTCAAATACAGTACCCGAAATCCTGGGCTACATGGCTCATGTATAGACTCTAAAAATTGTCTTCGAATTGAAAAATATAGAACCGCAAAAGAAATAGAGATCGCCTGGAAAAACTCCTTTGGCATTCCATGGACCTCGCGACCCTACCTGGTGAACGGTAGGGATGCCAGTTGCGTTGGGCTTTTTTATGTACATACGCCATCACTAGCCGGGGGGGCGTTTTTATGGCCTAATTCTGTTTGCGGCAAATTGCCTCCCCAAAACCAATCTTGTGATGTGAATCTCCCTCCTGTGATAGATTTTGGTACGCTTTCGCAGGACGAGATTTCCGGGATGGAGAGAACGATTTATGGAACAATCGGATGCACTCAGTCAGGCACGGTAAAAATACATGCCCAATCTACATTAGGCGATGGAAATATTTATTTCAGAAACACCAAAAATTTTTATTCGACGCTTTTTTTAGATGGAAATTCCGCATGAACAGGCGTGGATTATTCTTTGACTGGCGGCCAACAGAAAAATATCAATCTAAAAGCAAAACTGACAGCCAATAATACCGTAGACCCAGGACCTTTCTCAGGCAATGCTATTATATACATTGCATTTCTATAATGCAGTTATACGGCTGCCGTGGAGCGAGGATTAACAGTCGGAGAGTTTCTGGTACACTTGGCCCGATTATCTCAGTCACACTCGGACGGGGTCATTACCCCGTCCTTTTCATTTAATAACGCTTAATGTTGCATATCGCCCGCTCTACGGCCGCAATATCATTGTCGACCAGCAAAGGCTGTACCACCGCAAAGTCCGCCTCGGACAAGTCATAGAGGCGCAACGCAAGCAACCGCGCGATGATTTCCGGCGCGAATCGCCAACGGATAAACCTCGCCGGGTTACCGCCGACGATGGCATAAGGCTCAACATCGCCGGCCACCACGCTGCCAGCGGCGACGATCGCCCCTTCGCCTATCGATACCCCTGGCATCAACATCGCCCGCATGCCAATCCAGCAACCGTCCCCCAGCCGGGTGTCGCCTTTGGGGCGGTACGCCCGTTTGATGGTTTCCATAAAGGGGTACAGGCTCAACCAGTCGATACGGTGGGTGTGATTGCCCCCCATCAGGATCACCGCTTCGGCCGCGATGCACACATAATCGCCGATCAGCAAGCGATCTATGTCACCCAGCGGCTGCCATTGCCGGCTGACCGCGTCGCCGTGCAGATAGCGCACTACCGAGCGTTCGAAGCCGTTATCCCAACAGTCGCTGTAGTAGCTGTGGGTGCCTTTGACGATGATATTCGGGTTGGTCACCGTCTGATGCAGCAGCTCGGTTTTAGACCAGTGTTTTTCGGACATGGCGTATTCTCTTGTTACGGGAATAAAAGCCACGGAACGGAATGTCTGTGGCCGTGTTGTCGTTCACTCAACACGGCCATTCAAGCGATAAGCGCTCGTTTCAATCTCGGGTTATTCATCATTACCGCCTCTCTTGCGAGGCGTAATGGTAGCCGATCACGCCTCGGCGGTCTTGCTTTTCAACAGCAGCACCCCGCCCATCACCAGCGCGCTGCCCAGCAGCTGCAGCTGATTCATGCTCTCCCCCAGCAGGAAATAGGCGATCGCCGCGGTGAACACCAGTTCCAGCGACAGGATCAGGTTGGCTACGGCCAGCGGCAGCGTTTTCAGGCTGATATTGTACAGCCCGAAGCCCAGCAGCGTCGGCCCGGCGGCCAGCGCCAGCAACAACAGCCAGCCGCTCCACTGAATGCCCTGCGCGCCGTGCGACAGGAACCACAGAGAGCCGGCCATGCCGTGGAACGCCGCCAGCGGGAACGCCGTCAGCGCCGCGTTGAACACCAGCTGATACAGTGCCGAAAAACCGAAAACGTACAAAATGGTGTTCCACACCGGATAGCCCCGTTCGCTGGCCACTCGCCCGCCGAGGGTATACAGGGTATAGCCGATGCCCGACAGCATCCCCACCAGCAGCCCCAACAAGTCGAAGTGCTGGTTGCCCATGCTGTCGCCGTTGCTGACCAGGAAACAACCGCCCAGGCTGATGGCGATCACCAGCAGTTGGCGCAGCGTCAGGCGTTCGCTGTACATCACCCAGCCGAGGAACACGGTAAAGCCCACCGAGCAGTAGGTCAGAATGGTCGCCACCGATGCGCCGTTCAGCGCCACCGACAGCGTCCACAGGCTGTTGAACAGCGCCAGCAGCAGCCCGTAAAGCGCGTAGAACAATACCTGTTCACGGCGCAGGCGCGCCCACTGCGGTTTCACCACCAACAGCAGCGGCAACAGCACCAGCGCCACCAGCGCCGCGCGCCAGAACGCCAGCACGAAAGTCGGCAGGTGATAGTACTCGGTCAGCGCGCGAATGATGATGGCGGTAAAGGCCAGCAGCATGGCGCTGATAATGGCGATGACGTAACCCTGGCGGCTGCCCTGAAAGAGACGCGCGCCGGGCAGCAAAGGCCGGGCGGAAACGCCTGACGGTAATGACATGAGATCCTCGGAGAAATGGCGACATAAATACTCAGGCACAGAGTGTAACTCGGCCATTTTTTCTCACTATAGCCACTTTACGGCGTTGTCATGCAGGCCACTTTTCTGCGCTTGAAGCCCCGTTGACATGGGTTATAGTAAAAAGCTCTCTCCTTAACCGGGCCAATTTCGCATGCACATTCCGTTAGATCGCGAGCAGGACGTTCCGCTCTATTTACAGATCGAAGAAGCGCTGCGGCGCGCCATCCTTACCGGCGTGTTCGTCGATGGCGACAAGCTGCCCTCGACGCGCACGCTGGCGGCCGAGCTGGCGGTCAGCCGTTTAACGGTGGATAACGCCTATGCCGAACTGGCGGCCAAGGGCTTTTTGCATCAGCGGCGCGGCAGCGGCGCCTATGTTGCGCACCCGCAGGCGCAAACGCGCCCGGCCCGGCCGACCAGCGATACCCCCTTCCCGCTGGAGAGCTTCACCACCCTCACCTCGCGGCTGGACGGCTATGCCGACGCCCCGCTGCCCGAGGGGCTGATCAACTTCGCCGCCGGCGTCGGCAGCCCTAAGGTGTTTCCGCTGGAGGCGTTTCGCAAAGTGCTGCTGTCGGTGCTCAGCCGCCATGCGGAAGAAGCCTTCAGCTACGGGGAGTACTGCGGCTACTACCCGCTGCGCGATACGCTGAGCCGCATCCTCAGCGCACAGGGTATCCCCACGCAGGCGGAACAGGTGCTGATCACCAACGGCTCGCAGCATGCCATCAGTCTGGTGGTGCAAAGCCTGCTGGCGCCGGGTGATACGGTGATCGTCGAAGAGCCGACCTACGCCGAAGCGCTGGGCCTGCTGCGCCAGCACCGCATCAATATCGTCACCGTGCCCGGCGATCGCCACGGCATGCTGGTCGAACGATTGCCCGAGTTGCTGGAACGCCACCGCCCTAAACTGATCTACACCATCCCCAATTTCCACAACCCGACCGGCCGCTGCCTGAGCGAGGTGCGTCGGCGACGCCTACTGGCGATCGCCCAACAGGCCGGCGTGGTGATCCTGGAGGACGATTTCGTCGGCGATCTGCGTTACCAGGGCAAGCAGCTGCCGTCGCTGCGCGCGCTGGCGCAGCCGGGCGCGGTGATCTACGTCAGCACTTTCTCCAAGATGCTGCTGCCCAGCATGCGCATCGGCTATCTGGTGGCGGACAGCGAACACTATCAGCGTTTTGCCAGGCTGAAACACGTCGACAGCTTCACCAGCTCCAGTCTGATCCAGCGGGCACTGGACGCGTTCGTCACCGTCGGCCGTTACGACAAGCAGCTGCGGCGCGCCGGGCGCGTCTACCGCCGCCATCTGGAAGTGATGATCGACGCGTTGCAACGGCGGTTGCCGCCGGGGTGCCGTTTCGAAACGCCGCAAGGCGGCTTGTTTATCTGGCTGACGCTGCCCGCGACGGTAACCACCACCGAACTGATGCCGGTGGCCTGGCGACACGGCGTCACTTTCGCGCGCGGCGAATGCTTTTATGCCCAGGAACAGCTGGGCGCGCACAGTCTGCGGCTAAACTTTGCCGCCAACTCGCCGCCGCAGATTGAAGAAGGTATCGCCCGGCTAGGCCGGGCGATTGAGGAAGTGATAACAGAGAAAAACGCCGGTTAGACGGCGGCCCACCACAGCCGCAGCTTCATCCCCCAGTAACTGGTCCAGCCGGTGGTGCTCTGCACCACTTTGCCCTGCGAGATCACCACGAAGGTCGGCGTCACACCAATCTGCCACTGCGCCGACAGCGTACCGGCCGGATCGTTGACCACCGGCAGCGCCAGCCGTTTGCGTGCCAGCCACTGTTTCACCTGGGTATCGTCGCCCGAGCGCAGCGCGACGGTCAGCACGTTGCCGCCCGTCGCCTGCAAACGGGCGACGTCCGGCGTGGTGAAACGGCAGACGCCGCACCAACTGGCCCAGAAGTAAACCAGCAGCGGCCGTTCATGGCTGAGCTGCGCCAACGATACGCGCTCACCGTCCAACGTGGTCAGCGTCTGGGCATCGAAGGCCGACGGCGCCTGCGGCGCGTTCAGCCAATCCATTACCGTGACCACCGCCAGTACGATCAGCGCCAGCAGCAGCAACTCGCGCCCCCAGCGCTTGAGCTTAGCCATGGTTGGCCTTCGCCAGCTGCTGCTTCACCATCGTTTCCAGCTCTTCATAGGACACCGCCCCCGGCAGCATTTGATCGCCGATCAGCGTCGCCGGCGTCCCTTGTACGCCCAATTGTTCCGCCAATTCCATATTGGTGCGCAGCGTGGTCATGCTTTGTTCGCTCGGAGCCACCGCCTTGACGCCGGTTTTTTCTTGCGCGGCGGCGATGCTGGCCTTGTCGTGGAAGCCCTTTTTCGCCATCAGCCGCTGGTGCAAAGCCCAGAATTGATCCGGATGCTGCTGCCAGGTGGTGAGCGCCACGCGCGCCGAGCTGACCGAGCTTTCGCCCTTGAACGGCAATAGCTTCACCACCAGCGCCACATCCGGGTATTGCTTGACGATCTTCTCCAGCATCGGATCAAACCGCTTGCAGTACGGGCAGTTATAGTCGGTAAAGGTCACCAGCGTCAGTTTGGCGTTGGCGGCGCCCAGGCGCGGGCTGGCCGGATCCTGATACAGCGTTTTGGCATTCTGCTTGATAGCCTGGCTGATTTGCTGGCCTGCGGTCTGCTGCTGCCAGGCGTCCACCGCCTGCGCCAGAATGTCCGGGTTGGACACCAGCGTTTCGCGGATCATCTCTTTAATGCGCGCCTCTTGCGCCGGGGTGAAAGGCTCGGCGGCCCACGCCGGGGCGGCGATGATCATCAGTAAAATCAGTAGCTTTTTCATTGTTCGGTTCCTTTGGCATGGGAGAGCGTTTGCAGCACGGCGTCACGGGTCAACAGCGGGGATAACACCTCGCCGTCCGGGCTGCCGGGGCCATAGATTTGGTTGAAAGGCACGGCGACGCTGCCGCGCTTTTGCAGGAAGGCGCTGATGTCGGCCGACGGGCGGCTCCAGTCGCCGCGCAGCGCGACCACATCGTCGGCGCTCAGCGCGCGCTGTACGTCATCGCGCAGCAGCACATTGAATTTGTTGGCTTTACAGGTCACGCACCAGTCGGCGGTCACGTCGACGAACACCCGCTTATGCTGGGCCAGCGCCTCGGCAATCGCCTGTTCGCTCAGCGGTTGCCACTGCACCCGATCCTGCAACGGTTGGCGCCACAGGCCGGCGGTCAGCGAGCCGGCCAACAAGGCCACGCCAGCCAGCACCAACGTGCCCGCCGCCAGCTTGGCCGCTAACCGTGCTCCCTGCTGACGCCATACTGCCAGCAGCAACGCCAGCAGCGCCAGCGCCCCCAGCCACAGCGTGGCCTGCACGCCGATATGATTGCTCAGCAGGCTCAGCAGCCACAGCGACGACGCCAGCATCAACAACCCCATCGCCAGCTTGACGGTATTCATCCAGCGGCCGGGGCGCGGCAAGCGCAGCGCCAGCGAAGGCCAGGCGGCGATCAGCAGCCACGGCAGGCTCATGCCGATGCCGAGTGCGATGAACATGCCCCACAGCACCGGCAGCGACGCCGCCAGCGCGAAGGCCACCGCCGTGCCGAGAAACGGCGCCGAGCACGGCGTCGCCAGTAGCGTAGCGAACGCGCCCTGCCAGAAATGGCCGCTCAGACCGTGCCCGTTATGGGTGGCCAGTGAGGTATTCAGATCGGATGAGAGGCGCAGATGGAACAGGCCAAACAGGTTGGCGCTGAACAGCAGCGTCACCAGCACCATAAAGCCGACAAACCACGGATTCTGGAACTGAATGCCCCAGCCAAGCGCGTGGTTGCCGAGTCTCAGCAGCGTCATCAGCAAGGCCAACGCCATAAACGAGGCGACGATACCCAGCGACGACGCCAGGAACTGCAAACGAACGCTGCGCCGATCGCGATGCTCCACCTGCAGGATAGAACCGAGCTTGATGCCCAGCACTGGCAGCACGCACGGCATCAGGTTGAGGATTAACCCACCCGCCAGCGCCATCAATACCGCTTGCCATAACGGGAACGCCGCACCGGCAGGCGCGGCCAGCGGATCGCCAATCGGCAGCGTAATCTGCTGCGCCATGCCGCCGTCGTCAATCACCAACGTCAGCGTTTTGCCGCGCAGATCCGGCGCCGCATCGCCCCAACCGTCGCTGACCGGCACTCGCGCCAACAGCTGAGCACCGTCGGTCTCGACCTGCGGCTTGCCGAGATCGGCATCCGCTAGCGTATCGAAGAACAGCGCGGGTTGCTGCCAACCGGCGGCGCGTTCGGCGGAAATCTGCAGCTCGCCGCTGCGATAACCGGCCTTGACGCTTTCCGCCAACCCGGTGGCGATCGGCACCTGCCCCATCGCCTGCGCGAAATCGTGGTTAAACAGCGGATCGTTCGGCGTGGTCAGATCCAGGCTGAACGGGTAGTCGGTCAGAATGCAGACATTGCTGCAAGTGGACAGCGTCAGGGTGCCCGCCAGCGGGCCGGACACCTGGCCTGGCATCACGATCGGCAGCGTGACCCAATCGTGATAGCCCTGGGTGGAAATGCCGGCCACCTCGAAACGCTGCGGCGTCGGCCAGTGCCAGGTTGCGGGCGGCGGGTTGCCCTGCCAGACGATAGCCGGCGCGATGCCGCCTTCGCCTGGAGAGCGCCAGTAGGTTTTCCAGCCTTTTTGCAGCTCGACCGACAGCAGCAGACGGGTCTCTCCCGGCTGTGACGTGTCGGCGCGCAGCCGCACCTTGGCATGATCGTTGGCCGGGTTCTGCAGCCAGCCGCTGTCCGCCGCCTGCAAGGCAGGCAGCCACAGCATAAACAGGCAAGCGCAGGCCAGCCTGATAATTTTCAACATGTTAATTCTCCATAAATGATTAATTCACCGCGAAAAACGGGCGATTAACTCATTCACGGAAGACGCATAATCGAAGGTGCACCCTGAGGGTGGGCGGTGAAATGACGCGGGGAGGAGGAATGCGCAGGCGCGCGGCCATGGTCGGCGCCAACAGCGCCAGCAGCAGCCCCAGCCCGAACAGCACGGTTTCGAACATTACCGGCGGCGCGGCCAGCAATGATTTGGCGCTCAGTTCACAGGGCGTCGGCTGCGCTTCGGCGGCGGCATCGCTGGACTGAACGGCGGTAGCGGCCGGGATCCCCAGCGTTTGCTGCAGCGCATGCAGGCCCGCCATGCGCTGGGTCATGCACGTCAGCACCACCAGGCAAGCCAGGCATAAAAACCATTTTGCAATCCGCTGCCGTTTAACCATGCCATCCTCATGTTCAGATCTGGGGTTATCTTAGCGGCGCAGACGCGATTAGCAACGTTTTGTCGGTAAAGAAATGTCTGAGCGGCGGTATTGATGGCGGCGAATTACAGGTATCATAGAGGGTAAGCCTGCGCTTTTCGCCGGGTACGATGACGATTCTCTCCTCCAGGCACACTGCGGGGATACACAGCGAAGGACTGGTGATATGCAACCTTTGAGTGGGCCGGGCACCCCAATCGCCGGCGAGCGCCCTCCCTCCCCGGGCAAAACGGCGGCCACTGACGATCAACCCCTCTCTCCGGCGCAGCGCACGACGCTGGAAAAACTGATCGTGAAAATCATGACGCTCAGCCCGGCAAAGTCGGCGGAGATCTGGGCGTCTCTGCGTCACGATCTTGGCGCCGACAACGGCGGCGAACTGCTGGCGCGCCATTTTCAACCGGCGGAACAGCTGCTGCAAACGCGCCTGACGCAGGCGCAGCAAAACCACGCCGGGCGCCAGCTGTTGCAACAGCTGGCCGAATTACTGCCCCTGGGCAACAACCGCCAGGCGGTCAGCGACTTTATTCGCCAGCAGTTCGGCCATACGGTGCTGAGCCAGTTGAGCCCGCCGCAGCTGCAGCAAGTGCTGAATCTGTTGCAGACCGGCGGCCTGACCATTCCCCAGCCGCAGCAAACCGCCACCAGCGATCGCCCGCTGCTGCCCGCAGAGCATCAAAGCCTGCAGCAGCAGATCACCAAACTCAGTGCCGCCACCGGCGAAGCGCCGGCTAAAATCTGGCAAACGCTGTTCGATCTGGCGGGTGTGAAAACCAACGATCCGCTGCCGGCGCGCCACTTCCAGCTGCTGAACCAGTTTTTACAGGTGAAAGTGGCGCTCAGCCCGCAGAGCGCACCGACGCTGAACAACCTGCTGGCGGCGCTCAAACAGCCGGCGGACGAGCAAGAACTGCAGCAGATGAACGACTATTGCCAGGCGCGCTTCAACTGCGGCGCCAATGCGCCGCTGACGCACCCGCAAATGAGCGACGCCATTCATCAACTGTTTGCCCGCCGTCTGGAGAAGGCCGGCCAGGCGCAGCCGATCGCCAGCCACCCTGTCGAGCCACAGCCGCTGCTCAACCCGCTGATCGCCGCCCTGCCTCTGCCACTGCAAAAAGCGCTCAGCAAGCCGGCCGTGGCGCTGATCCTGCTGCTGTTGGTGCTGGCCGTGGTGCTGGCGCTGGTATTTTAACGCCTCAGGCGCAGCCGCAGTCCGCAACAGCCGCCCGATCGCGCAGCGATCCCGGCTGTTCGCCGATGGCCAACGGATGGCCGTCGCGCAGCCAGAAATCCAGCCCGCCAATCAACTCCTTCACCCTGAACCCCAACGTCGCCAGCTTGTAGGCGCCTTTGGTGGAACCGTTGCAGCCAATGCCGTCGCAGTAGGTCACATACACCTTTTGGCGATCCAGGTGCGCCGTGCCGGCTTCATCCATCAGGCGATGCGGCAAGCTGAACGCGCCGGGGATATGCCCGGCGGCGTACAGCGCCTCCGCACGGGTATCGATCACCACCATTCCGTCCACGCCATTGCGCAAATCTTCCGCCACGTCCCAGGCATCCGCATAGCGGCTCAGTTTGGCCGCCAGATAGGCCAGGCTCTCTTCCGGCGCCGCTGGCGGAAAAGCCAGCACCAAGGATTCTTTCGACATATCACTCACTCCCGTTGATCAAGACAGATGACAATAGTGCCCGATTTTGGTCTTATGATTGATACCCATTTTTTACTCATGATAAGACCCATTATGCGGCACACGCTGATCACGCTGTTTCAGCAATCGCCCCAGGCCATCGGCACGCTGCGCGATCGTCTGTGTGCGGCATTGCGGCAGGCCATCCACCACGGCGCATTGAGCGTTGGGCAACGGCTGCCCTCCAGCCGAGTGCTGGCTGGGGATCTGAACCTCTCAAGGGTGACCGTCGAAGCAGCCTACGGCCAGTTGGAGGCGGAGGGGTATTTGCAGCGCCGCGTCGGCCAGGGCACATTTGTTGCTATCCGCATCGCCAAATCGCCGCCGCCGGCGACCCGCACCGCCATGCCGCGCCTTTCGCTGCGCGGCCAACAGATCGTGCACACCGGCGGCTGCCGCGATCCGCAGCATCCTCAGGCCTTCGCAGCCGGCTCGCCGGACCTGCGCGCGTTTCCGCTGGCCCTGTGGAAGCAGTTGACCGCTCAACGCCTGCGCCTGCAGGGGGAAAGCCTGCTGCGCTACGGCGATCCGCAAGGCTATCTGCCGCTGCGCGAAGCCATTGCCGCCCACGTCAACCAAACGCGCGGCGTAGTCTGCGATGCGAGCCAGGTTATCGTGCTGACCAGTTCGCAGCAGGCGCTGCAAATGATCGCCACCTTACTGTTGGACAGCGGCGACAGCGTCTGGATGGAAGAGCCGGGTTACGCCGGGGCGAGAAACGCCTTTATCAGCGCCGGCGCCGCGCTGACGCCGGTGGCCGTAGACGGCGACGGCCTGCAAGCAGAACCTTCCTTGCCTGATCCGCGTTTGATTTATCTGACGCCCTCGCACCAATACCCGACCGGCGCGGCGCTCAGCCTGGCACGCCGCTTGGCGTTGCTGGCGCAGGCGGAGCGGCAACAGGCCTGGATCATTGAGGACGATTACGACAGCGAATTTCACTACGACGGGCTGCCGATTCCGGCGATGCAAGGCTTGGATCGCCATGGCCGGGTGCTCTATCTCGGCACCTTCTCCAAATCGTTGTTCCCTTCGCTGCGGCTGGCGTACCTGATCGTGCCACCCGCGCTGGTCGCTCCCTTCGTCACCGCGCGCACGGTCTATGACGGCCACAGCGCGCAATTGATGCAGGCGGTGACCGCCGAGTTCATCCGCCAGGGGCACTTCGCCGCGCATATTCGCTACATGCGCCAGCTCTACCACAGCCGGCGCGATGTGCTGCTGACGGAAGTGCGCGAAAAGCTGAGCCACTTCGCCACGGCCGTTCCCGCCGCCGGCGGCCTGCAGCTCAGCGTTTGGCTGCCGCCCGGCCGAGAGGCGGCGCTCAGCCGGCAGGCGTGGCGGCTCGGCGTCCTTACGCCCGGGTTAACGGCGCAATACCAAACGGTTCAGGCCCAGCGCGATGGCTGGCTGCTGGGTTTTTCGGCCCTGACGCCGGGCGAGATCCGCAGCGCCGTCGAGCGGCTGGCGCGGATCGCCGCGGCTTAGCCCTGCCCCGGAGAGACGCCGGCCGGCTTATTGCTCGGTCAGGCGCATCTCCGCCACCAGCGGCAGGTGGTCGCTCACCGCCGGCCAGTGCACGCCGTTCCAATCACCGCTGGCGTTCGGCACCGTCAGGCTGTCCAGATGCCAACGCTGCGCATTGCCGCTAAAGATGTAATCCACCTTGATCTCGGCGTTTTCCGCCGGCCAGCTGCGGCCGTCCTGCCCGTTAGGCATGATGTCGTTCCAATAGCGGCTCAGCTCCAGCCAGGTGACGCTGCCCGGCACATCGTTCATGTCGCCGAACAGCAGCTTGATGCCGCGCACTTCGATGGCGCGATCGTTCAGCTCCCGCACCTGATCCAGACGCATCGTCGGATCTTCCTTGGTATCGAGATGTGCGTTGAACAGGGTGATCGGCGCCGGGAACTCCGGCACGTCAACTTTGGCACTGAAGGCGATGCGCTGTTCGCGCTGGCCGGACGGCAACGGATAGATCACGGCGTCGTGCAGCGGATACTTCGAGAGAAACGCCAGGCCATATTCACCGCCGTCGAAATCGATCGCCCGGCCAAACACCGCCTGCATGCCGGTCAGCTTCGCCAGTTCCGCCGCCTGATCGACGCGCCCACTGCGGGCGGTGAGTTTATCCACCTCCTGCAGCGCCACCACGTCGACGTTCATCGCGCGAATCGCCTTGGCGATGGCGGTCATGTCGCTGACCTTGCCGGCGGCGATATTGAAGCTGGCGACGCGGATCTTCGGCGCCTGCTCCAGCTCGTAGGTTTTGTTCTTCAGGCCGCCCAACGCGCTGGCCACTTCGCGGCTGTTGGCGTTGCTGTTGGCATGCCCGGTATCGGCGGACGCCCAGGCGCTGTGAGAGATACCCAGGGACAGTAAAGTGATAAGCAGAGCGTGACCGGTGTGCATGAATTCTCCTTGAGGGACAGATAAGTGTTATGTAGGCGCTTCCCGGCCCACAGCTAACACCGATTTTGCCGCAGAAACCTGCGACTATTTCCTAGTTGCACCGCTATTTTTCGTTTCTGCGCGATGCTTCGCATTCTGGCGGTTTACGCATTGCGCCGTTGGACAATCGGCTGATTTCGTTTTAAAACCGGTAGATTGCCAACCGCGAGGAGTTCCGATGACCAGCCCGATTGCCGAACAGCTTACCGAACGTTTCTTCCGCTATCTGGCGGTGACCAGCCAGAGCGACGCCGCCGCAACCGCCCTGCCCAGCACGCCGGGGCAGCATGAGATGGCGCAACTGTTGGCGGACGAGCTGCGCCGGCTCGGCCTGGCCGACGTGCAAATCGACGAGCACGCCACCGTGACCGCCCGCAAGCCCGGCACCCAACCCGGCGCGCCGCGCATCGGCTTCATCACGCATATCGACACCGTGGACGTCGGCCTGTCGCCCGAGATTCATCCGCAGCGCCTGCGCTTCACCGGCGAGGATTTATGCCTGAACGCCGAGCAGGACATCTGGCTGCGTACCGCCGAGCATCCGGAGATCCTGCCCTACCGGAACGAAGAGATCCTGTTCAGCGACGGCACCAGCGTGCTGGGCGCCGACAATAAGGCGGCAGTCACCGTGGTGATGACGCTGCTGGCCAACCTGACCGCGGCCGATCGCCACGGCGATATCGTGGTGGCGTTCGTACCGGACGAAGAAATCGGCCTGCGCGGCGCCAAGGCGCTGGATCTGCAGCGTTTCCCCGTCGATTTCGCCTACACCATCGACTGCTGCGAACTGGGTGAAGTGGTGTACGAGAATTTCAACGCGGCAGCGGCGGAGATCCGCATCGAGGGAGTGACCGCCCACCCGATGTCGGCGAAAAACGTATTAATCAACCCGATACGCATCGCCAACGACATCATTAACCGATTCGATGTACTGGATACCCCGGAGCACACCGAAGGGCGCGAGGGCTATTTCTGGTTCACCGATCTGGCCGCCAACGCCAATCAGGCGACGCTGAAGGTGTCGATTCGCGACTTCGATCGCGCGGCGTTCGAGGCGCGCAAGGCCCGCCTTGAGGAGACGGTGCGCCAGGTGGCGGCCAACTATCCGCGCGCCAACGTTAGCTGCAACGTCAGCGACATCTACAGCAACATCAGCAATGCCATCGGCGAAGATCGGCGCGCTATCGATCTGATCTTCGGCGCCCTTGCCGCCCACGGCATCCCGCCGAAGGTGATCCCAATGCGCGGCGGCACCGACGGTGCGGCGCTCTCCAGCCGCGGTATCCTGACGCCCAATTACTTCACCGGCGCGCATAACTTCCACTCGCGCTTCGAGTTTTTACCCGTCAGCGCCTTCGTGAAATCCTATCAGGTGACCCGCAGCATTTGCCTGCTGGCCGCGCGGCAAAGCGGCCAACCGGCTTAGCTCATCACCCAGCCGAGCAACGCGGCCCATACCAACAGCGGCAGCGAATAATAGTGGAAGCGCAACCAGATCTTGCGCTCCCCCGCCATGCGCAGCGCAATCAGGTTGGCGAGCGATCCGATCGCCAACCCGAAGCCGCCGGCGTTGACCGCATAGGCCAGCTGAGCGCTGGAGGGCACATAGTTGAGCAACAGTATGGTGGCCGGCACGTTGCTGACGATCTGCGACAGCCCGACGCCCAACGCATACACGCTCCCCTCGCTCAGCCCGGCGATGGCGGCGAACGCCGGCTGAAGCGGCGGCAAGCGGGTAAACAGGCCGACATCGATGAACATGGCGGCGAACACGAAAATCAGACTCCAGTCGATCTGCAACAGCACTCGGCGCGCCAGCAGCAAGAAACCGGCGAACACCGCCAGCAGCCCGTACAACGGCAGATCGAAATCGAGACACAGCAGGAAAACTGCATACAGCCCTACACAGCTCAGCAACAGCGGCCGCTGGTAGGGATACCCCTCGGTATTCGGCGTTTTCACGATGTCGCGCGCCGGGAAGCTGAACCAGGTCAGCGCCAGTAGGCTCAACATCATTGCGGCGCCAAACGGCGCCATCTGGCCGATAAAATCGAGGAAAGAGAGGCCGGATCGGCTCCACAGTAGGATATTTTGCGGGTTGCCGATCGGCGTCAGCAACGAACCGGCGTTCACCGCCAGCGCCTGGAAGATGATCAAGCGGCCAACCGGCAGCGCCGACAGCTTTTTTAGCGTGATGGTGAGCGGAATGACGATAAACAGCGCCACGTCGTTGGTCAGAAACGACGACAGCAGCGCGGCTGAAAACACCAGGAACAGCGCTAGCCGTCGTTCGCTGTGCAACCGGTTGATAATCTTACGGCCAACGAAGTCGAAGTAGCCGCTAACCTCAACGCCTTTGGTCAGCAGCATCAGCCCCAGCAGGGTGATGAGGGTGCGGCCGTCGATAAAGCCGCCCAACGCCGCCAATGGCTGCGGATGAAAGACGAACATCGCCACGCCGGCCAGCAGCAATACATGCAAGAAGCGATCTTTGACAAAGGGATGGATAATCCGGGAAATGGCGGTTGCACTCATGGTGGCAGCTTGAAACCTCAGCGAAAAGCATGAACGAGACGTTAGCTCAGGCGCGGCTTCAGCGCCAGCAAAATGCTATTTTACCTTTATCCGCTTTTCATTTGCCGCGCTTTACTTTATTTGTAGCGGCTTTCACGGTTTCAAAGGACATGTTATGGCTTCCCTGTTCGCCAAAGGGGCGTTGCTCAGCGCCTTATGCGCCCTGCTCGCCGCCTGCGACGATGCCGCCTCCCGCCCGCAAATCGATATCGACGGCAAGACCATGGGCACCTTCTACAGCGTTAAGGTCAGCGGTGACGTCGCGATCGGCAAACAAGAGCTGCAGCGGCAGATCGACACGGTGCTCGAACGGGCCAACGACGACATCTCGACCTACCGCGCCGATTCGGTACTGTCGCGGTTTAACCACAGCGCCAGCCTCGAACCGCAGCCTATCCCGCGCGGCATGGCGGACATCGTGTTGATGGCCCAGCGCATCGGCCGTGATACCGGCGGCGCCATGGACATCACCGTCGGCCCGCTGGTAAACCTGTGGGGATTCGGCCCAGACAAGCATCCGGTCAAGGTGCCGGAACAGGCGCAGATCCACGCGGCGAAGCAGCGCACCGGCCTGCAGCACCTGAAGCTGATCAGCGACAGTCGCGGGGAGTGGCTGCAAAAAGATCTGCCGGGCATGTATGTCGATCTCTCGACGCTGGGCGAAGGCTATGGCGCCGATGAGTTGGTGCGCCTGATGAACCGTAACGGCATTACCAACTACCTGGTATCGGTCGGTGGCGCGGTCTCTTCGCGCGGCGTCAACGGCCAGGGCAAACCCTGGCGGGTAGCGATCCAAAAGCCGACCGATCGTGAAAATGCGGTGCAGGCGCTGGTGGATCTGCACGGTTACGGCATCAGCACCGCCGGCAGCTACCGCAACTACTTTGAACAAAACGGCCAGCGCTACTCCCATGTCATCGATCCGACCACCGGCAGGCCGATCAACCACCGGCTGGTTTCCGCCACGGTGATCGCCCCCACTGCGCTCGAGGCCGACGGCTGGGATACAGGCTTGATGGTGCTGGGCCCGGAGAAAGCGTTGCAGCTCGCCGAAGAGAAAGGGCTGGCGGTCTACCTGATCAGCAAAACCGACGACGGTTTCAGCGCCGTGATGACGCCGCAGTTCAAGGCGTTTTTAGTGCAGTGAGATAAAAAAGCCCGGCGCGCCATGGCCGGGCTTATTCCTGTTCCGCGCCGATCACTTGGTCAGCGCGATGATACCGAGGGTCAGACCGGCAACCGCCGCCGCGCCGCCGGCGATCGCGCCTGCGGTTTCCCAGTTATCCTGAGTGGTGCCCTTCATACAGGTGTTGGTGTGCACCAGACGCCCCTGGTCATCGTAGACCGGCACGCAGGGAGAATCGGTGGCGCATCCGGCCAACACGGCCGACAGTAACCCAACCGCAATTAACTTTTTCATACTTCTTGCCTCAATGTTCGATCACTTTAGAAAGCTACGCCGAGCGATAATCACGCTACCTGGCTATTGTATGCTCAACGCGTGTAATGGCGAGGTAATGATGTGTCAGGGGATGTGATTTGGGAAAACTCCGAGCGCTCGCCCGGCGGGCTTTGAGCAGTAAAAAGCCCGCGAAAACGCGGGCTTGATGGCGAAATGAAGCTCAGGCGGAATTATTTCGCCAGTTTGCGCATCACCAGGGTGGCGTTGGTGCCGCCGAAGCCGAAGCTGTTGGACATCACGGTGGTCAGCTCGCGCTGAGTCGGCTGGGTCACGATGTTCATGCCGGCCGCCTGCTCATCCAGGGTTTCGATGTTAATGCTCGGCGCGATAAAGCCGTGCTCCAGCATCAGCAGGCTGTAAATCGCTTCCTGCACGCCCGCGGCGCCCAGCGAGTGACCGGTCATCGCCTTGGTGGAGGAGATGGCCGGGGTATTGTCACCGAACACTTCACGAATAGCGCCCAGCTCTTTCACGTCGCCTACCGGCGTAGAGGTGCCGTGCACGTTGATGTAGTCGATCGGCGCATCCAGATCCTGCATCGCCATCTTCATGCAGCGCACTGCGCCTTCGCCCGAAGGGGCAACCATGTCGGCACCGTCGGAAGTCGCGCCGTAGCCAACGATTTCTGCATAAATGTGCGCACCGCGCGCCAGCGCGTGCTCCAGTTCTTCAACCACCACCATGCCGCCGCCGCCGGCGATGACGAAACCGTCACGATCGGCGTCGTAGGTGCGGGAGGCTTTTTCCGGCGTGTCGTTGTACTTAGTGGACAGCGCGCCCATCGCATCGAACTCGCAGGCCATTTCCCAGCACAGCTCTTCGCCGCCGCCGGCGAACACGATGTCCTGTTTGCCCAACTGAATTTGCTCAACCGCGTTGCCGATGCAGTGCGCGGAGGTCGCGCAAGCGGAGCTGATGGAGTAGTTCACGCCATGGATTTTGAACGGCGTTGCCAGGCAGGCGGAAACGCCGGAAGCCATGGCTTTGGTCACCACGTACGGGCCAACCGCTTTCAGGCCGCGCGGGCTGCGCATCGCATCGGCGCCGAACACCTGGAAGCGCGGAGAACCGCCGCCGGAACCGGCAATCAGGCCTACACGCGGGTTGTTTTGATACTCTTCTTCCTTCAGGCCGGAAGATGCGATCGCTTCTTGCATCGCCAGGAAGGCATAAATGGAAGCATCGCTCATGAAACGCACTGCCTTGCGGTCGATCAGGCCGGTCGTGTCGAGCTTAACTTGCCCCCATACGTGACTACGCATGCCGGAATCTTTCAGCTCCTGGGAGAAAGTGATCCCAGAACGTCCTTCCTGCAGGCTTGCCAGGACCTCCTGCTGGTTATTACCAATGCTGGAGACAACTCCCAGGCCAGTAATCACTGCACGTTTCATTCAATACCTCTTCCACTATTTACCTACGGGATTTTGCATCGCACTTTAGCGTACAGATGTAAGCCGAACAAGTCCGATCAGCGTTTTTCAGCTTTATTGTTGTCCAGTTTGCGCCGGGGCGCCAGCGCCGTTAGAATTCGCGGCATCCCTTGAATTTCGAGCCATTGACCGTGAATCACGCCCCCATCCAAACCGCAACGCTAACCTGGAACGAACAGGGTACACCTGTTTCGAAACAGTTTGATGACGTCTATTTTTCCAATCAGGATGGGCTGGAAGAAACCCGCTACGTCTTCCTGCACGGCAATCGGCTGCCGCAACGTTTCGCCACCCACCCGCGTCCGTTGTTGGTGGTGGCGGAAACCGGGTTCGGCACCGGGCTCAATTTCCTCACGCTGTGGCAGGCCTTCGCCGGCTTCCGCCAGGCCGAGCCGGACGCCGCGCTGCAACGCCTGCACTTTATCAGCTTCGAAAAATTCCCCCTGCACCAGGCCGATCTGGCGGCGGCGCATGCGCGCTGGCCGGAGCTGGCGCCTTATGCCGACGAGCTGCGCGCCCAATGGCCGCTGCCGCTACCGGGCTGCCATCGTCTGTTGCTGGCCGAAGGCCGCATTACGCTCGATCTGTGGTTCGGCGACGTCAACGACCTGCTGCCGCAGTTTGACGCCAGCATGAATAACCAGGTGGATGCCTGGTTCCTCGACGGTTTCGCGCCGGCAAAAAATCCCGACATGTGGACCGATCAACTGTTCGCCGCCATGGCGCGTTTCGCCCGGCCGGGAGGCAGCTTCGCCACCTTTACCGCCGCCGGCTTTGTGCGCCGTGGCTTGCAACAGGCCGGTTTTCAGGTCAACCGCTGCAAAGGCTTCGGCCAAAAGCGTGAGATGCTCGCCGGCGAGCTCCCGGCCGATGCGCAGCCCGCCGCACATCCGGCGCCCTGGTATCGGCGCCCGGCGGCGGACAACACCGCCGACATCGCCCTGATCGGCGGCGGCGTCGCCAGCGCGCTCACCGCGCTGGCCTTGCTGCGGCGCGGTGCCACCGTCACGCTGTACTGCGCCGATGAGCAGGCGGCGGAGGGGGCATCCGGCAATCGCCAGGGGGCGATTTATCCGTTGCTGAACGGCAGCGGCGACGCGCTGGAGAGCTTCTTCAGCGCCGCGTTTCCCTTCGCCCGCCGCCAGTACGACGCGCTGTTGCAACAAGGCGTCGCCTTTGATCATCAGTGGTGCGGCGTCAGCCAGTTGGCCTATGACGACAAGAGCGGCGCTAAGATCGCCAATATGCTGAAAACCGACTGGCCGCAGGCCTTGGCGATGGCGGCCGACCGCGAGACGCTCAGCGGACTGTGCGGCGTCGATACCGGCTTTGGCGGCATCACCTACCCCCAAGGCGGTTGGCTCTGTCCGGCCGAGCTGACGCGCGGCGCTCTCGCGCTGGCGCAGCGCCAGGGCTTGGTCTGCCACTACCGGCACGATGCACAGAGGCTGACGCAGGAAGAAAACGGCTGGCGCATCGACTTCGCCCACGGCGAAAGCCGCAGCCATGCGACGGTGATCCTGGCCAATGGCCATCGGCTGGCCGAACTGGCGCCGACGGAAGCCCTGCCGCTGTATTCGGTACGCGGACAGGTGTCGCATATCCCAAGCTCGCCGGCCCTCGGTCAATTGAAACAGGTCTTGTGTTACGACGGCTACCTGACGCCGGTTAATGCCAACAACGGCCACCACTGCATTGGCGCCAGCTACCAGCGCGGCGACATCACCACCGACTACCGCGAGCAGGAGCAACAGGAAAACCGTGAACGCCTGCTGCGCTGCCTGCCGGAGCAGGCCTGGCCGCAGCAGGTGGACGTCAGCGCTCATCAGGCGCGCTGCGGCGTGCGCAGCGCCACCCGCGATCATTTACCGATGGTCGGCGCGCTGCCGGACTATCAGGCCACGTTGACGCAGTATCAGGATTTGCAGCGGCAGAACCAGCGCGGCGAAACCGTCGCCGATGCGCCGGTCTATCCCGGCCTGTTCGCTATCGGTGGGTTGGGATCGCGCGGGCTGTGTTCGGCGCCGCTGGCGGCGGAAATTCTGGCGGCGCAGCTGTTCGGCGAACCGTTACCGGGCGACGCGCGCCTGCTGGCGGCGTTGAATCCGAATCGAATGTGGGTGCGAAAGTTACTGAAAGGACGTGCGGTTTAATTCATGGATGAGGGGCGCGGCGACGCGCCCCGGCATGGCGGTCAGGCGGCAGGGGTGGCAGCCTGATAGAGGTTTTCCCACATGCCGCGCACCAAAATCTGATCCGGCGGCGAGAGTTCCCCAGCGGCGATCGCCTTGTGTAGGCTCTCTTCCACCCGCGCTTTCAGCGCTTCGGCAGTATGCTCGCCCTGTTCTTCCGCTTCGGCCACCGCCAGCGTCAGATGACCGCGCAGGTAGCCACCGGCAAACAGTTCATCATCGCTGGCGTGCTCTACCATGTCATCAATCAGCGCCAAAATGCGCGCTTCAAATTCTGCGATCATCAAATTTCCTCATTAAATAACGGGCTGTGGCGTCAGTTGAGATCTTCCGGATACGGAAAATGCTCGGCCGCCAGCGGTGGCGTATTGTAGAACGATTGCAACGCCTGAATAAAGCGCGCAGGCCGTGTGGGTATTCCCTGCTCCAGTAGCATCAATACCCGGGCGCGCACCTTGCGCTGGAACGCGATGCGATCCGGCTCGCAGTCGCCGTTCAGGTTGTCGCAGCTGACGTTGAACGGGAAACCGGCCGCCACGCAGAACATCCATTCCAGCGCCTGCGGTTTGATCTCCACCGCTTCGAATTCACTCTGGGTTTGCGCGTCGCGCCCGTCCGGGCAATACCAGTAACCGAAGTCCACCAGTTGGCGGCGCGCTTCACCGGCGATGCACCAGTGCGAGATTTCATGCAGGCCGCTGGCGTAGAAGCCGTGGGCGAACACGATGCGGTGATACGGCAATTCGTCGTCGGCCGGCAGGTAGATAGGTTCGTCGTCGCCCTTCACCAGGCGGGTGTTGTAGTCATCGCTGAAGCACCGATTGAAGATCTCGATCAACTGCTCATAGTGATGGCGGGTCTGCTTGTCTGACATAAAAACTCTATAACCACAAAAATAAAGAGGCCATTATACCCGATAAGACAGGGCGCGTAAGCAACGCCCCCTCTTCATCTTTAACCGTGCACCAAGGCGGTCAACCACTGCTGAATTTCCGCGCCGTGATTGTCGTACAGCAGCTTGAGGCTCATCACCAGCGAGACGATCACGATCATCGGCCGAATCAATTTCTGGCCGCGGGTCAGCACCATGTGCGCGCCCAAACGCGCCCCCAGCACCTGCCCCACCAACATCACCAGACCAATGCTCCACACCACCTTGCCGCCGATGATGAACAGCGCCAGCCCGCCGACGTTGGAGGTAAAGTTCAGCACCTTGGCGTGCGCCGTGGACTTGGCGAGGTTGAAACCGCACAGCGTCACGTAGGCCAGCGCGTAGAATGACCCGGCGCCGGGGCCGAAGAAACCGTCGTAAAACCCGACGCAACCGCCGGCCACCAGCCCGAACGGCAAGGCCCCGAGACGGCGTTGACGATCTTCCTCACCCAGTCGCGGCATCAACAAGAAATAGAGACCGATGCCGATCACCAGCAGCGGCAACATCTGCCGCAGCAAATCGGCGCGCATATGCTGCACCAAAATGGCGCCGGCGATCGAGCCGATCAGCGTCAGAAAGATCGTCAGCTTCTGGTCGTTGAGGTTCACCGCTCGCCGACGAATGAAGTACAGACTGGCGGAGAAGGAGCCGCCGACCGACTGCAGCTTATTGGTCGCCAGCGCCTGCGCCGGAGGAACCCCCACCGCCAGCAAGGCCGGCACCGTCAGTAATCCGCCGCCGCCGGCGATGGAGTCGATAAACCCCGCCAGCAGCGCTACCGCAAACAACACCCCGAGCATCTCGGGGCCAATGACGAACCAGTCCATGTGTTATTCCGCTGAGAAATGGTGATCCAGCAATGCCTGACAGGTCGGCGGTAACGGCGGCGGCACGGGTTTGCCCGGCTTCGCGTTCGGCTGATGCGGCACGAACCAGCTCGCCAGTTCGGCGCCGCAGCCGTCGCCCGGCGGCGGCGTATCCTGCTCCTGGCACTCCAGGCTGCCGGCCGGACAACGCAGACGCACGTGCATGTGCGCACGGTGGCCGAACCACGGCCGCACCTTGTGCAGCCAGGCGCGATCGGCGCCGGCGTCCAGGCACAGACGCTGCTTGATCGCCGGGTTGACGAAGATGCGCGTCACGTCCGCGTCCTGCGCCGCCAGTTTGATCAGCGACTCAATTTGCGGCTGCCATTGGCTCGCCACCACCTGCTTGCCATCGCCCGACACCAGGTCGATCGGCTGCGGTTTGAGCAATTGCTGCGCGCTCCAGCGTTGGCGCGGCAACTGCAGCCAGATGTCGACGTCGAGCCCCGACTGGTGGCTGGCGTGGCCGCTGCTGAAGCGCCCACCGGCCGGCATCGCCATGTCGCCGATCAGCACCGTGCCCAGCGCTTTCTGGTTCGCTTGGCTGCTGAGGCGCTGTATGAACGCCAGCAGATCCGGATGGCCGAAATAGCGGCGCTGGTCGGTACGCATCACCTGGTAGTCCGGTGAATTCAGCGGCAATGGCTGCGCGCCGATGACGCAGCCGTTGGCGAAACCGCCCACCGCCTGCGGCGCGCCGGCCACCGGATGGTCGATTTTCTGCCACGGCGTCAGCGCCATGGCGGAAGCGGAGGCCGTCAAGGCCACCAGGCCCAACATCCAGTTTTTCATGGCGATTACCAGCGAGGTACGTCGGAAACCACATCACCGTTTTGCGCACGCTGGCGCAGCAGGTGATCCATCAACACGATTGCCATCATCGCTTCGGCGATCGGCACGGCGCGGATGCCCACGCACGGATCGTGGCGACCGCGTGTCACCATTTCCACCGCTTCGCCCTGGCGATTGATGGTGCGGCCCGGTACCATGATGCTGGAGGTCGGCTTCAGCGCCAGATGCGCGATCACCGGTTGGCCGCTGCTGATGCCGCCGAGAATGCCGCCGGCATGGTTGCTCTGGAAGCCTTCCGGGGTGATTTCATCGCGGTTTTCGCTGCCGCGTTTGGTCACGACAGCAAATCCGTCACCGATCTCCACGCCTTTCACCGCGTTGATGCTCATCAGCGCGTGCGCCAGATCGGCGTCGAGGCGATCAAACACCGGCTCGCCCAGGCCAACCGGCACGTTCTCCGCAATCACGCTGACCTTGGCGCCAATGGAGTCGCCCTCTTTTTTCAGCGCGCGCATCAGTTCGTCCAGCGCTTCCAGCTTGTCCGGATCCGGGCAGAAGAACGGGTTCTGTTCGACCTGATCCCAGTCTTTCAGCTCACAGGTCACATCGCCGATCTGCGCCAGATAGCCGCGCACCTGCACGCCGAACTTCTGCTGCAGGTATTTCTTGGCGATGGCGCCCGCCGCAACGCGCATGGCGGTTTCGCGCGCCGAAGAGCGGCCACCGCCGCGATAGTCGCGCAGACCGTATTTCTGTTCGTAGGTGTAGTCGGCATGCCCCGGACGGAACACGTCTTTGATGGCGCTGTAGTCTTGCGAGCGCTGATCGGTGTTTTCAATGATCAGACCGATGCTGGTACCGGTGGTCACGCCTTCGAATACGCCGGAGAGAATGCGCACCTGATCCGGTTCGCGACGCTGGGTGGTGTAACGCGAGGTGCCCGGACGACGACGATCCAGATCGTGTTGCAAATCGGCTTCGGTGAGCGGAATGCCGGGCGGTACGCCATCGACGATACAACCCAGCGCCACCCCGTGAGATTCACCGAAGGTGGTGACGCGGAAAATCTGCCCAATACTGTTTCCTGCCATCACGGCTCCTTACCGTTAGTCTTTTATCGTTATGAGGCCCGCCGTGCGGGCCCTGGAAATGCGGTTTAGCTGCGATAGAGGCTGAAGTGATCCTTGCAATCCACCAGCTGCTGTTTGGTCAGCATGAACACGCCGTCGCCGCCATTTTCGAATTCCAGCCAGGTGAACGGGATGTCCGGATATTGTTCCATCAGATGTACCATGCTGTTGCCCACTTCACAAATCAGCACGCCGTCGTCGGTCAGGTAGTCCGGCGCGCAGGCCAGGATGCGGCGCACCAGCTTCAGGCCGTCGCTGCCCGCCGCCAGGCCCAGTTCCGGCTCAAAGCGGAACTCCTGCGGCAGATCGGACATGTCTTCCGCATCGACGTACGGCGGGTTGGTGACGATCAGATCGTACTGGATCGCGGGAACGTCGCGGAACAGATCGGAACGGATCGGGATCACCTGATGTTCGACGCCGTGCGCCTGAATATTGCGCTCGGTCACCGCCAGCACTTCGCTGGAGATGTCCACCGCGTCCACTTCCGCTTCCGGGAAAGCGTAGCCACAGGCGATGGCGATGCAGCCGCTGCCGGTGCACATGTCGAGAATATGGCGTGGCGGGTGCGGGATCAGCGCGCTGAAACGATCGTTGATCAGCTCACCGATCGGCGAGCGCGGCACCAACACGCGTTCGTCGACGTAGAATTCCATGCCGCAGAACCAGGCCTTGTTGGTCAGGTAAGCGACCGGGATGCGTTCGTTGACGCGGCGGATCACGCGCTCAACGATGCGATGGCGCTCGCTGGAGGTCAGACGGGCGGTGTGCATGTCCTCCGGAATGTCCAACGGCAGGAACAGGCTTGGCAGCACCAATTGCACCGCTTCGTCCCACGGATTGTCGGTTCCGTGACCATAATAGATATTGGCGGCGTTGAAGCGGCTTACCGTCCAGCGCAGCATATCTTGAATGGTGTGCAGTTCGTTCACTGCTTCGTCGACGAAAATTTTGTCCAATTTGCCCTCCGGCAGGCGCTGTGTTTCATGATTTAGCCGCATAGTTTGCCATGAAGCCCGCGACAAATCACGCGCGCCCCTCGCGCTTTTCACTCTGGCCCGAGTTTTGCGTCGACAGCGCTCATTCACAAGGTAAACTAGCGAAATAAACGATTTCCGGTGAATGAAGCATGAAGAACAAGCCCCCTCTGAGCAAAGACGAACAACAGCTCTTCAGAGAGTCGGTGGCGGGCGCAAAAAAGCTGCGCCAGGACACCATCGTCCACCGCCCGCCGAAGCTCAAGGTCAAACAGGTTGCGCCGCAGCGGCTGCTGCAGGAGCAGGTCGATGCCAGCTATTATTTTTCAGATGAATATCAGCCGCAGCTGGAAGAGGAAGGCCCGACGCGCTACGTGCGCCCCGGCAGCAGCCCGTATGAGCTGAAGAAGCTGCGACGCGGCGATTATTCGCCGGAGCTGTTTCTCGATTTGCACGGCCTGACCCAGCTGCAGGCCAAGCAGGAGCTGGGGGCGTTGATCGCCGCCTGCAAACGCGAGCACGTGCACTGCGCCTGCGTGATGCACGGGCACGGCAAACACATTCTCAAACAGCAAACGCCGCTGTGGCTTGCGCAGCATCCCGACGTGCTGGCGTTCCATCAGGCGCCGAAGGAATGGGGCGGCAACGCCGCCGTCCTGCTGTTGGTGGAGCTGGCAGAATAGCCCCCCGCAGAAACGACTCAGGGCGATGTCAGACATCGCCCTGAGTTTATTCCGCACCGCATCCGCGGCTCACACTTTGGCCATCACCTGCGACGGGCTGACCTGCCATTCAAATTTGCCGTAGCTGCCGTCCGCCGGCAGATCGACGTTAGCGATCGCCGAGGTCGCGAACATCGGCGGGCACTCGCCCGGGCACAGTTCAGCCACCAGGTAGCCCACCAGCGGCAGGTGCGACACGATCAGCACCGAGCTCACCCCTTGCATCGCCAGCGCCTGCAGATAGCTGCCGACCTGTTCGGCGTTGCCGCCCGGCGTCAGCTCGGGCAGCACTTCTTCGCCCTCCGGCAGCGTCAAGGCTTCACGCACCGTCGCCAGCGTCTGTTCGGCCCGCAGATAGGGGCTGACCAGCACGCGTTCAATATCCACAGACTTGGTGTTCAACCAGGCCGCCATCTGACGGGACTCGTCGCGGCCGCACAGGGTAAGGGGCCTTACCGCATCGCTGGCTGCCTCGAGCGCCGCCTCTCCGTGACGCATAATCAAAACTTGCATATTGCACCGCTGTTGTTGACAAAGTAACGCTATACAGAAACGCCGTGCGTGCTGTACCGCCGAGTTTTACAACCCAAAGCCAAAGCTTTAAAACGATAACGCGCCGTCTCTTTATGGCGGCCGGGCATTTTGCCTGAAAGTTTGCCTAAAGAAAATGCTGTTTTTTACAGCAACCTTCCCCTGGCAAACCTCGATTGCTCACAGAACAATCAATTCAACGGGTTAAATTTTAACCTTACCGCCATGAAATTTATTGATGACGGTCAAGCTAACTTACCGCTGCCTACGCCTTGCTGTACAGCCTCACCGGCTGACGCTGTTACAAGGAGTGATGGCGATCACAACGCGGCCCTGTTGCAACTATAGTGCAAATCGGGCCGCCCTGCGTTCAGCTCCCCAGCGGGTAAAAACGCTCGCCCTGCTGCGCCATGCGCTGCAAGCGTTCGCACGGCGCGAAGTGCTCGCCGTGCTGCTGGCGCAGGTATTCCAACGTTTTCACCACTTTTTCGGCGCCGAGCTCGTCCATATAGCGGAACGGGCCGCCGAGGAACGGCGGGAAGCCGATGCCGAACACCGCGCCGATGTCGCCGTCGCGCGCGCTGCGGATCACGCCTTCATCCAGGCAGCGCGCCGCTTCGTTCAGCATCATCATCACGCAGCGCTGGGCGACGGTCGCCGGCAGCATGTGCGCCTTCGGCGTGACGCCGAGCAACGTATACAATGAGGTATCCGCACGTTTACGCCGCTGCCGCTGCTGCCCTTCGCTCGGGTAAAGATAGAAGCCGCGGCCGTTCTTGCGCCCTTTACGCCCGTCCTTCAGCACCGCATCGAACGCAGCCGGCGCGGCGAAGCGCGGCCCCAGCGCCTCGACCAGCACCGGAATGATCTTGGTGCCGACGTCGATGCCCACTTCGTCCAACAGGGTGATCGGGCCGACCGGGAAACCGAAGTCCACCAGCGCCTTGTCCAGCGACTCCATCGGCTCGCCTTCCAGCAGGCAACGGGCCGCTTCGTTGATGTACGGCGCCAGGATGCGGTTGACATAAAAACCCGCGCTGTCGCCCACCACGATAGCGGTCTTGCCCTGCTTGTGCGCCAGCGCCACGGTGGTCGCGATAGTCTCTTCGCTGGTGCCGGCGTGCGGGATCACTTCCACCAGCGGCATTTTGTCCACCGGGCTAAAGTAGTGCAGACCGATCACCTGCTGCGGCCGCTGGGCTTTTTCGGCGATGTGGCCGATAGGCAACGAGGAAGTATTGGAGGCAAACACGGTATGCGGCGCACAGTTCGCTTCGACCTCGGCCACCATCTTCTGCTTCAGCGCCAGATCCTCAAACACCGCCTCGACCACGATATCCACCTGCTCAAAGCCGGTGTAATCGGTAGAGCCGGAGATCAGCATCATCTGTTTTTGCCGTTCCGCCGGGCGCATGCGCTTGCTGCGTACCCGTTTGCCAAGCACGTCCCAGCTGTATTTCAGCGCGTGATTGATGCCGGTTTCATTAATGTCTTTGATACGAACCGGCAAACCGCCGCGCGTGGCGGTGACGCAGGCGATGCCGCCGCCCATCAGGCCGCCGCCGAGAATGCCGACGCGATGCAGGGCATGCGGCTTGGCATTGCCGCCCCGCTCTTTTTTCAGCGCAGTGGAGGCGAAGAACAGGCTGCGCAGCGCCGCCGACTGCGGCGTCATCGCCAGTTCGCCAAAGGCGCGCGCTTCGGCTTCATAGCCGCTGGCGCTGCCGTGATCCAGCCCGGTGCGCACTACCAGAATGATGCGTTCCGCCGCCGGGTAGTTGCCGTGGGTTTTCGCCAACGTTTTTTTGCGCACAATGCTGAACAGCAGATTTCTGCCCAGCGGGCCATTGAGCAGGCGATCCTGCCACGGCAGCTCGCGCTGATGCTTCCAGCCCTGTTTCACCCGCTCGATGGCGGTCTGCAACAGGATCGACTGCGGCACGGCGTCGTCCACCAGCCCCATGCGCAGCGCCTGGCGGGCGCGAATGTGCTTGCCGGTCAGGATCATGTCCAGCGCCTTGGCGGCGCCAACCAAGCGCGGCAGGCGCTGAGTGCCGCCGGAGCCCGGCAGCAGGCCCAGCTGCACTTCCGGCAGACCGAGCGCGGTTTTGTCATCCAACGAACAGACGCGGCCGTGGCAGGCCAGCGCCAATTCCAGGCCGCCGCCCAGGCAGGCGCCATGAATGGCGGCCACCACCGGCACCGGGAAGGCGGCGATCTGCGCTAGCGTGCTCTGCCCTTTCTTGGCCAGCGTTTCCGCCTCTTTGGCGCTGGTGCAGGCGGCAATCATGGTGATGTCGGCGCCGGCGATAAACGAGTCCGGCTTGCCGGAAACGATCACCAATCCTTCCAGCGCGGTATGCTGCTGCGCCCGGATCAGCACGTCGTTCACCTGTTCGACGAACTCGGCCTTGAGCGTATTGACCTTATCGCCCGGCACGTCGATGGTGATCACGCCGATGTTGTCGGGACGAATCGTCAGCTGAAAGGCCGACGGTTTGGCCCGCTGTTCGTGCAATGCGTTTTCGGCACTCATCATTCCACCTCCACGATCATCGCGGCCCCTAACCCGCCGGCGGCGCAGGCGGTGGTCAGGCCCAGCCCGCCGCCGCGGCGTTTCAACTCGCGCAACGTCTGGGTGATCATGCGCGCGCCGGTGGCGGCGAATGGGTGGCCATAGGCGATGGAACCGCCCAAAACGTTGAATTTGTCCATGTCCACCTCACCGATCGCCTGGCTGCGGCCAAGCTTCTCGCGGGCGAACGCTTCGCTGGCAAACATCTTCAGGTTGGCCAGCGTTTGCGCAGCGAAGGCTTCATGCATGTCGATGAGCGTCAGATCGGCCAGACCGATGCCGGCGCGATCCAGCGCCAGCGGCGTAGCGTAGGAAGGCCCCAGCAGCATGTCTTCCCACACGTCGATGGCGGCAAAGGCGAAACTGCGTAGATAGCCGAGCGGCTGCAGCCCCAGCTCTTTGGCGCGCGATTCGCTCATCATCAGTACCGCCGCCGCGCCGTCGGTCAACGGCGTGCTGTTGGCCGCAGTGACGCTGCCGTGTTTGCGATCGAACGCCGGTTTCAGCTTGGCGTAGGAAGCCAGGCTGGAGTCTTTGCGGATATTGTTGTCTTCAGAAAGCTGCGCGCGGTAAGGCGGCACGTAGGCCGTCATCACCTCATCGCGCAGCCACCCCTCACGCCAGGCCCTGGCCGCCAGTTCGTGGGAACGGTGCGCCAGCGCATCCTGCGCTTCGCGGGTGATGCCGTGGCTTTTCGCCATTTGCTCAGCGGTATCGCCCATGCGCAGACCGGTGGAATACTCCGCCACCGCCGGCGGCACCGGCATCAGATCGCGGAATTTCAGCCGGCTGAACAGTTTGAGACGCTGCGACAGCGTGCGCGCCTTGTTGACGTCCACCAGCGTGCGCGCCAACGCCTTGCTGACGCCGATCGGCAAGACGGAAGAAGAGTCCGCCCCGCCGGCGATACCGACGCTGATGCTGCCGGCCATGATGCTCTCCGCCACGTTGGCGATCGCCTGGAAGCTGGTGGCGCAGGCACGCGACACGCTGTAAGCGTCGGTATGAACGCTCATACCGGTACCGAGCACGATTTCACGCGCGATGTTCGGCGCCTCGGGCATTTGCACCACCTGGCCGAACACCAGCTGTTCGATCAGCTGCGGATCGATGCCGCTACGCGCCAACAGCTCGCTCACCGCCGTTTTCCCTAAATCCACCGCCGGAATGCCGTGATAGGCAGTTGCCTGTTTGGCAAAGGGGGTACGCAGTCCATTCACAATCGCAATGCGGTCACCATGACGGGTCACCAACGGCAGTGCCTTACTCATAAATGCTCCTGAAGAAAATAACGTCAGCGCAATGGGCAGAAAGAGGTCTGACCTGATGAGGTCATTGTTAACCAAACGGTTACATTTGGCAAACCGGCAGAGATCAAAACTGCGAGCAGGCGCACTTTCTATCGGGGCGGCACGGGGAAGGAAATCCCCGGCGCGCAGCAGGCGGCGCCGGGGGTAAAGCGGGGATTAACGCAGGCCGAGCTGGAAGATCAGGGTTTCCGCCTGGCAGGCGAAGGTGAAATCGGCCTCCAACTGCACGCCGCCGTCAACCGGTTTAATGCTACTGCTGATGTCACAAGGATCGGATTCGACCGCGCGCGCCTTTTCGCTCAGGGCGGCCAGCATCGCTTCCGCATCTTGTTGATTACTGAACACCTGGCTGTAGGACGCGGTGCAATCGGTGTTATCCATCACGGTGCCGACATCCACGCAGCAACACGCGGCGGTTTCCTGGGCGCTGCATTTATTAATTGCATCTGACATGATTGGTTCTCCTCAAGGGCCTCGGTTATCAGCCCAAATTGCCGTTTCACTCACCGGCACAAAGCCACAAAATTCTGCGGGTATTTTACGCTTCCACGCCGGCAATCACTAGCACTTACTTTTACTGGGTGTTTTAAGTGATGGAAATCACAAATAAAAATGAGCGTCTGCTAAGGAATGGTAAGAATTTTGTTATTTACCGCTGGCTTTTTGTTAAGCAGATCTCTTTTTTGATATCAGGTTGGAAATATTTCAAAAACAAACTTGCAACAATTTCACAGGTCAGACCTATACTTCAGCCACTGGTCTGATTTGTCTGAACGATAACGGACCCTACAATCCCGCGCTCCTTGTTACTTCGTGTAACAATAGTTTAAATAATAAACACATAATGAGGTTTTGGTCATGAGCCAGAAAAACCTATTGACTAAATCAGCTCTCGCAGCTGCAGTGGCAATTATTTCTTCAAACGTGTCTGCCGCAGGATTCCAGCTGAATGAGTTCTCATCAGCTGGTTTAGGACGTTCGTATTCTGGCGAAGGCGCCATGGCGGATACAGCGGCCTCCGCAAGCCGCAACCCGGCATTGCTGATGATGTATACCCGTCCCGAGCTGTCCATCGGCGCAGTCTTCATCGACCCGGACGTTGACATCACCGGCAAATCGCCTTCCGGTGCCAGCCTGGACTCCAAAAATATCGCCCCTGTCGCCTGGGTGCCGAACCTGCATTATGTTCACCCGATTAACGATCAGTTCGCCGTAGGCGGCTCGGTCACCAGCAACTTCGGTTTGGCGACCGAATTCAACGACGGTTATACCGCTGGCGCCTACGGCGGTAAGACCGATTTGACTACCGTTAACCTCAACCTGAGCGGCGCCTACCGTCTGAATCAACACTTCAGCTTCGGCCTGGGCTTCGACGCGGTGTACGCCAAAGCCAAACTGGAACGCTACGCCGGTGAATTGCCGAAACTGCTTGCAGGTCAAGGCCTGCAAACCGGTAGATTAACGCCTCAGCAAGCCGGAATGATCGCTCAAATCCCTGGCGATACCCAGATTTCTCACCTGAAAGGCGATAAATGGGGTTACGGCTGGAACGCCGGCATCCTGTACGAAGTGGATGAAAACAACCGTTACGGCTTCACCTATCGCTCTGAAGTCAAAATCAAGTTCGATGGCGATTACAAGAGCAGCCTGCCAGCACAATTCAACCCTCTGACTCAATCTCTGGGCTTAGGCTTGCCTTGGGGTACCAGCGGCAGCACCATCCCGGGTTCTCTGGATCTGAATCTGCCGGAAATGTGGGAGCTGTCCGGCTACAACAAAGTGGCGCCGCAGTGGGCCATTCACTACAGCCTGGCCTATACCAGCTGGAGCCAGTTCCAGGAGCTGAGAGCCACCGGCAACAACGGTCAGACGCTGTTCGAGAAGCATGAAGGCTTCAAAGACGCTTACCGTATCGCGCTGGGCACCACCTACTTCTACGACGACAACTGGACCTTCCGGACCGGTATCGCCTTCGATGACAGCCCGGTGCCCGCCCAAAACCGTTCGATCTCCATTCCCGATCAGGACCGTTTCTGGCTGAGTGCCGGTACTACCTATGCGTTCAACAAAGACGCCTCGGTCGACGTCGGCGTGTCCTACATGCACGGCCAGAAAGTCACCATCAACGAAGGCCCTTACACCTTCAATTCGGTGGGTAAAGCCTGGCTGTACGGCGCCAACTTCAACTACCGCTTCTAATCTCACTTGAGATGGATGCCAAAGCGCCCCCTGGGGCGCTTTTTCTTTGCCTGTCGCTCGCGCGGGCATAAAAAAACCCGCCTGACGGCGGGTTTTCATTGGCATAATGCCCGGGATTACTGCGAGTCGATCTCGTCCAGTTCGCCCTGAATCGCCTTGGCGTTCGGGTTCTCTTCCGGCTTGAGCGAACCGCCGTTGGCGATGAAATCGTGGCGCTGGAAGTAAGCTTCGCGCACCATGATGTAAGGATCGGAGGAATTGCGCAGCAGACCGTCGGAATCCAGCAGTTGAGCGCGGGTTTCGATACCCTCGACCACCCATTTGCCCGCCGACATCCAGAAGGTCAGGTAGCTCAGCATCGGATACAGCGTATCCGCAAAGTCGCCACCTTCGTCACGCAGGGTAAAGCTGCCGTAGCCCGGCAACATCACGTACGGGCCGTAACCCACATCGTAATGCCCCAACGTGCTGCCGAAGCGATTCGGCTCTTCGCGCGCCAGTTTCGGGTTGGCCATGCCGGCCACGTCGATCAGGCCGCCCATCCCGAGTAGGGTGTTCAGGAAGAAACGGTTGAAGTGGATCATCCCGCGGTAAGGATCGCCCTTCAGGAAGGCGTTGACCATGCTGGCCGGCTCTTCCAGGTTGGAGGTGAAGTTGCTGATGCCGTTACGCGCCGGCATCGGCACGTAGTCACGCCAGGCCACCGCGACCGGACGCAAGATATAAGGATCCAGGACGTTGTAGTTGAAGTCGAACATCGTCCGGTTAAATCCTTCCAGAGGATCAGAACGCCCTTGCGGCTCATTGTCTGGCGCGCTGGCACAGCCCACCAGTAATGCCGCTGCGAATGCCACCCCAGTCAGGCGAAAGTTCATATTTTTCTCCATAAAAACACGTTCGGTCTTATTTTTCAGGGACCTGCTTGTTTATCTGAACGCTAACCTGCTCTTTACCGCTGAATGTCTGCAGCGAGCTTTCGCCGAACCAGTCCCCCGGTTGCGGCGTGGCCAATCCGTCCTGTGAGAGGCGCACACGCACCTGCACCTGATGCTGCGCCGAGAGCAGACGCTCGGGCATCATGGCGTTGCTGTCATCCAGTGAGAAAGACAGCGGAAAACGGCTCAACGGCAATTGTTTTACTGCGACCGGCACCGGGCTGACGCCGTCGGTCACCGAGATAACCAGCGTCCCCTGCGGCGGCATGGCTTTCGCCGCCTGCGGTGACAGCGCAACGGTCACATTCAGTTTAACAGTTTCTCCGCCGGCCTGGGCTTTTGCTTGTGCAATACTGCGCTTTATCACTTCCGCGCGCGGATCGTTGGCCGGCAGCAGCTGCAGCATCACTTGCCAGGCGCCGATCGCCTGCTTGAAATCGCCCTGTTCGAAGGCATTGAACGCCAGCAGGCTGAGCACCCGCGGATCGCTGTGGTTTTCCGCGATCATGCGCCGCAACAGCTGCGTCGCCTGCTTGTTATCCTCCGGATCGTTGGATCGCGTCAAGACCTCGGCATAGCCGAGCCGCACTTCCAGACTATTCGGATCCAATTGATAAGCATGAGCAAAGGCCTGCGTAGCGGTAGTGGCATTGTTCAACGCCATGCCGACGCGCCCCAGCATCATCCAGTCGTTGATATTGCGATCGTCCTGCTGCAGCGCGGTGCGCAGCCCCAGTCCGAGACGGGCAATCTCTTCCATGCTCAGCGGTTTGGCGCGCTCGTTGGCGACGCGCTCGCGCAATTCCGGCATTTGCGCCTGCACCAGACGCCAGTCCAGCACCTGCGCCAACCCGCCGGTTTTCAGATAAAAGCCAACGGTCACCGCCAGCAATAACAGCACGCCCGGCACCAGCGCCCAGCGGTTGATCGGCTTCGCCTGCGCTATCTGCTCGGCCGGGATGTCGTTCAACAGGTTCTGTTGCAGCTCTTTGACCAGTTCCGGACGCTCGGCCACCACGCCCTGCTGCTCATCCTGCTCCAGCTCGCTGAGGCGATCCTGATAAAACGCTTTGTTCAACGCATCGCGCGTGGCGGCGCTCTGCTTGCCGTGGCGCATCGCCGGCACCACCAGCAACGCGGCGGCGCCGGCCAACAACACGCAAATAATCAGCCAAAAAGCCATTAGGGTTTCTTCCTGTCAGTCTCTTGCAACAGCGCCGCCAGGCGCTGCCGTTCCCGTTCGGAGAATGCATCGTCCACCACCGCGTCGGGCTTGCGACGGGTGCGCAGGATCACCACCGCCCCGCCGATCAATACGAACAGCAGCGGGCCGATCCACAAGATCAGCGTCGCCGGCGTTACCGGCGGTTCGTAGGTGACGAAGTTGCCATAACGCGCCACCATGTAGTCGATGATCTGCTGCTTGTTTTGCCCCTGCATCATCAGCTCGTACACCTTGGTGCGCATGTCGGCGGCGATGATAGCGTTGGAATCGGCAATGCTGTTGTTTTGGCATTTCGGGCAGCGCAGCTGTTCGGTCAACTCGCGATACTGCTGCTCCTGCTCGACGGAGTTGAAGCGATAGGTATCGATCGCCGCGGCGGTGCTCCAGCTCAGCAGCGCGGCGCACAGCAGAACAATCAACCTCATGCCTCGCCCCCGTACTTTTTATACAGCGGCAGCACTTCCTGCTGCCAGACGCGCTCGTTCATGTCGCCGGCGTGGCGATAGCGAATGATCCCCTGGCCGTCGATAAGGAAGGTCTCAGGCGCGCCGTACACCCCGAGATCCAACCCCAGCATGCCGTCGCCGTCGTACAGGCTGAGCGCATAGGGATTGCCGAGGGAATTCAGCCAGGTCACCGCCTTGGCACGATCGTCTTTATAGTTCAGGCCGACCACCCGCACGCCGCGCGCCGCCAGCGTATTGAGATACTGGTGCTCCGCGCGGCAGGTCGGGCACCAGGTGGCCCAGACGTTGAGCAATATCGGCTTGCCGTCGCGCAGCACCGCCTGATCGTAGGTTTTGCCGGGCTGATCCAGCGATTCCAGCCTGAAGGTCGGCACCGGTTTGCCGATCAGCGCCGACTCCAGCATGGTCGGATCTTCGCCGCCGGCGTTGCGCGTCAGTTGCACCATCAGGGCCGCCACCAGCAGCAGGAAGAGCACCAACGGGATAAACAGCAGCTTACGCTTCATGATTGCGCCTCCAGCTTGCCTTCGCGCTTGAGCTTTTTGCTCATGCGATAACGCGGGTCGAGAATGCACAGCAGGCCGCCGATCGCCATAAAGACGCCGCCGAACCAGATCCAGCGCACGAAGGGTTTGTAATACAGGCGCACCGCCCAGGAGCCGTCTTCCAGCTCCTCGCCCAGCGCCGCGTACAGATCGCGGCTGAACCCGCCGTCGATCGCCGCCTCGGTCATCATGCTGCGCGCCACGCTGTAGTAGCGTTTCTCCGCATGCAGCGTCGCCTCCGGCTTGCCGTTGCGCGTCACGTCGATGATACCGACGCCGCCGCTGTAGTTCGGGCCGCGGATGTCGTGCACGTCGCGGAACACGAAATGATAATTGTGGATATCCACGCTGTCGCCGGCCTTCATCCGCACGTCACGCTCCACGCTGTAGTTCTGGCTGAAGGCGATGCCGATCACCGTCACCGCCACGCCGAGGTGGCCGAGCACCATGCCCCAGTGGCTGCGGGACAGCTGTCGCAGGCCGCGCCAGAAACCGTGACGATGGGTGGCGCGCTCATGCAGCTCCATCAGCGTCAGGATGATCACCCACAGTGCCATGATCAGGCCCACCACCGTCATGCCGGCGATGCTGTCCTGCAGCAACCACGGCAGCAGAATCGACAGCACCAGCGTCGCCAGCAGCGCTACGCCGAGGCGCCGCCACAGCTTGCGCGGCTCATCGCGGCGCCAGCGCACCAGCGGCCCAATGCCCAACAGCAGCGCCAGCGGCGCCATCAGCCAGGTGAACATGGTATTGAAGAACGGCTCGCCGATCGAAATGCTGCCCAGCCCCAACTGTTTGTGCACCAGCGGCAGCAGCGTGCCCAACAGCACCACCAGCATGGCGGCGATCAGCAGCACGTTATTGCCCAGCAGGAAGGTCTCGCGCGAGAAGGTCTCGTGCTGTACACGGCTACGCACCTGGCCGCCCTTGACCGCGTACAGCAGCAGCGAACCGCCGATGACGATCACCAGATAGGCGAGAATAAACATGCCGCGCGCCGGGTCGGAGGCGAAGGAGTGCACCGAGACCAGCACGCCGGAGCGCACCAGGAAGGTGCCCAGCAGGCACAGCGAGAAGGCGGTGATCGCCAGCAGCACCGTCCAGGCTTTGAACGTGCCGCGTTTCTCGGTCACCGCCAGCGAATGCATCAGCGCGGTGCCGGCCAGCCACGGCATAAAGGAGGCGTTCTCCACCGGATCCCAGAACCACCAACCGCCCCAGCCCAACTCATAGTAGGCCCAGGCCGATCCGAGCACGATGCCCAGCGTGAGGAACACCCAGGCGGCGGTAGTCCACGGGCGTGACCAGCGCGCCCAGGCGGTGTCGAGCCGGCCGGCCATCAACGAGGCGATGGCGAACGCGAAGGCGACCGAGAAGCCGACATAGCCCATGTACAGCAGCGGCGGGTGGAAAATCAGGCCGATATCCTGCAGCAGCGGGTTGAGATCGCTGCCGTCGATCGGGAAGTTCGGCAGCGTGCGGGTGAACGGGTTGGAGGTCATGATGATGAACAGCAGGAAACCGGCGGTGATCATGCCCATCACCGACAGCACCCGCGCCACCGCGTCCTGCGGCATCGCCCGGCTGCACAACGCCACCGCCAGCGACCAGCAACTCAGCAGCAGCACCCACAGCAGCAGCGAACCTTCGTGCGCCCCCCAGGTGGCGGCGATGCGGTAATACACCGGCAGTTGGGTATTGGAGTTGGTGGCCACGTAGGCGACGGTAAAGTCGTTGACCACGAAGGCATGCACCAGGCACAGGAACGCCAGCGCAATCGCCGCGAACATGCCATAGGTCAGCGGCCGGGCCACCGCCATCATGCGGCTGTCCTGCCGCGCCGCGCCCCACTGCGGGTAGATGCTCAGCAACAGCGCGATCGCCAGCGCCAGGCACAGCAGAAAACTGCCCAGTTCCGGCATCATGACTTGGCACCCTCCGCCTGCGGCGCGTTATACGCTTCCGCCGGCCCTTTGTGATTCTCTTTCATCGCGTCGGCCACTTCTGGCGGCGTGTATTTCTCGTCGTGCTTGGCCAGCACTTCGCGCGCATTGACCACGTTGCCCTCGCCCAGCACGCCCTGCGCCACCACGCCCTGCCCTTCGCGGAACAGGTCCGGCAGAATGCCAGTGTAGGTCACGCCGATCGCGCCGCGCGCGTCGTAAATCTTGAAGCTGACCTGCAGCGTATTGGGATCGCGTTTCACCGAGCCGGGCATCACCATGCCGCCGATACGCAGCCGCTGGCCGACCTCGGGCTTCTCATGATTTTCGCCCTTGCCCTGCAGGATTTCACCCGGGGTATAGAACAGATCGATGTTGGAGCGCAGCGCGTACAGCATCAGGGTTGCGGTCAGCGCAATGCCGATCAGCACAACGATCGCCAGATAAAGGCGGCTTTTACGACGTGGATTCACAATGATTTCTCCCGCGGTGCGGCGGATTTTTGTTTTGATTGTTGCGCATGGCGAATGCGCCGCTCGCGCGCCTGACGGCGGCCGATCTCGGCGAGCAACTGCCGCCGCTGCCAGACGGTGTGTGCCACCAGCCCCAACAGCGAAATCAGCGTGACGGCGACCGCCAGCCAGACATAGAAGGCATAACCGCCCATGGCGAAAAACGCCGGCCAGGAATCGAATGCGGCATTCATGACTGACGCTCCTTATTCACCAGCCCGGCAACCCACGGGCGCTGGCGCTCCTGGAACAGAATCAAATTGCGCAGACGCATCAGCGTCAACGTAACGAACAACAGCAGGTAGCCGAGGATCGCCCAGCGCAGCGGGGTGCGCATACTTGGCGCGATGGATTGCTGCATGTTGGTCGAGCCCTGATGCAGCGTATTCCACCATTCGACGGAGAAATGGATGATCGGAATGTTCACCACGCCCACCAGCACCAGAATGCCGGCGGCCCGGCCCGCCAGGCGGCGGTCTTCGAAAGCGTTATACAGCGCGATGACGCCCATATAAAGGAACAGCAGCACCAGCTCGGAGGTCAGCCGCGCGTCCCACACCCACCAGGTGCCCCACATCGGCTTGCCCCAGGCGGAGCCGGTCACCAGCGCGATAAAGGTGAACACCGCGCCGATCGGCGCCATCGCCGCCACCACGGTATCGGACATTTTCATCTGCCACACCAGGCCGATAAACGCCGCCACCGCCATCGAGGCATAGATGCCCATCGACCACATGGCCGCCGGCACGTGAATATAAATGATGCGGAAGCTGTCGCCCTGCTGATAATCCTTCGGCGCGAAACCAAAGCCCCATGCCCAGCCAAGCAGCAGGCAGGCCGCCGCCGCCAGCCCCAGCCAGGGGATAAAGCGGCCGCAGACGTGATACAGCCGTTCAGGCCGCGCCAGTTGATGTAACCATTTCCACATTGTCGTCAGTGCTCACGGTAATTTTTATGCGTCGGCCGCCCCGAGCGATCGAAACGGCGAAAATCTTCTGCAGGGTACGCTCTTGTCGGCCTTGCCCCGTCTGTTCATTCAATACGTTAGCTAGTGCACGCTCACTCGCAGCGCCGCTGCGGTGGCAAACGGTGCCAATGTCACGCTGCCCGCCAGCATCGCACCGAGTATCGCCAGGTAACCGTCGATCGGCATGCCCATCGAGGCGGCGTCGATCGCGCCGGTGGCGAAGATCAGCACCGGGATATACAGCGGCAGCACCAGCAGGCTGAGCAGCACGCCCCCTTTGCGCAAGCCGACGGTCAACCCCACACCGATAGCGCCGATCAGGCTCAGCGTCGGCGTGCCGAGCAGCAGCGTACCCGCCACCGCCAGCCAGGTTTGCATATCGAGCGACAACAGCAGCGCCACCAGCGGCGACAGGATCAGCAGCGGCAATCCCGTCACGACCCAGTGAGCACACACTTTGCCCAGCACCGTCATCGGCAGCGGCGTCGGCAGCAGCAACAGCTGCTCCAGCGAACCGTCGAGAAAGTCGTCGCGAAACAGCCGCTCCAGCGACAGCAGCGAGGCCAGCAGCGCCGCCACCCACACGATGCCCGGCGCAATCCGCGCCAGCAGCTGCGGTTCAGGGCCAATCCCCAGCGGGAACAGCGTGATCACAATCAGGAAAAACCACAGCGGGTTGACGATCTCCGACCCTTTACGGCAGGCGATCTTCAATTCGCGACGCACCAGAGTCAAAAACATCACAAACTCCCCGCGTCGTGTTCCGCCAAACGAATTTTGCCCACCGTTTGGCTGACGCCGGCCAAATCCTGATGCGTGGTCAACAATACCATGCCGCCACGCTGCGCATGTTGTTCAAAAAGGCTAATCAACTCGGCTACGCCCTGTTTATCGATCGCCGTCAAGGGTTCATCGAGGATCCACAGCGGCGCCGCGCTGAGCCACAATCGCGCCAGCGCCACCCGCCGCTGCTGCCCGGCCGAAAGCTGCGCCACCGGCAGATCCTCGTACCCCACCAACCCGACCTGCTCCAGCGCGCGCCAGATGGCCTGATGCTCGGCCGCGCCGCGCACCGCCTGATAAAACTGCAGATTTTCGAAGGGTGTCAATACGGCTTTGATGCCCGGTTGATGGCCGATAAACAGCAAATCTTGCTGATACGCCGCGCGATCGCGCAGCGTGTTGCGCCCGCGCCAGCACACCTCACCGCCGTCCGGCCGCGCCAGACCGGCGAGGATGCGCAGCAAACTGGTCTTGCCCGCGCCGTTCGGCCCTTCTACCTGAATGATATCGCCCGGCTGAACCGAAAAGCTTAGCTCGCTAAACAGGATGCGCTCATCGCGCACGCAACTCAGACTTTTGGCTTCCAGCATCAGGGAACTCATATTTTTCTTTGGGATAGCGAATCATAGCATAAGCCTTTCCCCACACGCAGCCTGCGGCGGGCGCGCCGAGGGGCCAATATGGCGAGCAGGATCAAGAATGCGTGGAAAAAATCGGCGGATTTTAACTCTTGTTACCTTTTTCTGTATTTCGCCGCATTTTGGCCGGGCAACTACGCTTAATGACGTGACCTCACCCTTATTGAGCAGGAGCGACAGCATGAACGACCAGCAACGCCAGCAGCACGAGCCGGATGAGACAATGCAGGTAGAGAGCGAAGAGCAGGAACAGGGCAAACGCGAAATCGAAGTCAGGGAAGAGAATCTGCCGTCACGCGCGGCGGCGGTGCATGAACAGATCCGAATGGAAGGCGAAAAAGAGCTGGAGCGCGACGGGCTGGCGCTGCTGTGGTCGGCGATTGCCGCCGGGCTGTCGATGGGCGCCTCGCTGGCGGCGAAAGGCATTTTCCACGCCCGCTTGCCGGACGATCCCAGCCGCTTTTTCATTGAGAACCTCGGCTACACCTTCGGTTTTATCATTGTCATCATGGCGCGCCAGCAGCTGTTTACCGAAAACACCGTCACGGCGGTGCTGCCCATTATGCATAAACCCACGCCGCGCAACCTGCTTATCCTGCTGCGCCTGTGGGGCGTGGTGCTGCTCGGCAATCTGATCGGCACCGCGCTGGCGGCGCTGGCGTTTACCCATATGCCGCTGTTCGACGCCGAAACGCGCCGCGCCTTCATTAGCCTGGGCGAAGAGGTGATGCGCCATACGCCGGGAGAAATGTTCGCCAACGGCATCCTGGCCGGCTGGATCATCGCCACCATGGTATGGATGTTCCCGGCCGCCGGCGCGGCGAAAATTTGGGTGATCGTGTTGATGACCTACCTGGTGGCGATTTGCGATTTGACGCATATCGTGGTCGGCTCGGTGGAGATCCTGTATCTGGTGTTCAACGGCGCGATTGGCTGGCAAGCATTCGTTTATCCGTTCGCCCTGCCGACGCTGGCGGGCAACATCATCGGCGGCACCTTTATCTTTGCGCTGATCAGCCACGCGCAAATCCGCAACGATTTGAGCGCCAAAAATAAGGCGGCGCGCCTGCAAGAGGAAAAACGGCGCCACGGCGGGGAAAAACCGTGATCGCCGTCGGTTAGCCGAGGAAATTTCGGCGCGAACTGGCGAGGTATTGAGCAAACGCGCCGCTAAGCGCTTATTCTGCGGGTAAAAAAAGGTATAATGCCCCGGCAGCTTCGGTTGCCGGTCCGCAGCGTCCCCGTAGTTAAACGGATATAACAAGCCCCTCCTAAGGGCTAGTTACTGGTTCGATTCCAGTCGGGGACACCATTCTTTCTCATCAAGCCATTCCCCATCATCTGCACCCGCAATCCCCCTTTTCCCTTGTTCAGTCCCGGATTCCTCCAAGCGTTATGATGGGCATTAGTTGAAAAACTTGATATCCGTCGGCGTTGAGATCGTCGCCGCCTCACCTCTGGCCTGCAACTCGCCCGTCTCATCATCGAAATCGAACAGCGTAACGCTATTGGTGAACACATTCGTGACATAGAGGCGGTTGCCGTCGGCATCAAAAGCGAGCGCCCGCGGTTCAATGCCGCCGGCCTCATAGCGCGTCGGCACGCCTGGCAGACCGTCCCTGCCTATTTTAAATACCAGCAGGTGGTTATCGGTACCGCGATGGGTGGCAATAAGATATCTGCCGCTCGGGCTCAGGATAATAGCCCCGCCGCTTTTCGCCTCCGCCGAATCGAGGCCGCCGTTCAGTTTCACTTTCCCTTGCCGCGTCAATCGATGATCGCTGACGGCAAACGCCTCGATCTCGCCCGCCATTTCAGTGATGACATACGCATATTCGCCTTCTGGCGAGAACACCATGTGCCGTGGACCGGCGCCGGGCGCAAAGCCGACATCGCGCGAAGCATCCGCCTGCAGCGGCTGCGCGTTATCCGGGCGATAGCGATAGGCGTGCAACTTATCGCCGCCGAGATCCGCCGCGTACAGGTATTGGCCATCACGGCTGAAGGTGGTGGAGTGCGCATGCCCGCCTTCCTGGCGCCCCTGCACGATGCCGGAGCCGGGTATAAACGGGTAATGCTGCACGCGTTCACCCAGTGTGCCGTCGCTGCGAATCGGCAATACCGTCACCCCCGCGCCGCCTTTGGCGACGGAGTAGTTGGCGACAAACAGAAACTTACCGTCCGGGCTGAGTGTGGCATGCGTCGGCTGCTGGCCCGCACTGCTCACCGTATTCAGCACCCGCACGCTGCCTGCGTCGTCTATTGCCAAGGCGGTCACCGTTCCCGCATCCTCTTCATTGGTGACATAGGCGAAACGACCATCGCGAGATTTTGCGATCCATGACGGGCTTTTCATCTTGATGACATTGAGCAGCGTTAACGTGCCGTCGACATTTACCCTCAGACGATAGAGCCCTTCACTGGGGAACGCCGGTTTCTGCACCGTGGGCGCATCCGGAATATGGGTCCAGGTACCGACTAACGCTATTTGTTGATGCTCCCGATTATTGGCCATCGCATTTCCTGAAAACATGAAGAGAGTTAATGCCAGCATTAATTGAATGACCTGCCAGCCTAAACCGGTAACGTTCACCCAGCCAGACACAGACAACGTTAAAGGTAGCATACCGAAAGCGTAATGGTGTTTATTCATTGAACCGGGGGATTTCTCTACACTCATGATGTCTCCTTTTCTCAACGCTACACCACAGGAATCAGTATATCGACATTAACAACTTCGCTGTTTAAATGCTCGTTTCTATATAGCTCGATAAAAAAGCTTTCCCTCATCTTGACATTAATGGCCGGCAGGTAAGCGTCATAGATGCTTTCAAAAAAATCAATGTACTCAGGCAACGCCCCCATAAAGGGAATAACAATATATTTCCCTCTGGGTATGTAGAAGTTAAAAATAGAGTGAAAAACCTCTTGTTCCTTACCATTTGAATGCCATTTACCCGCTCTTCTTTTTTCCACACCATAAGTTTTTCCATTCTTGCTTAACCATTTTTCATTAGTCTGCGTAATGTCACTAGCATCTCTGTATTTCCTTATGGAATGGAAAATCAATGCTTTGTACTGTTTTAACAACTCAATATCATCCGGCATGACCGTGTGATAAAAATAGGGTTTCTTGTCATTGCCATACGGTGGGATCTGGATGGAGAAATCCCATCCCCGGCTGTTTCTAAAGCTGTTGGGCGTTTCGCCAAAGAAACGTTTGAATGCCCGCGTGTAACATTGCTGAGAGGCAAAGCCCGATGCCAAGGCGACATCCAGTATGTTCCCTTGATGTTGTTTAAGCAAAATTGCGGATCGGCTCAGCTTTCTGTGCCTGATATAAGTTCCGAGCGTCATACCAAAATAATGTTTAAACAGCCGTTGCAAATGCCATTTAGAGTACCCTGAGATAATAGACACTTTCTCAACGGAAAGGCCCTCTATAATATTCTTCTCCATATACTCTAACACCTGTAAAAGAATATCTTTCCGATAGTCCATGCGCGCTCCTTGCTTTTATAAAAATTGTGTCCTTTTCATTAAAATCGTTAACCAACCAAACCAAGTCATTAAGATTAATCCTAAAAAAAATCACCTTGGGGGCGCCATTTTTACGGCATAGGAAAAGTCATTACTTAAATAACTGAAAATGATCATGTTATATAAATCCACCCGCAAAAAACGGCAAAACAAAAACAACCCACATAAAGTGCTCCCGTCAAAGATGCATTTACATCACCAGGGAGAATCACACTTTTTGCCAATTGTTTTATCTTAACGTGTTTTTTTACACTCCAGTGGCATGGACGAATAGGAATTTCATCATCACAAATTAAATCGTGATTTATTGTTTGGTCGGTTGATAAAATTATTGAACCTAATATGAAGAAATAGGAACAATGTCGAGGAAGGATGCGGTGGATAAACGCAAGGCCTTAACCTCGGGCCAGATAATCGCAGAGCTTCATAGCGCGTTTCTTTTTTATCTTTTCCCAACAAAGCAGAATCGATGTTTCAACAAACCTTGTTCGATGCCCTACGTTACCTTCCACGCCAATTGGGGCGCCATTTATGCCTCGCTCTTCCCTCGTAACAGTGCCGTGTCTGCATACCCGTGCTTTGTTGCCACAGCACGGCAAAAAGCCCGGCTCGCCAGGCCGGGCTTTTCATTAACGGACTGATTAATCAGCCAGGTTGTCGATCTCTGCCGATCGGTGCTTGCGTAGCAGATTCAGCAGCAAAGATACCCGCCGCTCGGTGCGTTCCGGGGTATCCGGCGGCAGGTTGTAGCGCAAGGTGTAGCGCTCGTTGTTCTCGTTGCAAAAATCGATGACGAGCACGGGCGCGGACGCTCCCGCCACTTTTCGATAGTTCAGCGAGATGCACGACAGGTTTTTCCTCATCTCAACTTACCGCGACGATACGGCGGGTTGATTCGGCAATCCGCCCCACGCCGGCGCTCAGCGCAGCGCCCAACAGCAGTATCAGCAGTGAGCCCCATGCGGCGCGAGACAGTTGTTTTGCCGCTTCATCAGCCGCTTCACGCGCTTTCTGCTCGGCTTCGGCCTTGAGTTTTTCCACCTTCTGCACCGCCTGCTGATAAGCCTGGGCGTAGTTATCGACGATTTGGCTCGCTTCATCACGGCTCTTGCCGGTGCGTGCCGCAACGATATTCACCAACGCATCCTTGTCGGCCGCACTCAACGTCGGCTCACCGGACTGCTTGACGCGTTCGAACCACTGCTTAAGCTCGGTAGCGGCCTGCGCCGGATCGGCAGCCGCGTCCATGGCTGATTGCTTGCCGTCGGCGGTCGCCCTATCGGCCTTCTGTTCCAACCGAGCCGGATCCAATTCCGGCTTGCCGGTCTGCTTGAGCGTGGCGTTCAACTGATTCTCCAGGCTTCCCCAGTCCAGGCTGATACCCTTTTTATCCAGCTGTTGCTTGAGGCCTTCACCCACGTTTGGCGCTGCCGCCGCCAGGCCGCTGCCCGCCAGCGAGAGCCCTTTACCCACCGCGCTGCCCGCCAGCCCCACCACGCCGCTTGCTAATGAAACCATCAGCCAGGTGGTCAGCAAGGTGGTGATCGCCCAGCTCAGCAGGCCATGCAAACCGCCGCGGTTCGGCGCAGTGCGTCCGGCGACGAACGCGCCGGCGGCCAGCGATGCCAGCGTGGAAACCAGCAGCCAGATCCCGGTGCCGGTGCCAAAACCGCTCAGCGGATTGCCCTTTTGCATCATATCCACGGCCTGGGCACCGATAGCCGTACCCAGCACGCTGAAGATAAGATAAGTCACCAGCGCCACGGCACTCCCGGCCAATATCGAGCCCCATGACACCTGAAACGCAAAGCGATTTGATTCATAGACAGTGGTCATCGTTGTTCCTTATATTTTCTGGACAAGTGATTGCACGCACGGTGGATAACCGCGCAGACAAATTCAGTCTGCCGCGCGGCGGCGTCGGCCGTCCCAGTTCATTTGCGCCAGAATGCCTAGTGCATTCACACCCTGCGAATACGCACCTTATGCACTAAGCTGCTCAGCGAGTAGCGTAACCCGCGGCCCCGATCAGAGGCCGCTCCCCTTCTGTCTAGCGGAGAGCACATGAACCCATCCGTTCTGGCCAGCGAAACCCACCGCGGCCACCTGCAGCAAATCATCTCCGGCTTGTCCGACGGCGTGATCCTGACGGATACCGATCAAACGCTTCTCTGGGCTAACGAAGCCGCGTTGGCCATGCACGGCGTGAGCCACCAGAAAGCCCTGGGGGCTGATGCCGGCGAGTACGCGGCGCGTTTTGCACTGCGTTATCGCAACAACCACCCGCTGGCGCTGGAACAGTACCCGCTGAGCCGGGTTGCCGATGGCGAAACCTTCACCGATGTGGTGGTGGAGGTTCGGCAGGTCGACGATCCGGAGAGCTTCTGGGTGCACCGCCTGCGGAGCCTGATCATCACCGATGCGCAGGGGCAGCCGGAGCTGCTGGCGCTGATCCTGAGCGACGCAACGGAGTGGGCCAGCGCCGAACAGCGCTTTGAAAAAACCTTCAACGCCAATCCGGCGCCGGCGGTCATTTGTCGGCTAAGCGACCTGCGTTACGTCAAGGTCAACCAGGGGTTCCTCGATATGACCGGTTACCAGCGTGAACAGGTCATGGGGCGTTCGGTTTATGAACTCGACGTCTTGGAACAGGCAGAGCACAAAGAGCTGGCGGTTCAGCGCCTGGGGGAAGGCGCCACCATTCCGCAGATGGAGGCCGAGCTGAAACTGCCCGGCGGAGGAAGCAAGCTGGTGGTGGTTGCCGGTCAACCGCTGGATATCAATGAAGACGACTGCATGCTGTTCACGTTTACCGATCTCGAACCCCGGCGCCTGGCGGAATCGGCGCTGCGAGAAAGTGAAGAGCGGTTCGCCAAGGCATTTCGCCTGAGCCCGGTGCCGACGTTGGTGTGTACCGCAGACGAGAGGCGCGTGCTGGACGTCAACGAAGCGTTCACCCGCACCACCGAGTACGACGCCGAAGCGTTGATCGGCAAAACGGTCGATGAGATCCAGTTTATTGACGATCCCGAGGCGAACCGCCGTTTGTTTGCCGCACTGGAAAAAAGCGGCAACGTCGAAGGGTTGGATATCGAGGTGCGAAAGAAAGGGAGCGAGCTAATCGACTGCGTGGCCTCGGCGGATGCCGTCAGTATCCATAATGCGCCCTGCTACCTGTTGGTGCTCATGGACATTACTGAGCGTAAACGATCGGAGCTGGAGCTGGTGAATGCCATCGAAGAAGTGATGCAGGATGCCTCGTGGTTCAGCCAAACTTTGATCGAAAAACTGGCCAACGTAAAAAGCATCAACCGGCCCGACCAGGCTGGATTCACCACCAGCGACCTCACGCCGCGCGAGCGCGATGTGCTGGAATTGATTTGCGAGGGGCTGCCGGACAAGAAAATCGCGGCGCGTCTCAATCTGGCGCTCAACACCATCCGCAATCATGTCGCGACGGTCTATTCCAAACTCGGCGTGCACAGCCGCAGCGAAGCCATCGTCTGGGCCAGAGAGCGCGGGCTGTTTACCGGCGGAGCGGCCTCCAGGAACGGCAAGTAGCCTGCAAATGCACTACCCGCACCGATGCAAACGCCCCTTATGAGCGCAGAGTGAAGTGCATAACATGGCGGTGCAAATGCAGGCTTTCGCTCTGTGCGAACGCCAAACGGATCGAACCTTAGGAGCACATCATAATGAACAGCGAAAAAGCCAATGGCATGATGGACAAAGTGGCGGGCAAAGCGCAGGAAATCGCAGGCGACGTCAGCGGTAACGAACGTTGGCAGGCCGAAGGCGTCACGCGCCAGGCAGTGGGCGCGCTGCAAGAAAAATACGGCGATGCCCTGAGCTGCGCCGGCAGTATGATGAAGAAAAACCCCCTCGCCGCGTTGGCACTCGTTGCCGGCGCAGGTTTGTTGGCCGGCCTGCTGCTGCGTCGCCGTTGATTAGCGCCGACGATCAACCTGCTTTTCCCTGAATGTTGTGCCCGGTGGGTAACCACTGGGCACGGTTCTCTGGCCAGGCGGGGCTCAGCGTTATCGATTGCTACCTCCATCTCGTTGGCATCCGGGCTTAACGCGTACTCAACGTCGCCATGCGACGGATGATTATGGCGAAACCGTTATATCCCGCAGGGAATATGAGCTTTTATCGTTCAGGCTGCGGTACACCGCCTTTACTCGCTGCTTAACGGCACCTCTTTTTATTATATTCGTCCTATTGCTGATTATCATCGCCCCCACCGCCTGTTATTTCCGGTTGTTATGCAATTCTCTTCAACATATCGAAATCCCTCGGCATAAAAACCGAATAGATCAATCAGGCTGGGTTTATCCTCCGCGCCATTAAATGTTAATATTGCCAGATTGTGCGCACGGAGAAATAGCATGTTCCCCAGTAAAAAACATTCACAGCGGGCGACCCCGCTGACCAGCTATCAATTTTCCCGGCTGCATACTTTTGAATGCGTCGCCCGCCATTTATCTTTTGCGCTGGCGGCGCAAGAATTGTCGATCACCCCCAGCGCCGTAAGCCACCGCATTAATTTGCTCGAAAAGGAATTGGGCTTTCTGCTGTTTCAGCGCTTTCATCGCAGAATTACCCTGACGCCGGAGGGCGAGCGCATGCAATGGGCGCTGGACAGTTCCTTCAACACCTTGAATCAGGAAATTCTGGACATTAAAAATCGCGAGTTGACGGGAACATTGACCCTCTACTCACACCCGTCTCTGGTGCAATGTCTGCTGCTGCCGCGCATCGGCGACTTTATCGCCCAGCACCCCACCATTCACCTCAACATTTTGACCGGGCAGGAAATCATCAACCTGGCCAACCGCGGCGTGGACCTGGCGATGTACTTCGGCAAACTGCCCTCGGGGCGGCATCTGGACGAGGCCTTTATGCAGGAATCGATGGTGCCGATTTGCACGCCGCAGTACGCCGCTGCACATAACCTGTACGATGCGCCGGAAAACCTGGCTCACTGTACGCTGCTGCACGATCGCTACAACTCCGGCGAAGATGAGTGGCAAACCTGGTCACAACACTTTGCGTTGGGGCTGGATACCGACAGTAAAAGCATGGAGTTCGACCGTTCCGATCTCGCGGTACTGGCCGCCACACGGCACCTTGGCGTCGCCATGGGGCGGCTTAATCTGGTGCAGGACTGGATAAAAAGCGGCGAACTGATCATTCCGTTCACCAACATGACCGTGCCCTGTGAGCACTGCTATTTTACCTCGACCATTTCCGAACGGCAGTGGCCCAAGATCCTCGCGTTTAAGCAGTGGATCATGAAAATCTCCCCTCTGGTCTGATGGCCAGAGGGTTAGCGCTCTACTTTGGGGGAATAAGAAAAATGCAGCGCGCAGGCGTAGAGCCGGCCGGCCTTTGAATAAGAAATATATTTGCGACTTTTATCCCAGGTCAGCAGGGAATTATTGGCAAAATAATAAACCTCCACTTGCATCCCATTCGCCAACCTCGACCAGCCTCGGCTTCTTATCACGGTAAAATCACCGTTATCGCTGAGCGTAATCAGCGGCACGCCCCAAGCATAGCGGGATATTTGCAACTGAATAATGAATTGGCTTTCGCAGCTTATTTGGTAGTTCTGTACATCAACATCCATAATTTATATTTTTGGTGCCACCCTTCGGTCAAAATAAAGAAGATATGAACAACTCACCACGATTAACCCCAGCACGATCAGCACGGCACCCAATACAAACTCAATTTGCAGTGGTTCGCCGAGAATGGCGACCCCCGCCAGGATGCCGAATATCGGCGTCATAAAGGTGAGAATGCCCAGCGAGGAAGCCTGATAACGGCGCAGCAGTGAAAACCAGATCAGGTAGCTGAAAAACGACACGATCAGCGTTTGGAACAGCAGGCTGCACCAGGCCACCGGGCTCAGGACGACGTGCAAATTGCCCGTCGCTATCGCCAGCAGCGACAGCAGCACGCAGGCGCCCGTCAACTGGAATAACAACGTCTGTTTGGCCGGGCACTCCGCCAGACGCGTGGTACGGATCACCAGGGTAGAACCGCCCCAGGCGATCCCCGCCAGCAGGCCATAGAAATCGCCTTTCAGCCGATCGGCTCCGCCACTTCCGTCAGCCATGCCCGATATGGCCAGCACCACGCCGCCAAAGGCGATGAGCATGCCCAGCCACTGCACCGGCGACAGACGCTCCTGAGGAAGGAGAAAATGCAGACCGAGGGCGGAAAATAGCGGCGCGGTGTACAAAAACACCGCCATATGCGAGGCGCTGGTGTAGCGCAGCCCTTCGGAGACAAAAAAGAACTCCAGCGCGAACAATGCCCCTACGCTCAAACCGGCGCTCAGCGTGGCGCGATCCCAGGTGAAACACTCGCCGCGGCAACGCGCCAACAGGTATACCCCCAGCGCGGAGAGGCCCGAGCGAATGGCAATTTGCAGCACCGCCGACACATCCTGCTCGGCGGCCTTGATCGCCACCTGCTGCATCCCCCAGATGGCGCAAAGCAGCACCATGGCGGCGGCGGCCCTGCCGTCAATACCGACTCTTGCATTCATAATAGAATTCTCGCCACCGTTGAAATAATCACAGGCCACCGTAGAATTATTCTTTATACACCACGATTTCCTGATAAAGTTTAATAACCTCACCATCGCTGTCGACGGAGTCGGTATATTCAGTTTGCTGCGCTAAATGAATCACCCGCCATCCTTTACGCGCCAATTCCGGGATCGTCAGGCGCCCCACGCCGCGGCAGGTAAACAGGGTATCGTCAGATAACCTGAGTTTGCTAACCTCTGCATAATCATAAGCTTGAGAATGGCAAACGTGCGACTCCGCCGCCATCGTCGGTAATGAAAACAGCCCCACCAACAACATTAACAGATTTCTCATGGCGACCTCCCAATCGCTTATTCCTGCCGACCGTTTACGCAGAAGAAGGCAAACGTTAATACGGCGGTGACAGGCTGAAATTAATTATCTCTTGCACGACTAAAATTACAGGCTGACGCCGATGACTGACAAATGAAAAATATAAACCTTGGCGTTAGATGAATTCATCCGAATCGAGAGACATAAATAATGGCGCTTTTCACCGCACGAAATGGTCAAAAACCGGCCAATAATTAGCAAGAAAAGTAATTATTTATCTCACCGTTTATGTTACAAATGCCGCCCGCCGCTAAAACACCAAAAAAACCGTCAAAATGCGTGAAAACGCAGCGTTCTGCGCAAAACATCGGCATGGCGGCGCTGATGGGGCGGTCATACATAAAACAGGGATAACACATGGCAATGAAATTGCGCGTAGTGACTCAAGCGGTGGCGCTGGGTCTGGCGATCGGCAGCGCGTCGTTCGCCGCTCAGGCAGAAATCACTCTGCTGAAGCAAGATCCACAGGCCGGCGATCCGCTCAGCCGCCTGAACTTTACCGTTGGCGGCAGCATCCGTCCGCAGTTCAACAACATGACGGGCGACGGTGACAAGGGCTCGTATAAGCGTAACGGCTTCGATGGCGGCACCCGTTTCCGTTTCGCAGCGGACTACTACCTGTTCGACGATATCAGCTGGATCAGCTACTACGAGCTGGGTGTGAACATTCCGGCGCTGTTTGACTGGGATCACCACTATGCCGACGGCGCGAGAAACACCAGCCGCCGTATGCTGTATACCGGCCTGAAAAGCAACACCTGGGGCCAGATGACCTTCGGTCAGCAAAACAGCGTTTACTATGACGTGGTTGGCGCCAAGACCGATATCTGGGACTACGACATGCTGGCCCAGGCACCGGGCAACGGCATCAACGGCGACTACGACGGCTCTTACCGTTCACGCAAAATGCTGAAGTACAAGAACCGCTTCGGCGATGCGGACGTTTACGCCTCGTACCTGTTCAGCGACAGCGACTACCTGCCGGGCAACGGCCTGCGTTATAAGCGCAAAGGCGGCGGCTCACTGGGTGTGGATTACCACATTACACAGGATCTGACCTGGGGTACCGCCTGGAACTACACCCGCGCCGAAATGCGCAACCCGTCCACCAGCGGCAGCAAGAGTTATGACCAAAACATTTTCGGTACCGCCATCAGCTGGAAACCGGACAACTGGACGCTCACCTTCGGCGGCGGTTACTACAACGACTTCCTGACCACCAAGAAAGCCGACGTCAACAATTACTTCGCCGGCGATGCGTGGGGTATCGAATACCTGGCCGGTTATACCGTGCCGGTGGGCCAGTACGCGGTGAAATCGGTGATGCCGTACTTCATGGGCGACCGCCTGGAATACATCAGCGGCCGCAACTACCAGCGCATCGACAACGGCCTCGGGGTTACCGTACAGTTTGACTACGGTTTCCGCGTTGACGTAGAGCACGTGCTGACATCGAGCACCGACAACCTCGGCGATATGACCGTGGTCCGTCTGCGCTACGATTTCTGATTGCTCAGAACGTAAAAAAGGCCGCGCAAGCGGCCTTTTTCGTTGTTTGAAGCAGCGGTCAGAAGCCGCCGCGCGCCGAGCGCCCTACCGCTTCGCCCAGTTGCCATACCGCCATGGCGTAATGGGTGCTGTGGTTATAGCGGGTGATAGCGTAGAAGTTCGGCAGACCGTACCAATACTGGTAGCCGGTGCCGACGTCCAGCCGCAGCAGGCTGGCCTCTTGGTTATCCCCGAGTGAACCCTGCGGGCTCAGGCCGGCTTCAGCCAGTGCGGCGACCGAGTAGCGGGTCTTGAAGCCGTTTTCCAACCCCGGCGCCTGGCCGTTGGCCTGAATGGCGACCGGCTCGCCCTTGGACCAGCCGTGCGCCTTGAAGTAATTGGCCACGCTGCCGATGGCATCGACCGGATCCCACAGGTTGATATGCCCATCGCCGTTGAAGTCAACCGCGTAGCTTTTGAAGGAAGAAGGCATGAACTGCCCATAGCCCATCGCGCCGGCGAAGGAGCCGCGCAGCTCGAGCGGATCGTCACCTTCGGTGCGCGACATCAGCAGGAAGGTTTCCAACTCACCGGCGAAGTAATCGGCGCGGCGCGGGTAGTTGAAGGCCAGCGTCGCCAGCGCGTCGATAATGCGGGTTTTACCCATTACGCGGCCCCAGCGGGTCTCCACGCCAATAATCCCCACGATGATCTCCGGCGGCACGCCGTACACCTGCCAGGCGCGCTGCAGCGCATCCTGATATTGATTCCAGAACACCACGCCGTTTTGCACGTTATCCGGGGTGATGAACTTGTTGCGGTAGCGCAGCCAGGAACCGTTCGGCCCGGTTGGCCCCTGAGTAGACGGCGTCGGCGCCTGTCTGTCCATCAGCCGCAGCACCGAGTCCAATCGCCGAGCCTGCGCCAGCACGTCGTGCAGCTGCTGCCGGTCAAACCCGTGTTCCTGCACCATCTTATCGATAAAGCGCGCGGTATTCGGGTTATTGGCGAAATCCCCTCCCAGCGGCGCGCCGCTGTGCGCCGGGCTCAGCAAAAAGCCGCCCTTTACCGGGGTGCTCTGCGGCGTAGCAGTGGTACTGGGTTTCGGCGTGCTGCTACAGGCAGCAAGCAAGGTAATCAGCGGTAAAAGCGCAACCAGGTGACGCATCGGATATCCATAGCCATGCAAGAGATAAGTGGGAGTTATGTTAATGCATTGTTCAACGCGAACAAACAGGATTATGCCGCCAATGACCGCGTCAGGTAGCCAAACGTGCCAAATTGTGACGTTTTGCTCGGTGAAAGGACGCCCTGTGCGGCCGCGTGGAATCTCAACCGCGACTAAATGAGAAAAATTATCACCTTGACGCCCCCGTTTACCCCGCTAGAATGCCCGGCTGCTTGCCATCCGGCCTCCGCCGGGCGGCCAATGATGACGACAACGGACTGTGATGGAATCTCTCGGACAACTCACCAAAGACCTTTACCGCGGGCGCATCTCGCGCAAACCCTTTGTTTTCTCGCTGGCGATCTTCGCCGTTGGCATCGTGCTGCTGTCGTTTCTGTCGACCTATCTGGATAAAAACCATTTTCGCGCCCATGCGCACGGCGACACCGAGGAATTCGTCTCGGTGCTGCTGTATCTGTTGTGCATCATGGTGTGGGCGCTGTTCTGTTTTGGCCTGGTGGCGTGGTTTATGGCCAAAACCGCGTTTCGCCTTAATGATATCGGCCTGCCCGGTTGGGTGCTGGCCGTCACATGCTACGTTTGCTCGGTGCTCAACAACTACTCCCCCGGCCCGGTGGCGCGCTGGCTGCCGCTGTTCAGTCTGGCCGTCATGATCTGCGCCCTACTGTTGCCGCCCGACGGGCTGCGTCGCAAGCCGCGTGAACATGCCGATTGAGCGCCATTCCGCTCAAGGCTATGGCTATCCGCCGGCCGCGCCGTCACAATAGCGCCTCATTCAGGTTTCAATCAGGGATTGCCATGTACAGCCACTACCCCGCCCATTACACCTTCGATAGCGACAGCGACGCCTGGCAGATCGGTTTCCACGACTTCCCCGAGTGGCAATCTGCCTGCTATAAACGCGAAGACATCGAGCTGGAAGCGCAGGAAAGCCTGCTGGCCGCCATCGCCGCCGCGATGGATGAAGGTCTGCCTCTGCCCGCCCCTTCTCCTGCGCAAACCGATGACTTGAAAGTACACCTGCCGGCGCTGGTGGCGCTGAAGATCGAACTGCACAATGCCATGCTACGCAAAAACACCGGCAAAGCGGCGCTGGCGCGCAAGCTGGGATTCAACGGCGGGCAAATGGAGCGGTTGCTGGATATCGGCTACGCCTCGAAGGTTGAAGCGCTGGAGCAGGCGTTGTATCTGCTGGGCTACGAAGTGCGCGTGACGATAAGCGAAGTTTGCCAATGAGTTAGCGCTAAGTTAGCGAAATATTCGTCAACAGGACTAAATTTTCCCCGTTTTGCGCCGATATGATGGCTACCTAATCACTTGTCGCAACAACGAAGGCTAAAAATGGAGTGGAGTCGCCGTCATATTTGGGCCGTTATTCTGCTGTCTTGTCTCGTTTTTTGGGTCATTTTGGCGACCGGCATCAACGCCGTCGCCTGAGCGCCCGCCGCTGCATTGTTTCATCCCCTATTTAACAGCCCGCCACGGCGGGCTAGTTCCTGTCGCCCGCCCATAAAAAGCGTTATAAAACAGCGCACCCTGTTCAAAAAATAGCCGAAAATTGTGATCAAAAACACAGTATTGAAATCAGACCAGTATTGAGAGTACATTAGCGCCGATCCTGTCGCGGTTCGGATTTTACCTCACGGAGCATGAGGCGCGACAACCGGACAGCCCGCGCTCGAGGACGTTGTTCTTTCGCTTGGAAGAATCCGCCCGACAAGCAGGCTGCCCATAAAATACTCAGCACAACAATCGGGATCATTGCTGGCGAGGACTCCAGACAGGAGTTGTTCAGTGAAATATTTTTTGATGGGCGTGTCATTCATGCTGGTTGCCTGGGTTGGCACCTTCATGTTGATGGTTGCCTGACGGTAGCCAGACCAGGAACACAGCCAAAGGGACGCGCAAGCGTCCCTTTGTCGTTTCTGTTAACGATCATTTGCCCGGCATCATGCGGCGCAAGGTGTCGTCCTTACGCAGGTAGTGATGAAACAGCGCCGCCAACGCATGTGCGCCAATGATAAAGTAGCCGATATTCGCCAGCGTCTCATGAACCGTTTTGACCAGCCTGCGCATCACCGGATCCGGCGTCACCCACTGCGGCATCGGCCAGCCCAGCAAAGACCACGATTTCCCGCCGTAGGCCAGGGTTAACATGCCCAGCAACGGCAACATCAGGAAGACCACGTACAGCAGCCAATGGGAGATCTTGGCGCCCACTTCCTGCCATTCCTCCAGCGGCGGCGTGGTCGGCGGCGCAGCGTGGAAAGCGCGCATGGCCAACCGAATCAGCATCATGGCAAAAACCGATACCCCAAAATTAAAGTGCAGAGTTTTGACCAGCGGCGCCCACGCCTCCGGCACTGAATCCTTCAGCAACATCGCCGCATAGGTGAGGATCACCATCAGCAAAGTCAGCCAATGTAAAACGATTTGCGATCGCGCGTAGCGGTTGCTCATACACTCTATCCAAAAAATAAAATTCAGCGTAGTTGAGCATAATGGGGAAATAATGAAGAAAACCTTGGGACTGAAAAAATAAGGCCGGGCGAACGCCCGGCCTGACAGGATTATTTAGCGCTGCCGGCCTTGCCCGGCTTCAGCAGCCCGTCCGCGCGGAACATCGCCTTGATGCCACGCACCGCCTGGCGGATACGGTCCTGGTTCTCGATCAGCGCGAAACGCACGTGGGTATCGCCGTAGTCGCCGAAGCCGATGCCCGGCGAGACGCAGACCTTGGCTTCCGCCAGCAGGCGTTTGGCAAACTCCAGCGAACCGAGGTGGGCATAAGGCTCGGGAATTTTCGCCCACACGTACATCGACGCCTTCGGGTTTTCCACCATCCAGCCCGCCTCATGCAGCCCCTTCACCAACACGTTGCGGCGCTGCCGATACTGCTCGGCGATATCGCGCACGCACTGCTGATCGCCTTCCAGCGCGGCGATGGCCGCCACCTGCAGCGGCGTAAAGGTCCCGTAGTCGTGATAGCTCTTGATGCGCGCCAGCGCGCTGACCAGTTCGGGATTGCCGACCATGAACCCGATGCGCCAGCCGGCCATGTTATAGCTTTTCGACAGGGTGAAGAACTCCACCGCGATGTCTTTCGCCCCCGGCACCTGCATGATCGACGGCGCTTTCCAGCCGTCATAAACGATATCGGCATAGGCCAGATCGTGGATCACCAGCACGTTGTACTGTTTGGCCAGCGCCACCACCCGCTCGAAGAAATCCAGCTCCACGCACTGCGCGGTCGGGTTGGACGGGAAACCGAGGATCATCATTTTCGGGCGCGGAATGGTTTCCCGAATGGCGCGCTCCAGCTCACCGAAGAAATCCACACCGTCCACCAGCGGCACCGAGCGCACCTGGGCGCCGGCGATCACCGCGCCGTAAATGTGGATCGGGTAGCTGGGGTTCGGCACCAGTACCGTATCGCCGTGATCGAGGGTCGCCAGCATCAGGTGCGCCAGCCCCTCTTTCGAACCGATAGTGACGATGGCTTCGCTTTCCGGATCGATATCCACCTGATAACGATCGGCATACCAGCGCGAAATGGCGCGGCGCAGGCGCGGAATGCCGCGCGAGGTGGAATAACCGTGGGTGTCGTCGCGCTGGGCGACGGCGCACAGTTTTTCCACGATGTGCGGCGGCGTCGGGCCGTCGGGGTTACCCATGCTGAAGTCGATAATATCCTCGCCGCGACGGCGTGCGGCCATCTTCAGTTCGGCGGTGATGTTGAATACGTAAGGGGGAAGGCGTTCAATGCGCGTGAAACGGCGCTGTGGACTGTTATCAGCCATAGGGGATTCCTCGATAGACGTTAGCGCCCGGACCGTCCGAGCGACGCTGGCCAGCGAACTGACCGAATATCGAACATAGCGCAGCGCCGACGAGCTTGTCGATACCCTGCGCGATATTTTTATTTAGCGCTCTGAAACTCCGCCGCCAGCAGCCCGAACAGCCAGTCATCGCACCACTGATCCGCCAGACGGTAGTTGTCGCGCAGCGTGCCCTCCAGCTGGAAACCACACGACTCCAGCAGGCCGCGCGAGGCGACGTTACCGGCGGTCACGGTGGCGGTCAGCTTGTGAAAACCGCAGGCGTTCACCGCAAAATCCAGCACCGCCCGCAGCGACTCCTTGCCATAGCCCTTGCCCTGCCCGGAAGGCAAACTCCCGTATCCCACTTCCGCCTGCCGATACGGCGCCCAGTGCGGGCGAAAGCCGGTAATGCCCACCGCCTCTCCACTGTGCTTCTCACGCATCACCAGACACAACCACTGCTCGCCGTGTTTGTCCCAGGCCGGCAGCCGCTCTTCGAACCGAGCGCGGATCTCCGCTTCGCTGCGCGGATCGGAGATGTAACGGATCACCTCGGGATCTTGGTACAGGCGCAGAAACAGCGGCCAATCCTCGACGGTTATCGACTGTAAGTGCAGACGTTCAGTGACCAGCTTCATAAAATCTCCGAAAAACGAAAAAGAGGAACTTACGAATGAAAGATATCTCTTTATTTTCCCCGATTGGTTGCCGATAATCATTCACGTTAAAACCACAAAACCATAACGTTTTGCCCTATTCCCTACAACCGTCCGCCGCGGTGATACGCGCGGCACCAGGAGAACACTATGGCCTCTTTAGTCATCGACGATATTCCGCAGGCGATCGTTAACGTCAAGCGCCAGCTGCGCCAGGCATTGCCGAACTACCGCGACGTCTTTCTGGCGTTGGAAGAGAACATCCGCGGCCAGGTCGAACAGATCCGTCGCGAGCTGGCCGCCGGCCATAATCCGGTGCCGCAGATCGACGCGGAAGATATCCTGCAGCAGCGCGTCAGCGAGCAGCAGATAGCGCTGATCAAACAGCGCGGTGCCTGCGCCATTCGCGGGGTGTTTCCGCGCGCCAAAGCCGAGGACTGGAACCGCGAAATCGGTGACTACCTTGAGCGCAACAACTTCGTCGAACGGTTGAAAAACGCCGCCGAAGACAACTATTTCGGCAAGCTGGCCGCCAGCAAGCCGCAGATTTACGGCATCTATTGGTCAAAACCGCAGGTTGAAGCGCGGCAGGATGCGCGCATGCATGCGGTGCAGGTGTTCCTCAACAGCCTGTGGGCCACCGAGAGCAACGGCAAACAGCATTTCGATCCGACCCGCGTCGCCACCTACGCCGATCGCACCCGCCGCCGCCCGCCGAACTCCTCGTCGCTGGGCCTGTCGCCGCACGTCGACAGCGGCACCATTGAGCGCTGGCTGGACGAAAACTTCCGCTATGTGTATCGCCACGTTTTCTCCGGCGACTGGCAGCAGTACGATCCTTTCGCCGCCGACGGCCGCACCGAGGTGCGCGAAATAGCCTCCCCGGCGGTCTGCTCGATGTTCCGCACCTTCCAGGGCTGGACGGCGCTGACGCCGCAGCGCACCAACGCCGGCACGCTGAACCTGGTGCCGATCGCCAACGCCATGGCCTATGTGCTGCTGCGCGCGCTGCAGGACGACGTCGCCGACGACGATCTGTGCGATGCGGCACCGGGCCGCGCGCTGTCGATCTCGGAAAAGTGGCATCCCCTTTTATTAAGTGGGATTTCCCCCATTCCCGATCTGGAGCCGGGCGACACGGTCTTTTGGCACTGCGATGTGATCCACGCGGTGGAGAACGAGCATAACGGCGAGTTCGACAGCAACGTGATGTACATCGCTGCCGCGCCGAGCTGCGAGAAAAACGACGCCTATCTGCAGCGCCAGCTGCCCAGCTTTATCGACGGCAGAACGCCGCCAGACTTCGCCCCTGACGACTTCGAGGTGGATTTCGACGGACGCGCCACCGTCGACCTGCTGACGCCACTGGGCAAAGCGCAGCTCGGCATGGGCTAATCCCCCGCCCGTGGCGCACGCCACGGGCCCCTTTCGCTGTGGTATACTGCCGCCATCCGTAAGCCGCAGCGAGAACCCGTCGTGCACCCTTTTTTTGAAATGCTGTTGGCGGTGTTTGATCGCGCCGCGCTGATGTTGATCTGTCTGTTTTTCCTGACCCGCACCCGGCTGTTCCGCCAACTGCTGCAAAAAGAAGACCATACGCCGCTCGAGCTCGGCATCGTCACGGCGATCTTCTCGCTGTTCGCGCTGTTCAGCACCTACTCCGGCATCAACGTCGAAGGATCGCTGGTTAACGTGCGCGTCATCGCCATCATGGCCGGCGGCATCCTGTTCGGCCCCTGGGTGGGGATCGTCACCGGCATCATCGCCGGCGTGCACCGTTATCTGATCGACATCGGCGGCATCACCTCGGTGCCTTGTCTTATCACCAGCATCATCGCCGGCATCAGCGCCGGTTACATCAACCTCAAGGTGAAAAAAGAGCAGCGCTGGCGTGCCGGCATCGTCGGCGGCATGCTGTGCGAATCCCTCACCATGCTGCTGATCGTGCTGTGGGCCAAGCCGACCGAGCTTGGGCTGGATATCGTGTCGCAGATCGCCCTGCCGATGATCCTCGGTACGGTGTGCATCGGCCTGATCGTGCTGCTGGTACAGAGCGTCGAGGATGAGAAAGAAGTGATCGCCGCGCGCCAGGCCAAACTGGCGCTGGATATTGCCCACAAGACGCTGCCCTATTTCCGCAACATCAACAGCGAATCGCTGGCCACCATCTGCGATATCATTCGCCAGGACATCCGCGCCGACGCGGTGGCGATCACCGATACCCACCAGGTGCTGGCCTACGTCGGCGTAGGGCGTGAAGCCTACCCGATCGGCCGCGAAGGGCTGAGCCGCGTCACCCGCGAAAGCATTCGCCACGGCAAAATCATCATCAAGAACAACCTGGAAAACCCGGCCGCGCCGCAGATCCATTCGCAGCTGGTGGTACCGCTGTGGGAAAAAGGCGAAGTGACCGGCGCGCTGAAAATCTACTACTGCCACGCCCACCAGATCACCAACACGCTGAAGGTGATGGCGGTCGGGCTGTCGCAGATCATCTCCACGCAGATGGAGGTTTCGCGCATCGAACACCTGCGCCAGATGGCGGATAAAGCCGAAATGCGCGCGCTGCAGAGCAAGATTAACCCGCACTTCCTGTTCAACGCGCTGAACGCCATCTCTTCCTCCATTCGCCTGAATCCGGACACCGCGCGCCAGCTGATCATCAACCTGTCGCGCTACCTGCGCTACAACCTGGAGCTGAACGATGAACTGATCGATATCCGCAAGGAGCTGCATCAGATCCAGGATTACATCGCCATCGAACAGGCGCGTTTCGGCGCCAAGCTGACGGTAATTTACGACATCGACGACGACGTCTCGGTGCGTATTCCGAGCCTGCTGATCCAACCGCTGGTGGAGAACGCCATCGTGCACGGCATCCAACCCTGCAAGGGGAAAGGGGTGGTGGTGATCGCGGTGAAAGATCAGGGCGACCGGGTGAAGATTTCGGTGAAGGATACCGGCCACGGCATCAACCAGGAAACCATCGACCGGGTGGCGCGCAACGAAATGCCGGGCCACAATATCGGCCTGCTTAACGTGCATCACCGCGTGTCGCTGCTGTACGGCGAGGGATTGCATATCCGCCGCCTGGAGCCGGGCACCGAAATCGCGTTCTACATCAGCAAAAACGGCGGCAAGCTGCATCAGGAGCCGAGCGCGCCGCCGGTCGGGGAGGCCTCATGAAAGCCATCATCGTGGAAGACGAATTCCTCGCGCAGGAAGAACTCAGCTACCTGATCAAGAAACACAGCAATATCGATATCGTCGCCACCTTCGAGGATGGCCTCGACGTCCTCAAATACCTGCAGACTCACCAGGTCGACGCCATTTTCCTCGATATCAACATCCCGTCGCTGGACGGCGTGTTGCTGGCGCAAAACATCAGTAAATTCGCGCATCGCCCGTCGATCGTGTTCATCACCGCCTATAAAGAGCACGCGGTGGAAGCGTTCGAGATCGAAGCGTTCGACTATATCCTCAAGCCCTATCACGAGGCGCGCATCGTCACCATGCTGCAAAAACTGGAGGCGCTGCATCATCGCCCCGCCGGCGCGACGGAGCCGGCCAGCGCGCCGAGCCGCGGCAGCCATAGCATCAACCTGATCAAAGACGAGCGGATCATCGTTACCGACATCAACGACATCTATTACGCCGCCGCCGATGAAAAGGTGACGCGGGTCTATACCCGCCGGGAAGAGTTCGTGATGCCGATGAACATCACCGAGTTTTACGGCCGGCTCCCGGAAGAACATTTCTTCCGCTGCCATCGCTCTTACTGCGTTAACCTGGCGAAGATCCGCGAGATCGTCCCCTGGTTCAACAATACCTACATTCTGCGGCTGAGCGATCTCGAGTTTGAAGTGCCGGTCAGCCGCAGCAAGGTGAAAGAGTTCCGCAAGCTGATGCGCCTGTAAGCGCTTACCAGCGCGGGCCCGGACGGTAGTAATAGCCGGACGGCGGCGGTGGCGGCATGCGGTAATGCGGCCGATCTCGCCAGTCGCGCCGCGGTGGCCCGTAGTAAATCACCCGTGGCGGCGGGCCGTAATAGTACCCGCGCGGGCGTTCATACCGGTGATGATCGGCCCACCAACGCGGATCGCGCCAGCGATAGCCGTCCCAGTAGTGGCCGCGATTATCGCGATCGCCGATATGCAACGACAGGCCAGGCACGTTCACGCCGATGGACACGTCGGCCTGGCTCGCCAGCGGCAGCGCCAGCAGCGCGGCCAGTAACAACAGCGTTTTTTTCATTTCATGGACTCCTGCAGAGCGGACCTCGTCCGATCGCAGATAACATAGTCCCGCGCTCGCCGCCGCTCTATAGGCGCAATGCCGATTTACGCCTTTCAGACGCATCCTTCACAATTTCACCACAATCGTTCACCGGCGATTAACAATAAATCGTTGATATCTTTGATGTAGATCACGTGTCTCCCCCGGCATTTCACGCGCTTTTCGGCGCAAAAACGGCAACTCACGCCGCATAACATGCATTTCATTCCTTCCGTCGTGCAACTCATTCCCGATCCGCCGCCCGCCGGAGGAGCCGGCCATATAATAAGCCCATACCGCGGGAACACAGATTCACCCCGCAAATTTCAGCCAACGGCTCACGCCCGGCAACGCACACACAGGAAGGAGACCGGCCATGAACACCAAACCGGCAAATCGCAGCTTAATCGTTCTCGGCACCATCATCTGTCAGATGGGTCTGGGCACCATCTACACCTGGAGCCTGTTCAACCAGCCGCTGGTCGACAAGTTCCACTGGGGGCTGGCAGACGTTGCCACCACCTTCTCCATCACCAGCTTCTTCCTGGCCTTCGCCACGCTGTTCGCCGGTAAGCTGCAAGAACGCTTCGGCATCCGCAATCTGACGCTGTGTTCCGGCATCCTGGTCGGCCTGGGTCTCATCGCCAGCGCCCACGTCAGCTCGCTCGACATGATCTACCTGCTGGCCGGCGTGGTGGTGGGCTTTGCGGTCGGTATCGCCTACATCTCCACCCTGTCCAACCTGATTAAGTGGTTTCCCGCCAACAAAGGCCTGATTTCCGGCATCTCCGTCGGCGCCTTCGGCAGCGGCAGCCTGCTGTTCAAATACGTCAACGCCGCCCTGATCGCCGACGTCGGCGTTTCCGGCGCCTTCTTCTACTGGGGTGCCATCGTGATGGGTCTGATCGTCGTCGGCTCCCTGTTGCTGAAAGAGCCGGTGCTGGCGACCAACGCCGCGCAGCAAGGCGCCAACGGTCTGGGCAACGACTACAGCGTGCGTCAGATGCTGGCCACCAAAGAAGCCTACCTGCTGTTCACCATCTTCTTCGCTGCCTGCATGAGCGGTCTGTACCTGATTGGCATCGTGAAAGACATGGGCGTTCAACTGGCCGGGATGGATTTGGCCACCGCCGCCAACACCGTGTCCGCCGTCGCCATCTTCAACACCGCCGGCCGCATCATCCTGGGTACGCTGTCCGATAAAGTGGGCCGCATGCGCGTCATCAGCTTCACCATGCTGGTTACCGTGCTGGCGATTGTCGCCCTGAGCTTCATGACCCTGAACCACACGCTGTTCTTCATCTGCGTCGGTGCGGTGGCCTTCTGCTTCGGCGGCAACATCACCGTGTTCCCGGCGATTGTCGGCGACTTCTTCGGCCTGAAAAACCACAGCAAGAACTACGGCATCATCTACCAGGGTTTCGGCCTGGGCGCGCTGGCCGGTTCGTTCGTCGCCAAATACTTCGGCGGCTTCCACGCCACCTTTATGGTGATTGGCGTCCTGTCCGCCGCTTCTCTGCTGATTACGCTGTTCATCAAAGCGCCGAAGGCGGTGGCAGCGGAAACGGTAGAAACCGCCCAAACGGCGGAGCTGGCCAAAGCCTGATACCCCACGAAAACGACAAGGGGCGCAATCTGCGGATTGCGCCCCTTTTTTTATCGTGCCGCCGCATTGCTTACAGCTGCATGCCCAGCGTCTGGCGCAGATGCGCGCCGGCCCCCAGCAGGCCCGGTTGGCCATGGGCTATCATGAACACCGGAATGTCTCGCACATAGTCGCGGAAGCGCCCCTTGTCTTCGAAAGCGGCGCGGAAGCCCGAGGCCTTGAAGAATTCCATAAAGCGCGGCACGATGCCGCCGGCGATGTACACGCCGCCAAAGGTGCCCAGATTCAGCGCCAGGTTGCCGCCGAAGCGCCCCATGATCACGCAAAACAGCGACAGCGCACGGCGGCAGTCGATGCAGCTGTCGGCCAGCGCCCGCTCGGTAATGTCCTTCGGCTCCAGTTTCTCCGGCAGGCGGTTGTCCGCCTTGACGATGGCGCGATACAGGTTGACCAGGCCCGGCCCGGACAGCACGCGCTCGGCGGAAACGTGCCCCACTTCACCGCGCAGCACCTCCAGAATAATGTCTTCTTCTTCGCTGTTCGGTGCGAAATCGACATGGCCGCCCTCGCCCGGCAGGCTGACCCAGCGGCGATCGACCTGCACCAGGTGGGCAACACCCAGCCCGGTGCCGGCGCCGTACACCGCGATCGGTTTGCCCGGCTGCGCATCGCCGCCGCCAAACTGCAGCACGTCGTCCGGCGAGAGCATCGGGATCGCCATCGAGACGGCGGTGAAATCGTTGATCACTTCCAGATGACTCAACCCCAGGTTGGCCTTCATTTCTTTGATAGAGAACGCCCAGCTGTGGTTGGTCATCGCGACCCAGTCTTCCGTCACCGGGCAGGCGATCGCGATACAGGCGTCCTGCACCTCGATATCGCACGCTTTCAGGTAGTGGCGGATCACCGCCTCCAGGCTGTCGAACTCCAGGCCGGAATAGGTTTTCGCCTGGGTAATTTCACCCGTCGCAACAGTGCACAACGCCAGGCGGGCATTGGTGCCGCCAACATCACCCACGAGGGCATAGGTCATTGATTTCGTCTCCGCAAAATGAAAAATAAAAAGCTGCCCACACTGTAAAATCCTGCTGCGAAAACAACAATCACCCGCCTCGGATCTGCGCCCCAATAGCGATCCGGATCACAAAAAACGTTTCAGCTTGCCTGTGATGCCGCGATTTGAAACAAATTGCGGCAAAAAACGCGCCGCCGCGACTGTTAACCGTCATCGACGCCGGGCAATATCAATGCGTGCCTGCTCGCCGATAGTCTGGCAAGCTGTGGCCACTGCCCAACCACCCGCTCTCCCTGCCCTGCATGGAGGCATCGACAAGGGATTATCCATGCTGCATCCGCGCGCCAATGCCATGTTGGCCTTTGCTTTGCCTGCGCTGATTATCGGTTCCGCCTCCAGTCTGGTGCTGCTATTGATGATGAAAGTCGCCGCTACGCTGCAGCAATGGCTGTGGGTGACGCTGCCCGACGCGCTGAGCCTGGATGCCCAGGCACCCTGGTGGCCGCTCGGCATGCTGACGCTGACCGGCGTGGCGGTCGGCCTGATCGTGCGCTACATGCCGGGCCACGCCGGGCCGGATCCGGCGACGGAATCGCTGATCGGCATGCCGCTGCCGCTCTCCGCCCTGCCGGGGCTGGGATTGGCGCTGATCGTCGGCCTGGCCGGCGGCGTCAGCCTGGGGCCGGAAAACCCGATCACCGCCATCAATATCGCGCTGGTGGCGGCGGCGGGGGCGCGCCTGCTGCCGAAGGTGCCGCGCATGGACTGGATCATCCTGGCGGCCGCGGGCACCATCGGCGCGATGTTCGGCACGCCGGTCGCCGCCGCACTGATCTTCTCGCAAACCCTGGCGGGCAATAACGAAACGCCGCTGTGGGATCGGCTGTTCGCCCCGCTGGTGGCCGCCGCCGCCGGCGCGGTCACCACCCAGATGTTCTTCGTACCCAATTTCGCCCTGCAGCTCGACGCCTACGACGTAACGCGACTGCCGGACATCTTCAGCGGCGCCATCGTAGCGCTGATCGCCATCGCGCTCGGCATGGTGGCGCTGTGGTGCTTCCCACACGTTCACCGCCTGTTCCATTCGATGAAGAATCCGGTGTTGATGTTAGGACTGGGTGGCTTTGTGCTGGGCCTGCTGGCGCTGGTGGGCGGAGAGATTACCCTGTTCAAAGGGCTGGATGAAATGAAGCGCCTCGCGGCAGACGGCAACTATTCGGTGCCGGCGCTGTTGACCGTTACCCTGACCAAGCTGGCGGCGCTGGTGATCGCCGCCGCCAGCGGCTTTCGCGGCGGGCGCATCTTCCCGGCGGTGTTCGTCGGGGTGGCGCTGGGGCTGATGCTGCACCAGCACGTTCCGGCGGTGCCGGCGGCGATCACCGTCTCCTGCGCCATCATGGGGCTGGTGCTGGTGGTCACGCGCGACGGCTGGCTCAGCCTGTTCATGGCGGTGGCGGTGGTGCCGGATCTGCACCTGCTGCCCGTCTTATGCATCGTGATGCTGCCCGCCTGGCTGACGCTGGCAGGCAAACCGCTGATGCTGGTGAACCGCCGGCAACCGCCGCACGACGATTAGTCCAGCGCGAACGCCGCGGCGGCGCGGGCGTGGATCGCGGTGGTGTCGAACACCGGCACCGACGCATCCCGCTCGCTCACCAGCAACCCTATCTCGGTGCAGCCGAAAATAATCCCCTGCGCGCCCTGTTGCTCCAGGTCGCTGATGATCCGGCGATACTCATCGCGCGAGGCATCGCGAATGTTACCGAGGCACAGCTCGTCATAGATGATGCGGTGCACGATGTCACGATCGGCGCTGACCGGCGTCACCACATCAATGCCGTGCAATTCCTGCAGGCGGCCGCGGTAGAAGGTCTGCTCCATGGTAAAACGCGTGCCCAGCAGCCCGACGCGGCGAATGTTTTTTTCCCGCACCTGCAGCGCCGTGGCGTCGGCGATGTGAATCAGCGGCAGGCCGCTGGCCTGCTCGACCGCCTCCGCCACCTTGTGCATGGTGTTGGTGCAGATCACGATGGCTTCGGCGCCGGCGGCGCGCAAAGCCACGGCGGACTCGGCCAGCAGCCGGCCGGCACCATCCCAATCGCCCTGATGCTGCAAGCGTTCAATTTCCTGAAAATCGACGCTGTAGAGCACGATTTTGGCCGAATGCAGCCCGCCGAGGCGCGCCTTTACCTGCTCGTTGATGGTGCGGTAATACGGAATGGTGGATTCCCAACTCATGCCGCCCAGCAGACCCAACACTTTCATCCTTCGTTCCTCAGCATTTCCGACAATCCTCTGACCTTACCTGAGAATCGCCGGGCTGACGACGCCTTATTTGGCGCCGGAATTGATCGGCTGGCGCGCTTCGAACCAGCGCTGGCGCAGCGTGTCGTACAGCCAGTTATAGGCCATGGTGTACGGCAGGAAGAACAGGAAGAAACCGATTTCCAGCATAAACGCCTGCGCCCAGGAGATACTCAGCATCCAGGCGGCGATCGGCACGCCGATCAGGATAAAACCGGCTTCAAAGCCGACGGCGTGCAGCGCGCGCACCTTCAGGTTACGCACCACCCGGCTGACCGGCCACAGGCGGTCGAACACCGTGTTGTAAACCATGTTCCACAGCATCGCGACGGTGGAGAGCATCACCGCCAACGCACCGACCTGCACCATTGAGCGGTTCAGCAGCCACGCGCCCAGCGGGGCGCAAACCATCACGGCGATGGCCTCGAAACCGACGGCGTGGACGATACGTTCAATGAGAGACTTGTTTTGCAGTTGCATACATCACCTTTTTTTCAACAGTTGTTGCGAAAGCCAGGTGATTATCATCGCTTTTTTGGGTAGATTAAAAATAGATTCCATCGATAAAGTAGATATATGCACTATTCACCGGAAGCGTTACAGGCGTTCGTGGAAGCCGCCGCCCTCGGCTCATTTTCCGCCGCCGCGCGCAAGCTGCGTAAAAGCCAATCCACCGTCAGCACCGCCATCGCTAATCTGGAAGCCGACCTGGCATTGACGCTGTTCGATCGCAGCGCGCGCCAGCCGGTGCTCACCGCCGCCGGCCGCAAAGTGCTGGGGCACGTACAGGCGATCCTCGCGGCCAGCGAACGGCTCGATGCCCTGAGCATTCAGCTGGCGGGCGAGGTTGAACCGCGCCTGAGCATGGTGTTTTCCGATACCTACCAGCCCAAGCATCACGATCGGTTAATGCAGCTGTTCGAACAGCGCTACCCGGAAATTGAGCTGGAATGGATGATCGCCGAGGAAGACGACGTTATCGATCTGCTGCAAAGCGGCCGCGCGCATTTGGGCATGGTAGAAGTGCAAAAACGTTATCCGCCGGATATCGCCTTCTCCCGGCTGCCTGAGCAGACCGAAATGGGGCTGTTCGTCGCCCATCAGCATCCGCTGGCGCAGGTCGCCGCGCCGACGCCAGAGCAATTGTCCAGCACCCGCCAACTGATCCTCAATACCTACACCGGCGCCGAGGCGGCCAGACAGGGTGGCCTGGTCTGGTCGGCGCCCAGCTATCTGCTGTTGCTGGAAATGGCGGAACAAGGATTCGGTTGGGCGGTGTTGCCGCACTGGCTGGTGCAGCAATACGGCCACGGCAGGCTCACCCAGCTGCGGCCGCGCGGCTGGCCAAAACTGATTTCGGTGGATGCGGTATGGTCCAAACTGACCCCGCCGGGCCCGGCGGGGTTCTGGATGCTGGAGCGCCTACTGGGCGATACCCTGCCCTAAGCGGCGGCGTTGCGCGCCTGAATGGCGCGGGAGACGGTATCGAGAAGTTCCGGAATGTCCATCTTCGGCAGCATCACTTCGATGAAGGCCAGCCGTTCGTCGTCCGCTACCTCGCGCAGCGCCTGACGCAATCCGTCCGGATCGCTGACCCGCAACGCCTTCACCGGCCGCTCGCCGGCCAACGCCGGCGGTAACTGCGTCCAGTTCCAGCGCGCGATATCGTTATAACGTTGCTCCGGCCCGTGGATCGCGCGTTCAACGGTATACCCCTGATTGTTCAGCACGAAGATCACCGGCTTAAGCCCGTCGCGCAGCATCGATCCCAGTTCCTGCACGGTCAGCTGCGCGGCGCCGTCGCCGATCAGCAATACTGCCCGGCGCTGCGGTTCGGCGGTCTGCACGCCGAACGTCGCCGGCAGGGTATAGCCGATCGATCCCCAGAGCGACTGCACGATCAACCGGCAGCCGCGCGGCAACGTCAGCGCCGCCGCGCCGAAACAGGCGGTGCCCTGATCGGCCAGCACGATATCCCCCGGCCGCAGGAAATCCTGTATCTGCCGCCAGAAGGCGTGCTGATCCAACCCTTCCCCATTGCCTTCCGGCAGGGCCGGGCGGACGATCGGCGGCAACGGCCAACGCGACGCCAGCGACAGGCTCAGGCGGTGCAGCGCCTGTACCGCCTCGCGCATCGGGATGCGGCTAAAACACCGCCGCCCAACCCAGGCTTCGAACGGCTGAATATCGATGCATTTTTCCACCGGCAGATGATGCGTGAAACCGGCGGTAATGGTGTCGGTCAAACGCACCCCGACGTTGATCACCACATCGGCGTTTTCGATAAGCTGTTTCACCGCCGGATCGCTGGCGCCGCCGCAGTAGGTACCAACAAAACCGGTGCGGTTCTCATCCAGCACGCCTTTGCCAAGCAGCAGCGTAGCGTGCGGAATGTCGACCTCCTGCAGCCACTCGTCCAGCACCGCTTCGGCGCCGAAGCGATCGGCCAGGAAATCCGCCAACAATGACACCCGCCGCGCCGACAGCAGCTTTTCGCGCGCCGCGGCGATAAATGCCTGCAATGTGCTCTGCGACAGTTTGGCCTGGCGCAGCATCAGCGGCGCCGGTTTACTCGGCAGCGGCGCCTGCGCGACGTCGCTGGGCAACATCAGATAAACCGGGCGATGTTCCAGCAAGGCGACGCCGATCAGGCGGTCTATCTCCATCGCGGCGTTATCGGCGGTCAGATTGGCCTGCGCGACGGTCACCTCTTTGGCGATCCGGGCGAAGTGGGTGAAGTCGCCATCCCCCAGCGAATGATGCAACAAATCACCGGCGCGCTGGGCGCGCTGCGCCGGGGTGCCAACCACGTGGATCACCGGCAGGTATTCGGCGTAGCTGCCGGCCACCCCGTTCAACGCGCTTAGCTCGCCGACGCCAAACGTGGTGAGCAGCGCGGCCGCCGGTTTGCAGCGCGCGTAGCCATCGGCGGCGTAGGCGGCGTTCAATTCGTTGGCGCAGCCTACCCAGGTGATTTGCGGATGAGCGAGAACATGATCAAGAAATTGCAGGTTGTAATCCCCCGGCACGCCGAAGAAATGACGGATGCCGATTTGGGCCAGACGATCGAGAAGATAATCGGCCACCGTATAGGTCTGAGTCATGATCATCACCTGTCTGCAGCTGGAGCGATTATCTTAATTATCGAAGATGCCGTTCAAATTTCGAACAAACGCTCCGGCATCGAACGGCAACCTGGCGTTACATGCCGGCGCTGTGATCGCTCCCCCGGCAGCGTGGTGTGGAAACGTATACACTCAAAGCACTTCACCTCTCGCCGACAAGGATAACTATGTCCTACCAAGCCTCCCCTACGCGTTATCAAGATATGGAATACCGGCGCTGTGGCCGCAGCGGGCTGAAGCTGCCCGCCGTCTCGCTCGGGCTGTGGCACAACTTCGGCGACGCCACGCTGTATGACAACGCCCGCGGCCTGATCCGCTGCGCCTTCGATCGCGGCATTACCCATTTCGATCTGGCCAATAACTACGGCCCGCCGCCCGGCGCCGCCGAGGAGAACTTTGGCCGCATGCTCAACGCCGATCTGCGGGCCTGGCGCGATGAGCTGATCGTCTCATCCAAAGCCGGTTACACCATGTGGCCCGGCCCCTACGGCGATTGGGGCTCGAAAAAGTACCTGGTCGCCAGCCTCGATCAGAGCCTGAAGCGCATGGGGTTGGAGTATGTGGATATCTTTTACCACCACCGGCCGGATCCGGACACGCCGCTGGAAGAAACCATGGCGGCGCTGGATTTGTTGGTGCGCCAGGGCAAAGCGCTGTATGTCGGCCTGTCCAACTACCCGGCCGAGCGCGCGCGGCAGGCGTTCGACATTCTGCAGCGGCTCGGTACGCCGTGCGTGATCCACCAGCCCAAGTATTCGATGTTGGAACGCACGCCGGAGGCGGAATTGCTGGATACGCTGGCGGAGCATGGCGTCGGCGCGATCGCCTTCTCGCCGCTGGCGGGCGGCCTGCTGACCGACCGCTACCTGCACGGCGTCCCGCAAGATTCCCGCGCCGCCAGCGGCAGCCGCTTCCTGCAGCCGGAGCAGTTGACCGACGAGCGGCTGGACAAGGTGCGCCGCCTCGATGCGCTGGCGCGGCAACGCGGGCAGAAGCTGTCGCAGATGGCGCTGGCCTGGGTGCTGCGCGGCGATCGCGTTACCTCGGTGCTGATCGGCGCCAGTAAGAATGCGCAGATAGAAGACGCGGTGGGCATGCTGGCCAATCGTCACTTCAGTGAAGAAGAGCTCGCGCAGATCGAGAAAATCTTATTGTAATCGTTTACAAATTCCGCCGCTCAATCGAGCGGCGAGACTCCAGAAAAATCTCAAATCTTGGCCTCCCGCATCGTTTTCAGAGTGGCTCTCAGATTCAACCCTATGCGCTGGCGCTATGATGCCGATATTGCAGCAAAATAACGATAAGGCCGCTTTTTTAAACTGATGAACGCGCTTCATAAAGTGACAAACGGCCAAGCCGCGCAAGCGGGAAGGAGAAGCCATGTTTAAACCTCTGCTCTTGGCCGCCATCTTGGCGGCGACGGTACTGCCCGCCGCACAGCAAGCACACGCCGAAGGGATCAGCATCGATCTGATGCCGGGCGTTTCACTGCGCATCGGCGATCAGGACAATCGCGGCCGTTACTGGGACGGTTACGACTGGCGCGATCGCGACTGGTGGCAAGGCCATCAGGGGCGCTATCTCGGCGACCGCAGCCGTCGCGGTTACTACTGGGACGGCTATCGCTGGCGCGACCGCGACTACTGGCGCAAACACTATTACTATCATGAAGGACGCTATCGTAAATACGACAAGCATTACGATAAGCACCATTGGAAGAAAGAGAAAAAGCACCACCACGATCATGACCGCGATCGCTGGCGCCGCCACGGCGATGACGACCGCGATTAACGACGACGGGCCGGCGTAATGCCGGCCCGCGTTTTTTTTTGCCTACAGCACGCTGCCGATCAGCAGGTAGCCGTTCAATCCCACCACCACCAGTACGATCAGCTTGCCCAGGTTTTGCACCAGCGGGCCGTTGACCATTTCCCCCATCAGCGCCCGATTACCGGTGAAAGCCAGCAGCGGCACCAGCGCCAGCGCAATGCCGAAGCTGAGCAGCACCTGACTCAACACCAGAATGCGCGTGGCGTCCATCCCCAGCATGATAACGATAAACGACGGCAGCATGGTCACCGCGCGACGCAGCCACAGCGGGATATGGAAATGCACAAACCCCTGCATCACCACCTGCCCCGCCAGCGTGCCCACCACGGTAGAGGAGAGACCGGCGGCCACCAGGCTCAGGCCAAACACGGTGGCGGCGGCTTGCCCGAGCAGCGGTTGCAGCGTCAGATAGGCCACGTCGAGATCGGCGATGCCGCTGTGGCCGCTGAAATGAAACGCGGCGGCGGCAGTGGCCATCATCGCCAGGTTGACGAAACCGGCGATGGTCATGGCGACGGCGACGTCGACTTTGGTGGCGGCATAGCGCTCCGCCTTATCGTGCTCACCGCCGACTTGGGTGAGCGACGAATGCAGGTAGATCACGTGCGGCATGATGGTGGCGCCCAACACCCCGGCGGCCAGAAATACCGCATCGCCGTTAGGCAGATCGGGCAGCGCCATGCCCTTCAGCAGCGGCGCGAGCTGCGGCTGGGAAAATGCCAGCTCGACGATGTAAGCGGCGGCGACGAACAGCAGCAGGCCGCCAATCACCCGCTCCAGCGGCTTTTGCCCGCGTTTTTGCAGCATCAAAATTAAAAAGGTGGCGATGCCGGTCAGCACCGCGCCCTGCAACAGGGACACGCCGAGCAGCAGTTTGAAGCCGATCGCCGCGCCGATAAACTCGGCCAGGTCGGTCGCCATGGCGATGATCTCCGCCTGCACCCAATAGGCCCACACCGCCGGCCGCGGAAAGCGATCGCGAATGTGCTCGGCCAGGTTTTTTCCGGTGGCGATGCCCAGCTTGGCAGACAACAGTTGGATCAGCATCGCCATCACGTTGGCCCAGACCACGACCCACAGCAGGCTGTAGCCGAACGAGGCGCCGGCCTGGATGTTGGTGGCGAAGTTACCGGGATCGATATAGCCGATAGCGGCGATGAAGGCGGGCCCCATCAGCGAGAGTTTGATTTTTCTGGCGGAGCGACCGGGGGTGGTTTCAACCACGCGACTGTTCAGCATATGTTGAACCCTTACTGAAATTACGTTTATCTCCACTCTATATAAATGATAATAATTATCAAGCGCATTTAGAGCGGTAAAACTTATCTCTGTAATAGCCAACATTAATGGTTTTATCGAAGGGTCCGACACCAAGCATGCCGATTTCCGTGCTTTTGAGATGGGATTTTAGCTGCAATACCCCTGAAAGACAGGTTAGCACAAGAATACGAATTTCCTATCTCTGCGTTAACATCTTGATTTTTTATGCTTTTGCGCAACACTTTAGGATAATTCCCGCTATGATTTTCCATATTTGCAATAGAAGTCTCGTTTTTAAACGTAGCGTTACATAAAATGACAGCCGAAATTCAGCCTGCCTCAAATTTGGAGCAAACATGTCCCATATTGCGCACTTTGCGTTGGCGATAGTAGTGGTGGCGATCCTGGCCCTGTTGGTGTGCCGCGATCGTAAAAGCATCCGCATTCGCTATGTTATTCAATTACTGGTTATCGAAGTACTGCTGGCCTACTTTTTCCTGCATTCGGAAGCGGGTTTGGGCTTCGTAAAAGGATTCGCCGCGCTGTTTGACAAACTGCTCGGGTTTGCGGGACAAGGGACTGATTTCGTGTTCGGCGGCATGGGCGACAAAGGCCTGGCGTTCTTCTTCCTGAAGGTGCTGTGCCCGATCGTCTTCATTTCGGCGCTGATCGGTATTCTGCAGTACATCAAAGTGCTGCCTTTCATCATCCGCATTATCGGTACCGTGCTGTCGAAAGTGAACGGCATGGGCAAGCTGGAGTCGTTCAACGCCGTCAGCTCGCTGATCCTGGGCCAATCCGAAAACTTCATCGCCTACAAGGATATCCTGGGCAAGATGTCGGAAAAGCGCATGTACACCATGGCGGCAACCGCGATGTCTACGGTGTCCATGTCTATCGTCGGCGCCTACATGACCATGCTAGACGCCAAGTTCGTGGTGGCGGCACTGGTATTGAACATGTTCAGCACCTTTATCGTGCTGTCGTTGGTCAACCCGTACGATACCAATAAAGAAGAAGAGCTGCATCTGGGCAATCTGCACGAAGGCCAGAGCTTCTTCGAAATGCTGGGTGAATACATCCTGGCCGGCTTCAAAGTAGCGATTATCGTCGCCGCGATGCTGATTGGCTTCATCGCCCTGATCGCCGCGCTCAATGGCGTATTCAGCGCTATCTTCGGCCTGAGCTTCCAGGAAATCCTCGGTTACTTCTTCTATCCGTTCGCCTGGATCATGGGCATTCCTAAACACGAAGCCCTGCAGGTCGGCAGCATCATGGCGACCAAGCTGGTTTCCAACGAATTCGTGGCCATGATGGAGCTGCAGAAAGTCTCTGCCGAGCTGTCGCCGCGCAGCCTGGGGATCCTGTCGGTGTTCCTGGTGTCCTTCGCCAACTTCTCTTCCATCGGCATCGTGGCCGGTGCGATCAAGGGCCTGAACGAACACCAGGGCAACGTGGTGTCGCGCTTTGGTCTGAAGCTGGTGTACGGCTCTACGCTGGTCAGCATCCTGTCCGCTTCCATCGCGGGTCTGGTGCTGGGCTAAGCCTCGAACCGACGACGATAACAAGGCGCCTGCGGGCGCCTTTTTTATTGCTTGGCATTCGGCGAAGGATAAATGACGAAAAGCAAAAAGCCGACCCTAAGGTCGGCTTTTTAAATGGTGGTGGAGCTAGACGGGATCGAACCGTCGACCTCTTGCATGCCATGCAAGCGCTCTCCCAGCTGAGCTATAGCCCCACAAAAGTGGTACGCGTTGACCGGCGTTACGGTATTCCCCAACCTCTCTGAGAAGAAGGTTGGTGGAGCTAGACGGGATCGAACCGTCGACCTCTTGCATGCCATGCAAGCGCTCTCCCAGCTGAGCTATAGCCCCGTTCCACAATCACTTTGTGCTGTGAACGGGGCGCATAATATGAAACCCATTCAAAGCTGTCAACGGCTAAATTGAATTACTGAATCAAGCGTTGAAAAAGCCGCCAAATCAGCATGTTTGGCGCCAAAAAATCATCAGTTTGTGCAGAGTTCATCCATTTTGCGCGCTACATCTCAAAATAGCAAAAGACCCTGCATATCACGTTGATTTTTAATTAACGGAATGTTAGCGAAATGCGCTTGAGTCGGGCTCCCGAGCGGCATAGACTGCCCGCGCCATAAACTTTATTACTATAAACCGAGTCCGTCATGTCTTTGCATTCACCAAAAGAAATCGCCGCCCTCGCCGTTCAGGCCGGGGTAAACAAAAGCCGCGCCCCTCTCGCTAATCTGTTGATTCTGGGCTTTCTCGCCGGCGCCTTTATCGCCACCGGCTTCCTGCTGGATATTCACGTCATCGGCACCCTGCCGGCTGAATGGGGCTCTTTCGGCGCCCTATTGGGCGCCGCGGTCTTCCCTATCGGTTTGATCCTGACCATTCTGGCCGGCGGCGAACTGCTGACCGGCAACATGATGACCTTGCCGATGGCCTGGTTTGCCCGCGAAATCCCCGCCATCGCCGTGCTGCGCAACTGGTTTTGGGTCACTCTGGCCAACCTGGCCGGCAGCGTGGCCGTCGCGTACTTCTTCGGCCATTTGCTGGGCCTGACCGAAGGCGCGTTCTTGCATAAGACGCTGGCGATCGCGCAGGCCAAAGTGGATGCGGACTTCCTGCACGCCTTCATTTCCGGCGTCGGCTGCAACTGGCTGGTGTGCCTGGCGGTGTGGTTAGCCTTCGCCAGCAAAGATGTGCCGGGCAAAGTGATCGGCATGTGGTTCCCTGTCATGGCTTTTGTCGCCATCGGCTTCCAGCACGTGGTGGCGAATATGTTCATCATCCCGGCGGCCATCTTTGCCGGCGGCATGGGTTGGGAACAGTATCTGCCTAATTTCGTCGCGGTATTTCTCGGCAATGCGCTGGGCGGCGCCGGCTTTGTCGGGCTGATGTATTTCATCGCCTACCGTCCGGGTTTGCCGGCCGGCGAACAAGCCTGACAGCAAGCAATAAAAAAGCCCCGGGATCGCTCCACGGGGCTTTTTCATTTACGGCGTATCAGCCTAATCAGGCCTGGGCTTCACGCTCGGCGATGTAAGCCAGCGCCATATCGATACGCTGCAGCGAGCGCTTCTGGCCGATCGCATGCACGGTCACGTCCATGCCCGGCGACTGGCCGGCGCCGGTCACCGCGACGCGCAGCGGCATGCCGACTTTGCCCATGCCGACACCCAGCTCATCCGCCGTGCCCTGAATGGCGTCGTGCACATTTTCCGGCGTCCAGACGGTGATGGCGGCCAGCTTGGCACGCACCGCTTCCAGCGGCTGACGCGCGACCGGGCGCAGGTGCTTCTTGGCGGCGTCGGCGTCGAACTCGCTGAAGTCTTCGTAGAAGTAACGGCAAGACTCCGCCATCTCTTTCAGCGTCTTGCAACGCTCGCCCAGCAGCTTGACAAGGTCTTTCAGTTCCGGACCGTTGCGGGTTTCAATGCCCAGTTGCTCAACGTGCCATGCCAGATGCACCGCCACTTCTTCCGCCGGCATATGGTTGATGTAGTGGTGGTTCAGCCACTGCAGCTTCTCGGTGTTGAAGGCGCTGGCGGATTTGTTGATCGCTTCCAGCGTGAAGAACTCTTTCATCTCATCGATGGAGAAGATCTCCTGATCGCCATGGGACCAACCCAGGCGCACCAGGTAGTTCAGCAGCGCCTGCGGCAGATAGCCGTCGTCGCGGTATTGCATCACGCCCACGGCGCCGTGGCGTTTGGACAGCTTTTTACCGTCGTCGCCGAGGATCATCGACACGTGCGCATATTCCGGCACCGGCGCACCCAGCGCTTTGAGAATGTTGATCTGGCGTGGGGTGTTGTTGATGTGGTCTTCACCACGGATCACATGGGTGATTTCCATATCCCAGTCATCGACGACGACGCAGAAGTTATAGGTTGGCGAACCGTCGGTGCGGCGGATGATCAGATCGTCCAGCTCCTGGTTGCTGAATTCGATCGGGCCGCGAATTTTGTCGTCGAAGATCACCGACCCTTCCTGCGGATTGCGGAAACGCACCACGTGCGGCTCGTCGTCGGTGTGGCTGCACTGGCTGTCGCGGCAGTGGCCGTCGTAACGCGGCTTCTCGCCATTTTCCATCTGCTTCTCGCGCAGCGCTTCCAGACGTTCCTTGGAGCAATAGCATTTATAGGCCGTGCCCTGCTCCAGCATCTCGTCGATGACCGCGTTGTAGCGATCGAAACGCTTGGTCTGGAAATACGGACCTTCATCCCAATCCAGGTTCAACCAGTTCATGCCATCCATAATTGCGTCGATCGCGTCCTGGGTCGAACGTTCCAGATCGGTATCTTCGATACGCAGAACGAACTCACCGCCCGCATGGCGGCTGAACAACCAGGAATAAAGTGCGGTACGCGCGCCGCCGACGTGAAGATAGCCGGTCGGGCTCGGTGCAAAACGGGTTTTGATTTTCATTGGGTTCACTGCCTTATTACGCAACGCGTGTCGGCGATGGCCGACGATTGCTCGGAATTGAAAAAAGAGTGGACGACATTGTATCACCACGCGCTAATTCCTCAACGCCGACACGATATTGCGCCGGTCGATTTCGCGCGTTTTGCGGCGAGTTTCGCATAGCGTTGCGCAAAGAATCAGCGCTGCTGGCGATAATTATCGCGCCCTGCCTAAATTTGCGGCGAACGATTGAAATCATTTTAAAAAGCGTTGACTCACTTTGAACTATCCCTATAATGCGACTCCAACAAGACGGGGCGATTAGCTCAGTTGGTAGAGCATCTCCTTTACACGGAGGGGGTCGGCGGTTCGAGCCCGTCATCGCCCACCATCTTGTTGAGAAAAATGAGAACGAATGAGGGTGATTAGCTCAGTTGGTAGAGCATCTCCTTTACACGGAGGGGGTCGGCGGTTCGAGCCCGTCATCACCCACCATCATTCTCTCGTTTAGCAGTACCTGGAAGTCCTGAAGTGGGTGATTAGCTCAGTTGGTAGAGCATCTCCTTTACACGGAGGGGGTCGGCGGTTCGAGCCCGTCATCACCCACCACTTCTGCGGGTCGTTAGCTCAGTTGGTAGAGCAGTTGACTTTTAATCAATTGGTCGCAGGTTCGAATCCTGCACGACCCACCAATTCAGAAAAAAGCGCCTTTTGGCGCTTTTTTCGTTTCTGCGCCACCTGACTCTGCCTTTATCTTCTTACTGACATGGCCCACTGAGTCGTGCGGGTGAGATCCTGCGTTCAGGTTCGAGCATCGCGCAGCGATACGACAACGCGCAGCGTTGCCCGTAGGGTGAGGCCACAGGCCGAATCAATCCTGCACGACCCACCAATTCAGGAAAAAGCGCCTTTTGGCGCTTTTTTCGTTTCTGTCCCACCCACTTCCCTTTTCTTCGTATTCTTTCTTTATTCACCACGCGCTGAGATACGAATGGTTATCATTTTGCCGGCTTGAATGGTAAATTAGCGGGCATCCACCACGCAGCCAATCCGCCGCCGGATTGATACGCCTTAGTTCAAGGAAAGAAAGAGCCCGCTCATGACCCTATCCTTACGCCAGCTGTTCATTGTATTTATCGCCACTTCCAGCCTGTTGCTCAGCGGCTGCGGCCCGGACGACAAGAGCGACGAGCAAAAACCGTCCGCCCCTGCTGCCGACAGCAGTTGGCCGCGCACCATCGACAGCGCCAAAGGGAAATTCACGCTGGAAAAACCGCCGCTGCGCATCGTGTCCACCAGCGTCACCATCACCGGTACGCTGCTGGCGATCGACGCCCCGGTGGTCGCCAGCGCCGCCACCAGCCCAAATCCCCTGGTGGCCGATAAACAAGGCTTCTTTACCCAGTGGAGCGAAGTGGCCAAACAGCGCAACGTCGAACGGTTGTATCAGGTGGAGCCCAATGCCGAAGCCGTCGCCGCCGCCGCGCCGGATTTGATCGTCGTCGCCGCCACCGGCGGGGATTCAGCGCTGAAGCTGTACGATCAGCTGTCCGCCATTGCGCCGACGCTGGTGCTCGATTATGGCGACAAAAGCTGGCAACAGCTGGCCAGCGAGCTCGGTGAGATCACCGGTCACGAAGCCGGCGCCAAACAGGCGGAAGATCGTTTCGAACAGCGTGTGGAGCAAGTGAAGCAGGCGATCACCCTGCCGCCACAGCCGACCACGCCGCTGGTGTATGCCGACAACGGCCGCGAGGCCATGCTGTGGACACCGGGCTCCGCCCAGGGCAAGCTGCTGACCCAGCTTGGCTTCCAATTGGCCACCCCGCCGGAAAGCGCCAAAGGCAACGCCAGCATGGGTAAACGCCATGACATCATCCAGATCTCCGGCGAAAAAATGGCCGAAGGCCTGAACGGCAAAACCCTGATCCTGTTCGCCACCAATGAGCGCAAAGTGCAAGAGGTGCTGACCAACCCGTTCCTTAAACATCTGGAGCCGGTGGAACAGCGGCACGTCTATGCCGTCGGCAACGACACCTTCCGCCTCGATTATTACAGCGCCACCAACATGCTGAACCAAATCGAACGGCTGTTCAAAAAACCCTGAGCCACATCGTCGGCAGGCCAGACGCCTGCCGACGCTTTCCGCAAGCGGGGCGATCGTTCACATTCAATCAATTGAAATATCAATAGTTATTAACATCGTCAACGCACCTTTGCCACCAACCGGCGGGTGCATGCGGGCGTAAACTCGTGCTACTATTGCCACCCCGCATGAACGCAAATAACAATGAGAATAAAAATCATACAGGAGTTACCGGTGTGAACGTACCCACTCCGACTGAGCGGACGCTTTCGTCCGCACCGCACGCAGCTTACGCCAGTGGCTTCAAACGCCTCGCCGGGTTCGGTATCGGTTTGGTGCTGTTGCTGCTGTGCATCATTGCCAGCCTGATGCTGGGTTCCAAGGCCATCCCCTTCCATACCGCCTGGCTCAGCCTGCAGGGCGCCGCGAGCGGTTCCGACAGCACCATCATTCTCAACGCCCGGGTGCCCCGTACGCTGGCGGGCATTTTAGCCGGCATGGCGCTCGGCGCCGCCGGCGCGCTGATTCAGGCGTTGACGCGCAATCCGCTGGCCGATCCTGGCGTGCTCGGCATCAACGCCGGCGCCAGCTTCGCCGTGGTCATCGGCATCATGTTTTTCGGCGCCGCCACCACTGAAAGCTATATGGCCTATGCCTTCGTCGGCGCTGCCCTCACCACCCTGCTGGTCTACCTGATCGGCACGCTGGCGGGCGGGCGCATCAACCCGGTGCGGCTGACGCTGGCCGGCGTGGCGATCGGCGCGGTTTTGATCGGCATCACCACCGGGCTGTCGCTGATCGATCCGCAAACCTTCGACCAACTGCGCTTCTGGCAGGCCGGCACGCTGGATATCCGCACGCTGTCCACGCTGCCGGTCACCGCCCCCGCCATTTTGCTCGGCTGCCTGCTGACGCTGCTCATCGCCCGGCCGCTGAATACCATCGGTATGGGGGAAGATTTGGCTATCGCGCTCGGCGCGCGCGTAGTGCTGACTCAGATTGTCGCGGTGATCGCCATCACGCTGCTGTGCGGCGCGGCGACCGCCACCGTCGGCCCAATCAGTTTCATCGGCCTGATGGTGCCGCATATCGCCCGCTGGTGGGTCGGCCCCGACCAGCGCTGGATCCTGCCCTACTCCATGCTGCTGGCGCCGATTTTACTGCTGTGCGCCGACGTGGTCGGCCGCTTGCTGGCGGCCGGTGAACTGCGGGTTTCCATCGTGGCGGCCTTCATCGGCGCGCCGGTGCTGATCTGGCTGGTGCGCCGCAAGAAAACGCTGGGGGGTCTGTGATGAGTCTGCCGCACACGTTGCATATCGGCCGCCCGGACGGCGTCATCAACTGGCGCATGCCGCTGCGCCTGCTGCTGGTCAATCTTTCGCTGCTGGCGTTGTGCCTGGCGATGGCCGTTGCCGCGCTGTGCTACGGCACACTGCAACTTTCGCTGGAACAGGTCTTTGCCGCGCTCAGCGGCGAGGCGCCGAAAAATCTGGTCACCGTGGTCACCCAATGGCGTTTGCCGCGTATTGCCATGGCGCTGTTGTTAGGCGGCGCGCTCGGCATGAGCGGCGCCATCTTCCAGTCGATTATCCGCAACCCGCTCGGCAGCCCGGACGTGATTGGCTTTAACATGGGGGCTTACACCGGCGCGCTGATCGCCATCACCCTGTTCAACGGCGGCTATTACTACATCGCCGGCGGCGCGCTGGCCGGCGGCATTCTCGCCGCGCTGGCCATCTACCTGCTGGCCTGGCGGCAAGGCATCGCCGGCTTCCGGCTGATCATCGTCGGCATCGCCATCAGCGCGGTCTTGGTCTCCACCAATACCTGGCTGATCATCACCGCTTCGCTGGAGCGCGCCATGGACGCCGCCATGTGGCAGGCCGGTTCGCTCAACGGCATGACCTGGCAGAAAGCCCAGCCCGCCACGGCGTTCATCCTGCTGGCGGCCGCGGCCGCGCTGCTGATGGGCAAACGGCTGCAGCTATTGGAAATGGGCGACGACACGGCGCGCGCGCTGGGCGTGAACGCCGAAGGCAGCCGGCTGTGGCTGATGCTGTTCGGCGTTACCCTCACCGCCGCCGTCACCGCCACCGCCGGGCCGATTTCCTTTATCGCGCTGGCGGCGCCGCAGATCGCCCGCCGCCTGGCCGGACAATCCTCGGTCACCCTGACGTCATCGGCGCTGATGGGCGCAGCGCTGCTGCTCAGCGCCGACGTGGTGTCCCAACATCTTTTCGCGCCGATCCAACTGCCGGTCGGGGTCGTGACCGTCTGCATCGGCGGCCTGTACCTGATTTGGCTGCTCATCCGTGAGGCCCGCAGATAATGAAGAGTGATAATGCCATGAGCCACCGCCTGCACGCCTCGCACCTGAAGCTGGGCTACGACAATAAAATCATCGCTGACGATTTGAGCGTGGCGATCCCCGATGGCGCCTTCACGGTGATCGTCGGGCCGAACGCCTGTGGCAAATCGACGCTGCTGCGCGCCCTGTGCCGCCTGCTGAAACCCAGCGCCGGCGAGGTGATGCTGGACGGCAAAAACATCAGCAGCTTCGCCACCAAAGCGCTGGCGCGCGAGCTTGGGCTGCTGCCGCAAACCTCGATCGCACCGGACAGCATTACCGTGGCGGACCTGGTGTCGCGCGGCCGCTATCCGCACCAGAGCCTGTTGAAACAGTGGACGCAGGCCGACAAACAGGCGGTGGAAGCCGCCATGGCGGCCACCAACGTCAGCCAGCTGGCGGATCGCAGCGTCGACGAGCTGTCCGGCGGACAGCGACAGCGCGTCTGGGTGGCGATGGCGTTGGCGCAGCAAACGCCGCTGCTGCTGCTGGATGAACCGACCACCTACCTCGACATCGCGCACCAAATAGAGCTGCTGGATCTGTTCCGCCAGCTCAACCGCGAGCGCGGCCAAACCCTCATCGCGGTGCTGCACGATCTCAACCACGCCTGCCGCTATGCCGATCACATCATCGCCATGCGCGACGGCAAGATCGTGGCTGAGGGGAAACCGGCGGAGATCATTACCGCCGAGCTGGTGGAACGGGTGTTCGGCATGCCATGCATGATCATCGACGATCCGCTGTCCCACACGCCGCTGGTGATCCCGCGCGGCCGCTACCACTGCGACGCGCCGCAGGCATGAAAAAGGCCGGGTTAACCCGGCCTGTGCCTTATTTCTCCAGCGACACCTGCTTGAAGATGTGTTTGCCGAACGGGTCTATTTCGTAGCCTTTCACTTCCTTGCGCACCGGTTCGAAGATGGTCGAGTGCGCGATCATCAGCGCCGGCATCTGATCGTGCATCATCACCTGCGCCTGCTGGTACATCGCCACCCGCTTGGCATGATCGTTCTCTTCACGCGCCTGCAGGATCAGCTGGTCGAACGGCTTGTAGCACCATTTCGCCGAGTTGGAGCCGCCGAGCGAAGCGCAGGTGAACAGCGGGCCGAAGAAGTTGTCTGGATCGCCGTTGGCGGTGGTCCAGCCCATCAGCGCGGTCTGGTGTTCGCCGTTTTTAATCCGCTGCAAATATTCGCCCCACTCGAAGGTGACGATTTTGGCGCGCACGCCGATTTTAGCCCAGTCGGCCTGGATCATCTCCGCCATACGCTTGGCGTTGGGGTTATAGGGCCGCTGCACCGGCATCGCCCATAGATCGATATCGAAGCCCTGCCCCAACCCGGCCTCCTGCAACAGCTGCTTCGCACGCTCCGGCGAATACGGGTAGTCTTCAAGCTGCGCGTTGCTGCCCCATTGGGTCGGCGGCAGCAGGTTCTTGGCCGGCTGGCCGGCGCCGTGGAACACCGCGTCGATGATCGCCGGCTTGTTGACCGCCAGCGCCAACGCCTGGCGCACCTTGACGTTATCCAACGGTTTCTTCTGGGTGTTGAACGCCAGGAAGCCGATATTCAAGCCGGATTTTTCCATTACCTGAAGGTTGCCGTCCTGCCGCATGCGCGCCAGATCCGCCGGATTAGGGAACGGCATCACCTGGCACTCGTTCTTTTGCAGCTTGGCGTAACGCACCGTCGCATCCGGCGTGATCGAAAACACCAGCCGATCGATCTTCGGCTTGCCTTCCCAGTAGCGGTCGAACGCCTTGTAGAGGATTTTCGCGTCTTTCTGGTACTGCACCAGCTGGAACGGCCCGGTGCCGATCGGATCGTTGTCCACCCGCTGCGGCGTGCCGGCCTTCAGCATCGCGTCGGCATATTCCGCCGATAATAGGGTGGCGAAATACATGCCCAGATCGGCGACGAACGGCGCCTCGGCGCGGGAGAGTTCAAAGCGCACGGTGTGGTCATCCACCTTGACGATCCGGTCAATCAGCGTGCCGAACTCCATCGACTCGAAGTTGGTGTAGGCGCCGTTGGAGACCTTGTGATACGGGTTGTTGGCGTCCTTCTGGCGCATAAACGAGAAGATGACGTCATCGGCGTTGAAATCGCGGGTGGGCGTGAAATATTTATTGCTCTGGAATGCCACGCCCTTGCGCAGATGGAAGGTATAGCGCTTGCCGTCTTCGCTCACCTCCCAGCTTTCCGCCAGGCTGGGTTGCAGCTCGACGGTGCCGGGTTTGAAATCCACCAGCCGGTTGTAGATCGCCGCCGAACTGGCGTCTACCGTGGTGCCGGAGGTGAACAGCTGCGGGTTGAAGCCTTCCGGCGAGCCTTCGGAACAGTAGACCAGCGTATTGGCCCGCGCGCCGCCGGCAATCGCCAACGCCAGCAGCCCGATCGTTATTGCTTTTCTTTTCATTGCGCTATCCCCAGTGGTGAAAAAACAGCCCAACGGATAGCAATAAATCATGCAGTTAGCGATGTAAAGGACAAATTCCGCGCATAAAAACGGGCAGGCGCGCAAGCGGCCTGCCCCGGTGAAACGGCGCGAGGATGATGAAATTAAATCATCTGGCTGAAGTTCATCTGCGCCATCAGCTTATAGTTATCGGCGTAGTCGACCGGAATGGCTACCACCACCGGCCCCTGGATCGCCATCGCCTTGCGCAGCATCGGCCGCAGGTCGTCCACCGACTGCACGGCGAAGCCGACCGCGCCGCAGGATTCTGCGTAGGCCTTGAAGTCAATGGGCCCGAACTCCACGCCGGATTTGCGCTGATATTTGTTCACTTCCTGCATTTCCACCATGTTGTAGGCATTATCGACCCAGATCACGTGCACGATGTTGTTTTTCAGCCGCACCGCGGTCTCCAGCTCCATGCTCGACTGCATGAAGCCACCGTCGCCGGAGATTGACACCACCTTGTCGCCGGGGCGCACCAGCGCCGCGCCGATGGCCCACGGCAGCGCCACCCCCATGGTTTGCTGGCCGTTGGAGATCAACAGCTGGCGAGCGCGGAAGCTGTAAAGATAGCGGGCGATCCAGATGTGGAAACTGCCCATGTCCACGCACAGCGTCACGTCGTCACTGACGATGTCCTGCAACTCCTTGACGATGCGCAGCGGGTGGATCGGCATGCCGCCGCGGCGTGCGGCGCGCTCCGCCAGTTCAGTGCGCTGGCGGCCAAGATCGGTGAGGATCAGCTCCACCTCCGGCGGCACGCAGACCGCCTCACTGAATGCTTCGGTCATCATGTTCAGCGTAGCGCTGATGTTGCCCACCAGCTCGACGTCCGGCCGATAGCAGGTATCGATATCCGCCGGCAGCACGTCGAGATGCACCAGCTTCAGCCGCCCGTGGCTGTTCCACATGCAGGGATCGTATTCGATCGGATCATAACCGACGCTCACCACCAGATCGGCCTTCTGCAGCAGCTGATCGGCCGGCTGGTTGTTAAACAGGCCGACGCGGCCGGCGAAACGGGCAAAGTGGTTGACGTCGATCACCCCCGCCGCCTGATAGGTGCCGACCACCGGCATATGGGTGCGGTACAGCAGATGGCGCACCGCCTCGCTGTTCTCCGGCCGGCTGGCCTGCAGGCCGAGCAGCAATACCGGGCATTTGGCCTGGCGGATCAGTTTCACCGCCGCCTGAATGTCGTCTGCCGCGGCGGCCCCCATGCGCGGCAAGCGGCAGCCGGCCAGCACCGGCGCGCTGACCGGTTCATTGACGATATCCATCGGCAGGCTGACGAACGACGCCCCCGGCCGGCCGAACTCGGCGCGGCGGAAGGCGTTGGCGATCACCTCGGAAATCGCCGAACCGGCATGCACTTCGGCGCAATACTTGGTCACCGGCCGGAACATGCTGACGGTATCCATGCTCTGGTGCGTCTGCTTCAGGCTGTCGGCGCGCTTCACCGCCCCGCCGAAGGCCACTACCGCGTCCCCTTCCGAGGTGGCGGTCGCCAGCCCGGTGATCAGGTTGGAGCTGCCCGGCCCGGAGGTGACCAGCGCCACCCCGGCCTTGCCGGTCAGGCGGCCGACCGCCGCCGCCATAAAGGCCGCGTTGGCCTCATGCCGCACCACCACCGTTTCGATCGACGGCGCGTCCTCCAGCGAGTCGAACACTCGGTCGATCTTGGCGCCCGGAATGCCGAAAACGTGTTTGACGCCCTGCGCCTCCAGGTTTTTCACCACCAAATCGGCGCCGCATTGCCAGTCATTGCCTGTTTTTTCCTGTGCCATGGTTCCACCTCCTAAGAAAACAATCGCCGGGGTTAGCCCTCGGCGGAACGAATCGCGCGGTCCAAATCCTCTGGGCAGAGGTTGGCGCGCAAGAAATCCGCATCATGCGGCAACTGAAGATTGAGACGCGTGATGACGCCGAACTGCAAACGGCCATGATCGAGCTGGTAGTCCAGTACGTGGCCGCCGCCGCTGCGGTCGTCGGTAACGAAGTGTTCGTGATAGCCGGCCACGCCGATGCCCTGCATGTAATCCGGCGAGCGGAAGCCGACCAGCGTGCCGCGCCGCTGATGGAACGAGAAGGTCGGCTGCTCTTCTATCGCTTCCAGCATTGGGCGGTAAGGCCGTTCCTGACGCGGTACGGTGCGGGTTTCGACATGGCTGAACTCACCGTCCACCCGCACCGCGCAGAACAGGTTCGGCGAGGCGACCTGTTCGTCGATGCACTGGTGCAGCTGTGCCTTGGTGATCGGCCGGTCGAATTGCTGGCTGACGCTGGGCTGGAAAAAGGTGACGACGGCGAAGGGGGTTTTCTGTTGCAGGCCGGCCGGCCGGGCGCTGCCGTCGGCGCGCAGCTGGTGTATTTCCCGATCGAAAGCGATCAGTTCACCGTCCAGATGATTGAAGGTGCCGAGGCCGAAGTTGCCGTGTTTGAGCAACTCGGCAATGGTGGTTTCGCCCTCGTAGACCCCGTCGATGAGCGCGCTCATCAGCGAGATTTGATAGATTTCGCCCTCCCCGGCGTTGATCGACTGCCTGGCAAAACCCTGCGCCAAATGGCGTGCACAGGAACACCCGTGTTTTTCGTTCATGACTAACTCCTCCACCAGCGCGGGATCGCGGTTCCGCGCGTTCAAAAGACCCACCGACGGCGGGCCAAGATGCCTCTCAGGCGCGTTCATCAATTGGAACGATTCAGCCTGAGGCGACAAAAAAACCGGCACGGCTGGCCGGCCGATATCCAGAGTCAACAGCATGATGAGTGAAAGTAAAGGCTCACTAATCATTAATGCTGGATCGGATATCAAATTGAACGGTTAATCTGGTGTTGGAGCGACTATCAACTCCGCAGGCGGCTCGCGCAGCCTGGGAAAAACATCTGTTATTTAGTGCTAAGCGCCGCGAGGTTTATGCGTTTTCTCTCTATACGGCCGGGATAAGGCGGCGTTGAAGCCCGTCGTCAACCCGCAGCCAGAGTAGCCGCCGCGCCGCCGGCAGAGAAGCGGGTATTCATAAGAAACGCTTTTGCATATAATGCAAAAATGAATGACGCCCGCTATGTAGAACATCTGCCAATTTTTCTCGACGTGGCCCACCTGGGCAGCTTTTCCGCCGCCGCGCGCCAGCTGGGTATGGTGCCTTCTTCGCTGGTGCGCCATATCGATGCGCTGGAAAGCGCGCTCGGCGCGACGCTGTTCGTGCGCTCCACCCGCGGCCTGTTGCTGACCGACGCCGGCGAGCTGCTGCTGGCACGCGCCGCCGCGCTGATGACGGACATTACCGGCATTCGCGCCGAGCTGAACGCGCTGAACGAAACGCCGCAGGGCACGCTGCGCATCAGCTGCCTGCCGACCTTTGGCAAAACCTATGTGCTGCCGCTGCTGCCGACGCTGGCGGAACGTTACCCGCAGCTGTGGGTCGATCTCGATCTGACCGAACGCCAGACCGATCCGACCCAGGAACGGCTGGACGCCGCCATCCGCATCGGCGAGCAGAAGGACAGCGCGCTGTACGCCAGCCGCATCGCCACCCAACGCTGGGTAATGTGCGCCAGCCCCGCCTACGTCGCCCGCTATGGTCTGCCGGCCGATCTGGAAGCGCTGCCACAGCATCGGCTGATCGCCCGCTACCACAAGCAGCAGCCGGCCTGCTGGGCGCAGATCCTCGACGCGGCGCTGATGAGCCGCTGCACCATGGCGCTGCGCTGCGACGACTTCACCGCGCAGCGTCAGGCCGCACTGCTCGGGCTCGGCATCGCCTTTCTGCCCAACTGGGTGGTGGGGCCGGACGTGCAGCACGGGCAACTGGTGCAAATGCTGGAAGATCCGCGCCATGAGCAGCAAGGCATCTATCTGCTGCGCCCGATGGCGAAGGTGTCCGCCCGGCTGGCGGCCTTCACTGCCCTGCTGCAGCAAACCATCGGTCAGCCGCCCAGCTGGGGGTAAAGCGGCGTCACTCGTCCATGCAGGGCCGGGTTGTCGCTCTCGTCCTTCAGCTCGATGCCGCTCAGCCGCCGCTGGAACGCCTGCTCCAGCAGCCAGGCCAGGCGGAACGCCGCCTGCGGGTAATCCAGCCCCTCGGGCCGTACGTTGGAAATACAGTTGCGCTCGGCGTCCGTTCTGCGCGCGCTCGGTCCCCAGGTCAAATAGATGCCCAGACTGTCCGGCGACGACAGCCCCGGCCGTTCGCCGATCAGCATCGCCACCGCCCGAGCCTGCAGGCATTCACCGATCTCATCCCCCAGCGCCACCCGCGCCTGATGCGCCAGCACCACCGGTGCCACGGTCAGCCCCAGCGTATCGAGATAGGGCCGCAGCGCTTGCAGCAACGGCAGCGCCTGGCGGTGCACCGCCTTGGAGGAGAGGCCGTCCGCCACCGCCAGCAGCAGATCGACGCGGCGCGGCGGTAAACCAAGCAGCAGGCTGCGGCTATCCGGCGCCAATCGCCGCCCCAGATCCGGACGGCGCAGGTAGGCGGCGCGGTCGCCAGCCTGGCTGTGCACCGCCAGCGTGGGCCAACCGGCATCGTGCAGATCCGCCGCCAGCCGCTCGCTGTCGAAAGGCTGATGCACCGCGTCGCGCGCCTGGGCATGGGCCAGGCCGAAGCGCAGCAGCTCGTCGGTCGGCAGACTGGCGCCGGTGCGCCCCAGCGCGATGCGCGCGTCGGTAAAGGCGCGCAGCGCATCCCAACTGTTGACGTGAACCGGTTTGCTCATGTCCGTTCTCCCTGCAGCGCCAGCAACAGCGGGTGATTGGCGGCGGCGTCGCGCAGCCGCCCGCGTTCGTCGGTGATGTTCATCGCCGCCAGCCAGGCGGCGAACTCCGGCGCGTGCTTCAGCCCCAGCAGCTCTCGGATATAGAGCGCGTCGTGGAACGAGGTGCTTTGGTAGTTGAGCATGATGTCATCCGCGCCCGGTACGCCGATCAGGAACGTCAACCCGGCGGCGGCCAATAGCGTCAGCAGCGTGTCCATGTCGTCCTGATCGGCTTCGGCATGGTTGGTGTAGCAGACGTCGCAACCCAGCGGCAGGCCGAGCAGCTTGCCGCAGAAGTGGTCCTCCAGCCCAGCGCGGATAATTTGTTTGCCGTCATACAGGTATTCGGGGCCGATAAACCCCACCACGGTGTTGATCAGCAGCGGTGAGAAATGGCGCGCCACCGCATAGGCACGCGCCTCACAGGTCTGCTGATCGACGCCGTGATGCGCGTTAGCCGACAGGCAGCTGCCCTGCCCGGTTTCGAAGTACATCACGTTATCGCCCAACGTGCCGCGCTTGAGGCTCAGCGCCGCCTGCTGCGCCTCCGCCAGCAGCGCCAGACTGATGCCGAAACCGCGATTGGCCGCTTCGGTACCGGCGATCGACTGAAACACCAGATCCACCGGTGCGCCGCGCTCCATCAGCCGCAGCGTGTTGGTCACGTGGGTCAGCACACAGGATTGGGTGGGAATGGCGAAGCGCTGGATCACGTCGTCCAGCATGTAGTTGAGCTTTTCCAGCAGCGGCAGGCTGTCGCTGGCCGGATTGATGCCAACCACCGCGTCGCCGCTGCCGTACAGCAGGCCGTCCAGCATGCTGGCGGCGATGCCCTGCAGGCTGTCGGTCGGGTGATTGGGCTGCAGCCGCACGCTAAGGTGGCCCGGCAGGCCAATCGTATTGCGAAAGCGCGTCACTACCCGGCACTTCTTCGCCACCAGGATCAGATCCTGATTGCGCATGATCTTGCTCACCGCCGCTGCCATCTCCGGCGTAATGCCGGCGGCCACCTGCGCCAGCATGGCGCTGTCGGCCTGCTCGCTCAGCAGCCAGTCGCGAAAATCGCCGACCGTGAGGTGCGAGATGGGCTCAAAAGCGGCGGCATCGTGATTATCGATAATCAGGCGCGTCACCTCGTCCTGCTCGTACGGCACCAGCGTCTGCTGCAGGAACGCCTTGAGCGGCAAATCCGCCAGCGCGATACGCGCCGCCATACGCTCTTCGGCGCTTTGCGCCGCCACCTCCGCCAGATAATCGCCGGAACGCGCAGGCGAAGCCTTCGCCATCAGCTGACGCAGATCGCCAAAGCGATAGCCGCGTTGGCCCACCGTTGCCTGATACATAGCCCCCTCCCTTGCCCCGAGTGACGAGATAACAGCCCTGCACCAAGTGTAGTCAGTGGGAAAAGAAAATTATTTTGCACGCGATCGCCGCCATCACGCCTCTCCCCATTTCACCCGCCGTCGCTTCAGGTTACAGTAGCCGCGAAAACAGGAGGGGTGATGGATCCGCAACGGCAAATTATCGACTGGCTGCAACAAGATAACGCGCGCATGGCCGCCCTGCGCACCGTGCGCCGGCTCGGCCTGAATGACTGGTGCCTCGGCGCCGGCTTCGTACGCAACCTGGTGTGGGATCGGCGCCACGGCTATAGGGAGCCCACGCCGCTCAACGATATCGACGTGATCCACTTCGATGCGCAGCGTGCGGACGCCGAACGCGATCGCATGCTGGAGGCGCGGCTGCAACAGTGGCTGCCGCAGCCGTGGTCGGTCAAGAACCAGGCGCGCATGCACCTGCGCGGCGGCCGGGCGCCCTACCGCAACAGCGAAGAGGCCATCAGCTTCTGGACCGAAGTGGAAACGGCGATCGGCGCGCGCCTGAACGCCGACGACAGCATCACCCTGGTGGCCCCCTTCGGGCTCGCGGCGCTGTTCGACGACACCATTACCTTCAACGTGAAAAACGGCGATCGCGCGGCCTATGCCCAGCGCGTGCTCGACAAAGGCTGGCTGTTGCGCTGGCCGCGTCTGCGGCAGGTAAAGATTTAGCCGCCGCTGCCGATACCCTGATCAGCGATATACCGACTCAGGGAGAGCATCCATGTCGACCACCATCACCATGATCGTACCGATCAAAAATACCGTTCCCGGCGTCAGCAACGTCTTTAGCGCGCCGGGCCATCAGGGCGAATTGCTGATGGCCAAACCGGTCAACAACCAGCCGCAAGGCGGCAAGATGGAGAAAAACGAACGCGCCAACGGCAATGACGAACCGGTTAACCTCAATGAAAGCCGCGCTTCGGCGCGCATCAAGGCGCTGAACCGGCAGATTCAGGCGCTGCAGCAAAAGCTGGTGGAACTGAAGGACTCCAGCGCCGACCCCAAAGAGATCGAAAAGCAGAAACAGCTGATCGAAGCGCAGATCAAGATGTTGCAGGCCGAGATCGCGCGCATCCAGAAAGAAGAAATGGAAAAGCAGCAGCAGGAGCAAATGGAAAAAGCCGCGGCGCAATCCGGCGACGGCGTAAACCGCCCAACGCCGCTCAACGCGGTGGACGTCTATATCTGAGTCAATATGCCGCGTTTTCCCGCCGGCGCTGTTGCAGCAGCGCCGCCTGCTGACGCGCCACCTGCCAGATGGCCTCCGCCGCCGGCGTCAGTGAGCGGTTCTTGCGCCGCACCAGCATCAGCGCGCGGTTAATTTCCGGCACCAGCCGCCGCACCCGGAGCCGCCCCCCTTCCGGCAACGGCAGCGCCAACGCCGGGAAAATGCTGATGCCAATCCCCTCCGCCACCATCGGGAACAGCGTGGCCGGATGGCCGATTTCCTGCACCACCTGCGCCTCCACGCCCTGCTGTCTCAGCGCACTGTCGATCAGCGGCCGGCTGCCCGACGCATAATCCTGCAACACCAGGCGGCAACCGTTCAACGCCGACCAACGCACCGCCGGCTGCGCAGCGAACGGATGATCGTCGCGGCACAGCAACAGGAAAGGTTCATGCAGCACCGCTTCGCACTCCAGATCCACCGCCTGTACCGGATCGACCACGATGCCGAAATCCACCTCGGCGTTGCGCACGCTGTGCAGCACCTGCTGCTGCGCCTGATCGCGCAGCATGATGCGGATCTCCGGGTATTCACGCTCGCCGGCGGCGATGCACTGCGGCATCAGATGGGCGGAAATGGTCTGGCTCGTCGCCACCCGCACCGTGCCGCTGCGCTGTACGCCAAAGCTGCGCGCATCCAGCAACGCGGCCTGCAGCTCGTCCAGCAGCCGTTCGACCCGGTTGGCTAGCCGCAGGCCGGCGTCGGTCAACGCCACCTCACGCGTGGTGCGATCCAGCAGGCGCACGCCGACCTCCGCCTCCAGCTCTTTCACGCTGTGGCTGACCGCCGATTGCGTCAGGCCGATCGCCTCCCCGGCGCGGCTGAAGCTGCCGTGGCGGGCGATGGCGACGAACACCCGCAGCTGTTTGAGTGAGTAATTCATGTGTTTTATTCATGGATGAATTAAATAAATCAATTTTATTATTATATGCCCGCGCGGGAGAATAGCCCCATCGATTTTCTACCCGAGCGCATCGCCATGAGATTCCTGCCCGATCGTTTTACCCTGACGCTGATCGCCACCGTGCTGCTGGCGTCGTTCCTGCCGGCGCGCGGCGAGTTCGTCGGCTGGCTCAACGCCCTGACCATCGCCGCCATCGCCCTGCTGTTTTTCATGCACGGCGCCAAGCTGTCGCGCGAGGCCATCCTGGCCGGCAGCAATAACTGGCGGCTGCATCTGTGGGTGATGTTCAGCACCTTCATCATTTTCCCGGCGCTGGGGATGCTGTTCGCCTGGTGGGCGCCGATCGACGTCAGCCCCGAACTGTACGCCGGTTTCATCTACCTGTGCATTCTGCCCGCCACCGTGCAGTCGGCCATCGCCTTCACCTCGCTGGCGGGCGGCAACGTCGCGGCGGCAGTGTGCAGCGCTTCCGCCTCCAGCCTGCTCGGGATCTTCGTATCGCCGCTGCTGGTCGGCCTGTTGATGAACGTGCACGGCGATACCGGCGGCCTGCGGCAGGTCGGTTCGATCGTGCTGCAGCTGCTGGTGCCGTTTGTCGCCGGCCACCTGCTGCGACCGCTGATCGGCGGCTGGATCGAGCGCCATCGGCCGCTTATCGGTAAAACCGACCAGACCTCGATTCTGCTGGTAGTGTACGCCGCCTTCAGCGAGGCGGTGACGCACGGCATCTGGCATCAGGTGGGGATCGGTTCGCTGGCGTTTATCGTCGGCGGCAGCATCGTGCTGCTGGCGATCGTGCTGGTGGTGAACACTTACATGGCGCGTTGGCTGGGGTTCAGCAAAGCGGACGAGATCACCATCGTATTCTGCGGTTCGAAGAAGAGCCTGGCGAACGGCATTCCGATGGCCAATATCCTGTTCCCGGCGGCGACGGTGGGGATCATGGTGCTGCCGCTGATGGTGTTTCATCAGGTGCAGCTGATGACCTGCGCAGTGCTGGCCAAAAGATACCAGCGCAAGCAGCGAGCGCAACAGGCGGTGCCCAACGCCAACGCACAGGCGTCGCGCGGGTAAAAAAAAGACGGGCCAAGGCCCGTCAGTTCAGCTTTTCTTCAGCGGCTTGACCAGGTGGTCAAGCCCTTCGATTTTAATCGCCAGCGTCATCTCCATCAGCATGCCGAGCTTGCCTTTGGGGAATTCGCCCTTGCGGGCGAACCACAGCAGGTACTCTTCGGGCAGATCGATCAGCACCCGCCCTTGGTACTTGCCGAACGGCATCACTGTATTGGCGATCTCCAGCAGGTTTTCTTTTTCCATCACTCACCCAGCAAGCGGATCATCTCCGCTTCGTCGATCACGGCGATACCCAGCTCCTGCGCCTTCGCCAGCTTGGAACCGGCCGCCTCACCGGCGATCACCAGATCGGTTTTCTTCGACACGCTGCCGCTGACCTTGGCGCCCAGCGCCGTCAGGCGATCTTTGGCCTCGTCGCGCGACAGCTGGCTCAGCGAGCCGGTCAGCACCACGGTTTTGCCGGCGAACGGGCTGTCTATCTCTTCCGCCGCCACCACCACCGGCGCCGGCCAGTGGATGCCGATCTCGGCGCCCACCAGCTCGTTGATCACCTGCTGATTGAGCGCTTCATCGAGGAAATTGCGGGTGTGTTTGGCCACCACTTCGCCGACGTCCGGCACCTCTTTCAGCGCCTCGATGTCAGCGGCGAACAACTTCTCGAGCGATCCGAAATGCGCCGCCAGGTTGGCGGCGGTCGCTTCGCCGACCTCGCGAATGCCGAGCGCATACAGGAAGCGGGCGAAGGTGGTCTGTTTGGATTTCTCCAGCGCATTGACCAGGTTCTGCGCCGATTTCGGCCCCATGCGATCCAGACCGGTCAGAATGCCGGCGGACAGCCGGAACAGATCGGCCGGGTTCTTCACGTACTCCTTGTCCACCAGTTGCTCGATGATCTTGTCGCCCATGCCTTCAACGTCCAGCGCGCGGCGGGAAACGAAATGCTTCAACGCCTCTTTGCGCTGCGCGCCGCAGATAAGACCGCCGGTGCAGCGCGCCACGGCTTCGCCTTCCACGCGCTCAACGTCGGAGCCGCACACCGGGCAGTGCAGCGGGAACACCACTTCGCGCGCATCCTGCGGCCGGCGGTCTTCCAGCACCCCCACCACCTGCGGGATCACGTCGCCGGCACGGCGCACGATCACCGTATCGCCGATGCGCAGCCCCAACCGCTCAATTTCATCGGCATTGTGCAAGGTGGCATTGCTGACGGTCACCCCGGCCACCAACACCGGCTCAAGGCGGGCCACCGGCGTAATCGCGCCGGTGCGGCCAACCTGAAACTCCACTTCGCGCACCACGGTGATCTGCTCCTGGGCCGGGAATTTGAACGCCGTCGCCCAACGCGGTGCTCGCGCCACAAAGCCCAGCGTTTCCTGCAGATCGATGTCGTCAATCTTGATCACCACGCCGTCGATGTCGAAACCGAGCTGTGCGCGGTCCTGCTCGACCTGACGATAAAACGCCAGCACTTCCTCGCTGCCGGTGCGGCGCTGGGCGCGATCGCTAACCGGCAGGCCCCAGGCCTTGAACTGCATCAGGCGCTCAAAGTGGCTGCGCGGCAGCTCGCCGCCTTCCAGCAGGCCGACGCCGTAGCAGAAGAAGGTCAGCGGCCGTTTAGCGGTAATGCGCGGATCGAGCTGGCGCAGCGAACCGGCGGCGGCGTTGCGCGGATTGGCAAACACCTTGCCGTCTTTGCGCCGCGCCTCTTCGTTCATCTGTTCAAAACCGGCCTGCGGCATGAACACTTCGCCGCGCACTTCCAGCCGGCGAGGGATGTTGTCGCCGGTCAGGCGCAGCGGGATGGCGCGAATGGTACGCACGTTGGTGGTGATGTTCTCCCCGGTGGTGCCATCGCCGCGCGTCGCCGCGCGCACCAGTTCGCCGTCTTCATACAGCAGGCTGACCGCCAGGCCATCCAGCTTCAGTTCGCAGCAGAAGGTCAGCGGATCGCTGCTTTTGAGCCTGTCCTGCACGCGCTTGTAAAACGCCAGGAAACTTTCTTCGTCGAACACGTTGTCCAGCGACAGCATCGGCACTTCGTGACGCACCTGGTCGAACGCCGCAAGCGGCGCCGCGCCCACGCGCTGGGTCGGCGAATCGGCGGTGATCAGCTCCGGATGCGCGCTCTCGAGCTCGCGCAGCTCACGCATCAGGCGGTCATATTCCGCATCCGGCACTTCCGGCGCATCCAGCACATGATACTGGTATTCATGATGGCGCAATGTGGCTCGTAGTTGATTGATTTGTTGGATTATCGATTCCATGGCTCACCATCAAAGATAAAAAACCCCCGGCTAGCGGGGGCTTTGTTGTTACGGATGTTCAGTGCGCGCGGCAACCCGGTCAGGCGTTGTTTTCCAACACTTCACGGATACGCGCTTTGTAGGTTTCCAGCTTCTGCGGCGTCATCATGCGGCGCTCGTCGTCCAGCACCACGCCGCCCACGTCGTCGGCGATGCGCTGCGCCGACTGCAGCATCAGCTTGAAGTTCTGATTGGCGTCGCCGTAAGACGGCACCATCATGAACATCGACACGCCCGGCGTGGAGAAATCGGACATCATGTCAGGATCGAACGACCCCGGCTTGACCATGTTCGCCAGGCTGAACAGTACCGGGCCGCTGCCGGCCGGGCTGATATGGCGGTGGAAGATGCCCATCTCGCCAAACTGGAAGCCCGCCTGCAACACGCTCTGCAGCAGCACTTCGCCGCCGATCACGCCGCCCTGATGGGCCGCGACGTGCAGCACCAGCACGGTCTCTTTCAGCTTAGCCTGAATTGGCGCAGCCGCAGGCTGCGGTGCAGGTTCCGGCGCAGGCTTCACTTCCGGCGCTTGCTGCACAGGAGCCGGTTCGGCGTGGAATGCCGGTTCTGCCCCCTGCGGCGCCTCATGTTCATGCGGCAGATCGTCGACGCGCGGCTCACGGCGCACGGCCGGTTGCGGTTGCTGCGGTTCGGCCTGTTCTTCGTCCGGCGCGTAGTTGTTCAGCAGGATATCATCATATTCATATTCCGGCCGCTGAGACAGCGGAGGCGGCGTCTGATGGGCAGCCGGCTGAACGGCGTGGGGCGCTGGCGCAGCCGCCGGAGCGGGCTTCGGCGCGGCCACGGGTTCTTCGCGTGCGGCATCGAAATGGCCGAATGACGGCTCGTCTTGCGGGTGAGCGGCGCGTACGCGCACCTCACCGACGCCTTCTTCGAGATCGTCGATCGGAGTTTGTTCACGTTCCTTTTGGGAACGTTTGGCTGGGCGATCGCGGAAGAGCGCTGACCGTTCTTTGCGACTGGTCCACAGACCGTGCAATAACAGCGCTATTATGGCGATCGCGCCAACAACGATTAATATCAGACGCAAATCCTGCATCATTGCTATCTCTGTTGTTCCAATACATTGCCACCGCGGCAAACATTCACTCTTTAACTCTATTTGCCCGCGCACACAAGTGCAAGTCCGTGCTGAACTTTATGCCAATAAAGATGATTATACTGCCTTTTTCTGCTGGTTTTTCAGCCAACCCTACCCTAGCCAGTGGAAAATCATCCCTATATGATAATGATGCCTGTTCAGACAACGAGATAACTTAAGATATGTCCTATACGCAGCTCCCTTCCCGATCGACCAGCGGCATTCACTATTTCGCCGAAGGCTGGCGCCTGATTTCGCGCCCGGGGATTAAACGCTATGTGGTCCTGCCGTTGCTGGTCAACGTGCTGCTGATGGGCTCCGCTTTCTGGTGGCTGTTCAGCCGGCTTGGCGATTGGATCCCGGCGATGATGAGCCACGTTCCCGACTGGCTGCAATGGTTGAGCTACCTGCTGTGGCCGCTGGCGGTCATTTCGGTGCTGCTGGTGTTCAGCTATCTATTCAGCACTATCACCAATCTGATCGCCGCGCCGTTCTGCGGCCTGCTGGCCGAGCAGCTCGAAGGCAGCCTGACCGGCAAACCGCTGCCGGACACCGGCCTGCTCGGCATCGCCAAAGATCTGCCGCGCATCATGGCGCGCGAATGGCGCAAGCTAATGTATTACCTGCCGCGCGCGCTGCTGCTGCTGGCGCTGTACTTCGTGCCCGGCATCGGCCAGACGGTGGCGCCGGTGCTGTGGTTCCTGTTCAGCGCCTGGATGCTGGCGATCCAGTATTGCGACTACCCGTTCGACAACCACAAGGTGAGCTTTGCCGACATGCGCCGCGCTTTGCGCCAGCACAAAACCGACAATCTGCAGTTCGGCGCGCTGGTCAGCCTCTTTACCATGATCCCGATCCTCAACCTGGTGATCCTGCCGGTCGCCGTCTGCGGCGCCACCGCGATGTGGGTCGATCGTTATCGCACGCAATTCGTCCGATAATCGCCGTTTTTTACCGCCGACAGCGCGGGAATTTTCGACAGGGCGCGCATTTCGCGCCCTTATCATTGTGCTTAAAACTTATTTCCTAATAACATATAGATATACCAATTCTTTACTTCCCTGCCGGTACTGTTAGCGTATGCTTTCGATGTTCCCCACATTTTCATAGAGTTAAAGGACGGGCTATGAGCAAGATATATGAAGACAACTCATTAACAATCGGCCATACGCCGCTGGTTCGTCTGAACCGTATCGGCAACGGACGCATTCTGGCCAAGGTTGAATCACGCAACCCGAGCTTCAGCGTCAAATGCCGCATCGGTGCCAATATGATTTGGGATGCGGAACAACGCGGCGTGCTGACCGCCGGCAAGGAACTGGTGGAGCCGACCAGCGGCAACACCGGCATCGCGCTGGCCTTCGTCGCCGCTGCGCGCGGTTACAAGCTGACGCTGACCATGCCGGAAACCATGAGCATCGAGCGCCGCAAGCTGCTCAAGGCGCTGGGCGCCAATCTGGTGCTGACCGAAGGGGCGAAAGGCATGAAAGGCGCCATCGCCAAAGCCGAAGAGATCGTCGCCACCGATCCGAACCGTTACCTGATCCTGCAGCAGTTCAGCAACCCGGCCAACCCGGCCATCCATGAAAAAACCACCGGCCCAGAAATCTGGGAAGACACCGATGGGGAAGTCGACGTGTTCATCTCCGGCGTCGGCACCGGCGGCACATTGACCGGCGTCAGCCGCTACATCAAGAACACCAAAGGCAAGGCCATCACCACCGTGGCGGTCGAGCCGACCGACTCGCCGGTCATCAGCCAGGCGCTGGCCGGTGAAGAGCTGAAACCGGGCCCGCACAAGATCCAGGGCATCGGCGCCGGCTTCATTCCGGGCAACCTCGATCTTGACCTGGTGGATCGCGTCGAGAAAGTCTCCAACGACGAAGCCATCAGCATGGCGCGTCGTCTGATGGACGAAGAAGGCATCCTGGCGGGCATCTCCTCCGGCGCAGCGGTCGCGGCGGCGGTGAAACTGGCCGAAGAACCGGCGTTCGCCGACAAGACTATCGTGGTCATCCTGCCCTCTTCCGGCGAACGTTATCTCAGCACCGCGCTGTTCGCCGATCTGTTCACCGAGCAGGAATTGCAGCAGTAATTCCGCAACTGCACAAATCGCTAAAAAAGCACCCTGCGGGGTGCTTTTTTGTGGACTGGATCAAACTTTATAGCAGTCCAAGATTGCTTTTGCCCGTCGCCTTTAGTATTTAACGTTGCATTATTTCGATGCGCAAAATTAATCACTCTCCGAGCACGGTCAAGGCTGAATCGATTTACTCATCTGTCGCCGACGCGGCGAATCGGGCATAATGGGGAGCGGATTGGAACGACGTCTAAAGCCGAGTTTTTTGATCTGAAGTGCCTAACGCGTCGTTTTCTGTTGCATCAACGTTCGCCCCTGTCCATAGTCAGGCGCTATAACCAGACAAGTTAAAGTCAGGCCCCTGGGCTAAACTTTAACTCCACAACATTAATCCAATAAGTTGGGGAAACATCAATGTTCCAGCAAGAAGTTACTATTACCGCTCCGAATGGTCTGCATACTCGCCCTGCCGCTCAGTTCGTTAAAGAAGCCAAAGGCTTCACGTCTGACATCACCGTGACCTCCAACGGCAAAAGCGCCAGCGCTAAAAGCCTGTTCAAACTGCAAACTCTGGGGCTGACTCAAGGGACCGTAGTGACCATCTCAGCTGAAGGTGAAGACGAGCAGAAAGCCGTTGAGCACTTGGTAAAACTGATGGCAGAGCTTGAGTAATCGGCCCGTCTTTTTAGTTAACACCAGTCAAGAGTAAGGTAGGGTTATGATTTCAGGCATTTTAGTATCACCGGGCATCGCTTTTGGTAAGGCTCTCTTGCTGAAAGAAGACGACATCGTCATCAACCGGAAAAAAATCTCTGCTGATCAAGTAGAGCAGGAAGTCTCGCGTTTTCTGGCCGGCCGCGCAAAAGCGTCCGAACAGCTGGAAGCGATCAAGACCAAAGCTGGCGAAACCTTCGGCGAAGAGAAGGAAGCTATCTTCGAAGGCCACATCATGTTGCTGGAAGACGAAGAGCTTGAGCAGGAAATCATAGCCCTAATCAAAGACGATCTGGCCTCCGCAGACGCCGCCGCCTACACCGTGATCGAAGGTCAGGCAAAAGCGTTGGAAGAGCTGGACGACGAATACCTGAAAGAACGCGCCGCCGACGTGCGCGACATCGGCAAACGCCTGCTGCAAAACATTCTGGGCATGCCGATCGTCGATCTGGGCTCCATTCAGGACGAAGTGATCCTGGTGGCCACCGATCTGACCCCGTCCGAGACCGCGCAGCTGAACCTGGACAAAGTGCTGGGCTTCATTACCGATCTCGGCGGCCGCACCTCCCACACCTCTATCATGGCGCGCTCCCTGGAGCTGCCGGCGATCGTCGGTACCAGCGACGTGACCAAGCAGGTGAAAAACGACGACTACCTGATTCTGGATGCGGTTAACAACAAAATTTACGTTAACCCGACCGCTGACGTTATCGATCAGCTGAAAGCCGCCCAGAACCAATACATCACCGAGAAAAACGATCTGGCCAAGCTGAAGGACCTGCCGGCGATTACGCTGGACGGCCATCAGGTTGAAGTCTGCGCCAACATCGGCACCGTGCGCGACGTCGCGGGTGCAGAGCGCAACGGCGCGGAAGGCGTCGGCCTGTATCGTACCGAATTCCTGTTCATGGACCGTGACTCGCTGCCGACCGAAGACGAGCAGTTCCAGGCTTATAAAGCCGTGGCGGAAGCCATGGGCTCGCAGGCCGTGATCGTCCGCACCATGGACATCGGCGGCGACAAAGACCTGCCGTACATGAACCTGCCGAAGGAAGAGAACCCGTTCCTCGGCTGGCGCGCCATCCGCATCGCGATGGACCGCCGTGAAATCCTGCACGCCCAGCTGCGCGCCATCCTGCGCGCCTCGGCGTTCGGCAAACTGCGCATCATGTTCCCGATGATCATCTCCGTGGAAGAAGTGCGCGATCTGAAAGGCGAAATCGAGACGCTGAAGGCGCAGCTGCGCGAAGAAGGCAAGGCGTTTGACGAGAGCATCGAGGTGGGCGTGATGGTGGAAACACCGGCTGCGGCGGTCATCGCTCACCACCTGGCGAAAGAAGTCGACTTCTTTAGTATTGGGACAAACGATCTAACCCAGTATACTCTGGCGGTAGATCGCGGCAACGAGCTGATTTCTCATCTCTATAACCCGATGTCCCCATCAGTACTTAGCCTGATCAAACAGGTTATTGATGCATCTCACGCAGAAGGCAAGTGGACCGGCATGTGCGGCGAACTGGCTGGCGATGAGCGTGCTACACTGTTGTTATTGGGCATGGGGCTGGATGAGTTCAGCATGAGTGCGATTTCAATCCCGCGCATCAAGAAAATTATTCGTAACACGAATTTCGAAGATGTGAAGGCGTTGGCAGCGCAGGCCTTGGCACAGCCAACGGCACAAGACCTGATGAATTGCGTCAATAAATTCATCGAAGAAAAAACGCTCTGCTAAACTTCCACGACACTGGAACGCCGCCCAATTTAATGCTTAGGAGAAGATCATGGGTTTGTTCGATAAACTGAAATCTCTGGTTTCTGATGACAAGAAAGACACGGGCACTATCGAGATCGTCGCTCCCCTTTCTGGCGAAATCGTCAATATCGAAGATGTGCCGGACGTAGTGTTCGCTGAAAAAATCGTTGGCGACGGTATCGCCATCAAACCGGCCGGTAACAAAATGGTTGCTCCGGTTGACGGCACCATCGGTAAGATTTTCGAAACCAACCATGCATTCTCTATCGAATCCGACAGCGGCATTGAGCTGTTCGTCCACTTCGGCATCGATACCGTAGAACTGAAAGGCGAAGGCTTCAAACGCATCGCCGAAGAAGGTCAGCGCGTCAAGAAAGGTGACGTGGTTATCGAGTTCAACCTGCCACTGCTGGAAGAGAAAGCCAAGTCTACCCTGACGCCGGTCGTTATCTCCAACATGGACGAGATCAAAGAGCTGATCAAACTGTCCGGCAGCGTGACCGTTGGCGAAACCCCGATCATCCGCATCAAGAAGTAAGCGCGGATGAGCAAGAAAAACGGCGCCCTCGGCGCCGTTTTTTTATCCCCTTCGTCGTATCCCAATCTCGCTACGTTATGACGACCAGCGCGGGATACGCAGGGTAATGACCAGCCCCTCTCTGTCGCCGTTGCGCGCCTCAACCTGGCCGCCGTGCGCCAATACCACCTTGCGGGTGATCGCCAGCCCCAGGCCGTAGCCCTTGCCCGACTGCGCCGACTTCACGCGTACGAACGGATCGAAGATGCTCGACAGCTTCGCCTCTTCGACCCCCGGCCCCTGATCGCTGACGGCGATCTGGAACTGGTTATCGACGCGCGACAGCGCCACCGTCACCCGCTGGCCGTGGCTGGAAAAGCGCAGCGCATTGCGCACGATGTTGTCCACCGCTCGCCGCATCAGTTCCGCATTGCCCTTGACGGTGTACTCCACGTCCGACTCGGCCTGCAGCACGATATCCACGCCGGGCACCTGCGCCTCGTAGCGTGCATCGCTCACCACCGCATCCACCAGGCCGTACAGATCGAAGTACTCCTCGTCCGGCAGGCTACTGTGTTCGGTACGCGACAACGCCAGCAGCTCGCCGATCATTTTGTCCAGCCGCCCCGACTCGTGTTCGATACGTTTGAGCGAGGCTTCGACGTTACCGGCATTCTGCCGCGCCAGGCCAATCGCCAGCTGCAGGCGCGCCAGCGGTGAACGCAGCTCGTGCGAAACGTCATGAAGTAACTGCTCGCGGGCGCTAACCAGCAGTTCCAGCCGCTCGGCCATGGTGTCGAAATCGCGCGCCACGTCGGACAGCTCGTCATGGCGGCGCCGCATGTTCGGGAACAGCCGCACCGACAGATCGCCCTGCGCCACCCGATCCAGGCCGCCGCGCAGCTGACGCATCGGCCGGGTCAGGTTCCAGGCCAGCACGGCGCTGAACAGCAAACCGCCCAGCCCGCCGACCCACAGCATCGGCGCAGGAATGTTGAAGAAGTGGGAACGCCGCTCCGGCCGATACTCTTCCCGCAGCCCGCGCACGTCATAGCTCAGCCAGTAACCTTGCCCTTCTCCGGTCTGCACCCAGGCGGAAATCGCTTTCGGCATACGACGCCCTTCAAACACCGGTTCTTCCGGCGCGGGCGGCGGCGGTTGGGTCATCGGCGTAACCGACAGCAGACGCCTGTCGTCCTCGGGCCAGTCGCGCATCAGGGCTTCCAGCGCCGGCATACCGCCGCTGCGCAACTGGGTGGCGGCGGAGGTCAGTTGCAGGCCAATGACCCGCCGCGCCATGGCGTTCTCCGGCGGCACATAACGATCGCCATAAAGAGAAAACGCCACCCACAGCGCCTGCGTCATGATGAGGAAGGTCAACCAAAAGCCGAGTAAAATTTTCCAGAACAGTCTTCCGCGCATATCAGGTTACCGGATGCGATAGCCGATGCTGCGCACCGTCTCGATGCTGAGCTTACTGCCGGCCAACGCGCTCAGCTTCTGGCGAATATTGCTGATGTGCACGTCCACGCTGCGGTCATAGGCCTCACGCGGGCGCCCCAGCCCCTTCTCGGACAGCTCGTCCTTCGACACCACGCGATCCGGCGCGCGCAGCAACAGCTCCAACAGATTGAATTCCGAAGCGGTCAGATCAAACGCCTTACCGCGCCATTCGCTGCTGCGGGTTGAAGGGTTCAACGTCAGCTCGCCGAAGCTGATAGCGGCTTCGTCGTCCGCCTCTTGCGGCCGCTCTTCGAAACGGCGCAGCACCGCGCGCAGACGCGCCACCAATTCGCGCGGGTAGCACGGTTTGGGCATGTAATCGTCGGCGCCCATCTCCAGGCCAATCACCCGATCGATGTTGTCACCTTTGGCGGTCAGCATGATGATCGGCAGCCGGCTCTTTTTACGTACGTCCCGCAGCACGTCAATGCCGCTCATGTCCGGCAGCATGATGTCGAGGATCATCGCGGTATAGTCGCCCGACAGCGCGCCCTCTACCCCCGCCTTGCCCGTCAGCACTAGCGTGGCATCGAAGCCTTCGCCGGTCAGGTATTCGCTCAGCATGGTGCCAAGCTCCAGGTCATCGTCGACCAGTAAAATTTTCATGCCTTGCTCCTTCACCGATTTTCGTTATTTTCCCGCCAATTCCGCCGGCCCGCAGCCGGTTTTACTCAATCCTTACACATCGCTCTTTGCGTCTCGCCACCGTTATTGTGGCCGCTGCCGCGCAATTTCTCTACTTCAGTCATGGCATTGGCGCACGAGCAAGCGGCAGCTACCACGCAAGCGGGGCTGCCGTCTGTCGAAAGGAAAGGGGGAAAGATTCTCCCGACGGAACACACCGCCGGGAAGGAGCGATCAGTCGAACACGCCGGTAGAGAGGTAACGGTCGCCGCGATCGCAAACGATCGCCACCACGACGCTGCCAGGGTGGGCCGCCGCGATGCGCAAGGCGCCGGCTACCGCACCGCCGGAGCTGACGCCGCAGAAAATGCCTTCACGCTGCGCCAACTGGCGCATGGTCTGCTCGGCATCGCCCTGTTCGATATCCAACACCTGATCCACCAGCTCCGGGCGGAAAATCCCCGGCAGGTAAGCAGGCGACCAACGGCGAATGCCGGGGATGTTGCTGCCCTCCGCCGGCTGCAGGCCGACGATCTGCACCTGCGGATTCTGGCTCTTCAGGTAACCGCCCACGCCGGTAATGGTGCCGGTGGTGCCCATGCTGGAAACGAAGTGCGTGATGCGCCCTTCGGTCTGGCGCCAGATCTCCGGGCCAGTGGTGGTGAAGTGGGCATAAGGATTGTCGAGATTGTTAAACTGATCCAGCACCTTGCCCTGCCCCTGGCGCTGCATCTCCAACGCCAGATCGCGCGCCCCTTCCATCCCCTGCTCACGGCTGACCAGGATCAGTTCCGCACCGTAGGCGCGCATCGCCGCCTGCCGTTCCAGGCTCATGTTCTCCGGCATCAGCAGCTTCAGCGTATAGCCTTTCAATGCAGCGATCATCGCCAGTGCAATGCCGGTGTTGCCGCTGGTAGCCTCGATCAGCACGTCGCCGGGCTTGATCTCCCCGCGCAGCTCCGCCTGCTGGATCATCGCCAACGCGGCGCGATCCTTCACCGATCCCGCCGGGTTATTGCCTTCCAGTTTGACCCATACTTCGCTGCCCGCCTGGGCGGCCAGCCGTTGCAGTTTTACCAGCGGGGTATTCCCGATGCATTGTTCGAGCGTTGTCACGATCTTTGCCTGTGTGTTGGTGTGCGTAAAGTAAAAAGGCAACCCTGGGGTTGCCTTGAAAAAAAGGGCTGTTAAAACCTATCAGGCGCTTTTGGCTAACGCAACAGGTTGCAGCAGTTGATCGCCGGCATACAGCCGCGCATTGAGGCTGCCGACGTAATAACGGCCGCCGCGCACCGGCGTGGCGTTGCCTTCCGGCAGCACTATGCTGATCGGTTCCTGATGCCAGCCGATCGGCTGCACCGTCAGCTGCCAGAAATGGCCGCGCGGGCTGACTTCCAGCACCTGAACCGGCAGCGGGCAACGTTCGCTGCTTTCGGTCGCCACTTCCATTTCCCACGGGCGCAGGAACAGATCGACGCTGCCCTGGTGCATCGGCTGGAACGACAGCGGCCACTGATGCGCGCCGACGAACAGCTGGGAGCCGCGAATTTCGCCGTTCAGGCGGTTCACTTCCCCCATGAATTCCAGCACGAAGCGGCTGGCCGGCTCGCGCATAATCTCCTCCGGCGAGCCAACCTGTTCGATATTACCCTGGCTCATCACCACGATGCGGTCGGCCACTTCCATCGCTTCTTCCTGATCGTGGGTGACGAATACGCTGGTGAACTTCAGCTCTTCGTGCAGTTGGCGCAGCCAGCGACGCAGCTCTTTACGCACCTGCGCATCCAGCGCGCCAAACGGCTCGTCCAGCAGCAGAATTTGCGGTTCCACCGCCAGGGCGCGCGCCAGCGCCACGCGCTGTTTCTGGCCGCCGGACAGCTGCGACGGGTAGCGATTGGCCAAATGGCCAAGCTGCACCATGTCCAGCAACTGAGTGACTTTCTGTTTGATCGCCGCGGCGTTCGGCCGCTCGCGGCGTGGCAGCACGGTCAGGCCGAAGGCGATGTTGTCGAACACCGTCATGTGGCGGAACAGCGCATAGTGCTGAAACACGAAACCCACGCGCCTGTCGCGTGCATGCATGTGGCTGACGTCGGTGCCGTGGAAGCCCAGCTTGCCGCCGCTCTGGCTTTCCAGCCCGGCGATGATGCGCAGCAGCGTGGTCTTGCCGGAACCGGACGGCCCGAGCAGCGCCACCATCTCGCCGGAAGCAATATCGAGCGAGATATCGTTCAATACCTTGGTGCGACCGAAGTACTTGTTGATGCCGTTAATCTCAATGCTCATGATTTTCCTCCCGCTCGAGACGCGCGTTTTGACGTTCCAGACGCCACTGCAGCGCACTCTTCAAAAATAGGGTAACGATCGCCATCAGGGTCAATAGCGCGGCAGCGGTAAAGGAACCGACGGTGTTGTAATCCTGCTGCAACAGCTCGACCTGCAGCGGCAGACTGTAGGTTTCGCCGCGAATCGAACCGGACACCACCGACACCGCGCCGAACTCGCCGATGGCGCGTGCGTTGGTCAGCACCACGCCATACAGCAGCGCCCAGCGAATGTTGGGCAGCGTCACGCGGCGGAACATCTGCCAGCCGGACGCCCCCAGCAGAATGGCGGCCTCGTCTTCCTGGCTGCCCTGGCTGAGCATCATCGGCACCAGCTCGCGCACCACGAAGGGACAGGTGACGAAAATAGTCACCAACACCATGCCCGGCCAGGAGAACATGATCTGGATGTTATGCGCATCCAGCCAGCCGCCCAGCAGGCCGTTGCTGCCGTAAAACAGCAGGTAAATCAGCCCCGCCACCACCGGTGAAACGGCGAACGGGATATCGATCAGCGTCAGCAGCAGCTGGCGGCCGGGGAAGGTGAAACGCGTCACCAGCCACGCCAGCAACGTGCCGAACACCAGGTTAAACGGCACGGTAATCAGCGCGATCAAGACCGTCAGCCAAATGGCGTGCAGCATGTCCGGATCGAGCAAGTTGCTCCACATCGCGCCGAATCCTTTGGAAAAGGCCTCGGCGAAAATCGACATCATCGGCACCACCAGCAGCAGCACCGAGAACAGCGTTCCGATGGCGATCAGCGTCCACTTGCCCCAGTTAACGCGTGGGCGCTCGGCGCCGTTGAAGGCGGAAACATCAGCCATCAGTGCCCTCCTCCCAAACGTCTGCCGAAGCGGCTTTGCAATACGTTAATGCTGAACAGCAGCAGCAGCGACGCCGCCAGGATCACCGAGGCGATGGCGCTGGCCGCCGGGTAATCGAACTCCTGCAAACGCACAAAAATCATCAGCGAGGTCACTTCCGTCTTCCAGGCGATGTTGCCGGCGATGAAAATCACCGCGCCGAACTCGCCCAGGCTACGGGTAAAGGAGATGGCGGTGCCGGCCAGCAGTGCCGGCGCCACCTCGGGCAGCACCACGCGGCAAAAACTCTGCCAGCGCGTGGCGCCCAGCGTCTCGGCCGCCTCTTCGTATTCCGGCCCCAGCTCTTCCAGCACCGGCTGCACGGTGCGCACCACAAACGGCAGGCTGGTGAACGCCATCGCTACCGCGATCCCGAGCCAGGTAAAGGTAACCTTGATGTCGAAGTGCGCCAGCCACTGACCGTACCAGCCGGTGGTAGAAAACAGCCCCGCCAGCGTCAGGCCGGCCACCGCCGTCGGCAGCGCGAACGGCAGATCGATCAGGCCATCCAGCAGCGAACGGCCGGGAAAACGGTAGCGCGTCAGGATCCAGGCCATCAGCATGCCGAACACCGCATTGAACAGGCTGGCAACGCCGGCCGCCAGCAGCGTCACTTTATACGCCGCCACCACCTGCGGGTTGGCTATCACTTCCCAATATTGCGCCAGGCTCATCTGCGCCAGCTGCATCACCAACGCACTGAGCGGCAGCAGCAGGATCAAACAGGTATAAAACAGGCTGCTGCCGAGGCTGAGGCCAAATCCGGGCAGCACCCGCTTACTGGACGACAACGCCAACATTTACTTGCGCCCTGCCGCTAACAGCTGATCCAGCTCGCCGCCGGTGGCGAAATGGGTTTTCATCACCTGCGGCCAGCCGCCAAATTGATCTTCCACCCGGAACAGTTGGGTGTCCGGGAATTGCCCCTTGGCCGCCGCCATCGCTTTCTGGTCATACACGCGGTAGTAGAAGCTGGTGATCACCTGCTGCGCCGCCGGGCTGTAGAGATAGTTCAGATAGGCTTTGGCCGCCTGTTCGGTGCCGTTGCGCTCGACGTTTTTATCGACCCAGGCCACCGGGAACTCCGCCAGAATATCGACCGGCGGCACGATCACGTCGTACTTGTCTTCACCGTATTGCTTGCGGATGTTGTTCACTTCGGACTCGAAGCTGATCAGCACGTCGCCCAAACCGCGCTCGACGAAGGTGGTGGTCGCGCCGCGGCCGCCGGTATCGAACACCAGCACGTTCTTCAGGAAACGGGTCATGAAGGCGCGAGTCTTGGCCGCATCATTGCCGTCGGCCTGGCTGGCGGCGCCCCAGGCGGCCAGATAGGTATAACGGCCGTTGCCGGAGGTTTTCGGATTCGGGAACACCAGTTTCACGTCGTCACGCACCAGATCGTTCCAGGTGTGGATGCCCTTCGGGTTGTCCTTGCGCACCAGAAACGCCATGGTGGAATAGAACGGCGAGCTGTTGTTCGGCAGGCGCGACTGCCAGTCCGCCGGGATCAGCTGCCCGCGATCGTGCAGGATCTGTACGTCGGTGACCTGGTTGTAAGTCACCACGTCGGCACGCAGGCCCTGCAGGATCGCCAGCGCCTGCTTCGACGAGCCGGCGTGCGATTGTTTGATGGTCAGCTTGTCGTTCGGATGCTGTTGATTCCACTGCTGTTCAAAGCCGGGATTCAGCGCGACGAACAATTCACGGGAAACGTCATAAGAGCTGTTCAGCAATTCCGCCGCCGACGCGGCGCCGCTCGCCAACAGCGCAGCCGCCAGCCAACCTTTCAGCACGAGATTTTTAACCCGGTTTTGTTTCATTCTGCACCTTATCACTGAGTCATTCCTTCAGGCTTTCGCCTTATTGACGACCAGTGTATTTATAACTCGGTGCGGAGCTGTAACGCTTTTATATACCGTTTGGTGATTTACAAGCATCAAACGCTATAAGGCAGGGAATGCGAGGCGTTTTCGGGACGGAAAAACGGGCCGAAGCCGGGCGCACCGGCTTCGGCAACGGCGTCAAAGTGACAGCAGGCGCGTTAGCGATGGCGCAAAGTAGTAGCTGCCGGTGACCGCACGGCTGAAACGCAGCATCGCGTCGCGTTTGCCGTCCAGATCGCCGAACATGCTTAGCAGCTGCTGCTCGATATTGTGCAGGCGCGCGCAATAGGCAATGAAGAACAGGCCGTGCTTGCCGCTGGCGGTGCCGTAAGGCAAGCTCTGGCGCAGAATTTTCAGGCCCTTGCCATTCTCTTTCAGATCGACGCGGCTGACATGGGAGGTATCCGGGCGCTGATCCGCAGGCAGTTCTTCGCTGTCGTGCTTGGTGCGGCCGATGATCTGCTCCTGCTGCTCGGTGGTAAAGCGCTGCCACTGGCGCAGGTTGTGCTCGTAACGTTGTACCAGCACGTAGCTGCCGCCTGCGTCCTCTTCGCCTTCGGCGATCGTCGCCACTGCCGGGCGCTGATCGCCCTGCGGGTTTTCGGTGCCGTCGATGAAGCCGCTCAGATCGCGCTCTTCCACCCAACGGAAACCGTGGGTTTCTTCTTCAATCTTGATGACGTTGCCGAACGCCGCCAGCGCGGCCTGCGCCAGCGTGAAGTTGACGTCGTGACGCAGCGACTGGATGTGGATCAGCATATCGCGTTGGGTGGCCGGCGCCAGCCCTTTGCCGAGCGGCGTGAACGGCTTCAGCTCTTTCGCCCCCTGGCCGCTGGAGAGATCGTGCCAAACGTCGTAGCCGAAAGCGATCACCGCGCCAAGGCGCGCATCGGGGAACTGCTGCTGCAGCTCGCTCAGCGTCTGACAAAACTGCTTGCAGCCCTGGCGCAAGTCGGCGAATTCGCCCTGTACGCTGGCTTCCATAAAAATGGCGAAACGGCAGTGCTCCAGCAAAATGCCGCTCTGAACCTGTGTCATGTTGTTATCCTCGATACCAGAATCCGGCAACAGGTAAGGTATGGCGGTTGACGCGCGGGTTCCCTGTTACAAACGCGCGCTATCATACCGCAAGCACGGGCGATTGCCTTGCAGCAGCGCAAAGAAAATAGGGGTAATGGCTTGAAAAGGCAGGCGCCGTGAACCGGCGCCCGTTGAACGCATTACTGCTGCGGCTTGGCGTGCCAGATGATTTTGCTGACCGTCCAACTTTTCAGGGTGTCGTCCGGCGGAATGATATCCTGCGCCCCGGCCCACTTGCCGCTGAAGATGTAGGTGACGTACTTGCTCTGCTCCGCCACGCACTCCACTTTACCGGCGTCTTCGCCGCTGCCCGGTTTACAGGAGCCGAACGCCTTGCTGTACATGTCGCCGAACGGCGTGCCGAGCTTGTTGCCCCACTCCGTCGCCACTTTCGGATCCAGCACGTCCACCCGCTGCAGGCGCCCCTTCGGTTCGCCGGTGATCACCAGCTTCACCTCGTCGCCGGACAGCGCCTGGTAGTAAGAGACGATCTGGCCGTTGTTGGTCGCCATGCCGCCGCGCAGACGGTAGTTGCCGTCCAGCCCGTCGTTGATGGCGCTTTCCGACATCGGCGTGCCGGCGTTGAGCTTGCCGACGCCCTTGGCGCCGACCTCCAGGCTGCTGCCGAACCAGTTGAACGGCGACAGGCTGGACCAGGAGAAATTGGACATGCTCGAACAGCCGGTCAATAACAGCGGAAGCCCTAACAGCAGGGGGCGAATATTCATCTCTAGCTCCTTAAACATCAATGGCACGGGGCGGTAACCCGCCCCTGCCGCACTCGGCGTTTTGCTGCGTGCCAGCCTCTCACAACGGCCCGCACTACGCCAACGGTTGCCAGCTTGGAGTGCGGAAAATGCGAAAAGTGCCGCACTTCTCGGCAATTAGTCGGCGTGCTCCGCCGGCGCGAAACAGGCTTTCAGACGCGCATTCAACAGCAGATAGCTCAGCGCGAGCGCATCGAGCAGCGCCAGCGTCAGTTCCAGCCCCGGCGCATCGCCGTCCTGGCGCCACAGGCTGAACAACGCGCCGCAGAGCGACGCCAGCACGGAGATAACCAGCCCCCAGCGCCAGCCGCGCCACAGCCGCGGCCATTGATGGCGACGGCCGCTCAGCAAAAACGCCAGCGCTGCCGGCAAGCCGAGCAACATGCCGTACCAAAAACGTTGGGTATCCGGATAAAACAGCGCCAGCAAGCTTTCGCCCTGTTCACGCGAAACGCCGGCCATCACGAACAGCAGCCAGGTGCGCGCCTGCAGAATCAGCACGGTCCAAAATCCCAGCGGCAGTCGCAGCGCGCCGTGCTGGTCGTAATCGTCCGGGGAAAACCGGGGTGAGAATGGCTTCAACGATCGTTCCTTGCCAACAGAATAAAGACTATGGCTACAGATGGGCGCCGGCGATGGGAATTTCAATATGTCGGCTTAAGAAGCTCTTAAGATCGGCGTGTTTTAATGCTTATCACTAAGCAAGCAACCCGATATCAGCGGGATGTGATTTTCGATAACAATAAGGAAGCGCAACATGAAAAAACTGACTCTGGCCGCTCTGATCGCGCTGTGCAGCGCACCGGTACTGGCGCAACAAGGCGGGTTCCTCGATCCGGCCGCGCCGCAGGCCCAAACGCAAACCACCGCACAAGGTGGTTTCGCCGGCCCCAGCGCAGCGCTGACCACCGTGGACAAGGTGAAATCGCTGAGCGACGACACCTGGGTGATGCTGCAGGGCAACATCGAGCAGCGCATCGGCGACGAAACCTATACTTTCCGCGATGCCACCGGCACCCTGACGGTCGATATCGATCGCAAACGCTGGAACGGCCAAACCGTTACGCCGAAAGACAAGGTACAGCTGGAAGGCAAAGTGGATAAAGACTGGAACAGCCTCGAAGTGGACGTGAAAACCGTCAAAAAGCTGCCGTAATGCACTGCGTCGGGCGGTGCAACACCGCCGCCCGACGCGCGATCAATATTCCTGATCTTCGATCAGCCGCTTGCCCAGGCTGGTGATGCCCTGGATCTCGTAGCCGAGCTTCTCGTACATCTCGACCACCGTGTCGTTGTCTTCGCGCACCATAATCTGGATCTTCGGGCAGCCGCGGGCGATCAGCTTCTTCTCCAGACGATTGATCAACGCATTGGCGATGCCGCGCCCGCGATAGTCGGGATGCACCCCGAGGTAATACGCCGAGCCGCGGTGGCCGTCATAGCCGCCCATCACCGAACCGACCACTTCGCCGCCGACTTCCGCCACCAGGAACAGCTCCGGATCGTGGTTCAGCTTGCGCTCGATGTCCATTTCCGGATCGTTCCAGGGCCGCAGCAGATCGCAGCGCTCCCACAGGGTAATGACTTCTTCAAAGTCGTCTTGTCGAAATACGCGAATTTCCATCGATGTTGGCCGCTGTTAATTAAGGTGTTTATCTGATTATCGCGTGATTATTCACTTACGCAATATCAAACTGCGATTTACCGCGCTATTTACCCGGAAATCGCCGGTAACAGGCGTAATAAATGGAAATAGTTATCGGGTCGATTAATGATTATCAATACGATATAACGTCGCAAAATAGAAACGTCGATGGAGCGTTGCGTAATGAAAAAGCAGGGTAAACAATTCCTCAATTTTAAACCGCTTGCCGTTTCCCCGACGCGACGCCAACTTTTGCTTTCCGGCCTGGCGGTCGCGCTGTTCGGCGTGAAAAACCAAAGCGCCAGGGCGGAAGGCCTGCTGCGCAATCAGCACAGCAAACCGGCGGCGAAACCGGCCGGCGGCAAAAAGCGGGTGATGATCGATCCCGGCCACGGCGGCATTGACTCCGGCGCGGTCGGCCACGAAGGTTCGCAGGAAAAACACATCGTGCTGGAAATCGCCAACCACGTGCGCCGTTTCCTGCATGAGCACGATCACGTCGAGGCGCGCCTGACGCGCGAAGAAGACGAGTTCATTCCGCTGTTCCAGCGGGTGGAGATCGCCCACCAGCACCAGGCCGATCTGTTCATTTCGATTCACGCCGACGGTTTTACCAGCCCGTCGGCCTCCGGCGCTTCGGTGTTCGCCCTCTCCAACCGCGGCGCCAGCAGCGCCATGGCGCGCTACCTGTCCAACCGTGAAAACGCCGCCGACGACGTGGCGGGCGGCAAGTACAAGGATCAGGACAACTACCTGCAGCAGGTGCTGTTCGATCTGGTGCAAACCGACACCATCAACAACAGCCTGACGCTCGGCCGCCACGTGCTCGGCCAAATTCGCCCGGTGCACCATCTGCACAGCGACAGCACCGAACAGGCGGCGTTCGCGGTGTTGAAATCCCCGTCCATTCCCTCGGTGCTGGTGGAAACCTCGTTCATCACCAACCCGAACGAAGAGCGGCTGCTGGGCACCACCGCGTTTCGCGAGAAAATCGCCCGCGCCATCGCGGACGGCATCGTCAACTTCTTCGACTACTTCGACGCCCACCAGCGCAAACCCCGCTGATGCCGCGGGCGGCGAATAAGAGTATACTCAGCGCCTTGTTCAGCCAGACGCTATAAAGACCCCGCATGAGTTTACCTAACATCGCTGAAGTAAAATCCTTCCTGCTGGCGCTGCAGGATCATATCTGCGCGCAGCTCGCCCAGGCCGACGGCGGCGCCGTGTTCACCGAAGACCAATGGACGCGTGAAGAAGGCGGCGGTGGCCGCAGCCGCGTGTTGACCAACGGCGCGGTGTTTGAACAGGCGGGGGTCAACTTCTCGCACGTCTCCGGCGCCACCCTGCCGGCCTCGGCCACCGCGCACCGTCCGGAACTGGCCGGGCGCAGCTTCCAGGCGATGGGCGTCTCGTTGGTTATCCATCCGCTCAGCCCTTACGTGCCCACCAGCCACGCCAACGTGCGTTTCTTCATCGCCGAAAAACCGGGCGAAGCGCCGGTGTGGTGGTTCGGCGGCGGCTTTGATCTGACGCCGTTCTACGGCTTCGAAGAGGATGCCGTGCACTGGCACCGCACCGCGGCCGATCTGTGCGCGCCGTTCGGCGACGAGGTCTACCCGAAATATAAACAGTGGTGCGACGATTACTTCTTCATCAAGCACCGCAACGAAGCACGCGGCATCGGCGGCCTGTTCTACGACGATCTGAACACCCCGGACTTCGACCACTGCTTCGCCTTCACCCGCGCGGTGGGCCAGGGCTTCCTCGACGCCTACCTGCCGATCGTCGAAAAACGTAAGGCCTTGACCTGGGGCGAGCGCGAGCGCCAGTTCCAGCTGTACCGCCGCGGCCGCTACGTGGAGTTCAACCTGGTGTGGGATCGCGGCACGCTGTTCGGGCTGCAAACCGGCGGGCGCACCGAGTCCATTCTGATGTCGATGCCGCCGCTGGTGCGTTGGGAGTATAACTACCAGCCGGAAGGCGACAGCCCGGAAGCGGCGCTGGAGCGCGATTTCCTGCCGGTGCGCGACTGGCTGCAGGAGGCGAAATGATGCAGGTTTGGGTCGATGCAGACGCCTGTCCGAACGTAATCAAAGAGGTACTGTTCCGCGCCGCCGATCGTACCGCCATCACCGTGACGCTGGTGGCGAACCAACCGCTGCGCACGCCGCCGTCGAAGTACATCCGTTCGCTGCAGGTGGCGGCCGGCTTCGACGTGGCCGACAACGAGATCGTGCGCCGCTGTGAAGCGGGCGATCTGGTGATCACCGCCGACATTCCGCTGGCGGCGGAGGTGATAGAGAAAGGCGCGGTGGCGCTGAACCCGCGCGGCGAACGCTATACGCCGGACACCATTCGCGAGCGCCTCAACATGCGCGATTTTATGGATACCCTGCGCGCCAGCGGCATTCAGACCGGCGGCCCGAACGCCCTGAACCAGCGCGACCGCCAGCAGTTCGCCAACGAGCTGGACAAATGGCTGCTGCAGGCGAAACGGGCGCAGTGATTGCGCCCTGTTCTGCTGCAGTTTAGAAGCGCACCTCCCCGCCGAAGATATAAGTCCGCCCACGGGCGGTGTTGGTCGGCGTGAAGTCCTGCGACTGCGAAGGCAGCGAGTTCATCTTGTTCAGCGCGTCCGAGTAGTCTTTGTCCATCAGGTTTTGCACGCTGAGCTTCAGCAACAGATTACGATTCACCTGATAGGTGCCGTACAGATCGATAATGGTCGGAATATGCGGCGCCGGCTCCTTCATCAACTGTTCGTTTTCATCGCGAATGGAATCAGGCGACAGGCGCACCGCTTTGCCGGTGTATTTCACCACCCCGCCCAGCGTCAACGTCTCGTCCAGCAGGCGCACCCCGCTGTCCAGCGTGAAGTAGAACTCCGGCAGTTCGCTGACATCGCCCGCGCCGAATTCGTTGCTGGCCTGGTTGGTCGGCTGGGAGGTATGCTCCTTGCTTAACGACAGCTTGGTGAAGGCGAAACCGGCGTCGTACAGCGCTTCAAGCTCCACCCCGCGCATTTTGACCGGTTCGGGGGCGTTGCTGTACATGGTCATGCTGACGTTGACGTCCGCGTCATCCCACTCTTCCTGCGTCGCCTGCGAACGGTTGCACTTCTGGCGATTTTTACACACCAGGTAGGATTGGCTGGAAATGTAGTTTTTGATTCTGGTTTCGAAATAGACCGCTTTCAGCTGGAAACTGTCCTGCTTGAACAACAGATCGTGGGCATTGGCATTGAACCCGCCCTGCCAGGTCTCCGCTTTTTCGCCCTTCAGGAACGGGTTCATCGACTGGCCGCCGCTGTTGGCGAAGAACACCTCCTGGATATTCGGCCCGCGCATCGACTTGCTGTAGCTGACGAACGGCTGCAGCCACGGCGTCACCTGCGCCGACAGCATGACCGACGGATTGAAACCCTGTTCATTGCGAGTGATATTGCTGGCCCCCTGCGGGAAGCACTCTACACGTTCGTCACAGGCCGGCTTATAGCCGGAGAGGCGATAGGCGGTGTAGTTCAGATCGAAATTCCCCTGCCAGATGCCGTAGTTGGCCTGCAACCCGCTGTACAGGCTGGAGATATCTTGTTTGCCGGCAATGCCCACCGGCATGCTTTCCGCCTGATTGTCATCCGTCACCAAGCCAGAGGCCTTTTTCTTATACTCGTTGCGCACCAGCTTGCCGCCGTAGCTGAAGGCGAAATCGACGTCCTGCAGGCTGAAACGGCTGGTGTTGTTGATATCCAGCGCATCGGAGATGTTTTTCGCTGTGCTGTCGCTGAACCCCGCCATGTTGTCGGACATGAACTTTTGCTCGCCGCGGCTGGTACTGGCGGTCAAGTTGAAATCGATCAGTTCCGAGAACGGCGCGTAGTGGTATTTGAGGTAGAAATCGTCGCTGTCGATGTGCCGGCGGGTGATTTTATTCTGGTAGCTGCGCGCCGACAGTTCGATGCTGTTGAAGGCATCCGGCTTGATGTCCACCTTGAACAGCTGGGATTTCGGGTTCTGGCGGTAGGTTTTATCGACGTTGAACATCTCGCTGTCGAAACCGGCGCCGTTTTTGTAGTTGGAGGTGATGGAACTGCCGCTGATCGCCGCCATCGCCCCCAGGCTGCCGCCGTCGGCAAAGGCGGCGGTTTTGGCGCCCACGGCGATCATGCCGCTGCGGCCGATGCCGTTATTGCCCACCGAGAATTTGGTGCGCACGCCGAACGGGTTGTCGGAAAACACCACATCGTCCACGCCGATGGTGCGGAAATTGGCGCTGCCCGCCAGGGCATTCACCCCAGCGGATCCGGTGGCGTTGCCGCGCGCCACGTCGACGCCGACGATAAAGTTAGGATCGATCAGCGCCCCGAACTGGCTGGTGGGCAATCCCCCATGCGCTGCATCGCTCGGCGAATTGCCGTAGTAGTTTTGCGTGATGCCGTCGACCATGGTGTTGACCCGGCCGAAACCGCTCAGGCCGCGAATATTGACGCTGACCGACCCCTGGCCGGGATCGATCTGGGTATAGGTGCCCGGCATGCTGCGCAGAATGCTGTCCACCGACTCCAGATTCTTGTTTTCGTCGCGCGAGCTGAACGCGCCCGGCCGGGCCAACGCCTCTTTTTCGCTGCTTTTGCCGCTGTCGGCGGCCGAGACGTTGAGCGGGCTGAACGCCACGCTGCCTTTATTATTTTCCGCCTGTTCCTGCGCGGCCGCAGCCGACCCGTACAGCGCCAGTCCCGCCCCGATCAGGCTCGCTATCATTTTGATTTTCATATATCCCCCAGAAATAGCCAATAAGGTTTGATGGCCGACAATGCCCAGCAAAAAGCCCGCCGAAAGCGCGGTAAAAGGTTGTTATTGTTTTATTGCGCCGCAGCGTGCCGCGGCGCTGAAGGTTATTTCTGCGCCTGCCGATCCGCCGCCAGAATAAAGGCGAACTCCAGCGCGCCGTTTTCCAGCCGCGCCAGGCGGCCCGATTTGCCGCCGTGGCCGGCGGTCATGTCGGTGGAAAGCAGCAGCAGCGAATCGCCCTGCTTGAAGCGCCGCAGCTTCGCCACCCATTTGGCCGGTTCCCAATACTGCACCTGCGAGTCGTACAAGCCGCTGGTAACCAGCAGGTTCGGGTAATGCTGCCGGCGCACGTTGTCGTACGGGCTGTAGGATTTCATCAGCGCATAGGCGGCCGGCTGGTGCGGGTTGCCCCACTCCTCGTACTCGCCGGTAGTCAGCGGAATGCTGTCGTCCAGCATGGTAGTCACCACGTCGACGAACGGCACCTGCGCCACCACTGCGTTGTACAGCTGCGGCGCCTGATTGATCACCGCCCCCATCAGCAAGCCGCCGGCGCTGCCGCCCATGGCGTAGATGCGCCCCGGTTGGCCGTAGCCGTCTGTGATCAGCGCCTGGGTAGCATCGATGAAGTCGTTGAAACTGTTAGGTTTGTGTGTCAGCTTGCCCTGTTTGTACCAGCTCTGCCCCAGCTCGCCGCCGCCGCGCACGTGGATCAGCGCATAGACGAAGCCGCGATCCAGCAGGCTGATGCGGTTGGCGCTGAACGCCGGATCCATGCTCATGCCGTAAGCGCCATAGCCGTACACCAGCAGCGGGTTATGCCCGTTTTTGAACAGCGATGTGCGGTACACCAGCGAGACCGGCACCTTCACGCCGTCGCGCGCCGTGACCCAGATGCGTTCGCTGTGATACAGGCTCGGATCGACGCCTTTCACCTCCTGCTGCTTCAGCAAGGTGCGCTCGCCCTTATTCAGATCCCACTCATAGGTGCGGGTCGGCGTGGTCATCGCCGAATAGCCGTAGCGCAAGCGATCGCTGTCCGGCTCCGGGTTATAGCCCAGCCAGGCCATGTAGCTGGCGTCGTCGAACGGGATGGCGCGCTCGGTTTTGCCGTCCCAGCTGATTTGCCGCAGCTGCACCAGCCCGTTGGCACGCTCCTGCACCACCAGCCAGTCGCGGAACAGGCTGAAGCTCTCCACCTCGTGCTGCGCCTGCGGCGCGATCAGCGTCTGCCAGGGTTTACCCGCCGCCGCCGTGTGGTACAGGCCGAAGTTCGGGTCCTGATGGTTAGAGCGCAGGTAGAACTCGCCGCGGTAGTGATCGAGATAATACTCGCGGCCGTTCTGCCGGGCGGCGAACAGCTGCGGCTCGCGCTGCGGCTGGTTGGCGTCGATCAGGCGCACCTCAGAGGTGGTGTTGCCGCTGATGGTCAGAATCAGGTAATCACGCGAGGACGAGCGGCTGAGGCTGAGGTAGAAAGCCGGATCGTTTTCCTGATACACCAGCTTATCTTCCGCTGTCGGCGTGCCGTACTGATGGCGATAAACCTGGTATGGCAACAGCGTTTGCGGGTGGTTGCGCACGTAGAACAGGGTTTGGTTATCGTTGGCCCACACCATATTGCCGGAGGTGTTTTCCAGCGTTTCCGGCGACCAACGCTCACTGTCTATCTCGCGCAGGGAGATGCGGTATTGGCGGCGGCCCTGCAGATCTTCGGCCACCGCCAGGTGGCGGTTGTCCAGGCTGACGTCCATCGCCCCCAGGCGATAATAGGCATGGCCGGCCGCGCGCTGATTGGCGTCCAGCAAGGTTTGCCATGGCGCGTCGGCGGTGAGCGCCTGGCGTTGATACAGCGCGAAATCTTTACCGGCGGCGTAGCTTTCCTGATAGCGATAGCCGTTGAGCTGATACGGCACTGAACGATCGTCAGGGTTCATGCGGCCCAGCATCTCCTTATACAGCGTGGCGCGCAGCTTCTGGTACGGCGCCATCATCTGCTCGGTATAACGGTTCTCCGCCTTCAGGTAGTCCAGCACCTTCGGTTCTTTTCGGCTGTCGTCGCGCAGCCAGTAGTAATCGTCGGTGCGCGTCTCGCCATGCGCCGTCAGCGCTTTCGGCGCGCGTTCCGCCAACGGCGGCTGCGGTTGCGCCAGCGCGGCGCCGGCGAGGCCTAAAGAAAGCCAGAGCGCGGCCGCGATGCGACGGCGCGGGGTGAATAACAGCGGATTCATAATCCCTCACGAAGTTTGAAAAGGCGCACGACGGCGATGCGGCGCCTGCGGGCATTAACGGCGGGCATTCAGCTCCGCCAGATTGAAATCGATCGGCATCGTCACCTTGACGGCCCCCTGTTGCAGCATCTCCGGCGGCGGCGGCGGCAACGGCTGGGCGCGCGACACCACCGCCACCGCTTCCCGATCCAGCGACGCGGTGCCGGAACGCACCTGCAGCATGACGTTCGAGACCCGTCCCTGCGCGTCAACGCTGAAACTGACCTGCGGCATGCCGCTGCGCCGCCGGCTGCGGGCATCCAAAGGGTAATCCTTGATGCGGTTCAGTTTGCCTTTCACCAGGCTCTCCCACGACAGTTTGGCCTGCGCATTGCTGTTGGCGTCGCTGTTGATCGGGGCGGCGGTCTGGTGGGAGATCGTCTGCGCCTGCGGCGCGGCGGCGCTGGACGCGGCGGCATTGCGCGTCTCTTTGGCCTGTTCCTGCGGCTTCGGCTGCGCTTTTTGCGGGGGACGGTGTTCGGCGCGCTTCTTCTGCGCCGTCACGATTTTTGCTTTATCGGCGCGCGCCAGCTTGGGCAGATCCGGCTGTTGCTGCTGCTCCGCGGGCTGCGCCGCGGCGGATTCCGCCTGCTGCACGCCCAGCGGCAGCGGCTTGCTTTCCGGCGCTTCAATCTGCGCCGCCCAGCTCATCATCACCGCCGGCGGCGGCAACACCACCGGCTCCAGCGCCGTCTGCGGCCAGTAAAACAGCAGCACCAACGCCGCGTGCGCCGCCAGGGCGAGCAGCAGGCCGCGCGCCCAGCGCGGCTGCGGCAGTTCAAAGGCCGGGAGGGAGTAAGACTGACTTAACATAAGGGCATTAGCTTGCTTAATTGCGAATGATTGCAGATCACATTTACTAATGATAATCATTTGCAACTATAATTAACACCCCTTTTCACTCTCTTAACGTATTCATTTCACTGATGGTGTGATCCACAGGTAGTCTGCGGTGTTCGCATCGACCTGTACGCCCGGTTCCGCCAGCATCAGCACCGTCGGCACCGCCGCCGGTTGCAGATCCCGCACGTGCAGCGGCACGCCCACCGATTTGGCGGCGTGATAGCCACCGGCGATCAACAGCGCGGGCGTCGGTGCCGCCAGCAAGCGCTCAGCCATGCGCCGGTCGCGCTGCTGCTGGATCGCCAACATCGCATGCAGCTGATCGGCCTCAATCTTGCCGCCGTGCGAAGTGCGGATGGTCTCTTCCAGCGCTTTGCGCACCGCCGGCTGCGCCGATAGCTGCCCCGCCGGGAACTGCGGCTGCTGATAGAACGCCGTAATCTCGCTGCGATCCAGGTTGGCCGACCACAGCGGGTAAGGCGCACGCATCGCCGCCATCGTCACCCCGCCATACAGCTCCCACTTCCAGCCCGGCTGCCAGGCGATCAGTTCCGCTACGCGGCCGTCACGCACCGTGGGATCGCTCTGCAGCCACTGTTTGACCTTGTCGACCTGCGCCTGCTGGTTCGGGTTGATCATCTCCATCAGCACGCTGCCCTGCGGCCGCCGTTGCGGCAGCTGCTGCACCAGCCATTGCTCAATCTGATGGTGGTAAGGATTGTCATGCTTCTCCCCCAGGATCACCCGCGGCTGCTGCGCCAATCGCGTCAACAGCTGCTCCGGCGTCAGGGTCGCGCCGCTGTGCAGATCGGTGATGCTACCCAGACTCACGACGTCGCTGGCCGGTGTCTTAACCGGCGTTTGGCTGCAGGCGCCAAGCGCCAACGCCGCCAATAAAATCAGATATCTCATCATGTTGCCCCATTATCGAAAATGGCGACATTATAGATAATAATTATCATTTGCATATAGATTTGGCTTAACGATTTTTTTACGCGGCGATCGCCGGCTGCGCATTGCGTTGAAAAAGCATTGCGGGTATAACCAATAGCCATTCAGATATTTAGACGTCTATACGGATAGATTATTATGCAACCATCGGCACCCGCCGCAGGACAGTTCAAACGCAGCATGAAGGCCCGGCACCTGGTGATGCTGTCGCTGGGCGGCGTGATCGGCACTGGGCTGTTTTTCAACACCGGCTACATCATCTCCACCACCGGCGCGCTCGGCACGCTGCTGGCCTACCTGATCGGCGCATTGGTGGTGTATCTGGTGATGCTGTGCCTGGGCGAACTGTCGGTGGCGATGCCGGAAACCGGCGCCTTTCACGTCTATGCTTCGCGCTATCTGGGGCCGGCCACCGGCTATGCCGTCGCCTGGCTGTATTGGCTCACCTGGACGGTGGCGCTCGGCTCCAGCCTGACCGCCGCCGGATTCTGCATGCAGTACTGGTTCCCGCAGTCGCCGGTGTGGCTGTGGTGCCTGATCTTCTGCGCGGCCATTTTCCTGCTTAACGTGGTGACCACCCGCTTTTTCGCCGAAAGCGAATTCTGGTTTTCGCTGATCAAAGTGGTGACCATTCTGGCGTTCATCATACTGGGCGGTGCCGCCATGTTCGGTCTTCTGCCGATGAAAGACGGCACGCCGGCGCCGTTCCTGCATAACCTGACCGCTTCCGGCTGGCTGCCGCACGGCACGCTGCCGATACTGATGACCATGGTGGCGGTGAACTTCGCTTTCTCCGGCACGGAGCTGATCGGCATTGCCGCCGGTGAAACCGAGAACCCGGAAAAAGTCGTACCGCTGGCGATCCGTACCACGGTGATCCGCCTGATGCTGTTCTTTATCGGCACGGTCTTCGTGCTGGCGGCGTTGATCCCCATGGATCAGGCGGGGATCGTCAAAAGCCCGTTCGTGTTGGTGTTTGAACGCATCGGCGTGCCTTACGCGGCCGATATCTTCAACTTCGTGATCCTGACCGCCATCCTGTCGGCGGCCAACTCCGGCCTGTACGCCTCGGGGCGCATGCTGTGGTCGCTGGCCCACCAGCGCACCCTGCCGGCCTACTTTGCGCGCGTCAATGCGCGTGGCATTCCGATCAACGCCCTGACCTTCAGCATGCTCGGCGGCGTGCTGGCGCTGTTGACCAGCGTGATCGCACCGGACACGGTGTTTGTTGCCCTGTCGGCGATCTCCGGTTTTGCGGTGGTGGCGGTGTGGCTGAGCATCTGCGCGGCCCACTATGCTTTCCGCCGCGCCTACCTGCGCAGCGGCCAGCCGATAAGCGGCTTGAAATACCGCGCGCCTGGCTACCCGCTGACGCCGATCCTCGGCTTTGCGCTGTGCCTGCTGGCCTGCATCGGGCTGGCGTTCGATCCGGAGCAGCGCATCGCGCTCTACTGCGGGCTGCCGTTCGTCGCCCTGTGCTACCTCACCTATTTCCTGACCCGGCGCGCCGGGCAAAAAAACGCTTTGGGAGAACAACATGTCGGTTAACAACCCTGTCGCCCGCCTGCTGGCCGAACACCCCACGCTGATCCTGGACGGCGCGCTGGCCACCGAGCTGGAAGCGCGCGGCTGCGATCTGACCGATCCGCTGTGGTCGGCCAAGGTGCTGATTGAAAATCCCGAGCTTATCTATCAGATACACCTCGATTATTTCAACGCCGGCGCCCAGTGCGCCATCACCGCCAGCTATCAGGCCACGCCGCAGGGCTTCTTGCGCCGCGGCCTGGATCAGGATCAATCGCTGGCGTTGATCGCCAAAAGCGTGCAGCTGGCGCAACGCGCGCGCCGCGATTATCTGGCCGCGCACCCGCAGGCGGCGCCGCTGCTGATCGCCGGTTCGGTGGGCCCGTACGGCGCCTATCTGGCCGACGGCTCGGAATACCGCGGCGACTACCGGCTGGCGCAGGATGACATGATTGCCTTCCACCGGCCGCGCCTCGCAGCCCTGGCCGCCGCCGGCGTCGATCTGCTGGCCTGCGAAACGCTGCCGTCGTTCACCGAACTGCAGGCGCTGCTGACGCTGCTGCAGGAGTTCCCGACGCTCGGCGCCTGGTTCGCCTTCACCCTGCGCGACAGCCAACATCTCAGCGACGGCACGCCGCTGACGGAAGTCCTGTCCGAGCTGCGCGGCAATCCGCAGGTGCTGGCGATCGGCATCAACTGCATCGCGCTGGACAAGGTCGCTCCGGCGCTGCGCCAACTGGGCGCGCTGGCCGACAAACCGCTGCTGGTCTACCCCAACTCCGGGGAGCACTACGATGCGATCAGCAAAACCTGGCACGCCTGCGGCGGCGAGCACGGCAGCCTGGTCGATCAGGCGACAGAGTGGCGCGCGCTCGGCGCACAATTGATCGGCGGCTGTTGTCGCACTACGCCGCAGGATATCCGCGCCATCGCCGCGCGCTGTAAGAAATGAGCAGGGGGGTTATTCGGTTAGCCGGCGTAAGTGTTCAGCGGCTTGTTCAACGTTGAGGCGGCCTTGAGCTGCTTCAACCGTAATTTCGACCAGTTCTGCGTCTTCCCGCAGTGCAATGCCATTAATACCGAGAAATAGCGCCATGCTTTGGAAGGCCGTACGTTTGTTGCCATCAAGAAAAATGTGACCGTGGCTGATGGCGATGAGATAGAGCGCGGCCAAGCGGTAAACGTCTGTGACGTTCTCGTAGTGGTAAGCATTGAGCACGCGGTTGGCTACAGCCTCAACTTTGCTGCCTTCCTGGCGGCCGTGAGGCACAATTTCAGCATTGAACTCCGCAATATCCTCTGCGGTCAAAAAGATCATCTATTCGCCAGCGCCTTAATCGTATCCGCGTGTTTAGCCTGAATGCGCGCTTTCACTTTGGCTTTGACCAAAACCTCATAGTCGGCCTTACTGATGATGTAAACCTCATCGTGTCCGCGGCGCGTCACTTCCACCGGCTGTTTTTGCGCTTCCAAAAGCACCTCGGCCAAATTGTTTCTCGCCGCCGTGTAGCTAATCGTAGTCATTTTCTTTACCTGTACATGTACATATTTGACGATTATTTGTACCACGTCCACTGGAAATAAAAAAGCCCCCGGCGCCAACAGCGCAGGGGGCCAGTCACTCAACCCGGGCTTACAGTGGTTCGGTCTGGGCTTCCACTACCGCCAGCGCCACCATGTTGACGATGCGGCGCACCGAGGCGATCGGCGTCAGGATGTGCACCGGCTTGGCGACCCCCATCAGCACCGGCCCGACGGTCACCCCTTCCGAGCAGGAGACGCGCAGCAGGTTGTAGCTGATGCGCGCCGCTTCCATGTTCGGCATGATCAGCAGGTTGGCCGAGCCTTTCAGCGGGCTGTCCGGCATCAGATCGTGACGGATGCTTTCCACCAGCGCGGCGTCGCCGTGCATTTCACCGTCGATCTCCAGCTCCGGCGCCAGCTCGTTCACCAGCTCCAGCGTTTTACGCATCTTGCGCGCCGCCGGGCAGTCAGACGAGCCGAAGCTGGAGTGAGACAGCAGCGCCACCTTCGGTTCGATACCGAAACGGCGCACGGTTTCCGCCGCCATCAGGGTGATCTCCGCCAGCTGTTCCGGCGTCGGATCGTCGTTGACGTAGGTGTCGGCGATGAAGGTGTTGCCGCTCGGCAGCAGCAGCGCGTTCATCGCGCCGGCGACGTGCGCGCCTTCACGGAAGCCGAACACGTTCTTCACCACGTCGTAATGCTCGTGGTAGCTGCCGATGGTGCCGCAGATCATCGCATCCGCTTCGCCGCGATGCAGCATGATGGCGGCGATCAGCGTCGGGTTGCCGATCACCGCGCGGCGCGCCTGTTCCTGCGAAACGCCGCGGCGTTTCATGATCTGGTAGTACTCGCCCCAGTATTCGTTGAAGCGCGGGTCCGACTCGTTGTTCACCACTTCGAAATCTTTGCCCGGCGTCAGCTGCAGACCCAGCTTTTTCAGGCGCATCTCGATCACGCTCGGGCGGCCGACCAGGATCGGGAAAGCCAGCCCCTGCGACACCAGCTCTTGCGTGGCGTGCAGCACGCGCTCTTCCTCGCCTTCCGCCAGCACCACACGCTTCACCTCTTTGCGCGCCTGCGAGAAGATCGGCTTCATGAACAGGTTGGTTTTGTAGACGAACTCCGCCAGCTTCTCGACATAGGCGTCGAAGTCTTCGATCGGGCGCGTCGCCACGCCGGAATCCATCGCCGCCTTGGCCACCGCCGGCGCGATCTTGACGATCAGGCGCGGATCGAACGGTTTCGGAATGATGTATTCCGGGCCGAAGGAGAGATCCTGGTCATCATAGGCGGAAGCCACCACGTCGCTCTGCTCCGCCAGCGCCAGATCGGCGATGGCATGCACGCAGGCCAGTTTCATCTCTTCGTTGATAGTGGTGGCGCCCACGTCCAGCGCGCCGCGGAAAATGAACGGGAAGCACAGGACGTTGTTCACCTGGTTCGGGTAGTCGGAACGGCCGGTACAGATGATGGCGTCCGGGCGCACCGCTTTGGCCAGCGGCGGCAGAATTTCCGGTTCCGGGTTGGCCAGCGCCATGATCAGCGGATCGCGCGCCATGGTTTTCACCATATCCTGCGTCAGGACGCCCGGGCCGGAGCAGCCGAGGAAGATGTCGGCGTTCGGGATGGCGTCGCCCAGCGTGCGCTGACCGTTATCCTCGATGGCATAGGCGGCTTTGGTCTGCTCCATGTTGGCGTCGCGGCCTTTATAGATGACGCCTTTGGAATCGCAGACGGTGATGTTCTGTTGACGCAGCCCCAGCGCCACCAGCAGGTTCAGACAGGCGATAGAGGCCGCACCGGCGCCGGACACCACCAGCCGTACGTCGGAGATGTTCTTCTTCACCACGCGCAGGCCGTTGAGCACCGCCGCAGTGGTGATGATCGCCGTGCCGTGCTGGTCGTCGTGGAACACCGGGATCTTCATGCGCTCACGCAGTTTCTGTTCGATGTAGAAACACTCCGGCGCCTTGATGTCTTCCAGGTTGATACCGCCGAAGGTCGGTTCCAGCGCGGCAATAATGTCGATTAATTTGTCAGGGTTATGCTCATCCACTTCGATATCAAATACGTCGATACCGGAAAACTTCTTGAACAAAACGCCCTTGCCTTCCATCACCGGCTTACCGGCCAACGCGCCGATATTGCCCAGCCCCAGTACCGCCGTGCCGTTGGAAATCACCGCCACCAGGTTGCCGCGCGCGGTGTATTTGTAGGCCGCCAGCGGATCTTTGGCGATCTCGAGGCAAGGCGCGGCGACGCCCGGCGAATAGGCCAGCGCCAGATCGCGCTGGGTCGCCAACGGTTTGGTAGGGGAAACCTGGATCTTCCCTGGGACAGGAAACTGATGGAAATCAAGGGCACTCTGTTTGAGCTGTTCGTCCATTATGGATTCCTTTGTTTTTTGCTTTTATGTTGAGGTAAGGCTTTGAGGCTGCGCCCTGCCGTGGGCCATGGCGCCCAAGTACAATGACAGGGCACAGCCTTGAAGTATAGTGAGAGAAACCTCACAAACTTTGAAGCGCGCCATAACCTTGGTCGAAATTCCGTTTTAAAAGTAAAAAAAGAAGGTCTGCGGGACGAGCAAAGAAACGCCGCCGTCAGCGCGGCGGCAGCATGGCGCGCCAGGCGTTGAGCGTATCCACCTGGCCGGCGCAAATGTGTAACGAGGTTTGTAACGCCAGGGCATAGCTTACCGCATCGCCCCAGGTCTTCCCCTGCAACTGCGGCTGCTCACAGGGAGCGAATACCGACTCAGGGGGCAACAGCGGCACGGCCTGCGGCGCCGGCGGCCGGGCGCAGGAGCTCAAGCACAGCGCCAGGCAGAGGCTGAGCAGCGCAGGGATCGTTTTTAATCGCGTCACGGTATTTCCTCTGATAAGCCTCGTGTTGTTGGCGCAGCTGCTGTTCCTGCCGCTGCTGCGCCGCCATCAACGCACGGTTTTGCGCATCCTGAGTCTGCAGGGTGGCGATTAGTCCGGCCTGCTGCGCCAGGCTTTTTTGCAGTTCCTCCGCCTGCTGGCGCACAGACGCCAACTGGTGCGACAGCAGCGAGCTGTAGCCACCGAGGCAAATGGCCGCCAGCAACAGCAGCAGCAACCCGCCCTGCATCAGTTTTTGCAGCCAACCGCTCATGCCGGGTAGTCCCGGAACGTCAGCTGGAAGTGCGGGCCGTCCTTGAGGGTTTTCCATTCGCCGCCCCATTCGACGATGATGCCGCATTCACGCGCCGCGCGCCGCACCGCCACCGCAATCTGCGCGTAGTAATCCCACTCCCAGGAGACCACACCCGCCGGCATCGCCACCACATCCACCGCGTGACCGGTCAGATGGCGGCTGCGCAGCGTTTGGCTGCTGCCGGCGCGCACCATTTCCCGCTGGCGCGCCATACTGCGCAGCCCCTCGCTGACGGAAAACGGCACCAGGGAATAACGCAGCGCCAGACGAATAACGCGCACCAGATCCGGGTGTACGCCGCGCAGGTTTTCTTCGCTGCGGGCAGTAAAGCGAATCTCTTCGATGTCATTTAACATTTTTAAACCCCGTCTTTTTGCCGATGAATTTTTTAATTAAGGCGTTGATGTAATCCGCCCCCATAAAACCAATCAGTACGCTGGCCAAATTCGCCCAGTTTAATTCCAGGCCCATCAACGCCAGCGCATCGCGCACCGTCCAGGCCAATAGCGCGCACATCGCCGCATTCAATAAACGGCGCCGAATACCCACGTTGCGATAGGCACCGTGCAATAGCGCCATCACGCCGGCCAGAATGGCGTTCAATACCGGCTGAAGATATTCACATACTCGCTGGACTATTAAGCCAACAGCGTCAGGCTCTATGCTGGACATAGCTCATCTCCTTTTTTATTTTTAATTAAATGCCAATCACGGCCGGTGGGACATCGGATATTCAGAATCTAATTAAGGATGCTATTACAAAGCAAATGAATAAATACAGCCCCTATGGTCGAATTCATTCATGCTGAGCGCTGGCACAACTCATCAGCGCCAATTTGTGCAGCAGTGAATAAAAATTCATTGTCATTGTGATTTATTTCGACTTTTGTTTTCACTAAAAATAAACATTAATGGCAACGGGAAATATTTCCCCATCATAAAAACATCCACTCTGGAGAAATGCCATGTCCACACGTAAAGCGGTTATTGGGTATTATTTTATTCCGACCAACCAAATCAATAATTACACCGAGACCGATACGTCTGTCGTGCCGTTCCCGGTTTCCAACATCACGCCGGCCAAAGCCAAACAGCTGACGCACATCAACTTCTCGTTCCTGGATATCAACAGCAATCTGGAATGCGCCTGGGATCCGGCCACCAACGACGCCAAGGCGCGCGATGTGGTCAATCGTCTGACCGCGCTCAAAGCGCACAACCCCAGCCTGCGCATCATGTTCTCCATCGGCGGCTGGTACTACTCCAACGATTTGGGTGTGTCGCACGCCAACTACGTCAACGCGGTGAAGACCCCGGCGTCGCGCACCAAGTTTGCCCAATCCTGCGTGCGCATCATGAAGGATTACGGCTTCGACGGCGTGGACATCGACTGGGAGTATCCGCAGGCGGCGGAAGTAGACGGTTTCATCGCCGCGCTGCAGGAGATCCGCACCCTGCTGAACCAGCAAACCGTCACCGACGGCCGCCAGGTGCTGCCGTATCAATTGACCATCGCCGGCGCCGGCGGCGCTTTCTTCCTGTCGCGCTATTACAGCAAGCTGGCGCAGATCGTCGCGCCGCTCGATTACATTAACCTGATGACCTACGATCTGGCCGGCCCTTGGGAGAAGGTAACCAACCACCAGGCGGCGCTGTTCGGCGACGCGGCCGGGCCGACCTTCTACAACGCGCTGCGCGAAGCCAATCTGGGCTGGAGCTGGGAAGAGCTGACCCGCGCCTTCCCCAGCCCGTTCAGCCTGACGGTCGACGCTGCGGTGCAGCAACACCTGATGATGGAAGGCGTGCCGAGCGCCAAAATCGTGATGGGCGTCCCCTTCTACGGCCGCGCCTTCAAGGGCGTCAGCGGCAGCAACGGCGGCCAGTACAGCAGCCACAGCACGCCGGGTGAAGATCCGTATCCGAATACCGATTACTGGCTGGTGGGTTGCGAAGAGTGCGTACGCGACAAGGATCCGCGTATCGCTTCCTATCGCCAGCTGGAGCAGATGCTGCAGGGCAACTACGGCTATCAGCGGCTGTGGAACGACAAGACCAAAACCCCTTACCTGTATCATGCGCAAAACGGGCTGTTTGTCACCTATGACGATGCCGAAAGCTTCAAATACAAAGCGAAGTACATCAAGCAGCAGCAGCTGGGCGGCGTGATGTTCTGGCACCTGGGGCAAGACAACCGCAACGGCGATCTGCTGGCCGCACTGGATCGCTATTTCAACGCCGCGGACTACGACGACAGCCAGCTAGATATGGGCACCGGGCTGCGCTACACCGGCGTCGGCCCCGGTAACCTGCCGATCATGACCGCGCCGGCCTACGTGCCGGGCACCACTTACGCGCAGGGTGCACTGGTGTCCTATCAGGGTTACGTCTGGCAGACCAAGTGGGGTTACATCACCTCGGCGCCGGGCTCAGACAGCGCCTGGCTGAAGGTGGGCCGCGTGGCCTAAGCCGTAAAAAAACCCCGTAGCCGAATGCTGCGGGGTTTTCATTGAGTTAACCGTTTGATTTTCGCGTCCCTTCGTCTCTATTCCTTCAGTTGTGGCACCACGGATAGCCGCCATCCCGTATCACTTCACGGCCCATCAGGCTGTAGACATCGCTTTTGCGCGTCAGCCGCTCATGCCACCAGTTAAACCCGGCGCCCTTGCTGGCCGGGTGCCACGCCAGCCAAATCATTTCGTCGCCCTTTTGCATTTCCACCGGCACCGTCACCAGTTCGCCGCTGGCCAATTCCTTTTCGATCAAAGCAGGCGGCAGAAAAGCGTGGCCGATGCCGCGTTTGAGCAGCGCCAGGTTGCTTTCCACGTCGCATACCACCAACTGACGCTGCAAGGGCAGCGTGCCGTGATTGCGCTTGGGCAGCTCGTGGCTGCTGTCGGCGATCACCACCACGATGTCGTTCAACCGCTGTTTCTTGCACACCGGTTTTCTCTGCGCCGCGAACGGGTGCGAAGGCGACACGCATAGCACAAAGTTGAGCTTGCCGAGCATCAGGGTTTTGGCCTGTACGCTGTCGGGAATTTGGCCGATGGCGATGATCAGATCCGCCCGGTTGTTCTTCAGCGCATCCCAGGTACCGTTCAACGCTTCCCGCTGCACCGAGATACTGGCGTTCGGGCAATGCTGAATATAGTCGCGGATATCCTGCGTCAGGGTTTCCAACGGGAAGAAGGTGTCTACCGCCAAGCGGATATTATTGTCCAGCTTGGGGATGTTGCGCACCCGGCTTTCCAGATCCTGCACCGCATTTAATATCCAGCTGCCCTCCTGCAGGAGAAACTCCCCTTCATCCGTCAGGGTAATCATGGGGCCATTGCGATGAAAAAGTTTCACGCAGAGTTTGCTTTCAATATTGGAAACCCGATAAGAAATCGCCGAAGGCGTTTTATGCAGCGCCTCCGCCGCCATAGAGAAAGAACCGGTGCTCTTGATGGTGCTGATTATTTTAATCGCGTCCAGGGATAATCTAGTCATACAAATTCCTCTTTAAAATAAAATAAGAAAAATGACACTAAATTCCCAAGGTGGTGGCGCACAAAAATCGATCAAATCGAACAAGGGTACTCATAGCAACAAGCAATATACTTCATAAATGAGAGCGCTATCTTAAATACTATTCATCACGACCTGATATAAAATTCATCATAGCGCCCTACTTTTACACAGCGACAGTTAAATAAATTCAGCCTAACGATCAAAGATCGTCATCATAATAATTTTCGTTAATAGCCGTTAAAACATTCCGCTCTATCGCATGACCAGAATGATAAAAATAAAACAAGCCGACAAGAAGGGTTATTTCCAATTGCGTTATTACTCTCTCATTTTGTCGGTGAAATACGCTCAACTTACAACATTATTTCAGTCAGGAGTGACTTATGAACAAAACTTCCCGTACCCTGCTCTCTCTGGGCCTGCTGAGCGCGGCCATGTTCGGCGTTTCGCAACAGGCGAATGCTCACGGTTATGTCGAGTCGCCGGCCAGCCGCGCCTACCAGTGCAAACTGCAGCTCAACACGCAGTGCGGCAGCGTGCAGTACGAACCGCAGAGCGTCGAAGGCCTGAAAGGCTTCCCGCAGGCCGGTCCGGCTGACGGCCACATCGCCAGCGCCGACAAGTCCACCTTCTTCGAACTGGATCAGCAAACGCCGACGCGCTGGAACAAGCTCAACCTGAAAACCGGCCCGAACTCCTTTACCTGGAAGCTGACCGCGCGTCACAGCACCACCAGCTGGCGCTATTTCATCACCAAGCCGAACTGGGACGCTTCGCAGCCGCTGACCCGCGCTTCCTTTGACCTGACGCCGTTCTGCCAGTTCAACGACGGCGGTGCCATCCCTGCCGCGCAGGTCACCCACCAGTGCAACATACCGGCAGATCGCAGCGGTTCGCACGTGATCCTTGCCGTGTGGGACATAGCCGACACCGCCAACGCCTTCTATCAGGCGATCGACGTCAACCTGAGCAAATAATCGGTCAAATGAGGAGATCGTTGAGGGTTCAGCCTGGCGCTGAACCCTTTATTTTTGCAGGTGCCGCTATTGCGACATGTTGAGGATAGTGCGCACATTGAGCGCGCTGGTGGCGATAATGTCGATGGCACCGGTACGCAAAGCGCCCAAAATCGCCAACGCCTTGGTATTCTCGGAAGCAATGGCGATCACACAAGGGATTTTGCGCAGCTCATCGATGCTTAGCCCGATCACTCTGTCATTCATTACCGTGTCGACATGCTGCCCCTGGGCATTGAAAAAGTCATAGCCGGCGATGTCGCCGATCACGCCCTGATTAAGGCTGGCGTCGATAATCTCGTGCGGCGTGAACCATCCCAATTTCACCATATAGCTGTTTTCATTCATGTCGCCAATGCCGACTAACGCCACATCGGCCTTACGCGCGCGATCCAGGGTTTCCTTAATCGTGCCGTTCTGCATGAAGGCGTCTTTCAGCGCGCGATTTTCGACGTAGGCCGGCGCGTAAAGCGTCTCGCTGCTGCCGCCGAACTTCTTCGCCAAGCGCCGGCTGATATGGTCGGCATTGATCGCATCGCCCGGACGGTGAGTACCGCCGATGCCGCAGATGAACTTGCAGTTGCGCTCCGTCACGTTGCCGACGTGATCGGCAATCGCCGCCACGTTGCGTCCCTGGCCAACCGCCAACACCATATCGTCTTTCAGCGACATCGCCAGATAGTTAGACACCAGCGCCGCCACTTGCCGACGCTGTTCCTCTTCGTCCTGATGGTCGAGCGCGATCAGCGCGCGGCTGATGGGAAAACGTTCCATCATCTGCTGTTCCAGCCGGGTGCTGAATACCGGGTGATAACGCACGTTGATCTCGACGATGCCTTCTTCCTTGGCGCGCTTGAGCAAACGACCGACTTTGATCCGTGAAATGCCGAATTTTTTGGCGATCTCTTCCTGCGTGATCTCATCCTGATAATAAGCAACGGCGATTTCGGTCAGCAGTTCGTTATCCTGGGACACAGTTTGTTTTTCCATCCGTTAGACGTTTCCCCACGGCAGGCCGGTTAATCATGGCGGAGGGACGATACACGCCCCTCCGACAATGCTGAATGCCCGCTAGTATAACGCGATCAGGCGGCAACGGTATTCAGTCGTTGCTCCACCTCGTCCGCCAATCGGGTCAAGAGCAGGCAGCAAGATACCGCGCCGGCGTCCAGTACGCCGCGCGAACGCTCGCCCAGACGGCTGGCGCGGCCGATTTTCGCCACCAGTTCGCGCGTGGAATCGCGCCCGCGTTCCGCGGCGATCCTCATCTTTTCCAGCGCTGCGGCGAAGTCGTCACCGCGCCCCGCCGCCTGCTCAAACGCCGCCACCGCCGGTATCAGCGTATCCATCAGACACTTGTCGCCCACGCCCGCGCTGCTGATTTCCTGCAGTTCGCGCAATCCGCCGTGCAACATCGCCAAAAATGCCTGCTTATCCAGCACGCTGCGCTCGCGCACGCTCTCCGCCATGCCCATGAACAGGCTGCCGTACAACGGCCCCATCGAACCGCCGATGCCCTCCATCAGCGCATCGGAAACCGCATCGAACGCCTGCGCCAGCGTGAGCGTGCGGCCGCGAATGGCATCGCCGCACATCGCGAATCCCTTCGACATGTTAATGCCGTGGTCACCGTCGCCGATGGCGCCGTCTATTTCGCTCAGGTATTCGCGGTTGCTGACAATGGTGTCTATCAGCCCCGTAACGATCTCACTGCCGTACCGGGTTGAAATTTGTTCCGTCATGATTCACTCCACCTGGGTTAAGCCTAAAGATTGCGCCGGCATGTCCAGCAGCGTTTTCAGTTCGTCATCCAGCGTCATCAGCGTCAGCGTCACGCCCATCATTTCCAGCGACGTGAAGTAATTGCCGACGTAGCGCCGATGCACCCGCACGCCTTTCGCCGTCAATCGGCGCTCTATTTCGGCATAATAGATATACAGCTCCATCACCGGCGTGGCGCCAAGCCCGGAGATCAGCAACGCCACCTCCTGCCCCTGTTCCAGCGGCATGTCGTTGAGCACGAAATCGAGCATGGTGCCGGCCATCGCCGACGCCGACTGGATCGGCGACACCTCAATGCCCGGTTCGCCGTGATGGCCAATGCCGATCTCCATCTTGCCGTCTTCGATATGAAAATTGGGTTTGCCGACCGCGGGAATGGTGCAGGAACTGAGGCCGACGCCGATCGAACGACACCGGTCGATGGCTTTTTGCGCCGCGCCGATCACGCCGTCCAGATCGTATCCCTTGGCCGCCGCCGCCGCGCCGACCTTCCACATCAGAATTTCGCCGGCCACGCCGCGCCGTTTATCGATCTCACTGGCCGGCGCCGAGGCGACGTCATCGTTGGCCACCACGGTTTTCACCCGTATGCCGGCCGCCGTGGCCTTCTTGATCGCCATCTTGACGTTCATGTTGTCGCCGGCGTAGTTGCCGTACAGGCAAGCGACGCCCGCACCGCTGTCCGCCGCCTTGAAAGCGTCGAGAAAAGCCCCCGCCGTAGGCGATGAAAAAATCTCGCCAATCGCGACGGCATCCAGCATGTTTTTGCCGACATAGCCCAGGAACGCCGGCTCATGGCCGGAACCGCCGCCGGTGACGATGCCGACTTTGCCGGCGATCGGCGCCGGCGGATATTTCAACACCCGCGCATTGTCGGTGGCGGCGTAATAGTCCGGGTGGGCCAGCCTATAGCCCTGAATGGCGTCTTCCACTACGTGATCGGGATCGTTAATGATTCTGTTCATCGCGGCCTCTCTGTCGCCTGAATAAGAAATTATTGAATGGTGTAACCGCCGTCGACCACCAGGTTGGCGCCGGTGATCATCGCCGCCGCGTCGCCGGCCAAAAACAGGGCGCTGGCGGCGATATCTTGCGGCTCGGCGAAGCGCCGCAGCGGGATTTTCTGCTTCATCTGCTCAGCCACCTCGCCAGACCAGGCCTTACGGCCCAGCTCCGTCAAAACGACGGTGGGTGAAATGGCGTTGACCCGCACGTTGTGCGGCCCCCACTCCAGCGCCAGCACCTGAGTCAACCCGATCACGCCCGCTTTGCTGGCGCAATAGGCCAGGTGATTCGGCAATGCCACCACCCCGGCCTGCGAGGCGAGATTGATGATGCTGCCGCCGCGCTGACTAATGAAACGGCGCCCTACCGCCTGGCAGGTAAGAAACACGCCTTTCAGATTGACCGCCAGGGTTGCATCCCACGCCGTTTCCGGCAGTTCCTCAGCAGGATGCAGCGCGACGATGCCGGCGCTGTTGACCAGCACGTCCAGCCGCCCGAAATGCGCCTCAATCTGCGCCACCGCCCGCTCCACCGACGCGGCATCGGTGACGTCGGCCACGACGCCCAACGCCGCCTCGGCGTCCAGCTGTCGCGCCACTTCCGCAACCTGTGGCGCCCGATCGAGCAGCGCCACGCACGCGCCGTTTTGCAGATAGCGTTCGGCGATAGCGAGGCCGATCCCCGCAGCGCCGCCGGTAATCAGCGCCACCTTGCCCTGCAGCGAGAGCTCGCGCGGCGCCGTAGTTTGATGATTAATCATATATTTCCCCTTAAAACTGTGAACTTCACCCTCGGTCAGGATATTTTCGCCAAACTCGCGCCGCGTTCTTCCGACGCCGTCGCGCTTTCCTTCGGCAGCGTGACAAATTTCATCAGCACGCCGCTGAACAGGTACAAGCCGGTAAAGATCCAGATCACGCCAACGGTGCCGAGACTGCCGATAAACAGCCCCACCACCGCCGGGCCGACAAAGGTGCTCAGGCCAGCGCCCAGATTGAGAATCGACATCGCCGCGCCCTTATTGTCCGGCGCCAGCGACGGCATGATGGCCGACAGCGGCACGAACGCCGCCAGGCAGGCGCCGAACAAACCGGCGGCACAAACGGTCAGCAGGTAGTTGGCGCCAAAGAATTGCGGCACGTAGTAGAACATCAGCGTGGTCAAGGCGCAGCCGACGCAGCCGAACCACATCACCACATTGCGCCAGCCGAGACCGTCGCTGATCACGCCGAAAATCAAGTTGAAAATGATGTTGACCGTCCACAGCGCGGCGTACATCTGCAGCCAATGCGTACGGGTGAACCCCATATCCATCATGTACATGGGCATGAATACGACGAAGCCGTAAGCCGCAGAGGTATTAATGGTGCGCACGATGCCGCCCAGGCCGATCTTCGGGTTTTCAAACGCGATGGTGATGCCTTTCAAGACGTAACCCAGCGACGCTTTTTCCCGGTTGCCGCTCTGTGCCGCGCCGTCGTCGCGATTGAGCATCAGCGCAATCACCGCGCCCAGCACGACGAAAATCAGCGCGCTCCACAGCGTGTGGATCTCGCCGAGATAAGGCAGCATGATGCTGGAATACAGCACGCCCAGCACGCTGAGCCCGCCGCTGTAGACGAACCAGAAAATCCCCACCGCCGACCCCAGCCTTTCCGGCGGCGCCTCATATGCCACCCACACCAGAAAACCGTAGGCAAATAGCGGATAGCCCAAGCCACGCAGCGCATAGGTCGGCACCATGATCGCCAGGTTGTTGCTCGGCAGGCCGAACGTCAAAAAGCACACCGAACCGAACAAGAACAGCAGCAGGCCGGCCAACATCACCCGCCGGGCGGTAAAGATTTCCGCCAGCACGCCGGAAAACCAGGCGGCGATCGCGGCCGCAAAGCCATAAACGCTGAACAGCAGCGCCGATTCCTGAATGCTCAGCCCTTTGCCAATCAAATAAGGCGACAGCCATCCTTGTTCTAGCCCTTCGCCCATCATGAACACCAACACGCCGGCATAGCCCAGCAGCAGTTTCGGTGACAGACCAATGCGATGAATCAGTCCATGCAACATAGAACACCCCAGCACATGTGATTATGGAGGCGCAGGCTCGCCCGCACCCGAAGAACGATGCAGGTTTCAGAGGTTTGGATTAAGCACCACTTTGATTGAACCGATGCCGCGCTTCATCAGCTCGAAGCCCTCGGCGAACTGTTCCAGCGGCAGCGTATGCGTCACCACGCCTTCGGTCGGCAGATCGCCATTGGCGATGCCTTCGATCACCAGCGGGTAGCAGTAAGGGCCGAGGTGCGAACCGAGCACGTCCAGCTCCTTGCGGTCGCTGATGATGCTCCAGTCGACGGTCACCGGATCCTTGAACACGGAAAATTCGACGAAGGTGCCGAGTTTGCGGATCAGCGTCAGGCCCTGTTCCACGGACTTTTGGGCGCCGGTCGCCTCGATGTAGATGTCGCAGCCGTAGCCGTCGGTCATCGCTTTAACCGCCGCGGGCACGTCGTCACGGGTCGGGTTCAGCGTCACATCCGCGCCGAAGCGCTTCGCCAGCGCCAGACGCTCGTCGGACAGATCCAGCACCACCAGCTTCGAGGGCCCGGACTTTTTGATCGCCCCGATCATGCCCAGCCCCAGGGTGCCGGCGCCGGCCAGCACCACGACATCGCCCAGTTTGATATTGGCGCGTTGCACCGCATGGAAGGAGCAAGCATAGGGTTCGATCAGAATGGCTTTTTCGATCGGCAAGTCGGCCGGCACGTGATAGTTAATCGCCTCTTTGGTGAACTTCATGTACTCGGCCATGCCGCCATTGACGTTTTTCTGGAAACCGTACAGGTCATGCTTTTCGCACATCCAATACTGACCGCGGTTGCAGAAGCGGCATTGCCAGCAGGGAACGATTTGTTCTGATATCACGCGATCGCCGAGATTGAAGCCCTCGACGCCTTCGCCGTATCCCACCACGTGGCCGATAAATTCATGGCCGGGGATCATCGGCGCCTTGATGTATGCCGGTTGTTTTTCATCGCCCCAGAAGCTGGGCGCCCCTTCGAACGCTTTAACATCGCCGGCGCAGATGCCGCAGGCCTCGATCTTCACCAGGATCTCTTTCGGGCCAATCTTCGGTACCGGCACCTGTTCCAGGCGGTAATCTTTCGGGGCGTACGCCACAACCGCCTTCATGATCTCGGGGATAGCGGCTGCCATTTTCGCCTCTGTCATGCAGGTCTGACACATAGCACTCTCCTCTGGTAGGGGAACTTATTTTGATCATTAACACACTCAAAGAACAAATGAACACTAACGCCATGCGTTCAATTTGCCCACAGTGAACTTATCAAAGTGTGATATCGCTCAAAAACCCGTCTACATGAGGATGAATAACGATTAAAACCTCTTTTTTAGTGACGAAAGTCACCTTTTACAGGCGCAAACAGAAAACACGACGAAAAAACAAAAGAACATAGATTGAACATTTGATTAAACAGAGATACGGTAATGAACGTGGCGCCATCGAGGATCGCCGCCCTTTTCGTTACCAATCAGGAGACCGCTATGCTGCCTATCGCCATCGGCGCCGACGATGCCGCCATTGAACTGAAGGATCTGATCGTCGCCCACCTGCAACAACGGGACATTCCCGTCATTGACTACACGACGGATCGCACCGCAGAAACGGGGATCTATCCCGATATCGCCTATCGCGTCGCACAGGCGATACGGGAGGAAAAACATCGGCGGGGCATCCTGCTGTGCGGCACCGGCATCGGTATGAGCATCGTGGCCAATAAAGTGCCCGGCATTCGCGCGGCGCAATGTCACGATACCTACTCCGCCCAACGGGCGCGCAAAAGCAATGATGCTCAGATCATCACGCTGGGCGCGCGGGTCATCGGTGCCGAGCTGGCGAAAACCATCGTCGATGCCTGGCTGGAGTCGGAGTTTGAAGGGGGAGGTTCGGCGCCGAAAGTCGAGCGAATCGGCTATTACGAAAACGCGGTCGGACGGCGTTAAATCGCCTGCAGCCATGATGGCGGTCGTGCATAAGCCGCGCTCCGCCTGGGTTTACTCGGCATTCATTGTTATTATCCATCGCAACAATCAGAAAAAGCGCATTTTCATTCTCGACCCGATGATGCAGTGTGTTCCCCCTATGATGAAAAAGGTTCTCATTTCCCTACGTTGAGCTTGGTCAAGGAGCTTATCAATGAATCAATTAGACGCACTCAAGCAGCTGACCACGGTGGTCGCCGACAGCGGCGATATCGAATCCATCCGCCAGTTCGAACCCCAGGACGCCACCACCAACCCTTCGCTGATCCTGAAAGCCGCCGCGCTGCCGCAGTACAAAGCGCTGATCACCGAAGCGCTGGAGTATGCCCGCCGCCAGGGCGGCAGCAAGGAAACCCAGCTGATCAACGCCAGCGATAAACTGGCGGTCAACATCGGCGTCGAGATCCTCAAAAGCGTGCCGGGCCGCATCTCCACCGAAGTGGACGCCCGCCTGTCGTTCGACCGCGGCATGTGCGTCGCCAAAGCGCGCAAACTGATCGGCATGTATCAGGAACAGGGCATCGACAAATCGCGCATCCTGATCAAGCTGGCCTCCACCTGGGAAGGCATCAAAGCCGCCGAAGAGCTGGAAAAAGAAGGCATCAACACCAACCTGACGCTGCTGTTCTCCTTCGCACAGGCCCGCGCCTGCGCCGAAGCCGGCGTGTATCTGATCTCGCCGTTCGTCGGCCGTATCTATGACTGGTACCAGGCCAAACAGCCTGCCGCCGACTATGACGCCGATCAGGATCCGGGCGTGAAATCGGTGCGCACCATCTATGAATACTACAAGCGTCATCGTTACCAGACGGTGATCATGGGCGCCAGCTTCCGCAAAGTTGAGCAGATCCTGGCGCTGGCCGGCTGCGATCGCCTGACCATCGCGCCGAACCTGCTGGAGCAGCTGAAAAACAGCGAACAGCCGGTCGAGCGCAAGCTGACCCCGTCGACCGAGGGCTTCCACCAACCCGCTCCGCTGGCCGAAGCGGAATTCCGCTGGCTGCACAATCAGGACGCCATGGCGGTAGAAAAACTCGCCGAAGGCATCCGCCTGTTCGCCGTCGACCAGCAGAAGCTGGAAGACATGTTGGCCGCTCAACTGTAACCGCACTGGAGTTTCGTTATGTCTTCTCGTAAAGAGCTTGCCAACGCCATCCGCGCACTCAGCATGGACGCCGTACAAAAAGCAAATTCCGGCCACCCGGGGGCCCCTATGGGCATGGCGGACATCGCCGAAGTCCTGTGGCGTGACTACCTCAACCACAACCCGACTAACCCGCACTGGGCTGACCGCGACCGTTTCGTGCTCTCCAACGGCCACGGCTCCATGTTGATTTACAGCCTCCTGCACCTCACCGGCTACGACCTGCCGATGCGCGAGCTGGAAAACTTCCGTCAGCTGCATTCCAAAACCCCGGGGCACCCGGAGTACGGCTACACCCCAGGCGTTGAGACCACCACCGGCCCGCTGGGCCAGGGTATCGCCAACGCCGTCGGCTTTGCCATCGCCGAACGCACCCTGGCGGCGCAGTTCAACCGCCCTGGCCACGACATCGTCGACCACCACACCTACGCCTTCATGGGCGACGGCTGCATGATGGAAGGTATCTCGCACGAAGTCTGCTCCCTGGCCGGCACCCTCAAGCTCGGCAAGCTGACTGCCTTCTACGATGACAATGGCATCTCCATCGACGGCCACGTCGACGGCTGGTTCACCGACGACACCGCCCTGCGTTTCGAAGCCTACGGCTGGCACGTGGTGCGCAACGTTGACGGCCACAACCCGGACGCCATCAAGGCCGCGATTGAAGAAGCCCGCAAGGTGACCGACAAGCCGTCGCTGCTGATGTGCAAGACCGTTATCGGCTTCGGTTCGCCGAACAAGGCCGGCACCCATGACGTGCACGGTGCCGCGCTGGGCGCCGCCGAAGTGGCCGCCACCCGCGAAGCACTGGGCTGGAAATACGCCGCCTTTGAAATCCCGCAGGACATCTACGCCCAGTGGGACGCCAAAGAAGCCGGTCAGGCCAAAGAAGCGGCCTGGAACGACAAGTTCGCCGCCTACGCCAAGGCCTTCCCGGAACTGGCTGCCGAGTTCAAGCGCCGCATGAACGGCGAGCTGCCGGCCGACTGGAAAGCCGACGCCAAAGCGTTCGTGGAAAAACTGCAGGCCAACCCGGCCAACATCGCCAGCCGCAAGGCGTCGCAGAACGCGCTGGAAGCGTTCGGCAAGGTGCTGCCGGAGTTCCTGGGCGGCTCTGCCGACCTGGCGCCGAGCAACCTGACCATGTGGTCCGGCTCGAAAGCGCTGAACGTTGACCCGGCGGGCAACTACATTCATTACGGCGTGCGCGAGTTCGGCATGACCGCCATCACCAACGGCATCGCGCTGCACGGCGGCTTCCTGCCGTACTCGGCGACCTTCCTGATGTTCGTGGAATACGCCCGCAACGCGGTGCGCATGGCGGCGCTGATGAAGCTGCGCAACGTGTTCGTCTACACCCACGACTCCATCGGTCTGGGCGAAGACGGCCCGACCCACCAGCCGGTGGAGCAGCTGGCGAGCCTGCGCGTGACCCCGAACATGAGCACCTGGCGCCCGTGTGACCAGGTGGAATCGGCGGTGGCGTGGCAGTACGGTATCGAGCGCAACGACGGCCCGACCACCCTGGTGTTCTCGCGCCAGAACCTGACCCAGCAGCCGCGCAGCGCAGAGCAGCTGGCGAACGTGTACCGCGGCGGCTACGTGCTGAAAGACTGCGCGGGCACGCCGGACGTCATCCTGATTGCCACCGGCTCCGAAGTGGGTATCACGGTGGAAGCGGCGGACACGCTGACCGCAGCGGGCCGCAAAGTGCGTGTGGTGTCGATGCCGTCGACCGACGCGTTCGACAAGCAGGATGCGGCGTACCGCGAGTCGGTGCTGCCGGCGGCGGTGACGGCGCGCGTGGCGGTGGAAGCGGGTATCGCGGACTACTGGTACAAGTACGTGGGCCTGAACGGCGCCATCGTGGGCATGACCACCTTCGGTGAGTCGGCGCCGGCGGAGCAGCTGTTCGTCGAGTTCGGCTTCACCGTGGACAACGTGGTGGCCAAGGCGCAGGCACTGCTGAAGTAAGCGGCCGGGCGCAAGCCGATAAAAAAGCCGGTCATTATGACCGGCTTTTTTTATTCCATCACCCGATGAATCTGCAAATACTGCAGCAGCATGATGGTCTTGCCGTCTTTAATGCGGCCATCGGCGATCATCGCCACCGCGTCGCTGAACGGCAGTTCGATCACTTCGATATCTTCATCTTCAATGCCGCCGCCGGCCGCGCGCCGCTCATCGTCATGGTATTCGGCGATAAAGAAGTGCACGATCTCGGTCACGCCGCCCGGCGACATGTAGGCTTCGAAGATTTTCTTGACCTCGCCCACCTGAAAACCGGTCTCTTCCACCGCTTCGCGGCGCGCGCACTGCTCCGGCGAATCGGCGTCCAGCAGGCCGGCGCAGGCCTCAAGCAGCATGCCGCTTTCGTTGCCGTTGACGTAGGTCGGCATGCGGAACTGGTTGGTCAGCACCACCGTGCCCTTGGCGCGGTTGTACAGCAAAATGGTGGCGCCGTTGCCGCGATCGTAAACCTCGCGCATCTGTTGCACCGAACCGCCGTTTTTGCGTTTCAGATCGAACGTGTACTTGTGCAGCACATACCAGTTGTCCGACAACAGCTCTTTCTTCACATTCTCAATTTTCGACGACATGACCCTTTTTCCTTGAGTTGCAACGTGAAAATCATACCGCGATTACGCTGCGCCGCAGCAGACGATTTGCAACAAAAATCACAACGCCTCTCCGGGCAAACCAGGATTAAAAAGACATCGTGGGCAGACGCATAATCTGACAGACGAATCGCATCCACAAAGGCAAATCATCAGTGGAAACCGGGCTGCGGCTGAAAATCGGTGGGCATTTCGCTATTCATTTGATTACACAACGACAATTGTTCCCGTTTTGTTGACAACTTGATACAAATCGCGGTGCAATTTAGTTGCAAAAGTTATAGTTTTGCTTTCGAATGAAAATGGCGAAGCGCCTCACCTGAGAGAAAAGGATTCCGTGATTGCTTGTTAAACGTTCCGTGACCGGCAGCCTGGCCAGAGCGCTGTTCGGCATCGTGATCCTGTCGGTGCTCGCCACCGGGTTGGCGTTGACGACCGTCGCCGGCAGCCAGAGCGATGCCGAGGCGATCAACATCGCCGGTTCGCTGCGCATGCAAAGCTACCGCTTGGCCTTTGACCTCGACCGGCAGAACCCGGAGCTGGAGCTGCACCTGCAGCAATACCGGCAATCTTTGCAGGCACCCGCGCTGCAAAAGCTGGCGCGTTTTTACGTCCCGGCCGAGGTACGCAACCACTATCTGGCGTTGCAACGAACATGGCAAACGATGGAGCAGCAGATCCGCGACGGGCAGGCGGCCGCCTACCGGGCAGAGGTTGCCGGCTACGTCAACCGCGTCGATCATTTCGTTTCCGCTCTACAGCGTTATTCAGAGTTGAAACTCACCCTGGTGGCCGCCATCAGCGTACTGGGCTACGCCGCCATCATCGGTCTGGTGCTGTTCTGCATCCGTTTTATGCGCCGCCAGGTGGTCACGCCGCTGCAGCATCTGGTCGACGCCAGCCAGCGCGTGCAACAGCGCGACTTTCGCCACCCGCAGCTGGACGTGGCGCTGCCGAACGAACTCGGCGTGCTGTCGCAAACCTTCAGCGCCATGTCGGACGAGCTGGCCCGGCTCTATCAGTCGCTGGAGCTGAAAGTGCAGGAAAAGACCCAGCGCCTGCAGCAGGCCAACGAAACGCTGGAGGTGCTGTATCGCTGCTCGCAGGCGCTGAGCGTGCGCCAGATCGATCAGCAGGCGTTTGAAAATGTGCTGCGCATCGTGCGCCAAAGTGAACGACTGCGCTGCATCCGGTTGAACGTGGCGGACGACCATGGCCAGTGGCAACTGAACGAAGGAGAGCCGGCGCCGGCGCAAGCCTGGAGCGCGCTGTCGATCACTCAAGGCGATAAACTGCTGGGCGAATTGCGTTGGCAGCCCGAGGCGCAGCCGCCGCATCCTCACCTGATGCAGAGCCTGGCCAATATGTTGGGCCGCGGCGTCTACTTCAACCGCGCGCAAAAGCAGCACCAATATCTGTTGCTGATGGAAGAGCGTGGGACCATCGCCCGCGAGCTGCACGATTCGCTGGCGCAGACGCTGTCGTTCCTGCGCATCCAGCTGACGCTGCTCCGGCGCGCCGCCGACGATCCGGCGGCGCAGACGATTATCGATGATTTCGATCGCACGCTGGCCGATGCCTATCGCCAGCTGAGAGAATTACTGGCCACCTTCCGCCTCAACATTCAGGAGGCGGACCTGAATGCCGCGCTGGAGCAACTGTTGCAGCCATTAAAGGCGCTAACCCCCGCGCGGATTCAGTTACACTGTCGGCTGCCCTCGCAGGCGCTCAACGCCCAACAGCAGGTGCACGCGCTGCAGATCGTGCGCGAAGCGGTACTCAATGCCGTCAAGCACGCCGGAGCGAACGAGATCGCGGTGTGTTGCGAGGTCAATGCCGCAGGCGACAACGTATTCAGCATTACCGACGACGGTTGCGGCATCGCCAGTCTGGAAGAACCGGAAGGGCATTACGGCTTGACCATCATGAGCGAACGCGCGGCGCGACTGGGAGGAACGCTGCGCATCCGGCGCAGAGGCGGCGGCGGCACGGCGGTCTGCCTGACATTCTCGCCCTGACCTTGCGGCTGTTCACTCGGCGTTACGGTTGCCGCCGGGCAGAAGGCCGCCCAGAGAGGTTTGCGGTGCAGAATGCCGCTATTTTTGAAGAGACAGTCCCACTGTGAAGCACGCCTCCGGGCGCGTTTGAGTGGCTTTACTTGCTACAGGGAGCATATTTCATGGTGATGAAGCAATACCGAGTCATGATCGTTGACGATCATCCGTTGATGCGGCGCGGCATCAAACAGCTGCTGGGACTGGATGCGCGATTTGGCGTGGTAGCGGAAGCCGGCAACGGCAGCGAGGCGGTTGCGCTGGCACTGCAGCACGCGCCGGACGTGATCTTGTTGGATCTGAACATGAAGGGCATGTCCGGGCTGGATACGCTGCGGGCCCTGCGCGACGAAGGCGTGGACGCGCGCATCATCGTGCTGACGGTCTCCGACGCGCGCAGCGATCTGTATGCGCTGATCGACGCCGGCGCCGACGGCTATCTGCTGAAAGACAGTGAACCGGAACAGCTGCTGGAACACATCAGCGCCGCCGCCGAAGGGCAGAACGTGATCAGCGACGCCATGGCCGACTATTTGCTGGCGCGCGGCGAGCAACGCGATCCCTTCGCCGCCTTGACCGAACGCGAACTGGACGTCTTGCAAGAGGTGGCGCGCGGCCTGTCCAACAAACAGGTGGCGGCGCAGCTGCATATTTCTGAAGAAACCGTGAAGGTGCACATCCGCAATATACTGCGCAAGCTGGACGTGCGTTCTCGCGTGGCGGCGACGGTGATGTACCTGGAGTACAAAAGCCACTGATCGCCCCGCCCCGGCCAATACGCCGGGGCCGCTTACTCGATGGCGCTGAGCAGCGCCTGATGGTGCTGATGCACCCAGCTCTTGTTGAACGGCCCCCAGCTTTCCAACTGATAGAAACCGTCGTTGTTGCGCACGCCCTGCTGCACGAACTGCAGCTCGACGCCCATGCCGGGCAGCGCCTTCAGCACATCCTGCAACGTGCGGCGCGGCCAACCGGTCAGCGCCATCAACCGCGGCACATTGGGCCGCTCACTGTGGCTGATCAGCCAGCATAAATAAAGCCGACGGGCAAATACCGGGTTAATTCCCATGCCAAGCTCCTGCTGTAAGGTGAGTCCAGTTTTTACTTTCGGTTGCCTGCGGCGAAGACATGCGCAAGGCCTTTGATAGTAATAAAAATGTCTTAATAGCGTACAATTATCGGCGTCGGTGCATCCACGCCGTTTTCCGCTACCGTTATTTACACTATCTCCTTTTTTTCTCCACGCTTTCCTCGACTATCCCGAGTAAAGTGCAATAGCGCCGGAATCCTTCCCTGCCGCTGAAATGCATATTTCCGATGCGTTTTAAAGATAGAACAAGTCATAACGAGGTTCGCGCTGCATGGCCAATTTTTTTATTGATCGCCCGATTTTCGCCTGGGTGCTGGCAATTATTCTTTGCCTGACCGGGGCATTGGCGATTTTTTCTTTACCGGTAGAACAATACCCGAATCTGGCGCCGCCGAACGTGCGCATTAGCGCAACTTACCCAGGTGCTTCGGCGCAAACGCTGGAAAACACCGTCACGCAGATCATTGAACAGAATATGACCGGCCTCGACAACATGATGTATATGTCGTCGCAGAGCACCAATACCGGCCAGGCAACCGTCACGCTGACGTTCGAAGCCGGCACCGATCCCAACGAAGCGATGCAGCAGGTGCAAAACCAGCTGCAGGCGGCGATCAAACGTTTGCCGCAGGCGGTGCAGAATCAGGGGGTCACGGTGTCGAAATCCGGCGACACCACGCTGATGATGGTGGCGTTCGTCTCCACCGACAACAGCATGGACAAGCAGGACATCGCCGATTACATCGTCTCCAACCTGCAGGATCCGCTCAGCCGCATCAACGGCGTCGGCAGCATGGACGTGTACGGCTCGCAATACGCCATGCGTATCTGGCTCGATCCCAACAAGCTCAACAGTTACCAGCTCACGACCCAGGACGTGGTCAAGGCCATTCAATCGCAGAACGCCCAGGTGGCGGTCGGCCAGTTGGGCGGCACGCCATCGGTCGATAAACAGGCGTTGAACGCCACCATCAACGCCCAGTCGCAGCTCCAGACGCCAGAACAATTCCGCCAGATCACCCTGCGGGTCAATCAGGACGGATCGCTGGTGACGCTGGGCAACGTCGCCACCGTCGAACTGGGCGGCGAGAACTACAACTACCTCAGCCGCTACAACGGGATGCAGGCCGCGGGCATGAACATCAAGCTGGCCTCCGGCGCCAACGAACTGCAGACCGACCAGTTGGTGAAGGACAAGATCGCCGAACTGTCGCAGTACTTCCCGCGCGGGCTGGAGGCCAAAGTGGCCTATGAAACCACCCCGTTCGTCAAAGCCTCGATCAAGGACGTGGTGAAAACGCTGCTGGAAGCCATCCTGCTGGTGTTCCTGGTGATGTACCTGTTCCTGCAGAATTTCCGCGCCACGCTGATCCCCACCATCGCCGTGCCGGTGGTGCTAATGGGCACCTTCGCCATCCTGTCCGCCTGCGGCTTCAGCATCAACACCCTCACCATGTTCGCCATGGTGTTGGCGATCGGCCTGCTGGTGGACGACGCCATCGTGGTGGTGGAAAACGTCGAACGCGTGATGAGCGAAGAAGGCCTGCCGCCGCGTGAAGCCACGCGCAAATCCATGGGGCAAATCCAGAGCGCGCTGGTCGGCATCGCCCTGGTGCTGTCGGCGGTGTTCGTACCGATGGCGTTCTTCGGCGGCACCACTGGCGCCATCTATCGACAGTTCTCCATCACCATCGTCTCCGCCATGGTGCTGTCGGTGCTGGTGGCGATGATCCTGACCCCTGCCCTGTGCGCCACGCTGCTCAAACCGATCGCCAAGGGCCACCACCACGGTAAGCGCGGCTTCTTCGGCTGGTTCAACCGCATGTTCAACCGCAACACCGAACGCTATGAGCGCGGCGTGGGGCGCATCCTGCACGCCAGCGGCCGCTACATGGTGATTTATCTGCTGTTGCTCGGCGGCATGGCGTTGCTGTTCATCAAGCTGCCGACCTCCTTCCTGCCGCAGGAAGACCGTGGCATCTTCACCGTACAGGTGCAGCTGCCGGCAGGCTCGACCCTGCAACAAACGTCCAAAGTGGTGGAAAAGGTCGAGCGGTACTTCCTCACCGAAGAGAAACAGGATGTGTTGTCGGTGTTCGCCATCATCGGCTCCGGGCCGGGGGGGAACGGCCAAAACGTGGCGCGTCTGTTCATTCGGCTAAAAGACTGGGATCTGCGCACCTCGGGCGCCAACAGCTCGTTCGACATCATCGATCGCGCCACCCTGGCGTTCAACAAGATTAACGAAGCGCGGGTGATCGCCAGCAGCCCGCCGGCTATCACCGGCCTCGGCAACTCTTCCGGCTTCGATATGGAGTTGGAAGACCACGCCGGCCTCGGCCACGCCAAGCTGATGGCAGCGCGCGATCAGCTGCTACAGCTGGCCGGGCAAAACCCGCTGCTGTCGCGCGTGCGCCACAACGGCCTGGACGACAGCCCGCAGTTGCAAATCGATACCGATCAACGCAAGGCTCAGGCACTGGGCGTGTCTATCGACGACATCAACAATACCCTCTCCACCGCCTGGGGCTCGACCTACGTCAACGACTTCGTCGACCGCGGCCGGGTGAAAAAAGTCTACGTGCAGGCCGCAGCGCCGTTCCGCATGCTGCCGGATGACATCAACAAATGGTATGTACGCAACAGCGCGGGCGGCATGGTGCCGTTCTCGGCCTTCGCCAGCTCGCACTGGGAGTACGGTTCGCCGCGGCTGGAGCGCTATAACGGCAGCTCGGCGCTGGAGATCGTCGGCGAAGCGGCCAACGGCGTCAGCACCGGCACCGCGATGGCGGAAATGGAAAAACTGGTCAGCCAACTGCCGACCGGCTTCGGGCTGGAATGGACGGCGATGTCCTATCAGGAACGGCTGTCCGGCTCGCAGGCGCCGGCGCTGTACGCCATCTCGCTGCTGGTAGTGTTCCTGTGCCTGGCGGCGCTGTACGAGAGCTGGTCGATACCGTTCTCTGTGATGCTGGTGGTGCCACTGGGGGTGATCGGCGCGGTCGCCGCCACCTGGCTGCGCGGTCTGGAGAACGACGTCTATTTCCAGGTTGGCCTGTTGACCATTATTGGGCTGTCGGCGAAAAACGCCATTCTTATCGTCGAGTTCGCTAATGAGCTGAACCATAAAGGCCAGGATCTGATGTCGGCGACGCTCGACGCGTCCCGCATGCGTCTGCGGCCGATCCTGATGACCTCGCTGGCGTTCATCTTCGGCGTGCTGCCGATGGCCACCAGCAGCGGCGCCGGTTCCGGTAGCCAGCATGCGGTCGGCACCGGGGTGATGGGCGGCATGATCTCCGCCACCCTGCTGGCGATTTTCTTCGTGCCGCTGTTCTTCGTGCTGGTGCGGCGCCGTTTCCCGGGTAAAGCGCATCCGGCAACCACGCCGACCACTGAGGAGTAACAGGCAGCGCATAAAAAAAGCAGCGTCGGGTAACCGATGCTGCTTTTTTTCGAACGATAATCTCGTTCCCAAGGTGTTTCAGTGACGTTCCAATGACTCAACCTTGCCATCTGCTTCAACGCTGTGTCAGTTGCCCAACATCTCATCAATGAAGTCTTTCCAGTTTCCTAATTCACGATCAACCATAATACTTTACAACCTCAATTATTTGACGAAGCGGATTCTACGCTTGTTTTTTGACCATGTGAAGGGAGACGGGAACGATGCCGGGCCCGGAAATCGGGCTTAGCGCACATTTTCGTATTTATCTGATCAATGTGCAGTACAGCTATTCCCTTGTGATATCAATTTCTCCACGGTAGCGTGTAAAAGGTATAAAAATACGCCAAGGGAGCGCCGATCATGTCCACTTCTTTGTCTCTCTCGCAGTTGAAAACGCAGGGCCGCTATCAGGAAGCGACTGCGCTGGCGTTACGGCAACTGGCGGCCGAGCCGGAAGCGGCGATGTTACACTTTCAGCTGGCCTGCCTGTATGACGTTCAGGGCCTGGAGCAACAGGCCATTCCCTGCTACCTCGCGGCATTGGCTCGCGATTTGCCGCCCGCCCAGCGCCGTGAAGCCTGGCTGGGCCTCGGCAGCACTTACCGCGCCCTGGGGAAATACCCGGCTTCGCTGCGCGCTTTCGACGATGGCCTGACCGAATTCCCGCAGGCCAACGAACTAATGCTGTTTCGCGCCATGACGCTGTACAACCTGGGTGAAAATAAACGCGCCGTGGCCGATCTGTTGTTGTTGCTGGCGGACACCTCGTCAGACCCCGGTATCCGCGGCTATCAGCGCGCCATTCGGCACTATGCCGCCGATCTCAATCATATTGATTAGAGGAAAACCATGGAAATCATCACCGATATGAGCCGCCGCGCCATCGACTGGCAGCGGCTGTGTGAATTGCTGCAGGCCGCCGGGCTGGGCGAACGCGATCCGCATACGCTGCAACGCGTTTACCAACACAGCCAGTTTTGCTATTGGGGGTTTATCGGCGATGAGCTGATCGCCACCGCACATGCCATCAGCGATTTGACCTCGGTTGCCTACCTGGCCGACGTGGCGATCGATCCGCGCTTTCAGGGACAGGGGTTGGGGCGCAGGTTGATGGACCGGGTGATGCAAGATCTGGCGCCGCTCGGCAAGATTTTCATCTATTCGGTGCCGGAAAAACTGGCCTTCTATAAAAAGTACGGCTTTCACGATTTGACCACCGGCATGGTGTTCGCTGAGGGCGCCGCCCTGCGGCGTTTGCAACAGGGAGGCTACGTACGTTAATCGCGCATTACAAGGTTTTGCTCATAAAGATACGGCAGGTCCCCGGCGGCAGGCACGCCACCTCCCCCATACGCTGCCAGCCATGTCGTTGATAAAAGTCCGGCGCCTGAAAGCTGATGGTGTACAACACGGCGGAAAGGCAACCGCGCCGGCGGCCTTCCTGCTCGAAACGGCGCAACAATTCGCTGCCCAGCCCCGCCCCGCGCAACGCTTCCGGCAGATAAAAGAGATCGAGAAACAGCAGCCCTAATGATGAGCGCCCGGTAATCCCCCCGAGAACCTCCCCACTATCGGGATCTTTTACCACCACGGCCAACGGCAGACGATCGCCGTAGCCGATATGTTGATCATTAAAACGGTCCAACCCCTCCGCGATACAGGACGTTATTTCCTGCGTTACCCGATCGGAAATTTCGATATGACATTCTTTCACGCCAGCTCTCCGTATCAATCATCCACGTTCGCACTCTGCTCACAGCTTAAAACATCGCATTTTCTTTGTTTAGAATTATCTTTGTCTCAATTTCCACGTTAATTTTCGCATGACTTCAGCGCCGACTTTACTGTCGATCCAAGTAAAGCTTCTCATCGTGATAAAACCAAGAAAAATCTTAGTTTTTAACTCGTTAAACGCAATCTTCCGTCATTTAATGATCGTCAAAAACGATCGTTTTGATAATTTTGATAGCCAATATCTATGTTAATTCCTTTCAATTACCGAGGTATTAATAGAAGATGTCTATTCTATTAGCCTTACCTTGCTTAAAAATTCAGTTGAAAAAAAGATTTACTCTTTATAAATCATGCTAGTATATAACCTTCCCTTCAAAGCTCGCGCCCAGATAACGCTCATTCGTTTGCGGTGCAAGATAAGTTCAACATGAAATTATTTAGATTATTTCTTTTTTTATGTTTTAAGATATCAATCCTCACCGGGAAATAGAAAGTAAAGGACTATAATAAAATGGAAATTGATATTTTCAGCGAGTGTGCCTATACCACCGTCGGCATTCGACAACTCATTAACCAAACATGGGCGGAAAAACGCGCGCCGGCCGGCTTTAGCCGTAAAAGGGTCTGCTTTATCGATGTCACTATCGCCAATTTTGAAGCACGTTACCGCGATGAATATGCCAACCCCAATACCTACAAAATAATCATTATCACCGACTGCCTGCATGAGGTGGTGATTGTCGACAATAAGACCATTATATTATCAAACCTTATATCATTGAGCCGCTTCAGCCACCTGATCGGTGACTTATATAAGCGTTACAGTCACTATACCGAACCGCCGCAACTCTCCCAGCGCGAGTCCCTTTTCCTTTCGGAGTGGTCGACGGGAAAATCGCTGGCCGATATCAGCAATGCCATGAATATCAGAAATAAAACCGCCAATCATTACAAGTCGCGAATAATGAAAAAGCTCGGCGCCAGCAGGATAAAACCGCTGTTGCATATTACCCGCGTACGGTGTTTGACCGATCGTTTAAACATAAGAATCAATAAAGAGTAGTGACCGCCCCCCAGCTCCGCATTGGCGGCTGAATGCGTTCGCCGGCGTCTTTTAAAAGCACCGCTGGCGAAGGTCGCCGTTTCATCGCTTTGCCAACCTCTCTCTCCCTGGCGCCCAATCGTCTCTCGCGCGCATCGTTGTCTGGATCTCGCCGCCGCTTTACTGGCATTATCTCTGCTATCGCCGGGCGGCGAGAAGGCCTAAGACCGCGCCCGCCGCTCAGTATCGACTCGACGAGACAGGTAGCTTTACGCCATGGCAAATAAACCGCAACAGACAACGCTGACGATGTACGGCATCAAAAACTGCGACACCATCAAAAAAGCCCGCCGCTGGCTGGAAGATCAGGGCATAGCCTATCATTTTCACGACTACCGCGCCGACGGCCTGACCGAACAGCAACTGCGCGGTTTCGTCGCGCAGCTGGGTTGGGAGCCGCTGCTCAATACCCGCGGTACCACCTGGCGCAAGCTGGATGAAGCGCAGCGCAACGCCTGTGATAATGCCGACGCCGCCATCGCGCTGATGTTGGCGCAGCCGGCAATCATTAAACGTCCGCTGCTGGACGACGGCAACGGCCACGCCCTGCTCGGTTTTAACGCCGACACTTACCAACAATTTATCACCGAGGTTGCCGTATGACTTGCCCGGTTATCGAACTGGCCCAGCAGTTGATCAAACGCCCTTCCCTCAGCCCGAATGACGAAGGCTGCCAGCAGCTGATGATCGATCGCCTGCAGGCGATCGGCTTCACCGTCGAAGCAATGGACTTCGAAGATACCCAAAACTTCTGGGCCTGGCGCGGTGAAGGGCAAACCCTGGCGTTTGCCGGGCACACCGACGTGGTGCCGACCGGTGATGAAAAACGCTGGGACAACCCGCCGTTTGAACCGGCAATCCGTGACGGCATGCTCTATGGCCGCGGCGCGGCGGACATGAAAGGCTCATTGGCCGCGATGGTGGTGGCCGCGGAACGCTTTGTCGCCGCCAACCCGAATCACCGGGGTCGTCTGGCATTCCTGATCACTTCGGATGAAGAAGCCAGCGCCACTCACGGCACGGTTAAAGTGGTCGAAGCGCTGATGGCGCGCAACGAGCGGCTGGATTACTGCCTGGTCGGCGAGCCGTCCAGCACCGAGCGCGTCGGCGACGTGGTGAAAAACGGCCGTCGTGGCTCCATCACCGCCAACCTGCATATCCACGGCGTACAGGGGCACGTTGCCTATCCGCATCTGGCGGACAATCCGGTGCACCGCGCCATGCCGGCACTGAATGAACTGGTGGCGATCGAATGGGATCGCGGCAACGAGTTCTTCCCGCCGACCAGTATGCAGATCGCCAACGTGCAGGCCGGCACCGGCAGCAACAACGTGATCCCGGGCGATCTCTACGTGCAGTTCAACTTCCGTTTCAGCACCGAACTGACCGACGCGATGATCAAGCAGCGCGTGGAAGAGCTGCTGGAACGCCATCAGTTGAATTACAGCATCGAATGGCGGCTGTCCGGTCAACCGTTCCTCACCTCGCGCGGCGCGCTGGTGGATGCAGTGGTCAACGCGGTCGAGCACTATTCTGAATTGACGCCGCAGTTGCTGACCACCGGCGGCACCTCCGACGGCCGCTTCATCGCGCAGATGGGCGCGCAGGTGGTGGAACTGGGGCCGGTCAACGCCACCATCCACAAGGTCAACGAATGTGTCAACGCCGCGGATCTGCAGCTGCTGAGCCGCATGTATCAACGCATCATGGAGCAATTGGTCGCATGATCAACGCAGAGATGCTCACCGGCCGCTCAACCGAACACCTGGCGCCGCTGAGCGGGAACCACCGCCTGCAGCCGCAGGCGGTCAACGCCTTCCTGGCGATGCAGCAGGCGGCGCATGAGGCGGGATTCGATCTCCAGCCCGCCAGCACCTTCCGCGATTTCGACCGCCAGTTGGCGATTTGGAATGGCAAATTCTGCGGCCAGCGGCCAGTATTAGATAAGGACAGCCGCCCGATCGACGTCGCGACGCTATCGGCCGCCGAGCGCTGTGAGGCGATCCTGCGCTGGTCGGCCCTGCCGGGCGCCAGCCGCCATCACTGGGGCAGCGATCTGGACGTGTACGATCCGTCGCTGTTGCCGGAAGGGCAAAAGCTGCAGCTGGAGCCGTGGGAATATGAGGAAGGCGGTTACTTTGCGCCGCTCAACCAGTGGCTGACCGCGCATATGGCCGAATTCGGTTTCTACCGCCCCTTTACCGAAGACTGCGGCGGCGTGGCGGTGGAGCCGTGGCATCTGAGCTACCGGCCGCTGGCACAAGAGGCCGAACATTTGCTGACCCCGGCGCTGTTGCTGGCGGCCTGGCATGATAAGGAGGTCGCCGGTGCCGAATGGCTCGAACGCCATCTGCCCTCGATTTTTTCGCGTTTTATACGCAGTGAAGGAAAGGAGTAGCTATGCAATGGTTAGCTGATTACTGGTGGATTATCCTGCTGGTTCTGGTGGGGATGGTCGTCAGCGGCATCAAGGAACTGCGCCGCGTCGACGTTAAAAGCTATTTGGCCAACAAGCCGGAGATACCGCCGCACCGCGACAACAATGCCCAGTGGGATGACGAAGACGACTGGCCGAAAAAGAAATGACATCAGGGCGCTCATCGGCGCCCTGAATTTTTAGCGGAAGGCGATCAGCTCGCCGCGCTTGCCGGACAAGGCTTCGTCCCAGTAGCGCTGCGGCACATAGTAATGCAACCTTTCCAGCGCGGCGTTCATCATGCCCTGGTTGATCGCATGCCCAACGTCCTGTTCCACGTCCAGCGTGAAATCGGCGCCGTTGGTCCGCAACGCCTCCGCCGCCGCGTGAGCGTGCTGCACCGCGATCACCGCGTCCTCTTCGCCGTGGATCAAATGTACCACGCTGTCGCCGAACGCCTGCTCAGGCAACTGGGCGAAACGCCCGCTGAACGCGACCACTCGCCCGGCGAGGCGGGTTTCCGCCTTCAACGCCTCCAGCGCCATGATCGCTCCCTGCGAGAACCCCACCAGGGCAGTGCCGGCATAGCCAACGCCGCTCAGCTGCTGCCAATGGCGCACCACGGCCACAAACTGCGGCATTACGTCTGCGATGCGGGCCACGCGGTTCTCTTCGGTCACGTCCTGCACCGAAAACCACTGGCGCCCGGCGCCGTTGCCGAACGCTTCGGGGCCACCGATGCTCACCACCTGTGCCTGAGGAAAGTCTTTGGCGAAGTAGCTGCCGATCTCCCCCATCGCCACCGGGTTGTCGCCGACACCGTGAAACAGCAAGATCAGCTGCGCCGCCGGGGTCGCCGGGGTTTGGACAACGAAATGCTCATGTTTCATCGATGACTCCTTAATAGTAACCAAACCTGGTGCGGCGACAGTCGCCGCCGCACCGCTGACAGTGACTATACGCCGTTGAGAAATCGGGAAAATCGGGTTTTATTGAGCGAGTTATTCAATTTATTGCAACGACTGCGCCCAGTCGCGCCAGTAACGGCAGTGCTGCGCATTCAACTGTTCCAGCGCCTGCGCCGTTTCGTGCCGCCAGTGCCGCAGCAAGGCTTTCTGGCCACTTACGCCCGCCTGCTCCGCGCAGGCCGCCGGGGATTGCCGCCGTTGCAGATGGCCGCGCAGCGCGGGCAGCGGCAAATTGCTGGCCAACAGCAAACGCTGCAATGCCCCCAGGCTGGCCTCCAGCGGCCGATGGGCGAAAGCGAATCCGGCCAGCTCGCGCCAGTCCTCTTCGCCAAGCGGCGTGTCGCCGTCGTCGCCCGGGATCGCCAGCGCGAGTTCAATACGCTGCCGCAGCCAGGGCCAGTCGCGCGCCAGATGCTTGTGCGCCGCGTGCCGCAGCGCCTCTCCTTGCTCGCTCAGGGGCAAGATAGCCATCGCGGTATAGCAGCCGCTGCTGGCCTCCGGCTTGCTGCCGATGCGCACCAGCTCGAAACCGCAGGATTGCCAAAAGCGCCACAGCGGCTCGGTATAGCCGAAGCTGACCGACAGGAAGTCCAGACCCTGAGCCTGGCAGCGTTGCCGCTCGACCAGCTGACGCGCGATACCCTGCCGCCGCAACGCAGGCAGCGTCGCGATGCGGGTAATGCGCCGTGACCGCAGCATCGGCGCCCACCACTGGCCGCCATGCGCCGCCAGCGACTGCGCCACCAGGTTGCCGCGCGGTCGGCGGCGGCCGGCCCACACGTCGTGCGCCAACTCGGCGCTCAAGCCGCCTTCGTCCACCAGCCACACGGCGCCCACCACTTCCTGTTCGGCCTGCGCCAGCCCGAAATGCATACCGGGCGCATCCATCAACCTGCGCAAATCCAGCGGCGAGGTGCGGTAATGCGCGCTGCTCAGCAGAGCATAGAAACGCGCCAGCCGCTGCGGATCGGCGCACAGTTCACGCTGCTCCGCCTGGCTGTAATCGATCGCCTGGCCGTCCGCCGGCCAGGCGGGCAGCTCGTTGAACAACAGCGCATTGTCCGTTATCCGTTCCAACGCGTCCCCCTGTGCCCAACGCATCGGCTGTTGCAGGCTCAGCGCCTGATAGGACGGCAGCCCGGCGCAAAACTTCAGCAGAAAACCGCGGCCGGTGCCTTCATAGCCCTGCACCGTGGTGGTCAACAGCACGCGAGGAAAATAACCGATCAACTGCTGCAACAGTGGCGCGGGGATCGCCGCCGCCTCATCCACCAGCAGCCACCCCACGGCGCTGACGTCACCCTCACGACACTGCGCCAGCAAGGCATCGGGCGCCCAAAACTGCGCGCGCCCCTGCGCCCATTCCCCGGCCACCTCAGTGGCGGCGCGGCTCGGCCCGGTGATCCAGCAGGTCAGCGGCGACTGCGCCACCAGCATACCCGCCAACGTCGATTTGCCGCGGCCACGGGCGGCGGTCAGCACCCACACGCCGGACTCGGCCTGCAGCAGCGCCGTCAAGATCGCCTGTTGTTCCTCGGTCGGGCGGCCATCCGGCGGCTGCCACCCTTCACGCGCCGGCAGCGCGGCCAGCGTCAGGGGCTCTCCCTGCCGCCAGATCGTCACTTCGCTGTCATCGGCCAGATGCTGCTGCAGATGATGAATGAAATGCGGCGTGGTGATCGGCTGCGGACAATCGCTCCAGCGCAGGCTGTCGCCGTCCGGCTGCTGAGGCCATTGTCGCCAGGGGGGCGTCAACAGCAGCAGCCAGCTGCCGGCGCGCAAGGCGCCACTCAACGCCGCCAGCGCCTCTACGTCCAGCGAGTGACCGGCGTCGAACACCGCGTGCAGCCGCTCCTGCCCCAGCAATTGGCGCATCGCGCCGCTTGCTAAAGCCACCTCGCCGGGCGGCGGATTTTCCCCGACCCACGGCCAGTCGCCTGGCAACGTAGCCGCCAGCCGCTGCGCCTGTTCGCGGCACCAGTCAGGTTCACCGCTGAGCACCAGCAGGCGTCGGATGCCCTGCCGCCGCATAAGTTGTTGCGCTGCCTGTAACATAACGCTGTGTCTCAATCCGAAAAAAATGCCGGAGTCAGGCTCCGGCACTTGAGGCGTTAACGGGATGCAAAGGTGTTGCAGGTATTGGGATCGCCGCTGTCGAAGCCCTGTTTAAACCAGGTATAGCGCTGCTGCGAGGTGCCGTGAGTGAAGCTGTCCGGCACAACGCGGCCCTGGCTCTGCTGCTGCAACCGATCGTCGCCAATCGCCTGCGCAGCGTTCAGCGCCGCCTGCAGGTCGCCCTCTTCCAGCATCTGCTGCTTCTCAGCGTATTTGCCCCACACGCCGGCAAAGCAGTCCGCCTGCAGCTCCATTTTCACCGACAGGCGGTTTACTTCCGCCTGGCTGGCGCCCTGCTGCATCTGGCGGACCTTCGGCTCGATGCCCAACAGGTTCTGCACGTGGTGGCCGACTTCGTGCGCCACCACATAGGCCTGGGCGAAATCACCGCCGGCACCCAGCTTGGTTTTCATATCCTGGTAGAAAGACAAATCGATATACACCGTTCTGTCACCCGGGCAGTAGAACGGCCCCATAGCCGCCTGACCGGTGCCGCAGCTGGTGCGCGTCACGCCGCGATACATCACCAGCTTCGGCGGTTGATAGGTTTTGCCCATGCGCTGGAAAATCTCTTTCCAGTTATCCTCGGTTGAGGCCAGCACCACCGAGGTAAATTTGGCCAATTCATCGTCTTTCGGGCTGATGTTGGCGCTCTGCTGTTGACCCTGCGGTGCGACGTTACCGCCGTTCAATAGCGGCGACAGATCGATACCGTAATAGCCGGCCACCAGCACCACCACCAGAATGACAATGCCGCCCTTGCCGCGCGGCACACGGAAGCCGCCGCCACCACCGCCCAAACCTGAAGATTGCCCGCGACGATCCTCAACATTGTCACTTTCCCGACGCCCTTGCCAACGCATAAATACACTCCAGATATTTCCCCTGCTCGTTGAAGTTGCACCGCGATCGTAAGCGCAAAGGCAGCTTCAAGCCTGAGTGGGATAGGTTTTAGTCATCTCGCATCCATCATTATAAATGGTCTGCCGCGGAGGAAATGTAGAAATTTTCTGGAAAAACGCAGAATAGCGGGACGATCCGGCCGGATCGCCCCGAATGGCGGTGCCAACGCTTAGTCGAGCTTCACGCCGATGCGGCGCGCCACTTCTTCGTAGGCTTCGATCAGGCCGCCCAGGCTTTGACGGAAACGGTCTTTGTCCATCTTGTCCAGGGTGTTTTTGTCCCACAGGCGGCTGCCGTCCGGCGAAAACTCATCGCCCAGCACCACTTCGCCGTTGAACAGGCCGAACTCCAGCTTGAAGTCGACCAGGATCAGGCCGGCGTCATCGAACAGCTGGGTCAAGACCTCGTTGGCGCGGTAGCTCAGCTCACGCATGCGCGCCAGATGTTCCTTGCTCACCCAGCCGAAGGTTTCGCAGTAGGATTCGTTCACCATCGGATCGTGCATGGCGTCGTTTTTCAGGAACAGATCGAACAGCGGCGGGTTCAGCACCAGACCTTCTTCGATGCCCAGACGCTTCACCAGCGAACCGGCGGCGCGGTTGCGGATCACGCATTCCACCGGCACCATGTCCAGCTTCTTCACCAGCACTTCGTTGTCGGACAGCAGACGCTCCATCTGGGTCGGGATGCCGGCTTCTTCCAGTTTGCTCATGATGAAATGGTTGAACTTGTTGTTCACCATGCCTTTGCGATCGAACTGCTCAATGCGCTGACCATCCAGTGCTGACGTATCGTTGCGGAACTCCAACACCAACAGATCGGGATTCTCGGTGGTGTAAACGGTTTTTGCCTTTCCGCGATACAGCTCAGCTAGCTTTTGCATCTTACTTACTCCAGTGATGTATCCCCGTTGTCTCCCGAGCGCGGCCCGAAATTAGGGGGTATAGAATTGACCTAATGAATTCTTTGGCGTGCCGGACACTATTGTGCCAAACCTGCGACGCAAACGATACCGTATAGACAAAACAAAAAGGGGCCGAGGCCCCTTTTTGATTAGTTAACGCTGGTTTTACTGAAGGCAGACTGGAATGCCGCCACCAGTGCATCGTTTTTCGACTGGGTGAGCGGTTTGCCTTTCGGATCGATGAATTGCAGGCTGGTGCGGTTGTTGAGATCGCCGACCTGCAGCTTGTAATCCCCTTCCGCCAGTTCAGGATCCTTAACGCCCAACGCATCCCAATCGCTGCTGCTCAGGGACTTGTAGGTCACGGCGACGGTGCCCTGCGGACGGCTGCGGTCACCCACTTTCATCCCCAGTTTTTCGAGCGCCGGCGGCAGGCGATCCCACACAACGGTGTACGGGCCACGCACGACCAGCATCGGCAGGCCGGTGTCATCGGCGCCGCTCTGCACGTCCAGTGTGCCGAAGCGGCTGGCGGTCTGGCTGCTCGCCAGGTTGTCCTGCTTGTCCAGGCCTTCGATCAGGGTGTTGATCATCATGCCGTTGTAGCGCTGAATCTCAGATTGGTCGGTCACCTGCTCGCTCTTGCCCTGCTGCTGCAGGCCAACGCTTTTCACCACCAGCGCCTGCTGGTAGCCCTGCTGCTGCACGCTGATCTGATAACGGCCTTCGTACTGGTTGTCTTCGTCCAGACGGTTCCACTTCACCCAGTCGGTGGTCAGGGTCTGACCGGCGTCCTGGCGGGAAGCGATCGCGATGTTCTTCGCCTGCAGCAGGCTGACGACGCGCGACCACAGGTTCTGGTTCTGCGGGCTGTTTTCCAGCAGCAGCGTGCCGCTGTCGCCGGCGTATTGCGCACGTGAACCGCTCAGCAGCGCCAACGGCTGCACCGGCGGACGAATGTCCAGCTGCTTGCCGACGTTGCCTTGCAGCTTCGTGGCGGGAACGTCATAGTTGCCGCTCTGCACCGGCAGGATCATGCCGGACGGCGCGTTCAGCGCCTTGAGCGGAGCCGCGTCGAGGTAGGCCTCGTCGCCGCTGACCTGGCGCTTGTAGCGCTGATCGCTGCTGCAGGCTGCCAGCATCATCACCAAAGAGATGCCCACTACTTTTGCTACCGTCGACTTTTGCAATGAATAAGCCATCAAATTTCCCTTAGAGTTACAGCAAACCGACGCTTTTCAGCGCGCGCTCCACCACCGGGCGGGCGGTTTCACTCAACGGCGTCATCGGCAGACGCAGCGTATCGGTTGCCATCAATCCCAACGCCTTACAGGCCCACTTCACCGGAATTGGGTTTGCTTCTACAAATAGATCCTGATGCAACGGCATCAAGCGCTGATTTAAGCGGCGCGCTTCGGCAAACTTGCCCTGCGCCGCCAGCGCGCAAAGTTCCGCCATCTCGCGCGCGGCCACGTTGGCCGTCACGGAAATCACCCCTTTGCCGCCCAGTTGCATGAAGTCCAGCCCGCTGGCGTCGTCGCCGCTCAGCAAAATGAAATCTTCATCGTCAACCAGCACTTGGATCTGACTAACGCGACTTAAGTTCCCCGTCGCTTCTTTTACAGCAACAATATTCTTGATTTTCGCCAGCCGAGCGATGGTCGGCGGCAGCATGTCGCAACCGGTGCGCGAAGGCACGTTGTACAGGATCTGCGGCAGCTCGGTGCTCTCGGCGATCGCCTTGAAGTGCTGATACAGCCCTTCCTGCGTCGGCTTATTGTAGTACGGCGTCACCGTCAGACACCCCACCACGCCGGTGTTGGCGAAGCGGGTGGTGAGCGCGATGGCTTCGGCGGTAGCGTTGGCGCCAGTGCCGGCGATCACCGGGATGCGGCCGTCGGCCAGCTCCAGCGTCTGCAGCACCACGTCAACGTGCTCGTCATGGGCAAGCGTTGCGGACTCGCCGGTGGTCCCTACGGAAACGATCGCCGCGGTGCCACTGGCTACATGATAATCGATCAATTTTTTCAGGCTCGCGCGATCGACAGCACCTTTGTCGTCCATCGGCGTAACCAGTGCAACAATACTTCCCGTAAACATTGGCCGTCCCCTCCACAAACAAGTCACTCATGGTACTTTTGCTGCCTATCCAAAAGCAAGCGCACAACCGCGTTGTAAGCGCTTGGCAGGCGGTTTTTTTTATGTTTACCATGGTAACCCCAATAAGCACGACAGGAAGCGCTATTTTGCCTCAGTCAGACGAACACTATCTCGTGATTACCGCGCTCGGCGTCGACCGCCCCGGAATCGTCAATACCATCACCCGCCACGTCAGCAGTTGCGGATGCAATATCGAAGATAGCCGTCTGGCCATGCTGGGGGAGGAGTTCACGTTCATCATGCTGCTGTCCGGCAGCTGGAACGCCATCACCCTGATCGAATCCACCCTGCCGCAAAAAGGCGCGGAGCTGGATCTGCTGATCGTGATGAAGCGCACAAACTCGCACGAAAGGCCGCCGATGCCGGCCACGGTATGGGTGCAGGTGGAAGTCAAGGACTCGCCGCATATCATCGAACGCTTTACCGATTTGTTCGACTCCAGCCAGATGAATATCGCCGAGCTGGTCTCGCGCACGCAGCCGGCGGACGGCGACCTGCCACCGCAGCTGTATATCCAAATCACCGCCCACAGCTCCGGCGATCGGGATGCCTCAAATATTGAGCAAGCCTTCCATCGCCTATGTACAGAATTGAACGCGCAAGGCAGTATTAGCGTGGTGAACTATCCACAGCATGATGAGAAAGATGGAGAGTAGTGATGAGCCCATTGAAAGCCGGTGACACAGCGCCGAAATTTAGTTTGCCTGACCAGGACGGTGAGGAAATTAATTTGGCCGACTTCCAGGGACAGCGAGTATTGGTCTATTTCTATCCGAAGGCGATGACGCCGGGCTGCACCGTGCAAGCCTGCGGCCTGCGGGACAACATGGACGAATTGAAAAAGGTCGGCGTCGAAGTGCTGGGCATCAGCACCGACAAACCGGAAAAACTGTCGCGCTTCGCCGAAAAGGAGCTGCTCAACTTCACGCTGTTGTCTGATGAAGATCATCAGGTATCGCAACAGTTTGGCGTGTGGGGCGAGAAAACCTTCATGGGCAAGACCTACGACGGTATTCACCGCATCAGCTTCCTGATCGACGCCAACGGCAAGATTGAAAAAGTGTTTGATGATTTCAAAACCACCAATCACCACGACATCGTTCTGAGCTACCTGCAGCAGTAATTCTCACGAAGCGCAGCGGCCTGCTGCGCTTCGTTTCTTCCCTGTCAGCCGGCCTTGTCTTCCACCTCGACCCGCAGTTCATCGGGCCAGGCGTGAATCACCGCCTTCACCAGCGTCGCCAGCGGTATGGCGAAAAACACGCCCCAAAAGCCCCACATCCCGCCGAACACGATCACCGCCAGGATAATCACTAGCGGATGCAGGTTGACCGCTTCGGAGAACAAAATGGGCACCAACAGGTTGCCGTCCAACCCCTGTACCACCAGATAGGCGACGATCAGCGTCCAGAAATCGGCGCCGACGCCCCACTGGAACAGCGCCACCACCACCACCGGTATGGTGACCAGCACCGCGCCGATGTAGGGGATCAGCACCGAAAAGCCCACCAGCACCGCCAGCAGCAGCGAGTAGCGCATGTCCAGCACGGCGAACACCAGGTAGGTCGCCACACCGACAATCACCATCTCCAGCACCTTGCCGCGGATATAGTTGGTGATCTGCTGATTCATTTCGTTCCAGACCTGCCCCGCCAGGCCGCGATTGCGCGGCAGCACGCGGCGCACCGCGTTCAACAGTTGATCTTTGTCCTTCAGCAGGAAGAACATCATCATCGGCACCAGGATCAGGTAGATAGCCAACGTCAGCAGGCCGACCAGCGACGCCAGCGAGAATTTCACCACCGATTCGCCCATGCCGGACAGCCGGCTGCGCAGGTTTTCCGCCATCATGTCGATGATGCCGGCATCCACCAGCGCTGGATAACGCTTCGGCAGCGTCGCGGCGAAGTTATAGAACTGGTTGAGCATGCCCGGCAGATCGCTCATCAGATTGATGCCCTGCTGCCAAGCGGTCGGCGCGACGACAAACACCAGCAGCATGGCAACGCCCGCGAACACCAACAGCATGATGCTCGCCGCCCAGGTGCGCGAACAGCCGATGCGCTGCAGGCGCGCGGTCGGCCACTCCAGCAGGTACGCCAGCACGATGGCGACCAGCAACGGGGTCAGAATGCCGTGCAGAAAATAGAGAATGAGGAACCCGGCGACCAGGATCACCAGCAGCGCGATAGCCTGCGGATCGGTGAAGCGGCGGCGGTACCACTGTAATAACATCTCCAGCATCAGAGCGGGCTCCTCGAGATTTGGCGGGCGGGCATGGCGATTCCTGTGATGGGCCTGATTAAAGCATAGATAGAACGGGCGCACGCGAGGTGTGCAAAGCACTCAGAGTACTCAAAGTTCACCATACATCAACAGCGATTTGGCTGATTTTATCGCGCGGGCAGGCGATCGGCGCAAAAATCCGCAGACGCGGCGACAGGTTCGGTGAGCGGCCCCGAACGGGGCCGCGGAAGATTACAGCGAGGTACCGATAGAAAGGGGCGAACCGACTGCCAATGCGAACAACAACACACAGCCAATCGCGATCGCCGCCGCCAGATCATTTTTCATAGTCCCGTCCCCTGATACTTAAACTGGTTATCGTCACGAACTCTGTCGGTTCTTGCGTTGCGGCCTTTTCTGATGCACGTCATTAAAAACCCCCGCCGCAGCGGGGGAGAAAACGTTCTGGTGCATCAAGTGTTACAAGGAGGTCATGAGGGATTGCTAACCCTAAATGACTATTTCAAGCTAGGATTATTCTCAGAGCATGGCAAGCGATCGCGTCGAGGTTATCCGCACTTTGAGATAAACCTCATAAAAAAATCCCGCACGGCAGCGGGATGAAGGGATGATAACGTCATGAATTTTTTATGCGGACAATGAGGCGGTATTGTCGTCATTTGGCGACAATACCGCGCCGGCACGGTGGTCACAAGGGAAATTTGACCACGGTGAGGAAATCAGAATTTCGCCAATGCCCGCGGTCGTGCGCCAGTCAGCATCAACGAAAAAATGGGATTTTCATCAGACAGCCGTCGGGAAAAAACCGGTAGCATGGCCGATATCATCCCAAACGCCGTAGGGGGAAAGATGAACAGCAAACCGTGTGAATTTGATGAAGCCATCTGTCTGGCGATCGGGCGTGGCGTTTGCGAAGTCGTGAAGATAGGGGATGAAATCAGCGTCTTCTCCCTGTTGGAAGCGATCGAGAGCTTCATCGAACGGCAAGCGCTCAGCGAAAGCGAAATCGCGGCGGCGGACGACGCGCTGGATTTGATCACCGGTTTGGTCCGCCGCCAGTGCTGACACCCGTTACGAGGCGCAGCCGATGAGCCGTTGCTCTACCGTGACGCCGGGCATCATTTGCCGTAAACCGGCAATCAATTCGTCGCCCGCCTCGTGCAGCGCCGCCAACGGCATCGCCGGCAGGCTCTCCAGGATGAACCACATCCGCTCGGCCTCGGCGCTCAACCGGGTTCTGACCCCCTGGCGCCAGTTCCAGCGGCGGCAGGTCACGCCGCGATCGTCGCACCAAACAACTTCGCCCACCTCCGGCGATTCATGGATCACCGCCCCCTCCTTGACGGTATCGAACAGTTCGCTGCCATCCGCGACGATCAGCCGCGGCTCGCCGACATAGGCCGCGATATTCTCGCCCCCCACCGGCACCGCATAACGGATGCTGACGGCGTTATAGAGATCGACGACCGGATCGATGCTGGGCATCGTGCCGTCGCGCAGCGCGCGCTTGCGCAGGGCGTCGGCGGAACAGGGCGTACGCTTGGGTTTGGCGCCAAACTGCATGAAAACCTCGCGCCAGGCCGTGAGATGCGCCTCTGCCCAGGGTGCGTCTTCCTCGCCGAGGGCGCGACAGGCTTGCGCCAACGCTAACGCCCCCACGTCCGGATGGGCTATGGGAGCCGCAACCGCGGTAATGCTCAACGCCCGGAAACCGGGTGCCAGCGCAGCGACGGCCGGATCGATTGACGGATCGACTAAAATCATTAAATAATCCTATATTGACCATTTTATTGCATAATATTGACCGATGAACAAAAAAGTCAACAGACCGACCGAGTTTGGCGCCGACGTGCAAACCGTCAGCGAAGCGGTGTCACATCGCATCAAGCAACAGAGAAAAAGCCAAAAGCTATCGCTGGACGAACTGTCGCGCCGGGCGGGCGTCAGCAAGGGCATGCTGGTGGAGATCGAGAAAGGCGCCGCCAATCCCAGCATCGCCATCCTGTGCAAGCTCGCGGCGGCGCTGGGTCTCTCGGTGGCGGACATCGTCAACGTCACCCGCGCGCCCGCCGCCTACCTGATTGAAAGCCAAGATATTCCCACGCTGTGGCATGGCGATAGCGGCGGTTCGGCCCGTTTGCTGGCGGGCACCCAAGGCCCGAACATGATAGAACTGTGGCGGTGGGAAATGGCGCCCGGGGAATCCTATGCATCGGGCGGCCACCCGACGGGCACGTTTGAGCTGCTGCACGTTGAGCAAGGCGTCTTAAGCCTTGCCGTCGAACAAACCAAGCTCAGAATTGCGCCGGGCTGTTCGGCGGTCGCCAGAACGGACGGCCCGCACCGGTACGCCAACGAGGGCGAAGACACGCTGATTTTCACCATGACGGTCGCCGAACTGCACGCCTGAACGGCGGCCCTGACCTGAACGCTTTCACAGGAGAAGAATCATCATGACAACCCCTGCCGCACTTGTCTGGCAGCGTGCGGACTATCTCGTCAGCACCGATCCCGCCCTGCTTGATCTCGATGCCATCCACGCTTTTCTGACCCGTTCGTCATGGGCGGAGGGAATCGATAAAGAAACCGTTCGCCAGTCCCTCACCCACAGCCTGTGCTTCGGTTTGTATCACGAGGCCAGGCAGATCGGTTTCGCCCGGCTGGTCACCGATTACGCCACTTTCGGCTATCTGTGCGACGTGTACGTGTTGGAGACGCATCAAAAAAGCGGGCTGGGCCTGTGGCTGGCGGAATGCTGCCAGGCCCATCCGCTGATGGCGAAGCTGAGGCGAATCATGCTGGTCACCAGCACCGCCCCCTGGCTCTATGAGAAAGTGGGCTATTCGGCCATCAACCACCCCGACTTTGTCTGGCAGATCGCCCGGCCGGACATCTATCGACGGTAATGCTATTTCAGGGCCTGCTCGGCCAGCAGCCCGAGCGCGATGACGATCATCGCCGCGCCGGAGATGCGCCCCACTATCTTCGCAGCCTGCGGGCGCGTGCGCAGTACCGACTGCGAACCGAATCCCACCAGCAGATACACCAGGCCGCAGCTGATCAAATGCACGACGCCCAACGCCAGCATCTGCATCGGCACCGACCATTCGGCTCGGGCGTCGGTAAACTGCGGCAGCAGCGCCAGAAACAGCAGAAACACCTTGGGGTTCAAGCCGCTGACGCACACGCCCTTGCCGGCCCAGCGCAGCCAGGAATCGGAACGCTGATCTTCACCGGCGCCGGGCACTGGCGGGTGCAGCAGCATGTTGAAACCGATCCACAACAGATAAGCCGCCCCCAACAGGGTGAGCGCCGTCAGCGCCAGCGGGTTGCCGACCAGCAGCGCGCCGACGCCCGCCACCACAATCGCAATCATCAGCAGATGGCCGAACAGCAAGCCGGCGACGGCGGGCACCACCACCCGGCCGCGAATGCCCGCCGAGATCACATAGGCCCAATCCATACCCGGCGTGATCACCAACAAAATCGACACCGCCCAAAAAGCGGCGAACAGAGCGAGCGTCATGCCGGCGCCCTCTCAGACGCGCCACGCCACACCAAACAGAGAACCATTGCCTTTCCTCGTGGAAGAAGAACGGCCTCCGCCTGCCGCGGTGGCCGTCAAAACCGTTCAACAGATGGCAAGAATATCCTCAAGGCGTTAAAATGTGCTTTCAATTACTTGCCTGAAATCGGCATAAGCAGGGAAATTTTTCCAAATGGATAAGATTGATCGCAAGATTCTTGCTGAACTGCAGGTCGATGGCCGTTTGTCGGTAACCGAGCTGGCCGAGCGGATCGGTTTGAGCGTGTCTCCCTGCCACCGCCGGGTGCGGGCATTAGAGGAGTCCGGGGTGATCAGGGGTTACCGCGCCCAGCTCGACCCCGGCAGCCTCGGCTATAACTTTTCCGCCCTGGTGTTCGTCACCATGCGCGAAGGCGATCGCCGCGCCGTTGAAACCTTCGAAAACGCCATGGTGGACATTCCGCAGGTGGTGCAGGCACAGCGGCTGTTTGGCGATCCCGACTATCTGCTGCACGTGATCGCCCGCGATCTGCCCGCCTTCCAGCAGCTTTACGACGAGAAACTCTCCGCTCTGCCGGGCGTGCAGCGCCTGAGCTCCACGCTGGTGATGAAAACCGTGGTGCCGGAGCGCTCGTTCCTGCCGCTGGGCAAATGACGACGGGAGCGTTACCGCTCCCGTTTTCTCTTTTCTTTAAGGCACAATCACGAAATCCGGATTGGCGACGGCAAACAGCGCCTCGCGATCCGCCGCCGGTGGGTAAATCCACTGCGTGTTGATCTCCTGCTTAATCTTTTTGCCTTCCTCACGGGTAAAGCGCACCTGGCGCTCCCAGCCTTCGGTATACAGCGCGCCCCAGGGGCCCAGATCCAGACAGGTCACATACTTCGGCTGGCTGTAAGGGTGCGCCGGCAAGCCCGTCAGCTCCGCCGCCGCATTGTGGCCGGCCACGCGGCCAAGGCTCAGCGCATGCTGGCAGGTCATCAGGTTGTGGTTACCGAGATCGTCTGTCGCCGCCTTCACCGTATCGCCGGTCACGAAAATGCCCGCCGCCGCCGGCGCGCGCAGGAAGGCGTCGCCGATCACCCGGCCGCTGCCGTCGCGCTCGCCGGGGATCTGCTCGGTCAGCGGATGCGCTCGCACGCCCGCCGCCAGGATCACCGTGTTGGCGGCGATGCGCTCACCGTTCGACAGCATCACCCCCTCGGCGTCGATGGCCGAGACGCGCAGGCCGGCCCGCGCTTCCACGCCGCACTCCGCCAACGCCTGGCGTATCACCGCCCCCGGCTCCGCCCCCATCCCGGCGCCCACTTCCGGGGCGGTATCGACGATCACCACGCGCACGTTCTCGTCTTTGCCCAGCGCATCCCGCAGCCGCTGCGGCATCTCCGCCGCGCTCTCCAGCCCGGTCAGCCCCGCGCCCACCACCACGGCGGTGTTGCGCGCCGGCGTCGAGGGTTTGGCCGCCAGCGCGTTGATATGGGCGCCCAAACGCTGTGCGCTTTCCAGCGTATCGACGTTGAAGCCGTATTCGGCAAAGCCCGGCACCGCAGGCACGGACAGCCGGCTGCCGGTGGCCCACACCAAACGATCGTAGGCCAACTCAAGGGGTTCCCCCGTCGCCTGCGCCACCGTGAGCGTTTTAGCAGCGGCATCGATACGCTCTACCGTCCCGGCCAGGTGGCGCACACCGACGACAGCGAGCTGCGCGGAAATGTCCGGGTTCATGTTTTCCAGCACGGCCTCATACAGGCGTGGCCGGATGGTAACGGTTGGCGTCGGTGAAACCATGAGCACCTCGATATCGTCATGCTTACCGGCAAGGGTAATGGCGCGCATGGCGGACACGGCGGCCCAAAAACCGGCAAAACCGGAACCGGCAATCACTATTTTCTGCGTCATGGGATGACTCCTTCATACAGGGTTAACCGGGCGACAAGGCTGCCCGCAGTTTTTTCGGATGAACGATGCCGTCCCGCTCCCGTAACAGGGTGCAGAAGGCCCGCCCGCCCCTTCCGAAGAGGCGGGAAAAAGTGTGTTTCGTTTTAAGGAAAGGCGGTGGTTAGGTCTTGGCGCGCGCCGTTTTGCCGCTGCGCGCGGTGCGTTCCGTCATGCGCTCGTCGAGCCAGAGGTTGACCTCGCCGAAGAAGCCTTGCGGCGCTTTGCGGCCAAAACGGGCGGCGACGGCACCGAGAGTCTGCGCCGCCAGCGCATCGCGCATCGCCTTCTCCGCCTGCAGCATCACCGCATGGATAGCGCATTTGCCGGAGACCGCCCAATCCGGCGGGGAGTCATCGAACACCGCGCAGCGCCCGCGCACCTCCTGGCAATCGAACAGCGGCTTGTGCCCTTCGATGGCGTCGATGATCGCCAGAAAACTGATCTCATCCGCCGGGCGCGCCAGCCGGTAGCCGCCACGCACTCCTTCGCTGGCGGCGACGATCCCCGCCTTTTCCAGCTTGGGGAAAATCTTGGCTAGAAAGCTGGGGGAGATGCCCTGCAACTCGGCGAGTTCGCGGCTGCTGAGCGCCCGCTGGTTATCGCCGACCAGCCACAGCAGGCAGTGGATGCCATATTCAACGCTGGTTGTGATGTACGCCATATGTCCGTTTTCAACCGTCAATGAATCTTCAATAACGCAGACTATATGAGTCTGCGTTTATCTTGTCAATAAAACGCGGATCAACTTTGTCCGTGTTTTATTGACAATGCAGGCCACCGGCGACGCAGAAAACGCCCTTCGAAATGAAAAATAAAACTTTTTTGCCCGATTCGCGCCCGGCTAACGTTTCCTTGTTGCCAACGGCTGACTATGATGTGATGGGCACCGCCGCCGCGGTTTGTGAGCCGCCGCACTTTCACGCGGATTGCGCCGTGGGAATAAAGAACTCTTGTCTGCTGCTGACGTCTTAGAAATGATTATTTAAGGGAAACGCCTGACTATGACCAACCGGTTGACCAAAACCGCGTTAGCGGTGCTGCTGCTCGGCACGCTGAACGCCACCGCCCTGGCGCCAGCACAGGCGGAAAGCCAGGACCAGTTGCCGGATATGGGCACCTCCGCCGGCGGCACCCTGAGCATCGGACAAGAACTGGCGATGGGCGATTTTTACGTGCGCCAACTGCGCGCCAGCGCCCCGCTGATCAACGATCCGCTGCTAATCCAATACATCAATCAGCTGGGCAACCGGCTGGTGGCCAGCGCCTATTCGGTGCGCACGCCGTTCCATTTCTATCTGGTGCGCAACGACGAAATCAACGCCTTCGCCTTCTTCGGCGGCAACGTGGTGCTGCATTCCGCCCTGTTCCGCGTCAGCGACAACGAAAGCCAGCTGGCTTCGGTGCTAGCGCACGAAATCTCGCACGTCACCCAGCGCCACCTGGCGCGCGCCATGGAAGATCAGCAGCGCAACGCCCCGTTGACCTGGGTGGGCGCGCTTGGTTCCATCCTGCTGGCGATGGCCAACCCGACCATGGGCATGGCGGCGCTGAGCGGCACCATGGCCGGCACCCAGCAAGGCATGATCAGCTTTACCCAATCGAACGAACAGGAAGCCGATCGCATCGGCATTCAGGTGCTGCAGCGCGCCGGTTTCGATCCGGAAGCGATGCCCGACTTCCTGCAGAAACTCTCGGATCAGTCGCGCTACGCCTCCAAACCGCCGGAAATGCTGCTAACGCACCCGTTGCCGGACAGCCGCCTCTCCGACGCACGCAACCGCGCCAACCAGATGCCGAAACACATCGTGCAGTCCTCGCAGGATTACCTGATGGCCAAAGTGCGCGCACTGGGCATGTACAGTTCGGAAGGCTATGGCCTGAACGAAGAACTGCTCGGCTCGCTCAGCAAGGGCAACGTGCGCGAACAGGCGGCCGCCAAATACGGCCGCGCCATCCTGTTCTATGAAGCGAAAAAATACGACGACGCGCGCAATATCATTCAACCGATGCTGGCGCAGGATGCGAAAAACGTCTGGCTGATCGACCTGATGACCGACATCGATCTCGGCCAGAAACGCGCGCCGCAGGCCATCGCCCGCCTGCAGGCGGCCAACGCCGCCCAAAGCAACAATCCGGTGCTGCAGCTCAACCTGGCCAACGCCTATGTCGAAGGCAACCAGCCGGCGCAGGCGTCGAAGATCCTGAACCGCTACACCTTTGCCCATCCGGACGATCCGAACGGCTGGGATCTGCTGGCGCAGGCCAGCGCCGCACAAGGGCTGCGCGATGAAGAGCTGTCGGCCCGTGCCGAAAGCCTGGCGCTGAACGGCCGGCTCGATCAGGCCATCGGCCTGCTCAGCAATGCCAGCTCGCTGCAAAAACTCGGCAGCCTAAAACAGGCGCGCTACGATGCGCGCATCGACCAGCTGCGCCAACTGCAACAGCGCTTCCGCCAATACCAACGCAGCTGATTCAACAAGGAATGAACGTCATGAAAAACGTCACGATTTACCACAACCCGCGCTGCTCCAAGAGCCGTGAAACCCTGGCGCTGCTGGAACAGCACGGCGTCGCTCCCAAGGTGGTGCTGTACCTCGAAACGCCCCCTACGGTCGATGAGCTGAAAAAGCTGTTGAAGGAACTGGGCTTCACATCCGCGCGCGAGCTGATGCGCAAAAAAGAAGATCTGTACAAGGAATTGAAGCTGGCGGACGACAGCCTGAGCGAAGAGCAGCTGCTGGCGGCAATGACGACGAACCCGAAACTGATCGAACGCCCGATCGTGGTAAAAGGCAGCAAGGCGCGCATCGGCCGACCGCCGGAGCAGGTGCTGGAGATTTTGTAATCGTCCGGAAAGTCTGTTATTGAACCGCAAAATACCAATAGCCCTGAACAGGGCTATTTTTAATTGTTTGTTATATAAATACTTTTCATCATACCAGTCTTCTTCTACTGCTATGCTGCGCAAACGCCAAATCTCTCGGTGAAACAGCCGTTGACAATCGTCAACACCCCACCTACCCTGAGCGCATCACTGGACGAGCGATGAAAAAACACCCAGGCAAGCACATTCAGGCGGCATTAGCTTACGCCCTTTCTCAGGGTTGGTATTTTCGGCCCAGTAAGGGGCACGCATTTGGTCGGCTACATTGCGCCTTTGTCGGGCACCAAGAACATATGGTGAGCATCTGGAGCACGCCAAAAAACCCAGAGGTACATGCCAAACAGATTCGGCGCAAGGTCGATCACTGCCTGGCGCGGTCGCAGAAAAAATAACCGGAGAATCACCATGACGCTTTATCATTTCGCATTGACGCTGGGCGGGGTCACTGCCGATACCGCCGGGCTGGAGGATGCGCTGTATGCGGCGGGATGCGATGACGCGCTGATCTGTTTCTACGGTAAAGCCGTTTACCTGGAATTCGATCGAGAAAGCGATAACTTTGCGCACGCGATTTGCAGCGCCATCAGCGATATCGAGTCTGCAACTATTAGCGCCAAGGTGATATCGGTGGACTCCAGCCTGGTAGGGTTAAGCGATATTGCCGAGCTCACTGAACTGTCACGTCAGGCGATCGCCATGCTAAAAGACAGGACTCGCGGCCCCGGCGGCTTCCCTTCCCCCATTCAACGGCTCGGCGGAGCCTCACCGCTATGGCGTTGGGCTGACGTGGCGGCCTGGTTGGCACAGCAGGGGAAAATCGACCCACGGCTTGCAGACAATGCGCAGTGTCTGGAATACATCAATCTCGCTTTGCAACTGCGAAGCGATCGGCAACGCCAGCAGGTTGAGCATTATTGCACCCTGCTGGAACATGCAGAAAAACAGGCTTGATGGCTCGTTACAGCCCCAGGATCTCTTTAACGAACGGGATGGTCAGCTTGCGCTGGGCGGTGATCGAGGCGCGATCGAGCTGATCGAGAGTCATAAACAGCGTGCGCATCTCGCGATCCAGCCGTTTCAACAGGAAGCGGCCCACGTCTTCCGGCAGCTCGAAGCCGCGCAGTTTGCCGCGCAGCTGCAGCGCCAGCAGTTTCTCTTCGTCCGACAGCGGCTGCAGCTTGTAGATCTGCCCCCAGTCCAGGCGCGAAGCCAGATCCGGCAAACGCAGGTTCAGCTGACGCGGCGGGCGATCCCCGGTGATGAACAACCGGGTGCGGCCGGTTTCCAGGATGCGGTTGTAGAGGTTGAAGATCGCCATCTCCCACTCTTCGTCGCCGGCGATGCATTCGATATTGTCGATGCAGACCAGCGCCAGCTGCTCCATGCCGTCCAACACTTCAGGCACGAAGTAAGCGCGCTTGTCGAGCGGCACATAGCCCACCGCTTCGCCTTTCTGCGAAAGCTCGGCGCAGGCCGCATGCAGCAGGTGGCTGCGCCCGCCGCCTTCACGCGACCAGAAATAGATATAGCTGCCATGTTCCTGACGGACGGCGGATTGGATCGCGGCTAATAGGGATGGGTTCTCGCCCGGATAAAAACTGGCGAAAGTTTCATCATCGGGAAGATAAAGTGGCAGTGAAAGCTGTGCCGGCGTATTCAGAGAAGCACCTCAACCAAAACTGGCAGAAAAACGTGGGCAGTTTAACACAGAAAACGGGCGCTGTTGAACCGGCAGGATCTTATGCCGCAATAGTGAACAATGCCTAAGCGCCGCTTGATCGGCGGCGGCACCCGTCGAGGCAAGAATTATCCGATATCATTCCCTAACTCCATGCCTGCGCAGGTTAAATTTGTAATTTAAGTAAAATCTGACCTAGTATAGGTAGGCTAAATGCAATCACCATCAACAAGGTTTCTGCAAGGATATAGACGATGAAAGTATGGAATAAAGTGCTGTTGGCCTCCTTTATCGGGTTGTTGGTTGCCGGCTGTGATGACTCGTCCAAGGTTGACGCCAACCTGGATAAAGCCAAAGACAGCGCCGAGCAGATGAAAGACGCCGCCCAGAAAAAAGCGGACGATCTGACGGACAAAGCGAAAGCGACGGCGGATGAAATCAAAAAAGAGGCCGCCACTCAGGCGGATCAGCTGAAAGACAAAGCTTCGGCGATTAAAGAAGACGCCGCCAAGCAGGCGGACGCCATCACCAACGACGCCAAGGCCAAAGCCGCCGCGATCAAAGACGACGCAGGTAAACAGAGCCAGCAGTTGGTGGATCAGGCCAAGGCCATCAAAAACGACGCCATCAACGGCGCCAACGATCTGACCGAGCAGGCCAAGGCGAAGACCGAAGCCATCAAGAACAGCGCCGAAAACAAAGCGCAAGAGTTGAAACAAGAGACCGATGCGGCGGTGAACGGCAATACTCAGCCGGCCACCCAGCAGTAAGCTATTCTCAGCCACCAAAGAAAGGAGCAGTAAATGGGGATTATTTCCTGGATTATCTTCGGCCTGATCGCCGGTATTTTGGCTAAGTGGATCATGCCCGGCAAAGACGGCGGCGGCTTTATTCTGACCGTCGTGCTGGGGATCATCGGCGCCGTGGTCGGCGGCTATATCAGCACCTTCTTCGGCTACGGCAAGGTTGACGGCTTCAACTTCGGCAGCTTCGTGGTGGCGGTTATCGGCGCCATCGTGGTGCTGTTCGTGTACCGCAAAATTCGCAGCTAAGGCGAATGCCATAAGTCAAAAGGGCAGCCCCTGGGCTGCCCTTTTCGTTACTTCTGCTCCGCCGATTCGTCCGGCGCGTCAAGCACCTCTTCTTCCTTGCGGAACAGGCTGATGACCTTGAACAGCAGGCTCAGGCCGATCCCCACGATGGTCGCCAGCGCCATGCCTTTCAGCTCCGCCGCGCCGATGTGCACCTTGGCGCCGCTCACGCCGATGATCAGGATCACCGAGGTTAAAATCAGGTTCTGCGCTTTGTTATAATCCACTTTGGATTCGATCAGCACGCGAATGCCCGAAGCGCCGATCACACCGTACAGCAGCAGGGAAACGCCGCCCATCACCGGCACCGGCACCGCCTGGATCGCCGCCGCCAGCTTACCGATGCAGGACAACAGGATCGCCAGCACCGCCGCACCGCCGATCACCCAGGTGCTGTAGACCTTGGTGATGGCCATCACGCCGATGTTCTCGCCATAGGTGGTGTTCGGCGTGGAGCCGAAGAAGCCGGAGAACACCGTCGAGATGCCATTTGCGAACATCGAGCGGTGCAGGCCCGGATCGCGGATCAGGTCTTTTTTCACGATGTTGGCGGTCACCACCAGGTGGCCGACGTGCTCGGCGATCACCACCAGCGCCGCCGGCAGAATGGTGAAGATGGCGAACCACTCAAAGCGCGGGGTGTAGAAGGTCGGCAGCGCGAACCAGTGCGCCTCGCGGATCGGGGTCAAATCCACCACGCCCATGAAGAACGACAGCGCATAGCCCACCAGCACGCCGATCAGGATCGGGATAATCGCCAGGAAGCCGCGGAACAGCACTGAACCGAGCACCGTGACCGCCAGCGTCACCAGCGAAATGGTGATGGTGGTCGAGTCGGCGCTGGTGCCTTCCGCCGGCAGCAGCCCCGCCATGTTGGCCGCTACGCCCGCCAGCTCCAGCCCGATGACGGCGACGATCGCCCCCATCGCCGCCGGCGGGAACATCACGTCCAGCCAGCCGGTGCCGGCCTTTTTCACGATCAGCGCCACCAGGCAGAACAGCACGCCGCACATGATGAAACCGCCCAACGCCACTTCGTAACCGAGCGGCAACAGCAGCAGCACCGGCGAGATAAACGCGAAGCTGGAGCCGAGGTAGGCCGGGATCTTGCCTTTACAGATGAACAGATACAGCAGCGTGCCTATGCCGTTGAACAACAGCACGGTCGCCGGGTTGATCTTGAACAGGATAGGCACCAGCACGGTGGCGCCGAACATGGCGAACAGGTGCTGGAAGCTGAGCGGAATGGTCTGGAGCAGCGGCGGGCGCTCGCTGACGCCGATGGCGCGACGGGTCATGTGTGCTTTTCCTCGGTTTATTGGTTTTATAGGTTTTAGTCAAAAAAAAGCCGACTCGTTAAGTCGGCTCAAATGTTTACTTAGTACCAAATATCTTGTCGCCCGCATCGCCCAGGCCAGGCACGATGTAGCCCTTGTCGTTCAGACACTGATCGATGGAGGCGGTGTACAGCTCAACGTCCGGATGCGCTTTCTCCAGCGCGGCGATGCCTTCCGGCGCTGCGACCAGGACCAGCACCTTGATGCTGTGGCAGCCGGCTTTCTTCAGCAGATCGATAGTGGCGATCATCGAACCGCCGGTGGCCAGCATCGGGTCGACGACCAACGCCATGCGCTCTTCGATGTTGGAAACCAGCTTCTGGAAGTACGGCACCGGCTCCAGGGTTTCTTCGTCGCGGTATACGCCCACCACGCTGATGCGCGCGCTCGGCACGTGCTCCAGCACCCCTTCCATCATGCCCAGACCTGCGCGCAGGATTGGCACTACGGTAATCTTTTTCCCTTTGATCTGATCCACTTCAACTGGCCCGCACCAGCCTTCGATGGTGACTTTTTCCGTCTCCAGATCGGCGGTCGCTTCATAGGTCAGTAAACTACCCACTTCTGAGGCCAGCTCACGGAAGCGTTTGGTGCTGATGTCATTTTCACGCATCAGGCCAAGCTTGTGTTTTACCAGCGGGTGTTTCACCTCAACGATCTTCATCATTTTTCTCCTATTAAGGTGGTTGCGGCCAAAAAAATCGCGGGATTATACCTCCTTTTTTTCGCCGCGCCACCCACAATAGCCCGATCGGGATCAACAAAAGTTTGAATATCAGTATAGATGACGAAAAAGCGGAGCCGGTTCACAAGCCGCTCGCAAACGTTTGCCTGCGCTGTTAGAATTGCCGCGCCTTATTCCGGAATCAACATCGGAAGCACAGTTTTCAAACCGCAAATCGTCGTGGGGAATCGCGCAGTGACCGACAAAACCTCTCTCAGCTATAAAGACGCAGGTGTCGATATCGATGCAGGCAACGCATTGGTAGATCGCATCAAAGGTGTAGTTAAACAGACCCGTCGCCCGGAAGTGATGGGCGGTCTGGGCGGGTTTGGCGCCCTGTGTGCGTTGCCGCAGAAATACCGCGAGCCGGTGCTGGTTTCCGGTACCGACGGCGTGGGCACCAAGCTGCGTCTGGCGATGGATCTGAAACGCCACGACACCATCGGCATCGATCTGGTGGCGATGTGCGTCAACGATCTGGTGGTTCAGGGCGCCGAGCCACTGTTCTTCCTCGACTACTACGCGACCGGCAAGCTGGACGTGGACACCGCGGCCAGCGTGATCACCGGCATCGCCGAGGGCTGCAAACAGTCTGGCTGTGCGCTGGTGGGCGGCGAAACCGCTGAAATGCCGGGCATGTACCACGGCGAAGACTACGACGTGGCCGGTTTCTGCGTCGGCGTGGTCGAAAAATCCGAGATCATCGACGGCAGCAAAGTGCAGTCCGGCGACGCGCTGATCGCCCTGGGCGCTTCCGGCCCACACTCCAACGGCTACTCGCTGGTGCGCAAAATCCTGGAAGTGAGCAACACCGATCCGACCGCCACTCAGTTGGAAGGCAAGCCGCTGGCCGACCACCTGCTGGCGCCGACCAAAATTTACGTGAAGTCCGTGCTGGAGCTGATCGAGAAGGTTGACGTCCACGCCATCGCTCACCTCACCGGCGGCGGCTTCTGGGAAAACATTCCGCGCGTGCTGCCGGAAGGCATGCAGGCGGTGATCGACGAAGCCAGCTGGCAGTGGCCGGCGGTGTTCACCTGGCTGCAGCAGGCCGGTAACGTCAGCCGTCATGAAATGTATCGCACCTTCAACTGCGGCGTAGGCATGGTCATCGCCCTGCCGGAAGCCGAAGTGGAAGCGGCCATCGCGCTGCTGACCGCGGCAGGTGAAAAAGCGTGGAAAATCGGTAAACTGACCGCCTCTTCCGACGAACAACAAGTGGTCATCAACTGATGAAAAAGATCGTGGTGTTGGTCTCCGGCCAGGGGAGCAATCTCCAGGCGCTGATTGACGCCTGCCAGCAGGGCCGCATCGCCGCTGAAATCGTGGCGGTGTTCAGCAACAAGGCGCAGGCTTATGGCCTGCAACGCGCCGAAGCGGCGGGCATCGCCGCCCAGGCGCTGGATGCCAAGGCCTACGCCGATCGCACGGCGTTCGACGCCGCGTTGGCGGACGCCATCGACCAGCACCAGCCCGATCTGGTGGTGCTGGCCGGCTACATGCGCATCCTCAGCCCGCAGTTCGTGCAGCGTTATGCCGGCCGCATGCTGAACATCCACCCTTCCCTGCTGCCGAAATACCCGGGTCTGCATACCCACCGTCAGGCCATCGACAACGGCGACAGCGAACACGGCACCTCGGTGCACTTCGTGACCGAACAGCTCGACGGCGGCCCGGTGATTTTACAGGCCAAGGTGCCGATTTTCGCTGACGACGAAGAGGATGACGTGGTTGAACGGGTGCAAACCCAAGAACACACGATCTATCCGCTGGTGGTGAGCTGGTTCGTCGACGGTCGCCTGGCGATGCGCGATGGCGCCGCCTGGCTGGACGGCGAACGCCTGCCTGAGCAGGGTCACGCCGCCGACTGATGCGCGCAGCCTGAACCTTGCCTAAACGGCGCCCACGCGGCGCCGTTTTTTTTCGCCTTCATCCATTCTGTGAAGTTATACTTTGCACAATTTCACGGCACAGAGGAGCCCACATGTCCAGCACTGCCAGCGTCAGGTTACGCCCATTGGAACGGGACGATCTGTCGTTCGTCCACCAGATGGACAACAACGCCAGCGTCATGCGCTATTGGTTTGAAGAACCCTACGAAGCCTTTGTCGAGCTTTCCGATCTCTACGACAAACACATCCACGATCAGAGTGAGCGCCGCTTTATCATCGAGCACGAAGGCGCCAAGGTCGGCCTGGTAGAGCTGGTGGAGATCGATCACATCCACCGCCGCGCTGAGTTCCAGATCATCATCGATCCTGCCCACCAGGGCAAAGGCTACGCCAGCACCGCCGCCCGTCTGGCGATGGACTACGGTTTCTCGGTGCTGAACCTGTACAAGCTGTACCTGATCGTCGACAAGGAGAACCCGAAGGCGATCCACATCTACAGCAAGCTGGGCTTCAACGTGGAAGGCGAACTGATCGACGAGTTCTTCGTCAACGGCGAATACCGCACCGTGCTGCGCATGTGCATCTTCCAGCCGCAATACCTGGCGAAGTTCAAAACGCCCAATGATAAGCCGCTGGTGAAGTGACAATTCGCGAGAAAAAAGAGAAAACCCGCCCAGGCGGGTTTTCTCTTGGGAAATAAGCAGCTAGTATTAAGGCATATTATTTTATCGTCAGGAAATAGCCTGATGAATACGAAAATAAATAATATTTCCCAAGATAATTAATCGAACAATAATTAATAGTGATAATAAGAGTTACCCTCTGCCTCTACAAAGGAAAAATGCCATGACGACCGTCTCAAACCTGCTGCTTTTTATCGGCCTGGCGATGCTCGCCATCGCCGCCGGCCTGAATACCTATAGCGGCTACGCCTCCGCAGATCCCAATAGCACCCCGCTGTTTTCCTCACTCTGGTGGACGCGTTGGTTCCCGCTCTATGCCTCAGGGGCTGCGTTGCTGCTGGTGGGGGTAGTGTTGCGGGTTTCGGGGCGGGGACGTTAAAAACAGAAAACGGCTCCGAAGAGCCGTTTCCATACGTGGGTCAACAGCCTTCATAAACGGTATCAGGTGCCTATTTTATGATGCATAGCATGTTGCGGAAATAGGGGGTTAATCCATGTCCTAACTTATTGCCTTGATAATATTCTGCACGATAGGTTTGACAGCTGCTGTCAATTTTTCATTGTCAATAGTGAAGATTAAAAGCTCAATGTCGCTTTCCGCATCAAGTAGCATCTGTCGTAACCATTTTTCCTCTATCGCTACAATACTGTCACCTGCGTTATTTATTTCTGATTGAATTTCAGCCACAGGTAGTTTTCCTTCTAAAAAGGCCACACAGGAAAAACTAAGCTTTTTAATTACATCGGGATAAATCCACCCACTCATTTTTCACTCCTGCGAAGGATTGTGATTATTATGTTACCATGGTTTTCAGTAACCACACCAATGTCACCAACCCGATAAATTGTCCTTTGAATATCATTAGATATGCTTGTTTCAGTAACACCTATTTTAATTACATACTCAACTATATTGGACGAAACGGTTTTTCCAGGTCCAATGGTTCCTGCCGAGGAGCCTAAGCTTGTTGCTTACATTCGGTCAACGGCATGTTGAGAGTAAAGACGATCACCTATACGTGCATATTGATGTCCATCAACTGTTTTTATCGAGAACCTGACCGTTATCCGCAATCAAATTAGCTCCCTCGGCCTGAACCTGGCTGCCGATGTTCGCCAGCAGCGCATTGGTCAGGTTGTCTTTGAAGCTGCCGCCGTTGATGGTGGTGTTGAGGCTCGAGCTGATGACCGACTGGCCGGCCACGCGCTGCGCAATCTTGCTCCAGTAGCCATTGCTCAGCTGCGGCAGTTTGACGTTGTTCGGGTTAAGCGGTTTGCCCGCCGCGCCTATCGGCGTTTGTATGGCATACAAAATCAAGAGAAAACGGCTCCGAGGAGCCATTTCTGTGTGCAGATCAAGTCCAATCTTCATAGCCGCTGTCATGGATCCAGACGATACCGCCGGGGCATTCCTCTGTCAGAAACCAGAATCCGTCGAAGGCTTCGCATGTGGAGTCCTCATCGAAACTTTATTTCAATTCTCTTTTTAACCTTTCCTTGCAGAACCTCTAGGCTTTCGTTACCAATAATATCAACAATCCAACGAGCGGTACTTTTCGCGGAGTTAGCTTGGGCAACTAGAGGGATTAATGGAACCTATTAATCCCCTACTAGCTGCCGCAGGGTTCCGACCTCGCAGGGCTGCCGGCCCCCTTACCGATGGGTATCCTTTTTAACTGCAGCAGGCACCTCCAAGCACGTTGCGCATAAAATCTAAAAATAATCTTCTTGTTTCCTTTGCTTTCCTGTTGGCACTACCTCGTCAATATCAAAGGATAAAAGGAAACTTTCTTCATAGAGTTTAATTGTATAGGCGTATATTACGCCGTTCTCTTCGCTGATTCCCATAACGCCACCTTTCTTTCCTAAATATTTTGCATTTCGGTCGTTACGTGGATTGGAAATTTCAACTTCTTGATAAAATTCTATTTTTGTAGTCATTTGTGCGTGATTTTCCCGTCAAGCGATACATTCAAGTGCTTACCATCTCGGCTCGCCCACCCCAACTGAGCTTTCCCAGTTGGTGAAAGTTGGACGTCCCACTCAAACTCTTGGCCTTTCGTTCTTGATGGACCTTTGGTCCATTCATTACCAAATTTATCTATATATCCTTTGTTTGGGCCTCTGGGTAATGGGTTTGTTGGTTTGTAATTAGAGTCGGGTACGAATCTAATTTTCCCTTCATTAGGTAACTGAACATGCTTCATTCGACCCTTAATCGACCAGACCTGTCCGGAACTCAATGTCCCATAAGGGTTGAAAAAAGGCTCATCTACATAAGCTAATGGGCCTTTTAACGCAGCTTTTTCCGATGCTTTAATGGCATTAGTTGTGATCTTGACGCCCAACTTACCTGCGCCGGCGACCCCTGCAAACAGCCCCAGCCCGGCCATCGTCAGTTTACCAAACTCCAGCCCAGCGCCGTAAGCCCCGTCGATGCCTGCGTGTTCATACTTCGTCTTGAACGCCTCGACCCGCCCCAGGTATTCCTGTTTCACACTCTCGCCAATAATCGAGAAGCGTTCATCGTTCTTTATCAGAGCTATTAATGCATCCGCTGCCTCGCGTGGGTTGCTGGCCACGGCGACTAAACCATCCACCGTATCGCTGATTTCAACCGGGATGCCGGAGACTACACCCGCCGCAAAGGCGCCATCCTGCGTATGGCTCGTTATTCCCCAACTAGCCAACACCAACGCTTTATCCAGCGGCGATTTCGCGGCCGCCAAATCTTTCTCCATCAATTCTTGCTGTTTGTGGCTGAGATAGTTGTATCGGAACGCATTCTCACCACCGGTGGCACCGCTGTAAGCACCATCAGACTTGCCGGTGAAGACTGCGCCTGCGGCTGCGCCCAGCACTCGTGCCATCTGCGCTTGCTGTTCCGATTTCTTCTGCCACTCCTCCGGCTTGATGATATTGTCGCCCAATATCACCCCGGCCAGCTCCGCCGCCAGCGCCCCTGCCGCCGCGCCTTTGGCATTGCCCTTGCCGATTTCTGCGGCCACGCCCGCCAGAACGGCATGGCTTACGGCCCGGCCCGGTATATCGAGAACCTGACCGTTATCCCCAATCAGGTTGGCGCCCTCGGCCTGAACCTGGCTGCCGATGTTCGCCAGCAGCGCATTGGTCAGGTTGTCTTTGAAGCTGCCGCCATTAATGGCGGTATTCAGGCTGGAGCTGATGACCGACTGCCCGGCCACCCGCTGCGCCACCTTGCTCCAGTCACCGTTGCTCAGCTGCGGCAGTTTGACGTTGTTCGGGTTAAGCGGTTTGCCCGCCGCGTCCTTGCTCCAGCCCATCGCGCTGTCGAAGCCATTGAGCGCGCCGCCGATCGCCATCGCCGTGGCGGTCGCTTTGACGTTTTCATTTCGGCCCAACGCCTGCAGGGTTTTCGACAGGTTGCCCTGATTCTCCACCAGCGCCACCGCCGCCTGAGAGGCCAAAGAAGACATACCAGCGGTGACTGCGCCGCTGGTTATCGCCCCGCCGCCTACGGCGCCGGAAACACTGGAAGCCGCCGTAGCCGCCAATGAACTGCCCGCGGTCACCGCCGCGGCCGCAATGGCGATCACCGCCGCCACCGCCGGGTTCAGGTGCTGGCTTTTGTAATCCCAGCTGTCGTAAGCGTCTTTGACCTTGCTCCACTGCACGTCGTTGCGCTTGTTCAGATCTTTGACCCAGGTGGTGCCCGGCGTATTGCCCAGGGCGTCGATGGCGCTTTGCAGCGCCTGCCCGTTTTTCACCTTCACATCGGCGCTGACGCCCTTGGCGGCGTCTACGATCAAGGCGCCACCAGTATGAATGCTCGGCAGCACCCACTTATTGTCTTCGTAACCTTTATTGGCCTGCTTGATAAAGAAGCCTTTCGAATTGCTGACGGTCTGTTCGAAAGAGGTGTTTTTCACCGCGCGGAAGTTAACCTGGCCATGCGTGCTGGTCAGGCGCGCGTTTTGCCCGGCGGCGATTTTACTGGCTTCATAGGTGCTGTCGTCGCGGCTCATCAGCGTGATATTGCCGGCGGCGGTAAACTCGGTGACCTTGTTGGTCACGTCATGGCGGGTCTGCTTAACCTCGGTTTTCTTGCCCCACCATTTGCGTTTCTTCTCGGTTTTCTCGTAGTGGCTGGATTCCTCCATCGCCTGAGCGTAGAGATAGCCACCCTTGGCGGCGATATCCATATTGCCGGCGCGCATGGCTTCAGCCTGGTTGTGGGCGTCGACCTGAGCTTTTTGTTTGGCCTCGTCAATGCCTTTGCTTTGGGCTTCCTGGCGCGCAGCGGTCAGCTGGTTTTGTGCCTCGTTTTTTGTTTTGTTGCCTTGATTAATTCGCAGCTCTGCCTGCGTGACATCATTTCGAGCAGCAGCCAGACTACTTCTTGCAGCACTAAGTTCTCCTTCGCGCTGCGCTACGAATTTATCCCAACTCCCTACTTCAGCAGACCAACCACTGCCATATTCGTGAGGTGGGTTATTACGCATAAACTCATCCCGCCTTTCCTCAGCATCTCTGACGGCAGCCTCTGCTTGCTGAACGAACGAAATTCTTTGCGTAACAATATGTTCAGCATTTGTTTTTGCCTGCAGTGCCTGATTAATTTGCTGCTGCGTATTTCGAAGCTGCTGCTCGGCAATGGCTATCCGGCTTCCCCAGTCCGTCACCGCTACCGGCGGTTTCCAGTTAGCTCCCAACCCTTTAACCACCAGCTTGGTCGCCTGGAACAGAATGCTGCCGCCGGAAATCACCGTCATCAGGCCGCCGGCATTCAGCTCGGTACCTTGCTGGGTACGGGTTTCGGTGAACTCGTTGCCGCTCTCGCGGTAAGTGTGGTTTTGCACCGCCTCGAAGCGCATATCGCCGCCGGAGGTCAACGTCATGTTGGCGCCGGAAGTCAGCCTGGCGCCGTAAGTCAGCAGTTGGTTATTCGCCGACGCGGTCAGGTTTTTCCCGGCGCTGAGGGTAGTGACCACATGGCGGTCGTCTTTGTTGTTGTCGTTAGCGGCATCAATGGCGGAATAGGCCAGGTTCGACAACCATAGATTCTGCCCGGCCAGCAGCGTGATATTACCGTTGGCGGAAAGCGCGCCGCCCTGGGTGCCGATGTCGCGGGCCGAGTTAATCAGTAAATTGCCGCCGGCGTGTACCCGGCTACCCAGTTCAGGCGTGCGGGAAGAGGGGAACAAGCGACTAAATTGCTCCCCCAATTCGCGATAGTTCAGATCGGCATTATGGCCGGCCAACAGCGTGACATGTTTACCTGCTTTAATGTGCGTCCCGCGCAACGCCAGATAACCGCCGCTGTTGAGCAGCACTGAACCACTGGCGTTCAACTGTCCGGCATTTAGCAGTTGGTTGAACTGCGTTTGTCGTTGTTCAGGAGATAAATTCTGCGCTAAACGATCGTTATTCAACGCCTCGTCATTTCTGACAATCGAAACAGTGCCGTTCGCCGTCATTGCAATATTTTGGCTTTGCGGCGCGAAGTGCGTGTTACGTAGATAAATACCTTGCCCGGCATTTAAGGTTAAGTCCCCGGCAGCATTCAATTGGCTCAGCCAGCGGGCACCATCGACGCCGAAATAGCGTGGGCTAGGTACAGTGTGCACTTTGACGTTGCCGTTGCGGCTGGTCAAAGTGACATGATGTCCCTTCAGATAGCTTTGACGGGCATCCAGCTCATTCACTGCTGCAACGTTCAGACTCTTGCCCGCAGTTAGCTCAGCACCGTCGGTGTAAAACACATCATCGGCAACCACAGTCAGGTCGTTACGCGCGTTTATTTTATCGGTACTGATAACACGTCCCGCATGCAGCACAATGTTGTGAGCTACCAGTGAGTCAGGCCGTCCCGAAGCCACCACCTCACTAAGCTGATTTCCCGCCGGCGTCGAAGTTTTAATTTCTATCTGATTTTTAAAATCCGCAACCAAATTGCCGCCCGCCAACATGGCTGAGGCCGGATAGCCAGAAGCCGACCAGCTCTTTTGCCCGCCTTTTCTGACATAAATGACATATTCCGGGATCGACGATTTCTGATCCTGCCATTTATGTCCCAGAACAACGTTAGGATTCGGCACCTTCGGTTCGAACAGTGCATAGTCGTTCATGTCCCCCGTCATTTCACTGCGCACGCCCAGATTATTACCAGTTAAAATCAGATCGTTAGTCGCTTTTATTGTGCTGACGTGGTTCCAAAGCTCCGACGCATTAATGTAGGCATTCTTCCCTGAAATGATTTCTGCGGGACGGCTGTCGGTCACTACGGTAAAACGCGCGCGTTCACTGTTAACCCAGGGCGTTTTTTTGAAATCGACGTGTCCCAACCAGGTGAAATTTTTATCTTCAAAGTCCGCCAAATAATCAAAAAATTGGTAATCGAATTGCCCCTCGTACACACCATCAGCCAACCAACGATCGATATCCTTGTTGTCCTTCGGCGCGTTGTTGGAGGAAATGGCGAACTGCTGGCGAACGTTGTTCAAACTCTCCGTGCGTATCACTAAATCGCCGCTGTTGGTCAGGATTTTCGCCGAACGGTTCTCGACGGATTTAGCCTTGTTGCCCTGCGCATCCTTTTGGATCCACATATTTTTATTGGCGTGCAGCTTGGCGTTTTCCCCGGCGTTGCGGATATGGTCGCCGAAGATGCGCATATCGCCGCTGGTGCTGGTTTGCCCGTCATTCACCAGCGTCGTTGCTGCCAGCGTGGCGTTGCCGTCCGCCTGCACGACAGTACCCCGCGTAATGTGCAATCCCTTGGCACTGACATTGAGGTCACCCTTGCTGTGCGTGGTGCCGTTAAGCACCAGGTTACCGTTAATGCTCAGCGTAATATCCCGCTGTTTGCTGGTGAGGTCTTTCAGGTTCACCCCCACCCCATCCTCGTTGGCCACCAGGCGGATTTTGTTGGCGTACATGCCGCCCAGCGCTTTGGTATCCACGGCCAGTTGGGGCTTAGCGCCTTCACCGGCGATCGGTTTGATGCTGCCGTCCTTGAAGCTGATGCGGTTGGCGCCCTGAGTCAGCGACAGATTTTGTGCATTGATTTTGCCGTTCAACTCGGTGGCGCGGCTGATGATATCGACATAGTCGGCGCCGCTGCCGTCCAGCCCTTTGCCGCCGATGGTGACGCCGCCTTTTTTCACCTCCAGCGCTTCCAGCGCGCCCTGCTTGTCGAACTGCAGTTTGCCGGTGGTCAGCGTCACGCCCGGCGCGTTGATAAAGCCGCAGCCGTCGCAGGTGATGCCATTCGGGTTGGCGATCATCACATTGGCCTTGTTGCCGAACACCTCGAGTTTACCCTGCAACTCGGAACGACTGCCGCCGATCACCTCATTGATGATCAACTCCGCCGGTTTTCCCTTCAGGTAGGTGTTGCCCTGCGCGCTGTAGATCTCCACGCCCAGCTGCGTTTTGCCGCCGTGTGTGGCGTTATTCAATACGGCACCCTGTGGCCCAACGTTGAAATCTTTATAGGTGTTGTGGGAGATGCCCGCACCGTTCGGCGTGGCGATATTCACCACCGGTACGTTGCCCGGCTTGATAACCACCTGCGTATTGCCGTTAGCGGCGGTAATGCCGGCGGCGAACGCCGGGTGCAACGGCTGGAAAGCCGTCAGGTAGATCAGCAAATAGCTGGCGCCCCGCGCCAGCGGATGATTGAGCTTATCCATATTCATTCCTTCGAAAGGATGTTGTTTTGAACGCCGAGGCGCTCCTGCTGTGTGCTGGCGTTATAACGTGACGGTGGCTTGCCAGTAGGCCACCCAACGATCCGGTTGCAGGCTGTCTGGGTGCGTCAGCGGTTTACCGACGGTGACCGCCTGATTGAACCAGCGGCCGCTTAGCGTGGCGCCCAGCGCCGCCCCGACGACGCTGCCGCCGTCTATCTGCCCGGCGCGCCCCTGCAGCCAGCCGGCGTCTAACGCGCCGGTCAAAGAAAGCTCCCCCAGCCTCGGCAAGGTCTGCCATTGCAAGTTGAGTTCATTGCGCCAGTAGGCGCCGCGATTACCGGTCAGGTACTGCTCTTTAAAGCCACGCACCGAGTATTGCCCGCCGATGGAAATGCGCTCCCCGGCATACAGGTTGTCTGCGCTGGTTTGCCCATAGGCCGAGGTCAGGTAGTAGAGGGAGGGGGCGAGCGGATAGAAATAACTGGCGCCGAGGCCAAGCTTGCGGAACTCGCTGCGCGGCGCTCCGTCGCGCTCCGGATCGTCGGCGGTGGCGCCCAGCATGCGCAGCCCGCGGCTTACCGTCGGGTTCAGCGTCATATAGCCGCCGCCCGCGACCGCGCTGTAATTGAGGCCCAGGCTGGCAATGCTGAGCGTCGGGCTGCTGACGCCCAACCGTTCACCCGCCAGCTTATTTTCCGTGGTGCGCCGCGCCAGCCCGATATCGACGGCCAGCTTGCGTTTGCCATCCCGCAGCAACGTGCGGTTGGCGCCCAAACGCTGGGTCTGGTTATTGCCTTGATAGCGGTAAGCCGCGCCGTTGAATGGCACCTGCTGGAAAAAATCGTTCCAGGCGTACTGGTAGCTGAACAGCCAATAGCCATAGGGTAAGGTGACGCTGCCGTTCAGGCTGCGGCTGCGATGATGCGGGCTGAAATCGTTATTGCGCGCTGCGGAGAGCGACCACTGGTCGGCCAGGCGCAGCGGGTTGTCCAGCACCACGCCGGCATTCATCTGCCCGGTGCCGGTGCTTTTCTGGCCGCTGTTATCGGCGCCGAAAGAGAAAGAGACCGGCGCGCGCGTGGCGCCACGCAGCAAAACCACGTTGGAAAAGCCGGGTTGCTCGCCAGGTTGAATATCGATAGTCACCTGTTGCGACGGCAGGCGGTTGAGCTGCTCCATGCCCTGCTCGATATCGCGCAGATTCAATACGTCACCAACCAGGTCGGGAAACGCCATCTTCAACGCCAGCGTCTGCTCACCGTTTTGCGTGATGGACTCGATTCGCCCTTCGCTGGCGCTGACGGTCAACACGCCGCGGGAGATATCCTGCTCCTGCAGCCAGGCCTGCGAAGTGACATAGCCGCGTTGCAGATAAGCATTGGTGGTTTCGCGCACCAGACGGTTGATGTGCTCCAGCGTCAGGCAACGCCCCTGATACGGGCGCGCCAGGCTTTCTTTTACCGACCAGGAAAGATGTTCGGCGCCCTGAAAAACGATCTGCCGCACCGTTTGGCAAACCGCCCCTGCGGCGGCCGGCACAGGCAGCGGTAACGCTGGCAATTCAACGTTATGTTGCAGCGCCTCGCGTTGCTGCTGCGCCTGCTCCAGCAACGTTTTCTGCTGTTGGGTAATGCTGTCGCGGTCAGCAGGGCTGGTGATTTCCGCGCACCACGCAGAACTGCAAAACGCCAAGAGCACAGGCCAAATCCTCAGCTTCCATGCACACATTTAAACACATCCATTTACGTTAACTTACACACCTTAGCGAAGTATATACAATTTACGCCGCAAATCAACGATAATGAGAATCACTTACATTTAATCAAAGTCACAATGTGACAAAAAATGCAGATATGCCACGACCACTGCGTCTTATTAACCAGAGTGCATTTAATTAAAATTAAAATTAAAAAAACAAATAATAAAAGCAAATAAATTCAATATTAAAATAACACATTCAATATCGACAAAAACAAACGAGCAGAGTTTACAAAGTTAACTCGCCATTTTATCTTGGTAGTTCTATTCGCATAATTAATTCATAAAAAAAATAGTTATTAATTAACCAATAAAGAAAAACAATATCGGGAATAGCCTCATGTTTAACCGTGATATAGAACTGTTTATTCGAGATTACGTTAATGATATCAAAGCCGGCAGCGCTGCGCTGTTTGCCGGCGCCGGACTGTCCATCCCCGCCGGTTTCGTTAGCTGGAAAGAGCTTATCGGCGATATCGCTTATGAACTGGAGCTGGATATCGAAAAAGAGAGCGATCTTATTTCTCTGGCGCAATATCACCTCAATGAAAAAGGCAACAGACATAAGATAAATCAGAAAATAATTACAGAATTCGCTGAACAGGCGGAAGAAACAGAAAACCACCGGATTATCGCCAGATTACCGATAGCGTCACTTTGGACCACTAACTACGACGACCTGATTGAAAAAACCTATGCCCGTTATAATCGCGTCTGCGACGTCAAAACCACGCCGGAAAGCCTGACTAATAACATTCATAAACGTGATGTTGTTTTATATAAAATGCATGGTGACTATAGAAATCCCAACCAGGCGATTATCACCCGCGAACAATACGAAACTTACTCCCGTACACACCTTCCTTTTATCAACATGCTGATGGCGGAGCTGACTGCCAAAACCTTCCTGTTTATCGGTTTCAGCTTTGAAGACCCCAACCTGCAATATGTATTGAGCCGCCTTTACGCGCAGTACGGCGAAGGGCAGAGAAACCACTACTGCATCATGCGGCGCGTCCAGCTCGGCGACAGCGGCAGCGAGGATCAGGCGTCTTGCGATTACAACAGCCGCAAACAAGGCTTGATGATTAACGATCTGCGCCGTTACGGCATTCAAACGCTGTTGGTGGATGACTATCGGCAAATCACTGACCTGCTGTATGCCATCGAAACGCAGTTCAAGAAAAGCACGGTGTTTATCTCCGGCAGCGCCGACAACTACCAGCCCTATGCCCGTGAAGAGTCCATCCAGTTCATACATCGTCTGGCGCGCCTGCTTATCCACAAACAGTATCGCATCGTCAACGGTTTCGGCTGGGGCGTAGGCACAGCGGTGATCAACGGCGCATTGGAAGCCATTTACGACAGCCAAGGAAAAATCAGCGAAAGCCAGCTGGTGCTGCGTCCTTTCCCCCAATTCGCCAGCGGCGGCATTACCCTACCGGCACTTTGGCACGAATACCGTCAGAACATGATTTCGCTCAGCGGCATCGCAATCTTTTTGTTCGGCAACAAACGCAACGCCGAAGGCGAATACGTGCTGGCCGACGGTTTATTGAAAGAGTTCCAGATCGCCACGGAACAAGGCTGCGTCTGCATTCCTATCGGTTGTACCGGCAGCGCATCTGCCGAGATCTACCGAAAAATCAAGGAGGAGATGAAAGAAACCCTCTACTACCGCAACCCCGCCGCCATGAATCTGCTGGATCAGCTTAACGAACCGGGCAGCCTGGCGGAGAAGAAGAAAAGCCTGTTGGCGCTTATCGATATCATTACTAAGGATAACCCCCGATGACCAGAAAATGTTTTTACAGTTTCCATTATGAGCCGGACAACTGGCGCGCTTCTCAGGTACGCGAAATGGGCTCGCTGGAAGGTAACCGGCCAGCCACGGATAACGATTGGGAGGAAGTGAAAAAAGGCGGTGACGCCGCCATCGCCGCTTGGATCAAGGGCCAGTTGGACAATCGCAGCTGCGCCGTGATTCTCGCCGGTAAAGATACCGCTGATCGCAAATGGATTAATTTCGAAATATGCGAGGCTTGGAAAAAAGGCATGGGCGTGCTGGTGGTGTATATACACAATTTGAAAGACAGCGCCGGCGACCAAACCACGAAAGGTAAAAACCCGTTGGATCACATCAAGCTGGGTGACGCAAAGCTTTCCACAATCGCCAAAGCCTATGATCCGCCTTATTCGACCAGCACCAATGTCTATAACCATATAAAAGACAATTTGGCTGAGTGGGTAGAAGAAGCGATCCGCATTCGTAAAAATTACTGACGCCCCTGATAGACAAAAGGCTGCACGGTTGTGCAGCCTTTCGTTTGTTCATAGCCCAAACGGCCTCAACCATACCGCCCGGTAATATAATCCTCGGTGCGGCGCTGGCGCGGCGACGTGAAAATGGCGTCGGTGTCGTTGTACTCCACCAGCCGCCCCTGATGAATAAAGGCGGTGTAGTCGGAGACGCGCGCCGCTTGCTGCATGTTGTGCGTCACCAGCACCACGCTATAGCGCTGCTTGAGTGCGGAAATCAGCTCTTCGATGGTCAGCGTGGAGATCGGATCGAGCGCCGAGGTCGGCTCGTCGAGCAGCAATACTTCCGGCTCGATGGCGATGGCGCGCGCGATCACCAGGCGCTGCTGCTGGCCGCTGGACAAGCGGAACGCATTTTCGCGCAGCCGGTCTTTTACCTCATGCCACAACGCGGCGGCGCGCAGTGAACGCTCCACCGCTTCATCCAGCAAGCGCCGGTCGCGCACGCCCTGCAGCCGCAGGCCGTACACCACGTTTTCATAGATCGATTTCGGGAACGGGTTCGGCCGTTGGAACACCATGCCCACCCGCCGCCGCAGCGCCGCCACGTCGATCTGCGCGCCGGAGATCGCCGCGCCGTTCAGCTGCAGATCGCCCTCAATGCGGCAGTTGTCCACCAGATCGTTCATGCGATTGAAACAGCGCAGCAGCGTCGATTTGCCGCAGCCCGAAGGGCCGATCAGGGCCGTCACCCGATGTTTCGGGATACGCAGCGAAATATCGTGCAGCACCTGTTTGTCACCATAAAACAGGTTCAGGCCGTTGACCGCCAGTGCGGTCTGTTCATCGTCGAGATGCTGGACATCCAGCCGGGGCAAACTGCCTGGCGTCATCAAACCCATTACGCACTCCCCAAAAATAGCGTCATTGTTACTGCGACCATGCTCGGTACCGCTCCCTCAACGAATGGCGGATGCCCATCGCCGCCAGATTCAAACTCACCACGATCGTCACCAGCAAGAAGGCGGTGGCGAACACCAGCGGCCGCGCCGCCTCCACGCTCGGGCTCTGGAATGCCATATCGTAGATCTGGAAGCTCAAATGCATGAACTTCCGCTCCAGGTGCAGATACGGGAAAATCTCGTCCACCGGCAGCACCGGCACCGATTTCACGACCCCCACCAGCATCAGCGGCGCGGTCTCCCCGGCGGCGCGCGCCACCGCCAGGATCAGGCCGGTCATCATCGCCGGCGCCGCCATCGGCAGCACGATGCGCCACAGCGTCTCGGCCCGGCTGGCGCCCAGCGCCATCGAGCCCTGCCGCAGCGAGGCGGGAATGCGCGACAGCCCTTCCTCGGTGGCGACGATCACCACCGGCAGCGTCAGCAGCGCCAGCGTCAGCGCCGCCCACAGCACGCCGGGCGTGCCGAAGGTCGGGTTGGGCAAAGATTCAGGATAGAACAGCTGATCGAGCGTGCCGCCGATCATATAAACGAAGAAGCCGAGGCCGAAGACGCCGTAGACGATCGAGGGCACGCCGGCCAGATTGACCACCGCGATGCGGATCACCCGCGTCAGCAGATTGTTGCCGGCATATTCGTGCAGATACAGCGCCGCGATCACGCCAAACGGCATCACCACGATCGACATCAGGATCACCATCAACACCGTACCGAAAATGGCCGGGAACACCCCGCCTTCGGTATTCGCCTCACGCGGGCTGTCGGTGAGAAACTTCTTCACCTGCTCGCCCCAGTGCGTCAGCTTCTCGGTGGTGCTCATGGCGTTCGGGTACCAGGCATCGCGCACCTGGCTGAGCGGAATGGTCAACGTCTGCCCATGCATGTCGCGCAGCAGCAACGCGTCGCGCTGGCGATCGCGGTTCAGCCCCGCCAGACGTTCGGACAACAGCTGATACTGCCGCTGCAGCTCCAGCCGTTCGGCCTTGATGGCGTCCTGTGCGCGGGCGTCCAGCTTATCGTCGCGCTGCAGGCGCTTTTCCCGCAGCCGCAGCGCGTCAAACTGCTGATTGATGCGCGCCATGTCGCGGAATTGAATGTCGTGCGCCTGGCGCGAGAGCGCGGCGATTTGCGGCAGGCGCTGCTGCAACGCCTGCCCCAGATTGCGGCCGGTCAGTGGTTGCCCGTCTTCCAGCAGCCCCGCCAGATAGCCGTAAGCGGTGCCGTGGCTGTCGCGTTCCAGCACCAGCAGGCTGCGCGGCGTGCTTTGGCTGCGGATATCGCTGGCCAGCAAGGTGCGGAAATCCTGCCCCTCGCGCTCGCGGTTGCCGACCTTAATCAGATAACGTTCGACGTTCTGCGCCTCGCCCGGCGGCGTGACGCCCGCCTCGGCCAGTTGGCGCCGGGAAATGCTTTGTTGCTGGTACAACTCACCGATCACCGTCACCGGCCCAGCGCCGTTCTGATTCAGTTCGAACTGATAAACCGGGCTCGGCCAGAAATAGCGCATCCCCTGCCCGGCCAGCAGTAGCAGAATGCCGATCAACGCCAACAGGCTGACGGCCACCGAACCGGCGGTCAGCCACACCCACGGCGACCCGCTCTTCACCCAGCTCTTCATGGCGCCTCCTGATTCGGCGTGTAACGCTTACGCAACCGCAGGCGCACCGCCTCCGCCAGCGTGTTGAACACGAAGGTGAAGACAAACAGCACCAGCGCAGTCAGGAACAGCACGCGGTAATGGCTGCTGCCGGAAACCGCCTCCGGCATTTCAATGGCGATGTTGGCCGCCAGCGCGCGCAGCCCCTGGAACAGGCTGCCGTCGATAATCGGCGTGTTGCCGGTAGCCATCAGCACGATCATGGTTTCCCCCACCGCGCGGCCAAAACCGATCATCAGCGCGGAGAAAATGCCGGCGCTGGCGGAAGGCAGCACCACCTTGATCACCGTCTGCCATTGGGTGGCGCCCAGCGCCAAAGAGCCCTGGCTCAGGGTGGCCGGCACGCTGAACAGCGCGTCCTCCGCCAGCGAGAAGATGATCGGCACCAGCGCGAAGCCCATCGCCACGGCCACCACCAGCGCATTACGCTGGTCATAATTATCCCCCAGCCAGAAATGCAACGGCTCACCAAACAGCGCCACCTCCAGCCACGGCCCCAGGCTGAACGCCAGCCATACCGTCAACGCCAGCAGCGGCAACAGCAACAGCAGATCGACGCCCGGCCGGCAGCGCGGCATAAAACGATGGGTCAACGCGCCGCACAGCAACACCGCCGCCGCCAGCAACAGCGGCAACGCCAGCACCGCCAACAGATACTGCTCGATGATCGGCGCCAGCCAGATGCCTGCCACCAGCCCGATCACCACCGTCGGCAGCGCGCCCATCACTTCGATAGCCGGTTTGATCACCCGCCGTAGCCCCGCCGTCATAAAGTAAGCGGTATAGATGGCGGCGGCCAAGGCCAAGGGTATGGCGAACAGCATCGCGTAAGCCGCCGCCTTGAAGGTGCCGAAGATCACCGGCATCAGGCTGAATTTGGGTTGGTAGCTGTCTTCGCCGGAGGTGGACTGCCAGACGTAGGCCGGCTGCGGGTAGTTCTCATACCACACCTTGCCCCACAGCGAACGCCAGGTGACGTCCGGATACGGGTTGTCGAGCGCATAGCGCTGCCAGCCCTGCGCGCTCTCCAGCAGCAGACCATCGCCGCGCGGCGCGAACGCCATCTGCCGCACCTCGGCACCCAAACGGGTATTCAGCAGCGGCTGCGGTTGAATGGCGGAAAATAACGAGAAGCCGCCATCGGGCCGCAGAGTGGCGAACACACGGCGGTAAGGCTCGGCCACCGTCAGCTCCTGCCCGTCAGCACCGTGATCGAAATGCTGCACCGGCGTCAGGCGCCAGCGCCGATCTTTTTCCACCTCGAACCACTCGCGCAGATTGCCGTCGGCGCCCTTGATCAGCAGCGCGCTACCGCCGGGCAGCGCCGTCATCTGATACGGGGCGTGTTCGCCAAGGGTACGCGTTTCACGCAGCTGCAGCTGCGCGCCGTCGATCTGATAACGCGCCAGCCGGTTGCCGGTCAGCAGGTAAAGCTGGCGGCCATCCGGCGTCAGCACCAGTTGCTCCCCGTCGTGCTCCAGCGGACGCTCGCTGAACTGCGGCGGCCGGTCGGGGCTGAAGCGACCGAACACCAGGCGCCGATCGTCGGTCACCCCGGCCAACAGATACTGCCCGCGATGCGCATCCGCCAACGACAGCAGTTTCAGCGGTTTGTTCTGCGGATCCAGCGCCAACGGCTGTTGCCCAAGCGGGAACTGCCACTGCGGCCGGCCGTTTTCCGCCGTCGCGAAGTCCGCGCGTGCCACCACCAACCGGCCGTTGGCTTGCGCCAGCGCAAACAGATCGCGCTCTCCGGCAGCCTGCGCGAGCAGCGCCGGTTTGGCCAGCAGCGTCTGCTGCACCAGCGGCGTCTGGGCCTGGCCGCTCGGCGCCGGCGTCAGACGATAAAATTGCCCCGCGCCCTGCGCGTCGATGCGATAACCCACGCGCTGCTGCACGTCCATGCCCAGCGCCAGCGCCGGGGCCGACACCGCGATCGGCAGCGGCTGAGCCTGCCCAAGCGAGGCCGGTTTGAACAGCGGCAGCACCGCAAACAGCAGATAAACGAAGATCAGCATCAACGTCATCAGCACCATCAGCCCGCTGGCGGTCACTGCCGCCTGCACGCCGCGGTCGATGCGCCCGCGCATGCGATCTCGGGGATGTTGATTGGCCGTCGTCTGTGTCATGTGTCTCGCTGTCGCTGATGTAATCGGGCTTACGCCGTAAGATAACCGGGCATCTTATGTCAGTTTTATGACGTTTGCATGACAAAGTTACCCGACTCAACCCAGGTTTTTTACACTGCCAACAGACAATATGAATTTGATATATTGCTGAAAAATGACCATAAACACGCTTTATAACGCCAAGAATAAGCCTGCTAGCCGTCATTTCATGCTGATCGTTTTACTGCCGAGCATCCCGCCGCGGGGAAAATTTATTGCCGCCGAAAAACGCCGCGCGCCAACGCAATGGATATGTTGGACTTTCCTGTCAATCTCTCGCAATAATGATGAAGGACACTAGAGCGGCATCCGGGCGCTGCGTCCCGGATCCTATTCTAAATTTGAACTGGAGTGGCAATGGGTCAGGAAAAGCTCTACATCGAAAAAGAACTAAGCTGGTTATCCTTTAATGAACGCGTGTTGCAGGAAGCCGCAGATAAGAGCAATCCCCTGATTGAACGTATGCGTTTTCTGGGCATTTACTCCAACAACCTCGACGAGTTCTATAAAGTCCGCTTCGCCGATCTCAAACGGCGCATCCTGATCAGCGAAGAGCAAGGCTCCGCCGGTTCCTCGCGCCACCTGCTGAAAAAGATCCAGGCCAAGGTGCTGAAAACCGATCAGGAGTTCGACGGCCTGTACAACGATCTGCTGCTGGAAATGGCCCGCAACCAGATCTTCCTGATCAACGAACGCCAGGTGTCCGAGAACCAGCAAATCTGGCTGCGGCAATATTTCAAACAACATCTGCGCCAGCACATCACGCCGATCCTGATCAACCACGACACCAACCTGGTGCAGTTCCTGAAAGACGACTACACCTATCTGGCGGTGGAGATCATCCGCGGCGCCCGCACCGACTATGCGCTGCTGGAGATCCCGTCCGACAAGGTGCCGCGCTTCGTCAATCTGCCGCCGGAAGCGCCGCGCCGCCGTAAGCCGATGATCCTGCTGGACAACATTCTGCGTTACTGCCTAGACGATATCTTCAAGGGCTTCTTCGACTACGATGCGCTCAACGCCTATTCGATGAAAATGACCCGCGACGCGGAGTACGATCTGGTCACCGAAATGGAATCCAGCCTGCTGGAACTGATGTCCTCCAGCCTGAAACAGCGCCTGACCGCCGAGCCGGTGCGCTTTGTTTATCAGCGCGACATGCCGAACGAAATGGTGGAACTGCTGCGCGGCAAGCTGGGCATCTCCAACTACGATTCGGTGATCGCCGGCGGCCGCTATCACAACTTCAAAGATTTCATCAGTTTCCCGAACGTCGGCAAGGCCAATCTGGTCAACAAGCCGCTGCCGCGCCTGCGCCACATCTGGTTCGACGGTTTCCGCAACGGCTTCGACGCCATTCGTGAAAAAGACGTGCTGCTCTACTACCCGTACCACACCTTCGAGCACGTGCTGGAGCTGCTGCGCCAGGCGTCGTTCGATCCGAGCGTGCTGGCGATCAAAATCAACATCTACCGGGTGGCGAAAGATTCGCGCATCATCGAATCGATGATCCACGCCGCGCACAACGGCAAGAAAGTCACGGTGGTGGTCGAGCTGCAGGCGCGCTTCGACGAAGAAGCCAACATTCACTGGGCGAAGCGCCTGACCGAGGCCGGTGTACACGTGATCTTCTCCGCGCCGGGCCTGAAAATCCACGCCAAGCTGTTCCTGATTTCACGCCGTGAAGGCGATGACATTGTGCGCTATGCTCATATCGGCACCGGCAACTTTAACGAAAAAACCGCGCGCATCTACACCGACTATTCGCTGTTGACCGCCGATTCACGCATCACCAACGAGGTGCGCCGGGTATTCAACTTTATCGAGAACCCCTACCGGCCGGTCACCTTCGACAACCTGATGGTGTCGCCGCAGAACTCGCGCCTGAAGCTGTATGAGCTGATCGACAACGAAATCGCCAACGCGCAGGCCGGGGAACAGGCCGGCATTATGTTGAAAATAAATAATCTGGTGGATAAAGGGCTGGTAGATCGGTTATATACCGCGTCCGGCGCCGGCGTGAAGATCCGCCTGCTGGTGCGGGGCATGTGTTCCCTGATTCCCAACCTGCCGGGGATCAGCGACAATATTCAGGTGATCAGCATCGTCGATCGCTTTTTGGAACACGATCGGGTTTACGTTTTCGACAATAAAGGTGACAAACGGGTGTATCTGTCCTCCGCCGACTGGATGACCCGCAACATAGATTACCGTATCGAAGTGGCGGTATCGCTGCTGGATCCGGCGCTGAAACAGCGCGTTCTGGACATTCTGGAGATCCTGTTCAGCGATACGGTCAAGGCCCGTTATGTGGATAAAGAACTGAGCAACCAGTACGTGCCGCGCGGCAACCGCCGCAAAGTGCGCGCCCAGGTGGCTATTTACGAGTATTTAAAAGCTCTGGAACAACCAGGACAGTAGGCCAGCAACTATGCCGCTAAAAAACACTGCAACGAACAAACCGCAGGAAATCGCCGCCATCGACCTCGGGTCGAACAGTTTCCACATGGTGATCGCCCGCGTCGTCAACGGCGCCTTACAGGTATTGGGCCGTTTGAAACAACGGGTACATCTCGCCGACGGATTGGACAGCAACAACGTACTCAGTGAAGAGGCGATAGAACGCGGCCTGGCCTGCCTGGCCCTGTTTGCCGAACGGCTGCAGGGCTTCCCGGCGGATAACGTCACCATCGTCGGGACCCACACCCTGCGTCAGGCGGTGAACGCCGAAGTATTCCTCAAGCGCGCCGCCAAAGTGATCCCCTACCCGATCGAAATCATCGCCGGCCAGGAAGAGGCGCGCCTGATCTTCATGGGCGTGGAACACACCCAGCCGGAGAAAGGCCGCAAGCTGGTGATCGACATCGGCGGCGGCTCCACCGAGCTGGTGATCGGCGAAGACTTCGAGCCGCTGCTGGCGGAAAGCCGCCGCATGGGCTGCGTCAGCTTCGCCCAGCTGTTCTTCCCGGGCGGAGAGATCAGCAAAAACAACTTCCGCCGCGCTCGGCTGGCGGCGGCACAGAAGCTGGAAACGCTGGCCTGGCAGTACCGCATTCAGGGCTGGCAGTACGCGCTGGGCGCCTCGGGTACCATCAAGGCCGCCCACGAAGTGCTGGTGGCGATGGGAGAAAAAGACGGTCTCATCACCCTGGAACGCCTGGAAATGCTCGCCGAACAGGTGCTGCAGTTCAAAAGCTTCGGCTCGCTGAGCCTGCCGGGGCTGTCGGAAGACCGACAATCGGTATTCGTGCCGGGGTTGGCTATCCTGTGCGGCGTGTTCGACGCGCTGGCGATCCGCGATCTGCGCTTGTCCGACGGCGCGCTGCGCGAAGGCGTGCTGTATGAAATGGAAGGCCGTTTCCGCCACCAGGACATCCGCAGCCGCACCGCCAAGAGTCTGGCCGATCACTACAACATCGACCGCGAACAGGCCAAGCGGGTGCTGGAAACCACCGAACTGCTCTACTCGCAGTGGATGGCGCAAAACACCAAGTTGGCGCATCCGCAGCTGGAAGCCCTGCTGAAATGGGCCGCCATGCTGCACGAGGTGGGGCTGAGCATCAACCACAGCGGCATGCATCGCCATTCGGCCTACATTCTGCAAAACTCCAATCTGCCTGGCTTTAACCAGGAACAGCAGCTGCTGTTGGCGGCGTTGGTGCGTTTCCACCGCAAGGCGATCAAGCTGGAAGAGCTGCCGCGCCTCAACCTGTTCAAAAAGAAACACTACCTGCCGCTGATCCAGCTGCTGCGTCTGAGCACCCTGCTCAACAACCAGCGCCAGTCGACCACCACGCCGGAAACGCTGCGCCTGACCACCGACGACAACCACTGGACGCTGCGCTTCCCGGCCGGCTACCTGGCGCAAAACAACCTGGTGCAGCTGGACTTCGAGCGCGAGCAGGCCTACTGGAACGACGTCGTCGGCTGGAAGCTGCTGATCGACGAAGAAGGCTCGCAAGACGAACAGCGCTCCGCCTGATCCCCCGCCCCCTGCCAGCCAGGGGGTTTTTCTTTCCGCCCCGCCTCGTCAACCTAAACGAAACCCTAATACGGCGCGCCGCCCGCCGGAAAAAAATGGACAACTTTTGTCATCAGCGCCTAAAATCCGGTTACAAATTCTCGAGCGAATAACACAGGACACCGGCATACCGGGTGATATATGCGCAAGAAAACCACCGGACAGATGACGAAGATAGTGTTGTTTATCAGCTTTATCATTTTAGTCGGCCGACTGCTGTACGCCGCCGTGGTGGCGGTGCCTCATCATCAGGAAAAAAAGCAGGCCGCTGCGCAAAACGCCGCCGAAGTCAGCGCGCCGCAACAGGACGCCTCCTCTGAATAACCGCCGCGCCCCGTCCGTTTCATAAAAATGACTCCGGCACTCGCTATGCTCTATCTTTTAATGAGCCTGCGTCAGGAACGCCGAGCGCCCGTTAAGGAACACCATGTCAGCCGCAACCCATAACGTCAAAAAAGTCGCTGAACACCGCCAGCGCATTCTTACTCTGTTGTTGAACAATAAGGAATTGGTCGACGGCATTCTCGGCCGGCCGGGGGATGAACACGCCCTCAGCCAAAGCGAACGGCTGAACCAAACGGCGGAAATTACCGGCCTGCTGGACGACATGCACGCCGCCGACCTGGCGGACCTGCTGGAAGCACTGCCGCAGGACGAACGCATGGCGCTGTGGCGGCTGGTGGGCAACAGCAAGCGCGGCCAGACGCTGGTGGAAGTCGCCGAGCCGGTCTGGGACAGCCTGATCGAGGAAATGAGCGACAAAGACCTGCTCAAGGCGATCAAAACGCTGGATGTCGACGAACAGGCCTACCTGGCGCAATACCTGCCGCGTAACCTGATGGGCCGGTTGCTGACCTCGCTGGAGCCGGAGCAGCGCGCCCAGGTGCGCGAGATGAGCCAATACGCCAAAGACAGCGTCGGCTGGATGATGGATTTCGAACTGGTGACGGTGCGGCCGGACGTCACGCTCGGCGCGGTGCACCGCTTTTTGCGCATGCGCAAAACCATTCCCGACGCCACCGATAAACTGTTCGTCACCGATCGCAAAAACACCCTGCTGGGCGAGCTGCCGCTGACCGCGGTGCTGCTGAACGACCCGGAGATCCCGGTGCGCGAAGTGATGGACAGCGATCCCGCCACCTTTCAGCCCGAAGACAAGGCCGATGATGCGGCCGGCGCCTTCGAACGTTATGACCTGATCAGCGCCCCGGTGGTTGATGCCAAAGGCAAACTGATGGGCCGCCTGACCATCGAAGAGATCGTCGACGCCGTCAACGAAGAGAGTGACACCAATTTGCGCCGCATGGGCGGTTTGAGCCCGGAAGAAGACGTGTTCGCCCCGGTCAGCAAGGCGGTCAAGACCCGCTGGGCCTGGCTGGCGATCAACCTCTGCACCGCATTCATCGCCTCCCGCGTGATCGGCCTGTTCGAACACACCATTTCCCAGCTGGTGGCACTGGCGGCGCTGATGCCGATCGTCGCCGGCATCGGCGGCAACACCGGCAACCAGACCATCACCATGATCGTGCGCGCGCTGGCGCTGCACCAGATCGAAGTCGGCAACATCTCGCGCCTGATGCTCAGAGAGTTGGGGGTGGCCATCATCAACGGCGTAGTGTGGGGCGGCATCATGGGCGTGATCACCTGGCTGCTGTATGGCGACGCGGCGATGGGCGGCGTAATGACGCTGGCGATGCTGCTCAACCTGCTGCTGGCGGCGCTGATGGGCGTGGTGATCCCGATGACCATGCTCAAACTGGGCCGCGATCCGGCGGTCGGCTCCAGCGTGCTCATCACCGCGCTGACCGACACCGGCGGCTTCTTCATCTTCCTCGGCCTCGCCACCCTGTTCCTGCTGTAAGACGCTCAAAGCCGGCCCCGCGCCGGCTTTTTCGTCATTCTGTCGCCGGGCCTGCGCTAATGCAGTAAAGTCGGCCCTCCCGGTAGGTTTTCCTCTCACGCTGTACTACCCTTTGCCAATAAATCGTCTTAATTCATTCACGTCATGAATTCAATCACAGGCAGAGGCCATCGGTAAGGGTGTCTATGGAGATCAGCGCGCCGAACACGTTCGGCACACACAAAGGCGTCGTGCTGACGCATTCCCTGTTCGTGGCGCTGGCGACGTTTTTGCTCGCCTTGCTGAGCCTGTCGTTATCCAGTGAGGCTCATCACTTCACGCCGCTGTGGTTCCCGACCGCCGCCGCGATCGCCGTGCTGTATCGCCATCCCCCGCGTCATTGGGGTTTGCCGCTGCTGGCCAGCGGCACAGGCATCGTGCTCGCCAGCTTCCTGCTGTTCGGCCTCAGCGCCATTCCCGTCAAGCTGGCCGCCATCAACCTGCTGGAAGCGGCAGTGTGCGCTCTGCTGCTGCGCCGCACGCTGCCGGCGATCGATCCGCTGAGCGATCTGGGCTGTTGGCTGCGCTTCGTGGTCTGCGCGGTGATATTTACCCCATTGTTCAGCGCGCTGCTGGCCGCCGGACTGACCCCCACGCCGGACCAGACGTTTTGGCAATCGTTCGGCACCTGGTTCATCGCTGAGGCGATAGGGGTGCTGTCGCTGGCGCCGCTCGGGCTCACCTATCACCGCCGCCTGTTGGCTGGGCTGAATCCGTATCCGCTGCTGTTGACCCTGATGGGATCGCTGGCCTTCAGCTATCTGGCGCTGACGCATCTGCCCTTCCCCTTTACCTTCGTCATCCTGCCGCTGCTGTGGGCGGCTATCGCCCTGTCGCGCTTCGAAACCTTCACCGTCTGTTTCTGTACAATCCTGCTGATCACCGTCCTGCTGTCGCTGGGCCTGATGCGCCTTACGTCTTCCCGGCACACTTTCCTGGGCGAACTCGGCCTCTATCTGCCGATGTTGCTGATCCTGATCCCGGCGCACGCCATGGCGATGGTGATGCACACCTTCCGGGTGGAAAAGCAACATATCGTCGAGAGCGAAAGCCGCTTTCGCAGCGCGCTGGAGTATTCCGCCATCGGCATGGCGCTGGTGTCGCCGGAGGGCAAATGGCTGCAGGTTAACCAGGCGCTGTGCAAGCTGCTCGGCTATCCGCCCGAAAGACTTTATCGCCTGACCTTTCAAGAGATCACCCACCCGGACGATCTGAACGCCGACCTATCCCAACTGCACGAACTGCTCGACGGCCATATCAGCAGCTACACCCTAGAGAAGCGCTATATCCGCAGCGACGGCCAGACGGTCTGGGCGCTGCTGGCGGTCTCGCTGGTGCGCGACGGCGAAGGCCGGCCGTTGTACTTCATCTCTCAGGTGGAGGACATCAGCGACCTTAAGCGCAGCGAGGCGGAGAACAACCGGTTGGTGGAGCGCATCACGCTGGCCAACCAGGTGGGCGGCGTCGGCATCTGGGAATGGGTGATGGGCCAGGAAAACTTCACCTGGGATCAGCGCATGTTCGAACTCTACGATCTCACCCTCGACCAAACGCCGACGCTGGCGTTGTGGCGCACCCTGCTGGTGCCGGAAGATCGCGAGCGCACCGATCGCGAACTGGCCGAGATCCTGGCGCAGCCGCGGCCATTCATCATGGAGTTTCGCATCACGACGCGCGGCGGCAAAGTGCGCCATATCCGCGGCCAGGGCAACGTGATCCTCGACGATCAGAGTCGGCCGCTGCGCCTGATCGGCACCAATATCGACATGACCGAGCTCAAGAGCCTCGCCGAGGCGCTGCACGAAGAAAAGGAGCGCCTGCACATCACTCTCGACGCCATCGGCGAAGGGGTGATCTCCACCGACAGCCACCTGCGTATCACCTTTATGAACCCGGTGGCGGAACAGATGTGCGGCTGGCCGCTCGAACTGGCGATCGGTATGCCCGTCGCCGGCGTGGTGCGCCTGACCAACGGCAAAGACGGCCCGGAAATCGAAAACCTCACGCAATACCCACGGCAGTGGCCGGCGGATTATGCGCTGGTGCTGCACAGCCGCGACGGGCGTTATTTCGACGTGCAGCAGTCGGTCTCACCGCTGAAAACCCTCGACGGGGAAACCATGGGTGCGGTGATGGTGCTGCAGGACGTCACCGCTTCGCGCGAACTGATGAAAAAACTCAGCTACAGCGCCTCGCACGATGCGCTGACCGGGTTGCCGAACCGCACCCGCTTCGAGAAACAGCTGAAAGCGGCGATCGTCGCCGGCGGGGAACCGTCGTCGCCGCATTCGCTGGTGTTCCTCGATCTGGATCGGTTCAAGGCGGTGAACGACACCGCCGGCCATGCGGCGGGCGATGCCCTGCTGCGGGACATCGCCCAGCTGATGCGGCATCAGCTGCGCCATAGCGACTGCCTGGCCCGGCTGGGCGGCGACGAGTTCGGGCTGATCCTGTACGACTGCCGGCTGGAACAGGCCAAATCGCTGGTGCAGCAAGTGGTTAATCAAATCAGCCAGCACCCGTTCTACTGGGAAGGGAAGATTTACCGCGTCGGCGCCAGCGCCGGCATCACACGCATCAGCGCCGACGCCAAAAGCAGCGAACTGCTGGCGCAGGCCGATATCGCCTGCTACACCGCCAAGCACCAGGGGCGCGGCCAGGTTTATCTGTACGAAACGCGGCAGAAACAGCGACTGGAGCGGCAGCACGAGGTGCTGAGCCTGCAGGAAGTGCAGACGATCATCAGCGAGGGGCAACTGCGGCTGCTGACTCACGCGGTCGCGCCGCCGGCGACGCCGCTGTCGGCCGCGTTTCACCAGGTGAAGCTGCAGGTGATGGCGCCGGACGAGTGCCCGCTGTCGCACGAGGCGTTCATCGCCGCCGCGCAGCTGTACGGCCTGATGCCGGACATCGACCGTTGGACGGCGGCGCAACTGCTGGTGAAATATGCCGACGACATCAAACGCAAAGGGCTGTCGCTCGCGCTGCCGCTGGCTATCGACAGTCTGCTCAGCGCCGACTTCCAGCGCGAGCTGACGGAAACGGTGCGCACTTCCTCGCTGCCGCCGCAGGCGCTGCTGTTCAGCGTCGACGAGGCCGCGATACTGGAGCACGCCGCGCAGTGTCGGGCATTTCTCCGCGAACTGCAGCAGCAGGGCTGCCGGCTGATCGTCAACGGCTTCGGGCATAACATCAATGCGTTCGATGAGCTCAGCGACCAGAGAATCGACATCATTCGCATCGATGAGCGCTTTATCACCAACGTGCACTGCAACCAGATGGACGAGCTGATGGTCGCGATGCTCAACGGCGCGGCGCATCGAATCAAGGCGCAGACGCTCGCCGGGCCGGCCCACCAGCCGGTGACGCTGCAGGCGCTGCGCGATATCGGCATCGATCTGGCGGACGGCGATCAGGTGGCGCTGGAGCAGCCGCTGGCGGTGTTGCTCAGCGACGGTTATTTCGGCATTCGCTAATCCCTCTTCCTCACCGGCGCCGTCGCACGGGCGCCGCCGCACTCCCCCGTATTTCACATTGTGTTAACCCATACGAGATTAGTGATATAAATAACACCTTAGGCTTAAACGATTAAGTAAGATGAATCGCCCATGCGAGTATCAGCGTATCCGTTGATTTTCCTCGACATGTGATGACTCAGGGATAAGGGACTATGGAAAAGAAATGGTTTTCCGCCAGGGAACTGATGGGGAAGGCGGGGTTGCCCTCAACCCCACAAGGAGTCAATTTGATGGCCCGGCGAGAAGGCTGGGTCAGTCGCCGCCGCAGCGGCGTACAGGGCAAAGCGCTGGAATACCATATCGACAGCCTGCCATTCGGCGCGCGCAGCCTCTCGGCGTTGCACGAGGCCGATCATCCGGACTACGACGTCAAACGCCAGGATCCAATACGGGTCTGGATCGAGTATTACTATCACCTGACGCCGGCCGAACGGGAAAAGCTGCTGGCGTTCCTGATGCGTGAAGGCATGAGCCGCTTGCTGCAGCTGATCGAGTCCCCCCGCTAGCCACGTTCAACTCTCCCCTTCCGGCGCCCAGCCGCCGTTGTGCCACAGGTGCAGCGTGGCGTAAGAGCGCCACGGGCGCCAGCGCTCGGCGTAGCGTTCAATCTGGCGCGGCGTCATGCCAGGGAAACGCTGTTTGATCAGGTAGTCGCCGGCCAGGAACACGTCCGGCCACGACCAGGCGCGCATCGCGATATAGCTGGCGGTCCAGTTGCCGATACCCGGCAGCGCGGTCAGCGCCTTGATGCCCTGTTCGATATCCAGCACGTTGTCGAGCTGCAGCCGCCCTTCGCCCAACGCGCGGGCAATCTCGATCAGCGCCGCCGCACGCTTCACCTGCACCCCGAGCGGGCGCAGTTCTTCGGGCTGCAGCTGCGCCACCCGTTCTGCGGTGGGGAAAACGTGGGTGATGCCCTCATGCGGCGTCGCCAGCGCTTCGCCCCAACGTTCGGCCATCCGCCCGGCGAAGGTCGCCGCCATTTTCACGCTGACCAGTTGCCCCAGCACCGCACGCGTCGCCTGCTCGAAACTGTTCACGCAGCCCGGCAGGCGCAATCCCGGCGCATCGGCCGCCAGCGAGCCCAGCGCCTCATTAATGCGATCCGGCGCGGCGTCCAGATCAAACAGCAAGCGGACCCGGCGCAACACCTCCGTCGTCACCAGACTGAGCGTCGGCGCGATCTCGACCCGAACCCGATTGCGCGCCTCTTCCGGCTGCACGCTGAGCCAGCCGCGGTGCTCCGTGCCGCCCTGGCTGACGGCGATCGAGCGCAGGTAGCGGCGCCCCTCGACCCGCTCCACGCCCTGTACGGCGCGCGCCTGCAAGAAATTCAGCATGCGCGCCCAGTCATAGGGCGGCCGATAGCCCAGGTGAAACACCAACCCGCTGGCGGCCGCCCGTTCACCGCGCGCGCCGCCGCTGCGCAGCGCCGACGGGATCAGGCGGTAACGCGCCTTGAACAGCTCATTGAAACGCCGCAGGCTGCCGAAACCGGCGGCGAACGCCACTTCGCTGAGCGGCAGATCGGTGTCCGCCAGCAGGCGCTTGGCCTGCAGCAGCCGGTGCGACTGCGCGTAATCGATCGGCGAGGCGCCAAACTGTTCGGCGAAGATGCGCCGCAGATGGCGATCGGAAATGCCCAGCCGCGCCGCCAGCGCTTCGCAGCTGTGTTCGGACAGATACCCCTGCTCGATGAGCTGCACCGCCACCTGGGCATAGCGGTTGCCCAGATCGATCAGCGCCAGGCCGGGCGCCAGTTCCGGTCGGCATTTGAGGCAGGGGCGAAACCCCGCCAGTTCAGCCGCCGCCGCGCTCGGATAAAAGGTGCAGTTTTCCCGCTTCGGCGTGCGGGCGCTGCACACCGGGCGACAATAGATGCCGGTGGAAGAGACGCCGACGAAAAAACGGCCGTCGAATTTGCGGTCACGCGCGCGCAGCGCGTCGTACAACGCTTGCTGTTGAGTATTCATGGCAACGCTCGGGTTCGGTTTTTTCTGCATTATGGGGCTCGCCTGACGCGCTGACGTGCGGAATTCGGACATTAAGTTAAGCACGCCGCCGCCGCGCCCGCTAAATTTTTCGACACTCGCGCATTGGTGCATTGCCCGCCGGCCCCGTCTCGGGTAAAGTCGCCCCCCTTCATTGGCATGGGGACAAAAAAGAGATGTTTATTGGATTCGATTACGGGACAGCCAACTGTTCCGTTGCAGTGATGCGCGACCACGGCCCCGAGCTGTTGACGCTGGAAAACAACGAGCCGTATCTGCCTTCGATGCTGTGCGCGCCGACCCGCGAAGCGGTGAGCGAATGCCTGCACCGCCATTGGCAGGTACCGACCGGCAGCGAAGAAAACCAGCAGCTGCTGCGCCGCGCCATCAGTTACAACCGCGAAGAAGACATTCCGGTCAACGGCGACAGCGTGCTGTTCGGCCTGCAGGCGCTGGCGCACTATATGGAAGATCCCGAAGAGGTGTACTTCGTGCGCTCGCCGAAGTCCTTCCTCGGCGCCAACGGCCTGAAACCGCAGCAGATCGCGCTGTTCGAAGACCTGGTGTGCGCCATGATGTTCCACATCAAACGCCAGGCTGAAAACGTGCTGCAGACCGGCATCGATCAGGCGGTGATCGGCCGGCCGATCAACTTCCAGGGCATCGGCGGCGACGAAGCCAACCGGCAGGCGCAGGGCATTTTGCAGCGCGCCGCCGAACGTGCCGGTTTCAAGGACATTGAATTCCAGTTCGAGCCGGTGGCGGCGGGGCTGGACTTCGAGGCGACGCTGAGCGAAGAGCAAACCGTGCTGGTGGTAGACATCGGCGGCGGCACCACCGACTGCTCGGTGCTGCTGATGGGGCCGCAGTGGCGCGACCGCGCCGATCGTCAGCAGAGCCTGCTGGGCCACAGCGGCTGCCGGGTCGGCGGTAACGATCTGGACATCATGCTGGCCTTCAAACAGCTGATGCCGCTGTTCGGCCTGGGCGGCGAAACCGCGAAGGGCATCGCCCTGCCGGCGCTGCCTTACTGGAACGCGGTGGCGACCAACGACGTGCCGGCGCAAAATGACTTCTACAGCGCCGCCAACGGCCGCGTGCTGCGCGATCTGATCCTCGACGCGGCGGAGCCGGAAAAGGTCAAACGCCTGCTGAAAGTGTACCAACAGCGCCTGAGCTACCGATTGGTGCGGGCGGCCGAAGAGAGTAAGATCGCCCTGTCCGGCCAAACGGCCATCAGCGCGCCGCTCAATTTCGTGCAGGCCGAGCTGGCGGAGAGCATCAGCCAGGCTCAGCTCGCCGACGCCATTTCGCAGCCGTTGATGCGCATTCAGGAGCAGGTCAGCGCCGCGCTGGCCAGCAGCCAGACCGCGCCGCAGGTGATCTACCTGACCGGCGGCAGCGCGCGCTCACCTCTGCTGCGCGCCGCGCTGCAACAGCAGCTGCCGGGCATTCCGATCGTCGGCGGCAACGACTTCGGCTCGGTCACCGCCGGGCTGGCGCGCTGGGCGCAAACGCTGTTCCGTTGACAGCCCAAGGGCGCGGCTCGCCGCGCCCTTGTTCATTGGAGGCTATGCATCATGTCGACCATCCTTACCCTCGACAGCGCCAGGCTGCGGCTGCGCGCCTGGCGCGACGACGATCTGCCGGCCTTCGCCGCGCTTAACGCCGATCCGCAGGTGATGCGCTATTTCCCGGCGACGATGACGGCCGAGGAAAGCCACGCGCAGGCCGAACGCATCCGCGCCTTCATGCAACAACATAGCTGGGGGCTATGGGCGGTGGAAGTGAAAGGCGGCGCGCCTTTTATCGGTTTTGTCGGGCTGGCGCGGCCGGGCGACGATCTGCCTTGTGCCCCCTGCGTGGAGATTGGCTGGCGGCTGGCGGCGGCTCACTGGGGCAACGGCTACGCCGCTGAAGCGGCGCGCGCCGCGCTGGCGTACGCCTTCGACACGCTGCGCTTGCCGGAAGTGGTGTCCTTCACCGCCGAAAATAACCAGCCGTCGCGCCGGGTGATGACGCGCATCGGCATGCAGTTTGACGGCGAAACCTTCCTGCATCCGCGCCTGCCGACGGGCCATCCGCTGCAAAAGCACGTCTTGTATCGGCTGAACCGGCAAATGTGGCGCGAACGCCACGGCGATTAATACAGCGTATCCTTCAGTCGCTGCGGCAGCGCGCTGTCGTACTCCTCACCGTCGAAGCGCGTTTGGCTCACCGCGGCCAAAATATGGCCGGGGCTGGGCAGCGCCGAACGTTCGAGGCGGCTGCCCTCTTCCCACAACCCCGAACGCAAGATCGCCCGGCTGCACTGGAAGAACACCGCCTCCACCCGAATGCGCAGCACCGAACGCGGCAGCTGGTTGCGATGGACGAAGCGCTGCAGCATCGCCGGCGCCACCACGATTTCCGCCCGCCCGTTAATCCGCAGCGTTTCGCCGATGCCGGGGATCAGCAACAGCAGCGCCACCCGGTTGTCGTGCAGGATATTGCGCAGGCTGTCGATGCGGTTATTGCCGCGACGGTCCGGCAGCAGCAGGGTTTTCTCGTCTTCGATATGGATAAAACCGGCCGGATCGCCGCGCGGAGAGACATCCATGCCGTCCGGCCCGACCGTCGAGAGCGCGGCAAACGGCGCCGCCTCGATAAACGGACGGTACGCCGGGTGAATATAGCTGACTTCTTTAAAAACCGAGGGCGCGGCGGGTTTGCCGTACAGCTGTTCCAGCGTCGCGAGGTCGTTGATGATATCACCAGACATTGCGGGTTCCTGAATGGGCCATGTTAACCCCTTCAGCATAGAGCAAAATCGCCGCCGGGTAACGCCCCCTACTCGGCGCTGGCGTCGTTCAGCGCCTGAATGTCGTCCGCATCCAGCGTCAGCTTAGTGGCGCTGACCAACTCATCCAGCTGCGGCAACGAGGTCGCACTGACGATCGGCGCGGTGATGCTCGGGCGCGCTATCAGCCAGGCCAGCGAAACCTGCGCCGGGGAGCTGCCGTGTTTGCCCGCCACCTGATCCAGCGCTGCCAGAATGCGGAAACCGCGCGGGTTCAGGTAGCGTTCGACGATGCGATCGCCGCGCTGGCTTTTGCCCTCGTCCGCTTTGCTGCGGTATTTGCCGGTCAGAAAACCACTGGCCAGCGCGAAGAAGTTGATCACCCCGAGGCCATGGCGCTGCGCCACGCCTTCCAGCTCGGCTTCATACCCTTCGCGCGCATACAGGTTATATTCCGGCTGCAGGGTTTCGTAGCGCGCCAATCCGTTGCTCTCGCTCACCCGCAGCGCTTCTTCCAGGCGATCCGCCTGATAGTTGGAGGCGCCGATCGCCCGCACCTTGCCGGCCTTGATCAGCGCATCGAACGCCGCCAGCGTCTCTTCCAGCGGCGTATCGCGGTCATCGTCGTGCGACTGATAAAGATCGATATAATCGGTTTGCAGGCGACGCAGCGAGTCCTCCACCGCCTGCTGAATATAGCGCGGCGACAGCCCCTGCTTGCCTTCGCCCATCGGTTTGCCCACCTTGGTGGCGATGATCATCTGGTCGCGCTTGCCGCTCTTCTTGAGCCATTCGCCGATGACGGTTTCCGATTCGCCGCCCCGGTTGCCCGGCGCCCAGCTGGAATAAACGTCGGCGGTATCGATAAAGTTGAGCTGATTGTCCACCAGCGCATCCAGCAGGCTGAACGAGGTCGCTTGATCCGCCGTCCAGCCGAACACGTTGCCACCGAAGGTTAACGCCGGCACCTGAATACCTGAACGACCCAGTTGTTTCTTGCTCATCACAAAGGCTCCATGGGTTAAATGATTTGCCTGTTAATTATTAGCGCCAAATACAGGAAATCGTTAAAACGTATTGGCTATAAGCCGGAATAAATCACTTATAAACATAGCACGCTCAAATCACCCACTTATTAAGACAATGCTGACGGTTCCTCCATATTTCCTTCATTTTTATGCCGTCTTCGCTGGCTAAACTAGTATCCTGTAAGGAGTGTCATTTTTGTGGCAATGAGTGCCCGCGCCCCTGCCTTTTGGAGAGAATTTTCACCACCATGAATGCAAAACCCCAACGTCGTTCCCTGCTGCTGCGCCTGCTGGTTGCGGCGATTGCGATCATCGTCGCCGTTCTGGCCTGGCGCCATTTCAGCGCCGCCCAACCGACCGCTGGGACGACGCCGGGCGCGCACCAGGCCGCCGGTAAAACGGGAGCGGGCCGCGCGGCGGGCGGCAGACGCGGCGCGCCGATGTCGCCGGTGCAAGCGGCGACCGCCACGCAACAGACGGTGCCACGCTATCTTTCCGGCTTGGGCACCGCCACCGCCGCCAATACCGTGACCGTCACCAGCCGGGTCGATGGCCAACTGATGGCGATCCACTTTACCGAAGGCCAGCAGGTCAAAGCCGGCGATCTGCTGGCGGAAATCGATCCCCGGCCATTCCAGGTTCAGTTGACCCAGGCTCAGGGGCAGTTGGCAAAAGATCAGGCCACGCTGGCCAACGCCCGACGCGATCTGGCGCGCTATCAGCAGCTGGTGAAAACCAATCTGGTGTCCCGTCAGGAGCTGGATACGCAGGCCTCGCTGGTGCAGCAAACCGAAGGCGCGATCAAGGCCGATCAGGGCGCGGTCGACAGCGCCAAACTGCAGATCACCTACAGCCGCATCACTGCGCCAATCGACGGCCGCGTCGGCCTGAAACTGGTCGACGTCGGCAACTACGTTACCAGCGGCAGCACCACCGGTCTGGTGGTGATCACGCAGACGCACCCGATCGACGTGGTGTTCACGCTGCCCGAAGGCAACATCGCCGATCTGCTCAAGGCGCAAAAAGCCGGGCCGGTGAGCGTCGAAGCCTGGGATCGCACCAACCAGAACAAGCTGACGACCGGTTCGCTGCTGAGCCTGGACAACCAGATTGATACCGCCACCGGCACCATCAAGCTGAAAGCGCGCTTCGCCAACGAAGATGACGCGCTGTTCCCCAATCAGTTCGTCAACGCGCGGCTGCAGGTGGATACCCTGCACGATGCGGTGGTGATCCCGACCGCTGCGCTGCAGATGGGCAACGAGGGCAACTTCGTTTGGACGCTCGGCGAAGACAACAAGGTCAGCAAACATCGGGTCACCGCCGGCGTGCAGGACAGCCGGCAGGTGGTGATCAGCGCCGGTCTCAACGCCGGCGATCGGGTGGTGACCGACGGCATCGATCGCCTGACCGAAGGCATGCAGGTGGAAGTGCTCGCGCCGAGCGAAGCGCCGGCGGCGGCCAACGCCAAGCGCGAACCTGACGTTCAGAGGAAGTCCTGATGCAGGTGATGCCTCCCAACGCCGGCGGCGGTCCGTCCCGCCTGTTTATTCTGCGTCCGGTCGCCACCACGCTGCTGATGGTGGCAATATTGCTGGCGGGGATTATCGGTTATCGCGCGCTGCCGGTGTCCGCCCTGCCGGAGGTGGATTACCCCACTATCCAGGTGGTGACGCTGTACCCCGGCGCCAGCCCGGACGTGGTGACCTCCGCCATTACCGCGCCGCTGGAACGCCAGTTCGGCCAGATGTCCGGCCTGAAGCAAATGGCGTCGCAAAGCTCCGGCGGCGCCTCGGTGGTCACACTGCAGTTCCAGTTGGCGCTGCCGCTCGACGTCGCGGAGCAGGAAGTGCAGGCGGCGATCAACTCCGCCACCAACCTGCTGCCGACCGATTTGCCTTACCCGCCGATCTACAGCAAGGTTAACCCCGCCGATCCGCCGATCCTGACGCTGGCCGTGACCTCCACCGCCATGCCGATGACGCAGGTGGAAGACATGGTGGAAACCCGCGTGGCGCAAAAAATTTCTCAGGTGACCGGCGTCGGCCTGGTGACGCTGGCCGGCGGCCAACGCCCGGCGGTGCGCGTAAAATTGAACGCCGCGGCGGTCGCCGCCTATGGCCTGAACAGTGAAACCATTCGCGCCGCCATCAGCAACGCCAACGTCAACTCGGCGAAAGGCAGCCTTGACGGCCCGACCCGATCGGTCACCCTCTCCGCCAACGACCAAATGAAATCTGCCGACGACTATCGCCAGCTGATCGTCGCCTATCAGAACGGCGCGGCGATCCGCCTGCAGGATATCGCCACCATCGAACAAGGGGCGGAAAATACCCGACTGGCGGCCTGGGCCAACAAGCAACAGGCGATCGTGCTGAACATCCAACGCCAGCCCGGCGTCAACGTCATCACCACCGCCGACAGCATCCGCGAAATGCTGCCGACGCTGATTAAAAGCCTGCCCAAGTCAGTCGACGTCAAGGTGTTGACCGATCGCACCACCACCATCCGCGCCTCGGTCAGCGACGTGCAGTTCGAGCTGCTGCTGGCGATCGCGCTGGTGGTGATGGTGATCTACGTGTTCCTGCGCAACGTGCCGGCGACCATTATCCCCAGCGTGGCGGTGCCGCTGTCGCTGGTGGGCACCTTCGCCGCCATGTACTTCCTTGGCTTCTCCATCAACAACCTGACGCTGATGGCGCTGACCATCGCCACCGGCTTCGTGGTGGACGACGCCATCGTGGTGATCGAGAACATCTCGCGCTACATCGAGAAAGGGGAAAAACCGCTCGACGCCGCGTTGAAAGGGGCCGGCGAGATCGGCTTCACCATCATCTCTCTGACCTTATCGCTGGTGGCGGTGCTGATCCCGCTGCTGTTCATGGGCGACATCGTCGGCCGCCTGTTCCGCGAGTTCGCCGTCACGCTGGCGGTGGCAATTTTGATCTCCGCCGTGGTGTCGCTGACGCTGACGCCGATGATGTGCGCACGCATGCTCAGCCACGAATCGCTGCGCAAGCAGAACCGTTTTTCCGCCGCCTCCGAACGCTTTTTCGACCGGGTGATCGCGCAATATGGCAAGTGGCTGAAAACGGTGCTTAACCATCCCTGGCTGACGCTCGGCGTGGCCGTGGGCACGCTGGCGCTGACGGTATTGCTGTACCTGCTGATCCCGAAAGGTTTCTTCCCGGTGCAGGACAACGGCATCATTCAGGGCACGCTGGAGGCGCCGCAGAGCGTCTCGTTCAGCAACATGGCCGAGCGCCAGCAGCAGGTCGCGGCGCAGATCCTCAAAGATCCGGCGGTGGAGAGCCTGACCTCGTTCGTCGGCGTCGACGGCAGCAACGCCACGCTCAACAGCGGCCGGCTGCAGATCAACCTGAAGCCGCTGAGCGAACGCAGCGAGCGCATTCCGGCGATCATCAGCCGCCTGCAGCAGCAAACGGCGCAGTTCCCCGGCGTGAAGCTGTATCTGCAACCGGTGCAGGATCTGACCATCGATACCCAGGTCAGCCGCACCCAGTACCAGTTCACCCTGCAGGCGATGTCGCTGGACGATCTCAGCCTGTGGGTGCCGCAGCTGATGGATGAGCTGAAGCAAACCCCGCAGCTGGCGGACGTCACCAGCGACTGGCAGGATCAGGGGCTGGTCGCCTATGTCAACGTCGATCGCGATTCGGCCTCCCGCCTCGGCGTCACCATGAGCGACGTGGACAATGCGCTGTACAACGCGTTCGGCCAGCGCCTGATCTCCACCATCTACACCCAGGCCAACCAATACCGCGTGGTGCTGGAGCACGACGTCAGCGCGACACCGGGGTTGGCGGCGCTCAATGAGATCCGTCTGAGCGGCAACGACGGCGCCGTGGTGCCGCTGAGCGCCATCGCCAAAATCGAAGAGCGCTTCGGCCCGCTGTCGGTGAACCATCTCGACCAGTTCCCGTCGGCCACCGTTTCGTTCAACGTCGCCGACGGCTACTCGCTCGGCGAGGCGGTCGACGCGGTCACCCAGGCGGAAAAAAATCTCAATATGCCAAGGGACATCACCACCCAATTCCAGGGGGCGACCCTGGCCTTCCAGGCGGCGCTCGGCAGCACGCTGTGGCTGATTTTGGCGGCGGTGGTGGCGATGTACATCGTGCTGGGCGTGCTGTATGAAAGCTTCATTCATCCGGTCACCATCCTCTCCACCCTGCCGACCGCCGGGGTCGGCGCCCTGTTGGCGCTGATGTTGGCCGGCAGCGAGCTGGACGTGATCGCCATCATCGGCATCATCCTGCTGATCGGCATTGTGAAGAAGAACGCCATCATGATGATCGACTTCGCGCTGGCGGCGGAACGCGAGCAGGGTTTATCGCCGCGCGACGCCATCTATCAGGCCTGTCTGCTGCGTTTCCGGCCGATCTTGATGACCACGCTGGCGGCCTTGCTCGGCGCGCTGCCGCTGATGCTGAGCACCGGCGTCGGCGCGGAGCTGCGGCATCCGCTCGGCGTCTGTATGGTCGGCGGTTTGATCATGAGCCAGATCCTGACGCTGTTCACCACGCCGGTGATCTACCTGCTGTTTGACAAGCTGGCGCGCAACACGCATCGCCAGCTGGATACGCAGGAGCTGCCGTGAAATTCTTCGCCCTGTTCATTCACCGGCCGGTGGCCACCACCCTGCTGACGCTGGCCATCGCCATCAGCGGCGCGATCGGCTTTCGCCTGCTGCCGGTGTCGCCGCTGCCGCAGGTGGATTTTCCGGTGATTTCGATCAGCGCGTCGCTGCCGGGCGCCTCGCCGGAAACCATGGCGTCTTCGGTGGCGACGCCGCTGGAGCGCGCGCTGGGCCGCATCGCCGGGGTTAACGAAATGACGTCGATGAGCTCGCTCGGCAGTACCCGGGTCATTTTGCAGTTCGATCTCGATCGCGACATCAACGGCGCCGCGCGCGACGTGCAGGCGGCGATTAACGCCGCGCAAAGCCTGCTGCCGACCGGCATGCCGAGCCGCCCCAGCTATCGCAAGGTCAACCCTTCCGACGCGCCGATCATGATCCTGACGCTGACCTCGGACACCTACAGCCAGGGGCAGCTTTACGATTTCGCCTCCACCCAGCTGGCGCAGAAGATCAGCCAGACTGAGGGCGTCGGCGACGTTTCCGTAGGCGGCAGCTCGCTGCCGGCGGTGCGGGTGGAGCTGAACCCTTCGGCGCTGTTCAATCAGGGCGTGTCGCTGGACAGCGTGCGGCAGGCCATCGCCAACGCCAACGTGCGCCGCCCGCAGGGCGCCGTGGAAAACCCGCAGCAGCGCTGGCAGATCCAGGCCAACGACGCGCTGAAAACCGCCGATGCTTATCGTCCGCTGATCATTCATTACAACAACGGCTCGGCGGTGCGTTTAGCCGACGTGGCCGAGGTCAAAGACTCGGTGCAAGACGTGCGTAACGCCGGGATGACCGACGCCAAACCGGCGATCATTCTGGCCATCAGCCGCGCGCCGGACGCCAACATCATCGAAACCGTCGATCGCATTCGCGCCGAGCTGCCCGCCCTGCAGGAGAATATCCCGGCCTCGATTCAACTCAACGTCGCGCAGGATCGTTCGCCAACCATCCGCGCGTCGCTGGCCGAGGTGGAACAGTCGCTGGCGATCGCCATCGGGCTGGTGATCCTGGTGGTGTTCATCTTTCTGCGCTCCGGGCGCGCCACGCTGATCCCGGCGGTCGCCGTACCGGTGTCGCTGATCGGCTCGTTCGCCGCCATGTATCTGTGCGGCTTCAGCCTCAACAACCTGTCGCTGATGGCGCTGACCATCGCCACCGGCTTTGTGGTGGACGACGCCATCGTGGTGCTGGAAAACATTTCCCGCCACGTCGAGGCCGGCATGAAACCGATCAACGCCGCGCTGCTGGGCGCGCGGGAAGTCGGCTTCACCGTGCTGTCGATGAGCGTTTCGCTGGTGGCGGTGTTTATCCCGCTGCTGCTGATGGAAGGCCTGCCCGGCCGGCTATTCCGCGAGTTCGCCGTCACCCTGTCGGTATCGATCGGGCTGTCGCTCATCGTCTCGCTGACGCTCACGCCGATGATGTGTGCCTATTTGCTGCGCCACCAGCCGGCGCGTTCGCAGCGGCGCGCACGCGGCTTCGGCAAAATGCTGCTGGCGCTGCAGCAGGGTTACGGACGCTCGCTGAACTGGGTGCTCGGCCACTCGCGCTGGGTGCTGGCGGTGTTCCTCGCCACCGTTGCGCTCAACGTCTGGCTGTATATCAGCATCCCGAAAACCTTCTTCCCTGAACAGGATACCGGGCGTCTGATGGGCTTTATCCAGGCCGACCAAAGCATTTCGTTCCAGGCGATGCGCGGCAAACTGGAAGACTTCATGAAAATCGTGCGCGAAGATCCGGACGTGGAAAACGTCACCGGTTTTACCGGCGGCTCGCGCACCAACAGCGGTTCGATGTTCATCTCACTGAAACCCCTGTCGGTACGCAGCGACGACGCGCAGAAAGTGATCGCCCGCCTGCGTGCCCGCCTGGCCAAAGAGCCGGGCGCCAGCCTGTTTCTGATGGCGGTACAGGATATCCGCGTCGGCGGCCGGCAGGCCAACGCCAGCTACCAATATACGCTGCTGGCGGACGATCTCGCCGCGCTGCGCGACTGGGAGCCGAAGATCCGCACCGCGCTGGCCGCATTGCCCGAGCTGGCGGACGTCAACTCGGATCAGCAGGATAAAGGCTCGGAGATGGATCTGGTCTACGATCGCGAAACCATGGCGCGCCTCGGCATTTCGGTGTCCGACGCCAACAACCTGTTGAACAACGCCTTCGGCCAGCGACAGATTTCGACCATCTATCAACCGCTCAACCAATACAAAGTCGTGATGGAAGTGGCGCCGCCCTATACTCAGGACGTGAGCTCGTTGGACAAAATGTTCATCATCAACAACGAAGGCAAGGCGATACCGCTCTCCTACTTCGCCAGTTGGCGACCGGCCAACGCGCCGCTGTCGGTCAACCATCAGGGGCTGTCCGCCGCCTCGACCATCTCCTTTAACCTGCCGGACGGCGGCAGCCTGTCGGACGCCACCGCGGCGGTAGAGCGCACCATGACTCAGCTCGGCGTGCCGTCCACGGTGCGCGGCGCGTTCGCCGGCACCGCCCAGGTATTCCAGGACACCCTGAAGTCGCAGCTCATCCTGATCCTGGCAGCGATCGCCACGGTGTATATCGTGCTCGGCGTGCTGTATGAGAGCTATATCCATCCGCTGACCATCCTTTCCACGCTGCCTTCCGCCGGCGTGGGGGCGCTGCTGGCGCTCGAGCTGTTCGGCGCACCGTTCAGCCTGATCGCGCTGATCGGCATCATGCTGTTGATCGGTATCGTGAAGAAAAATGCCATCATGATGGTCGACTTCGCGCTCGAAGCGCAGCGCAACGGCGGCATCAGCGCCCGCGAGGCGATTTTCCAGGCCAGCCTGCTGCGTTTCCGGCCGATCATGATGACCACGCTGGCGGCGTTGTTCGGCGCGCTGCCGCTGGTGCTGACCCGCGGCGACGGCGCGGAGCTGCGCCAGCCGCTCGGCATCACCATCGCCGGCGGCCTGGTGATGAGCCAGCTGCTGACGCTGTACACCACCCCGGTGGTCTACCTTTACTTCGACCGGCTGCAGGCGAAGTTCCGCCGCAACAAGCAACTGGCCCCGCTGCCCCATTAATGGCCGACCGATGCTGATGAAACACACCGCCACAGTACGCTGGCAACTCTGGATAGTGGCATTCGGCTTCTTTATGCAGACGCTGGATACCACTATCGTCAACACCGCCCTGCCCTCGATGGCCGCCAGCCTGGGGGAGAACCCGCTGCGCATGCAGTCGGTGATCGTCTCCTATGTGCTGACGGTGGCGGTGACGCTGCCGGCCAGCGGCTGGCTGGCGGACAAGGTCGGCGTACAGCGGGTGTTTTTCAGCGCCATCGTGCTGTTCACCCTCGGCTCCCTCCTCTGCGCCCGCTCGGAAACCCTGAACGAACTGATCGCCTCGCGCGTGCTTCAGGGCGTCGGCGGCGCGATGATGGTGCCGGTCGGCCGCCTGACGGTGATGAAAATCGTGCCGCGCGAGCAGTACATGGCGGCGATGACCTTCGTAACGCTGCCAGGCCAAATCGGCCCGCTGATGGGGCCGGCGCTGGGTGGCTTCCTGGTGCAATACGCCAGCTGGCATTGGATTTTCCTGATCAATATTCCGGTGGGCATCGTGGGCGCCATCGCTACGCTGCTGCTGATGCCCAACTACCAAATGCAGACCCGCCGCTTCGACGTCAGCGGCTTTCTCCTGCTGGCGATCGGCATGGCGTCGCTGACGCTGGCGCTCGACGGCCACAAAGGCATGGGGCTGTCCGGCGGCGCCATCGCCGGCCTGGTGGCGCTGGGCGTGGCGGCGCTGTTGGGGTATGTTTGGCATGCTTACGGCAATAGCCGCGCCCTGTTCTCGCTGCGGCTGCTGCGCACCCCGACTTACAAGGTCGGACTGCTGGCCAGCCTGCTGGGGCGCATCGGCAGCGGCATGCTGCCGTTCATGACGCCGCTGTTTCTGCAGGTGGGCATGGGCTTCTCGCCGTTCCACGCCGGGCTGATGATGATCCCGATGATCATCGGCAGCATGGGCATGAAGCGCATCGTGGTGCAGGTGGTCAACCGCTTCGGCTACCGCAACGTGCTGGTGGCCGCCACGCTGCTGCTGGCGCTGGTCAGCCTGAGTTTCCTGCTGGCGGCGATGCTCGGCTGGCTGTGGCTGCTGCCGGTGGTGCTGTTCTTCCAGGGGATGGTCAACTCGCTGCGCTTCTCGGCGATGAACACCCTGACGCTGAAAGATCTGCCGGACCGGCTGGCCAGCAGCGGCAACAGCCTGCTGTCGATGGTCATGCAGCTGTCGATGAGCCTCGGCGTCAGCGTCGCCGGCATCTTGATCGGCAGCTTCGCCCATCACCAGGTGGTGGCCGATAGCCCAGCCATTCACAGCGCATTTATTTACAGCTACTGCTGTATGGCGTTGATTATCGCCCTGCCCGCGCTCGCCTTCGCGCGCGTGCCGGCCGATAGCGCGCCCAACCGCACGCTGACCAAAGAGCCGGGTACCGGCTCAACGAGGTTGCAATGAGGATAGGCATTACCGGGAAGCTGTTCCTGGCCATTTTCGCTACCTGCATGCTGGTGTTGATCACCATGCATTGGGGGGTACGCGTCAGCTTTGAGCGCGGCTTTATCGATTACATCAAGAGCAGCAACGAGCAGCGCATCAACATGCTGAGCGAAGCGCTAGAGGAACAGTACAGCCATCATGGCAATTGGATATTCCTGCGCAACAACGATCAGGTGGTCTACCAAATCATGCGTTCGTTCGAACAGAACAGCGACAGCAGCCACAATCTGCCGCCCAAGGGCTGGCGCACCCAGTTTTGGGTGGTGGACAGCCAGTTCAATCGGCTGGTCGGGCATTCCGGCCCGTTGCCGAAAGAGGGGCCGCGCCACCCAATCCGCTATAACAACGAGATCGTCGGCTGGGTGCTCACCACCCCGGTCGAGCGCCTGACGCGCAATACGGACATCAACTTCGATCGCCAGCAGCGGCGCACCAGTTGGATTATCGTCGCGCTCTCCACCCTGTTGGCAGCGGCGGTGACCTGGCTGCTGTCGCGCGGCATGCTGGCCCCGGTCAAGCGCCTGGTGGCGGGCACCCACCGCCTGGCGGCGGGCGATTTCACCACCCGCGTGGCGGTCAGCAGCCAGGATGAACTGGGCAGGCTGGCGCACGACTTCAACCAGTTGGCCACCTCGCTGGAAAAAAACGAGCAGATGCGTCGCGCCTTTATGGCCGACGTGTCGCACGAGCTACGCACGCCGCTGGCGGTGCTGCGCGGCGAGCTGGAGGCGCTGCAGGACGGCGTGCGCCAACCGACGCCGGCGTCGCTCAGCTCGCTGCAGGCTGAGGTATCCACCTTGACCAAACTGGTCGACGACCTGCACCAGCTGTCGCTCTCCGATCTCGGCGCGCTGGCCTATCGCAAGGCGCAGGTGGACTGCGTGCACCTGGTGCAGATCGCCGTCGCCGCCTTCCGCGAACGCTTCCGCGCCAAAGGGCTGGAGATCGTCACCCATCTGCCGGCCCAGGCGCCGCTGTTCGGCGATCCCGATCGCCTGAACCAGCTGTTCAATAACCTGTTGGAAAACAGCCTGCGTTACACCGACGTCGGTGGCCGGCTGGAGATCGGCGCCGAGCTGCAGCCGGGGAGACTGATCCTCTGCTGGCAGGACAGCGCGCCGGGCATCAGCGATCAGCAACTGACGCGCATTTTCGAACGCTTCTATCGGGCGGAAGGTTCACGCAACCGCGCCAGCGGCGGCTCAGGGCTGGGGTTGGCGATCTGCCACAACATCGTGGAAGCGCACGACGGGAAAATCCGCGCCGAGCATTCGCCTTTAGGCGGCGTGCGCATTACAGTAGAATTTGCTACCCCGATAAAAAATAAGGCGCCCTGATGGACATTCAGAATCAACCCGTGCAGATCATGATTGTTGAAGATGAGCCCAAGCTGGGCCAGCTGCTGGTGGATTATCTGCAGGCGGCGGGCTACGCCACCCGCTGGCTGACCAACGGTAATGAAGTGGTGCCGACCGTGCACCAGCATCCGCCGGCGCTGATCTTACTCGACCTGATGTTGCCAGGGGCCGACGGCCTGACGGTGTGCCGCGAGCTGCGCCGCTTCAGCGACGTGCCCATCGTGATGGTGACGGCGAAAATCGAAGAGATTGACCGCCTGTTGGGATTGGAGATCGGCGCCGACGATTACATCTGCAAACCCTACAGCCCGCGTGAAGTGGTGGCGCGAGTGAAAACCATCCTGCGCCGCAGCTATCGGCCGCAGGAGAACGCGCGGGAAGATGATCTGCTGCACATCGATGAACCGCGCTTCCAGGCCAGCTATCAGGGGCAGTTGCTGGATCTGACGCCGGCGGAGTTCCGCCTGCTGAAAACGCTGGCCAGCCAGCCAGGCAACGTGTTTTCTCGCGAGCAGCTGCTGAACAACCTGTACGACGACTACCGGGTGGTCACCGACCGCACCATCGACAGCCACATCAAAAACCTGCGCCGCAAGCTGGAACTGATCGACGGGGAAAAATCCTTTATTCGCTCGGTATACGGTGTGGGCTACCGCTGGGAAGCCGAGCCCTGCCGGCTAATGAATGGGGTTTAGAGGGAAATCAGCGCGTCCAGTCTTCAACCGCCAACCCGGGCACCATGGCGAATGCGCGATCGTTGGTCACCAGCGTCGCGCCACGGCTCTGCGCGTGAGCGGCGATCAGTTGATCCATCGCGCCCATGATTTTGCCCTTTCTCTCCATGTTTGCCCGCATTTCACCGTAGCAGCGGGCGGCCTCGCGATCCCATGCATAGACCGTCACCGCAGCAAGAAAGGCCTCGACCATGCTTTGCAACGCCTTGTTCCGCCGTTTGGCCACACCGTAAAGCAGTTCCGCCTCCGTGACGCTGGAAATACATACGGCAGAAGGCGGGAGCTTTTGCATGACGTTAAGCACCTGCGGATGCTGCCGAAACAAGTGGCTGACGGTGTTGGTATCAAACATGTACATCGCCTACTCTTCCTCTGAGAATGGATCGCGGTCTGCAACCCCTTGCTGACGATCTTCCGCGCCAAGAAACTCTTGCGGCACCGGCGTTTGGGCGATAATGCTCAGCAGCGGTGCCCAGCTGTCCGGTTTTGCCGGATATTTGGATAAAATCACGTTTCCCTCCCGATCGCGACGGATATACACACGATCCGTATCAAATTCAAATTCCACCGGTAACCTCACCGCCTGATTTCTACCGTTTTTAAACAGCTTGGCGATTCTTTCCATCTCGACACTCCACAGCAGGCATAGGCCAAAGCATATGCCTGCAGCGCGTCGATGCCAAGATCTATCGCTCACTTTTCACTCACCTTTACGTAGCGGGCAAACGGTAACGCGCAATGCTGCTCGATGAAACCACGTAATTGTCATTATGCGGCGCACTGCGCAATCACCGCGCCTTTCCTTAGCTTCCCGTGCGGCGCCGGGCTCACCGAATGAAAACTCCGCGCCGGCGCAAAAAAACTGCGCATTTTTTCGACTAAGCTGCTGTGAGGTTTAGCCACCGATTTTCAAGCGATTGGCTACACTTACATCACGAATCGGAACCTACAGGAGAAGAACCATGGCAATCGGTCATTACGAGCTGAAAAAAGCAAAGAACGGACAGTACCACTTCAACCTGAAAGCCAGTAACGGCGAGATCATTCTGGCCAGCGAGATGTACGCCAGCAAAGCGTCGGCGGAGAACGGCATCGCCTCGGTACAGACCAATTCGCCGCATGAAGCGCAGTTTGAACTGAAGCACAGCACCAGCAACCAGCCCTACTTTGTGCTGAAGGCCAAGAACCATCAGGTGATCGGCGTCAGCGAAATGTACAGCTCCGAAAGCGCGGCCAAAAACGGTATCCAGTCGGTGACGAAAAACGGCCCGACCACCGATATCCGCGATTTGAGCGCCTGATCCCCCGTTTCGCCCGCGCGGTGGCCGCCACCGCGCGTTTTCCGTTTGACCGGGATCAATCTCCCTTGAATAAATCCGGTTAACTGCTGATTTCTTGCCGCGCTGCGGCTACAATCCCCCGCTTTTACTGCGCCATCAGGTGGCGTGGTGCTGACCTGAAATCAGACCGAGACACACTATGTTTACACCGGAACTTCTCTCCCCGGCCGGAACGCTGAAAAACATGCGTTACGCCTTTGCCTACGGCGCCGATGCGGTTTACGCCGGCCAGCCGCGCTACAGCCTGCGGGTACGCAACAACGAGTTCAACCACGAGAATCTGGCGCAGGGCATCAACGAAGCGCATGCGCTGGGCAAAAAATTCTACGTGGTGGTGAACATCGCCCCGCACAACGCCAAGCTGAAAACCTTCTTGCGCGATCTGAAGCCGGTTATCGATATGGGCCCGGATGCGCTGATCATGTCCGATCCTGGCCTTATCATGATGGTGCGCGAAGCCTTCCCGCAGATGGACATCCACCTGTCGGTGCAGGCCAATGCCGTTAACTGGGCGACGGTGAAGTTCTGGAAGCAAATGGGCCTGACCCGCGTGATCCTGTCGCGCGAACTGTCGCTGGAAGAGATTGCCGAGATCCGCGCCGAAGTGCCGGACATGGAGCTGGAGATCTTCGTCCACGGCGCGCTGTGCATGGCCTACTCCGGCCGCTGCCTGCTGTCCGGCTACATCAACAAACGCGATCCCAATCAGGGTACCTGCACCAATGCCTGCCGCTGGCAGTACAAGGCGGAGGAAGGCAAAGAGGACGACACCGGCAATATCGTGCACCTGCACGAACCGATCCCGGTGCAGACCGTCGAGCCGACGCTGGGCATCGGCGCGCCGACCGACAAGGTGTTCATGCTGTCTGAAGCGCAAAAGCCAGGTGAATATATGAGCGCCTTCGAAGACGAACACGGCACCTATATCATGAACTCCAAGGATCTGCGCGCCATCCAGCACGTGGAGCGTCTGACGCAGCTCGGCGTGCATTCGCTGAAGATCGAAGGGCGCACCAAGTCCTTCTACTACTGCGCCCGCACCGCCCAGGTCTACCGCCGCGCCATCGACGACGCCGTTGCCGGCAAACCGTTCGATCCGACCCTGCTCACCACGCTGGAAGGCCTGGCGCACCGCGGCTATACCGAAGGCTTCCTGCGCCGCCACGTGCACGAAGCTCAGCAGAATTACGAATACGGCTCTTCGCTCTCCGAGCGCCAGCAGTTCGTCGGCGAGTTCACCGGCGTGCGCCGCGAAGGCTGGGCGGAAGTCGACGTGAAGAATAAATTCTCACTCGGCGACAGCGTCGAGATGATGACGCCAGGCGGCAACGTGCTGTTCACCCTCGAAAGCATGCAAAATAAGAAAGGCGAGCCGATTGAGGTCGCGCCGGGCAACGGCCATATCGTTTATTTGCCGATCCCGCAGGATATTGATCTCAATTATGCATTGCTGATCCGCAATTTGGCGGAAGAAAATAGCGCCGGAGCCTAACAATCAATCGTCGCCATTCGGCGGCGATTTTTAGCAAATATTAGAATTGGATCACATCAATGTGCCCGCAGCTTGGTTACTATCACGCTGCTTAAAACGAACAACGAAAATATTTGCATAGCAATACTAGGAACCACCTCCTTAGCCGGCCCAATCTCCCTTGGGCTGGCTTTTTCTTTATGGGTCCGCCATTGCCGCCGGTGCGCCTATTTTTCATTACGTTTTCCCGTTATCCATTTTAATAAAAATAATAACGCCACATCGATATATAAATAACGCTATAGCGATTAATCCTGCCGCCATTAAAATTCCGCTTATTGTCAGGTTAAATTCAGATAAATTCGCATCGTCTTCATATTCACGGCACAATAGGAAATAACCGGAATTAGCTGAATATTCTGATGGCTTGGCGGCGTAGGCTGGTTTATCTTGAGGCATTCTTGGTTTTCCGCCGGAGGAGATCGGTAATGCCTCAACACTCACATGCAGCCGCCCTGCTTATTCTCAACGGCAAGGGCGCCGGCAACGAAGAACTGCGTCAGGCGGTCACACGGCTGCGCGAAGAGCAAATCACGCTGTACGTGCGCGTAACCTGGGAGCACGGCGACGCCGCGCGCTACGTCGCGGAAGCTGCACAACTCGGCGTCGGCACCGTCGTCGCCGGCGGCGGTGACGGCACCATCAACGAAGTGGCCGCCGCGCTGGTGCAGCTGCCGGCGCATAACCGGCCGGCGCTGGGCATTCTGCCGCTCGGCACCGCCAACGACTTCGCCATGGCGTGCAATATCCCCCCATCCCCCGAACTGGCGCTGCAGCTGGCGATCAAGGGCCGCTCGGTGCCGATCGATCTGGCGAAGGTCAACGGCGAGCGCTACTTCATCAACATGGCCACCGGCGGCTTCGGCACCCGCATCACCACCGAGACACCGGAGAAGTTGAAGGCGGCCTTGGGCGGCGTGTCCTACTTCGTGCACGGCTTGCTGCGCATGGATACGCTGCAGGCCGACCGCTGTGAAATCCGCGGGCCGGACTTCCGCTGGGCCGGCGAAGCATTGGTGATCGGCATCGGCAACGGCAAGCAGGCCGGCGGCGGCCAGGAACTGTGCCCCAGCGCGCTGATCAACGACGGCCTGCTGCAGCTGCGCCTGCTGATCGCCGATGAACTGCTGCCGGCGCTGGTCGCCGCCCTGTTCAACGACGAAGAGAGCAACAGCATCCTCAGCGCGGCGCTGCCGTGGCTCGAGATCGACGCGCCGCATGAGATGACCTTCAACCTCGACGGCGAACCGCTCAAAGGCCGCCATTTCCGCATCGAAGTGTTGCCGCAGGCCATCGAATGCCGCCTGCCGCCTAACTGCGCCCTGCTGGGCTGACCTTGTCGGGCGCAGCCGCTGCGCCCCACTTCTTCCCCTCCGTTCATCCGCTTCCACTCGCGATCAAATGTGATCCTCTCCGGCAAATTCATCAATTCATACTTGTATGGTAGTTAGTTCATGACGTATTTTCGCGCTATCTCTCCGCAGCTACAGGATGTGAAGGTTATGAAAATCGTCAACGCCGAGGTGTTCGTCACCTGCCCGGGGCGCAACTTTGTCACGCTGAAAATCACCACCGATGACGGCATCATCGGCCTCGGTGACGCCACGCTGAACGGGCGCGAATTGCCGGTGGCCTCTTACCTGAAAGATCACCTCTGCCCGCAGTTGATCGGCCGCGACGCGCAGCGGATCGAAGACCTCTGGCAATTCTTCTACAAAGGCGCTTACTGGCGGCGCGGCCCGGTGACCATGTCCGCCATTTCCGCCGTCGACATGGCGCTGTGGGACATCAAGGCCAAGGCCGCCAACATGCCGCTGTATCAGCTGTTGGGCGGCGCCTCACGTTCGGGAGTGATGGTGTATTGCCATACCACCGGCCACTCGATCGACGAGGTGCTCGACGACTACGCCAAACATAAAGAACAAGGCTTCAAGGCGATCCGCGTGCAATGCGGCGTGCCCGGCATGAAAACCACCTACGGCATGGCCAAGGGCAAAGGCCAGGCCTATGAGCCGGCCACCAAGGGTGACTGGCCGGAAGAGCAGCTGTGGTCGACGGAAAAATACCTCGATTTCACCCCCAAACTGTTCGACGCGGTGCGCAACAGGTTCGGCTTCAACGAGCACCTGCTGCACGACATGCACCACCGCCTGACGCCAATTGAAGCGGCGCGCTTTGGTAAAAGCGCCGAGCCGTATCGCCTGTTCTGGATGGAGGATCCGACGCCGGCGGAAAATCAGGCCTGTTTCCGCCTGATCCGCCAGCATACCGTCACGCCGATCGCCGTCGGCGAGGTGTTCAACAGCATCTGGGACTGCAAACAGCTGATCGAAGAACAGCTGATCGACTACATCCGCACCACCCTGACGCACGCGGGCGGCATTACCGGCATGCGGCGCATCGCCGACTTCGCCTCGCTGTATCAGGTGCGCACCGGTTCTCACGGCCCTTCCGATCTGTCGCCGATCTGCATGGCGGCGGCGCTGCACTTCGATCTGTGGGTGCCAAACTTCGGCGTGCAGGAATACATGGGCTATTCCGAGCAAATGCTCGAGGTGTTCCCGCACAGCTGGACGTTCGACGACGGCTATATGCATCCGGGCGACAAGCCGGGCATCGGCATCGAGTTCGATGAGAAGCTGGCGGCCCGTTACCCCTATGAACCGGCCTACCTGCCGGTCGCGCGTCTGGAGGATGGCACCTTATGGAACTGGTAAACACCATGCGCAGCGTCGTGATCGAACAGCCTGGGCGCCTGGCGCTGCAGACGCGTGCGCTGCCACAGCCGGCGGCCGGCGAGGTGCGGGTCAAGGTGAAATTCGCCGGCATCTGCGGCTCCGACGTCCATATCTATCACGGCCATAACCCGTTCGCCCGCTACCCGCGGGTGATCGGCCACGAGTTCTTCGGCCTGATCGATGCGCTGGGCGAAGGCGTCGATCCGGCGCGCCTCGGCGAACGCGTCTCGGTAGACCCGGTGGTGAGCTGCGGCCACTGCTATCCCTGTTCGGTCGGCCGCCCCAACGTCTGCACCTCGCTGCAGGTGATCGGCGTGCACCGCGACGGCGGCTTCAGCGACTACGCCTGCGTGCCGGCACGCAACGCCTATCCGGTTCCGGCCGCCATCAGCGATCGCCACGCCGCGATGATCGAACCCTTCACTATCGCCGCCAACATTACCGCCCATCTGCAACCACGCCCCGACGACATCGCGCTGATCTACGGCGCCGGGCCGATGGGGCTCACGGTGATCCAGACGCTGAAAGGCGTGTACGGCGTCAAGCAGGTGTGGGTCGTCGATCGCATCGCCGAACGGCTGGACATGGCACGCGCCAACGGTGCCGACGAAGTATTCAACAACGCCGAGGCCGCATTGCCGCAGGCGCTGCAGCAGCGCGGCGTTCAGCCGACGCTGATCGTCGATGCCGCCTGCCACCCCGCCATTTTGCCGGAGGCGATCGCGCTGGCTTCGCCGGCGGCGCGCATCGGCATCATGGGCTTTTCCGGCGACGCTTGCACCCTGACCCAGCAGAGCATCACCAGCAAGGAGCTGTCGATCTTCTCCTCGCGCCTGAACAGCGCGCGCTTCCCACAGGTGATCGCCTGGATGGCGGACGGCAAGCTAGACCCGCAGCGGCTACTCACCCACTGCGTGCCCGCCGGCGACGTCGAACGGGCAATGCAGATGTTCGAGCGGGATCAGCGCACCTGCTGCAAGGTACTGCTGCAGTTCGAGTAACGTCACGGCAGCATCGGGGCATGGGGCGGCACCCGCCGCCCGTGCAAACAACGAAGCATCACGATTAAAACGACACCCAGTGGAGTGCTTTATGTTTAAAAACCTGCGTTGGACCATCGTGTTCCTGCTGTTCATGGTCTACATGATCAACTACCTCGATCGCGTGGCGCTGTCGATCACCGTGCCGATGATCGAACAGGATCTGATGCTGAACGCCGAACAGTTCGGCCTGATCTTCGGCAGCTTCTTCTTAGGCTACGCCATCTTCAACTTCGTCGGCGGGCTGGCGGTCGACCGCTTCGGCCCGACGCTGGTGCTGGGCGTGGCGGTCGGCCTGTGGTCCATCTTCTGCGGCATGACGGCGATCGCCACCGGCTTTTACTCAATGCTGATCCTGCGCGTCCTGTTCGGCATGGCCGAAGGGCCGATCTGCGCCTCGGCCAACAAGATGATCAACGGCTGGTTCCCGAAGAAACAGGCGGCGACCGCTATGGGCCTGCTCAGCGCCGGTTCACCGTTGGGCGGCGCGGTGGCCGGGCCGATCGTCGGCTATCTGGCGCTGGCGTTCGGCTGGCGGCCGGCGTTTATGATCATCTGCGCCATCGGCATCGTCTGGATGCTGGTGTGGTTCTTCGTGGTGGCGGATAACCCGGCGAAAAGCCAACGCGTCAGCAACGAAGAACGGGCGCTGATCGCACAGTTGAAACAGGAAAATCTCGGCGAGGAAAGCGCGCTGAGCGACGCCGCTCACGGGCTGGGTTACTACCTGAAGCAGCCGATCATTCTGGTCACCGCCTTCGCCTTCTTCTGCTACAACTACATTCTGTTCTTCTTCCTGAGCTGGTTCCCCTCGTATCTGGTGCAGGCGCACAACCTGAACATCAAAGAGATGAGCCTGACCACGATGATCCCGTGGATCGTCGGCTTCGTCGGGCTGGCGCTCGGGGGCTATATTTCCGACAAGATCTTCAACATCACCGGCAAATTGCTGCTGTCGCGCAAGATCGTGCTGGTCACCAGCCTGCTGGCGGCAGCGGTGTGCGTGGCGTTGGCGGGCACCGTCAGCAGCGTGGTGCCGGCGGTGATGCTGATGTCGGTGTCGATCTTCTTCCTCTACATTACCGGCGCTCTCTACTGGGCGATTATCCAGGACGTGGTGCATAAATCCCGGGTCGGCGGCGCCAGCGGGTTCATTCATTTGATCGGCAGCGTCTCCGGCATCATCGGGCCGATCGTCACCGGCTACATCGTGCAGAACACCGGCAAATTCGACAGCGCCTTTATGCTGGCGGGCGGCGTCGCCGCGCTGGGCGCGCTGCTGGTGCTGCTGGTGATCAAGGCGCCGCGCGCAACGGCGGGCGTGCAAATCTTAAAACCCTAACGCCAGACGGGGCGGCTTCGCCCCTTTGCTTACCTCTCCAGGGACATTGAACATGAGACTTTCCGACCACAGCGCGCTGCCGGCCGCCGTTATCTGGCCCGGCTACGCACGTGAGCGCGTGAAACCGCGCATGGCGCATATCGGCTTCGGCGCGTTTCACCGCGCGCACCAGGCGATGTACGCCGACAGGCTGGCCAGCGAGCACGGCAGTGACTGGGGCTACTGCGAAATCAGCATGCAGCACGGCCAGCAAAAGATCGCCGACCTACGGCAACAGGACCTGCTGTTCTCGGTGGCGGAGATGGACGACGACGGCTGGCGGGGCCGGGTCATCGGCGTGGTTCGCCAGGCGCTGCACTTGCAAACCGACGGGCTGGCGGCGGTGCTGGCGGCCCTGACACAGCCTGAGATCGCCATCGTCTCGCTGACCATCAGCGAAAAGGGCTATTGCTACCACCCCGCCAGCGGTCGGCTGATGGAGGAACACCCGGCGATCGCGCACGATATCGCCCACCCGGCACAGCCGCAGTCGGCGCCGGGGCTGCTGCTGGCGGCGCTGCGCCTGCGCCGTGAACGCGGGCTGCCGCCGTTCGCCGTGATGTCCTGCGATAACATGCCGGCTAACGGCCGGGTCACGCGCCAGGTGCTGGTCGAACTGGCGCAGCGGCAGGATCCGGCGTTGGCCGACTGGGTGCGTCAAGAGGTCGCCTTCCCTTCCACCATGGTGGATCGCATCGTGCCGGCGGTAACGCCGGAGGCCCGCCGGCAGTTGCGCACCTGGCTGGGCGGCGTCGAGGATGACGTCGGCGTGGCCTGCGAGCCGTTCAGCCAGTGGGTCATTGAGGACCGATTTCCTCAGGGGCGCCCGGCCTGGGAAAAGGCCGGCGCCGAACTGGTGAGCGACGTGCTGCCGTACGAGGAGATGAAGCTGCGCATGCTGAACGGCAGCCATTCCTTCCTCGCCTACCTCGGCTACCTGGCCGGTTATCAGCACGTCGGCGACTGTATGCAGGATGCGGATTTTGTCCGCGCCGCCCGTCACCTGATGCTGGCGGAACAGGCGCCGACCCTGCAGGTGCCGAACGTCGATTTGGCGCAGTATGCCGACTCGCTGCTGCAGCGTTACCGCAACCGCGCGCTGAAACACCGCACCGCGCAGATCGCCATGGACGGCACGCAGAAGCTGCCGCAGCGGCTGTTGGACGCGATCCGCTGGCATCTGGCGCGTGGCAGCCGCTTCGACTGCCTGGCGCTGGGCGTCGCCGGCTGGATGCGCTACGTCGGCGGCCGCGATGAACAAGGCGGGCCGATCGATATCAGCGATCCGCTGCGCGAGCGCCTCGCCGCGTTGGTCGCCGGCAGCGAGGAAGGCCGGCCCCGCGTCCTGGCGCTGCTGCAACTCGACAGCGTCTTCGGCCACGATCTGCCCGATTCGCCTGACTTCGTCCGCGCCGTCAGCCACGCTTATCATCAACTGCTGAGCCTGGGGGCCAAAGCCGCCGTCGCCGCTCTGCCGCTTACCGACCGGGAGGTTTCCGATGACCGTCACCACGCATAACGCCGTCAATACCGGCAATCAACCGCTGCTGCGGCGCGTCGCCAGCGCTTCCGCCATCGGCACCGCCGCCGAATATTATGATTTCTTCGCTTACGGCACCGCCGCGGTGCTGTTCTTCGGCCAGCTGTTTTTCCCCAGCGCCGATCCGCTGATCAGCACGCTGGCGGCCTTCGCCACCTACGCGGTCGGTTTCCTGGCGCGCCCGCTGGGCGGCATCGTGTTCGGCCACATCGGCGATAAGGTCGGCCGCAAGAAGGCGCTGGTGATCACCATCCTGATCGTCGGCCTCGGCACCTTCTGCATCGGCCTGCTGCCCACCTATGAGCAGATCGGCATCTGGGCGCCGCTCGCGCTGATCTTTATCCGCGTGCTGCAGGGCTTCGGCGTCGGCGGCGAACAGGCAGGCGCGGTGCTGATGACCGCCGAATATGCGCCGCCGCCCCAGCGTGGCTTCTACGCCAGTTGGGTGCAGATCGGCGCGCCCGCCGGTTTCCTGCTGCCGTCCGGGCTGTTCGCGCTGCTGACCGCCGTGCTGTCACCGGCGCAGATGCTGGACTGGGGCTGGCGCATTCCGTTCCTGCTCAGCCTGCTGCTGGTGCTGGTCGGGCTGTTTATTCGCCTGAGGATCGACGAATCGCCGGTGTTTACCCAGATCCGCGCCACCAAAGCGGTGGAGAGCCGGCCGGTGGTGGAAGTGGCCCGCCGCTATCCCGGCCTTATCGGCAAAGGGGTATGTGCCAAGCTGATCGAAGCCTGCGCCTTCGCCATGTTCACGGTGATCGTATTGGCCTACGGCAAGGCCAACCACCTCAACGAAACCATTCTGCTGGAGGCGATGATCGTGGCGGTGCTGCTGGAGATTTTCGCCATTCCGCTGATGGGCCGCCTCTCCGATCGGCTGGGGCGCAAACCGGTGTACATCGCCGGCGCGCTGCTGCAGGTGGTGTGCATCGTGCCGTTCTTTATGGCGATCAACCTCGATAGTTTCTGGGTGACGCAGATCGCCATGATCGTGGTGCTGACCTTCGGCCACAGCATGTGCTACGCGCCGCAGGCCTCCTACTTCCCGGAGCTGTTCCCCACCCGCGTGCGCTGCAGCGGCATCGCGCTGATCTGGCAGATCGGCTCGCTGATCGGCAGCGGCATTCTCGGGCTGTTGGCGGTGAAGATCCTGCAGGTGACCGGCGGCCACTACTACGGGCTGGCGGGGTACATGATGGTGCTGGGCGTGGTGTCGGCCATCGGCCTGAGCCTGATGCCGGAAACTGCGCCAGCGCGGCGCAAGCAGGAATATCAGGATTGGCATCACTGAGTTACCCTGCTCGGCGGGCGGATTTATCCCCCCGCCCTTAACCAATAATCTGCTAGTATGGTGGCATTCGAATTCCAGCCAGATGCCTGATTGTCGCCATGTCTGAAACGTACAGTCTCACCAACAACGTCCCGGTCAACCAGCAGATCTATCGCTTCCTGCGCAAGGATATCGTCGACTGCACCATCCCCCCCGGCACCCTGTTGTCCGAGAAAGAGATTTCCACCCGCTTTTGCGTTTCGCGCCAGCCGGTGCGCGAAGCCTTCATCAAGCTGGCGGAGGCCGGCCTGGTGCAGATCCTGCCGCAGCGCGGCACCTTCGTGATGAAGATTTCCGCCAAGCGCGTGGCCGACGGGCGCTTTATCCGTCAGGCGGTGGAATGCGCCATCGTGCGCCGCGCGGCCGAGCGCGCCACCCCGGCGCAGCTGATGACGCTGGAGCATAATCTGCACCGCCAGGCGCTGGCGGCGCAGAACGGGCAAACGCGCGAGTTTTTGGCGCTGGACGACGAATTCCACCAACTGCTGACCCAGTTTGCCGACTGCCCGCTGGCGTGGGAGACCATCGAAACCATCAAGGCCACCATGGATCGAGTGCGTTTCCTCAGCCTGAGCGAAGTCTCGCCGCCGGAGAGCCTGATCAAGCAGCACTACCGCATCTACGAGGCGCTGAAAGCGCGCGATGCCGAGGCGGCGGAGCGCGCCATCCACGATCACCTGCAGGAGATGATCTACTCCATCACCCCGATCGCCCTGCAGAACACCGAGTGGTTCGAGATCGAATAATCAATCGCTTAGCGCGCCGGGGGCGATCGCCCCCGCGTATTTGGCCACGCCAATGGCATTTCCTCTCAATCGCATCTATTGTTTGTCCTTGCCGGATCAAGTTCGGTAGCATCGCTTTACAGCTTCAATCACCGCTTTTTTACTGCGCCGGTGGTCAAAAACCCTTGCATTGCCGGTGTATGAAGAAGCTTAATCGGGAGTGAATCATGACTGATATTGTGCAGTTGCTAGGAAAGGAAGCGGAAGATCTGCTGCAACACCGCTGTACCACTATCCCCGCCGAGAATCTCTACCTGCCGGGCGACGACTTCGTCGACCGCGTAATGATCGATAACAACCGCCCCAACAGCGTGCTACGTTCGATGCAAACCCTGTTCAACCACGGCCGCCTGGCCGGCACCGGCTACCTGTCTATCCTGCCGGTCGATCAGGGCATAGAGCACTCCGCCGCCGCCTCGTTCGCCGCCAACCCGCTGTATTTCGATCCGAAGAACATCGTCGAGCTGGCGATTGAAGCCGGCTGTAACTGCGTCGCCTCCACCTACGGCGTGCTGGCGTCGGTATCGCGCCGCTACGCGCACAAGATCCCGTTCCTGGTCAAACTCAACCACAACGAAACGCTGAGCTACCCGACCCAGTACGACCAGACCCTGTACGCCAGCGTCGAGCAGGCGTTCAACATGGGCGCGGTGGCGGTCGGCGCCACCATTTACTTCGGCTCCGAGCAGTCGCGCCGCCAGATCGAAGAGATCTCGATCGCCTTCGAGCGCGCGCATGAGCTGGGCATGGTCACCGTGTTGTGGGCCTATCTGCGTAACCCGGCGTTCACCAAGGACGGCGTGGACTACCACTCCAGCGCCGATCTGACCGGCCAGGCTAACCACATCGCCGCCACCATCGGCGCCGACATCGTCAAACAGAAAATGGCGGAAAACAACGGCGGCTACCGCGCGGTGAAATTCGGCTATACCGACGATCGCGTCTACAACAAACTCACCACCGATCACCCTATCGATCTGGTGCGCTACCAGCTGGCCAACTGCTACATGGGCCGCGCCGGGCTGATCAACTCCGGTGGCGCCGCCGGTGAGAACGACCTGCAGGAATCGGTGCGCACCGCGGTGATCAACAAACGCGCCGGCGGCATGGGCCTGATCCTGGGGCGTAAAGCCTTCAAGAAATCGATGAAAGACGGCGTGGCGCTGATCAACGCCGTGCAAGACGCCTACCTGGACAAGAAGGTCACCATCGCCTGATGTGACAGACCGCCTGTCCCAAAGCCCGGCTCGCCGGGCTTTTTTGTGCATCGAGGGAGGTCTTGACAAGGAAATAATGCAACCGAATGTATTTTATAAGCAAAAATAAGAATTAGTTTTTATTTACTATCCTTGGGCTTTTTTTATTCCAAATATGCGAAAGAGAACGACATAAATCATTAAAGATTGAAAGTTAACCTTATCAAATTTCAAATTTCCCACCTTTTCCAAAAACACAAAAAGTTAGCGCATTAATAATTATTATAGTTCATTGTTATTTATGGACTTTTGACTAAATTTTACGCTAATTAATCCACACTTTTATGGTGGTGCTATCATGAAAGTCAATATTGTCATCATCTCCCTGCTCATCCTTTCGCTATCGTCTTGCTCGCTATTTAAATCTCCGGCCTCTAAGCATGAGTTGAAACCGGGAGAAACGTATTGGTTTGACTATGACTCAACAAGAAGCAGCGCCATTTATATTCCCGCAGACTCAAATATCAAGTACTGCGTGGCTCCCCCACCTGATGTCGCGCAGTCCGTTATTGCCGCGCTGAAAGCTGAAATGAGCACGGAACAAATTCAAAAAGTCAGTGGAGATGCAGGGTTCAGCACCGCCGTAGTCGATCTGGCTCGGCGCACCACCACGGTAAATTTTATCCGTGATACGTTGTATCGCGTCTGCGAAGCCAGGCTACAAGGCCCGCTCACCGCTACGGAAAAAGAAATTTTCCTGGCCGCGATAGCCGCCGCCAAAGATATGGCAATCGCTGAAAAAGACAAACAAAAGCAAGAGCTGGCCCAAACGGCCGAAAGAAACGGTGCTTCCGTACAGACAATACAAAAGATTCTCGAACAGTAACAGAAACAAGCTAACAACGGCGATTTCCGTATATCACCCTACCCAAAGCCCGGTTCGCCGGGCTTTTTTGTGCCCGTACCCCTAAACCCGACGCCGTCAACCTTCTCTTTCTTTCACCTTAAACTTTCAAAATAAAATATTTATCTTTCAAATTGTGATCTATTTAAAACAAATAGCCCACCAAAGTGACTACTGTAAGGCCCATGGCGACAGAGCCGCCGTTCGCTCCAGGCCATATCAGTCCATTACAGGAGAACATAATGATTGAGCTAATCACCCACGGCGCCGAGTGGTTTATCGGCCTGTTTCAGAAAGGCGGTGAAGTGTTTGTCGGCATGGTGACCGGCATTTTACCTTTGTTGATCAGCCTGTTGGTTATCATGAACGCGCTGATCAAATTTGTTGGCCAGGAACGTATCGAACGATTGGCGCAGCGCTGCGCGGGCAACCCCGTTTCGCGTTATCTGCTGCTGCCGCTAATTGGCACCTTTGTCTTCTGCAACCCGATGACCCTCAGCCTGGGGCGCTTCATGCCGGAGAAATACAAGCCGAGCTACTACGCGGCGGCCTCCTACAGCTGCCACTCGATGAACGGCCTGTTTCCGCACATCAACCCCGGCGAACTGTTCGTTTATCTCGGCATCGCCAGCGGCCTGACCACCCTCGGTCTGCCGCTCGGCCCGCTGGCGGTGAGCTATTTCCTGGTGGGGCTGTTCACCAACTTCTTCCGCGGCTGGGTCACCGATCTGACCACCAGCCTGTTTGAACGCAAGATGGGCATCCGTCTGGATCGCCAGGTGCAACTTTAATTCGTGGAGTGCAGCATGAGTGCTTATATCCGTATTGAAAAAGGCGCCAGCGGCTGGGGCGGCCCCCTGGAATTGCCGATCGAACCCGGTAAAAAAGTGGTGTACATCACCGCCGGCACCCGACCTTCCATCGTCGATCGCCTCAGCGAATTGACCGGCTGGCCGGCCGTCGACGGCTTCAAAGAGGGCGAGCCGCCGGCGGAAGAGATCGGCGTGGCGGTGATAGACTGCGGCGGCACCCTGCGCTGCGGCCTGTACCCGAAACGCCGCATTCCGACAGTCAACATCCACGCCACCGGCCAGTCCGGCCCGCTGGCGCAGTTTATCCTCGAAGACATCTATGTCTCCGGCGTGCGTGACCACAACATCAGCCGAATCGAAGCGGCAGATAGCCAACCCGCCGCCGCCGTTGCAGCGCCGCCCAAGGCGCGCGACTACGACACCAGCAAGAAAATCACCGAGCAAAGCGACGGGCTGTTGGCGAAGGTCGGCATGGGCATGGGATCGGTGGTGGCGGTGTTCTTCCAGGCCGGGCGCGACACCATCGACACCGTGCTGAAGACCATCCTGCCGTTTATGGCGTTCGTCTCGGCCTTGATCGGCATCATCATGGCCTCCGGCCTCGGGGACTTTATCGCTCACGGCCTGACGCCGCTGGCCAATAGCCCGATCGGCCTGGTAACGCTGGCGCTGATCTGCTCATTCCCGCTGCTGTCGCCGTTCCTCGGCCCCGGCGCGGTCATCGCCCAGGTGATCGGCGTGCTGGTCGGGGTGCAGATCGGCCTCGGCCATATTCCGCCGCAGCTGGCGCTGCCCGCACTGTTCGCCATCAACGCGCAGGCCGCCTGCGACTTCATTCCGGTCGGCCTGTCGCTGGCGGAAGCCAAGCAGGACACCGTGCGAGTCGGCGTGCCCTCGGTGCTGGTCGGCCGCTTCCTGACCGGCGCGCCGACGGTGTTGATCGCCTGGGCCGCCTCGGCCTTCATTTATCAATAATTTGATTCACAGGGAGACATTTATGCACACCATTTTTCATACCACCATCACACAGATCGGCGGCTGCGCCCGCGACGCGTTGCTGGACAACATGCTGATCACTTTCCGTGAAGGCGCGCCGGCGGATATCGAAGAGTTCTGCTTCATCCACCGCCACGGTGCGACCGCCGGCGAGCTGCAGGTCGGCGGCGTGATGGAGCTGGCGCAGCAGCGCTACGCCATCACCGCCGTCGGCAGCGTCGCCACGCAGAATCTGCGCGAACTGGGCCACATCACCGTGCGCTTCGACGGCGAAGCCGAAGCCGAATTCCCCGGATCGATCCACGTATCCGGCCCGACGCCGACCGATATCCCGTTGGGCAGCACGCTGTCATTTATCGCATAAGGAGTAGACCATGTCTGAAGTAGCTGTAGTGATTGGCGGCGGCCAAACGTTAGGCGCCTTTTTGTCCCACGGGCTGGCGCAGGCCGGTTATCGGGTGGCGGTGGCCGATCTGAACGCCGACAATGCCAATCGAGTGGCACAGCAGATCAACGAAGCGTTTGGCGCAGGCAGCGCCTGCGGTTTTCAGGCCGACGCCACCGACGAACAGAGCGTGATCGCGCTGGCGGCGGCGGTTGACCGGGCATTCGGCCAGGCCAACCTGCTGGTGTACAGCGCCGGCATCGCCAAGGCGGCGCCGATCACCGACTTCCCGCTGGGCGACTTCGACCGCTCGCTGCAGGTGAACCTGGTGGGCTATTTCCTCTGCGCCCGCGAGTTCTCGCGCCTGATGATCCGCGACGGCATCGCTGGGCGCATCATTCAGATCAACTCCAAGTCCGGCAAGGTCGGCAGCAAGCACAACTCCGGCTACAGCGCCGCCAAGTTCGGCGGCGTGGGGCTGACGCAGTCGCTGGCGCTCGATCTGGCGGAGTACGGCATCACCGTGCATTCGCTGATGCTCGGCAACCTGCTGAAGTCGCCGATGTTCCAGTCGCTGCTGCCGCAATACGCGCAAAAACTGGGCATCGCACCGGAGCAAGTGGAGCAGTACTACATCGACAAGGTGCCGCTGAAACGCGGTTGCGACTATCAGGACGTGCTGAACACCCTGCTGTTCTACGCCAGCGAGAAGGCCTCTTACTGCACCGGCCAGTCGATCAACATCACCGGCGGCCAGGTGATGTTCTGACGCCACCGACGCCCCCTTCCGCGGAAGGGGGCCTAAGGAGAACCCCATGACACAAGCTCTGATCGCCTTCGCACTGCTGGCCTGGCTGCTGCAAATCGCCTTCGGCTGGTGGCAACTGCAGCGCTTCAACCGCGCCTTCGACGGCCTGTGCCAACTGGGCGCCGTCGGCGTCGGCCGTTCCGGCGGCCGTTTCCGCCCGCGGGTGGTGCTGGCGCTGGCCTTCGATGCCGATCGGCGGGTGTGCGGCAGCCTGTTGCTGCGCGGCCTGACCGTTTTCGCCCGGCCCCACCCGCTGCCTCGATTACACGGTTTGCATCAGCGGGATTTGCGCCCGGATGTGATCTTCCCCGAGGATCGCGCATGCCAGTCTGCACTATCGTTAGCGATTGAACCCAAATCGTGATATTTTCACATTAAAAGGCATTACCTTTCATAGTGAATTATTCAGCGAGGGGAAATGCCCCCCTCTTGTGAACGGGAATCGCGATGAAACCAAAGCAGCGGCAGGCCGCTATCCTTGAATATCTGCAGCGGCATGGCAAAACGGCAGTGGACGCCCTGGCCGAGCATTTCTCCACCACCGGCACCACCATCCGCAAGGATCTCACCCTGCTGGAAGACGAAGGCGAGGTGATCCGCACCTACGGCGGCGTGGTGCTCAGCCGCGACGACGGCGATCAGCCGATCGACCGCAAAACCCATATCAATACCGAGAAAAAACGCCACATCGCCAGCGCCGCCGTGGCGTTGATCGCCGACGGCGACTCGCTGATCTTCGACGCCGGCAGCACGGTGCTGCAGATGGTGCCGCACCTGGCGCAGTTCAATAACATCACGGTGATGACCAACAGCCTGACCATCGTCAACGCGCTGGTGGAGCTGGACAACGATCAGACCATCCTGATGCCAGGCGGCACCTACCGCAAAAAATCGGCCTCGTTCCACGGCAGCCTGGCCGAATCGGCGTTTCAGCAGTTCAGCTTCGACAAACTGTTTATCGGCGCGGACGGCGTCGATCTCAACGCCGGCGTCACCACTTTCAACGAAGTGCACAACGTCAGCAAAGCGATGTGCGAAGCCGCCGGCCGCATTATTCTGTTGGTCGACTCCTCGAAATTCGGCCGCAAGAGCCCGAACGTGGTGTGCGAACTCAGCGCCGTCGACACGCTGATCACCGACCGAGACATCAACCCCGATTACCTCGCCGCCCTGCAGGCGAAAGGCATCAATATCCTTCTGGTAGGAGACCCCGATGAGTAACGCCAACGCCCTGCTCGCCTTCGCCCGCGAAACGCTGGAGATCGAGCTGACCGAAGCGCAGCGCCTGCTGGCGCGCCTGGACGACAACTTTGTCTGCGCCTGCGAACTGCTGCTGAACTGCCGTGGCAAAGCGGTGATTTCCGGCATCGGCAAGTCCGGCCATATCGGCAAGAAGATCGCCGCGTCGCTGGCCAGCACCGGCACGCCGTCGTTCTTCGTGCACCCGGCGGAGGCGCTGCACGGCGATCTCGGCATGATCGGCGCCGACGACGTGGTGGTGTTCATCTCCTACTCCGGCCGCGCCAAAGAGCTGGACCTGATCCTGCCGCTGCTGGCGGAGAACGGTATTCCGGTGATCGCCGTTACCGGCGGCAAAGAGTCGCCGCTGGCGCAGGCCGCGGCCTGCGTGTTGGATATCGGCGTCGAGCGAGAAGCCTGCCCAATGGGGCTGGCGCCCACCTCCAGCGCGGTCAACACCCTGATGATGGGCGATGCCCTGGCGATGGCGCTGATGCGCCAGCGCGGTTTCAACGCGGAAGACTTCGCCCGCTCGCACCCGGGCGGCAGTCTGGGCGCGCGCCTGCTGAACCGCGTGCATCACCTGATGCGCACCGGCGATCGCCTGCCGCGCGTGAGCGAAAGCGCCAACGTGATGGAAGCGATGCTGGAACTGAGCCGCACCGGGCTCGGGTTGGTGGCGGTCTGCGACGCGCAGCAGCGGGTGGTGGGCGTATTTACCGACGGCGACCTGCGCCGCTGGCTGGTGAAGGGCAACAGCCTGCAGGATCCGCTCAGCCCGGCGATCACCCGCCCCGGCTATCGGCTGCCGGAGCAGTGGCGCGCCGGCGAGGCGCTGGAAGCGCTGCACGAACAGCACATCAGCGCGGCCCCGGTGGTCGATATGGACGGCGTGTTGGTGGGGGCGCTCAACCTGCACGATCTGCATCAGGCCGGCATCGGCTGATCAACGCCGGGGGCGTCATCACAGGCGCCCCCGGTCAGATCATTTCCAATCGGGATTGTTCTCGAACTGCTGCTTCAGCAGCGCTTTCATGTCGTCATTCGGCTTGCCTAGCCACTGGTACTTGGCGTATTTCTTCGGATGATCGACGGCTTCCGGCCGATCTTCCACCGCGACCCGCACGCCCCAGGCCTGAGATTTATCCGCGCTGAACGCCACGATCAAAAAGTTGTTGCCGCAGTCGTGCGGCTTGCACAGGTTGCCGACCAGATACTCTTTGCCCTTCCAGCTCAGGTTCTGCGCCGGCGTAGAGGTGCCGACGCCCTTGCGCGCCCAGCCCGGCATCCGCGCCTGGCCTTTCACCATGTTTTGCCAGCTGGCCTGATACCCCGGCTGCTGAATTAAATCCGACGTGGTGACGATCTGCTGGGCAAAGCTGCCCGCGCTGAAGCTGAGCAGTGCGCCGAAGAGGGCGCAACGCAGCGCCTGGTGTCCCGTCATAGTCCTTCTCCCTAGGTTAAATCAGGTTTCGCCCGTCAAACCGGGCCTGAACTAGTCAGACCACGGTTGCGGCAAAAAGTTGACTCACCACCAGGCGTGAAAATGATGCACCGGCCCGATGCCGTGCCCCACTTCCAGGGTGTCCGCCTGTTGCAGCGCGTGTTGCAGGTAGTCCTTGGCGGCGGCCACCGTGGCCGCCCAGTCAGCATGGCGCGGGCGCAGCGCCGCCAGCGCGGCCGAGAGCGTGCAACCGGTGCCGTGGGTGTGGCGGGTGGCGACGCGCGGCGCGGTAAAGCGCTGCTCGCCTTCTGCGGTAAACAGCCAGTCCGGGCTCTCACTTTCGCTCAGGTGGCCGCCCTTCATCAGCACCGCTCGGCAGCCCATCGCCAGCAACGCCCGTCCCTGCTCACGCATCTGCGCTTCATCTTCCGCCGGCGCGCACGCCAGCAGCGCCGCCGCTTCTGGCAGGTTCGGCGTAATGATCGACACCAGCGGCAACAGCTCGCGCCGAATAGACGCTACCGCCTCCGGCGCCAGCAACGGATCGCCGCTTTTCGCCAGCATCACGGTGTCCAGCACCACGAATTCCGGCCGGTAATGGCGCAGCCGTTCGGCCACCGCCTGCACGATGTCAGCGTTGGCCAGCATGCCGATCTTGACGCTGTCGATGCGCACGTCGCTGAATACCGAGTCCAGCTGCGCGGCGACGAACGCCGGATCGATGTAATACACCGACTGCACGCCGCGGGTATTCTGCGCCACCAGCGCGGTGATCACCGAGGTGCCGTAGGCGCCGAGCGCCGAGAAAGCTTTCAAATCGGCCTGAATGCCGGCGCCGCCGCTGGGATCGGTGCCGGCGATGGTCAGCGCGTTAATGCGTTTCATCACAGATCCTCCCCGCGCAGTTGATACAGCGCGTCGAGGAACGCCGGCGTAAAGCTGCCCGGCCCGGCGGCCTGCCTGGCCGCGAGGCCGCCGCAGTGGGACATCACCCGGCAAGCCGTCGCCACGTTGTCCAGGCGATCGCCCGGCAGGGCGCAAAACGCCGCCGCCACCGCCGACAGCGCGCAGCCGGTGCCCACCACCCGCGTCATCAGCGGGGAACCGCCTTCGATCGCCCAGTCGCGCTGGCCGTCGGTGACGTAATCCACCGCGCCGGTGACCGCGACTACCGCGCCGCTGCGCCGCGCCAGCTCACGCGCGGCGGGCAATGCCGCCAGCGAATCGTCGCCACTGTCCACGCCGCGGCCGCTGGCCAGCAACCCGCTGAGCGCCATGATTTCCGAAGCGTTGCCGCGTATCGCCGCCGGTTTCTCGTCCAGCAGCTGTTTGGCGAAGGCGGTGCGGTAGGAGAGCGCACCGACCGCCACCGGATCCAGCGTCCAGGGCTTGCCGGCCCGATTGGCGGCGGCCACCGCCGCCCGCATCGATTCGGCACGCAGCGCGTTGAGGGTGCCGACGTTGATCAGCAGGCCGTCGGCCAGCGCGCTGAACTGCGCCGCCTCTTGCGGCTCCACCACCATCGCCGGGGAAGCGCCGAGCGCCAGCAACACGTTGGCGGTCAGCGATTGCACCACTTCGTTAGTCAGGCAGTGGATCAGCGGAGGGCGCTGTTGGAATTGGGTCAGACAGGCCGCGGCGCGCGCGCCGGGTAGTGCATCAGGTCGAGCGATCATATTCCTCCCAACCGGCGTTCAAGAAGGCGGCGCCGGCTGGGCGGCCGTGACTTCCCTACGCTGGCATTATCCAGATCAGGTAATACGGGTATTTCTCAGCCTTCACGTAGAAGGGCACCCCGAGTCATGAAAATCAATAGGTTGTGATCAACGTTGCGTTAATCCCTGCAGGGGATCATGCCAGCGGCGGCGCGGACAAACAAGCGAATAAATTGACTCGCGCCTAAGCGATGTTTCCCTCTTTTCCCGCCAGATACAGGCTCAGCACGCCGGGCAGCTCCGCCAGCGTGAACGCCACGCTCTGCGGCGCCGTCTTGAAGATATGGTGCAGCGTACCGGCCACCAGGCTTTGCAACAGCCGGGTTTGCTGCAGGATCTCCGCTTCGGCGGTCTCGGGGCGGCGCAGCTGCAACACGCTAGCGATCAGCGTCAGGAAGCTGGACTTTTCATCCGGCAGGTTCATTTCGCGCATCACCGGCAGGTAGTCGGCATGCTCACGCAGGTACTGCGCATAGGGTGAAAACAGCCGCTGGATCACCGCTTCAGCGGAGAGGCGCCGCCACTCATCGTCACTGGCCAACGCCATGTCGCGCACCAGCGCCTCAATCGACTCGGTATGCCGATCTGCCAGCGCCTTGATCACCGCGTGGCGATCGGGAAAAAAGTGATACATCGAACCGATGGAGGTTTTGGCGTGCTTGGCGAGCCGCTGCATGCTGAGCGCCGCCAGGCCGTCCTGCGCCACGATCGCCGCCGCCGAATCCAGAATGGTTTGTACGCGTTGCCGCCCTCTTTCCTGCTGTGGCTCTCGCCCGGTGATGTTTTCGTCGATTTGCATATTCGTTTCTGCCCGCTGTCATCAACGCATTATACCCATTTGCCGCTACGAAGGCAGGGCGACACAAAAAACTAGATTAATCCCTCTAGTTTAGAGTAGAGTATTTATTCTAGTTTACCCTGACGCAAGCGTGGGGAAGACAAACAGTGACCTCACTCACTGAAAAAGAGTCATTTCATTCGGCCCGTCGCCCAAGCCAATCGTCAGAGAATGCCCTATGCCCGACAAAAAACTGCTTATCACCTGCCTGACCGCGCTGTTGCTCACCGGGTGCTCGCCGGCACCGTCGATAGTGGTGTTCGGCGCTTCGTTCCCCGACTGGCTGTTTTGCCTGTGCGGCGGCGTGGCGGGTATGGTGGCGATCCACCTGCTGCTGCGCACCCCGGAAAAACGCGCCTGGCTGGCGCCGCAGCTGCTGACGTATCCGGCGCTGACCGCGCTGATCGCCATGCTGATCTGGTTACTGGTTTTCCCCCACTGAGACTGACGCCATGACCCAACCACACCCCCCAAACCGGCGCAGACTGCTGGTGCTTACCATCCTGGCGTTGACATTCATCGTGGCCGCCGTCGTCGTCTGGCGGGTGGAAAACGCCCCCAGTACCGACGATGCTTACGCCTATGCCGACACCATCGACGTGGTGCCGGAGGTGAACGGTCGCATCGTCGAGATGCCGATCCGCGACAACCAGGAAGTGCGGCAAGGCGATCTGCTGTTCCGCATCGATCCGCGCCCTTACCAGGACGCGCTGGCGGCCAGCGAAGCGCGCCTGATCACGCTGAATGAACAGATCAAGCTGACGCAGCGTTCGGTCAACGCACAGCAGTACAACGCCGAATCGATGAACGCCATCGTCAAACGCTCACAGGCGCTGGTGGCGCAGGCGGCCGACACCCTTAACCGCCGGCAAAAGCTGCTCGGCAAGAACTACGTTTCGGCGGAAGAAGTGGAAACCGCCCGCACCTCCCAGCGCTCGGCGCAGGCGGAATTGCAGGCCGCATTGCTGCAGGCGAAACAGGCGGAAGCCGCCGTCAGCGGCGTCGAAGCCCTGGTCGCACAGCGCGCCGAAGTGCAGGCCGACATCGCCATCGCCAAACTGAACCTGGAGTTCACCGAGGTGAGAGCGCCGTTCGACGGCCGCATCGCCTCCCTGAAAACCACCGTCGGCCAATATGCCTCCAGCGCCAAACCGGTGTTCACGCTGATCGACACCCGCCACTGGTACGTGGTCGCCAACTTCCGCGAAACCGACCTGAAAGGCGTGCATCCCGGCGTGCCGGCCACGCTGTATTTAATGAGCGACGCCGGCCAGACCTTCAGCGGCAAGGTGGAATCGATCAGCTACGGCGTGCAGCCCGACGACGGCGGCACCGTGCTGGGCGGGCTACCCAACGTGTCGCGCAACATCAACTGGGTACACGTTTCGCAGCGCTTCCCGGTCAAGATCGCGGTCGAGGCCCCCAACCCGGCGCTGTTCCGCGTGGGCGCTTCGGCGGTGGCCAAGCTGAACCTGCGCCATGAAGAATAAAACGATGTCTCGCGGCTGGCTGTCCCCGTTGATCGACGAGCTGCGCCCTTCGGACAGCCGCATCAACCTGATGATCCGTGCTCTGCTCTCCAGCGCGATCGCCATCGTGATCTCGCAGACGCTGCAGGTGCCGTGGCTGGCGCTGTCGCTGATCGCTGTCTTCTTTATCACGCAGTCCAATATCGTTATCACCCGCACGATCGGCATCCTGTTTTTCGTCAGCTCCACGCTGGCCATCGGCGCCGCTATCCTGGTACTGAAGTTCACCTACGACTACCCGATACTGCGCATCCTGCTCTCCAGCGCGCTGTTTTTCCTCAGCGTGTTCCTGATGCGGGTGACCAAGGTTGGGGTACTGTTCTTCCTGATGGCGCTGGTGGTGATCTACACGCAAAGCTTTGTCGATCTCACTCCGCAGGCGGAAGTGGTGATACGGCTGGTGCTGTGGGTATGGGTGGCGATCAATTACGCCATCCTGCTCACCCTGATCGTCAATACCCTGCTGCTGCCGGCCGAACCGCTGAAGCAGCTAAAGGGCCGGATGAACGCGGTGTTGGACGAAACCCGCGCTATGTTGGCCAATGGCGGCGAGACGCGCGATCTGAGCGCCATCTCGCAGCACGCCACCGAGCTGCATAAGCTGCTGCGCTTTTCGGTGATGCGCAGCGATCGCTGCCGCGCCAGCGAGCCCGCTTATCTGGCGCTGATCACCCTGGTGTTGCAGCTGAATATTCTGGCCTATCAGCTGCCGCCGGCTTTCGGCGCGGCCGCGCGTCAATTGGCGCAAGAGATAGACGCCGCCTGCCGCGCGCTGCAAACCGCGATCAGCCACGACAGCGCGCTGCGATTTTCCGTCGCGATCGCTGGCAGCGACGATCCGCAGGTGCCGGCGCCGCTCAATGAAATGGCCGGCCTCCTGCAGGTCTACACCAACCGCAGCGACTACGCCGACGCCCTGCAGGCCGCGCCACCGCCAAAAGTGCCCTTCTTTACCCCCGATGCCCTGACCAACCCGGTTTACATCCAGTTTTCGTTGAAAACGCTGCTGACCGTGCTGGTCGCCTACGTGTTTTATACCGCCGTCGATTGGCCCGGCATTCATACCATCATGCTGAGCTGCCTGATCGTGGCCCAGCCCAGCCTTGGCGCCACACAGCGGCGGGCGCGGCTGCGTCTCGGCGGCGCGGCGATCGGCAGTCTGCTGGCGCTGATCTCGGTGGTGTGGATCATGCCTCACCTCGACAGCCTCGTCGGCTTACTGCTGCTGACGCTGCCGGTGATCGCCCTCTCCGCCTGGATCGCCGCCGGCTCCGAGAAGATAAGCTATGCAGGGGTACAGATCCTGTTCACCTTTTCCCTGGCGCTGCTGGAAAGCTTTGGCCCGGTCACCGAGCTGACCGAGATCCGCGATCGCCTGATCGGCATCGTGCTGGGGGTAGGGTTCGCCACTTTCATTCACGCCACGCTGTGGCCGGAATACGAAGGGGAGTCGCTGCGGCAGCAGGTTGCCAACGTGCTGCGGGAACTGGCGCGCTTCCTCGGCGGCGAGAACACAAACGCCATCGGCATCTGGCAAAAGATCGAGGGCTGCGAAGCGGTGGTGGCCCGGGTGACGCTGGAGCCTACCTGGCAGTTGGCAGATGATAACCATGAAAGCTTCACCCGGCACATCCAACTGATCTTTAACCAGACGCGCAGCCTGTTGCTGACCAGCGAAAAGCTCAACACCTATCTGGCAGGCGGCGGCGCGGCGCTGTCCGTGCACGAACGCCAGGCGCTGATCGAGGTGCAACGCCAGGGCGGGCGCGTTCTCGCCGAGTATGCGGCGCAGCTTGCCAGCGCGCCGCAAGCGCTGCGGACGCCCGACTTTCATCCACCGCTGGCCGCCCTGCATGCCGACACCGTGCGCCACCTGGCTCAGGAGTTGAGCGACGGGCTCAATCGCCTGCCCGCCTGGGGCGACGCCTAGCATTTTCCGTTTGTGGCCGTGCACGCCCGGTGCAATGCGCTATAGTGAGCACAAACCACCGGGAGATGCCATGCAGATAAGACCCTACCAAGAGACCGATCGCCCCTTCCTGCGCACGCTGTACCTGGCGTCGCGCAAGGCGGCGTTCGGCTGGCGCGATACCTCAAACTATCAGTTGGAAGATTTCGACGGCGCGACGCTGGGCGAAGCGATTTGGGTGGCGGAAGACGGCGGCACGCTGCTGGGATTCGTCTCCGTCTACCGCGAAGATAACTTCATTCATAACCTGTATGTCGATCCCCATCAGCCGCCGCGCGGCGTCGGCAGTGCGCTACTGCAGGCAGCGCAAGCCACCTTCACCGCCACCGGCTCGCTGAAATGCCTGGTGAAGAATGAAAATGCGCTGGCGTTCTACCGCAAACACGGTTGGCGCATCATCTCTACCGGTAACGACGGCGAAGAAGATTATTACCTGATGCATTCGCCGGCCCGCTAGCCCTTACCCGCCGCATCCGGCATGCCGCGCAGCGTCAGCCGCCAAAACAGCAGCGCGCTCAGGCTGACGCCCGCCCCCAGCCAGCAGACGCCGCTCCACCCCGCCCAGGCGTACATATGGGTGCCGGCAAAGGCGCCCAGCCCGCTGCCGACGGCGTAAAACAGCATGTAGCAGCCCACTAGCCGGCTGTGCGACTGCGGGTGCGCGCTGAAGATCATGCTCTGGTTCAGCACGTGGATCGCCTGGCCCGCCAGATCCAGCAGCACGATGCCCGCCACCAGCCAAACCAGGCCGCTGCCGAGCAAACCAAGCGGCAGCCAGGCCAGCGTCAACAGCAGCAGACACACGCCGCTGGCCGCCTGCCCCAGCCCGCGATCCGCCAGATGCCCGGCGCGCACCGCCGCCAGCGCGCCCACCGCGCCGACCAGGCCGAACGCCCCCACCGCGGCATGGCTGAAGTTGAACGGCGCCTGGCTCAGCGGCAACACCAGCGAACTCCAAAAGAGGCTGAAAGCGCCGAACATCAGCAGCGCCAGCATGCCGCGAATTTGCAGTGTGCGGTCATGCAGCAACAGGCTCAGCATCGAACGCAGCAGCGCGGGATAACTCAGCGTGCTGGGAGTGGTGTGCGGCGCAGGCAGCAGCCGCGACAGGATCGGCAGCAATACCAGCGTCACTCCGGCAGAGAAGAAATACACCGTGCGCCAACCGCCAACGTCCGCCAACGCGCCGGACAGAGTGCGCGCCAGCAGCAATCCCAGCACCACTCCGCCCTGCGCCGCACCAACCACCCGCCCGCGCTCCTGCGGCGCCGCCAGGGCTGCGGCGTAAGCGATCAGCCCCTGCGTCATGGCGGTGCCCAATAAGCCTACCAGCAACATCCCTACCAGCAGCCAGGGCGCGCTGTGCGCCCAGCCCACCAATAGCAGCGCGCCGATCAGCCCCAGCTGTTGTCCCGCCAGCAACCGATGCCGGTTCAACCGATCCCCCAGCGGCACCACCAACAGCAACGCCAGCGCGCAGCCCAACTGAGTCACGGTGATCACCATGCCAACCGCCGCCAGGCTGATGGAAAAATCACGGGCGATGGCGTCCAGCAACGGCTGCGCATAATAAACGTTGGCCACGCTGAAGGCGCTGGCGGCAGCCAGCAGCAGCACCAGGGTGGCCGGCAGGCGCCCTAGCGCCGCACAGGGGGGATCCAGCAGTTTGTCGCTCATTACACACCTCAATCTGGTTTCATTATTAAACCCAATGAACTTTAGGCGCAGAGGTTTTATAATGCAACCAAAATGTGCAGCTGGAGATAACCGCCGTGAAACGTAAAAGCCTGGAAGACGCGCCGTGCCCGGTGGCGCGCACGCTGGATGTGATTGGCGACTGGTGGTCGCTGCTGATCGTGCGCGACGCCTTCGACGGCGTCACCCGCTTTAGCGAATTTCAAAAAGGGCTGGGGATGGCGAAGAACATCCTTGCCACCCGCCTGCGCGCGCTGGTGACGCACGGCGTGCTGGAGATCGTGCCCGCCGCAGACGGCAGCGCCTATCAGGAATATGTGCTGACCGAGAAAGGCCGCGGGCTGTTTCCGGTGATCGTCGGCCTACGCCAGTGGGGGGAAGATCATCTGTTCGCCGAGGGAGAAGCGCACTCAACGCTGGTGGAAAGCGACAGCGGCCGCCCCGTCCCGCGCCTGACGCCGATCGGCAGCGCCGGGCAAACGCTCACCCCGCTGAATACCCGGGTGGTGAAGGTGGAGGAACGGTGATGAGAGTTAGTGGCGGTGCCCGCAGCTCACCCGCTGAAAAACCTGGCGGATAAAGAGCCATTCCAGACACCCGGCCAGCAGATAAACCGCGCCAAAAACGAGCGCACCAAACCATTCCGTACCGTTAAAATGGAAAAACCCACTGGCGTCAATCAGCCAAGCGGTTTGATTCTGGTTTAGCCTGGGTACAGGAAAAAGCTTTATTGTCAGCACAGCCAGCCCAACAACAGCCAATGCGTTAGCGAGCAACAGGGCAAGTTTTTTCATAGCCTTTCATTCTACAACCTAACGCAGTCCAACAAACTAAACCTAAGAACATGCGTTAATGGTTAACCCTCAGGTTGCCCCGTTCGTCGGAGACAACCATGAATGCGGCGGTAATCAAATGCGAACCTTCGGGTGTCTGTATATCGTAGGCGACGGAATAACGCTTCCCTGGCCGAAAAGCATAGTCGAATACCGGCATGCACCTCCCCGGCTCAACGAAGAAAACGTCATTATCGATAGCTTTAATGAGCTTATCGCCTGATTCGCTATAAATCTGAACGAAGCGAATATTATCCCCTGCCTTCATAGAAGAAAGAATGCAGACATGGTTATCTTTGGCAGTGACGACGGCGGGGAAGCGCGGAGTCAGCTTATCGCCAGGCCCCGGACAGCCGACCAGGAGGCAGGCCGTGAATAGAACCAAATATTTTTTCATGCTCCCCTCATCCCTTAATAATTTTTTGATAAAGTGCATGAATGTCACGCAAACTATCGGTTCCCCTGTACTTGCCCACTCGTCCAGGACGTTGATAATAACGCCACGTTTCAATACCATAAACCAACAGCAGCCAGTAATCAGCAAAAATCGAAGCTTGTTGCTCCAGCGAGTAATCAGTAATTTTATTCTTATCAAGACGATAGTTGTACTCAGCCGCCCAACTAAACAACCCACGCATTCTTACCCATTGTCCATGCTGATGCTGCCATACATGCCCCAACTCATGGATGAAAAGATGTTTTTCTTCTATCAGAACCGTGTTATCAGAAAAATCGTCTTTATAGAGTTCCCTCCGTAACCATAACTCGCCATTAGGTGCCATGGCATAACTTCTGTTTTGTAAGCCAAACGGGAAATAGCTATCACAGTGTATCCATACACGACCATATATAATTGAGCTTCCATATATATGGCGAGCCAATTTAATTTCCCCCATGGTCATACGTCGTAACGTCCCTTCCTCGGCTAATGCGTTCATTTATCCCTCCTTGAATTTATCAATATCCTAATGCTTTTCTAAAATGAATCTATACATGAACGCTTAAATGGTTTAATTTGGCACAATCCATTTATAACCTGAATAATTTGCAGAAAAATCCTCATCGATTTTCTATAATTAATTAAACGAAAAAAACATATTGCAAATACCTTTGTAGTAGCCGCGGTCAGGATACCCTTATCCAGCCCCCCTGCATGATTCGCTTCGCAGCGTCATCCGGGTAATGTATAGTCCGCGTTTTACGGAGATCCCATGCTGACTAACTCATCCATTCGTTTGAACAAATACATTAGCGAGAGCGGTATCTGCTCACGCCGCGACGCCGATCGATACATCGAACAGGGCAACGTTTTCATCAACGGTAAACGCGCCACCGTTGGCGCCCAGGTATTTGCCGGCGATGTGGTAAAGGTTAACGGTCAGCTGATCGAACCGCGCAATGAAGAAGATCTGGTGCTGATCGCGCTGAATAAACCGGTCGGCATCGTCACTACCACCGAGGACGGCGAGCGCGACAACATCGCCGACTTCGTCAACCACAGCAAACGCATCTTCCCGATCGGCCGTTTGGACAAGGATTCACAGGGGCTGATCTTTCTGACCAACCACGGTGACCTGGTCAACAAGATCCTGCGCGCCGGCAACAATCATGAGAAAGAGTATCTGGTGACGGTCAACAAGCCGGTGACCGACGAGTTTATTCGCGGCATGGGCGCCGGCGTGCCGATGCTGGGCACCGTGACCAAAAAGTGCAAGGTGAAGAAAGAGGCGCCGTTCGTGTTCCGCATCACGCTGGTCCAGGGGCTGAACCGCCAGATCCGCCGCATGTGCGAACACTTCAGCTATGAGGTCACCAAGCTGGAACGCACGCGCATCATGAACGTCAGCCTGAAAGGGTTGCCGCTGGGCGAGTGGCGCGATCTGACCGATGACGAGCTGATTGAGCTGTTCAAGCTGATTGAAGGCTCTTCGTCCGAGGCTAAACCGACGAAGAAAGCCCCGGCCAAATCTGCCCCGGCGAAAAAACCGAACGCCGGCGGGCCGAAAGGCGCCGACAAAGCCGCTGCGCCAGCCGGCCGCAAGCGCTTTACCCAGCCAGGGCGCAAGAAAAAAGGGCGTTAACGCCCTTTCTCCCTCGCTCAGCCCGCCTTTGCGCGGGCTTTTTCATCATAAAAGTCAGCCACAGGCCGCCACTGCGTTCTCACCATAAAAAAGGCCCGCATCAAGCGGGCCTGCAAGTACCAGAGAAGTCTGGAGGAAAAAATCAGAACGACCAGCGCAGGTTGGCGTTGACCGAATTAACGCGAGTATCGGCGCCAAATTGCCCCTGATAGCCGACATCCAGCGTCGCGGCGTGCGACAGCTTCACGCTCACGCCGATATCGCCCACCATCACGTTGTCATCCACGGCCTGGCCCTGCGTGATGAACGCGTCGCTGCCGGCAAACGCCATGCGCGATGAGGTGTTCTTATCGCCGTAGGCATGTTGCCAGCCGAGCGAGCCGTAAAGGCTGACGTTCTTCGGCAGTTCGGTCACGCCACGCACCCCGAGCGTAGAGTAGAAGGTGTTCATCGTTTCATTGCGCACGCTCAGCGCCGCCGCGCCACCCGACTCCTGGAAGCTGTCGGTATGCAAACGGATGTAGCTCAGGTTGATGAACGGTTCGACGTTCATCTCCGGCTGACCGAAACGGTAACCCGCTTCAGTGAACGCCAGCAGCGAGTTCGCATCGTAATCCGACTTCAGCCGATCCGAGAAGCCGCTGAAATCGACGTTGCGCTTGCCTTCAATCTTGTGCCAGGTGTAACCCAGCGCGCCGCGCAGCGAGAACGCATCCTGCTGCCCGGCCGCATACAGGCCGAGGTGGTAGTTGTCGGTATCGGCCTTGGAACGGCGGCTGTCGACGTCGTAGTCGCCGCGGCTGTAACCAAAGTAGCCGCCGATGCGCACGTTATGGTCCGCCAGCTTGCGATCCGCGCCCAACAGGAAGCCGGTGGTGTTGCCATCCAGCTTGCCCACGTTGCCGTTGCCGCTGTTTTTGCCCCAGGAACTGAAGGTTTGCCCCCAAACGCCGCTGTTTTGCGCCTGCGCCGGTTGCACCAGCGACATCGCCAACGGCGGTATCGGCAGGCTGTCATTGTCGAACAGGCGCAGCATGCGCTGGTTCAGCACGTTGAACAGCTGGGTGCTGCCGGCGATCAGGTTAGACTGCATCGACGGATAGACTTCACCGGACAGCTGATTGAACGCCTCGCGCGCTTCCGGCGCGCTCAGCAGCAGCAGCGAGTTATACAGCGCCAGCGAAGGGCCGCTCTGCGCCAGCGTCGAGAGCGCGCCAGCGGTATTCCACTGGTTGCCGCTCTCGGCCACCGTTTGGAAAATGCCCGGTTTGCCGCTGCCTGGATTCTCGCCCCCCGGATTTTCACCGCCTGGGTTTTCTCCGCCCGGATTCTCGCCGCCTGGATTCTCTCCCCCTGGGTTTTCCCCGCCCGGATTCTCGCCCCCTGGATTCTCACCGCCTGGGTTTTCCCCACCCGGGTTCTCGCCGCCAGGGTTTTCACCGCCCGTGTCTTTCTGCGCGATGGTCAGATCCACGGCGTTGGCGCTGTGGTTCAACGCCACATCGAGGAAGGCGGACTTGGAAACCGCCGACGCGAACTGGCCGTCAATGCCGCCGTCCGAGGTCAGAATGCGGTAGCTTTGGCCGGTTTTATAGCTGGTTTGCGGATCCAGCGCCGTAACCTGCACCTTGGCCTGATCGCTGATGGTGGTTTTGCCCGCCACCAGCAGTTGATCGCTGCGGCCGTCGCCGGCGATATCGACGTCATAGAAGGATTCGCCGATAAAGTTCAGGTAGCGTTTCAGCGTCAGCGTGCCGATATTGCCGTCGCCGGGCGAGATATGGCCGCCGGACAGGATCTCGGTCTGGCCCAGCGTGCCATTACCACCCAGCGTGCCGCCGGCCTTGATCGACGCGGCGCTGCTGTAGCCCAGCCCGTTATTGACGTCGGTACCCGCCGTCGCATTGAGGATCAGCGTGCCGCCGTTCTCGGCGCTGAGAGTTTGGATCTCGAAGATATCGTCTTCTTTCTGGGTGTTGATGTCGCTGGCGATGATGAGCTTGCCGCCGCGCGCGGTGACGTTCGCCTGCAGGCCAGTGAGATCGCCGTTCAGCGTCGTGTGCCCGGCGGTGTTGATCACCTCGCCTTCGCCGCTCATCTTGTTGCTGAAGACGTAATTGCCGTCGGTATGGTTAAAGTACACATAGCTGCGGAACAATCCGCCCCGCAGGGCGATCGCCGTCTGGGCATCGATAGTGCCTGCAGCGCCCGCCGCGCCGAGCGTCGGCTCGGTCAACCCGGTGCCGGTATCCATGTTGCCGCGGCTGCCGATAATCAGCGCGCCGCGGTTAGAACCGGAACCGGTCTTGCCCAGCACCACTTCGTTGCCGCCGGCGGAGAATGTCCCGCCGTCCATGACCGCCAACACGCCATTGCCGTAATCGCCGACGTTGACGCTGCTGCCGCTGGTAAACCGTGAGCCGCTGCCGGCGATCGTCAGCTCGGCGGTTTTACGCGCGCCGGAGACGCCCGCCACCTGAATATTACCGACGTTGACCACGCCGCCGTTCAGCACGTCCAGATCGCCGTAAAGCGTGAGCGCACGGCCGACGTTCCATTGGGAATTAGCCCCCGTGACCGTGGCTTTCGGGCTCAGCATATCGCTCTCGCCCGGCCCGCTGCCATTGCCGATGCGTGCGTCAAAGGCGGTATTCAGCACCGCGCCGTCTTCAATCGCCAGCGTGGATCGTGCCCCTAAATCGGTGCCGACGCTGAGAAAATTGCTGGTGACGCGAGAACCGGCGCCGGTGGCGATAAGGTGGCTGTCATAGCCACGGGTGGTGCCGACCACGATCTCTTTCGCGCTGGCCAGCGCACCGTCTTCAACCCGCAAGGTGCCCCGCCCCAGATTCAGGCCGCCACGCAGCACGAACTGATCGTTCACCGCGTTCAGCTCGGCGTTCGGCCCGCGGACCGTGACTACGCTGTCATGAATTTGGCCGTTGAACATCCGGCCAATATTGATGTTATAGGCGCTGATCTTGCCATTCTCGATCAGCAGATTGCCGCTTTGATTGCGGCCGACGTAAACGTCCCCGGTGTAGGCCAATGATTCGGTAATTTTTGAGTCGCCGTCAAAAATGGCATCGTCTGCGCGAGCGATATCGGCGGGCGCCAGCATCAACAGCGGCGCAGAAAATAGAGCGAGGTAAAGTTTGGAAAGCGGTGTACTAACCGCTAAAGGGTGCGATGTCTTGTCATTCACGGGCTATCTCCGTACTCGTTAGCGTGATGTCGCGAAATTTATTGTTATAGGAAAACTCAATACACTAGAGGAGGTGTGAGGCGTTATTTCGCGCACGCCGGTTTAGTGATCGTCGAAGCAAAAGCTTATTGCCCCCCGGCGCTGACGCTCCGACGATGGAAAACCAGGAAGCGGCAATACCGCCCCCGAAGCGAATTATTTATGCGTGACCACCGGCGTACAGGTCGGCGCGCTCAGCGACGGCGACGAACCTAAAATTCCCGGCATCATCAGCGACGAGCAATCAAAAATACGGCCTTTTTCCGTGGTGGCGCGATAAGAAAGTTTTTGGCCGCCCAGCGCATCTGGCTGTGCGCCATTGACGTTGGTCACGGTAATTTCGTCCGATGAGCCCAGGCCCAGCATTTTGGCGGTTTCCGCCTGCAGTAATGGAATGGCCTGATCGGTTTTCAGGGTGGAACAACCGGCTATCATCATCGTAACGGTTAAAGCGATAAGTGGTTTCTTCATAAATTATCCTTTATAACCAATCAGTTAAAATTACCGATTAGCTTTATGTTTTCTCTTATCCAAATCCTCGAATAATATATTTCCCTTTCCTAAACGAAAAAACCCTCCTAAAGTAGGGAGGGTTGATAATAATTCATCAGACCTATCTGATATTTGAAGGCGAAAGGAGAATCCTTTGGGGCAGGATTATGCGTTGGTCGTTGATGACCATCCATTGGTAGCAAGCGGTATCGCCAATTTTCTCAGCACGCATTGCCGATTCAAACAGGCGCATGTGGTGACCAATGAAGAGAATTGCTACCGCCATATTAGGGAAAATGGCCCACCGCGTTTACTGGTGATTGATTTTTGGCTCTCTTCCGGTACGGCGTTGAAATTACTCAAAGAAGTAAAACAACGTTATCCGCAGGTGCGGATTTTGGTGGTCAGCGGCGACGAGAATAACAATATCTGGCAGAAAGTGCACAATGCCGGCGGGCATGGGTTCGTGTTAAAAAATGAACCGCCAGAATTATTCGCCAGGGCGGTTTTTGCGCTGAACAATAATCAGGAATGGTTCCCAGAAGGCAATGAAGCCGCCATTAAAAACAACCATGACCATTTAAATAAATTCAATTTAACGCCGAGGCAATTAGACGTATTAACTATGATGCTGCGCGGCCTGCCAAATAAAAGAATTGCGACGCAACTGTCTATTTCCGAGCCGACCGTCAAAGAGCATATCAGCAATATATTGAAAAAGATCGGCGTCAACAGCCGAGTGGAAGCCATCACGCTGTTGCACGGCAAACGGGATCCGTCGTCATGAGGTTTTTCCAGCATTTACAAAATGATGGCATCTCCCCACGCGCACAGATCCGCCTGCTGGACAACACCTTCATGCGGCTGGTGTTCAGCTTCACCGCCGTGCCCTTCGTCGGCATTCCGTTCGCCATCTGGATTTATTTGCTGGGTGATGAACTCGGCCCAACCATTACCTGGATCATCGTTTACCTGCTATGCGCCGTGGCGATCCGAATAGGACATCGTCGCTATCTGCATGAGGCCAAAGAAAATGATGAAGACACCGTGCTGCGCCGCTGGCTGCCGCGCATTAATAAGGTGGCGTTTATTCACGGGTTGGGGATCTCATCACTCTATTTAATTACGCCGCAGACCCATAACTTTGACTTTTTCCTGCTGCTCAATATCAGCATCGCCGCGATCGTCGCCGCCAACGCAACGCACCTGACGCCCGTCATCAGCACCTTTACCCGCTTTTTCTTCGCCTCCTGGGGGCTGCTGAACCTCGGCATCATCTGGCGGCTGGAAGACGTGATGTTCATCGTGCTGATGCTGAACTTGTTGTACGGCTTTGCCATTTACCGCCACGCATTAACCTCGCATGCGTTCTTTATTCAGCAGGCGCTGCTCGAAGAGCAAAGCTCGCGCCTGGCGGAGCAGTTCCGCCAGGCTAAAGAAGAGGCGGAACAGGCGCTGTTGGACAAGAACCAGTTCCTGACCACCGCCAGCCACGATCTGCGCCAGCCGGTGCACGCCATGGGTTTTCTGATCGAAGCCATCATCCACAAAAACCGGGACGACAGCCTGACGCCGCAGCTGCTGGATCTGCAACAAAGCGTGCGTTCGGTGCATTTGATGTTCAATTCACTGCTCGATCTCAGCAAGATCGAATCCGGCAACGTGCGCACCGCCGCCACCCATGTGGATATCGGCGCCCTGCTCGACTCGGTAGTCACCCTGTTCCGCGAAGAGGCCAACAGCCGCGCCCTGGCGCTGCGCACCTGGCGGCCTAGACGGCGTATCAGCGTGATGGGCGATCCGCTGCTGGTGCGGCAATCGCTGATCAACCTGATCCAAAACGCCCTGCGCTATACGCAACAGGGCGGCGTGCTGATCGCCATCCGCCCACGCGGCCCCGAGTGCCTGGTGGAAGTGTGGGACACCGGCGTGGGCATCGCCGACGAAGAGAAAAGCAAAATCTTCTCCCCTTACTACCGCCCTGAACTGGCGTGGAAAATCGACAGCGCCGGCCACGGGCTGGGGCTGGCGGTGGTGGCGCGCTGCGCCAAACTGATGAAAGTGAAGTACGGCATGCACTCCGTCGAAGGCAAAGGTTCGCGCTTCTGGATGCGCTTCACGCAATACAGCGGCGAAGACAAAGCGCCGGACACCGCGGCCGCCTACGACAACACCGCCACGCCTACCCGCTATGCACCACTGCGCGGCGCCTGCCTGGTGGTGGACGACGATCCCTTGGTGACCTCCGCCTGGGAGAGCCTGATGAGCACCTGGGGCATCACCGTGCGCTGCGCGGCTTCCGCCGAGGAAGCCTTCGCCATTGTCGAGGACGGTTTTACGCCGTTCGCCGTGCTGTGCGATCAGCGCCTGCGTTCCGGCGAGAGCGGTTTCGACATCCTGAAAGCGCTGTTCGAACGCCTGCCGGACGTGAGCGGCGCGATGGTCAGCGGCGAGTTCAACTCACAGATATTGCAAGAGGCCGAGCAGGAAGGCTATCTGGTGCTGCGCAAGCCGCTGGAGCCGGCCAGGCTGCATGCGCTGCTGACGCAGTGGGGGGCCGGCTAGCGCGAGGCGGTGCCTTAGCGGGCAAGATGCCGCAGCAGGCCTTCAAGGTTGCGCTCCCCCTCCGGGGTTTGCGCACCGGCCTTCAGCCCACCGCGGATCAACCGCTCCGCGGCCGGGCGTGCGAACAATCCCGCCCAGGCGTCGTGCTCGCGATAAAAACCGGCCTGCAGATCCGGTGCAGGCATCGCCTGTTTGGCCGCCGCAATCACCCCCGCAGGCAATGCCGCGATATTGTGCGCTAACCGCTCGACGAAATCATCCAGCTCGGCGGCAGGCAAGGCGCGGTTAATCCAGCCGTAGCGTTCTGCGGTAGCGGCATCGATGAGATCGGCGCCCAGGATCACTTCCAGAGCGCGGCCGCGCGTCATTCGGCTCGTCAGATACTGCGTCGCACCGCCGCCGGGCGTAATGCCCATCAAGGCCTCGCACTGGGCCAGCCCCGCCGCTTCCCGTGCCGCGAAAGCCATATCGGCCGCCGCCACAAACTCGGCGCCACCGCCGCGCGCCAGCCCGGCCAGCTTAACGAGAGTGACCTGCGGCTGGCTACGCAGCAGCTCGCCAAACGCCTGGAACGGATTTAGCCCCTCCGGCGCGTTGCTCGCCAGTTCGTCGAAAGCGTGCGGCTCATCGATCAAGGTCATGTCGACGTGAGCAATAAAGAACGCTGGGTTCGCGCTCTGGAACACCAACACCCGCGTATCCGGATCGTCACGCACCGCGAGCAATAAACGGCTGATTTCCGACATCAGCGCCACATCAAGCACGTTTACCGGTGGGTTATCGATAGCGATCGTCATCACGCCGTGCGCATGAGACAGCCTGAGCTTGCTGAAATCTGTATCTGTCATCTCAATGTCCTTTTACCTGGGGTACAAGTGCGGGTTTTTCACGCCGTGTGTCGAATGGTATACTTTGCATACTTGGCGTCAATTACGCACCTTAAGCATCCCAGGGATGCAGGAGGATACCGATGGATACGACCGACCTTGTTTACCGCGCCGACTGCCCAAGCCGCATCGTCCTCGATCAGATTGCCGATAAATGGTCCATGATGGTGCTGGAAGTGCTGCGTGAGCCGCAGCGCTTCAACGCCATCAAACGCCGTTTGGATGGCGTCACGCAACGCGTGCTGACCCAGACGCTACGCAAGCTGGAACGCAACGGCATGGTGCATCGCAAAGTGTTGGACGGGCGGGTGCTTGGCGTCGAGTATTCGCTGACGCCGCTCGGCAAATCCCTGCAGGGGCCATTCTCGATACTGTTCGACTGGACGCTGGGGAATATTGAGGCGATTCAGGAGTGCCAACGCAAGTATGATGAGCAAGGCGAGTGATGCGATCCCCCATAGATAGGTTCAGAGAGATCGAGCATGGCCGCGTTCTTTTTAACGTAACCGATGGTCTCTACTTTCTTCATGCCCCCAGGCGCTATCAATCATCCCAAGGTCTGAACATAGGCCATATTTAGACCACAAACGATGTTCGGCTTTACTTATGGCTGACAACAGGCAGAAAATGTTTGGTCATATAAAGAAAAACCCTCTGTAAAAACAGAGGGTTTCAGTCACTTCGGCCTAGTTACGAACAGGCTGCGGGAAGTGTCAAATCACTCCCACTCGATCGTCGCCGGCGGCTTGCCGCTGATGTCGTACACCACGCGAGAAATGCCGTCCACTTCGTTGATGATGCGGTTGGAGACGCGGCCGAGGAAGTCATACGGCAGGTGCGCCCAGTGCGCGGTCATGAAGTCGATGGTTTCTACCGCACGCAGGGAGACCACCCAGTCGTATTTGCGGCCGTCGCCCATCACGCCGACCGAACGCACCGGCAGGAACACGGTGAACGCCTGGCTGACTTTGTTGTACAGGTCGGCTTTGTGCAGCTCTTCGATGAAGATGGCATCGGCGCGGCGCAGCAGATCGCAGTACTCTTTCTTCACTTCGCCCAGCACGCGCACGCCCAGACCCGGGCCCGGGAACGGGTGACGGAACAGCATGTCGTACGGCAGGCCCAGCTCCAGGCCGATCTTGCGCACTTCGTCTTTGAACAGCTCTTTCAGCGGCTCGACCAGGCCCAGCTTCATCTCTTTCGGCAGGCCGCCCACGTTGTGGTGCGATTTGATCACGTGCGCTTTGCCGGTGGCGGAAGCGGCGGATTCGATCACGTCCGGGTAGATGGTGCCCTGTGCCAGCCATTTCACCTGCTCTTGCTTGCAGGCTTCTTCGTCGAACACTTCAACGAACACACGGCCGATGATTTTACGCTTGGCTTCCGGCTCGTCCACGCCCGCCAGTGCGGTCAGGAAGCGGTTTTCCGCCTCAACGTGCACGATGTTCAGGCCGAAGTGGTCGCCGAACATTTCCATCACCTGCTTGGCTTCGTTCAGGCGCAGCAGGCCGTTGTCGACGAACACGCAGGTCAGGCGTTTGCCGATGGCCCGGTGCAGCAGCATCGCGGTCACGGAGGAGTCGACGCCGCCGGACAGGCCGAGGATCACGTGGTCTTCACCCACCTGCTCGCGGATGCGCTCGACCGCATCTTCGATGATGGTGGCTGGCGTCCACAGGGCTTCACACTGGCAGATGTCCAGTACGAAGCGCTCCAGCATGCGCTGGCCCTGGCGGGTGTGGGTCACTTCCGGGTGGAACTGCACGCCGTAGAAGCGTTTTTCTTCGTTGGCCATAATAGCGAACGGGCAGGTATCGGTGCTGGCGATGGTCACGAAGTCGGACGGGATCGCGGTCACTTTGTCGCCGTGGCTCATCCACACGTCCAGCAGCGGTTTGCCGGCCGGGCTGATAGCGTCTTCGATGTCGCGCAGCAGCGCGCTCTCTTTGACGATTTCCACCTGCGCGTAGCCGAACTCGCGTTCGTTGGAACCCTGCACATGGCCACCCAGCTGCATCGCCATGGTCTGCATGCCGTAGCACACGCCCAGCACCGGCACGCCGGCGTTGAACACGTAGTCAGGGGCGCGCGGGCTGCCGGCTTCGGTGGTGCTTTCCGGGCCGCCGGACAGGATGATGCCGCTTGGGTTGAATTCGCGGATCTGCGCTTCGCTAACGTCCCAGGCCCACAGTTCGCAGTAAACGCCGATTTCGCGCACGCGGCGGGCGACCAGTTGAGTGTATTGCGAACCGAAGTCCAGTATCAGGATGCGATGCTTATGGATATTTTGTGTCATGTGAGGCGAATTCCAGCAACAAGAGAAAAAGAGCGAAAATGTGTGTTTCGGGATGGGGCTTGGCGCCCCACCCCGGCCTCTCACTCAGGAGAGGTTAAGGCATCAGCCCATGCGATAGTTCGGCGACTCTTTGGTGATAGTCACGTCGTGCACGTGGCTTTCCTGAATGCCGGCGCCGCTGATGCGCACGAACTCCGCCTTGGTGCGCAGATCGTCGATGGTGGCGCAGCCGGTCAGGCCCATGCAGGAGCGCAGGCCGCCCATCTGCTGGTGCACGATGGCTTTCAGCATGCCTTTATAGGCGACGCGGCCTTCGATACCTTCCGGCACCAGTTTGTCGGCGGCGTTATCGGTCTGGAAGTAACGGTCGGAAGAGCCTTTGGACATCGCGCCCAGCGAGCCCATGCCGCGGTAAGATTTGAACGAACGGCCCTGATACAGCTCGATTTCGCCCGGGGATTCTTCGGTGCCCGCCAGCATGGAGCCGACCATCACGCAGGATGCGCCCGCGGCGATCGCTTTGGCGATGTCGCCCGAGAAGCGGATGCCGCCGTCGGCGATAACCGGGATGCCGGTGCCTTCCAGCGCTTCCACCGCGTCGGCGATGGCGGTGATCTGCGGTACGCCCACGCCGGTCACGATGCGGGTGGTACAGATAGAGCCAGGGCCGATACCCACTTTCACCGCGCTCACGCCGGCTTCAGCCAGTGCTTTGGCGCCCGCTGCGGTCGCGACGTTGCCGCCGACGATCTGCAGATCCGGGTATTTGGCGCGGGTTTCGCGGATGCGCTGCAGCACGCCTTCGGAGTGGCCGTGCGAGGAGTCGATCAGCAGGACGTCAACGCCTGCCGCCACCAGCGCGTCAACGCGCTCTTCGTTGCCGGCGCCGGCGCCGACCGCCGCACCCACGCGCAGACGGCCGTGCTCGTCTTTACATGCGTTCGGCTTACGTTCCGCTTTCTGGAAGTCTTTAACGGTGATCATGCCCAGCAGGTGGAAGCTGTCGTCCACCACCAGCGCTTTTTCTACGCGCTTTTCGTGCATCTTCTGCAGCACCACGTCGCGCGCTTCACCTTCTTTCACGGTGACCAAGCGATCTTTCGGCGTCATGACCGCGGTGACCGGCTGGGTCAGATCGGTTACGAAGCGCACGTCGCGGCCGGTGATGATGCCGACCAGCTCGTTGTCTTCGGTGACGACCGGGTAACCGGCGAAGCCGTTGCGCGCGGTCAGCTCTTTCACTTCCTGCAGCGTGGTGGACGGGGTAACGGTCTGCGGGTCAGTAACTACGCCGCTTTCATGCTTCTTCACGCGGCTGACTTCTTCAGCCTGGCGCTCGATAGACATGTTTTTGTGGATGAAGCCCAGGCCGCCTTCCTGCGCCAGCGCGATGGCCAGGCCGGATTCGGTCACGGTATCCATGGCTGCGGACAGCATAGGGATGTTCAGGCGGATGGTTTTGGTCAGTTGAGTGCCGAGCTCTGCGGTGTTAGGCAGAACCGTGGAGTGGGCTGGAACCAGGAGGACGTCGTCAAACGTCAGAGCTTCTTTAGCGATACGTAGCATGGGCAATATCTCACCAGGGTGGGCTGTGAAAAAGATAAAATATTGCCGCGGCATTATACAGAGCGGAATCGGTTGCCTCCAGCACTTTCTTACAAAAAGTCTTGATTACCTTTTTCAGCCATGTAGTATCGACCAATTAAGTGATTGTTTTGAAATTTGATCTGGGTCACATGTCGCTACCTGTTTCGCCTTCCATTTTTACCGTAAGCCGCCTGAATCAGACGGTTCGCCAACTGCTGGAAAGGGAAATGGGGCAGATTTGGCTCTCCGCCGAGATCTCCAACCTCTCCCAGCCCGCCTCCGGCCACTGGTATTTCACGCTGAAAGACGACCGCGCCCAGGTGCGCTGCGCGATGTTCCGCAACAGCAACCGCCGCGTCACCTTCCGGCCGCAAAACGGCCAGCAGGTCCTGGTGCGCGCCAGCATCACGCTGTATGAACCGCGCGGCGACTACCAGCTGATCGCCGAGAGCATGCAGCCCGCCGGCGACGGCCTGCTGCAGCAACAGTTCGAGCAGCTGAAACAGCGCCTGAGCGCCGAAGGGCTGTTCGATCAGCAATTCAAGCAGCCGCTGCCCGCCCCGGCCAAACGCGTCGGGGTGATCACCTCCGCCAGCGGCGCGGCGCTGCACGATATTCTGCAGGTCTTGCAGCGGCGCGATCCCTCGCTGCCGATCGTCATCTACCCCACCTCGGTGCAGGGCGCGGAAGCGCCGATGCAGATCGTGCGAGCCATCGAGGCCGCCAACCGCCGCGATGAATGCGACGTGCTGATCGTCGGCCGCGGCGGCGGTTCGCTGGAAGATCTGTGGAGCTTCAACGACGAACGCGTGGCGCGGGCGATCTTCGCCAGCCGTATTCCGATCGTCAGCGCCGTCGGCCATGAAACCGACGTCACCATCGCCGACTTCGTCGCCGATCTGCGCGCGCCGACCCCTTCCGCCGCCGCCGAACTGGTCAGCCGCAATCAGCTTGAGCTGTTGCGCCAGCTGCAGTCGCAGCAGCAGCGGCTGGAGATGGCGATGGATTACTACCTGGCGCAGCGCCAGCAGCAGTTCACCCGCATTCACCACCGTTTACAGCAGCAGCATCCGCATCTGCGCCTGGCGCGCCAACAGACGCTGCTGTTCAAGCTGCAGCGCCGGATGGAAGACGGCATGCAGCAACAGCTGCGCCTGGCCGCCCGCCGCAGCGAACGCGCCCAGCAGCGGCTGGCGCAGGTGCAGCCACAGGGCCGCATTCACCGCTACCAACAGCGCGTACAGCAGCAGGAATACCGTCTGCAGCAGGCGATGGAGCGCCAGCTCAACGCCTACCGCCAGCGCTTCGGCGTGGCCTGCAGCCAGTTGGAGACCGTCAGCCCGCTGGCGACGCTGGCGCGCGGCTACAGCGTGACGCAAACCCCGCGCGGCGAGCTGCTGAAAACCACCAAACAGGCGCAGGTCGGCGAACTGCTGAAAACCCGCCTGCAGGACGGCTGGGTGGAAAGCGAGGTGAAAACCATCACCGTCGCCAAAAAGCCGCGCAAGAAGCGCGCGACCGAGTAACCCCCCTACTCCAGCGTAAAACGCTCGCCCGGTTCGCCGTTCACCCACAGCGCGCGCGTTTCACCTTCCGGCAGGCTGAACGCCAGCGTGCGCCAGGCCGGGCGGAAACGCCCTTCCGTCGTGATATCCAGCATGATGCGCTGATTGTCGCAGCGCATTTCCCAGCGCAGCCACAGCGCATCGCCCTGCCGCCAGCCGTCGCTTTCACCGTCGTCCTCAAACAACAACCCACGGCTTGCGCCGCAGCCCTTGAGCGGAAACAGCCGCAGCTCGCGCCGATCGTCGGCGGCCACGTCCACATGCGCCAGCCGCTGCGACAGCGGCAGCGCCGCCCCGGCGCGCACCAGCAGCGGCAGACGCTCCAGCGGCGCCGCCAGCGTCACCGTCTGGCCGCCGCCGAACCACTGGCCGCTGTAGAAGCAGTACCAGCCTTCGCCGTTGTCCGGCAGATACACCGAACGGCGACGTTGCCCCGGCTCCACCACGCTGGCCACCAGCAGATCGCGGCCAATCAGAAAATCGTCGTTCTCGCCAAAGGTGCGCGCATCCTGTTCATGGTCGAGGAAGGTCGGGCGCAGCATCGGCTCGTCGTCCGCGCAGGCCTGCCATAGCAGGGTGTAGAAATACGGCAGCAGCCGGTAACGCAGATTGATCGCCTCGCGCACCGCCGGGGTGGCGGCCGGGTACATCCAGGGCTCGTTGACCGTGGCGTCGTCGTTCCAGGAGTGGATAGTGAAACGCGGATGCATCACGCCGTTTTGCACCCAGCGCACCAGCAGCTCCGCGTCCGGTTTGTCGCCGGAGAAGCCGCCGACGTCGTGGCCGAGGTTATACAGCCCGGACAGGCTCATGCCCAGCCCCATGCGGATGTTGTAGCGCAGCGTCTGCCAACTGGTGCGGTTGTCGCCGCTCCAGGTCTGCACATAGCGCTGCATGCCGGCGCAGCCGGAGCGCGAGATCAAGTACGGCCGCCGCTGCGGCGCGAAGCGCTGCTGGGCCTCCATCGAGGCGCGCATCATCAGCAATGGCATCACCGGTCGGATATGCTTGATGGCGATCGGCCGCCCGAAGCCGTGGCAGCGCGCTTCGCCGTCCCACACTTCGTATTCGTTGTTGTCGTTCCAGGTCGAGTCGATGCCCATCTCCAGCAGCTGCTGCGTGACGCCCTGCTGCCACCAGCGCACCGCCGCCGGGTTAGTGAAGTCGAGGTGCGATCCCTCGTCGTCCCAGAAGCTGGAACGTTCGGGCGCGTCGCTTTGCGAATCGCGGATAAACAGCCCCTGCGCCGCCACCGCCTGATACTGCGGGTGATCCTGCAGCAGGCATGGCTTGATGTTGGCCGCCAGCCTGAGGCCGGCGTCGTGAAACGCCTGGCTGAGCAGCTTGGGCTGCGGCACCTTGTCGTAATTCCAGTTGAACACGTAGCGCTTGTTGTTGATCGAGGTGTAGCCCGACGACAGCTGGAAAGAGTCGCAGGGTATGGCGTGTTGACGGCACAGCGCGATGAACTGCTGCAGCTGCTGCTGGGCGTCCGGCGCGTCGGTGTAGTGCATGGTCGAACCGCTGTAGCCCAGGCTCCACTTCGGCCCGAAGTGGGTGCGGCCGGTCAGGCGCACGAAGGCCTTGGTGACGTCCAAAACCTTCGGCCCGAGGAACAGGTAGTAATCCAGATCGCCCGCTTCGGCCTGATAGCGGCGGTAGGCCGCGTGGTAGTTGTCTATCTCGTTGCCCAGATCCAGCCAGCAGCTGCTCAGGTTATCGTAGAACAGGCCGAAGCTCGCCTCCGGCCCACGGGTGATGGTAAACGGAATGTGCTTGTACAGCGGATCGGTGCTGGCGGCGTTGTAGCCCATGGCGTCCAGATTGCGCATCTCAAAGCGGCAGCCGGTGCGTTCCAGATCGCCGGCTTTCTCCCCCAGGCCGTAATAGCGCTCATCGGCAAAACGCCGCTGGTAGTGCGCCACGCCGTCGCCGTGCGCATTGAGCAAGTAGGCGCTGGTCGGCCGATCCGCCGCCAGCGGCCGCCACTCGCCGGCGGCATTGCAATACTCCCACGCCAACCACAGCGGCTGATGCACCGTCACGCGCAGCAGCGGCGTGCTGACCACCAGCCGATCGCCCTCCCGACGCAGCTGATAGCCCGGCAGGCTGAAACCGGCGACGCTGAGCCGATCGCGCCCTTCCCAAGGCACATCCTCCTGCGGCGCGATGCTCCAGGTGCGATCCAGCGCCAGCCCGCCATCACGTTTGATCAACACGCGGAACAGACCGTCTTCCAGCACGTACAGGCAGAAACGGTGGCGTTCATCGACCAGCAGCTCGACGTGGTCCGCATGCTGCGCCGCCAATGTCCAATTTTTCAAGGTTTTCATAAATATTCCACTTAGCTGTGTGAAGGGGTTTTCTTACCGCCGCGCTCGGCAATCAGGGCGATCAGGAACAGGGCGCCGATCAAATCGAAGAAGCCCATCGCGATAAACAGCGGGTTAAAGCCGATGGTGTCGGATACTGCGCCGATCAGGAGCGTGAACAGGAAACTGGCGATCCAGGCGCTGGAGCCGCGCATGCCGTTCACCGTCGCCATTTGATTCTTATCGAACGATTCCACCACCAGGGCGCTGAGCATGCAGGAGATCACCTGGTGGCCGAATCCGCCGATCGAGATCAGCGCGATCGCCACATAGGGATCTTGGGTGATCGCGACAAACGCCAGCGACACCATCAGGAAAGCGCCGGTCACCGAGCTGGCGACCACCGAGTTAACGCGGCTGCAGCCGAACCATTTGCGGTACAGGGTGGTGAGATAGCCGCTGGCGACGCTGCCGATATCCGCCGCCAGGAACGGCAGCCAGGCGAACATCGCGATCTGTTTCAGATCCATGCCGCGTTCGGTGGCCAGGTACAGCGGCACCCAGAAGCTGAAGACCGCCCAGGCCGGCTCGGCGAGAAAGGCCGGGATGGCGATGCCGTAAAACTTCTTGTTCTTGCACAGGCTGGCCAGCGAGGTGAGAAACGGCAGCTTCGGCAACACCGGCTCGTTGTCTTCGCGGATCAGGTCCAGCTCTTGCTGACTGAGGTTCGGGTGCTGCTGCGGCGAATGGTAGAACAGCCACCACAGCACCACCCAAATAAGCGCCAGCCCGCCGGAGAACAGGAAGGCGCCTTGCCAGCCGAAGGAGACGTGAGCGATGACGATGATCGGCGGGGCCAGCATGGCGCCGATGGAGAAACCGACGCCCGCCCAGCCGGCAGCGATCGGCCGCTCCTTCTTCGGGAACCAATCGGAGATCGCCTTGGCGTTGGCCGGGGTGGCCGCCGCCTCCGCGCCCCCCATGAAGAAGCGCAGAATGGCCAGTTGCAGCCAGCTGCCGGCGCCGGCGTGCAACATGCATACCACCGCCCAAATGCCGGCGCAGATCAGAAAGCCCATCTTCAGGCCGATAACGTCGATCAGCCAGCCGCAGATCGGCTGAAACACCGTGTAGGCCAGCTGGAACGACGCCACCACCCAGGCATATTGCTCGGTGCTCATGTTCAGGCTGGTTTTCAGCTCCGGCGCCAAAATGCCCAGCGAGTTGCGGGTGATGTAGTTGACCGTGACGCCCAGCAAGAACAGCGCCAGCATCCACCAGCGCAGCGATTTGAACTTGCGCCGGCCGCTCTGCGCGACCGCCTGATTGATCTCCACACTCATCGGTTCTCTCCCCGCGGCCGCCGGCTACGGCGACGCGCGTTTTGGTAGGGTACGTTGCGCTATCAAACACGGGACGATGAAAACGGGTCGGCGCCGTATCATTGGCCGACAGACAATCACAACCCCATGATTTATTTTTTGTTTTCTTTTTCGCACACCGTTAAAATTGGACTGACAGGTCGGTAAAATTGGTGTACCAATGCAGACTACTCAGCGATAGCGCGCAGCGAAACGGAGTTTTTTGCAAATATTTTCACGGGTGGGTGAAAAAATAGCCATAATGGGCATGAAAGCCGGTCAAGACGCTGAAAATGCGCAGTGAAAATATTCTCATGGACGAATTTGAAGGAGATCACAAAATGAACGGAAAGCTGAAAATTCAGGAGATCGCTCGCCAAACCGGGTTGTCGATCAGCACCGTTTCCCGCGTGCTGGCGGGTAAGGCCAACACCAGCGCCGAGGCGCGCCGTAAGGTGCTGGACTGTGCGCAGCAAAACGGCATTCTGCAGGGCATTTCCAGCGGCCGGCTGATGCTGAACAACGTGATGGTGTTCGCGCCGCAGCGCGCGTTCGACGTGCGCACCGACATCTTCTACTACAAGGTCATTCAGGGCATTGCCGCCGCACTGATGGAGCACGAGGTGCGCATCCGCTACTGCGGGCTGGAAGAGCAACACAGCGACGGCGCGCTGTTTCTGGAAAAGATGAGCGACCCGCACACCGAAGCGGCGCTGATCATCGGCATCGACGACGAGCATATCCACACCCTGGCCGCCGATCTGCACAAGCCCTGCGTGCTGATCAACTGCAGCGATCGGCAGATGCGGCTGGACAGCGTCTCGCCGGATCATCAGCTGATCGGCGACTATTCCGCCAGCTACCTGTTTCAGCAGGGGCATAGCCATATCCTCAATCTGCAGTGTCTGCGCCGCCACACCATGGAGCTGCGGCTGGCGGGCATCCGGCAGGCCTACGCCCGGCATCATTTGCCGTTCGACGATGGCCGCCATCTGGTCACCACCTCCGGCTTCGGCAGTGAAGAGGCCGAGCAGGCACTGACCACCTATCTCGATGGCCTCCACGGCCACTCCCCGCTGCCGACGGCGATCCTGGCCGGCGGCGACTACATGGCGGTCGGGGCGGTCAAGGCGCTCAACAAGCGGGGGCTGAGCGTGCCGGGCGACGTCTCGGTGATGAGCACCGACGGCTTCAACCTGGCGGAAATCCACGATGTGCCGCTGACCTCGGTGCAGGTGCCGCGCGACGAATTGGGTTACGAGGCGATCCAGCTGCTGCAGCGGCGCATGCTGCGCGCCGACGCGCCGCCGTGCAACCTGCTGCTGCATGGCCGGTTGGCGGTACGCGCCTCGGTGCGGCGCATCAGTCCCCACAAGACCACCCCGGCGGTGAGCACGCATAACCACAGGCTTTATGACGAGTAGGCTACACTTAGGCTCAGTGCATTCATTCGATGAGGTAAATTTTTTGCCTAAGGAGAGCCACTATGCCAGCCCAGCGCATGCGTTCCGTCATTCCTCCCTACATGCTGCGCCGCATTATTGAACACGGTAACGCCCCGCAGCGCGACTGCGCGCTGCACACCCTGAACCACGTGCAAAGCCTGCTCGGCAACAAGCCGCTGCGTTCACCGACCGAGAAAAACGCCCGAGCCGGCGAAGCGCTCCGCGATATCTACGACGCCCAGAACGGCACCCAACTGCCCGGCAAACAGGTGCGCAAGGAGGGGCAGCCCAGCAACCACGACGTGGCGGTGGACGAGGCCTACGACTATCTCGGCGTCACCTACGATTTCTTCTGGCAGGCCTACCGGCGCAATTCGCTGGATAATAAAGGGCTGCCGCTGGTCGGCAGCGTGCACTACGGCAAGGAGTACCAGAACGCTTTCTGGAACGGCCAGCAGATGGTGTTCGGCGACGGCGACGGCGAGATCTTCAACCGTTTCACCATCGCCATCGACGTGGTCGGCCACGAGCTGGCGCACGGCGTGACCGAGAGCGAAGCCGGGCTGATCTACTACCAGCAGTCCGGGGCGCTCAATGAGTCGCTGTCCGACGTATTCGGTTCGTTGGTCAAGCAATACCACCTGCAGCAAACCGCCGATAAAGCCGACTGGCTGATCGGCGCCGGGCTGCTCGCCAAGGGCATCAAAGGCAAAGGGCTGCGCTCGATGTCAGCGCCCGGTACCGCCTACGACGACCCGCTGCTGGGCAAAGACCCGCAGCCCGCCAGCATGAAGGATTACATCCAGACCAAGGAAGACAACGGCGGCGTGCACCTCAACTCCGGCATTCCCAACCGCGCGTTCTACCTGGCGGCAACCGCGCTGGGCGGCTTCGCCTGGGAAAAAGCCGGCTACGTCTGGTATGACACGGTGTGCGACAAAGCGCTGCCGCAAAACGCCGACTTCGCCACCTTCGCCCGCACCACGGTGAAACACGCGCAGGCGCGTTTCGATCAGAGCGTGGCGGACAAGGTGCAGCAGGCCTGGCATCAGGTGGGGGTGGAGTAATGAAACCGCTGCCGACGCTCAATCAGGATACGGTCATTGAGCTGGCGCGCGAGGGAGGCTTCGCCTACATTCCCAAACTGGCGGGCCAGCGCCGCATTGCGCTGGCCGATATCACGCCGGAGCAACGGCAGCGCCTGAATCAGTTGCTGAATCAGACGCTGCCGTACGCCCAGGAAGAGGGCCAACCCAACTCCCCCGGCTGCGGCGACCAGCGCTACTACCGCGTACAGATCAACTACACCAGCCCCACCCTGAGCACCGAGATCGTGCTGTTAATCCCGGAAAGCAGCGCGCCGCAGGCGCTGGTGGACTTGTGGAAAACCGGCCAGGTGGATGAGTGAGGGCTTACAGCGGCTGATAGCTGAAATTCACCCGTTTTTTGGAGATCAGCCCGTGCCCGTTCTGGCACAGGTAATCCACCGCCCCGCAGGCTTTCAATTCTTGCAGCGGCTGCCCGCACTCCGGGCAGCTCGCCAGCTGCCGATAATCGCAGAGGCAGGCTTCACAATGGTAATGACCCGCTACCCACTTCATGGTCTGACGGCAGTGCGGACAGTGCGCTTCCATAACGACTCCAGATTAAATCGCACCCCATGAGCGCAAGAAATAGATGCCCAACGCGGTGGTGAAGAACGAACCGACGGTGGTGATGGCGATAATGTTGGCCGCCAGCGTGGCGTTGCCGCCCATGGCGCGCGTCATCACATAACTGCCCGAAGCGGTCGGCGTGGCGGAAAACAGGAAGATAATGCCCAGCGCCGCCCCCTGAAACCCGCACAGCCAGCCGGCCAGCGTCATCAGGAACGGCACCAGAAACAGCTTGGCCGCCGACGACAGCGCCGCCACGTTGGACGAGCGGAACATGGCGCGAAAATCCAGGCTGGCGCCGGTGCACAGCAGCGCCAACGGCAGCGACAGCGCGGAGATATAGCTGCCGGTCTGGCGGATCACGGTCGGGATGCCCAGCCCGGTTTGCGCATACAGCAGCCCGCACACCAGGCCGATGATCAGCGGGTTGGTAACGATGCTGCGCAGCAGCGACAGGTGGCTGATTTTCTTGCCCTGCCCACCCTGTAGGCTGCGCGTGAGGGTGATAACCGACAGTATGTTGAACAGGATCACCGTCACCGTCAGGTACAGCGAGGCGAGCGCAATCCCTTCGCTGCCATAGGCGGTCATGGCGTAGGCCAGGCCGACGATGGCGGTATTGGCGCGGAAACCGCCCTGCACGAACACCCCGCGCTCACGCGGTTCTTTCACCAGCCACTTGGCCGCCAGCTCCAAGAGCAGGAAGGTCGCCAGCGTGCCGACCGCGCCGAACAGCACCAGCGGCAGGTTGCCGAGCAGCTGCGGGTGGTTGGTGGCGATGCTGAAAAACAGCAGGCATGGCAGCGCCAGATTGAACACCAGGCGGGTCGCGCCGTCGACAAAGCGGTCATCCATCAGGCGCCAATGGCGTAGCAGGATCCCCAGCAGCATCATCAGCAGATTCGGCACGGTGACGTTGAACGCAAAACTCCAGGTTTCCCAGGACATGGTGTTCCTTCAGGCAGGCGAGGTAATCTTCAGATAATAAAACGATTTCGGGCCAATAAAAAAGGGGCGCGGCATCACTGCCGCGCCCCTCATGGGCAATTACTTGCTCTTTTTCAGGTGGCTCATCAGGCGCTTGCGCTTACGCATCTGGGTCGGCGTCAGCAGGTTGCGTTTGCCGGCGAACGGGTTGTCACCCTCTTTGAACTGGATGCGGATCGGCGTCCCCATCACGTTCAGCGAGCGGCGGAAGTAGTTCATCAGATAGCGCTTGTACGAATCGGCCAGATCGCTGACCTGGTTGCCGTGGATCACCACGATCGGCGGGTTGTAACCGCCGGCGTGGGCATATTTCAGCTTCACGCGGCGGCCACGCACCAACGGCGGCTGGTGATCGTCAACCGCCATCTGCATGATTTTGGTCAGCATCGAGGTGTTTACGCGACGGGTTGCGCACTCGTAGGCTTCCTGTACCGATTCGAACAGGTTGCCGACACCGCTGCCGTGCAGGGCGGAAATAAAGTGCACGCGCGCGAAGTCGACGAAGCCCAGACGCAGATCGAGCATCTCTTTCACGTGCTCGCGATCTTCTTCGCTCATGCCGTCCCACTTGTTGACCGCAATCACCAGTGAGCGCCCACTGTTGAGGATAAAGCCGAGCAGCGAGAGATCCTGATCGGAGATGCCTTCACGCGCGTCGATCACCAGCAGCACCACGTTGGCGTCTTCAATCGCCTGCAGGGTCTTGATCACCGAGAATTTCTCGACGGTTTCGGTCACCTTGCCGCGTTTACGCACCCCGGCGGTGTCGATCAGCACATATTCGCGTTCGTCGCGCACCATCGGAATGTAGATGCTGTCGCGGGTGGTGCCCGGCATGTCATACACCACCACGCGCTCCTCGCCGAGGATGCGGTTAGTCAGCGTAGACTTACCAACGTTCGGACGACCGACGATCGCCAGCTTGATCGGCAGGTCCTGCGGGTTGAACTCTTCTTCCGGCTCTTCGTCTTCTTCGCCTTCCAGCGTTTCACCGTTTTGCTCGGCCCAGTAAGCGGCATTGGCCTCTTCCTCGGTCAGCTCGACGTCTTCCGGTTTTTCCGGCACGAACGGCACCAGCACGTGTTCAATCAGCTGGGTCACACCGCGGCCGTGAGAAGCGGCGATAGCGAACACTTCACCCAGGCCGAGCGAGTAGAAATCGGCGGTGGCGGTGTCCGGATCCAGGCCGTCGGTCTTGTTGGCCACCAGGAAGGTCGCCTTCTGGCGGCTACGCAGGTGCTGGGCGATGCCCTGATCCGCCGGCATCAGGCCTGCGCGGGCGTCGACCATGAACAGCACGATGTCCGCTTCTTCGATCGCCAGCAGCGACTGACCGGCCATGCGCGTTTCAACGCCGTCTTCGGTGCCGTCGATACCGCCGGTATCGACGATGATGAATTCATTGCCTTCGATTTCAGCACGACCATACTTGCGGTCACGCGTCAGCCCCGGGAAATCCGCCACCAGCGCATCGCGCGTATGGGTTAAACGGTTGAACAAGGTGGATTTACCCACATTCGGGCGCCCGACCAGCGCGACGACAGGTATCATTGTTGAAGCCTCATTACTTAATAATCAATGCGTTACTGCACTGTGGATAGACACCAGCGGTGCAGCTTATAAAATACGAAACGGCCCCTGAACATTCAGGAGCCGTTTTCCCCTTCATCTTTCGCGCCACAGCGGCGTTGTCTGCGCACCTTCGCTTCGGTCACTTAGCTCACTAAGCTCCCGAGGACTCATGCGCTTGCCGCCTGGCTGCAACCCGAAATCTTTCGGGCGCAAGAAGGGTCACGACGAGCGGCGTTAGCGGGTGAAAGCGTAAACTTTCCCACCGCGAGCCTGGATGACCAGCTTGTCGCTGGCCACCATCGGCGCAGACAGGAAGCCGGAGCTGTCCACTTCCTGCTGGGCGACAAAACGGCCATCGGTGGTGTTGATCCAGTGCAGATAGCCTTCGGCGTCACCGGTCACCAGATAACCATTATACATCACCGGTGGCGTCAGGTTGCGGTGCAGCAGATCGCTCTGCGTCCACACAGTCACGCCGCCTTCGGTGCTGAGCGCGACTACGCGATCGTTCTGGTCGATCAGGTAGATGCGGCCCGCGTCGACGATGAAATCATTCACCGAACCCAGCTCGCGTTTCCAGATGATCTGACCGGAACGCAGATCCAGCGCCGTCAGGTTGCCGTTGTAACCCAGCGCGTAGACCACGCCGTCAACGATTACCGGCGTGGTGTCCACGTCGTTCAGGCGATCGATTTCGGTCGCGCCGCTCGGCTGAGAAATACGCTGTTGCCAGATCAGTTGGCCCTGCTGCATCAGCACGGCGCTGACGCGGCCGTTGTCACCGCCGACGATGGCGGCGCCAAAGGCGACGGCCGGCGCGGATTCACCGCGCAGCGACAGCGAAGGCATGTCCAGGTTAACCGTCCACTTCACCGCGCCGTCGGCTTCGTTCAGCGCCTGCAGCATGCCGTTGGAGGTGTGCACCAACACCATGCCGTCGCTGATAACCGGACGTGAAATCGCTTCGCCGGCCACTTTGGTCTGCCAGGCGATGGCGCCGTCGGCGGTGTTCAATGCGTAAACCACCGCTTTTTCGCTGCCGACGTAAACCTTGTCGCCCGCAACCGTCAGGCCGCCCGACAGCAGCGCAGACAGGTTGCTGGAGAAGAAGCCGGTCTTCTCGGAGAGGTTGACCTTCCACTTCTCGTTGCCGCTGTCGGCGTCCATCGCTTTCACGATGCCAAAGCGATCGGCGGCGTAAATGGTGCTGTCCTGATAGGCCGGACGCAGGTGGGAGTAATACTCACCGATGCCGTCGCCCACCGAGGTACTCCACGCCTTGCTCGGCGTGAACTGATTTTCAACTTTCGGCAACGGCGACATGGTAACCACGTCTTCTTCGCTGTTAAACAGCGAGCAACCACTCAGCAAGGCAGCGGAAACCAGTCCGACCAAGAGTGTTTTACGCAATTGCATGGGAATTCCCCTTAGCTGGACAAGTTATTCAATTTCATGCGCAGCAGAACCTGCAGCGCCTGAGAAGCATTGGACTCAATGCCTTTGCTGTAAGCTTCGCGCGCGCCCTTGGCGTCGCCCTTGGCCAGCAATACATCGCCGCGCACATCCTGCATCATCGCCGCCCAGCCTTCGCCTTTCACGCCATCCAGCGTTTTCAGCGCTTCATCCAGCTTTTTCTCCTGCAGCTGGACACGCGCCAGACGCAGGTCGATCATCGCCAACAGGTTGTCGTCTTTGGTCTGGCCCTGCGCCAGCACCAGCTGCTGTTCCGCCTTGGCGAAATCATTCTGTTCGACAAAGTGCTTGGCCAACTGCAGCGCGGCCAGTACGCCGTAGCTGTTGCCGTTAGCCTGGACAAATTTCTCTGCGGCAGCCACGTCATCCGGCTTGCCGGCCGCCAGACGATCGCTGGCTTCCTGATAGGATTGCGATGCCGCCATCATGTTGGAGTTTTCATGGCTCTGCCAGTAACGCCAGCCAACCAGGGCACCAATTCCGAGCACCACGCCCACCGCCAGCGCTTTGCCGTTCTCGACAAAGAACCGACGCAGTGCGTCGACTTGTTCGTTTTCAGTGGTATAGACTTCCACGGTGTCCTTCTCCTTAACCTAACATCAAAGCCAGACGCGCAGCGACTTCGCTTTGCGCCAGCGTTTCTTGTTCACCACTGCGCAGGTCTTTCACCACCACCTGCTGCGCCGCCACTTCGCTCTCACCCAGGATCAGCGCGATGCGCGCGCCCCATTTGTCCGCACGGGTGATCTGTTTCTTGAAGTTGCCGCCGCCGTAATTGGTCATCAGCTTCAGCTGCGGCGCCGCGTCGCGCACCTGTTCAGCCAGCTGCATCGCCGCGCTCTGGGTGCCCGCGCCGGAAGAGATGACGTATACGTCGATAGCCGACGGCGCCTTGAATTCCGGGTTGACCGCCTGCACCAGCAACACCAGACGCTCGAGGCCCATGGCGAAACCGACCGCCGGGGTGGCGCGGCCGCCCAATTGCTCGACCAGGCCGTCGTAACGGCCGCCCGCGCAGACGGTGCCCTGCGCGCCCAGGCTGGTGGTCACCCACTCAAACACGGTGCGGTTGTAGTAATCCAGACCGCGCACCAGGCGCTCGTTAACGGTATATGGGATACCTGCCTGCGCCAAAAGTTCACACAGACCGGCGAAGTGAGCACGGGATTCTTCATCCAGGTACTCGGACAGGCGCGGCGCATCGTTCAACAGCGCCTGCACCTCAGGATTCTTGGAGTCCAGCACGCGCAGCGGGTTGCTGTACATGCGGCGTTTGCAGTCTTCGTCCAGCACCTCGACGTGCTGCTCCAGGAACGCCACCAGCGCGTCGCGGTAGTTGGCGCGCGCCTCCAGCGAACCGATGGAGTTCAGCTCCAGCTTGACGTGCTCGGCGATGCCCAGCGCTTTCCACCAGCGGGCGGTCAGCAGGATCAACTCGGCGTCGATATCCGGGCCTTGCAGGCCGAACACTTCTGCGCCCAGCTGATGGAACTGGCGATAGCGGCCCTTCTGCGGGCGCTCGTAGCGGAACATCGGGCCGATGTACCACAGACGCTGTTCCTGATTGTACAGCAGACCATGTTCGATGCCGGCGCGCACGCAGCCGGCCGTCCCTTCCGGACGCAGCGTCAGGCTTTCGCCGTTGCGGTCTTCGAAGGTATACATCTCTTTTTCCACGACGTCGGTCACTTCGCCGATCGCGCGTTTGAATAACGGGGTCTGCTCTACAATCGGCAACCGGATTTCGCTGTAACCGTAGCCGCCCAGCACCTGCTTGAGGGTGCCTTCAATACGCTGCCATAATGCCGTTTCTTCCGGCAGGTAGTCGTTCATGCCGCGAATGGCTTGAATGTTCTTTGCCACGTGAGTTCTCTGTCCGTTGTCTGTAAAAATGAACCCGATTATAGGGACTTTGCCGCCCGGTATTCAACGCGGATGCGGTTTTCTGCCCTTCAGGCTCATAAACAAGCGGGCCAACTGGCCCGCCGTGTAGCGATAACGCTTATTTTTCCAGCAGGTTGACCGTGATGCGGTTGCTTTCGTCCATCATCGCGGCCTTAGCGCGAATTTTCGCTTCCAGCTGGTCGATCATCTGTTCGTTGTCGAAACGCTCTTTCTGGCGCACGCCGTCTTCATAGAAGCCGCTCTTCTTGTGGCCGCCGGTCACACCCATGGTGGACACCAGCGCTTCGCCCGGGCCATTCACCACGCAACCGATGATCGAGACGTCCATCGGCGTGATGATGTCTTCCAGGCGCTGCTCCAGCGCGTTCACCGTACCAATCACATCGAACTCCTGACGCGAACAGGTCGGGCAGGCGATGAAGTTGATGCCGCGCGCGCGGATGCGCAGCGACTTCAGAATGTCGAAACCGACCTTCACTTCTTCAACCGGATCCGCCGCCAGCGAGATGCGCAGGGTATCGCCGATGCCTTCAGACAGCAGCATGCCCAGGCCGATGGCCGATTTGACCGACCCGCTGCGCGCGCCGCCGGCTTCGGTGATGCCCAGATGCAGCGGCTGATCGATGCGCGACGCCAGCAGACGGTAGGATTGCACCGCCAGGAACACGTCCGACGCCTTGACGCTGACCTTGAACTGGTCGAAGTTGAGACGATCGAGGATGTCCACGTGGCGCATGGCGGATTCCAACAGCGCTTCCGGCGTAGGTTCGCCGTACTTTTCCTGCAGGTCTTTCTCCAGCGAGCCGCCGTTGACGCCGATACGAATCGGGATGTTCTTGTCGCGGGCGCAGTCCACCACCGAGCGAATGCGCGATTCGTTGCCGATGTTGCCCGGGTTGATGCGCAGGCAGTCTACGCCATATTCGGCAACCTGCAGCGCGATGCGATAATCGAAGTGGATATCGGCGACCAGCGGCACGTTGACCTGCTGCTTGATCAGTTTGAACGCCTCGGCGGCGTCCATGGTAGGAACCGAAACGCGGACGATGTCGACGCCCACGCGCTCCAGCGCTTTGATCTGATTAACCGTTGCTTCAACATCGGTGGTACGGGTGTTGGTCATCGACTGCACGGCAATCGGCGCGCCATCACCAATAGGCACCTTGCCGACGTAAATGCGTGTAGATTTTCGACGGTTGATGGGCGCTTGGTTATGCATTACTTACTCTCCATTGCTGCTCTGACATCACGACCAGCCGCGCGATTACTGCGCGGCGACGGTCAGGCGAGCAACACGGTTTGACTTAACGAACCGGCTTAAATCAACCGGTTTACCCTGATACTGGATCTGAACTGCCGCCGGCGCGCCGATGGTCAGTTTATACGGCGCAGTGCCGGTCAGGTTCAGCTTGCCACCTTGCTTCTGGGTGCCGCTGAACAGCGTTTTACCGCTCGCGTCGGTCACCTGCAGCCAGCAGTCGGCGGAGAAATCCATCACCAGCGCGTTCGGATCGGCCGCCGGCGCAGCCACGCCCGCATCGGCGGTCGGCAGCGGCGCTTGTGCCGCCGGCGCGGTTTCCGGCAGGGTTGTCTGGCTTGGCGACACCACGGCAGGCTGCTGCTGGGCCGCGCTCGGCGCCTGGGCGGTCGCCGCAGGCGTCTGAGCCGCTGCGCCGGTATCAGCCGGCGCGGCGCTGTTGTCGGTCAACGGCACGTTGGTGCCGGCGTCGGCATTGCCGTCGGTCAGCGGCACGGACTGCCCTTCGTTATTCTGTGAAAGCTGCGCCGAGGATTGATCGGCCATGGTGGCGATCTCTTCCTGCTGCGCCTTGTGGTTTTGCCACCACCAGGCGCCGGTCAGGCCGATCACCACGAACACGATAAGCCAGGTGAAGCTCATCAGCCAGCCGTCGCGTTTCTTGCGGCGCTTGCCCAGCGAGAAGCTTTGCATCGGCGCCACTTTCGCCATCTTCAACGGCGCCTGCTTGGCCAGCATCGGCAGCAGTTCGTCTTCCGGCAAATGCACCAGCTTGGCGTAGGAACGGATGTAGCCGCGCACGAAGGTGGACGCGAGGTCAGCAGACACGCTGTCTTCCTCGATATCGCGCACGGTGGACATTTTGAGACACAGGCGTTCTGCAACGGTCTGTTGGCTCAGCCCGAGTTGCTCACGGGCCTGACGCAGGCGCTGGCCCGTCGTCATGGATACGGTTTTATCTTGGGAGGCTTCAGTATTCATTAGCTAAGAACTGCTGGTACTGTTTGGATTGTGGAAAACTTCGCGCTAGCTGCTTGCCATAGCGTTGAACGCTATCCTGGCGGCCGGCTGACGCGGCGAAACGAATCTGTAACCATAAGCTGCTGGCGCTGGCCGGCAGAACATGCTGATAAACATCCAATAAAAGTTGCGACTGGGCGCGCTTCCCTTCTCCAAATTGCTTTTCGGCCTCCGCCAACAGCGGAGTGCCTTTGTCCGGATCGACTTTTAGCGCGCGGCTCAACAGCGTGCGCGCCTCATCGTTTTGTCCGGCCTTGAGAAAACAGTAACCTGCGTTTTCCAGGCTGTCGGCGACCTGGCCATAATCGGGCACCAGCGCCGCAGCGCTAAACTGCTGTTGCGCCGGTACATACTGCCCTAAACCGCAAAGAAACGCACCGTAATTATTCAATACGGTGCCATTGCCCGGCGCAAGTTTGAGCGCTTGCCGATAACGCTGTTCGGCCTCGGCGTTTTCACCGTTCCGCTGCGCGTAGAGCGCCATGCCCAACTGCGTGCGGTAATCCTGCGGAGCCGCGTCCAGCGCCTTTTCCAGGTTCTGGCGCGCGGCGTCCATGTCGCCTTGCTGCAGGTACTCCAGGCCCAGTTGCAACCGCGTCTGGCCCGCCTCAGAGACTTGTGCTTCCTTTTCCGGCGCTGAACCGGAACACCCGGCCAACAACCCGGCCGCCAGCCACATACCCCACAGTTTCAGCTTCATGCCCGCATTCATTTCCTTATCGGCCGTCAGCTAACGCCCGCCAGCGACATGCTTGCGCATAACAGGCTGTTAGATAACAAAAAATGGTGCTATAGGATTCAGACCGCCCGTACGTTGATAGGTTCCCCGGCCATTTTCTTCTTCAGGGTACGCTTGGTACGGTCGATCACTTCACCCGCCAGTTGCCCGCAGGCGGCGTCGATATCGTCACCACGGGTTTTACGAACAATAGTCGTAAAGCCGTATTCCATCAACACCTTGGAGAAACGATCCACCCGGCTGTTGGAGCTGCGGCCGTAGGGGGCGCCCGGGAACGGGTTCCATGGGATCAGGTTAATCTTGCACGGCGTGTCTTTCAGCACTTCCGCCAGCTGATGCGCATCGTCGGTGCTGTCGTTGATATGATCCAACATCACGTACTCGACGGTCACGCGGCCCTGGTTGGCGTTGGATTTCTCCAGATAGCGACGCACTGCGGACAGGAAGGTCTCGATGTTGTATTTGCGGTTGATCGGCACGATCTCATCGCGGATGGTGTCGTTCGGCGCGTGCAGCGAGATCGCCAGCGCCACGTCGATCATGTCGCCCAGCTTGTCCAGCGCTGGCACTACGCCAGAAGTAGACAGGGTCACGCGGCGTTTGGACAGGCCAAAGCCGAAGTCGTCCAGCATGATTTCCATCGCCGGCACCACGTTGTTCAGGTTGAGCAGCGGCTCGCCCATGCCCATCATCACCACGTTGGTGATCGGACGTTGGCCGGTCACCTTCAGCGCACCGATGATTTTCGCCGCGCGCCACACCTGGCCAATGATTTCCGACACGCGCAGGTTGCGGTTGAAGCCCTGCTGCGCCGTCGAACAGAATTTGCACTCCAGCGCGCAGCCTACCTGCGAGGAGACGCACAGCGTCGCGCGGTCGGCTTCCGGGATGTACACGGTTTCGACCTGCTGGTCGCCGACTTTAATCGCCCACTTGATGGTGCCGTCGGCCGAACGCTGTTCTTCCGCCACTTCCGGCGCGCGGATTTCCGCCACGCGCTGCAGCTTGCCGCGCAGGACTTTGTTGATGTCGGTCATCTGCTCGAAATCGTCGCAGCAGTAGTGGTAAATCCACTTCATCACCTGATCGGCGCGGAACGGCTTCTCGCCCATTTCGGCGAAGAACTCGCGCATTTGCTGGCGGTTCAGATCCAGCAGGTTGATTTTGGCCGCAGCCGGTTGCTCCACGTTAACGGAGGGGGTAGTCAGCGAATTATTTTCAGACACGGTGTGCTCGGACGTGATGGGTTCTAACATAATGATCTCTGGCCTCGTTATTACACGTTATGGCGCTAAAGAATGGACAGTAAGTTGTGCATTTCAGCCCGCATGATTCGGGTGGCGGCACTAAAAACACGCCCCTGACAAGTCGTCTTATCAGGGGCGCGGCATTGTACAAATTTTAGTAGCGGGTGGCTACGGCTGAAAGGCATTCAGGGCATTTTTATTGTTTCAGCCGGTGAATGCCTGGCTATCAGCTCAGAAATGCACGATTAACGTGCGCAGATTTCGCTTTCGTTGAAGAAGTAAGCGATTTCGCGCTGTGCGGATTCAACGGAGTCGGAACCGTGAACGGCGTTAGCGGTGAAGCTGTCCGCGTAGTCGGCGCGCAGGGTGCCGGCCAGTGCGTTGTCCGGGTTGGTTGCGCCCATGATGTCGCGGTTGCGCTGCACGGCGTTTTCAGATTCCAGAACCTGCACCATGATCGGGCCGGAGGTCATGAACTCAACCAGACCGTCGAAGAATGGGCGGCCTTTGTGCTCAGCGTAGAAGCCTTCAGCTTGTTCGCGAGTCAGACGCAGCATTTTAGCGGCGATGATTTTGAAACCGGCGCGCTCGAAACGCGCGTAGATAGCGCCGATGTCGTTGTTGGCTACTGCGTTTGGTTTAACGATGGAAAAGGTACGTTCTACGGTCATGATGGCCTCTGTATGACTTCCAAAACAGGCCGGTCTGCAATGTTGCCGGCCTTCTCAAGTGGCGCAGATTATATGTGCGCCGTTAACGCTTGCCTACGGGAAAATCAACATTTCATTAAAAAAATATGATCTTCATGGGGCATTTTCGACCACGCGGCGGCGCTACTGGGTCTTGTCGGTAGACGGGATCAAATTGCGCAGCCAGCTGCCCCAGCGGCGCTGGTAAAACGGCTGCGTATGGGCGATCAGATAGTGGCTGATGCCGCGCTCGTTCTCCGACACCAGGCAGAAATCCACCGGTTCGTCGTTCGGCGCCGTTTCGCTGGCGACGCTGCCGGCCTCGTTGATCAACGCCTCGATCTCCGCCGGCTCGGCGTCCACTTCCAGCCCGACCAGCAGATTCGGCTTCTCGTCCGCCGCCTGGTCGTGCATCAGCGCCAGAAACGCGCGGCGCACCGGTTTGCGCTGGCTGAACAGCGTGGTCAACGCATCCACCATCGCCGACGGATATTCCTCGGGCTGCCCCAGCAGGATCTGGGTCTCTTTATCGACGTAATGCTCCACCGGTTTGACGACGCCGCCGGTCGCCAGCAGCATCGCCACCTCTTCCGGATAGAACTCTTTGCCGTACTCCGCCTTCGGGTTGAGGAACAGATCCGCGCCCTGGGTGATTTCGAACAGCACCCGCGCCGGCATGGCGATGAACGGCTGTTCGTCCTCAACGGCCTTCTGCAGTGCTTCCAGCGAGGTGAAGAACGGAATGATGCTGCCGCCGTCCTGCTTTTCCCAATGCTGGATATTGACCGGCGTATCCGCGTTCAGCGTGATGTCGCCGTCCTGCTGCACCTGTTCGCTGTCGCCGAGGATCAGCACCGTGGCCTCGAGCAGTTCACGGAAGAACGCCGGGCGGTGGGCCGGCTCCGTCACCGCCAGCTTCAGCAGGCGTTCAAGTTCGTTCTCGCTCGGGGCGGCATCGTGATGATGGGAACTCATGGCAAACTCCAGGATCAAATAGCGAGGCCCAGCATGCTGGGCCCCGAAGATAATGCGCATTCTAGCGCCCGACGCGGCGGGCGTTCAATTATTTGGCTTTGCTCAGCAGCAGGTTGGCCAGGGTACGCACGCCCAAACCGGTCGCGCCGGCCGACCACTGATCCACCGCGCCTTTGCGGTAGGTGGCGGAGCAGTCGATGTGCAGCCAGCCCTGTTGGTAATTCTTGACGAAGTGCGACAGGAAGGCCGCCGCGGTGCTGGCGCCGGCGGTGTAGGCCGGGCCGGCTACGTTGTTCAGCTCGGCGAAGTTGGACGGCAGCTGGCTACGGTGGAACTCGGCCAGCGGCAGACGCCAGAACGGCTCTTGCTCGGCGGCGGCGCTGCTCAACAATTCCTGCGCCAGCGCATCGTCGAAGCTGAACAGGGCGTGGTAGTCGTTGCCCACTGCGGTTTTGGCCGCGCCGGTCAGGGTGGCGCAGTCGATAATCAGCTGCGGATTCTGCTCAGAAGCGTCGATCAGGCCGTCGGCCAGCACCAGGCGCCCTTCCGCATCGGTGTTCATCACCTCAACGGTTTTGCCGTTGCGGTAGCGAATGATGTCACCCAGTTTGAAGGCGTTGCCGCTGACCATGTTGTCGGCGCAGCACAGGTACAGCTTCACGCGCTGCTTCAGGCCGCGCGCCGCCGCCAGCGCCAGGGCGCCGGTGATGGTGGCCGCACCGCCCATGTCAGCCTTCATCGAATCCATAAAGGCGCTCTGTTTCAGGCTATAACCGCCGGTATCGAAGGTGATGCCCTTGCCGACCAGGCAAGCGAACACCGGCGCGTCCGGGTTACCGGTCGGGTTGAAGTCCAGCGCCAGCAGCACCGGCGGGCGTTCGGAACCGCGGCCGACGGTGTGGATGCCAGCATAGTTCTGCTCGCGCAGATCTTCGCCCTTGGTGATACGGTAGCTGACGGCATCGCAGCCGACGTCGCACATCAAATCGACAGCGCGGGTCGCCAGTTGCTCCGGCCCCAGCTCTTCCGCCGGCATGTTGATGGTGTCACGCACCCAGTCAACGATCTTCAGGCGCTTATCCAGCTCCTGACGCGCGGCTTCCGGCAGTTCAGCCCATTCGACGTTGCGCTGCCCTTTCGGCCCGCGATAGCCTTGCCAGAACGCCCAGCTGTTTTCCAAATCCCAACCGTCGCCGGCCAGCTTGACGTTTTTGATGCCCTGGCCATCAATTTTGCGGCCCGCGCGCTGGATCGCGCCCAGCTTGTCGGCCCCGGTCAGGTGGATGGTCATCCCTTCGCCGTTGGTGCTCAGCAGCGCTTTCTCGCCCCAGCGGGCGTCGGCAGGTTGTTGCGACAGCGTGACCTGCATGAATTCTGTTGTCATAGCCTTCTTACTCCGGATTATTCTTTTATTAATCTTGTCGGATACAAAATAAACGGGCCGCCCATGGCAGCCCGTTACGCTATTTACTCCGCTTCATCTAACCAGACCAGCAGGATCGCTTCCAGTATTTTTTCGTTGGAAGCCTGCGGATCGTCGTCGAACTCTTCGAGATCGCAGATCCACTGATGCATGTCGGTAAAACGCACGGTTTTCGGATCGGTGTCCGGGTATTGGTCGTACAGGGCTTCGCCGATTTCACGGCTGTCGGTCCACTTCAGTCCCATTATGATCTCCGGGTTGACGCTGCGGCTAACAATTAATGCTCACGCGCGTGGTTGACGGTGTAGCGCGGCATTTCGACCACCAGATCTTCGTCGGCGACCAGCGCCTGGCAGCTCAGACGGCTTTCCGGCTCCAGCCCCCAGGCTTTGTCCAGCATGTCGTCTTCCAGCTCGCTGCTCTCTTCCAGCGAATCGAAGCCTTCGCGCACGATGCAGTGGCAGGTGGTGCAGGCGCAGGATTTCTCGCAGGCGTGCTCGATTTCAATGCCGTTGCGCAGCGCAACGTTGAGGATCGACTCCCCTTTTTCGGCTTCCAGAACCGCCCCTTCCGGGCAAAGGTCTTGATGGGGCAGGAAAACAATTTTAGGCATGGTTAAACCTCATCCACAGAATGGCCAGCCAGCGCGCGGCGAATGGAGGCGTCCATGCGGCGCGCGGCAAAATCTTGCGTTTGTGCATCTAATGTTTTGATGGCGTCTTCGATAGCGGCGGGATCTTCACCCTGCGCCGCCTGCTGCAACGCCTGGGTCGCGGCGGCGATCGCCTGGCTTTCCGCCTCGCTCAGCAGCGCGGCGTCGGTGGCCAGCGCACCCTGCAGGCTTTCCAGCACCCGCGCGGCTTCCACGCGTTGCTCCGCCAGCTTGCGCGCGCCCACGTCGCTTTGCGCGTTGGCCATCGAATCCTTGATCATGCCGGCGATTTCGCTGTCCGACAGACCGTATGACGGCTTGACCTGGATCGAGGCTTCAACGCCGGTGGATTTCTCCATCGCGGTGACGCTCAGCAGACCATCGGCATCCACCTGGAAGGTGACGCGAATGTGCGCGCCACCGGCAGGCAGCGGCGGCAGGCCGCGCAGCGTGAAGCGCGCCAGCGAACGGCAATCCTGCACCAGCTCGCGCTCGCCCTGCAGCACGTGGATCATCATCGCGCTCTGGCCATCTTTAAAGGTGGTGAACTCCTGCGCGCGCGCCACCGGAATGGTGGTGTTGCGCGGGATCACTTTCTCCACCAGACCGCCCATGGTTTCCAGGCCCAGCGACAGCGGGATCACGTCCAGCAGCAGCATGTCGCTGTCCGGCTTGTTGCCCACCAGGATGTCGGCCTGGATCGCGGCGCCGATGGCGACCACTTTATCCGGATCGATCGACGTCAGCGGCGTGCGGCCGAAGAAGGCCCCCACCTGCTCACGCACCAGCGGCACGCGGGTGGAACCGCCGACCATCACCGCTTCCAGCACCTCGTCGGCGGCGACGCCGGCATCTTTCAGCGCGCGGCGGCAGGCCATCAACGTACGTTTCACCAGCGGAGCGATCAGCGCTTCGAACTGGGCGCGGGTCACCTCGCCCTGCCAGCCGGCTACCTCAACGCACACGCTGTCGGCATCGCTCAACGCGATTTTGGCGGCGATGGCGGCGTCCAGCAGTTGGCGCTGCACACCGTGATCGCTGCGATCGGCCACGCCGGCCTGCTCGCGCAGCCAGTCGGCCAGCAGGTGATCGAAATCGTCGCCGCCCAGCGCGGAATCGCCGCCGGTGGCCAGCACTTCGAACACGCCGCGGCTGAGGCGCAGAATGGAGATATCAAAGGTGCCACCGCCCAGATCGTAAACCGCGATCACCCCTTCCTGGCCGGAATCCAGCCCGTAGGCGATCGCCGCCGCGGTCGGTTCATTCAGCAGGCGCAGGACGTGCAGGCCGGCCAGACGCGCCGCGTCTTTGGTGCCCTGGCGCTGCGCGTCGTCGAAGTAAGCGGGAACGGTAATCACCACGCCATCCAGCTCGCCTTCCAGCGCCGCTTGCGCGCGCGCGGACAGAGCCCGCAGGATATCGGCGGAGACGCCAACCGGGTTAACCGGGCCGGCGGCGGTGACGATCAGCGGCAGGCCGTTGTCGCTGGCCTGAAATTGATACGGCAGGTTCGGGTAACGTTGCTGCACGTCCGCCAACGAACGGCCCATCATGCGTTTGATGGAGCTGACGGTATTGGCCGGATCCTGCGCCGCCTGTTGGCGCGCATCCCAGCCGACGCGCTGCGCGTCCGCCTGATAATGCACCACCGAAGGCAGCAAATGGCGTCCCTGATCGTCGGCCAGCGTTTCCGCTTGCCCACTGCGCACCGTGGCGACCAGCGAGTTGGTGGTGCCTAAGTCGATGCCGGCGGCCAGGCGTCGCTGGTGCGGCGCGGCGCTGAGGCCAGGCTCACTAATTTGTAATAAGGCCATGTTGAAGCTTCCACAATCAGAATCAGAAGGTGTTACTCAAAACCCAGCAGTTTTTCTTCGAGTTGTTCAACCTGTTGCTGGAGTTTGTCCAAAAAGCGCAGCTTGCGCACGGTGTCGGCGGCATCCGCCCACTGTTCACTGTCCAACTGCTGCAGCATCAGCGCGCTGCGCTGCTTGATGGAGGTGGCCAGCCGCGCGCCGAAATCGGCCAGCAGGCTTTCCGCCTCCGGCTTGCGCTCAATGGCGTCGAGCTCTTCGCGCAGCTCCAGCTGTTCCATCAGAAAGGCGGTGTCGCGCATCGTATGCTGTTCGTTGCCCAGATCGAAGCCGTGCAAAGATAGCATATACTCCGCGCGTTTTAACGGGTGCTTCAGCGCCTGGTAGGCTTCGTTGATGGTCGCCGCCTGCTGCAACGCCATCAGGCGTTCGCGCTCCGGCTGGTTGGCGAAACGATCGGGGTGAAATTGGCGCTGCAGATCCTGGAAGCGGGACGCAAGCAGGCTGCCGTCCACGGTGTAGCGAACGGGCAGCCCGAATAAAGTAAAGTAATCCATAGCGTGCTCTGGGCGTTAGCGGATGAAGTTCCCCCGCCGAAACGGGGGAGCACGATGGACTGTCAGACGTTGAAACTCTCGCCGCAGCCGCACTCGCTTGAGACGTTCGGGTTGTTGAACTTGAAGCCTTCGTTCAGGCCTTCCTTAACGAAATCAAGCTCGGTGCCGTCAAGGTAGACCAGGCTCTTGCCGTCGATGATCACCTTGATGCCTTTGTCTTCAAACACGATGTCGTCATCGTTGGCTTCGTCAACAAATTCCAGCACATAGGCCATCCCGGAGCAGCCGGAAGTTCGCACTCCCAGACGCAGGCCGAGACCCTTGCCGCGGTTCGTCAAAAACGCCTGAACACGCTGCGCAGCGCTGTCGCTCATGGTAATAGACATCACAACCTCACACTTCACATCAAAGCCCGGCGCGGCCGGGCCGATTCAGACAAATTACTTGGCGCTATGCTTGCTCTTATAGTCGGCAATCGCTGCTTTGATGGCGTCTTCAGCCAGGATCGAGCAGTGAATTTTGACCGGCGGCAATTCCAGCTCTTCGGCGATCTGGGTGTTTTTGATCGCTTCAGCCTGATCGAGCGACTTGCCTTTCATCCATTCGGTCACCAGCGAGCTGGAGGCGATGGCGGAACCGCAGCCGTAAGTTTTAAAGCGCGCGTCTTCGATGATGCCTTCATCGTTAACCTTGATTTGCAGCTTCATCACGTCGCCGCAAGCCGGTGCCCCTACCATGCCGCTGCCGACGGTAGGATCTTCGTTGTCGAAAGAACCCACGTTACGCGGGTTTTCATAATGATCGATTACTTTTTCGCTGTAAGCCATGACCTTGCTCCTGAAACCTGAGAATTAATGATGCGCCCATTCGATGCTGTTGATGTCCACGCCCTGCTTGAACATCTCCCACAGTGGGGACAGATCGCGCAGACGGCCGATGGATTTACGCACCTGTTGAATGGTGTAGTCGATCTCTTCTTCCGTGGTGAAACGCCCCAGGGAGAAACGGATCGAGCTGTGCGCCAATTCATCACTCATGCCCAGCGCGCGCAGCACGTAGGACGGCTCGAGGCTGGCGGAGGTACAGGCTGAACCGGAAGAAACGGCCAGGTCTTTCAGCGCCATGATCAGCGACTCGCCTTCAACGTAGTTGAAGCTGACGTTCAGGATGTTCGGTGCGCCGTGCTCCAGATCGCCGTTCAGATACACTTCTTCCATATCTTTCACGCCGTTCCACAGACGATCGCGCAGGGTGCGCAGACGCGACATCTCTTCGGTCATCTCTTCTTTGGCGATGCGATAAGCTTCGCCCATGCCGACGATCTGGTGGACAGGCAGGGTACCGGAACGCATGCCGCGCTCGTGACCGCCGCCGTGCACCTGCGCTTCGATGCGGATGCGCGGCTTACGACGCACGTACAGCGCGCCGATGCCTTTCGGACCATAGATTTTGTGGCCGGAGAACGACATCAGGTCGACTTTCAGCTTGCTCAGATCGATAGGCAGTTTGCCCACGCTCTGGGTGGCGTCAACGTGGTAGATGATACCGCGCGCACGGCACATTTCGCCGATCGCTTCGATATCCTGCACCACGCCGATTTCGTTGTTGACGTGCATGATGGAGACCAGGATGGTGTCATCGCGCAGCGCCGCTTCGAGATCCTGCAGGCTGATGATACCGTTGCTCTGTGGCGCCAGGTAGGTGACTTCAAACCCTTCGCGCTCCAGCTGACGGCAGGTGTCCAGCACGGCTTTGTGTTCGGTTTTGCTGGTGATGATGTGCTTGCCTTTTTTCTGGTAGAAATTGGCAGCGCCTTTAATCGCCAGGTTGTCGGATTCGGTCGCCCCGGAGGTGAAGACGATTTCGCGTGGGTCGGCGCCCACCAGTTCGGCGATTTGGTTACGGGCGATGTCTACCGCCTCTTCCGCCTGCCAACCGAAACGGTGGGAACGGGAAGCCGGGTTGCCGAAAGTGCCGTCCAGGGTCAAAAACTGCATCATCTTCTCAGCAACGCGCGGGTCAACCGGCGTCGTTGCTGAGTAATCCAGATAAATCGGTAATTTCATTGCTCTTGTGCTCCGTACATCACTTCCAAAAACTAAAATAATTTCGCCAGCTGCTTATGCGCGCAGATTAACGTTGATAGTTTCTTGCGGACGACCGTTGGCCGTGCGGCGCGTATCGTTGTTTTGACGATCCGCCACCACCAGCACTTCCTGGTTATTGACCAGTTCTGCCAGCGTAATGTTGTTCAGGAACCCGCTGATGCGCTCGCTCAGATCGCGCCACAGGGCGTGGGTCAAGCAGCGATCGCCGCCCTGACAGCCTTCTTTGCCCTGGCAACGGGTTGCATCTACCGATTCATCGACGGCAGTGATGACAGCGCCAACGGCGATCTCACCCGCGTCTTTACCCAGCAGATAACCACCGCCCGGACCGCGCACGCTGGCCACCAGGCCATTCTTGCGCAGACGGGAGAATAATTGTTCCAGATAAGAGAGCGAAATACCCTGGCGTTCGGAAATGTCCGCCAGTGGCACCGGCCCTTCCTGGGAATGCAGCGCTACGTCAAGCATAGCGGTTACGGCATAACGGCCTTTGGATGTCAGTCTCATAGCTCAATGGTTACCTGTTGGTCAAATATGGCCGAAAGTCTGACATTCCTGAGTAAAACAGTCAACTATTTAACCTAGTAATTAACTCAAGTATTAGCACGTTTTGAACTTAGCAAGAACAAAGGTATATAAAATACATGTTATAACCTTTGGATAACTAATACTATTGTCGCCCACCGTTATGCCACATCAATTAATTACCTTGATGTTTATCCTGTTTCTCGATCGACGTCAGCATGCCGCGCAGGATATTCAGCTCCTGCCCTTCCGGGCGCGCGCGGGTGAACAGCCGGCGCAGGCGGCTCATCACCTGGCCCGGATGGGACGGGCGAATAAAGCCGGTGCGCTGCAGCGTCTGCTCCAGGTGCTGATAAAAACGCTCGAGGTCATCCACCAGCGGATACGGCGTCTCTTCCAGCTGCGGCGCGCCCGCCTGTTGGCGATCGAGGTAAGCCACGCGCACTTCATACGCCAGGATCTGCACCGCCATCGCCAGGTTCAGCGAGCTGTAGTCCGGGTTGGCCGGAATGGCGACGTGGTAGTGGCACTTCTGCAATTCATCGTTGGTCAGCCCGACGCGTTCGCGGCCGAACACCAGCGCCACCGGCGCGTGCTCGCCCTCGTGCACCGCGCGCACGCCGCATTCACGCGGCTCCAGCATCGGCCACGGCAAGGTGCGAGAACGTGCGCTGGTGCCCACCACCAAGCTACAGCCGGCGATGGCGTCATCGAGGGTATCGACGATGGTGGCGTTGCCGATCACGTCGCTGGCGCCGGCAGCCAGGGCGATGGCCTGAGAATCGGGTTTGATCAGCGGATTAACCAGATAAAGGTTGGTTAACCCCATGGTTTTCATGGCTCTGGCGGTCGAGCCCATGTTGCCGGTATGTGAAGTCTCTACCAGAACAATGCGGATATTGTGCAGCATACAAACTCTGAGCGTGGCGGAAAATCGCAGCATCTTAACACAGCCGTAGGCAATTTGCCGAACAGCTGCTATACTTCGCGCCGTTTCCTGTTCTTTAACATCCTAGTTGGAAGATACCCATGCATCCGATGCTGACTATCGCCGTGCGCGCTGCGCGCAAGGCCGGTAACCTGATTGCCAAAAACTACGAAACCCCGGACGCTGTAGAAGCGAGCCAGAAAGGGACCAATGACTTCGTCACCAACGTCGATCGCGATGCAGAGCATCTGATCATCGACGTCATCCGCAAGTCTTATCCGCAACACAGTATCGTGAGCGAAGAACGCGGTGAGCTGATCGGCGAAGATCGCGATGTGCAATGGGTGATCGATCCACTGGATGGCACTGCAAACTTCATCAAACGTTTCCCTCATTTCTCCGTTTCCATCGCCGTACGCATCAAAGGCCGTACTGAAGTGGCCGTGGTTTACGATCCGATGCGCAACGAACTGTTCACCGCCACTCGCGGTCAGGGCGCTCAGCTCAACGGCTACCGCCTGCGCGGTACCAACGCCAAAGATCTGGATGGCACCATCCTGGCGACCGGCTTCCCGTTCAAAGTCAAACAGCACGCAACGCCTTACATCAACATCGTCGGCAAGCTGTTCACCCAGTGCGCAGACTTCCGTCGCACCGGTTCCGCCGCGCTGGATCTGGCCTATGTGGCCGCCGGCCGCGTAGACGGTTTCTTCGAGATCGGCCTGAAGCCGTGGGACTTCGCCGCGGGCGAGCTGCTGGTGCGTGAAGCCGGCGGCCTAGTGACCGACTTCGTCGGCGGCCACAACCACTTCAGCTCAGGTAACCTGGTCGCAGGTAACCCACGCGTGGTGAAAGCCATGCTGGCCACCATGCGTGAAGAACTGAGCGAAGCGCTGAAGCGTTAATCGCCAGAAGCGAATCGAAAAAAAGCGCTGCCGATGCAGCGCTTTTTTTATGCCCGTTAGCGGGAGAAGGGGCGGATGCCGCCGCCGAATTCCGGCTGCGCGCTGACGTACAGCAACAGCCCGGCGGCCAACAGGATCAGACCGCCGGCCAGCGCCAGCGAGCCCCAGGCCACCGCGCTCCAGGCGGCGGGCGCGCGCGAACGGCTGAGGCGCACCGCCAGCCGGCGGCTGTAATGCACCAGCAGCGCCAGCATGGAGATGGTCAACGAGGTGCCGAACGCCATCGCCAGCGCGGAGATCACTCCCCAACCGAACACGCCGATCACCTTGGAGAACAGCAGCACTAAAATCGCCCCCGAACAGGGACGCATGCCCATCGCCAGCACGATGGCGGCCTGAGTGCGCCAGTCGCTTCCCGCCTGCAGCTCGCTGTCGCTCGGCAGATGCCGGTGGCCGCAGCCGCAATTGGCGCTGTGAACATGATCCGCCGCCAATGGCGTCAGGCTGTTGATGCGCAGCGCCGGCGCCGGGCGCATCGCCTTAATCGCCGCAAACAGGCGTTTCAGCGCGCGCCAACTCAGCAGCACGCCTAGCAGCATCACCAGGATAAAGCTGCCCTTCTCCAGCCAGAAGCTGCTTTGGTGCAGCTGGCGCGAAGAGAGCTGTAACACCACCAGCATCAGCGTGACCAGCGCGATCGCCACCCCACCCTGCACCAGCGAAGCCGCGAAGGTCAGCTTCAGGCTGCTTTTCAGCCGCGCCGGATGGGTGGCCAGGTAGGTGGCGATCACCACTTTGCCGTGGCCGGGGCCGAGCGCATGCAAGACGCCATAGCCGAGGCTGAACAGCATCAGCGCCAGCCCGGCCTGCTGCGGCGCGGCCTTCACCTGCTGCAACAGCCCCGCCATCTGCTGGTGCAGCGCTTTTTGCCACACCACGCTCTGCATCAGCAGCTGCGGCCAATAGTGCCACGCCAGCAGCGCGGCGGCCGCCAGCACCAGTGTGAACGGCAGCAGCGGCCACAGGCCGAAGGCCCAGTGACGCCGGCTCGTCGTCGGTTGCGAGAGATTTAACGACATTGCAGCGTCACCCGCTGGGCGAACTGTTGCCCCAGCGCCAGGTCTTCGCCGGGCGAGTCGTTCTTGTCGAGCGACAGCGCATAGGCCTGCAGCGACGCATTCGGCTGCGGCGTCATCAGCTTGTAGCTGCACAGCGGCGCCATCTCCGGCGGCAGATGCAGTGCATTTTGGTCTTTATAGGTCATATCCACGAAATAAGTCGGATCGTAAGTAGAAAGTTCGAACGGCTTGCCCGCCAGCGGCTGCGGTTCGGCCAACGGCAGCACGAACTCCAGCACCGCCTGATTGCCCTGGCGCGACAGGTGATATTCGCTGGGCAAGTTCAGGTATTTCACCGGTTTGCCGTCGCGGTAAAGATCGGTGAAATAGTGCTGCCCCAGCACGTTGGCCATCACTTCCGCCGCCAGCTTTTTCCACACTTCCGAATCGCTCTTGGCGTTTTTCGCATCGTAAAGCAGATCCGCCGAGGTGATTTCATCCATCACCCACACCATTTTCAGGCCAACCAGCCGCTGGTCTTTGGCGACGAAGGTGGTATTCATGTCGATAAAGCTGTGCGGATGCGCGATCGCACCGGCGCTGAACACGGCGCCAAAGGCAGCCAAAAGTCGACGTAACTTCATCATTATCCTGCCTTACCTGTATTTGTTATAACGTAACACAAATAACTGCCGAACGGCCCGCCTCCGCCGGCGATATTTGTGACGAAAGTTGTAAGCCGAAGTAAAAGCCGCGCGGTAACCCTGCCGGCACAAAGCCTTTTGCTATGCTTAGGCATAATCGCAACCTTTTATGCCGGAAGGTGATAATGAGCCTGGACACCTCTCCCGTGCCCGCGCTCTCCGGACAACAACGGCGCTGCCATCTGCTGCTGATGCTGTACACGCCGGAGCCCGAGTTACAGCTGGAGACCCTAAGCCGAATCAACGGCGTCGCCCCCCCGATAACCCGGCAAGATATAGCCGAGGTGGCCAGTGAAATCCAGCGTTTCCATCACCTGGAGATCGCCGTCGATCCCGACCATGGCTACCAACTGCGGGGCAGCGCGCTCAACCAACGCCTGTGTCTGATCCATTGGCTGCGACGGGCCCTGCGCTGCAGCCCGCGGTTCGTCGAAGACGATTTCGCCCCGCGCCTGCGGCACGCGCTGGCGGCAGATGCCGCCCCAGCGTCTGCGCTGGCTCAAGCGATCGACGCCTGCGAGCCACTGCTCAGCCGCCACTTTGACGCGCGCGACCGCCAATTCCTGGAGCATTACCTGCTCTACTGCGCCTGGCAAAATCGCCTGCAGCGCCATCCGCATTTCGACGCCGTTCAACGCGACTGGCTGCGGCAAAAGCCGGAGCAGCAGGCCGCCGCTTGGCTGCATCAGGCCTGCAACCGACTGTTTAACCAGCCGCCGCAGGCAGACGAGCGCGATTTTTTGGCGCTGACCTTCACCATGTTGAAAAATCACAGCTACCACAGCAATGACTCGGCGCAAGAGCAGAGATTGATGGCGGCGATCGACAGCATGGTCGAGCGTTTCCAGCAGCTTTCCGGCATGGCCTTCAGCAGCAAGACGGAGCTGGTCAGCCAGCTGTTCGCCCACCTGGCGCCGGCGCTGGAGCGCTGCCGTTTCGCCATCGGTATCGACAATATGCTGCTGGAAGAAGTGGTGCGCAAATACCCGCGGCTAATGCGCACCACGCAGGAAGCGCTGATACCGCTGGAACAGGAATACGGCGTGCATTTTTCCAACGAGGAGGCGGGCCTGGTGGCCATCAGCTTCGGCGCCTGGCTGATGCAGGACAACGCGCTGCAGGAAAAACAGGTGCTGCTGCTGACGCTGGATAACCCGCAGCTGGAAGAGGAAGTGGAATACCAGATCCGCGAGCTCACGCTGCTGCCGCTGAACATCAAGTACCTGCCGTTGAGCGACTATCTGCGCGGCGGAGCGCCGCAGGGCGTCATGCTGGTGATCACCCCTTATGCGGCGGTGCACAGCGATCCGCACCCGCCGTTGATCTATACCGAACTGCCGCTGGAAACCCGGCAGCGCCAGGCCATCCGCGCGCTGCTGGAAGCGCCTTAATCAGCGGCTGACGCTGACCGCCGGCGGCCGGATGAACAAGGCCGGCACCGCGACCGCCGCCATCACCCAGAAAACCCCACCCTGCCAATGTTCGAACAGGAACCCGGCAATGACCGTCATGACGGCGATACCGCCGCCCATCGCCAGCGCCGAATACACCGCCTGCAGCCGGATCACCTCTTGTCCCTGGCGCGCGGCGATAAAGCGCATCGCCGCCAGATGGCAGACGGTGAAAGTGCCGCAGTGCAGGATCTGGATCAGCAGCAGCCAGCCCAGCTCGGTGCTATAGGCCATCAGGCTCCAGCGCAACACGCCGCAGCAGGCGGAGAGCAACAGCAGGTTGCGCGCATTCCAGCGGCGGAACAGCACGTTGCTGCTGGCGAAAATAATCACCTCCGCCACCACGCCCAGCGACCACAGATAGCCGATGGTCGAGGCCGAATAGCCCGCCTCCTGCCAGTAAATGGAGCCGAAGCTGTAGTAGCCGGCATGCGCCCCCTGCAGCAGCGTGACGCACAGCAGGAAGCGCCAGACCGGCCCTTCTTTCAGCAGTGCCCACAGCGAACGTTCGGTATCGCTGTGCGTGCGTGCTTCGCCCTGCGGCATGACGCTCGGCTTCAGCAACATGCCCAGCAGCATCGCCAGCACGCTGAAGATCAGGCTGTAGAGAATGGCGTTATGGCCCCACACCGCCACCAGCTGCCCGGTCAGCGCCGAGCCGATGACGAACGCCAGCGAGCCCCACAGCCTTACCCGGCCGTAGTCCATACGGATCTGCTTTTGCCAGGTGGCGGCCAGCGCGTCGGTCAGCGGCACCAGCGGCGAGAAGAACAGGTTGAACCCCGCTATCACCAGCATCAGCCAGCCCCAGCCGTTGCCGAAACAGAAGCCAACCGCGAAAGCCAGTGTCAGCAGCGCCAGCAGGCGCAGGGCGGAGACTAAATGAGAGGGATCTTTAACGCGGGGTGCAATCAGTAAACTGCCGAGGAAGCGGGCCACCAAACCGGCGCCGAGCAATATGCCGATGGTTTCCGGCGCGATGCCTTCGCCTTTCAGCCACACGCCCCAGAACGGTAAGAAGATGCCATAGGAAAAGAAGTAGGTGAAATAGCTGAGCGCGAGCCAACGCGTGGATTGCAGAACCATGATCCCTCCGGAGTGAGGGCAATACTTTGACAGAGCTCACACCGCCCCGCAATCTTCATTCCGCTTCAATGCGTTAGAGTGCCAGACAGCTCACAGTTTACCGCGAGCGGCCACAAAAAAACCCGCCGCAGCGGGTTTTATCAGGCAAAAGCGGGATTATGCGTAAACCGGCAGGCGGGCGCAGATATCCAGCACTTTCTTCTTGGTGCGTTCGATGGTGGCTTCATCGTTGATGTTGTCCAGCACATCACAGATCCAACCGGCCAGTTCGCGCACGTCGGCTTCTTTGAAGCCGCGACGGGTGACGGCCGGGGTGCCGATACGCACGCCGGAGGTGACGAACGGGCTCTTCGGATCGTTCGGCACGCTGTTTTTGTTGACGGTGATGTTGGCGCGGCCCAGGGCGGCGTCCGCTTCTTTACCGGTCAGGTTTTTATCGACCAGATCCAGCAGGAACAGGTGGTTATGGGTGCCGCCGGAGACCACTTTGTAGCCGCGCTGCAGGAACACGTCCACCATCGCCTTGGCGTTGACCGCCACTTGCTGCTGGTAAACCTTGAACTCAGGCTCCATCGCTTCTTTCAGCGCCACCGCCTTGCCGGCGATCACGTGCATCAGCGGGCCGCCCTGGCCACCAGGGAACACGGCGGAGTTCAGCTTCTTGTACAGCTCTTCGTCGCCGCCCTTCGCCAGGATCAGGCCGCCGCGCGGACCCGCCAGGGTTTTGTGGGTGGTGGTAGTGACGATGTGCGCGTGCGGTACCGGGTTCGGGTACACGCCGGCGGCGATCAGGCCGGCCACGTGCGCCATGTCGACGAACAGGTAAGCGCCGATGCTGTCGGCGATTTCGCGCATTTTGGCCCAGTCAACCACGCCGGAGTAAGCGGAGAAGCCGCCGATGATCATTTTCGGCTTGTGGGTTTGCGCCTGTTTGGCCAGATCGTCATAGTCGATTTGGCCTTTGTCGTCGATGCCGTAAGGCACCACGTTATACAGTTTGCCGGACAGGTTAACCGGGGAACCGTGGGTCAGGTGGCCGCCGTGCGCCAGGTTCATGCCCAGAATGGTGTCGCCCGGCTGCAGCAGCGCGGTGTACACGGCGAAGTTAGCCTGGGAGCCGGAGTGCGGCTGCACGTTGGCGTAATCGGCGCCGAACAATTCTTTGGCACGATCGATAGCCAGCTGCTCAACGATATCCACGTATTCGCAGCCGCCGTAGTAACGCTTGCCCGGATAGCCTTCAGCGTATTTGTTGGTCAGCTGGGAACCCTGAGCCTGCATCACGCGCGGGCTGGTGTAGTTCTCAGACGCGATCAGCTCGATGTGCTCTTCCTGACGCACCACTTCCTGCTCCATGGCACGCCACAGTTCCGCATCGTAATCGGCAATGTTCATTTCACGCTTTAACATCCGGCATCTCCTGACTTAAATCAGCTAACTAAAAAATCACCAAATAACTACCCGTTTGGGTTCTGGGCCACAGTGTAAACCGTTTCGCCCCACCGAAGATAGGTCTTGACAGAGGTTTTTACGCAAACGATTGGCATGAGGTGGCGCAAGGCTTTGATCCGCTAAATGCCGCCGTTTATCAACGGACATTTCCTCATGCGAACAATGCGCTTTTTTCATGTTCTGTGAGCGCGATCGACGCCCGAAGAACACCGCAACGAAAACAAGGGTATTTACAAGCGACGCGGAACCCAATAAGATGCATTTAAAATACATCATTACAATTATCGTCAAGATCCTAACCTAAGGAGCGCTTCCATGCTGGATAGCCAAACCATCGCCACCGTGAAATCCACCATTCCCCTGCTGGCTGCGACCGGGCCGAAGCTGACCGCCCACTTTTACGATCGCATGTTCGCGCATAACCCGGAATTGAAAGATATTTTCAACATGAGCAACCAGCGCAACGGCGATCAGCGTCAAGCGCTGTTCGACGCCATCTGCGCCTACGCCGCCAACATCGAGAACCTGGCGGCGCTGCTGCCGGCGGTGGAGCGCATCGCGCAGAAGCACACCAGCTTCAATATCCAGCCGGAGCAGTACCAAATCGTCGGCGGTCACCTGCTGGCGACGCTGGACGAAATGTTCAGCCCGGGCCAGGAAGTCTTGGACGCCTGGGGCAAGGCCTACGGCGTGCTGGCCAACGTATTTATCCAGCGTGAAGAGCAGATTTATCAGCAGAGCGAAACCGACAACGGCGGCTGGCGCGATCTGCGCGCATTCCGCATCCTGAAGAAACAGCCGCAGAGCGACGTGATCTGCAGTTTCGTGCTGGCGCCGGTGGACGGCGGCCGGGTGGCGGACTTCAAACCGGGGCAATACCTGGCGATCTACATCAAGCACGACAGCCTGGAGCATCAGGAAATTCGCCAGTACTCGCTGACCACCTCGCCAAACGGCGAGTTCTACCGCATCGCGGTGAAGCGCGAAGATCAGGGGAAAGTGTCCAACTACCTGCACCAGCAGGCGCAGGAAGGCGACGTGATCGACATCGCCCCGCCGCACGGCGACTTCTTCCTCGACGTGGCGCCGACCACGCCGGTGGCGCTGATCTCCGCCGGCGTCGGCCAAACCCCGATGCTCGGCATGCTCAACACCCTGCACGACAACCAACATCAGGCGCAGGTCCACTGGCTGCACGCGGCGGAAAACGGCAGCGTGCACGCCTTTGCCGATGAGGTAGCGGATATTGCCGGGCGTATGCCGAATCTGAGCCGCCATGTGTGGTACCGCGAGCCGGGTGCCGATGACGTGGAAGGCCGCGACTACCACAGCCGCGGATTGATGGATTTGAGCGCGCTGCAAGGCAGCCTGGCCGATCCGCAGATGCACTATTACTTCTGCGGCCCGGTGGCCTTCATGCAGTTCGTGGGCAAACAGCTGCTGGAGATGGGCGTAGAGGCCGAACGCATCCACTACGAATGCTTCGGCCCGCATAAGGTGCTGTAATGCTTGCGGAGCGCGGCCGTCAGACCGCGCTCCCTCTTCATTTCGCCTGCAGTTGGCGCGCGTCCTGCACCTGCTGCACCGTCACCGGCGCCGCCTGGTTACCCCAGCTTCCCCGCAGGTAGCTCATCAGATCGGCCGCCTGCCGATCGTTCAACGCCCAGCCATAAGCCGGCATGTCAAACGCCATCGCCTGCTGCGTGATCGGCGTATGCGCCCCCTCCAGCACCACCCGCAGCGCGGTCAGCGGATTGTCCGCCGTTACCGTGGCATTGCCCGCCAGCGCCGGAATGGCGAAGTCAGTGCCCTCCCCCTTATTGCCGTGGCAGGTCGAGCAGTACATCGCATAGGTCGCCTTTCCGCCCGGGTTATCCGCCTGCGTGGCTGGCGCAGCGGCTTTGGCGGCGGCGTCCGGCGCCAGGCTGCGCAGGTACACCGCGATGGCGTTCAGATCGCCGTCGCTGAGATACTGCGTGCTGTGGGTTACCACCTCGCTCATCGGCCCGGCGACTGCCGCATGGCGGCTGCGGCCGGTTTTCAGCAGCGCCGTCACCTCTTCCGGCGGCAGGCCGCGCAGATTGGAGGCGTACCAGCCGTCCAGCTCGGCGCCGCTCAGGAATACCGGCTCCTTGCCATCCAGGCCCTTCTCCTGCATCGCCCAGCCGCGCGGCGTGTGGCAGCTGCCGCAATGGCCCGCGCCCTGCACCAGATAGGCGCCGCGGTTCCACTCGGCGCTTTGCTGCGGATCTGCCTGATACGGCTGGTCGTCGTGGAACAGCGAGTTCCACACCGCCAGCGGCCAGCGCATCGACAGCGGCCAGCTGATGTCGCTGTCCCGGTTGGCGACGTTCTGCGCCGGCACCTCATTCATCAGGTAGTCATACAGCGCGCGCATGTCTTCCGCGCTCATTTTGGCGTAGGAGGTGTACGGCATCGCCGGGTAGAGCCGGTGGCCGTCTTTGGCTACCCCCTGGCGCATGGCGCGATCGAACTCCTCGAACGAATAGGCGCCGATGCCGTGCAGCTTGTCCGGCGTGATGTTGGTGGCGTAGATAGCCCCGAGCGGCGTCGGGAACTTCATGCCGCCCGCCAGTTCAGCGCCGCCCGGCGCGGTGTGGCAGGCGGTGCAGTCGCCGGCTTTGGCGACGTATTCCCCGGCCGACATCGCCTGGGCCGAGCCGCCGGCCGCCAGCAGGCTCAACAGGTACAGCGAACGCAGACTCATGCTCCCTCCTTGGCGGCAACCTTGCCGTAGGCCAGTTCGTTCACCGCGCGCCACGCCTGATCGATCGCCGAGTTGGCGTACGGGCTCCAGTCGGAATCGGAGTTGGCGATAACGATCTTGCCGATCGGCTGCCGCGCCGTTTCGATGATTTTCTTGGCTTCGTCTTCGTCGTCAAACAGCCCGTTGAGGAAGTAGGAGTAACCGTGCGACCAGCGGTTGACGGTGATCGCCTGAATGTCGCGCTGATGGTCGAAACCGGCCTCGCCCAGCATGCCCTGTAGCTGTTCGCGGATCATCTGCTCGTGCACCTCGAACGGCGTGCCCAGCAGCAGCGCGCGCCCTTTGCGCGACTGCTCGCGCGGGCTGAGGCCGCTGCCCGGCAGCGTCGGCACATAGACCATATGCAGGCCGATTGGCCGAGCCGGATCGCGCGGGTGCTGGTACCCGCCCATGCTCACCGGGTAGTCCAGCTTCACGCGGCTGTACGGCGCGGCCGGCGAATAAATTTCGTGCACGCCCAGCTTGATGAACGGCTGCCAGTTGCGGATCACCACCTTGCTGTACACCAGCGGCGCCTTGACGTTCTGCTTCAGCGCCTCCTGCTGCTCGTGCGACATCTCCGGCACCAGGTATGGGATCATCATGTTGTAGCCGGCCATCACCACCTGCCCGGCGCGCACCTTGGTCATCTTCTCGCCGGTCATATAGGTGACTTCCACCTTGTCGCCGACGTTGGCCGCGTGCAGCCCGGTGCTGTTCAAACGCAGCTTCACCGGCGACTCCGGCCGATCGAGCTGGCTGTAGTCGAATTTGGCCAGCACCACGTCATTCATGTCTTTGCCGGCCGGCGCCACCGCCGGGATCAGCTTGCGCACCATCAGGCGCGTCAGCGTGGCATTGCCGTCCGGGAAGTGGAACACGTAAGGATCGTCGAGATCCGCCTGCGACTCTTCGTCCAGCGGCGGCAGATTCATGCCGCCGAGGCCCGGCAGATCGCAGATGCGCGCATCGCTGCACGACGTGCCGTCGATGCCCACCGCCTGGAAGTCGTTGGTGGTCTGTTGGAAATAACGGATCGCCAGCTCGCTCAGGCCCACTTTTTCACGCAGGAACTGGGTGTAGCTGTGGGTATCGAGCCACTCGACCTTCTGCTCCAGCGTCATCTCCGGCAGATAATCTTTCTCCACCGTATGCAGTGCGATCAGCGCCTGGCGATCGCTTTCCGGCAACGGGAAATCGCCGATGAACGCTTCATACGAACGGCCGTTGAGGCGATCGCGCGGAATGTCGTCCGCCACTGTGCGGCCCGGATCGCCGCTCACCACCTTGTCGACGCCGAAGTTCTTGCGATCGAAGTAAACCCCGCGGCTCAGGTTAAGATCCGGGTAGAAGGTGGTGTCAAACGCCTGCTCCAGTTGGTCGATATCGACGCCGAGCTTGTGCAGCAGCCCCATCGCCACCGGGCTGAAGTTGGAGCGCGGCGACTGCAGCGATTCACTGCCGCCGTAGCCGAGCAGCATGCCGTCGTCGGTGTTGAATTCGTTGCGCTTGGCGTGGCCGCCGAAGTCGTCATGGTTGTCGATCAAAAGAATGCGCTGCTGCTCGCCTTTCAGCTGCTGCCAGAAACAGGCGGCCGCCAACCCGCTGATGCCGGCACCGACCACCACCAGATCGAACTCTTCAACGGCGGGTACGCTGCCGAAATCAAAGGTTTTGCCGTCGCGCCCCAGTTGATGCGCATGCTCGAACGAGCCCGGATGGTTACCCCGCAGCCCGGTCAGCGCCGGCGGGTAGTACAGGGTTTGATTGGCGGTTTGCGGCGACGCACGCAAGATTTGCAGCGGCGTCAACCCGGCGGCGATGGTGATCGCCACCCCGTTGAGAAAATCGCGTCTGGTGATACCCATATAGGCTTCCTTTCAATTTTTATTATCATCAGCCGGCCGGAGCCGGCTCGAAGGCCGCGCTATTGTGCGGATAATTACTGTAAAATCAATGTTTGAACATTACATGACGAATGGCCGTGTAATCCTCCAGCCCGTACATCGACATATCCTTGCCGTAGCCGGACAGTTTCTGGCCGCCGTGCGGCATTTCGCTCACCAGCATGAAGTGGGTGTTCACCCAAGTGCAGCCATATTGCAGCCGGGCGCTTAAGCGATGCGCGCGGCCCACGTCGCGGGTCCACACGGACGACGCCAGGCCGTAGTTGGATTCATTCGCCCAGGCCAGCACCTGCTCTTCATCGTCAAACGGCGTCACCGTCACCACCGGGCCGAACACTTCGCGCTGCACGATCTCATCGTCCTGGCGCGCGCCGGCCAACAGCGTCGGCTGGAAATAGTAACCCGGCCCTTTCACCTTCTCGCCGCCGGTCACCACCTGCACGTGCGGCAACGCTTTGGCGCGCTCGACAAAACCGGCCACCCGCTCCAGATGCTGGGCGGTAATCAACGGCCCCAGTTCGGTGCTCTCGTCGTCCGGCGCACCAATCTTCAGGCTGGCCACCGCCTCGCCCAGCCGCTTCACCAGCTCGGGATAAATGCTTTTCTGCGCGTAGATGCGGCAGGCGGCGGTGCAATCCTGCCCGGCGTTGTAGAAACCGAAGCCGCGAATGCCGTCCACCACCTGCTGCAGATCGGCATCGTCGAACACCAACACCGGCGCCTTGCCGCCCAGCTCCATATGGGTGCGCTTAATGCCGGCGGCGGTGTGGGCGATGATGTGCTCGCCGGTGGCGATCGAGCCGGTCAGCGACACCATGCGCACCTTGTCATGCCCGGTCAGCCGATCGCCGACGCTGGCGCCGCGCCCGAACAGCACGTTGAGCACGCCCGGCGGGAACAGCCCGGCGGCCAGTTCGGCCAGTTTGAAGGTGGTCAGCGGCGTCTGCTCCGACGGCTTGATCACCACGCAGTTGCCCGCCGCCAGCGCCGGCGCCAGTTTCCAGGCCGCCATCATCAGCGGGTAGTTCCACGGGGCGATCGAAGCCACCACGCCGAGCGGATCGCGGCGGATCATCGAGGTATGCCCGGCCAGATACTCGCCGGCGGCCATGCCGGTCAGGCAGCGGCTGGCCCCGGCGAAGAAGCGAAACACGTCGGCCACCGCCGGCAGTTCGTCGTTCAACACGCAGTGATAAGGCTTGCCGCAGTTGAGCGACTCCAGCCTGGCGAAGGTCTCGGCATGCTCGTCGATCAGATCCGCCAGCTTGAGCAGATGCTCGGCGCGCTCCTTCGGCGTGGTCTGCCCCCAGGCGGCGAACGCGGCATCCGCCGCCAGCACCGCGCGATCGACCTGCTCCGGGCTGGCCTCCGCCACCTGCGCAATCACTTCGCCGGTCGCCGGGTTATACACCGGCTGGGTCGCGCCCTGGCCGTTCACCAGTTGGCCGTCAATCAACAGTTGGCTTTGCATAGGGTTATCCTTTTATCAGAGGTCGGGTAAGGAAATTATTTGCCGCTGCCGGCGACGCTTTCTCCACCTTTGGTCAGGTAGTAAGCGCCGAGGATCGGCAGCATGGTTAACAGCATCACCGACAGCGCCACCACGTTGGTGATCGGCACGTCGCGCGGGCGGCCGAGCTGGTTCAGCAGCCACAGCGGCAGCGTGCGCTCGTGGCCGGCGGTAAAGGTGGTCACGATGATTTCGTCGAACGACAGCGCAAACGCCAGCATGCCGCCGGCCAGCAGCGCCGAGCCGAGGTTCGGCAAGATCACGTAACGGAAGGTTTGCCAGCCGTCGGCGCCGAGATCCATCGACGCTTCGATCAAACTGTACGAGGTGCGGCGGAACCGGGCGATGACATTGTTGAACACGATCACCACGCAGAACGTCGCATGGCCGACGACGATGGTCAGGATGCCCGGCTCGATGTTCAGCGCCTTGAACGCCGCCAGCAGCGCTAGGCCGGTGACGATCCCCGGCAGCGCGATCGGCAGCAGCAGCAGCAGCGAAATGCTGTCCTTGCCGAAGAAATCGCGCCGATACAGCGCCGCCGCCGCCAGGGTGCCGAGCACCAGCGCGATGGCGGTCGCCAGGCAGGCGATCTGCGCCGACAGCAGTACCGCATCGAGGATGTCCTGCCGCCCGGCGGCGACGTTAAACCAGTGCAGCGTGAAGCCCTTCGGCGGGAAGCTGAAGGCCGCATCCTCGGTGTTGAAGGCATAGATGGCGATGATCGCCAACGGGAAATGCAGGAAGACAAGTCCGCCCCAGGCGGCCAGCTTCAGCCCTAAGGGCGCGCGTTCAGAGTGCATCGAAAGCCCCCAGACGTTTGACGATGGAAAGGTAGATGGCGATCAGGACGATCGGCACCAGCGTAAAGGCCGCGGCCATCGGCATATTGCCGATCGCGCCCTGCTGGGCGTACACCATGCTGCCGATGAAATAGCCCGGCGGCCCCACCAGCTGCGGCACGATAAAGTCGCCCAGCGTCAGCGAGAAGGTGAAGATCGATCCGGCGGCGATACCCGGCACCGCCAGCGGCAAAATGACGTGGCGGAAAGTCTGCGCCGGTCGCGCGCCCAGATCCGCTGAGGCATGCAGCAGCGAGGGCGGCAGGCGCTCCAGCGCCGCCTGGATCGGCAGGATCATGAACGGCAGCCAAATATAGACGAACACCAGAAAACGCCCCAGCCCCGAGGTCGACAGCGTGTTGCCGCCGACGCCGGGCACCGTCAGCAGCGAAGCCAACAGCGGCTCCAGCCCCAGGTGCTGCAGGAACCACTGCGCCACGCCGTCTTTCGCCAGCAGCAGGGTCCAGGCATAGGCTTTAACGATATAGCTGGCCCACATCGGCATCATCACGGCGATATAAAAGAACGCCTTGACGCGGCCGCTGGTGTAGCGCGCCATATAATAGGCGATGGGGAACGCCAGCACCGCGCTGGCCAGCGACACCAGCACCGCCATGGTCAGCGTGCGCAGGATGATGTCGTAGTTGGCCGGGTTGAACAGCGCCGCCAGGTTGGCGAAGGTCAGGTCCGGCGTCACCGCCATGGTGAAATCGTCGAAGGTGTAAAACCCCTGCCACAGCAGCGTCAGCAGCGAACCGAGGTACACCGCGCCGAACCACAGCAGCGGCGGCACCAGCAGCAAAAGCAGATACAGCGTCGGCCGGCGATAAAGCCAGGTCGACAGCGCGCGCACGGTACCGCCGCGCGCCGAGGGGGAATCGATGCTCATGTCCATCTCACCTCTCCTCCAGCAGCGGCACCATCGCCGCGCGCGGCCAGCAGGCGACGATCGGCTGGCCGATCTGCCGCTGTTGCCCTTCGGCGATCCACTGCGGATTGGCCTGGCTGACCAGCAGCTTTTCGCCGCCGTTCAGCGCGATTTCATAGCGTGTGGCCGCGCCCTGGTAATGGATTTCCTGCAGCGTGCCCTGCACCTGAATCTCGTCCTGCGCCGCGCCGCCTTGCTCCAGCAGGCGGATATGTTCCGGCCGGATCGAGAAGGTTCGACTTTCGCCGAGCAGGCGCTGCGCCAGCTCGCTACGTACCACGTTGGAGGTGCCGACGAACTCGGCGACGAACGGCGTCTTCGGCCGCATGTAAAGCTCACGCGGCGTATCCACCTGTTCGATGCGGCCGTTATTGAACACCGCCACCCGATCGGACATCGACAGCGCTTCGCTTTGATCGTGGGTGACGAAGATAAAGGTGATGCCCAGCTGGCGCTGCAGCTTCTTCAGCTCGCCCTGCATCTGCTCGCGCAGCTTGAGATCCAGCGCGCCGAGCGGCTCGTCCAGCAGCAGCACCCGCGGCCGATTGACCAGCGCGCGCGCCAACGCCACGCGCTGACGCTGGCCGCCCGACAAGTGCGCCGGTTTGCGTTCGGCAACGAAACCGAGCGCCACGCTCTCCAGCGCCTCTTGCGCCCGTGCCAGCCGCTCGCGTTTGGCGACGCCCTTCACCATCAGACCGTAGGCGACGTTTTCCAGCACCGACATGTGCGGAAACAGCGCGTAATCCTGAAACACGGTGTTCACGTCGCGCTGGTACGGCGGTAGGTTGGCGGCTTCCTGGCCGTGGATGCGAATCGAGCCGGAAGTCAGCTGTTCAAAGCCGGCGATCAGGCGCAGGCAGGTGGTTTTGCCCGAGCCGGACGGCCCGAGCATGGAGAAGAATTCCCCGTCCTGAATATCGATGGATACCCGATCCACGGCGCGAACATCGCCGAAAGTCCGCGAAACATCGATGAATTGCACGGCAATGGTCATTTTCTGTGCTCCATACGGATGTGATTCGGGCGCAGCGGGCTGCGCCCCGCGGCTTAGCGGCCGCCCATGATGGCGATGTAGTCCTGGGTCCAACGGCTGTACGGCACGAACTTGCCGCCCTGCGCCTGCGGCGTTTTCCAGAAGGCGATTTTGTCGAACTGGTTGAAGCCGTTGGTTTCGCAGCCCTTCTCACCCAGCAGCGCGCTGGCCTTGCAGCCCGCCGGCGAAGCCGGCACCGACCCGAACCAGGCCGCCACGTCGCCCTGCACCTTCGGCTCCAGCGACCAGTTCATCCACTGGTAGGCGCAGCTCGGGTGTTTGGCGTCGCTGTGCAACATGGTGGTATCCGCCCAGCCGGTCACGCCCTCTTTCGGGAACACGGTGGCGATCGGCTGCCCCTCGCCCTTCAGGGCGTTGGCCTGATACGGCCAGGCGCTGGAAGCCACCACGCCTTCGTTTTTAAAGTCGCTCATCTGCACCGAGGTATCGTGCCAGTAGCGGTGGATCAGCGCGTGCTGGCTGCGCAGCAGCTTCAGCGCCGCCTGATACTGCTCTTCGTTGAGCTGATAAGGATCGCTGATGCCGAGCTGCGGCTGGGTGGCCTTCAGGAACAGCGCCGCGTCGGCGATGTAGATCGGACCGTCGTAAGCCTGCACTCGGCCCTGGTTGCTCTTGCCGTCCGGCAGGTTCTGCTGCTGGAAGATCACCGCCCAGCTGTCCGGCGGCGTCGGGAAGGTTTTGGTGTTGTACATCAGCAGGTTTGGCCCCCACTGGTACGGCGTGCCGTAGGTTTTGCCGTCCACGGTATACCAGGCGCCGTTCAGCAGGCGCGGATCGATGTTCTTCCAGTTCGGGATCAGCGCGGTGTTGATCGGTTGCACCCGCTTGCCGAAGATCAGGCGCAGCGAGGCGTCGCCGGAGGCGGTCACCAGATCGTAGCCGCCCTTGGCCATCAGGCTGACCATTTCATCGGAGGTGGCGGCGGTCTTCACGTTCACCGCGCAGCCGGTTTGCTTTTCAAACTGGGTGACCCAGTCGTAGTTTTTGTCGGACTGGCCGCGTTCGATGTAGCCGGGCCAGGCGATGATATCCAGCCGGCCTTCGCCTTTGCCCAGCGACTGCGGCAGATCGGCCGCCTGGGCCAGGCCGCACAGCACGGTGAGACAGAGCGCGGAGACGGTGGTGGTGACTGCGGTAGTTTTTCTCATCGTAATTACCCCTGTGTTGCGTATCTGTGTGCGGCAGGGAACGGCTGCCGCCCGATTTTGCTTTATAGAACCGCTAGAAGCTGGCTTTGAACTTCGCCATTACGTGCCTGACAACGCTGTAATCCTGCAGCGAATCGCTGGACAGATCCTTGCCGTAGCCGGAGCGTTTCAGGCCGCCGTGCGGCATCTCGCTCGCCAAGGTGAAATGGGTGTTGATCCAGGTGCTGCCGTACTGCAGATGGGCGGCAATGTGCAGCGCCCGATCGATATTTTGCGTCCACACCGACGAAGCCAGCCCGTATTCCGAGTCGTTGGCCCACTCGACTGCCTGCGCCAGATGCTCGAAGCGCGTGACGCTGACCACCGGGCCAAACACCTCGCGCTGCACGATTTCGTCGCTTTGCAGGCAGCCCGCCAGCAGGGTCGGCTGGTAGTAGAACCCCGGCCCGGAGTGGGCCGCGGCGCCGGTGATCAATTCGATATGCGGTTGGCTGAGCGCCCGCTCGACGAAGCTGGCGACGCGATCGCGCTGGCGGCTACTTATCAACGGGCCGATCTCGTTGTCCTGATCGCGCTTGCGGGCGAAGCGCAGGCTGGCGACCGCCTCGCCCAGCGCGTCCACCAGTTTGGGATAGATGCCCGCCTGCGCGTAGATGCGGCAGGCGGCGGTGCAGTCCTGGCCGGCGTTGTAATAGCCGTAGGTGCGAATGCCGTTGACCACCTCGTCGAGATCGGCGTCGTCGCAGACGATCACCGGCGCCTTGCCCCCCAGCTCCAGATGGGTGCGCTTGACGCTTTTGGCCGCCGCCTGAAGAATTTTTTGCCCGGTAACGATATCGCCGGTGACCGACACCAGCCGCACCTGCGGGTGCCCCACCAGCTGGCTGCCGACCCCTTCCCCGCCGCCGTAGACGATATTCAGCACGCCCGGCGGCAGGATCTCCTGCAGCGCCGGCACCAGCGCCAGAATGGTCAGCGGCGTATGTTCGGACGGTTTAAACACCACGGTATTGCCCGCCGCCAGCGCCGGCGCGATTTTCCACGCCGCCATCATCAACGGATAGTTCCAGGGGGCGATCGAGGCCACCACGCCGATCGGATCGCGGCGGATCATCGAGGTGTGGCCGGGCACATACTCGCCGGCCAGCTGCCCTTGCTGCGTGCGCACCGCGCCGGCGAAGAAGCGAAACACGTCGACCGCCGCCGGCAGATCGTCATTGAGCGCCTGATGCAGCGGTTTGCCGCAGTTGAGGGCTTCCAGCTGCGCCAGCTGCGGCGCCTGCCGCTCGATGGCGTCGGCGATGCGCAGCAACAGCGTGGCGCGCTGGGCCGGCGTGGTGCGCGACCAGTGGCTGAACGCCTGCTGCGCGGCTTTCACCGCACTGCCGACCTGCGCCGAAGAGGCTTCGGTCAGGGCGATCAGCGTCTCGCCGTTGGCCGGATTGACGATGCATTCCTGCTGGCCTTCGCCGTCGATAAGCTGACCGTTAATGAACTGCTGACAGGACAAACCTGAGAGAACCTGCACATCCGCCATCGCCTGACGCCCCTAAGTGACAAAAACGTTAACCAAATGTGAATAAGTTAGTTTTAATCAGCCTAAGCGAGCCTCTGGCGGGCAACAAATTCTAAATACTGAACGACGCGTTCGATTAAATCGAATGCTTAAGCCCGGCGGCGTGTTTGCTGCCGTTCTCGCGCGCGATGGTGAGGAACGGCGTCACCAGCTCCGGCCGCGCGCTGCCGCGCCGCCATGCCAACCCGATATCCAGCGGCTCCAGCAGATCGTCCAGCTTCCGCGCCTCGATCATGTTGCCCTCCAGCGACCAGGCGCGGTACGCCATGTCCGGCTGGATGGAGACCCCCATCCCCGCCGCCACCAGACTGCGCACCGCCTCGGTCGAGGCGGTCTTCATGGCGATCTCCGGCTTCAGCCCGGCGCGCGCCCAGATGCGCCGCGCGTGCACGTCCATTTCATCGGCGTTGAGCTGGATCAGCGGCTGTTTGGCCACGTCCGCCAGGCTGATGCTCTCGTGCTCCAGCAGCGGGTGCAGCGGCGGCAGCCACAGGCGGTACGGCGAGTGCATCAGCACCTCGGTCTGCAGCGCGTCGCGGTCCTCGATGTTCGACAAGATCAGTACGCCGATGTCGATCTCGCCGCTGACCAGCAGATGCTCGATGTACGGGCGTTCGTCTTCTACCACCTGCACGGTGACGTTGGGATAGGCCGATTTAAAGCGCGTGAGCAGTTCCACCAGGAAGTAGCCGGCCACCAGGCTGGTGACGCCGATGGTCAGCTTGCCGGTCAGGCTTTCGGTGCCGATCTGCAGGCTGCGCTTGGCGTTGTCCACCGTCGCCAGGATCAGATACGACTGGCGCAAAAACTGGTGCCCCTGATGGGTCAGCGTCATGCCCTTGGCGTGGCGATCGAACAGCCGCACGCCGATCTCGGTTTCCAGCTGCTGGATAGCGAGCGTCAGCGAAGACTGGGAGACAAACACCGCCTGGGCGCCGGCGGAGATCGACCCGGTTTCCGCCACGGCGATGAAGTGGCGGATTTGGCGTAACGTCATCATGGGGGGGATTCCTCAAGCAAAAACATTGCGTTGAGTGTAGACGCCGGCCACGAAGCGATCGGGAAAAGTATCAAAAACGCGATAGCGTTCGCTTTTTTAGAATGCTGACAGGCAAAAAGGGGGAAACGGCGAGGCGAAGAAGCATGATGCGCGGAGGACAGAAATGACAAGGGCGCAGCACGCTGCGCCCTTGATGGCAGAGGATCAGATCGCTTCTTCGTCCTGCTCGCCGGTACGGATGCGCACCACGCGCGCCACGTCGAAGACGAAGATCTTGCCGTCGCCGATCTTGCCGGTCTGCGCGGTCTGCATGATGGTTTCCACGCAGGTGTCAACGATGTCGTCGGCAACCACGATCTCGATCTTCACCTTAGGCAAAAAGTCGACCATGTACTCGGCACCGCGGTATAGCTCGGTGTGGCCCTTCTGGCGGCCGAAACCTTTCACTTCGGTGACCGTCATGCCGGTGATGCCCACTTCGGCCAGTGCTTCGCGGACGTCATCCAGTTTGAACGGCTTGATAATCGCGTCGATCTTTTTCATCTTCTTTCCTTTTACCAATTTTTGCGGCCAAAACCGGATGTGATGGGGTAGCGGCGGTCTTTGCCGAAGTTACGGGCGGTGATGCGCGGCCCGACGGCGGCCTGACGCCGCTTGTATTCGTTGATGTCCACCAGGCGGATCACCTTGCGCACGATCGCTTCGTCGAACCCTTCGGCCACCAGATCGGCGACCGACTTGTCACGCTCAACGTAGCCTTCCAGGATCGCATCCAGGATATCGTACGGCGGCAGGCTGTCCTGATCGACCTGATCCGGCGCCAGCTCGGCGGACGGCGGACGATCGATCACCCGCTGCGGGATCACGTAGGAGACGGTATTACGGTATTCGGACAGCTTGAACACCAGCGTTTTCGGCACGTCTTTCAACACGTCGAAACCGCCGGCCATATCGCCGTACAGCGTGGCGTAACCCACCGCCATTTCGCTCTTGTTACCGGTGGTCAGCACGATGCTACGGCGTTTGTTGGACAGCGCCATCAGCACCACCCCGCGGCAACGCGCCTGCAGGTTTTCTTCGGTGGTGTCACGCTCGGTGCCGGCGAACATCGGCGACAGCTGGCCCATAAAGGCGTCGAACATCGGTTCGATGGAGACGATATCGAACTCCACGCCAAGGATTTCCGCCTCTTCCTTGGCGTCGGCGATGCTGATATCCGCGGTATAGCGGAACGGCATCATCAGCGCCTGCACCTTGTCTTTACCCAACGCATCCACGGCGATCGCCAGCGTCAGCGCCGAGTCGATGCCGCCGGACAGCCCCAGCACCGCGCCTTTAAAGCCGTTTTTGGTCACGTAGTCGCGCACCGCCAGCACCAGCGCCTGATACACCTGCGCCAGCTGCGGCAGTTCAGCGGCCGGATCGGCCATCGGCACCACGGCCAGCTCGTTGAATTCCAGACGAGTCACCTGCTCGTCGAAGGCCGCCAGACGGTGGGTCATGGTGCCGGCGGCGTCGAATACCTTGGAGCAGCCGTCGAAGATCAGCTCATCCTGGCCGCCGACCTGGTTGAGGTACACCAGCGGCAGCTGGGTGCGCTGGCAGTGGCCGGCCATCAGCGTTTTACGGATATATGGTTTTTCGCGGTTATACGGCGAGGCATTGATCGACAGGATAATCTCCGCGCCGGCCGCCTTGGCGGCGTCGATCGGCTCAGGGAACCACAGATCTTCGCAAATCAGCAGCCCCAGACGGTAGCCTTTCAGCTCCACCACGCAGGTGTCGTTGCCGGCATGGAAATAGCGCTTCTCATCAAACACGCCGTAGTTCGGAAGCTGCTGCTTGAAGTAGCGGGTCAGCAGGCGCCCTTCGGCAAACAGCGACAGCGCGTTATACAGCTTGTCGCCTTCGCGCCACGGGTGGCCGACCAGGATCGCCGTCTCGGCGGAGGCCTGCTGCAGGCGCAGCAGCTGCGCGTCGCAGCGCTGGTAGAAATCATTGCGATACAGCAGGTCTTCCGGCGGGTAGCCGGACAGCGCCAGTTCGCTGAACATGACCAGATCGGCTCCCGCCTTCTGCTGCTCCTGCACGATTTGCAACATGCGTTCGGTGTTGCCTTCAATGTCGCCGACCAGCAGGTTCAGCTGGGCCAGGGCGATGGAAAGTGATCTGCTCATTTGTGTACGATCCCGCTTAATACGTTCCATGGTGCTCTACGCCGGGGCGCGCCGCGGCAAAGAGAACGGAGTGTAAATCATTCCGCCGGATTTGTTGAGAACCTGCGTGGCAGGCACCGGCGGGAATCTGTCATTCTTTGAAATCGTTGGCGTCCAGCTCGTGACGCGACAGCAATTTGTAAAACTCGGTGCGGTTGCGGCCCGCCATGCGTGCGGCCTGGGTCACGTTGCCCTTGGTGATCTGCAGCAGCTTGCGCAGGTAGTGCAACTCAAACTGGTTGCGCGCTTCGGCAAAGGTCGGCAGCGCGGTGTTTTCTCCTTCCAGCGCTTGCTCCACCAGGGCTTCGCTGATCACCGGCGCCGAGGTCAGCGCCACGCACTGCTCGATGACGTTGACCAGCTGACGCACGTTGCCCGGCCAGCTGGCGGTCATCAGCCGCTTCATGGCGTCGGTCGAGAAGCTGCGCACGAACGGCTTGTGCCGCTGAGCCGCTTCGCGCAACAGGTGGTTGGCCAGCAGCGGAATGTCTTCGGCGCGCTCGTTGAGCGCCGGGATCTTCAGGTTCACCACGTTGAGGCGGTAGTAGAGATCCTCGCGGAACTCGTTCTTCGCCATCGCCTTTTGCAGATCGCGGTGGGTGGCGGAGATGATGCGCACGTCGATGTCCAGATCGCGGTTGCTGCCCAGCGGCCGCACCTTGCGCTCCTGCAGCACACGCAGCAACTTCACCTGCAGCGACAGCGGCATATCGCCGATTTCGTCGAGGAACAGCGTGCCGCCCGCCGCCGCCTGGAACAGCCCTTCGCGGCTGCTGACCGCGCCGGTAAAGGCGCCCTTGGCGTGGCCGAACAGTTCGGACTCCAGCAGCTGCTCCGGCAGCGCGCCGCAGTTGATGGCGATGAACGCCTTGCCGGCGCGCGGGCTGGCGGCGTGGATCGCCTGCGCCACCACCTCTTTGCCGGTGCCGCTCTGGCCGTTGATCAACACGCTGACGTCGGACTGCGCCACCATTTTCACCTGCTCCAGCAGGCGCAGCATCAGCGGGCTGCGGGTGACGATGTCTTCCCGCCAGGCCTCGTCGCCGGCCGGGGTGGCCGACAGCGCGAGCGCCTCGTCGATGGCCTTGTACAGCGCATCACGATCCACCGGTTTGGTGAGGAAGCTGAACACCCCTTGCTGGGTGGCGGCCACCGCATCGGGAATCGAACCGTGCGCGGTGAGAATGATCACCGGCATGCCCGGCTGATGTTTTTGGATCTCGGCGAACAGCGCCATGCCGTCCATCTCGTCCATACGCAGATCGCTGATCACCAGATCGATCTGTTCGCGCGCCAGCAGGCGCAGCGCTTCCTGGCCGCTTTCGGCGGTGGTGACGTGAAAACCTTCACTGGTCAGGCGCATGCCCAGCAGCTTCAGCAGGCTGGGATCGTCGTCAACCAATAACAGGTTGGCCGGTTTGCGTGCGGTCATTGCGCGTGGGACTCCTTATTGGCAGGGGGCGGCGTATAGGTGTCTTCCGGTTCAACCGGCAGCGCGGTGCCCTTTTCCGGCTCGTCCTGCGGCTCAGCCCCTTTGGCGGCCGCGCCGTTTTTACCGGCGGCTTCGCCCTTTTGGGAGCCCGCGCCGTTGTCCGGGATTTCCCCTTGCAGCTGCTTGCGCGAAGAGAGCTGGCGCTCAATGTCGGTCAGGTTTTCCAGCTTGCGCGAGGTGTCCTGCAGCTGCGATTGCAAACGCGCCTGGCTCTGGCGCAGCGAATCGATCTGGCTGTCGCTGCTCTCCTGCAGATGCTGATAGCGCGCTTTCTCATCGAACAGCGTGATCTGCAGCATCTGCTGCTGGCGCCACAGCTGCGTCAGTGGACGCAGCGAGCCGGGGAACTCCATCCGGTAGCTGTTGATCCTGTCGATCATCTGGCGGCGTTCGCCGGAGGTCGGCTGTGCGCTACCCAGCAGGATGCTCTGTTTGAAAACGCCGGACCAGCTGTCACCCGGCACCGTTTTCGCCAGCGCGCGCGCCTGGGTCGACCCGATGCGATCGGCGCAGTCCATCGCGCGCAGCCAGTAGAGCGCATTATCCAGCGCATCCTTGTCGTCCAACTGCCACAGGGTATCGCAAGCCGCGGTGCGGTAATCGATCACCTTGGTATCCGGGATCGCCTCTTGCTGCTGAGCGTTCAGGCCGCCGCTGACGGCGCGATCGACGCAGCCCGCCAGCAACAGCGGCATAAAGAAGACTGCGCCCAACCAGCTGATCGGGCGTTTGCCGAGCGGCGCTCTGTGCGTGGCACGCGGTGAACGTTCGGTCTGTGAAAGACGAAGGCGCTTAGACCATGTGTACATTATTTATTCATTCTCGGCGGTTAACGGCAGTTCAATGCGGAAGCAGACGTCTGCACCGGCGACCGTCGCCAGTTGCAGCTCACCGCGCATGCGACGGATACAGTCCTGAGCGATGCTCAACCCCAGTCCGCTTCCTTTTACCGCCCCTTTTCGCTGGTGACTACCCTGGAAAAAAGGCTCGAAAATCATGGCTCTTTCAGCCTCGGGGATCGGCGTGCCGGTATTGGCGACGTCGATTTGCACCCGTTGTCCAACCTGACGGCTGCGGATCCAAATGTTACCGGATTCCTTGCCGTAGTGCACCGCATTGGAGTAGAGATTATCCAGCACGCGCATTAATAGCGTAGGCTCTGCCCAGCAGATTTCCGCCTCCAGCACGATTTCGGTGGAAATCATCTTCGCCCGCGCCGGCAAACTGTGCGCGGCGACCACCAAATCGACCATCTCGCGCAGCTCGACGTTCTCGTGTTCCGCCGGGCCATCGGCCAGTTTGCGGTTGTAATCCAGCAGCTGTTCAATCAGCTGCTGCAGGTGGCGACTGCTGTTGTCGAGGATCGTCACCACCTCTTTCTGATCGGAAGTCAGCGGCCCCGCCACCTCGTCGGCCAGCAGCTCGGTGCCTTCGCGCATGCTGGCCAGCGGCGTTTTCAACTCGTGCGAGATATGGCGCAAGAATTCGTGGCGCTGCGATTCCAGCCACGCCAGCCGCTCGCTCAGCCAGATGATGCGCTGCGCCAGCGAACGCAGCTCGCGCGGCCCTTTGAACGATGCAGTGCTGCCCAACGCGCGCCCTTCCCCCAGGCGGTTGATCATCCGTTCCACGGCCTTGACCGGCCCGATGATCATGCGGGTAAACAGCACCACCAGCAGCACGCTGACCAGGAACAGCAGCAGCGCCTGCCAGCCGAAGAACTGGCCACGCTCGGCGATGGCCTGCTGCAGCTGCTGGCCGCGCGAGAACACCACCGCGCGCGTGGCCTGCACCATTTCGGCGTTGGAACGGGAGAACGATTCGAGCAAGGCCGAAGCCTCTTGGTCCGGCCCGCTGTTATGGCATTTGATCGCCGCCAGCTGGGTCAGCAACTGACGCAGCGTTTGGTAGTAGCGCTCGTCCGGCAGAATCGGCGCGTGGGCGTCCAGCATCTGCGAATATTGCTTGCGCTGGTTCTGGTACAGCTTCTGCAGCGTAGGATCGACCAGCACGCAGTACTGACGATAGCTGCGCTCCATCTCCAGCGCCACGCTGGTCATCGCCTCACTGCGCCGCGCGTCCACCAGCGTGGTGCGGTTGATGTCCGCCGCCTGCGCGCTGAGGTGATCCAGGCTCTGGTAGGCTTGATAGGCCAGCACCAACAGCGGCAGCAGCACCAACAGAAAGGCCAGCAGCACCAATTGCCGCAGCGAACGGGGAAATAAACGCCATTTTTTCAACGAAATCATCTCATTCTCTCAGCTCTGTCACGATGCTAACTGACTCGCCGGAAAGAAAAAAGCCCGGCAAGGGAGAATCCTGAACGCACAAGGAAAAAGCCGCGGGATTGGTGAACCGCGCCCATAGGCCTGCCGACGGCATGCGGCCCCGGTAATATCAACCGGTGCGAAAACGAGAGTGTGGGGAGAGCGTCTGCGTTCGAGGGCATAGGCAACGAAACAGGGATAAGCGCAGCGTTGAGAATTGACATCGGGGCAAGAAACTTGCCCCAACGCAAGGAAAGTGTGGATGCCCTTGAACCTCGTCCCCAGGGTGATGTAGCGCAGCGGCTGGCATCGAACAGGACGAATAGCATCCGTAAGTATCCAGGATTGATGAACCCTTCATCACAGTTGGATACAGGCGGTGCCTCACTCCACGTGTCGCCCGATGCTTGATAAAGCCGCTTGCACGGTCTGTTATCGGTTTAGTTGGACGATAGGCACCATTTCTTTGGCATCATTCGGAGGCTTATGAGGCGATTTGCCGTCTAATGACGGCGCCGTCATAAAAAGTTGAATGAGCAACTGACGAGAATAATGCACGTTGCGTGCCAACTTTGCAATTAAAATTATAATCACATGATTTTATTAAAAAATAAAATTATATCAGCAAATTTCTTTGCGCATCACGCCCCGATGAGCGATGAAAAAAACGCCGCGCTGTCGCCAAATGCAGACAACTAAAGCCAAACCCGCTTACCATCAATAAAATCAAACAGTTAAATGTCTCCATTTAGCGACAGGAAAAATGGCGCCTGTCGCAAAATGCAGACACTGCCGCCAGTCGGCGAACGCCGGCCATAAAAAAGGGCGCAATTGCTTGCGCCCTCTGTACGGTGGTGGCCGTTTTTAGCCCAGCTGCTTACGGGCGTTGCGGAACATGCGCATCCACGGGCTGTCCTCGCCCCACTCTTCCGGGTGCCAGGAGTTACTGACCGTGCGGAACACGCGTTCCGGGTGCGGCATCATCACCGTGGCACGTCCGTTGGCGCTGGTTACGGCGGTAATGCCGTTCGGCGAACCGTTCGGGTTAGCCGGGTAAGCTTCCGTCACCTGACCGGCGTTGTTGACGAAACGCAGCGCCACCAGACCATGGCTTTCCAGCGCCGCCAGATGCGCCGCATCGCGCACTTCGACGTGCCCTTCACCGTGGGAAACGGCGATCGGCATGCGCGAACCGATCATGCCCTGCATGAACAGCGACGGGCTGGCCGCCACTTCCACCAGGCTGAAGCGCGCCTCGAAGCGATCCGACAGGTTGCGCACGAAGCGCGGCCAGTGTTCGGCGCCCGGGATCAGCTCGCGCAGGTTGGACATCATCTGGCAGCCGTTGCATACGCCCAGCGCCAGCGTCTGCGGACGGTGGAAGAACGCCTCAAACTCGTCACGCACCCGCTCGTTGAACAGGATAGACTTCGCCCAGCCTTCGCCGGCCCCCAGTACGTCGCCGTAAGAGAAACCGCCGCAGGCCACCAGCGTGTGGAAGTCCTGCAGATCGCGGCGCCCGGCCAGCAGATCGCTCATGTGCACGTCCACCGCGTCAAAGCCGGCGCGGTGGAACGCCGCCGCCATTTCAACGTGGGAGTTCACCCCCTGCTCGCGCAGCACCGCTACTTTCGGGCGAGCGCCCTTGGCGATGTACGGCGCGGCGATGTCTTCCTCGGGGGCGAAGGTCAGTTTCACGTTCAGGCCAGGATCTTGTTCATCCTGCTTGGCCTGATGTTCCTGATCGGCGCACGCTGGGTTATCGCGCAGGCGCTGCATCTGCCAGGTGGTTTCCGCCCACCAGGTGCGCAGCGTATTGCGGCTTTCGCTGTACAGCGCCTTGCCGTGCTGGGTGATGACGAAACGATCGCCGGCCTGCACGCTGCCGATGTGATGCACGTTGTCGGTCAGACCGTGCTGCGCGAACGCCCGCTTCACGTCGTCGAGGCGTTCGGCGCTCACCTGGATCACCGCGCCCAGCTCTTCGTTGAACAGTACCGCCAGCGCATCGTCGCCGAGGCCATCGAGGTTAACCTCTACGCCGCAGTGACCGGCGAAGGCCATCTCCGCCAGCGTCACCAGCAGGCCGCCGTCGGCGCGATCGTGGTAAGCCAGCAGCGCGCGATCGGCCACCAGCTGCTGCATGGCGTTGAAGAAGCCCGCCAGCTGCGCAACGTTGCGCACGTCGGCAGGTTTGTCGCCCAGTTGGCGGTAAACCTGCGCCAGCGCGGTGGCGCCCAGCGCGTTATGGCCGTTGCCCAGGTCGATCAACAGCAGCGCGCTGTCGCCCTTATCGGTGCGCAATTGTGGCGTCACGGTGTGGCGCACGTCTTCCACGCGAGCGAAGGCGGTGATGACCAGCGACAGCGGCGAGGTCATTTCACGCTGTTCATTGCCTTCCTGCCAGCGGGTTTTCATCGACATGGAGTCTTTACCCACCGGAATGGTGATGCCCAGCGCCGGGCACAGCTCTTCGCCCACCGCTTTCACCGCTTCGTACAGGCCGGCGTCTTCACCCGGGTGGCCGGCGGCGGCCATCCAGTTGGCGGACAGCTTCACGCGCTTCAGACTGCCGATTTCCGTGGCGGCCAGGTTGGTCAGCGCTTCCCCGACCGCCAGGCGGCCGGAGGCGGCGAAGTCCAGCAGCGCCACCGGCGCGCGTTCGCCGAGCGACATCGCTTCGCCGTAATAGCTGTCCAGGCTGGCGGTGGTGACCGCACAGTCGGCCACCGGGATCTGCCACGGGCCGACCATCTGGTCACGCGCCACCATGCCGGTAACGGTGCGGTCGCCGATGGTGATCAGGAAGGTTTTCTCCGCAACGGCCGGCAAATGCAGCACGCGTTTCACCGCGTCGGCCAGCGTGATGTTCTCACGCTGCACCGCCTCGCCATGCGCCTGCAGGCGGGTAACGTCGCGGGTCATTTTCGGCGTCTTGCCGAGCAGCACGTCCAGCGGCATGTCGATCGGCTGGTTGTCGAAGTGGCGGTCGTTCAGCGTCAGGTGCTGTTCTTCGGTCGCTTCGCCGATCACCGCATAAGGTGCGCGCTCGCGGCGGCAAATCTCGTCGAACTGTGCCATCTGCGCCGGGGCAATCGCCATCACGTAACGTTCCTGCGATTCGTTGCACCACACTTCCAGCGGACTCATGCCCGGCTCGTCGTTGAGGATATCGCGCAGCTCGAAGCGGCCGCCGCGGCCGCCGTCGCTCACCAGCTCCGGCATGGCGTTGGACAGGCCGCCAGCGCCGACGTCATGGATAAACAGGATCGGGTTCTGGTCACCCAGCTGCCAGCAGCGGTCGATCACTTCCTGACAGCGGCGCTCCATTTCCGGGTTGTCGCGCTGCACCGAAGCGAAGTCCAGATCGGCATCGGACTGGCCTGACGCCATCGACGAGGCCGCGCCGCCGCCCAGGCCGATATTCATCGCCGGGCCGCCCAGCACCACCAGCTTGGCGCCGACGGTGATTTCCCCTTTCTGCACGTGATCGGCACGGATGTTGCCGATGCCGCCCGCCAGCATGATCGGTTTGTGGTAGCCGCGCAGCTCAACGCCGTTGTGGCTGTTGACGCGCTCTTCATAGGTACGGAAGTAGCCCAGCAGCGCCGGACGACCGAATTCATTGTTGAACGCCGCGCCGCCCAGCGGGCCTTCGGTCATGATATCCAGCGCGGTGACGATGCGTTCCGGCTTGCCGAAATCCTGCTCCCACGGCTGTTCAAAGCCGGGAATGCGCAGGTTGGACACCGAGAAGCCCACCAGGCCGGCCTTCGGCTTGGCGCCGCGGCCGGTGGCGCCCTCGTCGCGGATCTCGCCGCCGGAGCCGGTCGCGGCGCCCGGCCACGGTGAGATCGCCGTCGGGTGGTTGTGGGTTTCTACCTTCATCAGGATGTGCGCGTCTTCCTGATGGTAATCGTACGTGCCGTTCTCCGGCGCGGCGAAGAAGCGACCGACCTGCGAGCCTTCCATCACGGCGGCGTTGTCTTTATACGCCGACAGCACGTAGTCCGGCGTCTGCTCATAGGTGTTCTTGATCATTTTGAACAGCGATTTAGGCTGCTGTTCGCCGTCGATGATCCAGTCGGCGTTGAAAATCTTGTGGCGGCAGTGCTCGGAGTTGGCCTGCGCGAACATATAGAGTTCGATATCCGTCGGGTTGCGCCCCAAACCGGTAAAGGCATTCAGCAGGTAGTCGATCTCGTCCTGCGCCAGCGCCAGGCCGAGCCGGACGTTGGCCTGCTCCAGCGCGGTGCGCCCTGCGCCCAGCACATCGACCGACTGATACGGCGCCGGCTGATGGTGCGCGAACAGCTGTTCGGCCTGTTGCAGCTCGCTGAAGACGGTTTCCATCATGCGATCGTGCAGCAGCGCGGCGAGCTGGCGCCACTGGGTTTCCGTCAGCTCGGGCGCCTTGACGTAGAACGCCAGGCCGCGTTCCAACCGCAGCACCTGTTGCAAACCGCAGTTGTGGGCAATATCGGTGGCTTTGGAAGACCAGGGAGAAATGGTGCCCGGACGCGGCGTAACCAGCAGCAACCGGCCTTCGGGAGCGTGTTCGGCGAGAGAAGGACCGTACTTGAGCAGACGCTGAAGCTTGGCGTGTTCTTCGGCACTTAGCGGTGCACTAACATCGGCAAAGTGGACGTACTCGGCGTAGATATCACTGACGGGCAGGTGAGCGTCCTGGCAGCGGGACAGCAGTTTGGTAATGCGAAAAGCCGATAAAGCGGGCGAACCACGCAGAATTTCCATAATCAAAGTTCTCTCGTCTTCGAAGCGACGGATAAGACGCTTCATTGGGCGCAACAGGGGAAAACGCGCGTCATTATAGAGAATCCTCGCCGCCGACGAAACCGTTTGCGTAGGGATTATTGATAAAAGCGTGCCGCACCGACGAATTGTCATAACGTGTCAATAAAGTTGCACACTGGCGTTTTGTTGCGCAAAATGCCCCCCGCACTGGTGATTTAACCATGAGAAAAGTCGCGGTTGTCGTCGCCGGTGTACCTGTGCCACCACTGGATAACTATTTGAAACGTCTTAAAATAAACTACATCCTCATCGGCGTTGTCACCCTGCTTCTGGCTCTCGCGCTGTGGCCCAATATCACCTGGCGCAGCGGCCAGGGCGGGCAACTCCAGGAGATCATTTCCCGCGGCGAGTTGCGTATCAGCACGCTGAACTCCCCGCTGACCTATTTCAACACCAAGCAAGGGCCGGGTGGGCTCGACTACGAACTGGCCAAGCGCTTCGCCAACTACCTCGGGGTGAAGCTGGTGGTGATCCCCCATCAGAACATCAATGACCTGTTCGACGATCTGGACGACGACGACGCCGACCTGCTGGCGGCAGGCCTTATCTACAACCAGGAACGCCTCAGCCGCGCACGCACTGGCCCGGCCTACTACTCTGTTTCCCAACAGCTGGTGTACCGACTGGGCACCCCGCGGCCGAAAAGCTTCGCCGACATCAAAGGCAAGCTGGCGGTCGCCTCCGGTTCCGCGCACGTCAGCACGCTAAAACAGCTCAAGCAGGATAAATACCCGGATCTCACCTGGGAGTCCTCCAGCGATCTCACCTCCAAAGAGCTGCTGGAGCGGGTTGCCGACGGCAAGCTGGACTACACCCTCGGCGATTCGGTGACCATCGCGCTGCTGCAGCGCATCCATCCGCAGCTGGCGGTGGCGTTCGACGTCACCGACGAAGAGCCGGTAACCTGGTATCTCAAACGTGACGGCGACGACAGCCTGTACGCAGCGATGCTGGATTTCTACAGTCAAATGGTGGACGACGGCACCCTGGCGCGGCTAGAGGAGAAATACCTCGGCCACGTCGGCAGCTTCGACTATGTGGACACCAAAACCTTCCTGTCGGCCATCGACTCGGTGCTGCCCAACTTCCGCCCGCTGTTCGAGAAGCACGCCAACGAGATCGACTGGAAGCTGCTGGCGGCCATCGCCTATCAGGAATCGCACTGGAATCCGCAGGCCACCTCCCCCACCGGCGTGCGCGGCCTGATGATGCTGACCCGCGCCACCGCCGACGGCCTGGGGGTCAACGACCGCCTCGATCCGGAAGAGAGCATTCAGGGCGGCGCGCTCTACCTGCAGCGACTGATGGCCAAGGTGCCGGACAGCGTGCCGGAAGACGAACGCATCTGGTTCTCGCTGGCGGCCTACAACATGGGCTGGGGCCATATGCTGGACGCACGCAAGCTGACCAAAACGCAAAAAGGCAATCCGGACAGCTGGGTCGACGTCAAACAGCGCCTGCCGATGCTCAGCCAAAAGCGTTACTACCCGCAGCTGACCTACGGCTATGCGCGTGGGCGAGAAGCCTACAACTATGTAGAGAACATCCGCCGCTACCAGGTCAGCCTGGTGGGTTATCTGCAGGAAAAAGAGAGAAAGGCGGCGCAAGCGGCCGCCGAGCAGGAAGCGTTGGGGAAAGGCTATCCGACGGTGATGCCGGAACTGGCGCTCAACTACTGATTATTCCGGCGTATCCGCCGCCCGCTGCGCCAGCTTGAGCGCTTTTTTCTGTTCGCGGCGCAGGCGGAAGAAATTGCTCAGGGTGGCGGCGCATTCGTCCGCCAGCACGCCCGAGACGATCTCCACCTGATGGTTCATGCCCGGATGGCGCAAAATGTCCACCAGCGAACCGGCCGCGCCGGTTTTCTCGTCGGCGGCGCCATACACCAACCGGCGGATACGGCTGTGCACCATCGCACCGGCGCACATCACGCAGGGCTCCAGCGTGACGTACAGCGTGGCGTTCAACAAGCGGTAGTTTTGCAGCACCGCGCCGCCCTGGCGCAGCGCCATGATCTCGGCGTGCGCGGTTGGATCGTGTCGGCCGATCGGGCGGTTCCAGCCCTCGCCGATGACCTGATTGTCCAGCACCAGTAGCGCACCCACCGGCACCTCGCCCTCTTCCTGCGCGCGCAGGGCCAGCTGCAATGCCTGACGCATCCAGTACTCATCGTTATATTCAGTCATCGCATAATTCCTCGTGCGCTTTTGCGGCGGGCATTATACACACTAGCCTCCCTTTGTCGTAGCCGCCCGCCAATGGCTATACTGGCCGAATCAGCGTGTGATTCAGGGACAAGAAACATGAAACTCAGTAAAAAGAACGCCGTCGTGGTGCGCAAGGCGCTGGACGGCTGGGTTGGGGAAGGCGCCTTGACACCCGAGCAACGGCAGCAGTTGCTGCTGCATGTGGACGTACAACCTTTCGACTGGCGACGGCTGGCGCGCTATGCGTTTCTCGCCGCGCTGGCCTCGTTGCTGATCGCCGTCACCAGCCTGTTCGCCGACAGCGCACTGCTTGAATGGCTGAGCGAACTGTTCCGCTTCGACGCGCCGGTGCGCATGGCGATCGCCGGCGCACTGGCGGCGCTGGCCTACGTCTGGGCGCTGCGCCGCCGCCAACGGCACCCGGAAAAACGCTACGGCAATGAGGCGGCGCTGTTTGTCGCCGTGTTGCTCACCGCCTGCGCCTTATGGCAGTTGGGGGTCTGGCTGGATAACGGCAGCGGCCGGGTTTCCGTACTGCTGCTGGTCGCCGCGCTGCTGTACGGCGCGATCGGCTGGTTCAGCCGCTCCGGGCTGGTGTGGTGGTTCGCCCTGCTGTCGCTCGGCAATGCCTTCGGCGCCGAAACCGGCTACCTGTCCGGCTGGGGCGCCTACTGGCTCGGCATGAGCTACCCGATTCGCTTTATCGCCTTCGGCGCGGTGCTGATCGCCGCCGCATTGCTGCTGCGGCCGCTGTTGGCGCAGCGCGGCCTGCAGCGGGTGTCGCTGGCGATGGGCCTGCTGTACCTGTTCATCGCGCTGTGGCTGCTATCCATCTTTGGCAACTACGGCGATCTCGACAGCTGGTACCGCGCGCGCCAGATTGAGCTGTTCCACTGGAGCCTGCTGTTCGGGCTGGCCGCCCTCGCCGCCATCTGGCTGGGGTTGAAGCATGACGACGCCATGCTGCGCGGTTTCGGGCTGACATTCCTCGGCATCAACCTCTATACCCGCCTGTTCGAGTTTTTCTGGGACAGCATGCCGAAGGCGATTTTCTTCGCGCTGCTCGGCCTGAGCCTGTGGGCGTTGGGGCATTATGCGGAGAAGATTTGGCAACTGGGGCGCAAACCGCACGACGTAACCGACGACTGATCGCGGTAGCGATAACAGCAAAGGGCGGAATTCTCCGCCCTTTGTTTATTCCAGCTGCTGCAGCTCGCCCTGCTTGCTTACCCGCCAGCGGTGTTCGCAAAAAAACAGCAGCGGGTTATCCTGCTTGCTGTCGCTGTAACCGCTGTACAGCTTCAGCGGCGCACCGAGCCGTTGCTCCAGCTGCACCACTTTTTGTACGCCCAGACAGCGCAAGGTCAGCACCCAGCCGCCATAGCGGCGCGCGATGCGGCTGCCGACCAATCGCACCCGCGGCAGAAACGCCGAATCCCGATAGACCTGCGCCACCAGTTGCTCCGGCGAGCCGGTAATCAGCCACACCTCGGCATCGTGCTCATCCAAATACTGCCGCAAGCGCATTTGCACCACCGGAAACGCGGTCACCTTCTGGCGGAAAACCTCGATAAACTGCCGCTCCAACGCCTTCAGCGTCGCTTCGGAGCGCCCGAAGGTGATCGCCCACAGCAACAGGCTCATCGGCCAGCGCGCGGCGCGCCCCAGCAGCAACAGCGCCAGGCCAATCAATGGCAACAGCGGTATCACCAGCAGCAGATTCAGCGGTAAACGGCGCAGCAGGAAGCGCAAGAAACTGCCGAACATATCCTCCTGATGCAGAGTGCCGTCCAGATCGAAAAAGACCACGCGGCGCCCTTCTGCGGCCGATGGTTGCTGCTTGTCGCTCAAACGCTACTCCTCGGGATCGTTGAACCCCATCATCCAGGTGAAGAGAAAACCGGCGATAATCGTAATCAGCATCCCCGCCAGATACAACATCACCTTACCTGAGACGATGGTCAACGCCAAAGGCAGCCCCGAAATGCCGAAGGTAATCACCGTCGCTACCTTCCAGTAGCTGATCAGCGCACCGCCGACCGCCCCGCCGAGGCAGGCGCCGATAAACGGCCGCCCCAGCGGCAGCGTCACCCCGAAGATCAGCGGCTCGCCGATGCCGAGAATGCCGACCGGCAACGCCCCTTTGATCACCTTCTTCAGCCGCGCATTGCGGGTTTTCAACAGCACCGCCAGCGCCGCCCCCACCTGACCGACGCCGGCCATCGCCAGGATCGGCAGCAGCGGGTTGGAACCGTGCGCCTGCACCAGCTCGACGTGGATCGGCACCAGCCCCTGATGCAAGCCGGACAGCACCAGCGGCAGGAACAGCCCCGAGAGCAGCGCCCCCACCAGCAACCCGCCCTTGTCGATCGCCAGATTGGCGCCGTGGGCGATGGCATCGGAAATAACCCCCCCGACCGGCTGCAGGATCAGGATCGCCAACGAGGCGGTGACCAGCGTGGTCAGCAGTGGGTTAAGGATCAGTTCGACCGACTCCGGCAACAGCGTACGCAGGCGTTTCTCCACCCAGCACATCAACGCCACCACCAGCAGCACGGCGATCACCCCGCCGCGCCCCGGCTGCAGCGCCTCGCCGAACAACGTGATCTGCGCCAGCGCAGGGCTGGAGAGGATCCCGGCCATCACGCCGCCCATCGCCTGTGAGCCGCCGAACACCCGCGCGGCGTTCACCCCAACCAGAATGTTCATGATGGCGAATACCGCGCTGCCGAATATCGCCAGCAGCCCCAGCACGTTCGGGTAGTCCACGGCCAACTGACCGGCGATGTCGGGCCGTTTCAGCAGGTTGATGATGCCGGTGATCAGCCCCGAGGCGATAAACGCCGGGATCAGCGGAATAAAGACATCGGCCAGCTTTTTCAGCGCGCCGCTCATCGGCGCAGCGTATTTTTGCTTAGCCTGCGCCTTGGTGCGCGCCGCATCACCGACGGCGGCAGCGGGCTGTGCATTGCCGCTCAACAGCCCGCGCATGGCGTCCACCACCTTGGCGGCGGCGCCCGGGCCGACGATAAACTGATGCTGCTCACCCTGTTTGATATAGCCTTTCACGCCGGGCAGCTGCTTGAGGGCGGCCAGGTCCAGACGCTGCTCGTCGCTGACCTCAACGCGCACCCGCGTCATGCAGTTCTCCAGTTTGAGGATATTGCCCTCGCCCCCCACACCCGCCAAGATCTGTGTCGCCAATGCCGTTGTCTTGTCCATCGCCACCCCCACCGTGAATTAACGCACCAACGCCGCGCGCAGGTAACCGTCGTACCGCTGCAGCCGCTGCTGCGCCTCTTCGGCGCTGACGCCGGCCAAAATCATCAGGATCGCCGGTTTAACCTCAAAGCCGGTCTGCGCCAGCGCCGCCTCCGCCTGAGCGCGTTCGGCGCCGGTGGCCTCCACCACGATGCGGCAAGCGCGATCCACCAGTTTGACGTTGGTGGCCTTCACGTCCACCATCAGGTTCTGGTAGACCTTGCCCAGTTTGACCATCGCGCCGGTCGACAGCATGTTGAGCACCAGTTTCTGCGCGGTGCCGGATTTCAGGCGAGTCGAACCGGTCAGCGCCTCTGGCCCCACCACCGGCGAAATCGCCACCTGCGCTTCGTGCGCAATCGGCGAATCCGGGTTGCAGGAGATGGCCGCCGTCGGGCAGCCCAGCCCGCGCGCATAGCGCAGGGCGCCGATCACGTAGGGCGTGCGCCCCGAGGCCGCCAACCCCACCACCATATCGACGGCGGTGAGGTTCAGCGCCCGGAGATCGGCTTCGCCCAGGGCCTCGTCGTCTTCCGCCCCCTCCACCGCTTTGAGCAGCGCGCCCGGTCCGCCGGCGATCAGCCCCACCACCACGCCGTGCGGCACGCCGAAGGTCGGCGGGCACTCGGAGGCATCCAATACGCCCAGGCGGCCGCTGGTGCCGGCGCCCAAATAAATCAGCCGGCCGCCGGCCTTCAGCGCCGCCGCGGCCAAATCGACCGCCTGCGCAATCGCCGGCAGCACTTTTTCAATCGCCTCCGGCACCTTGCGGTCTTCCTGGTTAAAGCAGCGGACCATGTCCAACGTCGACATCTCATCCAGCCCCATGGTGGCCGGGTTGCGGGTTTCCGATACCAGTGCGCCTAAGTTCATCTGTTCACCTTTGAATTTTTAATTCACAAAATTAAATCAATATTTGAATATTTTATTCAACAAAGCGAGCGCTATTTGCTATTTTAACGACGAGCTCACAAAAATTTTCACCGCGCGTTTTCGCCCTCTGCATGGCAAAATGGCCGCTGGTTTCCAGGGAAAGAACAATGAGTACCCTTCTGCGCATTCGCCAGATGTATCCGACACTGGCGCAAAACGACCGCAAGCTGGCGGACTTTCTGCTGAATAACGCCGAGCAGGCGCGCCATCTCAGCTCGCAAAAGCTGGCCCAGTTGGCCGGCATCAGCCAGTCGAGCGTGGTCAAGTTCGCCCAAAAACTGGGCTATAAAGGTTTCCCGGCGCTGAAGCTGGCGCTGAGCGAGACGCTGGCCCAGCCGCAGGCCGAACCGGTAGTGACCGTTCACAACCACATCCTCAGCAGCGACACGCTGAAAACCGTCGGTGAAAAGCTATTGGCGGAAAAGCAGGCGGCGCTGCGCGCGACGCTGGACATCAACAGCGAAGAGCGGCTGCATCAGGCGCTGGACATGCTGCGCCAGGCGCGCCGGGTGATGCTGATCGGCATCGGCGCCTCCGGGCTGGTGGCCAAGGATTTTTCCTTCAAGCTGCTGAAAATCGGCGTGATGGCGGTGGCCGAAGCGGACATGCACGTCCAGCTGGCGGCGGTGCAGGCGCTGGACAAACGCGATCTGCTGCTGGCGATCTCCTTCAGCGGTGAACGGCGTGAAATCAATCTGGCGGCGGAAGAGGCGCGCCAGGCCGGCGCCAGGGTGTTGGCGTTGACCAGTTTCTCGCCCAATGGTCTGCAGCAGCGCGCGGACCACTGTCTCTATACCATCGCCGAAGAGCCCCATACCCGCAGCGCGGCCATCTCCTCCAGCACCGCCCAGTTCGCCCTCACCGACCTGCTGTTTATGGCATTGATCCAGCACGATCTCGATCATGCCCGCGATCGCATCAAGCACAGCGAACAGTTAATGAAAAAGTTGGTTTGACGCGTATAATGGCGGCCGATAAAACGCCGCCAGTTCAATTATTTCCCTTCTCTGCATTCGAAAAATAATGTGCGGGCGGTGACCTGCTCAATTATTGATCAATAATTGAGCGTGCATGGACAGCATTATTTAACGATACCATTATGAATACACACACTGTTATTTTAGATAAGTTGCGGCATTCCGTGACGCATCCGATTCTGCGTACCTTTTTGCTCTATGTCATTACTGCATTGATTCTAATCAAGGCGATGGGATACAGCGGTGGAAAAGGTATTGATATTCTTTTTATTGCGCTTACTTTGCTATTATTATCTATTCATTCGCTTACCCGATACGGCCTGATTATTCCGTTTATTCTGCTGTGCGCGCTGTATGCGCCGGTCGGGGCCATTTACGGTACCCCTTCCGCTGCCGTGATGTCCGCCCTGTTACAAACCAACCTCATAGAAGCGAGGGAGTTTTTGCAGACCCTGCCGGCCAGTTGTTATCTGCTGCCCGCCGCCATTCTGGTTATGCTGGCCATTCTCGGCCTATTTATTTGGCGGCAAGCCATTTCAAAAAAAACTATACTTCCCTTGCTAGCCCTGCTGATGGTTATCATTATCGCCAGAGCCTTCAATGGCGGTGTGGCGAATCTTAAATTGCCTGACTTCTTTTTATCCCTCTACTCGGCTTACCATCAATACCAACAGCAGGTTGATGAATTAAGTGCCGGTGCTACAACACCGGGTACCTGGTCAATAACCGCAGGCGCACCGACGAATGAAAACTATGTCATTATCGTCGGCGAAAGTATGCGCAAAGATCATATGTCCTTATTTGGTTATCCGGTGTCCACTACGCCGTTTCTGGATAATGCCAATGGACGATTTTACAGCAATTATATTTCCACCGCGCCAAATACGTTCGAATCGCTTCCTCGCACGCTGGCTTTGAGCAACGGCCACAACATTGCCATCGGAGATAATATCATCACCCTGGCAAAAGCCGCCGGTCTCAAAACCCACTGGCTGTCCAATCAGGGCATGTTCGGACAATTCGATACGCCGGTATCAAAAATCGCCATGTTCAGCGATAGCCATTATTTCCTGAAGAAAGGCGACTTCCAATCGCGCAATACCGATGACGATGCGCTGCTGCCGATATTTGACCCATTATTGCGTCGCCAGGGACAAGGCAATCTGTATGTGCTGCATCTGATGGGCTCGCACGCCGACTTTTGCGAGCGGCTTAACGGCGAACCGCCGAGCGTCGAGTCGCCGAATAAGGAACTGGCCTGCTATCTCTCTACCTACCGCAAGACCGACCGTTTTATCGAGCAGGTTTATCACAGCCTGAAACAGAGTGGCACACCGTTTAAACTGTTCTATTTCTCCGATCACGGCCTTTCCCACAAGGATATCGGCGGTGGGCGTTCTTTACGCCACAGCGGCGATACCCGGCAGAATTACCAGGTGCCGTTGCTGGTGCTGAGCGATCGCGACCAACAGCACCAGATCATTGATGATCCCTTAAGCGCGTTCGATTTTATCGGGTTGTTTGCCCAAGAGGCGGGAATACGGATTGCCCATCCCGAAGTGATGCCTACGATACGTATCGCAGATGCAGATAAACGCTGGGTGTTTGACGGGCAGAGAATGGTTGATTTCGATCAGTTGGCTGACGATCCGCCTGAGTTACCCTAAGCGGTAAGATGACGAAAAAGTGCCCGTTGCGCGGCGATTCTATGATAGATTGCGCGCCAGCCCGAGCACACCGATGGAAAGATAACTGACAATGGCACTGCTGATTACCAAGAAATGCATCAACTGCGATATGTGCGAGCCGGAATGCCCGAACCAGGCAATTTCGATGGGCGATGAAATTTATCAGATAGATACCGACCGCTGCACCGAGTGCGTCGGCCATTACGATACGCCGACCTGTCAGCAGGTCTGCCCGATCGACAACACCATCATTACCGATCCGCAGCACCGCGAGAGCAACGAACAGCTGTGGGACAAGTTCGTGGTGTTGCACCACGCCGATCGCATTTAATCGCCGCAGGACTGACAAGGGCGCCATAGGCGCCCTTTCTCTTTTCAGCTTTCGACGATCACCGTCGCGCAGGCATAACGCCGCTCGTCGGCCAGCGAAACGTGGATCGCGGTGACCCCCATCTCCCCCGCCAGCTCGGCGGCGCGGCCGTGCAAACGAATATTCGGCTTGCCCAGCGCATCGTTGAACACTTCGAACTGATTGAACGCCAGGCCGTTGCGAATGCCGGTACCGAACGCCTTGGCAGCGGCCTCTTTCACGGCGAAACGTTTGGCCAGAAAGCGAATCGGCTGCTGGTGCTGCTGATACAGCGCCCACTCGGCGTCGCTCAGCACGCGGCGCGCCAGACGATCGCCGCTGCGCTCCACCACCGCCTCGATACGCGCCATCTCGACGATGTCGGTACCCAGCCCGAGCACCGCCATTACCGGCGCGCTTCCCGCATCAGCACTTTCATGTCGGCAACCGCGGCCGGCAACCCGCTCATCACCGCCTGGCCGATAATCGCATGGCCGATGTTCAGCTCGTGCATTTCCGGCAGCGCGGCGATCGGCTGCACGTTGTGATAGGTCAGGCCGTGGCCGGCGTTGACCTTCAGCCCCTTCTCGGCCGCGTAGGCGGCGGCTACCGCGATGCGGCGCAGCTCGGCCTGTACCGCCAGCTCGCCCTGCGCTTCGGCGTAGGCACCGGTGTGGATTTCGATATACGGGGCGCCCACCGCCACCGCCGCGTCGATTTGGCGATGATCGGGATCGATGAACAGCGAGACCAAAATGCCCGCCTGCGCCAGGCGCTCAACCGCCACGCTCATTTTGTCCAGCTGACCGGCGACGTCCAGGCCGCCTTCGGTGGTCACTTCTTCGCGTTTTTCCGGCACCAGGCAGCAGAAATGCGGCTTCAGCTCAATGGCGATATCCAGCATCTCGTCGGTCACCGCCATCTCCAGATTCATGCGCGTCTGGATGGTCTGGCGCAGCAAGCGCACGTCGCGGTCGGTGATGTGGCGGCGGTCTTCGCGCAGATGCACGGTAATGCCGTCGGCCCCTGCCTGTTCGGCAATGAATGCCGCCTGAACCGGATCCGGGTATTGGGTTCCGCGCGCGTTACGTAACGTGGCGATGTGATCGATATTGACGCCCAGCAGCAAATCAGCCATGACAACCTCTAAATACGATTTTCAGTGTCAGCAGTTTACACGCGGGCGCAGGGCGGCAAAAGGGGAAAAGGTCAGGCGTCGTCGACCGGCGTATTCGGCTGTTTGCGCACAAACTGGCGGAACAGTTCGCGGCTCTTCAACGGCTTGCCGCCGAGGTAGGGTTTCAGCGCCATGCGGGTGAAACGCTTGGCGGCGCGCAGCGTCTCGGCATCGGGAAACTGACGCTCCGCCAGCGCGCGCAGTTCGCGCCCGGTGAAGCTGTAGTGATCCACCACCAGGCTGGCGATAAAGCCCTTCTCTTCGCGGTAGCGGTAGGTCATGGCATCATCCACCGGCAGGCCGCTGCCGGCGCAGTGCAGGAAATCGAGGCCGTAACCCAGGTGGTGCAACAGGGCCAGCTCGAACTGACGCAGCGCCTGTTCCGGCGAACTGTCTTCCGCCGCCAGCGCCTGCAGGCATTGCAGGTAGTCGAAGAACAGCACCGAGTAGTTGGTTTCCTGCTCCAGCACGCGCGCCAGCAGCTCGTTCACATACAGGCCGCTGTAGAGCATCATGCCGCTGAGGGGTAAACCAAGGGAGACCGCTTCGGCGTTGCGCAGCGTTTTCACTTCGCCACGCCCGCCCCAGCGCACTAACAGGGGGGTAAAGGGCTGCAGGCAACCCTTCAGATTGGAGCGGCGGCTGCGCGCGCCTTTCGCCAGCAAGCGCACCCGCCCATGACCTTCGGTAAACAGATCCAGCATCAGACTGGTTTCACTGTACGGCCGCCCATGCAGGACGAAAGCGCGCTCCCAGCCGTCCACGGGTCGTTACTTCAGATCGTCAACATAGCCCAGGCTGCGCAGCGCACGTTCGTCGTCCGCCCAACCGGATTTCACTTTCACCCACAGCTCCAGATGCACTTTGGCGTCGAACATCTTTTCCATGTCCTGGCGCGCTTCGATGCCGATGGTTTTGATCTTGGCGCCTTTATTGCCGATGACCATTTTCTTCTGGCCTTCGCGCTCGACCAGGATCAGGCCGTGCACATCGTAACCGCCGCGATCGTTGGCCACGAACTGTTCGATCTCTACCGTCACCGAATAGGGCAGCTCTTCGCCCAGGAAACGCATCAGCTTCTCACGGATGATCTCGGACGCCATAAAGCGCTGGGAGCGATCGGTGATGTAGTCTTCCGGGAAGTGGTGTTCCGCTTCCGGCAGCAGCTTGCGCACGATGCCGGCGATGGTGTCGACGTTCATCCCTTTCTCGGCGGAGATAGGCACCACGTCGAGGAAATTCATCTGCTGGCTGAGGAAGGCGATGTGCGGCAACAGCTTGGATTTGTCAGTGACGTTATCGACCTTGTTGATCGCCAGCAATACCGGGCAGCGCAGGCTGCGCAGCTTGTTGACCACCATTTCGTCGTCGGCGGTCCAGTTGGTGCCTTCGACCACGAAAATCACCAGTTCGACGTCGCCGATCGAGCTGCTGGCCGCGCGGTTCATCAAACGGTTGATGGCGCGTTTTTCTTCGATGTGCAGCCCAGGGGTATCGACGTAGATCGCCTGATAGGCGCCATCGGTGTCGATGCCCATGATGCGGTGACGGGTCGTCTGCGGCTTACGCGACGTAATGGAAACCTTCTGCCCCAGCAGTTGGTTCAGCAACGTCGATTTGCCCACGTTCGGGCGGCCGACGATGGCGATAAAACCGCAGTGTTGTTTTACTTCACTCATTCAAGCTCCAGCTTTTTCAGCGCTTGTTCCGCTGCCGCCTGCTCGGCTTTACGGCGGCTTGAGCCGGTGCCCACCACGGGCTCGCTCAAACCACTCACCTGGCAGTGGATGGTAAACTCTTGGTCGTGCGCTTCACCGCGAACCTGCACCACCAAATAAGAAGGCAACGGCAGATGACGCCCCTGCAAAAATTCCTGCAAACGGGTTTTCGGGTCTTTCTGCTTATCACCGGGGCTGATTTCGTCCAACCGGCTGCGATACCAGTCCAAAATCAGGCGCTCGACGGTCTGGATGTCGCTGTCCAGGAACACGCCGCCGATCAATGCCTCCACCGTATCCGCCAGGATTGACTCGCGGCGGAACCCACCACTTTTCAATTCGCCCGGCCCAAGCCGCAGACATTCGCCCAGGTCAAACTCGCGTGCCATCTCCGCCAGCGTATTGCCGCGCACCAGCGTGGCGCGCATGCGGCTCATGTCTCCCTCGTCTACGCGAGGAAAGCGATGATAGAGCGCATTGGCGATGACAAAGCTCAGAATCGAGTCACCCAGAAACTCAAGACGTTCATTGTGTTTACTGCTGGCGCTGCGGTGAGTCAAAGCCTGCAGTAAAAGCTCCTGCTGTTGAAAAGTGTAGCCCAGCTTCCGCTGCAGCCTGTTTATTACGATGGGGTTCATGAGTTACCAATAGATCAAGAATGCGTCAAAAACTTGCAGCATACGGAACAGGCCTGCTTCGCCGAAAGCCGATCCAAAGCTGTTTCGTTTGCAGTGGCTCCCAGCAGGGGCCAACTTTTTATCGCTCGAGAAAGTATTCTACAACGAGTGGAAACATAATGCTGTGTTTATATCCCCTTAATCTTTCACGCCGCAGTAGGCTGCGGCGTGAAATTAACAGGGAATCAGTCAGCGATTAATGAATACCGCCGATCCGGCTGAAACGCACGCCGGTAGGCCACTCACCTTCCTGTTTTTCAAAGCTCATCCAGATGGCCGTGGCTTTACCCACCAGATTCTTCTCCGGCACAAAGCCCCAGTAACGGCTGTCCGCGCTGTTATCGCGGTTGTCGCCCATCATGAAGTAATGCCCGGCCGGCACCACCCACTCCGCCAGCGGTTTACCCGGCTGTTGGTAGTAAGCGCCCACCCGATCCTGCGCGTCCGGCACGGTCAGGATGCGATGCGTGACGTTGCCGAGGCTTTCCTGGCGCTCACGCATGCGAATGCCGCCCGACGGCACGTTATCGTTCAGCGGGATCTGATAGAAGCCGTTGCTGGCCTCGCCCATGCCGCTGCGGCTGAACAGCTGCACGAAGTCGCTCGGCTGCGCATCGGCGTAGGTCACGGCCAGCGCGGTATCGCAGGACTGCCCGCTGTTGCAGGACGGCTGCACCGTGACGCGCTTATTCACCGGATCGTAAGTAATACGGTCGCCCGGCAGGCCAATCACGCGCTTGATATAATCCAGCTTCGGATCCAGCGGATATTTAAATACCGCAATATCGCCACGCTTCGGATGGCCGGTTTCAATGAGCGTAGTCTGGGTAATCGGATCTTTAATGCCGTAGGCATATTTCTCCACCAGAATGAAATCGCCAATCAACAGCGTCGGCATCATTGATCCGGACGGGATCTGGAACGGTTCGTAAATAAACGAGCGCACCACAAAGACCAGCAGCAACACCGGGAAGACCGATGCCCCGGTCTCTACCCAGCCTGGCTGCTTCGCCACTTTCGCCAGCGTTTTATCGTCTACTGCGCCCGCGGTCTGCTCGTTGACCGCCGCAATCTTCGCGCGGCGGGCCGGCGCCCATTTAAAGCGCTCGAAGCACCAGATGATCCCAGTGACCAGGGTGGCCAACGCCAGGATCAGGGCAAACATATTCGCCATGCAAACTCCCTCGTTTCGCGAACTCGTCGCGGTTACTTGCCGTCTTTACCGACGTGCAGAATGGCCAGGAACGCTTCCTGCGGCAGCTCGACGTTGCCGACCTGCTTCATGCGCTTCTTACCGTCTTTCTGTTTCTGCAGCAGCTTTTTCTTACGGCTGACGTCACCGCCGTAGCATTTCGCCAGCACGTTTTTACGCAGCTGCTTCACGGTGGAGCGCGCGATGATGTGCGTGCCGATCGCCGCCTGAATCGCAATGTCGAACTGCTGACGCGGGATCAACTCTTTCATCTTCTCCACCAGTTCACGGCCGCGATACTGCGAGTTGTCGCGGTGGGTGATCAGCGCCAGCGCATCCACGCGCTCGTTGTTGATCAGCACGTCCACGCGCACCATGTCGGAGGCCTGGAAACGCTTGAAGTTGTAATCCAGCGACGCATAACCGCGCGACGTGGACTTCAGGCGGTCGAAGAAGTCGAGCACCACTTCCGCCATCGGGATTTCATAGGTCAACGCCACCTGGTTGCCGTGGTAAACCATGTTGGTCTGCACACCGCGTTTCTCAACGCACAGGGTGATGACGTTGCCCAGGTATTCCTGCGGCATCAGCATGTGACATTCGGCGATCGGCTCGCGCAGTTCCTGGATGTTGTTCAGCGGCGGCAGCTTGGACGGGCTGTCGACGTAGATCACTTCTTTGCCGGTGGTTTCCACTTCGTAGACTACCGTCGGCGCGGTGGTGATCAGATCCAGATCGTATTCACGCTCCAGACGTTCCTGAATGATCTCCATGTGCAGCAGACCGAGGAAGCCGCAGCGGAAGCCGAAGCCCAACGCGGTGGAGCTTTCCGGCTCGTAGAACAGGGACGCGTCGTTAAGGCTCAGCTTGCCCAGCGCATCACGGAAAGATTCATAGTCGTCGGAGCTGATTGGGAACAGACCGGCGTACACCTGCGGCTTCACTTTCTTGAAGCCCGGCAGCGCTTTATCCGCCGGCTGACGCGCCTGCGTCAGGGTATCGCCCACCGGCGCGCCGAGGATGTCTTTGATCGCACAGACCAGCCAGCCCACTTCGCCGCAGTTCAGCACGTCGCGATCGACCTGCTTCGGCGTGAAGATACCCAAACGATCGGCGTTATACACCTGGCCGGTGCTCATGACCTTGATCTTGTCGCCCTTGCGCAGCGTGCCGTTCTTGACGCGCACCAGAGACACGACGCCCAGGTAGTTATCGAACCAGGAGTCGATGATCAACGCCTGCAGCGGCGCATCCGGATCGCCCTGCGGCGCAGGAATGTCGCGCACCAGACGCTCCAGTACCTCAGGCACACCGACGCCGGTTTTGGCCGAGCAGCGCACCGCATCGGTAGCGTCGATGCCGACGATGTCTTCAATTTCCTGCGCGGCGCGATCCGGATCGGCGGCCGGCAGGTCGATTTTGTTCAACACCGGCACCACTTCCAGATCCATTTCGATCGCGGTGTAGCAGTTGGCCAGCGTCTGGGCTTCTACGCCCTGACCGGCGTCCACCACCAGCAGCGCGCCTTCGCAGGCCGCCAGCGAGCGGGAGACTTCATAGGAGAAGTCAACGTGGCCAGGGGTGTCGATAAAGTTAAGCTGATAGGTCTGCCCATCCAGCGCTTTATAATCCAGCGTTACGCTCTGCGCCTTGATGGTGATGCCGCGCTCGCGCTCCAGATCCATGGAATCGAGCACCTGCGCAGCCATTTCACGGTCGGACAAGCCACCGCAGATTTGGATAATGCGGTCAGACAGCGTCGACTTACCGTGGTCAATATGGGCAATAATGGAGAAATTTCGTATATGCTTCATTATAAAAGTTTTTCTGCCTTGGTATTTCTGAATTACTCGCCTATAGAAACCCGCATGGACCTAAAGCGACAGTGAATGGGTGAGGCCGTCTTGCACCTGAATCGCTGCATTCTACATGCCACACCACTGAAAACCTAGCGATCGGTGCAGTGAAGGCATTCTATTATGCGCCGCTAAATGTTACAGGTCGCCCCGGCGGGTGAAAACAGATGTTAACGCGGACGATACAGCCTGAACCCGAGGCTTGCCGGTGATCCGTGGCCATCAAACTCCGGTGCTAATACATAACCGGCCGCAGCGCAATAAACCCCTTCTGAAATTATCGAAAAAGAATATTTGGATCAACCTCTTAGAATTCGATTTTGCCCCACATCCTTTAGGAAAAACCCCATATACGCCACCACCGTCCCTCGGATAGAAAGGGCGTGAACTCCGCGACAAAACATTATTCCGGGCACTACATCGGCAGCCCACCGGGGTTCACCAGCATATCTGCGTACGTTGATTGGAAGGTGCATTATGATCGATAAAGGGCAAATGCTGAGCCGGCACGATTTTTCGAAGGTCAACTGGGGCATTCTGGCAGCGGCGGCGCTGCTGTTTAGCGTGGGGGCGGCGCTGTTGGTGCTGCCGCTGCTGAGCAGCATTGACGAGAGCGAGGTCATCACGCTGTTGCAGGCCGGCGCGGGCACGATTTTACTCGGCTGTACGCTGCTGGCGCTGCGGCATTATCTGCGTCCGACGCTGACCTATCGCCTGTACGAGCACGGCGTGCGGGTCTTTGACGACCACCATCACAAAGAGCGTTTCATCCCGTTTGAGAAGATCGGTGATATCTATCGCTTTCGCGGCGGCAAGGCTTTTGGCGGGCTGTTTGACGTCACGGCGTTTCGCACCGGCGCAGATCAGCCCTGGTGCACGGTTTTCAGCAATATCGCCCATTCGTGGCGGTTGGCGGACGTGATCGTCGACCAACAGCTGCAACAGCGCGGGCCGCTGGCGTTGAATGCGCTCTATCAAGGGGAGACGGTGTCGTTTCACACCGTTGAGGGCGACGCGCGCTGGCTGTGGCAGCAGCTGCTCGGCAAGCGGCAAGGCACGCCGACCGAAACGCTGCGACTGAGCGCCACCTTGCTGGCGACTGAACGGGGAAACGTGCCGATCGAGCAGATCCGCACGTTGGAAAACCATCCGCAGCGCGGCATCCGCTTGCTCGACGGCCAGGGAAATCTGCTGTTCGCGATTAACTACGATTCGCTGCTCAGCGCCGATCTGTTCATCGCGCTGTTGGAGCATATGATCCACAACCGCATCACCGCCTATCACAACCCGGCGATGACGCGGCCATCGGTTTAAATCAGCGGGGAGTTTTCCGCCTGCATGCGCATCGCGGTAGGCGGCAACCCAATCTGCAGCACCACCGGCTGGTAGTCGGCCTGCTCGCCCAAATGCCGGGCCAACCGGCGCGCCAGCATAAAGGCCGCCCCGCCGCCCAGTACGGCGCCGACTGCCGCCGAGGCGTCGCTGCCGAAACAATATTGCAACAACGTGCCGCCCAGCATCATGCCCAGCAGCGGCGTCAGGTAAACCAGCATGGCGGAGCGCAGCAGGCTGCCTTCCGCGATGCCGACCTCGACGCGCTGCCCCGGTTCGAGCGGCTGCTCGATATGCACCTGCAGCTGATGCTCGGTTTCCGGCACCAACTCGTTCAACGCACGCGCGCCGCAGCCGGAACGCGCGGTGCAGCTGCCGCAGCCGGCCTTGGGTTCACAGCGCAGCAGCGCTACGCCCTGTTGCCACGAAACCACCGTGGCCCACTCTTTCATCATTACGGCGATACCTTGAAAGAAATGCTGTCGGCGATGCGCTTGGCCGTCGCCGGCGGCAATTCGCCCACAATCGTGATTTCGTTGCCCGCGCGCACTTCGGTCTGAATGGTGCGGCGCCCCTGACGGTAGTACTGCTGCCCGGCGCCGCTGCCCGCCGGGCTGACGTTGACCGAGAAGCTGAACAGGCCGTCGCTGTAGAGCCGGGATTCAACCGGCACGGCGACATTCGGCAATTTGCGGCGATTGCGCGCCACCTCGTCCACGCCAGCCGGCAGCCAGCCGGTGCTCCAGCTCAGCTGGACGTTTTCCACCGCCGGCAGCGACAGCAGCGGCGGCAGGTTGGCTTTGAGCAGCCCCTGCATCGCGCCCTGCACGTCGGCGCCGACCGCAAAGGAGATCACCCGATATTGCTCCAGCGTTTCGCCGTCGCGATCGAGCAAATCCACCCGCAGCGGCAGCTTGGTGTCTTCGTCCATCCAGACGATGTAACTGTAGCGGGAACCGTCGCGCGCCACTACGCGCAGCACTTCACACGGCCGATCGGCGATGCGGGTGCTGCCCACGGAGATGAAGTCGTAATACTTGGCCAGACGAGTGAAATCGGCATAGACGATCGCCGGCAGCGCATCGACGATGTGATCGCCGGTGAGCGTGAACGGTTCCAGACCGGGTTCGAAGTAGCTGATCCCGCCGCCGCGCTGCAACACTTCGCGACGCGGGCCATCCATATGCAGCAGCTGGCCGAGCGGCACGTTGCCGATCACCGCATGGCGATAGCGCAACGACTCGATTCCCTGCTTGCTGATGCTGATGTAGGCGAGCTCGTAATTGAGAGAACGGCTGGCGCTGCTCATCTGTTGCAATAACGCCCCGGACGCAGTTGGCTGCGCCGGGGCGATGCTGGAATAGAGCAGGCTGCCCGTCAATAAACAAACGGAGAACCAGATTTGCTTCATTACTGCTGTTGCATTCCTAAAGACTGAGTTCCGGGAACCTGAATGGCAGCCTGTTGTGGGTTGCCTTGCTCAAGCTGCAGCTGATCCGAATGCAGGCGACGTTGCAGCTCATAGTCCTGCAGCATGGCGTTGATACGCTTACGCTGTTCCTGCACCTGCTGCTGTTGACCGCTGCCGGTAGAGAAACTGTCGGCAGGCACGCCCAGGCTGACCGGCGAGGCCTGGCCCATGATCGGCAGCGTGGTGAAGGCCGGCGATTCGGACGCGTTCGATGGCGCAGAAGGCTGGTTGTACTGCTGCACGCCGACGATCACCGCCAGAGACACGCAGGCCGCCATACCGATTTGCGTAATCTGGCTCGCCCAAGGACGCACTTTGTCCCAGAACGGCATTTTCTGCCAGGTGTGAGGCTGCGGCTGAGATTCCTGAACGGCGGAAGGTACCAGCCGGGCGGGTTCTTTCTCAAGTGCAGCGGCTACGCGATCGGCGATGTCGAGATGCATCACTTGTCCGACATCACCTCGCAGTGTGTCACGTATCAGGTGATAGCTCTGCCAGCTTTGTTGAAGCGTTCGATCTTGCGACAGAGAACTCAACAGCTCGCTGTCGAACGATTCACCATCCATCAGAGCGGAAAGCTTTTCTTTCTGCATGCCTAAGTACCCTTCCTGTGCCCGCCATTGCTAACGCTGGATCAGCGGTTGAACTTTATTATCGATAGCTTCCCGGGCGCGGAAAATACGCGAACGTACGGTTCCGACCGGGCAATCCATGATGGCGGCTATCTCTTCGTAGCTTAGACCATCCAACTCCCGCAAGGTAATCGCCATGCGAAGATCCTCAGGGAGAGACTCAATGGTACGGAAAACTATCTGTCTCAGCTCTTCTGACAACATTAAGTTCTCAGGGTTCGAAATTTCTTTCAGTGCGCCCGCACTTTCGTAATTTTCCGCATCGTTGGCGTCCACATCACTGGATGGCGGACGGCGCCCCTGAGCAACCAGATAATTCTTTGCCGTGTTCACGGCGATTCGATACAACCAGGTATAAAAAGCGCTGTCGCCACGGAACGATTCCAGTGCGCGATAGGCCTTGATAAACGACTCCTGCACCACATCGGGCACATCGCCCTGCGGCACATAGCGGGAAACGAGACTCGCCACCTTATGCTGATAGCGCACTACCAGTAGGTTAAACGACTTCTGATCGCCCTTTTGGACCCGCTCGACCAGAACTTGATCCGTTAACTGCTCGCTCATCCGAGGTAAACTCTCCCCAAATCCGTCTCCACGCGTAAAATTGTACTGCCAGCCATACATTATTTTCCTGAGCAAGCACTCGCTTGGAGTTCATATAGAACACGAAGTTCCATATCGCCATTGTTTTTTCTGTTGATGTCACCCTATCCGTGGCTTTTGCCCGGACAGTTAGGCTAACATGAAATTCACTCTTCTTCTGCACACATCATACGTTATGCAACCATCATCTGAACATGTTAGCGATGTCCTGATCGTCGGCAGCGGCGCTGCGGGCCTGTCACTGGCGCTGCGCCTGGCGCAGCATTGTAAGGTTACCGTTCTCAGCAAGGGGCCGCTCAGCGAGGGGGCCACCTTTTACGCCCAGGGCGGGATCGCCGCGGTGTTCGATGAGACGGACAGCATTGCCTCACACGTTGATGACACTTTGATTGCCGGTGCCGGCCTGTGTGACAAAGAGGCCGTCGAATTCATCGCCGGCAACGCGCGCCACTGCGTGCAGTGGCTGATCGATCAGGGCGTGCTGTTCGACACCGAGATCAACGCGCAGGGCGAGGCGCATTATCACCTCACGCGCGAAGGCGGCCACAGCCATCGCCGCATCCTGCACGCCGCGGACGCGACCGGTAAGGAAGTAGAGACCACGCTGGTGGGGAAAGCAAGCGCTCACCCCAATATTTGCGTGATGGAGCGCCGCAACGCGGTTGACCTTATCACCTCGAATAAAATCGGCCTGCCGGGCACCCGCCGAGTCGTGGGCGCTTACGTCTGGAACCGCGAGCTGGAGCAGGTGGAAACCTACCGCGCCAAAACGGTGGTGTTGGCGACAGGCGGCGCGGCCAAGGTGTACCAATACACCACCAACCCCGATATCTCCTCCGGCGACGGCATCGCCATGGCCTGGCGCGCCGGCTGCCGGGTCGCCAACCTGGAGTTCAACCAGTTCCACCCGACCTGCCTGTTCCACCCGCAGGCGCGCAACTTCCTGCTGACCGAAGCGCTGCGCGGCGAAGGCGCTTACCTGAAGCGCCCGGACGGCAGCCGCTTTATGCCGGATTTCGACCCGCGCAGCGAACTGGCTCCGCGCGATATCGTCGCCCGCGCCATCGACCATGAAATGAAGCGCCTGGGCGCCGACTGCATGTACCTGGACATCAGCCACAAGCCGGCGGAGTTCATCACCCAGCACTTCCCAATGATCCACGAAAAGCTGCTGACGCTGGGCTTCGATCTGACTCGGCAACCGATCCCCATCGTCCCGGCGGCGCACTACACCTGCGGCGGCGTGATGGTCGATCAGCACGGCCGCACCGATCTCGACGGGCTGTACGCCATCGGCGAAGTCAGCTACACCGGCCTGCACGGCGCCAACCGCATGGCGTCGAACTCGCTGTTGGAATGCCTGGTTTACGGTTGGTCGGCGGCGGAAGACATTCTGCAGCGCCTGCCGTTCATCCAGCAGGCCAAACAGGTGCCACACTGGGATGAAAGCCGGGTGGACGATGCGGACGAACGGGTGGTGATTCAGCACAACTGGCACGAGCTGCGGCTGTTCATGTGGGATTACGTCGGCATCGTGCGCACTACCAAGCGGCTGGAGCGCGCCCTGCGCCGCATCAACACGCTGCAGGCGGAAATCGACGAGTACTACGCGCACTTCCGCATCTCCAACAACCTGCTGGAGCTGCGCAATCTGGTGCAGGTGGCCGAGCTTATCGTGCGCAGCGCCATGGCGCGCAAAGAGAGCCGCGGCCTGCACTACACGCTGGATTACCCGGATTTGCTGCCGGAAGCGCTGCCGACCATTTTGCAGCCTTAAACTCTGCGACAGGGCGCCTTATCGGCGCCCTTTTCTTTTCAGTAGAACAGGTAGAAGTCGGTGATCAATCGGCGGAAATCGTCGGTGTAGCTGCCATCGGCCTGTTTGATCGCCAGCGCCTGCGCCTGCAGCGGCGTTTCCCGCCGTGTCAGCGCCAGCAGCACCCGGTGCAGCGGCGTATCGGCCCGGTCGCTGACGTTCACTTTCACCGCCGTATGCCAGCCGCTTTGCAGCGCCAGGCGTTCGAATTCGGCGCCAACGTCGTGCGGCAGCACCACGCAGAACGTCCCCTGTTCCGCCAGCAGCTGCGCCGCGCAGGCCAACAGCGCGCCGTGCGTCAGGGTTTCGGTGTAGCGCGCGTTGTGGCGCGCCTGGTCGCGGCAGGCCACCGCCGGCTCGAAATACGGCGGATTACTGACGATCAGATCATACTCAGCGGCATGCCGCTGCGCATAATGATGAATATCCTGCGCATGCACGCGGATGCGCTGTGGCCACGGCGATTCCGCCGCGTTTTCGCGCGCCTGGCCGGCGGCGGCTTCATCCAGTTCCACCGCGTCGATGGTCACTTCGTCGCCGCTGCGCTGCGCCAGCATCAACGCGATCAGCCCGCTGCCGCAGCCGATGTCCAGCACCCGGCGCGCCTGCCCCAGCGGTGCCCAGGCGCCGAGCAGCACCCCGTCGGTGCCCACTTTCATGGCGCAACGATCGTGGGCGACAAAGAATTGTTTAAAGGTAAAACCCCCGCGGCGCGGGGTAAAATCGGCTTTCGATCGCTTGCTCACACTCACCACCTGGCTATAAAACTGGCGTAGCATAAGGCAATCTGATCGGCGGGAAAAGAGCGGCTTTCCGCTTAAATAGGTGAAGATCGCGGCCAACCCGTCTATAATCGGCGCCCCAAGTAGAGGTAGACCATGACAGCAACCACTTTTTCCGAACTCGAACTCGATGATCGCCTGATCGACGCGCTGCGCGACAAAGGCTACGATCGCCCCACCGCCATTCAGGCCGCAGCGATCCCGCCGGCGATGGACGGGCGCGACGTCTTAGGTTCGGCTCCGACCGGCACCGGCAAAACCGCCGCCTTCCTGCTGCCCGTTTTGCAGCACCTGCTGGACTTTCCACGCAAAAAATCCGGCCCGCCGCGCGTGCTGATCCTGACGCCAACGCGTGAACTGGCGATGCAGGTCGCCGACCAGGCGCGTGAATTGGCTGCTCATACCTCGCTGGATATCGCCACCATCACCGGCGGCGTCGCTTACATGAACCACGCGGAAGTGTTCAGCGAAAACCAGGACGTGGTGGTCGCCACCACCGGCCGCTTGCTGCAATACATTAAAGAAGAGAACTTCGACTGCCGCGCGGTGGAAACCCTGATCCTCGACGAAGCCGACCGCATGCTCGACATGGGCTTCGCGCAGGACATCGAAACCATCTCCGCCGAAACCCGCTGGCGCAACCAAACGCTGCTGTTCTCCGCCACGCTGGAAGGCGAAGCGATCCGCGAATTCGCCGAGCGCATCCTGAAAGAGCCGGTGGAAGTGGAGGCCGATCCGTCGCGCCGCGAACGCAAAAAGATCCTGCAGTGGTACTACCGCGCCGATGACGTGCAGCACAAAACCGCGCTGCTAATCCACCTGCTGCAGCAGCCAGACGTGCAGAAATCGGTGATCTTCGTGCGCAAGCGCGAGCGCGTGCATGAGCTGGCCACCTGGCTGCGCGAAGCGGGCATCAACACCTGCTATCTCGAAGGCGAAATGGTGCAGGCCAAACGCAACGAGGCGGTCAAACGCATGATGGATGGCCGGGTTAACGTGCTGGTCGCCACCGACGTTGCCGCACGTGGCCTGGATATCCTCGATATCACCCACGTGTTCAACTTCGACATGCCGCGCACGGCGGATACCTACCTGCACCGCATCGGGCGTACCGGCCGCGCCGGGCGCAAAGGCACCGCCATTTCGCTGGTGGAAGCGCACGACCATCTGCTGCTGGGCAAAGTGGGCCGTTACCTGAACGAGCCGCTGAAAGCGCGCGTGATCGACGAACTGCGGCCGAAAACCAAGGTGCCGAACGAGAAGAGCAACGGTAAACCGTCGAAGAAAGTGCTGGCCAAGCGCGCGGAAGATAAAGCGAAGAACAAAGAGAAGGCCAAGGTGAAAGTGCGCCATCGCGACGCCAAAAACGTCGGCAAACGCCGTCAGGCGAAGGCCAAACCGGCCGGCGACGCGGAATAACCACCGCTGCCTAAGAAAAAACCGCCTGTACAGGCGGTTTTTTTTATGGGCGTTTACTGCTGCGCGTAGTGCGTGGCCAGACGGTGCCCCTGCAGCCATTTATCCAGTTCGCGGAACTGCGCCTTCAGCTCGTCATTCTGCAAATGCGCCGGCGTTTGCGAGAAGTAAAACTGGAACACGACGCCCTGCTGGTTGCGTGCCCGGGCATCGGCCCCGGCCTGCAACAGCAGCAGCGCCAGGTGCGGCGCGTTAATCTTCGCCGCCAGATGCAGCGGAGTATCCCCCAGCCGATCGCTCAAGGTGGTGTCCGCTCCGGCCGCCAGCAACAGCCGCAGTTGCTCTTCGCGCCCGGCCAGCACCGCCGCCGCAAGCGGCGTGGCGCCGGTAACGGCATTACGCACGTTCACCTGTGCCCCTTCGGCCAGTAACAGCCGCAGGTACTGCGCATCTTGCAACATCGCCGCGGTGTGCAACGCGCTGTTGCCGTCCAGCCCCGCTGCCGCCGGGTCTGCCCCGAGCGCCAGCAACGCCTGCACGCTACCCGGCTGCTGCGAAAGCACCGCCCACTGCAACAGCGTGACCTGCCGATCGCCCCGTTCGCGCAAGCGATCCTGCGTGGCCTGCGCACGGATACCCTGCGTATCGCCACGCGCCACCGCCTGAGCCAGCGCCAGATTGCTTCGACCGTCAAACGGCGAAATCTCCTGCCCCATCTGTTGCTCCTTAGCCATCATCAGTAAACCGGTCACCGCGACCAGCGCCAGTAAGGCTATCGCCAGCGCCCGCCGCAAGCGACGCCCTTCAGGCATTGGCCTTCGCCTCCCACGGCTTTTGTTCCGCCATCGAGCTTATCACCTTGTCGATGCCGTGCGCAGTCAGGCTGCGATCCAGATGCTTGCTCGGCCGCCAGTCATCGATGCCAGTCAGGGTATCGTTGTTGGCCAAGGTGATGTTATGGCCGATGGCGTCCGGGATCAGCGAAGTCGACTCCTGGGTGCTGGTCAGCATGTCATATTGCTCGCTGTAGCGGCGAATGCCGCCGGCTTCGGCATCTTTCTTCGCCGCCGCCGGATCGATACCCAGGCGATTCAGGGTGTAATCCGAAACCCCAGCCGCGTTGAAGGTGACCGCGACGGTACCGGTCGCCAGCGCAGCCGTGGCCGCCAGGCCACCGCCAAGCGAATGACCGGCGATCACCAGCGCATCGCCAAAGGCCGCCTTGGCGCTTTTGGCAGCGGCAACCGCCTGATTGTACTGCACATCGTCATAGCCCGTCGCCTGCCGCACGTTGCTCAGCCAGTCGCGCCAGTCGTTGGTGCCGGCGAACGCCAACACATACTGCTTGTCGTTGCTGTAAACCCCGGCCTGGAAACCGCTGCCCGCGTCGTGCAGGCTGGCGGGATCGATGCCAAAACCGAGCAGCGCGCTGTCGCTCAGGCGGTTGAACCCGGCAGCGCCCTGGCCGTTCAGTGAATAAACGTCCTTGGCCAACAGCGCCAACGCATAATCACCTTCCTGCGATTGTTGCCCCCGTGTCACGCCCGGCGCTGCCGCCGCCGTCGGGGCCGCCGCGGAGATATCGCCGACCAGCGTATTCAACAGGTTCTGCGCATTGAGCGTGTTCTGAGAAGGGGTGGCCACCGGCGCTGGATTTGCCGGCGCTGCCGCAGGCTGCGCCGCCGTCGCCGTCTCGGCAGCGGCGCGAGGTGTAGGGATCGCGGCCACCGGGGATACTGCAGAGGTAAAACTTAAAGGCATACTCATGCCGACTCCTTGTCGATAGACTTTTTATTGAGCACCTGAATAGGTGCTGATTTAGCTATCGGCAGGTCGGATGAGTTCTGTATTAGAAATGCTTATCTTTGTACAGAATGTGATCCGCGTTCGGTTTTCGGCCACCAAACGCAGAAAAGGGAGCCGAAGCTCCCTGATTGACTGCGCCGCAAATTACAGGCTTTCGGTAAAGGTGCGGGCGATAACGTCGCGCTGCTGTTCCGGCGTCAGAGAGTTGAAGCGTACCGCATAACCGGACACGCGGATGGTCAGCTGCGGGTATTTTTCCGGGTGCTTGACCGCGTCTTCCAGGGTTTCGCGACGCAGCACGTTGACGTTCAGGTGCTGACCGCCTTCCACGCGCACGGTCGGCTGCATTTCCAGCGGCACTTCACGGTATTCGATCTGGCCCAGGTCGCTCACTGCGACAACCTGATCTTCCGCGTAGTTGGCCTTGGCGCACACGCAGCGAGCTTCCGCTTTTTCATCATCCAGCAGCCAGAAAGAATTCACCAGCGCCTGGTCGTTCGCTTTGGTAATTTGAATACCGGTAATCATTATGTTGCCTCCGTACAAGGGCGTAAAAATTCACGTCGTGAGAAAACCCAATTCTGGTTTCGGCCATTTGGTAAAACCATTGTTGTCTTGTTGTTCTGTATACCAGCCTGACCGGGCCAGTTCCTTGATTAAAGTCAATTTTTACCGGGTAGGCACAGGGCATGAAGGGGCAAATTTATGTTTTATATCAATTTTCCCACTGCGGAAAAAACCAATTATTTTTGTAAATTTTCAAAAAATAATTGCATTACGCGTGACAGTGAGAAATGAAAAGCGGGTTTCGCTGCGCGTGCCGAAACGGTAAGCTATAGCCCATGAATTGCTAAAGAAAACAAAGGAGAGCGTTTATGGCCACCTCCCTCACCTGGCATGACGTGATCGGCAAAGAGAAAGAGCAGCCCTATTTTGTTGAAACGCTCGCCTTTGTTGCCGCTGAGCGCCAGGCCGGTAAGACCATTTATCCACCGCAGAAGGACGTGTTCAACGCTTTCCGCTATACCGAGCTGGCGGACGTCAAGGTCGTCATCCTCGGCCAGGATCCGTATCACGGGCCCAATCAGGCGCACGGCCTCTCTTTCTCGGTGCGCCCCGGCGTGCCGGCGCCGCCGTCGCTGGTGAACATGTATAAAGAGCTGGCGACCGACATTCCCGGCTTCGAACGCCCGGATCACGGCTACCTGCAAAGCTGGGCTGAACAGGGGGTGCTGCTGCTCAACACCGTGCTGACGGTGGAAGGCGGCCGCGCGCACTCGCACGCCAACCTGGGCTGGGAAACCTTTACCGATAAGGTGATCGCCGCCCTGAATGAGAACCGCGAAGGCGTGGTGTTCCTGCTGTGGGGCTCGCACGCGCAGAAGAAAGGCAACTTTATCGACCGCAACCGCCACCATGTGCTGAAGGCGCCGCACCCGTCACCGCTCTCCGCGCACCGCGGTTTCCTCGGCTGCCGCCACTTCTCGCAGGCCAATCAGCTGCTGGAGCAGCAAGGGCTCACGCCGATCGACTGGATGCCGCGCCTGCCGCAGGCATAGTCCAGTGACAAAAAAGGCACCCTCGGGTGCCTTTCTTTATGCCGTTGCCGGGGCGATTACGCCTTGGCTTTGGAGACCGCGACCATCGCCGGACGCAGCAGGCGGCCGTTCAGCGTATAACCTTTCTGCATCACCATCATCACGTGGTTCGGCTGGTGATCGGCGGATTCCATCATGCTCATCGCCTGATGCACTTCCGGGTTGAACGGCACGTTGACGTCGCCGACGATTTCGATGCCATACTTGCGCACCACGTCCAGCAGCGATTTCAGCGTCAGCTCGATGCCTTCGATCATCGCGGCCAGTTCAGGATTGTTTTTATCCGCCAGATCCAGCGCGCGCTCCAGGTTGTCGATCACCGGCAGCAGATCGCCGGAGAATTTCTCCAGGGCGAACTTGTGCGCTTTCTCGACGTCCAGTTCGGCGCGGCGGCGGATGTTTTCCGCTTCCGCTTTGGCGCGCAGCAGGCTGTCGCGCTCGTGCTGCTGCGCTTCCGCCAGTTGGGCTTCCAGTTCGGCGATACGCGCATCGCGCAGATCGACGCCTTCCGCCGCTTCCGGCAGCGTATCATCGTGATGAGCGTGTTGTTCCATTTCTTCCGAGACTTGCTCGTTTGGCGTCTTCTGTTCTTTACTACTCATGAATATCTCCGCGTTTTAGCATTAATCTCGCAACTTGGCTTATTATGGGGATCAAAACCGGGGTTTCAAGTCAACCGGTCACAATGTGGGGCATAAACGGGTCCCGGTGAGGAAAATCACAACAAATGAATAAAAAATTCGCCTGTATTGGCATTGTTGGCCACCCGCGTCACCCTTCAGCGCTGGCAACCCACGAGATGTTGTTCCACTGGCTAGTCGCCCGCGGCTATTCGGTGATGATCGAACGCCAAATCGCCCATGATTTGGGGCTGAAAGACGCCGTGACCGGCAGCCTGGCGGATATCGGCCAGCGGGCCGATCTGGCGGTGGTGGTTGGCGGCGACGGCAACATGCTCGGCGCTGCGCGCGTGCTGGCGCGCTACGACATCAAGGTGATCGGGGTCAACCGCGGCAACCTCGGTTTCCTCACCGATCTCGATCCCGACAACGCCCTGCAGCAGCTGGCGGACGTGCTGGAAGGCGAGTACATCGACGAACAGCGTTTCCTGCTGGAAACCATCGTGCATAAAGAGCACCAGCAGTGCCGCATCAGCACCGCCATCAACGAAGTGGTGCTGCACCCCGGCAAAGTGGCGCACATGATCGAATTCGAGGTGTATATCGACGATCGCTTCGCCTTCTCGCAGCGCTCCGACGGCCTGATCATCGCCACGCCGACCGGCTCCACCGCCTACTCGCTCTCCGCCGGCGGGCCGATCCTCACCCCGTCGCTGGAGGCGATCGCGCTGGTGCCGATGTTCCCGCACACCCTTTCCGCCCGGCCGCTGGTGATCAACGGCGACAGCACCATCCGCCTGAAATTCTCGCAGATCGGCAGCGATCTGGAGATCAGCTGCGACAGCCAGATCGCACTGCCGATCCAGGAAGGAGAAGAAGTGCTGATCCGCCGCAGTGATTTCCACCTGAATCTGATTCACCCGAAGGACTACAGCTATTTCAACACGTTAAGCACCAAGCTGGGCTGGTCGAAAAAATTGTTCTAAAATCTGTGCCAGCCACTTTACTGTATATAAAACCAGTTTATACTGTATGAAACTACAGTTATGTGTTTATACACAGGAAGGTTCCCATGCTGGCGCAATTAACCATCAGCAACTTTGCTATCGTTCGTGAGTTGGAAATCGATTTTCAACCGGGCATGACGGCGATCACCGGTGAAACCGGCGCCGGCAAATCCATCGCCATCGATGCGCTGGGGCTGTGCCTCGGCAACCGCGCCGACGGCAACGTGGTGCGCCTGGGAGCCGCCCGCGCCGACCTCTGCGCCCGCTTCTCGCTGGCGGACACCCCGTCCGCGCGCGAATGGCTGGAACAGAACCAGCTGGACGACAGCAACGAATGCCTGCTGCGCCGCGTGATCAACGCCGACGGCCGTTCACGCGGCTTTATCAACGGCACCGCCGTGCCGCTGTCGCAGCTGCGCGAACTGGGGCAACGCCTGATCCAAATCCACGGTCAACACGCCCATCAGCTGCTGCTCAAGCCGGAGCACCAAAAAGCGCTGCTCGACGCCTACGCCGACGAACCCGCCCTGCTGGCGGCGATGAGCCAGGCCTACCAACGCTGGCATCAGAGCTGCCGCGAGCTGGCGCACCATCAGCAGCAGTCCATCGAGCGCGAAGCGCGCAAGCAGCTGCTGCAATACCAATTGAAAGAGCTGAACGAATTCGCGCCGCAGGCCGGCGAGTTCGAGCAGACCGACGCCGAGTACAAACGCCTGGCCAACAGCGGCCAGCTGCTGACCCTCAGCCAGCAGACGCTGCAGCTGCTGGCCGACAGCGACGAGAACAACATGCTCAGCCAGCTCTACAGCGCCAAACACCTGCTGCTTGAGCTGGCCGGGCTGGACGACAAGCTCGGCGGCCTGCTGGACATGCTGGAAGAGGCCTCTATCCAGATCAGCGAAGCCAGCGACGAACTGCGCCATTACGCCGATCGCATGGATCTCGATCCCAATCGCCTGCACGAGCTGGAACAGCGCCTGTCGCGTCAAATCAGCCTGGCGCGCAAACACCAGGTCGCGCCGGAAGAGCTGCCGCAGCTGCATCAGCAGTTGCTGGATGAACAGCAGTTGCTGTCGCAGCAGGAAAGCGACCATGAGCACCTGAACGAGGCGGTCATCCTGCATCACCAGCAGGCGCTGGCGCTGGCGGAAGAGCTGCACCAGAAACGCCTGCACTACGCCGCCGAGCTGACCACGCTCATCACCGACAGCATGCAAGCGCTCTCCATGCCGCACGGCAAATTCAACATCGACGTGCGCTTCGAACCGCAGCACCTTAGCGCCGAAGGGGCCAGCCGCACCGAGTTCTGCGTCTCCACCAACCCGGGGCAGCCGCTGCAGCCGCTGGCGAAGGTCGCCTCCGGCGGTGAGCTGTCGCGCATCGCGCTGGCCATTCAGGTGATCACCGCCCGCAAGATGGAAACTCCGGCGCTGATCTTCGATGAGGTGGACGTGGGCATCAGCGGCCCGACCGCCGCCATCGTCGGCCGTCTGCTGCGCCAGCTCGGCGAATCCACCCAGGTGATGTGCGTCACTCACCTGCCGCAGGTGGCCGGATGCGGGCATCAGCACCTGTTCGTCAGCAAGCAGACCGACGGCACGGTCACCGAAACCCAGATGGCGCCGCTGGATAAACGCGCCCGGCTGCAGGAGCTGGCGCGCCTGCTCGGCGGCAGCGAAGTCACCCGCAATACGTTGGCGAACGCCAAAGAACTGCTGGCGGCATAAAAAAGCTCAACTTTTTCACTTTCCTGCGGTCTGACAGTGACGCTGTTGACCCGAAATATATCTAAAGTGCGGCGCGGCGGTGATCTTAAGCCTCCTCAACGGCCTGAAACAGGCCAAGCGCTTGAGGTGCTGAAAGAAAGCCAACGCGTCGCAACGTGAAAGATGAAGGGTATAAAGGTTTCCAACTGCCGCAAGGTCTATTATCATCGGCATCCTATGCCCTAAAGGAATGTGATTACTATGCGCTGTAAAACGCTGACTGCCGCCGCTGTAGTTCTTGTGATGCTGACTGCAGGCTGTTCTACTTTTGAAAAGGTGGTTTATCGTCCTGACATCAACCAGGGGAACTACCTGACGTCGACCGACGTGGCGAAAATTCAGAAAGGGATGACCCAACAACAGGTCGCTTACACATTGGGTACCCCAATGCTGCAAGACCCGTTCGGAACTCAGACGTGGTTCTATGTGTTCCGCCAGCAGCCTGGCCATGAAGATATCACCCAGCAGACGCTGACGCTGACCTTCGACAGCGCAGGCGTGTTGACCGACATCCAGAACAAACCGGCGCTGACCAAGTAATCGGCGCTGCCCGCTCTTCCGGCCCATGAGGGGGCATGGTGTTCCTCATGACAGTCGCAGGCTGCAACGCGGAAGAGAAAATCAGTTTCAGATAAAAAATAAGGCGCTATAAGCGCCTTATTTTTTTGCCTTTTCTGCCCGTTGCCGGCGCAGCTCTTTCGGATCGGCGATCAGCGGCCGGTAAATCTCCACCCGGTCGCCATCGTTCAGCGTATCGCCCAGCTTGGCCGGGCGGCTGTAAATGCCGATTTTGTTGCTTTTAAGATCGATATCCTGGCGCAGCTCCAGCAGGCCTGAAGCCTGAATCGCCTGCTCGACGCTGCTGCCTTCGGCCAGCTTCACCTTGCGCAGGTACTGCCGCTCCGGCAAGGCGTACACCACCTCGACCTGGATGTCAGACACTGTAGACCTCTTTCGCCCGCTGGGTGAATGCCTGCACCATGTTGCCCGCCAGCTCTTTGAATACCTTGCCGAACGCCAACTCAATCAGTTTGTTGGTGAACTCGAAGTCCAGGTGCAGCTCCACCTTGCAGGCCTCTTCGCTCAGCGGCGTGAACTGCCAGCCGCCCATCAGCTTGCGGAACGGGCCATCGACCAGCTGCATATTGATGCTCTGGTTATCCAGTAGCGTATTGCGGGTGGTGAAGGTCTTGCTGATACCGGCCTTGGCGACGTCCACCGCGGCGGTCATCTCGTTGGAGGTAGCATTAAGCACCCGGCTGCCGGTGCAGCCTGGCAGAAAATCGGGGTAAGAATGAACATCGTTAACCAACTGATACATCTGCTCGGCGCTGAACGGCACTAATGCAGACCGACTGATCTGGGGCATATCATTTCCTGTAAGACATAAAACGTACAGATAATACCATTTATCTGGCGGCAAACAAAAAATCTGCTACGGGATGAGGGAACCAAAAATGCGAAAAATTGCGCAGGTGCTGAACGGGAAAGGATTTCTTTCGCTGGAGCATCCAGTATAATGAACGCACTATGACAAAGAAAAAAGCACACAAACCCGGTTCCGCCACCATTGCTCAAAACAAGCGCGCGCGTTTCGAATACTTCATTGAAGAAGAGTTCGAGGCGGGCCTGTCGCTGCAAGGGTGGGAAGTTAAATCGCTGCGTGCAGGCAAAGCCAACCTCAGCGACAGCTACGTGACGTTCCGTGACGGTGAAGCCTATCTGTTTGGCGCCACCATCACCCCGCTTAACGTGGCTTCGTCGCATGTGGTGTGCGATCCGACGCGTACCCGTAAACTGCTGCTGAACCGACGCGAGCTGGACACCCTGCTCGGCCGCGTCAACCGCGACGGTTACACCGTGGTGGCCTTGTCCCTGTATTGGAAAAATGCCTGGAGCAAGATCAAGATCGGCGTAGCCAAAGGCAAGAAAGAGCACGACAAACGCGATGACATCAAAGATCGCGAATGGCAGACGGCGAAAGCCCGTATCATGAAGCACGCCAATCGTTAAGCCGCTGGCTTATCGAGGTAAACTTCTGGTATACTGCACAAAGTTACTTGGGGCTGATTCTGGATTCGACGGGATTTGCGAAGCCCTAGGAGCATGCCGAGGGGCGGTTGGCCTCGTAAAAAGCCGCAAAAAAATAGTCGCAAACGACGAAAACTACGCTTTAGCAGCTTAATACCCTGCTTAGAGCCCTCTCTCCCTAGCCTCCGCTCTTAGGACGGGGATCAAGAGAGGTCAAACCCAAAAGAGATCGCGTGGATGTCCTGCCTGGGGCTGAAGCGTTAAACTCAATCAGGCTAGTCTGTCAGTAGCGTGTCCATCCGCAGCTGGCCGGCGAATGTAAAGATTGGACTAAGCATGTAGTGCCGACGGTGTAGTAATTTCGGACGGGGGTTCAAATCCCCCCAGCTCCACCAAATACGTCGCCAGTGAACCAGATAGACCCGGCGATAATAGCGAAAAAGCCCACAACTTCGGTTGCGGGCTTTTTTGTGTCTGTTCGTCACCAACGTGTCAAAGCGAGTTCCAGTCCGGCAGCCTGTTCGCCTTTTTCCGCCTGTAGTGGAAAAGCGCCATAAAAAAGCCAAACAACAGGCCGGCGGCGAGGCTTAATGTCAGGGCCTCTTCACCGGTATATCCCTGATTTTTCCATACCATGAACCACATCAGCACGCCCCACAGCGGGCCAAACCAAATGCCGAAGAACAGCATATTCAGCCAGAAAGGCGCAAACGGCGGCGGTGGCATATTCACATCCATTCGCCACAGCAGGCGCAAGATTGGCGGCGCATAGTTGCTCCGCCACATCTTCTTTTCCTCCATCAGCGCTATCGCCTTGTCCCTTCGTTGTTCAAACGTCATCGTTCGCTTCCTTTCAGTGGAAATTGCCTATCCGGTGAGATGATACGCGCTTAAGCCCCATTCCCAAATATCCGGCATGCCCGCAGGCATGCCGGACGCTACCTCACCGCCCCTCTTTCTCCCCCAGGAAGAAATACCACAGCGGAATGGAAAGCAGCAGGGTGAACACCAGCGTATACAGCAGCACCATCAGGCTCTGCATGATCACCATCTGTGCGCTCCAGTCACCGAACGGCAGCTGAAACTGTTCGACGGTGCCGCCGAGGATCGCCCGGCCCATCACGCAGCCGACCGCCACCGCCACTGTCGCCACCGCCGCGCGGAACTTGCGCACCTCGGCGCGGCGGGCGGCCGCTTCCGGCGTTTCGTCCTGAAGGCCTTGCCGCTGCACGCGCCAGCGCCACACGTCCGCCAGCAGCAACGCCGCGAGGCTCACGCCCATTACCGGCAGGCAATAACCCAGTACGGCTGCAACCAGCAGCGTGACGACGCGTGCCGGCAGGGAAAGCGCCAGCCAGGCGGCAACCAGCGTATGCACCGGATGCTGCGCACCCGCCGCCGGGCGGCGACTCCACCACATGCGGTAACCCAGCGCAATCATCAGGCACAGCCCGAGGCCGAACGCCGCCAGCAGCAGCTGATTCGGCAAGCCGAACAGAATGCCCATGTGGGCGTCGATGCCCCAGCGGGTCAGCTTGGCGATGAGTGGGAAGGTGTCGAACCGCACCTGATCGATGACGGCGAAGCTTTGCGGCGCGATGGCAACCGCGTCCACCTGCGTCGGCCAGCTGCGATCCACTTCGGTTACCGTCCAGGCTTTGCCCTCGCCTTTCGGCTGGCGCAGCTCGACCTTGGCGGCGTCGATCCCGGCGGCGCGCGCAGCGTGCAGCGCCCGATCCCAATCACCGTTCAACGCATTGGCCTGCGCGGCAGGGCCCATCTTCATGCCCGGCATCATCCCGCGGTGCTCGGCGTGCGGATCGGCCGGCGTCTGCGGCGCATCGGCCTGCAGGCTGGTGTTGACCTGCGGCGTCAGCCAGCCCAGGTTGGCCCGCAGCGCGTCGATGTTACCGCCGGCCCACTGCGACCAGGTCAGCCCGGTAGCCGAGAAGAACAACAGCCCGGCCAGCAGCGCCACGCCCAGCGTGATATGCCAATGGCGGCTGGCGGCGAAGCCCCCTTTTGCCCTTTTCAGCTTGCGCTTCGGCCGCGTCGCCAGCCACAGCGCCACGCCACCCAGCGCGGCCACCCACAGCCAGGAGGCCGCCAGCTCGCTGTAGTTGCGCCCCAGGTCGCCGAGCAGCAGGCTGCTGTGCAGCTTGTCCAGCCAGGTGCGCAGCGGCAGCACGCCAGAGGTGCCGTACACCGTCATGTCGCCCTTGATCGCCAGGGTGTAAGGATCGATAAACAGCGCGCGCGACTCGGAGGCGCCCAGATCGGCACTCGCGAACTGCACGCGGGTGGTGTCCATTGCGCCGGGAGCCGGACGCACGGCGTAAATGCGCGCCTCGTCACCCGCCGCACGGCGGGCGGCGGCGATCTGGTCAGCCAGCGATCTCGCCTGCCCATGCGGTTCGGTGAAAAGCGCATCGCGATACAGCGCCTCTTCAAGCTGCGGCGTCAGCACATACAGCGTGCCGGTCAGTGCAGCGACCAGAATAAAAGGAGCGACCAGCAGGCCGATATAAAAATGCAGCCGTCTGATCAGGTTCAGCATCGCGCCACGCGGCGATGCGGCAGGTGGAGTTTTGGTTATTGAAGACATGGCCTTTCTCGTTTTTCAAACTGTGCGCGCAGGCAAACCGTCCGCAGCGATACGGACGGCGTTACCCATGATCAAGCAATAGGGAAAAACGGTTGGCCGGGCGGCCCGCGCGGGCTCGGCCGCAGAGTCAGGCGCCGAAGGGGCGGAGAAACGATGCGCGGCGCGCAAGGCAGGCGCGCGATGCGCGCCATCAGCCACAGCAGCGGGACGAATGCCCACAGCAGCAGCGGCACGTGGATCAGCAGCTCGCAATAGCCGCAGAAAATCATCTCCGCAGGATCCATGCCGTGGTGGCCGGCATGCTCGGCGGCGGGCATCGCCATCGCGTGCATGTCGTGCGGCATGGCGGCGTCCGGTTGCGCCATGCCGCCCATCATCGGGTGGTGCATCAGCGATTTCGACACCACCGGCGCCACAAACAGCAACAGCACCGCCATAATGGCGATGCAGGCGGTAAAGCGTTGCTGTAGCTGACGTGGCACTCTCATCGCGGCGGCGAATTAACCCGGTCGGTGGCGAACAAGCGGCCAGTGTAACCCGCGATGCGCGATGAGGTGAAAGAAAAGTCAGGTTTGTCTTACGCGCCCCCGACGGCGGCGATCACAGCACCCGCGAATAGACCCGCGAGGCTTCGCCCCAGGGGTGATACCCGAGCCCGTTATAAACGAAGCCGTTGCGCTCGTAGTACCCTTCCAGATCGGTGCACAGGTGCAGCTGCGGGAAGCCCAACCGGCGGGTTTCCGCCGCCACATGCTCAATCAGTTTGGCGCCGTAGCCCCGGCCGCGCTGCGTTTCCTCTACGTAGAGCGCACACAGCCAGGGATACAGCTCGCCACGGCTGATAAAGTCGTTGGTGATGAGCCCCGCACAGCCGAGGATCTGGTCATTTTCCATCAGCAGGTACCACTGCGGCAGCGGGTTGGCGGCGCCGAGGCTGCGGTTGATGGCGTCTTCATACATCATCAGCGTCTCTGCCGTGGCCCAGTGCCGCTGAAAATACGCAATGGCGCGCGGCGCCAGCTCGGGCGCTTGCCGCACCGAAATCATGTCCATCGTCATTCCCGTTATTCATGTTGTCAGCGTAGAATTATGCAGCAATATGCACGGTATGGCAGCGGCATTCCGCCGCCGTCATTCACTAAGGAGTCATCATGACGCAAAACATCTATGACAATCAGGCCTTCTTCGACGGCTATGCGCAGCTCAGCCGCTCGCAGCACGGCCTGGACGGCGCGCCGGAATGGCCCGCCATCCGCCGCATCCTGCCGGATTTGCAGGGCAAAAGCGTGGTCGATCTCGGCTGCGGCTACGGCTGGTTTTGCCGCAGCGCGCGCGAACAGGGCGCAGCCAGCGTGCTGGGGCTGGACGTTTCGGAAAAAATGCTGGCCAAGGCGCGGGAGATGACCGCCGACGCGGGTATCGAGTACCGTCGGCAGGATTTGGCGCAGCTGCAGCTGCCGCCGGAAAGTTACGATCTGGTCTACAGCTCGCTGACGCTGCACTACCTCGAGGATTTGCCCGCGCTGTTCGCCACGGTTTACGCCGCGCTGAAACCCGGCGGGCAGTTCATCTTCACCGCCGAGCACCCGATCTACACCGCCCCGGCGCAGCAGGGCTGGCTGACCGACGGCAACGGGCAGAAATCCTGGCCGCTCAACGGTTACCAGCGAGAAGGCCAGCGCGTTTCCAACTGGCTGGCGGAAGGCGTCATCAAGCAGCACCGCACGCTTGGCGGCTATATCAACCCGCTGGCGCAGCAAGGGTTTATCATCCAGCATTTGAACGAATGGGGCCCCAGCGCGCAGCAAATCGCCGCTAATCCGGCGCTGGACGAAGAGCAGGAGCGCCCGATGATCTTCATTCTCGCCGCCCGCAAACCCGCCTGATTGATCCGCAGTAAACCGTTCACACCACCACAGTTGGGGAGGCCGCCTCCCCCCAACGGCTATTATGCCGGCAACGCCACCCCGTGCGCCGCGAAGTGCGTCAGCGCCTCGCCTTCCATACGATAGCGCACCCACTCGCCCTGCGGCTGCGCGCCGATGCTGAGGTAGAAATCGATGGCCGGTTGGTTCCAGTCCAGCACGCTCCACTCCAGGCGACCGCACTGCCGTTCGCACGCCAGCTGGGCGATGTGCCGCAGCAGCTTTTTACCTGCGCCCGCGCCGCGATACTTCGGCGCCACGTACAGGTCTTCCAGATAGATGCCGTTTTTACCCAGCCAGGTGGAGTAACTCATAAAGAACACCGCATAACCCGCCGGCTCGCCGTTTACCGTACAAATCAACGCTTCGGAACAGGCGCCCGGCCCAAACAGGCTGCGTTCGATATCTTCCACGCTGGCCAGCACCTGCTCGCGCGCCTTTTCGTACACTGCCAGCTCGATAATCATATCCAGAATCAGTTTGGCGTCGCTTTTTTGCGCCGGGTAAATCTCGATGGTCATGGCAAATCCTGAGTGTGTTAATGACTGTGCTTGCCAGCATATCGCGCCTCAAATACTGTATGAACTGCATTTTCATCAACAGGTAATGAATATCATGCATCTGGATTTGAAACGCCTCGATCTCAACCTGCTGCTGGTGTTCGAAGCAGTGTATCGGCTGCGATCGGTGACGCGCGCCGCAGCAGAGCTGGCCCTCAGTGCGTCGGCGTTGAGCCACGCGCTGATCCGGCTGCGCAAGGCGCTGGCAGACGAGCTGTTCTACCGGGTCGGCAACGACATGCACCCGACGGTGTATGCCGACAGCCTGGCCCCGACCGTCAGCGAAAGTCTGGCGCTGCTGGCCAAAGGGCTGCATCCGCGCCCGCGCTTCGTCCCCGCCGAAAGCCGGGAGAGCTTCACCTTCGCCATTACCGATTACACCGCTTTCGCGGTGTTTCCCGCACTGATGGCGCAGATGCAGCGCCTGGCGCCGGGGTTATCGTTTCAGCTGCGCTATTCCGAGCGCAAGGTGGCGCTGAACGATCTGCTGGCGGGGCGCATCGACTTCGCGCTGGGCTTTACCGAAACCGATGGCGAAAGCTACCCGGAGATCGACGAGGTGAGCTGGCTGGAGGATGAGTATGTGGCGATCTGTTCGCCCACGTTCAGCGCGAAATACGGCGAGCTGACGCTGGAAAACTACCTGCAGGCGCGTCATCTGGTGGTGACACCGTGGAACGAACAGCGTGGCGTCATTGACTACCAGCTCGACAAACTGGGGCTGCAGCGCGATATCGCCATCCGCACGCCTTCGCTGCTGGGCGCGCCGTTCATCGTCGCCGACAGCAAACTGGTGATGAGCATGCCGCGTTACGCCGCGCAAAAATTGCGGCAGGCGGCGGCGCTGGATATCCATCCCCTGCCGTTTCCGGTGCCGCCGTATCAGATCAAAATCTACCTGCACCGCAAGAACGGCCGGCCGGAGGCCTGCCGCTGGTTGCGGCAACAGCTGCAGGCGCTGGCGGCGTTATAACGCGGGTTCGCCGATTGGCAGATACCCCTGCCACAGCGGCCGGGCCGGTTTGCCGTGCGGGTTGGCGCGCAAATGAACGTGGTAGCCCTGCAGCGACTGCAGCAGCAGGCAGTCGTCCACGTCGGCCAGGTCATCCTTGTGCTGCTGCGCACTGTCCGTTAGCAGCACCCGTTTGGCTTTCTCCTTCGCCTCGTCGGCGGAGCGCGCCACAAACAGGCCGAACTGGTGCAACTCCGCCAGCTCATCGCTGCGGTACCCGCCCACGTTGACGAAAAACAGCTTCTCTTCACCGGCGAACGGCGCAGGCTCCAGACTCACGTCGTAACCGTCCGCCCAGTCGATGCGCGCATAGCCGTCGACATGCACCTTGCGCTTATCGCCGAACCACTTTTCACGCAGCAGCGGATACGCCTCTTCCGGCCGATCCGCCGCCGCGAACTGCACGTCGTGCAACTCAATATTGGCGCCCGGCGCCGTACCGCCCACATAAAACATCAATAATCCCGGCATGTTAGTCTGCTCTCCTTAGTGATAATCGCTGTATAAATTAATACATAATGAAACTCCTGCCAAAGGCGGCGGCATTCTGTGTTATCAATAGATGAGGTTTAATCTGTTGTGGAGGAACGCATGGCATTCAATATCGGTGATTTTGTTCAACGCACCACCGGCGGCCCAAAGATGACCGTGGTAGCGATCGACGGCGAAACCCTGGTTTGCAGCTGGAATGAACTGGGCAAAGAGCAGCGCACGGAAGTGCAGGCCAGCGACGTGGCGCTGTACCACGAAGACGGCGATTTCGGCGTCTGCTGAATGACCGGGGCGCGCCGCGCCCCGTTATCGCTTCAGGCGCGAATGTCCTGATAGGCTGGGGTGGTATCGAACTCATGCTTGGCGAACGGGCATAGCGGAATGATTTTACGCTGCTCCGCACGCATTTTCTCCACCACCAGCGCCACCAGCTTTTTACCGATGCCCTGCCCCTTCAATGACTCATCCACCCAGGTGTGATCGATAATGGTCAGTTTGTCGCCGCTCGGCACGAAAGAGATCTCAGCGATCAGCTTGCCTTGCTCATCATTGATATAAAAACGCTTCTCGTCTGCCAGTATTTTATGTTCCATATTATTTCTCCCTATATTTAAGTGCGCCGCTGGGGCAGGTGTCGATAACGCGTTTCACCTCGGCCGGCTCGGCATTGTCCGGCATAATCCACGGGCGGCGATTCAGGGTGAATATAGCCGCGTTGCCACGCACGCAGTTGGCGGAATGGCGGCATATCGCGCTGTTAAAATAAACGTCAATCTTGTCGCCGGAATAACGGCGGTAACCGGCGGCGGTCAATTCCTCATCCATCTTGGCCTCACATTGCCTGTTTTATTGTTTTGCTCCAGGCTCAAGTATAGGCAATGCCGCCGGCTTCACCACGCGTCTCGCTCACCGAAAAAAGTGGCGCAACCGCCCGCCGCCGCTAGAAAAAAACGTAAATTGTTCTAATCTTTAATCAGCAAGACAACATCATTCCGACAGTGGCTAAGGAGTTCGAAATGGGTGATAGCTCAAAAGACGGCGTAATTCTGCTGTCCCGTATTCTACTGATGGTTCTGTTTATCATTTTCGGCTGGATGAAACTGGTCAACTTCGGTGCAACCGTCACGGCGATGGAAGGCTATGGCACGCCGATGCCTTATTTGGCGGCGATTATCGCCGTGGTGGTGGAGTTTATTTTCGGCATCGCGCTTATTCTCGGCCTGTTTACTCGCCCTATCGCGGTCATTTTTGCCCTGTATGTTTTGGGCACCGCGTTTATCGGTCATCCGTTCTGGAAAATGACCGGCATGGAAATGATGGGCAACGAAATCAACTTCTTTAAAAACATCAGCATCATTGGCGGTTTGCTGCTGCTGGCGGTGACCGGCGCCGGCCGTTATTCGCTGGACTATAAAATATTTAATAAATAATTCATCGATGGCCGGCGATATGCGCCGGCCATTTTATTTCGGCTATCCTTTCACCGGCTGCGCTTGGCGTGGCGCTCAAAGTTTTCCGCCCTGGCCTGCGCCGATTTACGCAGCGTGACATAGCAGGCGCCCTCGCCGCCGTCGCGCGGTAAAGCGCGGCAAAACGCCTGCACCTGCTCAAACTGCGCCAGCCATTTGGCGACGTAACTGCGCACGATATTCGGATGGCTTTCGTTCTGCCGCCCGCGGCCGTGCACGATCAGCAGCGAACGCAGATTTTGCGCCTCCGCCTGCATAATGAAACGGAACAGCGCCTGCCGGCTGGCTTCAACCGGCTGACGCAGCAGGTTCAGCGACGCCTGCGGCGGGTAACGCCCGTTGCGCAGTTTGTCCAGCACGCCCTGCTGAATGCCTTCCCCTTTGAACTCCAGCGGCTGTTCACAGGGGATCACCTCGAGAAAATCGGTGCTGAGGAAGTTTTCCTGCCGCAGCCGCTGCGCTTCGCGCCGCGCGCTTTTGTCCACCGCCGCCTGCGGCTTGAGGTACAGCGTCTGCCGTCCGCTCTCCAGCGGCACCACGTCCGCCATCGCCTGTTCAAAAAAGTCTTTTTCCTGCTCGCTCATGTTCCACCTCTCTTGAACGGCAGCCTTTACGGCTGGGAATGGGGTCGATTGTAAGACGCCTTGGCGCGGTTGCAAGCCGGGAATTGTCAGCGGCATTTGTCTCATTTGTCGTCAACGGGTGAGCTTGCGAACAGTTTTCGCTATACTGCTAAGCCATCATTGAGTGCCGCAAAGGATCGAGCCCATGACAATGCGCGAGCTGGAAATCCAGTTTCAAAATGCGATGAATGAGTTGCAGAGCAGCTTCGAACGGCAACACCGCGAATGGCAGCAGAGCTACCAGGCGCTGCAGCAACTGCTGGAAGAAGCCAAACAGCGCGAAGCCGCGCTGCGGGCGCAGAATGAACAACTGGCGCGCAAACTGAGCACCGCCAGTTCGGTGCCGGAACAGCATGCACTGGTCAAGCAGATCAAAATGCTCGGCGCCCATCTGGACGTGCTGGCCAAAGACGCGGCCACCTTCAATCACCACCTGCGCCAACAGAGCGCGGTCGGTAATTTCAGCGGCGAACAGCATTGATAGCGGGCGCTGTCGCACAGCGCCTCCCGCCCCTCTTCTGGCGTATTGAGAGTGTAATAAAGCCTAAATGACCTGGATCATCCTCGCCGCCCTGATCGTCGTATTCATTATCGGTTACCGCATCTTGACGTCCGACACCCGCAAAGCCATCGATTCGCTGGCCCATCTGCTGAGGGTCAAGCCGATGCTGATCGAATCGATGATCCAGGAAATGGGCGGCCGCCAAAGCCAGACCTTTATCCGCATGCTGAACAACGGCTACACCGAAGAGATGCACCAGGCGGCTTATCTGCTGTTCATCTACCTGACGTTTATCAAACAGGCGGACGACGAGCAGATTGCCCTGTGGCGTGACGTGCTGCTGCGCGCCGGGCTGTCACCGGAGCTACACGCCGAGCACACCGAAGCGGCGCTGTTTTACTTCGCCGAGCTGGATATTGATGCGTTTGAACTGGCGCAATTCCGCCGCGCCTACAACGAGCGTTTCAACCGCGAAGCGTTGGCCCACGGCTGATAGCGTCCCCCGGGTCGGGGGACCGATTACAGGAACATGCTGTAAAGGTAGCGCGAAAGCGCTTCGCGCGAGCTGAAGCCGTGTGCGATGCCGTAGCGCTGGTTCGGGGTGTCGCTGCTTAAATCCAGGGGAAACTCCAGATACTGCTCGCTGAAGCGCACCGGGGAGGTCGGCGTGGCGAAATGCACGCTTCTCTCTTTCAGCGCCGGGTGGATCACCAACGCGGTTCTGCCCATCCGCGCTTCGCGATTCACATACACGTAGTGTGCGCCCTTGCGGTAACCATAGGCCTGATCGGTGACATAATCACGCTCAAAGCCGGTATTCTCCAACACTTTAGCCACTTCATCCGGCCGTAAATACATCGATTCCTCCTCTCATTCTGGACCGCTGAGCGACCTTACCGTAATCATTCACCGAAACAATGATTTTCTGGGAAGGAATCCGGGTTTCGGACTATTCCTGAATCAGGCCCGGCTGCGCTGCAGCAGGCGCAGGGTGAGCAACACCCCGAGCGCCACCAGCAGCGCCGCCGCCAGATAGATCGACGGCACGCCCGTCTGCCCGATCAGTAGCCCGGCCAGCGGGCCGGTGATGCCCAGCGCCAGGTCGAGGAACGCCGAATAGGTGCCGAGCGCCGTGCCCTGGTTCTGCGGCGGCACCTGTTTCACCGCCTCGACGCCCAGCGCCGGGAACACCAGCGAGAAACCGGCGCCGGCCAGCAACGCGCCGGTTTGCACCATCCAGGGCTCACCAGCCTGCCAGATCAACAGCAGCCCGACGATCTCGACCAGAAACGACGCCAGCGTCACCTTCAACCCGCCGTGGCGGTTAATGACGTTGCTGAAGATCAGGCGAATGCCGACGAAGGCGCAGCTGAACAGCGTCAGCGAAAACGCCGCGCCGCTCCAGCCTTTGTCGGCATAGTAAAGTGTGATGAACGTGGCGATCACGCCGAAACCGACGGTGCCCATCGCCAGACCGAGACCATAGGCCCAGATGCGGCCGAACACCGCGCTAAAGGCGATGCGCTGCCCGGCGGCGATCGAGACGTCCGGCTTGCCGCTCGCCAACAGCAGCGCCACCGCAACCGCCAGCACGATCAGCGCCGCCACCCCGGCCAATCCCCACTGCTGATTCAGGTACACGCCAAGCGGCGCCCCGGCCGCCATCGCCCCGTAGGTGGCAACGCCGTTCCAGGAAATCACCCGCGCGGTGTGCATCGCCCCGACCCGGCCGATGCCCCATAGCGTGGAACCGGTGCTGGCGAAGCTTTCGCCGACGCCGAGAAACACCCGCCCCACGCACAGCAACAGCAGGCTGAGCCACGGGTAACCGTCAACGCCGAACGCCAGCGCGTAAAACAGGCCGCTGGCACCGCAGCAGGCCAGGCCGAACAGCACCACCTTCTTCGGCCCCAGCTGATCGGCGTAACGCCCGGCGTGCGGGCGGCTGAACAGCGTGGCGAAGTATTGCGCGCTGATGATAAGGCCCGCCAACACCGAGTTGTAGCCCAGGTGGTCATGCACAAATCCCGGCAACACCGCCAGCGGCAGGCCGATGGTCAGGTAGCAGACGAAGGTGAACATCACCACGGACAAAATACGTCGGTTCAGCTGGAGGTTATTTTCTGCGGTCATCGAAGGTGGCTCGCATCGGACGGGGTAGACGAAGCCCTCCAGCATACCCCGATGAGATTTGATGATAAATGAGAGAGTTATAACGAATTATTATTTCGCTAACGATTTTGCCGCCACCCGCGCGCGCAGAAAATCGATAAACGCCCGCACCTTCTCCGGCACGTGACGGGTATTCGGGTAGAGCGCATAGATGCTCTGCTCAGGGAAACGGTGATCCGGCAGTAACCGCTGCAGCCTGCCGGCATCGATGTCGGGCTGCGCCAGCCACGCCGGCAGCAGCGCCACCCCGGCGCCATGCAGGGCGAACGCCAACAATGCCGCAGCGCTGTCGCCGGTAAGCGTGGCGGCGTCCGCAACCTTGAACAGCACCGCGTCGCGCTGCGGCGTGACCACCTGCCAGCTGAGGGGCGAACTGAGCCGGCTGTGGGCGATCCACTGCGCCTGCGCCAGATCCGTCAGCGAATGAATCGGCCGGTCGACCAGATAATTCGGCGCCGCCACCGGAAAGATGGCGAAGCTGTCGATCAGCGCCGCGCGGTGGCTGGAATCCGCCAGCTGGCCCAGGCGGATCGCCACGTCGAAGCGCTCCGAAATCAGATCGGCATGATAAGAGGAAGACACATGCTGGATGCGCAGGCGCGGATGCTGCCGCGAAAACGCCGCCAGCGCCGGCACCACCACCTGCGCGCCATACTCAGGCGTGCTGGTGATACGCAGCACGCCGCTCAGCCCGTGATGATCGCGACGCACGTCGTCCAGCACATTTTCCGCCTCCTGCAGCAGCTGCAGGCTGCGCTGGTAGAAGCGTTCGCCGGCATCGGTCAGCGACAGCCGCCGGGTGCTGCGCGCCAGCAGTGACACCCCCAGCTCGTTCTCCAGCTGCTTGACGTTAAAGCTCACCACCGCCTTGGTTTGCCCCAGCGCCGCCGCCGCCGCGGTAAAGCTGCCCGCTTCCACCACTGCCGCATAGATCGCCAGACGCTGCAAATTCAGCATTTCGTCGCCCTTATTGTCAAAATCATTTTGACAGTGTAATCGCCCGCCGCCGATTTATCCGCACTTTTCCCCCCGATACACTGCTCGCCTTCAACCGGAGGCACCATGTCTTATCGCAGCAAAGTGGCAATCGTCTATCTGCTCGGCTTTTTCGTCGATCTGATCAATATGTTTATCGCCAACGTCGCCTACCCCGCCATCGGCCAGGCGATGCGGGCGTCGGTCAGCCAACTGGCGTGGGTCAGCAACGGCTATATTCTCGGCCTGACGCTGGTGATCCCGCTCAGCGCCTGGCTGGCGCAGCGCATCGGCGGACGGCGGGTGTTTCTGCTGTCGCTGGCGTTGTTCATGCTGGCCACCCTCAGCGCGGGCAACGCCGACAGCATCGGTGCGCTGATCGGCTGGCGCACCCTGCAGGGCATGGGCGGCGGCTTGCTGATCCCCATCGGCCAAACGCTGACCTATCAGCTGTACCGCAGCCATGAACGCGCCGGGCTGTCGGCCGCTATCATGTTGGTGGGGCTGCTGGCACCGGCGCTGTCACCGGCGCTGGGCGGCTGGCTCGTCGATCGGTTGGACTGGCGCTGGGTGTTTTTCGCCAACCTGCCGCTGGCGGCCCTGGCACTGGCGCTGGCGGCGCTGTGGCTGCGTGCGGAAACGCCGACGGCGGCGCGCAAACCGCTCGACGCGACAGGATTACTGAGCGCCTGCGCGGCGCTGACGCTGCTGCTGCTCGGCCTGACCCGGCTGAGCGAAGCCGGCCATCAAGCTTCCGGCGCGGCGCTGCTGGCCACCGGTCTGCTGGTGCTGGCCTATTATCTGCGCCATAGCCTGCGTACCCCGCAGCCGCTGCTGAACCTGCGGCTGGTCGCCGATCCGCTGCTGCGCAACGCCATGGCGGTTTATTTGTGCATTCCCGGCCTGTTCATCGGCGTCAGCCTGGTGGCGATGCTGTATTTGCAAAACCAGCTGGGGATGCCCGCCGCACAGGTCGGCGGCCTGATGCTGCCCTGGGCGCTGGCGTCGTTCCTGGCCATCACGCTGACCGGCAAAAGCTTTAACCGCCTCGGCCCGCGGCCGCTGCTGATCGCCGGCTGTCTGTTGCAAGGCGCCGGCATGCTGACGCTGGCGCAGATCGACCTGGCCGGGCAGCACGCGTTGCAGATTGCCGCCTTCGCCCTGATGGGGTTTGGCGGCAGCCTGTGCAGCAGCACCGCACAGAGCAGCGCGTTCCTGCAGATCCCCGACGGCCAATTGGCGGACGCCAGCGCGCTGTGGAACATCAACCGCCAGCTCAGTTTTTGCCTCGGCGTGGCGCTGCTCAGCCTGCTGCTGAATCTGCTGCTGGCCGTGTTGCCGCCCGCGGCGGCCTACCGAACCTGCTTCATTCTGGCGGGCGCCAGCGTATTTATCCCGCTGTTGCTGTGCCTGCGCCTCGCCAACCGCGCCATCGTGCGCCAACTCAACGCTCAACAGGATGCTTTATGAACCCGTATTTTACCGAAGTGATCGACGCCCACATCGCCATTGAACGCTGGCTGGGCAAAGGCGCCGGAGAAGAGCAAGCGCTGCTGGCGCGCTTTACGCCGGAATTCAGCATGATCGCGCTGAACGGCGCGCCGCTGGATTTCACCGCGCTGTGCGCTTTTTTCCGCGCGCATCGCGCCGCCAAACCGGGACTGGAAATCAAGATAGAAGAGATGAAGCTGGTGGCCGAATGGCCGACGGGCGCGGTAGTCAGCTACCGGGAAAAACAGAGTCTGCCGGGACAAAGCGCCACGCTGCGCTACTCCACGGTGGTGTTTGAACGCCTGCCCGACGCGCTCGGCTGGCGGCATTTGCACGAAACTGCCGCAGCGCAATGATCACAGGAAGCTGCCGGCCAAAAACAATTCCCAACCGACGATCACCCCACACAGGGTTACCGCGCTGAAAATGACTTCAAACAGATAGCGATGGATCATCGTTCGTCGCCTCAAAAGAAGACACCCGGAAGAACCGGGTGTCTGGAATACGGGCTGGAGAGTGCGGAACCTTCCGGTTCCGCAAACATCACTTAATTAAGCTTTTTTACCGGCTTTTTTGTGGTGTTTTTTAGCGGCCTGAGCTTTCTGCACTGGCGCTTTTTTGTGGTGTTTTTTAGCAGCCTGGGCTTTCTGAGCTGGCGCTTTTTTGTGGTGCTTTTTAGCGGCCTGAGCTTTCTGGGCTGGCGCTTTTTTGTGGTGCTTGGCTTTCTTGTGATGCGTTGCTTTAGCTGGCGCTTTTTCAGCAGCAGCCGCTGGCGCAGCGGTAGTGGTGGTCGCAGCTGGCGCGGTGGTGGTAGCCGGAGCAGTAGCTGCGGTATCAGCAGCGAAAGCAACAGAAGACAGACCCATAGTGGCAGCAACGATCAGCGCTAATACTTTTTTCATCTTTAAATCCTCAGAGTGTTGTTTCGGTAAGCTCCGGTGGAGCCGTTGAAACAGATACTAGTGGAATCAAACCGCCGCTTCCGTGAGTGATTGGTTTCGCCGAGTAACCAAATGTACAAAGCCCACGCGCCGGCAAACACCTGCGTGACGGCGGTTTTTTTCCGTGATCGGCCACACAATTCTCGGCATGGTCTACACTTAAAAGACATGTGTCGAAATGGAGAGCTGAATGTTTAAGAAAGCGGAAAGAACAGAACGCGATATCGATCAGGACGTCACTCTGTTGGCCGATACGCTGGATGAAGTGTTGCGCGAGTCCGGTGACAAGACCAAAGAGGAACTGAAAGAGCTGCACAGCAAGGCGAAAGGCGTGCTGCGCGACGCTCGGGCGCGATTCAACGGCTCCACCAGTCTGACACAGCATGCGCGCGACGCCGTCGATCAAGCCGACAGCTATGTGCGTGACAAACCTTGGCAGGGCGTAGGGATCGGTGCCGCCGTCGGCATCGTGCTCGGCGTGCTGCTGGCCCGGCGTTAACACCCCTGCAGTCATAAAGATAAAACAGATGTGCGTCTGGCCCGCGGAAATCGCGGGCCGTTTAATTTTAGCGAAACAGCTGTGCCAGCCCCTGTACCGCCCGCTCCGCCTCCTCTCGCCGGCTGAAATTGGCGAACCCCAGCAGTAACCCTTGCCCCACCGGATGGTCGATTCGCCAGTCAGACAACGCCTGCACCGCCAGCCCCTGCTGCCAGGCTTGCGCCGCCAACGGCGCATCCGCCAAGCCGTCGCGCAGCCGGGCCAACAGCTGAATGCCGCCCTGTTGCGGCACCGTCGTCAGCCACGCCCCCAGCTGTCGCTCCAACGCCTGCGTCAGCCACTCGCGCCGCTGGCGGTACAACGGCCGCATGCGTTTCAGGTGGCGATAGAAATGCCCTTGCCGGATAAAATCCGCCACGCCGGCCTGCAGCAGCGGCGGGCAACCGCAGCCACGCAGCCGGCTGCTGCGCGCGAATGTTTCCGTCAGACCGACGGGCACCACCAGATAAGCCATGCGCAGCGCCGGGAACAGCGTTTTGCTGAAGGTGCCGGCGTACAGCACCCGACCCTGAACATCGAGGCTTTTCAGCGGCGGCAGCGGCCGCCCGTGATAGCGAAACTCGCTGTCGTAGTCATCCTCGAGGATCCAGGCCCCGCGCTGCTGCGCCCAGTCGAGCAGCGCCATGCGCCGCGCCAGGCTGAGCGAGACGCCGAGCGGGCTTTGATGGGTCGGCGTCACCACCGCCAGCCGCGCCTCAGGCGCCGTCAGAATACCGGCGGCCACGTCCATGCCCTGTTCATCCACCGGCACGGCGACCGGCCTGACGCCGGCGGCCAGCAGCAGCGGACGCGTGACCGGATAGCCGGGATCTTCGATCCATACCGCGTCGCCGGCATGTAACAGCCTCTCCGTCACCCAGTCCAACAACGCCGGATAACCGGCACAGAGGAAAATTTGCTCCGGCCGACAGCTGATGCCGCGCGACAAATGCAGATAATGGGCGATCGCCTCACGCAGTTCAGGCAGGCCGCCGGCCGGCGGCAGCGCCAGAGAAGCCACCGTGGAACCGCGCAGCTGGCGGGCGACAATGCGCTGCCACAGCGCCCGTGGAAACGCGTCCAGCGCCGGTACCCCCAGCTGGAAAGGCTGCAGCATGCCTTGCGGCTGCAGCGGATCGGGCGCCATTGCCGCCAGCGGTGGCGCAGCGGGGACCGCGCCCGGCGGCATGTGTGGCAGCTGCGGCGAGACATAGGTGCCCGCCTGCCCGCGGCTCTGCAAGAAACCTTCGGCAATAAGTTGCGCGTAGGCGCTTTCCACCGTAGCGCGCGCCACGCCCAGATCGCTCGCCAACCCGCGCACTGAGGGCAACCGGCTGCCTGCCGCCAGGCTGCCCTGGGTAATGGCGTCTTTAATCCGCTGGTAAATCTGCCGGTACAGCGGCTCGGCGAGCCGGCTGTCCAGCCGCAGCGAGGTCAGGAAAGTTGGCATCATGGCCCGGTTAAATAATCATTTTATGGCCCTATAGCATAGACCATAAGGCCGCTAAAGTAGCGCCATGATTTCGTTACTACCGATTGAGGTTGACCATGATTAAGCAACGTTTGAACTATGCCGAGCTGGCGCCCGCCCCGTACAAAAATATGGTGGGCGCGCTGATGGCGCTGGAGAAAGGCGCCCTGGACAAGGCGACCATCGAGTTGATGTTTATGCGCGTTTCGCAGATCAACGGCTGCGCCTACTGCCTGGACATGCACGGCAAAGCGCTGCGTGAAAGCGGCTTCAGCCATGCCAAGCTGGATACGCTGGCGGGCTGGCGCGTCAGCCATGAATTCAGCGAGCGCGAGCGCGTCGCGCTGGAATGGGCCGAGTCAGTGACGCTGATCGCCGCCACCGGCGCGCCGGACAGCGCTTTCGAGGCGCTGAAAGCGCACTTCAGCGATACCGAGATCGCCGATCTGACTTTCGCCATCAGCATCATGAACGCCTTCAATCGTCTGGCCGTCAGCATGCGTCAGTAATGCGCTCGACTCCCCCTCTTCACTGAGAGGGGGAATTTCTCACCCGCAAAAAATTTTTCCCTCGCCTTTTCCAGCCCCAGCGCGGCCTGCGCTCCCAATCCCACAAAGCACCATATATAGCGTGGTTGATAAAACAAATATCTACATATAGTATTTCATGAGTCAACCGCAGGGAATGTCGTTCGGTTGATAACGCCGTCAGAAACGCCAGGAACGATGCTCCGTTATCTGACTTGCCCGCCTTTCCTTCAGCTTAAAGGTAAATGCGAATCATGAGCATTATTATTTACAGTAAGCCGGACTGTGTCCAGTGCAACGCCACTTATCGCGCATTTGATAAACAGGGGATTGATTATCAGGTGATCGACCTCACCCAGGATCAGCAGGCGCTGAACCACGTTAAATCCTTAGGTTATCAGCAGGTTCCGGTGATTATCGCCGGTGACGACCACTGGTCCGGTTTCCGGCCGGACAAAATCGGCGCGCTGGCGCTCACCTGCTGAGGCTCGACGATGAATCCGCTGGTCTATTTCTCCAGCAGTTCGGAGAACACCCATCGGTTCGTTGAGAAACTGGGCCTGCCGGCGATCCGCATTCCGATCGCCGGCGCCCGCAGCAAATTGCTGATGGAACAACCCTATATCTTGATCGTACCCAGCTATGGCGGCGGCAGCGCCGTCGGCGCGGTGCCTATCCAGGTGATCCGCTTTCTCAACGTTCCGCAAAACCGTTCATACCTGCGCGGCGTCATCGCCGCTGGGAACACCAACTTCGGCGCAGCGTACGGCATCGCCGGCGACATCATCGCCAAAAAATGCCAGGTGCCTTTTTTGTACCGCTTCGAGCTGCTCGGCACGACGCAAGACGTTGAAAACGTTAGACAGGGAGTAACCGCATTTTGGCAACGACAGAACTGACCAGGCCCGAGACGGGCGCGCTGGATTACCATTCGCTCAACGCGATGCTCAATCTTTACGATGCGGAAGGCCGGATCCAGTTCGATAAAGATCGGCTGGCGGCGCGGCACTACTTCCTGCAGCACGTCAACCAAAACACCGTGTTCTTCCATAACCTGGAGGAAAAGCTGCGCTATCTGGTGGAGGAAGGCTACTACGAGCCGCAGGTGCTGGCGCAGTATGAATTCCCGTTTATCAAGCAGCTGTTCCAGCAGGCCTACGCCAAGAAATTCCGCTTCGAGACCTTCCTCGGCGCCTTCAAGTACTACACCAGCTATACGCTCAAAACCTTCGACGGCAAGCGCTATCTGGAACGCTACGAAGACCGGGTGTGCATGGTGGCGCTGACGCTGGCGGCGGGCGACACCGCCCTGGCGCAGGATCTGGTGGAGGAGATGATTTCGGGCCGCTTCCAGCCGGCCACGCCGACTTTCCTCAACTGCGGCAAACGCCAGCGCGGTGAGCTGGTCTCCTGCTTCCTGCTGCGCATCGAAGACAATATGGAATCGATCGGCCGGGCGGTGAACTCCGCGCTGCAGCTGTCGAAACGCGGCGGCGGCGTGGCCTTCATGCTGAGCAATATTCGCGAGGTGGGCGCGCCGATCAAGCGCATCGAGAATCAGTCCTCCGGCGTCATTCCGATCATGAAAATGCTCGAAGACGCCTTCTCCTACGCCAACCAGCTCGGCGCGCGCCAGGGGGCCGGCGCGGTGTATCTCAACGCCCACCACCCGGACATCCTGCGTTTTCTCGACACCAAGCGGGAAAACGCCGACGAGAAGATCCGCATCAAGACGCTGTCGCTGGGGGTAGTGATCCCGGATATTACCTTCGAGCTGGCGAAGAACAACGAAGAGATGTACCTGTTCTCGCCCTACGACGTCGAACGGGTGTATGGCACGCCGCTGTCTGAAATCAGCGTCAGTGAAAAATACCGCGAGATGGTGGACGACAAGCGTATCCGCAAGTCGCGCATCAACGCACGCGAGTTCTTCCAGGTGCTGGCGGAGATCCAGTTCGAATCCGGCTATCCCTACGTGATGTTCGAGGACACGGTCAACCGGGAGAACCCGATCGCCGGGCGCATCAACATGAGCAACCTGTGTTCGGAGATCCTGCAGGTCAACCGCGCCAGCACCTATCACGAAGATCTGAGCTACGATCGCATCGGCAAGGACATTTCCTGCAACCTCGGCTCGCTGAATATCGCCAAAACCATGGACGCGCCGGACTTCGGCAAGGCGATCGAGACCGCGATCCGCGCGCTGACCGCGGTGGCCGACATGAGCGATATCCGCTCGGTGCCGTCGATCGCCGAGGGCAACCGCAGCGCCCGCGCCATCGGCCTGGGCCAGATGAATCTGCACGGTTACCTGGCGCGCGAGCGCATTTTCTACGGCTCGGAAGAAGGCATCGACTTCACCAACCTCTATTTCTATACCGTGGCCTATCACGCCATCCGCGCCTCGAACCGGCTGGCGATCGAACGCGGCGGCGCGTTCGACGGCTTTGAGCACTCGCGCTATGCCAGCGGCGAGTACTTCGACAAGTACACCGAGCGCGACTGGCTGCCGCAGACTGAGCGGGTGCGCGAGCTGTTCGCCGCCGCCGGCATCGCCATTCCGGGCCGCGACGAGTGGCGCGCGCTGCGCCAGTCGGTGATGATGCACGGGCTGTACAATCAGAACCTACAGGCGGTGCCGCCGACCGGTTCCATCTCGTACATCAACAACGCCACCTCCAGCATCCATCCGATCGTCTCGCGTATCGAGATCCGCAAGGAAGGCAAGATCGGCCGCGTTTACTACCCGGCGCCGTACATGACCAACGACAACCTGGCGTATTACCAGGATGCCTACGAGATTGGCCCGGAAAAAATCATCGATACCTATGCCGCCGCAACGCAGCACGTCGATCAGGGGCTGTCGCTGACGTTGTTCTTCCGCGATACCGCCACCACCCGCGACATCAACCGCGCGCAGATCTACGCCTGGCGCAAAGGCATCAAGACCATTTACTACATCCGCCTGCGCCAGATGGCGCTGGAAGGCACCGAGGTGCAGGGCTGCGTGTCCTGCGCGCTGTGAGGCAACTTATGACGACCGTAACATCGGCGCCGCTGGTGCGCGCCATCAACTGGAACATTATCGAAGACGACAAGGATCTGGAGGTGTGGAACCGCCTGACCTCCAACTTCTGGCTGCCGGAGAAGGTGCCGCTGTCCAACGATATCCCGTCCTGGGCCACGCTGACGCCGAAGGAGCAGCAGCTAACCATTCGGGTGTTTACCGGGCTGACGCTGCTGGACACCATCCAGAACACCGTCGGCGCGCCGGCCCTGATCGCCGATGCGCTGACGCCGCACGAAGAGGCGGTGTACTCCAACATCAGCTTTATGGAGGCGGTGCACGCCCGCTCTTACAGCTCAATCTTCTCCACCCTGTGCCAAACGCCGGACGTGGACGACGCCTACCGTTGGAGCGAGGAAAACCGCGCGCTGCAGAAGAAAGCCGGCATCATTCTGGCGCACTACCGCAGCGACGATCCGCTGCTGAAAAAGGTCGCCAGCGTGTTCCTCGAGTCGTTCCTGTTCTATTCGGGCTTTTACCTGCCGATGTACTGGTCCAGCCGCGCCAAGCTGACCAACACCGCCGATCTGATCCGCCTGATCATTCGCGACGAGGCGGTGCACGGCTACTATATCGGCTATAAGTTCCAGAAAGGGCTGGAGAAAGTGGACGCCGCACGGCGCCAACAGGTGAAAAATTTCGCCTTCGATCTGATGCAGGACCTGTACGACAACGAGGTGCGCTACACCGAGGAGCTGTACGACGGCGTCGGCTGGACGGAAGACGTGAAGACCTTCCTGCACTACAACGCCAACAAGGCGCTGATGAACCTGGGGTATGAAGCGCTGTTCCCACCGGCGATGGCGGAGGTCAACCCGGCGATCCTGTCGGCGCTGTCGCCAAACGCCGACGAAAACCACGACTTCTTCTCCGGGTCAGGGTCGTCCTACGTCATCGGCAAGGCGGTCAACACCGAGGATGAGGACTGGGACTTCTGAGAACATGACAGCGATACCGGTCTTTCAGGCCGGTATCGTGCATTCAATACCCTTGTTCTTTCTGACTACGGATCGCCAGAACAAACGCCGTATCGATATCAGGGATATATTTGTAGAGCGCCAAATAACCGCGAACTTGCTGCCCAATAATCAATTCACGCAGCCCTGAGCCAAGGGCTCGTCCGATCAATGGATTATGTTCCAATACCGCAATCGCCTGGATGATTTCCTGAATGCGCCGCCCTGGATCCACGGCACCATACTGAGCCAAATGAGCGAGAATACGTTCGATATCATCCCTGACCTCTGGCGCCAACTCGACGTTTGCCATCAGCGCCCCAATTTTTTTACCGGAGGTTTAACAGCGTCAGTGTTACCGGCTGCGTAATTTTCCAAATAACCGCGCATCTCTTTCCAAGAGACCGTCTCTCCCGTCGCAATTATCTTGGCATAGCGTTTTTCCGCTTCATTCTCAAAGTCGCGGCGCAACTCTTCTTGCTGCGTTTTCTCCGCTATTGCCTGCAAAATAAAGCTGTGAGACGTCACGCCAGCCTGCTCGGCGACGGCAGCGACTCGGGCTTTAAGCTCATCTGGAATACGGATGGTCGTCGTCGACATAATCGCTCCCAACGTCGGTCAATCACATGTAGCTCAATTGTGCTACATGAAGTCTGACAGCGCAATAATGCAGAGGATTATTTCACCGATTGACGCAGCTCAAGCTGCCGCCAAATAGCGAGTTTCTCCGCGTCGCTGGCGGTCGGCCAGGCGGCGATTTCCGCCCGCGTGCGCCGGCATCCCCGGCACTGCTGGGTTTCGTCGTCGATGCGACACAGGCTGACGCAGGGCGACCTGACGCCGGGATGAAACTGCTGATTGTCGCCCGTCATACGCTGCCCTTGATGTGATGAGTTCCGCCACAGGATACCCGATCCTGCGGCGGTGCGTCGTCAATCAGATGATGCCGCCGTTGGCGCGCAGGGTTTGGCCGTTGATCCAGCCGCCGTCGGCCCCCGCGAGGAAAGCCACCGCTGCAGCGATATCGTCCGGCGTGCCCAGGCGCTCCAGCGGCGCCATCTTCGCCAGCCGCTCGATAAGCTCCGGGGTTTTACCGTCGAGGAACAAGCCGGTGGCGGTCGGCCCCGGCGCGACAGCGTTCACCGTGATATTGCGGCCGCGCAGCTCTTTCGCCAGCACGCTGGTCAGCGCTTCGATCGCCGCCTTACTGGCGGCATACATACCGTAACCCGGCTGCAGCAACCCCACCACGCTGGAAGAGAAGTTGATGATGCGGCCGTTGTCGCGCAGGCGCTTCGCCGCCTCGCGCATCGCATTGAAGCTGCCTTTCAGGTTGATGTCGAGCAGGCGATCCACGTCTTCATCATGCATGTCCGCCACCGGCGCTAGCGCGATCACCCCGGCGTTATTGACCAGAACGTCGACGCCGCCAAACGCCTGTTCGGCGCTGTCGAACAGCTGGGCAACCGCAGCCGCATCGCTGACGTCGGCCTTGATGCTCAAGGCGCGGCCGCCGCGCTGTTCTATCTTGCCCACCAGCTCATAGGCCGGCGCCGGGTTGCCCGAATAGTTGATGATGACGGCAAAGCCATCGGCGGCCAGGCGCTCGGCGATGGCGGCGCCGATACCGCGCGATGCGCCGGTGACGATGGCGACGGAGGGAGTTTTCTGATTCATCGGGAGATCCTTAAAGAAAACGACGAGGGTAACGTTAATCATGCACTCTTTATCACGGCGAATAAGCCCCGATTCTCTGGCATCATCATCCCAAATTATCGAACAATGTCCCCAAGGCGCTTACGATGGCCGCCCGTTGGGCGGCCATCTCCCTTACAGCGCGCCGTAGTTCAATGGCACCCAGGTGTAACCTTCGCCCTGGCGGTTCAGATACCCCAACCCCGGGAACGACAGGTGTGCGCCCCCCACCAGCTCGCTCTGCCGCGCGCTGTCGCCAAATATCCGCAGCCGCTGAGCGACCGCCGCCTTGGCGTCATTATCAAAGCTGATAGCCACCTTCGGATGCGGCAACTGCACCGCTGCCACGTGGATAAGATCCCCCAACAGCAACAGCTTCTGGCCCTGGCTGGTCACCTGATACACGCTGTGTCCCGGCGTATGGCCGTGGGCGGCAAAGGCGGCAATGCCCGGGGAAAGCTCACCGTCGCCGCTGAACGGCTTAAAGTGGCCGGCCGCCTGATACGGCTTGATCGCCGCCTGAGCCCTTTCGAAGTTGCTTTTACTGCCCGCGCTAGCCTGTTTCAGTTTGTCCGCGCTTAGCCAGAAGTCCGCGTCCTGGCTGGCGGCGCGTACCACCGCATTGGGGAATACCGCCTTGCCGTCGTGCGTCAGGCCGCCGAGATGGTCCGGGTGCATGTGGGTCAGGTAGATCTCATCCACCTGCTCCGGCTGGTAACCCGCCGCGCGCAGGTTATCCACCAGCTTGCCCAGGCCGTCGCCCAGCAGTTGGCCGGCGCCGCTGTCGATCATCACCAGCTTATCGCCGGTATTGATCAGATAGGCATTGACCGAGGTGACCACCGGCAGGCTTTGATGCCGCTCGGCCAACCCGGCGGCGATCTGCTGCGGCGTGGTGTTTAGCAACAGCTTGTCCGCCGGCAAACGAATGATGCCGTCGGACAACGCGGTCACTTCAAAACTGCCCAGCATGATGCGATAAAATCCCGGCGTCGGGGTTTTAGCCTGCGGCGCGGCGGCCCCGGCCTGTAATGACATAACGGCCAGCGCCGCGCCCAGCAGACAACGTTTCCAGAACATGATGACTCCTTGCGAGAATTGAACAGCGCTAAGTATTGACTCAAAAATCCCGATGCGCCTGTTTAATAAATGCCTTTGATAAATATATGAACAATATATTTATTGTGAATAATTTTGTTTGCCGACTCACACAACCCCAATCAATATTTTCCGGTTCGCGACTTCGTTATTTTTCTTACTCCCTAAACCACGAGTGAGGAAATATCATGAACTACCAATTCGAAAACCTGGTCTTTGAAGGCGGCGGCGTAAAAGGCATCGCCTATGGCGGCGCGCTGGAATTGCTGGAAGCCAAAGGCATCATGCCGCAGATCAAGCAAACCTCCGGTGCCTCGGCGGGTGCCATTGCCGCGCTGCTGGTCGGCCTGGGCTGCAGCTCGGCGGACGTCACCAAGATTCTGTCGGCGATGGATTTTAAAAAATTCCTCGATTATAACGGCGGCTTTTTCGGTACGATCCAGGATGCCTATCGCCTGTTTAATCAATACGGCATCGCGCCCGGCGATTATTTCTATCAATGGTCACGCGATATTATCAAGCAGTATACCGGCAACCCGGATATCACCTTCGAGCAGTTCGAAGCGATGAAGGCGGCGAAAGGGTTCAAGTCGATTTACTTTATCGGCGCCAACCTCAACAGCGGCCAGCGAGAGGTTTATTCTCACCGTACCACGCCGCGCATGAAAGTGGCGGACGGCCTGCGCATTTCGATGTCGTTCCCCTTCGCCTTCGTGGCGAAGAACAATACTCTGGGCGACCTGTGCATCGACGGCGGCATGATCGACAACTACCCGGTGCGACTGTTCGACTATGACTTCTCCGCCACGCCGCCTTACATCGACGCCTCCAGCCAACGCATCAACACCCGCACCCTGGGCCTTCGCCTCGACTCCGCCGGCGAAATCGCCCAGGCCGCCGGTCAGGCCGGCCCGCGCACGCCGGTCAACAACCTGTTTGATTTCACCCTGGCGGTGGCCAACGTGATGCTGGACATCCAAACCAAGGTGCATCTGGACAGCGATGACTGGAAGCGCACCGTGTATGTCGATACGCTCGACGTCGGCACGCTGGAGTTCGGCATCAGCGAGGAGAAGAAACGCGCGCTGATCGAATCCGGCCGTCGCGGCGTAGAGCGCTACTTCGCGTGGTATGACGCCGCCATGAAACAGGCAGCGTAACCGGTATTATCCCTGCCCGCACGTCAGGCCGGCGCGCGGGCAAAAAAAATCCCCGCGGGGGCGGGGAAAGGCAAAGTAACGCTAAGGATTTATAGGAGTTATACGAAGAACTTGGCCAACACCAGCAGCGACAGCGAAACGTTGATAGCGCCGCCGATACGGGTTGCGATCTGGGCGAACGGCATCAACGACATGCGGTTGCCGGCGGTGAGGATCGCGACGTCGCCGGTCCCGCCCTGCCCGCTCTGGCAGCAGGAGACAATCGCCACGTCGATAGGGTGCATGCCGATTTTCTTGCCGACGAAGAAACCGGTCGCCACCAGCGCGCTGACGGTGGTGACGATCACGATCAGATTCTGTACGGTGAACGCGTCCACCAGCTCCTGCCACGGCGTGATAGCCACCCCGACCGCGAACAGGATCGGATAAGTCACGGCGGTGCGGAAGAATTTGTACACCACCTGCGAGCCTTCCTGAATGCGTGGCGATACCCCGTGCGCCAGCTTCACCGCCACGGCGGCGAACAGCATGCCCACCGGCGCCGGCAGGCCGATCAGACGGTGCAGCAGCATGCCCACCATATACAGCAGAATGGCCAACAGCGCGCCGCAGGCGATGGTGCTGACGTCCACCTTGCCGCTGATTTTTTCCACCGCGCTCATGTCGCTGTCGCCCTGCTTGCTCGGCATCAGGCTGCCTTCGCCGGTCAGGTGCGGATAACGCTTGCCCAGCTGGTTAAGCAGGCCGGCGATGACGATAGCGGTCAGGCTGCCGAGCATCACGATAGGCAGAATGCGCCCCAGCGCCACGCCCTGTTCCATGTGTAGGATCGCCGCGTAGCCCATCGACAGCGGGATCGCCCCTTCACCTACGCCGCCGGCCATGATCGGCAGGATCAGGAAGAAGAAGATCTGGAACGGTTCCAGGCCCAGCGCCATGCCAACGCCCATCCCCACCAGCATGCCGACGATCTCGCCGCACAGCATGGGGATGAAGATGCGCAGGAAGCCCTGGATCAGCACCTGGCGGTTCATGCTCATGATGCTGCCGACGATGATGCAGCAGATGTAGAGGTACAGAATGTTGGTCGATTTGTAGAACTTGGTGGTCGATTCCACCACCACGTCCGGCAACAGGCCATAGTGCACCAGCGCGGAAGGAATGAAGGTGGCGCAGATTGCCGCCGCGCCCATTTTGCCGATCAGCGGCAGGCGCTTGCCGAATTCGCCGCAGGCGAAGCCGAAGAACGCCAGGGTGGCCACCATCACCACGATATCGCTCGGCAACTTGCCTTCCAGGCAGTCGAGCAGAATCAATACGCCGGCCAGAATAAAGAACGGTAACGGAATAATCCCTACTTTATAATTGTCCAGTATCCGCCACCATTTCTCACGCAGAGGAATATCAGCGGTCTTGTCTTTGGCTACGAGGTAAGAATCATCTGTTGTGCTCATAATCTGGCCTCTTATTAGTTTGTTCAGCCATCATAGAGAAGCGCACGGATTATCTGCTGTGATTATGTTCAAAGTTAAAAAGGGTTTTTAATGGTGGTTATGGTTTCTATGGGGTTAATTAAGATTATGTAAAAACCAACGCGGTTTTAATGGTGTTAATACCGTTTTTATTTTAAAGCTTATTAATTTTATCGCAGGCGAACAATTCTCGTCCGGTTCACTCTAATCCCGTGTGAGGGATCACAAGTTGATCGAGCGCAATATTACAGACCCCGCTTATCGTGATAGGGTAAGGCTTCAGGATCTCTTTACGGTGAAGCTCCACCATGCGCCTCAAACTCTCATTTCAAATCAAACTGTTTCTGTGCCTGGTGGCCTTCTCCTGCCTGCTGCTGACCTGTATCGGCGCCTATACCTATTACCAGTTGGATGCGCAACTGCACCGCGATCTCGGCGCCCGCGCCCAGGTGCAGGCACGGGAAATCGCCCTTATCCCTTCGCTGGTGGACGCGGTGGAAAACAACGACGCCGCCAGGATCGCTGCGTTGATGAAAAAAATCCGCGCCAGCAGCGACGCCAGCTATATCGTCATCGGCGATAATCATGCCCGCCATCTTTATCATTCCGAATACGAAGGCCGCCTGGGCACACCGATGATCGGCGGCGATAATAAAGAGGTGCTGGAAGGGAAAAGCATTATTTCCATTCGCAAGGGCGGCATCGGCGTATCATTACGCAGCAAGGCGCCGATCCTGGATGAAAATAATCAGGTGATCGGCATCGTTTCCGTCGGTTATTTGAAATCGCATATCGATAATTTAAATGCCAGGACGTTGACGCAAATTATCGGCTCTATCGTGCTGCTGCTGATTGCCCTGTTCGTTTTTTCCTGGCTGCTGTCGAAAAATCTCAAGCGCCAGATGTTCTGGCTGGAACCGAAAGAGATCGCGCTGCTGGTGCGCCAGCAAAAAGCGCTGCTGGAAGCCATTTATGAGGGCGTGATCGCCATCGATCCGCAATTGCGGATCATCACCATCAACCATGCGGCGCGCGAGCTATTGGATCTACACCAGCCCGCCGCCAGCTTGCTGGGCCGACCAATCGGCGACGTGATCCAGGCGCAGCCGGACTTCTTCGCCGCCGCGCAACTGGGCCAGGATACGCACGACGAAGTGTGCCGCTTCAACCACGTGCGGGTGATCGCCAGCCGGGTGCGCATCATGCAGGAGCAGGAGCTGCAAGGCTGGGTGATCAGCTTCCGCGACAAGAACGACATCAATACCCTGAGCAGCCAGCTCAGCCAGGTGAAACGCTATGCCGACAACCTGCGCATCATGCGCCACGAGCAGCTGAACTGGACCGCCACGCTGGCCGGGCTGTTGCATATGCAGCGCTACGACGAGGCTATTCGCTATGTGGAAGCCCAGTCGGAGGGCGCGCAGGAGATCCTCGATTTCATCTCGCAGCGCTTCAGTTCGGCGGCGCTGTGCGGCCTGCTGCTGGGCAAATATTCCAGCGCCAGAGAAAAAGGCATCGAGCTGCGCTTCGATCCGGCCTGCCAGCTGCGGCAGATCCCGGCGGCGCTGAATGAGACCGAACTGATGTCGATCGTCGGCAACCTGCTGGATAATGCGGTGGAGGCGACGCTGCACCGCCCGGCGCCGCACGATGCGATCGAACTCTATATCAGCGATGGCAGCGACGAGCTGGTGATCGAGGTGGCGGATCGCGGTACCGGCATCGCTGAGGAGATTCGTGATACGCTGTTTGAACAGGGCGTCACCACCAAAGCGGATAAAAGCGACCACGGCATCGGCCTGCATCTGGTCGCCAGCCACGTGGCGCAGGCGCATGGCAGCATAGAAGTGTCGGACAACGAGCCGCACGGCGCGATATTCTCTATATTTATCCCTAAATAAAACCCATAACCCGATTTTTTGAGCACCCGATTATGTCACACCAAGCACTGGACGTTCTGATCGTGGAAGACGAGCCGCAACTGGCGACGCTGCACGCGGAGTTCATCGAGAAAAATTTCAACCTGCGGGTGGTGGCTTACGCCGCTACGCTGGCCGAAGCGCGAGCCAAAGCCAACGCGCACCAGCCGCGCCTGATCCTGCTGGATAACTTTCTGCCGGACGGTCAGGGCATCGAGCTGATGGAAGAGCCGGCGGTGAAGAACCCCGCCTGTTCGGTGATCTTCATCACCGCCGCCAGCGACATGCATACCTGCAGCCAAGCGATCCGCAACGGCGCCTTCGACTACATCATCAAGCCGGTGTCCTACAAGCGGCTGCGCAATTCGCTCGAACGTTTCATGCAGTTCGTACAGACCCAGCGTACCTTCAAGATCATCGATCAGGATAACGTCGATGCGCTGTACAACCTGCAGTCGAAGCAGTTCTCCAGCGAGCCGAGCGCCAAAGGCATCGAAACCAATACCCTAGAGCTGGTGCAGGCGCTGTTTATCGCCCAGCCGACGGTGGCGCATGCGGTGGAAGACGTGGTGGAGCAGGTCGGCATCAGCAAGACCACCGCCCGCCGTTATCTGGAATATTGCGTCGCCACCCAGTTCGTGCGGGTAGAGATGTTGTACGGCAATATCGGCCATCCGCGGCGGCTGTACCGCAAGGCCTGAGGCTGCCATCTGGCTGTCATATTACGGCGATAACATAGCGCTCGACGATATCCCCCTCGATATCGGCACCTGTCGTTAAAACTGATGAAATACTGATGACTTTTACCCGGCCTCTGGTCGGGTTTTTTATTATCCGAACGGCAGGCGTAAAACCGAAATAGCTCATCGCCCCACACCGCGTTATTTCCTCAAAAACCAAACCATTATGGCGAATAACAGCCGTCAATTTTGAGTCACGGGCCAAATTACCATAGCTAATTAAAACCTTGATGTAAACCACTAATATCCCATTTAAATGACATTGAGGGTTGTCTCAGATATTCACTGTGTTAGGGTAAAAAGCTCTTTTATTTTGCTAAGGACAGCCCATAACGCGTTAATTAAACCAGAGGAAACAGCAAATTGCATGGCAATTAAACTCGAAGTAAAGAACCTGTATAAGATATTTGGCGAACACCCGGAACGCGCATTCAAACTGCTGGATAAAGGTCTGACAAAAGATCGGCTGTTTGAAAAAACCGGCTTATCGCTCGGCGTAAAAGACGCCACTCTGGCCATTGAAGAAGGCGAGATATTTGTCATCATGGGGCTCTCCGGTTCCGGCAAGTCCACCCTGGTACGCCTTCTCAATCGTCTGATAGAACCCACCCGCGGTCAGGTGCTGATCGACGGTGAGGACATCGCCAAAATATCCGACACCGCGCTGCGCACCGTGCGGCGAAATAAGATCAGCATGGTATTTCAATCATTCGCGCTGATGCCGCACATGAATGTCCTGAATAATACCGCCTTTGGTATGGAATTAGCCGGCATACCGTTGCAGGAACGTCAGGAAAAAGCGCTGGATGCCCTGCGTCAGGTCGGGCTGGAGAATTATGCGCTGTCTTATCCGGATGAATTATCCGGCGGTATGCGTCAGCGCGTAGGATTAGCCCGCGCCATGGCCAATAACCCGGATATATTATTGATGGACGAGGCTTTCTCGGCGCTCGATCCGTTAATTCGCACCGAAATGCAGGATGAGCTGGTGAAATTACAGGCCCAGCATCAGCGCACCATCGTGTTTATTTCCCACGATCTGGACGAGGCGATGCGTATCGGCGATCGCATCGCCATCATGCAGGGCGGTGAGGTGATCCAGGTCGGCACACCGGACGAGATCCTGAACAACCCGGCCAACGACTATGTGCGCACCTTCTTCCGCGGCGTGGACATCAGTCACGTGTTCAGCGCCAAGGATATCGCCCAACGGCGCCCGGTGACGCTGATCCGCAAAACCCCCGGCTTTGGCCCCCGATCGGCGCTGCAGCTGCTGCGCGATGAGGACCGTGATTATGGTTATGTTGTTGAACGCGGGAAGAAATTTATTGGCGTGGTGTCGATAGAGTCGCTGAAAAAGGCGCTGTCCGCCAATCAAACGCTGGACGATGCCCTGCTCGAGGCCCCTGCCGCCGTGCCGGCCGATACGCCGCTCAGCGATCTGATTTCCCTGGTCGCCCAGGCGCCCTGCGCGGTGCCGGTGGTGAGCGAAGAACATAACTATCTCGGCATCATCTCCAAGGCCATGCTGCTGCAGGCGTTGGACAAGGAGGGCTCAACCAATGAGTGATACCACGCAAACCCAAGCTCCCTGGGCTACCGCACCGGCAGATGCCGGCGCAGCACCCGCTCACGATGCCGCCGCCAACGCCGGCGACGCCTGGTCCAGCGCGCCGCCGCCGGCCGCTCATGACGCCGCCGGACAAGGCGCAGATTGGCTCAGCAGCGCCCCGGCGCAGCCTGAACACTTCAGCCTGCTCGACCCGTTCCATAAGGCCTGGGTGCCGTTCGACTCCTGGGTCACGCAAGGCATCGACTGGCTGGTGCTGCACTTCCGCCCACTGTTCCAGGGCATTCGCGTGCCGGTGGATATGATCTTGAGTGGCTTCCAGCAATTGCTGCTGGGCATGCCGGCGCCGATCGCCATTCTGGTGTTCTCGCTGCTCGCCTGGCAGGTCTCGGGCCTCGGCATGGGCGCCGCCACGCTGCTCTCCCTGGTCGCCATCGGCGCCATCGGCGCCTGGTCGCAGGCGATGGTTACGCTGGCGCTGGTGCTGACCGCGCTGTTCTTCTGCATTCTTATCGGCCTGCCGCTCGGCATCTGGCTGGCGCGCAGCAAGCACGCTGCCAAGGTGATAAGGCCGCTGCTCGACGCGATGCAAACCACCCCGGCCTTCGTCTACCTGGTGCCGATCGTCATGCTGTTCGGCATCGGCAACGTGCCGGGCGTGGTGGTCACCATTATCTTCGCGCTGCCGCCGATCGTGCGCCTGACCATTTTGGGCATCAAGCAGGTGCCGGAAGATCTGATCGAGGCCGCCGAATCCTTCGGCGCCAGCCCGCGGCAGCTGCTGTTCAAGGTGCAGCTGCCGCTGGCGATGCCGACCATCATGGCCGGCGTGAACCAGACGCTGATGTTGGCGCTGTCGATGGTCGTCATTGCCTCGATGATCGCGGTCGGCGGTCTGGGGCAGATGGTGCTGCGCGGCATCGGCCGGTTGGACATGGGCCTGGCCGCCGTCGGCGGGGTCGGCATCGTGATCCTGGCGATCATTCTCGATCGCCTCACCCAATCGCTGGGGCGCGATCGCCGCAGCAAGGGCATCGGCCGCTGGTATCGCCGCGGCCCCATCGGGCTACTGACTCGCCCGTTCATCAAACAGGCCTGACGCTTTTCCCGCCGGCGGCTGCGGCCCCGGCGGGCTATGACACCACCACATCGAAAGAGGGGAAACACTATGCGCACCACGGGCATCTGGGCTCTCGCCCTGACGACGCTGATTGGCTCACAGAGCGCCATCGCGGCAGACTTACCCGGCAAGGGGATCGCGGTACAGCCGGTGCAAAGCACCATTTCCGAAGAGACGTTCCAGACGCTGCTGGTCAGCAAGGCGCTGGAGAAATTGGGTTACGACGTGAAGGAACCGCGTGAAGTGGATTACAACGTCGCCTACACCTCCATTGCCTCCGGCGATGCGACCTTTATCGCGGTCAACTGGGACCCGCTGCACGCCGATCAGTACAAGGCCGCCGGCGGCGACGCCAAGTTCTACCGCGAAGGCGTCTACGTCAACGGCGCCGCGCAGGGTTACCTGATCGACAAGAAAACCGCCGAGCAGTATCACATCACCAACGTCGAACAGCTCAAGGATCCCAAGATCGCCAAGCTGTTCGACACCAACGGCGACGGCAAGGCCGATCTGACTGGCTGCACCCCGGGTTGGGGCTGCGAAGCGGTGATCAACCACCACATCAAGGCCTATGGCCTGAGCAACACCGTCGAGCATAACCAGGGCAACTACGCGGCGATGATCGCCGACACCATCACCCGCTACAAAGAGGGCAAACCGGTGCTGTATTACACCTGGACACCGTACTGGGTCAGCGATGTGATGGTGCCGGGCCGCGACGTGGTCTGGCTGCAGGTGCCATTCTCTTCGCTGCCGGGCGAGCAGAAGAACGTCGACACCAAGCTGCCTAACGGCGCCAACTACGGCTTCCCGGTCAACACCATGCGCATCGCCGCCAACAAGCAGTGGGCCGAAGCCAATCCTGCGGCCGCCAAGCTGTTCGCCATCATGAAGCTGCCGATCGCCGACATCAATGCGCAAAACCTGCGCATGCATGAAGGCCAGGCTTCGGAAGCCGATATCCAGAACCACGTTAACGGCTGGATCAAGGCGCACCAGGCGACCTTCGACGGCTGGGTGAAAACCGCCGCCGAAGCGGCGAAGTCGTAACCGTTCAGGGGCGCCGCCTTTGCCGCGCCCCTACCCCGCCATATCGATGCCGCTGAACTGTAAAAAACGTGCGGCGGCGTTCGACAAGGGCTGCGGCCAGATGCAATACACCTGGCGCCGCGGCCCGTCTTCAATCGGAATCGACACCAGCGCGCTTAAGCGTTGCGCGGTCGAAACAGGTACGATACCCGCCGCCAATCCGCGCCGCACCAGATTTTCCAGCCATTCGATATGATCGATTTCAAAACTGACGTGCCGGCGGATACCCGCCGCCTGGAAGGCGCGATCGGTTTGGCGTCGCGCACCGGTGCCGCTGTAGAAATCCACCAGCGGCACTTCCGCGAGCGCCTGCAGGTTCACCCGCTCGCGGTTGGCCAGAGGGTGCTGCGGCGCCACCAGCGCCACCAATGGCTCATCGGTCAACTGCCGGTGCGACATCGGCAGTAAATCGACATCGCCGGGCCAGATGCCGACGAACGCCATATCGCACTTCTGCTGACGCACGTCCTCCAGCAGGGCTTCGCTCATGCCAACGTACAGGCGGATGTTCACCGCCGGATAGTGGCGATGAAACTTGTCGAGCTTTTCGGTCAGATCAATCGCGTTTATGGTTGAAATTGTGCCGATGGTCAGGGTGCCGGACACCGCATCGCCGGCGGCGGTCACCTCTTCCACCAGCGCCTGCTGCGCCGCCAATAGGCGCTGCGCCGACGGAATGAAAGCCTGGCCGGCGGGGGTCAACCGCACCCGTCGCGAGGTGCGTTCAAACAGCGTACAGCCCAGCTCTTCTTCCAGTTTTGCGATCTGGTGGCTGAGCGCCGACTGCACCGTATGGCAGCGCTGCGCCGCCCGGGTGAAACTCTGTTCTTCCGCCACCGCCAGCGCATAGCGGATCTGTTTCAGGTTCATGGCATCTATCTTAAAATGAGATAAATCAAATGAAAATTATACATTGGTTTCCGCAGACGCGTTGCCGGATACTGCGCGCTATCTTCTTCCCGTGATGAAAAAATCATGAATCCACAAAACGCCCATCCGGGCCTCAGCCCGGCGCTGACCGTGCTGATTGCCATCGCCACCGGCCTGGCGGTCGCCAGCAACTATTACGCGCAACCGCTGCTGGAAACCATCGCCACCAGTTTCAACCTGTCGGTCAACCAGGCCGGCTTTATCGTCACCGCCGCGCAGCTCGGTTACGCCACCGGCCTGCTGCTGCTGGTGCCGCTCGGCGATATGTTCGAACGCCGCGGCCTGATCGTGTTCATGACGCTGCTGGCCGCCGGGGGCATGCTGATCACCGCCACCTCCGCCACGCTGCCGATGATGATCCTCGGCACCGCGCTCACCGGGCTGTTCTCGGTAGTGGCGCAGATCCTGGTGCCGCTAGCCGCCACGCTGGCCCACCCGGAAAAGCGCGGCAAGACCGTCGGCATCATCATGAGCGGCCTGCTGCTCGGCATCCTGCTGGCGCGAACCGTCGCGGGCGCGCTGGCGTCGTTCGGCGGCTGGCGCACCATCTACTGGGTCGCCAGCGTGCTGATGATCCTGATGGCGCTGATCCTGTGGCGCGCGCTGCCGCGCTATAAGCAACACTCCGGGCTGAACTACCCACAGCTGCTGGCCTCGATCTTCAGCCTGTTCTGCCGCACGCCGCTGCTGCGCACCCGCGCCATCCTCGGCGCCCTTTCGTTCGCCAACTTCAGCGTGCTCTGGACCTCAATGGCCTTTCTGCTCGCCGCGCCGCCGTTCAACTATTCCGAAGGGGTGATCGGGCTGTTCGGCCTGGTGGGCGCCGCCGGGGCGCTGGCCGCTTCGCGCGCCGGGCATCTGGCGGACAAAGGTAAAGCCGGGTTGACCACCACCGTCGGCCTGGTGTTGTTACTGCTGTCCTGGATCCCTATCGCGTTAGCCAAACAGTCGCTATGGGCGCTGATCGCCGGCATTCTGATCCTCGATCTGGCAGTGCAGGCGGTGCACGTCACCAACCAGAGCGTGATGTACCGCATCATGCCGGACGCGCGCAACCGCCTGACAGCCGGCTACATGACCAGCTACTTTATCGGCGGCGCGCTCGGTTCTCTGCTCTCCGCCTCGGCCTATCAGCATGCCGGCTGGTACGGCGTGGCCGCCGCCGGCGGGGTGTTATGCCTGCTCAACCTGCTGACCTGGTGGCTCGGCAAGCACCACGATCCGCAGGGGCCAGCGACAATCTGATTATCGTGCAAATAGTCACTAAAGAAATTTATTAGCGGTGCAGGGTATAAACATTACTTACTCTCTGGTAATGTTCTGGGCATAAACTATTGAAGTCCTATCTACCCTGCGATCCACAACCATGCAAAGCCAAGCTGCAGACAGCCTCAATCCGCCCGCCGTCAGCGCCACCTTCGCCAACGGCGTCGTCGACAGTTTGCCGATCGTCATCGGGTATGTCCCGGTGGCGTTCGCCTTCGGCCTCAGCGCCGTCAAACTGGGCTTTTCCCCGCTGGAAAGCCTTTTCTTCTCCTGCATCATCTACGCCGGCGCCAGCCAGTTCGTGATCACCGCCCTGCTGAGCGCCGGCATGTCGCTGTGGGTCTCCGCGTTGACGGTGATGGCGATGGACGTGCGCCACCTGCTGTACGGCCCGGCGCTGCGTCACCGTATCGTCTCGCGCATGTCGCCCGGTAAAACGGCAATGTGGGCTTTTGGTCTGACCGATGAGGTCTTCGCCGCCGCCACCGCCAAGCTGATGCGCAATAACCGCAGCTGGAGCGAAAACTGGATGCTGGGCATCGCGCTCTGTTCCTGGCTTTCCTGGGTAGCCGGCACCGCGCTCGGCGCGCTGTTCGGCAACGGCCCGCTGGAGCAGTTCCCGGTGATCGAGGCCTCGCTGGCCTTCATGCTGCCGGCGCTGTTTCTCAGTTTCCTGCTGGCCGCTTTCCGGCGCCCGCAGAGCCTGACCATCGCTGCCTCATTGGCCGGTGCGCTGCTCGGCGTGGTGCTGTTCTCCATCCCGGTTGCCATTTTGGCCGGCATCGGCGCCGGTTGCGTCGCCGCTCTGTTCCAACCTGCCCCTGCGGAGGCCAGCCATGAACACTGATGTGCTGGTGATCGGCCTGGTGGTGGGCTGCGCCAATTACCTGTTCCGTTATCTGCCGCTGCGGCTGGCGCCGGCGCGCGCCCAGCCCGGCCTCAAACGCGGTAAAGCCGCCCTGCTACTCGACAGCATTGGCATCGCCTCGATCTGCGCCCTGCTGGTGGTCTCCAGCACGCCGGTGGTGATGCGCGAACCGGACAAGCTGCTGCCGACGTTGGCGGGGTTCGCCGCGCTGGCGCTGTGCTTCTACCGCAGTAAAAGCATCATTCTGTCGACGCTGCTCGGCGCGACGGCCTTTGGCGTCACATTAAAGCTGTTAATGCTTTTCGGTCCAGGCTGACGCCGCGCCGAACGTTTGGCTTCGCTTTGGCGTTTTCATGCGCCACATCTTTACAAACTCTGACAAATGACACGAATTGCTAAATTATCCGCACGGCTGAACATTTACATTATTAGTCACCGTCGTTACTATCTCGAACGAAATTAATGAGGCCCTAAATTATGGAAAGCTCGTTTGCCCCCATAGAACAAATGCTGAATTTCCGCGCCACCCGGCAGAAAGATTTCCCGTATCAGGAAATCCTGCTGACCCGCCTGTGCATGCACATGCAAGGCAAGTTGCTGGAAAATCGCAACAAGATGCTGAAGGCGCAGGGGATTAACGAAACACTGTTTATGGCGCTGATTACCCTGGATGCGCAGGAGAGCCACAGCATCCAACCTTCTGAGCTAAGCTCTGCCTTAGGCTCCTCGCGCACCAATGCGACCCGCATCGCCGACGAGCTGGAGAAACGCGGTTGGATCGAGCGCCGTGAAAGCGATAACGATCGCCGCTGCCTGCATCTACATCTGACGCCGCAGGGGGAAGAATTTCTCAGTCAACTGCTGCCGCCGCAGCACCAATGTCTGCATTTCCTGTGGTCCACGCTGACCGACGATGAGCAAAAACAGCTGGAACAGCTGACGCGCAAATTGCTGGCACGTCTGGATCAAATGGAAATCACAGAACAGTTATCCTAATTCACAATTTCTGTTCAGGTACCTATTATGCGATCCCCATTTAACTGGAGATTCACCCCGCTGTTCGCCGTATTGCTGCTGGCCGGGTGTGCTTCTACCGATAATATTGCCCCGCAATCCACGCTGATGGATCCGCAGAGCCTGCAGTTGGCTCAGCCGAAAGTCAGTTCGCTGGCCGTCAGCCCGCAGTGGTGGCGCGCCCTCAAGGATCCGCAGTTGGATGCCCTGATGACGCAGACGCTGCAAAACTCGCCGACCCTGCGTCAAGCCGCCGCCCGCGTGCGCGAAGCGCAGAGCGTGGTGGGCGAAGCCAACGCCGCCAACGGGCCGAACCTGGATCTGAACGCCAGCACCCAGCGTCAACGCGTGCCGCAAAACGTCAATATGGGGTTGGGGTATCCGCATAAGCCGATCTATTCAAGCTCCAACTCCCTGGGGTTGAACCTGGCGTACGAATTCGACTGGTGGGGTAAATACCGCAACCAGGTGAACGCCGCCAAAGCGCAAGTGAACGCTGCGCGCGCCGAGCAGGAACAGGCGGCGCTGACGCTGACCAGTTCGGTGGCGTCCGCCTACTACCAGCTGCAAAGCAATCTGGCGCTCGAAAAGCTGCTGCAGCAGGAAGTGAACAACAATGAACGCCTGACCGCGCTGCGCCAACAGCGCTATCAGGCCGGGCTGACCGGCGTCGACGTGCCGCAACAAACCCAGGCGCAGTCCGACGTCGCCAAACAGCAGATTCTGCAGTTGCAGTCGCAAATCGAACAGCTCAGACACCAGCTCGCCGCGCTGGCGGGCCAAGGGCCGAACGCCATGCAGCACCTGCGTCAGGTGCCGTTGCCCGCAGACAACCTGATGGCACCGCAGGGCGAGCTGACGGCGGATCTGCTGGGCAAACGCCCGGACATCGCCGCGCAACGCCAGCTGGTGGAGTCTTACAGCCAGCGCGTCAGCGCCGCGCGTAAGGAGTTTTACCCCAGCCTGACCATTTCAGCCTTCGCCGGCCTGATGACCACCAACACCAGTGGCACCAGCCCGAATCTGTTTGAAGCGGCCAGCCAGGCCTGGAACGTGATGCCGGCGATTTCGCTGCCGATCTTCCACGCCGGGGCGCTGCGCAGCAAGCTGGGCGAGGAATCCGCGCTGTATGACGAAGCGGTGGAATCCTATAACCAAACCATCCTGAATGCGGTACAGGAAACCGCCGACGCCATCACCATCCAGCAGAGTTCTGCGCAACAGCAGCTGCAGGCGGCGTCCGCGGCCCAGTCGATGCAACAGGTGTATCAGGTCGCTAACGCCCGTTACCAGGCAGGGATTATCGGGCGCGACGATCTGTTGACCAGCCAGACGCAGCTATTGCAGCAGCAACAGGCGGAGTTAAATGCCAGCAGCAACTTACTGCAGGCGAAGATAGGACTGATCCGTGCGCTGGGCGGTGGCTATCAGGCCCCGGCCGCAGCGGATTCGAAAGCATAATAATATAAGGCTTGGAGAACACCATGAGCGCGAGCGCGGAAATCCAAAACCCGCAGCAGCCGAGCGGCAAAAAGAAGCAGCGTAAATTTTGGCTGCTGTTGCTGACGGTTATTTTCATTGTTATAGGGGTGGCTTACTTAGTGTATTGGTTCCTGGTGCTGCGTCATCATCAGGAAACCGACGACGCCTACGTCTCCGGCAACCAGGTGCAGATCATGGCCCAGGTGTCCGGTAGCGTGAACAGCGTCAATTTCGACAACACCGACTACGTCAAGCAGGGCGACGTACTGCTGACGCTCGATCCGACCGATGCCGAGCAGGCGTTTGAACGCGCCAAAACCGGCCTGGCCAACAGCGTGCGTCAGACCCACCAGCTGATCATCAACAGCAAGCAGTATCAGGCCAACATCGCCCTGCGCAAGACCGATCTGAGCAAGGCCGAGAACGATCTGAAACGCCGCGTGGTGCTGGGCAACGTTGACGCCATCGGCCGCGAAGAGCTGCAACACGCTCGCGATGCGGTCGACAGCGCCAAGGCCGCGCTGGAAGTGGCGGTGCAGCAATACAACGCCAACCAGGCGATGGTACTGAATACCCCGCTGGAACAGCAGCCGGCAATCCAACAGGCCGCCGCGCAGATGCGTGACGCCTGGCTGGCGCTGCAGCGTACCAAAGTGATCAGCCCCATTACCGGTTATGTCTCGCGCCGCAGCGTGCAGGTCGGCGCGCAGATCGCCGCCGGTTCGCCGCTGATGGCGGTGGTGCCGGCCGATCACATCTGGGTTGACGCCAACTTCAAGGAAACCCAGATCGCCAACATGCGCATCGGCCAGCCGGCAACGGTAGTCAGCGATGTCTACGGCGATGACGTGGTGTATCAAGGCAAAGTGGTCGGTATCGACATGGGCACCGGCAGCGCCTTCTCGCTGCTGCCGGCCCAGAACGCCACCGGCAACTGGATCAAGGTGGTGCAACGTCTGCCGGTACGTATTGAGCTCGACGCCAAGCAGGTGGCCGATCATCCGCTGCGCATCGGTCTTTCGACGCTGGTGACCGTCGACACCGCCAATCTAGACGGCCGCGTGCTGTCTGACGTGGTGCGCGACAAACCGCTGTACCAGAGCGACGCGCTGGCGTTGAATCTGGCGCCGGTTAACCAGCTGATCGCTGACGTGATCCATGCGAACGCCGGCTAAGCGCGCGGGAGGCCATCTTGCCACAGAAACCGCTTGAAGGCGCCCAGCTCGCCTGGATGACGGTCGCGCTCGCCATGGCGACCTTCATGCAGGTGCTGGACTCCACCATCGCCAACGTGGCGATCCCCACCATTGCCGGTAACCTCGGGTCTTCCAACTCGCAGGGGACCTGGGTGATCACCTCGTTCGGCGTGGCGAACGCCATCTCGATCCCGATCACCGGCTGGCTGGCGAAGCGCATCGGCGAAGTGCGGCTGTTCCTCTGGTCCACCGCGCTGTTCGTCCTCGCTTCCTGGCTGTGCGGCATCTCCAACAGCCTCGGCATGCTGATCTTCTTCCGCGTGATCCAGGGCGTGGTGGCCGGGCCGCTGATCCCGCTGTCGCAGAGCCTGTTGCTGAACAACTACCCGCCCGCCAAGCGAGCGATGGCCCTGGCGCTCTGGTCGATGACCGTTATCGTCGCGCCGATCTTCGGGCCGATCCTCGGCGGTTACATCAGCGACAACTACCATTGGGGTTGGATCTTCTTCATCAACATCCCGATCGGCGCCTTCGTTATCATGGCGGCGATGGCGACGCTGAAGGGGCGAGAAACCAAAACCGAGATCAAACCGATCGACACGGTTGGACTGGTGCTGCTGATCGTCGGCATCGGTTCGCTGCAGGTGATGCTCGATCAGGGCAAGGAGCTGGACTGGTTCAACTCGACCGAGATCATCACCCTGACCGTCGTGGCGGTCGTAGCGCTGTTGTTCCTGGTGGTCTGGGAGCTGACGGATGACCATCCGGTGGTGGATCTGTCGCTGTTCAAGTCGCGCAACTTCACCATCGGCTGCCTGTGCATCAGTCTGGCGTACATGCTGTATTTCGGCGCCATCGTGCTGTTGCCGCAGCTGCTGCAAGAGGTGTACGGCTATACCGCCACCTGGGCCGGGCTGGCGTCGGCGCCGGTCGGGCTGATCCCAGTGCTGCTGTCGCCGATCATCGGCAAGTTCGGCAACCGGCTCGACATGCGCAGGCTGGTGACCTTCAGCTTCATCATGTATGCCGTGTGCTTCTACTGGCGCGCCTATACGTTTGAACCGGGCATGGACTTCGGCGCTTCCGCCTGGCCGCAGTTCGTCCAGGGCTTCGCCATCGCCTGCTTCTTCATGCCGTTGACCACCATTACGCTGTCCGGCCTGCCGCCGGAGCGTATGGCGGCGGCATCGAGCCTGTCGAACTTCACGCGAACCCTGGCGGGCTCGATCGGTACCTCGATCACCACCACCCTGTGGACGCAGCGCGAATCGCAGCACCATTCGCAGCTGACGGAGTTCGTCAACCCGTACAACCCGCAGTCGCAGGAGATGTACCGGCAACTGGAGCAGCTCGGCATGAGCAAGCAGCAGGCGTCGGCGTATATCGCCAACGAGATCACCGCGCAGGGCCTGATCATCTCCGCCAACGAGATCTTCTGGCTGTCGGCCGGGGTGTTCCTGGTACTGCTGGTGCTGGTATGGGTGGCGAAACCGCCGTTCAGCTCTGGCGGCGGTGGGGGCGGCGGCGCTCACTAAGCTTCAATAAACGAAACGGGCGCCCTGGGGCGACCGTTTTTTTATCCGACGTAGAACAGATTACGCCTGATTCTGACGCCACCAGTCCGCCAGCAGAATGCCGGTCGCCACGGAAACGTTCAGGCTTTCCACTTTGCCGGTGCCGCCGATAGACACGTTCATGTCGCCCTGTTGCCAGGCGCCGTCGCTGAGGCCGTCACGCTCCTGGCCCAGCACCAGCACCATCTTGGCTGGCAGCTTGGCCTGCGCCAGCGCGGTGCCTTTGTGGCTGGAGGTGGTGACGATGGTGTAACCCGCCTTGCGGAAGGTATCCAGCACCGACAGGAAATCATCGGCGTTGATCGCCTTGATGTGCTCCGCGCCGCCTTCTGCGGTACGCACCGCCGCGCCGGACTCCAGCAGCGCCGGATCCTGCAGCAGCACGCCGTTGACGCCAAAGTGGGCGCACGAACGGACGATGGCGCCCAGGTTGTGCGGGTTGCCCACTTCTTCCAGCGCCAGCACGCAGTCGGTCGCCGGTGCGGTTTTCAGGTAGGTCTGCGCATCCAGGCCCTGACGCTTTTTGATCAGGAAGCAGACGCCGCCGTGGTGCTCGGTGCCGGAAGCCTTGGCCAGCTCTTCCTCATCCACCACGTGGTAGGCTTTGCGGTTAGCCGCCATCCAGCGCAGCGCTTCACGGAAGCGCGGCGTGACCGACTGCACGAACCAGGCGCGCACGATCGCTTCCGGGCGGCTGGCGAACAGCGCCTGACAGGCGTTTTCACCGTAAACGCGGGTTTCTTCCGCGCGCTGGCGGCGCAGCTGTTCCGGATCGATGAAGCTTTTGCCACTGATGCCACCGTGATCGAACGCCGGCTCTTCATTCGGTGCCCGCGAGACGGTTCTCCACGGTGACTCGTTGCCACCGCGATCTTCAGTGCGCGCCGGACGGCGAGGACGATCGCTTTCACTGCGGCGGGAGTCGGCGCCGCGGCGATCGTTGCCGCCACGCGCCTTGTCTTGACCAGTGCGGCCCGAGCGCGCACCGTCAGCCGGACGGCCTTTGCCAGCCGGACGTTTATTCTTGTTGCGGTCATCGCCATTGTCGTCGTCATTGCGGACGTACATCACTTTGACTTTACCGTTCTTGCCACTAAATGAATCGTTCATTGTCTTCTCCACCAACGCGCAGGGCGCGAAGATTACCTGATGTTGGTGCACGAAGCCACCAACTTGCGCTAAAAGCTCCCAACTATCACATCCATTGAACAAACCTCATTGTTCACGCGCCGGGTTTTGCCGATAATTGTCAGCATTAAAGAAACATCTCCGCAACCGCGTTGCGGGGACCCGGCTTTCTCAGTACCCGAGGTCAACATGAATACAGTTTGTGCAGCTTGCAATGCCACCAACCGTGTGCCGGAAGAACGTCTGGCGGACAACGCGAAATGCGGCCGCTGCGGCCACGAGCTCTTCGACGGTGAAGTGATCAACGCCACCGCCGCCACGCTGGACCAGTTGCTGCAGGACGATCTGCCGGTCGTGGTCGATTTCTGGGCGCCGTGGTGCGGCCCGTGCCGCAGCTTTGCGCCGATCTTTGAAGACGTGGCCGAAGAGCGCGCCGGCAAAGTGCGCTTCGTGAAAGTGAACACCGAAGCCGAACCGGAGCTGAGCGCCCGTTTCCGCATCCGCAGCATCCCGACCATCATGGTGTTCCGTCAGGGCAAGATGGTCGACATGCTCAACGGCGCGATGCCAAAAGCACCGTTTGACAACTGGCTCAACGAGTTAGTGTGATTCCGCAAGTATAGGCCGTATCCCGCCATCGCGCGCGAACGCGCCCCGATCGAGCCCGCCCCTCCCGGCGGGCTTTTTTCTGCGTTACAATAGCGGTTTTTCCCCCAGGATCGTTATGACCGACAACGCCGTACTTCGCCTGCGCCAATTCCGTTTAGACCGCGCCACCCGCCCTTTTTTGGCGCGCGGTTGCCGGGTGGCGCGTTGTCAGGGTTGCCTGCTGCCGCATAAAAACTGCCTGTGTGACACCATTCGCCCGCAGCAGGCCGGCAGCCGCTTCTGCCTGATCATGTTCGGCGCCGAGCCGCTCAAGCCCAGCAACACCGGGCGCCTGATCGCCGATATCCTGCCGGACACCCAGGCGTTCCTCTGGTCGCGTACCGAGGTCGATCCCGCCCTGCTGGCAGCCATCAACGATCCGACGCGGCAGCCTTATGTGGTGTTCCCCGCGTCCTACGCCGACGCCGAACGGCCGGTGTTCAATGAGCTGCCCGTCGGCGGTAAACCGCCGCTGTTCATCATGCTGGACGGCACCTGGGCAGAAGCGCGCAAAATGTTCCGTAAAAGCCCGTATCTCAATCAATTCCCGGTGTTTTCACTCAACGTCGATGCCGCATCCGACTATCAGCTGCGCGAAGCCAGCCGCGCCGAGCAGCACTGTACGGCGGAAGTGGCCGCCGCCCTGTTGCAACAGGCGGGCGATCTGCCGGCCGCCGACGGATTGAATCAGCATTTCCGCTATTTCCGTCAACAGTATCTGGCGGGAAAACCGACCCGGCCGGAGGCACCGGTCACAGCAATGTAGCCATAAAGCGCCTAAAATCAGGCGTAACGTTGCCAAAAGGAGCCGTGCATGAGCCAGCGAGGGTTAGAAGCGCTACTACGTCCCAAATCGATCGCCGTGCTGGGCGCTTCGCAGCAGCCGGGCCGTGCCGGCAACCTGATGATGAGCAACCTGCTGGCCGGCGGTTTCGGCGGGCCCATCTTGCCGGTGACGCCGCGCTACAAGGCGGTATGCGGCGTCATGGCCTATCCCGACGTCGCCAGCCTGCCGCTGACGCCGGATCTGGCGATCATCTGCACCCACGCCAAGCGTAATCTGGCGCTGATCGACGCGCTGGGCCAACGCGGCTGCAAAACCGCCATCGTGCTCTCTTCGCCACCGGAACAGTTCGCCGAGCTGAAGGCCTGCGCGCAGCGCCACGCCATGCGGCTGTTGGGCCCCAACAGCCTGGGGCTGCTGGCGCCGTGGCAGGGCATCAACGCCAGCTTCTCGCCGGTGCCGATCCAAAAGGGCAAGCTGGCGTTTATCTCGCAGTCCGCCGCCGTGGCCAACACCATTCTCGACTGGGCGCAGCAGCGCGAAGTCGGCTTCTCCTACTTCATCGCGCTGGGCGACAGCCTGGACATCGACGTCGACGACCTGCTAGACTTTTTGGCGCGCGACAGCAAGACCAGCGCCATCCTGCTGTATCTGGAAAACATCAGCGACGCACGACGCTTTCTCTCCGCCTCGCGCAGCGCCTCACGCAACAAGCCCATTCTGGTGATCAAAAGCGGCCGCAGCCAACAGGCGCAATTACTGCTCAACAGCCAGCTGGGGCTGGACGCCGCTTATGACGCCGCCATCCAGCGCGCCGGCCTGCTGCGCGTGCAGGATACTCACGAGCTGTTCTCCGCGGTGGAAACCCTCAGCCATATGCATCCGCTGCGGGGGGAACGGTTGATGATCGTCAGCAACGGCGCGGCGCCGGCGGCGATGGCGCTGGACGAACTGCTCGGCCGCAACGGCAAGCTGGCGACGCTGAGCGAGGAAAGCCTGGCGAAGCTGAGCGATGCGCTGCCGGATTTCATTCGCGCCGGCAACCCGCTCGATCTGCGCGATGACGCCACGCCGCAGCGCTACCTGGCGGCTCTCGAAGCGCTGCTCGACAGCCACGACTATGACGCGCTGCTTCTGATCCATGCGCCGAGTGCGGCGGCGCCGGGCACCGCCACGGCGCAGCGGCTGATTGACGCGCTGCATCGCCATACGCGCGGCAAGCGCATCACCTTGCTGACCAACTGGTGCGGCGAATACTCTTCTCAAGAGGCGCGCCGGCAGTTTACCGAGGCCGCCATTCCCACCTACCGCACGCCGGAAGGCGCGGTCACCGCCTTTATGCATATGGTGGAATACCGCCGCAACCAAAAGCAGCTGAAAGAGACCCCGGCGCTGCCGGTCGGCCTGACCGCCAATACCGCCGACGCTCACCGCCTGATCCATCAGGCGCTGGCCGAAGGCGCCACCCAGTTGGATACCCACGAGGTGCAATCCATTCTGCAGGCTTATGACCTGAGCACCCTGCCGACCTGGATCGCCGAAGACAGCGCCGAAGCGGTGCACATCGCCGAGCAGATCGGCTACCCGGTGGCGCTGAAGCTGCGTTCGCCGGATATTCCGCACAAATCGGAAGTTCAGGGCGTGATGCTCTACCTGCGCACCGCGACCGAAGTGCAGCGCGCGGCGGAGGCGATCCTCGACCGTGTGAAGCGTACCTACCCCCAGGCGCGCATCCATGGCCTGTTGGTGCAGAGCATGGCCAACCGCGCCGGCGCCCAGGAGCTGCGCATCGCGGTGGAGCAGGATGCCATTTTCGGCCCGTTGATCATGCTGGGAGAAGGCGGCGTAGAGTGGCGCCAGGAAAATCAGGTGGCGGTCGCGCTGCCGCCGCTGAACATGGCGCTGGCGCGTTATCTGGTGCTGCAGGCGGTGAAAGGCGGCAAGATCCGCGGGCGCAGCGCGCTGCGGCCTTTAGATATCCCTGGACTAAGCCGCTTGCTGGTGCAGGTCTCCAACCTGATCCTCGACTGCCCGGAGATCGCCCGGCTGGATATTCACCCGGTGTTGGCCTCCGGCAGCGAATTCACCCTGCTGGACGTTTCGATGCAGCTCGCGCCGTTCAGCGGCGATCCGCAGGCGCGGCTGGCGATCCGCCCTTATCCGCATGAGCTGGAAGAGACCATCGCGTTGAAAGACGGCAGCCAGTGCCTGTTCCGCCCGATCCTGCCGGAAGACGAACCGGCGCTGAAACATTTCATCGACCGGGTGACCAAGGAAGACCTCTATTATCGCTACTTCAGCGAGATCAACGAGTTTACCCATGACGATTTGGCCAACATGACGCAGATCGACTACGATCGAGAAATGGCCTTTGTGGCGGTGCGCGCAGACGAGATCATCGGTGTGACCCGCGCGCTGTCCGATCCGGACAACACCGACGCCGAGTTCGCCGTACTGGTGCGTTCCGATCTCAAAGGCGTGGGCCTAGGCCGTCAGCTACTGGAGAAAATGATCGCCTACGCGCGCGCGCATGGCCTGACCCGCCTGAGCGGCATCACCATGCCGAATAACCGCGGCATGATCGCGCTGGCGCAGCGACTGGGCTTTGGCATCGAGGTGCAGCTTGAGGACGGCATCGTCAATCTGACGCTGCCGCTGCAGGCCGCCGACGCGCAGTGACCTGCGTCGCAATGCGCTACGAATCCACCACTTAACGCCAAAACATACGCACAATCGGGGCAACTAATGGTATTATCGCCCGATTATTCGGTTTATTGTTTTTATGCCTGTGGCGTTCCGGCCATCAATCATGAGAGAAGAAACGCACTGTGATGTTGTCAAAATTTAAACGTAGCAAACATCAACAACACCTTGCACAACTGCCCAAACTCCCCCAGACGGTTGCTGATGTTCGTACGTTGTACGCGCCGTCCGATTTTCGCACCACGCTGCTGAGCGCCATCGCCAACGCCACCCAACGCATCTATCTGGTGGCCCTGTATCTGGAGCATGACGACGCCGGGCGCGAGATCCTCAACGCGCTGTATCAAGCCAAGCAGCGTCGGCCCGAGCTGGAAATCTGCGTACTGGTCGACTGGCACCGCGCACAGCGCGGGCGAATCGGCGCCGCCGCCGCCAATACCAACGCCGACTGGTACTGCGCCATGGCCAGCCAACATCCGGAACAGTCGGTGCCGATCTACGGCGTGCCGGTCAATACCCGCGAAGCGTTGGGCGTTCTGCACCTGAAGGGCTTTGTGGTCGACGATACCGTGATCTACAGCGGCGCCAGCATCAACGACGTTTATCTGCATCAGCATGAGAAATACCGTTACGATCGCTACCAGCTGATCACCAATGAGGTGTTGGCCGATACCCTGATCGATTACATCAAGCAGCATCTGCTCACCGCGGGCGCCGTACAACGCCTCGATCGCAGCGATCGGCCGAAAAGCCCGGAGATCAAAAACGAGACCCGTCTGTTCCGTTTCGCCCTGCGCCGCGCGGGTTACCACTTCCGCGGCAAGGCCGGCAACGATGAGCTGGCGGTGACGCCGCTGGTTGGGCTTGGCAAGCAAAGCGTGCTGAATAAAACCATTCATCACCTGATGTCGTGCGCCGACCAGAAACTGACGCTGTGTACTCCCTATTTCAACCTGCCGGCGCTGCTGGTGCGCAACATCATTTATCTGCTGCGCCAGGGCAAACAGGTGGAGATCATCGTCGGCGACAAGACCGCCAACGACTTCTATATTCCGGAGGACCAGCCGTTCAAAATCATCGGCGCGCTGCCCTACCTGTACGAGATCAACCTGCGCCGCTTTCTGAGCCGCTTGCAGCGTTATATCGACACCGGGCAGCTGATCGTGCGTCTGTGGAAGGATGGCGATAACAGCTATCACCTGAAAGGCATGTGGGTAGACGAAGAGTGGCAGCTGATTACCGGCAATAACCTCAACCCGCGCGCCTGGCGGCTGGATCTGGAAAACGCCATTCTGATCCACGATCCCAAGCAGGAAATGCGCGAGCAGCGGCAAAAAGAGCTGGAATGCATCCGCACTCACACCACCGTGGTCGGCCATTATCAGGAGCTGCAAAGCATTCAGCAGTACCCGATCAAGGTGCGTAAGCTGATTCGGCGTCTGCGCCGTATCCGCATCGATCGGCTGATTAGCCGTATCCTGTAAGCGGTATGCTGACCCCGGCCAAGGCCGGGGTTTTTATTACAGCTGTATCTCCTTGCCTTTGCGATGCAACCGGAGCGAGACCAGCAGCGCCAGCAGGCACATGCCGGAGACATACCAGAAGAAAGCGTTCTCCACGCCAAACGATTTAAGCGACAACGCGACATATTCCGCCGAACCACCGAACAGGGCATTCGCCACCGCATAAGACAAGCCTACCCCTAACGCGCGTACCTCCGGCGGGAACATCTCGGCTTTAAGCAACCCGCTGATCGCGGTGTAAAAGCTGACAACGAACAGCGCCAACACGATCAGACCGAACGCCATAAAGGGGTTGGTCACCTCTTTCAAGGCAAACAGGATCGGCACCGTCAACACCGTGGCGAAGGCTGAGAAGATCAGCATCGAGCTGCGACGGCCGATTTTGTCCGAAAACGCGCCTACCGCCGGCTGCAGCAGCATAAAGACGAACAGCGCCACGGTCATGATGGCGCTGGCCAGCTTGGCGTCCATACCAGCGGTGTTCACCAGGTATTTTTGCATGTAGGTGGTGAAGGTGTAGAAGGTCAGCGAACCGGCGGCGGTAAAGCCCAGCACCATCAGGAACGCCTTGCGGTTCTTCCACAGCCCCGTCAGCGAACCGGCATCTTTGTGGTTACGCGTCTTCGCATCGGAGGTTTCATTCAGCGAGCGGCGCAGGTACAGCGCCACCACCGCCAACACCGCCCCCAAGGCAAACGGAATACGCCATCCCCAGGCTTTCAGCTCTTCGCCGGACAATATTTGCTGCAGGATCACCAAAACCAGCAGCGCCAACAGTTGCCCGCCGATCAGCGTCACGTACTGGAACGAGGCGTAGAAGCCACGCCGCCCCTTGATTGCCACCTCGCTCATGTAGGTGGCGCTGGTGCCATACTCCCCCCCTACCGACAACCCCTGGAACAGGCGGGCAATCAGCAGCAGCGCCGGCGCCCAGCTGCCGATTGATTCATAAGTCGGCAGGCAGGCGATCACCAGCGATCCGGCGCACATCATGCAGACCGAAATCAGCATCGAGTTTTTCCGGCCATGCTTGTCAGCGATGTAGCCGAATAACCAACCGCCGATAGGTCGCATGAAGAAGCCGGCGGCGAATACCCCGGCGGTTTGCAGCAGCTGTGTCGTACTGTTGCCCGCCGGAAAAAATGAGGCAGCAAAGTAGATTGAGCAGAAGGAGTAGACGTAAAAATCAAACCACTCCACCAGATTGCCTGACGAAGCCCCGACGATAGCGAAAATGCGTTTCTTGTTATCCAGCGCTCCCTGTTCGGTGCCGTGCTCATCCCCAAGAGCCGAGGTTGTTTCTGTCATGATGTTTTCTCCGAGCCATAGCAATGATGAAATTCGGCGTCCTGCCGCCAGGTGTTACTTTATTGTTATTTATAAGTTAACAGCCAAACTTAATAGCGGACGAAGAATATCTGATATTCAGAGAAACAATGCGTTGGTTTTGTGATGAATATTAAACAGTACGATGAAAGCTGAAGCGGATTACAACGGGGATTTTCCATTTTACGCATAGCAAAAAGCCCTGAACGTCAGTTCAGGGCTTTCGGCTTTATTTGATGCCTGGCAGTGTCCTACTCTCGCATGGGGAGACCCCACACTACCATCGGCGCTACGGCGTTTCACTTCTGAGTTCGGCATGGGGTCAGGTGGGACCACCGCGCTATTGCCGCCAGGCAAATTCTGTTTCATTCCAACCGCCTCACTTCCGTGAAGCCATCAGAACCAATCTCGGAACTTCGCTGAAAATCTCTCTAAAAACACCTTCGGTGTTGTAAGGTTAAGCCTCACGGATCATTAGTACTGGTTAGCTCAATGCATCGCTGCACTTACACACCCAGCCTATCAACGTCTTAGTCTTAAACGTTCCTTCAGGGGCCTTAAAGGCCCAGGGAAGACTCATCTTGAGGCAAGTTTCGCGCTTAGATGCTTTCAGCGCTTATCTTTTCCGCACTTAGCTACCGGGCAATGCCATTGGCATGACAACCCGAACACCAGTGGTGCGTTCACTCCGGTCCTCTCGTACTAGGAGCAACCCCTCTCAATCTTCCAACGCCCACGGCAGATAGGGACCGAACTGTCTCACGACGTTCTAAACCCAGCTCGCGTACCACTTTAAATGGCGAACAGCCATACCCTTGGGACCTACTTCAGCCCCAGGATGTGATGAGCCGACATCGAGGTGCCAAACACCGCCGTCGATATGAACTCTTGGGCGGTATCAGCCTGTTATCCCCGGAGTACCTTTTATCCGTTGAGCGATGGCCCTTCCATTCAGAACCACCGGATCACTAAGACCTACTTTCGTACCTGCTCGAGCCGTCACTCTCGCAGTCAAGCTAGCTTATGCCTTTGCACTAACCTCACGATGTCCGACCGTGATTAGCTAACCTTCGTGCTCCTCCGTTACTCTTTGGGAGGAGACCGCCCCAGTCAAACTACCCACCAGACACTGTCCTCACCCCAGATTATGGGGCCGAGTTAGAACATCAAACATTAAAGGGTGGTATTTCAAGGATGGCTCCACGCAGACTGGCGTCCACGCTTCAAAGCCTCCCACCTATCCTACACATCAAGGCTCAATGTTCAGTGTCAAGCTATAGTAAAGGTTCACGGGGTCTTTCCGTCTTGCCGCGGGTACACTGCATCTTCACAGCGAGTTCAATTTCACTGAGTCTCGGGTGGAGACAGCCTGGCCATCATTACGCCATTCGTGCAGGTCGGAACTTACCCGACAAGGAATTTCGCTACCTTAGGACCGTTATAGTTACGGCCGCCGTTTACTGGGGCTTCGATCAAGAGCTTCGCCTTGCGGCTGACCCCATCAATTAACCTTCCAGCACCGGGCAGGCGTCACACCGTATACGTCCACTTTCGTGTTTGCACAGTGCTGTGTTTTTATTAAACAGTTGCAGCCAGCTGGTATCTTCGACTGGCTTCAGCTCCATCCGCGAGGGACTTCACCTACATGCCAGCGTGCCTTCTCCCGAAGTTACGGCACCATTTTGCCTAGTTCCTTCACCCGAGTTCTCTCAAGCGCCTTGGTATTCTCTACCTGACCACCTGTGTCGGTTTGGGGTACGATTTAATGTTACCTGATGCTTAGAGGATTTTCCTGGAAGCAGGGCATCAACTACTTCTGCACCGTAGTGCATCGTCATCACGCCTCAGGGTTAGTATGCAACCGGATTTACCAGGTCACACCCCCTACACGCTTAAACCGGGACAACCGTCGCCCGGCTAGCCTAGCCTTCTCCGTCCCCCCTTCGCAGTAACACCAAGTACAGGAATATTAACCTGTTTCCCATCGACTACGCTTTTCAGCCTCGCCTTAGGGGTCGACTCACCCTGCCCCGATTAACGTTGGACAGGAACCCTTGGTCTTCCGGCGAGCGGGCTTTTCACCCGCTTTATCGTTACTTATGTCAGCATTCGCACTTCTGATACCTCCAGCAACCCTCACAGGCCACCTTCAACGGCTTACAGAACGCTCCCCTACCCAACAACGCCTAAGCGTCGCTGCCGCAGCTTCGGTGCATGGTTTAGCCCCGTTACATCTTCCGCGCAGGCCGACTCGACCAGTGAGCTATTACGCTTTCTTTAAATGATGGCTGCTTCTAAGCCAACATCCTGGCTGTCTATGCCTTCCCACATCGTTTCCCACTTAACCATGACTTTGGGACCTTAGCTGGCGGTCTGGGTTGTTTCCCTCTTCACGACGGACGTTAGCACCCGCCGTGTGTCTCCCGTGATAACATTCTTCGGTATTCGGAGTTTGCATCGGTTTGGTAAGCCGGGATGGCCCCCTAGCCGAAACAGTGCTCTACCCCCGAAGATGAGTTCACGAGGCGCTACCTAAATAGCTTTCGGGGAGAACCAGCTATCTCCCGGTTTGATTGGCCTTTCACCCCCAGCCACAAGTCATCCGCTAATTTTTCAACATTAGTCGGTTCGGTCCTCCAGTTAGTGTTACCCAACCTTCAACCTGCCCATGGCTAGATCACCGGGTTTCGGGTCTATACCTTGCAACTATTCGCCCAGTTAAGACTCGGTTTCCCTACGGCTCCCCTATACGGTTAACCTTGCTACAAAATATAAGTCGCTGACCCATTATACAAAAGGTACGCAGTCACACCACGAAGGTGCTCCCACTGCTTGTACGTACACGGTTTCAGGTTCTATTTCACTCCCCTCGCCGGGGTTCTTTTCGCCTTTCCCTCACGGTACTGGTTCACTATCGGTCAGTCAGGAGTATTTAGCCTTGGAGGATGGTCCCCCCATATTCAGACAGGATGTCACGTGTCCCGCCCTACTCATCGAACTCACGACCTGTGCATTTTAGTGTACGGGGCTATCACCCTTTGCTGCGCGACTTTCCAGACGCTTCCACTAACACACAAGCCGATTCAGGTTCTGGGCTCCTCCCCGTTCGCTCGCCGCTACTGGGGGAATCTCGGTTGATTTCTTTTCCTCGGGGTACTTAGATGTTTCAGTTCCCCCGGTTCGCCTCATGCCACTATGTATTCATGACATGATAGTGTGTCGAAACACACTGGGTTTCCCCATTCGGGTATCGCCGGTTATAACGGTTCATATCACCTTACCGACGCTTTTCGCAGATTAGCACGCCCTTCATCGCCTCTGACTGCCTAGGCATCCACCGTGTACGCTTAGTCACTTAACCTCACAACCCGAAGATGTTTCCATCGTTCGCGCTGCAAACATTTGAGAGACTCTATGACAGGTTACTCTTCATCCCAGTACATCTACGGAGGGATAAATTTCAGCCGTCATGTTTCAATTTTCAGCTTGTTCCAGATTGTTAAAGAGCAAAATACTTCGCAGCATACTGTCGCCAATATACTCTGAAGTATTGAAATACCGGACTATATGGTGGAGCTAAGCGGGATCGAACCGCTGACCTCCTGCGTGCAAGGCAGGCGCTCTCCCAGCTGAGCTATAGCCCCATACAGTCACGTGCAGTACCTTTTCCACTTCGAAGAAGTGGTAGGCCTGAGTGGACTTGAACCACCGACCTCACCCTTATCAGGGGTGCGCTCTAACCACCTGAGCTACAAGCCTATAAAGGTATTTCTGCTCGTTACTTTCTATCAGACAATCTGTGTGAGCACGCCACTCGAACTAATATCTTTAGGTAAGGAGGTGATCCAACCGCAGGTTCCCCTACGGTTACCTTGTTACGACTTCACCCCAGTCATGAATCACAAAGTGGTAAGCGCCCTCCCGAAGGTTAAGCTACCTACTTCTTTTGCAACCCACTCCCATGGTGTGACGGGCGGTGTGTACAAGGCCCGGGAACGTATTCACCGTAGCATTCTGATCTACGATTACTAGCGATTCCGACTTCATGGAGTCGAGTTGCAGACTCCAATCCGGACTACGACATACTTTATGAGGTCCGCTTGCTCTCGCGAGGTCGCTTCTCTTTGTATATGCCATTGTAGCACGTGTGTAGCCCTACTCGTAAGGGCCATGATGACTTGACGTCATCCCCACCTTCCTCCAGTTTATCACTGGCAGTCTCCTTTGAGTTCCCGGCCGAACCGCTGGCAACAAAGGATAAGGGTTGCGCTCGTTGCGGGACTTAACCCAACATTTCACAACACGAGCTGACGACAGCCATGCAGCACCTGTCTCAGAGTTCCCGAAGGCACCAAAGCATCTCTGCTAAGTTCTCTGGATGTCAAGAGTAGGTAAGGTTCTTCGCGTTGCATCGAATTAAACCACATGCTCCACCGCTTGTGCGGGCCCCCGTCAATTCATTTGAGTTTTAACCTTGCGGCCGTACTCCCCAGGCGGTCGATTTAACGCGTTAGCTCCGGAAGCCACGCCTCAAGGGCACAACCTCCAAATCGACATCGTTTACAGCGTGGACTACCAGGGTATCTAATCCTGTTTGCTCCCCACGCTTTCGCACCTGAGCGTCAGTCTTCGTCCAGGGGGCCGCCTTCGCCACCGGTATTCCTCCAGATCTCTACGCATTTCACCGCTACACCTGGAATTCTACCCCCCTCTACGAGACTCTAGCTTGCCAGTTTCAAATGCAGTTCCCAGGTTGAGCCCGGGGATTTCACATCTGACTTAACAAACCGCCTGCGTGCGCTTTACGCCCAGTAATTCCGATTAACGCTTGCACCCTCCGTATTACCGCGGCTGCTGGCACGGAGTTAGCCGGTGCTTCTTCTGCGAGTAACGTCAATTGATGAGCGTATTAAGCTCACCACCTTCCTCCTCGCTGAAAGTGCTTTACAACCCGAAGGCCTTCTTCACACACGCGGCATGGCTGCATCAGGCTTGCGCCCATTGTGCAATATTCCCCACTGCTGCCTCCCGTAGGAGTCTGGACCGTGTCTCAGTTCCAGTGTGGCTGGTCATCCTCTCAGACCAGCTAGGGATCGTCGCCTAGGTGAGCCATTACCCCACCTACTAGCTAATCCCATCTGGGCACATCTGATGGCAAGAGGCCCGAAGGTCCCCCTCTTTGGTCTTGCGACGTTATGCGGTATTAGCTACCGTTTCCAGTAGTTATCCCCCTCCATCAGGCAGTTTCCCAGACATTACTCACCCGTCCGCCGCTCGTCACCCAGGGAGCAAGCTCCCCTGTGCTACCGCTCGACTTGCATGTGTTAAGCCTGCCGCCAGCGTTCAATCTGAGCCATGATCAAACTCTTCAATTAAAAGCTTGATTTGCTTCCACTCGAGAAGCGATGCTCAAAGATTTACTGCATGAATTTTACTTCAGTTAGTCACTCTTCAAGACTTGATATTTTTTTGCATCCGAAGATGCTGGATATCGTCTTGTGGAGTGCCCACACAGATTGTCTGATAAATTGTTAAAGAGCAGTGAGTTAGGCGCTTTCGCTTGCTAACTCGAGGTGGCGTATATTACGCTTTCCTCTTTCAGAGTCAACCCTAATTTTCAGGATTTTTCTCTGCGACCCCCCGGATACTCTGTGAAGTTGTTCACATGTTCCGTGTCGATGGAGGCGCATTATAGGGAGCCGGTTCAGAATGACAAGCGTTAATATGCATTTTTTATCTGACCGCTCACTATTCATTCGTAACGCCTATTAAACCCGCTTTTTGATGGCTGCAGGCAGGTCCGCCAGGCTATTTAGCACCCAATCGGCCAGCTTTTCGCCCTGCTCCGTCACCGGCTTGCCGGTACGCACCAGCACCTTGGTGCCGACGCCGGCCGCGATCGCCGCCTGCATGTCTTCCGGTTTATCCCCCACCATATAAGAAGCGGCCATATCGATGTTCAATTCCTGCTGCGCTTGCAACAGCATGCCCGGCTGCGGTTTACGGCAGTCGCACACCTGACGATACTCCTCTACTGCCGCCTCCGGATGATGCGGGCAGAAATAGATGCCGTCGAAGTCGACATCGCGATCGGCCAGCGACCAGTCCATCCACTCGGTCAGGTACATAAACTGGTCTTCGCTGAACTTGCCGCGCGCAATGCCGGACTGGTTGGTCACCATCACCAACGCGAAGCCCATCTTTTTAAGTTCGCGACAGGCGTCAATCACGCCGTCAATAAAGTGGAAATTGTCGATTTCATGGACATAACCATGGTCAACATTAATCGTACCGTCACGATCGAGAAAAATTGCTGGAACGCTTTGTGTCACCGCTTTGCTCCTGAGGGGCTGAATACGCTGACAGTATCGCATGTTTTACCCCGCACTGAGAACGCCGGAGAACGTCGCTGGCCGTTGACTTAGACGTCTAGACGCCTTAACATCTGATCCATACCTTGGTTCCACGCCGAGGTTTACTTTTATCTAGCCACGGGCAACCACGCTAAAATAAGAAGAATATGATTAAACTTTCTAACATCACTAAAGTGTTCCAGCAGGGTTCGCGCACCATTACCGCGCTCTCTGACGTGACCCTTCACGTCCCTGCAGGGCAAATCTATGGCGTCATCGGTTCCTCCGGCGCCGGTAAAAGCACGCTGATTCGCTGCGCCAACATGCTTGAGCGCCCTACGTCCGGCCAGGTGCTGGTCGATGGTCAGGATCTGACCTCGCTTTCGGAAAGCGAACTGACGCGCGCGCGCCGCCAAATCGGCATGATCTTCCAGCACTTCAACCTGCTTTCGTCCCGCACGGTGTTCGGCAACGTGGCGCTGCCGCTGGAACTGGATAATACGCCGCGCGCCGAGATCAAAAAGCGCGTTACCGAACTGCTGGAGCTGGTCGGCCTGGCGGACAAGCACGACGCCTACCCGGCCAACCTGTCCGGCGGCCAGAAACAGCGCGTGGCGATCGCGCGCGCGCTGGCCAGTAACCCCAAAGTGCTGCTGTGCGACGAAGCCACCAGCGCGCTGGATCCGGCCACCACCCGTTCCATCCTGGAACTGCTGAAAGACATCAACCGCCGTCTGGGCCTGACCATTCTGCTCATCACCCATGAAATGGACGTGGTGAAACGCATCTGCGACCAGGTCGCGGTCATCAGCCAGGGGCAACTGATCGAAAAAGACAGCGTCAGCGAAGTGTTCTCACACCCGAAAACCCCGCTGGCCCAACAGTTCATTCAGTCCACGCTGCATCTGGATATTCCGGACGACTACGCCGCGCGCCTGTCGCCGGAGCGCCAGGGCGACCGTCAGCCGCTGCTGCGCCTGGAATTCACCGGCCAGTCGGTCGATGCGCCGCTGCTGTCTGAAGCCGCTCGCCGCTTCAACGTGAACAACAACATTATCAGCGCCCAGATGGATTATGCCGGCGGCGTGAAATTCGGCGTGATGCTGGCGGAGCTGCACGGCAGCGACGAAGACGCGCTGGCGACGATTAAGTTCCTGCAAGAAAATCAGGTAAAAGTAGAGGTTCTGGGTTATGTCTGAGGCAATGATGTGGTTGATGGCGCGTGGCGTGTGGGAAACCGTCATGATGACCTTTGTCTCCGGCTTCTTCGGTTTCGTGCTCGGCCTGCCGGTAGGCGTGCTGCTGTATGTGACCCGCCCTGGGCAGATCATCGCCAACAATTCGCTGTATAAGATCCTGTCCGGGCTGGTGAACATCTTCCGTTCCATCCCGTTCATTATCCTGCTGGTTTGGATGATTCCGTTTACCCGCATGATCGTCGGTACCTCGATCGGTCTTCAGGCGGCCATCGTGCCGTTGACCGTGGGCGCCGCGCCGTTCATCGCGCGCATGGTGGAAAACGCCCTGCTGGAGATCCCGTCCGGTCTGGTGGAAGCGGCGCGCGCCATGGGCGCCACGCCGATGCAGATCATCAAGAAAGTGTTGCTGCCGGAAGCCCTGCCTGGCCTGGTCAACGCCGCGACCATCACCCTAATCACCCTGGTGGGTTACTCCGCCATGGGCGGCGCGGTCGGTGCCGGCGGTCTGGGCCAAATCGGTTACCAATACGGTTATATCGGTTATAACGCCACAGTTATGAATACCGTATTAGTATTACTGGTAGTTTTGGTTTATCTGATCCAATTCTGCGGCGATCGCATCGTCAAAGCCGTTACCCATAAATAGTTTCACAGCATATTAATGCGAGTCTAATGAGGAAGGGATATGTCGTTAACATTTAAATCCATCGCGACAATTGGCGCACTGATCGGCACTCTGGCTCTGGCGGGCTGTGGCCAGGATGAAAAGAATCCAAACCACATCAAGGTCGGCGTGATCGTCGGCGCAGAGCAGCAAGTGGCTGAAGTGGCGCAGAAAGTGGCGAAAGAGAAATACGGTCTGGACGTCGAGCTGGTCACCTTCAACGATTACGTGCTGCCAAACGAAGCGCTGAGCAAAGGCGATATCGACCTGAACGCCTTCCAGCACAAGCCTTATCTGGATCAGCAGATCAAAGATCGCGGCTACAAGCTGGTGCCGGTCGGCAGCACCTTTGTTTACCCGATCGCCGGTTACTCCAAGAAAATCAAATCGCTGGACGAACTGAAAGAGGGTTCTCAGATCGCACTGCCGAACGATCCGACCAACCTGGGCCGCTCGCTGCTGCTGCTGCAGAAAGTCGGCCTGATCAAGCTGAAAGACGGCGTTGGCCTGCTGCCGACCGTGCTGGACGTGACCGAGAACCCGAAAAACCTGAAGCTGGTTGAGCTGGAAGCGCCTCAGCTGCCACGTTCTCTGGACGATCAGCAGATCGCGCTGGCGGTGATCAATACCACCTACGCCAGCCAGATCGGCCTTACGCCGGCGAAAGACGGTCTGTTCGTGGAAGATAAAGACTCGCCTTACGTCAACCTGCTGGTTGCGCGCGAAGATAACAAAGATGCGGAAAACGTGAAGAAATTCGTGCAGGCCTATCAGTCTGACGAAGTTGACGCCGCCGCCAACAAAATCTTCAACGGCGGTGCGGTGAAAGGCTGGTAAGCGCTTATTCACCAATTTTATTCCTATAATTGCAAGACGGGCCAAGGCCCGTCTTGTTATTTCCGCCATAGATTGCTTCAATAGCGCCACTTTCATTAAGGCAGAGGAATCTCAATGCGTGTTTTACCTCTCTGTTTGTTAGCGCTCGCGCTGGCCGGATGTTCATCGCAACGTATCGCGCCATCCTCAACAAACAGCACCAGCAAGCCGACCACGACCGCCCCGGCCAAGACCACGCCGGCCGCCCGCCCCGCTCCGGTAAAACTGTATAAAAGTGCAGAAGAACTCGTGGGTAAACCGTTCCGCGATCTGGGTGAAGTGTCCGGCGAATCGTGCCAAACCACCGTACAAGACTCCCCACCGAATCTGGCTACCGCCCGTAAACGCATGCAAATCCGCGCGTCTTACATGAAGGCCAACGCCGTGCTGCTGCACGACTGCCAGATTGTCAGCGGCGTCGCCGGTTGTTATCAGCAGGCCGTCTGCCAGGGCTCGGCGCTTAACGTCTCGTCCAAATGACCGAATTCGTTTTCGAGCAGATCGGCGTGATCCGCTCGCCGTATAAAGAGAAATTCGCCGTGCCCCGCCAACCGGGGCTGGTCGAAGACGGTGGCGGCGAACTGCTGTTGCTACCGCCCTACAACCAGGCGGAAGCGGTTCGCGGTCTCAGCGATTTCAGCCATCTGTGGGTGATGTTCATTTTCCATCAAACCATGGAAGGCGGCTGGCGCCCGACGGTACGCCCACCGCGTTTAGGCGGCAATGCCCGCATGGGCGTGTTCGCCACCCGCTCCACCTTCCGCCCCAACCCGCTCGGCATGTCGCTCATTGAGCTCAAAGGCGTACGGGTGAAAAACGGGGAAGTGGCGCTGGAACTGGGCAGCCTCGATCTGGTCGACGGTACCCCGGTGGTGGACATCAAGCCTTATCTGCCGTTCGCCGAGAGCCAACCGCAGGCCCGCGCCGGCTTTGCCCAGGCCGCGCCCGCCGGCGATATGCCGGTGCGTTTCGCGCCGCAGGCGGAACAGCAGCTGCAGCAACATCAGGCGCGCTACCCGCAATTAAGGCGTTTTATCAGCCAGGTGCTGGCACAGGACCCCCGTCCCGCCTATCGTAAAGGAGAGGACGTCGAACGGGATTACGCCGTCTGGCTGCTGGATTTCAACGTGCGCTGGCGCGTCGTAGACGGCCACACCGAAGTGCTGTCGCTCGACCCGCGTTAAAATTCCGCCGCCTCTCTTTTGGCGACCCGCTCGCGCTGGTAAACTAAATCACTTTTTGGCCGCCACTCTGGCAGCCCGATGCAATTTGCAGTTCTAACGGAACCAAAACACCATGCGTACTAGCCAATATCTGCTCTCCACTCTGAAGGAGACACCTGCCGACGCCGAAGTGATCAGCCACCAGCTGATGCTGCGCGCCGGGATGATCCGCAAGCTGGCCTCCGGTCTTTACACCTGGCTGCCGACCGGCCTGCGCGTTCTGAAGAAGGTTGAAAACATCGTTCGCGAAGAAATGAACAATGCTAATGCGATCGAAGTGTCCATGCCGGTGGTTCAGCCTGCCGACCTGTGGCAGGAAAGCGGCCGTTGGGAGCAATACGGCCCCGAGCTGCTGCGCTTCGTCGACCGCGGTGACCGTCCTTTCGTGCTGGGCCCGACGCATGAAGAAGTGATTACCGATCTGATCCGCAACGAGATCAGCTCGTACAAGCAGCTGCCGCTGAACTTCTTCCAGATCCAGACCAAGTTCCGTGATGAAGTGCGCCCACGTTTCGGCGTGATGCGTTCCCGTGAGTTCCTGATGAAGGATGCCTACTCCTTCCATACCTCGCAGGAGTCTCTGCAGGAGACTTACGACGCGATGTACGAAGCGTACAGCAAAATCTTCAGCCGCATGGGCCTGGATTTCCGCCCGGTGCAGGCCGATACCGGCTCGATCGGCGGCAGTGCGTCGCACGAATTCCAGGTGCTGGCAGACAGCGGTGAAGACGATATCGTGTTCTCCACCGGTTCCGACTTCGCCGCCAACATCGAGCTGGCGGAAGCGGTCGCGCCGGCGGCTCCGCGCGCGGCGGCCAGCGAAGCGCTGCGCCTGGTAGATACCCCGAACGCAAAAACCATCGCCGAGCTGGTCGAGCAATTCGCGCTGCCAGTGGAAAAAACCGTGAAGACGCTGATGGTACGCGCCACCGAAGAGAGCGGCCACAAGCTGGTCGCTCTGCTGGTGCGCGGCGATCACGAGCTGAACGAAGTCAAGGCAGAGAAGCTGGCGCTGGTTGCCACGCCGCTGACCTTCGCCACCGAAGAAGAAATTCGCGCCATCGTCGGTGCCGGCCCGGGTTCACTCGGCCCGGTCAACCTGCCGATGCCGGTGGTAGCTGACCGCAGCGTGGCGGCGATGAGCGACTTTGGCGCCGGCGCCAACGTTGACGGCAAACACTACTTCGGCATCAACTGGGAGCGCGATCTGCCGCTGCCGCAGGTGGCCGATATCCGTAACGTGGTGGAAGGCGACGCCAGCCCGGACGGTCAGGGTACGCTGCTGATCAAACGTGGCATCGAAGTGGGCCATATCTTCCAGCTCGGCACCAAGTATTCGGAAGCGATGAAAGCGACCGTGCAAGGCGAAGATGGCCGTAACCAGGTACTGACCATGGGTTGCTACGGCATCGGGGTCACGCGCGTTGTGGCCGCCGCCATCGAGCAGAACCACGACGAACGCGGCATCATCTGGCCGGACGCTATCGCGCCGTTCCAGGTCGCTATTCTGCCGATGAACATGCACAAGTCGTTCCGCGTGCAGGCGCTCGCCGAAGAGCTGTACAACACCCTGCGCTCCCATGGCATCGACGTGATCCTCGATGACCGCAAAGAGCGTCCGGGCGTGATGTTCGCGGATATGGAACTGATCGGCGTGCCGCACTCTATCGTTATCGGTGACCGTAACCTCGACAACGAAGAGATCGAGTACAAGAACCGCCGCGTCGGCGAGAAGCAAATGATCAAAACCGGCGAAATCGTTGATTTCCTGCTGGGCCAGATCAAACGCTGAGCGACGAACGCCAGAAAATAAAAAACCCGCCTAGGCGGGTTTTTTTATATCCGAAAACGCTTACTTGCTGCTGCAGTTTTTGCTGCGGTCGAACGCGATTTTGCCGTCCGGTACCACCGCCTTCTCTATCTGCCCTTCTTCCATCGATGGCTGCACGCTGAAATGCGCATTGAAGGTCAGGAACACCGGCTCGCCGGCATTTTTGTTGGCTTTGGCGTAACCTTGCTCCAGCGCGATGTTGTTATCCACCGGGAACGTGATGCCGGTAGCGCAGTCCTTGAAAACTGCCGCATCCGCCATATAGGTGTAACTGCCTTTCATCACCATCGGCGTTTTAGGCAACGGTTTTTCAATCGGCTCCAGGCGATAGTTCAGCTTGGAGGCGATCGGCACGCCGCTGCGATCCAGCATCTCTAGGCTCTTGCCCACCGGGCGGAAGTAGCGTTTTTCACCGGTGCTGTCGGTCAGCACCAGCTTATCCGCAGTGCGCGCCCATTTGCCGTAGTCGGCAAATGTCTGATCGCCGTCTTTGGTGTCGCGGTAGGTTTCCTGCAGCACAAAGGTGCCGTCCTCATCCAGGAACAGCGCCGTGTCCAGACCGCCGCAATCGGCGCAAGGCAACAATCCTTGATAACTCTGCGGCATCGCCTGCAGCGGTTGTTCCTTCGGCTGATAATGATTGTTGCATCCCAACAACGAGAGTGCGCCTGCCGCCAAGAACAGGGCTATCGTAATTTTCTTCACAGTTATTCTCCTACTGTGTTCATGTATTCCTAAGTGCGAACCTTGCCACGCAGCGCCTTGGTGGCGCCTTTACGCGTCTTGCCTTCCAGGCGACGCAGTTTCGCTCCTTTCGTCGGCTTGGTCGCCTTGCGCGTTTTTTCCACCACCATCGCCTGCTGAATCAGCGCGACCAGCCGGGCCAACGCCGCTTCGCGATTCAATTCCTGACTGCGATACTCTTGCGCCTTGATAATCACTACGCCATCAGCGGTAATGAGATGATGATTCAGCGCCAGCAGCCTTTCCTTATAATACTCTGGCAGGCTGGATGCCCGGATGTCAAAGCGCAAATGGATCGCCGTTGAGGTTTTGTTCACGTGCTGGCCGCCCGCGCCCTGTGCGCGGATCGCCGTCAATTCCAGTTCATTATCCGGTATGGCTACGTTTCTTGACAGTTCCAGCACCGGTTACACCTGTGCCTGCTGCCACTCGGCAAACTGGATTTCCAGACTATTCTGAGCATCGGACAGCCAAATAGTTCCCTCCTGCAGCGTTGCCTGCAGCGTCATGGTGCGGCTGGCCAATGCCGTCAGGCGCGCCAACTGCTCGTCGTCAAGGAAACGCACGCTCAGGTTCTTGTAGCCGGCCACCTTACCCTGCATTCCCTGCCACCACACGTGCGCAGCGCGCTCGCCGTAAGCGTACAACACCACGCGCGGCGACTGGTTGCAGGCCTTGCGGATGCGTTTTTCGTCGGGTAATCCCATCTCGATCCACATTTCCAGCCCGTTGTGGTCGTTGCGCTGCCAGATCTCCGGCTCGTCGTCGGCGCTCAGCCCTTTGGTGAACACCAACCGCTCGTCGGCATGACAGATCCAGGCCAACAGGCGCAGCATCATGCGCTGCTCATTTTCGGACGGGTGTTGCGCCAGCGTCAGCGTGGCGTCGTGGTAGAAGTGACGATCCATATCAGCAATATTGACCGCGGCTTTATAAATGGTTGCTTTCAGCGCCATGGGTGACCTCGTTATTATCCGGCGACAGTGTACTTGATCAGGGCCAAACCCCGCCAGCGCGGCCAGGCCGCGGCAGTGCGAAAGGCGTGCCGGGGTGCTGATAACTCCATAACAGCTGTGCTATAGTCGTCTAGGATAGGATAAAACTCCGAGAGCCTGCGCCTCATCGCGATAGTAGTCTTGATGATGCAGAGGTTCTTAAGGGAGGAAACTGTGCAACAATACTGTGAGTTAGTACGCCGTACTTACGCCGAGATTGGCAGTGGAGATCTTGGCTACGTGCCTGATGCGCTGGCTTGTGCGTTAAAGGCATTGGACGATGTCGCAGCGAACGATGCGCTACCGTCCTCCGTTAGGGAACAGGCGGCCTTTGCCGCCGCTAACTTATTGGTGAGCGACTATGTTGATGAATGATGAGTACCAACCCATCAATTGCGATGACTACGACAACCTGGAACTCGCCTGTCAGCATAAACTTATTCTGAAGCTGGAGTTACGCGACGGAGAAGTGATCGAGGCCAAGGCGATCGACCTGCTGCAAAAGAAACGCGTTGAGTATCTGACCATCGAACAGAACGGCCAGCAGCGCGACCTGCGCCTGGACCATATCAGCAGTTTCAGTCATCCGGAAATCGGTACCGTGGTCGTCAGTCTGTCGGACTGAGCAGCGGTAACCCCATCCCAACAGGGCAGCCCAACGGCTGCCCTCGTCATTTAAGGCTTCAGGCTGGCGTAATAGGCCGCCAGATCGGCGATATCGTCATCCGACAGCCCCGACACGTAGGCCTTCATCACCTCGGCCTGGCCGCCGTTGCGCTCCCCTTTCTTATACGCCTGCAACGCGTGCTGCAGGTACATGGCGTTCTGCCCGGCCAGATTCGGGTACATCGGCACCGTCACCTTGCCCTGCGCGCCGTGGCAGGCCGCACAGGCGGCGGCTTTCGCCTGACCGGCCGCCGCATCCCCCGCCGCCAACGCCGGCAGGCTGAACAGGCCGGCGGCCAACAGCGTGATCCCCATAAACTTCATCATTGCTCCTCGCGATTATGATTTTTTTTCCCAGCGCAATCGCCACGGGCGTTCGCCTTCCGGCACCTGCCCCGCCTCACAGACGAATACGCCCAGCGCGGCGATCAACTGCTCATCATAATAAATCAACGGGATGCGTTCACGCTGCCAGGGAGGAATACCCAGCTCCTGCCACAGTTTTTTTATCGGCCGCGAATGGACGCGCCCCACGATGCGCACCGCACCCTGCACGCCGCCGAACCGAACGCTGACCTGTTGCGATGGCTGCGGTGCGCGCAGCACCAGCTCGCCCTCACCGGCAATCAACTGCCCCAGCCCGTCCGGCAACGTCAGCGGCTGGTCGGGCTGCCAGGGCAGATGCACATCGCGCAGCGCCGCCAGCGGCGGCAACAGGTGCAATCGGCCGCGGAAACGGCGAATCTGATAGGCGCCGAGCTGCAGCTGCGGTTCGGCATCCTCCCGGCTGAGCGCCACCTCTTCCCACAGGCGCTGAAGCTGCTCACGCGCCGGCATGGTGACGTTAAACAATGCGATCCAGCGCCGCAGCAAAGCGAAGCGCCGCACCGGCGAACAGTCGGTCAGGCCGTCAATCGCCAATGAGCGATCTGCCGCCAACAGGCTTTGCAGCGGTTCCGCCAGCAGTTCGTCCAGCAGTTGCTCCTGCTCGGCGCACAGGCCGGCGCTGCGCGCTACCGCCGAGGCGAAGTGCGGCCAGCGCTGGTTGAGCTGCGGCAACACCTGCAACCGCAGGAAATTGCGATCGAAGCGCGTGTCCTGATTGCTGTCGTCATCTATCCAGGTTAAGGCGTGGCGCTGCGCGTAGCTTTCCAGCGTCTGACGCGAACAGCCCAACAGCGGCCGCAACAGCAGGTGCTCGCCCAGCGTCGCGCGCGCCGCCATCGCCGACAGACCAGCCGGCCCGCTGCCGCGCTTGAGCGCCAGCAGGAAGGTTTCGCTTTGATCGTCGAGGTGTTGCGCGGTGAGCAGCGCTTCGCCCTCCGTGAGGGCGGCGCTGAAGGCGGCATAGCGCGCCGCACGCGCCGCCGCTTCGATGCCGCCCTGGCGGGCGTCCACCTGCACATGCGTCACCGTCAACGGGATCTGCCAGTCGGCACACCGGCTGCGGCAATGCTCAACCCAACGGTCGGCAAAGGCGCTCAGGCCATGATGCACGTGCAGCGCACGCAGCTGCAGCGCCGGACGTTGGCGGCGCAACGCCGCCAGCAGATGCAGCAGCACGCTGGAATCCAGGCCGCCGCTGAACGCCACCAGCAGCCGCTGCTGCGCGCCCAGCTGGTCCGCCACCTGCGTCGTTAATTGATCAGTATCCATCGGTAGGCTTTGTCACTTCTACATAGCTGCACGTTAACCCCGCCTACCGCCATCAATCAAGCATTAACCGTCCGGGCCTGGCGTCGCGTCAGCAGCCACCAGCCGCCCAGCACCGCGATCACCGCCAGCGCACATCCGGCCGCTCCCCAGCCGATCTGGGCGAAAATGCGGCCATACGCCTGCATCGCCGCCCCTTCGATGTGGTCTTCGGCGGTCTGATTGGCGATGATGCCCGCCAGGTAGTTGGCGATCGAACCGGTCGCCAGCATATAGATACCGGTCAACACGCCGGTGGCGCCGGGGATATTCAGCCGGGTGATCTGCGCCATCGCCACCGGATCGATAAACAGTTCGGCGAAGCCCATCACCGCCAGACCGGCGATCATAAGCCCCATCGATCCCGGCCCGTTCAGCCGGGTATTAAGCGCCATCAGCGTAAAGCCGACGCCGATCAACAGCAGACCGAAGGCGAACTTGCACCAGATGCGCAGCGTGCGGTCGCCATCGCCACTCGCCAGCCAGGCCAGCGCCACGCCGCCCAGCATCACCGCACAGGCGTTAACCGACTGGAACAAGGCGGTCGGCACCGTCCAGCCGAACCAGCGCCGGTCAACGAAATGATCGATAAACAGGCTGATGGAGCTGCCGCCCTGCTGGGCAAAGGCCCAGAACAGCGTGCCTAGCAGCATCAGCACAACGATCTGCCACAGCCCCCGGCGCTGGCCGGCGTCCGCGCGCAGCATAATGCGTGCCACCAGCACCACCGCCGCCACGCACACCAACCCGAGCAAATAGCCGGCCCAGCCACGTTCAAACAGCAGCATGAAGAACAGCGGCGACGCCAGCAGCACCACCAGCAGCCAACCCCAGTGCGGCAGGCCCAGGCTTCTGGCGCGCATCAGCGGTACATTCACGCCACGCGTGTGGCGGAAGTGGCGCCCGCCGAGCAGGAAAATCACCAGGCCGGCGAACATGCCGATCCCGGCCAATGCAAAGCCGACGTGCCAGCCATAGCGCTCAGCTGCCAACCCGCAGGCGATCGGCGCCAGAATAGACCCGACGTTGCCGGCGGCGTACAGCAGCGAGAAGCCCCCTTCGCGGCGCGAGTCCTGCGCCGGATACAGCTCGCCCAGCAGGCAGCTGATATTGGATTTGAACAGGCCATAGCCACAGATGATGATGGCCAGCGCCAGATAGAGCGACTGGGCGGAGACCGCGCTCAGGCCGAGCACGATATGCCCCAGGGTCATCAGCGCCGCACCGGCGATCACCGCAACGCGATTGCCCAGCAGGCGGTCGGCGAGCCAGCCGCCCAGAATAGGAGTGACGTAAACTAACGAAGCGTAAGCGCTGTAGAGATCGATGGCGTGGCTGTCGGTATAGCCGAGTTGGTGGGTCAGATAGAGGATCAGTAACGCACGCATGCCGTAAAAGCTGAAATATTCCCAAATTTGTATCGCTACGACATAGTAGATTGCGCGCGGCTGTGAGGGTGTTTTCATGGTGGTCTCCCATCAGTCGGTGAACGGCAAAGGGGAAGCGCGAGCGCCTCCCCTCTTATTGGCTGCGGTTATTTCGCCTTCAGCACTTTCACCCGATAACGTCCGTCCGCCTGACGATAGGCGCCGTGAATGTCGGTTTCAAAGCCCGGATAATGCGCGCCGATTTCGCACAGCATCTGCAGGAACTCCAGCACCGGCCGGCTCTCTTCGGTCAGCATTTCGCCCGGCATCACCAGCGGCACGCCCGGTGGGTATGGGAGGATCATATTGGCGTTGACCTTGCCGACCATCTCTTCCAGATAGACCTCTTCCACTTCGCCGTGCAGCTCTTTCTGGAACGCCTGGTACGGATTCATCACCATGGTTGGCAGCACTTCGAACGCGCGGTACATCAGGTCCGGCAGGTTGTGTTGCTCCACCAGGCGGTGAATGTTCTGCGCCAGATCCTGAATGCGCATGTTTTCATAGAAATCAGGCGCTTCCTGATACAGCGAAGGCAGCATGTTTTTCACCCGCAGGTTCAGATCGAACGAGCGTTTAAAGTCGGTCATCGCGCGCAGCAGGCTGAGCGCCTTGGTTTTGTCGATGCCAATGCTGAACAGGAACAGCAGGTTGTAGGGCCCGGTTTTCTCGACGATGATGCCGCGTTCGTCGAGGTATTTCGCCACGATGCTGGCCGGGATACCGAACGGCTGCATCTCGCCTTCCTTGCTCATCCCCGGCGTCAGAATGGTGACCTTGATCGGGTCCAGATACATGTGTTCGTTGTCGATGTTCTTGAAACCGTGCCAGGCGCTGTCGGAGCGCAGCGGCCAGCATTCCGGCTCATCGATATGCTCCGGCTGCCAGACGTCGAAGAACCAGCCGTCGGACTCGACTTTCAGGCGTTTAATCTCTTTGCGGAACTTGATCGCGCGCTCGATAGAGCCGTGGATCAGGCGCTTGCCGGCGTTGCCTTTCATCATCGCCGCGGCGGTTTCGGTCGACGCCACGATGCCGTAGTGCGGCGAGGTGGTGGTGTGCATCATGTAGGCTTCGTTGAAGGTTTCTTCGTTGATGTCACCCTTCACATGAATCATCGAAGCCTGCGAGAAGGCCGCCAGCAGTTTGTGGGTGGACTGGGTTTCGTAGATCACCTTGCCCTCCACGCGGCCGCCGCTCATGCCGCACTTGCCTTTATAGATCGGGTGGAAGTTGGTGTAAGGCACCCAGGCGGAATCGAAGTGGATCGACTTCACGTCCAGGGTGTTCTTGATAAAGTCGGTGTTGTACAGCAGCCCGTCATAGGTGGAGTTGGTGATCACCGCGTGCACCGGCCAGGTGGCGTTCGGGGTCTCCTTCACGCGCTTGGCGATGGTGGCGCGCTGGAACTCGCTCTGCGGAATGCCGCCGAGGATGCCGTAGGCGTTGCGGGTCGGGCGGAAGTAGATCGGCGTGATGTCGCTCATCATCATCAGGTGAGTCAGCGACTTGTGGCAGTTACGGTCAATCAGCACCGTGCTGCCCGCCGGTGCCGAATACATGCCGACGATCTTGTTGGCGGTGGAGGTGCCGTTGGTGACCATGTAGCTGCGTTCGGCGTTGAACACGCGGGAAATGTACTCCTCCGCCTCTTTGTGCGGGCCGGAGTGATCCAGCAGCGACCCCAGTTCGGACACCGAAATCGAAATATCCGACTTCATGGTGTTCGGGCCGAAGAAATCGTAGAACAGGCTGCCCACCGGGCTCTTCTGGAACGCGGTGCCGCCCATGTGGCCCGGCGTACAGAAAGTGTATTTGCCTTCGCGCACGTATTTAAACAGCGCCTTGGTCAACGGCGGCAGGATGGTGTCGATATATTCGTCGGTATTCTGTTTGATCTTGGCGGCGATGTCGGTTGCCGCGCCAAGCGCATACTCGAAGAAGCGCACCTGCATGCGCAGATCGTTCAGGCTGACGTCCAGCGTGGAATAGGTGTTGGCGAATGCGTACAGCGGCATGTATTCGTTCAGCTGACTGATCTCTTCGCACAGCTCCAGGTTGTATTTGTCCCAGTCGAAGATCACTCCGCACAGGCGGGCGTTGTTCTCGATCAGTTTCAGCAGGTCTTCGCGATCGTTAGGGTAAACGATGCGGAAATCCAGACTTTCCAGCGCCTGATGCAGTTCACGGATAGGCTCTTCTTTGAAGTAGACACCCATGTGATTCATGATGGCGATAACGTTCATATGCATTTCTCCTGGCAAAGCAAGCCCCTTCCCGTCGCGGCTGACAGGTCGGAAAGAAAGGGGCTGGGTAAATTCAGTCGGTCAGCGGACGCGAATCAGTGCGCTTTGGCCGTGGTGTTTTCATCGACCGCCGCTGCGTTGGCAGCCTGGCGGGTATTCATTTTCCGGGCGTAGAACATCAGGATAATCAGGCTGATGATAAAGGTGCCGGACAGTTCGAATGAGTTGGCGCCCATCAGCGCGATGAAGCAGAAGCCGCAGCCGCACACCGAAGCGATCAGGCTCAGCAGGTTGCGCACGTTGACCCCTTCGAAGCGGATCAGATCTACACAGGAATAGAAGTAAGGCAGCATGGTCAGCAGCACCGCGATGCCGGTCAGCTCGCCGAACAGGTCGGAAGCCTTGCCGCCGGCGGAGCTCATCAGGGTGATCAGCACCATCAGCGCGGTCATTTTGCAGCCGGCCAGCAGCAGGCCTTTTTTCGGAATGCCGTTTTTATCCAGCTCGCCGTACACTTTCGGGAAGTTGCCGTCGTTGGCGGCGCGCACCCCGGCCTGGCCGACCAGCATCATCCATGACCCGAGCGAGGTCAGGCAGGCAAAGGCGGTGAACGCGGAAACCATCGGTGCCGCCCAGTTGCCCATAATCGCCGAGGCGCTGATGGCGAACGGCGCGCCGCTGGCGGCCATTTCAGACGCCGGGAACATGCCGCTGATCACCTGGGTAGCGGCAATGTAGATGATGCCCGCCAGGCCGGTGCCGAGCATGGTCGCCAGCGGCACGGTACGTTTCGGGTTTTTCACCATGCCGGTGCTGACCGCTGCGGATTCCACGCCGATGAACGCCCACAGGCACAGCAGAATACTTTTGATGACCGCATGGCTGTCGGTGGTGCCGGAGGTATTCCAGTTAGCCTGGTAGGTGGCGGCGTCAAACCAGTGCCAGCCGAGGGTGGCGGTCACGATCACCGGGATCAACACCAATACCAGGCCCAGGGTAGTCAAACGGCTGACCCAGGTTCCGCCCAGCATGTTGACGAAGGTGAAGACCCACACGATGGCGATACAGGCGATACCGGCAGGTATTGGGTTGTTCAGCGCCGGGAAGAAGGTGGAGAGATAAGAAACGGCGGTAATGCCGATGGCCAGGTTACCGATCCAGTTAGCATGGTAATAAAGCACGCCGGTCTGGAAACCGAAGGCCGGGGAAATTTCACCGGCGTAGGCGATAGGGCCGCCCTGCTGCGGGTTTTTGGTGGCGAGACGGGCATACACATAGGCCAGCGACATCGCCCCGATAATCGAGATCACCCACCCCCAAATGGCGATGGATCCGAGACTCGCCAGGTTGGCGGGCAATAAGGCAATCCCGCTCCCCATCATATTACCGGCGACGACGCCGGTGCAGGCAATAAGCCCTATTTTCTTGGGTGAAGCCATGGTCAGTTTCTCCTGATTTACGTTTCTTATAAGCCACACCCATAAATAAAAGATTTTAATGAGCCGGCTTGATAGTCAGGATGCTAACCATCGGGGGGAATAAAGTCCTAAAGATAAAGTGAGATTACGCTCATGATCATACAAATGATAACCTGAGGTTTTTGATTAACACATCAAGATAAAAAGGTTTGCTAAAGAAAAGATAAACATCGTTTAAAAACATAATGATGCCCAGGTTAATAATGAATAACAAACGACAGAAAAGGAACAATATTACGCAGCAAAATAACACAATGGCGCAACATGTCTTCACCAATAAATAACGCCGACAGCATTCCCGGAGAATAATGGCGGCGTAGTATCGGTTAATTATTGGTGCTGGTAGTTATTTAAATAAGGCACCACGTTGGTCAATGACGTCTGGAATACGCCATTGGTGATCCAATGCAAGGTATCCTCACCGGGGCGCAAATTGAACGCGGTAATATAAGAATCCGCCGCCAAATGATTCTGCCCCTGCATTTCATACACTTTGCCCAGCAACACATAATTCAGCCACGACATTTGCAACTCAATCCCCAGATCGATCGCCCGGTGCGCCTCGTCAATGCGCCCCTGCGCCAACGCATCGACCGCCAGAACTTGCTGCATGATCGGCGTGTTTTTCAATTCGGGGATCGTCGTCAGATGGCTGATATCGGCGCGCAATTGTGCCAAGGCCTGGCTGTCGAACGGTTGGTAAGAATTGCGCAGCACATCCACCAGCGCCTTTTCCGCCAGCAGGTAGTGGAAATTCGGCGCGCTTTTAATCAGCTCGCTCAGCTGAGCGCTGGCGCGAGTCAACGAATCGGCATCACCGTGGATCAACAATTGATGTGCCTGGTAGAAGCGCTGCAGCAGCGGCCCGTTGTCGGGCAGCAGCTGCGCCAGACGCTGCTCCAACTGCGGCGGCCAGGGCTGCTTCAGCGCCGTGGACAGGCTGGCGAGGAAATCGCTTTGGATCTTCAGCTGGTTATCGGCGGTAATGAAGTAACGCTTGTCCAACATGATTGAGCTGTCGGCGTTATCCACCAGCCGCACGGACAGGAAACACTGCTGGGCGCGGTAGTGGCGCTGATTGACGAACTCGATATACAGCGACTTGCCCGAGTTGCTGGGGCCGGAATAGTTGTAATTGGTTTGGTCGTGCACCAGGAAGGTCGAGTAGGTGTTGAGCGAATCGGTGATCAGCTCGCTGACGCCCACCACATAAGAGAGCTGCGGCATCCAGTTGCTGCAGCTCTCGCCGCCCTGGATGCGAATATCGATATCGCGCGGGTTGAGCAGCACCGGCATGGTCGAAACCGGCACGCGCTGCGACAGCGTGGCGATGCCGACAAACGCCACGCAGACGCTGAGCGCCGCCAGAAACGCCAGCCACACCCAGAACGTCGAGCGGAGATAAAAGCGCGGCTTCTTTTCGCCAGGCGCGGCGACCGGCGTTCGGGGCCGGCTCGGCGGCACGTACGGCGTCTCGTCGTCGTCATCGCTGCCGTCTTCCGGCTCATGCATGATCACCGCGATCTGCGGCGCCTGTGCGGGAGCTGGTTGCGTCTCGCCCTCTTCACACCATATCACCGACGTCGCCAGCTTATACCCGCGCTTGGGCACGGTGATAATGTATTCCGGGCTGTCGCTGTCGCCGTCTTTCAGGTATTTGCGCAGCTCTGAAATACATTGGGTCACCACGTGGTTGGTGACGATATTGCGCTTCCAGACGTTGTCGATCAGCTCGTCGCGGCTCAGCACCACATCGGGGTGCCGGGCGAAATAGCACAGCATGTCGATCAGGCGCGGTTCCAGCGTTTTCTGGCGGCCGTCTCGGCTGATGGTGTTGTCGGCAGGGGTAACCAGCCACTCCCCGACGCGAAAAGCAGGCTCTTGCATGGCGGAAATAACTCTGTAGGCATGTAGGGCAAGGGGGCGATCATAGCATAACCGCCCCCGGCTGTGGCCGCCGGGAGGCGATTAAGCCGTTAACTCTCGTATAATTCTAACGGTAAACCATCAGGATCGCTGAAAAAGGTAAAGCGGGATTGGGTGTAGGGATCGACGCGCACCGGTTCGCAGGCAACGCCGGCCGCCTGCAGATGGGCGATGGCCCGATCGATGTCGTCAACGCTGAACGCCAGATGGCGCAGGCCGCAGGCCTCCGGGCGGCTGACGCGGGCCGGCGGCGAAGGGAAAGAAAACAGTTCGATAGTGTATTGTCCGTTGAGCGCGAGATCCGCTTTCCAGGAGTCGCGCTCCTCGCGGTAAACTTCACTCAGCAGGGTAAAACCGAGAATATCGCAATAGAAATGCTTACTGGCAGCGTAGTTCGCGCCAATGATCGCAATGTGATGCACCTGACGTAATCCCAGCATAGAAACCCTCTCCTGTTCATTCTGATGGGGCACGGTATCCGGCGGCGGCGATGACGTCAACGGCAAAAACCCCGCGGATTGCCGCGGGGCATGATTCAGCACACGGCGTCTCAGGCCTTCAGATCCGCCAACGCCGCGCCGAAGTTGATGTGCAGCACCTGCCCATCGACCACCAGCGCCGGTACACTCTGCACGCCGAGGCGCTCAGCTTCCGCCACGCGCGTTGGGCGTTCCCCCAGGTGCACCACTTCCACCTGCACGTTATCGCTCAACAGTCCCAACAGCTGCTGTTCGGCACTCACGCATACCGGGCAGCCGGCATGATAAAACACGGCCTTAGTCATCCTCATTCTCCTTGGTATTGACGGTTTCGGGCACGTTTACTTACCCACATTGTTTCGAATCGAAACAATGTGAACAGTATGTCAGCACCAATGACTTGTCAATATAGTTTTTAATCGATACTATTTACGCAGCCTGATGAGGATACGATGCTAAAACTGTTTGATCTGCTTGAACGCCTGAATAGCCTGCAACGCAGCTGGCTGCGCAGCCACGAAGAATTGGAAAGCCTGCCGCCGGTGCAGCTGAGCGCGCTCTACTATCTGGCACGCTGTAATCATTACTCCAACACGCCGATGGCCGTAGCGGAATACCTTGGCCTGACCAAGGGAACGGTGTCCCAATCGCTGAAAAAGCTGGAGCTGAACGGCATGATCGCCCGCACGGCGGACGCAAAGGATCGCCGCAGCGTGCGGCTGCGGCTGACAGAAAAATCGCGAAGTTTAATGGAGACTCTGTTTCCTCCTGCCTATCTGCAGCAGGCGCAAGACGCCATGCAGCAGGACGGCGAACAGTTGCAGGCGCTGTTAACCCAACTGCTGCGCCAACTGCAGCGGCAGGAAAATGTGGCGCTGTTCGGCGAATGCCACCGCTGCCGCTATCACCAGCAGCGCAATGGCCAACCGTTTTGCGGCCTGACACAGGAACCGCTGCCGCTCGACAGCGTGAACCTGATCTGCCGAGAATTCGCCTAAACGATTATGCTGGCGCTTTCAACACCTTCACCAGATAGCGCCCGTCCTCCGTCAGTTTGGCGCCGTGGATGTCGGTTTCAAAACCGGGATAGCGCTCACCGATAGAGCACAGCATCAGCAGGAAATCGAGCACCGCCCGGCTCTCTTCGGTGATCATTTCTCCCGGCATCACCAGCGGCACGCCCGGCGGATAAGGCAGGATCATATTGGCCGCCACCTTGCCCACCAACTGATCCAGCTCGCAGGTTTCCACATTGCCGCGCACCTGCTCCTGGAACATCTGGTGCGGCGTCAGCTTCATTTCAGGCAGCACGTCGAACGCCCGCTGCATCAGGCGCGGCAGATCGTGTTGGCGGATCAGCCGATGAATGCCGGCGGCCAGATCCTGGATACGCATATGGCGATAAAAATCCGGATCCTCGGCGTACAGATCCGGCAGCATATTCTTCACCCGCAGGTTGAGATCGTAGGCGCGCTTGAAATCAGTCAGGCCGCGCAACAGGCTCATCGCCTTGGTTTTGTCGATGCCGATGCTGAACAGGAACAGCAGGTTGTACGGCCCGGTCTTCTCCACCACGATGCCGCGCTCGTCGAGATACTTCGCCACCAGCGCCGCCGGGATCCCCTCTTCCTCCAGCGCCCCCAGCTCATTCATGCCCGGCGTCAGGATCGTCACCTTGATCGGATCGAGGTACATGTGATCGCGATCGGTCTGGCCGAAGCCGTGCCAGTTATCGTCAGGATCCAATGGCCAACACTGCGCCTCATCGATCTCCTCCGGCTGCCAAATGTCAAAGAACCAACTGTCGCTCTCCTCGCGCAGCCGCTGCACTTCACGGCGAAAATGCAGCGCGCGCTCCACCGATCGATTGATCAAGCGGCGCCCCGGGTTGCCGCGCAGCATGGCGGCGGCGGTCTCCATCGATGCCACAATGCCATAGTGCGGCGAGGTGGTGGTGTGCATCATGTAGGCTTCATTGAAGGTGCTCTCGTCGTAGTCGCCCTTGATATGAATCATCGAGGCCTGAGAGAAGGCCGCCAGCAGTTTATGTGTAGACTGGGTTTCGTAGATGACCTTTCCGGGCACCCGATCGCCGCTCATGCCGCTCTTGCCGTCGTAAATCGGATGGAAGTTGGTGTAAGGCACCCAGGCGGAGTCGAAGTGGATCGACGGCACTGCCAGCGTCTGCTTGATGTAGTCGGTGTTATACAGCAGGCCGTCATAGGTGGAATTGGTGATCACCGCATGCACCGGCCAGGTGGCGTTCGGGGTCTCCTGCACCCGAGCGGCGATGCTGGCGCGGGTGAACTCGCGCTGCGGAATGCCGCCAAGGATGCCGTAGGCGTTGCGCAGCGGGCGCAGATAGATCGGAACGATATCGCTCATCATCAGCAAGTGGCACAGCGATTTGTGGCAGTTGCGGTCGATCAGCACCGTGCTGCCCGCCGGCGCCGAATACATGCCGACGATCTTGTTGGCGGTGGAGGTGCCGTTGGTAACCAGATAGCTCTGCTCGGCGTTGAAAGTACGCGCAATATACTCTTCGGCCTCGAGGTGCGGCCCGGTGTGATCCAACAGCGAGCCGAGCTCGGTGACCGAAATCGAAATGTCGGCCTTCAGGGTATTGGCGCCGAAAAAGTCATAGAACAGGCAGCCCACCGGGCTTTTTTGGAACGCGGTGCCGGCCATGTGGCCCGGGGTGCAGAAGGTGTACTTCCCTTCACGCACGTAGTTGAACAGCGCCTTGGTCAGCGGCGGCGTAATGGTATCAATATATTCTGCGGTGTACTGCTGGATGCGCTGCGCGATATCGTCCGCCGCATTCAGGCCATACTCGAAGAAATAGAGCACCATGCGCATTTCATGCAGGCTGACGTCGAAGGTGGAGTGGGTATTGATAAAGGCGTACAGCGGTAGGTATTCGTTCAGCTCGTTGATCTCGCTGCACAGCTCCAGGCTGTAGTCGTCCCAGTCGAAGATCACCCCACAGATGCGGGCATTGGCTTCGATCAGCTTCAGCAGGTCACCGCTGTTTTTGGGGTACACCAGTTGGAATCCCATGGTGGCCAGCGCAGCGTGGAGCTCGCGGATCGGCTCATCTTTGTAGTAGACGCCCGTCGGGCCCATGATGGCGATGATATTCATCGGCAGCTCCTGTCAGTTAACGGCCAAGTCTCTATAACACCACGAAAATCCGGCGGTGTGTAGCCAAAAAAAAACCGCCCGGAGGCGGTTTCTTGCAGCGAAGAACAGAACTCAGCAGTAGCCGTAGTTCATCAGACGCTGGTAGCGACGGTTGAGCAACTCTTCGTCGTTCAGACCATCCAGATCTTTCAGATCGGCCAGCAGCTGCGCTTTCAGCGCGGCAGCCATCGCCGGCACGTCGCGGTGCGCGGAACCCAGCGGCTCCGGGATTACCGAATCGATCAGCTTTAACTCTTTCAGACGCGGTGCGGTAATGCCCATCGCTTCTGCGGCCAGCGGTGCCTTGTCGGCACTCTTCCACAGGATGGAGGCACAGCCTTCCGGCGAAATCACCGAGTAGGTGCTGTACTGCAGCATGTTCACTTTATCGCCCACGCCGATCGCCAGCGCGCCGCCGGAGCCACCTTCGCCGATGACGGTGCAGATGACCGGGATGTTCAGACGCGACATCTCACGCAGGTTGCGCGCGATGGCTTCTGACTGGCCGCGTTCTTCCGCACCCACGCCCGGATAAGCGCCCGGAGTATCGATAAAGGTGATGAGCGGCATCTTGAAGCGGGCGGCCATTTCCATCAGGCGCAGCGCCTTACGGTAACCTTCCGGCGCCGGCATGCCGAAGTTGCGGCGGATCTTCTCTTTGGTTTCACGGCCTTTCTGGTGCCCGATGATCATCACCGGGCGGCCATCCAGGCGCGCAATGCCACCGACGATCGCTTTGTCGTCAGCGTAAGCGCGATCGCCCGCCAACTCTTCGAAGTCGGTAAAGATGTGTTTGATATAATCCAGGGTATAAGGACGGCGCGGGTGGCGTGCCAATTGGGCAATCTGCCAGGCCCCAAGATCGGCAAAAATCTTGCGCGTCAGCTCAACGCTCTTTTCACGCAGGCGCTGAACCTCTTCGTCCAGATTAATATCTAATTTTTCGTCTTGACGGCTGACTGCAGTCAGCGAGTCAATTTTCGCTTCCAGCTCTGCAATCGGCTGTTCAAAATCAAGAAAATTCAGACTCATAGCATTCCTATTTTAGTCAAATTCCAAGTCCACCTGCTCATTGCCTACCAACGTCCGCAAATCGATCAACAAGCGGTCGGTGGGCGTCACGCGCCAGGTTGCGCCAAAACGCAGCTTGGCTCGTGCATCTTCCCGTTGATAGTAGAGATGCACTGGAATCGTCCCCGAGCGATGGGGTTCCAACGACTGACGGAGACGGTTCAAAAGCTGGTCATCAATTTGCCTGTCAGTCAGCGAGATAGCAAGCCCGCGAGCGTATTTTTCCCGGGCTTCACTGATGTCCATTACCTCGCGGGCCATCATTTTAAGCCCGCCGCTAAAGTCATCAAAGCTGACCTGTCCACTGGCGATAAGGATACGGTCTTTTTCCAACAAATGCTGGTATTTTTCTAGCGCTTCGGTGAATAGCATCACTTCCAGACGGCCCGAACGGTCATCCAGCGTGCAAATGCCGATACGGTTGCCGCGCTTGGTCACCATGACCCGCGCGGCGACCACCAACCCGACGGCGGTAGTCATTTTGCCCCGATCCGTCGGGTGCATGTCTTTCAAACGCTGGCCACCGGCGTAACGTTCGATTTCCTTCAGGTACTGGGTGATCGGGTGGCCAGTCAGGTAGAGCCCCAGCGTCTCCCGCTCACCGTCCAGCACCACCTGCTCTGGCCAGGGCGCAATATTGGCGTAGGATTGCTCCACCTGCTCCGGCGCTTCCGCCAGTACGCCAAACATATCCACCTGGCCAATAGCTTCGGCTTTCGCATGCTGATCCGCCGCTTTCAACGCGTCGCCGAGCGAATTCATCAGCGCGGCGCGGTGCGGCCCAAGGCGATCGAACGCCCCGGACATGATCAGTTTTTCCAGAATGCGGCGGTTCAGTTTCTTGATGTCAGAGCGCGCGCACAGGTCGAACAGGTCTTTGAAGTAACCTTGTTCGCCGCTATTGCGCGCCTCGATAATGGCCTCGATCGGCCCTTCCCCCACGCCCTTGATCGCGCCGATGCCATAAACGATCTCGCCATCGTCGTTGACGTGGAAGTGATACAGGCCACTGTTGATGTCCGGCGGCAGGATCTTCAGCCCCATGCGCCAACATTCGTCCACCAGCCCAACCACTTTGTCGGTGTTGTCCATATCGGCAGTCATGACTGCCGCCATAAACTCGGCCGGGTAGTGCGCCTTCAGCCACAGCGTCTGATACGACACCAGCGCATAGGCGGCGGAGTGCGATTTGTTGAAGCCGTAACCGGCGAATTTCTCCACCAGGTCGAAGATTTTCACCGACAGTTCACCGTCGATGCCGCGCGATTTCGCGCCGTCTTCAAAGCCGCCGCGCTGCTTGGCCATTTCGACCGGGTTCTTTTTACCCATCGCACGACGCAGCATGTCCGCGCCACCCAAGGTGTAGCCGGCCAACACCTGGGCAATCTGCATCACCTGTTCCTGATACAGGATGATGCCGTAGGTCGGTTCCAGCACCGGCTTGAGCGACTCGTGCTGCCACTGAATGTCCGGGTAGGAGATCTCTTCGCGGCCGTGCTTGCGGTCGATGAAGTTATCCACCATCCCCGACTGCAGCGGCCCCGGACGGAACAGCGCCACCAGTGCGATCATGTCTTCGAAGCAGTCGGGCTTCAGGCGTTTGATCAAATCTTTCATGCCGCGCGATTCAAGCTGGAACACCGCCGTGGTTTCCGAGCGCTGCAGCATGTCGAAGCTTTTCTTGTCGTCGAGCGGAATGGCGGCGATGTCGATCGGTTCCAGCCCGGTCTTGGCGCGCCGGGCGTTGATCATTTCCAGCGCCCAGTCGATGATGGTCAGAGTACGCAGGCCGAGGAAGTCGAATTTCACCAGCCCGGCGTATTCCACGTCGTTCTTGTCGAACTGGGTCACCGGATGGTGCCCTTCGGCATCGCAGTACAGCGGCGCGAAGTCGGTGATCTTGGTCGGCGCGATCACCACGCCCCCGGCGTGTTTACCGGCGTTGCGCGTTACCCCTTCCAACTTGCGCGCCATGTCGATCAGCGCCTTGACCTCTTCGTCGGCCTCGTAAATCTCCGGCAGCTGCGGTTCGGCGGCGAAGGCTTTCTCCAGCGTCATGCCCGGATCCGGCGGCACCAGTTTGGAGATGCGATCCACGAAGCCGTACGGGTGCCCCAGCACCCGGCCTACGTCGCGGATAACCGCTTTCGCCGCCATGGTCCCGAAGGTGATGATCTGCGATACCGCTTCGCGGCCGTACATCTCCGCCACGTGCTCGATCACCTGGTCGCGCTTCTCCATGCAGAAGTCGACGTCGAAGTCGGGCATCGAAACACGTTCCGGGTTCAGGAAGCGTTCGAACAGCAGGTCGAATTCCAGCGGATCGAGGTCGGTGATTTTCAACGCATAGGCCACCAGAGAACCGGCGCCGGAGCCGCGCCCTGGGCCTACCGGCACGTTGTTGTCCTTCGACCACTGGATAAACTCCATCACGATCAGGAAGTAGCCGGGGAACCCCATCTGGTTGATCACCTTCAGCTCAACGTCCAGACGCTCGTCGTATTCCGGGCGGCGCTGCGCGCGCACTTCAGGATCGGGGAACAGGAACTCGAGACGCTCTTCCAGGCCCTCTTTCGATTTGAGCACCAGGAAGTCCTCGGTGCTCATATCGCCGGTTGGGAACTGCGGCAGGAAGTATTCGCCGAGGCGAATGGTGACGTTACAGCGTTTGGCGATTTCGACGCTGTTCAGCAGCGCTTCCGGGATGTCGGCGAACAGCTCGCACATCTCGTCTTCGCTGCGCATGTATTGTTGCGGGCTGTAGTTGCGCGGCCGCTTGGGATCGTCCAGCGTAAATCCGTCGTGAATGGCGACGCGAATTTCATGAGCGTCAAAATCGTCTTCCACCAGGAAGCGCACGTCGTTGGTGGCCACCACCGGCAAGCCGCGCTCGGTGGCCAATGCCACCGCCGCATGCAGATAGTTCTCTTCGTCCGGGCGGCCGGTGCGGATCAGTTCCAGGTAGTAACAGTCCGGGAAATACTGTTGGTAGAAGTCCAGGCATTGATCCACCTGCGCCTGGTTACCGCGCAGCAGGAACTTGCCGACGTCGCCCTGACGCGCGCCGGAAAGCAGGATCAGCCCTTCGCGATGTTCAATCAGCCAGTCGCGATCAATGGTCGGGCCGGCGGCGCCGTAGCCACGCTGATAGGCGCGGGAAATCAGCAGCGTCAGGTTCTGGTAGCCTTCGTTGTTGCTGGCCAGCACCGTCAGCTGAGCCAGTTCGTCGCCCAGCTCATCGCTTTGCACATGGAAATCCGCGCCGATGATCGGTTTGATCCCGGCGCCGTGCGCGCTGCCGTAGAACTTCACCAGCCCGCACAGGTTGGTGAAATCAGTGATTGCCAGAGCAGGCATGGCTAACGCGGCGGCTCTTTTCACCAGCGGCGCCGTCTTGGCCAATCCATCAATCATGGAGTAGTCACTGTGGACGCGCAGGTGAATAAAACGAGGTTCGGCCATCTCCAGATACCTGATTGAAGGGGCTCAGCAGGCTGAGCCCGGGTTAATGCTATCGTCGAGCCCGGTCAGGCCCGCAGACTACAGCGCCAGCGCTCTTTTCACCGGCGCGAAGCTGCGGCGATGATGCTCGGTGGCGCCCAACGCAGCCAGCCGCTCCAGGTGGAGGGCGGTCGGGTAGCCTTTATGCTGCGCGAAACCGTAGTCCGGGAACTCGCTGTCCAGCTCGGCCATTTCGCGATCGCGCGTGACCTTCGCCAGAATGGACGCCGCGCTGATCTCCGCCACACGGCTGTCGCCCTTCACCACCGCCTGCGAACGCATCGGCAGGTTCGGGCAACGGTTACCGTCGATTAAAACCATGTCCGGCACGATATGCAACCCGGCCACCGCGCGCTGCATCGCCAACATGGTGGCGTGCAAAATATTCAGCTGGTCGATTTCCGCCGGTTCGGCGCGCCCCAGGCTCCAGGAGAGCGCCTTGGCGACGATTTCGTCATACAGCGCCAGGCGGCGTTTTTCACTGAGTTTCTTGGAGTCCGCCAGACCGACGATCGGCTGCGCCGGATCGAGGATCACGGCAGCGGTGACCACCGCGCCGACCAACGGGCCGCGGCCCACTTCGTCCACACCGGCAATCAGCGTGGCAGCGGGATAGATAAAGGGTTCAATCATGCTTTCGCCAGCTCCAACACAGCCTGAGCGGCCTGTTCGTCCGCACCGCAACGAATGCTTTGGTGCAAGGTAAGGAAAGTTTGTTTCAGCGCGTCGGTTTCCGGGCTCTCTTCCAACAGTGGCATCACGGCGGCGGCCAGTTTGTCCGGCACGCAGTCATGCTGCAGCAGCTCGGTGACAATTTCGCGCCCCGCCAACAGATTCGGCAGCGAAACGTAAGGCGTTTTCACCAGCTTCTGCGCCAGCCAGAAAGTGAACGGCTTCATGCGATAGCCCACCACCATCGGGCACTTGGCCAGCATGCACTCCAGCGCCGCCGTGCCGGATGCCAGCAGCGCCGCGTCGCTGGCGATCATCGCCTCGCGCCCCTGGCCGTTCAGCAGATGTACCGTCAGATCCGGCGCAACCTCGGCCTTGATGCGCTCAAACTGCTCGCGCCGTTTGGCGTTAACCAGCGGCACCACCACTTCCAGCTCGGGATAACGCGTGCGCAGCAGCTGCGCGGTTTTGAGGAAGTCGGCGCTCAGCATCTCGACTTCGGCGCCGCGGCTGCCCGGCAGCAAGGCCAAACAGCGCGCCTGCGGAGCGATGCCAAGCTGAGCGCGCGCCGCCAACCGATCGGGCTGCAGCGGCATGGCGTCCGCCATGGTGTGGCCGATAAACCGGCAGGGGACGTTGAAACGATCGTAAAACGCTTTTTCGAAAGGGAGAAAGGCCAGCACCAAATCGGTGGCTTTGCCTATTTTGAAAACGCGCTTTTGCCGCCAGGCCCACACGGACGGGCTGACGTAGTGGATGGTGCGAATGCCGCGCTGCTTGAGGCGGCCTTCCAGCGTGATGTTGAAGTCCGGCGCGTCGATGCCGACAAACACGTCCGGCCGCAGCTCACCGAAGCGGCGAGTGAGATCCTTGCGGATCTTCAACAGGCGTGGCAAGCGCTCGAGCACTTCCACCACGCCCATGACCGCCAGCTCTTCCATTTCGTACCAGGCTTCGCAGCCTTCGGCCTGCATTAGCGGACCGGCGACGCCAACGAAACGCGCGTCGGGGATCTGCGCCTTGAGCGCGCGGATCAAACCGGCGCCGAGAATGTCACCGGAGGTTTCTCCGGCGACCAGTCCGATAGTCAATGGACGATTCGACATAGCTCAGCGAATGATGCCGCGGGTGGAACGGGTGAAGAAATCGAGGTACTGCTGCACCACCGGCTGCTCTTTGGCCAGGGCTTCGATTTCCGCCTTCGCTTCATCCAGCGTTTTTTCACTGCGATACAGGATTTTGTAGGCGTTGCGGATCGCCTGCATTTCATCCTTATCAAAACCGCGACGCTTCAGGCCGACCGCGTTGACGCCGAACGGCGTCGCGTGGTTGCCCTGCGCGATGACGAAAGGAGGCACGTCCTGAGCGACGCCGGAACAACCGCCTACCATCACATGCGCGCCGATAATGCAGAACTGGTGGATCGCCGTCATACCGCCAATGATGGCGTGATCGTCGATTTCCACATGCCCCGCCAGCGTGGCATTGTTGGCCAACACGCAAGAATTGCCGACCACACAGTCGTGGGCAACGTGCACGTTGACCATCAGCAGGTTGTCGTTGCCCACTTTGGTCAGGCCGGTGCCCTGCGCGGTGCCGCGGTGAATGGTGACGCTTTCGCGGATGCGGTTGCGATCGCCCACTTCAACGCGCGTCGGTTCGCCTGCGTATTTCAGATCCTGGTTCACTTCACCGATGGAAGCGAACTGATAAATCTGGTTATCGCAGCCAATCTTGGTAATACCGTTCACCACCACGTGGGATTTTATCACCGTGCCGGCGCCGATTTCCACCTGGGAGCCGACGTAGCAGAAAGGGCCGATATGCACGTTGGCGCCGATCACGGCGCCCTCTTCGACTATCGCGCTAGGATGGATAAAGGCGGTTTGGTCAATCACGGATTAAGCCTCCCGGCTGCGGGCACACATCATGGTTGCTTCGCAGACAATTTTACCGTCAACGGTCGCCACGCCTTTGAAGCGAGTCAGACCGCGGCGAGTTTTCTCGAAGGTGACTTCCATGACCATCTGATCGCCTGGCACCACAGGGCGCTTGAAGCGTGCTTCGTCGATACCGGCGAAGTAATACAGCTCGCCCGGCTCCAGTTTACCGACGCTTTTAAACGCCAGGATACCGGTGGCCTGCGCCATGGCTTCCAGGATCAATACGCCTGGGAAAATCGGTTTGCCAGGGAAGTGGCCCTGGAAAAACGGTTCGTTCACCGATACGTTCTTCACCGCACGCAGATATTTGTGCTCTTCAAACTCGAGGACGCGGTCGACCAGCAAGAACGGGTAACGGTGAGGAAGCAGATCCAAAATTTCTGCAATATCCAGAGTATGAGTGTCAGTAGTCAAAATACTCTTCCTGTCTCTAAAAACTGATGGCATCAACAACACGGCCTGCGCTGACCCCAAAAGGAGATCATCATGCAGGCCGCAAATTAACATCTCTTTGCGCTTTTGGTCTCACGACCAACGCGTTTCGTTTTGTACCCGCTAGGGCGGGCGGCAATGATTAGTCTTTTCCGACTTTACGTTCGACAGCTTTCAAGCGTTTGCTGATCTCATCGATATTCATCACCAACGCAGCGGTTTTACGCCAAACCTTGTTAGGCTGCAACGGAATGCCCGAAGAGTATACCCCAGGTTCGGTGATTGGTCGCATAACCATTCCCATTCCGGTGACAACCACCTTGTCGGCAATTTCCATGTGACCGTTGATCACGCTGGCACCGCCAATCTGGCAGTAGCGGCCGATTTTCAGGCTGCCGGCCATGATCACACCGCCGGCGACGGCGGTATTGTCGCCAATCACGACGTTATGTGCAATCTGGCATTGGTTGTCGATGATAACACCATTCCCGATTTGGGTGTTATCCAAAGCGCCGCGGTCAATGGTGGTGCAAGCGCCGATTTCGACGCGATCGCCGATAATCACCGTGCCCAACTGAGGGATTTTGATCCACTCGCCGCGCTCATTCGCATAGCCGAAACCGTCTGCGCCGATCACGGTGCCCGACTGGATCAGGCAACGCTGGCCGATTTCGACCGCATGATAAATCGTGACGTTCGCCCACAGACGCGTTCCCGCGCCGATGCGTGCGTGTTTGCCGATGAAGCAGCCCGGGCCGATAACCACGTTATCGCCAAGCACCGCACCCGACTCGATCACCGCGTTCGCCCCAATGGCGACATTCTGCCCCAGCTGCGCTTCAGGTGAGATCACCGCGCTTGGCGCGATATCCTGGGCCGGCGACGGCGTGGTGTCCATCAGCTGCGCCATGCGCGCATAGGTCAGGTAAGGGTTCTTAACCACCAGCGCCGCAGCACGGCAGTGTGGTAAATCCGCTTCGGTAAGCACCACGGCGCTTGCCTGGCAGGAAGACAGCTGCTCTTGATAGCGGCTGTTTGACAAAAACGTGATTTGGCCAGGCTGTGCCGAATGCATAGAAGCAATGCCGGTGATGACGAGATCGCCATCACCGTGCAATTGTGCATCCAACTGCTGCGCTAAATCAGCCAGTCGAATTGAAAGCATGTGTTATTTAACCTGTTTCAGCACGTCAGCAGTGATATCTTTGGAAGAGTCTGCATAGGCAACGGCGTTGGCGTCGATCACCACGTCATAACCGCCTTTGCTGGCGACAGATTTCACCGCGTCCTGAATGCGGCTCAGGATCTTGTTACGCTCTTCCATCTGGCGACGACGGTTGTCCTGCTCGAAAGCCTGCGCTTTCTGAGAGAACTGCTCGCGCTGCGCCATCACGTCTTTTTCCAACTTGCTGCGATCGCTGGCTTTCATGGTAGCGCCGTCACGCTGCAGACGCTGCATTTTGGTCTGCAGGCTACGTTCCATGTTCTGGAGTTCGCTTGCACGGCCTTTAAACTCGTTTTCCAGCTGTTTAGCGACCGTTTCGCGGGCCGGCAGCTGTTGGAAAATGCTGGAGACGTTAACGACAGCGATCTTATCTGCTGCCTGAACGCCAGCTGAAGCAGCCATTGCTAAACCGAGGCCTGCGGCACACAACCACTTTTTCACTATAAACTCCTTACCATCACCCATTTGTGTCATATGACACTGAAGTACACAATTTGCCAGACTTGTCCCACCAAACAATGAGAATCATCTCCCTCTGCCGGCGGGCGCCTGGCCATTGCGATTCTTAATAACTGTTATGCCCAGAGGCGAGACCCGTTACCAGGTCTTACCGATGTTAAACTGGAACTGTTCGGACTTGTCGCCTTCGTATTTCTTGATCGGGTTGGCGTAAGAGAACACCAACGGCCCCAGTGGCGACATCCACTGCAGCGCGATACCGGCGGAAGAACGAATATTACTGGCTTTGCTGTAGTCCGGCACGCCGTACATCAGCGTTTCGTTGCTATTCTTCCACTTGGTGTCCCACACGGTACCGGCATCGATGAACAGCGACGTCCGCACCGAGTTGGCGTATTTCTCGCTGATGAACGGCGTCGGGGTGATCAGCTCCAGGCTGGCGACCGCCATGGCGTTACCGCCTACCGCGTCATCCGAGCTACAGATGCTCTGACGATCGGTCGTGCTGCCGGCGTTGAACTGACACTGGTACGAGTTGGAGTTGTAGTACACCGCCTTCGGACCAATGGTGTTGGACTGGAAGCCGCGCACGGTGCTCGAACCACCGGCATAGAAGTTCTCATAGAACGGCATTTCCTTGCCGCCCAGCCCATCCGCGTAACCCAGACGGCCGCGACCCAACAGCACCCAGGTGCGGTCGTCGTTGATCGGCACGTACTGTACGCTGTCCAGCGTCACCTTGTAGTATTCGTTGTCCGAGCCCGGAATGGTGACCTTGCCGTTCAACGTGGTGCGGTTACCCGAGGTCGGGAAGTAGCCGCGGTCCAGGTTGTTATAGGTCCAGCCCAGGTTCAGCGTAAAGTCGTCCGTCGAGTAGCTGGCGCGGTCGGTCTTGTTCGCATCCACGCCCATCGAGTCGAGGTAACGCCACATGGCGATCTGCGGCTGCATGTTCGACAGACCGTTGTGGACGTAGCCCAGGCCGGTGCGCAACGAGTTGTTTTCGTTGATCGGGAAGCCCAGCGTGCCGTCGATACCGTAACTCTTGTTGGTATAGTCCGACAGATCCGCGTCATCCGCCTTAAAGTCGTTGTAGAAGATGCGGCCGCCCAGGCTCACACCGTCAACGGTGAAGTACGGGTTGGTGACCGACAGTTCGGTATAGGTCTGGTAGTCGTTCTTGGTACCGCTGATGCCGACCGAGTAGCCGGTACCCAACCAGTTATCCTGCTGCACGCCGGCCTGGAAGCTGACGCCGCTCTCGGTGCCGTAACCGACGCCGAAGTTAAAGGTACCGGTGTTGCGTTCTTTCACCTTATAGGTCACGTCGACCTGATCGGCGGTGCCCGGCACGCGCTGGGTTTCCACGTCAACCGTTTCGAAATAGCCCAGACGGTTCAGACGCTCTTTACCCTGCTCGACCTGCTCGTTGCCGAGCCAGGCGCCTTCCATCTGGCGCATTTCGCGACGCAGTACGGAATCCTTGCTGGTGTCGTTACCTTCGAACTTGATGCGACGCACGTAGAAGCGGTTGCCCGCGTCAACGTTGACGTGCAGCTTGACGGTTTTATCCGCGTCGTTGATCTCAGGCTGAGTGCCGACGCGCGGGTAGGCGTAACCATAACGGCCCAACATCGTTTTGATGTTGTCTTCCATTTTGGTCACCTTGCTGCCGTTGTACAGCTCGCCTGGCTCAATTTTGGTGATCTGAGCGACTTCCGCCGAGTGGCCGGCCAGGTTGCCATTCACGACAACATCGGAAAGCTTGTACTGCTCGCCTTCGGTGATGTTGATGGTGATGTAGATGCCTTTTTTATCCGGCGTCAGGCTCACCTGGGTAGAATCGATGTTGAAGCGGGCATAGCCGCGATCCAGATAGAAGCTGCGCAGGGTTTCGAGATCGCCCGCCAGTTTCTGCTTCTGGTATTTGCGGTCGCCGACCAGGTTCCACCACGGCACTTCGTCACGCAGTTGGAAGCGTGAGATCAGTTCGTCGTTGGTGAAAGCATGGTTGCCGACGATGTTGATTTGTTGAATCTTGGCGGAGACCCCTTCCGTGAACACCAGTTTCAGGTCGACACGGTTGCGCGGCAACGGCGTGACTACGGCTTTCACCGAGGCGCTGTATTTACCGACGCTGTAGTAGAAGTCTTCCAGCCCTTTTTCAATGCTGGAGATCGTGGTGCGGTCGAGCGCCTCGCCCACCCGGACGCCGGAGGCTTCCAGGTTCTGCTTGAGCATGTCATCTTTCACCGACTTGTTGCCGGAGAAAGTGATGCTGGCGATGGTAGGACGTTCCTTCACCTGCACGATCAAGGTATTACCATCGCGCAGTACGCGCACGTCCTCGAAGTTGCCGGTGGCAAACAAGGCACGAATGGTATTACTGATGTCATCGTCAGTGACGGTATCGCCGACGCGAACCGGCATGTTGAGTAACGCCGCACCGACGGCAACTCGCTGCAGGCCTTCGAAATGAATGTCTTTCACTACGAACCCGTCTGCACCGTATACGGTGGCGCTGCCAAACAGCAGCGACGCTATGAGCAACTTTTTCATCGCCATCGTTGTTATGCGTTCTTCCTAACCTATCCCCGCCCCTAGAGGCGGGAAAAATCATTGAAAAGTGCAAGACCCATCAACAACACCAGCACGATCGAACCTATGCGGTAGCTGTAGTCCTGTACTCGCTCGGAAACCGGCCCACCCTTCAGCTTTTCTATCGCCAGGAAGAGGAGATGCCCACCATCTAACACCGGTAATGGGAACAGGTTGATGATCCCCAGGTTGACGCTAATCAACGCCAGGAACATCAGATAATACACGAATCCGACTCCGGCTGACGCCCCAGCTCCCTGTGCAATCGAGATCGGGCCACTCAGGTTGTTCAGCTTTACATCACCGGTTATTAATTTGCCCAGCATGTTGACCGTCAGCCGCATCAGCTGCCAGGTCTTGTCGCCGGCCTGATACAGCGCCGGGAACGGTCCATACTGGCGAATCGTCTTATACTCTTCCGGCAGCGGCAGCACTTTTGGAATGATGCCTGCAAACCCCACCGATTTGTCTTTTCCCACCGGCTTTGTATCCGGTATCAGCGTCAAAGACAAGGGGGCGCCGTTTCTTTCAATCTCCAAAGCCAGCGGTTGCCCCGGGCCATCGTGGATACGCTTCACCAGCGTCTGCCAACGACCCAACGGCTGACCATCGACTTTAACGATCCTGTCCCCCGCTTGTAAACCCGCCTTTTGCGCCGCCGAGTTAGGCTGCACTTCCGCCAACACGGATTCGATCTGCGGGCCGCGCGGCATAATGCCCAGCGCGACAACGGGATCCTGCTTGTCCGGTTCAAAGTTCCACTGGCGCAAATCCAGGGTTTTGGTCACCACCTGCGAAGAGCCGAACGGCGCGACGCCGACTTCGGTTTGCGCATCGCCAATCTTCGCCACCAGCGCCAGACGAACTGATTCCCAATCAGGCGTTTCGATGCCGTCAACCGACTTTAGTTCCATGCCAGACGAAATTTCGGCCTTGGCGGCGATGGATTGCGGCGCGATTTCGCCGATCACCGGGCGGAAACTCGGCACGCCGATGATGAACACCAGCCAATAGGCAAGGATAGCAAACAGGAAGTTGGCGATGGGGCCGGCGCTGATGATGGCCGCGCGCTGCCAGACGGTTTTGTTGTTAAAGGCCTGATGGCGCATTTCCGGCGCCACCGACTCCACGCGCTCGTCCAGCATCTTCACGTAACCGCCAAGCGGGATCAAGGCGATGACGTACTCGGTGCCCTGGCGATCGGTACGGCGCCACAGCGCCCGGCCGAAGCCGATGGAAAAGCGTTCAACGCGCACGCCGCAACGACGGGCAACCCAAAAGTGTCCGAACTCATGCACGGTAATCAAGATACCGAGCGCAATCAGAAACGCCACCAGGTTCCAAAGCACGCTGACCATCATCCCTCACTTTCCGTCATCGACGGATTAAAACACCAACAGCATCAGGCAGGCAAACACCGGCACCGCCGCGGTCAGGCTGTCGATACGATCCAGTATGCCGCCATGACCGGGAATCAAATGCCCGCTGTCCTTGATGCCCGCTTCGCGTTTGAACATGCTTTCGGTCAAATCGCCCAGCACCGAAGCCAGCGCGGCGAGCACCGAACAGGCCAACAGCGTGGTCGGCACCACGTTCAGTGGCGCGTAGCGGCCGAACAGCCAGGAAATGACCGCCGACGTCAGCAGCCCGCCGATCAACCCTTCCCAGGTTTTACCCGGCGAGACCTTCGGCGCCAGTTTATGCTTGCCGAACAGCTTGCCGAACATGTAGGCGCCGGAATCCGCGCCCCACACCAGCAGCATCACGTACAGCAGCCACCAGGCGCCGGTAAACGGATTTTGCTCGTAGCCGAACTGGCGCAGCGCCAGCATGCCCCAAAAGAACGGCACGATGGTCAGCAAGCCGAACAGCAGGCGCAGCGGGCGCGAATTGCGCCAGATAGAGGCCGAGCCGGGATAGAACAACACCAGCAGCAACGCCGCCAGCCACCAGGCCAGCGACAGCCACAGCGAGCCGCTTATCTGCGGCACGGATTGATGGTAAGCGGGGACGCTGAGCATCATCAACGCCAGCAGAAAACCGCACAGTATCGCCAACCAGATGCGCTGCGAACGGGAGGTAAAACCGGCCAATTGGCCCCACTCCCAGGCAGCTAACATGCACACGACGAGCGTTACCAGAGCAAAGGCCAACGGCGGCAACAGGAACAGCGCCGCGATAACGATCGGGATTAAAATCAGAGCAGTTATGAGGCGATACTTCAGCAAAAGTTCTCCCTAGGACGCATCGGCGCCGTTAGGTGTTGTTCCCCCGAAGCGGCGCTCACGTTGTGCAAATGCATTCAGCGCACCTTCAAAGACAAGTTCATCGAAATCAGGCCAGAGCACATCAGTAAAGTAAAGTTCAGCATAGGCGATTTGCCACAGCAGGAAATTACTGATGCGATGCTCGCCACCGGTGCGGATAACCAGATCCACCGGCGCCAGGTCGCTCATGCAAACCCGCTCGTTCAATAATTCCTCGCTGATCTGATCCGGGTGCAACTCGCCTACCCGTACCTGTTCGGCCAGTTCCCTTACTCCCTGAATGATATCCCAACGGCCGCCGTAGTTGGCAGCGATATTGAGCGTCAGGCCATCGTTATTTTCCGTCAGAGCTTCAGAGCGGCGGATCCGCTCCTGCAAACGCGCGCTGAATCGGCTGATATCGCCGATCACTCGCAGCCTGACGTTATGTTTATGCAGGCTTTTTACTTCACTATCCAAAGCGCGGACAAAAAGCTCCATCAGGGCAGAGACTTCCTGCACCGGACGGTTCCAGTTTTCGCTGCTGAAGGCATAAAGCGTGAGTGCATCTAAATGGTGGCTGGCGGCAAAACTGACCGCGCGGCGAACCGATTTCACCCCTGCTTTATGACCGAAGACACGTAACTTGCCCTGACGTTTGGCCCAGCGTCCGTTACCGTCCATGATAATGGCGACATGGCGCGGCCCCTGGGAAGATGGATTAGCCTCTTGTTGGTTTGCGGACGACATAACTCGTACTTATTTCCTCAGTAGAAATATAACTGCCTTTCCGGAACATCAGGCCCTTACGCGCAAAAAAAGCCGTGTGCCCGACACGGCTTTCAGCCTGCCCTCGCGATACCCGGCACAGCCGGGCCGCCATTGGCGCACAGAGCGCCAATCGGGCCATAATTCAACGGTATAACCGCTGACAGGTGGCGCAGACTATACCACCTCAGCGGGGCATGAACAAACGGCCCCGCTGCGGCACGCGCGAATTACGAGCAAAATCGGATAATCGCCGTGATCAGCCGCACAACGCGCGAACGCGCTCCTCGGCAGCGGCGCGCGCCTGACGGTCAATGTCTAAGACCGCGTCGATGCAGGTCGGTTCCTGCAGCGCGAGACGTTCCACCACCTGGCGGTTGACCGCGGCAATGTCGGTAAAGCGGATCTGCTGCTGCAAAAATGCCGCCACGGCGATTTCGTTGGCCGCGTTCAGCGCGGTGGTCGCCGCCTGACCGGCCTCGAACGCCTCGATCGCCAAGTACAGGCAAGGATAACGTTCGCGTTCCGGTTCGGCGAAGGTCAGCGAACCGATGCGGCAGAAGTCCAGCGCTTCCACGCCGGAGTTCACGCGCTGCGGATACGCCATCGCGTGGGCGATCGGCGTGCGCATATCCGGCGTCCCCAACTGCGCCAGCACGCTGCCGTCGGCATAGCGCACCATCGAGTGAATCACCGACTGCGGGTGCAGGATCACTTCCATTTGCTCGGCCGAGGCGTTAAACAGCCAGCGGGCCTCAATGTATTCCAGACCTTTGTTCATCATGGTGGCGGAATCCACCGAGATCTTGCGGCCCATCGACCAGTTCGGGTGGGCGCAGGCTTGATCCGGCGTCATCGCGGCGAACTGTTCCAACGGCGTGGTGCGGAACGGGCCGCCGGAACCGGTAAGCACGATGCGCGAAACACCATGACTGTCCAATGAAGAGTATCCCAACTGACGCTGAATGTTCTCAGGCAAACTCTGAAAAATTGCGTTGTGCTCGCTGTCGAGCGGCAGCAGTTGCGCCTGGCTTTGCCGCACCGCGTCCATAAACAGACGGCCGCAGGTGACCAGCGATTCTTTGTTGGCCAGCAGTACCTGTTTGCCGGCGCGGATCGCCGCCAGCGTCGGCAACAGCCCCGCAGCGCCGACGATGGCCGCCGTCACTTGATCGACGTCATCCAACGCTGCCAGCTCGCAGGCCGCTTGTTCTCCGGCCAAGACTTCGGTAGCGACACCGTTTTCCGCCAGGACAGCGCGCAGCTCGCGCGCGGCGTTTTCATCCGCCATCGCGGCGAAGGCGGGCCGGAATTCCATGCATTGCTGCGCCATGACCGCGACGTTACGGCCGGCCACCAGCGCTTTGATCGCAAAACGGTCGGGATTCGCCCTGACCACGGCCAGGGTACTGGTCCCTACCGAGCCGGTCGAGCCAAGAATGGTCAGTTGCTTCATGAGTTCACTCTGAATAACTGTCTGATGAGATCGGAGGTGTTCCAGTGTGGAACCTTGGACACCGCTTGTCCATGATCTTTCAGTACGATGAAACGGGATCTGCGCCACAAAAAACAAAGCGCCGCCCAGGCGACGCTTTCTTTCTGCGCGATGCTGATTAGAAATCCATCAGCTCTTTTTCTTTCTCCGCCAGCGCGGCGTCGACCAGCTTGATGTAAGCGTCGGTCATTTTCTGAATCTCGTCTTGTGAGCGACGTTCTTCGTCTTCGCTGATCTCTTTGTCTTTCAGCAGCGCCTTGACCTTGTCGTTGGCGTCACGACGCACGTTACGCACCGCTACGCGGCCCTGCTCGGCTTCGCCGCGCACGATCTTGATCAGATCCTTACGACGCTCTTCGGTCAGCGGAGGCAGCGGAACGCGAATGTCAGAACCGGCGGAAGACGGGTTGAGGCCCAGATCGGAGCTCATGATCGCTTTCTCAACGGCCTGGCTCAGGCTGCGGTCGAACACGTTGATTTTCAGCGTGCGGGAGTCTTCTACGGTTACGTTGGCCAGCTGACGCAGCGGCGTAGCGGCGCCGTAGTATTCCACCATGATGCCGTCCAGAATGCTTGGAGAAGCGCGGCCGGTGCGGATCTTGCTGATTTGGTTTTTGAATGCTTCTACGCTTTTTTCCATGCGTGAATCAGCATCTTTTCTGATTTCATTAGTCACGTTGCAAACCCTTGGAAGCTGGTTACTTGGCAGGCGATACTCAAGTATAGCCCGTAATCGTACTCGAAGAGCGCGCGGCGCCTGGCGTCACGCGCTCCGAAAAAGGGGTGCGAACAGCCTTACTTGCTGATCAGCGTACCTTCGTTCTCACCCATCACCACGCGGCGCAGTGCGCCAGGCTTGTTCATGTTGAACACGCGGATCGGCAGACCGTGATCGCGGGCCAGCGTAAACGCCGCCAGATCCATCACTTTCAGCTCGCGCTCCAGCACGTCCTGATAGGTTAATTGTTCATACAGCGTCGCATCCGGGTTTTTCACCGGATCGGCGGAGTATACGCCATCCACTTTGGTGGCTTTCAGCACCACGTCCGCTTCGATCTCGATACCGCGCAGGCAAGCGGCGGAATCGGTGGTGAAGAACGGGTTGCCGGTACCGGCGGAGAAGATCACCACGCGGTTGTTGCGCAGCAGGCTGATCGCCTCTGCCCAGCTGTAATTATCACACACGCCGTTCAGCGGGATCGCCGACATCAGGCGGGCGTTCACATAGGCACGGTGCAGTGCATCACGCATAGCCAGGCCGTTCATCACGGTAGCCAGCATTCCCATGTGGTCGCCCACTACGCGGTTCATGCCGGCTTGCGCCAGGCCCGCGCCGCGGAACAAGTTCCCGCCGCCAATAACTACACCGACCTGAATTCCCAGTTCGACCAGCTCTTTCACTTCCTGAGCCATGCGATCCAAAACGCTGGCGTCGATACCAAAACCTTCTGCACCTTGCAGGGCTTCGCCACTCAGTTTAAGCAGAATACGCTGATATACGGGTTTTGCATTGGTTGCCATGGTGTTCTGTCCTAAGAAGCAGTATTAGTATTGGGGATTTCAGCCGATGAAACGCGCCTGAGGTGAGTATCACGCTGCAGGGCCTGCCACCGGTGTAATTCTGGCTGGATAGTATGGAACCGCCAGACGGCGGTTCCATCGACAGTCATTAAGACTGTTTGCTCATCGCGGCAACTTCAGCAGCGAAGTCGGTTTCGACTTTCTCGATGCCTTCGCCCACTTCGAAGCGAATGAAGTTGGTCACGTCAGCGTTGTGCTCTTTCAGCACCTGAGCAACAGATTTGCTCGGATCCATAACGAAAGGCTGACCGGTCAGAGAAACTTCACCGGTGAATTTCTTCATGCGGCCTTCAACCATTTTCTCTGCGATTTCTTTCGGCTTGCCTGACTGCATGGCGATGTCCAGCTGAACCTGGTACTCTTTTTCTACCACTTCAGCAGACACGTCTTCTGGCTTCACGAACTCTGGCTTGCTCGCCGCAATGTGCATTGCGATTTGCTTGACCAGCTCGTCGTCAGCGCCTTTAGCCGCAACCAGAACGCCGATACGCGCGCCGTGCAGGTAGCTGCCCAGCACGTCGCCTTCCAGGGAAGCAACGCGGCGAATGTTGATGTTTTCACCGATTTTTGCCACCAGCGCTACGCGCTCTTCTTCGAACTGTGCTTTCAGCACGTCAACGTCAGTGATTTTGCCGGCCATAGCGGCATCCAGCACTTTGTCGGCGAACGCCTGGAAACCGGCGTCTTTCGCGACGAAGTCAGTCTGGCAGTTAACTTCCAGAATGATGCCGTAGTTGCCTTCGATCTTGGTTTTGATCACGCCGTCAGCAGCTACGTTGCCTGCTTTTTTAGCGGCTTTGATCGCACCGGACTTACGCATGTTTTCGATTGCCAGTTCGATGTCGCCGTTGGATTCAACCAGCGCCTTCTTGCAATCCATCATGCCAGCGCCGGTACGCTCGCGCAGTTCTTTTACCAGGGCAGCGGTAATATCAGCCATTTATTTTTCCTCGGTTATCTCGCGTGGAGACAGTTCTCATTCAGATAAGCAAAGGGGGCCTTTACAGGCCCCCCTAACCAACATATGTCAATACCTGGTTAATAAGGGCTCAGTGACGAGCTTGCCTTATTATTCAGCTTCTACGAAGCCTTCTTCCGCCTGAACGGCCAGATCTTGAGAACGACCTTCACGCACAGCGGCAGCAACAGCAGTCAGGTACAGGTTTACTGCACGGATTGCGTCGTCGTTACCAGGGATGATGAAGTCAACGCCGTCTGGGTTGGAGTTGGTATCAACGATAGAGAATACCGGGATACCCAGGTTGTTGGCTTCTTTGATCGCGATGTGCTCGTGATCGGCATCGATAACGAACAGTGCGTCTGGCAGACCGCCCATATCCTTGATACCGCCCAGGGAGTTTTCCAGCTTGGCCAGTTCACGAGTGCGCATCAGCGCTTCTTTCTTGGTCAGCTTGTCCAGGGTGCCGTCTTGAGACTGGATTTCCAGATCTTTCAAACGTTTGATGGACTGACGAACGGTTTTCCAGTTAGTCAGCATGCCACCCAACCAGCGGTGGTTCACGAAGAACTGGTCACAGCTGTTCGCAGCGTCTTTTACCGCTTCGCTTGCTGCGCGTTTGGTACCAACGAACAGGATCTTGCCTTTACGGGAAGAGATCTTGCTCAGTTCAGCCAGAGCGGCGTTGAACATTGGTACGGTCTGCTCCAGGTTGATGATGTGAACCTTGTTACGAGCGCCGAAGATGAAAGGCTTCATTTTCGGGTTCCAGTAACGAGTCTGGTGACCAAAGTGAACACCAGCCTTGAGCATGTCGCGCATGGAAACAGTTGCCATGATTAAACCTCTATAGATTAATTGGGGTTATGCCTCCACGTATCCCATAACGCCGACCCTGGCGGCGACAAGTCACCTCAGGGCACCCCGGCGGATGTGCCGATACGTGTGTGTTATTTACACAAAATGAGTGCAGTTAAAGTATTTTCGGCCAATTCCTGCCAGGTCACAAGAACCAAGTCGCGGATCGCCGGCGCGCTTTATACCATAAACCCGCTGCCGACACCAACTTTTGTTGCTTTTCGCCGGGCGTCGGGAAATGAAATTTGGCAGCCTCCGGCCGGGCTGATACCATAAGTCACTGCTTCTTATTGTCGACGATAACGACACCTGCGGACAAATTTCATGGCAATCTCAATTAAAACACCTGATGACATCCAAAAAATGCGCGTGGCCGGCCGCCTGGCCGCCGAAGTGCTGGAGATCATCGAGCCGCACGTCAAACCTGGCGTGACCACCGGCGAGCTGGACCGTATCTGTCACGAGTACATCACCAACGAGCAGCAGGCCATTTCCGCCTGCCTCGGCTATCACGGCTTCCCGAAATCCGTGTGTATATCGGTGAACGAAGTGGTGTGCCACGGCATCCCGAGCGACGACAAAACGCTAAAAGACGGCGACATCGTCAATATCGACGTGACCGTGATTAAAGACGGTTTCCATGGCGACACCTCTAAGATGTTCATCGTCGGCAAACCGACCATTCTGGGCGAGCGCCTGTGCCGCGTCACTCAGGAAAGCCTGTATCTGGCGCTGAAGATGGTCAAACCGGGCATCCGTCTGCGCACCCTGGGCAAGGCTATTCAGCAATTCGTCGAAGCCGAGAAGTTCTCCGTGGTGCGCGAGTACTGCGGCCACGGCATCGGCGAAGTGTTCCACGAAGAGCCGCAGGTGCTGCACTATGACGCGGACGACGGCGGCGTGGTGCTACAGGCAGGCATGGCTTTCACCATCGAACCGATGGTCAACGCCGGCGACTACCGCATCCGCACCATGAAAGACGGCTGGACGGTAAAAACCAAAGATCGCAGCTTGTCGGCGCAGTATGAGCATACTATTGTGGTCACTGATAACGGCTGCGAAATAATGACGTTGCGCAAGGATGACACCATCCCCAACATCATTACGCACGAGATGTAAGCACCGCGACGAACGCCGCGTGCAGAATATCACCAGGCCGGCTTATGCCGGCCTTTTTTATGGGCTGCGCACTATGTCTGACAATCTTCTTCAACAGGCGGCCCCGGCCGTGCCGATGCCACCCGTCTCTCCCAGCGCCTACGGCGACGACGACCTCACCTGCCTGGTGCTGAAACAGCGGCTGGAGCAGTTTCAGCTGTGGCTGGCGGCGGCGTTCGACGCCGGCTCCAGCGCCGAAAGCCTAGTGGCGGCGCGCAGCGACTTCATCGATCGCCTGCTGCGCCGGCTGTGGACCTTCTACGGCTTCGAAGATATCCCGGAAACCGCGCTGGTGGCGGTCGGCGGCTACGGCCGCGGCGAGCTGCATCCGCTGTCGGACATCGACGTATTGGTGCTCAGCCAGCGCCGGCTGACGGAACAGCAGTCGCAGCGGGTCGGCGAATTCATCACCCTGCTGTGGGATCTCAAGCTGGAGGTGGGCCACAGCGTGCGCACCCTGGAAGAGTGTCTGCTGGAAGGGCTGGCGGATCTGACCGTGGCCACCAACCTGATCGAATCGCGCATGATCTGCGGCGACGTCGCGCTGTTCCTGCAAATGCAAAAACACATCTTCAGCGACGGCTTCTGGCCTTCGCCGCAGTTTTTCCACGCCAAGATCAACGAGCAGCAGGAACGCCACCAGCGCTACCATGGCACCAGCTATAACCTGGAACCGGATATCAAAAGCAGCCCCGGCGGCCTGCGCGATATCCACACGCTGCTGTGGGTGGCGCGCCGCCACTTCGGTGCCACCTCGCTGGACGAAATGGTCGGTTTCGGTTTCCTCACCCAGGCCGAGCGCAACGAACTGAACGAATGTCAGAGCTTCCTGTGGCGCATCCGCTTTGCGCTGCATCTGGTGCTGCCGCGTTACGACAACCGTCTGCTGTTCGATCGTCAGCTCAACGTGGCGCAGCTGCTGCGCTATGAAGGTGAAGGCAACGAGCCGGTCGAGCGCATGATGAAAGACTTCTACCGCATGACGCGGCGCGTCAGCGAGCTGAACCACATGCTGCTGCAGCTGTTCGACGAGGCCATCCTGGCGCTGGACGCCACCGAGAAACCGCGTCCGCTGAACGACGATTTCCAGCTGCGCGGCGATCTGATCGATCTGCGTGACGAAACGCTGTTCATCCGCGAGCCGCAAGCCATCATGCGCATGTTCTACCTGATGGTGCGCAACCGCGAGATCAAAGGCATTTACTCCACCACCGTGCGCCAGCTGCGCCACGCGCGCCGTCACCTGAAACAGCCGCTGTGCACCATCCCGGAAGCGCGCGATCTGTTTATGGCCATCCTGCGCCACCCCGGCGCGGTGTCGCGCGCGCTGGTGCCGATGCACCGTCACAGTGTGCTATGGGCTTATATGCCGCAGTGGGGCAAGATCGTCGGGCAGATGCAGTTCGATCTGTTCCACGCCTATACCGTCGACGAGCACACTATCCGGGTGCTGCAGAAGCTGGAGAGCTTCGCCGATGCGCAAACCCGGCCGCGCCATCCGCTGTGCGTGGAGCTGTATCCGCGCCTGCCGCACCCGGAACTGCTGCTGCTGGCGGCCTTGTTCCACGATATCGCCAAAGGGCGCGGCGGCGATCACTCGATCCTCGGCGCGGAGGACGTGGTCGAGTTCGCCGAGCTGCACGGTCTCAACTCGCGAGAAACCCAACTGGTGGCCTGGCTGGTGCGCTGCCACCTGCTGATGTCGGTCACCGCGCAGCGCCGCGATATCCAGGATCCGACGGTGATCCAGCAGTTCAGCAGCGAAGTGCAGAGCGAAACTCGCCTGCGCTACCTGGTATGCCTGACGGTGGCGGATATCTGCGCCACCAACGAAACCCTGTGGAACAGCTGGAAGCAGAGCCTGTTGCGCGAGCTGTATTTCGCCACCGAGAAACAGCTGCGCCGCGGCATGCAAAACAGCCCGGATCTGCGCGAACGCGTGCGCCACCATCGGCTGCAGGCGCTGGCTCTGCTGCGCATGGACAACATCGACGAAGAGGCGCTGCACCGCATCTGGAGCCGCTGCCGCGCCGACTATTTCCTGCGCCACTCGCCGAATCAGCTGGCCTGGCACGCCCGCCATCTGCTTGCCCACGATTCCACCCAGCCGCTGGTGCTGGTCAGCCGCCAGGCGACGCGCGGCGGCACCGAGATCTTCATCTGGAGCCCGGATCGTCCTTATCTGTTCGCCGCCGTCGCCGGGGAGATGGATCGCCGCAACCTGAGCGTGCACGACGCACAGATCTTCACTAACCGCGACGGTATGGCGATGGACACCTTTATCGTGCTGGAACCGGACGGCAGCCCGCTGGCGCAGGATCGCCACGCGGCGATCCGTCAGGCGCTGCTACAGGCCATCACCCAACGAGAGTATCAGCCGCCGCGTGTGCGCCGCCCCTCTTCCAAGCTGCGCCACTTCAGCGTGCCGACCGAGGTCACCTTCCTGCCGACCCACACCGATCGCCGCAGCTACCTGGAGCTGACGGCGCTCGACCAACCCGGCCTGCTGGCGCGGGTGGGCGAAGTGTTCGCCGACCTGGGGCTGTCGCTGCACGGCGCGCGCATTTCCACCATCGGCGAGCGGGTCGAGGATTTGTTTATTCTGGCCGACGGCGAGCGGCGCGCGCTCGACCAAGAAACGCGCAGAAAGTTGGAGCAACGGTTGACAGAGGCCCTCACCCCGAACGATAAAATGTGATACAAGTAACTTTTTACCGACAACATCAGGAAAGAGAACAGCATGCAGCAATTACAGAACGTTATTGAAAGCGCCTTCGAACGCCGTGCGGACATCACCCCGGTGAACGTAGACACCGTAACGCGCGAAGCGGTAAACCAGGTGATCGGCCTGTTGGACAGCGGCGCCCTGCGCGTTGCCGAGAAGATCGACGGTCAATGGGTCACCCATCAGTGGCTGAAGAAAGCCGTGCTGCTCTCTTTCCGCATCAACGACAATAAGGTAATGGACGGCGCGGAAACCCGCTACTACGACAAGGTGCCGATGAAATTCGCCGACTACGACGAAGCGCGCTTCCAGAAGGAAGGTTTCCGCGTCGTGCCGCCGGCCACCGTGCGCCAGGGCGCGTTCATCGCTCGCAACACCGTGCTGATGCCGTCTTACGTTAACATCGGCGCCTACGTCGACGAAGGCACCATGGTCGACACCTGGGCCACCGTCGGTTCTTGCGCGCAGATCGGCAAGAACGTTCACCTGTCCGGCGGCGTCGGCATCGGCGGCGTGCTGGAGCCGCTGCAGGCCAACCCGACCATCATCGAAGACAACTGCTTCATCGGCGCACGCTCCGAAGTGGTGGAAGGCGTGATCGTGGAAGAAGGCTCGGTGATTTCGATGGGCGTCTACCTCGGCCAGAGCACCCGCATCTATGACCGCGAGACCGGCGAAATCCATTACGGCCGCGTGCCGGCGGGTTCGGTGGTGGTTTCCGGTAACCTGCCGTCGAAAGACGGTTCTTACAGCCTGTACTGCGCGGTGATCGTCAAGAAAGTCGACGCCAAAACGCGCGGTAAAGTCGGCATTAATGAGTTATTGCGTACTATCGACTAAATTGAAATAGCGGGTGATTCACCCGCTATTTTTTTGTCTGCGTTTCGCTGGCAGTCACAGTCGCAGATCTCGCTTTCCGCCATAATCGCAGTCGTGGAATATAACGATCACATCTAAAGAGGGCGCAGTATGTACGATAACTTGAAGAGTTTGGGCATCAATCAACCGGAAGACGTCGATCGCTATAGCCTGCGTCAAGAGGCCAACAACGACATCCTCAAGATCTATTTCCGCAAGGACAAGGGCGAGTTCTTCGCCAAGAGCGTGAAGTTCAAGTATCCGCGCCAGCGTAAAACCGTGGTGGCGGACAACGCCGGCCAGGGCTACAAGGAAATTCACGAGATCAACCCGAACCTGCGTTACGTGATCGACGAGCTGGATCAGCTGTGCCAGCGCGATCAGGTGGAAGTGGATCTGAAGCGTAAAATCCTCGACGACCTGCGCCATCTCGAGGGCGTGGTGTCGCACAAGATTGCCGAGATCGAAGCCGATCTGGAAAAACTCACCCGCGGCAAATAATGCGGATCGGTTGACCCGCATCATCGTTAAGGCGCCCTTTTGCGGCGCCTTTTTACGTTATGACTGCAGCAGCGTGCCCCACTGCTCGACCCACGGGCAGGCGGCCACTTCCGGCTCCGGCTGTTCCATCGCATCGATTTCCAGCACTTCGCCAACGCGGGTGGCGCGCTGCTCCTGCAGCAGCGCGTCAAACGCGCGCCCGGCGCCGCAGAAGTTGTCATAGCTGCTGTCGCCGAGGGCAATCAGCCCATAGCGCAGCTCCGGCTGATAGCCAACCTGATCGCGAATGGCGTGGAACAACGGCGCGATGCTGTCCGGCAAATCGCCCTGCCCGGTAGTGGAGGTGATCACCAGCGCGTAATGCTGACGATAAAACTGCCAGGCCTCCAGCGTGCCCTCTTCGAACAGTTTGACCTCATGGCCCTGCTCGCTGAGGATGTTTTGCGCCTCTTCCGCCACCAGCAGCGAATTGCCGTAGACCGTTCCCACGAAGATACCAACCTGAGCCATGGCTCCTACTCCCTTCATTACCTTTAAAAATTGTCAGCTATCCTGACCGTTAGCCGCGCTAAACTCAACCCCGGCAAGTTCAGGGAATACCCCCGCCCAGCCGAACTGCGCCATCACCCCTTGCCAGTCTTCGTCCCAGCGCGCCGTCACCTGCAGCGGCTCGCCGCTCACCGGGTGCGTCAGCTGCAGATGGCTGGCGTGCAGCATCAGGCGCGGGCAGCCGAAATGCTGCGCCATCCCACGGTTCTGCCGCAGATCGCCGTGCTTGCTGTCACCGATGATCGGATGGCGAAGATGCGCCATGTGGCGCCGCAATTGGTGCTTGCGGCCGGTTTCCGGTTGCAGTTCCACCAGACTGTAACGCGCGCTGTCGTAGCGGCCGACGGCCACCGGCATCTCTACCTGCGCCAACGGCCGGTAGTGCGTGACGGCCGGCTGCGGCCCCTTGTCGGCATCGGCATGTTTATCGGCGATTTTGTCCAGCTCCGCCGTCAGCGGGTAGTCGAGGGTCGCCCCCTCCTGCACGTAACCGCGCACCACCGCATGGTAGGTTTTCTGCACCTGATGCTGCTCGAACTGCTGCGACAGCAGGCGCGCCACCTCGCTGGAAAGCGCCATCAGCAGCACGCCGGAGGTCGGGCGATCGAGACGGTGCACGGTAAAGACGTGCTGCCCGAGCTGATCGCGCACCGTTTGCATCATAAAACGTGTTTCATGACGATCCAGCCAACTGCGGTGTACCAACCAGCCCGACGGTTTGTTCACCGCCACCAGGTGTTCATCCTGATACAAAATCTCAATCACATCGCTTTCCCAGGTCAATAGCCGTTTCGGGCGCGAGTATAACAGGCGTGCGGCTCAGCGCTAGTTTACCCATTCGATGGTCACCAGGCGCGTATCGGCGCGGCCGCGATCGTCCACCGCCCGAATGCGATAACGCCCGTTGTTGATCGGCCGCCAGTCGATCGGCTTTTTGCTGGCGCTGCTACCGAGATAGATATCGTCGACAAACCAGTACACCGTCTTGCTGTCGGCATCCGTCACCGCATTGAAGGCGATTTTGTCCCGCCCCTGCTGCGACTGGCGCAGGGTATAGGTGGTATTTTTCAGCGGCGAAGTGATGCGCGGTGCGTTGCCGCCGACGGCGATGCCGTTATCCTTGCAGCGGTTAACCGGCGGCGTCCGTTTCGGCAGCCCGGCCTGGGCGAACACGTTGGCCAAATCGGAAGGCCAGAATTCAAAGATTTCGGTACGAGTCTGCGCCGCGTCATACGGCGGGCAAACGACCTCGCCGCTGTGAATATCCAGCACCACAGGCCGATAGACGCTGTCCACCTTGATCGGCGACTTGCCGGGAATGAACCAGGTCTTGCCCTTTTGCTGGCACCACGGCGTCGGCAGATCGCCGCTGGCGAGACAAATCTCCACCCGCCGCAGCCGTTGGGGGAACGGATGTTTCGGTTCCCGCAGGCCAGGGTAGCTGGCGTTGACGCTGTCGATGATATTGAAAAACAGCGGCGCGGCCGCCTCGGCGCCGACCAACGCATTGTTGCCGCGCCCGTCGAAGTTGCCTTCCCACACCACCAGCACGTAAGGGCCGAAGATTCCGACGCTCCAGGCGTCGCGAAAGCCCCATGAAGTCCCGGTCTTCCAATACGCCGGCAGCGAAGAAGAACGCTGTGCCAGCGTATCGCCCGGCCGCCGGTGCTGGCGCAGCATATCCAGCGTGATGAAACTGGCCTCCTCACTCAGCAGCCGCACCGGCGTCGATTCGGCCTCGTTCAATCGCATGCGAAGCGGCCGCAGCTCGCCGCGGTTCGCCAGCAGCGCATACAGCTTCGCCAATTCCTGCGCCGTCACCTCACCGCCGCCCAATACCAGCGACAGCCCGTAGTGGCTCTCATTGGCCATATTGGCGACGCCGGTCAGGCGTAAGAACTGATAAAAAGTCGGCTGGCGCAGCTGCGAGGCGACATATACCGCCGGGATGTTACGGCTGAAGTTCAGCGCGTCGGTGGCGGTCACCGGGCCGAGAAAGCGCCGGTCGAAATTTTCCGGTGCATAGGCGCCGAACGACGAAGGCACGTCTTTGAGGATAGTCATCGGATGCAGCACGCCCTGCTCCATGCCCAGCGCGTAGATGAACGGCTTCAGCGTCGATCCCGGCGAACGCTTGGCGTTGGTGCCGTTCACCTGCCCCTGGATCGGCCGATTGTAATAGTCCGCCGATCCTACCAGCGCGCGCACCCCCATATCGCGGCTGTCCACCAGCAGCACCGCGGCGTTTTGAATGCCGCGGCTGCGGTTGCGGGCGATAAAGGCGTTAACCTGCCGCTCGACCAGCCGCTGCAACCCGGCGTCCAGCGTAGTGTCGACGCGAGTGTCGCGCTGCACCAGTTGCTGCGTCTGCAGGCGTAGCTGTTCGATAAAGTGCGGCGCAATATAAGGCACTTGTTCAGGCTGCCGCAGCGCCAGCGGCAGGCGGAACAGCGTTTGCTGGCTGGCGTCGGTCGGGTAAACCTGCTGCCAGCGCTGGAACAGACGGTTGCGCGCCTGCGTCAATGCGGCACCGAGCACGCCGGTTTTTGGCTCCAGACGGTAGCTGGGCGACTGCGGCAGCACCGCCAGCGTCAGCGCCTCCGGCAGGGTCAACGCCTTCGGCGACTTGGCGAAGTAGATCAGGCTGGCGGCGCCGATGCTTTCAATGTTGCGACCGTAGGGCGCGTAATTCAAATAGGCTTCCAGGATATCGCGCTTGGAATAGCTGAGCTCCAGCTGCACCGCGCGCAGCACCTGCAGCAGCTTGCCGCCCGGCGTGCGGGTATTGAGATGCCAGCGCATCCGCGCCAGCTGCATGCTGATGGTCGATCCGCCCTGCATTTTGCCGCCGGCGACATAGCTGCGCCAGAAGCCGCGCATCAGGCTGACGGGGTTAAAGCCGGGGTTGTAGTAGAACCAGCGATCTTCGTGCAGCAGCAGCCCACGCACCGCCAACGGCGACACCTGCTCCAGCGGGGTCCACAGCCGGTAGCGATCGTCGTTGGCCAGCGTGATGCGCAGCAACGCGCCGTGCCTGTCGTAATAAACGGAAGACTGCGGCAGCCCCTGCCACAGGGGCGGATGCGGCCACAGCCGAATCGCGGCCAACAGCAGCGCCAGTAAAAACACCGCCATCAAGCCGTTTTGCAGCACGCGCCCGGTCAGGATCTTCATACGTTCTCAGCATTCCGGCGCCAGACGCTGGCCTGGCGCCGGATATGGCCTAGTCGTTGCCCGCCGGCACCACCACCAGCTTGCCGCCGCCGGCCGACATGGCCTGCACTTCACGGTCGTACATGGCTTCGCCGTAGGCCGGTGGAACAATAAAGCTGCCGGTATTGGTGGCCTTGATCTGATAGACGAACTCCTGCACCTCGGTGCCAGCGCTGCCGTAGATAATCACCCGATCTTCGCGGATATCGCTGTAATCCGGCGCCCAGGTGGAGCCGGTGGCGGCCAGCGGCGACTGCCAGCCGCCGCGATCGTCGCTCTCCTCGCCGGTATCGGCCGGTTCCGGCGGCGTCTGCTGCACCACTTCGAACCCGCCCGGCAGCAGATCGACGATCGCCAGGTTGCTCTGCCCCTCTTTCGAGTTGGCGCGCACCTTCAGATGGACATTGATCTTCTGCCCCAGCGTCACCTGCGTCACCGCTTTGCCTTGCTCGTCGGTGTAATCGCGGACAATCTCAATGCCGCGCGACAGCGCTTTTTGCGGCGCATTCAGATCGTAACCGGCCTGCGTCACCACATACCAGGCCGGCGCATTGCCGCCGTTGGTGAAGCGCACGGCGGTGGCATCGGCGTTGAACTGCCCCTGAACGAACAGCCCCTGCAGCTCACTGATGCGCTGCGGCTCGCCGCCGCTTTTGCCCACCTGCACGATGCCTAACGCGTCCGCATTGGCGGATTGCGCCGCCACCTCAGTCGAATAGCTTTCCAGCGCCAGGATGCTCATTGCAGAGGAGTACGTGGTGTAACGCTCTTCTTTCAGTGCCTTGACCATATTCTCCAGCACCTGCGGCGGAATCGACGCCACCTTCTCAGGGAAGTGACGGGTAATCAAATACAGCCGCGTCGCATCCAGCACCAGCGGATCGAAATAGTTCTGCGTCCACCAGGCGCTGTCATAGGCTTTGCTCAGTTGCTGCCAGCTCGGTTGCAACAGCGCGGCGGCTTCGTCGTCCATCTTCAACAGGCGATAGGAAGAGGCCAGATACAGCGCGCTCAGGTCGGTTTTCCAGCCCTCGCCATAGCGTTTTTGCAGCGTATCCTGCACCGCCGCCAGCGAGTTGGTGGTCACTTCGCCCTGCAGCGTCAGCAGGTAAACCGCCCAGCTGCGCAGGCGCAGCAGATACAGATCGTCGAAACCGCTGGCCGCCAGCTCGCGCAACGCGCCGTTGGCTTCATCCAGCATGCCTTCCGGCAGGGCGTAGCCCGCCGCTTTGGCTTCGAGCAGATACTGCACCACATAAGGCGTGACGAAAGGATCGGCATCCGGCGATGAACGCCAGGCGCCGATCGCCCCGCTGTCGTTCTGGCGGGCGCGCAGCACGCCAAGCAGATTGCGCAGCTGCTTGCTGACTTCCGCCTGGCTCAGGCTGCTTTTCATCTCTGGGTGGCGGCTCTGCAGCATCAGCGGAATGGAACGGCTGACGATCTGCTCGGAACAGTAATATGGGTAATCCGCCAGGTATTGCGCCAGCCCATTGGTCAGCACCAGCGGTGAATTCGACACCGCAGCCCGGCGCTGCGCGAAAGCATCGAACATCTGGCGCAGGCCATCGACGTTCTGGCTGCTGCCACTCATGCGCCCCATCACCGACTGGGTGCGGTACGGCGCCGCCGGCCGCACCGAGGTGCTGACGGTGCGGCGGCTGGCCTGGTCGCCGTAACGGGCGTCGAACACCAGCGGCGCATCGCCCAAAACGGCTTTGGCGCGCAGGCGGAAAGCGATCACGCCCTCGCGTTTTTCCGCCAGCGTCAGGCTTTGCGTCGCGTTGCCCACCACCTCCAATTGCGGCGGCGGCGTCAGCAGGACGTTGATGGCTGCCGACTGGCCGTTCAGCCCTTCGAGGTTGTTGCTGATGCCCACGCTGACGTCGAACTCATCGCCCGGCGCCACCATCGCCGGCACGTTCGGCGTCATGATGAAGCTGTCACGCACCGTGGCGGCGGTTTGCGCCTTGCCGATTTTCTCCGGCGTCACCGAAATCGCCATGACGCGGATCTTGCCGTTGAAGTAGTCCGGCACCGGGTAGACGAACTGCTTCTCGCCGCTGACTTCGGTAATGCCGGACCAGTAGGCCACCGGCTTGTCACGCTTGCGTTTGAACGGGTTGAGGTTGAGATCCAACCCTTCGCCCGCATCGCCGCCCGGCGCCGCGGTCAGCGCCATCAGCTTGCTGAACTCCGGCAGGATCAGATCCAAGATCTGCGAGCTGCTCACGTTCAGTTCGCGCTTGCTGAAGAAGAACTCCAGCGGATCCTTCAGGCGGTAACGCGCCACCTGCAGAATGCCCTCATCGACGGCGAACAGCGCCACCTGCTGCGGCGCATCGGTCTTGACCGTCATCGTCAGGTTTTCACCCGGCTTGATGACCGCCGGCGCCGTCACCTCGAGGCTGTTTTGGCGCGCCTTGGTGCTGATCTTGAACGGCATCACGCCGTAGCTCAGCGGGCTCATGAAGATCTCGCTGGAGTTGATGTCGCGCACGAACTGCACGTTGATGTAGCCGTTGCCCTCCATGCCGGCCGGCACGCGGATCGTCTGCACCGAGCTGGTGGTATCGCTGTGGAACCACTGCCAGGCGTAAACCTTGTCCTTCTCGATGGTGATCAAACCGCTGCCGGTATAGGGCGCGTTAATCGCCACCTCGATCTCCTCGCCCGGCTGGTATTCCGCCTGGTTCAGTTTCAGCTTCAGTTCAGCGTTGCGATCCAGCGAACGGCTCAGGTTGGCGTTGCCGGCCACGCTGTAGGCGACGCGGTTGAGCGTCTTGCCCTGCGCATCTTCAATCACCAGCACGAAGTCGCCCGGCTTATCAGTCGTCAGCCGCAGATCCGCGCCCTGCTCGCTCAGCGCCAGCGGCTGTTCCGACAGCTGCACTTCCTTCATCTTCGACTGGTATTTGTAAACGCCCGAATCCTGTTTGGTCAGCACCGAAATGTATTTCTGTTCGATCAGCACCTGCTTCAGATTCGGCATGGCGATCTGTTTCAGGGCCGGATCGATAGCGATCACATTCAGATGCCGCTCCGCGTCGCGATTGATGTAGCCCAGATCGCCGTCGGCCTTCACCCCAATCAGATAATCGTAAGGCGAAACCAGCGTACGGGCGGTAGCCGCCACCGAACGCCCGCCGCCGGCGACGAACGCCTCCGACAACAGCTGCAGCTGATAGGTCGCGTCGGCGTAGGATTTCAGATCGAGCGGAATATCGGCCGCGCCATGCTCATCGGTGGTGCGATCTTCCAGCTCGGTTTCGAACCCGTCGCTGTTTTGCCGGTTTTCGTAGAACGCATAATCCGGGAAGCGATCGAAGCTCGGATACATCGGCCGCAGCGTCAACCTGGTGGTCACGCGGCGATCTTGCGCCGGGGTGCCGAACAGGTTCTGCACGTCGATGCTGGCCTTCAGCTCAGACGGTTTTACCCAGCCTTGCTGGCGGTCCGGCGTCAACGCCAGCTTCACTTTCAGCTGATCCGGTTCGAACTCCTTCACATTGACCGCGGTATGGCCGAGCAGCGTGGAGGTATCGTTGTTTTTGCCGATCAGATACAGATAGACGTTCCACTCGCCGGTCGGTGAGTTTTCATCGGTGGTATAGCTCAGCTCGTTGAAACCGCTGGCGCCCAGCGTCAGCGGTACGGTGGACATCAGCTTGTCGCGCGGATCGCGAATTTCGGCACGCACCGGCACGCCGGCCAGGCCAACGCCCCAGTCGGCGGCGCGGGTGATCAGGCCAATATTGAAAGTATCCCCCGGCCGATAAACGCCGCGATCGGAGAATAGATAACTGCTGAGGGTGCGCGGATCGGTCGGCGTTTGTTCACCGGCGACGTCGAAGCGCGAGAAGTCCAGCCCGCGATCGTTATAGCTACCGGTCGGCAGGAAGGAGACATCCCCTTCCTTTTCCACCAGGAACATCACCGGCTGGCGCTCGTTGGTGTATACATCGAGCGCCGGGAAACGCACGTGGCCGTCGGCACCGGTGGTTTGGCTGAGCAGCGTCACGCCGTTTTTGGCCACTACCGACACGGTGGCGCCGCTGACCGGTGCGCCGCTTTGGATCGACTGCACAAAGACATCGCGCGTCTTATCCTGCGAGCTCTTGGCGACGATGCCCAGATCGGTCACCACCACAAAGCGCGAATCGCCGACGTCGGGCTGCTCTTCCCCTTCGCTTTCATCTTGTTCCTGATCCTGCTCGGTGCCCGCCTCTTCCGCCGCCGGTTTTCGGTTCGGCTGCCATTCGGACAGCGTCAGCAGGAATACCCCGCGATGGGAGCTGGCGTTGGTGGAGAGATAACGGGAGAGATCGATGCCCTGATAGTTCACTTCCCCCGGCCGCTCGTTGTTGAGCGCCGTTTGGTATTTGAAATGCTCGGTGAAATATTCGTCGTTGAGACGGTTGAATTCCGTGGACGAGTAGTCCCGACTTTTGAAGGAGACAATGTGCTGCAGCTGGCTCGGGATCACCCGTTTGATGTCCAGCCGCAGGCCCGCCACGTTACGCGCCGCCACGCTGATCTGCTTGTCGCCGTTAACCGACAGCAGCGAGCCCTGCGACATGAACTGCAGCGATTTCGGGAACTCCGGCACTTCGACCACCCGATAAACCTTCTTCGGCATCTTGTAACCGCCGACAGAGACCAGCTGGTTGTCTATCTCGAGCAACACAAAGCGGTGCGCCGGAGCGTCGAAACGGAAGCTGAACTGCGGTTGATAGGCCTCTTCCGCCTCGTTAAGCGTCAACGGCAGTGGCGTCGCCTGCGCCAGCACGTTTTTGCCGACGCTGTCGACCGTCCATTGATAGAAGTCTTCGGCATCGTTGGCGGCCTCGGCATCGCTCGGATCGTGCTGCGGCAGCAGCCAGGCTTTGGTGGCCCGCACCAACTCTTTATCCTTCACCGCATCGCTGAAACCGACCACCAGCGCACGCTGCCCTTGGCCGCCGTCGGTGTCCACGACCTGAGCGCTGGCGTCACTCAGCGCCAGGCTGTAGAGGGTGGGTACCTTGACCCAGTTGCTTTTCGCCTCTTCGACAGCGTTGCCGGCCGCCGTCGATTTAACGCCCTTACCGACGGTCAGATGCACCGCGCCGCCCTGATCCAGCGCCTGAAGAGGCTCGGAATGCACCCAGGCGTTCAGTTTTTTCTCGTCATAGACCAGAGAGAAGTTCAGCTTTTTCTCGGAGGACGTGCTGCCTTCCTTCAATCCCAGCGAAATCTGTTTTTCAAAGCTGGCGACGTCGACCGGCGCGTTGAACTGCAGATTGAAAATCGCGCTGCGTTTCTGCGCATTCTGTGGATCGCGGTAATACTCGGCCTGCCCCAGACGGTAATCGAACGCGGGCACGGTGAAGGCATAGCGGGTTTTGGCGAGCTTGACCTGCGGCGCCAGCAAGGTGGCGGGCTCCAGGGCCACCTCATATTTCGCTCCCATCGGCAGCGGTTTTTTCGGCGAGAACACCAGCGTTGATTCATTGCTCCACGCCCACTGCCCTTCCGCCGTCGGTTTGAGGGTGATACCGGCGCTCACGGTTTTACCCACCACGGCGATCGGCGCGACCGAGCCGCTGAAGGTCAGGCTCACCGTTTGCGGCGCCTGCCGGGCGGCGGCGTAATCTATCGGCTCGGGGTTGGCCACCTCGGCACTGATCTCCTGAACCACCAACGGCGCCGGCTCGATGGGCTGGGGCCGATTTTGCCACCAGTGCCAACCGTAAAACGCGCCGCCCGCGGCCCCCGCCAGCAGCAGCAGGCCCAGACCGATCGCTTTCGGGTGTTTATCCACGCCGCTTTCGAGCCGCAAAAAACCGCGCGGCAGCGCAGCCCACCAGGCCGGCGCGCGCCAGCTGAGGTTGCCGACCAGCGGTCTCAGCAACCGTCCCAACAGCGACAACGCCCCACCCAGCAGGCGACAAACGCCCTTAACCAGGGTAAAAGGCAAACGCAGGATAAACCTTAATAAATCCATTATTGCAGCACCTCATCATCCTAATGCAGCCCCCGGTCAACCGTCGCGGTTCAACCGAGCCGAAAGACACCGTCGGCTCTCCTGCCCGGCATCCGCGCGAGTACTCTACACTGCCGGACGGCAAAAATCTGCGCGCCGCCGGCGGATTACGGCTCTTTATTCAACATCAAATCCAGCTGTTGCAGCAGCACCAGCAGCGGCAGGCTGCTCGGCTCACGATCTTTCAGCGCCTCTTCGAAATAAGGCGTGATGGCGAAGCGCGTCGGCAGCGGCGCTTGGGCATCCAGCAGCGCATACATGCGCGGCAGAAACACCCACTGCAGCCAGGCTTCGGCCGACATGCTGTCGATACAGAACGGCTCGGTGCTGGAAAAAGCCTCATGCTCAGGCGGCGCGGCCTGCCACAGCGCCAGATCGCGCATGGATTGTTCAATCGCCTGCAAACTGCGGCGCACCTGGTTATGTATACTCATCTGCATTCCCGATCTCTTTTCATTATGGTATTCAGCTCGCTGGCTGAAAGGCGGCAAAGCATAGCATTTTTATAGCCCAAATTTGGCGCGCCCGAGACCGGCTGCCGTTTTTATCTGGTGGCGATCGCCGCCGCGCGGCACAATAGGGCCACCGAATTCACCACACAGATAAAGATTCATGTCCGTAATAACAGAGAAAAAAAACCACGCGACGCCCGGTAAAGCCATGCTGGCTTCGGTCACCGGGTATGCCATGGACGGGTTTGACCTGCTGATCCTCGGCTTTATGCTGCCGGCTATCAGCATCGAATTAGGATTAACCTCATCGGCCGCCGGTTCACTGGTCACCTGGACGCTGATCGGCGCGGTGCTGGGCGGCGTGATCTTCGGCCACCTTAGCGATCGTTTCGGCCGAATCCGGGTGCTGACCATCACCATTCTGATGTTTTCCCTGTTCACCGGCCTGTGCGCCGTGGCGCAAGGGTATTGGGATCTGCTGGCCTATCGCACCCTGGCAGGCATCGGGCTGGGCGGCGAATTCGGCATCGGCATGGCGCTGATCGCCGAAGCCTGGCCGGCGGAGAAACGCAACCGCGCTTCGGCTTACGTCGGCATGGGCTGGCAATTGGGCGTGCTGGCAGCCGCCTTCCTGACGCCGCTGCTGCTGGAACACATCGGCTGGCGCGGTATGTTCCTGGTCGGTCTGCTGCCGGCGCTGGCGTCATTCCTGATCCGCCGCACGCTGGGCGAGCCGGAGGCGTTCGTGCGGCAGAAAGACGCCGGGCGGCCGCTCTCCTTCCTGCAGCGTTTGCGCCTGCTGTTTAAGGATCGCACTACCAGCAAGGCCAGCATCGGCATCTTCATTCTCTGTTCGGTGCAGAACTTCGGTTACTACGGGCTGATGATCTGGATGCCGACTTACCTGGCGAAAAACTTCGGCTTCTCACTCACCAAGTCCGGCCTGTGGACGGCGGTGACGGTGGTCGGCATGACGTTCGGTATCTGGCTGTTTGGCGTTCTGGCCGATCGCTTCGCCCGCTGGAAGATTTTCGTGTTGTATCAGGTAGGCGCGGTAGTGATGGTGATCGGTTACGCCCAGTTGAGCGATCCGATGCTGATGCTGTTCGCCGGCGCCGTGATGGGCATGTTCGTCAACGGCATGATCGGCGGCTACGGCGCATTGATTTCCGATACCTACCCGGTACAGGCGCGCGCCACCGCGCAAAACATCCTGTTCAATCTGGGGCGCGGCGTCGGCGGCCTGGGGCCATTGGTGATCGGTGCGCTGGTGACGCAGGTGTCATTTACCGCCGCCATCAGCCTGCTGGCGGCGATTTACCTGCTGGATATCTACGCCACGCTGTTCCTGCTGCCGAAAAAACAGGGCGCAGGCGATACGCTGGGCGCGATTGGTTAACGCTGGCGATGGATTAAGCAGAGGAGCACGCACGGCGGGAGAGAACAAAAAGTTGGGGGCACTGCGTTAACAGTGCCCCCGGTTCGTTTTATAGCTATCCCGCTACACAGTGTGCTCCCTGCTCAATCCTTGAAAACTTTTCCTGCGGCCATCCTGACCAAGTGATCCTTGCATCATCCTGCAGCATCGTCCTGACGCGGTTCCTCAGCCTTCCTGACCCGCCGACGGTCCTGTGCCGGCTCTCAATCTCCGTCCTGGAGGTGTCCCTGGTTTCTATCCTGAAACATCCTGGGCATCTCCTGACGCCATCCTTCGCTCGTGCCTGAGCGCATCCCTTTCTTCTTCCTGAAGCTGCATCATCCTGATGCTTTCCTGCTCCGCCGGTTCCGTTCCGGTAACGATAAGATCGCTTAAATTCCCCGGAATCACAAGGGTTTGGGAGGTGTCTCACACTAAATTAAGACTAAGAGTTATCCTAAAGAAATTCTAACCAATTGATCTGGATAACAATAATCTCATAGCCTGGAAAAAGGTGGGAAAAATTAAGAGCGATATCTCACAGCCCGTGTGAGAGATCTCTCACACGGGCGACGGCGAATCCGTCGCGATTCAGTCCAACACCGGGCGCAGCGCATCGAGGAAATTCCCGAGCGTCGCCGCCAACAAGGTGCGCTTATCGCTGCCGAACTGCTCCAGCACCACGTTGCCGCTGACGTTGCACAGCGACACCATCGTCATCTCGGATTCGGTGGTCGCCAGGAAGAGGGTCGGCGACAATTTGAGGCGCTTTTGCGTCACTAAATGGCCGATGAGGTTTTCCTGCAGACGGATAAAATCCTCTTCGCTCCAGACCTGCAGCAGGCTTAGGCGATGTTCCCCAAATTGCGCGCTCATGTCACCCGCGTATTGCTGCGTGTAGAAGCGATGCGCATCCGGCTGCAAACGCAGCTCCAGCGCGGCCTCTACCTTCTCCAGCGTCGCCGCCGGTTCGAAAGGCTGCGGCAACCACAGCACGTCGTCCTCGCGATTCTCCACGATGCAGGGCGACGGCACGCCGTACAGCGCCTCGCTGGCCGGCGCGTGGCCGCGCTCTTGCTGCCACAACTCGACATAGCGTTGAGTGAATTCACGCAGGGCGTGCGATACATCATGGTCCATATTCTTTCTCGCATACGTTAAACTGACGGCCATTGTACCTATCTCTGACCGAGGTGACAGCAGATGTCCTCATATCAAGACCACCAGGCCCTGTCGGGGCTGACGCTGGGCAAACCCACCGCCTACCGCGATCGCTACGACGCCACGCTGCTGCAGGCGGTGCCGCGCAGCATGAACCGCGAGCCGCTGGGGCTGTATCCCGACAACCTGCCCTTCCACGGCGCGGACATCTGGACGCTGTACGAACTCTCCTGGCTGAACGCCAACGGGCTGCCGCAGGTGGCGGTCGGCGAGATCAGCCTCAATGCCGACAGCCTGAACCTGATCGAATCGAAAAGCTTCAAGCTGTATCTCAACAGCTTCAACCAAACGCCGTTCGCCGATTGGGAAACGGTGCGCAGCACCCTGCAGCGCGATCTGTCCGCCTGCGCCCAGGGCGAAGTCAGCGTCACCCTGTTCAGCGTCGAGCAGTTGGAAGGCACGCCGATCGCCCGTCTGGCCGGCGACTGCATCGACCAACAGGATATCCGCATCGACAATTATGAGTTCAACGCCGACTACCTGTTAAACGCCGTCGGTGAAGAGGCAGTGGAAGAGCAATTGGTCAGCCACCTGCTGAAGTCCAACTGCCTGATCACCCATCAACCGGACTGGGGCTCGGTGCAGATAAGCTATCGCGGCGGCAAGATCGATCGCGAAGCGCTCCTGCGCTACCTGGTCTCCTTCCGCCACCACAACGAATTCCACGAACAGTGCGTCGAGCGCATCTTCAATGATTTGATGCGCTACTGCCGGCCGCAGAGCCTGACGGTTTACGCCCGCTACACCCGTCGCGGCGGGCTGGACATCAACCCGTGGCGCAGCAACGTCGCGTTCACTCCCGAGCACGGCCGCCTGGCGCGCCAATAAGTGCGAAACATTGCTCAACAACTGAGCTAACGAGCGGTTTGTGTTGGTAAAAGCGCAGGGACGGCGGTAAGGTTAAAACGAGGCTGCAGCCGGGCAGAACGCCCGTTGCACCGCAGTACACCAACCATAACGAGATGCTGTTTTGCTGCGTATGGATTACTACCGCCCCGCACCGGGTGCAAAGGAGTTACCTTGATTACACACATCAGCCCGCTTGGCTCTATGGATTTATTGTCGCAGCTGGAAGTAGACATGCTGAAACGCACTGCCAGCAGCGACCTGTACCGCCTGTTCCGCAACTGTTCGCTGGCCGTGTTGAACTCCGGCAGCCAAACCGACAACAGCAAACAGCTGCTGTCGCGCTATGAAACCTTCGATATCAACGTGCTGCGCCGCGAGCGTGGCGTGAAACTGGAGCTGGTCAACCCGCCGGAAGAGGCGTTCGTCGACGGCCGCATCATCCGTTCATTGCAGGCCAACCTGTTCGCCGTGTTGCGCGACATCCTGTTCGTGCACGGCCAAATCGCCAGCGCCGGCCGTTTCCAGCATCTGAACCTGGAAAACTCGGCCCACATCACCAACCTGGTGTTCTCGATCCTGCGCAATGCACGCACGCTGCATCTGGATGAAGATCCCAACATGGTGGTGTGCTGGGGCGGCCACTCAATCAACGAGAACGAATACCTGTACGCGCGCAAGGTCGGCAGCCAGCTGGGCCTGCGCGAGTTGAACATCTGCACCGGCTGCGGGCCGGGCGCCATGGAAGCGCCGATGAAAGGCGCAGCGGTCGGTCACGCACAGCAGCGTTACCACAACAGCCGCTTCATCGGCATGACCGAACCGTCGATCATCGCCGCCGAGCCGCCTAACCCGCTGGTGAACGAGCTGGTGATCATGCCGGACATCGAAAAACGCCTGGAAGCCTTCGTGCGCATCGCGCACGGCATCATCATCTTCCCTGGCGGCGTCGGCACCGCCGAAGAGCTGCTGTACCTGCTGGGTATCCTGATGAATCCGGAGAACAGCGAACAGGTGCTGCCGCTGATCCTGACCGGGCCGAAAGAGAGCGCCGACTACTTCCGCGTGCTGGACGAGTTCATCATGAACACGCTGGGCGACGCGGCGCGCCGTCACTACACCATTATCATCGACGATCCGGCGGAAGTGGCGCGGCAGATGAAGAAAGCCATGCCGCTGGTGAAGGAAAACCGCCGCAACACCGGCGACGCCTACAGCTTTAACTGGTCGATCCGCATCGCGCCGGATCTGCAGCTGCCGTTCGAGCCGACCCACGAGAACATGGCGAACCTCAATCTGTATCCGAACCAGCCGCCGGAGCAATTGGCCGCCGCGCTGCGCCGCGCCTTCTCCGGCATCGTGGCCGGTAACGTGAAGGAAAACGGCATCCACGCCATTGAACAGTTCGGCCCGTACAAGCTGCACGGCGAACCGCAGATGATGAAGCAGATGGACAGCCTGCTGCAGGGCTTTGTCGCCCAGCACCGCATGAAGCTGCCGGGCAGCGCCTATGTGCCCTGCTACGAAATCGTCGCCTGATCCTCAATCCTGGGCGGCGTAACGGCCGCCCTGTTTTTTCTGACCTTGCCGCCCATGATGATACACCTACTGATTGTCGACGCCCTGAACCTCATCCGCCGCATTCACGCCGTACAGGGCTCTCCTTGCGTCAACGCCTGCCGCCACGCGCTGCAGCAGCTTCTCCAGCACAGCCGCCCGACCCACGCGGTAGCGGTATTCGACGAGGACGATCGCAGCGATAGCTGGCGCCACCAAATTCTGCCGGACTACAAGGCCGGGCGTTCGCCGATGCCGGAAAACCTGCAGCAGGAGATGCCGCAGTTGCGTGAGGCCTTCGCCGAACTGGGCGTCGCCAGCTGGCATTCACCCGGCAACGAGGCAGACGATCTGGCGGCCACGCTGGCGGCGAAGGTCGCCGGCGGCGGCCACCAGGTGACCATCGTCTCCACCGACAAAGGCTATTGCCAGCTGCTAGCGCCGAACGTACAGATCCGCGATTACTTCCAGAAACGCTGGTTGGATATGCCTTTCGTGCAGCAGGAATTCGGCGTGCAGCCGCAGCAACTGCCGGACTACTGGGGGTTAGCGGGGATCGGCAGCAGCAAGATCCCCGGCGTGGCCGGCATCGGGCCGAAAACCGCCGTGCTGCTGTTGCAGCAGTCGGGCAGTCTGGACGGGATCTATCAGCACCTGGAGCAGGTGCCGGAGAAATGGCGCGGCAAGCTGGAGCAGCACCGCGAGCTGGCCTACGTCAGCAAACAAGTCGCCACGCTGCGCACCGATCTGTCGCTGGACGGCAACCTGCAGCAGCTGCGACTGCCGATACAATAAGGGCGCTGCAAGCAGCGCCCTTCATCAGGTTTAACGCGATTAATCGCGCTCGTCGCGCCGACCCGGCACCGCCGACCACATGCGGCGCACGTGTACGGTGATCTCTTCGCGGTCGTGATACAGCTGTTTGGCGTGCACTTCGACGCTGATGCCAGCAGCGCCCAGCGCTTCGCGGATGCTCATCAGGTTTTGCGACACTTCCTCATAGCGCTTTTTCATCGGCAGTTTGAGGTTAAAGATCGCTTCGCGGCACCAGCCTTTCACCAGCCACTGAATCATCAGGCTGGTCACCTTCGCCGGTTTTTCCACCATGTCGCACACCAGCCAGTAGATCTTGCTGCTGTTCGGCTCGAACTTGAAGCCGTCGGCGCGGTGGTGCGTCACCTGGCCGGTTTCCATCAGGCTCGGCGCCATCGGGCCGTTATCCACCGAATGCACCATCATGCTGCGTTTCACCAGTTGATAGGTCCAGCCGCCCGGGCAGGCGCCCAGATCGACCGCGTGCATGCCGCTGGCCAGGCGTTCGTCCCACTCGTCGGCGGGGATGAACACGTGGAACGCTTCTTCCAGCTTCAGCGTCGAACGGCTCGGCGCATCGGCTGGGAAGCGCAGACGCGGAATGCCCATGTAGAACGGCGAGTTGTTGTTGCTGTAGGAGTAACCGACGTAGCAGCAGCCCGGCGCGATAAAGAACACGTGCACCACCGGGCGAGTCGGGTTCTCGCGCGCCATCAGCACCTTCTGCTCGCGCATCGCGGCGCGCAGCGGCACCGTCAATTTGCGGCAGAATTTCATCAGCTCTTTGCTTTCGTTGGTGTCCGGCACTTCCACCCGCAGCTCGCCGCCGCGGTCAACCACGCCGATCAGCATGCCGACAATCGGCGATACCCGATCTTCCGGTGGCAGATCGCGAAGCAGCTCACCTACCACGATCATCTGGCGGGCGAAAATCAGTTCGCGGAACGGAATCTCCCGCGCCAGGCGATCGGCATCGTCCGGCTGATAGCATTCGAACAGCACGTAACCGCTGTGCTCTTTTACTCGTGCAAAACCGTAAATCTCCAGCTGGGCGGCTTTGTCGGTGATCTCTGCCGCACACTCTTTTTCAAAGCCTGGGCGGCAGTACAACGCAATCTTATTCATGGCGCTCGGCCTTTTTCCTCAGACGCAAAGCGCCAATCAACATCAATATCCAGCCGATCAGGAAGCACACGCCGCCAACCGGCGTGATATATACCCAGACCTTCAGGTGCGACAGCGCCAGGCAATAGAGGCTGCCGCTGAACAACACGGTGCCGAACGCCAACAGCGCTCCGCTCCAGTAAAACCACAGGCTCACGCGGCGCTGCATCGCGACCGCCAGCGCCAGGATGGCCAGGGTGTGGAACCCCTGATACTCCAGCCCGGTACGGATCCAGGCCATTTCATTGGCGCCGAGCGTACCGCTTAACACATGCGCGCCGAATGCGCCCAACGCGACAAACACAAAGCCGCTGATAGCGGCGAAAACCAGCATGGAACGGCTGCTCATCGTGATCTATCCCATTAAAAATCACCGGCCGCGGCAAGGCGGCGGCCGGCCTTATTGTTCGTAGCGGAAGCGGAACTTCTCTTGTTCGCTGGCGGCACGCGCCAGGATCCACTGCCGGAAGGCGGCTATTTTACCCAGTTCTGCCTGGCTGTCATGACATACCAGATAAAAAGCGTTTTTACTGACCAGCACATCGTTGAACGGGCACACCAGGCGACCGGCTTCAATCTCGGTTTGCGCCATCACGTTGTTCACCAGCGCCACGCCCTGACCGTGCACCGCCGCCTGCACCACCATGGCGCTGTGGCTGAAGATCGGCCCCTGCTGCACGTTGATGTGCTGCAACCCCAGCTGGCGCGTATAGGCCAGCCAGTCGCGGCGTGAAACGTCATGCAGCAACGTATGATAAGCCAGATCCTCTGCGGTTTTCAGCGGATGATCGCCGGTCAGCAGGCTCGGCGAACACACCGGCAGCAAATATTCCGCATACAGGCGCTCGGCGCGCAGTCCCGGCCAGTTGCCGCGGCCGTAGAAAATCGCCACGTCGACGTCGTCCGCCAGCTTGTCCTCTTCGCGGTCCACCGCCTGGATGCGCACGTCGATGCCCGGATAAGCTGAGTTAAAGCCGGACAGCCGTGGCACCAGCCACTGAATGGCGAAGCTCGGCGGCAGACTGACGGTCAATGCCCCCTTGGCGCTACGCGCCTGCAGCTTGCGCGTCGCCTCGTTGATCGAAGAGAAAATCTCCTTGATATCGAGGTAGTAACTTTGGCCCTCTTCGGTCAGCAGCAGCGAGCGATTGCGCCGGCGAAACAGCTTCAGTCCGAGAAAGTCCTCCAGCGACTTGATCTGGTGGCTCACCGCGGCCTGGGTCACGAACAACTCTTCCGCCGCCTTGGTGAAACTCAGGTGGCGAGCGGCCGCATCGAACACGCGCAGCGCATTGAGGGGAGGTAAGCGTTTAGACATTAAATTAGCTACTTTTGTGTAACATTAATCCGAATGATTCGGCGCCGAAAATCGGGCGGCTTTGTGTGGCAAGCCATCGGTAAACGCTAACGGCGTATTGCCATTAGTTTTTTTAATCCGAGCCATTATAATTTGTCCGTTGAGGATGCGCCAGCAAATACCTATAGTGGCGGCACTTCCCGGGCCGGAACGAAAAGGGAGTGGGTGTCGAGGACGCCGATGAACTTTTGGCTTGTGGTTGTGATGTTGTGTTTGCAAATTGTCCGGCGATTCCGGACATGGTAGCTAGGCTACTGTTTTTTCACTTCCTGTACATTTACCCTGTCTGTCCATAGTGATTTTATGCAGCACCGCAAAACTTGCGGTGCTTTTTTTTGCCTGACGGTTACTGGTTGCTTTCAACCATCTCTTTCACATCGGCGCGGTTGATCTGCTGCTCGACGCCGTTAGCGTCTTTATAGCTGATCATGCCGGTATCGTTGTCCACTTTTGGCTTGCCGTCAGCGACAATGGTGCGTCCGTCATTGGTATGCATCACGTAGTTGCTGGAACAGGCGGCCAGGGTGAACGTCAGCATCAGGGCAGAGAGAACTGCGGCTGTTTTCTTCATTGAGGACTCCTTTTTAGTTTTAAATGCTGATAAATACCTTTTATGTGTATAGATGCGATTAATAAGCGCACATTTAATAGCATAACAAACTTTCCCAATTTTGCCAGGCGATAAGTCCTAATAGGCAGGATCGCTTGTCTCCGGCGGCAAAATAGGACAGGATCACCCATCGACTCAAGCCAGTGACAATCAGGGTATGACGCCTTTTAACCCCAGCCTTTTTCGCCAACAGTTTCCCGCGCTCGCGCAGGATGGTATCTATCTGGACAGCGCCGCCACCGCGTTGAAACCGCAGGCGGTCATCGACGCCACGCAGCAATTTTATCGCGATGACGCCGCCACCGTGCACCGCAGCCAGCATCGGGCGGCGCAGGATCTGACTGCCCGCTTCGAGCAAGCACGCGGCCAGGTGGCGAAATTGATCAATGCGCCGTCGGCCGACGACATCGTCTGGACGCGCGGCACCACCGAGGCGATCAACCTGGTGGCGCAGAGCTACCTGCGCCCGCGTCTGCTGCCGGGCGATGAAATCCTGGTGAGCGAAGCGGAACACCACGCTAACCTGATCCCCTGGCTGATGGTGGCGGAACAAACCGGCGCGCGGGTGGTGAAACTGCCCATCGGCGCCGATCGGTTGCCGGATTTGACGCAGCTGCCCGCCCTGCTCAACGACAAAACCCGCCTTTTGGCGCTGGGGCAAATGTCCAACGTCACCGGCGGCTGCCCGGATCTGGCACCGGCAATCGCCATGGCGCATGCCGCCGGCGCGCACGTGATGATTGACGGCGCTCAGGGCGTGGTTCACGGCCCGGCCGACGTACAGCGGCTCGACATCGATTTTTACGCCTTCTCCGGCCACAAGCTGTATGGCCCGACCGGCATCGGCGCGCTGTACGGCAAAGCCGAGCTGCTGGCGCAGATGGCCCCCTGGCAAGGCGGCGGCAAGATGCTGACCCAGGCGTCGTTCGACGGTTTTACCCCACAAAAGCCACCGCACTGTTTCGAAGCCGGCACGCCAAACATCGCCGGCGTGCTGGGGTTGGCCACCGCGCTTACCTGGCTGAGTGAACAGGACATGGCGGCGGCGGAACGCTACAGCCGCGAGCTGGCTGACCGGGCGGAACAGCAGTTGGCGCAGCTGCCGGGCTTTCGCAGCTTCCGCAGTTCCGGTTCCAGCCTGCTGGCGTTCGATATCGCCGGCGTACACCACAGCGACATCGTCACGCTGCTGGCGGAGCAAGGCATTGCGCTGCGCGCCGGCCAGCACTGCGCGCAGCCGCTGATGGCGGCATTAGGCGTCAGCGGCACGCTGCGCGCGTCGTTCGCCCCCTACAATACACAACAGGATGTCGATACGCTGGTCAGCGCGTTGACTCACGCCCTCGATCTGCTGGCCGACTGACGTGATTTCCGGAGACACTATGCTCGCCCCCCATCCTTTTGGCCGAGAGATCACCGCCGAAGCCTTGATTGCCACCTTCAGCGCGCTGAAACAGTGGGAAGACCGCTACCGCCAGCTGATCATGCTCGCAAAACGGCTACCGCCGCTGCCGGAGGCCTTGCGCAGTGAAGAAATGGCGTTGAGCGGGTGTGAAAACCGTGTCTGGTTAGGGCACCAATTGCTGGAAGACGGCACGCTACACTTCTATGGCGACAGCGAGGGCCGCATCGTGCGCGGCCTGCTGGCGGTGCTGCTGACCGAAGTGGAAGGAAAAACGCCGCAGCAGATCGCCGCATTGGATCCGCTGGCGCTGTTCGACCGTCTGGCATTGCGCGCGCAGCTGAGCGCCACCCGCGCCAGCGGCCTGGCGGCCTTGGGCTCCGCCGTCAAGGCGATCGCCGCCCGTTACGCCTGACGCGCCGCCTTCGCCACCATCTTTTTCAGCGCGTGCGATACGGCGACGAAACCGAAGGTGGCGGTAACCATGGTCGCCGCACCGAACCCCGCGCTGCAATCCATTCTTTTTGGCCCTTCCGCCGTGCTGCGCGAAGCGCACACCGAACCGTCCGGCTGCGGGTAAACCAGCGGTTCGCTGGAGAAGACGCAGTCGATGCCCAGCTTACCCTTACCGTTTTTCACCACGTTGAAATCGTGCTTCAACCGCTCGCGCAGCTTGGCGGCCAGCGGATCCTGGATGGTTTTGGCCAGATCGGCCACTTCGATTTTGGTCGGATCGACCTGACCGCCGGCGCCGCCGGTGGTCACCACCGGGATCTTGAAGCGGCGGCAGTATGACAGCAACGCCGCCTTCGGCCGCACGCTGTCGATCGCGTCGATGACGTAGCTGAAGTTATGGTCCAGCAGCTCGGCGACGTTGTCCGGGGTGATGAAATCGTCGATGCAGGTCACCCGGCATTCCGGGTTGATCGCCAGGATACGCTCCGCCATCACCTCGGTTTTCGATTGCCCGACATGCTGGCGCAACGCGTGGATCTGGCGGTTGGTATTGGTAACGCAGACATCATCCATGTCGATCAGGGTGATGGCGCCGATGCCGGTGCGCGCCAGCGCCTCAGCCGCCCAGGAACCCACGCCGCCGATACCGATCACGCAGACGTGCGCCTGCGCGAACACCGCCAGCGCCTGCTGGCCGTACAATCGCGCCGTGCCGCCGAAACGCTGCAGATAGGCTTCCGAATAAGCTGTGCTCATAACGCTTTAATTACCTTCGTAATGCAAATGATAAGGGCCGGAAAATCCGGCCCTTGCGGGTCAATCTTTTCACGTCGTATGCGTTTACCGAGTGGCCAGCAACGAACCGCCGCCGTTTGACTGATTGGCGCTGAACAACTGACCGCCACCGTTGTTCTTCAGCACCCAGACGCGGCCATAGTGGTTGTAGTATCCCGCCGAGTGGCCGGCATCCGGCCCGATGCCCTGATACATGTCAAAATGCTGGCCCTTGATGGCCCCGCCCACGTCGAGTGCGACCATCAGACGCATCTCGTATTTTCCCGTGAATTTACCCTTGTTGTCCAGCAGCGGCACTTCGGCCAGCAGCGTAGTGCCCGCCGGGATCAGCGAACGGTCGGAGGCCACCGAGGCTTTGGCGATCAGCGGCACCGCACTGGCGCCCTTCACCGGCGCAAAAGCTTCCGGACGGAAAAACACGAACGACGGGTTCTGCTCCAGCAGCTCACGCACCTCTGCGGCGCTGTGGGTATCCGCCCACTGACGGATCGCCTGCATCGACATGTCCGCCTTGGCCACTTCACCGCGATCGATCAGCACCTTGCCGATGCTGCGATAGGCGTGGCCGTTCTTACCGCCGTAGCCGAAGAACACCAGCGGCTGGCCGTTGCCGTAGTCGACATAGCCACTGCCCTGGACTTCCATCATGAAGTTGTCCATCAGCGAGTTGGTGTAAGCGATGATATAGCGATCGTCAAGCGCGCCAGAATAGATGCCCGCGCGATCCGGCAAGCGGCCTCTGCCCTTCGGCGGCATGCGGTACAGCGGATAGCGGAACTCGCCCTGTTGGGTATAGCGCGCCTGCACCACCGGCGTATAGTAGCCGGTAAACTGCACGTTGCCGTAATTGTCGACACCTTCCATCTGGTAAGCGCTGAGGCCGTACTGGCTCAGCATGCGCGTGTCGGCGCCGGACGCCATCCAGCTTTGCACCGCCTGATAGGTGCTGTTGTTGCGGTTAAACAGCGAAGGCGACGCGTACTTGATCTCCATCAGCTGATCCGAATAATCCTTGGCGTTGACCGGCGAACCTTTGGCGTTGGGCTGATTGACCAGCTCCAGCGATTGATCCAGACGGCCGTCTTTATATTGCTGACCCCGATCGGTCGGCTTGGACGAACAGCCCGCCAACACCGCCACCAACAACCCGCCCAGCAGGTATTTGCCCCAACGTCCTTTCATCGCGCACACTCTCAAACTGATATGATCTACCGGCTGAACGATAACAAACGCTCATTGATAAAGGAATCGCTGCAAATAAAAAAAGCCGCACGGAGGATGGTGATGAAAAAGAAGGCAAATTGCGGGCAAATCCAGCAGAAAAACGGGTTTAGGCCAATAAAATGCAAAAAGGGTTTGCAACAAAACGCACGGAGAGTATAGTGCGCATCCATCGGACGCGGGGTGGAGCAGCCTGGTAGCTCGTCGGGCTCATAACCCGAAGGTCGTCGGTTCAAATCCGGCCCCCGCAACCAACCGATGCCGCATTGGCGGTATTTGCGTTTGGCTTCGATAACAAAGTATTATACGGACGCGGGGTGGAGCAGCCTGGTAGCTCGTCGGGCTCATAACCCGAAGGTCGTCGGTTCAAATCCGGCCCCCGCAACCAACCGAATGTCGTACCAGCGGCATAACATGAACGGTGGTTTCGTAGTAATACAGCATCAAGACGGACGCGGGGTGGAGCAGCCTGGTAGCTCGTCGGGCTCATAACCCGAAGGTCGTCGGTTCAAATCCGGCCTCCGCAACCAACTCTTGATGACAACAGATAAGCACCCTTCCGGGTGTTTTTTTGTATCTGCAATCCGCAAAAATAGCCGGACTCGCGCCCGGCCCTGCTTTTATCGGCTCGCCAGCGCGCCGCCGTTGGCGAAATAAGCCTTGATCCCCGCCAGAATCGACTCCGCCACCTGCTGCTGGAAATGGCTGGTGCGCAGCTTGCGCTCCTCTTCGATGTTGCTGATAAATGCCGTCTCTACCAGGATCGACGGGATATCCGGCGCCTTCAACACCGCAAAACCGGCCTGATCGACGCGATTCTTGTGCAACCGGTTGATTTTCCCCATCCGATTCAATACTTCCTTGCCGAACTTCAGGCTGTCGTTGATGGTCGCGGTCTGGATCAGATCGAACATGGTATGGTCGAGATAGCGGTCGCCGCTCTTGCTGACGCCGCCGATTTGGTCCGACGCGTTCTGCGTCTGCGCCAGGAACTTGGCCGCCGAGCTGGTGGCGCCCTTGGTGGACAACGCGAACACCGATGAACCGCGCGCGGCGCGGCTGGTAAAGGCGTCAGCGTGAATCGAAACGAACAGATCGGCGCGCTGCTTGCGCGCCTTGGCGACACGCACCTTGAGCGGGATAAACACATCTTCGTTGCGCGTCATGAACACTTTCATGTTCGGCTCGCGCTTGATCATGGCGCTCAGCTTGCGGGCAATCTGCAGCACGATATCTTTCTCGCGCGTCTTGTACTTGCCGATAGCGCCGGGATCTTCGCCGCCGTGGCCAGGATCCAGCATGATGACGATCGGCCGATCGCGCCCCGCCTTGCCGGCCTGCGGCGCTTCCGGCGGCAGCGTGCGCTCCAGATCGCCCTTGTTGTAATCTTCCAGTAACGCCAGTAGCGGATCATACTCCTCACCGCCGCTGCCGCCCTTGGTCGGGTAGAGATCCATCACCAAACGGTTGCGATACTCCGGTACCGGCGCCAGCGTGAAAATATGCGGGCTGACGCTCTGCTTGAGCTCCAGCACCAGCCGCACGGTATTCTGATCAAACTGGCCGACGCGCGCCTGCTTGAGATACGGATCGTCGGCGCGCACCTGCCCGGCAATACCTTTCAGCACGCTGTTGAGGTGGACGCCTTCGATATCCACCACCACGCGATCGGGATTGGTCAGGGCAAACTGCTTGTATTTCAGTTCGACGTTGGATTCCAGCGTGACGCGGGTATAAGTGGAGGACGGCCAGACGCGCACGGCAATCACGTGCGATGACGCGGCGAAGCCCGTGCGACTCACACTCAGCAACCAGCTGGCGGCAACGCCCTGTAATAAACGACGGCGGCCCAGATTGTGATTAGCGTTTGGCATGCGGCTCCGGCAGTAATAACTGTTTACAACAGATGAAAAAAACACCAATAAAATGAGGGTGCCGAAAAACTTTAACCAATCATGCCAGCCCTGTCATCAGAAAATCTTTTTATGGTTTTTCAATTTATTAACGATTTAGCGCCCTTAGCTCGCTCTTCATGACGATTTCCCACTTGCCATTAGCGCCATAAAAGAATAAAAATACAAAAATATCGTATAAATATTCACAAGAGGTTTGCCCGTGAAGGAACGTAGTACAGAGCTGGTGCAAGGATTCCGTCACTCAGTCCCTTATATCAATGCCCACCGTGGCAAGACGTTTGTCATCATGCTCGGCGGGGAAGCCATCGAACACGAGAATTTCTCCAACATCGTCAACGATATCGGGCTGTTGCATAGTCTGGGCATCCGCCTGGTAGTGGTTTACGGCGCACGGCCGCAGATCGACGCCAACCTAGCGCAGCATAACTCTGAGCCGATCTACCACAAGCACATCCGCGTGACCGACGCCCATACGCTCGAACTGGTCAAGCAGGCCGCCGGTTTATTGCAGCTCGACATCACCGCCCGGCTGTCGATGAGCCTCAACAACACGCCGCTGCAAGGCGCGCACATTAACGTGGTCAGCGGCAACTTCATCATCGCACAGCCGCTGGGCATCGATGACGGCATCGACTACTGCCACAGCGGCCGTATTCGCCGTATCGATGAAGAAGCGATCCACCGCCAGCTCGACAGCAACGCCATCGTGCTGATCGGCCCGGTCGCAGTTTCGGTCACCGGCGAGAGCTTCAACCTGACTTCGGAAGAAGTGGCTACCCAGCTGGCGATCAAACTGAAAGCGGAAAAAATGATCGGTTTCTGCTCCTCACAAGGCGTGACCGACGCGGAAGGCAACATCCTTTCCGAGCTGTTCCCCAACGACGCGCAAAAGCGCCTTGAAGAGCTGGAGGAAGGCGGCGACTACCATTCCGGCACCGTGCGCTTCCTGCGCGGCGCGGTGAAAGGCTGCCGCAGCGGCGTGCGCCGCAGCCACCTGATCAGCTACCAGGAGGACGGTGCGCTGGTGCAGGAGCTGTTCTCGCGCGACGGCATCGGCACCCAAATCGTGATGGAAAGCGCCGAGCAGGTGCGTCGGGCGACGATCAACGACATCGGCGGCATCCTGGAACTGATCCGGCCGCTCGAACAGCAGGGTATTCTGGTGCGCCGTTCGCGTGAACAGCTGGAGATGGAGATCGACAAGTTCACCATTATCGAACGCGACAACCTGACCATCGCCTGCGCGGCGCTGTACCCGTTCCTGGAGGAAAAAATCGGTGAGATGGCCTGTGTCGCGGTACATCCCGATTACCGCAGTTCTTCGCGCGGCGAGATGCTGCTGCAGCGGGTGGAAAATCAGGCGCGCCAGATGGGGCTGAAGAAGCTGTTCGTGCTGACCACCCGTAGCATCCACTGGTTCCAGGAACGTGGCTTTACCCCGGCGGAGGTCGACGTGCTGCCGATGCAGAAACAGGCGTTGTACAACTACCAGCGCCGCTCCAAAATTCTGCTGGCGGATCTGTAATCACAGTGGGTGCGGCCGTTGCCGCGCCCGTTCATCGCTTATTCCGTTGCCTGCAACCGTTCAGCCAATCCGCTGCGGCGCTGGGTCGGCGTGCGAATAGCCCGCAGCAGTACCGTCTCCGTAGCGTACAGTGAGAGCTGCTTACGCGCACGAGTGATCGCGGTATAGACCAGCTCACGCGTCAGCACCGGCAGGAAATGGTTCGGCAACACCAGAACCGTATGGTCAAACTCCGATCCCTGTGATTTGTGCACCGTCATGGCATAAGCGGTTTCATGCGCCGGCAAACGGCTTGGCTGTACCGACTTGATACTGCCGTCGGGCAGTTGGAAATGCACGCGCAGATCGCCGTGCTCATCCGGCAATGTAATGCCGATATCCCCATTGAACAGCCCCAGTGCGCTGTCGTTGCGGCCGATCATCACCGGCCGCCCCCGGTACCAGCGGCCAAGCACGCCCGGTTTGCGGTCGATCAGGCCCGCACGCTGCAGCCCGAGCTCAATGCGCTCGTTCAGGCCGGCGACGCCGAACGGCCCTTCACGCAGCGCACACAGCACCTGGAAACGGCCAAAAGCCGCCAGCACCGTCGCCGCGTCCGCCCCTTCGGCGGTCAGCCGCAGATAGTCGCGGTAGCCCGCCACGCAGGCATCCAACAGCGCCTGATACTCTTCGCTCGTCGCCAGCGCATAGCCCGCGACATCGCCGAAACTGCCGTTTAGTGCCGCCAGTGCGCGATCCCCCGCGCCGGCGTTGACCGCCAACGCCAGCTGGCCGATGCCGGAACGTGCATCGAAGCGATAGCTCTTGCGCAGCAGACACAGGCTATCGCGCACCGCCGCTTCCGCGTCGGCCTGCCGCCCTTCGATCGAACAGCCGGTCAGGCGGCTCAGCTCTGCGGCACGCGCATCGCTGTATCCCTGCTCGGCAAAACGGCAAATATCCCCCAGCACCGCGCCGGCCTCTACCGAAGCCAGCTGATCGCGGTCGCCAAGGAAAATCACCCGCGCCCGATCGGGCAGCGCGGCAATCAGGCGCGCCATCATCGGCAGATCGACCATCGAAGCCTCATCCACCACCAGCACATCCAAATGCAGCCGGTTGCCACGGTGATAGCGCATGCGCTGACTGTTCGGTTGCGCTCCCAACAGACGGTGCAACGTCGCCGCCTCCGTCGGGAACAACGCCTGCTGCGCCGGGGTCAATGCCAGTTGACGGCTGGCGCTGCCAAGCGACTCCGTCAGGCGCGCCGCTGCCTTGCCGGTCGGCGCCGCCAGCTGGATGCGCAAGCGTTCGCCTTCATCCAGCTGCACCAGCGCCGCCAACAGCTTGGCGACGGTGGTGGTTTTACCGGTACCCGGTCCGCCGGAAATTACCGCGATACGCCGCGTAGCCGCCACCGCGGCGGCGATCTTCTGCCAGTCGGGTTCGTCACTCGCCGTGCCGAACAAGCGGTCGAGAATGGCGCGCAACGCCTCCTCCGGCACCGCCAGCGATTCACCTTCGCCGCCGATAAACGCCGCTACTTCACCTTCGTTTTGCCACATGCGCTGCAGGTATAAACGCGGCCCGTGCAGTACCAGCGGCGTTGCGCCGCTGCCATCCCCGACCGCCGCACTGGCCGCCAAACGCTGCTGCCAACGCGCGCTATCCGGTCGCCCGACGGCCTCCCACAGCGCCAACGCCAGCGCCGGTTGGCGCCCTTCAAACAGCGTGTCCGCCTGCAGCTGCTCCAGCATCAGGCAGACATGACCCGCCCCCGCCTCTGCGCTCAGGCAGGCGGCGGCCAGCAAAATATCAGGCTCGTCTTCGTTCGCCACCACGCGGGCGAACTGCACGTCTAGCGGGCGCAGCGCGCCAAGCGCCACCGCCTGCTCCAGCAGTGCGATCATGATCCTTCCTCCGCCGCCGCAGCCTCGCCACTGAACAAGCGATCCATCCCCTCCACCAACTCAAACTCGGGGAGACAGGTGAAAATGCCATTGCCCGGGTGCGCCGCATCCACGCCGCGCAGGAACAGATAAATCACCCCGCCAAAATGGCGTCGGTAATCATAATCCGGCAACCGATGGCGCAGATAACGATGCAACGCCAGCGTGTACAGCTGGTATTGCAGATCGTAACGATGCTCCGCCATCGCCTGCTCCATCGCCGGCCGGGTATAGGCGCTGCTGTCCTCTCCTAGCCAGTTGGACTTGTAGTCCAGCAGGTAGTATTTGCCCTGCCAGCAGAACACCAGGTCGATAAAGCCTTTCAGCATGCCCTGCACCTGGTGAAAATCCAGCGCCGGACAGCGGGCGGAAAGCGGATCGTAACGCTTCACCAGGGAATCGAGCTCCTTCGCCTGCAACAGCCGATTAATCGGTAAATAGAACTGCAGCTCTGCCTGCTTATGCTGCGGCGTCAGCGCCGCCAGCGTCACGCCGCTGTCATCGAGCGACGTATTGAGCAGCACCTGCATCCACGCCAGCAGAATCGGTTGCCAGTGTTCGGCGAACCCTTGCTGCTGTAGCTGTTCCAGCAGCCACTGTTCGTCGAGCGGCTGGGTGAAGTCCAGCGTTTCAAACAGGCTGTGCAGGAAGGTGCCGGGCGTTGCGCCGCGCGGGAAGGTATGCGGTGTAAGCGCTGGCTCACTTTCTTCCCCGCGCTCACCGGCCGCGTCGACATCCAGACGCGGCAGCAGATCCTGCATCAGGCTCGCGCCGTGCTGTTGCAAACCGGTATAGCTGGTCACCCGCCAAAAATCCTGGATCCGCCGGGTAAAGCTTTTCGCCTCCAACGCCTCGGTTAGCGAAGCCTGGGGGTGCCAGGGTTCTTCATCCGGCGGTTCAACCAGCGACAGCGCGATACCGCCGCCCGCTAATTGCTGCAGCCGCTCCTGCAGATACACGGCGTCACCGGCTTGCCCGCCCTGCACCAGATAACCCAATGCGCTGCGGTGCAGATCGGTATCGCCCTGTTTCTTGCGCGTGCCCTGGAACAACGGTGCGATGCCGATGCTGCAGTGGTACACCGAGCGGGTCAGCGCCACATACAGCAGACGCAGGTCTTCCGCTAATCGCTCCTCCTCCGCCCAGGCCTGGCTCTCTTCATTGGCGTCGAGATCCAGCAACGCCTGGAAACTGTGGCGATCGTGATACAGCGCCTGTTGCTGCTGGCGGAAGTTGCCGACGAACGGCAGCCACACCAGATCGAACTCCAACCCCTTAGACTTGTGAATCGTGATCACCTGCACCAGATGCCGGTCGCTCTCCAGCCGCAACTGCTGATTATCGGACTGACGATTAGGCTGGGCGATCTGCTGCGCCAGCCAGCGCACCAGCGCATGCTCGCTGTCGAGCTGCGCCGCCGCCTCTTGCAACAGCTCCCCCAGATGCAGCACGTCGGTCAAGCGACGCTCGCCGCCGGCGCTGGCCAGCAGGTTCTCCGCCAGCTGGCGCGCTTTCATCACCTCGCTCAGCATCGGCAACACGCCGCGGCGCAGCCAGAGCGTACGGTAACTGTCGAATTCATTAACCAGCGAGTCCCAGGCGCGCTCATCGCGGCTCAGGCCGTCCAACGTCGGCGCGTCCAGCCCCATCAGCCCGGTGGCCATGGCGCTGCGCAGCGTGCGCTCTTGTTCCGGCGCCAACACCGCCTGCAACAACCACAGCAGGTCTTTGGCCTCCGGGGTGTCGAACACGCTATCGCGGTTGGACAGATACACCGAAGGAATAGAAAGCGCACTCAGCGCATCGCGCACCAACGCCGCCTCATTGCGGCTGCGCACCAGCACCGTGATATCGGAGGCTTGTACCGGCCTTGGCATCTTGCCGCCCTGCAGCCACGCCTGGCCCTGCTGCCCGGCGCTGAGCCAGTCGCGAATTTGCGTGGCGCACAGGCGCGCCATCAGCTGTTGGTAATCACTTACACCGGCGCCTTCCCCCTGCTGCAGCCAGAACTGCATCGCCGGTTGCGGCTTGCCGTGCAATTCAAACGCCAGCCCTTGGTTCTTTTCCGCCGCGCTGACCTCGATAAAGGGGATTTGGCCGAACAGGAAAGGCTTTTCTACCTGAGAAAACAGGTGATTAACGCTGGCGACCATCGACGGCGACGAGCGCCAGTTGGTCTCCAGCGTATAGTGGGCGCTCACCTCTGAGCGCGCCCGCATGTAGGTAAAGATGTCGGCACCGCGAAAGGCGTAAATCGCCTGCTTGGGATCGCCGATCAGCAGCAGGCCGCAATCGGGCCGGCCGACGTAAAGTTTTTGGAAAATGCGGTATTGCTGCGGATCGGTATCCTGGAATTCATCGATCATCGCCACCGGGTAACGCTGGCGGATCGCCTGTGCCAGCTGTTCGCCGCCACCGCTTTGCAAGGCGCCGTCCAGCCGGCTGAGCAGGTCGTCAAACCCCAGCTCGGCGCGCTGGCGCTTTTCTTGCTGAATGGAAGTGCGGATCTCGCTGAGCGCGCGCGCCATGATCAGGTCGCGCAGCGTCAAGGGCTCATCGAACAGCGCATCTATTGCCGTGAACAGCGCATGCCGTGGCGGTTCGCCTTTCTTGGTCTTCTCCAGAAGCACCGACTGGCGAAATTTATCCAGTTCCTTCGGCAACTGGTAGTCCTGGGTCTCCTGCCCGCTCCATTCGCCGACCTTGTTCAGCCAGTTCGGCAGGTGTTTGCTGCTGTAGCTGCGCTTATCGACGCCGGACTGGGCGATTAACGCCTCCAGATCGCCCGCCGCCGCCCGCCATTGCGCCTTGATGGCGTCGATGCGCGCGACGATCTGCTCGTGGCGCATCAGGACGGTTTCTTCGTCCTTCGGCGGCCGACGCAGCGCCGGCGCTTCACCGTGCAGATAACCGGAAAGGTCGGCCAGCAACGCTTCCGGGCCGCTCCACTCCTGGCTGACCGCTCGCGCCACGCCCAGCGGCAACGGATAGCAGTGGCGACGCCAGAAATCGGCACAGGCCTGCCGCCGCAGCGGCAGCTCGTCCTGCACCAGCGTTTGTTCAAACAGCATGCCGGACTCAAAGGCGTTGTGCGTCAACATTCGTTGGCAAAAGCCGTGAATGGTGTAGATCGCCGCTTCGTCCATCTGCCGCTCCGCCGCCAGCAGCTGCGAGGCGGCGTCGGTCAAATCGTCAATTTCAGCCATCAGCGCCGTAAACAGCGGGTTGGCGCTGATACCGCGCACGCAGGCGATGCGCAGCCCGTGGATATTTTCGCGGATGCGCCCGCGCAGCTCCTCGGTGGCGGCCTCAGTAAAGGTCACCACCAGGATTTCTTCGACCGTCAGCGGCCGGGGAAACGCTGCTTCACCGCCCAACCCCAGCAGCAAACGCAGGTACAGCGCGCCGATGGTAAAGGTTTTGCCGGTGCCCGCCGACGCCTCGATCAGGCGTTCGCCGAACAGCGGTAACGTCAGCGGCTCCAGCCTCTGCGGGGCAACTTCCGTCATGGCGTCGCCACTTTGCGCGGCAGGATCTGCTGCAATGTCGACGCGTTCGGATAGGTAACCCAATCCTTAGGCGCCGCGTAATCCGCCTTGTCTTGCCCGCTGCCGCTCACCTGCGACAGCACCGCCAGCCCCTGCGGCTGGATCACCGCCTGGTGGAAATAATCCGCCAGCTTGGCCGGCGTCAGCTGTTGCACCTGCGCAATCAGCTTCTGACGGGTATCGAAGGCGAAATTGCCGCGATCGAAATCGTTGGCGAACCGGCTGGCTTCTTCGCTGAGGGTTTGCGGCCGCTGCTTCAGCTCATTGATGAGCGCCTGTTTGTACTGCTCAAAATCGGCCTCGCTCATGTCGCGCAAGCGCTTCTCGGTTTTCGGGTAGAAATCCTGATAGCGCTGGTACAGGTAGGCCGGCTGTTTGCTGTTGCTCTGCAGCAGGAAGCCCACGCCCCACTGGCGGCCCACCGACATCGGGAAGGCGAAGACCGCATACCCCAATTGCTCCTGAGTGCGCAGCTGGCTGTAGAACCACGGCTGAATGATCTGCCCCAGCAGCGAGCTGTAGGCCATGCCGGTCACTTCGTCGTAGCCGGTCGGCACATAGACCGCCGCCAGCGCCGAGTCGGTGCTGCTGCCCACCTGTTGCAGGTTGGCTAGCTGATTCTTGTCCACCACCACGTCTTCGCCGTGCCACCATTCGATGCCGGTACAGCCCAGACGATGTTTCAACGTCGACGCCAACGTGTCGACCTGCTGCTTGCTCATGTTGCCCACCACCAACAGCTCCGGCGTGGCCTCGGCCAGCAGGCTGTCGCGATAGGCCAGCACGTCTTTCAGCGTCAGCGTCTTCAGCACTTCGCGGCGCTCACTGCGTTCGGAATACGGCACGCGGGAAACCATCTGCACCGGCTGAATGGCCAGCTCAAACGCTTTGCCCTTCTCGGCGGCGTCCAACTGCTCCAGGTACCAGGATTTGGCCTGCGCCAGCTGATCTTCCGTCGGCGTGAAGCTGGAATAGCCCTCGATCAGCGCCGTCAACAACTGCGGCAAACGCTGGGTAAAGCCGTTGGCGTTAAACATCAGGCCGTTGTTCGGCGACGTCGAGAAACTCAACCCGCCGACCGACGCCTGATAGCTCAGTTGATCCAGCGCGAGGCCGGCCAGATAATCCGTCAGCGAGAACAGCACCTGGTTGCGCGCGGAATCCATGGTCTTGGCGTTGCGGAAAGCGACGGTGACGTCGGCCTTCGGCTCGTCGGCGAAATAACGGCTCGGCATATACAGCACGCGCAGGCCGGGTTTATCCACCACCATTTCCGGCTTTTTGAACTCGTGCGACGGTTTGGTCAGGGTGAAATCATCCGGAATGTACGGGTTGAGCGCTGGCAACGACAGAGAAATGCCGCTGCCCAGCTGCTGCCACTGCGTAAAGCGCTGTGGCGTGATTTTGTCGACCTGGTAAGGCGCGTTGACGAAATAGGCCGTCTTGTTGTGCGGCTCATCGGGGCTGACGAACCAGATGCGCGCATTTTGCGGCGTCATGGCATCCAGACGTTCAGCGATCGCCTTGGGATCATAACGATCGGCCAGGTAGGGTGCGTCCAGCGCATGCTCAACCGGCACACGCAGCATCGTGTCCACCAGCCATTCGATGTAGTCCATGTCGCGCGTGATCGACGGATAACGGAAGTCCAGATTCAGAACGTGCGAGATTTCGTCGAAATAACTCTGCTTGATGCCTTCGCTGCGCAGCATTTTCAGGTAGTTGAAAATGGCGGCGACGACCTCGTCGCGTTTGGCCAGACCTTTGTCGGTCAGTGAAACGCTGATGGCGAAGACGCCGCCGTTGCGATCGACCATCGGATCCGCGCCGGCATTGATGGCATCCGCCAGCCCCTGCTTCTGCAACCAGTCAGACAGGGTGTTTTTGCTGCGGTTGCCGATCAGGTAGCTGATGTAGGTATCGGTTTTGCTGCGAAACGCGGCGCTGTTGTTATCGATGCGGAACTCGACCTTCAGCTGCTTGCGCGGCTGCGCCGGCACATAGTGAATGATGATTCCCTGCTGTTCCGGCGTCACGGCCGGCACGGTGATCGGCGGCACGCTGGCGTCGTGATTCGGCACGCGGCCAAAGGTTTTCGCCGCAATATCCGCCAACTGCGGCAGCGGCTGATTACCGTACAAAACGCCCATCATCAGGTTGGCGGAGTAGTAGCGTTTATAGAAGCCGGTCAGTTCATCATGCAACTTGCTGTCCGGCTTGTCTTTCAGCGTATCGAGATTGCCGCCGGAGAAGCGCGCGCTCGGGTGCGCCGGGTTAAGGGTTTCCGCGCCGACCTGCGCCATGCGCATGCCGTCGCGCGAACGCGCCATCGTCAATTCGGCGTTTACCGCGTTGCGCTCACGATCGGCATTGCCCGGATCCAGCAGCGGCTCGGCAATGGCGTCGGCCATGCGATCGACCGCCGGCTCCAGCGCGTCATTCTCCACTTCCAGATAGAAGGCGGTGCGATAAGAGGCCGTGCTGGCGTTATGGCTGCCGCCGTGCTTTTTCAGGAATTCGGACAGGTTTTCCGGCTCTGGATAGCGTTTGGAGCCCATCAGCACCATATGTTCCAGATAGTGCGCCAAGCCCAGTTGGCTGTTCGGATCTTCGAGCGACCCGACCGGCAATGCCAGCGCCGCCAGCGATTTCGGCGCCTGGGCATCGGACACCAGCAACACCGTCATGCCGTTAGCCAACTTGATCGCCTCGTACTGACGCGGATCGTGTTCGCTCTTGTTGATCTTCTCCGCCAGCGGTTGCCATCCTTGCGCGGCCCAACTCAACGGTGCCCAACACATAGCCAATAATACCAGCCCGGCGATACGGGCCAACTGTCTGCGCATATCCAAAATAAACCCCTATTCTGACGTCGCTACGCCCACTCCCTGACGTTGGCGACGTGCATCAAAACCACATAACCAAATCGGTACTCGCCGGGTTCTTCGCCAATGTGGCGGTCCGAACACGGCGGGTATATGCCTGTACGTTATGTCAGACCGGGAATTACCCCAATGGTTGAATATAACCTTCGTTATTTTTACCACCTCCCGCTGCACAGCACCACCGGGGGATTGTTACCCCAGGTTATGCCGCGCCACCGGCAGCAGATAACGCTCTGTTTCGGCCAGAATTTGCGCCAAGTATTCATTATCCAATTGGCGGAATACTCGCTGCACGTAGGGATCTTCCCCTTCTCCGGGAATGCGCTGATCGCCCTGCCAGGCCTGCAGCAATTTGGCGCGGGCCTTAATTTGCGCGTCTTCCTCCCAGTCGATTTGCTGCGTTTCCGGCAGATAGCACTGGCTCAGCCACGCCCAGCCGCTCTTGTTCAGCAACAGCAGCGGCTCACACAGACCGCGTTGATAGCCCGCCAGCAGCTCCGCCAACTGTGCCTGCGCCTCTTCTGGCGCCAGCGCGGCAAAGCGCCAGGCGGAGTTCTTGCGGCCATACATGCGGCTCTCGCCGGTGCCGCCGGCACAGCAATACACCAGGTGCTCCAGCCACAACAATATGCCGTCCACCGCCGACAGCGTAGCGGGCCGCCAGCGCAACAGGCCGTCATCCTGCACCTGGTGCAGCCAGCCACTGAGGCGCACGCCGGCGATATCGATATCCAGCTCCAGGCTATGGCTCTGCGCCCGTTCCGCACGCACCTGCTCGGCCAGTTCGCTCATTTCTTCCTGCTGCTTTTGCCAATAAATTTCGCCGAAGGCGCCATAGGGCAACCCACCGGCGGCGCGCACCCGCTGGAATAGCCGCTCGGGATCGTCGCCGTCGATAAGCGTATTCAGCAGTTGACTGTTGAACTGGTAACGGCTGAGGTTATCCAGCGTGAAGGGTTCTTCGTCCGGCAACTCGGTCTCTTCCAGGATAAAACTGACGCCCAAGCGCAGCTGGAAGAAGGCACGAATCGGATGGCGATAAAACCGCAGCAGCTCATCCAACGCTATTTGCTGCAGCGCTTCGGCGGGCAGCGGCTGGTTGAACGCCGGATGCGCCGCACCGCGACCATCGGCGGCGGGCAGCCACTCGGCGGCATAGCTTTGCGCCTCCGAGCCCGGCAAGAAATTCTCGGCGGCGAACGGCATGCGCGCATGCCACTTCAGCAAGTGCTCGCCCACTCGGCGGGCGCTGTCGTCTGCACTAAGTTCCTCGTCTCCCGGCAGACAATAGCTTTGCTCCAGGTACTCCAGCAGCTCGGTGACCAGCACCGAAGGATAGCGCGGGCTGTTGTCCTGAATGGAACGGCCGATGAAGCTGATATACAGCCGCTGCTGAGCGGACAAAATCGCTTCCAGGAACAGATAGCGGTCGTCATCGCGACGGCTACGGTCGCCACGTTTGACCTGCTGCGCCATCAGATCGAACCCCAGCGGCGGCAGCGTGCGCGGATACACGCCGTCGTTCATTCCCAGCAGGCACACCACCTTGAACGGAATGGAACGCATCGGCATCAGCGTACAGAAGTTGATTTGCCCGGCGAGGAAGCGCTGACTGATGCGTTCCTGATCGAGGCGCGCCGCCAGATCGTCACGCAGAATGGTCAACGGCACCTCGTCGGGATAGCGCGCCGCCAGGCCAAAATTGATGGCCTGCTGCCACTGCTGTTCGATCAGCGCCAGCACGACTTCAGTGTCGCTGTCCGCGGCGAAGAAGGCATCCAGCAGTTGCCGGCACAACGGCAGCCACGCCTCGAGCGGGCGCGCTTCGCTCAAGACTTGCCGCCAGTGGCTGAGCTGCGCCAGCAGGTCTGCCAACTGCCCCGCCAACTCGGCGGCCAACCCGCTCGATTCGTCGTAAGGTAAAATGCCCTGCCAATCGCCGGCATTGCTGTCCATCGCGTAGCCGAGCAGCATGCGCGTAATGCCGAAGCGCCAGGTATGCTGGCCAGTGGCGGGCAGATCCAGTTCGCGCACGTTATCGTCGTCCAGGCCCCAGCGAACGCCGGATTCACCAACCCAGTGACGCAGCAGGCGCAGCCCCTCTTCGCCGATGGCGAAACGGGTAGCCAGGGCAGGCACCTCCAGCAGCGCCAGCACCTGTTCCGAGGTAAAGCGGCTTTGCGGCAAATCGAGCAGTGAAATGAACGCCTGCAGCGCCGGATGCGCCTGCCGCGCTTTACGGTCAGAAATGGCGAACGGCAGGTAGCGCTCGGCGGGGGCGTTGCCGAACACAGCCTGAATATAAGGCGTGTAGCTGTCGATATCCGCTACCATCACGATGATGTCGCGCGGTGTCAACGACGGATCCTGCGCCAGCATGGTCAGCAGTTGATCATGCAGCACCTCCACTTCCCGCTGTGGGCTGTGGCAGGCGTGCAGGCTGAGGGAGCGGTCATTCTCATCAAGCGGGCGTTTGCTGACGCTGCTTTCCAGCGTTTCCGCGGTAATACCGATCACCGCATGATCTTCCAACTCCAGCATGTCGCGCTGAACGGCGTGCAGCATGGTATCCGCCGGGATATCGACAAAGGCGTCGACCTCTTGCGCCCCTTCCATCTGCGACAGCAGATAGAGGTGATCGCGCCCCAGCTTGCCCCAGGAGGCCAGCAGCGGGTTGCTGAGCTGCTGCTGACCTTCGGCGTCAAACAGGCGCGCCGCGTCGGCCGGCTCGCGAAACAGCCCTTGCTCACGCGCCTGATGGTAATGACGACGCTTGCGGCTCTGCAAGCGGGCCAGGAAAGCGTAATCCTGAATGTCGCCCCAGTAATAACGACAGGGGTTGGTGAACATCAGGTGGATATCGATATGCCGCCCCAGCGCCTGCAGCGCCTCCAAATAGATCGGCGGCAACGCCGAGATGCCGCAGATAAACACCCGCGGCGGCAAACCGGGCGGGCACGTTTTTGCCTGCTCCAGCGCGTGGATAAAGCGGCTGTACAGATTAGCGCGGTGCCATTCCGGCTGCCCCAGTTCGCGCGTGTACTCTACCAACCGCGCCCAGAGCGGCGCCTGCCATTGCTGAGCCTCCGCCAGACCGTCGATGCGCTCACCGCGCTGCCAACTCTCCAGCCACTGCGGGCGATAAACCAAATATTGGTCGAACAGGTCGGCGACCCGGCCGGCCAGCTGATGAATTTTGCGCTTGTCGCCGTCATCGGTCAGATAGTGCTGCAGCGGCGCAAACGCCGGTTGGGTCAGCATCTCTGGCAGCAACCACATCAGCTTCCAGGTCATGGCGTCCTTGCTGAAGGCGCTCTCTTTCGGGATATCCGGCAGCACCCGGGTGAACATGTCCCAAATAAAGGTCGCTGGCAGCGGAAACGCGACATTGGCGGCGATGCCGAATTGTTCCGCCAGCTGCATCTGCAGCCATTGCGCCATCCCGGGGCTCTGCACCAGTACCACTTCCTGTTGAAAAGGATCGGCCAACGGATCTCTGGCTATCAGCGCGCTGGTCAGCGTCTTCAATAAATCCAGCTGATTGGAATGATAAACCGTGAACATGAACGCTCCTTTAAAACAAAAAACATACCGGCTCAAAAACGGGTGCAATACCAACGGCTCAGCGTTGCCCACTGCCGCTGCGGCGTTTGAACCCTGACCGTCAATCGACGGCAATCACTCTCCGCATCGTCAAGCGCCGCCTCACGTCGCCAGCCTTCCGGCGGTGGTTTGGCATCGAGCCGCCCGGTGACGGCGAACGCTTCCAACTGCTGGTGCGCCAGCGCCCAGGCTTGCCGGTAGTGCCACTGGCGCTGAAACGACTGCAACAGCACCTGATGATACTGTAACAAGCCAAGCAGCGACACCGAGAACAGCAAGGCTGCCACCAATACCTCCGGTAGGCTGAAGCCGTTGCGGGATAGCCGCCCTGCGCGAGCGTTAGCCATCGCAGTCAGCCAGCCTTTTCTCGGGGCAAAAATCCAGCCGCCCCCCTGGCTGCGCTTGCACCTTGCCAGCAGCCTCTGCATCGTCAAACACGCCCCATTGATACAGCCAAAGCGGCTCCCCCCCGTGCATCTCACCAAGGCCGCGTACCGTCACCACCCCCGCTCTGGTAGACAGCCGGGCGCAGGCCGTCAATTCCACGCGCTGCCTGCATAGCCAGGCCGCTGCACTCAGCTCGGCGCGCGGCCAGCGCTGGCTCATCCCCCAACTCAGCGCCGAAGCGGCCTGATTGTAAGCCTGAAGGTAACGCTGCTGATCGGCGGCCAGTAACAGCGCGTTATCCAATTGCCGATGCTGAGCATTGAGCAACATCAGCCCCAGCGCCAGCAGCAGCATCACCGCCGCCAGGGTGCTACCGCCTCGCTGGGTGCGCCGCTTCATGGCAGCGCCGCCATTTCGACGCTCCCGCTCAGACTGCGCCTGATACGCGTATCGCTGGTGGAGCGCCCCGTCAGCGTCAGACGAGCCAACGCTGCGCCGTGATCGCCCCGCTCTATCGCCACATGAAACCGCTCAATGCGCACTTCGTCATGATCGAGCAGCCGCTCCCAGCCGCCGCCATCGCATTGGCTTACGCCGCGCTGCCCTTCCAAGCCGCCATTGCGCAGCCGATAACCGAAATAGCCTGCATCCCCGCCCGAGGTGGGCCATTGCCCGCTGCGGGTGATGTCGTAAGCGACGATAACGCAGCTGCCCGCCGCTTCTCCCGATGCCTGGCCGATCAGCAACGGACGGCCTGCGCACTGCCCGGCGCAAAAACCGGCGCGGCGCAGATCTTTCTCAATGCCGAACGCCAGCTGTCGCAGCGTTGACTCCAGCCGAAAGTGCTGACCAACGGCCACGTTCTGCTGGCGTAACAGCGGGTAAGTTTTTGCCGCGCCAAGCGCGATCACGCTGCCGAACACCAGCGCCAACATGACCTCCGGCAGAGTAAAACCGCGTTCGACAGTCAGCATGGCGCGATCCCCCTTATCCGGAGCCCTTCGCTGCATAAACGCAGCCGCCCTCGGGCAGACAGCACTAGCCGCAGGCCGCCTGCCTCATTGCTGAGCTGGATATGCCCCGCCTGCGCAGTATTGCGCAAACCGTAAAACCCGATTTCTTTGTCGGTATAACCGCTCAGCGCAACGTCGCGATAAAACGGTGAAAAAACGGGGCCTTCGGCTGAACCACAATCCGGCGGCGGCACGCCACCGCCCAGACACCAGGGCGTGCCGTTCTTGAACCACAGCAGCGCCGGGCGGTTGCGCCAGTTGGCGTCCGCCTGCAGTCGCAGCAAAAACGCCAGCAGCTGTTGGGCCGTGTGTTCCAGCCGCAGCGCTTGCTGATGATAGCGCCATTGCCCGACGCCCCAGCCGGTGAGCATGCCGGCGATCAGGAGCGCCGCCAACAGCTCAATCAGCGTCATACCACGCTGGCGGTCATCGATGTTCGATAGCGTATTTTCATTCATGCGGCCAGTGTAAGGGCCGTAACAAAGTGGTAAAGCCGCATGCGCAAGCCTTGCGGCAAGCTGCGCAATGTTTTCCTTATAGTGACAAGTGGCGACAATAAAATGCGGCGCGGCGCGCAATGCGGATAAATAAATATCCTCCGGCATAGCCGGAGGTTTTTCATATGCGCCTATAAGGCTCTCTTGCCAGCTGCGCCCTAACAGGCGCATCGCGATCTGACATTTGCTTCTATCGGTTACTTACGACCCGTAAACGGGCTACCTGGATAGGGGATCGACAACTGCTCACCCATCTTATCCTCTTCCAGTTGGTGCTTTATGTATTCTTGTATCTTGGCTGTATTTTTACCCACCGTATCAACGTAATACCCTCGACACCAAAACTCCCTGTTACGGTATTTGAACTTCAAATCCCCAAACTGCTCATAAAGCATCAGGCTGCTCTTGCCCTTCAGATACCCCATAAACCCCGATACACTCATCTTGGGGGGAATTTCCAGAAGCATATGGATGTGATCCACACAACATTCCGCCTCCAGAATATTCACGCTTTTCCATTCACAAAGCTTTCTTAAGATACTGCCAATTGCTCTGCGCTTTTCCCCGTAGAACACCTGTCTTCGGTACTTCGGCGCAAATACTATGTGATATTTACAGTTCCAGCGCGTGTGCGCTAAGCTCTTTTCGTCCCTCATAGGGACCCCCTTTTGATTTCTTGTTGAACGTTCGCAGTTGCCAGACCGCAAACTGTTTTAACAAATCAAAAGGGGTCTTTATAACTGGCTCAAAGCTGAAAGCTTTACGGAACCCCCAGCCTAGCTGGGGGTTTTTGCATACAAAAAAGGGGCGCAATCGCTGCGCCCCTGGTGTGATGCGGTTAAGGTCAGATCGCGACCGGCGCCTTGATGGCCGGATGCGGATCGTAACCTTCGATCTCGAAGTCTTCGAAACGGTAATCGAACAGCGAAGCCGGCTTGCGTTTGATCACCAGTTTCGGCAACGGACGTGGTTCACGCGTCAGCTGCAGCCGCGTCTGTTCCATGTGGTTGCTGTACAGGTGGGTATCACCACCGGTCCAGACGAAATCACCCACTTCCAGATCGCACTGCTGCGCCATCATGTGCACCAACAGCGCATAGCTGGCGATGTTGAACGGCAGGCCCAGGAACACGTCGCAGGAACGCTGGTACAGCTGGCAAGAGAGCTTGCCGTCCGCCACGTAGAACTGGAAGAACGCGTGGCACGGCGCCAGCGCCATCTGGTCCAGCTCACCGACGTTCCAGGCGGAAACGATGATGCGGCGCGAATCCGGATCCTGCTTCAGCTGTTGGAGCACGTTGCTCAGTTGATCGATCTGACGACCATCCGCCGCCCCCCAGGCGCGCCACTGCTTGCCGTACACCGGGCCGAGATCGCCGTTTTCATCGGCCCACTCGTCCCAAATGGTGACCTTGTTGTCACGCAGGTAGGCGGTGTTGGTATCGCCGTTCAGGAACCACAACAGCTCATGAATGATCGAACGCAGATGACATTTTTTGGTGGTCACCAACGGGAAGCCTTCCTGCAAATTGAAACGCATCTGGTGGCCGAAAATCGACAACGTGCCAGTGCCGGTACGGTCGGCTTTAGGAGTGCCCTCGGCGAGCACCTTGTTCATCAAATCCAGATACTGTTTCATTTGTCCCTCACGACAGTTGTTGCTGCGGGCGACGACGGTACGCCCAAATCATCATAATAATACCGGCCACCACCATCGGGATGGACAGGATCTGCCCCATGCTGATCACGCCGTCGAACAGGCCAAGCTGGGCATCCGGCTGGCGGAACGCTTCGACGATGATGCGGAATGCGCCATAACCGATCAGGAACAGGCCCGATACGGCACCCATCGGCCGCGGCTTGCGGATGAACAGGTTCAGAATGATAAACAGCACCACGCCTTCCAGCAGCAGTTCATACAGCTGGGACGGGTGACGCGGCAGCACGCCGTACTGGTTCAGCAGCGGCAGCAGAGAAGGATCGGCGGCGGCGAGCGCCACGTCTTCGCTGCGCGAGCTTGGGAACAGCATCGCCCAAGGGGTGTCGGTAGTCACGCGGCCCCACAGTTCACCGTTGATGAAGTTGCCGAGGCGGCCGGCGCCCAAACCGAACGGGATCAATGGCGCGATAAAATCGGAAACCTGGAAGAAGGTGCGTTTGGTGCGACGAGCGAACCAGAACATCACCAGAATCACCCCCATCAAACCGCCGTGGAACGACATGCCGCCATCCCAGACCTTGAACAGATAGAGCGGGTTATCCAGGAACAACGGCAGGTTGTAGAACAGCACATAGCCCACGCGGCCGCCGACGAATACGCCCAGGAAACCGGCATAGAGCAGGTTTTCCACTTCGTCTTTGGTCCAGCCGCTGCCCGGCTTGTTGGCGCGGCGCACCGCCAGCCACATGGCAAAAACGAAGCCGACCAGATACATCAGGCCGTACCAATGCAAAGAAACCGGGCCAATGGAGAAAATGACCGGATCAAATTTAGGAAACGCCAGATAGCTATTGCTCATCTATCACCACAACATGTCTGTTATTTTTCCCCATGCGGGGGCGGCAGGTGCCAAACGGCGACGGACATTACCTCGCGCCTTGCAAACGGCAGCATTGGCCGCTGCGGTTTGCAAGACGACGAACATGCGTCGCGCTGAGGTTGCGCATCATAACATAGGCTTAGCGCGGTCCGGGCCGGCAGCGCGGGAAAAGTTCTGTAAAAAAATCACATCGCGCGGCGATTATCTGCCGCCGCGAATCAACCCGCCCATGCCGCGTCGCTCCATAAACGCCGCCACCAAATGGCGCACTTCCGTGGTCATTTGGGTGTTCAACACCCGGAGCGCCAACACTTCCGCGTCGGCAAGGTCGATATGTCGCAGCAGGTATTTGATGCGCGCCACGCTGCGGCCGTTCATGCTCAGATTGCGATAGCCCATGCCCACCAGCAACAGCGCGCCCATCGGATCGCCGGCCAGTTCACCGCACAGGCTAAGCTGCAGCCCGGCCGCTTTCCCCTGTTCGGCGATCAGCTTCAGCACCTGCAGCATCGCGGGATGCAGGCTGTCGTACAGCGAGGCTACCCGCGTGTTGTTGCGATCCACCGCCAGCAGGTACTGGGTCAAATCGTTGGTGCCTACCGAGATGAAGTCGACGCGCCCGGCCAAATGCGGGATCAGGAAAATCATCGACGGCACTTCCAGCATCACGCCGATTTTCGGTTTCGGGATCGCGTAGCCAAGCACCTCTTCCACCTCGCGCCCGGCGCGGTCAATCAGGCGCTTGGCCTCATCGACCTCTTCCAGGCTGGTGACCATCGGCAGCAAAATGCCCAGGTTGCCGGTGCCGGCATTGGCGCGCAGCATGGCGCGCACCTGTATCAAAAAGATCTCCGGCTGGTCCAGAGTGATGCGAATGCCGCGCCAGCCCAGGCAGGGATTTTCTTCGCTGATCGGCATGTAGGGCAGTTGCTTGTCGGCGCCGATGTCTAGCGTGCGCAACGTGACCGGTTTGTTGGGGTAAAGCTGCAACATACCTTGATACTGCGCGACCTGTTCTTCTTCGGAAGGGAAACCGCTTTGCAACATGAACGGAATTTCAGTGCGGTACAATCCCACGCCGTCCACCCGGCCGCCCAACAGCTGTTCATGTTCCGGGCTGAGGCCGGCGTTCAACATCACCTGAACGCGTTCGCCGCTTTTCAACTGCGCCGGCTGTTCGACGTCGTCTTCCGCCAGCTTGCTCAGTTCCTGTTCTTCGCTGATCAGCCGTTGGTATTCCTGCACCAGCACCGGCTCAGGATCGACCAGCAGTTCGCCGCGATACCCATCAACGATCAGCAGCCGCTGGCTGAGCAGAGAAGGCTGGATGTCGGCGCCCATCACCGTCGGCACGCCCATCGCCCGCACCAAAATCGCCGCATGCGAGTTGGCGGCGCCGTCGCGCACCACCACGCCGACCAGGCGATCCTGCGGCACTTCGGCCAGCAATGTCGCGGTCAGTTCATCCGCCACCAGCACAAAACGCGCCGGCCACTGGGTGGCGCCCTGAGTGGTGTCGTCAAGGTGGAACAGCAGGCGCTGGCCCAGCGCGCGCAGGTCGCTGCCGCGCTCGCGCATGTAGGTGTCCTGCAGTTTGGCAAACTGCTCGGCAAAAGCTTCTATCACCTGTTTCACCGCCCATTCCGCCACCGAACCGTTGTCGATTTCGGCGAACAGTTCGCGCTTGAGGCGGGCATCGTTTAACAGGTGAGAATAAAGATCGAAGATCGCCGCGCTCTCTTTTTGCGAACTGGCGGCAAAACGCTTGCTGAAGCGGCGAAATTCAGCGCCGGCCTCTTCCAAGGCCAACGTCAGGCGTTCGCGCTCGCTGGCGGTGTCCAGCGTCGACGCGCGGTAAACCTGATCGAGCGAAGGCTGGCTGCTGTCCTGCCACCCTTCCGCCACCGCCACGCCGGGCGAGGCCGCCAGCGCGCGCACGCGCGTTTGGCGGTACTGGCCGAAAATGGCGTTGAGCTGTGACTGTGACAGGATCCCGGCCATCTGCGTGGCCAGAGTGACCATGAAAGACTCTTCGCTTTCGTCGAACTGGCGCAGCTCGCGCTGCTGCACCACCAGCACGCCCAGCAGCTGGCGCCGGTGAATGATCGGCACCCCGAGGAAGGATCGAAAACGATCCTCTTTCACCTGCGGAACGTATTTGAAACTGGGGTGGCTTTGGGCATCGGCCAGGTTGATAGGCTCGGCCCGGCGGCCGACCAACCCGACGACGCCTTCGTCAAACGCCAATGCGATAGTGCGCCCGCGCGGCTTTTTCAGCCCGCGCGTGGCCATCAGGTAATAACAGCGGCGATCGTTGTCCGCCAGGTAGATGGAACACACTTCGGTATCCATCGCCAGACAGGTTTCATTGACCAGCAGATCCAGCGCATCCGTCAGACTGGCCGCCGCGGCCACCTTCTCTACAATTTCTCGCAAGCGCGTGAGCATAGTCGGCTTAACTTAACCTCTCTTTCGGCGATAAGCGGGGGCCTGCCGAGGTGCCGCCTGCTCTTGCATCGGCATCACGGTCACGGCGAATTCTTTCATCACCCGGCGGTAGACGTCGCGTTTAAACGACACCACCTGGCGCACCGGATACCAGAAGCTCACCCAGCGCCAACCGTCGAACTCCGGCGTGCTGCTGCGCTGCATATTGATATCAGCGTCATTGCACAGTAGCTGCAACAAAAACCATTTTTGCTTTTGGCCGATACAAACCGGCTTTGTGTCCCAACGCACCAAACGTTTCGGCAATTTATAGCGCAACCAGTTGCGGGTCGAAGCCAGGATGCGCACATCCTTTTTACTCAGCCCCACTTCTTCGAACAGCTCACGGTACATCGCCTGCTCCGCAGTTTCGCCAGGGTTAATCCCACCTTGGGGAAACTGCCAGGAGTGCTGACCGTAACGGCGGGCCCATAAGACCTGCCCCTGACGATTACAGATTACGATACCAACATTCGGGCGGTAGCCATCATCATCGATCACCGGACTACCTCGATAAGCTTAAATTCGCATAGATGTCCTGATTGTTTCACACAAGCTACAGGCGGTAAACCACTGCTTTACGGCGCTGCGGGCCGGATAACATTGGGATAACTCACAGATATAGGCAAAGTTATAAACATACCCCAGCCTTTTAAGCCGGTTTTATTCACTTTTTCTGTGGATAGGTGTGTGCAGAACTCGAGGGATAAGCCGGTAAAACTCTCACACCCTCAAATATCCCCTCATACCGAAAAACACACATTTACTTTAAAAACATACAATTAACCAACAACGCGCAATGATGAACAGGTCAAAAATGTGATCTATGCACGGTAAGGATCTTACCCTGGCGAAAGATCCACCAACGCCGTTTTTATCCACAGATTATGCGGGCAAGTTACGCACAAAACGGACAAATTCGTAAAAAACCGCCTGAGTCAAGGCTGTAAATTGAACCAGTGATCGGCAAAAATTTGGGTTATCCCATAAATCTGTGGATAAATAGGTGTAAGATCCTGTTTATTGTCGGTGGCTTCAGGTGAACAAGCCCCGTGAGTGTATTGTCGACCACGTAAGGAAAGAAAAAAAGTCATGTAAAATCATGCTACTATTATTCTTTTCCCCAGGCGACAGCGGTTATCGCTCGCCGTGTATAATTGCAGTACATTTTTCAACCAAATTCGACAGGCTTAATTTATGGCATTTTTATCCCCTTTGCCGCCCCCGCCGGAAAATGAACGGCAGCTGTTCGAGCGCGCTCAGGCGCTGGCCGGCTTCAGCTTTGGTGAACTGGCCGCCCGTGCGCAATTGCCGATCCCCAAGGATCTGAAACGCGATAAGGGTTGGGTGGGCATGCTGCTGGAGCTGTATCTCGGCGCCATGGCCGGCAGCAAACCGGAACAGGATTTTCCCGAGCTGGGCATTGAGCTGAAAACCATTCCTGTCGACGCCGCCGGCAAACCGCTGGAAACCACGTTTGTCTGCGTCGCCCCGCTCACCGGCAACAGCGGCGTCACCTGGGCCAGCAGCCACGTTCGCCACAAGCTGGCGCGCGTGTTATGGATACCGGTAGAAGGCGAACGGCAGATCCCGCTAGCCCAGCGCCGCGTCGGTTCGCCGCTGCTGTGGAGCCCGAGCGCGGCAGAAGAAGAGAGGTTGCGCCGCGATTGGGAAGAACTGATGGATCTGATCGTGCTCGGTCACGTAGAACGCATCACCGCGCGCCACGGCGAAGTGCTGCAACTGCGCCCCAAAGCGGCCAACAACAAGGCGCTCACCGAAGCCATCGGCGAACAGGGGCAACCTATCATGACGCTGCCGCGCGGTTTCTATCTGAAAAAGGGTTTTACCGGCGCGCTGCTGGCAAGACATTTCTCAATCTAGGCGATTTCGTTTAACTCTGGTTTAGCTAACCCTGTCAGCGCCGCGATAAACGCGTATAATTCACACTTTGCATTTATTTAGTATTAAGGTGTGTCGGGCAATGTTCGAATGGATTATGGATCCCAATGCCTGGTTAGCGTTAGGTACGCTAACCATTCTTGAGATCGTACTGGGTATTGATAACATCATTTTTCTGTCGCTGGTGGTAGCCAAGCTGCCCAAAGCGCAACAGAACAAAGCTCGCCGGCTCGGGCTGGCCGCCGCCATGATTATGCGTCTGGCGCTGCTGGCCTCTATCGCCTGGGTGATCCGCTTGACGCACCCGCTGTTCACCGTGCTGGATCACTCTATTTCCGCCCGCGATTTGATCCTGCTGCTGGGGGGATTGTTCCTGATCTGGAAAGCCAGCAAAGAGATCCACGAAACCATCGAGGGGTCGGAAGAAGAGCACCACACCAAGGTGCACAGCTTCTTCGGCGCGATCGTGCAAATCATGCTGTTGGATATCATCTTCAGTCTGGACTCGGTGATTACCGCCGTGGGCCTCTCCGACCATCTGTTCATCATGATGGCGGCGGTGGTGATCGCCGTCGGCGTGATGATGTTCGCCGCCCGGCCGATCGGCGAGTTCGTCAGCCGTCATCCATCGGTAAAAATGCTGGCGCTGGCGTTCCTGATCCTGGTGGGCTTCACGCTGATGCTGGAAAGCTTCCAGGTGCACGTGCCGAAAGGCTACATCTACTTCGCCATGTTCTTCTCCATGTCGGTAGAGGCGCTCAATCTGATGCGCAGCAAGAAAAACCGTTCGCCGGAATAACCCTACGCGGAGGCCGCCATAGGCGGCTTCCGCCGTTTCGTTGCCCCCTCATTTCACTTTTTCTTATCAGATAAAGACTTATCTGAAACGCCCCCGGCCAAGAGTTTGCTAATCTTGAAAGAACATTGTTTTCTGCATAATCGAGGATCCGCAGGATGAAAAAGTGGGTAATGGCAGTGTCTGCGCTGGTGATGGCCGCCGGTTTGGCGGGATGTTCCAGCGACTACGTCATGGCGACCAAAGACGGCAACATGATCCTGACGCAAGGCAAACCAGAGATCGACACAGACACCGGACTCATCAGTTATAAAGATGAGAAAGGCAACCACCGCCAGATCAACGGCGACCAGGTTTCCCAGGTTATCGAACGCTAATCACCGCTCGCCGGCTATCGCCCGCTCGAGCGCGGTAGCCCTCATTCGTGTCCGCACGGAATCCGCTTCCCCCATCTTCACCGCTTGGTTATAGTCAGGAAAGGCGACATCGCCGCCCGACGGACTTTGCGCCGTCTTCTGAATTGGGCTCCTGTTTCACCGGGCCGCACGGCCCGTCAGCGCTAACAAGAAAGGAAGGCCGTTAATGCAATACCACCGTATTCCCCACAGTTCTTTAGAAGTGAGCGTGCTGGGACTGGGCACCATGACCTTTGGCGAACAGAACAGCGAAGCCGACGCCCATGCGCAACTGGACTATGCATTGGCCGCAGGCGTGAACCTGATAGACACCGCCGAACTGTACCCGGTACCGCCCCGCCCGGAAACCCAGGGCCTGACCGAAAGCTATATCGGCAGTTGGATCAAAGCGCGCGGCAATCGCGAAAAAATCGTCCTGGCCAGCAAAGTCTCGGGCCCGGTGCGCGGCACCGACAGCAGTATCCGCCCGCAGCAGGCGCTCGATCGCAAAAACATCCGCGCCGCGCTGGACGCCAGCCTCAAGCGGCTGAATACCGATTATCTCGATCTTTACCAATTGCACTGGCCGCAGCGCGCCACCAACTGCTTTGGCAAACTCAACTATCAATACACTGACGACAAAGCTACGGTCACGCTGTTGGAAACGCTGGAGGCGCTGACCGAGCAGGTGCGCACCGGTAAAATTCGCTATATCGGGGTTTCCAACGAAACACCCTGGGGCGTGATGCGCTATCTGCAGCTGGCGGAGAAACACGAACTGCCGCGCATCGTGTCGATCCAAAACCCGTACAGCCTGCTGAACCGCAGCTTTGAGATTGGCCTGGCCGAAATCAGCCAGCACGAAGGGGTAGAACTGCTGGCCTATTCCAGCCTGGCGTTCGGTACGCTGAGCGGTAAATACCTCAACGGCGCTAAACCGGCCGGTGCGCGCAATACGCTGTTCACCCGCTTCAATCGTTATTCAGGGCAGCAAACCCAGCTGGCGATCGCCGAATACGTGGCGCTGGCCAAAAAACACGGGCTGGACCCTTCGCAGATGGCGCTGGCCTTCGTGCGTCAGCAGCCGTTCGTCGCCAGCACCCTGTTGGGCGCCACCTCGGTGGAGCAGTTGAAAATCAACCTCGACAGCCTCGACGTGATTCTGGATGAGGACGTGCTGCAGGCGCTCGAAGAAATCCACACCCGGTTTACCATTCCGGCACCTTAATACCCTGAGGGCGCAGCCAGGCTGCGCCCCGTTTCACCGCCGCTGCGACCACCACAACGCGCAAATCGCCAGCGCAAACACCACGCCAAATCCTACGCCGACGCCCACTACCGGCACGCCCAGCTTCACGACCAAAGAATACAGGCCCAGCATCAGCAACATGGCGGCGTTTTCACCCAGGTTTTGCACCGCGATCGCATTGCCGGCGCCGACCGAATGTTTGCCCCGCTCCTGCAGCAACGCATTGAGCGGTACGACGAAGAAGCCTCCCAGCATGCCGATGATCGCCAGCAAGACGTAGGCATTGAGCATGGTCGTTTGCAGCGCAAATACCGCGACCGCGACGCCGATCAGGATCCCGGCCGGCATACAGCGTTTCACCGTCTTCAGCGTGACGAAGCGCGCGGCGGCACCCGCGCCCACCACGATGCCGACGGCCACCATGGCGTTCAGCAGCGTCGGCGTGGCGTTATCGGCGATACCCAGCGCCACCGGCACCCATAGCACCAGCAGAAAACGCAGCGTCACGCCGGCCCCCCAAAACAGGCTGGTGCCAATCAAGGAGAAACGCGTCTGCCCATCGCGCCACAGCGTAACGCAGGCGGTAAAGAAACTGTTCGTCATGGCCCGCGGCCGCCATGAAGCCCCCGGGCGCGCCGCCGCCAGACGCGGAATATACAGGTTGGCGACCACTGCCCCCGCGTAAACCAAGGCGCAGGCCGCCAGCGCCGCGACCACATGCCAGTCCGCCAGAATACCGCCGGCCACCGAACCGGTCAGAATGGCCGCGATGGTCGAGGCCTCGATCAGGCCGTTAGCCTTGACCAGTTTCTCGCCGCTGGTGATCTCGCCCAGAATGCCGTATTTGGCCGGTGAATATGCGGCGGCCCCCACGCCGACCAGGCTGTAACCCAGGAACGGGTTCCCCCCAAAACAGATCACCAACGCTCCCGCCAATTTTAGGGCGTTGGCGAACATCATCACCCGCCCTTTGGCAAAGCTGTCGGCGATCTGCCCGACGAATGGAGCCAGAATGATATAGGTGGCGACAAAGGCCATCTGCAGGATCGGCTGGCTCCAGTCTGGATACAGCTGCTGCTTGATCAACGCCAGCGTGGCGAACAGCAATGCATTGTCGCCGAACGCCGAGAGGAACTGCGCGCTGATCACCGCGATCATGCCGCGTGACAACAAAGGGGATTCGGTCGAAGGATTCATCAGGCACTCTCCGGCTGTTCGGCCATATGACGCAGGGTGACGAAATCGGGTTTGCCGCTGCCGAGCACCGGCAGCGTTTTCAACAGGCGAATATCGCGCGGCACCGCCAGCTCCGGGCTGCCCAGCTCGCGCGCCACCCGCAGCAATGCCTCGCGGGTAATGGCGGGATCGGTGGTGAACAGCACCAACGCCTCCCCCTTGCTGCTGTCGCTTTTGACCGTGGCGGCATGCAGCTTTTCCGGCGACAGCCGTTGCGCCAGCAGTTCGACGCTCTCGAGCGACACCATCTCACCCGCCAGCTTGGCGAAGCGTTTCACGCGGCCGCGAATGGTGCAGTAACCCTGCTCATCCAGGCTGACGATATCACCGGTGTCATACCAGCCCGGCTGCAACACGCCGTTCGCATCTTCCGCCGCCGGCGGTTCCAGCTCACCGGGGCGTTCAACCCGCAGATAACCTTTCATGATATTCGGCCCCTTCAGCTGCAGACGGCCGCCGTTATCGATGCCCGGCACCGCGATCAGACGTGCCTCCATCTGCGGCATGATGCGGCCGACGGTGCCCACCTTGGTCGCCAGCGGCACGTTGATCGAGACCACCGGCGCGCACTCGGTCACGCCATAGCCTTCCAGAATGCGGATGCCGTATTTGTCCTGATAGATCTGTTTGGTGCTGTCCGCCAGTTTCTCCGCGCCGGCCACGACATAGCGCAGGCGGGCAAAATCATACGGATGCGCGAAGCGCGCATAGTTGTTAAGGAAGGTCGCCGTGCCGAACAGCACCGTGCAGTTACGGTCATACACCAGCTCCGGCACCACGCGATAGTGCAGCGGGCTGGGGTAGAGGAAAATGCGGCTGCCGGTGAGCAGCGGCGTAAGCAGCCCCACCGTCAGGCCGAACGAATGGAACAGCGGCAGCGACGACATGAAGCGGTCGCGCGGCGTGAAATCGGCGATGGTGCGAATTTGTTCTACGTTGGCCAGCAAGCTGGCGTGCGAATGCACCACGCCCTTGGGGTGGCCTTCAGATCCAGACGTGAACAGGATCAGCGCCGCGTCCTCCGGACGTTGCGGCAACGCCGCGCGCTGCGGCTGCAGCAAGTGACGCAGGATCCACAGCTTATCCGCCAGCGTGACAGTGTCTTTCAGATCTTCCAGATACACCCAGTTAGCCTGCGGCACCTGTTCCGGCAGGTGGGTCAGCTTGCCCTTCTCCAGAAACTGGCGCGAGGTGACGATGGTCTTGATACCGGCGGCCGTCATCGCGCTGTTCAGGCCCTTGGCGCCGGCGGTGTAGTTGAGCATCGCCGGAATGCGATTGCGCAGCGAAGCGCCGAAGATCGCCGCCGCGGTGATAGTGGCGTTCGGCAACAGCAGCCCGACGTGTTCCCCTTCGGCGGTAAAGCGTTGCAGAATGCGGCTGACACCCAGCGATTTTTTGATCAGCGTCTGGTAGCTGTCTTCTTTGAAAGCGATGTCTTCGATACATGGTTTTCGGCGCCCATAGCGGTGCTGCGCCGCCAGCAAGGCATGGAACAGCGTCTGCGGTTCGCGCGTGTCCATCCGCGCCCGCATCATAATCTGCATCAGCCGATCGCCCGCCAACGCCCGGCGATCGCGCGCACGCGGCGCCTCCGGCATCGGCAGCGTGGTCGGCGGCAAGATGCGAATGTTGATTTGCGGGAACCAGCGGATCTTGAACACCCCAGCCATACGGCCGAACGGGCTGAATTCGGGGCCGTCGATCCGCACCGGCACCACGGTGGCGCCCGATTTGGCGGCGATAAACGCCGCGCCGTCGTAGATTTTCATCAGCGCGCCGGTCACGGTGATGCGCCCTTCAGGGAACACCACGATCGGCCGTCCCTGTTCGACCATCCGCACCAGCTGCTTGATGGCCATCGGCTTGGTAGGATCGAGCGAGACAAAATCGATGTAAGGCCGCAGCCAGCGCATAAACCAGCTCTCGCCGATGCTGGCGTAAACCGCAAACACCGGTTTTATCGGCAGGAATAGCGCCAACAGCACGCCGTCGAGGAAAGAGACGTGGTTCGGCGTAATCAGTAATTTTTGCCGTTCGAAGTGCTGGACGTCCCCTTCGACCCGAACCCGAAACAACAGGCGAAACAGCGCGCGCAGCAGTGAAAAGATCATGCCCTTCTCCCTTGGCCATGGAGGCGTAAATCGTTGTAGGGAAAAGAATACTATATGGCAGGCAAAAAAAAACCTACGCATCCGCGTAGGTTGGTGCAATTGAAAATGGCTTCAACATACAGAGTATGCTGATTTCTCACCAATCAATACCTCTGGGATCACCTACTCTAGAGAGATGTCGTGCAGGAAACTACCGCCGAATCGCAAGAGTTCTGCTCCAAATGCAACCAGCTGTAAATTTCCCGCGTTCTGTTGTAATAACTCAATGAAACTTAAATAATCCTCACGACGGAAAGATCAATAATGATGCGTCATCCGCAGGAAGCGAGTGAGGGGAGCAAAAAGACCATGCGCATATGCAGGTAAGTGCAGCACATGAGGGTTCGGCCTAATCGAGACTGAAGCAGATCCTTTAATCCCTCTTGTATCATCCACGCTAAAGAAATCAATTACGAAAACTATTTTCAAACGCAAGAGCCAAGTTAGACGTGATATCCAACGTGTCATTTTGATCAACGTATGCAATGCGTTTTCTTGCTTTTCAAGCACGGTAACAATAAAAAGACAAAGTCAAAAAGCGCTAGCTAACAACAGAGCCACCTCCAGACCTTGCTGTTATCGTGATCTCACGGCAAAAGTGCGCGCCGAGGATAATTAATTATTAATAATTAAAAAAACCGCAAGCAATAAAACCTATGCACTAACAACCAAACAGAATTAATAATTAAAATTGAATAATAAAAACCAATAAATCAGAATATAAATCTATTTTGATGTAAATTTTTAGCAGAATATTGCAAGAATTGAGATTGAAAAATAAAATAACCCTGCATTGAATCGCTAGTAAAAAATTGCGACATCCTTGCTTTATATTTTCAAGCAATACGACTTGTATTTATTTAGTGGCATATTCTCAGAAGGAAACCTGAATGAAGAAATATTTATTTTTAGCCCTGCTACCTCTGTCGTGCACGAGCGTACTGGCCGCAAAAACAGCCAGTACGTCTGTAGATTTCTCCGGAGAAATTTACAATAACACCAGCTGCAGTATTGCTGCCAACACCAATAGCATTGATCTTGGCCGCCATTCCAGCGAAGCTTTTGATAAAGTAAATCCTGTCCAGTTGGAAGGCAACGGCATGGGCAGCATCCCGTTCAGCGTAAACTGCACGGCACCGACCAGCATGGGCATTGAAGTTACCAGCGCCAGCGGCGATGCCGATTATCAATATATGGACAGAAGCTTCACCGCATCGCTGGCAAAAGACGCCAGCAATAAAGATATCGCCGTGCTGGGCCTTGCACTGTCAGATATCGCTATGGATGGTGAAACCGTGCGTGCGGCGCTGATTCCTGAAGGCGATGATATTTTCGATTTAACCAATGTAACTGACGGTGCAGATCACGAACAGGCTATGTTCTCTGTTGCCTCAGGTAATCGCTTTGCGGTCACATCAGATGCTAATTACGACAACATGGCGATCGGCCAGAATCTGAGCGGCACATTCAACTACCGTTCATTCCTTACCCCGCTTAGCTACATTGATGATAAAAGCATCCAAATGCAAGATAGCATTGCATTGCAAGCTTCTGTGAATCTTTCGGTTCACTACCTGTAATCACCAGGTGGGGACACTTCGCTGCCCCCACTTATTTCAGCCTCTTTGTTTGGCAAAATACCTTAACGTCCTTTGACTAGAGTTCGTTATTCTCCGCTATTCAGGAAATAAAATGAAAGGTCTCATCCATTATCTCACCGCAATATTTATATTGCTTACTCCATTTTATGGCCAAGCAACCATTAAACTGGAAAAAATAAGCCTCTTGGTCAATCAAGAGAAAGGAGAGACAACGGTAAGAGTCGATAATATCGGTAATTATCCTGTATTGCTATTCTCATCCGTTGTTAAAAATGCATTAAGCAAGCAAGGAGAAGATCCCTTATTCATTCTTTCTCCGCCAGCCGCGCGTATTGATCCGGGTAAATCTCAGCTGGTACGCGTCATGCTTGCCGATCCCCCGGGACTTGATAAAACCCGTCAGCAAATGCGCCATATCTATTTCCAGGAAATTCCCGATATGGGAGAAAAAAGCAACCAGCTTAAGGTGAATACTCGGCATCGGGTCGTCGCTATCGCCACACCCTCCGCGCTGGTGGAAAACAAATCTCCCTGGCAAACCTTGCATTGGCAACAAAATGGGCATTCTATACAAGTCAAAAATCTCAGCCCTTACGTTATCAGGTTAGCCCCTTCCATCACCGTACAACCCAGTAACCAGCAGTTTGTTTTAGAACAACCTTATTTGCTGCCTGGGCAAACGATCGGTACACGTAAGAGCGATAGGCTTACCAGCCCCCCCTCCCGTTTGCACTTCACGCCAATCAGTAACACGGGGCGCGCCATACCCGATATCACGGTCAACCTTGCCCCAATCCAGTGAGGCAGCCTTTGAAATTGCATATACCGCTACGTCTGCTGGCGTTTTGTCTGCCTATAGGCTATGCCTCGACCAGCCTGGCTGACTACGATATTGAAATGATGCGCGCACTTGGATTACCCAGTGAGATTGCTGATTACTTTTCCTCTGGAGCGAAATTCCCCTCAGGAAAACAAGCGCTATTCATCAACGTCAACGGACAAAATCATGGACGACATGAAGTCAACATAGACAAACAAGGCGAATGGCAATACGACGCTGAACTCGTAGAAAGCCTAGGGTTATACCCCTGCAAGCTCAACACTCAGGCAGATATGCTGATGAGCCAATGTTATCAAGGCAGCCGCATCGACAATGAAACCGGTAATAATCAATTGATTTTGCTGTTGCCCGAGCGCTATATCCGTCGACAACCGGCGGACTATGAATTTGGCGGCCATGCCCTGATGCTGAATTATACCGCGAGCCGATTCGACAGCCAAAATCACAGCAGTGATTACGCGGCGTTGGAAACCGGCTTTAACAGCAATAATTGGCTGTTTCGCCATAATGGCACCTATAACAAGTCAGAACGACATCAGGGGTACACGCCTTATAATAGTTATCTGCAGCGGACATTGACGGATCACGACGCCATGATGCGTTTGGGACGAGCGACGTTATCAGATTCGCTTTACAGCGGCATTACCTTAGATGGCCTGCAATGGCTGCCTGACTCGTCGTTGTCATTGAGTCAACGCAGTGATGTGCCGGTAGTCGAAGGTATCGCCGAGAGCCAAGCCAAGGTTGAGATTTTTCAGAATGGCAGATTAGTTTACGCTACGCAGGTGCAGCCGGGCACTTTCCGCCTGACCGATATCCCTGCGCAGTTCGACGCAGTCGATTTGTCCGTCACCGTCACGGAAAGTAACGGTAGCCGCAAACAATTCATCGTCCCTTATCTGACGACCTCAGGACGCTCTACTCCCCGCCAGGGCAGTTACTCCCTTGCTCTCGGGCGCACTCACAGCCTGGAAAAAAGTACAGAAATGCCTTTCATCACTGGCTCATTCTCTTTGCCATGGCTCAACCACCACCAGGTGAGAGGGGGAAGTTTCCTCAGCCGCGATTATCGCGGCATCGCCGCCGGTTATAGCGTTGCCAATAGCGATTATCGTTTTACAGCCTTGAGCCACGTGGCGCAGTCGCCAAGTGGAAAGGGCACCAAGCTGCAGCTGAATAGTGCATTGCCCCTGATAAAAAACCTTAAGCTGAACGCCGGTTACAGCATCCAGTCAGAGCGATACCGTTCGCCCACACAGCTTCGTTCTCCACGTAAAGATGACGGCGAAGGAACTTATTGGCCTGTATCGCACGGCGCATCATCTTCACACCAACGTCAAAGCTACAGCCTGGGCCTAGGCTGGCACCATAAATACATTGGAAATCTATCTTTAGGCGTTACACGCGCTGAAGGGGGAGATAAGCAACAAAATCAACGAGTCTACGCCTTCTGGAACCGTCAATTTGGCGCAGCCACCGTTGGCGTTAGCCTGGAAAAAGAGCGCAGCCGCGAGGTTCGCGATAACGATACCAGGGTGTTCGCCACCCTTTCATTGCCTCTGGGAAAAAACCGACGTTATAGCGCCAATATGATAAGCAACGGAAGACATCGTAGCATCAGCAACTCGCTTTCCGGCCAAGCGTTGAATGGCGATCTGGCTTATGGACTCAATGCAACACAGGGCACCCAATCCAACAACGGCACCTACTCAGGCAATGTGAACTATTTGAGTCCGTTCACAACGCTTTCCGGCAGCTATAGCCATCTGTCAGAAAATCAGCAGGCATTTTACTACAGTGCCTCTGGCTCCCTGGTGGCAGACAGCAGCGGGCTAACGCTCTCACCACAGAAAATCGGCGATACCTTCGGCGTCTTGACGATACCGGGCCTCGCCGGAATCAGCGTGTCTACGCCAGGCGGAAAGGTGAAAACCTATGGCAAGCAAGGTAAGGCGGTCATCCCAAGGCTGCGTGAGTATCAACCAAGTCTGATTAACGTAGACACCAGCACCTTACCCCCCGGCGCCGATATCGATAACGGCGTGCGCAAGATCAATCTGGCACGTGGCAGCGTTAAACGTATCAATATCGGTGCCATTAATACATTGCGGGCCATTGTCCAGATTAGCTATGCAGACGGCACAAAACCCGCTATCGGCAGCATGATTTTGGATGAACAACAACGAGTGGTCGCTTTTACCAATGATCAGGGCGCAGCCTTCATTGAACATCAGAAAGCGCACCACGCGAAGAACGATGCGTCCTCACAACGCTTCAGCATGAAAAACTCGTCGGGACAGGCATGTTATTTCGCAATTGCTGCAGACACCTCTTCCCGCAATCGTGCCGGCATCAGCCACTCCGAAGCCGTGTGTCGCTAAACGTTCATCGATATCAGGAGAACACATGAAAGTGATTTATTATGGGTTGGCAGCCATAGCCATCAGTTTTGGGGCTAACGCTAACTGCACGCTAACGACCACACAAAACAGCATTTATCTGGGGGAGCACAATATTGGGACACTGTCTCAGCAATCCACTCTGCTGCACAGCGCCCCATTGCAGTATCGGTTGACTTGCGATGAGCCCGTGCAGTTGCAGGGGTTCACTCTGCGGGAGAATAGAAACCTGGCAGAAGGAGGCGGCGCAACCGATGCTTCTAGCTATCTCAGCCTCACGGTTGATGAATTACGCAACGATGATGGTGAGCCCCTTTCCTTTTCACTCGCCCCCGGGCAACCACGCCAAAGACATCTACCCAACTATCGTTTATCCGTCGATCGGGAAGCATTACACATCCTTGTACCGGATAACGAGGTTGGGCAACACTTCACACTGTCATTAACAGTCTCCAGTTTCGCCGCGGCCGCGACACAACTGCGTCAGCAGCAACGCGATAACATCCCGCTGTCGACCCAATTGCTGGTCAGTGCTAACTATCTTGATCCCGACGTTCGGTGAATGCGCTGACCTCCACCAGACAGCTCATGGCGTTCGGCCCCTGCGTCAGCGGCGAGGTGCCGATATCGAGCGTCAGCACGTTCGGGTTGCCCGCCTGCTCGACCGGCCGGCGCTGCGCGTCGTAACCCGGCTCGAACCAGGCGCCGGTCGCCATCAGCACCACGCCGCGCGTCACGCCATCGGTGAGCGATACCCCCGCCAGACAGCTGCCGCGTGCGTTGCTAACCAGCACTTCGGCGCCGTCCGCCACGCCGCGCGGCGCCGCATCGTCCGGATGCATGTACAAGGTTTCGCGCCCGGCAGTCTTGTTGCCCTGCGCCAGCGGCGCCGGATCCATCTGGCTATGCAGGCGATCGCTCGGTTGAATGGAGATCAGGTGCAGCGGCCAGTTTTTGGCCTGCGGCGCGCCCAGCCACTCCACCGGCGGCCGCCACTGCGGATGCGGCGCGAAATCTTCGTAGCGATAGCCGGCGATCCGCTCGCTGAACAGCTCTATCTTGCCGCTGGACGTTTGCAGCGGGTTAGCCTGCGGATCGGCGCGGAACGCCTCAAAAAAGACGAACTCTTTGGCCGGCGCGGGCAGTTCGACATAGCCCCGGCGCCAGAAATCCTCAAACTCGGGCCAGGCGACGCCGGCGCGCTGCTGCGCTGCGCCGCATTGCCGGTAGATAGCTTCGATCCAAGCCCGCTCGTCGCGATTCTCGGTAAAGCGCTCACGATAGCCGAGACGCTCCGCCAGATCGGCGAAAATATCGAAATCGTTGCGCGCCTGATGCTGCGGCGCAATGGCCTGATGCATCGCCAACACGTAGCGATCGCGCGACGAGCCGCCTATGTCGTTACGCTCCAGCGAACTGGTGACCGGCAGCACGATGTCCGCCATTTTGGCCGCCGCCGTCCACCAGATATCTTGAACGATCACCGTGTCCGGCTTCTGCCACCCCTCCACCAGCCGATTCAACTGCTGATGATGATGGAACGGGTTGCCGCCGGCCCAGTGCACCAAATGGATATCCGGATAATGCCGCGTCTCGCCGCAAAATTGATAGGCTTCGCCGGGGTGCAACAGCATGTCGCAGATGCGCGCCACCGGGATCGCCAGCCCGGCCGGGTTTTCGCCTACCGGCATGGTCGGCGCGGGGGTATCCACGCGCGGGTTGCCGACGCCGTTCATCGAGCCGTGGCCGAACGAGAAGCCGCCGCCTGGCAGCCCCACCTGGCCCAGCATCGCCGACAGCGCGATCATCATCCAGTACGGTTGTTCCCCCCGATGTGCGCGTTGCACGGAGTAGGAGCAGGTGATGAAACTGCGCACGCCGATCAGTTGCCGCGCCAGCAGCGCAATACGCGCCGCCGGAATGCCGGTAATGTCGCTGGCCCAGTCGGGGGTTTTCGCCACGCCGTCACCGGCGCCGTTCAGGTAATCCGCCAGCTGTTGATAGCCCACGCAGTGGCTGTGCAAGAAGGCTTCATCCTGCGCGCCCAGCCGCTGGATTTCATAAGCCAGCGCCAGCATCAGCGCCACGTCGGTATTCGGCCGGATCGGGATCCATTCCGCGTTGACGAACGCGGGGCAGTCGTCGCGCATCGGGCTAATGTTGATCACCGGCGTGCCCTTATGCGCCAGCTTTTGCAGCCAGGGTTTGAGCGCATGTTCCGCCGCGCCGCCGGAAGAAACCTGAGCGTTTTTCAGCGCCAGCCCGCCAAACGCCACAAACAACTCGCAATGCTCCACCACGCTCGGCCAACTGGTGACGCGCCCGGTCAAGGGCGAGAAAGTGCCGATCACATACGGCAGAAAGAACTGCGCCGCGCCCCAGCTGTAGTTGCCCTGCTGATCGACCCCGCCGCCGCCGCCGAAGTAGAACCGCCGCACCAGCGAGCGTGCATGGTGCAGCCGCCCGGCCGACGACCAGCCATAAGAACCGGTGAACAGCCCGGAGGCGCCGTAGCGATCGCGCACCCGGCGATTCTCTTCCGCCACCAAATCGAGCGCTAACTCCCAGTCCACCTCGACGAAATCTTCCCTGCCGCGCAGCGTACGGTCGCTGCCCTCGCGCTTTTGCAGCCACGAGCGGCGCACCGCCGGTTTGCGAATGCGTTTGTCGGAGTAGACCATCGGGACGATGGAATCGAGCAGCGGCGAAGGGTCGGGATCGTCGACGAAGGGTTCACAACGGATAAGCCGACCGTCTTCAACCACGGCGGTATAAGCGCCCCAATGGGCGAGCTGCGGATAGCGTTTAATGGACATGGCATTCTCGGCGCAAATCGGAATGCACAGACGTTACCTCAGCCCGGCGCCAGTGCCAACGTACAAATTGCGCTATCGTTCGGTCGTCGATGGTTATGCGTACAGACTCGAAGAGATTCTGCAACGGCCGCCACAAGTTGCGCACGAGACCGCTTGCAGCCCCGGTTTTTTTCCGCAAAACTGGGGGATGTAAGCGATTACCCAGGATGTGTTGACTGATATGGCTACGATAAAGGATGTTGCCAGGCTGGCGGGTGTTTCCGTGGCCACGGTATCCCGCGTGATAAACAATTCCCCCAAGGCCAGCGAAGGGTCGCGCACCGCGGTGCTGGCCGCCATGGAACAACTGCAGTATCACCCTAACGCCAACGCACGAGCGCTGGCGCAGCAATCCACCGAGACGCTGGGCCTGATCGTCTCCGACGTTTCCGATCCCTTCTTCGGCGCAATGGTCAAAGCGGTCGAGCAGGTGGCCTACGCCACCCATAATTTTCTGCTGATTGGCAACGGTTACCACGACGCCGAAAAAGAGCGCCAGGCGATTGAACAGCTGGTGCGGCACCGCTGCGAAGCGCTGGTGGTGCACGCCAAAAGGCTGAGCGATCAGGAACTTTGCGGCTGGATGCAACAGATCCCGGGCATGGTGCTGATCAACCGCACGCTGCCGGGCTTCGAAACACGCTGCGTGGCGCTCGACGATCGCTACGGCGCCTGGCTGGCGACCCGTCATCTGATCCAGCAAGGGCATCAGCGCATTGCCATCATCTGCTCCACTCACCAGATTTCCGACGCTACCGACCGGCTGCAGGGCTATCTCGACGCGCTGCGGGAACACGGTATCGCGGTGGATGAAAAGCTGATCGCCTATGGCGAACCGGACGAGATCGGCGGCGAACAGGCGATGACCGAGTTGCTCGGCCGCGGCCGTTCGTTCTCCGCCATTACCTGCTATAACGATCCGATGGCCGCCGGCGCGCTGTCGGTGCTGAGCGATAACAGCGTCGACGTACCGGGGGAAATTTCGCTGATCGGTTTCGACGACGTGTTGATTTCGCGCTACCTGCGCCCACGCCTGACCACCATTCGCTACCCTATCGTCGCGATGGCCACCCAGGCGGCAGAGCTGGCCCTGGCGCTGGCCAACCGGCAACCGCTGCCGGAAATCACCAACATGTTCAGCCCGACGCTGGTGCGCCGCCACTCGGTCGCCACCCTCAACAACGCGCACGAACAGCCGTAATGACATCGCTGCATGGGTGAGCAGTCACCCATGCGTTCATATTGCGTAGCCCGCCGCATTTCCCGCTTTTGGATTTTTTCCGCTCCCTGCGTTCGTGCATATTGATCGAACAATAACCTTTACGCTATATAGCATAAACGCTATATTCTGAGCACGTCATGTGGCAAGTGGTGACCGTCGAACGGTTCGACGACTGGTTTTTAGCGCTGAACAACGCCCAGCAAACCAGCATCCTGGCGGCGATCTTCAAATTACAGACATTCGGCCCGCAGTTGGCGCGGCCGCACGCCGATACGCTGCATTTTTCCGACGCGGCCCGGCAGTTGAAGGAGCTGCGCGTTCAACATCGCGGGCGCCCTTTCAGAGTGTTTTTCGCTTTTGACCCACAGCGGCAAGCGGTATTGCTGTGCGGCGGCGATAAAACTGGCGACAAACGCTTTTACCAGCGCATGTTGCCCATCGCCGCCATGGAGTTTTCACATTATCTGGCAACCCGGAGGTAGTGCAGATGGCCAAACCGTTATCCCAACTGATCGATAAACTCGATCCCGCCGTCGTTGCCGCAGCCAGGCAAAAAGCGGACAAGGAAATTTTCGAGCTGCGGCTGGCAATGCTGAGGGAAGAGCTGGCGGTCTCTCAGGTTGAATTGGCGAAGCGGCTCGGCATCAGCCAACCCTCCGTCGCCAATTTGGAAAAGCGCGGCAGCGAAATAAAGCTATCGTCGCTCAAACGCTATATCGAGGCGATGGGCGGCACGCTGTCGCTGGATGTGCAATTGCCCAATGGCCAGCACCGCCGCATGACGCTGTAAAGCGGGCGCAAGGCGCCCGCCCGCTGATCAGATAAGCTCCAGCGCGATCAGTTCTTCGATGGTTTGGCGGCGGCGGATCAAACGCGGCTCGCCGTTTTCGAACAGCACTTCAGGCAACAGCGGACGGCTGTTGTAGTTGGAGGACATCGACGCGCCGTAGGCGCCGGTATCGTGGAACACCAGATAATCACCGATCTGCACCGGCGGCAGCTCGCGAGTTTCCACGCCGCCGCCCGCCTGCTGGGTGAAGACGTCGCCGGATTCGCACAGCGGCCCGGCGATCACCGTGTCGCGCAGCGGTTGCCCCGAGGTAGCGCGCCCATCGGCCGGCAACAGTGAAATATGGTGATAGCTGCCGTACATTGCCGGGCGCATCAGATCGTTAAAACCGGCGTCCACCAGCACGAAGTGGCGGCTGCCCATGTCTTTCACCGCCCGCACCTCGGCCACCAAGACGCCCGCTTCCGCCATCAGGAAACGCCCGGGTTCAATCTCCAGCTGCACCGGATGCCCCAGATGCGCGGCGATGCGTTCACGCGCCCGGTTCCACAAACCGAAATAGTGTTCGGTATCGATCGCCTCTTCGCCGTACTGATACGGGATAGACAGGCCGCCGCCGGCGGAAATGGCGCTGATGTCATGACCGAGATCGATCACCTGCTGCACCATCGCATCGCAGACGCGCTCCAGATGCTGGTAATCGACGCCGGAACCGATGTGCATATGCACGCCGATCAGTTGCAGGCCGTAGCGGCGGATTTTCTCCACCGCCTGCGGCAGATCGGCATACCAGATGCCGTGCTTGCTGTTTTCGCCGCCGGTGTTGGTTTTCTGGCTGTGGCCGTGGCCAAACCCCGGGTTAATGCGCAGCCACACCGGATGCCCTGCGGAAACCTGGCCGAGCTGATCCAACATATCGATGGAACCGGCGTTGACCGGGATCTTTAATTCGCTGACGCGCGCCAGCGTGGCATGATCCAACACGTCCGCGGTAAACACGATCTCACTCGGTTCGCCGCCCGGCTGAAAACCGGCCTGCAGCGCCCGTTCGATCTCACCCAGCGACACCGAATCCACCTTCACGCCCTGCTCGCGCATCAAACGCAAAATATGAATGTTCGAACAGGCCTTCTGTGCGAAACGAATGGTGTCGAAGTGGCGCAGTTGAGCGATGCGCTGGCTGATGATGTCCGCATCATAGGCCCAGACCGGGCAACCGAAACGCTGCGGCAAGGCCAGCAGGTTAGCGGCATTCAACGCGGTGGAGGTGTCGTGCAACGAGCGAGGCATGGCGATATTCCCAATTCGAAAATGACGGCAGATAGAGCCATAGTGCCGCACGCTGAATTGGGTGGAAAATATCTATTTAGCCGCAGTCTATTCATTTATGATATGGCTTTCTCTACAGTCGAGCGGCCTTGCCATGCACAGCATCTCTTTGCGGCAGATAGAAATCTTTCGGGCGGTGATGACCACCGGCAACCTGACCGAGGCGGCGGCCCTGCTGCAAACCTCGCAACCGACCGTCAGCCGCGAGCTGGCGCGCTTTGAGAAGCTGATCCGGCTGCAGCTGTTCGACCGGGTGCGCGGGCGCTTGTCCCCCACGGTACAGGGCCTACGGCTGTTCGAAGAGGTGCAACGCTCCTATTACGGCCTCGATCGCATCGTCAACGCCGCCGCCGGCATCCGCCAGTTTCAGCAGGCGCAGCTGTCGATCGTGTGCCTGCCGGTATTTTCCCAATCGCTGCTGCCGGCGGTGTGCCGGCCCTTTATCGAACGTTACCCGGAAGTCAGCTTCAGCGTGATCCCGCAAGAGTCGCCGCTGCTGGAAGAGTGGTTGTCGGCCCAGCGCCACGATCTCGGGCTGACGGAAACCACCCTGACGCCGGCGGGCACCGAGCGGGTAACGCTGATGACGTTGAATGAAGTCTGCGTGCTGCCGGCGGGCCATCCTTTGCTGGCGAAAGACCCACTGACGCCGCAGGATTTCGCCGGGCAGAACTTTATCAGCCTGTCGAGCACCGACAGCTATCGCCACTTGCTCGATGCGCTGTTCGCCGAGCAGGGCGTCGAGCGCCGCATGGTGATGGAAACGCACAGCGCGGCGTCGGTGTGCGCCATGGTGAGGGCCGGCGTGGGGGTGTCAATCGTTAACCCGCTGACGGCGCTCGACTATGCCGGCAACGGCGTGCACGTGCGATCCTTCAGCATCGACGTACCGTTCACCGTCAGCCTGATCCGGCCGCTACACCGCCCTTCGTCGGCGCTGGTGACGGCCTTTATCGACCATTTGCATCAACAGGCCGCACTGTTCACCGCTCGCCTGGCCGCTGCCGTCAAGCGGTGAAAACGGCGTGGGAATGTTGCCGAAGCCTCAGCGCAGCGTCGCCTGCCACTGCGGATCGCTGGCGAACCACTCCACCAGAAAGTCCAGCATGGTACGCAAGGTGGCAGGCATCTGGCGGCGCGAGGTATAGATGCCGTAGATGCCCATCGACTGCGGCCGGTAACCCGGCAGCAGCTCCACCAATTCGCCGCTGGCCAGCAGCGGCGCCGCCGAATAGTAGGGCTGCATGGAAATGCCCGCGCCCTGCACCGTGCCGGCCATCAGCACCACCGACTCGTTGGCGCTCAGGTTGCCGCTGACCGCCACCGCCGATTTCACACCCTGTGCGTCGAAATGCCACAGGCTTTTGCCGAAATAGGAATAAGTCAGGCAGTTGTGCAACGCCAAATCTTGCGGTTGGCGCGGGGTACCGTGCGCCGCCAGATAAGCGGGCGCGGCGCACACCACCGACGCACAGGTGGACAGCGGCCGGGCGATCAGGTTGGGATCCAGCTCGTTGGTGATGCGCAGCGCCAGATCGATGCGCTCCTCCACCAGGTTCACCGCCCGGTTGTTCATCTGCAGATCGACCGCCACCTGCGGGTGGCGCTTCAGATACTGAGCGACGGCCCCCACCAGCGCCGTTTGCCCGAGCGATTGCGAACAGGTGATGCGCAGCAGGCCGCGCAGTTCGTCGCTCTGCCCTTCCTCCACCAGATCGATTTCCCCCGCCAGCGCCAACATTTGTCGGCAGCGCTCCAAAGTACGCTCCCCGGCGTCGGTCAGACTAAGCTTACGGGTAGTGCGATGCAGTAAACGCGCCCCGGCCCATTGCTCCATCTGCGCCAGATAGCGCGTGACCATCGCGCGCGACATCTCCAGCGTTTCCGCGGCGGCGATCATGCTGCCGCGATCGACGATGGTGACAAAAACCTCAGCGGCGGTAATGCGATCCATGATTAGTCCGATTTATGCAACGAATAATTGCTTATTATCCGGTTTTTCTATCGCTTTATGCAACCTAACATCATTACAACATTAACCGATACCTAAGGACCTCTGCCCATGTTTAAGAAATCACTGTTAACTCTGGCCTTCACCGGCGTCGCCACCCTGAGCACTTATGCCACCGCTGCCGATACCCTGACCATGGAAGTGTATAACCCGGGCGAAAAAAGCGTGTTCCCGGTGTCTTCCGAAATCGTCAGCGGCAAACACGAAGTGGCGCTGATCGACGCTCAGTTCCAACGTAATGATGCTGAAGAGCTGGTGAAAAAGATCAAGGCGACCGGCAAGAAGCTGACCACCGTTTATATCAGCCACTCAGACCCGGATTTCTATTTCGGTCTGGACGTGATCAAGGCGGCCTTCCCGGAGGCGAAAATCATCGCTTCGCCTGGCACCATCAAAGACATCAATGCGACCAAAGACGGTAAAGTTGCCTACTGGGGCCCGATCTTGAAAGACAACGCGCCAAAAACCGTGATCGTGCCGCAGCCGCTGCAAGGCGATAGCTTCACCATCGACGGCCAGAAAGTGGAAGTGAAAGGCTTGAACGGCCCGACCCCCGATCGCACCTTCGTGTGGATCCCGGCGCTGAAAGCGGTCGTGGGCGGCGTCGCGGTCGCCGGTGACAATATCCATCCGTGGATCGCCGACAACCAGACCGTGGAATCGCGCCAGCACTGGCAGCAGACGCTGAAAAATATCGAAGCGCTGAAGCCGCAGGTCGTCGTGCCGGGCCACTTCCTGCCGGGCGCCGCGCAAACGCTGGCATCGGTGCACTTTACCCAAAAATACCTGACCACGCTGGAAGCCGAACTGCCGAAGGCCAAGGATTCCGCCGCGCTGATTGAAGCGATGAAAAAGCATTACCCGACGCTGAAAGACGAATCGAGCCTGGAACTGAGCGCAAAAGTGCTGAAAGGCGAGATGAAGTGGCCGCAATAAGCGCCCCTGCGTGATTGAACCAGCCCTGGCGCCGCGGTGAACTGCCGCGCGCCAAGCGAGGAGTAAAAATGACCGAAACCACTCTGCATTATATTTTCGATCCGCTGTGCGGCTGGTGCTACGGCGCCACGCCGCTGGTGAAAGCGGCTCAGAGCCTCCCCGGGCTGAAGGTCGTGCCGCACGCCGGCGGCATGATGACCGGCAACAACCGTCGTCAAATCACCGACGAATGGCGCAACTACGTCATTCCGCACGACAAACGTATCGCCGAGATGACGGGCCAGCCTTTTGGCGAAGCCTATTTCAACGGCCTGCTGCGCGACACCACGGCAGTGATGGATTCCGAGCCGCCGATCACCGCTATCCTGGCGGCGGAGAAACTGGCGGGACGCGGGCTGGACATGCTGCACCGCATTCAGCGGGCGCACTACCAGGAAGGCCGGCGCATCGCCGACACGCCGGTGCTGGAAGCGTTGGCGAAAGAGCTGGGGTTGCCTTCGGCGGCGTTTATCGCCGAAATGCGCTTTAGCAGCGGCGCGCCGACCGCGCAACACATCGCGGAAAGCCGGGCGCTGCTGGCCAAAGTGCAAGGCCAGGGCTTCCCGACCTTTGCGCTGCAGGACAGCGAAGGCCGCCTGCATCTGCTGCCGGCCGGCAACTATCTGGGTAACGTGGAAGCCTGGAAAAACCTGCTGGGTGCCGCCGCGCTGGCGTAACCCTTCTCGCCCCGATCGCCGGGGCGGGTCATTCGACCCGCACGAACCGCCCTTCCGCCCGCACGTTGTGACCGAACCCGCAATCCCCCCGCGTGTGCATCTCCAGCGCTTGTTTGCCAAACGCCATTGTCACGTCGCAGACCTGCGCGCTTTCCGCTTCATGCTGGTGGTAGACAGCCTTGCCGTGTTCGATCGGCAGCTCGGCGGTGAAGTCGCCCATGTTCGGCCCGTAATACAGCCCCATCTGCGGCATGGCGTAGCCGGAAAACGCGATCAACCAGCGCTCGCCCTGCGGCTTCACTGTCACTTCGCTCCACACGCCGCGCCCGGCGTATTGCCAATACACGCCGGCCGGCCCCTGCGGCTGTGGCCACTGCGCCAGGCGTTGGCGCAACAGGCTCATGTTGTGCTGCGATTTGTCATCGTGCGGCGCCAGCGCCAGATAGGCCTGCGCCTTGAGCAATTCGCCGGCGTGCATCAGCGACAACGCCACGTTGTTGTAAGCCGTGGCGACAGCCTGCTCGCTCAGGCCGCAAAACTCGCTCCAAGCCGCCTGATCGCGAAAGATGTCGGCGGCTTTAGCGTAATCCTGCCGCTGATAGGCCTTTTTTCCCAGTTCGGCGTAGCTCGCCACCTTTTGGCAGTCGGCGGCGATGTCCGGCTCGTCAATGTGCGCCCAGGCCCGGACGCTGGCGAAGACGCCGCAGGTCAGCAACAGAGGAAACCAAGCCTTCATCGTTTATCCTTTCTGCAAAAATTCGGCGCCAGTATAACCGCCCGGCGCCGGAGTGTATGCCGCAATTGCGCCCAGCTGCACGCTGCCGGCGATTCAGCCGCTTTATTTCAAACGGTTAGCGGAGTTAAAACTGCTTACAGTCACGGTTTGTTTGTTACCGGCCCGCAGCCCATGCTGAACGAAATACCGCAATTATCGAGCCGTTATGAACGCAACCCCCTTGCAGAAACACGCCGTGTGGCAGCTGATCAAACCCTTTTGGGTGTCGGAGGAACGATGGCGCGCCTGGATGATGCTGATCGCCATCGTCATCCTGTCACTCGGCCTGGTCTATATCAGCGTGCTGATCAACCAGTGGAACCAGGTGTTCTACGATGCGTTGCAGAACAAAAACTACCCGGTGTTCAAGGCGCAGCTGTGGCGCTTTACCTATCTGGCGCTGATTTTTATCGTGTTGGCGGTCTACAAGATCTACCTCACCCAGGGGCTACAGATGCGCTGGCGGCGCTGGATGACGGAAAAGTTCATGGGGAAGTGGTTGGCGCACCAGGCGTATTATCACACCGAGCAGCAACAGATCGTCGATAACCCCGATCAGCGTATCGCGGAAGATCTCAACGTATTGACCCAATATACCCTGTCGCTGTCACTCGGGCTGCTCTCCAGCCTGGTGACGCTGTTTTCCTTTATCGACATTTTATGGCACGTCAGCGGGCCGATGACCTTCGCGCTCGGTCAGCACGCCATCACGCTGTCCGGCTATATGGTGTGGTTCGCGCTGCTGTATGCGGTGCTGGGATCGCTGCTGATCTGGTGGGTCGGCAAACCGCTGGTCATGCTGGGCTTCAACCAGGAACGGTACGAGGCGAACTTCCGTTTCGGCCTGATCCGCATCCGCGAAAACAACGACGCCATCGCGCTGTACCACGGCGAACCGCGCGAGGCACAGCAGCTAGGCGATCGTTTTGACACCATTCGCAGCAACTGGTGGGCAATTATGCGCATCACCCGGCGGCTGAACATTGCCACCAACTTCTACAGCCAGTTCGCCATCGTGTTTCCCCTGCTGGTGGCCGCGCCGCGCTATTTCTCCGGCGCCATTCAGATGGGCGGCCTGATGCAGATCGCCTCGGCCTTCGGTCAGGTACAGGGGGCGCTGTCGTGGTTTATCGACGCGTTTAACGACTTGGCGACCTGGAAAGCCTGCGTTAACCGTTTGGCCGGCTTCAACGCCGCCGTCGTTCAGGTTCACCATCAGCCGCGCGGCATTCAGCTGCGGGAAGAGGCCGCCCATCCGTTAACGCTGGATAATCTCAGCCTGAACTTACCCGACGGCCAGCCGCTGCTGGCCGGCGCCAAGATGACGCTGCAACGCGGCGATCGCCTGCTGATCGTCGGCCCTTCCGGCTGCGGCAAATCGACGCTGCTGCGGGCCATCGCCGGCATTTGGCCTTACGGCGCGGGCGCCATCGGGCTGCCGGCCAACGCCAATACCCTGTTCCTGCCGCAGCGCAGCTACATTCCGATCGGCACGCTGCGCGAGGCGCTGAGCTACCCGAGCCAGGCGACACAATACAGCGACGAGCAGCTGATGCGGGTGCTGGAAAACTGCCGCCTGAAGCACCTGCAGCGCTGGCTGGATACCGCCGCCAACTGGAGCCACCGCCTGTCGCCGGGCGAGCAACAGCGGCTGGCGTTCGCCCGCGCCCTGCTGATTCGCCCGAGCATCCTGTTCCTCGACGAAGCCACCAGCGCGCTGGACGACGAAACCGAGCAACTGATGTACTGCCTGCTGGTGGATGAACTGCCGGACGTGACGCTGATCAGCGTGGCGCACCGCAACAGCGTGGCGAAGTACCACCAGACCTGCTGGCGCTTCAGCCGCAGCGAAGATCAACCGGCGCGCCTGGCGCTGAGCCCGCTGCCGGTATAACCCGCAGAGCCGGGCGCTACCGCGCCCGGCGTTCGTTCAGATGCCGTCGGTCTGCACGTCTTCGCACTTCACTCGGCGGCGCTCATGCCACAGGCTGGTCAGGCCCCGTTTGCCGCACGCCAGCGCCACCTCGCGAAACTCATCCAGGCTCAACCCGTCGCGCTCCAGCATCATTTCCGCCGCCAGCTGCATATTGACGCCGGTGAGCACTTCGCAATCGCCCTGCTCATCCGCCAGTTCGCAGGCACTGCGAAACGGCGAACCGCCGAGCATATCGGTCAGGAACACCACACCGTCCGGCTGCATCACCGCAGCCAGCGCCGAGCGTAGGGCGTCCCTGAGCTGCGCGGTACTCATCTGTTCGGGGAAATCAACCGCCGCGCAGTGCCGCTGCGGCCCCACCACCTGTTCCACCGCCTGCAACAGCCCGGTGGCAAAACCGCCGTGGCCGGTAATCACAATGCCTGGCATCGCTCGCTCCTCACAAAATGCCGATAAATTTGCCCACTACGCCAATCGCTACGGTGACGCCTATCAGCTTCACCGGTGAGAATCCGCGCTTCATCAGGAAGAAAATAAGCAGCGTGAAACACAGCGGCAATAAATTGGGCATCAACTTGTCCAGCACGTCGGTCTGCAAGGCCACACTGGCCTTGCCGGCATGCATTACCAGCGGCGTGGACAGGTGCACATACGACGCCACCAGCGCGCCGATCACCGTCATGCCAACGATCGACGCGGCGTGAGAAATGCGCCGGGTGTGGGTCTTCAGCAGCGCCAGCGCGCTGGTGCCGGCCTGATAGCCGTAGTGCGCCAGCCCAAAACGCAGGCCGAAATGAAACAGGTTGAACAGCAGCAGGAAGACGATAGGCCCGAACAAGCTCCCTTCCAACGCCAGCGAAGCGCCTATCCCGGCACAGATCGGCAGCAGCGTCAGCCAAAATAGCGCGTCGCCGATACCGCCGAGCGGCCCCATCAGCGCCACTTTCACCGCGCGAATGGTGGAGATTTTCTCCTTGTTCTGCTCCATCGCCAGCACCAGGCCGGACAGGAAGGTGACGTCGAACGGGTGCACGTTGATAAATTCCATGTGCATCTTCATCGAGTTGGCCAGATCCTGCGGGTTGCGGTGGATCTTGCGCAGCCCAGGGATCAGCTGATACAGCCAGCCGCCCGCCTGCATGCGTTCATAGTTGAACGACGCCTGCAGCAGCAGCGAACGCCAGGCCATGCGGTTGATGTCGCCGCGCGTCAGCGCCTCGGCGGGCTGGCTGTCCAGATAGTCGTCCTGCTCCACCTGGCTGGTGGCCAGCGCCTGCGCCATGCGCTGCTCGGCCTTTTGCGCCAGCAGATCGTCGGAATCGTTAAATGCCATCTTCGGCGTCCTCCTGCGGAGCGGGCCGGGCGGTCGCCTCTGCCGCGCCGCGTTGCGTGTTGAAGAAATCAATCAAAGCGATCGCCAGGGCGCCCAGCGCCACTGCCAGGATCGGCAGCTTGAGGAACGTGACCGAGATGAAACCGAGGATAAAATAGGCCACGTAGGTTTTTTTCATCATCACCTTCATCAGCAGCGAGAAACCGATCGCCGGCATCATGCCGCCCGCCACCGCCAGCCCGTCCAGCAGCCAGCCCGGCGCTTTCTGCACCATGGCGCTGGCCGCGTCGGCGCCGAAGTAAATCGGTAGGAACGCCACCACGAAATAGAAGATGAACAGGATGCTGATGCCGAGATAGTTCACCCGTTCGATGCCGCGCCAGTTCAGCTCTTTCACCATGCGATCGCAGCGGTGCATCATCGGTGAGAACAGCGTAAACAGCAGCGTGATGCAGCCCTGCACCGCAATCGAGAACGGCACTGCCACGCCGATCGCCACTTTAGGATCGGCCTTGGTCAGAATGGCGAACGCGGTGCCGATCACCCCGCCGATCACCACGTTCGGCGGTTGGGCGCCCGCCAGCGGCACCATCCCCATCCACACCAGCTCCAGCGTCCCGCCCACCAGCAAGCCGGTGTAGACGTCACCCAAAATCAGCCCCACCAGCGGCCCCATCACCACCGGCCGGTGGAAGTGGGTTAGACCGTCGAACAGGTCAACCCCCGCCAATCCGGCCAACAGCGCAATCAATAACGCATCCGTCAACATGCTTCCCCCCAGGCTCAAAAGAGCAATTTGCCGATCGCCTCACCCGCCTCATCCGGCACCCGGCGCACTTCGCACTCCACGCCCAGCGCCGCCAGCGCGCGGAACGCGGCCACGTCGCCGTCGTCCAGCGACACCGTTTTGTGCACCTGCCGCTTCCCCTCGGCGAAGTGCATATTGCCGACGTTGACGAAACGGATCGGCACCCCGCCGCGCACCAGCGTCAACACGTCCTGCGGTGTTTTGCACACCAGAAAAATCTTCTGCCTGTCCGCCGCCTTGTGGATCACGTCGATGGTTTTCTGCAGCGTGAAGTAGCGGGTCTGCACCCCTTCCGCCACCACCATGTCCATCAGGTTCTGCTGCACCGGATCGGCGGCGGCCTCGTCGTTGGCCACCACCACCAGGTTGGCGCCGAGGGTATTGGTCCAGGTCACACCCACCTGGCCGTGCACCAGGCGATTGTCGATGCGGGTCATTAAAATGTTCGGCATGTCAGCGGCCCTCCGGGTAACAGGCGGCATGGTAATCGTCGAGCACCTGCGTCACTTTATGCAGCACCCACTCCTGCGGATCGGCGCTTAATTCGCCGGCGTTCAGCGCCCGCGCCTGATCCGGCAGGTACTGGCTGAGCAGCGCCAGCGGTGCCGGGCTGCGGCGCAGGTTGTCCAGCAACCCGTCGACGGCCTGCTGCACCTGCGGCTGCGGCCAGTAGTAACGCACCCGATCGCTCAGGCTGTAGTGGCGATCGAGATACTGCTGGTGCGGCGTGCCGTGGTAATAGCGGCTCCACTGCTGCGGCTGCTCGCGCATCACCTGCTCCAGCGTGGCGCACAGCTGCGCCGACTGGCGTTCCCCCAGCCATTCACGCTCGATGCGATCGAGGGCGAACAGCGCTTCGCGCAGCGCGAAGGTCAGCGCCGGCCCCACCTTCAGGATGGCGAAGTGATCGCGCACCAGTTGGCGGTAGGCCTGCGGTGGTTGGTAGTCCGTAGAGTGCGCTTCATAGATCATGCCCGGCTGCCTTTCGATGAAGTGGCTCAATGCGTCGGCGCGCTGCGGTTGGTAATGCTCAACGCTGTGGTGATCGAACTCGACGCCCGGCTGTACCACCAGCGCGATAGTTCGCTGCCAGGCATCGTTCAGCTCGGCTTTTTGCCAGGCGATGCGGTGCGTTTCCAGCGTTTGCGCCACCGCCTGCGGCGTGGTGACCTGCAGACCCGCCAGCGCCTCCTGCGCGCCGCCCGGGACCGGCACTTCGGTGCCGATTACATAGACCGGCGCTTCGCCGCCGCTCTGCGCCCAGGCCCGCTCCGCCACCGCGCACAGGCGCGCCGCACGCTCGGCGACCGTGGCATCCCCCAGGGGCGAGGGATCGCCGGCGCACGACATGGAACAATCGAGGTGAATTTTGCGAAATCCGGCGCGAACGTAATCGTCGATCAAGGTTTCCGCCAGCGCCATCGCCTCCTGAGCCGGGCGATCTTGCCAAGCGTTGGGCCCCAGGTGATCGCCACCCAGCCACACGCGCTCGCGCGCCAGGCCCACTTCATCCGCCAGGCGCCACAGCGCATCGCGGAACTGGGCCGCCGTTTGGCCGGTATAGCCGCCGAATTGATTAACCTGGTTGGACGTCGCCTCCACCAATACCGGCGTGCCGCGCGCTTTGGCCTGCCGCAGCGCGGCCTTCAGAACCCAGGGATGGGCGGAACAGACGGAAAAGATCCCGACCGGCATACCGGCCTTGTGCTGCTCGACAAGCTGTAACAACTGCTGCATGAAGCCCCCATGCAGGCGCCCTGCTACCGATCGGCGATGATGACCTCCACGCCCAGTTCGGTTAACGCCCGCTCGTAATCGTCCGGAAGACGGCTGTCGGTGATCAGCCGATGGATTTGTCCGGCTTCGCGAATCATGCAAAAGCTCTTGCGACCGAATTTGCTGGCATCCGCCACCGCGATAATCTCGCGTGCCACCTCGCACATCACGCGATTGAGGTGCGCCTCACCGGGGTGAGGCGTGGTGATGCCGGCGCTCAGATCGAACCCGTCGACGCCCAAAAACAGTTTGTCGAAGCGGTACTGACGCAATTGCTGCTCGGCAGCCGGACCGTAGAGCGAGTAAGAGTTGCGGCGCACGCTGCCCCCCAGCACCATGACTTCCACCCCGTCGTTTCCCGAAAGCTCGTAGGCAATGTTCAGCGCATTGGTCATCACCACCAGATCGCGCCGCCCCTTCAGGAACGGCACGATCTGCGCGGTGGTGGAACCGGAATCGAGGATCAACGCATCGCCATCGCGCACATAGCCGGCCGCCGCGTTGGCGATCAGCGTTTTGACGTCGCGATTCAACCGCCCTTTGTCCCGTAACGGCCGATCGAAAGCGAATTGCTGATTGAGCATTGCGCCGCCGTAAGCGCGCAGCGCACACCCTTTTCGTTCCAGAAAGCGCAGATCGTTGCGGATCGTCACCGTGGATACCGCAAACTGCTTACTGAGCTGCTCCACGCGCACGCTGCCGTGCTCGCATAACAGATCGATGATGTGTTCACGTCGCTTTGCGGTATTCACTGGCATGAGCTGCGGTCCTCAGGTTTCCGGCAACGCCGGGGAGAAGATGGCTTTCGCTCTACTGCGCTGGCATTACAGCAAAGCGAAAGCAATGAAATTGTGATCGGGCTTACAGCCCCGTTTTAGCAAAAAAACCGCCAAAAAACCTTTCGAATCGAAACGAATCGAAAAGCAAAAAGTGGAATGGGAGAAAAATGAAATGCCATGACGAGCGCTAACCCCCGGAGCGCTGAGACGTGGGCTGCACGGAAAGCGAAAGCGGCGCATGGTGCGCCCCACGCCATGACTTTTAGTTCACTCAGTGACCAGGATCACATAATGATAATTATCCTGCGGCCGGCGGGCATTAACCGCCACCATCCCGCCGGGCCATCCCCTTGTCAGTACGAGCCATCTTCCCTACACTTGCGATCAGATATCGGCCCCTTGTCGGTACGTAAGCGTTAACGTCAATCAACGCATCACGCCATGCAGCGCTGATTGACTGCATGCCCTGGTGCGAGGAACCCATGCCGCAACCCGCTTCATCCCCAGCGTCCACCGCGACCCCGCGTCGCCGGTTACACTGCCCTATTTTGCTGATCGTCGGCATTATGCTGATCGCGGCCAACCTGCGCGCCGCCCTGACCAGCGTCGGCCCGCTGCTGGAGCAGATCCAGCAACAGCTGGCGTTGTCCGCCACCGCCGCCGGCCTGATCAACTCACTGCCGCTGATCCTGTTCGCCATTCTCTCGCCGCTGACCCCAGCGCTGGCGAAACGCATCGGCATCGAGCGCACCCTGGGCCTGGCCCTCGCGCTGCTGGTCTGCGGTATCGTGCTACGTTCCCTGCCGCAAGACGCCATGCTCTGGCCGGGCAGCGTCCTGATCGGCGCCGCCATCGCCTTCGCCAACGTGGTGCTGCCAACGCTGGTGAAAAGAGATTTCCCACATCGCGCCGCCGCGATGATCGCTGCCTATGCGGCGGTGATGTCACTGGTTGCCGCCATCGCTTCCGGCCTGGCCGTGCCACTGGCCTCCCTGGCCAACCTCGGCTGGCGGTTCTCTTTGCTGTGTTGGGGTTTGCCCGCGCTGCTGGCGCTGTTGGTGTGGCTGCCGCAGCTGCGGCGCTCCGCCACCCCCGTCGCCAAAGAGCCGCAGCCAACAGAGCTGCAACGCTATCGCTCTCCCTGGGGCAGCGCACTGGGTTGGCAAGTAGCGATGTTCATGGGGCTGCAATCGATCGCCTTCTACACCATCATCGGCTGGTTCAGCGCCTTTGCCGCCAGCCACGGCACCTCCGCTCAGCAGGCGGGTTTCGAACTGTTCGTTTACCAGGTGGTGGCAATCGTCGCCAACTTTGTCATGGTGGTGATTTTGCCGCGTGCGCGCGATCAGCGGGCAATAGCGTTGGGCAGCTCGCTGCTGATCTTCATCGGCGTCGGGGGATTATTGGTGCAACCCGCCAGTTCACTGGTGTGGCTGACGTTTGCCGGGTTGGGGGCGGGGAGTTCGCTGGTGCTGGCGCTGTCGTTCTTTGGATTGCGCAGTCAGCATCATCATCAGGCGACGCTGCTGTCGGGTATGGCGCAATCCGTCGGTTATCTGTTAGCGGCGCTGGGGCCCACCCTATTTGGCTTACTGCACGATCTGACGGAAGGCTGGCGCTGGCCGTTGATCGCCCTGCTGTGCCTGACCGTCTTGCAAATGCTGTTCGGCGCGTTGGCCGGCCGCAGCCGCGTGATCAGCTAACGCTGCGGCGCGATGGGGGCCGCGCCGCCTCAGAGTCGGTGTCCTGCCATAAATCTTCAATAAAGGCGCGCTGCTCATCGCTCAGCACCCATGACGGCGGAATTTTGGACGGTGCGCGACGCTCAGCGCCCTCACGGTTTTTAGCCTGCTTTTTGTTCACGAATCGCCTTCCTGCTTAACCTGCTAACTCAGTAACCAGTAAATCACGGCGGCGGTTAACAGCCAGAATAGCCCGCTACCGATAAACACACACAGCCATGCTCTACGTTTGATATCAGATCCATCCTTGCTCACCACAGCGCCCTCAACCAATAGATTAAACCATTCAAACATTAATTATCGATCTGTTTTAACGATCAATAAAGTCGTTTTTTCCTATGGAAATTTAAAAAACAGCTGCTAGCCATAGATCTGCATTACCGCCCTGGTAAGAACGGCACCGTGGATATCACTGTTATCGGCAGGCGATAACTTGAATTGATAGGCGAACGAACGTGCAGTGTGTCATACCTTGAAAGGTCAAAATTAAACCACTGGTAAATAATTTAACTATCAATTATTTGACTGGCCGTAAGCCAAATCGACAACAGACAGCGCTAAAGGCGGAGGATAAAATGAAACGACATACTGGGATCATACGAAGAGAAGCACCGGCCCGCTTTGGTCTCGCCCGGGCCGGCGTGAGTTAACCGATTCTGCTGACGGAATCCCGGCTGGCATGTTCACGCTCGCTGCCGGTCAGCTCACGTAAATGACCCGAGCGCATCTCAAGCAACCGATCGGCGTATTCGAAATAGTGATCGTCATGGCTGATGGCAAACACCGTTTTGCCCAGCGCACGCAGTTCTGGCAATAGTTCACGATAGAAAATGCGCCGGAATTGCGGATCCTGATCCGCGGCCCATTCATCCAACAGCAAGATATCGCGCTGTTCCGCCACCGCCAGCAGCAAAGCCAGACGCTTGCGCTGCCCCTGCGACAGTTGCGGGTTGGTCACCCTGGTGCCGTCGAACTGCAGTTTGCTTTTCATATTCAACCGCTCGAGCCAGGCGGCGACCAGCTTCGCATCGGGTTCACCGCCTTCCGGCCCTTGTAAACGATCGAACTGATGAAAATCGGTGAAAATCGCCGAAAATAGCCGGCGGTAGTCCGGCATATCCGCCGCGGTCTGGGCGACGCCATCCAGCACGATGTGGCCGCTCACCGGTCGGTACAATCCGGTCAACAGCATCGCCAGCGTTGACTTGCCGCTGCCGTTGCCGCCGATCAAAAAGACCAGCTCGCCACGCCGCAGCGTCAGATTAAGCGGCCCGACGGCAAAACCGGGCTGCTGTTCCTTATCTGCATAGTGAAAAACCACGTCACGCAGCTCCAGCGTCTGCCAGGAACGGCAGGCGGCGACAGGAAACGCCGGTTGGTACTCGGCCAAGTGCAGCGTCTTCAGCTTGTTGAAGGCGACTTCGGCGCTGACCAGCGTCGGAAACGCCCCCACCGCCTGCAGTAATGGCGTGCGCAAGAACAGCAGCGTCAGGGAATAGGTGGCAGCCACCGCCGAGTCCGCCCATCCCAGGCTGTTAGCCATAAAGAACACCAGCCCAATCGCGCCTAACATCATGATATTTGACCAGTTGAGCGCACTCAAATGGAAGGTATCGGCGCGAATGATATGGTGGCGGTAAGTTTGCGCATCGGGTTGATAGGTCTGTTCGTACAGCGCCTGCGCTCGCTTGCGGTTTAACGTCAGTTCCTTGCGACCGTCAATCACCGATTCGTAATGATGATAGAGACGCTCTTCCGACTCGCGCAAACTGGCCATATGGCGATAAACCCGCGAGACCAGGCAGCCGCTGCCCACCACGGTGACGGCGACCCACACCGCCGTCACCGCCAACATTTTCGGCGATAACCCCCCCAGATAGGCCGCCGACCCCAAGGTTAAAATCACCCCTTGCACCAGTTCGGGCAAGCGCACGAAGGCGACGGTGATATTGCGGACATCGCTGGACAGGCTCGCCAACAATGAGGCGCTGCCTAACTGTTCAAGGCGTTCAATATCGGTATCCAGGATGCGCTTCACTAACTGCCCGCGCAGGCGGTAGACGAAGTAATGGCCCAATGTCGTCAGCGCCAATTGCGATCCCAGCGTGACCGCCATCAGCAATGCCAGCAGGGCGAGAAACATTGGCAGTACGGCCAACGCATCGCCGCCGGCGTCCATCAGGTATTGATTGATAAACGCAATAATACCGATGCCTAAGCCGGCGCTGGTCATGGTCAATGCCATAACCGCCAGAAATGGCCAACGATACTGGTGATAAACCACCCGTAGCAGTTCCATGAAAAAACCTCTGAAGTCGCGATCTGGCAGGCATTGTAAGCGGCACGAGAATGAGATCAAGACGAATTCTCATTGCTCGCGCAGCCTCTGATTTCGACGCCAAGGGCATTTTGATGATTGCTTATTGAAACGAGAGACTTACACTGACGCCTCTATCCGCTGAAGGGAACAGCCGATTATGCTCGCCACTCACGAATACGCCAACGACCTGATTCTGTTCGCCCTGATTGTCGACTACGGCTCGTTCAGCAAGGCCGCGGAGAGCGCCGGCATCACCAGTTCGGTGGTCAGTAAACGCATCGGGCGGCTGGAGAAATCCCTGGGCGCCCGGCTGCTGTACCGCACCACGCGCAGCCTGACGCTGACCGAAAGCGGCCAGGCGCTCTACCAACAGGCCAAAGAGATCGGCGCCAAAGTGCAGGAGGCACTGTACGCCGTCAGCGAAAAAAGCGAAGAATTAACCGGTACCATCCGCATGTCGGTGCCGACCATTTCGGGCGAGCTGCTGCTGAGCGAGAGCGTGGCGGAGTTTTGCGCACTGCATCCCAGTCTAAAGGTCGAAATGCGGCTGGAAAACCGCTTCGTCGATCTGGTGGAAGAAGGCATCGATCTGGCGATCCGTACCGGCACTATGCCAGATTCGAGCCTGATTGCCCGGCCGATCTTCGATTCCCGCTGGGTGATCGTCTGCTCGCCGGGCTATTTGAAAAGCCACCCGGAACCGCGCAGCGCCGAAGACCTGCTCGGCCACAATTGCCTGACCTACACCTACCAGGAGAGCGGCACCGCCAACTGGCTGATGAAACGGCCGGGGCGCAACGAAATCTACGAGCTGCAGGTTAACGGCAACCTGTCGGCCAACAATGCGCGGGCGATCCGCAAAGCGGTGATCGGCGGCCACGGCATCGCCATGGTGCCGCGCTGCATGGTGTATGAGGATTTGCAGGACGGCAAACTGACGGAGATCCTGGCCGGCCACTGCGGCAAGGTATTGGGCATTTACGCCGTCTATCCTTACACCCGCAATCTGCCGTTAAAAACTCGCCTGCTGATCGAACATATCATCGGTTCCTACCAAAATATCAGCCACTACTTCTGAATGGTCCTCTCTGATTATTTCCCCGCTGCCGCAAAAGACCGCGGGGATTACGGCATTTTTGGACATAATCTATTGAACATTAGCGCCTAATTAATGTGAGCTCGCGCACTCATCACACAGCAAAGCCACCTATCATACTGATTTTAAATCAATTAATTTAACCCCTTCTACCGGCGATTTTCCCACCGCCGACGCCGTTCGCCGATGTTAAAAAATTACCGCATGGCATCGTCACCAACGTTGTGATTAGAATGAAAATGTTGCGGTAATTAACCTTTCAGCTACATATCTCTGCCCATAAAAATAATAACCCTGAGGATCTTATGCCCCTGCTTTTTAGTATTGCGCCCATCGTCCTGCTGATTTGGATGATGACCAAAAGGAATGGCGTGCCCTCTTATCTCGCCCTGCCGCTGACGGCCGCCGCGGTGTATGCCGTACAGCTCCTGTGGTTCGATGCCTCGCTGCGGCTGCTGCATGCGAATATCATCACCGCGCTGGTGTCGACGCTGACGCCGATCACCATCATCGCCGGCGCCATCCTGCTCAACAAACTGATGCAGGTAAGCGGCGCGGAAAACGTGGTGCGGCGCTGGCTGGAAACCATCAGCCCCAATCCCGTGGCTCAGCTGATGATTATCGGCTGGGCATTCGCCTTTATGATCGAGGGTGCCAGCGGCTTCGGCACCCCGGCCGCCATCGCCGCGCCGATTCTGGTCGGGCTGGGCTTCAACCCGCTGCGCGTCGCCCTGCTGACGCTGGTAATGAACTCGGTACCGGTCTCCTTCGGCGCCGTGGGCACCCCCACCTGGTTCGGCTTTGCCAATCTCGGCCTGTCGGACGCCAGCCTGCTGGAGATCGGCCGGCAAACCGCGCTGATCCACTTCATCGCCGGCTTCGTTATTCCTCTGCTGGCGCTGCGCTTTATCGTTTCCTGGCAGGATATCCGCCGTAACCTGCCGTTTATCCTGCTCAGCGTGCTGAGCTGCACCCTGCCCTATCTGCTGCTGGCCCAGGTGAACTATGAGTTCCCGGCGCTGGTCGGCGGCGCCATCGGCCTGGCACTCTCGGTGCTGCTGGCACGCGGCGGCATCGGTCTCGCCCGCAGCGACAAACTGCAGAACGCCGGGCAGGCGGTGCCGTTCTTGCAGGTGGTCAAGGCCATGACCCCGACCCTGCTACTGATTGCTATTCTGATAGTGACGCGCGTGCATCAGTTGGGCCTGAAGGCGCTGCTCAACAACACCACGCTGCTGTGGCAGGAAAACCTCGGCTGGCTCGGGGAGCTGCGCATTAGCCAGGCGCTGATCGTCGAACTGCAGCAGGTACTGGGCACCTCCGCCGCCGCCGGCTACAAAACGCTGTATGTCCCGGCGCTGATCCCGTTCCTGTTGGTGGTGGTGCTGTGTATTCCGCTGTTCCGTCTGAATGGCGGCCAGGTGCGGCAAATGTTCAGCGAAACCGGCGGGCGCATCGCGCGGCCCTTTATCGCGCTTTTCGGCGCGCTGGTGATGGTCAACCTGATGATGCAGGGCGGCGACAACGCGCCGGTGATCCTGATCGGGAAAGCGTTGGCGGCGCTGACCGGCGAGAGCTGGCTGCTGTTCTCTTCGTTCCTCGGTGCGCTGGGCTCGTTCTTCTCCGGTTCCAATACCGTTTCGAACCTGACGTTCGGCGGTATTCAGCAATCGATCGCCCAGAGCAGCGGCCTTGACGTCAATCTGACGCTGGCTCTGCAGTCCGTCGGCGGCGCCATGGGCAACATGGTGTGCCTGAACAACATTATCGCGGTCTGTTCGATCCTCGGGATCGGTAACGCCGAAGGCAAAATCATCAGAAAGACCGTGCTGCCGATGCTGGCGTACGGCGGGATTGCGGCCGGTATGGCAGCGATCCTCACGCTCTGACTGAACACTCGTTATCGCAAGCAAGACAAGAAGGTAAACACTATGATCATCTCCGCGTCAACCGACTACCGGGCCGCCGCCCAGGCCAAACTGCCGCCGTTTCTGTTTCACTACATCGACGGCGGGGCCTACGCGGAGCATACGCTGAAGCGCAATACCGCAGATCTGGCCGATATTGCCCTGCGCCAGCGCGTGCTGCGCAATATGTCCGAACTCAGCCTGGAGACCACGCTGTTCGGCGAGCAGCTGGCGATGCCGGTAGCGCTGGGGCCGGTGGGGCTGACCGGCATGTACGCCCGCCGCGGCGAAGTGCAGGCCGCGCGTGCCGCGGCCAAAAAAGGCATTCCGTTCACGCTATCCACCGTGTCGGTCTGCCCGATCGAAGAGGTAGCGCCGGCGATCGATCGGCCGATGTGGTTCCAGCTCTACGTGCTGAAAGATCGCGGCTTTATGCGCAACGCACTGGAGCGCGCCAAGGCCGCCGGCGTGAAAACGCTGGTGTTTACCGTCGACATGCCGGTGCCCGGCGCCCGTTACCGCGACGCCCACTCGGGGATGAGCGGCCCTAACGCCGCCCTGCGCCGCGTGCTGCAGGCGTTTACCCATCCGCAGTGGGCCTGGGATGTCGGCCTGTTCGGCAAGCCGCACGATCTGGGCAACGTCTCGGCCTACCGCGGCAAACCGACCAGCCTGGAAGACTACATCGGCTGGCTGGGCGCCAACTTCGATCCGTCGATTTCCTGGAAAGATCTGGAGTGGATCCGCGAATTCTGGGACGGCCCGATGATCATCAAAGGCATTCTGGATCCGGAAGACGCCAAAGACGCGGTGCGCTTCGGCGCCGACGGCATCATCGTCTCCAACCACGGCGGCCGCCAGCTGGACGGCGTGCTGTCGACCGCGCGCGCCATGCCGGCGATCGCCGACGCAGTGAAAGGCGACATTACCCTGTTGGCCGACTCCGGCATCCGCAGCGGCCTGGACGTGGTGCGCATGATCGCGCTGGGCGCCGACAGCGTGCTGCTGGGGCGCGCCTTCGTCTATGCGCTGGCGGCGGCGGGCGAAGCCGGGGTGGCCAACTTGCTGGATCTGATCGACAAGGAAATGCGCGTCGCCATGACGCTCACCGGCGCGAAATCCATCACGGAGATCAACGCCGGATCGCTGGTCAGAAACGCCTGACTCACAGCGGCTGCACGCCCTCCGGGTACGCGTTGTAGCTCATCTTGCTGATGAATGCCCCGGCCGGTGACACCAGCACCCGGCCGGCGGCGTCCAGCCCGAGGAAGGTGCCGGTGCAGCGCCCGGAGATAAAGTCGAAGAAGAACACCGAGCACACCGGGATAATCTTTTCCCGGAAGGTGAACAGGAACATCTCATCCTCAAACTTGTAGTAAGTGGCGTAGTCCATGTCGCCGTGGCCGAACTGTTCGCCGCGCAGGTTTTGCCAGGCGTAGCGCTCGGTGTTGACGTAGAAGTGCTCGTAGTAATGGTTGGGGCTGTAGACGTTCAGCGTGCGATAGCCGATCAGCTCGCGGGTCAAATGCGGTGCGATGCCGCCCGGCGTGACGCCTGCAATCAGCCCAACGTGGAAGCTTTGCTTGAGGCGAGACCCCTTTTCTACCGCATGTTCAGGCAGTAGCGTGCTGCGCACCAGCAGCGCCCGGCCGCTGTCGCGGTTGAGCACCAGCGTCAGGCATTCGTTGCCCGGCGACTGCAGCGGAATATTGAAGAAATAGCGTGCGGCGGAGGTTTGCACCTCTTCGTAAGCGTCCTCGCCGCTCTCCCCGCCCCAGGCCCAGAGCACCCGTTGCCGATCGGCGCTGAAACGCAGCGTGAAGTCCCCGCCGTCTTCAAAGGCGATCTGCAACGTTTTGCCGCGCCAGTCCTGGGTGCCCGGCAGCCGGTTGGTGTCGATGCCGCGTGCGAAATCGTCGTAATTCTTCCAGTCCGGTTCGGCATTTTGATTCAGTACGGATTGTTCTGCTGACATCTTCGCTCTCCTTGATTGAATGGGATAAAACCGTCTTACACGTCGGCGACGCTCGCCGGTTTCACCGTTCTGCGGCTCACCACCGCGGGTGCAGTTTCATCGAGAAAACAGCTCAGTACGCCGGCGCAGACCGCGCCGGCAGCCGCCAGCCACATCACGCTGACCAGGCCATAGCGATCGGCGATCAGCCCGGCGATAAACGGCGCCAGGCAGCCGCCAATCACCTCGCCGATCCCCATCACCAGCCCTAATGCGGTGGCAATACGGGCTGGCGATACCGTTTCAGACGGGATGGTGGCCATAAACAGCGTGAAGCAGCCGAGGCCGGTATAAGACAGGAACACCAGCACGCCCAGCAGCCACGGGTTGTCGACGTAGCTCAGGAACAGCGGGCAGCACACCGCCAGCAGCGAAAAGAAAATCAGCGTCGGTTTGCGCCCAAGGCGATCGGAGATCGCCGGTACCGCCACGCCCCAGAAGACCCAGGCGGCGCCGATGGCGCTCATGATGCCGCCCATCGTGCCTTCACCGAAGCCACGGTCGGTCACCAAAAAGTTAGGGGTGAAGGTAATGATGATCATGAACCAGGTGACGAACACGCAGGAAATCAGAATGCACAGCGCCACGTTCTTGATTTTGAACAGCTCGCCGTAAGCGGCTTTGCCCGCCGCCTTACCGGTCGCCGGCGCGGCGATAAAGGCGGGATCTTTTTTGCCGTTCACATGGCGATAGATCAACCACGCCAGAATGATGCCCGGCACGGCGGTCAGGTGAAACGCCATGCTCCAGCCCCACTTCTGCGCCAGATAGATGATCAGCGGCGGCGCGATAATGCCGCCCAGCAGCCCCGGCGCCGCGCCCTGGATCAATCCCATGTTGAAACCGCGGCGCTGCGGCTGCGATTTTTCCACCATCAACGATTGCGCGATCGGCAAAACCGGCCCTTCGGCGATCCCCATGAGCGCCCGGAAGATCAATAGCATGGCAAACCCGCTGACCAATCCCGACAACGCGGAGAACAGCGAAAACACCAGGATCGACAGGATCAGCATCGGTTTGCGGATATTAAAGCGATCGGCTATCGCCCCCAGCCCCGCGCCAGACAGCGCCCAAGTCAATGCCAGCACCGCCGACAGCGTGCCGAGATGCACGTTGCTGAGCTTGAGGTCGGCGGCAATCATCGGAAACAGAAACGAGATGGTCAGACGATCGACGAACACGCAGCCGAAGACGAAAAATAAAATAATCAGCAACCGGTTCTCTTCACTTAATGCGCGGCGAGGCCCTGGCGATGTATTCATAGCGTCATTTGTCCATAAGTTAACTTATGAATGGCGACCCGCCATGGCATAAGTGTATTAAGCGCTCGGCCAAGAGAGACATTGGCCCTCCGTCACGACAACAACTCATTAACATATTAATGACATAAAATTATCGCAAGCCGGCGGTCTGTCAACCGGCGCTTTCTTAGAGACGAATGAAGTTTTTATCCGGTACTATTTTAAAATAGAATTATCACAATCAGATATTTTATCACTTTGTTTTTACAGACAATAAAATAATAACGGGTATTTTCCCGCGGTTAAAAATGCCTATTTTCACGCCATCTGTGAATAATCTCACCATTAACTCTTCAGGTTTATTAATTTGTTATCCCCTTTCAGTTAACGATAGGCAGCATTCGGATTCGTTTTTATCTATTGAATCATTTCGTTTTATTTCATGACCGCACAACAAAATAACTCTTACGAGGGAAAGGCTATTGGCAGGGTTACATCATTTAATCTGGACAATAACAAAAGCGCAGAGCGTGACGTAAATCACGGCAATCATGCCGTATCCTGCAAAGTAATTATGCTCGCAACAGCAATTATCTATTGCGATTAGGGCTGTTTATCTCAATTAAGCGCCATGCAACACTTCGTGCCATCGTTCGACACCGCGCCGCAAGGCCAGAGACGGAGTGACACATGAGCATCGAAAAACTAACCCGGGAGCCGCTTTCCATCGGCATCGAGTTGCCGCTGGACAACGATTGGTCCACCAGCGGGCAGCTGAAACGCCAGCAGGATGGGCGACCGTTCGGCGTGCCGGACATGAGCGAACACGCTGCGCGCATCAAGCTGGCCGATGAGCTCGGCTTTCGCGCCGCCTGGGTTCGCGACGTGCCGCTGTACGATCCGGACTTCGGCGACGCCGCGCAGGTGTTTGAGACCTTTACCTACCTCGGCTACCTGTCCAGCCTGACGCGCAATATTCTGCTGGGCACCGCGGCCGTGGTGCTGCCGCTGCGCCAGCCGTGGCTGGTACGCAAAGCGGCTTCCACGCTGCAAACGCTGAGCGGCGATCGTCTGCTGCTCGGCGTCGCCAGCGGCGATCGCCCTGTGGAATACCCGCTGTTCGGCGCCGATTACGCCGCGCGCGGTGAACGCTTTCGCACCAGCGTCGGCATTCTCAAAGGGGAAGCCGACAGCGCGCTCCAGCCTGGATTGCGCCTGCTGCCGGCCACGCCGCCGCCGCCGCTGCTGGTCGCCGGGCTGGCGCAACAAACGCCTGAGTGGGTGGGAAAAAATATGGATGGCTGGCTGTCGTATCCCGGCACGCCTGCGGACCACGTTTCGCGGGTCAAACTCTGGCGTAACGTGGCCGGTGACAAACCCTACGTCAGCTTTATTCATCTCGACCTCACAGATAACGCCGACGCGCCGATTCAGCGCCATCGCTTCGGCATCAAGAGCGGCCGCAATGGGTTGATTCAGGAACTGAGCGCCATGCGTGACGCCGGGGTCAACCACATCGGCCTGCATTTCCGCCGCAACCAGCGGCCGCTGGAAGAGACGATGCAGGAGATCGGCCAACTGGTGTTACCGGAATTCCATCGCGCCTGACGCCCGCTTTAGCCCGCTATTCCGACCTGAGCTGGTCTTTGCCCCGTTACCGGGGCTTTTTTATTTCCGCCGCTGCTAGTTCATAACAACTCAGTCTAATCCCTGCGGCCAAACGGCGGCATGATGACGGGGAAACGAGCCACCATGAGGAATGAGCAATGACGGCAAAACTGACAGAAGCGGGCTTTTGGCGCAAAACCGCCGACTCTTCATCGCTGCGCGAGCCGCGCGTGCTGATCCGGGTCTACGTCGACGAAGGCCAGATTGACCACGCCATCGCGTTTTACGAGCAGCTGCACGGCGTGGAAGCGGATATGCGTTTTGACTTTCCCGAGCATCGGTTGGTGCTGGCAGCGGTAGGACCGTTTCTGATCCTGGAAGGCGCGGAAGAAAACCTGCGCCCTTTTCGCAGCACCGTCGGCACGCTGCTGGTCGATGACATTTACCCTTACCACCAGCGGCTGCTGGCGTCCGGAGCCGAGATCTTCTTCGGCCCGGTGGAAGTGCCCACCGGCGCCTGTTTCAATGCGCGCCTGCCGGACGGCACGATTGTCGAGTACGTGCATCATCGGCCGCGCGCGGACGAATAAACCGCCTCAGGGGATCGCCGGCGTCATGGCGTAACCGCGCAGATCCTTGCGCAGGCTGACCATGTACAGCACGATCACCGCCGAGAACGGCAGGCCGCACAGCACCACTGCGGTCTGCATCGCGCTGAAACTGCCGGCGTACAGCAACCCGGCGCACACCAGCGTGGTGACCGCCGCCCAGAACACTCGCAGCCAGGCCGGCGCGTCATCGTGCGCGGAACCGCCCTGGCAGGAGAGGTTAGCTATCATCAGCGTGCCGGAGTCGACCGGCGTCAGGAACAGCACAAAGCTTATCACCACCACGAAACCGGCGGTCAGCTGGGTATAGGGCAGGTATTCGAACAGCTTGAACACCGCCATCGGCGGATCGCTTTGCGCTACCTGCCCCAGGATCGCCTGCCCGCCTTCCAGCACCAGGCTGATGGCGGTATTGCCGAAGATCGACAGCCACGCCAGCGTGAACCCGAGCGGGATCAGCAACACGCCGAAGATCAGTTCACGGATGGTGCGGCCTTTGGAAATGCGTGCGATAAACAGCCCGACGAACGGCGCCCACGCCACCCACCAGGCCCAATAAAACAGCGTCCAGGCACCCTGCCATTGGCGCGCCTTGCCGTACAGATACATATCAAAGCTGCGGCTGACGAGCGAGGTCAGATAATCCCCGAGGTTCTGCAACATGCCGTTGAGCAGGTTCAGCGTCGGCCCGGCCAGAAACACGAACAGCAGCAGCAGGCACAAGAAGCCGACGTTGATGTTCGACAGCATGGCAATGCCCTTCTCGACGCCGGTGACCGCCGCCAGCGTGGCCACCACCATCATCACCACGATCAGCGCCAGCAGTACGCCGGTGCTTTGCGGGATGTCGAACAGGTAAAACAGCCCCGAGTTCACCAGCAGCGCGCCGATCCCCAGGTTGGTCACCATCGAGATAACCGTCACCAGAATGCCGAAGCTGTCCACCAGATGGCCGACGCCACCGTGGATACGCTCGCCGAAGATCGGGTACAGCGCCGAACGCAGCGCCAGCGGCAAACCGCGACAATAGGCGAAATAGGCGAGCGCGGTGGCGATCAACGCATACAGCGCCCAACCGTGCAGCCCCCAGTGTAAAAAGGTCAGCGCCATCGCCTGCCGCGCCGCCTGTACGCTGCCGCCGCTGCCTTCCGGTGGCGACAGGAAGTGATCCAGCGGCTCATAGGCGCCGTAATACACCAGCGCAATACCGATGCCCGACGAGAACAGCATCGCCACCCAGGAGGGGTAGCTGAACTGCGGCGGCTCGTCATCCTGGCTCAGGCGAATATGGCCAAAGCGCGACAGCGCCAGCCAGAACACGAACGCCATGCAGGCGACCATCAGCAGCATGTAATACCAGCCGAACACATCGGCCACCCAGCTTTGCGCGACATTCAACCACTGTTTGCTGGCGGCGGGAAACAGCACAATCAGCGATCCCAGCAGCAGGATCACTGCCGCTGAACCGAAAAATACCGGGACATTTAATCTGACAGGTTCTTCGTCAAGCGATGGGGGAGTTTTCATTGTCATTGGCAGGCTTCCATGATGCGAAAGACAGACGATTTAAATGCAACCTTCAGTTAACATCTTATCGTCATTTATTTGACATTTTCGCAGCATATAGAGTATTGATTGACCGTTCAATCAATCAAATTCAAAGTGTGATTTGCCTATCAGTTGGGGAAAATATGTACCGCAGAGACATTCCTGAGCAGCGCAAGGAGCAGCTGATTAATGCCGCCTTCGAAACCATCAGCGTGGTGGGGCTGGCCGGCGTCACCCTCTCTCAGGTGGCGAAAGAGGCCGGGCTGTCGACCGGCATCGTCAGCCACTATTTTGGCGATAAAGAAGGATTGTTGAGCGCGACCATGCGCAAGATCCTGCGCGATCTGCGCGACGCGGTGGCCGAGTGCCGCGCTCAGGCGGCAAGCGACAGCCAGTCGCAGCTGTGCGCCATCATTCAGGGCAACTTCCACCCCAGCCAAACCAACGCTATTTCCATGCGCGCCTGGCTCGACTTCTGGGCCGCCAGCATGCACCAGCCGGTGCTGCGCCGCCTACAGCGCGCCAACGATCGGCGGCTCTATTCCAATATTTGCAGCCAGTTCCGCCGCGAGCTGCCGCTGCAGCAGGCGCGCGACGCGGCGCGCGGGCTGGCGGCGATGATCGATGGGCTTTGGCTGCGCGGTAGCCTGGCCGGGGATGACACCGATCTGCAGCAGGATTACCGCATCGCCTGCGACTACGTGATACAACGGCTCAGGGCCGCGCCATCAGCGGAGTGAACGGCAGCGTCAGCGCGGTTCCTGCTCTTCGCTGTATTGGGTTTGCCACATGGCAGCGTAGCGGCCGTTCGCCGCCAACAGCGCCTCATGCCCCCCGCGCTCGACGATCTCCCCCGCCTCCAGCACGATGATCTCATCGGCATCCACCACGGTGGAGAGCCGGTGGGCGATCACCAGCGTGGTGTGGTTGCGGCTCACCTCGCGCAGATGCCCCTGGATTTCGCGCTCGGTCTGGGTATCCAGCGCGCTGGTCGCCTCGTCGAACACCAGGATGGCCGGATTTTTCAGGATGGTGCGCGCGATCGCCACCCGCTGCTTTTCACCGCCCGACAGCTTCAGCCCGCGCTCGCCCACCCGGGTGTCGTAACCGTCTGGCAGACCGACGATAAAATCATGGATATGCGCCAGCCGCGCCGCCCGCTCGATGTCTTCATCGCTGGAGCCGGTTTTGCCGTAACCGATGTTATAGCGCAGCGTATCGTTGAACAACACCGTATCCTGCGGCACGATGCCGATCGCCTGCCGCAGGCTGGCCTGCGTCAGTTGGCGAATGTCCTGGCCGTCGAGGGTAATGGCGCCGCCCTGCACGTCGTAGAAGCGGAACAGCAGGCGCGACAGCGTGGACTTGCCCGCTCCGGAGGCGCCGACCACCGCCACCGTGTGGCCTGCCGGAATGGTAAAACTCACCTGCTTGAGGATCGGCCGGCGCGTGTCGTAACCGAAGCTGACCGCGTCGAACCGCACTTCGCCGCGATCGAGGCGCAGCGGCTGCGCATCCGGGCTATCGACGATCTCACGCTTTTCCTGCAGCAGATCGAACATATTCTCCATGTCGATCAGCGCCTGGCGCACCTCGGAATAAATAAAGCCGAAGAAGTTCAGCGGCTGATACAGCTGCAGCAGGTAGGCGTTGACCAGCACGAAGTCGCCGACCGTCATCGTCCCCTGGGTAATGCCCTGCGCCGCCATGGCCATCATCACGATCAGCCCGATCGAGATAATGGCGGTTTGCCCCAGGTTGATCGCGGTAAAACTGAATTGGTTCTTGATGGCGGCGTATTCGTACAGCCGCCGCGACAGATCGAAACGCTCGGCCTCGAACGCTTCATTGCCGAAGTACTTCACGGTCTCATAGTTCAGCAGGCTGTCGATGGATTTGCTGTTAGCGTCGGCGTTGGCCTTGTTGAGCTCGCGGCGAAAGCGGGTGCGCCAGCTCACCGCCAGCACGGTGAACAGAATGTAGCAGCCGACCGTGGTCAGGATCGCCAGCGCAAACCAGCCGTTCAGCATATGCCACATGATTGCCGTGACCAGCGAGAGTTCGAACAGGATCGGCACGATGGAGAACAGCAGCCGCGACAGCACCGTGGACACCGCCTGGGTGCCGCGCTCGATAGACAGCGACAGCCCGCCGGTCTGGCGCTCCAGATGAAAGCGCAGGCTCAGCGCATGCAGCTGGCGAAACACCCGCACGCCCAACAGGCGCGTGGCGTTCTGGCTGACGTGGATAAACATCACGTTGCGCAGCTCCTCAAACAGCGCACCGCCCACCCGCGCCACGCCGTAGGCGATAATCAGCCCCAGCGGCACCGCCAGCATTTTCGCCGTCTCGCCGCTCAGCGCATCGACCATCGCTTTGTAGGCCAGCGGCACCAGCGTGGTGCTGACCTTGGCCGCCACCATAAACACGAAGGCCACCACCAGATACCCCCGCAGCCGCGGGTTGTCTTTCGGCCACAGGTAGGGCAGTAGGAATTTCAGCAAACGGGAACGGTCCATCATGTAATATTCATCTTCTCGGTCGGGCTCGCGGCGCATGGCCGCGCGGGGGTTATGAGTTTGGCCTGGCCGGCGGCGAACGCCGCAGCCATTCCGTTTTCCTGCGGTGGCAACTCAGCATCATCCGTCAGGAGAAGCAGCAGCGACTCGGGCAAAGTTCAGGCATGGAGGAGACAATCACATGACCCAGACGTATGCAAAGCGCTTTGCGCAGGTCTTTGACTATATCGACCGCCACCTGGACGAAGCGCTTACCGTCGACACGCTGAGCGAAGTGGCCCATTTTTCGCGCTTTCACTTTCAACGCCAGTTTAGCGCGTATTGCGGCATCTCGGTGTGGCGTTATATCCAGTGGATGAGGCTTAAACGCGCCTCTTACCGCCTGGCGTATAACCCGCTGGAGCCGGTGATTGACATCGCGCTGGACGCCGGTTTTCAAAACCCGGAGTCCTTCAGCCGCGCCTTCAAACAGGCGTTCAGCCAAACGCCGAGCCAGTTTCGCAAACAGCCGGCCTGGATCGATTGGCAGCAGCGCTTTCCCGAGCCGAAACACAAAAGGAAACAACCCATGAAGGTAGACATTGTCGATTTCCCGGCCACGCCAGTGGCGATGATCGAACATAGCGGCCCGCCCGCGCTGGTCAACGAAACCGCCGCACGCTTTATCGAGTGGCGCAAAACCAGCGGCCTGTCGCCGGTCAGAAGCAGCCGCACTTACGGCATTGCACCGCACGATCCGGCCACCACCGACGCGCAAGACTTCCACTTCTTCATTTGCGGCGAGGTCACTGCACCGATCCCGGAGGACAACGCCTCTGGCGTGGTGAACGGCACGCTGCCGGCCGGACGCTGCGCGGTGCTGCGCCATCACGGCTCGCTGGATGGGCTCTCGGAAAGTGCCCACTATCTGTACCGCGAGTGGTTGCCGGCCAGCGGCGAGGAGCTGCGTGACTTTCCGCTCTATTTCCACTACCACAACTTCGTGCACGAGGTGGCGGAATATGAACTGGTGACCGATCTTTATCTGCCACTGAAATAGCTGACATCCGGCCCCGTAAGGAGCCGGATTAATGTTAACAGGACGGCGACGATCCCTGCGGCGGCAGATAGCGCTGTGGATCGAGCGCGGTGGCGCGGTAGCGGATCTGGAAATGCAGGAACACCGAATCGGTGCCGGTGCTGCCCATGGTGCCAATCTTCTGCCCCGCTTTCACATCCTGGCCGTTGCGCACCAGCGTGGTGTCGTTGTGCGCGTAGGCGGTAATAAAGTCTTCGCCGTGCTTAATCATGATCAGGTTGCCGTAGCCGCGCAGTTGGTTGCCGACGTACACCACTTTGCCCTTGGCGGAAGCATAGATCGGCTGGCCGCGCTTACCGGCAATGTCGATGCCCTTGTTGCCGCCATCGGCATTGGAGTACGCCTGCACGATCCGGCCGCTGGTCGGCCAGCGCCAGCAACGTGCGGCGCCCGGCGGTGGCGTTTGCTTGGCGATCGCGGAGGAAGACGTTTTACGGCGCGTGGCGGCGGTTTTGGTCGGCGTGCTGCCGCTCAGCCGCAGCTTTTGCCCCACTTCCAGGCTATAAGGCGGGCGTATCTTGTTGATTCTAGCCAGATCGCTGACTTCGCTGTCGGTGATCCAGGCGATGTAGTACAGCGTATCGCCCCGTTTGACGGTGTAAGACTTGCCGGTGTAGCTGCCCTTCGGCAGTTTGTCGTAGTCACGGTTGTAGGTATTTTTACCCGAACACCCGGCCAACAATAGCCCCAATGTCAGACACACCGCGATGCGGCGCCACCTCGCCAGCTTGCTTCCTGTGCTCAAATCCTGTCCCCAATCGTCTTTTCGGTTCTGATACGCGTCAGCCGCACAGTGTAACATTTGCGCCGGGTCAGTCAAAAAGCGGGAAAGAGGCAACTATCGGAAAACAACTGGCACGGAGGCCGCTGCGGCACGATCGGCGGGAGGAAAAATGGCGCCATAAGGCGCCAAATCATGCAGCGATGCCGGGGTTACTGTTTACCTGAGGTCAGCAAACTGAAGCTGGTCATCAGATTGCGATAGTCAGGGATATGTTGAGAGAACAGGTTCCCCAACCCTTCGATATCATTTCGCCAATCGCGGTGCAATTCGCACGCCGCGCCAAACCAACTCATCAGCTGCGCGCCGGCCTGGGACATGCGATCCCAAGCCGCATCGCGCGTAATCGCATTGAACGTGCCGGATGCGTCGGTGATGACGAAAACCTCATACCCCTCTTCCAACGCAGAGAGCGCAGGAAACGCCACGCAAACCTCGGTCACCACGCCGGCGATGATCAGTTGTTTCTTGCCCGTGGCCTTTACCGCCTTGACGAAATCTTCATTATCCCAGGCATTGATATTGCCGGGACGAGCAATATAGGGGGCGTCAGGGAAAGTTTGCTTTAGCTCTGGCACCAAAGGGCCGTTCGGTCCGTTTTCAAAACTCGTGGTCAGTATCGTCGGTAAATTGAAGTATTTAGCCAGATCGGCCAGCGCCAAAACATTATTTTTGAATTTATCCGGATCCTGATCTCTAACCAGGGACAGTAGCCCCGTCTGATGATCGACTAATAACACGGCGGCCTGTGCCTTATCTAATCGGTTATATTTAAAAGTCATTCCCTTCTCCTTTATCATCAAAATCATCAAATTCCGATCGCCCCATGCATTCCAAGCATGTAGCATGCTTTCAAACGCTCCGACATCAGGCTAGCAATGAACCAGCCGGGTAAATAGAACGATTATTGGGAATGAGTATCTCACCACTGGGAAGGTCAACTTTATATGATAGATTTCAATGAGATGGTTATGTTTGCCAGAGTAGTTGAATGCGGTGGATTTCTTTCCGCCAGTAAGAAGTTTGGTATACCCAAATCGACGCTATCAAGACGAATATCCAATTTGGAAAAAAGGCTCAATGTCAGACTTATTCAGCGTTCAACGCGAAACCTCATGGTCACCGATATAGGAAAAGAATATTATCAGTACTGCCTGCAGATGATTAGCACCGCAGAGAAAGCGGAATGCCTCATTATTAACAAAAGCGAAAAACCCACTGGAAAAATAAAACTAACCTGCTCAAACATTCTCCTGGATCTTGGCCTAACGGAAGTCCTGGCGAAATTCATGCTGCAATACCCTAAGGTCAGTTTGCATGTAAAAATATTTAATCGCAACGTGGATATTATTTCTGAAGGGTATGACCTCTCATTAAAACTCATCGCCGATGAGCCCAAAAACAGCAACTTGGTGATGCGTCGAATTTGCGCTGTGCCCACCGCATTTATGGTCGCCCCCTCTGCAACTATTCAGTACCAAAGTATCAATACGCCCGAAGATCTCTCCAGTTTGCCAACGGTCGGGTGGTTATCGACCCATCTTCAGGCCGCCTGGACGTTTCAACAAGCCGATCGCGAAGTCAAAATAAACAACGAGTCGCGCATGGTGTGCGATGACATTCGCCTGATCAAGGAATCGATCGTAAAAGGCGTCGGTGTTGGCTGCCTGCCGCTGAAATTAGCCCGCCAGGAACTGCTCGACGGCAGCCTGAAAACGCTGCTCGACGACTGGACATTGGAACAACACAAGATTGTCGCGTTTTACCCTTCCAGACAAGGACTCCCCCCTTCGGTAAGGGCGCTGATTGATTTCATCGTTGATGAACTGGCCGAATAACACGCCGCTACCAAGCATAAACGCCACGCCGGATTTACCGCAGTGATTAAAAAGTGACTACTATAATAGAGCGCTCGGAAAAATAGAGTGCCCCCGAGGATCGCAACAAAGAGAATGGAGCTGTAACATGCTAAACCTTGATCGCAATAATCTGCCCCTCCTGAGCGAAGAACTGCTCAAAAAGCAACGCACCACCCTGCTGATCATCGCCTTCCTGCTGCTGGCGGGCGGTATAGTGTGCCTGGTTAATCCTTTCGCCTCCGGCGCGGCGCTGAGCATCGTGGTCGGCGTCCTGCTGCTGTTGAGCGGCGCCGGGCTGATTATCGCCATGATCGCCAACCGAGCGCAGAATACTTGGCCGATGATCGGCGGCATTCTGCTGGGTGTGGCCTACCTGATTATCGGCTATGTGTTCATCACCAGCCCGCTGGCGGGCATTCTGGCGCTGGCAGTGTACCTCGCCGTGCTGTTCGCGCTCGGCGGCATCGCCCGCCTGGCGGCTGGCTATATGCGCCGCGGATTGCCGGGCAACTGGCTGCAGTTCGTTATCGGCGTGCTCGATTTGATCATCTCCTGGATGCTGATCGGTTCAGGCCCGGCGGCGTCGGTCACGCTGGTGACGGCGATCGTCGGCATCGAGATGCTGGTCAGTTCCTTTGCGCTGTTCCAGGCGGCGAATCTGTTTAGAAAAAGCTAACTCGGTAGCCGCCACTCCCTTGAGCGGCGGCTTTGAATAACACGCCAATAAAAATTCCCTAGGGCATTCTTATTGCGTAACGCCATTCCCCAATCGTTGAACCTATACCATCGAGAGAACGTAGGTGGATACCAAAATATTGATTATCAAAAATAGCCGCATAGCCGACCTGCTCGGCAGAAAACGAGACAAAGCAATAAACATGGTCAAATTCCTTGAGGTGGCCAATCGGCCCAGAGACACAAATATCTCCCGGCGCCAAACTCGCACGGTGGGTTATCTTCTGCCATCCCTGCTCCAGAGCCCATTCAACGAAATAATCAACATTGATAGACTGCATGCTGCCAAGTTGCGGATAAGGTAGGTCACAAAGTTTAAGGCAACTGACCTGGTGTGCAACACAGGCATTACTTGTCGCGGTAGGGCTGTATTCCGGCACAAACCAGTCTTCTACTGCTTCCCTGATTGAACGGTAATCTTCTTTAAACATCCCGACAAACCGTTCAGCATTACTGGGAAATTGATCATTCCACACCATGGCATCAGCCAGTTGCACAACAAACGGTGCATCTATCGTGACCTTTGTTTTGGGCAGTAGTTGCAGTATCAGAGCGAGCTCCTGAGTATCACTATATTCTTTAACATGACTTTCTCCCGATTTCGACGAGATAACTACCGTCGGAGTTCCCTTTCCATTACTACCTAACATAACACCGGAGATATCTTCGATTTTCATCGGCAAACTAAAAGGCAAGTTTTCCTTGAATAACTCTCTACCATATGCCTGGATCGTTTCAAAACTCACCGTTGCCCCCAAGCTTGCAGAACCTGCAATGACCTCATAGGTCACGCCATATCCGATCCCCCTGATTATTTTTTTCTTATTTTTACTCCATGGGTTAACGCCAAGCGCTTCGACTGCGGCAATGGAGGCCTCTCCGATAGAATCTTTTCCACCGACGTCTGCACAGATTGCATAGATATGATTATTTTTATAATTTATTTTAGCCATATCTCCCATATTCACAGCGACCCCGGTGATCTTCTTCCAATTACCTGGAATAACAAAATATGGAATAATACGTGCATTAACATAATCTCCCTCACCTCGCCAACCATTCCCTCTTCTTAAGCTGGTTTCCTTTTGCCCTGTCGGATCGATTTCCTCGGCATCAGGACTGCCATCGGCATCCGTATCCGCATCGGCAATAATTAAAATATGGCCATCATCTTTAATCATAACTACAGGATCTGGCATGACCGGCTCATCTGGGGAAGTCCGGTTATTTTTCCATGGGTGGGAGATGATATTTGACATAATGTTACCCTCGGTGAAAGGATGGCACCAACCGATATATATTACCGACAAGCAAAAAGATATACGTGATACATTATGACGGCTTGTCGGCCATATTAATTCGGCAGAGTTTTATCTTCGATTTAACAGATGCGACCACCAACTCTTTGTCTTCTTTACTGTAAAATTTACTCCCTTGACTCATTGTGACACTCAGCAATCTTTCTTTATTTTGTTGTTCTTTTTTAATGGCTTCCGCCAACGCATCAAGATTAGGCGTGATTAATTCAACACCCGCCTGCCTGATCTCCAATTCATAGGCCAAATCCTCCAGATTCTGGTAGAGATAATTTCCAATATCAGTATAGTATGCCTTGTTAGCATTAATAATTAACGCAATATCCTGATCTAAAAGGTTAACGGCTTCATACATGCAATTAGCCGATGCCGCAGCCGTCTTGTAATTATAGATTTGCGTTGCATAATTATAATGACCGGGAAAGATATTAGCGCCAGCTGCAATTCCGCCACTGTACATCGCAGTGGTCACTGAACCACTTGCGGCCGAAATCACAGCAACGAGAGTACCAAAAAAACCCACTTCATTATATCCATAAGTTTGCTGATAAAGACTTATGTATTTTTCTCGCCATAAATTCCGATAAACCAAAGCGATTTTTTTAATGTTATCAATCTTAGGTTTTTTTTCTGCCTCGACCGGCCACGGTGCGGGCCGAGGTGTTTCTACCGGGATCGGATAAGGACTAGTACAGCCAGAAAGCATCCACGCTAATGATAATGAAGCTAATAGATTATTCATATTCTAAGCTCACAACACAGACACTTATTTATAAAAATAGCTCAGTACTTTTTTTCCTCCACTTTTCTAGTTATAGACTTTTAGTTTGAAATTTAAATCTAAGAAATCAACGATCGTCTGATATTTTGTTCTTAACAATGGTTTACCTATGCATAAAAATCTTGGATAGAATATCTTTGACCACCGCTCCTTTTCACTAAAGTTAAAACATTCAATATAATAAAGCAGACCTCTGCCCTGACGGAAAATCGCCAATAGATATGATAGTATTGTGCACAGCATTCGATAATATGTCCTCTTATCCCTACCCCCTCATCTGACAGGTAGTGTTCTATCATGCCTCCACTCCTTAGCCAGGTGTAAACCAGGCTTGATTGGGATGCTCTTGTAAAAATGACGTTTGCCTCTCATTACCACCGAAAAACGCGTTGATGCAACCGCCCCTCTCTACTGTTCACCCCACTTTACGACCGCCGTCACACCTCGCCACCGCCAAATTGCGTTGGTTATAGAGTCGTCTACAATTCAATCGAATTACCCCCTACAACATCAGAAATTATTATTATTAGAGGTGATTATGTTACAGAAACACGAAAACGTAATAAGTATGACTGTACTAAGCCCGCAAGCCACCCAACAGCTGATGCCATCGTTCTCCTCCTTGCCCCACACGCAACACGCCGACGGAAAATATCGCCTGCGCCGTTACTCGGTCGTCAAATACCTCAACCCCAACGTCGCCGAAGTGGGGCCGCGCACTTTCATGCAGTCGGATCAGATCAACCACTTTCAGGGCAACGTGGTGCGCCGCTTCGAACCTATCGACAGCGCCGTGTTGCAGAGCGCCGGCATGGCAGAGATGTGCAACCTGTTTGCAGAAAGCAACGAACTGCCGGAAGGCGCCGAGATAGAGATCCACCAGATGCGCGTGGTCGCCATCGAGAAAGACACCCAGGTGGCGCCGGAAGGCATTCACCAGGACGGTTTCGACCACATCGCGATGATCGCCATTCACCGGCACAACATCGTCGGCGGTGAAATCATGCTGTATGACGACAGTCACCACGATCCCTTCTTTAAAAAAGCGCTGGCGGACGGCGAAGCCGTGCTGCTGGCGGACAGCAAACTGTGGCACAACGCCACGCCGATCAACGCCGTGAGCCCAACAGAAGAAGGCCATTTGGACCTCTTCGTCCTCACCGCGCGGGGAGAGAAAGCATGACCTTTACTCCCGAGCTCGCCCGCCGCCAGTTCAGCGCCCTGTCCCAGCTAATCGACGGCAAACCGGCGATCTTTTTCGACGGCCCCGGCGGTGCGCAGGTTTCACGGGGCGTGCTGGAAAAAATGACGGATTACCTGGGGGCATACAACGCCAACCTGGGCGGCCACTACTTCTCCAGCCGAGTCACCGGCGAGGTGATGGGCCAGGCGCGGGAATCGGTGCGCGCCTTGTTAAATGCCCCGTCGGCCGACACCATCGTCTTCGGCATGAACATGACCACGCTGACTTTTCATCTCAGCCGCATCATCAGCCGCGACTGGCAGGCCGGCGATGAGGTCATCGTCACCGCGCTGGATCACTACGCCAACGTCTCCAGCTGGCAGCAGGCCGCTGCCGACAGAGGGGCCGTGGTGCATCAGATACCGCTCGAGAGCGCCGACTGCGCATTGGATGCCGCGAAAGTGTGTGAGCGCATCAATGCCAACACCCGCCTGGTGGCGGTCAGCTACGCCTCCAACGTCACCGGCAGCATTGTCGATATCAAAACCATCGTCGAAGCCGCGCATCGGGTCGGTGCGCAGGTGTATGTCGACGCCGTTCATTACGCCCCGCATAACCTGATCGACGTACAGGCGCTGGGCTGTGATTTCCTGGTGTGCTCCGCCTACAAGTTCTTTGGCCCGCACATCGGCATGGCCTACATCGCGCCGCAGTGGCTGCAGCGCCTGCGTCCGTACAAAGTCGAGCCGGCCACCGACGTCGGCCCCGGCCGTTTCGAGACCGGTACTCAGAGCTTCGAAGCGCTGGCCGGCGTCGCGGCCGCTATCGAGTATCTGGCGCAGTGGGGCTCGCCCGGCGCGCCGTTAAGGCAGCGTTTGCAGGAGAGTTTCGCCGCCTACCACCAGCATGAAGAGGCGCTGTGCCGCCACTTCCTGCAACGGCTGCAGCAGCTCGACGGGGTGCGGCTTTATGGCAATCCCCAGGCGGACAGCGCGCGCCGCACACCGACCTTCGCCCTGACCTTCAGCGGCCATACGCCTGACGCAATCGCCCGCCGCCTCGGGCAGCACAACATCTGCGCCGGCAGCGGGCATTTCTATGCGTTGGGCTTGGTGCAACAGCTAGGGTTGCAGGACGGCGGCGTGCTGCGCATCGGCATGATGCACTACAACACTCAAGGCGAGATCGATACGCTGTTCAACGTGATCGCCGAAGATATTCTCAGTTAACCCGGCCACATCGCCCGCTCACCTTATTGAGCGGGTTGAGCGGACGAAAAGGAATCAAACTGCCCGCCTTTTCTTCCATGAGAGTCCACGGCACGCTGATGCGTGCCTTTCTTTCACTCCGTTACGAAATGCGGGGATAATGAACATACTCATGCTGGAACGGCAAAAGAAGCCGGGATCGGCGCATCGTGCGGTTGTCACCGAATACGCCGGAGGTAGCGCATTGCACGCATTCTCTTTTGACTCAGCAGTGGGCATAATGACAAACACGGTCTGGGTCAGATGAGTATGAATGGTGAAGTCGCAGCGAATTACGTTAAATGACATTGCTGTACTGGCGGGTGTAACCAAAATGACGGTCAGTCGCTATCTGCGCACGCCGGACAGGGTTAAACCGGAAACAGCTGCGCGCATTGCCGCCGTTATCGAGGAAGTCGGCTATCAGGCCGATCCCGACAATCCCGCCCTCTATTCCAATAGCCCTCCCCTCATCGGCGTTCTGGTTCCTTCTTTTAACAATCTGATATTTGCTGATGTCCTCGCCGGCATTGAATCCGTGACGTCTATACAGGGTTATCAGACGCTGGTCGTCAATTATGACTACAACAGCAAACGCGAAGAGGAGCAAATTGCCGCGATCCTGGCTTTTAAGATAAAAGGGCTGCTGCTGACCGAGTCGGTCCATAGTCTGCGGGCGGAAAAATTCCTGAAGACGGCAAAAATACCCGTTGCTGAAATCATGGGGCTGTCAGGCAATACAGATCGAATTAACGTGGGTTTTGATAATGTGAAAGCCGGCTACGATATGACCACCATGCTGCTGGCCAGCGGTAAAAAACGCATTATCTATTTTGGTTCAATGTCTGATATCCGCGATGAACAGCGTTATACGGGATACTGTCAGGCAATGGCTAACCATGATTTACCTACCGGTCGTATCTCCCCCAATAAGATCTCTTCCATTTCGATTGGAACAGGCATGATGACGCTTGCGAGCCAGATGTATCCGGATATGGATGGGATTCTCTGTACCAACGACGATCTGGCCGTGGGCGTGTTACAGGAATGTCTGGCAAACGGTATCAGCGTGCCAGCGCAAATGGCCATTGCCGGATTTCACGGTCTTGAGATCGGGCAGATCATTACTCCTCGGTTAGCCAGCGTACTGACGCCACGGTATGAGATGGGGAAAGTGGCGACAGAAATCATAATAAAAAAAATTAAAGGGCTGCCGACCATTGAACGTGTCGATCTCCACTTCCGCCTGTCAATGGGGGAGACAATATAGCTTGCCCCTGCCAGTGACTTTATCATTGGCCATCACTGCCCGCTTCGCCAGAAGACCATCTCTCGTTATCCCGGCCAGAAATTCGGCCAGATGGCGCCACCCACCTGACCGAACGCCCCCTTAACGTGCCTTGCGGCGGCGGAGCCAGAATAGGACCAGCAGAATAATGACGACCGCCGCGACGGCCATGCCAGGCAGAATCATCGGCTGTGCGCGCGCCAACAGCGGTTTCGGGCCCCCGGCGCGCACCTCACTCACGTCGGCCGCAGTCACGCTCAGCGTGCTGTTGCCGTATTTCTGCAGCACGAAGTTAGCGATATCGGCAACCTGCTTATCCGTCAGTTCTCCGACATAGGAACCGGCGCCAAAGCTCGGCATCAGGACGTGCTTACCGTCAACCCGGCGATCAACCCCCTGCAAAATGGCGGCAATCAGGTTTGACGGATTGCTCGCGGCCGTGGTGGAGTTGTTGAACAGCGAAGGGTAGGCCTGGTTCAAACTGCCGCTGCCATCCGGCTGATGGCAACTGGCGCAGTAGCCGCTGTAGAGCGCCTCGCCGCTATTGAGCGTGTGGTTGGCGTTGGGCGAATTGATGCCGCGGAGATGGTGCTCAACGTTGTAATGCGCTTGACTAAAGCTATTGCCCTGGCGCTCATCGCCCTGTGACGGCACGGTCTTCAGGTAAGTCGCTATCGCCTGCAGCTGCCGGTCGGTCAGGTATTGGAAGCTGTGCTCAACGGCTTCAGCCATTGGCCCCGCCGCTTGCGCGCGCCCTTCCGCCCGACCGGTTTTCAGGTAGGCCACTAACTCCTGCTCGCTCCAGCCACCGATCCCTTCTTGGCGATCTGCGGTGATATTCGGCGCGTACCAAGAGCCCAACGATGCCCCCATCAGGAAGCGCGAATTGTCTTCCGCCATCAGCACATTACGCGGCGTATGACAGGTTCCGCAGTGAGCCGGGCCCTGCACCAGCGCGGCCCCTTCGTTCCACGCCTCACCTTTCGTCAGATCCGGGGTGAAGCGCCGATTGTCCAAATAAAGCCTGTTCCACACCGCCATGGAGAGGCGGATGTTGAACGGAAACGGCAGATCGGTTTGGTGCTTGGCCGGCTCATCGACCGGGGCAACGCCATGCATGAAATAGGTATACAGAGCGTGGATCTCGTCATCACTCAGACGGGTGTAGGCGGTGTAGGGCATGGCCGGATAGAGATACGCCCCATCTTTCCGGATCCCGGCGCGCAGCACGTCGGCAAACGCCGCTTCGGAATAGCCGCCGATACCGTATTTTACCGATGGAGTAATATTGGTGGCGTAGATAGTGCCCATGGGGGAAGCGATGCCGTACCCCCCGGCAAAAGGTTTACCCTGCTGCTGCGTATTCGTATGGCAGGCCATGCAGTCCGAGGCGATAGCCAGCGCTTGCCCTTTAGCGATCAGATCGCCGTCCTGGGCATGCGCCGCAAAACCGCTTCCCAGCAGCAGCGTCGCTGCCAGCGCGTGGGTGATTTTATTCATTTGCTCTCCAGGGCTCGAAGTACGTCATTGGCCGCCTTGAGTCCAAGCGCCGCCATCGTCAACGTGGTGTTGACAACGCTGGCTGAAACCATGGCGCCTCCACCCGGGATCCAAAGGTTGTCGTGATCGTGAGCGCGGCAATTACCGTTCACCACCGAGTTCGTGGGGTCGCTGCCCATGATCGTGCCGCCCATAATGTGGTTGTTGGCATTCAGCTTGTCGTTAATCACAAACTCTTGCGCATCGAACAAGTCGCCAATCTGCCGTAGCTGGGTTTTGACCACTTCCAGCCCTTTGCGCACGTAATCGCCGACGTCGTAGTGGATGTCCGGGCAGGCCAGGCCATGCTTGTCTTTGCGAGTGGGGCTCAGGGTCAGACGGTTGTTCGGGTCCGGCAGCGGTTCCAGGCTGATGGAGAGATCCACCGAGCGGCTGGCGCGATCGCGCACTTCATCCTGCAGCGCCTTGCCGACCTTGCCCGTTTTCAGGACTTCAAGGGCGGAGGGGATCACCCGGTTGATGTTGTTGATGATGATCTTGTTGGCGGAGTGGTCGCTGCGGAACACGCCGTCACGATACCCCACCATGCAGCTGCTCTGCGCCGGGCCGCGGCCAACCCACAGGGCCTCTCGCGCCAGGAAGGAGCAGTGCAGGCCCGAGTGATCCATCATGTTGCGTCCCACCTGATCCGAGCTGTTCGCGATGCCGTTCGGGTTCTTTTCGTTGGCCGCCAGCAGCAGCAAGCGCGGGTTCTCAATCCCATTGCAGGCCAGAACGAACGTTTTACCGATCGCCCGATGGGAGTTGTGCGCCGTGTCATACCAGTGAACGGCGGTGACGCGGTTATTGTCGTCGGTGTCAATTTTGTACACCACCGCTTCAGGGATCACCTTCGCCCCCTTGTGTTCGGCCCGTTCAACGTGGTGAATACCGTTGTACATCGCCCCGATCGGGCAAATCGGCTGGCAATTGTTATTGCCGCAGCAGGTGGGCCGTCCGTTCCAGGGCCGGGTGCTGCGGCCTTGCGGAATGGGCACCGATTTAAAACCGTGAGGATTAACAATCTCAGCAATGCGTCTGTCGCCGTAGGCCCAGGGCACCATGTCCATCGGGTAAGGCCCGCTGCGTTCCGCAGGGGACTGCCACTCCGGATTATTCGGGCCGGCAACGCCTATTTCCTCTTCGGCTTTCGCGTACCACGGTTCGATATCTTCGTAAGAAATAGGCCAGTCTCTCCCCACGCCATAGAGAGATTTCATGCGAAAATCATTGGGATGGTTGCGCCAGCAAGAAGCGGCCCAGTGCCAGGTGGTTCCCCCCACCACACGCAAATAGCCCTGTTTAAAGCCAGAGCCATTGGGGCCGGTCAGTTTGATATAGTCGTTCTCCGGGAAATAGAGCGGCGCGGTGGCGTACTCCGATTGCGGGTAAAGCCCCTGAAAATCCGACCCCGCACGATTGTGCAGTGGCATATTGCGCCAGTTTTCCACAGCCTGTGCGCGCTCAATGCGCGGGCCTGCCTCAAGTACCAGCACCGAGTAGCCCTGGCTCACCAAAGCATCCGCCATCAGACCGCCCACAATACCGGAACCGACAATGACGACATCGGCCTCTGCATCGCCGGAAGCATTAATTATTGGGCTTTTCACACGCGGTCCTCATATTTTTTATCGGCTACGGCAGGCAAATCTGTTGCGGGAATGGAAGGTTGGCGGGTAACGCCCGGCGGCAGGCCGGTCCACCACAGCGGGCCAAAATTGCACCAGGTCGGCACGATCAGGGCATCCTGAACCGTGCGATACATCAGTGCCTCTTTATAGGTAATCAACTGACCCTGCTCGGCGCTTGAAGGATCTACGGTTCCGGTATACCACGCGGTCACGATGGCCTGAATAAGCTCCCTCTGCCCCTGTTCAATCGCATGTCGGTTCAAGGTTTCCGCATCGGTAGCTTGCTGGCTCAGGGTGAACAGGGCGTTGAGTTGCGAGTTCAACTGCGGAAAATGTTCGCGCAGTGCGGAAAAATAGCGGGCGGAGAGGGTGACGTCCAAATCGTCAAACTCGGTAATTTTTCTCGAAATTTGCAAAAATTGCGCGTATTCAACGGGCGAGGCGGCAATTTGTGCCCGTTCGGCATAGGTTATATTTGAATAAGGCAACAGGCTGGCGGCGACGATGACGCCCACCATTTTTCCCAGCGCCTCCCTGCGGGTAAGCACGATTTGCAACGACATTGTTAGCTCCGAAATAATTTATTTTTATATAGTTTTTTTAATATCTATCAGAACGCAGGCAAACCAAAATAAAAAATTGTGCCAATGGGGAGGAACCGCATTAAAAGATCAAGGCGTTATGAGATTGGCTACATCGACTACAGAGGTAAACTCACGGCCTTTAAGGATGTAATGTGAACCTGAAGAAAATATCCCTGTAAATAATACGGCGTAATCTCTGCCGTAAATTTATTCAACCCAACTCAATCTTTAAAAATTAGGGGCTATGGCTTTGATGGGAAAGGCGTATTCTTCGGAATCGCTGCAGACAGCGGATGAGCGAGGCTCTCCGCCGGGCAGCCTGAAGTCACGATACCAGCCGCCGCTGAACGTCTTGCTACGTCAGCAGGGCGCAGTCGATTTTCGCCACAATTTTACGCAGAGCTGCCGGTGCCGTGCAGGTACTCATCGGGCGGTGCAACTCACCCGGGAAGATAACAGCCAGTTCACCGGGTTGCAGGTGGATGAGAGTCTCACCGGGGATCGCCGGGCTAAACCCAAGATCGTGCGCCTCGTTAAACGGCTCACTCAGGGGCAGAGGTAGCCCCAGAACCCCGGCGCCAATCACTTCTTTCCCTTCCAGGACAAGATGGATATCCAGATACTGGCGATGAAACTCTGGCTTCTGGTCGGCCAATAGTTTGGTTTCCCCTTCAACGACGTTAAAGAACATCTGTTTACCCTGCACCTGATAGTGCCCGACAGGTAAATTGTACGGCTCATTTTCAATAATACTGGCCAGCATTTTACGGATGGCCGCCGGATAGAACCTATTATTTACGGCAGTGGTTAAAGCATCAATAATCATAATATTTTCTCTGGTCAATATCGGCTCGGTATTTCACCGACAAAAACAATGGTTGGATAGTGTTATGGCAACACGCAATCTCGGCGTAATTACGGCAGAATCACTATTAGATCGTTCTACGGGCGCCACTATGAATAAACAACAAAGCAAACCGCTTTGTTTCTAATATTTACAACCTATCACCACTGTGAGTAAACTCCACCTGAAAGGCCATTCGGCATGGTGAAATAAGTCATGGCCTATCTCACGGTTTTTAGCCGTTTAAAACTGTGACAAAAGTCACTTAATTAAGTGTTACGAAACAGCGTTACTTATCCTGTGATCCACGGCAGAAAATCACTGGCTATTCACCCTTTTCATCAGAATCGACCGATTTCACACTCTCCGCCTACGGGCATAACGGGCTATCGCCCCCGATAATAATCGACAGAAGCCACGAAATTGCACACGAGATCACGCCAGCAGTAACATGCTTTTTTAACACTCTTTGGCGTGATGTAGATCGCAATAATAAGCGGTAAAAAAACGTCTGATACAGGATATCCCCTATTGTTTTCAGACAGGATCGCAACGATGCACACTGACACTCAACCTACCATTTTACTTATCGCGCCGGTGATGGATGCTTTACAGGCCGCGTTGGACACCAGTTACCGGGTATTCCGTCTCTATGAACAATCAGATATTCCAGCCTTCCTGGCTCGCCATGGCGCAGACGTTCAGGCGGTGGTCACCCGTGGTGACGTGGGGGTAACCCGGGAGACGCTGGAGCAGCTGCCGCAGGCGGGCATGATTGCTGTTTTTGGCGTGGGAACTGACGCTATCGACCTCAACTACACCCGGGAACGCCATATCAGCGTCGGGATCACCGCCGGCGTGCTGACCGATGATGTGGCCGATCTGGCGATGGGGCTAATGCTGTCCGCCAGCCGCCGCCTCTGCCAAGGAGACCGTTTTGTACGCGAAGGCCGCTGGGAAACGACGCCGCCACCGCTGGCGACCAAAGTGAGCGGTAAGCGCATCGGTATTTTTGGCATGGGGAATATTGGCCAAGCCATCGCCCGCCGGGCGAAAGGCTTCGATATGACCATACTGTATACTGACCGCCGGCGCAAAGACGACCTGGATTACCCGTGGTGCGCCGATCTGCACACGCTCGCAGCGCAGAGTGATTTCCTGGTGATCGCGGCATCTGGCAGTGCGGAAAACCGCGGGATTATTGATGCCAGCGTATTTAACGCCATGCCCGATCGTGCCTGGCTTATCAATATCGCCCGCGGCAGCCTGGTCGATGAGGCGGCGCTGATAAAGGCGTTACAAAATCATGTTATCGCCGGGGCCGCTCTGGATGTGTTTGAAAACGAGCCCCATGTCCCGACAGCGTTCTTTGCGCTCGAGAATGTTTTGCTTCAGCCCCACGTGGCCAGCGCTACCGTAGAAACCCGCCAGGGAATGAGCCAATCCGTTTTGGATAATCTCGCAGGTTATTTTTCCCATCAGGATATTCCTGGCTTAATTCAATAAAAATGATCGCCTGAATGGCGCACCATCATTTTTATTCAGCCTAACAAAATATCCGCTTATCGTGGCGGATATCATCGAGGCATTACTATGACCGATAAAATACCAGGAACTCGCTGGCTGCGGGTTATCGCGCCGATCCTTGTCACCTGCATTATTTCATTTATGGATCGCGTTAATATCAGCTTTGCTCTGCCGGGCGGCATGGAACAGGATTTAGGTATTACCAGCCAAATGGCTGGCGTGGCCAGTGGGATATTTTTTATTGGTTATTTATTTCTGCAAATCCCTGGCGGACGACTTGCGGTTTACGGTAGCGGGAAACGTTTTATCGCCTGGTCGCTCGTGGCCTGGGCGATTGTCTCTATCGCCACCGGCTTTGTCACCCATCAGTATCAGCTGCTCGTGCTGCGTTTTATTCTCGGGATCTCCGAAGGAGGAATGTTGCCCGTCGTGCTGACCATGGTCAGCAATTGGTTCCCGGAAAAAGAACTGGGCCGGGCCAATGCCTTTGTCATGATGTTTGCCCCACTAGGGGGGATGCTGACCGCCCCAGTTTCCGGCGCGATTATTGCCACTCTCGACTGGCGCTGGCTGTTCATTATCGAAGGCTTGTTGTCGGTCGTGGTGCTGGCCATTTGGTGGCTGGTGATCAGTGACCGCCCGGAAGAGGCGCGTTGGCTGCCGGCGAAGGAACGCGACTATTTATTAACCGAGCTGGCCCGGGAGCGCAAAGCGCGAGAAGGGATGGTGCCGGCGGCAAAAGCACCGTTAAAAGCGGTGTTTCGCAACAAGGGATTGATGCGCCTGGTCGTGCTGAATTTCTTTTACCAGACCGGAGACTATGGATATACGTTGTGGCTGCCCACCATCTTGAAAAACCTGACCGGTGGCAGCATGGCCAATGTTGGGGTATTGGCGATCCTGCCGTTTGTTGCCACTCTGGCGGGGATTTATGTGATTTCGATGTTCAGCGATCGCAGCGGTAAACGCCGTTTGTGGGTCAGGATCTCCCTGTACTGTTTTGCGGCGGCGCTGATAGCCTCGGTGATCCTGCATGAGCACGTGGTGGCCGCCTATATCGCGTTGGTGGTGTGCGGCTTCTTCCTTAAAGCGGCGACCAGCCCCTTCTGGTCAATTCCCGGACGCATTGCGACGGCAGAAGTGGCGGGCAGCGCACGCGGGGTGATCAACGGGCTGGGCAACCTCGGTGGGTTCTGCGGCCCCTATCTGGTAGGCGTCATGATTTATGTGTACGGACAGAACGTCGCGGTTTGCGCGCTGGCGGCATCGCTGCTGCTGGCGGGAAGTATCACCTTCCTGCTGCCGAAAGAATGCGATCGCTCCTGCGAAGAAACGGATAACCGCCTGCCCTCCGGGGCTAAACAGAAATGGAGCTAAGCGGCAATGGCGCGGTGTGGGCAGCAACGGTGGCTCACACCCGCATCAGGACTGGATGGCGCGTTGTGTTATCGCGGTAAGATGCCAGGCCAGCGGCTTGCTCGTCTCACACGTCAACCCACACCAAACGGTGATGCAATCGTTGAGAATCAGCTTTTCTGAAAACGGTTATAGCTCAATGGGGTGATGTTTACGGAGGTTTTGGAGCGGGTGAAGGGAATCGAACCCTCGTATGCAGCTTGGGAAGCTGCCGTTCTACCATTGAACTACACCCGCATCGGTGTGCGACAGGCATTATAACCGGTTATCGGCGGCGGGCAAGCGGAGATGGCGCGTAACTGTCGATGTTTTAAGCGGTTAAGTCCCGTAGACGAAAAAAAACCGGCGCAGTTGCCTGCACCGGTTGTTACACGCTAAACGCGATTATTTCTGTGGGCGCATCGCCGGGAACAGAATCACATCGCGGATGGTGTGGCTGTTGGTGAACAGCATGACCATACGGTCGATACCGATGCCCAGACCGGCGGTCGGCGGCAGGCCGTGCTCCAGCGCGGTGACGTAATCTTCGTCGTAGAACATCGCTTCGTCGTCGCCGGCGTCTTTGGCGTTCACCTGATCGGCGAAGCGCTGCGCCTGGTCTTCGGCGTCGTTCAGCTCGGAGAAACCGTTGCCGATTTCACGGCCGCCGATGAAGAACTCGAAGCGGTCGGTGATTTCCGGGTTCACGTCGTTGCGGCGCGCCAGCGGCGACACTTCAGCCGGGTACTCGGTGATGAAGGTCGGCTGAATCAGATGGCTTTCCGCCACTTCTTCGAAGATCTCGGTCACGACGCGGCCCAGCCCCCAGCTCTTCTCAACCTTGATGCCGATGGATTCGGCGATGGCCACCGCTTTACCCATGTCGGCCAGATCAGCCAGATCGGTTTCCGGACGGTATTTCTTGATCGCCTCGGTCATGGTCAGCTTCTCGAACGGCTTGCCGAAGTCGAACACTTCGTCGCCGTACTGCACCTGAGAGGTGCCCAGCACTTTCTCGGTCAGGGTGCGGAACAGCGTCTCGGTCAGCTCGATCAGGTCTTTGTAATCCGCGTAAGCCATGTAGAGTTCCATCATGGTGAACTCTGGGTTGTGACGCGGAGAAACGCCTTCGTTGCGGAAGTTACGGTTGATTTCGAACACGCGCTCAAAGCCGCCGACCACCAGACGCTTCAGATACAGTTCCGGCGCGATGCGCAGGTACATGTCGATATCCAACGCATTGTGGTGAGTGATGAACGGACGCGCGGACGCGCCGCCCGGGATCACCTGCATCATCGGGGTTTCGACTTCCATGAAGCCGCGTTCCACCATGAAGTTACGGATAGCCGACATCACCTGCGAACGCACTTTGAAAGTGTTGCGCGACTCTTCGTTGGCGATCAGATCCAGGTAACGCTGGCGGTAACGGGTTTCCTGATCTGCCAGGCCATGGAATTTGTCCGGCAGCGGGCGCAGCGCTTTGGTCAGCAGACGCAGCTCGGTGCAGTGGATCGACAGTTCGCCGGTCTTGGTTTTGAACAGCTTGCCGCGCGCGCCGAGGATATCGCCCAGGTCCCACTTCTTGAACTGCTCGTTGTACACGCCTTCAGCCAGATCGTCGCGCGCGACGTACAGCTGAATGCGGCCGCCCACGTCCTGCAGCGTAACGAAGGACGCCTTGCCCATAATGCGGCGAGTCATCATGCGGCCGGCGACGGTCACTTCTACGCCCAGCGCTTCCAGCTCTTCGTTGTCTTTATCGCCGTACGCAGCGTGCAGTTTGTCGGAGGTGGAATCGCGACGGAAGTCATTCGGGAACGCAATGCCATTCTCACGCAGGCCGGCCAGTTTCTCGCGGCGGGACTGCAGTTCGTTATTGAGATCCAGCGCCTGATCGGCGCCCTGTACTTGTTGTTCAGACATTTCTATTCCTCATAACCCGGCTTTCAAACTTGCCTCAATGAATTTATCCAGGTCGCCATCCAGTACGGCCTGCGTGTTACGCGTTTCGACGTTGGTACGCAAATCCTTGATGCGGGAGTCATCCAGCACGTAAGAACGGATTTGGCTGCCCCAGCCGATGTCGGACTTGTTGTCTTCCATCGTCTGCTTATCAGCATTTTTCTTTTGCATCTCAAACTCGTACAGCTTGGCTCGCAGCTGTTTAAACGCTTGATCCTTGTTCTTATGCTGAGAACGATCGTTCTGGCACTGCACCACGATGTTGGTTGGCAGGTGAGTAATACGTACGGCGGATTCGGTTTTGTTGACGTGCTGACCGCCTGCACCCGAGGCGCGGTACACGTCGATACGCAGATCCGCCGGGTTGATTTCGATATCGATATCGTCGTCCACTTCCGGGTAGATGAACACCGAGCTGAACGAGGTGTGGCGACGGCCGCCGGAGTCGAACGGGCTCTTGCGCACCAGGCGATGCACGCCGGTTTCAGTGCGCAACCAGCCAAACGCGTAGTCGCCAATGATCTTGATGGTGGCAGACTTCAGGCCCGCGACGTCGCCGTCGGATTCTTCGATCACTTCGGTCTTGAAGCCCTTGGCTTCGGCCCAGCGCAGGTACATGCGCAGCAGCATGCTGGCCCAGTCTTGCGCTTCGGTGCCGCCGGAACCGGCCTGGATATCCAGGTAGCAGTCGGCGCTGTCGTATTCGCCGGAGAACATGCGGCGGAATTCCAACTGATCCAACTTGCTCATCAGTTGATCCAGCTCGGCGACCGCTTCGTTGAAGGTCTCTTCATCGTCGGCTTCCACCGCCAGTTCCAGCAGCCCGCCGACGTCTTCGCCGCCCTGCTCCAGCTGATCGATGGTTTCAACGATGGCTTCCAGCGCGGCGCGCTCTTTACCGAGCGCCTGTGCGCGCTCCGGCTCGTTCCAAACGTCCGGCTGCTCCAGCTCGGCGTTGACTTCTTCTAGGCGTTCCTTCTTGGCATCATAGTCAAAGATACCCCCTAAGAACCGCAGTCCGCTCGGACAGGTCCTGAATTCGGTTTTTTACCGGGTTAATTTCAAACATGGTTTCGTTCTTTTACGTTGATGTCGTCGATGGCGGAATGCCATTGGAACCGCCAATTCTAACGGATCCGGGCGGCAGTTTATAGCGAGTTGGTCAGTTTTTGTGGCGATCGGGCGACAAAGCGGGTGGCAGGAAGAGCAGGAATTTCACCAGCGTTTTATTACCGGTGCCCCTCACGCCGCTAAGCTGTTCAAGTATTGAGCAATGTGGTCATTGAGACTATAGTCGCTATGATGACTCACAGGGACAGGCGGTGCCAAAATGGACATTTTCGTCACGGATGATTTCGACAAATTTATGAAGAAAAATCGCATCGTCGATCAAAAGATTTGCACCGCGGCTCACGAACTCGCACACGGTAACCATGACGGCGATCTGGGCGGCGGCGTCTAGAAGAAACGTATTTCGCTCAATCGGGGTAAACGGGGTGGTGCTCGATCCATCGTGGCGTTTAAACGCGGTCGTCATCAGTATTTTATTGATGGATGGCTGAAAAACACCGTAAAACAGAACGGTGCAAAAGAAATCAACGATGATGAATTGGCAACCTATCGCGAGCTCGCCAGAGATTTTCTTGCCATGCCGCCGGAAATTATCAAACGAGCCATCGATAGCGGCTACTTGCGAGAGGTGAAATGCGATGACTGATAATCGCCTGCTCAGACTGCAAAAAATGGCACAGCGTTTTAATGAGATCGGTGCGGTGTCAGACGATACCGTACGCAACATCGCCACACGAGTACAGGCGCAGGAACAACATGCCCAGCGTGAGCAGCATGATCAAATGGACGGCGCACGCATCAAAATGCTGCGCAGACGGCTCGGCCTGAGCCAGGCCGATTTAGCGGCCGTGGTCAACATGTCGACCACCAGCGTACAAAAATGGGAACGTAACGCGGTAAAACCCCAGGGAGCCGCGCTCAGAATGCTGGAAATTATCGAACAGAAAGGGGTCGCTAGCCTGATCATCTCACCACGAAACTGATGAGCGTTCGTGCACCAGTCACTGACCGATGCACGAACGTCAATTTCGCCTCAGCGCGGCCAAAGATGCTGGATCAGCAGCTGCACGTTGCGGTTGCCGCGAAACTCGTTGACGTCGAGCTTGTAGGCCAGTTCCACCTCGCGCACGCTGCTGTCAGGCCACAGCGTGGTGTCCACGTTGAACGCGATGCCGTCGAGCAACGGGCCGCCGCCGAGCGGCTCCACCATCAGCTTCAGGTGTTTCTCGCCCACCAGCCGCTGCTGCAGGATGCGGAACTTGCCGTCGAAGGTCGGTTCCGGGAACGCCTGGCCCCACGGGCCGCCCTCGCGCAGCAGCTCCGCCGTTGTCAGCGACAGCTCCTGCATCGCCAGTTCGCCGTCGGACCAGATCACCCCTTCCAACATCGCCGGATCGAGCCATTCACCCACCAACTCGCCGAAACGCTGGCGGAACTCGTCGAATTTGGCCTCTTCCAGCGACAATCCGGCCGCCATCGCGTGGCCGCCGAACTTCATCATCAGCCCGGGGTTCAGCATATCCAGCCGCTCCAGCGCATCGCGCATGTGCAGGCCGGGCACCGAACGGCCGGAGCCTTTCAGTATGCCGTCGCCCGCCGGTGCGAACGCGATCACCGGGCGGTGGAAACGCTCTTTGATGCGCGAAGCGAGGATGCCCACCACGCCCTGGTGCCATTCCGGGTGATACATCGCCAGCCCGTAAGGCAGCTCGGTGCTGGTGCGCTCCAGCTGATCGCACAGCTGCAGGGCTTCCACCTGCATGCCTTGCTCTATCTCGCGTCGCGTCTGGTTCAGCGCATCGAGATCGTTGGCCAGCATACGCGCCTGCGCAATGTCGTCGCTCAGCAGCAGCGCCACGCCGATAGACATGTCGTCCAGCCGGCCGGCGGCATTGAGGCGCGGACCGAGAGCGAAACCGAGATCGTTGGCCGCCAGTTGGCGGGCATCGCGATTAGCCACTTCAAGCAGCGCGCGGATGCCCGGTCGGCATTTGCCGGCGCGGATGCGGTTTAACCCCTGATACACCAGAATACGGTTGTTGGCATCCAGCGGCACCACGTCGGCCACGGTGCCGAGCGCCACCAGGTCCAGCAGCTCCGCCAGATTGGGCATCGCCAGCGCGCGCTGCTCGAACCAGCCGCTGTCCCGCAGGCGGGCGCGCAGCGCCAGCATCAGGTAGAACGCGACACCAACCCCCGCCAGCGATTTGGACGGGAAGGCGCAGCCGCGCAGGTTGGGGTTAACGATCGCTTCGGCCGCCGGCAGGGTCTCGCCCGGCAGGTGGTGATCGGTCACCAACACCTGCATGCCCTTGGCGTGCGCCACGTCGACGCCGGCGTGGGAGGAGATGCCGTTATCGACGGTGACAATGAGTTCTGCGCCGCGCGCCGCCGCCTGCTCCACCACTTCGGGGCTCAGGCCATAACCGTCTTCGAAACGGTTAGGCACCAGATAATCGACGGCTGCGCCGCCCATGCTGCGCAGCGCCAGCACCGTCAGCGCGGTGCTGGTGGCGCCGTCGGCGTCGAAATCGCCCACCACCATGATGCGGCTGCCGTCGGCCAGCGCCTGTTGCAGCAGGCTGACGGCGTCGTCGATGCCGTCCAGCTGTTGCCAGGGCAACATGCCCTTGACGCCGCGTTCCAGCTCTTGCTCAGCCTGCACGCCGCGCAGGGCGTAAAGCCGACGCAGCAGCGGCGGCAAACTGGCGGGCAGATGCGTGTCGTCCGCCGCCGGGCGGCGGCGTAGTTGCGTTTTAATACTCACCGGCGATTAACCACCGGCTTTGGTGGCGGCCTGGTGCGCATCCAGCATGGCGGCCATCTCTTTCGGCCCCTGATAGCCCGGGATCATCATGCCGTTTTCCAGAATGATGGCCGGCGTGCCCTGAATGCCGAACTGCACGCCCAGCTCGTAATGCTTGCTGATGTCGGTTTTGCAGGTCGCCGGAGAAACGGCATCGCCCTTCATGGCGGCGTCGAACGCCTTGGCCTTGTCGGCGGTGCACCAGATCGACTGCATGTCTTTTTCAGCCTGGGAAGCCAGCCCCTGGCGCGGGAATGCCAGGTAACGCACGGTAATGCCCAGATCGTTGTACTCTTTCATCTGCTGATGCAGTTTGTGGCAGTAACCGCAGGTGATATCGGTGAACACGGTGATCACGTGTTTCTCTTTCGGCGCTTTGTAAACGATCATCTGATCTTTCAGCGCGTCCATCTTGGTGCCCAGCAGTTGGTTGGTCACGTTGACCGGCTCTTTGCCGCTGACGTCAAACAGCGGGCCCTGCAGGATGTGCTTGCCGTCTTCGGAGGCGTACAGCACGCCGCTGTCGGTCAGCACGGTTTTCAGGCCGTTGACCGGTGAAGGCTGCACGTCCGCCTGCTGGATACCCAGGCTGGCGAGCGCTTTTTTGATCGCCGCGTCATCGGCATGGGCGGCGCCGGCCACCGAAGCCACCAGCAGAGAGAGCAGCATTAAACCTTTTTTCATTGTTCCAATCCTTTCGAACCCGCCGCTCAGGCGCGCGGGTGATGCTGTTGATGTAGCTGTTTCAGTCGTTCGGTCGCTACATGTGTATAAATTTGCGTGGTCGAGAGATCGCTGTGCCCTAACAACATCTGTACGACACGGAGATCGGCCCCATGGTTCAGCAAATGGGTGGCGAACGCGTGCCGCAACACGTGCGGCGACAGACGCTCGCTGTCGATGCCCGCAAGGATGGCATAGTGTTTGATGCGATGCCAGAACGTCTGTCGGGTCATTTGCTGGCAGCGGGTGCTGGGGAACAGCACATCCAGCGTCTGGCCATTGACCAGCCATGGGCGGCCGTGCTCCAGGTAATTTTCGATCCAGTAGACCGCCTCTTCGCCCAGCGGCACCAGCCGCTCCTTGTTGCCCTTGCCGATCACCCGCACCACGCCCTGGCGCAGGCTGACGTCGCTGATGCTCAACCCCACCAGCTCGGAAACCCGCAGCCCGGTGGCGTACAACACTTCGAGCATCGCCTTGTCGCGCAGCTCCAGCGGTTGATCGACGCAGGGCGCCTGCAACAGCGCATCGATCTGCGCCTCGCTCAGATCCTTCGGCAAACGCTGCGGCAACTTGGGAGACGCCAGTTGCGCGGTGGGATCGTCGGCGCGCAGCTTCTCGCGGTACAGATATTGAAACAGGCGCCTCATGGCGCTCAACAAACGCGCGGAGCTGGTGGCCTTGTAGCCGCCGTCCACCCGCTCGGCGAGAAACGCCTGCAAATCCAACGCCTGCGCCTGCAGCAAGGTGGTATTTTGCTGGCCAAGCCAGGCGCCCAGGGCCTGCAAATCCAGCCGGTAGGAGGCCAGCGTATTTTCCGCCAGATTGCGCTCAAGCCACAGCGCATCCAGGAATTGTTCAATCAGCGCATTGTCTTGCTGTTGCACGCGGTCCTCTCTTTGTTGCATTTCCACCCGCGCCATTATGCCTTAAGCCGACGCAAATCAGGTATACTCGCTGCAATTCTCTAAACAGCAACGTAACGGTTTACACATGAAGATTGGTCTGTTTTACGGCTCCAGCACCTGCTACACCGAGATGGCGGCAGAAAAAATCCGTGAGATTCTGGGTGAAGACCTGGTCGACCTGCACAACCTGAAAGACGTCTCGCCCAAGCTGATGGAGGACTATTCCATTCTGATCCTCGGCATCCCGACCTGGGATTTCGGCGAACTGCAGGAAGACTGGGAAGCGATCTGGCCGCAGTTGCCAGAGCTGGATCTGAAAGGCAAGATCGTCGCCATGTACGGCATGGGCGATCAGCTCGGTTACGGTGAGTGGTTCCTTGACGCGCTGGGCATGTTGCACGATCACATCGCGCCGCTGGGCGTGCAGTTCATCGGCTTCTGGCCAACTGAGGGCTTCGAGTTCACCAGCCCCAAACCGCTGAGCGCCGACGGCAAACACTTCGTCGGCCTGGCGCTCGATGAGGTCAACCAATACGATCTGAGCGAAGAGCGCCTGCAGCAATGGTGCGAACAGATCCTGCTGGAGATGGAGCCGCTGCTGTAGCCGCTATCGGGCGCTGAGCGCGCCCGATTCCCCTCGCTTATTTCCACAGCCGGAAGCGTGGCTCATCTTCCCCGGCCGGCGTTTCCTTGGTCAAACGCGTCGGATCGGCCACCTGATACCAGTCCAGTTTGCGCGTCAACAGCATAATGCCCGCCAGAATGGCGAACAGCAGCCCGGCTCCCAGCACCAACGCATTGTCCTCCGACTGCAACAGCAAATAGAGCACGCCGTACAACAACAATAGGCTCGCGGCGAACAGCGCACCGCGCAGCTTGCCGCGCAGTACGGCGCTCAGATAGAAGCCGATCAGTCCGCTGCAGGCGATGCTGGCCGCCAGGTAAGCGAAAGCGAATCCCAGGTGTTCGGAGAAGGCCAGCAGAATCAGGTAGAACAACACCAGCGCCGCGCCGACCAGCAGGTACTGAATCGGGTGCACCCGCAGCCCGGTCAGGGTTTCGAACAGGAAAAACGCCATAAACGTCAGCCCGATAAACAGCAGCGCGTATTTGACCGCGCGCTCGGTCAGCTGATAGTGATCGACCGGTTCGACCAGGCTGGCGCTGAAGGCCGGCAGCTTGTCCTCGTCGATAATGGCATCGTCGTAATAGAACGCACTGTTGATGTTGTTGGCAAACCAGGTGCTGCGCCAGCGAGCGCTAAACCCCTGCTCCGTTACCTTGCGTTCGTCCGGCAGGAAGTTGCCGAGGAAATTCGGATGCGGCCAGTTGCTTTGCAGTTGCAGCTCGCTGCTGCGCCCCAGCGGCACCAGCGACAGGCTACTGGTGCCCGCCAACGTCAGGGTGAAGTCGGCGTTCAGCCCCTCTTTTTGTTGCAGCATCGCCAGCGTCAGCGGGGCGTGGATCCCCTGGCGCAACGATCCCACGCCGGTGCCCGGTTCAAACGCCACCGGCTGCGGCATTGCCAGCGGGGAAATGCGCTTGATGCCGCGAGAGTCGCTCAGCGCCACCAGCAGGAACGGCTGGCCGACGGTCACGTTGGCGCGTTGCAAATCCGTCAGCTCCGGCTGGCCGAAACGCACCTTGAAGTTCAGCGGCCCCTGGTAAACCTGCGTCTGATAAATGCCCAACTTGCGCACCTCCACATTCGGCGCGCCCTGTACCTGAAGCGACTCCGGCAGCAAATAGCGGTAATGCTGCACCCGCTGCACTACCGTTTGTCCTTTCTCGTCTTTCTTCTCTTCGCGTTCGACATAGGGAATGACAATCAACGGACCGAGCACGCGCTGCGCCCCGCTGGTGCTTTCGCTCACCTGCCCGACCACGCTTTGCCGATAGCCGCTGCGTTCGTCGATCACGCTCATCAGCTGGGCGATGGGGATCAACATCACCACCATCAATCCCAGCAGCGTGGTTATTTTCCAGAAAAGTACCGATTTCATCATGCTCGCTCCTCGTAGGTAATAAGGCCACGATAAAACCCGCAGGTGAAATCAGAATGTGGTTATGTGAAGGGAAGGTGAAGTCACAGCGATAACATGAAAGTCGCTTCCACCCCGTGCGGCCGGCGGTTGCGCAGGTGAATGCCGCCATGATGCAGACGGGCGACTTCCTGCACGAAGTTCAGGCCCAGCCCGCTGCTTTTCGGCCGTTCGGCGCGCGGCAGCGAATAAAAACGTTCGAACACTTTATCGAGGGCGTAGTCAGGAATGCCGCTGCCGTCGTCACAGACGCTGATGCAGTAATGCTGTTCCCGCCGTTCGCCTCGCACGCTGACGCACCCGCCCGACGGGGTAAAGTCGATCGCGTTGTCCAGCAGGTTGGTCAACGCCTGGCTGATCAGCAACGCATCGCCGTTCAGCGTCACCTCCGCCAACGCCTCCAGTTGCAATCTGACGCCGCGCTGCATCGCCTGCGCCTCTTTGCCCGCCATCGTCTGGCTGACCAGCGCCGCGATCGCGATGGGCGCGGTCTCCATGTCTGGCCGGCTCTCCAGCCGCGCCTGCACCAGCAGTTTGTCCACCAGCTGCTGGATGCGTGCGCTTTGCTGCTCGATGTTGGTGAGAAAACGCCGGGCGGTCTCCGGCGGTGGCAGCTCCTGCAACAGCTCCGCCGCGCCCCTGATCGCCGCCAGTGGGCTTTTCAGCTCATGCGTCAGGGTATGTGCATACTGTTCGATATAAGCTTTACCTTCCAGCTTCAGTCGCATGCTCTCCAACGCCTGCGCCAGCTGCGTCAATTCCCGCCCGCCCACTTTGGGCAGCGGCGCGCTTTCCCCTTGCGCCACCCCGTCGGCATAACGCACCAGCCGGCCTATCGAACGGTTGATCCACCAGACGAATACCGCGCCGATCAGCAACGCAATCCCCAGCAGCAACGCGCCGGCCCATAGAATGCGCCGTTCGCTGCGTTTGATCACCGGCGCCATGGTGCTGTTGGGTTTGCCCACGGTGAGCACGCCGATAATACGCCCTTGTTCTATCACCGGCGCGGCCACATACATCACCGAACTGTTTTCATCTTCTGGATCGCTACGGGTGCTGCGGGCGCCGTACTGGCCGCGCAGCGTCCGATAAACGTCATTCCAGCGCGAGTAGTCTTGCCCCTGCGCGCGGCCGGCAGAATCGAAAATGACCCGGCCCTGGGCATCGGTCAGATAGACGTGGTATTCACTGCGATCCTTGCGGATGCCGGAGATATTGGCGCCGATCGGCCGCTGGTTCAGCTGCGTGAACGCCTGCGCCAGTTGGCCATGCGCCGCATCGCCGCGCTGCATGTCCTGACGGGCGATTTGCGCCAACAGGTTGGCGGTGTCCACCAGCGTGCCTTCGGTAGCGCGCCGCACGCCGGGCTTCACTTCCTGGACGAAAATGCTCAGCACGAAGTACCCGGCCACCGCCACGATCAGAAAATATCCCAGCAGCAGGCGCAGGCCAATTTTCATGGCTGGCGGCTCACGCTGTAGCCCAATCCGCGGTGGGTGTGGATGGGCGGCTCACCGGGCTCAACCGCACGCAGCTTGGCGCGCAGCGTCTTGATGTGGGTATCGACGGTGCGATCCAGGCTTTCTTCCGCCTGCGCCCAAACGCTTTCCATCAGTTGCTGCCGCGAGAACACCCGTCCAGGCGCCAACAACAGCGTCTTCAGCAGCAAGTATTCGTAACGGGTCAGCGGCAGCGGCCGCTGATGGTAGGAGATGGTGGCCGCGTCTTCGTCGAGCGTGAAAGCGCCGAAATGGTAGCGCGCGCTCTGTTGCAGGCACTGCTGCTTATGCAGGCGGCGCAAAATGGTGCGCACCCGGGCGCTGACCTCGCGAGGGGAGAACGGCTTGGCGACATAGTCGTCGGCGCCGATCTCCAGCCCGATCAGGCGATCCACTTCATCACTGCGGGCGGTAAGAAACAGAATCGGCAGGTCAGCCGCCTGAGCCAGCAGGCGGCGACACAATTCAAAACCGTTGATATCCGGCAAACCGACATCGAGGATAGCAAGCGCGGGCGCGCCTTGCGCCAGCGCCTGCAACGCCGGTTCCGCACGTTCGAACCAGCGTACTTCGAAGCCTTCGCTCTCCAGCGTGTAAACCAGCGTATCGGCAATGCTGGGTTCATCCTCCACCAACCAGAGCACGGGTTTCATCAGGGTTCCTCGCCGTTACCCGCCGGCGGATACAGCAACAGCTGCCGCAGGTGGCGCCACTCCTCTTTGCTCATGCAGTCGGAAGCCAGCCACAGCCGGCGGCGCTTTTTGCCTTCCATCGGCTGCAGCGTCAGCAGCAGGCCGTAGCCCGGCATCCAGGGCTTTTTCGCCAGCCGCCATTCTCGGCCGTGCCAGCTGAAACGCCGGTCCGCCAGCAGCCGCAGCTCGCCCTGCACTGCGGCGATGCGCTTCTGGCTACGAATGCACTGAAACACCACCAGCGTCAGCAGCACCAGCCAAAGCGGGCCATAACCTTCCGGCCAGGGCGAAATCAGGATCAGCAAGATCAGAACGCCATGAGTCAACAGGGAAAAAAGCTGGGTGCGCCAGGAAATGCGGATATCACATCGCCACTGGGCCACGGTCTTTATTTCGCGTTTGGATCAGGGTCACCATTCTCTGCAGCTCGCCGTCCTGCGGCGCGCCATGATTCATCAGCCAGTTGAACAGATCGGGATCGTCACACTCCAGCAGGCGGATAAACAGCGCCTTGTCCGCGTCATTCAGGCTGTCGTATTCGTATTCGAAGAACGGCATGATGGAGATGTCCAGCTCGCGCATGCCACGACGGCAAGCCCAGTGAATACGTGCTTTGTTGTTAATATCCATGTTGTTATGACTCACCTCTTTTCAGCGCGGCAGCGCCAGCGCAGGGTTCAAATGACACACTGTATGGCAACGCCGTCGCAATATAATTCCATCAGCCGGGGATCTGTCTGCAAGGGTGCCCAGGCCGCAAGCCTATAGAGTAACAATTTGACATACACGCCGGGAAGGCGCTTTGCTGCGGAAAACGTAATAAAGCGCAAAATGCCAAAAAAAGCGCCCCCCGGTCCCACGGCGCGAATAACAGTTTGCAAAGCCCGCCGCCTCTTTTACCATGGGTTCAATACCCTTCAGGTAAGCTAAACGTTGAGCAGGAATTTACTATGGCGCATAACATTCCATTCCCACCCCGTCAGCCCTCCGCTTCCACCCATCTCCCCCTGACGCTGATCTCGCTGGAAGATTGGGCGCTGGTGACGTTGAACGGGCCGGACACAGTGAAATATCTTCAGGGCCAGGTGACGGCGGACATCGACGCGCTGGCGGCCGATCAGCACGTGCTGTGCGCCCACTGTGACGCCAAGGGCAAAATGTGGAGCAACCTGCGTCTGTTCCACCGTGGCGAAGGCTTCGCCTATCTGGAACGCCGCAGCGTGCTGGACAGCCAGCTGGCTGAAATCAAAAAATACGCGGTGTTCTCCAAAGTCACTATCGCCGCCGATAATGACGCGGTGTTGCTGGGCGTCGCCGGTTTCCAGGCGCGCGCCGCGCTGACGGGCCTGTTCGCCACGTTGCCGGACGCTGAGCACCCGGTGGTGCAGGACGGCGAGACCACGATTCTGCACTTCGCTACGCCGGCGGAACGTTTTCTGCTGGTGACCCGCCCCGCCGTGGCCGAACAACTGATCGGCAAGCTGCATGACCAGGCAGAGCTGAATGACAGCAGCCAATGGCTGGCGCTGGAGATCGAAGCCGGTTATCCGGTTATCGACGCTGCCAACAGCGCACAGCTGATCCCGCAGGCTACCAACCTGCAGGCGCTGGAAGGCATCAGCTTCAGCAAGGGCTGCTATACCGGTCAGGAGATGGTGGCGCGCGCCAAATTCCGCGGTGCCAACAAGCGGGCGCTCTACTGGCTGGAAGGTAAAGCGGCCCGCACCCCGCAGGCGGCGGAAGATCTGGAGCTCCAACTGGGTGAAAACTGGCGCCGCACCGGCACCGTATTGGCGTCGAGCCAACTGGCCGACGGCACGCTGTGGGTACAGGTGGTGATGAACAACGATTTGGATGCCGATAGCCAGCTGCGGGTGCGCGACGATGCCGCCAGCCAACTGGCGATCAAACCGTTGCCCTACTCGCTGGCCGAAGAGAAATAATCCGTCGGCCGCAGGCGCCCTGCCTGCGGCCATCTTCATTACTCGTCTAATTCCCCGTCGCGCTGCACCAGATAAATCAGCACCAGAATGATGGTGACGAAGAAGCGAAACGCATCCGGCACGCCGTTCCACTGCTTCGACATCCACATGCCAAACCACTCGCCCCCAATCGACATAAAGCCGACCTGCCAGGTGAGAAAACCCAGCGTCAGCCCCACTACCGCCAGCTTTTTCCGACCGTTAAAGGCGTGCGCAGGCAGTTTCAGGCCGCCCAACAAACGCAGGCCGCCAATCCAGCACAGCAGCGCGGTCAGGCTTTCCAGCGCGATGATGAAAATATAACCGGCGTGATGCAGCCACGGCGTCTGTATCGAGCGGTATCCGATGGTGGCGTCGGGGAAAATCGTGTCCATCATAAAGACGTGGCGCACGAAGGCGAAGTTGGAACCGTAGTCGGTGATGTTGCCGAAGGCGACCAGCGAAGCGAACAAGGCGATAGCGCAGACCAGCAGCGCTTTGGATAAGCGAACGATCATCTTGGTGAGTCCTGAACAGAGGTTAAAGAAACGGTATGCGGGCTCAGAAATGAAGGAACGGGCTTGCTGGATACCCGAAAGAAGCAAGCGCCTCTTTTTTAAAACAAAAGAGGTGCCAGTTCAATACGCATTCAGACGTAGCGGCAACGCTTAGACGTAGAGGTAGATCGCCATGAAATGGCAGGCGCTGCCGCCGAGCACGAAGGCGTGCCAGATGGCGTGGCCAAAGCGAATGCGCTTGGAGGCGTAGAAAATCACGCCCAGGGTATAGACCACCCCGCCGATCGCCAGCAGCGTGACGCCGCCGGCCTCCAGCCGCGTAACCAACTGATAAATTACGATCAGCGACAGCCAGCCCATCGTCAGGTAGGTCACCAGCGACAGGGCTTCAAAACGGTGGGCGAAGGCCAGCTTGAACAGCACGCCGAGCAGCGCCAATCCCCAGATTACCGCCATCAGGCCCTTCGCCAGCGGCGAATCCAGCCCCACGAGTAAAAACGGGGTATAAGTGCCGGCAATCAGGAGATAAATGGCACAGTGGTCAAATTTTTTCAGCCAATGCTTGGCCTTCTGATGCGGGATCGCATGGTAGAGCGTGGAAGCGAGAAACAGCAGGATCATGCTGCCGCCGTACAGGCTGTAACTGGTGATGGCCGTCGCATCGGCGCCGGTATTCACCGCCTGCACCAACAGCAATACCAGGCCGACGATGCCGAACACCAGCCCGATGCCGTGGCTGATGCTGTTGGCGATCTCTTCCGCCCACGGATAAGCCGCGGCGACAATCTTATTGCTCCCGGCTTTCACTACGTCCGTTTTCCCCATAACGCGCAACCCCTCAAAATGCCCTGCTTTGTTCGAAATTAACGCAAAGCAGCTTAACTGAGAATAATTCCAGTGTACACGTGTACGCTAAAATAAAAATGTGAACGCGTGTAACCATCGAAATCCCCCGCCCGGTGGTCTACAATCGTCAGGCTTCAACCCACCCACCTTGAGGTTTACACCATGTCATCCGCTGTACCCGCGTTAGATTTCGGCTCAATGACCCAAGTCATCCAATTCCTGATGGAAATCGATAAGTTGAAAGGTGTTCAACGCCGCACCAAAGTGCTGGGCACCCAGCGCCAGGAAAACTCCGCCGAACACAGTTGGCACTTCGCCATCGCCGCCATGAGCCTGGCGCCCTACGCCGGTGATGACGTAGACATTCAGCGCGTGATCCAGATGGCGCTGCTGCATGACATCGTAGAAATCGACGCCGGCGACGTGCTGGTCTACGATCTGGCGGCCCGCGCAGCGATCCACGATCAGGAAGTGGCGGCGGCACGTCGTCTGTTCGGCATGTTGCCGGAGGCTCAGCGCGAGTATTTCACCGCTTTATGGCAGGAGTATGAAGATGGCGAAAGCGCCGATGCACGCTTCGCTCTGCTGCTGGATCGCACCATGCCGATGCTGATGAACCTGCACAATGAAGGCCAGAGCTGGGTGGAAAACGGCATCAGCCTGGAGCAGGTGCTGGCGCGCAATGCATCGATCGCCGACGTACACCCCGAGCTGTGGCACCATATGGAGCAACACCTGCGGGATGCGCAGCGCAAAGGCTGGTTGAAGTAAAGGACCGGGCTGCCGCTTCTTGGCCGCAGCCCGTCTTCGTCAAGCGAACGCCTGCTGGCGTTCCAACGCCTCCTCATAGCTCGGCATCGATCCCGCCGCCCCGGCCCGTTCCACGCAGACCGATGCGTAGGCGGCGGCAAAGCGCACCGCATCGGCTAACGGCACCTGATTTGCCAGCTGCGCCGCCAGGGCGCCGTTAAACGCATCGCCCGCGCCGGTGGTGTCTTTCGGCTGCGCCGGAAACGCCGGGATCAGCTCGCTGTTTTCCCCGTCCGAGAACAACGCCCCCTGCGTGCCCAACGTCACGATCAGCAAACGAATGCCCTTAGCGTGCAACACCTGCGCCGCCTGGCGTGCCGAAGCCACATCGCGCACCGGCACGCCGGTCAGCAACGTGCACTCGGTGGCGTTGGGCGTCAGCAGATCGACCTGCGCCAACAGGCTGTCCGGCACCGGCTGAAACGGCGCCGGGTTGAGTATGATGAACGTTTGCGCTTCGCGGGCGATGGCGATCACCTGCTCAATCGCCGGCAGGTTGTTCTCCAACTGGGTCAACAGAATATCCGCCGCGGCGATCGCCGGGCGGCACTGGCGCACCTCGTCTTCGCTGACCGTCAGGTTGGCGCCGGGATCAACGGCGATCATATTCTCCGCCTCCTCGCCGGCAACATAGATAAGCGCATTGCCGGTCGGGCAATCGCCGGTCGAAAACAGCGTCACCGCATCGAAACCGGCGGCGGCGAGGTGGCGCCGGGCGAAGGTGCCGAAGTCGTCGCGCCCCACCTTGCCGATATAATGCACCCGCGCCCCAGCGCGCAGCGCGGCGGTGGCCTGGTTGGCGCCCTTACCGCCCGCGCCCATCATGCTGTTGCGGGCGATCAGCGATTCACCGGGCTGCGGAAAGCGCGCCATGCCGGCGACGATATCTAGGTTGAACGAACCGAACACGCAGACTTTGCCTTTCATTGCGGGTACTCCCTGCTCAATTGGAGGTGGCGCCGGGCGGCCAGGCAGGCGCCTTTGCAGCCGGTTTCATCGGTCAGGCGGCTGACGGAGATCGCCAGCCCCTGCGCCGGCTGCGGCCCGCGCAGATGACGGCGAATCTCTTGCTCAAGGTGCGCCAACGGGAAACCGCTCATGGCGATCACGCCGCCGCCCAGGATCAGCCGCTGGGGATCGAGCACGTTCATTTCGATGGCGATGGTCTGCGCCAATCGTTCGACGAAGCGCCGCAGATCCGGATGATCGCCGTGGCGCTCAAACAGCCGGTCGAACGGCGTTTGTGCCGCGTTGGCGCGCGCCCAGCCGGTCAGCCAATGGCCGGAAGTCAGGCTCTCGACGCAGCCCCGTTTACCGCACGGGCACTCGCCCTGATGGCCGGGCCAGGGAATGTGCCCCAGCTCGCCGGCGGCGCCATGCGCCCCGTGGTAAAAATCGCCGTTCAGCCACAGGCTGTTGCCCATGCCGGTGCCCAGATACAGCCCCACCGCCACCTGCGGCAGCGCCGGCAGCTGCTGCAAATCCCACCACAGCAGATGGTTGACGTCCTTGTCCATTCGCACCGGCAACGCCAACAAATCGGCCAACAGCGCCGCCACCGGCTGGGCGTCCAGCGCCGGGATAAACGGCAGCGACAGCACCCGCGAGCGATCGCGACTGAGGATCCCCGGCAGCCCCAGCATCACCTGCGCCACCTGACGATCTTGGCAATGCCCGGCGATCAGCTGGCCCAACGCCGCCAGCGGATCGGCCTGCCGCGCCCAGTCGGCGGTCGCTAACTTGCGGTAACCGCTGAATTCACCTTCATCATCCATCAACAGCAGGCGGGTATTGGTGCCGCCGACGTCAACGCCAAGAAAATACCGCATCATGTCCCCCGCCTCAGGCCGCCTGCCGCATCTGATCCAGCATTTTTTCCCATGCCGTCTCCAGATCCGGATCGAGATTGAACAGCCCGGAGCTGCCGACGATCAACACTTCTGCACCGGCGCCCATCAGATCGCGGTAAGTGCGCTGGTTGCAGGATCCGTCGATCTCGATCAGATAGCGCAGATTTTGCTGGCGTTTCAGATCGCGCAATTGGCGGATCTTTTCCAGCATTTCGGGAATGAACGGCTGCCCGGCATAGCCCGGATCGACGGTCATCACGGTGACCTTGTCCAGCAGGTGAAGGTAGTGGCGAATAAACTCCACCGGCGTGGCCGGGTTCAGCACCACCCCCACTTTTTTGCCCAGCGCGCGGATTTGATTGATCACCCGAAACGCGTCGCGGTTGATGGTTTCAGCGTGCGGGCAGATAAAGTCCGCGCCGGCGCGGGCGATTGGCTCGATAAAGTCGGTCGGGTTCTCCACCATCAGATGCACATCCAGCAACAACGAAGTGTGCGGGCGGATCTGTTCGATAAAGAACGGCGACAGCGTGATGTTTTTAACGTAATGTCCGTCCATGATGTCGATATGCAGCATATCGGCGCGGCGGTTCAGCACCGCCAACTGTTGGCGGATATCCATCAGGTTCATGCACATCAGTGAAGGCGAAATCTGGTATTTCATTAGCGTTATCCTGCGCAAAAGGGAAAAGGATCAGTGGCCCGCCGCGGTTCTGGCCTGGGCCGCGCTGCGGCGCATCGCCCGCCGCTGCCGATAGCGATGCCGGAAAAACTTCAGCGCCAGCACCGCGATCAGCACGGCGCCCCACATCGCCAGACTGAAATGCGGGCTGACGTTCATCAGATTCAAACCGGTCGCGATCACCTGCAGCACGATTAGCGCCAGCACCACGCCGCTGACCCGGCCAAAACCGCCGAACGGATCGGTGCCGCCCAGAATGATCGCCAGCACCGTCAGCAGCAGGTAAGAGTCGCCGTAGCCCATGCGCGCCGAGTTGAAGCGCGCCATCATCACCAGCCCGGCAATGACGCACAGCAGGCTGGAGAGGGTGTAAATGGCGATCAGCACCCGATGGGTATTCACGCCGCTGAAGTGGGTGGCGTTGATGTTGCTGCCGCTCATGTAGATGCATTTGCCGAGCCGGGTTTTCTGCAGGAACAGCGCCAGCAAGGCGGCGACCGCCAGGAAGATCCACAGTGGCACCGGCACGCCCAGCACGCTCTCGGCGCCGATAAACCGCACGATCTCCGGCATGCCGCTCAGGGCTGCGCCGCGCGTCAGGTAGATGCCGATGCCGTTGACCGTGGTCATGGTGGCCAGCGTCACCAGAATCGGGTGCGCGCCGACGTAGGCCACCAGTGCGCCGGTCGCCGCGCCGATAAGCCCGGCCAGCAGCATCGCCGCCACCAGCGCCAAGGCCAGCCACAGCGCCTGCAAGCCCAGCCCGGCGTCCGCCGGCAGGTAGCTGATGAACAGCCAGGCCATCAGCAGGCTGGTCAGGTTGGCGCTGGCGATAATGCACAGGTTCAGGCCGCCGCTGAGGATCGGAATGAACATCGCCAGCGTCAGCAGGCCCAGCTCCGGCAGCTGGAAGGCCACGCTGGTGAAGGTGGCGCCGCTGAAGAAGCGCCCCGGCATCAGCAGGCTGAAGGCGAGCACCACCGCCAGCAGCAAGGCCAGCAAACCGACGGCGGCCCCGTCCGGACGAAATTTCAGGTTGTTGCCCATCAAGCGCTCCTCAGGCGAAACCAACGTCGGTTTCTTTGCGTTTCTTGTAGTGAGTGACGGTGATCGCCGCGACGATCACCAGACCGATCACCACGTTCATGAAGTAGCTGGACACGCCGATCAGGTTGAGGCCGTTTTTCAGCACGCCGATCAGGAACACGCCCATCAGCGTGCCGACCACGCTGCCCTTGCCGCCGTTCAGGCTGGCGCCGCCCAGCACCGCCGCCGCCAGCACGTCAAGCTCGCCGCCCACCAGCGCGTTGGGCACCACCTCCCCCATGCGGTACACCTGCACCAGGCCGCCGATCGCCGCCATCGCGCCCAGATAGCCATAGGCGAACAGATGCAGCAGGCCGACGCGGATGCCGATGCGCCGCGCCGATTCCGCATCGCCACCGACGGCAAACAGCTGGCGCCCGAGGTGCGTTTTGTTCAGCAGCAGCCAGGTCAACAGCGCCACCGCCAGCATCACCAGCGTCGGCAAACCGAGCTGATAGCTCTGCTCACCCAGTTGGAACGGCAGCACGCTGCGGGGCAACGTCCACCAGTCCGGCAATGCGTACACACTGCGGCCGTTGGTCAGCCACATCAGCATGCCGAACAAGAACGCCTGCATGCTGATGGTGACAATGATCGAGACGATGCGAAGGCAGTAGATCAGCAGCGCGTTGACCATGCCCAGCGCGGCGCCGATCGCCAACGCCAGCAAAATGCTGCCCGCCGGGCTGGCCAGGCCGTAATGCGTCGCCAGCGTGGCGATCAGGTACTGCACCACCGAGGCGACTGCGGCGAAGGAGATATCGATGCCGCCGGTCACCAGCACCACGAACAGGCCGAGGGCGAAAATGCCGCTCACCGCGTAGCTTTCACTAAGATCGAGCAGGTTCTGCACCGTCAAAAACCGATCGCTGAGCAGCGAAAAGACGATGACCGTCAGCAGCAGTACCCAGGCCAGATAGCCTTCGTTGCCGCGCGGTTTCAGACTGAATCTACGCATTGACCGCCTCCGCCAGCTGCTGCTGGCTCACCTGCCCCGGCAGGTATTCGCCGATCACGCTGCCGCCGCTGAAGTGCAGCACCCGATCGCAGTTGTAATACACCTCCGGCACTTCATCGGAGATCAGCAGAATGGCGATCCCTTCCTGCGCCAACAGATGGATCAGTTGGTAGATGCTGGCCTTGGCGCCAACGTCGACGCCAACGGTCGGCGAATCGAGGATCAGGATCCGCGGCTGGGTCAGCACCCACTTGGCCAGCACGATCTTTTGCTGATTACCGCCGGACAGCGTCGAAACCGCCTGATCCGGATCCGCCACCCGCACGCCGAGTTTGGCAATCCATTCTGCGACGATGCGATTCTTGCGGTAATCGTCGATCAGGCGAAAACGCCCGCGCAGCTTATCGAGAATGGTCAGCACCGCGTTATCCGCCACCGACTGTTGCTGCACCAGCCCCAGCGTCAGGCGATCCTCCGAGACGTAACCGATGCCGGCCTTGATGGCGTCCTCATGGCCGCGAAAGCGTACCGGTTTGCTGTCGAGATAAAGCTTGCCGCTGTCCGGGCGGGTCATGCCGAACAGGCTCAGCGCCAGCTCGGTACGCCCGGAGCCGAGCAGTCCGCACAGCCCGAGCACCTCGCCCTGATGCAGGCGGAGGCTCACGTCCTGATACTGCCCGGCGCGGCTGAGACGATCCGCCTCCAGCATCACCCGATCCTTATTCATGCTCGGTGACTTCAGGCGATAATCCAGCTTCAAGCCGGTCATCAACTCGGTCAGGCGATCGCCGGTGATCTCCGCCGCCGGCCAAGTGCCGATCTTGTTGCCATCGCGGATCACCGTGACGCGATCCGAGATCTCCAGCACCTCGTCCAGCCGGTGGCTGACGAACACCACGCAGATGCCTTTCGCTTTCAGGTAATCCACCGTGCGCAGCAGCTGATTGACCTCGGTGCGGGTCAGTGAGGCGGTCGGTTCATCCATGATCACCAGCCGCGCTTCCGCCACCAGCGCGCGGCAGATTGCCACCTGCTGGCGCTGGGCAATCGGCAGCTCCGCCACCCGTTTGTCGAGATCGAGATTAAAACTCAGCTCCTGCAGCAGGCGCTCGGCGGTGCGCCGCAGCCGCGCCGGCCGGTGCCACCCCAACAGCCCGCGCAGGTTGTGCTCGAAGGCGATGTTTTCCGCCACCGTCAGGTTGGGAAACAGCGACAGATCCTGATAGATCACCTGAATGCCGAAGGCGCGCGCCTGATCCGGCGACAGCCGGCCGAAGGTTTGCCCATCGAGGGTAATGCGGCTGCCGTCATCCGGTTGATACACGCCGGCGATCGCCTTGATCAGCGTGCTCTTGCCGCAGCCGTTGGTACCGGCCAGGCAGTGCACCTCCCCCGGCATCAGCGCCAGTGAGATATCGTTCAGCGCTCGCTGCCCGCCGAAGGTCATCGACAGCTGTTGCAACGCGATCAGCGGTGCACCCTGCGTTGCCGTATTGCCGGAAATCGCCATGATTACAGCCCCATTTTCACCAGCTTCGGCAGGTTTTGCTTATCCAGGCTTTCGGTGGCGTTGCCGAGAATAGTGTGCTGCTGCGCATCCACCTGCACCTTGCCCATGCCCTCGATGGTCATGCCATCGGTGATTTTTTCTCCTTTGTGCATCATGTCGGCGATGCGCACGAACACTTCGCCGGCCACCATCGGATTCCAGATATAACCGCCCTTGATGGCGCCGCGATTGACCAGCGAAGCGCCCTGGCCTGGGCTGAACGGCCCAATGACGCAGATATCGTTGCTTTTGCCGCGGTTGAGCACCGCGCGCCCGGCGCCGATCGGCCCCTGCGAACCGAACGCCAGCACGCCTTTCAGATCGGGATATTTGGCCATCAGATCGTTGGTGGTGCGCACACTGTCATCCAGCGATTCCCCCACGCCGAACTTGTCGCCCACCAGCTGCATGTTCGGGTAGTGCTGCTTCTGGTAGTTGATGGCCGAGTCCGACCAGGTGATGTGCAGCGGCACCGTCAGGCTGCCGACATACACCGCATACTTGCCCTGCTCTTTCATGCAGGCGGCCAGCGCTTTCATGTGGTTGACCCCGTGCTGCGAGGCGTCCACCAGCTCAAAATCCCAGTCGGCGTACTTCTGGCCGGGGGATTCGTGCACGATCACCTTGATGCCCGCTTCCTGCGCGCGCTTGAGCACCGGCTCCAGCACCCGGGCGTCGTTCGGCACCACGCCGATAATGTCCACCTTCTGCGCGATCAGATCCTCGATGGCGCGCACCTGCAGCGCCGGATCCGCCGCCGTCGGCCCGACCATCCAGGCGTCGATGCCGCGTTTGGCGCTCTCGCTTTTGATACCGGCCTCCATGGCGTTGAACCAGGGAATGCCGCCGATCTTCACCACCACGCCCATTTTCAGCTTGTCCGCCGCCTGCGCGGAGACCGACAGCAGCAGCGAGGCAAACAGACCGACCAGTACGGATTTTTTCATTGTTCTCTCTCCACAAGTGTTGGCTGTAATAAAAGGTTTTCGTTGTTGTTATCGCGCCGCCCTTTTCGCGGCGGCTGAAACTTCAATCACGTCGACGTTATTCCAGGCCAATTCCTGACGAAACTCGTCGTCGCCAAGCCTGTCGGTGATCAGCGTATCTATTTCCCGGTAATGGCAAATGCGAGCGAACGAGCGGCGGCCGAACTTGTTGCTGTCCACCAGCAGGAACTTGCGCTCCGAGGCCAGCAGCATCTGTTGCTTCAGCCGCGCATGGTGCTCATTGCTCTCGCGGATGCCGCCGTCCTGGCAAATGCCGTGGCAGGAGAAAAACAGCTTGTTGATCACGAACTCTTTCAGCATCTGCTCCGCCAGCACGCCGATAAAATCCTCGTACTTGGCGGAATACTCGCCCCCCAGCCCGATGGTGCGCACGTTGGCCTTGCAGGCCAGCGTCTGGATGATGTGCAGCGAGTTGGTCAGCACCACCAGCGAGATATCCGGCAGCTGGCGCGCCAAAAACCAGCTGGTGGAGCTGCTGTCCAGCAGCAGGCAATCCCCGGGCGCGATAAACTCCAGCGCGCGTTTGGCGATGCGCGTCTTCTGCTCCGGCGACTCATTGCTGCGCTGGCGGAAGGACTCCCCCTGATCTATCTCGGCAGGCACATAGGTTTTTTCCACCGCCGGCGGCTCGACGAACACCGCGCCGCCGTGGCTGCGCAGCAGCAGGCCGCGCCGTTCCAGCAGGGCCAGATCACGCCGCGCCGTCTCGATAGAGATCTGGCACAGCTGCGCCACCTCCTGCACCATCACGCGGCCGCGCTGGCTCAAGACTTCGGTAATAAAGCGATGACGTTCTACAGGCAGCATGTTTCTTTTCTCCTCCACGACGATGATTACGATATCGATTTGCCGCGCCGCGTTTTGCGCGCAGACGCAAAGCGCATCGCCCCGCGGTCGGTCAACGATCGCGCTGTGATAGTTGTCAAAAAAATCGGGAAGGAAATGAAATGAATAATTACGAAAGTGTGGAGTAACAGACAGTTATGATGCGCGAGCGCCTGAGGCAGACAGGAGAGAAACGGTAAACGGTCACAATTCCACGTTCCGCAGCATGACCGTTAATGACCGTTTGTGTGGTTTTGACCGAGCGCCGGCCCCAAAGTAGCCCGGCGTTCTATTTACAGCGGCTTATGCGCCGTTTCCCGCGCCGCCCATACCGCCCAAAGTGTGATAAGCAGAGCCAACGCAACATAGGCGGAAATCGCCAGCGTGCTGTCGTAAGATTTAAACAGAGAAGTGATGATCAGCGGGGCAAAGCCGCCACCGATAATCCCCGCCAAGGTATAGGCTAACGAAGAGCCGGCATAACGCACCCGTGTCGGGAACTGTTCCGTGATGAATGCCGCCTGTGGCCCATACATCGCCGCATGGATCAACAGCCCAATCACCACAGCCATGCAGATCAACACCGGTTGACTGCTGTCGAGCAGGACGAAGAACGCAAACGCCCACACTATCGCCGCCAATGCACCGCCGATATACACCGGACGACGGCCGAAGCGATCCGACAACGCGCCAAACAGCGGTACTGCGACGGCGTTGCCTATCGCCCCCAGCATGGTGGCACCCAGCGCCAGCGGGCGCGGCAGATTCAGCACGGTGGTGACGTAGGTCAACGTGAACACGACCACCAACGCATAGAGCACGTCAGAGCCGATACGCGATCCGCCGGCGATCAGCAGCGGACGCATGTGCTGCGTGAAGACTTCGCGCACCGGCGACTGCGTAACATCTTTCGACGCCTCCAGTTGCAAAAATGCCGGCGTCTCACCCACACCCCGACGCAGCCACAAACCGAAGATGACCAGCACCAGACTCAGCAGGAACGGAATCCGCCAGCCCCATTGCTGAAAATCGTCCGCCGACATCGCCAACGTCACCAGCGTAATGAGGCCTGTGCCGATCAACGAACCGCAGGACGGCCCTACCTGAGCAAAGGACGCGTTGCGCCCGCGCTGATGCGGCTTACCGTGTTCCATCGACAACAGTACCGCACCCGCCCATTCTCCGCCCAGCGCAATGCCCTGAATAAAGCGCAGCGTCACCAGCAGCAGTGGGCTCCAAATCCCCCAGCTGGCGTAGCCGGGCAGCAACCCCATCAACGCCGTGGTCACGCCCATGATCACCAGCGTGGTGACCAGTACAAAGCGCCGTCCCAACACATCGCCAAGGTGGCCGAATAAGATGCCACCGATCGGCCGGGAAACATAGCCCACCGCGTAAGTGGAGAAAGCCAGAATCGTGCCCACCAGTGGATCGAACGATGGGAAGAATACATGGTTGAAAATCAACGCGGCCATGATGTTGTAGACGGTGAAATCGTACCATTCCAGCGCCGTACCGATCGAGCTGGCCGCCGCAAGTGCCGGTATTGGGCGTTGCGGCGGCACTTTCTGCGGCCGGTGCGGCAACCTGTGCCGTTTCAGTGGTGTATGCATTCATGATGTCAGCTCCTGTGCAGTCAGTTGCCAGCCAAGGGCATAATGCCAGGCATCGGCGGCGGGCATGTTCAGCGCTTCAGCGGCCTGCTCGCTTAAACGCAGGCCGGCTTCGGCGTCGCTGCTTTCGATCAATAGCATCGGCAACATTCGGCGGTTTTCTCGCGATTCTTTCGGCAGCGGGGAACTGAGTTCGGCATCCGGCGTCAACAGGCTGCTGCGCACGAATCCAGGCTGTTCAGCCAGCTGCGCGCCCAGTTGCAAGATGCGGGCATGCAGCGCTTCCGATGCCGCCGACGGCAGCACGAAGATACAGAGATGACTGCCGCACCCTTGGCCAGTGACCGCCTCCACCGCACACACTCTGCGCATTGGATCTCGCATTTTCTCCAGGCTCGCCACCGACCATGGCGTTTGGTGTTGAAACGCGGCGCGATAGGCTTCAGAGGTAAAACTGGCCAACGATTCGGTTTTATACAACCCCAAATATTGACGCCCCCCCTGCAATGCCCGATAGCGTGTGCCGGATAAAAAGCCGGGCACCCGCACTCGCTCCTCCACATGTTCGCGGTCATACCAGCGATTAAAATCCGCATCATCCTGCGTGGCGACATCCGTCGCGACAAACAGCATTCCGTTCTGGGAATCGTTCATGAATATTCTCCTGGTCATCTCAAAAGGCAGGCCTGCGCCCACCGGAAAATCACGCGTCGGCGAGGCAGCGCTCGATCGCCAGCGCCCACCCCAACAACACCTCATCACGCATCGGCAACCCAGCCAGCATCAGTCCGACCGGCGCCTCTCCAGGCTGTTGGCAAGGCAAGGACAACGCGCAACCGTCGAGGAAATTGATGATCGCGGGATTGCGCAGCATCAGTCCGTTGCAACGGAAGTAGGCATCATCCGCCGCCAGCTCGCCGATAGTTGGCGCAATCAGCGGCACGGTCGGCATCAGCAAAGCGTCAAAACTCTGCAGCGCCGCCGTAACTCGCCGCTGCCAGTCGGCACGTTGTCGCTGCAACAGCTGCAGCTCAGCATCGCCCAAGGATGCACCGCGGCGAATGCGCGACAGCACCCTTGGGTCATAGCCATCGGCCCGTTCAGCGATCAACGCTTGATGCCAGCGCCAGGACTCCAGCGCGGTGAAACCGCCATCGGCATTGATCGCCGCCAGCTCGGCGAACGCCGTGGCGGGGATCAATTCAATACGTGCGCCTGCCTGACTCAGGCATTGCAGGCTGCGCTGGAACGCCCCGGCAACTTCCGGCTGCAGTTCATCCAGCACCACCGCTTGCGGCACGGCAAAATGCGCCTGCGCCAACGTTTTTTGCGGCACCCGCAGCGGACAGTCGGCAATCAGTGCATCCAGCGCAATACAGCTGGCGACGTCATGAGCGATCACGCCGATCGAATCCAGCGAAGGCGACAGCGGCAGTAAGCCAGCGTCATTGATGCGCCGTGCAGTGGGTTTATAACCGGTCAACCCGCACAGCGCGGCGGGAATGCGTACCGACCCGCCGGTATCGCTGCCAATCGCGCCCTGGCACATGCCGTCGGCCACCGCCACCGCCGCACCGGAAGAGGAGCCGCCGGGAATGCGCGCCGCCTGGCGCTCCCAAGGATTGGCCGGCGTCCCGTAATGCGGATTGATGCCCAGACCGGAATAGGCGAACTCCGTCATCGTCGTTTTGCCAACCACCACCGCGCCGGCTTGCAACAGCCGTTCCACTACCGCAGCGTGTTTTTCAGCGGCTGGCGCGTCCGCTAATACGCGCGAACCGGCCGTGGTCACCTCACCGGCCACGTCAAACAGATCCTTGACCGAGATCGGCACGCCATCCAGCGCTGACAGAGGCGAGCCGGCGGCGCGTCGCCGATCGGAGGCCTGCGCTTGCCGTTGCGCCCACTCGGTGTATGTTCGCGTAAACGCGCGCCCCCCCTCTCCCCGCTCATCGACGATCTGCGCCAAAGCGGCGGTGGTGAGTTGCACTGCGGTGAACTCACCGCTAGCCAGCCCGGCGGTGGCCTGCATCAAAGTCAGCTTTTTCATTACGCCACCACCGGCAGTTCGATGCTGCGGTAGCGATGACTGATGGTTCGCCCGAGCACGTCGTCCACCAGTTCCATGCGAAACTCGCCAGCCGGTCGAATGCCGCCGATCGCCGCCACCGTGCCGCAAGTCATCGCCAACCCGTCGGGCGTTTGCGGCTGCGCCAGCCCGCACTCCGGCGGCTGCATACCGGTGAAGTAACGTTCCAGCAAATCACCGGGCGTACGCAACGCGGCAAGGCAGCCCTGTTGATACAATCGCCATTCGCCCTCTTCCCTGATCCACGAACGCAAGATCAAACTGTCCCAATGTTCCAACACCTCCTGGAGCGGCCAGGCGGCTCGCGCCACCGGTTTAACGCAAATCTGTTTCGACAGCGCCACGCTGTGCGCTTCGAGTTGACGATCGGTGTGATCGGACGCCAATGACACGAACAGTTCGCCGCGGTGGGCAAAAATCAGCGGTTCCACTTCGCCGGACGTCGCGTTGCCAATGACTTCAATGGTCTCTTGCTGGCTCAACTGATTGGCGGCAACGCGGTAAAACAGGGGGATTGCACTGGGCTGGGGCACGCCCAGCTCGGCCAATTCACGAATATGGTGCAAGATCGCCTCGCGATCGCGTCCGGTCCAACCGGCGATCACCAGATGATCAATCTCAACATTCAACGTCGCCGCGCCGCAGGATTCAGGTAAAGTGAAGGTCAGTCTCATGGCAGTTTCGCCCCTTTTGTTAAAATACTGTGAAATTTCACTATATCTTTAGTTACCAAATAAGCGATTTCCATGCCATGTTTTTGTGTACTATGTCTAAAAACTTTCTTCTTGCAGGAGCAAAACGTGAAGACTGTTGACGCAGAAAGCCCGCAGCGCCCGATGACGGAAGAAGCCGGCGTGTCACTGAACGAGCTGGCCTACCGGCGTTTCAAACAGGCGCTGGTCACACTCAGCTACAAGCCGGGCGAATATCTCAATACCGCGCAGGTGATGAACGACCTGGATATGGGGAGAACGCCGATCAATCAGGCAATCCACCGCTTGGCCAACGAGGGGTTATTGCAGGTCATCCCGCGCAAGGGCGTGATGGTTTCACCGTTGTCGATGGACGATGCGTTGGAATTGATCGAAGTAAGGCTGGCTAACGAGATGCTGTGTATGCGGCTGGCAAGCCAGAAGATTACCGAGAGGCAGATAGCAACGCTGACCGAACTCAATCGGCAAATCGAAGCCGCGAGCCAGGAGCGAGATAGGGTGCGCATGATGACACTCGATCATGAATTTCACCAGGAACTGGCGCAGATCGCCGGCAATAACATGCTGGCGGATATCCTGAGTGTACTGCACGCCAGGGCGCAGCGTTTTTGGGCCAGCACCCTGTCGCGGGAAGGGCATATGCGCGAAGTGATCGACGAACACCGGGCAATTATCGCCGCGCTGGCCGCACAAGACAGCGCCGCCGCCGCCGAGGCCGCGCAGGCGCATATCCTGTCATTCCGCACTGCGCTGCTGCACGACGGGTAACCCCGCGGCGCAGGATATTACCGGGAATAGTTATGATGACCCTGTTCTGCCGATGAGCAGGAGATAAACGGTAAACGGTCACATTTCACGCTCCGCGGAATGACCGTTTTTATAGTTTTGATCGAGCTCCATCGAGAGGTGGCCGACGTTGGTAGGCGTTGCCTTAAAAAACAGCAAAAAAATCCGGTGAGAATCTCACCGGATCGTTAGCCGCCTGACACACATTATTCTTCGTGCTCATGCTCTTTCAACATCGCCTCACGCAACACGGCGTTCAGGCGTTTCTGATAGCCTTTGCCTGGCCGCTGAAGCCAAGCCAACACATCCGCATCGATTCGGATGGTTTTTGATACTTTCATCGGCTTATAAAAACGCCCCTGAACCGCAGTCTGCCACGTTTCTTCCCCCAGCGCCGGCGCATCGGCATAATCGATGTCCTCGTCCGGCAACGCATTCAGTGAAGCAATTTGCGCTTTCTGCTCCTCCGTCAACGGCGGGAGTACGCTATGGGCCAGATTTTTGGCGGAATTTTTGCGCTTCATATCTTCCCCTCTCTTTGGCATCGGCCTTGCGTGCTGAAATGATACGCACGATCTCGACGGTATCGCCTTCGACATCCGTTTCGATCGTCGTATGTGCCACCAGCAACAGCAAACAGGATCCGACCATACCGATCGTTTGCCAACGTTCTTCTCCATCCTCGATCCTTTCCAGCACAGCCAAATGGTTGGGATCCAGAAAAACCCGTTGCGCTATCTCAAAACTGACACGGTGTTTACGCTGTTTGCTGTGATTTTTATCCTGATTCCATTCAAAATAAACATACATTTTTGTAACTACATTTTGATTGTTATTTAATCAAAATACACTCCGCACGACGGGATGTCAAAACCCCCTCATGCATTCAACGCCCGCCTGCTGCCTCGATAAAAGTACCGGTCACGTAAGACGCAGCGTCAGACAGCAGCCAAGCGATCGCCTCCGCCACTTCCTGCGGCTGCCCGCCGCGCTGCATCGGTAAACTGTCCTTCACGCGATCCACCCGGCCGGGCTCGCCGCCGCTGGCGTGCATCTCGGTATAGATGAATCCGGGCCGTACGCCGTTGACGCGGATGCCCTGCGCCGCCACCTCGCGCGATAACCCGATGGTCAGGGTATCGACGGCGCCTTTCGAGGCGGCGTAATCGACGTATTCCCCCGCGGCCCCCAACCGGGACGCCGCGGAGGAAACGTTGACGATAGCACCGCCCTGCCCGCCATGGCGCTGCGCCATGCGTTTCACCGCCTCGCGGCAACACAGGAAGTAACCGGTGACGTTGGTGCCGAGCACCTGATTGATGCGCTCGGCGGTCAACTGTTCAATGTTCGCCTGCTGGAACAGAATGCCGGCGTTGTTGACCAGCGCGCTGAGCGTGCCCAGCCCGGCATCCAGCGCCCTGAACATCGCCATCACCTGCGCTTCATCGGCCACATCGGCCTGCAGCGCCAGCGCCTTACCGCCCTGCGCCTCGATCTCCGCCACCACCTGGCGCGCCGCATTTTCGTCACGCCGGTAATTCACACCCACCGCATAGCCCTGCCGGGCCAGCAGCAAGGCGGTCGCGCGGCCAATCCCCCGGCTTGCGCCGGTCACCAATGCCACTTTCGTCATACTGTTTTTTCTCTGGTTAGCGATATCAACACAGCGGCCTGCGCGCAGGCGCCCCGTATGCCCGTCAGAGTATAGAGCGGCTCCCTAAAAACCGCTTCAAAGCTGAGCCAGGCGGCGCAGCTGCTTTTTAATGCGCGACTTGGCGCAGCCGTAAGCATCCGTCGCCGCCGCCTGATGCACCCGCTGCAAAGCGGAAGCATGATGGCCGCCGTGGCTATGGCTCTGCGCATCGCCGCGAAAAGACAACAGCAACAAAACGAGCAACGTCGCCACGCCTACATACATCAGCCGCCGCGGGGCGCCCGCGTTCGGGAAACCTTCAGTCTGCATGTTTCGCTCCCCCAGCCATGATTTCGAATGGCAGCAAAATAACTGAAATTCCCCCCCGCTCCCTTAACGCGAGATTAAAGCCAGATTAAGGTTTGCTTAAGAACGCGCAGGCAAAGCGGTTTTCCCCGTTGTCTTCCCGTCAGCGTTATAGTTAGATAAGCGCGACTCAAGGCTCTCAGCGGAAATAACGTGAACATACTGTTGGTGGAAGACGACCTGCAATTAGGCAAGGCGCTGTGCCGCGCATTGGAGCTGGCCGGCTTTAATTTGTGCTGGGTGCGCCTGCTCACCGACGCGGAAAATAAACTTTCACCCGGCGGGTTCGATTTGATGCTGTTGGATCTCACGCTGCCGGACGGCGACGGTTTGCAGAAGCTGATCGCCTGGCGCGCCGCCGGGCAAAATATTCCGATCATCATCCTGACCGCTCGCGACCGCATCGAAAGCTTGGTGAACAGCCTCGACTCCGGCGCGGACGACTTTCTGGCCAAACCCTTTGCGCTGCCCGAACTCATCTCGCGCGTCAAAGCGGTTAACCGGCGCATGGCGGGCTTCGCTTCTCAAACCTGGAGCCTCGGCGCGCTGTATCTCGATCCGGTCAACCATCAGGTCATGCTGGATAACGAACTGCTGATGCTGTCGAAAAAAGAGTATCACCTGCTGCACGAACTGATGCGCTGCGCCGGCACCGTGGTGCGCAAAGCGGTGTTGGAACAGCGGCTGTTCGGCCACGGCGACAGCGTGGAAAGTAACTCGCTGGAAGTGCACATGCATAATTTACGGCGCAAAATCGGTAAAGAAAGAGTGATTACCGTACGCGGCATTGGCTATTTGCTGAAGAAAGAGTAGCGGAATGATCGGTTTCAAATCCTTCTTTATGCGTACCATTATTTTTCAGGTGCTGGCCATTTTATTATTGTGGGGGATCCTCGTCGCCTGGGTGAAATATTGGTATTACCCCGACATGGAGAAATATTTCGATAACCAGCAACGCATCGTCGCTGCAGGCATCGCCAATATTCTCGACGAAACCGGCACTGACAATATCGATTACCGCGGCATCATCAAGACCATTGAAGGCATGTACATTGATTCCATCAATAACGGCATGCAGGATGAAATCGACTATCACCCGCTGTTTGTGGTTTACGATCGGGACAGCCGGGTGCTTTACAGTTCGCAAACGCAGGGAGAACCGCTGCGCCTGCCGCCTTCGGTGCTGTCCGGCTCCGTCAATTACGCCGGTGCCAACTGGCATCTCGCCGGCAGCTGGAGCGAAAAGCACCAGTACCGGGTGATCGTCGGCGAATCGTTCAACGATCGCACCACGCTGTTCGGCAACCCGGCGGAGAGCACCGCCGTACCGCTGCTGGGCATTCTGGCAGCCATCATCGTTACCTTGCTGTTCACCGCCTATTTCAGCCTGCGGCCGCTGCGCCAGATCGCCCGCACCATCTCCGATCGCCAGCCTGGCAACCTGTCGCCGATCAACGTCAGCGAGCAGTATCAGGAAATCCGGCCGGTGGTGGTGGAGGTCAACAAGCTGATGGCGCGCATCGACGCCGCCAATCAGCGCGAGAAGCGCTTTATGGCCGATGCGGCGCACGAGCTGCGCACGCCGATCGCCGCCGTGCTGGCACAGCTGCACCTGCTGACCCAGGTCGGCGAGCAGCAGGAGCGCCGGGAGATCATCGGCGACATGCAGCAAGGGCTAGATCGCGCGGCATCGCTGTCGCGCCAGCTGATCAACCTGGCCAAGCTGGAGGCGGAAGATTTTCCACTGAAAATTGAGGCGGTGGACATCTACGCAGAGATCGGCAAATGCATCGCGCAGCACGTCCCCTATGCGCTGGAAAAGGATGTGGAACTCTCGCTCGACGGCAGCGAGGACGTGGTGGTGAGTACCGATCGCCATGCGCTGATCGCCATCTTCACCAACCTGCTGGACAATGCGCTCAAGTACGCGCCCCCCGGCAGCCGTATCGAAGCCAATATCCGCTCGCTGGCGCCGCTCGGCTGCTATATTACGTTGCGCGACAACGGCCCGGGGGTGAGCGAAGAACACCGTTCCCGCCTGTTTGAGCGCTTTTACCGCGTGCCCGGCACGCAGCAAACCGGCAGCGGGCTCGGCTTGGCCATCGCCCGAAACCTGGCCGACAAAATCGGCGCGCAGCTGCGCGTCACCGAAGGCCTTGACGATCGCGGCATCGGCTTCATCATCGATTTGCCGGAAAGTTATCGGCCGCAGACTGAGAGGGAACAACGACCATGATCGCCCCTGTTCTGCTGCAACGGCAGCAACTCGACCGGCTATGGGATATCGACCGCAGCGAAATTATCGACACTCTGTATCGCCTGCAGGACGGCAAGCTGCAAGCCTACCCGGACTACTACGACGTGCGCGGCTGGGATCCGCACGATCGGGAAACCTATACGCCGATCCACGAAGCCTGCTTCGATCGCGGCGGGACATTCTTCGCGCTGTTCGAAGGCGAGGAGATCGTGGCGGCGGCGGCGCTGGACACCGAACCGCGCGGCCCACAGCGGGATCTGCGCCAGCTGCTGTTCTTTTACGTCAGCGCGCACAAACGCGGCCAGGGGTTAGGCAGGCAGCTGTTCCAGCTCTGCCTGCGTCAGGCGGCGCAAGACGGCGCCACCGGGCTGTATGTCTCCTCCATTCCCAACAAAAGCACCGTAGACTTCTATCTGGCGCAGGGTTGCCGGCTCATCGAACAACCGGATACCGAATTGTTCGCCCGTGAGCCGGAAGACATTCATCTGGTCTGCCCGTGCCGCTAGCGGCCGGGGTTAACGGGCGATGCGCATCACCGAACGCACGTCGCTTTTCTTGTTCAGATCCCACACCTCGGCGATCTCCGCCAACGCGTGCTCCTGCGTCTCGATAGTGAGCGCTCCGGTCGCCGCCAGCGCCAAAATCTCGGCCGCGTAGCGCTGCATCTCCGGGATCGGCGGGAAGTTGCCGGTGCCGCTGCCGAGGATCTGCAGCTGGTTGCTGCGCAGCACCGCCGCCGGCAGCCGGATGTCCGGCGCGGCCATCGAACCGACGTTGACCAGGCGAATGCCGCGTCCGCCGGCGTAAGACGAGAGATCGTGATTATTGAGCGTCGCGAGCAGCGCTTCGGTCGCCGGCCCCCAGATGTAATCGACGATCACCTGATAACCGCCCGGCCCCGCCGCTGCCGCGAAGGCCTGCGTCAGCGCCTCGCCCTGCAGGCTCAGATCCACCGTGGCATCCACGCCCAATGCCTCCAGCACGCTCAGCCGACGGCCGGCGGCAACGATACGCCCAGCCCCTGCCTGACGCGCCGCGGCAACCGCCAGTTTGCCTGAGGTGCCGGTGGCGCCGATGATCAGCACCGTTTCACCGGGCTGCAGATCCGCTCGCCAGCGCAACGGCAGCCAGGCGGCGAAGGCCGGATTGATCAGCGCTGCCGCCGTGGCGTCATCCACCGCCTCCGGTACCGGCACCGTCCATGACGCGACGCTGCGCTCAGCCATCGCACCGTAAGGACGGCGGAAGGAGGCAAAGTACACCCGTTTTCCGTCCGCCGTACGGCCCACGCCGTCGGTACCGGGCACAATTGGCAATTGCTTCGGGCTGGAATAGTGGGTGCCGGCGACGGTGGCGCGATCCAGCTGTTTGATGCCGGCCGCCAGAACGTCGATCGGCACTTCATTCGCCTGCGCCTGGGGCTCCTCAAAAGTGCCGAAAACCGGGGCTTGCCCCAGCGCTGTTACGATTGCCGCTTGCATGGTGACTCCTTAAATCGTGGGAACGTACAGGAAAGAATAGGCCGCTATAAAATAAAAAGGGACACCGCATGATGCGGTGTCCCCCAAACACAAACTTTGCCGAACGTGTTATTCGTAATCGCTCATCGGCACGCAAGAGCAGAACAGGTTACGGTCGCCGTACACGTCGTCCAGACGCTTAACGCTCGGCCAGTACTTGTTCTCGCGCACGCCGGCCACCGGGAACACCGCCAGCTCGCGGCTGTACGGGTGCTGCCAGTCGTTGACCAGCTCCGCCTGCACGTGCGGCGCATTCACCAGCGGGTTGTCTTCCAGCGGCCATTCGCCTTTGGCGACGCGGTCGATCTCGCTGCGGATCGCCAGCATCGCATCGATAAAGCGATCCAGCTCCACTTTGCTTTCCGACTCGGTCGGCTCGACCATCAGCGTGCCCGCTACCGGGAACGACATGGTCGGCGCGTGGAAGCCGAAGTCGATCAGGCGTTTGGCGATGTCCATTTCGCTGATACCGGTCTCTTCCTTCAGCGGACGAATATCGAGGATACATTCGTGCGCCACGCGGTGATCGCGGCCGGTATACAGGATCGGATACGCGTCTTTCAGACGAGTTGCGATGTAGTTGGCATTCAGGATTGCCATCTGGCTGGCCTGCTTCAGGCCTTCCGCGCCCATCATGCGGATGTACATCCAGCTGATCGGCAGGATGGAGGCGCTGCCGAACGGCGCCGCGGAGACCGCGCCCTGCTGGGTGGTTACGCCGTCGATCTGCACGACACTGTGGCCCGGTACGAACGGCGCCAGGTGCGCTTTCACGCCGATAGGGCCCATGCCCGGGCCGCCGCCGCCGTGCGGGATGCAGAAGGTTTTATGCAGGTTGAGGTGCGAAACGTCCGCACCGATGTAGCCCGGCGTGGTGATGCCCACCTGGGCGTTCATGTTGGCGCCGTCCAGATATACCTGACCGCCGAACTGATGCACTATCTGGCACACTTCACGGATGGTTTCTTCATACACGCCGTGGGTCGACGGGTAGGTCACCATGATGCAAGAGAGTTCTTCACCTGCCTGCTCCGCCTTGACGCGCAGATCGTGCAGATCGATGTTGCCGTTCTTGTCACAGGCGACCACCACCACGCTCATGCCCGCCATTTGGGCAGAGGCCGGGTTGGTGCCGTGCGCCGAGCTCGGGATCAGGCAGACGTGGCGGCCCGCTTCGTTGCGGCTTTCGTGGTAGCGACGGATCGCCAGCAGGCCGGCGTATTCGCCCTGCGCGCCGGAGTTCGGCTGCATGCACACCGCGTCATAGCCGGTCAGCTGCACCAGCCACTGAGACAGTTGGCCGATCATCTGTTGGTAACCGGCAGCCTGCTCCGGCGGGCAGAACGGGTGCAGTTCGGAGAATTCAGGCCAGGTGATCGGGATCATTTCCGCCGCAGCGTTCAATTTCATGGTGCAAGAGCCCAGCGGGATCATTGCCTGGTTCAGCGCCAGATCCTTACGCTCCAGACGATGCATGTAACGCATCATCTCGGTTTCGCTGTGATAGCGGTTGAATACCGGGTGGGTCAGGATCGGGTCCTGGCGCAACATGGCGGCCGGGATCGATGCGCTGTTCTTGCTCACCGCCGCGTCCAGCGCGTCGATGTCCTGGCCGTGGTTGTCGCCGGCCAGCAGTGCAAACAGCGTTTGCACGTCTTCACGCGAGGTGGCTTCATCCAGCGTGATGCCCACGGCGCCGTGAATGTCGGTACGCAGGTTGATGCCGAAGCTCAGCGCACGTTCCAGCACGGCAGCCTTGTCTTTCACTTCAACGGTCAGGGTGTCGAACCAGGTGTTATGACGCAGCGTCAGGCCGGCCTTCTGCAGCCCGGCGGCCAGAATGTCGGTCAGGCGGTGGATACGCCCGGCGATGCGCTGCAGCCCTTGCGGGCCATGGTACACCGCGTACAGGCTGGCGATGTTGGCCAACAGCACCTGCGAGGTACAGATATTCGAGTTGGCCTTCTCGCGGCGGATATGCTGCTCGCGGGTCTGCATCGCCATGCGCAGCGCGGTGTTGCCGGCGGCATCGCGGGAAACGCCGATGATGCGGCCCGGCATCGAACGCTTGAACTCGTCGCGGCAGGCGAAGAAGGCGGCGTGCGGGCCGCCGTAGCCCATCGGCACGCCGAAGCGCTGCGCGGAGCCGAACACCACGTCGGCGCCCTGCTTGCCCGGCGCGGTCAGCAGCACCAGGGCCATGATGTCGGCGGCCACGCTGGTGATGATTTTGCGCGATTTCAGTTCGGCCAGCAGCGCGCTGTAGTCGTGCAGCTCGCCGGTGGTGCCCACCTGCTGCAGCAACACGCCGAACACGCCGTCCAGCTCCAGCACTTTTTCCGCTTTATCGACGATGACATCGAAGCCGAAGGTTTCGGCGCGGGTGCGCACTACGTCCAGCGTCTGCGGATGCACGTCGTCAGCCACGAAGAAGCGGTTGGCGTCTTTCAGTTTGCTGGCGCGTTTGGCCAACGCCATCGCTTCGGCTGCGGCGGTCGCTTCATCCAACAGCGACGCGGAGGCCAGATCCAGGCCGGTCAGATCGAGGGTCACGGTCTGGAAGTTCAGCAGCGCTTCCAGGCGGCCCTGCGACACTTCCGGCTGATAAGGGGTATAAGCGGTGTACCAGCCCGGGTTTTCCAGCATGTTGCGCAGGATCACCGGCGGCGTCAGCACGGCGCTGTAGCCCATGCCGATATAGGATTTGTAGCGCTGATTTTGCGAGGCGATCGCCTTCAGCTCAGCCAGCGCCTGGTGTTCGGTCGCCGCGTCGCCGACCGGCGGCGGCCCCGGCAGCTGAATGTCCGCCGGCACGATCTGTTGGATCAGCGCGCTGAGCGAGCGAGCGCCCACCGCTGCCAGCAACTCCTGGCGTTGTTCCGCAGAAGAGCCGATGTGGCGTTCAATGAACGCTTCGCTGTGTTCGAGTTGGCTGAGTGTCTGAGTCATTGCTACAAATTCCTGAATGCTTGCGTGATACGGGATATAGCTTGAACGGTAACTAAAACGCCCCGGCCGAGAGGCCTGGGGCGTGGTCACGATTACTCGTCGATCGAGGCCTGATAAGCCGCGGCGTCCAGCAGGTTCGCCAGCTCGCCTTCGTCGGAGGCTTTAATCTGGAACAGGAAGCCGTCACCGTAAGGTTCGCTGTTGACCAGCTCCGGGGAACTTTCCAGCTCGCCGTTCACCGCCACGATTTCGCCGCTGATTGGCGCGTAAATGTCCGACGCCGCCTTGACGGATTCCGCCACGGCGCAATCTTCACCGGCGGCGACGCTGCGGCCCACTTCCGGCAGATCGACAAACACCATATCGCCCAGCAGTTCCTGCGCGTGTTCGGTGATGCCTACGGTGTAAACGCCGTTACCTTCTGCACGAACCCACTCGTGGGAGGATGCGTATTTCAATTCTGTTGGCACATTGCTCATCGCCGGTTACTCCTTCGAAGAATTAAAAGAATCAATCAATAAAAAATCAATTTGTCAGCGGCTTGCCGGCGCGAACGAAACCGGGCTTGGTCACTTTGACCGGCATTTCACGGTTGCGGATCTGCACGATAGCCTGCTCGCCGATGCCTGCCGGCACGCGCGCCAGCGCGATGCTGAAGCCCAGCGTCGGAGAGAACGAGCCGCTGGTGATCACGCCTTCGTGGGTTTGCCCCGCCGCGTCGGTGAAACGCACCGGCAGCTCATTACGTAATACGCCTTTTTCCGTCATGATCAAGCCGACCAGTTGCTCGGTGCCCTGCTCGCGCTGTTGCTCCAGCGCTTCGCGGCCGATGAAACGGCGATCTTCCGGCTGCCAGGCGATGGTCCAGCCCATGTTGGCGGCCAGCGGCGAAACGCCTTCATCCATCTCTTGCCCGTAGAGGTTCATGCCCGCTTCCAGACGCAGCGTGTCGCGCGCGCCCAGACCGGCCGGCTTGACGCCCGCGGCCAGCAATTTTTGCCAGAAATCCGCCGCCTGCTCTTTCGGCAGCGCGATCTCATAGCCGGCCTCGCCGGTGTAACCGGTGGTGGCGATGAACAGCTCGCCGGCCTGCACGCCGAAGAATGGCTTCATGCCTTCGACCGCGCTTTTTTGTTCCGGGGTGAACAGGGTGCCGGCACGCTCTTTGGCCTGCGGGCCCTGCACTGCGATCAGCGCCAGATCGTCGCGCACCGTCAGCGCGACGCCATACGGCGCGGCGTGCTCTTCGATCCAGGCCAGGTCTTTGTCGCGGGTGGCGGAGTTCACCACCAGGCGGAAATAGTCTTCAGTGAGGAAATAAACGATCAGGTCGTCGATCACGCCGCCGGAGGCATTCAGCATGCCGGTGTACAGCGCTTTGCCGGGTTGGGTCAGTTTGGCGACGTCGTTCGCCAGCAGGTAGCGCAGGAACTCGCGGGTGCGGGCGCCGTGCAGATCTACAATGGTCATGTGAGACACGTCGAACATGCCGGCATCCTGACGCACCGCGTGGTGCTCATCGAGCTGCGAGCCGTAGTGCAGCGGCATCATCCAGCCGTGAAAGTCTACCATGCGCGCACCGCACGCCACGTGCTGGTCGTACAGTGGGGTTTGCTTTGCCATCTTTTCCCTCTTTCCACTCGTCGCTAGAAGTTAGGGTGCTGCCACGCAATGCGGCGGAGCCTGGCTCGCGGCCCGATCGCCATGGCGCACTGACTGCTCAACACAAATGCTGCGCCGGGACGGGCGGAAACTGCGTGTAACCGCCGTGACGCAAACGATACCTTTCCCTCGAACTTATCACCGAACGACCACATTAACCATAAGTTAAAATAGGCTCATCGCCGTTCCCGTGCGGTAAAATGCCGGGGTAGTGTGCAGAGTTTTTCACTGGAAAAATGCGCCTTAAGGCACAAAATTAACAATTAAAGCGGTAAAACGCCGAAGTTATATAACAAACAGATGGCCGCGCATGGGATCCCGACTTTTGATAACCGAACATGGAATTAGAAAAAGTAATGATAAAAAGCGGCTGAAATTAGATTATTTCAAATGAAGGGTTATATAAGGAAAAGCGATGGAATAAGGCGAGAAGCGCGAGCCCGGTGCGGGCCCGCAGAAGGAAGGGATCAGGCAAGCCACTCGGGCAGATCGTTCAGGCCCATCGCCTGACGCACCAGCTTAGGCTTGACGCCCGGCAGGCTGTCCGCCAGCCGCAGGCCCACGTCGCGCAGCAGCTTTTTGGCCGGGTGGTTGCCGTCAAACAGTTCGCGGAAACCCTGCATGCTGGCCAGCATCACCGCCGCGCCATGTTTGCGGCGGCGCTCATAGCGGCGCAGATAGAGGTGCTGGCCGATATCCTTGCCCTGCCGCTGCAGGCGGCGCAGTTCGGAAATCAGCTCGGCGGCATCCATAAAGCCCAGGTTCACGCCCTGCCCGGCAAGCGGGTGCACGGTATGCGCCGCATCGCCCACCAGCGCCAGGCGGTGCGCGGCGAAGCTGCGCGCATAGCGGCCGGTCAACGGGAACGCCAGCCGTTCGCTTTCCAGGCTGCAAGCCCCCAGGCGCATGTCGAAGGTCATCGCCAGTTCGCGGTTGAATTGCTCCGGTTCCAGCCGTTTGAGCCGTTCGGCTTCTTCCGGCGTCACCGACCAGACGATAGAGCTCAAATGCGGATCGCTGAACGGCAGGAACGCCAGAATGCCGTCGCCGTGGAAAATTTGCCGCGCCGTCGCCTGATGCGGTTCTTCGGTGCGAACGGTGGCCACCAGCGCGTGGTGACGGTAATCCCAGAAGGTGAGCGGGATATCGGCATGCTGGCGCAGCCACGACTGGGCGCCGTCGGCGCCGATCACCAACCGGGCGGTCAGCATGCGCCCGTCCTCCAGCGTGACGAAGGCGTCATTTTCGCCCCATGCTACCTGCTTGAGCGCGGCCGGGGTAATCAGCGTGATGTCCGACAGGCTTTCGGCGCGTTTCCACAGCGCCTGCTGGATCACCGAATTTTCGATGATGTGGCCGAGATGGCTGAAGCCGCACTCGTCGCCGCGGAAAGCAATCTTGCCGAAGCTGTCGCGATCCCACACTTCCATCGCATTGTAGGCGCTGGCGCGCAGCTGGAGAATGTCGTCCCACACGCCGATGTGCTGCAGCAAACGCTCGCTGGCGGCATTGATGGCGGAGACGCGCAGGGCCGGCTGTTCCGACGGCGGCGCCATCTCCGGCTGGCGCTGCTCCAGCACCGCCACGCGCAGCCCGCTGCCCTGCAGGCCGCAGGCCAACGCCAGCCCCACCATACCGCCACCGGCGATAATCACGTCAAATGATTGCATGCTGCTCGATTTCCTTAAATAACGCGCGACGCCTTGCCGCGCCGCGCTTTGGGCGCGTTAAAGCGCCCGACCATGTCTCTAACGTTCCACCCAGCCCAGCGTACGCTTGGCGAAGGCATCGCGTATCGCCGGCAAACGTTCCATCGCCATCAGCCCCAGATTGCGGCCAATCACCAGCGGGCCATAACGGTTGGCGAACAGATGAATCAACCCGTCGGTCACGCCGATCGTCGCCTGTTGATCGTTTTGCCGCCGCTGCTGATAACGGCTCAGCAGTGCGTAACCGCCGGCGTCTTCGCCGCTGTCTGCCGCTTCCGCCAGCGTTTCCGCCAGCGACATCACGTCGCGCAGGCCAAGGTTGAACCCCTGCCCGGCGATAGGATGCAGCGTTTGCGCCGCGTTGCCCACCAGCGCCAGCCGGTGGCTGACATGGCGATCGGCGGTCAGCAGCCCGAGTGGATAACTGTGCCGTTTACCGGCCTTGAGGATACGCCCCAGCCGCCAGCCGAAAGCCTGTTGCAGCTCGGCGATAAAGCGCTCGTCGTCCCAGGCATCCACCTGGGCGCGATCTTCACGCGCATGGCACCACACCAGTGAACTGCGCCCCTGCGACATCGGCAACAACGCCAGCGGCCCATAGCGGGTAAAGCGCTCAAAGGCGCGCCCCTGCGGATCTTCCGCCGTGGTGACGTTGGCGATGGTGGCGAACTGCGGATAGTCCTCCTGCCGCCACTGCACGTTGCAGGCCTGCGCCAGCGCAGAGCGCGAACCGTCGGCCGCCACCAGCAGCTGCCCGCGCAGACGCTGGCCGTTGTCCAGCAGCACTTCCGCCCGCTCTGCGGTGCGGATCACGTCCACCACCCGCGCCGGGCAGTGCAGCGTGACACCCGGCGCCTTGGCCAGCAGCGCGAACAGCCGCTGCCCGGCGTCGTGCAGTTCGATCACCTGGCCGAGCGCATCGACCTGATAATCTTGCGCCTGCAGATTCACGAAGCCGGCGTGCCCGCGATCGCTGACGTGCACCTGAGTGATCGGCGTAGCGCAATCGCGCAGCGCCGGCCAAACGCCGATGCGCGCCAGCTGTTGGCAGGTACCCTGCGCCAATGCGATGGCGCGGGCGTCAAAACCTGGGTGGCTGCGGTCATCCGGCCGGGTCGCCTCGACCAGATCCACCGCCATTCTTCCCTGAGTGAGCGACGAAATGGCCAGCGCCAACGTCGCGCCCGCCATACCGCCGCCAACGATAATAACGCTCATGCTACGACCTTGCCGCCGCCATCAAGGCCTCGATGGCATCGGCGTCTTTCACCACGGTGGCGGTCAGGTTTTCATTGCCGTCGGCGGTGATCACGATATCGTCCTCGATGCGGATGCCGATGCCGCGGTACTCCGCCGGCACGTCCGCATCCGGCGCGATGTACAGCCCCGGCTCCACGGTCAGCACCATGCCCGGCTCCAGCAGCCGATCGCGGCTCGGCGTGCCGTAGTGGCCAACGTCGTGCACATCGAGACCCAGCCAGTGGCTCAGCCCGTGCATGAAGAACTGACGGTGCGCCTGCTCGGCGATCAGCGAGTCGACTTCACCTTTCAATACGCCCAGCTCCACCAGCCCGACCACCATGATGCGCACCACTTCGTCATTGACTTCGCGAATGCTGGTGCCGGGTTTGAACAGTTCCAAAGCGCGCTGCAGCGACGCCAGCACAATGTCGTACACCGCGCGCTGCGGCCGGCTGAACTTGCCGTTGACCGGGAAGGTGCGGGTGATGTCGCCGGCGTACCCCTGGTACTCGCAGCCGGCGTCGATCAGCACCAGATCGCCGTCGCGCATCTGGCTCTCGTTCTCGGTGTAGTGCAGGATACAGCCGTTTTCGCCGCTGCCGACGATGGTGTTGTAAGACGGGTAACGGGCGCCGAGGCGGGTGAATTCATGATGAATTTCCGCTTCCAGCTGGTATTCGAACATGCCCGGGCGGCATTTTTCCATCGCGCGGGTATGCGCCAACGCGCTGATCTCACCGGCGCGGCGCATCACCGCCAGCTCTTCCGGCGACTTGAACAGCCGCATGTCATGCAGCCACGGCCGCCAGTCGGTAACGGTGGCCGGCGCCTGCAGGCTCTGGCGGAACCCCTTGCGCAGCTTGTCCAGCGCGCCGAACAGGATCTGATCGGCATAGGCGTATTCGCCCTGCGCGTGGTAGACCACGTCCAGGCCGTTGAGCAGCAGGTGCAGCTGGTCATTGATTTCATCGAACGGCAGCGCGCGATCCACGCCCAGCTTCGCCGGCGCGGCGTCTTGCCCCAGGCGGCGGCCAAACCAGATTTCCGCCGTCAGATCGCGCACCCGGTTGAACAACACGCTGTGGTTGTGCGTTTCGTCGCTTTTAATCAGCACCAGCACCGCTTCCGGCTCATTGAAGCCGGTCAGGTACCAAAAGTCGCTGTTCTGCCGATAGGGATAGTCTGAATCTGCACTGCGCGTCGTTTCCGGCGCAGAGAAAATAACCGCCGCGCTGGCCGGCGCCATTTTCGCCAACAGCGCCTGGCGGCGGTTGTTGAATTCCTGCTGAGTCATTACCTTCTCCTGAAATCATGCCATCCGCACCGCCGGCGGAGGGGCGATAGAACGTTTAGTGCAACGTCGGTTTGATGTTTTCCGGCGCCGTGGGCTTGTGACGGGTGAATTCGCCGTGGCACATGATGGCGGCAACCCGCACATACTCCGCCACTTCTTCCAACGACTGTTCCAATTCTTCCTGATCTTCGTCTTCGTCGTAGCCCAGCTGCGCGATGTTGCGCAGATCGTCGATCGCTTCACCGACCTCGTCTTTCACCTGAGCCAGCTTCGGCTGCATCATGCCCAGCCCGAGCAGGAAGTGGTTGACCCAACCGCCCAGCGCGTCGGCGCGATCGAACACGCTAACGATCTCCCCTTCAGGCAGCATCAGTTGGAACAGGAATTCGTCATCTTCCAGCGTGTCACGCGTCACTTCATACAGCTGCTGCAGCGGTTGGCTAAGCGCCTGCGGGAAGGCGACGCCTTCGTTGGTCAGATCGTGCACCAGCGCCTGCCAGCCGGCGTCACGGCTGCCGCCGCACAGCAGGCCGCTGATCAGGCCGTGCATTTCTGCCGCGGTCAGCGCCACCGACTGCTGGTTGAGGGCCACGGTCAAAGATTGGTAACTTGGAAATGTATTCTGTATAGACATGCGCATTCGTCATCGTTGGCAGGATAAGTTCGTGTTATGCTACCACCAAGGTCCGTCGCTATACCAGATAAGCGCGACACCTCAGTGGCTAGTTATAATCGCGATGTGGCAGGTTTCACACTGCGCCGGCGGGTGACGAAAGTGCGGTAAATACGCATTTTGAAACCCTTTTTTGACTGGCAATGTGCGCCACAGTAGATTACAACCAGGTACTGAAAAAGGGGTTGTATCTTGGTACCGAGGTATATATAGTGGCGCCCGCTTTGACGGCCCGGCCAGGGCGGACAAGGCTGGCGCGAAATTTAGGCAGGAAGGTGGCATGTCTGCACAACCGGTAGATATTCAAATTTTTGGCCGCTCGTTAAGAGTCAATTGCCCGCCAGAACAACAAGATGCGTTGAATATGGCGGCGGACGATCTTAACCAACGGTTGCAAGATCTTAAAGTTCGCACTAGAGTCTCCAATACTGAGCAACTGGTTTTCATCGCGGCATTGAACGTCTGTCACGAACTTGCTCAAGAACGGTTGAAAACCCGTGACTATGCGTCCAATATGGAACAACGCATACGGATGCTGCAGCAGACCATTGAACAAGCGCTGCTTGAACAAGGTCGCATCTCTGAACGTCAGGATGCACAATTCGAATAACTTAAGTTGTTGAAATCAAAGTTTCAGCAACGAGTACAAAATTTCTCTGAGATGTTCGCCAGCGGGCCAGTCCCCTGAGCCGATATTTAGTACAAACAGAATGTGTTGCTCCGCGATCGGTGAGCACGCTCGGTGCGCCGAGAAGCCTTAAGATTGCGACGGCACGTTCACCTTGAACCATGGGTTCAAGGGTTACAGCCTGCGACGGCATCTCGGAGATTCCCCTTCTCAGCGGTTTATGTGTGCTGAACGCCACACTGAGCAAGCCTGATACGATGTCTTTTCAACCCCAATTCGCGCAGCAGCGCCAAGCCATTCGTCAACTCATTCGCCAACGTCGGCGTGAGCTTACGCCGGGCCAGCAACGCTTTGCCGCAGACAAGATAACCGAACGCCTCGCCGCGCACACACGTATTCAGGCCGCGCACAACATCGCGGTATTTTTGTCGTTTGACGGCGAACTCGACACCGGGCCGCTGATCGAGCAACTGTGGACGCTCGGCAAACAGGTTTACCTGCCGGTGCTGCATCCGTTCAGTTCAGGACACCTGCTGTTTCTGCGCTATGCGCCGGAAACACCGCTGGTGCGCAACCGCTTCAATATTCTCGAGCCGCGGCTCGATGTGCGCCAGGTGTTACCGCTGGGCGAACTGGAGGTGGTGCTGACACCGCTGGTGGCATTCGATCATACCGGACAGCGTCTGGGCATGGGCGGCGGTTTTTACGATCGCACCCTGCAAAACTGGCGCAGCGGCGGCCCCTATCCCATCGGCCTGGCCCATGATTGCCAGCAGGTGGAGCACCTGCCGACCGAGCACTGGGATATCCCGTTGCCGGAAATCCTCACCCCGCTCTGCAGCTGGGCGTGGCACGAGCCCAAATAGAGAAGGCCGGATCGCTCCGGCCTTTTTCGTTGCGGCGAGCCGCCGAATCAGAACAGCAGACGGGCGCGAATGGTGCCGTCGATGGCCTTCATACGCTGCAGCGCGGCGTCGGCGCGCGCGGTTTCCGCTTCGATGTCGATCACCACGTAGCCGATTTCCGGCCCGGTTTGCAGATACTGCGCGGCGATGTTAACCCCCTCTTCGGCGAAGATCTGGTTAATCTGCGTCAGCACGCCCGGACGGTTTTCGTGGATGTGCAGCAGGCGGCTGGCGTTCGGACCATGCGCCGGCAGCGACACTTCCGGGAAGTTGACGGCGGACAGAGTCGAACCGTTGTCGGAGTATTTCGCCAGCTTGCCGGCCACTTCGTCGCCGATGTTCTCCTGCGCTTCCTGCGTGGAACCGCCGATGTGCGGCGTCAGCAGCACGTTATCGAACTCGCACAGCGGCGAGTTGAACGGATCGCTGTTGGTCGCCGGCTCTTCCGGGAAGACGTCGATCGCCGCGCCTGCCAGGTGATTGCTGGCCAGCGCGTCGCACAGCGCGGGAATATCCACCACGGTGCCGCGCGAGGCGTTGATCAGAATCGCGCCCGGCTTCATCAGCGCCAGCTCTTCCGCCCCCATCATGTTCTTGGTGGCCAGCGTTTCCGGCACGTGCAGCGTCACCACGTCGCTCATATTGAGCAGATCGGACAGATGACGCACCTGCTGCGCGTTGCCTAACGGCAGTTTGTTCTCGATATCGTAGAAGAACACCTTCATGCCCAGCCCTTCGGCCAGAATGCCCAGCTGGGTGCCGATATGGCCGTAGCCGATGATGCCCAGCTTTTTGCCGCGCGCCTCATAAGAGCCCACGGCCAATTTGTGCCACACGCCGCGGTGCGCCTTGGCGTTGGCGGCCGGAATGCCGCGCAGCATCAACAGCAGCTCGCCCAGCACCATTTCGGCCACGGATCGGGTATTGGAGAAGGGGGCGTTGAAGACCGGAATACCGCGTTTGGTCGCCGCTTTCAGATCAACCTGGTTGGTGCCGATGCAGAAGCAGCCCACCGCCACCAGTTTTTCTGCGGCGGCGAACACCTCTTCGGTCAGATGCGTACGCGATCGGATGCCGACGAAGTGTGCATCGCGGATGGATGCCTTCAGCGATTCGGTGTCTAACGCACCCTTGTGGTATTCGATGTTGGTATAACCGGCGGCACGTAAATTATCGACCGTGCTCTGATGAACCCCTTCCACCAACAGGAATTTAATCCTGTCTTTCTCCAATGATACTTTTGCCATTTACCCGACCCTATGTTCAGACTTCAGAAGCGGCTGTGACGACACAGCTCCCATCCAACATAACAAAAATAACGCGGGCGGCAATACAAACGATTGCCTGCCCGGCAGGACAAGGCGCAGCGTTGATGGCGGTTTACGGCAGAAAATGCCATAGGGAAAGTTTTCAGCAGAAGCTTTGGGGAGTCAGCTTTCACAATGTGACATAAGTCACCAAATTTGCCGTTTTTCAGAAAAGATATTTTAACCGAAGAATTATGCGGCCCGGCACTACCGGGCCACAGACGGCAGAGGCTTATTTGACTACTTTCACGCCTTCCGGGGTGCCGACCAGCGCCACGTCCGCGCCGCGGTTGGCGAACAGCCCCACGGTCACCACGCCGGCGATGCCGTTGATCTTGTTCTCCAGCGCGATGGCGTCGGTGATGCTCAGGTTATGCACATCGAGGATCACGTTGCCGTTGTCGGTCACCACGTTCTGGCGATACTCCGGCAGGCCGCCGAGTTTCACCAGCTCGCGCGCCACGTAAGAGCGAGCCATCGGGATCACTTCCACCGGCAGCGGGAACTTGCCCAGCACGTCCACCTGCTTGCTGGCGTCGACAATGCAGATAAATTTCTTGGCGATGGCGGCGATGATCTTCTCGCGCGTCAGCGCAGCGCCGCCGCCCTTGATCATCTGCATATGGCCGTTGATTTCGTCCGCGCCGTCCACGTAGATATCGAGCGAGTCCACTTCGTTGCTGTCGAACACGTGGATGCCGAGGCTTTTCAACTTGGCGGTGGAGGCGTCTGAGCTGGACACCGCGCCTTCGATCTGGTGCTTGATGGAGCCCAGCGCGTCAATAAAGTGGGCGGCGGTAGAACCGGTGCCGACCCCGACGATGGTGCCCGGCGTCACGTATTCCAGCGCCGCCCAGCCCACCGCTTTTTTCAGTTCATCCTGCGTCATAATATGTCCCTTGCCTCTGTACGAAAACGTGTGCGTATTATAGGGTAAAACGCTATTTTTCACGCCGGCAGGATCACACTTATTTACCGCAGCCCGCATTTTTACCCGCTTGGCGGCGAGCTGGGGGCGTGATTTTTCCACCTGCGCCGCACGCAAAATGTGGCATAGTGCCGGTATCATTCTAATTTAAGGGATATCTTTCCGATGAAACGCCCAGACTATCGTACGCTGCAAGCGCTGGACGCGGTGATCCGTGAGCGCGGCTTCGAGCGCGCCGCGCAAAAACTCTGTATCACGCAATCGGCGGTATCCCAACGCATCAAACAGCTGGAAAACCTGTTCGGCCAACCGCTGCTGGTTCGTACCGTGCCGCCGCGCCCAACCGAACAAGGGCAAAAGCTGCTGGCGCTGCTGCATCAGGTGGAGCTGCTGGAAGAAGAGTGGCTCGGCAATGACACCGGCGTCGATACGCCGCTGCTGCTGTCGCTGGCGGTCAACGCCGACAGTCTGGCAACCTGGCTGCTGCCGGCGCTGAAGCCGGTGCTGGCGGACTCCCCCATTCGCCTGAATCTGCAGGTGGAAGATGAAACCCGCACCCAGGAGCGGCTGCGCCGCGGTGAGGTGGTGGGCGCGGTGAGTATTCAGCCGCAGCCGCTGCCGAGCTGCCTGGTGGATCGGCTGGGGGCGCTGGACTACCTGTTCGTGGCCTCCCGCGGCTTCGCCGAGCGCTATTTCCCGAACGGCGTCACCCGCTCCGCGCTGCTGAAAGCGCCGGCGGTGGCCTTCGATCATCTCGACGACATGCATCAGGCATTCCTGCAGCAGAACTTCGATCTGTCGCCGGGCAGCGTGCCCTGCCACATCGTGAACTCATCGGAAGCCTTCGTGCAGCTGGCGCGTCAGGGCACCACCTGCTGTATGATCCCGCATCTGCAGATCGAAAAGGAGCTGGCATCCAGTGAACTGATCGATCTGACGCCCGGGCTATACCAGCGCCGCATGCTGTACTGGCACCGTTTCGCGCCGGAAAGCCGCATGATGCGCAAAGTGACCGACGCGCTGCTGGAACACGGTCATCTGGTGCTGCGTCAGGATTAAAACGAAAAAAGGTTCGCCGCAGCGAACCTTTTCTTCAATACGATAACCTTACTGCGCGGCGTTACGCTGCAGCTCGAACACCACGTCCACCTGATCGTCGAAGTGAATGCTTTGCTGTTCATAGGTTTGCGCCGCGTCGCTTTCCGCCGCCGCACCGGCCGCCTTATACATCCGCGCCACCGGCATCGGCTGGTAGTTGGCGACCCGGTAGCGAATGCTGTACACCGGTCCCAGCTTGGCGTGGAAGCCTTTGGCCAGGGATTCGGCCTGCTGAGTCGCGTTCTCGATCGCTTTTTGCCGCGCCTGCTCGCGATACACGTCCGGCTTGGCGACGCCCAGCTCCACCGCGCGGATCTCGTTCAGGCCGGATTTCAGCGCGCCGTCCAGCAGCTCGTTCAGCTTGTCCAGCTGACGCAGAGTCACCTGCACCTGGCGCACCGCCCGGTAGCCCTTCAACACCGACTCGCCGGTTTTCAGGTAATCGTATTCCGGCTGGGTGCGCAGGTTGGCGGCGCTGATGTCTTTCTTCTCGATGTTGTTTTTCTGCAGGAAATCAAAGTACTGCGCCACGCGCTCGTCTACCTGCTTCTTCGCCTGGGCGGCGTCTTTGGAGGAGACGCTCACTTCGATCGCCAGGGTGGCGATATCCGGCGTGGCGTCCACGCTGGCGGTGCCGGAGGTGACGACGTGCGGCCCTTCAGGCACTTCAGCCGCCTGCAGCGCCATCGGTAACGTCCCTAATCCGACCATTGCGGCCATAGCCAATGCTTTTAGCTTCACAGTGTCTCCTTAATGACAGGCTGTCTCTGATCGCCGGCTTTTCCCTGTGAGAACCGCCGGTTTCCTGGCATCAAACGTAGCATATCGCGCGGCGTTTTGAATTCGGATTAGTGACAAATTCTTATAAATTTGCCCCCTGCCAGGCCAGCTGCAGCGCGATGCCCCACATCACCAGCCCGACCAGCGCGTTGATGATGCGCTGCGCCCGCTGCGTGTTCAGCCACGGCGCCAGCCAGGAGGCCAGCAGCGCCAACCCGAAGAACCACACCGCCGACGCGCTGACCGCGCCAAGCGCGAACCAGGAACGCACGTCCGCCGTCAGCTGCCCGCCCAGGCTGCCGAGCACCACAAAGGTATCCAGATAGACGTGGGGGTTCAGCCAGGTGACCGCCAGCATGGTGACCACGAGGCGCCAGCGGCTCTGCGCCAGCTCCTGCGCCGCGGCCTGCGCAGGTTGCGGGCTGAAGGCGGAACGGAACGCGCCCCAGCCGTACCACAGCAGAAACGCCACCCCGCCCCAGGTGACCAGCGCCAGCAGCAACGGCGAGCGGGTCAGCAATGCGCTGCCGCCGAAAATCCCGGCGCAGATCAGCACGATATCGCTCAACGCGCACAACGAGGCAATCATCAAATGATACTGGCGGCGAATGCCCTGGTTCATCACGAATACGTTCTGCGGGCCCAGCGGCAGGATCATGGCGGCGCTCAGGGCAAAGCCCTGCAGGAAGACGGCTAACATGGGGATTCCTCGAATGATAAAAGGCGCCGGACGAGGGCGCGTGTCGGTCAACACGCGCATCATACGAGGAAGCGATCATTAGGTGAAATTGATGTTTCTAATCCAGTATCAGAGATGCTAATACTTAAATCGGCGTGACGAACCCCAGCTCCTGAGAGATGCGTTGCGCGGTGGCCAGCACCGGTTTAATCAAGCTTTTGACGCCGATCTGCTGCAGCTTGGCGGTCGGCAGAGAAACCGACACCGCATAAGGCACGCGCTGTTGAATATCGAACACCGGTGCCGCCACGCAGGAGACCCCCAGCTCGTTTTCCTCGCGATCCATCGCCATGCCGCGCTGGCGAATATCGGCCAGTTCCTCATACATCTTCGGCAGCTCGGTAATGGTATTGCGCGTCAGCGTCTGAATCTCTTGCTGGTGAGTCTGCCAGTAGTGAGCCGGGTAATCATCATTGCCGTAAGCCATGAAGATTTTACCCATCGCCGAACAGTACAGCGGCATATGCTGGCCGATATAGGCGCGGGTGCGCATCATGCCGGTGGTCGGCTCCAGCTTGTAGATCAGGATGACGTGGTCGTCTTCGCGGCTGGAGAAGTTGACCGTCTCGCCCACTTCCAGATTCAGCTGTTCCAAATGCGGCGCGGCCACGTGAATGATGTTGAGTGACGACAGCGCCTTCTGGCCGATGGAAATGAACTTGGTGGTCAGGCGGTAGCTGCCCGGCGACGGCGCCTGGGTCACATAGCCGCTGGTGTGCAACCCCTGCAGCAGGCGGTGCACCGTGCTCTTGTTCATGCCGGCCAGCTCGGACAAATGCGCCAGCGGACATCCGTTGGGGAAATTACTCAGGATCTCAATCAACTGCAAACCGCGGAACAGGCTTTGGCTGCCCAGCGGTTTGTCTTTCTTGTCATCTTTCTCGTCGACGGCTTTCAGGCTCATAGCGAAAATCTCTCCAGTGTCGAACCGCCAACCGGCGCTGCGGCAAAGTCAGCAGGCTCTTTGCCGGGCATGTTACCCCAAGGCCCGCATCAGGTGAAGACGGAACGCCGTTTCATTGTCCGCAGCGGGATAAAAATCCGCAATATTTCCCCCGTGTTGAAGTGAGCCATCGGTCACACTTCCGCAAAGTAAAAAATAACTCATTGTTTAATAACAATAATTAAAACCTCACCGCCTTTGATTTAGCGCAACGAACGTCATATTATTTTTGAAATTGAATTTCGCATATTGAAATTTAAAGACCAGATACTCACCAGCAGTTTGGCTAATTTGCCCGACATCTTCGCACGGGCACGACACCAGGGGCGCATCACATGACTATGGATAATGCGGCACAACCCATCCTTACCCTCAGCCACATCGTCAAACGATTTGGCGGCAACGTGGCGGTCAACGACGTCAGCCTGCAGGTGATGCCGGGCGAAGTTCTGGCGTTGCTGGGCGAAAATGGCGCCGGCAAATCGACGCTGATCAAAGTGCTGGCGGGCGTCTACCCGCGCGACGGCGGCGATATTCGCTTTCAGGGCGCAAGCATCGCCTCCGCCGCCGCGATAAAAAGCACCAGCCGCCAGCCGATCGCCTTTATTCATCAGGATCTCGGCCTGATCGAATGGATGACGGTGGCGGAGAACATGGCGCTGGTGATGGGGTTTCCCCGCCGCTTTGGGCTGATCGACTGGCGCGCCATTCGCCGCCGGGCGGCGCAGGCGCTGCAAGACGTCGGCATCGCGCTCGATCCCGATGCGCGCGTCTTCGAACTGTCGCGCACCGAAAAATCGCTGCTGGCGATCGCTCGCGCGGTGGCGGTCAACGCCGAGCTGCTGGTGCTGGATGAACCGACCGCCTCCCTGCCCGCCAACGACGTGCGTCATCTGTTCGCCGTGATCAACCGGCTGCGCGCCAAAAAGGTCGGCATGATTTATGTCACCCACCGTCTGGACGAAGTGATCGAAATCGCCGATCGGATCTGCGTGATGCGCGACGGGCGCTATGTCGCCGGCGGTCGCACCGCCGACTACTCGCTGCGCGATCTGGTGCAAACCATCGTCGGCGAAGCGATGGCGGACGATCAGCGCGAACCGCTGCCGGAACATCGTCCGCCGGTGCTGCAGCTCGATAGCGTCACGGTGGGCGACATCGGCCCGGTGAGCTTCGACTTGCAGCCGGGCGAGATGCTGGCGCTGGCCGGCCTGCGCGGGGCCGGGCAAGAAGAGATTGGCCGGCTGCTGTTCGGGTTGCGCCAGGCCGACGGCGGCGCGATTCGATTTCGCGATCGGCCCTATCAGGCGAGCACCCCGCAGCAGGCGATGGCCTGCGGCGTTTCGCTGGTGGCGGGCGATCGCACCGGCGAAAGCCTGGTGATGTCGATGAGCGTGCGTGAAAATCTGTTTATCAACCCCTGCGCCAGCGGCCACCGGCTGCTCTCCCGCTACGGGCGGCGAGCGGAGATCGGCGCCAGTTGGTGGAAGGTGCAGCTGTTCGACGTACGCCCCAAGGACGTCAATATCGATATCAGCGCGCTATCCGGCGGCAACCAGCAAAAGGTGGTGATGGCGCGCTGGATGCATCTGGGGGCGCCGCTGCTGATCCTGGAAGATCCCACCGCCGGCGTGGACGTCGGCGCGCGCGCGGAAATCTACCATCTGCTGAATAAATCCCTGGCGGAAGGCGTGGCAGTGCTGGTTATCTCCAACGATTTCGAGGAGATCGCCCATATTTGCAACCGCGCACTGGTATTCAACCGCGGGAAAGTGGTCGGCGAGCTGAAAAATCAGCAGGTGTCATTCGCCAATTTATTGGAGCTGGCCTCTGCCAGCACCGGGGAAAACGTCGCAATCACGTCAGAATCCGAGGTAGGCCATGTCTAAAACATCCGTTAAATCAACCGCACTGGAGCAGCGCGTCAGCCTGGCGCAGGACGGCGCCGGCCCGTGGCTGATGCAGGTTCTCACCCGCTATGGCCTGCTGCTGCTGTGCATCGCGCTGGTCGTGCTGTTCTCACTGCTCACCCCCTCCTTCGCATCAATGCTGACGCTTCAGGCTATCTTGTCGAGCAAGGCCAAAATCGCCCTGTTGGCGCTGGCGGCGACCATCCCGATGATCGTGGGCAAGATCGATCTTAACGTCGGTTTCGGCATTGTGCTGTGGCACATTCTGGCGATCACGCTGCAGGTGGAATACGGCTTCTCCTGGCAGATGGCGGTGCTGACGGTGCTGGCGATCTCGGCGCTGTACGGGTTGCTGAACGGCATTCTGGTGGCGCTGGCCGATATCGACAGCTTCGTCGCCACCCTCGGCTCCGGCACCGTACTGTACGCCATTGCCCTGTGGCACTCCGGCGGGCGGCAGATCGTCGGCGACTTGCCGGATGCCTTCATCGCGCTGCACCACACCGAGATCGCCGGCATTCCGATCGTGGCATTTTACGTGCTGATCGTCGCGGTGGTGCTGTGGCTCATCACCGAACACACCCCGCTCGGCCGCTGCATGTATGCGGTGGGCGGCAACCCGGCGGCCGCGCGCCTGAACGGCATTTCGGTCAACCGCTTTACCATCGGCGCCTTCATCGCCTCCAGCGTGCTCACCGGTTTCAGCGGTGTGTTGATCGCCGCCGAACAGGGCGTCGGCCAGGCCAGCGTCGGCATGGACTATCTGCTGCCAGCGCTGGTCGGCGCCTTCCTCGGCAGCACCACCATTCGCCCAGGGCGCGTCAACGTCTGGGGCACCGTGGTCGGCATCGCCATTCTGGCTATCGGCATCGCCGGCATCCAGCAGTTCGGCGGCGAATTCTGGGTCGAGCCGCTGTTCAACGGCGCGACGCTGTTGCTGTCGATCACTCTGGCCGGCTATGCCCAACGCCGTCGGCTGCTCAATCAGAAAGCGGTACAACGCAGCCAGGCGACGCCGGCTGACAACAACAATCAGACAGCGACCCACCCTTAAACCAGGAGCACACCATGAAACGCATTTGGCTGTTACCGGGGTTCACCACATTCTTGCTCGCCGCATCGCCGGTCTGGGCCGACGCCTATCTCGATCAGGCCACCGCCGCCGTGGCGAAGGCTACCGCCAGCGCCACCCAGTGGGACGGCCCCACCAGCGGCCCGCAGCTGCAGGCCAACAAGAAGATCATTTTTATCGCCTCCGACATGAAGAACGGCGGCGTGCAAGGGGTGCAACAGGGGTTGAGCGAAGCGGCGAAAGCCGCCGGCTGGAAGCTGGAAACGCTCGACGGCGGCGGCTCGGTGAAAGATCAGCTGGCATCGCTCAATCAGGCCATCGCCCAGAAACCAGACGGCATCGTGATCGGCGGCTGGAACCCTAACGTCGCCAAGATCCCGCTGAAAAAGGCCGTACAGCAGGGCATCGTGCTGACCGCCTGGCATGCGGTGCCGGAACCGGGCCCCATCGCCAAATACAATGTGTTCTATAACGTCACGTCGGATTCCAACGAAGTGGCGCGCATCGCCGCGCAATACGCGGTGGTGCAGTCCGGCGGCAAGGCGAGCGTGTTGATCTTCACCGACTCGCTGTACCAAATCGCCTTGGACAAGGCCAACGTCATGAAAGAAGAGATCGCCAAATGCAGCGGCTGTACGCTGCTGGAATTCATCGACACGCCGCTGGCAGATACCGCCAACCGCATGCCGGCGATGACCTTCAGCCTGCTGCAGAAGTACGGCGACAAATTCCAATATGCGCTGGCAATCAACGATCTGTATTTCGACTTTATGGCGCCGGCGCTGAAAACCGCCGGCAAAGGCGGCAAGAACGCGCCTTACAACGTGTCGGCCGGCGACGGTTCAATCTCCGCTTACCAGCGTATCCGCTCGGGCGACAGCCAGTCGGCGACGGTGCCGGAGCCCTTGAAACTGCACGGTTGGCAGCTGCTGGACGAATTCAACCGCGCCTTCGCCAAGCAGCCGCCTTCCGGCTACGTGACCCCGGCGCATCTGGTCACCCGCGACAATATCGCCGCCGACGGCGGCGCCAATAACCTGTATGACCCGCAAAACGATTACCAGGGCCATTACAAAGCGATCTGGGGCGTGAAGTGAACGGCGGCATTCGGCATTCATTGCGCACGCACGCTCAGCTCGAGCGCTTGTGCTCACCGGCGATTTGGGCCGAAGGGCCGGTCTGGCTGCCGCAAGAGGATGCGGTGGTGTTCAGCGACGTGAAAGGCAATCGCATGTTCCGCTGGTCGCGCCGGGGTGAGCTAAGCCTATACCGCTCGCCGTCGCACTACGCCAACGGCAATGCGCGCGACGGCGAGGGGCGTGTGGTCAGCTGTGAACACGGGCGGCGCGGCATCAGCCGCACCGAAAGCGATGGCGAAGTGCGCCTGTTGATCGACCGCGTCGACGGCAAGCGCTTTAACTCGCCGAACGACGTGGCGGTGTGTTCCGACGGCACCCTGTGGTTCACCGATCCGCCCTACGGCATCATCGGCGACGAAGAGGGTTACAAATCAGAAAGCCAGGTAATCGGCTGCTATCTCTACAGCTTCGATCCGCGCGACGGTTCGCTGACCATCGCCGCCTGCGACCTGCAGCGCCCGAACGGCCTGGCGTTTTCACCGGATGAAAAATGGCTGTACGTTGCAGACATGTCGATCGTGGATTTTCCGACGCTGGGCCGCCGCGAGCTGCGCGTCTATGCGGTCAACGGTCGCGAGCTGGAAGCCGGCCGCCGTTTTGCAACCGTGGAACCCGGGTTCCCGGACGGCTTCTGCGTCGATCGGGCCGGCAATCTGTTTTGCAGCTGCGCCGACGGCGTGCTGGTCTTTGATCCAGAGGGGCGACAGATCGACAAAATCAGCGTGCCGGAACGCGTCTCCAATTGTACCTTCGGCGGCCCGAACGGCGATGAGCTCTATATCACCGCCACCACCTCGCTCTACCGCATGGTGCTGAACACCCGCGGTTAGCCGGGGTCTCGCAAGACGCAGGGTGGGTTTCGATCCGCCCTGCTTTGTCACGTCTGAAGCACGCCATCTCCACCAAAACGTGGCGACGATCACAAAATCACCACTCAATTTTAACATCATGTTTTTCATGAATAATTTTACTCCCCCTTGCTTTGACTTCCCTGAATCACCGGGATAGCATTTATTTGAAATGCAATTTCGCATATTGAAATTTAGCGAACCAAAAACAGACGATTCGCACAGGCGGAGAACCGGCATGAGAGTGAGTTACAGCGAGTTAAAACAGCAATTCAAACGCGTGCTGCTGGCGCGCGGCGTGGCGGAACATCTCGCCGACGACTGCGCCGGCATGTTCGCCGACACCACCGCCAGCGGCGTTTATTCCCACGGCGTTAACCGCTTTCCACGCTTTATTCAGCAGTTGGACGCCGGCGATATCGTGCCGGACGCCGAACCCAGCAAACTGTTGTCGCTGGGGGCGATCGAGCAATGGGATGCGCACCAGGGAATCGGCAACCTTACCGCCCGCCGCATGATGGATCGCGCCATGCAGCTAGCCGACGATCATGGCATCGGCCTGGTGGCGCTGCGCAACGCCAACCACTGGATGCGCGGCGGCGGCTACGGCTGGCAGGCGGCGGAGAAAGGCTATATCGGCATTTGCTGGACCAACTCGATCGCCGTGATGCCGCCGTGGGGCGCCAAAACGTGCCGTATCGGCACCAACCCGCTGATCGTCGCCGTGCCCGGCAACCCGATCACCATGGTGGACATGTCGATGTCGATGTTTTCCTACGGCGCGCTGGAGCTGAACCGGCTGGCGGGCAAAACCCTGCCGGTGGACGGCGGCTTCGACAACGACGGCCGCCTGACCCGCGATCCGGCCACCATCGAAGAGAACCGGCGCATTTTGCCAATGGGGTATTGGAAAGGATCGGCGCTGTCGATCGTGCTGGACATGATCGCCACCCTGCTGTCCGGCGGCGCCTCGGTGGCGGAAGTGACGGAAGATCACCGCGACGAATACGGCGTCTCGCAGGTGTTCATCGCAATTGAGATAGACCGGTTGATCGACGGCGACAGCCGCGATCAAAAACTGCAGCGCATCATGGATTACGTCACCAGCGCCGAACGGGACAACCCCGACGTCGCCATTCGCCTGCCGGGCCACAAGTTCCCGCGCATTCTGGAAGAAAACCTGCGCGACGGCATTCCGGTTGACGAACGAGTCTGGGCGCGCATTCAGGCGCTGTAACGGGAGGATCATCATGATATTCGGCCACATCGCCAACACCGCGCCCGAGCAGTACCCGACGCCGGTCGCCAACGCCGTCGCCTATTTGCAGCGCACCGATTTCAGCGTCTTGCCCGCAGGGCGCTATGAAGATCCCGCCACCGGCTACGTGGTGCAAGTGCTGGATCTGCATACCCAACCACCGGATGCGCTACGCCCGGAAGTCCACCGGCAAAACGTCGACGTGCAGTTTCTGGTCAGCGGTACCGAGCTTATCGGCGTAGCGGCGGACAACGGCGACAACGTCATTCATCAGGAGCTGCTGGCGCAGCGCGACATCCTGTTTTATCAGGACGTGGCCGACGAATCCTGGCTCACGATGCGCCCCGGCAATTTCGCGGTATTTTTTCCGCAGGACGTGCATCGCCCGGCCTGCATTAACCAACGCCCCTGCGCGATACGCAAGGTGGTGGTGAAGATACCGCTGGCGTCGTTTAGCGCCCGATAGACGCAGCACCCGTAACGATAACAACACCGGTCCATGAGGCCTGTGCGGGCGCCCTTGCGCCCAAATTAAGCAAAACAATAACGCCCGACCCTACAAAAAAGTGAACATCGAAAGAGGTCCTTATGAATACAGCCTCCGTTTCCGTCAGCCAAAGCCAGGCTATTCCCAAGCTCCGCTGGCTGAGGATCGTGCCGCCGATCCTCATCACCTGCATCATTTCTTACATGGATCGGGTCAACATCGCCTTCGCCATGCCCGGCGGCATGGATGACGAACTCGGCATCACCGCCTCGATGGCCGGGCTGGCCGGCGGCATCTTCTTTATCGGTTACCTGTTTCTGCAGGTGCCCGGCGGCAAGCTGGCGGTATACGGCAACGGCAAGAAATTCATCGGCTGGTCACTGTTGGCCTGGGCGGTGATCTCGGTGCTGACCGGGCTGGTCACCAACCAGTACCAGCTGCTGTTCCTGCGCTTCGCCCTCGGCGTTTCCGAAGGCGGCATGCTGCCGGTGGTGCTGACCATGATCAGCAACTGGTTCCCGGATAAGGAGCGCGGCCGCGCCAACGCCATCGTCATCATGTTCGTGCCGATCGCCGGGATTCTCACCGCCCCGCTGTCGGGTTGGATCATCACCGCCTGGGACTGGCGCATGCTGTTTCTGGTGGAGGGGGCTCTGTCGCTGGTAGTCATGGCGCTGTGGTACTTCACCATCAGCAACCGGCCGCAGGAAGCCAAATGGATCTCGCAGGCGGAGAAAGAGTATCTGGTGAAGACCCTGCACGACGAACAGCTGCTGATCAAAGGAAAAACGGTGCGCAACGCCTCGCTGCGCCGAGTGCTGGGCGACCGGATCATGTGGCAGCTGATCCTGGTGAATTTCTTCTACCAGACCGGTATCTACGGTTACACCCTGTGGCTGCCGACCATTTTGAAAGGGCTGACCCACGGCGATATGGAGCAAGTGGGTCTGCTGGCTATCTTGCCCTATATCGGCGCCATCTTCGGCATGCTGATCATCTCCACCCTCTCCGATCGCACCGGTAAGCGCAAAGTCTTCGTCGCCCTGCCGCTGGCCTGCTTTGCCGCCTGCATGGCGCTGTCGGTGCTGCTGAAGGATCACATCTGGTGGTCTTACGCTGCGCTGGTCGGCTGCGGCGTATTTATTCAGGCGGCGGCCGGGGTGTTCTGGACCATCCCGCCCAAATTGTTCAACGCCGAAGTGGCCGGCGGCGCACGTGGCGTGATCAATGCGCTGGGCAACCTCGGCGGCTTTTGCGGCCCGTATATGGTCGGCGTCCTGATCAGCCTGTTCAACAAGGATGTCGGCGTCTACAGCCTGGCGGCCTCGTTGGCGATCGCCTCCGTGCTGGCGTTGATGCTGCCCAATAAATGCGACCACAGCGCGAGGAGCGAATGATGGAATATTGGCTGGGGCTCGACTGCGGCGGCACCTTCATCAAGGCGGGATTATACGACCGCAGCGGCCATGAACACGGCGTTGCGCGGCGCAATCTGGCGATCGTCGCGCCGCAGCCCGGCTGGGCCGAGCGCGATATGGCATCGCTGTGGCGCACCGCCGCCGACGTGATCCGTGAAGTGTTGTCCGCCAGCGGCGTCGCCGCCGGCGCCATCCAGGCCATCGGCATCTCGGCGCAGGGTAAGGGGGCGTTTCTGCTGGATAAGCAGGGGCAGCCGCTGGGCAACGCCATGCTCTCTTCCGATCAGCGCGCGCTGGCGCTGGTGCAGGAATGGCAACGACAGGGCGTGCCGCAGGCGCTGTATCCGCAAACGCGCCAAACGCTGTGGACCGGGCACCCGGTTTCGCTGCTGCGCTGGCTGAAGCGGCATCAGCCGGAACGTTACGCCCGCATCGGCAGCGTGCTGATGGCGCACGACTACCTGCGCTATTGCCTGACCGGCGAGCTGGCCTGCGAAGAAACCAATATCTCCGAATCCAACCTGTATCAGATGCGCAGCGGACGCTATGACCCGGCGCTGGCGCAGCTGCTGGGTATCGGCGACATCATGCCCGCCCTGCCGACGATCGTCGGTTCGGCCGAGATCGCCGGGCGCGTCGAGGCAAACGCCGCGGCCATCACCGGCCTGCAAACCGGCACTCCGGTGGTCGGCGGGTTGTTCGACGTGGTGTCCACCGCGTTGTGCGCCGGCCTGCAGGACGAAACCCGGCTCAACGCGGTGATGGGGACCTGGTCGGTCACCAGCGGCATCACCGACGCCATCATCGAGGGTTTCGATCATCCCTTTGTCTATGGCCGCCACGCCGAAAACGGCCAATACATCGTGCACGAAGCCAGCCCCACTTCCGCCGCCAACCTGGAATGGTTCTGTCACCAATGGGGGCTGCAGGACTACGACCAGCTTAACCGCTGGGTCGCCGCCCTGCCGAAAGCCGCCGGCGATCTGCTGTTCGCCCCTTTCCTGTATGGCTCCAACGCCGGCCTGGGGCTGAGCGCCAGCTTCTACGGCCTGCAGGCCTTCCACCAGCGCGAGCACCTGGTGCAGGCGATCTACGAAGGCGTGGTGTTCTGCCACATGACGCACCTTAACCGTATGCGCCGGCGTTTCCCTGAGGCGCAGGCGCTGCGCGTGACCGGCGGCCCCGCCAAATCCCGCCCCTGGATGCAAATGTTCGCCGACGTCAGCGGCCTGCCGGTTGAGCTGCCGCAGGTGGAAGAAACCGGCTGTCTGGGCGCGGCGATGGCGGCCATGGTCGGCAGCGGCGTCTTCAACGATTTCACCGCCGCCCAGCACCGGCTGGCGCCGCGTATCGAGCGGCTGCTGCCTGATGCGGCCGCCGCCGAAGCTTACGACCACAAACACCAACGTTATCAGGCGCTGATTGCTGCATTGCAAAATCTGCAGCCCGCCAACAAGGAGGCCCCATGAGCACGAAACCGCGCCTGCAGCTGGCGCTCGATCAAACCCGTTTGGATACGGCGCTGCGCACCGCCGAGACCCTCAGCCCCCATGTGGACATCATCGAGGCCGGTACCATTTTGTGCATCAGCGCCGGTATTCAGGCGGTTAGCGCGCTGCGTGAACGCTGTCCGCAGCACACGCTGGTGGCCGATCTCAAGGTGGCCGACGCCGGTGCGACGCTGGCCGATCAGGCCTTCGGCCAGGGCGCGGACTGGATGACGGTGATCTGCGCCGCGCCGTTGGCCACCATGGCCAGCGCGCGGGAGGTCGCCGAGCGTCACGGCGGTGAAATCCAGATCGAACTGTTCGGCCGCTGGACATTGGAGGACGCGCGGCAATGGCGCGGCCTCGGCATTCGTCAGGCGATCTATCACCGCGGCCGCGACGCGCAGGCCAGCGGGCAAACCTGGGGCCGGCAGGATCTGGATCGGATGAAGGCGCTGTCCGATCTGGGCATCGAGCTGTCGGTGACCGGCGGCATCACGCCCGCCGACCTGCCGCTGTTTAAAGAAATCGCCGTCACCGCCTTTATCGCCGGCCGCGCGCTGGCCGAGGCCGGCGATCCGCCGGCCGCCGCCAGGCAGTTCCGCACCGCCATCGATGACATCTGGAGATCATGATATGCGTCAGCACCCGTTGGGAATTTACGAGAAAGCGCTGCCGAAACACCTGAGCTGGCCCGAACGCCTGGCTCTGGCCAAGGCCTGCGGCTTCGACTTCGTCGAAATGTCGGTGGACGAAAGCGATGAACGTCTGGCGCGCCTGAGCTGGAGCAAGGCGCAGCGCCTGGCGCTGGTGGACGCCATGCTGGAAACCGGCATCCGCATTCCGTCGATGTGCCTCTCCGGCCACCGGCGCTTTCCGTTTGGCAGCCACGATCCGGCGCTGCGACAGCGCGCCTTCGACGTGATGGAACAGGCCATTCAGCTGGCCAAAGATGTCGGTATCCGGACGATCCAGCTGGCCGGCTACGACGTGTATTACGAAGAGCAGGACGAGGGGACGCTGGCGCGCTTTAGCGAAGGCATGCAGTGGGCGGTAGACCGTGCCGCCGCCGCCCAGGTGATGCTGGCGGTGGAAATTATGGACACCGCCTTTATGAACTCGATCGCTAAATGGAAAGCCTGGGACGCCCTGCTGGCCTCGCCGTGGTTCTCGGTGTATCCAGACGTCGGCAACCTCAGCGCCTGGGGCAATGACGTGCCGCGCGAGCTGGAGCTGGGCATCGATCGCATCGCCGCCATTCACCTGAAAGACACCTACCCGGTCACCGCCACTTCGCCGGGGCAATTCCGCGACGTGCCGTTTGGCGAAGGCTGCGTCGACTTCGTCGAGGTGTTTCGCACGCTGCAGCGCCTCAATTACCGCGGCGCATTCCTGATTGAGATGTGGACCGAAAAAGCCGAGGAGCCGGTGGCCGAGATCGTTCAGGCCCGCCGCTGGATCGAACAGAAAATGCAACAAGGGGGCATGACATGCTGACTCAGTTAAAACAACAGGTGCTGGAGGCCAATCTCGATCTGCCGCGCCATAAGCTGGTGACCTTTACCTGGGGCAACGTCAGCGCGGTGGATCGCGAACGCGGTCTGGTGGTGATCAAGCCTTCCGGCGTTGAATACGAGCATATGACGGCGGAGGATATGGTGGTGGTCGATCTGGCCAGCGGCCGCACCGTCGAGGGGGCAAAAAAACCGTCGTCGGACACCGCCACCCATCTGGCGCTGTACCGCGAATTTGCCGATATCGGCGGCATCGTCCACACCCATTCGCGCCACGCCACCATCTGGGCGCAGGCCGGGCTGGACATCCCCGCCTGGGGAACCACCCACGCCGACTATTTTTATGGCGCTATCCCCTGCACTCGCCTGATGACCCAGGATGAAATTGAGCACGATTACGAACTGGAAACCGGCAACGTGATTATCGAAACCTTCCGCCGGCGCGATATCAATCCCAACGCGATCCCGGCGGTACTGGTCAATGCCCACGGCCCCTTCGCCTGGGGCAAAGACGCCCACAACGCGGTGCATAATGCGGTGGTGCTAGAAGAGATCGCCTACATGGGCATTTTCTCGCGCCAGCTGACGCCGGGCATTCACAGCATGCAACGCGAGCTGTTGGACAAACACTACCTGCGCAAACACGGCCAAAACGCCTACTACGGGCAGTAGAGCGCCGGGGACTTAACCGTGGCACCCGATGCTTTGCCGCATCGGGTGCCAACGGGCATGAGCCGCAGTGTAACGAAAACCGCATTCGCTCATCGACGCGAAATTCGCTATCATCCGCCCCCACCCACCAGCCGGCCGCCCGATGTCTACGATCACCGATACCTTTATTGCCCCGCCATGCCATGACCCAATAGAGATCCTCTATCAGGACGATCATCTGGCGCTGATCAATAAACCGGCCGGGCTGCTCAGCCTCTCGGGCAAGAATCCGCAGAATCTCGATTCGGTACACCACCGGCTGGTACAGATCTTCCCCGGCTGCGCCCTGGTGCACCGCCTGGATTTCGGCACGTCCGGGTTGATGGTGGTGGCCCGCAACAAGGCCGCCAACGCCGCGCTCTGCCGGCAGTTCAGCGAGCGCACCGTCAGCAAAGTGTACAGCGCGCTGCTTTGCGGCCATCTGGCGAATAACGAAGGGGTCATAGACGCGGCGATCGCCAAAGATCCGGCGCTGTTCCCGCTGATGTCGATTTGCGCCCTCCACGGCAAGCCCGCCCGCTCCCGCTATCGGGTCGTCGAGCGTTTTTATCGTGAAACGGAAGGCGGGATCCCGCTGCCGCTGACGCGGGTGCAGCTCACCCCGGAGACCGGGCGCACCCACCAGCTGCGTATTCACAGCCGGCAGTTGGGCCACCCTATTTTAGGCTGCGATCTGTACGGCGGGCGCCTGCTGCCGGGTACCGAACAGACGCCGCGGCTGATGCTGCACGCCAGCGAGCTGGACTTTGTGCACCCCATCAGCGGAGAGCGGATCGCCGCTCGTCACGCCGCGCCGTTCTGAACGCGGCTTACCACATCAAATCGTCGGGCACTTTAAAGTCGGCGTACGGATCGTCTTCATCCTGCTCTTCCTGACTCAGCGCACTGTGCAGCACAATGCTGGCCGCATCGCGCTGCGCGATTTTATCGGCGACGCTCGCGGGGATAATCGCGTATTCACACTCTTCCCGGTTCTCGACCACCAAGCGGGCAATGGCGAGGCGGCCATTGATCAGCTGAGTCTGCGTCGCCTTATCCACCAGGATTTTCTTGATCAGGTTGCCGTCGGTGAAGTTGAAACCGATATCACCTTTCGCCAGAACGATGCGGTTCATCTCGATCAGTTGCTTCACCTGCGCCTTGTATTCTTTGGACAGCGCGGCTTGCTTTTGCTGCTCGTTCAGCGCTTTATCGCGCTCAAGCTGCGCCTTTTTATTCTCTTCCACCGCCTCTCTGGCCTCACGGGCCTGAACGCGTGATTTTTTAGCCGTTCTTTGGACTTTGGCCATTTTCTTGCTGGTTACCAAGCCCGCTTTGAGCATCTGCTCTTGTAAGGTGAGTTTTGTCATGTTCGTGTCTGAAGCCGTGGGATCATGGGGGGATTATACCCGTAATTTTTCAGGCTGCACCAGGTTGCCGGCCCGGTACGTTGGCGGTTTGCGCTGCAGAGCAACGGCGATAAACCGCCCCGAACGCCAGATCATGAATAGCGCTCATGTGGTAATGAAATTAAGTCTCTTTCACTCCCTGCGGGACTCTGGCAAAAATAGACCTCATTAAAGACAGACAATATGAAATCGGCTGAATGAAAAAAAGAGAAAAACAACCCATTGAAAGAAATGGATAAATCCAGCCTTCATATCATATAACAGGATGCTATAAGACGATGAATAGAGACTTTACCTTTACGATTAAGAGCAGTTCTTTCAATGAAGATTATAACCCTTCTGAAAGTACGCGTATCACCACCAACTTCGCCAATTTGGCCAGAGGGGAAAACCGCCGGGAGAACCTGCGCAATACGCTGGTGATGATTAACAACCGCTTCAATACGTTGGCGCATTGGGATAACCCCAAGGCCGATCGCTATTCGGTCGAGCTTGAAATCATCTCGGTTGAGATGCGCGTTGAAGATCAGGGTGCCAGCTTCCCGGTGATCGAAATCCTGAAAACCAACATCATTGATAAAAAAACGCAAAAGCGTATCGAGGGCATCGTTGGGAACAATTTCTCCTCTTACGTGCGCGACTACGACTTTAGCGTCTTGCTGCCGGCGCACAATAAAAACACGGCGGAATTTACCATTCCGGATGATTTCGGCGATTTGCACGGCAATATCTTTAAGCACTTCGTCAATTCAAACGAATACCATGAAAATTTCAGCAAACCGCCGGTGATCTGCCTCAGCGTGTCCAGCAAAGACACCTACCATCGGACGGGCAATCAACACCCGGTGTTGGGCGACGAGTATCGGCAAGACGGCGCTTCGCTGACCGACCGGTATTTTAAAAAAATGGGCCTGCAGGTGCGCTACTTCATGCCGAAAAATAGCGTCGCGCCCCTGGCGTTTTATTTCCCCGGGGATTTGCTGAGCGATTACACCGATCTGGAACTGATCGGCACCATCAGCACGATGGAGACCTTCCAGAAAATTTATCGGCCTGAAATTTACAATGCCAACTCGGCGGCGGGGCAATGCTATCAGCCAAGCCTGAATAACCAGGATCATTCATTAACCAAGATTGTTTACGATCGCGAAGAGCGTAGCCAGTTAGCGATTGAGCAGGGGAAATTTACGGAAGAGCAATTTATCAAACCCTACAAACCTCTTCTTGAGCAATGGTCTGCTCACTACGCGCTTTGATTCACTCAAATACAGGTCATCTATTATGAAAATATTGCTCCCTACGTCGACCGCCGGCAGCTTGCCCAAACCTGTCTGGCTGGCCCAACCGGAAACCCTGTGGTCGCCTTGGAAATTGCAGAATGAAGAATTAATCGAAGGGAAACAGGACGCCTTGCGTTTGTCGCTGGCAGAGCAACAACAGGCCGGCATCGATATCGTCAGCGATGGCGAGCAAACGCGCCAGCACTTCGTCACGACGTTTATCGAACACCTCAGCGGCGTCGATTTCGAGAAACGCGAAGTGGTTAAAATCCGCAATCGCTACGAGGCGAGCGTGCCAACCGTTGTGGGGGCGGTCTCGCGCCAAAAACCCGTTTTCGTTGAAGACGCCAAATTTTTACGCCAGCTGACCAAGCAGCCGATTAAATGGGCCCTGCCGGGGCCGATGACCATGATCGACACGCTTTATGACAACCACTATAAAAGCCGCGAGAAATTGGCCTGGGAGTTCGCCAAGATCCTCAATCAGGAAGCTAAAGAGCTCGAGGCCGCCGGCGTCGACATTATTCAGTTTGATGAGCCCGCATTTAACGTGTTCTTTGACGAGGTGAATGACTGGGGCATTGCCGCTCTGGAAAGAGCCATTGAAGGGCTTAAGTGTGAAACCGCCGTACATATCTGCTATGGATATGGGATTAAAGCCAATACCGACTGGAAAAAGACGCTGGGCTCGGAATGGCGGCAATATGAAGAGGCGTTTCCGAAACTGCAAACGTCCAACATCGATATCATCTCCCTGGAGTGCCATAACTCGCACGTGCCGATGGACCTGCTTGAACTGATCCGCGGCAAAAAGGTGATGGTCGGCGCCATCGACGTAGCGAATCATGCCATTGAGACGCCAGAGGAAGTGGCCGCTACGCTGCGCAAAGCGCTGCAGTTTGTCGATGCCGACAAGCTCTATCCGTCGACCAACTGCGGCATGGCCCCCCTGCCCCGTCAGGTCGCCCGCGGCAAGCTGAATGCGTTAAGCGCAGGTGCCGAGATCGTGCGCCGAGAGCTGTTAGCCAAATAACCTTGCCAGCGCCCGCCACAGGCACCTCCTGTGGCGGGCGATTATCATCAATTCCCCCTCCCCGCAACGTCCCCGCTCTGGTGTATACTCGGATTTCTACGCGATGCCAGCCACAGCGGTTTTGGTTCAGGCCTGGCCTGAACAGCCCTCAGCCAGCCCACACCAGCCGAATAACAGTGGAATAACCATGAGCCCAAATACCGCTCGCATCAGCGAAATCATCGATCGCGCCAGGATCTCCCCCTACCAAATCCTGATCCTCACCCTGTGTTTCCTCATTGCCCTGCTGGACGGTTTCGATACCGCCATCATCGGCTATATCGCCCCGGCGCTGCGCGAAGAGTGGGATCTGCTGCCCGCTCAGCTCTCTCCCGCCTTCGGTGCGGGGCTGTTCGGCCTGCTGATCGGCAGCCTGCTGTTCGGGCCGATCGCCGACGCCTTCGGCCGCAAACGCGTGCTGCTCGTCGCGGTGCTGGTGTTTGGCGGCTGCACCCTGGCTTCGGCCTACACGCATTCGATCGAATCCCTGACCCTGCTGCGCTTCATCACCGGCATTGGCCTCGGGGGCGCAATACCAACTTGCATCACCCTCAGCTCGGAGTACTCACCGGCGCGCCGCCGCATGCTGATGGTCACCTTGAGCTGGAGCGGCTTTACCGCTGGGTTAGCCCTGGGCGGCCTGCTGGCCGGGCAGATCATCCCGGCGTTCGGCTGGCGCGGCCTGCTGCTGGTCGGTGGCATCGCGCCGTTGGCGCTGCTGCCGCTGTTGGCCTGGCAGATGCCCGAATCAGTACGCTTTATGGCCGCCAGCGCCAAACATGCCGATCGGCTGCGCCGGGTGGTCGAGCGTATCACCGGCCAGCGTTGGGCCGGTGTGACGATTGTCGATGACGAGCGTCCGGCGCAGATCAAATCACCGATCTCGCATCTGTTTATCGAAGGGCGCGCCGTGCGCACCCTGCTGCTGTGGGCGGCGTTCTTCTGTTCGCTGTTCGTGTTTTACCTGCTCACCAGTTGGCTGCCGACGATCCTCAAAGACGCCGGTTTCGATATCGCCCACGCCTCGCGCATCGGCGCGATGGTGCCGCTCGGCGGCACCCTGGGCGCCATTCTGATGGCGCTGCTGATGGATCGGGTCGGGCCCTACCGCGTGCTGGCCGTCTCCTACCTGGGTGCCGCGCTGGTGATTGGCGCCACCGGGTATCTGATGGGCGACGTCTACACGCTGGCCGCCGTCGTGTTCCTTATCGGCTTCGGCGTGGCCGGCGCGCAGAACGGCCTGAACCTGGTTTCCGCCACCCTTTACCCGACCGCAGCCCGCGTGACCGGCGTCAGTTGGGCCATGGCCAATGGCCGCTTTGGTTCGATCGTCGGCTCGATGCTCGGCGCCTGGATGATGACCGCCGCCGGCTCGACGGAGGTGCTCTTCCTCTGGCTGGCGCTGCCGGCGCTGTTGGGCGCCGCCGCCATCTTCCTGCTTTATCGCCTCAGCCTGCGCCGCCGCGTGCCGCTCACGGAGCCGGCAGCGGACATCTGACCGCCCTAAAAGAAAAGGCCGAGACGCCATCGGTAGCGTCTCGGCCTGCAGTAAAAAAAGGGGGCCAAGGCCCCCTTCTGTGTTATTCCGCCTTGGCGGAAGCGTCTTCGGTGCGATACAGGTGCACGTCCATTTGCGGGAACGGAATGCCGATGTTGTGGGCATCCAGCGCGCGCTTGAAGTTTTCCATCAGATCGAAGTACACGTTCCAGTATTCCGCATTGGTGGTCCAGGAACGGGTCACAAAGTTCAGGGAAGATGGCGCCATCTCGTTCAGACGCACAGTCACGCCTTTAGCGTGCATGATGCGTTTGTCGGCGGCGATCACATCGCCCAGCACCTTCTTCACCACGTCGATATCGGCGTTGTAGGCCACGCCCACCACGATATCCACACGGCGGTTCGGCTCGCGGGAGTAGTTGATGATGTTGCCGGCGATGATTTTACCGTTCGGCACCACGATGGTTTTGTTGTCTGCGGTGCGCAGGGTGGTGGAGAAAATCTGCACCTGATCGACGGTACCGGCCACGCCGCCCAGATCGACATATTCACCCACGCGCAGCGGGCGGAAGATCACCAGCAGCACGCCGGCGGCGAAGTTAGACAGCGAGCCTTGCAGCGCCAGACCGACAGCCAAACCGGCGGCACCCAGCACGGCGATCACCGAGGTGGTCTGCACGCCGACACGCCCCAGCACGGCGATGAAGGTGAACGCCAGCACGCCGTAGCGCACGATCGCCGACAGGAAGTCTGCCACCGTGGCGTCGATGCCGCGCAGCTTCATCACGCGGTTCAGCGCATTGCCGACCACGCGGGCCACGATCGAACCGATGATCAGGATAACGATGGCGGCGACGATATTCACCGCGTACTGGATCAACAGATCCTGGTTCTTCACCAACCAGTTGCCGGCACCGTTGATGCCGTCTACTACATTCAAATCTTTCATTCGTGTCGTCCTAACTCAGTCCCTAACGGGAGAAACTCGCAAAAATACACTGGCCTCGGCAGCCAGTAGGAAACCACCGCCTAAGGGTAACCAACATTAAAGGCTCATGCCAACCGTCAGCGTTAAAAATAGCCGAAACCGCCCGCCGCGTCTTCTATGCTGAAAACAGCGCGTTGGCTATTTCACGACTAGGGATCCGTTCTTCATGCACATTCGCTCTTCGCTCAAACACTATTGGCAAGTGCGGCCCAGGCTGCTGTTTTCCGTCGGTGCCGGGCTGTTGTGCTTTCTGCTGCTGCCCGCCCAGCTCTCGTTGCTGCAGCGCCTGATGATCGGCTGGAATACGCTGGCCTGGCTCTATCTGCTGTTTCTCTGGCGGCTGATGCTGGTCAGCACACCGCAGCACATTCGCCAGATCGCTCGGCGACAGGATGAAAGCGCCAGCACGGTGTTGGCGCTGGTCAGTTTCGGTTGTCTGGTGAGCATTCTGGCGATCCTGTTCGAATTGAGCAGCGCCAAACAGGCCAGCGACTCGCTGAAAACGTTACATCTGGCGTTAACCGGCGCAACGCTGGCAGTCTCCTGGCTGCTGCTGCCGACCGCCTTCACCATGCACTATGCCCATCAGTTTTACCGTCAGGGCGCACAGCAGGATCCCTTGCCGCTGCTGTTTCCCGGCAATCTCACCGAGCCGACCTATCTGGACTTTGCCTACTTCTCCTTCACCATCGCGGTCGCGTCGCAAACGGCCGACGTGGCGGTCGGCGCCGCGGAGGTGCGTAAAATCGCGCTCGTGCAGTCGGTTATTTCGTTCGTGTTCAACATGCTGATCCTGGGCCTGTCGATCAACGTCGGTGCCGGCCTGCTGGGCTGAAAACGAAAAAGGCTCCCCGCAGGGAGCCTTATGCACGTGCAACAGGTGCCGAAGATTACAGAACGTCTACCGCGTTCAGATCTTTGAAAGCCTGCTCCAGACGCGTCACCATGCTGGTCTGCGCTGCGCGCAGCCATACGCGTGGATCATAGTATTTCTTGTTCGGCTGATCGGCGCCTTTCGGGTTGCCCAGCTGGCCCTGCAGGTAAGCTTCGTTCGCTTTGTAGTACTGCAGGATGCCATCCCAGGTCGCCCATTGGGTGTCGGTGTCGATGTTCATTTTGATCACGCCGTAACCCACAGACTCTTTGATCTCTGCGTCGGTAGAACCGGAACCGCCGTGGAACACGAAGTTCAGGCTGTTGTGCGGCAGGTTGAATTTCTTGGACACGTAGTCCTGAGAATCACGCAGGATGGTCGGAGTCAGCTTAACGTTGCCTGGCTTGTACACGCCGTGCACGTTACCGAAGGAGGCTGCGATGGTGAAGCGCGGGCTGATGGCGTTCAGTTTTTCGTACGCGTAAGCCACGTCTTCCGGCTGGGTGTACAGTGCGGAAGCGTCCATATGGCTGTTGTCCACGCCATCTTCTTCACCGCCGGTGCAGCCCAGTTCGATTTCCAACGTCATGCCGATTTTGGCCATGCGCTTCAGGTAGGCGCTGCAGATCTCGATGTTTTCTTCCAGAGATTCTTCAGACAGATCGATCATGTGGGAAGAGAACAGCGGTTTGCCGGTAGCGGCGAAGTGCTTCTCGCCGGCGTCCAGCAGGCCGTCCAGCCATGGCAGCAGTTTCTTCGCGCAGTGGTCGGTGTGCAGGATCACCGGCACGCCGTAGTGTTCAGCCATCTGGTGAACGTGGTGTGCGCCAGAGATAGCGCCCAGAATCGCTGCACCCTGAGGCACATCGGTCTTCACGCCTTTGCCGGCGATGAACGCGGCGCCGCCGTTGGAGAACTGAACGATAACCGGCGCGCGCACTTTAGCCGCGGCTTCCAGCACTGCGTTGATGGAGTCGGTACCCACGCAGTTTACCGCTGGCAGCGCAAAGTTGTTCTCTTTAGCAACTGCGAAGACTTTCTGAACGTCATCACCCGTGATGACACCCGGTTTTACGAAATCAAAAATTTTAGACATGTTACTTTGTCCTGTTTCGTCGGCCGTAGATGGATGTAAATCGATGTTTTCACGCCGCGCAGCGTGAGCCGCGCGGTATAAAACAAACGGGCGGCTTTCGCCTCCCGTTGTCTGAATTACTGCTTAGCGCGCTCTTCCAGCATCACGACTGCAGGCAGCGGTTTCCCTTCAACGAATTCCAGGAATGCGCCACCGCCGGTGGAGATGTAGGAAATTTTGTCAGCGATACCGAACAGATCGATGGCTGCCAGAGTGTCGCCGCCGCCAGCGATAGAGAAAGCGTCGCTATCGGCGATCGCGCGGGCGACAATTTCGGTGCCCTTACGGAAGTTAGGGAACTCGAATACGCCAACCGGGCCATTCCACAGAATGGTCTTGGCGTTCTTCAGGATAACGGCCAGACGCTCGGCAGAGACGTCGCCCATATCCAGAATTTGCTCGTTGTCCTGGATCTCGTTGGCCTGCTTCACGGTCGCGGTCGCGGTTTCGGAGAACTCGGTCGCCACGCGCACGTCGGTCGGAACCGGGATGTCGCAGGTTTCCAGCAGTTTCTGCGCGTTCGGGATCAGATCCGGTTCGTACAGGGACTGGCCCACGTTGTTGCCCTGCGCCGCCACGAAGGTGTTGGCGATGCCGCCGCCGACGATCAGCTGATCGGCGATTTTGGACAGGGAATCCAGCACGGTCAGTTTGGTGGAGACTTTAGAGCCGCCCACGATGGCGACCATCGGACGGGCCGGGTTGCCCAAGGCCTTGCCCAGCGCTTCCAGCTCGGCGGACAGCAGCGGGCCGGCACAGGCGACAGGCGCGAACTTGCCCACGCCGTGGGTGGAGGCCTGCGCGCGGTGCGCGGTGCCGAACGCGTCCATCACGTACACGTCGCACAGCGCCGCGTATTTCTTGGACAGGGTTTCGTCGTCTTTCTTCTCGCCCTTGTTGAAGCGGACGTTTTCCAGCACCACCAGTTCGCCTTCGGCGACGTCGACGCCATCCAGATAATCCTTCGCCAGACGCACTGGGGATTTCAGATGATCTTTCAGGTAGTTGACCACAGGCAGCAGGGAGAATTCTTCGTTGTACTCGCCTTCGGTAGGACGACCCAGGTGGGAGGTTACCATCACGCGGGCGCCTTGCTTCAGCGCAGCTTCGATAGTCGGCAGGGAAGCGCGGATACGCGCGTCGGAAGTCACTTTACCGTCTTTTACCGGCACGTTCAGATCGGAGCGGATCAGTACGCGTTTACCCGCCAGATCCAGATCGGTCATCTTAATTACAGACATGGTGAACCCTCTTTATTGAATCTCTATAAAATTGCCTGAGCAGCGCGCCCATCACGCCGGCGCCGCCGTACTAGAAACCGCTGGCGGCCATTGCCCGTGTTGTATCCAACATCCGATTGGCAAAGCCCCATTCATTGTCGCACCAGACCAAGGTCTTTATCAGGTGCTGCCCGCTGACCCGGGTCTGCGTACCGTCGACGATAGCGCTGTGCGGGTCATGGTTAAAATCAATCGAGACCAATGGTAATTCCGTGTAGTCAACTATACCACGAAATGATTCCCGTGCGGCCTTTTGCAACAGCTGGTTGACCTCCGCCACCTTCACCGCGGCGCTCACGCTGACGCTAAGATCGATAGCCGTCACGTTGATGGTCGGCACGCGCACCGAGATAGCCTCGAAGCGATCGCAAAACTGCGGGAAGATGCGAGTGATGCCCGCGGCCAGCTTGGTATCGACCGGAATGATCGACTGGCTCGCCGCGCGGGTGCGCCGCAAATCCGCGTGATACGCGTCGATCACCGGCTGATCGTTCATCGCCGAGTGAATGGTGGTCACGGTGCCGGACTCGATGCTGTAGGCGTCGTCCAGCAGCTTGATCACCGGAATAATGCAGTTGGTGGTGCACGAGGCGTTGGACACGATGCGGTGTTCCGCCAGCAGCGTCTGATGGTTGACGCCAAACACGATGGTGGCGTCCAGATCGTTGCCGCCCGGATGGGCGAACAGCACTTTCTTCGCCCCCGCCGCCAGATGGGCTTCGCCATCCGCCCGGCTGCCGTACACGCCGCTGCAGTCCAGCACCACGTCGACGCCCAGTTCGCCCCAGGGCAACTGCTCCACCGCCGGCTGATGCAACAGGCGAATCGCGTCGTCTCCGACGCTCAGCGTGTCGCACTCTTGCCGCACATCCCACGCAAAGCGGCCGTGGCTGGAATCGTACTTCAGCAGATGGGCCATGCCTTCGGCGTTCGCCAGCTCGTTGATCGCCACCACGGAGATTTCCGCCCGTCGTCCCGATTCGTACAGTGCGCGCAATACGCTGCGGCCGATGCGGCCAAAGCCGTTTATCGCTATGCGGATGGTCATGCTGCTCCTGAAAAAGGGCCGTCCACGCCGGGTGACTCACCGGCGCCGCCCGGCGCTGACTGGTTGTCTCACTAACCCGCATAGAGTAGTGGATCGTACCGCCCGCTGTGAATCGCCGAGTTTGCATTATTCCCGCGCTTCAGCGGTTTTTCACCGCCGTCACATCGGCATTTCTGTTGAAGAGTGCTTCAACTGAAACGCTTCAGCTGAGCATAAACCAAAGTTTTGGCAAAAGGAACAGGTGCGACAGTTCCTCAGGTAACGGACGGGAGTTTTACGAGCATAAGATGATCTGGCGCACATTTTTGGCCTCAAGACCGCGACGAATTTTCGCTCGCCGGCCCCGTTTCGCCGTAGTGCTCACGAAAATAGTCGCGCAAAAATTCGACCGTCACCCGCACTTTCGCCGACGTTGCCAGCCGGGAAACGTACACCGCCCAGAAAAGATCGCTGCTAGCGGTTTAACTCTGTAAAAGGAACGCCCGCATCGGCGGGCGTCCTTATTAGGCTTTCGGGAATATCCACAAATGCTCGGCCGGCAGGGAGAGCCGGCACAGCGTTTGATCGCGCGCCTCGTGGCCATAGGCACGCACCACGAAATCTTCGGCCACGGTGCGGAACAGGTATTCCCAGCGATCGCCGAGATACATGCTGGTCAGCAACGGCAGCTCAAGCTGGTTGCCCTGCGGATCTTCGCCCAACCGCACGCGCTCGACGCGGATCACCGCCGTGCCCTCCTGCCCGACCTGCACGCCTTCGCCCGCTTTGCCCCACAGCGCCCAATCCTTACCTTCGATGCGCGCCCGATCGCCTTCCAGCGCGACGACCTTGCCCGGCAACCGGTTGTTGCTGCCCATGAACTCGGCGGTGAACAGCGTGGTGGGCGAACCGTACATCTCCTGCGGCGTGCCCTGCTGTTCGATTTTGCCGTTATTGAGCAGCAGGATGCGATCGGAAATGGCCATCGCCTCGTTCTGATCGTGGGTCACCATCAGCGCCGACAGACCCAGCTTGATGATCAACTCGCGCAGGAATACTCGCGCCTCTTCGCGCAGCTTGGCGTCAAGGTTGGACAGCGGCTCATCCAGCAGGATCACCGGCGGGTTGTAGACCAGCGCGCGCCCGATCGCCACGCGCTGCTGTTGGCCGCCGGAGAGTTGGTGCGGATGGCGTTTGGCCAAATGCCCCAGCCCGAGCTGATCCAGCACCGCCTGCACCCGCTGGGCGATTTCCGCCGAGGCAGTCTTACGCAGTTTCAGCGGGTAAGCGACGTTCTCAAACACCGTTTTATGCGGCCACAGGGCGTAGGACTGAAACACCAGCCCCAGATTGCGCTCTTCGGCGGGAATTTCACTGCGTGCGCTGCCGTTGTACACCGCGCTGTTGCCGATGACGATCCGCCCCTGGCTCGGTTTCTCCAGCCCGGCTACCGCCCGCAGCAGCGTGGTTTTGCCGCTGCCCGACGGGCCCAGCAGCGAGACCACTTCGCCCCGTTTCAGATCCATCGACACCCCTTTCAGCACCGGGTTGTCGCCATAGGTCAAATGCAGGTTCTCTACCGAAAGTTCAATCATGTAATTTCACTCCAAAGCGCAAGGCGATCCCCAGCCCCAGCACCACCAGCAGGATATTGATGAACGACAGCGCGGCGACGATATCGATGGCGCCCGCGGCCCACAGGGAAACCAGCATCGAGCCGATGGTTTCCGTGCCCGGAGACAGCAGATAAACCCCGGTGGAATATTCGCGTTCAAAGATCAGGAACATCAGCAGCCAGGAGCCGATCAGGCCGTAGCGCGACAGCGGAATGGTAACGTGGCGGGTGATCTGGCCGCGGCTGGCGCCGGCGCTGCGCGCGGCTTCCTCCAGTTCCGGCCCCACCTGCAGCAGCGTGGAAGAGATCAGCCGCAGGCCATAGGCCATCCACACCACGGTGTAGGCCAGCCAGACGCTGAAGATGGTGCTGCGCAGCGAACGCAGCCAGACGATCACGTTCTCGTGCAGCCATTCGGCCATCGGCAGCACTGACAGCCAGCCTTCCTTAAGCGATTTGTCCAGCCACATCGGCAGGAACAGAAACACCCACAGGAACGCCAGGCCGGCCAACAGCCCCGGCACCGCGCGCGGCACCAGCACGCTGTAGTCGAGGAAGCGCGTGGCGCCATCCGGCTTGCGGTGCATGGCAATGCCGATAAACAAATAGCACGCCACCGCCAGCGCCCCGCCGATCACCCCGATCGCCATCGAGTTGACGATGGCGCGCAGCAGGTTAGGCTGCGCCCAGATGGTGCGGAAGGTGTTGATCGACAGTTCGTCCCAGACAGACACGCCCACGCCCCAGTTGGAGATAAAGGCGCGCAGCACCACGCCGATCAGCGGCACGCCGATGGTCACGGTCAGCCAGAACATCACCACCGCGCCGGCCACCCAGCGCCATTTGCCGAGCGGCAGCGCGCGCGCCTGCGAGGCTTTGCCCTTGACGGTGACGAAGCGGTTGGCGGTGCGCATCAGCCGGCGCTGCAGCATCACCAGCGGAATGGTGATGCAGATCAACACCACCGCCACCGCCGCCATCAGGTGGTAAGACGGCGTGCCCAGCTTATTGGTCAACTGATACAGGTAGGTCGCCAGCACCAGGTTGCCTTCCGGATCCCCCAGCACCAGCATCAGGCCGAACACCTCCAGCCCGAGGAAGAACAGCAGCACCCCGGCGTACAAGATAGACGGCCGCACCATCGGCAGGCTGACGGCGGTCATCACCTGCAACGGCGTAGCGCCGGCGGTGCGCGCCGCTTCTTCAACGTCGGAGCCCACGCTGCGCAGCGCCGAGGATATATACAGATACGCGTGGGGCACGTGCGTCAACCCGGCGATAACCACGATGCTGGCCATCGAATAGATGTTCCACGGCACGAAGCCCAGCAACGCTTCCGCCCACAGCGAGAAGAAGCCGACCGGCCCCGCCGCCACCACGTAACCGAAACCCAGCACCATCGGCGACACGAAGATCGGCACCAAAATCAGCGGTTCGATGATCCGCCGCCCCGGCAGATCGGTGCGCACCATCAGAAAGGCCAAAATGCCGCCGAGCGGGATGGCGATAATCACCAGGCCGAATGCCAGAATAAAGCCGCTTTTCAGCGCCTTGTAGAAATCCGGATCGGTAAAGATGAACTCGAAGGCCTCCAGGCTGAAGACCTTGGAGGGAGAGAAAAACGGAGCCGAGAGGAAGCTTTGAATGATGATAAACGACAGGGGGACATAGATAACCAGCGCGGTTATCAACACCACCAGGCCGCGCGGCAGGCTCTGCCACTTTCTGCGCCATGCTTGCATAAATGCTCCCTATGGTTGTAAACGACGACCAAAGGGCGCGCGCCCGTGCGACAGGCGCGCGTCCGAATGCAGTCCCTGTTATTTCGCCGCGGCGGCGCGCCATTGTTTGATGTAGTCGAGACGCTTGGCCGGCTGCAGATATTCCAGCAGGCTGTCATCGACCGGGATCGGCTTGAGCGCGTTGCCCAGCAGCTTGGTCATGCCATCGATGTCGTTCTTGCCTTCGATGTCGTTGCGGATCGAGGGGATATCCGCCTGATTGGCGAGAATATTTTGTCCTTTCTCCGACAGCACGTAGTCGAACCACAGCTTGGCGGCGTTAGGGTTGCCGGCCTCTTTGCTGATGAAGCTCACGCGCGACAGCACCAGGGTATAGTCTTTCGGATAGACGATGCCGAGCGACGGATCGCTCTTGGCGCGGGCCTCGGCGTATGAACCGAGGATATTGAAACCGATCAGGTTTTCACCGGAGGAAACGCGTTCCATCATGGTGCCGGTGGAAGATTGCACCGCCAGCCCGCCCTTGGCCACGTCGGCCAGCGTTTTGAAGTAGTTAGGATCGGCCTTGAAGTCCTGCACCGACAGCATGAAGCCGACGCCGGATTTTTCGATGTCGTAGGTGGTGACTTTCTTCTTGAATTTGTCCGTCTGGCCGGCGATCAGTTTAGCCAGCGCCGCGTGTGAATCCGGCACATCGCCCTGCGGGATCAGCCGTTTGTTATAGATAAACACCACCGGCTCATAGGTGGTGCCATACACTTTATCTTGCCATACCGCCCATTTTGGCAGCTGAGCCCGCTCCGGAGAGGCATACTCCTGCGCGTAATCGCCCGCCAGTTTCAAAATGGTGTCCATCGACGAACTCCACACCAGGTCGCCGCTGGTGCCGCCGGCCGCCTGCTCGCTGATAAAGCGGTTATACAGTTCGGTGCTGTTCATGTCGTTGTATTCGACCTTGATGCCCGGATACAACGCCTCGAACCCCTGGATCAGCGGCGCCGCCGCCTTGGTGTCGGTGGTTGAATAAATCACCACCTTGCCTTCTTTCTTCGCGCCGTCGACCAGTTTCTGATAGTCGGCGGGGTAGCCCGCCGGGAAGGCCGCATAGGCGGAAACGGAGCCCAGTAAGGTGATAGCAGCTACGGTCGCGCTGATTTTTTTCATCATCATCCATCCCCTGATCACATTTAATAAACCAAAAATTAACATACAGTTAATATTTATGACGAGGCAACGGTGTTGCTTGTTATCTTTCGGTTTTGTGAGGTTGGACGTTTTTCAGCCAATAAAAAGCCCGGCAGCGCGGGCTTTACAGCACTTCCTATCGCAGACTATTCGGCCAGGTGAGAGCGCCGCCGCAGGCGAATTCGCTGTACGATGGCAACCCCCAGCAGCGTCAGAACAAATCCCGCCAGCTGCACCAGCGACAACGCCTCACCAAACAGCGCGTAAGCCTGCAGCGCCGCCGCCGGCGGCACCAGCAGCATCAGCGCGGTAATGCGAGTCAAATCGCCGTGGCGCACCATCCAAATGAACAGCGCGGTGCCGCCCAGCGACAACACGCCGGCCGACCACAGCAGCGAGAACCACAGCGTTGGCGAATTGTCCCAGGCGCCTGAGCCCATTACAGCCGCCAGTACGCCGGTCACGATCGCCGCGCCGAGGTGCTGAATGGCGCCTGCCGCCCGCAGATCGGCCGCTGCCAGCGAAGACTTCTGCACCATGATGCCTATCGTCAGCGCAACGATGCTGCCAAACCCCATCAGGATCGGCAGCAGCGCCATATTGCCGACGTCGATGCCGGTCAGCCGCGGGGAGAGCACCAGCGCAACGCCGATAAAACCGACCGCCAGCCCGGCCCAGGAACGTAACCCGATCGGCTTACGCAGCACCAGCGCGAAAATCAGCGCGGTAAACAGCGGCTGCAATCCGCCGATCAGCGACATCACTCCGGCCGCCAGGCCGTTCGCCACCGCCCACCAGCTTGCGGCAAGGTAAACACCGTTCATCAACATGCCGGTCAGCAGGTGCATTACGAACTGTCGCCCCTTGGGCCAGGCGCAATGCAGCGCCAGCAGAGCGAATACTACCGCGGCGATCAAAAAGCGAAAGGTCAGGAAAAGGTTGGGATCGGCATGATCCGCCACCGCCCGCGCGGCAATAAAACCGGTCGACCAAATTAATATCAGGAAAAACGGCGCAATAAATGCCTTTCGCCGATCGCGTTTTTCGCGCTGGGTTATTTCCATATCACTACCTAAAAAATGCCGTTGATGAATTAATGCAGAGCATACTAACCAATTTAACACGGGCTTAACAGTATCGACGCTGGCACCAAGCAGGCGTGGTGAACATAATTGCGGGAAATAATGAAGTTTCAATTTTATATAATTCACCAAGCTTATAATTAATTCCACCACGTTACGATAATGTAAATTAATTGCTACATCCGGTATAACTATTCCCCTCCTGGCGGCATTGTCGGAATAATTCCCCTTTGCTAGCCTTCCTGAAGCCACTTAATTAACTGGACTGACTCATGGCCGAAATCACTGATTTTATGAAACTGGATATGCGTATTGGCGAAATTATTTCCGTGGAATATAACGACAAGGCATTAAAACCCGCCTATAAGCTGCGCATTGATTTCGGCGAAGAAATTGGCATTAAAAACAGCTCGGCGCAATTATGCGAAAACTATCAGGAAGATGATCTGCTTGGAAAAAAAGTCATCTCCGTCGTTAATTTCCCCGCCAGGCGGGTTGCCGGATTTAAATCTGAAGTGCTGGTACTTGCCGCGGTCACCCGGGATCAAGGCACTGTCTTGCTGAAACCCGATGTCGACGTGGAGATCGGCAGCAAGATTTTATAATCGCCACATCATTCGTGAGGCCACCGAGAAATGCGACAGTTATCCCTGCTTGATGAAGTTAAGAAGGCGTACCAGGAACACCGTTCAGCCTTTATCCCCGGCGCCACCATGCAAGCGATCCTGCTGGCGCTGGGCGCGCGGCCGGAAGATTTCGCCAGGCTGCAGCAGGTCAGCGCCAATCTGGCGGACGATCCCACACTGCCTTTCCGCAAGTCCAGAAACGGCCGCTTCTGCTTCGACTTCGATCGCGCCCAGATTGAGCGGCTGGAGTTCCAGCCTTTCGTGCTCTCGGTCGAGGAAGACTTCATCCGCTACGATTCGGGAAAGGTGCGCCATTTCCGCGGCATCAACGACGATCTGCAGTTGAATACGGCATTTCAGGCACTGATGAAATTCAAAGCCTACGTGATCGATGGCGTGAGCGTGACGCCGCGCCCCCGGCTTAATCAGGAGATCAACAAATTCGTCTGCACGGTGTTCAACCTGCGCACCGTCACCACGCCGCAGATGTTGGGCGAACCGGCGCTGGAAGGCGTACACAGCGACGGCGTCGACCACACCATGACGACCTTCCTCGGCTGCGACAACATGACCGACGACAGCGCCAAGACCTTTATTCACGATATGCGCGAAACCAGCGGGATCAAATTCGATCGCGCCCGGCCGGAATGGATTTTGGGCGAAATACAGCATCGGCATTTCCTCGATACCCTGCTGATTGTCGACCATGAGCGCAAACACAGCCTCTCACCGGTGGAAGCGCAGGACAAACGCCGGCATTCGACCCGTGATATGCTGATCTTTTTCACCCGTAAACCGGTCGAAGACGGCCACGTCTCCTTCGCGTATGACTCTTTTAAACCGCATATCGAAATCCCGCTGTCGATAGACATGGTGGCGCGCGCGAGCTAACGCGCTGCCGGGCCGGCCGCCAGGATCCCTCTGTGCGGCCGGTTCACGCCGGGGTAAACAGCGCTGGATTAATCAGGTTTTTGTCGCCGAATTATTATATCCTGCCGGACGAAAATTTTTGCGGGCTTACGCTGCCCCACGCGCCTCCTCCTGCAGTGCTTCATTCCGCAGCCAGGCCGTTTATTTCATGAATACAGGCAGTGCCATACCGTTATGACCAAGAGTTTATCCCCGAAAGACATTATCGCCCTGGGCTTTATGACCTTCGCCCTGTTTGTCGGCGCCGGCAACATCATTTTCCCCCCGCTAGTGGGGCTGCAGTCCGGTGAGCATCTGTGGCCGGCCGCCCTCGGTTTTATGGTGACCGCCGTCGCCCTGCCGGTGATTGCCGTGATCGCGCTGGCGCGCGTCGGCGGCAGCATCAGCCTGCTGACTGGCCCCATCGGCCGCACAGCCGGCCTGCTGTTGGCGACCGTCTGCTATCTGGCGCTGGGCCCGCTGTTCGCCACCCCGCGAACCGCCAATGTTTCTTTCGCCCTCGGCATCGCGCCCTTCACCGGCGACGGCGCCCTGCCGCAGTTCATCTACAGCCTGCTGTTCTTTACCCTGGCGATGGTCGTGTCGCTGTATCCCGGCCGCTTGCTCGACAACGTCGGCCATATTCTGGCGCCGCTGAAAATTCTGGCGCTGGCCGCGCTCGGCATCGCCGCCCTGGTCTGGCCCGCCGGTGCGCCGGTCTCCGCCGTCGGCAGCTATCAGGCCGCGGCGTTTTCCACCGGCTTCGTTCAGGGTTATCAAACCATGGACACGCTGTCGGCGTTGATGTTCGGCTCGATTATCGTCACCGCCGCCCGCTCGCGCGGCGTCAGCGACAGCGGCCTGCTGCTGCGCTACACCCTCTGGGCCAGCCTGATCGCCGGCGTCGGCCTGACTCTGGTCTATATCTGCATGTTCAAGCTCGGCGCCGGCAGCGGCAGCCTGGTCGGGAACGATGCTCAGGATGGCGCGGCAATCCTGCACGCCTATGTGCAGCACACCTTCGGCGATCTGGGCAGCGTCTTTATGGCGGTGCTGATGTTCATCGCTTGCCTGGTGACGGCGGTCGGCATGACCTGTGCCTGCGCGGACTTCTTCTCCCGCTACCTGCCGCTCTCTTACCGCACGCTGGTGGTTATCCTCGCCCTCTTCGCCATGCTGGTTTCCAACATGGGGCTGGCCAATCTGATCCGCGTCTCGCTGCCGGTGCTGACGGCGATCTACCCGCCCTGCATCGCGCTGGTATTGCTCAGCTTCAGCCAGAACCGCTGGCGCAGCGCCAAGCGCGTCTTCGCGCCGGTGATCGCTACCAGCCTGGTGTTTGGCCTCGCCGACGGCCTGAAAGCCTCCAGCTTCAGCGGCCTGCTGCCGACCTGGTTCGATAAGTTGCCGCTGGCCGAACAGGGTCTGGTCTGGCTGCAGCCTACGCTGCTGGTGCTGTTGCTGGCGGCGGCTTACGACCGGTTGCGCAGCGCCGAAAGCATCAAGACCGCGTCGTAAGCGCGGTTTCCGCCCATAAAAAAAGCCGGTCATGATGACCGGCTTTTGTATCGGCTTGCGCCCGGCGGCTTACTTCAGCAGCGCTTGCGCCTTGGCCACCACGTTGTCCACGGTGAAGCCGAACTCGGCGAACAGCTGCTCCGCCGGCGCCGACTCACCGAAGGTGGTCATGCCCACGATGGCGCCGTTCAGGCCCACGTACTTGTACCAGTAGTCCGCGATACCCGCTTCCACCGCCACGCGCGCCGTCACCGCCGCCGGCAGCACCGACTCGCGGTACGCCGCATCCTGCTTGTCGAACGCGTCGGTCGACGGCATCGACACCACGCGCACTTTGCGGCCCGCTGCGGTCAGCGTGTCCGCCGCTTCCACCGTGATACCCACTTCGGAGCCGGTGGCAATCAGGATGACGTCCGGCGTGCCCGCGCAGTCTTTCAGCACGTAGCCGCCGCGGTACACGTTCGCCAGCTGCTCTGCGCTGCGCGGCTGCTGGGTCAGGTTCTGGCGCGAGAACACCAGGGTGGTCGGGCCGTCGTTGCGCTCGATACCGTACTGCCACGCCACCGCCGATTCCACCTGGTCACACGGGCGCCAGGTGCTCATGTTCGGGGTCACGCGCAGGCTCGCCAGCTGCTCCACCGGCTGGTGGGTCGGGCCGTCTTCGCCCAGACCGATGGAGTCGTGGGTGTAGACGAACACGTTGCGCAGCTTCATCAGCGCCGCCATGCGCACCGCGTTGCGGGCGTATTCCACGAACATCAGGAAGGTCGCCGAGTACGGCAGGAAGCCGCCGTGCAGCGCGATGCCGTTGGTGATGGCGGTCATGCCGAACTCGCGCACGCCGTAATGAATGTAGTTGCCCGCCGGGTCAACGTTCAGCGCTTTCGAGCCGGACCACATGGTCAGGTTGCTCGGCGCCAGGTCGGCAGAGCCGCCCAGGAACTCCGGCAGCACCTTGCCGAACGCTTCCAGCGCGTTCTGCGACGCCTTGCGGCTGGCGATGTTGGCCGGGTTGGCCTGCAGTTTTTCCACGAACGCTTTGGCGTCGGCTTTCCAGTCGGCCGGCAGCTCGCCGTTCATGCGGCGCTTGAACTCGGCAGCCAGTTCCGGGAAGGCCTTGGCGTAGGCGGCGAACTTGTCGTTCCAGGCCGCTTCTTTGGCCTGACCGGCTTCTTTGGCGTCCCACTGGGCGTAGATGTCCTGCGGGATTTCAAAGGCGGCGTATTTCCAGCCCAGTGCTTCGCGGGTGGCGGCCACTTCGGCGGCGCCCAGCGCGGCACCGTGCACGTCATGGGTGCCGGCCTTGTTCGGCGAACCGAAGCCGATAACGGTCTTGCACATCAGCAGCGACGGCTTGTCGGTCACCTTGCGGGCTTCTTCAATCGCGGCCTTGATGGCGTCCGGGTTGTGGCCGTCAACGTTGCGCACCACGTGCCAGCCGTAGGCTTCGAAACGCAGGGCGGTGTCGTCGGTGAACCAGCCGTCGACGTGGCCGTCGATGGAGATGCCATTGTCATCGTAGAAGGCAGTCAGCTTGCCGAGCTTGAGGGTGCCGGCCAGGGAGCAGACTTCGTGCGAGATACCTTCCATCATGCAGCCGTCGCCCATGAAGGCGTAGGTGTGGTGGTCGACGATGTCGTGGCCAGGGCGGTTGAACTGCGCCGCCAGGGTGCGTTCGGCGATGGCGAAGCCGACGGCGTTGGCGATACCCTGGCCCAGCGGACCGGTGGTGGTCTCAACGCCTGGGGTGTAGCCGTACTCCGGGTGCCCCGGGGTTTTGGAATGCAGCTGACGGAAGTTCTCCAGCTCGCGCATCGGCAGGTCGTAGCCGGTGAGGTGCAGGAGGCTGTAAATCAACATGGAGCCGTGGCCGTTGGAGAGCACGAAACGGTCGCGGTCAGCCCAGTGCGGGTTAGTCGGGTTGTGGTTGAGGTAGTCACGCCACAGGACTTCGGCGATGTCCGCCATGCCCATAGGGGCCCCCGGGTGGCCGGAATTTGCTTTTTGTACGGCGTCCATGCTGAGTGCGCGGATGGCGTTGGCAAGCTCTTTACGAGAGGACATGTTTTACTCCAGGTCGGATAAAAAAAGCAGTCAAGTTCCCTATTTTCTCAGACTCCACATCACAACGGCAATCCCTAATGCCAAATGAGAGCGAGTTCACCACTTATTAGCACGATTGGACGCTTTTTCGGAATAACACTATTCTCGCCTTAGCTGGCGTACACTAGGCTCTTGCGACAAGATTTCCTCAAAGCAAAATGACTCTTTTACCTTGTTACCTTCACAGGAAGATAGCGTTATGAAGATCCGTACCTCTTTGATTGCGTTGGGCATTGCCACCTTGGCAACCGGCTGTCAAAACCTGAATACCGAAACCTTGATGCAGTCCGGCGCGCAGGCGTTCCAGGCGGCGACCCTGAGCAACGACGACGTTAAGGCCCTGAGTGATAAATCCTGCGCCGAGATGGACAGCAAGGCACAAATCGCGCCGGCCGGCAGCACCTACGCCAAGCGTCTCAACAAAATCGCTGCGGCGCTGGGCGACAACATCAACGGCACCCCGGCCAACTATAAGGTTTACGTGACCAAAGACGTCAACGCCTGGGCGATGGCCAACGGCTGTATCCGCGTCTACAGCGGCCTGATGGACATGATGAACGACAACGAAGTGGAAGGCGTGCTGGGCCACGAAATGGGCCACGTGGCGCTGGGCCACACCCGTAAAGCGATGCAGGTGGCTTACGGCACCGTGGCGCTGCGCACCGCGGCGTCCTCCGCCGGCGGCGTCATCGGCTCGCTGTCGCAGTCGCAGTTGGCGGACATCGGCGAGAAGCTGGTCAGCGCCCAGTTCTCGCAGAAACAGGAAAGCGAAGCGGATGATTACTCGTTCGATCTGCTGAAAAAGCGCGGCATCGATCCGAACGGCCTGGCCACCAGCTTCGAAAAACTGGCCCAAATGGAAGCCGGCCGTCAGAGCAGCATGTTCGACGATCACCCGTCTTCCCAAGCGCGCGCGCAGCACATTCGCGATCGCATCGCGGCAGAGAAGTAACCACGAGAACGCCCGGCAACCGCCGGGCGTTTTTTATCGTCTCAATACAGCGTCTTCTGCGGCGGTCCGGCGAAAGTCAGCGGCCCGACCTGTTTCATGTCCACCTCGACCACCGACGGCCCCGGGTAGTTGATCGCCTCGGCCAGCACGCCGTTGAACTGCGCCGCCGCGTCCACCTTCCAGGCTTTCAACCCCATCGCTTCAGCGATCTGGGTAAAGGCCGGCGTATGCAGCTCGTTGTAATACTGGCGCCCGGCGAAATACTTGTCCTGAATGCCGCGCATCACGCCATAACCGCCGTCGTTCATGATCAGCAGGGTGATGTTCACCTGTTCCTGCGCCATGGTCGCCAGTTCCCCCAGGCCCAGCGCCAAACCGCCATCGCCCACCAGCCCCACCACCTTGCGCTGCGGGTTGGCGATCGCGGTGCCGATCGCCATCGGCAGCCCCATGCCGATAGCACCGGCCAGCGAGTGAATGTTGCACAGCGGCGAGATCGCGCGGAACAAACGGCTGCCCCAGACGCTGCCGGAAACGGTGATATCGCGCACCAGCAATCCGTCCTGCGGCAACGCGGCGTCGATGGCGTCGTTGAGTTTGGCGTATTCGCCGGACTGTTGACGCAACGCGCTCTCCGCCTGCTGCACCGCCCCCGCGATCTCGGCATCCCACTCGGCGTTAACCTTCTCGCCGGGGGCCAGTCGCGCCGCCAGCGCCGTCAGCAGCGCCGCACAGTCGCCGTTGATCTGCTCATCGGCCAGATAGTTGCGGTTGGCCGCCGCCGGATCGATGTCAATCTGCACCAGCGGGCGCGGCAGCGGCAGCGTCCAGGTGCGGGTTTCATTGCTGCGCAGGCGCGAACCAGCCACCAGCGTCAGATCGCACTGCGTCAGGATCGCTTCGATGCTCGGCGAGTTGTGGAACGCCCGCAGGCTGCGCGGATGGCTGTCCGGTAGAATGCCGCGCCCGTGGGTGCTGGAGATCACCGCCACGCCGGCGTCCGCCAGCTTGCGCACCGCGTCGCCGCAGGCCAAGGCGCCACCGCCTAACCACAGCAGCGGACGCTTGGCCTGTTTCAGCCGCTGATGCAGCCGCTCCACCGCCGCATCGTCCGCCTTCGGCAGCGGCGCCGGCGCCAACGCTTCGGTCAACACCGAACGGGACACCAGGCTACTTTGAATATCGATCGGGATCTCGACCGCCACCGGGCCACAGGGCACGGTTTGCGCATCCAGGATCGCCCGCTGGATCACCGCCACCGCCTGCTCCGGCGAATTGACCCGGTAAGCGCGCTTGGAGCAGGCGCGCAGGAAGCCGAGCTGATCGCGGGTTTCATGAATAAAACCGGCGTCGGCGTCCAGATAGGCTTTTTCCACCTGGCCGGTGATATGCAGCAGCGGCGTGTTGGCGTTGAGCGCCTCAATCATCGCCCCCACCGCGTTGCCCGCGCCGGCGCCGGTGCTGGTCAACGCCACGCCCAGGCCGGAGAAGCGCCCGTGCGCGTCGGCCATGGTGACCGCGCCCGCTTCGCCGCGCGCCGGCACGAAGCGAATTTTATCGCGCTGCCCCACCGCATCGGCGATCGGCAGATTATGAATCGAAATGATGCCGTACATCGCCGACACCGCGTACTGTTCCAGAGTCCGGGCTATCGCCTCGCCAACCGTGATTTTATCGCTCATCATCTGCCTTCTTAGGGTAGTCGTTATTAGGGTTATCCGTAGAGGTGTCGGCCTAGTCGCTCCAGCGGTTCACCTGATGGCTCAGCGCCAGATACACGCTTTTCTGCTGCATGTAGGCCTTGATGCCGTTCAGGCCCTTTTCGCGGCCCAGCCCGCTTTCCTTGAAACCGCCGAACGGTGTAGAAATCGAGAACGTTTTGTAGGTGTTGATCCAGACGGTGCCGGTTTCCAGCCGCTCCGCCAGCGCCATCGCCCGCGGGAAATCGCGGCTCCAGATGCCGGCCGCCAGGCCGTACACCGAGTCGTTGGCCTGTTCGATCAGCTGTTGCTCGTCGTCGAACGGCAGCGCCACCAGCACCGGGCCGAAGATCTCCTCCTGGCACACGCGGGCGTCGTTGTTCAAGCCTTCAATAATGGTCGGCAGGTAATAGCTACCGCTCGCCAGTTGCGGATCGGCCGGCGCTTCGCCGCCGATGATCACCCGGCCACCCTCCTGCCGCGCCAGCGCCACGTAGTCCGCCACGCTTTGCCGATGTTTGGCGCTGATCAGCGGGCCGAGGTGCACGCCCGGCACCAGCGGGTTGCCGATGCGCAGCCCCGCCGTCAGTTCGGTCAAGCGCGCCAGCAGCGGCTGATACAGCGAACGATGCACGAACAGCCGCGATCCGGCGATGCACGCCTGGCCGGCGGAGCTGAAAATGCCGTAGCAGATGCCGCGCGCCGCCTGTTCCAGATCGGCGTCCTCCAGCACGATGGTCGGTGATTTGCCCCCCAGTTCCAACGAGGTGGGGATCAGCTTGTCGGCGGCGATATGCGCCAAATGGCGCCCGGTGCTGGTCCCACCGGTAAAGGAGATCTTTTTCACCCGCGGATGGCGCGCCAACGCCTCGCCGATCACCGAACCTTTGCCCGGCAGCACGCTGAGCAGCCCGGCAGGCAGGCCCGCCTGTTCGAACAGCTCGGCCAGCTTCAGCGCCATCAGCGGCGTGGCTTCGGCCGGTTTGAGCACCACCGCGTTGCCCGCCGCCAGCGCCGGCGCCACCTTCTGCATTTCACTGGCGATCGGTGAGTTCCACGGTGTGATGGCGGCGATCACCCCCATCGGCTGATACTGGCTGAGCGTCATCACCTCGGCGCTGCGCGGGGTCGGCAATTCGCCTTCCAACACTTCGCAGGCGGCGGCGAAGTAGCGCGCGGTCGCCGCTGCGCTGGCCACCAGCCCGCGGGTCTCCGCCAGCGGCTTGCCGTTGTCGCGGGTCTGCAGCTCGGCCAGCTGTTCCTGCTGCGCCAGGATCAGGTTGCTGACGCGGTAGAGGATCGAGGCGCGTTGGTGCGGCACCAACCCACGCCACTCCGGCGCGCGCCAGGCGCGTTCCGCTGCCTCCACTGCCTCATTCACGTCCTCGACGTTAGCGGCACGCAGCCGCGCGTTGACGCTGCCGTCGGCCGGGAATACCGAAGCCATCTCTTCGCCACGCCCTTCGCGCCAGCGTCCGGCGACAAAAATATTCAATCGTTCCATGCTCCGCTCCTGCCGTTCAGGCAATAAAACCGCCGTCCACCAGACGGCGGCAGGCTTGTACCGCGCTCAGCGCCGCCAGGGTTGATGTTTTGGGATTGCTCGCCAGCGGGGTGCCGCTCAGCTCGATGTGAAACTCGCCAAAATCGCCGCACACCTGCAGGCGATGGGTATTGCGTCGGGTGGCGGGATCGACCTGCAGGCGTACCCGGGTGGCGTCCATCCCCAGGCCGTTGAGCGCAATGGTGGCCGCCACGTTGGCATTAGCCGGGAACAAACGCGCCGCTTCACGCGCCGAACCTTCAAAAAACACCTGCGCTTCACTCACCGCATCGAGATCGATCAACTGTTCCGCCGGGCTGCCGCGCCAGCTGGCCGGGCTTTTACTGGCCTGATAGGTCACGCTCTCCAGCCCGCCTTCGCGCGCCGACGCCAGCCCGTCCATCCCCGCCACCGCGCCGGACAGCACGATCAGCTGCCCGTGATGGCGGCGGCAAACCTGCTGCAGCCGCTGTTGCAATGCGGCGTCCGCCAGCGCGCCGGTCGAGATCAGCGCCAGCGGCCAGCCGCGCTGCAGCACCGCTTCGCCAAACTCCGCCACCGCCTGCTGGCTGGCGCACTCCAGCACCAGATCCGGCTGCTGCGAACACTGCCCAGGATGGGCCAGCGCCTGCACCCGCCCGCCAAAAGCCTCGGCGATCGCCGCATGATGAGCTGCGCGCGCCAGGATCCAACCGACCTCCACGCCTTCCGGCAAACGGGCGATCACTTCCTTCGCCATCGCGCCGTAGCCAATCATCATGATCTTCTTCATCTTTTTCGGCCCCTGCTACACATGGCGGTTAAAGCCGCCGGAAACGTCCAGCGCCGCGCCGGTGGTAAAAGAAGCCAGCGGCGAAGCGAGGAACAGCAGCGCCTGCGCCGGCTCCTGCGGCTTGCCCAGGCGCTTCATCGGGATGCCGCGCCGTTCGGCGATCGCCGCCGTCCACTGCTCCCAACTTTGATCTTTATCGCTGCGCTCTTCGAAACGGCGGCGCCACTGACCCGACTCCACCATCCCCAGCAAGATCGAGTTAACGCGAATACCTTTGTCCACCAGCTCTTTCGATAGCGTCAGCGTCATGTTGAGCAGCGCGGCACGCGCCGCCGAGGTGGCGATCATGTGTTCTTCCGGCTGCAGCGCCAGCAGCGAGTTCACACAGGTGATAGACGCGATCGCCGATCGTTCCAGCGCCGGTAAGAACGCCTGCACCGGATTGATCACGCCGAACAGCTTCAGCTCGGCCTCATGCAGCCAGGCCTCGCGCGGCGTCTGGTCAAAATGGGCGACGAAGCCCTGACCGGCGTTGTTGATCAGCAGATCCACGCCGCCGAAACGCGCCGTCACCTGAGCGGCGAACTGCGCCACCTGCTGCGCATCCAGCACGTCGCAGCGCAGCGCCAGGATCTCCGCCTGCGGGAAGTCCGCGCGCAGGCTGGCCTCCGCGCCGGCCAGTTTGTCTGGATCGCGGCCGCAGAACGCCACCTTCGCCCCTTCGGCCAGCAGCAGCTTCAGAGTTTCGAAACCGATGCCCGACGAGCCGCCGGTCACCACCGCCACCCGATCCTCAAGCTGAAAATTCATCGTTGGATTGCTCCCGTAAAATCCCGCAGATAGCGGTTGAAACACGCCGGCGCATCGAGGTAGCTGGCGTGACCGGCGGCGGCAATCAGACGCAGCGTCGCGTCTTGCTCACGCGCCAGCTCGGCCGCCTTCTCCGGCGGCGTAATGCGATCCTGTTCACCGCACCACACTTCCAGCGGGCCGCGATAGCGCGCCAGATAGCGGCCGATGTCGTCGTTAGCCAGCATCCAGGCGGCACTCAGAAAACCGTCGGGATCGAGCTGCTGCATGCCGTTGCGCACCCAGGCGATGTCCTGCGGATCCGCCTCTTCATGCAGCAAGGCCGCCGCCCGCTGCTCGCCGTAGCCCACCGGCCCCAGCGTCTCTATCATCTGTTGGCGCTGGCCGTACACCTGCCGGCGTTTTTCCTCCGGCGCCGTGGCATAGCCCTGCGCCGGATCCGCCAACACCAGCCCACATAGTCCGTCCGGATAGCCGGCGGCGTAGGCGCTGCCGATCAGCGCTCCCAGCGAATGGCCAACGATCAGCGGCTGCGCCAGCTGCAGTTCATCAATCAGCGCCGCCAACGCCGCCGCATAACCGGCGGCGTCAGCCTGCGGATCCGCCAACGGCAGGCTGCCGCCGTAGCCCGGCGCGTCCCACGCCAACAGACGATGACCGTCCGTCAGGCCGCTGTCGTTAAACTGCTTTATCCACGAGGCGGATCCGGAGCTGATGCCGTGCAGCAACACCACCGGCCGCCCCTGCCCGGCCTCGCGCCAGCTCAGGGTGTACGCCCCGCAGCGCGCCCGTTGGCGTTGCGCCAGGCCGTTCATCAGTTGCGCTTCACTTTGGACAGCGGGTGATCCGCCGGATAGGTCGGGATCTCCGGCTTGGCGGTGCCGAGCATCACGCACATCAGCGCCTCTTCCTCGCCGTGGTTGAACAGGCCGCGGTACACGCCCGCCGGCACCGAGATCAGATCGCGCTCTTTCAGCCTGGTTTCGTAATACTCTTCGCCATCCTGAATCATCAGCGTGATGCTGCCTTTCAGCATGAAGAACACTTCTTCCACGTCGTCGTGCAGGTGCAGTGGGCCCTCGCACTTCGACGGCAGCACCATGGTGGAGAAGGTGAAGTTGCCCGCCGGAATGGTGTTGGCGTCGCTGGCCACGCCGGTGGCGCCGGTGCCGATATAGCGCATCTGCGCGCGGCGGTATTTCGGGTCAAAGTCGGCCTGGAATTTCAGCGCGTTCCAGTCGTATTTGCGGCCCTCGAAACGGGCGATGCGCGACTCTACCCAGTTTTCCATCGACAGATCCTGCGGCTTGACGCCGGCTTTGTTCTCAACCTGAGACATGTTGTCACTCCTCTGTTGAATCAAATGGTTATCCCCTTCGTCTTTCACGCTGTGGCGTTGTTGGCTGCATTCGTTCACACCAGTCACTTACCGCAGTAAGCTCCTGGAGACTCACGAACTTGCCGCCTAGCCACAGCATGAAATCCATTGGGCTTAGCAATTGTTAATTCAGTACTTTCTCAGCAACGGCAGCAGAATGAGGCAGCCGACGAACGCCATCACCACCAGGAACAGCAGGCCGTTATCCATATTGCCGGTGGCGGCGATCAACGCCCCCATCAGCACCGGCGCCAGCGCGCCGGCAAAATTGCCCAGTCCGTTGAAAATGCCGCCGGCGGTGGCGCTGACCTTGCTGCTGGTCGCCTTCGCCAACAGCGCGAAAATATTCGGCGCGCCGGCGCCCCACATAAAGGTGCTGAAGGCCATGGCCGCAATCACGCTGTAGGTGCCCTGCAGGTGCAGCACCACCGCCAGGCCGAGGCCCGCGCCGCACAGCGACAGGAAGCAGGCCAGCGCGCGCCGATCCAGCTTGTCCGACAGCCAGGCGCCCAGCACTTCGCCGAGCAGCATGGCGATGAACGGCAGCGAAGAGAGGTAACCGGCATGCTCCAGATGAATGCCTTTGCCCTTGATCAGGTAGCTCGGCAACCAGCCGTTCATGCCCCACAGGTAGGTCAGGAAGGCGATATTGAACAGGCAAATCATCCAGAAATGCGGGCTGCGCAGCAGCTCGCGGCGGTGCTGTTTGCGTTCGGACACCGCCGGCTTGGCCGCCGCCGCCGGGCGCGAGACGTTCAGGTGGCGCATGCCGAACAGCACCAGCAACATCACCGGCAGCGTCAGAAACGCCATAAAGAAGAAGGTGGTCTGCCAGTCGAAGGTATTGAGGATGTACAGGGTGACCGGGAAGCCGAGCGCGGCCCCGAGCGGCGTGCCGAGCAGCCACAGCATGGTGGCGCGCGCCTGCAGCTGCGGCGGAAAGGCCTGACGAATAATGGCGTAGGCCATCGGCAGCAGCGGCCCTTCGGCGATGCCGAGCAGAATGCGCAGCGTCATCATGGCGTGATAGGAACGCACCAGCCCCATCAATACCATCAGCACGCCCCACACCACCATCATGCCAATCAATACTTTTACCGGGTTAAGCCGATCGCCGATGCCGCTGAGCAGCATCGAGGAGATGCCGTAGGAGAACAGAAACGCGCTCATCAGCAAGCCCAGCCGCGCCGGGTCAAAGCCGATCCCTAACGCCTGCTGAAACTCGGCGTCGGAAAACAGCGCCGCGATGCTGATCTTGTCGAAAAACGCCAGCAGCACGCAGGCGAACAGCGCGATCGGCACCGACCAGCGCACCCGTTGCTGCGGATTTTCGGCAACGGCTTCCCCCGCCCGTCCAGCGCGGGCGTCAATGTCTTGCGTAGTCATAAAACGCTCCCGAGGTTCGGGCGTTATTTCAACGCCATCAAAGAAAACTCCGCATCCGCCAGCTGCTGCGGATCCAGCACCCGGCCGCTCGCCAACCAGCGCTTGCCGAGCTTGATGGTGCGCGCGTCGTTGAACGCCACCATCTGCACCAGCTGCCGATCGGCGTTCAGCGTGAAGAACACATGCGACTGCGGCGTGCGGCGCACCACATGGTGCACGCCGCCGCTCGGCACGCCGAGGATCTGGATATTGACGTCATATTGATCCGACCACAGCCAGGCCACGTCGTCATACGGAGCGGCAAAGGCGTCGAGCATCGCGCAGGCGGTGCTGATGGCCTGATTTTGCGCGTAGGCCCAGGACTGCAGGCACAGGCCAAGCGTCGGGTGGCGCGCCACGTCGCCGGCGGCGAAGATCGCCGGATGGCTGGTACGCCCTTGGCCGTCGACCACGATGCCGGACTCGATCGCCAGCCCGGCGCTGCGCGCCAGTTCGAGATTCAGCTCGACGCCGATCCCCACCACCACCAGATCGAAGGCCTGCGGATCGCTGACTTCGCTGCCGATCCAGGCGGCGCCGTCGCGATCTTCCAGCGAGATCTCGCCGCAGCCACACAACACCGTAACGCCCTGCCGGCGATGCAGTTCGAGCAACGCCTGCGAGACATCGGCGCCGACGCTGCGCATGCATAGCGCGGGCTGGCGTTCAAACACCGTCACCTCGGCGCCGAGACGGCGCGCAGAAGCGGCGATCTCCAGCCCGATCCAACCGCCGCCGACGATCGCCAGACGGCGGCAACCTTGCAGGCCCTGCCGCAACCGGGCCGCATCGTCCCAGGAACGCAGCGTCATCACGCGCGGATGCTGCGCCCAGGCGGCGCCCGGCACACGCGGCCGCCCGCCGGTAGCGATCAGCAGCTGCTCGAACTGCAGCCGTTGCCCGTCGCTGAGCGTGACGATTTGCTGTTCAGCGTCGATGGACTCGGCGCGCAGCGGGCGACGCCAGTCGATATTCAGCTCCGCCACCGCCTGTTCGCTGAACAGCCGACTGAGGGGAGCCGCGGCATCCAGCAGCGCCGCTTTCGACAGCGGCGGCCGCTCGTAAAAATCGTAGGGCTCGTCGCTGACCACCGTCAGCCGGCCGCTGTAACCGCGGTCGCGCAGCGTCTTGGCCGCCCAGCCGCCGGCCTGGCCGCCGCCGACGATGACGATGCCCGTCTGTTCTGGCCGGTTCATAACGCTTGCGCCTTTTTATGCTGGCGGCGCGTATCGTGATCGATGCCGCCCTCTACCGCCCATTCGGTGAAGGAGACCAGCGAATGCTCCAGCTCGCGCGGCTGCCAGTTTTCCGTCAGATAATCGTCGTTGGTGTAATACTCGAACGCGCCGCCGGTCGGGCTGTTGACGTACCAGAAATAGGCCGAGGAGATCGGGTGGCGGCCGGGGCCGATAAAGGTGCTCCACTGCTCTTTGTTCATGGCGATGCCGCCGCCAATCACTTCGTGGATATCGCGCACGGTGAACGCCACATGGTTCAGGCCGCGTGGGCGGTTAGGCAGCTTCAGCAGGAACAGATTATGGTGGCCGCCGCGCGCCTGGGTGCGCAGGAAGACGGCGCGATCGATATAGCGATCGGAAACCTGGAAATCCAACAGCTCGCGATAGAAACGCTCGGTCGCCGCCAGATCTTCAACGAAGAACACTACGTGGCCAATATTGATCGGTTGCGCCTGCGAATAGACCGGGCTGGGTTGATCGATGCGGCGCACGTCGCCCCATTGGTTGATCGGCGTGACCGGCACCTCAACCGCCTGCTGGCGGCTGACGACGAAGCGCAGCGTCATGCCGTTGGGATCGAGGCATTCCAGCTCTTCTCCCACCTGACGGAAGCCGGGCATCAACGCCAAACGCGGCTGCAGGCGCGCCAGATCGGCGGGTGAGCCCACGCCCCAGGTCATGCGGCGCAGGGTAGAACCGCCTTCAAACGCCGCAGGCAGCGCCGCGCTTTGCAACGGGTACAGGACAACCTGCGCCCCGCTCAGGGTGGTGAATTCGCGCTGCGGTTCGCCCCAATGTTGCGTGGCGGGCTGCAGGCCGAAGTCTTGCATGAATTTTTCGCAGGTTGGCAGATTTTCGACGCCAAATTCCAGTTTTTCGATTCCGATTACGCTCATTGTTCAGCCTCACGTTCTCGCTGCATACGGTTTTCAGGCATGAGTGAACCCCGGCCCCTGTTTACTGTGGGCCTTATCCCTGCCTGAGTGAAAGAGTCGGTCCTGTCGGTTAGCCGACGTTGGCCTGCGGCGGCGCGCCGAGGAAGCCAGAAATTTTCTCCGCCGCGTCGCGCACTTCCATGCGCAGCCGCTCGCGATCCGCTTTCGGGATCTCATCGGACGGCACCATGATGCTGACCACCGCCTCGACCCGCTGCTCGCGGTTGAAGATCGGGTAGACGATCGAGGAGATGCCGTGGCGGAAGAACGATTCGCCGATCACATAGCCGCGCGCCTTGTCTTGCTGCACCATCTGCCACAGCGTTTCGCGATCCGCCGGGGTGCCCGGCGCGTTGCCCGGCAGCTGCGCGTCCGGATAGAGTTGTTCGAACTCGCTGCGGGTGGCGCTGGTCAACAACATGCGGCCGAGCGAGGTTTGGTGCACCGGCAAGCGGGTGCCGACGCTGACCTGATTGATCTGTGAACCGGCGGCGCTGACGCGGGCGATATAGATCACGTCGCGCCCGTCGCGGATCGCCAGATGGCTGCTGCACTGGCTGCGATCGCGCAACTGCTCGATCACCGGCTGGCCGGCCTGCGCGACGTCCAGCGACGCGATGTATTCAAAACCGAGACGCAGCACCTTGATGCCCAGTGCGAAGGTATTGGTGCGCGGATTGCGCTCCAGAAAGCCCAGGTGCTCGAGCGTCTGCACCACGCGGTAGGCGGTGGCCTTCGGCATATCGACCAGGCGATGCAACTCGGCAAAAGTCATTTCCTTATGCTGCTCGCCAAACGCCAGCAGCAACTGCAACCCGCGATCCAGTCCCGGGATCAGATACTTACATGCTTGCTCGTCCGCCATCTCTCGCTCCTGCGCTGTGCGCCTGCCCTGCGGGCCGTCAGTTGAATACGAAGCCGCCGTTGACCGGCAGCAGTTGGCCGGTGACGAAATCCGCCAGCGACGACAGCAGATAAAGTACCGTACCGTTCACATCGTCCGGGTGCTGCGCCCCGGCCAGCGCGCGCCCCTGCTCGTACAGCTGATGGCGCTCGGCGGGCACATACTCAGTGGCTTCCACTCGCGTCAGGCCCGGCGCGATGGCGTTGACGCAGATACCCTGCGGGCCCAGCTCGCGCGCCATCGATCGGGTCATCGCGATCACCGCGCCTTTACTGGCGACATAGGCCATCAGGCGCGGCGCGCCCCACAGCGCGGTGTCCGACGCCACGTTGACGATCTTGGCGTGCGGATTGCGCGCCAGCAGCGGCACCGCCGCCTGGCTCACCAGCCAGGTGCCGCGCACGTTGACTTGCATCACGCGATCCCACAGATCGATATCGTATTCCATCATGGTTTTACCGCCGACGCCGGTCGCCAGCGCCGCGTTGTTCACCAGACCGTCGATCCCGCCGCCAGCGGCGATCTTCTCGAACGCCAAGCGGATCGAATCCGGTGAGGCCAGATCGATCGTCTGCGTTTCCACCCGAGCGCCCTGCTCGCGCAGCGCGGCGCCGCTCGCCGCCAGCTCATCCGCCAAGATGTCGCACATCACCACCTGCGCGCCTGCTGCGGCGATGGCGGCGGCAAAGCTGTAGCCCAGGCCGCGCGCCGCACCGGTGACCACGATGCGCTTGCCGTCCAGCAAGCCGTTCACTGCGCCGCCTCCCGCTCGCGCAGCGTCGCCAGCTGTTTCTGCGCCTCTTTCTGCATCAGGCGGCGCAGGCGAGAAAGACCGACGTCGTGCTGGTACAGGTATTCGCGGCCGCGGGCGTTAGGCGCCATGTTCTCGAGCACGATGCGATCCTGCTCGAGCACGTCCCAATGCAACGATTCCAGGCGATTACGGTACATGAAGCGCCACATGTCGCGCTGCCAGTCTTTGACCTTACGGATGCGCCAGAAGAACACCCGGCAGTGATCCTTATCTTCCGGCACCACCATGCCGATGATCCAGAAGTGACCACCCGGCCCAAAGCGCTTCTTGTACGGGATCGACAGGCGCATCCAATACGCGCCGCTGCTGCCGAATTCCACCCAGTCGAAGTTAACCCCGATCTGTCCGTTCTTTTTGAAGATAAACCCGCTGTCGGTCGGCTCCAGCCCCATATCCGCCTTGCGATCGCCTTCCGCCATCGAGTGTGAGGAAGAGTGCAGGTAGGTGCCGTGCATCGGATCCATCACGTTTTCCAATGCGTACTGGTAGTTGCAGTCCCAGCTGGCGGTACACAGAAAATTACTGTACGACGCTTCGTCCGCCAGCTCTTGCGGGAAAGTCAGCTCCGCCGGCGCTTCATCCGCCGTCACGCCGAAATAGAGAAACACTGCGCCGTAGGCTTCTTTGGCCGGGTAAGACCGCAGGCATTTTTGCCCCACCAGCGGGCAGCGATCCACCGCCGGCACGTCTTTCACCGTCCCGTCTCCGCCGACTTCCACCCCGTGATACCAGCAGGCGATACGATCGCCGAGGTTCCACCCCATGGAAAGCCGCGCGCCGCGGTGCGGGCAGCGATCTTCCAACGCGTGGATCTGGCCTTCACCGTCGCGCCACACCACGATTTGCTGCTCGAGACGGGTGATGCCGACCGGGTTGTTGCCCACTTCCCAACTGGCCAGCACCGGATACCACATGCCGCGCAATCCCTGGTCAAGATAGTCCTGCAGGCTCTGTTCGGAGGATGTTGTGTTTGCTGTCATTGTCTTCTCCCGGATGTGGCTCAGAAACCGTTAACGTGAAGGAATTCGCGGAACGTCGCCTCATTCCACGGTTGGCCGCTGCGATCGAACAGGCGGCGCTGATTCAACGCGCTGACGATCTGCTCCAGCTCTTCCGCCCCCTGATCGAAGATCGTTTCCAGCGCCGCCACCAGCGCGGTTTCGAAACCGTCCGGCACCCGGGCGCGGTTTTGCCAGATGACATTGCGGAACTGGCCCGGCTGATGGATTTGGCCGTTGCCGCCTTCGCGGGCCGGCGTCACCTGTTGGGTGTCCGGCAGCCAGGGATTGAAATCGGTGATGTGCTGCATGATTACTCCTCCGCGATAAAGGTGATCTGGATTTGGTTGTCGACCACCCGGGTGGGATAGGTTTGCAGATCGCGGCCGCCTGGCTCGCGCAGGCACTGGCCGGTGCGCACGTCAAACAGCGCTTCGTGCAGCGGGCACTCAACCTTGCCGTCGTCTACAAACCCCTGGCTGAGCAAGGCATAAGCATGCGGGCAGACGTCTTCCAGCGCGTAGTAGTTACCGTCGAGCAGGTACACCCCGATCTCTTTTCCTTCCACTTTGCCGGAGAAAGGAAAATCTTCTTTCACCTGAGACACTTCGCACACATTCTTCCAGCTCATTGCTTTTATCCTCTATCTGATTGTTTCATATATGAAACTCAGTTTCTTATTTAATACAGCCACTATAAGTCTGGCGAAACTTTCGTCAAGCGAGCGGAACGGCAAATGTTAATGAAAGGTTGTTTAAAAATGACAAATGCGGGAGGGATCACGAAATCATGCACCGATATGAAAAACCTATGTCAGTTGTGCGCTCTTCCGCTAATTTATGGCAAAAAATGCGTTGATCCCGGCGGCGCATTGCGCGTAAAAGTGTTTTCTCACTGTCTTTTACACTCAATTTAATAACAATTAATTTACATTAATCAGCCTCGTCCCCCGCGTTTGCGCGTAATGGCCTCCGCGGGCGAGTTTACTGCTGCCTGAATTCGTCAACCGCTCGCACTGAGGAACGCGCCGTGCAACAACGTCAACGCTGGTTTGGGGTGATCGCCCTGCTGTTTCTGATCGTTATCGCCTATGCGGATCGGGTTAATATCGCCGTGATGTTGGTCAATCCCGACTTCCTGCAACACTTTCAACTCGGCGGTGACCGCGCCCATCAGGGCACGCTGATGACGGTGTTTTTACTCGGTTACGGCCTGTCCGCCATGTTGCTGACGCCGTTTCTGGAAACGCTGATGGGTTACCGCCGCGCGCTGACGCTGAGCGTCGTGATGTGGGCGCTGCTCACCGCCGCGTCGCCGCTGGCGGGATCGCTGCTGTTGCTGTGCGCGGTGCGCGCGCTGCTTGGCGTCAGCGAAGGGCCGCTGTTCTCGCTCAAGACCATGTACATCAGCGATCATTTCGCCGCCGACGAGCGTGGCAAACCCAACGCGGTCAGCGCGCTGGGCGTCTCGTTGGGGCTGGTGATCGGCTTTCCGCTGGTGAGTTTTCTGATGGCGCACTTCGGGTGGGCGATGTCGTTTCACCTGCTGGCACTGCTCAACCTGCTGTTGGGCCTGGCGCTGGTGCGGCTGTTCGTTCATCCGCTCGCCTTACCCTCATCTTCACGCCCCGCCGATCCTCAGCCGGTGTTGAGCCGCGTCTGGCACACCTTCGCGCTGGCCTGGCGCACACCGATGCTCGGTTGGATCCTGCTGATCGAGATCGCCACGCTCAGCTACCTGTGGGGATCCAGCGCCTGGCTGCCGGCTTACCTGACTGATGAAAAAGGATTCTCCATCAAGCAGATGGGATGGATGGCCGCACTGCCTTTCATCGTCAGCATCGCCTCAAAATACCTCGGCGGCGTGCTGCTCGATCGTATCCGCCCCTATCAGGCGCCACTGATCTTCGTCTTTGGCGGCGCGGCGACCGCACTGTGCATCTATGGCGTAATGAACAGCCATCAACTTGGCTGGATCGCCTTCTTCCTGCTGGCGGCCAACGCCTGTTGGGGCGCACAGGGCGCGGCAATCCCCACTCTGCTGCAGCATTATGCGCGGCCGGAGGCAGCGCCTATGGGCTGATCAACGGCATCGGCAATCTGTTCTCGGCGTTTGTGCCGATGGCGATGGGCATGGTGATGGCCAGCCAGGGCAAGGTGTCCTCGGGCTTTGCGGTACTGATTGCCTCACAGCTGCTGACGCTGCTGGCGGGCGGCGCGCTGTTTAGCCGCATGTTGCTGGCGCGCCAGGTGAAACGGGCATAGCCTGTTCCCGCACCGTTGCGGCAGAGAAAGCCAATGGCCTTGAGAGGGTGCTCATGGATCTGGACGCCAACAACCAGCAGACGGGGGACACCCCCCGTCGCCGGGTTGCCTTACCGTTCGGATTCGTAAGCCAAAATGGCCGCAACCTCCGTGTTGCCCGATCGGATCCGCAGCTCGCACAGCGTGCTGCGGGTTATCCATACCAGTGATATTACCGTGGCACAAATAACCACCAGTTTTAACAGGCTCCGTTTGTTCGGCATCATGCCTTCTTCTCCTTGCCTCGCGGCGGGTAAGAGGCTAACTTAACGTTGCTGGCGTTAGAGTAGGCCTCGGGTTGATGAATATCGACTCGGGGCTTTTCTCTTTGTACCTTTCACGCAGGCTCTAGATACAAAGATCCAGAGCACCCGCGCGCAGTATATTCATCCTCCCCGTTATCCCGGTTCCTTTTTACTGACTCAGTTTCATTTCTGCGCAGGATTGCGCAAAGGCGTTGCAACAGGCTGAAAATCGCAGTGCGGATGGCGACAGACAAATGAAATAAAAAAAGCGGCCCCATACGATGGGAGCCGCTTTTTCAGCGAGGCGTGGCCAAGCGTCAGGCGTGTTTCTTGGCCGCCTGCAGGTACAGCATCTCCAGACCCAGGGTCGCCGCGGCCAGCGCAGTGATCTCGGACTGGTCATAAGCCGGCGCCACTTCCACCACGTCCATGCCGACGATGTTTAGCGACTGCATGCCGCGCACCAGTTTCAGCGCGCGATCGGAGGTCAGGCCGCCGATCACCGGTGTGCCGGTGCCCGGTGCAAACGCCGGATCCAGGCAGTCGATGTCGAAGGTCAGATACACCGGCATATCGCCGACGATGCCCTTGATCTGGGTCAGCAGGTCGTCCACGCTGCGATCGTTCACCTGCGCGGCGTCCAGCACGGTAAAGCCGTTGTCGTGATCGAACTCGGTGCGAATACCGATCTGCACCGAGTGGTGCGGATCGATCAGGCCTTCATTCGGCGCATGGTAGAACATGGTGCCGTGGTCGAACTTGCTGCCGTTGGCGTAGGTATCGGTATGGGCGTCGAAGTGCACCAGCGCCAGCTTGCCGAAATGCTTGGCGTGCGCGCGCAGCAGCGGCAGGGTGACAAAGTGGTCGCCGCCGAACGAGAGCATGCGCTTACCGGCTTTCAGCAGTTTCTCCGCGTGCGCCTGCAGCTTGTCGCTCATGTCCTGCGCATCGCCGAAGTTGAACACGATGTCGCCGCAGTCAACCACGTTCAGGCGATCGCGCAGATCGAAGCTCCACGGCCAACGGTTGCCTTCCCAGGCCAGGTTGGTGGACACCTGACGGATGGCCGCCGGGCCATGGCGGCCGCCGGCGCGACCGGAGGTCGCCATGTCAAACGGAATGCCGGTGATGACCCACTCTGCATCGCTGTCGTAAGGCATGAAGTTCAGCGGAAAGCGCAGGAAACCAAAGGCGTTGGACACTAATGAATTATCGGACTGATGGCCTAAGGTGCTCATAGTAAACCCTCGTAGTTCAACAAGTTGCCGGGCGCAGACGCCGGGCCGTGACAAAAAAAAATCCCTCCCGCGTCGTTAGCCCGACGAGAAAGGGATTTGTTCGATGTTTGTTTCGGTGCTACCGATACGGCAGATTATGGCCGCATTTTGTTCATGCTTCAAGGGGGTCAACAGCGCCCCCCTGAAGAGGGCGGTTACTCGTCTTCCAGATACGTATAACCGTACAGACCGGCCTCAAACTCTTCCAGGAACTGCGCCTGCAGCTCGCTGTCCAGATCGGTTTCTTTGACCTGATCGCGGAACTTGGACAGCAGCGCGCTCGGATCGAGCTGCACATACTCCAGCATGTCCGCCACGGTATCGCCCTCGTCGGACAGCTCGGTCTCGACGCTGCCGTCCGGGAACACGTACACGTCAACCGAGGCGGTGTCGCCGAACAGGTTGTGCATGTTGCCAAGGATCTCCTGGTACGCGCCGACCATGAAGAAGCCCAACGCCGGCGGGTTCTCCGGATCGTATGGCGGCATCGGCATGGTGGTCGCCACGCCGTCGCCGTCGACGTAATGATCGATGGTGCCGTCGGAGTCGCAGGTGATGTCGAGCAGCACCGCACGGCCTTCCGGCGGCTTATCCAGCCCTTCCAGCGGCAGCACCGGGAACAGCTGGTCGATGCCCCAGGCATCCGGCATCGACTGGAACAGCGAGAAGTTGACGTAGAACTTGTCCGCCATGCGCTCTTGCAGTTCGTCGATGATAGGACGGTGCGCGCGGTTGCTCGGATCGAGCTGCTGCTGGATCTTGTTGCAGATGTTCAGATACAGCTGCTCGGCCCAGGCGCGCTTGGTCAGGTCCAGCATGCCGTGCGCGTATTGGGTATGCACGTCGTGCAGATCCATCTGGCTGTCGTGCAGCCATTCGCGCAGCGAGCGGCGGTTCTCCGGCTCGTTCATTTCCAGCCAGGTTTCCCACATGCTTTCCAGCGCGCGCGGCGCGTCGGCTTCCGGCGGCTGCGGTTCGCTGAACTCGTTGCGCTCGACGCCAATCACGTTGGAGACCAGCACCGTGTGGTGCGCGGTCACGGCGCGACCGGACTCGGTGATCACCGTCGGGTGCGGCAGGCCGTGTTCGTTACAGGCGTCGCCGATGCCCCAAATCACGTTGTTGGCATATTCGTTCAGGCCGTAGTTGACCGAGCAATCGGACTGCGAACGGGTGCCTTCGTAGTCGACGCCCAAGCCGCCGCCCACGTCGAAGCACTGAATGTTGACGCCCAACTTGTGCAGCTCAACGTAGAAGCGCGCCGATTCGCGCACGCCGGTGGCGATGTCGCGAATATTGGCCAGCTGCGAACCCAAATGGAAGTGCAGCAGCTGCAGGCTGTCGAGGCGGCCCGCTTCACGCAGGGTCTCCACCAGCTTCAGCACCTGCACCGCCGCCAGACCAAACTTGGATTTTTCGCCGCCGCTCGACTGCCATTTGCCGGAGCCTTGCGATGCCAGACGCGCACGCACGCCCAGGCGCGGTATGACGTTCAGCCGCTCGGCCTCTTCCAGCACCAGGTTGATCTCGGACATCTTCTCGATCACCAGGTACACCTTGTGCCCCAGCTTTTCCCCGATCAGCGCCAGACGAATATATTCACGATCTTTATAACCATTACAGACGATCACCGAGCGGGTCATGCCGGCATGCGCCAGCACCGCCATCAGTTCGGCCTTGGAGCCGGCTTCCAGCCCCAGCGGTTCGCCGGAGTTCACCAGCGATTCAATCACGCGGCGGTGTTGGTTCACCTTGATCGGATACACCAGGAAATAACCGCCCTGGTAGCCGAAGGATTCACGCGCGCGTTTGAACGCGGCGTTGATAGAGCGCAGGCGATGCTGAAGGATCTGCGGGAAGCAGAACAGCGCCGGCAGACGTTGGCCGTCTTGCTGGCGCGTTTTCACCAGTTCTGCCAGATCGACGCGCGCCTGCGGGACATCCGGATCCGGGCACACGCTGATATGGCCCAGCTCGTTGACGTCATAGTAATTGTTGCCCCAGTAGGCGACGTTATAAGTACGCAGCATCTTGCTGGCATTCCGATCATTCATGGCAACCTCCTGCATGGAGCGCAAAGATAAAGACTCGCCCGCAACCGGCGGACGGTGAATCAACAGATCATCAGACATGGTTCGCCTCACATTCCCTACTGACGAAACCGTCAGCCACTATCGCAGCTACAACCCGCGAGAACAACCCAACAAGCCGCGCCGGCGGCAGCGAAGAGAACTGCCGTTCGCGGTCAGCGATCGGTTTATCACTCATATAATTGTAAGACACCCTGTTCAAACCTCGTGAATCGGGCCAAGAAACATCCCACAGGAAGGCTGCAGGCTACCCTTGTTCAGTTCTTCAGACGACCGTTAGCCGGCCCGAGAATCCTGAGTAGCGGCCAAGTGTTTATCGCACCTGGTAAGTGACAGAGAGACAAGACGGGAAATAGCAGAAGAATGTGCGCCAGAACGGCACTGCTGTTGAGAACCAACAACCGGTAGACAACGGATCATTAATCCAACCACCTCCACGCGCGCCGTTCGGAGTGAACGACCCAGCCTCTAAATATAGTGTAAGAACGTGACCGTTCGATGAAGCGGCGAACGCCCGCGACGGATAATAGCGCAACGCTGGCGAATGCAAAGCGGAAGTTTATCGCACCTTCCCCCACGCCAGACCGCCGTACTGTGCAGCAAATGAACCGCGCGCGCAGTTTATACCGGTAAGCAGGTGAAAAAGCAAAATGAAAATTCGCCGAAAACTGTTTCAAGCGATGAAAATGGCGCCAACCCGTTTGCGCAAAAGAGCGAAAGCGCAAAAAATTACTGGCAATCTGGCTAAACCCTGACCTAAAATAGACGTCCAGATGTTAATCCATCTATACTGGTTAACTGATAAACTGCTTAACGGCTTTGCCTGAGGGGCGTTGCAGGATGCATCTCGCGCCATCAGCGGAAGACCCTTCGCTTCGATGCCGGATCTCCAGCGCTGTGCAGTAATTTCTAACCCGTCTTATGCAAGGTAAAGAACACAATGGCTAAACACCTCTTCACGTCCGAATCCGTCTCCGAAGGACATCCAGATAAAATCGCCGACCAGATCTCCGATGCCGTCCTCGACGCCATCCTGGAACAAGATCCGAAAGCGCGCGTCGCCTGCGAAACTTACGTGAAAACCGGTATGGTGCTGGTCGGCGGTGAAATCACCACCAGTGCCTGGGTCGATATCGAAGAGATTACCCGCAAGACCGTGCGCGAGATCGGCTACGTTCATTCGGACATGGGCTTTGACGCCAATTCCTGTGCAGTCTTGAGCGCCATCGGCAAACAATCCCCGGACATCAATCAGGGCGTTGACCGCACCGATCCTCTCGAGCAGGGCGCTGGCGATCAGGGCTTGATGTTTGGCTACGCCACCAACGAAACCGACGTGCTGATGCCTGCACCGGTCACCTACGCGCACCGTCTGGTGCAGCGCCAGTCCGAAGTGCGCAAAAACGGCACCCTGCCGTGGCTGCGCCCGGATGCGAAGAGCCAGGTGACCTTCCAGTACGACGACGGCAAAATCGTCGGCATCGACGCCGTGGTGCTGTCCACCCAGCACTCAGAAGACATCTCGCTGAAAGATCTGCAAGAAGCGGTGATGGAAGAGATCATCAAGCCGGTACTGCCGGCGGAATGGCTGACGGCGGGCACCAAATACCACATCAACCCGACCGGCCGTTTCGTTATCGGCGGCCCGATGGGCGACTGCGGCCTGACCGGCCGTAAGATCATCGTCGACACCTACGGCGGCATGGCTCGCCACGGCGGCGGCGCCTTCTCCGGTAAGGATCCGTCCAAGGTTGACCGTTCCGCGGCTTACGCGGCGCGCTACGTGGCGAAAAACATCGTTGCCGCCGGCCTGGCCGATCGCTGCGAGATTCAGGTGTCTTACGCTATCGGCGTAGCGGAACCGACCTCCATCATGGTGGAAACCTTCGGTACCGAGAAAGTGCCAACCGAACAGCTGACGCTGCTGGTGCGCGAATTCTTCGATCTGCGCCCATACGGCCTGATCCAGATGATGGATCTGCTGCAGCCGATCTACCGCGAAACTGCCGCCTACGGCCACTTCGGCCGCGAGCACTTCCCGTGGGAAGCGACCGACAAAGCCGCACTGCTGCGCGATGCCGCCGGCCTGAAATAAGCCCCGACATCAACATGAAAACGGCGAGCCTGGGCTCGCCGTTTTTTTTGAGCAGATGGGTGCTCCTGGATCAACGCATCGACTGCCGGCCAGCGGAGGCAAAGCCCCCGCCGCCGGGTTGCCTTACCGTTCGGATTCGTAAGCCAAAATGGCCGCAACCTCCGTAGTGCCCGATCGGATACGCAGCTCACACAGCGTGCTGCGGGTTATCCATGCCAGTGATATTACCGTGGCACAAATAACCACCAATTTTAACAGGCTCCGTTTGTTCGGCATCATGCCTTCTTCTCCTTGCCTCGCGGCGGGTAAGAGGCTAACTTAACGTTGTCGTGCGTTAGAGTAGGCCTCGGGTTGATGGATATCGACTCGGGGCTTTTCTCTTTGTATCTTTCACGCAGGCTCCAGAGACAAAGATCCAGAGCACCCGCCCGCAGTATATTCACCTCCCCCTCTCTTCCCGCGTTCCTTTTCACGTTAAATGTCTTTCTTGCGCAGCGGCACGCAACGCCTTGCAAGGCGTTGAAAAAAGGCCCAGCAACGCTGGGCCTTTGATGGCGGAGAAAGCAAAGTAGGGCTGAAGCTTACGACGTCTGCTTACGCAACAGATAAACGAAGTACGGCGCACCGATAAAGGTCGCCAATAACCCGGCGGGGATCTGATACGGGAACAGCAGCATACGCCCGCACCAGTCGGCAAACACCATCAGCAAGCCGCCCAGCAGCGCGGCGATCACCATCTGCGGCAGCGCGCGGCGGAAGCCCAGCATACGCGCCATATGCGGCGCCATCAGCCCGACAAAGCTCAGCGGCCCGACGGTCAGGGTCGCCATGGCGGTCAGGGTGGCAGCCAGCAACAAAATGGTCAACCGCGCCGGCGTCAGCGCAATGCCCACCGAGCGGGCGGTGGCGCCGCCGAGCGGCAGGATGGTCAACCAACGGCGGCACAGCGGCGCCAATACCATCAGGCCGGCGGCCACCAGAGCGGTACGCAGCGCCTGCGCCGGCTCCACCGAATAGGTCGAACCGGAGAGCCAGGTCAGCAAGCCCCCCATACGCGGATCGCCGCTGGCCAACAGCAGGAAGATGACGGTAGTAAAGGCGGTGCTGAGCGCGATACCGGCGAGCAGCATGCGTTCCGTCGAGAAACCGCCGCGGCCTGCGGCGATCATGATGATCAGCAGCGTAGCGGCCGCTCCCAAACTGCCGGCGGGCAGCAGCCAAACGAAGGCGTCGCCCGGCACCATAAACAGCATCATCACGACGCCAAAAGCGGCGCCGGAGCTGATCCCCAACACTTCCGGGCTGGCCATCGGGTTGCCGGTCAATTTCTGGATCAACGTGCCGGCGACCGCCAGCATCATGCCCGCCGCCAGCGCCGACAGCACCCGCGGCCAGCGCCACGGCAGCAGGGAATCCAGCTCCGCACCCAGGCTCCAGTGCCAACCGCCGGCATTTTTGCCCAGCATCAGCGCCAGCGTCAGACCGATCAGCAATACGAGGCCACCCAGCAGGATCCAGCCGGGCAGATTCCCGCGCTCGGCAGGCACCTTGTCGCCAAGGTTCATCGGCGGCGGCGTGGTGGCGCTGCGCAAACGCGGCAACAGCCACAGCAGCAGCGGTGCGCCAAACAGCGCAGTGGCCGCGCCGGTCGGGATCTCACGCCACACCTGCGTCACCCCGAGCATCACCTGATCGGTCAGCCACAGCAGCAACGCCCCCAGCAACGGCGCCAACATCATGCGATGCGCCAGGCGGCGAGCGCCCAGCATCTTCGCCATCAGCGGCGCAAACAGGCCGATAAAGCCGATAACGCCCACCGCGCTCACCAACATGGCGCTGAAAATGATGGCCAGCCCCAAGGCGCAGAAGCGCGCCATCGATAGCCCCAACCCCAGGTTGCGCGCCACGCCGTCGTCCAGCCCCAGCAGCGTCAGCGGGCGCAGCAACAGCGCCGCCAGCAGGCCTGCCACCAGCAAACGCGGCAGGAGGAACTGTACGGCGCTCCAATCCTGTTGGTTCAGCGCGCCGGTGCCCCACAGGAACATGCCCTGCAGCTGATCGTAATGAAACAGCGCCAACAAGCTGTTGACCGCGCCGCAGTACAGTCCCAACACCAGCCCGGCCAGAATCAGCGTCACCGGCGACATCCGCTTGCCCCAGGCGACGCCGAACACCAGCCCGCCCACCACAATCGCACCCACCATAGCGGCCAGCTGGCGGGTAAATTCGCCCCCCGGCAGCACCCACAGCGTGGCGATGGTCAGGCCGAGCTGCGCACCGGCGGCCACGCCGAGCGTCGACGGTTCCGCCAACGGATTGCGCAACACCTGCTGGAACAGCACGCCGACCAACCCCAGGCCGGCGCCGGCCAACAGCGACACCGTCAACCGAGGCAGCAGGCTGTAATGGAACAGCATTTGCCGCACGTCGTCGATGTCCGGCGCGCTGATCGCCCGTGCCCATTGCGCCGGCGGCAGCTGCTGCGTCAGGTTGTATATCGTCAGGCCACCTGCCGCCGCCAGCAACAGCAGGATCAGCGTCAGCGGTAATTTCCGGATGCCAGCATTCATGCCGCACTCTCCTGAGCCTGTGCCAACAGGCGGCAAAACCGCATCGTCGACAGCGTAGCACCGTAGAACCACACCGCCGGCACCTGCCGCAGCTGGTTTTGCCGCACGAAGGGCAATGACTGCCACAGCGGCGTCGCGCTGACCTTGTCCATCATCGCCTGATTGCCGTGATCGAGATAGATGACTCGGGCGTTACGCACCGTGGCCAACCGTTCAATCCCCACCACCGCCGTGCCCCAAAAGTCGGTTGGCTCCTGCCAGGCATTGCGGATGCCCAGTTGGTCCATCGCTTCCTGGAACAGGCTTTTCTGGCCGATGATCAACGCATGGCGCGTGTCTATCAGGGAAAACAGCAGCAACGGTTGGCGGGTGTAGCTTTGCAGGCGCTGACGGGCGTCCTGCATAAAGCGGTCGAACTGCGCCAGGTGGTTTATCGCCCGGCTTTCTATGCCTAATCGTTGCCCCAGCGCCAGCAGCGACTGGCGGGCGACGGTCAGCGGTTTGCCGCTGCCATCGTTGAAGCCGAAGCTCATGGTTGGCGCGATGGGTTGGATTTTTCGCGGCGTCGGGCCATAGCCCTGCGACAGCAACACCAGCGAAGGCTGGAGCTGCTGCAGCAGTTCGAGATTCGGTTCGGTGCGCTGGCCGACGTCGACCACCGTCGCCGGCAGCTTCGGCTCCGCCACCCACAGGTTGTAGTTATGGACATCGGCCACCGCCAGCGGCGTCACGCCCAATGCCAACAGCAGCTCGATCGGCAGCCATTCCAGCGCCGCAACGCGCGCGATATCCGGCGGCGCCTCCGCCGCTCGCCCGGGCAACGATCCCAACAGCGGCGACAGCGCCAGCGCCATCAACAGGCGGCGGCGCAGCGGATCGTGAGAAGAAGTGAATGCAGAGGACATCAGTAGACAAAACTCACCGGCGCGCCGCCGCTCGGGTGCGGCAACGTGCCCATAGGAATACCGTAAATTTGCTCCAGCACCGGCCCCTGCATCAGTTCCAGCGGGCCGCCCTGGGCAATCATTTCACCGCCGCGCAGCGCCACCAAATGGTCGCAGTAGCGCGCCGCCATGTTGATGTCGTGCAATACGGCGATCACCGTGAGATCGCGTTCGCGGCTCAGGCGCTGGATCAGCGCCAGCACCTCAACCTGATGCGCGATATCCAGCGCCGACGTCGGTTCGTCGAGCAACAGGCAGCGGCTGTCTTGCGCCACCATCATCGCCAGCCAGGCGCGTTGGCGCTCGCCGCCGGACAGGCTGTCCACCAGCCGGTTGGCGAACGGCTTCAGCCCCACCAGTGAAATGGCCTCTTCAACCAACTGGCGATCGTTGGCGCCAAAACGCCCCAGCGCGCCATGCCACGGATAACGGCCGACGGCCACCAGCTCGCGCACCGTCATGCCTTCCGCCGCCGGCAACTGCTGCGGCAGGTAGGCCACCTGGCGGGCGAAGGATTTGCTGTCCCACTGCGCCAACGGCTGCCGATTGAGCAAGACCTGGCCGCCGCTGGGCGCATGGTGCCGCCCGAGCAGTTTCAACAGGGTGGATTTACCGGAACCGTTATGGCCGATCAGGCCGCAGACTTTGCCCTGGGGAAAACTGAGCGACAGCGGTTGCAGCAGCACCCGGCCGGGGACGGCGAAGCTGGCGTTATCCAGCGCGAAGGCCGCGCCGGGATTAAGAAGTTTGTCCTGCATAGATCCTGCTTTGTCCGGGGCGACGCGGCGCCGCCCCGGCTATCCGGTTAGAAACGGAAGGTTGCGGTGGCGACCACCTGGCGTTCTGCGCCCCAGTAGCAGGCGTAGTCGCGGTAGCAGCTCGACACGTAGGTCTTGTCGAACAGGTTGTTGATGTTGACGCCCACGGACGAGCCCGGCAGGCCAAAGCGCGCCAGATCGTATTTAATGGTGGCGTCCACCAGCGTGTAGTCCGGCACCTTGAAGGTGGTGTTATCGCTGTTGAAGCTCGAGCTGGAGCCGACGTAACGCACACCGGAACCCAGCGTCAAACCGCTCACCGCCGTTTCGTGGAAGGTATAATCCGCCCACAGCGACGCCATGTGTTTCGGCACTTCGACGGTCGGTTTGCCCTGATAGGTGTTGTCCTTGGTGTATTTCGCATCGGTGTAGGTATAGGAGGCGATCAGGTTGACGTTGGCATTCAACGCCGCCTTGGCTTCCAGCTCCACGCCGCGTGAGCGGATCTCGCCGCTCTGCACGCTGAACTGCGCGTTATCCGGATCCGGCGTCAGGTTGTTGTTCTTGGTCAGCTGATACAGCGCGCCGGTCAGCACGATTGGGCGATCCTTCGGCACGTATTTCACGCCGGCTTCATACTGCTTGCCGATCGAGGGCTTAAAGGTCTGGCCATTGATTGACGTATCCAGGGTCGGTTCAAACGACTCGCTGTAGCTGAAATACGGCGTCACGCCGTTGTCGAACAGGTAATTCAATCCGCCGCGCCAAGTAAATTGCCCATCGGAGCGTTCGTTGGTGTACCCGAGAACGCGGTTATTGGCCGACGTTTTCGCCCAGTCATAGCGCCCGCCCAGCGTCAACAGCCACTGGTTCCACTCCCCTTGCTCCTGCAGATACAGGCCGGTTTGCTCCTGACGGTTCAAGTACTTGTATGGGAAGTTGATATTGACCACATCATTGCCATACTGCGGCTGGGTCATGCTCAGGCCGTCTGTGGAACCATAGTCGGAATTGATATCGTTGCGCATACGCGAATAATCTACGCCAAACAACAGCGTATGGTCGATATCGCCGGTTTTCACCTTCGCCTGCGCCTGAGTATCAACCGCAAAATTGTTCAGGTGCTCTTTCGACTGAACGTAAGCGCGATTGATCGTCGTCGGTGATGATAAGCCGAATCCGTAGATGCTCTTCATATCGGTGTCCACCTGCATATAACGCAGGTTCTGGCGCACCGCCCAGGTATCGTTGAAGGCGTGTTCGAAACTGTACCCGATCATCCGCTGCTTGCGCGCCATATAGTTGCTGGCTTCGCCTTCGTTGAAATCGGTCGGCAGTTTGCTGCCGTCCGGCAATGGGATCAGCGTGCCCTGCTTCGGCAACCAGCCGTAATAACCGGTATAGGGATCGTTTTGAATGTTGGCCAGCAGCGTGAAGTTGGTTTTGTCATCCGGGCGCCAGCTAAAGGACGGCGCGATCGCATAGCGCTTCTCTTTGCTCATGTTCTGCTGCGTATCGCTGTCTTTCGCCAGGCCGGTCAGGCGATAGGAATAGATGCCCTGATCGTCCAGCGCGTCGCTGAAATCGAAACCGGTCTGGAACAGGTTATCGGTACCCATTTTGAACTGGATTTCGCGCAGCGGCTCGGTGGTTGGCCGCTTGCTGACCATCGAGACCAAACCGCCCGGGTTGCTTTTACCGTACAGCACCGAGACCGGGCCGCGCAGCAGCTCGGCGCGTTCGAGGAAATAAGGATCGATGGACGCTTCGCTGTAGTTGTCGCCCAGCAACCGCAGGCCATCCAGATACTGGGTGGTGTTGGTAGCCGGGAAGCCGCGGATTGCCACCGCGTCATAGGTCGTGGAGCTGCCGCGGCTGGCGAATACGCCCGGCGCATAGGCCAGAGCACTTTTCACCGTATCCGGCTGGCGCATGTCCATCTCTTCACGCGTCACCACGGAAACGGACTGCGGGTTCTTTTCGATCGGCGTATCGGTTTTGGTGCCGGTGGCGCTACGTTTGGCGACATAGGTGCCGACCGGCCCCCAGGCGCTTTCCTGCTGGGCGGAATTGCTGCCGCCCACAACGGTAATCGTGTCTTCCTTGGCGGCCGGCTTGGCGTCGGCGGAAAAAGCCGGCATCGCCAGCGTGCCTAACGCCGCAGCGACGGTGATCGCTAACGCGCTGACGGGGAGACGGCCCTGCTTGGCCGCGGATGATGAAAGACGCTTGGTCGGCATGATTTATTTCTCTGATGAATTATTAAATGACGAATGTAAACGATAATAATTATTATAAGCGTCGCATTTTATGCAGAAGCCAAATTAAACTGCAAGCCGAATTCATAGGGTAAATAGGTTAAGGATTAGGCGCTTAGCCATGTAGTTAACAGGGAAATAAAACGAGCGGAAAAACAAAAAAGCCCGCAACCAAGGTTACGGGCCTAATAACAAAGAAAAATTTTCACCGGGGCCGACGCCCCGGTAGCGATTACTGACCGAACATATCCTTGATCCAGCCGGCGACGCCATCGCCATCTTTTTGCTCACCCGCCGCCGGTTGCTGCTGTTGCTGCACCGCCGCCTGGCTGGCCTGGCACAATCCCTGCGGATTGTCGGTCCAGACCGGGATGGTGCGCCAGCTGCCGCCGCCGCAGATAAAGTTGCCGGCAGAGTCGATGCTCATCTGGTTTATGCCTTCCGGCGGCTGCAGCATCAGCGGCAGCGGCGTCTGGTTTTCCAGATAGCGGCGATAGAGGGTCAACGCGCCGTTGGCGCCGGTCAGCTTGGCCGGGCCGTTGTTGTCGCGCCCCACCCAGGCGATCGCCACTTCCTTGCCGTCGATGCCAGCGAACCAGCTGTCGCGCAGATCGTTGGTGGTACCGGTTTTCGCCGCCAGGTTGTAGTTCGGGAACTTCACCGACAGCGAGCGGGAGGTCCCGCGCGCCACGCCCTGCTGCATCGCGTACAGCGTCAGGTAAGCGGCCTGCGCCGGCACCATGCGTTCCGCCTGCGGGAAGCTCTGGTACAGCACCGTGCCGTCTTCGGCGATCACCGAACGCACCGCCGACAGCGGCGCACGGTTACCGCCGCTGGCGATGGTCTGGTACTCCTGCGCGACTTCCATCGGCGTCAGGCCGATCGCCCCCAGCAGCATCGAAGGCACCGGATTGATCTCCGCTTTCGGGATCCCCAGGCGTTGCAGCGTGGCGCTGATCTGATCCAGCCCGACCGACAGGCCGAGGTTCACCGTCGGCACGTTCAGCGAGTTGGCCAACGCATCCACCAGCATCACCTGACCGCGGAATTTACGGTCATAGTTGTTCGGCTGCCAGACGGCGCCGTTCGGCTGTTTCAGCGACAGCGGCGCATCCGCCAGCCAGGTGTTGAGGCGGTATTTATCCGGTTCGGACAGCGCGGTCAGGTACGTCGGCGGCTTGGCCAGCGAGCCTACCAGACGGCGCGCCTGCATGGCGCGGTTGAAGCCGGCGAACTGCGGGTTGGCGCCGCCGACCATGGCGCGTACTTCACCGCTGAAGCGATCGACGATCACCATCGCCGCTTCCAGATCCTGCAGGTGACGCGCAGCGCGCAGCGCCGGGATGCCGTCTTCGACCGCTTTTTCCGCCGCGTCTTGCGACACCGGATCCAGCGTGGTGAAGATCTTCACGCCGGATAGGTCATTGACCTTATCGCCCAGCTTGGTTTGCAGTTCCTGACGCACCATCTGCATAAACGCCGGCTGTGGCGTAATGACGCCGCCTTTCGGCTGCACGCCCAGCGGACGCGCGCTCAGCATGTCATACAGCTCGCCGTCGATCACGCCCTGGTTCTGCAGCAGTTTGAGCACCAGGTTGCGGCGTTCCAGCGCCAGTTTCGGGTTGCGCCACGGGTTATACAGCGACGCGCCCTTGACCATGCCGACCAGCAACGCCTGCTGATCGAGGCTCAGCTCGTCCACCGGACGGCCGAAGTAATACAGGCTGGCCAACGGGAAACCGCGGATCTGGTCGCTGCCGCTCTGGCCGAGGTACACCTCGTTCAGATACAGCTCCAGGATGCGGTCTTTGCTGTAACGGTAATCCACCAACAGCGCCATATAGGCTTCGTTGGCCTTACGCCACAGCGAACGTTCGTTGGTCAGGAACAGGTTCTTCACCAGCTGCTGCGTCAGGGTACTGCCGCCCTGCACCGCACGACCGGCGGTCAGGTTGGCCAGCACCGCGCGGCCGATGGAGTACGGGCTGATGCCGTCATGCTCATAGAAATGGCGGTCTTCCGTGGCGATCAGCGTGTCTACCAACAGATCCGGGAAACCGGAACGCGGCACGAACAGGCGCTGTTCACCGTTAGGCGACTGCAGCATGGTGATAAGACGCGGATCGAGGCGGAAGAAGCCGAAGCTGCGGCCGCTGTCCAGATTTTCGATCTTCGCCAGGCGGTTGTTCTGGAAGTCGAGACGGGCGCGGATCTGCCCTTCTTTACCATCCGGGAAGTCGAACGGGCGGCGCAGCATTTCGATGCTGTTGGCCTGCACGGTAAACTCGCCCGGGCGCGTCATGCGGCTGACCTGGCGATACTGCATGCCTTCCAGCAGGTTGACCATCTCCTTCTTGCTGTACGGCATACCCGGTTCCAGGTTGACCATGCGGCCGTACACCGCCGCCGGCAGCTGCCAGACTTTACCGTCGATGCGGCTGCGGATCTGCGAGTCCAGGTAGACGCCATAGATTGCCAACAGAACGGCGATCACCAGGATCAGTTTGATAAACAGGCCGAGCCAACGGCGTTTTTTACGCGGTGGAGTCGCTTTTACCTTACGCGGCATGCGTTCCTCCTCCTCTTCATACTCATCATCGTCATACTCGTCTTCTTCGTAATCGTCATAATCGTCGTCTCGGCGACGGCGCGGCGGCTTGCGCGACGCGGTGCTTTTTGGTTGTTTTCCTTTGCGCCCGATGGGCTCGCGGTCATCCCCAGCCATGGCTGTTGTTCTCCGAGCTTGCCGACACTGCCGGCCATGATTAGTCGCTTAATCTGTGCCTACGCCGCAGCGCTGACCAGAAGAAACATCTGAATTCCAAACCTTAAATGATCGCGACCTACTGATATTTCTTCGTTCGGCGCGTCGGTACCGCCGTGGCCGGATCGTCCGGCCAAACGTGTTTAGGGTAGCGGCCCTTCATCTCTTTTTGCACCTCGCGATAGGCGCCTTGCCAGAAGGCAGCCAGATCGCCGGTGATTTGCAACGGCCGGTGCGCCGGTGAGAGTAACTCAAGCACCACCGGGATGCGACCCTCCGCCAACATCGGGCTGCGCTGCTCGCCGAACACCTCCTGCAAACGCACCGCCAGCGCCGGCGGTTTACCCGCCTCATAACGGATCGGTAAGCGGCTGCCGGTCGGCACAGTGTAATGAGTGGGTAGCGCATTATCCAGCCGCTGCTTTTGCTGCCAGTCCAGCAGACGGGACAGCGCCTCGGCGATGTTGACCTGCTTCAATCCGCGCAGATCGCGCACGCCGTTCAGCGACGGCAACAGCCACTGCTCCAGCGCCGCCAGCAGCGGCTCTTCATCCATTGCCGGCCACTCCGCCTCCGGCAGCCAGGCTTGCGCGCACTGCAGGCGCACCCGCAATTGTTCAGCGGCCCCCTCCCAGTTGAGCACCGCCAACCCCTGTGCGCGCACCCAGTCGAGCAGCGCCTGCTGCAGCTCTTCGTCCGCCGGTTTGGCCAGCGGCTGAGCGCGCAGCGTCAGACGACCGATCTGCTGGCGCTTCCAGGCGCGCAGCGTGCCCTTCTCTTCATCCCATTCCACCGCCGTGCGCTGCGTGACGATCGCCGGCAGCTGCGCCGCCAGGGCTTCGATGTCCACCGGCAGCGCCAGCAGGATACGCGCATCGGGGCTGTTGTGGCCCTGCAACAGGCTGGGAACGATAAGCCAGGGGGCGCGCGACAGCGTCTCGTCCTGGTTCATCGCCGCGCCCAGGCCGTTGGCCAGCAGGTAGCGGCCGTCCTGGCCACGGCGCTGGGCGATGCGATCGGTAAACGCCTGCGCCAACAGGCGCGGCGCCAGATCGACGTCGACTTGCCCCGCACGTTGCGGCAGGCGTTTGGTCAACTGCGCGGCGCGCTGCCGCCAGTTCGGTTGCAGGCGGCTCAGCCAGTAGCCGATATCCATCTGCCCGCCGCGCGGCGGTTCTTCCAGCAATGCCGCCAGCAACGCCGCCGTCGCCAGGCCGTCGGCGCTCAGTGCCGCCCCGGCGACCAGCATCGCCGCCAGCCGCGGCTCGCACCCCAACGCGGCCATCTGGCGCCCCGGCGCGGTAAGTTTGCCGCCGTCATCCGTGGCTCCCAGCCGGTGCAACAGTGCCCTGGCCGCTGCCAATGCCGTCGTCGGAGGCGCATCAAGCCAGGTCAGCTGCGCCGGATCATGGCACCCCCATTGCAGCAATTCGAGCCAGAAGCCGGTGAGATCGCTCTGTAAAATTTCCGGTTCGGCATGTTCCGCCGCGCGCTCCGCCTGTTCTTTGGCGAACAGATGCCAGCAAAGGCCCGGCTCCAGGCGCCCGGCGCGCCCGGCACGCTGCACCATCGAGGCCTGACTGATGCGCTGCGTCGCCAGCCGCGTCAAACCGTTGCGTACGTCGTAACGCGCCACGCGCTCCAGGCCGCTGTCCACCACCAGCCGGATACCCTCGATCGTCAGGCTGGTTTCGGCGATGTTGGTCGCCAGCACCACCTTGCGGCGGCCAGGCGCCGCCGGCTGAATCGCTTTTTGCTGTTGCGCCAAAGGCAGGGCACCATACAGCGGGCAAAGATCGGTATCGCTCGCCACCTCGCCGGTCAATCGCTCCAGCACCCGATTGATCTCCGCTACGCCCGGCAGGAACAACAGCAAAGACCCCGGCTGTTCGGCCAGCAGACGCTTCACCGCCGCCGCTACGCCATCCTCCAGCCGCTGATGGCTGGCCAACGGCTGATATAAACGTTCAACCGGAAAGCTGCGTCCCTCTGACACCACCACCGGTGCCTGCGGCAACAGCTGCGTCATACGGACGTTATCCAGCGTGGCCGACATGATCAGCAGTTTCAGATCGTCGCGTAGCCCTTGCTGCACGTCGAGCAGCAGCGCCAGCGCCAAATCGGCCTGCAGACTGCGTTCGTGAAATTCATCGAGGATCACCAGCGACACGCCCTGCAGCTCGGCATCCTGCTGCAGCATGCGGGTGAGAATGCCTTCCGTCACCACTTCCAGCCGGGTCTGCGGCCCGCTTTTACTTTCGGCGCGCATGCGGTAGCCCACGGTCTGGCCGGGCTCCTCCCCAAGTTGCTGTGCCAGGCGGTAAGCGACATTTTTCGCTGCCAGCCGCCGCGGCTCCAGCATGATAATGCGCCCCGGCAATCCGGCCTTAGCCAGGATCTGCAGCGGCAACCAGGTGGATTTACCGGCGCCGGTCGGGGCGTGCAACAGCACCTGAGGAGCGGACTGCAGCGCAGCCAGCAACTCATCAAGCACCGCGCTGACGGGCAATGAAGACACTGAACTCTCCGTGGTGGTTAACGTTAAACGGCGTACAGTGTAGCATTAGCTTTGCCCCCTTAGCCTTTCAAACTGCGGCGTCGTTAGCTATAGTACGGAGCTCATCCATGCGCCCCGCTTCGCGCGAGACCGTTGCAAACCGCATTCAAGTCTGTTCCTGACGGATTTGTCATTATTTACCGAGCCCCCATGTCCAATTCGCGCCGCCTGTTTTTCGCCCTGTCTTTGCCTGATGCCCTGCAACAGCAGGTGATCCGCTGGCGCGCCGAGGCGTTTGCGCCGGAGGCCGGCCGACCGGTGGCGGCGGCCAATTTGCACCTGACGCTGGCGTTTCTTGGCGAGGTCACCGCGCAGAAAGAGCTGGCGCTGCGCAAACTGGCCGGCCGCATCGTTCAACCCGGCTTCAGCATGCGGCTCGACGATCTCGGCCATTGGCCGCGCCCCGGCGTGGTCTGGCTCGGCACCCGCCGCGCACCGCGCGGGCTGCTGCAGCTGGCCGAGCTGCTGCGTTCGCAGGCCGCCCGCAGCGGCTGCCACCAAAGCGCGCTGCCGTTCCATCCGCACATCACGCTGTTGCGCGCCGCCACCCAGCCGGTGGCCATCCCGCCGGCGACGCCGGGCTGGGCGTTCAGCGCCGACGCCTTTTCCTTATATGAGTCGGTGTTCGAAAACGGCCGCACCCGCTATCAACACCTCGAACAGTGGCCGCTGGCCAAGCAGGCATCCGCATGATTTTCTCTCCACCGCTGCGTTCCGCCACGCTGATCAAACGTTACAAGCGCTTTCTGGCGGACGTGATCACCCCGGAAGGGGAAACCTTTACGCTGCACTGCGCCAATACCGGCGCCATGACCGGCTGCGCCACGCCCGGCGATACCGTTTGGTACTCCACCTCGGACAACCCCAAACGTAAATACGCCCACAGCTGGGAGCTGACCCATACCCAACAGGGACACTGGATCTGCGTCAACACCCTGCGCGCCAACGCGCTGGTGCGCGAGGCGATTGAACACAATTTAATCAATGAATTATCCGGTTACAGTAAAATTAGTGGCGAAGTGAAATACGGCGGTGAAAACAGCCGTATCGATTTGTTATTACAGGCAGAAAATCGGGTTAACTGCTATATTGAAGTTAAGTCAGTCACATTACTGCAACAACAACGTGGTTACTTTCCTGATGCGGTAACGCTCAGAGGGCAAAAGCACCTGCGTGAGTTGCTCAGCGTGGTTGAAAGCGGGCAACGGGCGGTGTTGTTCTTTGCCGTGTTACACAGCGGTATTGAGCAGGTCGCACCGGCACATCATATAGATGAGCGCTATGCGGCGCTGTTAGCACAGGTCCGGCAGTTGGGAGTGGAAGTGGTTTGCTATGGGGCAAAATTATCACCTGACGGTATTTATCTCTGCGATAAGCTGCCGTTTTTTATCGATTAGCGCAGTCGGGTCCCTATAAATAGACAACCGGCCAGCACGATCGCCAAATACGCCCTCCTTCACACGATTGTCAAGCGGGCGACAGGAATAATTGCCAACCTACCTTCCTTCTGTTATTTATAGCGGCCTGTTTTTCCCCCGCATTGGGGATTCGATAGTGCGTGTGTATGTAGGAGAAGCAACATGCAAGAAGGGCAAAACCGTAAAACCTCGTCCTTGAGCATTCTCGCCATCGCTGGGGTGGAGCCGTACCAAGAGAAGCCGGGCGAAGAGTACATGAACGACGCCCAGTTGTCGCATTTCAAGCGCATTCTTGAAGCGTGGCGCAACCAGCTCAGGGACGAAGTGGACCGTACTGTATCGCATATGCAAGAAGAGGCAGCCAACTTCCCTGATCCGGCCGACCGCGCTACCCAGGAAGAAGAGTTCAGCCTTGAACTGCGTAACCGTGACCGTGAACGCAAACTGATCAAAAAGATCGAGAAAACGCTGAAGAAAGTGGAAGACGATGATTTCGGCTACTGCGAATCTTGTGGCGTGGAGATCGGCATTCGTCGCCTCGAAGCGCGTCCGACCGCCGATCTGTGCATCGACTGCAAGACACTGGCTGAGATCCGCGAAAAGCAGATGGCCGGCTAATACCGTTGTTACCGCTGCGGCGTGCGCACCTGCGTGCGCCGCACAGAGAAAAGGGAACCTCTCCCCTCTGATATGCAAGAAAGTCATTATGTGGGGCGCTTTGCCCCATCGCCTTCCGGGGATCTGCATTTCGGTTCGCTGATTGCCGCTCTGGGAAGCTACCTTCAGGCTCGCGCCCAACGCGGGCAGTGGCTGGTTCGCATCGAAGATATCGACCCGCCGCGCGAAGTCCCCGGCGCCGCCGCTCGCATCCTGTCCGCGCTGGAACATAATGGTCTCCACTGGGACGGCCAGGTTATCTATCAATCCCAACGTCACGACGCCTATCGCGCCGCGCTGGATCTGTTGCAGCGCCAGGGGCTCAGCTATTACTGCACCTGCACCCGCAGCCGCATCCAGCACATCGGCGGATTGTACGACGGCCACTGCCGCGATTTGCAGCTCGGCCCGCAGGGTGCCGCCATCCGCTTGCGTCAGACCGCCCCCGTTTACCGGTTCCACGATCGCCTGCAGGGAGAATTGCACGCCGATCCGGCGCTGGCGGGGGAAGACTTTATCATTCGCCGCCGCGACGGGCTGTTCGCTTACAATCTGGCGGTGGTGATCGACGACCATTTTCAGGGCGTGACCGAGATTGTCCGCGGCGCCGATCTGATCGAACCGACGGTGCGTCAAATTGCCCTTTACCGCCAGCTGCAGGCGCCGGTGCCCACTTATGTGCATCTGCCGCTGGCGCTGGGTGCCAACGGCATCAAGCTGTCGAAGCAAAACCATGCGCCGGCATTGCCCGCTGGCGATCCGCGGCCGGTGCTGATCGCCGCGCTGAAATTTCTGCGCCAACCGCTGCCGGAAAGCTGGCAAGATCTTGACCTGCCATTATTATTGAGCTGGGCGATCGAACACTGGCGGTTGGAAAACGTGCCGCGTCAGGAGGCTATCCCTCTGGATGAAAACACGCCGGCATTCTCAAAGGAGCCATGGTGAGCTATGATTAGCCGCTATTTTTTGTTAGCTCCATTTTTATCAGTCACTATCGAGGTGTACCATTTTTACCCGAGTAGCCAACTTCTGTCGTAAGGTACTGACCCGCGATGACAAGCTGCCCCGCGACGACGCGGCGGCCGGCGATAAAAACGTAGTCCGCGAAGAGCGTGCCGCGGCGCCAAGCCGCCCTGCGCCGCAGCCGCGCGCCGCCGATAACGGCAGCAACGCCCCTGCCCGCCGCTCAACGCCGCGCAAGCGTCCGCCTTTTCCTATCGCCGAGAGCAACGACTCGATGACCGTGATCCCGCGCGAACAGCACTCGATCTCCCGTAAAGACATCAGCGAAAATGCGCTGAAAGTGCTTTATCGCCTGAACAAGTCCGGCTACGAGGCCTATCTGGTCGGCGGCGGGGTGCGCGATCTGTTGCTCGGCAAAAAGCCGAAAGACTTCGACATCACCACCAACGCCACGCCGGAGCAAGTGCGCAAGCTGTTCCGCAACTGCCGCCTGGTCGGCCGCCGTTTCCGCTTGGCGCACGTGATGTTCGGGCCGGAGATCATCGAAGTGGCCACCTTCCGCGGTCACCACGAACAGAATCAGGAATCCGACAAGAACTCGTCTCAGCAGGCGCAAAACGGCATGCTGCTGCGCGACAACATCTTCGGTTCGATCGAGGAGGACGCCCAGCGCCGTGATTTCACCATCAACAGCCTGTACTACGGCGTGGCGGATTTCACCCTGCGCGATTACGTCGGCGGCCTGAACGATCTGAAGCAAGGCGTGATCCGCCTGATTGGCGATCCAGAAACCCGCTACCGCGAAGATCCGGTGCGCATGCTGCGCGCGGTGCGCTTCGCCGCCAAGCTGGATATGCGCATCAGCGAAGAGACCGCCGAGCCGATCCCGCGCCTGGCCTCGCTGCTGCACGAGATCCCGCCGGCGCGCCTGTTCGAAGAATCCCTCAAGCTGCTGCAGGCGGGTTACGGTTTCCAGACCTACCTGAAGCTGTGCGAATACCAGCTGTTCCAACCGCTGTTCCCGCTGATCGCCCGCAACTTCACGCCGAACCACGATACGCCGATGGAGCGCATTCTGGCGCAGGTGCTGAAGAACACCGATCACCGTCTGCAGAACGACATGCGCGTCAACCCAGCCTTCCTGTTTGCCGCCATGCTGTGGTACCCGCTGCTGGAGCACGCGCAGAAGCTGGCGCAGGAAAGCGGCCTGGCGTACTACGACGCCTTCGCGCTGGCGATGAACGACGTACTCGACGAGCAGTGCCGCTCGCTGGCGATCCCGAAACGCATCACCACGCTGGTGCGCGATATCTGGCAGCTGCAGCTGCGCCTGTCCCGCCGTCAGGGCAAACGCGCGCACAAACTGATGGAACATCCGAAATTCCGCGCCGCCTATGATTTGCTGGCGCTGCGTGCGGAAGTGGAAGACAATCAGGATATGCTGCGTCTGGCCGAGTGGTGGGGTGAGTTCCAAGACGCCACGCCGGCGCGGCAGAAAGCCATGCTGAGCACCCTGGGTGACGATCCGGCGCCGCGCCGCGCGCGTCAACGCCGTCCTCGTCGCCGGGCACCGCGTAAAGAAGGGGCATAATGATCCGCGTTTATATCGCGCTGGGCAGCAACCTGGCGCAGCCGCTGCAACAGGTTAACGCCGCGCTGGAGGCGCTGGAGCATCTCCCGCGCACCAGGCTGGTCACCTGTTCTTCGTTTTACCGCACCAAGCCGCTGGGGCCGCAAAACCAGCCGGACTTTCTCAACGCGGTGGTGGCGCTGGATACCCTGTTGCCGCCCGAACAGCTGCTCGACCATACCCAGGCGATAGAACGCAATCAGGGGCGCGTGCGCAAGGATGAACGCTGGGGGCCGCGCACGCTCGATTTAGACATCATGCTTTACGGCGACAAGGTGATCCATACCGATCGCCTGACCGTACCGCATTACGGCCTGAAAGAGCGCGAGTTCATGCTCTACCCGCTGGCGGAAATCGCCCCCGATCTGATTTTCCCCGATGGCGAACCGCTCGCCAGCTGCCTCAAGCGCGTGCCGGAAAACGGCATGGCGCTATGGCATCAGCCAAAACCGAAATCCTGACTCACCTACAGTGCCAACCGCGCAACGAATCCCCCCGCCGAGCGATTGGCGAAACTGATCTGTAAACCATGCAAGCCGGCAATACGCTGCACGATCGATAACCCCAGCCCGCTGCCGGTTTGTTCCTGTCCCGGCGGGCGATAGAAACGTTCTCCGAGCCGCGCCAGATGCTCCGCGGTCACCCCCGGACCGTCGTCCTCTACCGTCAGCGAACGTTCGCTCAGCGTCACGGTGACGACGCCGCCCTGCGGGGTATAGCGCACTGCGTTGTCCAGCAAGTTGCGCAATAGCAGCGACAACAGCAAGGTTTCCCCCTGACGCGGCGGTGGCGTTCCCCGATGTTCATAGCGCAGCGTCACGCCCGCCGCATGGGCTTGCCGATCCTGTTCCGCCAGGGTCATCGTCACCAGATCGTTCCAGTCGATAGGCGCCAGCTCGGCCAGATCCGACAGCGAATCCAGCCGCGACAGCGTCAGCAGCTGATCCACCAGCCGGGTCGCGCGATCGATGCCGACCGTCAGATTGTCCAGCGCGTGCTCGCGCATCGGCGCATCATCCCCCGCCAACTGCACCACTTCGGTCTGCACCCGCAATGCCGCCAATGGGCTGCGCAATTCGTGCGCGGCATCGGAGGTGAAGCGTCGCTCCCGCACCAGCAAAGCGTTGATGCGAGCGAACAGCGCATTGAGCGCATCCACCAGCGGGCGCACCTCGGTCGGCACCTGGCGCGCATCCAGCGGCGTGGCGTCATCGGGTGCACGCCGACGCAAACCGGCGGCCACCGCACGCAGCGGCCGCAGCTCGCGCCCCACCATCAGCGCGATCAGCAGCATCAGCACCGGCAGCGTCGCCAGCCAGGGCACCAATTGGCCCGTCACCATGCCCAGCGCCATATCGCGCCGGTAATCCCACTCCTGCCCCACGACAATGCGGTAGCGCCCGTCCGGGCTGGTCAACCATACCAGGCGCCAGCTGTCGTCATCGCCTTTGCGCTCACCGTCGGTAAAACCTTCACGCTCCCCATCAAACAGGAAATCAGCGCCGTTCTCGCCGTCGTTGAGCAGCATCTTGCCTTGGCGATCGAAGATGGCGAACGCCAGCGCGTCGTCGTCCTGCTCGCCGCGCTTGCCGTGGTGCACCAGCTTCTTGGTTTTCGGCAGGCTGCGCGCGCTTTCATCGGCCAGCAGATCGCCGAGGTTGGCGGTCGCCAGCCGCTTGGCGAACAGCATCTGTTGGGTATCGAACACTTCGTTGATGGTGTTGCGCGACATCACCCAGGCCACCACGCTGGCGGTGCTCCAGGTCAGCAGCGCCAGCAGGCTGAAGATCAGGATCAGGCGCAGCCGCAGGCTGAGACGCTTCACGGCGCATCCCCCAGCGTGTAACCCACGCCGTGGATGGTACGGATGAAGCCGTTGCCCAGCTTGCGCCGCAGGTGGTGAATATGTACCTCCACCGCGTTGCTGCTCACCTCGTCATCCCAGTTGTACAGCTTCTCCTGGATCAACGGCCGCGCCAGCACCCGCCCCTTGTTGTGCAGAAACAGCTCCAGTACCGCCAATTCGCGCGGCGTCAGCGTCACCGGCTCGCCGTTGCAGCTCACGCTGCGGGTGGCGCTGTCGAACACCACGTTGCCGTGCGTCAGCTGTGGCATCAGTTGGCCGTGGCGACGGCGGATCAGCGCCTGCAGGCGCGCCGCCACTTCGGCCAGCGCGAACGGCTTGCACAGGTAATCGTCGGCACCGCTTTGCAGCCCGCTAACCCGCTGCTCCAGCGCATCGCGGGCGGTGAGGATCAGGACCGGCACGTCCTGCCCCGCCTGGCGCCACTGGCGCAGCAGATCCAGGCCGTCGAGGCCCGGCAGGCTGAGATCGAGGATCACCGCGTCGTACGGCGCACTGTCCAGCGTATTTTTGCCGACGGCGCCGTCGGTGAACCAGTCCAGATTGAAGCCGAGTTTGGTCAGCCCGGCCTTGATGCCGTCACCGATCAGTTTGTCATCTTCGATCAACAGAATTCGCATGAGTATCCCTTTTGAGTCTTGGCGCCATTGCACCACAAGGTTCTTAAGAACCGCTTAAGCATGGCGATCCGCGCTACCCACCCCGATCGGGTTACAGTAGAATGGCAGCACTTTTTTGCAGCCTGGGCCTGCGTAAGCCGCACGGCCCGTTTCAGGAGACGTTGTGATGAAACCCACCACCGTGACCCATTTGCGCCAGTGGAAACAGGAGCAGCGCAAGTTTGCTACCCTTACCGCCTACGATGCCAGCTTTGCCAAACTGTTTGAAGAGCAAGGCATCAAAGTCCTGTTGGTGGGCGATTCGCTGGGCATGACGCTGCAGGGCCACGACTCCACGCTGCCGGTCACCGTCGCCGACGTGGCCTACCACACGCGCGCCGTGCGCCGCGGCGCGCCGGCCTGCCTGCTGCTGGCCGATCTGCCGTTCATGAGTTACGCCACCCCGGAACAGACCTTCGCCAACGCCGCCGAGCTGATGCGCGCCGGCGCCAACATGGTGAAACTGGAAGGTGGCAGCTGGCTGTGCGACACGGTGAAAATGCTCGCCGAGCGCGCCGTGCCGGTGTGCGGCCACTTGGGCCTGACGCCGCAGTCGGTCAACGTGTTCGGTGGCTATAAGGTGCAAGGGCGCGACGAACTGGCCGCCAAACAGCTGCTGCAGGACGCGCAGAATCTGGAACTGGCCGGCATTCAGCTGCTGGTGCTGGAATGCGTGCCGACCGAGCTGGCGCGCCAGATCACCGAAGCGTTGTCCATTCCGGTCATCGGCATCGGCGCCGGCAGCGGCACCGACGGCCAGATCCTGGTGATGCACGACGCCTTCGGCATTACCGGCGGCCACACGCCGAAGTTCGCCAAGAACTTCCTGGCGCAGAGCGGCGATATCCGCACGGCGGTGCAGCACTACATTCAGGAAGTGGAGCAAGGCCTCTACCCGGCGGTTGAACACTCTTTTAACTAAGCGATGGTTCCAGGAGTCACCCAATGATTATTATCGAAACCCTGCCGATGCTGCGTCAGCAGATCCGCCGCTGGCGCCAGGAAGGCAAACGCATCGCGCTGGTGCCGACCATGGGCAACCTGCACGACGGCCACATGACGCTGGTCGATGAAGCGCGTGCCCGCGCCGACGTGGTGGTGGTGAGCATCTTCGTCAACCCGATGCAGTTCGATCGGCCGGACGATCTGGCGCGCTACCCGCGCACGCTGCAGGAAGACAGCGAGAAGCTGACCCGCCGCGGCGTCGATCTGGTGTTCGCGCCGGCCCCGGCTGCGGTCTATCCGCAGGGGCTGGAGCAGCAGACCTACGTCGACGTGCCCGGCATCTCCACCATCCTGGAAGGCGCAAGCCGGCCGGGCCACTTCCGCGGCGTTTCCACCATCGTCAGCAAGCTGTTCAACCTGGTGCAGCCTGATTTGGCCTGCTTCGGCGAGAAGGATTACCAACAGCTGGCGCTGATCCGCAAAATGGTGGCGGACATGGGTTACGACATCGATATCGTCGGCGTGCCGACCGTGCGCGCCAAAGACGGCCTGGCCCTCAGCTCGCGTAACGGTTACCTGACCGCCGAAGAGCGCAAGATCGCGCCGCAGCTGAGCAAGATCATGAACGCGCTGGCGCAGCAGTTGGCCAATGGCGAACGCCATGTTGAAACGCTGTTGGAGCAGACCGCCGAGCAGCTGCGCGCCGCCGGCTTTACGCCGGATGAGCTGTTTATTCGCGATGCCGACAGCCTGCAGCCGCTGACGGTAGATAGCCAGCGGGCGGTGGTGCTGATGGCCGCCTGGCTGGGCAAGGCGCGTCTTATCGACAACCAGCAGGTTGACCTGACGCTGTAAGCCGTTTTTTATACTGTCGTCACCCTTAAGCCCTTAGCATTGGTAGACAATGGAGGGAGTGATCGGTGACGATAGAGATTGCAGGGATGCAGGAGAGATGTTCAACCCCAGCGCCTGTGAAGGCCGATATTCAGTTAGGTAAAGCTATGATACGTACTATGCTGCAAGGCAAGCTGCATCGCGTCAAAGTCACTCAGGCTGACTTGCACTATGAAGGATCCTGCGCCATCGACCAGGATTTTCTGGAAGCCGCCGGCATTCTGGAATATGAAGCGATCGATATTTACAACGTGGATAACGGCCAGCGCTTCTCCACCTACGCCATTGCCGCCGAGCGCGGTTCGCGCATCATTTCGGTCAACGGCGCCGCTGCGCGCTGCGCCTGCGTGGGCGACAAACTGATCATCTGCTCCTATGTGCAAATGACCGACGCCGACGCCCGCCAGCACCACCCGAAAGTCGCCTATTTCGAAGGTGACAACAACCTGCAGCGCAAGGCGAAAGCCGTGCCGGTTCAGGTCGCCTGACAATAAAACGGGCGCCTTACGCGCCCGTTCTTCCCTACTGCACCACCACCGTACCCGGCTTGTTGGCTATCCGATCCGCCATGGTCTGGATCGAGTCGGTGCGCAGAATATACAGCCGCTTCAGCGTATAGGGGTTATCCCCCGGCTTCACCTTGCCCTGCACCGTGGTCACCGCCAGATGGAACCCGGCGTCCTGCGCCGCCTGAATCGCCCGTTGGTTATAGCCGCCGAACGGGTAGGACACATACAGCACGTGCGGGTTGAACTGCGACAGCGCGCGGCGCGAGCGCTCAAAATCGAACTCGATATTGTGCAACGAACGGCTCAGCAAAATCGGCTGGCGGTTGCCGTCGGTGCGGTGCAGAAAATGGGTATGCGACTGCACGTCGAACACGTCCTGAATCTGCTTGAGCTCCGAAACACTCATAAACTGCAGCGAGTCCGGGTTCCATTTCTGCGGGTGGCGTTTGATGCGCGAAGAGATGATGAACGCCGTGGCGCGGAAACCGTAATCCTTCAGCACCGGGTAAGCGTAGCGATAAACCGACTTCAGCCCGTCGTCGAAGGTCAGCACGATCGCCTTGCCCGGCAGGTTGATCTGATTTTTCAGGTAGGCTTCCAGCTGATACAGCGAAATGGTGTCGTAGCCCGCCTGCTTCAGATAGGTCATTTGGTTGCTGAACGCCACGTCTGAGGTGGTGGTCGAGGTGTGGCGGAAGCGTTTGTTCTCTTCGTTTTTCAGCAGGTGGTGGTAAGTCAGCACCGGTATGCCGTTATCGATCTCGCAGTCCAACTCATTAATGAACCCCAGCCGCTCGCCGATGTTGACCTCGTACCAGGTGTTGTTCAGGCGATCCTTCAGCTTGCCGATGATAGGATAGCGCAGGTTGCCTTCCAGCGTGCCCAAGACCTCGCTGTCCTTGTCCGCTGCGGTGTATACGTCTATCGTTTTTTGTGTGATCAGATTCTGGTTGATCAGCGGTTTGTTCAGCTCGCCCAAATCGTCTTGCACCTTGCGCGACTTCTTCAATTCACGCACGTCGTCTTTATCGATAAAGCCGGTACCGTGCCCGAATTTGAATTCGTAGTATTCCGCATCCGCCGGGAAGACTTGGATCAGCTGCCCGCGCTTCACTTCCCCTACCGGGATCACATGCTCGCCCACCAACGCATAGACTTCGCTATCGCGCTGCGCTTCCATGTATTCAGATTTAACCGCGCTGTCTTCCGACAGCAAACTAGCCAGGCTCACAGGGGAAACCAACGACATCAGAATGCCGAGCAACCCAGCCGTTAACGTGTATTGAGACCGCATGATGATGTTCTGCTTACGAGTGCGTAATGACAAAAGTGGAGGAAATGTGGAGCGCCAGCATAGCACGATTTGAACAGCGGGGAACTAGCGGTTATTTGAGCAATTCTATTGATTTACGCGCCGCCTGCGCCAAATCAAGAAAAGCGCCCCCGCCGGGAAAGCGAGGGCGCGATACGATCAGCTGCGCAGGCCGCGGCCGCGCTCGATCAGGTACCAGGACAGCAGGTAAAACACCGCGATAAACGCCACCAGCACCGCCATGGTGAACGCCAGCGGCACATCGTTGATGCCGAGGAAACCGTAGCGGAAGCCGCTGATCATATAAACGATGGGGTTCAGCTTGGACACCGCCTGCCAGAATGGCGGCAGCAGCGACAGCGAGTAGAACACCCCGCCCAGGTAAGTCAGCGGCGTCAGCACGAAGGTCGGGATCAGGCTGATATCATCGAAAGTGGTGGCAAACACCGCGTTGATCAGCCCCGCCAGCGAGAACAGGATCGCCGTCAGCAACAGCGTCAGCGCAATCACCCACCAGGCGTGCACCTGCAGCGGCACGAAGAACAGCGAGATGATGGTCACCAGCACGCCGACGCAGATACCGCGCGCCACGCCGCCGCCGACATAGCCGGCGATCACCACGTGGGTCGGCACCGGCGCCACCAGCAGTTCCTCAATGTTGCGCTGAAACTTGGCGCTGAAGAACGACGAGGCGACGTTGGCGTAGGAGTTGGTGATCACTGCCATCATGATAAGGCCGGGCACGATGAACTGCATGTAGCTGAAGCCGTGCATATCACCGATGCGCGAACCGATCAGGTTACCGAATATGATGAAGTACAGCGTCATGGTGATCACCGGCGGCACCAGGGTCTGGATCCAGATGCGCGCGAAGCGGTTCACCTCTTTGGCCCAGATGCTTTGTAAGGCCACCCAATACAAACGCGTCATGCTTTTTCTCCATTGCCGTTAACCAGGGTGACAAACAGCTCTTCCAGGCGGTTCGCCTTGTTGCGCATGCTCAGCACCTGCACGCCCTGCGCGCTCAACTGGGCGAACAGGCCGTTCAGCCCCTGCTCGCGCATCACCTCCACTTCCAGCGTCGAGGTATCCGTCAGGCGGCTGTGGTAACCGTCCAGCTTAGGCAGCGGGCTCTTCGCCGCCAGATCGAGGATGAAAGTTTCCGACTTCAGCTTGGCCAGCAGCCCTTTCATCGAGGTGTTTTCCACCAGTTCCCCGTTCTGGATGATGCCGATGTTGCGGCACAGCATTTCCGCCTCTTCCAGATAGTGGGTGGTGAGGATGATGGTGGTGCCTTGGGCGTTCAGCTCTTTCAGGAAGCCCCACATCGAGCGACGCAGTTCGATATCCACCCCGGCGGTCGGCTCATCGAGGATCAGCAGCTTCGGTTGGTGCATCAACGCGCGGGCGATCATCAGGCGGCGCTTCATGCCGCCGGACAGCATACGGGCGCGCTCGTTGCGCTTGCCCCACAGATCCAGCTGATTGAGGTATTTCTCGGCGCGCGCCATCGCTTCACGCCGCGTGACGCCGTAGTAACCCGCCTGGTTCACCACGATCTGCAACACGGTCTCGAACGGGTTGAAGTTGAACTCCTGCGGCACCAGGCCGAGCTGGCGCTTGGCGTTGACGATGTCTTTATCGATGTCATAACCGAACACCCGCACGCTGCCGGCGGTTTTGTTCACCAGCGAGCTGATGATGCCGATGGTGGTGGACTTTCCGGCGCCGTTTGGCCCCAGTAGAGCATAAAAATCCCCCGCCTCGACGCTCAGGTCGATGCCGCGCAGCGCCTTGACGCCACCGGCGTAAGTCTTGGTCAGCTGCGCTAATTCCAGTGCATAATTCATATTTAAAATAGTACCTTATGACGATGAGTATGCCGCCGCGCCCCTGTTTGCGAGGCTTGAAACACTAACAATAATCCTAGCATCGACGGCGTTTTCACTGCGTCGAATCCGTGCGGTAAATGAGGTTGCACCACTGTTCCGATTTCCAAATTGTGACGCTTACCCTATATTACTCCAACGCAATCTGTTCGTTACGGGTCAATCACCTTCATGAAAGAAATCGAAGAGCTTATCGCCAACAACCAGGCCTGGTCGGCCAATATCAGTCAGGAAGACCCGGAATTTTTTGAACGTTTAGCCCAGGCGCAAAAGCCCCGCTTCTTATGGATTGGTTGCTCTGACAGCCGCGTTCCCGCAGAACGCCTGACCGGCCTCGAGCCGGGTGAACTGTTCGTCCATCGCAACGTGGCGAACCTCGTGATCCACACCGATCTTAACTGCCTGTCGGTGGTGCAGTATGCGGTAGATGTGCTGGAAGTCGAACACATCATCATCTGCGGCCACCTGGGCTGCGGCGGCGTGCAGGCGGCGGTGGAAAACCCGGAACTGGGATTGATCGACAACTGGCTGCTGCACATTCGCGATCTGTGGTACAAGCACAGCTCGTTGCTGGGCGAGCTGCCGCCGGAACAGCGTTTCGACATGCTGTGCGAGATCAACGTCATTGAGCAAGTGTACAACCTGGGCCACTCCACCATCATGCAGTCCGCCTGGAAGCGCGGCCAGAAGGTGATGATCCACGGTTGGGTGTACGGCATTCAGGACGGCCGTCTGCGCGATATGGAAGTGCTGGCGACCAGCCGCGAGAGCCTGGAGATGGGCTACCGCAAAGCGATAGCCAAACTGAAGCAGGATAAAGGCGTATAACCCCGCCGCGGGCGCGGCTTGCCGCGCCCCACATCCAATTACTCGTCCAGCAGCACCACTTTGCCGACGTACGGCAGGTGACGGTAGCGCTGAGCGTAGTCGATGCCATACCCCACCACGAACTCATCCGGGATCGAGAAGCCGACATATTCGACCGGCACCTGCACTTCACGGCGCTCAGGTTTGTCCAGCAAGGTACAAATCGCCAGCGATTTCGGCCCGCGCAGCGCCAAAATCTCGCGCACTTTGTTCAGCGTGTTGCCGGAATCGATGATGTCTTCCACGATCAGCACGTCTTTGCCGCGAATGTCTTCGTCCAGATCCTTGAGGATCTTCACGTCGCGGGTGGTGGACATACCGCTGCCGTAGCTGGAGGCGGTCATAAAGTCGACTTCGTGCGGCACGTCGATCGCGCGGCAGAGATCGGCCATGAACATGAAGGAGCCGCGCAGCAGCCCGACCAGTACCATGTCGCTGCCGCTGTCGCGGTAATGTTCGGTGATCTGGTGGCCAAGTTCGGCGATACGGGTCTTAACTTCCTGCTCGGAAATCATTACGTCTACAGTGTGTTTCATAGTATTCAGGTCAGTTGCCGGAAGAAAGGCGCAGAGTTTAGCATAGCCTTTCGCCGGTGGCGACGCGAGCGCACCGCCACCTGAGCGATGAACCGCGCTCAGTCGTCGACGGTAAAGCCCATCATCATGCCGGTATCTTCATGCTCCAACAGGTGGCAGTGGGCCATATACGCATGTTCGCTGCTTGCCGGATGATCGAAACGCACCAGCACTTCGCTGCGCCAACCTTCGACGCGCACCGTGTCCTTCCAGCCGCTGCGATGCGCCGCCGGCGGTTTGCCGTTTTCCGACAGGATACGGAACTGGGTGCCGTGAATGTGGAACGGGTGCAGCATCATGTCGCCCTCACCGGAAATGGTCCATTTTTCATACTGGCCCCGTTTGGCGGCAAACATCGGTTTGTTCATGTCGAAGACCTTGCCGTTGATCATGTTGCCGTGGCTGAAATCGAACGGTTTGGCTTTGCTCTGCGCGCCGCCGTGATCCATCCCGGCCATCTTGCCATGATCCATGCCCTTCATGTTGCCGTGGTCCATGCCCTGCATGCCGCCCTTCTCCATGCCTTTCATGTCTCCAGCGCCCGTCGCGCCATGATTCATGCTCATGCCAGCCATCGCCTGGTGACCATAACGATCCATCAGCGCCTGCATGCCGAGCATATCCAGCTGCGGATCCATCATCAGCTGCAGCCAACGCTCCTGGATACCAGTGGTGGCAGGCAATGTCGGCAGCTTCACCAGGCTGTCCGGCATGGTTTTGATACCCTGTGCCAACGACGGCTGAATGCGCAACACCGGCAGCGGCTGATCGAACGGAGCCAGCGTCATGCCCATCTGTTTCACCGGCAGCGTCACGATATCGAACGCTTTCCCGTCGGAGGCATCCACCAGCACTTCAAAGCGTTCGCCCATCAGCATCGGCAGCTCGGTCAGCTTCACCGGCTCAGCCAGGAAACCGCCGTCGCTGGCGATAACATACAGCGGACGGTTGTCACTGGCCGCCAGATTCAACGAGCGGGCGTTGCAACCGTTGAGAAAACGCAGACGCAGCCAGCCGCGCGGCGCCAGATGTTGCGGATACTGCGCGCCGTTGGTGAACATGCGATCGCCAAACCAGCCCACCGCCGCGCTCATCACGTCCAGGCGGTATTCGATCTGCGCGTCTTTGCCCAGCCGCTTATCCTGCAGGATCACCGGAATATCATCCTGCCCCCAGGTTTTCGGCAGCGGCAGTTTGGCGCTTTCATCGTCTTCCAGCAGCACCAACCCCGCCAGCCCCATCATCACCTGGCTGCCGGTTTTACCGTGCGTGTGCGGGTGGAACCAGCAGGTAGCGGCCGGTTGTTCGACGGTGAAATTCACCGTGCGCGTCGCGCCGGGGTGGATCAGCGCCTGCGGGCCGCCATCGACGTCGCCGGGAATTTCCAGCCCGTGCCAGTGGACGGTACTGGCCTCCGCCAGGCTGTTTTTGATATCGACCGTCACCGGCTGGCCACGCTGCAGCTTCACCGCCGGCCCGAGCAGCGCGCCGTTGAATCCCCAGGTTTTGGTGGCGGCACCGGGCAACCAGCGGGTTTCACCCGCCTGCAGCGCCAGCGCAATCTTTCCCTGCGCGTCCGGCATCAACAGCGGCGGTACCGGCAAGGCCGGCCGATCGGCCGCCCAGGCGGCCCGGCTCCATAACGGCAATGCGCTCGCCGCGCCCAGCGCAGCGGTTAATTTAATAAAATCACGGCGTAACATCGCTGACTCCCTTTTCTCAGTGACATAACTCAATGCCGTCAGCCTAAACCTTCCCCCAGGCGGAAGGTCAAGCCTTTCCTGGCGGTATTTTAAGCTATGCCTCACAATCAAGAGAGTATGACCGGCACGCGCGACGCCGGCCCGGCAGCAATAAAATTTGGTGCCTTTACAGGCAAGTGTGGTAACGTCAGCAGACGACAAACAGGCCTATTTCATGATGAAAAAAACAACGTTATCGATGCTGTTGCTGGCGATGCTGGGCTTCTCCAACGCCAGTCTGGCGCTGAATGAATCCGAGGCGGAAGATCTGGCCGATCTGACGGCGGTATTTATTTATTTGAAAAATGATTGCGGCTACAACGATTTGCCAAATGCGCAAATCAAACGCGCCATTGTCTATTTCGCGCAACAAAACCGCTGGGATTTGAGCAACTACAACAGCTTTAACATGAAGGCGCTGGGCGAAGACAGCTATCGCGATCTCAGCGGCATCGCCATTCCAACGCCTAAGAAGTGCAAATCGCTGGCGCGCGACTCTTTGAGCCTGCTGGCCTACGCCAACTAATTCCGCCCCTCTCCCCCACCCGCCTTTCGCTCTCTCTGTCTGAAATTCAACCGTGCATCGCCAGACAGAGTTAGCTATGATGTTGCGCCGATTTTTCATGGCTGTTATTACGGAGTTTCCCGCACATGACCCAGAAAGAAATTTGGTACGAAACGCTGCATACGGGCTTCGGCCAGTATTTCTCGGTAGAGAAGGTGCTGTACCGCGAGAAGACCGATCATCAGGATCTGGTGATCTTCGAGAACCCGGTCCTGGGGCGCGTGATGGCGCTCGACGGCGTGGTGCAAACCACCGAGCGTGACGAGTTCATCTATCACGAAATGCTGACCCACGTGCCGCTGCTGGCGCATGGCCAGGCGAAGAAAGTGCTGATCATCGGCGGCGGCGACGGCGGCATGCTGCGCGAAGTCAGCCGGCATCCTGGCGTGGAGCAGATCACCATGGTCGAGATCGACGCCGGTGTCGTCGAGTTCTGCCGCCAATACCTGCCCAACCACAGCGCCGGCGCCTATGACGATCCGCGCTTCAAGTTGGTGATCGACGACGGCGTCAACTTCGTGAATCAAACCGACGAAACGTTCGATGTGATCATCTCCGACTGCACCGATCCGATCGGCCCCGGCGAAAGCCTGTTCACCTCAGCGTTTTATGAAGGCTGCGCCCGCTGCCTGAATGAGGGCGGCATTTTCGTTGCGCAGAACGGCGTCTGCTTCCTGCAACAGGACGAGGCAATCAACAGCCACGCCAAACTGAGCCGCTACTTTACCGACGTCAGCTTCTATCAGGCGGCGATCCCGACCTATTACGGCGGCATCATGACCTTTGCCTGGGCGAGCCAGAACCCGGCACTGCGCCAGCGCGATCTGCCTACCCTGCAACAGCGCTTTAACCAAAGCGGCCTACACTGCCGTTATTACAACCCGGCAATTCACGTCGGCAGCTTTGCCCTGCCGCAATATTTGCTCAATGCCCTGAACGTAACACGTTAAGCGAGAAGATAAAGGAGGTGGCCTAAATTGCATAAGCTAAAACTGCACGGCTTCAACAACCTGACCAAGAGCCTGAGTTTTTGTATTTACGATATTTGTTATGCCAAAACCGCGGACGATCGCGACGGCTATATCGCCTACATAGACGAACAATATAACGCCAACCGGCTGACCGAGATCCTAAGCGAGACCTGCTCGATCATCGGCGCCAATATTCTGAACATCGCGCGTCAGGACTACGAGCCGCAGGGCGCCAGCGTCACCATCCTGGTCAGCGAAGAGCCCATCGATCCGAAAGACGTCGATACGTCGGAACACCCAGGCCCGTTGCCGAATACGGTCGTCGCGCATCTGGACAAAAGCCATATCTGCGTACATACCTACCCGGAAAGCCATCCGGAAGGCGGGCTATGCACCTTCCGCGCCGATATCGAGGTCTCGACCTGCGGCGTCATTTCGCCCCTCAAGGCACTGAACTACTTAATTCACCAGCTGGAATCCGACATCGTCACCATGGACTATCGCGTGCGCGGTTTTACCCGCGACGTGAACGGCGTGAAACATTACATCGATCATGAGATTAATTCGATCCAGAACTTTATGTCGGAAGACATCAAGGCGCTGTACCACATGATGGACGTGAACGTTTACCAGGAAAATATCTTCCATACCAAGATGTTGCTGAAAGATTTCGATCTGAAGCACTACCTGTTTAACGCGGAGCCGGAGGCGTTGAGCGCAGCCGAACGCAAGCAGATCACCGATCTGTTATGGAAAGAGATGCAGGAAATCTATTACGGCCGCAATATTCCGCATCTGTGATGGAAAGGGCGCGGTACGCCGCGCCCTGATGCTTAGTACTTCAGCATGAAAGAACGATAGGCCTTCAACACCAGCAGGAAGTCCTCAACGCCGCAGAATGAGAGGCTTTCTTCGTCGTAGTAGTTCATCCCCTCTTCCATTTCATCGCCCTCGAACTCCAGCTGATTGGCACGGATCATCACTTCTTCACCATCCATCAGCAGCGTATATTCATGGCCTTCCAGCTGCCATTGACGCTCGCTGCCTTTGACCTCGGCCGCACCGGCTTCAATCCGGTCCAGCAGGTTGAAATCGCCTTTAACTTCTTCGTTGATCCAGTGGCCAATCGCTTCATGCCCCATCGAAAATCTGACGATCACCTGACCGGTGACGTCACGCAGAAATTCGTAATCCATAGCATGCCCTCCTGAGCCCTTTTTCTTAGTGTAAACATAAATGGCGGACTAACTCAGTGAGCGCTCGCAAAGTTGGCAACTGAGCAAAATAAAACGGGAGGCCAAGGCCTCCCGTTAAACAGTTGCGCAATATAGCGGCTTACACGGCGGTTTGGAAGATCACGCCGTCGGCTTTTTCGGTGTACTGCCCCAGCTGGTCAAAGTTCAGGTAGCGGTAGGTATCCGCCGCCGTCTTGTCGACCTGCGCCATATAGGTCTGGTACTCGTCCGGCGTCGGCAGGCGGCCCAACAGGGACGCTACCGCGGCCAGTTCGGCAGACGCCAGATAGACGTTGGCACCGGTGCCCAGACGGTTCGGGAAGTTACGGGTCGAGGTGGAGACCACCGTCGCGCCGTCCGCCACGCGCGCCTGGTTGCCCATGCACAGCGAGCAGCCCGGGATCTCGATACGCGCACCGCTCTTGCCGAAGACGCTGTAGTAGCCTTCTTCGGTCAGCTGAGCCGCATCCATCTTGGTTGGCGGCGCCACCCACAGACGGGTCGGCAGCTGGCCCTTGTGCTGATCCAGCAGCTTGCCGGCCGCGCGGAAGTGGCCGATGTTGGTCATGCAAGAACCGATGAACACTTCATCGATTTTGCTGTTGGCCACGTCGGACAGCAGGCGTGCATCGTCAGGATCGTTCGGCGCGCACAGGATCGGCTCTTTGATCTCGTTCAGATCGATGTCGATCACCGCTGCGTATTCCGCATCCGCATCGCCTTCCAGCAGTTGCGGATCCGCCAGCCATTTTTCCATGCCCTGAATACGGCGCTCCAGCGTACGGCGATCGCCGTAGCCTTCGGAGATCATCCACTTCAGCAGCACGATGTTGGAGTTCAGGTACTCTTCAATCGGCGCCTTGTCCAGCTTGATGGTACAACCGGCGGCGGAGCGTTCGGCGGACGCATCGGTTAGCTCAAACGCCTGCTCGACCTTCAGATCCGGCAGGCCTTCGATCTCCAGAATGCGGCCGGAGAAGATGTTTTTCTTGCCCTTCTTCTCGACGGTCAGCAGACCCTGCTGGATCGCGTAGTAAGGGATGGCGTGCACCAGATCGCGCAGGGTGATGCCCGGCTGCATTTTGCCTTTGAAGCGCACCAGCACCGATTCAGGCATATCCAGCGGCATCACGCCGGTCGCAGCGGCAAACGCCACCAGGCCGGAACCGGCCGGGAAGGAGATGCCGATCGGGAAGCGGGTGTGGGAATCGCCGCCGGTGCCGACGGTGTCAGGCAGCAGCATGCGGTTCAGCCAGGAGTGGATCACGCCGTCGCCCGGACGCAGCGAGACGCCGCCGCGGTTCATGATGAAGTCAGGCAGCGTGTGGTGCGTGGTCACGTCGACCGGTTTCGGGTACGCAGCGGTGTGGCAGAACGACTGCATGACCAGGTCGGCGGAGAAGCCGAGGCAGGCCAGGTCTTTCAGCTCATCACGGGTCATCGGGCCGGTGGTGTCCTGAGAACCGACGGAGGTCATCTTCGGTTCGCAGTATTCGCCAGGGCGAATACCGGCGACGCCGCAGGCGCGGCCGACCATTTTCTGCGCCAGCGAGAAGCCTTTGCTGCTCGCGGCAACCGGTTTGGCGATGCGGAACACGTCGCTGTGCGGCAGGCCGAGCGCTTCGCGCGCCTTGGTGGTCAGGCCGCGGCCGATGATCAGCGGGATACGGCCGCCGGCGCGCACTTCATCCAGCAGCACGTCGGTTTTCAGCTCGAAGTTGGCGATCAGCGCGCCGGTTTCGTGGTTGCGCATTTCACCTTTGTACGGGTAAACGTCGATCACGTCGCCCATGTTCAGCTCGGACACGTCCACTTCGATCGGCAAGGCGCCGGCATCTTCCATGGTGTTGAAGAAGATAGGCGCAATCTTGCCGCCCAGCACCACGCCGCCGCCGCGTTTGTTCGGCACATGCGGGATGTCGTCGCCCATGAACCACAGCACCGAGTTGGTGGCGGATTTACGGGAGGAACCGGTGCCGACCACGTCGCCGACGTAGGCCAGCGGGAAGCCTTTCTTGTTCAGCAGCTCGATCTGTTTGATCGGGCCGACGCTGCCCGGCTGATCCGGCACGATACCTTCACGTTCGTTTTTCAGCATCGCCAGCGCGTGCAGCGGGATGTCCGGGCGCGACCAGGCGTCCGGCGCCGGGGACAGGTCATCGGTATTGGTTTCGCCGGTCACTTTGAACACGGTGACGGTGATCTTTTCCGCCAGCTCAGGGCGCGACAGGTACCATTCGGCATCGGCCCAGGACTGCATGATCTGCTTGGCGTGCGGGTTACCGGCCTTGGCCTTATCTTCCACGTCGTAGAAGTTGTCGAACATCAGCAGCGTGTGGGACAGCGCTTTGGCGGCGATAGGCGCCAGCTTTTCGTTGTCCAGGGCATCGATCAGCGGATGAATGTTATAACCGCCCTGCATGGTGCCTAACAGTTCAATGGCTTTCTCGGGGGTAACCAGGGGGGATGTCGCTTCGCCTTTGGCGATGGCCGCCAGGAAACCTGCTTTAACGTAGGCGGCTTCGTCGACGCCCGGTGGAACACGGTTAATCAGCAGGTCTAACAGGAATTCTTCTTCGCCTTTTGGCGGATTCTTCAGTAGTTCGACCAGCGCGGCCATTTGGGTGGCGTCTAGCGGCTTAGGGGCGATGCCCTCAGCAGCACGCTCGGCTACGTGCTTACGGTATTCTTCTAGCACGACGTTCTCCTCGCTCTCATTGTCATTTATTGTGCCTGGCGTATATGCAAACCGGGTTTATACCCTTGGGGTTTCACTCTGTGGCTAGGCGATCGGCCCGTAGAGGCCCCGAAACGGTGATTGGGGCAAACAAGCACGGTCAAACAGCGTTACAGCATGAAAGACTGATGGGTAGAGCGCACGGCGATATTGATGCCATCTATCCTGACGGGGCACTGCTGTCGATGTCCTGGACTGTAAGGTACAGTGCCCGGTTCCGCTCAGCCAGCATATCAGGATTTGAAACGGTTGTTAATTCGTTCACATAAAAGCAACATTAAATCTTTGCTGAATCGTTGAGCGCAGCGTAATCGGCTGCCGGACTAGCAGAGCATTATATCCACATAATTAAAATGGATATAAGCATAAGGATCGGAATTTGGCGCAGCGGCCACAAAAATACCGCTTGGTGCATCTGAGCAAAAAAAAAACGGCCCCTTCTCAGGAGCCGCTTGTTTACCGGTCAAACCAGCAGAATTACTTCTTCTTGGCTTTCGGGTTAGGCAGGTCGGTGATGCTGCCTTCGTAGATTTCCGCCGCCAGGCCCACGGATTCGTGCAGGGTCGGGTGAGCGTGGATGGTCAGCGCGATGTCTTCCGCGTCGCAGCCCATCTCGATAGCCAGACCGATTTCACCCAGCAGTTCACCGCCGTTGGTGCCGACAATCGCGCCACCGATGATGCGGTGAGTTTCTTTGTCGAAGATCAGTTTGGTCATGCCGTCTGCACAGTCGGAAGCGATCGCACGGCCGGAAGCCGCCCACGGGAAGGTGGAGGTTTCGTAGCTGATGCCTTTCTCTTTCGCTTCTTTCTCGGTCAGACCCACCCATGCCACTTCCGGCTCGGTGTAAGCGATGGATGGGATCACTTTCGGATCGAAGTAGTGCTTCATGCCGGCGATAACTTCTGCGGCAACGTGGCCTTCGTGCACGCCTTTGTGCGCCAGCATCGGCTGACCGACGATGTCGCCGATAGCGAAGATGTGCGGCACGTTGGTACGCAGCTGTTTGTCGACGTTGATGAAGCCACGCTCGTCAACTTCAACACCGGCTTTGCCAGCATCCAGCAGTTTGCCGTTCGGCACGCGGCCGATCGCCACCAGCACCGCGTCGTAACGCTGTGGTTCTGCTGGCGCTTTTTTACCTTCCATCGTGACGTAGATGCCGTCTTCTTTGGCTTCTACCGCGGTCACTTTGGTTTCCAGCATCAGGTTGAACTGCTTGCTGATACGCTTGGTGAAGACTTTCACCACGTCTTTATCTGCCGCCGGGATAACCTGATCGAACATTTCAACGACGTCGATCTGTGAACCCAGTGCATGGTATACGGTGCCCATTTCCAGGCCGATGATGCCGCCGCCCATAACCAGCAGACGCTCTGGGACGGTTTTCAGCTCCAGCGCATCGGTGGAATCCCACACGCGTGGATCTTCATGAGGAATGAATGGCAATTGGATCGGACGAGAACCTGCAGCGATGATGGCGTTGTCGAAGTTGATGGTGGTTGGGCCGTTTTCGCCTTCCACAACCAGGGTGTTAGCGCCGGTGAACTTGCCCAGGCCGTTGACCACTTTCACTTTACGGCCTTTCGCCATGCCAGCCAGACCGCCGGTCAGCTGAGTGATGACTTTTTCTTTCCAGACGCGCACTTTGTCGATGTCGGTTTTCGGCTCGCCGAAAACGATGCCGTGTTCGGCCAGCGCTTTGGCTTCTTCGATCACTTTGGCAACGTGCAGCAGTGCTTTGGAAGGGATACATCCCACGTTCAGGCAAACCCCGCCCAGAGTGGAATAACGTTCAACCAGAACGGTTTCAAGACCTAAGTCAGCGCAACGAAAGGCTGCAGAGTAACCTGCCGGGCCCGCCCCAAGTACCACGACCTGAGTTTTAATTTCAGTACTCATCATGACCTCTTAATTGATTGTCCGGCGGGTCAGACGTCATTTTTATTGCTAATCGATCTCATAACGCCCTTCATCCACCGGGACGCTTACACCGCGAGCAGTTTACAGAATTGTTAATAATCTGCAAAGCGTGTTCGAGTGACCCGTGTCTCAACAATTTTGTCGAGTTGTGCAAAATCCGACAAAACTGCTACAGAATCATCAGGGGCGCAGCATGCTGCGCCCCTTTTGCATTACATCACCAGACGGCGAATGTCGGACAACATGTTGTTGATGATGGTGATGAAGCGCGCACCATCGGCACCGTCGATAACGCGGTGGTCGAAGGACAGCGACATCGGCATCATCAGGCGCGGCATGAACTCTTTACCGTTCCAGACCGGCTCCATCGCAGACTTGGAGACGCCCAGGATAGCCACTTCCGGCGCGTTGACGATCGGCGCGAAGTGAGTCGTCCCGATGCCGCCCAGGCTGGAGATGGTGAAGCAGCCGCCCTGCATCTCGCCCGCGGTCAGCTTGCCGTCGCGCGCTTTCTTGGAGATGGCCATCAGTTCGCGAGACAGCTCGGTGATGCTCTTCTTGTTCACGTCCTTGAACACCGGAACCACCAGGCCGTTCGGGGTATCTACCGCCACGCCGATGTTGATGTATTTCTTCAGCGTCAGCTTCTGGCCATCTTCGGACAGCGAGCTGTTGAAGCGCGGCATCTGCTCCAGAGCGGCAGCAACGGCTTTCATGATGAACACGACAGGCGTGAACTTCACGTCCAGCTTGCGCTTGGCCGCTTCTTCGTTCTGCTGCTTGCGGAACGCTTCCAGATCGGTGATGTCGGTTTTGTCGAAGTGAGTCACGTGCGGGATCATCACCCAGTTGCGGCTCAGGTTCGCGCCAGAGATCTTCTGGATGCGGCCCATTTCGACTTCTTCGATCTCGCCGAACTTGCTGAAGTCCACTTTCGGCCATGGCAGCATGCCTGGCAGACCGCCGCCGGCAGCAGCCGGGGCCGCTTCAGCGCGTTTCACCGCGTCTTTCACGTAAGCCTGAACGTCTTCGCGCAGGATGCGGCCTTTACGACCGGTGCCTTTCACTTTCGCCAGGTTAACGCCGAATTCACGCGCCAGACGACGAATGACCGGGGTCGCGTGCACGTAGGCCGCGTTCTCGGCGAACTCGCCTTTGTCGTCAGCTTTCGCAGCCGGCGCGGCGGCTTTAGCGGCGGCCGGCGCCGGCGCAGCGTCCGCTTTAGCGGCTGGAGCGGCGGCAGCGGCAGGCGCTGCGCCTTCCACTTCGAACACCATGATCAGGGAGCCGGTTTTCACTTTGTCGCCGGTCGCGATCTTGATCTCTTTCACGGTACCCGCGAACGGTGCAGGCACTTCCATGGAGGCCTTGTCGCCTTCCACGGTGATCAGAGACTGCTCGGCGGCAACCTTGTCGCCCACCTTGACCATCACCTCGGTCACTTCGACTTCGTCACCGCCGATATCCGGCACGGCGACGTCTTTGGCCGCAGAGGCCGCAGGCGCTGCAGCGGCAGCCGGTGCTTCAGCCGCAGCCGGGGCGGCAGCGGAAGCGGCGCCAGCCACTTCGAACACCATGATCAGGGAACCGGTTTTCACTTTGTCGCCGGTCGCGATCTTGATCTCTTTCACGGTGCCCGCGAACGGCGCAGGGACTTCCATGGAAGCCTTGTCGCCTTCCACAGTGATCAGGGACTGCTCGGCTTCCACCTTGTCGCCCACTTTCACCAGGATCTCGGTCACTTCGACTTCGTCGGCGCCGATGTCCGGCACAGCAACGTCTTTGGCCGCAGCGGCAGCCGGGGCAGCTGCTGCTGCCGGTTTTTCTTCCGCTTTCGCCGCCGGTGCAGCTTCCGCTGCGCCTGCCGCTTCGAAGATCATGATCAGTTTGCCGGTTTCGGTTTTATCGCCGACCGCCACTTTAATCTCTTTCACCACGCCCGCCTGAGGGGATGGCACTTCCATGGAAGCCTTGTCGCCTTCCACGGTGATCAGCGATTGTTCCGCTTCAACTTTATCGCCGACCTTCACCAGAATCTCGGTGATTTCGACTTCATCTGCACCGATGTCCGGTACGTTGATTTCGATAGACATTATTCAGTACCTCTTAGGCCAGACGCGGGTTAACTTTTTCCGGGTTGATATCGAATTTCTTGATTGCATCAGCAACCACAGAAGCTTCAATCTCACCGCGTTTAGCCAGTTCACCCAGAGCAGCAACCACCACGTAAGATGCATCGACTTCGAAGTGGTGACGCAGGTTTTCGCGGCTGTCCGAACGACCGAAGCCGTCGGTGCCCAGTACGCGATAATCGCTGGCCGGCACATAAGTACGAACCTGTTCAGCGAACAGTTTCATGTAGTCGGTAGACGCTACCGCTGGCGCGTCGCTCATCACCTGAGCGATGTAAGGCACGCGTGGCGTTTCGGTTGGGTGCAGCATGTTCCAACGCTCGCAATCCTGGCCATCGCGCGCCAGTTCGGTGAACGAGGTCACGCTGTAGGTGTCGGAACCCACGCCGTAGTCCTTCGCCAGGATCTGCGCAGCTTCGCGCACGTGGCGCAGGATAGCGCCGGAGCCCAGCAGCTGTACCTTGCCTTTGCTGCCTTCCAGCGTTTCCAGCTTGTAGATACCCTTGCGGATACCTTCTTCCGCACCCTGCGGCATCGCAGGCATGTGGTAGTTTTCGTTCAGCGTGGTCAGGTAGTAGTACACGTTTTCTGGGTTGTCGCCATACATGCGCACCAGACCGTCGTGCATGATCACCGCCACTTCGTACGCGTAAGCCGGATCGTAAGAGATGCAGTTAGGGATGGTCAGAGACTGAATGTGGCTGTGGCCATCTTCGTGCTGCAGACCTTCGCCGTTCAGGGTAGTACGGCCCGAGGTCCCGCCGATCAGGAAGCCACGCGCCTGTTGGTCGCCCGCTGCCCAGCACAGGTCGCCGATACGTTGGAAACCGAACATCGAGTAGTAGATGTAGAACGGAATCATCGGCAGATCGTTGGTGCTGTAGGAAGTCGCTGCGGCCAGCCAGGAAGAGGCTGCGCCCAGTTCGTTGATGCCTTCCTGCAGGATTTGACCTTTCTCGTCTTCTTTGTAGTAAGCAACCTGCTCACGGTCCTGCGGGGTGTACTGCTGGCCGTTCGGGCTGTAGATACCGATCTGACGGAACAGACCTTCCATACCGAAAGTACGCGCTTCGTCGGCGATGATTGGCACCAGGCGATCTTTGATCGACTTGTTCTTCAGCATCACGTTCAGGGCACGCACGAAGGCGATAGTGGTGGAGATCTCTTTGTTCTGCTCTTCCAGCAGCGAGCTGAAATCTTCCAGCGCCGGCATTTCCAGCTTCTGGGTGAACTCCGGCAGACGGGTTGGCACGTAGCCTTTCAGCGCCTGGCGACGTTCGTGCAGGTATTTGTACTCTTCGGACTCTTTCTCGAAGGTGATGTACGGCAGTTTTTCGATGTCAGCATCGGCAACCGGCACATTGAAACGATCGCGGAAGTGGTGAACCCCTTCCATGTTCATTTTCTTCACCTGGTGAGCGATGTTTTTACCTTCCGCGGTTTCACCCATGCCGTAACCTTTGATGGTGTGGGCCAGGATAACGGTCGGTTTGCCTTTGGTGTCCTGCGCTTTTTTCAGTGCAGCGAAGATTTTCTTCGGATCGTGACCACCACGGTTCAGCGCCCAGATTTCGTCGTCGGTCATGTCTTTGACCAGCGCCGCGGTTTCCGGGTAACGGCCGAAGAAGTGCTCGCGCACGTAAGCGCCGTCTTTGGATTTGAAGGTCTGGTAGTCGCCGTCCAGGGTCTCGTTCATCAGCTGAACCAGTTTACCGCTGGTGTCTTTGCGCAGCAGCTCGTCCCAACGGCCGCCCCAGATCACTTTCAGCACCTGCCAGCCTGCGCCGGAGAAGATGCCTTCCAGTTCGTTGATGATCTTGCCGTTACCGGTGACCGGGCCGTCCAGGCGCTGCAGGTTGCAGTTGATGACGAACACCAGGTTGTCCAGCTTCTCGCGAGTCGCGATGGTGATGGCGCCTTTGGATTCCGGCTCATCCATTTCACCGTCGCCCAGGAAGGCGTAAACGGTCTGCTCAGAGGTGTCTTTCAGGCCACGGTGTTCCAGGTATTTCAGGAACTTCGCCTGATAGATGGCGCTGATTGGGCCCAGGCCCATGGAAACGGTCGGGAACTGCCAGAATTCCGGCATCAGCTTAGGATGCGGGTAAGAGGACAGGCCGTTGCCGTGCACTTCCTGACGGAAGTTGTTCATCTGTTCTTCGGTCAGGCGGCCTTCAAGGAAGGCACGCGCGTAAACGCCCGGAGAGATGTGGCCCTGGAAGTACACCAGGTCGCCGCCGTCTTTCTCGTTGCGTGCGCGGAAGAAGTGGTTAAAGCAGACTTCATAGAAGGTCGCGGAAGACTGGAAGGAAGCCATGTGGCCGCCCAGCTCCAGGTCTTTTTTGGATGCGCGCAGAACGGTCATGATCGCGTTCCAACGGATCGCAGAGCGAATGCGGCGTTCCAGATCCAGGTTGCCTGGGTAGGCCGGTTCGTCTTCTACCGCGATGGTGTTGACGTAGTTGTGCGCTGCAGCACCGGCCGCAACGTTAACGCCGCCTTTGCGGGCTTCTCCCAATACCTGATCAATCAGAAACTGAGCTCGCTCAACACCCTCTTCACGGATGACCGATTCGATCGCCTGCAGCCAGTCGCGGGTTTCGATCGGATCCACGTCATTGTTTAAACGTTCTGACATGGTGGTATTCCTTATCTGTCTAATGGTTTGTTTGGAGCCTGTCTTCCTGTGCTCTGTGCAAAAACACACGAAGACAGGCCCATCAGTTTAGTTGCCGCTTAAGTACTTAACTAAGTACCTCGAACTTAACCCCCGCAGGCTGGTGTACCCTGAAGAGGACAGCTCTTAATCCTTGCGTTGCTGGAGACGCCGTAGCGATCTCTCGCGCCGAGTATGCTCCCGGCTGAGATCCAGCAAGATTTCCTCGATAAACGCCAAGTGGCGATGCGAGGCTTCACGGGCCTTTTCCGGCTCGCGTGCCACAATCGCCTCAAAAATTCCGGCGCGGTGGCTGCTCACTTTTGCCAACATCTCACGGCGCGAGTAGAGCAATTCAAAGTTCTGACGCACGTTCTGTTCCAGCATCGGCCCCATGCAGCGTAGCAGGTGAAGTAACACAACGTTGTGAGCGGCTTCAGTCACGGCGATTTGATACTGCATGACCGCATCGGCCTCGGCGTCGAGATCGCCGCTGTCTTGAGCCTGTTGAATCACGATGTGGCAATCGCGGATGCGCGCCAGATCTTCATCGGTGCCGCGCAGCGCCGCGTAATAGGCGGCAATGCCTTCCAGCGCGTGACGGGTTTCCAGCAGATCGAACTGTGATTCGGGATGGTCGGCCAGCAGCTCGGCCAGCGGATCGCTGAAGCTCTGCCACAGATTAGTTTGCACGAAGGTGCCGCCGCCCTGACGGCGCAGGAGCAGCCCTTTCGCTTCAAGGCGCTGAATGGCCTCTCTCAGAGAAGGACGGGAGACATCAAATTGTTTCGCCAGCTCGCGCTCCGGAGGCAGTTTTTCGCCTGGGCGCAGTGTCCCCTCGAGGATCAGGTATTCGAGCTGTTGCTCGATAACATCTGACAACTTGGGTTGGCGGATTTTGCTGTAGGCCATGAGTGAATTCTTCTCTGCGAATGGCGCGGAGTCAATTGGTAATACCAATTTCAAAAACGTGACGGTAAAGTAACAAAGTATTCACCTCCTGTCCATACGGGCCTTGATCGAAATCAGGTTACCCGCACATTTTAACACCCCGCTGAAAACCCCGCTGCAAACCGGTAACGCCGTGATGGTATTACCATTTACGCGATGGGTTTGGGATTTAACTTTTACCAAACCTTACGCAAGGCAGAGTGCAAACTTTTTGCCCGAGTTTTATTGCATGGTTATGACGCTTTAATGAATGGCTATTTGGCGAGCAGCGCAACGGCGGTTCGTTCATTATTTGAACGCACCCCACCGTTCAGTTCTACGTTATTTTTGCGCATTATGTGATTTGTTGCTTATTTCATGCACTGAATCCCCCCCGCCGTCACACAACCCGCATTTTGTTTCCTAAACTGCTGCAATCTTAATCACTCACACGACAAAGCAGGTGCAAACCGACGCGCATAACATTATTCTCTGCCAAACGGTAGCGGCGCCGTGGAATTAATAGCTATAACGCCGTAAATAAAACAAAACACACATCGTAACCACTGCTTTACAGGCAGGTGGGCATTCACAACGACAGAGGGTTAGATTGATGGATGGTCAACAGCAGGGTGACCAGCTGAAACGCGGCCTGAAAAACCGCCATATTCAGCTCATCGCCTTAGGTGGCGCAATCGGTACCGGGTTATTTCTCGGTATCGCTCAAACAATAAAAATGGCCGGCCCGTCAGTGCTTCTCGGCTACGCCATCGGCGGCTTCATCGCGTTTCTGATCATGCGCCAGCTGGGGGAAATGGTGGTGGAAGAGCCGGTCGCCGGTTCCTTCAGCCACTTCGCCTACAAATACTGGGGCAACTTCGCCGGCTTCGCCTCCGGCTGGAACTACTGGGTGCTGTATGTCCTGGTGGCGATGGCGGAGCTGACCGCGGTCGGCATCTACGTGCAGTACTGGTGGCCGGAGATCCCGACCTGGGTCTCCGCCGCGGTATTCTTCCTGGCGATCAACGCCATCAACCTCGCCAACGTTAAAGTTTACGGCGAGATGGAGTTCTGGTTCGCCATCATCAAGGTGGTGGCGATTATCGGCATGATCGTGTTCGGCGCCTACCTGCTGTTCAGCGGCATGGGCGGCCCGGAAGCCACCGTCACCAACCTGTGGGCGCAGGGCGGGTTCTTCCCGAACGGCGTCATGGGCCTGGTGATGGCGATGGCGGTGATCATGTTCTCCTTCGGCGGCCTCGAACTGGTTGGCATCACCGCCGCCGAAGCCGACAACCCGCAAAAGAGCATTCCGAAAGCCACCAATCAGGTGATCTACCGCATCCTGATCTTCTATATCGGTTCGCTGGCCATTCTGCTGTCGCTGTACCCGTGGGGCAAAGTGGTCGAAGGCGGCAGCCCGTTCGTGCTGATCTTCCACGCGCTGAACAGCAACCTGGTGGCGACCGTGCTGAACGTCGTGGTGCTCACCGCCGCGCTGTCGGTGTACAACAGCTGCGTCTACTGCAACAGCCGCATGCTGTACGGCTTGGCGCAGCAGGGCAACGGCCCGAAAAGCCTGCTGAAGGTCGACGGCCGCGGCGTGCCGGTGGTGGCCATCGGCATCTCCGCCCTCGCCACCGCGCTGTGCGTGCTGATTAACTACCTGATCCCGGGCCGTGCCTTCGAACTGCTGATGGCGTTGGTGGTGTCGGCGCTGGTGATCAACTGGGCGATGATCAGCCTGGCGCACCTGAAGTTCCGCGCCGCCAAAAACCGCGAAGGCGTGGTGCCGAAGTTCAAAGCGTTCTGGTACCCGTTCAGCAACTACCTGTGCCTGCTGTTCATGGCCGGCATCCTGGTGATCATGTACCTGACGCCAGGCATTCAAATCTCGGTGCTGCTGATCCCGGTATGGGTGGCGATCCTGGCCGTCGGTTACGCCATCAAACAGCGCAGCCAACGCGTCGACGGCGTCACCAGCCGTTGAATCCCGTGACCGCGCAATAAATATCCTCCGGCATAGCCGGAGGTTTTTCATATGCGCCTATAAGGCTCTCTTGCCAGCTGCGCCCTAACAGGCGCATCGCGATCTGACATTTGCTTCTATCGGTTACTTACGACCCGTAAACGGGCTACCTGGATAGGGGATCGACAACTGCTCACCCATCTTATCCTCTTCCAGTTGGTGCTTTATGTATTCTTGTATCTTGGCTGTATTTTTACCCACCGTATCAACGTAATACCCTCGACACCAAAACTCCCTGTTACGGTATTTGAACTTCAAATCCCCAAACTGCTCATAAAGCATCAGGCTGCTCTTGCCCTTCAGATACCCCATAAACCCCGATACACTCATCTTGGGGGGAATTTCCAGAAGCATATGGATGTGATCCACACAACATTCCGCCTCCAGAATATTCACGCTTTTCCATTCACAAAGCTTTCTTAAGATACTGCCAATTGCTCTGCGCTTTTCCCCGTAGAACACCTGTCTTCGGTACTTCGGCGCAAATACTATGTGATATTTACAGTTCCAGCGCGTGTGCGCTAAGCTCTTTTCGTCCCTCATAGGGACCCCCTTTTGATTTCTTGTTGAACGTTCGCAGTTGCCAGACCGCAAACTGTTTTAACAAATCAAAAGGGGTCTTTATAACTGGCTCAAAGCTGAAAGCTTTACGGAACCCCCAGCCTAGCTGGGGGTTTTTGCATACAATAAAATGGCCCGCAGATGCGGGCCATTTTTTTCGTCTGAACGCCGCTTACTTGCGCAGCGCTTTCACCTGCTCGGCGGTGACGTCCGCCGGCAAACCGCCCCAGGTCACCCGCAGGTAATTTACCAGTTCCGCCACGTCGGCATCGCTCAGACGCTCGCCGAAGCCCGGCATGCTCTGCATGCTTTCACCGTTCGGGAACTGCTGGGCCGGCAGGCCGTCCAGCACCGACACGATCAGGTTCTTGCCGTCCGCCTGGCGCAGCGTGGCGTTATCGCGCATCGCCGGTGCGACGTGCGGTTTGCCTTCGCCTTCGCGCGCATGACAGCCGGCGCACTGATCCAAATAGGTCATGCGCCCGGCATCGCTGCCCTGCCCCATTTTCACCGGCACCGCCGCTGGCGGCTGCTCGCCCATCAGATACAGCGCCAGCGCCTGATGGTCTTCTGGCGTCAAATGACGGGTGCTGAGATCCACCACCATATGCATCTCACTGAAGGCCGAACCCTGCGGCGCGAGGCCGGTGCCAAGGAAGCGGCTGACGTCCTGCGGTGTCCAGCCGCGCTGCGCCAGGCCGTGCGGCGTAATGTCCGGCGCCATGAAGCGGCCGAGATCGCCGCCCTGCATCGGCTTGCCGAGATCCATCTGCCCCAGCGCGCCGCGCGGCGTGTGGCATTCGCCACAGTGGCCCAGCACGTCGGCCAGATAGCGGCCGCGCTGCCATTGCGACGAGCTGCCCTGCGAGCTGGCCGGCAGCGGATCCTGGCTGCGGAACAGCAGGTTCCAGCCGATCAGCGCCATGCGCTGGTTGAACGGGAACGGCATCTCGTTGGCCGGAATGGCCACGTCCACCGCCGGGCGCGTCATCAGGTAAGCGTAGATGTCATCGGCGTCCTGACGCGACATGCCCTTGTACGAGGTGTAAGGCATCGCCGGGTACAGGTGCCGTCCGCCCGGCGCCACGCCCTGCGTCAACGCCAGGAAGAAGTCGTCCTTGCTCCAGCGCCCGATGCCGTGGTCGCCCGATGGCGTCAGGTTGCTGCCGTAAATCGTGCCGAACGGCGTGTCCAGCGGATAGCCGCCGGCCAACGGCGCCCCGCCGCTGGCGGTATGGCAGGCGGCGCAGTCGGCGGCCTGCGCCAGATAGCGGCCGCGCGCGATCTGTTCGGCGCTGGCGGTCACCTGCTGCACCGGGCCGTCGTAACGGCGGTTTTCCCGCCACCACAGCAGCGCAATCACTACGATCGCCACCAGCACAATCAACACTGCGAGACGTTTTTTCATTGCGCCGTCTCCTTCAGCAGGCCCGGCGTTTTCAGCACCACGTCGCGCACCGCTTCGTAGTAGCGTACGTAGCCGGTGCAGCGGCAGATGTGGCTGTCCAGCGCCTGCTCGATGGCGTTTTCCAGCTGTTCGCGGGCGATCGGCTCACGCTTGAGCTTTTCCACGAAAATGGTGGCGGCGTTGACGAAGCCCGGCGTGCAGTAGCCGCACTGGAAGCTGTAGTGCTCCAGAAACGCCTGCTGGATCGGCGACAGCTCAACCACCTCGCCCTGTTCGTCCACCTTGGCATGGCCTTCGACGGTACGCACTTTCTTGCCGTTGAAGAAATGCGCGCCGGTGATGCAGGTGCGCACCTCTTCGCTGGTGCCGCTCGGATGATCGACGATCGCCACGCAGGCATGGCAAATGCCCTGCCCGCAGCCGAGGCGCGAACCGGTCAAATCGAGATACTCGTGCAGGAAATCGATCATCATCAAGCCTTCCGGCACCTCGATCGGGCCGTACTGTTTCTCGTTGATGGTCAGGGAAATCGGCTGGGTTTTAATGCTCATTGTAATACCTCACGAATATTTTCTGCACGAACGGGCAAATCACGGAAACGGTGGCCGGTGGCGTCGGCGATGGCGTTGACCAGCGCGGCCACGATCGGGATCATCACCACCTCCGCCATGCCTTTCGGCGGATCGGTTTCCGACAGCGCCGGCAGGATGTCGCCGCTCTGCTTCCACACCGCCACATCACTGGCGCGCGGCAGGTGGTAACGGTTGAAGTTCCAGGTACCGTTGCCCGGGCCGTCTTCGTACAGCGGTAAATATTCGTGCAGCGCATGGCCGATGCCCATCGCCAGCCCGCCCTGCAGTTGGCCGGAAACCAGTTCCGGCACGATCAGGTTGCCACACTCCATGATCGAGTGGTGATTCAGCAATTCCACCTGGCCGGTGGCGATATCCACCGCCACTTCCGCCAGCGTGCCAACGGCGCTGTAGTAGGTCACCGCCGCATTGTTGCGCTGGGTCGGCGGATAATAGACCTGCCCGCGCGCCAGCGGTTTGAATTCGCCGCCGGCGTTGCGCAGCGCCATACCGTCGACCGGCAGGCGCTCGCTTTTGCCGTTCAACGTGAAATCGGCCTCCGCCCACTGCCAGCGGTTGAACACGTGCACCGCAGCGCCGGTGACGCCGCCCATCTGATAAGCCGTCTTGGCCAGCAGCTCGAGGCTCAGCACCGACATGCCCGCCGCCGTCAGGCCGCCTTCGACCCAACGCGCATCTTCGCGCCGCACCACCAGCGGCGCCGCCTGGCCGCCGCCGATACCGGCCTGCCACAGGGCCATCGCCGCCGGCCACAGGCCGTGATCGAAGATCAGGCGCGCCGCTTCGCGGGTGCTGTGCGAGAAGTAATAGGCCGAATTGCTGGCGCTCGACGGCGAACAGTAGCTCGGCGTCCAGTTGGGGTTGGTTTGCAGCTTGTCCTGCTCTTCTTGCGACATCAGGTAAGGATCGCCGCTGGTGACCATCGGCAGTACCGACCAGTCGGTGACCGAGAAGTGCGCTTCGTCGGCCGGTTTGCCCAGCCACTGCGCGCACAGTACCGACTGCGAGGTCGACATGCCGGTGCCCATCTCCGCGCCGCTGTGATGCAGGGTGATGCGCCCGTCTTCGCTCAGCTCCACCCGGGCGAACGAGGTTTCCGCCCCGGTGCCGAAGTCTTTCTGCACGCAGCCGAAGCCAACGCCATAGCGCTTGCCGGGATAGCGGCTCTCAAACTCGGCCTTGCGTTCGGCGCGCTTGAGCCACATCTCATGCTTCGCCGCCTTCACCAGCACTTCATCGGCGCGGATCGCACCGGCCGGGATCGCCCCTTGGGTGTTTTTCATGCCGGATTTCAGCACGTTGCGCAGGCGGAACTCGATCGGGTCGATCTTCAGCTCGGCGGCCAGCTCATCCACCATCATCTCGGTGGCGGCCATGCTCTGCAGCGTGCCGTAACCGCGCGCCGAACCGGCGTCGATGGCGCGTGAGGCCAGCCCGACCGACGACAGATCGCTTTTCGGGAAGTAGTAAATCGACTGGGCGGCGGTCGCGCCAACCATCACCACCGAAGGGGTAAAGTTGCTGCGGCCGCCGCCGTCCGCCGTCATGTCACCGAGGAACGACTGCATAACGCCGGTCTGGCGATTCACCGCGATGCGATAGTTCATGTCGAACGCGTGGCGCTTCAGCGCCGTCTGGAACTGCTCGAAGCGGTCATTGGCCAGGCGCACCGGGTGGCCGTCGCCGTACATCGCCGCCACTGCGCCGTAATAGGGGAAGTTGTAGTGATCTTTCGAGCCGTAGCCCACGGTGTAGCACGGGTGCAGGATCAGCTGTTTCACCGGCGGGTTGCGCTTGGCCAGCATGCGCGGCATCTCGTCGGCCACTTCCTGCGGCGACTGGGTCGGCACCACCAGATGCAGGGTTTGCGTCTGCGCGTCGAACCAGCCGTTGGCGTTGTCCGGCTCCAGCGCCGAGGTATCGATCGACTGCGTGGTGTAGCGGCGTGACATCACCAGCCAGTCGGCCGGCGGGTTGGCCATCTCGTCGGCGATCTGGCCCGCATAGCGCATGCCTTCCTGATCCAGCTTGCCGCCCTCGCGCCCTTCCGGCCACACCGGCAGGTGCTTTTTCATCGATACCGGGAAGATTGGCGTGTCCTTCAGGCTGGAGAAGCGATCGTCGTCGAACGGTTGATCGCCCCCCACCCGCACATAGCGGAAGCTGCCCCAGGGATCGCGCTCCAGCGGGCCGGTGACCGCGCCGAATTTGATGGTCTCTTCACGGAATTTCAGCTTGTCCTTGGCAAAGCGGAATCGGGCGAAGTCGTGATAGATCAGGATCGCCACCGCCTGGCCGAGGTAGGCCGGGGTTTTGCCGCTCGGCAGCAGCATGTCGTCACCGTAGAACGCCGGGAAAGCCAGGCCATCGCGCGCCAGATCTTCCGCCGTCACCAGGCGATCCGGCTGCAGGTCGTCCCCCAACAGCGACAGATCGACCCCTTCGAACAGCCGGTCGGCTTTGGTGACGCGCAGAATGAAGGCGTGCGCCTGTTTCTGCGGCCAGTGCGGCATGTCCACCGCGCGGATATCGCGCGCGAACACCTTCTGCCCCATGACCTTGGCGCGGCCATCGATGCGGAAACGGACGCGTTTGGTCTGCGGATCCCAGTTGGGCGACTGGAGGATTTTTTGCTCGAACAGCGCGGCGTAGGCGTGGCTGTACAGGGGTGCGAGATACACAGACACCCCCGCAATCACGGCGCTTTTGATAAAGCGGCGCCGCGACGGGTTGAAATTGCTCATAAATAAGTCCTTCACGTCTTTCTTGTAATTGGTTTTTGTTCGCGGTGTTGTTGCGCAAACGCTGACGACCTTGCCGTAGACGTCATAAGCATATGCTTATAACTAAAATTATGTGATGATTAACAGGCTGTTTTCAACAAAAAAACATTTGCAAAACACAGGTAGTTTGTAGGCTAATAAATAATTTGCGCAAACGCGGACTTCAAGCATGACCACGGGCATTGTCATTACCGCCGCCGGACGCGGGGAGCGCTTTATCCAGGCCGGCGGCCAGGGCAACAAATTGAACGCCGGATTCGCCGATGCAGCGGGCGAGCAGCGATCGCTGTTCGAACACACTCTGCGCCAGGCGCTGGCTTCCGGCCTGCCGGTACAGGTGGTAACCCGGCCGGATAATCTGCCGGTGCTGGCAGCCTGCGCCGCCAAGCAAGTGCCGGTCACCCTGCTCGCCAGCGGGGGCCTCGGCGACTCGATCGCCGCGGGCGTTGCGGCCACGCCGCACTGGCAGGGCTGGCTGATCCACCTGGCCGATATGCCGTTCGTCGGCGCCGACGTTTTCCGACAGGTGGCGGATGCCTTACGGCAACACGCGATCGTGCGCCCCTGCTATGCGCAACAGCCCGGTCACCCGGTCGGCTTTTCCGCCCGATTGCGCAAACCGCTTTGCCAACTGCGCGGCGATAATGGCGCGCGTGAACTGCTGCAAGGCGCGGCAGTGCACCTGCTGCCGCTTGAGCACCCCGGCGTCGTGCAGGATATTGATCTTCCATCGCAACTCCCGGCCAGCGAGTAAATTCACCTATGCAACATCTTGATGTCACCGTGGTCAGCCAGGCGATAAGCTGGCTGCAGCAACAGCCGGTCTGGTTATGCACCGTGCTCAGTACCTACGGCTCTTCGCCGCGGTCGCCGGGCGCGTTGATGGCCGCGACCCGAGACGGCCGCTACAGCGGTTCATTGTCAGGCGGGTGCGTGGAGGAGGACTTTCTACGGCGCGTAGCCGCCGGGGAGTATCAGGCGGCCAGCCAGGTGATCCGTTATGGCGAAGGCGGCATGACGCCCAACGTGGCGCTGCCCTGCGGCGGCGTGCTGGACGTGCTGATCGAGTATCTGCCGGCGGGAGAAGCCAGCGTCGCTTATCTGCAACGCATCGCCGACGCGCTGGAAGGGCATCACGCGTTGATCAAACGCCTGACGCTGCCCCACGCCTGCCACAGCCTTGAGCAGAGCCACTTCACCAGCGCCACCCAGGTCGAACGCCGGCTCGAGCAGATCACCCTGCACATCGCGGCCGCGCCACGCCTGCTGATCGCCGGGTTGTCCAGCGTGGCGCTGTACTGCGCCGACTTCGCCGTGGCGCTGGGGTTTGAGGTGCTGGTGTGCGAGAGCCGCCCGGAGGCGCTGGATAACTTCGCCGCCGAGCTGAAACCGGGCGTGACGCTGCTGCGCCAGTTTCCGGCCAAGTTCATTGAGGACGGCGGTTGCCACGCCAATACCGCCGTCGTGGCGCTGACCCACGATCCGCGTATGGATGACCTGACGCTGATGGAAGCGATCCACACTCCGGCGTTTTACATCGGCGCCATGGGCTCGCTCAGAAACAGCGCGCGGCGGCGCCAGCGGTTGCAGCAGATTGCCGAATTCACGCCGCAGGAGTTGGAACGCATTCATGCGCCGATCGGCCTGCCGCTGGGCAGCAAAACGCCGGCGGAGATCGCCCTGGCAGTGATGGCGGCGATCGTGCAGCAGAAAAACCGGCGGCCGGCCGCCGACGGGATCAGTGCAACGGCACCACCGGCACCAGATGCTGCAGCTCCAGGTACAGCTCCTCTTTCCCGCTCAGCGAATAGCTGAACACCGTCATGTCCGGCCCGTCACCGCGGGCCAGCCCCATTTCGGGTAGCACCTGCGTGTAAATTTTAATGATGTGGTCGTTGAGCGCCACCGGCTTGCCGGAATAGCGAAAACGGCAAAACTCGCCGTGGATCTCCGGCAGCGGCTCCAGCGCCACGCCTTCGCGCAGCGGGTAGTCCGTCGTCACGCCCAGGGTATAATCGACCCTGACCCGCTCGCCGTCCGGCACCAGCTGGGTAAACGAATAGGTTTGTGCCGGGCGCTCACCCAGCAAAGTATAGAACTGCCCTCGCAGCGCGCTGCGCTGCGGCAGGTGCGACTTGTCCAGCTTCTCGATATCCAGATGGTACGCGTAATGTTTGCCGTGAAAGGCATATTGCCCTCTGGCGATGCTGACGCGTTCGACCTGAATATCGCCGGGCTGGCTGGCCGCCAGCGAACGCACCAGATTGCTGAAGTCCTGCTTGCGGGCATGGCGATACACGCTGGGCGATTCGGCGAAGTGCTTTTTGAAACAGCGCGAGAATGTCTGCTGATTATCGAATTGATATTCAACCGAAATATCGAGGATGCTCTTCTGCGTGAAACGCAAGGCGAAGGCGGCGAGGTAGAGGCGGCGAGCGCGGATATACGAGGCTAACGATAATCCGGTCTGCTTTTTGAACATGCGCTGCAGGTACCATTTCGTGTAGCCTGACTTGGCAGAAACGATATCCAACGATAGCGGATTGGTCAGGTTATCTTCAATCCAGACCAGCAATTCCTTGATGTGACTTTCCTGCGTTCCCATGTGCTTGCCGAACCTTCTGTTGCCGATATTCCATTAGTCGAATTTTAGTGCTACCCGCGTAGGGTATACAGGTTAAAACTCGACGTCCAGCAAGCTACAGGACTTTACACACTCCCCTTCACCGCCCGCGGGCGGCGAAGGGGGCAGCGATTATTTCAGGCAGCTGGAGCACTGACCGGCCTGAATCTTCTGGAAGAAGTCATTGCCTTTGTCATCCACCAGGATAAACGCCGGGAAATCTTCCACTTCGATTTTCCAGATCGCTTCCATGCCCAGCTCAGGGTACTCCACGCACTCCAGGCTCTTGATGCTCTGCTGCGCCAGCACCGCCGCCGGGCCGCCGATGCTGCCGAGGTAAAAGCCGCCGTGCTTGTGGCAGGCATCCGTCACCTGCTGGCTGCGGTTGCCTTTCGCCAGCATGATCATGCTGCCGCCGTGGGATTGCAGCAGATCGACGTAGGAGTCCATACGCCCAGCGGTGGTTGGCCCCAAGGAACCGGACGCGTAGCCTTCCGGCGTTTTGGCCGGGCCGGCGTAGTAGATCGGGTGATCCTTGACGTACTGCGGCAAGCCTTCACCGCGATCCAGGCGCTCTTTCAGCTTGGCGTGCGCGATATCGCGGCCGACGATGATGGTGCCGCTCAGCGACAGGCGGGTGGAAACCGGGTACTGCGACAGCTGTTTGAGGATCTCGGCCATTGGACGGTTGAGATCGACTTTGATCGCCTCGCCTTCCCCGGCCTGGCGCAGCTCCTGAGGAATGAATTTACCCGGATTGTGCTCCAGTTTTTCCAGCCAGATGCCGTCGCGGTTAATCTTGCCTTTGATGTTGCGGTCTGCCGAGCAGGAAACGCCCATGCCGACCGGGCAGGACGCGCCGTGGCGCGGCAGGCGCACCACGCGGATATCGTGCGCGAAGTATTTGCCGCCGAACTGCGCGCCCAGCCCCAGGTTCTGCGCTTCTTGCAGCAGTTCCGCTTCGAGTTCCAGATCGCGGAACGCCTGACCATGCTCGTTGCCTTCGGTCGGCAGGCCATCGTAATACTTGGTCGAGGCCAGTTTGACGGTTTTCAGCGTCGCTTCCGCCGAGGTGCCGCCGATGACGAACGCCACGTGGTACGGCGGGCAGGCCGCAGTGCCCAGCGTGCGCATCTTGTCGACCAGGTAGTTTTTCAGCTTGCCCGGCGACAGCAGCGCCTTGGTTTCCTGATACAGATAGGTTTTGTTGGCAGAACCACCGCCCTTGGCGATGCACAGGAATTTGTATTCTTCGCCGTCCACGCTGTAGAGATCTATCTGCGCCGGCAGGTTGCTGCCGGTATTGACCTCTTTGTACATATCCAGCGCGGCGTTCTGCGAATAGCGCAGGTTCTCTTCGATGTAGGTGTTGTACACCCCGCGCGACAGCGCTTCTTCATCGCCGCCGCCGGTCCAGACGCGCTGGCCCTTTTTGCCGACGATGATCGCCGTGCCGGTATCCTGGCAGGTCGGTAAAATACCCTTGGCGGCGATTTCTGAGTTACGCAGAAATTGCAGCGCAACGTACTTGTCGTTTTCGCTGGCGTCCGGATCGTCGAGGATATCGGCCACCTGCTGTTGATGCGCCGGGCGCAGCATGAACGAGGCGTCGTGGAACGCATGCTGGGCAAGCAGGGTTAACGCTTCAGGGGCAACTTTCAGTATTTCCTGGCCTTCAAACTCGCTCACGGAAACGTGGTCGCGGCTCAGCAGATAATATTCGGTATCGTCTTTCTTCAGCGGGAACGGATCTTGATAGTGGAACGGTTTATTCGACATTGATCTCTCACTTGCAACATCAGCTGCGTTAAATTCACACTTGTGGCGCGCGAGGCGGCGCCTTGTCAAAAAACTGCCTCCACCTTACGTATTTTTAATCAGTCAGTTATTGCGCCAAATCGCAAAATAACCGCTCTTTGCGTAAGGGATTACCACAGGCGGCGTTTCAACCTTGCTCGGTGAGAACTGCGGGTACAGGCTCATCATGCACGCTTTATTATCCCGCAGTTAACACATTGATTACAATCCATCGACGGCGATCGCTTTATCAATGTGGCGAAAAAACGCGGATGCGGATTTGCGTCGGAGCATATTGTCAGCCGCCGTGCCATTGCTTAAGCTAGCCGCAATGAACAAACCAAGAATCCCCATCGCGCTGCAACAAGCGGTGATGCGCTGCCTGCGAGAAAAGCTGCAGTTGGCACGCCAGCATTTTGCCGTCGAGTTCCCCGAACCCAGCATCGTCTATCAGCAACGCGGCACCAGCGCGGGCACCGCCTGGCTGCAAAGCTGGGAAATCCGTCTGAACCCGGTGCTGCTGCTGGAAAACCAACAGCCGTTTATCGATGAGGTGGTGCCGCATGAGTTGGCGCACCTGCTGGTGTTTCGCCAATTCGGCCGTGTGGCGCCGCACGGCCGCGAATGGCGCTGGATGATGGAAAGCGTGCTACTGACCCCCGCCAGCCGCACTCACCGTTTCGAAACCGCCTCGGTGCAAAGCAAAACCTTCCCCTACCGCTGCGGCTGCGGGCAGCACCAGCTCACCATTCGCCGCCATAACCGCGTGCTGCGCGGCGAAAGCGAATACCGCTGCCGCCGGTGCGGCGAAAAACTGAAATTTCTTGCTAGCGAGAACCTTTAGTTAAACGATTTATACGTTAAAACAAGCAAATATCGCCATTTGCCACTGCCGGCAAGTTCCGTTACCCTGCCTGCTTTTCCAATTTTGAGCTGTTTTGGAATATGCTTCGCAGAATTTTGTTTATGGCGGTTTTCGCCGCAGGCGCCGTACAGGCGCACGGCATCAATAACTTCTCTCAGGCCAAAGCGGCGGCGGCCAAGATTAATCAGGATGCGCCGGGCAGCTTTTACTGCGGCTGCCGCATCGACTGGCAAGGCAAGAAGGGTATCCCGGATCTCGCCGGCTGCGGCTATCAGGTGCGTAAAAACGTCCAGCGCGCACAGCGCATCGAATGGGAACACGTAGTGCCGGCCTGGCAGTTCGGTCACCAGCTGCAGTGCTGGCAGGACGGCGGGCGCAAAAATTGCAACAAGGACGCCACCTATCGCCAGATAGAAACCGATCTGCACAACCTGCAGCCGGCGATCGGCGAAGTGAACGGCGACCGCAACAACTTCATGTACAGCCAATGGAACGGCGGCGCAGGCCAGTACGGGCAATGCCCAATGAAGGTGGACTTCAAGAATAAACAGGCGGAGCCGCCCGCCCGCGCCCGCGGCGCCATTGCCCGCACCTACTTCTACATGCGCGATCGCTACCAGCTGCGGCTGTCACGCCAGCAAACCCAGTTGTTCGAGGTGTGGAACCGGCAATATCCGGTGAGCCAATGGGAATGTCAGCGTGAAGCACGTATCGCCAAGGTGCAGGGCAACCACAACCCCTATATTCAACAGGCTTGTCAGCAGCGGAAAAGCTAACCTACTATAGCCTTTATCTTTCATGGCGCCGCCAACCCGCGGCGCCGTTTCGTCAGGATCAGACTACCCATGCGCATACCCCGCATTTACCATCCGCAGCCGTTAACCGATCGGGCGGAGATCGCCCTCAGCGAGGACGCCGCCAACCACGTCGGGCGCGTGCTGCGCATGAGCGCCGGCCAGGCGCTGCAGCTGTTCGACGGCAGTAACCAGGTGTTCGACGCCGAGATAGTCCGGGTGGACAAAAAGAGCGTGCTGGTGCGCCTCGGCGACGGCCGCGTGGAGGACATCGAATCGCCGCTCAACCTGCATCTGGGCCAGGTGATCTCGCGCGGCGAGAAGATGGAGTTCACCATCCAGAAATCCATCGAGCTGGGCGTCAACGTCATCACCCCGCTGTTTTCCGAGCGCTGCGGCGTCAAGTTGGACGGCGAGCGTCTGGCGAAGAAAATCCAACAATGGCAAAAGATCGCCATCGCCGCCTGCGAGCAGTGCGGCCGCAACCGCATTCCCGAAATCCGCGAGGCGATGTCGCTGGAGGCCTGGTGCGCCGAGCAGGACGGCAGCCTGAAGCTCAACCTGCATCCGCGCGCCAGCCACAGCATCAACACGCTGCCGCAGCCGGTAGACCGCGTCCGCCTGCTGATCGGCCCGGAAGGCGGTTTGTCCGCCGACGAAATCGCCATGACCACCGACCACGGATTTACTGATATTCTGCTGGGACCACGCGTTCTGCGTACCGAAACCACAGCGCTCACCGCCATTACCGCTCTGCAGGTCCGCTTCGGCGACCTGGGTTAAAGGAGAAAAGATGATTAAGCTCGGCATCGTGATGGATCCTATCGATTCCATCAACATCAAGAAAGACACCAGCTTCGCCATGCTGCTCGAAGCGCAGCGCCGCGGTTACGAATTGCACTACATGGAGATGAACGATCTCTATCTGCACGCCGGCGACGGGCGCGCCCGTACCCGCCTGCTGAGCGTGAAGGAAGACAAGGAGAGCTGGTTCAGCTTCGGCGCCGAGCAGGATCTGGCGCTGCACGATCTGGACGTGATCCTGATGCGCAAGGATCCGCCGTTCGATACCGAATACATCTACGCGACCTACATTCTGGAACGCGCCGAAGTCAAAGGCACGCTGGTGGTCAACAAGCCGCAAAGCCTGCGCGACTGCAATGAGAAGCTGTTCACCGCCTGGTTCCCTGAGCTGACGCCGGATACGCTGGTCAGCCGCAGCGCCGCACACATCCGCAAATTCCACCAACAGCACGGCGACATCATCCTGAAACCGCTGGACGGCATGGGCGGCGCGTCTATCTTCCGCGTGAAGCAGGACGATCCTAACCTGTCGGTGATCATCGAAACCCTGACCGAACACGGCAGCCGTTTCTGCATGGCGCAGAACTTCCTGCCGGCGATCAAGGACGGCGACAAGCGCATCCTGGTGGTGGACGGCGAGCCGGTGCCTTACTGCCTGGCGCGCATTCCGGCGCAGGGCGAGACCCGCGGCAACCTGGCGGCCGGCGGCCGCGGCGAAGCGCGTCCACTGAGCGAGAGCGACTGGAAAATCGCCCGTACCGTCGCCCCGACGCTGAAAGAGAAAGGGCTGATCTTCGTCGGCCTGGACGTGATCGGCGATCGCCTGACCGAAATCAACGTGACCAGCCCAACCTGCGCGCGCGAGATCGAGGCGGCATTCCCGATTTCGATTACCGGCATGCTGATGGACGCGATTGAAAAGCGCCTGGCGGCGAAGTAATGCGTCATGCGGGCGGCATGCCGCCCGCTATCCTGTATCGCGCCCGCCAAAGCCCGCCTTTCCGGCAGCGGCTTGAAAGGCGGCGGGTATAGCCGCATACTGGCGGCTGTTTATTTTCTCACCCATTGATTACCTTATACTAACGCCATGAATTTACAGCACCATTTTCTGATCGCCATGCCAACGCTGCAGGATCCTCGCTTCAAGCGCTCGGTGATTTACATTTGCGAGCACAATGAAGAAGGCGCCATGGGTTTGGTGATCAATAAACCGGTGGAGCAGTTCACGGTAGCCACGGTGCTGAGCAAGCTGAAGATCATGCCGCCTGCGCGCGATCCGGCCATCAGCCTGGACAAGCCGGTGTTCGCCGGCGGCCCCCTGGCGGACGATCGCGGGTTTATCCTGCATACGCCGCGCCACGGCTTCGGCGCCAGCATTCAAATTTCGCCCAACACCATGATCACCACCTCGAAAGACGTGCTGGAAACGCTCGGCACGCCAGAGCAACCGGACGACGTGCTGGTGGCGCTGGGTTATGCGGGCTGGGAAAAGGGCCAGTTGGAGCAGGAAGTATTGGAAAACGCCTGGCTGACCATCGAAGCCAACACCGACATTTTGTTCCGCACGCCGATCGCCAGCCGCTGGCGCGAGGCGGGGAACCTATTGGGTATCGACATTCGCAGCATCGCCAACCACGCAGGACACGCCTGATGAGCAACCGCACCATTATCGCCTTCGACTTCGGCACCAAAAGCATTGGCGCGGCCATCGGCCAGGAGTTGACCGGCAGCGCCCGCGCCCTGCCGGCCTTCAAAGCGCAGGACGGCTCGCCGGACTGGCTGAAAATTGAAAAACTGCTGAAGGAGTGGCAGCCGGATTTGGTGGTGGTCGGCCTGCCGCTGAACATGGACGGCACCGAACAGCCCGTTACCGCCCAGGCGCGCAAGTTCGCCAACCGCCTGCACGGCCGCTTCGGCATCCAGATCGATCTGCATGACGAGCGCCTGAGCACCGTGGAAGCGCGCGCCAACCTGTTCGACCGCGGCGGCTTCCGCGCCCTTGATAAAGGCAGCGTGGATTCCGCCTCCGCGGTAGTGATCCTCGAGAGCTGGTTCGAACGGCAGCTGGGCTAAACACCCGTTCCCTCCCCCGCACAGTCCCCCAACACACCGGCGTCAATCCGCTGCTGCAAACCTTGCTCAAAGGTTTGCATGCCGGACTGTGCGCCGGTTTGCAACACGCTCGCCAACTGATGCGTTTTCCCTTCGCGGATCAGGTTGCTGACCGCCGCCGTCGCCGTCAGCACTTCGAAGATCGCCACGCGTCCGCCGCCGGGCCGCCTCATCAGCTTTTGCGCGATCACCGCCTGCAGACTGCCGGCCAGCTGGGCGCGCACATAGGGTTTTTCTTCCGCCGGAAACACGTCCACTAACCGTTCCACTGCCTGCGACGCGCTGCGGGTGTGCAGCGTCGCCAGCACCAGGTGGCCGGTCTCCGCCGCGGTGAGCGCCAGCCGGATGGTGGTGGTATCGCGCAGCTCGCCCAGCAGGATCACATCAGGATCTTCGCGCAGCGCGGCGCGCAACGCCGCATCAAAGCTGTGGCTGTCGCGGCCGATCTCCCGCTGCTGGATCAGCGATCGCCGGCTGCGGTGCAGGAATTCAATCGGATCCTCCAGCGTCAAAATGTGCCGCTGCTGGTGCCGGTTGATCTCGTCGATCATCGCCGCCAGCGTGGTGGACTTGCCGCTGCCGGTGGCGCCGGTGACCAGGAGAAGCCCATCGTCGCGCCGCAGCAGCGCCGGCACGATGGCCGGCGCTGCCAGCTCGGCAAGCGAGGGCGACTGCCCGGCGATGCGCCGCAACGCGAGAGACATCCCCGCGCTTTGCTGAAAAACGTTGGCACGCAGCCGCTCTCCACTCGGCCTGTGCAGCGCCAGATCGACCTGCCCCAGCCGCCGCAGGCTCTCGCGCTGCTGCGCATTCAGCAATCCATCGCAGAGGGCCTGCGCGCCTTGCGCCGTCAGCGTTGGCGCCGCCGCCAGCGGCTGCAGTTCACCGTCGATGCGCAACATCGGCGGATGACCGGCACAAAGGTGCAGATCGGAAGCATTATGCTTTACACTAAGGGCCACGAATTCATCGATATCCATATCACTCTCCCGGGTCAATAATGAGCACTATCCAACAGAACCTGCAGGATGTCAGAAACCGCATCGCGGCCGCCGCGCAAAACTGCGCGCGGGCGCCAGAAGAAGTTGCTCTGCTTGCAGTCAGCAAAACCAAACCTGTGGCGGCGATCGAAGAAGCCATCGCCGCCGGCCAGCGCGCCTTCGGCGAGAACTACGTGCAGGAAGGGGTAGACAAGATCCGGCATTTCGCCGAGTCGCCTCAGGGCGGTGAGTTGGTGTGGCACTTTATCGGCCCGCTGCAATCCAATAAGAGTCGGCTGGTGGCAGAACATTTCGCCTGGTGTCATACCGTGGATCGGCTGCGCATCGCCCAGCGCCTGAGCGATCAGCGCCCGGCCGACATGCCGCCGCTCAACGTGCTGATTCAAATCAACATCAGCGATGAACAGAGCAAATCCGGCATTGCATTAAGCGAACTGCCGGCGCTGGCCGAGGCGATCGCTGCGCTGCCGAACCTGACGCTGCGCGGCCTGATGGCCATCCCGGCGCCGGAAGCGGATTACCAGCGGCAGTTGGCGGTATTCAACCAGATGAACGACGCCTTTCTCGCCCTGCGCCAGCGTTATCCGCAGGCCGATACGCTGTCGATGGGCATGACGGACGATATGGCGGCAGCGATTGCCGCAGGCAGCACCCTGGTGCGCATCGGCACCGCAATTTTTGGCGCCCGCGACTACTCGCAGGCCTGACAAACAGACGAGGGATTTGATGCAACATCGCAAGATTACCTTTATCGGCGCCGGCAACATGGCGCGTGCAATCATCGCCGGCCTGGTGGCGGGCGGCTATCCGGCCAAATCCATCAGCGTCTGCGCCCCTTCGGCGAAAAACCGTGACGCGCTGGCGGCGGACTACGGCATCGTCAGCAGCGGCGACAACGTCGCCTGCGCGCGTGAAGCCGAGGTGGTGGTGCTGGCGGTCAAACCGCAGATGATGGCCGACGTGTGTCAGCCGCTGCGCGAACAGGTCGATTTCGGCGGCAAACTGGTGCTGTCGATCGCCGCCGGTATTCAGGTCAGCCGTTTCTATCAGCTGCTCGGCGACCAACTGGACATCGTGCGCATCATGCCCAACACCCCGTCGCTGGTCGGCAAGGGCATGAGCGGGCTGTACGCGCCGGCGCAGGTCAGCCAACAGGATCGCGACTACACCGGCGATTTAATGGCGTCGGTCGGTAAAGTTTGCTGGGTAGATGACGAAAATGGCATCAACGGCGTGATCGCCGCCGCGGGCAGCGCCCCGGCTTATTTCTTCCTGTTTATGGAAGCGATGCAAAAAGAGGCCGAACGCATGGGCTTCGACAGCCAGACCGCGCGCGATCTGGTGCAGCAGGCCGCTTCCGGTGCTGCCGCCTTGGTGGAAGCCAACCCGGATACGCCGCTGGGCACGCTGCGCGAGCAGGTGACTTCCAAAGGCGGCACCACCGCCGAAGCGCTGCGGGTGTTCAACGAACGCCAACTGCCGGAAACCGTGGCGCAAGCGATGCAGGCCGCCGTTTCTCGTGCGCAAGAAATGGAAAAATTATTTTAAATAACCATGAGTTAAGGAGAAGGACCACTTCATGCTAACGCTGACTTTCCTGGTCAAGACCGTTATTGATCTGTACGTGATGGTGCTGTTGCTGCGCATTTGGATGCAATGGACGCGCACCGATTTTTATAACCCGTTCTCGCAGTTTGTGGTGAAGATCACCCAACCGGTGGTCGGCCCGCTGCGCCGCATCATCCCATCGCTGGGGCCTATCGACAGCGCTTCTCTGCTGCTGGCGTTCCTGTTGATGACCATCAAGTACCCGCTGCTGCTACTGATCCAGGGCGGCGCGATATCGCTCAGCCCGTATAACCTGCTGTTCGGCCTGATCTCGCTGGTCAAGTCCGCCGGCTACCTGATCTTCTGGGTGATGATCATTCGTGCGCTGATGAGCTGGGTAAGCCAGGGCCGCAGCCCGATCGACTACGTGATGTACCAGCTGACCGAACCGTTGATGGCGCCGATCCGTCGCATCATTCCGGCGATGGGCGGTATCGACTTTTCCGCCATGGTGGTGATCCTGATCCTCTATCTGATCAACTACCTGGGCATGGATCTGTTCGGCGAGATCTGGTTCCTGCTGTGAGTGCCATCACTCCGGTGCTGGACGGGCTGGCGATCAGGCTATATATTCAGCCGAAAGCCAGCCGCGACCAAATTATCGGCTTGCATGGCGACGAACTAAAAGTCGCCATCACCGCCCCGCCGGTCGACGGCCAAGCCAACGCCCATTTGATCAAGTTTATCGCCAAGCAGTTCAAAGTGGCGAAAAGCAACGTCACCATCGAGAAAGGCGAACTGGGGCGGCATAAACAGTTACGCATCGTGAATCCGCAACAGATCCCCGCCGTGGTCGCGGCGCTCATCGAATAATTTTCAAGGTAGTCATTATGCAAAAAGTCGTTCTTGCCACCGGTAACCCGGGCAAAGTGCGCGAACTTGCCGACCTGTTGGCCGATTTCGGCCTGGACGTGGTCGCGCAAACCGATCTGGGCGTGGAATCCGCCGAAGAGACCGGCCTGACGTTTATCGAAAACGCCATTCTGAAAGCGCGCCATGCGGCACAGGTCACCGGCCTGCCGGCGATCGCCGACGACTCCGGTCTGGCGGTCGACGCGCTGGGCGGCGCGCCGGGCATCTACTCCGCACGCTACGCCGGTGAAGACGCCGACGATCGGCAGAACCTCGACAAGCTGCTGGCGGCGATGAAAGACGTGGCGCCGGGCCGGCGCGGCGCGCAATTCCACTGCGTGCTGGTCTATCTGCGCCATGCGCAAGATCCGACGCCGCTGGTGTTCCACGGCAGTTGGGCCGGCGAAATCACCGAACAGGCCGCCGGCGAAGGCGGCTTCGGTTACGATCCGGTCTTCTACGTGCCGGAACTGAGCCGCACCGCCGCCGAGCTGGGCCGCGACGAGAAACGGGCGATTTCGCACCGCGGCAAGGCGCTGAAGTTGATGTTGGAAGCCATGCGCAATGCTTAAACTGCCCCCGCTGAGTCTCTACATCCACATCCCGTGGTGCGTGCAGAAATGCCCGTACTGCGACTTCAACTCCCATGCGCTGAAGGGTGACGTACCGCATCAGGAGTACGTCGATCATCTGTTGGCGGATCTGGATGCCGACCTGCCGCTGGCCGGCGGCCGGGAAATCAGCACTATCTTTATCGGCGGCGGCACCCCTAGCCTGCTGAGCGCCGAGGCGATGCAGGCCTTGCTGGACGGCGTGCGGGTGCGCATTCGCGTCGCCGACGACGCCGAAATCACCATGGAGGCTAACCCCGGCACCGTGGAGGCCGATCGCTTCAGCGGCTACCAGCGCGCCGGCGTCAACCGCATCTCCATCGGGGTGCAAAGCTTCAGCGCCGAGAAGCTGAACCGCCTGGGGCGCATCCACGGCCCGGAAGAGGCCAGACGCGCGGCGACGCTGGCGACCGGCCTCGGCCTGCGCAGCTTCAACCTCGATCTGATGCACGGCCTGCCGGATCAGTCGCTGGAAGAGGCGCTGGACGATTTGCGCCAGGCTATCGCCCTCAATCCGCCGCACCTGTCGTGGTATCAGCTGACCATCGAGCCGAACACCCTGTTCAGCTCGCGCCCGCCGGTTTTGCCGGACGACGACGCGCTGTGGGACATCTTCGAACGCGGCCACCAGCTGCTGAGCGCCGCCGGCTATCAACAGTATGAAACCTCGGCCTACGCCAAGCCGGGCTTCCAATGCCAGCACAACCTCAACTACTGGCGCTTCGGCGACTACCTGGGGATCGGCTGCGGCGCGCACGGCAAGGTGACCTTCAGCGACGGGCGCATCCTGCGCACCGCCAAGACCAAGCACCCGCGCGGCTTTATGCGCGGCGACTACATGGACAAGCAGCATGAGGTGGCGGCGGCGGATCGGCCGTTCGAGTTCTTCATGAACCGCTTCCGCCTGCTGGAAGCCGCGCCGCGCGCCGACTTCGTCAACTACACCGGGCTGGCGGAAAGCGTCATTCGCCCGCAGCTGGACGAAGCGCTGGCCAAAGGCTATCTGGAAGAAACCGCGGAGCATTGGCAAATTACCGAGAAGGGCAAACTGTTCCTCAACTCGCTGCTGGAACTGTTCCTGGCGGACGACGAATAAAAAAAAAGCGCTGAATGATCAGCGCTTTTTTTCATGTTCAGGCGGCATTATGAGGGCGGTGCGTCACGTCGCCACGCCCCTTCAGCAATCCCTCAACGGAAACATCCTCGTCCAACGCGTCCCAATGGATGCCGCGAGCGCTGAGCTCATACCCCGCCCGCTGTTCTTCCGTCGCGTTCAACAAACGGGGAAACCAGGCCAGCGGCACGCCAATAATTCTGGCGTCACTTAGTTCGACCCACATCGTCGTATCGTCAAAGCTGACGCGTTTAGCCGAAATACTCATGCCAAGCCTCCAAAAACAATGCCTGATAGGTATCAACCAGACCAGCCAACTCTTTTAGCGTTCTGGCGTTAAAGCCATCATTACGCGCCAACTGCACGCCAGGAACCAACCAAAATTTCGCTTCAGCCTCAGCGTCTCTGATATGAACATGCGGCGGCTCAAGCGGGTCACCCTCATTTGAATAAAAAAAGAACCTATAGCCTTTATAACGGAATATCACTGGCATCAATGCAAAATCCTTTTGCCGATTGATTATAGTTTAGCCAGTTTCTCAGATAGCCGTCGTGAGGTCAAAGAACGCACGGCGGCTATGCCTATCCGTTACTTCAACGCCTTCAGCAAATCCTTGCGCTGGGTTTCCAGTGCGGTGACGCGGTTGCACACGTCATGACCGAAGTTCTGGAAGTCCTGCTCCTGGTTGTTCCATTCGTTCTGGATCGCCTTCTGCAAGCCGCCCAGGTTGCCCATGATCGCCTGCAGCGGGTTGCCGCCGCTGTTGGCGGCCTGTTTGACGCCCATTTCGTTCAGGCTGTCCTGCAGCACCCCGCCCATGCTCTGCTGCACGATGTTGCGGCCGTCCTGCTCCACCTGGTCAATCGCCTGGTGGTGGAAGGTCAGGCCGTCGCTGCGGTGTTCGATGATGCGGTTCATCTGCTGTTTCAGCTGGCCGTTCAGGGTGGTCAGCCGGTTGCGCACGTTGCTGTTGCTGCCCAGCTCTTTGACGATCACCTTATCCAGCGCCGAGCGGGCTTTCTCCAGGTGCTTCTGCGCGCCGTCGTCGATCCACGGCAGCTGCTTGCGCAAGGCGCTCTGGTAACTGAAGGCTTTCTGCCGCTGGCTGTCGCTCAGGCTCAGCGCCTGGCCGTTGCGGATCACGTCGCCATCCGGCGAAATTTGCAGGTCGCCGCTGGCGCCTTTCACCTGCACGCTCTGCGGGCTGATGATCACATCATCCTGGGGTTTAACGCTGCATTGGTACTCGGCGTGGGCCTGTGCGGCAGTCGCCGCCAGCAGCAGTAAGGCTAACCCGGTTTTCTTCAACATAGCTTCTCCTGACTCCCATCCAGATTGGGATTAAAAAATCGAACGACCGATACGTTGAGACAACAGTTCCAGCGCCGCAGTTCCCGCCAGCGAGTTGCCGGAAGCATCCAGTTCCGGCGACCAAACGACGATCGACAGTTCGTCCGGCACGATGGCCACGATGCCGCCGCCCACGCCGGACTTGCCCGGCATCCCCACCCGATAGGCGAATTCGCCGGCGCCGTCGTACATGCCGCTGGTCATCATCAGGGCGTTGATCTGCCGGGCCTGCAGCGGGCTGATCACCGCCTCGCCGCTGAGATCGCGGCCGTGATTGGCCAGATAGACGAAGCTGCGCGCCAGTTCCACGCAGCTCATGCGCAGCGCGCAGTAGTGGAAATAGGTTTGCAGCACGGTAATCACATCGTTCTCGAAGTTGCCGAACGACTTCATCAGATAGGCGATGGCCGCATTGCGATCGGAGTGTTCGAACTCGGAGCGCGCCACCCGCAGGTCATAGGCCAGGTCGTCTTCACCGGCCAACTGACGCACCACCTCCAGCATGCGCTGTTTGGGGGCGCTGAGCCGGGTTTGCAGCATGTCGCACACCACCAGCGCGCCGGGGTTGATAAACGGATTGCGCGGTTTGCCCTGCTCCATCTCCAGCTGCAGCAGCGAGTTGAACGGCAGGCCAGAAGGCTCTTTGCCGACGCGCCGCCAGATCTCAGGCTCCTGATAGCGCGTCAGCGCCAGCGTCAGGCTCAGTACTTTGGAAATCGACTGGATGGAGAAGCGCTCCGCGGCGTCGCCGGCCTGGAACAGTTCGCCGTCCACCGTGCAGACGGCGATCGCCAGCCGATCGGCGGGCACTTCCGCCAACGCCGGGATGTAGTCGGCCACTTTCCCCTGGCCAATCAACGGGCGCACCTGTTGCAGGATCTCCTCCAGCAACGCGTTATCCAATGTTGTTACCACCTCGGTCACACTCCGGGCAAAACAAAGGCGCCGTTAAGGCACCTTAAATCCATCCCCGTCATACTTGAATCCGCATCTGTGTTGGCTGCGAGCGCTCACCCCAGTCACTTACTGAAGTAAGCTCCTGGGGACTCACACTCTTGCCGCCGTGATGCAAATCCAATTATTTAGGGGGAAATAAGCGGCGCGAAGCCGCGCTCATCGGGCAAACGCGATCAATCCCACCAGATATCGAACAGATCGCTGACCTTCACGTCGGTCAGTTTGCGCGCTTCCAGCCAGTTTTTCACCAGTTCGCGATGCTCGTCGGTGCAGTGGCCGATCTTCTGCAGGCAGATCAGACCTTCCCACTGCAGGTAGCCGCTGCCGTCAAACGCCAGACCGTTCGGCTCGATCACTTCATCGATGAAGGTATCGAGCGTGCTGTCGATATCTTCCACCGACGTGCCTTCGGCGAAGCGCCAGGCTACGGAGAAACCCAGCTCCTGAAATTCTTCAATGTGCAACTTTTTACGTAAACGACGACTGCGGTTCTTAGCCATTATTCTTTCCTCTCAAACATCAAGTCCCAAACGCCATGTCCCAGGCGCTGGCCGCGTAATTCAAATTTCGTCAGTGGGCGCGAATCCGGACGCGGCACATAATCATTATCGCTGGAAAGATTACGGTAGCCTGCGACCCCGTTCATAACCTCTAACATATGTTCCGCATAAGGTTGCCAATCGGTGGCCATGTGGAAGACCCCGCCGGTCTTCAGCTTGCGCAGCACCAGTTCGACAAACGGCGTTTGCACGATGCGGCGCTTGTTGTGGCGCGCCTTGTGCCACGGATCGGGGAAGAACAGCTGCACCATGTCCAGCGAGCCGTCCGGGATCATGTTTTCCAGCACTTCAACCGCATCGTGGCACATCACGCGCAGGTTGCTCAACTTCGCCTCGTGGGCGTCGGCCAGGCAGGCACCCACGCCCGGCGAGTGCACTTCGATCCCTAAAAAGTTCTGCTGCGGGTTGTTGCCCGCCATGGTCACCAGCGAGGCACCCATGCCAAAACCGATCTCCAGCACCGTCGGCGCTTCGCGGCCAAACAGCGCAGCGAGATCGACAGCGTCAGTCTGATACTCCACGCCCATCACCGGCCAATAGTTCTCCAGCGCGTGCTGCTGGCCTTTGGTCAGCCGCCCCTGGCGGCGGACAAAACTGCGGATACGGCGCATCGCGCGGCCGTTCTCATCAAATTCCGGGGAGATGACGTCATTAATCATAGTGCTTTCTGTCTGTTTGGCTGCCAATTAGGGAAACGCGCATTATGCAAAGATACATTGGTTTAGCAAGTGTTCATCTTCTGTACCCGCCGTACGGCGTCGGAAAGTTCCGGTTTACAGCACCATGACTCTATGCTGCAATCTCGCTTCATTTTCTGCCGGATAACGACGCTGCTCATGATGCAAGCACAACAATTCGCACAGGTGGTGCTTGACTGGTACCAGCGCTACGGCCGCAAGACCCTGCCATGGCAGCTGGAGAAAACCGCCTATCAAGTATGGCTCTCCGAGGTGATGTTGCAACAGACCCAGGTTGCCACCGTCATTCCTTATTTTCAGCGCTTTATGGCCCGTTTTCCTAACGTGCGCGCGCTGGCGGAGGCCCCGCTGGACGAAGTGCTGCATCTGTGGACCGGTCTCGGCTATTACGCCCGCGCCCGTAACCTGCACAAGGCGGCGCAGACCATTGTCTCACAGCACGGCGGCGAGTTCCCGACAACCTTCGCAGAAATCGCCGATTTGCCGGGCGTTGGCCGCTCTACCGCCGGCGCGGTGCTGTCGTTGGCGCTGGGCCAACACTATCCGATCCTCGACGGCAACGTGAAGCGCGTGCTGGCCCGCTGCTACGCGGTGGAAGGCTGGCCGGGCAAGAAAGAGGTCGAAAACCGGCTGTGGAAAATCAGCGAAGAAGTCACCCCGGCCCAGGGCGTCGGCCAGTTCAACCAGGCGATGATGGATCTGGGCGCCATGGTCTGCACCCGCTCCAAGCCCAAGTGTGAACTCTGCCCGCTCAACGTCGGCTGCCTGTCTTACGCCAATCACAGCTGGGCCAACTACCCCGGCAAGAAACCCAAGCAGACCCTGCCGGAAAAAACCGCCTACTTCTTATTGCTGCAGCACGGCAACCGAGTGTGGCTGGAACAGCGCCCGGCGGTGGGCCTGTGGGGCGGCCTGTTCTGCTTCCCGCAGTTCAGCGCGCGCGTGGATTTGGAACTCTGGCTGCAGCAGCGCGGTCTGAAAGGCAAGCGCCTGGAACAGCTGACCGCGTTTCGCCACACGTTCAGCCATTTCCATCTCGATATTGTGCCGATGTGGCTGTCGCTCGACGCGGCGGGCAGCGGCATGGATGAGGGCGCGGGTCTCTGGTATAACTTAGCGCAGCCGCCGTCGGTCGGGCTGGCAGCGCCGGTAGATCGCCTGTTGCAACAGCTGGCGAAGCAGCCCCCGATCCAACAAAACTTATATGGCGATAGCGCCATCGATGAGGAATTAGCATGAGCCGCACCATTTTTTGTACTTTCCTGCAGCGCGACGCCGAAGGCCAGGACTTCCAGCTTTATCCCGGCGACGTCGGCAAGCGCATCTACAACGAGATCTCCAAGGAAGCCTGGGGCGAGTGGATGAAGAAGCAGACCATGCTGATCAACGAGAAGAAGCTGAACATGATGAACGTGGATGACCGCAAGCTGCTGGAAGAGGAAATGATCAAGTTCCTGTTCGAAGGGCACGACGTACACATCGAAGGCTATACGCCGCCGAGCGAATAATGCTGTTGGGGCCAGGCGCTGGCCCGCTTCAATCCTCTTATACTTCTTCCAAACGGCTTTAAGATGAAGAAAATTTTAGCTTTGCTCGTAATAGCGCCTTTGCTGATCTCCTGTTCCGGCAAAAAAAGTGAAGAAATCAACGAAGCCTGGATCAAAGATACCAACGGCTTCGACATTCTGATGGGCCAATTTGCCCACAACATCGAGAACATCTGGGGTCTGAATGAAGTTCTGATCGCCGGGCCGAAAGACTACGTTAAATATACCGACCAATACCAAACCCGCAGCCACATCAACTTCGACACCGGCGCCATTACCATCGAGACCATCGCCACCACCGATCCGGCTGCGCACCTGCGCCAGGCGATCATCAGCACGCTGCTGATGGGTGACGATCCGGGTTCGATCGACCTCTATTCCGACGCCAACGATATCCAGATCAGCAAAGAGCCGTTCCTGTACGGCCAGGTGCTGGATAACAAGGGCGCGCCGATCCGCTGGGAATGGCGCGCGGCGCACTTCGCCGATTACCTGCTGCAGACCAAGCTGCAAAAACGCACCTCCGGCCTGCACGTGATCTACTCGGTCACCATCCAACTGGTGCCGAACCACCTGGACAAACGTGCGCATAAATACCTGCCGATGGTGCGCAAGGCGTCGGAAAAATACGGCGTGGACGAGTCGCTGATCCTGGCTATCATGCAGACCGAATCGAGCTTCAACCCGTATGCGGTGAGCGGTTCGGACGCGCTGGGCCTGATGCAGGTGGTGCAGCACACCGCCGGTAAGGATGTGTTCCAGATGCGCGGCAAATGGGGCACCCCGAGCCGCAGCTACCTGTTCGATCCGGAGAACAACATCGACACCGGCACCGCCTATCTGGCGATCCTGCAGAACAACTACCTGGGCGGCATTCAGAACCCGACCTCGCGCCGCTATGCGGTGATCACCGCTTACAACGGCGGCGCAGGCAGCGTGCTGCGGGTGTTCTCCAGCGACAGAACGCGTGCGGTGGGCATCATCAACGGCATGCAGCCGGGCGACGTGTACCAAACGCTGACCACCAAGCACCCGGCCGCCGAGTCGCGCCGCTATCTGGTGAAAGTAAATACCGCGCAGAAGAGCTACCGCAGAAAGTAACGCTTCCCGCGTGGATAAATGAGAAGGGCCGGTGCGAACCGGCCCTTTTTCTATGGCTTGATCATATAGCCGAAGATGCGCTTCCAGCCGTGATCTTTTTTCTCGATGTAGACTCCCTGCAGCTCCGGCGAGAAGCCCGGCAGGCGGTTGATGCCCTCTTCCAACGCCAGGAAATAGCGCTGCACCGCGCCGCCCCACACTTCGCCCGGCACCACGCACAGCACGCCCGGCGGGTACGGCAAGGCCCCCTCCGCCGCGATGCGCCCTTCCGCCTGGCCGATCGGCACCAGCTCGACGTTGTCGCGGATAAACTCCACGTTGGCGTCCTGCGGGTTCATCACCACCGGCGGGAAATGATCCTGGCGGAACATCTCTTTTTGCAGCTGCTTGACGTCGAAGCTGACGTACAGATCGTGCATCTCCTGGCACAGCCGGCGAATGCTGTAGCCACGATAGCGCTGCTCGTTCTTGCGGTACACCGTTGGCAGCACCACGCTCAGCGGCGCGTCTTCTGCAACATAGCGCTCGAACTGCGCCAGCATCTCCACCAGCTGTTCCATCTTGGCCGGGTTTTCCGCCGGAGTCAGCAGGAACAGGATCGAGTTGAGATCGCACTTCTCCGGCACGATGCCGTTCTCGCGCAGGAAGTTGGCCAGAATGGTGGCCGGCACGCCGAACTCGGTGTATTGGCCAGTCGCGGCGTCAATCCCCGGCGTGGTCAGCAGCAACTTGCACGGATCCACCAGATACTGATCCTGGGCATAGCCTTCGAAGCCGTGCCACGTTTCCCCCGGTACGAAGGTGAAGAAACGCGCGTCGTTGGCAATCAGATCGGTATCGTAATCCTGCCAGTCCTTGCCCGCCACCTGCAGCGGAATAAACGGCTTCAGCTGCGAGCAGCGCGTGAGCAGCTGTTTACGCGTCTCGATGCCCAGCTTGACGCAGTCCATCCACATGCGACGTCCGGCGGCGCCGGCATGCATCTTGGCGTTGACGTCCAGCGCGGCGAACAGCGGATAGAACGGGCTGGTCGACGCATGCAGCATGAACGCATTGTTCAGATGCTTATGGTTGCAGTGGCGCTTCTGCCCTTTGATATGGTCGTCTTTCTTGTGGATCTGCGAGGTCTGCGAGAACCCCGCCTGCTGTTTATGCACCGACTGGGTGACAAAAATGCCCGGATCGTGCTCGTCCAGCTCCAGCAGCAGCGGCGAGCACTCTTTCAGCATCGGAATAAAGCCTTCGTAGCCCACCCAGGCGGAGTCGAACAGGATGTAATCGCACAGGTGGCCGATGGTGTCGATCACCTGGCGAGCGTTGTAAATCGTGCCGTCGTAGGTACCGAGCTGAATGATCGCCAGCCGGAACGGCCGTGCCGCTGCGGCTTTCTCCGGCGCCACTTCGCGGATCTGCTCGCGCAGGTAGCGTTCATCGAAGCAGTGCGCATCGATACCGCCGATAAAGCCGAACGGGTTGCGGGCGGTTTCCAGATAGACCGGCGTGGCCCCAGCCTGGATCAGCGCCCCGTGGTGGTTGGATTTGTGGTTGTTGCGATCGAACAGCACCAGATCGCCACGGGTCAGCAGCGCGTTGGTCACCACCTTGTTGGCCGCCGAGGTGCCGTTGAGCACGAAGTAGGTTTTATCGGCGTTGAACACCCGCGCCGCGTGCTTTTGCGCATCCTTGGCCGATCCTTCGTGGATCAGCAGATCGCCCAGCTTGACGTCGGCGTTGCACATATCGGAACGGAACAGGGTTTCACCGTAGAAATCGAAGAACTGCCGACCGGCCGGGTGTTTGCGGAAGAACTCTCCGCCCTGATGCCCCGGGCACGCAAAGGTCGAGTTTTCCATCTCGACGTAGGTCTTCAGCGTTTTGAAGAACGGCGGCAGCAGCGCCTGCTCGTAGGCGTCGGCGGCGGCCTCCAGCTGCGCCATGTAGAATGGCTTGCTGGCGCCGGCCAGCAGCGCGAAGACCCCGCTGACAAACGGCAGATAATCCGGGGAAAGATGCTCGTCCCCTTCCACCGCCACGAAGGTCGGAATATCGAACCCCGTCGCCTGCAAGCGCGCCAGAATGCCGGCGTCCACGTCGGCGACCGACACCACCACCGCCGCCACGTCAGTGTAGTCCGTCTGCTCTACGCGCACGATCTGGCGCAGCGTCTCAATGGTGGCGACCAGGCTGGCGCTGGTCGCGATTTTCAATTCTTTCATCATGCTGACTCTCAAACGGTGAAGGATGAGGGTGTGCCACCGGCACGGTAATGAGATAACGCGGTTATCCCGGTAAAAGCGATACCCGGGCACGGCAGCATAAGCGGCGTGCGTGACCGGCTCATGATCGGGGGATCATCAGGCGGCTATCGGGGGAACTGGTCTTGGCAGCATCCGACAGGCATCAGTAAAATCAGGGCAGAAGCGCTGGCTTTACGCATGCCTAACAGCGAGCATCAGGCGGCCTTACCGCATGGCCGGCAGGCGTATTCGGGCGGAGGACGTGCGGAGGAAACAACGACGGAACGGTGACGGCGTCAGATGTCTGGTGCGCAGCAGCGCTTGAGCAACAAAACCAGTCATGCCAATAACCCTCTGGCTTATAAGAAGCGGGAACACCGTCAGGGAACGGAGAGTGCTAAAATTTGCGCAATGATTGCATGATTCGTTGCGGGGTTCAAGCAAGAATCGTCTTGATTGAACGCCTATTGAACCAAGCATAACTAATTGTTATTTAATTTAAAAACAAGAAATCACGCATTTTAAAGTGGTATAAATACACGTTTTATATGCATATTTATTGAGTAGCGTTGGCTCCCTGCGCCACTCCCTTTTTGGTTATCTGCCTGAAAATAGAGCAACCGATCGGCTTTGTGACAGAAAGCGATTGACGCCATCCGGCCAATACGGTTTAATGCGCCCCGTTGCCCGGATAGCTCAGTCGGTAGAGCAGGGGATTGAAAATCCCCGTGTCCTTGGTTCGATTCCGAGTCCGGGCACCATATTCAGAAGAACCCGCCTATGGCGGGTTTTTCGCTTTCTGGAGTACGGACTCTCCATCGAACTGCGTTCGATTATTCGGTCTGAAGACCTCACCCTGCGGGCCAGCGCTGAAGCGCTGTTCAACACGGCGCCAGCGCCGGTTGTCCGAGTCCGGTCGCCCTATTCAGAAGAACCCGCCTATGGCGGGTTTTTCGCTTTCTGGAGTACGGACTCTCCATCGAACTGCGTTCGATTATTCGGTCTGAGACCTCACCCTGCGGGCCAGCGCTAAAGCGCTGTTCAACACGGCGCCAGCGCCGGTTGTCCGAGTCCGGTCGCCCTATTCAGAAGAACCCGCCTATGGCGGGTTTTTCGCTTTCTGGAGTACGGACTCTCCATCGAACTGCGTTCGATTATTCGGTCTGAGACCTCACCCTGCGGGCCAGCGCTAAAGCGTTGTTCAACACGGCGCCAGCGCCGGTTGTCCGAGTCCGGTCGCCCTATTCAGAAGAACCCGCCTATGGCGGGTTTTTCGCTTTCTGGGGTACGGATTCCCCATCGCTTCATCCGATGGGGTGTAACTTCGCATTACAGGTGGACTCTCTCGAAAGAGCGCCCCTAATCCCCAACTACCCGAACGTCAAACGAACGCGCTCATATTCCGTGTTTATTGAGTGTTTTATTGTCGAACGGTGATGGGAGACAGTTACGAACATATAACCGCATCCCATTGTTAAATAATAATATATTGCACAAAAACTAGGAACATTCCGAATAAAAACGACATTACTGTCAATTCATTCATATGGGGCTATGCTGAATTTTACCCATTGATAAGGCATTTTTAACCTATTCCGCTGCCAACACGAAATAATGGAGGATCCGGCGACAATGGCCATTGATATGTATATGAAAGTTGAAGGAATGACGGGCGAGTCCCAAGACAGCAATCATAAAGGATGGACCGACGTACTTTCGTTTAACTGGGGCGCTTCACAGCCAGGAAATATGGCTGTTGGCGGCGGGGGTGGCTCCGGAAAAGTGAATTATCAAGACCTCCGTATTCAAGCCCTTATCGACAAATCTACGCCCGCTATTCTCAAATATTGTTCCAGTGGAAAACATGTCGCGAAAATCGAGCTTTCCGTATGCAAAGCGGGCGGCAACCAGGTGGAGTATTCCAAAATCGTTCTCGAAGACGTTCTGGTGACGCAAACTGATTTTAACGGTGTAGGCCAAAATGATGCGATCGTGGTTGATTACGCCTTCCAGGCGTCAAAAGTCACCATGAGTTACTGGGAACAAGGCAGCAGCGGCACTAAAGGCGCGGAAAGCAAATCTGGTTGGGATATCAAGCAGAATAAAGAGAGCTAAGCGCATTCTGGCACCTAACAATACGTTAATGATCGGGTGATAAAATCATGGCAATGGATATGTTTTTAAAAGTTGAAGGCATTAATGGTGAATCGAAAAATGCGAATCACAAGCAATGGATCGATGTCTTTTCCTTTAACTGGGGCGCGCGACAGCCTGGCAATATGGCCGTTGGCGGCGGCGGCGGTGCGGGTAAAGTGAACTTTCGCGATCTGACCGTACAGGCTCTGATAGATAAAGCAACACCTGCCTTATTGAAATACTGCTCGGCCGGTAAACATCTCGCCAAGGTGCAGTTGTCTCTTTGCAAAGCCGGTGGGCAGGAAGTGGAATATACCCGCATTACCCTGGAAGATGTATTGGTGACTCATACCGACTTCATCGGTGTCGAGCACGGTTCCACGCTAGGCATTGAGTACTCTTTTCAGGCCGGTAAAGTGTCGATGGAATACTGGGAGCAAGCGAAGCAAGGTAATAAAGGGGCTTCGGTGCAGATGGGCTGGGATATTAAGCAAAATAAAGAAAGCTAATCACATTACGGTGCATATCGTAATGACGGGGGCATTATGGCATTTCCTAAGTCACATGAAATTTTAGCTCTGACATCGCAACACGAATCGAATAATCGGGTGTCGGCCAACTTTTTGACCCGCGAGATTTTAAATGAGGCGCTGATCCTCGTCAGGTCTCTGTCACCAGAAGAAGTCTTTCGATTAACAAAAACGGAGACCGGCCAGATCGCGTTTACGCTGGGTGAACTCAAAGATGAAAACAACCGCCGGTTGACAGCCAATACTATTGAGTCAGGACAACGACCAGGCGGAAGAATTAATCACCTGGATAACCGAATTAATGTCTCTTTTCCCGGAACCTCATGGCAAATGGGAGCCCGTGTTCAGCATTTTGAGAATATCGCATCGAGTACCGTAGGCGGGGCCGGTCTGGTTTTGATCGCGGGATTATGGACGGGAGCCGGTTCTGGCGTTGGCAGCATTTTAGGCCGAAATGCCGCCCAGCTCGCTGTAGTGACAGGTACTTATTTGGGTAAACGCTTCGTGACCAATAAAACCATGGTCGTGAATCAGATGGCGGCGCATATCAAAAACCTTGCCGATATGTTTAACTCTACCCACAATGCCTTTAATGATTTCAAGTTTGAAAGCGCAGCCAAACGCGCACAATACAGCCCCGATCCTCAAGCAGAGTACCCTATTACATTTGAACAAAAAGTCACGGATAATAATGCAGTTCCTGCTAACTATGCCGAGACCATTCAGGCCATCGTGCGCCGTTTTGTAACGGGAACCTACGAGCGTGTAGATATCGTCGGCCAGGGCGATATGTTTATAAAAGTTTTTTTCAGCGATGGGGAACTGGACATTTCGAAAGCCCAGTATGACTATCTCAGCAATTTGAAGCTCCCGTGATTGATCAACCTGGCAGGTCTTCACGCTTGTGGCGCAACGGTAGCCATTCAGTCCAGGGGGCAAAAATGCCTCGAGCTGACCAAAAGATTTTTATTGTCGGTAAGAATGGTCAATGATGATGACAAGGCAGATTGCCGGATCGGATTCAACCGTTGCGCCAGCGTGGCCAGGTTTTTCACACTCGCCTCGAGCAAGCGTCCTCTCCGGCCAGCCTTTGCCCGGCATTAATTAAACGAACCCTAACACCGGTAGTTAACGCGAACCATCCGCGCCCATAGGGTGATGCAACTCGGGGTAAAATATTGCCGTTCGGGGGGCAACAAGAAGAGATAAAGGTACAGAAGTGTGCGTATCACCTTAGTGAAAGAGTGTGATACCCTGCCGCAAAAAACAAAATAACACATTGAATTTAATGATAAAAACTAAATCACAACGCGCAGATTTCATAATTTCACTTCCGATTTCATCTTTGCAAAAAGCATCCTGCCTCTAATATCACGTTATTTCACCTTCCCCGTGCCTATTTTAAGGCTATTCTAAGCAACGAATACACCGATCCCGGCAATGCAATGGCATAGACACCAGAAAAGCAGATAAGAACTCATACGGTGGGCATCCTCCCTGGTGGCCGTTTTCATGGCTTGATGAATCAGGGAGAGATCGGATTTTTACTTAGGAATATTCATTAAATACACGCGCAAAACCTTCATAGGAATTTTCATGGAAAGAAATACACCCGTAGCCTTTACCTAATGCGCTACCGAATTCTAAACGGGCATTTAAAAGTGCGGTATTTTTGGCCAGCACACCGTTTAATTACATTTAATTCGTGAAGCTTACTTATAAGAAAAAGGCAGCCTGGTTGCTATAAGCCACCCTATCTGCGGCCGTATTTCTGGGTATTATTCTCATTATACTGGAGCTTATTAATGAATCAGCATTTGGATATCATCGGTATTGGCCTTGGCCCGTCGAATCTTAGCCTGGCAGCCTTAGGAAGTGAAATAGAGGGATTTACGGGACAATTCCTTGAACGCAAACCTCATTTCTCCTGGCACCCAGGGATGATCCTGGCGGACTGCAGTATGCAGACCAACTTTTTAAAAGATTTAGTGAGCGCGGTTGCCCCAACCAATCGCTACAGCTTTCTCAACTATCTGGTAAAAAACAGAAAATTTTATCGTTTCCTGACGACGGAGCAGCGCACCGCATCGCGCGAAGAGTTCGCCGATTACCTCACCTGGGCCGCCGCCGGGATGGGATCATTGGCATTCAATCAAGACGTTCAGCGGGTCGAATTTGACGATCGGCAGCGCCAGTTCGTGGTGACAACCTCGAATAAGGTCTTCCACGCCAGGCACGTAAGTATCGGTATTGGCAAGAAAATAAAGCTGCCTGATTGCGTGACAACGCAAAGCGATCGCTGTTTCCACGCCAGCGAAATGATGCTGCGCAACCCCGATCTGACCGGCAAACGCGTGGCGATCGTCGGTGGCGGCCAGAGCGGCGCAGACCTGTTCCTCAATATTTTTAAAGGGGAATGGGGGCAACCGGAGCAGCTCGACTGGATATCGCGCCGCAACAACTATAATGCGCTCGATGAAGCGGCCTTTGCCAACGAATACTTCACGCCCGATTACGTCGAGAGCTTTTACTCACTGGATAGCGCGGCCAAACGGCATATGCTGGCCGAACAGAAAATGACCTCAGACGGCATCACCAGTGAGTCGCTGCTAGCGATTTATCGCGCCATGTACCACCGCTTCGACGTCCTGCGCGAGAAATTATGGGTGCGCCTGCTGCCCAGCCGTTCGCTGACGGCCGTGAAACACACGCTGGATAACGCCTACCAACTCGAAACGCGTCATCATCTCGATCACGGCGAAGAAACCTTCAAGGCGGACGTGGTGATCTTTGCCACCGGTTATCAATCGGCCACGCCAGAGTTCCTTGAACCTTTGGCCCACCGCTTACTAACCACTGCGGAGGGCGAATACCGCATCGCCCCAGACTTTACCTTTGAGTGGGAAGGCCCGGCGGAGAACTGCTTATTCGCCATGAACGCCAGTATGCACAATCACGGCATTGCCGATCCGCAGTTGAGCCTGATGGCGTGGCGGTCGGCTCGCATTCTTAATCGGGCGTTAGACCACAAGCCATTTGATCTGGGAACAACGCCGACAGCCATTCAATGGCGCAGTGAAAGCGCACCACCCGCGTTTTAAATACAAGAACGACTTAATCATTGTCACTACGCTTTGATGGAATTACGTATATGAAAAGACAAGTCATTAAATTTATTACGAAGCAGCTGGCCGTATTGGCCCCCGAATTCAAGGCCAGATTGCTCTACAAAAAAGCATTTGGCAAACCGTTAAACTTGCAGGCGCCGTCCACCTGGAATGAAAAGATCAATCACCTGAAATTGAATGGCTATAGTCACAATGCGTTGGTGAAGCAGTGTGCAGATAAATATGCGGTAAGACAGTACATCAAAGATCAAGGGTGCGAAGAGATCCTTAATGAATTGTACTTTGCCTGTGATTCAGTAAACGATATTCCGTGGGACGCATTGCCGGATAAGTTTGTGATCAAAGGGAATCACGGTTCCGGGTATAACCTGATTTGCCAGAATAAAAAATTGCTGAATATCAAGAGCGCAAAAAAATTGATCGACGCTTGGATGAAAGACGATTATTGGAAAACTTATGTAGAGCTCAACTACAAAGGGATACAAAAAAAGATCATTGGGGAGAAATATATCGAATCGGCCAATGGTCACGGACCTGAAGACTATAAAATCTATTGTTTCCGCGGTGTACCTTACTGCACGTTGCTGTGTGTCGGCAGAGAAACCGGGTCGCCGAAGTATTACTTCTTTGACAAAGATTTCAAGTTTCTGTGCTACAGCGATGACTGCCTGGCCTTGAGCCAGGAAGAAATAGACGCCTTCGTGAAGCCAGAAGGCTACGATGAGCTGTTTGAGTACGCCTCACGCTTGTCCGCGCCCTTCGAGTTTGTTCGCGTTGATTTCTACATCTCCAAAGGCCAGATCATTTTCGGCGAATTGACCTTTACCCCATCCGCCGGGCTGGATACGGATATTCTGCCGCCAACCGATGTTTTGCTTGGCGAGATGTTGACGTTGCAACAGCACTGATTTTCACCTGGTCCCACATCCCACAGTGAAGATCGGCTGCGCCTGAGGATAAATACCGGCCGGCCTTTTTGCAGCCCGCGGGCCGGTATTGCCCTGAGGGATATCGGGCCGATGACCTCGCCTGTTCATGCCACCGTTACAGCAAAATCTCTGCTGCCTATCCCTGGCAGCCCACACCCGACCCAAGTGCAATACGCCAGTCAGATCACATAACCATTTGAAAAACAATGGTATTAAATGATTAATAAGAATCACTTACATATTTATAATAAAATGTTCTATATGTATAGGAAGCTATAATATAAGATACAGGAAAGTTTCCCTGGTGTTGTTGTGTGTCTTTGCCCTATTTTATAGGGCTTTTTTCGCTAAAAATCGTTGATAACCGTGTGTTTTTACCTACCTTCACCATTTCCCCCTCCATAAAAACCATAACCATTTCTAATTAATTGTAATCCCTCTTATTCCTGACTTACCAATAATAACAATGAGTTGCTATTAACCTGGCAAAGCAACGGCTGGCAGCGCTTCGCGACCGGAATGCCCGCCCTAAAGGTAGGTTTTTACCGGGCGCGAACGGATGCTACTATCGGCCTTTTTCGAGGATGTTGATCCGCATGTTATTGTCCAACCGGCATTTTATCTCCGCGCTTCTGGCGCTCGCCATCGGCCTTTGGCTGCCGGGCTCCGTGATGGCCAGGCCCGATTTGGAACGCAAGATCGGCACTACCGTAGCCGATAGCGATACTGCGGATTACCGCTTCAGCGATCTGCGATTCACCTCCGCCGATGGCCAACGGCATTATCGTGTTCGCATCGCCCAACCGCGTCAGGCGCCTGTGCCAGACGGCTATCCAACGGTTTATTTCCTCGACGGCAATGCGGTGCTGATGGAGTTGAACGCCGCCTTACTGGCCAAATTGGCAGCAACGAAGCGGCCACCGGTGCTGGTGATGATCGGCTATGACAACGATCTGCGCATCGATGCCGCCGGCCGCACCTACGACTATACGCTCCCTCTGCCGGCAGGCATGAAGAAACCGCCGCGGGCCGTCGGGGGCGCGGATGCGTTCCTGCAATTGATTGAGACCCAGATCAAACCGGCGATCGCCGCCAAACTGGCGGTCGATCCTCAGCGGCAAACGCTGTGGGGGCACTCCTACGGCGGGCTCTTCGTTCTGCATACGTTGTTCACCCATCCCACCGCCTTTCAGCGCTACATCGCCGTGGAACCCTCGCTGTGGTGGGGCGACGGCATGATCCTGCAAGAAGCACAGCAGATGACAGAACGGCGCGCGGCGCCGGCGGCCAGGTTGCAACTGTGGGTTGGCCTGGCAGAACGCGATCGCGCTGCCCCGCCCGGCGTGAAGAGCCCCGCTCTGCCGGCGGACGCAACGCGTTTATTGGCCGAACACCTGGCACAGCTCGACGGTCTCACCGTCGGCTATCGCGAATGGCCTGCCCTGGGACACGGCGCCATGCTGGGCGCGGCCATCGAGCCGGCGCTGGGCAGCGTCATTGCAGAGGACTAAATCAGCGGATCAGAAGCTATCGGCCATATTTTCATCTGCGGCGCATATCTTCTGATAAGAAGAGTGTTTACTATCTGAGACAGCGAATGACGGGCGCGGGTGGGGGCGTCAAAAAACAAAGTGGCTCCCCCGTCGGCAAGTGAGCTTGCTCTATCCGGTGGAGCCATACAGTACTGCAGTTTTCCCGGTGGGGCCCTGGTGAGGCGCAAGTAGGAAAAGATGGTGTTAGCAGGGCATTTCAGCGTTTTAATACCGCCTGTTTCACTATTTTCTTCTCCCTGTGGCACCTACTATAAGCGGCCTCTCACCTGGCGGAAAAGGGTGAAAACCACCCTTGAAATACATTAATGAAAGTGATATTAGAAGCGGTTAGGGCGAAAGCGCCTAGTTCAGTTTTGAATAATTAAATCAGGGAATTATATTAAAAATGAATATTAATATCACCGACAAACCCAACCCGCAGGATGAAGAGTTCGTTATCGACAGCCTCTGGGCTCACAACCATAAAACCCAGCCCGTAGACATTCACCCACTGTTCCTGACCGTCACTGACGACAACCAGCAGATCGTCGGTGGCCTGGTCGCACGCACCTGGTGGGGCGGCCTGGAAGTGCAGTATCTGTGGGTCGGCGATCAATGTCGCAAAAGCGGTTACGGCCGCCAGCTGATGCAACTGGCCGAAGAAGAAGCCCGCAAGCGCGGTTGCCATATGGCCTATGTCGATACTTTCGATTTCCAGGCCCGAGGCTTCTACGAAAAACTGGGCTACCGGGTCTACGGCGAGCTGGGCGACTACGCGCATCGCCACACCCGCCATTACCTGGCTAAAAGCCTGTAACGCGGCCTGAGCGGCGCAGAGGTAGGTATGGATTCATCGCATAAAAATAATGAATCTTATTTTAAGGGCCTCATCACCATGATGGAGCACCTGAGCGAGCCCTGGGGCATCAAAGACCAGCTGTCCCGCCACCTCTATATGAACCGTGCCGCTTATCTCTATACCAATACGCCGCTGAATTTCGACGTCGCCGGCAAATATGACCACGAATTCCCCGCCGACTGGGCCGACTCCGCCGCCGACTTTATCGAGCATGACAAGATGACCGAAGCAGCGCGCGATCGGGTCACGGTCATAGAAACCCACTACTGGTACGGCAAAGACAGCCTGACGCCGTTTATCAGCGAAAAGCTACCGGTGTACAACGATGACAAACAGGTGATTGGCGTGATCTGGAACGCCAAGCCGATGAACAGCCTGTCACCGCTGAAATACATCAATCAGCAAAAACCCAGCGTGTTGACCACCGAAGTCAATAACGAGCTGTTCACCCGTGCCGAACTCGATGTCATTTTTCTTATGCTGCAACGATTTACGGTAAAAGAGATCGCAAAAATCTATAACGTCAGCAATAAGACCATCGAAAACCGCATTTATAACATTTACCAGAAGGCCAACGTGCATACTCAGCAACAATTTGAGGAATACTGCAAATACGCCAATCTGGATAACTACATTCCCGATCGCCTGATAACCAAAGGCATTCAGTTTATTTGAACCGCAAGGAAGATCTCACCGTGATAAAGATCGAAGATTATCCGCTCACCCGGGTGCCGCAGGATAAAAGAGTCTCGTTTTTAAGCGTGGCCATCGTGCATATGGGCATGTTGACCGCGCTGGACCAGTTCATGCTCGGCGCCGTACTCGGCAACTCCATGACGCTGATTGACGCTTTCACCGCCATTTTCGTCGGCAGCCTGATCTTCGGCGTGGTGACCTACGGCCTGGGGCTGGCGGGCATGCGTGAAGGCATTTCCGGCAGCCTGCTGGCGCGCTGGTGCGGCTTCGGCCGTCTGGGCTCGGTGCTGATCGGCGTGGTGGTGGCCGTCAGCCTGCTGGGATGGTTCGGCATTCAGAACGCCATTTTCGCCAAGTCGCTCGACTTCGCGCTCGGCAATAAGCTGGGCTTTGGCTTGGCCGCCGGGCTCTCGGGCACGCTGTTGACTATCCTGGTGGCATTCGGTTTCAAGGCGCTGCGCATCGCCGCACGTATCGCGGTGCCGATGTTCATCATGCTGGTGGCCTTTATTTCAGTGACCGCGCTTTCCGGGCATAACCTGCAGGAGATCATCCAGCTGGCGCCGCCGGGTGAACCGCTGACCATCAGCGCCGGCATCACCATCGTCGTCGGCGGCGCCATCGTGGCCAGCCTGATGACCCCCGATCTGACCCGTTACTCCAAAAACGGCAAGCACGTGCTCGGCGTCACGCTCTTCACCATCATCGCCGGCGAGTTCGTGGTAAACGGCCTGGCGATCCTGATCGCCAAAACCCTGGGCACCGCGGATGTAGTCACCATCATGTCACAAGCGGCCGGCGGCGCCGGTTTGCTGGTAGTGGTGTTCTCCACCCTGCGCGTCAACGATCTCAACCTGTATTCCTCTTCGCTGGGCATCGTCAACGCGGTGGAAGGCATCACCGGCAAAAAGCTGAAGTACACCTACACCACGTTGGTGATCGGGATTCTGGGCACTACGCTGTCGGTGCTGGGCATTCTCGACCGCTTCGTCGACTTCCTGACGGTGCTTGGCGTGGTCTTCCCGCCGATTATCGGCATCATGTTGGTGGACTATTACCTGCTGCGCAGCCACCGCAAGATCCTGGACGAGAGCCGCCGCATGGGCCAGTTGCCGAACGAAACGCCAACCATCGGCTGGGCGGCGATCGTCGCCAGCATCGCCGGCGGCGCCGTTGGCCTGGCGACCGAATGGGGCGTACCGACCATCAATTCCCTGGTAGCGGCCAGCCTGCTGTATTGGGTGCTTAAACTGGCCTTCAGTCGGGCGCAAAAACCGCTGGCCTCGCAGAAGTCTCTCTGATTTTCGCGCACGCGGTAATGCACTCCTCCGGTATCGGGGGAGTGTTTGACGCTCGAAAAGGGGATTCAATGCAAAAGATGGAGCCGATCGCGCAGACAAACGGCCGTGGTGTTTAGGGTCCCTGGTGTCGGTAGCAAGCTATCCATTTATGCTCAGAGTGTGGCAATGCCCCCTCTGAGCTTTTTATTATAAAAACTGTCGGCTTCCGTATTTTGATCGTAAAGAAAAATTTCAGCTTGCATGAACAGTAGCCCATGAAATCGGCTTTGGTCAACATAAAAGTAAACATAAAACCGGCTTTTGTGTTCACTTTTCTATAAGTAAAACCTAATCAATTGATTTGCACGGCTTTATCTTTCTCGCAGAGGAAGCAGGCTACCCCCGCTGACATCACTGCGCTAAACGGCTGACGGTAAACAATAATTACCGCTAATAATCAGTTCGTTACCCGCTCGTCTGCGCCTTTTTATCTGGACAACGCCAATGCGTAAGATATAGTGAAGCCTGCGTAATGTTTGTAAGGACAGCCAATGAAAACCACCAACGCACAGCGCAAAATCAACATCATTAAAAATATTGAATATCTGATGCGTACCCGCGGTGAAACCAAGGCTTCCTTTTCCAATCGCAGCGGCCTGACGCGCACTACCCTCTACAAAATTCTTGACGGAAGAGTGAACAACGTTCAGCAATCCACCGTGAATCGGATCTCCGACTTCTTCGGTGTCTCCTGTGAAGAGATCGAAGACTACGATCTGGAAAAACTGGAGCTGCTCAACGAAACGCTGTCCACCGAAGGCAACAAGAACCCTTCCGCCATTCCGGTGATCCCCCAGTCGCGCTATCTGGCCGTCTCGCAGCGCAAGATCGGGCAGCTGGTCACCGAGTTTCCTCTGACTTATTTCTTCGGCGATGAGTCGAACATGTTGGCAATGAAAATAGAGACCGAAATTAAAGGGTCATTTATTCCCGGCGAGGTCATCATCATCAAAAGGCCGCCGGTACTGATTTGCGATTCACCTTTGCTGTATCACTCGGGAAAACGCGGCTTCTTTGTGGTTGACGACAAAGACAGCGAAAGCATGGACAAACGCCCTCAGGACACCGTGCAATTCCTGGGTTACATCGTTGGAGAAAGGTTATAAATGGAACCGAATCAGAAGTTCAAGCTGTTGGGCTTCACCCGGCATGGCACCATCGCGGCCAATGTCATGGTATTGGCCACCGGCAAAACCATTACCATGGGGCTGAATGAGCTGGCCGACAGCGAAATATCAGAAGATCTGAGCCGGCACGAGCTGCAGGCGCTATACCGCAAACTCTATGGCGATAACCAACAAAAAACCGCCTACGAGCTCAGCGATCGCCACGAACGCTCCTGGTACGCCTACCTGATTATTACCGTGGCGCTCAGCGTGATTTATATTTTCTCAACGCTGTGCGGCGTCAAGCCGATCCAAATCCCGGTGCTGAATCTCATCACGCCGCCGGCGATCTTCATCTACCCGCTCACGTTCATTCTGGTGGACATACTTAACGAATTCTATGGGTTGCGGCTGGCTCGGCGCACCATCATCATCTCGTTTATCGCCAACCTGACCTTCGTCCTGGGGGTCTGGGTAACAACGCTGGTGCCGAGTATTCCGCAGTGGGAGTACAGCGAGACCTACAACGGTATCGTGCACAGCATCATGGCGGTGCTGGTGGCCTCGTCGGCGGCCTATCTGATCTCCGAGAACGTCAACTCCTACCTGCTCTGCAAAATCAAAGAGTTGACCAACTCCCGCTACCTGTTTGTGCGCGTGATCACCAGTACCGTAGTGGCGTCGGCCATCGACAGCGTGGTGTTCTGTACGCTGGCGTTCTACAACGTGCTGAGCTGGGACATCATCAAAACCATGATCCTGTCGCAGTTCCTGATCAAGGTGGTTTACGCCCTGCTGGGCGTCGGGCCGATCTACGCCACCCGCAGTCTGTTTAACCGCTACATCAATACCGAACAAGCAAAGGGCAATGAATATGCATATCCAAAAGCAAGATAAGATCACCCATCTTGGCGCGAACTCCGATTATCCGGATCAATATGCTCCCGCATTGCTCGAAGCCCTGCCGCGCGCGCGCGGCCGCGATCTGATCGGCGTGGACGAGCAGCAGCTGCCATTCAGCGGCTTCGATCTGTGGACCGCCTTCGAGTTGTCGTGGCTCAACGGCAAGGGCAAACCGGTGGTGGGCATCGGCGAATTTACCTTCCCGCACTCTTCTTCCAACCTGATCGAATCCAAATCGTTCAAGCTGTATCTCAACAGCTTCAACCAAACGCGCTTCGACAGCGTGGAACAGGTGAGCGCCGCCATGCAGAAGGATCTGTCGCAGGCGGCCAATGGCCAGGTCACCGTCAAGCTCTATCCGGGTTTGGAAGGTTATCCGGCGCAGATCGATCGCCTGCCGGGCATCAACATCGACGATCTGGATATCGCGGTCGACGACTTCGCCTTCAAACCGGAATACCTGAGCGGCGCGGCCGATCAAGGGGAACCGGTGTCGGAGACGCTGTCTTCCAATCTGCTGAAATCCAACTGCCTGGTCACCAACCAGCCGGACTGGGGCAGCGTGGTGATCCGCTATGAAGGCCGCAAAATCGATCGCGAAAGCCTGCTGCGCTACCTGATCTCCTTCCGCCAGCACAACGAATTCCACGAGCAGTGCGTCGAGCGCATTTTCAACGACATCAAGCAGAGCTGCCGCCCGGAAAAACTCAGCGTGTTCGCGCGCTACACCCGCCGTGGCGGCCTGGACATCAACCCCTTCCGCAGCGATTTCGAAACAGCGCCAGCGCTCGGCCGCCTGATCAGGCAGTAAGCGTTACCCCCCAATGCTCCCGCCAGGGAGCATTGTTTCCTCGCTTTCATCTCCCTGTTATTTTTCGCCATTATCGTCATCAGCGGCTATCTTCAAAGCACACTGACGGAGATTAACGACGCATGCCTGACCTTTCTCGCAGAGACCTACTGCGGGCCGCCGCCATTGGATCGGCTTTCACGCTGTTGCCCGCCTCGATTCGCAAAGCGCTGGCCATTCCCGCCAATAACCGCACCGGCACCCTGCGCGACGTCGAACACGTGGTGATCCTGATGCAGGAGAATCGCTCTTTCGACCACTACTTCGGCACCCTGCCGGGTGTACGCGGCTTCAGCGATCGCTTTACCATCCCATTGCCCGGCGATCGCCTCGTCTGGCAGCAGCAGGGCGCCGAGCGGCTGGTGCTGCCCTACCATCTGGACAGCAAACGCGGCAACGCACAGCGCGTCACTGGCACGCCGCACTCGTGGGTGGATGAGCAAGCCGCCTGGGATCACGGCCGCATGAGCGCCTGGCCCACCTACAAAACGCCGGCCTCGATGGGCTACTACCGCCAGCAGGAGCTGCCGTTCCAGTTCGCACTGGCCAACGCCTTTACCCTGTGCGACGCCTATCACTGCGCTATCCACGCCGGCACCAACACCAACCGGCTGTTCCACTGGACCGGCACCAACGGCCCGTCCGCCGCCGACGTGGCGGTGGTGGTCAACGAGTGGGACAGCCCCGGCCCGGCGGAGATCGGCTACCAGTGGACAACCTATCCGGAACGGCTGGAGGCGAGCGGCGTCAGCTGGAAGGTGTACCAATTCCTGCCGGACAACTTTACCGACAACCCGCTGGCGGGCTTCCGCCAATACCGCGCCGCCAGCATTCAGGTGGGCAACCCGGCGCGGCCGCCGAAAGGCTTCAACGCCTTCGTACCTTATCGCGACGAGCTCAACGCGACCGCGCCGCTGTACAAGGGCAACGGCAACACCCTGCCGGCCGCCGACGGCAACGATCTGGACGCCATGCTGGCCGGATTCCGTGCCGACGTGCAGCAGGGCAAACTGCCGCAGGTCAGTTGGATCATCGCGCCGGCGGCCTATTCGGAACATCCCGATCCCTCCAGCCCGGTGCAGGGCAGCTGGTTCACGCAAGAGATCCTCAACGCGCTGACCGATAACCCGAAGGTGTGGAGCAAAACCGTCCTGCTGGTCAACTACGACGAAAACGACGGCTTTTTCGATCATATGCCTTCGCCTTCCGCGCCGTCGCTGCGCGAAGACGGCAGCTTCGCCGGTAAATCGACGGTGCCGTTCGATACCGAGATCTTCCAGCACGTGGCGCCGCCCGGCTCGCAGGATCAGCCGCCGCCGGACGGCCGCATCTACGGCCCCGGCCCGCGGGTGCCGATGCTGGTGCTATCGCCCTGGAGCCGCGGCGGCTGGGTCAATTCGCAGGTCTTCGATCACACCTCGGTGCTGCAATTCCTGGAAAAGCGCTTTCAGGTGCATGAACCCAACATCAGCGCCTGGCGCCGCGCGGTGTGTGGCGATCTCACCTCAGCGTTCAATTTTGTCGACCCTAACGGCGAAGCGCTGCCAAGCCTGCCCGCCACCAGCCGCCACGCCGCCGATGGCCTGCGCCAGCGCCAGGAACAGCTGCCGCAGGTGCCGCTGCCATCGCCCGCCCACCAGCGTTTGCCGCACCAACGCCGCCTGGCGCGCCCTTCCCGCGCACTGCCCTACCAGCTGCACGTCGAGGCCACCGTCGCGACCGAGCAGCGCCGCGTGACGTTGAACCTGTTCAATACCGGCGAGCAGGGAGCGGTATTTCACGTCTACGACCGGCGAGACCTGACGCAAATCCCGCGCCGCTATACCGTCGAGGCCGGCAAGGCGGTCAGCGACGACTGGCAGGCGGACAATGAGTACCATCTATGGCTGCTCGGCCCCAACGGCTTTCATCGCGAGCTGCGCGGCGCCCTGAGCCGGCCGCAGCCGGAAGTGCGTTTGCGCCCAACGGGCCGCAGCCTGCAGCTGCAGTTGAATAACCCGGCCCCCGAAGCGATAACGGTCACCCTCGAACGCTGCCCTTACACGCAGCAAGGCCCGTGGCCCATCACGCTGCCTGCGGGCGGCAGCCACCAGCAAACGTTTGACGCCCGCGCCAGCGGCGGTTGGTACGATATTACGCTGCAAAGCGCCGAGGGCTGGCTGCGCCGTCTGGCGGGGCGGCTGGAGGACGGTGAGCACAGCGTCAGCGACCCGCTGATGGGCCTGGGATGATCTATCGGCATCAAGGGAGTTCAAAAAGCGAAAGGATATCGCTTATCATTGCGTTCTCGTTCTTCGCCGATTACCCAAGGATCTTCATGCCCGCTGTTCTTATCGCCAAAGCCGGCCGCTGGTTGGCCGCCTGTGTGTTGCTGTTGGCCGGCGCCGCTCAAGCCGCGCCGATCGTCGTCACCGATGTTGCCGGCCGCCAGGTCACCCTGCCGCAACCGGCCAAACGCGTTATCCTGGCCGATGCCCGCGCGCTGCTGGCGCTGAATATTCTGCATCCGCAGGAGCCGCTGAAAAACATCATCGCCTGGGACAACTCGCTGAAGGTCAAAGCGCCGGATCTGGTGGAGGCCTACGCGAAAAAATTCCCGCAGGTCATGCAGATCCCCACCTTCGACAACCCCTACACCAGTGATTTCAGCGTGGAAAGCGCGGTAGTGCGCCAACCGGATCTGATCATTTTCGACATCGGCCTGCTGAGCAAATTGAAAGACAGCGGCGTGCTGACCCAGCTGGAAAAAGTCGGCATCCCAGTGCTGATCATCGATTTTCGCCAGCAGCCGCTGACCAACACCGTCGCCAGCATGGCGCTGTTGGGAAAAGTGTTTGACGAGCAGCCCAACGCCGATGCTTTTATCCGCCTCTATCAGCAACGCCTCGAACTGGTGCGCCAGCGGGTCGCCACGCTGAAACCGGAGCAGCGCCCCAGCGTCTTCATCGAGCGCAGCGCCGGCATCAAAGGCGAACAGTGCTGCAACACCTTCGGCAAAGGCAGCTTCGGCCAGTTCATCGATACCGCCGGCGGCAACAATATCGGCAGCAAGCTGTTTTCAGACATGGGCGGAGAAGTGAACGTCGAGCAGGTGATCAGCAGCAACCCGGATTTCTATCTGCTGACCGGCGCCGACTGGAGCCGTGGCCATCGCGGCACGCTGGCGGTACCGCTGGGTTACACCACCGATATGGCCACCAGCCAAAAGAAACTGGCGCATCTGCTGGATCGTACCGGTATTAACGTGCTGAAAGCGGTGAAAGAAAAACGCGTGATGGCGATTTATCATCAATTTTACGACACACCGCTCAACTTTATCGCGGTTGAAGCGATCGCCAAATTCCTGCACCCGGCGCTGTTTAAAGATATTGATCCGCAAGCGGATATCGAAATGGTGCACCAGAAATTCACCGCGCTGGATTACAGCGGCGTCTTCTGGCTTACGCCACAATAACCTCCCGCAGGGCCCGCCAGTCGGGTCCTGTTTCCCGCATTCATTATTTAGTTACCCACTTAACTATCCCGTAACAATTCTATTTACTTGCCAATAATTATCATTAAGATTGTCTTTTCTAAAAAAACACATCCGGGTCTGAAACTCTTAAGGCATTATTATGTCACCTCTTTTTCGGCTTTCCCTGCTGACGACTTCCATCGCCGTCGCATTCCCTGTCCTTGCTACTGATAACTCATCTCAGAACGATACCGACACCGTGACCGTCGTCGGCAACTGGCTGGACAACCCTGATACCAGTTCGGTGCTGCTCAACCATCCGGGCGCGCGTTCCATCGTCACCCAGCAGCAGATGCACGAACAAGGCGACCAAACCATCGCCGATAGCCTGCGCGGCATACCCGGCGTGCAGGTGCGCGACAGCAACGGCACCGGCGGCAGCGATATTTCGCTCAACGTCGGCGTGCGCGGCCTGACATCGCGTCTTTCTCCGCGCTCCACCATTCTGATGGATGGCGTCCCGCTGGCGGTTGCGCCTTACGGCCAGCCGCAGCTGTCGATGGCGCCGCTATCGATCGGTAACCTGCAATCGGTGGACGTGGTGCGCGGCGGCGGTGCGGTGCGCTACGGGCCGCAAAACGTCGGCGGCGTGATCAACTTCGTTACCCGCGACATTCCCAAAACGTTTGGCGGCACCGCCAGCGTACAAACCCAGGGCGCCAGCCACGGCGGCTTGAAGACCCTGACCAGCGCCTCCGTGGGCGGCACCGCAGAGAACGGCCTCGGCGCCGAGCTGCTCTATTCCGGCCTGCACGGCCAGGGCTACCGCGACAACAACGACAACACCGACATCGACGATTTCATGCTGAAAACGCGTTATGCGTTCACCGATCGCGACGAACTGCTGGCCAATTTCCACTACTACGACGCCAAAGCCGGCATGCCGGGCGGGCTGAGCAGCGCGCAATACGCGCAGAACCCGTTCCAGTCCACGCGGCCGTGGGATCAGTTCGAAGGCCGCCGCAAGGATATGTCGTTCAAATACAAACATCAGGAAGACGACAAGCAGTTCGAAGTGTTGACCTACTTCACCGACAGCTACCGCGGCAGCAACATCGAATCGGAAGGCACCGGCAAAAACGCGGGCCAGCGGCGCATGGTCTCCTATCCGCGCCACTATTCAACCTGGGCGATCGAACCAAGCTATTCGCAGCTGTTTCGCGTCTGGAATATGGCCCACGAGATCACCCTCGGTTACCGCTATCTGAATGAAACCATGGACGAAAAAGCATCGCGTTCCGCCTGGTATAATCCGGCCAATATCGGCTCGACGCCGGATACCCCGGACTATTACCAGCATACCTCCGGCGGTACCGCAGCCAACGCGTTCTATATCGACGACACCATTAACGTCGGCAACTGGACGGTCACGCCGGGCCTGCGTTATGAAAGCATTCGCACCCACGTGGACGATTCATTCAACAACATCAGCCGCGAGAAAAGCTACAGCGAGCCGCTGCCGTCATTGAACGTGATGTACCACCTGTCCGACGCCTGGAAACTGTTCGCCAACGCCAACACCTCGTTCGGCAGCATGCAGTATTTCCAACTGACCAAAGGCGGCAACGGCAACCAGCCGGCGCCGGGGCTGACGGCGGAAAAAGCGCGCACCTATGAGTTCGGCACCCGCTACGACGACACCGTGGTCAAGGCCGAGGCCACGCTGTTCTACATCGACTTCGATAACCAGCTGCAGTACATCAGCAACGACGTGGGCTGGACCAACATGGGCGCCACCAAGCACAAAGGCATCGAGCTGGCGCTCAGCTACGATCTCAGCGAGCTGAATCGGGCGCTCGACGGCGCCAGCGTCTACACCAGCTATACCTACACCAAAGCCAGCACCGACAAGGGCGACTTCGCCGGTAAAGATCTGCCGTTCTACTCGCGCCAGGTCTATACCGTCGGCACGCGTTACGCCACCGGCAGCTGGGTATGGAATCTGGACGGTTATGCGCAGTCGAAACAGCATTCGCCGGGCACCGGGCCGGAGTACATCACGCAGGAAAGCGCCGATGGCCAGTTCGGCAACATCGCCGGTTACATGGTGTGGAATATGCGCGGGGAATATAACTTCGGGCCGCAGCTGTCGAACCTGACGCTGGGCGCCGGGGTGAAAAACCTGTTCGATCAGCGCTACTTTACCCGCTCCAACGACAATAACTTCGGCAAGTACGTCGGTGAACCGCGCACCTTCTTCGTGCAGGGGTCGATCGCCTTCTGATACCCGGGCCCCCGATGGGGCTTCGGTATCACCGACAGTAAAGACGAAACAGGCGCGCCAAGTGCGCGCCCATCGGCGTCAGGGTGGTGTCCTTGCGTTGGATAAGATAAAACGTCGCTTTCGGCAGACTCTCTTCCAGCTCAAGCGGCACCAAATGCTTGCCCAGAATCGGATCCGAAATCACGTCCACCGACAGAATGCTAACAAAATCGCTCTGCGCCACCAGGCTGGTACAGGCCATAAAGGTCTCACAGGTTACGCTGATCGACGGCGCCATGCCCAAGTCCCCGAACAGATCGTGCAATAGCCGGTAATAACTGCCTTTCGGCGTCGGCATGGTCCAGTCGCAGTGCTGCAGCTGTTTCAGCGAGGTTGCCCCCTCCATCGGATGCCCTTTGCGCACCACCACCCGATACTCTTTTTCCATCAGCCGTTCGTACTGCAACTCGTTGTCGAGGCTGCTGGGGTAATAGGTATTGACGGTAAAATCCAGCTCGCCCTGACGCAGTTCAGGGATCATCGACACCAGCTGCCCCTCGACGATGCGCACCTTCACGTTGGGATACTCACGATGAAACTGAGTGACCACCTGCGGCATCACAGTACGCGCAATGCTGCCACCAACGCCGATATTCACCGTGCCGCCCGCCAACCCCAGCCGCTGCTGGATATCTTCCTGCGCCACCCGCAGCTCCTCAAGGATCAGGCTGGCATGCTGGAAAAAGTTATCGCCACAGTCGGTCAATACCACACCCTGGCTACGGCGAATAAACAACTTGGCGCCCAGCACCTCTTCCAGCTCCTGAATGGCTTTGGTCAGTGCAGGCTGGGAAAGGCGTGAGGTACGGCTAGCGGCGCGGATGCTGCCCTGGCGGCTAACGTCCACAAATGCACGTAATTGGTGCAATTTTATCGAGGCTGGCATAGGCGAAAGGCGATAACCGTTATTTATCAATAGCAAGATATTGGCATCTTATTTAGCCAGATTCCATTGTGTACATTCGGAAAAAACATAATAAATAACCAAATTCTTATTTCGCTTAATTAAGCGCATTTTCTGCGCCAATAAGCGCCATTCACGGCAGTTAGTAACCAAATACACCTTTTTATTTGCAAGAGCATCACCGTCTGATTTCAGTTCAGAGCATAACTGCTGCCTGGAGCGATCCAGCGCGCGATAACTTATGAGATATCACTATGACTAATTCGCTTTCGATGTTGGTGGCCGATCTGTACCCGCAATTGCAGGCCTGGCGCCGCGACTTCCACCGCTATGCCGAATCCGGCTGGTTTGAGTTCCGCACCGCCACCCTGGTGGCGGAAGAACTCGATCGGCTGGGTTACCGCCTGCAGCTAGGCCGCGAGGTCATCAAGGCCGAGGCGCGCATGGGACTGCCCTCGTCCGATGAGCTGGAGGCGCAGGAACTGCGCGCCCGCAATCAGGGCGCGTTGGAAAAATGGTTGCCGCATTTTTCCGGCGGCTTCGCCGGCATCGTCGCAACGCTCGATACCGGCCGCCCCGGCCCGACTATCGCCTACCGCGTGGATATGGACGCCCTCGATCTCAACGAATTGCTGGAACCCGAACACCTGCCGTTCCGTGAAGGCTTCGCCTCTTGCAACAGCGGCATGATGCATGCATGCGGTCATGACGGCCATACCACCATCGGCCTGGGGCTGGCGCACGTGTTCAAAAGCCTGGAGTCCCAACTTAGCGGCACCGTCAAATTGATCTTCCAGCCGGCGGAGGAAGGCACACGCGGCGCAAAATCGATGGTGGAGGCCGGCGTGGTGGACGACGTCGATTTCTTCACCGCGGTGCATATCGGCACCGGCGTGCCGGCCGGTGAGCTGGTATGTGGCAGCGACAGCTTTATGGCCACCAGCAAGCTGGACGTTACCTTCCGCGGCGTCGCCTCCCACGCCGGCGCCAAGCCGGAAGACGGTCGCAACGCACTGCTGGCAGCGGCGCAGGCTGCGCTAGGGCTTTACGCCATCCCGCGCCACAGCGAAGGCAGCTCACGCATCAATGTCGGCGTGCTGCAGGCCGGCACCGGCCGCAACGTGATCGCCGATCGGGCGTTTATGAAGGTGGAGACGCGCGGCGCCACCAATGAGATCAACACGTTCGTCTATCAGCAGGCCCTGAACGCCATCGAAGGCGCCGCCAAAATGCACGGCGTCGCCTGCGACATCGCGCTGATGGGCGCGGCGCAGAGCAGCAAACCGACCCAACCGTGGGTGGATTACATCCGCCGCCAGGCGCAGCAGATAACCGAGCTGACCTCGGTGGTCGATCGCCGCGAACAGGCGGCAGGTTCAGAAGACGCCACCTACATGATGGAACGGGTGAAATCCCGCGGCGGCCAGGCCTCATACGTCATTTTCGGTACCGAGCTGAGCGCCGGGCACCATAACGAGAAATTCGACTTCAACGAACAGGTGATGGCGGTGGCGGTGAAAACGCTGGCGTCGCTGGCGCTGAACCTGCCGACATTCGGGAGCGGAGCATGAGCAACTCAGAACTGCAGGCATTTATCGACGACTACATTGACCAACGTCAACCCCGCTTCAGCACGCTGAGCGACGCGATTTGGGATCACCCGGAAACGCGCTTCAACGAGACCTATTCCGCCACGTTGCTGGCCGATGCGCTGGAACAGGAAGGCTTCTCGGTCGAACGCGGCGTGGGCGACATCGAGACGGCGTTTATCGCCAGCTACGGCAGCGGCCACCCGGTCATTGCGCTGCTGGGCGAGTACGACGCGCTGGCCGGGCTGAGCCAACGGTCCGGTTGCGCCACGCCGCAGCCGCTGGTGGAAAACGGCAACGGCCATGGCTGCGGCCACAACCTGCTGGGCACCGCCGCGCTGGCGGGCGCCTTCGCTGCCAAGGCGTGGATGCAGCAGAACCGGCTGACCGGCACCCTGCGCTTCTACGGTTGCCCAGGCGAAGAAGGCGGCTCCGGCAAAACCTTTATGGTCCGCGAAGGCCTGTTCGACGACGTCGACGCCGCCCTCACCTGGCACCCGGAAGGCTTCAGCGGCATGTTCAACACCAGCACGCTGGCCAACATTCAGGCGGCGTTTCACTTTAAGGGCGTCGCCGCCCATGCCGCCAACTCGCCACACCTGGGGCGCAGCGCGCTGGACGCGGTGACGCTGATGAATACCGGCGCCAACTTCCTGCGCGAACATATCGTGCAGGAAGCGCGGCTGCACTACGCGGTCACCCACACCGGCGGCAGCTCCCCCAACGTGGTGCAGGCCGACGCCGAGGTGTTGTACCTGATCCGCGCGCCGCAGCTCGACCAGGCGCAGGACATTTACCAACGGGTGATTAACATCGCCAAGGGCGCAGCGCTGATGACTGACACTCAGATGGACGTGCGCTTCGACAAGGCCTGCTCCAACTATGTGCCGAACCGCAGTCTTGAACGCGCGATGTATCAAAACCTGTGTGATTTCGGTCTGCCCGAGTACAGCGACGCCGAACGCCGCTTCGCCGAGGAAATCCGCCAGACGCTGAGCCGCGACGATCTGCGCAACGCCAAACTCAACATAGCCCGCACCGGTGGCGCAGCCGGGCGCGAGTGGGTACAACTGCTGGGAGATAAGGTGCTGATGGACGAGGTCGCTCCTTATGTGGAGTCCGACGACCTGCTGTACGGTTCTACCGACGTTGGCGACGTGAGCTGGGTGGCGCCAACCGCCCAATGCTTTAGCCCCTGTTTCGCACTCGGCACTCCTCTGCACACCTGGCAACTGGTGGCGCAGGGCCGCACCGCTATCGCCCATAAGGGCATGTGCCTGGCCGGCAAGGTGATGGCGGCGACCGCCATCGATCTGCTGAGCGACAGCGCCCTGCTGGCGAGCTGCCGCAGCGAGTTTGAGCACCAACGCGCCGAACAGCCGTATCGATGCCCTATCCCACAGGGGGTAAAACCCTCCCCATTGAAATAGCATGAACAGACAGGGCCCGGTTCACCGGATCACTAAGAATAATTATAAATAAATCAAATAATAACAATCACACAACAGAGCAAACACAGAGGGTAAAATCATGAGTGAGGCCACAACGCCAATCAATAAAAGCCCCGGACGCGTTTTTTACTGGGTGGAACGCATCGGCAATAAGATCCCTAATCCGTTTTTACTGTTCGTCTATTTGATCCTGGTGCTTATGCTGGCCACCGCGCTATTTTCCTGGCTCGACGTGGCGGTGAAAAATCCGGCCACCGGCGAGCTCATCAAGGTGAATAATCTGATGAGCGTGGCGGGCATGCAGTGGATATTTCCCAACATCATCCATAACTTCAGCAGCTTTGCGCCGCTGGGGGCTATTTTGGCGCTGGTGATAGGCGCCGGCCTGGCGGAAAAGGTCGGCCTGCTGCAGGCGCTGATGTACAAAATGGCCTCGCGCGTCAGCGCCCGCTACGCCAGTTATATGGTGCTGTTTATCGCCTTCTTCAGTCATATATCGTCGGACGCCGCGCTGGTGGTGATGCCGCCCCTTGGCGCACTGATGTTCGTGGCGGTGGGCCGCCACCCGATAGCCGGACTGCTGGCGGCGATCGCCGGCGTCGCCTCCGGCTTTACCGCCAACCTGTTGATCGTCACCACCGACGTATTGCTTTCCGGCATCAGCACCGAAGCCACCAAAGCGGTGGATGCCGCGGTTCACGTCAGCGTGATCGACAACTGGTACTTTATGGCCACCTCAGTGGTCGTGCTGACCATCGCAGGCGCGCTGCTCACCGACAAATTTATCGAGCCCCGGCTGCCGAAGTGGCAAGGCAGCGCCGAAGATAAAATCGCAGCGCTGACCCCGCTGCAAAACCGGGGGCTGATGATGAGCGGTATCGCCGCGCTGGTGTTTATCGCCATCATCGCTGCTCTGGTGGTGCCGGAGGCCGCGCCGCTGCGTGACCCAAACACCGGTTCGGTGATCCCTTCCCCGTTCATCAAGGGTATCGTGCCGATCATCATCCTGTTTTTCTTCACCGTCGCCATTACCTATGGCGTAGTCACCAAACAGATCCGTCGGCCGGACGATATTCCCCATCACTTGCTCGATCCGATGAAAAGCATGGCGGGTTTTATCGTGATGGTATTTCCGCTGTCGCAGTTCGTGGCGTTCTTTAACTGGAGCAACATGGGCAAGTTTATGGCCGTCGGCCTGACCGATATGCTGGAAGCCGCCGGCATGAGTGGCGCACCCGCATTTCTCGGCCTGATGTTCCTCTCCGCCTTCCTGTGCATGTTCATCGCCAGCGGCTCGGCGATCTGGTCAATTTTAGCGCCGATCTTCGTGCCGATGTTTATGCTGCTCGGTTTCCACCCGGCGTTCGCCCAGATGATCTTTCGCATCGCCGACTCTGCGGTGCTGCCTCTGGCGCCGATGTCGCCGTTCCTGCCGCTGTTCCTCGGCTTCCTGCAGCGCTACCGCAAAGACGCGCAGCTCGGCACCTATTACGTGCTGATCCTGCCCTATCCTTTGGTGTTCTTCAGCGTGTGGATTTTGCTGCTGCTGGTCTGGTATGCGCTAGGCTTGCCAATCGGTCCCGGCGTCTATCCGAAGCTGGGCTAAATGCCCTGCTATCTCGCCCCGCGCTGGTTCGCGGGGCAGATTCCCTCCCCCCAAGCCCAGCAGAAAGATTGATCTTCCTCACTGCCCAAGCGGCTCTGAGGATTATTTCATTGCCTTGCTAAATCGGTTCTTCTATTTTAGCTAACCATCTGACAACGACAAAAATAGGGATTAAGCATGATGAATCGCGTATGGGTACTGGGCGACGCCGTGATCGACCTGGTGCCGGAAAATGCCAACGGTTATCTCAAATGCCCCGGCGGCGCGCCGGCGAACGTGGCGGTGGGTATCGCCCGGCTCGGTGGCGACAGCGCTTTTATCGGGCGTGTGGGGCAAGACGGCTTCGGCGCCTTTCTGCAGCAGGTACTGAGCGATGAAGGGGTGGATATCGGTCATATGCGACCGGATCCCGACCACCACACTTCCACGGTGGTGGTGGATCTCGATCTGCAGGGTGAGCGCTCATTCACGTTTATGGTGCAGCCCAGCGCCGATCTGTTTTTGCAGCCCGACGATCTGCCGGCTTTCCAACGGGGCGAATGGCTGCACCTCTGCTCCATCGCGCTTTCGCAAGAACCCAGCCGCAGCGCGGCCTTTGCGGCGATGGAACGCATTCGGGCGGCCGGTGGCCGGGTCAGTTTCGATCCCAACATCCGCGAAGAGGTCTGGCGCCAGCCGGAAGCGCTGCGCCCCTGCCTGCAAAAGGCGCTGTTGCTGGCGGACGTGGTGAAACTGTCGCGCGAAGAGCTGGCTTTCATCAGCCACCTTGACGATGTAGAGAACGGCATCCGCTGGATGATGCAAACCTACCCGACACGCCTGCTGCTGGTGACGCTGGGCGGCGACGGCGTCTGCGTACACGATGGGCATCGCCTGCGCCATTTCCGCGCGCCGTCGATCGTGCCGGTCGATACCACCGGCGCCGGCGACGCGTTTGTCGCCGGTCTGTTAGCGGCGCTGGCACGCCTTCACGAATTGCCGCAGGAAACGCAGTGGCCGGCGGTTATCGCCCAGGCTCAGGCCTGCGGCGCACTGGCCACCACCGCCAAAGGCGCCATGACCGCCCTGCCCCGCGCCGAAGAGCTCACCGCTTTTCTGCGCTGATCCCCTGCATCCACGGCGATCCCCTGGGCGCCGTGGTCTTTTACTCCCCACGATTTGCGCACTCGATCACAATAGCTGAATCGGGTTAGCAAACTTGATTGCCAGCCCGCTTCTTGATCGTTATCTTTCGCCATGAAAAACCGGTTTAGCAATTTAGCAAAAAATAATAACAACCCTTACCCGGATGATAGACGATGATGAAAAAACTCAGCTATTTGGCGATAACAACAGGGCTTTTCCTCTCTGCTTCCAATGCAGCGGCCTCGGGCAGCGGCAGCATCGAGGCGCGCCTCAACGCGCTGGAACAGCGCCTGGCGCAGGCGGAACGGCGCGCCGCACAGGCTGAAACCCGCGCGACGGCGGCGGAACGCCGGGCGCAACAGCTGGAGCAGCGCACCGCCAACACGGAACGGCAAACCGCGCAGATTGCGCAGCATACCGCCGCGCCGCAAACGCCAATTGCCCCGATCAGCGCACTGAAACTGAATGGATTCAATGATCTGAAACTGTACGGCGACGTGGAGTTCAATCTGGACGGCGCCAGCCGCAGCGGCCAGCTGACGTCGCTGAAAGGCAGCGACCACAAAGACTGGAAGCCTGGCAACAAAGAACGCTGGGATATCAACGGCCGCATTCTGGTCGGGCTGGACGGCTACCGCCGCAATCCGGACGGCAACTTCTCCGGCTTCAGCGTGCAACCGCTGGCAGACATGAGCGGCAAAATGAACCTGGATGACGCCGCCTTCTTCTTCGGCAATGAAAAGAACTGGCAAACCAAAATCGGCCGCTTCGAAGCCTACGACATGTTCCCGCTGAATCAGGACACTTTCATTCAATACTCCGGCAATACCGCCAACGATCTGTACGCCGACGGCTTCGGCTATATCTACATGATGAAAGAAGGCCGCGGCCGCAGCAGCAGCGGCGGCAACCTGATGTTGAGCAAATACGCCGGTGATGTCTATTTCGAGCTGAACACGCTGGTGGAGGACGGCACTTCGCTGTTCCAGGACAGCCGCTATCACGGCAACGCCCTGGACAATAAGAAAAACGTCGCCTATTTGCGCCCGGTGATCGCCTGGAAAAAAGACGCCTTCAGCATCGCGGCGGCAATGGAAAGCAACGTGGTAAATAACGCCTACGGGTATCAGGACAGCCAGGGCCGCTTCGTCGATCAGTCCAAGCGCAACGGTTACGGCATGACGATGAGCTGGAACAACAGCGCCGCCAACCCGGATAACGGCGTGGTGGCCAACCTGAGCACCGCCTATCTGGATGCCTCAGGCGAGCAAGACTTCACCGCCGGCGTGAACGTGCTGTGGCGGCGCTTCGAACTGGGTTATATCTATGCCCATAACAATATCAAAGAGTTCAATACCGCCGGGATCGCCGCCGATATCCACAACCCGCTCAGCGAACCGGGCAACTACGACATCCATACCGTTCACGCGTCGTATCAGATACCTAACATTATGAATATGAAGAATTTCAATCTGTATTTAGGCGCCTATGTGTCGCTGCTGGAAGCCAACGCCGACAACAAGATCGCCAACGGCGACAACGATCAACGTTACGGCATGCGCGCCAGATTCAAGTATTTCTTCTGACATCGATTCACGACGCTGCGTCGCAAACTGCGCGGCGGCATTTTTATTTAGCAAGGGGACAACATGGACATTACCGCAACCGCCAACGCGCTGTTGCCGCTGCTCGGCGGTAAAGAGAACATCGCCAGCGCCGCCCACTGCGCCACGCGCCTGCGTCTGGTGCTGGTGGACGACAGCAAGGTGGACAAAGAGGCCATCGGCAAACTGGACGGCGTCAAAGGCTGCTTCAGCAACGCCGGTCAAATCCAGGTAATCTTCGGCACCGGGCTGGTCAACAAGGTGCATGCGGAATTCATCAAGGCAGCGGGCGTCAGCGAATCCAGCAAGGCCGAAGCCGCCGATATCGCGGCGAAAAAGCTCAACCCGCTGCAGCGCATCGCCCGCCTGCTGTCGAACATCTTCGTGCCAATCATCCCGGCGATCGTCGCTTCCGGCCTGTTGATGGGGTTGCTCGGCATGGTGAAAACCTACGGCTGGGCCGATGCCAACAGCGCGCTGTTCATCATGCTGGATATGTTCAGCTCGGCGGCGTTCATTATCCTGCCGATTCTGATCGGCTTCACCGCCGCACGCGAATTCGGCGGCAATCCCTACCTGGGCGCCACACTCGGCGGCATTTTGACGCATCCGGCGCTGACCAACGCCTGGGGCGTCGCCGGAGGGTTCCACACCATGAACTTCTTCGGGCTGGACATCGCCATGATCGGCTATCAGGGCACCGTATTCCCGGTGCTGCTGACGGTGTGGTTCATGAGCCTGCTGGAGAAACGGCTGCGTAAAGTGATCCCCAACGCGCTCGATCTGATCCTGACGCCGTTCCTGACGGTGGTCATCTCAGGCTTTGTCGCCCTGCTGTTTATCGGCCCCGCCGGCCGCGCGCTGGGTGACGGCATCTCCTTCGTGCTCAGCACGCTGATTGCCCATGCGGGGTGGTTCGCCGGGCTGCTGTTCGGCGGCCTCTATTCCGCTATCGTCATCACCGGTATTCACCACAGTTTCCACGCGGTAGAGGCCGGGCTGCTCGGCAACCCCACTATCGGCGTCAACTTCCTGCTGCCGATCTGGTCGATGGCCAACATCGCTCAGGGCGGCGCCTGCCTGGCGGTGTATTTCAAAACCCGCGACGCCAAAATCAAAGCCATCGCGGTGCCTTCCGCCTTTTCCGCCATGCTCGGCATCACCGAGGCGGCGCTGTTTGGTATCAACCTGCGCTTCGTGAAACCCTTCCTGGCAGCGCTGGCGGGCGGCGCGCTCGGCGGCGCCTGGGTGGTGGCCAATCACGTCGGTATGAACGCGGTCGGGCTGACGGCGATCCCTGGCATGGCGATTGTGCAGGCCAGTTCGCTGGTCAGCTATATCATCGGCCTGGCGATCGCGTTTGGCACCGCCTTCATACTCTCCCTCCTGTTGAAATATAAAACGGACGCGCAATGATGGAAGAACTCAGCTTAATCAAACAGGCGATGCAGGCGGTCATGAACGGCCAGCCACGCGCGCTGCGCGATCCGCACCGCCCGGCCTGGCATCTGGCGCCCAGCGTTGGCCTGCTGAACGATCCCAACGGCTTCATCCAGCACAACGGCGTTTATCACCTGTTCTATCAGTGGAATCCGCTGGGCTGCGATCATCGCAACAAGTGCTGGGGACACTGGCAGTCGACCGACTTGCTGCGTTGGGCGCATCAGCCGCTCGCCCTGGCACCAGGTGCCTGTTACGACAGCCACGGCTGTTATTCCGGCTCGGCGGTGGTGGCGGAAGATAAAATCACGCTGATCTACACCGGCAATGTGAAATTCCCCGACGGCTCACGCACTGCCTATCAATGCCTGGCTCAGGAAAGCGATCGGGGCGAATACCGCAAGCTCGGGCCGGTGCTGCCGCTGCCGGACGGCTACAGCGGGCACGTACGCGATCCCAAAGTGTGGCGTCATCAGAATGCGTGGTACATGGTGCTCGGCGCGCGTGACTTGCAGGATCGCGGCAAGGTGCTGCTGCTTCGTTCCAGCGATCTGCGCGCCTGGCAACCGCTGGGCGAGATCGCCGGTTCCGGCCTGCACGACCTGGGTGAATTCGGCTACATGTGGGAGTGCCCAGACCTGTTCTCGCTGGACGACGCCGACGTGTTGATCTGCTGCCCGCAGGGGCTGGCGCCGCAGCCGGAACGCTATCTCAACCGTTATCAGGCCGGCTATCTGCTCGGCAAGCTGGATTACCTGCAGCCGGCCTTCAGCCACGGCGAATTTCGCGAGCTGGACGCCGGCTTCGAGTTCTATGCACCGCAGACGACGCTGGCGGAAGATGGCCGCCGCCTGCTGTTCGGCTGGATGGGCGTGCCCGAGCAAGATGAAGAAGCCCATCCGACGCGCCGTTACGGCTGGATCCACACCATGACCTGCCCGCGCGAGCTGTCGCTGCGGCATGGCCGCCTCCACCAGCGCCCGGCGCGCGAGCTGCAACAGCTGCGCGGCGAGCGAGCAGGCTGGCAAGGCCGTGCCGATGATGCCCCCGCCTATGCGCTGGGGACTGCGGAGCTGCAGCTAACGCCGCAGGGCGCGTTCAGCGCCGCGTTTGGCGAGGCAATGACGCTGAACTGGGACGGCGAAAGGCTGCAGCTGACGCGCGCTTCCCTGGCCGACGGCCAGCCGGAGCACCGTTACTGGCGCGGCCCGGTCACGCATCTGCAGTTGCTGTTCGATCGTTCCAGCGTGGAGATCTTCATCAACCGCGGCGAGGCGGTGATGAGCGCGCGCTACTTCCCGGCCAGCGAGCCGCAACTGCGGCTGTCCGGAAGCGCGCCGCTGGCGTTGGAATACTGGCCGCTGACGCCATGCATGCTAGAATGACGCATCCTCCGATGACTTCAGATGGCGTCAGTGAAAAAAAATAAACGCATTACCATCAGTGACATCGCCACGCTGGCCGGGGTGTCGAAATCGACCGCCAGCCTGGTGCTGAACGGCCGCAGCAAGGAATATCGGGTGTCCGACGACACCCGCGACCGCGTTCTGGCGCTGGCGCACGAACACCATTATCAGCCCAGCATCCACGCCCGCTCTTTGCGCTCCAACCGCAGCCACACGCTGGGGCTGGTGGTGCCGGAGATGACCAACTACGGCTTTGCGGTGATTTCGCGCGAGCTGGAAACGCTGTGCCGCGAAGCCGGTCTGCAGCTGCTGATCGCCTGCACCGATGAAAACCCGGCGCAGGAGATGATGGCGGTGAACAGTCTGGTACAGCGGCAGGTGGACGGCTTGATCGTCGCCTCCAGCCAGTTGAACGATGCCGAATACCAGAAGATCAACGCCGGGCTACCGGTGGTGCAGATGGACCGCCTGATCGCCGGCTCCGAACTGCCGCTGGTGATCACCGACTCGGTTAATGCGACCGCCGACCTGGTGGAAAAGGTCGCGCGCCAACATCCGGATGAGATCTATTTTCTCGGCGGGCAGCCGCGCATTTCGCCGACCCGCGATCGCCTCGCCGGCTTCCAGCTTGGCCTGGAGCGCGCCGGCATCACGTGCAAACCGGAATGGATCATCAACGGCAGCTACCACCCCAGTTCGGGTTACGAGATGTTCGCTCAGCTGTGCGCACAGCTGGGGCGTCCGCCCAAAGCGCTGTTCACCGCCGCCTGTGGCCTGCTGGAAGGGGTGTTGCGTTATCTGACGCAGCATCAGCTGATGGAGAGCGATATCCACCTGTGCAGCTTCGACGATCACTACCTGTTCGATTGCATGACGCTGAAGATAGATACGGTCGCGCAAGACTGCCGGGCGCTGGCGCAGCATAGCTTCGACCAGGTGACCGCGCTCATCGACGAGCGGCCGCTGGAACAGCATGCGCTTTATCTGCCGGGCCGTATCCACTGGCGCCATGCCGGTTCCCGGGCGTTGTTAGCCGGGGAGTGATATCTCAGTATCAATAAAAAAGGGCGCCTGAGCGCCCTTTATCGTTGTGCTGCCGCTACTTGGCGGCACCTTCCATGCCCACCAGCCCCACTTTCAGGTAACCGGCTTTACGCAGGGTGTCCATCACGCTCATCAGCGTTTCATAGTCCACGCTCTTGTCCGCCTGGAAGAAGATGGTGGTTTCTTTGTTCGCCTGAGTGCGTTGATCCAGCACCGAAGTCAGCTGATCGGCATTCACCGGCTGATCGCCAACGTAGAGCTGCTTGTCGGCCTTCACCGACAGGAACACCGGTTTCTCCGGCCGCGGCTGCGGTTTGGCGGAGGAGGCCGGCAGATCGACGCGGATATCTACCGTTGCCAGCGGCGCGGCCACCATAAAGATGATCAACAGCACCAACATGACGTCGATAAACGGCGTCACGTTGATTTCATGCAGTTCGCCGCTGTCGTCCAGATCTTCATTTAAGCGCATCGCCATGACTCACCCCGCCCGCAGTTGGTGTGCGTGCTGTGAGCGCTTGGCTTCCGCCGTTGCGGCCAGATCCAGATCGCGGCCCTGCAGCAGCAAGACCTGCGCCGCCACGTCGCCTACCTGGGCGCGATGGCCGCTGATGACGCGGGCGAAGATGTTGTAGATAACGACCGCAGGGATCGCCGCTACCAGGCCCATCGCAGTCGCCAGCAGCGCCTCTGCGATGCCCGGCGCCACGACCGCCAGGTTGGTGGTCTGCGAATGGGCGATGCCGATAAAGCTGTTCATGATGCCCCAGACGGTACCGAACAGGCCGACGAACGGCGAGATGGCACCAATGGTGGCGAGGAAGCCGTTGCCGCGGCCCATGTTACGGCTGTAGGCCGCCACGCGGCGCTCGAGACGGAAACCGGTGCGTTCTTTGATGCCGTTGTTGTCGTTGGATTCCGCAGACAGCTCCAGCTCATTTTGCGCATCGTTCAGCAGTACCGCACTGACGCTCTCCGGGGAGAAGTTTTGCGCCAGCTCGGAAGCTTCATCCAGCGAGCGCGCTTCGGCCAGTGCCAACTGCTCGCGACGCAGACGGCGCTTGGCGCGCAGCAGTTCACTGCCTTTAGCGAACAAAATGGTCCAGGTCACGATAGACGCCAGCACCAGGCCGATCATCACCGCTTTCACCACCGCGTCGGCGTGCTGGTACATGCCCCAAATGGACAGGTCCATGCCGCGGGTTTCCGGTGGCTGGATCGTCGGTGCCGGGTTCACCGGCGTGATGCTTTCCGGCGCAGCGGCTGCAGGTGCAGGCGCGGTGGTCGGCGCAACGCTTTCGGTAACGGCCGGATTGGCCGCCGGCGCTGCCTGCGCGCTGCCGGCCAGCCCCACAACCAGCACCATAGAAGCCATCAGGCTGCGGCCAAAGGCCTTGCCCCACTGCGCCCGGCCCTGGCCGAACGATCCTTGATTTAAATTCTTGCCAGCCGTTTTCACGCTGTGCCTCCACCCATTACCGATCAAAATTAAGGAATAATTCAGCGTGCGATCATATCAAACCAACCGGGGATTGATAGTAGTTCTCATTATTATTTACCAAATAAACGCGAAAATTTTAGCCAGCCCCGCGGCAAAGCGCCAATCCGCGCCCGTTCACCGCCAAACGCTCCTTTTATGGGGTTATTTCGTTACTTTTCTCCCACAACGGTGCAACAAGACCACCCTGCCGAACGACGTCTCGACCGATGAATGGGCTTCTCTCTCGCCGCTCGGCAGAAGGATGAGGCGAGAAATGCGCCGCTGACAGCCAATTATAGCCGTTTCTATATCCAGAAGTTAAAACGTCTGGATGGCTATATCAACTCATGCTAACGTAAGGGCTATCGTAAACGGGCACGTGCAGAGCAACCAGAGGTGAGCCAGGTACCATGACGTCAAAACACATCGAAACCACGCTGATCGGCGCCGGCCGCGGCAAACGCTACACCCAGGGCTCCGTCAATCCCGTTACGCAACGCGCCTCTTCCTTGGTCTTCGACTCCGTCGCCGCCAAAAAGCACGCCACCGCGCAACGCGCCCACGGCGAGCTGTTTTACGGCCGACGCGGCACGCTGACCCACTTCGCCCTGCAGGATGCGATGGTCGAGCTGGAGGGCGGCGCCGGCTGCGTGCTGTACCCCTGCGGCGCGGCGGCGGTGGCCAATGCGATCCTGTCGTTCGTCGGCGCCGGCGATCACCTGCTGGTCACCGGTTCGGCGTACGAACCGACCCAGGATTTCTGCACTCACATCCTCGGTCGCATGAACGTCAGCACCACCTATTTCGATCCGTTGATCGGCGCCGATATCGCCACGTTGATCCAACCCAATACCCGCGTGGTGTTCCTGGAATCCCCCGGCTCCATCACTCTGGAAGTGCAGGATATCCCGGCCATGGTGCAGGCCATTCGTGCCGTGGCGCCGGAGGTGGTGATCATGATCGACAACACCTGGGCGGCGGGCGTGCTGTTCAAGGCGCTGGATTTCGACATCGATATCTCCATTCAGGCCGGCACCAAATACCTGATCGGCCATTCCGATTACATGCTCGGCACCGCCGTCGCCAACGCGCGCTGTTGGGAGCAACTGCGCGAGTACTCCTATCTGATGGGGCAGATGGTGGATGCCGACACCGCCTACATGGCGAGCCGCGGCCTGCGTACCCTGAGCGTGCGCCTGAAGCAGCACGAGCGCAGCAGCATTGAGGTCGCCAACTGGCTGGCCGAACGGCCGGAGGTGGCGACGGTCAATCACCCAGCCCTGCCCAGCTGCAAGGGCCACGAGTTCTACCGCCGCGACTTCAGCGGCTGCAACGGGCTGTTCTCTTTCGTGCTGAAAGAGCGGCTGGATGATACCCAGCTGGCCGCTTACCTGGACAACTTCAGCCACTTCAGCATGGCCTACTCCTGGGGCGGCTTCGAGTCGCTGATCCTGGCCAACCAGCCGGAAGAGCTGGAAGCCATCCGGCCGGCGGGCGGCGTCGATTTCTCCGGCACGCTGGTGCGCATACACATCGGCCTGGAGAACGTCGAAGACCTGATCGCCGATCTAGCGGCCGGTTTCGATCGCCTCAACGGCGTGCGCTAAGGCGGATTCCGGTAATTTTCTTCGTCTCGTTTAATGTCGGCTTAAGCTATTAGCGGTACACTAACCGGATAACTGTCAGATACGGTAACCGCCGCATCCTGGAGAACGTGACCCCGGGCGCAACCGGCATGCAACAGGACATAAAATGGATGTATTACGAGAGATTATTCATGCGCTTTGGCAGCAGGACTTTATCGCCCTCGCCGATCCTAGCGTGATTTGGGTGGTTTATGCCGTGCTTTTCACCACCCTGTTTTTGGAAAACGGACTGCTGCCCGCCTCCTTCCTCCCCGGCGACAGCCTGCTGCTGCTGTCGGGTGCGCTGATCGCCAAAGGCGTGATGGGCTTTGCCCCCACCCTGTTGATTCTGACCGCCGCCGCCGGCCTCGGCTGTTGGCTGAGCTATATCCAGGGCCGCTGGCTGGGCCACACCGGCCTGGTGAAAGGCTGGCTGCTGCAATTGCCGGCGCAATATCACCAGCGCGCTCATAACCTGTTCAATCGCCACGGGCTGACGGCGCTGCTGATCGGCCGTTTCCTCGGCTTCGTGCGCACGCTGCTGCCGACCATGGCCGGCATTTCCGGGCTCAACAGTTCGCGCTTCCAGGTGTTCAACTGGCTGAGTGCGGCGATCTGGGTCTGCGCGCTGGTCGGCCTCGGCTACGCGTTCAGCCAAATCCCTCTGGTGAAACGCTACGAAAGCCAGGTGATGACCGGCCTGATGCTGCTGCCGCTGTTGCTGCTGTTCGTCGGCCTGCTGGGCGCCATGCTGGTGATCTGGCGTAAAAAGCGCGCCTCCTCCTCCTGATCCAGGCGCACTACAGCGCCTTCTCGACCAACGCCAGACTGGCGGGCAACTTGCTCACCAGCGTATCCACCGCCAGCCGCACCTTCAGCGGCAGGTGGGGCGTGTGTGGCCATACCGCATGCGCATCAAAGGCGGCGCCGGGCCGATCGCGCAGTAAGCGCACCAGCGCCCCGCTCAACAGCTGCTCACGCACCAGCCAGCACGGCAGCCAGGCGATGCCGAAACCCGCCGTCGCTGCATCCGCAATCGCCTGCAAATCGTCCATCTGCAACCGGTTATTCGGCATCACGTCCTGCGGTTTGCCGTTCTCGTCCAGCACCCGCCAGCTGCGCCGCGCGCCGGCGCGCATATAGGTCACCGCCTCATGCTGGGCCAGTTGCTCAATGCTGTGCGGTTCGCCGCATCGCTGCAGATACGCCGGCGAGGCGCACAGCGTCATGCGGTGATCGCCGATACGACGCGCCACCAGCCCGCTGCTGTTGGCCAGCGTGCCGTTACGGATCGCCATATCGAAACCGTCCTCAATCAGATCCACCACCCGATCGCTGAACGACAGCTCCAGCTCCAGGCCAGGGTGCTCACGCGTCAGATCGGTCAGCAACGGCGCAATACACATGCGGCCAAACAGCACCGGCATCGACACCCGCAGCCGGCCGCTGACCTGCCGCTTGCCCGACTCCAGCAACGTTTCCGCGCTGCGGATCTCCTCCAGCGCCCGCAGGCAGCGCTCATAGAACAACGCACCGTCGTCGGTCAGGCTCTGGCTGCGGGTGGTGCGATGAAACAGCCGCACGCCCAGCCGCTGTTCCAGCCGGGCGATGGTTTTCCCTACCGCCGAACGCGACAGGTGCAACCGACTGGCCGCCAACGCAAAACTGCCCGCCTCCACGGCGGTGACGAATACCGAAATGCCGCTCAATCGATCGCTCATGATTTGTCGCTCTGAAAGAAACAATCTGCGGAAATCTTATCGCCACTGGCGAACCTCTATCAACGATATTATCGACAGGTCGTTAATCGCTGACTTTGGAGAACATCATGACCGACACGATGCAACGCTGGACGATGGACGCCCTGGGGCGTGAACACCTGCAGCTGACCACCGACGCGATCCCGCAGCCGGGGCCACACGAAATCAGAGTGAAAGTGAAGGCGGTAGCGCTCAACTACCGCGACAAAATGATGATTGAAAGCGGCATGGGGCTGACGCTGCCGCAGTCGTTCACCCCCGCCTCTGACATGGCCGGCGAGGTCAACGCCGTCGGGCCCGGCGTCAGCCGGTTCCAACCCGGCGCCCGGGTCATCTCTACCTTCAGCCCCGGCTGGCTCGACGGCCGGCAAAAACCGTACGGCGATGCGCGCCAGGTGCCTTACCACACCCTTGGCGGCTTCTATCAGGGCGTACTGGCGGAATACGTGATTTTGCATGAAGACTGGCTGGTGGCGGCGCCGACGTCGCTGGACGACGCGCAGGCCAGCACCCTGCCGTGCGCCGGGCTGACCGCCTGGTTCGCGCTGGTAGAGCAAGGCAAACTGCATGCCGGCGAGACGGTGCTGGTGCAAGGCACCGGTGGCGTGGCGCTGTTCGCGCTGCAGATCGCCAAAGCGCACGGCGCCGAGGTGTACGTGACCTCCGGCAGCGATGAAAAGCTGGCGCGCGCCCGGGCACTGGGCGCCAGTCACGGCATCAACCGGCTGAACGGCGATTGGGTGGAGGCGGTTTATGCGCTGACGCAGGATCGCGGCATCGACCATGTGATCGACACCGTCGGCGGCCCGAATCTCGGCAACTCCGTACGCGCCGTGGCGGTGGGCGGCCGCATCTCGGTGATCGGCGTGCTGGCGGGCGCCGAGATTTCCGCGCCCGCCGGCCTGCTGCTGCTGAAATCGGCGCAGATCCAGGGCATCGGCGTCGGCCATCGCCGCGCGCTGGAAGATCTGGTGCGCGCCGTGGACGCCGTCAACCTGCAGCCGGTGATCGATCAGGTATACCGCTTCGACCAGCTGCCGCAGGCGTTGGATCATCTCGATCGCGGGCCGTTCGGCAAGATCGTTCTGACCCCGTAAACGCGGCTCAGCCCTCCAGCAGCAGCGGATTGGCATCGCGCAGCCGGGCGACTTCATCGCTCGGCGTCATGCCGAACAGCCGTTTGAATTCACGACTGAACTGCGACGCGCTCTCGTAACCGACGCGGATCGCCGCCGTGCTGGCCTTCAGACCGTCATGCACCATCAACAGGCGCGCCTTATGCAGCCGGTACGATTTCACGTACTGCAGCGGAGAGGTGTTGGTCACCGCCTTGAAGTTATGGTGAAACGCCGACACGCTCATGTTGACCTCGCTGGCCAACTGCTCGACGTTGAGATTGTCGGCATACTGATTTTCTATGCGCCGCAGCGCCTTGGCGATCTGGCTGAAGTGGGTATGTCGATTAACCAGCTCCTGCAGCGACGCACCGCAGGTGCCGCGCAGCACATAGTAGAGGATCTCGCGCACGATCTGCGGCCCCAGCACCCGGGCGTCGAGCGGCTTGGCCATCACGTCCAGCAGGCGTTCAGTGGCACACAGCAGCGCTTCCGTCAGCTCGGCCAGATTTACCCCGTTGCTCTCCGCCCGCGGCTGCATCAGGTAGTCGTCGTCGCCGATGTCGATCAGCAAATCCTGCAGCATTTGGGTATCGATATTGACCGCCAACCCCACCAGCGGCAACTCCGGGCTGGCGAAGGTTTCGCACTCGAACGGCAGCGGCACCGTCATCAGCAGGTAGTTGCGCGGATCGTATTGGAACACCTTGTTGCCGCAATAGCCGACCTTGTGCCCCTGAAAGATGATGACGATCCCCGGTTCGTACATTACCGGTTGACGCGGGCAGTGGCGATCGACATACAGGATCTTCACCCGCGGCACCGGTGACGGCGTATAGCCGTTGCCGGTGGCGATAGCCATCGCCTGGCGTGCCATGCGGCTGCGCAGCGCATCGATTTCAGTCACGGAAACACCCTCTTACAGTCAGAACGATTCGGCATAAATCATAATTTAAAGCTCTCCATTTCTACAGGCAGTTGTAGAAATAGGCAAGAACCAAACAGGAATGTGCATTGTGCGTTGCCGCCAGGTTCCTGACAATACGGGCCAGACACCTTTGCGCCGCGTTGGCGCCCGCCTGACAGAAAGAGAGAAATCAACCATGCAAAACTTCATTCTGCATACCCCAACCAAAATCCTGTTCGGCAAGGACCAAATTGCCGACGTGGCCGGCCAGATCCCAGCGGACGCACGCATCCTGATCACCTACGGTGGCGGCAGCGTGAAGAAAAACGGCGTGCTGGATCAGGTGTACAGCGCGCTGGCCGGCCGTGACGTGCGTGAGTTCTCCGGCATCGAGCCGAACCCGACCTACGAAACCCTGATGAAAGCGGTCGAGGTGGTGAAAGCGGAAAACATCGATTTCCTGCTGGCGGTCGGCGGCGGTTCGGTGGTTGACGGCACCAAGTTCATCGCCGCCGCGGCCCGTTATACGGCCGACAGCGATGCCTGGCATATTCTGCAGACCGTCGGCAGCCACATCACTGACGCGGTGCCGATGGGCTGCGTGCTGACGCTGCCGGCCACCGGTTCCGAGTCCAACAGCGGCGCGGTGATCACCCGGAAGAGCAGCGGCGACAAACAGCACTTCTTCTCGCCGCTGGTGCAGCCGCGCTTTGCCGTGCTGGATCCGGTCGTGACCTACTCGCTGCCGCCGCGCCAGGTAGCCAACGGCGTGGTCGACGCCTTCGTACACACCCTGGAGCAGTATCTGACCTACCCGGTCGACGCCAAGGTGCAGGATCGCTTCGCCGAAGGCCTGCTGCTGACCCTGCTGGAAGACGGCCCGCGCGCGCTGGCCGAGCCGGAAAACTATGCGGTGCGCGCCAACGTGATGTGGAGCGCTACCATGGCGCTGAACGGCCTGATCGGCGCCGGGGTGCCGCAGGACTGGGCGACCCACATGCTGGGCCATGAACTGACCGCCATGCACGATCTCGACCACGCACAAACGCTGGCCATCGTGCTGCCGGCGCTGCTGCACGAGAAGAAAGCGCAGAAGCGCGAAAAACTGCTGCAGTACGCTGACCGCATCTGGGACCTGCGCGAAGGCAGCGAAGACAGCCGCATCGACGGCGCCATCGCCGCCACCCGCGCCTTCTTCGAACAGATGGGTGTACCGACCCGCATGGCGGATTATCAGCTCGACGGCAGCAGCATTCCGGCGCTGCTCGACAAGCTGCATCAGCACGGCATGACCGCCCTGGGCGAGCATCAGGACATCACCCTGGACGTCAGCCGCCGCATTTATGAAGCGGCGCGTTAATCGCAAAACGGCGATTTTTTGCTAGGCTTTAGTCTCCGTCAGCCATTTTTCGCCGCATCCGGCGCCCGGCCGATCGCCGGGCGCCGTCGGGCGCCTCAGCGCGCCGCCGATCGTTTCGCACCATTCGTCTTACCGCTCATTCGCAGGGAGAGCGGGGAGAGAATCGCCCTCCCGCCACCGCTGAAATTAGGCTGGCAAACCCGGCAACCGCCCATTTTGCCAACTAGAATTTATCTATAGCCGTTTCGGTGCCGCAGGCGCCGCAATCCGTACACAAGGAGATGCGCATGACAACGCAACAACCCATCATCAAACTCCACGATGGTAATCTGATGCCGCAGTTGGGTCTCGGCGTTTGGCAGGCGAGTATTGAAGAGACCACCCGCGCGGTCAGCAAAGCGCTGGAGATCGGTTACCGCTCCATCGACACCGCCGCGATCTACAAGAACGAGGAAGGCGTCGGCGCCGCGCTGCAGTCCAGCGCGCTGCCGCGCAGCGACCTGTTCATCACCACCAAGCTGTGGAACGACGATCAGGGCGATCCGCTGGCGGCGCTGGAAACCAGTCTGGAAAAGCTCAAGCTGGACTATGTGGATCTGTATCTGATCCACTGGCCGCGCCCACAGCAGGATCAATACGTCTCCGCCTGGCGCGAGCTGATCAAACTGCGCGAACAAGGCCTGGTGAAAAGCATCGGCGTATGCAACTTCCATACGCCGCACCTGCAGCGTCTGTTGGATGAAACCAACGTGGCGCCGGTCGTCAACCAGATCGAGCTGCACCCGCTGCTGCAACAGCGCCAACTGCGCGCCTGGAACGCTACGCACCATATCGCCACCGAATCCTGGAGCCCGCTGGCGCAGGGCGGTGAAGGGGTATTCGACCAGCCGCTGATCAAGGCCCTGGCCGAGAAATACGAGAAAACCCCGGCGCAAATCGTGGTGCGCTGGCACCTGGACAGCGGTCTTATCGTGATCCCGAAATCCGTCACGCCGTCGCGCATTCGCGAAAACTTCGAGGTATTTGATTTCAAACTCGATAAGGACGAACTGGGCGAGATCGCCAAGCTGGACGTCGGCAACCGCCTGGGGCCGGATCCGGATACCCTGTAAACCCACGCTCAAGCCCTCTCCCGCCGGAGGGGGCTTTTCCTTCCCACACATTGCTCCTTTGCGCCGCCTGACGTTATGATGACGACGCCGGAGGCTCCGGCCACCGGTTAACGCCGTTAAAAAACAGACAAGCACGGAGCACCATGAAATTCTCTTTCTCACACGGGTCACGGCTGGGCATGCTTTGCATCATGCTGGTGCTGGCGGGTTGCGCCGGCAAGAAACAGCGCGTCAGCTACGATCGCCACGCCTTCGATAGCGCCATCAAAGACGCCGCCAGCGAATACGGCGTGGACGCCAAGCTGATCACCGCCATGATCCAGGTGGAGTCCGGCTTCAACCCTTCCGCAGTGAGCAGATCCAATGCGATCGGCCTGATGCAGCTGAAAGCCGATACCGCCGGCTGCGATGCCTACCGCTACAAAGGCAAACGCGGCTGCCCGGACGACGATGACCTGCGGGATCCCGACACCAATATCGATCTCGGCGCCGCCTATCTGGCCACCTTGCAAAAACAACAGCTTAAAGGGATCGCCAATCCCGTCACGCTGCGCTACGCCACCATCATCGCCTACGTCAACGGCACCGGCGCGCTGCTGCGCACCTTCTCCAGTAATCGCCAGCAGGCGATCGCGATGATCAACAACCTGTCGCCAGAAGCCTTTAACTGGCACGTGCGCAAATACCATCCCGCACCGCAGGCGCCGCGCCATTTGATGAAAGTGGAAGCCGCTTACGAACGGTTGTAATTAGCTAAAGTAAAAAGGAGAACCCGGGGGTTCTCCTTTTTGTTTGCGCACGCGGCGTGGTCGTTACGGCTTGGCCTTGCGAATCGGCTTGCGCGGCGGCCGGTTGGACGGCGTGCGCTGCCGATTAATATCGGTATGTTTGGTCAGCGCCGGCCGGGTGTGGCGCTGCAGCCGTTTCGCCTCGCGCTGCTCGTCGATGCTCGGCGCCGGCACCAGACACTCGCGGCGGCTGCCGATCAGGTGCTTCAGCCCCATCTCTTCCAGCGCGGTGCGGATCAGCGCCCAGTTGGCCGGATCGTGGTAACGCAGCAGCGCCTTATGCAGGCGACGCTGGCGCTCGCCGCGCGGCACCACCACGTCTTCGCTCTTGTACCCCACCTTGCTCAGCGGGTTTTTGCCGCTGTAATACATGGTGGTGGAGTTGGCCATCGGCGAAGGATAGAAGTTCTGCACCTGGTCGAGGCGGAAACGGTTCTTCTTCAGCCACAGCGCCAGGTTCACCATGTCTTCATCGCGGGTGCCCGGGTGCGACGAGATGAAGTACGGGATCAGGTACTGCTCTTTGCCCGCCTGCTTCGAATAGTGATCAAACAGCTGTTTGAAGCGATCGTAGCTGCCCATGCCCGGTTTCATCATTTTCGACAGCGGGCCTTCTTCGGTGTGCTCCGGCGCGATCTTCAGGTAGCCGCCGACGTGGTGGGTCGCCAGTTCCTTGATATAGCGCGGATCTTCCACCGCCAGATCGTAACGTACCCCGGAGGCGATCAGGATCTTCTTGATGCCCTCCAGCGAACGCGCGCGGCGGTAAAGCTTGATGGTCGGCTCGTGGTTAGTGTCCATATAAGTGCAGATCTCCGGATACACGCACGAGGCGCGGCGGCAGGTCTGCTCGGCGCGTGGGTTAGTGCAGCGCAGCATGTACATGTTGGCGGTCGGGCCGCCCAGATCGGAGATCACGCCGGTAAAGCCCGGCACCTTGTCGCGGATCTCTTCGATTTCGCGAACGATCGAATCTTCCGAACGGCTCTGGATGATGCGCCCTTCATGCTCGGTGATCGAACAGAACGAACAGCCGCCGTAGCAACCGCGCATGATGTTCACCGAGAAACGGATCATGTCATAGGCCGGAATGCGATCCTGGCCGTAAGACGGGTGCGGCACACGCTGATAAGGCAGGGCAAAGACGCTGTCCATCTCCGGCGTGGTCAGCGGGATCGCCGGCGGGTTGATCCACACGTAGCGGTCACCGTGTTTCTGCATCAGCGCGCGGGCGCAGCCTGGGTTGGTTTCATGGTGCAAAATGCGCGAGGTGTGCGCATACAGCACCTTGTCGCCCTTCACTTTCTCAAAGGACGGCAGCAGCACGTAGGTCTTCTCCCACGGCTTCGGCTTGGCGGCGCGCACCGTGACAGGCTTGGCTTCCGGCTCTTTCGGTTTGGCGCCGTCGGCGCACGGCAGATCCTCGCCGTACGGGTTCGGGATAGGTTCGATGCGGCCCGGCTTATCGAGGCGGGTGGAATCCACGCCGCTCCAGCCCGGCAGCGCTTCTTTGCGCATCACCGCGGTATTGCGAATATCGTGGATATCGCCGATTTTCTCGCCGGCGGCCAGACGGTGCGCCACTTCAACCAGCGGACGTTCGCCGTTGCCGTAGATCAGCATGTCGGCTTTGGAGTCCACCAGCACCGAACGGCGCACGGTATCCGACCAATAATCGTAGTGGGCGATGCGGCGCAGGCTGGCTTCGATGCCGCCCAACACGATCGGCACGTCTTTATAGGCTTCTTTGCAGCGCTGGCTGTAGACCAGGGTGGCGCGATCGGGGCGTTTGCCGCCGACGTTGCCGGCGGTGTAAGCGTCGTCGTGGCGCAGTTTGCGATCGGCGGTATAGCGGTTGATCATCGAGTCCATGTTGCCGGCGGTGATGCCGAAGAACAGGTTCGGTTTCCCCAACCGCATGAAGTCTTCTTTGTTGCTCCAGTCCGGCTGCGCGATGATGCCGACGCGGAAGCCCTGCGCTTCCAGCATACGGCCGATGATCGCCATGCCGAAGCTCGGGTGGTCGACATAGGCGTCGCCGCTGATGATGATCACGTCGCAGCTGTCCCAGCCCAGTTGATCCATCTCGGCTCGCGACATCGGTAAAAACGGCGCGGTGCCATAACATTCCGCCCAATAAGGCTTATAGGAAAACAGTTCACGATCGGGTTGGATCAGGCTGGTGGTGCTCATTCTGCCGCTCTTTTTACAGGTTAATTAATCGCCGGGCGGCGATTATACGCACTAGTGACAAAAAGAGCATGGTTATTTCGCTAACCATTCACCTCGAATTCATAAACATCGCTGCGGCACAAGATATCACTGTACTCCAATGCCTCGCCCCGGGCGTTGCGGCTGGTCTGGATGATGTGCAACAACGGCGCACCGCACGGTACGTTGAGCAGTTCGGCGACCTCGTCGCTGCAGGATACCGCCTTCAACAGAAAGTGTTTATCTTCAGGCACGATGCCGCGCGATTGCCATAGCGCATACAGCGAATGTTCCAGCTGCCCCGGTTCTGGCAGGAAGCGCGGCGGTATATAGGTAGTTTCCAGCGAGACCGGGCTGCCGTTCAGCAAGCGCAACCGCCGCAGTTTAATCACCTCGTCTCCCTCCGCCAGCCCCAGCGCCGCCGCGGCCTTGGCCGGCGCGCCGACCCGGGTGCGCAGCAGCCATCGATTGCTGACGCGGCTGCCGTGGCGCAGCGCCTGAGCGGTGAAACCGCTGTCCTTATCGAGGGAATAACCAATGTGCATCGCCACGCGGGTACCAACGCCCTGCAGCCGCGAAATCAGCCCCTTCTCCTCCAGCAGCTTCATCGCCTTGCTGACGGTGACGCGCGACAGCGCCAGGCCTTCCGCCATCTGCCGTTCCGGCGGCAAAAACGCCTCCGCCGCCAACACCTGCTGCCTGATTGCAGTTTCTATCGCCGTCGCCAGCTGAATATAACGCGGCGCTACCGCCCCCTGCGCCAGATGGCCACGCAGCCAGGCCATAAAATCCGTCATTCGCCCGCCCTCCTGCTTATGCCATTTGTCTGAATTTCATTTTTATCCTATCGCCTGTCCGGCGATAAGCCCCTCACCTTAACTAAAATATCGCTAATGTTTTCAGAGTGGCATCACAATTTTTGCCTAATGGACTTTCATTGGATCTAGATCGCGCGTAATCTGTGCTTATTGATGTTGATACATCAATAGCACCAACACCAGGGACCCACTTTAAAAACAATAAAAAACCCGCTGCCAGCCCTAAAGGATACCCTTGATGGCCGGCAGCGGGCATATACTGCCAGCACAAACGGCCGATAATAAGCAACGGAGCTAATGGATAGCTTGCTCACGGCTCATAGCCGCGTCACAGGATCCTATCGCGTGAGCGAACCGGACTGATGTCGGCAAATAGAAACGTACCCGCTTCGCCAACCCCCGCTGCAGACCCACTCTTTGGCTACACTCATTGGCGCCGTGCGGCCGACGTGCCTCACCCGATAAGGCGGATACCGCCCTCATTTTGACAGACCTGGCGGTCTCAGCCGCTACACACTGCGCGGAATCGGCGTCGTCCCCCGACCACGGGATAGCCGGCCTCAACCGCGCCAACGGAATCGATTTTCAGTCAACTGCGGCGGCCCTCGCGGCCCTGCGCAACAGGGATCATTTGCTATGACCGATATCAATCGCAATGAAGCATGGAAGGTAGAAAGCACCGGTATCGACCGGGTGCCGGACGCGGAGCAGACCGGCAAGCCCATCGAGCTGTTTTGGATCTGGTCGGCGGCCAATATCGGCATCCTCGGCGTAGTGTACGGCGCCATCATCGTCGGCTTCGGCTTATCTTTTCTGCAATCGGTGCTCGCCGCGCTGGTCGGCGTCGCCAGCTTCGTGCTGGTCGGCCTCACCAGCTTCGCCGGCAAGCGCGGGCGCACCTCTACGCTGACGCTGTCGCGAGTGATTTTCGGGCTGAAGGGCAACGTGGCGCCCACCCTGTTCAGTTGGATCAATCTGATGGGCTGGGAAGCGGTCAACGTGATCACCGGCACCCTGACGCTGGCGGCGCTGTTCGAGGCCTTCGGACTGGGGAGCAGTCACCTGCTGACCGCGCTCAGCCTGCTGCTGTTCGGCGGGCTCACTGTCGTCGTCAGCCTGCTGGGGCAAAATACCGTGGTCTGGATGCAAAGCTGGTTCAGCCGCATCTTCGGCACCATGACGCTGATCGTAGTGCTCTATATCCTGTTCAACACCGAGTGGAGCCAGGTGTTGGCGCTGCCTTCCGGCAGTTGGTTGACCGGCTTCCTGCCGGCGGTATCGGTGATCGCCGCCGGCACTGGCATCAGCTGGGCAATCGCCGGCGCCGATTACAGCCGCTATCAAAGCCCGAGCTCGTCGAGCAAAAGCATTTTCGCCGCGGTAATGGGCGGCGCCTGTTTGCCGCTAATGCTGCTGATGCTGGCCGGTATTCTGCTTTCCGTGCAGCTGCCCGATCTGGCCAGCGCCGCCAACCCCATCGCGCTGATTGGCTCGGTGCTGCCCGCCTGGATGGCGATCCCTTATCTGCTGGCCGCCACCGCCGGCATCGTCACCATCGCGGTGCTCAGCCTGTATTCAGCCAGCCTTAACCTGCTGACCATCGGCGTGCAGGTCAAACAGTGGTTGGCGGTATCGATCGACGCGGTCGTGGTGCTGGGCATCGCCCTGTATGTGCTGTTCATCTCCGGCGACTTTATGGGGCCGTTCATCTCCTTCCTGGTGTTCTGCGGGGTGTTCCTGGCGGCCTGGGAGGCGATTTTCCTGCTCGATTACCTGTGCCTGCGCCGTCGCCACGGGTATGATGGCAACGCTTTGTACGGCCTGCATGGCCAGAACCGCGGCGTGCGCAAAGCCCCGCTGTTTTGCTGGTTCCTCGGCGCCCTGTGCGGCCTGCTGGTCACTAAAACTGGTTTTATCGACGGCCCGCTGGCCAAAGGCTTGTTTGCCGATTCCAGCCTGGGGCTGTTTGTGTCGTTTGCGGTGAGTCTGATCGCTTACGGTCTGTACCTGACCCAACGCAGAGAACATCAATGAGTGAGTGGGAAGCTGTAACACCTGTCCTGGTGATTGGGGGCGCGGTCGGCGATCTGGTGATGACGCTGCCCCGCCTGCCGACCAGCGGCGAAGATATCGAAGCCCAGCCGCAGGCGCGGCAAATCGGCGGTTGCGCGTTCAACGTGGCGCGCGCGCTGACGCGCCTTGAAGTGCCGGTGATCAACGGCATGCCGGTTGGCAACGGCGAATGGGGCGCGGCTGTCGAAGCCGCCATGGGCGAACTGGGGCTGGAGGTGCTGTTGCGCCACGGCCAGATGGACAACGGCTGGTGCCTGGCGCTGGTGGAGCCGAACGGCGAACGCACCTTCATCACGGTTTCCGGTTGCGAAAGCCAATGGAATAAAGCGCAGCTGGCCACGCTGCCGCTGACGGAACACACCCTGATCTACGCCAGCGGCTATGAGCTGGCGGGCGAAAACGGCGAAGCGCTGCGCGAGTGGCTGACGCGCATGCCGTTCGACCAACCGCGTCTGATCGATCCCGGCCCGCGCATCGCCCAACTCAGCGAAGATTTCTTCGCCATGCTCAGCGACAGCCACACCCTGCTGACGCTCAACCGCGACGAAGTGGCCGCGCTGTGCGGCGCGGGCGACGCCGTGGATGCCGCGCAGCGCTATGCCGCCGCCCGTAACCTGACGCTGATCTGCCGCCTAGATCGCGACGGCGCCTGGATCTGCGACGGCCGCACGCCGCCGCTGCACGTTCTCGCCTATCCGGTGGACGTGGTCGATACCATCGGCGCGGGCGATGCCCACTGCGCCGGTTTGCTGGCGGGGCTGTCCGCCGGCTGGCCGCTGCCGCGGGCGGTCGATCTGGCCAACCGGGTCGCCGCCTGCGTGGTGGCCAGCCTCGGCGCCGCCAATCCGCCGGACCGGCACCAACTGCAACAGCGCTTCTCGCAGGCCTGACGTTTCAAGGCGCCGTCACTCGGCGCCCTCAGCCTTGCTGCGCCGCCGCCGCACTCTCCTGCGGCGAGTGGCGGTAGTTGAAGCTCAACGCGAACACAATCCCCAACACCAGCGTATACAACGCAAACACCAGCCAGATGCTCTGCCAGTCTTTCACGCCGTCATGGCTGAAGAAATCCACCACTTCGCCGCTGGCGAGCGCACCCACATAGGCGCCCAGACCATTGACCATGGTCATGAACAGCCCCTGCGCACTGGCGCGGATGCGGTGGTCGGCCTCCTTCTCGACGAAGATGGCGCCGGAGATATTAAAGAAGTCGAAGGCGCAGCCGTAGACGATCATCGACAACAGCAGCAGCACGAAACCAAAGCCGACCGGCGTGCCGTAAGCCAGAAACAGGAAACGCAGCGTCCAGGCCGCCATGCTGATCAGCATCACCTGCTTGATGCCGTAACGGCGCAGGAAGAAGGGAATGGTAAGGATAAAGAACACTTCGGAGATCTGCGACAGCGACAGCAGCACTGCTGGATACCTGACGCTGAGGCTGTCCTGATACAGCGGATTGAGCGACAGATCGTGCAGAAACGGGTTACCGAAAGTATTGGTTATCTGCAGCGCCGCGCCAAGCAACATGGCGAACAGGAAAAACAGCGCCATGCGCCGCTGGCGGAACAACACCAGCGCATCTAGCCCCAGCACGCTCACCCAGCTCTTCGACTCGGCCGCGCGGTTGGTCGGGCAGCGCGGCAGCGTCAGCGAATAGGCGGACAGCAGCAGCGACGCCGCAGAAGCCAGATACAGCTGCAGATTGCTGAGCTAGATTTGGCTGAAACCGACCAGCCACATTGCCAGAATGAATCCCACCGTGCCGTACACCCGCACCGGCGGAAAGTCCTTCACCGTGTCAAAGCCGTGCTTCTCCAGGCAAAAATAGGAAATGGCGTTGGAGAGCGCGATGGTCGGCATATAAACCATGGCGTTGAACAGCATCACCCAGAACATCAGCATCGGTTGCTCGACCTGCGCGGCGCAGTACAGCGCCAGCGCCCCGAACAGGTGGCAAAGCGCATACAGGTAGTTGGCCTTCATCCATCGATCGGCGATGATGCCCGCTAGCCCCGGCATGATCAGCGCGGCGATACCCTTGGCGCTGTAAACCATTCCCACCTGCATACCGCTGAAATGCAGCGTGTTGATCATGTAGGAGCCCAGCGTCACCAGCCAGGCGCCCCAAATAAAGAACTGCAGGAAAATCATGACTTTTAATCGTGTTTTTATCGCCATCGCCATCACCTTGTTATTATGCTTTCAACGATGATTGGTGCAGCAGGCCCCCTGCAGCCCGCCGCCGGTTTGCTTGCGGTCTTACAGCGTTTTGAACAGCTCGCGGATAAGGCGCATGAAATCGTCCGCCGCCAGCGCCGCGCAGCTGAGCGTTTGTTCATGGGAGAGCGGCGTGTCCGACAACCCTTCGGCGTAGTTGGTCATCGCGGACACCACCAACACCTTGAGACCGCAGTGGCGCGCCGTCAGGACTTCCGGCACGATCGACATGCCCACCACGTCGCAGCCCAGGGTCTGCATCATGCGGATCTCCGCCGGCGTTTCGAAATTCGGCCCGGTGTAGGCGGCGAATACCCCTTCCGCCAGCGGGATGCCCGCGCTTTCGGCCACCGCCGCCAGTTGGGCGCGCAGATCGCGATCGTAGGCGTTCGCCAGGCTGAAGAAGCGCGGCCCGAAGCGCTCGTCGTTGGCGCCGACCAGCGGCGATTCCGGCATGAAGTTGATGTGATCGGTAATGGCCACCAGGCTGCCCGGCGCCACCGAGCGGCGCAGCGAACCGGCGGCGTTGGTCGCCAGCAGGAATTCGCAGCCCAGCAGTTTGAAGGTGCGCACTGCGGTGGTCATCACCTGCATGCCGCGTCCTTCATAGAAATGACCACGCCCTTTCATGCACAGGACCGGCACGCCCTCCAGCTTGCCGGCGACCAGTTGCCCAGCGTGGCCGGCGACGCCGCTCACCGGGAAACCCGGCAGCTCCGCGTAGTCGAGGGTGACGGTTTCGGTCATCACCTCCGCCAAAGCGCCGAGCCCGGAGCCGAGAATCAAGGCCGCTTTCGGCTGGAAGCCCGGCAAACGGGTGCGGACGACATCGGCGCAGGTAAAAGCATCTTCTTGATTAAACATCGTATTCTCTCTTTCAGCGGGGGATAATAATCCCCATAGTAGAGAGCGAGGCGCGGCCGAGACCAATACATTCTTGGCGGCCGATTTATTCCATTTACCTATAAGTTGAGCTGCGTCACAGGAGGCCTTACCCCGGATGAACCCGCCCCAAGCCCTGCCCGATCCCGGCCGGATTAACTTCCGCCTGCTGCACTATTTCCGCGTGGTGGCGGAAGAGATGAACTTCACCCAAGCGGCGCGACGGCTGAATATGTCACAGCCGCCGCTCAGCAAGCACATCAAGGATCTGGAAAGCCAACTCGGGGTGGTGCTGTTCAAACGCACCACCCGCTCCATGACGCTGACGCCGGCTGGCCGCACGCTGCTGCGCAACGTCGAGCGACTGCTGGATCAGGCCGACAGCGCGCTGCATCAGGTGCAACAGATGGGGCGTGGCGAAGGCGGCCATATGGTGGTCGGTATGGTCGGCACCTCGGCCTGGGGCGGCCTGATCGCGGCGCTGCGGCGATTCAGCGAGCGGAGCGCCGGCGTCACCTGGTCGTTGAACGAGCTGACGCCCAGCCAGCAAATCATCGCGCTGCAAAAGCGGCATATCGACATCGGGGTCTGGCGAGAGGCACAGCAACAGACGCTGCCGGGGTTGACCTGCCAACGGTTGGCAAGCGAAAGCATCGCCGTCGTGCTGCCGCTTGATCATCCGCTGACGCAGCAGGAAAACATTCCGCTGGCGGCGCTGCAGAACGATAGCTTCATCGTGCTGCCGCCGCATGAGGCCAGCCTGGGGCTGTATCTGCACAATCTGTGCCTGCAGCAGGGATTTTTGCCGGACGTCGCTTATCAGGTTAACGAGCCGCAAACCCTGCTGGCGCTGGTGGCGGAAGGCTGCGGCATTACGCTGCTGCCGGACAGCTACGGCCGCATTCCGTGGCCCGGCGTACGCTTTTGCTCGCTGCAACAGGCGCCGCCGGCGGATCTGTACGCGGTTTACCGCGCAGACAGCGTCACGCCGGTGGTGCAGGCCTTCCTGGAGATGCTGCGGGCGCCCTAAGCGGCCCGCAGAGCGGGTTACATTGTCGGCTGTACCATCAGCTGGCCGGCGGTGCCGCGATCGGCCATCTCCAGCGTCTGGCTGTAATACAGGAACGGGAAGTGTTCGGAGGTAGGTTGGTTGAAATACACCAACAGCTCGACGTCGCCATCGACCCAGACGGTGTCCTTCCAGCCGCGATCTTCCGCCATCGGCTGCGCGCCGTTGACGCGTTTGATCAGGAACTGCACGCCCTGAATATGGAACGACTGCGGCGTATCCGCGTGAATGTTCCAACGTTCCCAGGTGCCTTGCTGTGCCTGTACGTCGATGCGGTTCATGTCCCAAATCGCGCCGTTGATGCCGGCGCCGCCGTCGCCCAGGCGGAAATCGCGGGTGCGACTGGCGCTGCCGTCCAACAGCTGATCCGCCAGCAGGCGCATCGGCAGGTTGTCGGTCACCAGCGGCAGCAGGCCGGTCGGGCGCAGCGTCAGCACCTGGGTGGACACCAGAATGCTCGACGGCTCGAACAGGCCGCGCAGGCGATCCATGATGCCCGCCGCTTCACCGGCGGTGATGGTCACCTCCTCGCCCTTCGACATGTCGATCAGCACTTCCCGGCGTTCGCCCGGCGCCAGCGAAAGCTGTTGCACCGCGACCGGCGCAGGCAAGAAGCCCTGATCGCTGGCGATCACGTTGAACGGCCGCCCGTCGCTGAGCTGCAGGGTATAACGCCGCGCGTTGGAGGCATTTAGAAGGCGCAAACGCACCCAGCCGCGCGATACGTCGACATACGGGTTTTGCACGCCGTTAACCAACAGCGTATCGCCGACGAAGCCGCCCTGCGACGGCGCGTCGTATTGTGGCGTGCCGAAGTTATCGAAGCGTTTGTCTTGAATGATCAACGGGAAATCGTCGACGCCATAGTGGTTGGGCAGCGGCAGCGCTTTGCTGACGGCATCCTCCACCAGCCACAGCCCGGCCAACCCGTTGTAAACGTGCGGCGCCATACGGTTTGGGGTGTTGGCGTGGTACCAGCAGGTAGCCGCCGCCTGACGGATGGGCAGCACCGGCGACCAGTCAACGTTGGGTGACATCATGCGCGGCGCGCCGCCCATCAGGGTGCCCGGCACCTGCAGACCGCTGATGGTCATCGCCACCGGCTCCTGCAGACGGTTGCTGTAAATCAGTTTGACGTCGTCACCGCTGTAAACCCGCACCGTCGGCCCCAGGTACATGCCGTTGATGCCCCACACCGCCGCTTTGCGGTTATCCATAAACGCCCAGTGGGCGCGCTGCAAGGTCAGGAACAGCGGCTGACCGCGGCGAGACTCCAGCAGCGGGGGAATGGGTAACGGGGTCTGCGTTCCGCTCGCTTCAGCCCTCAGCGGCACGGCGCCCGCGCACAGCGCCAGGCCCGATGCCTGTAAAAACTGACGTCGACTGAGTGACATATCTTCTCCATGAAAAGCAATAACTAAACCGTGTGCAAAACCCAAACGCCCGCCAATCAAGATTAGCAGGCGTTCAGGCGTTAACGGCGCTGAACGCCAATTAAAACCTTATTCTTTGAAGCCGGTAGACTCTTATTTTTTGGCGGCGTTGCGCTGGGCGACTTCAGCGTCCAATTCGGCGATTTTCGCCTCCATCAGCTCGCGGCAATGGGCCGCCAGCTCGCGCACGTTTTCTTTGCCGTATTTGCTGGTATCCACCGGCGCCAACATCTCGACGATCACATGCCCGTTATTCCAGCGATTAAGATTTATATTACCGCTGGTGGTGGATACACAGATCGGTACAATCGGCACGCCGGCGGCGATGGCCGCGTGGAACGCGCCGGTTTTAAACGGCATCAGCCCACGGCCACGGCTGCGGGTTCCTTCCGGGAACATCCAGATAGAAATGTCTTTCTTTTTGAACTGCTCCGCCACCTGGGCGATGGTGCCGTGCGCCTTGGCGCGATTATCACGATCTATCAGCAGATTACCGGTCAGCCAATACAGCGGGCCGAAAAACGGGATCCATACCAGACTTTTTTTACCGACGGTCACGGTGCGCGGCTGCACAATATTAGAAGCCGTCACCATGTCGTAGTTATTTTGGTGGTTGGCGATATAGATGCACTTGCCGTTGTTGGCCGCATCGGCCGGCACGCGGGTTTCAACCTTGATGCCGAACAGCGTCGACAGGCGGCCGAAAAGATGGCCGAAGGTCGCCACATGGCGGGGGTTGCGCGGGCTGAACAAGCAATAAATAGAACCGAAAATACACACCAGAATACAGAAGAGAGTGGCGAGAACGGCACGCAAAATCAATAACATAACAACCTCATTAGCACACTGCCAACGCAGTTTACTTCGCTGCGCAGATTCCTTTACTCATTATTTGCCGGCCGGGCGATAAGCACGCCCATGTCGCCCGCATTTCTCGCTATTTTCCTGCCAGGCGGCAGTACGCACAATAATTTTATGCGCAGAAATGTTAACTATTTGGAAAATAAACGCCAGCAAAAATAAATAAGGCGGCCACAGCACGCTGCGACCGCCCGTTAACGCTAGCGCCAACGCTTACTCTTCGCTGTCGCCGCCCGACGCCCGCACCGGCGCATCCACTTCGACGCGATCGATGCGCTGCAGGCCGCGCGGCAGCTGGGTCCCCTTGCGGCCGCGCTCCGCGCGGAACTTCTGCAGATCTTCCGGGCGCAGCGTCAGCTTGCGTTTGCCAACGTGCAACGTGACGGACGCCTGCGGCGGCAGCACGAACAGCCAGGCCAGCTTGTCTTCACCGGCTGCGGCCTGCGCCGCCGGAATGGAGACGATCTTGTTGCCCTTGCCCTTCGACAGCTGCGGCAGATCGGCGACCGGGAACATCAGCATGCGCCCGGCGGCGGTGATCGACAGCAGCATATCGTCTGCGCCGTGAATTTCCATCGGCGGCAGCGCTCTGGCGTTGTCCGGCAGCGTGATCATCACCTTGCCGGCGCGGTTGCGCGCCACCAGATCGTTGAAAGTACAGACGAAGCCGTAACCGGCGTCGGACGCCATCAGCAGCTTCTGATCGTCGGCCGCCATCAGCACCTGCTCAATGGTGGCGCCCGGCGGCGGTGTCAGCTTGCCGGTCAACGGCTCGCCCTGCCCGCGTGCCGACGGCAGCGTCATCGGATCGAGCGCATAGCTGCGCCCGGTAGAATCGATGAACACCACCGGCTGGTTGCTCTTGCCGCGTGCCGCACCACGGAAACTGTCGCCGGCCTTGTAGCTCAACCCGGCAGGATCGATATCGTGGCCCTTGGCGCTGCGCACCCAGCCCATTTCCGACAGCACAATGGTCACCGGCTCGGACGGCACGAAGTCATGCTCGCTCATCGCCTTGGCTTCCGCACGCTCGGTCAGCGGTGAACGGCGATCGTCGCCATAGGTTTGCGCATCGGCCTGGATCTCTTTCTTGATCAGCGTATTCAGCTTGCGCTCGGACGCCAGCAGCGCCTGCAGCTGATCGCGCTCTTTCGCCAACTCATCCTGCTCACCGCGGATCTTGACCTCTTCCAGTTTGGCCAGGTGACGCAGTTTCAGCTCGAGGATCGCTTCCGCCTGGGTATCGGAGATGCCGAAACGCTGCATCAGCACCGGCTTCGGCTCATCCTCGCTGCGGATGATGTGGATCACCTCGTCGATGTTGAGGAACGCCACCAGCAAACCTTCGAGGATATGCAGACGCTTGAGCACTTTCTCGAGGCGGTAGTTCAGGCGGCGGCGCACCGTATCGCGACGGTAGGCCAGCCATTCGGTGAGGATCTCCACCAGCCCTTTCACCTGCGGGCGGTTGTCCAGACCGATCATGTTCATGTTGATGCGGTAGCTGCGTTCCAGATCGGTGGTAGCGAACAGGTGATTCATCACCTGCTCCAGATCGATGCGGTTGGAACGCGGCACGATCACCAGACGCGTCGGGTTTTCGTGGTCGGATTCATCGCGCAGATCCTCGACCATCGGCAGCTTCTTGGCGCGCATCTGGCTGGCGATCTGCTCCAGCACCTTGGCGCCGGAAACCTGATGCGGCAAGGCGGTGATCACCGCGCTGCCATCCTCTTTCTTCCACACGGCGCGCATGCGCACCGAGCCGCGGCCACTCTGGTAAATTTTGCGGATCTCATCGCGCGGAGTGATGATCTCGGCTTCGGTCGGGAAGTCCGGCCCCTGCACGAACTCGAGCAGATCATCGAGCGAGGCGCCCGGTTTGTCGAGCAGCGCCACCGCCGCCGCGGCGACTTCACGCACGTTGTGCGGCGGAATGTCGGTCGCCATGCCGACCGCGATGCCGGTGGTGCCGTTCAGCAGGATGTTTGGCAGACGCGCCGGCAGCATCTTCGGCTCTTGCAGCGTGCCGTCAAAGTTCGGGATCCAGTCGACCGTGCCCTGGCCCAGTTCGGCCAGCAAGACTTCGGCGTATTTGGACAGGCGCGATTCGGTATAGCGCATCGCCGCGAACGACTTGGGATCGTCCGGCGCGCCCCAGTTCCCCTGGCCGTCCACCAGCGGATAGCGATACGAGAACGGCTGCGCCATCAGCACCATGGCTTCATAACACGCGCTGTCGCCGTGCGGGTGGTATTTACCCAGCACGTCGCCCACGGTACGGGCGGATTTCTTGAATTTGGCGCTGTTGTTCAGCCCCAGCTCAGACATGGCGTAGATGATACGGCGTTGTACCGGCTTCAAACCGTCGCCAATGTACGGCAACGCCCGATCCATGATGACGTACATGGAATAGTTCAGATAGGCGTTTTCAGTGAATGTGTGCAGCGGTAAACGCTCTACACCGTCATGAGTCAGATCACTCATTACTCAATTATCCTCAGACCGTGGCTTGGCAATCCCTTGGACGACAAAAGGCATCGCTTGTCGATTCTGCCCGCGATAGTAACCCATCTGCGGGGTAGCTGTCACAGTTGGCGCAAGGATCGCCGGCGACGGCCAATTCCTCGATGCGGTTTATGCAAAATTTCGCTACCTGGCGGCTTCTTTATTGACTGGCAGTCAACACTGTTGTGCGCCGGATCGCATTTTTACTTGCCTGACTAACGATTACACTCGTCACCAGCGAGATGGTTTCCGCCTTTTCGGCGGGAGGCATGCCATATCTTAACTCTGACGGGAGCCGCGAAAGATGAGCAATATCCTGATTATCAACGCTAAAAAACAATTCGGCCATTCCAACGGCGAACTCAACCAAACCCTGAGCGACGTGGCGGAAAGCTTCCTGCGCGATCTGCAGCACGATGTGCAGGTCACCGTGGTCGACGACGGCTATGACATCGAAGCCGAAGTACAGAAATACCTGTGGGCCGACGCGGTCATCTATCAGATGCCGGGCTGGTGGATGGGCGAACCCTGGATCCTGAAAAAATACATCGATGAAGTGTTCACCGCCGGCCACGGTAGCCTGTATGCCAACGACGGCCGCTCTCGTTCTGACGAAAGCAAAAAATATGGCTCCGGCGGCCTGATCCAGGGCAAGAAATACCTGCTGAGCCTGACCTGGAACGCCCCGCTGGAGGCCTTCACCGATCCCGATCAGTTCTTCCACGGCGTCGGCGTCGACGGCGTTTACCTGCACTTCCACAAGGCCAACCAGTTCCTGGGGATGGAAGCGCTGCCGACCTTCATCTGCAACAATGTGATCAAAGAGCCGAATATCGCGGACGACATCACGCGTTATCGCGAGCATCTGGCGAAAATTTTTGCTTAACTGACGCAGAACATTCTCATCAACGAGGTAAGCATGATCACCGTAATCGCAGAAATCAAAGTGAAACCCGGCCACCGCGCCACCGTACTGCAAGCCATTGAAAAACTAGTGCCGCTGGTGCTGGCGGAAGACGGCTGCGGCGAATACACGCCGATGGTCGACAGCAATACCCAGGCGCCGTGGCAGAAGCGGTCGCCGGATTCGGTGTTCATGCTGGAGAAATGGGAAAGCATGGCGCATCTGGAAAAACATCTGGCCATTGAACACATGCTCAAACACCGCGACACCCTCAAAGACAGCGTGCTGGACACCGAGATCTACATCCTGGAAAACGCCCTGTAAGCCCCGCCTTATAACGTCTGCGCGTCGATGTGCGCGCTGACGTAGTCAAGAAAACAGGTGATGCGCGCCGCCAATTGCGTATTGCGGTAATACACCGCATTAATCGGCTGGCGCACGTCCAGCGTCTCCTGCTCCAGCAACGTCACCAACTTGCCGGCTTCCCGATCGCGACGGGTCATAAAGTCTGCCAGCTGTACGATCCCCTCGCCCCGCAGCGCCAATTGCCGCAGCGTTTCACCGCTGGACGCCGAGATCGTTGGCGTGATGGTGAAATGCGGCGCCTGGCGATAGCGCAACGGCCACTGGTTCAGTGATTCCGGCTGGGTAAAACCGAGCAGACAATGCCGATGCAACGCCTCCACGCTCTGCGGCGTGCCGTGCTGCTGCAGATAAGCCGGGCTGGCGAGGATGCGCAACCGGCTGGCGCCCAGCGCGCGCGCATGAATGGTCGAATCGCGCAACGCACCGATGCGAATGGCAATATCCGTGCGTTTTTCCAGCAGATCGATAACCAGGTTGTCGGTGTTCAGCTCGAGCGAAATTTGCGGATAACGTTCCCTGAACCCCGCTACCAGCGGCACGATGACGTGCTCCATAAAAGGCGCAGCCGCATTTATCCGCAACCGCCCGGCCGGCATCTGCCGACGCACCGCCATTTGTTCTTCGGCATTTTCCACCGAGTTGATGATCGTACGCGCATGGCTCAGGAAGCTTTCCCCCTCTTCGGTCAGCTCCAGGCGACGCGTAGTGCGGCGCATCAGGGTGGTATCGAGCTTGTTCTCCAGGCGGCTGAGCGCGCGGCTGATGCCGGATGTCGTCTGGCCGAGCCGATCGGCAGCGGAGGTGATGGAACCGCTGTCGACCACCGAGGTGAACGCCAGCAATTCTTCGAGCGTGATCTTCATGCATTTCGGCCCAGGTTATCGGGCGCCGCATGAACGCCCTGCGGGAAAGCAGGCCCGGCGTTCACCGGGCCAGGGTCAGGCTCAGACCGCCAATTCGGCCATGTCGCCCTTGTCTTGCAGCCAGTTACGGCGATCTTCCGAACGCTTCTTGGCCAACAGCATGTCCATCACCGCCAGCGTCTGATCGACATCATCTTCCGCTACCGTCAGTTGCACCAGCCGGCGGGTATTCGGATCGAGGGTGGTTTCGCGCAGCTGCAGCGGGTTCATCTCACCCAGCCCTTTAAAGCGCTGGACGTTCGGCTTGCCCTTCTTGCGCTTCAGCTGTTCCAGCACGCCGGCCTTCTCTTCTTCATCCAGCGCGTAGAACACTTCTTTACCGAGATCGATGCGGTACAGCGGCGGCATGGCGACATAAACGTGGCCGCCTTTCACCAGCGAACGGAAGTGGCGCACGAACAGCGCGCACAGCAGCGTGGCGATGTGCAGGCCGTCGGAGTCCGCATCCGCCAGGATGCAGATTTTGCCGTAGCGCAGTTGGCTGAGATCTTCGCTGTCCGGATCGATGCCGATCGCCACGGAAATGTCGTGCACTTCCTGCGAGGCCAGCACTTCGTCCGAGGACACTTCCCAGGTATTCAGGATCTTGCCCTTCAGCGGCATGATCGCCTGATATTCGCGATCGCGCGCCTGCTTGGCCGATCCGCCCGCCGAGTCCCCTTCCACCAGGAACAGTTCGGTCATGGCCAGATCCTGCGAGGTGCAGTCCGCCAGCTTGCCCGGCAGCGCCGGCCCGCTGGTCAGCTTCTTGCGCACCACTTTCTTGGCCGCGCGCAGGCGGCGCTGGGCGCTGGAAATCGCCAGCTCGGCCAGCTGTTCCGCCGCCTGAACGTTCTGGTTCAGCCACAGGCTGAAGGCGTCTTTCACCACGCCGGAAACGAAGGCCGCGCACTGACGCGAAGAGAGACGTTCTTTGGTCTGCCCGGCGAACTGCGGATCCTGCATCTTCACCGACAACACGTAGGCACAGCGATCCCAGATATCCTCCGCCGACAGCTTCACGCCGCGCGGCAGGATGTTGCGGAATTCGCAGAACTCGCGCATCGCGTCCAGCAACCCCTGACGCAGGCCGTTGACGTGGGTGCCGCCCTGCATGGTCGGGATCAGGTTGACGTAGCTTTCGGTCAGCAGCTCGCCGCCTTCCGGCAGCCACAGCAGCGCCCAGTCCACCGCTTCGGTATCACCGGCGAAATTGCCAACGAACGGCGCTTCCGGCAGGGTGATCAGGCCGTTAACCGCTTCCATCAGGTAATCGGTCAGGCCGTCCTGGTAGCACCAGCGCTGCTCGGTGTTGTTCACCTTGTCGATGAAATAGATCTCGACGCCGGGGCACAGCACCGCTTTGGCTTTCAGCAGGTGAGTCAGGCGCGATACCGAGAAACGCGGGCTGTCGAAAAACTGTTCGTCCGGCCAGAAGTGCACGCTGGTGCCGGTGTTGCGTTTGCCGCAGGTGCCAGTCACCGTCAGATCTTGCACTTTGTCGCCGTTTTCGAAGGCGATACCGTAAACGTTGCCGTCGCGGCGCACGTTGACTTCTACTCGCTTCGACAGGGCGTTGACCACCGAGATCCCAACGCCGTGCAGGCCGCCGGAGAACTGGTAGTTTTTATTCGAGAATTTACCGCCGGCGTGCAGCCGGCACAGGATCAACTCAACCGCCGGCACGCCCTCTTCCGGGTGGATGTCCACCGGCATGCCACGGCCGTCGTCGATCACTTCCAGCGACTGATCGGCGTGCAGGATCACGTCGATACGCTTGGCGTGACCGGCCAACGCTTCGTCGACGCTGTTATCGATCACCTCTTGGCCGAGGTGGTTTGGGCGCGTCGTGTCGGTATACATGCCGGGACGACGGCGCACTGGTTCTAGACCGCTGAGTACTTCAATGGCATCAGCGTTATAGCTGGATTGAGTCATCGTTGATTATTTTTTCGTGGTTAAAGGGAGGTGCCGGAACGGTCCGTCAGACCGCGTTTAGCCCTAAAAAATCCACAATCTGGGGGAAGTAGTGCTCGAAACCGACGAAGGCGTGGTTTCCACCCGACTCCACCGTTTGCCGACACGCGGTGTAATACGCCACTGCCTGGCCGTAATCGAGAATTTCATCGCCCGTTTGCTGCAGCAGCCAGATTAAATCCGGCGACTCCAAGGGATCGATCTGCATCACTTTCAGATCGTAAACGTGCCGAGACTCTAACACATATTGCTGGCCGGTGTAGGGGTTCTCGTTGGCGCCGAGATAGTCCACCAGCAGCTCAAACGGCTTGACCGCCGGGTTGACCACCACCGCCGGCAGGGAAAAACACTGCGACAGCCAGGTGGCATAATAGCCGCCCAGCGATGAGCCGACCAGCCCGAGCGTTTGCCCGGCGCGTTCCAGCACCATATTTTCCAGCATCTCGGCGGCCTCCGCCGGAAAGGCCGGCAGCTGCGGCACCAGCATCTCGATGTCGGGATGGTGCTCGGCCAGCCAGGCCTTGAAGGCCACCGCCTTGGCCGACTGCGGCGAACTATTGAAACCGTGCAGGTAGAGCAGCGTCGAAGGCATCAGTATCCATCCGAGTCCATATCGGGGCGGAAATCGTCGTTTTCCAGGCGGAACACCTGCGTCTCGACGCGGCCGTCCGGCAGCAGATCGAGGTAACGCCAGCCGGGCGAGACGTCGTCGATGGTAAAGTTAGTGCAGTGCGGCTTGAATTGCACGCAGGTGGACGGCGTCGCCAACAGGCGCCGGCCCTGCCATTCCAGATCCAGATCCTGATGAATGTGCCCGCACACTACGGTATTCACTTTCGGATAACGCAGCAGGATCGCGCCCAGCATATGCGGGTTGCGCAGGCTGTGCTGATCGAGCCAGGTGCAACCGGACGGCAGCGGATGATGGTGCAGCAGCAACAGCGTATAGCGCTCGGGGTGAGCCTGCAGGCAGCGCTCCATCCACTCGAGCTGATACTCGCTCAATTCGCCGTGCGGCACGCCGAACACCTGGCTGTCCAGCATCAGCACCTGCCAGTCGTCGCCCAGCAACACCTGTTTGGAAGGGGCAATGCCGGCGGCGGCCAACGCGTCGACCATCGCCGGTTGGAAATCGTGGTTACCCGGCAGCCACACGCAGGGGGCCGGCAATTGCGCGATGCCGGCGGCGAAGTGGCGGTACGCCTCTTGCGAATGATCCTGCGCCAAATCTCCCGTGGCGACGATCAAATCAACGTCGCGGCGCTGCGCCTGGATGGCGTCCAGCACCGCGTGATAGCTGCGATAGGTATTGATGCCGAGCAACGTCTCGTGTTCGCCGGCAAAAAGGTGGGTATCTGTTATTTGTAGAATCCTGACCGCGGCCCCACTCGCCACGGGCAGTTTAAACAGGCTTTCCAAATGGTGTCCTTTGTTATTTCAGTCTGTCTAACAAACCGGAACCGCCATCGCTCCATGCGCCAAACAGTAGCGCAGCCAATCAGCAAGAAACTGGTTAATTTGATGCTTTTCGTCGCGTTGATGCAACTTTTTATTAGGATAATCATAACGCGCTTTAAAGCGGTAGATCTGCTGACTGGAACACACTTCCGCAACCATGGCGTCATGGTACAACCGCACCGTCATCGCGGGCAGGCTCCAGTAGCTGACCGCCGGAAAGATCTGCTCGATCTCCACCAGCGACGTGTAACGCGTGGACTCAACGATGGTCAAACGATAGCCGGCGCCGTTCACCTGATAAGTCACCGTTTCGCCCGCTTCATCGTTGCGCGGCAGCAAGCGGCGCAATTGCGCGAAGTTGGTTTCGCACAATCTCATCATTTCGGGGAAATCAGGGGTATAGCGCTGTTTCATTAGTTGGCCCACTCTTTTCTCAACGATTCATGGTGCAACGCCAGCCATTGCAATGCAATCACTGATGCGGCGTTATCGATCGCGCCCTCCTCTACCCAGCGGTAAGCCTGCTCGCGGCTGACCACGTGGACGCGGATATCTTCATGCTCTTCCGCCAGACCGTGGATGCCCTCGGCGGTGCGGGCGTCCACTTCGCCGACCATGATCGACAAACGTTCGCTGGTACCGCCGGGGCTGGCCAGGTAGCTCAGCACCGGCTTACAGCGCCCGACCACCACGCCGGCCTCTTCCTGCGCTTCGCGGCGGCACACGTCTTCGACGCTTTCGCCGGTTTCGATCATACCCGCCACCATTTCCAGCAGCCAGGGCGAATTACGGGTATCGACCGCGGCGATGCGCAGTTGTTCAATCAGCACCACTTCATCGCGCACCGGATCATAGGGCAGCAGCACCGCCGCATGGCCGCGCTCGAAAATTTCACGCGTGATTTCAGGGCTCATTTCGCCATTGAACAACCGATGGCGAAACCGGTATAAATTGAGTGAAAAAAAACCACGGTACAGCGTCTCGCGTGCAATAATTTCTACATCTTTTTTATCGAAAGTAACGGGCGACGGCTGCGAACGGTTCATGCGCGAATTCTCCTGCTTGAGTATGCCGATAAAATAAACGGTTTTGATGACAGAAACAGCGGGACTCTCCGCCGCGGCTTTATGTTAGGCTGTTTCTCGCCGCCGGATGCGGCACGTTTGTGCGCTCGCAGGTAATAGCGGGAAACAATCCGGATTGTCAGCCATAATATCAGCTGCAGTCGACCGGGGCAGTACGCCAAGGTAAATGGGCGGTCTGAAAGGTAAAAGTTACGTGAGATGGCACATTCAGCCACCTGATGCGTACCGCAGACTCTGCTAGAATCGGCAACTATTTCGTCTATCGTCAGCGCTAACATAGCAATATTGCTGCACAACAAGGAATGCAAATGAAGAAACTGCTCCCCCTTCTTATCGGACTGAGCCTGGGCGGCTTCAGTGCAATGAGCCAGGCAGAGAACCTGCTGCAGGTCTACAAACAGGCCAGGGAAAGTAACCCGGATCTGCGCAAAAGTGCTGCTGACCGCGACGCCGCATTCGAAAAGATCAATGAAGCGCGCAGCCCGCTGTTGCCGCAGCTCGGTTTAACCGCAGGTTACGATTACACCAACGGTTATCGTGACAGCAATGGCGTTAACAGCAACGTGACCAGCGGTTCGCTGGCATTGACGCAAACCCTCTTCGACATGTCGAAATGGCGCCAGCTGACGCTGCAGGAAAAGACCGCCGGCATCTCCGACGTCACCTTCCAGACCGCAGAGCAGTCGCTGATTCTCAACACCGCCACCGCTTACTTCAACGTGCTGAAAGCGATCGACACGCTGTCCTATACCCAGGCGCAGAAAGACGCGGTCTACCGCACGCTGGATCAAACCACCCAACGCTTCAACGTGGGCCTGGTGGCGATCACCGACGTGCAGAACGCCCGTTCGAACTATGACACCGTGCTGGCGGCCGAAGTCTCCGCCCGCAACGATCTGGATAACGCGCTGGAAACGCTGCGCCAGGTGACCGGGGCCTTCTACCCGGAGCTGGCCTCGTTGAATACCGATCGCTTCAGTACCCAGCGCCCGGAAGCGGTGAACAACCTGCTGAAAGAAGCGGAAGCGCGCAACCTGAGCCTGCTGTCCGCCCGTCTGAGCCAGGATCTGGCGCGTGAGCAAATCCGCGCAGCCCAAACTGGCTATATGCCGACGATTGACGTCAGCGCGTCGACCGGCATCAGCAATACCAAATACAACGGCTCCAACACCGGCGGCGCGAATGCCGCACGCTACAGCGACTCCGATGCGGGCCAAAATAAGGTCGGCATCAGCTTCAACCTGCCGCTATACAGCGGCGGCGCGACCAACTCGCAGGTCAAACAAGCGCAGTACGGCTTCGTCGGCGCCAGTGAGCAGTTGGAAAGCTCCCACCGCAGCGTGGTGCAGACCGTGCGTTCGTCGTTCAACAACGTTAACGCCTCGATCAGCAGCATCAACGCCTACAAACAGGCGGTGATCTCCGCGCAGAGCTCCCTGGACGCGATGGAAGCCGGTTATCAGGTCGGTACCCGCACCATCGTCGATGTGCTGGACGCCACCACCACCCTGTATAACGCCAAACGTCAACTGTCCGACGCGCGTTATACCTATCTGATCAACCAGCTGAACATCAAGTCGGCGCTCGGCACGCTGAACCAGAACGATCTGCTGCTGCTGAATGGCGCGTTGGGCAAACCGGTGTCGACCGCGCCTGACGCCGTCGCACCGCAAAACCGCGCGCAGGACGCCTATGCGGACGGTTATCAGGACAATGCGCCGATGCAACAAACCGCGGCGCCGGCACCGGCGGCCACTCGCGTATCCGCGCCGGCCGTTACCACCAGCCAACCGGCTCGCCACAGCGGCAACCCATTCCGTAACTGATGCGCGCACGTTGATAAACACGGGGTCCGGCCTGCGCCGCGCCCCGTTTTTTTTGCCCCGATGTCCCCGCTTCTGCCCACCGCCTCACAGCCGCCGCTACACCAGGTGGTATCATCTTCACTCTCGTTTTCGCAGTCTGGATGAGGTTCGATGGACAACGATTCACGCTGGCAGCGGCTGATTAACGACGGTGAACTGCCGCCGCCGCTGCGCCCGACACAAGCCGTTTACGCCTCCTGGCTACGCTGCCGCAGCCTGATGCAGCCAGACGTTTGGCAGGCACCGCACCGCGCTCAGGGCGCCACCTTCGAATCGATTTGCCGCCGCAAGAACGATCTGCTGACGCTTGGCCAGGCGGCGCTGGAAGACGCCTGCGAATACATGGAGCCGCGACGTTGTCTGTTGCTGATCCTCGACGAGAGCGGCTGCACGCTGTGGCATTGCGGCGACGCCCAAACCTGGGAGCATTTGCAGCAACTGGGATTCGCCCCCGGCGCTTACTGGGCCGAGGGACAGATCGGCACCAATGCACCGGCGCTGGCGGCGGCGGAAGGCCACCCGGTACGGGTGAGCGGTGAAGAGCATGTGCGCCAGGCGCTGCACGGCTGGTCGTTCTGCGCCACGCCGGTCTACGACAACAGCGGCCGCCAACGCGGCTCGATCGCCCTGGGTTGCCTGCTGCCCGATTGCGCCGCCGGCGATCTGTCGCTGACGCTGGCCATCGCCCGCGAAATCGGTAACTCGCTGAACGCCGACGGCCTGCTGGCGGAATCCAACCGCCATCTGAATCAGCTTTACGGCCTGCTGGACGGCGTGGACGACGGCGTCATGGCCTGGGATCACCGCGGCTACCTGCAATACATCAACCAGCGCGCCGCCGGCCTGCTGAAGCTGGACGAACAGCAGAGCCAGGGCAAGCCGCTGACGCAACTGTTGACGCTGCCCGCGCTGCTCAAGCGCGCCATCGCCGATCGCCAACCGCTGCAACACGTCGAAGTCACCTTCGAAAGTCAGCGACAATTTATCGCCGCATTGCTGACGCTCAAGCCGATTTTCGACGGCGATCGCTGCAGTTTCATCGCCCTGCTGCACCCGCTCGAACGGCTGCGCCAGTATGTCAGCAGCCAGCTGGGGCGCGTCAGCCACAGCTTCGAACAGATGCCTTCCGCCTCGCTGGAAATGCGGCGACTGATCCGTTACGGGCAGCAGGCGGCCAAAGGCCAGCATCCGATCCTGTTGCGAGGGGAAGAAGGCGTCGGCAAAGAGCTGCTCAGCCAGGCTATCCACAACGCCGGCGAACGCGCCGCCGGGCCGTATATCGCCCTTAACTGCCAACTGCTGACGCAGGCGCAGGGGCTGCGAGAGCTGCTGGGCAGCGACGCCAGCGAAGAAGAGGCGGGCCAGCTCAGTAAATTCGAATTGGCCAACGGCGGCACGCTGTACCTCGAACAGATCGAATACCTGCCGGCGGAGATGCAGTCGGCGCTACTGCAGGTGTTGAAAACCGGCGTGGTGATCCGCCTCAATTCCAGCCGGGTGATCCCGGTCGATGTGCGTGTGATCGCCGGCAGCGCCGCCGATCTGCCGCTGCTGGTGCAGCAAAACCGCTTCCGCCGCCAGCTGTTTTACAGCCTGCAGGCGTTCGAAATCCTGATCCCGCCGCTGCGCCAGCGGCTGAGCGATATCCCGCTGCTGGTCAAACACCATCTGCGCACGCTGGAGCTGCATTTTCAGTGTCGCTTCCGGGTCGATGACGAGGTGATGGCCCAGTTGGCGCTTTATCTGTGGCCGGGCAACGATTTGGAACTGAAAGGGGTGGTGGAGCGCGCGGCAATGATTTGCCACGGCCACCACATCCAGTTGGCGGATCTGCCGGCGCACCTGCTCGGCCAGCCGTCGCTGCTGGAAAGCGATCCGCAGCCCGGCGCACCGCTGTTGACGCTGACGGACATGGAACGCCAGGCGATCCTGCGCGCGGCGACCGTCAGCCGTGGCCAGGTGACGGAGATGGCGCAGCTGCTGGGCATCGGCCGCACCACGCTGTGGCGGAAGATCAAACAGCACGGGATCGACATCCGCCAGTTCAAGCTGCGTGCCTAGTGGCTGAGCTGCAATACCCCGCGCGCGGCGTCCAGCATCGCCTTCTGCCCGCTGCGGGTTTTGCTCAGGCAATCCTGCATGCCGACCACCATCGGAATGCCCATTGCCTTCGCCAGAATGGCGCTGTGCGACAGGGCATTGCCGCCGCTCAGGCAGATGCCGAGCACCAGCCGCCTGTCGAGCATCACCACCTCCGAGGGCATCAGCTCGTCCATCACCAAGATTGACGGTTCTGCGAGCGCCATGGCCGGCAGCGGCAGCCCCTGCAGATGGCACAGCGTGCGGCGCAGCATGTCGCGCACGTCCAATTCGCGCGCCCGCATGTAGTCGTCATCCAGCTCACGGTACTCTTCGGCGATCGCCCCCAGCACCTGCCGCCAGGCCTGCTCGGCGCAGCACAGCTGCTGCGCGATGCGGGTGTAAGCCGCCTGCTGCAGATCCGGATCGTCCAGCAGCATGCTGTGGGCGCCGAAGATCGCCGCCTGCGGCTTGCCGATCAGCGTGCCGGTACGCTCCGCCAGCCGGTTCAGATCGCTCAGCGTGTGCTGTAGCGCCTCCCGCAGGCGTTGCTGTTCGCCCAACACCTCGTCCGCACCAATCCGTCGATCGACGGTTGGCGGCCAGAAGCTGTGGGCCTGGAACACGGGTCCGCTGGTGACGCTTTCCGCCACCGGGATACCGTGCAGCGAAGGCTGCTGCCGCTCGGAGACCGTCTCGCCGAAATGTTGTTCCGCCAGCGCTTTGAACGCCGCCAGCGCCTCGTCCGCCTGCGCACCGTCGGCAATCAGGCGAACGGTGTCGCCGTGACGAACCTGCAGCAGCGCCAGCTGATTGAGGCTGCGCGGATCGACGCACTGCCCCTGCTTCTCCAGCACCAGCTCGGCCTTGAACGGCGCCAGCGTCTCGACCAGCCGCGCCGCCGGGCGCGCATGCAGCCCGTGCGGGTTCTGCACCGTCCAGGTTACGCTTTTGCCCTGCGCCAGCGGCAAGGCCACGCTTTTCGCCGTCGGTGAAGCCTCACCCAGCTGTGCCTGCTTGGCCTGCAGCGCCCCCTGCGCCTCCGCCACCACCTGTTCCAGCGAAGCACCGGAGTTGGCGGCCACCACCGCCGCCAAGGTGCCTTCAACCAGCGGCGCCGCGCACAGCCGCACTTTGGCGGCCAGGTCCGGGTCCAGCAGATCGAGCGCGGTTTCGGCACTGAGCAGCGCGCTGCCCAGATCCATCAGCACCAGAACGCCGTCGCCGCCGGCGACCGCTTCGATCGCCTCCATCACTTTGACCGCGTCGGTACCGATCGGGTGCTGCTCGTCATCCACGCCCGCCGCCAGCGCCAGTTTGCAGCCGTCACCGCGCATCATCTGCCGCGCCAACTGCTCAACGCCGCGCGCCAGCAACGCGCTGTGCGAAACCACCACGATATTAATCATCTCGCCTCCTGCTAACTGCCGGCGACCTCGGCCAGCGTTTTCATCATCAACATCACCGAAGTGGCGCCGGGATCCTGGTGGCCGATGCTACGCTCGCCCAGGTAACTGGCCCGCCCTTTACGCGCCTGCATGGTAATGGTGCTCTCCACCGCCCGCTCGGCGCTGTCGGCGGCACGCTGCAGCGCCTCCGCCACGCTCAGGTTCTGCTGCGCGGACTGGCCGAGGCTTTCCACCACCGGCCACCAGACGTCGCACATGGTCTTGTCGCCCGGCTCCGCCTTACCGCGCATCACCACGCCTTCCACCCCTTCCTGCATCACCTGATGCAGCTCCACCAGATCCAGGCTTTGCTTGGCGTTCGCTGCCTGCGCCGCGCGGATGAAGAAGGTGCCGAACAGCGGACCGCTGGCGCCGCCCACGCTCGACAGCAGCGTCATACCGGTGTTTTTCAGGATAAAGCCGATATCCTTGTCCGCCACCGACGGCAGCTTTTCTACCACCTTATTGAAACCGCGATTCATGTTCAGACCGTGGTCGGCATCGCCGATCTCGGTGTCCAGTTGGGTGAGAAAATCGCGCTCCCGGTTGAATACTTCGCCGCAACGCATCAGCCAATCGACGACCTGTTGTTTGGTCAACGCCATAATTCCTCCTCAGCAACCCCAACGCAGCGCAGGCGTTTTCACCGGCGCATCCCACAAGGACAACAGCTCGTCGTCCACGTTCAACAACGTGATGGACACGCCCTGCATATCAAGCGAGGTGCAATAAGAACCCACCAGGTTGCGTTCGATAATGATGCCCGCCTCGGCGCAACGCTCCGCCAATCGATGGTAGACGCCATACAGCTCGGACAGCGGCGTGGCACCCAGGTTATTGACCAGCGCGATCACCCGATCGCCGCGCGTCAGCGGCTGCTTGGTCTGCATCTCGTCGCGCCACTCGCCCTGCTGACGATCCCAGACGCGGATCGTGCGCTGATAGTGGCCGTGGTCGATCAACGTATGGAACATGTCGTCCACCGCCGCGTTGAGCGTGGTGAACGGGCGGCGCGCAATGCCCGGCTCGCCGTGAATGCCGACGCCGAACTCCATCTCGTTCTCCGCCAGGGTGAACGACGGTTTGCCGGCGGCGGGGACGGTACAGGCACCCAGCGCAATGCCAATCGAATGCCCGTGGTTGTTGATGCGATGCCCCAGCGTCACCACGCTGTCCAGATCGTCGCCGCGCGCTGCGGCGGCGCCCAGCAGTTTCTCCATCAGCACGGTGTTGGCCACCCCGCGTCGCCCAGCAGTGAACAGGCTGTCTTTGACCGCCACGTCGTCATCCACCAGCACCGTCGCCACCGCGACGCCGCTGTCGTGCAGCAGTTCGGTGGCAGTTTCGAAGTTGAGCACGTCTCCGGTGTAGTTCTTAATCAGCAGCAACACGCCGGCGCCGCCGTCGATCGCCTGACCGCACTCGTACATTTTATCCGGCGTCGGCGAGGTGAAAATCTCGCCCGGACAGGCGCCGTCGAGCATCCCTTCGCCGACGAAACCGCAGTGCATCGGCTCGTGGCCGCTACCGCCGCCGGACAGGATCGCCACCTTGCCCGCCACCGGCGCGTCGGCGCGGGTCACGAACACCGGATCCGCGTGCACCAGCAACTCGGGATGGGCCTCCGCCAGCCCCTGCAACTGCTCTTCCAACACCGACTCGACCTGATTAATCAGTTTTTTCACGATGATTTCCTCTGTAAGCCCAGGGGCGCGGCGCACCGCGCCCCAACGGTATCAATGACGCTGCAGCCAGGCGGTGCCCAGCCTGTCCGCCGTCAGGATCGCCGCCTGCACGCCCGCAGGGGTGACCTTGAACGGCATGTTGTGAATGGTTTCGCCGGCGGCGCAACTGGCCTCGGCCACCGCCATCATCTTCGCCGTCGCGTCGCCGGTGACGCCCATCTGCGCCAGCGTGATCGGCAGGCCGATGTCATGGCAAAACGCCAACACGGTTTCAATCTGCGCCATCGGGCTGTTCTGCAATACCAGCTGCGCCAAGGTGCCGAACGCCACTTTTTCGCCGTGATACAGGTGGTGGCACTCTTCCAGCACGGTGAAACCGTTGTGAATGGCGTGCGCCGCCGCCAGCCCGCTACTCTCGAAGCCGATGCCGCTCAAATACGTATTGGCCTCAATAATGCGCTCCACCGCTTCCGTTACCACGCCGGCCTCGACCGCCAGCTTGGCCTTCACCCCTTCGGCCAGCAGCGTGTCATAGCACAGCCGCGCCAGACTGAGCGCCGCCAGCGTCGATTTGCCGCCGGCCATGCTGGTGGCCTGAGCGTCGAAGCAGGCCTGCGCCTCGAAATAGGTGGAAAGCGCGTCGCCCATGCCGGCCACCAGCAGGCGCACCGGCGCGTTGGCGATGATGGAACTGTCCATCACCACCATATCTGGGTTGCGCGGGTAGATCAGGTATTCGGCGAATTCGCCCTGTTCGGTGTAGAGAACCGACAGCGCGCTGGTCGGCGCATCGGTGGAAGCAATGGTGGGAATGAGCACCACCGGCAGCTGTTGGTAGTGGGCGACGGCCTTGGCGGTGTCGAGCGTCTTACCACCGCCGACGCCGATCACTCCGCGGCAACCGTGGGCCTGCAGCTCGCGGCCGAGCCGGTCTATCTCTTTGCGGCAGCACTCGCCGTTGAAGCGGGCCGCGTGATGTTTCACGCCGTGCTGCTGCAGGCTGCCCATTAGGGTGTCGCCCGCCAGCTGCATCACGAAGTCGTCGGCGATCACCAGGTAATGATCGGCGAGGGATTTGGCGTATTCGCCGACGACGGCTAGCGCATTGGCGCCCTGAATGTATTTACCTGGTGACTGGATGATTCTCAACATAACCGGATCCTTGTAGGGAGTTGGCGATGGTAACGTTCAGATATCAGGTGATGACGCGCCGACTTCGCCGCCGGCTTGTTGTTGTGCTTCGACTATGAGCGCCTGCCACCCGCCTGGCGAGCTTCGCGATTTTTGTTCCATTATGGAACATCATCATAGCGATAACGTTTCATGATGAAACGCCAACGCGCGTTTTTTCGCCGCGAAAGCGAACTGGCGCACACCCCAACGTATAACTGCGTAAAGAGTGGATTCTACGGGCGTTTCAGCTTTAATTTTGACCATGTTTCCCCTATCCTTAGCGCCACTACTGGGAAAGGGCGAAAACAGCCCGCATGATGGGATTGATAACGATGAAACGGACAAAAAACATCAACCAAGAGACGTTCCGCAAATCCTGGCGCAGCTACCGTGTCGCGCCCGTGGCCTTGGCGATCAGCGCCGTCTTTATGCTGGCCGGCTGCGAGAAGAGCGATGAAACGGTCTCCCTGTATCAGAATGCCGATGACTGTTCGCGCGCCAATCCTTCGATGAGCGAGCAGTGCACCACCTCCTACAACAACGCCCTGCAAGAAGCGGCGAAAACCGCGCCGAAATACGCCACCCGCGAAGACTGCGTCGCCGAGTTCGGCGAAGCGCAGTGCACCCAGGCGCCGGCACAGGCCGGCATGGCGGCGGAATCGCAAAGCAGCGGCAGCTTCTGGATGCCGCTGATGGCGGGCTACATGATGGGCCGCCTGATGGGCGGTTCCGGCTTCGCGCAACAGCCGCTGTTCACCTCCAAGAACGCCGCCAGCCCGGCGAACGGCAAGTTTGTCGACGCCAGCGGCAAGAGCTACGGCCCGGCCACCGCCGGCGGCCGCACCATGACGGTGCCGAAAACCGCCATGGCGCCGAAGCCTGCGGTCACCAACACCGTGACCCGCGGCGGTTTCGGCGAGACCGTGGCCAAGCAGACCAGCATGCAGCGCAGCAGCGCCACTTCCAACTCCGGCTCTCGCAGCATGGGCGGTTGATGCATGAAACGTATTGCTATTACCGAGCGCCCGGACTGGCGTGAAAAAGCGACCGAGTTCGGTTTCCGTTTCCACACCATGTACGGCGAGCCGTACTGGTGTGAAGACGCCTATTACCAGTTCACGCTGGCGCAGATTGAAGAGATCGAAAACGCCACCGCCGAGCTGCACCAGATGTGCCTGCAGGTGGTGGAAAAGGTGGTCGGCAGCGATGAGCTGATGGCCAAGTTCTGCATTCCGAAACACACCTGGGAGTTCGTGCGCAGTTCCTGGCGCACCAACCAGCCGTCGCTGTATTCGCGTCTCGATCTGGCCTACGACGGCGTCAACCCGCCGAAGCTGCTGGAGAACAACGCCGATACGCCAACCTCGCTGTATGAGGCGGCCTTCTTCCAGTGGCTGTGGCTGGAAGACCAGATCAACGCCGGCAAGCTGGATCCGGAATCGGATCAGTACAACAGCCTGCAGGAGAAGCTGATCGAGCGTTTCGCCGAGCTGAAAGCGCATCACGGCTTCGGCCTGTTGCACCTGGCCTGCTGCCAGGACAGCGAAGAAGATCGCGGCACGGTGCAATATCTGCAGGACTGCGCGCAGGAAGCCGGTCTGCCGACCGAGTTCCTGTTCATGGAAGAGATTGGTCTTGGCGAGAAAGGCCAGTTTACCGATCTGCAGGATCAGGTGATCGGCAACCTGTTCAAGCTCTACCCGTGGGAATTCATGCTGCGCGAGATGTTCTCCACCAAGCTGGAAGACGCCGGCGTGCGTTGGCTGGAGCCGGCCTGGAAGAGCATCATCTCCAACAAGGCGCTGCTGCCGCTGCTGTGGGAAATGTTCCCTAACCACCCTAACCTGTTGCCGGCTTATTTCGCGCAAGACGATCATCCGCCGATGGATCATTACGTCACCAAACCGCTGTTCTCACGCGAAGGCGCCAATATCCAGATCGTCGAAAACGGTCAGGAAGTGGCGCGCGTCGATGGGCCATACGGCGAAGAGGGCATGATCGTGCAGCAGTTCCATCCGCTGCCAAAGTTCGAAGACAGCTACACGCTGATCGGCAGCTGGCTGGTGAACGATCAACCCTGCGGCATCGGCCTGCGCGAAGATCGCGAGCTGATCACGCAGGATCTGTCGCGCTTCTATCCGCACACCATCCTCGGCTGATCACCCCGCTGAAGACAAAACGCCAGTCTCTGACTGGCGTTTTTTATTTACCCCACCTGCACCGACAGCATGCTCAGCGCCCCCATTTCGATACCGTCGATCGGCACGCTGATGGCTTCTTTTCCATCCCAGCCGCCGAGCACGTACAGCAACGGCAGATAGTGTTCCGGCGTCGGGTTTGACAACGCCGCGCCCTCATGGCGCATGAAATCCACCAGCGGGTGGTTGTCGCCCCGATAGCGCAGGTTATCCCGGACAAAGTTATTGAACGATTCCGCCCACGGGTAGGCGCTGGTATCGCCCTGCCATTTCACCATGCGCAGGTTGTGCACCACGTTGCCGCTGGCGACGATCATCACGCCCTCATCCCGCAGCGCCGCGAGTTTGCGGCCCAGCTCATAGTGGTAAGCCGCCGGCTGCGTGCCGTCGACGCTGAGCTGCACCACCGGGATATCGGCATTGGGATACATCTTGATCAATACGCCCCAGGTGCCGTGATCCAACCCCCACTCGCCGAGATCCGCCGTTACCGGCACCGGCGCCAGAATGTGCTGCAGCTGCGTGGCCAGCGCGGGAGAGCCCGGCGCAGGATAACGGGTATCAAACAGCGCCTGCGGGAACCCGCCGAAGTCGTGAATGGTTTTGGGTTTTTCCATCGCAGTGACCGCAGTGCCACGGGTATACCAATGCGCAGAAACCGCCACGATCGCCTTCGGCCGCGGCAATGACTCACCCAACGCACGCCATGCCCGGGTGTAACGGTTGTCTTCCAGCACGTTCATAGGGCTACCGTGGCCAAGAAACAGTGCCGGCATACGAGAGGTGTTCATAGGGGGATCCTCAGTTCAAATTGTGCTATGCCGCTACATTACGCGCTTTGACGCAGCAACACAGCCGGATAACCGTGATGAAGATATTCAATAAATTTGAAATAAAAGCCGGAAAAATAGACTGGCAAACAAAAAGTTAAAAAATGCATATTTTTCAAATAATTAATAATCAACGTGAATACCATGGCATTACTGCCACACAGATCTAATTTGTGAACAATTTATGTACTCTTTGTTAACGCGATCTATACACTCCTCCTTCAGTCGACAGGGTGTTGGCAGCCCGTCGGCGCTACGGGAATCACGTCTCACCAAGGAGGAATTCATGTTCAGACTCACACTGGCAACCCGCCTGGCGCTTTCCATGACCTTGTTCGCCACGGGGGCAGTCGCCACCGGCGCGGTGGACAACGCGCCGCTGACGCAGCGCGAAGACCCTTACTTCCTTCAGGCGCAAGCCCAGCTGCAACAGCGGCTGAAGCAGACGCCAAACACCAACCGCGCCAAAAACGTCATTCTGGTGGTCGGTGACGGCATGGGATTTTCCACCGTGACCGCCGCCCGCATTTTTGAAGGGCAGCAGCGCGGCGTGGATGGCGAGTCCAACGTGCTGGCCTGGGAAGCCTTCCCCTATTTGGCGGCGGCCAAAACCTATTCCGCCGACGCCCAAATCACCGACTCCGCGCCCAGCGCGGTGGCAATGACCACCGGCGTCAAAACCATCAACGATCTGATGGGCCTCAACCATACGGCCACCCTCAACAATTGCGAGGATCAGCAAACCAAGGCCGTCACCACGCTCTGGGAGATGGCCGCAACGCTCGGCATGGCCACCGGCGCCGTGACAACCGCGACCATTACCCACGCCACGCCGGGCGCCACCTATGCCCATATCGCCAACCGCGACTGGGAGTCTGACGCCAAAATGCCGGCGGACGCCCTGGCCGCAGGCTGCCGCGACATCGCGCGCCAGCTGGTGGAAATGAAATACGGCAATGGCCTGAACGTAGCGATGGGCGGTGGGCGCGCCAACTTCCTGCCCGACAGCGTGAGCGATCCGGAATATCCCAGCAAAACAGGCGCCAGAAAGGATGGCCGCGACCTGACGCAGGCCTGGCTGCAGCGCTACGGCGAGCGTGGGCAATACGTATGGAATCAGGCACAGTTCGATAAAATCGAGTCGGGTAAGGTCGACCACCTGTTGGCCCTGTTCGAGCCATCACACATGAACTTCGAGCACGATCGACGGCAAGACGCGGCGGGAGAACCTTCACTGGCAGAGATGACCGGCAAGGCCATCGATATTCTGGCCAGGAATCCCGAAGGCTATCTGTTGCTGGTAGAAGGCGGGCGCGTCGATCACGGCAGCCATAACGGCAACGCCTACCGCACGCTGAGCGACGCGGTCGCCCTGAACGAGGCGGTGAAAACCATCGTCGGCAAGGTCAACCTGGACGAAACGCTGGTGATCGTGACCGGCGATCACAGCCACACGCTGACCATCGCCGGCTATGCCAAGCGCGGCAATCCTATCCTCGGCATTTCCGTCGGCGTCGACGATAAACCTCGGCTGGGCAGCGACGGCAAGCCCTACACCACCCTCGGTTTCGCCAACGGCCCCGGCGGCGCGATCCCGCTGACCGAGCGCCCGGCATTGACCATGGAGCAAACCACCGCGCCCGACTTTATTCAGCCGGCACTGGTGCCGCTGAAAAGCGAGACGCACGGCGGGGAAGATCTCGGCATCTACGCCATCGGCCCCTGGGCGCATCTGTTCCAGGGTACGGTTGAGGAGAACTACACCTTCCACGTGATGAATTACGCCAGCCGCATCGGCGAACGCCTGTCAAAGCGGTAGCCACAAAAAAAGCCGCGTTACGCGGCTTTTTTATCGTTGAAAGCGGCCGGCTATCAGCTGGCTTTTTTCTCGTGCGCCTGGCGGTAGGCCACCAGATCTTCGATGGTCAGCACTACCATGTCGTGCTGTTTGGCGAAGGTAATCACTTCCGGCGCATGCGCCATGCTGCCGTCGTCATTGGTCAGTTCACACAGTACGCCGGCAGGTTTGAAACCGGCCATGGAGACCAGATCGATGGTTGCTTCGGTGTGGCCGCGACGGCTCAGCACGCCGCCCGGCTGCGCACGCAGCGGGAACACGTGGCCCGGACGGTTCAGGTCGCTCGGCTTGGCGCTGTCTGCCACCGCCGCGCGGATGGTGGTCAGGCGATCGGAAGCGGAAACCCCGGTGGTCACGCCCTGCGCCGCTTCGATGGTCACGGTGAAGGCGGTCTGGAACTGGCTGGAGTTGTTGGTCACCATCATCGGCAGCTCAAGCTGCTGACGGCGTTCTTCGGTGATGCACAGGCACACGATACCGCTGCCGTGGCGGATGGTCAGCGCCATCTGCTCAACGGTCATGGTTTCCGCGGCGAAGATCATGTCACCTTCGTTTTCACGATTTTCATCATCGAGCACCATTACGCCGCGCCCGTTGCGCAGTGCGTCAATCGCGCGTTCAACGCGTTCTGTCGGCGTGCCGAAGTCTGAAAGTAGCGTCTGATTCATGGTAAAAAACCTCATTAAAAATTATGGATTACCAGAACCAGGGCGATCTTGAGGAGTAGCTAACAATAGCTAAAAAAATAACGCAAGCGGGCGCATGCCCGGCAGATACCGTTACTCTCTCCCATCCGGACTATAACCGTCGGCCCCGGAATTACACCGGATCTGCTGACCTCTAACCGGCCTTTACAGGCTGGCTGAGCGCTCGCGGGCTTTCACCGTAGAAGGTGATTTACCGCCGGTGGGGACTTTCACCCCGCCCTGAGAATAAGCAAGATGACTATAACGCTAATGGATAGACAGGGCAATTGGCAAAAGCACAATTCGGCCACGCGCGGCGAATGCGCTTAATGGTGTTTATCCGGCGGGCAACTCGCATTACACTAAGCGGCAGCTATTAAACTCTGAAAGGGATACGCCATGATTGACCCGAAAAAAATCGAACAAATCGCACGCCAGGTTCATGAGTCCATGCCTAAAGGCGTTCGTGAATTCGGGGAAGACGTTGAGAAAAAAATCCGTCAGGTCCTGCAATCGCAGTTGACCCGCCTGGATTTGGTTAACCGCGAAGAGTTCGACGTGCAGACTCAGGTGCTGTTGCGCACCCGCGAGAAGCTGGCGCTGTTGGAACAGCGCATGGCCGAGCTGGAAAGCAAACTGAGCGCGGCGCCGGCAGCCAAGCAGGAAGACGAATAATTCCCGCGAAGGGCGCGCACCTGTATGAACCGCGCGCCCTTGTTCTTTAGATTACCCGGCGTTAGCCGCGCCCGTCTTTAATCGCTTTGATGATGTTGGTGGTCGACAGGCCGTCTTCAAAGTTCAACACTTTGACATCGCCGCCGTTGGCCCACACTTCCGCACTGCCGGCAATCTCTTCCGGTTTGTAATCGCCGCCTTTCACCAGCAGATCCGGCAGAATGTCGGCGATCAAGCGCTGCGGCGTGTCCTCTTCGAACGGCACTACCCAATCCACCGCTTCCAGCGCGCCCAGTACAATCATGCGGTTCTCCAGCGCGTTGACCGGGCGTGTTTCCCCTTTCAGGCGCTTGGTCGACGCATCGCTGTTCACCGCCACGATCAGGCGATCGCCCAGCTTGCGGGCGTTGGCCAGATAAGAGACGTGGCCGGCATGCAAAATGTCGAAGATGCCGTTGGTCATCACCACTTTTTCGCCGCGCTGACGCGCCTGCGCGACGGCATGCTTCAACTGCGCTTCGGTCATCACGCCAAAACCGGTCTCGGCGCGGCCGCGCACCGCGTTTTCCAGCTCGATCGGCGACACGGTGGAGGTACCGAGCTTGCCCACCACCACGCCGGCGGCGGCGTTGGCCAGGAAACAGGACTCTTCCAGCGAGTTACCGGCGGCCAGCGAGGCGGCCAGCACGCCGATCACGGTGTCGCCGGCGCCGGTCACATCAAACACTTCCTGTGCCTGGGTCGGCAAGTGCAGCGGTTCAACGCCCGGCTGCAACAGCGTCATGCCGTGTTCTGAACGGGTAACCAGCAGCGCCGACAGCTCGAAATCCGCCACCAGCTTCATACCGCGTTCCACCAGTTCCGCTTCATCCTTGCAGTGGCCCACCACCGCTTCGAACTCGGACAGGTTCGGCGTCAGCAGCGTCGCGCCGCGATAGCGCTCGAAATCAGATCCTTTCGGATCGATCAGCACCGGCACCTTGGCGGCGCGCGCCAGTTGGATCATGCCCTGCACCTGGCTGAGCGCGCCCTTGGCGTAATCGGACAGCACCAGCGCGCCGATCTGCGGCAGCGCCTGCTGAATACGCTCCAGCATCGGCTGTGGATCAACGTTGGAGAAGCCTTCTTCGAAGTCGAGACGGATCAGTTGCTGGTTGCGGGACAGCACGCGTAGCTTGGTGATGGTCGGATGGGTCGGCACCGAGACGAAGTCGCAGCGCACGTTGACTTCATTCAGCTTGGCGCTCAGCGCCCGCGCCGCATCGTCGATGCCGGTCAGGCCCACCAGACGGGAAGTGGCGCCCAGCGAAGCGATGTTCATCGCCACGTTAGCCGCGCCGCCGGGACGCTCTTCGATGGTATCGACCTTGACCACCGGCACCGGGGCTTCCGGTGAAATGCGGCTGGTCGGCCCATACCAATAGCGATCCAACATGACGTCACCGACCACCAGCACACCGGCGCGGCGAAAATCAGGCAGCGTAACTTTCATCCGATAACTCCAAAAAAGAACAAAATTTTAGTGGCGCAGATATTACCACAGACCGCCGGAATACCCGCAAAAAGGTATTAATCCAGCCATTTGGCCCAGCTGGCGCGTACCTGTTCGCGCTCGGCGGCAAACAGCCCGCTGCCGACCTTGCCGGAATGTTCCTGCAGCGCCAGGTGGTGGATCTCGTCGCGCATGGTGACATAGGCCTGGGTCAGCGCGCGCGCTTCCTCTTCCGGCATGATGTCGTAATTGGCCATCAGCTCGAAGATGCGCACGTTGTCCGACCAACGCGTCAGGCGCGGTTCACCCGGCGCATAGCGTAAGACCAGATATTGGGCGATAAATTCGATGTCGGTTATGCCGCCCTCATCGGTTTTGATATCAAACAGATCGCGCTGCTTGCTGCCGAGATGGTTGCGCATCTTTTCGCGCATCTCGCGCACTTCGCGCTTCAGGGTCTGCGCATCGCGCGTTTTGCACAGGATCTCGCGCCGGATTGCGTCAAACTGCTGATGCAGCGCCGGATCGCCATGCACGATGCGCGCACGCACCAGGGCCTGATGCTCCCAGGTCCAGGCTTCGTTTTGCTGGTAGTCGGCGAACGCTTCGACGGTGCTGACCAGCATCCCCGCCGCACCGGAAGGCCGCAGACGCGCGTCAACTTCATACAGAATGCCGGAGGAGGTGCGGGTGCTGAACAGATGCATCACCCGCTGCGCCAGCCGCAGGTAGAACTGACGGCCGTCGATGCAGCGATCGCCGTCGGTCATCACTTCCGGCGGGCAATCCAACAAGAACACCAGATCGAGGTCGGAACTGTACCCCAGCTCCCAGCCGCCCAGCTTGCCGTAGCCGATCACCGCAAAGCCGCGCCCTTCGCGTTCCTGCAGATGGGTCGGCTGGCCGTAGCGCGCCACCATGTCGCTCCAGGCCTGTTGCACCACCGCGTCGATGATCGCCTCCGCCAGATAAGTCAGGTGATCGCTGACTTTCATCACCGGCAGCGCGCCGGCGATATCCGCCGCGGCGATGCGCAGCTGCTGCGCCTGTTTGAACTGACGCAGCGCCTCCAGCTTTTGCTCTTCGTCGTCTTCCGGCACCCGCAGCAGATACTGGCGCAGCTCGCTGCGGTAGGCGTCCAGCGCTACCGGCTGATACAGCGTGGCCGGATCCAGCAGCTCGTCCAGCAACAGCGGGTAACGCGACAGCTGGTTGGCGACCATCGGCGACGCGGCGCACAGGCGGATCAGATGGCTAAGCGCCGCGTGATACTCCACCAGCAGCTCGAGGTAGGTGGTGCGGGTGACGATGCTCAGCAGCAGCTGCGCCAGCCGCACCAGCGCGGTCGGCGCGTCCTGGCGCGGGCACACCTCCGCCAGCAGGCGCGGCATCAGCTGATCGAGCACGTCGCGGCCGCGCGGGCCGATGGTGCGCTTGTCGACGTCGTGACGAAAATCGGCGATGGTGCGCAGCATCTGTCGGCGCCCCTCTTCATCGAGGTGCGGCGTCAGCGGCGCCAGCTCGTTCTCCTCCAGCGCGTCCTGCCACAGGCTGTGGTAGTGCTGGTAATCGGGATCTTCGCCGACATCCGGGCTATCGTCGCCGATCAGGTCGTCGAACACCGCGCGCACCGCCTGCATGTGCGCGTCCAGCGCCGCCATCAGCGCCGGCCAATCCGCCAATCCCATGCCGTAGGCCAACCGCGCCTGATCGAGTGCCTCCTGCGGCAGCGTCTGGGTTTGCTGATCGCCGATCGCCTGCAGCAAGTTCTCCAACCGCCGCAGGAACAGGTAGGCGGCGCTCAGCGCCCGCACCTGCTCGGCCTCCAGCAGCCCCAGCTCACCCACCGCCTGCAGCGTCGGCAGCAGCGAACGCCCCTGCAGCGCCGGCTCGCGGCCGCCGCGGATCAGCTGGAATACCTGGGTGATGAATTCGATTTCGCGAATGCCGCCGGCGCCCAGCTTGATGTTGTCCTTCAGACCGCGCCGCCGTACTTCACGGGCGATCATGCCCTTCATGTTGCGCAGCGACTGGATGACGCTGAAATCGATATAGCGGCGGAACACGAACGGCCGCAAGGTTTTGCGCAGCTCCTGGCTGTAGGCGTCTTCCGCCCCGCCCATCAGGCGCGCCTTCACCATCGCATAGCGCTCCCAGTCGCGCCCCTGCTCCTGATAATAATCTTCCAGCGCCGCGAAGCTCATCACCAACGGGCCGCTGTCGCCGAACGGTCGCAGCCGCATGTCGACGCGATAGACGAAGCCGTCGATGGTCTGTTGATCCAGCGCCTTGATCAGCCGCTGGCCGAGGCGGGTGAAGAACTGGGCATTGTCCAACTCGCGCCTTCCGCCCTGGGTCTGGCCGTTTTCCGGGTAGGCGAAGATCAGATCGATGTCCGACGAGAAATTCAGCTCGCCGCCGCCCAGCTTGCCCATGCCGAGGATCAGCAGCGGCTGCGGTTCGCCGGCGGCGTTGCACGGCGTGCCCCACTCGCGGCAGCAGGTTTGGTACAGCCAGTCGCGGGCGCTGACGATCAGCGTCTCCGCCAGCCCGCTCAGCTGCAGCAGCGTTTCTTCGGTCGAACACAGCCCCTGCGCCTGCGCCCAGGCGATACGCACCAGCGTCTCGCGGCGAAACAGGCGCAGCGTGCGCATCAACTGCGCTTCGTCACGCACCTCTTCCAGCTCGTCCTGCAGCCAGGCGGCATAGTGTTGCCACTCGCCGGGCGCCGGCGGCTGCTCGCGCAGCGTCGCGAGCCAGGCCGGCTGGGCGAGCAGCGCGTCGCTGACGAAGTCGCTCGACGCCAGCACCCACTGCTCCTGCTCGCTAAAGGCGCTGTCCGCGCCGTGAACTTCCTGAAAACGCTGCACAACCTGCTGTGCCTGAGCCTGTAACGCGGCTGAAAGTGGCGACATAGTGTATGACCCGTTCTGCGGCCCACGGCTGGCGGGCCGACTGGATTAACGAAGCGCGCCGTTTAACCAGAATGGCGCATGCGATAAGGCCTGTTTGCGGCTGGCTTCATACCAGCCCTGGCGGCGCTCGCTCAGCGCCGCCTGCAACTCGCGCCAGGCGTCGATATAAGGCCCGGTCTGCTCGTCGGGGTAAGCGCCCGACAGCAGGATCAGCGCCGAAATCTGACGCGTCAGGCGCGGCAATTGTTCCTGATATTCATCTTCGTTCAGCGTACGGCTGAAGGCTTCTTTCAGCTCCGCGCCGCTGCGCCCCAGCATGATGTCGCTAAAGCGTTTGAAAGAACCGTCCAGCTTGGTCTGCCCTTTGGCATCGATAAACGGCCTCCAGGCGCCGCTCACCAGCCAAGATGTGAGCGCCAACTTACATTGCAGGTAAGCTGTGCTGTAGCACAGGGTCTCTGGTTGCGCGGCTTTATCCGCCAACAATGGTTCGAGTTCGGTCAGACGGGCGCGCAGATCGGCGCTGGCCTTGCGCGGCACCAGGCCGCCGAAGATCACCAGCGCCTGGCGGATCGTGCCGACCGCTTCGATGACCGCCCCGCGCGCCTGCGCGTCGCCGCGCAGCCACAGCTCTTCATGGTACTGCCAGTGGTTCAGCGCCAGTTCGAAGGCGGCGATCATCCCCTGCTCCACGGTCGCCTTCGCCGCCGGCTTCAGCACCTGCAGCGAGCGCACCTCGCGCGGCGGATTGCCCTGCGCCAGGTGGTAACCGCGCGCCGCCTTGCTCAGGCTGCCCTGACGCAGCCCATCGTGCGCCGCCAGCTCACCGGCCAATGCCAGCAGATCGGCGGTGTTGCCTTTCAGCAACTCCAGTTCTATCTCGCTCAGGGCTTCGCTGAGATCACCGGCGCGCACCTCACCCTGATCCAGGCCAATCTCTATCTCACTTTGGCCGTAAGTAACCACCCACTTCTCACGCACAAAATCGGTACGGAACAGCGGTTGCAACGCCTGCTGCAGCGCCGCGATATCGCAATCCTGCGGCCAGATGTCGGCAGGAAACTGCGCCAGCGCCAGCTGCGGTTCGGCGATGGCGACATTGTATTCCGGGCGCTGGTGCAGGCCGGCCACCACTTTACCTGCGGTTTTGATGGTCATCTCATAGCGATCGTCGAAACCGCGAATGCGCAGCCCCATGTCGTGACGGCGCAGGAAATTGTCGGCCGTTTCGAAGTAAATGTTGGTCAGTTTTTGCGGCGCGGAATGCTGATGCGGCCAGGCGGCGAGCCAGTGTGGCAGTGCGGCCACCGCTTGCGGCGCGGCGATGAATTTCAGTTCAATTTCAACGGTCATAATTCTTTAACACCAATAAGTTACGCATTCACGTCGGTTTCAGCTCGGCGCGCTCGGCCCGCCGTATGCTGCCCACTGACGCACAGTTGCCGTTATCTTACCGCGATTCCCGGCGCCTTAACCCTGCTAACTGTAGAAAAAACCTGTTACGTTATAAAACGCTGCGCAACTCACAGAATCAGCCACAGTAAGATAGTTCTCATTCCGGTTTTGGCGTTGCGTCGTCAGACTGAACCCTCTACTATCGTTCCATAAATTCACCCAGAAACGATGAACTAATGCAGAAATTACGCCTGATTTTCCTTGCCGCGCTGAGCTTCAGCATCACTTGGGCCGCACATGCCGAAGATAAACGCTATATCTCCGATGAGTTAAGCACTTATGTCCATAGCGGCCCAGGTAATCAGTACCGTATTGTCGGCACTCTGAACGCCGGTGAAGAAGTGACCCTGCTGAGCGTCAACGACAGCACCAATTACGGCCAGATCCGCGATCCCAAAGGCCGCACCACCTGGATCCCGCTCGATCAGCTCAGCCAGACGCCAAGCCTGCGCACCCGCGTGCCCGAGCTGGAACAGCAGGTGAAAACCCTGACCGACAAACTGGCCAACATCGATAACACCTGGAACCAGCGCACCTCGGAAATGCAGGAAAAAGTCGCGGGCAGCGACAGCACCATCAGCAGCCTGCAGAAGGAAAACCAGGATCTGAAAAACCAGCTGGTGGTGGCGCAGAAGAAGGTCAACGCCGTTAACCTGCAGCTCGACGATAAACAGCGCACCATTATTCTGCAGTGGTTCATGTACGGCGGCGGCGTTGCCGGCGTCGGTTTGCTGTTGGGTCTGCTGTTGCCGCACCTGATCCCGCGCCGCAAGAACAACAATCGCTGGATGAACTGATCTCAGTATCGTTCAGTTTGAGTATGGGCGCCTGCGGGCGCCCTTTTCATTGGTGCCGACATCCCGCGGTCAATTCATGTAATCTGATAGACAGAGCCTTACACGATATTCAGGAGTCAACAGTGCAGATTTATCTGGTCGGCGGCGCCGTTCGCGACAGCCTGCTCAATATTCCGGTGGTCGATCATGATTGGGTGGTAGTGGGCGCCACGCCGGCAGAGCTGCTGGCATTGGGTTACCAACAGGTCGGCAAAGATTTCCCGGTGTTCCTCAACCCCGATTCTCATGAGGAATACGCGCTGGCGCGCACCGAGCGCAAATCCGGCCAAGGGTACACCGGTTTTACCTGCTATGCCGCGCCGGACGTCACGCTGGAGGAAGATCTGCTGCGGCGCGATCTGACCATCAACGCCATCGCCCGTTCCGCCGAAGGGGAGCTGATTGACCCTTACGGCGGCGTGGCCGATCTGCAGGCGCGCGTGCTGCGCCACGTTTCCGACGCGTTCGGCGAAGATCCGCTGCGAGTACTGCGCGTGGCGCGTTTCAATGCCCGCTTCGCCCACCTGGGTTTTCGCATCGCCGACGAAACGCTGGCCCTGATGCGCCAAATGGCGCACGGCGGTGAACTGGCTGCGCTGACCGCCGAACGCGTCTGGAAGGAAACCGAAAAGGCGCTGCAAAGCCAGAGCCCGCAGGTCTATTTTCAGGTGCTGCGCGATTGCGATGCGCTGGCGGTGCTGTTCCCGGAAATCGACGCGCTGTTCGGCGTGCCGGCCCCCGCCAAGTGGCACCCGGAGATCGACACCGGCGTGCACACGCTGATGGCGCTGGCGATTGCCGCCCGCCTCACGCCGGAGGTGGACGTGCGCTTCGCCACCCTGTGCCATGACCTCGGCAAAGGGTTGACGCCAAAAGAGTTCTGGCCGCATCACCACGGCCACGGCCCGGCGGGCGTACAGCTGGTCGAGGCGCTGTGCCAGCGGCTGCGGGTGCCTAACCCGGTGCGCGATCTGAGCAAGCTGGTGGCCGAGTACCATGATCTGATCCACACCGTGAACAAGCTGCGGCCGGAGACCCTATTGAAGCTGTTCGACGCCATCGACGTCTGGCGCAAGCCCCAGAGGCTGGAGCAGATGATCCTGACCAGCGAAGCGGACGCGCGCGGACGCACCGGCGTTGAGAAGAATCCCTATCCGCAGGGCGACTATCTGCGCCAGGCGTATCAGGTGGCGAACGCGGTATCGATTAAAGAGGTGGTAGCCAGCGGGCTGCAGGGCACCGCGATCCGCGACGAGCTCAAACGCCGCCGCCAGCAGGCGCTGGCCGAGTGGAAGCTCACCCAAACTATCCTCAACGATCAGGCATAAAAAAACCCCGCAGAGCGGGGTTTTTTCTTGGTATCGGGTTTACAGGAACACCATGTAAACCACGGCCGCCACGATAAAGCGGTAGATGGCGAACGGCACGAACGAGATGCGTTTGATCAGCGACAGGAAGGTCTTGATCGCAATCAGCGCCACCACGAAGGCAGTAACGAAACCGACGGCGAACATCGGCAGATCGCCCCAGGTCAGGAAGTGCAGGCTCTTGTACAGATCCAGGCCGCTGGCGCCAATCATCATCGGCACCGCCAAAATGAAGGAAAACTCGGACGCCGCATAGCGGTTCACGCCCACCAGCATGCCGCCGGCGATGGTGGAACCCGAACGGGAGAAGCCTGGCCACAGCGCCAGGCACTGGAAGCAGCCGATCATGAACGCCTGGCGGTAGGTGATGTCATCCAGCCCTTCCGCGCTCGGTTTCTTCGGCTTCAGCCATTCCGCCGCCAGCAACAGCAGGCCGCCGACCACCAACGCGTACATCACGTTTTTCGGCGCGAACAGCGACTTGATGAAATCATGGAAGGCCAGGCCCAGCACCACCGCCGGGATCATCGCCAGCAGGATGTGCCCCAACTTCAGCTGACCGCTGGTTTTGCCCTCGTGCTCCACCGGCTTTCCGCCGAAATGGATGCCGATCAGGCCGAACAGCCGGCGCCAGAACATCACGACGACGGCCAGGATCGACCCCAGCTGGATGATGACTTCAAAGGTTTTGGCTTTGTCGCCGGTAAAGCCCAGCCACTCGCCAACGATAATCATATGCCCGGTGGAAGACACCGGCAGAAATTCGGTTAACCCCTCGACAACCCCAAGAACAAACGCAATAAACAGTGAATGCATGTCAGCCATGTGCTTCGCTCACCCTATAAAATAACGGCTATCACATAAAAAAGCGGCAGTGCTTAAAGACAATGCCGCTAAAACAATTCTCAGGATTAAGACCAGCTTAACGGTCTTTCGTTGCAAGCAGATGACATAAAATCATGCGGGACGAGTGCCGCGCTCAATGATCACGCCGACCCGATTGGCATGTGCTACAGCGCCCGGTTTGCTGACCTTAATACGGACCCACGGGGAATTGAAGCGCTGAAGCAAAATTTCAGATATTTCCTCCGCCACGCGTTCCACCAGGGCGAAGCGGTTCGACTCCACGTGTTGGATCACGGCATCGCTGACGTCGGCATAGCTCAGACAGTCAGTTACGTCGTCGCTGGCGGCGGCCGGCCGGTTATCCCAGCCCATTTCGATATCGAACACCAGCTTCTGACGAATGCCCTGTTCCCACTCATAAACGCCAATGGTGGTAATTACGGTAAGCTCTTCAATAAATACGATATCCATCACGTCATTCTCTGTTTTTGGCCTTGCCGGATACCACTTCCAGCGGAATGTGCGTATTATCCATAGATGTTGCGAGTAAAACGACCATTATTAAACGGAACCGCGTTATGAGTGCTACCGCGCTTGGCATGATTATCTTCGCGTATCTGTGCGGCTCGATTTCGAGCGCGATCCTGGTTTGCCGGATCGCCAGGCTGCCGGACCCGCGTGAGCATGGCTCAGGAAATCCCGGGGCGACCAACGTCCTGCGCATCGGCGGCCGGCTGGCGGCGGCGGCGGTGCTGGTGTTCGATATTCTGAAAGGGATGTTGCCGGTCTGGCTGGCCTACAAACTCGATGTGCCGCCGCTGTACCTGGGCCTGACGGCGATCGCCGCCTGTCTGGGGCACATCTACCCGGTGTTCTTCCACTTCCGCGGCGGTAAAGGCGTGGCGACGGCGTTTGGCGCCATCGCGCCTATTGGCTGGGATCTGACCGGCCTGATGACCGGCACCTGGCTGTTGACGGTGCTGCTCAGCGGCTACTCTTCGCTCGGCGCCATCGTCAGCGCGCTGATCGCCCCGTTCTACGTCTGGTGGTTCAAACCGCAGTTCACCTTCCCGGTAGCGATGCTCTCCTGCCTGATCCTGATGCGGCATCACGACAATATCCAGCGCCTGTGGCGCGGCCAGGAAGGCAAGATTTGGGGCAAGTTCCGCAAGAAGAAAAACCAGGCGGATGAGGATAACGGCGACCAGCCGAAAGACGAATAACAGAAGGGCCGGATTATCCGGCCCTTTGCTTTATACCGCAGGCAGTTCCGCCAGCGGCCAGCGCGGCCGCACCGAAACGCTCAGCTCCGGGTTGGCGCCGCTCTTCAGCCGCACCATGCCGGCATAGGCGATCATCGCGCCGTTGTCGGTGCAAAACTCCGGGCGGGCATAGAACACCTCACCGCCGCGTTTATGCATCATCTCCGCCAGCTTGGCGCGCAATGTGCGGTTGGCGCTCACGCCGCCGGCCATCACCAGGCGTTTGAAACCGGTCTGCTCCAGCGCGCGTTTGCACTTGATTGCCAGCGTGTCCACCACCGCATCCTCGAAGGCGCGGGCGATGTCGGCACGCGTCTGATCGTCGTTGCCGTTGGAGCGAATGGTGTTGGCGGCGAAGGTTTTCAGCCCGGAGAAGCTGAAGTCCAGCCCCGGACGATCGGTCATCGGCCGCGGGAAGGTGAAACGCCCCGCCGTGCCCTGCTGCGCCATCTTCGACAGCATCGGCCCGCCGGGATAATCCAGGCCGAGCAGCTTGGCGGTTTTGTCGAACGCTTCGCCGGCGGCATCGTCGATCGACTCGCCCAGCAGTGCATACTCACCGATGCCGGTGACGCTGATCAGCTGAGTGTGGCCACCGGAGACCAGCAGCGCGACGAACGGGAACGCCGGCGGGTTATCTTCCAGCATCGGCGCCAGCAAGTGGCCTTCCATGTGGTGTACCGGCACCGCCGGCACGTTCCAGGCGAACGCCAGCGCACGCCCGACGGTAGCGCCGACCAGCAGCGCGCCTACCAGGCCCGGCCCGGCGGTATAAGCCACGCCGTCGATATCGGCCGGAGTCAGGTTGGCCTCTTTCAGCGCCGCCTGAATCAGCGGCACGGTTTTGCGCACGTGATCGCGGGAGGCCAGTTCCGGCACCACGCCGCCGTAGTCGGCGTGCAGCTTCACCTGGCTGTATAATTGGTTGGCCAACAAACCGGTTTGATCGTCATACACTGCAATTCCGGTTTCATCGCAGGACGTTTCTATACCCAGTACTCGCATTACATTTCCCATCATTCACGTGCGGCCGCCAGTCTACCACATTCCGCCGCATTTACCGCCGATGCGGCGCATCTTGTCACCGGCTTGCGCCTATGTCGATGATTCATCCAGAAAATGCCCGAGCGATTAAATACGAGCATTTTTTTCTGATTAGTCTATAATCAGCGCCCGGTGCAAAATTGCGCACGTTGCGGCAGAGCGACGCGGGTTTCAATTTGCTGTGATGCTTTACAAAGCAGCATCCATTGGAGTAAAATTCCGCACCATTTTGAAAAGGCTGGCGCTTGGCCAGCAGCAAACCGAATTTTATTGAGGTGAGAGGCACATGCCGGTAATTAAAGTACGTGAAAACGAGCCATTTGACGTTGCTCTGCGTCGTTTCAAACGCTCTTGCGAAAAAGCGGGTGTTTTAGCTGAAGTTCGTCGTCGTGAGTTTTATGAAAAACCAACTACCGAACGTAAACGCGCTAAAGCTTCTGCTGTGAAACGTCACGCGAAGAAACTGGCTCGCGAAAACGCACGCCGCACTCGTCTGTATTAATTCTTCGGGGGCAACCCCACCGCGTGAATTTCTGATTTTCAAAATCGCGCAGACCGAGTAGTTGCATACGAAGGCCGTGCTTTCCGAAAGGAATGCGCGGCTTGTTCTCGTTTATAGGCTAATGAAGTAAGGGCTTATGGCTGGACGAATTCCGCGCGTATTTATCAATGACTTGCTGGCTCGCACCGACATCGTCGATTTGATCGACGCCCGCGTGAAGCTCAAGAAGCAAGGCAAGAACTACCACGCGTGCTGTCCGTTCCACCACGAAAAGACGCCTTCCTTTACCGTTAATGGCGAAAAGCAGTTTTATCACTGTTTTGGGTGTGGTGCGCACGGCAACGCCGTCGACTTTTTGATGAATTACGACCGACTCGAGTTTGTCGAAACCATCGAAGAGCTGGCGACCATGCACGGGCTGGAAGTGCCTTACGAAGCGGGCACCGGGCCGACCCAGATCGAACGCCATCAGCGCCAGAGCCTGTACCAACTGATGGAGCAGCTCAGCGCGTTCTATCAACAGTCACTGCAGCAGTCCTCCGGGGCACCGGCGCGCAGCTATTTGCAGCAGCGCGGATTAAGTGACGACGTTATTCGCCATTTCGCCATCGGCTTCGCGCCGGCGGGATGGGACAACGCCCTGAAGCGTTTCGGCCGCGATGCCGACTCGCGCCGCGCATTGAACGATGCCGGCATGCTGGTGACTAACGATCAGGGGCGTTCGTACGACCGCTTCCGCGAACGGGTGATGTTCCCCATCCGCGACAAGCGCGGGCGCGTGATCGCCTTCGGCGGCCGCGTGCTGGGCGACGGTATGCCGAAGTACCTGAACTCGCCGGAAACCGAAGTTTTCCATAAGGGCCGCCAGCTGTACGGCCTGTATGAAGCACAGCAGAACCACCCTACCCTCCAGCGGCTGCTGGTGGTGGAAGGGTATATGGACGTGGTGGCGTTGGCGCAATTCGGCATCGATTATGCCGTCGCCTCGCTCGGGACCTCGACGACGGCTGAACACATTCAGCTGCTGTTCCGCGCTACCGACAACGTCGTTTGCTGCTACGACGGCGACCGCGCCGGCCGCGAAGCGGCTTGGCGGGCGCTGGAAACCGCGCTGCCGTACCTGAACGATGGGCGCCAGCTGCGGTTCATGTTTTTGCCCGACGGTGAAGACCCGGACACCCTGGTGCGCAAAGAAGGCAAAGAAGCCTTCGAACAGCGAATGGAGCAGGCGCAGCCGCTGTCCACTTTCCTGTTCGAAAGCCTGCTGCCGCAGGTGGATTTGAGCAGCCCGGACGGGCGCGCCAAGCTGAGCACGCTGGCGCTGCCGCTGATTACTCAGGTGCCGGGCGAAACGTTGCGCTTGTACCTGCGTCAGGAGCTCGGCAACAAGCTGGGGCTGCTGGACGACAGCCAGCTCGACAAGCTGATGCCCAAGCAGGCGGAAAATGCGAATCCTTATCAGGCGCCCCAGCTAAAACGCACAACCATGCGTATACTGATAGGGTTACTGGTGCAAAATCCGCAGTTGGCTACACTTATCCCTTCGCTGGAAGGGTTGGAGCAGACCAAACAGGCGGGATTGCCGCTGTTCGTCGAACTGGTGCAGACCTGTTTGGCGCAGCCGGGCCTGACGACCGGGCAATTGCTGGAGCTGTATCGCGACAACAAATTCAGCCAGCAGCTTGAAACCTTGGCGACATGGAACCATATGATCGTTGAGGACATGGTCGAACAGACCTTTTTGGATACGTTGGCCAGCCTGTACGACTCGGTGCTCGAGCAACGGCTGGAAACGCTGATCGCCCAGGCCAGAACGCGCGGCCTGAGCCCGGAGGAACGTGAGGAAGTCCGTTCTCTCAACCAGGTTTTAGCGAAGAAAAACTGAATACCAAACGGCTTAAGTGCCGATAATTGCGAGGGCAGAGCCCTGCACAGTGCCGCCATAGTGGGCCGCGGCGATAACGAAAACGCCCCAAATGCTATTGTTGGCGGTTTCGCCGACCGACACCAACCTAAATACTCTGAAGTGTGGATACCGTCTTATGGAGCAAAACCCGCAGTCACAGCTGAAGCTACTTGTCACCCGTGGTAAGGAGCAAGGCTATCTGACCTATGCTGAGGTCAATGACCATCTGCCGGAAGATATCGTCGACTCCGATCAGATCGAAGACATCATCCAGATGATTAACGACATGGGCATCCAGGTGATGGAAGAAGCACCGGACGCCGATGACCTGCTGCTCGCCGAAAACTCGAACAGCACGGACGAAGATGCGGAAGAAGCCGCCGCACAGGTTCTGTCCAGCGTGGAATCCGAAATCGGCCGCACCACCGACCCGGTGCGCATGTACATGCGCGAAATGGGTACCGTCGAACTGCTGACGCGCGAAGGCGAAATCGACATCGCCAAGCGCATCGAAGACGGCATCAACCAGGTGCAGTGCTCGGTTGCCGAATACCCGGAAGCCATCACCTACCTGCTTGAGCAGTACGATCGCGTCGAAGCGGGCGAAGCGCGCCTGTCCGATCTGATCACCGGCTTCGTCGATCCTAACGCGGAAGAGGACATCGCCCCTACCGCGACCCACATCGGTTCTGAACTGTCGAGCGAAGAGCAAGACGACGACGAAGAAGATGAGGACGCCGAAGACGACGACACCGAAGACGACAACAGCATCGATCCTGAGCTGGCGCGTCAGAAGTTCGCCGAGCTGCGCGATCAGTATGAAGCGACGCGTCTGGTGATCAAAAAGAACGGCCGCAGCCACGCCAGCGCAGCGGACGAGATCCTGAAGCTGTCTGAAGTGTTCAAGCAGTTCCGCCTGGTGCCGAAACAGTTCGACTTCCTGGTCAACAGCATGCGCACTATGATGGACCGCGTTCGCACCCAGGAACGCATCATCATGAAGCTGTGCGTTGAACAGTGCAAAATGCCGAAGAAAAACTTCGTCACCCTGTTCGCCGGCAACGAAACCAGCGATTCCTGGTTCGAAGCCGCAGTGGCGATGGCCAAGCCATGGTCGGAAAAGCTGAAAGACGTTGCCGAAGACGTGCAGCGCAGCCTGCAGAAACTGCGTCAGATCGAAGAAGAAACCGGCCTGACCATCGAGCAGGTCAAAGACATCAACCGTCGCATGTCGATCGGTGAAGCGAAAGCCCGCCGCGCGAAGAAAGAGATGGTTGAGGCCAACCTGCGTCTGGTTATTTCCATCGCCAAGAAATACACCAACCGCGGCCTGCAGTTCCTGGATCTGATCCAGGAAGGCAACATCGGCCTGATGAAAGCGGTAGACAAGTTCGAATATCGCCGCGGCTACAAGTTCTCGACGTACGCCACCTGGTGGATCCGTCAGGCTATCACCCGCTCCATCGCCGATCAGGCGCGCACCATCCGTATTCCGGTGCATATGATTGAGACCATCAACAAGCTCAACCGTATTTCGCGCCAGATGCTGCAAGAGATGGGCCGCGAGCCGACGCCGGAAGAGCTGGCCGAGCGCATGCTGATGCCGGAAGACAAGATCCGCAAGGTGCTGAAGATCGCCAAAGAGCCAATCTCGATGGAAACGCCGATCGGCGACGACGAAGATTCGCATCTGGGCGACTTCATCGAGGATACCACCCTCGAGCTGCCGCTGGATTCCGCGACCTCAGAGAGCCTGCGTTCCGCTACCCACGATGTGCTGGCCGGCCTGACCGCGCGCGAAGCGAAAGTGCTGCGCATGCGTTTCGGTATCGACATGAACACCGACCACACGCTGGAAGAGGTAGGCAAGCAGTTTGACGTTACCCGTGAGCGTATTCGTCAGATCGAAGCCAAGGCGCTGCGCAAGCTGCGTCACCCGAGCCGTTCCGAAGTGCTGCGCAGCTTCCTGGACGATTAAGTCCGGCTGCCGCACCAAAAGCAAAAACCCCGGCTTGCCGGGGTTTTTTTATGCCTCAGAACATGCTGTTGCCGCTGGCGGTCTTCTCCGGCACCGGCTGCGTTACATCCCAATGCTCGACGATCTTCCCGGCGCTGTCGAGACGGAAGATATCGACGATCGCCGCGGTCTTGCCGGCCTCGCGCCCGCTGACTTCCACATGCAAAATCACGAAGTCGCCGTCGACAAACGCCTGTTTCACCTCACTGTGCGAATTGGGGTAACGCGTTTTCAGCAGCTCGACAAATTGACGAAAGCCCGCCACGCCGTCTTTAGCGTTGGGGTTATGCTGCTTGTACTGCTCGCCCAAAAACGGCCGCGCCGCCGCAAAATCCTTGTTGTTCAGCCCCTGCCGATAAAACTCCAGCACGTTCTGCTTGTTGCGCGCCTCCTGTGGCGAATGCCCCGCCTGTGCAGTGCCGGTCACCAATAACAGCGCCATCACACAACCTTTCATCATCGATGTCATCGCAACTCCCATATGTCATTGCAGCGCCAGGAACAGCTCGCGATAGCTGGCGGTCAGCTGCTCCAGCGTGGCGCGGTTCAATCCGCTGGGGTTGGGCAATACCCACACCTCGGTTTGCCCCAGCACCATCGTCTGCTTGCCCCAGGGCGCGTTTTTCACCCCGAAGGCGGTGGTGAACGCCTGCTTGCCCAAAATCGCCAACGCGCGCGGCTGGTAGCGCAGGATCTTCTCTTGCAGCGCCTCGCCGCCGCTGCGCAACTCGTCGCGCGACAGCTCGCTGGCCGCCACCGTCGGGCGCGCCACCAGCGCGGTAATGCCGCAGCCGTTATCCTTCAACTGCTGCCACTGCTCCGGCGCCAGCTGGCTCTCGGTAAAGCCGGCCTGATGGATCACCTTCCAGAAGCGGTTGCTGCCGTTGGCGAAAGGGTAGCCCTGATGGGCGGAAGAAAGGCCGGGGTTGATGCCACAAAACACCACCCGCAGATTGGGCGCCAGAAGTTCCATGAGTGTCGTGAGTCCATTGCAGGGATTTACTGCGGTTATCGCAAAATCCGCCAGCAATTACAACAGGCTAGAACTGTGCAGAAAAGCAACATACGGGCGGGTAACAGTAGACCGCCGCTTAATGATTCCCTATAATCTCGCGGCTTGGCCCCTTAGCTCAGTGGTTAGAGCAGGCGACTCATAATCGCTTGGTCGTTGGTTCAAACCCAACAGGGGCCACCAAATTTTCAAGGGGTTACGTCAACAGCGTAGCCCCTTGGCGTTTTCTGCGGCACTGCGTTGTATAATCACTGCCATAAAACTAAAGCCCCCATAACTTCAGAAACAGGGCAAAAATCTCATGCCCCTCTGCCGCCTCTACCGTGAATTAGCATCATGACCGGCCTCGCTATTTTGTGCATCGAATGCTGTTCTGGCCGCATCAATATCGGCAATATGTTCATTCGCCCAGGTTCCCAGCGCGATGACCGGCACCGTTAATGAGCACCCGAGCGGCGTCAATTCATATTCGACATGCGGCGGCATGACGGCAATAACTGTCCGCTTGACCAACCCATCTCGTTCCATATTGCGCAGGCACAACGTCAGCATCCGCTGAGATATTCCATTGATTGTACGCTTTATTTCAGTGAATCGGCGTGGCCCGTTCGCCAAGAACATAATGATCAGGACACTCCACTTCTCACCAACGCGCGCCAATACCTGACTGATCTTTTGGCAGTCGGCATGTCTTAAATCTCGAGGTTGATCAGTCACATTCATGATACCGGGTTCTCCTAATGTGCCTTATTGTCTGCCATTTTAGGGCATGGTTATATTGTTATCCCTGGTTACCATTTTATACCTAAGGATTTCACCATGACACTGCTTCATATCGATTCCAGCATTCTCAACGAACAGTCGGTAAGCCGCCAGCTCACGGCGGCGATCGTCAAACACCTTTCTGCTGCTGAGCCGGATGCCAGGATCATCCACACCGATCTCGCCGCCGACCCGATTAACCACCTTTCGAGCGCCGAATTTTTGGCTCTCCAGGGCGTGGAGCCGCAAGACGAGCACGTCAAACAGGCCGTTGCCCGCAACGCCAAACTCGTCGACGACTTCCTTGCCGCCGATGGCATTATCGTCGGTGCACCTATGTATAACTTTACGTTGCCGACTCAGCTGCGCGCCTGGCTTGACCGACTTGCAGTACCAGGCAGAACTTTCCGCTATACGGAAAACGGCGCTGAAGGCCTCGCCAAGGGGAAACGCGTTATCGTCGCTTCCACCCGCGGTGGCCTGTACGGCGAAGGCACGCCACTGGCCTTCCTGGACCATCAGGAAACCTATCTGCGCAGTTTCTTCGGCTTCCTTGGCATTACGGACATCACCTTCATTCGAGCAGAGGGACTGGCACTCAGCCCGGAAAACCGCACTGTCGCCATCGATGCTGCTGCAGCTCAGATTGACGGCCTGACCGCTTAATCGGGGCCTGTTCGGAACAGCGATAACAGGCTCGCGGCCAGTCCCGTTTTTGGGCTGGCCACCGGCGATGCAATACCGCTCAATCGTATGCCTGTGCCGCGTACCCCGAAATTCGTTTGCGCCGGATGTATAAACTGGAGATTCAATCATGAACACCACGTTGACCTCACCACCCGCGCCCAACCCGCGGCGTATTACACAACGCACCCGAGGCCAAGGCCACGGCCCGATAACCCGGCTGATGAGCCCTTCCGACCTGGGCCAGGTGATTAAACCTTTCGTATTCCTCGATCTGTTCGAGGCGGATCAGCGCACCATGGCAATGCTGGCCAACATGCCGCTGCATCCGCATTCAGGCATAGCCACCGTGACCGTACCGCTCGAAGGCGCTTTTCACTACGAAGATCCTGCCGGCGGCGCTGTCGGTACGCTCGGCTATGGCGCGGTGGAATGGGCGCGTGCGGGCGGCGGCATGTGGCACGGCAAGGAATTGTCCGCCACGGATGCGCCGCACATCCAGGGATTCCAGCTCTGGTTGGCCTTGCCCGCCGAACTGGAGAACGGTGAACAGGAAAGCCGTTATATCGAAGCCCAGAACATGCGCCAAATCGGGCCGGCGCATGTCATCATTGGCAACCATGAAGGCGTGCAAAGCCCGGTGCCCGCGCCGAAAGGCATCAATTACTTGCTCGTCACCCTCAAACCAGGCGAACGCTGGACTTACCGGCCGCCAGCGCATCATTCTGTCGGCTGGCTCGCGCTGGCCAAAGGCCGTCTCAGCACCGGCGTTCCTGTCGACGCGGGCGAAATGGTGGTCTTCGAACCGGGGGAAATGCCCATTGCACTTGAAGCATCCGGCAATGAAGATGCCGTATTCGTTCTCGGCTCAGCCGTGCCTCACCCGCATCCGCTGCACCTCGGCGCCTATTCGGTACATACCTCAGCATCCGCGTTGGAAGCCGGTGAACGCCGCATCGCCGAACTGGGGCGCAGACTTAAAGAGGCCGGCGAGCGACGGACGGCATCAGGCACGATCCCCGTCTTTCGATGACGTTGACGGTGTGGTCGCCCTCTGTGGCAATAAATCCAGGATACGCCAATCACACGTGCCGGCATATCCGGCCGCTCACTGACGATGCAACGTGATATTATTCCCCATCACTTCTCTGTCATCAGATAAGGCCCCTGCATGATCGTCAACTGCGACCACGACAACCTTGATGCCTGGCTGGCTCTGCGCTCGGCGCTGTGGCCCACCTGCCCGTTGGAAGAGCACCGCGCGGAAATGCGCGAGATATTGGCTTCGCCGCACCACACCGCGTTTATGGCGCGGGGGCTGGACGGCGCTTTCGTTGGCTTTGCCGAGATCGCGCTGCGCTACGATTACGTCAACGGCTGCGAATCGTCGCCGGTGGCGTTTTTGGAAGGGATTTATACCGCCGAACGCGCCCGCCGCCAGGGCTGGGCCGCGCGCCTGATCGCGCAGGTGCAGGAGTGGGCGAAGCAACAGGGGTGCAGCGAGCTGGCGTCGGATACCGACATCGCTAATCTTGATTCCCAACGCCTGCATGCGGCGCTGGGCTTTGCCGAAACGGAGCGGGTGGTGTTTTACCGCAAAACGCTGGGCTGATCAGGCACCTTGCGTTGCCGCTGATGCGTCAACGGCTCGGCGCGCAGCAGTCTCTTCCCCACCAATATTAACCAACCCCCTTCCTCATCCAGCGTTTTCGCCGTGGCACTCTCATCGGCACAGCAATCGTATCGGTCGCCCATCGACATAAGGCCATCAAATACAATCACAATGAGCGTAATTGGTTCTATTTTGATTGGATTTGTCGCCTTACTTTATTTTGAAAAACTTATAATGGGGACATCACATACCCGCAGATACCGCTCAATAGAACAGGAGATTGGCATTTATGAAACTGACCAGCCAAAGCTTTAAAGAAGGAGAGTTCATTCCCGGTGAGTTCGCCTTCGCTATCCCCGATGCCGCTAACCATGTCGCTTTATCGAGAAATCGCAACCCCCATCTGGCCTGGAGTGAAGTGCCTGCAGGCACGCAGTCTTTCGTGATCGTCTGCCATGATCCCGACGTGCCAAGCCGTGGTGATGATGTGAATCAAGAGGGTCGGGTTGTGCCCGCATCGTTGCCGCGCGTTGATTTCTTTCACTGGCTGCTGCTGGATATTCCGGCCAGTACCGTGGAAATTGCGGCGGGCTCTCAATCGGACGGCGTAACGCCGCGTGGCAAAGCCGGGCCAAACGCCCCTTCGGCCTATCGCCACGGCATCAATGACTATACCGGTTGGTTTGCCGCCGACGAGCAGATGAAGGGGGAATACTACGGTTACGATGGCCCATGCCCACCGTGGAACGATACGTTAGTTCATCATTATATTTTCACGGTTTATGCGCTTGCTACCCCCGGTTTGGATGTACAAGGGCCTTGGACAGGGGCTAATGTGAATGCTGCCCTGGCGGAAGCGCCGGTGTTAGCCCAGGCGAGCCTGACAGGCCTTTACAGCCTGAACCCTAACGTAGCATCAACGGCGAAATAATCGCATAAAGGAGTCGAATATGAGCCGGACCGGTTCCTTCGGATCAGTGCGAACCAGACGCGAGCCGGGCGCGAAACTTTTGCACTGGCACTCTCCGTCGGGGGCTCCGGTGTTGAGGCGCCGCTTGTGCGGGGTGTGCCAGCCGACATTGAAACGTCAGCTACACACGCCGCAGTTCGTCTTCCATGAAGCGACGGTCTTGCTGATCGTGGCGGGCCAACTCGGTATCACATCGGCTTCACAACATTTGTCTCTGGAGACCCCCGGCGAACTGCTCCTGGTCCCCCCCAACACCCGCGCAGATTTAGTCAAAACGCCGGGCGATATCGATCGGCCTTTTCGCTCGATACTCCTGACGCTGTCGGCAGAACTGCTGGATGTCTTTCACCGAACCCGGCAGGCTTCACCCCCTATTCCCCCGAAAGATGACGCGTGGAAAACGCTGCCTCTGGACGAAGACCTGTCGGCGACGTTTTATCACGTGATTGAAAGCGTGGAAAAACAGGAAATCAGTGATATTCGCCTGCAATACCGCCTTCTGGACTTTTTGACCGCGCTGGCCGAACGGGGACATGTTTTTACGCATTTGCCATTGGATAGCCCATCACAGCGCCTGCGCACCTTGATTTTTGAGGCTCCGGAACAAAACTGGACGGCAGAAACAGCGGGAAAAACGTTAGCGATGAGCCCGGCAACGTTGCGGCGGCGCCTTGCCGCCGAACAGACGCGCTTCGAAGACTTGCTGATAGACGTCCGTATGCATCACGCCATGATGTTGCTTCAAACCACCCGATGGGATATTACCCGCATTGCAGAGGCCTGCGGTTACAAATCCAGAGCGCGTTTTAGCGAACGCTTTCAAAAGCGTTTTGGTTACGCGCCTTCCGCCATCCGATAAAACGCTGGGCTGATCAGGCGATCTTGCTTTGCCGCTGATGCGCCAACTGCTCGGCGCGCAGCAGGATCTCCTGCAGATCGTCCTCGTCGATATCGAACAGATCCCCCTCCATCAGCGCCTCGTGCAGATCGGCGCGGGTGATGGAAACGGCATCGATCGGCAGATTGGCCGGTTTGGCCTCCGCCGGCGCCAGCGCATGCGGGTAGCGTCGCCCGGCCAGGTTATTGAACAGAATGGCCAGCGCCGCCAGCAGCACCGAGTTCAGCAGCACCGGATACAGTACGAAGTCATAGCCCATCTGGTGAATGCCGGGGCCGCCGAGGATGGCGGTCAGCGCCACCGCGCCGCCGGGTGGATGCAGGCAACGCAGCTTGAACATCAGGCCGATGGCCACCGCCGCCGCCGCGCCGCAAGCCAGGCCCGGATCGGGGATCAGCAGACCAGCGCTGACACCCACCGTTGCCGCCAGCGCATTGCCGCCGACGATCGACCAGGGCTGCGCCAGCGGGCTGTTGGGCACGCCGAACAGCAGAACCGCCGAAGCGCCCATCGGCGCGATAAACCACAGGTTCACCTCGCCCAAAATAAAGTGGCTGATCCAACCGGCGAGCATCAGCCCCAAACCGGCGCCGACGCTGGAAATCAGCATCTCTCGCTTGCCCACCGCCAGCGGGTGCGGCCACAGGCGCGCAACTCCCACTTTTACCCGTTCAATCCACTGCGTCTTCATGTTACCCGATACGGCTCAATTCACTTGTTGGCAACAAATATATCACATCATCCTGAAGGAACTCACGGCGCCGTAAACCGCGCCGCCCAAGAACTTTTAGCTAACAGATTGATTTTTAGCCTCCCCTCGACAATGATGAATGTTCCCCCTTTAACCCCGAGGAACCGCCGATGTCTCAACCGATCACCGAGCTTTATACCGACAGTGAATTTTTCAGCCCGTACGCCATGTCCGCCTTTGTCGTGCTGACGGAAAAAGGCATTCCGTTCACCGTGAAGCCGGTGGATCTGGCGAAGGAAGAGAACAAAGAGGCGGCCTACGCGGCGCTGTCGCTCACCCGCCGGGTGCCGACGCTGGCGATCGGCGAGTTCCAGCTCTCGGAGTCTTCGGCGATTGCCGAATACCTGGAAGACATCCACCCGGCCCACGCCGTGTACCCGCGCGACGTGAAGCTGCGTGCCAAAGCGCGCGAGATCCAGGCCTGGCTGCGCAGCGATCTGCTGCCGATCCGCGCCGAGCGTTCGACCGAGGTGGTGTTCAACAACGGCAAGTTCCCGCCGCTGTCCGAAGCCGCGCAAGAGGCCGCGCGCAAGCTGATCGCCGCCGTGGAAAAGCTGCTGAGCCACGGGCAGGATAATCTGTTCAGGGAGTGGTGCATCGCCGACACCGATCTGGCGCTGATGCTCAACCGGCTGGTGATGCACGGCGATCCGGTGCCGGAGCGCGTGCGCCACTATGCGCACAAGCAGTGGCAGCGCCCGTCGGTGCAGGCCTGGCTGGCGTTGTCGGAAAAACGGCGCGCCTGAGAAAAAAATCGGCGGCCACGACGCCGCCGTTCTCAATGCCGAGAAACAACATCACTGCTTGAGGGAAGGCAAATCACCATCCAGAGGGCAGATAGCCTAACAATGAAGCGATGGCGTACACCGCACTGGCCAGATACAGCAACACAATGCTGACCTGCAGCAGCGGGTGCGTGATCCAGTTGCACTGCCAGCGCGGGGTCTGGTCGCCATGTTTGCGCGCGCCGCGCAGGATCAACATCGGCATGATCGACAGGATCACCCCGCTGAACACCCCGGCGAAGTAGAGCGCGTTGACGAACGACACCAGCCCGCTGTAGGCCAGCACGAACGGCGGCACCACCACCACCAGCAGCACGCCGAAGCGGCGCAGCGGCAGCTCGTCGTTGCCCAGCCGGAACTTGTCGAAAATATTGGTCAGGAAGCTGCCGCCCAATCCCCAGTACGAGGTCAGCATCGCGCACAGCGCGAAGATGTTGGCGGAGAAGAACGCCCACTGCCCCAGCGCCTGGCCCCAGGAAATGGTGGCCACGTCGGAGATGTCATCCAGCCCGCTGAGCGCGATCACCGACATCGGCACCGCCGCCAGCAAAATGAAGGTCACCACCATGCCGACGATGATCGCCTTCGGCAACTGCTCCGGCTTGTCGGCGAAGCCGCGCGCCATTTCCGGCACGATGTACTGCGCCGAGAAGCAGAACACCACCACGTTGAACACCGGCACCATATAGCGCCAGTCACCGTCCAGCAGGTTGCGCATCTGCGTGGTGTCTTTCAGCAGCGTTGCCGCCACCAGCGCGGTCAACATCACCACCATGCCGATGCTGATGAACTTCTCGCCGCGGCCGATCGCTTTCAAACCGAGGTACAGCACGCCGGCGGCGGGCACGAAGAACAGCAGGCTGCCCAGCGCCGGCGAGATACCGAACAGCGATTGCAGCAGCTTGCCGCTGCCGGTCATATAGGCGGTGAGCGCCCCAACGCTGTTGACGCACACCGAAGCGAACATCAGCCAGGCGCCCAGGCCGCCGACGTAGCGCTTCGCCAGTCCGCTCAGCTGCAGATGCGCGCGGGTGCGCAACGTAGATTCGGCAACGTACAGCATGGTGATGGTGGTCAGGCTCCCCACCAGCACCAGCCAGAACAGCAGCGGCAGAAAGCCGGCCTTGCTGGAGGCGTAGGCGATGGAGAGCACCCCGGCGCCGATGTTGGTGCCGACGATCATCGCCACCCCTTCGAGGAAACTTAACGATTTGGCGGGTGCAGGTGCTCGCACCCCGGCGGCAAGCGCCGGAGAAACAGAGATATTATCAGACATGCATCATCCTTTATCGCCCGGCGACGCTGGCCGCCGGGATGGGTTAACGTCCTGACGCTCAACAGCTCACATCGATACACAGGTATTTCAGCTCCAGATATTCTTCTATCCCGTAGCGCGATCCTTCACGCCCGAGCCCTGACTGTTTCACGCCGCCGAACGGCGCCACTTCGTTGGAAATCAGCCCGGTGTTGATGCCGACCATGCCGTACTCCAGCGCTTCCGGCACGCGCCACTGGCGCGCGGCGTTCTGCGTGAACAGGTAGGCGGCCAGGCCGAATTCGGTGTCGTTGGCCATGGCGATGGCTTCCGCCTCGTCATGGAAGCGGAACAGCGGCGCCACCGGCCCGAAGGTTTCTTCTTTGGCGAAGCGCATCTTCTGCGTCACGCCGGTCACCACCGTCGGCTGGAAGAAGGTGCCGCCGAGCGCGTGCGGCTGGCCGCCGGTGGCGATCTGTGCCCCTTTGATCAGCGCGTCGTCGATATGGCTCTGCACCTTCGCTACCGCATCGCTGTCGATCAGCGGCCCCTGGGTGGTGCCTTCCTGGCTGCCGTCTCCCACTTTCAGCTGCTCGACTGCCGCCACCAGCTTCTCCGCCAGCCGCTCGTAGATGCCGTCCTGCACGTAGATACGGTTGGCGCACACGCAGGTCTGGCCGCTGTTGCGGAATTTGGAGGCCATGATGCCCGCCACCGCCGCGTCCAGATTGGCGTCGTCAAACACGATGACCGGCGCATTGCCGCCCAGCTCCAGCGACAGTTTCTTGATGCTCGGCGCGCACTGCGCCATCAGGATGCGGCCGACCTCGGTCGAGCCGGTAAAGCTCAGCTTGCGCACCACCGGGCTGTCGCACAGCACCTTGCCCACCTGCGCCGCTTCGCCGGTCACCACCTGCAACACGCCGGCGGGAATGCCGGCGTCCTGTGCCAGCTTGGCCAGCGCCAGCGCGGTCAGCGGCGTTTGCTCGGCCGGTTTGACGATGATGGCGCAGCCCGCCGCCAGCGCCGGCGCCACCTTGCGGGTGATCATCGCCGCCGGGAAATTCCACGGGGTGATGGCCGCGCACACGCCGATCGGCTGCTTCACCACCACCAGGCGCTGCGAAGCCTGCGGCGCCTGCAATACCGCGCCGTCCACCCGCTTGGCCTCTTCGGCGAACCAGGTGATGAACGACGCGGCGTACGCCACTTCGCCGCGCGCTTCCGCCAGCGATTTGCCCTGCTCGGCGGTCATCAGCTGCGCCAGATCTTCCTGCGCGGCCAACACCTTGTCGGCCCAGGCCAACAGCAGCGCGGAACGCTGCTTGGCGGTCAGCTGTTTCCACTCGTTTTGCGCCCGCTGCGCCGCCGCGATCGCCTGCTGGGTTTCCTCTTCGCTGACCAGCGGAATGCTGGCCAGCTCGGCGCCGGTGGCCGGGTTGATCACCGCTTCGCGCTTGCCGCTCAGGGCATCGCACCATTCGCCGTTGATCAGACACTGGCTGCGCAACAGCTCGGGATTGTTCAATTTCATGCCGTTCGCTCCTTAGTGGGCCAGCGCGCGGGACAGGATGCCCATCGCCTTGGTGAACTGATCGTCCGGAATGGTCAGCGGGTAGAGGAAGCGGATCACGTTGCCGTTCACACCGCAGCTCAGCAGCAGCAGCCCTTCCTCCATCGCCTTCTGCTGCACCTGACGGGTGATCTCCGCCGAAGGCTTGCCGGTAGCCGGATCGTTGAACTCCACCGCCACCATCGATCCCTGCGCGCGCACATCGGCGATCGCCGGGCTGGTTTTGCGCGCCTGCTGCAACACTTCCACCAGGTGCTGCCCCAAGCGCTGAGCGCGCTGGCACAGCTGCTCTTCTTCGATCACGTCCAGCACCGCGTGCGCGGCGGCCACCGCCAGCGGGTTACCGGCATAGGTGCCGCCCAGCCCGCCCGGCGCCGGCGCGTCCATCACCTCGGCGCGGCCCGCCACCGCCGACAGCGGCATGCCGCCCGCCAGGCTTTTCGCCATGGTGATCAAATCGGGCTTAACGCTGTAGTGCTCCATGGCGAACAGCTTGCCGGTACGGGCGAAGCCGGTCTGCACTTCGTCGGCGATCAGCAGGATGCCGTGCTGGTCGCACAGCGCGCGCAGCGCCTGCATGAAATCGGCCGGCGCCACGTTGAAACCGCCCTCGCCCTGCACCGGCTCCAGCACAATGGCCGCCACCTGCTTGGGATCGATATCCGCTTTAAACAGGCGATCCAGGCTGTTCATCGCGTCTTCGGTGGTCACGCCGTACAGCGCGTTCGGGTACTGGCCGTGGAACACCGAGCCGGGGAATGGGCCAAAGCCCAGTTTGTAAGGCGCCACTTTGCCGGTCAGCGCCATGGTCATATAGGTGCGGCCGTGGAAGCCGCCGCCGAAGGTGATCAAGCCCGGACGGCCGGTGTAAGCGCGGGCAATCTTCACCGCGTTTTCCACCGCTTCCGCGCCGGTGGTGAAGAAAGCGGTTTTACACGGACCGGCGATCGGCGCGCGTTGGTTGATGCGCTCCGCCAACGAGACATAGCTTTCGTAAGGGACGATCTGATAGGCGGTGTGGGTGAAGGCCTGCAGCTGCTTTTCAATTGCGGCGATCACTTTCGGGTGGCGATGCCCGGTGTTCAGCACGGCGATCCCCGAAGCAAAGTCGATCACTTCTTTGCCTTCCACATCCCACAGCGTGGCGTTCTCTGCGCGCTCGGCGTAAAAACCACACATCACGCCCACTCCGCGCGGGGTGGCGTCCTGACGGCGTTGGTTCAATTCTGCGTTTTTCATGCTGTTCTCTCCGGTCGGTGCCAGTTACACGTTTCGTTCACATTCGTGAAACAATGCCGTTTATTTACACAGGATGTGGCCCTATAATCGAGTGCCAGTTACGAATAATTGAGGGATCCAATTGCGCTCATTGAGTGGTGATCTGTTGCTGCAGCGCCTCGGCGAACAGCCCGATGACAAGCTGCACAAGCGGCTTTACAACGCGATCCGCACCAGCATTCTCGATGGCAGCCTGCCGCCCTCCAGCCGCCTGCCCGCCTCGCGCGATCTGGCGCAGGAGCTCAGCCTGTCACGCAACACCGTGTTAACCGTTTATGAACAACTGCTGGCGGAGGGCTACGTGTCGGCGCGCGCCGGCAGCGGCACCTTCGTCGCCGACACGGTGCCGGACAGCTGCCTGTCCACCGGCGGCGCTCCGGCGGACGGCAGCGGGCAACCGCGGCGCGTCGAACTGTCGGAGCGCGGCGCCACGCTGCTGCACCACGCCAGCGCCAGCCCCAAACAGTGGGGGGCGTTCATTCCCGGCGTCCCCGACGTCAACGCCTTTCCTCATCAGCTGTTCAGCAAGATCCAGGCGCGCCTCAGCCGCCGCCCGACACCGCAGCGGCTGACCTACAGCAATCAGGGCGGCAGCCCGGAGCTGCAGCATGCGTTGGTGGAGTATTTACGGGTGGCGCGCTCGGTGCGCTGCTCGCCGGAACAGATCCTGATCACTGAAGGCATCCATCAGGCGATCGATCTGGTGACGCGCATGTTGTGCAATCCGGGGGATGACGCCTGGATCGAAGAGCCGGGCTATTGGGGGATCCGCAATATCCTGCGCATCAATGCGCTGAACATCTGCCCGCTGGCGGTGGACGAGGCCGGGCTGGTGCCGCCGGAGCAGCCAACGACGCCGCCCCGCCTGATTTTCGTCACCCCGTCGCACCAATATCCGCTCGGCTCGGTGATGAGCCTGGCGCGCCGCCAACGGCTGCTGGCGCTGGCGCGGAACGCCGGCGGCTGGATCGTCGAGGACGATTACGACAGCGAATTCCGCTTTTCCGGCCAACCGATCCCGGCGCTGCAGGGGCTGGAAGCCGATGCGCCGGTGATCTACATCGGCACCTTCAGCAAAACGCTCTACCCGGCGCTGCGTCTCGGCTATGTGGTGTTGCCGCCGCCGCTGGTGCAGGCGCTGAAAACCGCCCACGCCGAGCTGTACCGCGGCGGGCACCTGCTGATCCAGAGCGCGCTGGCGGAGTTTATTCAGGCGGGGCACTACACGGCGCATATCCGTCGCATGCGGCTGCTGTACGCCCGGCGGCGCGCCTTCCTGACCGGATTGATCGAACAGCACCTCGGCAAACAGGCGCTCAGCGAGTTCAACAGCAACGCCGGATTGCACCTGATCCTCAACCTGCCGGACGAGGCCGACGACGTGGCGATCGCCGCCGCCGCCGGCGCGCAAGGGGTGCTGGTGAGGCCGCTGTCGCGCTACTACATGCTGCCCAACCGCCGGCGCGGCCTGCTGATGGGCTTTGCCTGCGTGCCGGAAGAGCAAATGGCCGCCGCCTTCACCCAACTGCTGGCGTGCATCAACGACCCGCACTAAGTCAGCGCGCCGCCCGCCTGCCTCACCAGGCCTGAAACCGCCAGCCGTCCGCCTGTCGGTACAGGCGGTGCGTCGGTCGCAGCGCCTGCAGGAAGTCTTCGTCGTGCGACACCACCAGCATCGCGCCGGGGAAATCCGCCAGCGCGGTTTCGATCGCCAGCGACGACGCCAGATCCAGGTGGTTGGTCGGCTCGTCGAGCAACAGCAGCTGCGCCGGTTGTCGCCGCCAGAGCGCACAGGCCAGCGCCGCCTTCAGCCGTTCTCCGCCGCTCAGCGAGCCCAGCGGCAACGCGATGCGATCCGCGCCAAGCTGCAGCTGCGCCAGCCGGGTGCGCAACGCCCCTTCCGCCAACGGCGAATCCTGCAGCCCCAGATGTTCCATTACTGACAGGCCCGGATCGAGCTGCGACAGGGTTTGATCGAGGTAGGCCGTCGACAGCGGGCAATGACAATGGCCGGAAAGCGCCACCAACTGACCGAGAACGGTCTTCAGCAAGGTGGATTTGCCGCAGCCATTGGGGCCGGTCAACGCCACGCGCATCGGACCGTCGATCCGCAAATCCAGCGGCGGCGCGCTGACGAACGGCAGCTGCAGCCGCTCGAGCACCAGCACCTGCTTGTTTGCGTTCACTTCACTGCCGGGCAGCGCCAGCAACACCGGCTGTTCCTCTTCTACCCGCTGATAGGCTTCGCGCACTGCCGCATCGAGGCTGTCGCGCCGATCCTGATGCTGTTTGCGCAGCGTGCCGAGGCTCTCCTTCGCCGCCGACTTGTAGGCCACCCGTTCGAAAGAGGCGATATTCAGCGTATCGACGACGCGCAGCGTTTGCGCCGAGCGCCGCTGGCTCATGTCGTGCTCTTTCTGTTGGCGGGCGCGGGTGCGGCGGCGCTCCTCGCGCGCATGCTCCAGATCGGCGCGCGCCGCCTGCTGCTCCGTATCGCGCTGGCGCCGGTAGTCATCATAGTTGCCGCCGTAGCTGCGCAGCGCGCCGGGCGTCAGTTCGACGATGCGCTCCATGCGCGCCAGCAGCTGCCGGTCATGGCTGGCGATCAGCAACCCGCCCCGCCACTGATCCAGCTGTTGATACAGCCAGGCGCGCCCGGCGCTGTCGAGGTGGTTGGTCGGTTCATCCAGCAGCAGAAAATCCGCCTCGCCCAGCAAGGCGCCGCACAGGGCCGCGCGCATCCGCTCGCCGCCGCTCAGCGAACTGGCGGATCGCAACGGATCGAAGGCCGGCAGCCCGGCAGCGGCAAAGGCGTTTTGCAGGCGATCGTGGAGATCCCAGCGCCCTTCCAGACGATCGATATCGTCCGCCAGCGGCCGCCCCTGCTCGAGACGCGCCAGCGCGGCGAACACCTCACCATAGCCCAACAGCTGGGCCAGCGTGGTGTGCGGCGCGATCTCCGGTTGCTGTGCAACGTAAGCTACTGCGGCATGAGATTCGATGTGCCCGTTGCCCGGTTGATCCAGCCCGGCGATCAGGCGCAGCAGCTGGGTTTTGCCGACGCCGTTGCGCCCCACCAGGCCGCAGCGCTGCCGGTCGAAAGCAAGATCCAGCGGGCCGAACAGCGTTTCGCCGTCAGCAAATTGGCAGGTCAGTTGATGTAAAACGAAATAAGGGGACTGCGCAAAATGAGCCATAAGCACTCCTGAATGAGATCAAAACATCCCCACAGGGCGCAAGAGCGCACAGCGTGGGACCAGATATCAACAGGTGTGGGTGTTCATTTTCGGTTATGGCTCCGCAGAGAGAAGGAATTTACAACGCGCAAAGGTTAACCGATCTTTTGTTCGTTATGCAAACAGAGTCTGAGATTCATGACGTCTATCACATTCGGCGCAACGCAGATTCCCAAGCGGCATGACAACGGCTAGATTTATCTCATCCGACCACTTGTGTTCACATAATTATAACAACGGGCCCCGATTTCACCCGATGGAGAGTGCAATGAGCAATTACCCTCACCTGCTGGCGCCGCTGGATCTCGGCTTCACCACCCTGAAAAACCGGGTGCTGATGGGATCGATGCATACCGGCCTGGAAGAGCTGCCCGACGGCCCGCAGCGCCTGGCCGCGTTCTATGCCGAGCGCGCCGCCGCCGGCGTGGCGCTGATCGTCACCGGCGGCATTGCCCCGAACGAACAGGGCGTGGTGTTTCGCGGCGGTTCGATCCTCAACAGCGAGGCGCAATTGCCTCACCACCGCCCGGTAACCGAGGCCGTCCACCGGGCGGGCGGCAAAATTGCGCTGCAGATCCTGCACACCGGCCGCTACAGCTATCAACCCAAGCTGGTGGCCCCTTCCGCGCTGCAGGCGCCAATCAACCCGTTTACGCCGAGCGCGCTCAGCACGGCAGACATTGAACAGACTATCGCCGACTTCGCCCGCTGCGCGGCGCTGGCGCAGCAGGCCGGCTATGACGGCGTTGAGGTGATGGGATCCGAAGGCTACCTGATCAACCAATTCTTGACGACTCGCACCAATCAGCGCGACGACCAATGGGGCGGCAGCTTCACCAACCGCATGCGGTTCGCCGTCGAGACCGTCAGGGCGGTGCGCCAGGCCGTGGGCCCGGCATTCATTCTGATCTACCGGCTGTCGATGCTCGATCTGGTGGAGGACGGCTCCAGCTGGCAGGAGATCGAACAGCTGGCGCTGGCGGTCGAACAGGCGGGCGCCACGATCATCAATACCGGCATCGGCTGGCACGAAGCGCGCATCCCGACCATCGCCACCATGGTGCCGCGCGCCGGATTCAGCTGGGTAACCCGCAAGCTGATGGGCAAGGTCAGCATCCCGCTGATCACCACCAACCGCATCAACGATCCGGCGGTGGCCGAGCAGGTGCTGGCGGACGGCTGTGCCGACATGGTGTCGATGGCGCGCCCGTTCCTTGCCGACGCCGCCTTTGTGCAGAAAGCCGCCGAGGGGCGCGCCGACGAGATCAATACCTGCATCGGCTGCAACCAGGCCTGCCTCGACCAGATATTTGAAGGCAAGCTGACCTCCTGCCTGGTCAACCCGCGCGCCTGCCGCGAAACCGAAATGCCGCTGACGATGGCGGAGAAACCGAAAAAGCTGGCGGTGATCGGCGCCGGCCCCGCCGGGCTGGCGTTTGCCACCACCGCCGCCAGCCGTGGCCATCAGGTGACGCTGTTCGACGCCGCCGAGCAGATCGGCGGCCAGTTCAACATCGCCAAACAAATCCCCGGCAAGGAAGAATTCCATGAAACCCTGCGTTACTTCCGCCGCCAGTTGGCGCTGCGCGAAGTGACGGTCAGGTTGGGCGTCAAGGTCGAGGCGGCGGATTTAAGCGAATTCGACGAAGTGATCCTCGCCTGCGGCATCGTGCCGCGCACCCCGGACATCCCCGGCATCGGGCACGCCAAGGTTCTGAGCTATCTGGACGTGCTGCGCGATAAAAAACCGGTCGGCCAGCGGGTGGCGATCATCGGCGCCGGCGGCATCGGCTTCGACACCGCCGAGTACCTTAGCCAGCACGGCATGTCCAGCAGCCTGGATCAGACGGAATTCAACCGCGAATGGGGCATCGATGGTCGCCTTGAGCAACGCGGCGGGCTTGCAGCGCAAGGCCCTCAGGCGCCACGCGCCGCGCGGCAGATCTACCTGTTGCAACGTAAAACCAGCAAGGTAGGCGAAGGCCTGGGGAAAACCACCGGTTGGATCCACCGCGCCAGCCTGGCGATGCGCGGCGTGAAGATGCTCAATAGCGTCAGCTATCGGCTGATCGACGATGAAGGGCTGCACATCACCCGCGCCGAGCAGGAAAGTTGCCTGCCGGTGGACACGGTGATCGTCTGCGCCGGGCAGGAACCGCGCCGCGAGCTGCAGCAGCCGCTGCTGGCGATGGGGAAAATCGTGCACCTGATCGGCGGCGCCGACGTGGCTGCCGAGCTGGACGCCCGCCGTGCGATCGATCAGGGCACGCGGCTGGCGATGTCACTGTAAAAAAGGGGCGCCCGGCGCCCCTGATATTGATGACAAACCTCATCCCCATGCCGGGTTGGCAGAGACCAGCGAAAAGAAAACAAGGAAAATCAATTTATTGATTTTCGGCTGATAACCACAAAAGGGGAAAAACCACGCTTTTTCCCCTTTGTCTACAGACTGAGGGGCGCCCGACGCCCCTGGTTATTCACGCTCAGCGACGCGCACCGGATTTCACCGCTTTCAGGATCACGAACTTCTTGTTCGAGGCCACCAGCGTGCAGTTGCCGAACAGGCGCTTGAGTTTCTGATGGTAGTCGAGGTGACGGTTGCCGACGATGCGCAATTCGCCACCCACCTGCAGGCAGCGCTTGGCGTCGCAGAACATCTGCCAGGCGGTGTGATCGGTAATGGCGTGTTGCTGGTGGAACGGTGGGTTGCACAGCACCGCCTGCACGCTTTCACGCTCGATGCCCGCCAGCGCGTTGTTCACCTCAAACTGACAGCGATCCAGCTCTTGTGGCAGATTGTGCTCCACATTTAGCTCGCTGGAGGCCACCGCCATGTAAGATTCATCGACGAAGGTCACCTGCGCTTCCGGGTTTTGCGCCAGCGCCGTCAGGCCAATCACGCCGTTGCCGCAGCCCAGATCGACGATATGGCCGTTCAGGCCGCGCGGCAGATGCTCCAGGAACAGGCGCGCGCCGATATCCAGGCTGCCGCGCGAGAAGACGTTGGCGTGGTTGTGGATCAGCCAATCGGTGCCGTCCAGCGTCCAGTTGGTGGTTTCCGCCGCCGCCGGCGGGACGATGTCCGCCGCCTGGCAGAAGATCAGGCGCGCCTTCTTCCACGCCAGGCTGGTGCGCGTTGGACCCAGCACTTTTTCAAACAGCTGCATCGTCGAGGTGTGCACGTCGCGCGCTTTGGCACCGGCAACGATCAGCGTGTCTTCGGTCACGACGTGGCGCAGCGCGCGCAGCTGCTGTTCCAGCAGCGCCAGCGCTTTCGGCACGCGAATCAGCACCACCGCCGGCGCCGCCGGCAGCTCGGCGAGGCTGTCCAACAGCGTGACCTGCTCAGGATCCAGACCGTTGAGCTTGAGGTTGTGACGCGTCGCCAGCTGGCTCATGTACGAGTCGCTGACGCTGTAAGGACGATGCGCGTGCAGCGCACAGGCCAGGGTGCCGAAGTTATCGTTGAAAATCAGCACCGGGCGGCCACCGATATCTACGTTTTCAAGCTGTTGCAGCAGATATTCGTCCGCCGCTTCCCACGCCTGCAGCTGGGTGGATTCTTCCTGTTGGGGATAACGCTCCAGCTCAAGTTGCTGTGTTCCCAGATCGAGTTGGCTCATTGCCCCTCCTGACTGATAAAATTTGGGCTGTTTATCCCCTAAAAACGCCCGTCAGTAAAATGTTTTTTCGGATAAATTGCGTATGTCAGGATTTGAGCGAAAAAACAGCATAGAATGACCGGCTGAATGGCCGTTGATACGGAACAAGAATGTCTGAATTGACCTACCTGCAAGGCTACCCAACGCATCTGCAAAGCCAGGTGCAACAACTGATCCATCAGAATCGGCTGGGGGACGTGCTGCTGCAGCGCTATCCGCAGGTGCACGACTGCACGACCGACAAATCGCTGTATCAGTTTACCGTCGATCTGAAAAACCAGTATCTGCGCAACGCCCAGCCGCTGAGCAAGGTGGCCTACGACAGCAAGATCCACGTCATGAAGCACGCGCTCGGCCTGCATACCGCTATCTCGCGCGTGCAGGGCGGCAAGCTGAAGGCCAAGGCGGAAATCCGCGTGGCGACGGTATTCAAGGTCGCGCCCGAACCGTTCCTGCGCATGATCGTGGTGCATGAGCTGGCGCACCTGAAAGAGAAAGATCACAACAAGGCGTTCTACAGCCTGTGTTGCCATATGGAGCCGGATTACCACCAGTTGGAATTCGATACCCGGCTGTATCTGACGCACCTTTCGCTGTTCGGCGAGCTGTATGCATAGCGAGTGAGGGCGTGATAATCTGCGGTTTTAAGCCTGGACCGGAGCTCGCCATGATTCGCTTTGCCGTCGTCGGCACCAACTGGATTACGGAACGTTTTATCGATGCCGCCCATGAAAGCGGCAAACTCAAGTTGAGCGCCGTGTATTCACGCTCGCTGGAACAGGCGCAGGCGTTTGGCGCCAACTATCAGGTCACGCAGTTTTTCGACTCTCTCGAGGCGATGGCCCAGTCCGACGCCATAGACGCGGTGTATATCGCCAGCCCCAATTCCCTGCACTGCCCGCAATCGCTGCTGTTCCTGCGCCATAAAAAGCACGTGATCTGCGAAAAACCGCTGGCCTCCAACCAGCGCGAAGCGGAACAGCTGGTAGCCTGCGCGCGGGAAAATCAGGTGGTGCTGTTCGAGGCGTTCAAAAGCGCCTATCTGCCGAATTTTCTGGCGCTGCAACAGGCATTGCCGAAAATCGGCCGGCTGCGCAAAGCCTTCATCAACTACTGCCAATACTCTTCGCGCTACCCGCGCTACCTGGCCGGCGAGAACCCCAACACGTTTAATCCACAGTTCTCCAACGGCTCCATCATGGACATCGGCTACTACTGCCTGGCCAGCGCGGTGGCGCTGTTCGGCGCGCCGCAGTCGGTGCTCGCCAGCGCCACGCTGCTCGATACCGGCGTGGACGCCCACGGCACCGTCTGCCTGAACTACGGCGATTTCGACGTCACGCTTTCCCATTCCAAGGTCAGCGACTCGGCGATCCCCAGCGAGATCCAGGGGGAGGAAGGCACGCTGATTATCGACAAGATTTCCGAGTGCCAGGGCGTGGCGCTGACGCCGCGCGGTGGCAACCGCCAGGATCTGAGCCAGCCGCAGCACATCAACACCATGCTGTATGAGGCGCTGGCCTTCGCCGAGTTGGTTGAGAAGCGTCAGGTGGAACATCCAGGGCTGGAGAATTCGCTGATCGTCGCCCGCCTGCTGACCGACATCCGCCGCCAGACCGGCATCGTCTTCCCCGCCGACGGAGAATGAGATGAAACCGCTGCTCGTGATGCAAACCGGCGACGCGCCGCAGGCCATTCGTCAGGAATTGGCCAACTTTGAAGGCATGTTTCTGCAACAGGGCAACATCGACGCCGAACGCGCGCACATCGTGCATCTGCCCGCCGGCGAGCGGCCGTTGCCGCCGGCCGCCTATTGCGGCGTGGTCATCACCGGCTCGCCGGCGATGGTGACCGAACGGCTGCCGTGGAGCGAGGCGGCGGCCGAGTGGCTGCGCCAGGCGATGGCGATCAAACTGCCGCTGTTCGGCGTCTGCTACGGCCACCAGCTGTTGGCCTACGCGCTCGGCGGCGAAGTGGGCTACCACCCGCAGGGCATGGAGGTCGGCACGCTGGAGATCGAACTGCTGCCCGCCGCGGCCGAAGACCGGCGGCTCGCCCTGCTGCCGCCGCGCTTCAAAGCCAACCTGATCCACTCGCAGAGCGTGCTGACGCCGCCCGCCGGCGCGCAGACGCTGGCGCGTTCGCAGCAGGATGCGCACCAGATCCTGCGCTATGGCGATCATGCCCTGACCACCCAGTTCCACCCGGAATTCAACGGCGCGGTGATGAGCCAGTATCTGCAGTGGCTCGGCGAGCTGCATCCCGAGCAGCAAGCGCGCTACCACCAGCAACAACAACAGGTTAGCGACACGCCGTTCAGCCGCCTGCTGCTGCAGGGATTCGTCGTCAGCCTCGGCGCGCAAAAAGCGATGGCCGGCTAACGCGATTCACGTTGACCGCCGACACATTTTGCATTACTTTCTGCTCTGCAAAGGGGAGTAACTTCATTGCCGGTCAATCGTCATTACGATGCGCAAGCATCCGGTTACCGGGCAACCTGATGTCAAAGGTGTAATCACCTTCATCAACGTTGTAAGTGAGACCTTGCCGGAAGGCGAGGTTTGCTTGCAGCGTTCATAGAGCGGCTGGCGTCTTCCGACGTTGGCCGTTTTTGTTTTTGAAGGATACCTCTGATGATGAATTCCGTTGGCACACCGTGGTTATGGGGCAGCTTCGCCGCCGTCATAGTCGTGATGCTCGCAATCGATCTCCTGTTGCAGGGCCGTAAAGGCGCGCACACCATGACCCTGAAGCAGGCCGCCAGCTGGTCGCTGGTGTGGGTCAGCCTCTCCCTGCTGTTCAACTTCGGTTTCTGGTACTACCTGAATGAAACCGCCGGGCGCGCCGTCGCCGATACCCAGGCGCTGGCCTTCCTGACCGGCTACCTGATCGAAAAAGCGCTGGCGGTGGATAACGTGTTCGTCTGGCTGATGCTGTTCAGCTACTTCGCCGTGCCGGCCAACCTGCAACGGCGGGTGCTGATCTACGGCGTGCTGGGCGCGATCGTGCTACGCACCATCATGATCTTCGCCGGCAGCTGGCTGGTCAGCCAGTTCCAGTGGCTGCTGTATCTGTTCGGCGCTTTCCTGCTGTTCACCGGTATCAAGATGGCGCTGGCGAAGGAAGATGATTCGGCGATCGGCGACAAGCCGCTGGTGAAATGGCTGCGCAGCCGCCTGCGCATGACCGACAGCCTGGAAGGCGAGCGTTTCTTCGTGCGCCGCAACGGCATCCTGTTCGCCACCCCGCTGGTGCTGGTGCTGATCCTGGTGGAACTGAGCGACGTGATTTTCGCGGTGGACAGCATTCCGGCGATCTTCGCCGTGACCACTGACCCATTCATCGTGCTGACCTCTAACCTGTTCGCCATCATGGGCCTGCGCGCCATGTACTTCCTGCTGGCCAACGTGGCGGAACGTTTCTCGATGCTGAAATACGGCCTGTCGGTGATCCTGGTGTTTATCGGTATCAAGATGCTGATTATCGACTTCTTCCACATCCCGATCGGCATCTCGCTCGGCGTGGTGGCGGGCATCCTGACGCTCACTTTGCTGATCAACGCCTGGGTCAATCACCGCAACGATCGCCTGGCGAAGAAATAACCATAATCTGTTATCCGGGGCGCTAGTCGCCCCGCGATTGTTTGGCAATTCCCCCAAAACGCCAAACGTTATTGCGATCACACAAATGTAACCAGTATGTTATCAAGTGTTGATCCGCGCTCAGAATTTCACCCTCGCCTCTTTCCAACCTCATTCGATTGCTGAATACTAATTCGGCAAACACACTTAGTTACAGAATCATATAAAGCTGCCCGACGTCGTTCCCGCCGTGGCGGCCAGATAACATCAGGAAGAAAGCACTATGCAAAAACTATTACAAAGGATCACGCAGGGTAGCCTGGTCAAACAAATCATGGTCGGCCTGGTGGCCGGCATTCTGGTGGCGCTGGTTTCGCCGGCGGCCGCTGCGGCCGTCGGCCTGCTCGGTTCCCTGTTCGTCGGCGCGCTGAAAGCGGTGGCGCCACTGCTGGTGCTGATACTGGTGATGGCCTCGATCGCCAACCATAAACAGGGGCAGAAGACCAACATTCGCCCGATCCTGTTCCTCTACCTGCTGGGCACCTTTGCCGCCGCGCTGGTGGCGGTCGTCGTCAGCTTTATCTTCCCTTCTACGCTGGCGCTGACCACCGGCGCGACGGACATTACCCCGCCGGGCGGCATTGTGGAGGTGATGAAGGGTCTGTTGATGAGTGTGGTGGCCAACCCGTTCCATGCGCTGATTAACGCCAACTACATCGGTATTCTGGCGTGGGCCGTCGGGCTGGGGCTGGCGCTGCGCCACGCTTCCGAAACCACTAAGGGGCTGATCAACGACATGTCCCATGCGGTCACGCTGGTGGTGCGCGCAGTGATCCGCTGTGCGCCGCTTGGCATCTTCGGCCTGGTGGCTTCCACGCTGGCGGAAACCGGCTTCGGTGTGCTGTGGGGCTACGCCCAGTTGCTGATGGTGCTGCTCGGCTGTATGCTGCTGGTGGCACTGGTGCTCAACCCGCTGATCGTTTACTGGAAGATCCGCCGCAATCCGTATCCGCTGGTGTTCGCCTGCCTGCGCGAGAGCGGCGTGACCGCCTTCTTCACCCGCAGCTCAGCCGCCAACATTCCGGTGAACATGGAGCTGTGCAAGAAGCTGAACCTGAATGAGGACACCTACTCGGTTTCCATCCCGCTGGGCGCCACCATCAACATGGCTGGCGCGGCGATCACCATCACCGTGCTGACGCTGGCGGCGGTGAACACGCTGGGCATCGCGGTGGACGTCCCGACCGCTCTGCTGCTGAGCGTGGTGGCCGCCCTGTGCGCCTGTGGCGCCTCCGGCGTGGCCGGCGGCTCGCTGTTGCTGATCCCGCTGGCGTGCAACATGTTCGGCATTCCGAACGACGTGGCGATGCAGGTGGTGGCGGTCGGCTTTATTATCGGCGTGCTGCAGGATTCGGCGGAAACCGCCCTCAACTCCTCCACCGACGTGCTGTTCACCGCCGCGGCCTGCCAGGCGGAAGATCAACGGCTGGCGAACGAGGACCCGCTGAAGGTGCGTTAATCGCGCGTTGCTTCATAAAAAGGCGCTCCCTCGAGCGCCTTTTTTGTCAGCTTTACAGCGTCACCCCGCTCTTAAAGATCGCCAGCTCGCGGAAATCGTTGGCTTCATTGCGCGCCGGGCGGCCGTTGGCGATCTCGACGATCAGATCGACGAAGCAGCCGAGCAAGGTCTCCATCGCCACGCCGTGGATCAGGCCGCCGGCGTCGAAATCGATCCAATGCGGTTTCTTCGCCGCCAGCTCGCTGTTGGTGGCCAGCTTCACCGTCGGCACAAAGCCGCCGTACGGCGTGCCGCGCCCGGTGCTGAACAGCACCATATGGCAGCCGGCACCGGCCAGCGCGCTGGTCGCCACCGCATCGTTGCCCGGTGCGCTGAGCAGATTCAGCCCCGGCACACGCAGCCGCTCGCCGTATTTCAGCACGTCTACCACCTGGCTTAACCCCGCCTTTTGGGTGCAGCCAAGCGACTTCTCCTCCAGCGTGGTGATGCCACCGGCCTTGTTGCCCGGCGACGGATTCTCATAAATAGGCTGCTGATGGGCGATGAAATAGCGTTTGAAATCGTTGATCATATCGACGGTTTTTTCGAAGGTCTCCCCATCGCGGCAGCGGCTCATCAGAATGCGCTCGGCACCGAACATCTCCGGCACTTCGGTCAGCACCGTGGTGCCGCCGTTGGCTATCACATAGTCGGAGAACCGCCCCAGCAGCGGGTTGGCGGTGATACCCGACAATCCGTCCGAACCGCCGCACTCCAGACCGAACTTCAACTCGCTCAGGCGGCCCGGCTCGCGGCGATCGTAGCGCATCTCCCGGTACAGCTCGTGCAACAGCGCCAGCCCGGATTCCACCTCGTCGTCCTGTTGTTGGCACACCATAAAGCGCAGCCGCCGCTCGTCCTCTATCCCCAACGTGGCGCGAAAGGCATCCACCTGATTGTTCTCGCAGCCCAACCCGATCACCAGCACCGCGCCGGCATTGGGATGGCGCGCCAGATTTTGCAGCATGATGCGGGTGTTGGCATGATCCTGCCCCAGCTGCGAGCAGCCGAACGGATGGCTGAACAGGTGCACGCCGTCGATCCCCTCCGCCTGCGTTTGCTGCAAAAAGCGCTGTTGGATCTGACGGGCGATGCCGTTGACGCAGCCGACGGTCGGCACGATCCACAGCTCGTTGCGGATCCCCACGTCGCCGCCGGCCCGGCGGTACAGCTGCACCTCGCGATCCGCCGCCTGCGGCGGCAATGTTGGGAACTGCGGCTGGTAACGGTAGCTGTCCAGATCGCTCAGGTTGGTTTTGGCGTTTTGCGAATGAATGTGCTCCCCAGGCGCAATGGCCGCGAGCGCATGGCCGATCGGCTGGCCGTATTTGATGATGTCTTCGCCCTCGGCGATCGGGCCGAGCGCAAACTTGTGCCCGCGCGCCACCGGCTGCGCCAGCTGAATACGCTCCCCGCCCAACTCAAGCATTTCTCCGGCGGCCAGATCGCGCAGCGCCACCGCCACGTTATCCTGCTCGTGAATCTTTATCGTACTTTGCATAAACCAGTCCCGGATAACGGCTACGCCAGTTCGATGGCGAAATAGTTTTTGGCGTTGTCGAAGCAGATGTTTTTCACCATCTCGCCCAGCAGCGCGATATCCGCCGGCGCTTCGCCGTCCGCCACCCAGCGGCCGATCATCTGGCAAAGGATGCGGCGGAAGTATTCATGCCGCGTATACGACAGGAAGCTGCGACTGTCGGTCAGCATGCCGACGAAGCGGCTCAGCAACCCGAGCTGGGCCAGCTGCGTCATTTGGCGCTGCATGCCGTCCTTCTGATCGTTGAACCACCAACCGGAGCCGAACTGCATCTTGCCCGGCGTGCCTTCCCCCTGAAAATTGCCGATCATGGTGCCGATCACTTCGTTATCGCGCGGATTGAGGCAATAGAGAATGGTTTTTGGCAGACCGCCCTGCCGCGCCTGAGCATCCAGCAGCCGCGACAGCGGTTCCGCCAGCGGCCGGTCGTTGATCGAGTCGAAGCCGATATCCGGCCCGACGGCGGCCAACATGCGGCTGTTGTTATTGCGCAGCGCGCCGATGTGATACTGCTGCACCCAGCCTCGGCGCCGGTATTCGCCGGCCAAAAACAGCAGCACCGCGCTTTTGAACTGGGCGCTCTGTTCCGGCGTCGGCAGCTCGCCGTTCAGGCGACGCAGCAGGATCGCATCCAGCGCCGCTTCATCGGCCTCGCCGAACACCACCACGTCCAGCGCATGATCGGCCACTTTGCAACCGTGAGCGGCGAAGTGATCCATGCGCTTGTACAGGGCGTCGCACAGCGCGCTGAAGCGGCCGATGGCGGTGTCCGCCGCCGCCTCCAGCTGCCGCAGATAGTCGTTGAAGCCGGGCGCATCGATAGTGAAAGCTTTGTCCGGCCGCCAGCTCGGCAGCACCTTGATATCGAAGCTATGATCCTCGGCGATCGCCCGATGATGGCGCAGATCGTCGATCGGATCGTCGGTGGTGCCGACCATTTTCACGTTCATTTGCTGCATGATGCCACGTGCGCGAAACTCATCCTGCGCCAGCAGCGCATTGCCGCGCTGCCAGATTTCATCCGCCGTGGCCGGCGACAACAGCGTATCCGTGATGCCGAACGGCCGGCGCAGCTCCAGATGCGTCCAGTGATAGAGAGGGTTGCCGATGGTGTGCGGCACCGTGGCGGCCCAGGCGTCGAATTTCTCGCGATCGCCCGCATCGCCGGTGCACAACCGCTCCGCCACGCCGTTGGTGCGCATCGCCCGCCATTTGTAGTGATCGCCCCGCAGCCAGATATCGTACAGGTTGCTGAAGCGGGTATTCTCCGCGATCTGCTGCGGCGGCAAATGACAGTGATAATCAAAAATCGGCTGCTGCGCCGCGTAATCGTGATACAAGCGCCGGGCAAATTCGCTGTCCAGCAGGAAATCTTCGCTCAAAAACGTCGCCATCTCGGGCTCCTTACTTGCCGTGCGGCACGGGGTTCGAATCACAAAAGTTATCACACCAATTTTCACTAGCGTCCAGCAGATTTTTCCCGAGGTCTGCCGTTCATCCTCTCTCTACGCCCTTTTTCGCTCAATTTACCGGCAAAAATGCCCTATTTCACCGACCACAGTATTGCTCAGGCGAATAATTCCTTTTGTGATATCACTCAACTTTTAAACCTGTATGACAGGTTATTGTCTCGCCAGCCGCATCGACGGCCACACCTTCAAACGGGGAGACACTTCGGATGCGTAAAATTAAAGGGTTACGCTGGTACATGATCGGACTGGTGACCATCGGCACCGTGCTGGGTTACCTGACCCGCAACGCCATTGCCGTGGCGGCGCCGACGCTGGAAGATACGCTGCACATCACCACCCAACAGTATTCCTATATCGTCGCCGCCTACTCCGCGTGCTACACCGTGATGCAACCGGTGGCGGGCTACGTGCTGGACGTGCTGGGCACCAAGGTCGGCTACGCCATGTTCGCCATTCTGTGGGCGCTGTTCTGCATGGGTACCGCACTGGCCAACAGTTGGGGCGGGCTGGCGTTGGCGCGCGGCGCGGTCGGCATGGCGGAAGCGGCAATGATCCCCGCCGGGCTGAAGGCCAGCAGCGAATGGTTTCCGGCCAAAGAGCGTTCGATCGCCGTCGGCTATTTCAACGTGGGCTCGTCGATCGGCGGAATGATCGCCCCGCCGCTGGTGGTATGGGCCATCGTCGCGCACAGCTGGGAGATGGCGTTCATTATCACCGGCGTGCTGAGCCTGATCTGGGCCATCTGCTGGCTGCTGTTCTACAAACACCCGAAAGATCAGAAGAAACTGAGCCAGGAAGAACGCCGTTACATCCTCGAAGGCCAGGAAGCGCAGCACCAGACCTCTAACGCCAAAAAGATGTCCGCCTGGCAGATCGTGCGCAATCGCCAGTTCTGGGGCATCGCGTTGCCGCGCTTTCTCGCGGAGCCGGCGTGGGGCACCTTCAACGCCTGGATCCCGCTGTTCATGTTCAAGGCCTACGGCTTTAACCTGAAAGAGATCGCCATGTTCGCCTGGATGCCGATGCTGTTTGCCGATCTCGGCTGCATCGTCGGCGGTTATCTGCCACCGCTGTTCCAGAAGTATTTCAAGGTCAACCTGATCGTCTCACGCAAGCTGGTGGTGACGATGGGGGCGGTGTTGATGATCGGCCCCGGCATGATCGGCCTGTTCACCAGCCCTTACGCGGCTATCGCGCTGCTGTGCGTCGGGGGCTTCGCCCATCAGGCACTGTCCGGCGCGTTGATCACCCTCTCTTCCGACGTGTTCGGCCGCAATGAGGTGGCGACCGCCAACGGGCTGACCGGCATGGCGGCCTGGACCGCCAGCACGCTGTTCGCCCTGGTGGTCGGCGCCCTGGCGGACACCCTCGGCTTCAGCCCACTGTTCGCCGCGCTGTCGGTCTTCGACATTCTCGGCGCCATCGTCATCTGGACGGTGTTGCAAAACCGCCCGGCCGCCGAACCGCAACCCGCCGCGCTGCAGCCCACCCCGGCGCGCAGCTGATCCCCCGCCCGGCCGCTGCGCCGGGCCCCTTGCTCCTCTGGCAGCGGTGCCGAATAAGTGGTATAACAAATCCGATGGCCACGCGCCCCTTCCCACCGCACCGTATAGAGCATTCACTATGGAATTCACTGAAACCAGACGCCTGTATCAGCAACTGGCCGCCGAGCTGAAGCAACGCATCGAAAGCGGCCGTTATCTGGTAGGCGACAAGCTGCCGGCCGAGCGATACATCGCCGAAGAGATGAATGTCAGCCGCACCGTGGTGCGCGAGGCGATCATCATGCTGGAAGTCGAAGGCTATGTGGACGTGCGCAAGGGATCCGGGATCCACGTGGTGTCCAACCAGCAAAAACACCTGGTGGTGCCGGGCGACAGCATCGAGTTCGCCACCGCCGGCCCGTTTGAACTGCTGCAGGCGCGCCAACTGATAGAAAGCAACATCGCCGAATTTGCCGCCACCCAGGTGACCAAGCAGGATATCGTGCAACTGATGGAGATCCAGGAGCATGCCCGCAAAGAGGATCGTTTCCGCGACTCGCAGTGGGATCTGAAGTTCCACGTGCAGGTGGCGCTGGCCACCCAGAACACCGCCATGGCCACCATCGTGGAAAAAATGTGGGTGCAGCGGGTCAACAACCCTTACTGGAAGAAACTGCACGAGCATATCGACGAACGTTCGATCGCCAGCTGGTGCGACGATCACGATCAGATCCTCAAGGCGCTGATGCGCAAAGATCCTTACGCCGCCAAACTGGCGATGTGGCAGCACCTGGAAAACACCAAGCAGATGCTGTTCAACGCCACCAGCGACGACTTCGAATACAACGCCGATCGCTACCTGTTCGCCGAGAATCCGGTGGTGCATCTGGATGGCGTGGGCCACGAGCCGAAATAGCCACGGCGGTCAAAAACCGTCGGCTTATGTCAGGTAATGTAAAATCCGCTGAATCGATGCCGGAACCGCCGTTTGCCGTGTACTATTTCACCGTCGGCAACGTAGATTTCCCTGTTGCCAATCGTGCTATTTTGGTAGAGTTAGCCCACTTTTTTACCCATTGCTGCGGGGGCGGGACGCGAATAAATGCGCTGGTTGTTTGCCATGCTGATTGCTGTTTTCTGCTGGACCGGTTCGGTCTCCGGCCCACAGCTATGCGTGGCGTCACCCAAGCCCACCCCCAGCGCGCTGAGCAGCCTGCCGCTGTTGGCGGAGCCGGCGCTTTCCCCCTATGATCAGGTGTATCGGGCGCCGGCCGAAGCGCGCCGCAAAGCCCCCGGCAAGTTGCCGCTGCTGCTGCCCAGAGCGCACTCTTTCTCCGGCTCGCTGCTCGCCTCCTCCCTGCCGGTGCCGGTCTATACCCTGGCCGCAGAGCCAGGCTACCGAATTCGCTTCCCCCGCCAGGACACGCCGGCTCCCAACCGGCTTGCCCAGGTCGACGGGATGCTGGATGCCTCCAGGCAACAGAGTCGGCAGGCCGGCTGGAAAGAAAGTAACATGCAGTACCGTGGCACGCTGACTTACCACCTATGACCGGTGTCGCACCGCTTAGAAACCTTAAAGCAACGCCGTTTCATCGTTATCAGCATTCAGGATCGCCGCGCGTTTTCAGCCCACGCCCGTTCCACCGCTGAGATAAAAATAAACAATGACGTTTTAGGAACACCGGATGGATATCATTAAAGAACTGATACATGCCTTATGGCAGCAGGATTTTGAGACGCTGGCGAACCCTTCGCTGGTGTGGACCCTCTACATCCTGCTGTTCATGATCCTGTTTTTGGAAAACGGGCTGCTACCGGCCGCTTTCCTGCCGGGCGACAGCCTGCTGATCCTGGTCGGCGTGCTGATCGCCAAAGGCACCATGGGCTTCCCATTGACCATCGTTATCCTGACCGTCGCCGCCAGCCTGGGCTGCTGGGTCAGCTATATACAGGGCCGGTGGCTCGGCAATACGCGAACGGTGCAAGGCTGGCTTTCGCATCTGCCGGCTCACTACCATCAGCGCGCCCACAACCTGTTCCACCGCCACGGCCTTTCCGCCCTGCTGGTCGGCCGCTTCCTGGCCTTCGTGCGCACCCTGCTGCCCACCATCGCCGGTCTGTCCGGCCTGAACAACGCGCGCTTCCAGTTCTTCAACTGGATGAGCGGCCTGCTGTGGGTCTTGATCCTGACGACGCTGGGCTTCGCCCTCGGGAAAACCCCGGTGTTCCGCAAGTATGAAGATCAGCTGATGTTCTGCCTGATGATGTTGCCGCTGGTATTGCTGGTGGTTGGGCTGGTCGGCTCACTGATCGTGCTGTGGCGCAAGAAACGCGCCAGCGGCCAGAACCCGGGGAAAGGGGCGTGACAGCAAAGCGCCCGCGCTGGCAATACGTCTTGATGATCGCGCTCGCCCTACTGGCGTTGGCGACGCTGCTGGTGCCCTGTATGGTGCGCACCGAGAGCGAGCTGCGCATTCGCGCCAACCAGCAAGGGCTGTCGCTGCCCGACGGCTTTTACGTCTACCAGCGCCTGGATGAGCGCGGCATCCGCATCAAAAGCATCACGCCGGAAGGTGATGGCCTGGTCATCCGTCTGGATTCGCCGGAGCAGCAGTTGCTGGCGCGCGAAGCGCTGCAAACCATCCTGCCGCCCGGTTACCACATCGCGTTGAGCGAATCCCCCGTGCCATCGCATTGGGTGCGCGAATTTGCGCGTTCCCCACTCAATCTGGGATAATCCCCCTTCAGATGAAGGGGTTTCCTTTCACTGCCATTATCTTCATTTTCATTCGCACCGATTAGCTCAAGAATTAATCAGTCAGCACTGAGTCACGGCTGATTCTTTGGGGGCACGCCGGTTTCATGACTATGCTGAAGGATAACTTCAGCCGGCGATGAACGCCCTCCTCTCGCGCTGCCGCCTTCGGCAGCCAGGAAAGCGGGTGCCTGTTCAGGTACCCCATGAAAAGGAACTGAAAGATGAAATTACGCCACTCCCTGTTACTGCTGTTGCCTCTCTGCACGCTGCCGGCCCTCGCTGCGGCCGCTGAGGGCGGTTGTGCCGCCAAAGCGCAAAACATCCAACAGCAAATCGACTACGCCACCCAGCACGGTAACACCCACCGCGTGGACGGGCTAAAAAAAGCGCTGAGCGAAGTGCAGACTCACTGCACCGAAGCCGGCCTGCAAGCCGAACGCCAAAAAAACATCGCAGAGAAACAGCGCAAGGTCGACGAGCGCCGGCAGGAACTGAAAGAAACGCAGCAAACCGGCAAGCTGGACAAGGTCGCCAAGAAGCAGCAAAAGCTGGCGGAAGCGCAAGCTGAGTTGAAACACGCCCAGGCGGAATAATTTTTTCACACCAGCGGATTTATCGATGAGAGCCCCATCACACGGGATTTCTTAAGCATATGAAATTGATGTCTGGTGTTATCTGCTGGCCATCACCCCTTTGCTCCGGCGAAAAAATCCGCTATGTTAAAAGTCTGTCGAAATAAACGTTAAGGAATAATCACATGGCACATGATTCAAATGCAGAAAACTTACGCGCTGAACTGAAGTCCTTAGCCGATACGCTGGAGGAAGTGCTGAACTCCTCCACCGACAAGCCGAAAGCCGAGCTGGAGAAGCTGCGCTCGAAAGCGGAAGGCGCGCTGAAAGAGACCCGCGCTCGCCTGAGCGACGCCGGTGACAAGCTGGCTTCGCAAACCAAGCAGATCGCCGGCCAGGCCGACGACTACGTGCGCGACAACCCGTGGACCGGCATCGGTATCGGCGCGGCGGTCGGCGTCGTGTTGGGCGTGCTGCTCGCGCGTCGTTAATCATGGCTGAACAACCGCAAGTGCGCGCGCAGGGCCCCGCTAAAGGGGTCCTGGATATCGGTCAGCGCATCATCACGATCCTGGTCGGCATGGTGGAAACCCGCGTCCGGCTGGCAGTGGTCGAGCTGGAAGAGGAGAAAGCCAACCTCATTCAGCTGCTGATCATGGCCGGCATGACGCTGCTGTTCACCGCCTTCGGTTTGATGAGCCTGCTGATCCTGATCTTCTGGGCCATCGATCCGGTCTACCGGCTGGTGGCGCTGGGCGCGACAACCGGCGTGCTGCTGTTCCTCGCCGTGGTCGGCACCATCTGGACGCTGGTCAAGGCCCGTCGCACCACGCTGCTCGGTGCCACGCGCAAACAGCTGGAACTCGACCGCGCCGAACTGGAGCGCGAGCCATGAGCCGCCGCCGCTATCTGGAATGGAAAAAAGAGAGGCTGATTCGGCAGATCCAGCAACAGCGTCTGGATCTGGCCGAACACAAGTCTCTGTGGCTGGAAAAGACCGAACGCATCGACCGCGGCTGGCAAACGGTGTTTGGCCTGCGCCGCTATCTGGTGCTCGGTTCCAGCGTCATGGCGCTGTACGGCATCCGCCATCCCAGCAAGATGATCCGCTGGTCGCGTCGCGCTTTCGGCGCATGGAGCGCTATCCGTCTGTTTAAAAAGACGTTTTCCGCCAAGTAAGTCGCTTAGTCTTTCCTTCAAACCTCCTGTTGCTCTGCCCGCATTTTCTCCCTTGATACAACGCGTCCAACCCCGGGGCCGGGCAACCTGCTGATCGGCGGCATTTTATTAGCACGCTAAAGATTCAGATTTTTTGAAAAATTACGACAGTTTTACTTGCTAACAACCTGAGCACTTCCCGCTTAACATTCACTCCATCAATACGATACGGAGCGGACAGGGTCAGAGACCCGCTACGCCGCCCGTTGATATGACTACCGCCGAACAGGCGCACAAAAACACTTTGGAGTAGATGATGAAAAAATTAGAAGATACAGGTTTGTTGGTTGCTCGTATTCTGATGCCAATCCTGTTTATCGTGGCAGGCTACGGCAAAATGGGTGACGCATATGCCGGTACCCAACAGTACATGCAATCGATGGGCGTGCCTGGCTTCTTGCTGCCGCTGACCATCCTGCTGGAATTTGGCGGCGGTCTGGCGATCCTGTTCGGTTTCCTGACCCGCACCGTGGCGCTGTTCACTGCCGGTTTCACCATCCTGACCGCGCTGCTGTTCCACACTGACTTTGCGGAAGGCGTAAACCAGCTGATGTTCATGAAAAACCTGACCATTGCCGGCGGCTTCATCGTGTTGGCGGTCGCAGGCCCGGGCGGCTTCAGCATCGACCGTCTTCTGAACAAGAAATGGTAATCTAAACTGTCATTCAGGGCCCGGCATGCCGGGCTCTGTCGTTTTTTAACTCGGACACCAAGGAGATTCCCATGGGACAACTCGTCGATGGCGTTTGGCAAGACATCTGGTATGACACCAAATCTACCGGCGGCCGTTTCAAACGTTCAACCGCTCAGTTTCGCAATTGGGTGACCGCCGACGGTCAGCCGGGCGAACACGGCGTGGGCGGCTTCCAGGCCGAAGCGGGCCGTTATCACCTTTATGTTTCTCTCGCCTGCCCTTGGGCGCATCGCACGCTGCTGATGCGCAAACTGAAAGGGCTGGAGCAGATCATTCCGGTCTCGGTGGTGCACCCGCTGATGCTGGAAAACGGCTGGACCTTCGGCCAGGATTTTCCGGAAACCACCGGCGATCCGCTGTATCACGCCGACTTCCTGTACCAGATCTACCTGCGGGCCGATCCGCACTACAGCGGACGCGTGACCGTGCCGGTGCTGTGGGATAAACAGCAGCAAACCATCGTCAGCAACGAATCCGCCGACATCATCCGCATGTTCAACAGCGCATTTGACGGCGTCGGCGCTCGGGCAGGCGACTACTACCCGACCGCGCTGCGCGGCAAGATCGATGAGCTGAACGGTTGGATTTACGATCAAGTGAACAACGGCGTGTACAAAGCCGGTTTTGCCACCAGCCAGGAAGCCTATGACGAAGCGGTCAACGGGGTATTCAACGCGCTGGAGCGCCTGGAGCAGATCCTGGGGCAGCATCGCTACCTGACCGGCGATCGGCTGACCGAAGCCGACCTGCGTCTGTGGACCACGCTGGTGCGTTTCGATCCGGTGTACGTCACCCACTTCAAGTGCGATAAACACCGCATCAGCGACTACCTCAACCTGTACGGCTTCCTGCGCGACATCTACCAGATGCCGGGCATCGACGAGACGGTCAGCCTGCCGCACATTCGCAACCACTACTACCGCAGCCACGCCACCATCAACCCGCACGGCATCATTTCCATCGGGCCGGCGCAGGATCTGGACGAGCCGCACGGCCGCGACCAGCGCTTCGGTTAAGGCGAAAAAAATCCCCTTGCCGCCCGGCAAGGGGATGTCATCCAACCGACTTAACGCTGCGCGAACAGGCGCGGAATTTCGCGCAGGAACCAGGCTTTCGCCTCCCCCATGCTGTCGCGCCGCCAGGCCATGATGATATCGGCTTCGCGGCTGTATTCCGGCCCCACCACGCGCAGCCGCCCGGCCTCGATATCTTTCTCCACCATCGGATACGGCATGGTCGCCACCCCCAACCCGGCCAGCAGCGCCAGACGTTTATCTTCAATGGTGCTCACCGTCAGACGCTGCTGCTTATCCAGCAGCTGTACGGTCAACACCGGGCGCTCACGAGCGGTATCCGCCACCGCGATGCCGCGGTATTTCACGCGGGTCACTTCGGAAAGCGGCTCCGGCTCCAGGTGGATAGGATGATCCGGCGCGGCGACATAAACGCTCATCACCTTATACAGTTTGCGGGTGTTGATCTCGGACGACGCGCGAAAATGCATGTCCGGCGCGATCACGATGTCGGCGCGCCCCTGCTCCAGCCGCTCCCAGGCGCCCGCCAGCACCTCGGTGAAAATCGACACCTGGGTGTTGGCCTTCAGCGCCAGCTTGTCCACCAGCGGGAACAGCAGGCTCGGCGGCGACAGCGCTTCGCTGACGATGGTCAGGTGAGTTTCCCAACCGCGCGCCAGCGCCTCGGCGTCGGTGGTCAGCTTGTCGGCCGCTTCCAGCAGCACCCGCCCGCGTTCCAGCAACATGCGCCCCACGTTGGTGAACTTGGTGCGGTGGCCCGAACGGTCGAACAGCACCACGTCCAATTCTTCTTCCAATTTTTGCATGGTGTAGCTGAGTGCCGACGGCACCCGGCCCAATTCGTCGGCGGCCGCGGCGAAACTGCCGCGCCGGTCGATTGCATCCATCACCCTTAGTGCCTCAAGCGTGAGCGCCCGATCTCTGGCCATCGCATCCCTCTGTCAGGAAATTTGAATATGCCGACCAGATTAACTGGCTAACAATCCGACGTCCAGATGCTTACCATTTGGATAATGAATTTAGAGAGCCGATTGCCATGATTACATGCAGAACAGCACAACAATGCGGGCAAGCTGACTTTGGTTGGCTGCAGGCTCGCTACACCTTTTCCTTTGGTCATTACTTCGATCCCAAACTTATGGGCTACGCGTCGCTGCGCGTGCTGAATCAGGAGGTGCTGGCGCCGGGCGCGTCGTTCCAGCCGCGCACCTATCCCAGCGTCGATATCCTGAACCTGATCCTGCAAGGCGAGGCGGAATACCGCGACAGCGACGGCAACACCGCACGCGCCAAAGCCGGCGAAGCGCTGCTGTTGGCCACCCAGCCAAGCCTGAGCTACAGCGAACAGAACGTCAGCAGCGATACGCCACTGACTCGTCTGCAGCTGTGGCTGGATGCCTGCCCGGAACGCAACAACGAGCGGGTGCAGCGTCTGACGCTGCCGGCGGCAGGCAACCTGCTGCTGGCCTCGCCTGACGGCGCGCAGGGCAGCCTGCAGCTGCGCCAGCAGGTCTGGATCCATCATCTCGATCTGCAGCCGGGCGAAGAACACACGCTGACGATTAATGGGCCGCGCGCTTATCTGCAGTCGATACACGGTACCATCGCCGCCACCGGCGAGCGCCACGAGGAACAGCGCCTGACCTGCGGCGACGGTGCCTTCGTGCGCGAGGAGAACCGCCTGACGATCCGCGCCGAGACGCCGCTGCGCGCGCTGTTGATTGACCTGCCGGTGTAAGGCCGGCCGGAAAACGAAAAACCCCGCGCAACGCCAGTTGCGCGGGGTTTTCTTTTGTCGAGGGAGTTGACCGGTAAGCCGGGTTCTGTCGTGGACAGTCATTCCTCTAGGCCAGCAATCGCTCACTGGCTCAAGCAGCCTACCCGGGTTCAGTACGGGCCGTACCATGTGAACCCCTATTTGGCCTTGCTCCGGGTGGAGTTTACCGTGCCACGAACTGTTGCCAGCCGCGCGGTGCGCTCTTACCGCACCCTTTCACCCTTACCTGATCCCGCTTGCGCGGGCCATCGGCGGTTTGCTCTCTGTTGCACTAGTCGTAGGCTTGCGCCTCCCAGGCGTTACCTGGCACCCTGCCCTATGGAGCCCGGACTTTCCTCCCCTCCATCTGTCTCCCCGAAGAGGACGGCAATGAAGCGGCGACTGTCTGGTCAACTCCGGCGCGGATAGTAGCGTTGCGGCGGCGGCAGGTCAACCGCTTTACGGCTGTTGTTGCTCCAGCGCGTGCTTATACAACGCATTTTTCTTCACGCCGTGGATTTCCGCCGCCAGCGCCGCCGCCTTTTTCAACGGCAGCTCTTTTTGCAGCAGCGCCAGCGTGCGCAGCGCCTCGAGCGGCAACGCATCCTCCTGCGCTTTGTGGCCTTCGACGATCAGCACCATCTCACCGCGGCGGCGCACTTCATCTTCCTGCACCCACGCCAGCAGCTCGCCCACCGGCGCGCCGTGGATAGATTCCCAGGTTTTGGTCAGCTCGCGCGCCAGCACGACATAACGCTGCGGGCCCCAAACGGTGACCATGTCCTGCAGACTTTCCAGCAGACGGTGAGTGGATTCGTAGAAAATCAGCGTGCGCGGTTCCTCCGCCAGCGCCATCAGCGTATCCTTGCGCCCCTTGGTTTTCGCCGGCAGGAAGCCTTCGTAGCAGAAGCGGTCGGAAGCGACACCCGCAGCGCACAGCGCGGTGGTGGCGGCGCAGGCGCCCGGCAGCGGCACCACGCGAATGCCGGCCTCGCGGCAGCGGCGCACCAGGTGATAACCGGGATCGTTGATCAGCGGCGTGCCGGCGTCGGACACCAGCGCGATGCTCTGGCCTTCCTGCAGTTTCGCCAGCAGCTGATCGGCCTTTTGCTGTTCGTTGTGGTCATGCAGCGCGAACAGACGCGCGTTGATCGCAAAGTGTTGCAGCAGCAATCCGGTATGGCGCGTGTCTTCCGCCGCGATCAGATCAACGCTTTTCAGTACCTCTAACGCACGGTGAGTGATATCGCCCAGATTGCCGATGGGGGTAGGCACCACATACAGCGTTGATGCAGAAATGACTGATTGTTGGTGTTGATTCATTGTTTCATCCGGGTTGCCGATTTAATATTGAGCATCTTGAAAAAAACATCACTGGATACAGTATGCTTTCCTCAACATTCGTTCGTACCAAAGCAGGGCGTTCCAAGCCTGTCCGACTTACCGCAGTCATCGCGGCCGCCCTTTTCCTGGCAGGCTGTCCAAGTCGGGCCCCGCAAACGCCGCCCGCCAATATACAGGACGAAGCGAGCGCCAGCTCCGATTACTACCTGCAGCAGTTGCAGCAAAGCAGCGATGATAACAAGGCTGACTGGCAATTACTTGCTATTCGCGCCTTGCTGCGCGAAGGAAAACTGCCGCAGGCCGGCGACCAGTTGAATCAGCTGCCGAAAAACCTCAGCGGCGCACAGCAGACTGAGCGCCAGTTGCTGACCGCCGAACTGCAGATCGCCAACAAGAGCTACGTCAGCGCCCGCAGCACGCTGGGCCACCTGGACAGCGGTGCGCTGTCGCCGAATCAGAAGGTGCGCTACTACCAGGCGCAGATCGCCGCCAATCAAGGCAAAGCGTCGCTGCCATTGATCCGCGCCTATATCGCTCAGGAGCCGTTGCTGACCGGCAAACCGCACCAGGACAATCTGGATCAAACCTGGCAGGCCCTGCTGCAGCTGACGCCGCAGGAGATGAACAGCCTGGTGATCAACGCCGACGAGAACGTGCTGCAAGGCTGGCTGGATCTGCTGCGCGTCTATCAGGACAACAAGCAGGATCCCGATCTGCTGAAGGCCGGCATCAAAGATTGGCAGAACCGTTATCCGAAGAACCCGGCAGCCAAAACGCTGCCGGCTCGCCTGAACCAGGTGCTGAACTTCACCCAGGCCTCCACCTCGAAAATCGCCCTGCTGCTGCCGTTGAACGGCCAGGCGAAAGTGTTCGCCGACGCCATCCAGCAAGGCTTCGAAGCGGCGAAAAACGGCGGTTCCATGCCGGCGCCGCAACCTCAAGCCGCGCAACCTGCCAGCGCACCGGCCCAAACGGCGCCGGCCGATCAGGCCGCAGCGGGTGACATCAACGCCAACGGCGCCGTCAGCCCTTCGGCGCAAGAGAGCCAGCCGGCCGTGACCGCCGCGCAACCCGCTGCACCGTCCAGCGCGCCGATAACGCCGCTGCAGGCCGCTAATGCGCAGGTCAAAGTGTACGACACCACCAGCCAGCCGCTGGCCGCCTTGCTGAGCCAGGCGCAGCAGGATGGCGCTACTCTGGTGGTCGGGCCGCTGCTCAAAGAGAACGTCGATCAGCTGTCCGCCAGCACCACCACGCTGAACGTGCTGGCGCTCAACCAGCCGGAAACGCCGAAGGACAACCTGAACATCTGTTACTTCGCCCTGTCGCCGGAAGATGAAGCGCGCGACGCCGCCCGCCACATCTGGGAACAGCAGAAGCGTCAACCGCTGCTGCTGGTGCCGCGCGGCGCCTTCGGCGATCGCGTCGCCAAGGCCTTTAACCAGGAATGGCAGAAGCAAGGCGGGCAAACCGTGCTGCGTCAGGACATCGGCTCTGCCGGCGAGCTGCGCCAGATGGTGAACAGCGGCGGCATCCGCATGACCGGCACGCCGATGTCGAGCGCCCCGGCGCCGCAGAGCGTCACCATCGCCGGGCTGACCATTCCTGCGCCGCCGAGCGACGTGCCCGCCGCCACCGGCGGCAGCGTCGACGCGGTGTATATCGTCGCTACCCAGTCCCAACTTACGCTGATCAAACCGATGATCGACATGGCCACCAGCTCGCGCGGCAAACCGGCGATGTACGCCAGCTCGCGCAGCTACCAGGCCGGCGCCGGCCCGGACTTCCGTCTGGAAATGGAAGGCCTGCAGTTCAGCGATATCCCGCTGCTGGCCGGCTCAAACCCTCAGCTGCTGCAGCAGGCCAGCGCGCGCTTCCGCAACGATTACTCGCTGGTGCGCCTGTATGCAATGGGGATGGATGCCTGGACATTGGCCAACCACTTTGCTGAAATGCGCCAGCTGCCGGGTTTCCAGGTTTCCGGCACCACCGGTACGCTGAGCGCATCGCCGAACTGCGTGATCAACCGCAAGCTGCCTTGGCTGCAATACCGTCAGGGTACGGTCGTTCCGGTCTCTTGAACCCACGCGCCTCCGGGGCAGGCTACGAGTTACTGGCCCGCCGTCACCTGGAACACGCCGGGCTCACCTTCTGCGCCGCCAACGTCGCGGTGCGCGGCGGTGAGCTCGACCTCATCATGCGCGACGGCACTACCTGGGTATTCGTCGAAGTGCGCTACCGCCGCAACGACGCCTTCGGCGGCGCGGCCGCCAGCGTCACCTTTCGCAAACAACAGCGGTTGCTGCACGCCGCCGCCGTCTGGCTGGCGGGGCGCGGAGCCAGTTTTGACACATCATCTTGCCGTTTTGATGTTTTGGCCATTACCGGTAGCCAGTTAGAATGGATACCCAACGCCTTCAATGCGGATTAATTGGGGTTTTGCGGCGCAGACCGGCCCTTTGACTTAGTGGATTAATACAACGTGCTGGATAGAATTAAAGTCTGTTTTACCGAAAGCATCCAAACCCAGATCGCGGCGGCGGAAGCACTGCCGGACGCCATTTCCCGCGCTGCGATGACGCTGGTTCAATCCTTACTCAACGGCAACAAAATCCTGTGCTGCGGCAACGGCACCTCGGCGGCCAACGCGCAGCACTTCGCCGCCAGCATGATCAACCGTTTTGAAACCGAGCGCCCCAGCCTGCCAGCCATCGCCCTCAACGCCGACAACGTGGTGCTGACGGCGATCAGCAACGATCGGTTGCACGACGAAGTGTACGCCAAGCAGGTGCGCGCACTTGGGCACACCGGTGACGTGCTGCTGGCGATTTCCACCCGCGGCAACAGCCGTGATATTGTGAAAGCGGTCGAGGCGGCCGTGACGCGCGATATGACCATCGTCGCGCTCACCGGCTACGACGGTGGCGAACTGGCAGGGTTGCTCGGCCAGCAGGATGTCGAGATCCGCATCCCGTCGCACCGCAGCTCGCGCATTCAGGAAATGCATATGCTGACCGTAAACTGCCTGTGCGACCTGATAGACAATACGTTATTCCCCCACCAGGACGATTAAGGAACTGAGATGAAGCTAAAAGCCACATTTGCAGTGCTGTCCAGCGCCCTGCTGTTGCAAGGCTGTATCGCCGGCGTCGTCGTCGGCAGTGCGGCCGTCGCGACCAAAACCGCCACCGACCCGCGCAGCGTCGGGACCCAGGTGGATGACGGCACGCTGGAAGCCAGGGTCGAAAGCGCCCTGAGCAAAGACCAGCAGTTGAAGAAAGATGCCCGGGTGGTCGCCACCGCCTATCAGGGCAAGGTGCTGTTGACCGGCCAGTCGCCTAACGCCGATCTCACCGCGCGCGCCAAGCAGATCGCCATGGGCGTGGAAGGCACGACCGAAGTGTATAACGAGATCCGTCAGGGCACGCCGGTCAGCCTGAGCACCGCGTCCTCCGACACCTGGATCACCACCAAGGTGCGTTCGCAGCTGCTCACCAGCGATACGGTGAAATCGTCCAACGTGAAGGTTACTACCGAAAACGGCGAAGTGTTCTTGCTGGGCCTGGTCACGCAGCAGGAAGGGCAGTCAGCGGCGCAGATTGCCAGCCAGGTCAGCGGCGTGAAGCACGTCACGACCGCCTTTACCTATGTGAAATAAACCGCTTGGCGGGAGCGGCACCGTGCCGCTCCCGCCCGTTTAATCCAGCTTGTTCTCGCGTAAAAACGCTTCCCCGCCCAGTTGCCGCATTTGGCGCATAATCCATTGTTGACGCTGCACCACATAGCCGGACGGCGCATCGGCCCTGAAGCGATGCGGATTCGGCAATACCGCCGCCAGCAGCGCCGCTTCGGCCGCGCTCAGACGTTTGGCCGGCTTATGGAAAAAGCGCTGTGAAGCCTCTTCCACGCCGAACACCCCGTCGCCGAACTCGACGATGTTCAGATACACCGTCAGAATACGTCGCTTGGTCCACACCAGCTCGATGCCCGACGTCAACCCGGCCTCCAGCCCTTTGCGCAGCCAGCTGCGGCCATCCCACAGAAACAGGTTTTTAGCGGTCTGCTGCGACAGCGTGGACGCGCCGCGGATGCGCGTCGGGCGCTTCTCGTTGTGGCTGAGCGCCTTTTCAATGGCCGCCACATCGAAGCCCCAATGGTCTGGAAACTTCTGATCCTCCGCCGCCATCACCGCCAGCGCCATTTGCGGCGAGATATCGTCCATCGACACCCAGTCCGAATGGGCGACGTAGCCGAAGTCGCCGCTCAGCCAGGCGCTGACTTGCCTCTCCACCATCACGGCGGAAAACGGCACCGGCAGGAAGGCAAAGAGCACAATGCCCAACACCCACAGGCCGATAATCGCGATGACGCCGCGCTTCAGCCAATACCACGGGCGCAGCCGCCGCCATCCGCCGAGCGATTTTCTCATTCAGCCAGTTCCAGCACCCGCGCCACCAGCTTATCGATGCCGAGGGCCGCCTGCGCGATCGACGGCGCCAGCATATAGGCTGGCGTAGTCACGATCTTGTGCTCGCTGTCCACCACGATGTCGTCCACCGGACAAATCACCGGCTCGCCGCCCATGGCGTCAATCACGTCCCCCAGGTCCGGATCGTTGCCAATGGTGAGCCGCGCTTGTTGATCCAGCAGTTTCGGCAACAGCGCCGGCGCGATGCACATCAGGCCAATTGGTTTGTTGGCCTTATGCATCTCGCGCGTCAGACGCGCCAAATCTTCATCGACCCAACATTCCGCGCCGGCTTCGGCGAAATTGCTGAGATTCTTAGCGGCGCCAAAGCCACCGGGCACGATCAGCGCATCCAACTGGGCGGCTTCCGCCAGCGCCAGCGGCTGCACTGCCCCGCGGGCAATGCGCGCCGATTCAATCAGGACATTGCGCGACTCCGTCATCTCCTCACCCGATAAGTGATTAATAACATGGCATTGTGGTTTATCAGGCGCAAAGCACACCGCCTGGGCGCCGGCACGGTCCAACGCCAGCAGCGTCAGCACCGCTTCATGGATCTCCGTACCGTCATAAACGCCGCTGCCGCTGAGGACTACACCCACCTTTTTCATCACTCTTACTCCTGTCGCTGCTGTCAACTGGTTCGTGCTCTGAGTTGACAAACACTAATCTACATCACACATTTTAATGAATCTTCTAACAAGAGCGCTTACATTTGCTATGTTGTTGGCTGTATGATGTTTAGGAATTCGCAACAACCTGCTCGACCAGAACACTGAAACCAATACGCAGGTTCACAATTTCCCTGGTGTTGGCGCAATATTCGCGCACCCCGGCTTAGGTCGGGGTCATTTTTTTTCAGCGTTCTCAACCCAAGCCCGCAGTACCTGCACATCGTTGCGCCACTCTTGCTTCAACTCATCCACCCAATCCTGCACGTTATCCCACCAGGCCGGCAGCGTCGGCGTTTGAATCTGCTGCGCCAGCTGCTGCAGATGGCGCAGACCGACCGAACCGGCGGCGCCCTTGATCTTGTGCCCTTCCTCGGTGATGCCTTTCTGATCGCGCGCCGTCATGTTGGAGTCCAGCACCGCCAGGTAGCCCGGCATCATCTGTTCGAACATCTCCAGGCTTTGGTGGATCAGCTGCGGGCCAACCAGATCCATGTACTGTTCCAGCATCGCGGTATCGAGTAACGACTCATTAATCTGCATCGCCTTGTGCTCCGTTTTCTTTGAAGTGTGAGAAGGTTGATGATCCCAATAGTGTTTGATGACCTGGGTCAGCGCCGGCACCGACAACGGCTTGCTCAGCACATCGTCCATGCCCGCCTCGAGATACTCTTTTTTGTCTTTCAGCACGTTGGCGGTCAAAGCCACCAGCGGCGGCAGCGCCTGCCCGGCATAGCGTTCGCGCAGCGCCCGGGCGATATCCAGCCCGGTCATGTCCGGCAGTTGGATGTCCAGCAGTACCAGATCGAACTCGTCCGGGTCGAACATCGCCAGCGCATCGTGGCCGTTCATCGCCACATCGACGCTGTTGCCCAATTTCTCCAGCACCGATCGCGCCACGATCACGTTCAGTTCGATATCCTCCACCAGCAGGATGTGCAGCGCCGGCAACGGCAGCTCCTCTTCCTCCGATACCTCGCTGACGGCTTCCTGCACCGCCGGCGCCTGGATGGTCAGAGTGAAGCAAGAACCGTGCCCCTGTTCGCTGCGCACGGTGATGTCACCCCCCATGCTCTGCGCCAACCGCTTGGAGACCGCCAGCCCGATACCGGTGCCGGTGGCCGGACGGCCGCCGCGCTGATCTTTCACCTGGTAATACATGGCGAAGATCTTGTCCTGCTCGTCCTGCGGGATGCCCATGCCCGAATCTTCCACCTCGAACACCAACTTCTCCTGCGCCTCGCGCCGCACGCGCACCACGATTTTCCCCTGTTGGGTAAATTTCACCGCGTTGCCGATCAGGTTCCACAAGATCTGCCGCAGGCGCGTGCCGTCGGTCACGATCTGCTGCGGCAGCGGCGTCTGCGGATCCATGATGAACTGCAGCCCTTTCGGCTGCGCCAGCAGGCCGGAGAGGTTCTCCAGATCTGCCAGGAAACCGGTGAAGTCCACCGGCTGGTTGTCGAGCTGCACCTTGCGCCGCTCGAGCTTATCCATTTCGATAATGTCGTTGAAGATATTGCCGAGGGTGATGGCGCTGACGTGGATGGTCTTCAGGTATTTCAGTTGCTCGTCATTCAGCTCGGTATCGAGCAGGATGCGGCTCAGGCCGACGATGCCGTTAAGCGGCGTACGCAGCTCGTGGCTGATGGTGGAGATAAAGGTGGTCTTCTCCCTGCTGGCGTTCTCCAGCGCGTCCTGGTAGCGCTTACGCTCGGTAATATCGCGGCCGAAGCCCATCAGCCCGTGGCGTTTGCCCACCCGGTCGTAAAACGGGACCTTGCGCAGCTCGAAACAGGCTTTGCGGCCGTCGGGATACACCAGCCACTGTTCGTAGGTCAGCGAGACGTTGTGGCGGAACACCTTCTCGTCGGTCTCAATGACCTTTTCGGCGATTTCCTGGCCGTAGACGTCGAACGGCGTCAGGCCGATCAGCTGCTTCTCGCTTTTGCCGGTCAGCAGCTCCATCGCGCGGTTGCAGCCGGAGAACTCTTTGTCTTCGTTGCGGTAGTAGACCAGATCCGGCGAGGCATCGAGGAAGGAACGCAACAGCGCCGATTGCTGGCCCAGCTCAATCTGCGCCAGCTCGCGCTGTTCCATCTCTTCGGTCAGCTTTTCCATCACCTGCAGGCGCTCTTCTTCCGCCTTGATACGGTCGGCAATCTCCTGATTCAGCTGGCTGATATTGTCTTTGAGCTGCTGATTGAGCTCCAGATCGCGGTGGCGCATCTCTTCGAGCTTGTCCACCAGCCGCGCCAGCCGTTGGCGCGACTCTTCCAACTGTTCCACCACCACCGAGAGAAAATAGACCGCCCACGGGGTGATCAACAGGCCGAAGAAGATCGAACGCACCACGTCGATGCTTTCCACTTCGCCGCGCAGCAGCATGGTCACCGCCATCTGCACCACCATCGCCAACACCACCAGCGCCGAGGCCAGCAGCAGCGAGAAGCGTACCAACCCCAGTTTCACCATTAAATCAACGTAGTACTGGGCCAACACCCGGATTTGCTTCATAGCGGCTCCCATCAGACACAATCTTTTGAATCATACCGTAAAACCGCGGTGAGATAAGGCGGCAAACGCCGAAGTGTGGCAAAGATTGCACTTCAGAACGGCATTCCAGGGCGGTAGCGCCACTTTTCATCCAGCGCGCTGCCCTGCCCACCGCGCTGTTGCAGATAAGCACCGACCGCCTGCATGCCACTCCAGCGGTTTTCGCACCACAGCGGCGCCAGCAGCGTCGGCCGACGGGCGCTGGCGGAAAGACGGTGATACACCACCTCGCCCGGCGTGTGGCGGATCATCTCCCCGGCGCTGACGGCGTAGTCCTCCAACGCCAGTTCGGACAAGCGCCCGGCGCGCCACGCTCGTGCCAGGGTACTGCCGGTCACGACGTGCAGCGGATGCAGTTTGATGCCATCCACGCCAGTCTCCACCACCCGCTGCAGCGTGAGCAGATGATCGCGCTGAGTTTCTCCCGGCAGCCCGACGATCAGATGGCAGCACACCTTCAGCCCGCGCTGCCGGGCCAGCCGCGCCGTCTGCTGATAACAGCGAAAATCATGGCCGCGATTGATGCGCTTCAGCGTTTTATCGTGCGCCGTCTGCAGCCCCAGCTCCAGCCACACTTCATAGCCTTGCTCGCGGTATCCCGCCAGCAGATCCAGCGCGGCGGGCGGCACGCAGTCCGGCCGGGTGCCGACGCACAGGCCGACCATGGCGCTCTGCGCCAACGCCTGCCGATACATCGACGCCAGCCGTTCGATCTGCGCATAGGTGCTGGTATAGGCCTGGAAATAGGCCAGATAGCGCCGCGCCCGATCGACCCGCGCGGCCTGCTGCGCCAGCTGTTCGTCGATGCTCTGGCGCTGCATCGCTTCATCGGCGAACGAGGCGACATTGCAGAACGTACAGCCGCCGCGCCCCAACGTGCCGTCGCGGTTAGGGCAGCTGAATCCGCCGTGCAGCGTGAGTTTATGGATCTTTTCGCCATAGCGGTGCTGGAGATCTGCGCCAAACATATTGACTAATTGCGGCAACTGCATAATCTTGGTGATTCTCTGTGTTCAAAGCCGCGATGCTAATAAGAAACGGCTTTTCCCGCGATGACAGAGATCAACGCTTTCCCCGCAAGGCGCCACCAGGCATAACTATTCATCATAAACGCAAATCAATTCACTATAATTCTGATGAATTATTCTAATCGTCACGCAACCGTTAACGGCAATATGACAACACGGTGAAAAATAGTCATAAACATCAGCCAAGCAATATCTTATAGAATAAAATTCTGGCATTAACCCCCGCACTAGCATGGTGCAGAGATTAAGGGGTTGCACTATAGTGAGACAGCTCACACTTCTGCGGGGATCGGTGTTGCCCCACGACAGTGCAAAAATGCATTAAATTACTTATTTATCAAATAAATAAACATCATTAATTCGATAAGAATCTATCTTAAGCCCACATTTGACCTGCGAATTCTTTCTCGCTAAGTTGGAAGTCCGCTGGAAGCTTTCTGGACGGGCAAACGTCTCGTCATATTTATGCAGTAATTGAAGACTCCCTCTTAAAACAAGTCCTATACCACTTGTGAGACCGTCACGAGAGGCCATTGATGGAGGGCGGAAAAGCAGATTGGCGGGGTTAACTTGCTGATTGGACTTCTGCCTGAAATTGGGAAGCCCCCTCGCAGTAGGTTGTGAGAGTCACGCAGAGCCTGGGGAGGTTCACGATATGTTGTACGATAAATCCCAAGAGAGGGACAACTGTGGTTTCGGCCTGATCGCCCACATAGAAGGCGAACCTAGCCACAAGGTGGTGCGCACCGCCATTCACGCGCTGGCCCGCATGCAGCACCGCGGCGCGATCCTGGCCGACGGCAAGACCGGCGACGGCTGCGGCCTGTTGCTGCAAAAACCCGATCGCTTCTTCCGCATGGTGGCGGAAGAGCGCGGCTGGCGTTTGGCCAAGAACTACGCCGTCGGCATGATGTTCCTCAGCCAGAATGAAGAGGAAGCGCGCCTCAGCCGCCGCATCGTGGAAGAAGAGCTGCAAAACGAAACGCTGTCGATCGTCGGCTGGCGTGAAGTGCCGACTAACCCGGACGTGCTGGGTGAAATCGCCCTCTCCTCCCTGCCGCGCATCGAGCAAATCTTCGTTAATGCCCCGGCCGGCTGGCGCCCGCGCGATATGGAGCGCCGCCTGTTCGTGGCGCGTCGCCGCATCGAGAAACGCGTGCAGGACAACAGCTTCTACGTCTGCAGCTTCTCCAACCTGGTGACGATCTATAAAGGCTTGTGCATGCCTGCGGATCTGCCGCGCTTCTATCTCGATCTGGCGGACCTGCGCCTGGAGTCGGCCATTTGCCTGTTCCACCAGCGCTTCTCCACCAACACCGTGCCGCGCTGGCCGCTGGCGCAGCCGTTCCGCTACCTGGCGCACAACGGCGAAATCAATACCATCACCGGCAACCGCCAATGGGCGCGTGCCCGTACCTACAAATTCCAAACGCCACTGATCCCGGATCTGCAGGCCGCCGCGCCGTTCGTCAACGAAACCGGCTCCGACTCCAGTTCGCTGGACAACATGCTGGAGCTGCTGCTGGCGGGCGGGATGGATCTCATCCGCGCCATGCGCCTGCTGGTGCCGCCGGCCTGGCAAAACAACCCGGACATGGACGGCGATCTGCGCGCCTTCTTCGACTTCAACTCGATGCACATGGAGCCGTGGGACGGCCCGGCCGGCATCGTGATGTCCGACGGCCGCTACGCCGCCTGTAACCTCGATCGCAACGGCCTGCGCCCGGCGCGCTACGTGATCACCAAAGACAAGCTGATCACCTGCGCCTCCGAAGTCGGCATCTGGGATTACCAGCCGGATGAAGTGGTGGAAAAAGGCCGCGTCGGCCCCGGCGAGCTGATGGTGATCGACACCCGCAGCGGCCGTATCCTGCACTCAGCGGAAACCGACAACGATCTGAAAAGCCGCCACCCGTATAAAGAGTGGATGGAGAAAAACGTCAAACGCCTGGTGCCGTTCGAAGATCTGCCGGACGATCAGGTCGGCAGCCGCGAGCTCGACGACGCGCAGCTCGAAACCTACCAGAAACAGTTCGGCTACAGCAGCGAAGAGCTGGATCAGGTGATCCGCGTGCTGGGCGAGATTGGCCAGGAAGCCACCGGTTCGATGGGCGACGATACCCCGTTCGCCGTGCTCTCCAGCCGGCCGCGCATCGTTTACGACTACTTCCGCCAGCAGTTCGCGCAGGTCACCAACCCGCCGATCGATCCGCTGCGCGAAGCGCACGTCATGTCGCTGGCCACCAGCATCGGCCGTGAAATGAACGTGTTCTGCGAAGCCGAAGGCCAGGCGCACCGCCTGAGCTTCAAATCGCCGATCCTGCTGTACTCCGATTTCAAACAGCTCACCACGCTGGAAGGCGAATACTATCGCGCCGAGACGCTCGATCTGACCTTCGATCCGCAGCAGCAGGATCTGGAGCAGACCATTCGCGCCCTGTGCGACGAAGCGGAACGCAAGGTGCGCGAAGGCGCAGTGCTGTTGGTGCTGTCCGACCGCGCCATCGCGCCCGGCCGCCTGCCGGTACCGGCTCCGATGGCCGTGGGCGCCGTGCAAACCCGCCTGGTGGAGAAGAGCCTGCGCTGCGACGCCAACCTGATCGTTGAAACCGCCAGCGCCCGCGATCCGCACCACTTCGCCGTGCTGCTCGGCTTCGGCGCGACCGCCATCTACCCGTACCTGGCCTATGAAACCCTGGCCAAGCTGGTGGACAGCCAGGCGATCGACAAGAAATACCGCGACGTGATGCTGAACTACCGCAACGGCATCAACAAAGGCCTGTACAAGATCATGTCCAAGATGGGCATCTCGACCATCGCCTCTTACCGCTGCTCCAAGCTGTTCGAAGCGGTCGGCCTGCACCGCGATCTGGCGGATCTGTGCTTCCAGGGCGTGGTCAGCCGCATCGGCGGTGCCAGCTTCAGCGACTTCCAGCAGGATCTGCAGAACCTCTCCAAGCGCGCCTGGCTGAAACGCAAACCGCTGGAGCAAGGCGGCCTGCTGAAGTTCGTACACGGCGGCGAATACCACGCCTACAACCCGGACGTGGTGAACTCACTGCAAAAAGCGGTGCACAGCGGCGAGTACAGCGACTACCAGGCCTACGCCAAGCTGGTGAACGAGCGACCGATCGCCATGCTGCGCGATCTGCTGGCCATCACGCCGAAAGGTGAACCGATCCCGGTCGATCAGGTCGAACCGGCGGAGTCGCTGTTCAAACGCTTCGACACCGCGGCGATGTCGATCGGCGCACTGAGCCCGGAAGCGCACGAGTCGCTGGCGATCGCCATGAACGGTCTCGGCGGCTTCTCCAACTCTGGCGAAGGCGGCGAAGATCCGGCGCGCTACCGCACCAACAAGGTGTCGCGCATCAAACAGGTGGCCTCCGGCCGCTTCGGCGTGACGCCGGCCTACCTGGTGAACGCCGACGTGATCCAAATTAAGGTCGCGCAAGGCGCCAAGCCGGGCGAAGGCGGCCAGCTACCGGGCGACAAAGTCACTCCGTACATCGCCAGATTGCGCTATTCAGTGCCGGGCGTGACGCTGATCTCCCCGCCGCCGCACCACGACATCTACTCGATCGAAGATCTGGCGCAGCTGATCTTCGACCTGAAGCAGGTCAACCCGAAGGCGGTGATCTCGGTGAAACTGGTGTCCGAGCCGGGCGTGGGCACCATCGCCACCGGCGTGGCGAAAGCCTATGCCGATCTCATCACCATCGCCGGTTACGACGGCGGCACCGGCGCCAGCCCGCTGTCCTCGGTGAAATATGCCGGCTGTCCGTGGGAACTGGGCCTGGTGGAAACCCAGCAGGCGCTGGTGGCCAACGGCCTGCGCCACAAGATCCGCCTGCAGGTGGACGGCGGCCTGAAAACCGGCGTGGACATCGTCAAAGCGGCGATCCTGGGCGCGGAAAGCTTCGGCTTCGGCACCGGGCCGATGGTGGCGCTGGGCTGCAAATACCTGCGCATCTGCCACCTCAACAACTGCGCGACCGGCGTCGCGACTCAGGACGACAAGCTGCGCCGCGATCACTACCACGGCCTGCCAGAACGCGTGACGAATTACTTCCAGTTTATCGCGCGTGAAACCCGCGAGATCATGGCCCAACTGGGCGTGAGCCAACTGGTGGATCTGATCGGCCGCACCGAGTTCCTGACCGAGCTGGACGGCATCTCCGCCAAGCAGAACAAGCTGGATCTGTCGCCGCTGCTGAAAACCGCCACGCCGCATCCGGGCAAAGCGGTGTACTGCACCGAAAGCAGCAACCCGGCGTTCGACAAGGGCCTGCTGAACAAAGAGCTGCTGGCGCAGGCGCAGCCGTACATCGAAGCGAAGCAGGGTAAAACCTTCTACTTCGACATTCGCAACACCGACCGCTCCGTGGGCGCCATGCTGTCCGGCGCGATCGCCGACGTGCACGGCGATCAGGGCATGGCGGCCGATCCTATTAAGGCGCACTTCTCCGGCACCGCCGGGCAGAGCTTCGGCGTTTGGAACGCCGGCGGCGTCGAGCTGACCCTGACCGGCGATGCCAACGACTATGTCGGCAAAGGCATGGCCGGCGGCAGCATCGCAGTGCGTCCGCCGATCGGCTCCGCCTTCCGCAGCCATGAAGCCAGTATCGTCGGCAACACCTGCCTGTACGGCGCCACCGGCGGCAAGCTGTTCGCTGCCGGCCGCGCGGGCGAACGCTTCGCGGTGCGCAACTCCGGCGCCATCACCGTGGTGGAAGGCATCGGTGACAACGGCTGCGAATACATGACCGGCGGCATCGTCTGCGTGCTGGGTAAAACCGGCATCAACTTCGGTGCCGGCATGACCGGCGGCTTCGCCTACGTGCTAGACGAAGACGGCGAGTTCCGCAAGCGCGTAAACCCGGAGCTGGTGGAAGTGCTGGATGTCGATCAGCTGGCGATCCATGAGGAGCACCTGCGCGGCCTGATCACCGAACACGTGCAGGCGACCGGCTCTTCGCGCGCGGAAGAGATCCTGGCCAACTGGCCGGAGTGGGCGCCAAAGTTCGCCCTGGTCAAACCGAAGTCTAGCGATGTCAAAGCGCTGTTGGGTCACCGTAGCCGCTCCGCAGCCGAGCTGCGGGTGCAGGCGCAGTAAGAGGTAGGTCATTAATGAGCCAGAACGTTTATCAATTTATCGACCTGCAGCGTGTTGATCCGCCAAAGAAACCGCTGAAGATCCGCAAAATCGAGTTCGTCGAGATCTACGAACCGTTTTCGGAAACCCAGGCCAAGGCCCAGGCGGACCGCTGTCTGTCCTGCGGCAACCCGTATTGCGAGTGGAAGTGCCCGGTGCACAACTACATCCCGAACTGGCTGAAACTGGCCAACGAAGGCCGCATCATGGAAGCGGCGGACCTGGCGCATCAGACCAACAGCCTGCCGGAAGTGTGCGGCCGCGTATGCCCGCAGGATCGCCTGTGCGAAGGCTCCTGCACCCTGAACGACGAGTTCGGCGCGGTCACCATCGGCAATATCGAGCGCTACATCAGCGATAAGGCCATCGAAATGGGCTGGAAGCCGGACATGTCGCACGTGCAGCCGACCGGCAAGCGCGTGGCGATCGTCGGTGCCGGCCCTGCCGGGCTGGCCTGCGCCGACGTGCTGACCCGCAACGGCGTCAAAGCGGTGGTGTATGACCGTCATCCTGAGATCGGCGGCCTGCTGACCTTCGGTATCCCGGCCTTCAAGCTGGAAAAGGAAGTGATGGTCAAACGCCGCGGCATCTTCAGCGAGATGGGCATCGAGTTCCAGCTGAACACCGAAGTGGGCAAAGACATCAGCATGGAGACCTTGCTGAGCGAGTACGATGCGGTGTTCCTCGGCGTCGGTACCTATCAGTCGATGCGCGGCAGCCTGGAGAATGAGGAAGCGCAGGGCGTGTACGACGCGCTGCCGTTCCTGATCGCCAACACCAAGCAACTGATGGGCTATGAAACCGAGCAGCACGAGCCTTACGTCAGCATGGAAGGCAAGCGGGTAGTGGTGCTGGGCGGCGGCGATACCGCCATGGACTGTGTGCGTACCTCGGTGCGTCAGGGCGCGACGCAGGTCGTCTGCGCCTACCGCCGCGACGAGGCCAACATGCCGGGCTCCAAGCGCGAAGTGAAGAACGCGCGGGAAGAAGGGGTGGACTTCCAGTTCAACCTGCAGCCGCTGAGCATCGAACTGAACAGCGCCGGCCGCGTGGCCGGGGTGAAAATGGTGCGCACTCAGCTGGGCGCACCGGATGCCAACGGCCGTCAGGCGGCGGAGCAGGTACCGGGTTCCGAACACGTTATCGACGCCGACGCGGTGGTGATGGCGTTCGGCTTCCGCCCACACCGTATGGACTGGCTGGCGGCGCACGACGTGCAGCTCGATAAACAGGGCCGCATCGTGGCGCCGGAAGGCAGCGACAACGCATTCCAGACCAGCAACCCGAAAATCTTCGCCGGTGGCGACGCGGTCCGCGGCTCCGACCTGGTGGTGACGGCGATCGCCGAAGGCCGCAAAGCGGCTGATGGCATCATGAACTACCTGGAAGTGTAAACCTTCCGTACCGCCAAAGGCCCGGCACGTTGCCGGGCCTTTGTTTTAACCGGCCACGCTTTGTAACAACCGCCCCTCTCCTCACTGCCTCAACGCGCTATAGTATTGAGTTAGCACCATTGCAGGGCGCGGCTGCGCCTGACACCGAGATAAGGATAGCGAACATGAAATGCTCCATTTCCCTGTTGGCCGGCGCGCTGCTGGCCGTCAGTTTCAGCGCCTCAGCCCTGGCGCTGGATTCGCAGGAGGTCGGTTACAATATCGAAGCGCGCGGCGCGCGGCCGGTCGTGGCGCAGTTGGGCAAGGCCGGGCAGTTCAGCGCCGTGGAAAACAGCATCCGGTTGGGGGACGACAACTGGATTGCTCTGGCGCCCAAGCTGGCCGGCGGCGGCAATGCCGGATTTACCGCCGGCATTAAATCTGCCCTCTCCGCGGCCCTGATCTACAACCCGGCAGCGGTATTGCAGGCGCTCAACAAAGGCAACGATCTGCCGCTCAATGACATCTGCACCGCGCCACCGGAAGTGCAAGGCGACACCGCCATCACCAGCTTCCGTGAGCGTGCAGCCCACGCGCTGTCCACCGTGCGCGTAGGCGATCTCAGCGCGCCGCGCGATGCCTGCATTGCCGCCTTGAAAGGCTGATCCGCTTCGTCCGGGCAAAAAAAAGCACCCCACGGGGTGCTTTTTCGTTTGTTCACGCGGGCTTATTTCACCACACGCAGCGCCGGGCGGCCACCGCGCGGCGGCTGCGGCGGTTCGTCGTCCGGGCCGTCATCTTCCGCGGTATCCGGGCGATCGCCGTCGATCACTGACATCAGGGTTTCCGACGGGATCGTCTCATTGTCCAGACCTTCGAACACGCCTTCGCTCTCGTCGTAGGCGGCTTCCGGTTCGAACATCGTGCCGGCGCCGTTTTCACGCGCATAAATCGCCAGTACGGCTGCCATCGGCACCGAAACCTGACGCGGCACGCCGCCGAAACGTGCGTTAAACTGCACGTCTTCGTTGCCCAACGCCAGGTTGCCTACCGCGCGCGGCGCGATATTCAACACGATCTGGCCATCACGCGCGAACTCCATCGGCACCTGAACATCCGGGCGAGTCACGTCGACCACCAGGTGCGGCGTCAGCTGGTTATCCAGCAGCCAGTCGTAGAACGCCCGCAGCAGATACGGGCGACGCGGCGTCATCTGAGACATGTCCATCGCGCTTAGCCCCGGGTTTGCAGGCGCATTTCACGCTCGGCTTCGGTCAGGGAAGCCAGGAAAGCATCGCGTTCGAAGACGCGGGTCATGTAGCCTTTCAGCTCTTTAGAGCCGGCGCCGCTCAATTCGATGCCCAGCTGCGGCAGACGCCACAACAGCGGTGCCAGGTAGCAATCCACCAGGCTGAACTCTTCGCTCATGAAATACGGCGTCTGGCCGAAGATAGGCGCGATCGCCAACAGCTCTTCACGCAGCTGACGACGGGCGGATTCCGCTTCCTGACCGCTGCTCTTCTCGATCTTGTCCATCAGCGAGTACCAGTTCTTCTCGATGCGCAGCATCATCAGACGGCTCTCACCACGGGCAACCGGGTAAACCGGCATCAGCGGCGGGTGCGGGAAGCGCTCATCCAGATATTCCATGATGATGCGGGATTCATACAGGGTCAGTTCGCGATCGACCAGCGTAGGCACCGTCTGGTAAGGGTTGAGGTCAATCAGATCTTGCGGCAGGTTATCCATTTCGACCTGCTCGATCTCGACGCTGACACCTTTCTCCGCCAGTACGATACGTACTTGATGGCTAAAAATGTCGGTCGGGCCAGAGAACAGCGTCATTACCGAACGTTTGTTGGCAGCGACAGCCATGAAAACCTCCAAGTTATCTAGAAAATACTGCGAATAGCCAACTGACAGGCTGCTATCCTGAATAATCTTGCCGCAGGCCGGCAGCACGCAGCGCGACCCGAACCCATAAAAAACCGGCCCAGGAGGTCAACTGCACGGCGAACAGGCGCAAAAGTGGGTGATAGTTTACCAGATTTTGCTTGTTTTGTGGGGGCAGTGCGGCGAATTCATGTTGAATTGTCTGATATGCCACAGATTTTAGTCGGGGACGGCGGATTTCAGGCATAAAAAAACCCGGTGAAGCACCGGGTTTTTTGCGTAAATCGCACTGCCGAAGCAGCGAAAATTAACGCTTGGAGAACTGCGGACGACGACGTGCTTTACGCAGACCGACTTTCTTACGTTCAACCTGACGAGCGTCACGGGTGACGAAGCCAGCTTTACGCAGTTCAGAACGCAGAGTCTCATCGTACTCCATCAGTGCACGGGTGATACCGTGACGGATAGCGCCAGCTTGACCGGAGATACCACCACCTTTAACGGTGATGTACAGATCCAGTTTGCCAACCATGTCGACCAGTTCCAGCGGCTGACGAACTACCATGCGGGCAGTTTCGCGACCGAAGTACTGTTCCAGGCTGCGCTGGTTGATAACGATGTTACCGTTGCCCGGCTTGATGAAGACGCGAGCGGCGGAGCTTTTGCGGCGACCAGTGCCGTAGTATTGATTTTCAGCCATTGCCATTAATCCCGATTAAATGTCCAGAACTTGCGGTTGCTGTGCCGCGTGATTGTGCTCGGTGCCCGCGTAAACTTTCAGTTTACGGAACATAGCACGACCCAGCGGGCCCTTTGGCAGCATGCCTTTAACCGCGATTTCAATCACGCGCTCAGGACGGCGGGCAATCATCTCTTCAAAGGTCGCTTGCTTGATACCACCGATGTGGCCGGTGTGGTGGTAGTACACTTTGTCTGTACGCTTGTTGCCGGTTACAGCAACTTTGTCAGCGTTCAGAACGATGATGTAATCACCGGTATCCACGTGCGGGGTGTATTCCGCTTTATGCTTGCCGCGCAGGCGACGAGCCAGTTCAGTAGCGAGACGGCCTAAAGTTTTACCATCTGCATCAACAACGTACCAGTCGCGTTTTACGGTTTCTGGTTTAGCTGTAAAAGTTTTCATTAGAAAGCTTACCCAATAATTAGTTACACGTTGGTGAACACCCAAACGCTCGAAAACAGTTGAGGCTCACACGACCATACAAGTCCAGCAAACCTACCCCTTCGAATAGCCATTGCCGGCACTATAAAGTTTTTGGGAAAAAAAACTTTGTTGTAACGTGGGGTCGCAAGATTATAGAGAAGTCGCTCACAAAGATCGAACGGTTTTTGAATGGAAAATAAATTTATCGCCGGCGGCGGACAACCGGCGATATGGCGGCGGCAAGCCCGGCAGACTCAGGGCAGATGCGGCAGTTTGAGGTACTCTTCGCTCTGCATTTCCTGCAGGCGCGACAGGCAGCGCTGGAATTCAAATTTCAGCTGCACCCCCTGATAGATCTCGAACATCGACGCTTCGGCGCCGATCACCAGCTTGATGTGCCGTTCGTAGAATTCGTCCACCAACGCCAGGAAACGGCGCGCGGTATTCTCTTTCAGCGGCCCCATCACCTGCACATTATACAGGATCACGCTGTGATACAGCCGCGACAGCGCGATGTAGTCTAGTTGGCTGCGCGCCTCTTCGCACAACGTGTGGAAATCCACCGCCAGCACGCCGTCCACCGAACGGATCGCCTGCAGCGGCCGATGGTTGATCTGCAGCACCGGCGCGTCCTCCCCCGCCTTGCCCGCCAGCTTGACGAACATCCGATCCAGCGTCTCGCGCGTCTGGTCGCTCAGCGGCGTCAGGTAGAGGTGCGCCTGGGTCAGGGTACGCAGACGATAGTCGATGCCGGCGTCGACGTTCATCACGTCGCAGTACTCGTTGATCAGATCGATGGCCGGTAGGAAACGCGCCCGCTGCAGACCGTTGCGGTACAGATCGTCCGGCGGGATGTTCGACGTGGCCACCAGCGTGATGCCGCGCGCGAACAGCGCCTGCAGCAGCGTGGCCAGCAGCATGGCGTCGGTGATGTCGGACACGAAGAATTCGTCGAAGCACAGCACGTCGGTCTCGGCCTTAAAGCCGTCGGCGACGATTTCCAGCGGGTTTTCCCGCCCCTGCAACTCGGTCAGCTCTTCATGCACCCGCAGCATGAAGCGGTGAAAGTGCAGACGCATTTTGCGATCGCCCGGCAAACTGTGGAAGAACATATCCATCAACCAGGTTTTGCCGCGCCCGACGCCGCCCCACATATACAGCCCCTGCACCGGGCGCTGTGGCGCCGTGTCGCCGCCCTTGCCCAGCAAGCGGCTGAGCTTGCCGCGCAGCCCGCCGGCAGGCGCGCTCGCCGCCGGCTTTTGCAGCAGAGCCTGATAAATGCGATCCAGTTGAGTCACGGCCCGGCGTTGAACCTCATCGGCCTGATATTCACCCGCATCCAGCGCCTGCTGGTAGCGAGATAACGGTGATAGTGCCTGCATCTGTTCGATGTTCCCTAAGAACGCTTAGAAATTATTTAGCCAACGTTGGCGGCAAGTTGATGCCGATTCGCACCGTTATCGCCACAAATGCCCGCTGCGGGCACCGCTGAAAACCCTGTAAAAATTAGGTGGAAGCGCATCAGGATTCCACTCGGACAAGGTTAACGGTTATAGTGGATATTATTAAGTGAAAAATCCCTGCGGAACAACGAAGTCAAAATAGGAGTCATCATGACCTGGGAGTATGCGCTGATTGGTTTGGTCGTCGGTATCGTGATTGGTGCGGTGGCGATGCGTTTTGGCAACCGTAAATTACGTCAACAACAAGTCCTGCAGAACGAGCTGGACAAGAGCAAAACCGAGCTGGAAGAGTACCGTCAGGAGCTGGTCGGCCACTTTGCCCGCAGCGCCGAGCTGCTGGACAACATGGCGCGCGATTATCGTCAGCTGTACCAGCACATGGCGAAAAGCTCGAACAACCTGCTGCCGGATCTGCCGATGCAGGAAAATCCGTTCCGCTATCGCCTGACCGAAGCGGAAGCAGACAACGATCAAGCGCCGGTGGAAATGCCGCGCGACTATTCGGAAGGTGCCTCCGGCCTGCTGCGCGGGCAAAGCGCGCGCCGCGACTGATCCCCTTCGCCCGCGGGGCCACCCGCGGGCTTCCTCGCGTTTACCGTCTTGACCTTCCCTCGCATTACCTTTACTGAACTTTGCACGCAAATTCACGGTCTTACCCTTCACTATGACAAGGTGATTGCCTTATCATCAAATTTTCATCGGCAGGTATTGAGAGAGTTATAATCAATGAAGAAAAAGTCGTTAATTCTTAGTGCATTGGCAATGAGCCTCGGCCTGACGCTCAGCTCCGTACCGGTGGCCAACGCGGCCCTGCCCGTCGCCGTTCAGGGGCAGCCGCTGCCGAGCCTGGCGCCGATGCTGGAAAAAGTCTTGCCGGCCGTAGTGAGCGTGCATGTCGCCGGCACTCAGGTGCAGCGTCAACAGCTGCCGGAAGAGTTCAGACGCTTCTTCGGCCCTAACTTCCCCGGCCAACAGCAGAGCTCCCGCCCGTTTGAGGGGCTGGGTTCCGGCGTGATCATCGACGCCGCCAAAGGCTACGTGCTGACCAACAACCACGTCATCAACAACGCCGATAAAATTCGCGTGCAGTTGAACGACGGGCGCGAGCTGGACGCCAAGCTGGTTGGCCGAGATGAGCAATCCGACATCGCCCTGCTGCAGCTCAGTGACACCAAGAATCTGACCGCCATCAAGATGGCCGACTCCGATCAGCTGCGCGTCGGCGACTTTGCCGTCGCGGTCGGCAACCCGTTCGGCCTGGGCCAAACCGCCACCTCCGGCATTATCTCGGCGCTGGGGCGTTCCGGCCTGAATCTGGAAGGGCTGGAAAACTTCATTCAGACCGACGCCTCCATCAACCGCGGTAACTCCGGCGGCGCGCTGGTTAATCTGAATGGCGAGCTGATCGGCATCAATACCGCCATTTTGGCGCCGAGCGGCGGCAACGTCGGCATCGGCTTCGCCATTCCGAGCAATATGGCGCAGAACCTGAGCCAGCAGCTGATTGAATTCGGCGAAGTGAAACGCGGCCTGCTGGGCATCAAGGGCAGCGAAATGACCCCGGATATGGCCAAAGCCTTTAACACCGACGCGCAGCGCGGCGCCTTCGTCAGCGAAGTGCTGCCGAAATCCGCCGCCGCCAAGGCGGGCATCAAGGCTGGGGATATCCTGGTCTCCGTCGACGGTAAACCGGTGAGCAGCTTCGCCGAACTGCGCGCCAAGGTGGGCACCACCGCGCCGGGCAAAACCCTCAAGGTGGGCCTGCTGCGCGATGGCAAACCGCAGGAAGTCTCGGTCACGCTGGACAACAGCGAGAGCGCCTCGACCAATGCCGAAACGCTGTCGCCGGCGCTGCAGGGCGTCTCCCTCAGTAACGGCGCGTTGCCGAGCGGTGACAAGGGTGTGAAGGTGGAGAACGTGGATAAAGGGTCAACGGCGGCGCAGATCGGCCTGCAGAAAGGCGACGTGATCATCGGCGTCAACCGTCAGCGCGTGGACAACATCACTACGCTGCGCAAAGTGCTGGAGGCCAAGCCACCGGTGATGGCGCTCAATATCGTGCGCGGTAACGAAACCATTTATCTGCTACTGCGTTAATTTGTGCAAAAACCGGGCTCGGTGACATACTGCGCCCGGTTAACTCATGCTATCCTCCGAACATCGTTCACCACACCACGAAAACTCCATGTTTGCTAAGCTCTTGCGTTCTGTCGTTATCGGTCTCATCGTTGCCGGCCTGCTGTTGGTCGCTCTGCCCATGCTGCGCTCTTCCAACGGCCTGTTTGCAGAGAAAACCGAGAATACCAGCGACGAAACGCCGGTGAGCTACAACAAGGCGGTGCGCCGCGCCGCCCCCGCCGTGGTGAACATCTACAACCGCAACCTGAACGGCGCCGCCAATGTGCTGTCGCTCGGTTCCGGCGTGATCATGAACGAACGCGGCTATATCATCACCAACCGCCACGTGATCAAAGACGCTCAGCAGATCACCGTGGTGTTGCAGGATGGCCGCCGCTACGAAGCACTGTTGGTCGGCTCCGACGGCCTGACCGATTTGGCGGTGCTGAAGATCGATCCCGGCAATTTACCGGTGATCCCGACCAATAAAAATCGCGTTGCCCACGTCGGCGACGTGGTGCTGGCAATCGGCAACCCGTATAACCTGGGGCAAACCGTGACTCAGGGCATTCTCAGCGCTACCGGGCGCATCAGTATGAGCACCACCGGCCGCCAGACGTTCCTGCAGACCGACGCCTCAATCAACCGCGGCAACTCCGGCGGCGCGCTGGTCAACTCGCTGGGTGAGCTGATCGGCATCAATACCCTGACCTATGACAAAATCACCGACGGCGAAACGCCGGAGGGTCTCGGTTTTGCCATTCCGATCGAGCTGGCCACCAAAATCATGGACAAGCTGATCCGCGACGGCCGCGTGATCCGTGGCTATTTCGGCATTCAGGGCAAAGAGATCATTCCGCTGCGCTCCTCCAATTCCGGCATCGATCGCCTGCAGGGCATCATCGTGACCGAAATTACGCCGAACGGCCCGGCGAGCAGCGCCGGTTTCCAGATCAACGACATCATCATCAACGTGGATAACAAACCGGCGGTGTCCGTGCTGGAAACCATGGATCAGGTAGCGGAGATCAGACCGGGCACCGAGATACCGGTCATCGTGCTGCGCGACGGCAAACGCATTACGCTGAAAATGACGGTGGGTGAATTCCCGGAAGACAGCAATTAAAAAAGGGCCGGCATTGATAGCCGGCCCTTTGATTTTCATCCTGCCGACGCAGCCGCGCCGGCGCTAATGCCTTACTCGCCTTTCACACGCTCGATGTTCGCACCCAGCGCGCGCAGCTTGTCTTCAATACGCTCATAGCCGCGATCGATGTGATAGATGCGATCGACGACGGTCACGCCGTCGGCGATACAGCCGGCGATCACCAGGCTAGCGGAAGCGCGCAGATCGGTCGCCATCACCTGAGCACCGGACAGCTGCTCAACGCCATGGCAGATCACGGTATTGCTCTCGATTTCCGCGTGTGCGCCCATGCGGATCAATTCCGGCACGTGCATGAAGCGGTTTTCGAAGATGGTCTCGGTGATAACGCCGGTGCCTTCCGCCACCAGGTTCAACAGGCTGAACTGGGCCTGCATGTCGGTCGGGAAGCCCGGGTGCGGCGCGGTGCGCACGGTGACCGCTTTCGGGCGTTTACCGTGCATGTCCAGGCTGATCCAGTCTTCACCCACTTCGATATCGGCACCGGCTTCGCGCAGCTTGGCCAGCACCGCATCCAGCGTATCCGGGCGGGTGTTGCGGCACATCACTTTGCCACCGGAAACCGCGGCGGCGATCAGGAAGGTCCCGGTCTCGATGCGGTCAGGCAGCACGCGATACACGCCGCCGCCCAGACGCTCGACGCCTTCGATGGTGATCTTGTCGCTACCGGCGCCGCTGATCTTCGCGCCCAGCGTATTGAGGAAGTTGGCGGTATCGACAATTTCCGGCTCACGTGCGGCGTTCTCGATAACGGTGGTGCCGGTCGCCAGAGTCGCGGCGCTCATGATGGTTACGGTCGCGCCCACGCTCACCTTATCCATGACGATGTGCGCGCCCTTCAGACGGCCCTCGACGGACGCCTTAACGTAGCCTTCTTCCAGCTTGATCTCGGCACCCAGTTGCTCCAGGCCGGTGATGTGCAGATCGACCGGACGCGCGCCGATCGCGCAGCCCCCCGGCAGGGAAACCTGACCGCGGCCGAAGCGCGCCACCAGCGGCCCCAGCGCCCAGATGGAAGCGCGCATGGTTTTCACCAGATCGTAAGGGGCGCAGAACTCGTTCACACCGCTGGCGTCCACGAAGACCGAACCGTTACGCTCAATCTTGGTACCCAACTGGTTGAGTAGTTTAATGGTGGTGTCGATGTCCTTCAGCTTCGGGACATTCTGCAGCTCGACCGGCTCTTCCGCCAACAGGGCGGCGAACAGGATCGGCAGGGCGGCGTTTTTGGCCCCGGAAATAGACACTTCACCGCTCAGGCGGGTCCGACCCTGCACACGAAATTTATCCATCTGACTACTCTCTGTTATCTAATCTGAAGCTGCCCGCCCAGCAGGGCAAACAGCCTTAAAATCCGTTGAGTTTGCGGTCTCGCTGCCACTCTTCAGGGGTGTACGCCTTGATAGACAAGGCATGAATGCGGTTGTCAGCAATGTATTCCATCAGCGGTGCGTAAACCGTCTGCTGTTTTTTGACGCGGCTCATGCCGGCGAACAGTTCACCGACCACGATCGCTTGAAAATGGCTGCCGTCGCCCGTCACATGTGCTTCATCCAGTGCCAATGCCTGCATCAGCACGTCTTTAATCTCGTTGGTTTCCATAGTATCCAGTTCTGCCGCTAAAGGATCATAAACAGCCTAGTATCTTAGTGGAATACGATGTTTTCTTAAACTAAAGAAAAAGCCCCTGCATAACAGGGGCTTTGTATCGTTTTACCACGCAATGGCGGCGTAAAACGCCGCTAACCGACGGTATCGACAGGCATTATCGCCTGCAGGTTGTAGAGCGCGATCAGCGTTTTCAGGCGCTCGGTGGCGCCGAAAATTTTCAGCGCTACGCCGCGTTGGCGCTGCTCTTCCTGCAGATGCAGCAACAGCGCCAGCCCGGCGGAGTCCACGCGCTGCAGTTGCGCCACGTCGATCGCGGTTTTATCCGCCATCAGCGCGTCGCGCTGCCGCCACAGCGGCTGCAGCGTTTCCCGATCCAGTTCACCGCGCAGGATCAGCGTCTGCTGCTCTGATTCGAAGCTGAGCGCTGCCGACATCAGTTTTTCTTGTCCAGCGTGATAGGCTGCGCGGCGGCGGCCTGCAGCTGTTTGGTCAGGCCGTCGATGCCCTGAGTACGCAGCGTAGACGCCCACTCGTTCTGCTTGGTGGTGATCATGCTGACGCCTTCGGCGATCATGTCATACGCCTGCCAGTAGCCGGTTTTGCTGTTCTTGCGCCATTGGAAATCCAGACGCACCGGCGGACGGCCGCCGTTGTCGATGATGGTGACGCGAATAGCCACGATGTCGGCATTGCCCAGCGGTTGTTCAGGCGCGATCTGGTAAGTCTGGCCGTGATACATCGCCAGCGCCTGGCCGTAAGCCTGCTCCAGGTAAGCCTGGAAGGCGGTGAAGTAAGCTTCGCGCTGCGCAGGCGTTGCCTCTTTGTAGTAACGCCCCAGCACCAGCGCGCCGGCGTATTTCACCTGCACGAACGGCATCAGTTCCTGATGCACGATGGCACGCAGGTAGTTCGGGTCCTGCTTGATCTTCGGCTGTTCGTTCTTCAAACGGCTGAAAGTCTTCTGCGCCGCGTCTTGCATCATGCTGTAAGGATTGGTTTGGTCGGCTGCGCTCGCCAGCGGTGCAACCACCAGCAGAGCCACCATCAGTAAACGTTTAAACATGCAGGTATCCTCTCTTAATGATTTGGAACAGCGGGTTGCGGTGCGGCGCCGGCAGCCGGCTCAGCGGCCGCGTCTCCCGATTTGGCGCTGTCCTGACCGCCGCTTTTATACAGGAACTGGCCGATCAGGTCTTCCAGAACCATGGCTGATTTGGTGTCCTGAATGGTACCCCCGTCTTTCAGGATGGTGGTGCCCATATCAGGATCTTCAAAGCCCACGTTAAGCGCCAGGTATTGCTCGCCCAGCAGGCCGGAGGTGCGGATCGCCAGCGAGCTGGTATCTGGGATTTGGTCGTACTTTTTCTGGATATCCAGCGCCACGCGCGGCGTGTAGGTTTTCGAATCGAGTTCGATGTCAGCCACGCGGCCGATCACCACGCCGCCAATCTTCACCGGCGAACGCGGTTTCAGGCCGCCGATGTTGTCGAACGTTGCGTAAATGCGGTAGGTCGGCTCGCTGCCGATCGATTTAAGGTTCGCCACCTGCAGGCAGATAAACACGATGGCGCACAGCGCGATCAGCATAAATGCCCCAACCCAGATTTCACTCTTCTTCGTTTGCATCGAATCAATTCCCAAACATCAGTGCTGTCAGCACGAAATCCAATCCCAACACCGCCAGTGACGAATGCACCACGGTACGCGTCGTCGCCCGGCTAATCCCTTCAGAGGTAGGCACGGCGTCGTACCCGTTGAAAATGGCAATCCAGGTTACGGTAATGGCGAATACCACACTCTTGATCAGGCAGTTGAGCAGATCTTTTTTCCACTCTACGGCGCCCTGCATCGCCGACCAGAAGAAGCCGCTGTCGATGCCTTTCCAGTCCACGCCGACCACCGAGCCGCCCCAAATGCCGATCGCCACGAAAATGAGGGTCAACAGCGGCATGCTGATCAGCCCCGCCCAGAAGCGCGGCGCCACGATGCGCCGCAGCGGATCGACCGCCATCATTTCCAGGCTGGAGATCTGCTCCGTCGCCTTCATCAGGCCGATTTCCGCCGTGAGCGCGGAACCGGCGCGGCCGGCGAACAGCAGCGCCGTGACCACCGGCCCCAGTTCGCGCAGCAGCGACAGCGCCACCATCATGCCGAGGCTGGCCTCGGCGCTGTAGGTGGTGAGCACGATATAGCCCTGCAGGCCCAGCACCATGCCGATAAACAGCCCGGAAACCATGATGATCAGCAGCGACTGCACGCCGACGCTGTAGAGCTGTTTCAACAACAGCGGCCACTGCTTGCCGGGTTCCGGCCGGCCAATCAACGCGTTGAACAGCATCAACCCGGCGCGGCCGAAGCTGGCGCTGGTGTTGATGCCACTGCGCCCCAACGACGCTAACGCTCTTAATAACATGAGCTTATTTACTCCCTAAGCCTAGCAGTTCGGCCTGATAATCCCCGGCCGGATAGCGGAACGGCACCGGCCCATCCGCTATACCATCCAGGAACTGGCGCACGCGCGCATCAGGATTGTTCTGCAATTGCTGCGTGGTGCCTTCAGCGATCACCCGGTGATCGGCCACGATGTAAGCGTAGTCAGCGATGCTCAGCACCTCCGGTACGTCGTGCGACACCACGATGCAGGTAATGCCCAGCGCATGGTTCAGCTCGTCGATCAGCTTGACCAGCACCCCCATGGTGATCGGATCCTGGCCAACGAAAGGTTCGTCGAACATGATCATTTCCGGGTCCAGCGCGATCGCTCGCGCCAACGCCGCCCGGCGCGCCATACCGCCGGAAAGCTCATTGGGCATCAGCTGAGCCGCGCCGCGCAGCCCCACGGCCTCCAGCTTCATCAGCACCGTGCTGCGCAACAAAGGCTCCGGCAGGTTACTGTGCTCGCGCAGCGGGTAAGCCACGTTTTCGAATACGGTCAAATCGGTAAACAGCGCGCCCGACTGGAACAGCATGCTCATCTTTTTGCGCGCGTCGTATAACTGACGGCGGGACAACGCGGGAATGTTGTCGCCGTCGAACCAAATCTCCCCGCTGTCCGGCGCCAGCTGGCCGCCTATCAGGCGCAGCAGCGTGGTTTTGCCGATGCCCGATGGCCCCATGATCGCCGTGACCTTACCGCGAGGCACCGTCAGGTTGATGTCTTCAAATATCCGTCGGTCGCCGCGCGAGAAGCTCATGTCGCGCACTTCGACCAAATTATCTGCCTTTTGGAGCATGTTAATGGACCCTTTACGACTCATCTTTTGCTGAATCTACCCGTGATGTTAAAGCAATGGGCGCAATCCGTCTCATCTTTACAAAAACTTACTGCCATTTCGCAACCAATGGTGCCATTGGTTTTACTTTTCCGCGCCACCCGGTCAAAATTGGCGCCATAACGAAAAAAAACGAAACTGTTCAACAATTAGCCGGGAAAAACCGTTGCTGCGGCTCAAACGCGCGCAACGGAGGGCAAGCAATACCGCCGCATTGACGGCTTTAACCAACGAACCGGGATAATACCCGACAAAGGACCCTGCATGTTTCTCGCGATAGCATTATTAATCGTTGGTTTATTTCTACTGGTGTATGGTGCAGACCGCTTAGTTTATGGTGCTGCCGTGATTTCCCGCTCGCTCGGCGTACCGCCGTTGATCATCGGCATGACTATCGTCGGCATCGGCACGTCGCTGCCGGAGCTGATCGTGTCCACCACCGCCGCGTTGAACGGACAGATAGATATGGCCGTTGGCAACGTATTAGGGTCCAACATCACCAACATCTTATTGATCCTGGGGGTGGCGGCGCTGATTCACCCGCTGGCCGCGCGCTCCGAGATACTGCGGCGCGAACTGCCGCTGATGTTAGCGGTCACAGTATTGTGCGGTTTCGTGTTGATGGACGGTACCCTGAGCAGGCTGGACGGCGTGCTGCTGCTGACCGCCGCCGCCGGCTTCATCTTGTTGATGCTGAAAATCGCGCGGCTGGCGCAGCGCGAGGGAAGCGACAGCCTGACTATGGAGCAGATCGCCGAACTGCCGCAGGACAGCAGCAATACCGTGGCGGTGCTGTGGCTGGTGCTGGCGTTTATCATTCTGCCGCTCTCTTCCAGAATGGTGGTCGATAATGCGACGGTGATTGCACACTATTTCGGCCTAAGCGAACTGGTGGTTGGTTTGACCATTATCGCCATCGGCACCAGCCTGCCCGAACTGGCCACCTCCATCGCCGGGGCGCTGAAGGGCGAGGATGATATGGCGATTGGGAATATCATCGGCTCCAATATTTTCAACACGGTGATCGTGCTGGGCGTACCCGCCCTGCTGTCGCCGGGCAGCGTGGATGCCGCCGCCTTCCAGCGCGATTACTGGGTGATGCTGGCGGCCAGCGTGCTGCTGAGCGTGCTGTGCATCGGCCGCAAACATCGCATCGGCCACCTGGCGGGCGCGCTGTTATTATGCGGCTTTATTGCGTATCTTGCGGTGCTGTTCTTTAACCCTTTCAGTACTTTCGGCTAAACCGACGGGAATGAGTATGTCGAACATTGAGTTGCAACCGGGCTTCGATTTTCAACAGGCCGGCAAAGAAGTGCTTCAGATAGAGCGTGAAGGGCTGGCTCAGCTCGACAGCTACATCAACGCAGACTTCACTCGCGCCTGCGAAACGATCGCCGCCTGCGGCGGCAAAGTGGTGGTGATGGGCATGGGCAAATCCGGCCATATCGGCTGCAAGATCGCCGCGACCTTCGCCAGCACCGGCACCCCCTCATTCTTCGTTCACCCGGCGGAAGCCAGCCATGGCGATTTGGGCATGGTCACCCCGCAGGACATCGTGCTCGCCATCTCCAACTCCGGCGAGTCCAGCGAGATCCTGGCGCTGATCCCGGTGTTGAAACGCCAACAGATCACCCTCATCTGTATGACCAACAATCCGGAAAGCTCGATGGGCAAGGCGGCGGATATCCACCTGTGCATCAAGGTGCCGCAGGAGGCCTGCCCGCTGGGGCTGGCGCCGACCACCAGCACCACCGCCACGCTGGTGATGGGCGATGCGCTGGCCGTCGCGCTGCTGAAGGCCCGCGGTTTCACGCCGGAAGATTTCGCGCTGTCGCATCCGGGCGGCGCACTCGGCCGCAAACTGCTGCTGCGGGTTAGCGATATCATGCACAGCGGCGACGAAATGCCCCACGTCAGCGCCGACGCTTCATTGCGCGACGCGCTGCTGGAAATCACCCGCAAAAATCTGGGCCTGACGGTTGTCTGCGACGATCTGATGAAAATCGCCGGCATCTTCACCGACGGCGACCTGCGCCGGGTGTTCGACATGGGCATCAACCTGCACGAGGCGAAGATCGCCGATGTCATGACGCCGGGCGGCGTGCGGGTGCGCCCCAACATCCTGGCGGTCGATGCATTGAACCTGATGCAACAACGCCACATCACCGCGCTGCTGGTTGCCGATGGCGACCAACTGCTGGGTGTGGTACATATGCATGACATGCTGCGCGCCGGCGTCGTTTAATTAAGGAATAGAACGGAATGGGTATGGTAGAAACCTGCTACGGGCCGGTAGAACAAGAGGTTATGGCGCGTGCCGGTAACATCCGCCTGTTGATTTGCGACGTTGACGGCGTGCTGTCGGACGGCCTGATCTTCATGGGCAACAACGGTGAAGAACTGAAGGCGTTCAACGTGCGCGACGGCTACGGCATCCGCTGCTTGAAAACCTCGGACATCGAGGTGGCGATCATTACCGGACGCTCCGCCAAGCTGCTGGAAGACCGTGCGCAAACGCTCGGTATCACCCATCTGTATCAGGGGCAATCCGATAAGCTTTTGGCCTTCCGTGAACTGTTGGATAAACTGTCGTTAACGGCGGATCAGGTCGCCTATATCGGCGATGACCTGATCGACTGGCCGGTGATGGCGCAGGTCGGCCTGGCGGTCGCGGTGGCGGACGCCCACCCGCTGCTGACGCCGCGCGCCCACTACGTCACCCGCATTGCCGGCGGCCGCGGTGCGGTACGCGAACTGTGCGACATCATTCTTTTGGCTCAAAATAAGCTGGAGGACGCCAAAGGGCTGTCGATATGAGTAAAACCAAACTGTGGATCACCATCCTGTTGACGGTGATCGTTCTGGCGCTGATCGGCTGGAACATGACGGACTTCAGCGACGACACGGCCCCGGGCCCGGTCAACGATCAGGATCCGACTTACCAGAGCCAGCACACGGTCACCGTGGTGTACAACCCAGCCGGCAAGCTGAATTATAAACTGGTGGCGGAAGACGCGAAGTATTACACCGCCGGCGAGCTGAGCTGGTTCACCCAGCCGGTGATGACGCTGTTCGATGAGAATGCGGTGGCCACCTGGTCAGTTCGCGCCGATCGCGCCAAACTGACTAAAGACCGGATGCTGTATCTGTATGGTCACGTCGAGGTTAACAGCCTGACCACCACCTCGCAGCTGGAAAAAATTAAGACGGACAACGCTCAGGTAAACCTGGTCACCCAGGACGTCACCTCCGATGACGAAGTCACGCTTTACGGGACCAATTTTACCTCTAACGGCATGAAAATGCGTGGGAACCTGCGGACCAAAACCGCTGAGCTGATTGATAAGGTTAAGACCAACTATGAAATTCAGAACCAAAAACCAACTCCGTAACCTGTTGCTCGGCAGCTTAGTTTTGGCCGCCAGCGCCCCCGCTCTGGCGCTGAAATCCGACTCCAGCCAGCCGGTCAGCATCGACTCGCTCAAGCAGTCGTTGGACATGCAAAGCAACGTCAGCACCTTCACTGACAACGTGGTGATCAAACAGGGCACCATCGATATTCGCGCCGACAAGGTGGTCGTCACCCGCCCGGGCGGAGATCAGAATAAGACCTATATTGAAGCGTTCGGCAACCCGGTAACCTTCTACCAGATGCAGGACAGCGGCAAGCCGGTCAAAGGCCACGCGCAAAAAGTGCGCTACGACGTGGCGACCCAGCTGGTGACCCTGACGGGCAACGCCTATCTGGAGCAGCTCGACAGCAACGTGAAAGGCGATCGCATCACCTATCTGGTGCAACAGCAGCAAATGCAGGCGTTTAGCGACAAGGGCAAACGCGTGACAACGGTTCTGGTACCGTCGCAGTTGCAAGACAAAAACGGGCAAAAAAAGAGTAACTAATCACTTATGGCAACACTCATCGCAGAAAACCTGGCGAAAGCCTACAAGGGCCGTAAAGTTGTCGAAGACGTCAGCCTGAAAGTGAAATCCGGCGAGATCGTCGGCCTGCTCGGGCCGAACGGCGCCGGTAAAACCACCACCTTCTACATGGTGGTCGGCATCGTGCCGCGCGACGCCGGGCGCATCGTGATCGACGAAGAAGACATCAGCCTGCTGCCGCTGCACGCCCGCGCGCGCCGCGGCATCGGCTATCTGCCGCAGGAAGCGTCGATCTTCCGCCGCCTGAGCGTGTACGACAACCTGATGGCGGTGCTGGAGATCCGTCCCGATCTCACCAGCGAACAGCGCGAAGACCGCGCCAAAGAGCTGATGGAAGAGTTCCATATCTCCCATCTGCGCGACAGCCTCGGCCAGGCGCTGTCCGGCGGCGAACGCCGCCGCGTCGAAATCGCCCGCGCGCTGGCGGCCAACCCGAAATTCATTCTGCTGGACGAACCCTTTGCCGGGGTGGATCCGATTTCCGTTATCGATATCAAGAAAATCATCGAGCACCTGCGTGACAGCGGCCTGGGCGTGCTGATCACCGACCACAACGTGCGCGAGACGCTGGACGTGTGTGAACGCGCCTACATCGTCAGCCAGGGCAAACTGATTGCCCACGGCACGCCGGATGCTATTCTGGCCGACGAGCAGGTTAAACGCGTTTATCTGGGCGAAGAGTTCCGCCTCTAAGCGCCGGCGCGCCCTGTGGGGCGACACCGTTAACGGAAGTAGACAGAAAACTATGAAGCAAGGTTTGCAACTCAGGCTCAGCCAACAGCTGGCCATGACACCTCAGCTCCAGCAGGCGATCCGCCTGCTGCAGTTGTCCACGCTTGAGCTTCAGCAAGAGATCCAGCTGGCGCTGGAGAGCAATCCGCTGCTTGAACAGACCGATCTGCACGACGAAATCGACGCCAAAGAAACCCAGGAGACCGAGGGGCTCGATACCCGCGAGGCGCTGGAACAGAAAGACATGCCGGAAGAGCTGCCGCTGGACGCCACCTGGGATGAGATCTACACCGCCGGCACACCGTCCGGCACCGGCACCGACTACAGCGACGACGAGCTGCCGGTCTATCAGGGCGAAACCACCCAAACGCTGCAGGATTATCTGATGTGGCAGGTGGATCTGACGCCGTTCTCCGATACCGACGCCGCCATCGCCACTTCCATCGTCGACGCGGTGGATGACACCGGCTATCTCACCGTCCCGCTGGAAGACATTCTGGAAAGCCTGGGCGACGAGAACGTGACCCTCGAGGAAGTCGAGGCGGTGCTGAAGCGCGTGCAGCGTTTTGATCCGATCGGCGTCGCCGCGCGCGATCTGCGCGATTGCCTGCTGGTGCAGCTCTCCCAATACGCCAAAGATACGCCTTATCTGGCCGAAGCGCGGCTGATCATCAGCGAGCATCTGGATCTGTTGGCCAACCACGACTTTCGCAGCCTGATGCGATCAACCCGGCTAAAAGAAGATACACTGAAAGAAGCGATGCTGCTGATTCAGTCGCTCGACCCGCGCCCGGGGCAGTCGATCAATACCGGCGAATCGGAATACGTGATCCCGGACGTGCTGGTGCGCAAGACGCAGAACAAATGGACGGTCGAGCTCAACGGCGACAGCGTGCCGCGTTTGAAGATCAATCAGCAGTACGCCGCGCTGGGCAACAGCGCCCGCAGCGAAGCCGACGGCCAGTTTATCCGCAGCAACCTGCAGGAAGCCAAGTGGTTGATTAAAAGCCTGGAGAGCCGCAACGAAACGCTGCTGAAGGTCACCCGCTGCATCGTCAGCCAGCAGCAGGCGTTCTTCGAGCAAGGCGAAGAGTTTATGAAACCCATGGTGCTGGCGGATATCGCCCAGGCTGTGGAGATGCATGAATCGACGATCTCGCGCGTTACCACGCAGAAGTTTCTGCACAGCCCGCGCGGCATTTTCGAATTGAAATATTTCTTCTCCAGCCACGTGAATACCGACAGCGGCGGTGAAGCCTCCTCGACGGCGATCCGCGCGTTGGTGAAGAAATTGATTGCGGCGGAAAACCCCGCCAAACCACTCAGCGACAGCAAGCTGGCCACCCTGCTCGCCGATCAGGGGATCATCGTGGCCCGGCGCACCGTCGCCAAGTACCGAGAGTCTTTGTCCATCCCGCCGTCGAACCAGCGTAAACAGTTGGTTTGACCTCTATTGAGAAGGAAGACACTATGCAGCTCAACATTACCGGACACCACATCGAAATCACCGATCCGTTGCGCGAGTTCGTGAACAACAAGTTCGCCAAACTCGAACAGTATTTTGATCGCATCAATCAGGTGTATGTTGTATTAAGTGTGGAAAAAGTGCAGCAAATTGCGGAAGCAACGGTGCACGTGAATGGAGGCGAGTTGCACGCCACCTCGGAAGACGAGAATATGTATGCCGCAATTGATACGCTGATCGATAAATTGGCACGTCAATTGAACAAACATAAAGACAAATTGAAGCAACACTGACACCCTAACCCATTCCGTGAGGTTGCCTCCGTCGCAGCCTCGCCCTTCGGCGCGTGACCCGCATGGGTGACGCGCCGAACGGTAATCAGGGTTAAAACCGACGAAAAACCGCCTTGCCGGGTGCGCCCGGCGGCGCGGTTTTAAGTGAAGATGAGATGAACAACGAATATATGCAATTAAGCTCGGTGTTAAACATCGAGTGCACCAAAAGCTCGGTACACTGCACCAGCAAGAAGCGGGCTTTGGAAATTATCAGCGAACTGGCCGCCAAACAGCTCAATCTGCCTTCGCAGGTGGTGTTTGACGCGGTTCTCACCCGGGAACGCATGGGCAGCACCGGTATCGGCAACGGTATCGCCATTCCCCACGGCAAACTGGAAGAGGACACACTGCGGGCCGTTGGCGTGTTTATCCGTCTCGACCAACCCATCGCTTTCGACGCTATCGACAACCAGCCGGTCGACCTGCTGTTCGCGCTGCTGGTGCCTGCCGATCAGTGCAAAACCCATTTGCATACCCTGTCGCTGGTCGCCAAACGCCTGGCCGACAAAACCGTATGCCGCCGCCTGCGCGCCGCGCAAAGCGACGAAGAACTTTACCAAATCATCACCGAGTGATACCCGGTCGGCGTGACTTCCAGCCCGGATAACGTTACTGTTTCACGATGATGGATCCGGCCTCGGCCGGAATAACAAAGTTTACACCGGTGGCGATGAACGCCGCCGCGATGCCAGGGGAGTTGCCACATGGTGCTGATGATTGTCAGCGGCCGTTCCGGTTCCGGAAAATCCGTCGCCTTGCGGGCGCTGGAAGACATGGGTTTTTACTGCGTTGACAACCTGCCGGTGGTTCTGCTGCCGCAGCTCGCCAATACGCTGGCGGAACGCAATATCTCCGCGGCGGTCAGCATCGACGTGCGCAACATGCCGGAATCGCCGGAAGTGTTCGAATACGCGATGACTCAACTGCCGGACAGCTTCTCGCCGCAGCTGCTGTTCCTCGACGCCGATCGCAACACGCTGATCCGCCGTTACAGCGACACCCGCCGCCTGCACCCGCTCTCCAGCAAAAACCTGTCGCTAGAAAGCGCCATTGACGAAGAGAGCGATCTCCTCGAACCGCTGCGCTCCCGGGCCGACCTGATTATCGACACCTCGGAAATGTCGGTGCACGAACTGGCCGAAATGCTGCGCACCCGCCTGCTCGGCAAGCGCGAGCGCGAACTGACGATGGTGTTCGAATCCTTCGGCTTCAAGCACGGTATTCCGATCGACGCCGACTACGTGTTCGACGTGCGCTTCCTGCCGAACCCGCACTGGGATCCGAAGCTGCGGCCGATGACCGGTCTGGACAAGCCGGTGGCGTCGTTCCTCGATCGCCATACCGAAGTGCACAACTTCATCTACCAGACCCGCAGCTACCTGGAACAATGGCTGCCGATGCTGGAAACCAACAACCGCAGCTACCTGACGGTCGCCATCGGCTGTACCGGCGGTAAACACCGCTCGGTGTACGTGGCGGAACAGCTGGCCGATTACTTCCGCTCGCGCGGCAAGAACGTGCAGTCGCGCCACCGCACGCTGGAAAAGCGTAAACAATGACGGTCAAACAGACGGTTGAAATCAAAAACAAGCTGGGCATGCACGCACGCCCGGCGATGAAACTGTTCGAGTTGGTGCAAAGCTTCGACGCCGAAGTGATGCTGCGCAACGAAAGCGGCACCGAGGCTGAAGCCAGCAGCGTCATCGCGCTGCTGATGCTGGACTCCGCCCAGGGCCGGCATATCGAAGTCGAAGCGACCGGCCCCGACGAAGTCAACGCGCTGACGGCGGTGGTCGAGCTGTTCAACTCCGGGTTTGATGAAGATTAGTCGCTGAGACTCTCCCCATGCGTCGCCTCGGCGCATGTGTTGCCTCCGCCCCACCCATAACGTAGCCCTCCCGTTTCTCACTTTGCGAATCCGCTTCCAGAATCAGCCGTAACCGCCTGTAAATTCACGTCATGGATTTACCCCCACCGCGGTAATCGCAATAGTGTGTAACGCAAAAACAGACAACTGGCGGGAGTTTCCCCACGCTTTGCTGGCGGGACAACGAAAAGTTTACAATTTGTGAACTTCACCGACAGTCGCTATAATGTTCACCGGGTAGGAATCGAAGGAACGATGCATATCATTTCCAGGGAACCGTTCAATAACGCAACGAAGCAATATCCCAATGAAGCCACTGCTCTCGAGGCCATTTATAAAGCGTTGCGACGGGGCGAGTTCCGCACGCCGGACGAGTTAAAAGCGCTTTTTCCTTCGCTCGATCGTATGAAATACAAAGAGAAATGGTGGGTCATTGACGTCGGCGGCAACCACCTACGGATCTTGTTCTTTGCCAGCTTCGAGACACAGAAAGTCTTCATAAAGCATATCGTTAGCCACGCCGAATACGACAAGCTGATGCAGCACTATCGAAGGAGTTCGTCATGATTACAGATGCCATTAAGGCGGCCGATGCGCTACTGCGCGCCGTACCCTTATTGCAGGGCAGCCACGCTCAGCAAGACTACCGAGAAGCGCTCGAATTGGTGGAATATCTGCTGGAAAACGATGAACACCATCCGCTGATTGACATGTTGGCAAAAAAAATCGCCGAATATGAAGACAACAGTGCCGAATTTACTGCATTCAACCAGCGTATCGCCCAACTCCCGCAGGGGGTGGCCGCGCTTCGCGTATTGATGGAACAGCACCAACTCAGCCAAAGTGATTTTGAACATGAGATCGGTAAAAAGTCGTTGGTTAACCAAATCCTGAACGGCAAAAGATCGCTGACCATTCCGCACATTATGGCGCTGGCCAAGCGTTTCAATCTGCCCCCGGCCCTGTTCCTGCCGGAAGCGGATTAGCCCCTCAACTCCGGCTCAGGCAGTCCAGCGCCACCGCTTTGAAGCTGTCGAAGCTGTCGCTGCCCAGCAGGCGGCTCATTGAGCGTTCACGCACGAAGGTGACGAACAGCTCGTAGATCGCCATCGCCTCTTCATAGTCGCTCTTGCTGATCGCCAGCAGGAAAATCACGTGCGCGATCTCACCTTCCCCCCAGGCGACCCCCTGCGGCGCCAGCAGCGTCACTACCACGGTCTTTTTCGCCAGCAGCCCCAGCGAGTGCGGCAGCGCGATGCCTTCACCCAGCAGCGTGGAGACGATCGCCTCACGTTCGACCAGCGACGGATAAAAGTCCGCGCCGACGTACCCTTCCTGCTCCAGCTGGCCGCACACCCGGCTGAACAGCTCCGCCTGCGTCAGCGGCTCGTTGAGCACCATGAAATGCTCGGCGTCGAAAAACTTCTCCAGCATGTACGGTTTGGTGCGATCCACCAGCACCAGCTTGCCCAGTTGCTCCAGCTGATAATCGGTCGGGAACGGCGACATTACCACCACCGGCTTGTTCTTTTCGCCGATGCGGGCGTTGGAAATCACGAAGTCTTCGTCGATGTGCGCAAGCATCTCGTAATCGCGCAGCGAGACGATGCGCGTCATCACCAGCTGCGGGTACTTGCGCGCAATCTGCGCCTGGATCATCCGCACCGTTGAGTTGCCGGTATCGCACACCAGCATCACCTGCGGGTGGCGTTCATAACCGATGTTGTAATGCCGCTCCAGCCCCACGCCAATATGTAACACCAGATAGCCTATCTCGTTCTCACTCAGGGTATAGGGGGTGTATTTGCCCCAGCTGGAGACCGCCGCCAGCGTCACGTCGTAAGCCATCGGATAGTGCTGCTTGATATTGGCCAACAGCGGATTGGGGATATTGATCTGGTATTTCACCCGCGTAATCATGGTCTTGATATGGGTGAGCAGGTCGGCCCGCAGCTGCTCGTCGCCCTGCAGGTTGTAGTTATAGTGTGCGTTGATGTAGGACAGGATGTAGTCCACCAACGCTTCTTCATCGTCGGCATTGATCTCGGTCGGTTGCACGTCCTGCACGCGGCGCGCGGCGATGTTGACCCGCAGATAGGCCTCTTCGGCCATCGAGATCTCTTTGCCGGAGGCCGCACGCAGCTCCGCCGCCAGGCGGGTCGACACCTGGCGCACCGCGTCGTCGCCGTCCTCCACCTCGAAGTCCGGCAGCGGATAGCCGTCGTTGATGCGCCGCAGCGCCACCGCGCAGTAGAAAATCAGGTACTGTTCGCCCTCATCGGTCAGGCGAATGGCATATTGCGACAACAGCGGATGCAGCAATCCGGCGAACGCCGCTACCTGCGGCTGCAGCAGGATCTCGTTGTTGAGCAGCGGGTTCTCGGCATCGGCCAGCTGCAGCTGGAACAGCAGATCGGTGAGGCAGGCGCGGATCGCCATCTCGGCGCCGAACAGCTTCATGCCGTAGCGCGGTTTGGTTTCGATCGTCAATTGATAGTGCGCCAGACGTTCCCTCACCTCAGCCATGTCGTTTTGCAACGTACCGCGGCTGACGAACCATTCGTCGGCCAGATCTTCCAGTTTAAGGGAGAAGGCTGAGGTCAAAAAACGCACCAGCAGATAATGCACCCGCTCTTGCGCGCTGCGCGGGGTAGCATGCTTGCGGCGCTCCTGATGCTGCAGGGCGCTGAACAGCGCGGCGTTATCGACCTGCAGGCGATAGCCGGCCCCACGGCTATGCACGAAACGCGCGCCGTACTTGTCCAGGATCTCGTTCAGCGCGGTGATATCCGCCCGCACCGTGCGGGTGGACACGGCGAAACGCTTCGCCAGCTCATCCTGCGGCAAAGTCTCGGTTTGCAAAGCATCGAACAAGTAAGCCAAACGCGGGTAAGGAAATCGCACCATTCTGTATCCGTCAATCAGGCGGCCCACCCGGCGAACCGGGCGGGCCACGGGTTACTTCGCCGGCGGCAGAAACGCCATTTGCGAGGGGCTGCCGATCGGCAGATAGCCGCCCACAAAGCTGAGCTTGCCGTCCGTCGGGTTGACGCTGAAGCGAGTGACGTTATCGCTGCGCTGGTTCAACGCATACAGATAGCGGCCATCCAAGCTCAGCGCCAGCGAACGCGGGTAATCGCCGCGGGTCCAGGTTTCCGCCACCGGTTTCAACTCGCCGCCGGCGCCCACGCTGAACTGGGCAATGCTGTTATGCAGCCGGTTGGCGACGTACAACGTGTCGCCGTTCTTGCTGAGCGCCAGCCCCGAAGCGAAGCTGGTACCCTGATAGTCGGCGGGCAGCGCGGAAACTGCATGCAGTTGTTTCAGAGTACCTTTTTGGCGATCAAAACGGTAGCTGGTCAACGTCGAAGCCTCTTCGTTCACCAGCAGCACGGTGTCGCCATCCGGATGAAACACAAAGTGACGCGGGCCGGCGCCGGCGGACGAGGCAGCGATCCACGGTGGATCGTTCGGCGTCAGCCGGCCGCTCGCGGCGTCAAAGCGCCATTGGTAGATGCGATCCAATCCCAGATCGGTAGAGAACACAAACTTGCCGCTTGGATCGCTGGCGATCATATGGGCATGCGGGCCGTTGTGATCGCTGATGGCGAAGCTGCCGTTCACCGCCGCCGCCGGTTTGGCAGCACCCGCCGGGCCCTGTTGTTGCTGCACCGAGCTGGCGGTGCCCAGGCGGCCGTCCGCTTCGATCGGGAAAGCCGCCACGCTGCCGCTGACGTAGTTCGCCACCAGCAGATGGCGGCCGTCCGGCGTCGAGGTAAGATACACCGGCCCTGCCCCCTGCGAATCCACCTGGTTGAGCTGCGTCAGGCCGCCGTCGGCCGGATTGATCCGGTAGGCGGTGATGCCGCCGTGCTTACCGCCGTTGAAATCGGCCACTTCGCTGGCGACATACAGCGTCTTGCCATCAGCGCCCAACGTCAGCTGCGCCGGATTCGGCACGTTGCTGACCAGCGTAACCTGGCTCAGCGCGCCGCTGGCCGGATCGACCCGCACTCGGTAAACGCCTTCGCCGTTGGGATTGTAGGTGCCGATATAGGCAAAATGAGATGACGTGGAGTTCATTGCATCCTCAGCATGCAGCGCCGGGCCGGTCACGGCCAGCAGCGCCAGGAACAACGCGGTGCGTCGGGTTGGAGCCTGCCAGTTTCGCATAGTAGTCCTCTGTATAGGTAACGGCGCGGCATGCCGCGTCACGGGAAAACCTTCGCCTCCCAGCGTTTACCTCATCCCATTGTGCGTTCAGCCCACCAGCTTTTTGGTCATCGCCAGCAGGGTTTTCACGTCCTGCGGACGCGTGTCGCCGCTGGCGGCGTCGATGATCGAGCTGTAGATATGCGGGATCACGCGTTTCACGCCGGCCGCCAGCGCGATCTCGACGATCGGCTCAAAGTTCTCCAGATCGATGCCGCCGGTCGGCTCCAGCATAAAGTCATGCTCGGCGCAGGCCTTGGCGACGTACTGGTATTCGTCCTTGCACTTCAGGCCGCCCATCGGGAAATACTTGATGGAGCTGCCGCCCATGTCCTTCAGCAAGGCGATGGCGGTTTCCACCGGCACGATGCCGTCCGGCGCCGCGGCGCTCAATGGGCCGGTAGAGATCTTCACCCAACCGACGCGGCCGGTCGGCGACACCAGGCCGTTGACCACGCTGTCGTTCTGGCCCAGCAGCGCGCGGCTAGCGCCGACGCCGGTAAACACCTGGTTAACGTGCTGCGGCTGCACCTGCTGAGCGATCAGGCTGACCATCGCCGACTGCTTCGGATCGCCAGCGCCCAGGCCGACCGACAGCGCGTTTTCGATCAGGCGAGCATAGCGCAGCATGTCGGTCACCGCGCTGTCGACGTCCGGGTAGTTCTTGGAGAGCACGCCCACCAGCACATGGCCTTCCGCCGCGGCGTAGATATCCTGCGCGTTGGCTTTGGAGCCGGCCAGCACGTTCAGGCAGACGCGGTCGCGATAGTAGTTAGGCTGCAGCTTCATGCTTGTTTCTCCGTAAACAGGTTTTTGATACAGCTAAAGACGGTCATCAGCTGTTGCTCGTCGACGCTGCGCACGTCGACCTCAATCTTACCCTCGTTGGCCTTATAGCCGCGGAAGTAGATGGCGATGTCGCCGGTTTTCAGCGCCTGGACGATGTCATAGGTCGACCGTCCCAACACCGCTTCGTCAAAGGCGATCTCGGCGCGGGCGATATCGCGGCCGGCGCTGTCCCAGACGGTCTTGGCGCTGACGCCGGGCAGGGTGTTGAGGCTGTTGAGGAATGGCGTCATCCGCTCCACCATCTGTTGCCCGGTGGTTTTCTCAAGCGTCAGATAGCTTTCAATCGCCTGCGTCAGGCCGAGGATGCCCTCTTTACCGACCTTCATCGCCCGGCCTATGCCGCCGGATTGCAACTTCACCCACTCGACGTACTGTTTCTTGCCGACAACCAGACCGCTGGTCGGCCCCTCGATGGCTTTGGCGCCGCTGTAGATCACCAGATCGGCCCCCATCTGGTAGTAACACATCAGATCTTCTTCCGCCGCGGCGTCGACGATCAGCGGCAGATTATGCTTGCGTGCCACCACCGCCGCCTGTTCGACGGACAAAATGCTTTTCTGCACGCAGTGGTGCGATTTGACGTACAGGATCGCCGCAGTCTGCGGCGTGATGCAGGCTTCAATCTGCTCCGGCGAACATTCGTTGGCGTACCCCGCCTCCACCACCTTGCCGCCGCCCAGCGCCACCATGGTGTCCACCGGCGCGCCGAAGTTGACGTTGTGGCCGCGCGGCAGCACGATCTCGCGCGGCACGGTCACCGGCATCGAGTGCAGGTTCACCAGCAGATTGGCGTTATCTTTAACGATCACCGCCGCCACCGACTGAGCGATGCCCGCCGAGGCGCAGGAGACGATCACCGCATCTTCCACGTTGAGCAGATCGGCGATGTAGGCGCCGGTCTTGTTGACCAGATCCTTGATTTCGAAATAGTGGTTCAGGCCGTAATCAACGGCGTCGATCACGTCCTGGCGCGGCGTAGAAACGCCGAGAATGGTCATGCGGCCGGAGGTGTTGATCACCTGCTTCAAACCGTATTTTTCATAAATCGAAGACATGGCTTGCCTCCCCTTGTTCGGTTAATAGGATTTCCCCGGCCACCACCGCAGCCAGCGGCACCAGCAGCCGTTCGCCCTCGGAGGTTTGCCCTTCGGCGTCAGCGAAGACCTGCGGTTCGCGGCGCAGCTCAAACAGCGTGAAATCGGCGTCATAGCCCGGCTCCAGCCGCCCTTTGCCGCTCAGCTGCAGCGCCGACGCGGCGTTCTCCGTCACGCAGGCGATCACCTGCGGCAGCGTCAGGCCGACGCTGAAGAATTTGGACATCACCGTCGCCAGGCTATGCACCGGCCCGTTCATGCGGTTGCGGCAGTAAATATCGGAGCTGATGGTGTGCGGCAAAATACCCAGCGTGATCGCCTGGCGCGCCACCTCGAAGCTGAAGCTGGCGGTGCCGTGCCCCACGTCGAGCAACACGCCACGCCGCAGCGCGCGCTGGATAGACTCGCGCAGCGTGCCCGCCGGCGTCAGAATGCGGTTCGGTTTACCGTTGTAGCAGTGGGTGATGATGTCGCCACGGGTCAGCAGATCGGCGATCTCGTCCAGATTCGGCGGGTTGTTGCCGATATGCACCATCAGCGGCAGTTGGCGATTTTCCTGCTGGATCTCTTTGGCCAACACCAGCGGCCGGGTGCCGTTCTTGCCCACCACGCTGCTGCTCATGCGCGCCTTGATGCCGATAATAAAGCCGGGATGGTTGGCGATGGCCTGGCCGGCCTCGCGCTTATCGATGTCCGTCAACTCCGCCAGCTCGTTCTGCCGCAGCAGGCCGATGCGCGAGATGTTGAGGAAGGCGAAAACGTTGGTTTTGGCGCTGCGCGTCAGCTGATAAAAGGCGTCGATATCGTCGGCGCCGGTGCTGCCGGCATCGACCACGCTGGTGACGCCGCTGGCGACGCCGACCCGATCCGGCTCGTCATGGTAAATCGGCGAGTCGGGATAGCAGTGCACGTGCGCATCGATCCAACCGGCGCTCAGGCGGCAGTTGCCCGCCAGATCCAGTTGGCGAACGGCGCTGACGTCCGCCGCCAACCGCCCCACCGAGGCTATTTTGCCGTCTTTCACCGCCAGATCGATCAGCGTATCGTCCGCCAGTCTGGCGCCTCTGATTACTAAGTCATACATACCGCATTGCTCCTGTTAGCCCGGGCGCCGCCGCAGCATCGGGCGGCGCCTGGCGCAGGCCTCTTAAGAAATGGCTACCGGGAAGATCGCCCCCAGGATCATCGCGCCGAGGATCGCTCCGCCGGTGATCGGTTTACCCCAGATATAGAACAGCAGCGCGCCGAGCAGCGAACCGATGCCGATCGGGATCGAGGCGGTCATCGCCGACAGGATGATCAACGGCCCGAGGAAGCGGCCCGAGGAGTTGCCCGCCCCCATCATCACGTCCGCCCCGTAGGTGGAGTTGCTCTGATTGATGGTGAATTTACGCGCCAGAATGATCACGTAACCGATCGCCAGGCCGATGATCAGGCCGGTGGCCAGCGAAGCGGCGAAGTTGGCGACCGGGAACACGATGCCGGCCCCCAAAAGCAGCGCCGGTACGCCCAGCCCGACGCCGGTCTGGATCGCGCCGCCGATGTCCAGGATGCCCACCAGCGAGCCTTCGATGATGCGCGCGAACAGGAAGCTGGCGCCGAACGCCGCCACCGCGCCATACACGCCGGTATCCATCCCCGCCCGCAGCATGGAAACGAACGCCACTTCGTTAAAGGCGCCGATGCCGTACAGGTAGTACATGTGCGTCCCGGCGAACACGCCGGAGGACAGCAGGCCAACAAAAATCGGGAATGACCAGTCGGCGTACCAGAAGCCTTTTTGGGTTTGTTCTTCCATCATCCCGCTCCTTATTTACCGCTCAGGGTATTGTGAATGGCGTCCAGCCAGCCCGGCACGCCGAGGCTGAAGGACTCGAGAACTTTCATGTCGAAGCCGCGGAAGAAGCCGCTCAGCACGAACAGCAGCACGATCACCGCCATCATGATCTTGGTGATTTTGTTCCAGCCGCTCTCTTCCACGCCTTTGCCGATCAGAATGCCCAGCACCAGGCCCGGTACGGCGTTGCCCATGATCAGCTGCGCCAGGCCGCCGAAAATGGTGCCCCAGAAGCCGGAACGGCGCCCGGCGTCGATCGCCGCCAGCCAGAAGATCACCGGCATCACGGTGTTCACCAGCAGGTTGGCCGCCGGCACCAGCACCTTGATGGCGGTAACCTGCAGCGCGGCAGGCACGGCGGAAGCGGTGGTATTGAGGAAGGCCACCACCAGCATGCCGATGATGCCGCAGGCGATGGCCATTTTTTTCGGATCGTGCAGCGTTTGCGCCAGATTGCGGTTCTTGACCATCAGGGCCGCCGCGCCCCAGTGCGGGATGATGCGGTGATCGACGTCCTGCGTGAAGGAGCCCGCCGCCACGGAAGACGCCCAGGCGTTGAAGAAGAAGCCCAGACCGAATGAGAAGTGGGAAGCCGGATCGCCCTCGCAGGAGTTCAGCTCGCCCAGGGTGCGAAACGCCCCCATGCCCTGTGTTGTCGGCGCGTGGAACATGCGTGCGGCGCCGGCCCCTACGCCGACCCCCACCAGCCCACCGATAATAATCGATTTAAATAAGATGATTAAAAACATCAGTATACCCTTTCATTTATGCTAACGTTTTTATTTCGTGACGAAGACAACCTTCTCGGTATTGATAATGGTTACGTTCACGGTTATTTCCAGAGAAACGGCATAGCTCTTTCTTTCACGTGGCAAAAAGAAGAAAAGAAATTTCTCTTTAGTTATTTTCTCTTCCGCTTTCACTACGCTGACGTCCTGCGGCTCGATGCGCAGCAGAATATTGTTGGTGGACTTTAATACCGCGCCCTGCACATTAGCCAAGGCGGAAGCAAAAGCTTTCGCTTTGCTGTCGCCTTTACCCTCCACCTTTACCGATGTGGTATATTGCTCTTTCATTATGGGTTGCCATGTTTTTTGATGTAGGCTTCCACCAGTTTCTGGCCCAGCTCTTCTTTATCCATAAAGCCGAAACCCAGCACGTTGCAGCCTTCATTAATTGCCGTCACGCCCTCTTCCACCGAACGCATGCCGTATTTGGCTTTGTAGCCGTATTTGGTTTGCGCGGTAATCGCGCCGGCGCCACCGCTACCGCAAAAAGAGATGCCCAGCTGCGCGTTTTCCGCTTTCATGACGTCGCCCAGCTTCATGTCCGCCGCCACGCCGGGGATAACCACCGCTTTTCCGCCTGCGTTTTCAACACCCTGGCCGACTTTTTGCCCTTTGCCCAAACGATCGCCGATCACTACGGTAATTTGACCCATGTTATATTCTCCTGATTTAAATCGATGCATTAACCGCTATGCGTTATTATCTTTCGCCACTTCGAAGTGCACTGACAATAAATAGGCTTCTTCGATAGGCAATGTGTCAAACTGATCCATCACGCGCTCCGCCATTTGCATGGATTCGGCGGAGATTTCGTCGAACAATGATTTATCTACCTCCGGCAACGGCTCGCCGGTTATTGAACGCAGCACCATGGCACGAATATGCGATTCCAGCATCTGTTGCTGCACCGCATTGGTATAAATATTTTCAGCATTCAGCATCGCGGTAATATCCGCCAACACCCGAGCGGTGATCGCCTCGGCTTCGCTGACATCGGATTGTTCAATTTCTTTTATCGAAGCAGATCCATCATTCACTTTTCAGTACCCCTAGATCCCACATTAATCAGTAAGCCGTAAAGCGCATCACCTGAATAACCCGCTTTCTGTGATGTCTTTACCCTACTCCCGGTAGGATTTTCTGTGTAGACCGGTTTTTTCCAGTTCGAAGTGGAAATCGAATGACGCGCGGAGATCCATTTCGCAAAACGGCGCTGCGGCGAAAAAGTGAATGAGATAACAATTACATAACCCGGCTAACGGTTTTTTTTGCCTCGATTGACGATAAAAGCCTTCGTGATCGGGATCTCTTTCTTTTCTTGCCCCAACCGCCTACTATCACTAGGACAAATCGACATTACCCACACCCCCGCTCCTCTGGCGCGGGGGTGTTGCTTTGTGTTGTTTTTCCGAATTTATGGGCGCACAGACTGGCGCCCTTTGATTTGACTGGAGAGTGGAATGACCAAACCCATCATTACTATTAATGAGCTGGATGCGGAACGCCTGGATGCGCTATTGGAACAACCGGCCTTTGCCAATACCGACGTCGCCGCCGCGCTGAACGACGAATTGGATCGCGCGGAAATCCTGCCGCCGGAGAAAATGCCGGCCAACGTGGTGACCATGAACAGCCGCGTGCGTTTTCGCGATCTGCACACCGATGAAGAGCACGTGCGCACGCTGGTTTACCCGGCATCGCTGAAAGACAGCCACGATCAGCTGTCGGTGATGGCGCCGCTGGGCGCAGCGCTGCTTGGCATGCACGTCGGCAAGCAGATCTCCTGGCAATTGCCGAACGGTGAAGAAGCGCGGATTGAAGTGCTGGAGTTGTTGTACCAGCCGGAAGCGGCGGGCGAATACCACCGTTAAGCGGTTTTCAGGGCGGCATCCGGCCGCCCTTTCTGTCTCAGACGCAGATAGCGATCAACACGGCGATCAGCAGCAGCACGTAGATTTTGGCATGCAGCGCATCGCTCACCTTCGGCAAACAGCGCCTGGCAAACACGATCCCCGCAATCCCCGCCACCACCAACAACCCCAGAATGTTCAGATTGACGTAGCCCAGATACTGCGGCCCGCTCATCTCGTGCCACCCCAACACGATATACATCAGCGCCCCGATCACCGCCACCGGGATCGACAATGGATTGGCGGCGCTGACGCAATATTTCATGTCGTAGCCGTGGCGGCGCAGCAGTGGCACCGTCATAACGCTGCCGCCCACCCCCAGCAGCGTGGCGATACCGCCTATCAGCGGGCCGCCGCCCCACAACGTGGCGGGGGACAGGTCGGCGCGCGCCGGTTTGACCAGAAAACCCCGGCGGAACAGACAGTCGGCGATGGTCACCGCCATATAGATCACAAACAGCCCGCGGATCACGCCGTCCGCCAGCAGTGAGGAGGCGAACGCGCCCAGCGCAGCGCCGATGCCGATGAAAAAGATCAGCGGCACGATGGTTTCGCGCAGCAGGTTGCCGCTGCGCCAGTTGGTCAGCGTCGCGTAACTCGCGTTGAGGATCATCACCGCCGTCGAGGTTGCCACCGCGATATGCATCGCCTGGCCGGGCTGCTCGCCCGACACAGAGATCAAGTGATAGACGAAAGGCACCACTACAAAGCCGCCGCCGAAGCCGAACAGAATGGTGGTGATGCCGGTCAGAAAACCGGCCCCCAGTACAATCAACGTTTCAATCATGGCCGTGCGCCCGCACGAAGTCGTCGAACCCGGCGCAGAACTGCCCCGCCAGCGGGTGGAAGCGATCGCCGACGAACAGCCCCAGATACTGCTCACGCACGGCGTCATGGTCCACCAGCTCAATGCCCGCCTGTTCCGCCTGCGCCAGCGTCTGCGCATCCGGGAAACCCCAGTAGCGCGAATCGCCCTGCTTTTCCGCCGTTATCGCTTCGCTGTGCTCCGCCCGCATCAGCTGGCGCGCCAAAAAGGTGCCGCTTTGTACGCCCAGCAACATCATGTTTTCCAGGAACGACAGATCGTGGCGCAGCTCGGCGGGCAGACGGGCGATCACCGGGCCGGCGTCCCAGTGCTCATCCATTTCATGCAGCGTTACCGCACAGTCCCTGTCACCGTTCATCATCGCGCGGAACAGCGTCATCACCCCGCGATAGCGTGGCAAATCTCCCGGATGCAGGTTCCACAGCAGCTTGCCGCGTCGGCTGAAGGCGCGCACATAGTCGGCGGAAAATTTCTGATAACAGCGTAAAGAGATCACCCCGTCCATATGGCCCAGGCTGCTGATAAACGCGGCGTCATTGATGTCGAGAACGCGATGCGCTTTGACCCCGGCGGCGGCCAGGAACAGAGCCGGCGGCTGATAGGCGCCCTCACAGGCGGCGGCGTTGCGGCCAACGAACGGGAACACGAAATCATTCAGCACCTCGCGCTCATACAGCCCCAGGCGGCGAACCGCCGGCTCCTGCGTGCGCCCGGCGCTTTTCGCCAGGGGAAAATACACCGTAAAAGTACACTCGTCCCTCAGGGCGGCGATCAAATCCTGACACACCAGCCAGGAGAAAATGTCGTTGCCGACAAAGAGCGCTACGTTTTTCATACTTCAGCCTTCTTTGCATTGAAAATAGGGTTGTTGAACACGATCTTGCTGATATCCCGCGTGATGGATTCCATCGCCGAGGTGTAAAACAGATCGCCCTTGGCGGGCGCGCCAAGCGAGTAGAGATGCTGCTCACGGCCGCGTCGGTCGGCGATTTTCAGCGTGTGCGGGTTGCACTTCACGCCGCCGAACAGGTTCTCTTGCACCAGCCCGTCTTGCAGCAGCTGATGGCTCAGGCGGTTGGGCGGCAGTTGATAAGAAGGCGTGGTGCAGTTGAACAGATACTGCGCATGCACCCGCGTCTCATGACAACGAAGGATAAACCCGTCCGCCCCCTTACTGATATCCACCAGGCCGCCGCAGGCACGCAAGCGTTGGCTCTCCAGCGCCGCCACGATCTTGCTGGCGTTCTTTAGCGGCATGGCATGTCGATTGCGCATCCAGGAGGAGTTGTAAAAGCGCATGAAGACCTGCCGGTTGTTGGCATCCATCTTGACCCAGGCGGCGCACACCGCCGGGTGGATCGCCGCCAGATAGCTGCAGATATGCTCCCGGGCAAAACGCGCGCGATCGAGACTGTCTGCCAGATCGCGATAGCAATCGCGCCTTTCCCCCAGCGCCGAGAGCACCGTCAGCCGCTCCGGCCCCGGATAGTGGCGCGCCAGCGCGGCATTGATCGCATGTACCAGCTGATGCGCGTCAATAAAATCGCGGCCGGCGACAAAGCGCCGCAGCGCCTCAACAAACGCTTCCGGCGGCGGACGCATCAGCGCCGGCTGCACGCTGGGGAACAGGCCCGAGCGCGACAGGGCACAGATGTCGGTCGCCCCCAGGCGCTCCATCAGCTCAACGATGGCGTCAATCGCCGTCAGGCTGCAGCCGATCACGCCGATGCTCGAATAAGGGTTGATCGGCGGCAGATCCTGGTGGGCCTGATAAGCGATCACGCCATCCACCGGATAGAGACATTCCGGCGGGTTGTGCCCCGAACACAGCACCAGCGCATTCATCTGTTCGGCGCTGCCACAGGTGGTGGTCAGCCGGTAGCCGGCTTCGAGCGGCGCGATGGCATTTACTTCGGCGGTCACGAAATTCAGCGCGACGTTACTGTCCGCCGCCATATAAATCGTCATGTCGCGAATAAAATCGAGATATTCCCGATACAGCCAGCGCGGCGGATAACGATCCTGGCAAAACTGCGGGAAATGCATGGCGATCCAATCAACGAAGTGCGTGTCGTCGAAAATATCCGCCGACATATTTTCCGGCGTCATATTTAATATATGGCTGTCAAAATCGCTGCTGTATGCCATTCCGCCCTTGAAGCCCTGCTTGTCGAACACCGTCAGGGAAAGCGGCCTTTTGCAATGATTAACCGACTTATTTTTTATAAAGTTATACGCAAAAGCGATCCCGGCGGCTCCGCCGCCAACCACACCGAACTTATACATGAAATATCACCTTATAGTCATTGAACAGCGCTAAGAACTATTGCTTCAGGTGTTGGAATAAAATGACGCTTTATTCCTTATTAACTTCTTGTATTGCGAGAACGAAAACCTTCGTCCCACCCCGGTGTGAAAACTTGCACGGGCTTTATGGCCGATAAAATAACGGCACCGCGAACAAGCATTATTTTTCTGCCCCGATAGTAGGGCGGCGGCCGCTGGCTTGCTTTATATGAAAGGCCAACTATCATTGCGTTTCGGCCAATCTGCCCGCCAAAGGAAACACATGCGCAACGTCCGCATTGATGACATCGACCACGTAACGCGCGCGGTGATCGCCATCGGCACCGATTATCCGCCGGGACACCTGCTGCCGATGCACAGCCACCGGCGCGCGCAGTTGCTGTACGGCGCCACCGGCGTCATGCACGTTTTCACGCAGCAAGGCAATTGGGTCGTCCCGCCGCAGCACGCGGTATGGCTACCGCCGCAGATGCCGCACGCGGTGAGGATGGTCGGCGTCACCACCCGCAGCCTATACCTCGAACCCGGCGCGTTGCCCGCCGAACGGCCGCAGGTATGCCAGGTGGTCAGCGTCACTCCGCTGATGCGCCAGCTGTTGATGGCGGCGGTGGATATGCCGCTGGAGTATGAACAAGAGGGGCGCGACGGAGCGCTGGCAACACTGCTGCTGCATGAGCTGGCCAGGCTGCAGCCCTTGCCGTTGCACATCCCGCTGCCCGCCGATCCTCGGTTAGGCGAGCTGTGCCGCGCCTTTTTGCAGCACCCCGACGCCCACGACTCCGCGCAGCGGTGGGCGCCTCGTCTGTACATGAGCATTCGCACCTTCAGCCGCTTCTTTCGCGCGCAGACCGGCCTGCCGTTTTCGCAATGGCGCCAGCGCGCCTGCGTGGTACTGGCGTTGGCGCTGCTGGCCGAAGGGCGCAGCGTAACGCAGGTGGCGATGGAAATGGGATATGACAGCAGCGCGGCGTTTTCAACCATGTTTCGCCGCGTGCTCGGGCAGGCGCCCTCCTCCTATTTGACGGAAGACGGGCGCGACGGTTGACGGATTAGCGGAATTTCTTGTGGTTGGCGTCGCGGGTTTGCTTGAAGCCCTGCGCCAGCTGCTTCGCTTCGGCGACTTTGCCCTGATTGGCCAGGGCCAGCGCCTGATCGATCTGGCCGATCAGGGTATCCAACCCGCTGCGGAAATCTTTCATCTCCGGGCTGTCGGCGGCTTTGTCTTCCAGCTTCGGCGGAGTGCCCTGTTTGGCATCCTGCGCGGCGGCGCGCATGTTTTGCAGGCTCTGTGTGAGGGTAGCGGCGGAATCGGTATTCAGCACCGTTTTATAGTTTTCCGCCAGGGTGTCCATATCGTCGCCCAGATCGGCAGCGACCGCCAGCGAACTGGCTGCCAGCAGCGTCAACGCCGCCAGCGCTTTCAGGGTATTCTGCATGTTTGCTCACCTTCCAGTTATTGTTTTAATTAACCCACCGTTACCATAGGCAAGGCCGGGCAAAACCGAAACCGGAGATTTGTAAGCAAGGTTGAGACGGGATAACGCGCGACCGGCGGGCGCCGGCCGCGCAGAGGATCACTGACCGGCGATCTTCATTTCCGGCAGCAGCACCGAACCGCACTGGATATTGCTGCGGGTTTCAATATCGCTGCCGACGCTGACGATGTTGCGCAGCATGTCTTTCAGGTTGCCGGCAATGGTGATCTCGCTGACCGGGTACTGGATCTCGCCATTTTCCACCCAGAAACCGGCGGCGCCGCGCGAGTAATCGCCGGTGACGCCGCTGACGCCCTGGCCCATCAACTCGGTGACCACCAGGCCGGTGCCAAGCTGTTTCAACATGCCGGCGAAGTCCGCGCCCTGCCCGGCAATGCGCCAGTTATGGATGCCGCCGGCATGGCCGGTGCTGTGCAGGCCCAGCTTGCGCGCCGAGTAGCTGGTCATCAACCAGGTCTGCAGCACGCCGTCCTTGATGATATCGCGCCGCTGGGTGCGTACGCCCTCGCTGTCGAACGGCGTTGACGCCAGCCCTTTCAGCAGGTGCGGATGCTCCTCGACGGTCAACCATTCCGGCAGGATCTGTTTGCCGAGCGAGTCCAGCAGGAAAGTGGATTTACGGTAGACGCTGCTGCCACTGATGGCGCCCACCAGATGGCCGAAAAGCCCGGTGGCCACTTCGGAGGCGAACAGCACCGGCGCCTTCATGGTCGACAGTTTGCGCGGCGCAAGACGTGCCAGCGTGCGGCGGGCGCACTCCTGCCCCACCCACTCGGGGCTGTGCAGATCGCCCATCGCACGGCCGATGGTGTAAGCGTAATCCCGCTCCATATCGCCGTCCTGCTCCGCAATGACGCAGCTGGACAGCGAGTGGCGGCTGGAACAGTAGCTTTGCAGCATGCCGTGGCTGTTGCCGAACACCTTGATGCCGTAGTGGCTGTTGAAGCTGCCGCCTTCGGTATTGGTAATGCGTTTGTCCGCCGCCAGCGAAGCCTGCTCGGCGCGCGCCGCCAGCTCGATGCCGCGCTCGGCGTCCAGCTCGGTCGGGTGGAACAGATCGAGATCCGGCGCCTCGAACGCCAGCAGATCTTTCTCCGCCGGGCCGGCGCAGGGATCTTCAGAGGTGTAGCGCGCGATGTCCAGCGCCGCCTGTACGGTGCGGGCGATGGCATCCGGGCTGAGATCGGTGGAAGAGGCGCTGCCTTTGCGTTGGCGGTGATACACGGTGATGCCCAGCGCGCCATCGCTGTTGAACTCGACGTTTTCCACCTCGCCGAAGCGAGTGCTGACGCTGATGCCGGTCGATTTAGTGACCGCCACTTCCGCCGCGTCGGAACCGGCGCGGGCCAGCTCCAGCGCCTGAGAAACGGCCTGTTCCAGCGCCTTGCGCTGTTCTGCAACTTGAGTGACTACTTTCATCAATCTGCCATAATTAATCAGAAAATCGTTGAGAAAAGTGCCGGAGCGGCGTAGTTGTGCACGCGGAGCGGCGCGCAAAAATCCTGAGATTTCTGCCGTTGAGTCTAACAGGAACCGCGTTGAATTTCGCATAAAGCCGGCAACCTGTTAGGATTAGCCTCTTTTTAACGGAGCCTACCATGAACAAACAGCCTGAAGACTGGCTCGACGATGTCCCGGAGAATGAAAACGAGGACGATGACGAGATTATCTGGGTCAGTAAAAGTGAAATTAAACGTGATGCCGAAGCGCTGAAAGACCTGGGGGCCGAAATGGTCGATCTGGGCAAAAACGCGCTGGATCGCATTCCGTTGGATGAAGATTTGCGCGCCGCCATCGAGCTGGCGCAGAAGATCAAGAAAGAGGGCCGTCGCCGTCAGCTGCAGCTGATCGGCAAGATGCTGCGCGCCCGCGATATCGAGCCGATTCAGACCGCGCTCGACAAGCTGAAAAACCGCCACAACCAGCAGGTTTCGCTGTTCCATAAGCTGGAAGCGCTGCGCGACCGCCTGGTGGAAGAAGGCGATGACGTCATTCCGTCGATCCTTGATCTGTATCCAGCAGCCGATCGTCAACAGCTGCGTTCACTGGTGCGCAACGCGCAGAAAGAGAAGGCCGCCAACAAGCCGCCTAAGGCTTACCGCCAGATCTTCCAATACCTGCGCGAGCTGGCCGAAGCGGCTGACTAAGCGCCGCCGCCGTCCCGGGATGAACCCGTTTCATCCCCGGTGATGCGCCGGTTCGCCGCTGCTTTCGCGGATATTGAAGCGCAGGCTGCCTTCCAGCTCTTCTTCCGCTTCTTCAAACAGCAGAATGATTGCGCCGAAACGACGCTTGCTGCGGGCATTGAGGTGGGTGAACTCGATTTCCACCGGCAGACCGATATCGCCGGTCACCACGTCCCACAGCGCGTCGAGGTTGGCGCCAAACCCCTCGTCCAGCGCAAACTTGTGCGCGAAATCGCGGTAGAAGGTTGGCACGTCCTGGATCTGCTCAAAATCAAACTCTACTTTTGCCATCAAACTCACTCCACACGAATGAAGTTTTTGTAATGGTCGCGCGTGACGAAGATCAGACCGTCGCTCGAATACAACAGGCGATCGGCGCCGCGCCGGCCACACTGGTAATTGATGTCCGCTTCGCGCCAGACCCGGCCGCCGGCGCTCGGCAGTTGCCCTTCACGGTTAGAGAATCGATCGCCGCCAATCGCCTTGCCCGGCAATACTGCACAGAGGTTGCCTGAACGCGGATCCCAGCCCTGCTCGCGCGCCTGCTTCTTGGTGACGTAATAGTCCGGCAGCCGCTGATGCTGCTGCAGGTAGCTCACCACCGTTTGCTGCTGCGTGAGCCGGTCGATGCTCTGCTGCTGGCCCGCCGGTGCCGGCACCCTCGCCGGATTGCCGTCGATCGCACGGTGCTCGTTGCCGCGCAGCGCGCTGAAGACGGCGATGACCACGGCGATGACAATCGCCAACAGAATCCGCTTGTTCATGACATTCCCTGAAATTATGCCGCCGAAGGCGCCGCAGCTCCCCCAGGCTAGTTAGGTATATAGTCGACCTGGATGAAACTAAGATGACCGGCACGTCACGTTTTCGCGGCGGTAAGCGTTTCATCCATTCATGACAATGATGCCACTTTCCAGCCGTTCTGGCACTCGGAGTCTCTCTGAAAACGGGCCGCCTCTTATGAGACGGCCCGCCAGATCGGGCACTGCTTTCAGTATAGTCAGGGAAGACGCCGCACAACGCGGCGCAACAGGAGGGAACGCATCAATCGATCAAGGCGTGACGATAGCGATGCAGCATATCGGCCAGGCGTTTCACGGGCCCGGTGACGCTGAGCGGCGCCTGATTGTCCACCAGCTTCTGCTGGTACTCATTCATCTCACCCAGCAAGCGATCGTAGTAATAGGCGCGCTTGACGTCGTTCTTGGCGGAGACCACCCGATCGGCGGTGCTGCGGATCTGGCGGTGGAAGGCCGACAGCTCTTCGCTGGCCGGAATTTCCGCTCGCTGCATGCGCTGATGGGCGATGATCAGGTTCAGCGCCAGACGATACTTGGCGATGTCGTTCGGGAACATCATCAGCAGCTGATTAAGCTGCTGATACAGCGCAGGCAGGTGGTTTTGCCGACGGCGCGCCGCCTTGGTGGTCAGCGCCGACACCGCGCTGCTGACGAACTGGTTGAGCAACGTGCGGCCGGTGCGTTCGCGCGAATTATCGCGGATCAGCAGCAGCACCATCAGCCCAACGCAGCTGCCGAGGAACTGGCCCAGCGCCCCATCGAGAAACTGGGTCACGTTGAACTCCATCGGGTTGCTCAGCACCAGAATGTTGATGGTCCCCGCCAGCAGCCCCAGCGAACCGAGCCGCCGCTTCTGAACCTCGATGCCGATGAAAAACGCCAGCAGGCCGAGGCTGAGACACAGCAGCAAAATGCTCTGCTGGGTCGCCGGCAGGATCACCATGAAGAACAGGGAACCGACCGGGATCGCCGCCAGCATGCCCAGCACGAAATCCATCGCCACCATGCGCGGCGCCGGGGTGCGCATCGCCAGCGAGGTGATCACCGCGATGATCACCATAAAACCGCTGCCGGACGTCCAGCCGGTCCACAGCCACAGCAGGCTGCCGAAGGCCGTCGCCACAAAGGTGCGCAAGCCGTTGATCATCGCGTGATGTCCTTCCGCCGAGGTCGGTTTGACCACGGTTTCGTTGCTCAACACCCCCTCTTCCACCGCGCTGATGCTGCAGTTGGCGTGCACGCCTTTCGACAGCAGCAGGTAGCGCGTCGCCGCGCCGACCCAACCGGTGATGGTCGGCAGCGTTTCCTCGGAACGATGCGTGGTCAGCACCTGGCGCAACAGCTTCATGCGCTTGTGGATCTCCTGCGGGGTTTCCGCCGGGACCATCAGTTGCTCCCGCAGGCTGTCTTTCAGCGCATCCGGGTGATTCAACAAGATCAGATAGGTTTCGCAGGCCTGGGTGATCAGCGTCAGCGACAGCGTATGCAGCGCCTTCACCCGTCGATTGACCTTCTGCCAGCGCGAGGACTCCATCATCAGGTTGTTGCGCATGCCGTCCAGGGCCGTGGTGCTCTTGACCAGATTGCTCCAGGCGCGATCGATGTCTTCTTTGTCGGCGTTGCTGATGCACATCTGCATCAGGCGATATTGAGCCACCAGCAGTTGATCCACCGCCCGATCGATGTCCTGTTTGATCGAACGCGGCGAGAACAGCAGATCCGCCAACACGGCGCTGACGATCCCCAGCACGATCTCGCTGCAACGCTCGATGGCGAACTGCGGCGCTTCCAGCAGATGAGACTCGCTGGTAGCGACCGTCACGATGATGATCAGCGCGGTATATCCGGCCAGCCCCCAGGCATAGGAGTTCTCCACCTTGATGAGTGAAGAAAGCCAGGTGCAGAAACCGGCCCAGATGCAGCACAGCAGCAGCATCACCACCGGCGCGCGGGCGGTGGTGATGATAATGATCAGGCCGACGAAGCAGCCGATAAAGGTGCCGATGATACGCAGCCAGCCGCGGTGGCGGATGGCGCCGGAGAAGGGTTCACCGCCGGCGGCAAAGGCCGGGCCGGCGGCGACGATGGCGGCGGTCATCGCCGACCAGCGCGGGGTTTCCAGATTGAGATGGAAGCCGACAAACAGCGCAAACACAATCGCGAAGCTGAGTTTGAAGGCGAATCTCAGCCGGATAAAGGTTGGGCTGCTCATTAGCCGAACTCACGCAGCCGGTGCATCAGGCGCACAAAAGGTGAGCCGCTGTCGGCATTGCGATCGTTTTTGCCAACGATCACCACGGTGGCAGTGGTGCCGGCCGGGTACGGATGCTGTTGATCCTTGGCGTCCAGCAGGATTTTCACCGGCACGCGCTGCGCCAGGCGTACCCACTCCAGGTTGCTGTCGATCGAGGCCAACCCTTTGTTGTTCACCGTGCTGCTGCTGTTGTTCACCGCCGCCGCCACGCTGTCGACGGTGCCGTGCATGATGCGGTTACTGCCGAGCGGAGTGATCTCCGCGCGATCGCCCTTATTCAGGCCGTTCAGCTTGGTCTCTTCCAGGTACGCCAGGATGTAGAAGGAATCTTTCTTCACCAGCGCCACCGCCACCGACCCACGGGTGATGTATTCACCGGCGTGTACGTTGAGGTTGGTGATCCAGCCATCGGCCGGGGCGCGCACCGTGGTGCGCTCCAGATCCAGCTGCGCCAGCTCGCGCGCCGCAATGGCCTTCGCCAGCTGGTGCTGCACGGTCTGCAGCGAGTTGTTCGACTGGTCAATCTCTTCCTGCGACATCGCCTGCACGCCCAACTTCACGCGGCGGCCGGCCTCACGCCGTTTCTCCGCCGCCAACGTCTGATAGTAGGCGACGTCGGCGCCGGCTTCCGCCAAGGCCTGCTCATAACGCGGCCGATCGACCACGAACAGCACCTGACCTTTCTTCACCAGCTGGTTGTCCACCACCGGCACGTCGGTCAGCAGGCCGCTGACGTCCGGCGCGATCGCCACCACGTCGGCGGTGAACTTGGCATCACGCGTCCACGGCGACTCGGTGTAGAACACCCAGGCCTTGAATACCGCGGCAATGCCCAGCAGCACAAGAATCAAAGTGATCGCGATTCGGGTTATTTTTATCGAAAAATTTTTCACAGCGACCTCAAACAAAAAGACACGAAATCAGATAAAACAAGCAGCAATACAGCGCGGTGTTAAACAGCGCCGGATGCCAGACAAAATCGTAAATCCCCGTCGGCTGCAGCAGGCGGCGCAAGAGAAAAAACAGCGCCAGCGACACCAGCAGCTCGAAAAACACCGGCGGAAACGACAGTCCGAAGATGACCATAACCGGAAGCAAACTCATCACTTTTTCCTTATTGTTCACTGCGCCGGGGAAAGACACATCTCGCCATTCACATTCTCTTTACATTTTAGCGTGCGCGCGCCACAAATCTTGACCAGACAGCTTGTCCAGGTCACGAACCCGAAAAAAGGTTAAACTTTGGGGCAGACGTCCACGACAGGGATTGCGAGGGTGCCGGAGGAGCGGCAGGATTACGTCGCCGATCGCTCTCGCACGTTGGTAAGGTCTATTCACCCGACCACGTTATATTAGCCTGCTTACTATCAAGGCATCAACAATCTGTGATCTAAATCACTTTTAAGCCAGAGTGAATAATGGAAAGATTAAAACGGATGTCGGTATTCGCCAAAGTGGTTGAGTTCGGGTCGTTTACCGCGGCCGCGCGCCAACTCGGCATGAGCGTTTCATCGATCAGCCAAACCGTCTCGAAACTGGAAAATGAGCTGCAGGTCAAGCTGTTGAACCGCAGCACGCGCAGCATCGGCCTGACCGAGGCCGGCAAAATCTACTATCAGGGCTGCCGACGCATGCTGCAGGAAGTCAGCGAAGTGCATGAGCAACTGTATGCGTTTAACAATACGCCCGCCGGTACGCTGCGTATCGGCAGCTCATCCACCATGGCGCAAAACGTGCTGGCGAACATGACCGCCGAGATGATGAAAGAGTATCCGGGTCTGACGGTCAACCTGGTGACCGGCATTCCGGCACCGGACCTGATCACCGACGGGCTGGATCTGGTGATCCGCACCGGCGCGCTGCAGGACTCCAGCCTGTTCTCCCGCCGCCTGGGGCAGATGCCGATGGTGGTGTGCGCCGCCAAAAGCTACCTGAGCCAGCATGGCACGCCGCAGAAGCCGAGCGACATGGTCAACTTCTCCTGGCTGGAGTACAGCGTGCGGCCCGACAGCGAATTCGAACTGATGTCGCCGGAAGGCATCACCACGCGCATTTCCCCGCAGGGGCGCTTCGTCACCAACGACTCTTCCACCATGATCCGTTGGCTGAAAAACGGCGCCGGCATCGCCTACGCTCCGCTGATGTGGGTGATCGAAGAGATCAAACGCGGCGAAATTGAGATCCTGTTCAAAAGCTACCATTCGGATCCGCGGCCGATCTACGCGCTCTATACCGAGAAGGACAAATTGCCGCTGAAGGTGCAGGTGTGCATCAATTATTTAACCGACTATTTCGAACGCGTCGCGGCAGTCTATCAGGGCTATCGCTGAGCCGTGCTCAAATAACGGTGCGCCAGCGCGCCCAGCAGCACCAGCGCCAGCATGCCGAGGCCCCATAGCAGCCAGACGGCGTAGCCCGCCCAGGTCAGCAGCAGAGGAAAATAGCTCGCCAGCCCGCTGCCCAGCTGTTTCAGCCACGGCAGCCAGGCATCCAGCACCGTCTGCGGCACCAGGCTCAGCGCACCGTTCACCGGCAACGATGCGTTCCCGGCCGCCTCCGCCAACGACGGGAGCCAGGCCAGCACCCCGGCGACGCCCCAGGCCAGCAGCGTCCACAGCACCATGGCGCCCAGCAGCAGCGCGAGTGTCCAACCGCCCCGGTTCACGGCACACCGCCGCCGCACTGCGGACAAAAGCGGCTCCCCGGCGGCAGCGGCGCGGCGCACTGTCCGCAGGTGGCGCTCGCCGCGGCAAACGGCTGACCGCAGCGGTGGCAATAACGGGCGCCCGATTTATTCACGGCCCGGCATTCCGGACACTGCGGCCCCGGCTCGCCATGCTGGTTATAGCGGTTGCCATGATGCCCACCGCCGTGGCTCGCACGCAGATGACCGCCGTTAATACCGCCTTGCCCCAACAACCGTTTCAGTAAGCTCATCCCGCCTCTCCTCTGTGCATTGACGCTGAACCTCACTGTAAACCCTGGAGTAAACTCCAGGGTAAAGCCCGACGAGCAGGATTTACGTTTCATTACATCGTAAAAGTGGCAAGGCTTTGATGCCGTTAACAAAAGCACCATCGGCATTATCCCACGCCACCGCGCTGCGTTATGCTGCGGAAACCTCTCCCTGCATCAGGAATAACCATGAAAAAAATCATACTGGACTGTGACCCGGGGCATGACGACGCCATCGCCCTGTTGCTGGCCTGGGGCAATCCGCAGATCGACCTACTGGCGGTCACGACCGTGGTGGGTAACCAAACGCTGGACAAAGTGACGCGCAACGCGCTGGCGGTGGCCCGCATCGCCAATATCACCGGCGTACCCTTCGCCGCCGGCTGCCCGCGCCCGCTGGTGCGCAATATCGAAGTGGCGCCCGACATTCACGGCGATTCCGGCCTCGATGGCCCGGTGCTGCCGGAACCCCACCTGCAGCTGGACTCGCGCCACGCGGTGGATCTGATCATCGAGACCGTGATGGCCCACCCGCCCGGCAGCGTGACGCTGGTGCCTACCGGCGGCCTGACCAATATCGCCATGGCGGTGCGTAAAGAGCCGCGCATTGCCGAGCGGGTCAAGGAAGTGGTGCTGATGGGCGGCGGCTACCATGTGGGCAACTGGAGCGCGGTGGCGGAGTTCAATATCAAAATCGATCCCGAAGCGGCGCACATTGTATTTAACGAAAAATGGCCGCTGACCATGGTCGGGCTGGATCTCACTCACCAGGCTTTGGCCACGCCGGCAGTCTGCGAACGCATCGCCGCCCTCGGCACCCGGCCGGCCGCCTTCGTCGGCGAACTGCTGGCATTCTTTGGCCGTATGTACCGGCAGGCGCAGGGCTTCAGTGCCCCGCCGGTGCACGATCCTTGCGCGGTGGCCTATGTGATCGATCCGAGCGTCATGTCGGTGCGCAAAGCGCCGGTGGATATCGAGTTGACCGGCACCCTGACGTTGGGCATGACGGTCGCGGACTTCCGCGCGCCGCCGCCGCCGGACTGCCACACCCAGGTCGCGGTCAAACTGGATCAGGATAAATTCTGGGATCTGGTGGTGGATGCGCTGGAACGGATCGGCGACGTGGAGTAAGCGCACAAGAGACGAGACTAACGCGCTTGGGCAAGCGCGTTAGTCTGTATTCTGCCGCGGCAACGGGGAGGCTCAAGTCATAACTGCTTTTATTTCCAATGCAGCAGAACAATCCTAATAATAAATCATTTCATGAAAATTTAAAAAAACAGATAAAGACAAGAAGAATCCTAATAAAAATAATAAAATGAAAATCACATTGAATTTAAAAATCAGCAATGAGAAACGATGAGATAAATTTCCGCCGTCGCGCCGACACTGACGACATCAATTAAAAAAGCAGATACCTCTTCTATTCTTCACAGGGCCTGCCAATATAGGCCATTGCCGGGATACTCCACGATATTCGCGCACGTAGAAATCACAACCAACCATTTGATTTCAATTGATAAAAACAAGAATTAGATAATGAATTGACTGAATCACAATAGATTTGAGAAAATGGCGCGTCTGTTTTTGCAAACAACAAACATACCTTTTGCGGGTGAAAAATACGGCTTAAACTTTCTTTGGGTACACAGCCTCGCGCATTCTCAGGGCAAACATTATTTATCGCTTCACCATAAAGACGGTTTAAATTTCCCGTGAGACATTTGCGAATTGAACATTACACGCATTTCAATATCAGGACAAAGGAAAGGGAATAATAAAAACATGCATTCAATAAACGCTATCAGGCCATGGCAGGTTAACCATGGCCGATAAATCTCCCGCTAACACAGCGACCATCGCCGTGCTGCCCCTGCTGCTGATCTGGATGACGGTGATCCTGCCGATTTATTACCCCAATATGGGCGGCGACGGTCTGGCGCTGCCGCAAAACATTCTGGCCTGGGCCGTCATGGCGCTCACCACGCTGATAGTGACGTTCACCGTTTGCCTTGGCCGCACCCGTCTTTCGCTGACCCCCACCGCACGCCTGTTGCTGCTCGGCATCGCCGTGCTGGCGCTGCCGCTGCTGTATACTCGCTCCGAGTGGCGCGAAGACGCCCTGTGGCGCTGCGCCGGTCTGCTCGGTGGTTGGCTTTTCTATGTCGCCTGCCTGCAACTGCGCCTAACCCCCAGGCAGCGCAACCTGTTGCTGTACGGTCTGCTGTTCGCCGTCGGCGTTCAGACACTGCTGGCGGCTCTGCAACTGTTCGCCCCCGCGCTGGCTTGGGTATCCCCTAACGGCAGCCGGGTCTACGGCGTCTTTCAGCAACCGAACGTGCTGGGCAGCTTTATCGCCACCGGGTTGGCTTTGGCGCTCTGGCAGCTGCTGGCTCCCCTCTCTGCGCCAACGCGGCGGCGGCAAATCCCGCTGCTCGCGCTGCTGGCCGCTTTCTCCGCCCTGCTGGTGCTGATCCAGTCGCGCGCCGCCTGGTTGGGGGCCGCATTGGCGGCGGCGCTGCTGCTGTGGCGCTTTGCCCGCCAACGCCCGGCCGCAAGCCGCTGGGCCGGCGGCGCGCTGCTGCTGGGCGCCGCGATCGGTCTGACGGTGCTGTTCACCGGCTTTGGCCTGGATGGCCGCGCAGGTCTCATCGCACGCGAAGGCTCTAATTATTCACGTCTGACCATGCTGCAAGACACCGTCGCCATGATTTTCGCCAAACCGCTGCTGGGCTGGGGCTATGGCGGCTTTGAATACAGCTTCGCGCACTTCCGCCTGCAGACAATGCCCTGGCGAGAAGTGCTGGAAGTCGCCGGGCATCCGCACAATGAAATCCTGCTGTGGTGGGTTGAGGGCGGCCTGCCGGCGCTGGCAGGTATCGCTATCGTCATCGTCGCCGGCGCGCTGCTGCTGAAACGCGCCTGGCAACGGGATCGCGAAGCGCCGGCCGGTGCGCGCGTCGGGCTGTTTCTGGTGCTGCTGCCAATGTTGATACACACCCAACTGGAATACCCTTTCTATCTGTCTGCGCCGCATTGGCTGGCGTTTCTGCTGCTGCTGGCACTGTTGGACGGCCAAACCGGCGCCCCACGCCCGCTGCCGTTAGCCAAAGCCCTGAGTCTGCCTGTAGCAATGGCGGCGCTCGGCGTGTTAGTGATGGCGGTCTTCGCCTGGCAAGGGCGCATGGCGCTCACCCAATCGGAGCGCACGATGCTGGCCACCATCGACAGCATCGAGCAGATGCCGCCGCCGGCCGCCTGGATCTATCGGGAGCGCAAAACGTTCGACGAGCAATCTCACGCGCTGCTGGTCTATAACCAAACGCGCGATGATGCCCTGTTGACCGGCTATCGGCAGTGGGCCAATGCCTATCTGCAGCGCCGTATCGACGCCAACGTCTACGCCACGCTGATCATGATCTTGCGCTATCAGGGGGATCAGGCACAAGCCGAGGCTCGCCTGCGGGAAGCCGCTTTTCTGTTTTCTCGGGATGCGCGGTTTAGGTAAACTCTATAGAGGTTGGAATGGCGGAAATCAATTTTATTGCTCCCGCCGTTTCAACTTAAACCCAACGTTTAATGATGATGGAGGTATTGATGCCGCCAAACGCGAAATTATTGCTCTGTAAGTATTCACAATCGATGCGCCGGCTTTCCCCCATAATATAATCCAGCTCACCACACTGCTCATCCGGCTGATGAAGGTTAAGCGTTGGCGCAAACCAGCCTTCTCGCATCATTTGCAAACTCATCCAGGCCTCCAGCGCGCCGCAGGCTCCCAGCGTATGGCCAAAATAGCTTTTCAGCGATGAAATCGGCGTTTGGCCGCCAAAAATAGCTGCCGTAGCCTGGCTTTCAGCGATATCCCCTCGATCGGTGGCAGTGCCATGAGCGGAAATATAGCCGATGTCCCGCACATTCAAGCCAGCTATCTTCAACGCCTGCTCCATGCATATTTGCATCGTTTCACGCTGCGGTTGAGTGATATGCGCCGCATCGCAATTGGTGGCAAAACCGACAATTTCACCGTAGATAACGGCGCCGCGCGCTTTCGCATGTTCCAACTCTTCCAGGACCAACGTCCCGGCACCTTCGCCAATCACCAGGCCATCACGCTGCCGATCGAAAGGGGACGGTGTGCTTTTAGGGCTATCGTTACGCTGGCTCGTTGCGAATAGCGTATCGAACACCGCGGCCTCCGAGGGGCAAAGCTCTTCTGCGCCACCAGCAACCATAACCTTCTGATAACCGTGACGAATAGCCTCCCAGGCATAGCCAATCGCCTGGCTCCCTGAGGTGCATGCGCTGGAGGTCGGGATCACTCGGCCGCGCAGGCCGAAAAACAGACCGGTGTTAACCGCTGTGGTATGTGGCATCATCTGCACATAAGTGGTGCCAGTGATGTTGTTGGTATGTTTTTCAGTAAGCATAGTGGCAAATTCGCTCACGGGGCCGGTACTTCCCGTCGAAGAACCGTAGGCGATGCCGGTTTGGCCGTTAGTCAGTACCGGATCGTCAATCAGCCCCGCTTGTTCCAATGCCAGTTCAGTAGCGCGAGTGGAAAGGAGTGAGACTCGCCCCATTGCGCGAATGCGCTTTCGGGTGTAATGCTCAGGCAGGACGAAATCATCGATTGGTGCGCCCAGTAAGGTATGCAATCCATCATAAATCTGCCACTCGGGCATTGTCCGCACCGCATTTTCATATGCCAACAGACGCCGGGAAACATCCTGCCACCGTTCCCCAAAGGCGGTTACGCCGCCCATGCCGGTGATGACAACACGACAAGTCATAACATTCCTCCGTTGATGGAAATGACCTGGCGGGTGATGTAGCCCGCAATATCGGACATTAAATAGCTCGCCAGGCCGGCAACTTCATCCGTCTGGCCCATGCGCTTCATTGGAATGATCGCCATCGCTTCTTTCAATGCGGCCTCTTCCATTTCGATCATCCCCGTGTCGATCAGGCCTGGAGCAATGCAGTTAACGGTGATTTTGCGCTTCGCAAGCTCAATGGCCAATGCTTTGGTGGCGCCGATGATCCCCGCTTTAGCGGCGCTATAATTGACCTGACCGCGATTGCCCATCATTCCCGATACCGACGACAACGTAATGATTCGACCACCTCTACGTGCGCCGATCATCGGCATGATGCAAGGATGAATGACGTTATAAAAACCGTCGAGATTGGTGTGGATCACGTTGTCCCAATCGTTCTCGCTAAGCGCAGGGAACGCCCCATCCCGGGCGATGCCTGCATTGCAGACCACACCGTACCAGGCGCCATGGGCAGCCATATCCTTTTCCAGCACTTCACGGCACTGATCACGTTCACTTACGTCAAAGTTCAGCAGGCGACCTTGCCCCCCAGACTGTTCAATGGCTGCGAGGGTTTCCTGGGCGCCGGCCTGATCTCGGTGATAATGGACGCCGACGATAAAACCATCAGCGGCAAGCTGACGAGCAATCGCGCTCCCAATTCCCTTACTAGCCCCGGTGACCAGAACTGAACGACTCATGCGGTCTCTCCCTGATTAAAAAGCGATGTCAATTCTTCTGACGTTGGCTGGAAAGTATTCACACGGCCAGATGCCAGGCACTCTTCCCCTACGGTAATGGTGCAGTCAAAGCTGCCGAAACGTTCGTCTTGCATCAGCAACCTAGCTTGAACATTCAACGTCGCATTGCCTGGTAGATGCCCGGCCGCACAGGTTAACTCGCGGGCGCCAAGCACCATGCCCAATGAAATTTCATGCAACCCCGCTTGGCGGCGATGCCAGCCGGACCAAACCCCCACCGTTTGCGCCATCAACTCCAGCGCAAACCATCCCGGCAGATTGCCCTGAGCATCGAGAAAGGGTCCCAACACTCCGCCAAGATGCACGCTAACCTGACAGTGAACATCGTTTTCAGTCACGTTGACGACCTCATCCAGTAGCATCATCGGCTCAGCATGAGGCAAGTACTCGGACGGCGGCAAATATTCGTTCATACATCTTTCCCTAATAGAATACTGGCGTTATTTCCGCCAAAGGCGAAAGAGTTAGAGAGGATTATCGGTCGAGCCAACGGTTGGCTGGTATGCATGACACCGCAAGCGGGGAGCGCGGGGTCTGCTGGCGAAGCGCTGAAATCTTGGGCGGGTAAAGGTAAATTGCGCAGTAAAATCAGCGCGCTGATAGCCGCCTCCGTGATCCCCGCAGCCCCCAGAGTATGGCCGGTTAAATGCTTGGTCGAACTGCATGGTACCTGTTCACCAAACAGCGAATGCACTACGCGGGACTCGATTTGGTCGTTAAGCAGTGTCGCGGTGCCGTGCAGATTAATGTAACCAACCTGTTTCGCCTCGATATCCGCTTCGGCCAAGGCTTGTTCAATGGCACGAATGGCACCCTCTCCCTGAGGATGCGGTGCTGATATATGCCAAGCATCGCTGGATTCCCCCACCCCTAATAGAACAAGAGGCTGAGGCTCGCGGGTCAGCACCATGAGTGCAGCGCCTTCACCGATAGTGATGCCGCAACGGTTTTGGGCGAACGGCTGGCAAAGCTCAGACGATAGCGACTCAAGGCTGTGAAAACCGTTGATCGGCATTCTGCTCAACGTATCGGCGCCGCCAACAATGGCGACATCGGCAAGCCCCGCTTCGATCAGCCGCCGCCCGCTGATAATGGCTCGGGCGCTGGAAGAGCAAGCTGTCGAAAGCGTAAATGCTGGCCCATCGACCTGTAGCCAGCGGCTGAGAAATCGCGACGGATCGCCGAGCTCCTGCTGAGGATACCGCCAACGCGGGCTAACTTCGCCGTTGAGCGTCAGCTGTACATGCTCATCGCCTTCGTTTAACCCGGAGGTGCTGGTGCCCATCACGACGGCAATCCGATCGCGGCCAAACCTGGCGATGGCTTCATCAACCTGCGGCTGGATCTGCTCCAGCGCGGCCAGCAACAGTTGATTATTACGGGAACGATGAGCGGAAAACGACGCAGGGATAACGGGTAACTCTCCCTCAACGCCGCCCAGCACGGCTTCCGGGTTCCCCTGTAGCCACCCCGCTCTCGGACGCATACCCGGCGCAGAGCCGCGAGCGAGGTTTGCGGCTATCTCATCCAGAGAATTCCCAAGCGCATTAATCATACCGACGGCAGAGATGTAAATCATGTTATTCACCCAGGTATTGAATGGTGATTTGGTATTTAAAAGCATGTTGTTGAATGCTAATCGGCTCTCGCAGGCCATTACGCTGAAGATAGGCGATCTCGGTCACCAGCTTGCCGCTGGCGTTGCGCAGCTCGCGCTGATTACCCTTATCGACGATCGTCCAGCCATTCGGCAGCCGCGCCCGCCAAGTTTCAAGCGGCCAAAGGCTAAGCATGACATCGGCCAACACCTGGCTTGCCGGTGGTAATTGAGGAACGATGATAGATTGCTCGGCGTGTAACCCATTCTCATCATAGGTAAGCTTAAACAGCCGAATTCCCACGGAGGAAAGCCCGGCGAGGGTGATTTTCTGCTCATCAGCATGCAACATGACCAACAGCGACTGGCTTTTGCCGTTGAAAGTACCGGTCAGCAGTTGCTGCTTATCGATCGCAGGTGACAAACCAGGCGCAGGCAACACCACGCGGGTGCCCGGTTCTAGCCAGGCCTGTGGGAACGTGTCATTCCCCGGAGCAATCGAATGGCTGCAGCCGGCTATCCCCATCACAACGAGCAGCGCAGCGAATCGCCAGCAATTACGTACCATCATCTTTTTTCTCTTTTTTTATTTGGCATCGCCAGTGGTGAAAGTAGCCAGGCGACGAAAATTCCGCTGACCAAAACAATTCCGAAACAGCTGATTGCCTGCGTGTCACTGAACAACAACATGCCAAGCGTTAGCAAAGTCGTCATCATCGCCAACGTAATGGCTAGCAGCGAAGTCAGCGGCGTCCCCTGCGGGTTACTGAAAAACAGTGTGTAATTGATGCCAATGCCCAATACCAGCACTAATGCCAACAGCGAGAATAGGTTTACGCTATACCCGCAAAACGAGAGCACAGCCAACCCACATCCCAGCGACAACAGGGACGGTATCAGGCTGACAAGCCCTTTACGCCACCCTTGGCGAACCATCGCGCCACAGGCGATCACAACCAACGCGATACCCAACAACCCCGTCAATACGGAACGGTAGAGCGCGAAGAGCGAATCAAAAGACTGTTTGCGGTCCACCCATGCCACACCGGCCTGCTTGTCCGCCAGCTCTCCCAATTGATTGCCTGACGTTACACCATCGACGGGAACCAGCGCCCCACTCTGGCCGTTGGGCAGAGTCAGCCACAACAAACGCCAACCTTCGCTGATGCTGCTTTCCAGCCATGTGGGTACGGAAACCGGCATTGCGTTCAGATCGGGGTTAGCCATATCAAGCCCCGCATTTTTTAGCGCAAGAAGCACGGTTGGTGCCGCGTCACGCAGCAGACGTAAATCCTGCTCTTGGCGCGCCAGCGAATTAAGGGGGATCGCGCGGAAATGGCTAATCATTCCCTCATGTTGCGCTCGCTCCAGGTGCGGCAGGAAAGTTTCCAACCGCCGCAGCGTCTGTTCTGGAGTAGCGCCATAGACCACGAACCATTTTTGATCGACGTTTTGCCCGATCAATCGGCTAATCTTGTTCTCCTGCGCCAGCAGTGAAGACGGCAACGCCTGCAGTTGGGAAATATCATCATTCACACGCAACGTGGCAATCCCAGCCATTGACAGCAGAGCCAAGGCCGTCGGCACCCCTACGCGCACTGCTTTATTGCGCCGCCAGGCCGCCAACCAACGCAGCATCACCCCCATCGCCGGAACCGGCCGCACCGGTAAGCCGCGGCACAACCAGGGATGCCAAAAAAATACGGTCAGGCACGATGCGCTAAGTCCGATGGCGGCAAACACGGCCATCTGGCGAATGCCGGGGAAAGGAGCCAACATCATGATTAGATAGGCCGCCACCGTCGTCAACAATGCCAACAAAAGCGCTTTGCCAACCTTCGTCAGGCTTTGCCAGGGCGACATGACCGCGCCATGCACCATGCGTTCGGTCAGATAGTAGAGCGTATAATCGGCAGAAATCCCGATGATGCTCATGCTCATCACCAACGTCATCAGGTGCAGTTCGCCATACAGCACCAACGTGGCCACCGTCCCCGCCAATGCTCCGACGCTGAGAGAAAGTAGACACAACAGCAACGGTCGCAATGAACGAAAGACCACGATAATTAACAGAACCACGCCCAGGATCGTGGCAGCGCCGAGGGTGGCGATATCCCGCTTCGCTTGCTGGCTGGCGTAGTCGCTGTAGAACACCGTCCCCCGAGAAAGCAGCTGCGCCTGCGGATAGAGCGCCTTCAGTGACGCTTCCTGTACCGCGAGCTCCGCCACCAAGCGATGGGTTTGTTGCATATCGAAGGAGTCACCCACCAGCTCCCCGTGTAACAAATACCAGTAGTTTTGCTGCTCGTCCTGAGTGACAAGCCAGCCATCCATCAGCCGCAGTCGCTGACCGTTTTGCGCAAGCGCCAACTGGGAGCCACGCATCAGCATCAATGGATCGTTCCGCAACTCTTTGCCACTAACGCCAGAAAAAGCGGAATAGAGCTGTGACAGAACCCATTGCGCTTGCGCTTCACCGCCATTTTGCAAGCGCATGCGAGTGGCGCTATCGATAAGCCCGTTGCGGTGCTGCCAGAAAAAGGCTCCCCAGGCTTTCTGGCTTTCGGCGTTCATCTTTCCTTTAACTTCAGACAACGCGGGTGACTGTTGAAGTTGCGCCAACCACGTTTCTGCTACTCGCGGATCCGGCTGTTTACCGGGGCTGACCAACCACACCACCTGTTTATCCAGGCGCTGCATAAAGCCGTCACTTATCGCGAGCGGAACGGAACCCAGCGCCTGCTTGGGCAGCATCGCCAACACGCTGCTGTTCAAACGTGCGCCCGGCAGCAACGCCAACAACACGCCGAGCAGCATCAAACATACCAATCCCCATAACAGGGCGAGGCGGCGGGAATTAGTCGGCGGCAAAGCGTTGGCGTTCGTCATCAGTCAGGGTCGCAGGGGTCAGTCGATGTTGAGAAAGTATAATTTCCGTACGATCGCCTTGTTTATCATAGAGCTGAATAGACTCCAGATAAGTTTCACCAGACAAATCGATTGAGGAGAAAATTTTATCCAATGGCGTGGTCGTCGGCGTCAGGCGAAGTACCCAACGCCCCTCTCCCTTATCCTGAAAACCTACGCGGAAATTCTGTTCCAGCGCCTTGCGATCGGCCTGAAATAGTCCGCGCAACAGATGGTTAAACTGGAACATCTGCGGATTATTTTCGGCGGTAACCGTTTGTTGAGGCTGGCCATTCACCTGTTGAACCATACGAAAATCGTTCAGCATCAGCAGCATGGGGAAAGGACTCTTTTGATCCCACAACAACCCTTGATCGCGGGCAAGCAGCATTTCCCCCTGTGAGCGAAGCGGTTGCGGCATGTCCTTAATCGTACGCGTCTGTGCGAAATGAGCCCGGATCACCGGCTGCCCGGTAAAACGTTGCTGAAGCTCATCCAGCGTGACGGCATGCACCCACGGCGCCAGCAAAAGCAGGCATAAAGGCAAAAGTCTCATGGCGCTACTCCCATTCGTTCAAACAAAATATCTGGACTCACGAAGCACATTTCACGGCTTTTCTCTTCTACCGCAACCTGAATGGTGTAACCCGTTGTGGTCCGTTTCGCAGTCAAGACATCGAATATCTGGTAAGCGATGCGCAAGCGGTTTTCATACTCTTCCAACTGTGCGCGAACGCGGATGCGCTGCTCAAATGTCAGCACGTCGCGGTATTTCACCCGAGTATCGACAACCGGCCAAACATACCCGGACGCCTGCATTTGCCGGTAACCGTAATCAAACTGGTTCAGCAGCGCCTCACGAGCGCTCTCAAAATAACGAAAATAGTTGCCGTGCCACACCACTCCCATCATGTCGACATCATGAAACGGGATGGTGAGTTCAACGTCAGCCGTAAAGCGAGGGTCGTTAAGCACCCATTACTCCTTATCGGCGGTGTCAGGCAGCCGCCAAAAATCGAAAAAGTTAAACCAGTCCAACGGGGACATCAGTGCGAAATGTTCAAGACGGGCAGCATAGCGATCGATAGCCAGCTGAAGGGCCTGTTGACGTTCAGCTCGCGGTAATGGCAGCGGATCGGCGAAAGCCTCACAATGTATGTGCAGTTTTCCCTCCCGTTGCAAAGCAAAGATCAACAATACCGGGCAACGCAGCAGTGCGGCTAGAATAAACGGCCCTTGCGGGAAAGGCGCGGGCTGCCCCATAAACGAACTCCAGCTGACGCGCCAATCGCCACCACGCTGCGGATTTACCGCAATGCGATCGCCAACGATAGCCACCCACTCACCGCGATCCAATTTATCCTTCAGCAACATTGCCGTTTCAGGGCCAATGTCATTCACCGGGAGCAGGTTTATTCCCGCCTGCGGCGCCATTTCTTCCATCACCTGTTTAAAGCGTTGGGCGTTTTCGCTGAAGACCAGGGCGTTCACCACTTTCCCACCTTGCCGCTGCGCCAGCGCCCGACACGCTTCCACATCCCCCAGGTGTGAAGCCAATAACAGCTTCCCCTGCGTACTGGCGCTGTTTAGTGCCTCTTCCGCCCCCGGAGCAAAAACGATATCTCGCCCCAATTTCAGCTCACCCCGCCAACCGGCGACCTTATCCAACATGGCGTGCCCAAATCGCAGAAAGTGGCGGTAGCTATTCAGATACGGGGGAATTGCCTGCCGGCGCAAAACAAGCTGTTGACGTACGCGTGCAAGCCACTGCCGGGATGCCCGTCTCGGCGCCGCCGCGCTCAACCAATAGACGCCAACCACCGGCCACAGCAAAAGCGAAAATGCGCGGCGACCGAGCAACCGCCACACCGCTAACATGAAGCGCATGCCCCACATTCCTTTGACTTCCGCTTGTTTCGCCCAATGCGCATTTGTGCTGCGACATAACAGTGAAGGAATGCGCGGCAACATGCCGAAAAATAAGCGGGTGTGCATCATCGAAATACGAACGTTGTCCTTCAATGTATCGAAATGCGATACACCATCCTGGGGATAGGTCACTCGCGTCGGGACGAAATAGCTGGTGTTACCCTGCCAATAAAGGCGCACCATCACCTCCGTATCGAAATCCATCCGCCTCCCCAGTGAAACGCGCCCGGCAAGCCGTAAAGTCGGGGCTAACGGGTAAACGCGAAAGCCGCACATACTATCTTTCAACTGCAGAGAAAGCGTTTCAATCCATACCCAAACATGCGTCACCCAACGTCCGTAGAGGCGCGCTCGCGGCACGGAATCATCGTATATCGGCAACCCGGAAATCAGCGCTTCCGGATACCGTTCGCTGAGCGCTAACAGTGCAGGGATGTCTTCAATCGCATGTTGCCCATCGGCATCGACCTGCACCGCATGGGTAAAACCAGCGCATGCCGCCGCCTCCAAACCGCGAATAACGGCCACGCCTTTACCAGCGTTGACATCCAGACGAACCAGAGTCACTCGTTCATATTGCTCAGCCAGAGCATCAAGCTCCCGCCGCGTGGTGGCATCGCTGCCGTCATCGACGATGATGCAAGGCAAGGCCAACGGCTCAAGACGTGACAGTACGCGCGCCATCATCGCGCCGTGGTTGTAGCAGGGGATCACGACACAGGGAAAATAACTCAACGACATAACCGGATTTTCCCGCTGCTGGCGGTATGAAGGGTTGCGCCATCATGCCGCAAGTAAGCGAAAGTAAGGCTGCCTCGCTCCTCATGCCAATTGAGCCTCAGCGTCACTCGATTTTCCGGCAACAACGGCGCTTGAAATTTGACGTTCTGAATACTGTGGAAGTAAAAACCCGGCGTGAGCAACATCGCGGAAAAATGCATTACCCAGTCGAGTTGCGCTACGCCCGGTAACAGCGGCTGCACGGCGAAATGCCCTTTGAACCAGAACAGTTCCGGCTCAAGAGAAAAGGTGATCTCGGCTTGACCAGGCTGCGGCTGGTGGCATTCGATTTTATGGGGCGTCATTGAAAAACTCCTGTAATTGCGTATCAACGCGCTTATTCATGCTGTTTACCGGGATTTCATTAACCACCCGCCAATAACGAGGAATAGCCATCGGCTCAAGCCACGGGGACAGTGCACGACGCCACGACAACTCCAACGCGTTACCGTGCTTTTCTCGCCAGGCATCCTGCCGTTCACGATCTAACACCAGCAGTGCGCCGATACCTTGGCGTCCTCGACGAACAACCGGCAACGCCGCCGCGTCCTGAATGCCGTCCAGCGCCATCAGCCGGCGTTCAACTTCACTCAGTGAGATGCGTTTTTCTTCTATTTTCACCACTCGTCCACGGCGCCCTTGCAAACGGAAACGGCCATGCCCGATAAACTGCAGCTCATCATCCAATAATTGCCCGTCAGGTTGCGCAATCAACGGTGATACGGCGCGGAAGGCATCGCCCTCCGCCGTGAGCCTCACCCCCGGAAACAGTTGCCACGGAATGTCATCTTGTTCACGGTAGCGCCAAGCAAGAATGCCGGTTTCAGTACAGCCGTAAATTTCATCCGGCCAGACGCCAAGCCATGCCTGCGTCGCCATAACGTCTTTCCATGGCAACATGCCGCCTGCGGAGAAAATCATGCTGACCGATGGCGCAGCCAACCGGGGATCGAGCCGTTTGAGGAAAGCAGGGCTGCTGACGAATAGATAGCGATAAGAACGATCAAAAGCGGCCAGCTGTTCGGCGTAATGAACCATTGCCGCATGCAGAGGTAATCCCTGCGACATAGGCAAGAAAATGCGAAACGTGAGGCCATAGAGATGCAGGGGAGCAACCGATGCCACCACACGGCAACCGTCCAACTGCCCAGAAAAGCGGGTTGCCAACAGCCTGGCTTCATAATCCAGAACCGCGACCCGCTTAACGACTCTTTTGGGTTGCCCGGTGGATCCGGAAGTAAACAGTTCGATGCTGGCGTCATCGGCGATCGCCGGTAGACATATCTTCGTCGGCGCCGACTTTTGGGCTGACGCCACAACGAGCAGCCCCTCGCTCCAGCACAGTTCGGCATCACTTAACACGCCGCTGAACAGCGACCGTTGCTCCTCAAGCAGTGAGAGCCGGCGATGGCCTGGGATCACCGGTGTTTTGCCGGCGTACAAGACAGCCAACAACGCCACAATGAACAAATAGCTGTTTTCAAAGCACAGCGCCCAGCGATCGGCTTCTTGCTGACGCAAACGATCGAGCAATATCGATACGTCATAGCGCAATTGGCCGAGTGTCCAGGTCTGTTCGCCAAGCCAAGCAATGGTCGTTTCATCGGAGCGCGATGCACTTAACCATTGCGACAGTGAAAGAGGGGGAGTCATCGCACATCTCGCTGCATTACTCGACGACGCACCAACCATTCGCCGGCCATCAGCGCGCCTATCAGCAGATAAGCAATCATGCCGTTCCACATTGTCCAAAGCGCCATATCTCCATGCAAGGCGGTTAAACAGGCCATGGAGCCGTTGAACACGAAAAAGATGCACCAGACCTGGGTAACTCGACGCGTATAACGAACGCCTTCGGGCGGCAGCCGCGGCTCGCGCAGCCGAGCCAAACGCTCAACCAACGGCATATCACTCCACAGCGAACCCCCAAAGCCGCACAGCATTACCAAATTGACAATTACGGGCCACCACAGCAGCAGTTGATGGGCGCGTAACAGCGCGCTGGCAACGCATAACGCAACCCCAGCAAATGCCACGTACTGCATAATGCGATGCATCGGCCCGGCTTTTCGCCGCAGCTGACGTAAGCGTAGAAACAGCATCAGTGCCATCGATGGCAGCAGCCAATGCAGGCCGTCATGCAGCAGGCCAAACCAAACCAAAAACGGCCAAGCTAACAATATTAGCGCCATCATAACCTGTAGCACCGACAACCTTTTCCCCTGCACGATGGATCAGGCTTCCCGCAGTAAACGTTCTACCGCTTCGACGACATCTTGAACGGTTCGCACAGCTTTAAACTCTTCCGGTTTGATCTTCCTGCCGGTTTTCTTTTGCAATTGCACAATCATGTCGACCGCATCGATGCTGTCGAGCTCAAGATCTTCATACAAGCGGGCTTCCGGTGTAATCGACGCGGGATCAATTTCAAAGAGTTTGATCAGAAGCGCGGAGACTTCTTCATAAATAGCGTGTTGTTCTGTCATGGCGGATTCTTTCTCAGGCTCGTTGCGAATGAATAAAAGAAGCCAGCGTTGCTACAGAGTAAAAGTGCTGGCGCATTTCTTCACTTTCGGCGGAAAGCACGATGCCGTACTTATTTTTTACCGCCAGCCCGAGTTCAAGCGCATCGATGGAGTCCAGTCCTAATCCTTCCCCGAACAGAGCCGCCTGCGTTTCAATATCATCCGCCGTCAGCTCCTCCAAATTCAATGTATCAATAATGAGATTTTTAATTTCTAGATAAAGCGCTTGCATCATTAAGTTCCGAAAAAGGTATTTCAACGAATTGTAATTGTTGCGAAAGGTACCGGTTCAGCTGCCTTGCCGCCAATGCCGGCTCTGGTGTTTTGCCATCATAAAAATGCTCGATCGGCACTCGACCGCGTACTTTGATCTCAAAGAGCGGCTTTGTAAGGGGGACATCGTACCATTTGCTCTGTTTATCCAATAAATGTTCACTGCAGCAAATCGCCACAATACGCAGATCGCGGCGGCAACGGACGGCAATATTGGCCGCCCCGCGCTGCAGAGACATCTTTTTTCCCGGTTCGGTACGCGTGCCCTCAGGAAAAATTAAAAGGGTGTCACCACGCCCCAATCTTTCCTGACACTGTGGCAACAAAGTCTCAGCCTGGCTGTTAACCAGATAATCCGCTGCACGAATCACCCCGCTGACAAACGGATTTTTCAGTAATGCACTTTTCACCAGGCAATCCGTTTCCGGCATCACGGAAGCCAGCAGCACATAATCAATCAACGTAGGATGGTTCGCCACTACCAGACAGCCGCGTTCATTACGCAGGCAATCGGCGCCATGGATACGGTAATCTAATACGCCAATGCTCCTCGCCACCGTCAAGAACAATCGAAAACTGGCTGAAATACTGCGCCGCGCTATGCGGCAGCGCTTATTGTCATCACGTACAACAAGCAACAGCAAATTAAACCAGGTCAGGGAAAGCAGCAGCCCGCCGAGCCCGAATAACGCGAAGCAAAACCCGGTCATTACCAGGCGCCAGATGCGATTTAATCCGGTTACAGCATTCATTTCATGAGACTCCAACGCCACTGCACTCGTTCTCCGTCAATCGTAAAGTGGGGCGTCTGCGCGAGATAGTGCCTTAAAAACCGCAAGCTTTGCGGCAAAGACATTTCATTGCCTGCATAATCACTCTCCGTGGAGCATTGCAACGTATCCCCCGCCTCAAACAGCAGCGCCACGGCATACGCCCAGGTGGGCATTTGCGCAGGCAGCCCCGGATGGTAAAACGCTGGGATCACACCATCAAAATCCACCATCAATACACGCTGATGGCCGGCCTGCAGCAAGCAAACCACTTCACAAAGCCCTTGCTGAAACGTATCCATGCCAGCAGAAAGCGAAGAAGATACTATCGGTTGCCTAGCAACGATCGTCAGATTTCCAACCGCGGAATTATGAACCGACATGGTAAAATCCGTCGGTGAAACAGACTGGCCGGTCGCCAATGCATGGAGGATACGGTAGTTGCGCTCCAGCTCCCCGTGACGGCTGGTATAGAGCACTGCATCAACGGCATGACGACGCAGCAAAGAAAGCCCGCAATCAACCGCCAGCTTACTGCCGGAGCTCAAGCGACGCGCGGCCATCATCGGCAATTCATCAGGCAACGCCTGAGGCGCGCTCGGATCAATGGCGTCAGGCTGGTGCGCCCATGCAAGCCACTGGGACGCGGCGCTCAGGCCGGGTGCTCGTGCCTGCCAGTCGACAATGTTCAAGGCAAATTTCATTAATGCAAATCCGTGGTGTATCCGTTATCCCTGGCACAACGCGCCAAACTGACGCCTCTTTTCAAGTCAAATTTTCTTGCATATGAGTAAGGTATGACCAACTCCGAGATGATCGACGCGTTGTTCCACCTCAAATCCTGCCGCTTCCAGGTAGCGATAAAATTTCTCTACGCTGTAAAAACGGCTATTACCGTTAGCCATGCACGTGAAATAAAGCGACGTGGCGTTCAGGCTGAATGACGCCGCCTCAAATTTTTGCGCATCCCAGAACAGCTCCATAACGCACAACCGAGCGCCGGGTTTCATCACCTTAGCGATACGCTCCAACATGCCAATTATCTGCTGCGGAGCGAAACAGTCGAGGAACTGGCTCATCCACCAGATATCCGCTTCGCCAGGCAAGGTGGCCTCTTCGAGCATATCAACCGCATGAAAGCCAATGCGGTGAGAAAAACCGGCATTTTCGACATTTTGGCGGGCAAGTGCAATTTGTTGCGGCAAATCCAGTATCGTAATCGTGACGTCGTCATCGTATTGGCAGCAACGCAGCGCCCATTTTCCCGTATTTCCCCCAACATCGTACAGGCTTAAGGGTTTGCCGGCGAAAATATGCGGCAATGCCGCACTAAAGGCCGCATCAGAGTAGTAATGATCGAATGCAAACCAACTTTCGCGAGCTGGGGATGGTAACTGGGACAGCACAGGATAGATAGTTTCCGTGTCACTGAACACCTGGAGCCCCGCAGGCTTGGACTCCTTCAGCGCTTGCGCCAGAAAGAACAACCCCTGGTAACAGACATCCTGTGTGAAATCCATATTCACACGGGTCATCGCGTCATGCAGCAGGAAGTGCCCCACTTTGGACAGGCGGTAGCGCTCGTCGCGACAGATAATGATGCGGCCACTCAATCCCATATCCAACAGCACGCTGGTGGCATAATCATTCAGACTGCTATTAGCAACGATTTCATCCAGAAACGCGCCTTGTTCACCTTGCTTATCCAGATAGGCCAACACCCCCCCATTGCGCAAACAAAGCGCCGTTTGAAACAGCATGGGAGCGAAAGCTATGCGTTGCGCTTCGGTTATGGCATCAAGCGCATTAAAGGTGTCTTGTTCGTACATAACGATGATAAGCGTCCTGTGCTAAAAATATTTATCGGGCCATACTTGGCCCGACTAAAAAGATATTACTGCAGTGCATTCGTGGCGAGACTGACCTGAATATCTTTATCCAGATTGCGTACCCAACGATTATAATTCTTATGAATCTTACCTTGAGAAGCGAGCAGATTCTGGCTGCTGTCATAATCGATAGAATAAGCTGTTGCCGAGTAGGTAATACGCACCTCCGCACTGTGATTGCGGTTTTGCTGACGCGCCTTGATGACACCTGGCCCCACATCATTCATGATCCATTGGCGTTGGGCGCCAGCCTTAAGGATTGCGTTTCTGACTTGAGCCTCACTATGCCCGGCACTAACCGTCGAATGAACATTATCAACGGGTGCTGTACGCGCGCATCCCACTAAGGCCACCGCCACGGAAAATGCGATTAACAACTTGGAAACCCTTTTCATACAACCTCCATATTAAAGTAATTCTGATAACTTTCATCAATGGATAAATGAATACCGGCACACTCACCGCCAGATGAAACCGCGATTTATTTATTAACCGGAAACCTTACTGTATTTCAAAATAAATTCATCAGCCATCGGCAGGCTGAAAAATCAATATAAAAAAACTGAAAGACTCGCAATTCAATGAACTATTGGACAGGTTTAACTTGTAACCATTAAATATTCATTTAAGCTATCGGTGATTACATCGATTAAATTAACATCATCAAAGCGCTTATTCATGTCCATCAGCTCCGGCCATTAAAGTACTCCAATCAATACCCTTACTCAAGAAAAAATGTAACCAAATTATACCATCCCTCTGGCTCTCAAAGCCAAGTATGGCTGGCTAAATGGGAACTGCAGGGATAATGGCTGATACACCTGCACAGGCCGGTTAATCAGCATCGTGTAGCGAGACATTCTTGAGCTCAACGCGGCAATATCGCGCACTCTTTATCCAGCAGCGACTCTACCGAAGCGCGGTTGCCAACGTCCCAGCCGCGCTTCGAGGCCAGCAAGATAAAACCCCGTTGGCCGGCAAACGTGGTGGGCACTAACGCCACGCCATATTCCGCCAGCTGCTGCGGCGACAGATGGAAATAATCCGCCAGATCCTTAATCGGGTAAATGCCCATCGCGGTTGGCTGCATCACGCGTCGGGCATAGTAAGTGTGGCGCAACAGCTTATCCGGCAAAGGCCGCCATTGTTCCTGTATGTAGGGGCGTTCCGCCTGCAATTGACGCCGAACATCTTCGCGCAGACAGGTCAGGTGAATATGCAATTGGTTCTGGCTACGGCCGTAAGCGGAGTTGATCGCCATGCCCAACATATCATCCGGCACCGGCCCGCCATACTCGGCGGCCAACCGGTAACGCATCAGCCATGCATAGCCAAAATAGTCCGTCCGTTCCCCGGCCAGCAGCTGCGGGCTTTCAATACCGGAGAGCGGCGCCGTCGGCACCAGGATGAAGTGATAGGGATAACGCGGGTTTTGCAGCACGCTGAAGCCCTGCGCTTTCCCCTGCGGCATATAAATCTGCTCACACGGGGCCGGATCGCGCTTTTGCTGATAGTTGGCCATGCAGAGCTTATCGACCACGCCCCACAGCGCATCGGAACGGGCGCACCCCGTCAAGGAGAGAACCCCCAGCACCAGCAGCCAACGCCGGGTAGACACACCAAAGCACGCCATCGTCATCTTTCTCGGCATCATCGCCGCACAGCACTCTTTGCGCGGGCGAGAGAAAACTCAAAATGGGGAATGAACAAGGGGCCAATGCGGCCCCTTGAGGAAAAATTACGCCGTGCCGCCGACGGTCAGCGTGTCCAGTTTCAGCGTCGGTTGGCCGACGCCCACCGGCACACTCTGGCCTTCCTTGCCGCACACACCCACGCCTTTATCAAGCGCCAGATCGTTGCCGACCATCGAAATCTGCTGCATCGCCTCGATGCCGGAGCCGATCAGCGTCGCCCCCTTCACCGGCTTGGTGATACGCCCTTTCTCGATCAGATAGGCTTCGGTGGTGGAGAACACGAACTTGCCGGAGGTGATGTCCACCTGGCCGCCGCCAAAGTTCGGCGCGTACAGACCGTACTCGACGCTGGCGATGATCTCTTCCGGCGTCGATTTACCCGCCAGCATGTAGGTGTTGGTCATGCGCGGCATCGGCAGATGCGCATAGGACTCGCGGCGGCCGTTGCCGGTCGGCGCAACGCCCATCAGCCGCGCGTTGAGCTTGTCCTGCATGTAGCCTTTCAGCACGCCGTTTTCGATCAGTACGTTGTACTGGCCCGGCACGCCTTCGTCGTCGATCGCCAGCGAGCCGCGGCGCCCTTGCAGGGTGCCGTCATCCACCACGGTGCACAGCTCGGACGCCACCAGCTCGCCCATATGGCCGCTGAACACCGAGGTGCCGCGCCGGTTGAAGTCGCCTTCCAGGCCGTGGCCCACCGCCTCGTGCAGCAGTACGCCTGGCCAACCGGCCCCCAGCACCACCGGCATATTGCCGGCCGGCGCCGCCACTGCGCCAAGATTGACCAGCGCCATGCGCACCGCCTCTTGGGCATAGATATCGGCGCGCACCTCGCCGTCGACGGCTTCCAGGAAGTAGTCATAGCCGAAACGGCCGCCGCCGCCGCTGGAGCCGCGCTCACGCTTGCCGTCCTGCTCCACCAGCACGCTGACGGAAAGGCGCACCAGCGGGCGAACGTCCGCCGCCAGCGTGCCGTCGGTGGCGGCCACCAGCACCTGCTCGTAAACGCCGGTGATGCTGGCGTTCACTTCCTGCACCCGCGCATCGGCGGCGCGCGCCACCTTGTCGACGCGGTGCAGCAGGGCGATTTTCTCTTCGCGCGGCAGGCTTTGCAACGGATCGAGCAGCGGGTACAGCGCCTGATAACCGATTTCGCCCAGAGTATGCGCCTGCCCGTCGCCCTGCTCGCGCACGATGCTGCGCGCCGCCTGGGCGCTTTGCTGCAGCGCATTCAGGGTGATCTGATCGGCATAGGCAAAGCCGGTCTTCTCGCCGCTGACGGCGCGCACGCCGACGCCCTGGTCGATATTGTAAGAGCCATCCTTGATGATGCCGTCCTCAATCACCCAGGCTTCGTGATAGCTGGACTGGAAATAGAGATCGGCGTAGTCGATACGGCGTTCTGCCAGTTGACCCAGTACCCTGTACAGGTCTTGATGACTCAGCTTGTTGGTAGCGAGTAACTGCTCACTGACAAACGTCAGGCTCATAATGGTTTCACTCTTGATTGGAGGATTACTTGTCAGACGGCGCCGTCAGCGACGTCTGGAATCGGTTGTGCTGCAGCACCGGCATCTGCGCACGAATATTTTTCAGGCTTGCGGCGTCCACACGCACCTTCAGTGCCGCCACGGCGTCCGCGTTCTCGGCCAACACCTTGCCCCAGCCGTCGACAGCCATCGAGTGGCCCCAGGTGCGGCGGGTCGGCCCGTGGCGCCCCACCTGCGCCGGCGCCAGAATCATGCACTGGTTTTCGATCGCCCGGGCGCGCAGCAGGATTTCCCAATGCGCCTCGCCGGTCACCCGGGTAAAGGCAGCCGGCACCGAAATCAGTTCGGCGCCCTGCGCCCGCAGCGCCTGGAACAGCGCAGGGAAGCGCAGATCGTAACATATGGTCATGCCCAAACGCCCGACCGGCGTATCCACCACCGTCAGGTGCTGCCCGTGCTGGTAGGTATCCGACTCGCGGTAATGGCCGTGCGCGTCGTTGATGTCCACATCGAACATGTGCAGCTTGTCGTAGCGGGCGCGGATCTCGCCCTGCTCGTCGAACAACAGGCTGCTGGTGGTGATAAGCTCCGGGTTCTCACGGCTGACGAGCGGCATCGAGCCCACCAGCAACCACACGCCATAACGGCGCGCCAGTTCGCGCACCGCATTCTGCAGCGGACCATCGCCCTGTTTTTCCGCCTGTTGGCGATAGGCCGCGGAGTTGGCGAACAACAACGCGTTCTCCGGCGTCATGACCAGTTTTACCCCGGCATTGAGCTGCTTGATCTGCTGTTCAATCTGGGCCAGGTTATCGCGCACCTGATCGCCACTGCACAACTGCAACAACGCAACGTTAGCATTCCTCATGACGCCTTATCCTCCTTTGCCTTACGAAGTACCTCATTGATCTTCGGCTGGTCGAGATCGCCGCTGATATGGTAGCGAATCAGCGAAATCTTGCTCCACAGCGGCCCCAGCACCTGCGAGGCGGCAAATACCGCCGCGCCGACGATCGGGTTGACGACAAACGCCGTGGCCACGCCGACCGTCGCCGAAATCGCCGGCGCCACCACCGCCTCCATATCGATGCGACGGCGCGCCAGATCGATCTGGCCGCTCATGGCGATATCCGCCGCCAGGCCGTCGATCAATAGATTATCTGTATGCATTATGCCATCTTTCAGCCAGGCGGTACTGCGGATGGAATCAAAGTAGAAGCCTTTGCCGAAGGTATCGCTGAAATCGAACTGCAGCTTGCGCAGCAGGGCATCGAAACTGACCAGCCGCAGCAGCTGACCGGCACGGCCACCACCCATACTGTCGATTTCACCCTTGCCCATCTTGACCTGCAGCGCACCGCTCAGCGTATCGACCCGTGGCTGCCACGGCGTGCCATGCCAGTACAGATCGAAATCCACGTCATAAGGCGCGCCCTTAAGCGGAATGGTGATGCCGAAGAAGGCGGCGGTTTCATCGATCTTGCCGCCAAGCAGCTTGCCTTTCAGCGAGCTGCGCTCTTCCTGCGCATTTTGTTTCCACAGGCCGGTGGCGGTCATGCGCCCTTTGCCGGTATCGACCAGGCCGTGATCCAGCGTCAGGGTATCGCCCCGATTGGTCAGATCCGCCTCGACCTTACCGAGGTTCTGCCCCAGCACCCAGCACGATTTGCAGCGCAACATCAACGAAGGCCAGTCGCGGAAGGAAACGTTCTCGGTCGACGGCGGCGGCGTGCCCCCCGCGTTTTTCGTCTCTGCGAACTGCGGGTTGTAATACAGGTAGTTGATATCGGCGCGCCACGGCCCGCGATCGGCCACCCGCAGGCTACCATCCACTTCGTCGCTCTTGGCGCTCACCAGGGTGGCGCCAAGCTGTTTCTCGGCCGACAGCGTCAGCTTATGCCAGGCCTGGCCGCCCAACAGCAGCTGCGGCGTGGTCAGCGCCACGGTGGTGGGGAAGCTGAAACCGCCCACCTGACCGCTGCCGCCGCCCTGTTTCAGCGCCGGTGCCAGCAGCGCCAGCCACTGCTCGCCGTCCAGCGCCGGCAGGTTCAACGTCATCGACTTGCCGGCCGGCAGAGGCGGGGTGCCGCCCCCGTTGGTTTGCCAGGCGGCGCGCGCCAGGTTCACCTGTTTTTTATCGAAGTTCCATTCGCTGTTGAAGCGGTTCTGTTTGCCCGCGCTGCCGGTCAACATAAAGCCGTTCAAACCGCCTTTGACCTTGACGTTCACCGGCAGCGCCTCTCCCGACGCCTTGTCCAGTGGCGAAGGTAAGTGACTGCTCACTTTCTTCAGGTCTGCGTCAAGGCCGATATCGTAGCTGGCCGAGCCCTGATGCGGCAGCGTGATGGCCACCTGGCTCTGCCAGGGCGCACTGCCGCTGAGCGCATCGGCGGCCTCTTTTGGCAGGCCGGGGAACTTGCCCGGCTGCCAGTCTCCTTTCAGACCGACGTTGACCTTGTAGTCACGCTCGCCTTCCTGCGTAGTGAAGTTGACCGCCACCGGTTGCCCGAACCAGTTGGCCGACAGGGTGTCGCTCTCCAGATTGCCATTGTCGAAGCGGAACTTGCCGCTGAGCTTCTGCAGCTCGCTTTCCAGCGGTTTTATCAGCAACGAATTGTTGTTCAGCGCCACTTCACCGGTGGCTCTGACCTGCTCGCCGTCCAGGGGGATATCGAGATGTAAGCGCCCACTGACATCACCGCCAATCTGCAGCTGATCCAGCGCCGCCCCCAGCGAATCGTGCAACGGTGTCTGCATGAAGTAGTCATGTACGTCGCTGCCCGCACCCGCGACTTCGGCGTCGATCAGCAACCGCTCTTTCAGGTAATCCGGGATCACCGCGCTGATATTTTTGCCCGCCACCTTGCCCAAGCGGGTTTGCGGCGCATGCATCCACAGCCCCTCGTTGGCGAAATCGAGATCGATCGCCAAATCGGTCAGCGCCGGCCAGCCCGGTTGGAACTGGAAGGTGGCGTGACGCAGCGGTACGAAGACTTCGAACTGCCCTTCGTTTTTGCGGTACGGGAAATGCTGCGGATCGCCGGAATAAATCAGCGTGGCGTTATCCACCTGGCCGCCCTGAATGGCGCCGCCCAGGTAGTCCACCAGATGCTTGCCCATCAGCGGTTCCGGGAAATAGCGCCAGGCGTCGGCGCCGTCATACAGGCGGATGCCCGCCAGGATATTCAGCCACGGATCGCCCTTGGCCGGCTGCTGATAACGGAAATCGCCGTTGACCCACAGCGACTTCGCCTTGACGTCCAGCCCCTGACTCGCCAGCTCCCAGCCTTGATCGTTGTAACGCCAGGTCAGCGCGCCACGCGCGCTGCTGATTTCAAGCGGGGCGCGGAACATGTCGCCGTAAGGCAGGGTGCTGTCGGTGAGCCCCAGCGTCAGGCGGCCGTTCTCCACCCCGCCACTCAACGCGCCGGAGAAGTGGTTGACGCCCGGCAGCAGTTCCCAACGCTGCCAGCTGACATCGCGCCACAGCGCCTGAAAACGGCTCTTTTCCGGCTGCTTGAGCGGGATGTCCAGCGCCAGCGCTTCCATCTTCCCCTGCGGCTGCAGATCGTTCCAGCGATCGAGCACGTCCGGGCTGAGGAACGAGAAGGTCGGCAGCAACGCCGATAGACGCTCCAACTGAAGATGGGTCGCGCGCACCCGCAGCTCTTCATTCTGCGCCGGCCCCATAAATTCGGTGTTTTCCGGCAGCCACAGCGCAGAAAGCGCGCCCTGCGGCCAGGCCTGGCCGTCGGTGCTCAACCGCAGCTGCGGCACGTCGAGCTGCCAACCGGTGCCCTGGCGGCGCAGCGACAGCGCCAGATTGTCTACGTCCAGCCGGTGCTGCGCGGCGCCGGTATTCCAGTTGGCCGCCCCCTGCTTGAGCAACGCATGGCCGCCGGCGATCTCGCCGTTTTGCACCTGCAGCCAGGCTGCCAGGCTGAAGTCTGCGCTTTCCAGCCCGGTGTTGGCGCGCAGCCAGCGGGTAAACCAGGGTTTCATGTCGATGTTATCGGCCTGCAGATAGACCGTGCCGGTGTCCAGCAGGCCCTGATTATCGCGCAGGTCCATGCGCAGCTGCACCACACCGTGCTGGCCGTTCAGCGTCGACAGGCTGATCTGCCCCTCGGCGCGGTGGCGATCGCGGCCGTTGAGCCAGGTCAGTTGGGGAATGTCGAATTCGGCGCGCGCGCCGGCGGGCGTCAGGAACGAGATACGGCTGTCGCGCAGATCGAAGTGGTCGAGCTGGCGCAGCATCAGATCGCTGATTTTACCGGGCTCAAGGCCGTCGCCCTCACGATCGCCGCCCAGCGTGGCGTTCAGATCGAGGCGGAATTGATAGAAGGTCAGATCGCGGAACTGCCAGCGCCAGTGCAGCAGCGATTGCCACACGTCCAGCGCCAGCGTCACGCGTTCGATATGCACATCGCTTTTGGGCAGCGTAACGCTCAGGTTGCGCACTTCAAGCTGTGGGCCGAACGTTTCCCAACTGCCCTGCAGGAAATCCATCTGCACAGGCACACCGGATAGCTTCTCCACCTGCGCCAGCAGTTGGGGACGATAGTCGTTCAGCTTCGGCAGCATCAGGCGCAGCCCGCTGATCAGCAGCGCCACAATCACGATTAGGGTGGCGCCTGTTGCTAACAGAATCCCAGGCAGTCGCCTCACGCAGTTCTCCTTGCTCCGCTGCCTGGCAACGGGAATATCTATGCACTGACGGGCCCGGCGTGCCGGGCCCCTACCGATGTCGGGCGGGCTACATCATGACGACGTCGAACTGCTCCTGGCTGTACAACGGTTCGATCTGCACCTTCACCTGTTTGCCGACGAAGATCTCCACTTCGGCCAGCGCATGCGACTCTTCGCTCTTCAGCGCTTCGCCAACCGCCGCGGAGGCGTACACCAGGAAGCGATCGGAATCGTAAGCATGGTGCACGCGTACAATCTCGCGCAGGATCTCGTAGCACACGGTTTCCACCGTTTTCACGGTGCCGCGCCCATTGCAAGTAGGACAATCGTGACAGAGCACATGTTCAATGCTTTCACGCGTGCGTTTACGCGTCATTTCAACTAAGCCTAGCTGAGAGAAGCCGTTGATCGTGGTTTTTACCCGATCTTTACTCAATGCCTGCTCCAGCGAGTGCAGCACCCGGCGGCGATGCTCTTCGTTGTTCATATCGATAAAGTCGATGATGATAATGCCGCCCAGGTTGCGCAGCCGCAGCTGGCGCGCGATGGCCTGCGTCGCCTCGATGTTGGTATTGAAGATGGTTTCGTCGAGGTTGCGGTGGCCGACGAAGGCGCCGGTATTGATATCGACGGTGGTCATCGCCTCGGTCTGATCGATGATCAGATAGCCACCGGACTTTAGCTCAACCTTGCGCTCCAGCGCGCGCTGGATTTCGTTTTCCACGTCGTACAGATCGAAAATTGGCTGGCTGCCGGTGTAGAGTTCGAGCTTGTTGGTAATGTCCGGGATGTACTCGCCGGTAAACTCCACCAACAGATCGTGCGTCAGCCGCGAATCGACGCGAATGCGATCCAGCGCCGCGCCGGCGAAATCGCGCAAGATGCGCTGCGCCAGCGCCAGCTCGCCGTACAGCTTGTATTTGGTCTGGTTGCGCTTCTTGCGCTCCATCACCTTGGTCCACAGGCGTTTGAGGAACGCGGCATCCTGCGCCAGCTCTTCCTCGCCGATGCCTTCCGCCGCGGTGCGGATAATAAAGCCGCCCAGCTCGTCGCAGTGCGGCGCAACGATGGACTTCAGGCGCTCGCGCTCGGCTTCGCTGTCGATGCGCTGCGAAACGCCGACGTGCGCCGCGCCCGGCATAAAGACCAGATAGCGCGAAGGCAGCGTGATATCCGTGGTCAGACGCGCGCCCTTGGTCCCGAGCGGATCTTTCACCACCTGCACCATCAGGTCTTGCCCCTGGCGCACCAGCTCGGCGATGTCGCGCACGTGGAAGTTTTTCCGCTCGTCGCCGGCGACGCATTCGGTATGCGGCATGATGTCGGAGGCGTGCAGGAAGGCGGCCTTGTCCAGGCCGATGTCGACGAACGCCGCCTGCATCCCCGGCAGGACGCGGCTGACGCGCCCTTTATAGATATTGCCGACGATGCCGCGTTTGGATTCGCGTTCGATATGAATCTCTTGCAGAATGCCGCCATCGATATAGGCGACCCGCGTTTCAGACGGTGTGATATTAACCAGTAGCTCAGCTGTCATGCCTTCTCCTCAGAGCCGGTCGATAATGGCAGCGCCCATCAACCGGTTCTTACATCACGTAATGCGACAAAATTACTGAGCAGCTCATGTGTTTCGACCAGCGGCAGACCGACCACCGCGTGATAACTCCCGGTTATCGTTCTGACGAAACAACCACCCTTTCCTTGAATTCCATAGGCGCCCGCTTTATCCATCGGTTCGCCCGTAGCAATATAGTCGCGGATATCCTGTTGTGACAGGCTGCGGAACGTCACGTCGGTCACCACCAGCTGGCAGCGCACGTCGTGGCGATCGGCGATCGCCACCGCCGTCATCACCTGATGCTGTTTGCCCGACAGAGCCGCCAGCATGTCCGCCGCATGGGCTTCGTCGCGCGGCTTCTCCAGCACCCGGCCGTTGAGCACCACGATGGTGTCTGCGCCCAGCACCGGCCGATCTTCCTGCGCCAGCGCCACGCCCGCCTTGGCCTTGTCCTGCGCCAGACGGCGCACATAGGCCTCTGCGGCTTCGCCTTCCCGGCGCTGCTCTTCGGTATGCGTCAGCAGAATGTCAAACGACACACCCAACAGGGTCAACAGTTCACGTCGACGTGGGGAGCCGGAGGCCAGATAAAGCGAAGTCATTGATATACCCTTACTGTACGGCGAACTGACGGCGGATTTTGCGCATCAACAGGAATAACCACGGCCACAAAATGCCGTTTACCACACTACTCCAGAATACCTCTGGGCGGAAAGAGACGTTGATCACTAAAAACTCAGCCCAGAACACCACCACATCCATCGACAGCGACAGCAGCACGACGATCAGCGCCTGTTGCCACAGCGCCATATTGCGGAACAGTTGGAATTTGAACGCCACCAGATAGGCGATGATGCCCAGCGCCAGCGCGCGTACGCCCAGCGTAGAGCCGAGGATCAGATCCATAATCAACCCCAGCACGAAGCCGGTACCGACGTTGACACGATGCGGCAAGGCCATTACCCAGTAGATCAGGATCAGCACCAGCCAGGAAGGCCGGAACATGTAGATCTGCTCCGGCCACGGCATGATTTGCAGCACCAACGCCACCAGGAACGACAGCCAGATGATCCAGCGCCCGTGGCTGCGGTAACTGTTCATTGCACCACTCCCGCCGCGGCAGGCTGAGCCGATGGCGTAGCGCCGGCGGGTTGCGGCGCCACGCCGGTGGCCGGTGCGGGCAGCTGCGGCCCAACAGAACCGGCAGGCGGCAACACCTGCGGCATCATCTGCATCAGGCGCTCATTGGCGACGCGGTGCACTTCGTCCGGCGGCAGCGGCATGTCGCCGTTGCGATCGGCGCCCCACAGCAGCAGCAGGTAGCGCAAGCGCTGCAGACCGGCGGTCGGCCGCGCCTGAATCACGGTGTAAGCGCGCTGATTGTCGACCTTGACCGAGGAAACGACCGCCACCGGATAGCCTTCCGGGAAGCGGCCGCCGAGGCCGGAGGTCACCAGCACGTCGCCAACGCGGATATCGGTGTTGTTCGGCAGATGCTCCAGTTGCAGATCGTCGGCGCAGCCGCTGCCCGCGGCGATCACTCGAATATCGTTACGCAGCACCTGAATCGGCAGCGCGTGCGAGGCGTCGCAGATCAGCAGCACGCGGCTGGTGACTTTCGCCACCGCCACCACCTGGCCAACCACGCCCTTGTCGCTGATCACCGGCTGGCCTTCATAGACGCCGTTGTCCGACCCTTTGTCGATAACGACCTGATCGCTGTAAGGATCGGAGCCGGTGGAGATCACCTGGGTGACCATCTTGTGTTCGTCCTGGCGCAGCGGAGAACCCAGCAGCTCGCGCAAGCGGGCGTTTTCCTGCTTGAATTGGCCAAGAAGAAGAATATCGCTGTTTTTCAGCAGCAGTTCCTGCCGCAGAGCGCGGTTTTCCAGCTCCAGCTGTTGGCGGGTGGCCAGCGTCTCTGACACGCTGTCCAAAACTTTACGCGGCCCGTTGGCCAGAAAATAGAAAGGGCTGACTGCGGTGTCCATGTAGTTGCGTATCTTCACGAACGTGCCGAGCCGGCTGTCGGCAACGATCAGGCCAATGGCCGCAATCACCGCCAAAAAAAGTCGCAGTTGCAGGGAAGGCCCTCTGCTAAAAATCGGCTTCATAAATTATGCGAGTTCCTCGACAACAGAAAGAGGAACCGTACCCGATTTTCGCTGTGCGCATTCATCCGATACGATTCCTCCTTCCAGGGGCTGACTATTCTTCGCTGAACAAATCGCCGCCGTGCATGTCGATCATTTCCAACGCCTTGCCGCCGCCGCGCGCCACGCAGGTCAGCGGATCTTCCGCCACCACGACCGGGATGCCGGTTTCTTCCATCAGCAGGCGATCGAGGTTGCGCAGCAACGCGCCGCCGCCGGTCAAGACCATGCCGCGTTCGGAAATGTCGGAGGCCAATTCTGGCGGACACTGCTCCAGCGCAACCATCACCGCGCTGACGATGCCGGTCAGCGGCTCTTGCAGGGCTTCGAGGATTTCATTGGAGTTCAGGGTAAAGCCGCGCGGTACGCCTTCAGCCAGGTTACGGCCGCGCACTTCGATTTCGCGCACTTCGTCGCCCGGATAGGCAGAACCGATTTCGTGCTTGATGCGCTCTGCGGTGGCTTCGCCGATCAGCGAGCCATAGTTGCGGCGCACATAATTGATGATGGCTTCGTCGAAACGGTCACCGCCGATGCGCACGGAAGAGGAGTACACCACGCCGTTCAGCGAGATCACCGCCACTTCAGTGGTACCACCACCGATATCCACCACCATGGAGCCGGTCGCTTCGGAAACCGGCAAGCCTGCACCGATCGCCGCCGCCATCGGCTCTTCAATCAGGAACACTTCACGCGCGCCGGCCCCTTGGGCAGACTCGCGGATAGCGCGGCGTTCAACCTGGGTCGCGCCGACCGGCACACAGACCAGCACGCGCGGGCTTGGGCGCATAAAGCTGTTGCTGTGAACCTGTTTGATAAAGTGCTGCAGCATTTTTTCAGTCACGAAGAAATCGGCGATCACGCCGTCTTTCATCGGGCGAATAGCCGCGATGTTGCCGGGGGTGCGGCCCAGCATCTGTTTGGCGTCATGACCGACGGCCGCGACGCTCTTTGGGGAGCCGGCACGATCCTGACGAATGGCAACCACCGAAGGTTCATTCAGTACGATGCCTTGCCCTTTAACATAAATCAGGGTATTGGCGGTACCCAAGTCGATGGACAAGTCGTTGGAAAACATGCCACGAAATTTCTTAAACATAACGAAAGGATAATCCTGCAAGCTGGGGGCGGAAAATAAAATCCGCCTACTTTACCAACCACACGAAGCAGCGACAAGGCGCAAAAACGTTCTACTTCGGTGAAAAATAGTCTGTATTGTTTCTGCTCGAATGCACGGAAATTGGATGAGGCCTGAATTCCCTGAACAAAGGCTCAGTTTACCACCCTGTCAACGCACGAAACGGCGTAACACAGCTCATAAAATCTAACATATTCCCTGATTGCCGCCGATGGTAAGCACCTACCAACGCCAACCAGATAAAAGCTGACAAGAGCCTATCTCAAATAGGCGTCGTTGTCGCAGGCAGATTGGAGAAAACTCCAAAATGACGGGTGACATGGCCCAGATGGATCCGGCGCTCATTCTACGTCAATTTTTGTCCGGCAATCAGCTTAAACACGATAACGACGTGAATATTTTTTACGCCCCGCGTCGATAGGTTCCGGCGATGCGAAAAAGTCGCCCTGCCCGCCGTGGATCCCCCGCTCTTTCAGCGTCTGCCATTCGTTGCGCGTACGTACGCTGGCCGCGAACACCTGAGCACGCGTGCCCGCGCAGGCGCCGGTCAGGCTCTGCACGAACAGCTGGTTTTCGTCCCGCTTATCGATGCTCCGCACCAGCCCCGGGTGGAGCTTGACGATCTCCACCTGCAGCGACTTGATATAGGACGTACTGACCACGGTTAAACCCGCTTTGGACACCGCGAGACGGCAGCCCAGCCCTGACAACAGCCTCAGCACCGGACGCAAACGGTCGATATGTTGACACACATCTGCCTCCGCAAGTTCAATCAGAATTCGCCGACGTTGGCTTTTTTCGCATTGCAACAGCGTATCGCGCAGCCAGCGCTGGAAAGAGCGCTGCAAAATCGAGTCCACGCACAACGGAAACGCCAGCGTTTCCTCGGGCCACTGCGCCAACAAGGGAATGATGCGGCTCACCTGTTGGCGATCGTAACTCTCCGCCAACCCCAACTGCTGCACCAGCGGCATATATTCCGCCGGCAGCAATTCCTGGGTGCCGTCATAGATCCGGCTCATGATCTCACGATGGTGCACCTCGCCTTCCACGGTCACCGCCGGTTTCTGATACAGCCGCGGGCCGCCGCGCGCCAGCACCTGTTCCAGCAGCGTGCGCCACTTGACGCTGCCGCGCCCCTTTTCCGGCACCTGGCTGTCGTACACATACCACCCGTTTTCGCCCTGCAGCGTAGCGTGGCGCGTCGCCTGCTCCGCATAGTCGATTACCTGCTCGGTGGTTTGACCGCTGCGGTACGCCACGATGCCGATGTGCAGGAAGGCCTCGCGATCGATCAGCGCCGTGGAAGGCAAGGCATCGATGGCGTTGACCAGCTGTGAAGCGATGCCGTCGGCTTCCTTCAGGGTTCGATGCGGCAACAGCACGGTAAAATCGCTGTGGAAGTAGCGCGCCAGCAGCGCCGACGGGTAGCGCATCACGAAGGTAGACAGCAGGTTGACCAGCGAATACATCAGCTCTTGCACCGCCATGCTGCCGTGCGTCTCGCGCAGGGTCTCGAAGTCGGGCAGCCGCACCATCATCACGATGCCGTGCGAGCCTTCATCTTCCAACTGAGTGGTCAATTGATTATCGAAAAACAGGCGATTATTCAGCCCGGTTTTGGCATCCTGCGCGGCGAAGGCGCGGATCAGCGTATCGACCCGGCTGCGCTCTTCCCGCGCTTCCGCCAGATCGGCCAGCAGGCGGTCGAGCGCGCCGCTGACGTTGGCTGGCCACTCACGCACGTCGCCCTGCATGACGTTTTCACGCTCGCCGTTCAGAATGCGCCGCGCACGGCGTTCCAGACGATCTTCGCCGTCGGCCTGCTCACGCAGCCAGCGCAGGCTGAACAGCAAAACCACCACCATGACGACGATCGACAGCGTGACGGCGGCGGTGGATTGCAGCGTGCGCACGTCGCTGGCGAAGGGATCGAGGTAGGTGATGTGCAGCGTACTGCCCGGGTGCTGCAACAGAGTTCGCGAGACCTGACGATAGCCGTTCAGCGCATCCCAGGGCTCTTTTTTCAGCGTCGGCAATTTATAGTCGAGGAGCTTGCTGGTACCGGCCTCTACGCGGATCGACACAATGCCGAGCGGACGCATGACAATCGGCAACCATTTCTCCTGATCGCGCGGCGATTCCTGCAACATGGCTTGATCGAGAGAGGTGACCAGCGAATCAAAGCGGCGCTCCTGGCGATCCTGGGTAACGTAAAAGAAGCTGTATGAGCATCCCATCAGCATCAAAAACATCGCCAGCGCGACCAACAGAGTGATCAATGCAGAGAGTTTGGTGGTAAATCGCATCCCTGTGCCTTGTCCGCTATGGTTAAGTGAGTGTTCACCCTTTAGCTAAAAGGGGCCGTCCAACCCTAACAAGCCTTGCCGAGGAATTAAACCTGCAAGCGCCGTTTTTGTCCTTTATCAGGACTTGGGCCGCTTATTATGCATATAGTCAAATAAATGTGATTCAGCCATTGATAGAAAAGTGTAAACGAGAGGAAGAGTGACATGCGTGCACTGTTATTGGAACAACAAGACGACCAAACTCTGGCTCATATCAAAGATATCGGCAGCGATCGGTTGCCGGAAGGCGATGTCACCGTCGACATCAACTGGTCAAGCCTGAACTATAAAGATGCGCTGGCGATCACCGGCAAAGGCAAGATCGTGCGCAACTTCCCGATGGTGCCGGGCATCGACTTCGCCGGCACCGTGCGCCACAGCCGCGACGATCGCTTCAAAGAGGGGCAAAGCGTGGTGCTCACCGGTTGGGGCGTGGGCGAACACCATTGGGGCGGCCTGGCCGAGCAGGCGCGCGTCTCCGGTGAGTGGCTGGTGCCGCTGCCGAACGGCCTGGATGAGCGCAAGGCGATGATCATCGGCACCGCCGGCTTTACCGCCATGCTGTGCGTGATGGCGCTGGAAGAAGGCGGCGTGCACCCGGACGACGGCGATATCCTGGTCACCGGCGCCAGCGGCGGCGTGGGCAGCACCGCCATCGCCCTGCTGGCGGCGCTGGGTTACCGGGTGACCGCCATCAGCGGCCGCGACAGCAATACCGAGTACCTGAAAGCGCTCGGCGCCAAAGAGGTCATGTCGCGCGATGGCTATATCGACACGCCGCGTCCGCTGGAGAAACAGCTGTGGGCCGGCGCGGTGGACACCGTCGGCGACAAACTGCTGGCGCGGGTGCTGGCGCAGATGAACTATAACGGCACCGTCGCCGCCTGCGGCCTGGCGGGCGGTTATCAACTGCCGACCACCGTGATGCCGTTCATTCTGCGCAACGTGCGCCTGCAGGGCGTGGATTCGGTGCATACGCCGCTGCACCGCCGCCAAACCGCCTGGGAACGGCTGGCCGGCATTCTGCCGGACAGCTTCTATCAGCAGGCCACGCATGAAATCGCCCTCGAGCAGGCGCCGGCCACCGCCGCCGCGCTGCTGAACAACCAAATCACCGGCCGCACCCTGGTGAAAATCCGCTGACCTTCTCCCCCCGGCAACGGGGGGTTCGCCCGCATCTGCGAAATTTCATATTTTCCCGCGCCCCCTCGCTTCCGGCCGGCTTTAGCGCCATGCTTATTTCATGAAGACCCGTCAGCCGCCCGCGGACGGCGGGCATCAGTCGCGGAGAGCATAAGCATGAACAAACACCCGAAATTAACCGAGGCCGACGTCACGCCGGAGAGCGTGTTCCACCAGCGGCGCAAGGTGCTGCAGGCGCTCGGCATCACCGCCGCCACGCTGGCGCTGCCTACCGGCGCGCAGGCGGACCTGCTGTCGTGGTTCAAGGGCAACGATCGCCCCAAGGCGCCGCCGGGCAAAGCGCTGGAATTCAGCAAACCGGCCGCCTGGCAGGCGCAGCTGGCAATGACGCCGGAAGACAAGGTCACCGGCTACAACAACTTCTATGAATTCGGCCTCGACAAAGCCGATCCGGCCGCCAACGCCGGCGGGCTCAAGACCGAAGGTTGGAAAGTGCGCATCGACGGCGAGGTGGCGAAGCCGATCACGCTGGACATCGACGATCTGATGAAGCGTTTCCCGCTGGAACAGCGCATTTACCGCATGCGCTGTGTCGAGGCCTGGTCGATGGTGGTGCCGTGGATCGGTTTCGAACTGGGCAAGCTGCTCAAGCTGGCCGAACCGAACAGCAACGCGCGCTACGTGGCCTTCCAGACGCTGTACGATCCGGAACAGATGCCCGGCCAGAAAGATCGCTTTATCGGCGGCGGCCTGAAATATCCCTATGTCGAAGGGCTGCGGTTGGACGAGGCGATGCATCCGCTGGCGCTGCTGACCGTCGGCGTGTACGGCAAAACCCTGCCGCCGCAAAACGGCGCGCCGCTGCGGCTGATCACGCCGTGGAAATACGGCTTCAAAGGCATCAAATCGATCGTGCATATCCGTTTGGTGCGCGATCAACCGCCGACCACCTGGAACCAATCTGCGCCGAACGAGTACGGTTTTTACGCCAACGTGAATCCGCACGTCGATCATCCGCGCTGGTCGCAGGCCACCGAGCGTTTTATCGGCTCCGGCGGCATTCTCGACGTTAAACGCCAACCGACGTTGCTGTTCAACGGCTATGCCGACCAGGTAGCGTCGCTGTATCGCGGTATGGATCTGCGGGAGAATTTCTAAGTGCGCCTGACGCCTGTTCATATCAAATGGCTGAAAGCCGCCCTGCATCTGGCGGCGTTTTTGCCCTTTCTCTGGCTGGTGTTGGCGGTGGATCAAGGCTGGTTCAGCGCCGATCCGTCCAAGGACATCCAGCATTTTACCGGCAGGATGACGCTGAAACTGCTGCTGGCCACGCTGGCTATCGCCCCGCTGGCGCGCTATGCCCGTCAGCCGCTGCTGATCCGCTGTCGCCGTCTGGTGGGGCTGTGGTGCTTTGCCTGGGGCACGCTGCACCTGATAAGCTACTCCACGCTGGAGCTGGGGCTGAGCAATCTCGGCCTGCTGGGCAGCGAGCTGGTGAACCGCCCTTATCTGACGCTCGGCATCCTCACCTGGCTGATCCTGCTGGCGCTGGCGGCCACGTCAACGCTGTGGGCAATGCGCAAGCTGGGGGCCAAATGGCAAACGTTGCACAACTTCGTCTATCTGGCGGCGATCCTCGCCCCCATCCACTACCTGTGGTCGGTCAAAACATTCTCCCCCCAGCCGTTCATTTACGCGCTGTTGGCGGTGGCGCTGTTGGGCCTGCGTTACAAGAAATTCCGCGCCTGGTGGCGCTGAATCGCGCGGCGGTGCGCGTTATTGGCGCGGAAAAACGCGCGCCGCCGGCGGGAACTTTTTCTGTGTTCCAGCGCTCATATTCCTGTCACGGATCCCCCAGTTCCTCGATTTGGGGTTGAATATCTTCGCTGATAAGACCAGTATTTAGCTGCGAATTGCTACGATATCGTTATAATGCCCGACCTTGTTTCTGTTCTCAGGGTGAATTTGCCCCTTAACAGGTGACAAATCGGTAACATCGGGTTATTTTCTACGATGATGGTTTTATTGCCGGAGATACCAGCACAATGGCGGATAAGTTTCACATTTTGCTTCTGAACGGCCCCAATCTCAATCTGCTGGGGACGCGTGAGCCGGAGAAGTACGGCAGCACGACGCTGACAGAGATTGTTAACGGATTGGAAAACCAGGCATCCGCATTGGATATTACCCTGAGCCATCTGCAATCCAACGCCGAGCATCAGCTGATCGATCGCATTCATCAGGCGCGCGGCAACACCGATTTCATTCTGATAAACCCGGCGGCGTTCACGCATACCAGCGTGGCGCTGCGCGATGCGTTGCTGGCGGTGCAGATCCCGTTCATCGAGATCCACCTGTCCAACGTGCACGCCCGCGAACCTTTCCGCCATCACTCTTATCTCTCAGACGTAGCGGTAGGCGTGATTTGCGGCCTCGGCGCGGATGGCTACGCTTTCGCTTTACAGGCAGCGGTTAACCGTCTGTCGAAAACCCACTAATTGCTCCACAAAAAGAGTACGGAATCACACTCATGGATATTCGTAAAATCAAGAAACTGATCGAACTGGTTGAAGAATCAGGTATTTCTGAACTGGAAATCTCTGAAGGCGAAGAATCGGTTCGCATCAGCCGTGCCGCACCGGCGCAGGCTTATCCCGTCATGCAGCAGGCTTACGCGATGCCGGCACAGCAGCAGCCAGCCCTGGCTACCGCCGTTGCCACCGCGCCTGCGGCAGAAACCCCTGCAGCACCGGCGGCCGTGAGTGGCCATGTCGTTCGTTCCCCAATGGTAGGCACCTTCTACCGCACCCCAAGCCCGGACGCGAAAGCCTTCGTGGAAGTGGGCCAGAAAGTGAACGCCGGCGATACCCTGTGCATCGTTGAAGCCATGAAAATGATGAACCAGATCGAAGCGGACAAGTCCGGCGTCGTGAAAGCCATCCTGGTGGAAAACGGCCAGCCGGTCGAATATGACGAGCCGCTGGTCGTCATCGAATAACGAGGCGCCCCCATGCTTGATAAAATTGTTATCGCCAACCGCGGCGAGATCGCGCTTCGCATCCTGCGTGCCTGTAAAGAATTGGGCATCAAGACCGTTGCGGTTCACTCCGCGGCCGACCGCGATCTGAAACACGTTCTGCTGGCCGACGAGACCGTCTGCATCGGTCCTGCGCCATCGGTAAAAAGCTACCTGAACATCCCGGCCATCATCTCGGCGGCGGAAATCACCGGCGCCGTGGCGATCCACCCGGGCTACGGCTTCCTGTCGGAGAACGCCGACTTCGCCGAGCAGGTTGAACGCTCCGGCTTCATCTTCATCGGCCCGAGAGCCGAAACCATCCGCCTGATGGGCGACAAGGTTTCCGCGATCAACGCCATGAAAAAAGCCGGCGTGCCCTGCGTACCGGGCTCCGACGGCCCGCTGACCGACGACATGGATAAAAACCGTGCCTTCGCCAAGCGCATCGGTTATCCGGTGATCATCAAGGCCTCCGGCGGCGGCGGCGGTCGCGGCATGCGCGTCGTGCGCAGCGACAAAGACCTTGAGCAGTCCATCAACATGACGAAAGCGGAAGCCAAAGCGGCTTTCAACAACGACATGGTGTACATGGAAAAATACCTGGAGAATCCGCGCCACATCGAGATTCAGGTATTGGCCGACGGCCAGGGCAACGCCATCTATCTGGCCGAGCGCGACTGCTCCATGCAGCGCCGCCACCAGAAAGTGGTCGAAGAGGCGCCGGCGCCGGGCATCACCAGCGAAATGCGTCGCTACATCGGCGAGCGCTGCTCGAAAGCCTGTGTGGAAATCGGCTACCGCGGTGCGGGCACCTTCGAGTTCCTGTATGAAAACGGCGAGTTCTATTTCATCGAAATGAACACCCGTATTCAGGTAGAACACCCGGTTACCGAAATGATCACCGGCGTGGATCTGATCAAAGAGCAGCTGCGCATCGCTGCCGGTCAGCCGCTGTCGATCAAACAGGAAGAAGTGAAGATCCACGGCCACGCGGTAGAATGCCGCATCAACGCCGAAGATCCGAACACCTTCCTGCCGAGCCCGGGCAAGATCACCCGCTTCCACGCGCCAGGCGGTTTCGGCGTGCGTTGGGAATCTCATATCTACGCCGGTTATACCGTACCGCCGTACTATGACTCCATGATCGGCAAGCTGATCACCTTCGGCGAAAACCGTGACGTGGCGATTGCCCGCATGAAGAACGCCCTGGCTGAACTGATCATCGATGGCATCAAAACCAACGTTGAGCTGCAGCAGAAGATCATGAACGACGAAAACTTCCAGCACGGTGGCACCAACATCCACTATCTGGAGAAGAAGCTGGGTCTGCAGGAAACCTAAGGCAGCCACGCAGCATCGTCTGACGAAAGGCCGGTTAATCACCGGCCTTTTTCTTTGGCGCTGCCGCCAGTAACGGCTTGGCAAAACGCCGTCATGCCGTAAAATTCCCTACCTTTGATGAATCCATCACCGTAAACCTATGGGAGACACGGATGGACAAACGCTTTATTCAGGCGCACCGCGAAGCGCGCTGGGCGCTGGGGCTGACGCTGCTCTACCTGCTGGCCTGGGGGCTGGCGGCCTACCTGCCGGACAGCGCCATCGGCGTCACCGGCCTGCCGCACTGGTTCGAAATGGCCTGCCTGCTGGTCCCGCTGCTGTTCACCGGCCTGTGCTGGCTGATGGTGCGCACGGTGTTCCGCGACATTTCGCTGGAGGACAGCGATGCAAACTGAAGTGATCCTGCCGCTGGTCGCCTACCTGTTGCTGGTATTCGGCCTGTCGGTGTATGCCTACAGCCGCCGCCAGAGCGGGAATTTCCTCAGCGAATACTTTCTCGGCAACCGCTCGATGGGCGGCTTTGTGCTGGCGATGACCTTGACCGCCACCTACATCAGCGCCAGTTCGTTTATAGGCGGCCCCGGCGCCGCCTATAAATACGGCCTGGGCTGGGTGCTGCTGGCGATGATCCAGCTACCGGCGGTGTGGCTGTCGCTCGGCGTGCTGGGCAAGAAATTCGCCATCCTGGCGCGGCGCTACAACGCCATCACCCTCAATGACATGCTGTATGGCCGCTACCAGAGCCGCCTGCTGGTGTGGCTGGCCAGCCTCAGTCTGCTGGTGGCGTTCCTCGGCGCCATGACGGTGCAGTTTATCGGTGGCGCCCGCCTGCTGGAGACCGCCGCCGGCATTCCCTACGACACCGGCCTGCTGATCTTCGGCATCAGCATCGCGCTGTACACCGCCTTCGGCGGCTTCCGCGCCAGCGTGCTGAACGACGCCATGCAGGGGCTGGTGATGCTGCTCGGCACCGTACTGCTGCTGGTGGCGGTGATCCACGCCGCCGGTGGGTTGCACAGCGCGGTGGACAAGCTGCAGCAGATCGATCCGGCGCTGGTATCGCCGCAGGGCGGCGATCAAATCCTCAGCCTGCCGTTTATGGCGTCGTTCTGGATCCTGGTGTGCTTCGGGGTGATCGGCCTGCCGCACACCGCCGTGCGCTGCATCTCTTACAAAGACAGCAAGGCGGTGCATCGCGGCATTCTGCTCGGCACCGTGGTGGTGGCGGTGCTGATGTTCGGCATGCACCTGGCCGGCGCGCTCGGCCGCGCGGTCTTGCCGGACCTCAAGATCCCCGATCAGGTGATCCCGACGCTGATGATCACCGTGCTGCCGCCGTACGCCGCCGGGATCTTTTTGGCGGCGCCGATGGCGGCGATCATGTCGACCATCAACGCCCAGCTGCTGCAATCCTCCGCCACCATCATCAAGGATCTCTATCTGGGCGTACGCCCACAGCAGATCCACAACGAGCGGTTGATCAAGCGCTTCTCCAGCCTGACCACGCTGATCCTCGGTCTGCTGGTGCTGCTGGCGGCCTGGCGGCCGCCAGAGATGATCATCTGGCTCAACCTGCTGGCTTTCGGCGGGTTGGAGGCGGTCTTCCTGTGGCCGCTGGTGCTGGGCCTGTATTGGGAACGCGCCAATGCTCAGGGAGCGCTTAGCTCAATGGTGTCGGGTGCGGTATGCTATACGCTATTGGCCAGCTTCAACCTGCAACCGGCGGGGCTGCATCCTATCGTGCCTTCGCTGTTGCTCAGCCTGTTGGCGTTTTATCTCGGTAACGTCGTCGGCGAAAAGCGCCGGGCGGCGTCATCATTACCCTCTTAAAGAGAATTGCTATGCCTTGGATCCAACTCAAACTGAACACCACCGGCAGCCAGGCGGAAGACCTGAGCGACGCGCTGGTGGAAAGCGGCGCCGTGTCGGTGACCTTCCAGGACACCCACGACAACCCGGTGTTCGAACCGCTGCCGGGTGAAACCCTGCTGTGGGGCGATACCGACGTGATCGGCCTGTACGACGCCGAAACCGATATGGCCGAGGTGGTGGCGATGCTGGAACAGCACCCGCTGCTGGGCGCCGGTTTCCGCCACAAGATAGAACAGCTGGAAGACAAGGACTGGGAGCGCGAGTGGATGGACAACTTCCACCCGATGCGCTTCGGTGAGCGCTTGTGGATCTGCCCGAGCTGGCGCGACGTTCCCGATCCCGACGCGGTTAACGTGATGCTCGATCCGGGCCTGGCGTTCGGCACCGGCACCCACCCGACCACCGCGCTGTGTCTGCAGTGGCTGGACGGCCTCGATTTGGCGGGCAAAACCGTCATCGACTTCGGCTGCGGTTCCGGCATCCTGGCAATCGCCGCACTGAAGCTGGGTGCGGCGCGCGCTATCGGCATCGACATCGATCCCCAGGCCATTCAGGCCAGCCGCGACAACGCACAGCGTAACGGCGTTTCAGAGCGTCTGGAGCTGTATCTGCCGAAAGACCAGCCGGCGGACCTGCTGGCGGACGTGGTGGTCGCCAACATCCTCGCCGGCCCGCTGCGCGAGCTGGCGCCGCTGATTGGTTGCCTGCCGAAGGCCGGCGGTCATCTGGGGCTGTCCGGCGTGCTGGCCAGCCAGGCGAGCAGCGTAGCGGAAGCCTACGAAGAGAAGTTCACGCTCGATCCGGTCGCCGAGCGCGAAGAGTGGTGCCGTATCACCGGCCGCCGCAAGTAAGCGTCACGGTCTATTGCCCCCTCATTCACCGGCCCTGCGCCGGTGGATTTTTTTGTCCGGCGATCGCCAGACGGACGAGACAAAATTTTATGCAATTTTTTGCCGTTCAACGACGGATCGCCCTGACAATGCGCCTTCCAGACAGGCTATACCAGCAAAAATAGCGGACGAATGCAGATAATATTCTGCACAAAGGCGAATATTTTGCCGCACACAAAATAAGCACTTTTCGTCAACTTATTGTAAAATATATATAATATTTTTATGAATCGCCGCGTAGCGCATTTTTCGCCCTAATATCGGGCCAATTGGTTAAAGTTTGGCCTTTCATCTCGACGCAAAAATGCGTAATATACGCGCCCTTGCGGACACAGTATGGTCACTCTTTGTCTATGCGCATTGGACACCACCAGCTTACTAATTGCCTGATTGCGGCCCCGATGGCCGGTATTACAGATCGCCCGTTCAGAACCCTCTGTCATGCAATGGGTGCTGGGATGGCTGTATCCGAAATGCTCTCCTCCAACCCGGAGGTGTGGCGGACGGATAAGTCGCGTCTGCGTATGGTGCATAGCGATGAACCAGGGATCCGCTCCGTGCAGATTGCCGGATGCGATCCTGATGATATGGCCGCCGCCGCGCGTATCAACGTGGCCAGCGGCGCGCAGATCATCGATATCAATATGGGATGCCCGGCCAAAAAAGTGAACCGGAAGCTTGCCGGGTCCGCTTTGTTGCAGTACCCGGATCTGGTTAAACGGATCCTCCACGCGGTGGTTGACGCAGTGGATGTGCCGGTAACGCTGAAGATTCGCACCGGCTGGGCGCCAGAGCATCGTAACTGTGTAGAGATTGCCCAACTGGCCGAAGACTGTGGTATTCAGGCCCTGACGATTCACGGCCGAACCCGCGCCTGTCTGTTTAACGGCAACGCGGAATACGACAGCATTCGGGCAGTTAAGCAGAGTGTTTCCATTCCGATTATCGCGAATGGGGATATTACTGACCCGCATAAAGCCAGAGCAGTGCTCGACTACACCGGGGCCGATGCCCTGATGATAGGCCGCGCTGCTCAGGGGAGACCCTGGATCTTCCGGGAAATCCAGCATTATCTGGACACTGGGGAGTTGCTGCCGCCGCTGCCGCTTGGCGAGGTGAAGCGCTTGTTGATTGGGCACATTCGGGAATTGCACGGCTTTTATGGCCAAGGCAAGGGATTCCGGATTGCTCGTAAGCACGTGTCCTGGTATCTCCAGGAACACGCTCCGAATGACCAGTTTCGGCGCACATTCAACGCCATAGAGGATGCCAGCGAACAGCTGGAGGCGTTGGAGGCATATTTCGAAAATCTTAGCGTAAAAAAAGAGCTGACAGAACTATGTTCGAACAACGCGTAAATTCTGACGTACTGACCGTTTCTACCGTTAACTCACAAGATCAGGTGACTCAAAAGCCTCTGCGTGACTCGGTTAAACAAGCACTGAAGAACTATTTTGCTCAACTGAACGGTCAAGACGTAAATGACCTGTATGAGCTGGTACTGGCTGAAGTTGAACAGCCACTGTTGGACATGGTGATGCAATACACCCGTGGCAACCAGACCCGCGCAGCCCTGATGATGGGCATCAACCGCGGCACGCTGCGCAAGAAGCTGAAAAAATACGGCATGAACTGATACTAGTCAGTTAACGTGTTGAAAAGGCGCTTTATCTCATTTGATAAGCGCCTTTTTCTTTGTCTGATTTATGCCTACATTGGCGGGGCTTTGCGCGGAATGCGCTTATCAATATATCCGGCAATGAAATAGCAAATACCCGCCACGGCCGCGACCATCACGGAGCGCTTCCACCCGTCCAACTCCACACCCAGGCTATCCAGCCCGCTCAACACCCCAAACACCAGCAGACCCAAGATAACCGATGCTCTGCCTGTCCAGGTTGGTGAGGGTGTCAATAAACGCCTTACCCAGTGGGATCTCATAGAGCTTCCTCCTTGCTTACGATTGAGTCGCCAATCGATGAAGAATACTCTCACGTTTTACTCGGGGCGACAAAGCGGGGGCATAGGCTCTGGTTTGCGGGCAATAAAAAAGGCCGCAGCGCGGCCCTTGGGGTAAAGCGGAGACCTTATTCGGTCGCTTTGTTCTTGAGGCTTTCCGCCCCTTGCTTGGTCTTGTCCCAAGCCTTCTCCGTACCCTGTTTGGTGGAGTGCCAGGCCTTTTGCGAGCCTTCGCTCACTTTGCTGCCGACGCTGTCGCTCTTGCCTTCGGCGGCGTGCTTGGCTTTCAGCTTCAGCTCTTCACCCTTGTCCTGAGACTGGTGCAGCTTTTCTTTGGCGGTATCCGCCCCTTTATGCGCCTCAGCGACGACCTCGTTGCTGGCGTGAGCGGCGGTGTCGGTCGCAGTTTCAGCAGCGAACACCGGGGAAGCGAGCAGCAGTGCAGACAAGGCAATGATTGATTTCTTCATAAGTCCCTCTTTTCTCAGATACGTGCCATTCGTCATGAAACAAGATGGCATGAAATGCCCCTTGAACGATTTAAGAATAGGACTAAAACCAAAAAAATCGATACAAAATTTTATTACCAACGGTTTTATTGATTTTTTATGCCACCAAGCAGTATGAGCGGGGAAAGCGCACGAAAAAGTTAAATTTTTCCTGTCACAAAACTATAATTTGTACGAATTTTTAACAAGCACCAACAGGGATGGATTCTATGGTTGCCGCGATCATTATCGGCATTTTTATCATCAGCTTCCTCTACGCACACTCCCGCGGCAAAGAGAAACAAAAGCTTACCCGCCAACTGTTCGATCACTCCACCTTTATGGGGCCGATCAACATGTTTATGACCGGCTTCTCCCGTTTGCCCGCCAAACAGCCCTATTTCGACGAAAAAGGCTTCCCGGAGCTACAGACGCTGACCGACAACTGGCAGGTGATCCGCGAGGAAGCCGTGCGCTTGCAGGATCACATCAAAAAGGCGCAGTCGCACAACGACGCCGGATTCAACACCTTCTTCAAACGCGGCTGGAAACGTTTTTATCTGAAGTGGTACAGCGACAGCCACCCTTCGGCGCAAACGCTGTGCCCGAAAACCGTCGAGCTGCTCAACCGCATCCCGTCGGTCAAGGCCGCGATGTTCGCCGAGCTGCCGCCCGGCAGCCATTTAGGTAAACACCGCGATCCTTACGCCGGCTCAGTGCGCTACCATCTGGGGTTGATGACGCCCAACGACGATCGCTGCTTCATCGAGGTCGATGGCGAGCAGCACAGTTGGCGCGACGGCGAGGCGGTGATCTTTGATGAAACCTACGTGCACTGGGCGCAGAACGCCACCGATCAGACGCGCATCATTCTGTTTTGCGACGTCGAACGGCCGATGAAATGGCGCTGGGCGCAGGCGGTCAACCACTGGGTCGGCGCCACGCTGATGTCGGCAGCCAGCTCGCCGAACGACGATCAGGACCGCACCGGCGGCATCAACCGCATCTTCAAGTACGTCAACGCAGTGCGCGATGCCGGCCAACGCCTGAAAGCGCGCAACCGCCGTGGTTACTACCTGCTGAAGTGGCTGGTGATCGTCGCTATTTTCGCCGCCATCATCCTCCCCAGCCTGTAAACCGTCGCCAATCGTCAACACAGGGGCAACGCGAATGAGAATATTCGCATGCCCCTCTTCCGCCACACCCCGTACCCTGTGTTAACATACACGTTCCTAGAGCCGCCTCCGCTGGCCAACAGCTATCCCTCCGAAGCCTGATAGCAGCGCAAACCGCCCTTCGAATGTAAATGTTTAGTCAATTATGGAATTCCGACTAAACCCTGGCCGTACCTGGGTGTCTGAGTAGTCGTATCGCTATCGAGTGGAACCTTTATATGCGTTACAGCTTGCTGCCCCTTTTAACGTATAAAAAGAGTTTCTATGAAATCAGCCAAAGCATTTCAACTGGCCTTGCTGCACCCGCGCTACTGGTTAACCTGGTTCGGCCTCGCCCTGCTGTTCCTGCTGGTCCAGCTCCCCTACCCGTTGCTCAATCGGCTGGGAGTGTGGATGGGGCGTACCTCGATGCGATTTCTCAAACGCCGCGTCACCATCACTCGTCGCAACCTCGAGCTGTGTTTCCCCGAGATGGACGAAGCGCAGCGCGAGCGCAAGGTGGTGGGCAACTTCGAATCGCTCGGCATGGGCCTGTTGGAAACCGGCATGGCCTGGTTCTGGTCGGATAAACGCGTCAAACGCTGGTTCAACGTCTCCGGCATCAACCACCTCAAAATGGCGCAGCGCGACGATCGCGGCGTGCTGGTGATCGGCGTGCACTTCATGTCGCTGGAACTGGGCGGCCGGGCAATGGGCCTGTGCCAGCCGATGATGGCGATGTACCGTCCGCACAACAATAAAGCGATGGAGTGGGCGCAGACCAAAGGCCGCATGCGTTCCAACAAGGCGATGATCGACCGCAAAGATCTGCGTGGCATGGTGCACGCGCTCAAGCGCGGCGAGGCGGTATGGTTCGCGCCGGATCAGGACTACGGCCCGCGCGGCAGCGTATTCGCCCCGCTGTTCGCCGTCGATCAGGCCGCTACCACCAGCGGCACCTTTATGCTGGCGCGCATGGCCAACCCGGCGCTGGTGCCGGTAGTGCTGATCCGCCGCGAAGGCGGCCGCGGCTACGACCTGCTGATCCAGCCGGCCCTGGAAGACTATCCACTCAGCGACGAACAGGCGGCGGCGGCTTACATGAACAAAGTGATCGAGAAAGAGATCATGCGAGCGCCGGAGCAATACATGTGGCTGCACCGCCGTTTCAAAACCCGACCGGCTGGTGCGCCCTCGCTGTACTGACCTTTTTTTTCAGCCCGGCCAATGCCGGGCTTTTTTGTGCGCCACCTTTAAAAAACGGCGGCTCGACACTCTACTTTCCTGTAATCTCCTTCTTTACCCGCACAGGAACGGAAATGATGAAAGCTCAAGTTCGCATTGCTCTGGTCGGTGATTACAACCCGCAAGCCGTGGCCCATCAGGCCATCCCCGTGGCGCTCCAGCTCACCGCCGCCCATCTCGATATTGACGTGCAGCCCCAGTGGCTACCGACCGAAACCTTGATCTCCCCCGAAACGCTGCAAAATTTCGACGCCATCTGGGTGGTGCCAGGCAGCCCGTATCGTTACGACGACGGCGCCTTTATGGCGATCCGTCATGCGCGGGAAAACGACGTGCCGTTCCTCGGCTCCTGCGGTGGTTTTCAATACGCCATCGTCGAATACGCCCGCAACGTGATGGGCTGGCACGACGCCGGCCATGCGGAAACCGACAGCGGTGGCCGGCTGGTGATCGCCCCGCTGAGTTGCTCGCTGGTGGAAAAAACCGGCGACATCGTTTTTCAGCCCGACACCCGCGTCGCACAGGCCTACGGCAGCCTGAACACCCATGAAGGCTATCACTGCAACTTTGGCGTGAATCCGGAATTCGTCGCCGATCTTGAGCGCTTCCCGCTGATCATCAGCGGCCACGACAGCGAAGGCGACGTGCGCGCCATCGAACTGCCGGGCCGGCGTTTTTACGTCGCCACGCTGTTCCAGTCGGAACGCGCCGCGCTGCGCGGCGAGCTTTCACCGCTGGTGGTGGAACTCGTCAAAACAGCCGCCAACGGGTAAAAAAAAGCCCTCCTGCGAGGGCTTCATTGACAAGCAACGCGGTCAGCGTCGGACGAGCGAATTCAGCACGGCGCTGATGCGCTCCCCTAAGCCGCGCCGGTTCACGGCTTCCGACATCATGGTGACATGATCGCCATCAACCAGGTTGACCGTCACCGCCGACGCCGGCAAATGCCCCTCCCAGCCGAGTGCCGAGCCGTCGCGGCGGTTGTAACCCGCCGGCTTGATGCGCTGCCAGTAGGCTTCCAGATCGTCGTTCAGCAAGCCGGGCATCTCCTCCACCGCTTTAAACAGGTGCAGATTAAGGCCGAGCGGCCGGATGACGCTGGCGCCGACCAGGGTCGCATAGTGATAACGCTTGCGCCATAACGCGGCTTCCTTCAGCGGATCGTCGAGGAAAGTGCTGATGCCCTGGCCGTGCAGCACGGCCAACGCCTCCTCCACCGACAGCGGCTGCAGGCGGGAGAACAGCGGCGCCTCCAGCGTCGGATGTTCCACCTCCAGCCAACTGAGGAATAGCTGTGTCGCATCGCGCATCGCCTGCTGCGGCCGCATGGTGTCGAGCAGGCCCACCAGCGCCACCTCTTCCCCCTCCGCCTGCAGCCGTTCCGCCACCATGTAGGTCAAGATCCCGCCCGAAGAGTAACCGAACAGGTGATACGGCCCGCTGGCTTGCGCCTGCCGGATAACGCCGGCAACGATCTCCGCCATCGCCTCCATCGTTGCCGGCGGCGCGTCGGTCATCTCTGGCCACGGCACGGCATAAATCGGGAAGTCCGCATCGATCTCTTTGGCTATCTCATAAACATAGGAGTGATCGCCATAACCGGTCGGCATGAAGAAGACCGGCGGGCGCTGGCCGCTGCGGCGCGCCGGCAATGCCCTGAGCGGCTGTCCGCCCGTGCGCTGCTCGACATGCGCCGCCAGATCCGCCAGCACCGGGTGGTCAAAGATCGCCTGCACCTGCAGTGCGATCCCCCACTGCTGCGCCAGGCTGGCCTGACGGACCGCCAGCAGCGAATGGCCGCCCAGTTCGAAGAAGTTGTCGTGTCTGCCGATCTGCGGCAGCCCCAGCAACTCCGCCCACGCCTGCGCCAACAGCGTCTCGGTATCGCCGCGCGGCGCTTCGTAGGCTTCGCCTGCGGCGGCGGCCATCTCCGGCGCCGGCAGAGCCCGCCGATCAATCTTGCCGTTTGGCGTCAGCGGCATCGCCGCCAGCCAGACAAAGGCCGCAGGTAGCATATAGTCCGGCAGCTGCGCCGCCAGGTGCTGACGCAGCTCACCGGCCAACCCGTCGCTCGCCACATTCTCACGCACGCTGATCCAGGCGATCAACCGCGTATCCGCACCGACGCAGCAGGCATCGACCACCGCTTCGTTCACCGCCGGGTGCGCCGCCAGGCGCGCCTCTATCTCTCCCATCTCGATACGGAAGCCGCGAATTTTCATCTGACGATCGTTGCGTCGCTGATACTCGAGGTTGCCGTCCGCCCGGTAACGCACCAGATCGCCGGTACGATACATGCGCCCGCCCGGGTTAAACGGATCGTTCAGGAAACGTTCCGCGGTCAGTTCCGGCCGGTTGAGGTACCCCAGCGCCACGCCGACGCCGCCGATATACAGCTCGCCAATCACGCCCAGCGGCGCCGGTCGGCCGCGCGCATCCAGCACATAGGCGCGGGTGTTGCCGATCGGTTTACCGATCGGCAAACGCATGGCGCCTTGCACCTCGGCAATCGCCGCCGTCGTGGCGAAGGTCGTCGCTTCCGTCGGCCCATAGGCATGGATCAGCTGTACCGGCCCCGCTTCCTGCAGCAGGCGTTCGAAGGCGCTCGGCTCCTCCTTTTCCCCACCGCAGATCAGATAGCGCAGCTGGGCGAGCGTCGCGCCCATGCTGTACACATACTGATTGAACAACGCGGTCGTCAGGAACAGCGTCGTCACGCGATGCTGCGTCAATGCGGCGCTCAAGCGCGCCGCATCCATCACGGTTTCCGCCGGGATCACCACCAGTTCGCCGCCGTTCAACAGCGCCGCCCACACCTCCATCGTCGCGGCGTCGAAGGCCGGGTTAGCGGCATAAGCCACCCGTTCGGTCGCATCGAACGCCGCATAACGGTTGTTGATCACCAACCGAGTGATGCCCTGGTGCGGCGTCATCACACCTTTAGGCAGCCCTGTGGAGCCGGACGTGTACATGATGTATGCCACCTCAGCGCTCGACAGCGACAGCGCCGGGTCGTTCTCGTCACCGCCGGAGATTGCCGGCCGCAGCAGCGGCAAGGTATCCCCGTCCGTCGCTTCACCGACGATAAGGCGCGCGCCGCTGTCCTCCAGGATCCACTGCTGACGCGCCGCCGGCAGCTGCGGGTCGATAGGTACATACACCGCGCCGGCCTTGAAGATCGCCAGCTGCGTTGCCACCAGATCGATGCTGCGCGTCAGACGCGTCGCCACGCGCTCGCCCGGTTGAATGCCGTGGGCGATCAGAGCATGCGCCAGCCGGTTAGCCTGGGCATTCAACGCCGCATAGCCGATCCGACGGTCGCCTTGCACGATCGCGACAGCCTGCGGCGTACGCTGCGCCTGGCGTTCAAACAGCTGATGCACGCAAAGCTCTGCCGGATAAGGCGCCGTCGTCTGATTCCATTCCTCCAGCAGCAGCCGGCGCTCAGACGGCGGCAGGATCTCCAGCTCGCTCGCCGGCAGGGTCGGCTGGCTTTCCAACGCCTGCGCCAATGAGGCCAGCGCCTGTTGCATATAGCCGCAGATCCTCGCCGCCGGCACCGGTTCGCTGACCTGCGCCGTCAGCCCCAGAGAGTCGCCGCCGTCTTCCACCGACAGGACGAACGGATAGTTGGTGCGCTCCTGCGCGCTCAACAGCGTCATGCCTTCCGGCAACACCAGCTCGCTGCCGTTGTTGTGGCGATAGTTGAGCAACGCGCTGAACAGCGGCATCCCCGCCGCCACGCCGCTGCAGCGCTGCGCCAGCGCCAGCGGCGCGTGCTCATGCTGCAGCAACCCGCTCAGCCGCGCGTGGGCCTGGCGCGCCGCCGTCGCCACATCGTCATCGCCGATGTCGAGGCGCAGCGGCAAGGTATTGATAAACAGCCCCATCGCTCGCTCGGCGCCTTCCCCCGCCTGCATGCGTCCCAGCAGCACGGTACCGAACACCACGCGGTCGTGGCCGCTGGTGCGGGCCAAGACCTGCGCCCAGGCCAAATGGCACAGGCTGGCCAGGCTCACGCCCAACCGTTTGGCCTGATGCCGCAGACGTTCGTTCAGCGCCTTGTCGATAGGCTGGTGCGCCGTGGTGACGCCCTTGCCATCGCCGCGCACGTTGCCGAGCCCGAACGGCAGCACCGGCTCTTCGATGTCCGCCAGCATGGCGCGGAAGAAGGTTTCATGTTCTTGCGCGCTGACGCTCAAACGCGCCTGCGCCACCGCATTGCGGAACGGCGGCGCGGCGCCCAGCTCGGCGCCTTTGCCGGCGAGGATCGCGGCGATCTCTTCTTCGATCAATGCCGCCGTGGAATGATCCCCCACCAAATGATGCCATTGCTGCAGCATCCACCAACTGCCATCGCTATCTTGCGCCACCACGACGTTCAGCAGCGGCGCACGGCTGAGATCCAGACGCGCATGCTGCGGATCGAAGCGCGCCAGCAGTTGATCGCCAATCGCCTCCTGCGCCGGATCGAGCGTCAGCTCAGTCCACGGCAGCGCGGCGGCGCGCCAAACGACCTGTACCGGCTCGCGGATCGCCTCACTGATGAACGCCGTGCGCAGAATATCGTGGCGATCGATCACCTGTTGCATCGCGGCCCGCCAACGATCCAGACGCTCGCGGTTCTCAAAGCGCAACAGCGTAGACAGCAGGTACGGATCGCCCCGTTCCGCCAACAGGTGGTGGAACAGAATCCCCTCCTGCAACGGCGACAACGCATAGATATCCTGCACGTTGGCCACCCCGCCCGGCACGCGCGCCACGATGCTGTCGATCTCAACCTGGTTCAGCGAGGCCAGCGGCAGCAACTCAGGCGTGATGCGCGCGCTATCCGGCCGCAGCAGGTTCTCGGGGATCTCGATTTCGCAGCGCGCCTCCAGCGCCTCCGCCAGCGAGGCCAGCGTCGGGGCGGTAAACAGCGTTTGCACGTTCGCCGTCAGGCCGCAGCGACGCAGCTCCGCGATCAGTTTCACCGCCAGCAGCGAATGCCCGCCCAACTCGAAGAAATTGTCATGTCGGGCGACATTCGGCAGACCGAGCAATTCGCCCCAGATCGCCGCCAACAGGGTTTCCGTGTCGCCCTGAGGCGCTTCATGGCCCACGCGCGCAAAATCGCCGGCCTGTGGCGTCGGCAACGCGCGGCGATCCACTTTACCATTCGGGGTCAACGGCAAGTCGGCAAGCATCAGACAGGCCGCCGGCACCATGTAGTCCGGCAGCTGCGCCGCCAAATGCCGCCGCAGCTCGTCGGTCAGATCGCGGCCCTCGGCCTCGGCTTGCGGCACGATCCAGGCGATCAACGCAGGATGCGCACCGCGCACGTCAACCACCGCTTCGCGCACCGCCGGGTGCGTTTCCAGCAGGACTTCAATCTCGCTGCACTCGATGCGGAAGCCGCGGATCTTCACCTGCTGATCGTTGCGTCCGCAGTAATCGAGGTTGCCGTCCGGCAGATAGCGCGCTAAATCGCCGGTGCGATACATGCGGCCTCCCTCGTTAAACGGATCCGCCAGGAAACGCTCGGCCGTGAGGTCTTCGCGATTCAGGTAACCCAGCGCCACGCCCACGCCGCCGATATACAGCTCGCCGATCGCGCCCAGCGGCACCGGCTGGCGATGTTCGTCCAGCAGATACACCCGCGTATTACCGATCGGCCGGCCAATCGGCAAACGGTGCCGCCCCGCCGCCACGGTGATGTGCGCCGAGGTAGCGGCAGTGGTGGCTTCCGTCGGGCCGTATCCGTTGATCAGCTGCACCCGGCCCCCCTCCTTCAGCACCCGGGTATAGGCATGAGGATCCGCCGCTTCGCCGCCGCTGATCAGGTATTTCAGCCCCGCTAACGTCGCGGGAATGCTATGCGCATGCTGATTGAACAGCGAGGTTGGCAGCACCAGCACCGTAATCGCCTGGCGCGTCAGCAAATCGGCGAACGCCGAGGCGTCCAGCAAGACCGCCGGCGGTACTACCACCAGCGCGGCGCCGTTCAGCAAGGCTCCCCAAACTTCCAGCGTCGCCGGATCGAACGCCGGGTTGATGGCGAAAGCGATACGATCCGAGTCGCTGAACTCCGCATAACCGTTATTGATCACCAGTCGGTTGATCCCCTGATGCGGCACCATCACGCCTTTCGGCTTACCGGTTGAGCCGGAGGTGTACATGATGTAGGCCAGATCCAGACTGTTGCTCGCCAATATCGGCGCATCGGACGGCAGGTCCGCGTCATCGCTTTGAGGCAGACGAGCGACGCCGACGCCGATCTGCGCGTCGTCCTCGCCGCCGTTCAGCAACAGTACTGCACCGCTGTCGGCGATGATCCAGTTCTGGCGGCCGGCCGGCAGCTGCGGATCAACCGGCACATAGGCAGCACCGGCCTTAAGGGTCGCCAATTGGGCGATCACCAGGGCAGCGCTGCGCTCAAACCGGATCGCCACGCGCTGGCCGGGCTCCACGCCCGCCTTAATCAGGCGCCAGGCCAGCCGATTGGCGTGCTCCGCCAACTGCGCGTAGCAGATAAGCTGCTCGCCATCGACCAACGCCGTCGCCTGCGGCGTGCGCCGCGCCTGCTCGTCGAACAGTTGATGCACGCACGCCTGCGCCGGATACGCCCGCTCGGTGCGGTTCCACTCGTGCAGCAGCAGCTGGCGTTCGGCCGCAGGCAGCAGATCGACGCGCGCCGCCGGCTGGTCAAGATCCGCCGCCATCGCTCGCAGCGCCTGCTGCAGATACGCGCCGTAGCGCACCGCCGTGTCGCGATCGAACAAGGCGCTGGCGTAGTTCAACGAGCCGACAATGCCGCTGCCGCTTTCCGCCAACTCGAGCGTCATGTCGAATTTCGCGACGTCATAGCTCAGCCCGGCATCCGTCGTTTGCAGGCCCGGCAATGCGATATCGCGCACCGAGCCGTCCTGCCAGGCCAGCATCACCTGGAACAGCGGCGTCGCGTCCAGCTGGCGCGGCGGATTGACCACCTCCACCACCTGTTCAAACGGCAGATCGCCGTTTTCCCGCGCCGCCAATACCGTCTCGCGCACGCGTTCGAGCAAGATTTTCAGCGTCGGCTCACCGCGCAGATCGACATGCATCGCCAGCGTGCTAACGAAGAAGCCGGCCAGCGGTTCGATTTCCAGCCTGCTGCGGTTGGCCTCCGGGGTGCCAATCACCACCTGCGGTTGGCCGGCCATGCGGGACAACACCAAACTCCAGGCGGCCAGCACCGTCATGAACAGCGTGCCGCCGTATTGGCGGCTCAACCGCCGCAGCGCGTCGGTGAGCGCCGCGTCGATAACCAGAGGCACCTCGCCGCCGGCGAACGACTGCATCGCCGGACGCGGCCGATCGGTCGGCAGCGTCAGCAGCGCCGGCGCATCGCCCAGCGTCTGGCGCCAGAACGCCGCCTGCTCGGCCAACCGTTCCTGCGTCAGCCACTGGCGCTGCCAAACGGCATAATCGACATAGTGCACCGCCAGCGGCGGCAGCGGAGACGGTTCACCGCGTTGGAAGGCGCCATACAATGCGCTCAACTCCCGCATCAGGATCCCGGTAGACCAGCCGTCGGAAACGATATGGTGGCAGGTCAGCAGGAACAGATGCCGCCGCTCGCTCACTTGCAGCAAACAAGCCCGCACCAGCGGCCCCCTTTCCAGATCGAACGGCGCTTTCATCGCCGTTTCGGCTAGCGCGTGCAAACGTTGCTCCGCATGACGCTCGCCGCGCAAGTCGTGATGCGCCAGCGGCATGGCCGCCTCCGGCAAGATCCGCACCTGAGGTTGCCCATCCTGGCAAACAAACACGCTGCGCAAGGCTTCGTGGCGGGCATACAGCGCGTCGAGGCTGCGTTGGAACGCCGGCGCATCCAGGTCACCGTCAAGGCGCAACGCCAGCGGGATATGGTAAGTCTCGCCGATCCCGCCCATTTGGCTCAGGAACCACAGCCGCTGCTGGGCAAACGACAACGGCAATGCGTCGTGACGTGGGGTCGGCACGATGGCCGTCGGCTGCGCCGCCCCCTCCCGTTCCAGCCACTGCGCCAGCGCCTGCAACACCGGCGCAGCGAACAGCGCCGACAGCGGCAGCCGCCAGCCGGCCTGCTGTACCCGATTGGCCAACTGTACCGCCAGCAGCGAATGTCCGCCCAGAGCAAAGAAATCATCATGACGACCGACGCGTTCAACATTCAGCAACTGACGCCAGATGGACGCCAGCAGGCGTTCTCGTTCATTGGCCGGCGCTTCATAAACGGCGCGCGCGGCGGCCCCCAGCTCAGGCGCCGGCAGCGCGCGTTTGTCCAGTTTGCCGTTGGTGGTCAGCGGCAACGCGTCCAGCCACACAAAGGCCGTCGGCACCATATAGTCCGGCAGACGGCCGGCCAGATGCTGGCGCAGCCGCAGCGCCAGCGTTTCCCGATCTCCCCCTTCGCCCGGCACCGCCCAGGCCACCAAACGTTTGTCGCCGCCGTTGTCCTGCCAGGCGTCAACCGCCACGCTGCGGACCTCAGGATGGTCCAGCAGCGCCGCCTCCACCTCACCGCACTCAATGCGGAAACCACGAATTTTCACCTGCTGATCGTTGCGCCCCAGGTACTCCAGCTCACCGTTCGGCAGATAGCGCGCCAGATCGCCGGCGCGATACATCCGTTCTCCCGCCACGAAAGGATCGTCGAGGAAACGTTGCGCATTCAGCTCCGGCCGATTCAGGTAGCCGCGCGCCACGCCCAGCCCGCCGACATACAGCTCACCCACTGCGCCCTGCGCCACCGGCTGACCGTGTTCGTCAAGCAGATACAGGCGCAGATCCGGGATGCGCCGGCCGATCGGGCTGCCGCTGCCGGTGATGTCCGCCGGAGACATTTCCCGGTAGGTGACGTGCACCGTCGTTTCCGTTATGCCGTACATATTGATTAACCGCGGCGCGTCCGGCCGATTACGGGCATACCACGGCGCCAGATCGGCCGGATTCAGCATTTCGCCGCCGAAGACGATGTAGCGCAGCCGATGCGGCGTGTCGTCCTGAGCCTGAATGAACGCTTTAAAGGCGCTTGGCGTCTGATTCAGCACCGTCACGCCCTGGTGACAAACTAGCTGATAGAACGCGGGGGCGGAGCGCGCCGTTTCCTGCGGCACGATCACCAACCGGCCGCCGTGGCGCCACGCGCCCCAGATTTCCCATACCGAGAAATCGAAGGCGAACGAGTGGAACAGACACCAGACATCCCCGGCGTCAAAGCCGAAACCGGCGTCGGTCGCGGTAAACAGGCGCTCAACCTGACGGTGTTCCACCATCACGCCTTTCGGCTTACCGGTCGATCCGGAGGTATAGATCACATAGGCCAGATTGGCCGCCGTCAGCCCCGCAACCTGCGGATTGGCGGCCTCGGTGCCCCAGTCTTCCTCCAGCGCCATCGTCGGCACATCAGCCCCGCTCAGCGCCGAACGCCCTGCGGCGTCGGCCAGCAGCAACACCGGCCGGGCATCGTGTAAAATGTACTCCAGACGTTCGCCGGTATAAGCCGGATCGAGCGGCACATAGGCGCCGCCCGCTTTCAGGATCGCCAGCAACCCGACCAGCATCGGCGTGCTGCGCTCCGCACACAGCGCCACCAGACGATCGGGCCCGACGCCGCGCGCGATCAACACCTGCGCCAACGCGTTGGCTCGTTCATTGAGCGCCCGATAGCTGAGGCGTTCTTCTCCGCACACCGCGGCGATCGCCTCTGGCGTGCGCAGCGCCAGCCGCTCCAGGTGATGGTGCGGGCAGAGATCCGCCTGCGGTTCGTCCGGCGTCCGGTTCCAGCCATGCAACAACCGCTGCCGTTCGTTCTGCGGCAACAGCGCAAGCTGCGAAACCGGCTGCGGCGCCGCCAACGCGATGCTCTGCAACACCTGGCGCAGATAGATCCCGTAGCGCTCGGCGGTTTCACGATCGAACAGCGCCGTGGCGTAATACAGCGAACCGGCGATCTCTTCGCCGATCTCGGTCAGATCCAGCGTCATGTCATATTTCGCCGCGGCATAGCCGGCATCGATCGCTTCCGCCTGCAGCCCCGGCAGGCCGATGTCGTGCACCGAACCGTCCTGCCAGCTCAGCATCACCTGGAACAACGGAGTATGGCCACGATGACGCGGCGGGTTCACCTGTTCAACCACCTGCTCGAAAGGCAGATCGCCATGATCGCGCGCCGCCAGCAGCGTATCGCGCACGCGCAGCGCCAACGTCGACAAATCCGGATCGTCGGACAGATCGATGCGCAGCGCCAAGGTGCTGACGAAGAAGCCAATCATCGGTTCCGTTTCCAGCCGGCGACGGTTGGCCTCCGGCGTGCCGATCACCAGATCGCGCTGCCCCGACAAACGGGACAGCACGACGCTCCACGCCGTCAACAGCGTGATGAACAGCGTGCATCCCTGACGCAGGCTGAATTGCCTCAGCGCTGCAGTCAGTTCGGCATCGAGCGAGACGGCCACCCGATCCCCGGCGAATGACTGCACCGCCGGGCGCGGACGGTCGGTCGGCAGCGTCAACAGCGCTGGCGCATCGCCCAACGTCTGGCGCCAATAATCGGCCTGCTTCGACAAGCGCGCCGGCTGCAGCCATTGCCGCTGCCAGTGGGCGTAATCCGCGTATTGCAACGCCAGCGGCGGCAGCGGCGATGGTTCGCCGCGACACAACGCGCCATACAACGCACCCAGCTCCCGCAGCAATATGCCGTTCGACCAACCATCGGAAATGATGTGGTGGCAGGTCAACGCGAACAGCTGTTCCTCGTCGCTCAGCCGGATAAGGCTGGCGCGCAACAGCGGGCCCCCGGCCAGATCAAAGGGCGCCGCAGCCTCTTCCCGTATCAGCATGGCGGCGCGCGCCTGCGCATCCGCGACGCCGCGCAGATCGTGGATTGTCAGCGGCAAACCGGCGATCGGCAAAATGAGCGCCTGCGGCTGGCCGTCGCGGCTGATAAAGACGGTGCGCAACGCGTCGTGGCGCGCATAAAGCGCGTCGAGGCTGCTCTGCCAGGCGGCCAGATTCAGCGGCCCACGCAACCGCAGCGCCAGCGGCATGTGGTAAATTTCGCTCATGCCGTCCAGTTGGGTCAGGAACCACAGGCGCTGCTGAGCGAACGACAGCGGTAAGGCCGCATCGCGCGGCGCAGGCAGAATCGGCGGCAGGCTTTCCGCCTGCGTGATCTGGCGCGCCAGCGCCTGCAGGACCGGGTTGGCGAACAGCGCCTGCAGCGACAGCGGCAACCCGCTTTGCTGCAGGCGGTTGGCCAAACGCACCGCCAACAACGAATGGCCGCCCAGGGCGAAGAAGCTGTCGTTGCGGCCAACCTGATCCACGCCCAGCAGTTCTTCCCACAGCGCAGCCAGACGCTGCTCGACGTCCCCCAGCGGCGCCTCGTAGGCTTCACGACGATAGGCCTCGCCCGACGGGTCGGGCAATGCGCGGCGATCGAGCTTGCCGTTTGGTGACAGCGGCAGCGCCTCCAGCAGCACGCAAGCGGCCGGCACCATGTAATCCGGCAGTTTGTCGGCCAAATGCCGGCGCAGCACCTCCGCCAGCGACGCCTCATCGGCACCTGGCTGCGGCACCACCCAGGCGATCAGGCGTTTCTCACCGCCGTCGCCGCCGCGCGCATCCACCACGGCTTCGCGCACCTGCGGATGCGCGGCCAGCGCCGCCTCTATCTCGCCGCATTCGATACGGAAACCGCGGATCTTCACCTGCTGATCGTTGCGGCCCAGATACTCGATATTGCCGTCCGGCAGGTAGCGGGCCACGTCGCCGGTGCGGTACATGCGGCCGCCGTGGCCGGCATCGAACGGATCGGCCAGGAAGCGCTCCGCCGTCAGTTCAGGCCGGTTGAAATAGCCGCGCGCTACCTGGATGCCGCCGATATACAGCTCGCCAACCGCCCCCAGCGGCACCGGCTGCCCTTGTTCATCAAGCAGATAGATCCGCGTATTGGCCACCGGCCGCCCAATGGGCACCGACACCAGCCCGGGTTGGCGGGTGCAGTGCCAAGCGGTCACGTCCACCGCCGCTTCGGTCGGACCATAGAGGTTATGCAACTCGACATGCGGCATCTGGCGGTAGAACTCCGCCACCAGCGAGGCGGGCAGCGCCTCGCCGCTGCACATGACGCGCACCACCTGCCCACAACGGCGGCTCGCGCCTTCATACAGCAGGAAGCTTTGCAGCATCGACGGCACAAAGTGCAGCGTTGTCACGCCATACTGTTCAATGGCGCGGCTCAGGTACTCCGGATCCTTGTGGCCTTCCGGGCGCGCCATCACCAGGCGCGCGCCATACATCAACGGCCAGAAGAATTCCCACACCGAGACGTCGAAGCCGAACGGCGTTTTCTGCAGCACCGTATCCGCCGGCGTCAACCCATAAGCCTGCTGCATCCAGATCAGGCGGTTAACGATGCCGCGATGCTCATTCATCGCGCCTTTCGGTTTTCCGGTCGAGCCGGAGGTATAAATCACGTAGGCCAAATGATTGGGCTGCGCGCGCGGCGCCGGGTTATCGGCGTTCAGATCGTCCGGCAACGGTTCATCCAGCGCCAGCAGCGGCACCGCGTGTTCGCCCAGCGCCGCGCGGCCGGCGGCGTCCGCCAGCAGCAGCACCGGATCGGCGTCCTGCAGGATATATTGCAGACGTTCGCCCGGATAAGCCGGATCCAGAGGCACATAGGCGCCGCCGGCCTTGAGGATGCCGAACAATGCCGTCACCATCGCCAGGCTGCGCTCGGCGCACACCGCCACCCGGCAATCCGGCCCGACGCCGCGCTGCATCAGCGCGTGCGCCAGGCGATTGGCCTGCGCGTTCAGTTGGGCGTAGCTCAGTTCGGCGTCGCCGCAAACCAGCGCCACGGCGTCCGGCGTGCGGCGCACCTGCGCTTCAAATAGCCCATGCAGGCAAACGTCCTGCGGATAAGGCTGTGCCGTTGCGTTCCAACCATTGATCAGCAAGGCGTACTCGTCGTCCGGCAGAATCGACAGTTCACGCACCGGCATTTCCGGCGTGTGTTCCAGCGCATTCACCAGAGCGGTCAACGCCTGTTGCATATAGCGGCACACCCGCGAGGCTTCAATGGGGTCGATGACCTGCGCCGTCAACGCCAGCGAATCCATGCCGTCGTCCACCGACAGCACGAACGGGTAGTTGGTGCGTTCGTCCGCGCCGATCAGGCTGACCCCTTCCGGCAGTGCCAAGGCTTCCCCGTCGTTGTGGCGGTAGTTCAGCAGCGCACTGAACAGCGGCGCACCGCTTTTCACGCCGCTGCAGCGCTGCGCCAACGCCAGCGAGGCGTGCTCATGCGCCAGCAAGCCGCTCAGGCGCGCATGCGCCTGCCGCACCGACGCCTCAACGCTGCGCCCGTCCATATCCAGCCGCAGCGGCAGCGTATTGATGAATAGCCCCAGCGCCCGGTCGGCGCCTTCGCCCGATTCCATGCGGCCCAGCAGCACCGTGCCGAACACCACGGCATCACGCCCGCTGGTGCGCGCCAGCACCTGCGCCCAGGCCAGATGACACAGGCTGGCCAGGCTGACGCCCAATCGCTTCGCCTGTCGACGCAGGCCGGCATTCAGCGCAGGCGCCAGCGCCAGACGGCCGGTATTGGCGCACTGTCCGTCGCCGTGTACGTTGCCGAGCCCGAACGGCAGCACCGGTTCGTCGATATCCGCCAGCATGCCGCGGAAGAAACGCTCATGTTCCTGTTCGCTGAGCCCCAAACGCGCTTGCGCCACCGCATTGCGGAACGGCTGCGCGCAGCCCAGCGTATCGCCGCGCCCGGCCAGAATGGCGTTGACTTCTTCTCCCATCATCGCCAGCGTCGAGTGGTCGCCAATCAGGTGGTGCCACTGCTGCAAGACGTACCAGCTGCCGTCGCTCTCTTCGGCGATAACGTAATACAGCAGCGGTGCCCGCGTCAGATCCTGCCGGATCCGTCGGGGATCGAAGCGCGCTTCCAGCTGACGGCCGACCGGCCCCTCGGCCGGATCCAGCGCCAGCTCGATCACCGCTAAACGCGCCCGACGCCAGACGACCTGTACCGGTTCGGACAGCCCCGCACCGACAAAGGCCGTGCGCAAAATGTCATGACGCTCCACCACCTGCTGCATCGCCGCCAGCCAGCGATCGAAACGCGCCCGGCTGTCGAAACGCAGCAGTGCCGACAGCAGGTAGGGGTCGCCCTCTTCCGCCAGCATGTGGTGGAACAAGATCCCTTCCTGCAACGGGGAAAGGGCGTAGATATCCTGTACGTTGTCGATGCCTCCCTCCACACCGTCGACGATCTGATCGATCTCCGCCTGAGTCAGATCGGCCAGCGGCAGCATCTGCGGCGTGATTGCACGGCAGCCCGGCGCAATCACGTTTTCCGGCACCTGAATCCGCTGCTGCGACACCAGCGTTTGCGCCAGAGCCGACAGCGTTGGCGTGGAGAACAGCGCCTGAACGCTCGCCGACAGCCCGGCCTGGCGCAGCTGCGCCATCAGCTTCACCGCCAGCAGCGAATGGCCGCCCAACTCGAAGAAGTTGTCGTGACGCCCCACGCGTTCAACGCTCAGCAACCCCTGCCAAATCTGAGCCAGCAGCGTTTCGGTTTCCCCCTGTGGCTCGACATAGGCTTCGCGCATGGCGGCGTCCGGCGCCGGTACCGGCAACGCGCGCCGATCCAGTTTGCCGTTCGGCGACAGCGGCAGCGCCTCCAGCCACACAAAGGCCGTCGGCACCATATAATCCGGCAACGTTGTAGCGAGTGCCCGGCGCAACGTCTGCGCCAGCGCCTCACGCTCCGCCTCCGGCTGCGGCACGATCCAGGCCACCAGACGTTTGTCGCCTTCGCCATCCGTGAGCGCATCCACCACCGCGTCGCGCACGGCGGCATGCATAGCCAGCTGCGACTCGATTTCACCGCATTCAATGCGGAAGCCGCGAATTTTTACCTGCAGATCGTTGCGGCCCAGATACTCCAGGCTGCCATCCGGCATATAGCGCGCCAGATCGCCGGTGCGGTACATGCGGCCGCCCGGCGCGAAAGGATCGGCCAGGAAACGCTCCGCCGTCAGCGCCGGCTGGTTCAGGTAACCGCGCGCCACCTGCGCGCCGCCGATATACAGTTCACCCACGGCGCCCAGCGGCACCGGCTGGCCATCGTCATCCAGCAAGTACGCCCGGCCGTTGGCGATAGGCCGGCCGATAGACGGCATCGCCGTACCGACCGCCGGCTCGCCCGAAGTCGCTACCACGGTCGTCTCCGTCGGCCCATAGTTATTCACAATGGTTACGCCAGGCGGCGCCGGCAGCGGCCAGCGGCGAATGCTGTCGCCGCCGATCAGCAGCATCCGCAGATCGGCAGGCATCTCGCCCATCAGTGCGATCTCAGCCAGCGGCGTCACCATAAACCCGACCTGCACACCGCTGCCGCGCCACCATTGCAGCAGCGCTTCGCCATTGCCCGCCGCCTCTGCCGGCGGCAGCAGCAGCGTCGCCCCCTGCGTCAACGTCGGCCAGATTTCCCAAACGCTGGCGTCAAAACCCAACCCGGCCATGCTGGTCGTTCGCTCGCCAGCCTGCAAACCGGTCGCTTCGCAGTGCCACATGATCAGGTTGATCAGGTGCGCCTGCTCCACCATTACCCCTTTCGGTTTGCCGGTCGAGCCCGAGGTGTAAACCACATACGCCAGGCTGCCTGGCTGCGCGCGCGGCGGCAGGTCGTGATCCTGCTCTGGCAGCGCGTCTTCCAGCGCCAACAACGGCGCTGCTACCGCCCCCAGCGCGGCGCGGCCGGTACTATCCGCCAACAGCAGCGCCGGCGCGCAGTCCTGCACGATATAGTGCAGACGCTCAGCGGGATAAGCCGGATCCAGCGGCACATAGGCGCCGCCGGCTTTCAGGATCGCCAGCAGTGCGACGATCATCTCCGGGCTGCGCGCGGCGCAGACCGCTACGCGGCTTTCCGGCCCTACGCCGCGTGCCGTCAGGTAATGCGCCAGCCGGTTGGCGCGCGCGTTCAATTCCGCATAGCTCAGCGACATCGCCCCCTGAGACAGCGCCGGCACCGTCGGCGTACGCCGCGCCTGCGCTTCAAACAGGGCCGACACGCTCGACGCCTGCGGGAAAGCCCGGTGCGTGCGGTTGCGCACGTTGAGCAATAGCTCTCGCTCCGCCTGGCTCAGTAAACGATCGCCTCGCACCGGCGCATTCGGCGCCGCAGCGGCCTGCCGGAGCAGCAATAGCAGATGCTGCGCGGCACGCAGCATCTGCTCGTCCCCCACCGCGGCGCTGTCGTACACCCAACGGAAAGCGGCGTTGCTTTCACAGATTTGCAGCACTGCCCGAGCGCCGGAGCGTTTCACCGCCGCTGCGCCCTCCTGACTGTCGTCGAATCCCGGCGAGGTGTCGCGGCGCAATAGCGTCACGACGGTTGACCAGGCGCGCGAACGCGTGTCCAGGCCGAGCAATGCCGGATGGTAGGCGCGACGCGCGCGCGCCTGCTGCCATTCGCGTCGCATCTGCACCTGCGCCTCGGCGAAACCCAGCGTCGGATTCAGCGAGATCTGCAGCGGCAGTGTCCAAACCTGGCCCGGTTCGCCGATGACGTCGTCCGTCGCGTTCAGCCAGCCAAGTTGGAAATCACTTTCGCCGCCCATCAATCCCAGATACAGCGCCAGCCCGGTCAACACCGCTTCAACCTCGATCTTGCCCGCGTGTTGCCAGGCCGTAGCCTGCCATGCCGGCCGGGCTTCGCGCTGCCAGGCCACCGGGAACGCCGCCGGGGCAAACTGCGCCAATCGCGGTTGCCAGAAGGCCGCATGATGCCCACCGGCCGCCTGTCGCTCCTCCAATCGTTTCGCCTGCGAAGGATCAAGCAACGGTAACGGCTCGCCCACCGTCAAACCGTGCAGCTGCGCCAGCGCTTCCCCCGCCGTCAGCTCGCCTTCGGCGGTGAACCAGCCCCCGATCCGCACCGCCCCTTCCGCCGTGGCGATATTCCAACCCGCATCGTCGACGCAGAGCAGCGTACCGGGTGGCGCATTGTCGGCGTCAGGCAGCATTTCCAGGTGCCCAACGCCCAGCGCACGGTCGGCCAACAGGATTTTCAGCGGGCAATTCCCCGCAGGATGGCCAAGTGACGTCGCGAGGCGCACCAGCTCAGCAGCAGGGCGATCCCAGCGGATGAAGCCGGCGGCCGGCGGCAGTCGACGGAGATCATAGAAACTGCCGCTGACGTCCGCTTCAGGCTGCGCAGAGATCTGTTGCATCACCTGGGCAATGCTGCCTTCAGGTTGTTCAGAGAGGAGCCGCAGAATAAATTGGAAACGCCGTTGTAAACTCTCAAGCTGGCTTAATGAATGGGCATGCGGCGCATCGGCAAACATGACGTCCAACTCTTGCGCCTGCTGATCTTCGTAAAACAGAATTTGCATATCGCTGACGGCGATGTTGCCACCGTAGTACCAACGTGTCTTACATCCCCAAAACGGATCGCCATGATCGAAGGAAACGATATTGATGGCGGGACCAAACCAGGATGAACTCATGGTGCTGCGATCGCGACGAATATCCTCACCGCGATATAATTGCCGACGAACCACTTTGGCTATTTCCGCAGCGACCTGTTGTGCAAAATCAGCCAGACGACTTTCAGGGTTAATGGCTAAAATCAGTGGCACCACATTCGCAGTCATACCAATACTGTTTCGCTCTCGCGTACCGGTCACCGGCAGGCTGAAATTCAATAAGGTCTGACCAGTAATACTATGGAAACATAATGCGACAGCCGCCGCCAATATATGAGCGCGATGTACGCCGGCTTTTTCCGCCCCCCGATCAATCGCCGCTATCTCATTTATTTTTAATGTGTGATTGCTGATTTGCATGGACGAATAAGGGACGAGTTTCTCCTGACGCGTCAGGCTATAAGGCGCGGCGAGCGTATAGCCTTGCCAGAACTGTTTATCGGTGGCGAAGCGGGAAGAATCGCGGTACTGCAGGTCGTGTTCATAGAGCCGGGTAAAACTGCAATTGCTGAATTCAGGAATGTTTTTTTTCTCAGCTAATGCGTTGTAATACAGCGCGATACGACGCATAAACTCTTCGGCGCTGCGGCCATCTACCAGCATGTGGTGAAAACGTCGGTAGAGGATATAGTTGCCCGGCGCCAACGTCAGTAAGGCAAAACCGAACAGGTCCTGATCCAGCGCGGAGATCACGCGATCGGCATCTTGCCGCATCCAGCGCTGCGCCGCCAGCTCAGGGTATTCCTGGCTGCTGAAGTCATGCACGGAAAGCGGGTCATGACTGCGCGCCGCACGGTATTGATAAAGCTCGCCGTCTTGTTCGGTGAAATGGGCCTGCATCGCCGGCGTTTCTTCAATGATCGCGTCTATCGCCTGGCGCAGCAGGGCTATCTGCAACGGCCCTTGTATCGTGCCGTATCCCCACATATTGAATGGCAAGCCTTCAGACATGCTGGCGCTCAGCCAAAGCTCGCGCTGAGCGGTGGTAATTTCATGCAGTTCGACTTTTTCCAACGAAATATGAGCACCCGTACGGAATTCCCCACTCTTCACATCAGTTTGTTTGTTCATAATATTCTCTAGCACGTTTTCATTACGTTAATGAAAGGGTCCGTCCGGATTTAGGCAAAGCCTGGCCGTCCGACAGTTCAAGTCAGAATAAAAAACCGTAGAAAAGCTGGGTCTCCCCCAACTAAGAAAGAATGAAATGGTTAATCCAGAGGTTCCCCCTGTGCCTCAATTTGCTGAGGTGTGAAGTATAGGAGAGGATATTTTTTTTGGCGAAATGTGCGAAAGGGGATAAATGATCATTTTATTTCCCCGATATTACTCAGGGATGACGAGCGTATTCCGCTTTTATTAACTCGATATAATTATGGAGAGATTAATATTATTTTGTATTATTCACCACAGTTAATGTGCAACAATACTTACGGTAAGAGCCCCTCGATATCAATAAGTTATACTTTATTGTTTTAATGATAATAATTTATTTTTTAATTAATTTACTTCCAATTAAAATGGACGGCGATTTTGCCTGCGGCGCATCTATCGTTTTTTGTTATAACGATGAGAAAAATTATGCTGAAAAATTTCTTCGTTTTTTCTGGCGTCCACCAACGGCACCGTTCCCAACGACAGATAACGTAAAAGGGGCGGCAGAGCCCGCCCCGAGAGGTCTTACCACATCAGCCGGCCGATCAATGGCGCGGCCACGACCGTAATGATGCCGGCCAGCATCATCACCAAACTCGACACTACGCCCTCCTGCGGCCCCAGCTCATAAGCGCGAGCGGTGCCGGCACCGTGCGACGAGGCGCCAAATCCGGCACCCTTCGCCAGACGGCTGCGCACCGCCAGCCGCAAAAACAAAATATCCCCCACCGCCATGCCGAACACCCCGGTGATCACCACGAACAGCGCCACCAGATCCGGCTGCCCGCCCATCTGTTTGGCGGCCTCCAGCGCGAACGGCGTGGTGATCGACCGCACCGCCAGGCTGCGCTGCACCTCTTCCGGCAACGTCAGCAGGCGCGCCAGCCACACCGAGCTGTACACCGCCACCAGCACCGCGGTCGTTACGCCGGCGGTCAGCGATAGCCAGTGGCGGCGGATGATATGCAGGTTCTCATACACCGGCACCGCGAAAGCGATGGTTGCCGGCCCCAGCAGCCACAGCAGCCAGTGAGTTTCACCAATATAGTCCTGATAGGAGATGTGGGTGACCACCAGCAGCAGCACCAGGATCATTGGCGTCAGCACCAGCGGCATCAGCAACAGCGTGCGCCGGCGGCGATACAGCTTCTTGTTGGCGAAGTACAGCGCCAGCGTCGCCAGAAAACAGGCCAAGCTAAGGATAAAATCATTCATGACGCTGCTTCCGACGCTGCAGCCAAATCTCCAGCCGATACACCCTGTCCACCACCAGCCCGGTGGCGCCCAACGTCAGCATGGTGCTGACCGCGATCACCAAAAAGATCTTCCAGCCCTCGACCATCAACAGCTGGGCATAGTTGACCACCGCCACCACCGCCGGCACGAAAAACAGCAGCATTTCCGCCAGCAGCCAGCGGGAGCCGGCCTTAACCCAGCTCAGCGGCAGAATGCGCAGCAGTATTAGCGCCAGCAGCATCAACATGCCGACGATATTGGCGGGGAGCGGCAGGTGGAATTGTTGCACCAGACGATCGGCGATCAGGAACAGCGCCGCATACAACGCCACCTGAATCGGCACCTGCAAGCGGGTCAGCAGGGAGGGGGCAACGCGGCGTAACGCCAGAGACATGAAAGATGACCTCAAACAATAAATTAACGGCCTACAGTATACGCAGCCGGGAAACCACGCCTGAAATGAATTAAAATTATCGACATCATGCCGTCCGGGAATAGTTTCCCGCCGGTAGCGTCCCCAAGGAGAACCCTAACGTGGATGTCCGCACCCTGCGCTACTTCGTTGAAGTGGTGCGCCAGCAAAGCTTCACCCGCGCCGCGGAAAAACTGTTCGTCACCCAGCCCACCATCAGCAAAATGCTGCGGCATCTGGAGGAGGAGCTGGAATGCACGCTGCTGATCCGCGAAGGCCGCAAGCTGCGCCTGACCGACAGCGGCCAGGCGGTGTATCAGCGTGGCCTGACGATCCTCGACGAATTCCGGCAACTGGAGGCGGAGCTGGAAGACATCAGCTCGGTGAAAAAGGGCGTGCTGCGGCTGGGCATTCCGCCAATGGTGGGCAGGCAGATCGCCGATCTGATCCGCCGCTTTCGCCAAACCTACCCCGGTATCGAATTGAAGATTTCCGAGCTGGGCGGGCTGTCGGTCGAACAGGCAGTGATGTCCGGCGAACTGGATCTGGCGATGACGGTGTTGCCCTTCGATTCGGAACAGCAGCTGACCTTTCTGCCGCTGCTGGGCCATCCGATGTGCGTAGTGGCGCCGCGCACGCCGCAGTGGCTCAACCGCACCCGCATCAATATCGCCGAATTGGCCGACAGCCCGATCCTGATTTATAACGAAGACTTTGCGCTTTACAAGATGCTGATGAAGGCGTTTCGCCAGGCCGGTTTTGAACCGCAAATCGCGGTGCGCAGCGGCCAATGGGACTTCCTCGCCTCGATGGTGCAGGCCGGCGTGGGCATCGCCATGCTGCCGGAGCCGGTTTGCCGCTGGCTGGACAAGGAAAACCTGGTCTGGCTGCCGCTGGAGCCGCGCATGGAGTGGAAAATCGGCCTGATCTGGCGTCAGGGCAGCTACCTGTCGCACAGCGCGCAGGCCTGGATCGCCTGCTGCCGCGACTATTGGCCGCCGCTCAAGTAGCCAAAAAACAAGGGCCGCACAGGCGGCCCTTCAGGACAGAAATAAAGAGGAAAAACGTTTATTCCTCTTCTGGGGTTTACCCTTCGCGTTCGATCAACAGCGCTTCGAGCAGGTCGAGATCGTGCAGCAGTTTTTGCAGCGTCTCGTTGCTGATTTTCTGCGTGGCGCGCAGGTGGTACAGCTCGCCGCGCTCGGCGCGCAGCGCCGTCAGGCGGAAACGCCGCTCGAGGTTTTCCATCGCCAGCGCATTCTCGATATCGTCTTTCGACGCGATGCGCCGCCGCAGCATGCCCGTTACCCGCGAGCTGACCTCTTTCAACACCTGCGGATCGAGGTTCTCTTCGGTATCGGCAACCAGGCGCTCTTCCATTTTATTCACGCTCTCGATCGCCACCTCGGCCGCCATGGCGATCGCCATGCGCTCTTCGTGCTTGCTGGCGCTCTTGTCGGCCACCTGCACGCCGCGCAGCAGCAGCGGCAACGCCAGCACGCCGACAATCAGCGACAGCAGGATCACCCCGGCGGCGATAAACACCAGCTGATAGCGCGCCGGGAAGGCGGTGCCGTCACTCAGCAACAGCGGTATCGACAGCACGCCGGCCAGGGTAATCGCCCCGCGCACCCCGGCGAACGACGCCACCCACAGCTCACGCGTGCTGTAATCGCCGAACTGCAGCGGACGCTTTTTCATAAAGCGGTTACTGGCCTTCTTCATCACCCACAGCCAGGTGAAACGCAGCACCAGCAGTGCGGCGTAGATGGTAGCCACGTCGGCGAACAGATACCAGGTCTGGATGGTCGGATCCAGCTCCGCCTGCAGGATGGAGGTTTCAAGAATGCCCGGCAGCTGCAGGCCCAGCATGATGAACACCATGCCGTTGAACACGAACTCCAGCATCGCCCATACGCTGTTGGCGCGCAGACGCATCGCCAGCGGCGCGTTGCGGATCACGCCGGATTGGCTGATGGTCATCCCCGCCGCCACCGCCGCCAGGATGCCGGAGACGCCGATGTGTTCGGCAATCAGGTAAGAAGCGAACGGCAGCAGCAGCAGGAACACGATCTGGGTCGCCGGATCGTCGCCGCTCCAGCGGCTCATCACCCGCAGCGATTTACTGTAGGTCCAGGTGACCGCCACGCCGGCCAACAGGCCGCCGATCGCCACTTTGAGGAATTCAAGGGTCGCGCCGCCCACGGTGAACACCATGGTGCCCATCGCCACCGCGATGGCGAACTTGAGCGATACCAGGCCGGACGCGTCGTTCATCAGCGCCTCGCCCTCGAGCACGCCCATGATCGGCTTGGGAATCCGCCCTTTGCCGACGATGCCGGACAGCGCCACGGCATCGGTCGGCGACAGCACCGCCGCCAGCGCGAAGGCCGCCACCAGCGGAATGCCCGGCACCATGGCGTAGATCAGATAACCGACGCCGACCACGGTGATCAGCACCAGCACCAGCGCCAGGCCGAGAATTTCACGCCCGTGATGCAGGAACTCGCGCGTCGGCGTTTTCCAGCCGTCGGCGAACAGCAGCGGCGGGATGAACAGCACCAGGAACAGTTCGGGATCAAAGTCGACGTGCAGCCCGAAATGCGGCCAGGCCAACAGGGCCCCGATGGCGATTTGCATCAGCGGCAGCGGCACCTGGAACGGCAACATGCGCGTCACCACCCCGGACAGGGAGACCACCAGGATCAAAATGAGGATTGTAAAAAAGATTTCCATGCTTTCCTTAGACTCTACGATTCAGACGACATCGGCTCAGGGCCTGCGTTGGTCCCGATAGTAGATCACTTTTTTTACAGCCGTTAAAGCTTGTTGTGCCTTTCAAAACGCGGTGCAGAGCAGAAGAAGACTTATCTTAAGAAGGGAATTGCCGTCACAGGCTCCCCCGCCCGGCGGGCGAGGGAGACCCAAGGGGCTTAAATCGCCCAGCCCCCGGCGTAGAACGCCACCAGCGCCACGGCGATCAGCACGGTGCCGATGTTCAACTTGCGCCATTCGCCGGAGAAGATGCGGCCGATGACCAGCGAGCTGAAGCCCAGCATGATGCCGGTCACGATGTTGCAGGTCAGCACGATGAACACCGCGCACAGCAGGCCGGCCATCGCGTCAACGAAGTCGTTGAAGTCCAGCTTGGTGACGTTGCTCAGCATCAGCAGGCCGACGTACATCAGCGCCGGCGCGGTGGCGTAGACCGGCACCAGATAGGCCAGCGGCGACAGGAACAGGATCAGCAGGAACAGGATGCCGACCACGGTGGCGGTCAGGCCGGTTTTGCCGCCCGCGGCGGTGCCGGCAGCGGACTCGATGTAGACCGCGGCGGGCGCGGCGCCCACCAGGCCGGAGAAGATGCTGCTCAGGGAATCCGAGGTCAGCGCCTTGCCGCCGTTGATGATCTGCCCGTCTTTATCCAGCAGGTTGGCCTGCCCGGCCACCGCGCGGATGGTGCCGGTGGCGTCGAACACCGCAGTCATCACCAGCGCCAGCACGCTCGGCAACACCACCGGCTGCAACGCGCCCATGATATCCAGGCTGAAGATCAACGATTTGCCGTCAGCGTCCGCCAGGCTCGGCATGGCGAACAGCCCCTGGTATTTCACCGCCGGGTCAACGATCAGGCCGATGATGGAAATGGCGATGATCACCAGCAGAATGCCGCCGGGCACGCGCAGTTTCTCCAGGCCGAAGATCACCGCCAGGCCGACCAGCGTCATCACCACCGGAAAAGAGGTGAAGGCGCCGAGCGCCACCGGCAGGCCATCCAGCGGGTTTTTCACCACCAGGCCAACGCCGTTGGCGGCGATCAGCAGCAGGAACAGACCGATGCCGATGCCAGTGCCGTGCGCCACGCCCATCGGCAGATTACGCAGGATCCAGGCGCGGATGCCGGTGACCGAGATGACGGTAAACAGCACGCCCATCACGAACACCGCGCCCAGCGCCACCGGAATGCTGATGTGCTGGCCCAGCACCAGGCTGAAGGCGGTGAAAGCGGTCAATGAGATCGCACAGCCGATGGCCATCGGCAGGTTAGCCCACAGCCCCATCAGCAGCGAGCCCAGCCCGGCCACCAGGCAGGTAGAGACAAACACCGCCGCCGGCGGGAAGCCCGCTTTGCCCAGCATGCTCGGCACCACGATCACCGAGTACACCATCGCCAGGAAGGTGGTCAGCCCCGCCACCACTTCCTGTCGCACGCTGCTGCCGCGCGCGGAAATTTTAAAATAGCCATCAAGCCCGCCGGTTGGTTTTGCGGCGTGGTTCGCTTGAGAGTTCGACATAGGTTACTTCCCCTGTGTTTCATTAATCGGCCCGTCACAGCAGGCCTGTCATCTCGCCCGCGCCCGATCGCCACGTAATCGTTTACGTCACGTTCCGCTTCCTTGCCCTTCCGTCGCATCGCCAACGGCAATGCGCACCAAGGCAAACGTTTAACTCGCAGCGCGCGGTACGGGTAATTTATGGTGGTTTATTCAAGGCAAACGATTATCCTGCCTTCCATGGCGTCTAATCAACTAAAGATCGCGGCAATTTATGCAGAAAGTGGCGGGAATGGCGTCTGCACGATAAAACCGGGGCGACGGACGCCCCGGCGAGATTATTGCGCCTGTACCGCAGCGGGATCCATATACATCAATTCCCAGATATGGCCGTCCAGGTCCTGAAAGCCATGGCCATACATCATGCCGTAGTCGCGTGGCTGATGATAAGTGTTGCCGCCGCCGGCGATCGCCTTGCGCACCAGTTCGTCCACCGCCGCCCGGCTGGGTTGCGACAGGCACACCAGCACCTCGGTGGCCTGTTTGGCGTCGCCGATCGGGTTCGGGGTAAACATCCTGAATTTGTCATGGGTCAGCAGCATCACGTAAATCGTGTCGCTGACCACCATGCACGCGGCGGTATCGTCGGTAAATTGCGGGTTGAAAGCGAACCCCAGGTGGGTGAAAAACGCCATCGACGCGGGCAGATCGCGTACGGGTAGGTTAACGAAGATTTGCGTAGCCATGGGCTACCTCCGATGAAGAATGACCCCATCGAGTATAGCCCATCCGCTTAACTCAGCAGGTTGTAAGGGCCGCCCTGCTCCAATGCCCGCTGGTAGGCGGGCCGGGCATGAATGCGCTGCAGGAAGCCGCGCAGTTTCGGGCAATTGTCCAACGCGCCGCGCGCCGCCATCGCCTCCAGCGGAAAGCTCATCTGAATATCCGCCGCGCTGAAATCGTTGCCGACAAACCAGCTGCCCTTGTTCAGGTGCTGTTCGAGGTATTCGCAGTGCGGCGCGATCTGTTTGTCGAGGTATTCGCGCTGCACGCCCTTGCCGATCGCGCCGGCCACCGGCCGCAGCAGCCAGGGGATCGGCGGCTGGCCAAGGCGGCTGAACACCAGCTTCATCACCAACAGCGGCATCAGCGATCCTTCGGCGTAGTGCAGCCAATAGCGATACTGCTGGCGCGCGTGGAAGCCGGTCGGCATGAACATGCCCTGCGCGTCATAGGCTTCCTGCAAGTATTCGATGATGGCACCGGATTCCGCCAGCGTCAGATCGCCGTCGACGATCACCGGCGATTTGCCCAGCGGATGGATCTTTTTCAGCGCCGCCGGCGCCAGCAGGGTCTGCGGATCGCGCTCGTAGCGTTGCACCTGATAGGGCACACCCAGCTCTTCCAAAAACCACAGAATGCGCTGCGATCGCGAGTGGTTGAGATGATGAACAATGATCATGACGAAGCCTCTGTCCGCTGCCACACCAGTTCGCCAACCTGCACGCCGTTGCCGAGCTGCAAGGGCACCGTGCGCAACGTCAGCCGATCGCCGCTGAAAGCGTAAAAACGCACCTGACGGCTGCCTACCCAATTGGGGAACGAACAGCCTTCGACCTGATGCACCACCCGCTGTTCGCTTTCCTCCACCTGATAGTGGCCGAAGTAGCAAATCATATTGATGAAGGCGGCGCGGATCTCCCGCTCAGACCCCTGCGCCAAATCGTCGGCGGCGAAACGCGGCCGCACGGCGCTATACAGCTGCGCCGCCATCGTGCCGTTGGCCTCATAGTGGATGCGCCCCAACACCTGCTCGCCCAGCGGGTAATTCAGCTCGCCGTTCTGGTTTTTGAACACCGACGACACCAGCGCCCAGCTGCCGATAAACGCGTTTACCGTCATTACGCTTCTCCGGTTAAAGATCCTCTGTAAAGGGTAGTGGCGATTTTTACCGCGCGCCAGCGGGTGAAAAACAATCAGTTTATTTGACAGAGATACTCAAAACTCTCCGATTTTTTATTCACACCCGGTGCACTATTATTTAACACATCGAGAGGCAACGGGCTCTCACCTAACAAATACTCTGAGGAACACATCATGAAAAACGTCAAAATTTTTGCTACCGCTGCGCTGCTGGCTACCGCTTCTTTCGCTACCTTCGCCGCTGACCTGCCTTCCAGCCAACCCGCTGCAGACGCCCAAAAAATCGGCGTAGTCTCCGTTAGCGGCGCCACCAACCTGAGCGCGCTGGAAAGCGAACTGGCCAGCAAAGCCGCCGCGTCGGGCGCCAGTTCCTACCGCATCGTCGCCGCCGGTGGCCAGAACAAACTGTACGGCACCGCAGAAATCTTCAACTGATCGTCGAACAGCCAACCGACGGAAGAAAGAAGCCCCGCAAGGGGCTTTTCTCGTTGTGGGCAGGCAAAGCTCTTTGTGAACAGTGGCCGCCGGACATTTCACCGATACTGGGAATAACGCCTTACCCTCACCCACTTTGGAGAAATAACATGACCACAGCACATCCTCTGCAAGGCAAAGTCGCATTCGTCCAGGGCGGCTCACGCGGCATCGGCGCCGCCATCGTGAAACGGTTGGCGAGTGAAGGGGCCGCGGTCACCTTTACCTACGCCGCCTCGGCCGATCGCGCCGAAGCGGTGGCAAGCGCCGTTACCGCCGCCGGCGGCAAAGCCCTCGCCATCAGGGCCGACAGCGCCGATGCGGCGGCGCTGCAGCAGGCGGTGCGTCAGGCCGTCAGCCACTTCGGCAACCTGGATATTTTGGTGAACAACGCCGGGGTGTTTACACTGGGCAGCACCGAAGCGCTGGCGCTGGACGATCTGGATCGCATGCTAGCGGTCAACGTGCGCAGCGTGTTCGTCGCCAGCCAGGAAGCGGCGCGCCACATGAATGACGGCGGGCGCATCATCCACATCGGCAGCACCAACGCCGAGCGCGTGCCGTTCGGCGGTGCGGCGGTGTATGCGATGAGCAAATCGGCACTGATCGGCCTGACCAAAGGCATGGCGCGCGATCTCGGCCCGCGCGGCATCACCGTCAATAACGTGCAGCCCGGCCCGGTAGACACCGAGATGAACCCGGACGCCGGCGAATTCGCCGATCAACTCAAGCAGCTGATGGCGATCGGCCGCTACGGCAAAGATGAAGAGATCGCCAGCTTCGTCGCCTACCTCGCCGGCCCGCAGGCGGGTTACATCACCGGCGCCAGCCTGAGCATCGACGGCGGTTTCTCGGCGTAACGTCCAAGCCCCGTAAGGGGCTTTTTATTTATTCGCTTGCCGCGGAGTGTAAGCCTGAAGGTCGATACATACCCGTTCACCACCCCCGCTATACCCCACCAATACCGCTTGAAAGACAACAATCGAATCAGTTTATGTACAAAAACGGAATAGTTTATTGACGATTCTGTTATTTATTCACCTCACCGTCCCCTTTATCCTTCGCTCCATCGTGTCGTACCGGACACCCTTATTTTTCGAATTGTCGAACACAGGATAAAGATATGAAAACCATGACCACCGTTATTTCACTCGCTCTGTTTTCCATGTTGTCGTTTAACGCCGCAGCAGAAAGCGTTACCGCAACCGGTAGAACGCTGGACTCCACCGAAGCTCTTATCGCTAAAAAAGCGCAAGAGGCCGGTGCAAGCGGCTACAAAATCACCAGCGCCTACATGGGCAATTTCGTCACCATGAGTGCAGAGCTGAAAAAATAATATCAATGACGCCGCTCGCACGGCGTTATCTATTTCCGCATAAGGAAGTCATCGTCGGGTGGTTATTCGCCACGCTTTATAAAGCATTACGCTAAAACACCCGCGTACTAAAAATGAGCCTCTTTCTCCACCGGTTATTATTCGGCGGCCTGACGTCGCCTATGTCCGGACGGTTCATTTTCATTCACCCTGCACTACGTCGTTATAAGGATGAGTCACTGATGAAATCATTGTATCGCCTCTCCCTCTTGCTGCCTTTGCTTGCCACAGTGCCTGCACAGGCCGCAGAGTCCGCCGCTCAGCCGTCAGACTGGTACCCTTCTGTTTACGGTGCAAAAGACGAAATCGGCGCCGCCAACCTGCTCACGCCGGAAGGGGTACTACAGTCCGTGCAACTGGTAAAACAGGGCAAGACATTGTCATTGGCGGTTCCCGTCGATAAAGATTTCCCGGCGTTCCGCCACCGTAGCTTCCGTTTATATAATATTCAGCCTGGTCAGCAGGACGGCAAAACGCTTGGCCCAAATAAATTCACCTTTAATGATGAATTGGTGAATGCCTGGACCGGCGTCGGCACCCAGTTGAACGGTATAGGCCATATCGGCATCGACAACGTTTATTATAACGGCAATAAGGCGGCGGACTTCGTCACCGTTGATGGCGTGAAAAAATTGGGCGTGGAAAAAGTGCCGCCCATGGTCACCCGCGGCGTGGTGCTCGATATGACGGCTTATTATCATAAAGACATCGTTCCGGGCGGCACCGAATTTTCCGTTGCGGATATTCAAGCGGTGCTTAAGAAGCAGGGCATTAGCTTAAGAAAAGGCGACGTTGTTTTATTTAATACCGGTTGGCTGGAGCTGATTGGTAAGGACAATAAAAAATTCCTGGAGGTCGAACCGGGTATCGGCATGGAAGCGGCGAAGTGGCTGGCTGACCAAGGCATCGTGGCCTTTGGCGGTGATACCTGGGCCTCCGAAGTGTACCCTAACCCGAAAAATGACGAAGAGTTCCCGGTCAACCAATACCTGCTGGCCAAGCGCGGCGTCTATAACCTGGAACTGATCGACAGCCGCCCACTGGTGCGCACGAAAACCTGGGAATTCCTGTTCGTGCTGGGGCAACCGCTGTATGTCGGTTCAACGCAGGTCAACATCAACCCGGTAGCAATTTACTGATTGGCGACACCGCCGCAGAAAATCGGCAGCGAGCGCCCACAAAAAACCCCGCCTGAGCGGGGTTTTTTTAGCACTGTCGCCAGGCTTAGAACGGGATATCGTCGTCAAAATCCATTGGCGGTTCGTTGCTGCTGGCCGCCGGAGCGCTGCTCTGCGCCGGGCGAGACTGCTGCTGGCCGCCGCTGAACTGGTTGCCGCCCTGTGGCTGCTGAGGCTGGCCCCAACCGCCCTGGCCGCCGGCAGATTGACCGGCCGGTGCGCCGCCGCCCTGACGGCCGCCCAGCATCTGCATGGTACCGCCAACGTTAACCACCACTTCGGTGGTGTATTTTTCCACGCCGGACTGATCGGTCCATTTACGCGTCTGCAGGGAGCCTTCGATGTAGACCTGAGAGCCTTTACGCAGGTATTCGCCCGCCACTTCGGCCAGTTTGCCGAACAGCACGACGCGGTGCCACTCGGTCTTCTCTTTCTGTTCGCCGGTCGCCTTGTCACGCCAGCTTTCGGAGGTCGCCAGGGTAATGTTGGCCACTGCGCCGCCGTTCGGCATGTAACGGACTTCTGGATCCTGACCCAGATTCCCGACCAGAATTACTTTGTTTACGCCTCTGCTGGCCATGAGCACTTCTCCCGATGATTGATTTCTACACAGTATAAACGCGTCAGTTTACCACGCTGAGTACGAAACCACACCCGTGTTGATAAGTGCGAATTGCATTCCAGAATTGTCTTTTCGATCGACCTTGTTGCATTCTCATACTGGATATTCATTCAGGTTTTTTTGTGTCATAATTATGCGTTTCGACCAGGCTGTGCCGGTTTTTTGCGAGATCCATCACAAAATCCCCCGCAAAAATCGCGACAGGCGCGGTGTATCATCAAGACGGGAAGTGTAAATGGACAATATCGAAGTTCGTGGTGCTCGAACCCATAATCTGAAAAACATCAACCTGATCATCCCGCGTGACAAACTGATCGTCGTCACCGGCCTGTCCGGTTCCGGCAAGTCTTCGCTGGCTTTCGATACGCTGTACGCCGAAGGGCAGCGGCGCTATGTCGAATCACTCTCCGCCTATGCGCGCCAGTTCCTGTCGCTGATGGAAAAGCCGGACGTCGACCATATTGAAGGTCTGTCGCCGGCGATCTCCATCGAGCAGAAATCCACCTCGCACAACCCGCGATCCACGGTCGGCACCATCACCGAGATCCACGACTACCTGCGCCTGCTGTTCGCCCGCGTCGGCGAGCCGCGCTGCCCGGATCACCATGTGCCGCTGGCGGCGCAAACCGTCAGCCAGATGGTCGACAACGTGCTGAGCCAGCCGGAAGGCAAGCGCCTGATGCTGCTGGCGCCGGTGGTGAAAGATCGCAAGGGCGAACACACCAAAACGCTGGAAAACCTGGCCGCTCAGGGCTATATCCGCGCGCGCATCGACGGTGAAGTGTGCGATCTGTCCGATCCGCCGAAGCTGGAGCTGCAGAAAAAACACACCATCGAAGTGGTGGTCGACCGTTTCAAGGTGCGCGACGACATGGCGCAGCGCCTGGCCGAATCGTTCGAAACCGCGCTGGAGCTCTCGGGCGGCACCGCGGTGGTGGCGGACATGGACGACGAAAAAGCGGACGAGCTGCTGTTCTCCGCCAACTTCGCCTGCCCGATCTGCGGCTACAGCATGCGCGAACTGGAACCGCGCCTGTTTTCCTTCAACAACCCGGCCGGCGCCTGCCCGACCTGCGACGGCCTGGGCGTGCAACAGTTCTTCGATCCGGATCGCGTGGTGCAAAACCCCGAGCTATCGCTGGCCGGCGGCGCGATCCGCGGCTGGGATCGCCGCAACTTCTACTATTTCCAGATGCTGCGTTCACTGGCGGAGCACTATAAGTTCGACGTCGAAGCGCCGTTCAACACCCTGAGCGCCGACGTACAGAAGGCGGTGCTGAGCGGCTCCGGCAAAGAGTCGATCGAATTCAAATACATCAACGATCGCGGTGACACCACCGTGCGCCGCCATCCGTTCGAAGGCGTGCTGCACAACATGGAGCGCCGCTATAAAGAGACCGAATCCAGCGCGGTGCGCGAAGAGCTGGCGAAGTTCATCAGCAACCGCCCTTGCGCCTCGTGTCACGGCACCCGTCTGCGCGAAGAAGCGCGCAACGTGTTCGTCGAAGACACCACGCTGCCGGAAATCTCCGATCTGAGCATCGGCCATGCGATGACCTTCTTCCAGAACATGAAGCTCAGCGGCCAGCGCGCCAAGATCGCCGAGAAAGTGCTGAAAGAGATCGGCGATCGCCTGAAATTCCTGGTGAACGTCGGCCTGAACTACCTGTCGTTGTCCCGGTCGGCGGAAACGCTCTCCGGCGGTGAAGCGCAGCGTATTCGTTTGGCCAGCCAGATCGGCGCCGGCCTGGTGGGCGTGATGTACGTGCTGGATGAGCCGTCGATCGGCCTGCACCAGCGCGATAACGAGCGCCTGCTGGAAACGCTGATCCACCTGCGTAACCTCGGCAACACGGTGATCGTGGTGGAGCATGACGAAGACGCCATCCGCGCCGCCGACCACGTGATCGACATCGGCCCCGGCGCCGGCGTGCACGGCGGCCAGGTGGTGGCAGAAGGCACCGTCGACGACATCATGGCGCAGCCGGAATCGCTGACCGGCCAGTTCCTCAGCGGCAAGCGCGAGATCGCCATTCCCGCGCAGCGTGTGCCGGCCGATCCGACCAAAGTGTTGAAGCTGAGCGGCGCGCGCGGCAACAACCTGAAGGACGTGACGCTGACGCTGCCGGTCGGTCTGTTTACCTGCATCACCGGCGTGTCCGGCTCCGGCAAATCGACGCTGATCAACGATACGCTGTTCCCGATCGCCCAGCGCCAGCTTAACGGCGCCACCATCGCCGAGCCGGCGCCGTTCCGCGAAGTGACCGGCCTGGAACATTTCGACAAGGTGATCGACATCGATCAGAGCCCGATCGGCCGTACGCCACGCTCCAACCCGGCCACCTACACCGGTATCTTCACCCCGGTGCGCGAGCTGTTCGCCGGCGTGCCGGAATCGCGCAGCCGCGGTTATACGCCGGGCCGCTTCAGCTTCAACGTCAAGGGTGGGCGCTGTGAAGCCTGCCAGGGCGACGGGGTGATCAAGGTCGAAATGCACTTCCTGCCGGACATCTACGTGCCGTGCGACCAGTGCAAGGGCAAACGCTATAACCGCGAAACGCTCGAAGTGAAGTACAAAGGCAAGAGCATCCACGAAGTGCTGGAGATGACCATCGAAGAAGCGCGTGACTTCTTCGACGCAGTGCCGGCGCTGGCGCGCAAGCTGCAGACCCTGATGGATGTCGGCCTGTCCTACATCCGCCTCGGCCAGTCGGCCACCACGCTCTCCGGCGGGGAGGCGCAGCGCGTCAAGCTGGCGCGCGAGCTGTCGAAACGCGGCACCGGCCAGACGCTGTATATTCTCGACGAACCGACTACCGGCCTGCACTTCGCCGATATCCAACAGCTGTTGGCGGTGCTGCATCAGTTGCGCGATCAGGGCAATACCATCGTGGTCATCGAGCATAACCTGGACGTGATCAAGACCGCCGACTGGATCGTCGATCTGGGGCCGGAAGGCGGCAGCGGCGGCGGCGAGATCCTGGTCGCCGGCACGCCGGAAACCGTGGCCGAGTGTGAAAAATCGCACACCGCGCGCTTCCTGAAACCGCTGTTGAACAAGTAATATCGCCAACGTGCGGGCCGTCGTTCAGGCGACCCGCACGCTGACCCGTTTCATTGCAATCAAACAGAAACGGGCAAGATTTCGACATTTTCAGGCATTTCCCTCCGCACTCACCGCTTTTATCATCAATGTTCCCTCGGCGGCCGCCCTGTCTGATTCAGGCCGCATCTTACCGGCACTCCGCTGCCGGCCAAGCGTTGTCCCCCCTACATTGATAACTGGAGCGACCATGAACATTACCCATGCCTATGCCGCGCATGATGCGAAGTCTGCGCTGGTGCCTTTCGATTACCCACCCCGCGCCCTGCGCGACCACGATGTGCAAATTCAGGTGTTGTTCTGCGGTGTCTGCCATTCGGACCTGCATCAGGCTCGCAACGAATGGAGCAATACGATTTACCCGGTAGTGCCGGGCCATGAAATTGTCGGGCGCGTCAGCGCCGTCGGCGGCCATGTCTCGCGTTACCGGGTCGGCGATCTGGTCGGCGTCGGTTGCATGGTGGATTCCTGCCGCAGCTGTCCGAGCTGCGATGAGGGGTTGGAACAGTATTGCGAGAACGGCTTTACCGGCACCTATAACGGCCAGGATCGCCAGACCGGCGCCGTCACCTATGGCGGCTACTCCACCAATCTGGTGGTAGATCAGGACTTCGTGCTGCGCGTGCCGGAAAACCTCGATCCGGCCGGGGTCGCGCCGCTGCTGTGCGCCGGCATCACCACCTATTCGCCGCTGCGCCAGTGGGGCGCGGGGCCAGGCAAAAAGGTCGGCATCGTCGGCCTCGGCGGGCTGGGGCACATGGGCGTCAAACTGGCGCGGGCGATGGGCGCGCACGTGGTGCTGTTCACCACCTCGCCGTCGAAAATAGAAGACGCCAAGCGCCTCGGCGCCCATGAAGTGGTGATTTCGCGCAACCCGGATGAAATGGCGCAGCACGTTAATAGCTTCGACTTCATCCTCAACACGGTAGCGGCTCAGCACGATCTGAACCCGTTCCTCAACTTACTGCGCCGCGACGGCACCCTCACGCTGGTCGGCGCGCCGGAGCACGATCATCCGTCGCCGCAGGTGTTCAACCTGATCATGAAGCGCCGCCGTATCGCCGGTTCGCTGATCGGCGGCATCGCGGAAACGCAAGAGATGCTGGACTTCTGCGGCCAACACGGCATCACGTCCGATATCGAGCTGATCCCGATGCAGCAAATTAATGAGGCCTATGAGCGCATGCTGAAAAGCGACGTGAAGTACCGCTTCGTGGTGGATATCGACTCGCTGCGAGCCTGATGACAGCGGGCGCCCGGCGGCGCCCGTTTTTTTATAGCTGCTTGATGACCCTGGCCGGGTTGCCGCCCACCACGCAGTTGGCCGGCACGTCTTTGGTCACTACCGCGCCGGAGGCCACGACCGCATTATCGCCGATGGTCACGCCCGGATTGATCACCGCGCGCCCGCCGATCCACACGTTGTCGCCAATCTTGACCGGCTTGCCGAACTCCGCGCCGCCGACGCGGGTCTCGGCGTCCAGCGGATGGGTGGCGGTGTAGATATGCACGCCCGGCGCCAGCAGGCAGTTATCGCCGATATGCACCTCGCACACGTCGAGGATCACGCAGTCGAAATTGGCGTAGAAGTTCTTGCCGAGATAGATGTTATAGCCGTAGTCGCAGCGGAAGGTCGGCTCGATGGTGCCGCCCTGATAGCCGCCCAGCAGCTCGTCCAGCCATTGTTTGCGCAGCTCGCCCTCTTCCGGCGAGGAGTGGTTATAGCGATGCGTCAACTGGCGCGCGCGCCGACGTTCGCTGCGCAGCAGGTCATCACCGGCGTCGTACAGCTCCCCGGCGATCATCTTGCGCTTTTCTTCGCTGATGGCCATGTCGGCCTCCTTAATCTTATCGCGTTTCTTGAATGCCCAAGCGTAGCCGTTTTTTCCTGACGACAAAAAGGGAACGTTCCCAATTTAAAGCCGCGATCACGATTTAACACGAAAAAGCAGGAGAAAAACGGGCGGTGCCACCGCCCGGCAATCAGGCGCGCAGTTCCTGGCGCACGTGTTCGGGCAGGCCTTCCACCACCAGCTGATAGGAGCTGTCGATCAGCGTATAAAACTGCGAGTTCGGCAGGTTGCCGTCGAGAAACACCGTATTCCAGTGCGCCTTGTTCAGGCCGTCGCAGGCGACGATCTCCGGGTGGTGCTCGCGCAGGCTTTCCGCCAGCTCCGGGCTGGACTTGATTGCCAGCGCCGGCCGCCCTTCGACCTCGCACACCATCGCGAACATCACGTCGCCCACCTTGATCTGGCTGGCCTGCCACTGGTTCTGGTCGCTCTGCTCCGCGCCCGGCTTCGCCATGCAGTACTCCAGCAATGCGCTGTTATTCATTGGGTTATTCCCCCTGTAATGTGGCCACAATACGGCGTGCTCCGCCGTGGATGCGGTGCTCCCCCAGCCAGATGCCCTGCCATGTGCCCAACATCAGCCGCCCGTGCCTGACGGGCAGCGTCAAGGAAGCGCCCAGCAGCGAGGATTTGATGTGCGCCGGCATGTCGTCCGGCCCTTCGTAGTCATGTTGATAGGGTGCGTTTTCCGGCACCTGGCGCAGGAAATGCTGCTCCATATCGGCTCGCACCGTGGGATCGCAGTTCTCGTTGAGCGTCAGCGAGGCCGAGGTATGCTGCAGCAACAGATGCAGCAGGCCGGTTTGCAGGCGGTGTAAGTGGGTTAACTGGTTGACGATCTCGTCGGTAACCAGATGAAAGCCACGCGCTTTTGCGCTGAGGATTAGCGTTTGCTGATGCCACATGAGTGAGCGCCCCTCAATCAGTATATTCTCTCTCCGGTTTGCGGCAACTTCGGCGGCGCGCCGGCAATAAAAAAGGAGCGATATCGCTATCGCTCCCCGATGAACGTCCGTTCAGACTAACAGGCGTTACTGCACCGCGGCAAACGCCTCGGCCACCTGACGCACATTGTTGTGGTTCAGGCCGGCCACGCACATGCGGCCGCTATGGATCAGATAGACGCCAAACTCTTCACGCAGGCGATCGACCTGCGCCGCGCTGAAGCCGGTGTAGCTGAACATGCCGCGCTGAGCCAGCAGGTAATCGAAGTTGCGCTGCGGCAGCGCGCTCTTCAGAGTGTCCACCAGCGCGTGACGCATCTCGAGGATGCGGGTGCGCATGCTCTCCACTTCGTCCAGCCACTGGGTTTTCAGCTGGGCGTCGTTCAGCACCTTGGCCACCAGCTGCGCGCCGAAGTTCGGCGGGCTCGAGTAGTTGCGGCGCACGGTGGCCTTCAGTTGGCCCAGCACGCGCCCGGCCGCCTCTTCGCTTTCGCACACCACCGACAGGCCGCCGACGCGCTCGCCGTACAGCGAGAAGATCTTCGAGAACGAGTTGCTCACCAGGCACGGCAGGCCGGCCGCCGCGATGGCGCGAATGGCGTAGGCGTCTTGCTCCATGCCGCCGCCGAAGCCCTGATAGGCGATATCAAGGAACGGAATGATTTCACGATCGGCGATCACCTTGACCACCTCATCCCACTGGGTAGGGGTCAGGTCGGAACCGGTCGGGTTGTGGCAGCACGGATGCAGCAGCGCGATGCTGTGCTTCGGCAGCTGTTTCAGCGCAGCCAGCATGGCGTCGAACTTCACGCCCAGGCTTTCGCTGTCGAAATACGGATAGGTATTCACTTTGAAACCGGCGCCGCTGAAGATGGCGACGTGGTTTTCCCAGGTCGGATCGCTGACCCACACCTGCGAATCCGGGAAGTAGCTTTTCAGGAAGTCGGCGCCCACTTTCAACGCGCCGGAACCACCGACGGTCTGAATGGTGGCGATGCGCCCTTGCTGCAGCATCGGATGCTGCGCGCCGAACAGCAGTTGCTGGATGGCGGAGCGATAGGGTTGCAGCCCTTCCATCGGCAGGTATACCGAGGCGCCGTGCTCGACGCTGTTCAACTGCGCTTCCGCCGCGGCGACCGCCCGCATCTGCGGAATGATGCCCTGCGCATCGTAGTACAGGCCGATACTCAGGTTTACCTTGTGCGCGCGCGGGTCTTGTTTGAATTTTTCCATCAGCGACAGAATGGGATCGCCGGCATAGGCGTCAACGTTCTGGAACACGGGGTTTTTCTCCTGGTTTATTTATTGTGGTTTGGGCACAGCGTTACGTTCCTAATATAGACGGAAAACCGCATTCGGTTTTAGCTTTCTCGCGCCACCGGCAATAAACCGTTTTCCTTGATGCGATTGAGCACCACCGCCGTTTTGATATGCGCCACGCTTTTGTGCGGCGACAGCGTCTGGCTGATGAATTCGCTCAGCGCCGGCAGGTCTGCCACCGCCACTTTCAACAGGTAATCGGCGTCGCCGGTGGTCTTGTATGCGTCAAGGATCGCGTCCACGTCCTCCAGCATCTGATGAAAGCTGTCGATCTGCTCCTGCGCGTGCGTGATCAGGCTAACTTCAATCAGCCCCACCAGCCCCAGGCCGACCGCCTCGGGCGCCAGCCGCGCGTGGTAGCCGCGGATCAGCTGCGCCTGCTCCAGGCTGATGCGCCGCCGCGAACATTGGGAGGCGGAGAGCCCGACCAGCTCGCTCAGCTCCTGATTGGTCAGACGGCCGTTGGCCTGTAACAGCGTCAGGATTTTCATATCAAAATCGTCAATGTTGTACATAGCCACCTGTAAACTGTGTTAATAAATGTTGACGTTACAGCCTACCAGTTTTTTTACCGTTGCCGACGTCACACCCTGGCGCTTGAATCGCGTACAGCAGCAACGCCCGGCGTTTTCGCCGGTAAGCGGCATAAAAAACGGCTAACTCATGCAGACAAACGACAATTAACGGCGAAGTAACGCATAAAACCACGAATGTATAAAAAGGACGCCAGATGAAAAAGCTACTCCCCCTCGCGCTGCTGCTCGCCGCCGGCAGCGCAGGCGCGCAATCCCACCTGGATAAAGTGCTGCAGCAAAAGACCCTGGAGGTCTGCACCACCGGCGACTACAAGCCCTATACCTTCCTCAAGGAAGACGGCAGCTATGAAGGCATCGACATCGACATGGCGCAATCGCTGGCCAAGAGCCTGGGCGCCAACGTGAAGTGGGTGAAAACCAGCTGGAAAACCCTGACGCCGGACTTCGCCTCCGGCAAGTGCGACATCGCGATGGGCGGCATCTCCGTCACGCTGGAGCGGCAAAAGCAGGTGTTCTTCGCCGACAAGCTGGATACCGACGGCAAAATCCCGCTGGTGCGCTGCACCGACGTGAAGAAATACCGCACTATCGAACAGATCAACAAGCCGTCGGTGCGTCTGTTGGAACCGGCGGGCGGCACCAACGAAGCCTTCGTGCACGCCTATCTGCCGAAGGCCAAACTCACGCTGACGCACGACAACATGAGCATTTTCCAGCAGCTGGTGGATCGCAAGGCGGACGTGATGATCACCGACGCCTCCGAGGCGCTGTACCAGCAGAAGCGCTATCCGAAGCTGTGCGCGGTGAATCCGACCAAACCGATGCAGTACGGCGAGAAGGCTTACATGCTGCCGCGCGACGATCTGAGCTGGAAACTGTATGTGGATCAGTGGCTGCACCTGGCCAAGGCGACCGGCGAGTATCAGAAGGTTATCGACAAGTGGTTGGCGGTAAAGAAGTAACCCGCTGAGAAACGGGGCCGACGCGCGTCGGCCCCTGCGGCGCATCAGTCGCCGATGTATTCCATCGCCACACGCTGCGTGAGCTTGGTGATCAGTTCGTAAGCGCTGATGCCGGTGCAGGCGGCGATGCGTTCGACCGGCAGCGCCTGGCCCCACAGCACCGCTTCATCCCCCACCTTATCGGCGGCGTCCGGCCCGAGATCGACCGAAATCATGTCCATCGACACCCGGCCGACGATCGGCACTTCGCGGCCGTTGATCAGGATTGGCGTACCGGTCGGCGCGCTGCGCGGGTAACCGTCGCCGTATCCCATCGCCACCACGCCCAGCCGGGTATCGCGCGGGCTGACCCAGGTGCCGCCGTAGCCGACCGCTTCGCCGGCCTTGTGCTCGCGCACCGCGATCAGGCTGGATTTCAGGGTCATCGCCGGCTGCAGACCATGCTCGGCGCCGCTGCCGTTATCCAGCGGCGACACGCCGTACAGAATGATGCCGGGGCGCACCCACTCATTGTGGGCATCCGGCCACAGCAGCGTGCCACCGGAGGCGGCGACCGAGCGCTGGCCCGGTTTACCGCGCGCGAACTGCTCAAAGCAGGCGATCTGTTTCAACGTGGTGTCGGACTCCGGTTCATCGGCGCGGCTGAAGTGGCTCATGATATTGACCGGCTGCGCCACGTTGCGGCAGGCGCACAGGCGCTGATAAAACGCCTCCGCGTGTTCGGGGCGCACCCCCAGCCGATGCATGCCGGTATCGAGCTTCATCCACACCGGCACCGGGCGCGCCAGCTCGGCCTGCTCCAGCGCTTCGAGCTGTTCGATGCAGTGCACCGCGGTTTCGATGTTGTTCGCCACCAGCACCGGCAGATCTTCGGCACTGAAGAAGCCTTCCAGCAGCAGGATCGGTTTGACGATGCCGCCGGAACGCAGCATCAGCGCCTCGTCGATGCGCGCCACGCCGTAGCAGTCGGCGTCTTGCAGGGTGTGTGCTGTTTCCAGCAGGCCATGTCCATAAGCGTTTGCTTTCACAACGGCAATCAGGCGGCTTTGCGGCGCCTGGCGGCGCACCTGTTGCAGATTATGTCGCAGAGCGCGGCGGTCGATTACAGCGGTTGCCGCTTTCATTTCAGTTCCTTAGCTGATTATTCGTCATCGTATTGTGGCCCCGCGTAGTTGTCGAAACGCGACCACTGGCCGTTAAAGGTAAGGCGCACGGTACCGATCGGGCCGTTACGCTGCTTACCGATAATAATTTCCGCGATCCCTTTCAGATCGCTGTTCTCGTGATACACCTCATCACGATAGATGAACATAATCAGGTCGGCGTCCTGCTCGATAGAGCCGGATTCACGCAGGTCGGAGTTAACCGGGCGTTTGTCGGCGCGCTGCTCCAGGCTTCGGTTCAGCTGCGACAGCGCCACCACCGGCACCTGCAGCTCTTTCGCCAGCGCCTTCAGCGAGCGCGAAATCTCGGCGATCTCCAGCGTACGGTTGTCGGACAGGGCCGGCACGCGCATCAGCTGCAGGTAGTCAATCATGATGAGGCTAAGCCCGTCGTGCTCGCGGAAAATGCGCCGCGCGCGCGAGCGCACTTCGGTCGGCGTCAGGCCGGAGGAATCGTCGATGTACATGTTGCGCTTCTCCAGCAGGATACCCATGGTGCTGGAAATGCGCGCCCAGTCCTCGTCGTCGAGCTGGCCGGTACGGATGCGCGTCTGATCCACGCGCGACAGCGACGCCAGCATACGCATCATGATCTGCTCGCCGGGCATCTCCAGGCTGAAGATCAGCACCGGTTTTTCCTGGGTCATCGCGGCGTTTTCGCACAGGTTCATGGCGAAGGTGGTTTTCCCCATCGATGGACGGGCGGCGACGATGATCAGATCGGACTTTTGCATGCCCGCGGTTTTCTTGTTGAGGTCCTGATAGCCGGTATCGACCCCGGTCACGCCGTCGTGCGGCTGCTGATACAGCTGTTCGATGCGCGACACGGTGTCTTCCAGGATGCGTTCGATGCCCTTCGGGCCTTCGTCTTTGCTGGCGCGGTTCTCGGCGATTTGGAATACGCGGGATTCCGCCAGATCGAGCAGGTCTTCGCTGCTGCGCCCCTGCGGATCGTAGCCGGCGTCGGCGATTTCGTTAGCCACCGAGATCATTTCGCGCACCACCGCGCGCTCGCGCACGATGTCGGCGTAGGCGCCGATGTTGGCGGCGCTCGGGGTGTTTTTCGACAGCTCGGCCAGGTAGGCGAAGCCGCCGACCGAGTCCAGTTCACCCTTCTGCTCGAGCGATTCGGACAGGGTGATGAGGTCGATAGGCTTGCTCATCTCCAGCAGACGCTGCATCTCGGTAAAGATCAGGCGATGTGGGCGGCTGAAGAAGTCGTTGGCGACCACGCGCTCCGCCACGTTGTCCCAGCGCTCGTTATCCAGCATCAAACCGCCCAACACCGACTGCTCGGCCTCCAGCGAGTGCGGCGGCATCTTCAGCCCTTCCATCTGACGATCTCTGGAACGCTCTCTGGTTTCGTCCGCGTTTGTTTTGTTGGTTGGTTTTTTTCCTGCCATGAAACGTAGTCTTTATCCGGTTGCGAATGAGGGTGAAGCTGCTGACGCAAGAGTATACGTGATTTTTCCGCACGATTCCGCCGCATAATTGCCACAGGCCGGCGCACGGGCAGGCTAGATCTCCGCAGCCAAAAGGCATAGGGTGAATTCAGATAACCAAATGAGGGTAGAACATGGCCAAGCGCATTCAATTCTCCGCCACCGGCGGGCCGGAAGTCTTGCAATACGTTGATTTTACACCGCTCGATCCGGCTGCCGGCGAAGTGCAGATCGAGAACAAGGCGATCGGCATCAACTACATCGACACCTATGTGCGCAGCGGACTGTACGCGCCGGCCAGCCTGCCGAGCGGCCTCGGCACCGAAGCGGCCGGCGTGGTGACCAAGGTCGGCGCCGGGGTCAGCGTCCTCAAACCGGGTGACCGGGTGGTGTATGCACAATCGGCGCTCGGCGCCTACAGCGAGATCCACAACGTCTCGGCAGAACGCGTGGCGCTGCTGCCGGGCAACCTTAGCTTTGAACAGGGTGCAGCCTCTTTCCTCAAAGGGCTGACGGTATACTACCTGCTGCGCCAGACCTATGACGTGCAACCGGGTGAAGTGTTCCTGTTCCATGCCGCGTCCGGCGGCGTCGGGCTGATCGCCTGCCAGTGGGCGAAAGCGCTGGGTGCGCGCCTGATCGGCAGCGTCGGTTCCGACGAGAAGGCCGCGCTGGCGAAACAGGCCGGCGCCTGGGCCACCATCAACTACCACAAAGAGGATATCGCCCAGCGGGTGGCCGAGCTGACGCAGGGCGAGAAGGTCGGCGTGGTGTACGATTCGGTGGGTAAAAGCACCTGGCTGGCCTCGCTCGACAGCCTGAAGCGTCGCGGCCTGATGGTCAGCTTCGGCAACGCCTCAGGCCCGGTGACCGGCGTCGATCTGGCGCTGCTGAATCAGAAGGGCTCGCTGTACGTCACCCGCCCTTCCCTCAACGGCTATATCACCAACCGCGCCGAGCTGCAGTACGCCAGCAACGAGCTGTTCTCCCTGATCGGCAGCGGCGCCATTCGGGTAGAAGTGAAAGACGAGCAGAAATTCGCGCTGGCCGACGCCCAGCGGGCGCACCAGGTGCTGGAAAGCCGCAGCACCAGTGGCTCCAGCCTGCTGATCCCCTGATCGCGGCAAAAGAAAAGGGCTCCTTACGGAGCCCTTTCTGTTACTGCGTTTTGTAGGGGTAGAGCAGAGTCCGCCAGAGACAGGGGGTTGCTTCAGCAACACGAATTTTGGTTGTCTCTCACGGTGATGAAATCGGTCGCATCACTGCATCGCCCCACATCCTAACAGCCCCGTGCGGCAAAAAACACGCTTTATGTGCCACATCGCCGGGTAAAACTGCCAAGCTGTGATCGCTGCCGCATTAGCGTGGCGGGCAGTTATGCAAGTTTCATCGCGACTGACTGATTATTCAGCAAAAAATCAGTAACGCCTGGCCTGCGGTTTCTGCATCGAACGGTAAATCCATACCCCGACCACCGCCAAAATTAGCCACGGCAGCAGCTTAATCACCACCGCGAACAACCCGCCCAACAGCATGAACGCCGCCGCCACCAACAACGCGGCGAAGATCCCCAGCAGCGAGATGCCGGTCACCATCAGCATCACCACAAAGCCAATGAGAAAGAAGATTTCCAACATGATTGCTCCTTTGCAATACAACGTATCTGCAGAGTGGATTACAAGAAGCGTGCCAGAATGGCGGAGGGGCTAACCTATTGAAAAAATAGGACAGGCATCCGGTAACGTACCGAATACCTGGCGAAAAAGACTAACTGTTGGTCAAATTTTTGGTGGGTTACGCCATTTCGACGCGCGGCTGACGCACCAGCGCCAGCGCCTGCTCCACCACCCGCGCATCGGCGCCCGGCTTGTGGGCGTTCTCGCTCAGGTGGCGACGCCACTGGCGCGCGCCCGGCACGCCCTGGAACAAACCGAGGATGTGACGGGTGATGTGGCCGAGATAGGTGCCGTTGGACAGCTCGCGCTCGATATACGGATACAGCGCTTCGACGATCGCCACGCTGTCCGGCACCGCGGTCTGCGCGCCGAACAGTTCGCTGTCGACCCGCGCCAGGATACCCGGATTCTGATACGCCTCGCGCCCCATCATCACACCGTCCAGATGCTGCAGATGCTGCCGCGCCTCTTCCAGCGTTTTCACCCCGCCGTTAATGGCGATGGTCAGCGCCGGGAAATCCCGCTTCAGCTGATAAACGCGCGGGTAGTCCAGCGGCGGCACTTCGCGGTTCTCTTTCGGGCTGAGGCCGGAGAGCCAGGCTTTGCGAGCGTGGACAGTGAACATGTCGCACTCGCCGCGCCCGGCGACGGTCTGGATAAAGTCGCACAGGAAGGCGTAGCTGTCCTGATCGTCGATGCCGATGCGGGTCTTCACCGTCACCGGTATCGACACCACGTCGCGCATTGCCTTGATGCAGTCGGCGACCAGCGCCGCCTGGCCCATCAGGCAGGCGCCGAACATGCCGTTTTGCACGCGATCGGACGGGCAGCCGACGTTGAGGTTAATCTCGTCATAACCGCGCTGCTCCGCCAGCTTGGCGCAATGCGCCAGCGCGGCCGGATCGCTGCCGCCCAGCTGCAGCGCCACCGGATGCTCTTCTTCGCTGTAGGCCAGATAGTCGCCCTTGCCGTGGATGATCGCGCCGGTGGTCACCATTTCGGTGTACAGGAGCGTTTCCTTGGTCAAGAGGCGGTGGAAGTAACGGCAATGACGATCGGTCCAGTCGAGCATCGGCGCGATGGAGAAACGATTGGCGGCGTAGGTTGGGGCGTGGTTGTCTTTCGTCATGCTGAGTTACTGGCTACCTGAGTCTGTCTGGGTTCAACGAACGGCGCGCGGCCGCAAACGGCTATTATAACGACAATCAGCGCCGTTGGGAAAACCCGCTTGCCACCGGCAAAAATAAGCGGAGACAAGGCGAATAAACCCACTCGTTCAGGTGTTATCTCATTACGGGCGCGCACGGCGCCTCTGCCTTGAGGACACAACCATGAACAGCTTCATTAAACGCCTGCTGGCATCGGCCATTGCCGGCTGCCTGCTGTTTTCCGGCGCGGCGCTGGCGATGGGCGGCGACGGCAGCAGCCAAACCCCGCCGACCTGCCCGAAAGGCCAGGTCTACGACAGCAAAACTCAGACCTGCATGGTGGATAAAAGCGGCAAGGTCGACGACGTCGACCGCACTAACTACGCCTATGCGCTGGCGAAAAGCGGCCGCTATCAGGAAGCGCTCGATATGCTCAACACGCTGAAAGATCCCAACACCGCCGTTGCGCTGAACTATCGCGGCTACGCCACGCGCAAACTTGGCCGCACCGATGAGGGTATCGGCTATTATTTAAAATCAGTAGCTCTCGATCCGAAATACCCTAAAGTGCGCGAGTACCTGGGGGAAGCCTACATGCTGAAAGGCCGACCCGATCTGGCGCGCCAGCAGCTGCAGGTGATCCAGTCGCTGTGCGGCACCAAATGCGAGGAGTACCGCGATTTGGCGGCGGCCATCGACCGCCACCCGGAATCTTGATCCGACGCGCCTGCGGAGGTGACTATCAGCGGCGATGCGATACGCGATGAACTCGGCCACTATCTCTCCCGCCTGTGGCGCTATGCGCTGGTGCTTTCGCACCGGCGGGATATCGCCGACGATCTGGTGCAGGCGACCTGCCTGCGTGCGCTGGAGCGCGCTGCGCAATTCACTCCCGGTTCGCACCTGGATCGCTGGTTGTTTTCCATCCTGCACTCCATCTGGCTCAATGAAGTTCGCGCCCAACATCTTCGCCAGGGGCAAGGCTGCATGGCGGCGGAAGAGCTGGGCGATGCGGACAACGGTGAACAGCCGGTCTGGCTCCATGAAGTGATGCGACGCGTCAGCCGGCTGCCGGCGGCTCAGCGCAACGCGCTGTTTCTGGTGTATATCGAAGGGCTATCCTATCGGGAGGCCGCGAAAGTGCTGGCGGTGCCAATCGGCACCGTCATGAGCCGCCTGGCGGCCGCACGCTTGGCGTTGGCCGATGACCGCCCGTTGGCAAACGACGGCCCGCACCGCAAAGAGAGCCATCCCGCCCCCTTGCCTCCTGCTCGTCGATAACGCCCTATTCCAACGAGCGGATAACCCGGCATGGCTGCCCCAGCGCCAGCACGTTGGCCGGGATGTCGCCGGTGACGATGCTGCCCGCGCCGATGGTCGTGCCGTCGCCGATGGTCACTCCCGGCAGGATCACTACGTTGCCGCCGATCCAGACGTTGTTGCCAATGGACACCGGCTGCGCCGAGGTGCGGAAAGGGAAATCCGGATCGCCGGTGAAGCGCTCTGCGGCCTTCAGCGGGTGGCTCGGCGTATAGATTTGCACGTTGGGGCCGATCAGCGTGTTGTCGCCGATGGTGATGGTATTGCAGTCGAGGAACACCGCGTTGACGTTGATAAAACAGTTTTTACCGATGCGGACATGCTGCCCGTAGTCACACCAGAATGGCGTTTCAATCCAGCTCGCCTCACCCCAAGCACCGAACAGCTCACCGAGTAGGCGGTTTTTCTCGTCCGCCTGATGCGAGTCCAGCGCCCCCAGGCTTTTGGTCAACGCCCTCGCTCGATGGTACAGGGCGATCAGTTCTTCATCGCGGCTGTTGTACTCCAGGCCGCCTAACAGCTTCTCTCTTTCCGTCATCACACAGGGCTCCTGCTCATCACGCGGGTGAAAGGCGTTATACCGCTCTCGTCCCCCGCTCTCCAGCGCTAAAACCGGCAACGTTGATTTGCCGCCCGACGGCGGGGAAAAGTTGTGATGCAACTCTCTTTTCGCGCGATCGGCGCGCTTTTCCTTGCGCTATCCTCAGGGGAAAAGGGGGCAACTCTCGGCGATTCGCCGTAATCATGGTAAAATCGGCTTTTTTACGTACCGGGATATTTGCGATGAACTCAACCACCCAGGAAAAGCTGCTGGCGCAGGCTGAACGCCTCTGCCAGCAACGCAATGTGCGATTGACGCCGCAACGGCTGGAAGTGCTGCGTCTGATGACTCAGCAACCCGGTGCAATCAGCGCATATGACCTGCTCGATCTGCTGCGCGTCGCCGAACCGCAGGCCAAGCCGCCGACGGTCTACCGCGCGCTGGATTTTCTGCTGGAGCAAGGGTTTATCCATAGAGTGGAATCGGCCAACAGCTACGTGCTGTGCCACCATTTCGAACAGCCGATGCATACGTCCGCGCTGTTTATCTGCGACCGCTGCGGCCAGGTGACCGAACGCACCACCGAAGGCGTGGAGGAAACGCTGCAGAAGCTGGCGCAGGAAGCCGGATTTGCGCTGCGGCACAGCGTGGTGGAAGCGCACGGTCTGTGCGCCGGTTGCGTTGAAGTTGAGGCTTGTGACAGCAAGCATGACTGCGCCGAACACGATCACAGCATCGCCATCAAGAAGAAGTAAGACGAAGTCAGGTACTTCCCTGTACCTGCAGCCGGGGCGCCAGAGGATGGAGCGACGCCGGCCTGCGCTGTTGCCGGCCGCCGTCAGTGGCGGCCCTGCGTGTTACCAGCGGTGTTTGGTGTGATCTTCCCAGGCTTTCACCTCTTTCTCGGCCGCCTCTTTCTGGTAACCGTAGCGCTCCTGGATTTTACCGACTAGCTGTTCGCGTTTCCCTTCGATGACCGTCAGATCGTCATCGGTCAGCTTGCCCCATTTTTCCTTCACTTTGCCTTTCAGCTGCTTCCAGTTACCGTCGGCTTGATCTTTATTCATAGTCTCTCCGTTAACCTGTGGTGAATCAGTGATCCCTGTCGCCGGCCGGGGTTAAACAGAAATTTTTCTGGTTGATACTCCCTTCACCTTAAGAAGCACCGCTCCCCTTCATTCACCAGCCACATGATTCATTCTAGTTAAACATGGAAATAAAAAAGCCAAACATCAGAATAAAAAACCATTAAAAAGAAAAATAAACACAAAAAACGCTAACAAACAACGAACTAAACCGGAAATATTCAGGCTGGAAACATGTAAGCAAACATGAATAAAAACATAAGATAAATTAATAATTAACCCAACAAAGCGTCCGGTCTAACGTGTAGCAAACCAGCTGCCGCGCACCTGATGACGGTGCCAAATCCAACCCAGCGCCACGCCACGCAACGTCAGAAACACCGCCAGCGCCAGCCAGAGCCCGTGGTTGCCTAGCAGCGGCACGCTGAACAGCGTCAGACCATATCCTGCCGCGGCCACCGCCATACTGTTACGCATCTCGGCGCCGCGCGTGGCACCGATAAACATGCCGTCCAGCAAATAGCACCACACCCCGACCAGCGGCAGAATAACCTGCCACGGTAAATAGTGGGCGGCCAACGCGCGCAGCTCCGGCAAGGAGGTCAACGCCGCCACGATCTGCTGGCCGGTAACGGCATACGCCAGGCCGAAAGCCAACGCGACCAGCCCAGCCTGCCTGCAGGCCGCGTGCCACACCTTACGCAGTTGGCTGCCGTCCCGGGCGCCGTAGGCGTGGCCGGAATGGGCCTCCACCGCATAAGCGAAGCCGTCGAGCGCATAGGCGGTAAACGTCAGCAGGTTCATCAACACCGCGTTAACCGCCACCACATCGCTCCCCAGGCGAGCGCCGAAAATGGTCAGCGACGCAAAACACAGCTGCAGCAGCAATGAGCGCAACATGATGTCGCGATTGAGCGCCAGCAGGCGGCGCAGATCGCCACGCCAGGCCTGACGCAGCATCGCCAGGGTAATACCGCGCAGACGCATCACTCGCCACGCCAGCCACAGGCCGAGCAATAGCGTGGCATATTCGGCGATGGCGGTGGCCGCCGCCGCCCCTCGTACGTTCCAGCCCAGGCCCATCACCAGCCAGATATCCAGCACGATGTTCAGCAGGTTGCCGACGATCAGCAGGATCACCGGCGCACGCACGTACTGCACGCCGAGCAGCCAGCCCAGCAGCACCAGGTTGGCCAGCGCCGCCGGCGCGCTCAACCAGCGGATCTCAAGAAAACGCCGCGCCTGCTCCAGCACCTCGCCATCGCCGCCGACGATCCGCAGCGCCAGTTCGATCAGCGGGTAGCGCAACAGGACGATCGCCCCCCCGGCCAACAGCGCCAGCAGCAGCGGTTGCATAAAGGCGCGCGCCAGCGCCTGCGGGTTTTTCGCTCCCAGCGCCTGCGCCGCGAGGCCGGTGGTGCTCATGCGCAGGAACAGCAGCAGCATGAACAGGAAGCTGGTCGCCACCGCGCCGATCGCCACGCCTCCCAAATAGATCGGGCTGTCGAGGTGGCCGATCACCGCGGTGTCCACCAGCCCGAGCAGCGGCACGGTGATATTGGAGAAAATCATCGGCAGGGCGAGGCGCCACAGGGCTTTATCGGTGTCGCTGGTGAAGGCGGAAATCAGGCGCATGATGGGATGTTCCTGTGACAGAGTGACGAAGGGCGAAGTCAGAAACAAAAACGCCCCAAAACAGGGGCGATTGATACAGGGAGCGGCGGTGATGGCGCGGCGATTAAATCCAGTCGCCGTTGCGGATCACGCCGACCGCCAGCCCTTCGATCGTGAAATTCTGCTGGCGCAGATCGACCACGATCGGTTGGAATTCATTGTTCTCCGGCAGCAGCTCAACCACGTTACCGTGCTTTTTCAAGCGCTTGACCGTCACTTCGTCTTCGATGCGCGCGACCACGACCTGGCCGTTGCGCACGTCTTGCGTTTTGTGCACCGCCAGCAGATCGCCGTCCAGAATGCCGATGTCGCGCATCGACATGCCGTTCACCCGCAACAGGAAATCGGCGCTCGGTTTAAACAGGGAAGGATCCACCTGGTAGTGCCCTTCGATGTGCTGCTGCGCCAGCAGCGGTTCGCCGGCGGCGACGCGACCGATCAGCGGCAACCCTTCTTCTTCTTCCATCAACAGGCGGATACCGCGCGACGCACCGGAGACGATTTCGATCACGCCTTTGCGTGCCAGCGCCTTCAGGTGCTCTTCGGCGGCGTTAGGCGAACGGAACCCCAGACGCATCGCGATCTCGGCACGCGTTGGCGGCATGCCCGTTTGCGAAATATGATCGCGAATCAGATCGTAGACCTCTTGCTGTCTGGTAGTTAGTGCTTTCATTCCGCCCCCTGTTTGTTTATACAGTCTTGCTGTGAGTATATACAGGTAAGCGCGGATTGGGAACCGAAGAATAAATAAAAATCAGTCAGTAGGCGACTTTCGTCAGCCAAAATGCTGCCACAAGACCGTACCCCAAACGAACAGCGCCAGCACGATCGCCAGCGACACCGCCGCCGATCCCATGTCCTTGGCCCGCCCGGACAGCTCATGGTGTTCGCTGCCGATGCGATCCACCACCGCCTCGATCGCGCTGTTCAGGATCTCGACGATCATCACCAGCGCCACCGATCCGATCAATAAAATGCGCGCTATCGCACCCACGTCCAGCCAGACAGCCAGTATGATAGCCAGGAGGATCACCACCAGTTCCTGGCGGAACGCCGCCTCGTGTTGCCAGGCGGCGGAAAGCCCTTTATAAGAATAGCCGGCGGCCTTGATGATGCGGGTCAATCCGGTTGCTTGGTTTGCCATGTTTTCGTGCCTTTCTCAGAGGTCGGTCATAATAAAAAGAGTCTAGAACAGTCCGCGCTGACGGCTCTCGGTTTTCGAACACCACAGATCTGCTACCCGGTTTCTGGTATGCTTGCGGCGCATTGCTAACAAGAGGCTTCACGTTGTTATGTCAGGTTGGCGTAAAATTTATTATAAAATATTGAATTTACCACTTAAATTGTTGGTAAGAAGTAAGGTCATCCCTTCAGATCCGGTTACCGAGCTAGGGTTGGATCCCTCACGGCCGATTTTGTATGTTTTACCTTACAATTCCAAGGCGGATTTGCTGACGCTGCGCACCCAGTGCCTGGCGCAGGATCTGCCCGATCCGCTCAACGCGCTGGAGATCGACGGCACCGTGCTGCCGAGCTACGTGTTCATTCACGACGGCCCGCGCGTGTTCCGCTACTACACCCCGAAAGAAGAGTCGGTAAAGCTGTTCCACGACTATCTGGATCTGCATCGCAGCAATCCGGATCTCGACATTCAGATGCTGCCGGTTTCGGTCATGTTCGGCCGTTCGCCGGGCCGCGAAGGTCACGGCACGCCACACCTGCGTCTGTTGAACGGCGTGCAGAAATTCTTCGCCGTACTGTGGCTCGGCCGCGACAGCTTCGTGCGTTTCTCCAACACCGTTTCGCTGCGCCGCATGGCCACCGAGCACGGCACGGATAAAACCATCGCGCAGAAACTGGCGCGCGTGGCGCGCATGCACTTCTCGCGTCAGCGCCTGGCCGCGGTAGGCCCGAGCCTGCCGGCCCGTCAGGACCTGTTCAACAAGCTGTTGGCGTCCAAAGCGATCGAAAAAGCGGTCGAGGACGAAGCGCGCAGCAAGAAGATCTCGCACGAGAAGGCCCAGCAGAACGCCATCGCGCTGATGGAAGAGATCGCCGCCGATTTCTCCTACGAAACCGTGCGTCTGTCCGACCGCGTGCTGAGCTGGACCTGGAACCGGCTGTATCAGGGCATCAACGTCACCAACGCCGAGCGCGTGCGCCAGCTGGCGCAGGACGGCCACGAGATCGTCTACGTGCCCTGCCACCGCAGCCACATGGACTATCTGCTGCTGTCCTACGTGCTGTATCACCAGGGCCTGGTGCCGCCGCACATCGCCGCGGGCATCAACCTCAACTTCTGGCCGGCCGGCCCGATCTTCCGTCGCCTGGGCGCGTTCTTCATCCGCCGCACCTTCAAGGGCAACAAGCTTTACTCGACGGTGTTCCGCGAATACCTCGGCGAGCTGTTCACCCGCGGTTACTCGGTGGAATACTTCGTGGAAGGCGGCCGCTCCCGCACCGGGCGCTTGCTGGAGCCGAAGACCGGCACCCTGTCGATGACCATCCAGGCGATGCTGCGCGGCGGCACCCGTCCGATCACGCTGGTGCCGATCTACATCGGCTACGAGCACGTGATGGAAGTGGGTACCTACGCCAAAGAGCTGCGCGGCGCCACCAAGGAAAAAGAGAGCCTGCTGCAGATGCTGCGCGGCCTGCGCAAGCTGCGTAACCTGGGCCAGGGTTACGTCAACTTCGGCGAACCGCTGCCGTTGACAGCTTACCTCAACCAGCACGTGCCGCAGTGGCGCGAGTCGATCGATCCGATCGAAGCTCAGCGCCCAAGCTGGCTGACGCCGACGGTCAACGATCTCGCCGGCCAGATCATGGTGCGCATCAACAACGCCGCCGCGGCCAACGCCATGAACCTGTGTTCCACCGCGCTGCTGGCCTCGCGCCAGCGTTCGCTGACCCGCGAACAATTGCTCGAGCAGCTCGAGTGCTACCTGCAGCTGATGCGCAACGCGCCTTACGCCCATGACGTCACCGTACCATCGCAGACGCCCGACGAGCTGCTGGATCACGCGCTGAACATGAACAAGTTCGAGGTGGAAAAGGACAACATCGGCGACATCATCATCCTGCCGCGCGAGCAGGCGGTGCTGATGACCTATTACCGCAACAACATCCACCACCTGCTGGTGTTGCCGTCGCTGATCGCCAGCATCGTCATGCATCATCGCCGGGTATCGCGCGCCGAACTGCTGCGCCAGATTGGCATGATTTACCCGATGCTGAAAGCCGAGCTGTTCCTGCATAACGACAAGGAGCAGCTGCCGGACGTGCTGCGGCCGATGATCGACGAGCTGATCCGCCAACAGCTTATCTGCGACAAAGGCGACGAGCTGGTGCTGAACCCGGCGCGCATTCGCCCGCTGCAGCTGCTGGCCGCCGGGGTGCGCGAAACCCTGCAACGCTACGCCATCACCATGTCGATCCTCAGCGCCAACCCGAGCATCAACCGCGGCGCGCTGGAGAAAGAGAGCCGCATCATGGCGCAGCGTCTGTCGGTGCTGCACGGCATCAACGCGCCGGAGTTCTTCGACAAGGCGGTATTCTCCACCCTGGTGGCGACGCTGCGCGAAGAAGGCTATATCAACGACAGCGGCGATGCGATCCGCGAGCACACCCTCGAGGTGTACAACATGCTGAGCGATCTGATCACGCCGGAAATCAAGCTGACCATCGAAAGCGTCAACATGCCGGAAGAGACCACCATCCTGCCGCAAACCGATGCGGGAGAAGAGCAAGACGAGTGATTTCGCCCGGCGCAGAAACACAAAAGGCACCCCGAGAGGTGCCTTTTTTCTTGCTGCAGGAAACCGTTACGCCGGCAGATAGCTCAGCGCGATGCCGATAAATACCACCAGCCCGACATAATTGTTCTGCAGGAAGGCCTTGAAGCAGGCTTCGCGCTCGCGCCCGGCAATCTGCTTCTGCTGGTGAATGAACAGCGCGCCCGCCAGCAACAGCGACCAGTAAAACGCGCCGCCGAGCTGCGCCAGATAACCGACCCACACCAGCAGCAACAGCGTCACGAACTGCAACAGCCCGACGATCAGCTTGTCATAACGCCCGAACAGGATAGCGGTGGACTTGATGCCTATTTTCAGATCATCGTCGCGATCGACCATCGCATACAGCGTGTCATAGGCCACCGTCCAGCAGATGTTCGCCAGCAGCAGCAGCCAGCAGCTGAGCGGCAGCGATTCGCTGACCGCCGCATAGCCCATCGGAATGCCCCAGCCGAACGCGGCGCCCAGCACGAACTGCGGCAGGTTGGTCACCCGCTTCATAAACGGATACACCCAGGCCAGCGCCAGCGCCGCCAGCGACAGCCAGATGGTCATCGCATTCAGCGTCAACACCAGGCAGAACGAAATCAGCACCAGCACCACGAACAGCACCTTGGCCTCTTTCGCGCTCACCCGGCCGCTCGGCATCGGCCGCCCGGCGGTGCGCTTTACGTAGCCGTCCACCGCGCGATCGGCGTAGTCATTCACTACGCAGCCGGCGGCGCGCATCAGGAACACGCCGAGCACGAACACCACCAGAATCGACAGCGGCGGCACGCCTTTCCCGGCCAGCCACAGCGCCCACAGCGTCGGCCACAACAGCAACAGCGTGCCGATCGGTTTATCAATGCGCATCAAATGGCTGTAAGCCCGCCATTTACTTTGAGTCACACTTCCCTCCAACGTCTTGCTCTCCTCTCTTATGCGGGGACCGCTGAATACAGCGGTGAAGCCGGTAAAAACAGTTCGGTCAGCAGCAGCGGCTTGCCCGCCAACCGCAGCCGTGAACGACGCGCCCACAGCGCATCCTGCCGGCCGATATGGATATAGTCGCGCGTCAGCTCGCCGCTGCTGAACAGGTAGCGCCCCAGCGGCAGCGTCCCCAGATCCACCAGCGCCTGGTCGGGGCCGGTCAGCGTATGTTCCGGGATCACCGTGCGCCCCAGCAGCCAGGGCTGGTCGTCGCCCAGCAGCACCACTTCGCGCAGCCAGTAGCGCGGGCTGTCGGGCAGGTGGTTCGCCTCGTCGCCCAGCGCCTCGCGCGTGACGAAGCATTCGCGCTGCGGTTCAACGCGCACCTGGGCGCAATGGCGTTCAAATCGGCGGGTCATGGAGCCTAACTCCATCAGCCAGTCGCTGACGGCGGCGGGCGCCGGAGGATCCTGTTCGGACAACCACTCCAGCGGCGGCAGGATGGAATCCCTGATGCCAGACATTGTTTTACTCCTCGCCTGAACCGCGGCCGGTGTGGCGCGCCAGACGATACAAACTGTTAACAGGCCCCCATTGTAGCGCAGAAATGCGAAAGCGGCAGGCTGATTCGTGGCGAAAACGGCAGGCCTATCGGCCGGAAAAACCGGGGTTCTGTCATCTTTTTGCCATCCGCCTTCTCTATCTTCATTTCCCGGCGCGCTGACGATTCTGTGATCGCCCGCAAAGTTTCAGCCTCCTCGCGTTGTGTTATCTACGCGCGTAGATACCCTGATACGGCAGCGTTGAATCGCCATGCGTCCGACATGATTTGTCGGCACACCTTTGTTGCCGGCACCAGGGAAACCATCTTTAACCGCGCCCCTCCAGGCGCAGAACAAAAGAGGATAGCACTGCCATGAGCGAAACAACGCTTGCCCCTTCACAGACCGCCGACGCCGCGCTGGCGGCCGATGAACGCCTGGCAACCAAAGAGGGGCGCAGCCAATTTTGGCGCGCCACCTTCTCCTGCTGGCTCGGCACCGCCATGGAATACGTCGACTTCGCGCTGTACGGCCTGGCGGCCGGCATGGTGTTCGGCGACGTGTTCTTCCCGGAAGCCACGCCGCTGGTGGCGCTGCTGGCCAGTTTCGCCACCTACTCCGTCGGCTTCGTCGCGCGGCCGATCGGCGCGCTGGTGTTCGGCTGGATCGGCGACCGCAAAGGCCGCCGCGTGGTGCTGATCACCACCGTGGCGCTGATGGGCCTCTCCACCACATTGATCGGTCTGATCCCGTCCTATGCGCAAATCGGCGTCTGGGCGCCCACCTGCCTGGTGATCCTGCGCTTCGCGCAGGGGTTCGGTGCCGGTGCGGAACTGTCCGGCGGCGCGGTGATGCTGGCGGAATACGCGCCGGCCAAACGGCGCGGGCTGGTGGCGTCGATCATCGCCATCGGCTCGAACAGCGGCACCCTGCTGGCGTCGCTGGTATGGCTGCTGGTGCTGCAGCTGGACAAGGAAGATCTGATGAGCTGGGGCTGGCGCATTCCGTTCCTCGCCAGCATTCTGATCGCCGGTGCGGCGCTGTACCTGCGTCGCCACGTGCGGGAAACGCCGGTCTTCGAACGCGAGCTACAGCAAAACCACCAGCGCATGCTGGACGCCGCCCAGGCCGCGCCGGATACGCGCAGCTACCTGCAGCGCACCAAGGCGTTCTGGGTGATGCTCGGCCTGCGCATCGGCGAAAACGGCCCTTCCTACCTGTGCCAGGGCTTTATCGTCGGCTATGTCGCCAAGGTGCTGATGGTCGATAAATCGGTGCCGGCGCTGGCGGTGTTGATCGCCTCGCTGTGCGGTTTTCTGGTGATCCCGCTGGCCGGCTGGCTGTCCGATCGCTTCGGCCGCCGCATCACCTACCGCTGGTTCTGCCTGCTGCTGGTGCTGTACGCCTTCCCGGCGTTCTGGTTGCTCGACAGCCGTGAACCGGCGATCGTCATCTCGGTGATCGTGGTCGGCATGTGCATCGCATCGCTGGGGATCTTCGGCGTGCAGGCGGCCTACGGCGTCGAACTGTTCGGCGTGAAGAATCGCTACTCCAAGATGGCGTTCGCCAAGGAGCTCGGTTCGATCCTCTCCGGCGGCACCGCGCCGCTGATCGCCACCGCGCTGCTGTCCGGTTTCGGTCACTGGTGGCCTGTCGCCTGCTATTTTGTTGTAATGGCGGCCATCGGCTTAATCACCACCTTCTTTGCTCCCGAAACCCGCGGCCGCGATCTCAACCTGCCGCAGGATGCCGCGTAGCGAGAAGGCGAACAGGAACCCAATTTGGATAATCACTCCGCGCGACGCGTTACCCGCGCCGACGTGGCCCGCGTAGCGGGCACCTCCGTCGCCGTGGTCAGCTATGTGATCAACAACGGCCCGCGCCCGGTGGCGGAAGCCACCCGGCTGCGCGTGCTGGCGGCGATCGAGCAGACCGGCTACCGGCCTAACGACATCGCGCGGGCATTGGCCTCCGGCAGCACGCAAACCTACGGGCTGGTGGTGCCGGATATTTCCAACCCTTTCTTCGCCACGCTGGCGCGGGCGCTGCAGCAAGAGGCCTTCAGCCGCGGCCGCGTGCTGCTGCTGGGTGACGCCGGCGATGACCGGCAGCGTGAGTATGAGCTGATCAACAACCTGCTGCGCCGCCAGGTCGACGGCCTGCTGTACACCAGCGTCGATCGCCATCCGTGGTTCGAGCTGATCCGCGCCTCCGGCACGCCCTGCGTGATGATAGACACCATCGACAGCCAGGCCGGCGTCTGCGCCATCCGCGTCGACGAGCGCGACGCCGCCTGCCAGGCGACCCGCCATCTGCTGCAGCACGGCTATCGCGACATCGGCATTTTTATCGGCCCGCTGACCATGCTCAACGCGCAGGATCGCCTGAACGGCTGGCGCGATGCGCTGCTGGAGGCGGGCATTGCGCCGCGCGACGAGTGGATTTTCGAGGTGCCCTACACCCGCCAGGGCGGCTACCAGGCCACCCAGTGCCTGGTGCAAGGCCCACGCCCACGCGCCGTTTTCACCTCTAACGAACAGCAGGCGCTCGGCTGCCTGTCGGCGCTGGCAGAGCATGGGTTGCGCGCACCGGACGATCTGGCGCTGATTTGTTTTAACGGCACGCAGCAATCCGAATTCAGCGTGCCGCCGCTCAGCGCGGTCGAGCAGCCGATCGACGCCATGGCCAAGCGGGCCATCGCCATGCTGGCCGCCGGTGCCGCGCCCGCCGAGCTGCATGAATTCGCTTTTCAACTGCGCATCCGCCATTCATGCGGCTGTTAGCGGGTTTTCAGGACACCTTATATGCGTTTAATCATTGATTGCGATCCCGGCAATGGCGTCCCCGGCGCCAACGTCGACGACGGGCTGGCGCTGGCCCTGGCGCTGGCGGCCAAACCGCAGCTGCAGCTGGAGCTGATCAGCATCGTGGCCGGCAACACCCCGCGCGAAGTGGGCTTCGCCGTCGCCACCGATCTGCTGGCGCAAAGCGGCTACCAGGTGCCGGTCGCCCTCGGCGCGGCGCGCGCCCTGAGTGAGCCGCCGGAGCCGTGGCGCGCGCATCTGGACCGCCCGATCGCCGATCCCAAGCTGGCAGCGCTGTGGCGCGACTTGCCCGCGCCCTCACTCGCCAACGCGCCCGCACCGGACGCCGCCATCGCCATCGGCGAGCTGATCTGCCGCCATCCCGGCGAGGTAACGCTGGCGGCGATCGGCCCGCTGACCAACGTTGCGCACGCCATGCAGCTTTACCCGCAGATGGCGCAGGCGGTGAAAGAGATCGTAATCATGGGTGGCGTATTCAACGTCGAGGGATACATCAAGGACACCAATTTCGGCCTGGATCCGGAAGCCGCACGGCTGGTGCTGAACAGCGGCGCCGCTATCACGCTGGCGCCGCTGGACGTCACCACCCAGACCATGCTGACCCAGGCGGATCTGGCCGCGTTGACGCAGCCGGACACGCCGCTGTGCCGCTATTTGCGCGCCACCACGCAGCCGTGGATCGACTATTCGCGCCATACGCGGCGCCTGCCGGGCTGCTGGATCCATGATGCGCTGGTGATCGCCTGGCTGCTGGAACCGCAGTTGGTCACGACCGAAATGTTCCATGTGGATGTGGCGCTGGAAGGGGCGTTGACGCGCGGCAGCTCACGCCGTTGGCGGCCGGACAGCCTACGCCTGACGGTCGGCATGCCGCCGCCGCAGGGCAAGCCGGTGCGCATCATGCAGCAGGTGGACAACGCCCGTCTACTGGCGTTGATCGGCGCAACGCTGGCGCGCGGATGAAAAAAGGTGCGCCAAGGCGCACCAATCATCGAGCCAGCATCGGCAGCGCTGGGTGTTACCCCTTGCCTTTAACGCTGCTGATAAACGTTTTACGCGCAGTGGTCGAGCCCAACTTCTCGGCCTCATTCATCAGTTTCAGCGCCTTGTCGATATCGCCCGCCTTCACCGCCTGCTTGATGCCATTATTGAAGTAGCTTTCGGTATCGTTGAGCATCGGCTCCGCCGGTTTCTCTGGGGTCGGTGCCGGCGCCGCCACAGCGGCCGGTGCGGTTGATCCTACCACCACCGGCGCCACGGTCGGCGCAGGCTGCAGCATACCGATCATCACGTTGCCGGTGCCCTGTTCCGCGGTCACCTTGAGCTTCAGCGTGCCGCTCGTCGCGTGGCCGGCGATTGGATCCGGGATATCCGGCACCGCGTTGCCCACGCCCTGCGCATAGGCCTTGGCCGGATTGGTCAACTGCGTGGTTTTCGCCAAGTCCTGCCGAGTGGTGTACACCAGCAGGTAAATCTGTTTTTGACCAAGCGCCGGCGTCAGTTTCAACGTGCCTTCGAGGCGATCGGAGGACATTGCTCCCGGCGGCTGGTAAGGGAAATAGCTGCTCGGGTAATACGCCGCCGGGCGCAGATGCTCGTCCAGCACCAGCACGCTCGGCGCGTACAGCGAATTGTTTTTAGCGAGGCTGCTCAGCGTCACTTCCAGCGAGCCGCGATCGGCCGGCAGCGTATAGGCGGCGATCGCCCCCTGGATCTCGCCCTGATTGAGCTGCGGGCTGACGGCGTCGAGCTTCACTTCTTGCGACACCGGCGGCTGCAGCGGCTGCCACGGCAGGCTTTGCAGCGTGGCGGCGCTGATGGCCGGCGCGACGGAAACGTTAGCCGGCGTCTCGGCGTTGGCCGCCAGAGGCGCGCCGACGGTCAGCGCCAGCGACAGGCAGAGTGACAGCAGATTCTTTTTCATCGTTATATCCTCTTTCAGCACCGCGGCGGATCAGGCAAGAGATCCGGCCGCGGCGAATGCGGTTGGGGGAGAGCCGGCGGCCCTCCCCGTCCTGTCGTCGTTACCACCAAATTTCCATCTGGGCGCCGAAGGTGACTTCGTCATCCTTGCCGCGGCTGAAGGTATGCATGCTGGTGTCGTTGTAAGCGGTGCCGGCGTTATACCCGGTGTCATCGCCGGTGGCGTAGCCCCACTTCTCGTCCCACTTGGCGTAGGTGGCGAACAGGCGGATGGCCGGACGCGACCAGATGCTGTTGCCCGCCTGCCATTGCTGCGCCAGGGTCACTTTATACTGGCCGTTGCGATCGCCGGTGCGCTGGGATTTGACGTTGTCATAGCCCGCCTCCAGCAAGGTGCTCATGATCGGCGTCCATTTGTACATCGGGCGCACGCCCACGGTGTACCAGGTGGTGCCGTTGTTGTTGTCGCGGTCGATGTCCTGGAACATGGCGACGTACATCAGTGCCCACTGATCGTTGAAGTCGATGGCGCCGTGATCCAACACGCGGATCATCTTGCCGTTGTTATCAATGGTGGCGCCTTCGTTGCGGCCGTTGTTCTGCGAGGTCATCGAGTCGGTGGCGTACTGCAGCACGAACTTGTTGTAACCGTTCAGGATACTCTGCGTGTGTTCGGCGGTGAACATCCAGCCGTCTTTGCTGGCGCCGTCGGCCAGGCGGTAGTTATCCTGCGCATTGGCGCGGCCGTAGTCCACGCCCAGCTCCAGGGTGCCGCCCGGGTTCAGCTCCAGCCCGGCCAAGCGCACGTCGAAGGTGTCGTTGACGGTTGGACGCTGTTTCCATTCGTTATCCAGGTAGCCGTAAGAGCCGCCGGACTCCGAGTTGCGGGTCACGGCAGCGGACAGCTTGCCGAAGCCCAGATCGATGTTTTCCAGACCGGCGCCCGGGCCGGAGATATCCCAGTAGTAGAAGTCGATCATATGAACGTCATGACGCTGATAGAAGCGCTTACCGGCCCACAGCGTGGAGCCCGGCAGCCACTCGATCAGGTTTTTACCCTGCACGTTGACTTCGCGGAAGCCCGGGGTCACATCTTCCCAGTCGGAACGCTGCGAGACCGAATAGGCCAGGTTAGTGTCGAAATAGAAGCTCTTGTCGCCTTCTTTCCACACTTCCTGCCCCAGTTTCAGTTCGGCGTAGGTTTCGCATTCGTTGCCGAGACGGTATTTACTCGCGGCGCCGGTGGCCTTGAAGCACTGTTGCTCACCGCCGCTGCCGGTCCAGCCGATGCCGGAACGGGCATAACCGTGGAAATCCACGGCCAGCGCCTGAGTAGAGAGAACACCGGCGGCGACAGCCAGTGCCAGAGGAAGTTTGCGCAGAGTAGTCATCATTATTCTCCTGTTATACCGACTTTGATGCTTTAAACGCCCGGCTCCTGGTGCAGCCGTTTACATGCCGTACCGTCTTCACGGAACAGGTGGCAGCGGTGAGGCGGCAGGCCGATGGCGAATGTGGCACCTTCTTCTACCAGCACCACGTCATTCTGGCGGTACACCAGGTTTTGACGGATGGCCGGGATTTGGATGTGGATTTGCGTCTCGTTGCCGAGCTGCTCCACCACCTGTACGTCGCCGGTAAGCCGCACTTCTGAGGCTTCGCCGGGCAGCAGATGTTCAGGGCGAATGCCCAGTGACAGGTTGGCGCCGGGTTGAACGCCCGCGCCTTCCACCGGCAGCCAGACCAGCTGGCGGTTGGGCAGTTCGACCTGCACCTGTTGCGGCTCCGCCGCGGTCACCTTGACCGGCAGGAAGTTCATCTTCGGCGAGCCGATAAACCCGGCGACGAAGCGGTTGGCCGGGTAGTGATACAGTTCCAGCGGCTTGCCGACCTGCGCCACGCGACCGGCATCGAGCACCACGATCTTGTCGGCCAGCGTCATCGCTTCGACCTGATCGTGGGTGACGTAAATCATGGTGCGCTGCAGGCGCTTGTGCAGACGGGAGATCTCGATGCGCATCTGCACCCGCAGCGCGGCGTCGAGGTTGGACAGCGGTTCGTCAAGCAGGAATACGTCCGGCTCGGCCACCAGCGTGCGGCCGATCGCCACGCGCTGACGCTGCCCGCCGGACAGCGCCTTCGGCCGCCGGTCGAGCAGGTGCGCCAGTTGCAGCACCTCGGAGACCTGGTTCACCCGTTGATTGATTTCCGCTTTCTTGGCGCCGGCCAGCTTCAGGCCGAACGACATGTTGTCCGCCACCGACAGGTGCGGATACAGCGCATAAGATTGGAACACCATGCCGATGCCGCGCTCGGAAGGCGGCACCTCATTCATACGTTTCTCGCCGATCAGCAGTTCGCCGGAGGTGATGTCCTCCAGCCCGGCTATCATGCGCAGCAGCGTCGATTTACCGCAGCCCGAAGGCCCGACAAACACCACAAACTCGCCGTCTTCGATGGTCAGATTGACGTCTTTGGAAATCACGGCCTCACCGAAGGCCTTATAAACGCTGCGCAGTGTCACGCTAGCCATGCGTTACTCCCCTGCTTTCGCAGTTAACATGTCGTGTGAAAATGGCGGAGGCAAAGCCCGCCAAAACCCATTGATGACCCTCTTGCTGCGCGCCGTGCTGCCATGCCAACGGCAAGGTCGCCTCAGACGGCGCGGCCGCCTGAGTATAAGGCTGCAGGTTTATCAGCGCTTCAAGGCATTGATCCTGATGGGTAATAAGTAAGCGCACCACGCCATCGCGCTGGCTGACTTCGTTCAGTTCGCCGTGCTGGATGAGCGGCGAACGACGCAGGGCCAACAGCGCCTGGCAGTAACGTAAGGTGGAGTGGCTGTCGTGCTGTTGGCGGCTGATGGCCAATGCGCGGTGTTCGATCGCCACCTGTTGATACCAGCTGATTTCGCCGGCGGTGACCTGTTCGGGGGCTTCGTGCCACGGCATCGGCGTTTGCGCGCCGCGCGGATCTTGCAGGCCGGCGGCATGCGGCAGCCCCAGCTCCTCGCCCTGATACAGGCAGATTGGCGCCGGTAGCATCGCCAGCAGCGTCAGAAAGGCGGCGGCGGAACGCAGGTCGCCCTGCCCCCAGCGGCTGACCACCCGGGGCTGATCGGCGTCCCCGGTGCTCCACAGGCTGTCCGCCAATGTGGTACGACGGGCGTGCAGCACCGCCACCAGCTTCTCCGCGCTGAACGGCATCACGTCCAGCGCCAGCGCACCGTGGGCGAACCGCCGCGGCGCGACGGCATTGCGAACGCGGTTGGCTTCATCGCCGTACCACAGCGTCAGCCCTTCGCCCGTCACCGTCGCCTCGGCCCCCGGCGCCAGCGTCTGCGGCAGCAACAGGCCGTCGATCGACAGCGCTTTCAGATACGGCAGCGCCGCCAGCATGCCGTGCGCGTCGCCCACGCCGTCCCCGTTTCCGTCACGGAAACTGGCCGGATGGATCCGGTACAGGGTGGGCTGAGTAGCGATAGGCATTGACGACATAAATCCGGTATCCCTGCTGCGCGTGGCGTTGAAAATCAATGGGCCGATAGTGCGGGAGTCGCCGGAAAGGGTAATCATCCGTAACAGGATTTTTCATGGGGGAGGAGGCGGGAGGATGAGAGAACGACCGCGGCGATGAGAAGTTCCGCGCTTAAGGCAATTCTGTGATCCGGCTGGCAAAAATCGCCCCCCTATTTTGTGCCTGACGCCACAGAATAGAGCGCAACGTTAACTGGATCACACTCCTCATCTCAGGGGCGTAGAGGGGGGGAGGATGAGAATATGTCGCGTTGTGACCCACTATTACCGCGAAACGTCTCTCCTTGATTTATGTGCCCACAAAAAGAAGGACTGGATTATGACTCGCAGCATTACCCTCGCCCGCACGCTGGCGCTCTCGGCACTGGCCACCCTGGTGCTCTCTTCTTCCGCCTTCGCCAAGATCGAGGAAGGCAAACTGGTTATCTGGATCAACGGCGACAAGGGCTATAACGGCCTGGCCGAAGTCGGCAAGAAATTCGAAAAAGACACCGGCATCAAAGTCACCGTCGAGCACCCGGACAAGCTGGAAGAGAAATACCCGCAGGTGGCCGCCACCGGTGACGGCCCTGACATCATCTTCTGGGCCCACGACCGCTTCGGCGGCTATGCGCAGTCCGGCCTGTTGGCCGAAATCCACCCGTCCAAAGCCATCCAGGACAAGCTGTTCCCGTTCACCTGGGACGCCGTGCGCTATGACGGCAAGCTGATCGGCTACCCGATCGCCGTCGAAGCGCTGTCGCTGATTTATAACAAAGACCTGGTCAAACAGCCGCCGAAGACCTGGGAAGAAATCCCGGCGCTGGACAAACAGCTGCGCGCCAACGGCAAGAGCGCCATCATGTGGAACCTGCAGGAACCCTACTTCACCTGGCCTATCATCGCCGCCGACGGCGGTTATGCCTTCAAGTATGAAAACGGCAAATACAACATCAAGGATGTCGGCGTCGCCAACGCCGGTTCGCAGGCCGGTCTGCAGTTCATCGTCGATCTGGTGAAAAACAAACACATCAACGCCGATACCGACTACTCGATCGCCGAAGCCGCGTTCAACAAAGGCCAGACCGCGATGACCATCAACGGGCCGTGGGCCTGGAACAACATCGAGCAGAGCAAAATCAACTACGGCGTGACGCTGTTGCCGACCTTCAAAGGCAAGCCGTCCAAGCCGTTCGTCGGCGTGCTGACTGCCGGCATCAACGCCGCCAGCCCGAATAAAGAGCTGGCGACCGAGTTCCTCGAGAACTACCTGTTGACCAACGAAGGGCTGGCGGACGTCAACAAAGACAAGCCGCTGGGCGCGGTGGCGCTGAAGTCCTACCAGGAAGCGCTGGCCAAAGATCCGAAGATAGCGGCCACCATGCAGAACTCGCAAAACGGGGAAATCATGCCGAACATCCCGCAGATGAGCGCCTTCTGGTACGCCGAACGCAGCGCGGTGATCAACGCCGTCAGCGGCCGTCAGACTGTGAAAGCCGCGCTGGACGACGTGCAGACCCGTATCACCAAGTAACGACGTCGTGCGGGGTGCCACGGTGCCCCGCCGTTGCTTCACAGAAAGGAACGCCCTATGCAATTCGCTCACGCCGGGACGCCCGCGCGTAAAAAATCGAAGTGGTGGCAAAGCGACGCGCTGAAATGGCTGGTGGTCGGCCTGTTCAGCCTGGTGACCTGCTACCTGATTGTGTTGATGTATGCACAGGGTGAATACCTGTTCGCCATCCTGACGCTGATCCTGGTCAGCGCCGGGCTTTACGTCTTCGCCAACCGCCGCGCCTACGCCTGGCGCTATGTGTATCCCGGCGTCGCCGGCATGGGGCTGTTCGTCCTGTTCCCGCTGATTTGCACCATCGCCATCGCTTTCACCAACTACAGCAGCACCAACCAGCTGACTTTTGAACGCGCGCAATCGGTGCTGATGCAGCGCCAGTTCCAGAGCGGCCAAACCTTTACCTTTGGCCTCTACCCGGCGGAAAACCAGCAGTGGCGCCTGCAGCTGACGCCACCGGACAGTGAACAGCCGCTGATCTCCGAGCCTTTCCGCCTCGACGCCGCCGCGCCGCAAACCCTGAAACTGACGGCGCAGAACGCCGCGCCGCAGGGCGAACGCGCCACGCTGCGGGTGATTACCCAGAACCGGCAGGCGCTGAGCCAGCTGGTGGCGCAACTGCCCGACGGCGGGGAATTGCGCATGAGCTCCCTGCGCCAGTTCTCCGGCACCCGCCCGCTGTATGCGCTGGACAAAGACGGCAGCACGCTGACCAACAATCAGACCCAGGTACGCTACCGGCCAAACGGCGACATCGGCTTCTATCAGGCGATCAACGCCGACGGCGGCTGGGCGCAGGAAACCCTGAGCCCGGGTTATACCGTCACCACCGGCTGGAAAAACTTCCTGCGGGTGCTGCAGGACGAGGGCATCAAAAAACCGTTCGTGTCGATCTTCATCTGGACCATCGTGTTCTCGGTGATGACGGTGATCCTCACCGTGGCGGTCGGCATGGTGCTGGCCTGCGTGGTGCAGTGGGAGGCGCTGAAAGGCAAGGCGATCTACCGCGTGCTGCTGATCCTGCCCTATGCGGTGCCATCGTTCATCTCGATCCTGATCTTCAAAGGTTTGTTCAACCAAAGCTTCGGCGAGATCAACATGATGCTCAGCCATCTATTCGGCATCAAACCGGCCTGGTTCAGCGATCCGCTCACCGCCAAGAGCATGATCCTGATCGTCAACACCTGGCTCGGCTACCCCTACATGATGATCCTGTGCATGGGGCTGCTGAAGGCGATCCCGGACGATCTGTACGAAGCCTCGGCGATGGACGGCGCTAACCCGTGGCAAAACTTCTTCCGCATCACCTTCCCGCTGCTGATCAAGCCGCTGACGCCGCTGATGATCGCCAGCTTCGCCTTCAACTTTAACAACTTCGTGCTGATCCAGCTGCTGACCAACGGCGGCCCGGACATGATCGGCACCACCACGCCGGCCGGCTATACCGATCTGCTGGTCAGCTACACCTACCGCATCGCCTTCGAAGGCGGTGGCGGGCAAGACTTCGGGCTGGCGGCCGCCATCGCCACGCTGATCTTCCTGTTGGTGGGCGCGCTGGCGATCCTGAATTTAAAAGCCAGCAAGATGAACTTCGATTAGGGAGAATAACGATGGCCATGGTTCAACCCAAATCCCAGCGCCTGCGCCTGTGGATCACCCATATATTGATGCTGTGCTTTATCGCCCTGATCATGTTCCCGCTGCTGATGGTGGTCGCCATCTCGCTGCGCGCCGGCAACTTCGCCACCGGCAGCCTGATACCGGAAACCCTCTCCTGGGATCACTGGCGGCTGGCGCTCGGCTTCAGCGTCACCCACGCCGACGGCAGCGTGACGCCGCCGCCGTTCCCGGTGCTGCTGTGGCTGTGGAACTCCATCAAGATCGCGGCGATCACCGCCATCGGCATCGTGACGCTGTCCACCACCTGCGCCTACGCCTTCGCCCGTATGCGCTTTCGCGGCAAGAGCACGTTGCTGAAAAGCATGCTGATCTTCCAGATGTTCCCGGCAGTGTTGTCGCTGGTGGCGCTGTACGCCCTGTTCGATCGCCTGGGCCAGTACATTCCGTTTATCGGCCTGAACACCCACGGTGGCGTGATCTTCGCCTACATGGGCGGCATCGCGCTGCACGTCTGGACCATCAAGGGCTATTTCGAAACCATCGACAACTCGCTGGAAGAAGCGGCAGCGCTGGACGGCGCCACGCCGTGGCAGGCATTCCGTCTGGTGCTGCTGCCGCTGTCGGTACCGATTTTGGCGGTGGTGTTCATTCTGTCGTTTATCGCCGCCATCACCGAAGTGCCGGTCGCGTCGCTGCTGCTGCGCGATGTGAACAGCTACACGCTGGCGGTGGGGATGCAGCAATATCTCAACCCGCAGAACTATCTGTGGGGCGACTTCGCCGCCGCCGCGGTGCTGTCGGCGATACCGATTACCGCCGTGTTCCTGCTGGCGCAGCGTTGGCTGGTGGGCGGCCTGACGGCCGGCGGCGTGAAGGGGTAATTTGTGCCACTGCAGTGCGTTTGATGTTTTTCCTTATCTTTTACCCTATGGATTTCAAGTTACAGCTAGGCAACCAGCTCGCTAAGCCCAGGCGCTTACTTCAGTAAGTAACTGGGGTTAGCGAGTGCAGTCAACAACGCTGTCGCTTGAAAGACGACGGGTAATTATATCCTGTGTCTTTGGCGGCCTTTGGCCGCCATTTTTATCGCTACTCCCGTTTCAGCCGGTCGGTATTGGCCAGATAGAGCGTCACCACCAGCACCAATATCGCCGCGGCGTAGATCAGGGTATCGATGGGGTTTTTGTGGTCCACGATAATCAAACGAATAATCGCGGTAATGCCAATGTAAATAAAATAGCGCAACGGAAAATGATAACCCGACTCAAAATACTTGACGATCAAGGCGATAAATTCAAAGTACAGGAAATAAATCACGATACCTTCAATCAACAGGTAAGAAGACGACTCTTCGCTGTTGATAAATAACACCTTCGCCAGATGGATGGTTTCCTTGACCAGAAACACCACCAGAATTGCCGCCAGCAGCAACAAGCCCACGTTCAGCACTCGCTGCAGTCCTTTAGCTATCATTATCGAACGCGACGTTTTTGCCATAAAACCTCTCTCTGAATGCCGCTTATATGATTCAACTGTGCCAATATAGGCATTGTCTTAAAAATTATGCCCCGCGCGAAAGCACTTTAAACCCCATTTAATTCATAAAGTTATAATAAGATGTTTCTGGCTTATAGATTTGTAGCAAATCGAAATGTCAACTATCATGGGTCACAGAGATCTTTACATAAAACCAATAACCTCGAATTAACAAGGGAATTCTTTATGCGCGCTAAACTTAACGGACTGGTCGCTGCGGGCCTGTTTACCTGTGCATTGTCCGGCCACGCCGCCGGCCTGGTAGCCCCTGACAACGATCTGCGTAACGATCTCGCCTGGTTGTCTGACCGCGGCGTTATCAACGTCAGCCTGTCCACCTGGCCGCTGAGTCAAGAAGAGATCAGTTCCGTTATCGCGCAGGCCAAGCCGGTGACCAACACCGAGAAAAACGTCATTGACCGCGTACAACGTCGTGTCGATGCCCTGAAAGCCAACATCCGCGTCAGCGGTTACGCGTCGACCGATAAACCCGGCACCCCGCAGGGCTTCGGCCAAAACGAGTACGCCGACGATCGCCTGACCATCGGCGCCGGCGCCAACGGCGAGTTCTGGGACGTGCGTCTGCAGGGCTCGGTGGAAGGCGATCAGCGCGTCAGCGACGGTTCCAAATTCAATATGAACGGCTCCTACGGCGCGGTGAAAATCTGGAATCAGTGGCTCTCCTTCGGCGAGGTTTCCCAGTGGTGGGGACCGGGTTACGACGGCAGCCTGATCCGCTCCGACGCCGCGCGCCCGGTGGCCGGCTTTATGCTGCAGCGCGCCGACCAATCACCGTTTGAAACCCCGTGGCTGTCGTGGATCGGCCGCTGGCAATATCAATTGTCCGCCGGCCAGCTGTCGCAGTACAGTTCTGTCCCACATACCAAATTGTTTGGCGGCCGTTTCACTATGATGCCTACCGACTTTCTGGAGTTGGGCGCTTCACGCGTCATGATGTGGGGTGGTGAAGGCCGCCCTCACTCCTGGAGTTCCTTCTGGGATGGCGTAACTGGCAACGATAACACCGGCGATCCGAAAAACGATCCGGGCAACCAACTGGGCGGATTTGACTTCAAACTCAAGCTGCAGCCGCTCATCGGTCTGCCGGTCAGCCTGTATGGCCAAATCACCGGCGAAGATGAAGCCGGTATGCTGCCTTCGCATAATGCCTATCTGTTGGGCCTGGAAGGGCACCCAGAGTGGGGTCCAACGACCATCAACTGGTATATCGAAGGGGCGGATACACGCTCCGATGGCCACGACAATAATGTGATGTATTACCACTACGTCTACAAGGGCGGTTACTACCAGCAAGGTTATCCGCTGGGTCATGCGATGGGCGGAGACGGCCAAATGCTGTCCGGTCGCGTGGAAATGGTGCTGGACGATGGCCAACGTTGGAGTACCCGACTGGTGTACGCCAAAGTGAACCCGAACAACCAAACTATCAACCGGGCGTTCCCGCGTTCCGATACGCTGAAAGGCATTCAGCTCGGCTGGGGTTACAGCTTCGATTCTCAGGTTAAATTCGATACCAGCCTGTGGTACACCGACAACGATCACAGCACCGCCGATGACGTGGGCGCGGGCGTCAGCTTCGAAGTGCCAATCAATCTGTAACTTTCGCAGACGTAAAAAAACCCGCCGCGGCGGGTTTTTTATTGGCTTCAGCTCAGGCGCTTAGCGCCATTCCTTGAAGCGGTTGATCAGCGCATTGGTCGAGCTGTCGTGACTGCTGATTTTCTCGCTGCCCGCCAGCTCCGGCAGGATGCGGTTAGCCAGCTGTTTGCCCAGCTCCACGCCCCACTGATCGAAGGTGAAGATGTTCAGGATCGCGCCCTGAGTAAAGATCTTGTGCTCGTACAGCGCGATCAGGCTACCCAGGCTGAACGGGGTGATTTCACGCAGCAGGATCGAGTTGGTCGGACGGTTGCCTTCAAACACTTTGAACGGCGCCACGTGTTTGACCTGTTCAGGGGTTTTACCCTGCGCCGCGAACTCGGCTTCCACCGTCTCCAGCGACTTGCCGAACGCCAGGGCTTCGGTCTGCGCGAAGAAGTTGGACAGCAGTTTGGCGTGGTGATCGCCCAGCGGGTTATGGCTGATGGCCGGCGCGATGAAATCGCACGGCACCAGCTTGGTGCCCTGGTGGATCAGCTGGTAGAACGCATGCTGGCCGTTGGTGCCCGGCTCGCCCCAGATGATCGGGCCGGTCTGGTAATCCACCGGATTGCCGTTGCGGTCGACGTACTTGCCGTTGGATTCCATGTTGCCCTGCTGGAAGTAAGCGGCAAAACGGTGCATGTACTGATCGTACGGCAGAATGGCTTCGGTTTCGGCGCCGAAGAAGTTGTTGTACCAAATACCGATCAGCGCCAGCAGCACCGGCAGGTTTTTCTCCGCCGGCGTTTCGGCGAAGTGCTTATCCATGGCGTGCGCGCCGCTCAGCAGCTGCTCGAAGTTGTCGTAACCGATGGACAGCGCAATCGACAGACCGATCGCCGACCACAGGGAGTAACGGCCCCCTACCCAGTCCCAGAACTCGAACATGTTGTCGGTATCGATGCCGAACTCGGCCACCGCTTTGCCGTTGGTGGACAACGCAGCGAAGTGCTTGGCCACGTGCTGTTGATCGGCGGCGCTGCTCAGGAACCAGTCGCGCGCGCTGTGGGCGTTGGTCATGGTTTCCTGAGTAGTGAAGGTTTTGGAAGCCACCAGGAACAGCGTAGTTTCCGGATTCAGCGGCTGCAGCGTTTCGGCGATGTGGGTACCGTCAACGTTGGAGACGAAGTGCATGTTCAGGTGGTTTTTATACGGGCGTAGCGCTTCGGTCACCATGTAAGGGCCGAGATCCGAACCGCCGATGCCGATGTTCACCACGTCGGTGATCGGCTTGCCGGTGTAGCCTTTCCACTCGCCGCCGATGACGCGCGCGCAGAACTGTTTGATCTTGGCCAGCACCGCGTTCACTTCCGGCATCACGTCTTTGCCGTCGACCAGGATCGGGCTGTTGCTGCGGTTGCGCAGGGCAACGTGCAGCACCGCGCGATCTTCGGTGCGGTTGATCTTCTCACCGGCGAACATCGATTTGATGGCGCCTTGCAGATCGGTTTCTTTCGCCAACGCCTGCAGCTTCTCCAGGGTTTCCTGCGTGATGCGGTTCTTGGAATAGTCCACCAACATTTGATCGTTGAAGGTCGCGGAGAACCTGGAGAAACGATCGCTGTCCTCGGCGAACAGGTCGGCGATCCGTACGTCTTTCATCTGTGCATAATGTTGCTGCAGGGCTTGCCAAGCAGCGGTTTGACTAGGATTGATATTTTTCATAGCAACACTCTTAGGCTTGAGAATAAAAATGACGCGTTTGTCCGATTGTAGCCTGTTCGACTGTGATTATGATCGCTTTTCTTGCGATAGGCGCTAACTGTCAACGCATTGCCGCCTCGTTTCAGCTTTCACTCTATACTTTTGGCTAACGGCCTGTTATCGGGGTTGCCGAATTGTCATCAGGCTGTGTCATCGTTACTTATTTCGTCATTTGAAAGGGATCTCGCTTATGGAATTATCCGCCCCGCTTATGTTGGTGCTTATCGGCCTGGCGTCGCTGCTGGCGCAGTGGCTGGCCTGGCTGCTGCGTCTGCCGGCCATTTTGCCGTTGCTGCTGTTCGGCATCGTGCTCGGCCCGACGGTGCATCTGGTGCAGCCGGATCTGCTGTTCGGCGATCTGCTGTTTCCACTGGTGTCGCTGTCGGTGGCGATCATCCTGTTCGAGGGGGCGCTGACGCTGCGCTTCGAGGAGATACGCGGCCTCGGCGGCGTGGTGCGTAATCTGGTCACCGTCGGCATGCTGGTCACCTTTCTGGTCATCAGCCTCGCCAGCTGGTGGTTGCTGGATTTCCCGCCGGAGCTGGCGGCGCTGATCGGCGCGGTGACGGTGGTGACCGGGCCGACGGTGATCGCTCCGCTGATGCGCGTGGTGCGACCGAATGCCAACATTAACCAGGTGTTGCGTTGGGAAGGGATCGTCATCGATCCGGTTGGCGCCATCTTCACCCTGTTGGTGTTCGAGTTCATCGTACTGAAGCAGAATGCGGAGTCCTATACCCACCTGTTTTGGACGCTGGGCGTCACCGCCACCGTCGGCCTGATCGCCGGCGCGCTGTTCGGCTACCTGCTCGGCCTGGCGCTGCGCCGCGTCTGGCTGCCACGCTACCTGCAGAACCTGGCGGTGCTGGCGATCATGCTGACCGCCTTCGGCGTTTCCAACGCCATCGCCGACGAATCCGGCCTGTTGACCGTCACGGTGATGGGCATCTGGCTGGCCAACATGCGCGACGTCGATACCAGCGATATTCTGGCGTTCAAAGAAGAACTGTCGGCGATCCTGATCTCGGCGCTGTTCATCATTCTGGCGGCGCGGCTCGACATCCAGGCGCTGTGGAACATGGGCTGGCCGCTGCTGCTGCTGCTGCTGGCGGTGCAGTTTATCGCCCGGCCGCTGTGCATCGCGGTCTCGACCTGGCGCTCTTCCCTGCATTGGCGCGATCGGCTGCTGCTGTGCTGGATCGCCCCGCGCGGCATCGTGGCCGCGGCGGTCAGCTCGCTGTTCGCGCTGACGCTGCAGCGCAGCGGCTATCAGGGCGCCGACCGGCTGGTGACCGTGGTGTTCGCCATCATCATCGGTACCGTGGTGTTGCAAAGCCTGACCAGCGGCATGATGGCGCGCTGGCTGCGGGTGCAGCAGCAAAAGCCGCGCGGCGTACTGATCGTCGGCGCCAACAGCGTGGCGCGCATGCTGGCGCAGGCGCTGATCAAGCTGAACGTGCCGGTGATCGTCACCGACAGCAGTTGGGAATACTACCGTCAGGCGCGTATGGACGGCATTCCGGCCTACTATGGCCACGCCTACTCCGAACACGCCGAGAACTACCTCGATCTGAGCAATATCGCCCAGGTGTTGGCGCTGTCGCCCAATCGCCACCAGAACGCGCTGGCGGTCTACCACTTCGGCCATCTCTTCGGCGAGGATCACGTGTTTGCCATCCGTTCGGGGGCGCCGCTGAAAGGGCGCGGTGCCAGCGCGGAAAGTTCGCGTTTCCGCCGGCATGAAATTTTATTTAATCAGGAAGCCACCTACGGCCGCCTGAGCAGCCTGCTCGCCAGGGGGGCCACCATCAAAGCAACCAAATTGAATGAAAATTTCGGTTGGCTGGAGTATTTGGAGAAACATCAGGGTGTTATCCCGTTATTCAGCCAAAAGGAGGACGGTTCTCTGCACCCGATTGGCGCCGGTTCCACGCCCACGATGCCCTGTACGCTTATCGCGCTGGTACAAGATGAAAATCCCTCACCGTCCGTACGTTGACAGAATGGCGATAACCGGCTATTCCTAACAGCCTACTTGCGCACCCGGTGCGCAAGCCAGAAGAGGCGCGTCGCCCAGGTAGAGTGTCAGAGGAGCCGTTTCTCCGTTGACGGCACCCGAGGGGGAGCGACGCCGAGGTACGATAATGGCCGGCCATTATCGTATCGACTACAGGGGCTGAATCCCCTGGGTTGTCACCAGGGGATCGCCACAGGGCGATCGACAAGGTGGGGCGCTTCTGGGTGTATCGTAGCCTGACCTCTACGCCTGCCCCCTGTTTACCGCTCTCCCCTTGTGCCAAGGCTATGGAATTACAGTGCCCCAAACGGGCATCCCTGACACGAGGTTTCTACATGAACCAAGCAGTACCCCAGAATTCCACCGTGGTAGCCAAGTTCGGCGGCACCAGCGTCGCCGACTTTGAAGCCATGAACCGCAGCGCCGACGTCGTGCTGGCCAACCCGCAGGTCCGCCTGGTGGTGTTGTCCGCCTCGGCGGGCGTCACCAACCTGTTGGTCGCCCTGGCCGAAGGCTGCGAGGCCGACAAGCGCAACTACCAGCTTGATGAAATTCGTCGCATCCAGTACGCCATCCTCGATCGCCTCGCGGCGCCTGCGGTGATCCGCGACGAGATAGACCGCCTGCTGGAAAACATCGCCATGCTGTCGGAGGCCGCGTCGCTGGCCACCTCGACGGCGTTGACCGACGAGCTGGTCAGCCATGGGGAGCTGATGTCCACCCTGCTGTTCGTGGAAATCCTGCGCGCCCGCAACGTGCAGGCCGAATGGTTCGACGTGCGTAAAGTGATGCGCACCGACGATCACTTTGGCCGCGCCGTGCCGGACAGCGCCGCGCTCAGCGAACTGGCCCGGACGCAGTTGCAGCCGCGCCTGCAGGAAGCGCTGGTGGTCACCCAGGGCTTTATCGGCAGCGAGCCGAAAGGCCGCACTACCACGCTCGGCCGCGGCGGCAGCGACTATACCGCCGCGCTGCTCGGCGAGGCGCTCGGCGTTGGCCGGGTAGATATCTGGACCGACGTGCCGGGCATCTACACCACCGATCCGCGCGTGGTGCCGGCGGCCAAGCGCATCGACAAAATCGGTTTCGAAGAGGCGGCGGAAATGGCCACCTTCGGCGCCAAAGTGCTGCATCCGGCCACCCTGCTGCCGGCGGTGCGCAGCGACATTCCAGTGTTCGTCGGCTCCAGCAAGGATCCGGCGGCCGGCGGCACGCTGGTGTGCAACACCACCGAGAATCCGCCGCTGTTCCGCGCGCTGGCGCTGCGCCGCAAGCAAACGCTGCTGACGCTGCACAGCCTGAACATGTTGCACGCGCGCGGTTTCCTGGCCGAGGTGTTCAACATTCTGGCGCGCCACAACATCTCCGTCGATCTGATCACCACTTCGGAAGTCAGCATCGCGCTGACCATGGACACCACCGGCGCCACCTCCGTCGGCGGCAGCCTGCTGACCACCTCACTGCTGACCGAACTGTCGTCGCTGTGCCGGGTGGAAGTGGAAGAAAACCTGGCGCTGGTGGCGATCATCGGTAACCAGCTGTCGCGCGCCTGCGGCGTGGGCAAAGAGGTGTTCGGCGTGCTCGATCCGTTCAATATCCGCCTGATCTGCTACGGCGCCAGCAGCTATAACCTGTGCTTCCTGGTGCCGGGCGAAGAAGCCGAACAGGTGGTGCGTACCCTGCATCACAACCTGTTCGAATAAGTCATTATCCCTGATTGCGGGCGCAGCATGCTGCGCCCCTGCGTCTAAAAAATCCGTTCAAAACCTGCAGGGGTTCAGCCTGCTGAACCCGCAAAAAACACAACCACACCCATCGTTCTCAATCTGGCTAAGGAAAACCTGCATGTTGGCTCTACTCACGCGTCTCTTCCCCCTGTGGGCGATACTGCTGTCCGTCGCCGCCTATTACACCCCGACCACCTTTACCGGCATCGGCCCCTACGTCAGCCCGCTGCTGATGCTGATCATGTTCGCCATGGGCGTCACGCTGCGACTGGACGACTTCAAACGCGTGCTGGCGCGCCCCGGCCCGGTGGCGGCCGGCATCTTCCTGCACTATCTGATCATGCCGCTGGCGGCCTGGATCCTGGCGATGCTGTTTCGCATGCCGCCGGATCTGTCCGCCGGCATGGTGCTGGTGGGCAGCGTGGCCAGCGGCACCGCCTCCAACGTGATGATCTATCTGGCCAAGGGCGACGTGGCGCTGTCGGTGACCATCTCGGCGGTCTCAACGCTGGTGGGGGTGTTCGCCACGCCGCTGCTGACCCGCCTGTACGTCGACGCCGAGATCAGCGTCGATATCATGGGCATGCTGTTAAGCATTCTGCAGATCGTGGTGATCCCGATCGGCCTGGGCCTGATCGTCCACCATACCCTGACCAAAACGGTGAAGCGCATCGAGCCGCTGCTGCCGGCGCTGTCGATGGTGTGCATTCTGGCGATTATCAGCGCGGTGGTGGCGGGCAGCCAAAGCCATATCGCCTCGGTCGGTCTGGTGGTGATCGTCGCGGTGATCCTGCACAACGGCATCGGCCTGCTGAGCGGCTACTGGGGCGGCAAACTGTTCGGCTTCGACGAGTCCACCTGCCGCACGCTGGCGATCGAAGTCGGGATGCAGAACTCCGGGCTGGCGGCCACGCTGGGCAAAATCTACTTCTCGCCGCTGGCCGCGCTGCCGGGCGCACTGTTCTCGGTCTGGCACAACCTCTCCGGTTCACTGCTGGCAGGGTATTGGTCCGGCCGCCCTATCAAGAAAAAATAAACCCCTGGAGGGACGCAAACAATTGCGTCCCGTTTCTTCCCTGCGAAATTTCGTATTTCCCACTGGTCGGATTGTCATAATTCCCCTCATCCCCTATCATCCGTGAAAAATAAAAATTCAGATTCTTCCTATCCATGCCGATAATGTTGGCAAGAGGAAGAGACGTTCTACTTTTTTTAATTAATTAAGTCGCCAGGGTTGCCCGCCACAAAAGAAGCAGCCTAATTATTATTTAGATATATACCCACCGTCTTATTTGCTGCGGCAAATCAAGATACCTCGCAATGTGCATGTCGCTCATTATTTCGGGCCGGCCCTCGGCCGCCCGTGGTTAACCTCATGGATTGGGCTGGCTGCCCCGGCGGCCTCTCATAATGGATTACAATGATAAAAAAAATCACCGCCTTGACGCTGTTGGTCAGCACGGCCCTTTCCGCCGAAACCCTGCCGGATGCCCACATGATGCGGGATATGTCGATGGGCGAGTCGCGCCGCGCGCTGCAAGACAGCACGCGTGAAGTCAACCAGTTGATTGAGCAACGCCGTTACCAGCAGCTGAAGCAGCAACGCCTGCTGGCGGAGCCGGAGCCGGCCGCGCCCGCCCTGCCGCAGTCCGCGCAGTGCCTGCCGATCGCCGGCGTTTATCTGCAGGGCGTCACCCTGCTCTCGCCGAGCGATTTATCCGCCCTGAGCGCGTTGCCGGAACAGTGCATCAGCAGCAACGATATCAATCGCCTGACCCGTGAATTAACGCGTCTTTATGTGCAAAAGGGCTATATCACCGCGCGCGTGCAAATTGTTCGCCCTAATTCACAAGGAGAATTGGGGTTAAGCGTCACCGAAGGATTTATCGAGAAAATAGAAGGCGGCGATCGCTGGGTCAACAGTCGTTTATTATTTCCGGGGCTGGAAGGCAAGCCGTTGAAATTAACCGAACTCGACCAGGGATTGGATCAGGCCAACCGTTTGCAATCGAATACCACCAAGCTGGATATATTGCCCGGCCATCAGGTTGGCGGTTCGGTTATTCGTTTGCGCAACCAGCATGCCAAGCCCTGGCTGATTACCGCCGGCACGGATAATTACGGCCAAAAAAGCACCGGCCAGTGGCTGGCACGTGCCACCGCCACGCTGGACAGCCCGTTCGGCCTGTCGGACTTCGTCAGCCTGAACGCCAACAGCACGCTGGAAAACCCGGCTCACCGCTATAATCGCGCCTATACCCTGCTCTATTCGCTGCCGTACGGCGCGTTCACCTTCAGCGGGTTCGCCAGCTTCTCGTCCTATGAGAACCACCAGCAGCTGCCGCACAACGTGGTCAAACTGCACGGCCAGACCCAACAGTACGGTCTGCGCAGCGACTACGTGTTTTACCGCGATCACGATCAGATAGACAGCCTGAGCGGACAGCTGACCTACAAGCGCATCGATAACTACTTCGAAAGCGTGCGCCTCGAGGTCAGCAGCCCCACGCTGACCCTGGCCGAGCTGAGCGCCAGCCACCTGCAGATTCTGCCCAACGGGGTGTTCAGCGCCAACCTCAGCGTCGAACAGGGCCTGCCATGGCTGGGCGCCGATCGCCACCCGAGCTCGGTGCACCTCGACAGCCAGTTCACCAAAGGCAAGCTGTTCGCCAACCTCAGCCAGCGTCTCAAGCTGGGTGACGCCACCTATCAGCTCAACAACCTGTTCTATGGCCAGTACAGCCGCGACCCGCTGCCCGGCGTGGAGTGGCTGAGCCTCACCGATCGCAGCGCCGTACGCGGCTTCAGCCGCAGTACCCAGTCCGGCGACAACGGCTGGTATCTGCAGAATACGCTGTCGCGCAGCTTCAATTTAGGCGCCGCCACGCTGACGCCGCGCCTTGGCGCCGACGTCGGCCGCATTTTGCCGCGTCAGGATAACTCGGGCTGGCGCAGCAGCGCCGGGCTGAGCAGCGGCGCCACGTTACGCTACCGCCAGGCGCTGGTCGATCTGGAGGTCAGCCGCGGCTGGATCTTGTCGAACCACGCCACGCCCGAGGATCCCGTTCAGGTGCTGGCGCGCTTTTCTTACACCTTTTAATCAGCAGTTTTGCAGGACCCCACGGCAATATACGGAGATACATGGATGAAAAATAATAACTTCAGACTTTCGGCGGCAGGCAAACTGGCCGCCGCGCTGGCGATAATTCTCGCCGCTTCCGCCGGCGCCTACGCCGGAGAGATTGTGGCAGCCAACGGCGCCAACGGCCCCGGCGTTTCCACCGCCGCCACCGGCGCCCAGGTGGTCGACATCGTCGCGCCGAACGGCAGCGGGCTGTCGCATAACCAATACCAGGACTTCAACGTCAACCAACCCGGCGCGGTGCTGAACAACTCCCGCGAGGCGGGGCTGTCGCAGCTGGCCGGGCAACTGGGTGCCAACCCGAATCTGGGCGGACGCGAAGCCAGTGTGATCCTTAATGAAGTGATCGGCCGCAACCCGTCGCTGCTGCACGGCCAGCAAGAGATCTTCGGCATGGCGGCCGACTACGTGCTGGCCAACCCGAACGGCATCAGCTGCCAGGGCTGCGGGTTCATCAACACCAGCCGCTCCTCGCTGGTGGTCGGCAACCCGCTGGTGGAAAACGGCCTGTTGCAGGGCTACAGCACCCTGGGCAACCGCAATACCCTGAGCCTCAACGGCACCCTGAACGCCAGCGGCGTGCTGGATCTGATCGCACCGAAGATAGACAGCCGCGGCGACGTGATCGTACAAGACTTCACCCACCGCAACGGCAAAGTGACGCCGGCGGCGATCAACGCCATCAGCGGCCTTAACCGCGTGGCGCGCGACGGCAAGGTGCTGGCCAGCGAACAGCCGACGACCGCGCTGGACAGCTACTACCTCGGCAGCATGCAGGCCGGGCGCATCAACATCATCAACACCGCGCAAGGCAGCGGCGTGAAGCTGGCCGGCACGCTGGCTGCCGGCGACGAACTCAAGGTGAAAGCCTACGATATTCGCAGCGAAAGCCGCATTGAAGATGCCAGCAGCAACCGCAACGGCGGCGACAACTACCAGAACTACCGCGGTGGCATCTATGTCAACGATCGCAGCAGCAGCCAGAAGCTGACCCGCACCGAGCTGAAAGGCAAGAACATCAGCCTGGTGGCGGATAACCACGCGCACCTCACCGCCACCGATATTCGCGGCGAAGACATCACCCTGCAGGGCGGCAAGCTGACGCTCGACGGCCAGCAGTTGAAGCAAACTCAAGGTCACACCGACGACCGCTGGTTCTATTCCTGGCAATACGACGTCACCCGCGAACGCGAGCAACTGCAGCAGGCGGGCAGCACCGTCGCCGCCAGCGGCAACGCCAAACTCGTCAGTACTCGGGAAGACGTGAACCTGTTGGGCGCCAGCGTCAGCGCCGACCGGGCGTTGAGCGTCAAAGCGGCTCGCGATGTGCACCTCGCCGGGCTGGTGGAGAAAGATAAGTCCAGCGAACGCGGCTATCAGCGCAACCACACCTCCAGCCTGCGCACCGGCAGTTGGAGCAGCAGCGACGAAAGCGAAAGCCTGAAGGCCAGTGAACTGCGCAGCCAGGGCGAACTGACGGTGAAAGCTGGCCGCAATGTCTCGACTCAGGGTGCCAAGGTCCACGCCCAGCGCGATCTGACGATCGACGCAGATAACCAAATCCAGGTCGGGGTGCAGAAAACCGCCAACGCCAAAGCGGTGCGCGATGACAAAACCTCCTGGGGCGGCATCGGCGGCGGCGACAACAAGAACAACAGCAATCGCCGCGAAGTCAGCCACGCTTCCGAATTGACCAGCGGCGGCACCCTGCGCCTGAACGGTCAGCAAGGCGTCACCATTACCGGCAGCAAGGCGCGCGGCCAGAAAGGCGGCGAAGTCACCGCCACCCACGGCGGCCTGCGCATCGACAACGCGCTGAGCACCACCGTGGACAAAATCGACGCGCGTACCGGCACCGCCTTCAACATCACCAGCAGTTCGCACAAGGCCGATAACAGTTATCAGAGCAGCACCGCCAGCGAGCTGAAGTCCGACACCAACCTGAAGCTGGTCAGCCGTAAGGACACCGACGTGATCGGCAGCCAGGTCGCCAGCGGCGGCGAGCTGAGCGTCACGTCGCAGACCGGCAATATCAACGTCAAGGCCGCCGAGCAGCAGCAGAACATCGACGAGCAGAAAACCGCGCTCACCGTCAACGGCTACGCCAAAGAAGCCGGCGACAAGCAATACCGCGCCGGTTTACGCATCGAACACACCCGCGACAGCGAGAAAACCACCCGCACCGAGAACCGCGGCGCCACCCTCAGCGGCGGCAGCGTGAAACTCGACGCGGATAAGAACGTGACCTTCAGCGGATCCAAATTGGTCGCCGACAAAGGCGACGCCAGCGTCAGCGGCAATAAGGTTTCGTTCCTGGCGGCGGACGACAAAACCACCTCGAATACCGAGCAGACCAAGGTCGGCGGTGGTTTCTACTACACCGGCGGCATCGACAAGCTCGGCAGCGGTGTGGAGGCCGGCTACGAGAACAGCAAAACACAGGCGCAGAGCAGCAAGGCCGTCACCTCCGGCAGCGACGTCAAAGGCAACCTGACTGTCAACGCCCGTGACAAGCTGACCCAGCAAGGTGCGCAGCACAGCGTCGGCGGCACCTATCAAGAAAACGCCGCGGACGTCGATCACCTGGCCGCTGCCGACACCACCAGCAGCAACACCACCAAAACCGACGTCGGCGTGAACATCGGTGCCAACGTCGATTACAGCGCCGTGACCCGTCCGGTCGAGCGTGCGGTCGGCAAGGCGGCCAAGCTGGACGCCACCGGCGTCATCAACGACATCGGCGGCATCGGCGCGCCTAACGTCGGCCTGGATATCGGCGCACAGGGCGGCAGCCGCGAAAAACGCAGCAGCAGCTCGCAGGCGGTCGTCAGCTCGGTGAAAGCCGGCAGCATCGACATCAACGCCAAAGGCAAAGTGCGCGATCAGGGCACGCAATATCAAGCCAACAAAGGCGCGGTCACGCTGACGGCGGACAGCCACCGCAGCGAAGCTGCGACAAATCGTCAGGAAGAGCAGAGCCGCGATACCCGCGGCAGCGCCGGCGTGCGCGTCTACACCTCCACCGGCAGCGATCTGACCGTGGACGCCAAGGGCGAAGGCGGCACCCAGCGCAGCAACAGCAGCGCCAGCCAGGCGGTGACCGGCTCGATCGACGCGGCCAACGGCATCAACGTCAACGTGAAAAAAGACGCGGTCTATCAGGGCACCGCGCTGAACGGCGGCAGCGGTAAAACCGCCGTCAACGCCGGCGGCGATATCCGCCTTGATCAGGCCAGCGACAAGCAGAGCGAAAGCCACAGCGGCTTTAACGTCAAAGCCTCCGCCAAGGGCGGTTTCACCGCCGACAGTAAAAACTTCGGCGCCGGGTTCGGCGGCGGCACCCACAACGGCGAAAGCAGCAGCAGCACCGCGCAGGTCGGCAACGTCAGTGGCCAGCAGGGCGTTGAGCTGAAGGCGGGCCGCGATCTGACGCTGCAGGGCACCAACGTCAAGAGCCAGGGCGACGTCAGCCTGAGCGCGGGTAACAAGGTCGCACTGCAGGCGGCGGAATCGACCCAAACGCGTAAGGAAAGCAAGCTGTCCGGCAATATCGATCTGGGCGCCGGCAGCAGCGACAGCAAGGAAAAAACCGGCGGCAACCTCTCCGCCGGCGGCGCCTTCGACATCGTCAAGGTGAATGAGTCCACGACCGAGCGTCAGGGCGCCACTATCGCCTCAGACGGCAAGGTCACCCTGTCCGCCAACGGCAAAGGCGATGACGCGCTGCATCTGCAGGGGGCCAAAGTCAGTGGCGGCAGCGCCGCGCTCGAGGCGAAAAACGGCGGCATCCTGCTGGAGTCCGCCAAAAACGAGCAGCATAAGGACAACTGGAGACTGGGCATCAAAGCCAACGCCAAAGGCGGCCAAACCTTCAACAAGGACGCCGGCGGCAAGGTCGACCCGAACACTGGCAAAGATACCCACACGCTGGGTGCCGGTCTGAAAGTCGGCGTGGAACAGCAGGATAAAACCACCCACGCCAACACCGGCATCGCCGCGGGCGACGTGGCGATCAACAGCGGCAAAGACACCCGTCTCGCCGGCGCGCGTGTCGATGCCGACAGCGTACAAGGCAAGGTGGGCGGCAATCTGCACGTTGAAAGCCGCAAAGACGTTGAGAACGCGGTGAAGGTCGATGTGGATGCCGGCCTGAGCCACAGCAACGATCCGGGCAGCAGCATCACCTCCAAGCTGTCGAAGGTCGGCACACCGCGTTACGCCGGTAAGGTGAAAGAGAAACTGGAGGCCGGAGTGAACAAAGTGGCCGACGCCACCACCGACAAGTACAACAGCGTGGCGCGTCGCCTCGATCCGCAGCAGGACACCACCGGCGCGGTCAGCTTCAGCAAGGCCGAAGGCAAAGTCACGCTGCCGGCAACGCCGACCGGCGAAAAACCGCAAGGCCCGCTGTGGGATCGCGGCGCACGCACCGTCGGCGGCGCGGTGAAAGACAGCATCACCGGGCCGGCCGGTCGCCAGGGGCACCTCAAGGTCAATGCCGACGTGGTGAACAACAACGCGGTCGGCGAGCAATCGGCGATCACCGGTAAGAACGGCGTGGCGCTGCAGGTCGGCGGCCAAACCCAACTGACCGGCGGCGAGATCCGCAGCCAGCAAGGCAAGGTGGAACTGGGCGGTAGCCAGGTCAGCCAGCAGGACGTCAACGGCCAACGCTATCAGGGCGGCGGCCGCGTCGATGCGGCGGCCACGGTTGGCGGCCTGGCCGCCGGTGCGGCGAAACAGGGCGTTGACGGCAACGTGCCGTTCGTCAGCGGCCATGCCTCAACAAAACAGGCGGATGCCAAAGCCGGCGTGTTCAGCGGCAAATAACGCGCCTTTCCTGCACAACGCCCCCGGTTAAAACCGGGGGCGTTTTTTTACAGCGTGCTCGGGGTGTCTTCCCAGTCGCGATCGTCGTCCTTGGCATCCTGATCCAACACGTTGTAAGCCACCGCGCAGAACAGCGAGTTCAGGCGCTTCATGTCCCCCAACAATCCCAAATGCAACGAACTGGTCTCGATGCTCTGCACGTTTTGCTGGTGCAAACGATCGACGTGCGCGTGCGCGTAGCGGCGATCCAGAATGCGGAAGCGGTGCTTGGAACGGCGCAGGCGTTTGGCGCTGGTGACGTCGCCGGACAGGAACACCGACAGCCCCAGGCGCAGGTTGCCGATCAGCCGTTCGTGCAGCCCGTCCAGCTCCGCCAACCCTTCCGCCGAGAAGGCGCGGCGCGCGGCGTGCGACTTGGCGCCCACGTCGCCGGCCATGCGCTCGATGATGTCGCCCGCCTGTTCCAGGTTGAGCGCCATTTCGATGATCTCCGCCCAGCGGCGCGAGTCTTCCTCGCCCAGATCTTCCTTCTGGATCTGCGCCAGATACAGCTTGATGGCGGTGTACAGCACGTCGACGTCATCGTCGAGGCGCCGCACCTCTTTATCGACCCCCTGCTTACCGTGCAGCACTTCACGTTGCAGGATCATCATGTGTTCCACCACGTCGCCCATGCGCAGCGTTTCACGCGCCGCATTGGCCAGCGCCAGCGTCGGCGTATCCAGCGCGCTGGCGTCCAGATGGCGCGGCCGCATGCGCGGATCGTCGGCCGCTTCGTCGACGATCAGCCGCTCGCACAGCGTCGCCATCGGCCCGGCCAGTGGGATCATCACCAGGCAGCGGATCAGGTTGTAGAACACGTGGAAATAGATCACCAGCTCTTCGCTGCCGCCCGGCAGCTGAGCCATCAAATCCGCCAGATAGGAGACGAACGGCAGCACCAGTATGCAGCCCACCAGCTTGAACAGCAGGCTGCCGAGCGCTACGCGCCGCCCGGCGGCGTTCTGCCCGCTGGCGTTGATCATCGCCAGCAGGCCGCTGCCGAGGTTGGCGCCGATCACCAGACAGAGCGCCACCTTCAGCGAAATCACGCCGGTGGCGGTCAGGGTGGCGGTCAGCAGCACCGCCGCCAGGCTGGAATAGCTGACGATGGCGAACAGCGCGCCGGTCAGGGCGTCCAGCATCACGTCGCCGGTCAGCGACGAGAACAGCACTTTCACCCCGGCCGCCTGGGTGATCGGCGTGGCGGCGGCGACGATCAGCTCCAGCGCCAGCACGATCAGCCCAAGGCCGATCAGGACGCGTCCGATCTGGCCGATCCGCATTTGCTTGCGGCTGAGGAACAGGAAGACGCCGACCAGGATCAGCAGCGGCGACAGCCAGGAAAGATCGAAGGTCAGCACGCGCGCCATCAGCGCGGTGCCGACGTCGGCGCCCAGCATGATCACCAGCGCAGGCGCCAGCCCCACCAGCCCCTGCGCGACGAAAGAGGTCACCAGCAGCGCGGTGGCGTTGCTGCTTTGCACCAGCGCGGTCACGCCGATGCCGGAAACGAACGCCAGCGGTTTTTTCTCAACGCTGTCGCTCAACACGCGCCGCAGATTGGCGCCGTAAACCCGCATGATCCCGGTGCGCACGATGTGGGTGCCCCACACCAACAGCGCCACGGACGAAAGCAGGTGAAGAAGGGTCAGCACGGAAGATACGCTCCATTAACGCCCGGCCAAAGGAGGCTGATACCCGATGCTTGTCACGCGACGCAGAGAGGCGAGCCAAAGGATGACGGGTACAGTGCGCGGTCCCGCCTGCCGGGCGTGGGTCTGGCAGGACAGCGGGCGGGCGGCAGACCGCAGAAGAGAAGGGTTAATGCGGCGGCGGGAAGGCCCCGGCGCCGCGCTGCGAAGTCATGCAACTTCCCGCAATACAACAGGTTCCAAGTGTAGCCCAATTTCCGCGCCGTCGGGCCGCAGGTCGGCCACCGAACGGTTGAGCACGTCAACCAGCAATTCTATCTCGCAAACCTGAATCCGATACCGTACCACATTCCCGAGCAAACTGTGACCCAGGATCACCCCACCGATCCCCTGCCCGGCCGGTAACAGGCCGATGGACTCAGGGCGGATCGCCACCTTGCCGGCATAGCTGCGCCCGGTCAGTTGGGCGGCCTGTTCGGCGGTCAACAGGTTATAGTTGCCGATAAATCCGGCGGCGAAGGCGTCCGCCGGCTGGGTATACAGGGTTTCCGCGTCGCCGCTCTGCACGATCTGCCCCTTGTTCATCAGCACGATGCGATCCGACAGGGTCAGCGCCTCTTCCTGATCGTGGGTGACGAAGATCGCCGTCAGGTTCAGCTCGCGCTGAATGCGCCGGATCTGCTCGCGCAGGTGCTTGCGGATACGCGCATCCAGCGCCGACAGCGGTTCGTCGAGCAGCAGCAGACGCGGGCGAGTGACCAACGATCGCGCCAGCGCCACGCGCTGACACTGGCCGCCCGACAGCTGATGCGGATAGCGCTTCGCCAAATCGCTCAGCTCCACCAGCGCCAGTACCTCCTGCACCCGCTGGCCGATCTGCCCGGCCGCCAGCTTCTGCATTTTCAGGCCGAAGGCCACGTTGCCTTCCACCGTCATATTGGGAAACAGCGCATAACTTTGAAACACCATGCCGATGCCGCGCTTTTGCGGCGCCAGCGGCACCAGATCCTGGCCCTGCAGCAAAATGTGCCCGCTGTCGACCGGGGTCAGGCCGGCCAGACAGCGCAGCAGCGTCGATTTTCCGCAGCCGCTCGGCCCCAGCAGGGTGACGAACTCCCCCTCTTCGGCGGTGAAATCGATATCCTGAAACACCTGGGTCTGGCCATAGTGTTTGTTCAGTCGGGTGACGTTGAGATAAGCCATCGGGTTAGCCCTTGTTTTTATTCAGCAGGTTCGCCAGCCAGGTGACGAGCAGCACCACGGCGAAATAGGAGATGACCAGCGCGCTGGTAAAGTGCCCGCTGCCGTTGCGCATGTTGAACAGGTAGACCTGCAGCGTTTCATACTGGCTGCCCACCAGCAGGTTGGCGAACACGAACTCGCCGATCAGGAACGAAAACGACAGCAGCACGGCGATCGTTCCGCCCTTGCGCAGGTTCGGCAGCACCACCCACAGCGCCGCCTGCCAGGTGCTGGCGCCGAGCAGGTGGGCGGCGTCCATCAGATCGCGCAGGTTGATCGCCTGCATGTTGTTGCTGATGGCGCGGTAGATAAACGGCAGCGCGATGGTGAAATAGCAGCCGACTAAAATCCAGGGGGTGCCGAGCAGCGGCAGCGGATCGGCGGCGAACAGCTGCATCAGCCCCACCGCCGACACCACCGGCGGCACGGCGAACGGCAGCAGGATCAGCACGTTCATCACCGCGTCCAGCTTGGGAAAATAGTAAGCAATCACAAACATCGCCGGCAGGATCACCACCACCGACAGCAGCAGCGTGCCGAAGCAGATCAGCAGCGAATGCCACAGCGCCTGCAAAAAGCGCGGGTCGCTCCACAGCGCCGTCAGCCACTTCAGGGTAAAACCGTCCGGTAAAATGGTGGCGCCCCACTGGGTGGCCAGCGCATAAATCAGCGTCGCCGCCAGCGGCAGCAGCAGGATCAGCAGCAGCAGGCCGGTCACCGTGCGGTGATAGAGGCGTTCAGCACGCGACATGAGCATTCTCCATCCGATTATGAGCGCGCATTGAGGTAGCTCCTGCGCAGCATCCATTGGTGGATTACCGTGATAAACGCCATCATCACCACCAGCAGCATCGCCAGCGCGCTGGCCAGGTTCGGATCGAGGGAGATGTCCCCCGCCACCAACGCCGAGATGCGGATCGGGATCACGTTGAAGTTGCCGGTGGTCAGCGCGTACACCGTGGCGTAGGCGCCCAGCGCGTTGGCCAGCAGGATGACGAAGGTGCCCATCAGCGCCGGCGCCAGCACCGGCAGGCCGATATGCCGCCAGTAGCGCCAGGGGCCGGCGCCGAGCAGCGCCGCCGACTCACGCCAATCGGCGCGCAGCGCATCGAACGCCGGATACAGCAACAGCACGCCCAACGGGATCTGGAAGTAGGTATACAGCACGATCAGGCCGCTCTTCGAATAGAGGTTGAAGCTCTCCATCAAACCGTATTTGCGCAGCAGCAGCGTCAGGCAGCCGTTCAACCCCAACAGAATGACGAAGGCGAACGCCAGCGGCACCCCGGCGAAGTTGCTGGTCATGTTGGTGAACGACATCACGAAGTCATGAAAGCGGGTCTGGCCGAGCTGGCGAAGTGAGTAACTGCCCACTAATGCAATCAGCAAGCCGTAGACGCTCGACCACAGCGAGATCTCCAGCGAGAACTGAAAGGCCTGCAGGTAGAACGGCGACGTGAGGATATCGACATAGTTGCCCCATCCCCAGCCGCTGCTCTCGCTGAAAAAGCTGTGAACCGCGATCCACACCAGCGGGGCGATCTGAAACGCGCCGAACAGCACGATAAACGGCAGCAGGCACAGTGCGGCGATCCATTTGGTTTTGCTGTTCATCGCGCATCCTGCGCCAGCAGCGCCCGGCAGCGCGGCTTGTCATGCGCCGCCTGCAGCAGATCGCAGATCGTGCCGCACAGCTCGGTTTGCTGCGGATCGGCGTCGTCCAGGCTGAAGCCCGCGCCGAACACGAACAGCGGCACCTGGCGCTCTTCCGGCAACACCCCGCCGTGGCTGCGATCGTCGTTCATGCCGTGGTCGGCGGTGACCAGCACCTGATAACCGGCCGCCAGCCACTCGGGCAGGTAGCGCGACAGCGAGCCGTCGGCGCGCCGCGCCGCGTTGCGGTACTGCGGCGAAGAGAGGCCGAAGCGGTGCCCGGCGTCGTCGATGTTCATCGGGTGGATCAGCAGGAAATCCGGCTGATGACGCTGGCGCAGGCTTTCGGCGTCGTCGAACAGGTGGCTGTCGGGATAGCCGTCGTCGTAATAGAAATGGCCGTGCTGAATCGGCAGCTCGGGAGCGTCGGTGTGGCGGTCGCGCGCGGCGTCGAACGGCGTGCGGTTATACAATTCGCTGAACCAATGATACGCGGCGGCGGCGGTGGTCAGCCCGGCGGCGCGCGCGTAATGAAACACGCTTTGTTGATGAGAAAGGCGCGAGACGTGGTTGTGCACCACGCCGCTCTCCACCGGCGTGACGCCGGTGAGGATGCATTCATACAGCGGCCGGGAGAGCGAGGGCAACTCGCTCTCCAGCAGGTACAACCGCCCGCGTCCCGCCGCACATTCGGCCTGCAGATACCCCATGGCGTCATGCGCCACCCGGTAGTTGAGGCCGTCCAGCAGCACGAGGATCGTTTTCATGGTGCGTTAACTCACTGCTGCATAAACATAATGACGTTTTCCTGCCACAGGCGCGGCAGCGCTTTGGCGCTCTGTTCCCAGGCCGCCGGATCGGCGATCGGGTGCGCATTCTTGTACTGCTCGGCCGGCAGCAGCTTGGCCTTGACGTCGTCCGGCAGCGTCAGATGTTCGGCGCGGATCGGGCGGGCATAGCCGCGCGCCAGGTTGATCTGGCCGGCGTCGGAGAAGATGTATTCGCGCGCCAGCTTGGCGGCGTTCGGGTGCTTGGCGTATTTATTGATGATGGTGGTGTAGCCGGAGGTGATCGAGCCGTCCGACGGGATCAGCACTTCAAAACGGGTTTTGTCGATCTGATCGCGGTAGTTCAGGCCGTTGAAGTCCCACACCACGCCAACCTGCACTTCCCCTTTCTCCAGCGATGCGATCACCGGGTTACTCAGGCTCAGGCGGCCGGCCTTGGCCAGCTTGCCGAAGAATTCCAGGCCCGGCTTGAGGTTTTTCTCGTTGCCGCCCATGGCGTAGGTGGCGGCCAGCACGCCGCTGGCCGCCTGCGACGCGGTGCCGACGTCGCCGATGGTGACCTGATAGCTGCCCTTGAGCAGATCGGCCCAGCTGTGCGGGATGTCTTTCACCTGCTGTTTATTGATGATAAAGGCGATGGTGCCGGTGTAAGCCAGCGCCCAGTGCCCGTCTTTGTCTTTCGCCCAGTCCGGCACCTGATCCCAGGTAGAGGGTTTGTAGGGCTGCGTTACGCCCTTCTGCACCGCCACCGGGCCAAAGGCCGCGCCGACGTCACCGATGTCCGCCGTAGCGTTGTTCTTTTCCGCATCGAATTTGGCGATCTCCTGCGCGGAGCTCATGTCGGTATCGACATGCTTCAGGCCGTACTTGCTCAACAGATCTTGCCAGGTGCCTTTCCAGTTGGCCCAGCTGTCCGGCATGCCGACGCTGTTGACTTCGCCTTCTTTCTTCGCGGCCTGCTCCAGCGCCGCCAGATCGGTATCCGCGGCCCAGCTCATCTGGCTGGATAACACGATGGCACTGGTTAACACAGAAGCGCACAAACGTTTCATAACTGATGCTCCAGGTGGTAGTGTGGGGATGGCTGGACTAGTCCAGCAAGGACCAAACCAATCTAACGGACGAATGTGATAATTATATGTCAGCTTAAAAAAGCGACAGTTTTATCACCCGTTGCAACGGCGAAAACGCGACGCTGGTCTACCTTAAGGAAGGCCAAACGCACTGAAACGGGACACCCGCTGTATGAGTGAAGCACCGACGACCGTCGCCACCATCTGCCAAACGCTGAGCGCCCGCATTACCGCCGGCGAGTTCGCCGTGGGCGGCAAGCTGCCCTCCGAACGCGCCCTGAGCGAACAGTTCGCCACCACCCGCATTACCTTGCAGGAGGCGCTCGGCCAGTTGGAGGCGCAGGGCGTCATCTACCGCCAGGTGCGGCGCGGCTGGTTCATCTCGCCTCCACGTTTGATCTACAACCCGCTGCAGCGCAGCCATTTTCACGCCATGGCGCAGCAGCAGGGGCGCGCCGCCCATACCGAAGCGATCGACAGCGCGGTCGTCACGCTCGACGCGCAGCTGGCCGGCCGCCTGGCGCTGCCCCCCGGCGCCGAGGCCTATCGCATTCGCCGGCTGCGCTACATCGACGGACGTGCGGTGCTGTACTGCGAGCACTACCTCAATCCGGCCTATTTCCCCGGCATTCTGGACGAAGATCTGACCCAGTCGCTGACCGCGCTGTACGCCGCGCGCTACGGCATTCACTACGGGCGGGTGCGTTTCGACATGCTGCCCACCCTGCTGCCGCAGCAGGCCGCCGCCATGCTGAAGGTGACCTACGGCAGCCCGGCGCTGTTCATTACGCGGGTGAATCGCGATCAGCACGACAGAGTGATCGATTGCGACCTGGAATATTGGCGGTACGACGCGCTGCACATCGACGTGGAAGCGCTGTAAATGACAAGGGCGCATCGCTGCGCCCTTGAAGAGGAAAGTCAGTCGGCGTCGTAGCCGAGGTTTGGCGCCAGCCAGCGCTCGACCTCGCTCACGCTCATCCCTTTACGCGCCGCGTAGTCTTCCACCTGATCGCGCTGGATCTGCGCCACCGCGAAGTACTTGCTCTCAGGATGGCTGAAGTACCAGCCGGATACCGCCGCTCCCGGCCACATAGCGAAGGACTCCGTCAGTTCCATGCCGGTGTGGCGGTTGACGTCCAGCAGCTGCCAGATGGTCGCTTTTTCGGTGTGCTCCGGGCAGGCCGGGTAGCCCGGCGCCGGCCGGATGCCCTGATAGTTCTCGCGGATCAGTTCCTCGTTGCTCAGGCTCTCGTCGGCGGCATAGCCCCAGTGCAACTTGCGCACCTGCTCATGCAGGTATTCGGCGAAGGCCTCCGCCAAACGATCCGCCAACGCCTTGACCATGATTTTGTTGTAATCGTCGTGCTGCGCGTCGTACGCCGCCGCCAGCGCGTCTTCCTCCAGCCCGCCGGTCACCGCGAAGGCGCCGAAGTAGTCGGCCTTGCCGCTGCTTTTCGGCGCCACGAAGTCCGCCAGGCAGTAGTTCGGGAAGTCGGTTTTTTCCGTCTGCTGACGCAGATGGCGGCTCACCGCCAGCACCTCGCCGCGCCGTTCGTCGCGGTACACTTCCACGTCGTCGCCGACGCGGTTGGCCGGGAACAGGCCGTAAACGCCACGCGGGTTGAGGCTGCGCTCGGCGGCCAGCCGATCCAGCATCTGATTGGCGTCGTGGAACAGGCGCTTGGCCTCTTCCCCCACCACCTCATCCTCCAGGATGCGCGGGTATTTGCCCGCCAGCGACCAGGTCATGAAGAACGGCGTCCAGTCGATGTAGTGGCGCAGCGTCTCGATGCCGGCCGCCACCGGAAACACGCCGAGCTGCCGCGGCGCCGGCGGCTGATAATCGGCCCAGTCCAGCGCCATGGCGTTGGCGCGCGCCTTCTGCAAATCGACCGGCGGCGTGCGCGGTTTTTTGCGCGCGTGCTGAATGCGCACCGTTTCATATTCTTTGCGGGTGCGCGCCACAAACTCGTCGCGCTGGGTGGCGGACAGCAGTGCCGACACCACGCCCACGGTGCGCGAGGCGTTCTGCACGTAGGTGGTCGGGCCGCTGTAGTTCTGCTCGATTTTCACCGCGGTGTGCGCCTTGGAGGTGGTGGCGCCGCCGATCAGCAGCGGCAGCGTAAAGCCCTGGCGCTCCATCTCTTTGGCCACGTTGACCATCTCGTCGAGCGACGGCGTGATCAGCCCCGACAGGCCGATGATGTCGACGTTCTCCTCGCGCGCGGTGCGCAGGATTTTCTCCGTCGGTACCATCACGCCAAGATCGACGATTTCATAATTGTTGCACTGCAGCACCACGCCGACGATATTCTTGCCGATGTCGTGCACGTCGCCCTTCACCGTCGCCAACAGGATTTTCCCCGCGGAGGTGCCTTGCTGCTTGCTGGCCTCGATGTACGGTTCCAGGTAGGCCACCGCCTGCTTCATCACGCGGGCGGATTTCACCACCTGCGGCAGGAACATCTTGCCCTCGCCAAACAGATCGCCGACCACGTTCATCCCGGCCATCAGCGGCCCTTCGATCACTTCGATTGGGCGTTCGGCCTGCTGCCGCGCTTCTTCGGTGTCCAGCTCGATAAACTCGGTGATACCCTTCACCAGCGAGTATTCCAGCCGCTTCTCCACCGGCCAGCCGCGCCACTCCGCCTGCTGCACCGCCGCTTCGCCGTCTTTGCTGCCGCGGTACTTTTCCGCCAGCTCCAGCAGGCGTTCGGTGCCGTCCTCGCGGCGGTTGAGGATCACGTCTTCTACCGCCTCGCGCAGCTCAGTAGGCAGATCGTCGTAAATCGCCAACTGCCCGGCGTTGACGATGCCCATGTCCATGCCGTTGCGAATGGCGTGATACAGGAACACCGCATGGATCGCTTCACGCACCGGATCGTTGCCGCGGAACGAGAACGACACGTTGGACACCCCGCCGGAGATCATCGCGTGCGGCAGGTGGGTTTTGATGTCGGCGCAGGCTTCGATAAAGTCGACGGCGTAGTTGTTGTGCTCTTCGATGCCGGTGGCGACGGCGAAGATGTTCGGGTCGAAAATGATGTCTTCCGGCGGGAAGCCAACGCGTTCGGTCAAAATTTTATAGGCGCGGCGGCAGATCTCGAACTTGCGCTCGCGGGTGTCCGCCTGGCCCACTTCGTCGAACGCCATCACCACCACCGCGGCGCCGTAGCGGCGCACCAGTTTGGCGTGGTGGATAAAGGCTTCTTCGCCCTCCTTCATCGAGATCGAGTTGACGATGCCCTTGCCCTGAATGCACTTCAGGCCTTTCTCGATAACGGACCACTTGGAGGAGTCGATCATGATCGGCACCCGAGCGATATCCGGCTCGCCGGCGATCAGGTTGAGGAAGCGCACCATCGCCGCTTCGGCGTCGAGCATCCCCTCGTCCATGTTGATGTCGATGATCTGCGCGCCGCTCTCGACCTGCTGACGCGCCACGTCGAGCGCCTCGTTGTATTTCTCTTCTTTGATCAGGCGCTTGAAGCGCGCCGAACCGGTGACGTTGGTGCGCTCGCCGACGTTGACGAACAGGGTGTTGGCGTCGATGGTCAGCGGCTCCAGACCGGCCAGGCGGCAGGCGACCGGGAGCTCCGGCAGCCGGCGCGGCGGCACGCCCTCGACCGCCTTGGCCATCGCGGCGATATGTTCCGGCGTGGTGCCGCAGCATCCGCCGATGATATTGAGAAAGCCGGCCTGCGCCCACTCCCCGACCTGGCGCGCCATCTCGGCCGCATCCAGATCGTATTCGCCGAAGGCATTCGGCAAACCGGCGTTCGGGTGCGCGGTGACGTAGGTCTCCGAGATGCGCGCCAGCTCGGCGACGTACTGGCGCAGCTCGTCCGGGCCCAGGGCGCAGTTCAGGCCGAAGGTCAGCGGCTTGACGTGGCGCAGCGAATTGTAAAACGCTTCGGTGGTCTGGCCGGACAGGGTGCGGCCGGAGGCGTCGGTGATGGTGCCGGAAATCATGATCGGCAGCTCCACCCCCAGTGCTTCGAATTCGGTTTCCACCGCAAAAGCGGCGGCCTTGGCATTCAGGGTGTCGAAGATGGTTTCGATCATGATCAGATCGACGCCGCCTTCCACCAGCGCGCGAGTCGATTCTCGGTAAGCCGCCACCAGTTCATCGAACGAGATGTTGCGGAACGCCGGATCGTTGACGTTCGGCGAGATGGACGCGGTGCGGTTGGTCGGCCCCAACACCCCGGCGACGTAGCGCGGTTTTTCCGGCGTGCGCGCCGTCCATTCGTCGGCGCAGGCGCGCGCCAGACAGGCGGCCTGATAGTTAATCTCGGCGGACAGCGACTCCATGTGGTAGTCGGCCATGGCGATGGAGGTGGAGTTGAAGGTATTGGTCTCAAGGATATCGGCGCCCGCCTCAAGATAGGCGTAATGAATGGCGGTGATCACTTCCGGCTTGGTCAGCACCAGCAGATCGTTATTGCCTTTCAGATCGCTGCGCCAGTCGGCGAAACGCTCACCGCGAAAATCGCGCTCGTCCAGGCGATAGCTCTGGATCATGGTGCCCATGCCGCCGTCCAACACTAAAATGCGCTGCGCTAACTGGCGGCGCAGTTGTTCTACTCGATTCGTCACTGTAACCCCTTCCATTGCCATCCAGCCCATTGCTCAACTGCCGCAAAAACCAACGAGTCATCCTAGCACAGCTTGTAAGGACAAAGGGCCAGGCGACAATTGAGAGTTTTTCAGGTTGTGCGTCAACACCTCCGATGAGCTGACGGCGGCTTGCAATTCATCGACAAAAAACGAAAATGAATTCCATCATACGGAAAAAGGAATCTCACCCATGGCCACCCCTGCTCCCGCCAAGCGCGGCAAGAAGCCCCGCGCAGCAGCCCCCGCCGCCAGTGCGGCGACCGGTCAGGTACAATCGTTGACCCGTGGCCTGAAACTGTTGGAATACATTTCGGAAGCCCAGGGCAACGTGGCGCTGACCGATCTGGCCCAGCAGGCCGGCCTGCCGAACTCCACCACTCACCGCCTGCTCACCACCATGCAGCAGCAGGGATTCGTGCGCCAGGTCGGCGATCTCGGCCTGTGGACCATCGGCTCGCACGCCTTTGTGGTCGGCAGCAGCTTCCTGCAAAGCCGCAACCTGCTGGCGATGGTGCATCCGACGCTGCGCCGCCTGATGGAGGAGTCCGGCGAAACCGTCAACCTGGCGGTGCTGGATACCAGCGAGTACCAGGCGATCATCATCGATCAGGTGCAGTGCACGGCGCTGATGCGCATGTCGGCGCCGATCGGCGGCAAACTGCCGATGCACGCCTCCGGTGCCGGCAAAGCGTTCCTCGCCACCCTGCCGGACGATCAGGTGACCAAACTGCTGCACAAGAAAGGCATGCACACCTACACGCCGCATACCCTGACGCCGCACAACCTGAAAGAGGGGCTGGCGCAGATCCGCAAACAGGGCTTCTCCTTTGACGACGAAGAGCACGCGCTCGGCCTGCGCTGCGTGGCGGCCTGCATCTTCGACGAGCACCGCGAAGCCTTCGCCGCCATTTCCATCTCCGGCCCGGTGTCGCGCATCACCGACGATCGCGTGATCGAGCTGGGCGCGCTGGTGATCCACGCGGCGAAAGAGATCAGCCTGGCCTACGGCGGCGTGCGCTAATCCCGCTCATCCGAGGGGCGCCCCAGCGCGCCCCTGCTCCCCTGCCATGCTCTGTTGTCAGCATGTAACAGGCTGTCGGCATCCTGTTTAGCGCACAGGCAAAAAGCTTGAAGCCGATCACAGTTAACGATCCTCACGGCGAAAGCCCATTGCAACCGCTCACACTTCCTTCGACAATGTTACCGATAACATGTTACCGGTAACAATCAGACTGAACGAAGGTAACGTCACCCGGTGTTTTGGAGCCAAACCATGACCAACAATCAAAATCGCATTTACGTCGTTATGGGCGTTTCCGGCAGCGGCAAGTCCGCCGTCGCCGCCGCCGCGGCCCGCCAACTCTCCGCCGGCTTCCTCGACGGCGACTTCCTGCACCCGCGCAGCAATATCCTGAAGATGGCCGCCGGCGAAGCGTTGAACGACGACGATCGCGCGCCGTGGCTGGCCGCGCTCAACGACGCCGCCTTCGCCATGCAGCGCACCAACAACGTGTCGATCATCGTCTGTTCGGCGTTGAAAAAGCAGTATCGCGACCGCCTGCGCGCCGGCAACGGCAACCTGTCATTCATCTATCTGCACGGCGAGTTCCCGGTGATCGAATCCCGCCTGGCGGCGCGCAACGGCCACTTCTTCAAGCCGCAGATGCTGGTCACCCAGTTCGCCGCGCTGGAGCAACCGGGCGCCGACGAGAACGACGTGATGGCGATCGACATCAATCAGCCGCTGGACGCGGTGATCGCCGATACCGTGCGCCATATCCAGAGCTTCCTGCCGCAGGACGTGTGCGCGTGAGTACCGTAACGCTGGTCGGTACCGCAGTCGGCTCGGTTTTACTGCTGTTATTCCTGGTGATGAAGGCACGCATGCACGCCTTCGTCGCGCTGATGCTGGTGTCCATCGCCGCCGGCATCTTCTCCGGCATGCCGCTGGAACACATCGCCGACACCATGCAAAAAGGCATGGGCGACACGCTGGGCTTCCTGGCGATCGTGGTGGCGCTCGGGGCGATGTTCGGCAAGATCCTGCATGAGGTCGGCGCGCTCGATCAAATTGCGGCGCAATTGCTGAAACGATTCGGACAAAGCAAGGCGCACTACGCGCTCGGCATCGCCGGCCTGATCTGCGCGCTGCCGCTGTTCTTCGACGTGGCGGTGGTGCTGCTGATCGGCATCGTGTTCGCCGTGGCGCGCCGCACCGACGGCAATATCGTCAAGCTGGCCATCCCGCTGTTCGCCGGTGTGGCCGCTGCCGCCTCCTTCCTGCTGCCGGGGCCGGTGCCGATGCTGCTGGCGTCGCAGATGAAGGCCGATTTCGGCTGGATGATCGCCATCGGCCTGGTGGCGGCAGTGATCGGCATGCTAATCGCCGGCCCGCTGTACGGCAGCTTTATCAGCCGCTTCGTCAACTGGCCGATGCCGCCGGAAGAGAATGAGCCGACGCTGATCAAGGGCAATCTGCCGTCGTTCGGCTTCAGCCTGGCGCTGGTGCTGTGCCCGCTGGTACTGGTCGGCATGAAGACTATCGGCGCGCGGCTGGTCACTCCCGGCTCGCAGCTGCAGCAGTGGCTGGAGTTTATCGGCCACCCGTTCACCGCCATTCTGCTGGCCTGCCTGATCGTGATTTACGGTCTGGCGAAACCGCGCGGCATGAGCAACGAACAGACCCTGGCCATCTGCTCCGCCGCGGTGCAGCCGGCCGGAATCATCCTGCTGATGACCGGCGCCGGCGGGGTGTTCAAGCAGATCCTGGTGGATTCCGGCGTAGGGCCGGCGCTGGGTGACGCCATGATCGGCGCCGGCCTGCCGATCGCCGTGGCCGCCTTCGCGCTGTCCGCCATGGTGCGGGTGATTCAGGGCTCGGCCACCGTCGCCTGCCTGACCACCGTCGGTCTGGTGCTGCCGGTCACCAGCCAGCTCGGGCTGAACGGCGGGCAACTGGCCGCGCTGGCCATCTGCATCGCCGGCGGCTCCATCGTGCTGAGCCACGTCAACGACGCCGGCTTCTGGCTGTTCGGCAAATTCACCGGCGCCAACGAACTGCAAACGCTGAAAACCTGGACGGTGATGGAAACCATTCTGGGCAGCGTCGGCGGCGCCATCGGCATGATTGCATTCACGATGTTTTAAATCCTGAATCGCCCCCGGCCTTGCACACCAGGGCTGCAAATCACCCCCGGGGGCACCGCCACAGGCGGCGACTATAACAACAGCAATGTGAGGAAGGCATGATTAATCCAACCTTGTCCCGTGTCACACAGCGCATCATCGACCGTTCCCAGGCCAGCCGCGCCGCCTATCTGGCGCGTATCGAGGCGGCCCGCGCCCAAACCGTCCACCGCGCGCAGCTCGCCTGCGGCAACCTGGCCCACGGCTTCGCCGCCTGTCAGCCTGATGACAAGGCGTCGCTGAAAAACATGGTGCGCAGCGATATCGCCATCATCACCGCCTATAACGACATGCTGTCGGCCCACCAGCCGTACGAACACTACCCGCAGCGGCTGAAGCAGGCGCTGAAAGCGGTCGGCGCCGTGGGCCAGGTGGCCGGCGGCGTGCCGGCGATGTGCGACGGCGTGACGCAAGGGCAGGACGGCATGGAGCTGTCGCTGATGAGCCGCGACGTTATCGCCATGTCGGCCGCCGTCGGCCTGTCGCACAATATGTTCGACGGCGCGCTGTTCCTCGGCATCTGCGACAAGATCGTGCCGGGGCTGGTGATGGCCGCCCTCTCCTTCGGCCACCTGCCCGCGCTGTTCGTGCCGGCCGGCCCGATGAGCAGCGGCCTGCCGAACAAGGAAAAAGTGCGCGTGCGCCAGCTGTACGCCGAGGGCAAGGCCGACCGTTTGGCGCTGCTGGAGGCCGAGGCGGCCTCTTATCACGGCATCGGCACCTGCACCTTCTATGGCACCGCCAACACCAACCAGATGGTGATGGAAGTGATGGGTCTGCATCTGCCGGGCGCCTCCTTCGTCCATCCGGACACGCCGCTGCGCGACGCGCTGAACGACGCCGCCGCGCGCCAGGTGACCCGACTGACCGATACCGCCGGCAACTACCTGCCGATCGGCCGCCTGGTGGACGAGAAAGTGGTGGTGAACGGCATCGTCTCGCTGCTGGCCACCGGCGGCTCCACCAATCTGACCATGCATCTGGTGGCGATGGCGCGGGCGGCGGGCATCATCATCACCTGGGACGATTTCTCGGAGCTGTCGGAGGCGGTGCCGCTGCTGTGCCGCATCTACCCGAACGGCCCGGCCGACATCAACCAATTCCAGGCCGCCGGCGGCGTGCCGCTGGTGGTGCGCGAGCTGCTGCAACATGGCCTGCTGCACGAAGACGTGCACACCGTGGCCGGTTTCGGCCTGCGCCGCTACACCCAGGAACCGTGGCTGGACAACGGCCAATTGGTATGGCGCGAAGGCGTGGCCGGCTCGCTCGACGCCAGCGTGATCGCCAGCGTCGCCCAGCCGTTCGAACATCATGGCGGCACCAAAGTGATGGCCGGCAATCTGGGCCGCGCGGTGATGAAAACCTCGGCGGTGCCCGCCGATAACCAGATCATCGAAGCGCCGGCGGTGGTGTTCGACAGCCAGCACGATATCGTGCCAGCGTTCGAAGCCGGCAAGCTGGATCGCGATTGCGTGGTGGTGGTGCGCTTCCAGGGGCCGCAGGCCAACGGCATGCCCGAGCTGCACAAACTGATGCCGCCGCTGGGCGTGCTGATGGATCGCGGCTTCAAAGTGGCGCTGGTGACCGACGGCCGCCTGTCCGGCGCCTCCGGCAAGGTGCCTTCCGCCATCCACGTCACCCCGGAAGCCTATAGCGGCGGCCTGCTGGCGAAAGTGCGCGACGGCGATCCGATCCGCGTCAACGGCCGCAGCGGCGAGCTGCAGGTGCTGGTCGACGCCGACGAGCTGGCGCGGCGCGCGCCTTGCCAACCCGATCTGAGCGCGGAACACATCGGCTGCGGCCGCGAGCTGTTCGGCGCGCTGCGCAGCCAGCTGTCAGGCGCCGAGCAGGGCGCCTGCTGCATCAAATTTTAATCGATAGCCTGGCCGCATCGCCGCCTGGCGGCGGCCACATAGGAGAACGTCAGCATGAACAAGTGGACAACAAGCGCCGAGCAGATCCTGACGGCGGGGCCGGTGGTGCCGGTCATCGTGATCAACAAGCTGGAACATGCGGTGCCGTTGGCGAAAGCGCTGGTCGCCGGCGGCGTGCGGGTGCTGGAGGTGACGCTGCGCACCGCCTGCGCCATGGACGCCATTCGCGCCATCGCCCAAGAGGTGCCGGAAGCGATCATCGGCGCCGGTACGGTGATCAATCCGCAGCAGCTGCGGGAAGTGACCGAGGCCGGCGCGCAGTTCGCCATCAGCCCGGGGCTGACCGACGAGCTGCTCAAAGCCGCCACCGCCGGTTCCATTCCCCTTATACCGGGCATCAGCACCGTTTCCGAACTGATGCAGGGCATGGATTACGGCCTGCGCGAGTTTAAATTCTTCCCGGCGGAAGCCAACGGCGGCGTAAAAGCGCTGCAGGCGATCGGCGGCCCGTTCCCGCAGGTGCGTTTCTGTCCGACCGGCGGCATCTCGCCGGACAATTACCGCAGCTATCTGGCGCTGAAAAGCGTGCTGTGCATCGGCGGCTCCTGGCTGGTGCCGGCGGATGCGCTCGAAAGCGGCGACTACGCGCGCATTACCGAACTGGCGCGCACCGCCGTCGCGGGCGCCCAGGCCTGAGTTACATCGCAGCGGTGGCGGCCGGCAGCGCCGCCCCGCTGCGCTGGCTGAACCGCTGCTTCTTGCGATAAGCGAACACGTCTTCCACATGCCCCTCGCGGATGCGCTGCTGCAACCCGCGCCAATACTCCGCGGTAAACAGATCGCTGTGCAGCTCCTCAAACACCTGCCGAATGCGCCGATCGCCGCACAGGAAGTGGCGGAACTCTTCCGGGAACACGTCGTTGGGCGCGATGCTGTACCACGGCTCGCTGGCCAGCTCGTCCTCCGGATAACGCGGCGGCGGAATGTCGCGGAAGTTGACCTCGGTCATGTAGCAAATCTCGTCGTAGTCGTAGAACACCACCCGCCCGTGGCGCGTCACGCCGAAGTTCTTGAACAGCATATCGCCGGGGAAGATATTGGCGGCGGCCAACTGCTTGATCGCATTGCCGTACTCTTCAATCGCATCGCGCATCTGCTGGTCGTTGGCCTGCTCCAGATACAGGTTCAGCGGCGTCATGCGCCGTTCCATATACAAATGTTTGATCACGATGCGATCGCCGAGATCTTCCAGCTTGCCCGGCACTTCACGCCGCAACTCCGCCAACAGCTCAGGGCTGAGACGCGCCTTGTCGACGACGAAATTTTCGTACTCCTGGGTATCCGCCATGCGCCCGACGCGATCGTGCTCTTTCACCAGCTGATAGCAAGCCATCACCTGCGCCTGCGTCACCTCTTTTTGCGGGGCGAACTCATCCTTGATCACTTTAAACACCCGATCGAAGGACGGCAGGGTGAACACCAGCATCACCATGCCCTTCACCCCCGGCGCGATGATAAATTGCTCCTGCGACTGCGCCATAAAGGTCAGGTATTCGCGATAGCATTCGGTTTTACCGTGCTTCTGGCAGCCGATCGCCATGTACAGCTCGGCGGTGGTTTTGCCCGGCAGGATCTCGCGCAGCCACTCCACCATCGCCGCCGGCAGCGGCGCGTAGACCATGAAATAAGAGCGGGCGAAGCCGAAGACAATGCTGGCCTCGGCCTTTCCGGTCAGGCAGGCATCGATAAACAGCGCGCCCGACTCGCTGTGGTGGATCGGGAGCAAGAACGGATAAACACCGTCGGCCAGGCGCAGCTTGCCGACCAGCCAGGCGGCCTTGTTGCGATAGAACAGTTCGTTGGCTATCTGGAAGGTTGCGCCCGCCAGCTGCGGTGCGCTGAAGGCGCGTTGCAGCGCCTGAGTGATGTCGCGAATATCGCGCGCCAAGTCCTCCCACGGCAGCCGCAGCGGCAGATCGCTCAGCACGCTGCGCAGCATCGCCGGCAGATCGCCATTGGGGGTAAAATCGCGCGCCAGCGGACGCGGTATGTCGCGAAAGCGCCGTTCCGGCTGCGAACTGAAGACGAACAGCTTGTCCGGCGTCAGATCGCGGTGCTTGAACAGCCGGCAATAGACCGAGTTAAAGAAGCTTTCGGCGATCTCGAAACGCGGATAGTCCGGCAGCAGGTCGATATAAACCGCTTTAACCCGGCTGGGGAAGTCGGCATCGAAGTATTTCTGCCCGGTGATGCATTTGAGCTGCTCCACCACCAGGCCGACGTGATGGTCATACAGATGGATGCGCTTTTTCATCGCCTGCTGCACCGCCGGCCAGTCCGCCTGCTCGAAGCGCTGCTGCGCGCCGGCGGTCACTTCCAGAAAGCGGCCGTACTGCGCATCGAAGCCCTGCAGGATCGTCTGTGCGATCAACAACTCCAGTTTTGCCGCCATCCTTACCCCCGCCAGAAAAAGAAGCCTGCGCATGCAGGCTCCGGGTGAAACGTCTTCAAGCTTGCCGCATCAGAACTGCTGTTCTTCCGTCGAACCGGTCAGCGCGGTGACCGAAGAGGCGCCGCCCTGAATGACGGTGGTGACCTTGTCGAAGTAGCCGGTACCCACCTCCTGCTGGTGCGACGCGAAGGTGTAACCGCGATCCACCGCGGCGAACTCCGCCTGCTGCACCTTCTCGACGTAGTGTTTCATCCCCTCGCCCTGCGCATAGGCGTGCGCCAGGTCGAACATGTTGAACCACATGCTGTGGATGCCCGCCAGCGTGATGAACTGATACTTGTAGCCCATGTCCGACAGCGCCTGCTGGAAGCGGGCGATGGTCTGGTCGTCGAGGTTCTTCTTCCAGTTGAACGATGGCGAGCAGTTGTAGGCCAACAGCTTGCCTGGATATTTGGCGTGGATGGCGTCGGCGAAGCGCTGGGCGGCATCCAGATCCGGCGTTGAGGTTTCGCACCACACCATATCGGCGTAAGGGGCATAGGCCAGGCCGCGGCTAATCGCCTGTTCGACGCCGGCATGGGTGCGGAAGAAGCCTTCCGCCGTACGCTCGCCAGTGACGAAGGCGCTGTCATACGGATCGCAGTCAGAGGTCAGCAGGTCGGCCGCATCGGCGTCGGTACGGGCGATCACCAGCGTCGGCACGCCGAGCACGTCGGCCGCCAGGCGCGCGGCGACCAGTTTCTGGATCGCTTCTTGCGTCGGCACCAGCACTTTGCCGCCCATATGGCCGCATTTCTTCACCGCCGCCAGCTGATCTTCGAAGTGCACCCCGGCGGCGCCGGCGGTAATCATCGCTTTCATCAGCTCAAAGGCGTTCAACACGCCGCCGAAGCCGGCTTCCGCATCGGCGACGATCGGCAGGAAGTAATCGGTGTAGCCTTTGCTGCCCGGCTCAATCTGGTTCGCCCATTGGATCTGATCGGCGCGGCGGAAGGTGTTGTTGATGCGCTCGACCACCTTCGGCACCGAGTCCACCGGATACAGCGACTGGTCAGGGTACATGGCCGCCGCGCTGTTGGCGTCAGCCGCCACCTGCCAGCCGGACAGGTAGATAGCCTCAACGCCGGCTTTGGCCTGCTGCAGCGCCTGGCCGCCGGTCAGCGCACCCAGGCAGTTCACGTAGCCTTTGCGCGCCTTGCCGTTCAGCAACGCCCACAGTTTGGCGGCGCCGTTTTGCGCCAGGGTGCATTCCGGGTTGACCGAACCGCGCAGGTTGATCACGTCTTCGGCGCTATAGGGGCGGGTAATGCCTTCCCAACGGGCCGATTTCCATTCCTGTTCCAGCTGCTGGATCTGTTGAGAGCGAGAGGTAGACATAATTTTTATCCTTTCAGTCATGTAGGGTTGATTGGGAAAATTCAGGCCAGCAGCTCATAGCCGGGCAGCGTCAGGAAATCGATTAATTCATCTTGCGTGGTGATGCGCTCCATCAGGCGCGCCGCCTCTTCGAACCGGCCGGCGTTAAAGCGCGCTTCCCCTACTTCTTCACGCACCACCAACATCTCTTCTTGCAGCATCTGGCGGAACAGCGCCTTGGTGACCGGGCGCCCGTCGTTCAGGCTCTTCTCGTGGTGGATCCACTGCCAGATAGACGTGCGGGAGATCTCCGCCGTCGCCGCATCCTCCATCAAACCGTAAATCGGCACGCAGCCGTTGCCGGAGATCCAGGCTTCAATGTACTGCACCGCCACGCGGATATTGGCGCGCATCCCTGCTTCGGTGCGTTCGCCGTCGCACGGTTCCAGCAGCTGTGCGGCGCTGATCGGCGCATCCTGCTCACGCAGCACGTCCAGCTGGTTTTGACGATCGCCCAATGCGTTGCCGAACACCTCCATCACCGTGTCCGCCAAGCCCGGGTGCGCCACCCAGGTGCCGTCGTGGCCATTGTTGGCCTCCAGCTCTTTGTCCGCCCGTACCTTGTTCAGCACCCAGGCGTTTTTTTCGGCGTCTTTGCTCGGGATAAACGCCGCCATGCCGCCCATGGCGAAAGCGCCGCGCTTATGACAGGTTTTGATCAACAGGCGCGAATAGGCGCTGAGGAAAGGTTTTTCCATGGTCACCGACTGACGATCCGGCAGCACGCGATCGCCGTGGTTCTTCAGCGTTTTGATGTAGCTGAAGATGTAATCCCAACGGCCGCAGTTCAGACCGACGATGTGATCGCGCAGGTGATACAGGATCTCGTCCATCTGGAACACCGCCGGCAAGGTTTCGATCAGCACGGTCGCCTTGATGGTGCCGCGCGGCAGATCGAAACGATCCTCGGTAAAGCTGAAGACATCGCTCCACCAGGCCGCTTCCTCCCAGGACTGGGTTTTCGGCAGGTAGAAATACGGGCCGCTGCCCTTGGCCAACAGCTGGCGATAGTTGTGGTAGAAGTACAGCGCGAAATCGAACAGGCCGCCGGGGATGGCTTCATCACGCCACAAGACGTGTTTCTCCGGCAGGTGCAAGCCGCGCACGCGAGCGATCAACACCGCCGGATTCGGTTTCAGCTGGTAGATCTTGCCGGCTTCATTGGTGTAGGAGATGGTGCCGTTAACCGCATCGTGCAGGTTGATTTGACCGTCAATGACTTTGTCCCAGCTTGGCGCCAGCGAGTCTTCGAAGTCCGCCATAAACACTTTTACGTTGGCGTTCAGCGCATTGATCACCATCTTGCGCTCGACCGGCCCGGTGATCTCGACCCTGCGGTCACGCAGGTCTTGCGGAATGCCGCGGATTTGCCAGTCACCTTCACGAATGGAAGCGGTTTCCGAAATAAATCCCGGCAGTTCACCGCGATCGATATTTTGTTGCCAGCGGACACGCGCCGCCAGCAGCTCGTTGCGCCGCGGCGTGAATTTCCCCACCAGGTCCGCCAGGAATTCAACCGCTTCATCCGTTAACACCTGGCGCTCCGCTGCGGCGAAACCCTGAGTAAACCTTAATTCCGTGCCTGCTATCTGTTGCGTCATGACCTTGCTCCTTCCCATCGTTGCGCCCGCGCGACCGGCGCATTTTCATCAGAAATCACTGTGGATCAGGGCGGATGAAACGATCCTCAACTGGTCAGATCTCATCCCGATAGCTCTAAGAATACTCAACAAAAAATAAAAATCAAAAACCATTTCCATTTTATTATTAAATATTTTATTAACACTTTATTATCAATTAGTTAGGGTAAATAACACGGTCAACAGGTAAGGAAATCGGTTCCAATAGAATTGCAAAGACGGACTAACGCTTTGTTAGGCAATGGTTTTTTAGGAAAATTGACGGGTAAAAAGAGGATCGGGCAGAGGATGAGCAGTGCGGCGGCCTCGATTCAGCCGCCGGCAGGCAGAAAAGATCAGTCGAGCGTCGGATTCATATGGCGCAGATCGTAAGGCGTGATCTGGTAGACGTAATAGTTGAGCCAATTGGAAAACAGCAGGTGGCCATGGCTGCGCCAGGTGGCTTTCGGTGTCAGTGCGGGGTTGTCATCGGGGAAATAGTTGAGCGGTACGGCAGGATCGAGGCCAGCTTCGTTGTCGCGACAATACTCTCCTGCCAGGGTCAACGTATCGTATTCCGGATGGCCGGTGACGAACGCCAGGCGCTTATCCCTGCTGGCGAACAGGTAGGCGCCGGCCTGCTCGGATTCGGCCAGGATGTCCAGGTCGGTATATTGGCGAATCACCTCGGTCGGGAAATCGGCATAGCGTGAATGCGGCGCCAGGAAGCTTTCGTCGAAGCCGCGCGTCAGCAACGCATGCTGCTGTAGCGTTTGGTGCGGATAAACCCCGGAGAGCTTCACCTCGCGCGTCATCTTGGGAATGCCGTACAGAATATTCAACGCCGCCTGTACCGCCCAGCACACGAACAGCGTGGAGGTAACGTGGTTCTTAGCCCAGTCGATCACCCGTTCGATCTGCGGCCAGTAGGCAACATCGCAGAAATCGACCAGCCCCAGCGGCGCGCCAGTGACGATCAAACCATCGAAGTTCTCATTCTGAATATCCTCGAAGTCGCAGTAGAAGTTATTCAGATGCTCGGCCGGCGTATTCTTCGATTCGCGGCTGTCGATGCGCAGCAGCTGGATATCAATCTGCAGCGGCGAGTTGGAAAGCAGGCGCAGAAACTGGTTTTCCGTTTCGATCTTCTTTGGCATCAGGTTAAGGATCAGCACTTTCAGCGGCCTGATTTCCTGTGTTTTTGCCCGCGAGGATGTCATCACGAAGACATTCTCACCGCGCAAGAAATTGACCGCAGGTAACTCATCAGGAACACGAATCGGCATTGCTTAACCCTCACACATCCATTTATACGTTTAGACTTCTAGATGCCCGAAGATAGCGTTTTTTTCCGTCGCTGTCGAGCATTCAGCGGAAAGGTGAAAATGTTTCATTGCGCGAACTGCGTCAGGATCTTTGGCAGGGAGGATGAGAGGTACTGAAAGCAAAAAGGCCATCCTTTCGGATGGCCTCTTGGCTTATTTGGTGCTTGGCAGTGTCCTACAGTATTCGTCTCATCCTGAGACTCTCCCCTGCGGGGCCGCCGCAAGCGGCGTTAAGGCCCGTTCCCGACGGGCCTTTCGCATGCCCATGCTCGAGCAGAACACCAAATAACAGACAAAACAAAAAGCCCCATGCTTTCGCATGAGGCTTGTTGTTTTATTTGATGCTTGGCAGTGTCCTACTCTCGCATGGGGAGACCCCACACTACCATCGGCGCTACGGCGTTTCACTTCTGAGTTCGGCATGGGGTCAGGTGGGACCACCGCGCTATTGCCGCCAAGCAAATTCTTTTTTTCTGCCGAACTTCTAAACCCACTTTAAATAAAGTGGTGCTGATACCCAGAGTCGAACTGGGGACCTCACCCTTACCAAGGGTGCGCTCTACCAACTGAGCCATATCAGCACGCTTAATTTGATGCCTGGCAGTGTCCTACTCTCGCATGGGGAGACCCCACACTACCATCGGCGCTACGGCGTTTCACTTCTGAGTTCGGCATGGGGTCAGGTGGGACCACCGCGCTATTGCCGCCAGGCAAATTCTGTTTCATTCCAACCGTCTCACTTCCGTGAAGCCATCAGAACCAATCTCGGAACTTCGCTGAAAATCTCTCTAAAAAACACCTTCGGTGTTGTAAGGTTAAGCCTCACGGATCATTAGTACTGGTTAGCTCAATGCATCGCTGCACTTACACACCCAGCCTATCAACGTCTTAGTCTTAAACGTTCCTTCAGGGGCCTTAAAGGCCCAGGGAAGACTCATCTTGAGGCAAGTTTCGCGCTTAGATGCTTTCAGCGCTTATCTTTTCCGCACTTAGCTACCGGGCAATGCCATTGGCATGACAACCCGAACACCAGTGGTGCGTTCACTCCGGTCCTCTCGTACTAGGAGCAACCCCTCTCAATCTTCCAACGCCCACGGCAGATAGGGACCGAACTGTCTCACGACGTTCTAAACCCAGCTCGCGTACCACTTTAAATGGCGAACAGCCATACCCTTGGGACCTACTTCAGCCCCAGGATGTGATGAGCCGACATCGAGGTGCCAAACACCGCCGTCGATATGAACTCTTGGGCGGTATCAGCCTGTTATCCCCGGAGTACCTTTTATCCGTTGAGCGATGGCCCTTCCATTCAGAACCACCGGATCACTAAGACCTACTTTCGTACCTGCTCGAGCCGTCACTCTCGCAGTCAAGCTAGCTTATGCCTTTGCACTAACCTCACGATGTCCGACCGTGATTAGCTAACCTTCGTGCTCCTCCGTTACTCTTTGGGAGGAGACCGCCCCAGTCAAACTACCCACCAGACACTGTCCTCACCCCAGATTATGGGGCCGAGTTAGAACATCAAACATTAAAGGGTGGTATTTCAAGGATGGCTCCACGCAGACTGGCGTCCACGCTTCAAAGCCTCCCACCTATCCTACACATCAAGGCTCAATGTTCAGTGTCAAGCTATAGTAAAGGTTCACGGGGTCTTTCCGTCTTGCCGCGGGTACACTGCATCTTCACAGCGAGTTCAATTTCACTGAGTCTCGGGTGGAGACAGCCTGGCCATCATTACGCCATTCGTGCAGGTCGGAACTTACCCGACAAGGAATTTCGCTACCTTAGGACCGTTATAGTTACGGCCGCCGTTTACTGGGGCTTCGATCAAGAGCTTCGCCTTGCGGCTGACCCCATCAATTAACCTTCCAGCACCGGGCAGGCGTCACACCGTATACGTCCACTTTCGTGTTTGCACAGTGCTGTGTTTTTATTAAACAGTTGCAGCCAGCTGGTATCTTCGACTGGCTTCAGCTCCATCCGCGAGGGACTTCACCTACATGCCAGCGTGCCTTCTCCCGAAGTTACGGCACCATTTTGCCTAGTTCCTTCACCCGAGTTCTCTCAAGCGCCTTGGTATTCTCTACCTGACCACCTGTGTCGGTTTGGGGTACGATTTAATGTTACCTGATGCTTAGAGGATTTTCCTGGAAGCAGGGCATCAACTACTTCTGCACCGTAGTGCATCGTCATCACGCCTCAGGGTTAGTATGCAACCGGATTTACCAGGTCACACCCCCTACACGCTTAAACCGGGACAACCGTCGCCCGGCTAGCCTAGCCTTCTCCGTCCCCCCTTCGCAGTAACACCAAGTACAGGAATATTAACCTGTTTCCCATCGACTACGCTTTTCAGCCTCGCCTTAGGGGTCGACTCACCCTGCCCCGATTAACGTTGGACAGGAACCCTTGGTCTTCCGGCGAGCGGGCTTTTCACCCGCTTTATCGTTACTTATGTCAGCATTCGCACTTCTGATACCTCCAGCAACCCTCACAGGCCACCTTCAACGGCTTACAGAACGCTCCCCTACCCAACAACGCCTAAGCGTCGCTGCCGCAGCTTCGGTGCATGGTTTAGCCCCGTTACATCTTCCGCGCAGGCCGACTCGACCAGTGAGCTATTACGCTTTCTTTAAATGATGGCTGCTTCTAAGCCAACATCCTGGCTGTCTATGCCTTCCCACATCGTTTCCCACTTAACCATGACTTTGGGACCTTAGCTGGCGGTCTGGGTTGTTTCCCTCTTCACGACGGACGTTAGCACCCGCCGTGTGTCTCCCGTGATAACATTCTTCGGTATTCGGAGTTTGCATCGGTTTGGTAAGCCGGGATGGCCCCCTAGCCGAAACAGTGCTCTACCCCCGAAGATGAGTTCACGAGGCGCTACCTAAATAGCTTTCGGGGAGAACCAGCTATCTCCCGGTTTGATTGGCCTTTCACCCCCAGCCACAAGTCATCCGCTAATTTTTCAACATTAGTCGGTTCGGTCCTCCAGTTAGTGTTACCCAACCTTCAACCTGCCCATGGCTAGATCACCGGGTTTCGGGTCTATACCTTGCAACTATTCGCCCAGTTAAGACTCGGTTTCCCTACGGCTCCCCTATACGGTTAACCTTGCTACAAAATATAAGTCGCTGACCCATTATACAAAAGGTACGCAGTCACACCACGAAGGTGCTCCCACTGCTTGTACGTACACGGTTTCAGGTTCTATTTCACTCCCCTCGCCGGGGTTCTTTTCGCCTTTCCCTCACGGTACTGGTTCACTATCGGTCAGTCAGGAGTATTTAGCCTTGGAGGATGGTCCCCCCATATTCAGACAGGATGTCACGTGTCCCGCCCTACTCATCGAACTCACGACCTGTGCATTTTAGTGTACGGGGCTATCACCCTTTGCTGCGCGACTTTCCAGACGCTTCCACTAACACACAAGCCGATTCAGGTTCTGGGCTCCTCCCCGTTCGCTCGCCGCTACTGGGGGAATCTCGGTTGATTTCTTTTCCTCGGGGTACTTAGATGTTTCAGTTCCCCCGGTTCGCCTCATGCCACTATGTATTCATGACATGATAGTGTGTCGAAACACACTGGGTTTCCCCATTCGGGTATCGCCGGTTATAACGGTTCATATCACCTTACCGACGCTTTTCGCAGATTAGCACGCCCTTCATCGCCTCTGACTGCCTAGGCATCCACCGTGTACGCTTAGTCACTTAACCTCACAACCCGAAGATGTTTCCATCGTTCGTGCTGCAAACATTTGAGAGACTCTATGACAGGTTACTCTTTATCCCAGTACATCTACGGAGGGATAAATTTCAGCCGTCATGTTTCAATTTTCAGCTTGTTCCAGATTGTTAAAGAGCAATATCTTAAACATGACTCGCAAGTCATCTTTAAGATTTTTTCGGTTATCGCTAACCGGTGATAATGTCTTTCACTCATTATCGGAATGGCGTCCCCAAGGGGATTCGAACCCCTGTTACAGCCGTGAAAGGGCAGTGTCCTAGGCCTCTAGACGATGGGGACCCGAAATTGACTTATCGAATCACCGATTCGATAATTTCGGGTAAAGGTGAGATTTTTCGTGAAAAATCGAGCGCCATTGTCGTTTGTCACTGCACTGGACAGTCACAAATCTCCCGGCACTTACCTATACCACAAGGTTTTGTTTGCTCATTACTTTTCATCAGACAATCTGTGTGAGCACGCCACTCGAATCAATATCTTTAGGTAAGGAGGTGATCCAACCGCAGGTTCCCCTACGGTTACCTTGTTACGACTTCACCCCAGTCATGAATCACAAAGTGGTAAGCGCCCTCCCGAAGGTTAAGCTACCTACTTCTTTTGCAACCCACTCCCATGGTGTGACGGGCGGTGTGTACAAGGCCCGGGAACGTATTCACCGTAGCATTCTGATCTACGATTACTAGCGATTCCGACTTCATGGAGTCGAGTTGCAGACTCCAATCCGGACTACGACATACTTTATGAGGTCCGCTTGCTCTCGCGAGGTCGCTTCTCTTTGTATATGCCATTGTAGCACGTGTGTAGCCCTACTCGTAAGGGCCATGATGACTTGACGTCATCCCCACCTTCCTCCAGTTTATCACTGGCAGTCTCCTTTGAGTTCCCGGCCGAACCGCTGGCAACAAAGGATAAGGGTTGCGCTCGTTGCGGGACTTAACCCAACATTTCACAACACGAGCTGACGACAGCCATGCAGCACCTGTCTCAGAGTTCCCGAAGGCACCAAAGCATCTCTGCTAAGTTCTCTGGATGTCAAGAGTAGGTAAGGTTCTTCGCGTTGCATCGAATTAAACCACATGCTCCACCGCTTGTGCGGGCCCCCGTCAATTCATTTGAGTTTTAACCTTGCGGCCGTACTCCCCAGGCGGTCGATTTAACGCGTTAGCTCCGGAAGCCACGCCTCAAGGGCACAACCTCCAAATCGACATCGTTTACAGCGTGGACTACCAGGGTATCTAATCCTGTTTGCTCCCCACGCTTTCGCACCTGAGCGTCAGTCTTCGTCCAGGGGGCCGCCTTCGCCACCGGTATTCCTCCAGATCTCTACGCATTTCACCGCTACACCTGGAATTCTACCCCCCTCTACGAGACTCTAGCTTGCCAGTTTCAAATGCAGTTCCCAGGTTGAGCCCGGGGATTTCACATCTGACTTAACAAACCGCCTGCGTGCGCTTTACGCCCAGTAATTCCGATTAACGCTTGCACCCTCCGTATTACCGCGGCTGCTGGCACGGAGTTAGCCGGTGCTTCTTCTGCGAGTAACGTCAATTGATGAACGTATTAAGCTCACCACCTTCCTCCTCGCTGAAAGTGCTTTACAACCCGAAGGCCTTCTTCACACACGCGGCATGGCTGCATCAGGCTTGCGCCCATTGTGCAATATTCCCCACTGCTGCCTCCCGTAGGAGTCTGGACCGTGTCTCAGTTCCAGTGTGGCTGGTCATCCTCTCAGACCAGCTAGGGATCGTCGCCTAGGTGAGCCATTACCCCACCTACTAGCTAATCCCATCTGGGCACATCTGATGGCAAGAGGCCCGAAGGTCCCCCTCTTTGGTCTTGCGACGTTATGCGGTATTAGCTACCGTTTCCAGTAGTTATCCCCCTCCATCAGGCAGTTTCCCAGACATTACTCACCCGTCCGCCGCTCGTCACCCAGAGAGCAAGCTCTCTTGTGCTACCGCTCGACTTGCATGTGTTAAGCCTGCCGCCAGCGTTCAATCTGAGCCATGATCAAACTCTTCAATTAAAAGCTTGATTTGCTTCCACTCGAGAAGCGATGCTCAAAGATTTACTGCATGAATTTTACTTCAGTTAGTCACTCTTCAAGACTTGATATTTTTTTGCATCCGAAGATGCTGGATATCGTCTTGTGGAGTGCCCACACAGATTGTCTGATAAATTGTTAAAGAGCAGTGAGTTAGGCGCTTTCGCTTGCTAACTCGAGGTGGCGTATATTACGCTTTCCTCTTTCAGAGTCAACCCTAATTTTCAGGATTTTTTCTCTTTCTTCCCGGCCGCTGTGTGAAGTGAATCACTTGCGCCGTGTCGATGGAGGCGCATTATAGGGATCCGAGTTTTTTGCACAACCCCTTTTTTGATCTTTTCTTTCTGTTTGCACACTTTTCAGCCCTTCCGGATGGATCTTGTGCGATCAGGGCCATTTCCCGCAGGATCCGGCGCTGAGATTGGTTGTAATTCCATCGTCAGAGTCTAGTATTGCCGGTAAATATGATCCCGAGGTGAGGCAGCACTATGTCCGATGCAGTACGTTCTTATCTTCAATACACCCCTAAACTCGGTCAGCGCGTCCTGATCGATCCTTCCAGCGTCGTCATCGGCGACGTCGATCTGGCGGATGACGTCAGTATCTGGCCGCTGGTCGCCATCCGCGGCGACGTCAATGCGGTAAAGATCGGCGCACGCAGCAATATTCAGGACGGCAGCATACTGCACGTGACTCATCGCTCCGAACATAACCCTGACGGTTATCCCCTGCTGATTGGAGAAGACGTGACCGTGGGCCATAAAGCGATGCTGCACGGCTGCGCCATCGGCAACCGAGTGCTGGTCGGTATGGGATCAATCCTGTTGGACGGTGCAGTAATAGAAGACGACGTGATGATTGGCGCCGGCAGTTTAGTGGCGCCGGGCAAACGTCTGGCCAGCGGCTATCTCTATATGGGTAGCCCGGCACGCCAGATTCGGCCGTTAACCGCCGCCGAGTTGGAAGGGTTGCTTTATTCTTCGAACAACTATGTACGCTGGAAAGATGAATACCTGTCGGAAGACATCTGACAGCCCCCCGTTCCCTATAAAGAGAACGGGCGGGATTTATGCCGCCAGTTCGCTGCGCAGCTGGCGCAATACCGGCTCGATCTCTGGCATTACGCCGTGCCAAAGCAGGAAGGCATGCGCCGCCTGCCCCACCAGCATACCCAGCCCATCGGCATATTCCGTTGCCCCCTGCTTCTGCGCCCAGGCTAGAAACGGCGTGACGCCCTGCTGATAAAACATGTCATAGCAACGGGTTTGCGCGTTAACTACGCCCGCAGGCAACGCCGGGACCTCCCCGCTGATGCCGGACGCCGTCGCATTGATCACCAGATCGAACGCTTGCTGATCACATTGATCCATCGGCGCCGCCGAGATCTCCCCCAGATGCCGGAAAGCGTCGGCCAACTCTTGGGCCCGGCTGAAGGTACGGTTGGTGATTGTTAACCAGCAGCCGAAAGACAGCAGCGGCAGGATCACACCGCGCGCCGCACCGCCGGCGCCCACCAGCAGAATGCGATCCTGCGGCCGGATCAATTGCTGACGCTGCAGATCGGTCAGCAAACCGATGCCGTCGGTGTTATCCCCCAATAGATCGCCATTCGGCAACACCTTCAGAGTATTGACCGCACCAGCCATCGCTGCGCGCTCGCTCAGCTCAGAAGCGGCCGAATAAGCTCGCTCCTTGAAAGGCACCGTGACGTTCGCCCCCAGCCCTCCGGCATGAATAAACGCCTGCAGGCTGGTTTCAAAACCGTCCAGCGGCGCCAGCACTGTTCCATAAGGATGCTCAATGCCGGTCTGGGCAGCAAACAGCGCATGAATTCGCGGCGACTTGCTGTGGCCGATAGGGTTGCCAAATACCGCAAACTTCTCCATGCCTATTACCTCTAGCCCTGACGGATCTGTTCGCCGGTCAGAACATCTCTGATTTCGGAAGGATTAAGACGGCCGCCCACCTCGCCGGCCAATACTGGGAAAGCTTCGCCGAATTGCCGCGTAACCTCATCGGCACTGCGGCACGGCTCCAGCCCGCTGAGATTGGCGCTGGTCGACACCAGCGGCTTTCCGTACTGCCGGCACAGCAGCTGCACCAACGGATGATCGCTGACGCGCACCGCCAGCGAGCTGAAACGCCCGGTCAACAAACGCGGCGTCTCCGGGCGAGCAGGCAACACCCAGGTTACCGGCCCAGGCCAGCTGGCAAACATCGTCATGCGCTGCTGTTCGCTGAGCGCACTGTCGTCGATATAAGGTTTAAGCTGCGCATAGTCGGCGGCGATCAGGATCAGCCCCTTTTCCCACGGCCGCTGTTTCAGCGCCAGCAATGCATTGACCGCCTGTTCGCTGTCGGGATCGCAACCCAGGCCGAATACGGCTTCGGTAGGATAGGCAATCACCTGCTGTTGATGCAAAGCATCGATGATAGATAAAAGGTTCGGGCTTAATTCTGAGTTCATGATGTGATTATTCTGTAGTCGCGACGGGTTTTCCGCACAGCTTGCTGGCGCAGCACAGGACGGGCCCTTTTGCCGTGCGCTTTTCCATCAGCAGCGGATAATGGCAATAGGCGCATTCACCGGCGACAGGTTTAACATTGAGGGCGAACTGGCATTCCGGGTAACGATCGCAGGAATGAAAAACCTTGCCGTAACGCGACTTGCGCTGCAGCAGTTTGCCTTGGCCGCACTGCGGACAGGTAATGGCGGTTTCATCAGGCTTATCGATCACTTCAGTGTGATCGCATTGCGGATAATCGCTGCATCCGATAAACATGCCATAGCGCCCCTGGCGCAGCACCAACGTCGCCTGACACTTCGGGCACGGTTGCCCATCCAACACTTTGACGATATGCCCATCGGCCTGCGCTTTCAGCGGGCGAATATATTGGCATTCAGGATACTGGGAACAGCCGAGGAAGGGGCCGTGGCGACCGCTACGGATCACCAGCTCGGCCCCGCATTCCGGGCAGGGTTCATTTTGCCTGGCGGCAAAAATCGCGTTTTTTGTCATAACGTCTTCTATGCGCGTTATCGGCTCAATGCAGATAACCTTCGTTCACTTCAAACAACAGTTCTTCCATTTGCTGATAGGCGCTTTCATATCCGGGGATATTAAACAGCACCATCAACACGACCCATTTCAGATCTTCGAGATCGAATTCCGCATTATCCAAAGCCATAACGCGATCGATAACCATTTCACGGGTTTCGAGGTTCAATACCTGAATCTGTTCCAGGAACAGGAGAAAACCACGGCAGCCGGCGTCCAAACGCGCACCTTCCTCTTCGGTATAGATCCGCATTGCCAGCGGATCGGCATCCATAAAGTAAGGGGCATTTTGACCTTCTTGCAGGTCAGCCAACTTCTCAAGCCAATTCAACGCGTTGTAGATATCATCCCGATGAAACCCCGCCTGAACGAGATCATCGGTCAGTTGATCCTGATCGACGCGCATCTCTGGTTCATTGTGGATATAAGTTTCAAACAAGTACATGAGTACGTCGAACATGGCTTGCCCTCCTTATTCGGACATAGCCGCCGGGTACAGCTGCGATCCACCCTGCTAACTCCAGTTCGAGTAACTTGATTACCACCACTGGCACAGGTTGGCCGGCACGTTCAGCGACGACGTCAACAGGTGTCACCTCATCTCCTACGTTAGCCAACACATCGGCAAATGGCAATTCAACTTCAGCCTGCGACGCACAAATAGTTGTATTTTCGTTCAGTGACAGCCATTGAAGGCCGCTTCCCAGCAATTCGGCGATATCTTTCGGCCCGGTGACCAGATGCGCACCCTGCTGGATTAACCAATGCGTACCCTCACTCATCGGGTTTCCCAATGGCCCAGGCAAGGCGAACACCTCACGCCCCTGCTCCAACGCATAGCGAGCCGTCACCAAGGTACCGCTGCGCAGCGAAGCCTCTATGACCAGAACGCCCAGGCTGAGCCCGCTGATAATACGGTTACGGCGAGGAAAATGGTCGGCCAGAGGCAAGTCGGTGACTAAATGATCTGAAATCACAGCGCCGCCCTGCTCGACTATCTGCTCCGCGAGCCGGCGGTGCCGGCGCGGATAGATATTGCCCTGCCCGCTACCCAACACCGCAATCGTGCAGCCACCGGCCGCCAGCGCCGCACGATGGCAAATACCGTCGATGCCGATAGCCAGACCGCTGGTGATGGTGAAGCCGCAACGCGCCAATTCCTCGGCAAAATGGTTAGCCCAATGTTCGCCGTAGTGGCTGAACTGCCGGCTGCCAACCATGGCGAGCTGCGGGTGCAACAACGCCTGAGGATCGCCCTCGATCAGCAAAAATAGCGGCGCATCGTCGATCTGGGCCAGGCGTTCGGGATAGCCGGCCGCCCCATAGTTCAGCATACGGTGCGCCGGCAGCTCCAACCAACGCAGGCTGGCCGACAGATAACCGGGATCCAACTGGTTGAACTGCGTCTGCTGCCGTTCGTTCAATCCCAGCTCATGCAGCACGCGGCGAGGCTCGCAACCCATTTGCGATAGCTGCTGCACGATCCGGCTGGCCACGACGGTCTGTAGCCCCGTTACCCCTCGCATCCGTAAAGCGATCTCTTCCGGCCGCATCGTCTGTTCCCTCAGCAAAAACGGTGGTATTACCAATCTGAGCAATTGGTGCACAATGCTGTCAATCAGGTCGGGAAATGTCTAGAATAGAGGTTAAACCTCGTTCATTACTCGGATACAGATCTAAAGATATATGTCAGTCTTGCAGGTATTACATTTCCCAGACGAGCGTCTGCGCAAAGTCGCAGCGCCGGTAAAAGAAGTCAATGCAGATATCCAGCGCATCGTGGATGATATGTTTGAAACCATGTACGCAGAGGAAGGCATTGGCTTGGCTGCGACTCAGGTGGATATCCATCAGCGCATTATCGTGATCGACGTCTCCGAGAATCGCGATCAGCGCCTGGTGCTGATCAACCCGGAGCTGCTGGAAAAAAGCGGCGAAACCGGCATCGAGGAAGGCTGTCTTTCCATTCCCGAGCAGCGTGCGTTAGTGCCGCGCGCCGCGCAGGTGAAGATCCGCGCACTGGATCGTGAAGGCAAACCTTTCGAACTGGAAGCGGACGACCTGTTGGCGATCTGCATCCAGCACGAGATGGATCACCTGATGGGCAAACTGTTCGTCGATTACCTGTCGCCGCTCAAGCGTCAGCGCATTCGTCAGAAACTGGAAAAAATGGCCAAGCTTCAAGCCCGCGCCTAACCGATCAGGAAATCAACGTGTCTGACTCTTTACGGATTATTTTCGCCGGAACACCAGACTTCGCAGCGCGTCATCTTGACGCGCTGTTGTCATCTGAGCACCAGATTGTCGGCGTTTTTACCCAGCCCGACCGCCCGGCAGGCCGCGGCAACAAGCTGACGCACAGCCCGGTCAAAGTGCTGGCCGAGCAGCACCAACTGCCGGTATTTCAGCCCAAATCGCTGCGTCCCGAAGAGAGCCAGCGCCTGGTGGCCGATCTCAACGCCGACGTGATGGTGGTAGTGGCCTACGGGCTGATCCTGCCGCAGGCGGTGCTGGATATGCCGCGTCTCGGTTGCATCAACGTACATGGCTCGCTGCTGCCTCGCTGGCGCGGCGCGGCGCCGATCCAGCGTTCGCTCTGGGCCGGTGACAGCGAAACCGGCGTGACCATCATGCAGATGGACGTCGGTCTCGATACCGGTGACATGATGCACAAGATTGCTTGCCCGATTGAGAGCAGCGATACCAGCGCCAGTCTCTACGACAAGCTGGCACAGCTCGGCCCGCAGGGCATGTTGACTACGCTGCACCACATGGCAGACGGCAGCGCCACCCGCGAAGTTCAGGATGAAGCGCTGGTCACCTACGCCGAGAAACTGAGCAAAGAAGAAGCTCGTCTGGACTGGACACTGTCCGCCGCACAGCTGGAGCGCTGCATCCGCGCCTTCAACCCTTGGCCGGTCAGCTATTTCACCATCGACGATCAACCGGTGAAAGTGTGGCAGGCCAGCGTACTGGCGCAAAGCGCCAACGCGGAGCCAGGCACCGTTGTCCATGCCGACAAGCACGGTATTCAGGTGGCGACTGCCGACGGTATCCTCAACCTGATCCAACTGCAGCCCGCCGGCAAGAAACCGATGTTGGCGCAAGACCTATTAAATTCACGTCGTGAATGGTTTACCCCGGGTAACCGGCTGTAAGTCACCCCACAGCCCGGCCGTTCATCGTCGGGCCGTTATTTTCTTAATGCCGATCGTTATCAGCTTCAGCCTATGAAAAATAATTACAATCTCCGCAGCATCGCTGCCAAAGCCATCGGCCAGGTACTGGATCAAGGGCAGTCGCTAAGCACTGTCCTGCCGACACTGCAAACCTCCATCAGCGATAAAGACCGCGGGTTGCTGCAGGAACTGTGCTTCGGCACGTTACGTGTACTGCCGCAGCTTGAATGGTGTATTCAACAATTGATGGCCAAGCCGCTGACCGGCAAGCAGCGTACGCTGCACTATTTGCTGATGGTCGGCTTGTATCAGCTGTTGTATACCCGTATCCCGGCGCATGCCGTGCTGGCAGAAACCGTGGAAGGCGCGGTAGCGCTGAAACGCCCGCAGTTGAAAGGCCTGATTAACGGTGTCTTGCGGCAGTTCCAGCGCCAGCAGGAAGAGCTGCTACAGCGCGCTGCCAACAACGACAGCCGCTATCTGCACCCGAGCTGGTTGCTGAAACGCATTCAACAAGCTTATCCCGCCAACTGGGAACAGATCGTCGACGCCAATAACCAGAAGCCACCAATGTGGCTGCGCGTCAACCGCCTGCATCACAGCCGCGAAGCTTACCTACAGCTGTTGACCGACACCGGCATCGCCGCGGAGCCTCATGCAGACTATGCCGACGCAGTGCGGTTGCTGGCGCCTTGCGCCGTGGCCGATCTACCTGGGTTCGCCGACGGCTGGGTCACCGTGCAAGATGCCTCAGCTCAGGGCTGTGTCGATCTGTTGGATCCGCAAGATGGCGAACAGATCCTCGATTTGTGCGCCGCTCCTGGCGGCAAAACCACGCATATTCTGGAAGCGGCGCCGAAAGCGCACGTCATGGCCGTCGATATCGACGAACAGCGTCTGGCACGGGTGAAGGAAAACCTGCAGCGCCTGCGTTTGCACGCAGAAGTTAAGCTGGGCGATGGCCGCACTCCGCAACAATGGTGCGGTGACAAACAGTTCGACCGTATCCTGTTGGACGCGCCTTGTTCCGCTACCGGCGTGATCCGCCGTCACCCCGACATCAAATGGCTACGCCGCGATCGCGACATCGCCGAACTCGCCGCGCTTCAGGCCGAGATCCTGGAAGCCGTCTGGCCGCATCTGAAATCGGGCGGCGTGATGGTTTACGCCACCTGCTCTATCCTGCCGGATGAAAACAGCAGCCAGATCGCCGCGTTCTTGCAGCGCCACGCCGATGCCACGCTGGTTGAAACCGGCGATGCGCAGCGGCCAGGGCGGCAGAATATCCCGCATCCCGAGGACGGCGATGGCTTCTTTTACGCTAAGCTGATTAAAATGTAATTCTTCAGGGCGTGCTCGCGCGCCCTGAGTCTTTCAGTGTGAAGCAGAGAACACGATGAAAATAATTATTCTTGGTGCCGGTCAGGTTGGCGGGACGCTGGCGGAAAACCTGGTGGGTGAAAACAACGACATCACCGTCGTCGATACCGATTCCGGCCGGTTACGTCAGCTGCAGGATAAATTCGATCTTCGGGTGGTTCAGGGGCATGGTTCCCACCCTCGAGTGCTGCGCGAAGCCGGCGCAGAAGACGCCGACATGCTGGTTGCCGTCACCAACTCTGACGAAACCAACATGATCGCCTGCCAGATCGCCTATTCTCTGTTTAATACTCCCAACCGTATCGCCCGCATCCGCGCGCCGGAATACATCCGCGAGTCGGAGAAACTGTTCCTGCCGGAAGCGGTGCCAATCGACCATCTGATTTCGCCGGAGCAGCTGGTCATTGACTATATCTACAAGCTGATTGAGTACCCCGGGGCCCTGCAGGTGGTCAACTTCGCAGAAGGCAAGGTCAGCATCGCCGCGGTTAAAGCCTATTACGGCGGCCCGCTGGTCGGCAATGCGCTCTCTTCAATGCGCGAACACATGCCGCATATTGACACCCGCGTCGCCGCTATTTTCCGCCAGGATCGGCCGATCCGTCCGCAAGGCTCGACCATTATCGAAGCCGGTGATGAAGTGTTCTTCGTCGCCGCCTCACAGCACATCCGCGCGGTGATGAGCGAACTGCAGCGGCTGGAAAAACCGTATAAGCGCATCATGATCGTCGGCGGCGGCAACGTCGGCGCCGGCCTGGCCGCCAAACTAGAAAAAGACTACAACGTCAAACTGATCGAGCGGAATCAGCAACGCGCCGCCGAACTCGCCGAACAGCTGCACGATACCATCGTGTTCTACGGCGATGCCTCCGATCAGGAACTGCTGGCCGAAGAGCACGTCGAGCAGGTGGATGTTTTCATCGCCATCACCAACGACGATGAGGCCAACATCATGTCCGCCATGCTGGCTAAGCGCATGGGCGCCAAGAAGGTAATGGTATTGATCCAGCGCCGCGCCTATGTCGATCTGGTGCAGGGCAGCGTGATTGATATCGCCATTTCGCCGCAGCAGGCGACCATCTCCGCCCTGTTGGGGCACGTGCGCAAAGCGGATATCGTCAGCGTTTCGTCGCTGCGCCGCGGCGTGGCGGAAGCGATCGAGGCGATTGCCCACGGCGATGAAAGCACGTCCAAAGTGGTCGGCCGCATCGTCGAAGATATCAAGTTGCCACCGGGGACGACCATCGGTGCGATCGTGCGTGGCGACGACGTGATCATTGCCAACGGCAATAGCAAAATCGAACAGGGCGATCACGTCATCATGTTTATTACCGACAAGAAATTCGTGCCTGACGTTGAACGCTTGTTCCAACCGAGCCCGTTCTTCTTGTAGAACGAATTTATTTGGCTATGGTCTATAATCGCGTGGTTGTTCTCTGCCTTGGGAGGAGATAAAACTTCTCTCCTTTTGTGGCAAAGGGAAATTGCTTTGTTAAACTTGAGTTATTAATTCTGCAAGGGGTGCGTTCTATGAGTATGTTGAAAGAGTTTCGCGAATTTGCCATGCGTGGCAACGTGGTCGATCTGGCCGTCGGTGTGATTATCGGTGCCGCATTCGGCAAGATCGTTTCGTCCTTCGTGGCTGATATCATCATGCCACCGCTGGGCTTACTGATCGGCGGCGTCGACTTTAAACAGTTCCATCTGGTATTACGTGAAGCTCAGGGCGCCGTACCGGCGGTGGTAATGAACTACGGTTCATTCATCCAAACCGTATTCGACTTCGTGATTGTCGCCTTCGCCATCTTCCTGGCGATTAAATTGATGAACAAAATGCGCCGCAAACAAGAAGAAGCGCCCGCAGCGCCGCCGGCACCTACCGCAGAAGAGAAACTGCTGACGGAAATCCGTGATTTGCTGAGCCAGCAACAGCAGCCAAAACTGTAAGACAGCGTTTGGTTATGCCAATAAAAAGCCACCTGATGAAGGTGGCTTTTTTAATACTTAAAACCAGAAGGCCAGTGGTAAATTATCGCTTGATAGTTTACCACTGGCCTCCCAGTTACCGCCTTTGTTGTGTTTTTCTTTACGCCGATAGCTGCCTTTACCTTTCACATTCTTTTCTACCCGCTGACGGAATAGAGGATCATGCAGCAGCGCCTCAATGGCGTTATCTTGAATCTGGCCTTTGGTGTGACGATATTTCGTCATGATAATGCTCCTGTAAAATATGAGGGATAAAACGGGGCGATAATACTGCCGGCAATATAAAAATTAAAGTGCCGTCAGCAACCTTTTTTGCCTTTGTCATCGCTGGCGCCCTGTTCCAAAGCTTCCAGGATCGAACAATAATTGCTGGTATGGGCAGTGCCACAGCAGGCGTCGCTCAGCCGCTTCAACGATTCACGCATACGCGTCAGCTCAGCCAACTTGCTTTCCACTTCGCTCAGGCGCGCATCAACGATCGACTTTGACTCCTGGCAGGTATGATGCTCAGGATCGACGCGGATCGACAGCAGCTCAGCGATCGTTTCCAGAGTAAATCCCAACTGCTTAGCATAGCGAATAAAGCGCAGCCGTTGAAGATCCTGCTCGGTGTAGAGTCGATAACCGCCCTCGGTGCGGACATTGTGATCCATCATGCCCTGCTTTTCATAGTAACGCACGGTATCAGGCGTTACTTCGGCAAGCTTGGCCAACTGACCTATCTTGAACATTACTGCTCCTCTCGGGTGAACTTGCCATCCAGTGCGCATTGATATTCACCATGCAAGAAATCCGTGCTCATCCCAGCCTGACGCAATCGATGTTCCAACAGCAACATGCGCTTGCTGAGATCGACATAGTCTGGATGCTCACTGTTGATCCCTTGCAGTAAGCGAGCAACAGTTAGCGCCTCTTTGCGATCTTCCAGTTCCGGTGGCAAGTAACCGGCATTTTTCAGCAGACGGTAACCGGCGCGCAGTTCAGCCGGCACCGCGCTATCGTCTTCCAGCGCTAATGGTTGTCCCTGGCCGGGCAAATTGTCGAACTCGCCTTTATCTTGGGCATCAAGGATATGACGTTCCGCCCATTGATCGAGCAACCCCATGGCAAACAGCCTCGGTTAGCCTAATGATTAAGCCTTAGCATAGCGGATAGGGGCGAGGATCTTAAGCACAGCGGGGGAATTGCGCACATTTGGCTGGATTTGGACGTAAAAAAACCGGGCAAGCCCGGTTTTTTTACGCGTCTACAGATTACTCTGCAGTTGCCACTTCTGCTTGAGACTCAGCACGATCAACCAGCTCGATGTATGCCATCGGCGCGTTGTCGCCTGCGCGGAAGCCACACTTCAGAATGCGAGTGTAACCACCGGCACGGCTCGCGAAACGCGGGCCCAGCTCGTTAAACAGTTTTGCCACGATCTCGTTATCACGAGTACGGGCGAATGCCAGACGACGATTAGCTACGCTGTCGGTCTTGGCAAGAGTAATCAGCGGCTCAACAACGCGACGCAGCTCTTTTGCTTTTGGCAGGGTCGTCTTGATGATCTCATGACGAACCAAAGAGCCGGCCATGTTACGGAACATAGCCTGGCGATGGCTGCTGTTACGGTTCAGTTGACGACCACTCTTACGATGGCGCATGACCTTATCCTTCTCAGTAAAACCTTAACCTGTGATCCGGTTACTCGTCAGCAATGCTTGCCGGCGGCCAGTTTTCCAGGCGCATGCCCAGAGACAGACCACGTGAGGCCAGCACGTCTTTAATCTCGGTAAGAGATTTTTTACCCAGGTTTGGCGTTTTCAGCAACTCAACCTCGGTACGCTGTACCAGATCACCGATGTAGTGGATAGCTTCTGCCTTGAGGCAGTTAGCAGAGCGGACAGTCAATTCCAGATCGTCAACAGGGCGCAGCAAGATCGGATCGAACTCTGGTTTCTCTTCTTTAACTTCCGGCTGACGTACATCACGCAGGTCAACGAAAGCTTCAAGTTGTTCAGCCAGAATGGTGGCCGCACGGCGGATCGCCTCTTCAGGATCGATCGTGCCATTGGTCTCCATCTCGATGACCAGCTTATCCAAGTCAGTACGCTGTTCTACACGCGCAGCTTCAACATTGTAGGCGATACGCTCTACAGGGCTGTAGCAGGCGTCAACCAACAGACGACCGATTGGGCGCTCATCTTCTTCCGAATGAATTCGGGCAGAAGCCGGCACATAACCGCGACCGCGCTGAACTTTGATACGCATGCTGATAGCCGCGTTCTCATCAGTCAGGTGGCAAATCACGTGCTGAGGCTTGACGATTTCGACATCACCATCATGGGTGATGTCGGCAGCGGTCACAGGGCCAATGCCAGATTTATTCAGGGTAAGAATAACTTCGTCTTTGCCTTGAACTCTCACCGCCAGCCCTTTCAGGTTGAGCAGGATCTCCAGGATATCTTCCTGTACGCCTTCTTTGGTGCTGTACTCATGCAGTACACCATCAATCTCAACCTCGGTCACCGCGCAACCCGGCATAGATGAAAGCAGAATACGGCGCAGTGCGTTGCCAAGAGTATGGCCAAAGCCACGCTCTAAAGGCTCAAGGGTCACCTTGGCGTGCGTCGAACTGACTTGCTCGATATCTACCAGGCGCGGTTTTAGAAACTCTGTCACAGAACCCTGCATTGTGTCCTCTCTTTGGTACTAAGCTTTACTTGGAGTAAAGCTCGACGATCAGGTGTTCGTTAATGTCCGCAGACAGATCGGTACGTTCAGGCATACGCTTGAACACGCCTTCCATCTTAGCAGCATCAACTTCCAGCCAAGTCGGCTTTTCACGCTGCTCAGCCAGCTCCAGAGAAGCTTTAACACGAGACTGCTTTTTAGCTTTCTCGCGGATGCTGACTACGTCATTCGGAGATACCTGATAAGAAGCGATGTTAACAACGTGACCGTTTACCATAACTGCTTTGTGGCTAACCAGCTGACGTGACTCTGCACGAGTAGCGCCGAAGCCCATACGGTAAACAACGTTGTCCAGACGACCTTCCAGCAGCTGCAACAGGTTTTCACCGGTGTTGCCCTTCAGGCGGGTTGCTTCTTTGTAATAGTTACGGAATTGACGCTCCAGAATGCCGTACATACGGCGAACTTTCTGCTTCTCACGCAACTGAACACCGTAATCAGACAGACGCGGTTTACGCGCACCGTGCTGACCAGGTGCTTGTTCAATTTTACACTTGGAATCGATCGCGCGAACGCCAGACTTAAGGAACAGGTCTGTGCCCTCACGACGGCTCAGCTTGAGCTTAGGACCCAAATATCTTGCCATTTTCTTTCTCCAACAATCCTAAAAGCTGCGTTACACGCGGCGCTTTTTCGGCGGACGACAACCGTTATGAGGGATCGGAGTCACATCAGTAATATTAGTGATGCGGAAACCAGCCGCGTTCAGAGCGCGGATAGTAGACTCACGACCAGGACCAGGTCCTTTAACCATAACTTCCAGGTTCTTGATACCGTATTCTTTTACTGCGTCGGCACAACGTTCTGCTGCAACCTGTGCTGCGAACGGAGTGGACTTACGAGAACCACGGAAACCGGAACCACCGGCTGTTGCCCAACCCAAAGCATTACCCTGACGATCAGTGATGGTAACGATGGTGTTGTTGAAAGAAGCATGGATATGAGCCACGCCGTCAGAGACTTGCTTTCTTACACGCTTACGTGTACGAACAGGTGCCTTTGCCATTATTCAATAACCCCGATTATTTCTTGATCGGCTTGCGCGGACCCTTACGGGTACGAGCGTTGGTCTTGGTGCGCTGACCGCGTACCGGCAGACCACGACGATGACGCAAACCACGATAGCAACCAAGGTCCATAAGACGCTTGATGCTCAGGGTAATTTCACGACGCAAATCACCCTCAACGGTGTATTTGGCAACTGCATCACGAAGCTTTTCGATTTGCTCTTCAGACAGCTCACTGATCTTAACATTTTCAGCAATACCCGTGGATGCACAGATAGCCTGTGAACGGGTTTTACCGATACCGAAGATCGACGTTAAGGCGATAACGGTATGTTTATGATCAGGAATGTTAATGCCTGCTATACGGGCCACTATGCACTCCTACTATTTTATACAGCAACACCATTCTGAAAAGCCCGTTTTCAGGATACTCAAATAATGTTGCAGTGCGACATACAAAAGATTGGCTGGCTAATCTAGCCAGCTCAACCCAACTTTGCAAGAAAAATATGCGAGATAATCAGCCTTGACGCTGTTTATGCTTCGGCTCGGCGCTGCAAATCACACGAACGACACCGTTACGCTTAACGATTTTGCAGTTACGACATAATTTCTTGACGGAAGCACGAACTTTCATTTTTACTCTCCGTAACTTCTCAAACGAATCTGACTAGCGGTTATAGCCTTTCAGATTTGCTTTCTTCAATGCAGACTCGTACTGACTTGACATCATCAGAGTTTGCACTTGAGCCATAAAGTCCATGATGACGACAACCACGATCAGTAGCGAGGTACCACCAAAGTAGAATGGTACTTTCATTGCATCACGCATGAACTCCGGGATCAGGCAGATGAAAGTAATGTACATCGCGCCCACCAGGGTTAAACGCGTCATTACTTTATCGATATACTTCGCCGTTTGCTCTCCCGGACGAATTCCTGGTACGAAGGCACCGGACTTCTTCAGGTTATCTGCTGTCTCACGCGGGTTGAAAACCAACGCCGTGTAGAAGAAACAGAAGAAGATGATTGCAGACGCATAGAGTAACACATAAAGCGGTTGCCCTGGCTGCAAATACAGCGAAATCGTAGTCAGCCAGTTCCAACCGGTACCGCCCCCAAACCATGATGCAATCGTGGCCGGGAACAGAATAATGCTGGAAGCGAAAATCGCCGGGATAACACCCGCCATGTTCACTTTCAACGGTAAATGTGTACTCTGTGCTGCATAAACACGACGACCTTGTTGACGCTTCGCATAGTTAACGACGATACGACGTTGACCACGCTCGATGAAAACAACGAAGAAGGTTACTGCAAACACCAATACTGCAACCAACAGCAGCAGGAGGAAGTGCAGGTCGCCTTGCCGCGCTTGCTCGATAGTATGGGCCACTGCCGGCGGGAGCCCCGCTACAATACCCGCGAAGATAATGATCGAGATACCGTTGCCGATACCGCGCTCAGTAATCTGCTCACCCAGCCACATCAGGAACATTGTCCCGGTTACCAGGCTCACAACCGCAGTAAAGTAGAATGCAAAGCCTGGATTTAACACCAGGCCCTGCATACCAGGCATATTCGGCAGACCGGTAGCAATACCAATCGACTGGAATATGGCCAATACCAGCGTACCGTAACGGGTGTACTGGCTAATCTTGCGACGGCCAGCCTCCCCTTCTTTCTTGATTTCCGCCAACGCTGGATGAACCACCGTCAGCAGCTGGATAATGATCGATGCCGAGATATACGGCATGATCCCCAGAGCAAAGATAGAAGCACGGCTGAGGGCACCACCAGAGAACATGTTAAACATTTCAATGATAGTGCCTCTCTGCTGCTCAAGCAATTTGGCAAGCACAGTGGCATCGATACCAGGAATCGGAATGAAAGAGCCGATGCGGAAGACAATCAGCGCGCCGATGACAAACAAAAGTCTGCGCTTCAGCTCGCCGAGCCCGCCTTTAGCACTTTGAAAATCTAATCCTGGTTGCTTAGCCATCTGCTACTTATTCCTCAATTTTACCGCCAGCAGCCTCGATAGCAGCACGAGCGCCTTTGGTGACACGCAGACCACGCAGGGTTACCGGACGAGCGACTTCGCCAGAAAGTACAACTTTCGCGAATTCGATCTGGACACCAACTACGTTAGCGGCTTTCAGCGCGTTCAGGTCGATAACATCGCCTTCAACCAGAGCCAGTTCAGACAGACGAACTTCTGCCGTGATCATCGCTTTGCGTGAAGTGAAGCCGAATTTCGGCAGACGACGGTACAGAGGCATCTGACCACCTTCAAAACCACGACGTACGCCACCGCCAGAACGAGACTTCTGACCTTTGTGACCACGGCCGCCGGTTTTACCCAGGCCAGAACCAATACCACGACCTACACGCTTAGGCGCATGCTTGGCACCTTCAGCCGGAGACAGAGTATTTAAACGCATCTGTTACTCCTCAACTTTAACCATGTAGGAAACCAGGTTGACCATACCGCGAACAGCAGGAGTATCCTCGCGCTCTACGGTGTGACCAATACGACGCAGACCCAGACCGAGCAGAGTAGCTTTATGCTTCGGCAGACGGCCAATTGAGCTGCGAGTTTGTGTAACTTTAATAGTCTTAGCCATGGTCAATTACCCCAGAATGTCGGCAACGGATTTACCACGCTTAGCAGCGACCATTTCAGGAGACTTCATATTCGCCAGAGCGTCGATAGTTGCACGAACCACGTTGATCGGGTTGGTGGAACCATAAGCTTTAGCCAATACGTTGTGCACCCCAGCAACTTCGAGAACGGCGCGCATTGCACCACCCGCGATGATACCGGTACCTTCATGAGCAGGCTGCATGAACACGCGAGAACCCGTGTGAGCGCCCTTAACAGGGTGCTGCAGGGTGCCGCTGTTCAGCGCGACGTTCATCATGTTGCGACGGGCTTTTTCCATCGCTTTCTGGATCGCTGCTGGAACTTCGCGTGCTTTGCCGTAGCCAAAACCAACGCGACCGTTACCATCACCAACTACAGTCAGTGCGGTAAAGCTGAAAATACGGCCACCTTTTACGGTTTTAGATACGCGGTTTACCGCGATCAGCTTTTCCTGCAGTTCGCCAGCTTGTTTTTCGATGTGAGCCATCTTAAACCTCTTCCTTAGAACTGAAGGCCAGCTTCACGGGCAGCATCTGCCAGTGCCTGGACTCGACCATGATATTGGAAACCGGAACGGTCAAAGGATACTTTCGCAATCCCTTTTTCCAACGCGCGCTCAGCCAGAGCTTTACCTACGGCTGCTGCTGCGTCTTTGTTACCGGAATACTTCAGTTGCTCCGCGATAGCTTTTTCTAAAGTAGAAGCGGCTACCAGTACTTCAGAACCGTTTGGAGCAATCACCTGTGCGTAAATGTGACGCGGGGTACGATGTACCACCAGGCGGGTTGCACCCAGCTCTTGGAGCTTGCGGCGTGCGCGGGTCGCACGACGGATACGAGCAGATTTCTTATCCATAGTGTTACCTTACTTCTTCTTAGCCTCTTTGGTACGCACGACTTCGTCGGCGTAACGAACACCTTTGCCTTTGTAAGGCTCAGGACGACGGTAAGCGCGCAGATCTGCTGCTACCTGGCCAATAACCTGCTTATCAGCGCCTTTCAGCACGATCTCAGTTTGGCTTGGGCATTCAGCAGTGATACCTGCCGGCAGCTGGTGATCGATAGGGTGAGAGAAGCCCAGGGCCAAATTCACCACGTTGCCTTTAACGGCAGCACGATAACCAACACCTACCAGTTGAAGCTTTTTGGTGAAGCCTTCGGTAACACCAACAACCATTGCGTTCAGCAGAGCGCGCGTGGTACCCGCTTGAGCCCATGCGTTAGCAAAACCTTCGCGCGGAGCGAAAGTCAGTGCGTTAGCTTCTTGCTTCACTTCAACGGCGTCGTGGATAGTACGAGTCAACTCGCCGTTTTTACCCTTAATCGAAATAACCTGACCGTTGAGTTTTACCTCTACGCCGGCAGGAATGACGACGGGTGCTTTTGCAACACGAGACATTCTTTCCTCCCGAATTAAGCTACGTAGCAGATAATCTCGCCACCAAGACCAGCCTGGCGAGCTGCACGATCGGTCATAACACCTTTAGAGGTAGAAACAACAGCGATACCCAAACCGGCCATAACTTTTGGCAGCTCATCTTTTTTCTTGTAGATGCGCAGACCTGGACGGCTGATACGTTGAATGCTTTCTACCACAGCTTTGCCCTGGAAGTACTTCAGTACCAGTTCCAGAACAGGCTTGGCGTCGCCTTCGATTTTGAAATCTTCAATAAAACCTTCTTCCTTCAGCACGTTGGCAATTGCCACTTTCAGCTTGGAGGAAGGCATGGTGACCGCAACTTTGTTCGCGGCTTGACCGTTACGGATACGGGTCAGCATATCCGCGATCGGATCTTGCATGCTCATCTGTCTTTACTCCCGTGATTCAATTGGTAATTACCAGCTAGCCTTTTTCAAGCCTGGTACTTCACCGCGCATAGCGGCTTCACGAAGCTTAATACGGCTCAACCCGAATTTGCCCACATAACCATGTGGACGGCCAGTTTGGCGGCAGCGTTTACGCTGACGAGACGGGCTGGAATCACGCGGCAGAGTTTGCAGCTTGAGAACGGCATTCCAACGATCTTCATCGGATGCGTTCACATCAGAGATAATAGCTTTCAGTTCAGCGCGTTTTGCAAAGAACTTGTCAGCTAATTTCACGCGCTTGACTTCGCGTGCTTTCATTGATTGCTTAGCCATCAGTAACCCTGCCTTACTTGCGGAACGGGAAGTTAAAAGCAGCCAGCAGCGCGCGGCCTTCATCATCAGATTTCGCAGTAGTGGTAATGGTAATATCCAAACCACGAACGCGATCGACTTTGTCGTAGTCGATTTCTGGGAAGATGATTTGCTCACGCACGCCCATGCTGTAGTTGCCACGGCCATCGAATGACTTGGCGGACAGGCCACGGAAGTCACGGATACGTGGAACAGCAATGGAGATCAGACGCTCAAAGAACTCCCACATGCGTTCGCCACGCAGAGTTACTTTACAGCCGATCGGATAGCCCTGACGGATTTTGAAGCCTGCAACAGATTTGCGGGCTTTGGTGATCAACGGTTTTTGACCGGAGATAGCTGCCAGGTCCGCTGCGGCGTTATCCAGCAGTTTCTTGTCAGCAATCGCTTCACCAACACCCATGTTCAGGGTGATCTTCTCGACCCGAGGGACTTGCATGACAGAGTTGTAATCAAACTGAGACATCAGTTGTTTGACTACCTCGTCTTTGTAGTAATCATGCAGTTTCGCCATCGTATTACTCCAAATTACTTGATAGTTTCGCTGTTAGACTTGAAGAAACGGACTTTTTTGCCGTCTTCGAATCTAAAGCCTACACGGTCAGCCTTGCCGGTAGCCGCGTTGAAGATAGCAATGTTAGAAACCTGAATTGCAGCTTCTTTTTCAACAATGCCGCCTGGTTGGTTCAGAGCCGGAACCGGCTTCTGGTGTTTCTTAACCAGGTTGATGCCTTCAACAATGACCTTGCCAGCAGACAGGACATTTTTTACTTTACCGCGCTTACCTTTGTCTTTCCCGGTAATCACGATAACTTCGTCATCACGACGGATCTTCGCTGCCATGTTCGCTCCTTAGAGTACTTCTGGTGCCAGAGAGATAATTTTCATGAACTTCTCATTACGCAGTTCACGAGTTACCGGCCCAAAAATACGCGTACCGATAGGCTGCTCGCTGTTATTGTTCAAAATAACGCATGCATTGCCATCGAAGCGAATGACAGAACCGTCCGGGCGACGTACACCCTTCTTGGTGCGCACCACTACCGCCTTCAGAACATCGCCTTTCTTCACCTTACCGCGAGGAATTGCTTCCTTGATGGTAATTTTGATGATGTCGCCGACGCCTGCGTAGCGACGGTGCGAGCCACCTAGAACCTTGATACACATTACGCGACGTGCACCGGAGTTGTCGGCGACGTTCAGCATAGTCTGTTCTTGGATCATTTTAGTGCTCCGCTAATGTCAACTACTACTTTAAAGACCCAAGTAAAAATTAGGCCGTTGAAAAGCCCCATAACCGAGGGCGCAGCATTATAACACCGCTTACTTGGTATGGGTAGAAAAAATAAACGGCTCATTTTCTGAGCCGTTTATTAAGTGAGAGCCAGCTACTCTATTACAGAATCGCTTTCTCTACAACGCGAACCAACGTCCAGGACTTAGTCTTGGACAGTGGGCGGCATTCGCGGATTTCCACCACGTCGCCGGTACCACATTCGTTGTTCTCGTCATGTACGTGCAGCTTGGTCGTACGTTTGATGAATTTCCCGTAGATCGGGTGCTTCACAGTACGCTCAATAGCAACAACGATGGATTTCTCCATTTTATCGCTAACAACACGACCCTGCAGGGTACGGATAACTTCAGTCATTTACACACCCGCCTTTTGAGTCAGTAAAGTCTTAACGCGTGCGACGTCACGACGCACTTGTTTCAACAGGTGAGTTTGTTGCAGCTGGCCACTGGCCGCCTGCATGCGCAAGTTGAATTGCTCACGCAGCAGGTTGAGCAGCTCGGCATTCAGCTCTTCAACGCTTTTTTCACGCAGCTCTTGTGCTTTCATTACATCACCGTCTTAGTTACAAAGGTGGTTTTGATCGGCAGTTTCGCTGCTGCCAGTTTGAATGCCTCGCGGGCAACCTCTTCTGGCACGCCGTCCATTTCGTACAGGACCTTACCAGGCTGGATCAGGGCAACCCAATACTCCACGTTACCCTTACCTTTACCCATACGCACTTCCAGCGGCTTCTCGGTGATCGGTTTGTCCGGGAATACACGGATCCAGATCTTGCCTTGACGCTTAACTGCACGAGTCATTGCACGACGAGCTGCTTCGATTTGACGAGCAGTCAGACGGCCACGGCCAACAGCTTTCAGACCGAAAGTGCCGAAGCTAACATCCGTACCTTGCGCCAGACCACGGTTGCGGCCCTTGTGCACCTTACGGAATTTTGTACGCTTTGGTTGTAACATCAGCGACTCTCCTTACTTGCGGCCTTTACGCTGCTGCTTTTTAGGTTGAGCAGCCGGTTCCGGTTGTTCAACTGCAGCCATACCACCCAGGATCTCACCTTTGAAGATCCATACCTTAACGCCGATTACACCATAAGTGGTGTGCGCTTCAGATGTGTTGTAGTCGATGTCCGCACGCAGAGTGTGCAATGGAACACGACCTTCGCGGTACCATTCGGTACGTGCGATTTCAGCGCCGCCAAGACGGCCGCTTACTTCAACTTTGATACCTTTAGCGCCAAGACGCATTGCGTTCTGTACTGCACGCTTCATAGCACGACGGAACATAACGCGACGTTCCAGCTGAGAAGTGATGCTGTCAGCAACCAATTTAGCGTCGAGTTCCGGTTTACGGACTTCGGCGATGTTGATCTGTGCAGGAACGCCAGCGATGTCCGCTACGACCTTGCGCAGTTTTTCGACGTCTTCACCTTTCTTGCCGATAACGATGCCTGGGCGAGCAGTGTGAATGGTCACACGGATGCTCTTCGCAGGACGCTCGATAACGATGCGAGAAACGGAAGCTTTCGACAGTTCCTTAGTCAGGAATTGACGAACTTTAAAGTCGCTGTCCAGGTTGTCAGCGAATTCTTTGGTATTCGCATACCAAGTAGAGTTCCAAGGTTTGACAATACCCAGGCGAATACCATTAGGATGTACTTTCTGACCCATTGCTAGTCTCCAGAGTCTCAGCGATCGGACACAACCACAGTAATGTGGCTGGTGCGCTTCAGGATGCGATCTGCACGACCTTTCGCACGCGGCATAATGCGCTTCATGCTTGGGCCTTCGTCTACGAAGATTTTCGTAACTTTCAGATCATCGATGTCAGCGCCATCGTTGTGTTCTGCGTTAGCAATGGCAGACTCCAGCACTTTCTTAACCAGACCAGCAGCTTTCTTGTTGGTGTAGGTCAGAGTTTCCAGAGCTTGCGACACTTTCTTACCGCGAATCAGGTCAGCAACAAGGCGAACCTTCTGAGCAGAAGAACGAGCGTGGCGATGTTTAGCGATAGTTTCCATCTCTTCCTCCTACCTTAGCGCTTTTTAGCTTTTTTATCAGCCGCATGGCCGCGATAAGTACGAGTCGGCGCGAATTCACCCAGTTTGTGACCGACCATTTCATCGGAAACGAACACTGGTACGTGCTGACGACCATTATGGACAGCGATGGTCAAACCGATCATGTTAGGAAAGATCGTTGAACGACGGGACCAAGTGCGCAAAGGCTTCTTGTCACCGCTTTCCACCGCTTTCTCTACCTTCTTCAGCAAGTGCAGGTCAATAAAAGGACCTTTCTTGAGAGAACGTGGCATGGCTTATCCTCTAATTATTTTTTGCTACGGCGACGTACGATGAACTTATCAGTACGCTTGTTGCTACGGGTCTTCTTACCTTTGGTCTGAACGCCCCACGGAGTTACCGGGTGCTTACCAAAGTTACGACCTTCACCACCACCGTGCGGGTGATCTACCGGGTTCATCGCCGTACCGCGAACGGTAGGACGAACACCACGCCAACGTGCAGCACCTGCTTTACCCAGAACGCGAAGCATGTGTTCAGCGTTACCGACTTCACCCAGGGTGGCGCGGCAATCAGCTGGAACTTTACGCATTTCGCCAGAGCGCAGACGCAGAGTTACGTAGGAACCATCACGAGCAACGATCTGAACGTAGGCACCAGCGGAGCGAGCCATCTGGCCGCCTTTACCTGGTTTCATTTCTACGTTGTGAACCGTTGAACCAACTGGAATGTTGCGCATCGGCAGGGTGTTGCCCGCTTTGATTGCAGCATCAACGCCAGATTGAATCTGGTCACCAGCTTTCAGGCCTTTCGGCGCCAGGATGTAACGGCGTTCGCCGTCTTTGTACAGAACCAGCGCGATGTTCGCGGAACGGTTCGGATCGTACTCCAGACGCTCAACCACAGCAGGGATACCGTCTTTGTTGCGCTTGAAGTCAACCAGACGATAATGTTGCTTGTGGCCACCACCGATATGACGGGTGGTGATACGGCCATTGTTGTTACGACCACCGCTTTTGCTCAGTTTTTCCAGCAGCGGGGCATAAGGTTTACCCTTGTGCAGCTCAGGGTTAACCACTTTAACAACGTGGCGACGACCCGGAGATGTAGGTTTACATTTAACAATTGCCATTGTTCTTACTCCTCCGACTTACTCTGCGCCGCCGATGAAGTCCAGATTCTGGCCTTCTTTCAGGGTGACGTAAGCTTTTTTCCAGTCGCTACGACGACCAACACGCTGACCGTGACGCTTCACTTTCCCTTTAACTACCAGGGTGTTCACGTCTTCGACTTCGACTTCAAACAGTTTCTGCACTGCAGCTTTGATTTCTGCTTTGGTCGCGTCTTTGGCAACTTTGAGAACGATGGTGTTGCTTTTTTCCATCGCAGCGGATGCTTTTTCAGATACGTGCGGTGCACGCAGCACTTTCAGCAAACGTTCTTCACGGATCATGCCAGCATCTCCTCAACTTGCTTCACAGCATCAGCAGTCATAACCACTTTGTCGAAGGCGATCAGGCTAACCGGATCGATACCTGCTACATCGCGCACGTCAACCTTGTACAGGTTGCGAGCTGCCAGGAACAGATTCTCATCCAGTTCACCGGTCACGATCAGCACGTCTTCCAGAGCCATATCTTTCAGTTTCTGTGCCAGCAGCTTAGTTTTAGGCGCTTCTACAGAGAACTTCTCGACAACGATCAGACGATCTTGACGTACCAGCTCGGACAGGATGCTTTTCAGCGCGCCGCGGTACATCTTTTTGTTTACTTTCTGACTGTGGTCCTGTGGCTTAGCAGCAAAGGTCACGCCGCCTGAACGCCAGATCGGGCTCTTTACAGAACCTGAACGCGCACGGCCGGTGCCTTTCTGACGCCATGGCTTTTTGCCGGAACCAGTTACTTCAGCACGGGTCTTCTGAGCACGAGTACCTTGACGGGCACCTGCTGCATAAGCAACAACAACCTGGTGTACCAGCGCTTCGTTGAAATCACGACCGAAGGTAGTTTCGGAAACAGTCAGCGCGCTTTGCGCGTCTTTCAATACTAATTCCATTGCTATCCCCTTACGCCTTCACAGCTGGTTTAACGATCAGGTTGCCACCGGTTGCGCCCGGTACAGCACCCTTAACCAGCAGCAGGTTGCGCTCAGCGTCAACACGTACTACGTCCAGGCTCTGAACGGTTACGCGCTCATCACCCAGGTGGCCAGCCATTTTCTTGCCTTTGAACACTTTGCCCGGAGTCTGGTTCTGACCGATAGAACCCGGAACGCGGTGAGACAAGGAGTTACCGTGGGTAGCGTCTTGGGTACGGAAGTTCCAGCGCTTAACAGTGCCAGCAAAACCTTTACCTTTAGAAGTACCGGTAACATCGACTTTTTTAACGTCAGCGAAGATTTCTACGCTAATTTCCTGACCTGCAGCGAACTCTTGACCTTCTTCAAGGCGGAATTCCCACAGACCACGGCCAGCTTCAACGCCAGCTTTAGCGAAATGGCCCGCTTCCGGCTTGGTTACACGGTTAGCTTTTTTGCTACCAGTGGTAACCTGAACGGCACGGTAACCGTCGGTGTCCAGGCTTTTAACCTGAGTCACGCGGTTCGCTTCAATTTCAATTACGGTTACTGGGATAGAAACGCCATCTTCAGTGAAGATACGGGTCATACCCACTTTTTTACCGACTAAACCAATCATTGTTTCAACCTCTCAATCGCTCAATGACCTGATTAACCCAGGCTGATCTGCACGTCTACACCGGCAGCCAGATCCAGACGCATCAGAGCATCAACGGTTTTCTCGGTTGGCTCAACGATGTCAACCAGACGCTTGTGAGTGCGAATCTCGTACTGATCGCGCGCGTCTTTGTTGACGTGCGGAGAGATCAGAACGGTAAAGCGCTCTTTGCGAGTTGGCAGCGGGATCGGACCACGGACTTGCGCACCAGTGCGCTTTGCAGTCTCGACGATTTCCGCGGTTGATTGATCGATCAGACGATGATCAAACGCTTTCAGGCGGATACGGATTCTTTGGTTCTGCATGAGACCAGAGCTCCAATTATTTATAAACGTAAATAATTACTCCTCACACCCATTTCGATTGATGGGGGAGTGTAATCGTCAACATATAACCCCCATATCGGGAGTATTGTTCGAAAGGCAAAAAAGGCCTGCCAATCGACTGATTCGCTAAAATCAGGCTTACCAAGATTAGGTAAGCCCGCGCATTATACGCAAAATGGCCCAGGAAGCAAGCCGCAGTTGGAAATATGCTCAGGAAATCGTCATTTTTGCGCGTTCAGTGTCAGTTTGTGGGTTAGCACGGTGAGCAGGGAATGAATTATGCTTAGGGCGGGTTGAGCTCTCCCCTGCCCCGCCGTGAAAACGGCCGCCGGCAGGAGAGGCAATGGCGAATAGGCTGAAGGCTTTACTCTTTGCGCTCCAAAACCTGCGCCTGGGCATAGTTTTGAATACCGAGGCGAGCGATGAGGTCCAGCTCGGTTTCCAGCCAGTCGATATGCTCTTCTTCATCGGCCAGGATATCGATCATCAAATCGCGGCTGACATAATCGTGAATAGAATCGGCATAGGCGATACCTTCACGCAGGTTCTTGGCACCAGCCAGCTCCAGAGCCAGATCGGAACGCAGCATCTCTTCAATGTCTTCGCCGATGTTCAGCTTGCCGAGATCTTGCAGGTTAGGAAGCCCTTCCAGGAACAGGATACGCTCGATGTAGCGATCGGCATGTTTCATTTCGTCGATCGACTCGTGGTATTCCTTGTCGTTGAGGCGCATTAAGCCCCAATTCTTGAACATGCGGGCGTGCAGGAAATATTGATTGATGGCAACCAGCTCGTTGCCGAGCAGCTTGTTGAGGTGAGCAATGATCTTTTTATCGCCTTTCATAGGTAACTCCTCCTGGCCAGTTCTAAAAGTGTAGAACCTGTAAGCCAAGAGTCAAAAATAACCTTACCCTTTGTTAGGCAACTTCATGCATTGGGATGATAGTTCCGCGTTCCTCCACCATAATCTGTCTTGCCTGACGAATGCACTTTCCACAATCGGTACCAATCGGCACAAGTTCACGCAGCTGCTTCATGGTATGGGGATTGTGCTGACGCACCGCATTACGGATCGCTTTGTCAGTCACCGCATTACACAGACATACATACATAGAGAGACTCACTTCTTAACCAATGCATTGAGTCTAAATAGGAATGGTTTTTATTTCAATTAAGATTTGAGCAAATTGCATAAAAAAAGGGCACCGAAGTGCCCCTTTTTTGTGTCGAAAAATTATTCGCGATTAAGCGATAACTTTAGCAACAACACCAGCGCCTACAGTACGGCCGCCTTCACGGATTGCGAAACGCAGACCGTCGTCCATCGCGATTGGGTGAATCAGGGTTACAACCATGTTCACGTTGTCGCCTGGCATTACCATCTCTACGCCTTCTGGCAGTTCGATGGTACCGGTCACGTCAGTAGTACGGAAGTAGAACTGTGGACGGTAGCCTTTGAAGAATGGCGTGTGACGACCACCTTCATCTTTGCTCAGGATGTACACTTCAGATTCGAACTGGGTGTGCGGCTTGATGGAGCCTGGTTTAGCCAGTACCTGACCACGTTCGATTTCTTCACGTTTGATACCACGCAGCAGAACACCTACGTTCTCACCAGCACGGCCTTCGTCCAGCAGTTTGCGGAACATTTCAACGCCAGTACAGGTAGACTTAACGGTGTCTTTGATACCAACGATTTCAACTTCTTCGCCAACTTTGATGATACCGCGCTCAACACGACCGGTAACAACGGTACCACGACCGGAGATGGAGAATACGTCTTCGATTGGCAGCAGGAACGGCTTGTCGATAGCACGCTCTGGCTCTGGGATGTAGCTGTCCAGGGCTTCGGCCAGTTCGATGATTTTCGCTTCCCACTCAGCTTCGCCTTCCAGCGCTTTCAGCGCGGAACCGCGGATCACTGGCAGGTCATCGCCTGGGAAGTCGTACGCGGACAGCAGTTCGCGAACTTCCATTTCTACCAGTTCCAGCAGCTCTTCATCATCAACCATGTCGCATTTGTTCATGAATACGATGATGAAAGGAACGCCAACCTGACGACCCAGCAGGATGTGCTCACGAGTCTGAGGCATTGGGCCGTCAGTCGCAGCTACTACCAGGATCGCGCCGTCCATCTGAGCAGCACCGGTGATCATGTTTTTCACGTAGTCGGCGTGCCCTGGGCAGTCAACGTGCGCGTAGTGACGAGTCGGGGTGTCATACTCAACGTGAGAGGTGTTGATGGTGATACCACGAGCTTTTTCTTCTGGCGCGTTATCGATCTGGTCGAAAGCACGTGCAGAACCGCCGTAGGTTTTAGCCAGAACGGTGGTGATCGCTGCAGTCAGGGTAGTTTTACCGTGGTCAACGTGGCCGATAGTACCAACGTTAACGTGCGGTTTTGTACGTTCAAATTTTTCTTTAGACACGGCTATATTCCTTACTATAGCGCTCTCCCCTTCTGGAGAGAGCACGGGACTTTGGTTTTAACCCTGCGGCTTATTTGCCACGGGCTTCGATTACGGCCTGAGCGACGTTGTTCGGTGCATCATCATACTTCAGGAATTCCATGGTGTATGATGCGCGACCTTTAGTCAGAGAACGCAGCTGAGTTGCGTAGCCGAACATTTCGGACAACGGTACTTCAGCGTGGATCTTAACGCCAGTCACTTCAGATTCCTGACCGCGCAGCATGCCGCGACGACGGCTCAAGTCACCGATAACGTCACCGGTGTTCTCTTCTGGAGTCTCAACTTCAACCTTCATGATAGGCTCAAGCAGAACTGGTTTCGCTTTCTTAAAGCCTTCTTTAAAGGCGATAGACGCGGCCAGTTTAAACGCCAGTTCAGAGGAGTCAACGTCGTGGTAAGAACCGAAGTGCAGACGAATACCCATGTCTACTACTGGGTAACCAGCCAACGGACCAGACTTAAGCTGCTCCTGGATGCCTTTATCAACGGCAGGGATGTATTCGCCAGGAATTACACCACCTTTGATGTCGTTGACGAACTCGTAACCTTTCGGGTTAGAGCCCGGCTCCAGTGGGTACATGTCGATCACAACGTGACCGTACTGACCGCGACCACCAGACTGCTTGGCGTGCTTACCTTCAACGTCGGTAATCTTCGCGCGAATCGCTTCGCGGTAAGCTACCTGAGGTTTGCCCACGTTAGCTTCAACGTTGAATTCACGCTTCATGCGGTCAACGATGATATCGAGGTGCAGTTCACCCATACCGGCGATGATGGTCTGGTTAGACTCTTCGTCAGTCCATACGCGGAACGACGGGTCTTCTTTAGCCAGACGGCCCAGAGCCAGACCCATTTTTTCTTGGTCAGCTTTGGTTTTCGGTTCAACGGCGATAGAGATTACCGGCTCAGGGAATTCCATACGCTCCAGGATGATTGGAGAGTCTGGATCACACAGGGTGTCCCCGGTGGTCACGTCTTTCAGACCGATCGCAGCGGCGATGTCGCCTGCGCGAACTTCTTTGATCTCTTCACGCTTGTTGGCGTGCATCTGAACGATACGGCCAAAACGCTCGCGCGCAGACTTAACGGAGTTCAGCACGGTGTCGCCGGAGTTAACAACGCCGGAGTACACGCGGAAGAAGGTCAAGTTACCTACGAACGGGTCGGTAGCGATTTTGAACGCCAGCGCAGAGAACGGCTCGTCATCACTTGCGTGACGCTCAGCCGGAGTGTCTTTACCGTCGTCCAGGATACCGTTGATCGCAGGAACGTCAGTTGGTGCCGGCAGGTATTCGATTACCGCATCCAGCATCGCCTGCACACCCTTGTTCTTGAACGCAGAACCACAGGTAACCAGGATGATTTCGTTGTTCAGTACGCGCTGACGCAGAGCTGCTTTGATTTCTTCCTCGGTCAGCTCTTCGCCGCCCAGGTATTTTTCCATCAGCTCTTCGGAAGCTTCCGCAGCGGACTCGATCAGGTTCTGGCGCCATTCTTCAGCCAGATCCATCATGTCAGCCGGGACGTCTTCGTATTCGAAGGTTACGCCTGCGTCTTCTTCGTTCCAGTTGATCGCCTTCATTTTCACCAGGTCGATAACGCCGGTGAATTTGTCTTCTGCGCCGATAGCCAGCTGCAGAGGAACAGGGTTAGCGCCCAGACGAGATTTGATCTGGCCAACAACTTTCAGGAAGTTAGCGCCCATACGGTCCATTTTGTTAACGAACGCGATACGTGGCACTTTGTATTTGTTAGCCTGACGCCATACGGTTTCAGACTGTGGCTGAACACCACCAACAGCACAGTAAACCATTACCGCGCCATCCAGCACACGCATGGAACGTTCTACTTCGATGGTGAAGTCAACGTGCCCTGGGGTGTCGATGATGTTTACGCGATGCGGTTCGAACTGCTTGGCCATACCAGACCAGAAAGCAGTAGTCGCTGCAGAAGTGATGGTAATACCACGCTCCTGCTCCTGTTCCATCCAGTCCATGGTGGCAGCGCCGTCATGAACTTCACCGATTTTGTGGTTTACACCGGTGTAGAACAGAATACGTTCGGTAGTGGTGGTTTTACCGGCGTCGATGTGAGCACTGATACCGATGTTACGGTAGCGTGCAATGGGTGTTGTACGAGCCATTTGATTCCTCTATTCCTAGGGCGTTCAAGTTCAGTTAACCCAAGCGGGCCGATTTGACGCGCCCGCTTGGTTAGCATGACTACAGCCAGGTGATTACCAGCGGTAGTGGGCGAACGCCTTGTTGGCTTCGGCCATACGGTGAACGTCTTCACGCTTCTTAACAGCAGAACCTTTGTTCTCTGCTGCGTCAGACAGCTCGTTCGCCAGGCGCAGAGCCATGGATTTATCACCGCGTTTACGTGCAGCATCAACGATCCAACGCATTGCCAGAGCATTACGACGAACCGGGCGGACTTCAACTGGTACCTGATAAGTAGAACCGCCAACGCGACGCGACTTAACTTCTACAGTCGGGCGAACGTTGTCGAGAGCGACTTCGAAAGCTTCCAGGTGATCTTTACCAGAACGCTGAGCCAGGGTCTCCAGCGCGGTATAGACGATTGCTTCTGCAGTAGATTTTTTACCGTCTACCATCAGGATATTTACAAATTTGGCCAGCAGCTCAGATCCGAACTTAGGATCTGGCAGGATTTTACGTTGGCCGATTACGCGACGACGTGGCATGGAAATACTCCGTTGTTAATTCAGGATTGTCCAAAACTCTACGAGTTTATTTTGACATTAAAGTTAAAACGTTTGGCCTTACTTAACGGAGAACCATTAAGCCTTTGGCTTCTTCACGCCGTACTTGGAACGAGCTTGCTTACGGTCTTTAACACCGGAGCAGTCAAGTGCACCACGGACGGTGTGGTAACGCACACCTGGCAGGTCTTTTACACGACCGCCACGGATCAGGATTACGGAGTGTTCCTGCAGGTTGTGGCCTTCGCCACCGATGTAGGAAGTCACTTCGAAACCGTTAGTCAAACGCACACGGCAAACTTTACGCAGTGCGGAGTTTGGTTTTTTCGGGGTAGTGGTATATACGCGGGTGCATACGCCACGTTTCTGCGGGCAGGCTTCCAGCGCTGGAACGTTGCTTTTAGCAGCCTTCACAGAGCGTGGTTTGCGAACCAGCTGGTTAATTGTTGCCATTAAAAAAGCTCCTGGTTTTTGCTTCGTACTAGCTTCGTAAACATGTGATAAATCCCCTCGTATGCACTATTGGCAGAGTACGAGGACGCAGAATTTTAGGGCTGACCAGTATGGGTGTCAAGAAATATACAACATCACTCTCATTACCAGGCCATTTGGCTGCGGTGTTGTTCGGTTAATTCAACGAAGTGATTATAGCCGATGACAGTGATTTTGTGCGAAAAATGACCAACCAATCCCCGGGCTTCCAGGTCATCCTGCAGCGCATAAAGGGATATGGGGGCGGCGAGCAGCAATTCAAGATGAGCGCTGCCGGCAAGGCCTGCAAGCACGCCGTCCTGTAGCAGCAACAGCGCGTCGCCCTCCGCCGCCAGGCGCAGCAGCGCAGGTAAGTCACATTGGTTTGGCGAATGGCTCAGGGTATACAGCATCAGAAGATCCTAAAACGTCATCACGGCGTCGTAACCGGCCAATTGGCGGCGCAATTCATCCGGCGCCAGCACCTCGGCATCCAGCACCCAATCGGTCACCTGACTCAGCCCACGCTCCTGCAGCGAAGCCTGGCATAGATAGCAGCGCTCCACGTCATACAACGGCAGCACGCCGAAGGTGGCGATGTAATTGCGCGCCAAGATTTTTTCCGGTTGCTGGCCCGGCAACAGCTGCAATACGCCATCGCCGACAAAAAACACCCCCAAATCCTCACTGAGCGCCGATGTGGCAAGCAGCGCATCCAGCCCTTCCCTGCCGCCGGCACCGCCGTGCGGCCCGTGGGTGAAAACAAAAGCGACTCGTTTCATCATATCCTCAGAACTGCACCAGACGGTCGCAACTCAGCGACGCTTCGGCCAGGGAACCCAGCCCGCTCAGGGTAAAGCCGGGCTGCAGGTTGGCGCTTGCCAGCCCCTGTTGCGCCGCCTCCTGCTCGTCGGTGATGCCACGGCGCAGCGCGGCAGCAACGCAGACGTTGAGCGCCACGCCGTGTTGCTGCGCCAGCTGCGTCCAGCCGCGCACCAGGTCGAACTCGTCGCTGGCCGGCGCGGTCAGCTGGTTGGCGTTCAACACCCCTTCACGGTAGAAAAAAACGCTGGAAAGCCGGTGCCCTTTCGCCAGCAAAGCCTGAGCGAACTGATAGGCGCTGCTGGCCTGCTGAGTGCCGTAAGCCGGGCCGGTGACCAACAGACAATAATCGAGCATCAACGGTCGCTTCCCAACAGATCGCCACTCTTGAACTGGCGGATGTACAGATACACGGTGTGTTTGGAGATATTCAGGCGATCCGCCACCTGATTGATCGCATCCTTGATATCGAAGATGCCTTTCTCATAGAGGTTGAGCACCACCTGGCGATTCTTGGCGTTATTGGACACCGAGCGGTCGGCGTTCACCTCTTCGATGGTGAACTCCAGCGTCTGCGCCACCAGATCGTCGACGGAAGAGGCGAAATTCACCGACGACGGCACGTCCTGCGTGGCCGGCGGCATAAAAGTCTGCATGATCTGCGAGAACGGCACGTCGAGGTTCATGTTGATGCACAGCAAGCCGATCACCCGCTGCTCGCGATTGCGAATGGCAATGGTCACCGATTTCATCAACACGCCGCTCTTGGCGCGGGTAAAGTAGGCTTTCGACACGCTGCTGTCGTCGCCGGCCATGTCGTGCAGCATGCGCAGCGCCAGGTCGGTGATCGGCGAGCCGATTTTGCGCCCGGTGTGTTCCCCGTTGGCGATGCGCACCGCCGAGCTGTTCAAGTCTTCCAGCGCGTGCAATACGATTTCGCAGTGGCCGCCGATCAACATCGCCAGCCCGTCGACCACCGCTTCATAGGATTTCAGGATTTCATGATCCGTTTGAGTAAACGGACGTTCATTCAGCAAATCAAGTTCGCTGGCTTCGCTGGATAAAAGCGAATTCGACATCGAAGATACCACCCTCATAGATCGCCTGTGCCAGGGGGCGCAGCTAAAACCGCTCGGACCGGATCGCTGCCGTCGTCGGCATGCCGCCGCGCGGCTGGCTGAGAGCCGCATAAAACGGCACGATGACATCCGCGGGCGAGGCGGCCGGGAACAATTTTAGGTACACGCCCTAAGGGGCAGACGCATGACTGATAAGTCAGAATTATTAGTCTAGCAAAGCGGCCGGAGCAAAGTCCTTGCGTTTGCGCGTGGTATTGACGTTAAGCCCGATGCCCGGCAGGCGTCAAGCGTTCAATGGCGAGAGAGGCGGCGGCGGCCAAAATGAAAACCGCCGCGGAGGGCATCCGCGGCGGTGGCAAACAAAGCGACGAGATTATTTCGCTTTGGTATCGGCTTTCGCGTCAGCCGGTTTTTCGGCTTTAGCGTCGGCTTTCGGCGCCGCTTTCACGTCCAGCAGCTCAACGTCGAAGACCAGCGTGGAGTTAGCTGGGATGCCCGGAACGCCGGTTTTGCCGTAGGCCAGCGCCGGTGGGATCACCAGCTTGATTTTGCCGCCTTTCTTGATGTGCTTCAGACCTTCGGTCCAGCCAGGGATCACGCCGTCCAGACGGAACGACAGCGGCTCGCCGCGGGTATAGGAGTTATCGAACTCGGTACCGTCGGTCAGGGTGCCTTTGTAGTTCACCACCACGGTGTCGCTGTCTTTCGGCGCTTCACCCGCGCCCGGTTTCTCTACCTGATACAGCAGGCCGGATTCGGTTTTCTTCACGCCTTTTTCTTTAGCGAAGCTGTCGCGATACTTGGCGCCTTTGGTTTCGTTGTCCTTGGCGTCCTGCTCCATCTTCGCCTGAGCGGAAGCCTTCACGCGCGCTTCGAAGCCCTGCAGGGTCTTCTCGATGTCGGCATCGTTCAGCTTGCTCTTGTTGGCGAACGCGTCCTGAACGCCGGCGATCAGCTGATCTTTGTCCAGCTTGATGCCCAACTTCTCTTGCTCTTTCAGAGAGTTGTCCATGTAACGGCCGAGAGAGGCGCCCAGTGCGTAAGCCGCTTGCTCGTCGTCGTTTTTGAACTTGCCGGTGCTTGGCGCTGCTGCCGCGTCCGCTGGTTTAGCGGCTTCTGCCGGTTTGGCGGCATCGGCTGCCATGACCTGGGTCGCATTCAGAGCAAAAGCCATGGTGGTTGCCAGAAGCGTGACTTTAAACAAAGATTTCATCCATTTCTCCAGTGTCTGAAGCAATGCCCCAAACAATCATTAGGTAAGATAACCGGGCTACTATAGCTGCCTGAAACAAAACAAAACAGTCGCACAGGTAACCAATCGAGTCAAAGTGTGACTCCCACTTTGCCGAGAAGTTTCCCCCTGCGTGCTACTCGTATGATAAATCAGATTTTTCTTGCAGAATATTCGGCGAGGTTAGCAAAAAACGGCGTATCGGGCGCGCAACTTTTCAGCACTTTACACTGCCGATCGCAACGTTGCGCGCCGTCTGAAGAAATAGCGCGAGCAAACCCGGCGCCAGCTGTTACCATAGCGCCGAATCAGGATTTTATCGCGTCAGAGGTAGCCTCATGCACAACGCCGACATTCAACGCCTGCTACAGCGGCTTGAAGAACTGGAGAGCCGTCAGGCTTTCCAAGAGCTCACCATCGAAGAGCTCAACCAGACCGTTACCCAGCATCAAATGGAAATGCTGAAGATGCGCGAACACCTGCGCATGTTGACCGACAAGCTGCGCTCGACCCAAACCTCAATGATCGCCTCGCAATCGGAAGAAACCCCTCCGCCGCACTATTGAGGGTCCGTTGCGCGGTTATTTCAGGCGTGCCAACCCATCGACGGCACGCTCGAGATACCGGCGCGGGCACCCCAGGTTGATGCGGATAAAACCGCTCCCCTGCGGGCCGAAACCGCTGCCCATCGACGGAGCCAGCTTTGCCACCGCCACCAGCGCCTGCTGTAAGTCAGCATCGCTCAAACCCAGTGCACGGCAATCCAGCCAGGCGAGATAGGTCCCTTCTGCCTGGGTCATCGTGCACCAGGGCGCGGCGGCCGCCAGCGCCCGTTCAAACCAACGCCGATTCTCCGCCAGGTAGCTGAGCAGCTCATCAAGCCAGACAGCACCCCGTTGATAGGCCGCGGTCGCCGCCGTCATCGATAGCGCGTTGAACACATCCAGCCCGTGGGCATTCAGCCGATCGACAAACGCCTGCCGAAGCCGAGCGTTGGGGATCAGGAAATTCGAAATGCGCAGCGAGGAAAGGCCGAACGTTTTGCTGGCGGACGTCGCCGCAATCGCTCGCTCGCGATATTTCTTGTCCAGATGCAACACCGACGTAAACGTCTCGCCGGGCAGCAGCAGATCGGCCCAGATCTCATCGGAGATCACCGTAACGTCGTGGGTATGGCAAAGCGCCATGAGCCGCTCCAGTTCATCGCGGCGCCAGCAACGGCCTGTCGGATTGTGCGGATTGCACAGCAACAACAGCGGCGGTTTACGCTGTGCCAGACAGGCAGCCAACTGGTCGAAATCGATCCGATATCCCTGCGGAGTTTTCAACAGAGGATTCTCAAGCACCTCTCTGCCATTCATGGTGACTATCTTGGCGAACGAGCCATAATACGGCCCCTGCACCACCACACCGTCCCCCGGCTTGCTGAGCAGTTGGATCAGCATCGCCAATCCGGGCACCACCCCCTCAATCGACGTAAACCACTCACGCCGCAGCGGCAAGTCGTGCCGTTTGGCGAACCAGTCGATCGCCGCCTGATAGTAGGCGTCGTCACGTTCGCTGTAGCCAAAGACCCCGTGGTCCACCCGCTGATGCAGCGCCTGTTGCACCTCTGGCGGACATGGAAAATCGAAATCGGACACCCACATCGGCAACAGTTCGCTGCCATCCAGTTGCAGATAGCGGTCGATGAAGTCCCACTTCACGGAGCTGGTGTTGTGGCGATCGATGATGGCGTTGAAATGACTCGTCATGTCAGGCTTCCTTACGCTGCAAATCGTTCTGAGGTTGAAGTTTGGCGATACCGAAGCCGGTGAACCCATAAATCAGGGCGAACACCACCGCGGCATAACATTGGATCGCCCACGGCAGCAGATCGAGCGTGCTGACCCCCAGCGTGGTCGCCATGTAAATACCGGCGGCCGTCCACGGGATCAGCGGCTCGATAACGGTGCCCGCATCCTCGACGGTGCGCGACAGGTTTTTGTTGTCCAGCCCCATGCGCCGATAGGCCCCTTTGAACAGCTCCGCTGGGATCAGCAGCGCCAGCTTGCCGTCGCTGGTCGCGCCGGTCACCAGGATCGTGGTGGCAACGGTGGCGGCGATCAGTTGGCCGGTGGTGTGCACCACGTGCAGCAGCCGGCTGATGATCACCGTCAGGGCGCCGGTCAGCGTCAGGGCGCCGGCGAAGGAAAAGGCGCAGAACACCAGCAGGATCGTACTCATCATCGAGAACATGCCGCCGCGGTTCAGCAGGCGCGGCACATCGGCGACGATCCCTTCGACGTTATGGCCCTGGCTGGCGAACATCGACAGATTGAAGCCGTCCATCAACGCATTCAGCCCCTGTTGCAGGCTAAAACCCTGCAGCGCGACGCCGATGGCGATCGCCAGCGCGCAGGCGGCCAGCATGACAGGGATCACCGGCCGTTTGGTCACCGCGCCCCACAGCACCAGCACCGGTGGCAGGATCAACAGCAGGTTGAAATGGTACAGCCCCTCAAGCGCGCTGACGATTTCGGTCACTTTTTCCGGCGTTGCCACGCTGCCCACCGCGCCGGTGTGGCCGGCGATCAGGTACACCACGGCGGCCAGGATGAAGCTCGGCAACGTCGTGTACATCAGATGCTGGATATGGCTGTAGAGATCGGTATCCGCAACGATAGCCGCGAAATTCGTCGAATCGGACAACGGCGAAATTTTGTCGCCGAAGTAGGCGCCGGACACCACCGCCCCAGCCGCGGCGGCCAGTGGCACGTCTAAACCGGCGGCCACGCCCATCAGCGCCACGCCCACGGTGCCGGCTGCCCCCCACGAGGTGCCGGTGCACACCGAGATGACGCTGGTGATGAAGAACGCGGCAATCAGAATATATTGCGGACTGATCAGCTTCAGCCCCCAATACACCATGTAAGGGATTGTACCGCTGATCATCCAGGTGCCGATCAGGCCACCTACGCAGATCAGGATCATGATCACCGGCATGGCCTTCGCCAGCTTGGCCACGATGGCCTCGATGATGTCGTCCCAGCGGTAACCTTGCCACCAGGCCAGCGCGGCGGTGATGGCGGCGGAAACCAGCAGAAGCGGTTCAATGCGCAGGCCAAACTGGCCATAGCCGATGATGAGCAGCAACAGCATGGCCACAATCGGCAGCGTCGCCAACCCAAGGTTGAGCGTTTTCTTATTATCCATATACGGCTCCTGTTGAAGATGGGGTACTGCAACAGCGTAATGGCTTCGATAATCGGAGGATGTGAGCGCAGGCAACCGGCCATGTAATCGGTTTCATGCGCTCACGTTGTGTGACTTGTCTCTCATTCGCCGCGCTTGCTTTGCTCATGCGGCTCGCCATCGGTGACAGAGTCTCGCAGGATAAGCTCGGCCGAAAAGCGGTTGTTCTGCGGCGCGACGTCGCTGCCGCTGTGGATCTGCAGCGCGAGGCGCGCGGCGCGTCGGGCCATTTTCTCGATGGGGTAATGCACAGTGGTCAGCGAAGGGTGGAGATATTTCGCCAGGGCAATGTCGTCAAAGCCAACGATCGACAGCGCATCGGGCAACTGAATGTGCCGTTGATGGCAGGTGCGCATCATGCCGGCGGCCATCACGTCGTTGAACGTCACTGCGGCGGTGAAGCGTGGGTCGCTGGCCAGCACGCGCTCGGCCGCCAACTCGCCCCCTTTCTCGTTGAAGGGCACGCTGATGATCCAGGCTCCGGGCACCTCAATACCAGCGGCGGCCATGGCCTTGCGGTAACCCGCTAACCGCTGTGCGCGGTCGTCGATCGGCAAATCCGCCGTCACGCAGGCGATTCTCCGATGCCCCTGGCGAATGAGTAGCTCGGTCGCCGCCTGTGCCGCCTTGGCATTGTCGAGCCAAATACAACGATTGGCGATGGCCGGCAGGTAGCGATTGACCAGCACCAACGCGGGCGTGTGGGCGGCGTAGCGCAGCAGCTCCTCTTCTCCCATGCGCGTGACGTGCGCCACAATGGCTTCGCATCCCTGATTGATGAGAAAGTCGAGGCCGCTTTTTTCCAGTTCGGCCTGATGCCCGCCGCTGCACAACATCAAACGCACGCCAGCCTGCCGCGTGATGTCTTCCACGCCCCGCGCCAGGCGCGAGAAAAACGGATCGTCGAGGTTGCCGGTCAGCAACCCCAGCATATTGCCGCTTCTTTTCGCCAGTGCCAGCGCGGCGGCGTTGCGGTGGTAATTGAACTCGCGCATCGCTTTCTCGACGCGTTCGCGGGTCACCGGTTCAACGTAGGCGGTATTATTGATCACCCGGCTGACGGTGGCCGTGGAAACGCCGGCGCGGCGCGCAACGTCTTTCATGGTGGCCATGGCATGTCCTGTTGTGCCGTTCGGCGCCTGGTGCGCCGCGCATAAAAAAGGGCAGCCAATGGCCGCCCTCTTGTCTCGGGATTGCGTTCTGCTTAGTGGCAGCCGCAACCACCGTTACCGCAACCGCCTTTACCGTGGTCGTGACCATGGTCGTGATCGTGGCTGTGGCCGTGACCGCCGCAGCAACCTTCACCGTGCTCGTGGTGATGGTCGTGCTCGCCGTGTACGTGACCGTGCGCCAGCTCTTCTGCGGTCGCTTCGCGGATCGCGACAACTTCCACGTTGAAGTTCAGGTTTTGGCCGGCCAGCATGTGGTTGCCGTCAACCACGACGTGGTCACCGTCAACTTCGGTGATTTCAACCGGTACCGGGCCCTGATCGGTGTCAGCCAGAAAACGCATGCCGACCTGCAGTTCGTCAACGCCCATGAAGACGTCTTTCGGTACGCGCTGCACCAGGTTTTCGTCGTAGTTGCCGTACGCGTCGTTCGCGCCGACGTGAACGTCAAAACGATCGCCAACGTCGTGGCCTTCGAGTGCTTTTTCCAGACCTGCGATCAGAGAACCATGCCCGTGCAGATAGTCCAGCGGTGCGCTCACCGGAGACTCATCAACCAAAACACCGTCTTCTGTACGTACTTGGTAAGCCAGGCTGACCACCAAGTCTTTTGCTACTTTCATGATATCTCCTACCGTTGGCTACTAGGACGCGCACCGTTATCGGGATGCGCGCCTTTTCCGGACAGATTGTAACGGAAATCTGCCTCGCTGTACCCTCCGGGATAAAAAAACGCTACTTCGGCTGGAAAATGCCGATCACCTGCTCTTGCGGGCGAACGTGTTTTTCCACCTGTTGTTCGGTCTGGCGCTGATGGTGTCCGCACTTGACGCACTCCACCACTTCCACCTGATCCTCCCGCCATACCGCCAACGTATCCATAGCGCTACAGCTCGGGCACACCGCCCCGGCGATAAATCTCTTACGTGTTGCAGACATCGTTATGCTCCCGCTTATTCGTATTCGTCCCAGCCGTCGAACTGGCGACTTTCTTTTTGCATTTCGCGATGGAACAGCTCTTCCAGCTCGCGCCGCGCCTCTTTCACGCGGGAAATTTGCGCCACGTCGCCCTGATGCGGCGGCATCAGCTCACGCAGCATGCGCATATCCAGGCGGCGGAAATGCTGCTGGGCGCGGAAAGCCTGATGCGGGTGCATGCCCAACTCCATCAGCGCCTTGCGCCCCAGTTCCAGCGCGCTGGAGAAGGTTTCGCGGCTGAACTGTTTCACGCCCGCCTGCAGCAGCTCATGCGCCTCCACGCGGCCGCGCGCGCGCGCCAGAATGCTCAGGTTCGGAAAGTGCTGTTGGCACAGCCGCACGATCTCCATGGTGTCTTCCGGCTCATTGCAGGTGATCACGATCGACTTGGCCTTTTCGGCGCCCGCCGCGCGCAACAGCTCCAGCTCGGTGGCGTCGCCGTAATAAACCTGGTAACCGTAACGCCGCAGCACGCCGACGGCGCTGACGTCGCGCTCCAGTACGGTAATGCGCATTTTGTTGGCCATCAACAGGCGGCCGATCACCTGGCCGAAACGCCCGAAGCCGACGATGATCACCTGCGGATCGTCATCCTCTACGTACGGCGTTTCCTCGTCTTCGCCTTTAGCGTTATAGCGGCGCGCCAAAATGCGGTCGATGACCTGCATCAGCAGCGGCGTGGTCATCATCGACAGCGTCACCACCACCAGCAGCAAAGAGAGTTGATCCGGCTGCAGCACCTTTTGCGTCCCCGCCGCCGAAAACAGCACGAAGGCAAACTCACCGCCCTGGCTGAGCACCCCGGCAAACTGCAGCCGCACCGAGCTACGCAGGCCGAACAGACGCGACACGCCATAGAGCACGCCGGATTTGACCGCCACCAGCGCCAGTACGCCGATCAACACCTCGGCCAGGTGGGTGTAGAGCACGCCGATATTCAACACCATGCCCACCGAGATAAAGAACAGCCCCAGCAGCAGCCCTTTAAACGGCTCGATGGAGATCTCCAGTTCGTGGCGATATTCGCTCTCCGCCAACAGCACCCCGGCGATGAAGGTGCCGAGCGCCATCGACAGGCCGAGCGCCTCCATAAACAGCGCCGAGCCGAGCACCAACAACAGCGCCGCGGCGGTGAAAATCTCGCGCACGCCGGAGGCGGCGATATAGCGGAACAGCGGCCGCAGCAGAAAGCGTCCGCCGATCAGCATGCCGCCGAACGCCGCGACCTTGAGCGCGATCTTCGCCCAGTCGTCGCTGGTGCCGCCGGCGCCGGCCAGAATGGGGATCAACGCCAACGCCGGGATCACCGCCATATCCTGGAACAGCAGCACCGAGAAACCGAGCTGCCCCCCTTCGTTGCGGTTCATGCCCTTTTCGCGCATCAGCTGCAGCGCCATGGCGGTGGAAGACATCGCCAGGCCGATACCGCCGATCACCGCCGCCTGCCAGGCGAAGTGCGTCAGGTACAGCAACGCGCCCAGCACCGCCGCGGTGAGCAACACCTGGCCGGCGCCGGCGCCGAAAATCGAGCGCCTCAGTTCCCACAGCTTGCTGGGGTTCAGCTCCAGACCGATGATGAACATCAGGAACACCACGCCCAGCTCGGAGAAGTGCAGGATCTCGTCAACGTCGCGGATGAAGCCCAATCCCCAAGGGCCGATGGCAATGCCGGCGATCAGATAGCCCAGCACCGCGCCGATCCCCAGGCGACGGGCGATCGGCACCGTCACCACCGCGGCAAACAGGAACAGCAAAATGGCGGTCAGTAAGGTCGATCCTTCCATGGTCACCGCCCTCCGTGCGGCAGCGGGTGGCTCAGCCACTCGCCGTAGGCGTCTGCATGGCTGCGCAACACCTCCGGCTTCTGCCGCCGCGCCCAATAGACCACGAACGGCGTCAGCCAGTGCATATGGCACATCCCGGCGGTCAGCTCGAACGGCCGCAGGATATCTTCCATCGGATAGTGGTTATAACCGCCGGTGCGGTAGGCGCCTTCCGGCTCACCGGTGGTGATCACCGAGCGCCAGTATTTGCCCGCCAGCGCATTGCCGCCCACCCCGCTGGCGAAGCCGCGCGACAGCACGCGATCCAGCCACTCCTTCAGCAGCGCCGGACAGCTGTAGGTATACAGAGGGTGCTGAAACACGATGACCTGATGCTCACGCAGCAGCTGTTGTTCGTGATGAATATCGATAAAAAAATCAGGGTAGTGCGCGTAGAGATCGTGCACGGTGACATGTTCCAACTGCTGCGCCGGTCGAAGCAAAACCCGGTTCGCCACCGAGTCATGGGATTCCGGATGGGCATACAGCAGCAAGACCTTGGGCGGCTGCGACATCATTCCCCTCCAAAGCGTCGTCAGAGTAGCGGTTTTCCGCTACCATGCATCGCAAAGACAAAAACAGCGCGCGGTGCGCGTTCTGTTACCTTAATGATAATTTAACATACTCTGAACATACGGCGCTTTATGATTGTATTCTCCTCGCTACAAATCCGACGCGGCATCCGCGTCCTGCTGGACAACGCCACGGCGACGGTTAATCCAGGTCAGAAGGTCGGCCTGGTGGGCAAAAATGGCTGCGGCAAATCCACGCTGCTGTCGCTGCTGAAGGGCGAGATCGCGGCGGATGGCGGCAGCTTTACCTTCCCCGGCAACTGGGCGCTGGCCTGGGTCAACCAGGAGACGCCGGCGCTGGACGTGCCGGCGATCGAGTATGTTATCGACGGCGACCGCGAGTTTCGCCAGCTCGAAGCCGAACTGCAGGCCGCCAACGACCGCAACGACGGCAACGCCATCGCCACCCTGCACGGTAAGCTGGACGCCATCGACGCTTGGACCATCCGTTCCCGCGCCGCCAGCCTGCTGCACGGCCTCGGCTTCTCCAACGAACAGCTGCAAAGCCCGGTGCGCGACTTTTCCGGCGGCTGGCGCATGCGTCTCAACCTGGCGCAGGCGCTGGTGTGCCGTTCCGACCTGCTGCTGCTCGACGAACCGACCAACCACCTGGATCTCGATGCGGTGATCTGGCTGGAGCGCTGGCTGAAAAGCTACCCCGGCACGCTGGTGCTGATCTCGCATGACCGCGACTTTCTCGATCCGATTGTCGACAAGATCCTGCACATCGAACAGCAGACCCTGAACGAATACACCGGCAACTACTCGTCGTTCGAACGCCAGCGCGCCACCAAATTGGCGCAGCAACAGTCGCTGTATCAGCATCAGCAAGAAAAAGTGGCGCACCTGCAAAGTTATATCGACCGTTTTCGGGCGAAGGCCTCCAAAGCCAAGCAGGCGCAGAGCCGCATCAAGATGCTGGAGCGCATGGAGCTGATCGCCCCGGCGCACGTCGACAACCCGTTCACCTTCAGCTTCCGCCCGCCGGAAAGCCTGCCGAACCCGCTGCTGCGCATGGAAAAAGTCAGCGCCGGATATGGCGATAAAGTGATCTTGAAGTCAATCAAGCTGAACCTGGTACCCGGTTCACGCATTGGCCTGCTCGGCCGCAACGGCGCCGGTAAATCGACGTTGATCAAACTGCTGGCCGGCACCCTAGAACCGCTGAGCGGCGAGATCGGCCTGGCGAAAGGCATCAAGCTGGGTTACTTCGCCCAGCACCAGCTGGAATTCCTGCGCGCCGACGAATCGCCGTTGCAGCATCTGAGCCGCATCGCGCCACGGGTGCTGGAGCAGCAGCTGCGAGATTACCTGGGCGGTTTCGGGTTCCAGGGCGACAAGGTCAGCGAAGTGACCGAACGTTTCTCCGGCGGCGAGAAGGCGCGGCTGGTGCTGGCGCTGATCGTCTGGCAACGCCCGAACCTGCTGCTGCTCGATGAACCGACCAACCACCTAGATCTCGACATGCGTCAGGCGCTGACCGAGGCGCTGATCGATTTCGAAGGCGCGTTGGTGGTGGTCTCGCACGACCGTCACCTGCTGCGCTCCACCACCGACGATCTGTACTTGGTGCATGACGGCCAGGTCGAGCCTTTCGAGGGCGATCTCGACGACTACCAGCAGTGGCTTGTCGACCTGCAGCGCCAGGAAAACCAGCAGGATGCACCGGAAAAAGAGAGCGGCGGCAACAGCGCGCAGGCGCGCAAGGACCAAAAACGCCGCGAGGCGGAGTTCCGTACGCAGACCCAACCGCTGCGCAAGCAGATCGCCAAGCTGGAACAGCAGATGGAAAAACTGGGCGCCGAACTGGCGGCGGTGGAAGAGCAGTTGGCGGATCCCGCACTGTACGACATCAGCCGCAAGGCCGAACTGACCGACTACCTGCAAAAGCAAAGCCAGGCCAAATCCGCGCTCGAAGAGACGGAAATGACCTGGCTGGATGCACAGGAACAGCTGGAGCAGTTAACGCAGGCGTTCGAAGCCTAAGCCTCAGTCCTTGTAAAAAGGCCTATCCCCCAGAATGGTCGCGCGGTGCATGATGCGCCGCTGCGGCAGATAATCCGCGTTGGCGTAGTGCTGCGTCACGCGGTTATCCCAGATCGCCACGTCATTTTCCTGCCAGCGCCAGCGCACCTGAAACTCCGGTTTGGTGATGTGAGCAAACAGGAAGTTCAGTAAAGCGTCGCTCTCCTTCGGCGCCACATCCACGATCCGCGTGGTGAACCCTTCATTGACGAACAGCGCCTGCCGGCCGCTGACCGGATGAGTACGCACCACCGGATGCAGCAGCGGCGGATTTTTCTGCACCGCCAGTTGCCAACGCTGGTGTTCTTCTTCACTGCCGCGATGCTTGTACTCCGGGAACGACTTGGTGAAGTCATGTTCCGCGCGCAGCCCCGCGAGCAGCGTTCTGAACGGCGCCGACAGCGCCTCGTAGGCCGCGATGCCACTGGCCCACAGCGTATCGCCGCCGGTGGAAGGCAAGGTCTTGGCCGCCAGGATCGCCCCCAGCGGCGGGTTCTCGATAAAGGTCACGTCGGTGTGCCAGTTGTCGTTGTCCGGCGGGTTGTCGTCGTGGGTATCGAGCACGATGATCTCTTCCACGTCGGTGGCGTGCGGATAGACCGGATGGATGTGCAGATCGCCGAAGCGGCCGGCCAGATCGCGCTGCTGCAGCGGCGTGATCGGCTGGTTGCGGAAGAACAGCACCTGATGCTTGAGCAGCGCATGATAAAGCTGTTCAAACTGGCCATCGCCCAACGGCCGGGCCAACTCGACGTTTTCCACCAGCGCCCCGATGTAAGGCCCCAGCGGGGTGATATTCAGACGTTCGTTCATTGCTGTACTCCATGCCACGGGGTCAATCGGCGCTGCAGGGCGCGCAGCCCCAGCTCCAACCCAAATGCAATCACCGCAATCACGCCGATGCCGGCCAACACTACGTCGGTCGCCAAAAACTCACCGGCGGATTGCACCATAAATCCCAGGCCGCGCGTGGCGGCGATCAGTTCGGCGGCCACCAGCGTCGACCAGCCGACGCCCAGCCCGATGCGGATGCCGGTCAGGATCTCCGGCAGCGCGCTCGGCAGCACCACGAAACGCAGCACCTGCCAACGCGTGGCGCCCAGCGCGCGGGCGGCGCGCACCTGCACCTGCGCCACGCTGCGCACGCCGGCCACGGCGGAGAGCGTCACCGGCGCGAAAATCGCCAGATAAATCAACAAGATTTTCGAGGTCTCGCCGATGCCGAACCAAATTACCATCAGCGGTAAATACGCCAACGGCGGCACCGGACGATAGATCTCAATCAGCGGATCGAGGATGCCGCGCACCGTGTCGTTCAGCCCCATGGCGATGCCCACCGGAATGCCGACGATCACCGCCGCCAGCAGCGCCACCAAAATGCGCCCCAGGCTGGCCGCCAGATGCTGCCACAGCGTGGCGTCCATAAAGCCTTGCGGGCTGGCGATGGTGATCAGTTGATGCAGCACCTGCTGCGGCGCCGGCAGGAACAGCGGGCTGATCAGCTGCAGCGCCGTCACGCCCCACCAGACGATCAACACCGTCAACAGCGTGGCGCCGCTCAACCAAACGTTGCGCGGCACGCTGAAACGGCGCGCCGCTTTGCCCTGCGGCTGCGCCGCGGCCTTTAACGTGGAATGCAGGCTCATAGCAAGGCCTCGCGCTGTTGGAAAACTTTGCCCAGCACGTATTCGCGCTGCGCGATAAATTCAGGATCGGACTTAATCGAGCGGCAGGCTTCGCCGTCGGCATAGCGTTGGCCGAAGTTCAGCGACAATCGCTCTACCACCTGCCCCGGCCCCGGCGACAGCAGCAGCAGCTCGCTGGCGAGGAACACCGCCTCTTCGATATCGTGGGTGATCAGCAGCACCTGCTTGCCGGTATCGCGCCAAATAGTCAGCAACAGCTCCTGCATCTGCTCGCGAGTAAACGCGTCCAGCGCGCCGAACGGTTCATCCAGCAACAGCAGGCGCGGATCCGCGGCCAGGGCGCGGGCGATGCCGACGCGTTGGCGCATGCCGCCGGAAAGCTGCCAGATGAAATGCCGCTCGTAACCGGCCAGACCGACGCGCTGCAGCATCTGCTCCGCCACCTGGCGGCGCTGCGCCTTGCCGACGCCGGCCAGCTGCAGACCGAACTCGACGTTGTCCACCACGTTACGCCACGGCAGTAAACCCTCATGCTGGAACACCACGCCCCGTTCAGCGCCCGGGCCGTGAACGGGCGTTCCATCCAGCGTGATGCTGCCAGCTGAAGGCTCGATAAACCCGGCGATCAAATTCAGCAGCGTGGTCTTGCCGCAGCCCGATGGGCCGAGCACCACCACCAGTTGCCCGGCGGCGATCTGGAACGACACGTCACGCAGCGCGGGCCGCCCCTGATACTCTGCTGAAAGATGATTGACGTTTAGCATCCTGCTTCCTTACGACTGCGGCGCAGCCTGCACCTGTTTCACAAAACGGTCGGTGACGTAAGCGCTGTAGTCGCTGTCGACCTGCGGGATCTTGCCCTGCTGCTTGAGGAATTCGGCGGTATCGCGGATTGCCTTGTCCACCGGCTGGCCGAGCTGGGCAACCTGATCGGCCACCGGCAGATAACGGTTCCCCTTCACCAGTTCCGGCACCTGCGCTTCCGGTACGCCGCTCAAGCGCGCCAAGGTGCTAAGATGGCTCGGATCTTTCAGCCACTGTTCCGGCGCCGTCAGGTAGGCCTTTTGCGCCTGCAGGGCGCTGGCGGCAAAGGCGGTCACCACGTCGGGATGTTTCTCGGCGAAGTCTTTGCGCACCACCCACACGTCCAGCGTCGGTGAACCCCATTCGCCCACCTGCGCGGAGTCGGTCAGCACCTTGCCCTGTTTGGCCAGTTCGTTGACCACCGGCGCCCAGACGTAGGCGCCGTCGATGTCGCCGCGCTGCCAGGCGGCGGCGATGGCCGGCGGCTGCAGATTGAGGATCTTCACCTGTTCAGGCTTGATGCCCCAATGTTTGAGCGAGGCCAGCAGGCTGTAATGGGTGGTGGAGATAAACGGCACCGCAATGCGCTTGCCGATCAGATCCTGCGGGCTTTTGATGTCATTCTTCACCACCAGCGCTTCAGAACTGCCGAGCTGCGAGGCGATGAGGAACACTTCGATGGGGAGTTTTTGGCTGGCGGCCACCGCCAGCGGGCTGGAGCCGATATTGCCGATCTGCACGTCGCCGGAGGCCAGCGCACGCAGCACGCTGGAGCCGCTGTCGAACTTACGCCAGTCGACGGTCGCACCGGACTGTTTGGCGAAGCTGTTTTCCGCCTGCGCCACCTTGGCCGGTTCTGCCGACGTCTGGTACGCCACGGTCACGTCCACCGCGTAGGCACTGGCCGCGCTGAGCGACAACGCCAGCAGCGCCACGTTACGTAAGGAAAAGAGTTTGCCCGCCATGTTCCGCTCCGTTGATAAAAATCTGTTCAGTTGCTGACAGTTTTATCTGAGCGATGACGGGCGATAAAAGAATAAAAAAGTCTTCTTTATTACCTTGAGTAATATAACCGCAGATTACAGCGCGATACTTCCGTGCAGGAACACATGAGCATAGCCGCCGAGCAGCGTGCGATCCCCTTGCAGTTCGCAGAACAGTTCGCCGCCGCGTGCCGAGATCTGCTGCGCATGCAGCCGATGGCGGCCGAGGCGCGCCGTCCAGTAAGGCATCAACGTGCAATGCGCGGAGCCGGTCACCGGATCCTCGCCGCCGTCGAGCGTGAAATAGCGCGAAACGAAGTCCACGGTGTCACCCGGCGCGGTGACGATCACCGCGCGGCCGGCCAATGCGATCAGCGCCGGGATGTCCGGGCGCAGCGCGCGCACCTGCGCCTCATTTTCCACCACCACCAGCAGCGCTTTCGCCTGCCACACTTCCTGCGGCTGCACGCCCAGCAGCGCCGCGAGGCCCGCCGGTTCGGCGACTTTCTGCGGCGGCCTGGCGGGGAAATCAAGCACCAGCCGCTCCCCGTCCCGCTCATCGCGCTTGACGAACAGCTCGCCGCCGGCCGAACGGAAGCGAATATCCTTCAGCGCCGGGTTAACCGCGCTGAACATCACATGCGCCGCCGCCAGCGTGCCGTGGCCGCAAAGATCGACCTCACGCTCCGGGGTAAACCAGCGAATGGCGGTCATGTCGCCGTCATCCCAAACAAAGCTGGTTTCCGGCAGGCCGATCTCGTTGGCGATCGCCTGCAACCGCTCCGCCGGCAGCGGCTGCGTCAGCAGGCAAACCCCGGCCGGGTTGCCGCGCAGCCCTTTGCCGGTAAAAGCAACCACGTGATAATAATTTTCCGCCATCGTTCACTCCTTAATGCCAGATCAGTAACACACAGGCTGCGGTCAACAACCCCATGGAAACGTTGAAGATAACCCAGGCCTTTTTGCTGCGCAGCAGGCGGCCGATCAGGGTACCGAACGCCAGCCAGATAACGCCGGCGACGATGTTTACCGCCAAAATGCCCAGCGCGATCGCCGCGATGGAACCGTTGTACTTATCGCCCGCCAGGCTGAAGCTCGCCACCGCGCCCAGCGCCATCAGCCAGGCTTTCGGGTTGAGGAACTGCAGCAGCCAGCCCTGATACAGCCGCACCGGCTGCGGCGGCGCCACGTCGGTTTCCAGCTTTTCATAGGCGGCGGTGGCGACTTTCCACGCCAGCCACAGCAGGTACAAACTGCCGAGGATTTTCAGGATCAGGTGCAGCGACGGGTAAACCAGGATCAGGCTGCCGACGCCGAAGGCCACCAGCAGCAAAATGCTTTGCATGCCGAGCATGATGCCAATCATCAGCCACAGCGAACGCATAAAGCCGAAGTTAGCACCGGAGGTGGTCAGCAGCAGGTTATTGGGGCCTGGCGTGATGGCGGCGACCCACGGGAAGCCCAGCATCGAAAGGAATAAACTCGGTTCCATGGCACGGGTGCTCCTCACCCAAGGCGCTTTTTTGCAGTATCATTGTTAATTCTTGGTATTGAAGCTAACAGTGCGCTAGGGATCTCACAATAGCCGCCCACAACATTTTACTCAGCCTATGCCTAACACCTTTCGCCCCCTGACCGGGGCCAGTAACCCGCACCTGCAAACGCTGTTGCCGCGGCTGGTGCGCCGCCGCGTGTTATTGAAACCGCATTGGCAACGGCTGGAATTGCCCGACGGCGACTTCGTCGATCTTGCCTGGAGCGAGGATCCGGCGCAGGCGCGCGACAAACCGCGCGCGGTGCTGTTCCACGGCCTGGAAGGCAGCTTCTACAGCCCCTACGCGCATGGCCTGCTCAACGCCTGGCGTGAGCGCGGCTGGCTCGGCGTGGTGATGCACTTTCGCGGCTGCAGCGGCGTGCCCAACCGCAAACAGCGCATCTACCACTCCGGCGAAACCGAAGACGCGCGCTTCTTCCTGCGCTGGCTGCGCGACCGCTACGGCGAGGTGCCAACCGCGGCGGTAGGCGTTTCGCTCGGCGGCAACATGCTGGCCTGCTATCTGGCGCAGCAAGGCGCCGACAGCCTGCTGCAGGCGGCGGTGGTGGTCTCAGCGCCGCTGATGCTGGAACCCTGCGCCTACCGCATGGAGCAAGGCTTCTCCCGCGTCTATCAGCGCTATTTGCTGGGGCAACTGAAACAAAACGCCACCCGCAAACTGTTGCACTACCCGGACACCCTGCCGCTCAAGCTGTCACAGCTGAACGGTTTGCGGCGCATCCGCGAGTTCAACGACGCCATCACCTCGCGCATTCACGGCTTCAGCGACGCCACCGACTATTATCGCCGCTGCAGCGCTCTGCCGCTGTTGCCGGCGATCCAAACGCCGCTGCTGATCATCCATGCGAAGGACGATCCCTTCATGACCCATGAGGTGATCCCCGACGTCGCCGGCCTGCCGCGCAATATCGAATATCAGCTGACCGAGTTCGGCGGCCACGTCGGCTTCGTCGGCGGCACGCTGAAAAAACCGCACATGTGGCTGGAGCATCGCATTCCGGCCTGGCTTTCCCCTTATCTGGACATCCCGACGTGATCATTCCCTGGCAAGAACTGGCAACCGACACCCTGAACAGCCTGATCGAATCCTTTGTGCTGCGCGAAGGCACCGATTACGGCGAGCACGAACGATCGCTGGAACAGAAGGTGGAGGACGTGCGCCGCCAGCTGAAAAACGGCGAAGTGGTGCTGGTGTGGTCAGAACTGCATGAGAGCGTCAACATCATGCCGCGCGGCCAGTTCCGCGCCGGGCAGGAAGAAATTTAGTGGCGTTCGGTTCTATGACTGACGGAAAAAATCAGGTAACAATGGGACATTGCAAACCAGCGAGCGCCATTTTTTCCTGACATAGAGAGCGTCAACAAGAGCCACAATAATCCCCTGACGCCGGCGCATTCAACACGGAGTGACAACCACCATGTCTGCCAAACATCCCGTTATCGCGGTGACCGGTTCCAGCGGCGCCGGCACCACCACCACCAGCGTGGCGTTCCGCAAAATCTTCCAACAGCTCAACATTCGCGCCGCCGAACTGGAGGGCGACAGCTTCCACCGCTACACCCGGCCGGAAATGGACGCGGCGATCCGCAAGGCGCGCGATCTGGGCAGGCACATTAGCTATTTTGGCCCCGAGGCCAACGACTTCGGCCTGCTGCAGCAGAGCTTTATCGAGTACGGCAAAAACGGCACCGGCCGTTCGCGCAAGTACCTGCACACCTACGACGAAGCGGTGCCCTACAATCAGGTGCCGGGCACCTTCACCCCATGGGAGCCGCTGCCGGCGCCGACCGACGTGCTGTTCTACGAGGGGCTGCACGGCGGTGTGGTCACCGAACACCATGACGTGGCCAGCCACGTCGATCTGCTGGTCGGCGTGGTGCCGATCGTCAACCTGGAGTGGATCCAGAAGCTGATCCGCGATACCGGCGAGCGCGGCCACTCCCGCGAGGCGGTGATGGATTCGGTGGTGCGTTCGATGGAAGATTACATCAACTACATCACGCCGCAGTTCTCGCGCACCCACATCAACTTCCAGCGTGTGCCGACGGTGGACACTTCCAACCCGTTCGCCGCCAAAGCCATTCCCTCACTGGATGAAAGCTTCGTGGTGATCCACTTCCGCGGGCTGGATCAGATTGACTTCCCCTATTTGCTGGCGATGCTGCAGGGCTCGTTTATCTCGCACATCAATACGTTAGTGGTGCCGGGCGGCAAGATGGGGCTGGCGATGGAGCTGATCATGGCGCCGCTGGTGCAGCGATTGCTGGAAGGCAAGAAGATCGAATAAATGCGTTGAGCGCGGCGGCGGGCCGCGCTCCGTCTCGATTACGCCGGTTGGCGGATCTCGAAACTGTGGGTCACCGTGGCAGCCTTGTTGAGCATCAGCGCCACCGAGCAGTATTTCTCCGCCGACAGGTTCACCGCACGCTCTACGATTTTGTCGGTCAGATCCTGACCGGTGACGATGAAGTGCAGATTGATATGGGTGAACAACCGCGGGGCTTCTGCACGGCGCTCGGAGGTCAGCTTCACCTCGCAGTCGCGCACGTCGTTGCGCCCTTTTTGCAGGATGGACACCACGTCAATCGCGCTGCAGCCGCCCACCGACATCAGCACCATCTCCATCGGGCTCGGCGCTTTATCGCCGGCGTTGCCGTCCATCAGCACCTGGTGGCCGGAGGCCGATTCACCCAAAAACGTTAACCCTTCCACCCACTTAACTCTTGCCTGCATTCTGGTCACTCCGGTTAATTTCTTAAAATCAGAGTACGCTTTCGCATAGAAACAGGCAACGTAACCTGATGCTAATCATGCTGAAGCGAGACAACACGAGACACCCGCCTTACTCTGTGCTACAAACAGAGCCGCAATAAATCTTTCCGGGACACTGAATTTCAGGGAAACGCCCAGAGAAAGGCTCCTTTACCGGTATGTTAACAGAATGTAGCTTGCAGCGCTTACGGCAAGTTAATATGCTAGAGCGACAGCGTATTTTTATGACACGCCTCAAAACTTGCCGGTAGCCCTCGCTCATGACTGCGGCTACAGGCGGGTTTTACAGGGAACTCTGACCCCTGTGACACAAGGCAGCGATAACAACAGAGGATAACAGCGAATGGTTCTCGGCAAACCGCAAACAGACCCTACTCTCGAATGGTTCCTGTCTCATTGCCATATCCACAAATATCCATCGAAGAGTACGCTGATTCACCAAGGTGAAAAGGCCGAAACGCTTTACTACATCGTGAAAGGCTCCGTCGCGGTGCTGATCAAGGATGAAGAAGGTAAAGAGATGATCCTGTCCTACCTCAACCAGGGGGATTTCATCGGCGAGCTCGGATTGTTCGAAGAAGGCCAGGAGCGCAGCGCCTGGGTTCGCGCGAAAACCGCCTGTGAAGTGGCCGAAATTTCCTACAAGAAATTCCGCCAGCTGATCCAGGTGAACCCGGACATCCTGATGCGCCTGTCCGCCCAAATGGCGAGCCGCCTGCAGGTTACCTCCGAAAAAGTGGGCAACCTCGCCTTCCTGGACGTGACCGGCCGCATCGCGCAAACCCTGCTGAATCTGGCGAAGCAACCCGACGCCATGACTCACCCGGACGGCATGCAGATCAAGATCACCCGTCAGGAGATCGGCCAGATCGTCGGCTGCTCACGTGAAACCGTTGGCCGTATTCTGAAAATGCTGGAAGATCAAAACCTGATTTCCGCCCACGGCAAAACCATTGTCGTCTACGGCACCCGTTAATCCCTGAAGAAACGGCGCAATCTGCGCCGTTTTTTTGTCTGCTCTCTGCCATGTGGCGCCGTCTGATCTACCACCCGGAAATCAACTACGCACTGCGACAAACGCTGGTGTTGTGCCTGCCGGTGCTGTTTGGCTTGTTGATAGGCCAGCTGCAGCTCGGCCTGATGTTCTCTCTGGTGCCCGCCTGCTGCAATATCGCCGGTCTGGACACGCCGCATAAGCGCTTCTTTAAACGGCTGATCGTCGGCGGCTCGCTGTTCGCCTTCAGCAGCGTGCTGTTGCAACAGGCACTGCTGTGGCACGTGCCGCTGCCGGCGCTGATGCTGGGCCTGGCGATGCTGCTCGGCGTTACCGGCGAAATCAGCCCGCTGCACGCCCGGCTGTTGCCGGCGGCGCTGGTGGCCGCCATCTTCGCTCTCAGCACGGCCGGCACGGTGCCTGTCTGGCAGGCGCCGCTGCTGTACGCGATCGGCACCGTCTGGTACGGCTTATTCACCTGGTTCTGGTTCAGGCTGTGGAAAGAGCAGCCGATGCGCGAGACGCTGAGCCAGCTCTATCTGGAACTGGCGGACTACTTCGAAGCCAAATACTCCCTGCTGACTCAGCACACCGATCCGCAGACCGCGCTGCCGCCACTGCTGGTGCGCCAGCAAAAGGTGATGGATCTGATCAGCCTGCTGTACCAACAGCTTAATTTCCTGCCGCACGCCAACAACCTCGATCAAAAGCGACTGCAGCGCGCCTTTCAGGTGGCGATGGATCTGCAGGAGCACATCACCGTCAGCCTGCATCTGCCGGAGGAAGTGCAAAAACTGGTGGAGCAGAGCCAGGCCGAAGCGATCATTCGCCGCAACGCTCAGGTGATCGCCGGCCGGCTGCGCGTGGTGGCGCACGATATACTCTACCATCAACATTCGAAGCGCTTTTCCATGGCCCACGAGCTGGCGGCGCTGGAAAAAATGGCGGCGCAGCATCCCGATAACCCGGTCGGCCAGTTTTGTTATTACCACTTCAGCCGCATCGCCCGCCTGCTGCGCACCCAGCATCCGCTGTACCGCCGCGATCTGATGCCCGGCCAGCACCGCCTGCCGTTTTGGCCGGCGCTAGCCAGCTATCTGTCATTCAAATCTACCGCCCTGCGCAACGCCGCGCGGCTGGGGGTGACGCTGGCGGTCGGCAGCAGTCTGGGGGCGGTGTTCAACCTGCCGAAGCCTTACTGGATCCTGCTCACCATCATGCTGGTGAGCCAAAACGGGTATAACGCCACCCGGGTGCGTATTCAGCACCGTGCGCTGGGGACGATTGCCGGGCTGTTGCTGGCGGCCGGGCTGTTGCAGCTGCAGTTACCGGAAGGCGAAACGCTGAGCATCATGCTGATGATCACGCTGCTGGCCTACCTGGTTTCGCGCAAGAACTACGGGCTGTCGGTGATTGGCTTTACGGTCACGGCGGTTTACACCCTGCAGTTGCTGGCGCTGAACGGCTCGCATTTTTTGGTGCCGCGTCTGATTGATACGCTGATCGGCTGCGTGCTGGCGTTCGGCGGCACCATTTGGCTGTGGCCGCAGTGGCAAAGCGGGCTGCTGCGCAAGAATGCCCATCAGGCGCTGGAAAACGATCAAGCCGCGCTGCGGCTGATGCTGAAGCAACCGGAGCCGGACGCCACCGCGTTGGCCTATGCCCGCATGCAGGTCAACCAGGCGCACAATGCACTGTTCACTTCGCTCAATCAGGCGATGCAGGAACCGGGGTTCGCCTCGAACTATCTGGCGGACATGCGGCTGTGGGTCACTCACAGCCAGTTCATCGTCGAACACCTGAACGCCATGACCATCCTGGCGCGCGAGCACTACATGCTGACGCCAAAGCTGGCGGAAGCGTATCTGCAAACCTGTGAAATCGCGCTGCAAAGCTGCCAGCAGCGGTTGGAATACGACGGCCCGAGCAGTGACAACAGCGGCATCATGCAGCCGCCGGATCTGCATCCGGAGATGCCCGTTACCGAGATGGAGCGTCATTTGCGGCGCATTCTGTCGCACCTGAGCGTGATGCACACCATTTCGTCGCTGGCCTGGCGCCAACGCCCGCACCACGGCATTTGGCTCAAGCGCAAACTCCGCGATCAATAAGGGCGCGGCATGCCGCGCCCCGTTATTCGTCACACGGGCTTCAGGCGTTGATCACATCCTGCACCGCCAGCTCGAACAGCGCCATGCCGGCCTCGATGTCCTGCGGCTCCACCACCAGCGACGGCGCGAAGCGGATCACGTTCGGCCCGGCGTTGAGGATCATCAACCCACGCGCAGCGGCGGCGGTGAGGAAATCGCGCGCTCTGCCGTGATAATGCGGCGTCAACTCGGCGCCGATCAGTAACCCCATGCCACGAATGGCGGTGAAAATACCGTATTTATCGCCGATATCCTGCAAAGCCTGCACATACAGCGCGTGGCGCTGCTCGATGCCGCTCAGCACCTCCGGCGTATTGATCACATCCAGCGCCGCCTCCGCCACCGCGCAGGCCAGCGGGTTACCGCCGTAGGTGGTGCCGTGAGTGCCCACCTGCATAACCGACGCAATCTCTTCGGTGGTCAGCATGGCGCTGACCGGGAAACCACCGCCCAGCGCCTTGGCGGTGGTGAGAATGTCCGGCGTCACGCCATAATGCATATAGGCGAACAGCTTGCCGCTGCGCCCCATGCCGCTTTGCACTTCGTCGAACACCAGCAGCGCCTGATGTTGGTCGCACAGTTTGCGCACGCCTTTAAGGAAGTCGGCGTCGACCGGCGTAATGCCGCCCTCTCCCTGAATCGGCTCCATCACCACCGCGCAGGTATGGTCGTCCATTACCGCTTTCACCGCCGCCAGATCGTTGAACGGCACGTGCACGATGTCGGCCGGCTTCGGCCCGAACCCGTCGGAATATTTGGCCTGCCCGCCCACCGACACGGTGAACAGCGTGCGGCCGTGAAACGCGTTATAGAAGGCGATGATTTTGGTTTTATAGGGGCTGTGGCGGGTGATGGCGTAATGACGCGCCAGTTTGAACGCCGCCTCGTTGGCCTCTGCGCCGGAGTTGGCGAAGAACACCCGGTCGGCGAAGGTGGCGTCGATCAGTTTGCTCGCCAAACGCAGCGCCGGTTCATTGGTGAAGACGTTGCTGGTATGCCACAGGGTTTCGCCCTGGCGTTTGAGCGCCTCGACCAGCGCCGGGTGGCAGTGTCCCAGCGCCGTCACCGCGATGCCGCCGGAAAAATCGATGTACTCTTTTCCCTGCTGATCCCAGACCCGGCTGCCTTTGCCGCGCACCGGAACAAACTGGGCGGGTGCATAAACAGGCAGGATCACCTGGTCAAAGGTGCTGCGGCTCACTGCGGATTTGTCAGTCATTTTCGGCTCCACCCTGAAGGTTTTTCAGCGCTATCGCGATGTTATAGTGAAAATATAATCACGAAATATGCATAAAAAAACCCTAAAGCGCAAATGCAAAACGCCTGACGGGCGAAAAAAACGCGAAGGGATTAACGCCTGAGAAAATTATCCAACAGCTGATGGCCCTGCTCGCTGAGCACGCTTTCCGGGTGGAACTGCACCCCTTCCAGCGCCAGCGTGCGGTGGCGGATGCCCATGATCTCGTCGCGCACGCCGTCGCGTTCGCTCCAGGCGGTCACTTCAAAGCAATCCGGCAGCGTATCGGCTTTCAGCACCAGCGAGTGATATCGGGTCACGGTCAGCGGATCGTTCAGGCCGCGAAACACGCCGACGCCCAGATGGCGAATCTCCGAAGTTTTGCCGTGCATCACCGCGCGGGCGCGCACCACTTCGGCGCCGAACGCCTGCCCCAGCGCCTGGTGCCCCAGGCATACGCCGAGGATCGGCAGCTTGCCGGCGAAATGACGAATGGCGGCCAGCGAGATACCCGCTTCGTTCGGGGTACAGGGGCCAGGGGAAATCACCAGATGCTGCGGCGCCAGCCGCGCGATATCGGCCAGCTGCAGCTCATCGTTGCGCTTCACCAGCACCTCGGCGCCCAATTCGCAGAAGTACTGGTAAAGGTTATAGGTAAAGGAGTCGTAGTTATCGATCAGCAGCAGCATGTTAGGTCCGGCAGAGAAAAACGCCGCCATAGTTTACTGATTTAACCCGCCGCTGCCGACGATAATTTCCGCTTACTTTTTACGGCCGCCGGTGATCGAGCCCAGTACGCCGCGCAGGATCTGCCGGCCGAGATCGCGCGCCATGCTCTTGGCGGCGGTCTGGACGATGCCGTCGCGTTTGCCGCCGCGCGGGCCGGTGGAACCGAACAGCAGCTCGTTCAATCCTTCCATCAGGCCGCCGCCCGTCTGTTGCTGTGCTTGCGCCTGCGGTTGCTGCCCCTGCTGCGCAGTGCCGACGGTGGCGAAGCCGCCCGACGACAGCTTCTCGTAAGCGGACTCGCGGTCGATCATGTCTTCATAGCGGCCATACAGCGGCGACTTGTTGATCGCGCTGTTCAGCCCTTCCGCGCCGAGCATGCCCATCTTGGATTCCGGCGCGATGACCATCGCCCGCTCCACCACGTTCGGCCGGCCCTTCTCGTCGAGGAATGACACCAGCGCTTCACCCACGCCCAGCTCGGTAATCGCCGTTTCGGCATCGAAGGCCGGATTGGCGCGCAGGGTTTGCGCCGCCGTTTTCACCGCCTTCTGATCGCGCGGCGTGAAAGCGCGCAGCGCATGCTGTACGCGGTTGCCCAACTGGCCCAGCACGCTGTCCGGGATATCCAGCGGGTTCTGGGTGACGAAGTAAATGCCGACGCCTTTGGAGCGGATCAGGCGCACCACCTGTTCAATCTTGGTCAACAGCGCCGCCGGCGCGTCGTTGAACAGCAGGTGCGCTTCATCGAAGAAGAACACCAGCTTCGGCTGTTCAGGGTCGCCCACTTCCGGCAGGTGCTCAAACAGCTCGGCCAGCAGCCACAGCAGGAACACTGAATACAGCTTCGGCTGATTGATCAGCTTGTCCGCCGCCAGCAGGTTGATCACGCCATGGCCGTTGGCGTCGGTTTTCATCAGATCGTTGATGTCCAGCATCGGCTCGCCGAAGAACTGGTTGGCGCCCTGCTCTTCCAGCGTCAGCAACCCGCGCTGGATGGCGCCGATCGACGCGGCAGAGATGTTGCCGTACTGAGTCTGGAATTGTTTGGCGTTATCGCCGACGAACTGCACCATGGCGCGCAGGTCTTTCATGTCCAACAGCAGCAGCGCGTTGTCATCGGCGATTTTGAACACCAGCTGCAGCACGCCGCTTTGCACCTCGTTCAGATCCAACAGACGTCCCAGCAGCAGCGGCCCGAGATCGGAAATGGTGGCGCGGATCGGATGCCCCTTTTCACCGTAAATATCCCACGGGATAATGGTGCAGGCCTGTGGCTGCCAGTCGGTGACGCCGATCGCCGCCAGGCGCGCCTGCAGCTTCTCGGAAGGCACGCCCTCGGCGCCGATGCCGGAAAGATCGCCCTTCACGTCCGACAGGAACACCGGCACGCCGATGCGCGAGAACTGTTCGGCCATTTTTTGCAGCGTCACCGTCTTGCCGGTGCCGGTTGCCCCGGTAATCAACCCGTGGCGGTTGGCCAACGCCGGCAAAATCACCAGATCCTGTTCCGGTTTTCCGTCTTTCATCGCCTTGGCGATAATCCGTGGTTCACTCATTTTCTGTTCCTTTGACGCTGACGCGGCGCGAAACGCGCCTGTTGATGCAATAAAGCTATAAGCGCCGCGTAACCCCGTCAAGGACAAACAAAATGGGCGCCGTCGGGACGCCCATGATGCCTGTCTTTTCAGAATCCCCCTAAGACCTGCATCACCCCCGCAGCCCCAGTTGCTCCTTCAGCGCTTTCAAATAGCGCCGGCTGACCGGCACCGGATCGCCGGCGGACATGATCATCTCCGCCGCGCCGCCTTCTTCGAAGCGGATCTCGCGCACCTGCTCCAGGTTGACCAAATACTGCCGATGGCAGCGCACCAGCGGCGTACGGCTTTCCAGCGTGCGCAGCGTCAATTCGGTGAAACACTCCATGCCGTCGCTGCGCACCACGAATACCCCGCTCAGTTTGGAACGGATCGCCAACACCTCGTCAAACCGCAGCAGATAGATGCGGCTGTGGCCGGTGCAGGGAATGTATTTCAGGTAACCGGCGCTCTCATCCAGCGCCGTCACGTCCTGCGGCGCACTGCGCTGCCGCAGGCGTTGCAGCGTCTTGCTCAGCCGCTTCGGCTCCGCCGGCTTCAGCAGATAGTCGAAGGCGTGCTCCTCGAACGCCTGCACCGCGTATTCGTCGTAGGCGGTCAGAAACACGATGTGCGGCATGCGGTTGGGATCCAACATGCCGACCATTTCCAGCCCGCTGATGCGCGGCATTTGGATATCGAGAAACACCACGTCCGGCTGCAGCCGGTGGATCTGGCTGATGGCTTCGATGGCGTTGGCGCATTCGCCGATGATCGTGATCCCCGCTTCGGCCTCCAGCAGATGGCGCAGGTTGTCGCGTGCGGAAGGCTCATCGTCAACAATCAGTGCGTTTAACATCAGGCGGCCCTCTCCATGGGAACATTGAGCGTAATGCGGGTATAGGCGTCCGGCCGGCAATCCACCTGCACACCATAGCCTTCGCCGTAGCGCACGCGAATGCGTTTATCTACCAGATTCATCCCCAGCCCGCTGCAGTTCGGCTTCGGCTGGAACAGCCCGGCGTTGTCCGTCACCTGCAGCAGCAGATGCTCGCCTTCGCAGCAGGCGCCGATTTCGATGCGGCCCACGCCCAACAGATGCGAGGTGCCGTGCTTGATGGCGTTCTCGACGATCGGCTGCAGCGAAAACGCCGGCAGCCGCGCCGCCAGCAGCGCCTCCGGCAGCGATACCGCGATCTCCAGCCGATCGGCGAAGCGCGCTTTCTCAATCTGCAGGTAGGCGTTCACATGCTCAATCTCGTCCGCCAGGCTGACTTCATCATCCGAACGTTTGAGGTTTTTACGAAAGAAAGTTGAGAGGGACTGCACCAGATCGCAGGCCCGTTCGCCATCGCGGCGGATCACCGCCACCAGCGTATTTAACGCATTGAACAGGAAATGCGGATTGACCTGCGCATGCAACAGCTTGATCTCCGACTGCGCCAGCAGCTGCTTGTGGCGCTCGTACTGTCCGGCCATGATCTGCGCCGACAGCAGGCTGGCGATGCCTTCGCCCAGCGTGCGGTTGATGGTGCTGAACAGCTGGCTTTTCGGTTCGTACAGCTTGATGGTGCCGATGACCCGCTGGTTTTCGCCGCGCAGCGGGATCACCAGCGTCGATCCCAGCTTGCAGGCCGGATTGATCGAGCAGCAGTAAGAGAGCTGATTGCCGTCGGCGTACACCACCTCGTTGTTGTCGATAGCGCGATGCGAATGCACCGAGGCGATCGGCGTGCCCGGCAGGTGGTGATCGTCGCCGATGCCGATAAACGCCAGCAGCTTGTCACGATCGGTGATCGCCACTGCACCGATACCCAGCTCCTGATAAATCACCCGGGCGACCTTCATGCTGTTTTCCTGATCGAAGCCCTGGCGCAGGATGCCCTCGGTGCGCTCGGCGATCTTCAGCGCCTTGGAAGAGAAAGCGCTGGTGTATTTCTCAAACATCGCGCGCCGATCCAGCAGGATTTGCATGAACATCGCCGCACCGACGGTATTGGCGATCATCATCGGCAGCGCGATGTGCTCTACCAGCTGCAACGCTTCGTCGTAGGGGCGCGCCACCGCCAGGATGATCGCCATCTGCAGCACTTCCGCCACCAGTGCCACGCCGCCGACGAACAGCGGATTGAACAGCAGCTCGATGCGCCCGCGGCGCATGGCGATGCTGTGTACGATGCCGCCGACCAGGCCTTCCGACACCGTGGAAATCGCGCAGGCCACGTCGGTCATGCCGCCGAGCGTATACCGGTGCAGGCCGCCGGTCAGCCCGACCAGAAAGCCCACCGACGGCCCGCCCAGCAGCCCGCCCAGGACCGCGCCTATCGCGCGGGTGTTGGCGATCGAATCCTGAATGTGCAGCCCAAAATAGGTGCCCATGATGCAGAACACCGAGAAGATCACGTAGCACAGCAGCTTGTGCGGCAGGCGAATAGTCACCTGCATCAGCGGGATAAACAGCGGGGTTTTGCTCAGCAGATAGGCGATGACGAGATAGACGCACATCTGCTGCAACAGCAACAGCACCTGGTTAAATTCATACATGGCAGCAACTCATCCAGAGACAACAAAGGGCGAACGCCGGATTTCCGGTCTGGTTATTGTCTGCCGATTAGAGCATGGGGCACGGGAGAAAACAGTGATGAAGGCAAGGCTTCGTGAGGAAGGACGGCCGACCCCGGCGGGATCGGCCAAAAAACTTACGGCAACACCTTGGCCGACAGAATCACCACCGGTTTGGTCGGCACATTCTGGTAAGGGCCGACGTTACCGGTCGGCACCTGAGCGATCTTGTCCACGACGTCCATGCCTTTCACCACTTTGCCGAACACGGCGTAGCCGAAATCGCGCTGGCCGTGATCCAGGAAGGCGTTATCCGCCACGTTCAGGAAGAACTGGCTGGTGGCGCTGTCCTTGTCGGCGGTGCGCGCCATCGAAATGGTGCCGCGCAGGTTGCGCAAGCCGTTGTCGGCTTCGTTCTTGATTGGCGCCTTGGTGGATTTCTGCTGCATGTCAGCGGTGAAACCGCCGCCCTGAACCATAAAGCCCGGGATCACGCGATGGAAAATGGTGTTGTTGTAGTACCCGCTGTTCACGTAATCGACGAAATTCTGGGTGGAAACCGGTGCCTTCTGACTGTCGAGCGCCAACTCGATATTCCCTGCCGAGGTGGTCAGCATGACGTGGGTTTCACCGGCAGCGAGCGCCGCTGGCGCCATCGCTGTCAGGGAACACAGCGCGACGAAGGTCACTAAAGTACGTTTGAACATTAACGGGTCCTTTCTCTGAGAGACAAACAACGGAAAAGCGCTTTGATTCTAAAGAGCTGTATCGGCAAGTACCAGCCATTTACCTATATTTACCCAATTACGGGACATATCCTAGGCGGCCCTGAATTTTGCTGCGGAAAGTATGGGCGCAGAAGGCTTTTTTGCCAACCGCGTCACGCATTTTTTGCCCAGCGCCGCCCCGGGGCGTTTTTTGCGATCTACCTCCCAGTTTGCACACCCGTTGCCGTTACCCTATATAAATGAGAGCGCTCTCATTATAAAAAGAACGGATACTGAGGTATCCCACGGCGGCGTAGCCGCGCAACCCCTGGAGAAATGACGTGAGTGAATTGATGACTGAAGTCAGCCCCGAGTTTGAAAGCACCATCATGGAACTGCTGGTGTTCTCCGGCAGCGCGCGCAGTAATGCGTTGATGGCGTTGCGGCAAGCGCGCGCCGGTGACTTCGCCGCCGCGGCCAAACACATGGTCGAATCCAAAGAGTGGGTGAAGAAGGCGCACCGGATCCAGACCGAGCTGATCGGCCTGGACGAAGGCTGCGGCAAGCTGGCGATCAACCTGATCACCGTGCATGCGCAGGATCATCTGATGAACGCCATGGTCATCCAGGATCTGGCCGACGACATGATCGAGCTCTATCGCCGTCAGTCACAGACGGAGGGCCGCTCATGAACACGCTCAAAATCGCGGTGATTGGCGGTGGCAGCAGCTACACTCCCGAACTGGTCGATGGGCTGATCCAACGCATCGATGAGCTGCCGGTCACCGAACTGGCGCTGGTGGACGTCGAGCCAGGCCGCCAAAAAGTGGAAACCATCGCCGCCCTGACCCGCCGCATGCTGGCGCGCCACGGGCTGGAACAGGTGAAGGTCAGCGTGCACTTCGCGCTGGACGACGCCATTCACGGCGCCGCTTTCGTGCTGACCCAGTTCCGCGTCGGGCAACTGCCGGCGCGCGCCGCCGATGAACGGCTGGGCCTGAAATACCAGCTGCTCGGCCAGGAGACCACCGGCGTCGGCGGCTTCGCCAAGGCGCTGCGCACCATTCCGGTGATGCTGGATATCGCCCGTCGGGTGGAAAAGCTGGCGCCGGACGCCTGGATCATCAACTTCACCAACCCGGCCGGCATCGTCACCGAGGCGGTGTCCCGCTTTACCAAAGCGAAGATCATCGGCCTGTGTAACGTACCGATCAGCATGCATCACATGATCGCCAACATGCTGCAGGCGCCTTACGCCGACGTGCAGCTGCGGTTCGCCGGTTTGAATCACATGGTCTGGGTGCATCAGGTCACGCAGCAGGGGCGCGACGTCACCGGCAACGTGATCGACATGTTGTGCGACGGCGCGGCGCTGACCATGAACAACATCAAGGAAGAACCCTGGCAGCCGGACTTCCTGCGCGCGCTCGGCGCCATCCCCTGCCCGTACCACCGCTATTTTTACCAGACCCGCGAGATGCTGGCGGAAGAGATGGCTGCCGCCGGCGAGCGCGGCACCCGCGCCGAGCAGGTGATGCAGGTAGAAAAAGAGCTGTTCGAGCTGTATGCCGATCCGCAGTTGAACAGTAAACCGGAGCAACTCAGCTTCCGCGGCGGTTCTTTCTATTCCGAAGTTGCGCTGGAGCTGATCCGTGCTATCCATAATAATCTCGGCACGCAATTAGTGGTCAACACCGCAAACCGCGGCGCAATCCATGGCCTGCCGGACGATGCTGTGATAGAAATCAACTGTATCGTCGATGCCCAGGGCGCGCATCCGCTGACGTTCGGCCCGCTGTCGGAACCGATGCAGGCGCTGACGCAGCAGGTAAAAGCCTACGAGCGCCTGACCATCGAGGCGGCAGTGCACGGCGATCGCCGCAGCGGCTTGCTGGCGCTGATCGCCAACCCGCTGGTGGGCAACGCCAACCTGGCACAGCCGTTGCTGGACGAGGTGTTGACGATAAACGCGCCGTACTTGCCGCAGTTCAGGTAAGCGCCGGCGCGGTATGACAGGGGTTCGGCACGCCGAACCCATTTTTTTAGCCGTAATCAGGAGTTGGACGATGGTGACACTGGAAGATGTCGCGGCGCTGGCGGGCGTATCGCGCGCCACCGTATCGCGGGTAGTGAACGGCGACAGCAACGTCAAGGCGCCGACCCGCGAGAAGGTTGAACGCGCCGTCGCCCAGCTCGGTTATACCCCCAACCCGGCGGCCCGTGCGCTCGCCTCCAGCCACAGCAATACCCTCGGGTTGGTCACGACGTCGTACCGCGGTGGCTTCTTCGGCGCGCTGATGGACTTCGTGCAGACCGAGGCCGAATCCCACGGCAAGCAGCTGCTGGTGACCCAGGGCCGCAACAGTGCCGAAAACGAATGGCAGGCGGTGCAGCGCCTGTTCAGCTTGCGCTGCGACGGCGTGATCCTGCACGTGCGTTTTCTCAGCGACGATCGGCTGCGCCAGCTGGCGGCGGAGCAACGTGATTTCGTGTTGCTCGATCGTCTGGTGCCGGGGCTGGAAGACCGCTGCGTCACCTTCGATCACCCGCTTGCCAGCCGCATGGCGACGCAGCAGTTACTCGACGCCGGGCACCGGCGCATCGCCTGCATCAGCGGCCCGCGCGAGCGCCCGTCGAGCCGCCTGCGGCTGCAAGGATTTGAAGAGGCGATGCAGGCGGCGAATATCGAGCCGGTAGCCTGTCTGGAGGGCGTCTACGATCTGGAAAGCGGTTACCGCTGCGCCGATCATCTGCTGCAGCAAACCGCACGGCCCAGCGCCATCTACTGCTGCAACGAAGAGATGGCGATCGGCGCGCTGCTGGCGATCAACGAGCACCGCCTGCGGGTACCGCAGGATATCTCCTTGATCTGTTACGACAGCGGCGAACGCGCACCTTTCGTGCGCCCGGCGTTGAGCAGCGTACATTTTCCCATCAGCGAAATGGCCCAATACGCGGCGCGCAGGCTGATCGACCCCGCCACCCCGGCGCACCGGTTTGAGCCGACGATCATCAACCGTGATTCCATTGTGACGGTACGCAAATAGATCACAATAATGCGTATCATCCCTTCATGGGTTGCATCAAAAAATCGACAGCCATCACAAAAAATCCCGTTGTCTGTGCTAGGATCCGCCCCCTGGTGGCCTGATCGGGACTTTTTTCTGCGTTTGCCAGGAAAAGCCAGCGGCCTTATGCCAGCTTTAAAACCTCTAACAGACATATTCAGGCCTATACAATGAATGACAGTAACCGCATACGGCTTACCTGGATCAGCTTCTTTTCGTACGCGCTGACCGGTGCTTTAGTGATCGTCACAGGGATGGTGATGGGAAACATTGCAGAGTACTTTAATCTGCCGGTTTCCAGCATGAGTAACACCTTTACTTTCCTCAACGCCGGTATTTTGATTTCGATCTTCCTCAATGCCTGGCTGATGGAAATCATCCCGCTGAAGCGTCAGTTGATCTTCGGCTTTGTCCTGATGGTGCTGGCAGTCGCAGGGCTGATGCTCGGCAAGAGCCTGACCATGTTCTCGCTGTGCATGTTTATCCTCGGCGTGGTGAGCGGCATCACCATGTCGATCGGCACCTTCCTGATCACCCACATGTATGCCGGCCGCCAGCGCGGTTCGCGCCTGTTGTTCACCGATTCCTTCTTCAGCATGGCCGGGATGATCTTCCCGATCGTCGCCGCGATGCTGCTGGCCCGCCATATCGGCTGGTACTGGGTTTATGCCTGCATCGGCCTGCTGTACGTGGGGATCTTCGTGCTGACCCTGTGCTCCGACTTCCCGGTGCTGGGCAAGAAAGGCGCCGATGCCGGTCAACCAGTCGAGAAAGAAAAATGGGGCATCGGCGTGCTGTTCCTATCGATCGCCGCGCTGTGCTACATCCTCGGCCAGTTGGGCTTCATTCAGTGGGTGCCTGAGTACGCCACCAAGTCGTTCAACATGGACATCGGCCAGGCCGGTAAGCTGGTGAGCGACTTCTGGACCTCTTATATGGTTGGCATGTGGGTGTTCAGCTTCATCCTGCGCTTCTTCGATCTGCAACGCATCGTCACCGTGCTGGCCGCGCTGGCTACCGGCGCGATGTACCTGTTCGTCAGCACCGACAATCCGGAGCACCTGGGCTACTACATCATGGCCCTGGGCTTCGTTTCCAGCGCCATCTACACCACGCTGATCACCCTCGGCTCGCTGCAGACCAAGGTCTCCTCGCCGAAGCTGGTCAACTTTATCCTGACCTGCGGTACCATCGGCACCATGCTGACCTTCGTGGTCACCGGCCCGATCGTGGCGAAAGGCGGCGCGCATGCGGCGCTGACCACCGCTAACGGCCTGTATCTGGCGGTGTTCGTGATGTGTCTGCTGCTGGGCTTCGTGACCAAGCACCGCAGCCACGGTCACGTGACGCACTGATTTCTTCGCATCAAATACATCAAGGGCGCCCGCAAGGCGCCCTTTTTTTGCGCCTTAGCGCCGAAAATCCACCGTCTCCTCCTGCTGCAAATGCAGCGTGGTTTCCGCCGGCCGCGTTTCGGCGATCACCGCACCCTGGCGAATCGAATAACGCACCGGCGTCTGGCGACGCACCGCGTCGAAGCCGCTTTCCGCCGGCAGGATCACCAGGTTGGCGCTGTTGCCGGCCGCCAGGCCGTAGTCGCTCAGGTTAAGCGTGCGCGCGCTATGGTGGGTGATCAGCTTCAGTCCGTCGTCGATTTGGCCATAGCCCATCAGCTGGCACACGTGCAGCCCCATGTGCAGCACCTGCAGCATGTTGGCGGTGCCGAGCGGGTACCAAGGATCGAACACGTCGTCATGGCCGAAACAGACGTTGATCTCCGCCTCCAGCATCTCCTTCACTCGGGTCACGCCGCGCCGTTTCGGGTAACTGTCGAAACGGCCCTGCAGGTGAATGTTCACCAGCGGATTGGCGACGAAGTTGATGCCGGACATCTTCAACAGACGGAACAGCCGCGAGGCGTAAGCGCCGTTGTAAGAGTGCATCGCCGTGGTGTGGCTGGCGGTGACTTTCGCTCCTATCTCCAGCTTCAGTGCCAGCGCCGCCACGGTCTCGACGAAGCGCGATTGCTCGTCGTCGATTTCATCGCAGTGCACGTCCACCAGCCGATCGTATTTTTGCGCCAGCGCGAACGCCTTATGCAGCGACTCCACGCCGTACTCGCGGGTGAATTCGAAGTGCGGAATGGCGCCCACCACGTCGGCCCCAAGCCGCAACGCTTCTTCAAGCAACGCTTCGCCGTTGGGGTAGGAAAGGATCCCCTCCTGCGGGAAGGCGACAATCTGCAGCGTCACCCAAGGCGCCACTTCCTGCTTCACCTCCAGCATGGCGCGCAGCGCGGTCAGCGTGGGATCGGAAACGTCGACGTGGGTGCGCACATACTGCACGCCGTTGGCGATCTGCCACTTAAGCGTTTGCCAGGCGCGCTGTTTGACGTCTTCATGAGTCAGCAGCGCTTTGCGTTCAGCCCAGCGCTCAATGCCCTCGAACAGCGTGCCGGACTGGTTCCAGGCCGGCTGACCGGCGGTCTGCGTGGTATCCAGGTGGATATGCGGTTCGACGAACGCCGGCAACGCCAACCCGCCCTGCGCATCCAGCACGTCGCTGCGCCACTCCTGTCCTTCCGGCTGTGGCACCAGATGCGCGATGCGCCCCTGCTCGATTGCCAGTTGCCACAATCCTTCATGCCCGCTTAAACGCAGGTTGTCGATAAACTTCAATGGACGTTTCGCCACCCTTCACCTCTGCCGTTGCGCTGGTTTTCTTCATCATACTGGCAGCGGATCGCGCTGACAAAGTCGCCGTGCCATGCCTACCCCTTGCGTTTACTCCCTGCGGGGTAATTTACCTGCAAACTGACTCGCTTCAGCTAAAGATGAATAAAATCCGCAACTTATCAAAAAACTTGAAAAATCATTTATATACCACATTGGAGGTATATGGGAGTGTGATTGATTTGCATCAATAAATTGCTCATCGGGAGGGATAAGGTAACCCTAGGAAACCAGAATTTTGAGGCAATAATGAGCAGAGTCAAACTTGCCGTCGTCGGCAATGGCATGGTCGGCCACCGGTTCATCGAAGATCTGTTGGATAAAGCAGACAAAGACCAGTTCGAAATCACCGTATTTTGCGAAGAGCCGCGTATCGCTTACGATCGCGTGCACCTCTCTTCCTACTTCTCTCACCATACCGCCGAAGAGCTGTCGCTGGTGCGCGAAGGCTTTTACGAAAAACACGGCGTAAAGGTACTGGTCGGCGAACGCGCTATCACCATCAATCGTGACGAGAAGGTGATCCACTCCAACACCGGCCGCACCGTCTATTACGACAAGCTAATCATGGCAACCGGTTCCTATCCGTGGATCCCGCCGATTAAAGGCTCGGATAGCCAGGACTGCTTCGTTTACCGCACCATCGAAGACCTGAATGCCATCGAAGCCTGCGCGCGCCGCAGCAAACGCGGCGCGGTGGTCGGCGGCGGGCTGTTGGGGCTGGAAGCCGCCGGCGCGCTGAAAAGCCTGGGGGTGGAAACGCACGTGATCGAGTTCGCTCCGATGCTGATGGCCGAACAGCTCGACCCGATGGGCGGTGACCAGCTGCGCCGTAAGATCGAGCGCATGGGCGTCAAGGTACACACCGGCAAAAATACCCAGGAGATCGTCAACGGCGGCGGCACGGCGCGCAAAACCATGCATTTCGCCGACGGCAGCCTGCTGGAAGTGGATTTCATCGTGTTCTCCACCGGCATCCGCGCTCAGGACAAGCTGGCGCGCCAGTGCGGGCTGGAGATCGGCCGCCGCGGCGGCATCGCCATCAACGACAGCTGCCAGACGTCGGATCCGGACGTGTACGCCATCGGTGAGTGCGCCGCCTGGCGCGATCGCACCTTCGGTCTGGTGGCCCCGGGGTACAAAATGGCGCAGGTGGCCGTCGATCGCCTGCTGGGCCGCGAAAACGGCTTCCAGGGCGCCGACATGAGCGCCAAGCTGAAGCTGCTGGGCGTGGACGTCGGCGGCATCGGCGATGCACACGGCCGCACCGAAGGCGCCCGCAGCTACGTTTATCTGGATGAAAGCAAAGAAGTCTACAAACGCATCGTGGTCAGCGCCGACAATAAAACCCTGCTCGGCGCAGTGCTGGTGGGCGACACCAGCGACTACGGCAACCTGCTGCAGCTGGCGTTGAACGGCATCGAGCTGCCGGAGAACCCGGACGGCCTGATCCTGCCGGCCCATGCGGGCAGCAAACCAGCCATCGGCGTGGATTCGCTGCCGGAAAGCGCGCAGATCTGCTCCTGCTTCGACGTCAGCAAAGGTGACATCATCCAGGCGGTCAACAAAGGCTGCCACACCGTGGCGGCGCTGAAGGCCGAAACCAAGGCCGGCACCGGCTGCGGCGGCTGCATCCCGCTGCTCACCCAGGTACTGAACGCCGAGCTGAGCAAGCAAGGCATCGAGGTCAACCACCACCTGTGCGAACACTTCGCCTATTCACGCCAGGAGCTGTTCCACCTGATCCGCGTCGAAGGCATCAAGTCGTTCGAGGCATTGCTGGCCAAATACGGCAAAGGCTACGGCTGCGAAGTGTGTAAACCGACCGTCGGCTCGCTGCTGGCCTCATGCTGGAACGAGTACATCCTCAAGCCGCAGCATACGCCGCTGCAGGATACCAACGACAACTTCCTCGGCAATATCCAAAAAGACGGCACCTACTCGGTGATCCCGCGCTCCGCCGGCGGCGAAATCACCCCGGACGGCCTGCTGGCCATCGGCCAGATCGCCAAGGAGTACAACCTCTACACCAAAATGACCGGCTCGCAGCGTATCGGCATGTTCGGGGCGCAGAAAGACGATCTGCCGGCCATCTGGAGCAAGCTGCTCGCCGCCGGCTTTGAAACCGGCCACGCGTACGCCAAGGCGCTACGCATGGCGAAAACCTGCGTCGGCAGCACCTGGTGCCGCTACGGCGTCGGCGACAGCGTCGGCTTCGGCGTCACGCTGGAACATCGCTACAAAGGTATCCGCACCCCGCACAAAATGAAGTTCGGCGTCTCGGGATGTACCCGCGAATGCGCCGAGGCGCAGGGTAAGGACGTCGGCATCATTGCCACCGAGAACGGCTGGAACCTGTACGTCTGCGGCAACGGCGGCATGAAACCGCGCCACGCCGACCTGCTGGCCGCCGATCTCGATCGCGAGACCCTGGTGCGCTACCTCGACCGCTTCATGATGTTCTATATCCGCACCGCCGATAAGCTGCAGCGTACCTCGGTATGGCTGGAGAGCCTGGAAGGTGGCATCGATTACCTACGCAAGGTGATCGTCGACGACAAGCTCGGCATCAACGACCAACTGGAAGCGGAGATCGCCCGCCTGCGCGACGCGGTGGTCTGCGAGTGGAAAGAGACCGTCGAGCATCCGGAAACGCAGCTGCGCTTCGCCCACTTCATCAACAGCCCGCTGCGCGATCCGAACGTGCAGGTGGTGACCGAACGCGACCAGCACCGCCCGGCGCGCCCTGACGAGCGCATTCCCGTCACCCTGATCGATACCGAGGAGAGCCACGCATGAGCCAGTGGATTACCGTTTGTCCCGTCGCCGACATTCTGCCCGGCACCGGCGTATGTGCCCTGATCGGCGATCGGCAGGTGGCGGTGTTCCGCCCCTATGCCGACGAACAGGTGTTCGCCATCAGCAATATCGACCCGTTCGCCCAGGCCAGCGTGCTGTCACGCGGGCTGATCGCCGAGCATCAGGGTGAACTGTGGGTCGCCAGCCCGCTGAAGAAACAGCATTTCCGCCTGTACGACGGTCACTGTCTGGAAGATGACAGCCGTTCCGTCGCCAGCTTCGCCAGCCGGGTGGTCGACGGCATCGTGCAAGTCGCGGCATAACCTTTCGGGAGGCAACATGTTTACCGACACGATAAACAAATGCGCCGCCAACGCGGCGCGCATCGTCCGCCTGGCGAAGGAGAGCCCGCTCGGCTTCTGGATCAGCTCGGCGATGGCGGGCGCCTACGTCGGCCTCGGCATCATCCTGATCTTCACCCTCGGCAACCTGGCCGACCCAAGCGTGCGGCCGCTGGTGATGGGCGCCACCTTCGGCATCGCGCTGACGCTGGTGATCATCGCCGGTTCCGAACTGTTCACCGGCCATACGATGTTCCTGACGCTCGGCGTCAAGGCCGGCACCATCCGCCAAAGCCAGATGTGGGCAGTGCTGCCGCAAACCTGGTTCGGCAACCTGCTCGGCTCGGTGCTGGTGGCGCTGATGTATTACTACGGCGGCGGTAGCCTGCTGCCAGTGGATACCAGTCTGGTGCACAGCGCCGCATTGGCAAAAACCACCGCGCCGGCCGAGGTGCTGTTCTTCAAGGGCGTGCTGTGCAACTGGCTGGTTTGCCTGGCGATCTGGATGGCGATCCGCGTAGAAGGCGCCGCCAAGTTCATCGCCATTTGGTGGTGTCTGCTGGCCTTTATCGCCTCGGGTTACGAACACTCCGTCGCCAACATGACGCTGTTTGCCCTCTCCTGGTTCGGCAACCACAGCGAGGCCTACACCCTCACCGGCATCGGCCACAACCTGCTGTGGGTGACGCTGGGCAACATCCTGTCCGGCTCGGTGCTAATGGGTCTGGGGTATTGGTACGCCACGCCGCGCGCCGAACGCCCGCAGGCGGCGAAAGCCGCCGTACGTCAGACCGCCTAAGTTTTCGGGGGCGCATTTCGCCCCCATACTGATTACCCCCGAGGAGTGCCGATGGACTACCTGCCGATTTTCTGCCAACTGCAACACAAAGCCTGCCTGCTGGTCGGCGGCGGCGAGATCGCCGAACGCAAGGCGCGCCTGCTGCTGGACGCCGGTGCGGCGCTGACCGTCAACGCCGTAGACTTCACCCCGCAGTTCCGCCTGTGGGCGGCAGAAGGCCGGTTGACGCTGGCCGAAGGCGAATTCAGCCCGGCCCTGCTGGTGGAAAAATGGCTGGTGATCGCCGCTACCGACCGGCTAGAGGTCAACGCACGGGTGTATCAGTGCGCCAACCAGCAGCGGGTGTTCTGCAACGTGGTGGACGATCCGAAACGCGCCAGCTTTATCATGCCGTCGATTATCGACCGTTCGCCGATCATGGTCGCGGTGTCCTCCGGCGGCAAAGCACCGGTGTTGGCGCGGCTGCTGCGCGAGAAGCTGGAAGCGATGCTGCCACAGCACCTCGGCAAGCTGGCCCAACTGGGCGGCTCGCTGCGCCAGCGGGTAAAACAACGCTTCAGCAGCCTCGGCGCGCGTCGGCGCTTCTGGGAACGGTTGTTCGCTCACGATCGGCTGGCGCAGTCGCTGGCCAACGACGACGCCGCGCTGGCTGAACGCCAGATCGAGCAGCTGTTCAGCCAACAGCCGGCAGATCGCGGTGAAGTGGTTCTGGTGGGCGCCGGGCCGGGCGATGCCGGCCTGCTTACGCTGAAAGGGCTGCAACAAATCCAGCAGGCCGACGTGGTGGTTTACGACCGGCTGGTCTCCGAAGAGATCATGACGCTGGTGCGCCGCGACGCCGAGCGTATCTTCGTCGGCAAATGCGCCGGCCACCACTGCGTGCCGCAGGAGCAGATCAATCAAATCCTGCTGCAGCAGGCGCAGCAAGGCAAACGCGTGGTGCGCCTGAAAGGGGGCGATCCCTTTATCTTCGGCCGCGGCGGCGAAGAGCTGGAGACGCTGGCAGACGCCAACGTGCCGTTCTCGGTGGTGCCGGGCATTACCGCCGCCTCGGGCTGTTCCGCCTACAGCGGCATCCCGCTCACCCACCGCGACCATGCGCAGAGCGTGCGCCTGGTGACCGGCCACGCCAAGGCCGACGGTGGATTGGATTGGGCGACGCTGGCCGCCGGGCAACAGACGCTGGTGTTCTATATGGGGCTATCGCAAGCGGCTGAAATCCAGCGCCAGCTGATCGCTAACGGGTTGCCAGCCGCCACGCCGGTGGCACTGGTGGAAAACGGCACCTCTTGCCGCCAACGGGTGATCGAAGGGGAGCTCCGCCAACTGGGTTCCCTGTCATTGCAGGCCGCCAGCCCCAGCCTGATCATCGTCGGCAGCGTGGTCAGCCTGCGCAGCAAGCTCAATTGGTTCGCCAGCGAAGAATCGCCTGCCAACCTGGCGCAAATGGCGTAAGACCGACGTAAAAAAAGCGGCCTGTGGCCGCTTTTTCTATTTGCGCCGGCGTTATGCCTGCGGCGGTACGAAACCGACAGCCTGATAGACCTTCGCCAGGGTTTCCTGCGCGCGTGCGCGGGCCTTGGCGGCGCCGTCGCGCATCACCTGCTGCAGGTAGGCTTCATCGTTGCGGAAGCGATGGTAGCGCTCCTGCAGCTCACCCAGCATGCCGGAGACGGCTTCCGCCACCGCGCCTTTCAGGTGGCCGTACATCTGGCCTTCGAACTCGGCTTCCAACTGCGCAATGCTCTTGCCGGTCACACCGGCGAGGATATCCAGCAGGTTGGAGACGCCCGCTTTGTTAACCACGTCGTAACGCACGACAGGCGGCTCTTCCGAGTCGGTCATTGCGCGTTTGATCTTCTTGGTCACCGCTTTCGGATCTTCCAGCAGGCCGATCACGTTGTTGCGGTTGTCGTCCGACTTGGACATCTTCTTGGTCGGCTCCTGCAGCGACATCACGCGCGCGCCGGATTTAGGAATAAACGGCTCCGGCACTTTGAACACGTCGCCGTACAGCGCGTTGAAACGCTGGCCCACGTCGCGGCTCAGCTCCAAGTGTTGTTTCTGGTCTTCGCCCACCGGCACCTGGTTGGTTTGATACAGCAGGATGTCTGCCGCCATCAGCACCGGATAGCTGAACAACCCGGCGTTGATGTTCTCGGCGTAGCGCGCGGATTTGTCCTTGAACTGCGTCATGCGGCTCAGTTCGCCGAAATAGGTGTAGCAGTTCAGCACCCAGCTCAGCTGCGTGTGCTCAGGCACGTGCGACTGCACGAAGATGGTGCTTTTTTCCGGATCGATACCGCAGGCCAGGTACAGCGCCAGCGTATCCAGCGTGGCCTTGCGCAGCTTCTCGGCGTCCTGGCGAACGGTGATGGCATGCAGATCGACGATGCAGTAGATGCAGTCGTAGTCGTCCTGCATCTGCACCCACTGACGCAGCGCACCCATGTAGTTGCCGATGGTCAGTTCGCCGGACGGCTGCGCGCCGCTAAATACGATGGGCTTACTCATGTTTAAATTTCCTGATTCTCTAAAGATGACAGCCCAAGAGCGGGCAACAAATCGGCGAAGCGCTCCAACACCCGATCGGGGTGGCTCAGGGCGATCGATTCACCGTAGTTATAACCGTAGGTAAAGCCGACGCTCGGGCAACCGGCGCCCTGTGCGGCTTGAATATCGTTGCGCGAGTCGCCAACGAACAGCAGTTCATGCGCGCGCAGCCCAAGCTTGCCGAGCACCAGGTACAGCGGTGCCGGGTGCGGTTTCTTTTCCGTCACGTCGTCGCCGCCGATCACCAGCGAGAAATAATCGCCAATGCCCAACGATGCCAGCAGCGGCGCCACGAACGGCGTCGGCTTGTTAGTCACCAGCGCCATCGGGTAACCGTGTGCGGCCAGGCGGACCAGCGTCTCTTGCACCTGCGGGAACAGGAGGCTGCCGCTGTCAACGGTCTGCGCGTAGAAATGGTCGAAACGCTCACGCAGCCGGCTGCACTGCGCCGGCGTGCCTTCCGCTTCCGCCCAGCGCAGCGCGCGTTGCACCAGCACGTCGGCGCCGTTGCCGATCCAGGTGCCGACCCGTTCCTCACCCGCTTGCGGCAGGCCCGTCTCTTCCAGCGCCATATCGATGGCCGCCGCCAGACCCGGCGCGCTGTCGACCAGCGTGCCGTCCAGATCGAAGGCCAATGCGCGGATCGCGCCGAAATCAGCCATGGGTAACCTTCGCCAGCTCGCTGCGCATCTCGTCGATCACCTTGCGGTAGTCCGGCTGGCCAAAGATGGCGGAACCGGCGACGAACATATCGGCGCCAGCGGCGGCGATTTCAGCGATGTTATCCACCTTCACACCGCCGTCGACTTCCAGGCGGATATCTCGACCACTGTCGTCGATCAATTTGCGCACCTGGCGCAGCTTGTCCAGAGTACCGTGGATGAACGATTGGCCGCCGAAGCCCGGGTTGACCGACATCAGCAGGATCACGTCGATTTTATCCATCACGTAATCGAGGTAGCTCAGCGGCGTCGCCGGGTTGAACACCAGGCCGGCTTTACAGCCGTGCTCTTTAATTAGCTGAATGGTGCGATCGACATGCTCGGAAGCTTCAGGGTGGAAAGAGATATAAGACGCGCCTGCCTTGGCGAAATCAGGCACGATGCGGTCCACCGGCTTGACCATCAGGTGCACGTCAATCGGCGCAGTAATGCCGTAGTTGCGCAGCGCTTCGCACACCATCGGACCGATGGTCAGATTGGGCACGTAGTGGTTATCCATCACGTCGAAGTGCACCACGTCGCCGCCTGCAGCCAGCACGTTAGCGGTATCTTCACCTAACCGGGCAAAATCTGCCGACAGAATGGACGGGGCAATCAAAAACTTTTTCATCCGCTTCTCCAAACGTAGGGTCGAGTTGTTATGCGCCGGGGTGCCCCGGCTTAGCGATACAGCGCCAAAAGCTCGTTCACTTTGCTGCGGCCGAGAATGTTTCGGCTGATTGTGCGGCGCGCTTTCACCACATACAGCGCAGCATTCTGGTACCAGTCGCGCGTCAGCTCGGTATCGTGATTGGAGATCAATACCGGTACCTGGCTCTCTACCGAGAGCTGGTGCGCCAGTTGCGCCAGGCTCTGCTGATCGGCGATGCTGAAGCTGTTGGTGTGGTAAGCGGTGAAATTCGCCGTCGCCGACAGCGGCGCATAAGGCGGATCGCAATACACCACGGCACCGGCCACGGCCTTCGCCATGGTATCGCGGTAATGCTCGCAGACAAAAGTGGCATTGCGCGATTTTTCGGCAAACCAGTAGAGCTCTTCTTCCGGGAAGTACGGTTTCTTGTACCGGCCAAACGGCACGTTGAACTCGCCGCGCAGGTTATAGCGACACAGGCCGTTATAGCAGTGACGGTTCAGGTACAGGAACAGCAGCGCCCGGCGGTAAGGCTCGGTGCTAGTATTGAACTCTTCTCGCAGCAGGTAAAACTGATCCGAGTTATTGAATTCATCGGCGAAAAGCGTGCGGGCATCGCGCACGAAGTCATCCGTGCGCAGCTTAACGATGTTATACAGGTTGATAAGATCGCTATTGATGTCGGCGAGAATGTAGGCGTCGTAATCCGTATTCAGAAAGACGGATCCCGCACCCACGAAGGGCTCGATTAAGCAGTCTCCCGCCGGCAGATGGCGACGAATCTCATCTACCAGCGGGTATTTTCCACCAGCCCATTTTAAAAAAGCGCGGTTTTTCTTCATGCCGTCAATTAGCTACTTATACAATTCAGAGCGGCGGATTGTACTCTGTTTCAGACAGCACATCAGCGCACAAATTTAAATGATTTATTTTTTAAGATCTTGCTGCACTTGGTGTACAGGTCGGACCCACGGTTTTTTCGCCTGCACATCCGCCGGCAACGAAGCAATGGCGCGCTTCGCTTCCGCAGAAGACGCATAGTTGCCGCTCACCAGCACGTACCACGGTTTGCCGTCACGCTTGGTGGCGTACACCAGGTAGTTCTGCAGCTTCTGCTGTTTGGCGTAGGCGTTCAGCGTGTCGGAACGCGAAGCGCTGCTCAGCTGCAAGGTATAGTGGCTGCCCGGCGCAGACTGCAGTGAACTGCCGCTGCTGGCGACCGCTCCCGCTTTCGCGGTGGAAGACGGCTTGGCCGGCGGCGTATACACCGTGGTCGGTGATTTATGCTGCGTCGCGGTCGGTTTGGTGGCGGCGGTTTTCGCCGGCGTTTTATGCTGTTGCGGTGCGGTGCCCTGCACAGGACGCGTCGCTTCGCGCGCCGCGGCGCCGCTCATCACCGTCGCCGGTGCGGTCGGCAGCGTCGACGCTGCGCCGGTCATGCCTTGAGTCGCGGCATCCACCTGCCCCTGCTGCTGCGACAGCGCATCCGCCATGTTGCCCGGCAAATCGACGCGCTGCTGCGCGCCGCCCTGCTGAGGCTGCGTTTGCGCTTCGGTCGGTGTGCCGGAGATCGGCGGAACGCTGACGTTCTGCGGTTGCTGCGGCTGAGTCGCGCTCACGCCGTTGTTATCGTGGGTATCCGTCGTGCCGCCCGGCACGCCGTTATTGGCGGTGGTCAGCGACGAAGAACCGGACAGGTTGATATCGCGGGCCGCGCCGTTTTGCGCGCCGCTCTCCTGAGCCGCTTCATGTTTGGTTGGCGCCTTCAGGGCGGAACCGATGCCGATAATCAGCAGCAACAGCACCAAAATGCCGATGCCAATCATCAAATGCTGGCGCGAAACGGCGAAGCGCGGCGCGGCGGCCGGCTTGCGCGAACGCGTAGGACGACGATCGCTGCTATCAGGTCTGAGATCGTCTTCCGGTTTAAACTCGTCCATCTGAAACCCTCCAACTAGAGGCAAAAGCCCACCACCGTAGACCTACCGTGGCACGGGCAGATTAACCCGATGATGGCAAAGCGACACCCGTCGTGCTCTGCTCACTGTATTAATATAGATGCAAATGGCGGCTAAGCCACTGTTACTTAGTCCGATTTAATTACGCTGCTGCTCAGGCAAGCAGGCGGCGATCGACGCCAGCACCAGCTCATGCCCTACGCCGCCGCGCACTTCCGCCGCACCGATCATGGTCGGCAGCACCAGACGCAGTTCACCCGCCAGCACTTTCTTGTCACGCAACATGTGCGGCAGATAGGATTCCGGCGTCATTTCCTGCGGCCCGCAGACCGGCAAGCCGGCGCGCAGCAGCAGCGCTTTGATACGTTCGATGTCTTCAACAGAGAACTGGCCGAGACGGTGCGCGGTTTCCGCCGCCATCACCATGCCTGCAGCCACCGCTTCACCGTGCAGCCACACGCCGTAGCCCATCTCGGCTTCGATAGCATGACCGTAAGTATGGCCCAGATTTAGCAGGGCGCGCAGACCGCTTTCGCGTTCGTCGGCGGCCACCACCTCGGCCTTCAGTTCGCAGCAGCGGCGGATACAGTAGGCCAACGCCTGCATATCCAACGCCATCAGCGCATCGATGTTATTTTCCAACCAGACGAAGAACTCGCGATCGAGGATGATCCCGTATTTGATGACTTCGGCCAGGCCGGAAGAGAGTTCACGCGTCGGCAACGTTTTCAGGCAATCCAGATCAACCACCACCGAAGCGGGTTGATAGAAAGCGCCGATCATGTTTTTGCCGAGCGGGTGGTTGACGGCGGTCTTGCCGCCTACGGAGGAGTCCACCTGCGACAACAGCGTGGTGGGAACCTGAATGAAGCGCACGCCGCGTTGGTAACACGCGGCGGCAAAACCGGTCAGATCGCCGACAACGCCGCCACCGAGGGCGATCAGCGTGGTATCGCGACCGTGCGGTTTTTCGAGCAGCGCCGAAAACACCTGCTCCAACACCGCCAGAGATTTGTACTGCTCACCATCGGGAAGAATTACCTGATCCACCACGACGCCGCTCTGCTCCAGCACCTGCCGGACACGCTCGAGATAGAGCGGCGCCAGGGTCTGGTTGGTGACCAACATCGCTTGCTCACCCGCCTTTAACGGCATAAAAGAAGCCGGATCGTTAAACAATCCGGCGGCAATGGTAATCGGGTAGCTGCGCTCCCCAAGCGTTACAGTAATTCTCTCCATGTCGCGCTCAGTTCTCTGTATGGTGCGGCGGTGGTTGATCCCCGCAACAGCGGGGAACACAAATCAGTTTTTCGCATTGGCCGACGGCGAACGCGAAAATTGGCAATCAGTTACTTTCCAGCATGTTGATGATCTGGTTAGCAACCACTTTAGCGCTCTGATCGTCGGTGCGGATGGTGACATCGGCAATCTCTTCATACAACGGATTACGTTCTTTCGCCAAGGCTTCCAGCACTTCACGCGGCGGAGAATCAACCTGCAGCAGCGGGCGTTTTTTATCACGCTGAGTGCGAGCCAGCTGCTTCTCGATCGTGGTTTCCAGATAGACCACCACGCCGCGCGCGGACAGACGGTTGCGCGTTTCGCGCGACTTCACCGAACCGCCGCCGGTCGCCAACACAATCCCTTGTTTTTCCGTCAGTTCATTAATGACTTTTTCTTCACGATCGCGGAAACCTTCTTCCCCTTCCACGTCGAATACCCAGCCCACGTCAGCTCCGGTACGTCGCTCAATTTCTTGATCGGAGTCGAAGAACTCCATATTGAGTTGCTGAGCTAACTGACGGCCAATAGTGCTTTTGCCGGCACCCATAGGCCCAACCAGAAAGATATTGCGTTTCTCTGCCATGTTTTTCGGTATTACTAAGACAATTCGTTAATGTTAACCCGCCCCGCCAATCAAATCAGCGGCGGGACCTAAACTGAAACCTCATGAGCGATAGTGCGAGATCAGACGAAAAATTATCTCAACACTCTTGGTAGTTTGGCAACCGAATAAATCGCAATCCACGCCGCGGGAGGGAAACCATATGTTTTTAACGGCGTCTTGACGCTAACAAAAAACCTCGGTGCTCAATTCGGTAACCCTTGTAAGCTAAATCGGCCGCAGCGTCAAACGCAGATCCCCCCAAGGGGATAAAAAAGTGTATCTGCTCATCAACTTTAGGAGATTTGCCGCCCAGCCGACAGGCAGCCGCTTATCCCTTAATCAAGGTCGGCGTAATGAAGATCACCAGCTCGCGTTTTTTCTGTTGTACGCCACTTTGCCGGAACAAGCCCCCCAGCAGTGGCGCATCTCCCAATCCCGGCACCTTGTCCGCCGTCTTGCCGCTATGCCGTTGAAAAATACCGCCGAGCACCAGGGTTTCACCGCTTTTCACCGTGATCTGCGTCTTAATCTCCTGTTTATCGATGGTCAATGCCTCCCCCGCCCCGCGGCTGATGGCGCGCCCCGGCATATTTTGGCTGATGTGCAACGTCAGCGTGATGCGCCCGTCCGGCAACACTTTCGGCGTCACCTCCATGCCCAGCACCGCCTCTTTGAACTCAATCGCGGTCGCACCGCTGGCGCCGCTCGACACTTCATAAGGGATCTCCGTCCCCTGTTTGATGCTGGCGGTTTGCAGGTGCGCCGTCAGCAAACGCGGGCTGGCGATGATCTCCACCTGATTCTCCTGCTCCAGCGCCGTCAGCTCGAGGCTCAACAAACGCCCGCTGATGCGCGCCAAATGGAAACCGGCGCTCACCGCGCTGCGCTCCAACGGCAGATTAACGCCGAGATTGCCCGGCCGCAGCGGCCGCGTCGGTTTTTCGTCGGCCGCCAATCCCCAACGCACGCCAAGTTCACGCAGGCTTTCGCTGTTGATGGTCACGATATGCGCCGCCAGCTGCACCTGTGCCAGCGGCGCGTCCATTTCCGTCACCCTTTTTTTCAACTGCGCCAGGATTGGCGCCGTGTCGCGCAGTAACAGCGTATTGGTGCGCTTATCCGCCAGCACGCTGCCACGCTCGCTGAGCAAGGCGCCGCGTTGAGCATTGAGGCTTTCGGCAATCTCCGCCGCATCGCCGTTTTGTAACGTCAGGGTCAGGCTGTGCAAAGGCTGCCGCTGCGCCAGCGCTTCTCGCTGCTGTTTTTTTTCCTGCGCGTCCGGCTCCGGGGCGACCAGCATCACGCTCCCCTCCCGCGTCATCGTCAGCTTGCCCATACGCAGGGTCAGCGCCAGCGCCTGAGGCCAGGGCACATTCTCCAGCCGCAGCGTCAGGTTGCCGCTTACGCCGGGCGCGACGATCAGGTTCATCTGCCGATAATCCGCCAGCGCCTGCAGGATGACCGTCACTGGCGCATCCTGGAACTCCAGGGAAACCTGCTGTTTATCCTGCGCCTGGACGATGCCGAGCGACAGACACCACAACGCCACGCCCAATCCAGCGAGTCCTTTCATGGTTTGCCATCCTTGTTGTTGTCCATCATGAGCGAGATGTCGCCCTGGCTCGCCGGACAATCCGGTTCGGCCGCCAGCGCCGTTAACGTCAGGCTGCGCGCCCGCACCTGCGCCACCTGCCAACGCTCGTCCAGCACCCACTGCTGCGGCCGCAGGCGCAACCACTGCCCTGCCGGCGTCACCACCCAGCCATAGCGCAGCGGCGGTTGCCCGATGACGCCTTTCAGTCGCCAACCCGCCGGCGATGCCTCCTGATGGGCACAAACAGGCAGCGGAGGCGGCGCAAACGGATCGCGCGGTTCTGCACACAAGGCCCACGGCCATAGCAGCCACCACCAACGGCCCGGTCTTTTACTCATCGGCCTGCTCCTCGGCGGCATCCTGCAACACCAACCGCGCCGTCATGCCCTGCGGCGCCGTTTCCACGCTCAATTGTTCGAGACGCAAATCGGCGGGCAGCGCCTCCAACAGCGCCAACAAACCGGCATAATCAATGCGCAAACTCAGCGTTTGCCGCAGCGGTTTTTCCTGCCGCTGCCAGCGCAACAAGGCGCCCCCCGCTTGTTGCAGCACGTTCGCCAGATCGCCGGCGGTGGTCGGACCGATCGGCGTTGGCGGCATAGGGGCTTCCGGCGCCTCGTCCAGTTGGTGCTGTACCATGGAAATCTGTTGCAACAGGCGCTGTTGCCGCTCCGCCGCGTTTTCCCGCTGACGCCATTCGTCTTGCAGCAGCCAACCTCCGCCCAATAGAGCCAATGTAACGCTGCCCAGCCCTTGCGCCACCAGCAATAGCCAGCCCGGCAAGTTCAGCCAAAAGCGCAGCCCGGATGACAAACGGCTATCCATCACGCCCCCACTGCGCCGCCAGATGAAAGGAATACAGACCGTCGTCCCGTTGCGTTACCTCAGCCAAACGCAGCCGTGGCAACGCAGGCATCCCCGCCAGCCGCCGTTCGAACTGCGTGATGGCCGCAGGAGAGCGGCTCAATCCACGCAGCCGCAGACCGTTCGTCGCATCGCTGTCCAGCTCCGTGAGCCACAGCGGTGGAGGAATGCTGAAGGACAATTGCTGAAGCAACTGCAAATAACGCCGGTTATGTTGGCCGTTGCGCGCCTGCCGTTCGGCGCGGGCGCTGTGCAGCGCTCGCTGCGCCCGCTCTTGCTGCTGCTGATGGGCGAGCAACGTCAAGGCCGCCAGCTCTTCACCCAGCATCGTTAGCCGCGCCTGCCGCTGCGCCTGTTGGTGACGCAGTTGGCCGGCAACCAGAAACAGCGCCAGCAGCAGTAGCGTTACCTGCAACAGCAGCGCACCCAGCCAGAAACAGCCGCGCCGCCGATCGCGGCGCTGTCGCCAGGGCAGAAAGTTGACCTGATACATCAGCGATCCTCCTCGCGCAGCGCCAGACCACCGGCCAATGCGAACGCCGCAGGATGCGCAGGCAACGGTGGGCGCAACTGCGTGAAGGCGCTGAGCGGCGACCAGGCAAGGCAACCGGTGGGCAAGGCACCTGCCAGCACGCTGCCGGCATAGACCGGCCGATCGTCGCCCGCCGGCATCTGGGCTTGCAGCGCCCGCAGCGCCTGCGCGTCATCGTCGCCCGGCGCCAGACCAAAGGCGAACGCGCCGTCAGCCGGCGCCACCCACAGCCATTCTCGTTCGAGACGGTGCATCAGCCCCGCAGCGGGCGGTACGCCTGCCGCCGTCGCCATCATCCGCAGCGCACAAGGGGTGATATCGACCGCTTGCGGATGCAGGCCAGCCTGACGCAAACAATGCAGCCACTGCTGCAGCTCCTGCCGCCGCGCGGCGGTCAGCAACAGCGCCGCCTCATCCGCCGGCGCGGTGCGATAGTCGAGCGCCAGCGTCTGGCCATCGAGCGGAAACTGCTTCAAACCGTGGCCACCGATATAGTCGCTGCGTTCCGGCTCGCGCAGCCGCGCGTCCGGCTGCGCCATGCGCTGCTGCAACACGCGCTGCGCCGGCAGAGCAATGCGTAAGGAAATATGTCGCGGCAGTTGAACGCGCCATTGCCGCAGCGCCCGGATCAGGAATTCGGAAGGTTCCAGGCAGCCATCGCGTAAAACCGCCTGCGGCAGCGCCTGCTGCCACCAGTGGCGCAACTGCCAGCCATTGCGGCGGCGTTGGGCCGCCACCGCGCGCACGCAGTCGATTTGTATATCCAGCCCCACCTGCCATGCTTGAGGGAACATGTTTCGCAAGCCTCCATAACATCAGATGATAAAAGAACATATCCATGTCGCAGGCTTGCCTTTATACTACCGCGCGGTTGTTTATAAACTGCCCAAATGACTTAGAAATGGGAAATCTCAGGTGAAGTTCGTAAAGTATTTACTAATCCTTGCAGTATGTTGCATCGTGCTGGGAGCAGCCTCGATTTTCGGCTTGTACAAATATGTCGAGCCGCAGCTGCCCGACGTCGCAACGCTGAAAGACGTACGGCTGCAGATACCGATGCAGGTTTACAGCGCCGATGGCGAACTGATCGCCCAATACGGTGAGAAGCGCCGCATTCCGCTGAAACTGGAACAAATTCCGCCGGTGATGGTGCACGCATTTATCGCCACCGAAGACAGCCGCTTCTATGATCACCATGGCGTCGATCCGGTCGGCATCTTCCGCGCCGCCTCAATCGCGCTGGTCTCCGGCCACGCTTCGCAGGGGGCCAGTACCATTACCCAACAGCTGGCGCGTAACTTCTTCTTAAGCCCGGAACGCACCCTGATGCGTAAAATCAAGGAAGCTTTCCTGGCGGTACGCATCGAGCAGATGCTCACCAAGGATGAAATCCTTGAGCTGTATCTGAACAAGATCTATCTGGGTTACCGCGCCTACGGCGTGGGCGCCGCCGCACAGGTCTATTTCGGCAAAGACGTCAGCCAGCTCACCCTGAGCGAGATGGCGACCATCGCCGGCCTGCCGAAAGCCCCGTCTACCTTCAACCCGCTCTATTCGCACGATCGCGCCGTTGCCCGCCGCAACGTGGTGCTGTCGCGCATGCTGGACGAGCATTACATCACGCAGGCGCAGTACGATCAGGCGCGCGCCGAAGATCTGGTCGCCAACTACCATGCGCCGGAAATCAGCTTCTCCGCGCCGTATCTCTCCGAGATGGTGCGTCAGGAGATGATCAAGCGCTACGGTGAAAACGCCTATACCGACGGTTACAAGGTTTACACCACCGTCACCAAACGGCTGCAGCTGGCGGCGCAGGAGTCGGTACGCAACAACGTGCTGGCCTATGACATGCGCCACGGCTACCGCGGCCCATCCAACGTGTTGTGGAAAGTCGGCGAAGCGGCCTGGGATCGCAAACAGATTGTCGACTCGCTGAAAAACTTGCCGAGCTACGGCCCACTGGCGCCGGCGGTCATCACCGCTGCTAACCCGCAGGAAGCGACGGCGATGCTGGCCGATGGCAGCAGCATTGCCCTGCCGATGGCCACCATGCGCTGGGCGCGGCCGTACCGTTCAGACACTCAGCAAGGCCCAACGCCGAAACGCGTCACTGACGTGGTGCAGACAGGTCAGCAGGTATGGGTGCGTAAAGTGAACGACGCCTGGTGGCTGTCGCAGGTGCCGGACGTCAACTCGGCGCTGGTCTCGATCAACCCGAACGACGGCGCGGTGAAAGCGCTGGTCGGCGGCTTCGACTTCAACCAGAGCAAGTTCAACCGCGTGACGCAGGCCCTGCGTCAGGTGGGGTCAAACATCAAACCGTTCCTGTACACCGCCGCGATGGATAAAGGCCTGACGCTGGCCACCATCCTGAACGATTTGCCGATCACCCGCTGGGATGCCGGCGCCGGCACCGACTGGCGGCCGAAGAACTCACCGCCGACCTACGACGGCCCGATTCGCCTGCGGCAGGGGCTGGGGCAATCGAAGAACGTGGTGATGGTGCGCGCAATGCGTGCGATGGGCGTCGACTACGCGGCGGAATATCTGCAGCGCTTCGGCTTCCCGGCACAGAACATCGTGCATACCGAATCGCTGGCGCTAGGTTCCGCCTCCTTCACCCCGATGCAGCTGGTACGCGGCTACGCGGTGCTGGCGAACGGCGGTTACCTGGTTGACCCGTACTTCATCACCAAGATTGAAGACGACAACGGCAATACGGTGTTCGAAGCTAAACCGAAAGTGGTGTGCAGCAGCTGCAACCTGCCGGTGATCTACGGCGACACCCACCGTTCGGCGGTGCTGTCCGACGACAACATCGAAAACGTCGCCACCTCGCAGGAAGGCAGCAACAGCACGGTGCCGATGCCGCAGCTGGAGCAGGTTACCCCGGCTCAGGTGCAGCAGGACGGTGACCAACAGTATGCGCCGCACGTGATCAGCACGCCGCTGGCCTTCCTGATCCACGACGCGCTGAACAGCAACATCTTCGGCGAACCGGGTTGGATGGGCACTGCCTGGCGTGCCGGGCGCGATCTGAAACGTCATGATATCGGCGGCAAAACCGGTACCACCAACAGTTCCAAAGACGCCTGGTTCTCCGGCTATGGCCCGGATACCGTGACGTCGGTGTGGATCGGTTTCGACGATCACCGCCGCGATCTGGGCCGTTCGACGGTATCCGGCGCTATCCCGGATCAGATTTCCGGCGGTGAAGGCGGAGCCAAGAGCGCCCAGCCGGCGTGGGACGACTTCATGAAGACCGCGCTGGAAGGCATTCCGGAGCAGAAAGTCACGCCGCCGCCAGGCATCATCAGCGTCACCATCGACAAAAGCAGCGGCAAGCTCTCCGGCGGTGGCGGCGGCAGCCGTTCCGAGTACTTTATCGAAGGGACGCAGCCGACGGACTACCCATCGCGCGATACCGGCACCACATTGACCGATCCGGGCGGTGAAAGCCACGAGCTGTTCTGATCGAAAAGGGCCAGAGAAATCTGGCCCTTTTTTTATTCGGCGCGAAGCGTATCAGCGCGACGCGCGCAAAAACGCCTCGGAGAGAAACAGCGCGCTGACGTTGCGCGCCTCACGGAAATCCGGTTCCGCCAGCAACGCCATCATGTTGGCGATCGGCCAGCGCACCTGCGGCAAGGGCTCCGGTTCATCCCCTTCCAGGCTCTGCGGGTAGAGATCGTGGGCCAGCACGATATTCATTTTGCTGGAAAAGTAGGATGGCGCCATCGTCAGCTTACTGAGAAAATCAAAGCGCTTCGCGCCGTATCCCACCTCTTCCATCAGCTCGCGGTTGGCCGCTTCCAGCACGCCCTCTCCGGGATCGATCAACCCTTTCGGGAAACCCAGCTCATAGGATTCAGTGCCCACCGCATATTCGCGGATCAGCAGCAGGTCATCGCCAATCACCGGCACGATCATCACCGCTTCACGATCCGAAGGCCGCATGCGCTCATACACCCGCCGAACCCCGTTGCTGAATTCCAAATCGACCGACTCGACGTTGAACAAACGCGAACGCGCGACCGTTTCCACTTTCAGAATTTTAGGTTTTTGCAGGTGTTTATCCATGATTGCCTCAAAGAGGTTACCCAGGCGTGGACGGGGCAACCGAAATAATGATTGGCGTAACGCACGGCTCGTTGGCGCTCAAATGCTGACCAAATTCGATCCTGATCACATTGTGCGTTAAGGGCAAGCTCCGCCGCAACGAGCATGAACAGTAATTTACTTTCTTTTAACAAGCGTAGCCAGCAGCGGGCGATTTTCCGTACTGATTCAGCAAACAGCACGCATGAAAATAGGATAATGCCGATATCGACGGCAGAGGCCGGTTGCTAGTATCACGCAGGCAAGAATCAGTGATAAAATGGCCTTGCGTCATGAAGGAATGAGATCCAGAGCGAGAATCTGTTTGTTCCCTCATTAGTTCTGGGTGCCTCCTGGCGGTTTACTCCGTATAATATTCAGCTTTTCATCAGGTTGGCGAAATTCACGGGTGTGAGATGGGGATTGCATGAGCACAATAGTGTTGATATTGGCCTTAGTGCTTGTCTGCCTGATTGCCGCCGGCCTGTACCTGTGGTTCAAGGCCCGCAACCCGTCGGCGCTGGCGCACGCGTTGCCGTTTATCAAGCCTGCCCACCGCAAGCTGACCGATGAAGAGCGCGCCGCGGTCGAGTTCTACCTCAATCAGCAAAACAAGCTGAGCAACAAACTGTTGCCCGGCGGCGGCGCTACGCTGCCCGCAGCCAAACTGGCGCTCACCCCGCAAAGCGATAACGTTTATCCCGTCACGCACGCCATCACCCGCTACGGTCTGGCCAGCGACGATCCCAATAAATGGCGCTATTACCTCGATGCCGAAGAGGTACATCTGCCGCCGTTTTGGGAACCCTACATCACCGCCGACAACCATGTGGAAGTGATCCGAACCCAGACGCTGCCGCTGGTGATTTCGCTCAACGGGCACTCGCTGAAAGATCATATTCACGACCGGCCGCAGCCGCCGGTGGTGACCGCCGCGCCGACCAAAAACGCTTCCATCCGCAAGGAAGAGAGCGAACATGTCGAGCTGGTGAACATTCGTAAGGAAACGCCGGAAGAGCATGCGCTGAACCGGCCGAACGGCATCCGTGAAGCCGTCATCATCTCCGCCGCGCTGCTGCTGCTGTTCTTCAGCCTGATCAGCCCGGTGCTGGTGATCCCGTGGATGATTTTCGTGGCGGTGCTGATGATCGCCTGGGGATGCTGGAACCTGTTCCGCCGTCCGGCGTCACGCGAGCTGAAAGAGATCCACTGCCTGCGCGGCACGCCGAAGCGCTGGGGACTGTTCGGCGAATCCGGCCAGGGACAGATCAGCAACATTTCACTCGGCATCATCGATCTTATCTACCCGCCGCACTGGCAGCCGTACCTGACGCAAGACTTGGGCAAGACCACCGATGTGGACGTCTACCTCAATCGGCAGGTGGTGCGCCAGGGCCGTTTCCTCTCGCTGCATGACGAAGTGAAGAATTTTCCGCTGCAGCAGTGGGGCCGCAACGCGGTGCTGGTCGCCAGTTCGGCACTGGTACTGCTGTTGTTGCTGATCTATATCCCGCTTAATCTGCCGCTGACCCTCAGCATGGCCTGGCTGCAAGGCGCGCAAAAAGTGGAAGTGACCAGCGTACAGGCGCTGGAAGCTACGCCGCTGCGCATCGGCGACACCCTGAAGGTGCGCGGCAGCGGCATGTGCTATGTGCCGCCGCCGGCCAACGGTGGCGGCGCCGTCAATTTTGCGCCGTTCGATTGCTCCGGCATTTACTGGAACAACGCCGCCCCGCTGCCGCAGCCGGAATCAGAAGTCATAGACAAAGCGACGGCCCTGCTGGCCACGGTCAACAGCCAGCTGCATCCGAGCGGTACCGATCAGAAGATCAACCCGCAGCTGGCCAGCGCCATCGAGAAATCCGGCATGATCCTGTTGGATGACTTTTCTGATATCGTTTTGAAAACACAGGATTTATGCCAGGCAGAAAACGACTGTGTGCGGCTGAAAAACGCGCTGGTCAACCTGGGCAACGCCAAAAACTGGAGCGGCCTGGTGAAACGCGCCAGATCAGGCGCGCTGCAAGGCGTCAACGTCCTGCTGCGCCCGGTAAGCGCCGAGTCGCTGGAAAGCCTGACCAAAGTGGCCACGTCGTCGTTCATCTTCAATGAAACGCGTCTGGCCGCCGCGGCGCTCAACAGCCCGCCGCCGGGCGGCTTCCTGATCCGCAGCGATGAAGGTCGACAGTTGGTCAGCCATCCGCAATCCTCAGCGCCGCAGAGCGAATACAACGCTCTTGACCAGTGGAATGAGTTGCAGCGCCTTTCCACTCTGCTGCTGCATACCCCATTCCAGGCGCAGGGGGTGATCACCAGCCTCAGCGTCGATGCCAACGGCACCCGCCACGTGGCGCTGCACAGCGAACCGGACATGATCACCCTGTGGCGCTACCTCGGTACCAGCCTGCTGTTGCTGGCGGTGGTCGTCAGCCTGGGCTATAACGCCTGGCGGCTGGTACAGCGTCGGCGCATCAATCAGCACCGCGTCGCCGATATCCAGCGTTACTACGACAGCTGCTTCAATCCGCAGCTCAATCCGATGTCAATGCGGCCGATGGCCTGAACCTGACGCCGGGGGTCTCCGCCCTGTCATCTGCTTATGCTACGCTAACGCTATTATTCTCATCTGCGGACCGCCCGTCGGTCCGCCCATGGAGTTTTTATGGTTCCCGAGTTTGATTGGCCGCAGATCGATACCGTGCTGCTGGATATGGACGGCACCTTGCTGGATCTGGAGTTCGACAGCCACTTCTGGCTCAGCCTGGTGCCGCAAGCGCTGAGCGAAAGGCGCGCCATTCCGTTCGACGAAGCCCGTCATATCATTGAACGGGAATATCAGGCGGTGCAGCACACCATGAACTGGTATTGCTTCGATTACTGGAGCGAGCGGTTGGATCTGGACATCTACCGCATGACCAGCGAAGTCGGTAGCCGCGCGCGGCTGCGCGAAGACACCGAGCCGTTTTTACGGGCGCTGCGCGACGCCGGTCTGCAAACCATTTTGCTGACCAACGCCCATCCTCACAGCCTGGCGGTGAAAATCGAGCATACCGGCCTCGATCGGCACCTTGATTTATTGTTTTCCACCCACACATTTGGTTATCCGAAAGAAGATCAGCGTCTGTGGCAAGCGGTGCAGCAGCACACCGGATTCAACCCGCAGCGCACGCTGTTCGTCGACGACGGCGAGCCTATCCTCGACGCGGCGCGCACTTTCGGCATTCGTTACTGCCTGGGCGTGCAAAACCCGGACTCCAGCACGGCGGAAAAAAGCTTCCAGCGCCATCCGTCGATGCGCGACTACCGTCTGCTGATACCGGCGCTGGCCAAGGGGGAAGCATGAAGGAAAAAGCGACGCGCGACGACGCGGTCCGGCTGGATAAGTGGCTGTGGGCCGCACGCTTCTATAAGACTCGCGCGCTGGCGCGCGAAATGATCGACGGCGGTAAGGTGCATTACAACGGCCAGCGCGGCAAGCCGAGCAAGATTGTCGAACTCAACGCCGAGCTCAAACTGCGGCAGGGCAACGAAGAACGTACGGTGATCGTGCTGGCGCTGACCAGCCAACGCCGCGGCGCCAACGAGGCGCAGCAAATGTATCAGGAAACCGAAGCCAGCATCGCCAATCGCGAAAAAATGGCGCTGGCGCGCAAGATGAACGCGTTGACCATGCCGCATCCGGACCGTCGTCCGGACAAAAAGGAGCGGCGCGACCTGATGAAATTTAAATTTGGTGAGTCGGAATAACCCCTCACCGTAATGAGAGAAGATTATGTCCAACCATGACCAATTGCACCGTTACCTGTTTGAAAACTACGCGGTGCGCGGCGAGCTGGTTACCGTCAGCGAAACCTATCAGCAGATCCTGAACAACCACGATTACCCGGCACCGGTGCAAAAACTGCTGGGCGAGCTGCTGGTCGCCACCAGTCTGTTGACCGCAACCCTGAAGTTCGACGGCGACATCACCGTGCAGCTGCAGGGCGACGGCCCGCTGAAGCTGGCGGTGATCAACGGCAACAACCGCCAGGAGATGCGTGGCGTTGCGCGCACCCAGGCGCCTATCGCCGACGACAGCACCCTGCATCAGATGATCGGCAACGGCGTCATGGTCATCACCATTTCCCCGACGGAAGGCGAGCGCTATCAGGGCGTGGTCGGCCTGGAAGGTGAAACCCTGGCAGAATGCCTGGAAGCCTACTTCCGCCAGTCCGAGCAGCTGCCAACCCGCCTGTTCATCCGCACCGGCGAAGTGGAAGGCAATGCCGCAGCGGCCGGTATGCTGCTGCAGGTGCTGCCGGCGCAGGACGGCAACCTCGATGATTTCGATCATCTGGTGCAACTGACCAACACGGTCAAAAGCGAAGAGCTGTTCGGCCTGCCGGCCAACGAAGTGTTGTACCGCCTGTACCATCAGGAAGAGGTCACCTTGTACGAACCGCAGGACGTGCAGTTCCGTTGCACCTGTTCGCGCCAGCGTTGCGCCGACGCGCTGATGACCCTGCCGACCGATGAAGTGGCGGACATGCTGGAGCAGGACGGTAATATCGACATGCACTGCGACTACTGTGGCAGCCACTATGTCTTTGACCCGGTTGATGTTGCCGCGTTGTATGCGGGTAACACCAGTGAAAGCGACCAGTTGCACTAAGTAACACCTTTTCGGCGGGCGCCCCCGGCGCCCGCCAACGCCCGCCGTTTGCACGTTTGCTTTTTTCCGTGTGCTATCTCTCAGATCGTAACGAAATGCCGCCTAAAACGTTAAATATTTGATACCCATCGCGGTTACTCACCGTTAGATCCCTACAATTGCCGCCAGAAATTCTGTGACCAAGGAGTAGTAACATGCGCGTTAAAGGTATAACCCCTCAGGATCTGGCCGCTTACGGCATTCACGACGTTAGCGAAATCGTTCACAACCCGAGCTATGAACTGCTGTTTAAGGAAGAAACAGACCCATCTCTGGAAGGTTTTGAGCGTGGGGTAGTCACCAAGCTGGGTGCCGTCTCCGTCGATACCGGCATCTTCACCGGCCGTTCGCCGAAAGACAAATACATCGTCCGCGACGACATCACCCGCGATACCGTGTGGTGGGCCGATCAGGGCAAAGGCAAAAACGACAACAAACCTCTCAGCCCGGAAGTGTGGGCCGATCTGAAACACCTGGTCACCGAGCAGCTTTCCGGCAAACGTCTGTTCGTGGTGGATACCTTCTGCGGCGCCAACGCTGACTCGCGCCTGAAAGTGCGTTTCATCACCGAGGTGGCCTGGCAGGCGCACTTCGTGAAAAACATGTTCATCCGCCCGAGCGACGACGAGCTGGCTGACTTCGAGCCGGACTTCGTGGTGATGAACGGCGCCAAATGCACCAACCCGAACTGGCAGCAACAAGGCCTGAACTCGGAGAACTTCGTCGCCTTCAACCTGACCGAGCGCATGCAGCTGATCGGCGGCACCTGGTACGGCGGCGAAATGAAGAAAGGCATGTTCTCGATGATGAACTACCTGCTGCCGCTGAAAGGCATCGCTTCGATGCACTGCTCGGCCAACGTGGGCGAGAAAGGCGACGTGGCGGTGTTCTTCGGCCTGTCCGGTACCGGCAAGACCACCCTTTCCACCGATCCTAAGCGTCAGCTGATCGGCGATGACGAGCACGGCTGGGACGACGACGGCGTGTTTAACTTCGAAGGCGGCTGCTACGCCAAGACCATCAAGCTCTCTGAAGAAGCCGAGCCGGACATCTATCACGCCATCAAACGCGACGCGCTGCTGGAAAACGTCACCGTGCTGGCCGACGGCAGCATCGACTTCAACGACGGTTCGAAAACCGAGAACACCCGCGTTTCTTACCCGATCTACCATATCCAAAACATCGTCAAGCCGGTGTCCAAAGCGGGTCACGCCACCAAAGTGATCTTCCTGACCGCCGACGCCTTCGGCGTGTTGCCGCCGGTATCACGTCTGACCGCCAACCAGACTCAGTATCACTTCCTGTCCGGTTTCACCGCCAAATTGGCCGGCACCGAACGCGGCGTAACCGAGCCAACGCCAACCTTCTCCGCCTGCTTCGGCGCCGCGTTCCTGTCACTGCACCCGACGCAGTACGCCGAAGTGTTGGTGAAACGCATGCAGGCCGCCGGCGCCCAGGCTTACCTGGTCAACACCGGCTGGAACGGCACCGGCAAACGCATCTCGATCAAAGATACACGCGGCATCATCGACGCCATCCTGAGCGGTGAAATCGACAAGGCGGAAACCGTTACCCTGCCAATCTTCGATCTGGCGATGCCGACCGCGCTGCCGGGCGTGAACCCAGAGATCCTCGATCCGCGCAATACCTACGCCAGCCTCGAGCAGTGGCAGGAAAAAGCGCAGGATCTGGCCGAGCGCTTCATCACCAACTTCGACAAATACACCGACACGCCTGCGGGCGCCGCGCTGGTTAGCGCCGGCCCGAAGCTGTAATTCGGTAGCGTTACCTGACTAGTCCTGATATAGGTTGACACTTTTCAGCCGGATAACGCCCGATGAACCTCATCGGGCGTTTTGTATTTCAGCGACAAGTGCGGCCGCCGCGTGTTGTAGAGGTTCACCGATTCCCTGACCATCTTTCTTGCCTGCGCGATATCTTCTGGCCTGCCGAGCAGGTATTCCGTTTTGAGTATCCCGTTTATCCGTTCCGCCAGCGCGTTCTGATAACAGTCATACCCGTCCGTCATCGAGCAGATGACGCCATACTGCTGATGTAACGCCTGATATTCCTGCGAGCAGTACTGGATACCCCTGTCCGAATGATGCACCAACGGCAACGCCGTGCGTCTGCCGGCCAGTGCCATTTTGAACGCGCAGGCGACATGCCGGGTATGCAGACTGTCATGCACGTGATATCCCACGATTTTTCTCGACCAGGCATCCGTTACCAGGCTGACATACGCCGTCCCCGTTCTCAGCGGCAGGTAGGTGATATCCGCCACCCATACCTGTTCCGGACGGCTGGCTATTACTTGATTGTCTCCCGCTTTTAGCAGGTTGGGATGGCGATAAAAACGATGATGGCTGTGCGTCGTCTTGTGATATGCCCGTTTAGGCATCACCAGTAACCGCGCGCAGCGCAGGATACTGAACAGCCGGTCACGGCCCACATGCAACGCCGGTTCAGGGTGTTGCCGCAACAGGTGATGCAGCTTACGTGTCCCCAGTCGGGGTTGGTGCAAGCGGATGGCCGTCACCTGTTCGACGAGATGCCGGGCCTGCTCCTCTTTGCCTGCTTCACGCTGCAGGGACTGATACCACGCTTGTCGGCTGATGCCCATCCATCGGCAGGCCCGCGTTACTGTGAGTCCCGGTACTTGTGTTTGCGCGATAAGGCGGTTAGCTGCTTTTTTGTCAGCGTGGCGCCAAAGTCGGTGTTCATCACTTTGACGACAGCTTCGAAGAACTGGGCTTTGACTTCAGATTCAGCCAGTTGCTGCTCAAGTTCTTTAATACGCTGTTCGGGCGTCAGGGGGAGTTTGGGCATGTTGTCTCCGCACGTTCTGGTGGAAGGAGAAGTTCGCCAGTCAAGTTGACCGTATTTGCGCAGCCAGTTCATGACAGTCTGGCTGCCCTGGATACCGTAGCGATCTTGCGCCTGGCGGTATGTCATCTCGCCTTTTTCGACCTGTTCGACGACAGCCAGTTTAAAGGATAGAGAGTAATCGCGTTGTGTGCGTTTAATATACTGGTTCATCACATTTTCCTCTGTGCGTGAGTAAAATGTGTCAACGCTATTCAGGACGGGTCAACCTCTTCAGCTAAGGCGCGGATCCCGCGCCTTTTTTTATTTTCATCGATTGCTTTTTAACCAGCAAGGCGAGAAAATAAGTCAATGCAATCATTGATAGCAAAGGAGGTTTAAATGGCGACTATCACCGTCAGAAATCTGGACGACGAAATCAAAGAGCTGCTGCGTATCTCAGCGGCGAAAAACGGCCATTCTATGGAAGAGGAAGCGCGCATGATCCTGAAACAGGCGCTGGTGAAAAAGCCGCCGCGCTATGGATTGGGTACCTGGATGCATCAGCACTTCGCCGAATTCGGCGGCGTTGAGCTGGAGATCCCACCGCGTGACGCCGTGCCGCCACGCATCGTCACCTTTGATGATGAAGATGACAACGCATGATCATTATCGACACCAACGTCATTTCAGAAACGCTGCGTCCCAGCCCGTACTACAACGTCATTAACTGGTTAAATGAAAAGGACAATGACGAGCTCTATCTCAGCGCCATTGTCCTCGCCGAACTGTTCAGCGGCGTCGCCTGCATGCCTGACGGCAAGCGCCAGCGGGATCTCAAGCTGAAATTGGCGGACGCCATTGAATTGAAGTTCGAGGGGCAGATATTGCCGTTTGATGGGCTGTGCGCGATGCAATACGCGGAATTGACGGCAAGGAATCGGCTGCTGGGTAAAGCGATGAGCGTGCCGGATACCCAAATCGCCGCCACCTGCCTGCATTACGGTGCCGCCCTGGCCACCCGCAATACCAAAGACTTCCTCCACTGCGGTATCGAATTAATCGATCCGTGGCAGGCGCCGACCGGCCGCCGGTTGCATGAGGATGCGGCGGAATACTACGTGATGAGCAGAAAGTCCTGACGGGGCCGCAGCGGCGCGGCCCACATCAGAGGTCAGGCGTTTTCCCTGGCCGTTTGATGACCGTTGGTCGACTCTTTTTTCTCCATCGGCAACGGAATATACGCGCGGATCAACAGCCCGCCGCGCTCGCTGGTGCCGATATCCAGTTCGCCGTCATGCGCGTCGATAATACGCTGCACGATCGCCAGCCCCAGACCGGTGCCGCTGGTGCTGCGCGCGCTGTCACCGCGTACGAACGGCTGCAGCAGGTGCTTCAACTCTTCCGGCTTGATACCCGGGCCGTCATCTTCCACCTGGAACCAGCCGCGCTGCAGCTCGCGGCCGCTGCTGACCTTGATCCAGCCGTTGCCGTAACGCGCCGCGTTCACCACCATGTTCACCGCCGCCCGCTTAATCGACAGTGGGTGCACGTTCATCATCAGTTCGCCCGGTGACAACGCGGTTTCAATCACCCGCTCATAACCGCTCTCCGCCGCAACCACCTCGCCCAAAATGGCGTTCAGGTCGCTGCTTTCGGTCGGCATCTCCTGCCCGGTGCGCAGATAATCGATGAACTGCTCAATGATGGCGTTGCACTCTTCGATGTCTTTATTGATCGACTCGGCCAGATAGCCGTCTTCGGCGCTCATCATCTCCGTCGCCAGCCGGATACGCGTCAACGGCGTGCGCAGATCATGGCTGACCCCGGCCATCAGCAAGGTGCGATCGTCCGCCAGCTGCTTGACGCCCGACGCCATCTGATTGAATGCGCGAGTCACCGACCGCACTTCGGAAGCCCCATACTCGCGCAGCGGCGGCGGAATAATCCCTTTGCCCACCTGCAGCGCCGCATGTTCCAGCTCCACCAGCGGGCGGTTTTGAATACGAATAAACAGCCAGGCACCGCCGATCGCGAGCAGCATGATCGCCAGCGTATAGCGGAACAGCGGAGAGAAGTCGCCCTGATGGATTTCCGTCAGCGGTACGCGCACCCAGATATCGGGCTGCAGCCAGGTTTTCAGCCACACCACCGGGGAGTTCTTGTTCACCTCCACACGCACATCGGTCGGCCCGCCGAGCTGCTGCGCCATCTGCTGGCTGAGGAACTGGTAGTGCTGCGCCCAGCGCAGGCCGCTCTCCTCCGCCGCCGAGTTGGTGTAGAGAGAAATGCCCAACTCGCGGTAGATCTCACGACGGAACGCCGGCGGTACCTCCAGCAGCGTGCCGTCCTCCAGCTGCAGCCGATCGGTCATCAGCATACGCACTTCGTAGGCCAATACCTTGTTGAACTGCTGCAGGCTGGGCAGGATGGCGAAGTTCAGCACCACCAGATAGGTCGTCACCAGGCTGACGAACAGCAAGGTGACGATCAACAACAGGGTTCGGGCAAACGAGCTACGCGGTGAAAAGCGCAATCGCCTCATGCCTTACTGCCGTCCGGGACGAAGACGTAGCCGAGACCCCACACGGTCTGGATATAACGCGGATGCGCCGGATCTTCTTCAACCATGCGGCGCAGACGAGAGATCTGCACGTCGATGGAGCGCTCCATGGCGCTGTATTCGCGGCCACGCGCCAGATTCATCAGCTTATCGCGCGACAGCGGTTCACGCGGGTGGCTGACCAGCGCCTTCAGTACCGCGAATTCGCCGCTGGTCAACGGCATCGGCTCGTCTTCGCGGAACATCTCGCGGGTGCCGAGGTTCAGTTTGAATTTGCCGAAAGCGATCACCGCCTCTTCCTGCGAAGGCGCGCCCGGCAGTTCGTTCGCCTGGCGGCGCAGCACCGCGCGGATACGAGCCAACAGCTCACGCGGGTTGAACGGTTTAGGAATGTAGTCGTCGGCGCCGATTTCCAGCCCCACGATGCGATCGACCTCTTCGCCTTTCGCGGTGACCATAATGATCGGCATCGGGTTGCTCTGGCTACGCAGACGGCGGCAGATGGACAGGCCGTCTTCGCCCGGCAACATCAGATCGAGCACCATCAAATGGAAGGATTCACGGGTCAGCAAGCGATCCATTTGCTCAGCGTTGGCAACGCTGCGAACCTGGAAGCCCTGTTCGGTTAAATAACGTTCTAAAAGCGCGCGCAGGCGCATGTCATCATCGACAACCAGGATCTTATGATTCTCTTGCATGGTATTACTCCCAAAGGCTTTATTGCCTGACTCGAATATTGTTAGAAAACCTTGCCATTTGAGACAGCGTTTAATGGTATGTATTCTAGACGAAATTGTTACAAAGCTTATTCTTTTCCCCATTTATCAACAATTTTCAGTGAATGTCGACGGGGGTTCGTCAAAATTTCGCCCTTTATCGGCGCAATGTGGGGCAGCGGCCCAATTTTGTGCAATTTCGCCACCGGGGAAGCGCCCGGTGGCGTTCAGCTGTCGGGTCAGGAGGTCTGCAGGAAACGTGCCAGCTGCCTACGCAGCTGCCGGTTCTCTTGCTGTAGCGCATCAACCCGATCGAGCAGCGTCAGCGCCATGGCGATCCCCGGCCAGTCCAGATCCAGCTCGGCCCGCAGCCTGCGCGCGCGCTGCAGATGGCTCAGCGCCGGATAATCGAACTCCCAGCGCGGCTGCGCCGGCTCCAACGGCACGATCACGCCCAGGCCGACGATCTCGACCAGCTCATCCTCTGAAATCTCCACTCGCTGACACAGCTCCACCACGGTGAATGTGATCTCTTTCTTCATCATGTGCTTTACTCCCATTCCGCGCGCGGGTTGAACGCCGCCTGTTCAGCCAGCTCTCGCCACAGGGCGCTGGCCTTCTCGTTCGGCTTCGGCGGCATCACCACCTTGAGAATGACATACAGATCGCCGGGCTCTTTCTTGCCCGCCAGCCCTTTGCCTTTGACCCGCAGCCGTTTGCCGCTCTGGCTGCCGGCCGGCACGGTCAGCGCGATTTTGCCGGTCAGCGTCGGCACCTCAATGCTGGCGCCGAGCGCCGCTTCCCACGGAGCGAGCGGCGCCACGATGCTCAGGTTGTGGCCATCTATCTCAAACAGCGGGTGCGGCGCGAGGCGGATGACCAGATACAGATCGCCGTTTTGGCCGCCGCCCACGCCGGCAACGCCCTGCCCCTTGAGGCGAATGCGCTCGCCATCGCCCACGCCGGCCGGGATTTTCACGTTCAACGTTTTGTTGGCTTCGCTCACCTGCCGCCCCAGCTCGTCATACACCGGCAGCGTATAGGAGATCTCGCGGCTTTGGCCATGCAGCGTTTCCTCGAGGAACAGCGGCACCTCCATCTCCAGATCCTGGCCGCGGAAGCCATGCCCGCCGTGCGAGTGCGAAGCGGAGCGGTGCCCGCCCGCCGCACGCCCGCCGAACATGCTCTCGAAGAAGTCGGAGAAGTCTTGCGCGTCGGCGCCGCCGCCGTGCCATGAAGCGCTCTGCTGATAGCCGCCGTGATCGCCGCGCGCCTGGCGGCCAAAGTTCGGATCGTTGCGGTGCAGCCGGATCTGATCGTACTCGGCGCGGCGCTCGTCGTCCTTCAGCACCTCATAGGCTTCGGCCAGCTCCTTGAACTTGCTCTCGGCGTCGTCTTCAGTGCTCACGTCAGGGTGATATTTACGCGCCAGCCGGCGGTAGGCCGTTTTGATGGTTTTCAGATCGGCGTTGGGCTCAACGCCCATCGTGGCGTAGTAATCTTTAAATTCCATGCGGTAATACCTTCAATGTGTTGGGTTGTGCGCCAAAATTCCTTGTCTCTCTCGCCAGATATCCTCCTTTCGTCACATTCCTTTTCCGCTATCGCTAAGCATACTCCCGATTGTTAAAAGCTGCGCAAACTGAATAAAAACCGTGCGACAAGGCGCAGGCCCGCGCGCCATTTCTAAAGCCCCCCGCATTCACGTACACTGTGGCGGTGGCCCCATAAAGATAAATCACGATGAGAACTCAACTGATAACCCGTGAAGGGTATGACAAGCTCAAACAAGAGCTGGATTACCTCTGGCGTGAAGAGCGCCCCGAGGTGACCAAAAAAGTGACCTGGGCCGCCAGCCTGGGCGACAGAAGCGAAAACGCCGACTACCAGTACAACAAGAAGCGGCTGCGCGAAATTGACCGCCGCGTCCGCTATCTGACCAAATGCCTGGAGCAGTTGAAGATCGTCGATTACTCCCCGCAGCAGGAAGGCAAGGTGTTCTTCGGTGCCTGGGTGGAGGTGGAGAATGACGACGGCGAGACCAAACGCTTTCGCATCGTCGGTTACGACGAGATTTTCGGCCGCAAGGATTACATCTCCATCGATGCGCCGATGGCGCGCGCCCTGCTGAAAAAAGAGGTCGGGGACATCGCCACCGTCAATACGCCGCTGGGCGAGGCACAGTGGTACGTAAATGAGATAAACTACCCGAAGTAAGCTTTCAGCTTTTTCCGAACCGCCGCCAACGCCGCCGCCTGAGCTGTTCTCCACGCCGCGGCCGCGCGGCGGCGGCCCGCTCCACTGGCATTTTCCGCGATCAATCCGTATAACTGTCCCCTGTTTATTCACCGTTCTCAATACAGATACCAGACCTATGAATGACCCACTGAGCCGCATTATTGCAACAGAACTGCAGGCCCGGCCGGAGCAAGTCGACTCCGCCATCCGTCTGCTGGATGAAGGTAATACCGTGCCGTTTATTGCACGCTATCGTAAGGAAGTCACCGGGGGCCTGGACGACACCCAACTGCGCCAGCTGGAAACCCGCCTGGGTTATCTGCGTGAACTGGAAGATCGTCGTCAGACCATCCTGAAGTCGATCGATGAACAGGGCAAACTGACCGAACAGCTGGCGGGGGCGATCAACGCCACGCTGAGCAAGACCGAACTCGAAGACCTCTACCTGCCGTACAAACCGAAGCGCCGCACCCGTGGCCAGATCGCCATCGAAGCCGGTCTGGAACCGCTGGCGGACACGCTGTGGCAGGATCCGCAACAGCAGCCGGAACAGCTGGCTGAACGCTACGTCGACGCCGACAAGGGCGTGGCGGACGTGAAAGCCGCCCTCGACGGCGCGCGCTATATCCTGATGGAGCGCTTCGCCGAAGACGCCGCGCTGCTGGCCAAGGTGCGCGACTACCTGTGGAAAAACGCCCATCTGGTGTCCAAAGTGGTCGAGGGCAAGGAAGACGAAGGCGCCAAGTTCCGCGACTACTTCGATCACCACGAACCGATTTCCCAGGTGCCTTCGCACCGCGCGCTGGCAATGTTCCGCGGCCGCAACGAAGGTGTGCTGCAGCTGGCGCTGAACGCCGATCCGCAATTTGAGGAAGCGCCGCGCGAAAGCCAGGCGGAGCTGATCATCATCAATCACCTCAACCTGCGCCTGAACAACGCCCCGGCCGACGCCTGGCGTAAGGCGGTGGTCAACTGGACCTGGCGCATCAAGGTGCTCCTGCACCTGGAAACCGAGCTGATGGGCACGGTGCGCGAACGCGCGGAAGACGAAGCGATCAACGTGTTCGCCCGCAACATGCATGATCTGCTGATGGCCGCGCCGGCCGGCATGCGCGCCACCATGGGCCTCGATCCAGGCCTGCGCACCGGGGTGAAAGTCGCCGTGGTCGACGCGACCGGTAAACTGGTGGCCACCGACACCGTCTATCCGCACACCGGGCAAGCGGCCAAAGCCGCCGCCATCGTCGCGGCGCTGTGCATCAAACACAATGTAGAGCTGGTGGCCATCGGCAACGGCACCGCTTCGCGTGAGACCGAGCGTTTCTATCTCGACCTGCAAAAGCAGTTCAGCGACGTCCGGGCGCAGAAAGTGATCGTCAGCGAAGCGGGCGCATCGGTGTACTCCGCGTCCGAACTGGCGGCGCTGGAATTCCCGGATCTCGACGTGTCGCTGCGCGGCGCGGTATCCATTGCCCGTCGCCTGCAGGATCCGCTGGCGGAGCTGGTGAAGATCGATCCGAAATCCATCGGCGTCGGCCAGTATCAGCACGACGTCAGCCAGAGCCAGTTGGCGAAGAAGCTGGATTCGGTGGTGGAAGACTGCGTGAACGCCGTCGGCGTCGATCTGAACACCGCATCGGTACCATTGCTGACCCGCGTGGCCGGCCTGACACGCATGATGGCGCAGAACATCGTCAACTGGCGCGACGAGAACGGCCGCTTCAGCAACCGTGAACAGCTGCTGAAAGTCAGCCGTCTGGGGCCGAAGGCCTTCGAACAGTGCGCCGGCTTCCTGCGCATCAACCACGGCGACAACCCGCTGGATGCCTCCACCGTTCACCCGGAAGCCTACCCGGTGGTGCAGCGCATCCTGGCCGCCACCGAGCAGGCGCTGCAGGACCTGATGGGCAACGCCTCGGCGGTGCGCAGCCTGAAAGCGGTCGATTTCACCGACGACAAGTTCGGCGTGCCGACGGTCACCGACATCCTGAAAGAGCTGGAGAAGCCGGGCCGCGACCCGCGTCCGGAGTTCAAAACCGCCACCTTTGCCGAAGGCGTGGAAACCCTCAACGATCTGCAGCCGGGGATGATCCTGGAAGGGTCGGTCACTAACGTCACCAACTTCGGCGCCTTCGTGGATATCGGCGTGCATCAGGATGGCCTGGTGCACATCTCCTCGCTGGCGGACAAGTTCGTCGAAGATCCGCACACCGTGGTGAAGGCCGGCGACATCGTCAAAGTGAAGGTGATGGAAGTCGATCTGCAGCGTAAACGCATCGCGCTGAGCATGCGCCTGGATGAGCAACCGGGCGAAGGTTCACCGCGCCGCGGCGGCAACGCGCCGGCACAGGCACGCGACAACGCCAACCGTTCGGCAGGCGGCAACAAGGCCAAACCGCGCAATGCGGCGCCGGCCGGCAACAGCGCCATGGGCGACGCGCTGGCGGCGGCATTCGGCAAGAAACGCTAAGCCAGAGCCAACAGGGCGGAGCCTGCTCCGCCCTTTCTGATGAATAAAACTTGCTGCATTTCTTGACCCGTCTCAATAAACCATCATCTTTTTATTTCCCGTTCCTGCGTGACCGCCCTCCCATTATTCAGGCAACAAAAATGCCTTCTGCAGCCATTTATTAACAACTCCGTTAACACGCATTTTTCATCTCGCGAATTGTGAGAGAAACACAAATGGTTACCGCTCGCATTACGGTGGAATAATGTTATCGAATTGCCTTTCAGCGGAAATAAATAAAGGGAAAAAGCCATCGATATTTGCAAATGAGAAAACTCAGCTACAAATACGTAACTGATTTAACTCGCCATTCTCATTTGTTCCCAAGTGCAAGCAGTGATAAAACATCGTTAATCAAGACAACGCCATTAAAAACTGCCGTCACCATAATAATTGGTTACAATACCCTTACTTTTTGTATTGAACGCGATAATGATAATTACTATTATTTGCACTCACTTTATTGCATGACCTTATGGATGAATACCGCCGACGGCGTGGCATTTTCGCCGGCAACGTCCAATTATCATCAGCCCGATGTTCATCGGCACCCGGAAGGTTAATCACATGCAGCTTCAACCTAAACGCACGTATAAGATTGTCGGCTTTTCCGGTGAAATTGCGCCGGCCTACCGCCAGAAATTGTTATCGCTCGGCATGCTGCCTGGCTCTTCATTCGACGTAGTGCGCGTCGCGCCACTGGGCGATCCGATAGAAATTAAAACTCGCCGCGTCAGCCTGGTGCTGCGCAAGAAGGATCTGGCGCTGCTGCAGCTCGACGGCCAGCCCTGACCTCCGTTTGCCGACGCGCTCTTGCGCCGGCGCTGTTCTCCTTCAAGACGACACGCTGAACTATGAAAAAACTCACCATCGGCTTAATCGGTAACCCGAACTCCGGCAAAACCACGCTGTTCAACCAGCTGACCGGCGCACGCCAACGGGTCGGCAACTGGGCGGGCGTGACGGTCGAACGCAAAGAAGGCCATTTCACCACCCCGCAGTCCGACGTGCGGCTGGTCGATTTGCCCGGCACCTACTCCCTGACCACCATTTCAGAGCAAACGTCGCTCGATGAGCAGATCGCCTGCCATTACATTTTGAGCGGCGACGCCGATCTGCTGATCAACGTGGTCGACGCCTCCAACCTGGAGCGCAACCTCTACCTGACGCTGCAATTGCTGGAGCTGGGCATCCCCTGCATCGTGGCGCTGAACATGCTCGACATCGCCAAAAGCCAGCATATCGATATCGACGTCGCCGCGCTGTCGGCGCGCCTCGGCTGCCCGGTAGTACCGATGATCTCCACCCGCGCCGACGGCATCGGCGTGCTGAAACAGATGATCGACAATCATCGCATCAACGAACAGCAGGCGCTGGTGAACTACCCACCGTTGCTGCTGAAAGCGGTCGCCACGCTGAGCAACGCCATGCCGCAAACGCTGCCGGCAGTGCAACGCCGCTGGCTGGCATTGCAGATGCTGGAGGGCGACATCTACAGCCACCGGCTGGCCGGTCCCGCCGTCGCGCTGCTGCCTGCGGCCATTCAGACGTTGCAACAGCAGGAGCAAGAAGACCCGGCGCTGGTGATCGCCGACGCGCGCTACCAGTCTATCGCCACCCTGAGCGACGCGGTCAGCAACTCGCAGCAGGCGATGCCCAACCGCCTGACCGATATGCTGGATAAAGTGATCCTCAACCGCTGGCTGGGCGTGCCGATCTTCCTGTTGGTGATGTACCTGATGTTCCTGCTGGCGATCAATATCGGCGGCGCGCTGCAGCCGATCTTCGATATCGGCTCGGCGGCGATCTTCATTCAGGGCATTCAGTGGCTCGGCTACACCCTGCACTTCCCCGGCTGGCTGACCGTATTCCTGGCGCAGGGCGTCGGCGGCGGCATCAACACCGTGCTGCCGCTGGTGCCGCAGATCGGCATGATGTACCTGTTCCTGTCATTCCTGGAAGACTCCGGCTACATGGCGCGCGCGGCGTTCGTGATGGATCGCCTGATGCAGGCGCTCGGGCTGCCGGGCAAATCCTTCGTGCCGCTGATCGTCGGCTTCGGTTGCAACGTGCCGTCCATCATGGGCGCCCGTACGCTGGACGCCCAGCGCGAGCGCCTGATCACCATCATGATGGCGCCGTTCATGTCGTGCGGCGCCCGTCTGGCGATCTTCGCGGTGTTCGCCGCCGCCTTCTTCGGCCAGGACGGTGCTGGGGTGGTGTTCTCGCTATACATGCTCGGCATCGCGGTGGCGATCCTGACCGGCCTGGTACTCAAATATACCCTCATGCGCGGCGAAGCCTCGCCGTTCGTCATGGAGCTGCCGGTTTACCACGTGCCGCACCTGAAAAGCCTGCTGCTGCAAACCTGGCAGCGGTTGAAAGGCTTCGTGTTGCGCGCCGGTAAGGTGATCGTAGTAGCCAGCATATTCATCGGCGGCCTGAACAGCTTCTCGTTCAGCGGCAAAACGGTCGACAACATCAACGACTCCGCGCTGGCCTCGGTCTCCAAGGTGCTGACGCCGCTGCTGCAGCCGATGGGCGTCCACAGCGATAACTGGCAGGCCACCGTCGGTCTGGTGACCGGCGCGATGGCGAAAGAAGTGGTGGTCGGCACGCTGAACACGCTGTATACCGCCGAGCACATCAACAAAGAGGCGTTCGACGCCGCCAACTTCAACCTGCTCGATGAGCTGGGCGGCGCGCTGCAGGAAACCTGGGACGGCCTGAAAAATACCTTCAGCCTGAGCGTGCTCTCCAACCCGATCGAAGCCAGCAAGGGCGACGGCGAGATGGGCGTCGGTTCGATGGGCGTGATGAGCAGCAAATTCGGCTCCGGCATTTCCGCCTACAGCTACCTGATCTTCGTGCTGCTGTATGTGCCTTGCGTCTCGGTGATGGGCGCCATCGCACGTGAATCAAGCCGCGGCTGGATGACCTTCTCAATCCTGTGGGGGCTGAACGTGGCCTACTCGCTGGCGACGCTGTTCTATCAGGCGGCCACCTTCAACCAACACCCGCAGTACAGCCTGACGGCGATCCTGGCGGTGGTGCTGGTGAACCTGCTGGTGCTGTTCGGCCTGCGCCGGGCGCGCAGCCGCGTCACGGTGCGCCTGGGCAACGCCACGCCGGCGGCCTGTTGCCAGAGCGCCAAAGGGAGCTGTCACTGATGGCCGGGCTGCTGCAGGTGCGCGATGCGCTGGCGCTGCGCGGCAGCGCCCAGGCGCAGCAGCTCAGCCAATCGCTGGCGACGCCGTTGCCGCTGGTGCAGGCGATGCTGGATCGTTTGACGGCAATGGGGAAAGTGGAACGTATCGAACAGGATGGCGGCGCCTGTCTGAGCGGCAGTTGCAAAAGCTGCCCGCAGGGCCAGGGATGCAGCACGGTGTTCTACCGGCTGAAGGCCTGACGATCAGGGGCGCCGCAGCGGCGCCCCTTGCCGTTCAAGGCTTATTGCTTGTCTTTGTAAACTTCGGCGATGGCGCTGAATTTACCGTGTTCGCGGCCCGCCAGGATCACGTAGTATTGACCGCCCTTTTCGTCTGCCAGTTTGGACAGCTCTTCCTTGGCATCCATCGGTGACGTGGTTTCCGCCGTCGTGGTGACGGTGCCGATCTTCTCGTATTTACCCGGATTCTTATCCAGATCTTCCTTGGTCAGCAGGGTTGCCGCCATGGAGCCGAAAGACACCGAACCCAGCACTGCCGCTGCAATAATCATCTTCAATGATTTCATGACACTAACCTCTCAATGGATAATTTATCTGTTATGAAAGCCGTCAAGGATCCATGCGTAGTACCGCAGGCTGCCGCGACATCCTCAGGCCTCGTTGCTTTCCCTGACGGGGCCTGTTTCCCAGAGACGAAACGCCAAAATGAAAAGCGCCGCACGCGGTCTTTTCATTTTGCAGCCAACGCATTGACTCACTAAGTATTGAACAGCTTTGTCTTTTATCCACCCGGCGGCGTTTTTTTTCGCGCTCTATCGTGCGTTTTCACGCTGCATTCAATGTGCTGCAATAAACGCTTCGATCATCGTCACAAATTCATCGGGATGAGAGATAAATGGCGCATGGGCGGCTTTGGCCACGATCTGCGACGTAGAGTTCGGCCAGTCGGCGTCGAGCAGCTCGGCGACCTTGCGCGGCACCAGCCCGTCCAGATAGCCGTAGATCCGCAGCAGCGGCAGCGTCAACTCCGCCAGCGGTGCACGCAGATCGGCTGTGCGCAAGATCTCCAGCCCACCGTTCAGCACCTCGACGCTCGGCGTCGGTTGGTTGAGCACCACCGCTTTCAGTTGGCGCGCATCCTGACGCGCGCTCTCAGTGCCCAGCGTCTGCAGCGCCAGAAAACGCTCGACGGTGCGCTGGAAATCCAGGCTCAGCTGATGCTGGAAACCGCTCAGCACATCCGGGCGGATCCCCGGCCACTCATCGCGGGCGGCAAAGCACGGCGAGGAGGCTACGGTGATAAGCCCCTTGACTCGCTCGGGCTGCATCAGCGCCGCCTGGCTGGCCACCAGCCCACCGAGCGACCAGCCAAGCCACCAGGACTGCGGCGGGGCAGCCGCCAGCACGATTTCCGTCATCTGCTCCAGCGACAGGGCACCGAACCCCTGGCTACGGCCGTACCCCGGCAGATCGACCAGGTGCAGGCGAAAATGCGGCGTCAGTCGCGCCTGAATGCAACTCCACACTTCGGCGTTCAATCCCCAGCCGTGCAGCAGCACAAGATCGCGTTCGCCTTCGCCTATTGTTTGCCAGTACAGCGCTGTCATTGGTTATTGTCCTTTCATACTTATCCGTCACGGAGACGCTATGCTATCAATCCGCAGCCGTTGTTGGCTATGCCGACAACCGTTGAGCCTGATCCGTCATGGCATCTGCAGCTGTTGCCTGCGTCATCTGCCGGCCCACCCGCCGTGTTGCCCGTGCTGCGGATTGCCCGCCGGGAAGACGCGAACGCCCTGCGGCCGCTGCCTGCAACGGCCACCGCCCTGGCAACGGCTGGTGTTCGTCGGCGACTACGTTGCGCCCCTCAGCCAACTGGTAAAAAGGTTCAAGTTCCACCGCGCGCCCGAGCTGGCGCCGACGCTAGCGCGCCTGATGTTGTTGCGGTGGCAGCAGGCGCGCAGAGAGCAGTATCTGAACAGACCCGACCTGATTTTAGCGGTACCCTTGTATGCAACACGCTGCTGGCACCGTGGTTATAACCAGAGCGATCTGTTGGCCCGGCCGCTGGCGCGCTGGCTGGGCTGCACCTATCAGCCCGCCGCCTTGCGCCGGGTGCGCAAAACCGCCCCGCAACAGCGGCTGAGCGCCGGGGTACGCAGGCGCAATCTGCAACGCGCGTTCGTTTGCGTGGCATCGGTCGCCGGCCGGCATATCGCCCTGGTGGATGACGTGGTGACCACCGGCAGCACCGTCGCGCAGATAGCGGCGCTGCTGCAGCGGCAAGGCGCCGCCTCGGTGCAGATATGGTGCATTTGCCGCACGTTGTAGTGCCACGGCAATGGGCGTATTATAACCGACTATAGAAGTCAACTATTGAGCTAATGCTATGATCCGTATAACAGATACTGCACAGGAACACTTTGCCAAACTGCTGGCAAATCAAGAAGAAGGCACCCAAATCCGCGTATTCGTGATCAACCCGGGCACGCCGACGGCCGAATGCGGTGTCTCTTATTGCCCGCCGGACGCGGTAGAAGCGACGGATACCGAACTGAAGTTCGACAAACTGTCCGCCTATGTCGATGAGCTGAGCGCGCCGTATCTGGAAGACGCCGAAATCGACTTCGTGACCGACCAACTGGGTTCTCAGCTGACGCTGAAAGCGCCAAACGCCAAAATGCGCAAGGTCGATGACGACGCGCCGCTGATGGAGCGCGTGGAATACGTGCTGCAGTCGCAGATCAACCCACAGCTGGCGGGCCACGGCGGCCGCGTAACGCTGATGGAGATCACCGACGACAACATGGCGATCCTGCAGTTCGGCGGCGGTTGCAACGGTTGTTCGATGGTCGACGTCACGCTGAAAGAAGGCATCGAGAAAGAGCTGCTGCAGAAATTCCCGGAGCTGAAAGGCGTGCGTGACCTGACCGAGCACCAGCGCGGCGAGCACTCCTACTATTGATACCCTTCTTACTTGAAGTTGCAGCGTTGTTGGCCGCATGCGCGCACCCCAGTCACTTACTTAAGTAAGCTCCTGGGGATTTACGCACTTGCCGCCTAGCTGCAACTCCAATTAATTCGGGTATCCGTCATTTGGATGGGACTAAAGTTCTCGTCCTTTGACCTAATACAACGACACCTCATCGTCACCCCACCGACACCTTGCGGCGCCGCTTGTCCAAATCCTTCAGTAAGCGGTTTATGTGCGGGTCGGCAAACATCTCCTCCAGCGTCTGGGTCAGCTTGCGCCGCCAGTTAGGGTACTGATCGCTGGTACCGGGAATATTGACCGGATCGGCCATATCCAGCCAGTCTTCCGGCTGCAGGCCGAGCAAGGCGCTGGCGCTGTCGGCGACATAGCGCTGTAGGCCGCGGTTGAGCAGCGGGCTCATGCCGAGCAGCGCTGCCTTCTTGCCCACCTTCTGCGGCACGCAGCCATAACGATGCAATCCATCCAGCAGCCCCTGCTTGGCGCGTTCCCGATCGGCGAACAGCGCCCGCAGGATCTCCGCGTCCGGGTAAAGACCCAGCCGGTTGCCGAGCGTTAGATCGTCGCTTTGCCAGTAGCCGCGCAGCGTCGGCAGATCATGGGTGGTGATGGTCGCCATCGCCTGCACCGGATAGGCCTGCGGCGCGCGGAAATGGTGTTCACCGTCGCTTTCGAAATAGAGCACTTTGTAGGAATAGACGCCGCTGTCGCGCAGCTTGCCGACGATTTCCACCGGCACCGTGCCGAGATCCTCGCCGATCACCATGCAACGGTGGCGCTGGCTTTCCAGCGCCAACACCGCCAGCAGATCGTCCACCGGGTATTTGACGTAGGCGCCGCGATCGGCGGTTTCGCCATACGGGATCCACCACAGCCGCAGCAGCGCCATGACGTGATCGATGCGCAGCGCGCCGCAGTTGGTCATGTTGGCGCGCAAAAGATCGATAAACGGCTGGTACCCGCGTGCCGCCATCACGTGCGGATCCATCGGCGGCAGGCCCCAGTTTTGCCCCAGAGGCCCCAGAATATCCGGCGGTGCCCCGACCGACGCTTTCAGGCAGTACAGTTCGCGGTCACACCAGGTTTCCGCCCCGCCTTCCGCCACCCCGACCGCCAGATCGCGATACAGGCCAATCGGCATCTGCTGCTGCCGGCTCTGGTCAAAACACTGCGCGAACTGCGTGGCCGCCAGCCACTGCAGCCACAGGTAAAAGCGGACCGCGTCCTGATGTTCGGAGCAGAACAGCCGTACCGCTTCGCTCTGCCCCTGCCGATAGCGCTCTGGCCAGGCCGGCCAGCCCCACTGGTGGGCATCTTTGGCCGCCAGATGGGCATGCAGCGCGTCGAACGCCGCCTGCTGATACAGGCTGTCGCCGCCCTCGCTGACGAACTGTTCGAACGCCTGACGCTGCCCGTCGTTTGGCTTGCGCGCCTGAAACAGCGGAAACGCCAGCTTCAGCGCCGCCAGCTTCAGCTGCATCACGGCGGTGTAATCCACCCACTCCGCGGCGCGCGCCTTGGCCAGCTGCTTCTGCGTCGCCGGCTTCTGCCACCAGCGCTGCGCCGCATCGCTGCGCTGGAAATCCTCCACCGCGTTGACGTCGATATACGCCAGATTCAGCCAGCGGCGCGACGAGGGACTGTAAGGGCTGGCGCTCTCCGGATTAGCCGGATACAGCGCATGGATCGGGTTGAGGCCAACGAAGGCGCCGCCGCGCTCCCCCACCTGCTCCACCATCAGACGCAGATCGCCGAAATCGCCGATGCCCCAGTTGCGATCGGAGCGCAGCGTATACAGCTGAACGCAAGCGCCCCACAGCTTCTTACCGGTCAGCAAGGCGTCCGGCTCGAAGCAGCGTCTCGGCGCGACGATCAGCCGGCATGGCCACTGCTGCTCGCCCTGGCTCAGCGTCAATTGGTGGTAACCCACCGGCAGATCGCCGGGCAGCGTCAGGGTCTTGCGCGCGCCGATGCGCCCCTGCAGGCATTCGCCGTCTTCACGTTGCAGCGCCCACAGGTACTCGCCTTCGCCCGCCGGGGTCAGCGCCAGCGGCGCGCCCTGATAGAACACCTTGACCGCCGGTAACGGCGGCGCCGCTCCTTCCTGCTCGACATCGGTTCGGTTCATGGCCGCCAGCAGCTTGCGCTTGGTCTGCGGTTCAATCGCCTGCCGCTTGCCGTGGGCATTGATGAAATCGGCGGCGATCCCCGCCTGCGCTGCCGCCTGATCGATACGCTTGCGATCCATTCGCTCTCCTTAACGTTTGGCTTGCCAGATACGCTGCTGGTAATCGCGGATCGAGCGATCCGAGCTGAACATGCCGACGCGCGCGGTGTTAAGGATAGTCCGCCGCGTCCATTCGTCCCGATCGCGATACAGCTCGTCGACCCGGCGCTGCGCCTGGCAGTACGAGGCAAAGTCCGCCAGCACCAGGTAGGGATCGCCGCCTTCCAGCAGGCTGTGCAGCATCATGTCGAACGCGTGCTTGTCGCCGTGGCTGAAGGTGCCGCTCGCCAGCTCGTCCAGAATCGCCTTCAGGTGCTTGTCTTTCTTGCGGTAGCTGAGCGGATCGTAACCCTTCGCCACTATCGCCTTCACCTGCTCCACGGTATTGCCGAAGATAAAGATATTGTCTTCGCCCACCTGCTCGGCGATTTCGACGTTGGCGCCGTCCAGCGTGCCGACCGTCAGCGCGCCGTTCAACGCCAGCTTCATGTTGCCGGTGCCGGAGGCCTCTTTGCCGGCGGTGGAGATCTGTTCGGAGATATCCGCCGCCGGGATCATCAGTTCGGCCACCGACACGCGGTAGTCAGGGATGAACGCCACTTTCAGGCGATCTTTCACCAACGGATCGTTATTGATCTTCTCGGCCGCCTGATTGATGGCGTAGATGATGTTCTTCGCCAGGTAGTAGCCCGGCGCCGCCTTGGCGCCGAACAGGAAGACGCGCGGCACGATGTCCAGGTTGGGGTTGTCGCGCAGCTGACGATACAGCGACAGGATGTGCAGCAGGTTCAGGTGCTGGCGTTTGTACTCGTGCAGACGCTTGATCTGCACGTCGAAGATCGCGTCCGGGTCAAGTGTCAGCCCCATTACGCCGTGTACGTAATGGGCCAGCGCCACCTTGTTGTCGCGTTTGATCTGCTGATAACGCTGGCGGAACGCCGCGTCGTCGGCGAATTTTTCCAGCCCGCGCAGCGCGTCGAGATCGCTCGCCCACTCCACCTTCAGCGTCTCGTCGATCAGGCCCGACAGCGCCGGGTTGCACTGTTTCAGCCAGCGGCGCGGCGTGATGCCGTTGGTGACGTTATGGAATTTGTTCGGCCACAGCTGGTGATATTCCGGGAACAGATCTTTCACCACCAGATCCGAATGCAGCTGCGCCACGCCATTGACCGCAAAGCCACTGACCACGCACAGGTTGGCCATGCGCACCTGCTTGTTGTGGTGCACCGCCAGTTTGGCCCACACCGCCTCGTCGCCCGGCCAGTGCTTATCCACCAATTTTTTAAACCTGGCGTTGATCTGTTTGATGATGGAGAAATGGCGCGGCAGCAGGCTGCGCACCAGTTTTTCATCCCAGCACTCCAGCGCTTCCGGCATCAGGGTGTGGTTGGTATAGGCGAAGGTGTTGCTGGTGATCGCCCAGGCCGCCTCCCATTCCAGCTGGTGCTCGTCCAGCAGAATGCGCAGCATTTCCGGAATGGCGATGGTCGGGTGGGTGTCGTTCAGCTGGATCACTTCGTACTTCGGCAGCTCTTCAATCTTGCGGCCAGCCTGATGGTGCTTGCGCAAAATGTCCGCCACCGAGCAGGCGCACTGGAAATACTGCTGCATCAGGCGCAGGCGCTTGCCGGCCTGATGGTTGTCGTTCGGGTAAAGCACCTTGGTCAGCTTGTCGGCTTCTACGCCCTGCTTCTCCGCCTGCAAGAATTTGCCGTCGTTGAAATCGCTCAGGTTGAACGGATGCTGATGGGTCGCCTGCCACAGGCGCAGCGGCTGCGCCACGCCGTTGCGATAGCCCAGCACCGGCAGATCCCAGGCTTCGCCGCGCAGGGTGAAGGCCGGGCGCCACCGTTCGCGGCCGTCGGCCTGCTTTTCCAGCTTGCCGCCGATGCCCACGTCCACCGCCAGCGCGGCGTTGTGGCGGAACCACGGATAGCTCTCGCGTTGCCAGTTATCCGGCGCCTCTTGCTGTTGCCCTTCGCGGAACGACTGGCGGAACAGCCCGTACTGGTAATTCAGCCCATAGCCGGTGGCCGGTTGCTCCACCGTTGCCATCGAGTCGAGGAAACAGGCCGCCAGACGCCCCAGCCCGCCGTTGCCCAGCGCCGGATCGGTTTCCTGCTCCAGCAAATCCGCCAGCTTGACGTTCTGCTCGGCCAGCGCCTGCTCGACGGTGTCGTACCAGCCCAGGTTGATCAGGTTGTTCGCCGTCAGCCGGCCGATCAAAAACTCCATCGAGATGTAGTTCACGTGGCGCAGAGATTTGGCGCTTTTGCGCGGCGCTGGCTGTGCGGCCAGCTGCTCGGCCAGCGCCGCACTGACGGCTTCCCACCATTGATGTTGCGTCATCTGCTGTGCGGAACTGAGGCCGAACCGTTGCCACTGACGGGCGAGCGCCGCCAGAAAAGCATCCTTCTTGAGCGTAGGCTGTGACATAAGGAAAACTCTCTATCCAGTAAGTGGGTCAAATTGCCGCTATCGTGCCGGTGAGAAAGCCTGACGGCATCATCCCGCCTGGGGATTAGCTGGGGAGGAGGATTGGGGCGTAGCTGGAATTGTGATCTCAGGCACTGTTTGACTCCCTTGCAACGATGCAAAAAAGCCCGCCAACTCGTGCGGCGAGCACTGAGAACGTTAACCATGACGTTAGCACAAGTATTCGCGCTGCTGAAGTTTTGTCCATGGCCGGAAATGCGATCCGCGACCACATCGCTGCGCGCCGGCGCCAAACGTAAAAAAGTGTGATCAATAGCAACTTAACTCCAAGCCGATGCGGAAGCTTGTTGCAATACGTTTAGGGTTGGCAGAAGTTAGGGGGAGCTATTAATTACGAACCATAAAATAATTAGCGCCACTCCAATCCCGGCGGGAACCGCGATTTATACCCTGGAATACTATGCTGATCCCATCAAAACTGAGCCGCCCGGTACGGCTGCAAAATACCGTGATCCGCGATCGCCTGCTGGCCAAACTGGCCAGCGCGGGCAACTATCGCCTGACACTGGTCAATTGCCCGGCGGGATACGGGAAAACCACGCTGATCGCCCAATGGGCGGCCGGCAAGGCCGATCTGGGCTGGTATTCGCTGGATGAGAGCGACAACCAGCCGGAGCGCTTCGCCAGCTACCTGATTGCCGCGCTGCAGCAGGCCAGCGGCGGCCGCTGCGTCAAGAGCGAGGTGCTGAGCCAGAAACACCAGTACGCCAGCCTGTCGGCGTTGTTCGCCCAGCTGTTTATCGAGCTGGCCGACTGGCACCAGCCGCTGTACCTGGTGATCGACGACTACCACCTGATCACCAACGACGCCATCCACGAAGCCATGCGCTTCTTCCTGCGCCATCAGCCGGAAAACCTGACGCTGATCCTGCTCTCACGCACCCTGCCGCCGCTCGGCATCGCCAATTTGCGGGTGCGCGATCAGCTGCTGGAAATGGGCACGCAGCAGCTGGCATTCACCCACCAGGAAGCCAAACAGTTCTTCGACTGCCGCCTGGCGGCGCCGATGGAACAGCAGGACAGCAGCCGCCTGTGCGACGAAGTCGAAGGCTGGGCCACCGCGCTGCAGCTGATCGCGCTGTCGGCCCGCCAGTCCGCCTCGTCGGCTCAGCTGTCGGCCAAGCGCCTGGCGGGGCTGAACGCCAGTCACCTGTCCGACTACCTGGTAGACGAAGTGCTGGACCACGTCGATGCCGATGCGCGCGCTTTCCTTCTGCGCTGTTCGGTGCTGCGTTCGATGAACGATGCGCTGATCGTGCGACTGACCGGCGAAGACAACGGCCAGCAGCGGCTGGAGGAGCTGGAGCGCCAGGGGCTGTTTATCCACCGCATGGACGACACCGGCGAGTGGTTCAACTTCCACCCGCTGTTCGCCTCTTTCCTGCGCCAGCGTTGCCAGTGGGAACTGGCGCTGGAGCTGCCGGGGTTGCACCGCGCCGCCGCCGAGGGCTGGCTGGCGCTGGGGTATCCGGCGGAGGCCATTCACCACGCGTTGGCGGCCAGCGACGTCAGCATGCTGCGCGACATCCTGCTGCAACACGCCTGGTCGCTGTTCCACCACAGCGAACTGGCCTTGCTGGAGGAGTGCCTCAACGCGCTGCCCTATGAGCGCCTGATCCAAAACCCCAAGCTGGCGCTGCTGCAGGCCTGGCTGGCGCAGAGCCAGCACCGCTACAGCGAGGTCAATACCCTGCTGGAGCGTGCCGAGCGCACCATGCGCGAACAGAAAATCGAGATAGACCAAACGCTGCACGCCGAGTTCGACGCCCTGCGCGCCCAAGTGGCGATCAACGCCGGCAAACCGGAAGAAGCCGAGCGGCTGGCGACCGAAGCGTTGAAATTCCTGCCGCTGTCCAGCTACTACAGCCGCATCGTCGCCACCTCGGTGACCGGCGAAGTGCACCACTGCAAGGGCGAGCTGGCGCGCGCGCTGCCGATGATGCAGCAAACCGAACAGATGGCGCGTCGTCATCAGGCCAACCATTACGCGCTCTGGGCGCTGCTGCAGCAGAGCGAAATTCTTATCGCCCAAGGCTACCTGCAGGCCGCTTACGAAACCCAGGATAAGGCCTTCGAACTGATCCGCGAACAGCACCTGGAACAGCTGCCGATGCACGAATTCCTGCTGCGCATTCGCGCGCAGATCCTGTGGTCGTGGTCACGGCTGGACGAAGCGGAAGACGCGGCGCGCGCCGGGCTGAAAATTCTGGCGAACTACCAACCGCAACAGCAGCTGCAGTGCATCGCCATGTTAGCAAAATGCTCGCTGGCGCGCGGCGATCTGGACAACGCCAATACCCATCTGCAGCGGTGCGAAGCCCTGCTGCACGGCGCTCATTATCATCGCGACTGGCTGACCAACACCGACAAATCGCGGGTGATCCACTGGCAGATGACCGGCGACACCGCCGCCGCCGCCCAGTGGCTGCGCCACACCGAAAAACCCGGTATGGCGGACAACCACTTCACGCAGGGCCAATGGCGCAACATCGCGCGGGTGCAAATCCTGCTCGGCCAGTACGAAGAGGCCGGGGTGGTGCTGGATGAACTGAACGAGAACGCCCGCCGCCTGCGGCTGGTGAGCGATCTCAACCGCAACCTGCTGCTCAGCAACCAGCTCTACTGGCTGCAGGAGCGCAAGGGCGAAGCGCAGCAGGCGCTGATCGAAGCACTGTCGCTGGCTAACCGCACCGGCTTTATCAGCCACTTCGTCATCGAAGGCGAAGCGATGGCGCAGCAGCTGCGCCAGCTGATCCAGCTCAACACGCTGCCGGAGCTGGAGCAGCATCGCGCCCAGCGTATCCTGCGCGACATCAACCAGCATCATCGGCACAAATTCGCGCATTTCGACGAGAACTTCGTCGATAAGTTGCTGACCCACCCGCAGGTGCCGGAGCTGATCCGCACCAGCCCGCTCACCCAGCGCGAATGGCAGGTGCTGGGGCTGATCTATTCCGGCTACAGCAACGACCAGATCGCCGGCGAGCTGGACGTGGCGGCCACCACCATCAAGACCCATATCCGCAACCTGTATCAGAAACTGGGCGTGGCCCATCGCCAGGAGGCAGTGCAGCAAGCGCAGCAGCTGTTGAAGATGATGGGGTACGGCGCGTAAAAACCCTGATATCCCTCTGGTCTTAAACGCCGCCGAGTTGGTTACAATAGCGGCGTCCCCCAATAACGAGGCAGTCAGCAGTATGGAACAGTTCGAAGCGATCAACGTTGAGCAGGCGTACACCCGCTGGAAAGAGGGCAGCGCCGCCCTGGTCGACATCCGCGATCCGCAAAGTTTTGAAGCCGGGCATACGCCGGGCGCCTTTCACCTCACCAACGCCACCCTGTCGGCCTTTATGCAGCAAAACGACTTCGAGCGGCCGGTGATGGTGATGTGCTACCACGGCAACAGCAGCCGCAGCGCGGCGCAATACCTGCTGCACCAGGGGTTCGACGCGGTCTACAGCATCGACGGCGGTTTCGAAGCCTGGGCCCGCCAGTACCCGCAAGACGTGGAAACCTCTGCCTGATCCCCGCCGCCCGCTGCGCATCGGCGGGCTTTTCCCTTCGATTTTATGCGCGTTTTCGCGGGTTTTTCGCAGATCCGTTTGCCAGCGCTCAGGATTTCGACGTTATAATCGGCCGTCAGGGTCATCGGCGAGCAAGCCGCGGCCAAAATCATTCACTTACGACGGAAGAGCAATGGTTAGAGTAATCGCCATATCCAACCCGCGCCTGGCGCTGGCCTTTGTCGACTATATGGCGACCCAGGGCATCCGGCTTGAGCTGCGCAACAGCGGCGAGGCGGCGGAAATCTGGCTGGCCGACGACAGCCACCTCGAGCAGGTGCAACACGAGCTGCAGCAGTTTCTGGTCGATCCGCTCAACCGCCGTTATCAGGCCGCCAGTTGGCAGACCGGCCATACCGACGCCGGCCTGCACTATCAGAGCGAATCCTACCTGCACACCCTGCGCAGCAAGGCCGGGCCGCTGACGCTCGGCGTGATGGTACTGTGCATCGCGGTCTACATCCTGATGCAGGTGCTGGGTGACGATACCGTGATGTACTGGCTCTCCTGGCCGCAAGACAGCAGCCAATACACGCAGCTGTGGCGCTGGGTCAGCCATGCGTTCCTGCATTTCTCCCTGCTGCATATCCTGTTTAACCTGATGTGGTGGTGGTATCTCGGCGGCCAGATGGAAAAACGCCTCGGCGCCGGTAAGCTGTTCGTGCTGGCGGTGGTGTCGGCCTTCTTCAGCGGCTGGGCGCAATCGCTGTTCAGCGGCGCGCTGTTCGGCGGGCTGTCGGGCGTGGTCTATGCGCTGATGGGCTATGTGTGGCTGACGGGGGAACGGGCGCCGGAGCGCGGCCTGATGCTGCCACGCGGCCTGATGGTGTTCTCGGTGCTGTGGCTGGTGGCCGGATATTTCGATATTTTAGGAATGTCGATCGCCAACGCGGCACACGTAGCCGGTTTAGTGTTAGGGTTATTGATGGCATTTTGGGATACGCGTCATCGCGCACACAACGAACAATAACAGCCGGGAGCTGTGCCCAGCGGGCATGGCGGGCGTTTTAGGGGATTATCGTGAAGCAAACACAGCGTCATGACGCAATTATCGAGCTGGTGCGCCTGCAGGGTTACGTCAGCACGGAAGAGCTGGTGGAACATTTTGACGTCAGCCCGCAAACGATTCGCCGCGATTTGAATGACCTGGCCGACCAGAACAAGATCCAGCGTCACCACGGCGGCGCGGCGCTGCCTTCCAGCTCGGTCAACGCTGCCTATAACGATCGCAAGGTGATGTGGTCGGAAGAGAAAGCCCGCATCGCGCAGCGCGTCGCCAGCCAGATCCCGGACGGCGCCACGCTGTTCATCGATATCGGCACCACGCCGGAAGCGGTGGCCCATGCGCTGATGAACCACAAGAACCTGCGCGTGGTCACCAACAACCTCAACGTCGCCACCCTGCTGACCGCCAAGGAAGACTTCCGCCTGATCCTGGCCGGCGGCGAAGTGCGCACCCGTGACGGCGGCATCATGGGCGAAGCCACCCTGGACTTCATCTCTCAATTCCGCCTCGATTACGGCATTCTCGGCATCAGCGGCATCGATATGGACGGCTCGCTGCTCGAATTCGACTATCACGAAGTGCGCACCAAACGCGCGATTATCGAAAATTCCCGCTGCGTGATGCTGGTGACCGACCACTCTAAATTCGGCCGCAACGCCATGGTCAACCTGGGCAACATGAACCTGATCGACTACCTGTTTACCGACCAGCTGCCGCCGCCGAGCGTGATGAAAATCATCGAACAGTACGACGTGCAGCTGGAGCTGTGCTGATTCGGCCTTAACCTGCGGGGCGCGCCGCCGCCCCGTTTTCCACCCCCGCCTCCCTTACCGACAGCCGTTTGCGCGCTCGCGCCATATCCACATCATTTATGTGACTATCATCACCAAACTGTTACCTCTATCACGCCTAAATGTTTTTGTTTGGTTAAGTCTTGGCTTGCTTGTTGGTTTTTGATTACAATCATGAGCGAAAACGAACATGAAAGAGCTATTTCGAACATCTGGAGGAAGATGACGTGGAAACCAAAGACTTGATCGTTATCGGTGGCGGCATCAACGGTGCCGGCATCGCGGCGGATGCTGCCGGGCGCGGGCTGTCGGTACTGCTACTGGAAGCGCAAGACTTGGCCTGTGCTACGTCTTCCGCCAGTTCCAAACTGATCCACGGTGGCCTGCGCTACCTGGAACACTACGAATTCCGTCTGGTGAGCGAAGCGCTGGCCGAGCGTGAAGTGCTGCTGAAGCTGGCACCGCACATCGCGTTCCCGATGCGTTTCCGCCTGCCGCACCAGCCGCATCTGCGTCCGGCCTGGATGATCCGTATCGGCCTGTTCCTGTACGATCACTTGGGCAAACGCACCAGCCTGCCGGGCAGCAAGGGGTTGCGCTTTGGACCAGAGTCGGTGCTGAAGCCTGAACTGAAGCGCGGTTTCGAATATTCCGACTGCTGGGTTGACGATGCTCGCCTGGTGGTGCTGAACGCGCAGGAAGTGGAAAAACGCGGCGGCGAAGTGCGCACCCGCACCAAAGTGACCCGCGCATGGCGTGAAAACGGCCTGTGGATGGTGGAAGCGGTCGATATCGACAGCGGCAAAACCTTCACCTGGCGCGCCAAAGGCCTGGTGAACGCCACCGGCCCGTGGGTGAAAAACTTCTTCGACGACGGCCTGAAGCTGAAATCACCTTACGGCATCCGTCTGATCAAAGGCAGCCACATCGTGGTGCCGCGCGTGCACGATCAGCCGCAGTCTTACATTCTGCAGAACGAAGACCACCGCATCGTGTTCGTGATCCCGTGGAATGACGAGTTCTCCATCATCGGCACCACCGACGTGGAGTACAAAGGCGATCCGAAGGACGTGAAGATCGACGAGAACGAAATCGCTTATCTGCTGAAAGTGTACAACGATCACTTCAAGAAGCAGCTGGGCCGCGACGACATCGTCTGGACTTACTCCGGCGTGCGTCCGCTGTGCGACGACGAGTCCGATTCACCGCAGGCGATCACCCGCGATTACACGCTGGACGTGCACGATGAGCAGGGCAAAGCGCCGCTGCTGTCGGTCTTCGGCGGCAAGCTGACCACCTACCGCAAGCTGGCCGAGCATGCGATGGAAAAACTGGCCCACTACTACCCAGGCTGCGGCCCGGCGTGGACCAAAAACGCCACGCTGCCGGGCGGTGACATCGACGGCGACCGCGACGGCTACGCGGCCAAACTGCGCCGTGCGCACGGCTGGTTGCCGGAAGCTCTCGCGCGCCGCTATGCCCGCACCTACGGCAGCCAGAGCGAGCTGATCCTGGCCGGCGCCAACGGCCTCGCCGATCTGGGCGAAGATTTCGGCCACGGTCTGTATGAAGCCGAGCTGCGCTACCTGACCGAGAAAGAGTGGGTCGTAGAGCTGGCCGACGCCATCTGGCGCCGTACCAAGCTGGGTATGTGGCTGGACGAGGCGCAGCAGGCGCGAGTGAAAGCCTGGCTGGCAGAACACGCGAAAACGAAAGCGCTGTCTCTGGCTTCCTGAGCCGCAGCGTAACGAAAAAACGAAAAAGGGCCGATTATCCGGCCCTTTGCTTTTTTCCTGCCCCGCTTTACAGCTTCACCGGCTGAATGTGCCAGATTTCGTCCGCGTATTCCTGAATGGTGCGATCGGAGGAGAAGTAGCCCATGTTGGCGATGTTCAGCACCGCGCGCCGCGTCCATTCGTCCTGATTGAGATAGACCTCGTCCACCTTGTCCTGCGTGTCCACATAGCTGCGGTAATCCGCCAACAGCTGATAGTGGTCGCCGAGGTTGACCAGCGAGTCGAACAGATTGCCATAGCGTTTCGGCTCTTCCGGGCTGAACACGCCGGTGGCGATCTGCGTCAGCGCCTGATGCAGCTCCGGGTCTTGCTCATAGTACTGGCGCGGGTTGTAACCGTTGCGGCGCAGCTCCTCGACCTGCTCGGCGGTATTGCCGAAGATAAAGATGTTCTCCTCCCCCACGTGCTCGCGCATCTCGACGTTGGCGCCGTCCAGCGTGCCGATGGTCAGCGCGCCGTTCAGCGCGAACTTCATATTGCTGGTGCCCGAGGCCTCGGTGCCCGCCAGCGAGATCTGTTCGGACAGATCCGCCGCCGGGATGATGATCTGCGCCAGGCTGACGCCGTAGTTCGGAATGAACACCACCTTCAGTTGGGTATGCACGCGCGGATCGTTGTTGATCACTTTGGCCACGTCGTTGATCAAGCGGATGATCTGCTTGGCGGCATAGTAGGCCGAGGCCGCCTTGCCGGCGAAGATCACCACCCGCGGCACGCGCTCGATCTCCGGATCGTCCAGCAAACGGTTATACAGCGTGATGACGTGCAGCACGTTGAGCAGCTGCCGTTTGTACTCGTGGATGCGCTTGATCTGCACGTCGAACAACGCATCCGGGTTAACCACCACGTTGAGCGTTTTGGCGATATACAGCGCCAGCCGCTCCTTGTTCTGCCGCTTGGCGCGCTGTACCGCCTGCAGGAAGCTCGGGTAGTCGATATTGGCCTGGATCTCGCTCAGTTGGCTGAGATCGGTGCGCCAGGTTTGGCCGATGCAGTCGTCCAGCACCGCCGCCAGCGGCGGGTTGGCCAGCGCCAGCCAACGACGCGGCGTTACCCCGTTGGTTTTGTTGCAGAAACGAGTCGGGAACAGCCGGGCGAAGTCGGCGAACAACGACTGCACCATCAGTTCAGAATGCAGAGCGGAAACGCCGTTGACCTTGTGGCTGGCCACCACCGCCAGCCACGCCATGCGCACCCGGCGGCCGTTGGTTTCGTCGATGATCGAGACCCGCGCCAGCAGATCGTTGTCGCCCGGCGCCACTTCCTGCACCATCTTGAGGAAGTGATCGTTGATTTCGAAAATCAGCTGCAGGTGGCGCGGCAAGATGCGGCCTATCATGTCCAGCGGCCAGGTTTCCAGCGCCTCGCTCATCAGCGTGTGGTTGGTGTAAGAGAACACCTGCTCCACCACTTCCCAGGCGTCGAGCCACTTGAATTTGTGCTCGTCGATCAGCCGGTGCATCAGCTCGGGAATCGACAATACCGGGTGGGTGTCGTTGAGGTGAATGGCGATTTTGTCCGCCAGGTTGTCGAAGGTTTTGTGCATCAGCCAATGGCGATTGAGGATATCCTGTACCGTGGCCGACACCAGGAAATACTCCTGCCGCAGCCGCAGTTCGCGCCCGGAGGAGGTCGAATCGTCCGGATACAGCACGCGCGACACGTTCTCCGAATGGTTTTTATCTTCCACCGCCGCGAAGTAATCGCCCTGGTTGAACTTGCCGAGGTTGATCTCGTTACTGGCCTGCGCGCCCCATAACCGCAGCGTGTTGGTGGCGTCAGTGTCAAAACCGGGGATCACCTGATCGTAGGCGATGGCCACGACCTCTTCGGTCTCCAGCCAACGCGCCTTGGCGCCCTCCTGCTGCACGCGGCCGCCGAAGCGCACCTTGTAGCGAGTGTTATGGCGCGGAAACTCCCACGGATTGCCGTACTCCAGCCAGTAGTCCGGCGATTCCATCTGTTGGCCGTTGACGATGTTCTGCTTGAACATGCCGTATTCATAGCGAATGCCGTAGCCGCGCCCCGGCAGCGCCAGCGTGGCCAGCGAGTCGAGGAAGCAGGCCGCCAGCCGGCCCAGACCGCCGTTACCGAGCCCGGGGTCGTTCTCTTCCTCCAGCAGCTCCGCCAGGTTCAGCCCCATCTCATTCAGCGCATTGTCGATATCCTGATAGATGCCCATCGACAGCAGCGCGTTAGACAGAGTGCGGCCGATCAGGAACTCCATCGACAGGTAATACACCTGCCGCACGTCTTGAGACAGCTGGGCGCGGTTGGAACGCAGCCAGCGCTCCACCATGCGATCGCGCACCGCGAACAGCACGGCGTTCAGCCAATCGTGCCGGTTGGCGATAGCCGGATCCTTGCCGACGATAAACATCAGCTTATAGGCGATGGAGTGTTTCAGCGCTTCCACACTGACCGTAGGTGAGGTGTAACTAAACGGTGAAGTCATGGCTTTTTAATCCCTTGTAGGGAGCCCCGCCATTCGCCGCGGAATAGCGGGCTCCGCTGAACATGGACGCGGTACACCGCGCCCCGACAATCTACCCTTACGGCTGCCCGCCGTGCGTCAACCCGAGACGCGAAACGCGGGCTACAAGCGTTGATAAAGCGATAAATACTCTTTCGCCGCCACCGGCCAGCCGAAGTCCACACTCATGGCGTGGCGCTGAACGTGGCGCCAGTGTTTCGGCCGGCTCCACAGCACCATGGCGCGGCGGATGGCGTTGCCCAGCGCGACGGCGTCGCAATCGTCGAACACAAATCCGCTGGCGGTGCCGTCGGCCAGGTTCTCTAGGGCGCAGTCCACGACCGTGTCCGCCAGCCCGCCGGTACGGCGCACCAGCGGCAGCGTGCCGTATTTCAGGCCGTAGAGCTGCGTCAGGCCGCAGGGCTCGAAGCGGCTCGGCACCAGAATCACGTCGGCGCCGCCGATGATGCGGTGGGAGAAGGATTCGTGATAACCGATCTGCACGCCGACCTGCTCAGGGTAGTCGGCGGCGGCGGCCAGAAACGCCTGCTGCAGCACCGCGTCGCCGGCGCCCAGCAGCGCCAACTGCCCGCCCTGCGCCAGCAATTCGGGCAACGCCTGCAGCACCAGATCGAGGCCTTTCTGGTTGGTCAATCGGCTCACCACCGCGAACACCGGCAGCGATTCGTCCACCTTCAGTCCCATGGCCTTTTGCAGATGCAGCTTGTTTTTGACCTTGCTTTTCAGATCGTCGGCGTCATAGCGGGCGCTCAGCCGCGGGTCGTGGGCCGGATCCCAAATCTTGTCGTCCACGCCGTTGAGGATGCCGCTCAGCCTGCCCTGCCGCTGCCGCTCCTGCAGCAGCCCCTCCATGCCGTAGCCGAACTCCGGCCGGGTGATCTCGCGCGCATAGGTCGGGCTGACGGCGGTCACGTGGTCGGCATAAAACAACCCGGCCTTGAGGAACGACATCTGGCCGTAGAACTCCAGGCCATAGACGTTGTAAAACGACGCCGGCAGCCACAGCTCGGTCACGTGATGGGCGGAGAACAGCCCCTGGTAGGCCAGGTTGTGCACCGTGAACACCGAACGCGCTGGGTGGCCGTTGGCGGCCAGATAGGCGCAGCTGAGACCGGCGTGCCAGTCGTGGGCGTGCACCAGCTGCGGGCGCCAGTAGCGATCCAGCCCCTTGGCCAGCTCGCAGGCCATCCAGCCCAGCAGCGCAAAGCGCCGGTGGTTGTCGGGGTAGGCGTACATGGACTGATCGTGGTACGGGCTGCCCGGCCGGTCATACAGCCAGGGCGCATCGATCAGGTAAATGCCCACGCCATGATAGGTGCCGTAACGCAGGCCCACCCGGCCGGCGAACGAATCGATTTCCGCCACCAGCACGGTGTCCGGAATGCCGTTGCGTACGTCAGGGAAAGCGGGCAATAGCACCCGAACATCGGCGCCTTCGGCGATTTGCGCCGCCGGCAGTGCGCCAACCACGTCTGCGAGTCCGCCCGTTTTCAGCAGGGGGAACATTTCAGAACATACGTGTAAGACCTGCATTATCACTCCTGAAAGTCGGCCGAAGGCCTCTGGATAAGAAATAAAGCAGGCTTGCCGCTGTTATGTGTGCCGCGTTGCGCAAGCCATCGAACCGTTCATCGGGCGGCAGGCTATCGTTCTGCCGCCCACGTTAACTCACAATTTTGACAACATTTCGCGCGTCACCAGCACGATGCCGCCTTCCGAGCGATAAAAACGCTTGCTGTCCTCATCGGCGTTTTCCCCGATCACCATGCCCTCCGGAATGTGGCAGGCGCGGTCGATGATGCAGCGCCGCAGGCGGCAGGAACGGCCGACGTTCACGTCCGGCAACAATACGGTAGAGTCGATGGTGCAAAACGAGTTCACTCGCACGCGCGGGAACAGCACCGAATGCACCACCACCGACCCAGACACGATGCAACCGCCGGACACCAGCGAATTCATGGTCATGCCATGGCTACCGGAGCGATCCTGCACAAACTTGGCCGGCGGCAGCGGTTCCATGTGGGTGCGGATCGGCCAGGCGCGGTCGTACATGTCCAGCTCCGGCGTCACCGACGCCAGATCGAGATTGGCGCGCCAGTAGGCGTCCAGCGTGCCCACGTCGCGCCAGTACGGCGGCAAGTCGGGGTTGGACGTCACGCAGGATAAGGTAAACGGATGTGCCCACGCCGCCTGCTGCGCGGTGATTTTCGGGATCAGATCCTTGCCGAAGTCGTGGCTGGAGCCGGGGGTCGACATATCCTCCTCCAATAGCTGGAACAGGTAGGCGGCATTAAAAATATAGATGCCCATGCTGGCCAGCGACATATCCGGGTTGCCCGGCATCGCCGGCGGATCGGTGGGTTTTTCCAGAAACTCGATGATGCGATCGCTTTCATCCACCTTCATCACGCCGAATTCACCGGCCTCGCTGCGCGGCACCGGCAGGCAAGCCACAGTGCACTGAGCGCCCTTCTCGACGTGGTCGATCAGCATGCGCGAATAATCCATCTTGTAGATGTGATCGCCCGCCAGGATCACCACGTATTCGGCCTCGTAGCGGCGGATGATATCCAGGTTCTGGTACACCGCGTCTGCGGTGCCCTTGTACCAATGCTCGGTGCTGAGGCGCTGCTGGGCCGGCAGCAGATCGACGAACTCATTCATCTCCTCGTTGAGGAATGACCAGCCGCGCTGAATGTGCTGCACCAGCGTGTGCGACTGGTATTGGGTGATCACGCCGATGCGGCGGATGCCGGAGTTCAGGCAGTTCGACAAGGCGAAGTCGATGATGCGGAATTTGCCGCCAAAGTGGACGGCGGGCTTGGCGCGGGTGGAGGTCAAATCTTTCAGACGTGAACCGCGGCCGCCGGCCAGGATCAGCGCTACGGATTTAATCGGCAACTGGCGCGCCAACATCAGGGGGTCTTTATTTTCAAACCTAACCATAGCGGACTCCTTTTATTATTTCCGTACCAGTACGCAAAGCGAGCGCGCGGCCTGGTGCCAGGCGGGCAATACCGCCCGTGAGTCTTCCTGAGTGAACGGGGCGACAACCTGCCAATCGCCTTCCGGCAACCTCATCTCCGTCGTTTGCGGCGTGGCGTTGATCAGCAGCAGCCAGCGCTGCGACAGCAGGATCTGCATGAGCGGCTCGCCCTGCTCCCACTGCTGCGCGTCGAGCGCCTGCCCTTGCGCGTTCAGCCACTGCACGCTGCCGTCATCCTGCTGCCACCAGCGGTCCTGCTGCAGCGCGGGGATCTGGCGGCGCAGCGCGATCAGTGCCGCGACGTAATCGGTTAGCGCATCGTCCGCCGTGGCCCAATCGAGCCAGGTGGTGGCGTTGTCCTGACAATAGGCATTGTTGTTCCCCTGCTGGCTGTGTCCCTGTTCATCGCCGGCCAGCAGCATCGGCGTTCCCTGGGACAGCAACAGCGTAGCGAGCATCGCCCGCTGGCTGGCCCTGCGGCGTTGCACAATGGCGTCGTCGGCCACCAGGCCTTCGACGCCGTGGTTGTTGCTGAAATTGCGATCGCTGCCGTCGCGGTTGCCCTCGCCGTTGGGCTGATTGTGTTTCTCATTGAAGCTGACCACGTCTTGCAGGGTAAAACCATCATGGGCGGTCAGCATATTGACGGTGGCGTAAGGCGCTCGCCCGCGCTGGTTATACAGATCGCTGGAAGCGGCAAAACGCCGGGCGAACTGGCCGAGCGACACGCCGCTCTGCAGCCAGAAACGGCGCATGTCATCGCGGTAATGGTCGTTCCATTCGGCGAAGCGGCCGGGAAACGCCCCCACCTGATAGCCACCGGGGCCAACGTCCCAGGGTTCAGCGATCAGCTTGCAGCGCGACAGCACATCGTCCGCCAGCATCGCCTGGAACAGCGGGGCATCGCGATCGAACTCCGGCGTGCGGCCGAGCACGCTGCCCAGATCGAAACGGAAGCCGTCGACGTGGCACTCCCGTACCCAAAAACGCAGGCAATCCATCACCCAGGCCACGCCTTGCGGCTGATCCAACCGCAGCGTGTTGCCGCAGCCGGTGTCGTTGACATAGTCCCCTTCGGGCGTCAGCCAGTAGTAGCTCAGGTTATCGATGCCGCTCAGCGACAGCATCGGCCCGTCCCTATCCAGCTCGGCGCTGTGGTTAAACACCACGTCCAGGATCACCTCGATGCCGGCTTGGTGCAGCGCCTTGACCGCATCGCGGAATTCGTTCAGCGGCGTGGCATCGGTGCTCAGGCTGGCGTAGCGGTTGTCCGGCGCATAGGGCGCCAGCACGTTATAGCCCCAATAGTTGATCAGCCCCAACCGCTGCAGGCGCGGTTCGGAGGTATGTTGCTGCACCGGCAGCAGTTCCAGCGCGGTGATGCCGAGGCGTTTGAAGTGGGCGATCATCGCCGGGTGCCCCAATGCGGCGAAGCTGCCGCGCAGCGCCGGCGGGATCTTCGGGTGCAGCAGCGTCAGGCCGCGCACGTGCGCTTCATAAATCACCGTCTGGCCCCAGGGCGTGGCAGGCGGGCGATCGTCCTGCCAGTCATACCGTTCGTCCACCACCACACATTTCGGCATTAGCTCTGCGCTGTCGTGCGGGTCCGGCTGCTCGTAACCGCCGTGCAGGTGCGGGTGGTCCCCCACCGGCCCTTCCACCGCGCGCGCGGCTGGATCGAGCGCCAGTTTGTTGGGGTTGAAACGCTGTCCGTTCGCCGGGTCAAACGGGCCGTAGACCCGGTAACCGTAACGTTGCCCCGGCCTGCCGCCCGGCAAATAGCCATGCCAGATATCGCCGCTGCGCGCCGGCAGCGGCAGGCGTACTTCGCGCTGCTGGCCGTCGAACAGGCACAGCTCCACCCGCTCGGCGTGCGCCGAGTACAGGGTAAAGTTGATGCCTTCGCCGTCGTAATGCGCGCCCAGCGGCGCGGCGAGGCCGGCCGTCAGCTCCGTCATGGCGCCTCCCGCAGCAGATAAATGGTCGCCAGCGGCGGCAGCGTTACGCAGATGGAGAAGTCGCGGCCGTGGCTGCCGACCGCTTCGGAAGAGACCCGCCCCTGATTGCCAGCGTTGCTGCCGTGATAGTGGTGCGAATCGGTATTGAGGATCTCGCGGTAGTCACCGGCGCGCGAGAGGCCGATGCGGTAGCGGTAGCGCGGCACCGGGGTAAAGTTGCTGATGGCGATCAGCTCATTGCCCTGCGAATCGTAGCGCGCGAAGGCGAACACCGAGTTATCGTGATCGTCGACCACCAGCCACTCGAAGCCGTCCGGCCGGTAGTCGCGCTCGTACAGCGGCGCCTGCTGCCGGTAGCAGTGGTTCAGATCGCGCACCAGCCGCTGCACGCCGTTATGCCAGTTATCCAACCCTTCCAATAAATGCCAGTCGAGGCTGGTATCGAAATTCCACTCGCGCCCCTGCGCGAATTCGCAGCCCATAAACAGCAGCTTTTTGCCCGGATGCGCCCACATAAACCCGTAATAGGCGCGCAGGTTGGCGAACTTTTGCCAGGCGTCGCCCGGCATGCGGTCGAGGACCGATTTTTTGCCGTGCACCACTTCATCGTGCGAGATAGGTAACACGAAGTTCTCGGTATAGGCATACAGCATGCCGAAGGTCATCTGGTTGTGGTGATATTTGCGGTGCACCGGATCGCACTTCATATAATTGAGCGTGTCGTGCATCCAGCCGAGGTTCCATTTGTAGTGGAACCCCAGGCCGTTGGCGTCCGGCGGCAGAGTGACGCCGGGATAGTCGGTGGACTCCTCCGCCAGCGTCACCGCGCCCGGCTGCGCCTGGCCAATGGTTTGGTTGGTATAACGCAGGAAGGCGATGGCCTCCAGGTTCTCGTTGCCACCGTAGTAATTCGGCACCCACTCGCCGTCGGCGCGGCTGTAGTCGCGATAAATCATCGACGCCACCGCATCGACTCGCAGCGCATCGATACCGAAACGCTCCAGCCAATACAGCGCGTTGCCCGCCAGGTAGTTGCGCACCTCGTGACGGCCGTAGTTGTAGATCAGCGTATTCCAGTCCTGGTGGTAGCCCTCACGCGGATCGGCGTATTCGTACAGCGCGGTGCCGTCGAAATTCGCCAGGCCGTAGGCGTCGCTCGGGAAGTGCCCCGGCACCCAGTCAAGGATCACGTTGATGCCCGCCTCATGCGCCGCCGCCACGAACGCCCTGAAATCGGCCGGCGTGCCGAAGCGACGGGTCGGCGCATACAGCCCCAGCGGCTGATAGCCCCAGCTGCCGTCGAACGGGTGCTCGTTGATCGGCAACAGCTCGATATGGGTGAATCCCATGTCCTTCACATAGTCGATCAGCTGCACCGCCAGTTCACCGTAGCTGAGCCAAAAGTGGTTATCGGTGTGGCGGCGCCATGAGCCGAGATGCACCTCGTAAATGGCGATCGGCTGGTCAAAATCGTTGGCGCGGCGGCGCGCCGGCGTCGACGGCACCCCCTCCGGCAGCGGCGCCACCAGCGAGGCGGTATCCGGGCGCATCTGCGCCTCAAAGGCGTAAGGATCGGCTTTCAGCTGGGTATTGCCGTAGCAATCGACGATTTCATATTTGTACAGCTGGCCGGCCCGCACGCCGGGCAGGAACAGCTCCCAAATGCCGTTCTCACGCCGCAGACGCATCGGATGGCGGCGGCCGTCCCAGAAGTTGAACTCCCCCACCACCGAGACGCGCTGGGCGTTGGGCGCCCAGACCGCAAAACTGACGCCGTCGATGCCATCCAGCGTAACGAGGTGGGCGCCCAGCCGTTCATAGGGACGCAAATGCGTGCCCTCGGCCAATAGCCAACTGTCGATATCCTGCAGCAGCGGGCCAAACCGGTAGGGATCGTCGACAGTCTGTTGGTGATCGCGCCAGCTGACCTGCAGCTGATAGCGGAAAGGATTTTTTCGCCGCGGCACCACGGCGCTGAAGAAACCGCGCGGATCGTCGCAGTTCAGCTGCACCAGCCGCCGGCCGGTTTGCTGTTCTACCAGCCAGACTGCGCCGGCGTCCGGCAGCAGCGCGCGCACCTGCAGACCGTTATCGGTCGCATGCATGCCAAGCAGAGCAAAAGGGTCGGCGTAATGGCCGGAGATGATCTGATCAATCACGTCACGATCGGGAAGTACAGGCATAGTCTTCTTCCTTAGATTAACAGCATGATCTAAGCACGGCTTGTTGGTTATTCCTTGGCCGTTTTGGTCATCATGCAATGCATTCGGACTCTAAAGCGTGATTGCGGTCGGTTATTGACCAATCTTTACTCTGCCGACCTGAATTTCGCTCTTTATGCTTATTTTTTGAAATATTTCAGTCATGGTGAAAAAGTGTTCACCCATGCGTTAAGCATAGCCAATGTCTGTTAAAAACTGCTCAGCATTGCTCAGGAAAATTCTTCATTAAGAAAACTGCCAGCCCGGCGGCGTCTGAATGCGGCGGCCGACGAGGCGATATGCGGGGTGGAGCCCAGTGAAACGAGGCTTGCGGTGACGTTGTCCGACGCGGTGCGCGGCGAACAAAAAGGCGGAAAATAAGGCTTTAGGGGGCTGAAATCAGCCAGCCCCCAGGAAGTGCGGGTTTACAACAGGATGCGCAGCATGCGGCGCAGCGGCTCGGCCGCGCCCCACAGCAGCTGGTCGCCCACGGTGAACGCCGACAGGTACTCTGGCCCCATGTTCAGCTTGCGCAGACGGCCGACCGGCGTATTCAGCGTGCCGGTCACCGCCGCCGGCGTCAGTTCGCGCATGGTCAGCTCGCGGTCGTTCGGGATCACGCGCACCCAGTCGTTGTGCGTCGCCAGCATCTGCTCGATTTCCGGCAGCGACACGTCTTTTTTCAGCTTCAGGGTGAACGCCTGGCTGTGGCAGCGCAGCGCGCCCACGCGCACGCACAGGCCATCGACCGGGATCACGCTGCCGGTGTTCAGAATCTTGTTGGTTTCCGCCTGGCCTTTCCACTCTTCGCGGCTCTGGCCGTTGTCGAGCTGCTTGTCGATCCATGGGATCAGGCTGCCGGCCAGCGGCACGCCGAAGTTATCGGTCGGCAGTTTGCCGCTGCGGGTGGCTTCGGTCACCTTGCGCTCGATATCCAGAATGGCGGAAGCCGGGTCCTGTAGCTCTTTCGCCACGTCGGCGTGCAGCATACCCATTTGGGTCAACAGTTCGCGCATGTGGCGCGCGCCGCCGCCGGAGGCCGCCTGGTAGGTGGCGACCGACGCCCACTCCACCAGATCGTTGGCGAACAGGCCGCCGAGGGACATCAGCATCAGGCTGACGGTGCAGTTGCCGCCGACGAAGGTTTTGATGCCTTTGTCCAGGCCCTGCTGGATCACCGCGTGGTTGACCGGATCCAGGATGATAATGGCGTCGTCCTGCATGCGCAGCGACGAGGCCGCGTCGATCCAGTAACCCTGCCAACCGCTGGCGCGCAGCTTAGGATAGACTTCGTTGGTATAATCGCCGCCCTGACAGGTAATAATGATATCGAGCGCGCTCAGTGCGTCGATGTCATACGCATCCTGCAGCGTGCCTTGCTGGCCGCCGAAGGCCGGCGCGGCAGAACCGTGCTGCGAGGTGGAGAAAAAGACCGGGCGAATGGCGTCGAAATCGCGCTCTTCCGTCATGCGTTGCATGAGAACCGAGCCGACCATTCCGCGCCAACCGATGAAACCAACGTTTTTCATAATATCTGTATCCCGCCCGGATAAGGGCTTATGTAGGTGATAACGAGTTGTGTGCAATATCTCCTCACCTTACAAAATGTCGGCGCGGGCGCAAAGTGAATTTATTCGATGGCTGAGGATTTCTCAGCAATCCTTCTTATATACCCGTCGTCTTTCAAACTGCAGCGTTGTTACCTGCACGATCGCATCCCCAGTCACTTACTTGAGTAAGCTCCTGGGGATGCGATCGCTGGGGCCTAGCTGCAATTTGAAATCCATAGGTATAGGCAAGGACGCGGCCGAAAAGGCCGAGGCGTTTTCCCGATCACGAGGTCACCATGACAGAGATGATTTCCGCTACGGTATTGCTGTTTTTAATTATGGATCCGCTGGGCAACCTGCCGATTTTCATGTCGGTGCTCAAGCATCTGGAGCCGCGCCGCCGCCGGGTGGTGCTGATCCGCGAGCTGCTGATCGCCCTACTGCTGATGCTGATCTTCCTGTTCGCCGGCGAGAAAATTCTGGCGTTCCTCAACCTGCGTACCGAAACCGTCTCCATTTCCGGCGGCATCATCCTGTTTCTGATCGCCATCAAGATGATTTTCCCCACGCAGGAGGGGAACAGCTCCGGGCTGTCCGCCGGCGAGGAGCCGTTCCTGGTGCCGCTGGCGATCCCGCTGGTGGCCGGGCCATCGATTCTGGCGGCGCTGATGCTGCTGTCGCACCAGTATCCGCATCAGCTGCCCCATCTGGTGGCAGCGCTGTTGATCGCCTGGGGTCTCTCTGCGGCCATTTTGCTGATGTCGAACCTGTTCCTGCGCCTGCTGGGCAGCAAAGGCGTCAGCGCGCTGGAGCGGTTGATGGGGCTGATTCTGGTGATGCTGTCGACCCAGATGTTCCTGGACGGCGTGCGGGCTTACATGAAGCTGTAGGCGCCTGGCGGCGCCGACAACGGCCCGCGCTCAGCGGGCGGTAACGCGGCGAATATAGGCGAGCGTATCGGCGACCACGCCGTCCAGCGGCTGGTTGATGTCAATCGCTTGCACATCCGGCTCCTGCTCGCCCGGCTCTTCCAACGTGGCGAACTGCGAAACCAGCATCTGCGGTTTGAAGAAGTGACCTTTGCGCTGCTTCAGGCGCTCCTCGATCACCGCCTTGTCGCCTTTCAGGTAGAGGAAATGCAGGTTGCTATTCCCTTCGCGCAGGCGGTCACGATAGCTTTTTTTCAGCGCCGAGCAGACCAGCAGCGACACGGGATTGGTGCGTTGCATGGCGAAGATGGCGTCGTTCAAGGCCGCCAGCCACGGGGCGCGATCGTTGTCGTCCAGCGCGTGCCCGGCAGCCATTTTGTTGATGTTGGCGCGCGGATGCAGATAATCGCCGTCCAGCATGGCGGCCTCGGCCTCGTGGGCGACAATGCTGGCTACGGCGGATTTGCCGCTGCCGGATACGCCCATCAGGATAAATACGTGATTCTGCGGATTGCTCATTGTGTCATGCCCCTATGGGAACTGGCGCAAGCGCGCCAAATGCGTCCCAACTGATAAAGATACTCTGGAACGCCGACGCCCCGCAGGGCGCCGGATAAAGATTATACGACCGTCGCCAGGAGCAGACAGCCCACCAGGCCGCACACCGAGATGATGGTTTCCAGCACCGACCAGGATTTGATGGTTTCCATGATGCTCAGGTTGAAATACTCCTTGAACAGCCAGAAGCCCGGATCGTTGACGTGCGAGAAGATGACGCTGCCGGAGCCGACCGCAATCACCATCAGCTCAGGGCTGACGCCGGTGGTGGCGATCAGCGGCGCGACGATGCCGCCGGCGGTGATTGCCGCCACGGTGGCGGAACCCAGCGCCAGACGCAGCGCGGCGGCGATTGACCAAGCCATCAGAATCGGCGAAACGTTGCTGCCTTCCATCAGGCCGGCGATGTACTGCTCGACACCGCTGTCCACCAGCACCTGTTTAAAGGCGCCGCCACCGCCGATGATCAACAGCATCATCGCGATGATTTTAATCGAGTCGGTGATGGTGCCCATCACTTCATCCATGGTGCGGCCACGGTTCAGGCCGAAGGTGAAGATGGCGATCAGCACGGCGATCAGGGTCGCCATCACCGGGTCGCCGAAGAACTCGGCGAAGCGCAGCAGGCTGTGGCCCTTCGGCAGCACCATTTCAGCCACCGCGCGCAGCGCCATCAGGATCACCGGCACCAGCGACGTGGCAACGCTGACGCCAAAGCTCGGCATCTCCGCGTCGGTAAAGGTTTTCGGGTTGTACAGGCCTTCCGGCACCGGCTTGTCGATGCCTTTCAGGAAGCGGGCATAGACCGGGCCGGCCAGGATCACCGTCGGGATCGCCAGCAGCGTGCCGTACAACAGGGTTTTACCCATGTCAGCATGGAAGATGGTGGCGATGGCGGTCGGGCCTGGATGCGGTGGCAGGAAGCCGTGAGTCACCGACAGCGCGGCGGCCATCGGCACGCCGACATACAGCAGCGGAATGCGTGCGGAGGCGGCGATGGTGAACACCAGCGGCAGCAACAGCACGAAGCCCACTTCGTAGAACAGCGCGAAGCCGACGGTGAAGCCGGTCAGCACCACCGCCCATTGAATGTGTTTTCTGCCGAACTTGTCGATCAGCGTGGTGGCGATGCGCTGTGCGCCGCCGCAGTCCGCCAGCAGCTTGCCGAGCATGGCGCCGAAGCCCATGATCAGCGCCAGGCTGCCCAGCGTACCGCCCACGCCGGCCTTGATGGAGCCGATGACCTTATCGACCGGCATACCCTGTGCAATCCCGACCGCCAGGGCAACCAGAACCAGAGAGATAAAGCCGTTCAGCTTGAAGCGGATCATCAGCAGCAGCAGCAGCGCTACGCCGCCTGCAACAATCACTAATGGCATAGTTTTTCTCCAACCTTTTATCGCGACTCTCTTTACGATAGGCGTAAAGCGTGCGGTTGTTTTATTTTTAGGCTCTTTCCCGGTGTTTAAGAAGAGCTGTAGGTGTTGTTGAGTCAGAGGTTCAGTCTTGCAGCAAGATGACCGCACACTCGTTGTTACCGGTATCATGATACCGGTAACAACATGAGCGCCGGAACCGGGTAAGCGGCTAAAATTCGCGTTCTGGGACAGAGATCAAACTTATGTCGGCAACGAGCGGCGGGCTTACAGGCGGGATAACCAGCGCGCCTCAGAGCGCGCTGCAAAAAGAAAGGGTGTTAAAACAGAACGTTAAAATGGCTCAGATACTGCCACCGGGGATCACGGTGAAACCGACGTCCACCATGCGTGGGCACACCGTTTCACCGCGCAGCCGGGCCAGCAAGCGCTCGGCGCCGATCTGCCCCATGCGTTCACGCGGCGTCAGCACGCTGGCCAGCTTCGGCACCATCACCTGGCCGATGTCATGGCCGTGGAAGCCGGCGATCGCCATGTCCTGCGGGATCGACAGCCCCTGCCGCTGGCACTCGAAGGCCGCGCCGATCGCCAGGTCATCGTTGGTGCAGAAGATACTGTCGATCTGCGGATAGTCGCGCTGCGCCACGCGCAGCAGTTCACCGCCGGCGGAATAGGAGGAAGATCGCGCGGTCATGATGCTGTACGGCTCCAGGCCGGATTCACGCATCGCCTGCTCATACCCCTGCTGCTTGATGATGGTACGTTCATCCTGACGGGCGCCGAAATAGACCACGTGACGGTGGCCGTGCGCGATGATCTGCTGGGTCATCTGGCGCGCCGCCTCGAAGTTGTTGAAGCCCACCGCCAGATCGATACACGGCGAGACGCAGTCCATCAGCTCCACCACCGGAATGCCCGCCACCTCGATCATTTTCAGGGTGCGCGGCGTGTGATGGCGCTCAGACAGGATCAGGCCGTCGATATTGTAAGACAGCAGCGAGGTCAGACGTTCTTCTTCACGCTCCGGCAGGTAGCCATAGTGCGCCAGCATGGTCTGGTAGTTGTGCGCGTCGGTCACGCTTTCGATGCCGCGCAGCACTTCGGCGAACACCTGGTTGGTCAACGACGGCAACAGCACGCCAATCGCCCGGCTGGTGGCGTTGGAGAGGATGTCCGGCGCGCGGTTGGGGATGTAGCCCAGCTCATCCAGCGCGACGGCGATTTTTTGCTGCAGGGCGACGGAAACCTGGTCGGGATTGCGCAGATAACGGCTCACCGTCATCTTGGTCACGCCCACCTTGTCCGCCACATCCTGGAGTACCGGCCGTTTTTTCTTCATTATCAATGAACTGACTAACCATGAATGGGCAGTCATTTTAGCAAAAAAAACGGCGGGCCGATATTGTCGGTTATGCGACGGCCAACGCAAAAAGGGCTCACATCGTGAGCCCTTCATACGCAGACAAAGGGGAAAAAGCGTGGTTTCTCCCCCTTTGTGACGATCAGCCGAAAATCAATAAATTGATTTTCCTTGTTTTTATATGTTTTGCCGGCGTTAAGTCAGGCAACGTCGGCAGGCGAGTCACTCACCTCAAGGGCTCACACCGTGAGCCCTTGATATTTACCGCTTAATCACACCGGCGGCAGATCGAACAGCAGGATTTCGCTCTCTTCGTCGGCCTGGATCGTCAGTGCCGATTCATCCCACACCGCGAACGCGTCGCTGATGCCGGCGGTCTGGCCGTTGACCGAGACCTTGCCGCGCACCACCTGGATCCAAACGCGACGGCCGGCGGCGATCGGGCATTCCCCCTGCTCGCCTTTATTCAGCGCCCAACGCGACAGCGTCATATCCTGGAACACCTTCAGCGAGCCGTCACGCGCATCCGGCGACAGCACCAGCTGACGGCCCTGCGGCGCGTCGAACATGCGCTGCTCATAGCGTGGCTCAAGCCCGACCTGATCCGGGATGATCCAAATCTGGTACAGGTGCAACGGACGATCCTGATTGGCGTTGTACTCGGAGTGACGCACCCCGGTGCCCGCACTCATGATCTGGAATTCACCGGCCTGGATCTGCTCCTTGTTGCCCATGCTGTCCTGATGTTCCACCGTGCCGCTCAGCACGTAGGTCAGGATTTCCATGTCTTTATGCGGGTGAGTACCGAAACCCTGCCCTGCATCGATCACATCTTCGTTGATCACCCGCAGCGCCGAGAATCCCATAAAGTTCGGATCGTAGTAATCGGCAAATGAGAAGGTGTGCCAGCTATCCAGCCAGCCATGATTGGCGTGGCCGCGGTCTTCCGCTTTACGTACATAAATCATATTCAACTCTCCTCAATGTTTTTTTACAGTCTAGTCCTGCCAGCAGAATAAGAAAGCGTAAAAAACTCATGCCTCTGTTCAAAAATTTCGATGGAATGAAACAGCGGATGGGCAGCGGATTTGTTGAAGGCGGAAACGGCTGAAAAAGGGCAAAAAAAAAGCCAGCACCCGAGCTGGCTAAGTAAACACTGGAAGCAATGTGAGCAATGTCGTGCCTTCGCAGTGAGAGTATCAAGGGTTGATGCCCTCCCCGGAACGCATCGCAATAATAATCATTATCATTCGCACCTGTAAAGCGTTTTTTTTGACCCGTTGAAATAATATTGACTCAAGGCAGTAAACGGATAAATTCAGAGGTTATTCAACCGGTAAGCAAAAGGAGCAGCGACATGAGCGAGATCGTGATACGCCACGTGGAAACAACGGATGCGCAAGCCCTGCATCATCTTTATTCGCAGACGCCCGTCTACCGCGATACGCTGCAGCTCCCGCTACCGTCCGTCGAGTCCTGGCAGAAGCGACTCGCCAATCCCGAACCGGGCACGCATAACCTGGCGGCCATCATCGACGGGCAGCTTGCCGGCCAGTTGGTTGTGATGCTGAATCAGCGCGTTCGCCGCCGCCACGTCGCCACCTTCGGCATCGGCGTCGATCCGCGCTACCACGGCAAAGGCGTCGGCAGCCGCCTGATGCGGGCGATGATCGACCTGTGCGACAACTGGGCCGCCATCGAGCGCATCGAACTGACGGTGTTCACCGACAACCCGGCCGCCATCGCGCTATACCGCAAGTTCGGCTTCGAGATAGAGGGCACCAGCCGCGGCTATGCCATGCGCGATGGCGTGCTGGTCAACGCCTACCATATGGCGCGTTTGCGTTCCGGGCAGCCGCACGGCGATGCGTAATATTCCCCACCCGCAGGGGCCGCTGTGCCGGCCCCTGCATATCAACCGCCGAACCTTTTTACACGCGCTGGCCGGCCTGACCGCCGCCGTCGGCATATTCTCTCCTCTCACCCCATTAGGTGCCGCTATGCCAACTTCCGCCGCCGGGCGCCCAGGCTCCCGCAACCTGATTACCGATGTGCCCGGCCTGAAGGTCGGCGTGGCTCAGGACAGCCGGGTGCGCACCGGCGCGACGGTGATCCTGCCGGACAGCCCGGCGATTGCCGCCGTGGACGTGCGCGGCGGCGGCCCCGCCACCCGGGAAACCGACGCGCTCGGTGAGGACAATTTGGTACAGACCATCGATGCGCTGACGTTCAGCGGCGGTTCGGTTTACGGTCTGGCGGCGGCGGATGGCGTCGCAGCCTGGCTGGGGCAACAGGGTAAAGGCTACGCGCTGCGCCCAGCACCCGGCGTGCCGGTCTCCCCTATCGTGCCCACCGCCTGCCTGTACGATCTGGCCAACGGCGGCGACAAAAACTGGCAGCTCACGCCGCCGTATCGCCAGTTGGGCATCGAGGCGGTCGGCAAGGCCGGCCTGGACTTTCCGCTGGGCACCGTCGGGGCCGGCTACGGCGCCATGACCGGCATGGGCAAGCTGAAAGGCGGCCTCGGTTCGGCGTCGATCGTGGCCACCAACGGCGCTACCGTCGGCGCGCTGGTGGCGGTCAACAGTTTGGGTGCGGTGGTCGCACCCGGCACCCGCGCCTTCTGGGCGACGCCTTATGAAATTAACGGTGAATTTGGCAACGGCGGCGCTGGCGCAACTGCATGCGCAGGGTGAAGACGGGATGGTGCAAGAGCCGCAGGGCGGCAGAAAGAACACCACCCTGGCCTGCATCGCCACCGATCTGGCGCTGACGCGAGTGGAGTTGAAACGGGTGGCCATCATGGCGCAAGACGGCATGGCGCGCGCGATTCGCCCGCTGCACAGCCCGTTTGACGGCGACGTGGTGTTCGCCCTGTCCACCGGGCAGCGCGAGGTACAGGGCAGCCGCGAACTGGCGGTGCTGCAGATCGGCGCGCTGGCGGCGGATGCCCTGGCCCGGGCGATCGCCCGTGGCGTATACGCCGCCACGCCGTGGCCAGGCAGCCAGGTTGCCACCTGGCGAACGCTCGGCGGCTAACGCGCCGCCATCAAAAAGGGGCGCTGGCGGCGCCCCTCGAGTTTTATTGCCCCTTACCGCTTAAATACCGGCGGTTTCCCGAATATAGCGGCGCGCTTTCACCGCATACTCGAACGGGTTGGCCAGCGCCGGATCCTGCTCGGCCTCCACCACCATCCATCCCTTGTAACCGCGCTCGTCCAGCAGCTTGAACACCGGCCTGAAGTCGATCACGCCATCACCCGGCACGGTGAAGGTGCCCTTCTTCACGCCGTCGAGGAAGCTCAGCTTGTTGGCCTTCACTTCCGCCACCACCTCATCGCGCACGTCCTTCAGATGGACGTGGTTGATGCGCGGCAGATACTTCTCCAGGATCGCCATCATCGCCTGCTGGCTGCCTTCCGAATAGTAGGCGTGGCCGGTATCGAACAGCAGGTAGACGTCGTCGTTGACCATGCTCATGTAGCGATCGATTTCGGCGGTGGTCTGAATGCCGGTGCCCATGTGGTGGTGCAGACACACCTGCATGCCTTTGCCGGCGGCGATCTTCGCCAGCTCGTTGTAACCGTCGGCCACGCGCTGCCACTCTTCATCGCTGAAATACGGCTTCTCTTCGAACACGCCTTTGGTGGTGCCCTGAATGCTCTTGCTCTGCTCGGAGCAGCCAATCACCCTGGCGCCCATAGCATGCAGGAAATTCATGTGGTTGATAAATTCATCGATGGTTTTGTCTTTTTGGCCGTCGGCGAAAAAGGTGCTGAACCAGGCGTTGCAGATCTGGATGCCGCGAATATCCAGCATCGGTTTCAGCACCGCCGGATCGCGCGGGTATTTGCTGCCCACTTCGCTGCCGGTGAAACCGGCCAGCGCCATTTCGCTGACACACTGCTGGAAGGTGTTTTCCTTGCCCAGATCGGGCATGTCGTCGTTGGTCCAGCCGATTGGCGCGATGGCCAATTTCACGTTGTCTTTATTCATGGTCTGCCTCGGTCCTTGGAGGGCCGCCGGTGCAAATGACGCCGGCGAGCCAAATAGGATTATTTGCCCAACAGCTCTCTTTCGATGCGCTCTCTGGTCGCCACCGCCTGGCTCGGCATCTTTTCCGGATAGCCGAACAGCGAGGTGCAGATGATCGATTCGCCGCCGGCCTTGAAGCTGCGGTTGGCAAATTCCATGTCGCGCAGCGTCTGGAACAGGGCGTCGAAATTCACCTCACCTTCGCCGATGCCGACGTGCTGATGCACCGCGGCGTCAACGCCCGGCGGATTGACGATATAACGGCAATGCTTGGTGTGATTCATGGTGTCGGCAATCAGCACGTGGGAAAGATCGTCCCCGGCGTACTGCAACATGCCGGCCACATCGCCTTGCCCCTTGTCGTAGTAGAAGGTGTGCGGCACGCTGTAGAGGTATTTGACGTGGTCGCTGCGCAGCGATTTCACCAGATCGGCGGTTTCGTTACTCAGCTCGCAGAAGTCCCACGGGTGCGACTGGATCTCCATACGGATACCTTCACGCTCGATGATCGGCAGCAGCTCCTCCATCGAGCGATACCACAGCTCCTCGCAGATCTCCGGCTCGTTGGGGTTGCCGGCCAGTTCGGTGTTGATCACCTGCACGCCCATTTCCACCGCGATCTCGATCATCCGTCGCCAGTTTTTGACTGCCGCCTGGCGGCGATCTTCGCCCGGCCCGGACCAGCGATACACCACGATAAATGAGGAGATCTCCACGCCGGTCGCTTTCAGGGCGTTTTTATACTCCGCCATGATTTCGCGGCTGGCCTTCGGATGCTTGTAAAACGGGTTGATCTGCGGGTGCGGCGACTGCTCGATGTATTTATAGCCCCAGTCCGCCACCTGCTGAACCATTTTGGTCACGCCCAAATCCCGGATAACGTCGACATCAAAAGCGATCTTCATGGTCACTCCTCTGCAATCATGGGTACGGGGTTCAAGCCGATGGCTTGTTGTAAAACGCCGGGCGCGCCGGCAGGGTCACCGGTACGATCTCACCGCTGAGCTGGGCCGCCACACAGGCGTCGGCGGTCACCGCGGCGGCGTAGCCGTCCCAGGCGGAAGGCCCGGTCAACTGGCCCGCAGCCACGTCGTTGATGAACCCCTGCAGCTCGACGTCATAGGCGTCGATAAAGCGATCCTTCCAGTCGGTCAGGATTTCGGTCGACAGGCGGGCGCCGCTGCGCATCTGCACCGAGGACGGCTCCGGCAGTTTGGCAATGCCGGTTTCCCCCACCACTTCACACTGAATGTCGTAGCCGTACTGGCAGTTGACGAAAATTTCGACGTCGATGCGCGTGCCTTTGGCGGTTTCGAACAACACAATCTGCGGATCTTTCAGATGCGGGAACGCCTTCGGGCTCTTGCGTGGGAACACCACCTGCACCGACACATAGTCGTCGTCGAGCAGCCAGCGCAACACGTCGATTTCGTGGATCAGGGTGTCGGTGATCGCCATATCGGTGGTGTAAGCCTCGCCAACCGTCGGGTTGCGGTGCGCGCAGTGCAACATCAGCGGTTCGCCGATCTGGCCGCTGGTCAGCACCTGTTTCAGCGCGCGATAGCCCTGGTCATAGGGGCGCATAAAGCCGACCTGCACCAGCCGCCTGCCGTGCTTCGCTTCGGCATCGACGATGTTCTTGCAGCCCTGCGCGGTCACCGCCAGCGGCTTCTCGCAGAACACCGGTTTGCCGGCGGCGATGGCCGCCAGCACGAATTCTTCGTGGCTTGGCCCCCAGGAGGTGACCAGCACCGCCTGCACGTCGGCGGCCTTGATCAGATCGTGGCCGTTGTCATACACCCGCGCATCCAGCTGCAGATCGCTCACCACCTTGGCGGCGTTGTCGCGATTGATGTCGTTCACCGCCACGACGCGGGCGCCCTGCAAAACTTTGCTGCAGCGACGGATATGATCGCGGCCGATGGCGCCGGTGCCGATAACCCCAATGTTCAATGTCATTTTCGCTACCCTCTGGAAAGTGTGTTGTGTTCGAAAACGAATCAGTAATCGCGCGCCTTATCGATGTTTTCCTGCAGCTTGCGCGCCACTGCGACGATTTTCTCGCTGTCGGCCACCTGAGCGCCGCCCACGCGCCACCAGCTGAGATACTTGTGCACCATGGTCTTCGGCAGCACCTTGATGTCCAGCAGCGTGGACACGGTCTGCCTGCGGGCGTCGGCCAGCGCATCGAGCAGCTGCTGCTCGGTGGTGACGCGATAGGTTTTACAGCCGTAAGCCGCCGCCAGCATGGCGAAATCGACCGGCACCAGTTTGCCGTCGAGCTTGCCGCCCTCTGGATTGCGGAAGCGGAATTCGGTGGTGTAGCTGTCCATGCCGTGTTCCATCTGCAGGTTGTTGATGCAGCCGTTGGTCATGTTGTCGAACAGCACCACGTTGATCTTGCAACCTTCCTGAATCGAGGTGACCAGTTCGGAATGCAGCATCATGAAGGCGCCATCGCCCACCATCGCGTACACCTCACGCTGCGGCTCGGCCAGCTTGACCCCCAATGCGGCGTTCACCTCGTACCCCATGCAGGAGTAGCCGTATTCCACGTGATAACCGTGCTCGCCGCGGTTATGCCACACCCGCTGCAGATCGCCCGGCAGGCTGCCGGCGGCGGCCACGATCACGCTGTCCGGCGGGAGCTCGCGGTTCAGTACCCCCAGCACCCGGCTTTGCGTCATCGCCGAGTCGGTCTGAGCGATAAATTCGGCGAACACCCGCTCGCGATCGAGGTGATCGTCGATCTCTGGCACAAAGCCTGCGCCGCTGTATTCCACCGCGTAAACCCGCTCGGTCTCTTCATGCTGGGCAGCGCGCGCCGCGGCGATGGCGTCGCCCCAGCCGGCGCGGTACTCGGTTTGCGTCAGCAGCGCGCCCAGTTCGCTCAGGGCCTCGCGGGCGTCCGCCAGCACCTGCACGCCGTCGAGCTTGCCGGCGTCGAAGGCGCTGACGTTGATATTGAGGAAGCTGACGTCCGGGTGTTGAAACAGCCATTTAGACGAGGTGGTGAAATCGGTGTAACGGGTGCCGACGCCAATCACCAGATCGGCCTGACGGGCCAGCGTGTTGGCCGCCAGGCAGCCGGTTTCGCCGATGCCGCCGAGGTTGAACTCATGGTCACTCGGCACCGCGCCTTTGCCGGCCTGGGTCTCGGCGAACGGAATGCCGAAGCGCTCGGCGAATTCGCGCAGCGCCCGCCCGGCCTGCGAGTATTTCACGCCGCCGCCGCACACCAGCAGCGGTTTGCGTTTGGCCGTCAGCAGCGCCAACGCGTCCGCCAACATGCCGTCGGTCGCCGGACGGCGATCGAGCCGGTGCACGCGTTTTTGGAAGAAATAGTCGGGGTAGTCGTAGGCTTCCCCCTGCACGTCCTGCGGCAGACACAGCGTCACCGCGCCGGTTTCCGCCGGATCGGTCAACACGCGCATCGCATTGATGCAGGCGCTCATCAGCTGTTCCGGTCGCACGATGCGGTCCCAGTATTTGCTCACCGCGCGGAACGCGTCGTTGGTGCTGATGCTGAGATCGTAAGACTGTTCGATTTGCTGCAGCACCGGGTCGGGCTGGCGGGAAGCGTAAACGTCGCCCGGCAGCAGCAATAAAGGAATGCGGTTGGCGGTGGCGGTGGCCGCGGCGGTGATCATATTGGCGGCGCCGGGGCCGACCGATGAAGTGCAGGCGTAGATCTGCCGGCGCAGTTTTTGTTTGGCGAAGCCGATCGCCGCATGGGCCATCCCCTGCTCGTTGCGGCCCTGATGCACCCGCAGATCGCCGCTATCCTGTTCCAGCGCTTGCCCCAGCCCCAGCACGTTGCCGTGGCCGAAAATCGCGAAAATGCCCGCGACGAATTTGGTTTCCACCCCGTCGGCCAGCAGATACTGGTTATCGAGAAATCTGACGAGCGCCTGCGCCATGGTTAGCCTGATCTTGCCCATTTACTCACCCTTTAGATTGAGGGCCGCCCCGGAAAGGGCTCGCGCCGAGCCGACAATCCCGTGTTTGTATTACGCGGCGGCAGCTATTATCTTGAGCAGGCGATGCCCGCTGCTCACGAAGTCGACAACCTGAAACGTGAAGCGATTATAAACAAATATATTTTTCATAAAATCACATTACAGAAGAAACATTTCATTTTGCGATAAAGATCGCATATTACATGAAAAGCCCGTTTCATCTCGTGATTCAGCCTTTACTGGCTTCGCGCCGCGCACCGGCCGATAACAACCGTTACCACACGGGCTGACAGCCTTTTATCCTGATCTAATCCCCTTTTCTGCGCGCGCCCGGTCGCCGTCTTATGGCCGCTTCATCGGCTTTTCCCGTTCTCCTGTCGATGTTTTAAACGCATCACATTTTCGGGGTGTAAATTTCATTCTATATTGAAATTGAAATTTTCATTCCCCATACTATCCCCATGCTTCCTGCAGGGCGCCACGCTCGGGCCGCCGCCGGAGTTTTGCTTAAACAGAAGGAAACGGGTATGGCTACACAAGAAAAACAGCTTGATGTCATTTGTCTCGGGCGCATCGCCGTCGATTTCTATGCTCAGCAGATCGGCGCGCGGCTGGAAGACGCCGGCACATTCGCCAAGTACCTCGGCGGATCTTCCGGCAACGTGGCCTACGGCACCGCCATTCAGGGGTTAAAATCCGGCATGCTGGCGCGCGTCGGCGATGAACACATGGGCCGCTTTCTGCGCGAAGAGCTGCAGCGCGTCGGGGCCGATACTCGCTGCCTGATCACCGACAAACGTCGGTTAACCGGCCTGGTGATTCTCGGCATCAAGGATCAGGAAACCTTCCCGCTGATCTTCTACCGCGAAAACTGCGCGGACATGGCGCTGACGCCCGACGACATCGACGAGGCCTACATTGCTTCCGCGCGCGCGCTGGCCATCACCGGCACGCACCTGTCGCACCCGAACACCCGCGCCGCGGTGTTGAAGGCGCTGGAATACGCGCGCCGCCACGGCCTGCGCACCGCGCTGGACATCGATTACCGCCCGGTGCTGTGGGGGTTGACGTCGCTGGGCGACGGCGAAACCCGCTTTGTGGAATCGGATCAGGTAACGCGCGAGCTACAAGAGGTGCTGCACCATTTCGATCTGATCGTCGGCACCGAAGAGGAATTTCATATCGCCGGCGGCAGCACCGACACGCTGACGGCGCTGAAAAACGTGCGCCGGGCCACGGCGGCCACGCTGGTGTGCAAGCGCGGCGCGCAGGGCTGTTCGGTGTTCGAAGATGACATCGCCGACGACTGGGAACAGGTGAAGCTGCACGCTGGTGTGCGAGTGGAGGTGCTGAACGTGCTGGGAGCCGGCGACGCCTTTATGTCCGGCCTGCTGCGCGGCTACCTGAACGATGAGGGCTGGGATCAGGCCTGCCGCTACGCCAACGCCTGCGGCGCATTGGTGGTCTCGCGTCACGGCTGCGCCCCGGCCATGCCGACCAAACGGGAGCTGGATGACTATCTGCAGCGTGAACAACAGGTCACGCGCCCGGACCGCGACGCACGCCTGAATCACCTGCACCGGGTCACCACCCGCAAGCAACAGTGGCCGGAATTGTGCGTATTCGCCTTCGATCACCGCAAGCAGCTGGCGGACATGGCGCGCGAAGCCGGCGTCAGCGAGGAACGCATTCCGCGCCTGAAAACCCTGCTGTTAACGGCGGCGCAACAGGCTGCCGCGCAGGCCGGCCTCAACGGCAACAGCGGCATTCTGGCCGACACCACCTACGGGCAGGCGGCGCTGAACGAAATCACCGGTCAGGGATGGTGGATTGGCCGGCCGGTGGAGCTGCCCAGCTCGCGCCCGCTGCGCCTGGAGCACGGCAACATCGGTTCGCAATTGATCGACTGGCCGCAGGAGCACGTGGTGAAGTGCCTGGTGTTTTATCATCCGCACGACGCGGCAGAACTGCGCCGCGAACAGGATGAGCTGATCGCCGACGTCTACCGCGGCTGCTGCAAATCCGGCCATGAGCTGCTGCTGGAAGTGATCCTGCCGGACGGCAACGCCGACAAGGACGAGCGCTATTACCTGGAGATGATTGAACACTTCTACCGGTTGGGCATTCAGCCGGACTGGTGGAAACTGCCGCCGCTGAGCGCGGAAAACTGGCAGCAGGTCGGCGCGCTGATCGACGCCTACGATCCCGACTGCCGCGGCGTGCTGATCCTGGGGCTCGATTCCCCAGAGGCGGTGCTGAAGGCGGGCTTTGCCGCCGCCGCAGATGCGCGCTGGGTGAAAGGTTTCGCCGTCGGCCGCACTATTTTCGGCCAACCTTCGCGCCGCTGGCTGCAGGGGGAAATCGACGACGCGGCCCTGATCGAGCAGGTGAAACAAAAATACCTGACGCTGATCGGTTTCTGGCGCCAGTACCGTCCACAGGCGGGCGGCACGCACTGACAGCGAGAGCAGGTTCACGTCCCCTTAAGGCCATTTCGCCGCTTTAAGGGGATTTTTTTGCCCATTTTCTGTGAAGTCGCGCAATGTGCGATCGAATAAATCGCTTTTTGAGGAAATGAAATTTCCGCTCCGTCTGTTAAAATACCCTGTCAATATTTCAGGCGTCAGGCCAATGCGCCTTCACCCCACTGCGAGCCGAATGGATGAACAACCCAACTCAACTTTCGCTGTTACAGGACGAGATCCGCCACCGTTATGAAACGCTGAGCAAGCGTTTGAAACAGGTGGCGCGCTATATTTTGGATAACAGTAACAGCATCGCTTTCGATACCGTTGCCTCCATCGCCGCACAGGCCAGCGTGCCGCCTTCCACCCTGATCCGTTTCGCCAACGCCTTCGGTTTCAGCGGCTTCAACGAAATGAAGCAGGTGTTCCGTCAGCATCTGATGGAAGAGACGGTGAACTATACCGAGCGCGCGCGCCTGTTCCGCCAAACCTCCACCGACGACAACGTCGCGCCAGAGAAGCCGGCGGAGATTCTCAACGTATTCACCATGGTCAACGCGCAGGCGCTGCAGCAGCTGGCGATGCAGATCGCTCCCGAGCAGCTGGATCGCGCCGTCGAGCTGCTCAACAACGCTGAAAACATCTACGTGATCGGCCTGCGCCGCTCGTTCAGCGTCGCTTCCTACCTCACCTATGCGCTGCGCCATCTGGAGCGCCGCGCGTTTCTGATCGACGGCCTGGGCGGAATGTTCACCGAACAGCTGAGCATGGTGAAACCGAAGGACGTGGTGATCGCCATCAGCTATTCGCCATACGCCCGCGAGGCGGTGGAACTGGTGGAATTGGGCGCCAAGCGCGGCGCGCAGCAGATCGCCATCACCGACAGCCAGGTCAGCCCGCTGGCCGCCTTCAGCGACGTCTGTTTCGTGGTGCGCGAAGCGCAGGTGGACGGGTTCCGCTCGCAGGTGGCTTCGATGTGCCTGGCGCAGACGCTGGCGGTCTCGCTGGCGCTGAATAACGCCCGGGACGAGTAAGGCTGACAAAAAAGCCCGGCAAGCCGGGCCTCAGACGCTTATTGCGCGGCGGGATAGCCGTCGCCGTTAATCCAGGCGTGGTCTTTTTCCCAGGTGAATTTCCACTGCCGCACCGGCCCGGCCATCACGTTGAGGTAATAGTTGTCGTAACCCGCCAGGGTCGCCACCGGGTGATAACCGCGCGGCACTTTCACCACGTCACGATTGTAGACCGGCATGCACTCATCGAGCGTGCGATCGTCGGTATAGACGCGCTGCATGCAGAACCCCTGCTCCGGCTGTATGCGGTGATAGTACGTCTCTTCGAGATAGGTTTCGTGCGGTGAGTCTTCTTGATCGTGCTTGTGGCTCGGGTAGGAGCTGGTATTGCCCTCGTCGGTGTAAACCTCCACCACCAGTAGACTGTCGGCCGGCTCACTGTCCGGCAGAATGTTATGCACCAACCGCTGGTTACGCCCCTTGCCGCGCCGCTCCACGCCGATATCCGCCGGCGTAATCAGCCGTGAAGGCAGGTGGCCGCTGCCGGGTGCGCTGCACACCGCCAGCTCCAGATCGGTTTCTGCCCGCACGTCGATGCGATCGTGGTGCGGCACATACACCGCGTAAGGCGGCGTACGTTCGAACGGGCTCATGCGTTTACCGATATGCGGGTATTCGGCGCGCAGCGTGGCGACGGAGGCGATACCGGCAACCAGCACCAGGCACAGTTCCTGGTCGCCGCACTCAAGCTGCAGCGACTGCCCGGCGGCCAGGCGGTAAACGTCAAAGCCGACATAGCGCCAACCGGCATTTTCCGGCGTCACGTGCTGAATACGCCCCTCGGCATTAGGCGTCTGACATTTGGCAAGCAGTGAAGACATCTCGATTCTCCTGTTAATGACCCGTGCAAAGGCCGCTGCCCCGAAGGAGCAACGGCCTGGCCTGAATATGACAGCGCTTAACCCAGCGTCGGCATGCTGAATTCGGACACCGTATGCTGCCCGGCCGGCCAGCGTGCGGTGGCGGTCTTCATGCGCGTGTAGAAGCGCACGCCGTCGGTGCCGTGCACGTTCAACGCGCCGAACACCGAGCGCTTCCAGCCGCCGAAGCTGTGGAACGCCATCGGCACCGGCACCGGCACGTTGACGCCGACCATCCCGGCCTGCACTTCCTGCACGAACTGACGCGCGTAGTGGCCGCTGCCGGTAAAGATGGCGCTGCCGTTGCCAAACTCATGGCCGTTGACCGTGTCGATGGCGGTGCGATAGTCCGGCACCCGCACGATGCCCAGCACTGGCCCGAAGATCTCTTCGCGGTAGATGCGCATATTCGGCTTCACATGGTCGAACAGCGTGCCGCCGACGTAGTAGCCTTCAGGGTAGCCCGGCACCTGATAATTGCGGCCGTCGGCCACCAGGGTTGCGCCTTCTTCCACGCCCAGATCGATGTAGCCCAGCACCTTTTTCTGGTGGGCAGACGACACCAGCGGCCCCATTTCATTCTCTTCGCCACCCTGCTGCAAGCCCGGCCCGACGCGCAGCTGCGCGATCAGCGGCTTCAGTTTGGCGATCAGTTTGTCGGCGGTATCGTCACCGACCACCACGGCGATCGGCAGCGCCATGCAACGCTCGCCGGCGGAGCCGAACGCGCCGCCCATCAACGCGTTGACCGTGGCGTCCAGATCGGCGTCCGGCATGACGATCGCCTGGTTTTTCGCCGCGCCGAAGGCCTGTACCCGCTTGCCGTGCGCGCTGGCAGTGGTATAGATATGTTCCGCCACGGTGGAGGAGCCGACGAAGCTCACCGCCTGAATGCGCGGATCGGTGCACAGCTGCGCCGCATCTTCATTGGCGCAGTGCACCACGTTGAACACGCCGTCCGGCAGGCCGGCTTCTTTCAGCAGCTCCGCCAGGCGCACCGAGGCCGAAGGCACCAGCGCCGGCGGCTTGAGGATAAAGGTGTTGCCGCAGGCCAGTGCGATGGGGAACATCCACATCGGCACCATCGCCGGGAAGTTGAACGGGGTAATGCCCGCCACCACACCCAGCGGCTGCATCAGCGAGAAGCTGTCGACGCCGCTGCCGACGTCCGGCGAATACTCTCCCTTGATCAGATGCGGGATACCGCAGGCGAATTCGACCACTTCCATGCCGCGCGTCAGTTCGCCCAGCGCATCCGAATACACTTTGCCGTGCTCGCTGACGATAAGCTCGGCCAGCTCGTCGCGGTGTTGTTCCAACAGCGCCTTGAAATTGAACATGATGCGCGCACGGCGCAGCGGCGTGGTGCGCGACCAGTCGGCGAACGCCCGATGCGCCACGTCGATGGCCTGTTTGACTTCGGCGGCGGTGCTCTGCGTGACGCGCCGCTCAACCTGCCCGCTGGCTGGGTTGTGCACGTCGATGGTTTGATTGCTGCTGCTCAGGCACACCTGCCCGTCAATAAAATTACCCACGGTTTTCATGTCACGCCCTCTTTTCAAGTCCGCTGTCGCCAGGCCACTCACAGGCGGCGCGGCGTTAATCGTCCCGCTCGCCAAACTCCGTCGGCAAGCCGGCTAAATCCTGACCGGATGCAGCAAACTCTATTTCATTGAAAAAAAAGTTTCAAATAAATTGTTTTGAAAAATTTGTTTTTAGTGCGTGAGGTCGCAATTTTGCGGTGTCGATCGGATTGGCGCTTTCATTGCCGTGCCAGGGAAAGCACAACAGCGGCGGAGAAAACAGAGCTAATACACACTGACTTTGCTACAGAAAACCCGCACTGAGCCTGCCCTGCCGCCGTTACCGTCCGCCCCCGAACGCCCAAGGCGCCTGGCGCAGAGGTGACGGTTTTTTTTGAACTGGATCTAAAAATCAATATTCCATTATTCACTAATTATGAAATAAATGTTCTTGTTTGTTCCAGCATTTATCGACGACATCGCCTTGATGACAGGCACGGTTCACACCCTTCCGCTCGCCCTCTTCCCGACACCCCGACCGTGCGGATGGAAGCCAGGATAAAAATCGGAGCAACACATGTCATATCAGCGTAAGCACAATACCGGCTACATATTGCGAATTTGCGGCATCGCCGCCCTGGGCGGCATTCTGTTCGGCTACGATACCGCCGTGATCTCCGGCGCGATCGAAGCGTTGAAAACCTATTTCGATCTCAGCCCGGCCGAAACCGGTTGGGCCGTCTCCAACGTGGTGATCGGCTGCGTGGTCGGCGCCTTCGCCGCCGGGCCGCTGGCGGCGCGCTGGGGCCGCAAAAAGGCGCTGATGCTGGCGGCGCTGCTGTTCACCGTGTCCGCCGTCGGCGCCGCATTGGCCCCGACCTTCACCTGGTTCGTCATCTACCGCATCATCGGCGGGCTGGCGGTCGGCATTGCCGCCACCGTGTCGCCGATGTACATGTCGGAGGTGTCGCCGAAAGACATGCGCGGGCGGGCGCTCAGCATGCAGCAATTCGCCATCGTCTTTGGCCAGATCGTGATTTTCTACGTCAACTTCAAAATCGCCAGCATCGCCAGCGAAGCCTGGCTGGTGGAAATGGGCTGGCGCTGGATGTTCGCCTCGGGCGTGATCCCCTGCATTCTGTTCTGCATCCTGGTGTTCGTCATTCCTGAATCGCCGCGCTGGAACGTGATGATGGACCGCGACGATCAGGCGCTGGCGATGTTGACCAAGGTCTCCAACGCCGCCCACGCGCAGAATCTGCTGAAAGAAATCAAAGACTCGCTGCAGCAGGATCAACAGCAGCAGCACCGGAAGCTGAACTACGGCGATGTGCGGGTGCGGTTTATCCTGTTCGTCGGCTGCATGATCGCCATGTTACAGCAGGTCACCGGCGTCAACGTGATGATGTACTACGCGCCCGTAGTGCTGAAAACCGTCACCGAAAACGCGCAGGAAGCGCTGTTCCAGACCATCTGGATCGGCGTGCTGCAGCTGGTCGGTTCGGTCATCGGCGCCATGCTGATGGATCGCATGGGCCGCATTCCGCTGATGCGTTACGGCACGCTGGGCGCCATCGCCGGCCTGCTGCTCACCTCGTACGCGCTCTACACGCAGGCCACCGGCTATTTCGCGCTGTTCGGCATGCTGTTCTTCATGGTGTTCTATGCGCTGTCCTGGGGCGTCGGCGCCTGGGTGCTGGTGTCGGAAATCTTCCCGAACCGCATGCGCGCGCAGGGGATGAGCATCGCCGTCGGCTGCATGTGGGTCGCCAACTTCGCGGTGTCGCAGTCGTTCCCGATGATCAACGACCACCCTTACCTGTTCTCGCATTTCCACGGCGCCTTCCCGATGTGGATCTTCGCCGCCTGCTGTCTGTTCAGCTACTGGTTTATCGGCCGCTATATTCCGGAAACCAAAGGCGTCTCACTGGAAAAAATGGAGCAGGTGGTGATGGCCAAACGCCACCGCCAATCCCTGCCCGACGGCAAGCCGCTGCCGCTGGAAAACGGCAAATCCTGATCTCTCAACCCTGACCGCTGGAGTCATGCCCATGAACATTGCGCTGGACCGCTTCTGCATTAACCGCAAGATCGCGCCGAATCTCAATCTGGACCATTTTTTCCGCCTGGTGAAACGCTGCGGGCTCAGCAAAGTTGAGCTGCGCAACGACATGCCCAGCGGCAAGGTGACCGACGATCTGAGCGACGCGCAGCTCAACGCGCTCGCCGCGCAATACGGCATTGAAATCGTCACGATCAACGCCCTCGGCATGTTCAATCTGATGGATGACCCGGCGGCGCTGCAGCAGCGCGCCGAAGCGTTGCTGGCGCAGGCGCAGGCCATCCACAGCCGGGCGCTGGTGCTGTGCCCGCACTGCAGCGCCGACGACACGCGCAGCGAGCAGCAAAAACGCGACGACACCCTCGCCGCGTTGCGGCTGCTGGCACCGCTGTTTGCGCGCTATGGCGTACAGGGATACGTCGAACCGTTGGGCTTCGGCATCAGCTCGTTGCGATCGTCGCTGCTGACCCAGGCGCTCATCCGCGACTCGGGCGCGCCGTACCGTATCGTGCTCGATACGTTCCACCACTATCTGAGCGGCGTGACGCAAGCCGACTTCGACGCGCAGATCCAGGTGGCGCAGATCGGCCTGGTGCATCTGTCCGGCGTGGAGGACGGGCGGGATAAAGGCACGTTGAGCGACGAAGAGCGCATTATGCTGAGCGAGGGCGATCGGCTAGAGAGCCGCCGCCAGGTACAGAACCTCGAACGCCTGGGCTACACCGGCGTCTATGCCTTCGAGCCCTTCTCTTCACAACTGGACAGCTGGAGCGAGGCGGATATCGAACGGGAAATCCGCCAGAGCATCGCCCTGCTGCAAGGGTAAAAAAACGGCCTCCGCGGAGGCCGTTTTTCATGGCGTTACTTCAGGTTGCCGACCACCAGCTGGTGGCGCTCGTTGTAAAACTTACGGTAGGCCAAATAGCAGGCGATGATGGTTGACAGGCTGGCAGTAGAAAGCAGCATGAAGGTCACCATAATCTGGTATTTGATCGCTTTCACCGGATCGATACCGGCAAAGATCAGCCCGGACATCATGCCCGGCAAGCTGACCAGCCCAACGGTTTTCGCCGAGTCCACGGTCGGGATCAGCGAAGCGCGGATGCTGTCGCGGATCAGCGCCGCCGACGCGAACTTGGGCGTAGCCCCCAGGCTGAGCATCTCCTGAATCTTCTGCTGCTCGCCTTTGAAACGCTGGCCGAGGTTGGTGTAGCACAGCCCCACCGCCACCATGGCGTTACCGGCGATCATCCCGGAGATGGGGATCACCTGCATCGGCGTAAATTCGATGGAGCCGGTCAATACCAGCACCGCCAGCGTCAGCACCGCGCCGGTGGTAATGGCGATAAACGACGTCACGAACGCGTGTTCGATGTACTTGCTGCGTTTCTTGGCGTTGTAGGCCGCGTTAAAGCAGATGAACAGCACCATCAACACGGTGAGAACGGCGTTATCCAGATCGAAAATATACTTCAGCACGTAGCCGACGATGATCAGCTGCACCACCGCGCGGCAGATGCTCCAGATAATGTCCTTTTCCAGCGCCAGTTTTTCCCGGTGGCTGATCAGGATGGCGACCACCACCAGCACCATCGACAAGCCCAAGGATTCGTTGGTGATGTTATGCTGATTCATGCTGTTGCTCCTGTTGCTCGGCGCCATGCGCGCGCAGGGTGATCACCTCGTCCGCATGCGCTATCTCTTCGGTATCGTGCGTCACCCACAGCACCGCCAGCCGGTGTTCCGCCACCAGTTGATGCACTATTTCGTTGACGTTGCGCTTATTTTCCTCGTCCAACGCGCTGGTGATCTCATCGAGCAACAGCACCCGCGGCATAAACTGCAGGTTGCGGATCAGGGACACGCGCTGCTTCTCCCCGCCGGACAGTTCATTGATGCTTTTGGTCAGCATCGCCTCTGGCAGCCCGAAACGCGCCAGATCGGCCTTCATTTTTCGCTCGGCTGGCGGTTCCTGGCGGATCTGGTAAGGCAGCGCCAGATTGTCGTAAACCGTATTGCCGAACAGTGACGGCGTCTGGAAGCAGTAAGAGACCTGCTTGCGATACGCCTCCGGCGACATCTCGTCGATCGCCTGGCCGTCGAAATAGAGCTTTCCGCTGGTCGGATCCATTAAGGAAGAGATGATTTTCAGCAGGGTGCTTTTCCCGCAGCCGGAAGGCCCGGTGATCAGTTTGAACTCGCCTTCACCCAGCGTGAAAGAGACGGAATCCAGGATCACCTGGCTGTCTATTTGATAATGAATATCATCCAATCTCAGTATGTCTTTCTTTTCCTTCATTACGATGCCGGCTCCCTACACCTGTTCCCGTCTGAGCGATAAGTATATGGCCGCAAAAAACATCTTAGCAATGGCTGTGCGGATGGCAGTGAACGAAGAGGGAGGATTGACGGAGCGAAACGCCCCGTCAAATGATAAATTTAATTAATGATTAGCTGTGGGAATAGTCAAAAGCGACCACCAAGGTCGAATCACTCTTTTTTTATCGCTGCCTGTTCGTCGCAGCTGTACCAACGGAGAGAATTGTTGATGCTGCGGTGGGTGCAGTGAACCTTGCCCTCCTTTTCCAGCGCCAGCAGCAGGGTGCGGGTGGTATAAATATTTTCGCCGCATTTATCCGCCAGCTCGCGCGTCTTCGGCCACTGTTCCGGCGGGGGATGATGGCCCCCGGATCCTTCCACACGCTCCCTGCACAACCCTTGCAACACATTCAGCATCAGCGATTTTCTGCTTTCAAACGTTTTCGGCGCCTTGGCCATAGCATTCCTCCTGAGTGGTTACTGCTGAGCACCCCGCTCACGGCTGCACGTCAGCGATGCGCAGGGTGTAAATCATGGTGGCATTCGGGGGGATCGCCGGCGGGCTGCCCTGTTTGCCGTACGCCAGCGCCGGCGGCACCACCAGCGTGATCGAGCCGTGGCGCTGCAGCTTCTCGATAGCGGCGCGAAACAGCGGCGGATAGCGCGTCAACGGCTGCGAGATCACCGTCCCCGCCAGCTCCATGTCTTTGACCACCCGCCCGTCGGTCAGGCTTTCGCGCACCACGATATCTACCCGATCGTCGGCGCCGATCGCCCCGCTGCCGGCATAGTCCACCCGGTAGTAGAAACCGAGCGCATCCTGCTTGACGCCCTCCTGACGGGTAAAAGCGGCCAGATAGTCTTTACCGTCCAGAGGCGGAGCCTGCGTCTGCTGCGCCTGCTGCAAGCGCTGATGCGCCGTGCGCAGCGCGCTGTCGATGGCGGCCTCATCCAGCCGCAACCGCCCGGCCAGGGTATCGGCGATGCCCGCCAACAACAGCGGACTCTCCGCCTCCAGCCCCGCGCGCCGGTTCTCCTGCTGCAGATGCAGAATGTCGCGCCCGAGCGACACGCCGGCGGCATATGCCAGCTTGTCCGCCTCACTGGCCAGCGCGGGTGGCTTGGCCGCCTGCTGCCGTTCGGCCAGCAAGGTCTCTACCCGCTGCTGCTGCTGTGCCAGTTGCGCCGCCAAACTTGCGCTGCGCTGTTCGGCCCGCGTGAGCGAAGCGGCCAATGCGCCCACCTCTGGCACCGGCGCAACGGCTTGCCACAATCCCTTCAGGGCATCGGCCAGCGGCCGAATATCGACGACGACCCGCTCCCGTTTCGCCGCCGCCGCGGCCTGAGCCGCCGCCAACTGCCGCTCCAACTGACGGATTTTCTCCGCCTGTTGTTGCAAAGACTGCTTCAGCGACGTTAAACGAACGCTGTCTGCCCCGACGATGGCGGCCGGTTTGGTGGCCGGTTTGGTGACCGGTGCGGGCGCCGATTTACGCACGGTTTCTTCCCTGGGCGCGGCCGGTGGTGCCTGCCGTTGTTCGGCAAACTTCAACAGCGCGGGAATGCCGTCATCGGCGGCGCAAGCGGCCCCGCTCGCCGCTAACAGCAAAAGAACCATCGCCCATCCCTGCGCGCATCGCTTCATGGCTACAGATTCTCAACCCGGCTGGACAGATCGGACATCAGCTCATGCTCGACGTCGGCGCAGAACTTCTCGGTTTTATATTGATAAAGAGCATCTATCGCTTTACGGGTACTCTCATCCACGTTGCCGCGTACCCCGGCATATCCGGAGGCGTTGGAAAGAAGGCCGTTAAAATAGGCGATGCGTTTTTGGTAACTTTGCGGATTAATATTCTTTAATGAATTAACCCGTTGCTGACAAAGTGCGATGCGTTGCTCATCGGATTTATCATTAGGATTATTCTGTGAGATTTTTTTCACGGAATTCAGTTTTGTCTTGCTCCCGCCCGCACAGCCAGAAAGCGCCATAAAAGACAGCAGAAATATAGCCAAACCCATCCAGCGGCGCCCGCTGCAAGCATTAATCATCGTTATCATTCCGTTTATAATCCTTTAATTGTCACTTAGGTCATCATTATGTGGCGAACGGCAGCAGCACATGCCTTAATTTGATTAATCAAAATTGGTTAGGCGGTGAAAAATCCCTATACCGCAATGCGATAGGATAATTCACTACCGGTGTAATTGTTATTTAATTGTTAATCAATTAGGCTTAAACGCGAACTAAACGCGAATAAGAAACCCAATCTCTCGTGAACAAAAAACCATGAAACAACAATAAAAACAATGAATTATGTTTTATATTTTGTTTCTAAAGGGAAATGCATCATCTGCTGCCTAAGGGCGATATTAGCAAAACAATATTGTGAATTGTAGGTATCACCCTATTTCCCCCGATCTAATATCTCGCATATCGTTATTTATATAGTGATTTATACTGGATAATATTTGTATACGATCTATTGATTTTAAAGCAAATATGTTTCTTTTTCCTTTTGGTTTTATATTCTGAATTTGACTTAATTTAATAAAATCTATTTCCAAGCAATACTATTATTTGCAAGAATATTCCCAGCAACACGCCACACGTAAAACTCGTATTTTATTTACCAGAAAATCCATTGTCGATTTTCCAAATCTCGTTATTTCTCATAAATAACGGATGTCGGCGTATTGCCCAGAGCAAAAGGATCTGGCTCCAACCGCACGGACGGCGACATGGCGTTGCCGCCGCCGCGGGGGATTTAGATGTGCTGTTCTTTTATTTAAAAACTCTCTACAGGAACCTGAGAAATGAAACTGAATAAATTAATGCTGGCAACCGTGATTGCTTTCGCTTCCGCCTCTGTTGCTCATGCCGCATCTAATCAGGGCAGCGGTAAAGTCACCTTTACCGGCGAAATTATCGATGCGCCATGCAGCGTCGCGCCGGAATCCGTTGACCAAACCGTGCCGATGGGCCAGATCAGCAGCCGCATCCTGGCCAACCAGGGTAAATCCAGCATGCAGCCTTTCAACATCGAACTGAAAGATTGCTCCATCTCCACCATGAAAAACGTCAAAGTGACCTTTACCGGCACGCCTGATCCGGTCAACAACAAACTGCTGGCCCTGAGCGGCACGGCAACCGGCGCCGGCATCGTGATCTACGACAACCTGCACTCCAAAGAAGTGGAACTGGGCACCGCAACCGACGGTCAGGGTCTGAACGACGGCGACAACTCGCTGAAATTCGCCGCTTACCTGCAGGGCAGCAGCGCCTCAAGCGCCGTGGTACCAGGCGACTTCACCAGCGTGGCGAACTTCACCCTGGCTTACCTGTAATACCCCACAGGGGATGTCTCAGGGCATCCCCCGCTTGATTGCATGCCGACGAGAGCGGCAAGGGAATAGGGCAAGACAGGGAGACGCCAGCATGACTATCCGCCTTTGCGGCCTGTTGCTCATCGCGCTCAGCGTAGGCAGCACGGCGGCGGCAGTGAAAAATCAGGGCCACGGCAAAGTCAGCCTGGGCGGCACCATCGTTGAAACGCCGTGCGGCATCGCCAGCGACAGCCTGGATCAAACCGTCGATTTCGGTCTGATTTCCATGACCGACGCCTCGCAGGACGGGCAATCGGTGCTGATCGGCAGCCGCCGCCATTTCACGATCAAACTGGTGAACTGCGAGCTGGCCAGTCAGGTGAAACCTGACTTCATCTATCGCGCGGCCAACGTCACGTTCGACGGCACCGCCGACAGCGGGGATCCTTCCCTGCTCGGCGTTTACGGCGAGGCGCAGGGCGTGGCTATCGAGCTGTTGACCGATGCCGGCACCCCAATCCCGCTCGGCAGCACGACGGCGGATTACCAGATCGTCGCCGGCGACAACACGCTGCGCTTTGGCGCGCAGTTGCGCCTGCATCCTGACAAGGCGCGGGCAGGCGGCTTCAGCTCTCTGGCCAAATTCACCCTGTCTTATCTCTAGCGCCGGCGGGCGCTGCACAGCATTACGTATTCAGGTCGTACGGATGACCTGCTATTGGGCGCGGACTTGCCATGAGTGATTATGCTATGACGTCATTACTGACACGGAAACACCTACCTCTCCTCGTCATTCTATCTTTCCTCTGGGTACGTCCGGCATTTTCCGCCACGGAATTCAATACCGACGTCCTGGACATCGGTGAGCGCAGCAAAGTGGACCTTTCGCGCTTCTCCGACGCCGACTACGTCATGCCCGGCGCTTATTTACTGGACATCAAGATCAACCAGAAAACGCTGCCTCAGCGCAGCATTCAGTATTTCCCGTCACCGGATAACAAGAGCGGTAGCCAGGTGTGCCTGCCGCCTGACCTGGTGGAAAAAATGGCGCTGAAAGAAGAGGCGGCCAAAAAAGTCACCCTGTGGCACGACAACCAGTGCGCCGACATTCGCGGCATCAAAGGCGCGACCCTCTCCGATCGCATCGGCGGCGGCGTGCTGGCGATCACCATCCCGCAGGCGTGGATGAAATACTCCGATCCCGACTGGACGCCGCCCGAACAGTGGGACGACGGCATTCCCGGCCTGCTGCTGGACTACAACCTGAGCGGCCAGTTAGGCAAGCAGAATCACAACAACAACACCGCCCAGAACCTGAGCAGCTACGGCACGCTGGGCGCCAATATGGGCGCCTGGCGCCTGCGCGCGGACTACCAAGCCAATTACAATCAGCAGGCCGGCGATCGCAGCACCGGTTTCGACTGGAACCAAATCTACGCCTATCGCGCGCTACCGATGCAGGCCGCCAAACTGACGCTGGGTGAGATCTATCTCGACTCCGGGGTGTTCGACGCCTATCGCTTCACCGGCCTCAATCTGGCGAGCGACGAACGCATGCTGCCGCCCAATCTGCAGGGCTACGCGCCGGAAGTGCGCGGCATCGCCAAGAGCAACGCCAAGATCACCGTTTCGCAGGAAGGCCGCACGCTGTACGAAACCACCGTGCCCGCCGGGCCGTTCGCCATTCAGGACCTCAACAGCTCGGTGCGCGGCAAGCTGGACGTCAAGGTGGAAGAGCAGGACGGCACCGTTTCGACCTTCCAGGTGGATACCGCCACCATTCCGTACCTGACCCGACCGGGCTACGTGCGCTACAACGTGGCGCTCGGTAAAACCTCGGCCTACGACCACCGCACCCAAGGGCCGCTGTTTTCCGCCAGCGACTTCTCCTGGGGGCTGAGCAACGCCTGGTCGCTGTATGGCGGCGCGCTGCTCGGCGGCGACTATAACGCCTGGGCGCTCGGCCTCGGCCGCGATCTGAACGTGTTCGGCGCCATGTCGCTGGACGTCACCCAGTCGATCGCCCGTCTGCCCGGCGAGCCGACCGCCAGCGGCATGTCGTTCAAGCTCAACTACGCCAAACGCTTCGATGAGCTGAACAGCCAGATCACCTTCGCCGGCTACCGCTTCTCGCAGCGCAAGTTCATGAACATGTCGCAGTATCTGCAGGAGCGCTACGGCGATTACGACAAGAATTACAACGGCCGTCAGAAAGAGCTGTATACCATCACCGCCAGCAAAACCTTTATGGCGGAAGACAGCGCCAAGGCGATCACCACCTATCTGACCTACTCGCACCAAACCTATTGGGACGCGCGAACCCAGGATCGTTACGGCCTGTCGACCAGCAAGCTGTTCAGCATTGGGGATATCAGCAACATCACCGCCTCGCTGTCGGCTTACCGCACTTACTACCAGGGCCGCACCGACGACAGCGTGATGCTCAACTTCACCGTGCCGATCGGCGATCGTCGGCGCGTCGGCTATGCGCTGCAAACCAACAACGGCGACGTCACGCAGACCGCGTCGTACAACGACTACAGCGATCCGGACAATACCTGGCAGGTCAGCGGCGGCTTTAATCAGTCTGGCAAATCGCTGGCGCGCGGGTACTACACCCACAACGCCTCGTTCGGCTCGCTGAACGCCAGCGCCTCTTACCAGCAGGACAGCTACTCGTCGATCGGCGGCTCGTTCCGCGGCGGCCTCACCGCCACCCGGCACGGTATCGCGGCGCACCAGAACTCGAGCAACGGCGGCAGCCGCATGATGCTCGACACCGACGGCATCGCCGGCGTGCCGATCAACAACGGCCGCGCTTACAGCAACCGCTTCGGGCTGGCGGTGATTTCCGACATCACCAGCTACTACAACACCGACACCCGCATCGACGTCAACAAGCTGGCAGACGACGTCGAGGCCACCCGCGCCGTGGTGCAAGGCACGCTGACCGAAGGCGCCATCGGCTACCGCCACTTCGAGGTGGTGAAAGGCAGCAAGCTGCTGGCCACCATTCGCCTCGCGGACGGCAGCGAACCGCCGTTCGGCGCCGCGGTGCTGAGCGAGAAAGGCCGCGAGGTCGCGGTGGTCAACGACGGCGGCTCGGTCTACCTGACCGGCGTGCAGCCGGAGGAAAAACTGGACGTCGCCTGGGAAGGCCAACGCCGCTGCCGCATCGTGATCCCGGGCGCCGCCAAGCCGCTGGACCAGCTGCTGCTGCCGTGCGCCACCCTGTAATCCGTAACGCTGAGAAATAATGACATGAACACACACCCGATAACGCTACTGACCGCCGCCGGCCTGGCCCTGAGCGCCGTACTGCCTACCGCCGACGCGGCGATATCGCTGGATCGCACGCGCGCCGTCTATGTGAGCGACGCCAAATCGATCAGCCTGAATATCGTCAATGAAAACAAAGAGCTGCCCTTCCTGGCGCAGTCCTGGCTGGAGAACGAGCAGCACCAGAAAATCACCTCGCCGCTGGTGGTGCTGCCGCCGTTGCAGCGCGTGGAGCCAAGCGAGCGCAGCGTGGTACGCATCACCAAGACGCCGGAGGCGGATCGCCTGCCGCAGGATCGCGAGTCGGTGTTCTACTTCAACCTGCGCGAAATTCCGCCGAAAAGCACCAAAACCAACGTGATGCAGCTGGCGCTGCAAACGCAGATCAAGCTGTTCTACCGGCCGAAGGCCATCGTCGCGCCCAAGGGCCAGGTGTGGCAGGAAAAGCTGGTATTCCGTAAAAGCGGCGGCGCTATCTCCGTCGATAACCCGACGCCGTTTTACATCACCCTGACCGGCATGACGCGGCAGACGCAAAAACAGGGCGGTGGCGCGATCGGCGGTTTTCAGCCGCTGATGCTGAAGCCGAAATCCAGCGAAAGCCTCAAGCTGCACGATACCGGCATGAACAGCTTCGTCATCACCTACATCAACGACTACGGCGGCCACCCCGAACTGCGCTTCGCCTGCAACGGCAGCGTTTGCACCGCCGTGCCCGAGAAAAAATAAGGAGGTCCAGCATGGCTGAATTCACCGATCGACTGCGCCCGCTGCTGCTCGGCGCACTGCTGTGCGGCGGCAGCGCGATGGCGGCAACGCCGCTGGGCGTGATCGAAGGCACCACCGGCACCGTCAGCTTTCACGGCGGCCTGCTCAGCTCCCCCTGCAGCCTGACGCCGGACAGCCGGGATCAGTCCGTCGATCTGGGCGACGTCAGCGCACGCGACTTCCGCAACGCCGGCGATCGCAGCGCGCCGGTGCGTTTTCGCCTCTCGTTCCGCAACTGCCTGCTGGGCGCGCGCGCGCTGGCGGATAACCCGGCCGGCCCGCGCAACGGCGACGCCGGCCGCCTCTACCTGCAGGGTGAGCAGGCCGCCACGCTGGTATTTCTTGGCGAAAGCGACGTCGACAACCCGTCGTTGCTGAAGCTGAACGGCGGCGTACAGGGCATCGGCCTGCGGCTGCAAGACCAGCAGGGCCAGGTGCTGGAGCTGAATCAGCGCAGCCGCCCTTACATTCTGCAGCCCGGCAGCAACACTCTGTGGTTCAGCGCCAGCGTGGAATCCACCCAGCGGGCGGTGATGGCCGCCGGGTTCGCCGCCATGGCGCACATTCAGGTGATTTACCTGTGAGGCTCGAGAACGCGATGAAAACACAACTGACCAAACTCTGCCTGCCGCTGGCGATCGCACTGGCGGCCCCCGCCGCCTGGGCCAACGGCTACGTCACGCCGGACGGCGGCCCCAAACAGTTCTATATCGACCTCAATCAAAGCAACATCACCAACCAGGTAGGGTTCACCAAACTGTTTCCCTATGATCTGGGCGGCACCTATACCGGCAAGGTGTACTGCGATACCCCTATTCCCACCAGCCCGCACTTTTACAAGTCGGATTCGGCGTTGCCCCCCTCCGACTACGGCAACGGCTATTTAAAACTGAATGACTTTTTGGATTTAAAAGCCGAGGTTTGGATTGCCGGCAACAAGAATGCCTACGTCACCGTGCCTTTTTACAACGAATCGAATTTGCTGAGCCAACACCGTTGCCAGCCGCCGTACTTACAGGTCAACAACTACGGCAGCGGTTCCAAAGGCAAGATCACTTTCCGGGTGCGCAAAAAGATCATTAACGGCGTCGAGATTAACGATCGGCAGATCATCGAGATGTACGGCCGCCTCGGCTCGACCGACGGCGGTTTCGGCCCCAATCCGATGGCGCAGGTGTTTATCCAGTCCGCGATCCTCTATGTACCGGATAAATGCGTGGTGAACGAAGGCCAGCTGATTAACGTCGAGTTCGGCGAGATCGGCGGCAGCGATCTCAACGGTTCGAATTATCCGCAGAGCATTCCGGTGCGCTTCCAGTGCGAGGGCGGCAGCTTCGAAGACGGCACGCTGAACATCAAGCTGGCGGTGTCGGGCACGGCGGCCGCCTTCAGCAACGAGGTGTTCAAAACCGACAAGAACGATCTCGGCATCCGGCTGACGCACAACGGCCAGTTGGTTATCCCGAATGAGTTTTACCCGGTGCCGAACATCGGCAACGGCGGCTCCTGGAACCTGGTGGCGGCGCCGTTCGCCAACGGCGGCGCAGAGATCGGCGAAGGGGAATTCAACGCATCGGCCACCATCGTGGCGGCATTCCAGTAACCGAGGGAGGAACGGAAAATGCGTCTACGCGCTTTAGCGCTGCTGAGCTGCGCGCCCTGGTGGGTTGCCATACCGGCGGCGGCGAACACCGAGCTTATCGGCGCGCCGGTGCAGTTCCACGGCACCGTGGTGAGCCGCCCGTGCAATATCGAACCGCAGTCCGCCGATCAGCTGGTGGAGATGGGCACGGTGATCGTCAAAACCCTGTACCGCTACGGCCACACCACGCCGGTGCCGTTCAGCATCAAGCTGACCGACTGCAAGACCACGGTGTTCAAATCCGTCAGCGTGACCTTCAGCGGCACCGAAGACGGAGAGCTGCCGGGCAAGCTGGCGATCAACAACGGCGCGAACGGCGCCGCCATCGCCCTGTTCGATCATCAGGGAGCGGACATCGACCTGAATAAGGCCACCAGTGCCGTCGCGCTGCAAAACGGCCCCAACAGCCTGAACTTCACCGCCTATGTGCAGGGGCAGCCGAGCGCGATCCAGAACCAAAGCATTACCGAAGGCGAATTCACGTCCGTCGCCAATTTTGTGCTGGCGTACCAATAAGCCCGCACCACCCCAGGGAAATCAGGAAAACGACCGGCGCGCGAACGCCGGCAATGGGCCGTCACCGTTCGCTCCGGCGCGGTGCCACGGCCCTTTTAAGGAGCCACCCATGCCAGATATTCGCTTCACGCTGTTCGACAGCGATAACTTCTACCAGCAGGGGCTGCGTCTGCTGCTGCAGGACTATCTGCACTCCCTGAACGAATGCCAGCGTCTGTACCCGCAGTTCTCGCCGCTGGCGCTGCAGGCGTTGGATAACATCGAAATCGTGTTTCGCACGCCGGAAGAGCGCTGGGGTTGCGCCTGCTGCTACCAGAGCGCCTACGGCATCCCGCGCCAGCGGCAGCTGACCCTGCTGATCCTCGACGACACGACCCAGCAACAGGTGAAAAACCTGCCGCCGCTGTTCAGCATCCATCGGCGCGATTCGGCCTATGCCATCCGTCTCAAGCTGCAGATGGCGCTGGAAAAGTTCATCCAGCATCCGTGGGTGGCGCTGCACGCCGCCGGCCTGTGGAAATGCCAGGCCTGCCGCATCGCCGCGCTCAGCCACTGCGAAAAAAAGGTGCTGGGTTTGATGAGCAGCGGCATGTCCGCCTGCAGCATCGCCGGCCTGCTGCAGCGCAGCCAGAAAACCATCAGCGCCCATAAGCGTTCGGCGATGCGCAAGCTTAACGTGCGTAAAAACAGCGAGTTGAATAAGGTGCTGCTGAATCAGCGGGGGCTAAGCTGAGCGACAACAGGCTCGCGAGTGATATCAGAGTGGTTTACTCTGAATACTCATTTTTGTACTGCAAAGCGAGCCGGAATACATGCCCAGAACAGCCCAAGTCGTTGACGTCCCCGCCCTCGGCGAGATTGACCGCCAGGCGGGGCAGCTTAGCCACCAGCTGGCGCAGGCCCTGCGCCGGGCAATCCACAAAGGCGATCTGAAAGCGGGCGATCTGCTGCCTTCGACACGCCGGCTGTCGGCGGCGCTGAATCTGGCGCGCGGCACGGTATTGGAGGCCTTTGCTCAGCTGACGGCGGAAGGCTTTCTCGAACCGCAGCCCGGTTCCGGCACCCGGGTTGCCCACTATCAGGCGCCGCGCCGCACGCCACGCGCCACGGTACAGGCGAGTTCGGCGGTAGCGGTTCCGCTTTCTTCACAGGCGCAGCATCTGGCGCGCTTCGCCGCCCAGGTGCGGGCGCTGCCGCCGGTGCCGTTCACCGTCTCGGTGCCGATCGGCGATACCGCGCCCGACGATGTCTGGCGGCGGCTCGGCAACCGCATCCGGGCGCGCGGCCCCGGCGCCCCGTCGGGCTACGGCGATCCGCTGGGCGCGTTGCCGCTGCGCGAAGCCATCTGCGACTATGTGCGCCGTTCCCGCTCGGTAAATTGCACGCCGCAGCAAATCCTCATCACCGCCGGCACCCAGCAAGGACTGTATCTGGCCGCGCAGATCCTGCTGGACGCCGGCGACAGCGCCTGGGTCGAGGACCCCGCCTACACCGGCATCACCGCCCTTTTTAACAGCCTGTTTCGCGATCGGCACATGATCAGGGTACCCGTCGCTAACGACGGCATCGACGTCGCCGCCGGCGTGCGCCTGGCCGCCGACGCCCGAGCCGCCTTTGTCACGCCGTCGCATCAATACCCGCTGGGCATGCCGATGAGCATGGCGAAACGAAGCGCCCTGCTGGCCTGGGCCAAAGAGCGGCAGGCCTGGATCGTGGAAGACGATTACGACAGCGAGATGCGCTACGCCGGCCACCCGTTCCCCTCGCTACAAGGGTTGGCGCCCGAGCGGACGCTTTATCTCGGCACCTTCAGCAAGGTGCTGTTCCCTTCGCTGCGGCTGGGTTACGCCATCGTGCCGCCGCCGCTGGTCGACGCCTTTTGCGGCGCCCGGATCCTGATGGATCGTCACCCGCCCAGCGCGGATCAACACGTACTGGCCGCCTTTATCGCCGAAGGGTATCTCGACCGGCATATCCGCAAAATGCGCGGCGTCTACGCCGAGAAACGCCGGGTGCTGATCGAGGCGATCAACACGCATATCCCCGCCGATTTGGCGGTAGTGCAGCCCTGCGATCAGGGCATGCACATGGTGCTGTGGCTGAGGAAAGATCTCGATGACGTGCGGGTCGCCCAGTGCGCCAACGAAGCCGGGTTGGCGCTGCGGGCGGTGTCGCCGATGTATGCGCCCGGCCACGGTGAGCCGGGTCTGGTGCTGGGATTGGGCGGTTACCATGAACGCCAGGTACAGCAGGCGGTGAAACGGCTCGGCGAAGTGATCCTGGCCTGCGCCGGCAGCGGCGCCTAGCGGGAAAAACGCTTGGCGCCGAACACGCAAACCACCACGCCGGCCATCACGGCGATCATCATCGGCTGAACGGTTTCCTGCAGCAGCCAGGCCGCCAGCATCAGGCCGAAGAACGGCTGCAGCAGCTGCAGCTGCCCGACGGCGGCGATGCCGCCCTGCGCCAGGCCGCGATACCAGAAGATAAACCCAATCCACATGCTGAACACCGAGACGTACACCAGCGACAGCCAGGCGGCACCGCTGACGGCAGGCCAAGTGGCCGGCGCCGCCCACCACGCCGCCACCAGCGTCAACGGCAAGGCGACCACCAGCGCCCAGGAGATCACCTGCCAGCCACCGATCCGGCGCGACAGCACCGCCCCTTCGGCATAACCCAGACCGCACAGCAGCACCGCGCCGATCATCAGCGCATCCCCCTGCCAGGCACCGCCGCTTTCCTGGCTCAGCGCGAACGCCCCCACCAGCGCGGCCCCGATACCGGAAAAGGCCCAAAAAGCGGGCTTGGGCCGCTCTCCGCCGCGCAAGACGCCAAAACCGGCGGTCGCCAGCGGCAGCAGGCCGATATACACCAGCGAATGCGCCGAGGTGGTGTGCTGCAGCGCCAGCGCCGTCAGCAGCGGGAAGCCGATGACCACGCCGAGCGCCACAAACAGCAGTGGCGGCAAATCGGCCCGCGTCGGCCGCGCCTGGCGGGTGATCAGCAACGCGCACAGGGCCAGCAAGGCGGCGATCGCCGCCCTGACCGCCGTCAGAAACAGCGGATCGAGCTCCAGTACCGCCACCCGCGTGGCGGGCAGCGAGCCGCTGAAGATAATCATGCCGAGGAAGCCGTTCATCCAGCCCTGGGCGGAATGCCCGACAACGGGATGAGCGGGGGTAACAACGAGAGTTTTTTCAGACTGACTGTCCATGATGCGAACGCTCCGCACGCCTGAGGCATACCGAAATCGGCAACCCGCGAGGCGAGGTCATAGTGAAAGAGAACAGCATTCCCCGGCGTCGCTTGCCGGGGCTGCGTTCTATTTTTCAGATAAAGCGGTTCACGGACAGGTCCAGATAGCGAGATTTTCACTGTGCCGGTTGCCAAAGCGCGCCGCTAACGCCAGAGAAGGGCGTTTTTCGGGCTGTCCTTGGCCGTTTGACGGCACTGCCTGCGGGGTATCATGGACTTTTATGCGTTTTTGCAGAACAGGACAAGGTGCGGTGCCGTGGTGAAACCCTTCTTACGCAGTGGCAGTTTGGATGATGTGCTCGCTTTAGGCGAGAACGGGCAACCGATCTACGCCTGCGCGCAGCAGCTGCGGGAAACCCTGCGTCTTCGCCGGCATCCGCAGGCCGCCGACTGTCTGGCGATCCCCCAGCCGAACGAAAGCGGCACCCGCATCGACTGGTATGCGCCCTTCCCGGGAAAGGTGACCTCCTGGCTGGCGGCAAGCGACGCCCAGCGCGCGCAGGCGGTGCGCCACCTGGAACACTGTCTGGCGACCTTCCGCAGCCTGACGGAACAGACCCGGGCGACCGATCATCCCAGCCACCGCCTGTTCGGCGCGCTGCTGGCCAAAGCGATGCATATTCCCGATCCCAACCACGTCTACCTGGTAGACGACCGACCGGTGCTGACCTTTTGGGGCTTTATCAAACCGCAGGCGCAGAGCCCGGACGATCCGTTAGCCTGCCTGCGCCCGCTCGAATCGGAAGTGGAAAAACCGGCGCCGATCGCCGCCGCACCACGCAAGCCGGCCGTTGTTGAACCGGCAAAACCAACACCGGCCGCCGAGCCTGAACCGGTGCTCGCTCCGGCGGCCCCCGTCGAATCCCCTGCCGTCGTGCGCCCGCGTCGGCGCCACGCGCTGTGGCTGTTACCGGTACTGCTGTTAGGCAGTGCGGCGCTGGCCGCCTGGCTGCACCGCTCACCGACGCCGCAACCGGCGATGCCGGCTGAGGTGCACCCTCCGGCACCACCGGAAAAAACCGCCGCGCCATTGCCTAAGCTGCGCTTGCCGCTGGCGCACGCCACGCTGATGCCGCCGCCCCCGGCGCCGACCATCCCGCAACCGCTGGACAAAAATGCGCTGGTGCTGCCACCCGAGGCGGTGAAGGCTGGCTCCACCCGTTTCCTTAACGGCAAATGGCGCGCCACGGTGGCGCTGAAAGATCCGATCACCGGCAAACGCCCCAGCCTGCAATACCACCTGAACGCGGGCAAAGGCAACGCCATCATCGCCTACGGCGACGGCGTCACCTGTCGGGTCGCGGTCGAAGCCGGCCTGATGCAGTCCGGCAATCTGGTGATCAACAGCCGCACCAAGGCGCGCTGCAGCGACGGCAGCCGCTATCAGATCCCGGAAATCGTCTGCCGCCAAGGCGAGACCGGCGCGGCGGAGTGCACCGGCCGCTACGATGCGGACACCACCTATCCCATGACGTTCAAGCGCGAGAGTAAATGATGCTGGCCCCCCTTACTGACTACAAACACGGCGTTACGCTGATTCAGGACAGCGGCATTCAGTTTCTGGACTTTGCCCTGACGCCGCGGCTGGACGCCGAGTTTCCCGGCAAATTCGTGCGCAAGACCGCCAGCGGCCCGCTGCTGCGCCTGCAATGGGAGGCCGAGAGCGGCAAATACCAGTTGCCGGCCGTGGGCGACCAGGCCGCCGAAGTGGTACGGCCGGAGTTCAGCTACCCGCTGCAGCAGTCGCTGCGCCTGCTGGATAAGCTCTGGCTGCCGTTGCCGTTCCTGCGCTACACCACCTCGGGAATGTTTTTATCGGGCCCGGATAACTGGGCACGTCTGCAGGTGGTGCAGTTGGATGAGCCGGATCAGGACGGTAACCTGCTGCGCGTGGTGCTGGCCTTCGACACCCGCGCCGCCGCGCCCGGCCAGGAAGCATTGGCGCCGGGCGAAAGCGATCTCGGCACCGGGCTGAACTTCACGCTGGCGCACCGCAACCACGAGCTGGGCGAGTTCCTCGATCTGACCTGGGTGGACGGCTGGCTGCGCGAGGCGTTCAGCCAGCGCGCCACCGAGCGGGAACAGCGCGCCGAGGCGGAGATCAACGCCGGGCTGAAAACCTTCGAGTATCAGGCGCACTACCTCAACCTGTTGCACATGCTCGGCCATCAGCTGACGGTGCCGCAGATAAAAATGGTGACGGCGACGCTGCAACAACCGGCGATCGACGTCGATCTGGTGCTGGACGTCGGCAATTCTCACACCTGCGGCGTGCTGGTCGAGGACCATCCGGAAGAGAGCAACGGCCTGAAGCAAACCTATGAGCTGCAGCTGCGCTCGCTTTCCGAACCGCATCAGGTCTACAACGAACTGTTCGAGAGCCGGGTGGAGTTTTCTCGGGCCGCGTTCGGCAAGCCGCATCTGTCCTTCCAGAGCGGACGCGACGATGCCTTCCAATGGCCGTCCATCACCCGCGTCGGCCATGAAGCCGCGCAATTGGCGCAGCGACGCGAAGGGCATGAAGGCACCACCGGCATCTCCAGCCCACGGCGTTATCTGTGGGACGAGGAGCGCTATGCGCCCGGCTGGCGCTTCAACGAGCGGAACGAGCCGATGGCCGCCGCCGCGCCGTTGACCACCCTGATCAACGATGAGGGCGTGCCGCTGTCCGCCCTGCCGACGGCCGAACGGCTGCCGGTGTTCGCCGCCCATTACAGCCGCAGTGCGGTGATGAGCCTGATGTTGAGCGAGCTGTTGGCGCAGGCGCTGATGCAGATCAACAGCATCGCCCAACGCAGCCGCATGCCGAACGCCACCGCGCCGCGCCGTTTACGCGCCATCATCCTGACGCTGCCTTCGGCGATGCCGAAGCCGGAGCGCGAGATCTTCCGCCGCCGCATGCAGGAAGCGATTGGGCTGGTATGGAAAGCCCTCGGCTGGCACCCGCAGGATGCGCCGTTCAACGGCGAGCACACCCGCTTCCCGGCGCCGCAGGTGCAGATCGAGTGGGACGAAGCCACCTGCGGCCAGATGGTCTATCTGTACAACGAAACCCAGGTGAACTTCGCCGGCCGCACCGACGCCTTCTTCGCCGCCATGGCGCGGCCCGATCGGCCGCTGGCGCCGGGTGAACAGCCCGGCAAGACGTTGCGCATCGCCTCCATCGACATCGGCGGCGGCACCACCGATCTGGCGATCACGCACTACTCGCTCGATGACGGCGTAGGCAACAACATCAAAATCAACCCGCGCCTGCTGTTCCGCGAGGGCTTTAAGGTCGCCGGCGACGATATCTTGCTGGACATCATCCAGCAGTTTGTCCTGCCCGCCGTGCAACAGGCGTTCGAGGCCGCCGGCGTGAACGCCGCCGCGGCACTGATGGACAAACTGTTCGGCAACGAAGGGCGCATGGACGGGCTTTCCACCCTGCGTCAGCAGGCCGCGCTGCAGATCTTCATGCCCGCCGGGCGCGCGCTGCTCGGTGCCTATGAGCAGTACGATCCGCTGGACAGCCGGGCGGAAATCGCCGCCAACCTCGGCGATCTGCTGCCGCAGCCGCCGACGCCGCAGGTGCTGGCGTTTATCAACGGCGAAGTGCAGCGCGAAGCCGACAGCGACGCCTTCGATATTCTGCACACCCCGCTGGTGACCCGCCTGGCCGATCTGCACGCCGCCTTCTTGTCCGATCGCATCGGCATCGGCCGCTGCCTGCGCCTGCTGGCCGAAGTGGTGGCGCTGTATACCTGCGACGTGCTGCTGCTGACCGGCCGCCCGGCGCGTTTCCCCGGCGTGCAGGCGCTGCTGCGCCACCTGCAGCCGCTGCCCGCCAGCCGCATTCTGCCGCTCGAGGGCTACCACACCCGCAGTTGGTACCCGTTCAACAAACGCGGCCGCATCGACAACCCGAAATCCACCGCCGCCGTGGGCGCCATGCTGTGCCTGCTGGCGATCGATCTGCGGCTGGAGAGCTTTTACTTCAACGTCGGCGATTTCCAGCCCTACTCCACCATTCGCTATCTGGGCATGCTGGACGGCAACAACATGCTGGCGGACGATAACGTCTATTACCGCGACATCGATCTGGATCGCGCCGATTTCGCGCTCGATCCCGCCGTCAGCTTCCAGCTGCGCGGCCCACTGCGTCTGGGCTTCCGCCAGTTGGACAACGAACGTTGGCCGGCCTCCCCGCTCTATACGCTGACCATCAATGACGCCCAGCTGGCGCGCAAGCTGGCCGGCGACGCGGTGATCGGCCTGCGTCTGGCCATCACCGCCAGCGCCGAACAGGGTGCCGAAAGCGTCAAGATCGCGCAGGCGGTGCTGGCCGACGGCAGCCCCGTCCCGGCTCACCACCTGCAACTGAAACTCAATACCCTGGCTGCCAGCGCCTCCGGTGCGACCCACTACTGGATAGACAGCGGGAGCATTTACCCACGATGAAAACGCACACCTTTGCCCCAGCGGCTCCGAATAACGCGCTCAGCGCCGGCATTGTGCAGGCGATCGACTGGGTGGACGCCACACGCCGACAATCCGCCCGCCTGGAGCGGGAAGCCGATCGCCTGACGCTGCGTCTGCGCGGTTGCCATAACCGCGCCGTCCAGTTGGAAAACACCCGGCCTGCGCAGGTCGCCATCGGTTTGTATGGCCACAACGCCGCCGCCAAGGCCCATCTGCTGGCGGCGCTGGCGCCTGGCGCCAAACGCTTCAACGCGGACCTGTCGCTCGCGGTGCGCTACTGCACGGCGGCCGAAACGGGGCCCGCCGATTATCCGATCGCCCTCGCGCTGCTCAACGAAGCGCAGTGGTTGGCCATCACGATCGACGCCGCCGCGATGCGCGGCTTTCGCCCGGACTGGGACGCCCGCGCCATCGCCGGCCATTTGCAAGCGTTGGCGCGCCACCGCCAAGCCGTCGCCCTCGATGGCCTCGATGGCAACGCCGTGCTGGCGCTGTGGGACAACCAACGCCGCCACGGCGGCAAAGAGCAACCCACGCTCGACAGGCACTTCTGGCCGCAGGCCGTGGCGCTGGCGCCGCAGCTGAGCATCGACGATCGCGCGCGCCTGTTTGCACCGCTGTGGGGAGAGGAGGCGACGTTGACGGCGCGTTATCGCCAGCTGGCGCACGCGCTGCATACCCTCGGCGGCAGCCGACAGGTTCATGCCCCGCGCCGCGCGTTGGCGCTGCTGACCGCAAACGCCGTACCGGAAAACGCCACGATCGCCGTCATGACCGAAAACGGCGATGAACGGGAGATCGCACTGAGCGATCTGGCCTGGCTGACCGCCGAAGTGACCACCGTTCTGCCGCAGACGGCGCAGGCGGGCCTGCCCGCCGAGGTGGCGCTGATCGACCTGCCCGGCAGCCGCAGCTGTCCGCAGGCGGAGCCGGCGCAGCGTCTGCAACAGGCAAAGCGCGCCCATTTATTGACCCGCTGCTCGGACGGCCTGCACGCCAATCTGTTGCTGGTAACCGATGCCGCCGCCACGCCGCAGGACGCCGCGCGCGTCGGCCAGGCGCTCGGCGATTGGGTCAACCACACCCAGGGGGAAACCCCGGCGCTGCGCCAACGCCGCAAGCCCGGTTTAATCTGGGCAATCACGCCGTTCGACTCGCGTCAGGAAGGCAAAGCGCGGCCCGACGACGCTGTCCAGCGTCAGGTCGGCGAGCCCGGCGACAGCTGGGCCACGCTGCTGGCGCTGGATGAACAGGACTGTCGCCGCATGGTGAACTACCTGGCCGCTCAGGCGCGTCCGGCCCACAAGCAAGCGCGCCTGCTCGAACAGCGTGAGGAATTGCAGCGCGAGCTGACGGAAAGCCTGCTCGGCAACTGGCTCACCGCCGCCGATCCGCACGCGACGCAGCAACGCGCGCAACAGCTGCTGCGCGCACTGCAGGCACAGGCCGGCCGCCACGGCGAACTGCTGGAGCGGTTGCTACCCCAGCGCGATACGCTGCGCCAGCTTTATCAGCAACAGCAGCACACCGCACCGGCTCCGACGATGGTGCCTTCACCGTTCGGGCTGGATATCGATCTGTTCGGCGAGCAAGACCCTGCGGCGCCCGGCGAGCAGCCCGCATCGCCTTTTGCCGCACGGATCTTCGCAGACTGGGTCAATCATCTGCGTGCGCTGCCGGACAGCCGCCGGTTGCTGGATCTGCTCGGCGTCGAGAAACCACACCTGGAATTGCTGGTCGATGCGCTGATCGGCGCCGCCTGCCGCCTGCAGCTCGACGACGAACTGGAGCGTGCACTGTGCGCCGGGGGCCTGCCGGAACAGGGTGAAGATCGGCAGATCAGTCAGGCGCTGGCGCTACTGGGCGACTTCGTCGCCTGGCTCGGCTTCCCGCGGCGCGATGTGGCAACGCGCCCCGAAAGCCGCGTCAATCCCGGCCAGCCGATCTTTACCCCGCCGCCGCAGCCGGCGGTGGATTGGAGCGGCCAGCAGCGGCTAACCCGGCTGGCGCCGACGCCGACCAAGAATACCGCGTTTTATATCTATGACTGGCTGATCGGCCTGCAAACCCTGCTGGCGGAGAATGCCGCGCAGGCGCAGCCCGCGCTGGCAGACGAGCAGCGCGCCGACCTGGCGGCGATCGTCGCCACCCTGCGCGCTGTGCCGTAGCGGGCGCAATCCGGGCCGGGCGCCGCCGGCGATCAGTGGCAGGCCGGCCCGGCCGACATCACTTCGCGAAAATGGGTGACCAGCGGGCGCAGGTTGGCCTTGTGCCACACTGCCCACAGCTGCGTGGTGTATTGCATCCAGGGCAGCTCGCGCAGCACCACGCCCTGCGGCGCGTTATGCCGCAGGCTGTGCTGGATCAGCGTCATCCCCAACCCGGCGGCGACCAGCCCCAGCGCGGTCAGCGGCTCGCCCGCTTCCAGCCGAATATCCGGATCAAACCCGGCCTTCACGCAGGCCGCCACGAAGTCGTCGCGTGAATGGGCATCCTCTTTGTGGATCACCGAGATCCAGGCCTGATCGGTGAGATCCGCCGGCTGCAGCGTCTCCCTTTCAGCCAGCGGATGCGTCTGCGGCAGGGCCAGCAGCATGCGATCGTCCAACACCTGCGTATAGTCCAAATCCTGATCGTCGCGATCCGGCGCCGTATTGACCAGCGCCACGTCCAGGCTACGCTGCCGCAGCCCTTCGAGCTGCATGGAAGAAGGCTGGCTGTAAAGCACGATGTGCACATCCGGCCGGGACACCCGCAGCGCCCGCAATGCGTTCGACAAAACACCGGAGTGCATCGCATTTTCGATATAGCCGATGCACAGCCCGCCGTCTTCCCCCCGTCCCAGGCGGCGCCCGAGCGACTCAAGCCGGTTGGCGTGCGTCAATAGCGCGCGGGTTTCGGCCAGAAACGTCTGGCCGTCGGCCGTCAGGCGGATGCGCTGCTGATTGCGCTCAAACAGCATCAACCCGAGGCGCTCCTCAAGCTGGGAAATCTGCCTGCTCAGTGGGGACTGGGAAATGTGCAGCCGTTCGGCGGCGCGGCCGACGTGCTCCTCTTCCGCCACCGCGACAAAGTATTTCAACTGACGTAAATCGATCATGTGAGACCTCAAAGGACTTAACTTAGACGAATTATGTCCTATCAAGTCACAACTTGCCACGTTATCTTTAGCCTCGTGACGGGGCAGACAGGTATGAGCCCCATAAGTTTCCCTGAAAAGATAACGTATTGAGGATCGACTATGAGCATCAAAAATATTTTACCCGGCAAGATCGGTTTGGGCGGCGCGCCGCTCGGCAATATGTTCCGCAACATCCCGCAAGAGGACGTGCAAGCCACCGTCAGCGGCGCCTGGGATCTGGGCATCCGCTACTTCGACACCGCGCCGCTCTACGGTTCCGGCCTGTCGGAAATCCGCATGGGTGAAGTGCTGTCGCAATACCCACGTGACGAGTATGTGCTGAGCACCAAAGTGGGCCGCATCATGCTGGACGAAGAAGAAGACACCTCCGCCCGCGATCTGGGTGAGAAAGGCGGTTTGTTCGAACACGGTTTGAAGAACAAGATCGTCAACGACTACTCCGCCGACGCCACGCTGCGTTCCATTGAAGACAGCCTGAAGCGCCTGAAAACCGACCGTCTGGACATCGTCTGGATCCACGATCCGGCCCAGGACTTTTACGGCGACAACTGGATTGAGCAGTTCAACATCGCTCGCACCGGCGCTTTCCGCGCGCTGACCCGTCTGCGTGAAGAAGGGGTGATCAAGGCCTGGGGCCTCGGCGTCAACCGCGTCGAGCCTTGTGAACTGGCGCTGGGCCTGAGCGAAACGCAGCCGGACGCTTTCCTGCTGGCCGGCCGTTACAGCCTGCTGGATCATGAACGCGCCCTGCAGCGTTTGATGCCGGAAGCCCTGGCGAGCAACGTCGACATCGTCGTCGGCGGCCCTTACAACTCTGGCGTGCTGGCCGGCGGCGAGCACTACGAATACCAGAAAGCGTCTCCGGCGGTGTTGGCGAAAGTGGCGCAAATCAAGGCGATCGCCGCTCGCTTCCAGGTCGACGTCAAAGCCGCCGCGCTGCAGTTCGCGCTGGCTAACCCGGCGGTGGCCGCCGTGATCCCCGGTTCGAGCCGCCCTGGCCGCATGGCCGAAGATCTGGCTGCGCTGGACGCCGTTATCCCGGCTGAATTCTGGGCCGAAATGCGCCGTCAGAAACTGGTGGCCGACAACGCGCCGTTGCCGACTCGTTAAGTTTTATGGGGCCACATGGCCCCATTACCCCCATTAACTCGATGAGATACATGATGAAACTGGATCTTTCAGGCAAAGTCGCCGTCGTCAGCGGCTCCACCTCCGGCATCGGCCTCGGCATCGCGCGCGGGCTCGCCAAAACGGGCGCCACCGTCGTGATCGTCGGCCGTCAGAAAACCGGGGTCGATCACGCCATCGCCGACATCAGCGCCAACGTGCCCGGCGCGCAGGTACGCGGCGTGGTCGCGGATCTCGGGACGGAACAAGGGGCTGCTACCCTGTTCTCCGCGGAACCGAAAGCCGATGTGCTGATCAACAACCTGGGCATTTTCAACGATAAAGACTTCTTTACCGTGCCCGACAGCGAGTGGATGCACTTCTATAACGTTAACGTCCTCTCGGGCGTGCGTCTGGCGCGCCACTATGCGCAGTGCATGACTGAACAGGGTTGGGGACGCATTATTTTCGTGTCGTCCGAATCCGGCGTCGCCATCCCGGCGGACATGATCAACTACGGCGTCACCAAAAGCGCCAACCTGGCGGTGTCTCACGGCCTGGCGAAACGCCTCGCCGGCACCGGTGTGACGGTCAACGCCATCCTGCCGGGGCCAACCTTTACCGAAGGCCTGCAAGAAATGCTGGCGGATGCGGCGGCCAAATCCGGGCGCAGCGCACGCGATCAGGCCGACGAGTTCGTTAAAACCGAACGCCCAAGCTCCATCATTCAGCGCGCGGCGGACGTCGATGAAGTGGCCAACCTGGCCGTTTACCTCGCGTCTCCGCTGTCTTCGGCCACCACCGGCGCGGCGCTGCGCGTTGACGGCGGCGTCGTAGATACGCTGGCAATGTAACCCTGTATCCGAAACCGATATTAAGAGAGAAAGAAAATGGCTACTACATCCGTCTCTATGGACATCCCGGCATCTGCCGACACCGTATGGCAACTGATCGGCGGCTTCGACGCCTTGCCTGACTGGCTGCCGTTCATCCCGAAAAGCGTCGTTTCTGAAGGCGGCCGCGTGCGTACCTTAACCACCGCCGACGGCGGCACCGTCATCGAGCGGCTGGAAGCGTTCGACAACCGTCAACGCAGCTACAGCTACTCCATCATGCAAGCGCCGTTCCCGGTGGTGAATTACCTGTCCACCCTGTCAGTGCACGCCACCGACGACGCCAACGTGGCGCGCGTGGAATGGTCGGGCAGCTTCACGCCGGTCAACATCAGCGACGACGAGGCCATCGCCCTGTTCAGCGGCATCTACCAGGGCGGCCTGGATGCGCTGAGCGGCAACTTCCCTCGTTAACGCTTAAACACTTAAGCCCCACGGTCGATGGCTGCACCCATCGGCCGTTTTTTTTTGGGGTTTGGGTGCACAAGCGGGCACGCCGCGCAGCAGGATAAATCCGTCATCGCCGCTTATGCTGTAAAGGAGATGTTCATTTGAGGAGATGACCGTGCGCCCCTTCAACTTGCAACGGCTGGATCATGTGGTTCTGCGCGTGCGCGATATGCAGAACAGCCTGCGTTTTTATACCCAGATCGTCGGCTGTGATATCGCCAAACAGCGGCCGGATTTGGGGCTGGTGCACCTGCGCGCCGGTGCCTCCATGATCGACCTGGTGGACGTCAACGGCGTGCTGGGGAAAAAAGGCGGCGAAGCGCCCGATCCTCATAGGCAAAATGTCGATCACGTCTGCCTGCGCATCGATCCGTTCAACGAAGAGGCGTTGTTGACCTATCTGCGATCGCAGGGGATCGGCGTTGATCCCGCCGAATCGCGCTATGGGGCGGAAGGCGACGGGCCGTCCATCTATTTCAGCGATCCGGACGGTAATCGCGTGGAATTGAAAGGGCCGGCGGGATGAGATTAACGTGCCATAGATAATGGAGCCTTATCGGCCCCATCTGTTTGAACGCCACGGGTAGGTGTTCCACGCACCAACAATACGCTGTTAGCCTATGGTTCTATCAAGGTCATTGGCTACGAGAGGCGCCGCCCCGTATGAGAAGACTGCTCGCCTCGGTGATTTTTGTTCTGGTATTCGCTTTCTTGCCGAACATCATTCCCTCTCGGCTGCTGCTGACTCCGGACATGGCGTGGGAAATGGTTCACAAGTCTAATTAATGGGGTCTCGGCGATCCGCAAGCGCTTTCGACAACCTGCCTGCTAATGCTTTATGCCGCTGTCGCGGGGTTGTGTCTGCGTTTTATGCCAAAAAAATCGGCCTAACCCGTCACTGCTGAACGTTAACGCCCCTGCGCTGCCAGTGCCTGGGCGCAGGCCCAGGCCGAGCTCCAGGCCCACTGGAAGTTGTAACCGCCCAACCACCCGGTCACGTCCACCACTTCGCCGATAAAGTAGAGCCCCGGCGCCTTGTGGGCTTCCATCGTCTTGGAAGAAAGTTCGTTGGTGTCGACGCCGCCGAGCGTCACTTCCGCCGTGCGGTAGCCTTCGGTGCCGTTCGGCTGCACGCGCCAGTTCTGCAACAGATCCACCAGCGCCGCCTGCTGCGGCGCATTCAGCTGCTTCAGCGTCGCCTCCGGCAATTGTCCCAGGGTCTGCAAGCATTCCACCAGCCGCTTCGGCAAGTGCAGCGCCAGGGTGTTTTTCAGGCTTTGGTTCGGGTGCTGCAGGCGCTGTTCATCCAGGAAGCCCGCCAGATCCAGCTCAGGAAGTAAGTTAATGCTCACATACTCACCCGGTTGCCAGTAGCTGGACAGCTGCAATACCGCCGGGCCGGACAGGCCGCGATGGGTAAACAGAATGCTTTCACGGAAGCTGACGCCGTTCTCGGCGGTGATCACCGCCGGCACCGAGACGCCGGACAGCGTCTGTACATGCTCCAACAGCGGTTTATGCAGGGTAAACGGCACCAGCCCGGCGCGCGTCGGCAGCACCTTAAGGCCGAACTGCTCAGCCAGTTTGTAACCGAACGGCGACGCGCCCAACCCCGGCATGGATAATCCGCCGCTGGCCACCACAAGTGAGCGAGCGCTCACTTTTTCACCATTCAGCGCCAGCGCGTAGCCATTCTCGGTTTTCTCTACGCCCAGCACTTCGCTGCGCAGGCGCATCGTCACCTGGCCCAGCTCGCACTCTTTGACCAGCAGATCCACCACCTGCTGCGCCGAATCGTCGCAGAACAGCTGCCCCAGCGTTTTTTCATGGTAGGCGATGCCGTAACGGTTGATCAGATCGATGAAGTCCCACTGGGTGTAGCGCGCCAGCGCCGACTTGCAGAAGTGCGGGTTGTTCGACAGATAGGCCGCCGGTTCGGCGTACATGTTGGTGAAGTTGCAGCGCCCACCGCCGGACATCAGGATCTTGCGGCCCGGTTTTTTGCCGTTGTCGAGCAGCAATACGCGGCAACCGAGTTGCCCCGCCTGCGCGGCGCAAAACATGCCGGCGGCGCCCGCCCCAATCACTACGACATCAAACTGTTCCACCTGAGCCTCACTTATCAAAACCACAATCGCGACAAAAGAGCGCCATATTACGCCGTTTCGCCGCCGGTCACCGCCAAATTCACGGCGGCAGATTGTAAAGCCCCGGCGGCACCAACGCCATAGTAAGAAAATATTACAGAGGTCAGAGCAGATTAACGCGTTGATATTCCATATTTTTGTTATAGGCGCGTCATCGTTTCGTCATGTCCAAATCAAAAAAACGTCATATTTTCCTTTTCCCCGGCACCGGTTGTCACTGATAATGCGCGGCGTTCATGTCCACAAACTGGCGTAACGCTTATGCTGCATTTGTTCGCTGGCCTGGATTTCCATACCGGCCTGATGTTAATTCTCGCATTGTTGTTCGTGTTGTTTTATGAAGCCATCAACGGTTTTCATGATACGGCCAATGCGGTCGCTACAGTTATTTATACCCGCGCCATGCGCTCGCAACTTGCGGTCGTGATGGCAGGTTTGTTCAACTTTCTTGGCGTAATGCTCGGCGGTTTGAGTGTTGCTTACGCCATCGTCCACTTGCTGCCTACCGATCTGTTGTTGAACGTCAGTTCAGCACACGGATTAGCCATGGTCTTCTCCATGCTGCTGGCGGCAATCATCTGGAACCTCGGCACCTGGTATTTCGGTCTGCCGGCCTCCAGTTCCCATACGCTGATAGGCGCAATCATCGGTGTCGGTTTAACCAACGCCCTGATGACCCACACCTCGGTCGTGGATGCGCTTAACGTCCCGAAAATGATTGGCATTTTCCTTTCTCTGCTGTTCTCGCCGCTGGTCGGCATGATGGTGGCGGGAGTGATGGTGTTCGCCTTGCGCCGCTATTGGAGTGGCACCAAGAAACGCCAGCGTATCCACATGACCCCTGCGGAACGTGAAAAGGTCGACGGCAAACGCAAGCCGCCGTTCTGGACCCGTATCGCGCTGATCCTGTCGGCGATTGGCGTCAGCTTCTCGCACGGCGCCAACGACGGCCAGAAAGGTATCGGCCTTATCATGCTGGTGCTGATCGGCGTTGCGCCGGCCGGCTTCGTGGTCAATATGAATGCAACCGGTTATGACATCACCCGTACGCGTGATGCCGTGACCCACCTGCAGCAATATTACCAGCAGCACGGCGACGCGCTGTCGCATGCGGTGTCGCTGACGCCGCTGGTGCCAAGCCCGGATGACGAAGCCGCGCCTGGCAAGCCTGCCGAGTTCCACTGCGACAGTTCGCGCGCCATGCCGGCGATCGAGCTGGCTCAGGGCATGCTGACCAACCTGCAAAGCTACGATCAGCTGACGGTTGACCAGCGCAGCCACCTGCGCCGCCTGCTGATGTGCGTGACCGACACGGCGGATAAAGTCGCCAAGCTGCCGGAAACCTCATCCGCCGACCAGCGTTTCCTGAAGAACCTGCGTCAGGATCTGCTGCAGACCGTCGAGTACGCGCCGATGTGGATCATCGTCGCCGTCGCGCTGGCGCTGTCGCTCGGCACCATGGTGGGCTGGAAACGCGTGGCCACCACCATCGGCGAGAAGATCGGCAAGAAAGGCATGACCTACGCCCAGGGCGTATCGGCCCAGATGACCGCGGCGCTGTCTATCGGCGTGGCGAGTTATACCGGCATGCCGGTCTCCACCACCCACGTCCTCTCTTCGGCGGTTGCCGGGACGATGATCGTGGACGGCGGCGGCGTGCAGAGCAAAACCGTGAAGAACATCCTGTTGGCCTGGGTACTGACCCTGCCAATCTCGATCCTGCTTTCCGGTGCGCTGTATTGGGTTGCGTTGAAGCTGATCTAAGCGATAAGCATCATGAGGAAGGCGGCCCCAGGGCCGCCTTTTTTTTGCCTGCATCAAGGGAAACAGGAAGGCATTAATACCAGATCATCAGCGCTATCAGGCTGATGACCACCAGGCCGCACAGGGCCGAGGTCAGCATAAACTGCCCGCGCACCCGCTCGCAGCGGCGGATAAACTCCGGATCGTGGTGCTCGACATAGCGTTGCGCGAAGATATAGCGCACCAGCCTCAGCTGCTTGCTGGGTTGCCCGTGGGCGGTGAAAAAACCGCCGCCGTCGACGTACTGGTACAGCAACGGGTCACAGCCGCGCAATACCACCAGCAGCGCGCGCAGAGAAGAGTAATACCGCACTATGTTTACCACACACACCACACATAAGGCCCAAAACAGCGCGACGGTACTGATCATGATTACCCCCTCAAGGCGTTGTTATCCGCGGCCTTCCGCCGGGTCCAACCGCCCTACCTCATTACCCGATACTCTGCTGGAGCTTACCGCTCTCATCCCCTTTTTTGCCTGCACGGACCATGCCCATAACCCACCGCCTCCGGAGACGTTACCGCACCGCACAGAGAGATTTGCACGGCGTGGTTCCACTCAGAGGGGAAATGATGAGGCCCATATCCATCATTGTAGGTTAATGAAACGCAAACTGGCCTGAGCAGTGGATAAAATTTACCGCCCTGTGCCGAAAAGTCACCTGCCGGGACGTTATAAGCGATAACCGCCCGTTTTCGATTAGGCGGTTTTTATGGATAGTCTATCCCGCGCCACGCCGCTGATCTTTCCCCCCACGCTGGCTAGACTCAGGTTTCCGTTACGTTCATCCAAGGAAACTGTTATGGCAAACCATTCAATCAAGGGAAAAACCGTCCTCATCGCCGGCGGCGCCAAGAACCTCGGCGGGCTGATCGCGCGCGATTTGGCTGAGCAAGGCGCCAAAGCGGTGGTGATCCACTACAACAGCTCCGCCTCCAAAGCCGAAGCGGAGAAAACCGTCGCCGCCATTCAGGCCGCCGGTGCGCAAGGCGTCGCGCTGCAGGCCGATCTGACCACCGCGGGCGCAGTCGAGAAGCTGTTCGCCGATGCGGTCGCCGCCGTCGGCAAGCCGGATATCGCCATCAATACCGTCGGCAAGGTGCTGAAAAAGCCGATGGTCGACATCAGCGAAGCCGAGTACGACGAGATGACCGCGGTCAACGCCAAAACCGCGTTCTTCTTCCTGAAAGAGGCGGGCAAGCACCTTAACGACAACGGTAAAATCTGCACGCTGGTCACCTCGCTGCTCGGCGCCTTCACGCCGTTTTACGCCGCTTACGCCGGCACCAAAGCGCCGGTGGAGCACTTCACCCGCGCCGCCGCCAAGGAGTTCGGCGAGCGTGGCATCTCCGTGACGGCGGTCGGCCCCGGCCCGATGGACACCCCGTTCTTCTACCCGGCTGAGGGTGCGGACGCCGTGGCCTACCACAAGACGGCGGCGGCGCTGTCGCCGTTCAGCAAAACCGGCCTGACCGATATCGAAGACGTGGTGCCGTTCATCCGCCATCTGGTCAGCGACGGCTGGTGGGTAACCGGCCAAACCATCCTGATCAACGGCGGCTACACCACCAAATAAGTTCGACGGGGGGCGGAGATGCCCCCGCACCTGCTCGCGCGCAACCGCGTCATACGGCTACACTCTCTGTCAGAAACGGCGCCAAGGAACAGCAGGTCACGAGATGGACAGATTCAATCAATACCGCGTATTCGTGCAGGTGGCGGAAATGGGCAGCTTTATCCGGGCGGCCCACGCGCTGGAGGTGCCGCGCGCCTCGGTGTCCGCCGCCGTGCAACAACTGGAAACGCAGCTGGGCGTGCGCCTGCTGCACCGCACCACGCGGCAAGTGCGGCTGACCGCCGACGGCGAACAGCTGCTCGAGCGGCTGCGCCCGCTGCTGGCCGAGGTGGAAGACATCGATCAGTCGTTTCAGGCCAGCCAGCGGCAGGCCTCCGGGCGGCTCAGCGTCGACGTGCCGAGCCGCATCGCTCGCCGGTTGATCGCCCCGGCGCTGCCTAGCCTGTTGCGGCGCCACCCTCATCTGCAGCTGGTGCTCGGCTCCGCCGATCGCGCCATCGATCTGGTGCAGGAAGGGGTCGACTGCGCGGTGCGCGTCGGCGATCTGCACGACAGCAGCCTGGTGATGCGCCCACTCGGCCATATCGCGCTGATCAACTGCGCCAGCCCTGCCTACCTGAGCGAATTCGGCCATCCGCGCCAGCCCGCCGACCTCGCTGAGGGGCACTGGAGCATCGGTTACGCCTCGCCCAAAACCGGCCGCGAATCCCCCTGGGAATACCTGACCGACGACGGCCATACGCAACGCCTCGAACTGCCCAGCCGGGTGGTGGTCAACAACGCCGAAAGCTATATCGCCTGCTGCCGCGCCGGGCTGGGGCTGATGCAAATCCCGCGCTACGACGTGCAACACCTGCTCGACGCCGGTGAACTGGTGGAAGTCCTGCCCGGTTACCGCGCCGCCTCCATGCCGATCGCCCTGATCTATCCCCATCGCCGCCAGCGATCGCGCCGCCTGGCGGTGTTTCATGAGTGGTTTGAAAGCCTGCTGCAGCCGCATCTGGAGCGCTGATTGCACATTTAGCGCTATACTTTGTTTAATAACGCTTATAATTCAAGCGGTCAGACCGTTAAAGCCCGCATAACCCATAGGCTTTTACGCCGCGCGGGTGTACAACGAAAAGTATCGGGCGGAGAGATTTTCGATGCGGCGCAGTGTGATCGCCCCAACATATCATTGCGTTATCCGAATGATACTATGGAACCAAAAGCGCCAGGCGGGTAAACGGAACGCCTGCTAACCCTTTTTAATCGGCATGTTTATGGAAGGAGTATTCTTATGGCTTACAAACACATACTGATCGCGGTGGACCTATCCCCGGAAAGCAAGATCCTGGTAGAAAAAGCCGTCTCGATGGCGCGGCCGTACAACGCTAAAGTTTCTCTGATCCACGTCGATGTCAACTATTCCGACCTCTATACTGGCCTGATCGACGTCAATCTCGGCGACATGCAAAAACGCATCTCTGAGGAAACCCATCAGGCGCTGACCGAGCTGTCGCAGAACGCCGGCTACCCGATCACCGAGACCCTGAGCGGCAGCGGCGATCTGGCGCAGGTATTGGTCGATGCCATCAAGAAATACGACATGGACCTGGTACTGTGCGGCCACCACCAGGACTTCTGGAGCAAGCTGATGTCTTCCGCTCGCCAGCTGATCAATACCGTGCACATCGATATGCTGATCGTGCCGCTGCGCGACGAAGAAGACGAATAAAGTAAGCGCTTGCTAACCTAACTACCCCACGCCCGCGCCCTGCGGGCGTTTTTCATGCCGCCACGCCGATTAATCGCTTGATAATCAACCGCCCTCCGATGATATAGTCGCTAAAGACACAACATCCTCCCCCGGGCATCATCGACACCCAAATCTATAAGAAATAGCGGGGGAAATTTAATGCGAAAAGGAGTTATCCATGGAATATGCCGTATCGGTAGAGTCTTTCCTGTCCTCGTTACAACGCCATAACCCCCACCAGCCGGAATATCTACAGGCGGTGCGCGAAGTGTTCACCTCGCTGTGGCCGTTTATCGAGCGCAACCCGCGCTATCGCGAACAGGCGCTGCTGGAGCGCCTGGTGGAGCCCGAGCGTATCATTCAGTTCCGCGTCAGCTGGGTGGACGATCGCGGCCAGGTGCAGGTCAATCGCGCCTTCCGCGTGCAGTTCAACTCGGCCATCGGCCCCTATAAGGGCGGCATGCGCTTCCACCCATCAGTAAACCTGTCGATCCTGAAGTTCCTCGGCTTTGAGCAGACCTTCAAGAATGCGCTGACCACCCTGCCGATGGGCGGCGGCAAAGGCGGCTCCGATTTCGATCCGAAGGGCAAAAGCCAGGGCGAGATCATGCGCTTCTGCCAGGCGCTGATGACCGAGCTGTACCGCCATCTGGGGCCGGACACCGACGTGCCGGCCGGCGACATCGGCGTCGGCGGCCGTGAAGTCGGCTTTATGGCCGGCATGATGAAGAAACTGTCCAACAACACCGCCTGCGTATTTACCGGCAAGGGCCTCTCCTTCGGCGGCAGCCTGATCCGCCCCGAGGCGACCGGCTACGGCCTGGTGTACTTTACCGACGCCATGCTGCAGCGCCACGGCCTGGGCTTTGAGGGCATGCGGGTGGCGGTGTCCGGCTCCGGCAACGTGGCGCAGTACACCATCGAAAAAGCGCTGGAACTGGACGCGCGCGTGATCACCGTGTCGGATTCCGGTGGCACCCTGGTGGACGAAGACGGCTTCACTACCGAGAAGCTGGCGCACCTGGCGGAGATCAAAAACCAGCGTTACGGCCGGGTGGCGGACTACGCCCGCGAACGCGGCCTGACCTATCTGGCGGGCCAACAGCCGTGGAACGTGCCGGTGGATATCGCCCTGCCGTGCGCCACCCAGAACGAACTGGATCTCGAGGCGGCGCAGACGCTGATCCGCAACGGGGTGAAGGCGGTAGCGGAAGGCGCCAACATGCCGACCACCATCCAGGCCACCGACGCCTTCCTCGACGCCGGGGTGCTGTTCGCACCCGGCAAGGCGGCCAACGCCGGCGGCGTGGCCACGTCGGGGCTGGAGATGGCGCAAAACGCCGCGCGCATCGGCTGGCGGGCGGAAAAAGTGGATGTACGTTTACAACATATCATGGCGGATATTCACCATGCCTGCGTGGAATACGGCGGCGAGGGCAAGCAAACCCACTATGTACACGGCGCGAATATCGCCGGTTTCGTCAAGGTCGCGGACGCCATGCTGGCGCAGGGCGTGCTGTAATCCGTCGTAAAGGTGATCTTGTTCACACATCGATTAAATGCTTCAATGCCGGCCTCTGCGCCGGCATTTTTTTATGCCTTCACGCCATCAGAATGATGCAATCCAGTTAAATAAAAGTTAATAAATAGTTAATTAATGCCATTTAATTGGTAGTAAATTTACCACCACCAGATAATTAAACATTTATTTAACACTAAATACGCCAATATTTTACTTAAATGTGCGCAGATCACATTTCATTAACTTCAGCTACGCCCCCTCTTCCATTCCTTTGTAATCTGCAGCGGTGGAAAAACCGCCACCCCTACAGATAAAAAAAGGTACAGCTAATGAAATTTAACCTCGCATTATTAAATGCATGTGTGGTTTCTGCGTGCATGTTATCGACAACACCTGTGTTCGCCGCTGATAAGTATGAGATTGCCGTAGTCGCCAAAGTGACCGGCATCCCGTGGTTCAACCGCATGGAAGTGGGCGTCAACGAAGCGGCGAAAAAACTCGACGTCAACGCCTACCAGACCGGCCCTTCTACGCCGGATCCGGCCGCGCAGGTCAAGGTGATTGAGGATCTGATCGCCAAGAACGTCAACGCCATCATCGTGGTGCCGAACGACGCCAAGGTGCTGGAACCGGTGCTGAAAAAAGCGCGCGACAAAGGCATCGTGGTGCTGACCCATGAATCCCCGGACCAGCAGATCGGCCAGTGGGACATCGAGACCATCGACAGCGAGAAATACGCGCAGGCCAACGTCGATGAGCTGGCGAAAGACATGGGCGGCAAAGGCGGCTATGCGATCTACGTCGGTTCGCTGACCGTGCCGCTGCACAACGCCTGGGCCGACTTCGCCATCAAATACCAGAAAGAAAAATACCCGGACATGTTTGAAGTCACCTCGCGCTTGCCGGTGGCGGAAAGCATCGACAAATCCTACGCCACCACGCTGGATCTGATGAAAACCTATCCGCAGATGAAGGGCATCATCGGCTTCGGTTCGCTCGGCCCGATCGGCGCCGGCCAGGCGGTGGCCAAGAAACGCGCCAAGGACAAAATCGCAGTGGTGGGCATCGCCATGCCGGCGCAGGCCGCCCCTTACCTGATGCGTGGCGACATCAAGAAAGCGCTGCTGTGGGATCCGAAAGACGCCGGTTATGCGCTGGTGACGGTGGCCGACCAGCTGTTGCAGGGCAAGGAAGTGAATAAGGACCTGTCGATTGAGGGCCTCGGTAAGGCCGACGTCGATATGGAACACAAAGTGATTCGGTTTAATAAGATTTTGGAAGTGACCAAAGACAACGCCAAATCGCTCGGATTCTGATTTTTCGCGTAATTTCGCCACACCGGGAAAGAAGTTAAACCCTCGTAGGGGCGCAGCGTTGCTGCGCCCAGGGCTTCGGCCGCTACGCAAGCACAGGTTAACGTTATGACAGCCTCCCCCGCATTTATCACCCTGGAGAATATCAGCAAGCGATTCCCAGGCGTGCTGGCATTAGACCAGATCAACCTGACGCTGAATAAAGGCGAAGTGCACTGCCTGGCCGGGCAAAACGGCTGCGGCAAAAGCACCATTATTAAAATCATCTCCGGCGTCTATCAGCCGGAAAAAGGCGCCAACATTTCGCTGGAAGGCAAACTCTTCCACGCCCTGACGCCGCAGCTGTCCGGTTATTACGGCATACAGGTGATCTACCAGGACCTGTCGCTGTTCCCTAACCTGACGGTGGCGGAAAACATCGCTATCCACCGTTACCTGCCCGGCGGCCACTTCTGGGTGCGCAAGCGGGTGATGCGCCAGACGGCGCTGGACGCCATGGCACGGGTCGGCGTACACATCGATCCCGATAAAAAGGTGGAAAAATTGTCGATCGCCGATCGGCAGCTGGTGGCGATTTGCCGCGCCATCGCCGCCGAAGCGCGGTTGGTTATCATGGACGAACCGACCGCCTCGCTGACCCGCCAGGAAGTCGACGGCCTGCTGCGGGTGGTTAACGAACTGAAGGCGGCCGGCATCTGCGTGGTGTTCGTCAGCCACAGATTGGATGAAGTGATGGAAGTCGCCGATCGCATCAGCGTAATGCGCGACGGCAAGCTGGTGGGCACCTGGCCGGCCAGCGAACTGGACAGCCATGAACTGGCGTTCCTGATGACCGGCCAACGCTTCCATTACAGCCCGCTGCCCCCGCTGCCGCCGGCTGAACAAGCGCCGCTGCTCGAGGTGCGCAACCTCAGCCGCGGCGAAAAATACCGCAACGTCAATCTGGCGCTGCGCGGCGGCGAGATCGTCTCGATCGTCGGCCTGCTCGGCGCCGGCCGCACCGAACTGTGCCTCAGCCTGTTCGGCATGACGCGGCCGGACAGCGGCGAGATCCGCATCGAGGGCCGCACGGTGCAGCTGCACAACAACCGCGAAGCGGTGCGCCACGGCATCGGCTATGTGTCGGAAGATCGCCTGACGCAGGGGTTGATCATGGAGCAATCGATCTACGACAACACCATCGTCACCGTCTTCGATCGGCTGCATACCTCGCTCGGGCTGCTGGATCACGCCAAGGCGACCGAGCTGGTCAACCGGCTGATCCGTGATTTGAACATCAAGGTGTCCGACAGCGCATTGCCGGTGAAAACCCTGTCCGGCGGCAACGCCCAACGTATCGCCATCGCCAAATGGGTGGCGACCCAGCCGAAGATCCTGATCCTCGACTCGCCTACCGTCGGCGTGGACATTGCCAACAAAGAGGGGATCTACCAGATCGCTCGCGATCTGGCGCAGCTGGGCATGGCGGTGCTGATGATCTGCGACGAGATCCCGGAAGCCTATTACAACAGCCATCGGGTGATGGTGATGCGCAAGGGCGAACTGATCGCCGAATTCGCGCCGCACCAGAGTACCGAACAACAGATCGCCGAGGTGGTGAATGGATAAGTCATTATTGGCCCGCCTGGCCGGGCGGCACGAGTTTTATCTCGGCCTGTTGGTGCTGCTGCTGGCGATCGGCCTAAGCGCCGGCACCGATGAGTTTCTGACGCTCGGCAACCTGACCGACGTCGCCACCAGCTACGCCATTCTCGGCATTCTGGCCTGCGGGCTGTTCGTGGTGCTGATCGCCGGCGGCATCGACATTTCGTTCCCGGCGGTCACCGCCATCGCCCAGTATGTGATGGCCAGTTGGGTGATCCAGCACGGCGGCAGCTTCCCGCTGGCGTTCGCCCTGGCGATCGGCGTCGGCCTGCTGCTCGGGCTGGTGAACGGTTTCCTGGTGTACTGGCTGAAGGTGCCGGCGATCATCATCACCATCGCTACCCTTAACCTGTTTTACGGCCTGCTGGTGTACGCCACCAACGGCACCTGGCTGTACGGCTTCCCGGACTGGTTCATGAACGGCATCAACTGGTTCTCGTTCCAGGGCGCCGACGGTTACGACTACGGCCTGACGCTGCCGCTGCTGTGCCTGCTGGCGACCATCGTCGTCACCGGCGTGCTGATGAACCGCACCCGGCTGGGGCGCCAGATCTACGCCATGGGCGGCAACCGCGACGCGGCGTCGCGCCTGGGGTTGAACCTGCTGCGGCTGCACTTCTGCGTCTACGGCTATATGGGCATTCTGGCCGGCGTCGCGGCGGTAGTGCAGGCGCAGATCACCCAGTCGGTGGCGCCCAACTCGCTGCTCGGCTTCGAGCTGACGGTATTGGCGGCGGTGGTGCTGGGCGGCACCAGCATGAGCGGCGGCCGCGGATCGTTGACCGGCACCCTGCTCGGCGTGGTGCTGCTGGCCTTCCTGCAAAATGGGCTGACGCTGCTCAGCGTCTCGGCCTATTGGCACCAGGTGTTCAGCGGCGCGATCATTTTGATCAGCATCAGCACCACCGCCTGGAACGAAAAACGCAAGCTGCTCAAGGAGATCTGACATGACGCAGTTAACTCGGTTGATCCCAAGCGATCGGATCATTCGTCTGCAGGGCGCGATCATCATCGCGGTGGCGCTGCTGTTCGCCGGTCTGCTCGGATCGCGCTTCTTCAGCCTCGGCAACTTCCAGTCGATCGCCTCGCAGCTGCCGATCCTCGGCCTGCTGGCGCTCGGCATGGGCATCACCATGCTGACCGGCGGCATCAATCTGTCGATCATCGCCGGCGCCAACGCCTGTTCGCTGGTGATGGCGGCGATCATCGTCAGCCATCCCGACCAGCCGCTGTTCCTGGTGCTGGCGCTGCTGGCCGGCCTGCTGGTGGCGGTGGCGATCGGCGCACTGAACGGAGTACTGGTGGCCTGGATCGGCGTTTCGCCGATCCTCGCCTCGCTCGGCACCATGACCCTGATCACCGGCCTGAATATCCTGCTGTCCAACGGCGCGGTGATCTCCGGCTTCCCGGCGGCGATTCAATTTCTCGGCAACGGCGCCGTGCTCGGTGTGCCGGTGGCACTGATCCTGTTTCTGTTGGTGGCGGTCGGGCTGTGGCTGCTGCTGGAGCACACCACGCTGGGCCGCAGCCTGTACCTGATCGGCTCCAACGAGCAGGCCACCCGCTTCAGCGGCGTGAACACCGCGCGGGTGCAGATCGCGGTGTATATCCTGTCGGCGCTGCTCGGCTGGGGCGCCGCCCTGCTGATGATGGCCAAGTTCAACTCGGCCAAGGCCGGCTACGGCGAATCTTATCTGCTGGTGACCATTCTGGCCTCGGTGCTGGGCGGCATTAACCCGGACGGCGGTTTCGGCCGTATTCTGGGGCTGGTGCTGGCGCTGATCGTGCTGCAAATGTTGGAAAGCGGCCTCAATCTGCTGGGGGTCAGCAGCTACCTGACCATGGCCCTGTGGGGCGGCGTGCTGATCCTGTTTATCGCGTTACAGAATCGAAAAGCCTGAGGAGAAAATAATGGCAAGCTATTTTATTGGCGTAGATGTGGGCACCGGAAGCGCGCGCGCAGGCGTATTCGATCTCAACGGCCGCATGGTCGGCCAGGCCAGCCGGGCCATCGATCTGTACCGGCCGAAGGCGGATTTCGTCGAGCAGTCGTCGGATAACATCTGGCAGGCGGTGTGCAATGCGGTGCGCGACGCGGTCAACCAGGCCGACATCAACCCGATCCAGGTCAAGGGGTTGGGCTTCGACGCCACCTGTTCGCTGGTGGTGCTGGATAAAGAGGGCAAGCCGCTGACCGTCAGCCCCTCCGGCCGCACCGAACAGAACATCATCGTGTGGATGGATCACCGGGCGATCGCCCAGGCCGAGCGCATCAACGCCACCAAACACCGGGTGCTGGACTTCGTCGGCGGCATTATCTCGCCGGAGATGCAGACGCCGAAACTGCTGTGGCTGAAACAGCACATGCCCACCACCTGGGCCAACGCCGGCTACCTGTTCGATCTGCCGGACTTCCTCACCTGGCGCGCCACCCAGGACGCCACCCGTTCGCTGTGCTCGACGGTGTGCAAGTGGACCTATCTCGGCCACGAGCAGCGTTGGGACAAGAGCTACTTCCAGCAGATCGGGCTGGAAGACGTGCTGGAACACGACGCGGCCAAGATCGGCAGCGACGTTAAAATGATGGGCGAGCCGCTGGGCCACGGCCTGACTCAGCGCGCCGCCAGCGAGATGGGGCTGATCGCCGGCACGGCGGTGAGCGTATCGATAATCGATGCCCACGCCGGCACCCTCGGCACGCTGGGCGCCACCGGCGTCTCCGGTGAGGTGGCCGACTTCAACCGCCGCGTCGCGCTGATCGGCGGCACCTCCACCGGTCATATGGCGATGTCGCGCACCGCGCGCTTTATCGGCGGCGTCTGGGGGCCGTATTACTCGGCGATCCTACCGGAATACTGGCTGAACGAGGGCGGCCAGTCTGCCACCGGCGCGCTGATCGACCACGTCATCCAGTCGCACCCGTGCTACCCGGAGCTGCTGGCGCAGGCGAAAACCCAGGGGCAGACCATCTATGAGGTGCTGAACGCCATTCTGCGCCGCATGGCCGGCGAGCCGGAGAATATCGCCTTCCTGACGCAGGACATTCACATGCTGCCGTACTTCCACGGCAACCGCTCGCCGCGCGCCAACCCGACGCTGACCGGCATCCTGACCGGGCTGAAGCTGTCGCGCACGCCGGAGGATATGGCGCTGCACTACCTGGCCACCATTCAGGCCATCGCGCTCGGCACCCGCCACATCATCGAAACCATGAACCACAGCGGCTACAGCATCGACACCATCATGGCCAGCGGCGGCGGCACCAAGAACCCGATCTTCGTGCAGGAGCACGCCAACGCCACCGGCTGCGCCATGCTGCTGCCGGAGGAAAGCGAAGCGATGCTGCTCGGCGGTGCGATGATGGGCACCGTGGCGGCGGGCGTGTTCGACACCTTGCCGGAGGCGATGAGCGCCATGAGCCGCATCGGCAAGACGGTGACGCCGCAGACCAATCAGATAAAAAGCTACTACGACCGCAAATACCGGGTGTTCCATGAGCTGTACAACGACCACATGAAATACCGCCGGCTGATGCAGGAGGAGGCGTGATGCAGCAGGAGTGGCGGCAGGCCGTGCAGGGTTGGCAAACCTACAGCCAGGAGCTGGCGCAGCTGGGCGAGCGCCTCGACGCGCGCACCTGGCAACGGCTGCTGGCGCTGCTGGCCGACTGCCGCGGTAAAATCGCCGTCACCGGCGTCGGCACCTCGGGGATTGCGGCGCGCAAGATAGCCCACATGCTAGCCTGCGTGGAACGGCCGGCGATCTACCTCGACGCCACCGGCGCGGCGCACGGCGATCTGGGCTTTCTGCGCGCCGACGATCTGCTGATCCTGATCTCGCGCGGCGGCAATTCCGACGAGCTAACCCGCCTGCTGCCGACGCTGCAGGCCAAAGGGGTGACGCTGATCGCGGTGACGGAAAACCCGCACTCCGCCATCGCGCAGGCGGCGCAGCTGACGATCGCCACCGGGGTGCAAAAGGAGATAGATCCGCTGAACATGCTGGCCACCACCTCAATTGTGCTGGTGCTGGCGATCTTCGACGCCGCCTGCGCCTGCCTGATGGCGCGCAGCGGTTACGACAAGGAGACCCTGCTGGCGGTGCATCCGGGCGGCGGCGTGGGGAAAAGTTTGCGGGAGGAAAACTGAGGGCCCGACACGGCGGGCCCGGCTGACATTACAGCGGCATGTAGATATCGAAACGGTGGCTTTTGGTCAGCGTGGCGGCGTGCGCCGGCACGTCGGCCAGCGGCGGCGCGTAGTCCGGGCGTTTCACCACCACGCGCTTGGTCGCCAGGCGGCGCGCCGGCTCCAGCAGGCCATCGGCGTCATCGTCGCTGCCCACCAGCGATTGAAACACCCGCATCTCTTTCTTCACCAGCGCGCTTTTTTGCTTGTGCGGGAACATCGGATCGAGATACACCACCTCGGGGCGCGGGCTGAGATCCGCCAGCGCCGTCAGGCTGGAGGCGTGCAACAGCGTCAGGCGCTCGCGCAGCCACGGGCCGATTTCCGCATCCTGATAGCCGCGCTGCAGGCCGTCGTCCAGCAACGCCGCCACCACCGGATTGCGCTCCAGCATCCGCACCCGGCAGCCCAGCGCCGCCAGCACGAAGGCGTCGCGCCCCAGCCCGGCAGTAGCGTCCACCACGTCCGGCAGGTAGCTGCCCTTGATGCCGACCGCCTTGGCCACCGCCTCGCCGCGGCCGCCGCCGAAACGGCGCCGGTGCGCCATGGTGCCGGTGACGAAGTCGGCATAGATCCCGCCGAGCTTCGGCTCGTCGCGCTTACGCAGCTCCAGCCGTTCCGGCGTCAGTACCAGCGCCATCGGCGCATCGTCGTCGGACGTCAGCTGCCAGCGCTGCGCCAAAACAGACAAGGCGCCGGGATCGGCGCCTGCTTCACACAATAAACACACGCTCACGTGTCGGGTTATCCTTTAATGCCGTAATGGCGCAGCATAGCATCCAGCTGCGGCTCGCGGCCACGGAAGCGTTTGAACAGCGTCATCGGCTCTTCCGACCCGCCGCGCGACAGGATGTTGTCGAGGAAGGATTTGCCGGTCTCGGCGTTGAAAATCCCCTCTTCTTCGAAGCGCGAGTAGGCGTCGGCCGACAGTACTTCCGCCCACAGGTAGCTGTAGTAACCCGCCGCGTAGCCGCCGGCGAAGATGTGGCTGAAGGCGTGCGGGAAGCGGCCCCAGCTCGGCGAAGGCACCACCGCCACCATTTTCTTCACTTCCGCCAGCGTCGGCAGGATCTGCGCGCCTTTTTCCGGGCTGTATTCGAAATGCATGCGGAAATCGAACAGGCCGAACTCGAGCTGGCGCAGGATGAACAGCGCCGCCTGGTAATTCTTGGCCGCCAGCAGCTTGTCGAGCATGGCCTTCGGCAGCGGCTCGCCGCTCTGGTAATGGCCCGAGATAAACGCCAGCGCTTCCGGCTCCCAGCACCAGTTTTCCATAAACTGGCTCGGCAGTTCGACCGCATCCCACGGCACCCCGTTGATGCCTGAGACGCCGGCGGTATCGATCTGCGTCAGCATATGGTGCAGACCGTGGCCGAACTCGTGGAACAGCGTGGTCACTTCGTTATGGGTGAACAGCGCCGGCTGGTCGCCCAGCGGACGGTTGAAGTTGCAGGTCAGGTAAGCGACCGGTTTTTGCAGCGTGCCGTCAGCCTTGCGCAGGCTGCCGACGCAGTCGTCCATCCAGGCGCCGCCGCGTTTGTTTTCGCGGGCGTACAGATCGAGGTAGAAACTGCCGCGCAGCTCGCCGTCGGCGTCGAACAGATCGAAGAAGCGCACGTCCGGATGCCAGGTCTCCACGTCTTTACGCTCTTTGGCGGTGATGCCGTAGATGCGTTTCACCACTTCGAACAGCCCTTCCACCACACGCTGTTCCGGGAAGTACGGGCGCAGCTGCTCGTCGCTGATGGAGAACAGGTGTTGCTTCTGTTTTTCGCCGTAGTAGGTGATGTCCCAGGCGTCGAGCTCGTCCACGCCATAGTGCTGTTTGGCGAAGGCGCGCAGCTGTGCCAGCTCCTGCTCGGCCTGCGGGCGGGCGCGCTTGGCCAGATCGCTCAGGAAGCCGATCACCTGCTCCGGGCTTTCCGCCATCTTGGTCGCCAGCGACTTGTCGGCGTAGGTGTCAAAGCCCAGCAGCTGAGCCAGCTCATGGCGCAGCGCCAGCGTTTCCGCCATCACTTCGCTGTTGTCCCATTTGCCGGCGTTCGGCCCCTGATCGGAGGCGCGGGTGGCGAAGGCGCGGTACATCTCTTCACGCAGCGCGCGGTTGTCGGCGTAGGTCAGCACCGGCAGGTAGCTCGGCATGTCCAGCGTCAGCAGCCAGCCGTCCTGCTCTTTGGCCTGCGCCATCGCCTGGGCCTGCGCCAGGGCGCTCTCCGGCAGGCCGCTCAGCTCGGCTTCGTCGGTAATCAGTTTGCTCCAGCCCATGGTGGCGTCGAGCACGTTGTTGCTGTAGGTGGAGCCCAGCTCGGACAGGCGTGCGACGATCTCGCCGTAGCGCTGCTGTTTGTCCGCCGACAGGCCGATGCCCGACAGCTCGAAGTCGCGCAGCGCGTTGTCCACCGCCTTGCGCTGCGGCACGCTCAGCGTCTCGAACGCCGCGCCCTCTTTGAGGCTGCGGTAGGCCTGGTACAGCCCTTCGTGCTGGCCAACCCAGGTGCCGTACTCGGACAGCAGCGGCAGCGCCTGCTCATAGGCGGCGCGCAGCTCCGGGCTGTTTTTCACCGAGTTCAGGTGCCCGATCGGCGACCAGATGCGCGACAGGCGATCGTCCGACTCCGCCAACGGCTGACACAAATTGTCCCAGGTGAACGGCCCCGGCTGCGCGACCACGCGCTCTACCGCGGCGCGGCAGTCCGCCAGCGCGGATTGCACCGCAGGCACGATATCTTCAGGGCGGATCGCCGAAAACGGCGGCAGGGAAAACGGGGTCAGCAACGGATTTGTCATAGGGCAGTCCTGATTAGCGTTGGGGCCCGCCGCACGGGCGAGCCTTAAAATGCATATGAATCTCTAACATGGAGCCAGGCAACAGGAAAATCAATGCCCGGCGTTGATCGTTCGTGCCTTAAACGGCGCGTTGGCGAATGCGGGCAGCCAGCGCCGCCAGCTGTTCGTCGTCGGCGCGCGCGGCGTCGTGGGAGGAAATGTAGCCCTCGTAATGTTCGAAAAACTTCGGCGAGGTCGATTCGATCGGCCGCCACTGATCCAGCGACGCGGTGCCGTGCAGCGGGATCAGTTTGGCATGCACATGGTCAACGCCGTAGCCCTCGAAGACCATGCCGCAGCGGCCGACGTCGTCGAACGCGCGATCCAGCTGCTTTGCCACACGCTTGGTCGCCAGCATCAACGCGCTCAGCACCTCGTCCGGCAGGTCAAAGGCGTAGCTCGGGTGGTGCGCCTTGGGGATCACCACGCTGAAGCCATCGGTGTTGGGAAAGATGGACAGGAACGCCAGATGGTCGTCGTCTTCCCAGATTTTATGGCACGGCGCCTTGCCCGCCACGATGTCGCAAAAAATGCAGCTCATCCTTTCTCCTTGTGATTCACAGCGTTTCAACCCGTTCGAATTCTTCGAACACCAGCCACATGTCCGGCGCAAAGCTCCCCTCGCGGGTAAAGAATGCCTGATGCCCCTGGCGCCAAAACGCCAGGCTTTTGTCGCCTTCGCCCTCTTTGGCCGCCATCTCGGCGGTCACCTGGTCGTAGCGCACCAGGCGCAGCGCCAGGGTCCTGATCACGCAGGCTGGTTCGCCGCGGCCATCGAGAACGATGCTGTAATCGCCGATCCGCGGGGTTTGTTCCCGACGATAGCTCGCATAGGAACTGCAGGTGGCGGTTTTATCCCCGCTCAGCACCAATCCCAGCAGTTCGTCGGCTAACGCCGGGCCGTCGCCGAACGCCCAGCGCGCCACGTCGGGGTAATTCGCCAAAATCGCCTGTTTGCTCATCGTCCTGTCCCTTTCTGTTAACGTCTGCGGCAACGGAGTCCGGTTTTTCCCGGCCAGACAGTTTATACTGTGCAGATTATAAGCCTTATTGCATTGAATGCTCCGTCTGCGGAGCACAAGGAACCGCCACCCGTCATGTTAAGTTATCGCCACAGTTTCCACGCCGGCAACCACGCCGACGTGCTCAAACACACCGTTCAGAGCCTGATCATCGAGTCGCTGAAGGAAAAAGAGAAGCCGTTCCTGTACCTGGATACCCACTCGGGCGCGGGCCGTTATCAGCTCAGCGGCGAACACGCCGAGCGCACCGGCGAATACCTGGAAGGCATCGGCTTGCTGTGGCAACGCGACGATCTGCCGGAAGAGCTGGCGGCCTACATGAGCGTGGTGCACAACTTCAACCGTTCCGGCACGCTGCGCTACTATCCCGGTTCGCCGCTGATCGCCCGCCAGCTGCTGCGCCCGCAGGACAAAATCCACCTGACCGAGCTGCACCCGAGCGACTACCCGCTGCTGCGCAGCGAGTTCCAGAAAGACGAACGCGCCAAAGTGCAGCGCGCCGACGGCTATCAGCAGCTGAAATCCCAGCTGCCGCCCCTGTCGCGCCGCGGCCTGATCCTGATGGACCCGCCGTATGAAATGAAGACCGATTACCAGGACGTGGTCAAAGGCATTCAGGAAGGCTACAAGCGTTTCGCCACCGGCACCTATGCGCTGTGGTACCCGGTGGTGATGCGCCAGCAGATCAAACGCATGCTGCGCGATCTGGAAGCCACCGGCATTCGCCGCATCCTGCAGATCGAGCTGGCGGTGAAACCCGACAGCGATCAGCGCGGTATGACCGCCTCCGGCATGATCGTCATCAATCCGCCGTGGAAGCTGGAACAGCAGATGAAAAACGTGCTGCCGTGGCTGCACAAGGTGCTGGTGCCGTCGGGCATCGGTCACCATCTGGTGAACTGGGTGGTACCGGAATAATCCCCATCAGGGCGCGGTTTGCCGCGCCCTGCGTCCACCTATCGCAGCCATCGACGCAATCTTTGCGACAAACCCCGGTCAGGCGTTAAACTCTTACCCTCTTCAAATTCACAACTCATGGAAATCCCAGATGACGAAACATTACGATTATCTAGCAATTGGCGGCGGCAGCGGCGGTATCGCATCGATCAACCGGGCAGCCATGTACGGCCAAAAGTGTGCGCTGATTGAAGCCAAAGAGCTGGGCGGCACCTGTGTAAACGTGGGTTGTGTACCGAAAAAAGTCATGTGGCACGCGGCGCAGATCGCCGAGGCCATCCATCAGTACGGCCCGGACTACGGCTTCGACACCACCGTCAACGCCTTCGACTGGAAGAAGCTGGTCGCCAACCGCACCGCCTATATCGACCGCATTCACAACTCCTACGATAACGTGCTGGGCAAGAACAAGGTCGACGTGATCAAAGGCTTCGCGCGCTTCGTGGATGCGCACACCGTGGAGGTGAACGGCGAGACCATCACCGCCGACCACATCCTGATCGCCACCGGCGGCCGCCCGAGCCATCCGGCTATTCCGGGTGCGGAATACGGCATCGACTCCGACGGCTTCTTTGAGCTGGACGCCATGCCGAAACGCGTCGCCGTAGTCGGCGCCGGCTATATCGCCGTGGAGATCGCCGGCGTGCTGAACGCGCTCGGCGCGGAAACGCACCTGTTCGTGCGCAAGCACGCGCCGCTGCGCAGCTTCGATCCGATGATCGTCGAAACCCTGGTGGAAGTAATGAACACCGAGGGGCCGAGCCTGCACACCGAATCGGTGCCGAAAGCGATCGTCAAGAACGCCGACGGCAGCCTGACGCTGCAGCTGGAAAACGGCAAAGCATTCACCGTCGACTGCCTGATTTGGGCCATCGGCCGCGAACCGGCGACCGACAACCTGAACCTCGGCGTCACCGGAGTGAAAACCAACGAGCAAGGCTACATTGACGTCGATAAGTTCCAGAACACCAACGTCAAAGGCATCTACGCGGTGGGCGACAACACCGGCGCGGTAGAGCTGACCCCGGTCGCCGTGGCCGCCGGCCGCCGCCTGTCCGAGCGCCTGTTCAACAACAAGCCGGACGAGCACCTGGATTACAGCAACATCGCCACCGTGGTATTCAGCCACCCGCCGATCGGCACCGTCGGCCTGACCGAGCCGGAAGCCATCGAGAAATTCGGCGCGGACAACGTGAAGGTGTACAAATCCTCCTTCACCGCCATGTACAGCGCCGTGACGCAGCACCGCCAGCCGTGCCGCATGAAGCTGGTGTGCGCGGGTAAAGAAGAGAAGATCGTCGGCCTGCACGGCATCGGCTTCGGCATGGATGAAATCCTGCAGGGCTTCGCGGTGGCAGTGAAGATGGGCGCCACCAAGAAGGACTTCGACAACACCGTGGCGATCCACCCGACCGCGGCGGAAGAGTTCGTCACCATGCGCTGAGGCGCAACCTCGCCGAGTTTCGGCGCGTAACAGGCCAGGCGCGAAAGCGTCTGGCTTTTTTATTTCTCTCGCTCGCCTCACCGCGCCTGGCGGTAATGATCGCGAAGAAACACCGGCAAATCGTTCGCCGGCGAGGCGAAGGGTACTTGATAGAGCATATCGCCGACAAAACCGCGATGATAGGTAGCGTGGTTGACGACATGCAGCACGATTTCCTGGCGCGTCATCCGGCCTTCCCCCCCGCCGACGAACTCGAAATGTACCACCTGCGCCAGCGCCTCGGGTGACCAGTTGTCCACCTGTTCGATATACCAGCGGTCCATTTCCTCCACCGCACACCGCAAGTCGTCAAGCGCAGGCGTTTGCTCGGTGTTGCGCGCGAGGTAGCCATGTTTTCGACCTTGCAGATGGTGCCTGAAGATATCGTCCACCACGTACACATGATTTAAGGTATGCACCATATTGCCAAAACGGGTCGGCCGCTGCCGTAAGGCTTCACCGGCCGGCAAGGACATCACGGTGTCAAAGGTCAAGGCGTTCGCCCAGGCTTTGTAACGCACCAGCATTTTCAAGGTATCGATGGCCGTTGCAGACATACTGCTCACTCCTTATCGGATGAAAATCGATATTCCGTTCAGCCGCACACAGTGCGGCGACGCTTTCTACGCCGTGCCAATCCCTTGCAGCCGCCCTTCGACCTGAGTGCGCGTATTGCCGCCCACCCAAATCCGGCCGCTCTCGTCGTGGGTGATATGCACGCGCCCGTTGCGCCCACGGCAGCGGCCCTGGGCGGCGATATAGCCACCGCTGACCACGCCGCTTGCGAACAACCACTGGGCCAGCGAGGCATTGAGGCTGCCGGTGACCGGATCTTCGACGATAGCGCCAAGATGATCGCTCAAAAAGGCGCGAACTTCGAAGGCTGCGTCACCATCGGCATGTGGGCCGACGACGCCAATGTCCACTCTGCGCGGCCAGCTTCTCGCCGGCGTCAGGGAAAGTACCCGCTCAGCGCTGGCCAGCCGGATCCCCAGCCACCCCGGACCGTTATCGATCCAGGCGGCATCGAGCGCCTCCTCAGGCGCGATACCTAAAAACTGCAGCGCGTCGGCCAACGTCTCTTCTGAGGGCGCCCCGGAGCGAATCAACGGCGGCGCGGCAAAACACAGCCGTCCTGCCTCGCGGCGAATGCTCACCAAGCCCGCCCCGCATTCCTGGATGATCTCCGCCCTATTGCGCGGCATCCCCTCCGCAGTGAGCCAGGCATGACAACTGCCCAGCGTCGGGTGTCCGGCAAATGGCATTTCACGATCCAGGGTGAATATCCGCACCCGGTAATCCGCCTGGGGGTGCGTCGGCGGCAGCAAAAAGGCCGTCTCCGACAGGTTGAACCAACGCGTCAAACGCTGCATGTCCTCCGTCGACAACGCTTCGGCGCCCGTGATCACCGCCAACGGATTGCCGGCGAGCGGCCCGGCGCCAAAGACATCCACCATCTGCATGCCAAAAACCATCGCTTCTCTCCTCAGGTTAACGCCGGGCGTTCATTACCCCCGCGATATCAACAGCTCCAGGCCCGCCAAAGCGAACAGCAGCGCAAGCGTTCCTTCAATCCAGCGCCTCACCCGGGTGTAAAACGCGATCATCGGCGCCGTTGAGAACAGCAGGGCATACCCCCCGAAAATCGTCACGCCGAGCAGCGCGCAACCGCCAATAATTGCCGGTAAAACCTGCTCAGGCGCGCCTTGCCGCAATCCCAGCGACATGATCGCCATCCAGGACATGATGGCCTTGGGATTGCCGAGATGCATCAGCACACCCTGCCGATAAAGCGCCCGATAAGGCCGCGCATCGCGCCCCGCGGCCATGCCCGGCGTCGCGGCGGACGTCTGTAACGCGGACTTTCCGGCGCGCAGCGCCAGATACAGCATATACACGCCGCCAACGATTTTGATGGTCCACAGCGCTTGCGCATACGTGGCCAACACGGCGGAAAGGCCGGTCGCGGCCAACATCGCCCAGCACAGCGATCCGGTCACCACGCCGGCGGCCAGCACCAATGCGGGCCTGCGGCCGTCACGCATCGCCACGCCCATGATCGCCATGTTGCTGGGGCCGGGGCTGGCGGTAGCGAGGAGATAGGCGCCGTAAACCAACGCAAGCTGACTGACCATCATGGAAAAACTCCGCTGGCCCGCCTTACGGCCGAGCCGTTGTTGAAAACGCCGGGACTCCTCACCAACATAGTATGTGTTACACTTTTCGCCTATTTAAATAGTGTCACGTGACACTATATTCTTTCTCCGGAGAGCGACCATGCGGCTTCAATCCCCCTGGCAACCCCGCCTGGCCAACGTGGAAGCCACTACCGTCGAACGGCTGGTGCTGGCGTTGGCTGACGACATTATCGAGGGCAAGCTGCAAGGAGGCGATCGTTTGCCGGCACACCGCCCCCTCGCCTGGCAATTGGCGATCGGTCTGGGCACGGTGACCAAAGCCTACGCCATCCTGGAACGACGCGGGCTGGTCCGCAGCGTGAAGGGGCGCGGGATGTTCGTGGCGATCCGCCGCGCCCGTGAAGAACGTGAAATCGATTTCTCGTCCAATGCGCCGCCGGCGATGCTGACTGACCGTTTGCTGGCACGCACGCTGGCCGGCATCGCACGGAAAATGGATGCGGATCATCTGAACCTCTATTCCCCTCCGACCGGGCACTTGGAACATCGGCGTCTGTTGGCCCGCTGGCTGGAAAACGCCGGCGTCACGATCGAACCGTCGCACCTGGCGCTGACCAGCAATGCCCGTCAGGCGATTTCGTTGGCATTTGACCTGGCCTGCGGGCCACGCGGGACGATACTGACCGAGAGGCTGACCTACCCCGGCGCGATCGCGCTGGCCCGACGTAAAGGCCATCGCCTGATCGGCGTGGAGATCGATGCGCAAGGCATGGTGCCGCAGGCGCTGGCGAGCGCGCTCGAGCGTGTCCCCTCCGGCCATATTGCGGTCTATCTGACACCGACGCTGCATAACCCGACGACCGCCACCATGAGCGCCGAGCGCAGGCGGGCTATCGTCGAGATATGCCGGCAGGCGAATGTCTGGATCATCGAGGATGGCGTGTATGCCCTAGGGCATTCAGCAGTGCCTGCGCTCGCGACGTTGGCACCCGAGCGGGTGTTCCATGTCAATGGCCTGTCGAAAACGCTCGGCCCGGGGTTGCGGATCGGTATGCTGACTCTACCGCCCGACATGCAAACCGCGGCGGAAGAAGCCTTGCAAGATATTCCCTTCGCACCTTCGCCACTGTCTTGCGCCGTGGTGGGGGAGTGGTTGTCCAGCGGCGCGATCGAGGCGATACCGCAAGCGTTGCGCCATGAGGCTCAGCGAAGAGTGCATCTGGCTACCTCGATATTCGATGCCGACGAATGCGTATCGCATCCCGACGCTTACCATGTCTGGCTGCCGATGCCGCGCGAAACCGCCGAGCCTGTGGCCGCCGCCGCCGCGTTGGCGGGCGTTAAAGTCACGCCGCCGGCCGCGGTCATGGTCAATGACGGCGAAAGTGAATCGGGCATTCGCCTGTGCCTGGGTTCCCCCTCACTGGACGAGCTAACGGCAGGCCTGACGCAGCTGGCCCAGCTGTTGAAAGCACATCGGAACGGCTGACAAACGGAAGGGAAAGGTTACGCGCACGGGCCGACCGACCCAGACCTGTTCTTTTTGTGCGGTTTACTATTCCCTTCGCACCCGCCTGCTTTTTCTGCCATTATTCTGCCTGATAAATTAGCGGGACTGATACAACCTCCCCGCGCCTCTGGAGAACACCGATGCTGTTCAAACTATGCAAAACCCTTGCGATAGCCTGCGTGGCCCTGATTATCGCCCAGAGCAGCGCCCTCAGCTTTACCCTGGAAGTGGCGGGCAAGATCGACAACGTGACCGACCCGGTCAACAAAAGCTATCTGTTCACCGATAAACAACTGTTGGCGATGCCGGTGCGCAGCATCACCACCTCCACGTCCTGGACGCCGCAGAGAAAATTTGAAGGGATTTCGGTGGCCGATATCCTGGAGCGCGTCGGCGCCAAGGGCGAGACGCTGACCTTCTACGCGCTGAACGATTATTACATCGACGTGCCGCTGTCCGACGTCACGAAATACAACATGATCCTGGCCTACAAGATGGACGGGGAAATGCTGAAGCTCAGAAACTTCGGCCCGCTGTTCCTGGTGTACCCGCGTGACGCCGCCGGGCCTGAGCTGAACTCGCCGTTGTACAATTCACGCTTTATCTGGCAAGTCGACAGGATCGTGATCAAATGAAGCTGACGACCTTTAAGAACGGCAGCAGGCTGGCGATCCCGGCCATCTTTGCCGCGCTGTTTTTAGTGGCTTCGACCGTCACGCTCTATTACTACAGCGCCACCCTGTCGAAGAAAGGGCTGTATGCCATCGCCGGCACGCAGGAGAACTACTCCTGGTCGATCGCCAAGTTCTCCATCAAGCTGGCGGAGTTCGACACGCTGGTCGAACAGCAAAGTCACGCGCCGCAGGTGGACAACGACAACCTGCGGCTGCGCTTCGAAATCCTCTATTCGCGTTTTTACGTGCTGGAAACCGTCTCCGAATCGACCCAGCCGCTGTACGCCGAGCCGGGTTATCCGGAAGTGGTCAAACAGATGCGCCTGCAGATGGATCGCATCGATAAGCTGCTGGACAGCCCGAAAATCGACTTCGACCAGGTTTTCGCGGCCATGAAGGCCATCAAGCCTTACTCCATCGAAATGGCCAACCTGACCGACCATGCCGAGGTGAAGCAGCGCACCGCCGCCTATGAGGACTACATCGAGAAGCGGCACATTATTTTCTATGGGCTGGTGATCGTCATGTTCTCGGTGATCGCGCTGATCGCCATCACCCTGATCGTGTTCCGCCAGCAGCGGCTGACCATTCGCCAACAGGCCAAGGCGATTGAGGCGGAGAAAGCGACGCGCACCAAAAACGCCTTCCTCGGCGCTATTGGCCACGAGCTGCGCACCTCATTGCAGAGCGTGATGTCGGCCATCGACGTGCTGGTGAATACCCGGGTGTCGGCAGAGCATGCGGACACCTTCCAGCGGCTGGAGACCGCCGCGCAGCAAATCGAAAGCCAGATGAAAGATCTGACCGACTACGCGCACCTCGACAGCGGCATGATGGAATTGCGCATCGTACCGTTCGACGCGCAGAAGCTGATCGCGGAGACCGCCAACGAAATCGCCACCCTGACCCGCAAAGAACAGGTCAAACTCAGCTGTGAAGTGGAATGCAGCCACCTGCTGGTGCACTCCGATCCGCTGCGCATCCGGCAGATTATCGTCAACCTGCTGACCAACGCCTACAAGTACACCGAAAGCGGCAGCATTACGCTGCACAGCTGCCTGCGCCGCCAACCGGGCGGCAGTTCGTTGATTATCGAAGTGACTGACACCGGCATCGGTATCGAAAAAGACCAGCTCGATCAGATCTTCAAGCCCTTTACCCAGTTGGATCAGTCGCATACCAAGCAGTACGCCGGCGTGGGGATGGGGTTGGCGATCGTGCACGGCCTGGTGACGTTGCTTAACGGCACCATCACGGTGTACAGCGAAATCAAGAAGGGCAGCACCTTTATCGTCAGCATTCCGGTGCAGATCAGTGAAGACGAACGTGCCGACGAGCCCGCCGCTGCCAATGCCTCTCTGCAGCATAAGCCGCAGCAGGTTCTGGTGGTGGATGACAACAAGTCGGTGGGTGACGCCTTTGCGGCGCTGCTGGACAAGCTGGGTTACCAGCACGAACTGTGCGACTCGCCGGAACGCGCACTGCAGAAGCTGCTCAGACGTCCTTACGATGCGCTGTTGCTGGATTTGCAGATGCCGGGCATCGACGGCGCTGCTCTGGCCAGGCAGCTGCGCAACCGTCGCGGCCCCAACCGCCATGTGCCGATCATCGGCATCAGCGCCTACACGCCGGAGCAGTTAACGGCGGATCAGCGCGCCCTGTTCGATAACTACCTGATGAAGCCGGTTCGACTGGATGCGCTGTCGAGCGCGCTGGCCGAGGTGTTCCCCGCTAAAGATTAAAACAGCGTTGCAGTGCGGCTTCGATCACATGGAGCCGCACCGGTTTTTCATAAGGGCCGAGCACGTCGTACTCGCGCATCGCCTGAGCGATTTCCGATTCGCGTCGGTCGGTGCCCAGTTCACCGGTCAGCACCAGTACCGGCGCGTCCGGATTGTCGGAGGCGCGGATGGTAGCGATACAGCGATCCGCCGTTTCCTCACCGATCAACCAGTCCACCACGTAACCGTCGAACAGGCTTTGCTGCAACGCCTGACAGAAACTGTCGACGTCGTAAAACGCCACCGCGTTGAACCCGCAGCCACCCAGATACTTGGCCAGTTCATCGGCCGCCTGATGCGAATCGTCCAATACCGCGATGCTCAGCCGCTCGTCGTCGCCGAAGCCGGGCCGGATTTCGATCAGATCGACGCCGTAACGCGGGCCTGCCGGCGCCTCATCGGTGCGATAGATATGCCACTGCCCTTCCACGCGCAGCGCCACAAATTCCGCCGGCCGCCCGGCAGGAAGCTCGTCGCCGATGTGCCCGACGCAAGGTATCGCCACCCCCGCCACGACAAAGATGGCATCGCGCGCCATGTTTGGCTCGGGAGTCTCGTGTTCGGCGCTCAAATCGGCGATCGCCGCCGGCGTTTCTCCGAGCGCGGCCGCGACGCTGTTGATCTGTTCCAGCGTCCAGGGGCTTTGCCCTTTCAGTTTGCGGTGCGCATGTGAAAAACTCAGATCCAAGATGCGGCTGAGCTCGCGGGCATGCTGACGTTTTCCAATCCCGTAATGTAAAAACAGCTCCCTGACCCGATTGGCAATCGACTGTGAATCGAATTTTTGGTGATTGTTATCCATTTGTTCCTTCGATTTTTTTTACTGATTTATCAGTCGTTTTGATTATTTCCGCTGAAAAAGCCACATCTAAAACTAGCATCTGATGCAATTATGCGTTAAAAACGTTGCTTGACATACCATGTTGCATCGTCAAACATGGTATCAAAAGAGACATACAGCAATACACTATAAAAAATAACACCAGCACGTTTTTTAATAATAACCATAGTAACACCAGGGAAAATTTGTTCCGTTGCCGCTACTGAGACGATGATCACATCGCTCGGACTGCACAAGCAAAACGGGGCTTGAGCCTTTAGCGCTAATCTGTTTTACCCACTTTTGAGCCGGGATCCGTCAGGGTCCCGGTTTTTTATTGCCCTGGCGCCGCGCCATCATACGGACTCACCCCGCAGCCGCAAATAAAAACGGAGCCGGCATGCCGGCTCCGTTGTCATTGTGATGACCGTTGAAGGTCAGAAGCGCCAGGTGAAGCCGGCGTTGACGCTGTTGTCCTGATGGTTTTGCGACAGCAGTCCGCCGTAGCCCAGCGACAGCGTGGCATTCTCGTTCACCGCCACTTCCGCCCCTGCCTTCAACACCATGCCGTCACGCGACACCGGCACGCTGTCCACCACGAACGGCGCGTTGCCGCCGTTGAACCGCAGCCCGGTGCCACGGCCCAGCCCACCGTACTGGTGCTGCCACCCCAGTTCGCTGCGCAGCGCCACCGTCGTGCCCGGGCTCACCTGCCACGCGGTGTCTGCACGCAGCCCCAGCGTCGACACCGTCGCGTCGGTATGCTGCTTGTCGCCGCGCAGTGCCGCCGCGCCGCCGCTTTCCGCGATGCCGTTGTTTTCGAAGTTCACGTACGCCAGGTTGACGAACGGCTCCAGGTTCAGCCATTCACCCTGCACGCCGTAGCCCGCTTCCGCGAACAGCTGTTCGGTGCGCGCGCTGTACTTCGCCGTGTCACGGTCCGACTGCATCCCGTAGTTCACCGACCGCTTGGTGTCGATGCGGTGCCAGGTGTAGCCCGCCCCGCCGCGCAGCGCCAGCGCCCCGAACTGCTTGTCGCCGTACGCCGCCAGGTGGTAGTTGTCGCTGTCCGCCTTCGACCCGTAACCGCCGTGCAGCGAGGTGCGGGTGTAGCCGGTCGCCACCCCCAGTCGCCCGTCGCCCGCAACCGCCGAGTCCAGCCCCACCAGCACCCCGTAGGTCGAGGCCTGATAGCCGGTGGCGTTGGCGTCGCCCGACGCGTGGTCCCATGCCCCCAGCAGCTGCGCCCAGGCGCCGTCCTCGTCCGCCTTGATGGCCGACGAGCTCGCCAGCCCTTCCGCCTGACGCAGACGCCCGTTCAGCGCCTCACGCAGGTAGCGGCTGTCGTTCACCAGCGCCGAGGCGATATCCGCATGGATTTGCCCCGACAGCTGACGGAACGCCTGCCGCGCTTCGCCCGCCGTGCCGCTGTTGAGCAGGCTCTCGTACACCGGGTTGCCCGCCGCCAGCGCATCCGCCGCCGCCGCCACCGCCCGCTCGTTCGAGGTCTGCGCCACGCTGGCGAAGCTCGTGCCGTTGCGCCCGACGCTCAGCGTCACCCCGGTCGGCTGGTAGCTCAGCCCGGTGCCAAGGAACAGGTAGTTCGGCGCCACCGCGTCAAACTGCCCGCTCACCCCCTGCTGCGCGCTCAGGATGGTGTACTGCTGGCCCAGCAGGCTGCGCACCTCGCTTTGCGTCAGCAGGTTGGCGCTGTTCTCCAGCGTCACCGCCACCTCACCGCCGCCGATCGTCGCCGCTCCGCTGCTCTGGATCCGATCGCTCTGGCCGTTCGGCCCCACTTCCACCGCGTAGCGCGAGCCCGTTTCGAAGCTGACGTTACCCGCCACGTTCAGGGTGCCGATCGAGTTGCCCGGCGCCACGGTGCCGCCGCGGCGGGCGGTCAGCGAACCGACTGTGCCGCTGCCGCCGACGATGCCGCCGCTCTGCACGCTGACGGCCGAGGTGACCGAGCCGTTGATCGCCAGCCGACCCTGATTGACCAGCGTCGGGCCGGCATAGGTGTTGGCACCGGTCAGTTCCAGGATTCCCGCGCCCTCTTTGGTCAGGCCGCCGTGACCGGAAATGTTGTTGGAGTAGATTTCCCATCCACAGTGGACATCATCACATTTCCTGGCGTGTAGCGTGCCGGCATCCACCTCGGCGCCCCTCCCCGGAATATTGGCGACAAACTGGGTCGGGCCGTAGGCCACGCCCGTCGGATCCGGGATGCGGAACTCCGCAGGAATATCTTCGACGGTATAGAACATGCCCGGGCCGTTGATGGCCTTGCCCAGGTTGATCATCCCCCAGCCGTAGAGCGCGTCGATGCCCGGCGCGCCCATGTCGGTGGCAGTGGTTTTCAGCACGTCGGCAATCTGCGCCGAGTTCATGTACGGGAAGCGCTGCAGCAACACCGCCACCGCGCCGGTCACGTGCGGGGTCGCCATCGAGGTGCCGTTTTTATTGCCGTAGTCCGACACCAGATTGGCCGGATCGGAACCGTTGGCCACGGTGCTGTAGATTTTGCTGCCCGGCGACGAGACGCAGAAGCTGGCAGTATAGCCGCAGCGGGAAGAGAAGCTGCTGATGGTGTAAGGCACGCTGTTGGTCGATGCCGCATCCTGCGCCACGCTGGCGACCGACAGCCAGTTCGGCGCGATGTCCGGCACGAAGTAGGCCAGCCCGCTGATCACATCCGGCTGGTTGTAGTTGCCGTCGTTGCCGGCGGCGAACAGCACCAGAATGTTTTTGCGCGCCGCATCGATCGCGCCCTGATAGCCTGCGCCGGCCAGGCTGCCGAGCAGCGGTTTGACCTGATCGAATTGTTCCTGCGCATCCTTCAGCTCAAAGTGCAGCGCGTTAGGATCACGGCCGCCGTCGGACAGGAAATCGGGAATACTGACGCCCCAGCTGTTGTTGATCACCCGCGCACCGCTGTTGATCATCGCCTGCCAGCCGGTATTGGTGACGGCGCCGTCCAGGCCGAGGAATTCGCCGTAGGCCGGGCCGTCGTTATCGTTATCGACGCTAATCACCTGCGAATCGAAGGCCACGCCGTGCATGCCGATGCCGTCGCGGTTCGCCGCGCTGATCCCCGCGACGTGCACCCCGTGATTGCTCAGCATGCCCTGCGAACCGCTGTAGAAGTGGAAGGTGCCGTCGAAGTAAAAACGATCGCCGGCGTTAATCCCCGGCCGGTGTGGATCGGTATAGGCGCGGTAGCCCTCGGTGACGACGTTGATCAGTTTGCCGTCACCGGCGAACTCGGGATGACGGTTGACCGGAGTGTCGAAAATGCCCACCTTCTGCCCTTTGCCGGTGTAGCCGGCGGCGTAGGCCTCATCGGCGTGGATCGCCCCCAGCCCCCAGTTGGCGTTGAATTCGGCGCTGCGCCAGCTGGCCGGATCGCCGGGTTGGCCGTTCACCTCGTGCGGCGCCGCCTGTGCATACCCCGCCAGCGCCATGCAGCAGACCAACGCGTTCAGCCGCCACGGCGAGCGGCGAGCGTTTCCTTTGCTATCAAAACCCATTGTTGTTGTCATTTCCTTACCTTTTGCTTGTTATTGGCCGACGCCCCAGGTGCGCCGGGTTCTCATTAGCAGGATGTGAAAAAGGAACCGCCCGCAGACGGTTCCCGTACAAGGATTGAGTCAATGTTGCTTAGAAACGCCAGGTGAAGCCGGCGTTGACGCTGTTGTCCTGATGGTTTTGCGACAGCAGCCCGCCGTAGCCCAGCGACAGCGTGGCGTTCTCGTTCACCGCCACTTCCGCCCCTGCCTTCAACACCATGCCGTCACGCGACACCGGCACGCTGTCCACCACGAACGGCGCATTGCCGCCGTTGAACCGCAGCCCGGTGCCACGGTCCAGCCCACCGTACTGGTGCTGCCACCCCAGCTCGCTGCGCAGCGCCACCGTCGTGCCCGGGCTCACCTGCCACGCGGTGTCTGCACGCAGCCCCAGCGTCGACACCGTCGCGTCGGTATGCTGCTTGTCGCCGCGCAGTGCCGCCGCGCCGCCGCTTTCCGCGATGCCGTTGTTTTCGAAGTTCACGTACGCCAGGTTGACGAACGGCTCCAGGTTCAGCCATTCACCCTGCACGCCGTAGCCCGCTTCCGCGAACAGCTGTTCGGTGCGCGCGCTGTACTTCGCCGTGTCACGGTCCGACTGCATCCCGTAGTTCACCGACCGCTTGGTGTCGATGCGGTGCCAGGTGTAGCCCGCCCCGCCGCGCAGCGCCAGCGCCCCGAACTGCTTGTCGCCGTACGCCGCCAGGTGGTAGTTGTCGCTGTCCGCCTTCGACCCGTAACCGCCGTGCAGCGAGGTGCGGGTGTAGCCGGTCGCCACCCCCAGTCGCCCGTCGCCCGCAACCGCCGAGTCCAGCCCCACCAGCACCCCGTAGGTCGAGGCCTGATAGCCGGTGGCGTTGGCGTCGCCCGACGCGTGGTCCCATGCCCCCAGCAGCTGCGCCCAGGCGCCGTCCTCGTCCGCCTTGATGGCCGACGAGCTCGCCAGCCCTTCCGCCTGACGCAGACGCCCGTTCAGCGCCTCACGCAGGTAGCGGCTGTCGTTCACCAGCGCCGAGGCGATATCCGCATGGATTTGCCCCGACAGCTGACGGAACGCCTGCCGCGCTTCGCCCGCCGTGCCGCTGGTGAGCAGGCTCTCGTACACCGGGTTGCCCGCCGCCAGCGCATCCGCCGCCACCGCCACCGCCCGCTCGTTCGAGGTCTGCGCCACGCTGGCGAAGCTCGTGCCGTTGCGCCCGACGCTCAGCGTCACCCCGGTCGGCTGGTAGCTCAGCCCGGTGCCGAGGAACAGGTAGTTCGGCGCCACCGCGTCAAACTGCCCGCTCACCCCCTGCTGCGCGCTCAAAATGGTGTACTGCTGGCCCAGCAGGCTGCGCACCTCGCTTTGCGTCAGCAGGTTGGGGCTGTTCTCCAGCGTCACCGCCACCTCGCCGCCGCCGATCGTCGCCGATCCGCTGCTCTGGATCCGATCGCTCTGGCCGTTCGGGCCCACTTCCACCGCGTAGCGCGAGCCCGGCTCGAAGCTGACGTTGCCGGCCACGTTCAGGGTGCCGATCGAGTTGCCCGGCGCCACGGTGCCGCCATCACGGGCGGTCAGCGAACCGACCGTGCCACTGCCGCCGACAATACCGCCGCTCTGCACGCTGACGGCCGAGGTGACCGAACCGTTGACAGCCAGCCGCCCCTGATTGACCAGCGTCGGGCCGGCATAGGTGTTGTTACCGGTCAGCACCAGGGTGCCGATGCCCTGCTTGGTCAGGCCGCCGTGGCCGGAGATGTCGTTGCTCCAGAAGTCCAGGCCGCAAAGATCGCTGCTGCAGACGCGCTCGGTCGGTTTACCCTTGTCCAGCACCGCGCCGACGCCCGGCAGATCGACCACGAACTGGGTCGGGCCATAAGCCACGCCCGTCGGATCCGGGATGCGGAACTCTTCGGGAATATCCTCAGCGGTCACCAACATGCCCGGGCCGTTGATGGCTTTGCCCAGGTTGATCATCCCCCAGCCGTAGAGCGCGTCGATGCCCGGCGCGCCCATGTCGGTGGCGGTGGTTTTCAGCACTTCCGCCACCTGCGCGCCATTCAGATACGGGAAACGCTCCATCAGCACCGCAACGCTGCCGGCCACGTGCGGCGCCGCCATCGAGGTGCCGCTTTTATTGGCATAGCCGGTCGTCAGGTCGTCCACACCGGTGCCCGCGATCACCGAGCTGTACACCCGGGTACCCGGTGCCGAGACGCACAAACTGGCGGTATAGCCGCAACGGGAAGAGAAGGTGCTGATGCTGTAATCACCGCTATTGGTGGGATCCTGCAGGCTGGCGACCGACAGCCAGTTCGGCGCGATGTCCGGCACGAAATAGGCCAGGCCGGCCATGGCATCCGGGTTGTTGAGGTTACCGTCGTTGCCGGCGGCGAAGATGGTGACCACGCCGCTGCGCGCCGCGTCGATCGCGCCCTGATAGGCGCCACCGGGCTTGGTGCCCAGGATCGTTTTGATCTGATCGAACTGCTTTTGCGCATCGTTCACCGTGAAATGCGGATAAGCCGGGTCATACCCGCCTTCATCGAATTTCTCGGTGATGCCGATGCCCCAACTGTTATTGATGATGCGCGCGCCGCTGGCCACCAGCGCCTCCCAGCCGGCCTGGTAAACCGCGCCGTCGTTACCGAGCACAATGCCGTCCTCCGGGCCGGGGTCGCCGTTTTCTGCGCTGATGATCTGCGCGTTGAATGCCACCCCATGCATGGCGCCACCGTCGCGGCTGCCGGCGGCGATGCCGCCCACGTGGGTGCCGTGCGAGCCTAATTTGCCGCTGGAGTCGGTGCTTGGCGTACCGTCATAGCGGAAGTCATCGCCTTTTTTCACTGGAATATAGGGATCGGTGTATTCGCGAGTGCCATGGGTAACCAGATTGATCACCTTATCTGGGCCGGAAAATTCGGGGTGCTTGGCGTAGACTGGCTGATCGAAAATACCGAGTTTGATGCCTTTTCCGGTATAACCGGCGGCGTAGGCCTGGTCGGCGTGGATCGCTCCCAGCCCCCATTCCGCGTTGAACTCACTGCTGCGCCAACTGGCCGGATCGCCCGCTTTGCCGTTCTCTATATAGCTGGAGGCCTGCGCCCCGCCGATCGCCGTCAGGCAGATCAGCATCGCGCTCCATTGTGCGCGATGAACTCCGATTTCAGGCCAGCCGAAGGCCGCCCGAGCGGATTTGACTCCTCTAAGTTTCTTCTCCATCCCAGATACCGTCCGTTGTTGTTTGCAAATGTTTTATAAGATTTTTTGTGTAACAGTTTGGTAACACCAAATAAATAAAGCACAACAATCTCAAGTGCGCTTAATGTGTCACTCGGCAGTTCGGCGGGGGGAGAGAACGTTTCAGGGGTGAATCAGGCCAACGCCAATAAGAAATGGCAATGACGTTTGCCGGTAGCGAAGCGGCGATAAAAAGTGAGAGGAAAAACCTCAATACACTGATAAATAAAAATATAAACAAAGATCGAATGAAGGAGATGGCCGCCTGAAAAGTGCTTAACAGGCGTCTTTTATCACTTTTAATTATAAATTTTGCCAATATTCACTCAGTGAATTATGCTGGTTTTTCACTCGGTCATCGGCAAAAATTGGATTATCCTGCTGATGTTTTTTTGCGGTTCGTCGCGTCCTCTTCCGCCTGACGCAGGATGGCTTTGGCCATCCATTGCGTGACGTCCTGAATGCCCTCAAGTTCCAGCCCCCAGATATCTTTCAACACCAGGAATACCTCCGAGCCGTAAATCAGCGAGAAAGCATGAATCACTCTCTGTAGAGAATCCGGCGGCAGTTTGCCCTGCAACGGTTCTACCGCCAGCGCCAACAGACGCTTGCGGTTGCCGCGCACGAATTTTTCGCCCGGCGTGGCGTGCGCCCACTGCTGCAAAGAGAGCTGCAGTGCCGCACGCAATGCTCCCTCGTGCCGTTCCATCTGAGGATAGGCGAAGGTCAGCAACTGCTGGATACGCTTCAGGGCATCGTCGTCCTGCGGGCGCCATTCCAGAATAGGCCCCAGGCTTTCCGCCACCACGGCGCTAATCAGCGCACTCTGGGTCGGAAAATAACGGTAGGCGGTCGCGCGCGATACCTGGGCATGCGCCGCCAGCTCGGTGATCGAAGGAAACGCCCCTTCGTCATACAACGCCATCGCGCTGGCCAGCAACAAACGGTAGGTTTTTGCCCGTGTGGAAGTCAGTGAAGGATCGAACGGGGTGGGAAAAGCATTTATCGGCACTTAAACCTCATACATCTGCACACGCTTGCGCAACAGAGGATGCGCCTCTGTCGACTGGCTGCCGGCAAAGCGCCGGCCACGTTGAAAAGCTCAAAAATGAGACAGGAGTCCCATTTTGCACTGAGCTGCCCTTGCAAAAATGATACTGCCGTCTCATTATATAAATACATTAATCAATTTAATTTAAATGCCAACACCAGGGCACCCTAAAAAATATAATAAAATGATTTTTAAATAAAAATTAGAAACACCCCAGGAAGACACATGAAAGAAACTTCAAATTTTGTCTATATTGCTACCACAGCAGATACGAAAGGACAAGAGTTGGAGTATGTACGGCGGCTAATCGCTGCCCTGAATTTACCCACGCGAACCGTCGATCTTTCCACTCGTCGCTTGCCGTTTGACTCCCCGGCCGATATCGGTCCAGAGGACGTTGCTCGCCACCATCCGGCAGGCGCCGGTGCGGTCTTTTGCGCCAGTCGCGGCCAGGCGATCGCCGCTATGGCGACCGCTTTCGAACGTTTTATCCTGACGCGCCGCGATATCGCCGCCTTGCTGGGTCTGGGCGGCTCCGGCGGCACCGCCATCATCACACCGGCCATGCAGCAGCTGCCGATTGGCCTGCCGAAAATAATGGTCTCAAGCATGGCGGCAGGAGACGTTTCCGCCTATGTCGGCGCCAGCGATATCAACATGCTGTATTCGGTCACCGATCTCGCCGGTCTTAACCGCATCTCGCGACAGGTGCTAGGCAACGCGGCACGCCAGATAGCCGGCGCAGTGCACTTCGCCGCCGTCGACTATCACGACAACAAACCCGCGATCGGCCTGACGACGTTTGGCGTCACCACGCCCTGCATTCAGGCGTTGGTGGCCGAACTGGGAACACAATGGGATTGTCTGACGTTTCATGCGACTGGCAGCGGCGGCAGGTCGTTGGAAAAACTGATCGATAACCGCCAACTGCACGGCGCCATCGATTTGACCACCACCGAAATGGCCGATTACCTGTTTGGCGGTGTGCTGCCCTGCAATATGGATCGTTTCGGTGCCATCGCGCGTACCGGCATCCCGTGCGTGCTCTCCTGTGGCGCGATAGACATGATCAACTTCGGCGCGCCGAATACGGTGCCGGCTCGCTATGCCAACCGTCTGCGTCACCATCACAACCCACAAGTGACGCTGGTGCGTACCAGCGCGCGGGAGAATGCGTTAATGGGGCGTTGGATGGGCGAAAAAATCAACGCCTGCGCGGGCGAAGTGCGTTTCGTTATCCCGACGGGCGGCGTATCGGCTTTGGATGCGCCCGGGCAACCGTTCTGGGATCCGGCGGCGCTGGCCGCCTTTACGCAGGCGCTGGAAGAAACGGTGCACGCCACCGACAAACGCCGGTTGATAAAAACGCCTTATCATATTAACGACCCGTGCTTTGCGCAGGCCGTTGCCGAACATTTCCAGCACATTGTCGGCGGAGAATGATTATCACTCACGACAAAGTCTGCCGGCGATAACGCCAAATAGAAAAAGGGCCAGACAAATAGCCTGGCCCTTTTTTACTCACCGCGAGCGGATATTACTGACCGGAGGACATCTGCTCCTTCATTTTATTCATGTGGTCCATCATCTTTTGCTCGCGTTTCTGATAATTCTCATTGTATTGTTTTTTCTGCTCAGGCGTCAGCAGGTTATACATTTTATTTTCCGCTTTGGCGCGTTCCAGCATGCGTTCGGATTGTGCTTTGCCGATCGCGTCAATTTGCGCCTTCGCCTTCGCTTCGTCAAAGCTGTCGGAAGCGACCAGATTGTGCAGCGCCTGGCGTTCTTCTTTCATGCCCGGCCCGCGCTTCTGGTGCGACTCTTTCATGATATCGCGCATCTGCTGGCGCTGCTGCTCGGTCAGGTTCAACCCGGCGAACGGGCCGCCTTTACCTTCACCCTTGTGATGCATCATTTTCATCGGCGCCGCATCCGCCGCCGGGGCAGTCACCGTATCGGCGGCGAACGCCGCGGAAGCAGAACCCAGAGCCAGCGTGGAAGCAATAAATAAAGCCGTCAATTTACGCATAATCATTTCCTTAAAAGTTTTTCTTCATCAGGAGCGCTGTACGTTAACAGGCTCATTCGTCGTCGGAGATAATAATAGGCTGATAAAATTCAAGTAATGCGAGGGTGTGTAAACTTTTTAAAACCCGTCTCGGATTTATTCACCAATTATGAGAAAACTATGAAGATGGCGTTTATTTGATGGAAATTTTAATTTCTCGGCAAAAATCCCCCCGGTGGAGTTATTTTTCCGCTTTCCCCTCACCGCTATAATTTACTCGCCAGCACGGCAATCTTGCCTCAACCGTTTTCCGATAGCAGGGGGAAGTCAGTACAAGCATCATAGGATCCGATGTTCTCCTACACTTTAAGGCAAGCGGCCGCCGGGCGACGTTTACACCGCAAAACTAATCATTGCTTATATAATAGTTTCCATCACCCGTCCCGCCTGCAAAAACCTGTTATATGATGCACAGATGCGTACGGCGATCGCTTTCGGGCCAACAGGCTGCCCGGAGCTGCGCCGACCGGCCGACCGTGCTCTTTTGAGGAATCATCATGCCCGCAGACCAAGGCCCTGAGCTTCTTAACGCCCACTTCGGCACCCAAAGCCCCCACTGGCGGCTGGCGTTTGACAGCAATGCCCTGGAGCTGTCCGCCGTTAAGGGCAAAGCCCACGTCGCGGTGGCACTCAGCGCCATGGACGCGGCGAAAATTCGCCGTCTAACCGGCGTAACCGCCAGCCTTGAGCTGACCATTACGCTGGCCGGCGAACCGCTGCATCTGCATCTGGTCGGGCGCCGCGTCAACAACCTCGAATGGGCGGGCACCGCTTCCGCCTTCAGCGACACCCCATCCGTGGCGCGCGATCTGGTGCACGGCCTCTCCTTTGCCGAGCAGGTGGTGTCCGAAGCCAACTCGGTGATCGTGATCGTCGATCAGCACGGCCGCATTCAGCGTTTCAACCGGCTGAGCGAGGAGTACACCGGGCTGCACGAACACGAGGTGATCGGCAAAAACGTTTTCCAGCTGTTTATGAGCCCGGAAGAAGCCGCCGCCTCGCGGCGCAACATCGCCGGCTTCTTCCGCAACGGATCGTCTTATGAGGTGGAGCGTTGGGTAAAGACGGTCAAGGGCGAACGGCTGTTTCTGTTCCGCAATAAGTTCGTGCACAGCGGCAGCGGCAAGAACGAGGTGTTTTTGATCTGCTCCGGCACCGACATCACCGAAGAACGCCGTGCGCAGGAACGGCTGCGGGTGCTGGCCAACACCGATCTTATCACCGGCCTGCCTAACCGTAACGCTATCCAGGATAAGATCAACCACGCCATCGCTACGCGCAGCGAAGAGAGCTTCGGCCTGGTGTACCTCGATCTCGACAACTTCAAAAAGGTCAACGACGCCTACGGCCATATGTTCGGCGATCGGCTGCTGGTCGAAGTCGCGCTGGCGATCCTCGGCTGCCTGAGCCCGGATCAGGTGCTCGCCCGCCTCGGCGGCGACGAATTTCTGGTGCTGGCGCCGCAAACCGATCGCGAGCGCCTGCAAACGCTGGCGCAGCGCATTATCGACAGGCTGAAAACCCCTTTCCGCATCGGCCTGATTGAGGTGTATACCGGCTGTTCGATCGGCATCGCGCTGTGCCCGGAGCACGGCAACGATCTCGACAGCCTGATCCGCAGCGCCGATACCGCCATGTACGTCGCCAAGGAGCACGGCAAACGCACCTATACCGTCTTCTCGCCGGAGATGAACAAACGCGTCGCCGAATACATGTGGCTGGACACCAATCTGCGTAAAGGGCTGGAGCAAAATCAGCTGGTGTTGTATTACCAGCCTAAAATCGACGCGCGCAGCGGCGAAGTGCACAGCGTGGAAGCGCTGGTGCGCTGGGATTCGCCGGAGCGCGGCCTGATCCCGCCGCTGCAGTTCATCTCCTACGCCGAGGAGTCCGGCCTGATCGGCCCGCTGGGCCAATGGGTGCTGCAGACCGCCGCCAGCCAGGCAGCGCAGTGGCAAGAACAGGGATTGAACCTGCGGGTAGCGGTCAACCTCTCCGCCCGGCAGTTGGCCGACGACGGCATCGTCAACGACCTGCTCGGGGTGCTGCGCCATCATCGCATGGCCCCCTGTCTGCTGGACTTCGAGCTGACCGAAAGCAGTCTGATTGAAGACGAGAACCGCGCGCGCGCGCTGATCACCCGGCTACGCGAACTGGGCGCGCAGGTGCATCTCGACGACTTCGGCACCGGCTATTCGTCACTGGCGCAGCTGGCGCGTATACCTCTGGACGCCATCAAGCTGGATAAAAGCTTCGTGCGCGGGGTGAATTTCAATCCGGTATCGCAATCCCTGGTACGCGCGATCGTCGCGGCGGCGGAGGCGCTGGCCTTCCGGGTGATCGCCGAAGGGGTAGAGACCGAGAGCGAAAACCACTTCCTCGACGAGGTCGGCGTGGACGAAAAACAGGGCTTTCTGTTTGCGCGGCCAATGCTCCCGGAACAGCTGGAGCATTGGCTGCAGTCCTATCGCCCGCGCTCACCTTCCGCGTGAGGCGGGCGCGTTAACGTTAGCCGGCACGACGCAGGTTCAGGGTGTGGCGATCCTGCAACATCACCAGCCGCTCAATGTAGGCGCGATCTTTTTCCTCAATGGTGAAGGCCGAGTGGACCCAATCCTCGGTAATATCCATCAGCTCGGAACGCGTCAGTTGCAATACGCGCTGACGCGCCCGCAGCATGGCGCGCATGCCGTTGAGCTTCGGCCGGATGGTATCGATGAAAGTGCGCGTCGCCATATAGGCATCGCCGGGCTGGAACAGCTGATCCACCAGCCCGCGGCTCTCGAACCACTCTGCGGTGTGCGACTCGCCGCCCCAAATCAGCTCCTCAGCCAAGCGCATGCCCGCCTTGCGCGCCACCAGCGAGTAACCGCCCATGCCGGGAAACAGGTTGAACGCGATCTCCGGGAACCCCATGCGCGCATTGTTCTGCGCCAACACGAAATGGTGCGCCAGCGCCGCTTCAAAGCCACCGCCCAGCGCGCTACCTTCAACCATGGCAATGCTGACCGCGCCGGTGTCGAAACCGCGCGCAGCGGCATGCACACAGTCGATGCAGGCCCGCGCGTAGGCCATCATCGCCTCGCGCCTGCGGTTTTTGATCGCTTCGGCGAAGAACTGCAGATCGCCGCCGACGTTGAACATGTTCGGCACCAGCGAGCCGGTGACCCAGAAATCGAATCGCAGCGAAGACTCCTTCGCCGCCTGCGCCAGCGTCATGATGTCTTCGATCAGCGCCTGGTTGAAGCAGGGGCGGGGCGCAGCGCGCAGCAGCATCCACATGATATGCCTCTCCTCTTCATAGTAGGCGGAAAGCTGCGACAGATTGCCCGCTTCGGTAAACGGACGGCAGGTGGGGTGATTAAGCAATTTCATAAGACCTTCCAGTTTTTCTGTTGATGACGGATGAGACCGTTCCAGCCCCTACGGCTGCAGCGGAGCGGCGGTCGGTAAAGCGCGACGCCACATCATGAGTAAACGCTTTCTCGCCGACGAAACAGATAAAAATTGGAGGTAGGGAAGTGAAAAAAACCGAGGCGCCACGGGCTTTTCATAGGAATTTTACCTATCGCGCCATCGTCGGCATTTCATGCCGGGCGCTAACGCGTTAAGCTCGGAAATTGACCGTTTGCCGCCCCGGCGCTCAAAACGCCGCGAGGCTTTGGCTATAATCAATACGGATACATGCCGTTTAACGTTAAGGAAATCGTGAAGTAATGCCTACAGGACCAGACCAGGAACGCCGCCAGCCCGCACAAGACACGCCGCCGAAGCCGCTTATCGCCATCAAGACCGGCCATGAGACCCTCGACCGCCGCATTGGTGGTTTTTCACGTCTGATTGAACGCATCAAAGCCTGGCCGAGCGTTGCGCACCTGCTGCGCGCGGCCGAACGCTTTAACGATCGGCTGGGTAGCCAGTTCGGCGCCGCCATCACCTATTTTTCATTCCTCTCGCTGATCCCGATCCTGATGGTGTCATTCGCCGCCGCCGGTTTCGTGCTGGCCTCCAACCCGGATCTGCTGGCCCGATTGATCAACCGGATCGTCGGCAGCATCAGCGATCCAACGCTGGCCAGCACGCTGAAGAACACCGTCAACACCGCCATTCAGCAGCGTACCACCGTGGGGTTGACCGGTCTGGCGCTGGCGCTCTATTCCGGCATCAGTTGGATGGGCAACCTGCGCGAGGCGATCCGCGCACAGTCGCGTGACGTCTGGGAGCGCAATCCGCAGGATCAGGAGAAAATCTATTTCAAGTACACCCGCGACTTCATCTCGCTGACCGGCCTGGTGGTCGCGCTCATCATTACGCTGTCGCTGACCTCGGTCGCCGGATCGGCACAGGCGGCGATCGTCAACGCGCTGGGGTTGGACGGCATCGAATGGCTGCGGCCGGCGTTGACGACGATCGCGCTGTCGATCTCGATTTTCGCCAACTATCTGCTGTTCCTGTGGATTTTCTGGATGCTGCCGCGCCACAAACCGAAGAAAAAAGCGCTGCTGCGCGGTACCTTGCTCGCCGCCATCGGATTTGAGGTGATCAAGTTCGTGATGACGATGACGCTGCCGCAGGTGGCGAAATCGCCTTCCGGCGCGGCCTTTGGCTCGGTGATCGGGCTGATGGCGTTCTTCTACTTCTTCGCCCGTTTGACGCTGTTTTGTGCCGCCTGGATCGCTACCGCCGACTACAAAGGCGACAAAGCCTTGCCGGAACGCGAGCCACCGGCCCCCTGAAGCCACGCAATCGTGCCGGTGTTATCGCACACGCCGGCACTTTCCTCTGGTTAATAAGCAAAAACCCAGTCAATCCCTCTAAATCATGTGGCATGACATTCGGAAAACCAGCATAACAAACTACCAATTCACTTTTCTTTCCCGTTTTTACAGCCATTCCCTCTGTATGAAACCCATTTCTCAACGTTTAACGCTACAGAAAAGAAGCCCGGTAAAACATTAGTCTTTTTAACCGGTTAGCGGCGGCGCAGCCCAGAGTTACAGCGTTGAAAAGGCCGAATGCTGTCACTAAGATGGATTTTTACCCCCTCCAACAATAAGAAATAGATATGCAAGCCACCATCGCACCCCCACTCGACGCCGACGACGCGTCTACACCGGTGAATTCCCGCGGGAAAGTCATCGTCGCCTCGCTGGTCGGCACCGCCATCGAGTTCTTCGACTTTTACATCTATGCCACCGCCGCGGTGATCGTGTTCCCGCACATCTTCTTCCCGCAGGGCGACCCGACCACCGCGACGCTGCAGTCGCTGGCCACCTTCGCCGTCGCCTTTGTCGCGCGGCCTATCGGCTCTGCGCTGTTCGGCCACTTCGGCGATCGCGTGGGGCGCAAGGTGACGCTGGTCGCCTCGCTGCTGACCATGGGGATTTCCACCGTGCTGATCGGCCTGCTGCCGAGCTATGAAACCATCGGCATCTTCGCCCCTATCCTGCTGGCGCTGGCGCGCTTTGGCCAGGGTCTGGGGCTGGGCGGCGAATGGGGCGGCGCCGCCCTGTTGGCAACGGAGAACGCGCCGGCCAAAAAGCGCGCGCTGTACGGCTCCTTCCCCCAGTTGGGCGCCCCGATCGGCTTCTTCTTCGCCAACGGCACCTTCCTGCTGCTCTCGTGGCTGCTGAGCGACCAGCAATTTATGGAATGGGGCTGGCGCGTGCCGTTCATCCTCTCCGCCGCATTGGTGCTGATTGGCCTGTACGTCCGGGTGTCATTGCATGAAACGCCGGTGTTCGCCAAAGCGGCCAAGGCCGGCAAACAGGTGAAAGTGCCGCTCGGCACGCTGCTGAGCAAGCATCTGAAAGCCACCATCCTCGGCACCTTCATCATGCTGGCGACCTACACGCTGTTTTATCTGATGACGGTCTATTCGATGACCTACGGCACTGCGCCGCAGCCGCTGGGCCTCGGCTACTCCCGTAACAGCTTCCTGTGGATGCTGATGGTGGCGGTGATCGGTTTCGGCGTGATGGTGCCCATCGCCGGTCTGCTGGCGGACGCGTTCGGCCGTCGCAAGACCATGATCGCCATTACCCTGCTGATGATCGGCTTCGCGTTCCTGTTCCCGACCCTGCTGGGTTCCGGCAACCAGGCGCTGGTGATGGGCTTCCTGCTGTGCGGCCTGAGCATCATGGGGCTGACCTTTGGCCCGATGGGCGCGCTGCTGCCGGAGCTGTTCCCGACCGAAGTGCGCTATACCGGCGCATCGTTCTCCTACAACGTCGCGTCTATTCTCGGCGCGTCCGTGGCGCCTTATATCGCCACCTGGCTAGCGGCCCACTACGGGCTGTTCTACGTCGGCATGTACCTGGCGGCAATGGCCGGGTTGACGCTACTGGCTCTGCTGTTGATGAAAGAAACCCGCCACCAGTCGCTGTGATCCCCTGCGGCCCCCTCACTGCGGGGGCCGCACGCGTTGTTCGTTTCCTGTCATAAAACCGGGCTATGCTGGATGTTTATCTCGGTAACAGGATCGGCCGATGTCTCTGCGTCGTGGGGTATTTGTCTGCGTTGCGCTGCTGGCGGCTCTCGCCATCGCGCTCTATTACGGGTTGAAGCCCGACCATCCCGATGCGCTGTGGCGCATCGTCAGCCAGCAATGTCTGCCCAATCAGCAAGCGCATGACAACCCGGCGCCCTGCAAGCAGGTGGATGTGCAGGCCGGCTTCGTGGTGTTTAAAGATCGCAACGGACCGCTGCAATACCTGCTGATGCCCAGCGCCAAAATCACCGGGATAGAAAGCCCGGCGGTGCTGGATGCCGCCACGCCGAATTTCTTCGCCCAGGCCTGGCGCGCGCGCCACGTGATGGCGGAACGCTATGGCAAACCCATCGACGACGGTGATATTTCACTGGCCATCAATTCGGAATATGGCCGCACGCAAAACCAGCTGCACATTCATATCTCCTGCCTGTTGCCGGCGGTAAAACAGCGCTTGGCGCAGATCGGCCCCGATTTCATCGAGCAATGGCAACCACTGCCCGGCGGCCTGTTGGGACATGACTATCTGGGGCGGCGGGTAACCCCTGCCGAGCTGGAGCAACAGGGCGCCTTCCGCCTGTTGGCTGCCGGCCTGCCGCGCGCCGACGGGCGCATGGGCAGCTTCGGCCTGGCGATGACCGCGCTGCCGGACGGCGATTTCCTGCTGCTGGCGACCGAGCGCAGCCTGCTGCCGTTCACCCTGGCCTCGGCGGAAGAGATCCAGGATCACGACTGCCGGCTGCTTACGCCACCGCCGCGCGCCTGATTATTTTTTGCCTTTCATCTCCCGCAGGATCTGCCCGCACTGGTTCTCCTCGCCGCCTTCACTGGGCGAGACCAGCGCCAGCAGCGCCGCCGCCGGCGTCAGCACCGCCCCCAACGCCACCGCCGCCGCGCCGCGCGCGATCAGCGGCCCGGCTTTCACCCCGGCGTCCGGGTGCTTGAAGGTGCCTTTCACGTACAGCGGCGATCGCAGGGTCAGCACGCGCATCCCCTTGCTTTCCGGATCGATGGATAAATCCAGCCGCTCTGTGGCGAGGTTAGTGTTACCGGTGATGTTGATCACCGCGTTCTCGGTGTCGAACACGAACAGCCGCGGCGCGGCGACGCCGCTGCGGATGCCGACGTCCGCCGCCGCGCAGTTGATGCCTACCACGTCGTCACCGAACAATTGCGCCACCAGGTAGTTGCCGACGTTCAGACCGAGGATCTCCATCAGGCTACGGCTGATCACCCCGTTATTGATCAGCAGGCGCAGATCGCCGTTGCTGGTCGCCAGCAGCTCGGCCACTGAATTACCGCTGCCCGTCAGCCTCGCGTCGCCGTTCATCTGCCCGAGGCTGCGCTTCATCGCCGCCACGTTAGGCAATAGCTGTTTGAGCTGGAGTTTGCGCGCGTGCATATCTACCTGGCCGCGCATCGGCTTTTTGCCGCCGTCGAGGCGCACCACGGCGTTCAGGCTGCCGCCCGCCATGCCGAAGCGCAGCGGATCCAGACGCAACTCGCCATTGTTCAGCTTCAGGTGCGTGGCCAGATCGCTCAGCGGTAAATCGCTGCCGCGCTCGATGCGCGCGGCGGCAAACTTCACGTCCGCATCCATCTTGCTCCAGCTTTGCGTATCGAACTGTTCAACCGGCAGCACCTTATCCGCCGGCTGGCGGCTCTTCTCGCCGCGGCCGGCTTTGGCAGCGTTGGAATCCGCGCCGATCAGCGGCGCCAGATCCGCCAGCCTCAGCTGCCGGGAGCTCACCGCGCCACTCAGCGTCGGCCGCGGTTTAGCGGCAACGTATTTCAAGTCGCCATGAATGTCGCTGTCGCCGATTTTGCCGTCGAATTTCTGATATTCGAACACGGCGCCGCCCGGCTGGTGCAGGCGGGCAATCAGATGGCCATCGGTCGCATACGGCGGCGTGTTCGGCAGCAGCACGCCGGTCAGGCCATAGAGATTCCCCAGGCTTTCACCGGAAAATTTCAGCTGCACGTCCAGGCCGCCGAGGTTCAGCGGATCGGACAAGGTGCCCGCCACCGCCACCCGGGTGCTGCCGGAGCGCACGTCGGCCTGCAGCGGGAACGGCAGATCGGCGCTCTGCAGTGACAGCATGCCGCCGATCTTGCCGCTGCCGCTCAGCGGTTCGCCGTTATATTTGCCTTTCACTTGCCAGCCGAAAACATAATCGGGTGTAGCGACCTTGCCGCCGCTCTGTTTGCCGGTCACTTCACTGAACGGCAGCGGTTTGCCGAGCGGATCGATAACGGCGCGGAAATCCGCCTTCAGCGTGGCGTCTTTAAAGGCGATCTGTCCCTTGTCGAACACGATATCATGCACAGTGAACGACCAGGCGGAAGGCGGCTGCTTGGGATCCTGGCCGCCGGCCAGGTCAAACGTCCAGTTGTTGTCGCCGTTGGCCAGGCGTTGCAACGACGCATTCGGCTGCTTGAGCCAGATGCGCGGGATCAGCAGTTCTTTCCTCAGCAGCGCCAGCGGTGCGATGCTGGCGTCGACGCGCTGCAGCGTCACCATGCTGTCGCCGGGGATGTTTTTCGGATTACCCAACCACACGTCTTCGGCGTGAATATGCGGCCAGGGCACCCAGGCGCGCCAGCCGCCCTCATCCGGGTTACGCGACCAGTCGACGCCCAGATCGCCGCGGATGGCGAAGGGCCGCCGCAGTTCGGCCGACACCTTGTCGTTGATGGTGGGCTTGAGTCGATTCCAGTCGAAGGTGGCGATGAAGATCGCCAGCGCGGCGAGCACCAGCAGCACAATGCCGCCCAGCCAGCTGAAAACCTTTCCTGTTCTTGTCATAGGGCTCCCTCAGCACATAAACCGGGCTGCCGAATGAAAGGAAAAGGAATGAGCAGCCCCGTTTAAGCCTAGCTGAGGATAGGCCGGAGTTCACGCCGGCGCGCCGGGCGCGGCAAACAGCGTCGGTACGCTGTGTAAAGTTTCAAAGCACGCCGGGCGGGAAAGATAGTAACCCTGCGCGGCCAACGCGCCGGAACGCTGCACCAGCCGCCACTCCTGTTCGGTTTCCACGCCTTCGACGATCACCCCGTCGCTGTGCTGATTCATCATCTTGATCAGGGTGCCGAGCAGCTGTACGCCCTCTTCCGACTGTTTGAGCAAGGTGAACAATTCGCGCGCCACCTTGATGTATTGATAGCGCCAGGCGCCGACGGCGGAGAAGTTGGCCAGCCCGCTGCCGAAATCGTCCAGCCACAACCGTTCGCCGCCGACGATCTGCTGTAACGGGCGGTTTGACGCCGTTGCGGCTTGCTCCACCAGCTCGAAGCGCAGGTAGGGCATCTCGGCGATCTGCCGTTGCAACGCATCATGACGCTGCAACGCTTGCAGCGCCATGCCGTCGATATTGACCGACACCATCACCGCGTGGCGAATGAACAACGCCTGCCAGCGCTGCAACAGCGCCAACTGCTCCTGGATCACCCGCAAACGCTGGGCGACGCCGAGCGAGGCAAAATACTGTTCCGGGGATTGCCGTTTGTCCGGCTCATTAGGGTGATACACCGCCGTCAGCAGTTCCACCGCCAGCAACGCGCCGCTGGTGCGATAAATCGGCTGGAAGGTATACAAGCGCCGGCATTGCCGCCAGTAGCGCCGCGATTTGGCGCAGGCATAGAGGGCAAAACAGGGCGCCAGCAGACCCGAGATCAGGTTGGTTATCATCGGTACTATCGCCGTGGCGGGGAAGTGAGAGCGCTGCCGCTGTTTCTTTACCCAGCTTATCGGCCGCGCCGCGTAAAACTTTAAGCACGAATTACCGCAGGCTTTCCTCTTCACCCTGTTGGCGTTGGTCGATCGCGATCATAAAAAATTAAAACACTGTTTTAATTTATTGACTCCCTGACCGCCTTACGTGGAGACTGGCGGCTGTTGCTTCTTCTTTAGCCAGGGCTTATTGACGATGACTATCCGAAATCTCGCCGTGATCGGCGAATGCATGATCGAGCTGTCACAGCAGGGCGCACAGCTGACGCGCGGCTTTGGCGGCGATACCCTCAACACCGCCGTCTACCTTGCCCGCCAAATGCCGGAACAGACGCTGCAGGTGCATTACGTCACCGCACTCGGCACCGACAGCTTCAGCGGCGAGATGCTGCTGGCCTGGCGGCAGGAGAACATCGAAACCGGGTTGATTCAGCAGTTGGACAACAAACTGCCGGGCCTGTACGTGATCGAAACCGACGCCGCCGGCGAACGCACCTTTTACTACTGGCGCAACGACGCCGCCGCCCGGTATTGGCTTGCGGGCCCCCAGGCCGACGCACTGTGCGACCGATTGGCGCAATTCGATTACCTGTACCTCAGCGGCATTAGCCTGGCAATCCTCGCGCCTGCCGACCGCACGAAGCTGCTAGCGCTGCTGCGCCGCTGCCGTGCCAACGGTGGTCTAGTCATCTTCGACAACAACTACCGTCCGCGCCTGTGGCCAAGCCGTGAGGAAACGCAGCAGGCCTACCGTGAGGTGCTGGCCTGCACCGACATCGCCTTCCTGACGCTGGATGACGAAGCGTTGCTGTGGGGCGCGCAGCCGGTTGAACAGGTGGTGGCACGCACGCAGGCGCTCGGCGTCGGCGAGATCGTTATCAAACGCGGCGCAGAGGCCTGCCTGGTGTTCAGCGTGGAGGGAGAGCGGCTTGAGGTACCGGCGATCGCACTGCCGCCGGAGCGCGTGGTGGATACCACCGCAGCAGGCGACTCTTTCAGCGCCGGTTACCTGGCGGTACGCCTGAACGGCGGCAGCGCCCAGCAGGCGGCGCAGCGCGGCCATCTGCTCGCCGCATCGGTGATCCAACATCGCGGCGCCATCATTCCCGCAGCAGCGATGCCCAACCAATAAGACGACGGCGAGGTGACCTCGCCGCCGGCGCAATGGCTCCCAGACGTATTGATGAGAGGATGATTGAAGAATTTCCCTGGCGTTGGCTTATTGATACCCAGAACTGCTAAGCTCAGGTCTTGGCATTGCCGACTTTTTGAATTTATTAGCCGAGTATAAATTTCAATCCGCCGCACTGACTAGCTGGACTTTGGTGCAGGTCGGGCTGAATCGCCGAACGACAGGGAGGTTACCGATGGCCGTCGCATTCGCCAACGCCGTCGCCGCAAGACTGCATCTGGACAGCCGGCTGCACGCCTTTGGCAGATTCAAATATGCTTATTTGACCTTCAACAAACACCATCCCGATCGCCATCTGTTGGTATCGAGCTACCCGCAAGAATGGCTGAACATCTACAGCGACAATCGCTATCAACGCATCGACCCCGTCGTGCGCGCCGCCCATAGTCACTGCGCGCCCTTTATGTGGCACGACACCCCAATCACCACCGAGGATCGGCATTACCGGAAGATCTTCAGCCAGGCACGGGAGTACGACATCGTGCACGGCTGCAGCTTTGTTTTGCACGATCACGACAACAACCTGGCGATCTTGTCGATCAGCGCGACGGCGGCCGATGACGCCGAACTGCGGCAGCTGATGGAAGACGAAAGGGCCAACCTGCAGATGGTATTGGTCGATACCCACCAGCACGCGCTGACATTGGCCAATGCCGAGGCGAACCGGACGGATCGACTCTCGCCGCGCGAAGGGGAAATTCTCTATTGGGCCAGCCAGGGCAAAACCTACCACGAGATCGCGCTGATCCTGGGGATCAAAACCCGTACGGTGAAGTTCCACATCGGCAATGCGGTGCGTAAGCTGGGGGTCACGAACGCCAAACACGCGATCCGGCGCTGTCTCGAGCGGCAGCTTATCGCACCGCCGGAAGCATAAAAAAGCCGGCATCGCTGCCGGCTCTTTGTGCTTTGCCTTGCGGAAAATCAGCCCGCGACGGCGATGCGTTTCATGTCAGTCATGTAGCCACGCAGTTTACGGCCAACGGTTTCGATAGGGTGGCTGCGCACCGCTTCATTCACGTCGCGCAGTTGCGCGTTGTCCACCGCCGTACCCGCCACGGCTTTGCCCAAATCGCCCGCCTGCAGAGTGGTCATGAAGTCTTTCAGCAACGGCACCGCCGCGTTGGCGAACAGGTAGTTGCCGTACTCCGCGGTATCGGAGATGACCACGTTCATTTCATACAGACGCTTACGCGCAATGGTGTTGGCGATCAACGGCAGCTCGTGCAGTGACTCGTAGTAAGCCGACTCTTCGATGATACCGGCATCGACCATGGTTTCGAACGCCAGCTCGACGCCTGCTTTCACCATCGCCACCATCAGCACGCCGTGATCGAAGTACTCTTGTTCACCGATCTTGCCTTCAAACTGCGGCGCATTCTCGAACGCGGTTTTGCCGGTCTCTTCGCGCCAGGTCAGCAGTTTCACATCGTCTTCCGCCCAGTCGGCCATCATACCGCTGGAGAACGCGCCGGAGATGATGTCGTCCATGTGCTTCTGGAACAGCGGTGCCATGATGGTTTTCAGCTGTTCGGACAGCGCATAGGCACGCAGCTTGGCCGGGTTGGACAGGCGATCCATCATCAGCGTGATACCGCCCTGCTTCAGCGCTTCGGTGATGGTTTCCCAGCCGAACTGAATCAGTTTCTCGGCGTAAGCCGGATCGGTGCCCTCAGCAACCAGCTTGTCGAAGCACAGCAGCGAACCCGCCTGCAGCATGCCGCACAGAATAGTCTGCTCGCCCATCAAATCGGATTTCACTTCAGCGACGAAGGAAGACTCCAGCACGCCGGCGCGGTGGCCGCCGGTCGCCGCCGCCCAGGCCTTGGCGATCGCCATGCCTTCGCCTTTCGGATCGTTTTCCGGGTGAACCGCAATCAGGGTCGGCACGCCGAAGCCGCGCTTGTACTCTTCACGCACTTCGGTGCCCGGGCATTTCGGCGCAACCATCACCACGGTGATGTCTTTGCGCACCTGCTCACCCACTTCAACGATGTTGAAGCCGTGGGAGTAACCCAGCGCCGCGCCGTCTTTCATCAGCGGCTGCACCGCGCGCACTACGGAAGAGTGCTGCTTGTCCGGCGTCAGGTTGACCACCAGATCCGCCTGCGGGATCAGGTCTTCGTAGGTGCCGACCTTAAAGCCGTTTTCGGTCGCCTTGCGCCAGGAAGCGCGCTTCTCGTCGATCGCTTCTTTGCGCAGGGCATAGGCGACATCCAGACCGGAATCGCGCATGTTCAGCCCCTGGTTCAGGCCCTGGGCGCCACAGCCGACAATCACCACTTTTTTACCTTTCAGGTAGCCGGCTTCGTCAGCAAATTCGTCGCGCGCCATAAAGCGGCATTTACCCAATTGCGCCAACTGCTGACGCAGGTTCAATGTGTTGAAATAGTTAGCCATGGTGGTACTCCGGTTTGATGTTGTCTTGCATTGTTATTTTCATTCCCCGCCCTGTCTGTGCGGAGATTCGTTAAACTCAATGTATAACAGGAAATGCGTTGCTTAAATTGATATATTGAGAACGTGACATTGCAATTTTTGCAACACTCTCACTGCGAGCGTATCGATATGGATTTACGTGATTTAAAGCTGTTCCTGCATCTGGCCGAAAGCCATCACTTCGGGCGCACCGCCAAGGCGATGCACGTCAGCCCGTCGACGCTCTCCCGCCAGATCCAGCGGCTGGAAGAGATCCTCGGGCAGCCGCTGTTCCTGCGCGATAACCGCACCGTGCAGCTCACCGACGCCGGCGAACAGCTGAAAGAATTCGCCCAGCAAACGCTGCTGCAGTATCAGCAGCTGAAGCACTCGCTCGGCCAGCACGGCCCTTCGCTGAGCGGCGAACTGCGGCTGTTCTGCTCGGTGACCGCCGCGTACAGCCACCTGCCGCCGATCCTCGACCGCTTCCGCGCGCAGCACCCGCTGGTAGAGATCAAGCTGACCACCGGCGACGCCGCCGACGCGGTCGACAAGGTGCAGTCCAACGAGGCCGATCTCGGCATCGCCGGCCGGCCGGAAACGCTGCCCGCCAGCGTGGCGTTCACCAAAATCGGCGAAATTCCGCTAGTGCTGATCGCGCCGGCGCTGCCCTGTGCGGTGCGCAGCCAGGCATTCGCCGACAAGCCCGACTGGGCCGAGATCCCGTTCATCCTGCCGGAGCACGGCCCCTCGCGAAAACGCATCGAGCTGTGGTTCCGCCGCCATCGCATCAGCAATCCGCTGATTTACGCTACCGTCGGCGGCCACGAGGCCATCGTGTCGATGGTGGCCCTGGGCTGCGGCATCGCGCTGATCCCAAGCGTGGTGGTGGACAACAGCCCGGAGCCGGTACGTAACCGCATCTCGCAGCTGGATAACATCTCGATGGTCGAACCGTTTGAACTGGGGGTCTGCGTTCAGAAAAAGCGCCTCAGCGATCCGTTGATCGACGCCTTTTGGCGGTTACTGCATCCCCGCTGACGCGGGGTTTCAAAGGTCCGCCGGATCGATCTGCTTCATCGTCTCTACCTGCATCAACCAGTGGTAGAGCGGCTCAAGCTGCAAAAATGCCCCGGCCAGCAGCGGCGCCAGATCGGCGTTGAACAGCTTTTCCACTTCGCTGTCCGTCACCATCACCGCAAACGACTTGCGGTTGTACCAGGTGGCGATCTCCGCCGCCTGTTCCTTCACCAGCGGGCGCTTGTAGCGCTCGCCCACCAGCTCGAACGGCGGCCGGCAGCAGGCGGCCACCTCCAGGAAAGGCTGCGGCCGCTGCCTCAGCGTATGGCGGAACAGATCCATGGTCGGCTTGTTGGCGCTGTAGTAGCCGAGCCCATAGCGCAGCATGTCCGGCCCCAGTTCGAAAAAGTAGACCGGCGCGTCTTTCCAGTCTTTACTCGGGCGCTTGAACGTCAGCCACATGCGGCTGCGGTAGCGCGATTTATCGTGAGAAAACCGCGTATCGCGATGAATGCGCGACAGCGTTTTGCCGATCGCCGGGCGGGTCTCGAACTGCGGGTCGATCGCCAGCATGCCGGGAGCCAGTTGCTCCACCAGCGCGCGAAACGGCGCCAGCAGCTCGCGATCGTAGATGTCGCGATTGCCGTCGAACCAGGCCTTATCGTTCTCGATCCGCACCTGCTGCAGGAAATTCAGGCCCTGCTGGCTAAAGCCGGAGAAAGGTTGCGTCATAAGTTTTTCCGTTCTGACGGTTTATCGGGTGTTGCGCAGATCTTCCCTCTGCCAACGGCATTTGATAAACACGCGCCGACGCGTGCGGAAATAGGCGACATACAGGTAGAACGCCGCCCGGTTGCTGAACAGCGCACCGCCAACCACGCCCCCCAGCAGCAGGGCGCCGGTGGCGATGCCGGTCATGCCCGCCGCCCACGCCGCCGCGGCGCCGAGGCAACACAGACCGAGCATGCCAAGGTAATATTGCAACAATACCACCCCGCTGTTTTTACCCTGCACCAGTTGGAACAGGATCAACGTCATCCACACCGCCACGATCGCGCCGCTGCCCATCAACACGGCGGCGGAGGTCTTGCCGCTCCAGGCGGCCGCCACATCCGTGACCAGACCCATCACGCCCGCCAGCCCCAGCGTCAGGCACACCATCAGCAACATGACGTTGCCGACGCCCGGCGGCGACAACCGCTGGCCCGGCGTCATGAAATGCTGCTCGAGCTGCGCATCCACACCGGCGAAAAGAGCGCGATCGCGCGCCGCGATTTGGCTTTCCATCTCCCGACCCTGCACGATCAGGCGTTTAATCATCCACTCCGCCATTACCTCACCATCTGCGGCAATTTCTGCATAATGCCCACAAAATACTGCCCGGTGGTTTTCACATTCACCGGCGCCGACAGGGTGCCGCTGATGCCGCTGCCGACAAACGTCAACGCGTTATTGAGCGCCGAGTGCAATTGCTGGCGCAGCCCGTTTTGGATCGCTTCCGTCGGGTAGCGTTTCGGGTACAGGCCGTTCTTCACCATCTCTTTCAAGACGTTGTTGGAAATTCCCGGATTTTCCGCCCGAATGATGTTTTCGGTCAGTCGCTTCCTTTCGCTGCGGGGCATGCTTTTCAGCCACTCCGTCGCCTTGCGCGCCGAAATGCGGCGCATGGCGCGATAGGTCATCGTCGCTTCCTTCAGGGCGGCCCCGGCGCTGGCCAGCGAGATCACATCGAGCACGGTACTGGTGGCGATATACCACTGCTCTGAATCGAGCTGAGCCAATTCATCGCCTTTCCCGTCATAAAGCTTGTTGACGCGGTACAGCCCATTACCGCACTGCAACGCGCTGGCGGCCATGCCGGCATAGCCCAGATAAGCCACCGCTGAGCTGGTACCGCCGGTAAATGGCACGGCGACGCTGCCCGACGCCAGTAAAAAGACCGATACCAGCAGCGTTCCACACGACAGCGCGGCCGAGGCCAGCTCTTTGCTGACGCTGGGTTTGCTCAACGCTTCCGACAGCGTATTGGTCGCGGCAACGCGCGAGGTATGAGCCACCGTTTTGCTGATGACCACGTGGGTAACCTGCGAAGCGTTCGAGTAACCGGTGTGCTGCGTCGGGCGGACTAAAAATGAGTTTTGCCCGTCGAAAAAAATAATTCCCACGCCATGAAAGGCGAGGCTGCAGTCCAGCGAGTCCTGCAAGGCTTGCAGATTAATATCGCGATAGAATTCTTGTACGCCGGTATTGCCCAACAGGCGGGCAAACTCGGCGTTGGTCAAATCGTCTTCGGGAGAACCGAACGGCGTAGAAAAAGCAGTTTTCATTGTCGTGCATCCCTATACGTCAGAAGTTTTGGCAGTATAAAAATGCACGACAAAATCACAACCGCGCAACCCATAAACTGACTCATGCGTCACGGTTACTTATCAATTCGACTCATCCCTGCAAAAAGAAGCGGAACGCCGGGTTGTCGGTTTCATCGTGGCAATCGTAGCCCAGCGCCTGCAGGTGCCGCTCGAATTCCGGCTCAGATTGCGCCAGTTCGAAGGCCGCCAGCACCCGGCCGAAGTCGGTACCGTGGCTGCGATAGTGGAACAGCGAAATGTTCCAGTGCGTGCCCAGCGTTTGCAGGAACTTCAGCAGCGCGCCCGGCGACTCCGGAAATTCAAAGCTGTACAGCCGTTCGCGCAGCGGCTTCGACGGACGCCCGCCCACCATGTAGCGCACGTGCAGTTTAGCCATCTCGTCGTCCGACAGATCCACCACCTGGTAACCGTCGGCGTTGAGTTCGTCGATGATCTCCCGCCGTTCGGGGTGGCCGCGCGTCAGCCGCACGCCGACGAAAATGCAGGCGTTGTCGGCATCGGCGTACCGGTAGTTGAATTCGGTCACCGAGCGGCCGCCCAGCAGTTGGCAGAACTTGAGGAAGCTGCCCTGCTGTTCCGGAATGGTCACCGCCAGCAGCGCTTCGCGCTGTTCACCCAGTTCGCAGCGCTCGGAAACGTAGCGCAGCCCGTGGAAGTTGAGGTTGGCGCCGGACAGCACGTGCGCCAGACGCTCGCCCTGAATATTGTGCTGCTGGACGTACTTTTTCAGCCCCGCCAAAGCCAGCGCGCCGGAAGGTTCGGCAATGGCGCGCACGTCCTCGAACAGATCTTTGACCGCCGCGCAGATGGCGTCGCTGTCCACGGTGATCACGTCGTCCAGATACTCACGGCACAGGCGGAACGTTTCGTCGCCGATGCGCTTCACCGCCACGCCTTCGGCGAACAGCCCGACGCGCGCCAGATCCACCGGATGGCCGGCATCCAGCGCCGCGCGCAGGCAGGCGGAGTCTTCCGCTTCGACGCCGATCACTTTGATCTGCGGCATCAGCTGTTTGATCAGCACGGCCACCCCGGCGGCCAAGCCGCCGCCGCCGACCGGCACGAAGACTCGATCCAAATGCGCGTCTTGCTGCAACAGCTCCATCGCCAGCGTGCCCTGCCCGGCGATCACCGTCGGGTGATCGAACGGCGGCACGAAGGTCATGCCTTGCTGATGGGAAAGCTCGATTGCCTTCGCTTTGGCCTCGTCGAAATTGGCGCCGTGCAGCAACACTTCGCCGCCGAAGCCGCGCACCGCATCCACCTTGATGTCCGCGGTGGACACCGGCATCACGATCAGCGTTTTGATCCCCAGCCGTTTACCGGAGAAGGCGACGCCCTGCGCGTGGTTGCCGGCCGAAGCCGTCACGACGCCGCGCGCCTTCTGCTCTTCGTCCAGCCCGGCGATCATCGCATAGGCCCCGCGCAGCTTGAAGCTGTGCACCGGCTGGCGATCTTCGCGCTTCACCAAAATGGTGTTGCCGAGACGCGAAGAGATTTTGCTCATGGCCTGCAACGGGGTGACCTGCGCCACCTCGTAAACCGGCGAGCGCAGTACCGCTCGCAGATATTCCGCGCCGCAGGGGGCGCTGGGTAGGGGTTGAGAGACCGCCATGCTGCTTATCCCCCCAGTTTGCTCTTGTCGCGCACCGCGCCTTTGTCGGCGCTGGTGGCCAACGAGGCGTAGGCGCGCAGCGCGAAGGACACCTGACGTTCACGGTTTTTCGGCGTCCAGGCCGCGTCGCCGCGCGCCAGTTCCGCCTCATGCCGCGCCGCCAACTCCTGCTCGCTGACATCCAGCTGGATGCCGCGATGAGGAATGTCGATCGCGATCATGTCGCCGTCCTGCACCAGGGCGATCAGGCCGCCGTTGGCCGCTTCCGGCGAAGCGTGGCCGATGGACAACCCGGAGGTGCCGCCGGAGAAACGCCCGTCGGTGATCAGCGCACACGCCTTGCCCAGCCCCATCGATTTCAGGTAGGTGGTTGGGTAAAGCATTTCCTGCATGCCCGGCCCGCCTTTCGGCCCTTCGTAGCGAATCACCACTACGTCGCCCGCCACCACTTTGCCGCCGAGGATCGCTTCTACCGCGTCGTCCTGGCTTTCATACACTTTGGCCGGGCCGCGGAAGGTGAGGATTTCTTTGTCCACGCCGGCGGTTTTGACGATGCAGCCGTTTTCCGCCAGGTTGCCGTACAGTACCGCCAACCCGCCGTCCTGACTGTAGGCGTGCTCACGGGTGCGGATGCAGCCTTCCTTGCGGTCGGTGTCCAGCGAATCCCAGCGGCAATCCTGAGAGAATGCCTGCGTGGTGCGGATACCAGCCGGCCCGGCGGAGTACATTTTCTTGACGCTTTCGTCGCGGGTCAGCATCACGTCGTAAGCTTCCAGCGTCTGCGGCAGGGTCAGCCCCAACACGTTGTTCACCTCGCGGTTCAGCAAGCCGGCGCGATCCAACTCGCCAAGGATGCCGATCACGCCGCCGGCGCGGTGCACGTCTTCCATGTGATATTTCTGCGTGCTCGGCGCCACCTTGCACAGGTGCGGCACTTTGCGCGACAGGCGATCGATGTCTTCCATGGTGAAGTCCACCTCGCCTTCCTGCGCCGAAGCCAGCAGGTGCAGCACGGTGTTGGTCGAGCCGCCCATGGCGATGTCCAGCGTCATGGCGTTTTCAAACGCCGCCTTGTTGGCGATATTGCGCGGCAGCGCGCTTTCGTCATCCTGCTCGTAATAGCGTTTGGTCAGCTCGACGATGCGCTTGCCGGCGTTGAGGAACAGTTCCTTGCGATCGGCGTGGGTGGCCAGCAGCGAGCCGTTGCCCGGCTGCGACAGGCCCAGCGCTTCGGTCAGGCAGTTCATCGAGTTGGCGGTAAACATGCCGGAGCAGGAGCCGCAGGTCGGGCAGGCGGAACGCTCGATCTGCTCGCTGTCGGCGTCGCTGACGTTCGGGTTCGCACCCTGGATCATCGCGTCTACCAGATCCAACTTGATGATCTGGTTGGAGAGTTTGGTTTTGCCGGCTTCCATCGGGCCGCCGGAAACGAAGATCACCGGAATATTCAGGCGCAACGCCGCCATCAGCATGCCTGGGGTGATTTTGTCACAGTTGGAGATGCACACCATCGCGTCGGCGCAGTGGGCGTTCACCATGTATTCGACCGAGTCGGCGATCAGCTCGCGCGACGGCAAGGAATAGAGCATGCCGCCGTGGCCCATGGCGATGCCGTCATCCACCGCGATGGTGTTGAACTCTTTGGCCACGCCGCCGGAGGCTTCGATCTGTTCGGCGACCAGTTTGCCCAGATCGCGCAGATGCACGTGGCCCGGCACGAACTGGGTAAAGGAGTTGACCACGGCGATGATCGGCTTGCCGAAATCGGCGTCGGTCATCCCGGTCGCGCGCCACAATGCGCGGGCACCCGCCATATTGCGGCCATGGGTGGTGGTGGCGGAACGGTACTTAGGCATGCTCTTTTCACTCCAAATGTATTTATGACAGGCGGCGAACGAACCGCCTGGATATTCTTATCTTGTCTGTCTTGTCGTCCGCCACGCGGCGCGGCGAGCCTTGTCGTTACGGGTTTACCGGATCCAGCCAACCGTATTTGTCTTCGGTCTTGCCGCTGAACAGGCCGAAGAACGCCTGTTGGATCTGTTTGGTCACCGGGCCGCATTTGCCGATGCCGACCTGAATGCCGTCCACGCTGCGCACCGGCGTGATTTCCGCCGCGGTGCCAGACATGAACACTTCGTCGGCCAGGTACAGCGATTCGCGCGACAGCACCTGCTCGCGCACCTCGAAGCCCATGTCTTTCGCCAGCTTGATGATCGCGTCGCGGGTGATGCCCGGCAGCGCCGACGAGGTGAACGGCGGGGTATAGAGCACGCCGTCTTTCACTTCAAACAGGTTCTCGCCCGCCCCTTCGGAAATGTAGCCGTGCACGTCGAGCGCGATGCCTTCCTGATAGCCGTGGCGACGCGCTTCGCTGCCCACCAGCAGGGAGGAAAGATAGTTACCGCCGGCCTTGGCCGCAGTGGGGATCGTGTTTGGTGCGACGCGGTGCCAGGAGGAGACCATCGCATCGATGCCTTGATCCAGCGCTTCTTCACCCAGATAAGCGCCCCAAGGAAACGCCGCGATAATCACGTCCGTTTTGTAACCGGCCGGCGGGTTGACGCCCATGCCGACATCGCCGACGAACACCAGCGGGCGAATGTACGCGCTGACCAGGTTGTTCTTGCGCAGCGTGGCGCGGCAGGCTTCCATCAGCTCGTCAACGCTTTGCGACACCGGCATGCGGTAGATTTTCGCCGAGTCGTGCAGGCGCTGCATATGCTCGCGATGACGGAATACCACCGGCCCCAAATGCGAGTCGTAGCAGCGTACGCCTTCAAATACCGACGTGCCGTAATGCAGCGCGTGCGACATCACGTGCACTTTGGCCTCGGCCCAAGGAACCATCTCACCATTGAACCAAATGTAATCGGCTTTCTTTGTCATTGTTATTTATCCTTCTCGGCGCCTCAGGCGCGTATTTGTTGTGATGTTGGCTGCTGGATCTCGACGCAGGAGACGTCCAGCAGTTTGCTTAACTGAGATGACAACAGGGCGACCGGACGCGGGCTGGCAACGGTCAATTCGATATTGATGCTGTCGGCGTTGGTCGGGGAAACCATATTCATAGCACAAACCTGAAAGCCGCGATGACGCACGACCCGCAATACGCGCTCTAACATTTCGGGGCGAAAACGCGCCTGGATCGAGAGTTGATGCTGCATCATGATATTTCCTCCAACATGGTTTCGTTACCGGCGCCCGGCGGCACCAGCGGCCAGACGTTTTCGAGTTCGTCGATAGAGACCTGCAGCAGATAAGGGCCCTCGGTATTGAACAGCGCCTCGAGCGCGCCCTCCACCTGATCCTTGCGGCTGATGCGCTGGCCGGGAATGCCGAAGGCGGCGGCCAGCATCAGGAAGTCGGGGTTATCGGACAGGTTGGTTTCGCTGTAGCGGCCGTCGAAGAACAGCTGCTGCCATTGGCGCACCATTCCGAGACGCTGGTTGTCCAGCAGCACGATCTTCAGCGGCAGCCGTTTGCGCTTGATAGTGCCCAGTTCCTGCACGTTCATCATGAAGGAACCATCGCCCGAGACGCAGATCACCGTATCTTGCGGACGCGCGATCTGGGCCCCGACCGCCGCCGGCACGCCGAACCCCATGGTGCCGAGGCCGCTGGAGGTGATGAAATTCTCCGGGCGCTCGAACGTCATGTGCTGCGCGCTCCACATCTGGTGCTGGCCGACGTCGGTGGTCACCACGCTGTTGGCCGGCTTGCGGGCGGACAGCTGGCGCAAGAACAGCGGCGCGTAGATCGGCTGGCCGGGGTGATCGTAGCGGCAGGCGTGCTCGGCTTTCAGCGCCATCACCTGCTGCTGCCAGGCGGCGATGTTCAGCGGGCGCTGCAACGCCGGCAGCAACGTTTTCAAATCGCCTTGCAGGGCGACATGCGCCTGGCGCAGCTTGCTCATCTCCGCCGGGTCGATATCCATGTGGATCACTTTGGCGTGCGGCGCGAAGGCGTTCAGCTTGCCGGTCACGCGGTCATCGAAACGCGCGCCGACGGCGATCAACAGATCGCACTCCTGCACCGCCAGGTTGGCAGCCTTGGTGCCGTGCATGCCCAACATACCGAGGTACAGCGGATCTTGCGCATCCGGCGCGCCCAGCCCCTTCAGAGTGGCCACGTTCGGCATGCGGGTCACGGCGATAAATTCACGCAGCGCCAGCACCGCCTGCGCCATGCCCACGCCGCCGCCGACGTACAGCATCGGTTTGTGCGCCTGCGCCAGCAGCTCAGCCGCCTCTGCCAACGCCGCCGCCGGGAACGCCGGCGCTTCGTCGACCGGCATCAGGTGCGGGTGCAAGTCGCCCTGCGCCAGCTGGATGTCTTTCGGGATATCGATCAGCACCGGGCCGGGACGGCCGCCGGCGGCGATGGCGAACGCTTCCGCCATGATGCCCGGCAAGGCGTCCAGCGATTCCACCAGGAAGCTGTGCTTGGTGCAGGCCAGAGACAGGCCGAGAACATCGATCTCCTGAAAGGCATCGGTGCCGATCAGCGCGGACCCCACCTGACCGGTGATGGCGACAACGGGAACGGAATCGAGCAGCGCATCAGCCAGGCCGGTGATCAGGTTGGTGGCGCCGGGGCCGGAAGTGGCGATACAGACACCGACTTTGCCGGTGGCGCGGGCGTAGCCGATGGCGGCCATGGCGGCGCCCTGTTCATGGCGGCACAGCAGGTGTTCCACACCGCCGTCGTACAGCGCATCGTACACCGGCATGATTGCCCCGCCCGGATAGCCGAATACGGTATCCACCCCCTGCGTACGCAACGCTTGAACTACCCACTGAGCGCCATTCATGGTTATTTCCCCGCCTTACTTCGACAACCGCAGGATTTTGTTCTGTTTTTCATGCTCTGCCCCTTGCTCCACTTTTCTCTTGCCAATAAAAAACCCCCGGACCTGACGGTGCGGGGGTTCTCTTGCGATTCCGGCTTGTTTGCTAAGCCTTTCTTCGTCCAAGTGCAGCCCCGCACGGTGGGATAATAATCACCACCACGCTAATCACGACTAGGCTAATCACTTGGGCAAAGGCTTTCATAATGGGTTTGTTCACTGTGCTCATTCAGAACTAATGCTTACAGAGGTACCACAGCCGCGCGCGACATGACAACACTTTTTTTGCGTTATTATTCGGCGCAATCTGGTCATACCTCACGCGAATCGCCTCTCTTTCACACGTTGGCGCGCACGCCCGGATTTTTCACCGCGTCGGTGATCGCCTTGCCGCGCGTATCCTTGCCGAAGAACACCAACAGGGCGATCGCCACCGCCACCGTACCGGCGACGATCGCCATCGCCAGGCCGTAATTATGCCCATGATGCTCGGCGATGGTGGCTTGCAGCGTGGCGTTGACCGAGGCGATCAGGTTGCCCAACTGATACACGAACCCCGGCAGCACCGCGCGGGTGTTGGCCGGCACCAGCTCGGTCAGGTAGGTCGGCACTACGCCCCAGGCACCCTGCACCATGAACTGCATCAGGAAAGCGCCGATCCCCAACATTAGCGAACCGCTGGAAAATGCCCACAATGGGATCACCGGTAAGGCCAGCAATGCGGCGATAATGATCGCTTTTTTACGACCGATTTTTTCCGATAACGAACCGAAGAAAACGCCACCGATAATTGACGCGATATTGTAGCTAATGGCGATGATACTGACGGTTTTAGGGTCGAAACCGTGCTGAACTTTCAGAAACACCGGATACAGATCCTGCGTGCCGTGAGAGAAGAAATTGAACGCCGCCATCAGCAGCACCAGATAGCAGCATAGCTTCCAGTGGCTCTTCAACACCGGCAATAAAGCCGTACTTTCTTTGCGCTCACGTGCCGCCAGCCACACCGGCGACTCCTGCACGCAATAATAAATAAACGGCAGCAGCAGGATCGGCGCCGCGCCGATGACGAACATGCCGCGCCAGCCGACCGTTTCGAACAGCAGGCCGTACACCACCGCCGCCAGCAGATAACCGAACGGATAGCCGGCCTGGAAAATGCCCGACATCAGGCCGCGCGAGCGGTCCGGTATGGTTTCCATCGCCAATGACGACGCCACACCCCAGATACCGCCCATCGCAACGCCGTACAACACTCGTAACAGCAAGAAGACCGTCAACGAGGGCGCGGCGGCGGAGAGCAGCTCAAACACCGAAAAGAAGACGATATTCAGCATCAGGATCGGTTTGCGGCCATATTTTTCCGCCGCACGCCCGAAGATCAGCGCGCCGATCGGGCGCACCGCCAGCGTGAGCAGAATAGCCAACGTGACCTGTTCCAGACCGACGTGAAAAGATTGCGCGATGTCGCTGAGTAAAAATACCAGCACGAAAAAATCGAAAGCGTCGAGCGTCCAGCTTGAAAAACTGGCAATTGCCGCGTTGCGTTGCAGCGGGGTCCAACCAAACATAGTGTTATCCCTACCGTAGAGTACGAAGTCAGGAGGTTTAGCGGCTGCCGGGCAGACTGCGGCGGCGGTCGGAGTGTGTTAAAGAAGTGATTTTTCTTTTAATCAATTGTTAAATACACCCGTTAACCCTATGGTTGCAATGCGTATGGGCCGCTAATGTGTTGCAGCCTTCAGCGAATTGTTAATGGGTATTGCCGCAGGTTGCGAGGCGGTTCGCACAATCTCGTTCAATTCGATGAAAATCAGTGATTATGCTGCGAGTTTCATGGAAAAAATGCCAAGAACGCCGCGCGGTACCTGGATAAATCGCGCATCATGCCGCCCTCAGCAAGGAGAGCGATATGTCACTGGCGGTAATCTATAGCCGCGCCATCATCGGCGTTCAGGCCCCTTCCGTGACGGTGGAGGTGCATATCAGCAATGGCCTGCCCGGCCTGACGCTGGTCGGTCTACCGGAAACCACGGTAAAAGAGGCGCGCGATCGGGTGCGCAGCGCCCTGATCAACAACGGTTTCACCTTTCCCGCCCGGCGCATCACCGTCAATTTGGCACCGGCCGATCTGCCGAAAGAAGGCGGGCGTTACGATCTGCCGATAGCGCTGGCGATCCTCGCCGCCTCCGAGCAACTGCCCCTCGCACCGTTGGCACGCTACGAGTTTCTTGGCGAGCTCGCGCTGTCCGGCGCACTGCGTGCGGTCAGAGGCGCCATCCCGGCGGCGCTGGCGGCGGCTGACGCCGGGCGACAATTGATCCTGTCGACGGACAACGCCGCCGAGGTCGGCCTGATCGCACAGTCACAATCCCATACCGCCCAACACCTGTTGGAGGTCTGTGCTTTTTTACTCGGCCAGGGCGAACTGCCGGTGGCCGTCACACCTCCCGCAGCCGGCAATGCGTACGAAAACGCCGATCTGCGCGACATCATCGGCCAGGAGCAGGCCAAGCGGGCGCTGGAGATCGCCGCCGCCGGCGGGCATAACCTGCTGCTGATTGGGCCGCCGGGCACAGGCAAAACCATGCTGGCCAGCCGACTGACGGGCTTACTGCCGCCGCTGACGGAGCCTGAGGCGCTGGAAAGCCTGGCGATCGCCAGCTTGCAACACCCTCTTCTGAGCGCTCTGCCATGGCGCCAGAGGCCGTTTCGCGCGCCGCATCACAGCGCATCGATGGCGGCATTGGTCGGCGGCGGCTCACTGCCGCGTCCGGGCGAGATCTCGATGGCGCATAACGGCGTGCTGTTTCTGGATGAGCTACCGGAATTCGAGCGTAAGGTCCTGGATGCGCTGCGCGAGCCGTTGGAATCCGGCGAGATCGTGATTTCACGCGCCAACGCCAAGGTCTGTTTCCCTGCCAGAGTACAGTTGATCGCGGCAATGAACCCCAGCCCGACAGGGCATTATCAGGGGTTGCACAACCGCGCCTCGCCGCAGCAGGTGTTGCGCTATCTGGCCCGGCTGTCAGGGCCTTTTCTCGACCGTTTCGATCTGTCTATCGAAGTGCCGCTGTTGCCGCCGGGTACGCTCAGTAAGCGGCAAACGCAGGGAGAAAGCAGTGAGCTGGTTCAGGAAAGAGTGCAACTGGCACGCGCCCGCCAGCTCGAACGCGCCGGTAAAGTCAATGCGCTGTTGAGCAACCGCGAAGTAGAACGGGATTGCGTGTTGCAGCCGGCAGACGCCGAGTTTCTGGAAGCGACATTAAACGCGTTAGGGCTATCGGTACGCGCCTGGCAGCGCATCCTGAAAGTGGCTCGCACGCTGGCGGATTTGGCGGGAGATACTGAACTCGACAGGCGCCACCTCAGCGAAGCGCTGGGCTATCGCAGTATGGATCGTCTGTTGTTACAGCTGCATCGCAGTCTGGAATGAAAATGGGGCCCGCAGGCCCCATCGTCTTTAGTCTTCGCTGTCGCTGTAATCTTCCACTGCGTCAGCCTGCGGTTTACCGCCGGACAGAGTATGGAATTTCTTCGGGCGACGTGTGCGCGCCAGATATTTAGCCCATACTTTTTCCTGCTCGGTAGCCGCTTCGCGCTCACCTCGGCACACTGCGACGAACAGCTGTTCTTCTTCAGTCGCTGGCTGGCGTTTACCCGAGTCCAGCTCGTTAAACGCGTAGCCGAAACGCTCTAGCAATTGCGCCTCTTTAATGGTGAAATCGCCGTGACGGGAGAACCCGCGAGGGTAATGTTTATTATCAAAAAAACGATTGGTCGTGGTGAAGCTATCCGCCATCTGACACGCTCCTAATTCTCTTATGGCCGTGCTGTTTATGGCGCGGAGTATTAGATAGGCTTGACAGCGTGTAAAACAAAACATTTAAATCTTAACGACAAATTTTTTTGGAGATAGGTGTGGATACCGAATTACTGAAAACCTTTTTGGAGGTCAGTAGAACGCGTCACTTTGGCAGAGCCGCAGAATCTTTGTACTTAACGCAGTCCGCGGTCAGTTTCCGCATCCGTCAGTTAGAAAACCAGCTGGGCGCAAATTTATTTACCCGTCATCGCAATAATATCCGCCTGACGCCTGCCGGTGAGCGGCTTCTGCCCTATGCCGAAAGCCTGATGAACACCTGGCAGTTGGCGAAGAAGGAGGTCGTGCGTTCGCTGCAACACACCGAGTTGTCGATCGGCGCTACCGCTTCGCTGTGGGAGGCCTATCTGACCCCTTGGTTGCAGGCGCTCTATCAACAACGCGAGGCGCTGCAGCTCGAAGCCAGGGTGGCATTAAGGCACTCTTTGGTAAAACAACTGCATGAAAGGCAGCTCGATTTACTGATCACCACCGAACCGCCGAAGATGGACGAATTGGCCAGCCAACAGCTGAGCAACTTCTCATTACGCCTGTTCTCATCCGCGCATCGTGACAAACAGGCCCCAATGCCCTACATCAAGCTGGAATGGGGAGCCGACTTCCACCAACAGGAAAGCCGCATGTTGGAAGGTGATAACGTGCCGGTCCTCACGACTACCTCCGCTCATCTGACGCGTCAGTTGCTGGAAACCACGGGCGGATGCGCTTTCCTGCCCAGCCAGTGGGAAAAGGAGTATCCGCAGCTGGTGGCCACTACTGAGATCCCGCCGATTATCCGCCCACTGTATGCCGTCTGGTTGCAAAACAGCGATCAACAGCCTTTGATTCGGCAATTACTTAAAATACCTTTAAATACCGCAGCCTAAAGCATTATGGCGGCCTTAAATGCCGTCATCGTGGTAATGACTGTCTATCATGCCAAAAGCCGCCCATCGCCTTCTGAGAGAAGATAATGCAAAACGATAAGAGAATCCGGAGGCGTGCAGGGTAAAGCTCGGAAGAACATGAAGCAGCCAGGATCGGGCAAACCTCGGCATATAGCGTCAAAAGCGCTCTTTTCCAAAGCGGGAATGCACTAAGGGAAGGGATAATAGGTAAAAAAAAACCCTTTGCTTTCGCAAAGGGTTCTTAATATGGCAGGGGCGGAGAGACTCGAACTCGCGACACCCGGTTTTGGAGACCGGTGCTCTACCAACTGAGCTACGCCCCTAAATCTCGCTTAACATTATGCCTGCTAATAAAGCAGGCATAATTAAATAAGTGGCGGAACGGACGGGGCTCGAACCCGCGACCCCCTGCGTGACAGGCAGGTATTCTAACCAACTGAACTACCGCTCCACCGATTCTTTTACGTTGCATCTCTCGATGCCGGCAAATTCGCGCTTTGCGATTTGCGCATTACCAGTCGTCACACTGATAACGTTTATTTGATGCCTGGCAGTGTCCTACTCTCGCATGGGGAGACCCCACACTACCATCGGCGCTACGGCGTTTCACTTCTGAGTTCGGCATGGGGTCAGGTGGGACCACCGCGCTATTGCCGCCAGGCAAATTCTGTTTCATTCCAACCGCCTCACTCCCGTGAAGCCATCAGAACCAATCTCGGAACTTCGCTGAAAATCTCTCTAAAAACACCTTCGGTGTTGTAAGGTTAAGCCTCACGGATCATTAGTACTGGTTAGCTCAATGCATCGCTGCACTTACACACCCAGCCTATCAACGTCTTAGTCTTAAACGTTCCTTCAGGGGCCTTAAAGGCCCAGGGAAGACTCATCTTGAGGCAAGTTTCGCGCTTAGATGCTTTCAGCGCTTATCTTTTCCGCACTTAGCTACCGGGCAATGCCATTGGCATGACAACCCGAACACCAGTGGTGCGTTCACTCCGGTCCTCTCGTACTAGGAGCAACCCCTCTCAATCTTCCAACGCCCACGGCAGATAGGGACCGAACTGTCTCACGACGTTCTAAACCCAGCTCGCGTACCACTTTAAATGGCGAACAGCCATACCCTTGGGACCTACTTCAGCCCCAGGATGTGATGAGCCGACATCGAGGTGCCAAACACCGCCGTCGATATGAACTCTTGGGCGGTATCAGCCTGTTATCCCCGGAGTACCTTTTATCCGTTGAGCGATGGCCCTTCCATTCAGAACCACCGGATCACTAAGACCTACTTTCGTACCTGCTCGAGCCGTCACTCTCGCAGTCAAGCTAGCTTATGCCTTTGCACTAACCTCACGATGTCCGACCGTGATTAGCTAACCTTCGTGCTCCTCCGTTACTCTTTGGGAGGAGACCGCCCCAGTCAAACTACCCACCAGACACTGTCCTCACCCCAGATTATGGGGCCGAGTTAGAACATCAAACATTAAAGGGTGGTATTTCAAGGATGGCTCCACGCAGACTGGCGTCCACGCTTCAAAGCCTCCCACCTATCCTACACATCAAGGCTCAATGTTCAGTGTCAAGCTATAGTAAAGGTTCACGGGGTCTTTCCGTCTTGCCGCGGGTACACTGCATCTTCACAGCGAGTTCAATTTCACTGAGTCTCGGGTGGAGACAGCCTGGCCATCATTACGCCATTCGTGCAGGTCGGAACTTACCCGACAAGGAATTTCGCTACCTTAGGACCGTTATAGTTACGGCCGCCGTTTACTGGGGCTTCGATCAAGAGCTTCGCCTTGCGGCTGACCCCATCAATTAACCTTCCAGCACCGGGCAGGCGTCACACCGTATACGTCCACTTTCGTGTTTGCACAGTGCTGTGTTTTTATTAAACAGTTGCAGCCAGCTGGTATCTTCGACTGGCTTCAGCTCCATCCGCGAGGGACTTCACCTACATGCCAGCGTGCCTTCTCCCGAAGTTACGGCACCATTTTGCCTAGTTCCTTCACCCGAGTTCTCTCAAGCGCCTTGGTATTCTCTACCTGACCACCTGTGTCGGTTTGGGGTACGATTTAATGTTACCTGATGCTTAGAGGATTTTCCTGGAAGCAGGGCATCAACTACTTCTGCACCGTAGTGCATCGTCATCACGCCTCAGGGTTAGTATGCAACCGGATTTACCAGGTCACACCCCCTACACGCTTAAACCGGGACAACCGTCGCCCGGCTAGCCTAGCCTTCTCCGTCCCCCCTTCGCAGTAACACCAAGTACAGGAATATTAACCTGTTTCCCATCGACTACGCTTTTCAGCCTCGCCTTAGGGGTCGACTCACCCTGCCCCGATTAACGTTGGACAGGAACCCTTGGTCTTCCGGCGAGCGGGCTTTTCACCCGCTTTATCGTTACTTATGTCAGCATTCGCACTTCTGATACCTCCAGCAACCCTCACAGGCCACCTTCAACGGCTTACAGAACGCTCCCCTACCCAACAACGCCTAAGCGTCGCTGCCGCAGCTTCGGTGCATGGTTTAGCCCCGTTACATCTTCCGCGCAGGCCGACTCGACCAGTGAGCTATTACGCTTTCTTTAAATGATGGCTGCTTCTAAGCCAACATCCTGGCTGTCTATGCCTTCCCACATCGTTTCCCACTTAACCATGACTTTGGGACCTTAGCTGGCGGTCTGGGTTGTTTCCCTCTTCACGACGGACGTTAGCACCCGCCGTGTGTCTCCCGTGATAACATTCTTCGGTATTCGGAGTTTGCATCGGTTTGGTAAGCCGGGATGGCCCCCTAGCCGAAACAGTGCTCTACCCCCGAAGATGAGTTCACGAGGCGCTACCTAAATAGCTTTCGGGGAGAACCAGCTATCTCCCGGTTTGATTGGCCTTTCACCCCCAGCCACAAGTCATCCGCTAATTTTTCAACATTAGTCGGTTCGGTCCTCCAGTTAGTGTTACCCAACCTTCAACCTGCCCATGGCTAGATCACCGGGTTTCGGGTCTATACCTTGCAACTATTCGCCCAGTTAAGACTCGGTTTCCCTACGGCTCCCCTATACGGTTAACCTTGCTACAAAATATAAGTCGCTGACCCATTATACAAAAGGTACGCAGTCACACCACGAAGGTGCTCCCACTGCTTGTACGTACACGGTTTCAGGTTCTATTTCACTCCCCTCGCCGGGGTTCTTTTCGCCTTTCCCTCACGGTACTGGTTCACTATCGGTCAGTCAGGAGTATTTAGCCTTGGAGGATGGTCCCCCCATATTCAGACAGGATGTCACGTGTCCCGCCCTACTCATCGAACTCACGACCTGTGCATTTTAGTGTACGGGGCTATCACCCTTTGCTGCGCGACTTTCCAGACGCTTCCACTAACACACAAGCCGATTCAGGTTCTGGGCTCCTCCCCGTTCGCTCGCCGCTACTGGGGGAATCTCGGTTGATTTCTTTTCCTCGGGGTACTTAGATGTTTCAGTTCCCCCGGTTCGCCTCATGCCACTATGTATTCATGACATGATAGTGTGTCGAAACACACTGGGTTTCCCCATTCGGGTATCGCCGGTTATAACGGTTCATATCACCTTACCGACGCTTTTCGCAGATTAGCACGCCCTTCATCGCCTCTGACTGCCTAGGCATCCACCGTGTACGCTTAGTCACTTAACCTCACAACCCGAAGATGTTTCCATCGTTCGCGCTGCAAACATTTGAGAGACTCTATGACAGGTTACTCTTCATCCCAGTACATCTACGGAGGGATAAATTTCAGCCGTCATGTTTCAATTTTCAGCTTGTTCCAGATTGTTAAAGAGCAAAATACTTCGCAGCATACTGTCGCCAATATACTCTGAAGTATTGAAATACCGGACTATATGGTGGAGCTAAGCGGGATCGAACCGCTGACCTCCTGCGTGCAAGGCAGGCGCTCTCCCAGCTGAGCTATAGCCCCATACAGTCACGTGCAGTACCTTTTCCACTTCGAAGAAGTGGTAGGCCTGAGTGGACTTGAACCACCGACCTCACCCTTATCAGGGGTGCGCTCTAACCACCTGAGCTACAAGCCTATAAAGGTATTTCTGCTCGTTACTTTCTATCAGACAATCTGTGTGAGCACGCCACTCGAACTAATATCTTTAGGTAAGGAGGTGATCCAACCGCAGGTTCCCCTACGGTTACCTTGTTACGACTTCACCCCAGTCATGAATCACAAAGTGGTAAGCGCCCTCCCGAAGGTTAAGCTACCTACTTCTTTTGCAACCCACTCCCATGGTGTGACGGGCGGTGTGTACAAGGCCCGGGAACGTATTCACCGTAGCATTCTGATCTACGATTACTAGCGATTCCGACTTCATGGAGTCGAGTTGCAGACTCCAATCCGGACTACGACATACTTTATGAGGTCCGCTTGCTCTCGCGAGGTCGCTTCTCTTTGTATATGCCATTGTAGCACGTGTGTAGCCCTACTCGTAAGGGCCATGATGACTTGACGTCATCCCCACCTTCCTCCAGTTTATCACTGGCAGTCTCCTTTGAGTTCCCGGCCGAACCGCTGGCAACAAAGGATAAGGGTTGCGCTCGTTGCGGGACTTAACCCAACATTTCACAACACGAGCTGACGACAGCCATGCAGCACCTGTCTCAGAGTTCCCGAAGGCACCAAAGCATCTCTGCTAAGTTCTCTGGATGTCAAGAGTAGGTAAGGTTCTTCGCGTTGCATCGAATTAAACCACATGCTCCACCGCTTGTGCGGGCCCCCGTCAATTCATTTGAGTTTTAACCTTGCGGCCGTACTCCCCAGGCGGTCGATTTAACGCGTTAGCTCCGGAAGCCACGCCTCAAGGGCACAACCTCCAAATCGACATCGTTTACAGCGTGGACTACCAGGGTATCTAATCCTGTTTGCTCCCCACGCTTTCGCACCTGAGCGTCAGTCTTCGTCCAGGGGGCCGCCTTCGCCACCGGTATTCCTCCAGATCTCTACGCATTTCACCGCTACACCTGGAATTCTACCCCCCTCTACGAGACTCTAGCTTGCCAGTTTCAAATGCAGTTCCCAGGTTGAGCCCGGGGATTTCACATCTGACTTAACAAACCGCCTGCGTGCGCTTTACGCCCAGTAATTCCGATTAACGCTTGCACCCTCCGTATTACCGCGGCTGCTGGCACGGAGTTAGCCGGTGCTTCTTCTGCGAGTAACGTCAATTGATGAACGTATTAAGTTCACCACCTTCCTCCTCGCTGAAAGTGCTTTACAACCCGAAGGCCTTCTTCACACACGCGGCATGGCTGCATCAGGCTTGCGCCCATTGTGCAATATTCCCCACTGCTGCCTCCCGTAGGAGTCTGGACCGTGTCTCAGTTCCAGTGTGGCTGGTCATCCTCTCAGACCAGCTAGGGATCGTCGCCTAGGTGAGCCATTACCCCACCTACTAGCTAATCCCATCTGGGCACATCTGATGGCAAGAGGCCCGAAGGTCCCCCTCTTTGGTCTTGCGACGTTATGCGGTATTAGCTACCGTTTCCAGTAGTTATCCCCCTCCATCAGGCAGTTTCCCAGACATTACTCACCCGTCCGCCGCTCGTCACCCAGGGAGCAAGCTCCCCTGTGCTACCGCTCGACTTGCATGTGTTAAGCCTGCCGCCAGCGTTCAATCTGAGCCATGATCAAACTCTTCAATTAAAAGCTTGATTTGCTTCCACTCGAGAAGCGATGCTCAAAGATTTACTGCATGAATTTTACTTCAGTTAGTCACTCTTCAAGACTTGATATTTTTTTGCATCCGAAGATGCTGGATATCGTCTTGTGGAGTGCCCACACAGATTGTCTGATAAATTGTTAAAGAGCAGTGCCGAGAAACTCATCGGCGCGGGCTGCGTATATTACGCTTTTCGCCCTGAGAGTCAAGCGTTTATTTCGCTTTCTTCTCGCTGACCCGGCGGCTTGTCAGTCGTTGTTCCCGGTCAGTGGAGGCGCATTATAGGGAGTTCTCGGCAGGCCGCAACCCCTATTTTCAATATTTTTTCCGACCGTTGAATGTTTAACCAAAACACCGTTAAAGCGGCAGTTTTTTCAACGATTTAAAGCCATAACCCTGCAAAACGGGCAATAAAGCGTCAGTATCTTCATTTAACGCCATGCAATACGCCAGATTCTCTTCCTGGCTCGAGACCAGATTTTCCTGCGTTGAGATGAGCCAGGCGGTGCGGCGGGCAATCGCCGCGCCGGAATCCACCAGCCGGGTGCCTTCCGGCAACACCTGCATCAACTCTTCAGCTAATAGAGGGAAATGGGTGCAGCCCAGCACGACGGTATCCGGCGGCTCGCGCATGCTCAGCCACGGATGCAGGATCTTCTTCAGCACCGGCAGCGGCACGGCTTCGCCATGGAGCTTGGCCTCCGCCAGCTCCACCAGCTCTGAAGAGCCCAGCAGTTCAATCTTGCAGTCGGTGGCGAAACGGGAAATCAGTTCGTGGGTGTAGCTGCGCTGTACGGTACCGCGGGTCGCCAACAGGCCGACAATGCCATTAACGGTAAGACGGGCCGCCGGTTTGATGGCGGGCACCACGCCCACGACAGGGAAACTGAAACGCTCGCGCAAGGCCGGCAAGGAAACGGTGCTGGCGGTGTTGCAGGCAATGACGACAATCGCCAGAGGATGACGTTGCTGTACCGCGCCGACAATTTCCAGCACGCGCTCAACGATAAACTCTTCGGACTTCTCGCCGTAGGGGAACGCCACGTTGTCGAAAGCGTATATATAGTGGAGATCCGGCAGCAACTGCCGAATCTCCTGATACACCGACAGCCCGCCGACGCCGGAATCGAAAACCAGCACCGTCGGGCGAGGTGTGGCGGTGCTGTTAGAAGGTATAGCTTCCAGTGAGGTAGTATTCTCTTCCTGGAGTAGCGTAGCCATAGGCCGTCTCATAATCTTTATCAAACAGGTTGGCAATTCTACCACGAACTGTCAGATGAGATGTGACCGGATACGAAACTGCGAGATCCCACAGGCTCACGCCGCCGAGTTTAACCGTCGGGCTAGGATAAACGCCATAATCCTTGTCGTAGCGCTCACCCAGGTATTGATAGGTTACTGCCCAATCAAAGTCGTACAGTTGCCAATCCAGCTCGTATTTCACCTGCTGTTTAGCGCGGCGCAGCAGCACTTCGTTGGTTTTAGCATTGCGCGGGTCGACATAATCGTAACCAATCTGATGCGTCAGCGGGCCGGTTTCAAAAGAAGCCGTGGCCTCTACACCTTTAATGGTCGCCTTACCGATATTATAATAGCGGTAACTCACCGGATCGCTGTCGATAAGATTATCAATGTCATTGCGATAACCGGAAATACGCCAGGTCACAGGCCCGGTCAAGCCTTCAAAACCGCCTTCCCATTGCTTGCTTTCTTCCGGTTTCAAATTATTGTTGCCGTAAGTGGTACTAAACAACTGGTTCATGTTTGGCGCTTTGAACGCGGTACCGTAAGAGGCAATGAAACGATACCCCTCGATGAATTCCCAGGCTGCACTGGTTTGCCAGGTGCCGTGCCAACCGAACTCCGAGTTGTCGTCGCCACGCGCAGCAGCCTCCAGCGTCACCGGTCCCACCAACTGTTGCCCAGTCAGATAGATGCCAGTATTGCGCTGGCTTCTCTCGCTGCTGACGGACGCGGTACCCGGTTTGATTTGTTGATCCTGCCAATCTGCGCCCGCACTAATGGTGCCTTGGGCAACCTTGAACGTGTTGCCCCACTGCAGATTGTACTGTTCCGAATCATCCAAACTGGAGGAGATCGCATACTGGCCTTTGCGCGGATCGTAATTGTAGTCTTTGCTGTGGCTGTAACTCCCCACTAGCTGCGTGGCGTAAATCCCTTCCTGATAGCGCAACCCCGTGTCCCATGTTTGGCTGTACAGCTTACGGGTATCGGGCAGACCGGTAATATTGAAGTCTTTATCGTAAGAATAGAATCCATCGTAGCCTGTACGATTATCGTAACCATAACCACGCACAAAACCGCTGATTTGCTCGTTAAATTGGTGCTGCAATGCGCCGTAGAGCAATTTGCTCATAAAGCCGTCGCGATCGGGCTGAGGAATACTGGTATTACCTTCAGCCACCACGTCATACCCTTTGGTATAGGTGTAATTCCCCGCCACCGTCGCCACGGTGCTGTCACCCAGTTGTTGTTGGGTCGACGCGTCATAGGATTGATAGCCGTTGGAGCCGACGCCGGCAGCCAGCGTCGTGCCGTTCTTTTCACGCGTGGTGATGATGTTGACCACGCCGCCGATGGCGTCGGAACCGTACACCGCCGAGCGCGGGCCGCGAATGTATTCGACTTTCTGCACCAGCGAAATCGGGATTTGGCTGAGATCGGAAGAGCCGCTGACGCCCGCCTGATTAAGGCGAATACCGTCAATTAACACCAGCACATGGCTGGAATTGGTGCCGCGAATAAACAGCGAGCTCTTTTGTCCCAATCCACCGTTTTGGCCAACGTCCACGCCTGGCAAACGGCGCATCACGTCGGTCAGGCTCTTGGCCTGCCAGCGATCGATATCGTTGCGGGTGACGACGGAGGTCGACGCCAGCACGGAAGAAACCGGCTGCGGGAAACGGTTGGCGGTCACCACCAGGTTATCGCCATACGTGGCTGTGGTGTTGTCTTGCGCCCATCCAGAAAAAGCCGTGACGGAGGAGACCACCGCCAGCAGCGTATTTTTTGTAATTGTCATGAGAAAAGCATCCAAACTTAATTGGCGGATGCCGCAGGATCATGGCCGGTAGTTCGCGACGGCCACGGACATTGCGACGTAACACCGGCAGGTCTTCGGGCTTGGGATTTGCGGGCCGCGGGGCGCGACCAGCAACGGGCGATGACTTCCCATCCTGCAGTGGACAGTGTCTGCGTCGAAACGCTATCGCCGTGACTTCCCCTTACCGCTGCGCGTCAGCTCCGGATTCACACCGGATTCCCTTTTCACTCGCTGCTTGAGGCCGGACGGCAATGCTACGATCAATGAAAATAGATGTCTAGACTGCTACTAATGTTACAAATAATAAACGCGACAAAACTGGACTTCACGGGCTGATTCCCTACAATCCCCGCTGATCAAATTTGCCTGACGAGAAGACACACATGACGCCCGAGAATTTGCCTATTGAACGTTACGATGACCAACTGGCGGAGAAAGTCGCCCGCCTGAAGACGTTGATGTCACCGTTCGCGGCGCCCGAGCCGGAAGTGTTCCGCTCGCCAGTCGACCACTACCGCATGCGCGCCGAATTCCGCATCTGGCACGACGCGGACGACATGTATCACATCATGTTCGATCAGCAGACCAAGCAGCGTATTCGCGTCGACCAGTTCCCGGCGGCCAGCGAGCTGATCAACCGCCTGATGACCGCCCTGATCGCCGCGCTGAAACCGGAACCGATCCTGCGTCACAAGCTGTTCCAGATCGATTATCTGTCGACGCAAAGCGGCAAAATCATCGCCTCGCTGCTGTACCACCGCAAGCTGGATGACGTTTGGCAACGGCGCGCCGAGCAGTTGCGTGACGATCTGCGCGCTCAGGGTTTCGACCTGCAGCTGATCGGCCGGGCGTCGAAGACCAAGATCATGCTCGACCAGGATTATGTTGACGAAGTGCTGCCGGTCGCCGGCCGCGACATGATCTATCGTCAGGTGGAAAACAGCTTCACTCAGCCCAATGCGGCCATGAACGTGCAGATGCTGGAGTGGGCGTTGGCGGTCACCGCCGGTTCCAAAGGCGATTTGCTGGAGCTGTACTGTGGCAATGGCAACTTCTCGCTGGCGCTGGCGCGCAATTTCGAGCGCGTGCTGGCGACCGAGATCGCCAAGCCGTCGGTGGCGGCGGCGCAGTACAACATCGCCGCCAACCATATCGACAATGTGCAAATCATCCGCATGGCGGCAGAAGACTTCACTCAGGCGATGAACGGAGTACGCGAATTCAACCGGTTGAAAGGCATCGATCTGAGTGGTTACAACTGCGAGACGATTTTCGTCGATCCGCCGCGCAGCGGGCTGGACGAGGAAACGGTGAAGATGGTGCAGGCCTACCCGCGCATTCTCTATATCTCATGCAACCCGGAAACGCTGTGCGCCAACCTGGAAACGCTGCAGGCCACCCACCGGGTCAGCCGCCTGGCGCTGTTCGATCAGTTCCCGTATACCCATCACATGGAATGCGGTGTGTTGCTGGAAAAGCATCGCTGATACGACAGGGGCGCCATGATGGCGCCCCGTTTCATTACGATTCTTGAGTCGGCGCATCCGGCGCCTTGCGCGCCTTCAGTTTCATCCCGATCCACAGCACCAGCGCCACGCAGATCACCGACGGCAGGAAGTTGGAGCCGATCTGCGGATATTCGGCGCGCACGATGGCGCTGTACAGCAGCAGCCCCAGCAGGAAACAGGCCGCCGCCAGCTTCGGCATGCCGTCCGGCATGGCGCGGTTCAGGTAACGCTGATGCAGGCAGTACACCGCCAGCACCAACGCGATCAGCGGGAAGATCGAAAACGGCACCACCGAGCTGAACAGCGCGGCAAAGGAACCGTTGATCGAAAGGCCGGCAATTAACGCCAGCAGTAAGGTGCCATTTTCACGGCCTGGTTTTTCCATCATTTTTTACCTTTTTTATACGTGGGACACAGAAGCTTTTTCTTGTTCGCGACGATACCAGTAATACGCCCCTTTGGAGATCATCCGTAGCTGCAGCACCAGCCGTTCTTCCAGCTGCTGCCGCTGCTCGACGTCGATATCCAGCGCTTCCGCGCCGGCGCTGAACACGATGGTGACCATCGCTTCCGCCTGCGCTTCGGTAAAACTGCGCGGCATGTGGTTTTCCAATTCGAGGTAGTCCGCCAGTTCAGCGATGAAATGCTGGATCTCGCGCGCCACTGCCGCACGGAATGCCGCCGACGTGCCGGAGCGCTCACGCAGCAGCAGGCGGAAGGCGTTCGGGTTGTTGCCGATAAATTCCATAAAGGTGGACACCGAGGTGCGGATTACGCTGCCGCCCTTGGCGATGCGTTGGCGCGCCTGGCGCATCAACTGACGCAGCATCAGGCCGCTTTCGTCCACCATGGTCAGCCCCAGCTCGTCCACATCGCGGAAATGGCGATAAAACGACGTGGGCGCAATGCCCGCCTCGCGTGAAACTTCCCGCAGGCTCAGGCTGGCGAAGCTGCGTTCGGCGCTCAGCTGGCTGAAAGCGGCTTCGATCAGGGAACGACGAGTCCGTTCTTTTTGTTGTGCTCTGACGCCCATATGCATATCCGGATAGGTTCCATTTTCTCAGTCTAACGCCCTAGACTCGGCAATATAGCAAATTTTATTGCAACAGCATTTATACTAACGCGCTCTATCACACTTCCGCCCTGAGCCGATTGTGCTTTGACTCAAAAAGCCTAATGGTGATTGGGTGAGCAGCGCTATGATGTTAAGATACCGTTGTAATCTTGTATAAAAAAACAGGTCTCTCCTACATGCAACAGCACTATCAATTTGATGCCATTGTGATTGGCTCGGGCCCTGGTGGTGAAGGTGCCGCCATGGGGCTGGTGAAACAAGGCGCCCGCGTGGCCGTTATCGAACGGTACAATAACGTAGGCGGCGGATGTACCCACTGGGGCACCATCCCTTCCAAAGCCCTCCGCCACGCCGTCAGCCGCATTATCGAATTCAACCAGAACCCGCTTTACAACAACTCGCGCACGCTCAGCGCGACCTTCCCTGACATTTTACGCCACGCCGATAACGTCATCAGCCAGCAGACCCGAATGCGCCAAGGGTTCTATGAGCGGAACCAGTGCAAACTGTTCGCCGGCGACGCGCGCTTCATCGACGCCAACACCGTCAGCGTCAGCTACATGGACGGCACCCAGGACACCATCCGCGCCGATCACATCGTGATCGCCTGCGGCTCGCGTCCTTACCATCCGGCCAGCGTCGATTTCAACCATCCGCGCATCTACGACAGCGATTCCATTCTCGAGCTGAGCCATGAGCCACGCCACGTGATCATTTACGGCGCCGGGGTGATCGGCTGCGAGTATGCGTCCATCTTCCGCGGCCTGAACGTCAAGGTCGATCTGATCAACACCCGCGATCGTCTGCTGGCGTTCCTCGATCAGGAGATGTCGGATTCGCTCTCTTACCACTTCTGGAACAACGGCGTGGTGATCCGCCACAACGAAGAATTCGAGAAGATCGAAGGCACCGAAGACGGCGTGATCGTGCACCTGAAGTCCGGCAAGAAGGTGAAAGCGGACTGCCTGCTGTACGCCAACGGCCGTACCGGTAACACCGATTCGTTAGGGTTGGAGAACGTCGGCCTGGAGTCGGACAGCCGCGGGCTGCTGAAAGTGAACAGCATGTATCAAACCGCGCTGTCGCACATTTATGCGGTCGGTGACGTCATCGGCTATCCGAGTCTGGCTTCCGCCGCCTACGATCAGGGCCGCATCGCCGCGCAGGCGATCGCCTCCGGTGAAGCCAGCGGTCACTTAATCGAAGATATCCCGACCGGCATCTACACCATTCCGGAAATCAGCTCCGTCGGCAAAACCGAGCAGGAACTGACGGCGATGAAGGTGCCGTATGAAGTGGGCCGCGCCCAGTTCAAACATCTGGCGCGCGCGCAGATAGCCGGGATGAACGTCGGCAGCCTGAAGATCCTGTTCCATCGCGACACCCTGCAGATCCTCGGGATCCACTGCTTCGGCGAACGTGCGGCGGAGATCATCCACATCGGTCAGGCGATCATGGAACAGAAAGGTGAAGGCAATACTATCGAGTATTTCGTTAATACGACCTTCAACTATCCGACCATGGCCGAAGCCTACCGGGTGGCAGCGCTTAACGGCTTAAACCGCCTGTTTTAACGCGTTGTCGATGTAGCCCTGCATGTGCTCGCGGATCGCTTCGGCCAACTGCTCATAACGGCTGCGCAGTGGGGAACCGGGGCGATACACCAACGCGATGGTGCGCTTCGGCTCCGGCTTGTAGCAATCCAGATAGCAGACGCCATCGCGCTCGCGCTGCGGCGGCACCGCCAGGGACGGCAGCAGGGTAATGCCGCTGCCGGCCGCGACCATATTGCGCAGCGTTTCCAGACTGGTGGCGCGGAAGTGGGTATCCTCGTCCGCGCCCGCCTGGAAGCAGAAGCCCATCGCCTGATCGCGCAGGCAGTGGCCATCTTCCAGCATCAGCAGCTTTTCTCCCGCCAAATCCGGCATCGCCACGCGCTCGCGCTGCGCCCACGGGTGATCGGAATACACCGCCAGCTTCATCGGTTCATCGAACAGAGGCACTTCGATAAACGCCTCGGTTTCCTTCACCAGCGCCAGAATGGCGCAGTCCAGCTTGCCGCTGTCGAGTTGCGCCAGCAGTTGGTGGGTTTGCGCTTCGTGCAGGTACATTTCCAGTTTCGGGAAGGTTTTGTGCAGCGTCGGGATGATCTGCGGCAGCAGATAAGGCCCCACGGTCGGGATCAGACCGATGTGCAGCGGCCCGGACATGGCCTCGCCCTGCTGGCTGGCCATCTCCTTCAACACTTTCACTTCGCGCAGCACGGTACGCGCCTGCTCCACCAGCAACAGGCCCGCCTGGGTGAACAGTACCTTGCGGCTGGTGCGTTCGAGCAGCATGACGCCCAACTCGTCTTCCAGCTTGCGGATCTGCCCGCTCAGCGTGGGTTGGCTTACATGGCATGAATCGGCCGCGCGGCGGAAGTGCCGGTGCTCGGCCAAGGCGACCAGATACTCTAAATCACGAATATTCATTGTTTCCCTCCATTCCATGATAGCTCATGGCGATAGATAAGATAGCAATGAGCGATTAGATCTATCAAGCCCCAGCGACAATAATGTGTCCCAACGAAGCGATATCGCGCTAAATGCTAAAAATTACTTTTCCTAATTAAGGGGTTAATCAATGTTTACCAGTCAAGAAGGCAAGAAAGTTCCTCAGGTTACTTTCCACACCCGTCAGGGCGACCAATGGATTGATGTGACCACTGATGACCTGTTCAAAAACAAAACCGTCATTGTTTTCTCGCTGCCGGGCGCGTTCACGCCGACCTGTTCTTCGAGCCACCTGCCGCGCTACAACGAACTGTCCAGCGTATTCAAGCAGCACGGCGTCGACAGCATTCTTTGCGTCTCCGTGAACGACACCTTCGTGATGAACGCCTGGAAAGCCGACCAACATGCGGAAAACATCACCTTCGTGCCGGACGGCAACGGTGAATTCACCAAAGGCATGAACATGCTGGTCGAGAAAGCGGACCTGGGCTTTGGCCCTCGTTCATGGCGCTACTCGATGCTGGTGCGCAACGGCGTGGTCGAGAAAATGTTCGTCGAGCCGAACAAGCCGGGCGACCCGTTTGAAGTGTCCGACGCCGACACCATGCTGAAATACCTGGCGCCGGAATTCAAAGTGCAGGAATCGGTCTCCCTGTTCACCAAACCGGGTTGCCCATTCTGCGCCAAAGCCAAACAGATGCTGCAAGAGCGCGGCATTCAGTATGAAGAGATCGTCCTGGGCAAAGACGCCACCACCGTTAGCCTGCGCGCCGTCAGCGGCCGCGCCACGGTGCCGCAGGTGTTCATCGGCGGCCGTCACATTGGCGGCAGCGACGATCTGGAAACTTTCCTGTCAGCTTAATAAGTAATAACAAAGCCAACGTGAACTTTGGCGGGCTACGGCCCGCCCTTTTTTTACCTTTCAGGAGCGGATATGAAACTGTTGAACGTTGATGTTGCGGTCATCGGCGGCGGCACCGCAGGGCTCGGCGCCTATCGCGCGGCCAAACTGTCTACCCCCAGCGTGGTGATGATTGAAGGCGGGCCTTACGGCACCACCTGTGCGCGCGTTGGCTGCATGCCATCCAAATTATTGATCGCCGCCGCCGAAGCGGTGCATCAAATCGAACGTGCGCCGGGCTTTGGCGTGCACCCAACCGGCAAAACGCGTATCGACGGACGCGAGGTGATGGCGCGCGTCAAACGCGAACGCGATCGTTTCGTCGGCTTCGTGCTGGAAGGCGTGGACGAGATCCCGGCCGCCGACAAAATTCAGGGCTATGCCCGCTTTATCGACGACAACACGCTGCAGGTCGATGACCATACGCGCATCGTGGCGCAGCGCATCGTGATCGCCACCGGCTCTCGCCCCAGCTGGCCGGCGCCGTGGAACGAACTGGGCGATCGCCTGATCGTCAACGACGATCTGTTCAACTGGGATGACTTGCCGCAGTCCGTGGCGGTATTCGGCCCCGGCGTCATCGGGCTGGAGCTGGGGCAAGCGCTGCACCGCCTCGGCGTCGACACCAAGGTCTTCGGCATCGGCGGCGCCGTCGGGCCGCTGACCGACAGCGCCGTGCGCGATTACGCTGCGAAGGCGTTGGGAGAAGAGTTCTACCTCGACGCCGACGTGAAAGTGGAGATGATGCAGCGCGAAGGCGACCGCGTATTTATCCGCTATCAGGATCTGCAGGGCCAGTCGCAGGAGATCCTGGTGGACTACGTGCTGGCCGCCACCGGCCGCCGCCCCAACGTCGATCGGCTGGGTCTCGAAAACACCGACCTGCAGCTCGACGCTCGAGGCGTGCCGCTGGCCGACCGCCTGACGATGCAAACCAGCGTGCCGCATATCTTTATCGCCGGCGACGCCAGCAACCAGCTGCCGCTGTTGCACGAGGCCAGCGATCAGGCGCGCATCGCCGGCGCCAACGCCGGCAGCTTCCCGGAGATCAATCCAGGTCTGCGCCGCAGCGCGATTTCGGTGGTGTTCTCCGATCCGCAGATCGCCATGGTCGGCTCGACTTTCCGCGAGCTGAGCGAGAAGTTCAGCGCCTGCGGCTGCTTTGAAGTGGGCAAAGTCTCGTTTGAGAATCAGGGCCGCTCGCGGGTGATGCTGCGCAATAAGGGCATTTTGCACGTCTACGGCGAGCAAGGCACCGGCCGTTTCCTCGGCGCGGAAATGATCGGCCCCGACGCCGAACACATTGCGCACCTGTTAGCCTGGGCGCACCAACAGCAGGTGACCGTCGATCAGATGCTGGACATGCCGTTCTATCATCCGGTGATCGAAGAAGGCTTGCGCACCGCGCTGCGCGATCTGCAGGCGAAGCTCAAACTCGGCACGGCCGAAATCGAGCGCTGCCAGCGCTGTCCGGGTGAGTAACCTCTTATTCTCCGTTTATATCCACCGGGCCTTCAGGCCCGGTTTTTTTGCGCAGCACTTTCCACAATTTCCTCCCTCCGCTTGCCTCACGGCCCGCCCGCGCTCATTTTTTATGCTTTGGCATTGAAGTGATACCAATAACGATACTAAAATGGAGGCGGCATGAACGAGATCAGGGATGACATCGCTGATTTGCAACAGCGGCAGAACAGCATCAAATTCGCCGAGTTAGCGAAAGTCTGCGTGCGATGGTTTGGGCCGCCGCGCATAAACGGTAGCAGCCATCACGTTTATCGCATGCCCTGGCCAGGCGATCCGCGCATCAATATCCAACGCGGCAACAACGGCGCGGCCAAGGCATATCAGGTTAAGCAGGTCATCGCCGCACTGGCCAGAATGGAGGAAGAACATGGAAAAGCATGAACACTATACCTATCGCATCACCTGGTCAGCGGAAGATCGTGAATATGTCGGGCTGTGCGCCGAATTCCCCTCGCTGTCCTGGCTGGCCGCCACGCGTACCGGCGCACTGGAGGGTATCGAAAAAGTCGTGAGCGAAACGATCGCCGACATGCTGGCGCAAGGTGAAACGCCGCCGCAGGCGCTGGCGGAAAAGAACTTCAGCGGAAAACTAGTGTTACGCATGACGCCGGAACAGCATCGCCGGCTGGCGATCGGCGCGATGGAGGAAGGCGTGAGCCTGAACCGTTATCTGTGCGCACGCCTGGCGGGGTAGAGGTGCAAGGGCGGCACCAGGCCGCCCTTATCGTCCTCAAGCTAAACGCTGTTTCGCTGCGGCGATTGCCGCGGCCACCTGCTGCGGCGCGACGCCGCCTTTGGCCGCACGTTTGTCCAGGCAAGATTGCAACGCCAGGATCGGATAGACGTCGTCGCCAATCGTCGCGCTGAACTGCTGCAAATCCGCCAGCGGCAGCGCTTCCAGCGGTTTGCCCTGGCGAATCGCCTCTACCACCGCCTCACCGACGATATGGTGCGCTTCGCGGAACGGCACGCCCTTGGCGACCAGGTAATCCGCCAGCTCGGTGGCGTTGGCATAGCCCTGCTCCGCCGCTTCCTGACAGCGCGGGCGCTTCACCTGAATGCCGTCCAGCACCAGCGCCGCCATCTGCAGGCAGTCCATCCAGGTGTCGAGCGCGTCGAACAGCCCTTCTTTGTCTTCCTGCATGTCTTTGTTGTACGCCAGCGGCAGGCCTTTCAGCGTCATCATCATGCCGGTCAGCGCGCCCTGTACGCGGCCGCACTTGCCGCGGATCAGCTCCAGCGCGTCCGGGTTTTTCTTCTGCGGCATCAGCGAAGAGCCGGAGGTCACGCGGTCAGACAGCTCGACAAACGCCGCTTCGCCGCTGTTGAAGAAGATCAGATCTTCGGCGAAGCGCGACAGGTGCACCATGCTGATGGCGGCGTTGGACAGCAACTCCAGCACGTGATCGCGATCGGATACGCTGTCCAGGCTGTTGCGGGTCGCCGAGGCGAAGCCCAGCCAGCCGGCCAGTTGCTCGCGATCGATAGGATACGCAGTGCCGGCCAGCGCGCCGCTGCCCAGCGGGCTGACGTCCAGCCGTTTCAGGGTATCCTGCAGTCGGCTCTCATCGCGCGCCAGCATCTCGACATAGGCCAGGCACCAGTGCGCGAAAGTCACCGGCTGCGCGCGTTGCAGGTGGGTATACCCCGGCATCACCGCATCCTGATTGGCTTCGGCGGTCTCCACCAGCGCCTGCTGCAGCTGGACGATCGCCTGATGCAGATCGCCGATCTGCTGTTTGCACCACAGCTTCAGATCGGTCGCGACCTGATCGTTGCGGCTGCGGCCAGTGTGCAGCTTCTTGCCCAAATCGCCGACCTTCTCGATCAGCTTCTGCTCCACCCAGCTGTGGATGTCTTCGGCATCGCTTTGGACGATCGCCAAAGGATCGGCCTGGACTTCCGCCAGCAAGGCATTCAGCGCCTGCTCCAGCTGCTGTTGCTCCGTTGCCGTCAACACGTTAACGGTCACCAGCGCCTTCGACCAGGCCACCGAGCCCACGATATCCTGCTCCGCCAGGCGATAATCGAACCGCAGCGAATCATTGAGTTGCTTGAACCGCTGATCCGCCGCCTGAGTGAACCGTCCGCCCCAAAGTGCCATACCTTTACTCCTGAATTTTTATGCGAAAGGGCGCAGCATGCTGCGCCCTTGCAGAGTCACGCCAATCGGTTATTTATTCTTTTTCTCGTTCAACGCGCGGATGCGTGAAGACAGAGAGAACAGGCGGATAAAGCCGCCCGCGTGGCTGTGATCGTAAACTTCGTCTTCGCCGAAGGTGGCGAACTCTTCGGAGTACAGGCTGTTGGCGGATTTTTTCTGGGTCGCCGTCACCTGGCCTTTGTACAGCTGCAGCACCACGTCACCGTTCACCTCTTCAGCCAATGCTTCGGCAGAGGCCTGCAGCGAGCGGCGCAGCGGCGCGAACCAACGGCCGTCGTACACCACATAGGACATCTCCAGGCCCAGCTGCTCGCGCCATTTGAAGCTGTCGCGATCCAGCACCAGCTGCTCGACGGCGCGCAGCGCCGCCACCATGATGGTGCCCCCTGGGGTTTCATAACAGCCGCGGGATTTGATGCCCACCAGGCGGTTTTCCACGATGTCGATCCGGCCGACGCCGTGTTTGGCGCCCAGCGCGTTCAAGGTTTCCAGGCACTGGTACGGCGACAGCGCTTTCCCGTTAACCGCCACGACGCGGCCTTTCTCAACGGTGACGGTCACCTGCTCAGGCTGATCCGGCGCTTCCTGCGGATCGACGGTCCATACCCAACAATCTTTGTTCGGCGCATTCCACGGGCTTTCCAGCACGCCGCCTTCGGTGGAGATGTGCCAGGCGTTCTCATCGCGGCTGTAGATTTTCTCCAGCGACGCGGTGGTCGGGATGTTGCGCTCTTTCAGGTAATCCAGCAGCGCTTCACGGGAACGCAGGTTCCACTCGCGCCACGGCGCCACCACTTTCAGCTGCGGCGCCAGCGCGGTGTAGGTGGTCTCGAAACGCACCTGGTCGTTGCCTTTGCCGGTCGCGCCGTGGCACAGCGCATCGGCGCCCACTTTCAACGCCAGCTCGACCTGCGCCTTGGCGATGATCGGCCGCGCCATCGAGGTACCCAGCAGGTAGCTGCCCTCGTACAGGGCGCCGGTCTGTAGCACCGGATAAACGTAATCGCGGATAAATTCTTCACGCAGATCGACCACGTGACATTCAGAGGCACCGGACTGCAGGGCTTTTTGCTCCACGCCTTCCAGATCGCTGCGCTCCTGGCCGATGTCCGCCACGAACGCCACCACTTCACAGCCGCCGTAGTTCTCTTTCAGCCATGGAATGATGGCCGAGGTATCCAGGCCGCCGGAGTACGCCAGAACGATTTTTTTGATGCCTTGGTTTTGCATGATCTATTCCTTTCTAATTCTAAAATTAAGCGAGGATCCGGGTGCCAATCGACACGCCGTTAAACAAAGCAGGAAGCTGATCGGCATGGCGCCAGCTGGCGATATCCACCGGGCGGCCGAGGGTGCGGGCGGCGTCGAGCGCCGCATTCACCTTCACCACCATACCATCGGTGATGATGCCTTGCGCGATCAGTTGTTCCGCTTTTTGCGCCGTCATTTCCGCAATGCGTTGCCCCTTGCCGTCGAGGATGCCGCTGACGTCCGACAGCAGGATCAGGTCCGCCCCCAGCGTCGCCGCCAGCGCCGTCGCCGCCTGATCGGCGTTCACGTTCATTAACTGCCCTTCGGCGGTGATGCCGATGGAGCTGATAACCGGCAGGTAGCCGGCGCCCAGCAGGGTATTGAGCAGCGCGGGCGAACCGGGCTGCGCGTTGCCGACGTGGCCCAATGCCGGATCGAGCGGGGTCACGACCGCGCTGCCGCCGTCCGCCAGGCTCAGGCCGACGGCGTTGATTTGATGTTTAATCGCCCACGCCAGCAGCGTTTTGTTGGCGGTGCCGGCCAGCGCGCCGGTGATGATGTCGATCTGATCGGCCGGCGTAACCCGCAGTCCGTTCTTTTTCACCACCGGCAAAGCGAGCTGCTTCATCAGTTCGTCCACCACGCAGCCGCCGCCGTGCACGATCACCAGCGGACGCTGATGCTGCTGGCGGTAGCTGTCCAGCGCGGTAAACAGACGCTCCAGCGCTTCTTCACTGTCTAATAACACGCCACCTAACTTGATAATTAACGGGTTCATTGCTGTTTACTCACGCTGGTTTAAAGGAGTGACTGGGTTTCCGGGAAGCCGAAACGGATATTCAGGCATTGCACCGCCTGCGCCGCCGCGCCTTTCAGCAGGTTGTCTTCCACCGCGACGGCGATCAGATGCTCGCCCTGCACCGCAAAACCGATATCGCAGAACGGCAACCCCACCACCGCTTTCAGCGCCGGCACGCCCTGGTCGTACAACCGCACCAGCGGCTTGTCGTCATAGGCGGCATGATAGGCGGCCGCGACGTCCTGCGCGGTCACGCCGGCTTTCAGGCGGCAGGTGATGGTTTCAAGGATGCCGCGCGGGAAGTTGCCCAGGTGCGGCGTAAAGATAACCGGCACGCCCAGGTGCGCGGCGATCTCCGGCTGGTGCCGGTGAGTGAAAATACCGTACGGCTGCAGGCTCACTTCGCAGAAGCTGGTGGTCATGCTGGCCTTGCGACCGGCGCCGCTAACGCCGCTGGTGGCGTTGATCACCGGCCACTGATCCAGATTCAGCAACTGTTTTTCGATCAGCGGTTTCAGCGCCAGCTGCGCCGCCGTCGGGTAACAGCCCGGCACCGCGATCAGCTGCGCCTGTTTGATCTTGTCGCTCTGCCACTCCGCCAGGCCGTACACCGCCTGCTCCAGCAGGGCGCCATGCTGATGCTCGAAACCGTAGTACTGGCTATAAAAACCGGCGTCCTGCACGCGGAAGGCGCCGGACAGATCGAACACCACGCAGCCCGCCGCCAGGAAGGCCGGTGCGATATCGTGGCTGACTTCATGGGCGGTGGCGAGGAACACCACGTCGATGCCCTGCGCCGCCTTGGCAACGTCGGTCAACGGTTGCAGCGGCAGATCGACGATGCCTTTCAACTGGGGATGGAGATCGGAAAGCAACTTTCCTGCATCTGCACTTTGCGCTGAAACCGCTAAAGCGGTTATGTTCATGTGTGGGTGGCGATTCAGGTAAGCCGTGAGCTCCGCTCCGGCGTAACCGCTGGCACCAACGATCAGCGTATTCAACATGTGGCCTTTCACCTTCTAAACTGACGTGCGGTAGCTTGCGATCCAGGTAACAGGGCTAGCCAGCGTTGTTGCGCCGTTCACCCACGGAGCCAGGCGTTGATGCTTTTATAAACATCCGGGTATCGGGTTCCCTTACGCGTCGGCTTACTGTATTTTTATTCAAAATAAATGCATGAATATTGATACTATCCTAACCAAAGGCTGTCAACAGTGAAGATGAAATTACCTCCATTTATTGAGCTGTACCGGGCGTTGATCGCCACTCCGTCAATCAGCGCCACCGATGCCGGCCTCGATCAGAGCAATGAGGCGTTAATCAACTTGCTGGCCGGATGGTTTGCCGACCTGGGCTTTCGCGTCGACGTACAGCCGGTGCCGGAGTCGCGCCACAAATTCAACCTGCTGGCCAGCATCGGCGAAGGCAGCGGTGGCCTGTTGCTGGCCGGCCACACCGATACGGTGCCTTACGACGAAGGCCGCTGGACGCGCGATCCCTTCACCCTGACCGAGCACGACAACAAGCTCTACGGGCTAGGCACCGCCGACATGAAAGGCTTCTTCGCCTTTATTCTGGATGCGGTGCGCGATATCGACGCGAGCAAATTGACCAAGCCGCTGTACATTTTAGCCACCGCAGATGAAGAAACGACGATGGCCGGCGCGCGTTACTTCGCCGCCTCTACCGCCATTCGTCCAGATTTCGCCATCATCGGTGAGCCGACCTCGCTGCAGCCGGTGCGCGCACACAAGGGCCACATGGCCAACGCCATTCGCATCGTCGGCCAGTCCGGCCACTCCAGCGATCCGGCACGCGGCGTCAACGCCATCGATCTGATGCACGAGTCCATCGGCCGCCTGATGGAGCTGCGCAAAACCCTGCAGGAGCGCTACAACAACCCGGCGTTCGCCGTGCCTTATCCCACCATGAACTTCGGCCATATCAGCGGCGGCGACGCGGCCAACCGCATCTGCGCCTGCTGCGAGCTGCACCTGGATATCCGCCCGCTGCCCGGCATGACGCTCGACAACATCAACGAACTGATGCATCAGGCATTGGAGCCGGTGAGCCAACGCTGGCCGGGCCGCCTGACCATCGAAGAGCTGCACGCGTCGGTACCGGGCTACGAATGCCCGACCGACCACCGCATGGTGGCAGTGATCGAGGAACTGCTGGGCACCCGCACGCAGGTAGTCAACTACTGCACCGAAGCGCCGTTCGTTCAGCAGGTCTGCCCGACGTTGGTGCTCGGCCCCGGTTCCATCGATCAGGCCCACCAGCCGGACGAATACATCGACACCGCGTTTATCGAACCGACGCGCAAACTGTTGGGCCAGCTGATCAATCACTTTTGCCAGCAATAAACCAGACATTTAGCAGGGGAAATGCTTTATGCTTCCCCTAACTCAAAATAAGTAGAAGGCAGCGAAATAAGCCACGCTGATAACCCACGCGGCGTAATTAAATTTCAGAAAATGCGCCGATTTTGATGTTTTTTTGCTAAAAATAGTGTCAATTGACGATTGGACAGGAACGCGATGTGATCAGGCAGGCGGTCTGCGCCTGACGCGTGAAATTTATTTACAAGATAAAAATCATACAGAACTGGGTCAGGGGTTATATGAACGAACAATATTCGGCAATGCGCAGTAATGTCAGTATGCTCGGCAAATTGCTCGGCGATACCATCAAAGAAGCGCTGGGCGAGCATATTCTCGATCGCGTTGAGACCATCCGTAAGCTTTCCAAATCCTCACGCGCCGGCAACGAAGCGCATCGCCAGGAGCTGCTCTCCACCCTGCAGAACCTGTCCAACGACGAGCTGCTGCCGGTGGCGCGCGCCTTCAGCCAGTTCCTCAACCTGACCAACGTCGCCGAGCAGTACCACAGCATTTCGCCCAACGGCGAAGCCGCCAGCAATCCGGAAGCGCTGGCTCAACTGTTCAGCCGCCTCAAAGACAAAAAGCTCAGCGACAAAGAGCTGCAGCACGCGGTGTCGCAACTCTCCATCGAGCTGGTGCTGACGGCGCACCCGACGGAGATCACCCGCCGCACCCTGATCCACAAGCTGGTGGAGGTCAACACCTGCCTCAGCCAGCTCGATCACAACGATCTGGCCGACTACGAGCGCAACAAGATCATGCGCCGCCTGCGTCAGCTGGTAGCCCAGTCGTGGCACACCGATGAAATTCGCAAACACCGCCCTTCTCCGATCGACGAAGCCAAATGGGGTTTTGCCGTCGTGGAAAACAGCCTGTGGGAAGGCGTGCCGGCGTTCCTGCGCGAATTCAACGAACAGCTGGAAAACTCCATCGATTACAGCCTGCCGGTAGAAGCGGTGCCGGTGCGCTTCACTTCCTGGATGGGCGGCGATCGCGACGGCAACCCGAACGTCACCGCCGAAATTACCCGCCATGTGCTGCTGCTCAGCCGCTGGAAAGCCTGCGACCTGTTCACCCGCGATATTCAGGTACTGGTCTCCGAGCTGTCGATGACCGAGTGCACCCCGGAGCTGCGCGCCCGCGCCGGCGGTGACGAAGTGCAGGAACCGTACCGCGAAATCATGAAGCAGCTGCGCAGCCAGCTGATGAGCTCCCAGGCCTATCTGGAAGGTCGCCTGAAGGGCGAGCGCGTGCTGAAACCGCACGACCTGCTGGTGAACAACGAGCAGTTGTGGGAGCCGCTGTATGCCTGCTACCAGTCGCTGCAGGCCTGCGGCATGGGCATCATCGCCAATGGTCAACTGCTGGATACCCTGCGCCGCGTGCGCTGCTTCGGCGTGCCGCTGGTGCGTATCGACGTGCGCCAGGAAAGCACCCGCCATACCGAAGCCATCGCCGAGCTGACCCGCTATCTGGGGCTGGGCGATTATGAAAGCTGGTCGGAAGCCGATAAGCAGGCGTTCCTGATCCGCGAACTGAACTCCAAACGCCCGCTGGTGCCGCTGAAATGGCAACCGAGCGCCGATACGCAGGAAGTGCTGGAAACCTGCCGGGTGATCGCCGAAGCGCCGCAGGGTTCGATCGCCGCCTACGTGATTTCGATGGCGCGCACGCCTTCCGACGTGTTGGCGGTGCACCTGCTGCTGAAAGAGGCCGGCTGCCCGTTCGCGCTGCCGGTCGCCCCGCTGTTCGAAACCCTCGACGACCTGAACAACGCCGACGACGTGATGACCCAGTTGCTGAACATCGACTGGTATCGCGGCTTCATCCAGGGCAAACAGATGGTGATGATCGGCTATTCCGACTCGGCGAAAGACGCCGGTGTGATGGCCGCTTCCTGGGCGCAGTACCGCGCGCAGGACGCGCTGATCAAAACCTGTGAAAAGGCTGGCGTAGCGCTGACGCTGTTCCACGGCCGCGGCGGCTCCATCGGCCGCGGCGGCGCACCAGCGCATGCGGCTCTGCTGTCTCAGCCGCCGGGCAGCTTGAAGGGCGGCCTGCGCGTCACCGAACAGGGCGAGATGATCCGCTTCAAGTTCGGCCTGCCGGAAGTCACCATCAGCAGCCTGGCGCTGTATGCCGGCGCGATCCTCGAGGCCAACCTGCTGCCGCCGCCGGAACCGAAGAAAGAATGGCGGGCGCTGATGGACGATCTGTCCGAGACCTCTTGCCGGATGTATCGCGGCTACGTGCGTGAAAACCCGGACTTTGTGCCTTACTTCCGCGCGGCCACGCCGGAGCTGGAGCTGGGCAAACTGCCGCTGGGTTCACGCCCGGCCAAGCGCAAGCCGAACGGCGGCGTAGAGAGCCTGCGCGCCATTCCGTGGATCTTCGCCTGGACGCAGAACCGCCTGATGCTGCCGGCCTGGCTCGGCGCCGGCGCCGGATTGCAGGAAGCGGTGAAAGCCGGCAAACAGGCGGAGCTGGAAGCGATGTGTCGCGACTGGCCGTTCTTCTCCACCCGCATCGCCATGCTGGAAATGGTGTTCGCCAAAGCCGACCTGTGGCTGGCGGAATACTACGATCAGCGCCTGGTGGATAAAGCACTGTGGCCGCTGGGTCAACAGCTGCGCGATCAGCTGGAAAGCGACATCAAGGTGGTGCTGACCATCGCCAACGATGCGCACCTGATGGAAGACCTGCCGTGGATCGCCGAATCCATCGCGCTGCGCAACGTTTACACCGACCCGCTGAACGTCTTGCAGGCCGAATTGCTGCACCGCTCGCGCCAGCAGGAACAGCCGGACGCCCGCGTCGAGCAGGCGCTGATGGTTACCATCGCCGGCGTCGCCGCCGGGATGCGCAACACCGGCTAGTGAGCCTCATCGCGGCCCCGTTTATCGGGGCCGTTTTTTTATGCCTTTCCCCCACAAAAAAAGGGCGCCGCGGTAAAGCGACGCCCTTTTCAATGGAACAAGCCTGTCAGGCGGCGGCCACCGGGCGCACGCCCAGCGTGTGGCAGATCGCGTAGCTCATCTCTGCACGGTTCAGCGTATAGAAGTGGAAATCTTTCACCCCTTCGCGGCTCAGGATCTTCACCATGTCCATGGCGATGTTGGCGCCGACCATTTTGCGGGTCTCCGCATCGTCGTCCAGCCCTTCGAACATGCTGGTCATCCAGCTTGGCACCCGCACGTTGGTCATGGTGGCGAAGCGCTGCAGCTGCTTGAAGTTGGACACCGGCAGAATGCCCGGCACGATTTCCACGTCGATGCCGGCGGCAACGCAGCGGTCGCGAAAGCGCAGATAGCTCTCAACGTCGAAGAAGAACTGGGTAATGGCGCGACTGGCGCCGGCATCGATCTTGCGTTTCAGGTTAATCAAATCGGCCTGGGCGCTTTTCGCCTCCGGGTGCACTTCCGGGTAGGCGGCGACGGAAATGTCGAAGTCACCCACGTCTTTCAGCAACGCCACCAGATCGGTCGCGTACATGTCCGGCTTGCCGCCGCCCGGCGGCAGATCGCCGCGCAGCGCCACGATATGGCGGATGCCGCTGTTCCAGTAATCGGTCGCAATGTCGCGCAGCTGCGCCGGGCTGGCGTCGATGCAGGTCAGGTGCGGCGCCGCCTCCAGGCCGGTGCGCTCCTTGATCCCCTTGATGATGCTGTGGGTGCGATCGCGCTCGCCAGAATTGGCGCCGTAGGTGACGGAAACGAATTTAGGTTTGAGGATGCTCAGACGATCGATCGACTGCCACAGGGTCTCTTCCATCTCGCTGGTGCGTGGCGGGAAGAACTCGAATGATACGTTAATCTGGCCGTTCAACTCCGCCAGACTCTGATTCAGCGCTTCCCGCTGGTTTGCGTGGAAAAAACTCATACCCTGCTCACCTCTTTATCGATCACTGTTTTTATTTCATCTTGATGAGCGTCTATACGTTTAGACGTCTAGATAGAAAATGCCGCATGTTGGCTAAAGAGTCAACAGGAAAATGAGGGGAATAAGATGATTAATCCTCACCCGCTCAACGAGAGAATTTCATGACGGCGGCAGGGATTAGTATGGCAGGAAAAGCAAAGGGGCGCGGTGAGCCCGCGCCCGCAGAGGATTAAAGCAGCTGTGCCAACCGGTTAAGGTCTGACTGGATCGCGCCGGCGGTCACGTCGCGGCCGGCGCCCGGCCCGCGGATCACCAGCGGATTATCGCGATACCAGCGGCTTTCGATGGCAAACACGTTGTCGCACGGCAGCAGCGAGGCCAGAGGATGCTCAGGGCGCACCGCTTCCACGCCGACCCGCGCCTTGCCGTTGGCGTCGAAACGCGCCACGTGACGCAGCACCAGGCCCATTTCGCTGGCGGCCTCAAAGCGCTGCTGCATCTGCTGATTCAGCGCCTCACCGTTCTCGAAGAACTGATCGACGGAGCCCAGCTCGCAGCCCGCCGGCACCAGCGACTCGACCCGCACCTGGTTCGGCTCGATGTCGTAGCCCGCCTCGCGCGCCAGGATCACCAGCTTGCGCATCACGTCCTGGCCGGAGAGATCGACCCGCGGATCCGGTTCGGTCAGCCCCTGCTGCCAGGCCTGATCCACCAGCTCGGTGAACGGCACCGTGCCGTCATACTGCAGGAACAGCCAGGAAAGCGTGCCGGAGAAGATGCCGCTGATCGCCAGAATGCTGTCGCCGCTGTCGCGCAGATCGCGCACCGTGTGGTTGACCGGCAGGCCGGCACCGACGGTAGCGTTATACAGCCAGTGGCGGCCGGTTTTGGCGAAGGCGTCGCGTATTTGGCGATAGCTGTCGCTGCACGAGGCCCCCGCCAACTTGTTGGCGCTGATCACGTGGAAACCGTAGCTGGCGAAATCCAGATACTGCCCGGCCAGCTCTTCGCTGGCGGTCACGTCGAGCACCACCAAATCGTCGAACGGGTGCGCGCGCATCCACAGGAACAGCGATTCTTCATCCAGCTCCTGCGCTTCGTCCTCAAAGAATGCCAGCGCGCGGCTGGCGTCCAGCCCGTCATAGTTCAGCAGGCTGCGGCGGCTGTCCACCACCCCCGCCAGGATAAATTCGAAGCCGCTGCGCGCGGAGATATTGGTCTGCTCACGAGCGAACAGCTCCAGCCAGCGCGACCCGATATTGCCCTTGCCGAACAGCACCAGACCGATGCGCTTCTCGGCGCGGAACAGGCTTTGGTGCAGCCCCTGGATCAGCAGCGCGGTCGGCCCCTGGCGCAATACCGCCACCAGGCTGATGCCATCTTCCGCCTGCCAGATAAACTCGACCGGCTGATCTTTCAGCTGCTGATAGAAACGGTGGCTGTGCAGCGGGTTCTTGCACACCCCGGCGCCGACCATCGCCACCAGCGCCAACCCTTCGCGCAGGTGCAGCTCGCCTGGCAGCGCCGAGGCCTGCAGGATCGCCAGTGCGCTGTTGACCACCTCGGAGGTGTAGCACAGCTGCACCCGATTGCGGTCAGGATGGATGCCCACCGCCAGCGGTTTGATCTGCGCGCGTTTGAGCACCAGATCCAACTCTTTCTGCGCCAGTTTGAAGTCATGCTGAGCGGCGACGTGCAGCTCAATCAGGCACACGTCATCGTGGCTGGTGACAATCTTGGCGCCGGTGCCGGACGCCAATACGCGCTCGATGCGCGTCGAGCCCTGCTCCGGCTGGTAGCTGCAGCGCAGCTGAAGATCGATATCGCTGCCGGAGACCGGCTGCAGGGTACGGGTGTGCAACACCGGCGCAGCCAGACGCGCCAGCTCGCTGGCTTCGTCCAGGCGCAGCAGCGGCAGCAGGCAGGCGTCTTTCACCTTGCGCGGGTCGGCGCTGTATACCCCGGCCACGTCGCTCCAGATGGTGACGCGCGCAGCGCCGGCCAGCGCGCCGACCTGAGTGGCGGAGTAATCACTGCCATTGCGCCCCAACAGCACGGTTTCCCCGGCGTCGTTGCGCGAAATGAAGCCGGTCACCACCAGGCGCTTGCCCGGATGTTGAGCCAACAATTGCTGCAGCAGCGGATAAGAACGGCCTTCATCCACCTGCGGCTGCGCGGCGCGTTCGGCGCGCAGGAAATCACGCGCATCCAGCCAGGCCGCCTGCATATCCAGGTGGTTGAGCACCGCCGCCATCAGGCGCGCCGACCAGATCTCGCCGTGCCCGACCACTTCGGCATAGCACACCTCGTCAGCTTTACCGTCCAGCAGCACCGCCAGACGTTCCAGATCCTGAATGAACTCGGCGATCAGCGGCTCTGCGCTTTCCGGCGGCAACAGGCCGCTGATAAGATCGCTGTGATAACGACGCAACGTCTGCTGCACCTGGTGCGCAGACAGGCGATCGCTCTGGCTGAGCTTCAGCCAGTTGATCAACTGGTTGGTGGTACTGCCGGCGGCCGATACCACCATCATGTCGCCCGGCTGGCTGTATTCCGCCATAATCCCGGCCACACGCAGATAACACTTCACATCCGCCAGACTGCTGCCGCCAAACTTGTGCAGTTGACGCCCGCTCACCGGCCCTGCTACAGCAATTGCATTCATGCTTACCTCGTTGCCGCCGCCTGGAAAGCGCGTTCCAGATCGGCAATCAAATCTTCACTGTCTTCAATACCCACGGAAATGCGCAGCAGGCTCTCGGAGATGCCGGCCGCTGCCCGCGCCTCCGCCGCCATGCCGGCGTGGGTCATGGTCGCTGCATGCGAGATCAGGCTTTCTACGCCGCCCAGCGATTCTGCCAGAGTAAACAGCTCAAGGGCAGAGAGAAAACGGCGCAGCACCGCTTCATCGCCGTCCAGTTCAAAACTCAGCATCGCGCCGAAACCACGCTGCTGCCGGCGGGCGATCTCATGCCCCGGATTTTCCGGCAGGGAGGGATGATACAGCTTTTTCACCAGCGGTTGCTGCTGTAAATAACCGACAATCGCTTCGGCGTTTTGCTGCGCCGCCTTGATACGCGGCGACAGTGTGCGCATGCCGCGCAGCAGCAGATAACTGTCGAACGCGCCGCCGGTCACACCGATATTGTTCGCCCACCAGGCCAATTCGACCGCCAGCTCGGGATCTTTGGCAATCACCGCGCCGGCCACCACGTCCGAATGCCCATTCAGGTATTTGGTGCAAGAATGGACCACCAGATCGGCACCGAGTTCGATCGGTTGTTGCAGGGCCGGGCTGAGGAAGGTGTTGTCCACCACCGTCAACGCGCCCGCCGCGTGCGCGGCGGCGCAGATCGCCGCGATATCCACCACCCGCAGCAGCGGATTGCTGGGGCTTTCAATCAGCACCAGCTTCGGCTTTTGCGCCAGCGCCTGCTGCAAGGCTTCTTCATTACCCTGATCGACGAACAGCACGCGATAGGCGCCGCGCTTGCTCAGGCTGTCGAACAGCCGATAGCTGCCGCCGTAGCAGTCGTGCGGCGCCACCAGCAGATCGCCGGGCTTCAGGAGCACGGTGGTCACCAGATGGATCGCCGACATCCCGCTGCCGGTCATCACCGCGCCGGCGCCGCCTTCCAGCTCCGCCAACGCACGTTGCACCACGTCGCGCGTCGGGTTGCCGCGGCGCGAGTAGTCATGGGCTCGGGGTTGGTTGAAGTCGGTAAAGTTATAGGTGCTGGACAGATGAATCGGCGGGACGACGCAGCCGTACTGTTCGTCATCGTTCAGGCCGCTGCGTACGGCAATCGTGGCTGGTTTACGCGTCATGGTCTCGCTCGGCTCTCGGTTCGGTGAATGAGGCCTAAAGAGTAATCGCAGGATTGATAGACGTCAATACATCTGGACATCTAAACTTCTTTGCGTATAGATTGAGCAATGACACAATACCCGCTAAAATTATGCCGATATGACATGACGATAAGATGTTAAGCGGCAATGCCTGACCGAAGCGGGGCATTCAGTGACCCTGGTCGCGTAAAATTGACATTTATTTAGTGAGAACAGTGAAGATCGGGCATAATTGGCCGGTTTTTAGAATTTTGTAATTTTTCTGACAAAGTTAAGGTGTCCCATGGCTGAGTGGAACGGCGAGTATGTCAGCCCTTACGCTGAACACGGTAAAAAAAGCGAGCAAGTCAAAAAGATCACGGTATCCATTCCGCTGAAGGTCCTGAAAATCCTCACCGACGAACGGACCCGTCGCCAGGTGAACAACCTGCGCCACGCCACCAACAGCGAACTGCTGTGCGAAGCGTTTCTGCATGCCTTTACCGGCCAGCCGCTGCCGAACGATGAAGACCTGCGCAAAGAGCGCAGCGATGAAATCCCGGAAGCCGCAAAAGTGTTGATGCGCGAACTGGGTGTCGATCCCGATACCTGGGAATATTGAGAACCGCCCGGCGAACGCCGGCGGCAGAAACGAAAAAAGGCGCCCAAGGCGCCTTTTTCATCGGACGATAAGAAATCTTATTTCTTAGCGCCTGGTACGCTGAAACGCTTGTTGAAGCGGTCAACGCGGCCACCGGTAGCAACGTCACGCTGCTTGCCAGTGTAGAACGGGTGGCATGCGCCACAAACGTCCAGGTTCAGATCGTGGCCCACGGTGGAGCGGATCTTCATCACGTTACCGCAAGAGCAGTTAGCAGTAACTTCTTCGTATTTTGGGTGGATACCTTGTTTCATGGGAAACCTCAGTTAAGGCCGTGTCGCTATCCAGCCCTGTTTCGCCAGACACCACACGTGGTTGATAATAGAATTTTGGTATCGAATTATACCAAAGGCGGCAAATTATACAGCATTAGCCGAGGCGCGCAATCGGAACCGTACATTTGCCGATGCGCCGTGTAAACTGATGCCCACTTTTTTTCAATTTGGATGAGATCATGCCCGTCGTACACGTTGCCTTGCCGGTCCCCCTCGCCCGCACCTTCGACTATCTGCTGCCGCCCGGCATGCAGCCGGTGGCCGGCGCGCGCGTGGGCGTGCCCTGGGGCAGGCAGCATGCGATCGGCATCGTCACCGGCTGCAGCGACACCAGCGAACTGCCGCTGGACAAGCTCAAACCGATCGACAGCGTGATAGACGCCGAGTCGCTGTTCTCCCCCAGCCTGTGGCGCATCCTGCGCTGGGCCAGCGATTACTATCACTACCCCATCGGCGAAGTGCTGTTTCACGCGCTGCCGATCCTGCTGCGGCAAGGCAAACCGGCCGAAGCCGCGCCGCTGTGGCAGTGGTTCGCCACCGAAGAGGGGCGCGCCACCCCGCCCGAAAGCCTGAAACGCGCGCCGAAACAGCAGCAGGCGCTGGCGGCGCTGCTGCAACGCCCGGTCTATCGCCATCAGGTAAGCCAGCTGGAGCTGACGGAAAGCGCCCTGCAGGCGCTGCGCGCCAAAGGGCTGATCGATCTGCGCGCTCAGGTCGCGGATACGCACGACTGGCGCCCCAACTTCGCGGTGCTCGGCGAGCGGCTGCGGCTGAACACCGAACAGGCTACCGCCGTCGGGGCGATCAGAAGCGAGGATGAGCAGTTCGCCGCCTGGCTGCTGGCCGGGGTGACCGGCTCCGGCAAGACCGAGGTGTACCTCAGCGTGCTGGAAAACGTGCTGGCCAAAGGCCGACAGGCGCTGGTGCTGGTGCCGGAAATCGGCCTGACGCCGCAAACCATCGCCCGCTTTCGCGAGCGCTTCAACGCGCCGGTGGACGTGCTGCACTCCGGACTGAACGACAGCGAGCGGCTGGCGGTTTGGCTGCGCGCGCGCAGCGGCGAAGCCGCCATCGTCATCGGTACCCGTTCGGCGCTGTTCACGCCATTCCGGCAGCTGGGCGTGATCATCATCGACGAAGAGCACGACAGCTCTTATAAACAGCAGGAAGGCTGGCGCTACCACGCCCGCGATCTGGCGGTGTTCCGCGCCCGGGAAGAAGACATCCCGATGGTGATGGGCTCCGCCACGCCGGCACTGGAAACGCTGCACAACGTGCAACTGGGCAAATATCGCCAGTTGAAGCTCACCCAGCGCGCGGGCAACGCCAAACCGGCGGCGCAGCACCTGATCGATCTGAAAGGGCTGCCGCTGAAGGTCGGCCTGTCGCAACCGCTTTTGAAAAGCATGCAGCACCATTTAAAAGCCGGCAACCAGGTGATGCTGTTCCTCAACCGCCGCGGTTACGCCCCGGCGCTGCTGTGCCACGAGTGCGGTTGGATCGCCGAGTGCCAGCGCTGCGATCACTACTACACCTTCCACCAGCATCAGCGCCAGCTGCGCTGCCACCACTGCGACAGCCAGCGACCGGTGCCGCACCAGTGCCCACAGTGCGGCTCCACCCATCTGGTGTCGGTCGGCGTCGGCACCGAACAGCTGGAGCATGAGCTGGCGCCGCTGTTCCCCGACACGCCGATCACCCGCATCGATCGTGACACCACCAGCCGCAAAGGATCGCTGGAGCAGCACCTGGCGGATATTCATCGCGGCGAAGCGCGCATTCTGATCGGCACACAGATGCTCGCCAAAGGCCACCATTTTCCCGACGTCACGCTGGTGGCGTTGCTGGACGTGGACGGCGCGCTGTTCTCCGCCGACTTCCGCTCCGCCGAGCGTTTCGCTCAGCTGTATACCCAGGTCTCCGGGCGAGCGGGCCGCGCGGGCAAACAGGGTGAAGTGCTGCTGCAAACCCACCACCCGGAGCACCCGCTGCTGCAGGTGCTGCTGCAACAGGGTTACGACGCCTTCGCCAAACAGACGCTGGCGGAGCGCAACAGCGTGTTTCTGCCGCCTTACACCAGCCACATCATCGTGCGCGCCGAAGATCACGACAACCAGCAGGCCCCGTTGTTCTTGCAGCAGCTGCGCAATCTGTTGGAAGCCAGCCCGCTGAAGGACGACTCGCTGTGGGTGATGGGCCCGGTGCCGGCGCTGCAGTCGAAACGCGGCGGCCGTTTCCGCTGGCAGCTGTTGCTGCAACATCCGACGCGGCGCGTCCTGCAACAGCTGATGAAAAGCTCGCTGCCGCTGATCGGCACTCTGCCGCAAACGCGCAAGGTGAAATGGACGCTGGATGTCGATCCGATCGACAGCTGATCCCGGAAAAGTCCGATTTAGCTGCGGCAGTGCAAACGTTTACCCTTGAAATTGCGAGCGAACGCTAAAAAACCTTCTCAGGTCACATTTTTTATGCAAATTAGGTAACAAAGGCGGGGCGTATTCTGTTTAGAATGTCTGCGAGGGCAAATTTTGTCGCCACATCGCAGCGCGACGGAGTGCCCAAACGCGAGTGGCGCTCAATGACAACAATCCCGCCACCGCATGCCGGACATTGTGAGCAAACAGCAGTAGTGGCGTCGGCATGGGGCTGACGCAAGGAGAAAGGCGTTGGAACACAAGAAAGAGTTATCCATGGCGACCATGAAAGACGTCGCCGAAATGGCGGGCGTTTCAACGGCTACCGTATCGCGTGCGCTGATGAACCCGGAAAAGGTGTCGACGCCAACGCGCCAGAAAGTAGAACAGGCCGTGCTGGCCGTGGGTTATTCTCCTCATGCTCTGTCACGCAATATCAAACGCAACGAATCTCGCACTATCCTGGTGATCGTGCCCGACATCTGCGATCCGTTTTTCGCCGATGTGATCCAGGGGATCGAACAGACCGCCGCCCAACAAGGCTATCTGGTGCTGATCGGCGACTGCGCGCAGCAAAACCAGCAAGAACGCACCTTCGTCAATCTGATCATCACCAAACAGATCGACGGCATGCTGCTGCTGGGCTCTAACCTGCCGTTCGACGCCAGCAAGGAAGAGCAGCGCAACCTGCCGCCGATGGTGATGGCCAACGAGTTCGCGCCCGAGCTGGAACTGCCGACGGTGCATATCGACAACCTGACCGCCGCCTTTGAAGCCGTGCATTATTTGCATCAACTGGGCCACCGGCAGATCGCCTGCGTCGCCGGGCCGGAACAGATGCCGCTGAGCCATTATCGGCTACAGGGTTACGTTCAAGCGCTACGTCGTAATGGCATTACCGTCGAAAGCAGCTATATTACCCGGGGTGATTTTACCTACGAAGCCGGCGCGCAAGCGCTGACCCAGCTGATGGCTCAGCCGAAACCGCCGACGGCGGTGTTCTGCCACAGCGATGTCATGGCAATCGGCGTGCTGTCCCAGGCGAAGAAAATGGGGCTGCGGGTACCGCAGGATCTGTCGATCGTCGGCTTTGACGACCTCAAGCTGGCGCAGTATTGCGATCCGCCGCTGACCACGGTGGCGCAGCCGCGTTTCCAGATAGGCCAACAGGCGATGTTATTGCTGTTGGAGCAGTTGAACGGCCAGACGGTGGCCAGCGGCTCCCGGCTGTTGGACAGTGAATTGATTATCAGAGGCAGCACCGCTGCCCCGAAACGCTAGTCAAATATTTTAGGGTTCAGTAACATGACGGACTTATCCTCTCATCAGGACACAGCGGAATAATAGTGGCACAAAAAGACTATGTAAGCCGTGGGCGCGCAGCAGGAGCTAAGCGTAAAACCCCCAGCCGTAAAAAACGCAGTTCTCCGAAGGTTTCCAAAACCGTGCTGGCGTTAGCCGCCGCGTTGCTGGTTATCTTTGTCGGTGGCCTCTATTTCATTACCCACAACAAGCCGGAAGACGCGCCGTTGTTGCCTGCGCACACCACGCGCCCCGGCAACGGCCTGCCGCCGAAGCCGGAAGAGCGCTGGCGCTACATCAAAGAGCTGGAAAACCGGCAGATCGGCGTGCAAACACCGACCGAACCGACGGCCGGCGGCGAGCTCAATTCCAAAACTCAGCTGACCGCCGAACAGCGGCAGTTGCTGGAGCAGATGCAGGCCGACATGCAGCAGCGCCCGACGCAGCTGAACGAAGTGCCGTATAACGATCCGGGCCAGGTCAACGCGCGCAGTAACCGCCAGCAGCAGATGCAACAACAGCAAATGCAACAGCAGCCGGTACAGCAACAGCAGCAGGTTACCCAGGCGCCGCGCAACCCGTTCAACAACGGAGCCACCACCGCGCCGGTGCAGCAGCACCAGCAACCGAAGCCGGTCACCCCAACGCCGGTGCAGGCGAAACAGCCTGAGCCGAAGCCGCAACCGAAGCCGGAGCCGAAACCGGAAGTGAAACAGGAAACGGCCAAGCAGGAAACCAAGCCGGAATCGAAACAGAAGTGGATGGTGCAATGCGGTTCGTTCCGCGCCACCGATCAGGCTGAATCCGTGCGTGCACGCCTGGCGTTCGAAGGCATCGAGAGCCGCATCACCGCCGGCGGCGGCTGGAATCGCGTGGTGCTCGGCCCCTACAGCAGCCGCGCAGCAGCGGATAAAACCCTTTCACGCCTGAAGGGCGTCGGCATGTCGAGTTGCATTCCCCTCTCCGTTGGGGGTTGAAAAGCGTCAATCCCCCCCCATCTATACTCTCAATATGCCTCGTAGCGTCTGCGAAAGCAGGCGCTACGGGGACTTCTTTCCGTCTTTAACGAGGGTCTGCTCGTGACAACAATTGTAAGCGTACGCCGCAACGGCCAGGTCGTCATCGGTGGTGATGGCCAGGCAACCCTGGGTAATACGGTGATGAAGGGTAACGTCAAGAAAGTGCGTCGCCTGTATAACGACAAAGTGATCGCCGGTTTCGCCGGTGGCACCGCTGACGCCTTCACGCTGTTTGAACTGTTTGAACGCAAACTGGAAATGCATCAGGGCCACCTGGTGAAAGCCGCCGTCGAGCTGGCGAAAGATTGGCGCACCGACCGCATGTTGCGCAAGCTCGAAGCGCTGCTGGCAGTCGCTGATGAAACCGCTTCGCTGATCATCACCGGCAACGGCGATGTGGTGCAGCCGGAAAACGATCTGATCGCCATCGGCTCCGGCGGCCCGTACGCCCAGGCCGCCGCCCGCGCCATGTTGGAAAATACCGAGCTGAGCGCCCGCGATATCGTTGAGAAATCCCTCAACATCGCCGGTGACATCTGTATTTACACCAACCATTTCCACACCATTGAAGAATTGCCTTCCAAAGCGTAAGGATCGAATACCATGTCTGAAATGACCCCGCGCGAGATCGTCAGCGAACTGGACAGCTATATCATTGGCCAAAACAAGGCCAAACGCGCTGTCGCCATTGCCCTGCGCAACCGCTGGCGCCGGATGCAGCTCAACGAGATGCTGCGCCACGAAGTGACCCCGAAAAACATTCTGATGATCGGCCCGACCGGCGTCGGTAAAACCGAAATCGCCCGTCGTCTGGCGAAGCTGGCCAACGCGCCGTTCATCAAGGTTGAAGCCACCAAGTTCACCGAAGTGGGCTATGTGGGCAAAGAAGTGGACTCCATCATCCGCGATCTGACCGATGCCGCCATCAAAATGGTGCGTATGCAGTCGATCGAGAAAAACCGCACCCGTGCCGAAGAGTTGGCCGAAGAGCGCATTCTCGACGTGCTGATCCCGCCGGCCAAGAACAACTGGGGCCAGCCGGAAGAGCATCAGGAGCCGTCCGCCGCCCGCCAGGCATTCCGCAAGAAGCTGCGCGAAGGCCAGCTGGATGACAAAGAGATCGAAATCGATCTGGCCGCCGCGCCAATGGGCGTGGAAATCATGGCGCCTCCGGGCATGGAAGAGATGACCAACCAGCTGCAGTCGATGTTCCAGAACCTCGGCGGACAGAAGCAAAAACCGCGCAAGGTGAAGATCAAAGAAGCCTTCAAGCTGCTGGTGGAAGAAGAAGCCGCCAAGCTGGTGAACCCGGAAGAGCTGAAAGAGCAGGCGATCGAAGCGGTTGAACAGCACGGCATCGTATTTATCGATGAGATCGACAAAATCTGTAAGCGCGGCGGCCAGAGTTCCGGCCCGGACGTCTCGCGCGAAGGCGTGCAACGCGATCTGCTGCCGCTGGTGGAAGGCTGCACCGTATCCACCAAGCACGGTATGGTGAAGACCGACCACATCCTGTTCATCGCTTCCGGTGCGTTCCAGACCGCCAACCCGTCGGATCTGATCCCAGAACTACAGGGCCGTCTGCCGATCCGCGTTGAGCTGCAGGCGCTGACTACCGAAGACTTCGAGCGCATCCTGACCGAGCCGAGCGCATCGCTGACCGAACAGTACAAAGCGCTGATGGGCACCGAAGGCGTCAATATCGAGTTCACCGCCGACGGCATCCGCCGCATCGCCGAAGCCGCGTGGCAGGTCAACGAAAGCACCGAGAACATCGGCGCGCGTCGTCTGCACACCGTGCTGGAGCGTCTGATGGAAGATATTTCCTACGATGCGAGTGAAATTAATGGCCAATCCATTACAATTGATGCGGATTACGTGCGCAGTCATCTGGATGAACTGGTGGCGGATGAAGATTTGAGTCGTTTTATCCTATAATCGCTCAATCATTGTCTTGTCAGTCATCTGTGTGGGAGGCATTGCCTCCCACAATTATTTCTAACGGACACCGCAACTTACTGACAGAAGCGAAACATGAGCTCATCAACCTCCACCACCCCGATTTCCGCCTGGCTGGAAAGTCTACGCCCCCGCACCCTGCCGTTGGCCTTTGCCTCCATCGTGGTCGGCTCGGCGATCGCCGCCTGGCACGGCAGCCTGAAACCTGAAGTGGCGCTGCTGGCGCTGTTGACCGCCGGTCTGCTGCAGATCCTCTCCAACCTGGCGAACGACTACGGCGATGCGGTCAAAGGCAGCGACAAAGAAGATCGCATCGGGCCATTGCGCGGCATGCAAAAAGGCATGATCACCCAGGCGCAGATGAAGCGGGCGCTGGTGGTGACAGTGGTGCTGATCGCCCTCGCCGGCTGTTCGCTGATCGCCGTCGCCTGCGAGCAACCCAGCGACGTGGTGGGCTTCCTGGTGCTGGGCGGGCTGTCTATCGTGGCGGCGATCACTTACACCGTCGGCAACAAACCCTACGGGTATTTGGGGCTGGGCGACATCTCGGTGCTGGTGTTCTTCGGCTGGCTGAGCGTGGCCGGCACCTACTATTTGCAAACGCACACCTTCGACAGCGTCGTGATGCTGCCGGCCACCGCCTGCGGCCTGCTGGCGACGGCGGTGCTCAACATCAATAATCTGCGCGATATCGAGAGCGATCGCGAAAACGGCAAGAATACGCTGGCGGTGCGTCTCGGTCCGCACAAGGCGCGCATTTACCATGCCCTGCTGCTCGGCGGCGCGGTGCTGTGTTTCGCGCTGTTTACGCTGTTCAACCTCCACAGTCCGTGGGGTTGGCTGTTCGTGCTGGCGATCCCGCTGCTGGTGCGCCACGGCCTGCGCGTGCTGCGCGATCCGACGCCGGTCGGCATGCGGCCGATGCTGGAGCACATGGTCAAGGCGGCGTTGCTGGCCAACCTGCTGTTCGCCATCGGCGTGGCGCTCAGTTAAAAACTGATGATTTTGCCAACAGGGCGAATAAAGGGATATACTGAACATTCCTGCGGCAAACAGACGTAAAATCCTATGAAATACGATACTTCCGAACTTTGCGACATCTATCATGAAGAGGTGAACGTTGTTGAACCTCTGTTCTCCAATTTTGGCGGGCGTACTTCATTTGGCGGGCAGATCACCACGGTGAAATGCTTTGAGGATAACGGCCTGTTATTCGATCTGCTTGAAGAAAACGGCCGCGGCCGCGTGCTGTTGGTCGACGGCGGCGGTTCGGTTCGCCGGGCGCTGATCAACGCCGAACTGGCGCGCCTGGCCGCCCAGAACGAATGGGAAGGCATCGTGGTGTACGGCGCGGTGCGCCAGGTGGACGATCTGGAAGAGCTCGACATCGGCATTCAGGCGATGGCGGCGATCCCGGCGGGTGCCGTAAGCGAAGGCGTGGGCGAAAGCGATATCCGCGTCAACTTCGGTGGCGTCACCTTCTTCTCCGGCGATCACCTGTATGCCGACAACACCGGCATCATCCTCTCCGAAGACCCGCTCGACATCGAGTGATTTTCGGACATGAAAAAGGGCGCCTGAGGCGCCCTTTTCGTTGCTGCATGGCGTGAGGAATCAGACCTCTTCCATTTTGCCCAGCAGCGCGCGCAGGCGATCTTGCCATACGTGCTGTTCTTCTTTCAGCTGTTGGTTTTCGCGCACCAGCGCTTCGTGGTTGCCGGAGGCAGCCTGAACTTCCTGCGACAGAGAGTTGTTTTTGTCTTTCAGCTCTTCAATTTCCATCTGCAACAAGGTGATGGTATCAATCGCCTGCTGTACTTTTGCTTCCAGTTTCTCAAATACTTCAAATGACATGCTTCAGTCCCCTCATGATAGCAAGGCGTACATCTATAAGTAGCGGCCGCAACGTCGGCTGCAGCTACTGCGAATATTGCATCGCGCTCAGTGACGCGCGCCGTTACGGAAGGCGCGCCAGTCTCGATTCGTTAAAAACGATTGTAAGTAGCCAGTCTCCGCCTGTCTAGCAACATACCGGATCATCGCGCAGTCTGTTGCAATTTTCCTGCCCTCACCATCAGTAAAAACTGAAAATCCCCGTCATCGTCGCCGCGAGTTGTTAACAGCCCTCACCAAACCACTGGTCAGATCACACTTTTATGGCTCAGAAAGAACACTAAACGACGCGAAATCGCTCAATTTTATGACGCGCCACACACATTTTGATTTCGCTATTTCTCGTTTATGTTCGTTAACGATAAATTTACATCACGTCCTCATTCAATAATTGGACGAGATGAAAAAAACTGTGCCCATAGGCCGGATCTCTACCCAACTGAGCCTATAAACCAACAACCGCCGTTTTGCAGGACACCAACATTATGAGCCAAACCACCAGTCCGACATTAAAAGGCCAGTGCATCGCCGAGTTCCTCGGCACGGCGCTGCTGATCTTCTTTGGCGTAGGCTGCGTTGCCGCACTGAAACTGGCGGGCGCCAGCTTCGGCCAGTGGGAAATCAGCATCATTTGGGGCCTCGGCGTCGCCATGGCCATCTATCTGACCGCCGCCATTTCCGGCGCGCATCTCAACCCGGCGGTCACCCTCGCCCTGTGGCTGTTCGCCTGCTTCGACGGGCGCAAAGTGGTGCCTTACATCATTGCGCAGATCGCCGGCGCCTTCTGCGCCGCTGCCCTGGTCTATGGGCTGTACTACAACCTGTTCTTCGACTTCGAAGCGGCTCACCACATGGTGCGCGGCAGCAACGAAAGCCTCGAACTGGCCGGCATCTTCTCGACTTACCCTAACGCGCACATCTCCGTCGGCCAGGCCTTCCTGGTAGAAATGGTGATCGCGGCAATCCTGATGTGCCTGATCCTGGCGCTGACCGACGATGGCAACGGCATCCCGCGCGGCCCGCTGGCGCCGCTGCTGATCGGTATTCTGATTGCCGTGATCGGCGCCTCCATGGGACCATTGACCGGCTTTGCGTTGAACCCGGCGCGTGACTTCGGCCCGAAACTGTTCGCCTACCTGGCCGGCTGGGGCAAAGTCGCCTTCACCGGCGCACGCGACATCCCATACTTCCTGGTGCCAATCTTCGCTCCTATCGTCGGCTGTGGCCTGGGCGCTTTCGGTTACCGCGCGCTGATTGGCCGCCACCTGCCGTGCGACGTCTGCGTGACGGAAGAAGAGCCCGACGCCAAGACCCAGCAGCGCAAAGCGTGATGGGTGCAGTTTTACACGGTTAACAACAGCAGGATAATTACCATGACTGTAGAAAAAAAATACATTGTCGCACTCGACCAAGGGACCACCAGCTCACGCGCCGTCGTGCTCGATCACGACGCCAACATCGTTGCGGTATCGCAGCGCGAATTCCCGCAGATCTATCCAAAGGCCGGCTGGGTTGAGCACGACCCGATGGAGATCTGGGCGTCGCAAAGCTCGACGTTGGTAGAAGTGCTGGCGAAAGCCGACATCAATTCCGATCAGATCGCCGGCATCGGCATCACCAACCAGCGCGAAACCACCATCGTCTGGGAAAAAGAGACCGGCAAGCCTGTCTACAACGCCATCGTCTGGCAGTGCCGCCGCACCGCCGACATCTGTGAGAAGCTCAAACGCGACGGCCTGGAAGAGTACATCCGTCACAACACCGGCCTGGTGGTTGACCCGTACTTCTCCGGCACCAAGGTGAAGTGGATCCTGGACAACGTCGAAGGCGCCCGCGAGCGCGCCAAGCGCGGCGAACTGCTGTTCGGCACCGTCGATACCTGGCTGGTGTGGAAGATGACCCAGGGGCGCGTACACGTCACCGATTACACCAACGCCTCACGTACCATGATGTTCAACATCCACGAGCTGGACTGGGACGAGCGCATGCTGGAAGTGCTGGATATCCCGCGCGCCATGCTGCCGAAAGTCCGTCCTTCCTCCGAGGTGTACGGCCAGACCAACATCGGCGGTAAGGGCGGCACGCGTATTCCTATCGCCGGTATCGCCGGTGACCAGCAAGCGGCATTGTACGGCCAACTGTGCGTTCAACCGGGCATGGCGAAGAACACCTACGGCACCGGCTGCTTCCTGCTGATGAACACCGGCAAAGAAGCGGTGCGTTCGAAAAACGGCCTGCTGACCACCATCGCCTGCGGCCCACGCGGCGAAGTGAACTATGCGCTGGAAGGCGCGGTGTTCATCGGCGGTGCGTCTATCCAGTGGCTGCGCGACGAGCTGAAACTGATCAGCGACGCAGCCGACTCCGAATATTTCGCCACCAAAGTGAAAGACAGCAACGGCGTCTACGTGGTGCCGGCCTTCACCGGCCTGGGCGCGCCCTACTGGGATCCGTATGCCCGCGGCGCCATCTTTGGCCTGACCCGCGGCGCCAACAGCAACCACATCATCCGCGCCACGCTGGAATCCATCGCCTTCCAGACTCGCGACGTGCTGGACGCCATGCAGGCCGACGCCAACACCCGCCTGCAATCGCTGCGCGTGGACGGCGGCGCGGTCGCCAACAACTTCCTGATGCAGTTCCAGTCCGATATCCTCGGCACCCGCGTAGAGCGCCCTGAAGTGCGTGAATCGACGGCGTTGGGCGCCGCGTTCCTGGCGGGCCTGGCCATCGGCTACTGGAACGATCTGGATGAGGTGAAGAGCAAAGCGGTGATTGAGCGTGAATTCCGCCCAAGCATCGAAACCACCGAACGCAACTACCGCTACAGCGGCTGGAAAAAAGCGGTGGCACGCGCGCAGGCGTGGGAAGATCACGACTAAACCCAGCCTTGCCGTTACCCCCCAAATTGCGCTGCCTGCGGGCGGCGCTTTTTTTTGCCCCGCCCCGCCGGCGCCGCGCTGTGATAGACTTTGCCGATATTTTCTTCCCTTTCTCACAGACAGGTTTGCCATGAAACGTGAATTAGCCATCGAATTTTCCCGCGTTACCGAAGCCGCTGCGCTGGCGGGCTACAAATGGCTGGGACGCGGCGACAAGAACGCCGCCGACGGTGCGGCGGTCCACGCCATGCGCATCATGCTCAACAAAGTGGACATCGATGGGCGCATCGTGATCGGCGAAGGCGAGATCGACGAAGCGCCGATGCTGTATATCGGCGAACAGGTCGGCAGCGGCCAGGGCGACGCGGTCGACATCGCTGTTGATCCGATCGAAGGCACCCGCATGACCGCCATGGGCCAATCCAACGCGCTGGCGGTCTTGGCGGTGGGCGATCGCGGCACCTTCCTGCACGCGCCGGACATGTACATGGAGAAGCTGGTGGTCGGCCCGGCGGCGCGCGGCGCCATCGATCTCAATCTGCCGCTGGCGGAGAACCTGCGGAACGTCGCCGCGCGGCTGAGCAAACCGCTGTCACAGCTGACGGTCATCGTGTTGGCCAAACCGCGCCACGACGGCGTCATCGCGCAGATGCAGCAGCTGGGCGTGCGGGTATTCGCCATTCCTGACGGCGACGTGGCGGCCTCCATTCTCACCTGCATGCCGGAAAGCGAGGTCGATGTGATGTACGGCATCGGCGGCGCGCCGGAAGGGGTGATCTCAGCCGCAGTGATCCGCGCGCTGGACGGCGACATGCAGGCGCGTTTGCTGCCGCGCCATAAGGTGAAAGGCGACAGCGCCGAAAACCGCCGCATCGGCGAACAGGAGCTGGCGCGCTGCCGGGAAATGGGTATCGAAGCCGGTCAGGCGCTGCGTCTGGATCAGATGGCGCGCAACGACAACGTGATCTTCTCCGCCACCGGCATCACCAAGGGCGATCTGCTGGAGGGCATCAGCCGCCAGGGCAACATGGCCACAACCGAAACCCTGCTGATCCGCGGCAAGTCGCGCACCATCCGCCGCATCCGTTCAACCCACTATCTGGATCGCAAAGACCCGGCGCTGCACGAGTTTCTGCTGTAACGAAACAGGGCGCCGAATGGCGCCCTGATGATTGATGGCAAACCTCATGCCCTTGCCGGGTTGGCAGAGAGCAGCGAATAGAAAACAAGGAAAATCAATTTATTGATTTTCGGCTAATAGCCACAAAGGGGAGAAAAACCACGCTTTTTCTCCCTTTTGTCAACGGTATGAGGGCGCCGAATGGCGCCCTGTCGTTATGCGGTGTGTCCCTGATGCTGCATCCGGTTGGACAGCGGCCACCAGCACAGCAGGATCAACAGCGCCATCGCGAACATCAGCAATCCGAGGCTGAACTGCCCGGTTTGCGGCAGCATGGCGGAAAGCCAGGTCGCCAGACCGGACCCCATGTTCTGCATACCGCCCACCAACGCGCCCGCCGCGCCGGCCAGGTAAGGGAACGGCTCCATCGCCCCGGTGGTCGCCAGCGGGAACAGCATGCCGGCGCCGAAGAAGAACAATGCAGCCGGCACGATCAGCGTCCAGATATTCATCACGCCGAACCAGCCCGGGATCCACATCATCGCTCCCGCCAATAGACAGCTCAGCACCGAATGCCACATCAGGGTGTGGAAGGTTTTGCCGTCGCGCCCGGCGTACCAGGCACCGAAAAACGCCGCCGGGATCGGCAGAATGAACAGGATGCTGACGGTCAGGCCGCTCAGCCCCAACACGCCACCCATCAACACGCCGCAGCTGGCTTCAAATACCGCAATCCCCGCCAGCGCGCCGATCAGCATCACCAGATAGCAACTGAAGGTGCTGTCGCTCAGCAGCTGGCGGAAACTGGCCAGCATGCGGCGTTTTTCAGTTTGCACCGGGCGGGTTTCCGGCAACCAACGGAACATCGCGAAGGCGACGCAGGCGCACAGCGCCAGCAGGAAGGCGTAACAGGCGCGCCAGCCGAACACCATCGCCAGCGCGCCGCCGATCACCGGCGCCAGCAGCGGGCTGACCAAAATCCCCATGTTCAGCAGGCTGTTGGCATAGCGCAGCGCGGTGCCGGCATACAGATCGCGCGGCATAGTGCGCGCCATCACGCCCGCCACGCCGGTGCCCATCCCCTGGATGGCGCTGGCGGCGACCAGCATCGTCAGGTTGGTGGACAGCAACGCGCCCAGCGCGCCAACCAGGAAGATCATCATACCCGTCAGGATCACCGGACGACGCCCAATACGATCCGATATTGGCCCGTAAATCAGCTGGGAGAAACCGTAGGTCAGCAGATACGCCGCCATCACCCGTTGCACGGCGCCAGTACGAACCGACAGATCGTGGGCGATATCAGCAATCACGGGAACATAAATGGTTTGCGCCATCTGGCCGACGGCAACCAACAGGATAAGCATCACCAGCAGGTGAAAATTCTCTAGTTTTCTCATTATCTTCGTTAACGTTTCAACTCGTCACAGCGTCCCGGTATGGCCGTTGCAGCAGCCAGAACGGCGAGCAGCCCTCTATGGCGGCATAAACTAATCAAATCTGATTTTTTTAGCGAGTTTCAGGCAGATATTGATCCAGGTCACACTGGCAGCAAACCCGACCAGGCTCGTAAATTAAACTGTACGTCTAACGCTTTGGAGTTAAAAATAGCGCCCTTGCAGTAGCCGGGCTTTAGCATTTAATCGATAATTATTTTCATCAACTTGAAATAAAATAACACCATAGGGATTTGGTTCATGAAAACACCTGAGCTGATTTTATTGCAGTTAAAGGCTCTCGGCCCGCACTCGGCCAAAATGCTGGCGGAGCGTCTGGACATCACGCCGATGGGCATCCGACAACATCTGCAATCCCTGGAAAAACGTGAGTTGGTTTGTTACGAAGAAGCGCGCAGCAAGGTCGGCCGCCCGACGCGCTACTGGTCGCTGACCGAACGGGGGCACGCCTATGTGGCCGCCGATCAGGAGCGGCTGCGGGCATCCGCGCTGCAGCTGTTTGGCGGCGCCGGCGTGGAACCGTTGCTCAGCGCGCGCGAAGAGCAGCTTTATCTGCGTTACACCGAAGAGCTGTCCGCCGAACGCAGCCATCAGGACCGGTTAACCCGCCTAGTGCGTCTGCGGCAACACGACGGTTACATGGCAGAATTGCTCGACCATCCGCACGGTGCGCTACTGGTGGAAAACCACTGTCCGATCGGCGTGGCCGGTTCCAACTGCAGCAGCCTGTGCAATTCCGAACTGCAGCTGTTTCATCGCCTGTTCGGCAACAACTACCGGGTAGAGCGCACCGCGCACGCCATTTCCGGCTCACGACATTGTGCTTATTTGATTCGACCACGGGAGCTTTAGAGTATGGCTGAATGGGTAAACGGCAAAGTTACGCAGGTAAAACAATGGACCGACGGGCTGTTCAGCCTGGTGGTCAATGCCCCCATCGATCCTTTCACCGCCGGGCAATTCGCCAAACTGGCGCTGGAGATCGACGGCGAACGGGTGCAACGCGCCTACTCCTACGTCAATGCCCCCGACGACGCCAACCTGGAGTTCTATCTGGTGACGGTGCCGGAAGGCAAACTGAGCCCGCGCCTCAATCAGCTACGGCCGGGGTCGGATGTAATGGTGACCAAAGAAGCGGCCGGCTTCTTCGTGCTGGACGAAGTGCCCGATTGCGACACGCTGTGGATGCTGGCGACCGGCACCGCCATCGGCCCCTATTTATCGATTCTGCAGCAGGGCGTCGGCCTGGAACGCTTTAACAACCTGGTGCTGGTGCACGCCGCGCGTTTCGCGCGCGATCTGAGCTACCTGCCGCTGATGCAACAACTGCAGCAACGCTACAACGGTAAGCTGCGTATCCAGACCGTCGTCAGCCGCGAAGAAACGCCCGGTTCACTGACCGGCCGCGTGCCGGCGCTGATCGAGGACGGCCGGCTGGAAGCGGCGATCGGCTTGACCATCGACGCCGAAACCAGCCACGTGATGCTGTGCGGCAACCCGCAGATGGTGCGGGACACCCAGCAAACGCTGAAAGACCACCGCCAGATGCGCAAACACCTGCGCCGTAAACCGGGCCACATCACCAGCGAACACTACTGGTAACCCAAAGGGGATCAGCGAAACTTCACCGGTTCGGCTTCCGGGCCGAACCGATTGTCTCCCGGCGTGCCGACGAAGGCGCCCAGATCGATCATCATCATCACGATAATCAGCGTCGGGATGAAACGCCCGACGCCCCATTGCCAGATCGGCGCCAGCATCTGCCAGTTCCCTGCCGCCAGCATCCACGCCAGGATCAGCAGCAGCGCCCACCAGCCGGCCTTGTTGCGATCGTGCAGGCGTTTGACCAGCACCGCCGCCGTCGGCCACAGCAGCGCCACGATAAAGAAGGCGATGGATTGGATGGCGATCAGCTGATAATTGGCCAGCGTAAACGCCGCCGCCATCAGCACCAACCACAGCCCCATCCAGATCCAGAAGTCGCGCCGCCCAATGCGACCCTTAAAAGAAAAACACCACTGTTGTAACGTCATCGATTCCTGCGCTCTAAGCCTGCCCATATTCTGCGCCGCAGTGTAACATAGGCGCTGCCGGGCCGAGTTTTCCGCCTCGCATAACGCGGTGCGCCGCACAGCTTTCTCGTCAGCGAACCGATAATGGCGTGGGATCTTTGACAAGGCCCGCGAGTTATCGCTTTAATCGGAGCCATCTTTGTCCTTGATGCCATACGCCATGCTGAGAAAAACCCTCGTCATCGCCTGCCTGTTGCAGGCCGCCGCCAGCGCCTGGGCCGATCCGCCGCCCGCCGATGCAGCACCCGCCGCACCTTACCTGCTGGCCGGGGCGCCGACGTTCGATCTGACGGTGGTCAAATTCCGCGAAAAATACAATCGCGACAACCCGAAGCTGCCGATTGGCGAATTCCGCGCCATTCCCGCCACCGAAGACGATTCGCCGCTGCTGACGCGCGCCGCCAGCAAACTCAACGAAAACCTGTATGCCTCCACCGCGCTGGAGAAAGGCACCGGTAAAATCAAAACGTTGCAGATCACTCATCTGCCGCTGCAGCAGGCCAATGAAGAAAAAGCCGCGCGCGCCATCGCCATCAGCTACATGGCGGCGCTGATGCGCCAGTTCGAACCGGCGTTGACGGTGGAGCAGAGCCAGAACAAGGTGAACAGCCTGCTGGAAAAAGGCAAAGGATCGCGCTTTTACCAACAGCAGGTCGGCGCCATTCGCTATGTCGTCTCGGACAACGGCGATAAAGGCGTAACCTTCGCGGTTGAACCGATTAAGCTAGCGCTTTCCGAGCCGTAACGGCGCGGCATTTAATGACGAAAAGCAAAGCCTTCGCGCTTAATGATCTCTATACTGTTGGGCAGGTAAACTGCCGGTCCGGCAGTTGTCATTTCGACTCTCGCGTTCCCTAGTTGGAGGAAAAAACATGCGTCATCCATTAGTTATGGGTAACTGGAAGCTTAACGGCAGCACTCACATGGTCAACGAACTGATCGCCGGTCTGCGCAATGAGCTGAGCAGCGTTGACGGCTGTGGCGTCGCCATCGCCCCGCCGGTGATGTATCTGGATCAGGCCAAGCACGCGCTGGCCGGCAGCCGCATCGCGCTGGGCGCGCAGAACGTGGACGTTAACCTGTCCGGCGCCTTCACCGGTGAAGTTTCCGCCAACATGCTGAAAGACGTCGGCGCCCAGTACATCATCATCGGCCACTCCGAGCGTCGCACCTACCACAAAGAAAGCGACGAAGTGATCGCCGAGAAATTCGCCGTGCTGAAAGAAGCCGGCCTGATCCCGGTACTGTGCATCGGTGAAACCGAAGCGGAAAACGCCGCGGGCAAAACTGAAGAAGTGTGCGCGCGCCAGATCGACGCCGTGCTGAAAACCCTGGGCGCACCGGCGATGAAAGGCACCGTGATCGCCTATGAGCCGGTCTGGGCCATCGGTACCGGCAAATCCGCGACCCCTGCACAGGCACAGGCCGTGCACAAATTTATCCGCGATCACATCGCCAAACACGATGCCGCGGTTGCCGCTGAAATCATCATCCAGTACGGCGGTTCGGTGAACGACAAGAACGCCGCAGAGCTGTTCTCCCAGCCGGACATCGACGGCGCGCTGGTGGGCGGCGCCTCGCTGAAAGCCGACGCTTTCGCCGTGATCGTCAAAGCCGCTGCCGCAGCAAAAAAAGCCTGATTGCCCTAGGCTTGCCATAAAAAAACCCCGGCTTGCCGGGGTTTTTTATTGCCGCTCAAACGGCATCAGCGTTTGCTTATTTCGTCGAACACGCCGCCGGTAGCGAAGTGCACCTTCTGCGCTTCGGTCCAGCCGCCGAAAGTGTCATCCACGGTGAACAACTTCAGCTGCGGGAACTGCCCGGCGAACTTGGCCGCCACCGCCGCATCGCGCGGGCGATAATAGTTCTGCGCCGCAATAGTCTGCCCTTCCGGTGAATACAGATACTTCAGGTAGGCGGTCGCCACGTCGCGGGTACCACGTTTATCGACGACCTTATCCACCACCGACACCGTCGGTTCGGCCAGGATCGATTCGCTCGGCGTAATAATCTCGAACTTGTCTTTGCCCAGCTCTTTCTCCGCCAGCAGCGCTTCGTTTTCCCAGGCGATCAGCACGTCGCCGATGCCGCGCTCAACGAAGGTGTTGGTCGAGCCGCGCGCGCCGGAATCCAGCACTTCGACGTTCTTGTACAGGTTTTTGACGAAGTCCTGCGCCTTGGCCTTATCGTTGTTGTTGTGGTGCAACGCGTAGCCCCAGGCGGCCAGGTAGTTCCAGCGGGCGCCGCCGGAGGTTTTCGGGTTCGGGGTGATCACCGACACGCCCGGCTTAATCAAGTCAGGCCAGTCATGAATTTGCTTCGGGTTGCCTTTGCGCACCAGGAAGACGATGGTCGACGTGTAAGGCGCCGAGTTGTCCGGCAAGCGTTTGATCCAGTCTTTCTCAATGCGCCCGCGTTCGGCGATGGCGTCGACGTCATAGGCCAGCGCCAGCGTCACCACGTCGGCCTCGATGCCGTTGATCACCGAGGTCGCCTGTTTACCGGAACCACCGTGCGACTGGCGCACCGTCACCTTGTCGCCGGTTTCCGCCTGATAGTGCTTGCTGAATGCCGTGTTGTAAGCCTGATAGAACTCACGCGTCGGATCGTATGACACGTTCAGCAACTGAATATCCTTCGCCATGGCGCCGGACGCCAACAGCACCAATGTCAGACCTACACCCCATTTACGCATCGACAGGCTCTCCCAGAAAATTAACGCAACCTCAATCGGTTGATTTAGCATCAGAGCCTGCCAGAAACTTTCCCGGCAATTAAAGAATAAAAAATTTTGGGATAGATGATTCTGGAATATGTCGCCGACAAGCATAAAAAAGCCCCCGCAAGCGGAGGCTTTCGGCGCGCGGAGAGCGGCGAATCAGTACAGCTTTTTCGCCGTTTCCAGCCAGTCGCCCTTGAACGGACGCTTCATGTTTTCGATCGCGTCGATGATGTCGTGATGCACCATTTTTTCGTTCTGGATACCGACGCAGCGGCCGCCGTAACCCTGCAGCAGCAGTTCGATGGCGTAGGCGCCCATGCGCGAGGCCAGGATGCGGTCGTAGGCGACCGGTGAACCACCGCGTTGAATGTGGCCCAGCACGGTGGCGCGGGTTTCACGCTTGGTTTCCTGCTCGATGTGGCGCGCCAGCTCATCGATGTCGCAGATGTGCTCGGTGATCGCCACGATGGCGTGTTTTTTACCCTTGGCGATACCGGCCTTGATTTCGCACACCAGATCTTCGCGATTGAATTCGATTTCAGGCAGCACGATGAATTCGCAACCGCCGGCAATCGCCGCCGCCAGCGTCAGATCGCCGCAGTAACGGCCCATCACTTCCACGATGGAGATACGCTGGTGCGACGAGGAGGTATCGCGCAGGCGGTCGATCGCTTCCACCACGGTTTCCAGCGCGGTGAAGTAACCGATAGTGTAGTCGGTACCGGCGACATCGTTATCGATGGTGCCTGGCAGGCCGATGCACGGGAAGCCTTCTTCCGTCAGGCGTTTGGCGCCCATGTAGGAACCGTCGCCGCCGATCACCACCAGCGCGTCGATGCCGCGATTCTTCAGGTTTTCAATCGCCTTGGCGCGCACGTTTTCATCCCTGAACTCCGGGAAGCGGGCCGAGCCGAGGAAGGTGCCGCCGCGGTTGATCATGTCGGACACGCTATAGCGGTCCAGCTGCTCCATGCGATCTTCGTACAAGCCAAGGTAGCCATCGTAAATACCAAAAACTTCCAGACCTTCTGAAAGCGCAGAACGCACAACGCCGCGGATTGCAGCGTTCATACCCGGCGAATCACCGCCGCTCGTCAGTACACCGATTTTCTTGATCATGACTACCTCTGAACTGTGTAGATGCAATTTCTTAAGAATTCTGTCTCCGCCGATCGTCTTGAAACCTCTCCGGCTGCAGAAAACCAGCTTTACGGCTTATTGCTGGATATTATATCAAAAACACCCAGCTGAATTGATTCAAGTCACGCAATATAACGGTAAAAACACCGCATGGCACGCTGAGCTAACTCAGATATTCATGATAATACTTCGCGCTATGCCTCTATCTGATTATAGCTCCCAATGCCCCTGCCTACCCGGCGGCACCACGGAGCACGGATCCAGGTGAATGATGACGTCCGCCCCCGCAAAACGGTGTCGCAACGCCTGTTCCACCTGATCGGCCAACCGATGCGCCTCACGCAGCGGCAGCGTGTCTTCCATCTCCAGATGCAGCTGGATGAAACGCGTCGGCCCCGACTGACGCGTGCGCAGATCGTGCGCGCCTTTCACCCCGGGCCAGGAGGAAACCACCTCGATAATCGCCTGGCGTTCGTCATCCGGCAACGCCCGATCCAGTAGCGACTGCACCGCTTCGTAGCCCATGCGCAGCGCGCTATAGAGGATGTATACGCCGATGCCCAGCGCGAACAGCGCATCTGCCCGGTGGAAGCCGTACCAGCTTAGCCCAAGAGCGATAAGAATAGCACCATTCATCATGACATCTGACTGATAATGCAGCATATCTGCGCGCACCGCCTGGCTACGGGTTTTTCTGACCACCCAACGTTGATAGGTGACCAGAATCAGGGTGCTGATTAACGCGATCACCGTCACGACGACCCCAACGCCAGGATCGCGCAGCGTTTGCGGCGCATACAGGTGCTGGAAGCCGGTGAGGAACAGAAACAGGGCGGAGCCGGAAATAAACATGCTTTGCGCCAGCGCCGCCAGCGACTCCGCTTTGCCGTGGCCGAAGGTGTGCTCGGCATCGGCCGGCTGCAGCGAATAGCGCACCACCAGAAGGTTGGTCAACGAGGCGGCGATATCGACCAACGAATCCACCAGCGCCGCCAACAGGCTGACCGAACCGGTGTGGTACCAGGCGACGATTTTGATCAACAGCAGCGACGACGCCAACGCAGTTGCGGCCAACGCAGCGGACTTTACCAGGCGAGCATAACGCTGTTCCATTAAGGGATCCCGGTCAAAAGGTGTGGCGCTCAATATAGCGAAATGTCGGATAAAAAAAACCCCGCCATCATGGCGGGGAAGACAGGGATGGTGTCTATGGCAAGGAAAAACAGGGGACTACTCAGTCGTACTTCACTTCTGGGCAGAAGCTTGCTGCAAACCAGAAATTTGTTGCTCCATCTGCTGCATACGCTGCTGATGTTTCTGGTCTAAAACACTTTTTTGCTCTGGCGTCAGCAGGTTATACATTTGGTTGCGCACCCGGGCCATTTCGACCTGGCGCTTGACCTGCTGTTGGGCCATCTTCTCCGCCTGGGCGTACACGGCGGCTTCGTCAAATTTCTCTGCGGTCACCAGTTTATGCATGGCTTCCATTTCAGCTACATTGACACCAGGCAGATCGTGCCGGGCCTGGCGCATCAAATCGCGCATTTGCTGGCGCTGCTGTTCGCTGAGGCTGACACCGTCGAACATATGGTGCTGGCCGGGTATTCGGGTCATCGCGTCGTTGCCGGGAGGTTGGGCTGTGTCCGGTATAGTGTCGGCAGCGAAGGCAGCGGTCGAACCAATTGCCAGCAGTGATGCCATAACTAATGCGGTCACCTTACGCATTTCAACTCCTCAAGCTTTCTCACTTTGCGAATCAACGAGGAGCAGTGTACCGCTACACCTGAAAACCTGCGTCAGTGCATGTAAAACTACGTAAAGTCATGGAATGGCAACAGTTGATGACGTATTTTGCGTCTGGAGGTAAATCATAATGAACAAGATTCTGTTAGTTGACGACGACCGCGAGTTGACCTCGCTGTTAAAAGAACTGCTTGAAATGGAAGGTTTTAATATCGTCGTCGCGCACGATGGCGAGCAGGCGTTGTCGCTGCTGGACAGCTCCATCGATCTGCTGCTGCTCGACATCATGATGCCGAAGAAAAACGGCATCGATACGCTGAAAGAACTGCGCCAACATCACCAGACACCGGTCATCATGCTGACCGCGCGCGGCAGCGAACTGGACCGCGTGCTGGGCCTGGAGCTGGGCGCCGATGATTACCTGCCGAAACCCTTCAACGATCGCGAGCTAGTCGCGCGCATTCGCGCCATTCTGCGCCGTTCCAACTGGAGCGAACAGCAGCAGCAGGTCGACAGCGGCGCCCCGACGCTGGATGTCGATGGCCTGCAGCTGAATCCCGGCCGCCAGGAGGCCAGCTTCGACGGCCAGGTGCTGGATCTGACCGGCACCGAGTTCACCCTGCTTTACCTGCTGGCGCAACACCTCGGGCAGGTGGTATCGCGCGAACTGCTGAGCCAGGAAGTGCTGGGCAAACGCCTGACTCCGTTCGATCGCGCTATCGACATGCACATCTCCAACCTGCGGCGTAAGCTGCCGGATCGCAAAGACGGGCATCCGTGGTTCAAAACCCTGCGCGGGCGTGGTTATTTGATGGTATCTGCAACATGATCAACAGTTTGACGGCACGCATCTTCGCCATTTTCTGGTTTACGTTAGCCCTGGTGCTAATGCTGGTGCTGATGGTGCCCAAGCTCGACTCCCGCCAAATGACCTCGCTGCTCGACAGCGAGCAGCGGCAGGGGTTGATGCTGGAACAGCACGTCGAGGCCGAGTTGCAAAACGATCCGGCCAACGATCTGATGTGGTGGCGCCGCCTGTTCCGCGCCATCGACAAATGGGCGCCGCCGGGCCAACGCCTGTTGCTGGTCACCAGCGAAGGCCGGGTGATCGGCGCGCAGCGCAACGAAATGCAGATCGTCCGCAACTTCATCGGCCAATCCGATAATTCGGATCATCCCAAGAAGAAAAAGTACGGCCGCGTCGAGCTGGTCGGGCCGTTCGCGGTGCGCGACGGCGAAGACAACTACCAGCTGTACCTGATCCGTCCCGCCAACAGCCCGCAATCCGATTTCATCAACCTGATGTTCGACCGGCCGCTGCTGCTGCTGATCGTCACCATGCTGATCAGCGCCCCGCTGCTGCTGTGGCTGGCCTGGAGCCTGGCGAAACCGGCACGCAAGCTGAAGAACGCCGCCGATGACGTGGCGCGCGGCAACCTGAAGCAGCATCCGGAACTGGAGGCCGGCCCGCAGGAGTTCCTGGCCACCGGCGCCAGCTTCAACCAGATGGTCAGCGCGCTGGAACGCATGATGAACGCTCAGCAACGGCTGATCTCGGACATCTCGCACGAGCTGCGCACGCCGCTGACGCGCCTGCAGCTGGCCACCGCGCTGATGCGCCGCCGCCACGGCGAAGGGCACGAACTGGCGCGCATCGAAACCGAAGCGCAGCGGCTGGATTCGATGATCAACGATCTGCTGGCGCTGTCGCGCGGGCAGCAAAAGGGCGAGCTGGCGCGCGAGCAGTTGAAGGCCAACGAACTGTGGGCCGACGTGCTGGACAACGCCCGTTTCGAAGCGGAACAGATGGGCAAGCAGTTGGAGATCGCTGCGCCGCCCGGCCCGTGGACGCTGTTCGGCAACGCGAGCGCGCTGGACAGCGCGTTGGAAAACATCGTGCGCAACGCCCTGCGGTATTCACACACCCGCATTGCCGTGGCGTTCAGCGCCGACAATCAGGGCGTGACCATCCAGGTTGACGACGACGGCCCCGGCGTCAGCGCCGAAGACCGCGAGCAGATCTTCCGTCCGTTCTACCGCACCGATGAAGCGCGCGACCGTGAGTCCGGCGGCACCGGCCTCGGCCTGGCGATCGTCGAGGCGGCGGTCAACCAGCATCGCGGCTGGGTGAAGGCCGAAGACAGCCCGCTTGGCGGCCTGCGGCTGGTGCTGTGGCTGCCGCTGCATCATCAACGCCTATCGTCTAAGACAGAACAGTAAGAGTTTGCTATCCTGCGCCCCTCGTTCACGAGGGGCCTGCAACATGCTGAACATCGTTTTATTTGAACCCGAAATTCCACCCAATACCGGCAATATCATCCGCCTGTGCGCCAATACCGGCTTTAATCTGCATCTGATCGAACCGCTGGGTTTTCCGTGGGACGACAAACGCCTGCGCCGCGCCGGGCTGGATTACCATGAGTTCACCCGCGTCCACCGTCATGCCGACTACGCCGCTTTTCTCGCCGCCGAAAATCCGCAGCGGCTGTTTGCCCTCACCACCAAGGGCACGCCGGCGCACAGCGCCGTCAGCTACCAGGCCGGCGACTACCTGCTGTTCGGTCCGGAAACGCGTGGATTGCCTGCCGACATCCTCGATGCGCTGCCCGCGCAGCAAAAAATCCGCATCCCAATGCAGGCGCAAAGCCGCAGCATGAACCTGTCGAATGCCGTATCGGTGGTGGTGTATGAAGCCTGGCGGCAGTTGGACTATGCCGGCGCGCTGATCAAAGCGTAATCCGCGACGACGCGCCATACTGGAAGGGTTAACCTCTCCAGATACGGCACATGGCTTTCATCGCAGATATTGTTACCCAGCTTCGCCGGCTCGAATCGGCGCTGAACGAGGCGCTGTTGCGGCTGCAACAGGTGCAAGACACCGAGGCGCTACACGACTTGCGCGTCTGCCTGCGCCGCATTCGCAGCCTGCTGCGTCCGTTGCGCGGCTGCCCCGGCGCAACGCGGCTCGATCGGGCCGCCGCCGAGTTGGGCAAGCTCACGACGCCGCTGCGCGATCTCGAGGTGCTGATCGTCGAATTGGCGCACCATCGCCTCGATTGGCAGGCCAACGTGCGCCAAAGCGATTTTCAGGCCCGCTGCCGCCAACTGCTCGCCAACCCGCTGCTCATCAGCTTCCCTTCGCTATTGCACGCCTGGCCGCACCGCTTTCGCCGCATCGCGCAGCGCCCCGCCAAACACCGTGTGAACCGACGCCTGCAGCGCCAGCAGCGGCAATTGCGCAGGGCGTTGGCTGATACCGGCTACGATCGCCACCGTCTGCGGCTGCTGGTCAAACGCCTGCGCTACGCGGCCGAAGCCTACCCGCAACGCCTCCCCCTCTCTCCCGCCGCAATGGCGGGCCTGAAAGCGGTGCAAAACGCCCTCGGCGATTGGCACGACCGGGAGGTCTGGTGCCTGCAGGCAGAACATCAGGCGGATCTCTGGCCCTTGTTGCCCCGATGGCAAGCAGAGCAACACCAGGCGCTGGCCAGAGCGGACATCTTGCTCGTTGCCTTATCACCCGCACTGGTGGCGAAAACCGGCGGCGCATCACGATCCTGAAAAAAGGCCGCAGCAGGGCACGCCCGGCCCCGAAAATGCCCGATGAGGCGCAGATAATGCGCTATGTTTTGTAAGGGTAATCACCACTCATCATAGGAAACCACATGAAAAAACAACGCTTGAGCGTTGCCATGGCCGTTCTGGCAGCGGGCCTGTTGCTGGCGGGCTGTTCGTCCAAAGTCACCCAAACGTCGCAATATTCGGGCTTCTTGTCCGATTACAGCAAACTGCAGGAAACCACCTCGCCAAGCGGTCATAAAACGCTGCGCTGGGTAGATCCAAGCTACAAGGAATCCAACTATCGCGGTATCTATTTCCAACCGGTGGTCTATTTCCCGGCGGAGAAACCCACGGCGCGCGTCAGCCAGGACACGCTGAACAAGATTAAGGCCTACGCGACCCAGCGAATCAAAACCGCGCTGCAGAACCGCTTTACCATTCTGCCAAGCCCGACGGGCTCGCGCGTTCTGGTGGCCAAACTCGCCATCACCGCCGTTTCGGCCGAAAACGAAGACATGAAGTTCTATGAAGTGGTGCCGGTCGCTGCAGTGGTTGCCAGCACCATGGCGGCTACCGGGCACCGGACGCAAAATACCGCGCTGTATATTGAAGGCGAGTTGATCGACCAGGATACCGGTAAAACGGTGATGGAAGTGGTACGCAAGGCCTACGGTAAAACCGTCAACAACGACAGCACGCCGGTCACGGCGGATGACGTCAAGGCGGCGATCGACGACATCGTTACCGATATCACCCAGTTCCCGAAACAGGGCTGACCGCCGCCTGAAAAACACAGGGGGAGCCAAAGCTCCCCCTGAATGGATACGCAAACGGCGTTCAAATGCCGTCGCCGTACTCGAAACCGTGGTTGGTACCGTTGAAGTATTGGTCCATATCCATCGACGGCGTATCGCTCTCCGGCCGCCCGACGATGCGCGCCGGCACCCCGGCGGCGGTGGTATGCGGCGGCACCGCCTGCAAAACCACCGAACCCGCGCCGATCTTCGCGCCCTTGCCCACTTCGATATTGCCGAGAATTTTGGCGCCGGCGCCAATCATCACCCCTTCGCGGATTTTCGGGTGACGGTCGCCGCTGGTTTTACCGGTACCGCCGAGCGTGACCGACTGCAGGATAGAAACGTTGTTCTCCACCACCGCCGTTTCACCGATCACGATGCCGGTAGCGTGGTCAAGCATGATGCCGCAGCCGATGGTCGCCGCCGGGTGGATGTCCACGCCGAAGGCGACGGAAATTTGATTTTGCAGGTAGATAGCCAGCGCTTGCCGCCCTTGCTGCCACAGCCAATGGCCGATGCGGTAAGCCTGCAACGCATGGAACCCTTTGAGGTAAAGCAGCGGCGTGGAGTATTTATCGACCGCCGGGTCGCGCAGCCGCACCGCGAGAATATCGCGCGCCGCCGAAACGATCATCTGATTGTCGGACTTGTAGGCCTCTTCCACCACCTCGCGCACCGCGATGGCGGGCATGATCGGCGTCGCCAGCTTGTTGGCCAGCATATAGCTGAGCGCGCTGCCCAGATTCTCGTGCTTGAGCAACGTCGCATGGAAAAAGCTGGCCAGCATCGGTTCACAATCAGCCAGTGCTCGCGCTTCTGATTTAATGCTGTTCCAGACCTGTTCCAACTCTTCTGACGACATCACATACCCCTTTGCCTTGCCAAACGGGCCGCTTCACACGGTAGCGCGGAGCGGCCCAGGTCATTTGCGGGGTCAGCATTCCGCTGCCCCGACATATCGTTTTATGTCACGCGCTGGGTTTTTCGTCCTTTCGGGCTCGCCCCAGCAGGCTCAGCGCCGCTTCGCGGGCGTCTTTATGGCAGTAAAGCACCTGATAAATCTGTTCGGTGATCGGCATTTCCACGCCGTGCCGCTGCGCCAGCGCCAACACCTCTTTGGTATTGCGATAGCCCTCGACCACCTGACCGATGCTGTCCTGCGCTTCCTGCACGCCTTTACCTTGCCCCAGCATAATGCCGAAGCGGCGGTTGCGCGATTGGTTGTCCGTGCAGGTTAGCACCAGATCCCCCAGCCCCGCCATGCCCATGAACGTCGAAGGATCGGCGCCCAGCGCAGAACCCAGACGGCTCATTTCCGCCAGCCCGCGCGTAATCAACGCGGTGCGGGCGTTGGCGCCGAAACCGATGCCGTCGGACATGCCAGCGCCGATGGCGATCACATTCTTCACCGCGCCGCCAAGCTGCACGCCGATAAAGTCGGGATTGCTGTAGACGCGGAAGCTCTTGCCGCAGTGCAGCAGCTGTTGCAGATCGTCGGCGAACTGCGCATCGGTCGCCGCCAGCGCGATCGCCGTCGGCAGGCCGGCGGCCAGCTCTTTGGCGAACGTCGGCCCGGAGAGCACCGCCAGCGGGATCGCCTCGCCCAACGCCTCACGCGCCACGTCCTGCAGCAATCGCCCGGTTTCCGCTTCCAACCCCTTGGTGGCCCACACGATGCGGGCGTCCGGGCGCAGATGCGGCTTCAGCTGACGCAGCACGTCGCCAAACACGTGGCTTGGCACCACCACCAGCACGTCGCGGCTGGCCGCCAGCGCACGCGCCAAATCGGCCTCAAGCAGCAGGGTATCGGGGAAAGGAACGTCGGGCAGAAACGCCTGATTGCAGCGATCTTGCTGCAACGTTTGAATTTGCGCGGGGTTATGCCCCCACAGCACCACGGCATGGCCGTTACGCGCCAGCGTAATGGCCAATGCGGTGCCGTACGAGCCGGCACCGATAACAGTCATTGAAGCATTGACGGTGTTCATCAGGCATCCTGATGTGGTGCGGCACCTTCGCCTTCCGCCTGCTGCTGCAGATAGTTCATGAACAGCGCGTCAAAGTTGACCGGTGCCAGGTTCAGCTGCGGGAATGTACCGCGGGAAACCAGGCTGGTGATGCACTCGCGCGCATACGGGAACAGGATGTTCGGGCAGTATGCACCCAGGCAATGCGCCAGCTGCGTGCCTTCGATACCTGCTACCGAGAAGATGCCCGCCTGTTGCACTTCGCACAGGAACGCGGTCTCTTCGCCCAGGCTCGCCGTCACGGTTACGCGCAGTACCACTTCATACACTTCGTCAGCCAGCTGGCTGGACGCGGTATCCAGATCAAGTTTAACTTCCGGCTGCCATTCCTGCTGGAAAACCTGCGGCGCGTTCGGCGCTTCGAAGGAGATATCCTTGGTATAGATACGTTGGATCTGGAAAGCCATTTCGGTGCTGTTTTGTTCTGACATGTGAGTAATACCCTTGGTTAAACGTCCTTATTGACACTCGGTGAGCCGGCAAGCTGCTTAAAGCAGCGGATCCAGGCCGCCGCGAGCATCGAGTTCATATAAATCATCACAGCCGCCGATATGCCGGCCATCGATGAAAATCTGCGGCACGGTAGTGCGCCCGCTGCGCTCGATCATCACTTCGCGCTTGGCGCTATCGCCGTCGATGGCGATCTCGTTAAACGCCGCGCCCTTGCTGTTCAACAGCGCCTTGGCGCGATGGCAGAACGGACAGGTCGCTTTGGTGTAGATATCAATGTTAGCCATGGATTGCCACCTCAAATAGGTTAAACGGTTACTTACCGCGCACCAGCGGCAGGTTTTCTCCGCTCCAGCCGGCGATGCCGTCTTTCAGCATCGTCACCTTTTCAAAACCGGCCTTGCTCAGGTTCTCCGCCGGCTCGCGGGAGGCGGTGCCGTTGGCGCACACGACGATGATCGGCTGCGCTTTGTGTTTTTCCAGCTCGCCCAGGCTGCCGCTTTTGATTTCGCTGGCGGTCAGGTTGATGGCGCTGGCCAGGTGACCACGGCGGAAATCGTCGCGGCTGCGGGTGTCGACCACCACGGCTTCTTCTTTGTTGATCAGGCGGATAGCTTCACCGCGAGCGATCTCTTTGACCTTGGAGAAACGGCTTTTGAAGGTCATGACGATCACGGCGACCAGCAGAGCGATCCAAGCCAGGCTCAGAATCGGGTGTCTGCTTACGAATGGCATAATTTCTTGCAGCATGGGGTGTAACAACTCCCGTCAGTTAAGGGATAAATAAGTCAAGGTTCCAGAGTATACCTGCCGAGTGCGGCAAATACAGCCAATAAGCAAGCGCGATTGTAGAAACTGCGGGCTGCGCTGAGAAATTCCCGAGGTCAGAGCATAAAAGCCCGCGCGATTCGCCGCAACCTTGATCTCTTTGGGCTATTTCTCGCCGGCGGCGATGTAAAATCAGCCGGTTTTTCGAGGGCGAACAGCCATGCTTGCGGCGGGCGCATGGCTATTCGCAGCTTAAAAAGTTCATAAGAGGTCAATGCAATGTCGAGCAACAAAAAACCGATGGTACTGGTGATCCTGGACGGTTACGGCCACCGTGAGGAGCGGCAGGACAACGCGATCCTGAACGCCGGCACCCCGGTGATGGACCGTCTGTGGCGGGAGCAGCCGCATACGCTGATCGCCGCCTCCGGGCTAGATGTCGGCCTACCCGACGGCCAAATGGGCAACTCCGAAGTCGGCCACGTCAACCTGGGCGCCGGGCGCATCGTCTACCAGGATCTGACCCGGCTGGACAAAGCGATCGCCGACGGCGACTTCTTCGCCAACCCGGTGCTGACCGCCGCGGTCGATAAAGCCGTAGCGGCCGGCAAGGCGGTGCATATCATGGGCCTGCTGTCGCCGGGCGGCGTGCACAGCCACGACGAGCACATTCTGGCCATGATCAAGCTGGCCGCCCAACGCGGCGCCAAAGCCGTTTATCTGCATGCCTTCCTCGACGGGCGCGACACGCCGCCGCGCAGCGCCGAAGCCCCGCTGCAACGCTGCCGCGACGCCTTCGCCGCGCTGGGCGTCGGGCGCATCGCCTCGCTGATCGGCCGCTACTACGCGATGGACCGCGACAACCGCTGGGATCGCGTGCAGCTGGCCTATGACCTGCTGACCGCGGCCAAAGGCGACTACGTGGCCGACGATGCGATCGCCGGCCTGCAGGCCGCCTACCAGCGCGGTGAAAACGACGAGTTCGTCAAACCGACCGTCATTCGCGCCGCCGGTGAGGCCGATGCCGCGATGCAGGACGGCGATGCGTTGATCTTCATGAACTTCCGCGCCGACCGCGCGCGCCAGATCACCCGCGCTTTCGTGAACGCGGATTTCGACGGTTTCCCGCGCGCCAAGCGGGTGCAGTTCGGCGATTTCGTGATGCTGACCGAGTACGCCGCCAACATCGCGACCGCCTGCGCCTATCCGCCGGCGTCGCTGGCCAACACCTTCGGCGAATGGCTGATGAAGCACGACAAAACCCAGCTGCGCATCTCGGAAACCGAAAAATACGCCCACGTCACCTTCTTCTATAACGGCGGCGTGGAAGCGCCGTTCAAAGGGGAAGACCGCGTGCTGGTCAATTCGCCGAAGGTCGCCACCTACGATCTGCAGCCGGAGATGAGCGCCGCCGAGCTGACCGACAAACTGCTGAGCGCCATCCGCAGCGGCAAATACGACGCCATTATCTGCAACTACCCGAACGGCGACATGGTGGGGCATACCGGCGTGTATGAAGCAGCGGTCAAAGCGGTGGAGACGCTGGATGCCTGCATCGCCCAGGTGGTTGACGCGGTGCGCGACGTCGACGGCCAACTGCTGATCACCGCCGATCACGGCAACGCCGAGCAGATGCGCGATCCGGCCACCGGCCAGGCGCATACCGCCCACACCAGCCTGCCGGTACCGCTGATTTACGTCGGCAAACCGGCACGGGCGGTCGAAGGCGGCAAGCTTTCGGACATCGCGCCCACCCTGTTAACGCTGATGGGAATGGAAATCCCGCAAGAGATGACTGGTAAGCCGCTGTTCATCGTGGAATAATCCTTCTCCATGAGGGAGAAGGCGTTTTTTGCACTATCAAGGGTAACCCGAAGCGCAAACGCAGGCAGCCGGCCGCTGCCTGAACGCACCGCGCCAAGGACGTTCACCGCCATGTGCGCCAGCGTATTTTGCGCTGGCGTCTTGCTGTTGCCGCTCGCCGGCCAGGCGGCGGAAGACAATAAATCCCAGCTGAAAGACATCCAGCAGAGCATCGCCGAGAAAGAAAAAGCGGTGAAGCAGCAGCAGCAGCAGCGCAGCTCGCTGCAGGATCAGCTGCGTCAGCAGGAAAAAACCATCGCCCAGGCCAGCCGCCAGTTGCGCGACACCCAGGGCACGCTCACCCAGTTGAGCAAGGATATTTCCGGCCTGAACGCCTCGATAGCCAAACTGCAAAAGCAGCAATCGACCCAACAAAACCTCCTCGCCAAACAGCTCGACGCCGCCTTCCGGCAAGGGCAGCACAGCGCCGTGCAGCTGATCCTCAGCGGTGAAGAAAGCCAGCGCAGCGAACGTATTCTGGCCTATTTCGGCTATCTGAACGAAGCGCGCCAGAAAACCATCGAAGAGCTGAAACAGACCCGCGCCGAGCTGGCGAAGCAAAAAACCACGCTGGTGGCCAAACAGGGCCAGCAAAAATCCTTACTGAGCGAACAACAGACACAGCAGCAGAAGCTGGAGCAGGCGCGCGGCGCCCGCAAGAAAACGCTGACCGCGCTGGAAGCCTCGCTGGAAAAAGACCAACAACGCCTGGTGGAACTGCGCCAAAACGAAGCCCGCATGCGCGACAAGATCGCCCGGGCGGAGCGCGAAGCCCGTGCGCGCGCCGAACGCGAAGCGCGTGAAGCGGCCAAAGTGCGCGAACAGGTGCGCATCAAGGAACAGCAGGCGAAGAAAACCGGCACCACCTACAAACCTAGCGAAGCCGATCGCTCGCTGATGGCGCGCACCGGCGGTCTCGGTCGTCCGGCCGGCCAGCTGATGTGGCCGGTACGCGGCCGCACGCTGCACGGCTTTGGCGAACAGCAGCAGGGCGAACTACGCTGGAAAGGCATGGTGATTGAGGCCCGCGAAGGTAGCGAAGTGAAAGCCGTCGCCGATGGCCGCGTGCTGCTGGCCGACTGGCTGCAAGGCTATGGCCTGATGGTGGTGGTCGAACACGGTAAAGGCGACATGAGCGTGTACGGCTACAACCAAAGCGCGTTGGTCAACGTCGGGGCGCAGGTGCGCGCCGGCCAGCCGATCGCGCTGGTCGGCACCAGCGGCGGCCAGGGAACGCCGTCGCTCTATTTCGAAATCCGTCGTCAGGGACAGGCGGTTAACCCACTGCCGTGGTTGGGAAGATAGATTTGCACTATGTCAAAACCCGTACAGCTCTGTTAATAGGCTGTCTGCTGCAGGTTTACGCTGCGCAGGCAGGAAAACTCTCCATCGTCATCGATGACGTGGGCTACCGCCCTCACGAAGAAAACGCAGTGCTGCAAATGCCGACGGCGATCTCGGTTGCGGTATTGCCCAACGCGCCGCATGCCCGCCTGATGGCCACTCGCGCCCACAGCCAGGGCCGCGAAGTCTTGATCCACATGCCAATGGCGCCGCTCAGCAAGCAGCCGCTGGAGCGCGATACCCTGCAGCCAGTCATGAGCAGCGACGAGATCCAGCGCATCATCCGCAACGCGGTGAACAATGTGCCTTACGCGGTCGGCATGAACAACCACATGGGCAGCGCCATGACCTCCAGCCTGCCGGGCATGCAGAAAGTGATGCTGGCGCTCGAAAGCTACCGCCTGTACTTCCTCGACAGCATGACCATCGGCAACAGCCAGGCGACCCGCGCCGCGGCCGGCACCGGCGTGAAAGTGATCAAACGCAAGGTGTTCCTCGACGATACCGCGAACGAAGCCGACATCCGCCGCCAGTTCAATCGCGCGGTTGAATTGGCGCGGCGCAACGGTTCCGCCATCGCCATCGGGCATCCACGTCCGGCGACGGTGAAAGTGCTGCAGCAGATGCTGCCGTCGCTGCCCGCCGATATCGTGCTGGTCAAACCGAGCGCGCTGCTGAACGAACCGCAGGGCAACGGCGGCGGCAGCTACGTTCCACCGCCGGTCAAACCGCAAAAACCGCAGCCGAAAAATCCGTTCAGCGGTGGCATCAAACAGTGCAAGGTCAAACCGCCGAAGGAAAAAGCCAACGCCGGCACCGCGCTGGGCGTCATCGCCGACAGCATAGCCACCTCGCCGCCGGTGACCTTCATCAAGCGTCATTGGCAACACTGGACGCAAGCCAAACCGCAAGCATAAAAAAAGGCCGGAATTCCGGCCTTTTTCACGTCTGCCGAGATTAATCCCAGCTCAGCACCACTTTACCCGACTTGCCGGAGCGCATGGCGTCGAAGCCCTGCTGGAACTCGTCGATCGAGAAACGGTGGGTGATGATTGGGGTCAAATCCAGGCCGGACTGGATCAGCGCCGCCATCTTGTACCAGGTTTCGAACATTTCGCGGCCGTAAATCCCTTTGATAAACAGCCCTTTGAAGATGACCTGGTTCCAGTCGATCGACATATCCGAAGGCGGAATGCCCAGCATGGCGATACGTCCGCCGTGGTTCATGGCATTGAGCAGCGTGCGGAACGCCGGCGGCGCGCCGGACATTTCCAGACCGACGTCGAATCCTTCGGTCATACCCAGCTCGGCCATCACGTCGTTGAGGTTTTCCTTACTGACGTTCACCGCGCGGGTCACGCCCATCTTGCGCGCCAGTTCCAGACGGTATTCGTTAACGTCGGTGATCACCACATGGCGGGCGCCGACGTGTTTGCACACCGCCGCCGCCATGATGCCGATCGGGCCGGCGCCGGACACCAGCACGTCTTCCCCGACCAGATCGAACGACAGCGCAGTGTGTACCGCGTTACCGAACGGATCGAAGATCGAAGCCAGTTCGTCGGAGATGTTATCCGGGATCTTGAAGGCGTTGAACGCCGGGATCACCAGGTATTCCGCGAAGCTGCCCGGACGGTTCACGCCCACGCCGACGGTGTTGCGGCACAGGTGCGTGCGGCCGCCGCGGCAGTTGCGGCAGTGGCCGCAGGTGATGTGACCTTCACCGGACACGCGATCGCCGATGCTGAAGCCTTTGACTTCCTGACCGATCGCCACCACTTCGCCCACGTATTCATGGCCGACCACCATCGGAACCGGAATGGTTTTTTGCGACCATTCGTCCCAGTTGTAGATATGCACATCGGTGCCGCAGATCGCGGTTTTGCGGATTTTGATCATGATGTCGTTGTGGCCCAGCTCCGGCTGAGGCACGTCGGTCATCCAAATCCCTTCTTCCGCTTTCAGTTTTGACAGTGCTTTCATGGTTTTACCTTATGCAATAACGCCAAGATCCTTACCGATACGTGTAAACGCCGCCACTGCGCGTTCGATTTGCTCCGGGGTGTGGTCGGCGGACATCTGGGTACGGATGCGCGCCTGGCCTTTCGGCACCACCGGATAGAAGAAACCGGTCACATAGATGCCTTCCTTGAGCAACGCATTGGCGAATTCCTGCGCCAGCTTCGCCTCCCCCAGCATGACCGGGATGATGGCGTGATCGGCGCCGGCCAGAGTGAAGCCGGCGGCGGTCATTTTTTCGCGGAACAGACGCGCGTTGGCCCACAGGCGATCGCGCAGCGCATCGCCCTCTTCCAACAGTTCCAGCACTTTGATCGACGCGGCGACGATCGCCGGCGCCAGCGAGTTGGAGAACAGGTACGGGCGCGAACGCTGGCGCAGCCACTCCACCACTTCTTTCTTGGCGGCGGTGTAGCCGCCGGACGCGCCGCCCAGCGCCTTGCCTAACGTACCGGTAATGATATCGACGCGGCCCATCACTTCGCAGTATTCATGGGTGCCGCGCCCGTTGGCGCCGACAAAGCCCACCGCGTGGGAGTCATCCACCATCACCAGCGCCTGATACTCGTCCGCCAGATCGCAAACCCCTTTCAGGTTGGCGATTACGCCGTCCATCGAGAATACGCCGTCGGTGGCGATCAGAATGTGCCGCGCGCCGTCGGCTTTGGCCTGTTTCAGCTGCGCGGCCAGCTCGGTCATGTCGTTATTGGCGTAGCGATAGCGCTTGGCCTTACACAGGCGCACGCCGTCGATGATCGACGCGTGGTTCAGCGCATCGGAGATAATCGCGTCTTCCGGGCCGAGCAGGGTTTCGAACAGCCCGCCGTTGGCATCGAAGCAAGAGGAGTACAGGATCGCGTCTTCCATGCCCAAAAAGGCCGCCAGTTTCTGTTCCAGCTGCTTGTGGCTGTCCTGGGTACCGCAGATGAAGCGCACCGACGCCATGCCGAAACCGTGGCTGTCCATCCCCGACTTGGCGGCGGCGATGAGCGCCGGATGGTTGGCCAGGCCCAGGTAGTTATTGGCGCAGAAGTTGATCACATGGCTGCCGTCGGCAACGGCGATATCCGCCTGCTGCGCGGAGGTGATGATGCGTTCTTCCTTGAACAGCCCTTCACTGCGAGTGGCGGCAAGCTGTTGTTCCAACTGCTGATAAAAAGACGCTGACATTCGGTTATCTCCAGGATTGGGCTATTTACGGCATATTTTACTGATTTGTAACCAAACTGACGAGAATGCGCGGGAGAGAATATTAAAATTGCAGCAGATATCACGGCAAAAAGCGGACTTCAATGGCAATGCGGGATATTCGGAGCCCTTACGCTGTTTGCCGCGGCATGAAATGCTATGATAACCGCCATTGAGCGTGGGGCATTGTGCCCCGCCAGCAGCTTAGCAGGGGTAACCCAATGATTATCGTCACAGGCGGCGCCGGCATGATCGGCAGCAACATCATTAAGGCACTGAACGACAAGGGATATCGCGATATCCTGGTGGTGGATAACCTGAAAGACGGCACCAAATTCGTCAACCTGGTCGATCTGGATATCGCCGACTATATCGATAAAGAAGACTTTATCGCCAGCATCGTGGCCGGCGACGATCTGGGCGAAATCGAAGCGGTGTTCCACGAAGGCGCCTGCTCCGCGACCACCGAGTGGGACGGCAAGTACATGATGGACAACAACTATCAGTACTCCAAAGATCTGCTGCACTACTGCCTGGATCGCGAAATCCCGTTCCTCTACGCCTCCTCCGCCGCCACTTACGGCGGCCGCGAAGAGTTTATCGAAGAGCGCCAGTATGAAGCTCCGCTCAACGTGTACGGCTACTCCAAATTCCTGTTCGATCAGTACGTGCGTGAGATCCTGCCGGAAGCGGACTCGCAGATCTGCGGCTTCCGCTACTTCAACGTTTACGGCCCGCGCGAAGGCCACAAAGGCAGCATGGCCAGCGTCGCCTTCCACCTGAACACCCAGATCAACCGCGGCGAAAACCCGAAACTGTTCGCCGGCAGCGAAAACTTCAAGCGTGACTTCATCTACGTCGGCGACGTGGCGGCGGTTAACCTGTGGTTCTGGGAAACCGGCAAATCCGGCATCTTCAACTGCGGCACCGGCCGGGCGGAAACCTTCCAGGCGGTGGCCGACGCGGTGGTGGACTTCCATCAGAAAGGCGCGGTGGAATACATCGAGTTCCCGGAAAAGCTGAAGGGCCGCTATCAGGCGTACACCCAGGCCGATCTGACCAAGCTGCGCGCCGCCGGCTACGACGCACCGTTCAAAACGGTCGCCGAAGGCGTGAAAGAGTATATGGCCTGGTTGAACCGCACCGCATAAGCTGAAGGAATTAACGCTGGGTATGAAAATACTGGTTATCGGCCCTTCTTGGGTTGGCGACATGATGATGTCGCAAAGTCTCTATCGCACCCTGAAGGCCGAATACCCGTCGGCGGAGATCGATGTGATGGCGCCGGCCTGGTGCCGTCCGCTGCTGGCGCGCATGCCGGAAGTCAATCAGGCGCTGGCGATGCCGCTGGGCCACGGCGCGCTGGGGCTCGGCGAACGCCGCCGCCTGGGGCGCGCCCTGCGCGCCAACCGTTACGATCGCGCTTACGTTCTGCCCAACTCGTTCAAATCCGCGTTGGTGCCTTTCTTCGCCGATATCCCGCAGCGCACCGGCTGGCGGGGCGAAATGCGCTACGGCCTGCTGAACGACGTCCGCGTGCTCGACAAGGCCGCTTTCCCGCTGATGGTGCAGCGCTATGTGGCGCTGGCCTATGACAAAGGCCGCGTTCAGCGCGCCGACGATCTGCCGCAGCCGCTGCTGTGGCCGCAGCTGCGGGTGAGCGACGAAGAGATCGCCGAAACTACTTCGGCCTTCAACCTGACCGACAGCCGCCCGATCGTCGGCTTCTGCCCAGGCGCGGAGTTCGGCCCCGCCAAGCGCTGGCCGCACTATCACTACGCAGCGCTGGCTCAACGGCTGATCGAGAGCGGCTATCAAATCGCGCTGTTCGGTTCGGCAAAAGACCACGAGGCCGGCGAACAGATCCGCGCCGCGTTGCAGGAAGACGCGCGCGATTTCTGCCTTAACCTGGCCGGAAAAACCCAGCTGGAGCAGGCGGTGATCCTGATCGCGGCCTGCCGGGCGGTGGTCAGCAACGACTCCGGTTTAATGCACGTTGCCGCAGCGTTGAACAAACCGCTGATAGCCTTGTACGGCCCAAGCAGCCCCGACTTCACGCCGCCGCTCTCCGACAAGGCGCGGGTTATCCGCTTGATCAGCGGTTATCACAAGGTGCGTAAAGGCGATGCCGAGCAGGGATACCACCAAAGTTTGATCGATATTCAGCCGCAGCAAGTGTTGGATGCGCTGACGCCGTTACTTGTCGCCAGCGAGGAATAGTCATGCAGGTGTTAATCGTAAAAACGTCCTCGATGGGCGATGTGCTGCATACGCTGCCCGCCCTGACCGACGCGCTGCAGGCCATTCCCGATATCCGCTTCGACTGGGTGGTGGAAGAAGGTTTCAGCCAAATCCCCACCTGGCATCCGGCAGTGGATCGCGTGATCCCGGTGGCCATTCGCCGCTGGCGTAAAAATTGGTTCGGCAGCGACACCCGACAGCAGCGCTGCGACTTCAAGCGCGCGCTGCAAGAACGCCATTACGACGTGGTGATCGACGCGCAGGGCCTGATCAAAAGCGCCGCGCTGATCACCCGCGTCGCCAAAGGCAACAAACATGGCCCGGACTGCAAGAGCGCGCGCGAGCCGTTCGCCAGCTGGTTCTACAACGTGCGTCATGAGATAGACAAACAGCAGCACGCGGTGGAACGCACGCGCGAGCTGTTCGCCAAAAGCCTCGGCTACGATAAACCGGGCAGCTACGGCGATTACGCCATCGCCGCGCGTTTTCTCAGCCAGCCGCCGGTCGATGCCGGTCAATATCTGGTGTTTCTGCACGCGACAACCCGTGACGATAAGCATTGGCCGGAGCAGAACTGGCGCGAGCTGATCGCGCTGACGGCCGACAGCGGGCTGAAGATCAAACTGCCGTGGGGCGCAGAGCATGAACATCAGCGCGCGCTACGCTTGGCGGAAGGTTTTCCACATGTCGAAGTGCTGCCGAAGCTCAGCCTGCAGCAGGTGGCCGACGTGCTGGCCGGCGCCAAGGGCGTGGTCTCGGTCGACACCGGACTCAGTCATCTGACCGCCGCGCTCGACAAACCGAACATCACGCTGTTCGGGCCAACCGATCCCGGCCTGATCGGCGGCTACGGGCAAAATCAGCACTCGCTGATTTCGCCGGAAAAAAGCATGGCGACAATTGACGCCGATACGGCATGGCAGGCGTTGCAAAAGGTTATAGCATGAAAAAACTGCACATTATCAACCTGGGTAAAATGGGCGGCGTCGAGCGCCTGTTCCTGCAGTACATCAACGATACCACCGACGGCAGCAACCAGGTCCTGTGCATCAGCGGCGACATTGGCGAAGAGATCCGCCGCCAGTTGCCTGCGCATCAGCCCGTCACCTTCGCCAACCGCCTGATCAATGCGCTGCCGCTGCGCTGCCCGCAGTTCCTGCGCAAATTTTTGCTGAAGTGGAAAATCGAGCGGGCCAACGCCGACGTGGTGATCGTCTGGGACCTGGTGCCGGGGCTGGCGGCCAAACCCAAGCGCGGCAAGCTGGTTTACTACGATCACGGCTGCTCCTGGCGTTACCCCAAGAATAAAAAGACGCTGCGTTTCTTCGCCATGCTGGACGGCGTCATTTCCGCCTCACACGCGTCGAAGCGGGTGATGGAGCTGCGCTTTAATCTGCCTTGCCCCAATCACGTGGTGATCAACCGCATCAAGACGCCGGCAGGGATCGACAACACACCGAAAACGCTGTCGCAGCCGGTCCGGATCGGCACGGCCTCACGCCTGGTCAGCCTGAAAGGCATCAGCGTTTCCTTATTGATGATGCAGGAGCTGCTGCGGCGCGGGCATGACGTCACGCTGGAAGTGGCCGGCAAAGGGCCGGATCGCGCGGCGTTCGAGGCGCTGGCGGATCGGCTTCAGCTCGGCGACCGCATCACTTTCAGCGGTTATCAGGATGACGTCGCCGGTTTCTTCAATCGCACGCACATCTACATGAGCACGCCGATCACCGAGCCGTTCGGCTTGTCCTGCATGGAATCGCTCTATTTCGGCGTGCCGGTCATCTTCCCGCAGGTCGACGGCCAGCCGGAAGCGGTGAAAGACGGGGTCTGCGGCATTGGCCTGACGCCGTCGGTCACCATCGAACAGCACCGGCAGCTCACCGATATCGAGGTCGACTTCCCGCATGAGGTCTACGATCCGTTGACCGACAGCCTGGTAGCGCCCAAGCTGCTGTCGCATATCGACTGTGCGGATGCCGTTGAGAAATTGCTGGAGCGAGAAACCTACCAGACTCTGAGCCGAAATGCGCAGCGCTATCCTGCGGAACATTTCAACTATGCTCAGTTCAAAGTTGAATTCGACGACACGCTGCGATCCTTTATCGTTTAATCAACACGTGAGCCGGAAAACACGCCCGATGCTAAAATACAGAACGCCGCACCCTGCCTTCAGCTATCTGATCTATCTGGGGTGCGCCATCGCTTTTTGCACCATCCCTTTCGGTTCCGCGACCGGACGCAATCTGTTTTACGTTTCCAGCTACATCGCCTTTATCGCCGTTTGCCTGTATCCGCGCTACTACTTCAGCAACGTTAGAAATCTGCTGCTGCCCGCGTTGATGTTCAGCGTCGGTATGGGAACCATCCTCTGGATGCATCACTTCAAACAGCCGGGTGACTACATCAATATCTATCGCTCTTATATGTCGACCGGCAAACTGCAGCTCGCGACCGCTTTCATCTTGCTGATTGCGCTCAATGAGCGGTTGTGCGTGCAGCGCCTGTTGATCGTTGTGGCTCTCGTCACCGGTCTGGCGATCAACGGTTATTCCCTCTATCAAGGGCTGCGTCTGGATATCCCGCGCGTAGAGCTCAACTTCGATCGCGCCACGGTCGCCGCCTACCTGATGACCGCCATCGATCTGGTCATGATGCAAGCCATCCTGATGCTGCGCACCCGCTACCGTCTGGTGTTGTACATTGCGGCATTCCTGCTGTCCTTCTCTGCGCTGGTGCTCACCGGCACCCGCGCGGCGATGCTGGTCTACCCGGTGGCGATTTGTCTGTCGCTGCTGGCCACCAAGCAACTGGTTTCCAGAAAACACAAGCTCGCGTTGATGGCCTCGGTACCGCTGCTGCTCGTAGCCTGCGGCCTGGTGTTTAAACCGCAGATAGAAGAACGCATTCAGGCCTTTGAGACCGATATGCGTCTGATGGATCAGCCACAGACTGAAAACTCGATCATTTCACGGCTGTCGATGCAAACGCTGGCATGGCGTACCGGCTCACAAGCCCCCTGGGGCCAATCCGCCGAACAGCGCGGCGAAGAGATCCGTGCGATGGTCGCACAGCAACCTCGCCTGTCTGGCGTTATGCCCTATATCAACGTCCACCTGCACAACGAGCTGCTAGAAACCTACTCGCTCAAGGGCGTCTGGGGCGTACTGCTGCTGCTGGCACTCTATGTCTGCCTGTTCTTCTCTTCGTTCCGGCCGCAGCGCAACGCGCTGTTGCTGAGCGTGAGCGCCAGCCTGTTCGTTTACGGGCTGAGCGACGTCATCTTCTTCAGCACGGAAGGCACCGCCATGTTCTGTCTGGCGCTGATCGCCGGAGTGCTCTCCGTGGCGAGACAGACTTCCACACAGGAGCAGGCCGCGTGAACATTCAGCCACCGCTGCTCAGCGTTATCGTGCCGTTTTATAATAACGAAGCGTTCATCATCGCTGCGCTGGATTCGTTATTTACGCAGATTTCTGATGATATTGAGGTGGTGATCATCGACGATGGCTCTACCGATGCGTCGGGGGCGCTGGTCAGCCGGTATCTGGCGCAGCGGCAGCATCCGCAGGTGGCTTTTATTTCTCAGGCCAACGGCGGTATTGCACACGCCCGCAATGTCGGCCTGCAGCAAGCCACCGGGCGCTACGTCACCTTTCTCGACGGCGACGATCTGCTAAGCGACGACTATCTGGCGATCCTGCATCCCCTGCTGATCGCCGGTGAGTATGACCTGATCGATTTTAATTATCAGAAGTTCACCGAACAACCGCCGAAATCCGAGAACCGCGCGACGCAGCCCGTAGCCTACGACTTTTCACAGTTGGGGCTGAGCTGCCTGCAACCGCTGTTCGCGCGCTCAATGTGGCATCTCTGGAGCCGGGTATATAAACGCACGCTGCTGGCAGGGGAAGCGTTCGAAGACGGCAGGCGCTATGAAGACGTGATTTTCACGCCTTTTCAGTATTTCAAAACTCGCCGCATCGCCCATCTTGAGTGCGAACTCTACTTCTATCGGGACAACAGCCAGGGCATCACTCGCAATATCAAACCCAAAGATATTGACGATCTGTTGTTCGCTATGGAGAAAATGCTGCGCTTTGTGGCGCAGCATTCTGGGGATGAGCCGCTGCGCCGGTTGGCCGCCCTGATGCTGGCCAACTGCTTTTCCGAGGTGAAAAGCATGTCGAAAGCGGTGTACGGGTATTATCATTACGCGCCGGCAACGCTGCACATTTTGCGCCGCGCCGCCGCTGTCTGCCGCAACAGCGACGTGCCGGGCAAAAAAGTCCGTCAGATGCGCTATGCGCGAGTGGATACCTTGCTTTCGAAGCTGCGCGGGCGCAGGCCGCGCTAACCGCATCGGCCTCGCGGCCGATGCGTCGCCGCACCTTTAGCGCGCTAAAGGCACGTGCGCGACCAGTTCGTCATAAATCCGCTGCGGTTGAATAACCCCCATCGGGCTTTCCGCCTCCAGCGGCATCGTATAGCCGGTACGCGACACCTGAATGATGCGGTGCAGTTCAGGATCCTGAATCGGCCCGGTGGAGCGTGAATCGGCGGTCACGAACAGGCTGATGGTTTTCACCTTCAACGCCACCGCCAGATGCAGCGGCCCGGTGTCGCCGGTGACAAGAACATGGAAACTGTCGAGCAACGTCAGCAAGCCTTGCAGCCCCGTTTTGCCGATCTGGTTATCCACGCAGGCCTGCGTTTGCGGGCCGATCAAGCTCATAAACTGTTTGGCCTTGCCGTCGTCAAACGGCGCACCAATCAGCACGATGCGTACATTGGGGTGCTTCGCCACCAGCTCATCGGCCAGCCGCGCATAGTGTGAAACCGGCCAGCAACGCGACTCCGTCGATGCCCCCAATTGAAACCCGATGGTGGGGTGGTCGCTGCTTTTGACGCCGCGCTGATAATCCACGGGAATTTCCATCGTCGGATCGTCGCTGCGGCAACCTAAAATGGAAATCAGCTCCAGCTTGCGGCGCACGAAGTGGCCGTAATAATGGAAGACATAGTTGGTCAGCCAAGGCTCCAGCCCGCAAATGCCCGAGCTGTAGTTATCGCGGATAATGTACTTCGCCCCGGCCAGTACGGCGCTGATGATGTCATAAGGCAGATGGGAGTGCAGGATCAGCGCCAAATCCGGCTGATGTTCGCGCAGCGATTTCAGCAACGGGCGTATCGTCTTGATCTTGCTGTCCCAATACACCACGCGATCGTAATAGCGGCCGTTTTCCACCAGCTCGCGGTTTTTCTTGTGCACCACCAGCGTGATGTGCGCGTTGGGGTAGCGTTCCCGCATCGCCCTCAATGCCGGCGTGTTGAACATGAAGTCGCCCAACGCCGTGGTGGAATAGATGACGATATTGTCAAACTGCTGGGCGCCGTCGAACGTCGCCTTGTCCTGAAAACGGCCGTACTTCGCCGTATAGCGCCGCAAGAACCAGTCGGCAACCTTGATTTTCCATTTCTTCGACATGTGCGTGCTTAGTTCGCTTTAAGTTGATAATACTCGGCCAGCGTCATGCCCACCGTGCGCTGCTGCAGCCAGTCAAACAGCTGCTCCAGATCGCGGTACAGCACTTCGATATCCTGTTCAGTTTTGAACGTCGGGCTGCCGCCCGGCATAAACTCGGAGGAGTGCAGCATAAACTCGACGTAGTCATGCCCCTGCGCCAGCGACGTCTCGGCCACGCTGATCATCTTGGCCACGTTGCCGCCACTCGGCCGCAGCCAGTTGACGGACGGCGAACGGCGCTTGCCGCGCAGCCGATCATAGCCCTGCTTGAACGCATTCATCAGCGCCGAATGCTTGTACTGGATGCTCATCGGCACTTCCAGCAGCGCCGAAGCGCCCGGCTTGGCGATGTTCTGCGGATCGATGAAATAGGCCTGCGACGGGAACCGGCTGTAATCGGTACCGCCGTTGCCCTGCGGGTTACCCGGCGAAAACTGCCAGTTGACCCGCGGCGTCACCGAACAGTCCACCTGATAGCCGTATTCCAGTAGCAGTGAGGCATAGTATTCGTTGAACGCCCAACGACCGGCGCGATGGCTAAGCATTTTGGTCTGGAAGGCATCTTCCAGCAGCTTGGTCATGTGATCGACCTTGGCGCGGATCTGATCGGCGGGATACTCGATCAAATAAGGCTTGTGGCGCCAGTCATCGTCGGTCAGCGGCGTCAACGGCGGGCTGTTCCAGGCGTGCAGGTGCATGCCGACCTCGCCGGCGTCGCGGGCGATCACGTCGCGCGCGAACTCGACGTAAGCCGGGTCCATCGCCATTTCATAGTTGGTGAGATAAACCGGCTTGAAGGCGTATTTCTCGCACAGCGCCTGAAAGCGCGGCAAGAAACGCGTGTTTTCGGTCGCGATGCGATCGTGGTTTTGCCACAGATTATCGCCTTCGGTATCAATGGTGATGAGAAACGCCGGTTTAGTCATGAATATCGAGCCTGATATCAACAGAATGCACTATGTTACGCAGGCCGTTTCGCCAGGGCAAACGACTTTGCTGCCTGGTTTGGACAACGTTGAAGCGCATTCGTCCCCGGCTCGGCGATTTTTTTGCGGCCCGGCAAGAAAACCGTGCAACAGTAGCCACATGCGATCGGGTCATTTAGAATCAAAGATTGGTTTCCCAGAAAGCGACTCATGATGAACGACGCGCCAGCACTAACTTCCGCCCCATCCGTACAGCGTATTTTGATCATAAAACTGCGCCATCACGGCGATATGCTGCTGGTCACGCCGGTCATCAGCAGCCTGCGGCAAAACTACCCGCAGGCGCAGATCGATGTGCTGCTGTATCAGGAAACGCAGGAGATGCTGGCCAGTAATCCGGAATTGTCGACGCTGTTCGCCATCGACCGCCAATGGAAGAAACAGGGCGTCCGCGCGCATCTGGGGCACGAGCTGGCGCTGCTGCGCCGCCTGAAGGCGCAGCGCTACGATCTGGTGGTCAATCTGGCCGATCAGTGGCGCAGCGCCATCATCACGCGCCTGACCGGCGCGCGCATCCGTTTGGGCTTCGATTTCCCCAAACGTCGCGGCTTCCTGTGGCGCCACTGTCACACGCAGCTGGTGCCGGTCGACAATCACGCCCACCTGCATACCGTCGAACAAAATCTCTCGTTGCTGGCGCCGCTGAACCTGCCCACGCTCAATGAGCATGTCACCATGAGTTACGATCCGCAGGATTGGCAGACCTGTGAGCAACGGTTGCAGAAACAGGGCATCGCCGGCAGTTATATTGTGGTGCAGCCCACCTCGCGCTGGTTCTTCAAATGCTGGAGCGAAGAGAAAATGGCCGCCACCCTCACCGCCTTGCAGGCCGACGGACACCAGTTGGTGATCACCTCCGGCCCCGACGCCAGAGAAAAAGCCATGGTCGAGCGCATTTTGGCGCTCTGCCCGCCGCAGGGCGTAATCTCGTTGGCCGGCCAGTTGACGCTGCGCCAACTGGCTGCCCTGATTGACCACGCCAAGCTGTTTATCGGCGTGGATTCGGTGCCGATGCACATGGCCGCCGCGCTGCAAACGCCGTGCGTGGCGTTATTCGGCCCTTCCAAGCTGACTTTCTGGCGGCCATGGCAGGCTACCGGCGCCGTGATCTGGGCCGGCGACTTCGGCGAACTGCCCGATCCGGACGCCATTGATACCGGCACAGACGAACGGTATCTCGACCTTATTCCTACAGACGCGGTGATTGCAGCCGCGCGGAGCACGCTGGCATGAAAGCATTTCGTTTGGCGATCGTTCGCCAAAAATACCGCCCGGACGGCGGAGCCGAACGTTTCGTTTCCCGCGCCCTGGAAGCGCTGGAACAACAGGATCTCGATCTGAACGTCATCACCCGCGAATGGCAAGGTGACGCCAATCCCAACTGGCACATTCACCTGTGCAATCCGTTAAAGCTCGGCCGCATCAGCCGCGAACGGGGCTTCGCCGTGGCGGCCAGGGCGCTGTGGCAGAAAGAGCGCTTCGATCTGGTGCAAAGCCACGAACGCATTCCCGGCTGCGACATCTACCGCGCCGGCGACGGCGTACACCGCCGCTGGCTGCTGCAACGCGCGCGTCTGCTGCCGGAGTGGCGCCGCAAGTGGCTGTTCTCCAACCGCTATCACCGCTATGTGATGTGCGCCGAACGCGCCATGTACGCCGCGCCGGAGCTGAAAGCCGTCATCTGCAACGCCGAGATGATCAAGCAGGAAATCATCGCCGACTTTGGCGTGCCCGCCGACAAAATCACGGTGATCTATAACGCCATCGACAACCAAAAGTTCCCGCCCGCCGACGAGGCCCAGCGCCGGCGTCTGCGCGAGCAATATCAGATCCCGCAACAGGCGCACTGCCTGGTCTTCGTCGGCTCCGGTTTCGAGCGCAAAGGGCTGGCCGCCGCCATCCGCGCCGTGGCGGTGACCGACAGCCACCTCCTGGTGGTCGGCAAAGACAAGGCCGAAAAACGCTACCGGGCGCTGGCGCAGTCGCTAGGCTGCGGCGATCGCATTCACTTTATGGGCGTGCAGAAACAGACCTTGCCGTTCTATCAGGCCGCGGATGCGCTGCTGCTGCCGACGCTGTACGATCCATTCCCGAATGTGATTCTGGAAGCGATGTCCTGCGGCCTGCCGGTTATCACCAGCACCACCTGCGGCGGCGCCGAGTTTATCACCCCGGGCCAGAACGGCTTCGTGACCGACGCGCTCGACGTGCCGGCCATCACGGAGGCCATTCGGGCGCTGCCGCGCCAGGCGCTGGGATCATCCATGGGCGAAGCGGCGAGATTGCGCATTATGACGGCTACGCCGGCGCATCTGTCCGAACAGCTCATTTCCCTCTATAACCGGTTACTGGATTAGCTATGCGTATTCTGATGATCATCGATGGCCTGCCGGGAGGCGGCGCGGAAAAAGTGGTGTTGACCCTGTGCCAGGGCATGCAGCAACAGGGGCATAAAGTTAGTCTGATCTCGCTGCGCGACGTCTGCAATTACCCTATCCCGCCGGGTATTGATTATCAGGTGGTGGCCGATCGCAGCCGTGCCCCCTGGCGCAAGCTGACCGAGCTCTCACGCCGCGCTGTCGCGCTGGATCGGGCAATAGCCGAACACGAGCGCCAACACGGCGCGTTCGATCTGATGTTCTCGAATCTGCATAAAACCGATCGCATCGTCAGCCGCAGCAAGCGGTTGGCCGCGGATCGCCTGTGGTTCTGCATTCACGGCATCCTCTCCACTTCCTACCTCGGCCACCGCAAAGGCCTGGATCGCTGGCTCAAGCAACGTAAAATCGCCAACGTTTACCAGGGGAGAAATATCGTCGCCGTTTCACAGGCGGTCGGCGACGACCTGCAGCGGAACTTGCCGATCCGCCCGCGCCGCCTGGCGGTCATCAACAATCCGTTCGACATCGACGCCATCCGGCAACAGGCGGCGGCGCCTTGCGAACTGGCCGGCCAGGAGTATCTGGTGCACGTCGGCCGCTTTCACGCCACCAAGAGGCATGACCGCCTGCTGAAAGCCTATGCGCTCTCCGGCATTCAGGCGCCGCTGGCTTTGATCGGCACCGGGGATGACGCCCGCGTCGCCGAGGTCAAACGTCTGGCGGCAGACTTGGGCATCGCAGAGCGCGTGCTATTCCTCGGTTTCCAGGCCAATCCCTACCCATTTATTCGCCATGCCTCGCTGCTGGTGCTCAGCTCCGACAGTGAAGGGTTTGGCAACGTGCTGGTAGAATCGCTGTTGTGCGGCACGCCGGTGGTCAGCACCCGCTGTCCGGGCGGCCCTGCGGAAATTCTGGAAAAAGCCGGCATGGCTAACGCGTTGGCGGAATTAAACGAAGCGTCGCTGGCAGAAAAAATGGCGGAAATTTACGCCAATCCGCCACAGATAAATCAACAGCAATTGCTAAGCTATGGGCTGGACCCTATTTGCCGTCAATATATTGAGCTGAAAGAAAAATAATAAAAAAATAAATAAGGCAGGTGATACCTGCCTTATTTTCTTCGTTAGCTGAGTGCCTGCATTTTCTGCCAAACCTCATCGACAGAAACATCTTCACAGTGCCCCGACTCACTCTGCAAAATATGATGGCGGCCAGTCCATGGATGCCAGGACGTTTTATCGGTATCGCCAAAGAACACCACCATGTCCTTATTCAACGCGGCGGCAAGATGCATCTGCCCGCCGTCGCTGCACAGCACCCGGTCGCATAAATCAAACCCGCCCAACAGCTCGCGCACCGACGCCGTCGGATAAAGCGCGACGCGTTCGTTTTGGCACAGCGCCAGCAGCTGTTCGGCGCGCTGCCGATCGCCGATGTCGTCCGGCGCCAGCGTGCCCTGCGGCGACCAGAAGATCAGCACGCCGGTGTGGGGATCGGCGGTCAGACGGTTGATGATTTCGGCATAGCGTTCAACCGGCCAGCGTCTTTTCGGGCTGCGGCTGCTGATATGCACGGCGCATACCCGTTCGACCGACGGTAGACGTTCCTGCAGCCACTGCACCGCCAATTGCCGCTCTTCCGGCGTCAGGAATACCCGCACCGGCGGGATCGGAATGGCTTGATCGGTGATCGCCGATAAATAGCTGTAGGTGTGTTCGACCTGATGGAGGCCGCGGAAATCGTCCTTGCGGAACGGGCGCTGAATCTCTTTCGTGCCCAGATCGGCACCGATGATATGGGTGGCGCCGGCCATTTTTGCTAAACGCAGGCTGTATTTGCAAGGCACCGGGTTGGCCAGAATGACCGCATCGAACTTTATTTTGCGCAGCTTCAGGAAGATCATCAGACGTTCGAAATAAACGCCCAACGTCGTTTCATTTTTCGCCTTGTGCTTGGCCTTTTTATAGACAAAGACTTTCTCGAGATGAGGGTTGTTTTTAACAACGTCCTGGCTGACTTTATTGATCAGCAGATAAACTTTTGCGTCTGGATAGGCAATTTTCACCCCTTCAATCAAGGGCGTAGTGCAAACAAGATCGCCGATGTTGTCGCGGCGAATAATTAAAATATTCTTCATTCCGAGCCTATCGGCGAAATCGCTCGCCGGTTGTCTGAAACTGACACCCAAGGTTACCAAATTAGCGCCTTTCCCTTCCAGTTATGGTACTATTCCGAATAACCCATATAAATGAAATTGATAGAATGTTGCTGCGTTTATATCAGGTACTACTCTACCTCATCCAACCCCTGATCTGGCTCCGCTTACTGCTGCGCAGCCGCAAAGCTCCAGCCTACCGTAAACGCTGGGCGGAACGCTATGGCTTCTGCGCCGGGAAAGTCGTGCCGGGCGGCATTATGCTGCATTCCGTCTCCGTCGGCGAAACGCTGGCGGCCATCCCGCTGGTGCGGGCGCTGCGCCATCGTTACCCCGCTTTGCCGATAACTGTGACCACAATGACCCCGACAGGTTCAGAACGCGTCCAGTCCGCTTTCGGCAAAGACGTGCATCATGTCTATCTGCCCTACGATCTGCCCGGTTCCATGAACCGCTTCCTCGACCAGGTGAATCCCAAGCTGGTGATCATCATGGAAACCGAGCTATGGCCTAACCTGATCAACGCACTGCATCAGCGGCAAATCCCCCTGGTGATCGCCAATGCGCGCCTGTCGGCTCGCTCCGCCGCTGGCTACAAGAAAATTGGCGGATTCATGCGCGATATGCTGCGCCGCATTACGCTGATCGCCGCACAGAACCAGGAAGACGGCGATCGGTTTATCGAACTGGGCCTGAAACGCTCGCAGCTGGCCGTAACCGGCAGCCTGAAATTCGATATCTCCGTCACCCCGGAGCTGGCCGCCCGCGCCGTTACATTGCGCCGCCAATGGGCGCCGCGCCGCCCGGTGTGGATCGCCACCAGCACCCATGACGGTGAAGAAACCATCCTGCTTGAAGCGCACCGCAAACTGCTGGAAAAACACCCCGACCTGCTGCTGATCCTAGTGCCGCGTCACCCGGAGCGCTTCCCGACCGCCAAAGAGCTGGTGCAGAAGGCCGGCTTCAGCTACACCCTGCGCAGCAGCGGCGAAATCCCGTCCGGCAGCACCCAGGTGGTGATCGGCGATACCATGGGCGAACTGATGCTGCTGTACGGCATCGCCGATCTGGCCTTTGTCGGCGGCAGCCTGGTGGAACGCGGCGGGCACAACCCGCTGGAAGCCGCCGCGCACGCCATCCCGGTGCTGATGGGCCCACATACCTTCAACTTTAAAGACATCTGCGCCAAGCTCTCGCAGGCCGAAGGCCTGATCACCGTGACCGACGTGGATTCGCTGGTGAAGGAAGTGGAAACCCTGTTGACCGACGAAGACTACCGTCGCTACTACGGCCGCCATGCGGTGGAAGTGCTGTATCAGAATCAGGGAGCGTTGCAGCGCCTGCTGCAGCTGCTTGAACCGCATCTGCCGCCCCGGAGCCACTGAATGAGCAGCCGCAAAAGCCTGTCGGTGGTGATGATCGCCAAAAACGAAGCCGGGCTGTTGCCGGACTGCCTGCGCTCTGTCGCCTGGGCCGATGAAATCATCGTGCTGGACTCCGGCAGCGAGGACGACAGCGTCGCCGTCGCCGAAAGTCTGGGCGCCAAAGTCTTCACGCACACCGACTGGCAAGGATTCGGCAAGCAGCGTCAGCTGGCGCAAAGCTACGCCAGTCATGACTACGTTTTGATGATCGACGCCGACGAACGCGTCACCCCCGAGCTGCGGCAATCCATCGAGCGGGTGTTGAACGCACCGGACGACGGCGCCGTCTACAGCTGTGCGCGGCGCAACCTGTTCCTTGGCCGTTTCATGCGCCACAGCGGCTGGTATCCCGACCGCGTCAACCGCCTGTACGCCAACCAACGCTATCGCTATAACGACGATCTGGTGCACGAATCGCTGAACATCGGCGACGCCAAAGTGATCCCCCTCAGCGGCGATATGCTGCACCTGACCTGCCGCGACTTCTTCGCCTTCCAGCGCAAACAGCTGCGCTATGCCGAAGAGTGGGCCACGCAACGCCACCGGGCCGGCAAGCGTTGCGGCTATCTGTCCATCCTGACCCACACGCTCGGTGCCTTCGTCAAAACCTGGCTGCTGCGGGCCGGTTTCCTTGACGGTAAACAGGGGTTGCTGTTAGCGGTGGTCAACGCGCAATATACCTTCAATAAATATGCCGCATTATGGGCATTGGGCCGCAACTACTCAGAGAAGTGAATCATGACCAGCAAAGCCATCTATCCCGGGACCTTCGATCCCATGACCAACGGCCACCTGGATTTAGTGACGCGCGCGTCGCTGATGTTCGATCACGTGATTCTGGCCATCGCCGCCAGCCCGAGCAAAAAGCCGCTGTTCAGCCTGGATGAGCGCGTGGCGCTGGCGACGCAGGTCACCTCGCATCTGGGCAATGTGGAAGTGCTGGGTTTCAGCGAGCTGATGGCGCACTTTGCCGCTCACCAGAATGCCAATATCCTGGTGCGCGGCCTGCGGGCGGTGTCTGACTTTGAGTACGAATTGCAGCTGGCGAACATGAACCGCCATTTGATGCCGACGCTGGAAAGCGTGTTCCTGATGCCTTCCGAAGAGTGGTCGTTCATCTCCTCTTCACTGGTGAAAGAGGTCGCGCGTCACGGCGGCGATATCGCGCCTTTCCTGCCTGACGTGGTTACGCAGGCGCTGATGGCGAAGCTCGCCGCCGAGTGATGCTCAGCGCTGGCAGCGCCGGCAAAAGAAGGTGCTGCGCTGCCCGTGCTTGGCGGATTCGATCGGCGTGCCGCACGCGCGGCAAGGTTCTCCCGCCCGCCCGTAAACCTGCAACTCCTGCGCGAAATACCCCGGTTTGCCGTCCGACTGCAAAAAGTCGCGCAATGTCGTACCGCCCTGCTCGATGGAGCGCTGCAACACCGCCTTGATGGTCTTCACCAGCCGTTCCGCTTCGGCTTTGCTCAACGATCCCGCCGGACGATCGGGCAGGATCCCGGCGCTGAACAGCGATTCACTGGCGTAAATGTTACCGACGCCGACCACCAGCTTGTTATCCATCAGCCACGGTTTGATCAGCGTGCGCTTATTGCGTGATTTTTCATACAGGTAGTCGCCGTTGAACGCTTCACTCAGCGGTTCCGGCCCCAGATGCGCCAACACGCTGCTGGTCGCCAGGTCTTCGCACCACAGCCAGGCGCCGAAACGGCGCGGATCGGTATAGCGCAGGATCATGCCGTTGCTGATCACCAAATCGACGTGGTCGTGTTTGCCCGCTTCATCTTCGTTCTCCTCGCGCAGCATGCGCAGGCTGCCCGACATGCCCAGGTGCACGATAATCCAACCGTTCTCCAGCTCGATCAGCAGGTATTTGGCACGGCGCTGCACGCTGAGCACCGGCCTATCGCTCAGCGTCAGGATCTGCTCGGAAACCGGCCAGCGCAGGCGCGCGTTGCGCACCACCGCATACTGAATGCTGTGGCCGACAAGATAAGGCTCTATACCGCGTCTGCTCGTCTCAACTTCCGGTAATTCAGGCATCTGGCTTCCCCTCCGACGTTTTCTACCCTTTATAAAACAAAAAACCCGGCCAAGGCCGGGTTTTTCATTAATCCACTAAAATTATTTAATTTTAGCTTCTTTGTATACTACGTGCTGACGGACAACTGGATCGAATTTCTTCAGTTCCAATTTTTCCGGCTTAGTACGCTTGTTCTTCGTGGTGGTATAGAAGTGACCAGTACCAGCAGAAGAAACCAGCTTGATCTTCTCGCGAACACCTTTAGCCATGATTCAGTTCCTTAATACTTCTCACCACGGGCACGCAGATCGGCCAGAACCGTCTCAATACCCTTCTTATCGATAACACGCATACCTTTAGCAGATACACGCAGAGTTACAAAGCGCTTCTCAGCCTCAACCCAAAAACGGTGTGAGTGCAGGTTAGGCAGAAAACGGCGTTTGGTCGCGTTCATTGCGTGGGAACGGTTGTTACCGCTCACCGGGCGCTTGCCAGTAACTTGGCAGACTCGGGACATGTCTATTCTCCAAAAATCAAATCAGCTCGAGCTTCGTATAGGGTATGGCCGCCTCGTCAGGCTTTTAGAGCCCATCTCAGCAAACTTCATACTGAGGAGACTCTCGTCATCAGGTAGAAACCACACATCAGGTCAGAAACCTGCTGAGATAGGCTCTTGCGCCAAACCCAAGATTCTCAAAGGTGGCGTAGTATACGCTCTGAAGCGTAAGTGCTCAAGTCCCGAACAGCTAAAGATCCCACAAGGATCGCGAAAAAATCGCTTAAAGCCATCCGCGCTCGGCAAAAGAGACGCATTCACCCCGACCGATCACCAAATGATCGAGCACTCGGATCTCCAATAACTGACAGGCTTTCACCACCTGTTCCGTTATCAAACGGTCGGCATGACTGGGTTCAGCCTTACCCGAGGGGTGATTATGCGCGAGAATCAGCGCGGCGGCATTAGCCTTCAACGCTTCACGCACAATTTCTCTCGGGTAGACGACGACGCTGCTGATGGTACCAGCAAACATCTCCTGATGGCGAATAACCCGGTGCTGATTGTCTAAAAACAATACCAAAAAGACCTCTCGCTCGCGATGGGCCAGCAGGCTTTGCAGATAATGCTGGGTGACGCGCGGATTGAGCATGGCGTTTTCCTGCGACAAATGGCTGGAAAAGAAGCGCAGCGCCAGCTCGGCAATCGCCTGCAGCTGCGTATAGCTGGCATCCCCCAGGCCTTTTTGGCTACAAAAAGCCTGATGATCGGCCGACATCAGGTGATAAAGCGAGCCGAACCGGCGCAGCAGCTGCTCCGCCAGCTGCATCACGTGCACGCCGGGCAATCCGGTGCGCAAGAAAATGGCCAACAGCTCTGCGTCGGACAGCGCCGCCGCCCCCTGCATCAACAGCTTTTCACGCGGCGCCAGCGCGCCCGGCCAGCACGCCACAATCGGGTTGCTCATCGTGTTCCTCCCTGAAAGGGCTACAGCATGCCATGTGCTGCCCGGCGCGTTCGACAGGTGTTTGATAACATTGCGAAGTGTTTCGCAAAGCACAATGTAACGCCCTGCAGCCATTGCGGAATCACTCACCTGAACGGCGGATATGCTAAAATGGCGCATCTTTCGGCTTTCAATCGGACAATGATGATGACGGGACTTTCCGGCAAACATATTGTGCTTGGCATCAGCGGCGGCATCGCCGCCTACAAATGCCCAGAGCTGGTGCGCCGCCTGCGCGACAGGGGTGCAGAAGTGCGCGTGGTGATGACCCACGCCGCCAAGGCGTTCATTACGCCACTGACGCTGCAGGCCGTTTCCGGCTACCCGGTGTCCGACGATCTGTTGGATCCCGTCGCCGAAGCCGCCATGGGCCACATCGAACTGGGCAAGTGGGCGGATCTGGTGATTCTGGCGCCGGCGACCGCCGATCTGCTGGCGCGCGTCGCCGCCGGCATGGCCAACGATCTGCTGACTACCGTCTGCCTGGCGACCGACGCCCCTATCGCCGCCGCCCCCGCCATGAACCAGCAGATGTATCGCGCCGCCGCCACGCAGGCCAACCTGCAAACGCTGCAGACGCGCGGCATGCTGCTCTGGGGGCCGGACAGCGGCAGCCAGGCCTGCGGCGACGTCGGCCCGGGCCGCATGCTGGATCCGCTGGACATCGTCGACCTGGCGAACGCGCATTTCTCCGCCCCGCAGGATCTGCAACATTTGCAGGTTATGATCACCGCCGGCCCAACGCGTGAAGCGCTGGATCCGGTACGTTTCATCAGCAATCACAGCTCCGGCAAAATGGGCTTCGCCATCGCCCGCGCCGCCGCCGCCCGCGGCGCGCAGGTGACGCTGATCGCCGGGCCGGTCAGCCTGCCGACGCCGCCATCGGTCACCCGAGTGGACGTCACCAGCGCGCTGGAGATGGAGCAGGCGGTGCAACAGCGCGCGGCGCAGCAGCAGATTTTCATCTCCTGCGCCGCCGTGGCCGACTACCGCCCCGAGCAGATCGCCGATGAAAAAATAAAAAAACAGGGTGATGAAATCGTCCTCAAGATGGTAAAAAACCCCGATATCGTCGCCGGCGTGGCCGCGATGACCAAAAATCGACCGTTTGTCGTGGGGTTTGCCGCCGAAACCCAGAATGTGGAAGAATACGCGCGGCAAAAACTGGCGCGTAAGAAGCTGGATTTGATTTGCGCTAACGATGTATCGCTTGCAGAGCACGGGTTCAACAGCGACACCAATGCCCTGCACCTTTTTTGGCAGGATGGAGAAAAGCGCCTGGCGCTGAGCGACAAGGCACTCCTTGGCCAACGTTTAATAGACGAGATAGTCAGCCGTTATGATGAAAAAAATCGACGTTAAGATCCTCGACCCGCGTATCGGTCAGGATTTCCCGCTACCGACCTACGCCACGCCGGGCTCCGCCGGTCTCGACCTGCGCGCCTGCCTGGACAGCGCGGTAGAGCTGGCGCCGGGTGAAACCACGCTGCTGCCCACCGGCCTCGCGATCCACATCGCCGACGCCGGCCTGGCGGCAGTGATCCTGCCGCGCTCCGGCCTGGGCCATAAGCACGGCGTCGTGCTGGGCAACCTGGTCGGCCTGATCGACTCCGATTACCAGGGCCAGCTGATGGTGTCCGTTTGGAACCGCGGCCAGAAGCACTTCACCATCGAGCCGGGCGAACGCATCGCGCAGATGGTCTTCGTGCCGGTGGTGCAGGCCGAATTCAACCTGGTGGAAGAGTTCGACAGTAGCGAGCGCGGCGAAGGCGGCTTCGGCCACTCGGGGCGCCACTAAGCGCCACCCAATGCACGATGGCCGGCAGGGAAACGTCGCCTGAACCTTGCCTTTCCGGGGAGAAGGATGTCTCTGCGGCAAGGTTTTACCGCGACAATTGCAGCGCACACCAGGCAGCGCGGAAAAAGGCCGTTAAGGCCGCTGACCCCAGTATCGTAAAAAAGCTATCACATAAGCCGCACAGAGCCTGCTCTGCAGCGGCCGGTGCCCGGGTTTCCGTCAGTTAAGTTTTAGCAAGGGTCTAATCAGACATGGCAGAAAAAGAAAATACGAAAAGGAATCGGCGCGAGGAAATATTGCAGGCGTTAGCCCAGATGCTGGAATCCAGCGACGGCAGCCAGCGCATTACCACCGCCAAGCTCGCCGCAAACGTGGGTGTTTCTGAAGCTGCGCTGTACCGGCATTTCCCCAGCAAGACACGGATGTTCGACAGTCTGATCGAGTTTATCGAAGACAGCCTGATCACCCGCATCAACCTGATCTTGCAGGACGAGAAAGAGACGTTTAATCGTCTGCGCCTGATTTTACTGCTGATTCTGGGCTTTGCGGAACGTAACCCAGGGCTGACGCGCATCATGACCGGCCACGCGCTGATGTTTGAACAGGATCGCCTGCAGGGCCGCATCAACCAGCTGTTCGAACGTATCGAGGCGCAGCTGCGTCAGGTGCTGAAAGAGCGCAAATTGCGCGAAGGCAAAGGCTTCATCGTCGATGAAACGCTGTTGGCCAGCCAACTGCTGGCCTTCTGCGAAGGCATGTTGTCGCGCTATGTGCGTTCGGAATTCCGCTATCGTCCAACGCAGGAATTCGACGCCCGCTGGCCGCTATTGGCGGCACAGCTGCAATAACGAAAACGCCGGGCATGCCCGGCGTTTTTATTTATACCCCGTACTGCTCGCGGTAAGCGCGCACCGCCGCCAGGTGGTCCGCCATTTCCGGTTTCTCTTCCAGATAAGCGATCAGGTCCTTCAGCGTCACGATCGAAATCACCTTGCAGTGATAGTCGCGTTCCACTTCCTGAATGGCGGAGATATCCGCGCGGCCGCGTTCCTGACGGTCGAGGGAGATCAGCACCCCCGCCAGCGAAGCGCCGCTGGCGCCGATGATTTCCATCGACTCGCGGATCGCGGTGCCGGCGGTGATCACATCATCCACCAGCATCACACGCCCCTGCAGCGGGCTGCCGACCAGCGAACCACCCTCGCCGTGGGTCTTGGCTTCCTTGCGGTTAAAGCAGTAAGGCACGTCGCGCTCATGGTGTTCCGCCAGCGCAACCGCCGTGGTGGTGGCGATAGGAATGCCTTTATAGGCCGGGCCAAACAGCAGATCGAAATCGATGCCGGAGTCCATCAGGGCTTCGGCGTAGAAGCGCCCCAACAGCGCAAGATCGCGCCCGGTATTAAACAGGCCGGCGTTGAAGAAATACGGGCTGGTGCGGCCGGATTTCAGGGTGAACTCGCCGAATTTCAATACCTGCTTGTTAAGCGCGAACTCGATAAACTGGCGCTGATAGGCTTTCATTACTGCTTCTCCTCGTCTGAATCTGCTTGGGTCTTGTCATTACTGCCGCCCGATCGTCGGGCATAAAAAAGGCGACTTCTCAGTCGCCTTAAAAAATCAGTCCGCCAGCGCCGCTTTCTGCGCCTGGAAGATGGTTTCGATGCCCCCTCGGGCCAGCGCCAATAGCGCCAACAGCTCATCGTGGCTGAACGGCTCGCCTTCGGCGGTGCCCTGCACTTCAATCATGCGGCCGTCTTCCATCATCACCACGTTCATGTCGGTTTCCGCCGCGGAATCTTCCACATACTCCAGATCGCACAGCGCTTCGCCGTTGACGATGCCGACGGAAACCGCCGCTACCATGCCCTTCATCGGGTTGGCTTTCAGCTTGCCGTTGGCCACCAGGGTGTTCAGCGCATCGGCCAGCGCCACGCAGGCGCCGGAGATGGAGGCGGTGCGGGTACCGCCGTCGGCCTGCAGTACGTCGCAGTCGAGGGTGATGGTGAATTCACCGAGCTTTTTCAGATCCACCGCGGCGCGCAGCGAGCGCGCGATCAGGCGCTGGATCTCCAGCGTGCGGCCACCTTGTTTGCCTTTGGCGGCTTCACGTGCGTTGCGGCTGTGGGTGGAGCGCGGCAGCATGCCGTACTCGGCGGTGATCCAACCTTGCCCCTGGCCTTTCAGGAAGCGCGGAACGCCCTCTTCTACCGTGGCGGTGCACAAGACTTTGGTATCGCCAAACTCAACCAGCACTGAGCCTTCAGCGTGTTTGGTATAGTGACGGGTCAGTGTCAGGGGGCGAACTTGCTGTGGTGCTCTGCCTGCAGGACGCATGGGCTCTCTCCGGCTTCAAATCAACTATTGGCTGCGCATTATACGGGCTTCGTGACGTAATGCCTATCCTGCCCGCAGTCGCGACGCTATAATCGCCCCATCTTTTCCTATTACGGGTACGCATCAATGATCCGCAGCATGACCGCCTACGCCCGGCGTGAAATCAAGGGTGAATGGGGCAGCGCAGCCTGGGAGCTGCGTTCCGTTAACCAGCGCTACTTAGAAACCTACATCCGTCTGCCGGAGCAATTCCGCAGCCTGGAGCCGGTGATCCGTGAACGTATCCGTGGCCGCCTGACCCGCGGCAAAGTCGAATGCAACCTGCGTTTCGAACTGGATCCAAGCGCGCAAAGCTCGCTGATCCTGAACGAAAAACTGGCCAAACAGCTGGTCGAAGCCGCCAACTGGGTGAAAATGCAGAGCGACGAAGGGGAAATCAACCCGATCGACGTGCTGCGCTGGCCGGGCGTGATGTCCGCGGAGGAGCAGGATCTGGACGCCATCAGCGTCGAGCTGATGCAGGCGCTGGACGGCGCGCTGGATGACTTTATCGTCGCACGCGAGAGCGAAGGCGCCGCGCTGAAGACGCTGATCGAACAACGCCTCGACGGCGTCAGCGCCGAAGTGGTCAAAGTGCGCGCCCAGATGCCGAACATCCTGCAATGGCAGCGCGAGCGCCTGGTCAGCAAGCTGGAAGAGGCGCAGGTACAGCTGGAAAACACCCGCCTGGAGCAAGAGCTGGTGCTGATGGCGCAGCGTATCGACGTCGCCGAAGAGCTGGACCGTCTGGAAGCGCACGTGAAAGAGACGCACAACATCCTGAAAAAGAAAGAAGCCGTCGGCCGCCGCCTCGACTTTATGATGCAGGAGTTCAACCGCGAATCGAACACCCTGGCCTCCAAGTCGATCAATGCCGACGTCACTGCTTCCGCCATCGAGCTGAAAGTGCTGATCGAGCAAATGCGCGAGCAGATCCAGAATATCGAGTGATCCTGCCCCTAATGTCATCAAGCCCGCGCCACGCGGGCTTTTTTATGGCTGCAAATCAGCGATAGGCGGCCACCTGCTCCTCACCGATCAACCCCATTTTCTGCAGCTGCACCGCAATGCTCCAGGTTGAGCGCTCGAACTCATCGCTCAGCGCTTCCAGCGTCGCCCCGGCCGCATGGCTCTCGCGCAGCCGCAGTTTTTCCTCTTCCGGCCAGGGGAAGTAGGCATTGGCAGGTCGGCCCTCGACCAGATTCTTCTGCCGTTTCTCCTCCGGCGTCAACCGGGCTTTTTTCTGCAGTTCGGCCTCACCTCCAAACTCGTTGGCTAACGCGAACAGCAGCCGGATAGCCTCCGGTGCGCAGGCCGCTGAAGCCGGTTTCAACAGCTCGCCGGTGTCGGGATTAACGCCGTTGGCCAGCGCCCTGAGCAAAGTGCCAATATTCATCGTTCGCCTCCTTGTCCGAGAAAATGCGCGCCGGTCACGGCGCCTGTTCCAAACATGTTTCTCTTCCTCAGCCAAGAAAACCACGCTTTACGTCGGGAAAAATCGCCGATTGCGAACCAGATTCCAGGCGTTTGCACATAAGTAACGGGGATTACATCAAGTTGCGAGCCGGCAGGCCTCTGGGGAGACGGCTCACCGGGGGCTTATGAAAAACTGCCGAGCAGCGCGTGCGGATGACAATCGGCAAGATATCCCGCATGCCATAAGTATTTTGTTCTAATTATCACGCAAGGTAATGAAAGGATGGCGATGCTGTGGCTAAATGTGTTTTTTTCCTGCCCGTGAACCGTACGGACCGTTTATGCCACAAATTCTGCAATTTATTATGGCCCTGGTGGTGATCATCGCCCTGGCGCTGCTGGTCAGCAATAATCGCAAGAAAATCCGCCTGCGCTATATCATCCAGTTGTTGGTGATCGAAGGCGCGCTGGCCTATTTCTTCCTGCACTCCGCCAGCGGGCTCAGCGTGATCAAACACGTCGCCGGCTTCTTCGACACTCTGCTCGCCTACGCTGCCCAAGGATCGGAGTTCGTGTTCGGCGGCATGAGCAAGGATGGTCTGGCGTTCATCTTCCTCGGCGTTTTGTGCCCTATCATCTTTATTTCCGCCCTGATCGGCATTTTGCAGCATTTCCGCATCCTGCCGCTGATCATCCGCCTGGTCGGCACCCTGCTGTCCAAGGTCAACGGCATGGGCAAGCTGGAATCGTTCAACGCCGTCAGCACGCTGGTGCTGGGGCAGTCGGAGAACTTTATCGCCTATAAAGGCATCATCGGCGATATCTCGCCGCGCCGCATGTACACCATGGCCGCGACCGCCATGTCGACGGTTTCGCTCTCCATCGTCGGCGCCTACATGTCGATGATCGACGCGCAATACGTGGTGGCGGCGTTGATCCTTAATATGTTCAGCACCTTCATCATCCTGTCGATCATCAACCCGTATCAGGTTGAAGACGAGCCGGAGCTGAAGCTGAACAAACTGCATGAAGATCAGAGCTTCTTCGAAATGTTGGGCGAGTACATTCTGGCCGGCTTCAAGATTGCGATGATCATCGCGGCGATGCTGATCGGCTTTATCGCGCTGATCTCCGCCGTCAATGCGCTGTTCTCTGCGGTGCTCGGCATCAGCTTCCAGCAGATCCTCGGCTACGTGTTCTATCCGCTGGCCTGGCTGATCGGCATCCCGGCGGAAGAGGCCCTGAAGGCGGGCAGCATCATGGCGACCAAACTGGTAGCCAACGAATTCGTGGCGATGATTGAACTGAAGAAGATCGCGGCGGAGCTGTCGCCGCGCGGGCTGGGCATTCTGTCGGTGTTCCTGGTGTCGTTCGCCAACTTCGCCTCCATCGGCATCGTCGCCGGCGCCATCAAAGGGCTGAACGAGCAGCAAGGCAACGTGGTTTCCCGTTTTGGCCTGAAGCTGGTTTACGGCTCGACGCTGGTGAGCCTGTTGTCGGCGGCCATCGCGGGCCTGGTGCTGTAATCCCCACTCCCGGCCGCAGGGCCGGGAGTTCGCTTTAAAACGCCACGCACACCGGCGCATCCACCCGCATCACCGAATCCTGCGCAAACTGCTGCTTATAGCCGCTGCGCAGCGCCTCGATATTCGCCTCGCTCTCTTTGTCCGGCGCATGGATCAGCAGCAGCGCCTTGCTGTTCTCGCGCGCCAGTTTGCCGTCGTGGCCCAGCCACTGGCCTTTGGCATCAAAGACCGTCAGCCCGTCTTTAAAGCGCGGCGTTACCTGGCTATCGACGAAGGTTTGCCACTCGGCGGCGGTGATCGCCGGCCCCGCAGGGCGGTTCAGGCCGAAGTAGAGCGTTGTCTGCACCAGCGGATCACCGGTGCGACAAGCCGGGGCGGGTGACGTTGCCTGGTGGCCTGGCGCCACGCAGCCGCTCAGCAGCAGGGCGGCCATCACGGCGCCGGCGGCCAGTTTCGAGGAGTTTTTCATCAGCAGTCTCGGTTTCTCGGTTGAAGAATTCGCTGCAAAAAGCATAGTCAGCAATGGAAATCAGCGCTAAATTTCTAATGCTTTTATTAACATCAAGATGTTAATAAAAGCTGTTTATCGGCAATAAAAACGGATTTTGGATTAGCTATATTAATCCGAAACACCATCGGTGAAAAAAACTCAGTGGCGCGCGTCCTCGGCGGCGATTACCCTGCCGGCCATCATTCTGAGGCAAGTACGCTGTGAACCCCTTATGTTACTGAGCATCCTTTATATCATCGGCATCACCGCCGAAGCCATGACCGGCGCGCTGGCCGCCGGCCGCCGTCAAATGGACATGTTCGGCGTGATCATCATCGCCTCTGTCACCGCAATCGGCGGCGGGTCGGTGCGCGATATGTTGCTCGGGCATTTTCCGTTGGGCTGGGTCAAACACCCGGAATACATCGTCATCGTCGCGATAGCGGCGATCGTCACCACCTGGGTGGCTCCTCTGATGCGCCATCTGCGCCGCCTGTTCCTGGTGCTCGACGCCGTCGGCCTGATCGTCTTCTCCATCATCGGCGCGCAGGTGGCCCTGGATATGGGGCACAGCGCCATTATCGCCGCCATCGCCGCGGTGATCACCGGCGTCTTCGGCGGGGTGCTGCGCGATATGTTCTGCAACCGCATCCCGCTGGTTTTCCAGAAAGAGATCTACGCCGGCATCTCCTTCAGCGCCGCCTGGCTGTATATCGGCCTGCAGCACCTCAGCCTGCCGCACAATCTGGTGGTGATCCTCACCTTGGTCGCCGGCCTGAGCGCGCGTCTTATCGCCCTGCGCTTCCGCCTCGGCCTGCCGGTGTTCAACTACCAGCATCCGGATCACTGATCTCGGGGCGGCAACGCGCCGCCGCCGAGGCCAAAACTGCAAAAATGTCGCCCTTCGGCGCGCAAATTCGCCCTTTCGACGCTTTTTCCACGCAAAGCCGCGGGCAAAATGCGAGCTAACGCTGCACCCGGCGCGTTAGCCGTGTATACTGTGCGGAGAAAATACACATCCGCTGTTTTTGGCATATCAACCGTTATCAACGAACATCATCATGGCTCAAGGCACGCTTTATATTGTCTCTGCTCCCAGTGGCGCAGGTAAATCAAGTCTGATTCAGGCTTTGTTAAAGACGCAACCGCTGTACGACACGCAGGTTTCGGTTTCGCACACCACGCGCGACAGTCGCCCGGGTGAAAATCACGGCGAGCATTATTTCTTCGTCTCGAAAGACGAATTCCGCCGGATGATCGAGCAGGACGCGTTTCTTGAGCACGCCGAAGTGTTCGGCAACTATTACGGCACTTCGCGCGCCGCCATCGAACAAGTCTTGTCGACCGGCGTGGATGTGTTTCTGGATATCGACTGGCAGGGCGCGCAGCAAATCCGCGCCAAAATGCCGCAGGCGCGCAGCATCTTCATTCTGCCGCCGTCGAAGGAAGAACTGGGCCGCCGCCTGCGCGGGCGCGGGCAGGATTCCGAAGAGGTGATCGCCAAACGCATGGCTCAGGCCGTGGCGGAAATGACGCATTACGCGGAGTACGATTACCTGATCGTGAACGATGATTTCGATCTGGCGCTGTCCGATCTGAAGACCATCATTCGCGCCGAACGCCTGCGTTTGGGCCGCCAGTTGCTGCGGCATGACGCTTTAATCAGCAAACTATTGGCAGACTGAAGGCAGTTTCAGTATCATGCCCAGTCTTTTCGTCACCTGTGGAGTAGCACAAATATGGCACGCGTAACTGTTCAAGACGCTGTAGAGAAAATTGGTAACCGTTTTGACCTGGTGTTGGTCGCTGCTCGTCGGGCGCGTCAGATCCAGACCGGCGGCAAAGATGCACTGGTTCCGGAAGAGAACGACAAGTACACCGTTATCGCCCTGCGCGAAATCGAAGAAGGCCTGATCACCAGCCAGATCCTCGACGTGCGTGAGCGCCAGGAACAGCAAGAGCAGGAAGCCGCAGAGATTCAAGCGGTTACCGCGATTGCTGAAGGTCGTCGTTAATTAGACTGCGAGTCCGCCTTGTACCTGTTTGAAAGCCTGAATCTGCTGATTCAACGTTACCTGCCCGAGGAGCAGATTAAGCGCCTCAAACAGGCATACCTCGTCGCGCGCGACGCGCACGAGGGCCAGACACGCTCCAGCGGTGAGCCCTACATTACTCACCCGGTCGCCGTGGCCTGCATCCTGGCGGAAATGCGTCTCGATCACGAGACGCTGATGGCGGCGTTGCTGCACGACGTCATCGAAGACACCCCAGCCACCTATCAAGATATGGAACAGCTGTTCGGCAAGAGCGTCGCCGAACTGGTTGAGGGCGTCTCCAAGCTCGACAAGCTGAAGTTCCAGGACAAGAAAGAAGCGCAGGCGGAAAACTTCCGCAAGATGATCATGGCGATGGTGCAGGATATCCGCGTCGTGCTGATCAAGCTGGCCGACCGTACGCACAACATGCGCACCCTCGGTTCGCTGCGCCCCGACAAACGCCGGCGCATCGCGCGTGAAACCCTGGAAATCTACAGCCCCCTCGCCCACCGTCTGGGTATTCATCACCTGAAAACCGAGCTGGAAGAGCTGGGCTTCGAGGCGCTGTACCCAAACCGTTATCGCGTGATCAAGGAAGTGGTGAAAGCCGCGCGCGGCAACCGCAAAGAGATGATTCAAAAAATCCTCTCCGAGATCGAAGGGCGGCTGACCGAGGCCGGCATCGCCTGCCGCGTCAGCGGAAGGGAAAAACACCTCTACTCCATCTACCTCAAGATGCACCTGAAAGAACAGCGTTTCCATTCCATCATGGATATCTACGCGTTCCGGGTGATCGTGAAAGAGGTCGATACCTGCTACCGCGTACTCGGCCAAGTGCACAGCCTGTATAAACCGCGCCCGGGGCGGGTGAAAGATTACATCGCCATTCCCAAGGCCAACGGCTATCAATCGCTCCATACCTCGCTGATCGGCCCGCACGGCGTACCGGTCGAAGTGCAGATCCGCACCGAAGACATGGACCAGATGGCTGAGATGGGGGTGGCCGCGCACTGGGCTTACAAGGAAAGAGAACAGGGCGAAACCGGCACCACGGCGCAGATCCGCGCCCAACGCTGGATGCAAAGCCTGCTGGAGCTGCAGCAAAGCGCTGGCAGTTCGTTTGAATTTATCGAGAGCGTCAAATCCGATCTGTTCCCGGATGAGATTTACGTTTTCACCCCGGAAGGTCGCATCGTCGAGCTGCCCGCCGGCGCCACGCCGGTCGACTTCGCCTATGCGGTGCATACCGATATCGGCCATGCCTGCGTCGGCGCGCGCGTCGATCGTCAGCCATACCCGCTGTCACAGTCGCTGACCAGCGGCCAGACCGTCGAGATCATCACCGCACCGGGCGCGCGGCCCAACGCCGCCTGGCTGAACTTCGTGGTCAGCTCGAAAGCACGCGCCAAAATTCGCCAGATGTTGAAGAATCTCAAGCGCGATGACTCCGTTGGCCTCGGCCGCCGTCTGCTCAACCATGCGTTGGGCGGCAGCCGCAAGCTGGCCGAAATCCCGCAGGAAAACATTCAGCACGAGCTGGACCGCATGAAGCTGGCGACGCTGGACGATCTGCTGGCGGAAATCGGCCTCGGCAACGCCATGAGCGTGGTGGTGGCGAAGAATCTGCAGGGCGATCAGTCCAGCCTGGGCACCACCTCCGGCGTGCGTAACCTGGCCATCAAGGGCGCCGACGGCGTGTTGATCACCTTCGCCAAGTGCTGCCGTCCGATTCCGGGCGACCCGATTATCGCTCACGTCAGCCCGGGCAAAGGGCTGGTGATCCACCATGAATCTTGCCGCAATATTCGCGGCTATCAGAAAGAGCCTGAGAAGTTCATGGCGGTCGAGTGGGATAAAGAGACCGAGCAGGAGTTCATCGCCGAGATCAAGGTGGATATGTTTAACCACCAGGGCGCGCTGGCCAACCTGACGGCAGCGATCAACGCGGCCGAGTCCAATATTCAGAGCCTGAACACCGAAGAGAAAGACGGTCGGGTTTATAGCGCCTTTATCCGCTTGACCACCCGCGATCGCATCCATTTGGCAAACATTATGCGTAAAATCCGTATCATGCCGGATGTGATCAAAGTTAACCGCAACCGAAACTAGCGCTTATGAGTCCTGAACGCTATGCGCGGATTTGTGAAATGCTCGCGACCCGGCAGCCGGATTTGACGGTCTGCCTGGAGCAAGTGCACAAGCCGCATAACGTCTCCGCCATTATCCGCACCGCCGACGCCGTCGGCGTGCATCAGGTCCACGCCGTGTGGCCCACCACCCGCATGCGCACCCTGGTTTCCTCCGCCGCCGGCAGCAACAGCTGGGTCAGCGTTAAAACCCATCCCACCATCGGCGACGCGGTCGGTCACCTGAAAGCGCAGGGCATGCAAATTCTGGCCACCAACCTGTCTGCGCGCGCGGTCGATTTCCGCGAAGTGGACTACACTCGGCCAACCTGCGTGCTGCTCGGCCAGGAAAAAACCGGCATCACCGAAGAAGCGCTGGCGCTCGCCGACCAGGACATCGTCATTCCGATGATCGGCATGGTGCAATCGCTCAACGTCTCCGTGGCTTCGGCGCTGATCCTGTATGAAGCGCAGCGCCAGCGGCAGAATGCCGGCCTGTATCGCCGCGACAACAGCATGTTGGATGAAGAAGAGCAGCAGCGTCTGCTGTTCGAAGGCGGCTACCCGGTGCTGGCCAACGTGGCCAAGCGCAAAGGGCTGCCACGCCCGCAGATTGACGAGCAGGGCCAGGTGGTCGCCAGCGCCGAATGGTGGGCGGCCATGCAGGCGACGGTGCGCAAATGAAAGGCCGCCTGCTGGATGCTGTCCCACTCACCACGCTTTCCGGGGTTGGCGCCAGCCAGGCGGGCAAACTGGCCAAGCTTGGCCTCGAGACCATTCAGGATCTGCTGCTGCACCTGCCGCTGCGCTACGAAGACCGTACCCGCCTCTACCCGATCAACGATCTGCTGCCGGGCATCTACGCCACGGTAGAAGGGGAAGTGCTGCGCAGCGACATCAGCTTCGGCCGCCGTCGCATGCTGACCTGCCAGATCAGCGACGGTACCGGCATCCTCACCATGCGGTTCTTCAATTTCAACGCCGCAATGAAGAACAGCCTGGCCACCGGCCGCCGCGTGACCGCCTACGGCGAGATCAAACGCGGCAACCACGGCGCGGAGATCATTCATCCGGAATACCGTATTCAGGGCGAAGCCAGCGAGGTCGAGCTGCAGGAGTCGCTGACGCCGGTCTACCCCACCACCGAGGGGGTGCGGCAGGCCACGCTGCGCAAGCTGACCGACCAGGCGCTGGCGCTGCTGGATACCTGCGCCATCGCCGAACTGCTGCCGCCGGAGCTGAGCGGCGGCCTGATGAGCCTGCCGCAGGCGCTGCACACCCTGCATCGCCCGCCGCCGGACATTCAGCTGGCGGATCTGGAACTGGGCAAACACCCGGCGCAAAAACGCCTGATCCTCGAAGAGCTGCTGGCGCATAACCTCAGCATGCTGGCGGTGCGCGCCGGCGCGCAGAGTTATCAGGCGCAACCGCTGCTGCCGGACGATCGGCTGAAAAACCGTTTTCTCGCACAGTTGCCGTTCTCGCCGACCGGCGCGCAAACGCGCGTGGTGGCCGACATCGAAGCCGACATGCAAAAAGACTTCCCGATGATGCGGCTGGTACAGGGCGACGTCGGTTCCGGCAAAACGCTGGTGGCGGCGCTGGCGGCGCTGCGCGCCATCGCGCACGGCAAGCAGGTGGCGCTGATGGCGCCGACCGAGCTGCTGGCCGAACAGCATGCCAACAACTTCCGCCAGTGGTTCGAACCGCTGGGGCTGCAGGTCGGCTGGCTGGCGGGCAAACAGAAAGGCAAGGCGCGCATCGCGCAGCAGGAAGCCATCGCCAGCGGCCAGGTATCGATGGTGGTCGGTACCCATGCCATCTTCCAGGAGCAGGTGCAGTTCAACGGCCTGGCGCTGGTGATCATTGATGAGCAGCACCGCTTCGGGGTGCATCAGCGGCTGGCGCTGTGGGAGAAAGGCGAAGAGCAAGGCTTCCACGCCCATCAGCTGATCATGACCGCCACGCCGATCCCGCGCACGCTGGCGATGACCGCCTATGCCGATCTCGATACCTCGGTCATCGACGAGCTGCCGCCGGGCCGCACGCCGGTGACCACCGTCGCCATTCCCGATACCCGCCGCGCCGACATCATTCAACGGGTGAAAAGCGCCTGTCTGGAAGAAGGACGGCAGGCTTACTGGGTATGTACGCTGATCGAAGAGTCCGAGCTGCTGGAAGCGCAGGCGGCGGAAGCCACCTGGGAAGAATTGAAAGCCGCGCTGCCGGAGCTGAAGGTGGCGCTGGTGCACGGCCGCATGAAAGCGCAGGAAAAGCAGGCGGTGATGCAGGCGTTTAAACAGGGCAAGCTGCAGCTGTTGGTCGCCACCACGGTGATCGAGGTCGGCGTCGACGTGCCCAACGCCAGCCTGATGATCATCGAAAACCCGGAACGGCTGGGCCTGGCGCAGCTGCACCAGCTGCGCGGCCGCGTAGGGCGCGGCGCGGTGGCTTCACACTGCGTGCTGCTGTACAAAACGCCGCTGAGCAAAACCGCGCAAACGCGCCTGCAAGTGCTGCGCGACAGCAACGACGGCTTTGTCATCGCCCAGCGCGATCTGGAGATCCGCGGCCCGGGCGAGCTGCTGGGCACCCGCCAGACCGGCAGCGCCGAATTCAAGGTGGCGGACCTGTTGCGCGACCAGGCGATGATCCCCGAAGTGCAACGCGTCGCCCGCCATCTCCATCAGCACTACCCGGAACACGCCCAGGCGCTGATCGAACGCTGGCTGCCGGAGAAGGCGCGCTACTCCAACGCATAAAAAAGGGCGCCGCAGGCGCCCTTCTCATGATGACTCGCGATATTACCCCACCGCCGGGAACACCGGCAGCAGCAGATACAGCTTGATAACGATGGCGTTGGCGATATCGATAAAGAACGCTCCCACCATCGGCACCACCAGAAACGCCAGATGCGACGGGCCGAAGCGATCGGTGATCGCCTGCATGTTGGCGATCGCCGTCGGCGTGGCGCCCATGCCGAAACCACAGTGGCCGGCGGCCAGCACCGCCGCGTCGTAGTTCTTGCCCATCACCCGGTAGGTAACAAAGATCGCGTACAGCGCCATCACCAGCGTCTGCACCGCCAGGATCGCCAGCATCGGTAACGCCAGCGAAGCCAGCTCCCACAGGCGCAGGCTCATCAACGCCATCGCCAGGAACAGCGACAGGCTGACATTACCCAGCACCGATACCGCCCGTTCGAACACGGTATAGAAACCGGTGAAGGCCAGCGTGTTGCTGAGGATCACCCCGACGAACAGCACGCAAACGAAGTTAGGCAGCTCAAACACCGTACCGTTCAGCAAGCCGGCAATCAGCTGCCCCAGGCTCAGACAGATGGCGATCATGGCGATGGTTTCGATCATCACCAGCGAGGTGATCAGGCGGCCGCTTTCCGGCTTCTCGAAACCGCTCGGCTGCACGCTGTCTTCCGGCGTGCCTTCCGGCGTAGAGGAGTGTTTGACCAGATAGCGCGCCACCGGGCCGCCGATCAGGCCGCCCAGCACCAGGCCGAAGGTGGCACAGGCCATGGCGACTTCCGTCGCGTTTTCAAAGCCGTAGCGCTCGATGAACAGCTTGCTCCAGGCCGCCCCGGTGCCGTGGCCGCCCGACAGGGTGATCGACCCGGCGATCAGGCCCATCAACGGATCCAACCCCAGCATTTTCGCCATGCCGATGCCGATGGCGTTCTGCACCAACAGCAGCCCCAGCACCACGAACAGGAATACCATCAGCGCCTTGCCGCCGGCGCGCAACCGCGCCAGGTTGGCATTCAGCCCGATAGTGGCGAAAAAGGCCAGCATCAGCGGATCCTTCAGCGACATGTCAAAGCTGATTTCCCAGTTGGCGAACTTTTTCAGGGCTAACAACAGAAGGGCCACCAGCAAACCGCCGGCGACGGGGGCAGGAATGGTATATTTTCGCAGCAGAGGAATGCTTCTGACGCACTTGCCCCCGAGGAGCAAAACCAGCGTCGCGGCGACTAACGTGCCATAAGTATCAAGATGAAACATCCAGGTACTCCATGTAAGGGAAAAGATCCAAATAAAAATAATAAGTTATAGAAAACCACTGAGTTTTTAAACTTGATGAGTCCAGGATTAGAAGTAAAAAACGCTAAGATGACAAGAAAAAATGAATGAAAATGCGACATAAACAGGAAAGTTGACAATATAATATTTAGGCGCAACCGTTTGCTTTTGCGGGGCGGCGCATTAAAATGCCTGCTTTGCCGTATCTGGAAACGCCACACCATGAGCATGTCATCCTCCGAGCTTGATGCCACACGCCAAGCCGCCTCAGAATCCCGCGCCAGCGAACTGATTTATCGCCTCGAAGACCGCCCGCCGCTGCCGCAAACGCTGTTTGCCGCCGGCCAGCATCTGTTGGCGATGTTCGTTGCGGTGATCACTCCGGCGCTGCTGATCTGCCAGGCGCTGGGCCTGCCGGCGCAGGATACCCAGCACATCATCAGCATGTCGCTGTTCGCCTCCGGCCTGGCTTCCATTCTGCAAATCAAAACCTGGGGGCCGGTGGGTTCCGGGCTACTGTCGATTCAGGGCACCAGCTTCAACTTCGTTTCGCCGCTGATCATGGGCGGTCTGGCGCTGAAAAACGGCGGCGCCGACGTGCCGACCATGATGGCCGCGCTGTTCGGCACCCTGATGGTCGCTTCTTGCACCGAAATTTTGCTGTCGCGCGTGCTGCATCTGGCGCGCCGCATCATCACCCCGCTGGTTTCCGGCATCGTGGTGATGATCATTGGCCTGTCGCTGATTCAGGTCGGTTTGACCTCGATCGGCGGCGGTTATGCCGCGATGAACGATCACAGCTTCGGCTCACCGAAAAACCTGCTGCTGGCCGGCGCGGTGCTGGCGGTCATCATCCTGCTGAACCGCCAGCGCAACCCTTACCTGCGCGTCGCTTCATTGGTGATCGCCATGGCGGTCGGCTATCTGTTGGCCTGGGCGATGGACATGCTGCCCGCCGACGCTCCGGCGGCACCCACGGCGGCGATCACTATTCCCACGCCGCTCTATTACGGCCTGGGCTTCGACTGGAACTTGCTGCTGCCGCTGATGCTGATCTTTATGGTCACCTCGCTGGAAACCATCGGCGACATCACCGCCACCTCTGATGTCTCCGAACAGCCGGTCAGCGGGCCGCTGTACATGAAGCGTCTAAAAGGGGGCGTACTGGCCAACGGCCTGAACTCGATGCTGTCGGCGGTGTTCAATACCTTCCCCAACTCCTGCTTCGGCCAGAACAACGGCGTGATCCAGCTGACCGGCGTCGCCAGCCGCTATGTCGGCTTTGTGGTGGCGCTGATGCTGATCGCGCTGGGGCTGTTCCCGGCGGTAGCCGGCTTCGTGCAGCACATCCCCGAGCCGGTACTGGGCGGTGCGACCATCGTGATGTTCGGCACCATCGCCGCCTCCGGCGTGCGCATCGTGTCACGCGAGCGCCTGAACCGCCGCGCCATCATGATCATGGCGCTGTCGCTGGCCGTCGGCATGGGCGTCTCCCAGCAGCCGCTGATCCTGCAGTTCGCGCCGGACTGGCTGAAAACCCTACTCTCTTCCGGCATCGCCGCCGGCGGCATTACCGCCATCGTGCTGAACCTGGTGTTCCCGCAGGAACACGAGAAAAAGTAACCCGCCCATTGGCGTTCAAACGGCCGCTTGCGGCCGTTTTTTATTGTCTATCAGACCATTGCCCTTGAGATGCCCGGCCAATTGCGGCATAAACAGGGTATCTTTTTTGACCGATGCGGATGTAGACGATGAAATTTATCGGAAAGCTGTTGCTGACGTTGCTGCTGCTGATCGTGCTGGCGGTGGTGGTGCTGTACCTGGTCGGGCAAACCCGCTGGGCGGCAGGCCGCCTGAGTGCCTGGATCAGCGACAACAGCGAATACCGCCTGTCGATAGGAAAAATCACCCATTCGTGGAGCCAACCGGACCAGATCGGTCTGGAAGACGTGCAGCTGGCGCGCAGCGGCCAGCCGCAGGCGCTGGTTGCCAAACGCGTCGATCTCGGCCTCAGCCTGCGCCAAATCACCGAGCCGCGCTATTTTCACAGCGTCACGCTGCGCGACGGCACGCTGAACGTGCAGCCACAGGCGGCGGCGTTGCCTGTACAGGCCGACGTGCTGCAGTTGAGCAACATGGCGCTGCAGTCCAACGATAACGAGTGGCAGCTCAACGCGCAGCAGGTCACTGCCGGCATCACGCCGTGGCGCCCGCTGGCCGGCCATCTGCTGGGGGACAACAACCAGTTTCAGTTCAGCGCCGGTTCGATGACGCTGAACGGCATCCCCGCCTCGAAGGTGTTGGTGCAGGGGGAGCAAAAGCAGGGCCAACTGCTGTTGAACAACTTCGGCGCCGATCTGGCGCAGGGCGACCTGACCGGCGTGGCCAGCCGCGCCGCCGACGGCAGCTGGCGGGTGGAGCGCCTGCGGCTGAGCGGCGTGCGCCTGCAGACCCCGTTGACGCTGGCAGAATTCATGCAGCGCTTTACCACTCTGCCGCCGGTCACCCTCAAGCGTTTCGATCTTATCGACGCGCGCCTGGAAGGCAAGGCATGGGCGGTTAACGATCTCGATTTGTCGCTGCAAAACGTCAGCGTCGAAAAAGGCGACTGGCGCAGCGAAGACGGCTCGCTCAACTTCAACGCCAGCGACGTGATCAACGGCGGTTTCCACCTGATCGATCCGATCGCCACCCTACGGCTCTCTTCCGCCGGCATCGCCATTCAGCAATTCACCACCCGCTGGGAAGGCGGGCTGCTGCGCACCTCCGGCAACTGGCTGCGCGCCGGCAAACGCCTGCAGCTGGATGAAGTGGCCATGGCGGCGCTAGAGTACACCCTGCCGATAGACTGGCGCGAGCTGTGGCTGAAACCGCTGCCGGGCTGGCTGGCGGAGGTGTACGTCACCAAGCTGACCACCAACCGCAATCTGATCATCGATATCAACCCGGCATTCCCATTCCAGATCACCGCGCTGGACGGTTACGGCAGCAACCTGCTGCTGGCGCGCGACCACCAGTGGGGCATTTGGTCCGGTTCGCTAAACCTGAACGGCAGCGAGGCCACCTTCAACAAAATCGACGTGCGGCGCCCTTCGCTGGCGCTGAACGCCGACGCCAACCAGATCACCGTCACCGAGCTCAGCGCCTTTATGCCCAATGGGTTGCTGGAGGCCAAAGCGACCGTCGATCAGCTGCCGGGCAAGCCGTTCCAGCTGATGCTGCACGGCCGTTCGGTACCGATCAATACCTTGCAGCAATGGGGATGGCAGCCGGTGCCGCTGACGGGCGACGGCAACCTTGAGCTGCAGTTGAAAGGGCTGCTGAACAGCGACGGGCCGTTCAAGGCCTCATTGAAAGGCAATCTGCAGGCCACCGCCGGCGACGGCCAAGCGGTGAACCAACAACTGCCGTAATGCACTGCGCGGCCCGCCCTCAGGGCAGGGCCGCCACCCTACTCTTCCAGCGCTTCAGAGCCACCCTGATCCAGCGGCACATCCGGCTCAGCCGGCAACACCATGTAGGTGCCTTCGAATACCGCGCCCTTATCCTCGTCGCCGAACAGATGCACTTCGGCGTGCACGCGCGCGCGGCGGCCGCGCGCCAGACGCGCCAAATCGCCGCTCAGCGAGCCCAGATCCGCCACCGCACGCGGCCTGCCGGTAATCGGTTTGCTGTAGCGAATGTGCGCGTCCGCCAGAATGATGGTGCCGCCGAGATGGCGCTCGCGCAGCAGCAGCCAAATCAGCCCCCAGGCGGTCAGCGTCGCCAGCGAGAACAGGCTGCCGGCGAACAGCGTGTGGTGCGGATTCTGGTTGCCGATCTCCGGCATGGTGGTGACGAAGCGCTGGCCGGTGTATTGGCTGATGCGCACGCCCATCTTTTCGCTCAGCGGAATGTGTTCATACCAGGCCTGCTGCAATTGGCCGCACCAATCAGGGCGATGCAGGATATCGTCCAGCGTCGCCACCGGTTTGATCATTAAAAAGTGACGGATCGGGGTGGTCTGCGGCGCGGTGATCTCGCCCTGATTGACGAAGCCCAGCTTGGCGAAGAAATCCACCGCGTCTTCACGGGCGCTGCACACCACCCGCTTCACGCCTTCCTGCCGCGCGACGGACTCCAGCGTTATCGCCACCAGCGTTCCCAACCCTTTATCCTGCAACGTCGGGTCTACCGCTAGAAAACGGATCGCCGCCTCGTTGTCGGCATTGATATACAGCCGCCCGATGGCGACAATTTTACCGGCCTCGTCCACCACCATTTGGTGATGGGCCATGGCGTCATAGGCATCCTTTTCCGAACCCACCGGCTGGTGCAGCGGCTTGCGCAGCATTTCCCAGCGAAACTGGTAATACTCCTTCAGTTCTTGCTCTGTTACGGGTACTCGTAGGTGATACATAGACGCCTGTTCTCCGAATGCTTAGACCTGTAGCCAGAATGTCACCGGACCATCGTTGACCAGCGCCACCTGCATGTCGGCGGCGAACTCGCCGGTCTGGGTCTCTACGCCGCGTTCACGGCATTGGCCTACAAAATATTGATACAACCGATCGGCTTCCTGCGGCGCGGCGCCGCGAGAAAAGCTGGGCCGCATGCCCTTCTGGGTGTCCGCCGCCAGGGTGAACTGCGAAACGACCAGCACGCTGCCCCCGGCCTGCTGGACGTTGAGATTCATCTTGTCGTTTTCGTCGCCGAAAATGCGGTATCCCAACACGCGTTCGCACAGGCGCTGCGCTTTTTGCTCGTTATCGCCCTGCTCCACGCCCAATAACACTAACAAACCGGGGCCAATCTTGCCTACTGTCTCGCCACCCACCGTGACGCTGGCGTTTAACACCCGTTGAATCAACGCAATCATTCCTGCTGCCCTTCTGGTTTTTGTTCCTGTTGCTCCGCCTTCTGCCGACGGTAGTCGCGGTATTCGCCGATGGTCACGGTGATTTCCGCACCGAGTAACACGATACACCAGCTCCAATAGACCCACAGGAATAAAATCGGGATCACCGCCAGCACGCCGTAAATCAGCTGATAGGAGGGGAACATGGTGACGTACAGCGCGAATCCCTTCTTGCCCAGTTCGAACAGCAATCCGGCCACCACCGCGCCAATCAGTGCATCTTTGGGCGGCACGCGCACCGTCGGCACGATGCAATACAGCAGCCAGAAGGAGATGCACGACAAAATCAGCGGGAAGATGCGCAGCACCTGATCCACCAGGCCATTGACGCCGGTCTGCGCCAACCAGTTGAGCGACAGCAGGTAAGAACTGATGGCCATGCTGGCGCCCACCAGCAGCGGCCCCAGCGTCAGCACCATCCAGTACACGGCGAAGGAGAAGACGATCGGCCGCTTGTTCTTGCTGCGCCAGATGGTGTTCAGCACGCTGTCCACCGAGGAAATCAACAGCAGCGCGGTAACGATCAGCCCGCAGGTGCCGACGGCGGTCATCTTGTTGGAATTGGCGACGAACTGTTCCAGGTAGTTCTGGATCACATTGCCGGCGGCCGGCACGAAATTGGAAAAGATAAAGCTCTTCAGCTGTTCGCTGATGTCGGAAAACATCGGGAAAGCGGCGAACAGGGCGAACACCACGGTGACCAGCGGCACCAGCGACAGCAGGGAAACGTAGGCGAGATGGCCCGCCAACATCGTCAGGCCATCGTGGTCGATGCGTTGGTACAGCAGCCGTCCGAAGGTGACGCTTGGCTTAATCGCAGAGGGTAGCTTCTTGCGGCGGAAAAACGACATGGTCACTCCTTGATGTCCGTTGATACGCCTTAAGCTTAACGCGCTCTGCACTCATTGAGCAAAATAGGCCGGCACCACGTCGCGATCGGTGACGTGCACCGTCTTGATTCCCAGCGCCTGCGCGGCGAGGACGTTCGCCGGATGATCGTCAAAGAACACCGCGTCGGCGGCAGCGGTGTTTTCCGCGGCCAGCACATGCTGGTAGATGTTGGCTTCCGGTTTGCGCATGCCGAGATCTTGCGACAAATAGAGATGATCGGCGGCGGCGGCCACTTCAGGGTAGTGCTGCGGCCAGTAGTTGCAGTGCAGACGGTTGGTGTTCGACAGCACCACCACCCGGTGGCCTTCGTTGCGCAGGCGCTGCATGATGTCGATCACCTCCGGGCGCAGCGCGACGAATACCGCCTGCCAACCGGTGGCGAACTGCTCAAAGCTGAGCGCGATGCCCATTTCATCGCACAGTTTGCCGGCGAAGTCTTCATCGCTGATTTCACCGCGCTCATGCTGCTGGAACACCTCACCCATGGTGAAACGATCGGACAGCACCGCCAACGGCGTGCCGCTCAAATTGCTCCACACACCCAGCACACGCTTGAAATCGATATCGACGATCACATTACCTAAATCAAAGATATACAGCATAGTCCTCTCCTATGGGCCGGTGAGATTTCACTGTAGCGGGAAAAGGAACAGCTGAACAGGGAACGAACGGAAAAGCGCATAGCGCGCCGCACAAACGGGGAACAACAGAGGAAAAAACTCAGGGCGCGAGAACCGCGCCCTAAGCAGGGGACACTCAATCAGCGATTAAGCATCTTTTGGACCGCGGCTGGCACGCTTACGATCGTTTTCCGTCAGGTGACGCTTACGGATACGGATCGAGGTCGGCGTCACTTCTACCAGTTCGTCGTCATCGATGAACTCCAGAGCTTGCTCCAGGGTCATTTTGATGGCCGGAACCAGGGTAGTCGCTTCGTCGGTACCGGAAGCACGCATGTTGGTCAGCTTCTTACCGGTCAGGCAGTTTACGGTCAGGTCGTTGGAACGTGAGTGAATACCGATGATCTGGCCTTCATACACTTCCGCACCGTGGCCCAGGAACAGCTTACCGCGATCCTGCAGGCCGAACAGCGCGAACGCGACCGCTTTGCCCTGGCCGTTGGAGATCAGCACGCCGTTCTGACGCTGGCCCACTTCGCCCGGACGCACGTCGTCGTAGTGGCTGAAGGTGGAGTACAGCAGACCGGTTCCCGAAGTCATGGTCATGAATTCGTTACGGAAGCCGATCAGACCGCGGCTTGGGATCACGTAGTCGAGACGCACGCGGCCCTTACCGTCCGGATCCATGTTTTTCAGGTCAGCTTTACGCTCGCCCATCGCCTGCATCACGGAACCCTGATGCTGCTCTTCGATATCCAGCGTCACGTTCTCGAATGGCTCCTGCTTGCGGCCATCGATTTCGCGGAAGATAACTTTCGGACGGGAAACCGCTAGCTCGAAACCTTCACGGCGCATGTTTTCGATCAGCACCGACAGGTGCAGTTCACCACGGCCGGAGACGCGGAAGGCGTCCGCATCGTCGGTTTCTTCAACGCGCAGCGCTACGTTGTGCACCAGCTCTTTGTTCAGACGGTCAAGGATCTGACGCGACGTCACGTACTTACCTTCTTTACCGCAGAACGGCGAGGTGTTGACGTTGAAGAACATGGTGACGGTCGGTTCGTCGACGGACAGCGCCGGCAGCGCTTCTACGGCATTGGTGTCGCAGATGGTGTCGGAGATGTTCAGCTCGCCCAGGCCGGTGATGGCGATGATATCGCCCGCTTCCGCCAGGGTGCTGTCGATACGCTCCAGACCCAGGTGACCCAGCACTTTACCCACTTTACCGTTGCGAGTTTTACCTTCGCTGTCGATGATGGTGACCTGCTGGTTCGGCTTCACTTTACCGCGCTTGATGCGGCCGATGCCGATAACGCCCAGGTAGTTGTTGTAGTCCAACTGGGAGATCTGCATCTGGAATGGCGCTTCCAGCTCAACCTGCGGCGCAGACACATGGTCGACGATCGCCTGATACAGCGGGGTCATGTCTTCCGCCATGTCGGTGTGGTCGACGCCGGCGATGCCGTTCAGCGCAGAAGCGTAGATGATCGGGAAGTCGAGCTGCTCGTCAGTCGCGTCGAGGTTCACGAACAGGTCGAACACCTGATCCACAACCCAGTCAGGGCGCGCGCCAGGGCGGTCAACCTTGTTGATGACCACGATCGGCTTCAGACCGTTGGCGAAGGCCTTCTTGGTCACGAAGCGGGTTTGCGGCATAGGGCCATCCATTGCATCCACAACCAGCAGCACCGAGTCAACCATCGACATCACGCGCTCTACCTCACCGCCGAAGTCGGCGTGTCCTGGGGTATCCACGATGTTGATACGGTAACCATTCCAATTAATGGCGGTGTTTTTTGCGAGGATGGTAATCCCACGCTCTTTCTCCAAATCGTTGGAGTCCATTACGCGTTCGGTCGCTTCCGCACGCTCTCCGAAAGTACCGGATTGTTGCAGCAGCTTGTCAACCAGGGTGGTTTTACCATGGTCAACGTGGGCAATAATGGCGATGTTACGCAAATTTTCGATCACAGCTTTGCCTCGGGCATTAGAAATAGCGCGCTATTGTACACGTATTAAGCGAGGGACTAAACAAGATCACAACCATCTCTTATAAACAACCGCGCACCGGTCAGTTTGTGATCCCTTTCACGGTGCAAAAAGCCGCAATCGTTGCACTTTTGCACCATTTCAGTGCCCACGCCCACCCTGATTGCACCATAACAGTGCAATTTATCGCTGATGGTGCATACTGTGGCTGGGTAAAACCCGCGCAGAAAGGCGATGAACGCCTTTTTAAAAAGTTGGCACGCTTTTCGCTTTAGTCTTTTCAAGGCGAAAAAAAGCCAGTTCCACAGATTCGTTCCACGACGACGACAATGATAAACCGGGAGAGTTAAGTATGTCCGCTGAACACGTTTTGACGATGCTGAATGAGCATGAAGTGAAATTCGTAGACCTGCGTTTCACTGACACCAAGGGTAAGGAACAGCACGTGACTATCCCGGCTCATCAGGTAAACGCCGACTTCTTCGAAGAAGGCAAAATGTTTGACGGCTCCTCTATCGGTGGTTGGAAGGGCATCAACGAATCTGACATGGTGCTGATGCCGGACGCCAGCACGGCGGTTCTGGATCCGTTCTTCGAAGAACCTACGCTGATCATTCGCTGCGACATTCTCGAGCCGGGCACCATGCAAGGCTACGATCGCGACCCGCGCTCCATCTCCAAACGCGCCGAAGACTTCCTGCGCTCCTCTGGCATCGCGGACACCGTCCTGTTCGGGCCAGAGCCTGAATTCTTCCTGTTCGACGACATTCGCTTCGGCAGCAGCATCCGCGGTTCCCACGTGGCTATCGACGACATCGAAGGCGCCTGGAACTCCGGCACCCAATACGACGGCGGCAACAAAGGCCACCGTCCGGCGGTGAAAGGCGGTTACTTCCCGGTTCCACCGGTCGACTCTTCGCAGGATCTGCGTTCCACCATGTGTTTGACCATGGAAGAGATGGGCCTGGTGGTTGAAGCGCACCACCACGAAGTGGCGACCGCCGGTCAGAACGAAGTGGCAACCCGCTTCAACACCATGACCAAAAAAGCCGACGAAATTCAGATCTACAAATACGTGGTGCATAACGTGGCACACGCCTTCGGTAAAACCGCGACCTTCATGCCGAAGCCTATGTTCGGCGACAACGGTTCCGGCATGCACTGCCACATGTCGCTGTCCAAGAACGGCACCAACCTGTTCGCCGGCGACAAATACGGCGGCCTGTCTGAAACCGCGCTGTTCTACATCGGCGGCATCATCAAGCACGCCAAGGCGATCAACGCGCTGGCCAACCCGACCACCAACTCGTACAAGCGTCTGGTACCGGGCTACGAAGCGCCGGTGATGCTGGCCTACTCCGCCCGTAACCGCTCCGCGTCCATCCGTATCCCGGTGGTCGCCAGCCCGAAAGCGCGCCGCATCGAAGCCCGCTTCCCGGATCCGGCGGCTAACCCATACCTGTGCTTCGCCGCACTGTTGATGGCCGGCCTGGACGGCATCATCAACAAGATCCACCCTGGCGACGCCATGGACAAAAACCTGTACGACCTGCCGCCGGAAGAAGAAGCCGAGATCCCAAAAGTGGCCGGCTCGCTGGACGAGGCGATGGCCGCACTGAACGAAGACCGCGAGTTCCTGACCCGCGGCGGCGTGTTCACCGACGATGCGATCGATGCCTACATCGAACTGCGCAAAGAAGAGATGGACCGCGTTCGTATGACGCCACACCCGGTTGAGTTCGAACTGTACTACAGCGTCTAAGCCCTACCCGCGCCGTCTGCGCAGGCGGACGGTGCCCATATTTTTGTTATCGCTTTTTTGTTGCCGTGGAAACTTTCAGCCCATCTTCGGATGGGTTTTTTTCTCCACCGTATTTTCTGCAAAACTATTCCATACCGCGCCGATCCCGGATGGAGTAGGATAGATGCACTAAAAAGGTGCAGGAGTCTGCTGTATGGCAACTGGCAAGCTGCCCGATGCTGGGCAGATCCTCAATTCACTCATCAACAGCATCCTGCTGTTGGATGACTCTCTGGCGGTTCACTACGCCAACCCGGCGGCACAGCAGCTGCTGGCGCAAAGCTCCCGCAAGCTGTTCGGCACGCCGCTGCCCGATTTGCTCGGTTATTTTTCGCTGAACGTCTCTCTGATGCGTGAAAGCCTGCGCGCCGGGCAGGGCTTCACGGACAACGAAGTGACCCTGGTGGTCGACGGCCGCGCGCATATCCTTTCCCTGACCGCTCAGGCGCTGCCGGAAGGCTATATCCTGGTCGAGCTGGCGCCGATGGACAATCAGCGCCGCCTGAGCCAGGAACAGCTGCAACATGCCCAACAGGTGGCAGCCCGCGATCTGGTGCGCGGTTTGGCGCACGAAATTAAAAACCCGCTGGGCGGCCTGCGCGGCGCAGCGCAGCTGCTGGCCAAAGCGCTGCCCGATCCGGCGCTGACCGAATACACCAAGGTGATCATTGAGCAGGCCGATCGGCTGCGTAATCTGGTGGATCGTCTGCTCGGGCCGCAGCGGCCCGGCCAGCATATTACCCAGAGCATTCATCAGGTCGCGGAGCGCGTCTGCCAACTGGTGTCCCTGGAAATGCCGGATAACGTCACGCTGGTGCGCGACTACGATCCGAGTCTGCCGGAAATGGCTCATGACCCGGATCAGATAGAACAGGTGCTGCTGAACATCACCCGCAATGCGCTGCAGGCGCTGGGCGAGGCGGGCGGCACCATCACGCTGCGCACCCGCACCGCGTTTCAGATTACGTTGCACGGTACCCGCTACCGCCTGGCGGCACGTATCGACGTCGAAGACGACGGCCCCGGCGTGCCGGCGCAGCTGCAGGACACGCTGTTCTACCCGATGGTCAGCGGCCGTGAAGGCGGTACCGGCCTGGGATTATCCATCGCCCGCAATCTGATCGATCAGCATTGCGGAAAAATTGAATTCAACAGTTGGCCAGGTCATACCGAATTCTCGGTCTACCTGCCCATTCGTCAGTGAGGTTTGCTATGCAACGAGGGATAGTCTGGATCGTCGATGACGATAGCTCCATCCGCTGGGTGCTTGAGCGCGCGCTCACCGGCGCGGGCCTGAGCTGCGCCACCTTCGAAGGCGGCAATGACGTGCTGGAAGCCTTGGCCACGCAAACCCCCGACGTGCTGCTATCCGATATCCGCATGCCGGGTATAGACGGTCTGGCGCTGCTCAAACAGATCAAACAGCGCCATCCAATGCTGCCGGTGATCATCATGACCGCGCATTCGGATTTGGACGCCGCCGTCAGCGCCTATCAGCAAGGGGCCTTCGACTACCTGCCGAAGCCGTTCGACATCGACGAAGCAGTGGCGCTGGTCGAGCGCGCCATCAGCCATTATCAGGAGCAGCAGCAGCCGGTGCGCAGCCAGCCGGCCAGCGATCCGGCGGCGGACATCATCGGCGAAGCGCCGGCGATGCAGGACGTATTTCGCATCATCGGCCGGCTCTCGCGTTCGTCGATCAGCGTGCTGATCAACGGCGAATCCGGCACCGGCAAAGAGCTGGTGGCGCATGCGCTGCACCGCCACAGCCCGCGCGCCAAGTCGCCGTTCATCGCCCTGAACATGGCAGCCATCCCCAAAGACCTGATCGAGTCGGAGCTGTTTGGCCACGAGAAAGGCGCCTTCACCGGTGCGAACCAAATCCGTCAGGGACGCTTTGAACAGGCCGACGGCGGCACGCTGTTCCTCGACGAGATCGGCGATATGCCGCTCGACGTGCAAACGCGCCTGCTGCGGGTGCTGGCGGACGGCCAGTTCTACCGGGTCGGCGGCTATGCGCCGGTGAAGGTCGACGTGCGCATCATCGCCGCCACGCACCAAAACCTGGAGCTGCGGGTACAGGAAGGCAAGTTCCGCGAAGACCTGTTCCATCGCCTGAACGTGATCCGCGTACACCTGCCGCCGCTGCGCGAGCGCCGGGAAGACATCCCGCGGCTGGCGCGCCACTTCCTGCAGATCGCCGCCAAAGAGTTAGGCGTCGAGGCCAAGAACCTGCATCCGGAAACCGAAACCGCGCTGACCCGCCTGCCCTGGCCGGGCAACGTGCGCCAGCTGGAGAATACCTGCCGCTGGCTGACGGTGATGGCCGCCGGGCAAGAGGTGCTGATTCAGGATCTGCCGAGCGAACTGTTCGAAACCGCCGCGCCGGAGAGCCCCAGCCACAGCCTGCCGGACAGCTGGGCCACGCTGCTGGCTCAGTGGGCCGATCGCGCGCTGCGTTCCGGTCATCAAAACCTGCTGTCGGAAGCGCAGCCGGAGATGGAGCGTACGCTGCTCACCACCGCCCTACGCCACACCCAGGGGCACAAACAGGAAGCCGCACGCCTGCTGGGCTGGGGGCGTAATACTCTGACCCGCAAGCTCAAAGAGCTGGGCATGGAATAGGAGCGTGGGTGGATGATGAAAAACGCAGTCCGGCGCACAAAAAAACGCCAACCTCAGGCTTTACAGCCGGAGCGGGCGCAGTATGATCGTGTCGCACACTCTGGAGGTTGACGATGCTGGACTCATTCATCGTGTTCATTTCTCAGGGCGCGGAGCTGGGCTCCGCCGCCAGCCACACCCCGCAGGCGGCGGTCGCCGCGGTGTTGTGCGCCGCGCTGATTAACTTCTTCAGTTAAAAAAACAGCCGCATCAGCGGCTGTTTTTTCATCCTCAGATCACCCGAGAGAACTGCTGGCTGCGCGCCTGTTGCCGCAGATAGCGGTCGAAGCACATGCAGATATTGCGGATCAGCAAGCGCCCGCGCGGCGTGACGCGAATGCCTTGCTCGTCGCGCTCCACCAGCCCATCGCGTTCAAACGGCGCCAGCAGCTGCAGGTCTTCGGCGAAGTAAGCGGTGAAATCGATGCCGTATTGCCGTTCAAGCGGCTGATACGCCAATCGGAAGTTACAGATCAGCGTTTTGATCAGATCGCGCCGCAGGCAATCGTCGTCCGTCAGCGCCAGCCCGCGCCACAGCGCGTTGCCCTGCGCCTGCACGCTGTCATAGTAACGCTTCAGCTCTTTCTGGTTCTGCGCATAGCTGTCGCCGAGCATGCTGATGGCCGACACGCCCAGCCCCAGCAGATCGCTGTCGCCCTGAGTAGTGTAACCCTGGAAATTGCGGTGCAGCTTGCCTTCGCGCTGCGCGATCGCCAGCTCGTCGTCCGGGCGGGCAAAGTGATCCATGCCGATGAACTGATAGCCGGCGTCGGTCAGGAACGCGATGCTCTGCTGGAGGATATCCAACTTCTGCTGCGCGCCCGGCAGATCGGCGTCTTTGATTTTGCGCTGGGCGGCGAACAAGTTGGGCATATGCGCGTAGTTGAACACGCTGAGGCGATCGGGATTCAGCTCAGCCACCCGCTGCAGCGTGAAAGCGAAGCTTTCCGGCGTCTGTTTCGGCAGGCCGTAGATCAGATCGATATTGGTTGAGCGGAAGCCCAGCGCTTTGGCCCGCTCGATCAGGGCGAAAATAAAGGCTTCGTCCTGCTCGCGGTTGACCAGCTGCTGCACCTGCTTGTTGAAATCCTGTACCCCCATGCTCAGACGGTTAAAGCCTTCAGCGCGTAAATGATCGAGCACATCCAGCTCTATCTCGCGCGGATCGACCTCGATCGACATCTCCGCATCGGGCAGGAAATCAAAGTGTTCGCGCAGCAACGCCACCAGCCGGCTGATTTGCGCTTTGTCCAGGTAGGTTGGCGTACCGCCGCCCCAGTGCATCTGGCCGACTTTACGGCCGGCGAACAGCGGCGCACGGCTGGCGATCTCTTGCGCCAAAACGTTCAGATATTCGTCGGCCTTGTGCGTCTGGCGCGTCACCAGCTTGTTGCAGCCGCAGAAGTAGCACAGCTTATGGCAGAAGGGGATATGCACGTACAGCGACAGCGGTCGCTCAGGATAGCGCGCAGCGGCGCGTTGAAACGCCGCTTCGTCGTAGCACTGGTTAAACTCCAGCGCCGTGGGGTATGAGGTATAACGCGGCCCTGAGTAGTTATATTTTTGGATCAGGGCCAAATCCCAGACAATCGTCTGCTCTGACATGCTCACTCCTTCCGATATCTTTTTCTACCGGGCCGGGAGAGAGGCGGTTGTCTGCGCTGTCTGGCCACGGAAGCACTGCGAAAACGCGCTTTGCGCTTAGACAGCCGCCATAGTTTACCGAATAACCACAGCAGATAACACATCAAGAGTAGGGCTATTGTCGGGATTAGCCACATGGCGCGTTAAAAGGCGTCTTTCGGATTGCCGCCTTTCAGCAGCTTCAGAATATCTTCCTGCTTCTCTTCTTCTTCGTCGTCGTCTTCACCCAGTTCGATACCCAACACGTCCATCAGCACATCGATGCGATCCAGCGTTTTATCGACATAGGTCTGCTCTTCCGCGTTCAGCGTTTCGCCGTCGTCGATGCGATCCAGCAGCGCGTTCAGGCGCTCGTCATTTTCCAGCTTCGCCAACTCTTCTTCCGGCGACAGGCGTGGTTTCGCTTCGGCCTTCGGCTTCGGCTGCGGTTTGGCCTTCACTTTGGTTTCGTCGACCACCAGCGCAACCGGCACTTTACTGCCGATACGTGGATCTTTGGCTTCTGCCGCCGATTTGTTCTTCTGGCTGCCGGACTCGACCTGGGTGCGCGAACCGGAAGCGAGGCCGCGGCGCTTTTTCAAGCGTTTGCGCTCACGCGCTTCCTGATCGAGCTCCATACGGCTTTTCTTTTTCGTTTTTGACTTCGCCGCGCTGCCGCGAGGTGCTTTTGATGGCTGGTTCATAGCGTGTGCTCTTAGGTATGTAGATTCAGTATAGAATTGCGGCGGAATCTAGCAGAAAGCGGACAAAGAAAAAAGGCGGCAGGTTAAACCTGCCGCCTATTTCGCACCTTCTTGCGAAGGATATTCCTGTTACGCGCTCCTTGCGTACATGCAACATCCCGGTTTTTCCTTCTGCTATAACCGCATTCCCTGCCACTACGTCCTTCATCCTGAAAGGAAAATCGTCCATGGCGCAATCCATTCGCATCCGCTCTTCCCGAGCGCGCTTCCTGCGGGCATCCAAACTGCCGATACTTCACCATCCGATGTGCCTGCCGCCTGTTCCGGTGCGAAAGGGTCACTTCCTTTTGCGTTCATCCTGGCACTCATTGCACACCCTGTGCATTCCCTGAGATTTGTCATCCTTCCCGGATGTTCCCTAATCCTACGCAACCCTGCGTTAACGACTACTTTACGTTATTGTTGCGAAGGCTCAAGGCACCTGACGCCAATTTGAACGACATTTCCCTACAACGAAAAAACAACGCTTTGTTTTTAAAACAAAAACAAAAATATCACTTTCGAATAAAGCGACATTACCCGCGATTCGAATGGCAAATGTCTCACAACGCACGCGCGGCATAACTGCCGTTTTATCGCGTCCCGCCGCTTAAAAACGGAGAAACACGCCATTTTTACCGCTGATGCAGTTATAATCGCCAACCAGTTAGCCATCCTCACGGAGACGAAAAATTTTGACCAGCAAGAACTACAACTATCATGTGACCCATTTCGTCACCAGCGCACCCGATATTCGCCATCTGCCGGGGGATGCAGGAATTGAAGTCGCCTTTGCCGGCCGTTCCAACGCCGGTAAATCCAGCGCGCTGAATACGCTGACCAACCAAAAAAGCCTGGCGCGCACCAGTAAAACGCCGGGGCGCACCCAGCTGATCAACCTGTTCGAAGTGGAAGACGGCATCCGCCTGGTCGACCTGCCGGGCTATGGCTACGCCGAAGTGCCGGAAGAGATGAAGCGCAAATGGCAGCGCGCGCTGGGCGAATATCTGCAGATGCGCAACAGCCTGAAAGGCCTGGTGGTGCTGATGGATATTCGCCATCCGCTGAAAGATCTCGACCAGCAGATGATCCAGTGGGCGGTCGACGTCGGCACGCCGGTGCTGGTGCTGCTGACCAAGGCCGACAAGCTGGCCTCCGGCGCACGCAAGGCGCAGCTCAACATGGTGCGTGAAGCGGTGCTGCCGTTTATGGGGGATATCCAGGTCGAAGCCTTCTCATCGCTGAAAAAGATCGGCGTCGACAAACTGCGCCAGAAGCTGGACACCTGGTTTAACGAGATCCCGCCGGAAGTGCTGCCGGAAGACGAAACCGGCGAATAAGCCCAGGCCTAACGCCAGAGCCGATGCCTCACCGCATCGGCTTTTTTATCCCCGTCGAACGGCCGCAGACGAAATTTTTTGTTATCTAATTACAGTTTTGAAATAAAGCCATCATAAAAACTTATCGCCAGGGCTGGCTTATCTCGCCGGATTACGCGAGTCGAAAGGATGGAAGCAGGAACGAAAAGCGGTGCGGAGCGATAGGAAAAACGTATGGTTTGCTGCTGTTTTTACAATAAAAAACGCCCCAGTCAATACTGACTGGGGCGGCTAAATATTCAGCCAAATCCGATTACGTGAAGTAAAAGGTCTGAAAGATAGAACATCTTACCTCTGTACCCTACGCCTGTAACTCTACATCATTTTTTCGCAGGGCAAAAGAATTTTTTGTAGTTTACTTACACAATTTGCGGCGCAAGAACGGCGAAGTTGGGGAAACTATCGCCGAATCTTGTAGCTTAATTACGAAAAGTGCTTAGGTTATCGCCAGTTAGCGCATCCGGCGATAACCCGACGATCAGTGCGCCTCATCCCAGTTCATGCCGACGCCCACGTCAACCTTCAGCGGCACCGCCAGGGTCATACTGCCTTCCATCAATTGGCGGATACGTTGGCTGGCTTCTTCGAGCACCGACTCGTGCACCTCAAACACCAATTCATCGTGCACCTGCATGATTGCGCGCACCAACGGCTTCTCCTGCCCTTGCAGCCAAGCGTCGACCTCAATCATCGCACGCTTGATGATATCAGCTGCCGTGCCCTGCATCGGGGCGTTGATAGCGGCGCGCTCGGCCGCCTTGCGGCGCATGCCATTGCTGGAGCGGACGTCCGGCAGGTACAGACGGCGACCATCCAACGTGCTGACATAGCCCTGTTCTGAGGCCTGCTGGCGGGTACGCTCCATGTAGTCCAGCACGCCTGGGTAACGCTCGAAGTAGAGATCCATATAGCGCTGAGCTTCCCCACGCGGGATCCCCAGCTGACGCGCCAGGCCGAAGGCGCTCATGCCGTAAATCAGGCCGAAGTTAATCGCCTTGGCGCTGCGGCGCTGCTCGCCGGTCACTTTATCCAACGGCACGCCGAAAACTTCCGACGCCGTGGCGCGGTGAATGTCTTTCCCTTCGGCGAAGGCCTTCAGCAGCCCTTCATCCTGTGACAAATGCGCCATGATGCGCAGCTCGATTTGCGAGTAGTCGGCCGCGACGATGCGGTAGCCTTCCGGCGCGATAAAGGCCTGGCGAATGCGTCGCCCTTCATCGTTGCGCACCGGGATGTTCTGCAGGTTCGGATCGCTCGAGGAGAGACGGCCGGTAGCGGTCACCGCCTGATGGTACGAGGTATGCACCCGGCCGCTGACCGGATTGATCATCAGCGGCAGCTTATCGGTATAGGTGGTCTTCAGCTTCGCCAGGCCGCGGTATTCCAGGATCACCTTCGGCAGCGGGTAGTCGAGCGCCAGCTCGGCCAGCACCTCTTCGTTGGTGGACGGCGCCCCGCCCGGGGTTTTCTTCAGCACCGGCAGCTTTTGTTTTTCGTACAAGATAGCCTGCAGCTGCTTGGTCGACGCCAGGTTGAACGGCTCTTCCGCCAGCTCATGGGCCTGCACCTCCAGTTCCGCCAAACGCTTGGCCAGCTCCTGGGAGTGGGCCGACAAAATGGCCGGATCGATCAGCACCCCGGTGCGTTCGATATGCGACAGCACCGGCAGCAGCGGCATTTCAATCTCATTGAATACCGTCAGCAGCTCCGCGCTCTGTTTCAGCTGCGGCCACATCGCCAGGTGCAGCTGCAGCGTGACATCCGCGTCTTCGGCGGCGTAAGGCGCCGCCTGCTCCAGCGCGATCTGGTTGAACGTCAGCTGGTTTTTACCCTTGCCGGCGATCTCTTCGAAGGTGATGGTTTTGTGGCCCAGATAACGATCGGCCAGGCTGTCCATATCATGACGGCCACCGACGCTGTCCAGCACATAGGACTCCAACATGGTGTCATAGGCGATACCGCGCATCTCGATGCCGTAGCGCGCCAGCAGGCTCATGTCGAACTTCAGGTTTTGCCCGACCTTGAGCGCCTTCTCGTCCTCCAGCAGCGGCTTGAGCGCTTCCAGCACGTAGGTGCGATCCAGCTGTGGCGGTGCATCCAGATAATCGTGTGCCACCGGCAAATAAGCCGCTTCACCCGGCGCGATCGCGAAGGACAGGCCGATCAGGTTGGCGGTCAGCGTATCCAGGCCATCGGTTTCGGTATCGAAGGCAAATACGTCGGCCTTTTTCAGCCGCGCCAGCCAGTCAGTAAAGGTCGTTTCGTCCAGGATGGTGACATAACCGTCCTGAGACAGCTTGGCCTCCGCCAGCGCTTTCGGCGTTTCCGCAGCGATGGCCGATTTGGCGGCGCCGGCAGCTTTCGCGCCCGCGCCTTTCTTGTTTTCCAGCCAGACGCCGGCCTCCACGTCCGCCAGCCAGCGTTTGAACTCGTACTGTTTGAACAGCTGTTGCAACGTGTCGACATCCGGCGCGGAGACCGTCAGGTCCGCACAGGTCAGATCCAACTCGACGTCGGTTTTGATCGTCGCCAGCTTATAGGAGAGATACGCGACCTCTTTGTTCTGTTCCAGCTTGGCCGCCATAGTTTTGGCGCCGCGGAAGCTCAGCGTGGCGATATTCTCCAGATTGCCGTACAGCGCATCCAGCCCGCCGATCCCCTGAAGCAACGCCTGGGCGGTTTTCTCGCCCACGCCCGGCACGCCGGGAATGTTGTCCGATGAATCGCCCATCAACGCCAGGAAGTCGATGATCAGCTCCGGCGGAATACCATATTTATCGCACACTTCCTGCGGGCCGAGGATCGTGTTGTTCATGGTATTGATCAGGGTGACGTTCGGCGTCACCAACTGCGCCATGTCTTTGTCGCCGGTGCTGATCAGCACCGCGTGGCCGGCCTTTTCGGCCTCCAGCGCCAGCGTACCGATGACGTCGTCCGCCTCAACGCCGGGCGTCACCAGCAGCGGCAGGCCCATCGCCTTGACCATGCTGTGCAGCGGCTCGATCTGCGCACGCAAATCGTCCGGCATCGGTGGCCGGTGTGACTTGTATTCAGCGAACAGATCGTCGCGGAAGGTCTTCCCTTTAGCATCAAACACCACGGCAACGTGGCTCGGTTGATACTGCAGCAGCAGGCTGCGCAGCATATTCAGCACGCCATACATCGCGCCGGTTGGCTCGCCCGCCGAGTTGGTCAGCGGCGGGAAGGCGTGATAAGCGCGGTAGAGGTAGGAGGAACCGTCAACCAGGATTAGTGGGTTTTCTGCAATCTGGGCCATAGCGTTTCTTTATCGTGATCGGACATAGGGGTAAGCATGCCATAGCTGGCCGCCGGAGACGAACCTTAGCGTGCATTGCGGACGAAAATGATGTGATGGTGCGCGAGGATCCGCAAGATCTTACCTGTGGATAACTTTGTGCATAGAAAAGAGACCGAATTATAACGCTGTGATTATCGTTATAACGGCGAATAAAATTCCTATTTAAATCACCGCGTTAAAAGAACGAATTCCGGCGACGCTTTATTACTGGCTTTTATTGAATTTGTGGATATAACTTTCGCCGGATTTTAATCGCACTATTAATCAAATTCGGCGCCTCAATTACCCTAGCACAAGCTGGGAAAGTTGCACGAAAACTCAGCAAATGGTTATCCGATGAGACGAAAAACAGTGATTTTTAGCGGCGCTTTACCCCGACGATCTCTGTTAAAATAGGCTTTTGTTCATGCGCTTTGGCATGCAACGATGTTCCCAACAACCGTCAGCCCATAACCATGCCAAGATTGTTAACGCCTGTTATCTTTATCATTTCCGTCATACTCACCATTCTGGTGACGGTGTTGTGTTCCATCCCCATCACGTTGGCCGGCATCGTGAAACTCCTGGTGCCCATTCCCGCCGTCTGGCGATATATCTCGGCTTTCGCCGATTTCATGATGTGGTGTTGGTGTCAGGGGCTGGCGCTGTTATTGCGTATTAACGGGCAATTGCGTTGGGATATTGAAGGGCTGGAAGGGCTGGATCGTAAAAACTGGTATCTGCTGATCAGCAATCACGAAAGTTGGTCAGACATTGTCGTGTTGTGCGTGCTGTTCAGAAATCATATTCCAATGAATAAGTATTTCCTCAAGCAACAGCTCGCCTGGGTACCTTTCGTCGGCCTGGCCTGCTGGGCGCTGGATATGCCATTCATGAAACGTTACTCCCGTGCCTATTTGCTCAAGCACCCGGAGAAACGCGGCAAGGATATCGAAACGACGCGCCGTTCCTGCGAAAAATTCCGCCAGCGCCCAACCACCATCGTCAATTTCGTCGAAGGTTCGCGCTTCACCGAAGCCAAGAAAATTAAAAGCAATTCACCCTACCGCAATTTGCTGGCGCCCAAAGCCGCCGGCATCGCGTTTACCCTTAGCGCGCTGGGCAATCAGTTCGACAAAGTGCTGAACGTTACCCTGCTCTATCCGGAAAATAACCAACGGCCTTTTCTGGACATGCTGTGCGGTCGTCTGACGCGTATCGTAGTAAGAATTGAGACGTTGCCGATCGATGAAACCCTGCACGGGGACTACTTCAACGACAAGCTGTTCAAGCGGCGCTTCCAGCTATGGCTGAATACGCTGTGGCAGGAAAAAGACCGGTTGCTGGATAAATTGAAGCGGCAATATGGATAAAAAAAACGCCGGCAATGCCGGCGTTTTTCATGTTGAATCAGGCTTATTTCTGCTGGCTGAGGAATTTAACCACGTCGGCGAACTGCTTCACGTAAGCGTCCATCGAGCTGGTATCCAGGCCATCGTTTTTAACCATGTATTTGCCGTTCACAAATACCGCCGGCACGCCGCGCAGCTGCAGATCTTCCGCGGCTTTCTCCTGTTGAACCACCAGAGATTTCACCACGAAGCTGTTCCAAGCTGCGTCATAATCTGCGGCGGTCACGCCCGCTTTTACGAAGACGTTACGGATATCGTCCGGCGTTTGCACGGTCTGGGTTTTTTGCACCGCTTCAAACATCAGCGGGCTTACTTTATCTTCCACGCCCAGCGCCATCGCCACCGCCCACGCCTGAGTCAGCTGTTTGCCCAGTGGCCCCAGGAACTCCACGTGGTACTTGGTCATTTTGGTGCCGGCAGGCAGCGCCTTTTTCACGTTTTCGGACACGTGATAGACCTGCTCGAATTGGTAGCAGTGCGGGCAGTAGAAGGAGAAGAACTCCAGTACCTGCGGCTCACCGGTCACCGGCTTGTCCAGGGTCACATACTGAGTGCCATCGCTAAACTGTGCCGCCGAGGCACTGAATGCCATCACCATGCCAACGAGCGCCAACCATATTTTTTTCATAAGACTAAACTCTCCATTGTGTTAAAGCTTCAATACATTGGCGTCAGCTGCAGAGGAGGCTCCTGCAACAGCTTAACCTGTTCGGTGAAGGCCGCAGTCTGAGACAACCAGAAATCAGACTCCGCCATCCACGGAAAACTCTTAGGGAAGGCCGGATCCTGCCAACGGCGAGCGACCCAGGCCAGGTAATACACCATACGCATCGCCCGCAGTGGCTCAATTAACGCCAGCTCGCGCTGATCGAACTCGGCAAATTCGCCGTACGCTTCCAGCAAGACGTCCAGCTGCATCAATTGATCGCGCCGCTCGCCGTGCAGCAGCATCCACAAGTCTTGCACCGCCGGGCCGTTGCGCGCGTCATCAAGATCGACAAACAGCGGGCCGTCGCGCCACAGAATATTGCCCGGATGGCAATCGCCGTGCAAACGGCGCGGCTGCCAGTTCAGATGCCAGTGCGGCTTGCTCGCCGCAATCAGGTTATCCGTCGCCTGCAGGAACGCTTCACGCTGCGCTGCCGGCAACAGCTCGCAATCGGCCAGCGCCTGACGCGGGGCAATAAGATACTCTTCAATCCCCATGGTCGGCCGCTCAGCAAACAAACGCTCACCGCCGACCTGATGGATACGCCCCAGAAAACGGCCTACCCATTCCAACTGATCCAGATTGTCTATCTCATATTGCCGGCCCCCCACGCTGGGGAACAGCGTAAAGAAAAAACCGCCGTGCATATGCAGCGTAGTGCCTTGCAGCGCCAGCGGCGCCACCGCCGGGATCTCCGCGCCGGCCAGATCCAGAGCGAACTGATGTTCCTCACCGATTTGTGCGGCACTCCAGCGCTCCGGACGGTAAAACTTCACCACGTAGCGTCGGCGATCTTCGTCCATAAACTGATAGACGCGGTTCTCATAGCTGTTCAGCGCCGTCAGGCCGGAATCAACGCGCAGGCCAATCCCTTCTAGCGCGTCCATAATCAAATCGGGCGACAGGGTGTCGAAATTAAAAGCAGAGTTATTCATAACGTTCGTTTGATCGCTGACAGCATGGTGCCGGGAATGAGAAATAGTAGCATTAATGGCGCATTTCACGCGCTATGCTTTCTCGCACCGCACGAGGATCAGTCCTTGATAACGCCGCGAGCGCGCAACAGCGCCGTTTTAAAATCTTCTTCGTAATCTTTCTTCAGACCCGGGATCTGATCCGTGCCGGCGCTACCGCGCATTTTCAGGTGGTAAATAAGAATATCATCGCTCAATTCGGACAACTCGCCCTGGAAGCCCGCTTCCTTCGCCAGCTTTTGCAAAAACTGCATCAAATTGAGATCGGGATCTTCCTGCCAGGCCGGGTGCAACAGCTCGATCAACTCGTTTACGCGATGCGTTTTCATCTCAATATCGTCCAATAGCATGAATAAACTCACAAAGTAACAGGCTTACCCACGCAGTGAAAGAACCGGCTTGTCAATAAAGGTAAATCCTGATGTCGCGCTGGCTTTAGCGCTACAATCAGCGCATCGACAAGGCGGGATAAACGAGATGCATAAAGAAATCAGCGGCGTCATTTTGGCCGGCGGACGGGCCACGCGCATGGGCGGTGAAGACAAAGGCCTAGTGTCGATTGGCGGGATCGCACTCTATCAACACGTATTGGCTCGGTTACGCCCGCAAGTGGCCTCCGTCGCCATCAGCGCCAATCGCAATCAGGCACGTTACCAGGCGAGCGGTTTGCCGGTGATTGGCGATCTGACGCCCGACTTCGCCGGGCCGTTGGCCGGGATGCTCGCCGGGCTCACACTGGCTCACAGCGAATGGGTGGTCTTTGTCCCCTGTGATGTCCCCGACTTTCCCGCCGACTTAGTCGCACAACTCTGGCGGCAAAAAGGCGCGGCGCAGGCGGCCTTTGCCAGCGATGGTGAACGAGATCACCCTACGCTGGCATTATTGCATAGCCAAATAGCACCGCAGCTGGCTGACTATCTGGCCCGAGGTGAACGCAAGCTGATGCTGTTCCTGCATCAAATTGGGGCACAACGCGTGGCGTTCTGCGGACAACAAGCGGCATTTCATAACCTGAATACGCCGGAAGACTGCCGGAATTGGCAGCAAGCACGAGAGCTAAAGTAATGAATCGTTCATTGCCCCCTTTGCTGGCCATCGGTGCCTATAGCGGAACGGGAAAAACCACCTTGCTCAAACAGCTGATCCCGCTGCTGAAACAGCGCCAGGTGCGGGTTGGGCTGATAAAGCATACGCACCACGATATGGATGTGGATATACCGGGTAAAGACAGCTATGAGCTGCGCAAAGCGGGTGCCGACCAAACGTTGGTCGCCAGCGATCGCCGCTGGGCATTGATGACCGAAACGCCGGAGCAACAACCTTTGGATCTACGCTACCTGGCAGAGCGTTTTGATGCCGATAAGGTCGACTTGATTCTGGTGGAAGGGTTCAAACATGAGCCGGTCAGCAAGATCCTGCTTTATCGGGCCGAGATCGGTAGGCCGCTAGAAGACATGCTGGATCAGTTTGTCGTGGCGGTAGCCAGCGACCGACCGCTATCCATCACGGCTAAGCAGTTGGATCTCAATCAGCCGGAAAGCATCGCCGATTTTATTGTCGAGTGGTTGAAAGGCGCAGCGTAGCTGCGCTTTTTTACGTTTTACGCATAGCAAAAAGCCCTGAACGTCAGTTCAGGGCTTTCGGCTTTATTTGATGCCTGGCAGTGTCCTACTCTCGCATGGGGAGACCCCACACTACCATCGGCGCTACGGCGTTTCACTTCTGAGTTCGGCATGGGGTCAGGTGGGACCACCGCGCTATTGCCGCCAGGCAAATTCTGTTTCATTCCAACCGCCTCACTTCCATGAAGCCATCAGAATCAATCTGTAAACAAGCTGAATATCGTCTTGGTCTCACCAAAACACCTTCGGTGTTGTAAGGTTAAGCCTCACGGATCATTAGTACTGGTTAGCTCAATGCATCGCTGCACTTACACACCCAGCCTATCAACGTCTTAGTCTTAAACGTTCCTTCAGGGGCCTTAAAGGCCCAGGGAAGACTCATCTTGAGGCAAGTTTCGCGCTTAGATGCTTTCAGCGCTTATCTTTTCCGCACTTAGCTACCGGGCAATGCCATTGGCATGACAACCCGAACACCAGTGGTGCGTTCACTCCGGTCCTCTCGTACTAGGAGCAACCCCTCTCAATCTTCCAACGCCCACGGCAGATAGGGACCGAACTGTCTCACGACGTTCTAAACCCAGCTCGCGTACCACTTTAAATGGCGAACAGCCATACCCTTGGGACCTACTTCAGCCCCAGGATGTGATGAGCCGACATCGAGGTGCCAAACACCGCCGTCGATATGAACTCTTGGGCGGTATCAGCCTGTTATCCCCGGAGTACCTTTTATCCGTTGAGCGATGGCCCTTCCATTCAGAACCACCGGATCACTAAGACCTACTTTCGTACCTGCTCGAGCCGTCACTCTCGCAGTCAAGCTAGCTTATGCCTTTGCACTAACCTCACGATGTCCGACCGTGATTAGCTAACCTTCGTGCTCCTCCGTTACTCTTTGGGAGGAGACCGCCCCAGTCAAACTACCCACCAGACACTGTCCTCACCCCAGATTATGGGGCCGAGTTAGAACATCAAACATTAAAGGGTGGTATTTCAAGGATGGCTCCACGCAGACTGGCGTCCACGCTTCAAAGCCTCCCACCTATCCTACACATCAAGGCTCAATGTTCAGTGTCAAGCTATAGTAAAGGTTCACGGGGTCTTTCCGTCTTGCCGCGGGTACACTGCATCTTCACAGCGAGTTCAATTTCACTGAGTCTCGGGTGGAGACAGCCTGGCCATCATTACGCCATTCGTGCAGGTCGGAACTTACCCGACAAGGAATTTCGCTACCTTAGGACCGTTATAGTTACGGCCGCCGTTTACTGGGGCTTCGATCAAGAGCTTCGCCTTGCGGCTGACCCCATCAATTAACCTTCCAGCACCGGGCAGGCGTCACACCGTATACGTCCACTTTCGTGTTTGCACAGTGCTGTGTTTTTATTAAACAGTTGCAGCCAGCTGGTATCTTCGACTGGCTTCAGCTCCATCCGCGAGGGACTTCACCTACATGCCAGCGTGCCTTCTCCCGAAGTTACGGCACCATTTTGCCTAGTTCCTTCACCCGAGTTCTCTCAAGCGCCTTGGTATTCTCTACCTGACCACCTGTGTCGGTTTGGGGTACGATTTAATGTTACCTGATGCTTAGAGGATTTTCCTGGAAGCAGGGCATCAACTACTTCTGCACCGTAGTGCATCGTCATCACGCCTCAGGGTTAGTATGCAACCGGATTTACCAGGTCACACCCCCTACACGCTTAAACCGGGACAACCGTCGCCCGGCTAGCCTAGCCTTCTCCGTCCCCCCTTCGCAGTAACACCAAGTACAGGAATATTAACCTGTTTCCCATCGACTACGCTTTTCAGCCTCGCCTTAGGGGTCGACTCACCCTGCCCCGATTAACGTTGGACAGGAACCCTTGGTCTTCCGGCGAGCGGGCTTTTCACCCGCTTTATCGTTACTTATGTCAGCATTCGCACTTCTGATACCTCCAGCAACCCTCACAGGCCACCTTCAACGGCTTACAGAACGCTCCCCTACCCAACAACGCCTAAGCGTCGCTGCCGCAGCTTCGGTGCATGGTTTAGCCCCGTTACATCTTCCGCGCAGGCCGACTCGACCAGTGAGCTATTACGCTTTCTTTAAATGATGGCTGCTTCTAAGCCAACATCCTGGCTGTCTATGCCTTCCCACATCGTTTCCCACTTAACCATGACTTTGGGACCTTAGCTGGCGGTCTGGGTTGTTTCCCTCTTCACGACGGACGTTAGCACCCGCCGTGTGTCTCCCGTGATAACATTCTTCGGTATTCGGAGTTTGCATCGGTTTGGTAAGCCGGGATGGCCCCCTAGCCGAAACAGTGCTCTACCCCCGAAGATGAGTTCACGAGGCGCTACCTAAATAGCTTTCGGGGAGAACCAGCTATCTCCCGGTTTGATTGGCCTTTCACCCCCAGCCACAAGTCATCCGCTAATTTTTCAACATTAGTCGGTTCGGTCCTCCAGTTAGTGTTACCCAACCTTCAACCTGCCCATGGCTAGATCACCGGGTTTCGGGTCTATACCTTGCAACTATTCGCCCAGTTAAGACTCGGTTTCCCTACGGCTCCCCTATACGGTTAACCTTGCTACAAAATATAAGTCGCTGACCCATTATACAAAAGGTACGCAGTCACACCACGAAGGTGCTCCCACTGCTTGTACGTACACGGTTTCAGGTTCTATTTCACTCCCCTCGCCGGGGTTCTTTTCGCCTTTCCCTCACGGTACTGGTTCACTATCGGTCAGTCAGGAGTATTTAGCCTTGGAGGATGGTCCCCCCATATTCAGACAGGATGTCACGTGTCCCGCCCTACTCATCGAACTCACGACCTGTGCATTTTAGTGTACGGGGCTATCACCCTTTGCTGCGCGACTTTCCAGACGCTTCCACTAACACACAAGCCGATTCAGGTTCTGGGCTCCTCCCCGTTCGCTCGCCGCTACTGGGGGAATCTCGGTTGATTTCTTTTCCTCGGGGTACTTAGATGTTTCAGTTCCCCCGGTTCGCCTCATGCCACTATGTATTCATGACATGATAGTGTGTCGAAACACACTGGGTTTCCCCATTCGGGTATCGCCGGTTATAACGGTTCATATCACCTTACCGACGCTTTTCGCAGATTAGCACGCCCTTCATCGCCTCTGACTGCCTAGGCATCCACCGTGTACGCTTAGTCACTTAACCTCACAACCCGAAGATGTTTCCATCGTTCGTGCTGCAAACATTTGAGAGACTCTATGACAGGTTACTCTTTATCCCAGTACATCTACGGAGGGATAAATTTCAGCCGTCATGTTTCAATTTTCAGCTTGTTCCAGATTGTTAAAGAGCAATATCTTAAACATGACTCGCAAGTCATCTTTAAGATTTTTTCGGTTATCGCTAACCGGTGATAATGTCTTTCACTCATTATCGGAATGGCGTCCCCAAGGGGATTCGAACCCCTGTTACAGCCGTGAAAGGGCAGTGTCCTAGGCCTCTAGACGATGGGGACACGAAAATCCGATTAAACTGAATAACTTAATCGGTTCGTATCAGCATGAATGACTCATGGCATCAACAGGTAGCGCTTTGCTCGTTACTTTTCATCAGACAATCTGTGTGAGCACGCCACTCGAACTAATATCTTTAGGTAAGGAGGTGATCCAACCGCAGGTTCCCCTACGGTTACCTTGTTACGACTTCACCCCAGTCATGAATCACAAAGTGGTAAGCGCCCTCCCGAAGGTTAAGCTACCTACTTCTTTTGCAACCCACTCCCATGGTGTGACGGGCGGTGTGTACAAGGCCCGGGAACGTATTCACCGTAGCATTCTGATCTACGATTACTAGCGATTCCGACTTCATGGAGTCGAGTTGCAGACTCCAATCCGGACTACGACATACTTTATGAGGTCCGCTTGCTCTCGCGAGGTCGCTTCTCTTTGTATATGCCATTGTAGCACGTGTGTAGCCCTACTCGTAAGGGCCATGATGACTTGACGTCATCCCCACCTTCCTCCAGTTTATCACTGGCAGTCTCCTTTGAGTTCCCGGCCGAACCGCTGGCAACAAAGGATAAGGGTTGCGCTCGTTGCGGGACTTAACCCAACATTTCACAACACGAGCTGACGACAGCCATGCAGCACCTGTCTCAGAGTTCCCGAAGGCACCAAAGCATCTCTGCTAAGTTCTCTGGATGTCAAGAGTAGGTAAGGTTCTTCGCGTTGCATCGAATTAAACCACATGCTCCACCGCTTGTGCGGGCCCCCGTCAATTCATTTGAGTTTTAACCTTGCGGCCGTACTCCCCAGGCGGTCGATTTAACGCGTTAGCTCCGGAAGCCACGCCTCAAGGGCACAACCTCCAAATCGACATCGTTTACAGCGTGGACTACCAGGGTATCTAATCCTGTTTGCTCCCCACGCTTTCGCACCTGAGCGTCAGTCTTCGTCCAGGGGGCCGCCTTCGCCACCGGTATTCCTCCAGATCTCTACGCATTTCACCGCTACACCTGGAATTCTACCCCCCTCTACGAGACTCTAGCTTGCCAGTTTCAAATGCAGTTCCCAGGTTGAGCCCGGGGATTTCACATCTGACTTAACAAACCGCCTGCGTGCGCTTTACGCCCAGTAATTCCGATTAACGCTTGCACCCTCCGTATTACCGCGGCTGCTGGCACGGAGTTAGCCGGTGCTTCTTCTGCGAGTAACGTCAATTGATGAACGTATTAAGTTCACCACCTTCCTCCTCGCTGAAAGTGCTTTACAACCCGAAGGCCTTCTTCACACACGCGGCATGGCTGCATCAGGCTTGCGCCCATTGTGCAATATTCCCCACTGCTGCCTCCCGTAGGAGTCTGGACCGTGTCTCAGTTCCAGTGTGGCTGGTCATCCTCTCAGACCAGCTAGGGATCGTCGCCTAGGTGAGCCATTACCCCACCTACTAGCTAATCCCATCTGGGCACATCTGATGGCAAGAGGCCCGAAGGTCCCCCTCTTTGGTCTTGCGACGTTATGCGGTATTAGCTACCGTTTCCAGTAGTTATCCCCCTCCATCAGGCAGTTTCCCAGACATTACTCACCCGTCCGCCGCTCGTCACCCAGGGAGCAAGCTCCCCTGTGCTACCGCTCGACTTGCATGTGTTAAGCCTGCCGCCAGCGTTCAATCTGAGCCATGATCAAACTCTTCAATTAAAAGCTTGATTTGCTTCCACTCGAGAAGCGATGCTCAAAGATTTACTGCATGAATTTTACTTCAGTTAGTCACTCTTCAAGACTTGATATTTTTTTGCATCCGAAGATGCTGGATATCGTCTTGTGGAGTGCCCACACAGATTGTCTGATAAATTGTTAAAGAGCAGTGAGTTAGGCGCTTTCGCTTGCTAACTCGAGGTGGCGTATATTACGCTTTTCACCCGGAGAGTCAAGCGTTTATTTCGCTTTTCTCTCGCTGACCCGGCGGCTTGTCAGTCGTTGTTCCCGGTCAGTGGAGGCGCATTATAGGGAGTTCTCGGCGGGCCGCAACCCCTAAATGCAAAAAACTTTTCAAGCGCGGATTTTTTCGGCAAAAGGGCGAAAAAGCGACGAATTTATGTCACTTTTTCAGGCAAACAGCCATAAAAGCTGGCGATCGCTGGAGTAAAATAGAAATAACGATGTCAGTAAGGACCCGCAGCCATGCCGTTAAATGCACAACAACAGGCCGCCCAACGCAATCTTTCTTATCTGCTTGCAGAGAAACTCGGCCAACAAATTCTGGCGGGCGATTATCAGGCCGGCAGCATCCTGCCCGGTGAAATGGAACTGGGCGAGCAATTCGGCGTCAGCCGCACCGCAGTACGCGAAGCGGTAAAGATGTTAGCCGCCAAAGGCATGTTGCTACCACGCCCGCGCATCGGCACCCGCGTGATGCCGCAGAGCCAATGGAATTTCCTCGATCAGGATTTACTGACCTGGTGGATGACGCGGGAAAACTTCGATCAGGTGATGCAACACTTCCTTATCTTGCGCACCTCGCTGGAGCCACAGGCCTGCGCGTTGGCGGCAAACCACGCCAGCCCGCAGCAAACCAAGCTGCTGGCGGAACTGATGGCGGAAATGCGCGCGCTGCATACCCAGTTTGATCGCGAGCGCTGGATCCAGGTCGATACCCAATTCCACCAGCTCATCTATGAGGCCAGCGGCAACCCGTTCCTGACCTCGTTCGCCAACCTGTTCAGTTCGGTGTACCAAAGCTACTTCCGTGCCATCACCGGTAATGAAGTGATCAAGCTGCGCCATCATCAGGCTATCGTCGATGCAATACTCGCCGGGGACAGCGCCGGCGCGCTCGTCGCCTGCCAGGTGCTGTTGAAAGAGAAAGACTAGACACGCTCCCCGCTTATATATAGAAGAAAGAGACGAGGGACAGACGACCATTTAACCAGGACCGACCATGACCCAATCCGCGCGCAGTATGGCAGGGCTACCGTGGATCGCCGCAATGGCGTTCTTTATGCAGGCTCTGGACGCCACCATCCTCAACACGGCGCTACCGGCGATCGCCCAAAGCCTGGGGCGATCGCCGCTGGCGATGCAATCGGCCGTCATCAGCTACACGCTGACGGTGGCAATGCTGATCCCGGTCAGCGGCTGGCTGGCGGACCGCTTCGGCACCCGGCGCGTGTTCATCTTCGCCGTCACGCTATTCACCCTCGGCTCGCTGCTGTGCGCCCTCTCCCCCACGTTGAGCGCGCTGGTTGCCTCTCGCGTGCTGCAGGGCATCGGCGGCGCGATGATGATGCCGGTCGCACGGTTGGCGCTGCTGCGCGCCTACCCGCGCAGCGAACTGCTGCCGGTGCTGAACTTCGTCACCATGCCCGGCCTGGTCGGGCCGATTCTGGGGCCGTTGCTGGGGGGGTGGCTGGTCACCTATGCCACCTGGCACTGGATTTTCCTGATCAATATCCCTATCGGCCTGCTCGGCATCTTCTATGCGCGCAAATACATGCCGGACTTCACCACGCCCAAACGCCGCTTCGATTTTCTTGGCTTCATGCTGTTCGGCCTAAGCCTGGTGCTGATCTCCACCGGGCTGGAGCTGTTTGGCGAGCGGGTACTGGCAAGCTACGTTTCGCTGGGTATTCTGCTCAGTGGCTTCGTAATGCTGTTCGGCTACATCACGCACGCCCGCCGTCATCCTCAGCCGCTGATCGGTCTCGACCTGTTCAAAACCCGTACCTTCTCGGTCGGTATCGCCGGCAACGTCGCCTCCAGGCTGGGCACCGGCTGCGTGCCATTTTTAATGCCGCTCATGCTGCAGGTGGGATTCGGCTATACGGCGATCGTCGCCGGTTGCATGATGGCGCCAACCGCCATCGGCTCGCTGATGGCGAAATCCACCGTCACTCAGGTGTTGCGCTGGTTCGGCTACCGTAAAACGCTGGTCGGCATTACCGTTATCATCGGAGTGCTGATCGCCCAGTTCGCCCTGCAAAGCCCGGGCATGCCGCTGTGGCTAATGATCCTGCCGCTGTTCGTGCTGGGCATGGCGATGTCCACCCAGTTTACCGCCATGAACACCATCAGCCTGGCGGATTTGAACGACGCCAACGCCAGCGCCGGCAACAGCGTCCTGGCGGTCACCCAGCAGCTGTCCATCAGCTTCGGCGTGGCGATCAGCGCAGCGGTGCTGCGTTTTTACGAATCCCTGTCGTTAGGCACCATGATCGACCACTTCCATTACACCTTTATCACCATGGGGATCGTCACCGTGGCGTCGGCGCTGGTGTTTATGTTGCTGAGAAGGAAAGATGGCCGCAATTTGATCAGCGGCCAGGAAAGCAAGAAAGAAGCGAAGGTGGCGAGCTAACGGCGGCCCACCGAGGCGCGTTCCACCAGCTCGGGCGTCAGCACCAGCACCTGGGGCGCGCGCTCCGGGTTTTGCAGGCGGTTGATCAGCGCATCGATCGCCAGTTCGCCCAGCGAATCCTTCGGCTGATGAATGGTGCTCAGCGGCGGCGCCAGATAACGGGCCAACTCAATGTCATCGTAGCCCATCACCGCCATATCCTGCGGCACGGAAAGCCCGGCCTGATACAGCGCCTGATAAACGCCTACCGCCACCGCGTCGTTGCCAGCGAACACCGCATGCGGCGGCTCGTCCAGCGCCAGCAGTTGGCGCATGGCGTTTACCCCGCCCTCAAACTCAAAATCGCAATGCACTTCATACCCTGGCGAAACCGGCAATCCGGCGCGACGCATTGCGTTGCGATAGCCTTCCAGTCGGTGACGAGCGGTGGTTTTATCCTCCGGGCCAGCAATGCAGGCAATCTTGCGGTAGCCGCGGGCGATCAAATAATCGGTCGCCATCTCGCCGCCCAGCAGCGAGTTATCCTGAATAATGTCGTTGGCGCCCTCGAACGGCGCCCAGTCCATCATCACGATCGGCAATGACGGGTAGCGGCTCAGGGCATCTTGCGATGGCCGGTGGTTTTCGGTGCACATCAACAACAAACCGTCGACGCGCTTTTGCAGCAGCGTCTCCATGCTGCGGTTCATGCGCGCGGCGTCTTCTTCGGTATTGCACAGGATTAAACTGTAGCCACGTTCATAGCAGCTGCGCTCCACGCCGCGCACCACTTCGGCATAAAACGGGTTGTTGCTGGCGGTCACCAGCATGCCGATAGTGCGCGTCTGATTGAGCTTCAGGCTGCGCGCCAGCGCAGAAGGCGCATAGTTCAGCTGTTCCACGGCCGCCATGACCTTGTCGCGCACGCTGTCGCTGACAAAACGATTATTGTTGACCACATGCGACACGGTAGAGGTTGAAACGCCCGCCAGGCGGGCGACATCTTTCATGGTGGCCAAAGGATCACCCCTGCTGCTGCAAGAAGGCGTCGATCTCTTCACGCCAGGGCACCGAAGGTTGCGCGCCGGGGCGGGTCACGGCGATCGCCGCCGCCGCATGGGCGAAACGCACCGCATCAGCCATGATCTTGCCTTCCAACAGGGCGGTCACCAGCGCACCGTTAAAGGTATCGCCGGCGGCGATGGTATCCACCGCTTGCACCTTGAAACCAGGCACCCGTTTGCCGTTGCCGTTTTCGCTCAGCCACACGCCGCGGCTGCCGAGGGTGATGATCACCGTCGCGATGCCCTTGTCGTGCAGCGCCTGCGCCGCACGCGCCGCATCGGCGTCGCTGTCCACGGCGATGCCGGTCAGGCGCTGGGCTTCGGTTTCATTCGGGGTGATCATATCAATCATCCCCAGCAGCTCGTCAGGTAGCTCGCGCGCCGGAGCCGGGTTGAGGATCACCTGCGTTTGATGTTGTTTCGCCAGGCGGGCGGCGGCGATCACCGTCTCCAGCGGCGACTCGAGCTGCATCAGCAGGGCATCGGCGTCGATCACTTTTTGTTGGTAGCGCGCCAGGTAATCCGGCGTTACCGCGGCGTTGGCGCCGGCATCGATGCCGATCACGTTCTCGCCTTCGGCGTTGACGAAGATCAGCGCCACGCCGGTGGTGGTGTCGGCGATGGCTTCAATCGGCTGGGTATCAATGCAATCGCTCGCCAGCTGCCGGCGGACACGTTCGCCGATATCGTCGGCGCCCACGCAGGCGATAAAGGCGATCTTCGCCCCGCTGCGCCCGGCCGCCACCGCCTGATTCGCGCCCTTGCCGCCAAACGCCACCTTATACTGTTTCCCGATCACCGTTTCGCCCGGGTGGGGGAACTGTTCAATATTGAGGATATGGTCGGCATTGATGCTGCCAAGAACCACCAGCTTACCTGTTTCCATCGCATTGATTCCTGAATTGCGCGCCATCGTAAACGCCCCGTTCCGATGGCGCTGGTATGACTTACTGAGTGACCAGTTTCAAATCGACCGGGATGGTCGCCGGCACTTTTTCGCCTTTCAGCACTTTATCGGCGGTTTCCACGCCGATCACGCCGATCTGATCGGGACGCTGCGCCACCGTCGCCGCCAGCTTGCCGCCTTCGACCGCTTTCACGCCGTCAGCGGTGCCGTCGAAGCCTACCACGATCACGTCGGTTTTACCGGCGGTTTGCAGCGCGCGCAGCGCACCCAGCGCCATTTCATCGTTCTGGGCGAACACCGCCTGCACATCCGGGTGCGCGGTCAGCAGGTTCTGCATCACGTTCAGGCCCTTGGTGCGATCGAAATCGGCCGGCTGACTGGCCAACAGTTTGAATTTATTTTGATCCAGCGACTGCTTGAAGCCTTCACCGCGTTCACGCGCGGCAGAGGTGCCAGCGATGCCTTCCAGCTGAATCACCTTGGCATCGGCGCCCGCTTTCTTGGCGATGAAATCACCGGCCATTTTGCCGCCCACGCGGTTATCCGAAGCGATGTGGCTCACCACGTCACCCTTGCTCGCCACGCGGTCCAGCGTGATGACCGGGATCTTAGCCTGGTTGGCCATCTTGATGGCGTTACCCACCGCATCGGAGTCGGTCGGGTTGATCAACAGCAGCTTGGGCGCCCGCACCATCAGATCCTGCACGTTGGCCAGCTCTTTCGCCGGGTTGTTCTGGGAATCCAGCACCACCAGGTTGTAGCCCAGCTTGTTGGCCTCTTGCTGCGCCCCATCCTTCATCGAGACGAAGAACGGGTTGTTGAGGGTGGACACCACCAGCGCGATGGTGTCTTTGGCCATGGCATTGGCGCTCAGGGTGGCGCTCAGCGCGATGGCGGAAGCTAAGGTTGCCAGTTTTTTCATTTTCATCATCGTGATTCCTGTAGGGGGAGGTTACTTGTTGCTTTTGTTATCTACCAGAACCGCCAGCAGTATCACCACTGCCTTCACGATCATTTGGTAGTAGGAAGAAACACCCAATAAATTCAGGCCGTTGTTCAGGAAGCCGAGGATCAGCGCCCCGATCAGCGTGCCGACGATACGCCCCTTGCCGCCGGCCAGGCTGGTGCCGCCCAGCACCACGGCGGCGATAGCGTCCAGCTCATAGCCGGTGCCGGCGGTCGGCTGCGCCGACGACAGGCGCGCCACTTCGATCACCCCGGCCAGCGCCGCCAGCAGGCCGCACAGCGAGTAGACGATAATCTTCACTTTATCGACGCTGATGCCGGACAGGCGGGTCGCCGCTTCGTTGCCGCCCAGGGCATAAATATAGCGGCCCAGGCGCGTATGGTGCAGCATATACCAGGCGGCGATGAACACGATCGCCATGATCCAGATCGGTGTAGGCACGCCCAGCGGGCGGCCGATACCGAACCAGCCGAAGGTGTCGGCCACGTCGGTGAAACCGGTGTTGACCGGGCTACCGTTGGTGTACACCATGGTGACGCCGCGCAGCAGCAGCATCATCACCAGCGTGGCGATAAAGGCCTGCACTTTGCCTTTGGCGACGATCACCCCGGTGCAGGCGCCAATCGCAGCGCCCAGCGCCAATGCCGCCGCCACCGCCACCAGCGCGTTGACCTCAAAGCCGACGATCGACGCCGCCACCGCGCCGGTCAGGGCCAACAGCGATCCTACCGACAGATCGATGCCGGACGTGAGGATCACCAGCGTCATCCCCACCGCCATGATGGCGTTCACCGAAGTCTGCTGCAGAATATTGAACAGGTTGTTCAGGGTGAAGAAGTTCGGGCTCATGGAAGAGACCACGGCGATCAGCACCAGCAGCGCAATCAACGACTTCTGCTCTAACAGCCACTCTTTACTGAACCAGCGCTTGGCTGCGATAGTCTGGGAACTCATATCTGATTACTCCTGCTTTACGCCGTATTGCTTGCCGACGGCTGCCGCCATCAACGCTTCCTGGGTGGCCTGTTCAATCGGGAACTCGCCGCTGAGATGCCCTTCGTGCATCACCAGAATGCGATCGCTCATGCCCATCACCTCCGGCATTTCCGAAGACACCAGAATGATGCTCAGCCCTTCCTGCTTGAACTGGTTGATTAACTGATAGATCTCTTTTTTGGCGCCGACGTCGACACCGCGCGTCGGCTCATCGAGGATCAGCACTTTCGGCCGGGTCATCAAACCACGGGCGATCGCCACTTTTTGCTGGTTGCCGCCGGAAAGCAGGCCGATCGGCTGCTCCATCGACGGCGTTTTGATATTGAACAGGCGGATGAAATCCCCCACCGCCTGCCGCTCGTCGGCCTGTTTCAGGCTGCCGTCGGCGCGGCTGAAGTAGCGCAGCGCGGTCAGCGACATGTTTTCCTTCACCGACATGCCCAGCACCAGGCCGTCGCGCTTGCGGTCTTCCGAGATATAGACGATGCCGTTCGCCAACCCGTCCTGCGGCGAGTGGGTGACCACGTCGCGGCCGTCCAGGCTGACGGTGCCGGCCTTACGCGGCGCGGCGCCGTACAGGATCTTCATCAATTCAGTGCGCCCGGCGCCCATCAGCCCGGCCACGCCGAGGATCTCGCCGCGGTACAGCGTAAAGCTGACGTCTTCAACGCCGGGTCCGGAAAGGTGGCTGACGTCCAGCCGCTTTTCCCCGCGCGGCAAATCAAGGCGCGGGTATTGTTCTTCCAGCTTGCGGCCGACCATCATCTCTATCAGCGAATCTTCCTGCAGCTCGCTCACCGGCCGCTCAGCGATGAACTGCCCGTCGCGAAACACGGTCACGTCGTCGCAGATTTCAAAAATCTCTTTCAGGCGGTGCGAGATATAAACGATGCCGCGCCCTTCGGCCTTCAGCTCGTTGATCACCTTGAACAGCGAGGCGGTTTCGGTGTCGGTCAGAGCATCGGTCGGTTCGTCCATGATGATCACTTTCGATTCGAAGCTCAGTACCTTGGCGATCTCCACCATCTGCTGATCGCCGATCGACAGCTCCCCCACCAGCCGGTGGCTGCTGTAGCGCAGGTTGAGGCGCGCCAACAAGCGATCGGCCTCGGCGTACATGCGCTTCCAGTCAATGCGGCCGAAACGGTTGACGAACTCGCGGCCGAGGAAGATGTTTTCCGCAATCGTCAGCTGCGGGATCAGGTTCAGCTCCTGATGGATAATGCCGATGCCCGCTTCCTGCGAATCCTTAGGCCCGTTGAATACCACCTCTTTACCGAGAAAATACTGACTGCCGGCGTCTTTCTGGTAGATGCCGGTCAGCACTTTCATCATGGTGGACTTCCCGGCGCCGTTTTCCCCCACCAGCGCCATCACCTTGCCGGGATAGACGCTGAGGGCGGCGCCGGAAAGCGCCTTCACGCCGGGAAAGGCTTTATCAATCCCTTTCAGTTGCAGTAAAGGTTGCATACGCGCCTCAGAAAGTTACGCCGGCGCACAGGATCACGTTCGCGTAAGGCGAACACTCCCCGCTGCGGATCACCGCCCGGCTGTGTTCGGTTTGCGCTTTAAACGCCTGATGGCTGATATAGCGCACGCTGATGGTATTACCCTGGCGTTGGCCCAGTGCGGTCAGTTCCGCCAACAGAACCTCGTGGAGCGACGGATTTTGTTTCACGATTTCTTCCGCCAGGATGGCGCTTTCTACCTGCATCTCTTGCGTGACCGCCGCGAACACCTGCATGAAGGTCGGCACGCCCTGCGTCAGCGCCAGATCGATGCGCTGCGTCGCCGCCGGTATCGGCAGGCCCGCATCGCACAAGGTGAGCTGATCGGTGTGCCCCAGCCGGGCAATCACGGCAGACACGTCGGAATTCAGTAATACGCCTTTTTTCATCTTCTCACTCCGCTAGCGAAACGTTTCGCTCTCTGGAGGAGTTTAAAAAAACGGCAGGGGAAGGCAACCGGGACAATGCAGAAGTGTGATCGCTATCGAAACGTTTCGTTCGCGCGTGGAAAAAGCGCAAACAAAAGGGGCTCAGCCATGCTGAGCCCCTGTCAGGCGGGTTAGATCTCGACCTGCGTGCCGAGCTCGATGACCCGGTTCGGCGGGATCTCAAACTGATCCGGCGCCCGCAGCGCGTTGCGGCTCAGAGCGACGAACAGCTTGCCGCGCAGGTAGAGGTACCATGGCCGCTTGGTGAGGATCAGCGATTCATGGGACATGAAGAACGACGTCTCCGACATGCGGCACGGCAACCCTTCCAGCCCGCAGCGGTGGAACACTTCCTCGACGTTCGGCGTTTCGCGCCAGCCGTAGCTGGCCACCACCCGCCAGAAGGTCGGCGACAGCTGTTCGATGGTCACCCGGCGCACGTTGTGCACGTAAGGCGCATCCTCGGTGCGCAGCGTCAGCAGCACCACGCGTTCATGCAGCACCTTGTTGTGCTTCAGGTTGTGCAGCAGCGCAAAAGGAATGACGTTGGTGGCGCGCGACAGGAACACCGCGGTACCCGGCACCCGCACCGGCGGCGATTTCTCCAGCGAGGCGATCATCGCCTCCAGCGAGTTGCCGTGTTCGTGCAGGCGGCGCAGCAGGCGGAAGCGCTCGCTCTTCCAGGTGGTCATAATGATGAACATCACCAGCGCCAAGGTCAGCGGCAACCAACCGCCAGAGAACAGCTTCAGGGCGTTGGCGGAGAACATCGGCACGTCGATGATCAGCAATATGGTCACGATGCCGATCGCCAGGAAGCGGTTCCAGTGCCAGTTGTTGATCGCCACCGAGGTGACCAGAATGCTGGTCAGCACCATGGTGCCGGTGACGGCGATGCCATAAGCCGCCGCCAGGTTGCTGGAGTGCTCGAACCCGATGATCACCAGCACCACCGAGATATACAGCGTCCAGTTGATCACCGGAATGTAGATCTGGCCGGATTCCATTTCCGAGGTGTGAATGATGCGCATCGGCGACAAATACCCCAGACGCACCGCCTGGCGGGTCAGCGAGAAGACGCCGGAAATCACCGCCTGCGAGGCGATAACCGTCGCCAGGGTCGCCAGAATCAGCAGCGGGATCAGCGCCCAGTCGGGCGCCAGCAGGAAGAATGGGTTTTTGATCGCTTCAGGGTTTTTCAGCAGCAACGCCCCCTGGCCGAAGTAGTTGAGCACCAGCGAAGGCAGCACCACGGTGAACCAGGCCAGGCGGATCGGGAACTTGCCGAAGTGCCCCATGTCGGCATACAGCGCCTCAACGCCGGTGATAGACAGCACCACCGCCCCCAGCGCGAAGAACGACACCTTCTTATATTCCATAAAGAAGTTGAGCGCCCATTTGGGATTCAGCGCCTGCAGCACTTCCGGGTTCGAAATGATGCTGCGCGCGCCCAGCACCGCCAACACGATGAACCACAGCAGCATTACCGGGGCGAACAGCTTGCCGACGCTGCCGGTGCCGTGTTTTTGGATAACGAACAGCAGGGTCAGCACCAGAATCGAGAGCGGCACGATATAGGCGTCGAGCGCAGGCGCGGCGATTTCCAACCCCTCTATCGCCGACATCACCGAGATCGCCGGGGTGATCACCACCTCGCCATAGAAGAAGCTGCCGCCGATCAGGCCCAGTATCACCAGCACTGCGGTGGTGCGCGCCGAGGTATTTCGCCCGGCCAGCGACATCAGCGTCAAAATGCCGCCTTCGCCGGCGTTGTCCGCCCGCATCACGTAGGTAAGATATTTGAGGGAAACGATCACGATCAGCATCCAGAAAATCAGCGACAGGAAGCCGAAAACCACGTCTGGACGAACATCGAAGCCGTAATGGCCGGAGAAACACTCTCTCAACGTATAGAGAGGACTGGTGCCGATATCACCGTAGACCACGCCGATGGCAGCCAGGGTTACCGCCGATAGGGACTGCTTATGCTCTGCGCTCATAATTCGTTTCTTTATCAGAACATCCGTTAGCGATGCATCCGCATCAGGCAAAATACGGGCTCAAAGATCCGTCACGCCCACCAGAAAGCCGCACAGTATGCACCATTTATACGGCTTGCCTACCCTTATATCAGAGCCGAAAAATAAACAAAATGTGAACCGGATATCCGACTCAACTGAGAAAAATTTTACTAATCAATAAGCTATACCATTAAAAATAATGGTGGTTTATCATCGAATTATCGACCAAGATTGGCTAACTCTCGGACAATACGACGATTATATGACGCCATCATCCCTTCTGGCAGAACGAATTTCCCGCCTCAGCAGCGCGCTGGAGAGCGGCCTCTATGAGCGGCAAGAGGCAATCCGCCTGTGCCTGCTGGCGGCGCTGAGCGGCGAAAGCGTATTCTTGCTCGGCCCGCCCGGCATCGCCAAGAGCCTGATCGCGCGCCGGCTGAAGTTTGCCTTCCGCAACGCCCGCTCCTTTGAATACCTGATGACGCGCTTTTCCACGCCGGAAGAGGTCTTCGGCCCGCTCTCGATTCAGGCGCTGAAAGACGAAGGGCGCTATCAGCGCCTGACCGCCGGCTATCTGCCGGAAGCGGAGATCGTGTTTCTGGACGAGATCTGGAAGGCCGGCCCGGCGATCCTCAACACCCTGCTGACGGCGATCAACGAACGGCGCTTTCGCAACGGCAACAGCGAAGAACCGATCCCGCTGCGCCTGCTGGTCACCGCCTCCAACGAACTGCCCGAAGCGGACAACAGCCTCGAAGCCTTATATGACCGCATGCTTATCCGCCTGTGGCTGGACAAGGTGCAGGATAAACAGAATTTCCGCTCGCTGCTGGTCAACCGCCAGAGCGAAAGCCAAAACCCGGTGCCGGCGGCGCTGAGCATCAGCGACGAAGAGTTTCTGCAGTGGCAGCCGCAGATCGACAAGGTGGCGCTGCCGGAAGCCTGCTTTGAGCTGATTTTCCAGCTGCGTCAGCGGCTGGACGCGCTGGAGCAGGCGCCATACGTCTCCGATCGGCGCTGGAAAAAAGCCCTGCGTCTGCTGCAGGCCTGCGCCTTCTTCAGCGGGCGCGATGCCATCGCCCCGCTCGACCTGATGCTATTGAAAGACTGCCTGTGGCACGATCTCACCTCGCTGAAGCTGCTGCAACAGCAGATCGATCAGCTGCTGACCGAGTCGGCCTATCAGCAGCAGTCGATGCTGATCCAGTTGCAACAGATCCATACCCGCTGGCTGCAGGACCAGCAGCAGCAAAGCGATCGGCAGGCCATCAGCCTGGTGAAAAAGGGCGGCATGTTCAGCCGCAAACCGCAATATGCGCCGGCCACGCCGTTCGCCGGCGGCACCCTCACCCTGCTGCTGCAAAAACCGCTGCAGCTGCATGACATTCAGGTCAACCATCTGAGCATTGAGAGCAGCGTGCTGGATAACTGGCTGCAAAAAGGCGGCGACGTGCGCGCCAAGCTGAACGGCATTGGCTTCGCGCAGCCGATCGATTTGGACGTCGATGACCAACTGCACCTGACGGTGCTGGACGTCAGCCGCCAGCCTTCGCTGCTGGCGCTGCCGGGCAAACAGGCCACCGCCACGCCGCAGGCGCTGCTGGATGAAATGGACGCGTTGGCCCAGCGCCTGGCGGAGCAGCGCCGCGCCTTCAGCCAACATCAGCCCTGTCTGTTCACGCCTGCCGCTGGCCTGGCCAAGATCGAAGCCAGTCTGCTGCAAGTGGCGGAACAGGTTAAACAGCAACAGCAGCAAATGCGCGGCCAGTAACCATGCTCAGTCTGGAGACGCTCGATCTGCTTCTGGCGATCACCGAAGGCGAGATGATCGAGGAGATGATCGTCGGCATGCTGGCGGCGCCGCAGCTGTCGGTGTTCTTTAAAAAGTTTCCGGCCCTTCGCCGGGCGCTGGATCGCGATCTGCCACGCTGGAAACTGCAGCTCAAGGAGCGTCTGCAGGAGGCCATGGTGCCGCCGGCGCTGGCGCAGGAATTTTACCGCTACCAACAGTGCCAGCTGGAGAACAATACCCAGTTCTATCACAACCTCAACGACACGATGGAGCTGCTGCGCCAGCTGGTTTCCCCGTTTTATGAACAGGCGCGCGCGCTGGTGGACGCCGCCGATCTGCCCAATCACCCGCTGGACGACAGCTTCCAAACCCTGTTCTTGCAGCGCTGGCGCATCAGCCTGACGCTGCAGGCCACTATGCTGCACCACCAGTTGCTGGAACAAGAGCGCGAGCAGCTGATGGCGGAACTGCAGGAGCGTCTGGCGCTGAGCGGCGCGCTGGAGCCGCTGCTGTCGGAAAACGACACCGCCGCCGGCAGGCTGTGGGATATGAGCAAAGGCCAGCTGCAGCGCGGCGATTACCAACGGCTGGTGGAGTACGGCAACTTTTTGCAGCAGCAGCCGGAGCTGAAAAAGCTGGCACAGCAGCTGGGCCGCAGCTACCAGGCCAAGGCGGTGCAGCAACAAGACGCGCAGCCGGAACCGTTCAGGGTCATGGTGCAGGTGCCGGCCACGCTGCCGGAAGAAGTAAATGGCATTCATCAGAGCGACGACATCCTGCGCCTGCTGCCGCCGGAGCTGGCGACGCTGGGGATTGAAGAGCTGGAGTTCGAGTTTTATCGCCGCCTGCTGGAAAAGCGACTGCTGAGCTACCGCCTGCAGGGCGACGTCTGGCAGGAACAGGTTCTGATCCGTCAGGTCACCCACCAGCAGCAGGATCAGCAACCACGCGGGCCGTTTATCGTCTGCGTGGACACCTCAGGATCGATGGGCGGCTTCAACGAACAGTGCGCCAAGGCGTTCTGCCTGGCGCTGCTGCGCATTGCGCTGGCGGACAACCGCCGCTGCTACATCATGCTGTTCGCCAACCAGATCGTGCATTACGAGCTCACCGCCGCCAGCGGCATCGAGCAGGCGGTGCGCTTTCTCGGCCAGCAATTTCGCGGCGGCACCGATCTGGCGGCCTGCCTGAACGCCACCGTCACCAAAATGGCGGAGAGTGGCTGGTTCGACGCCGATGCGGTGATCATTTCCGATTTTATCGCCCAGCGGTTGCCGGAGGAGGTAATAAAGAAGGTGAAACAACAGCAGCAAAGCCACCAGCAGCGTTTCCATGCGGTGGCGATGTCCGCCTACGGCAAACCCGGCATCATGCGCATCTTCGATCATATCTGGCGCTTTGATACCGGGCTGAAAAGCCGTTTAATGCGCCGCTGGCGGCGCTAGGCGGTTAGAGCAGGCCTTCGACCGCCCCACGCACTTCCGGCGACCACACGCCGCACTGCACCTGGCCGATATGCGACAGCTGCAACAGCAGCATCACCAAACGCGACTGGCCGATGCCGCCGCCGATGGTCTGCGGCATATCACCGCGCAACAGCGACTGGTGCCATTCCAGCTTCATGCGTTCTTCATCGCCGGTCAGCGCCAGCTGATGTTTCAGCGCGGCGGCGTCGACGCGGATGCCCATGGAAGACAGCTCGAAAGCGTCCTGCAGCACCGGGTTCCACACCACGATATCGCCGTTCAGGCCCGCCAGGCCATCCGTCGCCGGGGTGGTCCAGTCATCATAATCCGGCGCCCGCACATCGTGCGATTTGCCGTGCGACAGCTTGCCGCCGATGCCGATCAAGAATACCGCGCCCAGCTCTTTGGCAATCGCCCGCTCGCGCCCTTTGGCATCCAGATCCGGGTAGCGCTGCAGCAGGGTTTCGCTGTGCACAAAGTGAATCTGTTCCGGCAGGAACGGAGTCAGGCCATGCTCGCGGCTGACTTCCGCCTCCGTCGCCTTGATGGCGGCGTAAATGCTGCGCACGGTGCTTTTCAGGTAGTCCAGGCTGCGCTCACCGTCGCCCATCACCCGCTCCCAGTCCCACTGATCGACGTACACCGAGTGGATAGGCGTCAGGCGATCTTCATCCGGGCGCAGCGCCTTCATATGGGTGTACAGGCCTTCACCGGCGCCGAAATCGTAGCTGCCCAGGGTTTTGCGTTTCCATTTCGCCAGCGAATGCACCACTTCGAAGGTGGCGTCAGGCAGAGTTTTGACCTTAACCTGCACCGCTTTCTCGCTGCCGGAGAGGTTATCCTGCGTGCCGTCGCCCAAACGGCTGAGGATCGGCGCTTGCACTTCGATCAGGCCGAGCTGTTGCTCCAGCTGGCGGGAGAAGAAGGATTTGACCTGGCTGATTTGTTGTTGTTTTTGGATAAACTGTTTTTTCATTGCCGTATCTCTTGTAAACCTGTCTCTGTTGACATCGATTAAGCAACAAAATGACACGTCAATTCAATATCCATTAATCAATATTGCCTTTTCACTTTTAATCGTTCATTTTTACCCGGACAGAATTCAACAATCGTTAATTAATGGGGGATTAAATGGCGGAAATTTATCAGATCGATAATCTCGATCGTGGCATCCTCAACGCCCTGATGGACAATGCGCGCACACCGTACGCCGAACTGGCGAAAAACTTCGCCGTCAGCCCCGGCACCATTCATGTGCGGGTGGAGAAGATGAAACAGGCCGGGATCATCACCGGCGCGCGCATCGACGTCAGCCCCAAACAACTGGGCTACGACGTGTGCTGCTTTATCGGCATCATATTAAAGAGCGCCAAGGACTACCCTTCGGCCCTGAAGAAGCTGGAAAGCCTGGAAGAAGTGGTAGAAGCCTATTACACCACCGGCCACTACAGCGTCTTTATTAAGGTAATGTGCCGATCGATCGACGCGTTGCAACAGGTACTTATCAACAAGATCCAGACCATCGACGAGATCCAGTCTACCGAAACGCTGATCTCGCTGCAGAACCCCATTATGCGCACCATCGTGCCGTAACCCGCCAAATTGCATACCCACATTATCCACAGGTAGATCCCAGCCGATTCACAGCGTACAATGCAGCCACTTTGAGTGAGAAGGTTGGGATCGTTGGTTCATGGCAGACATTACTCTGATCAGTGGCAGTACGCTTGGCAGCGCCGAATACGTGGCTGAACATTTGGCTGAAAAGCTGGAAGACGCGGGTTTCTCTACCGAGATGCTGCACGGCCCTGAACTGGATGAACTGCCGTTGACCGGCCGCTGGCTGGTGGTCTCTTCCACGCACGGCGCCGGCGAACTGCCGGATAACCTTCAGCCGCTGTTGGAACAGATCGCAGAGCAGCAGCCGGATCTTTCCGAGGTGCAGTTCGGCGCCGTCGGTTTGGGCAGTTCGGAATACGACACCTTCTGCGGCGCGATCAAACAGATCGACGATCTGTTGATCGCCAGAGGCGCTAAAAGGATCGGCGATCGTCTCGAGATCGACGTGACCGAGCATGAAATTCCCGAGGATCCGGCCGAGGAATGGGTAAAAAACTGGATTAATTTACTCTAATTCGTCTAAAGATCGCGCGAACGATTGTGGATAACTAAGCTTAAAAGCAGGGTAAAAGCCGTAGTTATCCCAATAACAACCGTAGTGCGCTTTTTGTCCTGTGCATAACAAGCCTTTTAGATCCCAGCTTATCTGCGTCGGGATCACCGATCATTCACAGCAAACGATCCTCCTTAATCTGCTGATCTTCATCGTGAATAGTCACTTATCCACAGAGGATCGCGATCCTAATAAGAGATCTAATAAAGAGATCTTTAAATAAAAAAGATCTTCTTTTAATTACCGACGATCCTGACCACTTGGTCGATCGTCTAAACTTGAGTAGAATCCCCGACCCCAGGGCAAATACGATCGTTCGCAATACGGCGAGGTGCAGTTCCATGTTTTATCCAGATCAATTTGACGTCATCATCATCGGTGGTGGCCATGCAGGTACCGAGGCCGCCATGGCCGCGGCACGCATGGGACGTCAGACTTTATTATTGACACACAATATCGATACGCTGGGACAGATGTCCTGTAACCCGGCGATTGGCGGTATTGGTAAAGGGCATCTGGTTAAGGAAATTGATGCACTCGGCGGCCTGATGGCGACGGCGATCGACCACGCCGGCATCCAGTTTAGGATACTAAACGCCAGCAAAGGCCCAGCCGTTCGTGCCACACGCGCTCAGGCGGATCGCGTACTGTATCGCCAGGCGATCCGTACCGCGTTGGAGAACCAGCCCAACCTGATGATCTTCCAACAACCTGTTGAGGATCTGATCGTCGAAAACGATCGCGTAGTCGGCGCCGTCACCCAAATGGGCCTGAAATTCCGCGCCAAGGCGGTGGTATTGACCGTAGGCACCTTCCTGGACGGCAAGATCCATATCGGTCTGGAAAACTACAGCGGCGGCCGCGCCGGGGATCCACCTTCGATCTCGCTGTCGCAACGTTTGCGAGAACTGCCGCTGCGCGTTAACCGCTTGAAAACCGGTACGCCACCGCGCATCGACGCCCGCACTATCGATTTCAGCGTACTGGCGCCGCAACACGGCGATACGCCGGTACCGGTATTCTCGTTCCTGGGCGATGCCAGCCAACACCCGGAACAAATGGCGTGCTACATCACCCACACCAATGAAAAAACCCATGACGTGATCCGCAATAACCTCGATCGCAGCCCGATGTATGCCGGGATCATCGAAGGGATCGGCCCACGTTACTGCCCGTCGATCGAAGACAAGGTCATGCGCTTTGCCGATCGCAATGCGCACCAGATCTTCCTCGAGCCGGAAGGCCTGACCAGCAACGAGATTTACCCTAACGGGATTTCCACCAGCCTGCCGTTCGACGTGCAGATGCAGATCGTCCGTTCGATGGAAGGAATGCAAAACGCGCGTATTATTCGCCCTGGTTATGCTATCGAGTACGATTTCTTCGATCCACGCGATCTGAAGCCGACGCTGGAAAGCAAATTCATTCAGGGGCTGTTCTTCGCCGGTCAGATCAACGGCACCACCGGGTATGAAGAAGCCGCTGCGCAGGGCCTGCTGGCCGGTTTAAACGCCGGGCGCTTCGCCGACGAACAAGAAGGCTGGGCGCCACGTCGCGATCAGGCTTACCTGGGCGTGCTGGTGGACGATCTCAGCACCCTCGGCACCAAAGAGCCGTACCGCATGTTTACCTCACGCGCCGAGTATCGTCTGATGCTGCGCGAAGACAACGCCGATCTCCGCCTGACGGAAAAAGGCCGTGAACTGGGCCTGGTGGACGACGTGCGTTGGGCACGTTACAGCGAGAAGTTGGAGCGAATCGAACGCGAACGCCAGCGCCTGCGCGACATCTGGATGCACCCGCACGCCGAGAACGTCGAACAGGTCAATGCGCTGCTGAAAGCGCCGCTGTCGCGTGAAGCGAACGGCGAAGAGCTGCTGCGCCGTCCGGAGATGGATTACGCGCAGTTAACCGGCACCGACGCCTTCGCACCGCCGCTGGACGACGTACAAGCGGCCGAACAGGTCGAGATCCAGGTCAAATACGAGGGCTACATCGCTCGCCAACAGGAAGAGATCGAAAAACAGCAGCGCAACGAGAATACCGTGCTGCCGTTGGATCTCGACTACCGTCAGGTTTCGGGGCTGTCGAACGAAGTGATCGCCAAACTGAACGATCACAAACCGAACTCCATCGGCCAGGCTTCGCGCATCTCCGGCATTACGCCGGCGGCGATCTCGATTTTGCTGATCTGGCTGAAAAAGCAGGGACTGCTGCGCCGCAGCGCATAAATCCCGCATCCAGGCGGCCGTTTGTTCATCCCGTAGCCAAACGGCCGCTGACATCACTTGCGCCCTGAATTATCATAGTCGCCTCATTGCGCCAGCTAACCATCCGCTGGTCGTTCAGCGCCTGCCAGAGGATCCGTTGTGCAAAAAAAATTAGACTCGCTGCTTGCGGCAGCTGGCATTGAGCTGCCCGATCAGCAGAAACAGCAGCTGCTGGGCTATGTCGGCATGCTGGATAAGTGGAACAAGGCTTATAACCTCACGTCGGTGCGCGATCCGCAGCAAATGCTGGTGCGCCACATTCTCGACAGCATCGTGGTCAACCCGCATCTGCAAGGCTCGCGTTTCATCGATGTCGGCACCGGCCCCGGTTTACCGGGCATTCCGCTGGCGATCGTGCGCCCGGACGCGCATTTCACGCTGCTCGACAGCCTGGGCAAGCGCGTGCGTTTCCTGCGCCAGGTGCAGCATGAGCTGGGTCTGAACAATATCGAGCCGGTGCAGAGCCGCGTCGAAGCGTTCCCCGCCGAGCCGCCGTTCGACGGCGTGATAAGCCGGGCGTTCGCTTCGTTGCAGGATATGCTGTCCTGGTGTCATCACCTGCCGGCGAAAGGGCAGGGGCGTTTTTACGCATTGAAAGGCGTGCGCCCGGATGAAGAATTGGCGCGCTTGCCGGAAGGCGTCAGCCTGGAATCCATTGTGCGGCTTCAGGTGCCTGAATTGGAAGGTGAACGCCATCTGGTGGTGCTTAAGGCAAACTGAGTTTGTTTTTGATCAAACAAGCGTGAATTAAAGGTAGTACTAAGCGTAAAGATAAGCAGGCTAATTAATTGGTCGCTTTTTTTAGTTAATTTACTTTCTATTAACACAAAAAACGCGGCTAATTAGCGACAATAGAGTAATTGCATTTTGAAATAGTCACGTTAGCAATCATGTGCGAAAGATTGGCCTTTGCTGCTAATGTTAATTGGCTGTTGGAATATTGCCTCGCTGCTTGTCAATAAAAGGTTTTCGTCGGGTATACGGATTGTTTTTGAACAGTTAACTGATAATGTTTTGATTTATATAATCTTTTGATCGCTCAAATTGCTAAAGACGGTTTGGTTGACCATCGGCTATAAATCAGGAAGGGGTATTACTGTGATCGGCTTCGCGTTTCTAAACGCAACGCTGGAATAATCAGACAATTAAATGCGTCCTATTATTCCGACCGTTTTCTTGTGAAAATAGGCTGGAATAGGGAAATTTAAATAATTGTTCACCTTTTCGCTACTTATCGATTGAATTCGTTGGTATGCCCCGTATAATTTGCTCGTTTTTTGCTGCTTGACTCAGGACAGCAAAAACAGTTGTATACGTCACTCAGCATACCCCCTCAGGGGTACGGAGAGAACAAACGTCATGTCTGTGTCCCTTTACAGCGGGAAAGTCGCACGCAAACTGCTGTTTTTGCAGTTAATGACTTTTGTTCTGATCAGCGTTGCTTTCTGGCTGAAAAGCCCGGAATGGAGCGCTTCGGCGCTGGCAGGCGGTCTCGCCGCCTGGTTGCCGAGTGCAATGTTTATGCTGTTTGCCTTGCGCCATCAGGTGCAAACGCCGGCGCCCGGTAGGGTTGCCTGGTCGTTCGCCATCGGCGAGGGGCTAAAGGTCGTGATCACCATCGTTTTGCTGATCGTGGCGCTGGGGGTGTTCAAGGCGGAGTTTATACCGCTTGGCCTGACCTATTTAGCGGTGTTAGTGGTGCAGATAGTGGCACCGGCCGTGATTAACAGTTACCGAAATTAACTAAATAAAGGGTAGAGGCATCATGTCTGCAGAGGGATACAACAGTCCACAGGAGTATATCGGTCACCACCTGACGCAGCTTCAGGTCGGGACTGGGTTTTGGTCGATTAACCTCGACTCGATGTTTTTCTCCGTCGTCCTCGGGGTTTTGTTCCTGGTGATTTTCCGCAAAGTGGCTAAAAACGCCACCAGCGGCGTGCCGGGTAAACTGCAAACCGCCGTGGAGCTGGTGGTTGGTTTCGTCGACAGCAGCGTGCGCGACATGTACCACGGCAAGAGCAAGGTGATTGCGCCGTTGGCGCTGACCGTGTTCGTCTGGGTGTTCCTGATGAACCTGATGGACCTGATTCCGGTAGACTTCCTGCCGTTCATCGGGGCGCATCTCGGTCTGCCTGCGCTGCGCGTGGTGCCTACCGCTGACGTGAACGTCACGCTGTCTATGGCGCTGGGCGTGTTTATCCTGATTCTGTTCTATAGCATCAAAATGAAAGGCGTTGGCGGGTTCGTTAAAGAGTTGACCATGCAGCCGTTCAACCACCCTGTATTCATTCCTATCAACCTGATTCTTGAAGGTGTCAGCCTGCTGTCCAAACCTGTTTCACTGGGTCTGCGACTGTTCGGCAACATGTATGCGGGTGAGTTGATCTTCATCCTGATTGCCGGCCTGTTGCCGTGGTGGTCACAGTGGGTCCTGAGCTTGCCTTGGGCTATCTTCCACATCCTGATCATTACGCTTCAAGCCTTTATTTTCATGGTTCTGACGATCGTCTATCTGTCGATGGCGTCTGAAGAGCACTGATTTTCTTAAAACACTTGCACTTTTAAACTGAAACAAACTGGAGACTGTCATGGAAAACCTGAGTATGGATCTGCTGTACATGGCTGCCGCTGTGATGATGGGTTTAGCGGCAATCGGTGCTGCGATCGGTATCGGCATCCTGGGTGGTAAATTCTTGGAAGGCGCTGCTCGTCAGCCTGACCTGATTCCTCTGCTGCGTACACAGTTCTTTATCGTTATGGGTCTGGTCGACGCCATCCCGATGATCGCTGTAGGTCTGGGTCTGTACGTGATGTTCGCCGTCGCGTAAGTAGAGTAACCCTCTACGACGTAACCAAACTATTAACTTTTAAAGAGGCATTGTGCTGTGAATCTTAACGCAACAATCCTCGGCCAGGCCATCGCGTTCGTTCTGTTTGTCTGGTTCTGCATGAAGTACGTATGGCCGCCGATCATGGCTGCCATCGAGAAACGTCAGAAAGAAATCGCTGACGGCCTCGCTTCTGCAGAGCGTGCCAAAAAAGATCTGGACTTAGCGCAAGCCAATGCGACCGACCAGCTGAAAACTGCTAAAGCAGAAGCTCAGGTGATCATCGAGCAAGCGAACAAACGCAAAGCTCAGATCATGGATGAAGCGAAAGCCGAAGCCGAGCAGGAACGTAACAAAATCGTGGCGCAGGCTCAGGCTGAGATCGAAGCCGAACGTAAGCGCGCTCGTGAAGAGTTGCGTAAGCAAGTCGCGATGCTGGCAATTGCCGGCGCCGAGAAGATCATCGAACGTTCCGTGGATGAAGCTGCTAACAGCGACATCGTTGATAAACTGGTCGCTGAACTGTAAGGAGGGAGGGGCTGATGTCTGAATTTGTAACTGTAGCTCGCCCCTACGCCAAAGCAGCTTTTGACTTTGCCGTTGAGCACCAAAGCGTAGAGCGCTGGCAGGAGATGCTGGCGTTTACGGCTGAAGTCACTCGCAATGAACAGATTTCTGAACTGCTGTCTGGCGCGGTTGCGCCAGAAACGCTGTCCAAGACGTTCATCGCGGTTTGTGGCGATCGGCTCGACGAACATGGCCAGAACTTTATCCGTGTAATGGCCGAAAATGGACGTTTACTGGTTCTTCCTGCCGTGCTGCAGCAGTTCATCGAACTGCGCGCCTCGCTGGAATCCACCGTCGAAGTCGAAGTGCTCTCTGCGAGCGCGCTGAGCGACGAACAGCAGGCGAAAATCGCCGCTGCGATGGAAAAACGTCTGTCACGCAAAGTTAAGCTGAATTGCAAAATTGACAAGTCTGTACTGGCCGGCATCGTTGTTCGCGCCGGCGATATGGTGATTGATGGCAGCGTTCGCGGTCGTCTTGAACGCCTGACAGACGTCTTGCAGTCTTAAGGGGACTGGAGCATGCAACTGAATTCCACCGAAATCAGCGAACTGATCAAGCAGCGCATTGCTCAGTTCAATGTAGTGAGCGAAGCTCACAATGAAGGTACTATCGTTTCCGTCAGCGACGGGATCATCCGCGTACACGGCCTGGCCGAAGTTATGCAGGGCGAAATGATCGCGCTGCCTGGCAACCGTTACGCAATCGCATTGAACCTGGAGCGCGACTCTGTCGGTGCCGTGGTCATGGGTCCGTACTCGGATCTGGCCGAAGGCATGAAGGTTAAATGTACTGGCCGTATCCTGGAAGTTCCAGTCGGTCGTGGTCTGCTGGGCCGCGTAGTTAACACCCTGGGCGCACCTATCGACGGCAAAGGCCCGATTGAAAACGACGGCTTCTCTCCGGTAGAAGCTATCGCGCCAGGCGTTATCGAGCGTCAGTCCGTTGATCAGCCGGTTCAAACTGGCTACAAATCCGTTGACGCCATGATTCCAATCGGCCGTGGCCAGCGTGAGCTGGTGATCGGTGACCGTCAGACCGGTAAAACCGCGCTGGCGATCGATGCGATCATCAACCAACGCGACTCCGGCATCAAATGCGTTTACGTGGCTATCGGCCAGAAAGCGTCCACCATCGCTAACGTGGTGCGCAAACTGGAAGAGCACGGCGCACTGGCCAACACCATCGTGGTGGTGGCGACCGCTTCCGAATCCGCTGCACTGCAATACCTGGCACCATATGCCGGTTGCGCAATGGGTGAATACTTCCGTGACCGCGGTGAAGATGCGCTGATCGTATACGATGACCTGTCCAAACAGGCCGTTGCTTACCGTCAGATTTCCCTGCTGCTTCGTCGTCCGCCAGGTCGTGAAGCTTACCCAGGCGACGTATTCTACCTGCACTCCCGCTTGCTGGAGCGTGCAGCGCGCGTTAACGCCGAATACGTTGAAGCCTTCACCAAAGGTGAAGTTAAAGGCCAAACCGGTTCACTGACCGCTCTGCCGATCATTGAAACCCAGGCGGGTGACGTTTCCGCGTTCGTTCCGACCAACGTAATCTCGATTACCGATGGTCAGATCTTCCTGGAATCCAACCTGTTCAACTCCGGTATTCGTCCGGCAGTTAACCCGGGTATCTCCGTATCCCGTGTTGGTGGCGCCGCGCAGACCAAGATCATGAAGAAACTGTCCGGTGGTATCCGTACCGCGCTGGCACAGTATCGTGAGCTGGCTGCGTTCTCCCAGTTCGCCTCCGATCTGGACGACGCGACCCGCAAACAGCTGAGCCACGGTCAGAAAGTGACCGAGCTGCTGAAACAGAAACAGTATGCGCCGATGTCGGTTGCACAACAGTCTCTGGTGCTGTTTGCCGCAGAACGCGGTTACCTGAACGACGTCGAAGTAGCCAAAGTGGTGAGCTTCGAAGCCGCGCTGGTCGCCTATGCGGACCGCGAGCACGCCGAACTGCTGAACCACATCAACCAAACTGGCAACTTCAATGATGAGATCGAGGGCAAGTTGAAAGACGTCCTCGAGACCTTCAAGAAAACCCAGTCCTGGTAACGCCGAACGGTCCTGCTGTTGAAAGACAGCAGGCCGTCTGGCACTGAGGAGAAGCAGAGATGGCCGGCGCAAAAGAGATACGTAGTAAGATCGCTAGCGTGCAAAACACGCAAAAGATCACTAAAGCGATGGAAATGGTCGCCGCCTCCAAAATGCGTAAATCGCAGGATCGCATGGCGGCCAGCCGTCCTTATGCAGAGACCATGCGCAAAGTGATTGGTCACCTTGCGTTAGGGAATCTGGAGTACAAGCACCCGTACCTGGATGAGCGTGACGTTAAGCGCGTCGGGTATCTGGTGGTGTCTACTGACCGTGGTCTCTGCGGCGGCTTGAACATCAACCTGTTCAAAAAGCTGCTGGCGGAGATGAAAGCCTGGTCCGAAAAAGGCGTCGAAACCGATTTGGCGCTGATTGGCTCTAAAGCGGCCTCTTTCTTTGGTTCCGTGGGCGGCAACGTGGTTGCCCAGGTGACCGGCATGGGGGACAAACCTTCCCTGTCGGATCTGATCGGGCCGGTGAAAGTGATGCTGCAGGCCTACGACGAAGGTCGTTTGGACAAGCTGTACATTGTCAGCAACAAATTTGTTAATACGATGTCCCAAGAGCCACAGGTGCTTCAGCTGCTGCCGTTACCGCCAGCCGATGACGAAGAGCTGAAGAAAACGCCTTGGGATTACCTGTATGAACCCGATCCAAAAGTGCTGCTTGATACCTTGCTGCGCCGCTATGTGGAGTCGCAGGTTTATCAGGGCGTCGTGGAAAACCTGGCCAGCGAGCAGGCCGCACGAATGGTCGCGATGAAAGCCGCAACCGATAACGGCGGTAGCCTGATCAAAGAGCTGCAGTTGGTATACAACAAGGCGCGTCAGGCCAGCATCACTCAGGAACTCACCGAGATCGTTTCGGGAGCCTCCGCGGTTTAAGCTAGGTTTACGAATTACGTAGAGGATTCAAGATGGCTACTGGAAAGATTATCCAGGTAATCGGCGCCGTGGTGGACGTCGAGTTCCCTCAGGATGCCGTACCAAAAGTGTACGATGCCCTTGAGGTAGAAAACGGCACCGAAAAACTGGTGTTGGAAGTTCAGCAACAGCTGGGCGGTGGCGTGGTTCGCTGTATCGCAATGGGGACCTCCGACGGTCTGCGTCGCGGTCTGAAAGTGAACAACCTGGACCACCCGATTGAAGTGCCGGTGGGTAAAGCTACCCTGGGCCGTATCATGAACGTATTGGGCCAACCGATCGACATGAAAGGCGACATCGGCGAAGAAGAGCGTTGGGCGATTCACCGCGCGGCGCCAAGCTACGAAGAGCTGTCCAGCTCCCAGGAACTGCTGGAAACCGGTATCAAGGTAATGGACCTGATTTGTCCGTTCGCCAAGGGCGGTAAAGTTGGTCTGTTCGGCGGTGCGGGCGTAGGTAAAACCGTAAACATGATGGAGCTGATCCGTAACATCGCGATCGAGCACTCCGGTTATTCCGTGTTTGCGGGCGTGGGCGAGCGTACTCGTGAGGGTAACGACTTCTACCACGAAATGACCGACTCCAACGTTCTGGACAAAGTATCCCTGGTTTACGGCCAGATGAACGAGCCACCAGGTAACCGTCTGCGCGTTGCGCTGACCGGTCTGACCATGGCGGAGAAATTCCGTGACGAAGGCCGTGACGTTCTGCTGTTCGTTGACAACATCTACCGTTACACCCTGGCCGGTACCGAAGTGTCCGCACTTCTGGGCCGTATGCCATCCGCGGTAGGTTATCAGCCAACGCTGGCGGAAGAGATGGGCGTTCTGCAAGAACGTATCACCTCGACCAAGACCGGTTCCATCACTTCCGTACAGGCCGTTTACGTTCCTGCGGATGACTTGACTGACCCGTCACCAGCCACCACCTTTGCGCACTTGGACGCAACCGTGGTACTGAGCCGTAACATCGCTTCTCTGGGTATCTACCCGGCCGTTGACCCGCTGGATTCTACCAGCCGTCAGCTGGATCCGCTGGTTGTTGGCCAGGAGCACTACGACGTAGCGCGTGGCGTGCAGTCCATTCTGCAACGCTACCAGGAACTGAAAGATATCATCGCGATCCTGGGTATGGACGAGCTGTCTGAAGAAGACAAACTGGTCGTATCCCGTGCGCGTAAGATCCAACGCTTCCTGTCTCAGCCGTTCTTCGTGGCAGAAGTCTTCACCGGTTCTCCGGGCAAGTTCGTATCGCTGAAAGACACCATCCGTGGTTTCAAAGGCATTATGGACGGCGACTATGACCACCTGCCGGAGCAGGCGTTCTACATGGTTGGCACCATTGAAGAAGCAGTGGAAAAAGCCAAGAAACTGTAACGCCTTGAGAGGAGGGTGATATGGCTATGACTTACCATCTGGATGTAGTCAGCGCGGAAAAACAGATGTTTTCCGGCCTGGTGCAGAAGATCCAGGTGACAGGCAGCGAAGGTGAACTGGGGATCTTCCCTGGCCATGCGCCGCTGCTGACTGCCATCAAGCCTGGCATGGTGCGTATTGTTAAGCAGCACGGTGAAGAAGAGTTCATCTACCTGTCCGGCGGCATCCTCGAGGTGCAGCCGAGCGTGGTTACCGTGCTGGCGGACACTGCTATCCGTGGTACTGACCTCGACGAAGCGAGAGCGTTGGAAGCTAAGCGTAAAGCTGAAGAACACATTCGCAGCTCTCATGGCGATGTCGACTATGCTCAGGCATCCGCTGAACTGGCGAAAGCGATCGCAAAACTGCGCGTTATCGAGCTCACCAGAAAAGCGATGTAATGTTTGGGTGCTCTGCACCCAACTTTAAGAAAGCGGCCTATAGGGTCGCTTTTTTTTTACTTTAAAATAAGCATTTCAGCCCGGCGGGCGGTGTGGTGTATAACCCCTGATATCGGGAAAGAAACGTCGCCGAACGCCGACAGTTTTTTCGTCCTGAAGCCGAATCGGCCATGATGGCGGCAGGCCAAGAGGCGCGCGGCCTGCGCCGGGTTCGTGATGAGAAATATGTAGTAATATCGTCGCTAAACGGTTTTACTTTCGTCTATCAAAATGGAGTTATCAGGTTGCTTATGTCGAACAGCGCAATGAGCGTGGTCATCCTCGCCGCGGGCAAGGGTACGCGCATGTATTCCGATCTTCCCAAAGTGTTGCATCCGTTGGCCGGTAAGCCGATGGTGCAGCACGTCATTGATGCCGCGATGAAACTGGGCGCGCAACATGTTCACCTGGTATACGGCCACGGCGGCGATTTATTGAAAAGCACGCTGACGGACGGCGCGCTGAACTGGGTGCTGCAGGCGGAGCAATTGGGCACCGGCCATGCAATGCAGCAGGCGGCGCCGCATTTTGCCGACGATGAAGACGTGCTGATGCTGTACGGTGACGTGCCTTTGATTTCCGTGGATACGCTGCAACGCCTGATTGCGGCCAAGCCGCAGGGCGGCATCGGTCTGCTGACGGTGAAACTGGACGATCCGAGCGGTTACGGCCGCATCGTGCGCGAGCAGGGCAACGTGGTGGGCATCGTTGAACACAAGGACGCCAGCGAGGCACAGCGTCAGATTAATGAGATCAATACCGGCATCCTGGTGGCGAACGGGCGCGATCTGAAGCGCTGGCTGGGGATGTTGAATAACGATAACGCACAGGGCGAGTTTTACATCACCGATATCATTGCGTTGGCCCATGCCGACGGCAAGAAAATCGAGGCTGTACACCCGTCGCGCCTGAGTGAAGTGGAAGGTGTGAACAACCGCCTGCAGTTGGCGACCCTGGAGCGCGTATTCCAGTCGGAACAGTCTGAAAAGCTGCTGTTGGCCGGCGTGATGTTGCTGGATCCGGCGCGTTTCGATCTGCGTGGGGAACTTGTTCACGGCCGCGACATCACTATTGATGCGAATGTGATTATCGAAGGTCACGTCAAGCTGGGCGATCGGGTGAAAATCGGCGCCGGCTGCGTGCTGAAAAACTGCGTAATCGGTGATGATTGCGAGATCAGTCCTTATAGCGTGCTGGAAGACAGCGTGCTGGAAGCCGACTGCACCGTGGGGCCATTCGCCCGCCTGCGCCCAGGCGCGGAGCTGGCGGCAGGGGCTCACGTCGGCAACTTCGTGGAAATGAAAAAGGCGCGTCTGGGCAAAGGTTCCAAGGCCGGTCACCTCAGCTACCTGGGTGATGCCGAAATCGGCGATGACGTGAATATCGGCGCCGGCACCATCACCTGTAACTACGATGGCGCCAACAAGCACAAGACGCTGATCGGCGATGGGGTGTTCGTCGGTTCCGATACTCAGCTGGTGGCGCCGGTATCGGTCGGCAAAGGCTCCACCATCGCCGCAGGCACCACGGTGACGCGCGATATTGCCGAGAACGAATTGGTGCTGAGCCGCGTCAAGCAGGTGCACATTCAGGGCTGGCAACGTCCGGTGAAGAAGAAGTCATAGTGTGTTTTGCGTTGGGCTCTGTTCACGAGCCCAATACAAAACATAATAACCCCCACCATCTACAGGCTCGGGGGACGCACGGTAAAAACCGGCAAAAATCAGGTCAAGGCATCGAAAGCGCCCATGAAGGGCGTTCATTAGGAATATAACTGATGTGTGGAATTGTAGGCGCAGTAGCGCAACGTGATATCGCAGAAATCCTGTTGGAAGGTTTACGTCGTCTTGAGTACCGCGGTTATGACTCCGCCGGTCTGGCGGTGGTCGATGAAAAAGGCAACGTCAGCCGCCTGCGTCGCGTAGGCAAGGTACAAAAACTGGCCGAAGCGGCGGAGCAAACCGATCTGCACGGCGGTACCGGCATCGCTCACACCCGCTGGGCAACTCACGGTGAACCGACCGAAGCGAACGCGCACCCGCATGTTTCCGACTACATTACCGTGGTGCATAACGGCATCATCGAAAACCACGAACCGCTGCGCGAGCTGCTGATCGAACGTGGTTACCGTTTCAGCTCCGAAACCGACACCGAAGTGATCGCGCACCTGGTGCACTGGGAACAGTTGCAGGGCGGTACGCTGCTGGAAGTGGTTCAGCGCGTGATCCCACAGCTGCGCGGCGCTTACGGCACCGTGGTGATGGACAGCCGCGATCCGAGCGTATTGGTCGCGGCGCGCTCCGGCAGCCCGCTGGTTATCGGCCGCGGCGTTGGGGAAAACTTCATCGCCTCCGATCAGCTGGCGCTGCTGCCGGTCACCCGCCGCTTCATCTTCCTGGAAGAAGGCGACGTGGTGGAAGTGACTCGCCGCACCGTCAACATCTTCGACAAGCAGGGCAACGCCATCGAGCGTCCTGAGATCGAATCCCAGGTGCAGTATGACGCCGGCGACAAGGGCGCTTACCGTCACTACATGCAAAAAGAGATCTACGAACAGCCGCTGGCGCTGAAAAACACCCTGGAAGGGCGTTTCAGCCATGGCCAAATCAACCTGAGCGAGCTGGGCCCGCACGCCGACGAGCTGCTGGCCAAGGTGCAACACGTGCAGATCATCGCCTGTGGCACTTCTTACCACTCCGGGATGGTGGCGCGCTACTGGTTTGAAGCGTTGGCCGGCGTGCCGTGCGACGTCGAGATCGCGTCCGAATTCCGTTACCGCAAATCGGCGGTGCGTCCGGGCAGCCTGATCATCACCCTGTCGCAGTCCGGTGAAACCGCCGACACGTTAGCGGCGCTGCGCTTGTCCAAAGAGCTGGGTTATCTTGGTTCGCTGGCCGTTTGTAACGTTGCGGGCTCTTCGCTGGTGCGTGAATCCGATCTGGCGTTGATGACCAAAGCGGGCACGGAAATCGGCGTAGCCTCGACCAAAGCCTTCACCACGCAGCTCACCGTGCTGTTGATGCTGGTGGCGCGCCTGGGCCGCCTGAAAGGCATGGCGGAAAGCGTGGAGCAGGAGATCGTGCACGGCCTGCAGGCGCTGCCGGCGCGTATCGAGCAGATGCTGTCGATGGATAAAGAGATCGAAGCGCTGGCGGAAGGCTTCTCCGACAAGCACCATGCGCTGTTCCTCGGCCGCGGCGATCAGTATCCGATCGCCATGGAAGGGGCGCTGAAGCTGAAAGAGATCTCCTATATTCACGCCGAAGCTTATGCGGCGGGCGAGTTGAAACACGGCCCGCTGGCGCTGATCGACGCCGATATGCCGGTGATCGTGGTGGCGCCAAACAACGAACTGCTGGAAAAGCTGAAGTCCAACATTGAAGAAGTGCGCGCGCGCGGCGGCCAGCTGTACGTGTTCGCCGATCAGGACGCCGGCTTTGTCAGCAGCGAAGGCATGACCATCATTCCTCTGCCGCACGTCGAGGAAATCGTCGCGCCGATCTTCTACACCGTGCCGTTGCAGCTGCTGTCTTACCACGTGGCGCTGATCAAAGGCACCGACGTTGACCAGCCACGCAACCTGGCGAAGTCTGTCACCGTAGAGTAATTTGCCGCAGGTAAACTGCAAAAGCCGGCCTTCGCGCCGGCTTTTTTCATGAGCGGCCTTAAAGATGACAGCGCGACCGATTCGGCGATAAACGTTGTCATATTCAAGCGGATAGGCCGCGCCAAAACGGTTTTTTTATTGCTTGGAAAATGTGCTGCTTCACAGCTAACTTTTTGATTTATAGATAAAACAATACCCATCAAACGCACTGTAATATAACTGTCATATTGCGTACATTTTTCTGTCACCAAACTGTCCTATTTTCCCTCCTGCAGCAATACTTACTCTGATTAAAACGACTCGAAGTCGATTTTAAGTATCCCATTAGGAGGGATTATGAAACTGATGCGTACCACCGTCGCCAGTATTGTGGCAGCGACCTTCTCCCTGACCGCCGTGTCCGCGTTCGCTGCTGCCAGCCTGACCGGTGCAGGTGCGACATTCCCCGCTCCGGTTTACGCCAAGTGGGCAGATTCTTATCAGAAAGAAACCGGCAACAAAGTTAACTATCAGGGCATCGGCTCCTCTGGCGGCGTGAAGCAAATCGTGGCCAACACCGTTGACTTTGGCGCTTCCGATGCTCCGCTGTCTGACGACAAACTGGCGGCCGATGGCCTGTTCCAGTTCCCGACCGTGATCGGCGGCGTGGTACTGGCGGTGAATATCCCGGGCATCAAATCCGGCGAACTGACGCTGGACGGTAAAACCCTGGGTGATATCTACCTGGGCAACGTCAAAAAGTGGAACGATCCGGCTATCACCAAGCTGAACCCAGGCGTGAAACTGCCTGACCAGAACATCGCCGTGGTGCGCCGCGCCGACGGTTCCGGCACCTCGTTCGTGTTCACCAGCTACCTGTCCAAGGTGAATGCGCAGTGGAAAGAGAAGATCGGCGCCGGTTCTACCGTTAACTGGCCGACCGGTCTGGGCGGCAAAGGCAACGACGGCATCGCCGCCTTCGTTCAGCGTCTGCCTGGCTCTATCGGCTACGTAGAATACGCTTACGCCAAGCAGAACAACCTGGCTTACACCAAGCTGGTGTCCGCCGACGGCAAACCGGTCAGCCCGACCGAAGAGAGCTTCAGCAACGCCGCCAAAGGTGCGGATTGGAGCAAAACCTTCGCTCAGGATCTGACTGACCAGAAAGGCGACAACGTGTGGCCAATCACCTCCACCACCTTCATCCTGGTGCACAAAGAGCAGAAAAACCCTGCTCAGGGCGCCGAAGTGCTGAAGTTCTTCGACTGGGCCTACAAAACCGGTGCAAAACAAGCTAACGAGCTGGATTACGCCACCCTGCCGACAGAAGTGGTTGAGCAGGTGCGCGCGGCCTGGAAAACCAACGTAAAAGACAGTTCAGGTAAAGCGCTGTACTAACAACGCAGGGGCGCGGGTTCGCCGCGCCCCACACAGTTCTTCAGGCTCCGATCCCGGTTGGGGCTGCCAGGGTTCAAACAGAGAGTAATCTATGGCTGAGTACAAGCCGACCATCAAAGCACCGGGCAAAAACGGTGACATCATTTTCAGCGCGCTGGTGAGACTGGCTGCGCTGATTACCCTATTGTTGCTGGGCGGCATCATCGTTTCGCTGATCTTCGCCTCCTGGCCAAGCATGCAGAAATTCGGCTTCGCCTTCCTGTGGACCAAAGAGTGGGACGCACCGGCGGAGCAGTTCGGCGCGCTGGTGCCGATCTACGGTACCGTGGTCACCTCGCTCATCGCGCTGATCATCGCCGTGCCGGTGAGTTTCGGCATCGCGCTGTTCCTGACCGAACTGGCGCCGAACTGGTTGAAGCGGCCGCTGGGCATCGCCATTGAGCTGCTGGCGGCCATCCCAAGCATCGTCTACGGCATGTGGGGCCTGTTTGTGTTCGCCCCGCTGTTCGCCGAATACTTCCAGACGCCGGTGGGCGACGTGCTGTCAGGCATTCCTATCGTCGGCGAGCTGTTCTCCGGCCCGGCCTTCGGCATCGGTATCCTGGCCGCCGGGGTGATCCTGGCGATCATGATCATTCCTTACATCGCTGCGGTTATGCGCGACGTGTTCGAACAGACGCCGGTAATGATGAAAGAGTCGGCCTACGGCATCGGCTGCACCACTTGGGAAGTCATCTGGCGCATCGTGCTGCCGTTCACCAAAAACGGCGTCATCGGCGGCGTGATGCTGGGCCTGGGCCGTGCGCTGGGGGAAACCATGGCGGTGACCTTTATCATCGGCAACACCTACCAGCTCGACAGCGCTTCGCTGTATATGCCGGGCAACAGCATCACCTCGGCGCTGGCCAACGAATTCGCCGAAGCTGAGTCCGGCGTGCACACCGCGGCGTTGATGGAGCTGGGCCTGATTCTGTTTGTTATCACCTTTATCGTGCTGGCGCTGTCGAAACTGATGATCATGCGTCTGGCCAAGAATGAGGGGCGTTAACATGGCGACGATGGATATGCAAAACGCAGTCGTTCTGGCGGAAAGCCGCCGCAAAATGCAGGCCTGGCGCCGGCAGAAAAACCGCCTCGCGCTGTTCCTGTCGATGGCGACCATGGCGTTCGGGTTGTTCTGGCTGATCTGGATCCTGATCGCCACCGTCACCAAAGGCTTCGACGGCATGTCGCTGGCGCTGTTCACCGAGATGACCCCGCCGCCGAATACCGCAGGCGGCGGCTTGGCCAACGCTATCGCCGGCAGCGGCCTGTTGATCCTGTGGGCGACCCTTTTCGGTACGCCGCTGGGCATCATGGCCGGCATCTACCTGGCGGAATACGGCCGTAAATCCTGGCTGGCGGAAGTGATCCGCTTTATCAACGACATTCTGCTGTCCGCACCGTCGATCGTGGTGGGCCTGTTCGTTTACACCATCGTGGTGGCGAAGATGGAACACTTCTCCGGCTGGGCCGGCATCGTGGCGCTGGCGCTGCTGCAGGTGCCGATCGTCATTCGTACCACCGAGAACATGCTGAAACTGGTACCGGATACGCTGCGCGAGGCCGCTTATGCCCTGGGTACGCCGAAATGGCGCATGATTTCCGCCATCACGCTGAAGGCGTCGGTGTCCGGCATCATCACCGGCGTGCTGCTGGCGATTGCACGCATCGCGGGGGAAACCGCACCGCTGCTGTTCACTTCGCTGTCGAACCAGTTCTGGAGCACCGACCTGATGCAGCCGATCGCCAACCTGCCGGTGACCATCTTCAAATTCGCCATGAGCCCGTTCGCCGAATGGCAACAGCTGGCCTGGGCCGGGGTGCTGTTGATCACCCTGTGCGTACTGTTACTGAATATCCTGGCGCGCGTGGTTTTCGCCAAGAAAAAGCATTCATAAAATTTTGAGCGCCGCTTTGGCGGCGCTGATGAAAAGAGAGAAGTCTTGATGAGTATGGTTACTGACGCTTCCAGCAGCAAAATTCAGGTACGCGATCTGAACTTCTACTATGGCAAATTCCATGCGCTGAAGAACATCACGCTGGATATCGCCAAGAACAAGGTCACCGCGTTTATCGGCCCGTCCGGCTGCGGCAAATCTACCCTGCTGCGCACCTTCAACAAGATGTACCAGCTGTACCCGGAACAGCGTGCGGAAGGCGGCATCCTGCTGGACGGCCAGAACATCCTGACCGACAACTCGGATATCGCGCTGCTGCGTGCCAAGGTCGGCATGGTGTTCCAGAAGCCGACGCCGTTCCCGATGTCGATTTACGACAACATCGCCTTCGGCGTTCGCCTGTTTGAAAAGCTGTCGCGCGCCGATATGGACGAGCGCGTGCAGTGGGCGCTGACCAAGGCGGCGCTGTGGAATGAAACCAAGGACAAGCTGCACCAGAGCGGCTACAGCCTCTCCGGCGGCCAGCAGCAGCGTTTGTGCATCGCCCGCGGCATCGCCATTCGTCCGGAAGTGTTGTTGCTGGATGAGCCTTGCTCGGCGCTGGATCCGATCTCCACCGGCAAGATTGAAGAGCTGATCAGCGAGCTGAAGGCTGATTACACCGTGGTGATCGTGACGCACAACATGCAGCAGGCGGCGCGCTGCTCCGACTCTACCGCATTTATGTATCTGGGCGAGCTGATCGAGTTCAGTGATACTGATAACCTGTTCACTGCGCCGCAGAAAAAGCAGACTGAAGACTACATCACTGGCCGTTATGGTTGATAGGAAGCATCATGGATAACCTGAATTTAAACAAACACATTTCCGGCCAGTTCAACGCAGAGCTCGAGCATATCCGCACCCAGGTGCTGACCATGGGCGGGCTGGTGGAGCAGCAGCTGACCGACGCCATCACCGCGATGCACAATCAGGATGGCGAGCTGGCCAAGCGCGTGATCGAAGGCGACGCCAAGGTCAACATGATGGAAGTGGCGATCGATGAAGCTTGCGTGCGCATTATCGCCAAGCGCCAGCCGACCGCCAGCGATCTGCGTCTGGTGATGGCGATCATCAAAACCATTTCCGAGCTGGAGCGCATCGGCGACGTGGCGGACAAGATCTGCCGCACCGCGCTGGAGAAGTTCTCGCACCAGCACCAGCCGCTGCTGGTCAGCCTGGAGTCGCTGGGGCGCCACACCGTGCAGATGCTGCACGACGTGCTGGACGCCTTCGCGCGCATGGATCTGGACGAGGCGATCCGTATTTACCGGGAAGATAAAAAAGTCGACCAGGAATACGAAGGCATCGTGCGTCAGCTGATGACCTACATGATGGAAGATTCGCGCACCATTCCGAGCGTGCTGACCGCGCTGTTCTGCGCCCGTTCTATCGAGCGTATCGGCGACCGCTGCCAGAACATCTGCGAATTTATCTTCTATTTCGTCAAAGGGCAGGATTTCCGTCATTTGGGTGGCGATGCCCTGGAAAAGCTGCTCTCCCCGGGCGGTAAAGACGACAAAGTCGACTAACCCTTTCCGGGTAATATCCTTCAAAGGCGCGGTTTCCCGCGCCTTTATTCCATCTTAAGCGCGTAAAGATAAAAAGGTTATAAATATAGCTTTTTATATTATTTCCTGACCTATGTGGCGCTTGCTAGCTTATCCGCCAGCAGGACATCAACCACTTAGGAGCTTTCTATGAAACATCGCGCTTTGGCCTTAACGTTGTTAGCCAGTCTGACCGGCCTCGCCGCCGGTGCCGCGCACGCGGACAAACTTGACGATATCAAGCAAGCCGGCGTGGTGCGCATCGCGGTGTTCGACAGCAACCCGCCGTTCGGCTACATCGATCCGCAGAGCAAGAAGCTGGTGGGCTACGATGTGGATGTCGCCGACGCGATCGGCAAAGCGCTGGGGGTGAAAGTGGAGCTGCGCGCCACCAACCCGGCCAACCGCATTCCGCTGCTGGTGTCGAAGAAGGTTGACCTGATTGCCGCCAACTTCACCATTACCGACGAGCGCGCCAAGGAAGTGAACTTCAGCGTGCCGTACTTCGCCACTGGCCAGAAATTCATCGCCCGCAAAGGCGTGTTGAAAACGCCGGAAGACATCAAGAAGCTGCGCATCGGCGCGGATAAGGGCACGGTGCAGGAAATCACCCTGCGCGAGCGTTTCCCGACGGCGAAAGTGATCTCCTACGATGATACCCCGCTGGCGTTCGTGGCGCTGCGTAACGGCAACGTGCAGGCGATCACTCAGGACGACGCCAAGCTGGTCGGCCTGCTCGGCAACCTGCCGGCGGCGCAAAAGGCGGAGTTTGAAATTTCGCCGTTCAGCCTGACCAAAGAGTATCAGGGCGTCGGCATTCCCAAGGGTGAAGATCGCCTGACCGCCGCGGTGAACGAGACGCTGATCAAGCTGGAAAAAGACGGCGAAGCGGTTAAGATTTACGATCGCTGGTTCGGGCCGGAAACCCAATCCGCTCAACCGCGCGGCGATTTCAAAATCGCGCCTTTGGATCAGCAACCAAAAGCCTGACTTAACCGCTTGCGGTGAGATAGGCACGGAGGGGCGCAGCTTGCTGCGCCCCTGATGCATTCTGCAAGACAAGGATTGAACATGAACCTGGACTGGCTGCTGGCGCCGCAATACCTGAGCTGGCTGTGGCACGGCTTTCTGCTGACGCTGTGGCTTTCCGCCTGCGCGGGCCTGGCGGCCACGTTGCTGGGCTTTGTGCTGGCGGCGATGCGCGACAGCAGCCTGCGGCCGTTGCGTTGGCTGGCGATGGGGTACAGCTCGCTGTTTCGCAATACGCCGCTGCTGGTGCAGCTGTTCTTCTGGTACTTCGCCGCCGGGCAGATCCTGCCGTCCGCCGCCATGCAGTGGCTGAACAGCTCACATCAGGTCGGCCCGCTTGAGTGGCCGTCGTTCGAGTTTCTCGCCGGTTTCTTTGGCCTGACGCTCTACTCCACCGCCTTTATCGCCGAAGAGATCCGCTCCGGCATTCGCGGCGTCGCCGGCGGGCAGAAATATGCCGCTCAGGCGCTGGGACTGACCGGCTGGCAGGCGATGCGCTACGTGGTGTTGCCGCAGGCGCTGAAAATCGCGCTGCCGCCGCTGCTGGGGCAATACATGAACGTGATCAAGAACTCGTCGCTGACCATGGCGATCGGCGTTGCCGAACTCTCTTACGCCTCGCGTCAGGTCGAAACCGAAACCCTGCGCACCTTCCAGGCGTTCGGCGTGGCGACGGTGCTGTATATCGCCATCATCGCGCTGCTGGAAGGTTGGGGCATGTGGCGACAACAGCGTAAACCGCTGGGAGGACATTGAGATGGATTTCAGCGTGATTCACGACAACCTGGGTTACCTGCTGTGGGGCACCTGGCCGGACGGGCCGCTGGGTGGCGCGGCGCTGACGTTGGCGATCAGCCTGATGGCCGGCGTGGCCTCGGCGGTGCTCGGCACCTTACTCGGCGTGGCGCTGGCGATGTCACGCGGCGTCGCCGCCGGGCTGCTGGCGGCGGTGTTGGGCTTTTTCCGCGCCATTCCGGTCATCATGCTGATCTTCTGGACCTATTTCCTGCTGCCGATGGTGTTTGGCGTCGAGATCCCGGAAATCACTACCGTGGTGTGCGCGCTGGCGCTGATCGCCTCGGCCTATCTGGCCCATGCAGTGAAGGCCGGCATCGCCGCGATCGGCCCCGGCCAGTGGCAGGCTGGGCTTTCTCTGGGGCTGACGCGTTGGCAGACGCTGCGCATGATCGTGCTGCCGCAGGCGCTGCGCATGATGGTGCCGTCGTTCATCAACCAGTGGATCTCTCTGATCAAGGACACCTCGCTGGCTTATATCGTCGGCGTTGGCGAACTGACCTTCCTGGCGACCCAGGTCAACAACCGCAGCATGGTCTATCCGATGGAAGTGTTCCTGTTCGTGGCGCTGGTCTACTTCGTGTTCTGCCTGGCGCTCGATCTGCTGGCCAACGCGGTCAACCGCCGCTTCGGCGCGCAAACCCGCGCGCTGAAACGGTCCTGGCGCTGGTGGCGCAACAAGCCGCCGTTGCCGGCCAGTTAATCGGCCGTGAGCCGCCAGCCGCGTTCGCGCCACAGCGCGGGCAGTTGGGCCAGGTCGTCAAACGTGGTCACCAGCGGGTGGTCAATCGGCGGGTTATGCGGATCGGCGCAGAAGTAAAAGACCGGGATGCCGGCATGGATGCCGGCCTGCGCGCCGGCGGGCGAATCGTCCACCAGGATGCAGCGCGTCACCGGCACCTGCATCTGTTCGGCGGCGTGAAACACGATCGCCGGATCCGGCTTCCAGCGCTGAATGTCATAGCCGCTGAATAACCGGTCATCAAAATAAGGCAGCATGCCGGTTAGGCCGAGCGAATGCTGCATCTTGCTGACCGGCCCGTTGGAGACGGTGCAGACAGGCACCGTTATCTGCGCCAGCAGCTCACGGGCGCCGGCAATCTGTTGCAGTTCGCTGTCGAACAACCGCGCCACTTCCTGCCGATACAGCGGCTCCAGTGTCTCTTTGGCCAGGTCAGTGCCCTGCTCGGCGTTGACCCGATCGATGATCTCGTACAGCTTCACCCCTTTGTATTTCTTGAATACCTCTTCCAGCGACAGATGAATGCCGTAGTGGGCGAACATGTGCACATAGGCTTTGCTGCACAGCACTTCGCTGTCTACCAGCGTGCCATCGCAGTCGAACAAAATGCAGTCAATCTGATTCATGCGGGACAGGTTCCTTCGGGTTAACGCCGCTGAGGCCGCTCAGCGATCATTTGATCAGGTTACGCGCCTTGAGATCGTGCAAAATTAGCGCGGCGACGTGTGAGCACTGCGGCAGATCGCGACTGTCGCACCACTTCAGCTCGGCGATTTCGGCGGCCGGCTGCAGCTGCCCGGTAAAGTCGGCCTGGTAGCAGCGAATGCGCACCTGGGTGCCGTCCTGCTTGCCGTCCGCCGGGCCGGTGAATTCGCCGTAAAACGCGATGGATTGCGACAGCAGCGCAACGGTCAGCTCTTCGTCGATTTCGCGGCACAGCGCCTGTTCGTCGGTTTCGCCCGCTTCGCGCTTTCCGCCCGGCATATAAAACAGCGTCTTATTGTGTGAGCGCACCAGCGCCACTTTGTCATCTTTCAGCGCGATCAACGCCAGCTTATCGATAAAGGTCGAAGACATGCGGATTCCTGTTTTTAACGGATAGGGATAGAGGGGCGATAGGCCATTTTATCGGCCGTGCCGGCAAACGGCAACGCAGCGGGCGGCAAGGGGGATGAATGCCTGTAAATACAAGCCGTTGACGCGTTTAGCCGTAAAGACGGCGAAAAAAACCTGTGACCGACATCAAAAGCCCCACTTTTTGTTATAGGATAGCCGGCGACTGTCCATTCCCATTTTCGGAATTCTGATAATGACCAAACCAGTATCTGGCCTTGACGCTGAGCAAGGCTTGCTTGGGCGCGTGTTTAAACTCAAGCAACATGGCACGACGGCGCGTACGGAAACGATTGCCGGTATCACCACCTTTCTCACCATGGTGTATATCGTGTTCGTTAACCCGCAAATTTTGGGCGCGGCGGGCATGGATACCCAGGCGGTATTTGTCACCACCTGTTTGATCGCCGCCTTCGGCAGCATCTTTATGGGCCTGCTGGCGAACCTGCCGGTGGCGCTGGCGCCGGCGATGGGCCTGAACGCCTTCTTCGCCTTCGTGGTGGTCGGCGCGATGGGCATCTCCTGGCAGGTGGGCATGGGCGCCATCTTCTGGGGGGCGGTCGGCCTGCTGTTGCTGACCATTTTCCGCATTCGCTATTGGATGATCGCTAACATTCCGGTCAGCCTGCGGGTCGGCATTACCAGCGGCATCGGTCTGTTCATCGGCATGATGGGGCTGAAAAACGCCGGCATCGTAGTGGCTAACCCGGACACGCTGGTGACCATCGGCAGCCTGACCTCGCACAACGTGCTGCTGGGGGCGCTCGGCTTCTTCATCATCGCCGTGCTCTCTTCGCGTAACTTCCACGCGGCGGTGCTGGTGTCGATCGTGGTCACCACCCTGATCGGCTGGATGCTGGGCGACGTGAAATACGGTGGCCTGTTCTCCCTGCCGCCGAGTATCACCTCGGTGGTGGGCCAGGTCGACGTGGCCGGCGCGCTGAACATCGGGCTGGCCGGGGTTATCTTCTCGTTTATGCTGGTGAACCTGTTCGACTCTTCCGGCACCCTGATCGGCGTTACCGATAAAGCCGGCCTGACCGACAACCAGGGCAAATTCCCGCGTATGAAGCAGGCGTTGTACGTTGACAGCATCAGCTCAGTGGCCGGTTCGCTGGCGGGTACCTCTTCCGTGACCGCTTACATCGAAAGCTCGTCCGGCGTCGCCGTCGGCGGCCGCACCGGTTTGACGGCGGTGGTCACTGGCCTGCTGTTCCTGCTGGTGATCTTCCTGTCGCCGTTGGCGGGTATGGTGCCGGCTTACGCTGCCGCCGGCGCGCTGATCTATGTCGGTGTACTGATGACCTCCAGCCTGGCGCGGGTGAAGTGGGACGATCTGACCGAAGCGGTACCGGCATTTGTCACCGCGGTGATGATGCCGTTCAGTTTCTCGATCACCGAAGGTATCGCGCTCGGCTTTATCTCCTACTGCGTGATGAAGCTCGGCACCGGCCGCTGGCGTGAAATCAGCCCGTGCGTGGTGGTGGTGGCGCTGCTGTTCGTACTGAAAATCGTCTTTGTCGACGGCCATTGACAGCCAAAGGGCCGACGTCTGTCGGCCCTGAACGCTAGACTCCCGGCGTCGCGTCCGGCGCCTGGTCCAACACCCACTGCAACGGCCGCCTGAAGCGCGCCTGCCAACTGCCGGCGGCATCCTCGCCCTGGGCGAAGTGCAGCGTCTCTACCTGGTTATCCTCTCCAAACAGATTGGCGAAGTGCAACGCCAGCGCCTGCTCACTGAAGTTCTGCCGATCGTAATACGCCATCACGATTTTCTTTTGCGCCGCCAGCGACTGCTGGGCCGGCTTGATCTCCCCGTTGGGGGCGATCAGGAGCGCGCCGGCGTAAAACTGCGGGTACTTCGCGATCAGGTTGGCGGCGTGCAGTGCACCCTGGCCGCGGGCGCTGAGGTAAATCCGTTGGGTATTCAGCTTTAGCTGCGGAGCCAGCTGTTGCAGCGTACGCTGAATGGCGGTTTGGGTGCTCTCATCGCTGTAATTCGACCAGCGGAAGCTGTTTTCCGACAGCATCTGCGTGCCGTTGATCTCGATGTAGGCTACGCCCATTTCGCCGAACAGCAGCCGTTCTTCGGGGCTGATAGCGGCGGCTTTGCCGTAGGTATGCAGGAAGATCACCGTTGGCCAGCCTTCGGGCGGCGCTTCGCCGTCCGGCATCGCGTAGCTGGCTTTGCCTTCATAGCGGCGAGCGTGCTGCAGATAGCGCGCTTTGGTGGCGGCCAAAATGGATTGGTAGGTGGCGGAATGTTGAATGCTGTTGAAGGCGTCGTCCTCCAGCAGGTTGTAGTAGTACCACAGGCCGCGGTCGGCGCTCAGCTGCAGGTAGCGTTCCGCCAGCTCGGTTTGCCCTTTCTCTGCCGACGACACCGCCAACTGGTAGGGCGCCCAGACATTGCGGCCGTCTTCGCGCATCAGCGTCAGGTACAGCGACATGGCGCCCAGCTTTTTGTCTTCCTGGTTTTGCGCGGATCGCGACAGCTGGGCGTTGAGCGCACTGTGTGCCGGCAGCTCCAGCGGTTCTTCACCGGCGGGATAACGCATGTCTGCGGCGAAAGCGGGACTGGTGATGGAAACAAAAAATAACGCTAAAATGAAAAAATACATGATGCTATGGCTTTAATTTTCAATGAATTGACGGACTTCATGTCCTGTTGCGGCGCCCGGTGGGCGCCGCGAGACGGTCACTCCACGCGGCGAATAAAATCGCTGAACGCGGACAGCTGGCCGGTCAGGAAGTCCAGCGTTCCCTGATCGCTCAGTTCACCGGCCTGTTCATCGACCTTGCTCTGGATCACGCCGCCCATAAACTCAGGCTTGTTCATTACCATCGCATCGAGGAATACCAGGATCTGGCGCAGATGGTATTGGCAGCGCGCGCCGCCGATCGGCCCCATCGAGCTGGTTTGAATGGCGACCGGCTTGCCGGCCAGCGGCTGATTCGGCAAGCGAGACAGCCAGTCGATGGCGTTCTTCAACCCGCCGGGCACGGAATAGTTATATTCAGGGGTGACGATGATCACGCCGTCGGCCTGGCGGATCTGTTCGGCGATCGCCTCGACAGCGGCAGGGAAGCCTTCACCCTGTTGCATGTCGGCGTCGTACAGTGGGATATCGCGGATGGAAGGTAGCGCTTCAATGGTGACGCCCTGCGGAGCCAGCCCTGGCAGGGCGCGGGCCACCATGGCGTTGTAAGAGCCTTTACGCAGGCTGCCGAGCAGAGTGACGATTTTTAAGGCTTGGTCTGACATGATGATTCTCCCTTTCGAATGAGCAGATTCAGCGTACAACATGGGCGAATAGTAGGCTAAAGCGCGGGTCGAGAATAGGCGATTGCTCAACATTTAGCTGTCTTTACAATTTAATCCAGCGACTCGAGCGGTAAAGACAGCGTTATCCGCTTTGCGCCGCGTTAACCGGGCGTCTTCAGGCCCGTCAGTTTAACGAAGCGCGAGGACGCCGCCGGGCTGCGCGGTGAGATTTCCCCGTCTTTGTGCAGTCCACCGCGCTCTTCGTAGCGCCAGCACAGCAGGCGATCCAGCCCAGGGCTGCCGGCGCAGGCCCAGCTCAGGTATTCGTCGGCGTCGCTCATCACCTGAACGTCCGGCGTGGCACTGGAGCGCAGGTGGCCGGAGAAGGGATGCAGACGCAGCGTAGACTGGCCGCTGTTACCGAGGCCGGAAATTTTCAGCACGCTTTGCCGGATGCTCCACAGCTGAGTTTCTGCCTCCAGCCGATCGTCCTGCGCACCGATCCAGGCACTTTCCGCCGGTGTCTGATGCGCGTGTTGCAGCGCGCTTTGCCGGGTGCCGCGCGCCCGCATCACTTCGATATCCAGTCCGACCTTGCCCTCGTCGCTAAGCAGTACGCCCACGGTGTTGCTGGCGTAGGCGAGGCTAAAATCGGGCAGCTGATGATCGGCGAAACAGGGGCGGCCGGTCGGCGTGGTGGCTATAGGGGGGAGCGTCGGCAAGCCGTACAGGTAGAACATCATTTCGGCGAGCAGAATGCGCCCTTGCAGGTAGCGCGTGCGGCGCTTAACGGAAAAGGTGCGGGTGGCGGCTATCACTTCGTCGGAGAGTCTCTGGGTATCCAGGACAGCGGAGGCCGGGGTCCATCGGGCAAAATGACACGCCATTGTTCACTCCATGACAGAGGGTCGCTAAGAACGCAGGGGTGTTAGATTAAGACTAAGTTGAGGATTTATCATCAAAAAACACTATGCGGATTATCCTATTTATTAACGATGGAAGAGGTATCGTCCGACGCGGCATCGCTCCACCATTGGATCATTGATGCGTTCGGTGCCAAATCAAAGTATGGCTTGCCCAGCAAGTGATTGAGGATGCGCGCTGAACGCCAGGCCATCAGGCTCAGTCCGCCTTCTGCGCTGCCGTGGCTGTGTATCCCGGCATTTACCGCATAAATTCGATTTTGCTCCGGCCCGAGCCATTCAAGATTAAAATTCGGCAGCAGCGGTAGATGCTGCTTCGAATCGAGCGGGATGCGCGGCACCAAGGGTTTCAGGTACGCGGGCAGAGAGGCGCGATAGCCGGTGGCGAGAATGACGATATCAGCCCTGAAACTTTCCCGGCGATTTTCCAGACCGTGAAGCGTGCGCAGATGAAAAGCCTCATCCATTGATTCGACGGTCAGTAGAGTACGATGGGGCAGTAAACGCACATTGCGTGTCTGGCGCATCACGTCAAAACGCATATAAAGCTCACGGTACAAGGTTCGCAGCGTATGATTGCTGATGCCGTCTGCCGGCAATTTCTGTGTTTTGATTTCACGTGCGCGGATCTCGGCCGGCAGCGTATAGAAATAGTCGACGTATTCAGGAGTGAAATATTCGTTGGTGAAGGGGGACTCGTCCAGCGGCTGAAAATTGGGACGACGCGAGAGCCAATCCAGCTGTGCCGGCTCGCCCCAGTGTCCCTGCAACGCGTTCAAAAAAACATCGGCGCCGCTTTGGCCGCCGCCCACCACCATAACCCGCTTGCCGCTGAAGTCTGGATTGCGCAGGGCTATTTCGGCGGCATGCATGCAGTTTTCACCCAGCGCCGGGTAAAATGCTTCCGGCAACCAAGGGTCATGTCCGGTACCCAGACAGATATTTTTCGCCCACAGGGTCTGGTTGTGGGTACATACCTTGAACAAACCTTTTTCATCGTCGAAATCAATACGCTCTACGGACTGTGAAAACTGTAGCCCGTCTAACCTTTCGCAGGCCCAACTCAGGTAGTCGGAGAATTCTTCCCGGCTGATAATTTGCTGCTCGGTGATTAAAAAACGATAAATTTTTTTCTGTTCGACCAAGTAATTAATAAATGAAAATTGGCTGCGTGGGCTGACGGCGGTAACCAGATCTTGAAGTACATAGGTTTGCATATAAGCTGAGGGCAGCAGCATACCGGGATGCCAACGGAAGCTGGCGTTACGATCGAGAAAGGTATAATTGACGGCGCCGCTTTCGGCGGCCAGAGCGGCCAGACTGAGATTGAAAGGCCCCAATCCCACGCCGATCAAGTCTAAAGGTTCGTTCATGTAAGCTTATCTCTCACGCAGCAAAATTGATGAGATAAGCTTAGGTGAGTTTTGATGCCGCCGGGAGAAGTAACATGCGGGCGCCGAGTAGGATACGGCGCTCGCCGTCGATTATTTCCCGATACAGAAGCTTGAGAAGATACGGCCCAGCAGATCGTCGGAGGTGAATTCGCCGGTGATTTCACTTAGGGCCAGCTGCGCCTGGCGCAGTTCCTCGGCCAGCAGCTCCCCCGCGTAAGCGCTCACTAACTGTTCTTTACCCTGCACCAGGTGCTGTGCCGCCAATTCCAGCGCCTGCAGGTGGCGACGGCGCGCCAGAAAGCCGCCTTCCATATTGCTGGTGAAGCCCATGCTCTGTTTAAGATGATCGCGCAGCACATCGACGCCTTCGCCGGTGCGGGCCGACAGGCGAATAAGTGAGTGGTTATTCACTTCCGTCAGACCCAGCGTTTCACCGGTGATGTCGGCCTTGTTGCGCACCACGGTGATCGGCAGCGTGCCTGGCAGGCGCGCCATAAACTCCGGCCAGATCGCCGCCGGCTCGGTGGCGGCGGTGGTGGTGCCGTCAACCATAAACAGCACTCTGTCGGCCTGTTCAATCTCGTTCCACGCACGTTCGATGCCGATACGCTCAACTTCGTCGCTGGCGTCGCGCAGGCCGGCTGTATCGATGATGTGCAGCGGCATGCCGTCGATATGGATATGTTCGCGCAAGACGTCGCGGGTGGTGCCGGCGATATCGGTGACGATCGCCGCCTCGCGCCCGGCCAACGCATTGAGCAGGCTGGATTTACCTGCGTTGGGGCGCCCGGCGATCACCACCTTCATCCCTTCGCGCAGCAGGCTGCCCTGGCGCGCTTCGCCGCGCACGTTGTCCAGATCCGCCATTACGTCGTTGAGCTGCGCCTCGATTTTACCGTCGGACAGGAAATCAATTTCCTCATCCGGGAAGTCGATCGCCGCTTCCACGTAGATTCGCAAGTGAGTGAGCGCTTCCACGAGCTGGTGGATGCGGGTGGAGAACGCACCCTGCAGCGAGTTCATCGCCGAACGCGCCGCCTGCTCGGAGCTGGCGTCGATCAGATCGGCAATCGCTTCGGCCTGCGCCAAATCGAGTTTGTCGTTGAGGAACGCGCGTTCGGAGAACTCGCCGGGCCGTGCGATGCGCACGTCAGGGAGCGCCAGCACGCGCTTGAGCAACAGATCGAGGATCACCGGCCCGCCGTGGCCCTGCAGTTCCAGCACGTCTTCGCCGGTAAAGGAGTTCGGCCCCGGGAACCACAGCGCGATGCCCTGATCGAGGGTGGCGCCCGTGGCGTCGCGGAACGGCAGATAGTCAGCGTAGCGCGGCTTCGGCAGCTTGCCGAGCAACGCCTGGGCGACGTCTTTGGCCTTGCTTCCGGAAATGCGCAGAATGCCGACGCCGCCGCGTCCCGGCGGGGTGGCTTGGGCAACGATGGTATCGGTGGTGCTCATAACGGTTCTCTCTGACGATTAAGATGCAAAAAGGCGGTCTAATGACCGCCTTTGGGGTGACTGCAAGGGTCGGCGCGCCGAACCCCTACAATACGCTTAGCTTTTTTTCTTGTCGCGGCTGTGCAGACCGCGTTTTTCCAGACCACGGTAAATCAGCTGCTGCTGCAGGATGGTCACCAGGTTACTGACGATGTAATACAGCACCAGACCGGACGGGAACCACAGGAAGAACACTGTGAAGATCACCGGCATGAAGGTCATGATTTTCTGCTGCATCGGGTCAGTCACGGTGGTTGGCGACATCTTCTGAATGAAGAACATCGTCACGCCCATCAGGATTGGCAGGATGTAGTACGGGTCTTGCGCCGACAGGTCATGGATCCACAGGGCGAACGGCGCGTGGCGCAGCTCGACCGAGCCCATCAGCATGTAGTACAGCGCCAGGAAGATCGGCATCTGAATGATCAGCGGCAGGCAGCCGCCGAGCGGGTTCACTTTCTCCGACTTGTACAGCGCCATCATCTCTTGGCTCATGCGCTGTTTGTCATCGCCGATGCGCTCGCGCATCGCCTGCAGCTTCGGCTGCAGCATGCGCATTTTCGCCATCGAGGTGTACTGCGCCTTGGTCAGCGGGTACATGATGCCGCGCACGATGAAGGTGATGATGATGATGGAGAAGCCCCAGTTACCGATAAAGCCGTGGATGAACTTCAGCAGTTTGAACAGCGGCTGGGAGATGAACCACAGCCAGCCGTAATCCACGGTCAGATCCAGGTGCGGCGCCAACTGGGCCATCTGATCCTGCAGCTCCGGGCCGACCCACAGGGTCGCGTTCAGCTGCTGCTGAGCGCCCGGCTGCACCACGACCGGCGTAGATTTGAAGCCGATGGTGGACAGGTTGTCACCCGGTTTGGCGGTGTAGAAGGTGTTGTCACCCTTGGTCGCCGGTACCCACGCGGTGGCGAAGTACTGCTGCAGCATGGCGACCCAACCGTCTTTGGTGGTGACGCTCAGGTTTTCGTCTTTGTCGAACGCGTATTTCTGGTACTTGTCCTCGCTGGACGAGTACGCCGCGCCGCGGAAGGTGTGCAGCGCGAAGTTGCTGCTGCCGGTGTCGCGGTGCTTAGGCAATTCGGTGGTCTGCTTCAGCTGGCCGAACAGGGTCAGCTCCAGCGGCGTCGCGCCTTTATTGTCGATGCTGTAATCCACGCCGACCGCATAGTGATTGCGTTTGAGCACGAAGGTCTTGGTGTAGATCGCGCCGTCTTTATCGGTGTAGGTCAGCGGGATGCGCAGCTCGTCCTGGCCTTCCGGCAGGGTGTAGCTGTCCTGCGCCGCCTGATACAGCGGGCGCTCGCCGTTGGCCGGGTTGTCCGGGCCGTTTTTACCGGTCAGGCCGCTTTGTGCCTGATAGACGAACGACGGAGTGGTTTCCAGCAGTTGGAACGGAGTCGATGAACCCAGGGTATCCGGGTAGGCCAACAGTTTAGCCTGCTCGATATCGCCACCACGGGTGTTGATGGTCAGTGACAGCACGTCGGTGTTCACGGTAATCAGCTTACCCTGACCACTGGCTGGCACGGCCTGGCTGGCGGCATCACCGGCTACTGCGTTCGAAGTCTGTTGCGTGGTCTGTGCGGCCGGCTGCGGAGCATTGTCCGTTTGCCATGCCTGCCAGATCATGAAAGACACGAACAGCAGAGCGATGAGGAGAAGATTGCGTTGCGAATCCATCGTTAGTGTTCTCTGTTATCGTCGGTTTTTGGCGGCACCGGATCATCGCCACCTGGGTTCAAAGGGTGGCATTTTAATACGCGTTTCAATGCTAACCAACTGCCTTTTATCATGCCAAACCTGCTTAATGCCTCAATTGCGTAATGAGAGCATGTCGGCTGGAAGCGACAACGAGGCCCTAGCAGCGGACTGATGACGAGCTGATAGGCCCGCACCAGCCCGATCAGGATGCGGGAGCCTGGCGACAGTGGCGACGCCATAATTTATCCAAAGCTTCCGTCAGCGCGCGGTTATCCAAATCCGCTATCCCCTTTTTGGCCACCACGACAAAATCCATCGCCGGTAATTCGTGCTGACGCAAGCGGAAGCTTTCGCGGGTTAGGCGTTTGATCCGATTACGCTCGTGCGCGCGTTTGACGTGTTTTTTGGCGACGGTAAGACCGATGCGGGGATGCCCCAGCTGGTTCAGGCGGCCGAGGATGGTGATTTGCGGCGTGCCAGCCCGTTGTGGCTGCTGGAAGACGAAAGTGAAATGAGTGGGAGTTAACAAACGTAACTCCCTGGGAAAAGCGAGCTTAACCACTCAGCGGGTTAGCTTTATTACTTAGAAACAGTCAGACGAGCACGGCCTTTCGCACGACGGCGGGCCAGAACTTGACGACCATTTTTGGTGGCCATACGAGCACGGAAACCGTGGCTACGGTTGCGCTTCAATACGGACGGTTGGAAAGTGCGTTTCATAGCGATTTCTACCTAAACTTAAAATAATTACTGATCAGTAAACGCGTTTGGCTACTCGGCGTGAAGATGACCGACGCCTCAATCGCAATACATAAAGAAGCGGGATTGTAATAATTGTACAGTCCTGAGTCAATTCGCATCGCGCCAGCCTACCTGGTTGTCTGCCAATAACGGAACAAAATCCGGTCTTGGCCCGTGGTCACCGCAGAATCCTGTCTGGCTAATGACGCACCATAAGGAACCAGGTATCACACGTAGGGCGAAGATTATACGGACTCGGGGTGAAATCGCAAGGATCCCCGTGAGATCCTTTGCGCGCGATCCCAGGATCCGACGTGGATAACAGGGTATAACCGGTTGACAATGTAAAAAACGCGGCGCAGCGGCCGGGATCTGCGCGGTCATTCGGCGTTGGCGGTGAAAAGATCGCCGCCGGCCGCGGCCTGTGGATAAAATGGATCTAATCTGTGAGGAAGGGGAGGATCTCTTGCTCGGATTGCGCTATGATCCGTCATTCCGATCGCGATCCCTCATGCCGGGATCGTGAGGGACACAAACCGTGAAAGGCGGTTCGCATCCCCCACAGGCAAACAGCCGATGCCGGGTATGTGTCAAAAATCATGAGTTATAAAAAAGTTGCCCGTTTCTTTTCTTTATTGATCTTGTTCGAGTGGAGTCCGCC